>NZ_CP130630.1:2027500-6827500 GCF_030551255.1 Streptomyces sp. NL15-2K
TCCTCACGCCGGCCGACGAGCCGAATCCGGCGCTGGGCGTACGGGGGCTGCGGACTCTGCTCGACCACCCCGAGGTGCTGCGTACGCAGCTGACGGCGCTGGCGAAGGCCGCCGAGGGGGTGCCGGTCTACCTCGAGGTGATGGCCCCGATGGTGGCGGACCGTGCCGATGCCAAGGCGTTCGCGGACGCGTGCCGTGAGGCTGGGCTGCAGGCGAAGTTCGGCGCGATGGTGGAGATTCCGTCGGCCGCGCTGCGGGCGCGGTCGATTCTGCAGGAGGTCGAGTTCCTGTCGCTGGGGACCAACGACCTCGCGCAGTACACCTTCGCCGCGGACCGTCAGGTGGGTGCGGTGTCGCGTCTGCAGGATCCGTGGCAGCCCGCGCTGCTCGACCTGGTCGCGCTGTCCGCCGAGGCGGCGAGGGCCGAGGGCAAGAGCTGTGGTGTGTGCGGTGAGGCCGCTTCCGACCCGCTGCTCGCATGTGTGCTGACCGGTCTCGGTGTCACCTCGCTTTCCATGGGTGCGGCTTCGATTCCTTATGTCCGGGCGACGCTGGCGAAGTACACGCTGGCACAGTGTGAGCGGGCCGCGGCGGCCGCGCGGGCGGCGGACAGTGCCGAGGAGGCGCGCAGCGCGGCCCAGGCGGTGCTGTCCGGCGAGTAGGCGGACCTGGCCGACTGGCGGCCTCTCGGCTGTCCGGTGAGGGGCGCTCCACGCGAGCTTGGGTTCTAGGAGTCGTTGCAACACCCCAGTTCAAGGGGTGCGATGGACTTCGAGATCCGTAAGGACCGGGAGAGGCCTCAGGGCAGGAAGAAGCTCGCCAGGGAGCGGGAGGCATACTCCCGGCTCATGCAGCAGGGTGTGAGCAACCGGGAAGCGTGCCGGATCGTCGGGATCGACCGCCGGACCGGCCAGAAGTGGCGCAACGGTCGTCAGGCATACGGTAACCGGAAGGCGCTGCCACCGATCAACGCGGTGGCAGCGCCCTGCGGGCCGTCCCGGTACCTGCGCGAGGAAGACCGCATTCACATCGCCGACCGGCTGCGGGAGAAGGCGACCGTGCGGGCGATAGCCGCGGAGCTGGGCCGCAGCCCGTCGACGGTCAGCCGGGAGATCCGCCGCAACCGTCACCCGACGGGCGGCCAGTACCGCCCGCACGCGGCCCAGGCCCGTGCCGATGCCCGCCGGCCCCGTCCGAAGCCCGGGAAGATCGGCCAGAACCCGCAGCTGCGCAACTTCATCCAGGACCACCTGGACCTACGGTGGAGCCCGGAGCAGATCTGTCAGGCTCTGCGGGCACGGTTTCCCCAGCGGCCGGAGATGCACGTGGTCCACGAGACGGTCTACCAGGCCCTCTACGTCCAGGGCCGGGGTGAGCTGCGCCGCGAACTGGCCCGCGCCCTGCGCACCGGACGCGCCCGGCGCAGACCTCGCCGCCAGGCCCAGCAGCGCCGGCCCCGGTTCGCCACCCCGATGGTCATGATCAGCGAGCGTCCGGCCGAAGCCGAGGACCGGGCGGTCCCCGGGCACTGGGAGGGCGATCTCATCATCGGCAAGGACGGAAAGTCGGCGATCGGTACCCTGGTCGAGCGGGCCACCCGCTACGTCATGCTCCTGCATCTGCCCGGCGACCACGGCGCCGAGAGCGTTCGCGACGCGCTGGTCACCACGGTCCGGACCCTGCCGTCCCACCTGCGACGGTCCCTGACGTGGGACCAGGGCTCGGAAATGGGCAGCCACGGCGCGTTCACCATCGCCACCGACGTCCCGGTCTACTTCTGCGATCCGGCCAGCCCCTGGCAGCGCGGCTCGAACGAGAACACCAACGGCCTGCTCCGGCAGTACTTCCCCAAGGGCACCGACCTCGCCGTCCACACCCGCGAGCACCTCGACGCCGTCGCCGCCGAGCTGAACGGCCGCCCACGCAAAACGCTCGGCCGGGAAACCCCAGCCGAGCGCCTGCATAAACTGCTCACCGCCTGATCAACACAACCACGTGTTGCGACGACACCTAGAAACCGCCGAGGTGGAGCGCCCCTTTTGTGTTCAGTGGTGGTGTCCGGGCGTCTGTCCTTCGTCTCCGAGATCGGGCGGCGCACAGTAGTCGACGTCCGATTCGGGCGAGATGAGGTCGCCTGATTCGATGTCGGTGCAGTAGGCGTCGAAGACTTCTCCGGCCGTGAGGGGTTCGAGGCGCTCGCCGCGCAGGCGCCAGCCGTAGATCCGGTCGGGGTTGCCAGGGGCGCTGGTGCGCATCACGAGTCCGCCCGGGCTCTGGGTGCCGAGGGCGAGGGCGAGGACGGTGGTGAATTCGAGGGCTTCGGCCTCGTCGAGTTGGGTGGCTCCGTCGGCGTCCTCGTGGGCGTGGAGTACGGCGACGAGTGTTTCAGGTGTGCCGGTGACACTGCAGACGAGGTGGCGATCGCCAGGCGGCGCCGTCTCGAGGATATGGACGAGGAGGTGGGAGGCGCGGACGAAGGCCGCGCGGCCGATGTCCTCGCCGCAGGAGGCGCAGGATCCGAGGCGGGCGAGCAGCGTGCTCGCGTATTCCCAGGTGGCCTGTCGGACGGCTTCGTCGACGAGGGCCGGTACGAGGTCGGCCAGGGGCTGGCCTTCGTAAGTGATGGCCGGGCCGGTGGTCGCGAGTTCGGCTGTGAAGCGTGTGCGGCTCGACGGGATGTCGGGGTCGAGGCCGGCGTCCGCACAGAACTCGGCGTATTCCTCCGGGTCGAAGAGGGCGACCGTGGTGTGGCTGCCTTGGGACGCGCGTGTCCTGAGGAGGTCTTCGACCTGTTGGAGGTAGGTCGTGTGGTCGTCGAAGGTGAAGGTGCGGTAGCGCCGCATGGCGCGGAAGTCGTGTTCGTCGGTCAGCAGGCCGATGGTGCCGGCGACTTCGCGGCGCAGGACGCGTCGCATGGTCTGGTGGTCGGTGCGCTCCATGTTTCCCCCTGTACGCAGTCGATCAATGCTCACTCACAGTAATCGACAGCACTGACAATGACGTCCGGGCGAGACGGTCGCGGATGTGGCGATGCTGGATCGGGCAGGTCACGGAGATGGTGGAAACGAATACGGTCCCGCCCACCGGGCCGGTGGCGAGGGCCGCGGTGACTGCGAGTGTCCGACGCCGCGTGGGGCGGACTGGGCGTGACCGTGGACGCCGAGGTAGACGCCGAGCGAGGTTGAGGACGAGCAGCGAGCGATTCCGGTGGCGCCGACGGCGACGAGTGTGCCGATCTTGGCGATGGAGCGCTCGGCGGCCGCCCAACGTCCCGGAGGGAGTTGGCGGGATGCTACGGCTGCCTCGGACTTCGCGGTCGTGGTCGGCGAGTCCGAGGCCGCCTACGGAGGTTGACGGAGGTGTGGGCGCGTCGGTCAGGCGTGCTTGCGGGCCAGGTCCTCGTAGAAGTGGAGCAGGTCGAGGTTGTCGACGGAGCCCGGGTTGACCGCCTTCTCCAAGGGAGTGCCCTGGAGCAGGCGCTTCACGGGTACCTCGATGCGCTTCCCGGTGAGGGTGTGCGGGATGCCGGGCACCTCGATGATCTCGTCGGGAACGTGGCGGGGTGAGAGCTGTTCGCGGATGGTCTGCTTGATGCGGCTCAGGAGCACCTCGTCGAGGACGGCCCCGGGGGCCAGGTGCACGAAGAGAGGCATCCAGTATCCGCCGTCAGGCTGCTCGATACCGATGACCAGGGATTCCGTGATCTCGGGAAGGCGTTCGACGGCTTCGTAGATGTCGGCCGAACCCATGCGCACACCCTGGCGGTTGAGCGTCGAGTCGGAGCGGCCGTGGATGACGACGGAGCCGCGTGAGGTGACGGTGATCCAGTCGCCGTGGCGCCACACTCCGGGGTAGGTGTCGAAGTAGCTGTCGTGGTAGCGGCTGCCGTCCGGGTCGTTCCAGAAGTAGATCGGCATCGACGGCATGGGGTTGGTGACCACGAGCTCGCCGACCTCGTCGATCACAGGTTTGCCACTCGGGTCCCAGGACTGCAGGTCGGTGCCCAGCCCGGGCGCCTGCAGCTCGCCGATGTACACGGGGAGGGTCGGTACGGCTCCCGCGAAGCAGGAGCACACGTCCGTGCCGCCGCTGACGGACGCGATCCACAGGTCGTCGCGGACCTCGTCGTGCAGCCAGCGGAACCCGTCGGGCGGCAGGGGGGAGCCGGTGGTGGCGACGCACCGGATCTTGGAGAGGTCGTGGTCAGCGCCGGGGCGCACGCCGGCCTTGCGGCAGGCCATGACGTACGCGGCCGAGGTGCCGTAGAGCGTGGCCCGGGTGCGTTCGGCGACCCGCCACTGGGCGCCTGTGTCCGGATAGCCGGGGCTGCCGTCGTAGAGGACGATCGTCGTGCCGGTGAGGAGGCCGGAGACGAGGAAGTTCCACATCATCCAGCCGGTCGACGTGTACCAGAAGAAACGGTCCTCGGGGCCGAGGTCGCAGTGCAGGCCGAGCTGTTTGAGGTGCTCGATCAGGATGCCGCCCTGGGACTGGACGATGGCCTTGGGGAGGCCCGTCGTGCCGGAGGAGTAGAGCACCCACAGGGGGTGGTCGAAGGGCACCTGTTCGAAGACGGGTTCCGTGTCGGCCATGGTCAGGGCCGGCCACTCCAGGGCGCCTTCGGGTGCTTCGGTGCCGAGGAGGGGGATGTGGACGACGGCACGCAGGGTGGGCAGTTCGCGGCGCAGTTCGGCGACCGTGTCGCGGCGGTCGTGTTCCTTGCCGCCGTAGCGGTAGCCGTCGACGGTGAACAGGACCACCGGTTCGACCTGCTGGAAGCGGTCGAGGACGCTGCGGGCGCCGAAGTCGGGAGCGCAGGACGTCCAGACGCCGCCCACCGCGGCCGTGGCGAGGAGGGCGATGACGGCCTGCGGGATGTTGGGGAGGTAGCCGCTGACCCGGTCTCCGGGGCGTACGCCGAGGGCGCGCAGTTCGGCGGACAGGGAGCCGACCTGGCGGCGCAGCTCGGACCAGGTCATCGGGCGGGTCTCATGGGTTTCGTCGACGTACAGGAGGGCCGGTTCGTCCGTACGGGTCGCGCTGGCGCGCAGGGCGTGCTCGGCGTAGTTCAGGGTCGCGCCGGGAAACCACTGGGCGCCGGGCATCGAGCGGTCGGCGAGCACGCGCGCGTAGGGGGTCGGAAACCGTACGTCGAACCACTCCGTGACGGCTTTCCAGAACGTGTCCAGTTCGTCGACGGACCAACGGTGCAGTGCGGCGTAGCCGCCTTGGGGCGGGGCGCCGTGGTGCTCGGCCGCCCAGGTCTGGAACCTGGTGATCTGTGCGTGTGCGATGCGTTCGGGATCGGGCTGCCAGAGCGGCTGGGGGTTCATGGTCGACATGGGGCGGCTCCCGGGCTGTGCGCGTCGTGTGCGTCCTCCGCGCACGGGCTGGGGTGTGCGCGTGACGCGGATGACACGGACGATGCCATGTGATCGACTCCTGCACCAGGGCGTGCCCCACATAGTCCGTGTCGTGAAGATGTGGTCCCAGCACGGGTGAACGGCAGTTGAACGACACGCACGCGTGGCGCCGTCAATGGCAGGCTGAGCAGCATGGATGGTCGTGGCCTGGTGCGTTCGATGAAGACGGTCGGTTCAGCGGGGGCGGCCCAGGGGTTGCGTACCGTTCGCGCCGCGTGGCGCAGGAGGCGTGCCGATGCCACGGGGCTGCCACAGCGGGGGGCCGAGCGCGCGCGGGTACCGGGGCCGGTGCGGGAGGTCGAGCCGGGGCCCGGGGGCGGTGTCGTCCGGTTCAGCCGCTCCGATCTGCGGATCACTGTGGCCGCCAACGGGGCCGTCTTCTGGGGCTGGGACGGAGCCGGTCCCGAGCCGTCGTACGCGCTCGCCGGGCGCTGCCCGGAGCCGGATCCCAGAGCGGTGCTGGAGCCGGACAAGGACGGCGGCTGGCGCGTGGTGGCGGAGCGGGTGACAGTCGTGGTCTCGCGGCACGGAGCGGTCGAGGTGCGTACGCCCGGTGGTGTGACCTTGCGCCGGGATCTGCCGCCCCGGTGGTGGGAGCCCGTGGGCGGCGGCCCGGCACGGTGGATGCAGCGGTCGGAGGTGGCCGCGGACGCGCGGTTCTTCGGGCTCGGGGGGCGGGCTTCGGGCCCCCGGCTGCGGGACGGGACGTACCGGCTGTGGAACACCGACCCGGGGCGGCCCTTCGGCCCTGGTGACGATCCGTTGTACGTCACGATGCCGGTGCAGCTGGTGGTCGCCGATGCCGCCACGCATCTGGTGTTCCACGACACCTCGTGGGACGGCACGGTGACACTGCGGGAGGGCGAGGAGGGTGCCGGGTCCGGGCACGACCGGGCCGGCACGGCCGAGCTGCGCATGGAGGGCGGTCCGCTGCGCTGCTGGCTGATCGTGGGCACCCCCGCGCGCGTGCTGCTCGCCTGGGCCTCACTCACCGGGGCGGCCGCGCTGCCGCCCGCGTGGGCGCTCGGGCACCATCACGCGCGGTGGGGCTTCGGCAGTGAGCAGGAGGTGCGGCGGATCGTTTCGGGCTATCAGGAGCGCGGTCTGCCGCTCGACGCGGTCCATCTGGACATCGACCACTACGACGCCCACCAGGTGTTCACCGTCGACCAGGAGCGCTTCCCCAAGCTGCCGCAGCTCGCCGAGGAGCTGCGGCGTGACGGGATCCGGCTGGTGTCGATCGTCGATCCTGCGGTCAAGGCCGCCCCGGGGAACGCCGTGTTCGACGGCGGGTCGGCCGAGGACGCGTTCGTGCGGGACGCGGCGGGACGACTCGTGCGAGGCGTCGTGTGGCCCGGCGAGGCGGTCTATCCGGACTTCACGCACGCGCGCGTGCGACGGTGGTGGGGGCGCCTCTACGAGGAGCGCCTCGCACAGGGCTTCTCGGGCTTCTGGCACGACATGAACGAGCCCACCTCGTTCACCGCCTTCGGGGAGTCGACACTGCCGCGCTCGGCCCGGCACTCCCTCGAGGGCCGGGGCGGCGACCATCGCGAGGCCCACAACGTCTATGCGTTGTGCATGGCCCGGGCCGGCTACGACGGGCTGCGCGAACTGGCTCCTCAGGATCGGCCCTTCGTCTTCTCGCGCTCCGGCTGGGTGGGCATGCAGCGCTACGGGGGGTCGTGGTCCGGGGACGTGGCCACGGGATGGCCTGGGCTGCGGGCCTCACTGTCGCTGGTCATGGGGCTCGGGCTGTGCGGGGTGCCGTACTCGGGGCCGGACGTGGGCGGCTTCGACGGGAGTCCGTCGGCCGAGCTGTATCTGCGGTGGTTTCAACTGGGCGCGTTTCTGCCGCTCTTCCGCACGCACGGGAGTCTGCGGGCCGGGCGCAGGGAGCCGTGGGAGTTCGGCGAGGAGGTGCTGGAGCACGCGCGCGTGGCGCTCGTCGAACGCCGGCGGCTGCTGCCGTACTTCGTGACGTTGGCGCATCTGGCCCGGCGTACGGGGGCGCCCTATGTACGGCCCCTGTGGTGGTCGGCGCCCGAGGACCGTGCGCTGCGTCACTGTGAGGACGCCTTCCTGCTGGGCGACTGCCTGCTGGTGGCGCCGGTACTCGACCCGGGTGCTGACCGGCGGGCGGTGCAGTTGCCGCGAGGGCGCTGGTACGACACGGCGACGGAGAAGGTGTACGAGGGCCCGGCGCAGGTGCTCGTGGACGCCCCTTTGTCGCGGATTCCGGTGCTCGCGCGCGCGGGTGCCGTCATCCCGGTACGCGGGGACGACGGTGGGCTGGAACTGGAGGTGTGGTCGCCCGCCCTGGGACGGACCGGGGGCGGGCTGGTCGTGCCGGACGCGGGCGACGGATGGGACGAGCCGGAGATCGAACGCTATGTATCCCGCTGGGAGGGCAGGCAGGTGGTCGTCGAGCGGGAGGGTGAGGACGGCGTGAGCGAGCCGCTTCACCCGGTGCGGGTACGAGGGCTCGGCGCGGGCTGAGTCAGACGTACCGGCCCTCGAACCACGCCCGCACAGCCAGTGTGTGCAGGGGGAAGGCGAGCTCCTCCGGCCTGCGCAGCAGGTGCCGGCCCTCGGTCTCGTCCGTGGCGGCGGAGGGCGGCAGGCCGTCGGCCGGGCGCTCCGGCAGGAGCCCGAACAGCAGCAGGTGTCCGTCGGGCGAGCTCATCGCGTCGACGAGCCGTACGTCCCGGCTCGCCGCCTCGATGCCGGTCTCTTCCCTGAGCTCGCGTACGACGGCCTGCCGCCAGTCCTCACGGTCGTCGATGTAGCCGCCGGGCAGTGCGGTGCCCCCGCGCGCGGGAGCGATGGTGCGCGTGATGACGACCAAGGCGGTGCCCTGTGTGTCGTACACCGGCTGGAGGGCCACCGCGACCGGGAGCGGATTGCGGTAGGCCACGGTGGCGCAGGCCGGACAGGTACGGGGCCAGCCGGAGACGCCCTCTCCGTAGGGGGCTCCGCAGCTCGAACAGTGGGTACCTGGCCCGGAGTTGTGGGTGGAGTACTGGGATTCGGACACGCGCGGACTGTATCCGATCACTGGAAGGGCGTGTTCCGGGGGCAGCTCAGTGGTTCCCTGTGAGGGACTTCGAGGACACCGGGAAGTCGAAGTAGGTGTCGGGGTAGAGCTCTGGCTTGTACGTGTAGTGCCACCATTCCTCGGCCAGATTGACGAATCCGAGGCTCTCCAGGGTGCTCTTGAGAAGCAGCCGGTTGGCGCGCTGGGTGCCCTGGATGCGCGGGTCGAGGGTGTGCGAGAGGCTGTCGAAGCAGTCGAATCCGGTGCCCATGTCGACAGAGTTGTCCGGGAAACGCTCCTCCTTCGGGGCGTAACAGGGCACCAGCAGCTCTCCGGGCATGTACGGCCTGGTCGGCTTGGCGGGGAGCTTCACGATCGTGAGGTCCATGGTCGAGCCGCGGCTGTGGCCGGATTTCTCCGCGATGTAACCGTCCTCGAACAGACGGCTCTTGTCGACGTCCGGATAGAACTCGCCCTTCATGGCTGCATCGTCGAGATCCTGGGCCCAGCGGACGAAGTGGTTCACGGCGCGCTGCGGCCGGTAGCAGTCGTACACCTTGAGGGTGTAGCCCTTGCGGAGGAGTTTCAGCTGGGCCGCGTGGAGTGCTTTCGCGGCCGGCCGGGTGAGGATGCACAGGGGCTGCTGGTAGCCGTCGATGCGCTCGCCGACGAAGTTGTGCGAGGTGAAGTAGCGCATCTCCTGGATGATCGTCGGGTCCACGGTTCTCAGGGCCACGAAGTCTGCGGGTGCTTTGGGCTCGGTCTGTCCTCGGGCGTCGGTAGCGGCGGCGGTCACGGCCAGCAGGGCGGCGAGTGCGGTGACCAGCCCGCGTACTGCGCTGGAGAGTCGTGTCATGTCCCCTGCATCTATCAGAGGCGCGTTCCGCCGGGGAAGCGATCGGATGCAGTTCGCCTCCGAACGGAGGACCGTGACGGATGCCCTGCCCATGGTGAGCCGCCCGTGGCACACTTCTGACTTACCGTCAGATTCGATGTCGGGGAGGGACCTTGTCGCGTGCACGCACGCCTGTCGTCGCCGGATGGTTCGTCGGCGACGGAGGCGGTTTCCGGCTCCTCGGCACACGCTGCTCGGCGTGCGCCTCGGTCTTCTTCCCCCGCGAGGACTCCCACTGCCGTAATCCCGGGTGCTCCGGCGGCGATCTGGAGGAGGTCCCGCTCTCGCAGCGCGGGCGCGTCTGGTCGTACACGGACAGCCGCTACCGCCCGCCGTCACCGTATGTGACCGATCCGGAACTTCCGTGGGAGCCGTACACGTTGATCGCTGTGGAGCTCGAGGCAGAACGGATGGTGGTACTGGGACAGGCGGTCCCCGGGGTCACTGTCGCCGAGCTGGCGGTGGGCATGGAGGTGGAGGTCGTGCCCGGCGTGCTCCATGAGGACGCGGAGACGGTCTGGACGACTTGGCGGTGGCGGCCGACCGGGGTGGCGGCATGACAGGAGAGGTGGCGGTGCTCGGCGCGGGCATGCACCCCTGGGGCAAGTGGGGTCGCGGTTTCGTCGAGTACGGCGCGGTGGCAGCCCGCGCGGCACTCGCCGACGCGGGACTGGACTGGCGGGAGGTCGACTCGATCGTCGGTGCGGACACCGTGCGCGGCGGCTATCCGGGGTATGTGGCAGGGGCGACGTTCGCGAAGGCGTTGGGCTGGCAGGGGGCCCGGGTCGCCAGTGTGTACGCGGCGTGCGCGTCGGGGGCGCAGGCCGTCGACATCGCGCGCGGGCAGATCCTTTCGGGCCTCGCGGACGTGGTGCTCGTGGTGGGCGCCGATGCCGCGCCGAAGGGTTTCTTCCGGCCTGCGGGTGGCGATCGGCCCGACGACCCGGACTGGCTGCGCTTCCGGGTGCTGGGAGCGACCAATCCGACGTACTTCGGGCTGTACGCGCGGCGGCGGATGGCCGTACACGGGGACACACTGGAGGACTTCGCGCAAGTCAAGGTGAAGAACGCCACGCTGGGCGCGCTGAATCCGTACGCGCGCTACCGCAGGCGGGTCACCGCCGAGGAGGTCGCCGCCTCGGCAGTGGTCGCCGATCCGCTGCGACTGCTCGACATCTGCGCGACCTCGGACGGAGGCGCGGCTCTGGTGCTGTCCAGCATGGAGTTCGCACGCCGGCGCGGAGCGGCCGATCCGGTGCGGATCAGGGCCGTGTCCACGGTGACGCCGCGTTACCCGAACACCGTGCTGGATCTGCCGGACATCGCGACGGACTCCGCGGTGGCGGCCGAGCCCGCCGCCGGGTCATTCCGGGCGTCGATCGCGCGGGCCGCCTACGAGGAGGCGGGCATCGGGCCGGAGGATCTGTCCCTCGCCGAGGTGTACGACCTGTCCACCGCTCTGGAGTTGCAGTGGTACGAGGACCTCGGGTTGTGCGGGGAGGGCGAGGGGGCGAAGCTGCTGCGGGAAGGTGCGACCACCCTGGGCGGGCGTATACCGGTCAACACCAGTGGCGGGCTCGCCTCCTTCGGAGAGGCCGTTCCGGCCCAGGCGATCGCCCAGGTCTGTGAAGTGACCTGGCAGTTGAGGAGCGATGCGGGTGACCGGCAGGTCGCGGGGGCACGCGTGGGCATCACCGCCAACCAGGGACTGTTCGGGCACGGATCGGCGGTGATCGCGGTGCGGTGAGAAGCGGGCGGGCCCGGGGCGGGACCGGATCGCCGTGGCCGGGCGGGCCGGGCGGCGTCGCGATGGCCGCCGTCACCGGCCCGAGCGGGCCCACGGGAGCAAGGGCTTTCTCGTACGCTGCGTGACCAACCAGGAATCCCGCGTGAACGTCTCATGAACTGGACCTGGGCGTCCTCCGACAGCGCCATCATGCTCCCGTGCACTCCTGGACGGACACTCTCCGCTTCGCCTTCCAACCGGTGGTCAATCTGACGACCGGCGGGGTCGCGGGGTTGGAGATACTCGCCCGGCCGGAGACCGGCGACGTCCTGGCCGAGGCCCGTCGGGATCCCGAACTCGACGGTCGGCTCGCGGTGTTGGCGGTGCGTACGGCGGCTCGCCAGGAGACACTCCTGCCGCTGCATGTCAACGTGTTCGCCGGCACCCTCGCCGACCTCGGCGGATTGACTCCGCTGCACGACGCCGTGCGCGCGGCGGGGCGGCTGCCCTGGGAGGTGACGGTCGACGTAGGCCCGCCGTACACCCACGTGCCCCAGCAAGCGCTGCTGGAGGCGGTCGCCGGGCTACGGGACCAGGGCTTCCGGATCAGCGCGGACGGCGTCGGAGACGGGGACGTACCCCTGCGGCTGCTCATCGATCTCGCGCCCGACCTCGTGAAGCTCGACGCGTCGCTGCTGGCGCGGCCGGCGGGGGTGCGCGCGATGCGGACTCTGTGCGACGAGCTCGGCGCGCTGCTCGTCGTCGAGGGCGTGGAGACCGAGCTGCAGTGCGCGGCGGCACTGTCGGCAGGTGCGCAGCTGGCGCAGGGCCAGCTGTTCGCCCCGCCGTCCCGGCTGCCCGCCGCGGACGTATACGTTCCGCCCCGCTCCGCCGATGTCGTCGGGACACCTCGCTCGGGGCCGTCGGTGCGGGAGTTCGTACGACCGGCGGCGCTGCTGCCCGCCACCGCGTCGGCAGGTCAGGTCCGGGCGCTGCTGACCGGCTCGCCCGACGTGTCCGGGGTCCTGCTCGTGGACCGGGACGGCGTGCCGGTGCGCTCGGTGCACCGCTCCCGCTTCCTGCTGTCCATGTCGGGTCGCTACGGACATGCCCTGTACGCCGATCGCCCCGCCGCCAAACTCGGCGACCCACCCCGGACGGTGGGCGTCGACGCCACGGCGTGGGAGGTCCTGGACGTGGTGGCCGTCGGCGACCGGGACCGCACATCGGACGACGTCGCCGTGGTCGACCGGTACGGCCGCTGCGTGGGCGTCGTACGGCTCGCGGATCTCGTACGGGCGCTGGCCGAGAGCCGGGTGGAGGAGGCGGCCGGGCTCAATCCGCTGACTCGGCTGCCGGGTTCGGACGCCATCACCGGGGAGGTGGACCGGCGGATCGCGGACGGGCGGGCGTTCGCGCTGAGTTGGCTGGACGTCGACCACTTCAAGCAGGTCAACGACGGGGCCGGGTTCGCGGCCGGCGACGAGTTGATCCGGTCGGTGGGGCGGGCGCTGCAGCATGCCGCGTCCGGCAGTACGCGCGTGGGCCACATCGGTGGGGACGACTTCCTGGTGCTCACTGATCCGGAGGGAATGGATCCGCTGGCCGCCTCCGTGTTGGACATCCCCTGGACGGCGGGTGGGCGTGCCGTCACCCTGTCCCTGGCCACGGTGCTGTGCCCACCGGGCAGCGTGACGGACCACCGGGAGGCGGCCGCCCGTCTGGCCCCGCTGAAGCGGGCCGCGAAGGCGTTGGACGGTGCGAGTTGGGTGCTGGGCCGTGCCGGGCTGGCCGGGCACGAGGTCCGTCGCGGGTCGGAGGCGACGACCGCGCGGGCGGGGTAGGCGGGGCGAACGCCAGGTGGACAGCGCCGCAGGTCGGGGCCGGCCTCCTCGGTCAGGGAGACGACCTGCCCGACGGCGTGAGTTTGCGCGCGTCGGTCAGGTGCCCGGGCCACTGGTCCATCCGCGCCTTGCGCCTCGGGCAGGCCCTCGCGACAGCGGCCGGTGATCAGGCCCATCGCCGGCGGAGTCCGCGTCGGCGTGCCGCCCGGACCAGCGGATCGGCATACGGGTTCCGCGTGTCGGGCGTCCCCACAGGAACCCGCGACACCGCACACTTCCGGCCGTGCCCGGGCAACTGTTCGCGTCCGGCTCGCTCAGCCGCATGCCGCAACAACCGTTGTCGTCAGCGACCTTGACGCTCCCTGGACGCAGGTGAACACTTCCGGTGTCAGTCGACATCGCCGTACATTCTCGGCGTATTCAGGCACTGCGCCGCGCGGGTCCACCTGAGCCGAGGCCCGTACCCCCACGGGCGATTCGGCTGTTACGGCACGCTCGTCGCGGACGCCGGGCGGGGCGCGGGATCCTCCCTGCCCTCGGCAGTTCGCCAAGGGAACCGCACCCTGCACGAAGGACCGGGGCCGCTCGTCCCGGCCCAGGGCCTAGGAGCCGCCATGAGCAATGGAGACATCTTCGTCGGCGAAGTCATCGGCACCGCGATATTGATCCTCTTCGGCGCCGGCGTCTGCGCCGCTGTCACGCTCCGATACTCCAAAGCGCGGGCCTCGGGGTGGATCGTGATCGCGTTCGGCTGGGGATTCGGCGTGCTGGCGGGCGCCTACACCGCCGCTCCCCTCTCCGGTGGGCACCTCAATCCGGCGGTGACCCTCGGCATCGCCGTCGACACCGATGAGTGGGGCAAGGTCTGGGTCTATCTGCTGGGCCAGATGGTCGGGGCCATGCTCGGCGCCGTCCTGTGCTACCTCACCTACTTCGCCCAGTTCCAGGCCAATGTCCGGGAGACGGGCACCACGGAGGGCACGGCGGAGGAACCGGTTCCGACGCTCGGCGTCTTCTCCACCATCCCGGAGATCCGGAACCCGGTCGCCAACCTGGTCACGGAGATCATCGCGACGATCGCGCTCGTCCTGCCGATCCTCGCTTTCGGCCTCACCAAGGGGCTGGGCGAGTCCGGAACCCAGGTGCTGATCGTCGCGCTGCTGGTCGTCGGCATCGGCCTCTCCCTCGGCGGGCCCACCGGCTACGCCATCAACCCCGCGCGCGACCTCGGCCCACGCATCGTGCACACATTCCTGCCGATCCCGAACAAGGGCACTTCCGACTGGAGTTACGCCTGGATCCCGGTCGTCGGCCCGCTGATCGGCGGAGCGCTCGCGGGTCTCATCTACCACGCGGCCTTCTGAGCCGATACCCGATCCGATTTCTGAGCAGTCTTCTGAACCCAGCCCAAGGGGTAGCCATGACGGACAACGCCGAGAAGTACGTCGCCGCAATCGACCAGGGCACCACCTCCAGCCGCTGCATCGTCTTCGACCACAACGGCGCCATCGTCGCCGTCGACCAGCGCGAACACCGCCAGATCTTCCCCAAGCCCGGCTGGGTGGAGCACGACGCCACCGAGATCTGGTCCAAGGTGCAGGCAGTGGTCGCCGGGGCGATCGCCAAGGCCGGGCTGCGCGCCGACCAGCTCAGCGCGCTCGGGATCACCAACCAGCGTGAGACGACAGTCCTGTGGGACCGCGCCACGGGCAAGCCCGTGCACAACGCGATCGTGTGGCAGGACACGCGCACCGCGGCGCTGTGCAACCAACTGGGCGGCGCGGACGGGCAGGACCGTTTCCGCGAGCAGACCGGGCTGCCGCTGGCCAGCTACTTCTCCGGCCCCAAGGCCGCCTGGCTCCTCGACAACGTGCCCGGGCTCAGGGCCCGCGCGGAGCGCGGAGAGATCGCCTTCGGCACCATCGACTCCTGGCTGATCTGGAACCTCACCGGCGGGACGGACGGCGGGCGGCACGTCACGGACGTGACCAACGCCGGGCGCACCATGCTGATGAACCTGGAGACCCTCCAGTGGGACCAGTCCATCCTGGCGGCGATGAACGTCCCCGAGGCCGTCCTGCCCGAGATCAGGTCGTCCGCCGAGGTGTACGGCACAGCGGTCGGCCAGCTCGCGGGCGTACCGGTCGCCTCCGCGCTGGGCGACCAGCAGGCGGCCGTGTTCGGGCAGGCCTGCTACGACGTGGGCACGGCGAAGAACACGTACGGCACGGGCAGCTTCCTGCTGCTCAACACCGGCAACCGGCCGGTGCCGTCGAAGAGCGGGCTGCTGACGACGATGGGCTACAAGATCGGCAGTGAGGCACCCGTGTACTGCCTGGAGGGGTCGATCGCCATAACGGGCGCGCTGGTCCAGTGGTTCCGCGATCAACTCGGCATCATCCGAACCGCCGACGAGATCGAGCCGCTGGCGGCGAGCGTGGAGGACAACGGAGGCGCGTACATCGTGCCCGCGTTCTCCGGCCTGTTCGCTCCGTACTGGCGCTCCGACGCGCGCGGAGTCGTCACCGGACTCACCCGGTACGTCACGAAGGCGCACCTCGCGCGCGCGGTGCTGGAGGCGACGAGCTGGCAGACGCGTGAGGTCGTGGACGCCATGTTCCAGGACTCCGGGGTGCAGATCACCACGCTGAAGGTGGACGGCGGCATGACGAAGAACAACCTCCTCATGCAGCACCAGGCGGATGTCCTGGACGTGCCGGTGATCCGGCCCAAGGTCTCCGAGACGACCTGCCTGGGCGCCGCGTACGCGGCCGGCCTCGCCACGGGCGTGTGGAACGACCTGGACGAGCTCAAGACGCACTGGCAGAAGGACGTCGAATGGACGCCCGCGATGGAGGCCTCGGTGCGCGACCGCGAATACCACAACTGGCGCAAGGCCGTGGAGAAGAGCTTCGGCTGGCTGGAGGACGGCGACAACTAGGCGGCACCCACCGGGCACGCGCGCGTGGTGCCATGGACGGCGGCTCGTACCCCGGTCGGCGGGGGTACGGGCCGCTCCCGTGTCATGTGGTGACGGCCTGGCGGTGCTCCGCCGCATACGCCATCGCGTGCTGGACGACGCCGACGAGGACCTCCTTGACGGACTCCCGGTCGCGGGCGTCGCACAGCACCAGCGGTACGCCGTCGTCCAGGTCGAGGGCCTGACGTACGTCGTCCGCCGGGTAACGGGCGGATCCCTCGAAGCAGTTGACGCCGACGACGAAGGGGATGGACCGCCGCTCGAAGTAGTCGACGGCGGCGAAGCAGTCCTCCAGGCGGCGGGTGTCGGCGAGCACCACGGCACCGAGCGCGCCTTCGGAGAGCTCGTCCCACATGAACCAGAACCGCTCCTGGCCGGGCGTGCCGAACAGGTACAGCACGAGGTCCTCGCGCAGCGTGATGCGGCCGAAGTCCATGGCCACGGTGGTGGTGTGCTTGCCCTCCACACCGCTCGTGTCGTCGACCGGGCGTCCCGCCTCGGTGAGCAGTTCCTCGGTGCGCAGCGGCCTGATCTCGCTGACCGCGCCGACGAGCGTGGTCTTGCCCACGCCGAAGCCGCCGGCCACCAGGATCTTGAGCGTGACGGGCTCGACCGGGGGCTTGCCGCGCTCAGAACGCCCGAAGATCATCGATCTCTTCTCCTGCTTGATGGGGGTCGGGCGACGGTGGCCCGTAGCCTCCGCCGCCGGGGGTTTCGATGACGAGAACGTCGCCGGGGCCGACGTCCGCCGCGTCGCTTCCGGCGAGTTCGGTGACCGTGCCGTCCGCGCGCTCCACGCGGTTGGCGCCCAGGGCGCCGGGTTCCCCGCCCGCCATGCCGTACGGCGGGACCCGGCGGTGCTGGGACAGCGTGGAGACGGTCATGGGCTCATGGAACCGGATGCGGCGTACCGCGCCGTCCCCGCCGCGCCACCGTCCCGAACCGCCGCTGCCGCGCCGGACGGCGAACTCGTCGAGCTGGACGGGCAGTCGCCACTCCAGGACCTCGGGGTCGGTGAGCCGCGAGTTGGTCATGTGGGTCTGCACGACAGGTGCGCCGGGGAAGCCGTCGCCCGCGCCGGATCCGGAGGCCACGGTCTCGTAGTACTGGTGGCGGTCGTTGCCGAAGGTGACGTTGTTCATCGTGCCGGAGCCCTCTGCCTGGACGCCGAGCGCCGCGTAGAGGGCGCCGGTGATGGCTTGCGAGGTCTCGACGTTGCCCGCGACGACGGCGGCCGGCGGTTCGGGCGCCAGCAGGGAGCCGGGCGGCACGATGATGTCGAGCGGGCGCAGACAGCCGTCGTTGAGCGGGATGTCGTCGGCGACCAGGGTGCGGAAGACGTACAGGACCGCCGCGTTGACCACTGCGAAGGGGGCGTTGAAGTTGGTGGTCAGCTGGGGTGACGTGCCCGTGAAGTCGACGGTCGCGGAGCGCTTTTCACGGTCCACGCGCACGCGTACGCGGATGATGGCGCCCGAGTCGGTCTCGTAGGCGTACTCGCCGTCGTCCAGGGCGTCGATGACCCGGCGGACGGCCTCCTCGGCGTTGTCCTGGACGTGCTTCATGTACGCCTGTACGACGTCGAGGCCGAAGTGCTCGATCATGCGGGCGACTTCGTCGACGCCCTTCTGGTTGGCGGCGATCTGGGCCCGCAGGTCGGCGAGGTTGGTCTTGGGGTTGCGAGAGGGGTAGGGCGCCTCGGTCAACAGGCGGAGGGTCTCCTCCTCGCGGAAGCGGCCGTTCTCGGCGAGCAGCCAGTTGTCGAAGAGGACGCCTTCTTCCTCGATGGTGCGGCTGTCCGCCGGCATGGAGCCGGGGGCGATGCCGCCGATCTCGGCGTGGTGGCCACGCGAGGCCACGTGGAAGAGGATCTTCCGGTCACTGTCCGTGTCGCCTGAATCGAAGACAGGCGTGATGACCGTGACGTCCGGCAGGTGCGTGCCGCCGTGGTACGGGTCGTTGACCGCGTACGTGTCTCCCGGCCGCATCCGGGAGCGGCGGCGCCGGATGATCTCCTTGACGCTGGTGCCCATCGAGCCCAGGTGGACGGGGATGTGCGGGGCGTTGGCCACCAGGTTTCCGTCCGGGTCGAAGAGGGCGCAGGAGAAGTCCAGGCGCTCCTTGATGTTGACGGACTGGGCGGTGGACTCCAGGCGGGCGCCCATCTGCTCGGCGATGGACATGAAGAGGTTGTTGAAGACCTCGAGGAGAACCGGGTCGGCCTTCGTGTCGAGATCGGAACTCTGCGTAATCGCCGCGCGTTCCATGACCAGATGCCCGTCGTCGGTCGTCGCGGCCCGCCAGCCGTCGTCGACGACGGTCGTCGCGCTGGCCTCGGTGATGATCGCGGGGCCGGTGACGGTCTCGCCGGGGGGCAGCTCCTCGCGGCGGTGGAGGGGTACGTCGCGCCAGGTGCCGCCCGTGTGGAGGCGGATGGTTTCGGGAGCGGCGGAGCGGCCCTGGTAGGTGGCCAGGGCGGAGAGATCGGGGGGTTCGGTGATGCCGGTGGCTTCGACGGAGAGGGCTTCGACGACGATCGGGCGGTCGAGCGTGAAGGAGTACGTGGCGCGATGACGTACTTCGAAGGCGTGCCTCATCGTGTCGGGCTCGGTCAGCTCGACGGTGAGGGTGGTGTCGGTGCCGTCGTAGCGGAGCTGGGCGCGCCGGGTGACCTGGATTCGGTCCTCGGGGACGTCCTCGGCGAGGAGTTCGGCGCGGGCGGCGCTCTCCAGGTCGTCGGCGGTCTTGAGGACGCCGGGCATCGAGGCGGCCTCCAGGGGAGCCTCGACGGACTGTTCGCGCATGGCCGTGGTGTCGGCGAGGCCGATGCCGAGAGCGGACAGGACACCGGCCATGGGCGGCACGAGGACGGTGCGGATGCCGAGCGAGTCGGCGACCATGCAGGCGTGCTGCCCGCCCGCGCCACCGAAGGTGGCGAGGGCGTAGCGGGTCACGTCGTGGCCCTTCTGGACGGAGATCCGCTTCACGGCGTTGGCGATGTTGGCGACGGCGATCTGCAGGTAGCCCTCGGCGACCTGCTCGGGGGTGCGGTCGTCGCCGGTCCGCTCGCGGATCTCGCGCGCGAGGGCGGCGAAGCGCGCGCGGACGAGGGCGTCGTCGAGGGGCTGGTCGCCTTCGGGCCCGAACACCTTGGGGAAGTGGGCGGGTTGGATGCGGCCGAGGATGACGTTGGCGTCGGTGACGGCGAGCGGGCCGCCGCCGCGGTAGCAGGCCGGACCCGGGTCCGCGCCGGCCGAGTCCGGCCCCACGCGGTAGCGGGAGCCGTCGAAGTGCAGGACCGAGCCGCCGCCGGCCGCGACGGTGTGGATGTCCAGCATGGGCGCGCGCAGCCGGACGCCGGCGATCTGCGTGGTGAAGACGCGTTCGTACTCGCCCGCGAAGTGCGAGACGTCGGTGGAGGTGCCGCCCATGTCGAAGCCGATGACGCGGTCGAAGCCGGCGAGCTGCGACATGCGGGCCATGCCGACGATGCCCCCTGCGGGGCCGGAGAGGATCGCGTCCTTGCCGCGGAACTGCCCGGCCTCGGCGAGACCGCCATTGGACTGCATGAACATCAGCCGCACGCCTTCGAGCTCGTCGGCGACGTGCCGCACGTAGCGGCGCAGCACGGGCGACAGGTAGGCGTCGACGACGGCGGTGTCCCCGCGCGGGACGAGCTTCATCAGTGGGCTGACCTCGCTGGAGAGCGAGATCTGCGGGAAGCCGATGCGGGCGGCGAGCTGTCCGATCGCCTGTTCGTGGGCGGGGTGGAGGTGGCTGTGCATGCAGACCACGGCGACGGCGCGGATTCCGTCGTCGTATGCCTCCTGGAGGGGGCCGGCGAGGGAGTCCGGGTCGGGGGCGCGCAGGACGGTGCCGTCGGCGGCGATGCGCTCGTCGGCCTCGACAACCCGTTCGTAGAGCAGCTCGGGGAGTTCGATGCGGCGGGCGAAGATGTGCGGGCGGTTCTGGTAGGCGATGCGCAGGGCGTCGCGGAAGCCCCGGGTGATGACCAGCAGGGTCCGCTCGCCCTTGCGTTCCAGGAGGGCGTTGGTGGCGACCGTGGTGCCCATGCGGACGGCCTCGACCGGGTCCGGGGAGTCGGCCAGCAGTTCCCGGACGCCAGCGACCGCCGCGTCGGAGTACCGCGCCGGATTGTCCGAGAGCAGCTTGTGCGTCAGCAGACGGCCGTCCGGGCGTCGCGCGACGATGTCCGTGAAGGTGCCGCCCCGGTCGACCCAGAACTGCCAGCCTGTCACGTCAGTACCCCACTTCCGCGCCGCTCACAGCGCCCGGAGGCCGTTGATCACATCGCGAAGAATACTCTCGTCCGGCAGTTCCGCAGGGGGCACGGGTCGGTTCACATGGACGAATTCCGAGTCCACGAGGTCCCCGATGAGGACCCGTACCACTCCGATGGGCAGGTCGAGCTCGGAGGAGAGTTCGGCGACCGACTGGGGGGTCTCACGGCACAGGTCGACGATGTTCACGTGCTCCGGGGACAGGCTGTGGTCCCCTTCCGGGTCGTCCGCCTGGGGTTCCGTGACGACCACCGCGATGAGGTCGAGGCGGTGCTGGGCCGCACTGGTGGTGCGGCCGCGCGTCATGGCGTACGGACGGACGACCGGCCCGGCCTCGTCGTCGAACCAGTGACTTCTTCCCTGACCGTCTGTGCTCATGCCATCCCACTACCCGCCTGCGGGCAGATCGGTGCGCGGGGCGGCACCGAGATGCACTCCGACCCGCTTGACCAGGAGCGTCATCTCGTACGCGACCAGCCCGACGTCGGAATCGGCGTCCGAGAGCACGGCGAGGCAGCTGCCGTCGCCGGCGGCCGTGACGAACAGGAAGGCGTCGTCGAGCTCGACGACCGTCTGCCGGACGTTGCCCGCCTCGAAGTGGCGGCCCACGCCCTTGGCGAGGCTGTGGAAGCCGGAGGCGACAGCGGCGAGGTGCTCGCTGTCCTCCCGGGTCAGGTCCTTGGAGATGCCGATCGGCAGGCCGTCGCCGGAGAGCACGAGGGCCTTGCGGATGCTCGCGACGCGTTCCACGAGGTCGTCGAGGAGCCAGTTGAGCTCGCCGGGGTTGTTGCCCGTGGTGTGGCCGGTCGCCTTCGGTGCGGTCATCGACCGTCCCCCTTTGTCGTTCGTTGTGGTGCTGTGCCGCTGTGGGCGTCGTCGCCCTCGGCGTTCTCCTCACGGCCACGCTGCCAGCCGCGCTGGAGCGAGGCCATGCGGCTGCGTACCTCGTCGGCGTCCCGTTCGCCGAGCTCCGCTCTGTCGGTGGTGGGCCGTCCGGAGCTCTGCTTCAGCTGCGGGGCCAGGCTGGCCTGGCGTACGCGCCGGGGCAGCGGGGCCGTGCCGGAGCCGGTCTCGTGCGTTGAGGAGCCTGATCCGGAACCTGTGCCTGCGCCGGAGCCGGGGGGCAGGGCCGATCTGGAGCCGGGGGTCGACATGGAGTCGCCCGGGCCGGTCACACCGCTCGGGCCGGCCGACGGGATCGCGGGACGCCTGGTGCGCCTGGGGAGAGCGGGAGCCTCGGGCTGCTCGCCGAGTTCGCGGGCCGAGGACGTCGGGGTGTCGGTGCGCTGTTCGTCGAGGGGGGCGGCCACACCGGTGCCCCGGCGCAGTGGGCCCGCTCCTGGACGGCGGGTGGGCAGCGGTGCCGCGGCCGGCTCGCGCGACCGGCCAGGGCCTGTCTCTGGCTCTTCGTCGGTCTCCTCGCGACGCGCCCGCTGCTCGGTGACCGGACGTCCGTGGGAGCTGACCAGCTTGGGTGCCCGGCGGCGAGGGAGCGGGACGGGGGCGTTGGAGTCGTCCCCCGGATCGGCCTGGTCCGTGCCCCGGTCGTCGGAAGCCTCGTGCTGCTGCTCGCCGTGGTGCCGCGCTCCCTCCTCCTCCGTGCGGGCGAGAGAGCGGCGGTGGCGGAAGATTCCGCCGCGTTCGCTGTCCTCGTCGTCGAGCGCGCCGGGGAAGTCCTCGATGGCGTCGAGATCGACGGGCGCCTCCAGTTCGACGGGACCGTGCAGGAGCGAAGCCGGCAGGCCGGGCAGCTGCGCGGGCGCCTTGGAGAGCTCGGCGCGGCGGGCCTCCTCCAGCTCGGCCTCCTTGGAGGGCTGCGGCCGGTCGAGGCGGAAGCCGATGCCGTTGGTGTCCGGGACGTCGTCCGTCAGGAGGGTGTCGGGGATGAAGACGACGGCGGTCGTGCCGCCGTACGGGGACGGCTGGAGCGAGACCCGGACGTTCTGCCGCTGGGCGAGCCGGCTGACCACGAACAGGCCGAGCCGGTCGGTGTCGGACAGCTCGAACTCCGGTGTCTCGGCGAGCCGGAGGTTGGCGTCCAGGAGTGCGTCGGCCGCCATGCCGAGGCCGCGGTCGTGAATCTCCAGGGTGAAGCCGTTGGCGACGCGCTCGCCGAGGACCTGGACGGCGGTGTGCGGTGGGGAGAACACCGTGGCGTTCTCCAGGAGTTCGGCGACGAGGTGAGTGAGGTCCGCGACCGCCGGGCCGGTGACGGCGACCCGGGGCAGCCGACGGACTTCGATGCGCTCGTAGTCCTCGACTTCGGCGACGGCGGCGCGTACGACGTCCATGAGCTGGACGGGCTTGCGCCACTGCCGGGAGGGGGCGGCACCGGAGAGGATCACCAGGCCCTCGGCGTGCCGGCGCATACGGGTGGTGAGGTGATCGAGGCGGAACAGGTCGGCGAGTTCGTCGGTGTCCTCGGTCCGGCGCTCCATGGCGTCGAGGAGGGTGAGCTGCTTGTGGAGCAGGACCTGGCTGCGGCGGGCGAGGTTGACGAAGACCTCGGAGACGCCGGAGCGGAGCTCGGCCTGTTTCACGGCGGCTTCGACGGCGGCCCGTTGCAGGGTGTTGAGGGCCTGGCCGACCTCGCCGATCTCGTTCTTGTCGTACTCCAGACGCGGGGCCTCGGTCTCCACGTCGACCTGTTCGCCCGTGGAGAGGCGGCGCATCACGCTGGGCAGCCGGACACCGGACGCCTCGTGCGCCTCCAGGCGCAGCTGCCGCAGGTCGCGGATGAGACCGCGGCCGACGCGCACGGACACCACGAGCGAGAAGATCAAGGCGACCAGACCGAGGATGCCGGCGACGGACGCCTTGACGATGACGCCGATCGCGTCCGGGCGGACACGGTCCTGATACCGGTCGCCGGCCTGGTCGTTGAGGGTGGCGAGCTCGTCGAGCACGCTCCCGGCGACGGTGTCCCAGCTCTTGGCGGTCACGGTGCGCGGAGCGCCGGGGTCGGCGGAGATGACGGCCTGTTCGGCCGACCGCAGGGGCGCCGTGGTGGCGTTCTTCCAGAAGCGCTCGTAGCGTTCGCGCTCCGTCGAGGGGAGCACCGGCAGGCTGATGTCGTACAGCAGGGTGCGCTGGGCGACCAGGTCGGAGACGTCGCGGATCTCCTCGCGGGAGAGTTTCCCGACCACCAGGGCGGATCCGAGCAGGGCGTCCTCGCGGGAGAGCAGTTCACGGGCGCGGTTGAGGTTCACCAGGGCCCGGGCCTGCTTGTCCAGCTCCACGCTGTCGACACCGTCGACGGACGCAAGCAGGGTGTAACAGGGGTCGACGAGACGGTTGTAGAGGTCGAGGGCCTGAGACCGGTTGACCGTGCCGTCCTCGACACTGCGGCGCAGGGAATTCATGCCGTCGAAGGCGTCCAGTACGGCGGTGAGGTTTTCGTCGTCGTCAGCGTCCAGCCCGTCGCGGACATCGGGGTTCTTGGCGTTCTCGCGGAGCTTGACGACGGCTTCGTCGGTGGCGGTCCGCGTGTTGCGGAGCGCGGACAGGGCGTCCGAGGCCCGCGGATCGGCGAGGTAGACGAGGGTCTGGCGGCGCTCCTGCTGCAGGACGCGGACGGTGTCCTCAGTGGGGTAGCCGATCTTCTCGACGACGGACGACACGTGGAAGAGCTGAGCCACTTCCCGGCCCGTGAGCACGGTGGCGAAGCCCCAGATCGCGGCCAGGGACACCAGCGGCACGAGAAGCAGCGCCACGATCTTCCGGCGGATCGACTTCCCGCGAAAGCGCATGGCCTCCCCCAGCTCGACCCCCATCCGACAGGGGGTACACATGTGCGTCAACAAACGGCGCGAGCCTACTACCGACGGACAGATAACTCGAAGACCGGTCCGGAAGCTGAACTTCCGCACCGGCGGCGAGACATGGCGAGTTGTCCGCTCATTGGGGGAGATTGCCTGCCGCCGTCGCGCGGTGGCCGTCACAGCGGATGTGGCCGGTCCGCTTGGTCAGTTGGCTGAAATTTTGCGCTCGTTGGGAATCTTGGGGAGGCGCCGTTCGTCTTTCTCTTTGGGAATTGGGGGCGGAATCGGCCACAGGAGCCGCGTCCCGCAACCGGGCGGCGTAAAACAGCGCAAGCCGGGCAGCCACTGGGAAGCCGAGTCTTCGGACGCGGAGCGAGCGGTCTGCTGGCGGTGGAGGGTGACACGGTGATGGGCACGGCGGAGCGGCACAAGGCGCTGTCGGACAGCGGGACGGCGCACGTGACGGCGCAGCGGGATCCCGAAGCGCCGGATCGCGACATTCCGGCAGACGGGGGCGGTACAGCGGCTTACGAGAAGCCGGCCGAGGAGGACGCGAGCCGCACGGCTGCGGAGATGAGATCGGCCGAGGCCGGCAAGAAGCGCGCCGCGCAGGAGCAGCCGTACCACTACCGGCCGTTGTGGGTCGAGGAGCCCGCGCGGCGGCGCCGGTTGCCCGACCCGGTGCGGACCTCCGCGGTGCGGGCGGTGCTGATCATCGCCGTGACGCTGGTCCAGGCGATGGTGGCCTTCCTGTGCACCATGGCCGGTTCCTGGCTGGCGTTCCCGATGGTGCTGAGCAGCGTGGCCAGCACTGTGGTGGCCACCTGGGGCGCGCTCGATGTCTGGGTGACACGCCAGGTGTGGAACCAGCGCAACGGCGTGGTGTCGACACCCAGCAGCACCGCACGCGCCCTGCGACGCGAACGGCGCAGGGCGCGACGGCAGGCGCGGGCCGCCGAGCGGACGCAGGAGCGGATACGTCGGCGGGGCGGCGCCGGACAGTTGTCGCACTCGTGAAGAGCTGCCGAATCGGTGGCCTTCACAGCGCGGCCGGCTGCACCCGGCTCTCCCCGCGCGCGAGTTCGCGTCGTGCCCGCATGAAAGGGCGCGGGCGGTCCACGGAGAGCACCGCGGTCGTACGGCCGTCCCGCTCGTACAGGGCGAGGAAGCCCCCCTCCGCCGGCGCATCCTCGGTGAGCTCGCCCTCGGCGATGCGGACACTGTCCCCGTCCTGTCGGCGGCCGGCGAACTGAATGCGTGCGCCGTACTGGTCGGACCAGAAGTAGGGCAGCGACCGCGCGGTCCGAACGGTGTGTCCGGCGAGCAGGTTGGCCACGGCGATGCGGGGCTGCTCCGTCGCGGAGGTCCAGTGTTCGGTACGGCTTCCGCCGACGCGAGCGACGTCGCCGACGGCGACCACCTGCGGCAGTGCCGTCACGCAGCCGTCGTCGCACAGCACGCCGTCGTGCAGCGCGAGCGTCGAGCCCGCCAGCCAGGTGGTGTTGGGGACGGCACCGATGCCGACGATCACGATGTCGGCGGGAAGCGTACGGCCGTCGGAGAGCTCGACGCCGGTGACGCCGACCGTGCCACGCAGCCCGGCCACCCCGGTGCCTGTGACCAGGTCCACACCGCCGCGGCGGTGCAGAGTGGCGCACACGGCGGCCATCTCAGCACCGAGTTGCGGCACGAGCGGGAGCGACGCGGCCTCGACGACGGTGACGGCGTGGCCGAGGGCGGCGCAGGAAGAGGCGGTTTCGGCGCCGATGAAGCCGCCGCCGATGACGACGACCTGACGGGGGCCGCGGGTGAGTTCCTCGCGCAGGGCGCGGGCGTCGTCGAGGGTGCGCAGGGTGTGGACTCCGGCGAGGCTGTCGCCCGGGAGACGGCGGGCCGAGGCACCGGTGGCGATCACGACGCCGTCGGTGGACACGGTCCGACCGTCGTCGAGCAGGACGGTGCGGCCGCGGGCGTCGAGGCCGCGGGCTCGTGTGCCGAGCAGCCACTCCGCGTCGAGTTCCGTGGTCTCCTCGGCGTCGGTGAGGGCGAGGTGGTCCTCGTCCACGCGGCCGGTGAGGAAGTCTTTGGAGAGGGGAGGTCGGTCGTAGGGGTGGTGGGGTTCGTCGCCGACGATCACCAGGCGCCCGTCGAAGCCCTGGGCGCGCAGCTCCCTGGCCGCGTACAAGCCGGAGAGGGAGGCGCCGACGACGGTCACGGTCCTCATGGCGTAGGGCTCCTGTCGATGGGCAGCGCGTGCGGGGCCGTCCGGGAAGCGGCCGCCCCAGGTGCCGTACGCCACTGCGTCACGGCGTTCACGGCGTTCACGGCGTTCATGCGGCGGTTCCCTCCTCCGCGGTGAGGTGGATGTGGATGGTGCCGTCCTCGACGGTGACGCGGTGGGTGCGGACGGGCCTGCGGGCCGGAAGGCAGGTCGGCCGGCCCGTGCGGAGATCGAATGAAGCGGCGTGCAGCGGGCATTCGACCAGACAGCCCTCCAGCCAGCCCTCGGAGAGGGAGGCGTCCTGGTGGGTGCAGGTGTCGTCGACGGCGTACAACTCGCCGTCGTCCGTGCGGAACACGGCGATGGGCGGTGTCGTCTCGATGCGGACGGACTCGCCCTCGGGGAGGTTTTCGAGGCGGCAGACGGGAATCATGGGCCCCCCTCTCGGTCCGGGACGCTCGGTCCGGACCTGTCTGGTCCAGGTTGATCAGGCAGTGCGGGACCGTCGCTGGTCCCGCAGCAGATGAAGTTCGGAAGCGAGGAGTGCACAAAGCGCCGGACCTTCGTCGGTCCGTACGGTTCGGCCCCTTCCGGGTGCCGGACTCTTCGGTAACATGATGTTCCACATGACGCACGAACGAGCGCCATGCGCAACAGAATCCGGGCGGGACGACCGTCACGTCAAGGGTTTCCCGCAGATGCGGCCCGAACCGGGCCGACAGGTGGTGAGAGTTCAGCCATGACCCGCACCCAGAAGCAGTCCGACCGCAGTGAGGAGAAGGCCGCGAACCCGGAGAAGCAGAACGGCAGGGGAGCCGCCGGCTCGGTCCAGTCGGTGGACCGTGCCGTGAGTGTGCTGGAGATCCTCGCCCGGCACGGTGAGGCGGGCGTCACCGAGATCGCCGACGAGCTGGACGTGCACAAGTCGACGGCGTTCCGGCTGCTCGGCGTCCTGGAGAACCGCGGCCTGGTGACCCAGGCCAAGGACCGCGGCAAGTACTACCTGGGGGCCGGTGTACTACGCCTGGCGGGGGCGGCGGCAGTGCGCCTGGACATCTCGCAGGAGGGCGTCCCGGTATGCCGGGAACTCGCCGACGAACTGGGCGAGACGGTGAACATCGCGGTCCTGGACGACGACGCGGCGGTCAACATCATGCAGGCCCGGGGCACCGCGTCCGTGACGGCGCAGAACTGGCTGGGCAGGCGCACCCCGCTGCACGCCACCTCGAGCGGCAAGGTGCTGCTCGCGCACATGCCGCCCACCCTGCGCGAGGGCTTCCTCGCCCGTACCCTGCCGCGCTTCACGGAACGCACCATCACCGGCACGTCCGCCCTGCGGAGCGAGCTCGAGATCGTGGTCGAGCAGGGGTACGGCGTCAACCTCGAGGAGATGGAGCTGGGCCTCACAGCCGTGGCCGCCCCGATCCGCGCGCACGACGGCAAGGTCATCGCCGCGATCAGCGCCTCGGGGCCGGTGTACCGGATGAACAGCGACCGGCTGCCCGAGGTGGCCAAGCGCACGGTGGCGGCCGGGGCAGAGCTGTCGCGCCGTATGGGGTACGGCTTCTGACGTAGCCCCGTGTAGGCCTCAGGGCATTTCTCGCGGCGTGAGACCGGCGCGGGACCGGGAATTTCCTGGTCCCGCGCCGCTGTATGTCCGGCAGGTTTCGCCCCGACCGTTCCTTTTGCCAAGGGTTAACTCGTACCTCTTGACGGCCGCTCGATCGCGTTCCCACTATGTCTCTCATCGCGCAACCCATCGTGCATTGCGCAACAGCAGAGGAGCTTGGTCGTGCCACACGAGGTCCGTGCCGTAGTCGCTGTGAAGAAGGGCGCACCCGTTGAGGTGCAGACGATCGTGGTGCCCGACCCGGGTCCCGGGGAGGTGCTGGTCACCGTGCAGGCCTGCGGGGTCTGCCACACGGATCTGCACTATCGGGAGGGCGCGATCACCGACGACTTCCCGTTTCTGCTGGGCCATGAGGCGGCCGGCACGATCGAGGCGGTCGGCCCGGGTGTCACCGACCTCGAACCCGGCGACTACGTGGTGCTGGCGTGGCGTGCGCCCTGCGGTTCCTGCCGTTCCTGTCGCCGCGGTCGGCCCTGGTACTGCTTCGACTCCCGCAACGCCACCCAGCCGATGACCCTGCTGGACGGCACGCCGCTCAGCAACGCCCTCGGCATCGGCGCCTTCGCCGAGAAGACGCTGGTCGCGGCGGGTCAGGCGGTGAAGATCGATCCGGCTGCCCGTCCCGAGGCCGCGGGTCTCATCGGCTGCGGTGTGATGGCGGGTTACGGCGCCGCGGTCAACACCGGCAACGTCGGCCGGGGCGACTCGGTGGCCGTCATCGGCTGCGGCGGCGTCGGCAACGCGGCCATCGCGGGTGCCTGCCTCAACGGCGCCATGAAGGTCATCGCCATCGACATCGACGACAAGAAGCTCGACCAGGCGGAGAAGTTCGGCGCCACACACACCGTCAACTCCCGTGGCACGGACCCGGTCGAGGCGGTCCGCGCCCTCACCGACGGCTTCGGCGTGGACATCGCGATCGACGCGGTGGGCCGCCCGGAGACCTTCACCCAGGCCTTCTACATGCGCGACCACGCGGGCCTGCTGGTCCAGGTCGGCGTGCCTTCCCCCGAGATGAAGGTCGAGCTGCCGCTGATCGACGTGTTCTCGCGCGGCGGCGCCATCAAGTCGTCCTGGTACGGCGACTGCCTGCCGAGCCGCGACTTCCCGTTCCTGATCGACCAGTACCTGTACGGCCTGCTGGACCTCAACGCCTTCGTCAGCGAGACCATCGCGCTCGACCAGGTCGAGGAGGCGTTCGCCAAGATGCACCGGGGCGATGTGCTGCGCTCGGTGGTGGTCCTGTGAGCGCCCAAGGGGCCGTACGCATCGAGCGGGTCGTCACGAAGGGCACCTTCAGCCTCGACGGCGAGACCTTCGACGTCGACAACAACGTCTGGCTGGTCGGCGACGACGAGGAGGTACTGATCGTCGACGCCGCGCACGACGCCCGTACGATCCACGCGGCGGTCGCGGGCCGTCACGTCACCGCCATCGCGTGCACCCACGCCCACGACGACCACGTCGACGCGGCGGCCGAGCTCTCCGTCCTGACGGGCGCGCCCGTCCTGCTCCACCCCGACGACAACGAGCTGTGGTCGTACACCCACCCCGCCCGCAAACCGGACGGCGAGCTGACCGACGGCCGGATCCTCTCCGTCGCCGGGATCGAGATCCAGGTCATCCACAATCCTGGCCACACCTGGGGCAGTTGCTCCTTCTACGCCCCGTTCCTGAACGCCGTCTTCACCGGCGACACCCTCTTCCACGGCGGCCCCGGCGCCACCGGCCGCTCCTACTCGGACCGCCCCACCATCGAGGCGTCCCTCCGCAACCGGCTGCTCCCGCTGCCTTACGACACGGTCGTCCACACCGGGCACGGCCAGGACACGACGATCGCCGCCGAGCGGCCGAACGTCCCCGCCCTCTGAGCACCTCTCCCAGCGCCTTCACCCTCGTCCCGGCAAGGAGGGGCATGTCCAGCACGCCCGAAATCCGTCCCCAAGGCACGCCCGAAACCCGCACCCAAGGCGCTCCCGAAACCCGCGCGAGCGGTCCCCGAGTCGTGATCATCGGCGCCGGCATCGTCGGCTGCTCGCTCGCCGACGAGCTGACCGCCCGCGGCTGGACCGACGTCACCGTCCTCGACCAGGGCCCCCTGCCCGCCCCGGGCGGCTCCACCTCGCACGCGCCCGGCCTCGTCTTCCAGACCAGCCCGTCCAAGACGCTCGCCGCCTTCGCGAAGTACACGGTCGAGAAGTTCGGCGACCTCCAGGTCGACGGCGTCTCCTGCTTCCACCAGGTCGGCGGCCTGGAACTCGCCACCACCCCCGAGCGCCTCGCCGAACTGCACCGCCGGGCCGGCTACGCCGCCGCCTGGGGCATCCGCGGCGAGGTCGTCAGCACCACCCGCTGCAAGGAACTGTGGCCGCTCCTCGACGAGTCGGTGGTCCTCGGCGGCTTCCACACCCCCGACGACGGCCTGGCCCGCGCCCTGCTCGCCTCCCGCGCCCAGATGGAACGGGCCACCGCGAGGGGCGCCCGCTTCCTGGAGCGCCACACGGTCACCGGCATCGAACAGGAAGCCGGTCAAGTCACCGCCGTGGTCACCGACCAGGGCACCTTCCCCGCCGACCACATCGTCTCGGCCGCCGGCTTCTGGGGTCCGGTCATCGGCCGCATGGCCGGCGTCGACGTCCCCCTGCAACCGCTCGCCCACCAGTACGCGAGGACGAAGCCGCTCCCCGAGCTGAGCGGAGCCACCGCGGAAGCCGAGAAGCCCATCCTCCGCTTCCAGGACCGCGACCTCTACTTCCGCGAGCACACCGACCGCATCGGCATCGGCAGCTACGCCCACAGGCCGATGCCCGTCGACCCGTTCGCGGTCCTGCCGTACGACGAGGCCCGCGCGCAGAACATGGACATGCCTTCCTCCCATCCCTTCACCAAGGAGGACTGGGCCCCGAGCTGGGACGACTGCCGCCGGCTGATCCCGGCGCTGCGGGACGCCGACATCGAGGAGGGCTTCAACGGCGTCTTCTCCTTCACCCCGGACGGCATGCCGGTCCTGGGCGAGTCGCGCCGGCTGCGCGGTTTCTGGCTGGCCGAGGCCGTCTGGGTCACCCACTCCGCCGGTGTCGCCAAGGCCGTCGCCGAGTGGATGGTCGACGGGCGGCCGTCGACCGACGTGCACGAGTGCGACCTCACGCGTTTCGAGGAAGCGCAGCGTTCACCGTCGTACATCCGTGAACGCGGTTCACAGCAGTTCGTCGAGGTGTACGACGTGCTCCATCCGCTCCAGCCGATGGAGCAGCCGCGGCCGCTCCGCGTGAGCCCGTTCTACGCCCGTCAGCAGCAGCTCGGCGCGTACTTCCTCGAAGGGGGCGGCTGGGAGCGCCCGCACTGGTACGAGGCGAACGCCCCCCTCGTGGACGGGCTGCGGCTCCCCGAGCGCGACGCCTGGTCGGCCCGCCACTGGTCGCCCATCGCGGCTGCCGAGGCCAAGGCCACCCGGGAAAAGGTCGCCCTCTACGACATGACCCCCCTGCGGCGCCTGGAAGTCACCGGCCCCGGAGCCCTCGACTTCCTCCACCGCATGACCACCAACAACCTCCGCAAGAAGCCCGGCGCGGTCACCTACACCCTCCTCCTCGACGAGACCGGCGGGATCCGCTCCGATCTCACCGTCGCCCGCCTCGCTCCCGACCGCTTCCAGGTCGGCGCGAACTCCCCCGCCGACCTCGACCGGCTCCTCCGCCACGCCCCGCCGGACGTGCACATCAGGGACATCACCTCCGGCACCTGCTGCGTCGGCGTCTGGGGCCCCCTCGCCCGCGACCTCGTCCAGCCCCTCACCCCCGACGACTTCTCGCACGAGGCCTTCGGCTACTTCCGTGCGAAGGAGACGTACATCGGGCATGTCCCGGTGACGGCCATGCGGCTGTCGTACGTCGGCGAACTCGGCTGGGAGCTGTACACGACCGCCGACCTGGGACTCAGGCTCTGGGACACCCTGTGGGAGGCCGGCCAGGAGCACGGCGTGATCGCGGCCGGGCGCTCGGCCTTCAACTCCCTGCGTCTGGAGAAGGGTTACCGGGCCTGGGGCACGGACATGACCGACGAGCACAACCCCTTCGAGGCGGGCGTCGGCTTCGCGGTGCGCATGGACAAGGACGCATTCGTCGGCAAGGCCGCCCTGGAAGCCGCGGAACAGCCCACCCGCCGCCTCACCCCCCTCCTCCTCGACGACCCGGCCGCCGTCGTCCTCGGCAAGGAGCCGGTGTACGTCGACGGCGCCCCCGCCGGCTACGTCACCAGCGCGTCGTACGGCTACACGCTCGGCCGCTGTGTGGCGTACGCCTGGCTCCCCACGCTCGCCACCGGCACCGCCGTACACATCGAGTACTTCGGCGAGAAGGTCCCGGCCACCGTCGCCGACGAGCCGCTGTTCGACCCCAAGATGACCCGCATCCGCCGGTAGGAGTCCCGCCATGTCACCCACTTACGACGTGATCGTCATCGGTCTCGGCGGCATGGGCAGCGCCGCCGCCCACCATCTGTCCGCGCGCGGCGCCCGCGTGCTCGGCCTGGAGAAGTTCGGCCCCGTGCACAACCGCGGCTCCAGCCACGGCGGTTCGCGGATCACCCGGCAGTCGTACTTCGAGGACCCGGCGTACGTTCCGCTGCTGCTGCGCGCCTACGAGCTGTACGACGAGCTGGAGCGGGCCACCGGCCGTGAGATCGCGATCCTCAACGGCGGCGTGATGGTCGGCCGCCCCGACTCACGGACCGTCTCCGGCTCGCTGCGCTCGGCCGAGGAGTGGGGCCTGGCGCACGAGATGCTGGACGCGAAGGAGATCCGCCGCCGCTTCCCGACGCTCACACCGCGGGACGACGAGGTCGCGCTGTACGAGCCCAAGGCAGGTCTGGTCCGGCCCGAGAACACCGTCGCCGCCCACCTCCAGCTCGCCACCCGGCAGGGCGCCGACCTGCACTTCGAGGAGCCCATGACCCGCTGGGAGCCGTACCGGGACGGTGTCCGCGTCCATACGGCCGAGAACACCTACACCGGCGCCCAGTTGGTGATCTGCCCGGGCGCGTGGGCGCCGCAGCTGCTCACCGACATCGGGGTGCCGTTCACCATCGAACGGCAGGTCATGTACTGGTTCCAGCCGCAACAGGGCGTCGAGCCCTTCCTCCCCGCCAACCACCCGATCTACATCTGGGAGGACGCGGCCGGCGTCCAGGTCTACGGCTTCCCGTCCATCGACGGCCCCGGCCTCGGCGCCAAGGTCGCCTTCTTCCGCAAGGGCGAGGTCACCACGCCGGAGACCATCGACCGGACGGTCCACGGGGACGAGATCGAGGCGATGGCCGACCACATGGCCGGATGCATCCCGGACCTGCCCGGCACCTTCCTCAAGGCCGCGACCTGTATGTACTCCAACACCCCGGACGAGCACTTCGTGATCGCCCGGCACCCCGCGCATCCGGAGTCGGTCACCGTGGCCTGCGGGTTCTCCGGGCACGGCTTCAAGTTCGTGCCCGTCGTCGGCGAGATCCTCGCCGACCTGGCCCTGACCGGCACCACCGAGCACCCCATCGGCCTGTTCGACCCCGCCCGCCTCGCCGCCGCGCCCGCCTGAGGAGCACGCACGTGACGACGACCCCCGCCCCCGAGACACCCGTCCCGGCGCCCCAGGTCTCCCCCAGCCTCATCGCGACGCTGCCGGGCCACTACTACACCGACCCGGAACTGTTCCGGCAGGAGCAGGAGCACATCTTCGAGCGGATGTGGTTCTGCGCCGTCCGCAGCTCCGACCTCGACAAGCCCGGTGCCTTCCGCACCGTCCAGGTCGGCCGCGAGAACGTCATCATCACCCGCACCCGCAAGGGCGAACTGCGCGCCTTCCTCAACGTCTGCCGGCACCGCGGGGCCCGGCTGTGCATGGAGGACGCCGGCGAGATCCGGCGCACCCTGCAGTGCCCGTACCACGCGTGGACGTACGACCTCGACGGCAAGTTGATCGCCGCACCAAACTTGATCAAGATGCCGGACGTCGATCGCGTCGAGTACGGATTGATCAAGGTGTCCCTGCGCGAGTGGCTCGGCTATGCCTGGGTGTGCCTGGCCGACGACCCCCCGTCGTTCGAGGACACGGTCATGGACGCCGCCGTCGAACGGCTCGGCGACGTGGCCGCGATCGAGCACTACGGCACCGAGCACCTCGCCCTCGGCAAACGCGTCACGTACGACGTGAAGGCGAACTGGAAGCTGATCGTCGAGAACTTCATGGAGTGCTACCACTGCGCGACGATCCACCCCGAACTCACGGACGTGCTACCGGAGTTCGCGGACGGCTACGCGGCCCAGTACTACGTGGGCCACGGCGCCGAGTTCGGCGAGGACGTCAAGGGCTTCACCGTCGACGGCAGCGAGGGCTTCGGCAAACTGCCCGCCGTGTCGGAGGACCAGGACCGCCGCTACTACGCCATCACGGTCAAGCCGGCGGTGTTCATCAACCTCGTACCGGACCATGTGATCCTGCACCGCATGTTCCCGCTGGCCGAGGACCGCACGGTCGTCGAGTGCGACTGGCTGTACGCTCCGGAGGTGGTGGCGTCCGGAGCGGACGTGTCGAAGTCGGTGGAGCTGTTCCACCGGGTCAACGAGCAGGACTTCGAGGCCTGTGAACGGACGCAGCCGGCCATGGCGTCGCGCGCCTACCGCAGGGGTGGTGTGCTGGTCCCCAACGAGCACCACATCGGGATCTTCCACGAGTGGGTTCTTCAGCAGCTGGGAGGCGGCCATGGCGGACCTGTTCATTGACGGCGCGTGGCGGAGCGCGCTCGACGAGCGCACCCGCGAGATCCGCTGTCCCGCCGACGGCTCCCCGGTGGGGGTCGTGGACGAGGCGGGCGGCAAGGACACGGTGGAGGCGATCGCCGCCGCCCGCCGCGCCTTCGACGAGGGCCCGTGGCCGCGCACCTCCCCGAACGAGCGCGGTGACCTGCTGCTGCGGGTCGCCGACCTCCTCCTACGGGACAAGGAGGCGCTCGCCCGTGCGGAGTCGTTGGACACGGGGAAGCGGCTCGTCGAGAGCGAGTACGACATCGACGACATCGCCAACTGCTTCCGCTACTTCGGGCGCCTGGTCGCGAGCGAGACCGGGCGGGTCGTCGACACCGGCCGGGAGGACGTCGACAGCCGGGTGGTGGACGAGCCGGTCGGCGTCTGTGCGCTCATCACGCCGTGGAACTACCCCCTTCTGCAAACGGCTTGGAAGGTCGCCCCGGCGATCGCGGCCGGCAACACGTTCGTGCTGAAGCCGAGCGAGCTGACGCCGCACACCGCGATCCACCTCATGCGCCTCCTGGAGGAGGCCGGACTCCCGCCGGGCGTCGCCAACCTGGTCCTCGGCGCCGGTCCGGAGGCGGGCGCCCCGCTCGGCGACCACCCGGACGTGGATCTGATCTCCTTCACCGGTGGCCTCCAGACCGGGCGCCGCCTCATGGCCGCGGCGGCCGGGACCGTGAAGAAGGTCGCGCTCGAGCTCGGCGGGAAGAACCCCAACATCGTCTTCGCCGACGCCGACTTCGAGACGGCCGTCGACATGGCGCTGACGGCCGTGTTCCTGCACTCCGGGCAGGTCTGCTCGGCGGGGGCGCGGCTGCTGGTGGAGGACGCGCTGCACGACCGGTTCGTCGACGAGGTCGTACTACGCGCCGCGGACATCAGGCTCGGGGGCCCGTTCGACGAACGGGCGCAGACCGGGCCGCTGATCTCGGCGGCGCACCGCGCGAAGGTCGAAGCGTATGTCGCCCAGGGGCTGGCGGAGGGCGCGGTGCTGCGCTGCGGGGGCGCACGCCCTTCCGGGCCGGGCTTCGAGAAGGGGTTCTACTATCTGCCCACCGTGCTGGACGAGTGCACCGCGGGGATGTCGGTGGTCCGGGAGGAGTCCTTCGGGCCGGTGCTGACCGTCGAGCGCTTCACGGGCGAGGACGAGGTGGTGAGCCTGGCCAACGACACCATCTACGGCCTGGCCGGCGCCGTGTGGACGAGCGACGAGGCCAAGGCGGCCCGGGTCGCAGCGCGGCTGCGGCTCGGCACGGTCTGGATCAACGACTACCACCCGTACGTGCCGCAGGCGGAGTGGGGCGGCTTCAAGCAGTCGGGTTTCGGCCGCGAACTCGGGCCCTCGGGGCTCGCCGAGTACCGCGAGACGAAGCACATCTGGCGCAACACGTCTCCCGCGCCACAGGGATGGTTCGCCTAACGCAGGCGTAACTCGACGTAACAGCGGGCACATTGCCACCGCGTATAACCGCCCTCATTGAGCCATCTTGATCCGACCTTGTTCCAGGCACCCGCAGGAGCCGCTCCCTTCCCCGCCCCCGGCCCACCAGGAGTCCGCTCATGACGACAACCGAGCAACCGACAGGCCCGCAGAGACACGACGACGCCGAACTCGCCGAGTTCGGCTACAAACCCGAACTCAAGCGCACCCTCGGCAACTTCCACACCTTCGCCGCCGGGATCAGCTACATCTCGATCCTCACCGGAACCTTCCAGCTGTTCTACTTCGGCTACGGCAGCGGCGGCCCCGCCTACTGGTGGTCGTGGCCGATGGTCTTCGTCGGCCAGTTCATGGTCGCCCTGTGCTTCGCGGAGCTGGCCGCCCGTTACCCCGTCGCGGGATCGGTCTACAACTGGTCGAAGAAGATAGGCAACAGACATCTGGGCTGGCTCGCCGGCTGGATGATGTTGATCGCGTCCATCGTGTCCATCTCGGCCGTGGCGCTGGCCTACCAGTTGACGCTGCCGCAGATCTCCGACGTGTTCCAGATGGTCGGTGACGGCACCGGCAAGTACGACGTGGCGACCAACGCGGTCATCCTGGCCGCGGTGTTGATCCTGTTCACGACCCTGGTGAACGCCTTCGGCGTCAAGCTGATGGCCACGATCAACACGGCGGGCGTGTTCATCGAGTTGATCGCCACCGTCGTCCTGATCGTCCTGCTCGCCGTCCACATCACGCGCGGTCCGCAGGTGGTGATGGAGACGAACGGCACCGAGGCGGGCTACGGCGCCGGATACCTGGGTGCCTTCCTGGTGGCCTCGCTGGCCTCGGCGTACGTCATGTACGGCTTCGACACGGCCGCGTCCCTGGGCGAGGAGTCCCTGGACCCGTCCCGCAACGCTCCCCGCGCCATCATCCGCGCGATCGTCGCCTCCTTCGTCCTCGGCGGCCTCATCCTGCTGCTCGCGCTGATGAGCGTCTCCAGCCTGAAGGGCGAGCAGCTGTCCACGGACGGCCTGCAGTACATCGTGCTCGACGTGCTCGGGTCGACGGCCGGCAAGGCGATGCTGTGGTGCGTGCTCATCGCCGTCACCGTGTGTGCCCTGGCGGTACACACGGCGGCGATCCGGCTGGCGTTCGCGATGGCCCGGGACAACAACCTGCCGGCCTCCTCGCTGCTGGCCAAGGTCAGCCCGCGGTTCCAGACACCTGTACTGCCCGCAGTGATCATCGGGATCCTGGCGCTGGCGATCCTGGTGGTCAACATCCGCCAGCCGCAGATCTTCACGGTCGTCACCAGCATCGGCATCATCATGATCTACCTCGCCTATCTGGGTGTCACCGCGCCGATGCTGGTGGCGAGGCTGCGCGGGAAGTGGCAGCCGGCGGGCGACGGCAGGTTCTCGCTCGGCCGCTGGGGACTGCTCGTCAACATCGTCGCCGTGCTGTGGGGCACGGTCATGACCCTCAACCTGATCTGGCCGCGCGCCGCGGTCTACAACGCCAGCGCTCCGTACCACTGGTATCTGCGCTGGGGCGCGGTGCTGTTCGTCGCGGTCATCGCGGGCGGCGGCTTCGCCTACTACTGGTTCGTCCAGCGGCACAAGACGGGCGTGCTCGCCGAGCACCGCCTGGAGGACACCACCGCACCGACCGCTCCCCTCGCCACTCCGACGGCCGACTGAGAACCGGCTGCTCCGACTACTCCGGTTACTCCGGTTACTCCGGTTACTCCGGTTACTCCGGTTACTCCGGTTACTCCGGTTACTCCGGCTATAAGGAGGTCCACACTCATGAGCATCGATGAGTTCGACTATGTGGTGGTCGGGGGCGGCACCGCGGGCAACGTGGTGGCGGCCCGGCTCTCGGAGGATCCGTCGGTCACGGTGTGCGTCCTGGAGGCGGGACCCAGCGATGTCGGCGACGACGACGTCCTCAAACTCGAGCGCTGGATGGGGTTGTTGGAGTCCGGCTACGACTGGGACTACCCGGTCGAACCGCAGGCGAGCGGCAACAGCTTCATGCGGCACGCCCGCGCCAAGGTGCTGGGCGGCTGTTCCTCGCACAACTCCTGCATCGCCTTCTGGGCACCGGCCGAGGACCTCGACGGCTGGGCGGCGGCCGGCTGTACGGGCTGGAGCGCCGCCGATCTCTTCCCGCTCTACCGGCGGCTGGAGAACAACGACGCGCCCGGCGACCACCACGGCCGCACCGGCCCGGTGAAGCTGCGCACGCTGAAGAGCGACGATCCGTGCGGCACGGCCCTGCTGGAGGCCTGTGCCCAGGCCGGGATCCCGACCACGCCCTTCAACACGGGCAGAACGGTGGTCCGGGGCGCGGGCTGGTTCCAGATCAACTCCGACGAGAACAACATCCGTCAGTCCTCGTCCGTGGCGTACCTCCACCCCGTCATGGACAAGCGGCCGAACCTGGAGGTGCGCACGGGGGTGCGGGCCAAGAAGCTCGTGCTCGACGGGCGGCGGTGCGTGGGCGCCGAATACCTGGACCCGGACCTGATCCATACGCGGACGGTACGGGCCAGACGCGAGGTGATCGTGTCCTGCGGGGCGATCGACTCCCCCAAGCTGCTGATGCTGTCGGGCATCGGCCCTGCCGGGCACCTGCGCGAGGTCGGCGTCGAGGTGGTCGTGGACGCGCCCGGCGTGGGCGAGAACCTCCAGGACCATCCCGAGGGCGTCATCATGTGGGAGGCCGGGCAGCCCATGACCACCGCCTCCAGCCAGTGGTGGGAGGCGGGCATCTTCTACGACACCGAACCGGGCCTGGACCGGCCGGACCTGATGTTCCACTACGGGTCCGTGCCGTTCGACATGAACACCGCGCGGTGGGGCTACCCCACGTCCGAGAACGCCTTCTGCCTCACGCCGAACGTGACGCGCGCGAAGTCACGGGGGACGGTTCGGCTGCGGACGCGGGACTACCGGGACAAACCGAAGGTGGATCCGCGGTACTTCACGCACGAGCACGATGCGCGGGTGATGACGTACGGGCTGAAGCTCGCGCGTCGTATTGCCGCGCAACCGGCACTCAGCGGCTGGGCGGGCGCCGAACTGGCTCCCGGCCCGGACGTCCGCACCGACGACGAGCTGCTCGACTACATCCACAAGACCCACAACACCGTCTACCACCCGTCGTGCACCGTGAAGATGGGCGCCGACGACGACCCCTCGGCCCCGCTCGACGCGCGGCTGCGGGTCAAGGGGGTCGAGGGGCTGCGGGTCGCGGACGGCTCGGTCATGCCGGACCTCGTCACCGTCAACCCGTGCATCACGACGATGATGATCGGCGAGAGATGCGCGGATCTGCTCAAGGAGGACGCGTGACGGCTATGCGGGCCGCTTGAACATCCGTGTCGCCGTGATCTCGCTGTGCACCGCTTCACCTTCTCCGGCCGGGGCCTGCTGCGGCAGTCCCGGCCGGAGGTGTTCCTCCACCCGGATGTACTTCAGCCCCGCTCGCAGATCGGCGTCGTTGCGCAGCCGGATGACCAGCGGGAACTCGGCGAGCGCGGTCGTGTCGAACAGCCCGGTGGTGTAGAGGAGCTGAACGCCCAGCGCATCCGACACAGCCCTCTGGAGCTCCAGCAGGTACGTGGCGTTGGCGCGCCCGATCGGATTGTCCAGGAACAGCGTGCCGGCGTGCCGGTGCTTGTCCCGGCCTCGGTCGTTCGACCTGAGCGCGGCCATCGTGCAGTACAGGGCGATGGCGGCGGTGAGCAGCTGACCGCCGGAGAACACGTCGCCCATCTGCCCCACGGGCACGCGCTCGGCGCGCAGTACGGCGTCCGGCTTGAGGATCTCCACGGCCACCCCCTTGGGCTGGAGTGCCGCGGCGACGCCCCGCAGCAGCAGGGACATGCCGTCGCGCCGCAGGTCGGAGTTCTTCTTGACGGCGGCCCGGGTGGCCTCGTCGATGACCTCGCCGAGCCGCTCGGTGAGCGTGGCCTGGTCGGGCTCCTCGAAGCGGATGCGCAGGAACTCCTGCCCGGACCACTCACCGAGGCCTTCCGGCAGCCGGGAGAGCCGCTGGGCGGACCTGAGCGTGGCGAGGGCCGACTCGACGAGCCCTCTGAGGCGGTCCACGATCGAGTCCCTGTTGCGCTCCAGCTGCTCCAACTCGTCCGTGAGCACCCGGAGTCGGGGCGCGAAGGCGTCCGCCCACTTCTGGGCGTGCTCGGGCAGCGCGGAGGCGGGCAGTTCGCGGATCTGCTGCCGTGCCGGGGTGCGGACCTGCTCGTAGCGCGTGGAGTTGGCGTGCCGGACGAGGATGTCGCTCGCCTCGCGCACGGCGGACTCGGCGGCCGACAGGTCGGCGGCGCAGCCGCGCAGCGAGCGGCGGGCCTCGGCGGCGGACTGCCGGGCCTCCTCCAGGCTGCCGGGGTGCGGCTCCGGCTCCTCCTGCTCCTCCTCAGGGGCGTGCTCGCGCAGCAGGTCACGCAGCATGGCGGCGATCTCGTCGAAGCCGCCGGCCGCGTCCTCGGCGGCGCGGTGGGCGTCGAGCAGTTCGGTGTGCGCTTCCCGTGCCCGGGTCAACGCCTCGGTGCGCGAGGCGAGTTCGGCGGTCGCCGTGCGCAGCAGCGCCTGCGCGTGTTCGGCGTCGCGCGGCTGAAGCTCCTCGGGCAGCTCGGTGTGCGCCTCACCGTCCTCGGGCGCGTGCCGCTCGGCCTCGCCGCGCAGGCGTCCGAGCTGCTCGCTCGCGCTCGACATCCGGGTCTCCAGGAGCTGCACCAGCTCCTCCGCCCGCGCTACGGCGGCCTGCCGGGACGGCCCGTCGGAGCCGTCGGGCGACTGGAGCAGCTGCTCCGCGCGCGTGCGGACCTTGTTGCTCAGCCGGTCCAGCTCGGAGCGTGCCGCGCTCTCGTCGCTCTCCGCGCGCGCCTGCTCGGCGCGCAGGTCGGCCCCGACGCCGACCTTCTCGTACACCTGGGAGGCGGCCCGGTAGGCCTCACGGAGGGCGGGCAGGGACGCCTTGGGAGCGTCCGCGTCGCTGTCCGGTACGTCGTCGGGGGCGCCCGCGATCTCCGAGCGCTCGGCCCGCAGCGCCCGGGCGGTGCGGCGGGCGTCGTCGGCGGCGCGCTGGGCGGCCCGCCGGTCCTCGTCGGCGGCCCGGGCACGCTCCAGGCAGGCCTGGGCGCGGGCCTCCGACTCGGTGGCCTCGTCGGCGAGTTCGCGCAGTTTGACCTGCCAGCCGGCGCGCTCGCGCAGCCGGAAGGCGAGCCCGGCGAGGGCGTCGGCGGCGCGCCGGGCCTTCTGGGCCGCCTCCTGCCGCTCGTCCCGGACCTGCGCGGCCTCGGCGGCGGCTTCATCGGCCTCGGCCCGCAGGGTCCGCGCCTCGGCCAGCTCGGCCTCCGCCTCCGCCGCGAACGCGCGCGTGTCCTGGGCGGCCTGGGCCAGCTCGACCAGCCGGCCGGCCGGGCAGCCGGTGCGCCAGGAGGAGAGCCGCGCCGCCAGCTCCCGGTCCTTGCCGAGCCGTGCGGCGAGCGTGCGGATCTCCTCGTCTCGCTCGGTGGCCCGCGCGCGCAGCGCCTGCCGCTCCTCGTCAGCGGCGTGCTCGTCGTGCATGGCCGGGTTCGGCGGTACGAGGAAGACGGCACCGGTCTCGGAGTCGGGAGCCGGCGTCGGTGCGAGCAGGGCGGCGGCCGTTCCGACCGCCACGGCGGACCTCGGCAGCAGCGCGGCGTCGATCAGCGCCTCCCGGGCACGCACGTGCGTGGCGGGGTCGGTGATGATCACGCCGTCGACCAGTTCCGGCCGCGCGGCCAGTACGCGCGCGTGGTCGACGGGGTCGACGGCCTGGGCGAGGTAGCGCCAGCCGGGCAGTGCGGGGATGCCGTGCTCGCCCAGGAACTCCACGGTGGCCAGCACGTCCGGGCCGGGCGGCAGCAGCCCGCCGTCACCGAGCGCGCCCAGGATCCGGGAGTCGTCGGCGGCGGCGGTACGCAGGTCGAAGAGCTGCCGCTCGGCGGAAGAGACGGCATCGTCGAGCAGCTCGCGCAGTTCGTCGGCGAAGCGGTCCAGGTCCTCGGGAGTGAGACCTGACGGGTTGCCCTCGTCGGTGTCCTGCCGGGGCCGCGGGACCACGGGGCGTGCTTCGCTTCCGGTCAGGCTGAGCAGTTCCGCCAGCCGGTCCTCCCCGGCCAGCCCTTCGGCGAGGCGGCGCTCGGCCTCGTAGGACCGCTCCGCCGCCGTGGCCGCGTCCTCCGCGCGGGCCGCCGTCAGCTCGGCGCGGGACTCGGCCGAAGCCGCCTCGCGCGCGTGCTCCGTGGCCCGGCGCGACGCCTCGCGCGCGGTGTCCCAGGCGGCGACCGCCGTCTTCTCGGCGTCGCTGGCGGCGAGGGCCGCGCGCGCCGGGTCGGCGTCGGGCGCGCTGTCGTCGAGCCAGCCCGCGCGCACCGCCTCGGTGGTCTCCTGCTCGACTTCGCTCAGCCGCTGCCGCAGATGCCCGACCTCGCTGCGGGCACGCTGCGCTTCGGTGGCGGCGCCGGTGGAGTCCCGGTGGGCGGACTCGCTGACCTCCTGGAGGGCGGCGGACCGCTCCTCCTCCTCGTTGGCGAGGGTCTCGGCGCTCTCCGCGGCCGCGTGCAGGGCCCGTACGAGATCGACGGCGGCCTTGGCGCGGGCGGCCAGAGCCGGTGCCGCGTCCCGTTCGGCCTCCTGGATGGCGGCGGCCACGCGGGCGACCCGGTCGGCGGCGGCGCGGTGGCGCAGCACGGTCTCGGCTGCCTGCCAGGCGGAGTGCAGCGTGCGCGCGTCGGCGAGCTCGCGCTTTTGTGCGGCGGCGGACTTCTCGGCGGCGGCGAGCGCCAGCGAGGCGTGCCGGTAGGCGAGTTCGGCGGCGATCAGCGCGCTGCGCTCCCGGGCCGCCTCGGCGTGCGTGACGGCATGCGCGGCGGCGGTGACCCGTTGGGCGAGGTCGGCGGCTCGCACCCGCTCCTGGGCTCCCCGGGCGGAGAGCCGGCGCACCAGGGTCCGTGTACGGCGTTCGGCGCCGGTGTGGATGTCACGCGCGCGGGAGCGGGCCTCGGCGGCCTCGACGATCCGCCCGAGCAGGTCGACCGACCCGGCGGTGAAGTCCCGTTCGGCGATCAGCTCGGCGCGCCGCCCCAGCTTGTTGCCGAAACCGCTGACCAGGTCGGCGAGCCCGTCGGTGTCCCGCGTGTCCGTCACGGCGCGCAGCAGCAGGTCGGTGAAGTCGGAGTCCTTCTTGACCGCGAAGAGGCCGGCGGCCTCGCCCTCGTCGGCGTTCATCTCCCGCTGGTAGCGGAAGAGTTCGGGGTCGAGCGCGAGGTCGCCGAGGTGCTCGATCCAGCGGTCGTGGATCTCCTCCCAGTGCACCTCCAGGTGCGGATACGCCTTGCCCGCCTCGGTGAGGGCGTCACGGAAGCCCTTCATGGTGCGCCGGCGGCCCTGAGCGGCCGACTGCCCCTCGACGGGCGGCCGTACGGCGGTGGACTCGGCCACCGGCAGGCTGTCCAGGGTCAGCCCGGGGCCGGGCCGGAACGAGTACCAGGCCTCGGCGAACTTCCGCGGGTCGTTGGAGACCTGGCGCCCCCGCCACTCGCTGACCTTGCCGACGACGACGCACTCGCCGGTCTGCACGTGCTGCCACTCCAGCGCCACGTGCCCGCAGTCGTCCGCGAGCAGGAACTTCCGCAGCACACCGGAGCTGGCGCCGCCGAGCGTGTTCCGGTGGCCGGGCAGCATCACCGAGAAGATCAGCTTCAGGAGGACGGACTTGCCGCCGCCGTTCTCCAGGAAGAGCACACCGGCGGGGGCTGGCCGGCGCGGCGGGCCGACCGGCTCCTCCTCGAAGAACTCCGCCTGGGTGGGCGCGGGGTCGGGCACGGGCTCGCCCACGCCCCGCAGGTCGAGCACGGTGTCGGCGTAGCGCGCACCGGCGGGCCCGATGGAGTAGAGGCGGACGCGGGACAGCTCGTACATGGCGGACTCTCGTAAGTCTTCGGCGAAGGTGCGGTGGGTCAGGAGTGGAACGGCAGCCCGGCGTCGGCCACCAGGTCCAGGTCGTCGGTGTCCTCGGCGGGCAGCAGGGTCGGCGTTCCGTCGGTGACCGGGACGACGCCCAGCTCCAGTAGCTCGGCCATGGCGGCACTGCCCGCCATGTCACGCACCTGGAGCTGATAGCGGGCCGTGGTCCGGTAGGTGCCGCCGTTGTCGTCCCCGGTCCGCTGCAGGAATCCGGAGTCGGTGAGGAAGGCGACGGCCTTGCCGACGATGCCGGTCGTCGAACCGGCGAGCCTGCGCGCGTCCTTGGTGGCGCCGGTGGCGCTGCGTCTGACCCAGATCCGCCAGGCGGTCTCCAGGCCGGGCGCGTCGGTCGCCGGGTCGGTGTTCTCGCCCTGCGCCTCCGCGCGCTCCTCCAGACGGCGGCAGGCCTGGCGTACGAAGGCGTCGACGCCGTTGACCGAGACGCGCCCGATGTACCCGTCGTCGGCGAGGTCCTCGGGCCGCGGGAACGCCATGGCGGCGACGGCGAGATGCGCCAGCCCGTGCAGGAAGCGGTCCCCCGAGTCGGCGGACGTGCGGCGCGCGTAGTCGCCCATGCGGACGGCGAACACCGAGTCCTCGGCGGCGGTCACGGCCATCCCCGCGCGCGGGGACACCTCCAGCACGACCAGCCCCAGGCCGGCGGCCACGGCGTCGGCGAGCCGCGCGAACGGCGGGTCCTCGCGGTAGCGCCGCAGCAGCTCCGTGTACTCCTGGTCGCGGGCGGGCTGCAACTTGGGCTGCAGGCCGAAGGCGACGAGCCGCGCCGCGTCCGCGGCATCGGCGGGGGTGACGGCACTGCTCACCGGCGCGGCGGCGGCCTCCGTGTCACTCCGGTCGACGTGCTCGGTCACGGTCGGGGCTCCTTGCTGAGATGGTTCACGAAGAGGTACGTCACGCCTACGCCGCCTCCGTCCTGTCCGCCGCCATCCCCGCCGCGTCCAGCAGAGCAGTCCCCACGATCAGGTCGGCGCCACCGAACTCGGGGTCGTCCAGCTCCGTCCCGTCGTCCACGGCGAACAGCAGCTTCTCCTCGCCCTGCCGATAGGCCGTGCCGACCGGCGGGCTGGCCGCGTGCACCGCCAACAGGGCCACCAGGTAGGGCAGTTCGGGATCGCGTCGCCGGGCCTCCGCCAGCAGTCCCGACAACCGCCGCGGCGCGTCCGCCGGCAGATCCAGCAGCTCCGTGGCGGCCGCCAGCTGCTCCTCGCTGAACCGGCTGTCGTCCGGCGTGGCGATGAGGTCCGGCTCGGGCATCTCCGCGCCCAGATGCTCCCGCTCCACGGGCGGCGTCAGCAGTATGTCGACGAGGTCGCCCACCCGCACCGACACGGGGGTACGCAGTCCGGTCCCGCGCGCGAAGAACGCGTCGGTGACCCTGACCGCCTGCTCCAACGGCAACGGCAGGACCGGCGCGACGAGATGGCCGTACAGGTCTATCCCCGATGTCGTCATGGGCGTGGCGAAGGCCTGCCGGTCCTGCTCGGCGCGGAAGAGCGGGCCCGCTTCCAGGAGCCGGGACTGCAACTGCGTGTGCCGCCGGATGCAGTCCTTGACGATGTCCACCAGCTCGGCGGCACGCCGCTTGTGCTCCTGGTCCTCGGACTCGTCGCGTGCCTTGCGGATGTTGGTCAGGATCGCGTTCTCGTGGCGGTAGCGGTCGGCGACGTGGTCGAGGGCCTCGGCGATCATGTCGGGCACGGTGGTGAGCCAGTCCACGGCCCGGACGTTGCGCCGGGTCGCGTCCAGGGCCCTGCGCAGCGTCTCGGAGTACTGGACGGTTCGGTACCGGGCCTGTTCGGCGGCCAGTTGGGCGTCGGCCAGGCGGCCGCGGCTGATCAGCACCTCCAGCTTGACCTCGGCGGCGATCTGCGCGCTGGTGACGTCCGTGTCGAGGGCGCCGACCAGGACGTTGACCGCCTCGTCCGTCGTACGGAGGTAGACGCTGCCGCCGGGGCCGGGCACCTCCTCGATCAGCTTGAAGTCGTAGTCACGGCGCACATAGGTGCCGTCCGGCGCGAACGTGCCGTACACGGCCCGGAAGCCGCGGTCCACGCTGCCGACGTTGATGAGGTTCTCCAGGACCCAGCGGGCCACGCGCTCGTGCTCGGCGACGGGCCGCCGCGGGGCCTGGGCAGCGATGCGCGGGATGAGCCGGGCGACGATCTGGTCGTGGTCGGCGCCGGTGTCGAAGTCCATGTTCAGCGTGACCAGGTCGATGGCTGCGAGCGCCACCTCCGCCATGCCGTACACCGAGTACTCGCCCGCCAGGTTGGCCTTGCGGGCGTCGAGGTCGTGCAGCGGCGCGGTGCAGGCGAGCGCACGCAGCCGCCGCGCCAGTCCCTCGTCGGCGGCCGGGCCCGGAGCGGGGCGCGGCCCCGCGCTGAGCTGGGGCGGAACACTGTCCGTCGATGCAGGCGAAGTCACGGTGCACAGACTAGGTCCTCGGTCTGACAACGACCCAAACGGCGCAGAAGCGACCCGGCGTCACGGTTGTCGGACCTGTGCGGCGGATCGGCCGGGGGCACCGCGTCTGCGGCATGGTCCGCCGGAGGAGCCCTAACCCTCCTCGCCGACCCGCCGCCGGTACACCTCGACCACCCGCTCCAGCGAGTCGTGGAGGTACACCGCGAGCAGTTTCTCCGCCTCCCGCTTGTCCCCCGCCTGCAGCGCCTGAAGGATCTGCTGGTTGCGGGCGAGGTACGGCTCGTGCAGCCGGCGCGGCTCGTCCACCACGTGAAAGGCGAGGCGCAGTTCGGCGAAGACGCTGCGCATCAGCTCGTCGGTGCGGTCGCTGCGCGCGAGCGCGACGAGCTCCCGGTGGAAGTGGATATTGGCCGTGCCCAGCGCTTTCCAGTCACCGTCACGCGTCGCCCGCTGTCCTTCGGCCACGGCCTCGGCAAGGCCGTCCAGGACGTAGGGGGGCTCGCCGAGACCCCGTACGACGGCGCACTCGACGAGGCCGCGGGTGCGGTAGATGTCCTCGACGTCCTCGACCGTCAGGACCCGGACGAAGACGCCGCGGTTCAGCTCGTGGACGAGCAGGCGTTCATGGGTGAGCAGCCGGAACGCCTCGCGCAGTGTGTTGCGGGAGACGCCGAGGGCGCCGCCGATGCTGTCCTCCGACAGCCGTGTCCCGGGCGGGAAGTATCCCTCGGCGATACGGCTCCTGAGGATGTCCGAGACCCGTTCGGCCGTGCTGGTGCGGCCCAGGAGGGCGCGGTCGTCGGCCAGTCCCGTCAGCTGCTCTGCCATGCCGGGAATTCAATCGCAGATACGAGAACGAAACAACACGGGTATTGAAGGATCGTTCAACGATCCTCTACCTTGCTACGAACGGCTCCGCCCGCTCACCGCGGCTCCGACGGCTTCCGCACGGCACGGCTCAGTTCCTCACGCACCCTCCGTCCTCCCTCTGCGAGGTGCCCATGAGCACGACCCCTCGACCACAGGCCCTGTCCACCGACACACCTCCACCCCTGGATGAACGCCCCGCCGACGACGGGGCGTTGGGCTGGCTGCGCGCCCTCGGCCCGCGCGGTCGCCGCGCCTTCGCGGGCGCCTTCGGCGGCTATGCCCTGGACTCGTACGACTACTTCACGCTGCCGCTGAGCATGGTCGCGCTGGCCGCGTACTTCGGCCTGGACAGCGGGCAGACCGGCCTCTTCACCACCGTCACGCTGGTGGTCTCCGCGATCGGCGGCGCCCTCGCGGGCGTGCTCGCGGACCGCGTCGGCCGGGTGAAGGCGCTGATGATCACGGTGATCACCTACGCGGTCTTCACCGTCGCCTGCGGCTTCGCGCCCAACTACGAGACCCTGCTGGTCTTCCGCGCCCTGCAGGGCCTCGGTTTCGGCGGGGAGTGGGCGGTCGGCGCGATCCTGGTCGCCGAGTACGCGAGCGCCAAGCACCGGGGTCGTACGCTCGGCGCGATCCAGAGCTCGTGGGCCGTGGGCTGGGCACTGGCCGTGATCATGTACACGCTGGTCTTCTCGTTCCTGGGTGACGACCTGGCCTGGCGGGTGATGTTCTGGACCGGCGCGCTGCCCGCGCTGCTGGTCATCTGGATGCGGCGCCGGGTGCAGGACGCCCCCGAGGCGGTCGCGGTCCGCGAGCGGAGTTCCGACAAGGGCTCGTTCACGGCGATCTTCAAACCCGGCCTGCTGCGCACGACGGTCTTCGCGGTCCTGCTCTCCACCGGCGTCCAGGGCGGCTACTACACCCTCGCCACCTGGGTGCCGACCTACCTGAAGACGGAACGCGATCTGTCGGTCGTCGGCACCGGCGGCTATCTGACGTTCCTGATCTCGGGGGCCTTCCTCGGCTACCTGACCGGCGGCTACCTCACCGACCGGCTAGGCCGCCGGCGCAACATCTGGCTGTTCGCCCTGCTGTCGGCGCTGTGCATCCTGGCGTACGCGAACATCCCGAGCGGCGCCAACACCCTGCTCCTGGTGCTCGGTTTCCCGCTCGGCTTCTGCATGTCGGCGATCTTCAGCGGCTTCGGGTCCTACCTGAGCGAGCTGTACCCGACGGCGGTGCGGGGCACCGGACAGGGCTTCACGTACAACACCGGCCGCGCCGTGGGCGCCGTCTTCCCCACCACCGTCGGCTTCCTGGCCGACAGCTGGGGCGTGGGCGGCGCGCTGGTCTTCGGCGCGATCGGTTACGGGATTGCCGCCCTGGCGCTCCTTGGTCTGCCGGAGACGCGTGGGAAGGAACTGGCGTGAATCGCACCGAAGACCGTCCCGTCGCCGCAGTCGACGAGCACGCGCACGCGTGGAGCGCGAAAGAGGCCCGGACCCGCTTCCGTACGGGCCTGACGGGCCCGACCGCCGGGGTCGCGGCGGGCCACACACAGGCGAACCTGCTCACGGTGCCGCGCGACTGGGCGTACGACGTGTTGCTGTTCTGCTTCCGCAACAAGAAGGCCTGCCCGGTCCTCGACGTCACCGACGCCGGTGCCTGGAGCACGGTCCTGGCTCCCGGTGCGGACCTGCGCACCGATCTGCCGCGCTACCGGGTGTGGCGGGAGGGCGAGTTGGTGGACGAGCCCACGGATGTGCTCGCCCACTGGCGTGACGACCTGGTGTCCGTCCTGATCGGCTGCAGCTTCACCTTCGAGTGGGCGCTGTCCGAGGCCGGCGTTCCGATGCGCCACATCGAGCAGGGGAGCAACGTCCCCATGTACGTCACCAGCCGCCGGTGCCGCCCCGCTGGACGGTTGCACGGCCCCCTGGTGGTCTCGATGCGTCCGGTGCCGCCCACGCACCTGGAGACGGCGATCAGGGAGAGCCGGCTGATGCCCGAGGTGCACGGCGACCCCGTACACTGCGGGCCGCCGGAGGGCCTCGGCATCGACGATCTCGGCCGCCCCGACTTCGGCGATCCGGTGGACGCCGAGCCGGACGACATCCCGGTGTTCTGGGCCTGCGGTGTGACCCCGCAGGCCGCGGTGATGGCCTCGCACCCGCCGTTCGCCCTCACTCACGCCCCCGGACAGATGCTCATCACGGACGCCCGCGACGAGCAGTACCGCGTGGCCTGACAGAAGACCCTGCCAGCGGCAGATCCTGACAGCAGACCAGACGACCAGGAGACCCACGGATCCATGACCTCGATCGATCTCAACGCCGACCTCGGCGAGGGCTTCGGCCGCTGGCGGCTGACCGACGACGAACAGTTGCTGACCGTCGTCACCAGCGCCAACGTGGCCTGCGGCTTCCACGCCGGGGACGCGGCCACCATGCGGCGGGTGTGCGAGCTGGCGGCCGGACGCGAGGTACGGATCGGCGCCCAGGTCTCCTACCGGGACCTGGCGGGGTTCGGGCGGCGCGCGATGGACGTGCCGCCCGCCGAACTGGCGGCCGAGGTGGCCTACCAGATCGGCGCCCTGGAAGTGTTCGCGCGGGCGGCGGGCTCGCGCGTGTCGTACGTCAAACCGCACGGCGCGCTCTACAACCGCGTCGTGCACGACGAGGAGCAGGCCGGCGCGGTCGTCGACGGGGTGCTCCTCGCCGGCGCCACGCTGCCCGTGCTCGGGCTGCCCGGCTCGCGGCTGCTGGAGCTGGCCGGGAAGGCGGGCCTGCCGACCGTCACGGAGGCGTTCGCGGACCGCGCGTACACCGAGCAGGGAACGCTCGTGCCGCGCGGCCAGGACGGCGCCGTGGTCACCGACCCGGAGGCCGTCGTCGAACGGTCGGTGAGCCTCGCCCGCCTCGGTGAGGTCACCTCCCACTCCGGGGCGCGCATCGAGGTACGCGCGCGTTCCCTGTGCCTGCACGGCGACACGCCTGGCGCGGTGGACCTGGCCCGCCGGGTCCGGGAGCGGCTGGAGACCTCCGGTGTACGGGTGGAGGCCTTCGCATGAGGGCGCTGCCCGTCGGTGACGGCGCCCTGCTCGTCGAGGTGGCCTCGGGCGAGGAGGCCCAGGCCCTGCACGCCGAGCTCGTGCGGCGCCGCGCGGAGGGCTCGCTGACGGTCCGCGAGATCGTCCCCGCGGCCCGCACGGTCCTCCTCGACGGCCTCGGCGATCCGGCCCGCCTGGCGTCCGAGCTGGCCGCCTCCGAGGTGCCGCCCGCGCCCCCACGCGCGCGGGACGCGATCGAGCTGCCGGTGCGCTACGACGGCCCCGACCTGGCCGAGGTCGCCGCCCACTGGGGCGTGCCGGAGCCGGAAGTCGCCCGGATCCACGCGGCCACCGAATTCACCGTCGCCTTCTGCGGGTTCGCCCCCGGCTTCGGCTACCTGACCGGCCTGCCGCCGCGCTACGACGTCCCGCGCCGGGCCACTCCGCGTACGGCCGTCCCCGCCGGCTCAGTGGCCCTGGCGGGTCCGTACACGGGCGTGTACCCCCGTTCGTCGCCGGGCGGCTGGCAGTTGATCGGCACCACGGACGCCGTGCTGTGGGACCACGCGCGCGTGCCCGCCGCGCTGCTGTCGCCGGGCACGCGTGTGCGCTTCGTCCCCGTGGACTTTCCCGGGCGACCGGTGGGTGCCGCATGACGGACCGCGCGCTCTCCGTCGTACGCGCGGGGGCGTTGACCACTGTGCAGGACCTGGGGCGTCCCGGGCACGCCCACCTCGGGGTGCCCCGCTCCGGGGCACTGGACGGCCCGGCGGCGGCCCTCGCCAACCGGCTGGTCGGCAACCGGCCCGAGGCCGCCGTCCTGGAGACCACGCTCAACGGCTGTGCGGTGCGGCCCCGTTCGACGGTCACCGTGGCCGTGGCGGGCGCGCCCTGCCCGGTCACGGTGGACGGACGCCCGGCCCCCTGGGGCGCGCCGGTACGGGTACCCGCCGGTGCGCTCTTGGACGTCGCCGCGGCCGTCTCCGGGATACGCAGCTATGTGGCCGTCTCCGGCGGCATCGCCGTCGAGCCGGTCCTCGGCAGCCGCTCCACGGACCTCCTGTCCGGCCTCGGCCCGGCACCGCTCACGAACGGCTCGGTGCTGCCCCTGGGAAGCCCGGGCGACGTCCACGCGCGCGTGGACGTCGCCCCACAGCCGGCGCCCCCGGCCGAACTCGTCCTGCGCGTCACACCCGGCCCGCGCCACGACTGGTTCACGCCGGAGGCCGTACGGACGCTCACCTCGCGCCCGTACCGGGTGTCCCCCATGAGCAACCGCATCGGACTGCGCACGGAGGGGCCCGCCCTGGAGCGGGCCCTGTCCGGCGAACTCCCCAGCGAGGGCATGGTGCTGGGCGCGGTCCAGGTCCCGCCCGACGGCCGGCCGGTGGTCTTCCTCGCCGACCACCCGACCACCGGGGGCTACCCGGTGATCGCGGTCGTCCGCGCGAGCGACCTCCCGGCCGCCGCCCAGGCGGTGCCGGGAACGCCGGTCCGCTTCGTGGCAGTACGCCGCCGCTGAAGTCCTGGACGACAGGGCCTAGGCCGCGTCCGGCTGCTGCTCCCCCACCGACAGCGCGGCCAGTGCCGCCGACACCGCGTGGGCCGTCCGCAGGTCGAGCCGGGCGCTCGTCCCGCGCGCGCGGTGCCGTATCTCGCCGGCGGCGAGGGTCAGGAGCTGGGGCAGCAGGTCGGTGCACCGGCGGGCCACCCAGCCGGTACCGGCGGTGGCCAGCCACCACAGGCTCGCCGACTTGGTGGGCGCGGGGAACTCGGGCTGGGGCGAGGGGGCGGCCCCGGTCGCGAGGCCGCGCTCCGCGAGCAGCGCGTGGAAGCGCACGGCCAGCTGCCGGTGCCCCCGCTCGCCGGGATGCAGCCGGTCCGCGCTCCACATCGCGCGGTCCGTGAGCCACGCGCCCTCACAGGCGTGCAGGTGCACGGCCCCGTACCGGTCGGACAGCGCGTGCACGACGGCGTTGACCGCGCGCTGCCGCCGGGCCAGCGGGCGGGCCAGGGCGCCGGGCAGCCCGAGCATCGCGCCGGGGTCCGGCAGACAGGCGGTGAGCAGGACCGCGCCCTGCTCGGCGAAGGCGGCGTACGCCGTGTCGAGGCGGGCGGCCACGGCGTGGATGTCGAAGGTGCAGCGGAGGGTGTCGTTGACGCCGACGACGACGGACGCGATGTCGGGCCGCAGCGCCAGCGCGGCGGGCAGCTGCCGTTCCAGCACGTCACGCGTCTGCGACCCGCTCACCGCGAGGTTCGTGAACCGCACGGGCTCCTCGGCCAGCCCGCCGGCGAGCAGCGCGGCCCAGCCGCGCCACCCGTCGCCGACGGGATCGCCCACACCTTCGGTCAGCGAGTCGCCGAGAGCCACGAAACGTGGCGGTCTCATCCCACGCCCCCGGGCACAAAGGGCCGTACCGGAGCCGCCGCGTCGTGCGCGGCGAGGAACGCGGCCACCGCCGTGTCCCACCCGAAGCACTCGGCACGCGCGCGTGCGACCTCCCGCCGCTCCTCCTCGGGCCGTTCGAGCAGCATCTCCACGGCGTCCGCGAAGGCGCCCCCGTGGTCGGCGGCGACGGCCCCGGCGGAGCCGATCACCTCCGGCAGCGCGGAGGAGGCGCTGACCGCCACGGGCGTGCCGCAGGCCATCGCCTCCAGCGCGGCCAGCCCGAACGTCTCGGCGGGCCCCGGCGCCAGGCACACGTCGGCGGACGCCTGCAGCGAGCCCAGCAAGCCGCGGTCGGAGACGTGCCCGAGGAAGGTCACCGGCAGCCGGCGCTCCCGCGCCCGCTGTTCGAGACGCGACCGCAGCGGTCCGTCCCCGGCCACCACGAGCACGGCCCGCCGCCCCCGCCGTACCAGCGCCTCCAGGGCGTCCAGTCCGGTGCCGGGCCTCTTCTCCACGGACAGCCTGGTGCACATCACCAGCAGCGACTCGTCCACGCGCGCGTGCCGGGCGCGCAGCCCGGCATCGTGCAGCGCCGGGTGCCGCTGCACCAGGTCGACGCCCAGTGGCGCGCGGACGACATTGCGCGCGCCGATCCGTACGAACTCCCGTTCGGCGAACTCCGTGGTGCACACCACGCGCGCGTAGGTGTGTGCCGTACGGACGTTGAGGGCGTCGGCGGCACGCCGGGCCGACTTCTCCGACAGGCCCCAGGTGCGCAGCACGCCGTCGGCGGTCTCGTGGGAGACCATCACGGCGGGGACCCGGGCGCGCCGCGCCCACTTGCCGGTCCACCTGAGCGTCGTGCGGTCGGAGACCTCCAGGCGGTCCGGGGCCAAGTCCTCCAGGAGCCGGGCCACGCGCCGCTTGTCGGTGAGCACGCGGTAGCCGCCGGTGCCCGGCAGCAGCGGACCGGGCAGGGTGATCACCCGTCCCTGCTCCGTCTCGCGGTCGCTCGCGTGCTGACCGGGCACGATGAGCACGGGTTCGTGGCCCGACGTCTTGAAGCCCTTGCCGAGTTCGCGCAGCGCGGTGCGCAGACCGCCGGACGTGGGCGCGACGAAGTTCGCCAGCCGTACGATCCTCAGCGATTGCCCGGTCATGCCGCCACCACCGCCGTCTTCCGGCCGGCGAGCACGTTCGCGTAGTGCCCGATCAGCTGGTCGCCGACGGCCGCCCAGGTGCGTCCCTCGACCGTCGCGCGCGCGGCGGCGCCGTACGCGGTGCGCAGGCCGGGGTCGGCGGCCAGGGACCACACCGCGTCCCGTACGGCGTCCGCGTCGCGCGGCGGGACCAGGAAGCCGGTGCGCCCGTGGGCGACCAGGTCCAGCGGGCCGCCGACGGCGGGTGCGACGACGGGCACGCCGCTCGCCATGGCCTCCTGCACGGTCTGGCAGAAGGTCTCGAAGGGGCCGGTGTGCACGAAGACGTCCAGGGAGGCGAAGATCCGGGCGAGTTCGTCGCCGGTGCGGCGGCCCAGGAAGACCGCGCCCGGCAGCGTCTGGTCCAGCCCGGGCCGGCTCGGCCCGTCGCCGACGACCACGACCCGGACGCCGTCCAGGCCGCATACGCCGGACAGGAGCTCGACCTGCTTCTCCGGGGCGAGCCGGCCGACGTACCCGACGATCAGCTCGCCGTTCGGGGCGAGTTCGCGGCGCAGCGCCTCGTCCCGGAGGTCGGGCCGGAAGCGCACGGTGTCCACGCCCCGCGGCCAGAGCTTCACCCGGGGCACACCGTGTGACTCCAGGTCGTGCAGGGCCGCGCTGGAGGGCGCGAGGGTGATGTCGGCGGCCGTGTGGACGGAACGTATGCGCCGCCAGGCAGCGGCCTCGCCGGCGTGCACGTAGGTGCGGGCGTATCCGGCGAGGTCGGTCTGGTAGACGGCCACGGCGGGGATGCCGAGCCGGGCGGCGGCGGCCATGCCGCGGACGCCGAGGATGAAGGGGCTGGCCAGGTGGACGAGGTCGGCGCGGTGCTCGGTGATGGCCGCGGCGACGCGTCGGCTGGGGAGGGCGACGCGGACCTGGGGGTAGCCCGGGAGGGGTAGGGAGGGGACACGGACGACGGGGCACGGCGCCAAGGCGTCGGGCTGCCCGATACCGGCCGCGGTGGCCGGCGCGACGACGAGCGGAGAGTGACCGCGATCTACGAGGTGCCGGGCGGTCTGGAGCGCGCAGTGGGCCACGCCGTTCACATCGGGGGGAAAGGATTCGGTCACGATGACGACACGCATACCCGTGTTGTCGCCTTACCGGACGTGGCCGCGTCAACGAGGATCTTTCCGGCGGAGGAACGTCCCGTGAGCGTTCCGCTGCACACCCGAGCAGGTCAGACCGTGTCCATGCCCGACTGACCCGCGGGTCACCCCGAGTTCACCCAGTGGGCGGACCCGTGCCCGGCGCGTTCGTCCGACGGGCGCTCCGGAGGCCGGTTTTCACATGGCTGCCGCGTCCGGTCCGATCCGGCTGCGTACGGCTGTCTGGACCTCGTCCTCCTCGGCCGGATCGGCGGCGAGCCGGCGCAGCCGCTCCACGACCCGGGCGTCACCGGTCTCGGCGTGCCGGGCGGCGATCTCGCGGGTGGTCTCCTCGCAGTCCCAGAGGCACTCGACGGCGAACCCGGTGGCGAAGGAGGGGTCGGTGGCGGCGAGGGCGCGGGCGGCCCGGCCGCGTAGGTGGGAGGAGGCGGTCTCGCGGTAGATGTGCCGGAGTACGGGGGCCGCGCAGGCGATGCCGAGCCGTCCGGCGCCGTCGACGAGGGTCCACAGGGTCGGCGCGTCGGGGCCCTCGCCCCGTACGGCCTCCCGGAGCGCCGCGAGGACGTGGTCGCTGTCCTGCGCTCCGCCCCGGCAGGCGAGCATGCGTCCGGCGGCGGCGCCGAGGGGATCGGGCCGTCGGGCCCAGACGCGCGCCCGGTTGACGGCGGCGACACCGCGCATGCGTTCGAAGGCGTCCAAGGCGGCTTCCACGACGACCGCCGAACCGGTGGCCACGGCGACCTCGATGAGGTCGAGGGCATCCGGATCGTTGCTGTCGGCGAGATAGCGCAAGGCGGTGCAGCGGGCGCCGTCGGAGCCGTCCTTGGCGGCCTGGACGATCTCCGTCCGGTCCTCGGGGCCCGCGACGGCGCTGAGACAGCGGGCGGCGGGGACATGGAGCGCGGCGCCGCGTTCGATGCCCTGCTGGGCCCATTCGAAGACGGCCTGCACGCTCCATCCCGGGCGGGGCCCGCTCGGTCGCATCTGCCGTTGCCAGCGGTCGAAACAGCCGGCTTCGTGGGCCGCACGCACGCGCGTGGCGATGGATTCGCGCGGATCCTCCGCCCACAGCCGCCAGGGCCTCGGTTCGAAGGCGTCGCGCACGACGGCGGCCAGTTCGGCCTCCCCCTCGGCGTCGGTGGAGAAGCGCGCCAGGACGGGCGCCGCGAGGGCACGCAGCCCGGCGTCGTCGTCACGCAGCGCCAGCTCGTCCAGGGCCCAGGCCCAGTTGGAGCCGTGGGCGGCGTACCGGCGCAGCAGTTCGAGCGCGTCCCGCCTGCCGTAGGAGGCGAGGTGACCGAGGACGGCGAGGGCCAGCCCGGTGCGTGACTCCTCGGTGTCGAGGGCGTCCTCGACGTCGAAGAGGTGTGCCTCGATCTCGTCCAGCTCGCCGTTCAGGTCGAGGTAGAGACGGGCGTAGTACAGAGAGCGGTTCTCCACCTGCCAGTCGTGGCGGGGGTCGCGCAGCACGCAGTGGTTCAGTGCCGCGAGCGCTTCGCCGCGCGGGGCGGTGAGCGCGTGCAGAGTGCCGTCGCCGCGGCCCCGCTGGAGCAGGCCGAGCAGCGTACCGCTGGGCGCTATGACCGGATCGAACATGGGAAACAGCCTCACATCAAGCGTCGACGCAACCGGGGACGTGCATTACCTGGCCGCGTGACAACGCGTCGGGGCGCCCGCCGTTTCCTGCTTGCTGTAAGCCATCTTCCTCTGCCTCTCGTCGGTGGCCCATGCGGACCGTCACGGCCCGCGCGGTGCGGCATCACCTGCCCCGCCATCGCGTCCGTGAATCACGACGTCATGATGACTCGGCAGTTACATCTACCGCGACCGAAATTTCGGCGGCCGGTTACCGCCTCCCCCGTTTTCTGTGTTTGCCCTGTTCAGGACATGCGTATCAGGGTGCGCCGAACAATTCGAGCAACGGTGTCTTGCCGAACATCCGAGCCGTGTCGACGGCCGACGGCGTGCCGGCGGCCGGGTCGGCCCCGCCCTCCAGGAGGGCCTTGATCACTTCTTCCTCACCCTTGAAGACGGCCCCGGCGAGTGGCGTCTGGCCTCGGTCGTTGACACGGTCGGCCTCGGCGCCCCGGGCGAGCAGGGCACGCACCGCCTCGGCGTGGCCGTGGTAGGCGGCGAGCATCACCAGACAGTCGCCGCGGTCGTTGGTGAGGTTGGCCGGGACACCCGCGTCGACGTACGCCACGAGCGCCTCCGTCTGTCCCTGCCGGGCCAGATCGAAGATCTTGGTCGCCAGCTCCACGACCTCGGGGTCGGGGGCTTCACTCATGGAGTGGACCGCCTCTCAGTACAACCGTTCAGGTGAATCGCCAGCGTACTGGCTCGCGCCGCACATGACCCGATCTGCCGGAGGTAAAGATCACCACGGACCCGGTCGGAGGCAAGAGCCCAGTCCGACCCGCCCAGGAGAGCTCCGCCAATCGAGGGAAATAATCCGAATTTCACCCAGTTGCACCTTTAATAGTATGGATACATCCTGTGAGCCTGGAAGTACTCATCGTGACTGTCCCCACGAACCAGGAGCACTCACATGATCCTCTCCATCTCAGGCGTCGTTCTGCTCGGCATCGTCGTCTTCATCTTCTTCCGCAAGGACGGCCTGAAGGCGTCGCACGCCCTGATCTGCGCCTTGTTCGGCTTCTACCTGGCCAGTACGGCCATCGCGCCGAGCATCAAGGCCGGCGGCGAGAGCCTGGCGAGCCTCATCGGCGGCATCAAGTTCTGACGCCGTTCCTCCCGCCCGTACGCACCTTCAGGAGACAGCAGTGGCCCGGCGCCCCCTCCCCCGCATCCTGAGCACAGGCAGCGCGCAGATCGCCCGGAGCCGGGAGCTGGCCCGGACGGCGGCCGACAGCGCCACCGACGTTCTCCAGCCGCTGATCACGATCACCCGCGGTCTGCGCCGACTGGCCTCGGCCGGGCGGCGCAAGTGGGCCGACACCCCCAAGGACAAGCGCGGGGCGCTGCTGTTCCTGGTGGCCTCGGTGATCCTGATCGTGGCGCTCGTTCCGTACGGCCCGCTGCTCGCCGTCATCACCCTGATGGCGGCGGCAGCCTGGCAGGGGCGGGACGGCAAGCAGGCGAAACCGGACGGACCGGACGAGTCGCAGGCGCAGCGCCTGCAATCGCTGTACGAGGCGCTGGTGCCGTACTTCTCGGCCGCCGAGGATCCGGCTCCCCTCTACTCCCACGGCGGGGGGTGGGACAAGGCCTTCCCCGTCCACGAGTTCGACGAGACGGGCCGCATCACGCATCTCGTGGTCCGCTACCCGGCGTACTTCACCGACGGCGAGGCCGACTCCCGCACCCGGATCGAGCAGCTGCTGCACTCGAAGTCGGGCCGCGGCCGCGAGTACCACTTCGCCTGGGACGAGGAGGGCAACGAGCTCACGGTCACCGTGCTGCCGCCGCTGCCCACCGACATCGCCGCCCAGCGCTTCGTCACGGCCCCCGGCGAGACGGTCCTCGGCTTCACCGACCCCACCGAGGTCCAGCGCACGCTTCCCCTCACCCACGGCGAGGAACAGCGGGACATGCCGCCGGTCGTCTGGCGCACGGGCATCCGCTCCACCGAGCCGCACCTCCTGGTCATGGGCCAGGCCGGCAGCGGCACCTCGACCCTGCTGCGCTCCATCGCCCTCCAGGCCCTGCGGTACGGCGACATCGTGATCGTCGAGGGCGGCGGCACCGGCGAGTACGCGTGCCTGACCGGCCGGGACGGCGTCCTGGCGGTGGAGTGCGGCCTGGCCGGGGCTCTGGCGAGCCTCGAGTGGGCGGCCACCGAGACGGAGCGCCGGCTCATCGCGGTCAACCAGACCCGGCAGGCGGGTCACCCGCCGCCCGAGGACACCAAGCGCCCCCTGTGGCTCCTCCTGGACCGCCCGAGCGCCTTCGTCCACCTCGCCGCGGCCGACGGCCGCAAGGATCCCCAGTCCCTGCTCCAGGTGCCGCTGCGGCACGGCCGCGCGGTGAACGTGACCGTGGTCGTGGCCGAGCAGTTCGACAGCGCGGACGCCCTGAGCGAGGCCGTACGACAGCACACGCGCGCGCGTGTCGTCCTCGGCCCGGCCACGGCCGGGCAACTGGAAACGGTCCTGGGCGCGCCCCCGCACACCACCCCGATCGCCCAGGTCCCGCCCGGCCGCGGCTACGCCCGCCTGGGCACGGGGCCGGTCCACCGCCTCCAGGTCCCGGCGACACCCGACCCCTACGACGACGCGACGAGCGAGGCGGACCGGCAGGCGGTGCTGGCGCTGCTGCCGGAGCGGACGATGCCGGCGGACGGGGAGCAGGTGGAGGCGGGGCCGGTGGAAGCGGGTCTGGTGAAGGCGGATCTGGTGGAAACGGGGCCGGTGGAAGCGGGTCTGGTGGAAGCGGGACTGGTGAAGGCGGATCTGGTGGAAACGGGGCCGGTGGAGGCGGGGCTGGTGAAGGCGCAGCCGGTGGAAATGGAGCCGATGGAGACGCAGCCGGTGCCTTCGGAGGCCGTGGTGGCGGAGAGCGCCTCTCCCTAGGGCCGGCCCGCGGGCGCCGCTTTCACGCAACGAACGTACGAGGCGTCTCCCCGCCCCCGGACCCGCTCTCCACAAGCCGCACCGCGCCGGCCAACCGAGCAGCCGCTTCCTCCGCCACCGCACCTCCCACGGTGAACGGCAACCGCACATACCCCTCGAACGCCCCGTCCACCCCGAACCGCGGCCCCGACGGCACCCGCACCCCGACCCGCTCCCCCACCTCCGCAAGCCGCGAGCCCGAAAGCCCCCCTGCCCGCACCCACAGCGTCAACCCGCCCTTCGGCACCTCGAACTCCCACGTCGGCAGTTCCCGCCGTAGAGCCGCCACCAACGCGTCCCGGTTCTCCCGCCCCTGATCGCGCCGCAGCCCCACGGCCTGCTCCCAACCCCCCGTGCTGAACAGCCAGTTCACGGCCAACTGCTCCAGCACCGGCGTGCCCAGATCCGCGTAGGCCCGCGCCGCGACCAGGCTGCGGATCACATCCGGCGCCGCCCGCACCCACCCGATGCGCAGCCCCGCCCAGAACGCCTTGCTGGCCGACCCGACCGTGATGACCGTCGACCCGGCCGGATCGAAGGCGCACACGCGCCGCGGCATCTCGAGGTCCTCGTCGAGGTGCAGCTCGCTCATCGTCTCGTCGACCACGAGCACGGTCCCCGCCGACCGCGCCGCCTCCACCAGCCGCCGCCGCTGGTCGTCGTCGGCGAGCGCGCCGGTGGGGTTGTGGAAGTCGGCGACGACGTACGCCATCCGGGGCGCGGCGTCCCGCAGCACCTGCCGCCAGCGGTCCATGTCCCAGCCGGTGAGGCCCTCGGCCATGGCGACGGGCACGAGCCGGGCGCCGGCCTCCCGCATCAGCTGGAGGATGTTGGCGTACGAGGGCGACTCGACCGCGATCCGCTCACCCCGCCCCGCGAAGAGATGACAGATCGCGTCGATCGCGCCCATCGCGCCCGTCGTCACCATGATCTGCTCGGGCATCGTCGGTATCCCGCGCGCGGTGTAGCGTTCGGCGATCATCGAGCGCAGCGCGGGCAGGCCGGCCGGATAGTCGCCGTGTGTGTGGGCGTACGGCGGCAGCTCCTCCAGGGCGCCCTGGACCGCTCGGGTCAGCCACGGCTCGGGCGCGGGGAGCGCCGCGCAGCCCAGGTCGATCATCGAACCGAGGGCCTCGGGCGGCAGGGGTTCGAGACCGCGGGCGGGCAGCGGGTTCCCGGCCGGCACCGCCGTCCAGCTCCCGGCTCCGCGTCTGGACTCCAGGAACCCCTCGGCGCGCAGTGCCTCGTAGGCGGCGGCGACCGTGGTGCGACTGACGGAGAGGGACAGGGCCAGTTCGCGTTCGGCGGGCAGCCGGGCGGCCACCGGCACGCGCCCTTCGAGCACCAGCAGCCGGATGCCGTCGGCGAGCGCACGGTAGGCGGGCGGACGGCGTGTGCCCGGGCCCGCCGGGCGGTCCTGCTGGGAGTTGAGCAGCCGGGCGAGTTGTGCGGCACCCACTGCCGAGGTCCACTGCGCCATGGAAATCAGTCCACCTTCCCCGGATTGGCCATGGATGACGTTTCCACCCAAGCCCCAGGGTGACACGCGTCAGGCCACTACCACCAGGGGGGCATGTCTTGTCCACGAAGAGCCGTCTGGGACGGCGGTTGATCCAGCTGTACGCCGGTCTCGCACTGTACGGAGCCAGCTCCGCCCTCCTCGTCGAGGCGGGCCTCGGCCTGGAACCGTGGGGCGTACTGCACCAAGGCCTCGCCGAACTGACCGGTCTGACGATCGGCGTCGTGTCGATCGTCGTGGGCGCGGCGGTGCTGCTCCTGTGGATCCCGCTGCGTCAGCGCCCCGGCCTCGGTACGGTCTCCAACGTCTTCGTGGTCGGTATCGCCATGGACGCCACGCTCGCCGCGGTCCCCGAGACGGGCACGCTCGCCGTACGGATTCCTCTTCTTGTCGCCGGCATCCTGCTCAACGGCGTGGCCACCGGCCTCTACATCGCCGCCCGTTTCGGACCGGGCCCCCGGGACGGCCTGATGACCGGACTGCACCAGCGCACCGGCCGTTCGATCCGCCTGATGCGGACGGCGGTCGAGGTGGCGGTCGTGGCGACCGGCTTCGCCCTGGGCGGCACCATCGGGGTCGGCACCCTCCTGTACGCGGTGTCCATCGGACCGCTCGCCCAGATCTTCCTGCGCGTGTTCGCCCTCCCTTCGGCACCCGACGGCAGCGCGGCCGTTGCCACCGGGCAACCCCGGCGAGCGATACTTCGACCGTGAGCACGCGGATACGCCACCCCTATCTCGACCATCCCGGCCCGATCCCCTTCGCCCATCGCGGCGGTACGGCCGAGGGCCTGGAGAACACCGAGCTGCAGTTCCGGCGCGCGGTCGAGGCGGGCTACCGCTACTTGGAGACCGACGTCCACGCCACGGCGGACGGCAAGCTCGTCGCCTTCCACGACGCGACCCTGGACCGGGTGACCGACGGGGCGGGCCGGATCGCGGATCTGATGTGGAAGGACGTACGGCACGCGCGCGTGGCGGGCAAGGAACCGGTTCCCCTCTTGGAAGAGCTCCTGGAGGCCTTCCCGGAGGCCCGCTGGAACATCGACGTCAAGGCGGAGTCGGCGCTGCTGCCCCTCCTGGAGCTGATCGAGCGCACGAACTCCTGGGACCGGATCTGCGTCGGCTCGTTCGCCGAGGCCCGGGTGGTCCGCGCCCAGCGGCTGGCCGGGCCGCGCCTGGCGACGTCGTACGGCACCCGTGGTGTGCTCAATCTGCGGCTGCGCTCCTGGGGCCTGCCGGCGGTGGTGCGCCGCTCCGCGGTGGCCGCGCAGGTGCCCGAGGTCCAGTCCGGCATCCAGGTGGTGGACCACCGTTTCCTCCGCACCGCACACGCGCGCGGGCTGCAGGTCCACGTGTGGACGGTCAACGAGCCGGAGAGCATGCACCGGCTCCTGGACCTGGGAGTCGATGGCATCATGACCGATCACATCGACACGCTGCGCAAGGTCATGGAGGACCGGGGCGTCTGGGTCTGAACCCCCAGGGGCCGGATGCCTTCGCGCGGCACCTCTCACGGGGAAGCGAGGGCACGGGTGGGCACCGGCACCGTGCGGACGGAAGCGGCCGAGGCCGCCGAACGGCGGCGCGAACAGCGCGGCTGGTACTTCTACGACTGGGCCTGCTCCGTCTACTCGACCAGCGTGCTCACCGTGTTCCTGGGTCCTTATCTGACGTCGGTCGCCGACTCGGCGGCGGACGCCGACGGCTTCGTGCACCCTCTCGGGATCCCGGTGCGCGCCGGGTCCTTCTTCGCCTACTCGGTGTCCCTGTCGGTGATCGTGGCCGTGCTGCTGATGCCCCTGGTCGGCGCCGCCGCCGACCGCACGGGCCGCAAGAAGCCCCTCCTGGCGGCCGCCGCCTACACGGGAGCCGCGGCGACGACGGCCATGTTCTTCCTCGACGGCGACCGCTATCTGCTCGGTGGCGTCCTGCTGATCGTCGCGAATGCCGCGCAGTCCGTGGCGATGATGCTCTACAACTCGTATCTGCCGCAGATCGCCCCGCCCGAGGAGCGCGACGCGGTCTCCTCCCGGGGCTGGGCCTTCGGATACGCGGCGGGCTCGCTGATGCTGGTCGTGAATCTCGTCCTCTACACCGGTCACGACTCCTTCGGCCTCTCGGAGAGCGCGGCGGTCCGCATCTGCCTGGCGTCCGCCGGCCTGTGGTGGGGCGCCTTCGCCCTCGTCCCCCTACGACGGCTGCGCGACCGCCACTGCGCCGAGGGGGACGCGAAGGAGGCGGCGAAGCCGGCGGCTCTCGGCTTCCGTCAGCTCGCCGCGACCGTCCGCGACATGCGCCGTCACCCCCTGACGCTCGCCTTCCTGCTGGCGTACCTCATCTACAACGACGGCATCCAGACCGTGATCTCCCAGGCCTCGATCTACGGCTCCGAGGAGCTGGGACTCGGGCAGTCGACGCTCATCGGAGCCGTGCTGCTGGTCCAGGTGCTGGCGGTGGCGGGGGCATTGGGGATGGGCCGGCTGGCCCGGAGGTACGGGGCGAAGCGCACGATCCTCGGCTCACTGATCGCCTGGACGGTGACGCTGGGCGCGGGCTACTTCCTGCCCGCGGGCGCCCCGGCGTGGTTCTTCGTGCTGGCCGCCGGGATCGGACTCGTCCTCGGCGGCAGCCAGGCGCTGTCCCGCTCGCTGTTCTCGCATCTCGTCCCGCCCGGCAAGGAGGCCGAATACTTCTCGGCGTACGAGATGAGCGACCGCGGCATGAGCTGGCTGGGCCCGCTGCTGTTCGGGCTCACCTACCAGGTGACCGGAAGTTACCGGGACGCGATCATCTCGCTGGTGGTCTTCTTCGTCATCGGATTCGTGCTGCTGGCACGGGTTCCGGTACGGCGGGCCATCGGTGCGGCGGGGAACCCGGTTCCCGAAAGGATTTAGCGTTCAACACGAAAGCGCTGTAGTGTACGCGTTTGGCCTGCCAGGCGTACCGTTACTGCGCGTCAAAGAAGCCGAAACGCTGGGTGACATCTGCTAGCAGATGTGACAAACCGGGCACTGGTGGGTACAACAAGGGGCGGCTACGACGGCGACGCATGACCCGGAACGGGACACGGAACGGGAATCTTTACCGCCGACCGGACGTTGACCGGATGACGACGACAGCGACACCTGTCCTGTGGGCGACAAGCCCGGGAGGCACGATTCATGAGTGAGCGAGCTCTTCGCGGCACGCGCCTCGTGGTGACCAGCTACGAGACGGACCGCGGCATCGACCTGGCCCCACGCCAGGCCGTGGAGTACGCATGCGAGAAGGGGCACCGCTTCGAGATGCCCTTCTCGGTCGAGGCGGAGATCCCGCCGGAGTGGGAGTGCAAGGTCTGCGGGGCCCAGGCACTCCTCGTGGACGGCGACGGCCCTGAAGAGAAGAAGGCCAAGCCCGCGCGTACGCATTGGGACATGCTGATGGAGCGGCGTACCCGCGAGGAACTCGAAGAGGTCCTCGAGGAGCGCCTGGCCGTTCTCCGCTCCGGCGCGATGAACATCGCGGTCCACCCGAGGGACAGCCGAAAGTCGGCGTAGTCCAGCGGGACCGGGAGCGGACTTACACAGCACGCGAGTAACCGCGGGCGCCGTACGTGAAGTCGACGTACGGCGCCCGCGGTTTTCGTTTTGCGGCAGAGCGGCTCGCCCGGCCCACCCCCTGGAGCCGCTCAGCGCGTCAGCGGCGGGCGCGGGTCCTGCGGGGTGTCGCCCGGTTCGTCCCGGATGACCTCCCCCGGAACCACCTTGCCGTCGGGGCGGTGCATACGGGCCTGCTGGAAGGCGTCGCCCAGGGTGCCCGGGGCGGCCTCGCGCAGCTTGCGCTCGACAGTGCGCTCGGCGTAGTTGCTGAGGACCTTCTGGACCGGCGGGATCAGCAGGAGCAGACCCACCGCGTCCGAGATCATGCCGGGGATCATCAGGAGCAGGCCGCCGAGCATCATCAGGCCGTTGCCGCCGCCGTTCGAACTCGGGGTCCCGCCCCGCTGCAGCGCCTCGTTCAGGTTCTGGAAGGCGCGCCGGCCCGCCCGCTTGATGACCACCGAGCCGAGCACGAAACCGGCGAGCAGCAGCAGGAACACCGTGAACCCGCTCGCCGCGCCCGCGACCACGGTCAGCAGCCAGATCTCCAGCACCAGCCAGGCGGCGATGCCCAGCGGCAGGAACGTGCGCAGCCGGGAGCGCCGGGGCCGGGCGGGGTACGTGGGTGTCGGAGCGCCAGTCGTCATGCATCCAGTGTGCCTGGGCACGGCTCAGTACGGGATAAGCGGAGATCAACCGTTTCTCTGCGGTGGGAGATCAACCGTTTCTGTGCGGCGGTGTTCCTACGGCTGCGAGGGCTTGCCCCGGCCGACGATCTTGCCGACCCGCTCGCCCACGCCCCACGTCGTGACCCGCCACAGCGCCTCGACGAGGATGTCACGGCTCATCTTGGAGTCGCCGTGTTCCCGCTCGACGAAGGTGATGGGCACCTCGACGACGTGGTAGCCGGCCTTGACGGCGCGGCGGGCGAGGTCGACCTGGAAGCAGTAGCCCTGGGAGGCCACCTCTTCGAGGCCGAGGCCCTCCAGGGTCTCGCGGCGGAAGGCACGGTAGCCGCCGGTGATGTCGCGCAGCGGCAGGTCCAGGGCGAGGCGCGAGTACAGGCTGCCGCCACGGGAGATGAACTCGCGGGACTTCGGCCAGTTCACGACCCGGCCGCCGGGCACCCAGCGGGAGCCCAGGACCAGGTCGGCGCCTTTGAGGGCGGTCAGCAGGCGGGGCAGTTCCTCGGGCTGGTGGGAGCCGTCGGCGTCCATCTCGATCAGGACGCCGTATCCCTTCTCCATGCCCCAGCGGAAGCCCGCCAGGTAGGCGGCGCCCAGGCCTTCCTTGCCCTTGCGGTGCAGGACCTGGACGTGGTCGTCCTCGGCGGCGAGTTCGTCGGCGAGCTTGCCCGTGCCGTCCGGGCTGTTGTCGTCGGCGACGAGCACGTGCGCCTCGGGGACGGCCTTGCGCACCCGGCCGACGATCGCCTTGATGTTCTCCGCCTCGTTGTAGGTCGGAATGATCACCAACGCCGTGCCGAGCGGGCCGAACTGTCTCCCCCGATCCTGTGCCGCGAGGGTCCCGTCGCCGTCGTTCACTGCTGCCCCTTCATGTCCATACGCAGAGGTCCACCATAGTGGCCGCCGCCTGCGATGACGTGACAAGACGTTCGTATGGTGGTGTCGTTTCCACAAGAGCGGGGTAAGTGTGCGATTTTCGGCCGCCGGGCGTTCACCTCGCGTTCTGCGGATGGGGGCCCGGCGCCCTTCGGGCCGACCTGGGACCCGCTGGCTGCGAGTCGACCGAAAGCCGTTGTCTACTGAGCGCCCGGGCCCCACCCGGGTCACACCTCCCCGACCGGCCGGAACGTTCCCTCGCCCTGGCACGGGCGCTGAGCCTGGCTCCCAGTGGCGGTGCCCCGGTGCGGCACACCGTCCCTGACCCAGCGGCTCCGCGACGAGTCGTGGACGTTCCCCGGTCGGGCGTCCGGTGGTGGACTCGGCCGAACCTACCGGCCCGCTGCCATCGACTGTCAACAGCCGTTCGACCTGCGGGTTTTCGGTCAATGCCCTGGTCAGTGCGGAGGATACGCAGGTCGCGCGACGCGCCGGGGGCGGCCGATCGGCGCTCCGCCACCCCGGGAGATCACTCGCCCGGCCGTACGAAAACCGTCCGTCCGCCCACCACGGTACGCAGGCAGACGGGCAGGTCACGGCCCGGAGTGAGGTCGGGCAGACCGGGCGTGCCGGAGCGGGGGTCGGTCGACCAGCGGGCGACCCGGTCGTCGGGGGCCTGGACCACCAGCGCTTCGGTGCGCCACACGGCGTAGTCCGCGGGCGCGCCGGGCACCAGGGCCCCCGCGTCGTCCCGCCCGATCGCCCGCCAGCCGCCGCGCGTGTGCGCGGTGAACGCGGCCCGTACGGAGATCCGGTGTTCCGGGGTGCGGTGGAAGGCGGCCGCGCGGACCGCGCCCCAGGGGTCCAGGGGAGTGACCGGACTGTCCGAGCCGAAGGCGAGCGGGACACCGGCTCGCAGCAGGGCGGCGAAGGGGTTCAGGGTGCGGGCCCGGTCGGCGCCCAGGCGCGCGGCGTACATACCGTCCTCGCCGCCCCACAGGGCGTCGAAGGCGGGCTGGACGGACGCGGTGAGGCCGAGTTCGGCGAAGGCCGCGATCGTCTCGGGCGTGAGCATCTCGGCATGCTCGACGCGATGGCGGGCGGCCCGGACACGGGCGAGGCCGAGCTTCTCGGCGGCGGCGCGCACGCCCTCGACGACGGCGCTCACGGCGGCGTCGCCGATCGCGTGGAAACCCGCCTGAAGGCCCGCCTCGGTGCAGGCGATGACGTGGGCGGCCACGGCGGCCGCGTCCAGGTAGGCGGTGCCCGTGTGGTCGGCGTCGGCGTACGGCTGGTGCAGGCAGGCGGTGTGCGAGCCGAGGGCACCGTCGGCGAACAGATCGCCGGCGGCGCCGATCGCGCCCAGCTCGCGCGCCTTGGGGACGTCCTGCTCGGCCCAGTAGCCGACGACCCGCGGGCCGGCCTGCTCGGAGGCGAGCTTCAGGAGGCCGGTGAAGTCGTCCTCGGAGGAGATCTCCGGCCCCGCGCACTCATGGACCGTGCCGATGCCGAGGGAGGCGGTGCGGGCGAGAGCGGTGCGCTGGGCCTCGGTGCGCTGGTGCGGCGTCACGGCTGCGAACGCGGCGGCGCGTACGGCGTGATGGGCGTCGGCGGTGAGGGGGCCGTCCGTCACGCCGAGGCCGGGGCTCATGTCCAGCAGGGCCGTCGTGACGACCGCCGAGTGGACGTCGATCCGGCTCAGGTAGAGGGGGCGGCCGTCCGTCGCCTCGTCGAGTTCGGCGCGCGTCGGGGGACGGCCGCCGGGCCAGCGGGAGGCGTCCCACCCGTGGCCGAGCAGAACCCGGTCGTGCGGACGGGCGGCGGCGAAGTCCCGTACGAGGATCAGGGCCGCCTCCAGGGAGGGCGCGTCGGACAGATCGAGGCCGGTGAGCGCGAGGCCCGTCGACGTGGTGTGCACATGGGCGTCGGTGAACGCGGGGGTGACGAGGGCGCCGTCCAGGTCGATGACCTCGTCGACGCCGTCCGCGAAGGCGTCGGCGGCGCCTTCTGAGCCGACCCAGGCGACCTGGCCGCGCTCGACGACCATCGCTGTCGCGAAGGGGTCGGCCGGACTGTGGACTTCTCCGCGACGCAGCAGGACGGTGTTCGGCTCGGGGGTGCGCTCACTCATGGGCAACAGTCTCGCGCCTCGCCTGAGCCCCCCGGCACGCAGGTCGGTCAGATGCGCGGCGGCCGCGCCTCGTACGGCGTCGACAGCACGACCGTCGTCCGCGTGGACACCCCCGCGAGCGAGCGCAGCCGCGCCAGCAGCTCCTCCAGTTCGTGCGGGGTGGCCACGCGCACCTTGAGGATGTAGTTCTCGTCGCCCGCGACGCTGTGACAGGCCTCGATCTCGGGGACATCGGCCAGGCGGTCCGCGATGTCGTCCGGGGCGCTGGGGTCGAACGGCTTCACCGAGATGAACGCGGTCAGCGGCAGCCCGACTGCCTCGGCGTCGACGACCGCGGCGTAGCCACGGATGACGCCACGCTGTTCCAGCCGGCGCACCCGCTGGTGCACGGCCGACGTGGACAGGCCCGTGGCCTTGCCCAGGTCTGTATAGCTCATCCGCCCGTCCTTGACGAGCAGCTGCACGATTTGTCGGTCCAGCTCCTCCATGGCGCAAGAACCTACAGTGCCCTTGATCTCTTCGGATACCGAGCGGCGCAGGTCATACCCGGTTTGTGATGTGGCCGAGAGCCGCCTGTGAGCCGTTTGGGGGACAAAGCGACCGCGCCGGGCACCTGCGGGCGGCATGTGACGAACGCCACAGCCCTCGAACGGGCTCCGTGATGTTCCCGTGATTACCGCCGAGACGGGGCGGGAAGTGCTTGCTGTGGTCGAGGCCGCAGCGCCTTCACGGCCCAGCACGAGGGGGAGAACCCAATGCAGAGTCTCAAGCGCCCTGGTCGCACGGCACCCAAGCGACTCCAGCCTGTCGTCGAGCCCGAGCCGGAGGGCGTCGAACCCGACGCCTACGACGACGAACCCGACGCGTACGACACCTTCGAGATGTACCGGGTGATCTGCCCGGACTGCGCGCAGCCCATCGCCCTGCTCGCGGACGAGGAGGCCCTGCCGGAGCACGCGCTGTGCGCCTCGCCGTGGAACCCGTTCGGACTCACGGTCTGCGCCGGTACCGGCCGCGCCGCGTCCGAGGCCCGTCCGGCCGACGAGTCGGTGGAGCCCCAGGAGCAGGACACCGCCCTGCTGTTGACGCTCCCTCAGGGACTCGACTGGCGGACGCAGCCCTTCTCGCACGTGGGCGGCCCGGGGTCCCGCCCGATCCGGGTGCCCGTCATGCGGCGCCAGGCCGCCTGAGCGGCCTCACTCCACTTTCGTGACTGACCTGCACCATGGCTTTCGCAGGCTGCCGTGGTGCGGGTTCAGTGCGCCGAGCGGGACTTGACGCCCCGCCAGGCCGTCGGCACCGGATCGCTGGTGTGTCAGACGGATTGACGGTACGTCGGACAGTCGTCGCGGGTCGGCCCCGTCCCGACCTCCGCGAACTCACGCCCGATTCCCGGGAGCGGTGACCTGTCCGCCGTCCTCCGCGTTGTCCCGGTATGCCCCCCACCTATACAGCGATCGGGCGGCAGCGCCGCCTGTTCGTCCCCACACCGGCAAGACCGGTTCCACTTGCGCCGCCGCAGCCGCAGCCGCAGGATCCGCCCATCTACCGCGACCTGCTGCGCACTTGGGCCGACCGGGGCCGCACACTGCCTGGACGCCACGACCCGGAGTGGGTCAGGCTCGTGGCGCCCCTGGTCACGCGCGGTCAGTTCAGCGGCTCTCGGGACCCGCGAGGTGACGGGCGATGACCATCCGCTGGATCTGGTTCGTGCCCTCGACGATCTGCAGGACCTTGGCCTCGCGCATATAGCGCTCGGCCGGGAAGTCCGCGGTGTAGCCGTATCCGCCGAGGATCTGGACGGCGTCGGTGGTCACCTTCATCGCCGTGTCGGTGCAGTGCAGCTTGGCCATGGCCGCCTGCTTGGCGAACGGCCGGCCCGCGTCCCGCAGCCGCGCGGCCGCCAGGTACAACGCCCGGCCGGCCTCGATCTGGGTCGCCATGTCCGCGAGCATGAAACGCAGACCCTGGAAGTCGGCGATCGGCCGCCCGAACTGCTGCCGCCCGGTCGCGTACCCCACTGCCTCGTCGAGCGCCGCCTGGGCCACGCCGACGGCGCAGGCCGCGATACCGAGCCGCCCGGAGTCGAGCGCGGACAGGGCGATCGCGAAGCCCTGGCCCTCGTCGCCGATGCGCCGCTCGTCGGGGACCCGCACGCCGTCGAAATGAACCTGCGCGGTCGGCGAGCCCTTCATGCCCATCTTCTTCTCCGGCGCCGCGGCGCTCAGGCCCTGAGCGTCGCCGGGCACCAGGAACGCCGTGATGCCGCGCGGACCCTCCTCGCCCGTACGCGCCATGACCGTGTAGAAGTCGGCGATGCCGCCGTGCGTGATCCAGGCCTTGGTGCCGGTGATCACCCAGTCGTCACCCTCGCGCACCGCCTTGGTGCGCAAGGAGGCCGCATCCGAACCCGACGACGGTTCCGAGAGGCAGTACGCGCCGAGCAGACCGCCGCCGAGGATCGCGGGCAGGTGCTCGACCTGCTGCTCCTTGCTGCCGTAGGTGGCGAGCGCGTAGGAGGCCAGGGTGTGCACGCTGACGCCGAGGCCGACGGTGAGACGAGCCGCGGCGAGCTCCTCGAGGACCTGGAGGTAGACCTCGTACGGCTGGTCGCCGCCGCCGTACTCGGAGTCGTACGGCAGGCCGAGCAGGCCGGACTCGGAGAGCAGGGTGAAGACCTCGCGCGGGAAGCGCCCGGCGTCCTCCTCCTCGGCCGCCTTCGGAGCGATCTCACGCTGGGCGATGTCGCGGACGAGCGAGATCAGGTCCCGGGCCTCGTCCGTGGGCAATTGCCGGTCCACCGGCTGCGGGGCGCGGTCGGGCATGGCGACGCTCTCCTCCCTGTCGGGCAGATCGGCGGGGCGTGCGCCTTGGGTGGGGGCGGTTCCGCCGGGTCTCACTGGGTGCCGGCCGATGCTCGCACTCCCGGGTCACGGAAGCTGCTGACCAGCGGCTCTGCGCTGTGAGTATGCCCGATCGGAGGCACACCGTCACCAGTTAACGACCGCTTACTTCAAGAAACCTGCCTGCGGAGGATTTCCTCGGCTTCCGAACCTGGTCCGAACCATTGACGTACTGGTCTAGTCCTCCTACTGTTCGGCGCACCGCTTCATCGCGTTCATGCCAATCAGCGCGCGTTCCCCTCTCCCCCACGAGGAGACACCCGATGCTCATTCCCCACCGTCCCCGCGCCCGGTTCCGGGCGCTCGTCTCCGCCGTGTGCTGCGCCGTCCTCGGCGCCGGGCTGCTCGCCGGCGCGGGCACGGCCACCGCCACCCCCACGGCGCCCCGAGCGAAGGCCGCCGGTTCCAAGGTGATCGGCTACTTCACCGAATGGGGCACCTACGACCGCAAGTACTACGTGAAGAACATCGAGACCTCGGGCTCAGCGGCGAGACTCACCCACATCAACTACGCCTTCGGCAACGTCACCGGCGGCAAGTGCGCGATGGGCGACGCCTACGCGGCGACCGACCGGACGTACACCGCGGCCGAGTCCGTCGACGGCGTCGCCGACACCTGGGACCAGCCCCTGCGCGGCACCTTCAACCAGCTGCGCGAGCTGAAGAAGAAGCACCCGAACCTCAAGGTCCTGTGGTCCTTCGGCGGCTGGACCTGGTCGAGCGGCTTCGGCGAGGCCGCGAAGAACCCGGCCGCGTTCGCGCGGTCCTGCTACGACCTGGTGGAGAACTCCAAGTGGGCCGACGTCTTCGACGGCATCGACATCGACTGGGAGTACCCGAACGCCTGCGGCGCCACATGTGACACCAGCGGACGGGCCGCATTCAAGAACCTGATGGCCGCACTGCGTGCGAAGTTCACAAGCAGTGCGCTCGTCACCGCGGCGATCACCGCCGACGCCACGCCCGGCGGCAAGATCGACGCGGCGGACTACGCGGGCGCGGCGCAGTACGTCAACTGGTACAACCCGATGACGTACGACTACTTCGGCGCCTGGGACGCGACCGGGCCGACGGCTCCGCACTCGCCGCTGAACTCCTACTCCGGCATCCCGAAGGCGGGCTACCACAGCTCGGCGACCATCGCGAAGCTCAAGGGCCTCGGCATCCCGGCCTCGAAGCTGCTGCTCGGCATCGGCTTCTACGGCCGCGGCTGGACCGGCGTCACGCAGTCGGCGCCGGGCGGCACCGCGACGGGCCCGGCGGCGGGGACGTACGAGCAGGGCATCGAGGACTACAAGGTGCTGAAGACGAAGTGCCCGGCGACGGGGACGGTCGCGGGCACCGCGTACGCCAAGTGCGGGACCAACTGGTGGAGTTACGACACCCCCGCGACCATCGCGACGAAGATGACGTACAAGAACCAGCAGGGCCTCGGCGGCACCTTCTTCTGGGAGCTGAGCGGGGACACCGCGGGCGGTGAGCTGATCAAGGCGATCAACTAGGCGGGTCCACAGGGAACTTGGGGCCCGGGGACCCAGGGCGGAGGACCACGAGCCTCCGCCCCGACCCGTCAGGGGTCCCGGCGGGCCGGCCGCGGGGCCGGGTAGGCGGGGTCCATCTCCTCGATGGAGCGCATGGCGCCGCCGAGCAGCCTCACCAGCAGTTCGCGCATGGTGTCGCGGGAGAGTTCGGGGTGGTCGATCCAGTCGAGGGCGGCCCCCTCGACGCTGCACACCCAGGCGAGCAGGCCCATGCGGGCCAGCGGGGCGATGTCGCCGCGGCCGTACGCCCCCTCGGCTATGGTCGCGACGATCGCCTCGCGCACCCCGTCCCGGATGGCGTGCACCTCGGTGTCGAAGCCGACGCCGCCGCTGACGATGGTGCGGTAGGCGGCCTGGTTGTGCTCGGCGTAGCGCAGGTAGCTGTCGATGGTGCGGTGGACCCGGTCCACCGGTTCCAGTTCGAGGCCGCTCGCCGCGTAGGTGACCAGGTCGGCGACGGAGTCCTGGATGATGGCCAGGTAGTAGCCGCGCTTGGACTGGAAGTAGTAGTAGATCAGCCCTTTGGCGACATGCGCCTGCCGGGCGATGTCGTCCATGGAAAGTGCGTCGTACGACGTGTCGGCGAACAACTTCCGCCCGATGGCGATGAGTTCGGCACGGCGTGCGACCGAGCGCTCGGTGCCGCGGGCCCGCGGGCGGGCGGCGTCGCGCTGTTGACTGATATTCAATTTCGACCCTGGTCTCAACGGGCGGCGGGACACCCGCAGTATGGCAGGTCGGGTATGGGACAGGTCACAGCAGGCCGAGCTGGGTGACGAGCATCGCGATCACCACGACCAGGGTCCAGCCCATGGCGTGCTCGAGGAGCTTCGGGCCGTCTTCCCGGGGGCCGCCGGTACGAGCGCGGGCGGCGGTGGCTGCTTGTGCGGTCATGGCGTCTCACTGGTGTCGGACGTGCGGCGGACTCCCCCTGCGGTTCTGCCCACCTTGCCACCGTCGGCGGCTACGGCGGCGGAGACGTTGGTCACAGACGACGGCCCCCGGCGTGCCGGGGGCCGTCGCGGTACGGCTCAGCGCACGCCCACCGCCGCGAGTGCCTTGCGCTGGGGCGCGGTCGGGCGGTCCGGGAAGTACAGGTAGCAGACGCCGCCGGTGCCGGAGACGACCTTGCCGTCGGCGTTGTACCGCTTGGTCCTGAGCCAGATGTTCTCCCATTCGCGCCTCTTGTAGACGCGCCGCACGGCCTCGTTGCTCGGCGACGCCGGGTCGCCCGCGATCACGTCGCCTGCCGCGGTGAAGCCGATGACGGTCATCAGGTGCCCGGCGGTGCCGTACCCCGCCCCCGTGAGCTCCTCCTTGAGGAAGGACTGGGACGTCATGGCCGGGATGCCCGCCGCGATCAGCGTTTCGAGATCCGTGAGGGAACCGAGCCGGGTGACCACGCCCTGGAGACCCTTGAAGGTGGCCGCGTAGGCCGCGTTGAACGGCCAGTTGCCGCAGCCCGCGTACTGGTGGTCGTAGGTGAACCGGGCCGCGTGGCACACCTGCGGGTCGGCGTACGACGGGTCGACCCAGGCCAGCTGCTCGCGGGTGAGCCGGCCGCCCCAGTACTCGATGATCATCTGCGAGGAGGTGGGGCTGCACCAGGCCTCGCCGCCGTTGTCGTACTCCGGGTACCGGCCGACGTGGATCTCCTGCGAGTAGCGCGGGACGATCAGCTCCTGGGCGAGACCGGGGGCGGAGGCCGGGACGGTGAAGCGGTCGGGGATGGCGGAGCCCATCGCGCCGAGCCGCCAGACCGTGGGCGTGCTCTTCGTACCAGGCCTGCGGTAAAGGGTGAGCCGGAGGCGGTACGAGGCCAGGCGCAGGCCCGTGGCCGGGTCGTCGACGGCCAGGGTGTCCGTCCAGACGCTGCTCTTGCCGTCGCTCTGGTCGTCGACCGAGGTGCGCTTGATGTCCTGGTCACCGGCCGCCCAGCGGCCCATCACGTACCAAGGGGTGGCCGTGCCGTCGGAGTAGGTGCCCTTGAGCTCGACCTGGAGCCAGGTGCCGGCCGGGGTGTGCGCGTTCCAGGAGGCGATCGCCTCCGTGGCGGGGACGGCGAGTCGGTGGACGGGGGACGTCCAGGTCGCGTACTCCCAGGCGGCGGTCTTGCCGGTGTGCGGGTCGGTGTAGTCGGTGGTGCCCGCGGGGGCACCGATCACGACGCCCGGGCGGGTGCCCGCGACGGCCCGGGCGCCCTTCGCGGTGCCGCCGCGCCAGTCGGTGTACGTGGTCCAGAAGCGGTTGTCCACGGGGCGGGCCGGGGCCTGCGCGGGGTCCCCGGCGTCGGTCGCGGCGCCGCTCGCGCCGTCGGCGACCGCCGGGCCCGCGCCGCCCGCCACCGCGGCGGCGACCGCGGCGGCCAGGACGCTTCTGCGGGACGGCTGTTCGGCTCTGCTCATGGGCTCAGTGACCCCCAAGGTGTCCGAGTCGGGGCGGGTCCAACGCACGGCTGTGGGCCAACTATGGAGCAGCCCGCATGCTCCTGCCAGCACCTCGACCCGTGGCGCGCCCGGCAATATTGGTCTCGGCCACTGGCATGACCTGGGTGCGAGGGGCCCCTCTACCTAGAATGTCCGGGTAGAACGTCCCCCTTCCCCAGGAACAGTCATCCAAGAGCTCGCGTCCCGGATCCGCCGTCTGCCCCCGTCCTGCGGCCCGGTCCGCCTGGTCGGTGTCGACGGGCACGCCGGGTCCGGCAAGTCCACGTTCGCCGGGCAGCTGGCCAGGGCGCTGGGCGGCGCGCCCGTGCTCCGCCTCGACGACATCGCCAGTCACGACGAGCTGTTCGGCTGGACCGGACGGCTGCTGGAGCAGGTGATCGAGCCGCTCCGCCGGGGCGAGACCGCGCACTACACGCCGTACGACTGGCGCAGCCGCCGCTTCGGAGCGCCGCGCGCACTGCCGCCGGCCGCGGTGGTCCTTCTGGAGGGAGTCGGCGCGGGCCGCCGCGCGCTGCGCCCCTGTCTGGCGCACCTGCTGTGGATGGAGCTGCCGGACGAGGAGTCCTGGTCTCGCGGGCGCTCCCGGGACGGGGAGGAACAGCGGGAGTTCTGGGCCGGGTGGGTCAGGGCGGAACGACGGCACTTCGCCGAAGACCCTTCGCGGCCCTTCGCCGACCTATTGGTACGTCAGTGCGAGAAGGGATATGAGGTCACTCCCGGGCCTGCCGGGACCGTTGGACCGGACCAGACCATCACGCACGGTGACGGACCATCCGCAGTGTGCTGAACTCGTGAAGAGCCTTGCGGGACAACTTCTCGGAGTGCTTCAACTCGGCTTGACCGACGGGCCGTACAGGACTTACGTTCTCAATGTGCGGCCATTCGAGCCGCCTGTAGACGCGAAGCCCCCGGTTGTTCCCCCGTGATCGGGGGCTTCGTTCTGCCCTCTTCCCTGTTTTCGTCGCTCATTTCGAGCGCCCCGTGACACTGTTCAGTCACCCTCGGTCACCGCGCGGACTCCGCCCGAATGCTCCCACCTCGCCAAACGTCCTGTGCGCCACCCTTCGGTGGGCGACACCCGCGCAGGTACGATGCCCTCGGTGCGACCTACGGACGGCTGCTCTGCGCACCGTTGCAACTCCGGTCCGCCGCACAGCGCTTGGACCAGGCGGCCGACGGGCACCGGCCCGCCGGCGAACCAAACGGGGGCACGGTTTGTGGGGGACGTGATGGACTTCGGCACGCAGGGCCCCGAGGCCCCGGCCGACCTCGCCTGGCTGCGAGGTGTGGACGCCTACACGATGGGCGCCTATCCCCAGGCGGAGGAGGAGTTCCGCACCGCGGTGCGGATCGATCCCGGAATGGCCGACGGCTGGCTCGGACTGCACGCGCTGCGCGTCGACACGACGACCGCGCTGCTCAGGATGTTCCGGCACCGGGAGCGCTTCGGCGAACAGCGCACCCGACATCGGCGCACCCTGAACTCCTGGTACTGGCTGGGCTGGTGGGTGCAACCGGTGCTGGAGAGCCCGCGCGACCTGCTCCTCGCGCACGCCTCGCACTGGCTGGACGGCCGGCACGTCCCGGAACTCGACCGGGCCCTCGCGGGCCTGCCCCCCGTGGACGCCGACCCCCAGGTCCGTTTCCTGCACGCCTGCCGCGCCTATCTCGTCAAGGACTGGGAACAGTTGGTCCGGCACACCGACCCGCTGCTCGACGACCCCATGCTGGGCATCGAGGCGGGTCTGTTCGGCGGCATGGCGCGGGTCCGGCTGGAGATGTACGGGCAGGCCGAGCCCCTGCTGTCGGCGGCCCTGATGCGCTGCCGCAGCGAGCAGCCGCAGCGCAAGGAGCTGCGGTACTGGCTGGCGCGGGCCCACGAGGGGACGGGACGCAGTGCCGCGGCGTTGCCGTTGTACCGCGCCGTGCACCGGGTCGACCCCGCCTTCATGGACACCTCGGCCCGGCTCGCCGCGATCGCCGAGGGCGACGGGTACGACGACTCGACCGACCTGGCGGCGATCGCGCTCGCCGGGGCGGGGCAGGACGCCGTGGACGGCCCCGACGGGCTCGACCCGCTCTTCGGCACCGAAGGACGCGACCTGAAGCTCTCGGAACCCGAGCCGCCCACCGGTTCTCTGCCGTCGGCGACCGACCCTGCGGTACGCGAGAAGAGCGTCCCCACGCAGTCGCTGCCCGCCGGCCCCACCGATCCCGCGCTGCTCGAGGAGGCACTCGCCGAGCTCGAGCGCATGGTGGGCCTCGAGCCGGTGAAACGCCAGGTCAAGGCGTTGTCCGCGCAGTTGAACATGGCCCGGCTGCGGGCCGGGCAGGGCCTGCCGGTCCAGCCGCCCAAGCGGCACTTCGTCTTCTCCGGCCCCTCCGGCACCGGCAAGACCACGGTGGCCCGCATCCTGGGCCGCGTCTTCTACGCCCTCGGGCTGCTCGGCGGCGACCACCTCGTCGAGGCCCAGCGGGCCGACCTGGTCGGTGAGTACCTCGGCCAGACGGCCGTGAAGGCCAACGAACTGATCGACTCCGCGCTCGGTGGCGTGTTGTTCGTCGACGAGGCCTATTCGCTGTCCAACTCCGGTTACGGCAAGGGCGACGCGTACGGCGACGAGGCGCTCCAGGTGCTGCTGAAGCGGGCGGAGGACAACCGCGACCACCTCGTGGTGATCCTGGCCGGCTATCCGGAGGGCATGGATCGGCTGCTCGCCGCGAACCCCGGTCTGTCGTCCCGCTTCACGACCCGGGTCGACTTTCCGTCCTATCGTCCGCTCGAACTCACCTCGATCGGTGAGGTGCTGGCCGCGGAGAACGGGGACGTGTGGGACGAGGAGGCGCTGGACGAGCTGCGGTCGATCGCGGGGCATGTGGTCGACCAGGGGTGGATCGACGAGCTGGGGAACGGGCGGTTCCTGCGGACGCTGTACGAGAAGAGCTGTGCGTATCGGGATCTGCGGTTGTCGACCTATCCGGGGATGCTGACTCGGGACGACTTGTCGACTCTGCGGTTGCCGGACTTGATGCAGGCGTATGGGGAGGTGCTGTCGGGGAGGGGGCCGCAGGATCCGTCGGCCATGTGACGGATCCTGCGGTCCTCCACCTCAGGGTCAGCTTGCCAGGGCCTCCTCCGGCTCCCCGCTGGCCCTCGGCTCCGTCACCCGGATCTCCGGCAGTTCCCGGTGTGCCGGGTCCCGTACCTCGCCGACCAGCAGCTCCAGTACGTCCTCCAGCGCGACCAGGCCCAGCACCTTGCCGGACGCGTCGGCCACCTGGGCCAGATGCGTGGCGGCCCGGCGCATCACCGTCAGGGCGTCGTCCAGCGGCAGTTCCGGCCTGAGCGTCGTCATCGGCCGCCAGATCTGCTGCGGTACCGCCCGCTGCGAGTCCTCCAGGTCCAGTACGTCCTTCACGTGCAGGTAGCCCATGAAGGCGCCGTTCTCCGCCGCCACCGGGAAACGGGAGTACCCCGTGCGGGCGGTGAGCTCGACGATCTGGCCGGGGGTGACCGAGGGGCTGACCGTGACCAGCGACTCGCGCCCCAGGAGCACGTCCGTCACCGGGCGGGAACCCAGCTCCAGCGCGTCCCCCAGGCGTTCCTGCTCCTCGGGGTCGAGGAGACCGGCCTGGCCGGAGTCCTCCACGAGCCGGTTGAGCTGCTCGCTGGTGAAGACCGCCTCGACCGCGTCCTTGGGCTCGACCCGGAAGAGCCGCAGGATGCCCCGGGCGCACGCGCCGAGGGCGACGGTGATCGGCCTGCAGAGGCGGGCGAAGGCGACCAGCCCCGGGCTGAGCCACAGCGCGACCTTCTCCGGGGCCGCCATCGCGAGGTTCTTCGGGAGCATCTCGCCGACGACGAGATGGAAGAAGACGACCGCCGCGAGCGCGATGACGTAGCCGAGCGGGTGGATCATGCCGTGCGGCAGGTGGATCCACTCGAAGACCGGCTCCAGCAGCCGCGCGACCGTCGGCTCGGCGACCGCGCCCAGGGTCAGCGAGCAGACGGTGATGCCGAACTGGGCGGCCGCCATCATCTGCGGCAGCCGTTCCAGACCGTACAGGACCTGCCGGGCCCGGGCGGTGCCGAGCGGTTCGATCTGGCTGCGGCGTACCGAGACGAGTGCGAACTCGGCGCCGACGAAGAAACCGTTGGCGAGCACGAGCAGCGCGGCGAACAGCAGTTGGAGCACGCTCATCGGCCGGCCTCCGCCACGGACGCGGCGGCTTCCGCCATGGCGGGCACGAGGGCCGTCCGCACCAGGCGGACCCGCTCGGCGCGGTAGTGGCCGACCTGGCGGACGGACAGCCGCCAGCCGGGCAGTTCGGCCTTGTCGCCGACGGCAGGGATCCGGCCGAGCAGGTCGGCGACCAGGCCGGCGACGGTTTCGTAGGGCCCCTCGGGCACGTCGAGGCCTATGCGCTGGAGGATGTCGACGCGGCAGCTGCCGTCGGCCTCCCAGGCGGGCCTGCCGTCCTCGGGCGGGGCGGTGGCGAGTTCGGGCAGGTCGTGGCCGTCGTGCTCGTCGCGGACCTCGCCGACGAGTTCCTCGATGATGTCCTCGAGGGTGACGACGCCGGCCGTGCCGCCGTACTCGTCGACGACGACGGCGATGGGCTGCTCGTTGCGCAGCTGGGTGAGCAGGGGCTGCACCGGCAGGGTCTCGGGCACGAGCAGGGCCGGGCGCGCGATGCGCCCCACGGGCGTGCGCAACCGATCCTGCACGGGCACGGCCAGCGCGTCCTTGAGGTGGACCATGCCGACGATCTCGTCGATCTTCTCGCGGTAGACGGGGAAGCGGGACAGGCCGGTGGCGCGGGTCAGGTTGACCACGTCCTCGGCGGTCGCCGACGACTGCAGCGAGCTGACCTTCACGCGCGGGGTCATGACGTGCTGCGCGGTCAGCTCGGCGAGCGACAGCGTGCGGACGAAGAGGTCCGCGGTGTCCTGCTCCAGGGCGCCGGCCCGTGCGGAGTGCCGGGCCAGGGAGACGAGTTCGCCGGGGGTGCGGGCGGAGGCCAGCTCCTCGGTGGGCTCGATGCCCAGCGCGCGGACGAGACGGTTGGCGACCGCGTTGAGGCCGGCGATCACCGGGCGGAACAGGCGTGCGAACGCGTGCTGCGGGCCGGCGACGAAGCGCGCGACCTGCATGGGCCTGGACACGGCCCAGTTCTTGGGCACGAGTTCGCCGATCACCATCTGCACGGCCGACGCCAGCAGCATGCCGATGACGACGGAGACGCCGGAGACGGCTCCCTCGGGGATGCCGGTGGCGGTGATGGGGCCGTGCAGCAGCTCCGCCAGCGCCGGTTCGGCGAGCATGCCGACGACGAGGGAGGTGATGGTGATGCCGAGCTGGGTGCCGGAGAGCTGGAAGGACAGCTCCTTGAGGGACTCGACGACCGTACGGGCTCGTCGGTCGCCCTCGGCGGCGGCCTTCTCGGCGTCCGTGGCCTCGACCGTGACAAGGCCGAACTCGGCCGCGACGAAGAAGCCGTTGGCCAGGATCAGCAGGAAAGCCGCTCCGAGGAGCAGCAGGGGGATGGTCATGATGCCGCCGCCTCCGCGTACACGCGGACTGCGAGGTCACAGTCCGCGGTATGTCGGCAGGGGGCGGCGCAGGTACTACAGGACGATCCGTCCATCGCCGGAGAGGGTCACTCCTCGCGTAGCAGGAACCCCTGTGCGCCGGGCGGCGCGCAGGGGCGGAGGCGCAGCGAAAAACGCCTCCGCCAACAGATTAATCAAGACATGGGGTCGTGCGGCAGAGTGGAAGGCCCTGACTCTGCTCCGAGCCGACCCTGATCTTGCTCGGGGTCAGCCGTGATCCGCCTCGGGGCGGGCCGTGGAGCGTGCCTCGGCGAGGGCCCTCAGGGTGCGCGCGTCGGCGATGGCACGCTGTTTGGCGATGCCCGGCTGGATGCCCAGCGCGGGCAGGCTGGTGCCGTCGCTGAGGTTGAGGAACACCCACGGGTCGCCCGGACGGAGGTTCACCTGGATGATCTCGGCCCAGTCCAGGTGCCGCCTGCTGGCGATGTTGACGACGGTGACGCCGGACTCGTCGGCGACGACCTTCGGCCGGGACAGCACGAGCAGCACACCGAACAGGAGTGCTCCGGTGAAGACGAAGCTGAGGCGCTCGCCGGGGCCGAGCCGCTCCAGCAGCATCGCGACCGTCGTGATGACCACGAAGATCGCGACACCGGCGGTGAGCAGGACGGCACGGGTGCGCCCTGGCCGGAATGTGACAGGGAGAGCGGGCAGTTCGGACATCTCTTTCGCGTCCCTCAGAGACGGCAGGCGTGGATGGCCGTGGTCAGGATGGCCCGGGCGCCGATGTCGTACAGGTCGTCCATGATCCGCTGCGCCTCCTTGGCCGGGACCATCGCGCGGACGGCGACCCAGCCCTCGTTGTGCAGCGGGGAGACGGTCGGGGACTCCAGGCCCGGCGTGAGGGCGACGGCCTTCTCCAGCTGCTCGACCCGGCAGTCGTAGTCCATCATCACGTACGTCCGGGCGACCAGGACGCCCTGGAGGCGGCGCAGGAACTGCTGCACCTTGGGCTCCTCGCCGTTCTCGCCGGTACGGCGGATCACGACGGCCTCGGACTTCATGATCGGCTCGCCGATGACCTCCAGGCCCGCGTTGCGCAGGGAGGTGCCGGTCTCGACGACGTCCGCGATGACCTCGGCGACACCGAGCTCGATGGCCGTCTCGACGGCGCCGTCCAGGTGGACGACGGAGGCGTCGATGCCGTTGTCGGCGAGGTGCTTGGCGACGATGCCCTCGTAGGAGGTGGCCACCGTCATGCCGTTCAGGTCCTCGACGCCATTCGCCGTGCCCGGCTTGGTGGCGTAGCGGAAGGTGGAGCGGGCAAAGCCGAGCGGGAGGATCTCCTCGGCGTTGGCGCCCGAGTCGATGAGCAGGTCGCGGCCGGTGATGCCGATGTCCAGCTGCCCGGAGGACACGTAGATCGCGATGTCGCGGGGGCGGAGGTAGAAGAACTCGACGTCGTTCTCCGGGTCGACGATCCGCAGTTCCTTGGACTCGCGGCGCTGCTGGTAGCCGGCCTCATGCAGCATCTCCGCCGCAGGGCCGGACAGGGAACCCTTGTTGGGGACGGCGATGCGCAGCATGAGGTCGGCTTCCTTTGCGTGGTTTCTTACGGGAGCGGGTGCGGCTTGAGGGGTGCGGCTCACAGGTGGGCGTACACGTCGTCCAGGGAGATCCCGCGGGCGACCATCATCACCTGGACGTGGTACAGCAGCTGCGAGATCTCCTCGGCGGCCGCCTCCTTGCCCTCGTACTCGGCGGCCATCCAGACCTCGGCGGCCTCTTCGACGACCTTCTTGCCGATGGCATGGACGCCCTTGCCGACCAGCTCCGCGGTGCGGGAGGTGGCGGGGTCGCCGTTTGCGGCCTTGTGCTGGAGCTCGGTGAAGAGCTCCTCGAACGTCTTCTTGGACATGGTGGCGCCCACTTTACGCGGTGTGCCGGGCCGCCTAGCGCCATGGTTCAGATACTGAGCGGAGGGTGGCGGCCGTGGCCACGGCCGCCGTCACCGCCTCGTGCCCCTTGTCCTCGTTCGAGCCCTCGATGCCGGCCCGGTCCAGGGCCTGCTCCTCGGTGTCGCAGGTCAGCACACCGAAGCCGACCGGGACGCCGGTGTCGACCGAGACCTGGGTCAGGCCCTGGGTGACGCCCTGGCACACGTACTCGAAGTGGGGGGTTCCGCCGCGGATGACGACGCCGAGGGCGACGATCGCGTCATAGCCTCGCCCCGCGAGGACCTTGGCGACCACCGGGAGCTCCCAGCTGCCGGGGACCCGGAGCAGGGTCGGCTCGTCGATCCCCAGGTCGTGCAGTGCGCGCAGGGCGCCGTTCACCAGGCCGTCCATCACCTTCTCGTGCCACTGTGCCGCGATGACGGCGACCCGCAGGTCTCCGACATTGCGTACGGACAGTTCCGGTGCACCCTTGCCGCTCACGTCTCTCCTCGTTGGTTTCCTACTGGTTGCCACAGGTGGACACGGGGGTCGTGTCCAGCCAGGGCAGGTCGTGTCCCATCCGGTCCCGCTTGGTGCGCAGGTAGCGGAGGTTGTGCTCGCCCGCCTGTACGGGCATCGGCTCGCGGCCGGTGACCTTGAGGCCGTGGCTCACGAGGGCGTCGCTCTTGTCGGGGTTGTTGGTCATCAGGCGGACGCTGCGGACGCCGAGGTCCTGAAGGATCTGCGCGCCGGCGCCGTAGTCCCGGGCGTCGGCGGGCAGGCCGAGCTCCAGGTTGGCGTCGAGGGTGTCGTGGCCCTGCTCCTGGAGCTCGTAGGCCCGCAGCTTGGACAGCAGGCCGATGCCGCGTCCCTCGTGTCCGCGCAGGTAGACCACCACTCCCCGGCCCTCGGCCTGGATGCGCTCCAGGGAGGTGTCCAGCTGGGGGCCGCAGTCGCAGCGCAGGGAGTGGAAGACGTCGCCGGTGAGGCACTCGGAGTGGACGCGGACGACGACGTCCTCGCCGTCGCCGATCTCGCCGTGCACCAGGGCGACGTGCTCGACGCCGTCGACGGTGGAGCGGTAGCCGTACGCGGTGAAGGTGCCGTGGACGGTGGGCAGATGGGTCTTCGCCTCGCGGCGGACCGTGGGCTCGGAGCTGCGGCGGTAGGCGATCAGGTCCTCGATGGAGATGATCGTCAGGCCGTGCTTGCGGGCGAAGGGGAGGAGCTCGGGCAGGCGCAGCATCTGGCCGTCCTCGCCGGCGATCTCGACGATGGCGCCGGCCGGGCGCAGCCCCGCGAGCCGGGCCAGGTCGACGGCGGCCTCGGTGTGGCCGTTGCGGACGAGCACGCCGCCGGGCTTGGCGCGCAGGGGGAAGATGTGGCCGGGGCGGACCAGCTCCGCCGGCTCGGCCGTACCGCTCGCGAGCAGTTGAAGCGTGGTGGCGCGGTCGGAGGCGGAGATCCCGGTGGTCACTCCGTGAGCGGCGGAGGCGTCCACGGAGACGGTGAACGCGGTCTTCATCGACTCGGTGTTGTCGTCGACCATCTGCGGCAGGCGCAGCCGGTCCAGTTCGTCGCCCTCCATGGGGGCGCAGATCAGGCCGCGGCACTCGCTCATCATGAAGGCGACGATCTCCGGGGTCGCCTTCTCGGCGGCGATGACGAGGTCGCCCTCGTTCTCCCGGTCCTCGTCGTCGACGACCACGACGGGGCGGCCGGCCGCGATGTCGGCGATGGCCTGCTCCACGGGATCGAGCGAGAAGTCCTCGAAACCGTCGGTGCTGTACAGGATCGGTGCCGCTGTCATGCCGGCGCTCCTTCCATGACGGGCTGCGGGGCCTTGCGGGAACGCAGCCACCAGTCGCGCATGCCCCACAGGACGAGTGCGCCGTAGATGACGTAGACGAAGCCGGAGAAGGCGTAGCCGTTGGCGAAGTTCAGGGGCACGCCGACGAGGTCGACGAGCAGCCAGGCGAACCAGAACTCGACCATGCCGCGTGCCTGGGCGTACATGGCGACGATGGTGCCGACGAAGATGTAGGCATCCGGCCAGGGGTCCCAGGACAGGGTCGGGTAGGCCTTGAAGAGCAGGGCCACGGCGACCGTGCCGATGGCGGCGGCACCGGTCATCGCCGCGCGCTCACGCCAGGTGGCGAACCGCGGGGTGATCTGGCCGTCCTCGGACTGGCCCTTGCGGCGGTTCCACTGCCACCAGCCGTACCCGGCGACGACCATGACGACGGCCTGCTTGCCGGCGCTGCCGGTCAGGTGGCCGAAGAAGGCGCCGAAGAGGACGAGGCCGGACAGGAACTGCACGGGCCAGCTCCAGATGGACCGGCGCCAGCCGAGGGCGAGGGCGGCCAGACCGAAGACGTTGCCGACCATGTCCGACCACAGGATGTGCTGGTCGAACAGCACGAACGCCTCGGAGTTCAGCCAGTTCACCGACCGGCCCCCTGACTGCCCATCAGCCGCTCGACGTACTTGGCGATGACGTCGACCTCGAGGTTGACCGGGTCCCCGGGCTGCTTGAGGCCGAGCGTGGTCAGGGCGAGGGTGGTGGGGATGAGGCTGATGGTGAAGTAGTCGGGTCCGGCGTCGACGACGGTGAGGCTGATGCCGTCGACGGTGATGGAGCCCTTCTCGACGACGTAGCGCGCGAGGTCCGCGGGGAGCGAGATCTTCACGATCTCCCAGTTGTCGGACGGCTTGCGCTCGAGCACCTCGCCGGTCCCGTCGACGTGACCCTGCACGATGTGCCCGCCGAGGCGCTCGCCCACGGCCATGGGGCGTTCGAGGTTGACGCGGGAGCCGACGGTGAGGACGCCCAGGCTGGAGCGGTTCAGGGTCTCGGCCATCACGTCGGCGGTGAACTCGTCGCCCTCGTGGTCGACGACCGTGAGACAGACGCCGTTGACGGCGATCGAGTCGCCGTGCTTCGCGCCTTCCGTGACGACGGGGCCGCGCAGCCGGAAGCGGGAGGCATCGCCGAGGTTCTCGACGGCCGTGATCTCGCCCAGCTCTTCGACGATTCCGGTGAACACTTCCCGGGTCCTCCTGCCTCTTCGGGCACGGACTCCGGGGCTGTCGATGACGACAGAATGTACGAGCAGAAACACCGGGGGCGACGCCGGACGGACTTCGCCTCATGGACGAACCGGTACGGCGGCGCGCACGAATGCCCGCCCGCCGCGCACTGCCTCCCATCCGGACTTTAACCGTCGGTCCAGGAATTTCACCTGGTCAACCGGCCGCTGGAGGCGACCGGGTCGCGGACTGTAACCGCCGGTTCGGACTTTCACCGACCCCGGAGTGCGCTGCTTCTGGTACGCAACCAGTGTGCCACGCCTGATCGACGGCCATACAGGTGAATCGTGTGGAGTGGCTCACAGAGCGTGCCGGGAATGTCACCAACTCGCGAATGGTACGCACCCATTGACCTTAGTGGTCTAGTCCTCTTAGGGTCTGCGCACGGGTCCGGCGACGGTGACGACGGCCCTTGCCCGCCGCCGGACCCCCGGGCCCGGGGCCTTCTGGCAGGGTGAACCGCATGACGAGTGCGACCGCCGACGAGTTCGAGCGCCACCGCCCCCGGCTGTTCGGCCTGGCCTACCGCATGCTCGGCTCCGCCGAGGAGGCCGAGGACACGGTCCAGGACGCCTACCTGCGCTTCAGCGGAGCCGACCGCGCGAGCATCGAGCATCCCGCCGCCTGGCTCGCCAAGGTCGTCACCAACCTCTGCCTCAACCGGCTGACCTCGGCCCGGGCCCGGCGTGAGAGCTACGTCGGGACCTGGCTGCCGGAGCCGGTGGTCACCTCCGACGGGACGCTCGGCCCCCTGGAGTCGGCCGAGCAGCGCGAGGCGGTGTCCATGGCGCTGCTGGTCCTGCTGGAGCGGCTGTCGCCGACCTGGGGGCACCTCCCACGCCCTTGAGGCAGTGGGGGAGGGCGGTGTACGTGCTGCGGGAGGCGTTCGGGTACGGGCACCGGGAGATCGCCGGGGTCCTGGACCTCTCCGAGTCCAACTGCCGCCAGCTGTACCGGCGTGCGGTCCGGCGGGTGGGTGAGCCGCAGGCGCGTTTCGAGGCGCCGCCGGAGCGGCGGGAGGAGCTCGTCGCCTCCTTCGTCGCGGCGGCCCGGGACGGCGATCTGGCCGGGCTGGAGAAGCTGCTGGCGGCCGATGTGACCTGGTCGAGCGACGGTGGCGGCAAGGTCAGGGCGGCCCGGCGGCCGGTCGAGGGGCGGGAGAAGGTCGTCCGGCTCGTGGTGGGCGGCGTCGAGCGGTTCGCGGCGGGCCTGGACTACACGGCGGTCGAGGTCAACGGTGCGACCGGGCTGGCGGCGTGGGCGGGCGACACACTCGCCGGGGTCGTCGCGTTCGATCTGCGGGAGGGTCTGATCACGCAGGTGCGGGTCGTGGTGAACCCGGACAAACTGGGTTTCGTACGCCGTCAGCTCGCGCGCTCGTAGCGGCCTGTCACATTTTGTACGGGCTACTCGGTCCTGGCTGACAAGGGGCGCTCCACCCGGGAGCGTCCGGCGTTCGAAGGGACTGAACAGCATGACCACGATCCTGGTGACCGGCGGCACCGGAACGCTCGGCCGGCTCGTCACCGAGCGGCTGCGCGCGGACGGGCACGAGGTGCGGGTGCTCAGCCGGCATGCACAGCCGTACGCCGTCGATCTGCGCGAGGGCGGTGAAGCGCTGGACGCGGCCGTGGCCGGCGTGGACACGATCGTGCACTGCGCGAGCTCACCGCGCGGCGGGGACGAGCAGGCGGCCGCGCACCTGATCGCGGCGGCCCGGCGGGCCGGTGTGGGCCACTTGGTCTACATCTCGATCGTCGGCATCGACCGGGTGCCGTTCGGCTACTACAAGAGCAAGCTGGCGGTGGAGAAGCTGATCGAGGAGTCGGGGCTCGGCTGGACCGTGCTGCGCACGACGCAGTTCCACGATCTGCCGGTGATGCTGTTCGAGGTGCAGGCCAAGTCTCCGGTGCTGCTGCTCCCGGCCGGCGTGCCGGACCAGCCCATCGAGGTGGCGGAGGTCGCGGCGCGCCTGGCCGAGCTGGCCTCGGGACCGCCCGCGGGGCGGGTCGAGGACATGGGCGGGCCCGAGGTGCGGTCACTGGAGTCGCTGGCCCGTGCCTGGCTGAAGGCGACCGGACGGAAGCGGGCGGTGGTGAACGTGCCGCTGCTGGGGAAGGCGTACCGGGCCTTCCGGGCCGGCGGCCACCTCACCCCGGAGCACGCCGTCGGCAAGGGCACGTTCGAGCAGTACCTGGCGGGGCGGCGCCGGTGAAGCGGCACGACTTGCTCCGCGCCGGGCTGGGGCTGCTCGCCGGAACCCAGGTGCTGCTCGGCCTGTGGATCCTGCTGCTGCCGGACACCTTCTGGAAGTGGCGCTGGGTGTCGTACCTTCCGCCGTACAACGAGCATCTGCTGCGGGACCTCGGCAGTACGAATCTCGCGCTCGCCGTGGTCCTGTGCGCGGCGGTCACGACGATGGAGCGGCGACTGGTGCTCACGGCACTGGTGGCGTACGTGACGGCGTCAGTGCCTCATCTGGTGTTCCACGCCCGGCACTTGGAGCCGTTGTCGGCCGCGAGCGGCGCGGGACTGATGGCGCTGCTGGGGACCGGCGCGGTGCTGCCTGCGGCGTTGCTGTGGCTGGCGGCCGATCCGTCGGCGTTCCGCCGACCGGCGCCGGTGGCCTATCGCCCCAAAGGCGCGAACAAGTCGTCCTGAGCCCGGTCGCGCGCCGTGAGCAGCGCCCCGCGCAGCACCGCTTCCCCGCCCAGTGCGCTGGGCCGCACCTGAGTGGGCAGGGGTGACAGCCGGTTGAGACGGCTCTGGACGCGGGCGGCCAGGGTGTCGCCGCCCGCGCGGCCGATCTCGCCGGCCAGCACGACGCAGCCGGGGTCCAGTACGGAGATGACGGCGGCGGCCCCCAGGGCGACGCGGTCGGCGAGGGCGTCGAGGAAGCGGTCGGCGGACGCGTCCGTGCCGGCCCGGCCGGCCGCCGCGCGGACGAGTGCCGACGCGCGGGGTTCGGGTTCGTGCGCGGTGGCCGGTGCCGTCATGCCGTACTCCGCCGCGAGGCCGGCGAGCGCACCCGCGCCGGCGAGCGAGTGGAAACCGCCGTCGCAGTCGGTGGCGGACGGCAGCCCCGTGGTCCCCGGTACCGGCAGGAAGCCGATCTCGCCCGCGCCGCCCGAGGCGCCCCGGCGCAGCGTCCCGTCGAGGACCACCGCGGCGCCGATGCCCATGCCGAACCACAGCAGCACGAACGTGTCCCGGTCCCGGGCGGCGCCTTCGCGCTGTTCGGCGAGGGCGGCGAGGTTGGTCTCGTTCTCGACGCTGACGCGGGCGTCCGGGAAGCGTTCCTGCAACGCGGCCACCAGGCGCCGGTGCCACTCGGGCAGGCCGGAGGAGTCGCGGAGTTCGCCGCTCGCCGGGTCGATCAGGCCGGGCGCGCCGATACCGACGGTGTGCAGCCGGTCGGCCCCCGCCTCCTTCGCCACGCGCTCGACCAGGGTGACCGCCTGCTCCACCGCGGGCCCCGTACCGGTGTCGTCGCCGATCGGCACGGACGCCTCGGCGAGCGCCTGTCCGAGCAGGTCGGAGACGACGACGGAGACGCCTTCCGTGCGGACGTCCAGCGCCGCCAGATGGGCCCGGTCGGCGACTATGCCGTAGAGCTTCGCGTTCGGCCCCCGGCGCTGCTCCCCCGACTCCCCGACCACCGCGATCAGCCCGGCAGCGGTGAGGCGCTCGACGAGGTCGGCGACGGTCGGCCGGGACAGACCGGTCAGCTGCTTCAACCGCCCTGCCGTCAACGGGCCCTCCTGCTGGAGCAGACGCAGGGCGAGCCGGTCGTTGATGGCCCGGGCGGTGCTCGGGGATGCGGGCATGCCGGGATCCTCCCAGAAGGGCGGGCCGCCGGGACGTCGTACGGCCGGTTGATCCCTTACCTATCAGGAAGGGACCCTGATAGTTTACGGCGGCGATGCGAGCGGGTCCGCGAACGGGGAGGTCGGGAGAATGGGCGAAGTGCACTACGCGCAGCGTGAGGTGAGGCGGGCCCGGTACGCCTTGGCCGCCGTGTTCGCCGTGCACGGCGCCGTGACCGGCTCGTTCGCGACGCGGGTGCCGTGGATCCAGGACCACGCGTCGGTGAGTGCGGGGCAGCTGGGGCTCGCTCTGGCCTTCCCCGCGCTCGGCGCGTCCGTGGCGATGCCGCTCGCGGGCAGCATCAGCCACCGCTTCGGCGCCCGGAACGCCTTGCGGGGCCTGATCGCCCTGTGGACGCTGGCGCTGGTCCTGCCGTCCCTGGCCCCCAACCTGCTGACTCTCTGCCTGGCCCTGTTCGTCTACGGCGCGACGGCCGGCATGGCGGACGTGGCGATGAACGCGCTCGGCGTCGAGATCGAGAACCGCCTCGGCCGGTCGATCATGTCCAGCCTGCACGGCCTGTGGAGCGCCGGCGCGCTGGTCGGCTCGGCGGCGGGCACGCTCGCCGCGCACCTGGGATCGGATGCCCGGCTGCACCACGCCCTCGCGGCCGTCACTCTCACACTCCTCGGCGTGCTGGCCTGTCGCTGGGTGCTCGACCTGCAGCCCGCCGAGGACGAGGAACCGCCGCCCCGGTTCGCGCTGCCGCCCAAGTCGGCGCTGCTCATCGGTGCCGTCGGGTTCTGCGCGGTGTTCGCCGAGGGCGCGAGCCTGGACTGGTCCGCGGTCTATCTGCGCGACCAGCTGGACAGCTCGGCGGGGCTCGCGGCGGCCTGCACGACCGGCTTCACGCTCACGATGGCGATCGCCCGGATCGCCGGCGACAAGGTGGTGGACCGGTTCGGCTCGGTGCGCACGGTCCGCGTGAGCGGTGTGCTGGCCGCGCTCGGCGGCCTGCTCATCGTCGTCGCGGACCATCCGGCGGTGGCGATGGCCGGGTTCGCGCTGATGGGCCTGGGCATCGCCGTCGTCGTCCCGCTGTGCTTCGCCGCGGCGGGCCGCAGCGGTCCGAACGCCAGCCTGGCCATCGCCGGCGTCGCGACCATCACGTACACCTCGGGTCTGATCGCGCCCAGCGCGATCGGCGGTCTGGCCCAGGCGACCAGCCTGATGGTGTCGTTCGGCCTGGTGACGGTACTGGCGTGCGGGCTCGTGGCCTTCGCGGGCGTCCTGCGCGCGGGCGACCGCGACCGGCCGAAGGTCGGGTCGCGGGCAGCGGCGGTTCCGGATCCGCGGCCCTGAGCTCCGGCCCGTACGACGTTGGCGCGGCGTCTCGGCATCGAGCCGACGGCGAGGCTCTCAGCGCGCCAGGTCGTAGGCGTACGACGGCGAGAAGGTGCCCGGTGTGCCCTTGCAGCCGTCCGACTCCCCCGGCAGTTTGACCCACAGGTAGGCGTCGATCCGCGCCTCCCCGGTGTTCAGCGTGGGCGCCCGGCCGATCTTCCGGCCGGCCGGATCGCACCACTGGCCGTCGGCCGGGGCGCCGTTGCCGTTGCGGCTGGTGTCGACGACGGCGCCCAGGCTCGCCGGACCGTCCAGGGCGTCGAGCACCTGTCGGTCGTAGGCGATCTCGTCGGACGTGCGGTGGAAGTTGGAGACATTGCTGAAGATGCCGTCGGAGGAGACGGCCGAGGCGGCGCCGGCCTGTTTCAGCCACCCAGCCTGCTTCGCGGGCGCGTTCCAGCCGGAGTGGCCGGCGTCGTAGTAGACCCGCGCCTTGGGGTTGGCGTCCTTGAGGACACGGCCCGCGCGGGCCAGCGAGGCGAAGCGGCGGGTCCGTTCGCCCGTGGAGAGGCACTCGGCCTGGGCGACCGAGTCGGGTTCCAGGATGACGATGACGTCCCCGGAGCCCAGCCCTTCGGCGAATGCGTCGATCCAGTCGTCGTAGGCGGAGAGATCGGGCGCTCCGCCCTCGGAGTGCCCGCCGCAGTCGCGGCCCGGGATCGCGTACGGCACGACCACCGGCACCCGGCCCTGCGCCACGCCGCCCGCGGTGACGGCGCGGACCCGTGCGGTGATGGTCGACGGCGTGAAGTCGGCGAACCAGACGGCCGCCGGGTGGTCTGCGATACGGGACTCGATGACCGTGTGACGCGGGTCGTCGGTGTGGGCGCGCACCCAGTCGAGGACCTGGGACTCGGGGTGGCGGTAGAGGCGGGTGGAGGCGGCGGCGGTCCGCGGCCTCCCCTCCGTCTCCGTCGCCTTCTTCGTCGGTGCCGGCGTAGGGCTGATGTCCTTCTCCTTCGGGGACTTCTTCGCAGACGGGGATGCCGACGCACTGGCCGAGGGCGAACCTGAAGAGACGGCGGGCATCGGCGCCGGGCGCGGCGAGTCGGTCACCTGGGGCCTGGCCTGGTCGGAGCCGCGCCGGTCGTCGAGCGCGGACAGCATCCCGGCCGCCGTGCCGACCGCGACGACGACGGAGGCCGCCGCGACCATGGCGCCACGCCGGGCGGCCCGCCTGCGCTCGGCCCGACGGGCGGCAAGGCGCTGGGCACGTATGCCTGACACCTCTCGCTCCCCCTCCCCCACGACGGGTGCGTTCCCCCGTTCTGGGGAAGCGTCGGGCCCGCCGGTACCCGGGCCAGCCTAAAGCTGCGACTCTGCCCCCATGGTGCAATGCGAACAATTCACCACTCCCGTCGACGCGGTCATCTCCCGTATGCGCGCGCTCGACTCGGCCCTCCCCGCCCGGGACGGCCTCGCCGTCTTCAACCGCGTCTACCTCGCGGTCACCGAGGCGGTGGACCGGCGCATCGACAGCGGGCGGTTCCCGGACGCGCGGGCCGCGATCACGCTGGACGTGCGGTTCGCGGAACGCTATCTGGCCGCCATCGACGCGGTGGCCGCCGAGCGGCGACCGCCGGCCTGCTGGCGGCCCCTGTTCCAGTTCCGCCACCATCCCGGCGTACGACCGCTGCAGTTCGCGCTCGCGGGCATCAATGCGCACATCGGGCACGACCTCGCGCTCGCCGTCGTGGACACCTGTCGTACGCTCGGCTGCGAACCCGCCGACGTGGAGGACGAGTTCGACCGCGTGGGCGACCTCCTCGTCTCGCTGGAGGAGCGCATCCGCGAAGATCTGATGCCGGGTCCCGACGTCCTCCAGATCGCCGACCCGCTCACCCACCTGCTCGGCGCGTGGAGCCTGGAGCGGGCCCGGGACGCCACCTGGACGGCGGCACGGGCCCTGTGGGCGCTGCGCCGGCTGCCCGATGTCGCCGAGGAGTTCACCGACCGTCTGGACGCGGCGGTCGGCCTCGCCGGCCGCATGCTGCTCACGCCGCTGCCGGACTGATCCGGCAGCGTGTCCCTTCCGGCTCAGTCCTCCGGCAGCTCGACCGGCGCGATCTCGTCGTACACGTCGCCCGGGCCGGGGTTCGTCGGGTCTGTCGTGCCGCCGAAGTGGTGCATGACACCCCAGACCGCGTTCAGTGCGGTCTGTACGGCGCCCTCGGCCCAGCCGGCCGTCCAGGAGATGTCGTCGCCGGCCAGGAAGACGCCCCGCTTGTCCTCGGGCAGCCGGTCCTGCATGAAGTGGGTGAACAGACGCCGCTGGTAGCGGTAGTGGCCGGGCAGGTTGGCCTTGAACGCGCCCATGAAGTAGGGCTCGTTCTCCCAGGAGACCGTCACCGGGTTGCCGATGATGTGCTTCCTGACGTCGACCTTCGGATAGATCTCGCCGAGCGACTTCAGCATGACCTCCATCCGCTCGTTCGCGGACAGCGGCAGCCACTTCAGGCTGTCGTCGCACCAGGTGTAGGAGAGGCAGATGACGGCGGGCTTGTCGGGGCCGTCGTCGAGCAGGTAAGTACCGCGCGTCATACGGTCGGTGAGGGTCATCGACATGACGTCCCGGCCGGTGAGCTCGTCCTTGTCCAGCCAGAACGGCCGGTCGACGGGGACGAAGAGCTTGGAGCTCTCCATGTAGTGGGTCCGCTCGATCGCCGTCCAGTGGTCGATCGGGAAGAGCGAGTCGTCGCAGGCGATCTTGGAGAGCAGCATCCAGGACTGGGCGGTGAAGATCACCGCCTGGTAGGTGCGGATGTCGCCGTTCGCGTCGGTCACCGTGATCCGGTTGCCGGCGGTGCGGTGCAGCCGGGTCACGGCGGGGCGGGGCTCGCCGTTGTCGTGCAGGGACTTCAGGGACGTGCCGTAGGCCCAGTGCACGATCTTCTCCGGCTCCCGCTCCCACAGGCGCAGCGGCAGTTGCTGGGAGCCGCCGACGATGCCGCGGTGGTGGTCGTCGGCCTCGGTGTAGACGACGCGCAGGATCTCCAGGATGGAGTTGGGGAAGTCGGTGTCCCAGCCGCCGGTGCCGAAGCCGACCTGGCCGAAGATCTCGCGGTGCCGGAAGGACTTGAAGGCATCGGAGTCGCAGAGGAAGCCGTAGAAGGTCTGGTTGTCGAGCTTCTCGACGAGCCTCCCCCAGATCTCGCGGATGCGCGGCACGTCCCGCTCGCGCACGGCCCGGTTCATGTCGGAGAAGTCGGCGCCCTCTTCGAGGCAGCGGTTCCAGGCGTTCGCCACGTCCCGGTAGACCTGTGGCAGGTCGTCGATCGTCTCGGCGTAGTGGGACTCGCCCTTGAGATCGACGACGGTGGAAGGGGTCGCTTCCGCAAGGGGGTTGGGAAAGGGCCGGGTCTCGAGCCCCACGAGGTCGATGTAGTGCTGAAGCGCCGTGGAGGACGGTGGGAAGCGCATCGCGCCCATCTCGGCGGTGAGGCCCTCGGTGTCGGGGCCGTCGAAACCGACGGTGCGCAGTCGTCCGCCGATCCGGTCGGCCTCGTACACGACCGGCTTGAGGCCCATCTTCATCAGCTCGTACGCGGCCACGATGCCGGACAGACCGCCACCGATGACCGCGACCTCCGTGCCGTGCCCGGCCGCGGGTATCTGCCCGAGGCCGGCCGGGTGGGCGAGGAAGTCGTCGTACGCGTAGGGGAAGTCCGGGCCGAACATGGTGATCGGCGGCTGCTGCTCGTCTGCGTGCTCGACGGCGTTGGGCACGGTGGACGTCATGGGGTACGGACTCCTTGCGCAAAGGTACGGCGGGGGTCGGATCTCGGGATCGTCAGACGAGGGACCGGTAGAGGCCGGGACGCCGGTCCTCCAGGTACGGGTTCGCCTCGCGGGAGGCGGCCAGGAACGCGGGGTCGACATCCGCGAGGAGCAGCTCGTCGCCGCGGCCTGCCCGGGTGCGGGCGACTCCGTCGGGCCCGGCGAGGGTGGAGAGCCCGACGAAGTCGAACTCCCCCTCCCGGCCGATCCGATTGACGTACGCGATGTACATCTGGTTCTCGAAGGCGCGCACCGGCACGACGGACTCGGCGACGAACTGGAACGGGTGCATCTGCGCGGTCGGCACCAGGAGGAGGTCGGTGCCGGCCAGGGCGTGGGCGCGGACGTTCTCCGGGAACTCGACGTCGTAGCAGATCATCAGGCCGACCCGGAGACCGTTCAACTCGGCCTGTACGACGGCCTGTCCGCCCGGCGTGTAGTGCTCGCGCTCGAAGCAGCCGAAGAGGTGGGTCTTGCGGTAGTTGGCGAGGCGGGTGCCGTCGGCGGAGATCAGCTGGGCGGAGTTGAAGACCTGGCCGGCGGCCCGCTCCGGGTAGCCGTAGGCGATCGCGAGGCCGTGCCGGGTGGCCGTCTCGGCGATCGCGTCCGCGGCCTCGCCGTCGGCGGGCTCGGCGAGGCGGCCGATGTCGCCGCCGATCGCGTACCCGGTGAGGAACATCTCCGGCGCCACCAGGAGCCCGGCGCCCGCAGCGGCGGCCCGGCCCGCGGCCTCGTCGAGGACCTTGAGGTTCTCGACGGTCGAGCCGGGGAGGCCGGAGCTCTGGAGCAGGGCGGTGCGCATGCGTGTTCCTCACCGGGCGGAAGCGTGGGCGGAAGAGTGGCTGGAGGGGCCACATAGACGGTACGGGCGGCGGGCTCGGGCGGACAAGAAGGAGCCGTTGCGCGCCGGTGCACTGATCGTTGCGTGCGCTTCGGGCCGGGCGGCGATTCGTTGCGCAGACGCCCCTCCGCAGGCGGGCGCCGGCCGCGTCAGAGCTGCGCCTTCGCGGCCCGAGCACCGCCCACCAGTACCAACGCCGTCACCAGGTACGGCATCGCGAACAGCGCGAAGAGCGTGCCGTGGGACGCCGTCGTGCCGAGGATCCCGTAGGCGCCGTACACGGCGATCGTGCCCAGGTCGGTGCCCAGGCCCGCGACGGAGGTCAGGGTGGCCCGGCGGGTGTCGTCGATGCGGTGCTGGAGCCGGACGTCCGCGAGCACGTCCGCCAGTTGGAAGGCGCCGAAGGCGAGGGCCACCAGACCGACGCCGGCCGGTGTTCGCGCCACGGCGCCCGCGGCCAGGGCGAGCGCGCCGCCGGTGAGCAGGACGGCGAGTCCGACCGTGCCGAGGCGTTCGGCCGCTCCGGCCAGCAGGCTGCCGGACGTGGCTCCCGCCCAGATCAGCAGGATCAGATAGGGAACCGTCTGCTCCGCCACGCCGAGGTCGCGGACCAGCAGGGGCGTGTATTCGTCGAGGGCGCCCCACACCGCGCCGACGGCCGGGACGAGCAGGAGGGCGCCGCGTACGGACCGGTCCGCGCGGGCTTCGGCGAGGCCGGTCCGTAGGGTCGCGGCCCAGCCGTCGTCCCCGGACACCTGGGGCACCCGGTGTTCCGGGAACCGGGTCGCGATCGCCGCGGCCAGCAGGCAGGCCAGCACGCTCGCCGCCCCAACAGCCCGGTAGCCGCCCAGAGCGAAGACCGGGCCGGCGAGTCCCACCGACGCCATCGTGGCCACCGACCGCGCCGCCCGGGTGCGGCCCATGACACGCGCGTACCGGTCGGCGGCGCCGAGGTGGTCCAGTTCGTCGTAGACCAGCGCCTCCAGCGCGCCGGAGGCGAGGGCTCCGCCCGTTCCCCACAGGACGAAGCCGACCGCGAAGGCCCAGTACGACGGGACGATCACCCACAGGGCGAAGCCGGCCGCGGTGAGCAGCGGCCCGATCCACAGCAGCAGCCGCCGGGAGACGGCGTCGGCCCAGGCGCCGGAGGGGACCTCCAGCAGCACGCCGGTGATCGACCACAGGGCGAAGAGGGAGGAGATCTGTCCGACGGACAGACCGGTGTCGCTGAACAGCAGCGCGTACACGGGGTAGAGCAGGACGAAGTCGTCGAGGAACGCGTAGCCGTACAGCGTGGCCGTCAGCCACCGCAGGCCGGTGTCACGGGTGGTGGGTCAATGTCGACGGGTCATGGCACCGATGTTAGGACGCGTCCGGCACATCCGGCCACCGCGTTACGCGGACGACCGCCGCTGCGGAGGGGCGGCCGCCGCTCTACGTGGGCGAGCCCGACGAGAAGCGGCGCAACAGCGGCGACAGCACGAGCACGGACTTGGTCCGTTCCACGAACGGCTCCCCCGCGATCCGCTCCAGGACGCGTTCGAAGTGGCGCATGTCGGAGGCGAAGACCTGGACGATCGCGTCCGCGTCGCCGGTGACGGTCGACGCGGCCACGATCTCCTGGTAGCGCTCCAGGCCCCGCTGGATGGTCTCCGGCGAGGTGTTGCCTCGGCAGTAGATCTCGACGAAACCCTCGGTCTCCCAGCCGAGGGCCGCCGGGTCCACCCGCACGGTGAAGCCGGTGATGGCGCCGGTGGCGCGCAGCCGGTCCACGCGCCGTTTCACGGCGGGCGCGGAGAGGCCGACCAGCTGCCCGATGTCCGCGTAGGAGCGGCGGGCGTCCTCGGCGAGGGCGTGCACTATGCGTTCGTCGAGATCGTTCAGCACGGTGGGTGGATCACTTCTCAGGTGTGTCTCAGGTGTTCAGGTGTTCAGCGTTACGCGTCGGTGGTGAGAGGTGTCGCGAGTCGGGAGCGGCGATAGCCGTACACGAAGTAGAACACGAGCCCGACGGCCATCCAGACCCCGAAGACCACCCACGTGACGGCGGACAGGCTGCCCATCATCCAGACGCAGAAGGCGAAGCCGAGGGCGGGCAGGACCGGCGACAGCGGCACCCGGAAGGTGCGGGGCATGTCGGGCCGCGTCCGGCGCAGCACCACGACCGCGACATTGACCAGCGCGAAGGCGAACAGCGTGCCGATGCTGGTCGCGTCGGCGAGTTGGCCGAGCGGGACGGCCGCGGCGAGGACACCGCAGAACAGGGACACGATCAGCGTGTTGGCGCGCGGCGCCCCGGTCTTCGGGTGGACGCGGGAGAACACCTTGGGCACCAGGCCGTCCCGGGACATGGCGAAGAGGATGCGGGTCTGGCCGTACAGCACGGTCAGGACGACGCTCGCGATGGCGATGACCGCGCAGAAGGCCAGCAGGGTGCCCCAGAAGGTCTGCCCGGTGACCTCGCGCATGATCTGGGCGAGGGCGGCCTCGGAGTCGGTGAAGTTCTCTCAGGGCTTCGCGCCGACGGCGACGGCGGCGACGAGGACGTACAGGGCCGTCACGATGACGAGCGACAGCATGATCGCGCGCGGCAGGTCGCGCTGCGCGTTCTTGGCCTCCTCGCCGGCGGTGGAGGCCGCGTCGAAGCCGATGTAGGAGAAGAAGAGCGTGGCACCGGCGGCGCTGACGCCCGCCACGCCGAGCGGCATGAAGTTCTCGTAGTTGCCGGAGCGGAAGCCCTGGACGCCGATCGCGCAGAACAGCACCAGCGCGGCGATCTTCACGATGACCATGGCCGTGTTGGCGCGGGCCGACTCGCGGGCGCCGCCGAGCAGGAAGCCCATGGCCAGGAGTACGACGATGAGCGCCGGCAGGTTGAAGACGCCGCCGTCGCCGGGCGGGGCGGAAAGCGCGGCGGGGATGGTGACGCCGAGGGTGCCGTCGAGCATCTCGTTCAGGTACTCGCCCCAGCCGACGGCCACGGCGGCGACCGAGACGCCGTACTCCAGAACCAGGCACCAGCCGCAGATCCAGGCGATCAGTTCGCCCATCGTTGCGTATGCGTACGAGTACGAGGATCCGGCGACCGGGATGGTGCCCGCCAGCTCGGCGTAGGACAGGGCCGAGAAGAGCGCGGTGAGACCGGCGATCACGAAGGAGAGGGTGACGGCCGGGCCGGCCTTGGGGACGGCCTCGCCGAGGACGACGAAGATGCCGGTGCCGAGGGTGGCACCGATGCTGATCATGGTCAGCTGCCACAGCCCGAGGGTGCGGCGCAGCCTGCCTCCCTCGCCCTGGCCACCCTCGGCGACCAGGCCTTCCACGGGCTTGCGGCGCATGAGACGCGCACCGGCGCCCGGGGACGCGGGGGCTGCCCGGTTGCGGTGGTCCCGGGGTGCGCCTTGGTCGAGCACGCGCTGACTCCTTCGTCGCTGCCTCTCAGGGCGGCGGGAACCGGCGGCACCCCTGCGCGTACAGGGACCCACCGAGCGGGGTCCCCGCCACGCCACGTACAGCGCATGACCCTACGGTGGAAAGCGTTGCCCGTGTAATGCAGCAACCTTGCGCTCCGCCGCAAGATCGTTGCGTTCCTCGCGGGTGGGCGGGTCTTCGTTGCACGGCGGCTTTCGAGCGTTGCGTACCGGACCGCTCGTACGGGCTGATCAGCGCAGGGCCTTGACCAGGAACAGACACGAATCGGCCCGCTCCTGCCGTACGCCCTCGGCGTCCAGGTACGCCCAGCGGTCGACGTAGCCCACCGTGGGCCGGTACCCGAGCCGTGCGTAGAGGGCGGCCGCCCGCGGGTTGTCGTCGCCGACACCGAGCCCCATGCTCTCGATGCCGCGCTCCTGGGCCAGTCGCTCGGCGGTGCGGATCAGCGACGCGCCGATCCCCTGGGAGCGGAGCGACGCGGGCCAGACGAACAGGCCGTTGATCTCCGGGCAACCAGGGTGGACAGCCCGCACCTCGGGCGCTTCGCAGCCGGTCCAGCGGACCTCCGCGTGCCCGACGGGACGCCCCTCCAGCCACGGGACGAGATAGCTGCTGTCACCGGCCTCCTGCCGTGCGAAGCGAGCGGCGTGGTGGCCGTCGACGCTGTGCGACGGCATGCAGCGCTCCAGTACGTCCAGGTCCTCTGCCCGGCAGACGGCGATGTCCATGCCCGAACGGTAGAGCCCGGGACATGCCGACGGCCCCCGATTTTCCCGGCGCACGGGTCAACGGGGGCCGTACGAAAGCCAGTCGCGTCACCAGCTGGCGTGCAGCGGCTTGCCCTCGGCGTAACCGGCGGCGCTCTGGATGCCGACGACGGCCTTGTCGGCGAACTCCTCCAGGGAGCCGGCGCCGGAGTAGGTGCAGGAGGAGCGGACGCCCGCGATGATCGCGTCGATCAGGTCCTCGACGCCCGGGCGGGACGGGTCGAGGAACATGCGGGAGGTGGAGATGCCCTCCTCGAACAGCGCCTTGCGGGCACGGTCGTACGCCGACTCCTCCGACGTACGGTTGGCCACGGCACGCGCGGAGGCCATCCCGAACGACTCCTTGTACAGGCGCCCGTCGGCGTCCTGCTGGAGGTCGCCCGGGGACTCGTACGTGCCCGCGAACCAGGACCCGATCATCACGTTGGACGCACCGGCCGCGAGCGCCATGGCCACATCGCGCGGGTGGCGGACACCGCCGTCGGCCCACACGTGCTTGCCGTACTTCTTCGCCTCGGCCGCGCACTCCAGGACCGCGGAGAACTGCGGCCGGCCGACGCCGGTCATCATGCGGGTGGTGCACATGGCGCCGGGACCGACACCGACCTTGATGATGTCCGCGCCCGCCTCGACCAGATCCCTGACGCCTTCGGCGGCGACGATGTTGCCGGCGACGATCGGGACCCGCGGGTCGAGATCGCGCACCAGCTTGACCGTGCTGAGCATCGACTCCTGGTGGCCGTGCGCCGTGTCGATGACGAGCGTGTCGACGCCCGCGTCCAGCAGTTGCTTGGCCTTGCCCGCGGCGTCGCCGTTGATGCCGACGGCGGCGGCGATCCGCAGCCTGCCCCGCGCGTCGGTGGCCGGCGTGTAGAGCGTGGCGCGCAGGGCGCCCTTGCGGGTGAGGATGCCGGCGAGACGGCCGTCCTTGTCCACGGCCGGCGCGTAGCGACGGTTGGCGTGGTCCAGCCGGTTGAAGGCCTCGCGCGGGTCGATGTCGGCGTCTATCAGCAGCAGGTCCTTGGACATGACCACTTCGAGCTGGGTGAAGCGGTCGACGCCGCTGAGGTCCCGGTCGGTGACGACACCGACCGGCCGCTGCTCCTCGTCGACGACCACACCGGCGTTGTGCGCACGCTTCGGCAGCAGGGACAGCGCGTCGGCGACGGTCTGGTGCGGGGCCAGCACGATCGGGGTGTCCAGCACGAGGTGGCGGCTCTTCACCCAGGAGATGACCTCGGTGACGACGTCGATCGGGATGTCCTGCGGTATGACGACGAGTCCACCGCGCCGGGCCACGGTCTCGGCCATACGGCGCCCGGCGATGGCGGTCATGTTGGCGACGACCAGCGGGATCGTGGTGCCCGTACCGTCCGGGGAGCTGAGGTCCACGTCCTGCCGCGAGCCGACCGCGCTGCGGCTGGGGACCATGAAGACGTCGTCGTACGTCAGGTCGTATGCGGGCTGGATGTCATTGAGGAAACGCACGTGCTGCACATCCCAGTCGATCAGAGGTGGCCCCCGGACAGGTCAGCCAGGGGGAAGAGCACGTACTTCATTGTCCCATGGCGGCCGGAATGCGATGCCCGGGCGGATCATCCAGGCAGGTCAGAGGGGTTTTCGGAGGAACCTCCAGGAGCCGGATCCGGACGGCCGCCGCAGCTGCGGCTGCGGCTGCGGCTGGTCACAGTGCCAGCGCCACCTGGAGCAGCGGCTCGCGGCCGGCCGCCTCGGCGAACACCTCCTGCGCCACGTCCCACTCGTCCGGGCGGGCCTTCGCGTAGGGCCGCCAGTTCCGTACGACGACCAGCAGCCCCTTCTCGACGGCGTCCCCGGGCCAGACGGTGTGGTCGGTGAGGCTGTCGGCCAGCGCGTCCCAGTTGCGGCCGAACCAGTCCGGCAACGACAGGGCGCGGGCGCAGCGGTCCATCAGGCCCGCCCTGTCCGTGACCCCGTCGAGGTCCAGCGCGACCACACGTTCCGTCATCTCGGTACCGCCCTTCAGTGCTGCCCTGAACGAGTCGTGGTGACGTCGGTGCGGTGGATGACCTTCCGTCAGGGCCCGTCCGGGTCGGCCCTGTTGAGCGCGGGCCTCGGCGTCGGCCCCACTGTCATCAGAGCGTCCGCCGCCGACGTGTCGGTGACGAGGCTGGTGACGAGCCCGGACCGCAGCACCGCGTCGATCGCCGCCGCCTTCCGCTGGCCGCCCGCGATCGCGACGACCTCGGGGATACGGCGGAGCTGGTCGGCCTTGACGGTGATGCACCGCTCGCCCAGGTCCCGTCCCACCCGGCGCCCCTCGGCGTCGAAGAGGTGCGCGGACATCTCGGCCGCGACGCCGAGCGAGGCGTAGTGCGAGCGTTCCTCGTCGCTGAGCATGTCGTGCACCGTGGAGATGCCCGGCTCCCAGGAGCCGATGGAGACACAGGCGACCGTGACCTTGTCGAAGTACTCGAAGGCCCGGGCGATCCCGGTCTGGTGGCGCAGCGCCTGCGCGGTCGCCACGTCCGGCAGCAGCATCGGCGCGTAGATGGGGTGGGCGTCGCCGCCGGAGACCTGTGCGGCCCGGCGGACGGCCTCGACCGAGCCGCGCTCGGCGGTCCCGGCGTCGTACACGCCCGTCAGCTGCACCACCGTGCACGGCGGCAGCCGGTCCAGGGCCGCCGCCATGTGGATGGTGGACCGGCCCCAGGCCAGGCCCAGTACGTCACCTTCGTTCACGAGCTCGCCGAGCAGGTCGGCGGCCACTTCTCCCAGGTTCTCGGGGTCGGGCGTCTGCTCGGCCTCGGCCGGAGACTCGACCACGACGGCATGCCTGAGGCCGTAGCGGGCGCGGAGCGCGTCGGAGCGCTCGGCGTCCAGCTCGGCCGGCACACGGATCTCGATGCGTACGAGGTCCCGTTCGAGGGCGGTCTCCAGGACCCGGGCCACCTTGAAGCGGCTGACGCCGAACTCCTCCGCGATCTGGATCTTGGACTTGCCCTCGAGGTAGAAGCGGCGGGCCATGGCCGCCGCCTGCACCAGCTCAGCGGGTCCCATCCGCATGGCTGACCGGCCAGCCGACATACCCGACACGGCGATCTCCTCACTGCTGTTCACACTCTGGATTCGCCGTTCATCCTCGCAGATCCGGCGCTGTTGATCAGCCCTGATGGGAGCCGTTCACGTTCTCGTCGGTCAGTGGTCGCACGCCCAGCTCGCCTTGGCCGTCGTCGCCTCCGCCTGGTTGCGCAGTGCACGTACCGCCTCGGCCGGGTCCGATGCCCCGTACACGGCCGATCCCGCGACGAATACGTCGGCTCCGGCGTCCGCGCAGCGCTCGATGGTGGACGCCGCGACTCCGCCGTCGACCTGGAGCCACAGCTCAAGTCCGTGCTTGCTGATCAACTCGCGGGTGCGGCGAATCTTCGGAAGCATGATGTCGAGAAACGCCTGGCCCCCGAAGCCCGGCTCGACGGTCATGATCAGCACCATGTCGAGTTCGGGGAGCAGGTCCTCGTACGGCTCGATGGGCGTCGCGGGCTTGAGCGCCATGGAGGCGCGGGCGCCCTTGGCCCGGATCTCCCGGGCGAGCCGTACGGGAGCGGCGGCCGCCTCGACATGGAAGGTGACGGAACCGGCCCCCGCTTCTACGTACTGGGGCGCCCACCGATCGGGGGCCTCGATCATCAGATGGCAGTCCAGCGCAGTGTCCGTCGCACGGGCCAGCGCCTCTACGACCGGCACACCGAGCGTGAGGTTCGGGACGAAATGGTTGTCCATGACGTCGACGTGGAGCCAGTCGGCTCCTTCGACCGCCTTCGCCTCGTCCGCGAGACGTGCGAAGTCGGCGGACAGGATGCTGGGGTTGATCTGCACGGCCATGACCCAAGAGTATGCGCTGCGCCGGCCTTGAGCGGTGGGGGGCTCAGAGGGCTTGCGGTTCGGTCCGGCTGCGGGTTGTGTGTGGCTGGTCGCGCCACGCGGCGGAGCCGCATATCGACTCAGCCCCTCGCCCCTTTCGGGCGTTGGTGCGGAGGTCTCCATGACGAGTAACCGAGGTATCGCGCACCTGGTCTGCGGCCGGCGGGCGAAGTGGCTGGTGCTGGTGTTGTGGGTCGCGGTGCTGTTTCTGGCCGCGCCCTTCGCCCAGAAGCTGACCGACGCCCAGGACAACGACGCGGCCTCCTGGCTGCCCGGCTCGGCCGAGTCGACCCAAGTCCTGGAGATCTCCGAGGACTTCAGACCCGAGCAGATCCCCGCGGTCGTCGTCTATGCCCGTGAGAGCGGGCTGACGGCGCAGGACCGGGCGGCCATCACCGAGGACGTGGCGCAGCTCGAGCAGCTGCGCGACCACGGCATCCTCGGTGCCGAGACCCGGGGCCCGGTCTTCGACCGGCAGACCGATCCGCGCGCGGCCCAGATCCTCGTCCCGATCGCGATGGACGAGAAGGGCTGGGAGAGGATCGCGCCCGCGGTCGACTCCATCCGCGACGACGTCGGCGAGGGCGGGGGCGGACTCGCCGTGCACATCACGGGCCCGGGCGGCACCTCCGCGGACTTCTCCGAGGCGTTCGAGGGAATCGATTCGACCCTGCTGATCTCAGCGATGGCCGTCGTCATCGTGATGCTGCTGCTCACCTATCGCAGCCCCTCCCTGATCCTGGTCCCCCTGCTCGCCGTGATCGTCGCTCTGTTCACCTCACAGGCCCTGATCTACCTGCTGGCGGAACACGCGGGCCTGACGGTCAACGGCCAGAGCGCGGGCATCCTCACGGTCCTCGTCTTCGGCGCGGGCACGGACTACGCGCTGTTGCTCGTCGCCCGCTACCGGGAAGAGCTGCGCCGCCACGAGGACCGGCACGAGGCGATGGCGCTGGCCCTGCACCGAGCGGGCCCGGCGGTCCTCGCCTCCGGCGCGACGGTCGTGCTGAGCATGCTGGTGCTGCTGGTGGCCGAGATGAACTCGACGCGCGGCCTCGGCCCGGTGGCGGCGATCGGCGTGGCGGTCGCCCTGCTGGCGATGATGACGCTGTTCCCGGCCCTTCTGGTGATCTTCGGCCGCTGGATCTTCTGGCCGGTGATCCCGCACCTCGGCACGCCGAACCCGGCCGACCGGGGCGTCTGGGCCCGTATGGGCCGACGTATGGCGGGCCGCCCCCGTATGGTCTGGGGCGTCACGGCGGTGGTGCTGGCGGTCTGCTCGCTCGGCCTGATCCAGTTGCGCGCGGAGGGCATCAGCAACGCGGACGCGTTCACCGGCAAGCCGGACTCGATCGTCGGCCAGGAGGTGTCCGCGCGGTACTTCCCGGCGGGCAGCGGCGATCCGCTGGTCGTCATCAGCGACCAGGCGCAGGCCCAGCAGGTGGGCCGGGCGGTCGCCGATACCCGCGGCGTCGTCCCCGAGTCGCTCGGCCTGCCGCCGGGCACCAAACCGTCCTTCGAGGGCAAGGTGCTGTTCGAGGCGACGATGACCGACCCGGCCGACAGCGAGGCCGCGAAACAGACCGTGGAGCGGGTGCGGGACGCCGTGCACGCGGTGCCGGACGCCGACGCCCAGGTGGGCGGCGGTACGGCGGCGCTCCTGGACATGGACGAGGCGACCACGCACGACAACATACTGATCATCCCGTTGGTGCTGGTGGTCGTCCTGCTGATCCTGTGCGTGCTGCTGCGCGCCCTGATCGCCCCGCTGCTGCTGATCGGGACGGTGATCCTGTCGTTCGCGGCCGCGCTCGGCATCAGCGCGCTGGCGTTCCGCCATCTGTTCGACTACGCGGGCGAGTCGACGGACTTCCCGCTGTTCGTCTTCGTCTTCCTGGTCGCCCTGGGCATCGACTACAACATCTTCCTGACCACCCGCATCCGCGAGGAGGCGGCCCACCAGGGCACCCGCCCCGGCGTGGTGACGGGCCTGGCGGCGACGGGCTCGGTCATCACCTCCGCCGGTCTGGTCCTGGCCGGCACCTTCGCCGCCCTCGGCACGCTCCCGATGGTCGCCTTCGCGGAGATCGGCTTCGCGGTGGCGCTCGGCGTGCTGCTGGACACGTTCATCGTGCGGTCGGTGCTGGTCACGTCCCTGTTCCTGGACGTCGGCCCGAAGGTGTGGTGGCCGCACCGGCTGGCCCGCGAGGACAGCGGGGCACCGGCGGTCGCCGAGCCGGATGCAGGTGCTCAGCGCCCCGTCAGAGACTCCGGCGGGCGTTGAGCCGGGCGGCCTGGCGTGTCAGGTGGGCGCGCTCGGCGAGGTTGGGTGCCTTCTGGGCCGCCTCGGCGTACAGCCGTGCCGCCGTCGCCAGGTCGCCGTCGCGCTCGTGGAGGTACGCGGCCACCGCGGTGTGGCGGGGCAGTGCGTCGTCCAGCTCCGCGAGGGCTGCCAGACCGGCGCGCGGTCCGTCGGCCTCGCCGACGGCCACCGCGCGGTTGAGCCGGACGACCGGGTTGTCGGTCAGGCGGGCGAGCTCGTCGTACCACTCGACGATCTGCACCCAGTCGGTCTCCTCGGCGGTGGGCGAGTCGGCGTGGAGTGCCGCGATGGCGGCCTGGGCCTGGAACTCGCCCAGCCGGTCGCGGGCGAGGGCCGCCTGCAGGATCCCGACGCCCTCGGCGATCGACTTGGTGTCCCACCGGCCGCGGTCCTGTTCGGCGAGCGGCACCAGGCTGCCGTCGGGGGCGGTCCGGGCGGCGCGCCGGGCGTGGTGGAGCAGCATGAGGGCGAGCAGCCCCGCCACCTCGGGGTGGTCGATCGCGGCCGCGAGCTGCCGGGTGAGCCGGATGGCCTCGGCGGCGAGGTCGACGTCGCCGGAGTAGCCCTCGTTGAAGACCAGGTAGAGGACGCGCAACACGGTGGCGACATCGCCGGGCTGGTCGAACCGCACGCCGGAGACGGTGCGCTTGGCCCGGCTGATGCGCTGCGCCATGGTCGCCTCGGGCACCAGGTAGGCCTGGGCGATCTGGCGGGTGGTCAGCCCGCCGACGGCGCGCAACGTGAGCGCGACCGCGGACGACGGCGTCAGCGACGGGTGGGCGCACAGGAAGTAGAGCTGGAGCGTGTCGTCCACCGCGGGCGCGGGACCGGGTGCCGGCTCCTCGTCGACGAGGTCCTCACGCCGGCGGCGGGCGGTGTCCGCGCGGGTCGCGTCGAGGAACTTGCGCCAGGCCACGGTGACCAGCCAGCCCTTCGCATCCCGCGGCGGGTCGGCCGGCCAGACGCGGATCGCCTCGACCAACGCGTCCTGCACGGCGTCCTCGGCCGCCGCGAAGTCGGCTCCGCGGCGGACGAGGATGGCGAGCACGCTCGGCGTGAGGCTGCGGAGCAGGACCTCGTTCACTTGAAGGAGCACTCCGTGATGGTGGGCGAGAGGCCGTAGAACGGGCGCAGTTCGAGCCACTCGTGGATCGGCTTCCCACCCGCTCCGGGGGCGGCCGACAGTTCCCCGGCCAGCTCGACGGCGCGCTCGTAGCTGTCGACGTCGATCACCATCCAGCCGGCGATGAGGTCCTTGGTCTCGGCGAACGGGCCGTCGGTGACCGGCGGGCGCCCCTCGCCGTCGTACCGGACGAACGTCCCCTCGGGGGCGAGCGCCTGACTGTCGACGAACTCGCCGGTCTTCTCCAGCCGGGCCGCGAAGTCGTTCATGTACTGCACGTGGGCCGTGATCTCTTCCGGCGTCCACTGGTCCATGGGCACGTCGTTGACCGCGGCCGGGGCGCCTCGGTAGTGCTTGAGCAGCAGGTACTTGGCCATGATGTTCTCCTCGGTGCTGATGCGACCCATTGTGGTCGCGTTCACAGCGGGGACGGAGCCGGCCACGGGTTCTCGACATCGTCGGCCGAATTATTTTTCGGGGCTCGCGGACGAACCCGACGGCCGGCCCTCCGACCGGGTCAGCCGGTCCTCCGTATGACCGCCAGATACATGGCGTCGGTCCCGTGCAGATGCGGCCACAGCTGTACGTCGGGGCCGTCGCCGAGGTCCGGTAGGCCCGGCAACAGGGGCCGCGCGTCGAGGAGTTCGGCCTCGGGGCGCTGCTTGAGCACGTCGTCCACGACGGCCCGGGTCTCGGCGAGGTGCGGCGAGCAGGTGGCGTAGCCGACGACGCCTCCTACCCGTACGGCGTTCAGCGCCGTGTGCAGCAGGGCACGCTGCAACGGCGCGAACCCCTCCAGGTCCTGGGGACGCCTGCGCCACCGGGCCTCGGGCCGCCGCCGCAGGGCGCCCAGACCCGTGCACGGCACGTCCATCAGCACGCGGTCGAAGGAGCCGGCCCGCCACGGCGGCCGAGTCCCGTCGGCGGTGATGACCTGGTAAGGCCCCGGGTTCCCGTCGAGCGCCTTCGCCACGAGCCCGGCCCGGTGCGGCTGCTTCTCGGCGGCGAGCAGCGCGGCCCCGCGCTCGGCCGCCAGGGCGGCGAGCAGCGCGGCCTTGCCGCCGGGCCCGGCACACCCGTCGAGCCACTTCTCGTCCCGCCCTTCGAGGGGCGCGTTGGCCAGCGCGAGCGCGACCAGCTGGCTGCCCTCGTCCTGCACACCCGCCCGGCCCTCCCGGACGGCGTCCACGGCACCGGGCTCGCCGCCCTCGGCCAGCCGTACGGCGTACGGCGACCAGCGCCCCGGCACCGCGGCGTCCTCCCGGAGCAGCTCGTCGGTGGTGGCCCGTCCGGGCCGGGCGACCAGGGTCACCTCGGGCCGCTCGTTGTCGGCCTCCAGCAGTTCCTCGATTCCGGCACGCCCGCCGCCGAGCGAGTCCCACAGGGCGGAGACGATCCAGCGGGGATGGGAGTGCACGACGGCGAGATGGTCCTCGGGGTCGTCGTCGTAGGGCGGCGCGACCTTTGCGAGCCAGCTGTCGAGATCGTCCTGGGCGACCTTCCGCAGCACGGCGTTGACGAACTTGGCCCGCCCGTCGCCGAGGACGACACGGGCGAGTTCGACGGAGGCGGACACGGCGGCATGGGTCGGGATCCGCGTCCCGAGCAGCTGATGCGCCCCCAGGCTGAGCACGTCGAGCACCGGCGGGTCGACGTCCCGCAGCGGCCGGTCGACGCACGCGGCGATGACGGCGTCGTACGTCCCCTGCCGCCGCAGCGTCCCGTACACCAGCTCGGTCGCGAGCGCCGCGTCCCGCCCGTCGAAGTCGCCCTTCTCCCGTGCCTTGCGCAGCAGCGGCGGCAGGACGAGGTTGGCGTACGCATCCCGCTCGTCCACCGCCCGCAGGGCCTCGAAAGCGAGGATGCGGACGGGGTCCTTCTGAGGGCGACGGTAGGGCTTGCGGGGCCGACGGGGCTGGTCACTCACGAAAAGGTGCTCCGGATTTCAGAGGTGGATACGCACCAAGCGTAAGTCGGTGAGCCCGGTCGTCACGCGCCGAGGGTCTCGCCGCCCGCGATGCGCGCCCCGCGCGCCCAGTCGGCGGCCTTCATCGGCTTCTTGCCCTGGGCCTGCACCCACAGCAGCTCGACGGCGTACGACCCGGTCCCGACGCGGACGTCGTTCTTGCCGACGGCGAGCGCGCCGGGGGCGAGGTCGGTCCGCTCGGGCACGGGCCGGACCTGGATGAGCTTGAGCCGCTCGCCCCGGAAGGTGGTCCAGGCGCCCGGCGCCGGGGTGCACCCGCGCACCACCCGGTCGACGCGCAGCGCGGGCGTGCCCCAGTCCACCTGGGCGTCCTCGACGGTGATCTTCGGTGCGACGGTGATGCCCTCGGCCGGCTGCGGTACGGCCTTCAGCGTGCCGTCCTCGATCCCGTCCATGGTCGCGGCGAGCAGCCCGGCGCCCGCGAAGGCGAGCCGGGTCAGCAGGTCGCCGCTGGTGTCGGTGGGCCGGATGGTCTCGGTCACCGTCCCGTAGACGGGCCCGGAGTCGAGCCCTTCCTCGATGAGGAAGGTCGAGGCCCCCGTGATTTCATCGCCGGCCATGATGGCGTGCTGCACGGGCGCGGCCCCCCGCCAGGCGGGCAGGAGGGAGAAGTGCAGGTTGACCCAGCCGTGGGCGGGGATGTCGAGGGCGACGCGGGGCAGCAGGGCACCGTAGGCGACGACGGGGCAGCAGTCCGGGGCGATCTCGCGGAGCCGCTCGAGAAACTCGGGGTCCCGCGGTTTGGCGGGCTTCAGCACCTCGATACCGGCCTCCTCGGCCCGCTCGGCGACAGGCGACGCGACGAGCCTGCGCCCGCGCCCGGCCGGCGCGTCGGGCCGCGTGACGACGGCGGCCACTTCGTGCCGGCCGGAGGCGAGCAGAGCGTCCAGAGCGGGAACGGCGACCTCGGGGGTACCGGCGAAGACGAGCTTCATGGGTGGGTGCGGGCCTCTCGGGCGGGGCTGATGCGGGCGGCCCCCAAGTCTATGACCACGCACGGAAAGCCGCCGACGGCGAACAACCCCCACGGGAGAGTCCAGCCTCTCGGCCAACTGGAAACGGGTGGTGCGCGGGTGGGAGAGAAAACCGAGGCCGAAGGCCGAGGCGCACACCCCCAGCGCAGGGGGCGTACGCATATGCCCACACGCCCCCACTGCGTGACCCGCGGAGCGAATCCGCGTTGGTCAAGAAAGAGTTGACCACAACGGGCCGCACATCGCGCGGCCCACTCCTTTTCAACGCCGGTTCGAGAGGCTTGTTCATGGCCGACCACGCAACCCACGACGCCCAGGCTCGGGCCAGCCTGCACTTGCTGGTGCGGGACATCGAGCGGGTCCGCCGGCAGGTGGACGCACTGCGCACGCTCACCGCCCAGCTGGGCAACGTCTACCGCCCGCGCCGCTCCGGCCCTTCCACGGGCTTCGTCGTCTACGGACGCGCCCCCGCCCCGACCGTCCGTCTCGCCCAGGAACTGCGGGACAGTGTCGAGACCCTGGTGACGGCCGCCGTGGACTTCGACCGCTCACTCGGCTTCTCGTGGGACGCGGTGGGCTCCGCCCTCGGAGTCACCAAGCAGGCGGTCCATCGCCGTTACGGCGCCCGCCGTGCCGCGGCCCAGGCGGCGGCCGAGGCCGAGCGGACCCCGGAGCCGACGAGCACCCGCCCGGTCGGCGTGGGCACCGGCATCTCGACGGTGCCCACGGTCCCCGCCGCCCGCTCCATGCCGACCCAGCCGACGGCAGGCAGCCCGTCCCTGCGCGACGAGGCCAGGCCGACCGCCTTCCCCACCCCCCGCAACGGCTGACCTACCTCACCCCTGCCCTCCCGGAATGCGCCCGGGAGGGCAGACGCATGCCACCACCCGCCCCGTCAGACCGCGGGCAGTCGTGCCGCTGGGGCGGCCCCGACCCATAGAAGGCGCCCGTTAACGCCGGGCTGCGCGACCCACCCCCGGCCGGCACCAACACCGGGCGGCTGGACACAGACGGCACGGCACCCCGCCACTCAGCCCACCCCGACCAAGGCACCCACGCACACCACTCAGCCCTCAGCCCTCAGCCAATGTCCGGCGGATCAATCCGCACCCGCACCGCGGCCTCCGCACCCCCCCGCGCCATCCGCGCGGCCTGTGCGGCCTTCAGCGCGGACGCCAACGCCGCACCGCTCCCCGGCGGCACCCGGATCAACGCCCGCTCCCACCGCTCCCCCGGCGGCGGTGCCCCCGCCCGTCGCGGGCGCCCGGCTGTCGTGACGGGCAACGGCACGGGCCCCAACACCTCGGCATCGTGGGGCAGTTCCACTGTCGCCAGGAACTCGGCGACCGTCTCCGCCGTCCCCGACACCGCCGCCATCCGCGACACCGGCGGAAACCCCAGCTCGGCCCGCTCGGAGAGCTCCCGCACCGCATGGCCGACGGGATCCCACCGCACCAGCGCCTGCACGGACCGCAACGTGGGCTCGGCGACGACCACGACCGTGCCCCCCGCGCCCTGCGGCCGTACGAGCGCCGCGGCCCCGATCCACCGCCGCAGCGCGTCCTCACCGGCGCGCAGGTCGGGCCGCCCGAGCATGGCCCAGCCGTCCAGCAGCAACGCGGCCGCGTACCCGCCCTCGGCGACGGGTTCGGCGCCCGGTGTGCTCACGACCAGTGCGGGCGCGCCGGGCACGGTGTCCAGCACCTGCTCGCGCCCCGACGTCCGCACCGGAACGGCCGGAAACGCGCGCCCCAGTTCCTCGGCGGTCCGCCGCGCCCCCACGACCTGCGCCCGCAACCGAAACGCACCGCACTCGGGACAGTGCCAGGCTCCCTCCTCGTGCCCGCACCACCCGCACCGCAGCGCGGCCCCGGACTCCTGTGCCTCCAGCGGCCCGGAGCAGTGCCGACAGCGCGCCGGCGCCCGGCAGTTGGCGCAGGCCATCCGCGGCACATATCCACGCCGAGGCACCTGCACGAGCACCGGCCCGTGTCGCAGCCCTTCCCTGACGATCTGCCAGGCGAGGGTCGGCAGCCGGGCCGCCCGGGCGGCCTCGTCGCGCGCGAGGTCCCCGTCGCCGACGGTCCGCACCAGCGGAGCGGCGGCCCGCACCTGCTCCCTCCCGGCGACGAGGGGACGGGCCCACCCGCTCTCCACGAGTTGCGCGGCCTCCACGGTGCAGCTCCAACTCCCCAGCAGAAAGCCGCACTTGTCCTGCGCGGCCCGCAGCAACAGCACCTCGCGCGCATGGGGCTGGGGCGCATGCTGCTCGCTGTGGCTGTCGTCGCCGTCGTCCCAGACGGCGACCAGCCCGAGGTCCTGCACGGGGGCGAACATGGCGGCCCGGGTCCCCACCACCGCCCGCACACTCCCCCGCCGCACGGCCAGCCACTCCCGATACCGCTTCTCGGGCCCGGCGTCCGCGGTGAGCACCGCATGCCGTCCCGCCCCCAGCAAGGCCGTCAGCGCGGCGTCGACCCGCGCGACCGCCCGCCCGTCCGGCAGGACGACCAGCGCGCCGCGCCCCGACGCCAGCGTCGCCGCCACGGCCCGCGCCAGCTCCTCGCTCCACCGGGGCCCCGGCAGCGCGTTCCACACGGCCCTGGGCGCGCCTCCCGTGGCGAGCGACTCGAGAAACGCCGCCCCCTTGTCGTACCGGCCCCAGGACGCCGGCTCCGGCGCCGCCGGCGGCGGGAGAGGCGCGGGCGAAGGCCGCTGCTCGGCCCGTGCGTTGCGCGGCGGCACGGCGAGCTGCAGCACATCGGCGAGACTGCCCGCATACCGGTCGGCGACGGCCCGCGTGAGCCCCAGCAGTTCCTCACTCAGCACCCGCTCGGGCGACACGACCTGGGCGAGCGCGGCCAGCGGCCCGGAGTAGTCGCTCTCGGCCCGCCGCTCGACGAGGAACCCGTCGATCAGCCCCCCGCCCTCACGCCGCCCCTCGCGCACCCGATGCCGCCCGGCGCCGAACCGCACCCGCACCCGCACCCCGGGCTGGGCGTCGGCATCCAGCTCCTCCGGCACGGCATAGTCGAAGTACCGGTCGAGGTGCAGCACACCCTTGTCCACCAGCACCCGAGCGACCGGCAGCTCCTTGGCGAGCGCCGCCCCCCGCCAGGTCCGCGGCTTGGCCCTCGGCGCCTTGGCCTTGCGCACACTTTCCCGAATGAGCGCGAGCTGCTCGGGCGGCGGCCCCTCGCCCCCACCGCTCACCGACCCGTTCTCGCTGCTCACACCTGCATTCTTACAAACCCCACTGACAACCGAGGGCGCCCGAGTTCCCCACCGGCGGCGGCACGCACTCTGCCTTGGGCCACTCGGCCACACCAGCCGGGGACAAGCCCCGGCGGGCGACGGGATTCGAACCCGCGGGGGCTTTCGGGCCCCGAAGTATCCGCCACCTTCGCACCGGACGCCCGGCGCCGAACAGCGTACGAACGGACAAGTCCGGCCGGCCGGCGATTTGTGACCGAAGACGTGCCGAGGCCCGGCTCCCACAAGGAAGCCGGGCCTCGAACCGAGTCGTGCTGAGGCGTGGGCCCTACAGCCCCGCAGCCTTCCGCAGCGCCTCCACGCGGTCCGTCCTCTCCCACGTGAACTCGGGCAGCTCGCGTCCGAAGTGGCCGTAGGCGGCGGTCTGGGCGTAGATCGGGCGGAGCAGGTCGAGGTCGCGGATGATGGCGGCCGGGCGGAGGTCGAAGACCTCGTCGATCGCCTTCTCGATCTTGTCGGTGTCGATCTTGGCGGTGCCGAAGGTCTCGACGAACAGACCGACCGGCTCGGCCTTGCCGATGGCGTAGGCGACCTGGACCTCGCAGCGGGTGGCGAGGCCCGCGGCGACGACGTTCTTGGCGACCCAGCGCATCGCGTAGGCGGCGGAGCGGTCGACCTTGGACGGGTCCTTGCCGGAGAAGGCGCCGCCGCCGTGGCGGGCCATGCCGCCGTAGGTGTCGATGATGATCTTGCGGCCGGTCAGGCCCGCGTCACCCATCGGGCCGCCGACCTCGAAGCGGCCGGTCGGGTTGACCAGGAGGCGGTAGCTCTCGGTGTCCAGCTTGATGCCGTCGTCGAGGAGGGCCTTGAGCTCCGGCTCGACAACGAACTCGCGGACGTCGGGGGCCAGCAGCGAGTCCAGGTCGATGTCGCTGGCGTGCTGCGAGGAGACCACGACCGTGTCCAGGCGGACCGCCTTGTCGCCGTCGTACTCGATGGTGACCTGCGTCTTGCCGTCGGGGCGCAGGTAGGGGATGGTGCCGTTCTTGCGGACCTCGGACAGGCGCTTCGACAGGCGGTGCGCCAGGAAGATCGGCAGCGGCATCAGGGTGGGGGTCTCGTCGGTCGCGTAACCGAACATCAGGCCCTGGTCACCCGCGCCCTGGCGGTCCAGCTCGTCCTCGTCCCCCTCGACCCGGGACTCGTACGCGGTGTCGACGCCCTGCGCGATGTCCGGGGACTGCGCGCCGATCGACACCGACACGCCGCAGGAGGCGCCGTCGAAGCCCTTCTTCGAGGAGTCGTAGCCGATCTCCAGGATCTTGTCGCGCACGAGCTGCGCGATGGGCGCGTACGTCTTGGTGGTGACCTCTCCGGCCACGTGCACCAGACCGGTCGTGATCAGGGTCTCTACGGCGACGCGGGAGGTGGGGTCCTCCTTGAGCAGCGCGTCGAGAATGGTGTCGCTGATCTGGTCAGCGATCTTGTCGGGGTGACCCTCGGTCACGGACTCAGAGGTGAACAGGCGACGGGACACAACGCTCCCTGGGGTTGCAGCGGCTGCTGGCTGATCATTGGCGGACGGGCCGGGGGCTGCGCCCGGCGTGATCCGAGAACAGTTTATCGGTCGTGCTCGGCCACGGGCCTCCCTGTCTCGCCACTCGGGAGTGCTGTGACCTGCGGCACAGCATTCTGCCCAATCCCGAGCGGCCTTGGCCAGGGGCCGCCGACCCTCAATCTGCGTGGCTCGAACGATCCTTGAGCTGAAGGAAACATTCACCTCAGGCGTTTCACCACCAAGTCCCATACGGTTTCGGCCAGTGCTTCTTTCGGGCCGTGCGGGACCGGAGTCTCGCTGCCGTCGGCGCCCAGGACCAGCGCCTCGTTCTCCTCGGAGCCGAACGTCTTGCGCTCCCCCACTTCATTCACCACAAGCAGGTCACAACCCTTTCGCCGAAGCTTCTTCCGGCCGTTGGCGAGCACATCGTCTGTCTCGGCGGCGAAGCCGACGATCACTTGCCCCGGGCGCGCGCGGTCGGCCGAGATCTCCGCGAGGATGTCCGGATTCCGTACGAGGACGATCGGGTCCGGGTCCTGGCCGTCCTGTTTCTTGATCTTCCCGGACGCGTAGGTGGCCGGGCGGAAGTCGGCGACCGCGGCGGCCATCACGACCGCGTCGGCGTCCGCGGCGGCCTTCAGGACCGCCTCGCGCAGCTGCACGGCCGTCCCCACCGGGACGACGTCCACGCCGGCCGGGTCCGGCAGGCCGGGGTTCGCCGCGATCAGCGTGACCCGGGCGCCCCGCGCGGCGGCGGTGCGGGCGAGGGCGTAGCCCTGTTTGCCGGAGGAGCGGTTGCCGAGGAAGCGGACGGGGTCGAGGGGCTCGCGGGTGCCGCCGGCGCTGACGACGACGTGCCGGCCCTTGAGATCCGGCTCGGTGACGCCGCGCGCCAGGACGCGGCGGCAGACCTCGAAGATCTCGGCCGGCTCGGGCAGCCGGCCCTTGCCCGTGTCGACGCCGGTGAGACGGCCGACGGCCGGCTCGATGACGACGGCGCCGCGGCGGCGCAGCGTGGCCACGTTCTCCTGGGTGGCCGGGTGTTCCCACATCTCCGTGTGCATGGCGGGGGCGAAGACGACGGGGCAGCGGGCGGTGAGCAGGGTGTTGGTGAGGAGGTCGTCGGCGAGGCCGTGAGCGGCCTTCGCGAGCGTGTCCGCGGTGGCCGGGGCCACGATCACCAGGTCGGCGTGCTGGCCGATGCGGACGTGCGGGACCTCGTGGACGTCGTCCCACACCTCGGTGGAGACCGGGTTGCCGGAGAGGGCGGACCAGGTGGCGGCGCCGACGAAGTGCAGGGCGGAGGCGGTGGGGACGACGCGGACGTCGTGGCCCGACTCCGTCAGTCTGCGCAGCAGCTCACAGGCCTTGTACGCGGCGATGCCACCGCTGACCCCCAGGACGACCTTCGGCTTGTCCACCGTCTCTCCCCGCGCCTCGGAAACGTACGCCGCGGCTCCCGGCGTACGACTCCACTACACACCACAGGCCCGGCAGTCGCGCTGCCGGGCCTGTGGAAAAGCCAACTGCAAACCGAAAATACTACTGCGCGGGGCCCTCAACGGCCTCGGACGTCAGCAGCCCCGCGTTGATCTCGCGCAGGGCGATGGAGAGCGGCTTCTCGTGGACGTGGGTGTCGACGAGCGGACCGACGTACTCGAGGAGGCCCTCGCCGAGCTGCGAGTAGTACGCGTTGATCTGGCGGGCCCGCTTGGCCGCGTAGATCACGAGGCTGTACTTCGAGTCGGTGGCCTCGAGGAGCTCGTCGATCGGCGGGTTGATGATGCCCTCGGGCGCGGAGATGGAAGAGGACACGCTCTACCTTCCGATGGATGGGAAAAGATCGGTCGTGATCACATCACTCGTGATCACACAACATCCATCAAGGCTAGCAGCTCACGCGCTACATCCTCGACGGAGGTGTTGACCAAGGTCACGTCGAACTCCGGCTCGGCGGCCAGTTCGACCTTCGCCGCCTCAAGACGGCACTCGATCACCTCGGGCGGCTCGGTGCCCCGCCCGGTGAGTCTGCGCACGAGCTCCTCCCAGGAGGGAGGAGCCAGGAACACCAGCTGAGCGTCCGCCATGGACTCGCGGACCTGCCGGGCACCCTGGAGGTCGATCTCCAGGAGGACGGGCTCACCCGCCTCCAGCCGCTCCAGCACGGCCGCACGCGGCGTGCCGTAGCGATTGCCGGCGAACTCGGCCCACTCCAGCAGCTCACCGTTGGCGATCAGCTTGTCCATCTCCTCGTCGGTGACGAAGAAGTACTGGACGCCGTGCTTCTCGCCGGGGCGGGGCTTGCGGGTCGTCGCCGACACCGAGAGCCAGACCTCGGGGTGTTCCTTGCGCATATGAGCGACGACCGTGCTCTTGCCGACCCCGGAGGGGCCGGAGAGCACGGTCAGCCGCGGACGTTCACTCATGCAGCGATTATTCCAGCAATCCCGGAGTGCCCGGGACTCCCTGTCCGGAGTGCCCGGACTCAGGAGCCGGTGCTGCCGAACTCACGCTCCAGGGAAGCGATCTGGTTGGAACCGAGGCCGCGTACGCGGCGGCTCTCGGAGATGCCGAGTCGCTCCATGATCTGCTTGGCGCGGACCTTGCCCACGCCCGGCAGGGACTCGAGCAGCGCGGAGACCTTCATCTTGCCGATGACGTCGTTCTCCTGGCCCTGCTTGATGACCTCATGCAGGGAGGCGCCGGAGTGCTTGAGTCGATTCTTGACCTCGGCCCGCTCCCGGCGAGCCGCGGCGGCCTTTTCGAGCGCGGCTGCGCGCTGTTCAGGGGTAAGGGGCGGAAGAGCCACGCCTACGTCACCTCGGATGTCGAACTGTCGGATACGGACCGGTGAGGAACCTAGTCGCCCCACACCTGGGGAGCTACGAGCAACACGCTTGCCCGTTCACTCTCGTCGGAGACTAGCGGCCAAGTCCGCCAGAGTCAGCGAGAACAGCGGAAAAGTCCTGGTCAGCCTCCGCCAGGCCAGACATTTCAGACATTCTGCCCCGGATTTGAGGATGTATCCAGACTCAAGTCGCCTGCGAACCACTCATCGGAGGTCTCGTACCAGCACCTGGAACCGCTCACGCGGCGGCCACCGCGGCCCGGATCTCCTCCGCGAAGCGGTCCGCGGCGGCCCGCAACGCGCTCCCATCGGGACCGTGACGCAAAACACTCCGGCTGACGTTCGGGACGACATTGCGCACGGCCGCACCGAACACCCCGGGAAGATCCGCGGGCGTCGCCCCCTGGGCGCCGATGCCGGGGGCCAGCAGCGGTCCGTTGATGTCCAGGTCGTACGACGACAGATCGCCGAGCGTGGCGCCCACGACCGCCCCGAAGGAGCCCAGGGGCTCCTCCCCCGCGTTCTCGGCGGCCAAGTGGGCCAGCATGGTCGCGCCGACCGTGCGCCCGTCGGCCCGTACGGCGTGCTGGACCTCGCCGCCCTCCGGGTTGGAGGTCAGCGCCAGCACGAACAGCCCCGCGCCGTTCTCCCGCGCGAGCGCCACCGCGGGCGAGAGGGACCCGTAGCCGAGATACGGCGAGACGGTCAGGGCGTCCGAGAACAGCGGGGCGTCCTTCAGGAGGTAGGACTCGGCGTACGCCGCCATGGTCGAGCCGATGTCGCCCCGCTTGGCGTCCATCACGACCAGCGCACCGGCCGCCCGCGCCTCCTCGACCGACTTCTCCAGGACGGCCACGCCCCGCGACCCGAAGCGCTCGAAGAACGCGCTCTGCGGCTTGAGGACGGCGACCCGGTCGGCCAGCGCCTCGACCACGGTCCGGCTGAACCGCTCCAGGCCGGTGACGTCGTCACCCAGGCCCCACTCGCCGAGCAGGGACGCGTGCGGGTCGATGCCGACGCAGAGGGGGCCGCGCTCGTCCATGGCGCGGCGCAGGCGGGCGCCGAAGGGCTCTGTCATGCCGTCTTCCTCACGTCGGCGCCGACCGCGTCGGCAAGGGTGGCGTACGGGCTCGTACGAAGGCGTGCGGCGAGCCCCTTGTGGATGGCGCGTGCCCAGAACGGCCCCTCGTAGACGAACGCGCTGTAGCCCTGGACCAGGGTGGCGCCCGCCAGGATGCGCTGCCAGGCGTCCTCGGCGTTCTCGACGCCCCCGACGCCGACCAGGGTGATCCGGTCGCCCACGCGCGCGTAGAGGCGCCGCAGCACCTGAAGGGAGCGTTCCTTCAGCGGCGCGCCGGACAGGCCGCCGGTCTCCTTGACCAGTGAGGGTTCGGATGTCAGACCGAGCTCCTCGCGCGCGATGGTCGTGTTGGTGGCGATGATCCCGTCCAGGCCGAGCTCGACGGCCAGATCCGCCACCGCGTCGATGTCCTCGTCGGCGAGGTCCGGCGCGATCTTCACGAGCAGCGGGACACGGCGGTCGGTCACCGTGCGGTCGGCGGCCTCGCGGACGCCCCTGAGCAGCGGCCGCAGCACCTCGGTGGCCTGCAGATTGCGCAGACCCGGCGTGTTCGGCGACGAGACGTTCACGACGAGGTAGTCGGCGTACGGCGCCAGCCGCTCGGTCGACTTCACGTAGTCGACGACGGCCTCGGCCTCCGGGACGACCTTGGTCTTGCCGATGTTCACGCCCACGACGGTCCTGAAGACCGGCTCACGCGAGGCCAGGCGGGCGGCGACGGCCAGTGAGCCCTCGTTGTTGAAGCCCATGCGGTTGATCAGCGCCCGGTCCTTCACGAGCCGGAACAGCCGCTTCTTGGGGTTGCCGGGCTGCGGCTCCCCCGTGACGGTGCCGATCTCGATGTGGTCGAAGCCGAGCATCGACATGCCGTCGACGGCGACGGCGTTCTTGTCGAAGCCGGCGGCGAGCCCGAACGGCCCGTGCATCCGCAGCCCGAACGCCTCGGTTCGCAGCTCCTTGTGGCGGGGTGCGAGAACGGCGGCGACGAACGTCCGCAGGACGGGGATCCTGACGGCGAGCCGGATCCAGCGGAAGGCCAGGTAATGGGCCTCCTCGGGGTCCATCCGGGTGAAAACCAGACGGAAGAAGAGTTTGTACATCTCTGTGTCCTCACGAAGAGGGGGACACCTTCCGGTGTCCCCCTCAGAGCTGCTAGTCGCGGGCCGCGGTCAGGTGTTCCGCGTGTTCCTGGAGCGAACGGACGCCCACGTCACCGTGGTTGAGGGCGTCGATGCCCTGGACGGCCGCCGCCAGCGCCTGCACCGTCGTCAGGCACGGGACCGACCGCGCCACGGCCGCCGTACGGATGTCGTAGCCGTCGAGGCGGCCGCCGGTGCCGTACGGGGTGTTGACGATGAGGTCGACCCCGCCGTCGTGGATGAGCTGGACGATGGTCTTCTCGCCATTGGGACCGGTGCCCTCGGACTGCTTGCGCACGACCGTGGCGTTGATGCCGTTGCGCTTGAGCACCTCGGCCGTGCCCGAGGTGGCGAGCAACTCGAAGCCGTGGGCGACGAGTTCACGCGCCGGGAAGATCATCGAGCGCTTGTCGCGGTTGGCCACCGAGATGAAGGCGCGGCCCTTGGTCGGCAGCGGACCGTACGCGCCGGCCTGCGACTTGGCGTACGCCGTGCCGAAGACCGAGTCGATGCCCATGACTTCGCCGGTGGAGCGCATCTCCGGGCCGAGGACGGTGTCGACGCCACGGCCGTGGATGTCGCGGAAACGGGACCACGGCATGACGGCCTCCTTGACGGAGATCGGCGCGTCCAGCGGGAGCTCGCCGCCGTCGCCGGTCGCCGGGAGCAGCCCCTCGGCCCGCAGTCCGGCGATGGTCGCGCCCAGGGAGATCCGGGCGGCGGCCTTCGCCAGCGGCACCGCGGTCGCCTTCGAGGTGAAGGGCACGGTACGGGAGGCCCGCGGGTTGGCCTCCAGGACGTAGAGGATGTCGCCCGCCATCGCGAACTGGATGTTGATCAGGCCGCGCACCCCGACTCCGCGGGCGATGGCCTCCGTGGATGCCCGCAGCCGCTTGATGTCGAAGCCGCCCAGCGTGATCGGGGGCAGCGCGCACGCCGAGTCGCCGGAGTGGATGCCGGCCTCCTCGATGTGCTCCATGACACCACCGAGGTAGAGCTCCTCGCCGTCGTAGAGCGCGTCGACGTCGATCTCTATCGCGTCGTCGAGGAAGCGGTCGACCAGGACCGGCCGGGAGGGGCTGATCTCGGTGGACTCGGCGATGTACGTCTCCAGCCGGGTCTCGTCGTACACGATCTCCATGCCGCGGCCGCCGAGGACGTACGACGGCCGGACCAGGACGGGGTAGCCGATCTCGTCGGCGATGGCCTTGGCCTCGGCGAAGGTGGTGGCGGTGCCGTGCTTGGGCGCCGGGAGGCCCGCCTCGGCCAGGACCCGCCCGAAGGCGCCGCGGTCCTCGGCGGCGTGGATCGCCTCGGGGGGCGTGCCGACGACGGGCACGCCGTTGTCCTTCAGCGCCTGCGCGAGGCCCAGCGGGGTCTGGCCGCCGAGCTGCACGATCACGCCCGCGATCGGCCCGGCCAGCGACTCCGCGTGGACGATCTCCAGCACGTCCTCCAGCGTCAGCGGCTCGAAGTACAGGCGGTCGGAGGTGTCGTAGTCGGTGGAGACGGTCTCCGGGTTGCAGTTGACCATCACGGTCTCGTAGCCGGCGTCGCTGAGCGCGAAGGAGGCGTGGACGCAGGAGTAGTCGAACTCGATGCCCTGGCCGATGCGGTTCGGACCGGAGCCCAGGATGATGACCGCGGGCTTCTCGCGCTCGGCGACCTCGCTCTCCTCGTCGTAGGAGGAGTAGAAGTACGGCGTCTTCGCGGCGAACTCGGCGGCGCAGGTGTCGACGGTCTTGTACACGGGGCGTACGCCCAGCGCGTGCCGGACCTCGCGCACGACGTCCTCGCGCAGGCCGCGGATCTCGCCGATCTGGACGTCCGAGAAGCCGTGCCGCTTGGCCTCCGCCAGGAGCGACGGGTCCAGCTTGTCGGCGGCGGCCAGTTCGTCCGCGATCTCCTTGATCAGGAAGAGCTGGTCGACGAACCACGGGTCGATCTTCGTGTACTCGAAGACCTCCTGAGGCGTGGCACCGGCGCGGATGGCCTGCATGACGGTGTTGATCCGGCCGTCGGTCGGGCGGACGGCTTCCGCCAGCAGGAGACCCTTGTCGCCGGGCTCGCCGACGAACGTGAACTGGCTGCCCTTCTTCTCCAGCGAGCGCAGCGCCTTCTGGAACGCCTCGGTGAAGTTGCGGCCGATCGCCATGGCCTCGCCGACCGACTTCATGGTCGTGGTCAGCGTGGAGTCGGCGGAGGGGAACTTCTCGAAGGCGAACCGCGGCGCCTTGACGACCACGTAGTCGAGGGTCGGCTCGAAGGAGGCCGGGGTCTGCTCGGTGATGTCGTTCGGGATCTCGTCCAGCGTGTAGCCGACGGCGAGCTTCGCGGCGATCTTGGCGATCGGGAAGCCGGTCGCCTTGGAGGCGAGGGCCGAGGAGCGCGACACGCGCGGGTTCATCTCGATGACGATCACACGGCCGTCGTCCGGGTCGACCGCGAACTGGATGTTGCAGCCGCCGGTGTCGACGCCGACCTCGCGGATCACGGCGATGCCGATGTCGCGCAGGATCTGGTACTCGCGGTCGGTCAGGGTCATCGCGGGCGCGACGGTGATCGAGTCGCCGGTGTGCACGCCCATCGGATCGAAGTTCTCGATGGAGCAGACGACCACGACGTTGTCGTGCTTGTCGCGCATCAGCTCCAGCTCGTACTCCTTCCAGCCGAGGATGGACTCCTCCAGGAGCACCTCGGTGGTCGGCGAGAGGGTCAGGCCCTGCCCGGCGATGCGGCGCAGTTCCTCCTCGTCGTGCGCGAAGCCGGAACCGGCGCCGCCCATGGTGAAGGACGGGCGGACGACGACCGGGTAGCCGCCGAGTTCCTCGACGCCGGCGAGCACGTCCTCCATCGAGTGGCAGATGAACGAGCGGGCGGACTCGCCGTGCCCGATCTTCTCCCGGACCGCCTCCACGACCTCCTTGAACTGATCGCGGTCCTCGCCCTTGTGAATGGCCTCGACGTTGGCACCGATGAGCTCGACGCCGTACTTGTCCAGCACGCCGTTCTCATGCAGCGAGATCGCCGTGTTGAGGGCCGTCTGACCGCCCAGGGTGGGCAGCAGCGCGTCGGGCCGCTCCTTGGCGATGATCTTCTCGACGAACTCCGGGGTGATCGGCTCGACGTACGTGGCGTCGGCGATCTCCGGGTCGGTCATGATCGTCGCCGGGTTGGAGTTGACCAGGATCACCCTGAGGCCCTCGGCCTTCAGGACCCGGCACGCCTGCGTGCCGGAGTAGTCGAACTCGGCTGCCTGGCCGATGACGATCGGGCCGGAGCCGATGACCAGGACGGACTGGATATCGGTGCGCTTAGGCACGCTGGCCCTCCATCAGGACTGTGCTCATCAAAGACGTGAAGCGGTCGAACAGGTAGGCGGCGTCGTGCGGGCCGGCTGCCGCTTCGGGGTGGTACTGGACGCTGAAGGCGGGGCGGTCGAGGAGCTGCAGCCCCTCCACCACGTTGTCGTTCAGGCAGACGTGGGAGACCTCGGCGCGGCCGTAGGGCGTCTCGGAGACCTGGTCGAGCGGGGCGTCGACGGCGAAGCCGTGGTTGTGCGCGGTGACCTCCACCTTGCCGGTCGTACGGTCCTGCACCGGCTGGTTGATGCCGCGGTGGCCGTACTTCAGCTTGTACGTGCCGAAGCCCAGCGCCCGCCCCAGGATCTGGTTGCCGAAGCAGATGCCGAACAGCGGGGTGCCGCGCTCCAGGACGGCCTGCATGACGGAGACCGGGTGGTCGGCGGTGGCCGGGTCGCCCGGCCCGTTGGAGAAGAACACGCCGTCGGGGTTCACGGCGTAGACGTCCTCGACGCTCGCCGTCGCCGGCAGCACGTGCACCTCGATGCCGCGCTCGGCCATGCGGTGCGGGGTCATGCCCTTGATGCCGAGGTCGACGGCGGCGACCGTGAACTTCTTCTCGCCGATCGCTGGGACGACGTACGGCTCCTTGGTGGCGACCTCCGCGGAGAGGTTCGCGCCCTTCATCTCGGGAGCCTGGCGCACCTCGGTGAGCATGGTGCCCTCGTCGGGCAGCGCCGAGCCGGAGAAGATGCCGACGCGCATGGCGCCGCGCTCGCGCAGATGCCGGGTCAGGGCGCGGGTGTCGACGCCGGAGATGCCGACGACGCCCTGCTGGGCCAGCTCCTCGTCCAGCGAACGCCGGGCACGCCAGTTGGAGGGCACGCGCGCGGGGTCGCGTACGACATAGCCCGAGACCCAGATCCGCTTCGACTCGGGGTCCTCGTCGTTGACGCCGGTGTTGCCGACGTGCGGGGCGGTCATCACGACGACCTGGCGGTGGTACGACGGGTCGGTGAGGGTCTCCTGGTAGCCGGTCATGCCGGTGGAGAACACGGCCTCGCCGAAGGTCGCCCCCACGGCCCCGTAGGCACGGCCGCGGAAGATCCGGCCGTCCTCCAGGACGAGTACGGCGGGGATCTTCGCGGATCCCCTGGTGGAGGTCGTCATCGTTCGGCGCCTTCCGTGGTGGTTGTTTTGATCATGGAGTTAATGACGTCGACCCACTCGTTGTGCTCGGCCGCGTGGTCGGAGCGGAACCCGGAGTCGATCAGCCGCTCGCCGTGCGCCCAGGTCACCACGAGGAGCCCGCCCTCGGTGAGGACCTTGCCGGCGATGCCCTTGTCGAGCCGGGCCTCGCGCAGAGCGGCGGTGGGGACGAAGAAGTCGGTCGCGCCGGGGCGTACGACGTCCAGTCCCGCGTCCGTCAGCGTGAGCTCGACCCGGCTGCGGGTGCCCAGGCCGTGGGCCACGATGCGGTCCAGCCACTGCCCGGCGGTGGTGGAGCCGTGGTAGCGGCCGCTCATCGTCAGTCTGGCGTCACCTGGCTCATCCGGCACGGTGGGCAGCTCAGGGAGGTCGCCCTGGAGCGTGCCGCGCCACTTCCAGCCCTCGCGCATCAGCCAGTAGACGAGCGCGACGAAGAGGGCGAGCCCGACGAGCCAGCCGATACGGGCGGCCCAGTCGGTCACTTCTGCCGACTTCTCTTCGGCCGCGAGTCCGGTCGCGAGTCCGGCGGCGAGCAGAGTTGCAGGTGTCACGTGAGCTTCCCGTCGACGAGCGTGGCCTTGCCCCGGAGCCACGTGTGCGTGACACGGCCCGGCAGCTCGCGCCCCTGGTACGGGGTGTTGCGGCTGCGCGAGGCGAAGACCGCGGGGTCCACTGCACCACGGTATGCCGTGTCGACGAGCGTGAGGTTGGCGGGCTCACCGGCCGAGACGGAGCGGCCGTGGCCCTTCGCCCGGCCGATCCGTGCCGGCTTGAAGGACATGCGGTCGGCGACACCCGCCCAGTCGAGGAGTCCGGTGTCCACCATCGTCTCCTGCACGACCGACAGGGCGGTCTCCAGGCCGACCATGCCCATGGCGGCGGCGGCCCACTCGCAGTCCTTGTCCTCGTGCGGGTGCGGGGCGTGGTCGGTGGCGACGATGTCGATCGTGCCGTCGGCGAGCGCCTCGCGCAGGGCGAGCACATCACGCTCGGTGCGCAGCGGCGGGTTGACCTTGAAGACCGGGTTGTACGTCCGCACCAGCTCGTCGGTGAGGAGGAGGTGGTGCGGGGTGACCTCGGCGGTGACGTCGATGCCGCGGGACTTCGCCCAGCGCACGATCTCGACGGAGCCGGCGGTCGACAGGTGGCAGATGTGGACGCGGGAGCCGACGTGCTCGGCGAGCAGGACATCCCGGGCGATGATCGATTCTTCGGCCACCGCGGGCCAGCCGCCGAGACCCAGCTCGGCGGAGACGATGCCCTCGTTCATCTGGGCGCCCTCGGTCAGCCGCGGCTCCTGCGCGTGCTGGGCGACGACACCGCCGAAGGCCTTCACGTATTCCAGCGCCCGCCGCATCATCACGGCGTCGTCGACGCACTTGCCGTCGTCGGAGAAGACGGTGACCCCGGCCGCCGACTCGTACATGGCACCCAGCTCGGCGAGCTTCTTGCCCTCCAGGCCGACGGTGACGGCGCCGATGGGCTGCACATCGCAGTAACCGTGCTCCTGACCGAGCCGGTAGACCTGCTCGACCACACCGGCGGTGTCGGCGACGGGGAAGGTGTTGGCCATGGCGAACACGGCGGTGTAGCCGCCGCTCGCGGCCGCCCGGGTACCGGTCAGGACGGTCTCGGAGTCCTCGCGGCCGGGCTCGCGCAGATGGGTGTGCAGATCGACGAGCCCCGGCAGGAGCACCTTGCCGCCGGCCTCGACGACCTGTGCGCCGTCATCCGAAAGCCCGGTACCGACGGCCTCGATGACCTCCCCGTCGATGAGGACATCCTGCGGCTCGCCGCCGAGCACCTTCGCACCACGGATCAGGATCTTGGTCATCTGTCTTACTTCTCCTCGGTACGAGTGTGGGTGACGGCGGGTTCGTTGCCGCCCAGGAGCAGGTAGAGCACGGCCATCCGGATGGAGACTCCGTTGGCGACCTGCTCGATCGCGGTGCAGCGCTCGGAGTCGGCGACCTGGGCGGTGATCTCCATGCCGCGGACCATCGGGCCCGGGTGCATCACGATGGCGTGCTCGGGCATCCGGGCCATGCGGTCGCCGTCGAGGCCGTAGCGCCGCGCGTACTCGCGCTCGGTCGGGAAGAAGGCGGCGTTCATGCGCTCACGCTGGACGCGCAGCATCATCACCGCGTCGGACTTGGAAAGCGTGCTGTCGAGGTCGTACGACACCTCGCAGGGCCACGACCCGATGCCGACCGGCAGCAGGGTGGGCGGGGCGACGAGGGTGACCTCGGCGCCGAGGGTGTGCAGCAGATCGACGTTGGAGCGGGCGACCCGGCTGTGCAGGACGTCGCCGACGATCGTGACGCGCTTGCCGGCCAGGTCCTGCCCGATCCCGGCGTCCCGGCCGACCAGACGGCGGCGCATGGTGAACGCGTCGAGCAGGGCCTGGGTGGGGTGCTGGTGGGTGCCGTCGCCGGCGTTGATGACGGCCGCGTCGATCCAGCCCGAGTTGGCCAGTCGGTACGGGGCTCCGGAGGCGCCGTGCCTGATGACCACGGCGTCGACACCCATGGCCTCCAGGGTCTGGGCGGTGTCCTTCAGGGACTCGCCCTTGGACACGCTGGATCCCTTGGCGGAGAAGTTGATGACGTCCGCGGACAGCCGCTTCTCGGCGGCCTCGAAGGAGATCCGGGTGCGGGTCGAGTCCTCGAAGAAGAGGTTGACCACGGTGCGGCCGCGCAGGGTCGGCAGCTTCTTGATCGGCCGGTCGGCGACCCGGGCCATCTCCTCGGCGGTGTCGAGGATCAGGACGGCGTCGTCGCGGGTGAGGTCGGCGGCCGAGATGAGATGACGCTGCATCTGTCAGGCTCCGTAAGGCAGTTCACAAGGAGAATTCGGGCAGGCGGGGTCGCATGAGCAGGGCATACGGCAGTGACGTACGCCCTGCGTGCTAGTGCTGCGCGCCCGGAGCGGTCTGCTTCGCGCCGAGCAGCACGGTGTCGCGACCGTCCTCCTCGGCGAGCTGGACCTTGACCGTCTCCCGCAGCGACGTGGGGAGGTTCTTGCCGACGTAGTCGGCGCGGATGGGCAGTTCGCGGTGGCCGCGGTCGACGAGGACCGCGAGCTGGACCGCGCGGGGGCGCCCGATGTCGTTCAGGGCGTCGAGGGCGGCACGGATGGTGCGGCCGGAGAACAGCACGTCGTCGACGAGGACGACGAGGCGGCCGTCGATGCCGTCGCCGGGGATGTCCGTGCGGGCCAGCGCGCGCGGCGGCTGCATGCGCAGGTCGTCGCGGTACATGGTGATGTCGAGCGAGCCGACCGGGACCGTGCGTTCGGTGATCTGCTCCAGCTTGGCCGCGAGCCGCTGGGCGAGGAAGACGCCGCGGGTCGGGATGCCGAGGAGCACGACGTCGTCGGCGCCCTTGGCACGTTCGACGATCTCGTGGGCGATGCGGGTCAGGACCCGCGCGATGTCGGGGCCTTCGAGAACGGGCCGCGCGTCGGACGCTTGCGCGTCCTGCCGCTTGCCCGGCTCGTTGTCCTGCCTGTCCTGCTCGTCTTGCTTGTCCATACGAAACGGACCTCCTTCTCCGCCTCACGGGACGGACCTTAAAGGACGTCGGATTTGCGCCATCCACGGTAGCAGGCCCGCGGGACGCCCCTGATCACCCCCTCGGCCCAATCGGTCTCCGATACCACGGAAGAGTCGGTGCGGACCATTCGGCTTGACGCAGCAGAGTAACGCTGCGTAACCTCACAGTGAGTTACCAGCCGCGCGGCCTGGAAACCAAGCCAGTCGCGTCGACACAGTGTCCGGGGAGCTATATGTCCAGCGAATACGCCAAACAGCTCGGGGCCAAGCTCCGGGCCATCCGCACCCAGCAGGGCCTTTCCCTCCACGGTGTCGAGGAGAAGTCCCAGGGGCGCTGGAAGGCCGTGGTGGTCGGTTCGTACGAGCGCGGTGACCGTGCCGTGACCGTGCAGCGCCTCGCCGAGCTGGCGGATTTCTACGGCGTTCCGGTGCAGGAGCTGCTGCCGGGCACCACGCCGGGCGGCGCCGCGGAGCCGCCGCCGAAGCTGGTCCTGGACCTGGAGCGGCTGGCCCACGTCCCGGCCGAGAAGGCGGGCCCCCTCCAGCGGTATGCGGCCACGATCCAGTCCCAGCGCGGTGACTACAACGGCAAGGTGCTCTCGATCCGCCAGGACGACCTGCGCACACTCGCCGTCATCTACGACCAGTCGCCCTCGGTCCTCACCGAGCAGCTGATCAGCTGGGGCGTGCTCGACGCGGACGCGCGCCGTGCGGTGGCGTCCCACGAAGAGGGCTGAGCCCCTCTCCTCACCCGCCCCTACCTCAGCAGAAACGTGCCGCCGGGGTGGCCGGAACTTCACCGTTCCGGCCACCCCGGCGGCTTTCTGCGCGCCTTCAGGGCCGAGGACGTACGGGAACGCCCAAGGGCCCGCGGCGGTCTCGCTGCGGGCCCTTGGGCGTTTTTGCCTCGTGCGTTTCTGCCTCGTGCGCCTCTCCTACGCCTCGTCCCGGCGCAGTGAAGGCTTCAGGTCCTTGAGCCGGCCGAGCAGACCGTTGACGAACGACGGCGACTCGTCCGTGGAGAACTCCTTCGCCAGCTGCACCATCTCGTCGAGCACGACGGCGTCCGGCGTCTCGTCCGCCCAGATCAGCTCGTAGGCGCCGAGGCGCAGGATGTTGCGGTCGACGACCGGCATCCGGTCGAGCGTCCAGCCGACCGAGTACTGCGCGAGCAGCTCGTCGATGCGCTTCGCATGTCCCGCGTAGCCCTCGACCAGCTGCATCGTGTACTCGCTCACCGGCGGCTGCCGGGTGTCGGTCCGGGAGAGCCGGATCCAGTCCGCGAGGACCGTCAGGACGTCCGCGTCGCGCTGGTCGCCCTCGAAGAGGATCTGGAAGGCGCGCTTGCGGGCCGTGTTGCGGGCAGCCACGGTTAGCTGTTCACCCGGCCGAGGTAGTCGCTCGTGCGGGTGTCTACCTTGATCTTCTCACCGGTGGTGATGAAGAGCGGCACGTTGATCTGGTGGCCGGTCTCCAGGGTGGCGGGCTTGGTGCCACCGGTGGAGCGGTCGCCCTGGACGCCGGGCTCGGTCTCCTGGACGGTCAGCTCGACGGCGGCCGGCAGCTCGACGAAGAGCACCTCGCCCTCGTGCTGCGCGACCGTGGCCGTGAAGCCCTCGACGAGGAAGTTGGCGGCGTCGCCGACGGCCTTCCGGTCGACCATGAGCTGGTCGTAGGTCTCCATGTCCATGAAGACGAAGTACTCGCCGTCCATGTAGGAGAACTGCATGTCGCGCTTGTCGACGGTGGCCGTTTCGACCTTGACGCCGGCGTTGAACGTCTTGTCGACGACCTTGCCGGAGAGCACGTTCTTGAGCTTGGTGCGCACGAAGGCCGGGCCCTTGCCGGGCTTGACGTGCTGGAACTCGACAACGGACCAGAGCTGGCCGCCGTCGAGCTTGAGCACCATGCCGTTCTTGAGGTCGTTCGTGGAAGCCACGGTTGCGGAATCTCCTGGACTGACGTGGACGACCCCGGGGCACGCGCGGGCTAAAGCGCGAGCAGCTCCTTGGTCGTGATGGTGAGTAGCTCGGGTCCGCCGTCCGCCTCGGGGCGGACGACGAGCGTGTCATCGATCCGGACGCCGCCCCGGCCCGGGAGGTGGACCCCCGGTTCGACGGTGACCGGCACGCAAGCGTCCAGTTTACCCATGGCCGAGGGAGCCAACTGCGGGTCCTCATCGATTTCGAGTCCCACCCCGTGCCCCGTCAGGGCCGGAAGGCGCTCCGCGTACCCCGCGGAGTCCAGCACCTGGCGTGCGGCACGGTCCACATCACGGTAGGCGGCGCCGGGTGCCAGGCTCTCCCGGCCGGCCCGCTGAGCGGCGAAGACGAGGTCGTACAGCTCGATCTGCCAGTCCGCGGGGGAGGTACCGATGACGAAGGTACGGCCGATCTCGCACCGGTAGCCGCGGTAGGTCGCGCCGAGGCAGACGGACAGGAAATCGCCCTCCTCCACCCGGCGGTCGGTGGGCCGGTGTCCGCGTCGGCCCGCGTTCGGGCCGGTGGCGACGGAGGTCGCGAAGGCGGGGCCGTCGGCGCCGTGGTCGACGAGGCGGCGCTCGATCTCGAGGGCGAGGTGGCGTTCGGTACGGCCGACGAGGATCGATTCGAGCAGTTCGCCCAGTGCCTGGTCGGCGATCTCGGCGCCGATCCTGAGGCAGGAGATCTCCTCCTCGTCCTTCACCACTCTCAGCTGCTCGACAGCGCCGCCCAGGTCGGCCAGGCGCAGCCGCGGTACGACCGAGCGGATGGCGCGGTGCCGGGCGACCGTGAGGTGGTGCTCCTCGACGGCGAGGGAGTCGCCGCCCTGCGCCGCCGCGAGGCCGGCCGCCGCGACGGCGGGGTCGCCGCCGGCGCCCGGCAGGCTCTGCACGTGCAGTGCCTCGTCGGGTCGGCCTTCCGCGGGGTCGTCCGGCGGGCCGGGGCACAGCAGTATGTCCTCGGTTTCGCCGAGCAGCAGCACGGCGCCGTGCGGGGCGGCGCCCGCGAGGTAGCGGACGTTGGCGGGACGGGAGACGAGCGCGGCCGCGCTGCCGCTGGCTTTGCAGCGTTCCCGTAGGCGGGTTCGGCGAGCTGCGTACACCTCTGACATGAGCCGAGCGTATGAGCTGCGCGGGGTTGGCGCCGGTTGAGAGGGCCGAGTGGGCGGGCGCCGATCGGGGGACTCACGGTTGGGTACCGAGTGATGGCCGCGGGGGCGGTCGCGCCTGCACGGCGGAGCCGCACATTGATACAGCCGGGCGCCCCTTACAGGTCGGCGCAGTCCCCTGCGTCTACCAGTTCGGCGGGCTTGCGATCGACCTTGCCAGTACGTCGTCCAGGACCTGGGCCGTCTGCGGTACGTCGAGCTGGGAGTTGTCGATGATCGGGAGGCCCGAGCCGTACCAGCCGGCCATGCGGCCGTGGATGCGGGCGACCTCCTCGTCGGTGAGGCGGCGGTTGCCCGTGCGTTCGGCGTTGCGCTCCAGGACGATCTCCAGGCCGGGCAGGAGGACGACCGGCAGGAGGCCGGGGCCGACGTGCCGCTTCCAGCCGCCGAGGCCGACGACCGGCCGGTCGGGGAAGACGGCGTCGTCGAGGATGCACGAGATGCCGTTGGCCAGGAAGTTGCGCGCGGCGAAGCCGCAGGTGCGGCGGGCGAGACGGTACTGCGCCTCGGAATGGTCGTTCCACCCGGACTGCGGGTCGGCGAAGCCCGAGCGGACCCATTCGCGTACGTCGTCCAGGCTGATGTGCGCGGTGGGGACCCGGCGGTGGTCCGCCCAGTACTTGGCGACGCTGGTCTTGCCGGCTCCCGCCGGGCCGATGAGCAGCACCGCGAGGGTCGTGGCCGCCGGGTCGGCGGCGCTCGTGGCGGGCGGTGCGCTGGGCATGGCGACAGGGCCGCCGGGCGGCAGTGGCACATGACCCGTGGTGTCCGGCGCCGACGGCACCGGGGCGTGCTGCGGCGTGGGCGGCACGGGTGCCGAGGGCGCTCCGGTGAAGCCCGGGGCGGGCGACGGCGGAGGGGGCGGCACGGGGGCGGGACCCTGGTGTGCGCCCGGGGGGTGCGGACCCGGGTGGTGTGCGGCCGGCGACCAGCCGGTGGCCGGTCCGTGCCCCGGCTGATGGGGCGGCGGCAGCGGAGAACCCACTGCGTGCTGCATCCGGTGCCACTCCGTCTCGTACAAGCGATGGGCGCTGACAGCGGGACGGACCCGCTTGCTACCGAACGGTACCGCCCCTGGTCGTCGTTTGGTGCAACGGCCGGGGGCGGTCCGAAGTGCCCTGTGGCACAAGGCGAATCGGGGGCGAGACGAATCGGGCGGAAGGTACGCCTGAGGCCTTACTCGCCCACTTCGCCGTAGGCGGCGAGGAGCACGGCCGGGTCGGGTCCCTCCAGGACGGTGGGCTTGGCCAGGCCGTCCAGGACGATGAAGCGCAGCAGGTCGCCGCGGGACTTCTTGTCGACCTTCATGGTCTCCAGCAGCTTGGGCCACTGGTCGTAGCGGTAGTGCAACGGCAGGCCCACCGACTCCAGGACCGTACGGTGACGGTCGGCGGTGGCATCGTCCAACCGGCCCGCCAGGCGGCCGAGTTCGGCGGCGAAGTGCATGCCCACGGAGACCGCCGCGCCGTGGCGCCACTTGTAGCGCTCGTTCTTCTCGATGGCGTGGGCGAGGGTGTGGCCGTAGTTGAGGATCTCCCTGAGGCCGGACTCCTTCAGGTCGGACGAGACGACCTCGGCCTTGACCTTGATGGAGCGCTCGATGAGCTCGGAGGTGTGCGGGCCGGCCGGGGTACGGGCGGCCTCGGGGTCGGCCTCGATGAGCTCCAGGATCCTCGGGTCGGCGATGAAGCCGGCCTTGATGATCTCGGCGAGCCCGGAGACGTAGTCGTTGACCGGGAGGGAGTCCAGCGCCGCCAGGTCGCACAGCACGCCGGCCGGCGGGTGGAAGGAGCCGACGAGGTTCTTGCCCTCGGCGGTGTTGATGCCGGTCTTGCCGCCGACGGCAGCGTCCACCATGGCGAGCACGGTGGTGGGGACGGCGATCCAGCGCACTCCGCGCAGCCAGGTCGCGGCGACGAACCCGGCGAGGTCGGTGGTCGCGCCGCCGCCGACGCCGACGATGACGTCGGAGCGGGTGAACCCGGACTGGCCCAGCGCCTTCCAGCAGTAGGCGGCGACCTCGGCGGTCTTGGCCTCCTCCGCGTTCGGCACCTGGATGGCGACGGCCTCGAAGCCCTGCTCGGCCAGGTCGGCGCGGAGCGCGTCGCCGGTCTCGGCCAGCGCCTCGGGGTGGATCACGGCGACCCGCTTGGCCTTGTCACCGATCAACCCACCGAGTTCGCCCAGGAGTTGCCGGCCAACCAGGACCTCGTACGGGTCGCTGCCCGCGGTGCCGCCGACCTGGATCCGCGTCACTGCCTCGCTCATGCTTCCTTCAACTCCAGTGCGTCCAGGGCGACTTGGGTCACTTCTTCGGGCGTACGACCGTCGGTGGCCACGACAGCCGTGGCGACCTCCTCGTACAGGTGCCGCCGCGCCTCCATGAGCTCGCGCCACTGCTTGCGCGGGTTGACGGCGAGCAGCGGCCGGGCGACGTTCAGGCCGGTGCGCTTGACCGCCTCCTCGACGTCCATGGAGAGGTAGACGACCCTCAGCCCGGCCAGCAGCGCACGTGTGTCCGGGTCGAGGACGGCGCCGCCGCCCAGCGACAGGACGCCGTGATGCTCGGCGAGCGCCTTGTGCACCGCCCGCTTCTCGATCGCGCGGAAGGCGGGCTCGCCCTCGTCGACGAAGATCTCGGCGATCGTCCGCCCCTGCTCGGCGACGATGTCCTCGTCGGTGTCGCGGTAGCCGACACCGAGCCGCTCGGCCAGCAGCTGACCGACGGTGGACTTGCCCACACCCATCGGACCGACCAGCACGACCGCAGGCACCGCGCTCACCGGATCGCCAGGTTGTCGAGGTACGACCGGACGTTGCGGCGGGTCTCGGGCACCGAGTCGCCGCCGAACTTCTCCGCGACCGCGTCCGCGAGGACGAGCGCGACCATCGCCTCGGCGACGATGCCGGCGGCGGGCACGGCGCACACGTCCGAGCGCTGGTGGTGGGCCTGGGTGGCCTCGCCGGTGACGACGTCCACGGTCTTCAGCGCCCGCGGCACGGTCGCGATCGGCTTCATCGCGGCGCGCACCCGCAGCAGCTCACCGGTGGTCAGGCCGCCCTCGGTGCCGCCGGAGCGGCCGGTGGCCCGCCTGATGCCCTCGCCGGTGGTGACGATCTCGTCGTGCGCCTTGGAGCCGGGCACCCGCGCCAGGTCGAAGCCGTCGCCGACCTCGACGCCCTTGATCGCCTGGATGCCCATGAGCGCGGCCGCCAGCCGGGCGTCCAGCCGCCGGTCCCAGTGCACGTGCGAGCCGAGGCCCACCGGCACGCCGTACGACAGCACCTCGACCACACCGCCGAGGGTGTCGCCGTCCTTGTGGGCCTGGTCGATCTCGGCGACCATCGCCTTCGACGCGTCCGCGTCCAGGCAGCGCACCGGGTCGGCGTCCAGCTTCTCCACGTCGGCGGGGGTGGGGTAGACGCCGTACGGCGCCTTCGCGCCCGCCAGCTCCACCACGTGGGAGACGATCTCGATGCCGGCCGTCTCCTTCAGGTACGACCGGGCCACCGCGCCCAGTGCCACCCGGGCCGCCGTCTCCCGCGCGGAGGCGCGCTCCAGGATCGGGCGGGCCTCGTCGAAGCCGTACTTCTGCATGCCGGCCAGGTCGGCGTGGCCGGGACGCGGCCGGGTCAGCGGGGCGTTGCGGGCCAGGCCGGCCAGCACCTCGGGGTCGATCGGGTCGGCCGCCATGACCTGCTCCCACTTCGGCCACTCGGTGTTGCCCACCATGATCGCGACCGGAGAGCCGAGGGTGAGGCCGTGCCGCACACCGCCGAGGAAGGTGACCTCGTCGCGCTCGAACTTCATGCGCGCACCGCGTCCGTAGCCGAGCCGGCGCCGGGCCAGGTGGTCCGCCACCATCTCCGTGGTGATCGGCACGCCGGCGGGAAGGCCCTCCAGCGTCGCCACGAGTGCGGGACCGTGCGACTCCCCCGCGGTCAGCCAGCGCAACCTGCTCAACGGTGCTCCTCCATGCTCGCGCCCCGGTACTGCCCTGCGTACGCGCGTCCTCGCGTACGGCGACGGCGCGACCGGGTGCGCGGCCCCGGTCCGCCACCTCCGATCCTCCCACGTCCGGCGTCGTACCCGGCCGCGGGTCCATCAGGCGGACGCGGGGGCGAGGAGCCCCGCCGCGTCATCCCATCCGTGCCGCCGCGCTCTTGATCGCCTCGCGGATGCGGAAGTACGTGCCGCAGCGGCAGACGTTGGCGATCTCGTCGATGTCGGCGTCGGTGGGGTCGCTGGTGCGCTTGAGGAGGGCGACGGCGGCCATGATCTGCCCGGGCTGGCAGTAGCCGCACTGGGCGACGTCCTGTTCCAGCCAGGCCTCCTGGACGGGGTGCAGCCGGTCGCCGTCGGCGAGCCCCTCGATGGTGGTGACCTCGTGACCCGCGGCCTCGGCGACCGGGACCACACAGGGGCGGATCGCCTCGCCGTCGAGGTGGCTGGTGCAGGCCTTGCAGACGTCGATGCCGCAGCCGTACTTGGGGCCGCGGACGCCGAGCAGGTCGCGCAGGGCCCACAGCAGGGGCAGGTCGTCGGGGGCGTCGACGGTGACGGTCTTCCCGTTGACGGTGAAGGTGTGGGAGGGCACGTACGGACTCCTTGCGGGATGCTCAGCGAGGGAAGGGCGTGAAGTCCACGTCGAAGGTGACGGGGAAGCTGCGCGGCTTGGTGCCGGTGGCCCGGGCGTAGGCGTTGGCGACGGCGCCGACGGCTGCCGGGACGCCGAGTTCACCCGCGCCGCCGGGTTCGTCGCCGCCCTCGATGACGAAGATCTTGACGTCCTTCGGGGAGTCCTTCTGACGGGCGTAGTGGAACTGCGAGTAGCTGCCCTCCAGCGGGAGCCCCTTGTCGAGGTGGAGCCCCGCACGCAAAGTGGTGGAGATCGCGTCCGTCAGGCCGCCGAGCAGCTGCGCCTCCAGGCCGCGCGGGTTGATCACCCGGCCCACGTCGGCCGCGACGACCGCCTTCGTCACACGCGGTTTCTTCGGATCGGTGGCGTCGATCTCCACCAGGCAGGCCGTGCAGGACTTGTACTCCTCGTGGAAGCCGACGCCCTGGGCCCAGCCGTCCGGCAGGCTCCGCCCCCACTCGCCCTCCTCGGCGACCTTGTCGAGGACGGCCCGCTGCCGGGCGGTCTTCAGGAACGCGCGCCGGAAGGCCACCGGGTCCTTGCCGAGCTTCGCCGCCAGCTCGTCGACGACGATCTCCTCGGCGCCGCGTGTGTTGCCCGAGTACACCGAACGCCACGATCCGGTGTGCATCTTGAGCGGCACCTCGGTGAGCGTCTGTGTGGTGAGGCCGAAGTTGTAGGGGGACTTCACCGTGGTCAGGAACAGCGTCTGCGCGAACGTCGCGTTGCCGAGGCCGCTGGGCAGACCGGCCGCGGCGGCGGTGATCGCATCACCGAGGCCGTGCCGGAAGTCGGTCTCCACGGCCGCCACCTGGTGCTGGAACGTGAGCACCTGACCGGCGGCGTAGGTCGCACGGACCCGGTGGTGGGTGGCGGGCCGCATCCGGCCGTGCCGCATGTCGTCGATGCGCGACCACATCAGGCGGACGGGCCGGCCGGTCTTCTTCGACACGACGGCGGCCTCCAGGGCCGCGTCGTAGAACAGTCGCCGTCCGAAGGAACCGCCCGACTGCACCACGTGCATCTTGACCTTGGAAACCGGCAGCCCGACAACCTTGGCGACGGCGGCCTGCGCGATGATCGGCGACTTGAGCCCCGACCAGATCTCCGCACGGTCGGCGCGCACGTCGGCGACGGCGGAGTTGGTCTCCATCGGGGCGTGACTGGCGAACGCGAAGTCGAAATCGGCCTCCACCTTCTTCACCAGAGCCCCGAGGACGTCCAGCGACGGGGTCGCCGCCTTCAGCTTCGCCCGGATGCCGTCGTCGGACAGCTCGTCCACGGTCCCCGGGCCCCAGGTGACGTCCAGGGCGTTCTTGGCGTCGAGGGCCTGCCCGAACGTCTTGGCGACCACGGCCACGCCGGTGTCGATGGTGACCACGTCCAGCACGCCCGGCATGGCACGTACGGCGGCCTCGTTGTTCACCGACTTCACGGTGCCGTTGACGGTCGGCGGGCGGCGCACCATGCACGGTTCGGCGCCGGGAACCTCGAGGTCGAGCGTGTACTGGTGCTTGCCGGTGACCAGGGCGCGGGCGTCGATGCGCGAGGTGGGGGTGCCGACGAGGGAGTGGTCCGATTCCTTCTTGGGCGTGACGGTCAGGGCGCCCAGATCGAGGGTGGCGGCGGCAGCCGACAGGGAGCCGTACGAGGCGGTACGGCCGTCGGGGGCGACCACAACGCCCTGACGTACCGTCAAGTCGCTTGCGTTCAGGTCCCACTGCCGGGCAGCCGCGCCGACCATACGGGCGCGTGCCGCGGCCGCGGTGTGCCGCACCGGGTCGTACAGCGACCGGATGGAGTTGGAACTGCCGGTCAACTGGTTGAACAGCAACTCGGGCCGGGCGTCGTCCAGCTGCACGCGGACGCGGTCGAGCGGGGTGTCCAGTTCCTCCGCGACCAGCATGGCCACCGCGGTGGTGAGTCCCTGGCCGACCTCCTCCCGGGGCAGCCGGAAGTGGGCGACGCCCTCCTCGTCGACGCTGAGCACCAGCATGGACGCGGTGGGTTTCCCGGCCAGGATCAGCAGATCACCGAGATCGACCAGATCGGCCGGGGCCGGCGGGGTGGGTATTGCCCCCTCGGCGTCTCCGGGTGCTAAGGCGTCCAGACCGATCTTGGTCGCGACGGCGAGCGTGGGCGCGGCCACCAGATAGGTGAGAAACCTGCGCCGGCTGTGACGTGGCATGGCAGCTCCGTTCGGCGGCCCGCCTACTTTGCCGGGCCGTCCGGAGATCCTGACCAGGAGTTACCACTCGGTAAAGGGGTTTCACAGGATCCCCACGCGGCGACACGCAACCGAGCGGTTCCTACCGAACCGCGAGCTCATGCTCGCCGGCCTTCCGCATGGCGTCCAGCGGCGCCGGCGCGCGCCCCGTCATCTGCTCGACCTGGAGCACCGCCTGGTGGATCAGCAGGTCGAGTCCGCTGACGACGGCCCCGCCGTACCCGGACCAGCGGGCGGCGAGTTCGGTCGGCCACGGGTCGTAGAGCACGTCGAAGAGGGTGGCGGGCTTCTCCGGTACGGCCGAGGACAGCGCGTCGGTCGTACCGGCCGGGGTGGTGGCGACGACGAGCGGTGCACGCAGCGCTTGCGCGGCATCCGCCCAGTCCGCCGTACGGACCTCGACGTCCAGCCGCTCGCCCCACTGCCGCATCTCGGCGGCCCGGGCCTCGCTGCGGACGTAGGCGACGACCTCGCCGGTGCAGATCCGGGCCAGCGCGGCCAGCGCGGAGGAGGCGGTGGCGCCGGCGCCGAGGATCGCGGCCGAGTCGACCTGCTCGATCCCCCGCTCGCGCAGCGCGGCGACCATGCCGGGGATGTCGGTGTTGTCGCCGACCCGGCGGCCGTCCTCGGTGAACACGACCGTGTTGACCGCCTCGACCGAGGCCGCCGTGTCGGTGATCTCGTCGAGCAGCGGGATGACGGCACGCTTCAGCGGCATGGTCAGCGACAGCCCGGCCCACTCCGGCCCGAGTTCCGCCATGAAGTCGGGCAGGGCAGCCTCGTCGACCTCGAACCGGTCGTACGACCAGTCCGTGAGCCCCAGTTCCTGGTAGGCGGCACGGTGCAGCGCCGGGGAGAGGGAGTGGGCGATGGGCTTGCCGAGCACGGCGGCCCGGCATCGCTGGACATTCGCGGCCATCATTACACCGTTCACTGCGCTCCTGGGCCGGTCTCCGACTCGGTCAAGGTACCTCAACGCACTTCCAGAGGTCGCTGGAGGTGCTCTGCTGAGCATTCAGCCGGCTACTCGCCCGACGCGCTGGCCCAGGAAGGCTCCGTGCATGCAATGGCCAGTGGTTAAACGATCAGCTTGAGTCACACCACTTCGACACCTCACACCTCCAGCGGCCCTACGATCCACCGGTTCCATGCGAGGTAGAGCCCAGTTCGGATCGGCATGTTCACCATTGACGGAGAGCGCCCTTTGAATGGCATGATCAGGCCAACTCCCGTTCGCTCTCTACACACCTCATTCACATCATGCCTATGGTGATCGCCGCGCCGGGGCCGCCCAACAACTTGCCCGCCAACCTGACGCGACCGCCTCCGGACAGGCATCACATCGTGAACCGCCACCGAGCATCACGGTGCTACCCCGACTACACAAAGGAGAGGACTCTAGAATCCTCAAACAGTGAAGATCAGCGAGAATCGAAATTGATCCTGCCGGGAAGAAATTTCGCAAGCAGAACAGAAATAGGGACCCGTTCATGCGAAAGCACATGATGCCGCTCGGAATCAGCCTCGCAATCGCGCTGACTTTGGGCGCATCCAGTGGAGCCGAAGCCGCGACGGCTCCTTCCGGCTTCATTAAGTGCAGCACTACCGGAGCGAGCGGAGATCTGGATTACAGCGGCTTTTCAGTCGGCACCACGAGGACGGTCGACATCGCCTTGGGGCTGTCTGACACCGGTCGAGACGGGCACCATGTTCGGATCAGACTCGTCACAGAATACTATTCGGGCGACAAGCACTACTGGCCGTGGCATGCCTTCTACGATGGGGTCGACGGAATAGGGAATACCTGGTACACAACGGCCACCGATTCGAACGGCATGTACGAAATCGGAGTTCAGGTCGCTACTTACGAAGGCAGCACCATGCTGTACAGCAAGACCTGCTGGTAATGAGCCCGACCATTCAGTAGGTTCCGCGTGACGAGGTCCCGGGCGGGCGCCCGGGACCTCGTCACGTACGCTCAGCTGCCGCCCGAGCTCTCATTGAACTTGTTCTTGAGCCTCTGGAATTCGGCATGCGTCTTGGCGAATTCGGTCTTGCTGACACCGTCGACAGCCACGAAGTAGAACCAGCCGTCCTTGGTCGGATCGAGCGTCGCCTTCATGGCGACGTCGCCCGGGTTTCCGATCGGACCGGGCGGCAGACCCTTCTGTGTGTACGTGTTGTACGGGTCCTTGTTGTTGTTGATCTCCGACTCACTGATGTCGATGTTGCTCTCGTTCTTCAGGTAATTGAAGGTCGAGTCGAACTGCAGGAGCCCGTAGGTCTCGGGGTTCGCGATGTCGAGGCGGTTGTAGACCACCTCCGCCATCTTGCGGTAGTCCTCGCTGGTCTTGCCCTCGGCCTGGACGAGGCTCGCGACCGTGACGACCTGCAGCGGGCTCTTCAGCTTGAGCGCCTTGGCCTTGGCCTCCACGCCGAACGCGTCGTACTTCCGCGAGGCCTGGGCCACCATCTCCTTCAGAACCGCCTCGGGCTTCATGCCCTTGGCGGCGGGATAGGTTCCCGGATAGAGGAAGCCCTCCAGCGGGTCCTTGATCTCGCTGTTGTCGTCCGCCCAACTCGGCAACCCGAGGCTCTTATATTTCTTCTCGGCGACCTTCTTGGTGCTGCCGGAAGGCAATTCGAGCTTCTCGTCAATGGTCTTGTAGACGGCGATATTGCGCTCACCCTCCTTGACCAGCACATTGTTCTGACTCGTCGGGTCGAGCATCATCGCGACGGCACTCTCGGCGGACATCTGCTTCTTCAGCAGATAGGCGCCTGCCTGGATCTTGTTCCCGTCGGCATTCTGCGACTGCGCGGACACGAAGGCGTCGACGCTCTTGACGACGCCCGCCGCCTTCAGCCGCCGGCCGATGTCATATCCACCCGCACCCTTGGGGATCTCGACGGTCACGATCTGGCTCGTGCCTTCGCCGGCGAAGTCCGGAGCCGGGGCGAAACGATCCTGGTAGTACTGGTAGCCGAGATATCCGACTCCACCCACTCCGCCACCGATCACCAGCATGACGACCAGACAGGCGCATCCGCTGCGGCGCTTCTTCTCTTTGCCGCCACGGCCTCGCCGGTCGCCGCGCCCGCCCTGGTCCCCCGCCTCGTCGTCGCTGTCGTCGTCATCGCCGCCGCCCGCGAAGAAGGCGTGTTCGCCCTGGTCAGGGCCCGGGTCCCAGTCGGTCCGCGGCTCCGGTTCGGCGCGCCGCCGACTGGGCGGCTCCGGCGGCGGATACGCGTCCGGGGTGCCGTAGTGGTCAGGCTGCTGCCCGCCGTACGCCATGCCCTGCTGCCCGTACGGGTCCGAGGGGTCGGCGTACTGGACATGCGAGTGCGTGCCGGTGGCCCAGTCACCGTTGTCGTACTGCTGCTGCGGCTGGGCCCCGTACTGCTGCTGGTCGTACTGCTGGTCGTACTGCTGGTTGTACTGCTGCTGGTTGTACTGCTGCTCGCCGTACTGCTGCTGGTGCTGCTGCTGGTAGTGCTGCTGCGCCTGACCGTATGCGGCCTGCTGGCCGTTGCCCCAGTCGCCGTACTGCGGCTGCTCCCGATAGTGCTGCGGCTGGCCGCCGTAGGGGGACTGCTGACCCTCCTGGGCCTGCTGTCCGCCCCATCCGCCGTCCCCGTACAACGGGTCCTCCGGATGCCACGGTTCGGAGCCTTCGCCCCGGCCATAGTCAGTCATCAGAGCGGTCGACACGCATGCCTACGCCGTCGGCGCATCGATGCGCGTCTTCCTCCTCTCGGGTGATATAGCCGTAGCCGTCGGCCCGTTGAAGCAAATGGATATAGCGCTGATGGATGCCTTGGGCAGTACCTCGGCTGGATCGGATATTGAAACGCCCAGTTGAACGCACAGCAACCCGGCCCGTCCAGGAACCCGCATACTTTCCGGAAGGGATGACTGCCCGGACGAGGTCACCTGTGGCATAGCCAAAGCACTGCTTGGTACGGGGCAGGCTCAGGCGCGGGAAGCCGTGCCGATCTGAGCGAGTGCGAGCGTACGTCCCACGACCCGCCGCAGTCGCGACCAGCACCCTCTCGGGGAACCGCACGATTCTCGTGCCGCCCTTTACCGCACCGACGGCCAACGCATACAGCGTGTGCGTCTTTGCCAGGCCATGGCTCACACGGTTGTATTGTGTGCGCCCGCCAGACCAGCTGTAGACGGGCAGATGTGTTGAACGCAGTTGATCGACAATGCGCCATCGCGTTGCATTCATGACAGCCGCGTCCCTCAATGGGGTCTTAATCTGCGCCAAAATCCTTTTCAGTGCAGCAGGACGATGGCTCAGAAACTCAGTCACCGATTGCTTACCTTTTGCCGCATCACAAGGCGCACACGCAAGTGTCAGATTAGAGAGGCGGTCGGAGCCACCATAAGCCCTAGGCTGGACATGTTCTACCTGTAGTGGGACGTCGCCGATTCCACAGTACGCACATTTCCTGCCCCATTTTTCAAGCAGATATTGACGGGCTTCGTATCCGGCCAGAGTTCCCTGCTGGTACTCACTAGCCTCAAGCCAACCTCTGCCCTGGCTCATGGCATGCGTATCGAACGAGACCCGCTCGACGTGAAGCTCCGAGACAGGGACGTATCGGATCAGTTGCCGAACGGTGGATCCGGTTGTGTCGACTCGATGTTGCACCGAGGGGCCCAACCACCCAGCCGATCTACTGCGATTGTCGAATCGCGGGGCACGATAGCGGAGATTCCTCGACCTCCTTGCACGTCTATACGCAGCTCGCTGCGACATCGCCTTGTGGATTTGCGCCCCCCGATATCGTAGTTCGATCGCCACCAGCCCTCGCCGTGTGGTGAAGCCTGCACCATCCTCACCGCTTGTCGCGTGAACATCGACAGTGACCGCGATACCGGTGCCTTTCGAGCCGGGATCGATTCGCACTGCGACACCAGGTACAGCCGACTCCTTCACTTCTCGGTCCTTGAGCCTGATGACGAAGGGCGTGTGCCGAGCCACTACTGCCCTACCCTTCGCCAGGAGTTCACGAGCACGTGCAGGATGGCAAGGCATCAGTGGGACACCCCGCCGGTCCAACACGGCCACGAAGGCCGCACCCGAACCAACATTCTGCATGGCGCTGCCGTTATCGGCAGCGTTTTCTCCCTCAGCCGACGCTGACGCGACAGCCTCGGAGTGACGTGCGAGAGCCCGGAGGTCAGACTCGCGCATCTCCCCTCGCCCATGTTCCAAGCCAGCTGCCCCACCCTTGCGCGTGGAGCGTCCATCGCCCGTTTCGTCCCTGCTCCCAGGGGTGTCTGCTGCGGCGGATTCCAGAGCAGGCCGCTGAGGAAGCACGGCCTGGTGGGTCTTCTCACTCACCTGAAACGTAGTCACCGATACACCTCCTCCACGCGGTGACTCGGGCTGGTCACTCATGGGCCCTATCCGCCCACGGCGGACAAGCCCCAGCCCTCAAAGCTGGGGAGCGAGTGACCGATCCCCTAGAGCCGCGAGACAGTCCGCCTCTGAGCATCAAACCCAGAAGCCACTTGCCTCCTTGGTGTGCGACGGCTGTTCGAACACCGCCGCATCGCGCGGAACGTTACCGTATCGCGATCAGATGACCACTTCGACGCGTTCGCCGGGTGCTTTACCTGACACCCGTTCGGATTCCAGGGCCTGCTGCAAGATGATCACGGCCGCTGCCTGGTCGATGACCGATCTGCCCTTCTTGGCCTTCACCCCTGAGGCGCGCAGTCCCTGACTGGCCGTCACGGTCGTCATCCGCTCGTCGACGAGCCGGACCGGGAGGGGCGCGATGCCCTTCGCGAGCTCCTGGGCGAAGCCACGAACTTTTACCGCGGCCGGGCCCTCGCCGCCCTTGAGGGAGCGAGGGAGACCGACGACGACCTCGATCGGCTCGTACTCCTCGACCAGTTGCCTCAGCCGTCGGTGCGCCGCGGGGACGTCCCGGCCGGGGACCGTCTCCACCGGGGTGGCGAGGATCCCGTCGGGGTCGCACGAGGCGACCCCGATCCGGGCGTCACCGACATCGATCGCAAGCCGTCGGCCGCGGCGCATCACCGGGCCGTCGTCACGCGCCTGTCCGGCTGCGCTCACTTGGCCGTTTCCGCCACGAGCCGCTCGACGGCGTCGACGGCCTCGCCGACGGCGGCCGGGTTCTGGCCGCCGCCCTGGGCGACGTCCGGCTTGCCGCCACCGCCGCCGCCGAGGGTCTTGGCGGCCGTACGGACCAGGTCGCCGGCCTTGAGGCCGCGCTCGCGGGCGGCCTCGTTGGTGGCGATGACCGTCAGCGGCTTGCCGTTGTTGACGGCGAACAGGGCGACCACGGCGGCCCGTCCGCCCTGGATGCGGCCGCGCACGTCGAGGACCAGCTTGCGCAGGTCGTCGGCGGTCGTGCCGTCCGGCACCTGACCGGTGACCAGGGCGACGCCTCGTACGTCCTTGGCGGACTCGGCGAGACCGGCGGCGGCCTGGAGCACCTTCTCGGCGCGGAACTTCTCGATCTCCTTCTCGGCGTCCTTCAGCTTGCCGAGCATGGCGGAGACCTTCTCCGGGAGCTCCTCCGGACGGCCCTTGACCAGCTCCTGGAGCTGAGCGACGACCGTGTGTTCCCGAGCGAGGAAGTTGTAGGCGTCCACGCCGACGAGGGCCTCGATACGGCGGACGCCCGAGCCGATCGACGACTCGCCGAGCAGCTTCACCAGGCCCAGCTGGGCGGTGTTGTGGACGTGCGTGCCGCCGCAGAGCTCCTTGGAGAAGTCGCCGATGGTCACGACGCGTACGCGCTCGCCGTACTTCTCGCCGAACTCGGCGATGGCGCCCTGCTTCTTGGCCTCGTCGATGCCCATGACGTCGGCGCGGACGTCCAGATCGCGGGCGAGCACCTCGTTGATCTTCTGCTCGACGTCGGTCATCACGGCCGTGGGAACGGCGGAGGGCGCCCCGAAGTCGAAGCGGAAGCGACCGGGCTGGTTCTCGGAGCCGGCCTGGGCGGCCGTCGGGCCGAGGGCGTCGCGCAGGGCCTGGTGGGTGAGGTGCGTGGCCGAGTGGGCGCGGGCGATGGCCTTGCGGCGGCGGTCGTCGATCGAGGCGTGGGCCGTGGCGCCGACCGTCACCTCGCCGACCTGGACGACGCCCTTGTGGACATACACGCCCGGGACCGGCTTCTGGCAGTCGCGGACCTCGATGACGGCACCGGTGTCCACCTTGATGCGGCCGGTGTCGCCGATCTGGCCGCCGCCCTCGGCGTAGAACGGGGTGCGGTCGAGGACGATCTCGACCTCGTCGCCCTCGGTGGCGGCCGGCGAGGAGACGCCGTCGACGAGGATCCCGACGATCGTGGACTCGCCCTCGGTGTCCGAGTAGCCGATGAAGTCGGTCTCGCCGGCCTTGTCGGCGATCTCGCGGTAGGCGCCGACGCCGGCGTGGCCGGTCTTCTTCGCCTGGGCGTCGGCCTTGGCGCGCTCCCGCTGCTCCTTCATCAGACGGCGGAAGCCGTCCTCGTCCACGGAGAGCCCCTGCTCGGCGGCCATCTCCAGGGTGAGGTCGATCGGGAAGCCCCAGGTGTCGTGGAGCAGGAAGGCCTTGTCGCCGGGCAGGACGGTGCCGCCGGTGGCCTTGGTCTCGGTGACGGCGGTGTCGAGGATGTTGGTGCCGGCCTTCAGCGTCTTGAGGAAGGCGTTCTCCTCGGCGACGGCGACCTTCTCGATGCGCTCGCGGTCCGTGACGAGCTCGGGGTACTGCTGGCCCATCATCTCGATGACCGTGTCGATCAGGTCCTTGACGACCGGGCCGGTGGCGCCGAGGAGGCGCATGTTGCGGATGGCGCGGCGCATGATGCGGCGCAGGACGTAGCCGCGGCCCTCGTTGCCGGGGGTCACACCGTCGCCGATGAGCATCACGGAGGTGCGCATGTGGTCGGTGACCACGCGCAGGGAGACGTCCGAGTCGTGGGCGTCGCCGTAGGCCACGCCCGTGAGCTCGGTGGCCTTCTTGATGACGGCCATGGAGGTGTCGATCTCGTACATGTTCTGCACGCCCTGCAGAATCATGGCGAGCCGCTCCATGCCGAGGCCCGTGTCGATGTTCTTGCTGGGCAGGTCGCCGAGGATCTCGAAGTTGTCCTTGCCGATGCCCTCGCCGCGCTCGTACTGCATGAAGACGAGGTTCCAGATCTCCACGTACCGCTCGTCGTTGACGGCGGGGCCGCCCTCGACGCCGAACTCGGGGCCGCGGTCGTAGTTGATCTCGGAACAGGGGCCGCACGGGCCGGGGACGCCCATGGACCAGTAGTTGTCCTTCATGCCGAGGCGCTGGATGCGCTCCTTGGGCACCCCGACGATCTCGTGCCAGATGCGCTCGGCCTCGTCGTCGTCCTTGTAGACGGTGATCCACAGGCGCTCGGGGTCGAGGCCGTAACCGCCCTTGTCCTGGGGCGTGGTGAGCAGCTCCCAGGCGTACTTGATGGCGCCTTCCTTGAAGTAGTCGCCGAAGGAGAAGTTGCCGCACATCTGGAAGAAGGTGCCGTGCCGCGTGGTCTTGCCGACCTCTTCGATGTCGGGCGTGCGGACGCACTTCTGCACGCTCGTGGCGCGCGCGAAGGGCGGCTTGACCTCGCCCAGGAAGTAGGGCTTGAAGGGCACCATGCCGGCCGGGACGAGCAGCAGAGTCGGGTCGTCCGCGATGAGCGACGCCGAAGGGACGACGGTGTGACCGCGCTCCTCGAAGAAGCTCAACCAGCGGCGGCGGATTTCAGCCGACTCCATCAGTGGTCCTCATTCCGGTTGTACGAGTACGTCGGCCTCTCGACGTACTTCGGGTTGTTGCGGTTCTCGATGGCGGCGTGCCGCCGGGGTGCGGGGAGTTCGGGGTCGACGGGGGCGTTGATCCCGAGCGCGTCGCCCAGTTCCTCCTCCCGCTGGGCCATGTTGTCCCGGACGTCGAGCGCGAAGCCCACCGCGCGGTCCTTGAGCCGGTGACCGGCCTCGATCGCCTTGTTCGTGGCCGCGGCGGCGAGGTTCTCGGGGGTCAGCTGCTTCAGCTTGCGGTTGACCTTGGTGGTGGCCCACACACCTGCGGCGACACCCGTGCTGAACCAGAAGGTACGGCGGAACATCTTTGGATCAGTCCTTCTTTCCGCGCTTGCTCCACCTGCTCCGCCGCGAGGCCGGGACGGTACGGCCCACGATCACGGTACGTCGAGGCTCCTGGGCGGGCACGTCGTCCCGTCGGCCGCCGAGGGCACGGCGCACGCCGTACCCGAAGGCCGCGACCTTCACCAGGGGACCGCCGAAGGTGGAGGCGACGGTGGTCGACAGCGCCGAGGCGTTCGAGGTGACCTCCTGGACGTCCGACGCGATCGCGTCGACCCGGTCGATCTGGGTCTGCGCGGAGCGCACCGCCGCGGAGGCGTCGGCCAGCAGCGGGACCGCCTGATCGGTCACCTCCGCCACCAGCTTGGTGGTCGCCCTGAGCGTCTGGGCCAGCCTCACCAGTGCGACGGCGAGGAAGGAGACCAGGATCGCCCAGAAGACGGCCACCAGGATCCCGGCAACCTCTCCACCGGACACTGTGTGCACCCGCTCCCTGAAACGTGCCTGAGTATCGAAAAAGTCGTACGCCGAGCCTATCGCGCCGGGGATGCCGCTCCGTACCGGATTCCCGCCCGCGCGGACTCGGGTCGCGCGCAGCGATTGTACGGACCGAATCCGGCTCGGTACGCTCCGTGTTCCCTGCCGATCCCTCGTGCCGGCAGCTCTCCCGGGCACGGCGATCCGCCCCTGGAGCCCGACGCGTTCGTGGGCCGCTCGTCCGAACTCTCCGGGCCGACGCGGGCACTCGGCTCCTCCCGGGTGGGTGATCCGGAGTTCGTCGACCACGCGATCGTGGAAGCCCCGGGGCTGACGGATCACCTGCTGGTCTGGGGCGCACGCGTCCAGCAGAGCGGGCTGCTGCGCCGGGCTGGTGAGGGCGTGGTGCGCTGGGGCCACTCGGCGAGGACGAAGCGACCGCGCTGCTCGCTGGCGATCGAGCCGGCTGCGGGACGGTTGCGGGCGCTGTCTCCCGGTCAGCTGCTGGAGCGGCTCGACGACCGCTTCCGCATGCTGACCGGCGGGGCCAGGGACGCCCTGCCCCGCCACCGGACGCCGCGTACGGCGATCGGCCGGAGCCACGAACTGTGCGCGCCCGAGGAGTGGTTGCCGTCGTCGCGGCTGTCGGTGTTCGCCCGGCGGTTCGACCTGGCGGCCGCCGAGCACCATGCCGACGCCCCGCGGGCCGACGCGGCATGGGACAGCGCCCTGGACATGCCGAAGCCCGCCGCCTCGCCCACCCGGAGGGCGGGGAGACGGCGGGCTGAGGTGGTGCTACGGCCTGCTGGTGATCAGCGGGCGTAGTACTCGACGACGAGCTGCTCGTCGCAGATCACCGGGATCTCCTTGCGGTTCGGCTCGCGGTCCAGGCGGAACGCCAGGGCGCGGAGGTTCACCTGGAGGTAGCGCGGGGTCTCGCCGTCGGGGGCGAAGCCGCCCTCACGGGCGATCGAGAAGAGGGTCTTCTCGCGGCTGCGCTCGCGGACCATCACGACGTCGTCGGGCTTGACGCGGAAGGACGGCTTGTCGACCTTCTGGCCGTTGACCTCGATGTGGCCGTGGACGACCATCTGACGGGCCTGGTAGATGGTGCGGGCGATGCCCGAACGCAGGACCAGGGCGTCGAGACGACGCTCCAGCTCGATGATCAGAGCCTCACCGGTCTTGCCCTGAACCTTGGAGGCACGCTCGTAGGCGCGGACGAGCTGGCGCTCGGACACGTCGTACTGCGCGCGCAGGCGCTGCTTCTCCAGCAGACGGACCTTGTAGTCCGAGTTCTGCTTGCGGCCACGGCCGTGCTCACCCGGCGGGTAGGGGCGGGCCTCGAAGTACTTGACGGCCTTCGGGGTCAGCGCGATACCGAGGGCACGCGACTTCTTGACCTTGGGGCGGGACTGATTCGCCACTGTCTGTCTCTTTCCAAAAGTTTCCGGCTCACCAGGGTTACGGGAGGTCGCATCCGCAGCCGGGGAAACCCTGCGGGTCCGCATGGGACCTGCGGGGCAGCCGCTCCCCTGGTCTGGGCACATACGTGCAGCACGCGAGTGGCCCACCGACCTCTCCCGGAGCTCCGGGTGGTGGTGGGCTGCCCGCGACACCGTTCGACGGTGCGCGACGCTCCTGGAGATCCTGGCGGACCAGGCCTCCGGCTGGATGTCCCGTTCTGGTGGTGCCGGCTCCCTGACGGGGTCCGGACACGGGACTCAGCGCTTCATGCGAGTCTACAGCGTGCTCAAGGCCGCTTGCGACCGAGGTGCTTCCTGGTCCACTCCACGGCGTCCGCGTACCGCGCCTCCGCGCCGTGGCGGCCCGGCGTGTAGTACTCGCGGTCCTTGATGGCGTCCGGGGCGTACTGCTGGGCGGCGATGCCCTCGGGCACATCGTGCGGATACACGTACCCCTGCGCGTGTCCCAGCTTGGCGGCACCCTTGTAGTGCCCGTCGCGCAGATGCGGCGGCACCGGACCCGCCTGCCCCTTTCGTACGTCGTCCAGGGCGGCGCCGATCGCGGTCGTCGCGGAGTTGGACTTGGGGGCCAGGGCGAGGGCGATGGTGGCGTGGCTGAGGGTGAGGGCGGCCTCGGGGAAGCCGATCATGGCGACGGCCTGGGCGGCGGCGACGGCTATGGGGAGGGCGTTCGGGTCGGCGAGGCCGATGTCCTCGCTGGCGGAGATCATCAGGCGGCGGGCGATGAAGCGGGGGTCCTCGCCGGCCTCGATCATGCGGGCGAGGTAGTGCAGGGCCGCGTCGACGTCGGAGCCGCGGATGGACTTGATCAGGGCGCTGGCCACGTCGTAGTGCTGGTCGCCGTCGCGGTCGTACTTCACGGCGGCGCGGTCGACGGTCTCCTCCAGCGTCGTGAGCCCGACCTCCGTCTCGCCCTTGTCCAGCGCGGCCCCGGCGGCGGCCTCCAGGGCGGTCAGGGCGCGGCGGGCGTCGCCGCCGGCGATGCGCAGCAGGTGGGCCTCGGTGTCCTCGGGGAGGGTGACGGCGCCCTTCAGACCGCGCTCGTCGGCCAGGGCGCGGTGCACCAGGCCGCGCAGGTCGTCGTCGGTGAGGGGTTCGAGGGTGAGGAGGAGGGAGCGGGACAGGAGCGGGGAGATGACCGAGAAGTACGGGTTCTCGGTCGTCGCGGCGATCAGTGTCACCCAGCGGTTCTCGACCGCGGGGAGCAGGGAGTCCTGCTGGGCCTTGCTGAAGCGGTGGATCTCGTCGAGGAAGAGGACGGTCTCCTTGCCGTATCCGCCGGTGGCGCGGCGGGCGCCGTCGATGACCGCGCGGACTTCCTTGACGCCTGCGGTGATCGCCGAGAGCTCCACGAAGCGCTTGTTGGTGGCCTTGGAGACGACGTACGCCAGGGTCGTCTTGCCGGTGCCGGGCGGCCCCCAGAGGATCACCGAGGACGGTCCGGCCGGGCCGCCGCCGCCCTCGCCGACCAGTCTGCGCAGGGGGGAGCCCGGCTTCAGCAGGTGCTGCTGGCCCACGACCTCGTCGAGGGTGCGCGGGCGCATCCGGACCGCCAGGGGGCTGCTGGACGGCTCCTTCTCCTGGCGGTCTTCCGCGGCTGCGGTGAACAGATCGGGCTCCACGCTCAGAACCCTAAATCACCGCACTGACAACGCGGCACCGCGTCAGCTGGTCCAGAAGTCCCACCAGCGGGTCAGGATCAGCATGCCGATGATGCCGATGTGCAGTACCGGCATGACCCAGGTGAACTCGCCGAAGAAGCTCTTCAGCCAACTGGGCGCGGGCAGGAAGCCGTTGCGCACGTTGAACGAGGTCACGTACCAGAACATGATGATCGTCGCGACCCAGGCCAGGCAGCACCACAGGCACAGCGCGTTGATGCGGTACAGGGACTGGAACGTCAGCCAGGCGCAGAAGCCGACGCCGAAGAGGGTGCCGGCGTTGAAGGTGAGCCAGTACCAGCGCGGGAAGCGGGCGCGGCCGAGCAGGCTCATGCCGACGCAGATGACGATGCCGTAGGCGACGAGACCGAGCATCGGGTTGGGGAACCCGAAGGCGGCGGCCTGCTTGCTCTCCATGACGCTGCCGCAGGAGACGACGGGGTTCAGGCTGCAGCCCGGCGTGAAGGACTTGCCCTCGACCTTGGCCTCGAGCAGCTTGAACTTGTCGATCGTGATGACCCACGCGGCGAGCAGTCCCGCCGCACCGGTGATCACCAGCAGCAGGGCGAACGCGCGACTGCCGCCCACCGACCGCGGCGCGACGTCGGCTCGCTCCGGCTCGGGCTCGGTGGAGACGTCTTTGACTGTCGTCTTGCTCATCACGCCGATTCCGTCACTTGAGAGGTGGACCTGGTCGGGACAGGGGCCATTGTGCCGCACGCGCGCGTGTCCACCGTTCGATGGACATAAGGAGGTACGCACGGTCGTCCCGGAGCGCTCGATTCAGGACGAGGCTCTTCTCCATGACAGCACACGCGAACGGACTCGCGGTGGACGTGCGGGGGCTGCGCAAGCAGTACGGCGACGTGACCGCGGTCGACGGCATCGATCTCGGTATCCGCAGGGGCGAGGTTTTCGGACTGCTCGGACCCAATGGCGCGGGCAAGAGCACGACGGTGGAGATCCTCCAGGGCAACCGCGCGCGGGACGACGGCGAGGTGTCCGTGCTGGGCACGGACCCGGCGCACGGCACGCGCGCGTGGCGCTCGCGTGTCGGAATCGTCTGGCAGGACGAATCCGCGCCCGCTGAGTTGACGGTCCGCGAAACCGTGCGGCGCTTCGCCCGCTACTACCCGAGGCCGCGGGACCCGGAGGAGGTCATCGGCCTGGTCGGTCTGCAGGCGAAGGCGGACAGCCGGATCAAGGCACTGTCCGGCGGGCAGCGCAGGCGGCTGGACGTGGCACTGGGGGGCATCGGCGACCCCGAGCTGCTGCTCCTGGACGAACCGACGACCGGTTTCGACCCGGCGGCCCGGCGCCAGTTCTGGGACCTGATCCGGGGGCTCGCCGACGAGGGCACGACCATCCTGCTGACCACGCACTACCTGGAGTAGGCGGAAGCGCTCGCGCACCGGCTGGCGATCGTCACCAAGGGACACGTCGTCGCCGAGGGCGAGCCGGCCGGCCTGCGGGACCGGCACGGCACAGGCGCCACCGTCGAATGGACCGAGCCGGACAGCTCCCCGCGCGCGGAGCGCACGGACACGCCGACCCGGACGGTCGCCGAGCTGATGCGCCGCTTCGACGGCGAGATCCCTGGGCTGCGGGTGACCCGCCCCACGCTGGAGGACGTGTACCTCCGGCTCACCGGACAGGAGGACGCGCGATGACCACGACCGCCGTACGGCTGCGGACCGAGGCGCACGCCGAGCGGCTGCCCGGGGCCTGGGGGCTCGGGCTGAGCCGGGGGCCCTGGAGATCAAGCAGTTCTTCCGGCAGCGCGACCAGGTGGTGTTCACCTTCGCCTTCCCGGTGGTGTTCCTGTTCCTGTTCGCGTCGATCTTCCGGGACGACGTGCAGGGCGCCGGAATCACCGCCTCGCAGCTGTACGTCCCGGCGATGATGGCCGCCGGCATCATGTCGACGAGCTTCCAGTCGCTCGGCATCTCGAAGTGGATGTGCCAGGTCCGGCCGGACCGTTCATCCGTCGCGCCGGTTCTTCCACCGGAAGGTCAGCAGGCACAACACCGATCCTCCGACGCACCACGCCCCCAGCACCAGGGCGATCCGCCCGAACTCCCAGCCTCCGGCCTGCTCCAGGACCTGCGCCGGCTCCGGCAGGAACACCCCGCGCAGGCAGGGACCCCGGGGTGGCCGGTCCGTGCGGTCGCGGCAGGGCTGCTGGTCCTGTTGATCCCGCTGTTCGTACGGGTGGGGCGTCCCCTCCTGCGCGCGGATCCGCCCGAGGCACGGCAGGCCCTCGGTTACCTGGCCGCGGCGATGGCGCTGTTCCTGCCGTCGGCGATCCTCGTGGGCGAGACGCGGCTGATGACGTTCGCACTCGTGCCCCAGTGCTTCATGACGCTGCGGATGCGCTGGGCGCTGGTGGCCGTGGCCGTGATCAACCTCGCCCCCGTGGTGGGCTGGGCGCTGCTGTGGTGGCCCAGTGACGAGGCCGTCTTCTTCAACGGGCTGTTCGCCGTGGTCACCCTCGGCTTCTCGGTGGCCGTCGGCACCTGGGTCATCCGCATCATCGAACAGAGCCAGGAACGGGCCGAGCTGATCGCAGAGCTGGACGCCAGCCGCCACGAGGTCTCCCGGCTGTCGGCGGAGCACGGCGCGCTGGAGGAGCGGGAGCGGATGGCCCGGGAGATCCTCCCCCATAGCCTTAAGGGCATGGGGGACCCCCATCACGCTCGCGCAGGGCTTCACCAGCCTGCTGATGCTGATCCAGGCCGTGGAGGCGGAAATCGACCGTGATGTGCCTGAGGCCCGGCGTCACCTGGCGCTGATGGACGAGACGGCCCGGCTGAACCTCGCCGAGGCGCGTGCCCTGGTCGCCGGGGGCGCGCCCGCCGACCTGGCCGGTGCCTCGCTGCCGGACGCCTTGCGCAGGCTGGCCGCGCGCCACGAGGCGACACTGGACGTGTCCGGGCCGGTTCGCCCACTGCCCGCCGGACCCGAGGTGGTGGCCCTTCGCTCCTGCCAGGAGGCGCTGGCCAACGCCCGCAAGCACGCGGGCGGTTCGGCGGCCGTCGACATCGCGCTGGCGTATGCCGACGAGGCCCTCACCCTGTCCGTACGGGACGACGGCTGCGGCTTCGACCCGGACGCCGCCGGTGACGGCTACGGTCTGGCGGGCCTGCGTACCCGGGCCGCCGAGGTGGGCGGAACGGCACGGAGCAGCAGCGCCCCGGGTGACGGCACGACAGTGACCGTCCGCCTACCCCTACCACCGTCGGCATCGGCATCGGCATCGGCATCGGCATCAAGGAGCTCATCGTGATCCGGATCGTCCTGGCCGACGACCACCCCGTCGTACGAGAGGGTCTGCGGGCCATGCTGAGTGCCGAGCCGGACCTGGAGGTCGTCGCCGACGCCTCCAGCGGACCGCGGGCGGAGGCGCTGGCGGCCGAGCTGCGGCCCGACATCGTGCTGATGGACCTGCGGATGCCGGGGGCGTGGACTCGATCGTGCGGATGAGCGAGGCGGGGCTGCCGTGCCGGGTGATCGTCCTGACGACGTACGAGACGGACCGGAACATCCTGCGGGCCGTGGAGGCTGGAGCGGCGGGCTATCTGCTGAAGGACATGCCGCGAGGGGACCTGGCCGAGGCCGTACGAGCGGCCGCGCGCGGCGAGACGGTCCTGGCGCCCTCGGTGGCGGCCCGGCTGGTGGACCAGATGCGCACCCGCCCCGAACGGCCGCACCTGTCGGAGCGCGAGACGACGGTGCTGCGGCTGGTGGCCGAGGGGTGTACGAATGCCGAGATCGGGCGGCGGCTGTTCATCGGTGAGTCCACTGTCAAGACGCACCTACTGCGGGCCTTCGGCAAGCTGGGCGTGGACGACCGGACGGCGGCGGTGACGAGTGCGATGCGGTACGGGCTGCTCGACTGAGACGCCCCTGGGGATGGGATGGGATGGGACGGGGCAGGGGCGGCGGGGGCGCGAACCACCCCCAGCCGCACCCCCACCGCCTCAGCCCAGCCTCGCCTCCAGCTCCGCCACGACCTCGTTCACACCGATCGCGGTCTGCTCCCCCGACTCCATGTCCTTCAGCTGCACCACGCCCTCGGCGAGGTCACGCTCGCCGGCGACGATCGTGTAGCGGGCACCGCTGCGGTTGGCGTTCTTCATCGCGCCCTTGAGCCCCTTGGCGCCGTAGGAGAAGTCCGCCGCGATACCCACCTTGCGCAGCTCGGTGACCTTCGCGAACAGGACCCGCCGGGCCTCCTCGCCGAGCGGTACCGCGAACACGCTGGTGGCGGCGGGGAGTTCGAGCTCGACGCCCTCCGCCTCCAGGGCGAGGACCGTGCGGTCGACGCCCAGGGCCCAGCCGACGGACGGCAGCGCCGGGCCGCCGATCATCTCCGACAGGCCGTCGTAGCGGCCGCCACCGCCCACCGCGGACTGGGAGCCCAGCCCGTCGTGGACGAACTCGAAGGTCGTGCGGGTGTAGTAGTCCAGGCCGCGCACCAGCTTCGGGTCGTCCTCGAAGGAGACGCCCGCCGCCGTGATCAGCTCGCGCACCTCCTCGTGGTACGCCTTGCAGGCGTCGCAGAGGTAGTCGCGCAGGAGCGGAGCGCCCGTCAACTGCTTCTGCACCGACTCCCGCTTGTCGTCCAGGACACGCAGCGGGTTGATCTCCGCACGGCGCAGCGTGTCCTCGTCCAGGTCCAGGCCGCGCAGGAAGTCCTGCAGGGCGGCCCGGTAGACCGGACGGCACTCCTTGTCGCCCAGGCTGTTCAGCAGGATGCGGAAGTTCCGCAGCCCGAGGGTGCGGTACGCCTGGTCGGCCAGGATGATCAGCTCGGCGTCCAGCGCCGGGTCCTCCGCACCGATCGCCTCGGCGCCGACCTGGGAGAAGTGGCGGTAACGGCCCGCCTGCGGCTTCTCGTACCGGTAATATGAGCCCGAATACCAGAGCTTCACCGGCAGGTTGCCCTGCTTGTGCAGGTTCGCCTCCAGCGCGGCCCGCAGCACGGACGCGGTGCCTTCGGGGCGCAAGGCCAGCTTGTCACCGCCCTTGGTCTCGAAGGCGTACATCTCCTTGCTGACGATGTCGGTGGACTCACCGACACCGCGCGCGAAGAGGCTGACGTCCTCGAAGCCGGGCGTCTCGATGTAGCCGTATCCGGAGTTACGCAGGGGCGCGGCGATCGCCTCGCGCACCGCCAGGAACATTGCGGACCGCGGCGGAATCAGGTCGTACGTGCCCTTGGGGGCCTTGAAGGTGCTCACGGAAGATCTCTCGTCACATTCCTCGTCGGGGAGGGGTGTCCACACCCGCGCCGCGATCCTGGCGGCCTGCGGCGACTTGCCGCAGATACGGGTTGGTGGCGCGCTCCTGGCCGATGGTCGTCTGGGGGCCGTGCCCGGACAGCACCACGGTCGAGTCGTCGAGCGGCAGGCACACGCGGGCCAGCGAGTCGAGCATCTCGGCCATGTCACCGCCGGGCAGGTCGGTGCGTCCGATGGAGCCGGCGAACAGCAGGTCGCCCGAGAAGAAGACCGGCGGGATGTCCGCCGCCTCGGGCAGGCCGAAGGTCACCGACCCCTTGGTATGGCCCGGCGCGTGCGCGACGGACAGCTCCAGACCGGCCAACTCCAGCTTCGTGCCGTCGGTCAGCTCCTTGACGTCGTCCGGCTCGCCCACGGTCAGCTCGCCCATGAGCGGCATCCCGATGGAACGGCCGAGACCCATCGACGGGTCGGTCATCATGTACCGGTCCTCGGGGTGGATCCACGCCGGTACTCCGTGCGCGCCGCACACCGGGACGACCGAGGCCACGTGGTCGATGTGGCCGTGTGTCAGGACGACGGCGACGGGCTTGAGCCGATGCTTCTTCAGCGTTTCCTCGACTCCCTCGGCGGCCTGGTGGCCGGGGTCGATGATCACGCACTCCTCACCGGCGGCGGGGGCGACGAGATAACAGTTCGTCCCCCAGGCCCCGGCGGGGAACCCGGCAATGAGCACGATCGTCCTTCGTTTGTGTCGATACGGGTGGGCTTCGAGGCGGCTGCGCCTGTGGTCAGAGCCTACCGGCGCTGCCGATTCCTCAGCGAACCCATATACGGTACGGGGCACACGCAGGCGGTCGGCTCACAAGACGCACGCGTCCCAGTCGACGTACGAGACGCATGAGGAGAAAACCCGGTGGTCACCCAGGAACAGCGGAAGCGTCAGCTCGCCCGGGAGAAGTTCTTGCGGCAGCAGCAGCGGCGTACGGCCGCGCGGCGCAAGGCGCGCATGCGCAACTCGGTGATCGCGTCGGTGCTCGGCGTGATCCTGGTGGGCAGCCTGGCCCTGTACACGACCGACGTCCTCAAGGACGACGACAAGACCAACGCGAGCTCCGAGACCAGCCCGAGCGCGCAGGCCTCGCCCAGCAAGGCGCCGGACCCGTGCGACAAGCCGGCCGCGGGCAAGGTCAAGTCGGAGACCTGGAAGAAGGAGCCGGCGATGACCATCGACGAGTCGGCGAAGTACACGATGAAGCTGGCCACGACGTGCGGTGAGATAGACATCGCGCTGAAGACGTCAGCGGCCCCGCACACCGTGAACTCGTTCAACTTCCTCGCCGGCAAGGGCTTCTTCGACCACACCAAGTGCCACCGGCTCACCACCAACGGCATCTACGTGCTGCAGTGCGGTGACCCGACCGGATCCGGTAGCGGCGGTCCCGGCTACACGATCCCGGACGAGAACCTCAAGGACAAAAGCCTGAAGGGCAACGTCTACCCGGCGGGCACGGTCGCGATGGCGAACACCGGCCAGGCGCACACCGGCGGCAGCCAGTTCTTCCTCGTGTTCCAGGACAGTCAGCTGCCGCCCAGCTACACACCGTTCGGTACCATCTCCGATTCCGGCATGAAGGTCCTGAAGAAGATCGCCGCGGCGGGCGAGAGCACCGGCCAGGGCGACGGGGCACCCAACGCGACGGTCGTGATCAACAAGGCAACTGTCACCAAATCCTGACCGCCAACTGCGAAATTTCGGTCGCGCGGGATGCGGACAGGCAACCCGCCGGTCGCCTATGTTGGCCGTGACGAAACTGTGGACGATGCCCGGGGGTGCTTCAGGCCCCCCGCAGGCATCATGTGGAGGAGGCGCTGTGAGCAGCGACCCGTGGGGCCGCGTCGACGAGACGGGGACCGTGTACGTGCGGACGGCCGACGGCGAGCAGGTCGTCGGTTCCTGGCAGGCCGGCTCCCCTGAGGAAGCGCTGGCCTACTTCGAGCGCAAGTACGAGGGCCTGGTTGTCGAGATCGGCCTCCTCGAGAAGCGAGTGAAGACCACCGACCTGTCGGCGAAGGACGCGCAGGCGGCCATCGACCACATTCGGGAGCAGGTCGACGCACACCACGCGGTCGGTGACCTGGACGCGCTCAGGGTCCGGCTGGACAAGCTGGTGGAGCTGGTCGAGAAGCGCCGTGAGGAGCGCAAGGCGCAGCGGGCGAAGCAGTCGGACGAGGCGCGCCATGCCAAGGAGGCGCTGGTCGCCGAGGCGGAGGAGCTGGCGCAGTCCGACCAGTGGCGAGCCGCCGGTGAACGGCTGCGTGCCCTGGTGGACACCTGGAAGGGCCTGCCGCGGCTGGACCGCAAGTCGGACGACGAGCTGTGGCACCGCTTCTCGCACGCCCGCTCGGCGTTCTCCAAGCGCCGCAAGGCGCACTTCGCGTCGCTGGACGCGCAGCGCGAAGAGGCCCGCAAGGCCAAGGAGCGGCTGGTCGCCGAGGCCGAGGCGCTGTCCGGCTCGACGGACTGGGGTCCTACGGCCGCGCGCTACCGCGAGCTGATGGCCGAGTGGAAGGCCGCCGGCCGTGCCCAGCGCGAGCACGAGGACGACCTGTGGAACCGCTTCCGCGGCGCCCAGGACGTCTTCTTCGCCGCCCGCAGCTCGGTCTTCGCCGAGCGCGACGCCGAGCAGTCCGAGAACCTGAAGCTGAAGGAGGAGCTGGCCGAGGAGGCCGAGAAGCTCCTGCCGATCGGGGACCTGAAGGCCACGCGGGCCGCGTTCCGCTCGATCAACGAGCGCTGGGAGGCCATCGGCCATGTGCCCCGTGACGCGCGGCCGAAGGTCGAGGGCCGGATGCACGCCGTGGAGCGGGCCATCCAGGAGGCCGAGGAGACCGAGTGGCGCCGGACCAACCCGGAGGCACGGGCGCGTGCCGAGGGTCTGACCGGCCAGCTCCAGGCGGCCGTGGACAAGCTGAAGGGCCAGATCGAGCAGGCGCGCGCCCAGGGCAACAACGCCAAGGCCGACAAGCTCGAGAGGGAGCTGGAGGGCCGCCAGGCCCTGCTGGACCAGGCGCTGAAGGGGCTGCAGGAGTTCGGCGGCTGACGGACGCGTGAAGAGGGGCTCCCGTACCTGTCCGGTACGGGAGCCCCTCTCGTCGTCTGCGGTGCTAGTGCCGCGGCAGGCAACGTTTGCCCGTCAAGGAGCGGCGTCCGGTGCGTGCTCTCGGCGTGCCGGGCGCAGGCCCTCGTACTGGATGTACTTGGGTCTGTGCCCGGTGCGGCGAGAGTGCGTGCCGGGCGTCGCGACGGGGCAAACGTTGCCTGCCGCGGCACTAGCGGCTGCGCGCCGACGTCACCCGGTACACGTCGTACACGCCTTCCACACCTCGTACGGCCTTCAGCACATGGCCGAGATGCTTCGGGTCGCCCATCTCGAAGGTGAAGCGGGAGGTGGCGACGCGGTCGCGGGAGGTCTGGACGGCCGCGGAGAGGATGTTGACGTGCTGGTCGGACAGCACGCGCGTGACGTCCGACAGGAGCCGGGAGCGGTCCAGGGCCTCGACCTGGATGGCGACCAGGAAGACCGAGGACTGGGTGGGTGCCCACTCGACCTCGAGGATGCGCTCGGGCTCGCGGGACAGCGAGTCGACGTTGACGCAGTCGCTGCGGTGAACCGATACGCCACTGCCCCGCGTGACGAAGCCGATGATGGGGTCGCCCGGAACCGGCGTACAACAGCGGGCCAGCTTGACCCACACGTCGTCGACACCCTTGACGACGACACCCGGGTCCGTGCTGGAGCGGCGCTTGCGGCTGCGGCCGCGGGACGGGGGTACCGACTCGTCGATCTCCTCGGTGGCGGCCTCCTCGCCGCCGAGTGCCTGGACGAGCTTCTGCACGACGTTCTGTGCGGAGACGTGGCCCTCGCCGATCGCCGCGTACAGCGCGGAGATGTCCGGGTAGCGCATCTCGTGGGCGAGCGTCACCAGGGAGTCGCCGGTCAGGATGCGCTGGATCGGCAGGTTCTGTTTGCGCATCGCGCGGACGATCGCGTCCTTGCCCTGCTCGATCGCCTCGTCGCGGCGCTCCTTGGAGAACCACGCCCGGATCTTGTTGCGGGCGCGCGGCGACTTGACGAAGCCGAGCCAGTCGCGGGAGGGGCCCGCGCCGGAGGCCTTGGAGGTGAAGACCTCCACCAGGTCGCCGTTGTCCAGGGTGGATTCGAGCGGTACGAGACGCCCGTTGACCCGCGCTCCTATGGTGCGGTGGCCGACCTCGGTGTGCACCGCGTACGCGAAGTCGACGGGGGTGGCCCCGGCCGGAAGCGCTATGACGTCGCCCTTGGGGGTGAAGACGAAGACCTCGTTGCGGGAGAGGTCGAAGCGCAGGGACTCCAGGAACTCGCCCGGGTCCTCGGTCTCCTTCTGCCAGTCCAGCAGTTGCCGCAGCCACGCCATGTCGTTGATGGCGCCGGCATCCTTGCCGGCCTTGCCGGACGATGACTTCGGCGCGTCCGTACGAACCTTGGAGGCGCCGGCGACGGCCTCCTGCTTGTACTTCCAGTGCGCGGCGATGCCGTACTCGGCGCGGCGGTGCATGTCGAACGTGCGGATCTGGAGTTCGACCGGCTTGCCGTTTGGTCCGATGACCGTCGTGTGCAGCGACTGGTACATGTTGAACTTGGGCATCGCGATGTAGTCCTTGAACCGGCCGGGGACCGGGTTCCATCGCGCGTGCACCGTGCCGAGGGCGGCGTAGCAGTCGCGGACGGTGTCCACGAGGACGCGGATGCCCACCAGGTCGTAGATCTCCGCGAAGTCACGGCCGCGGACGATCATCTTCTGGTAGACGCTGTAATAGTGCTTCGGGCGGCCGGTGACTGTCGCCTTGATCCGGGCGGCGCGCAGGTCGGCCTGGACCTCGTCGGTCACTATGGCCAGGTACTCGTCACGCTTCGGTGCCCTTTCGGCCACCAGCCGTACGATCTCGTCGTACATCTTGGGGTAGAGGATCGCGAAGGCGAGGTCCTCCAGTTCCCACTTGATGGTGTTCATGCCCAGGCGGTGGGCGAGCGGCGCGTAGATCTCCAGGGTCTCGCGCGCCTTCTTCTCCTGCTTCTCGCGCTTGAGGTAGCGCATGGTGCGCATGTTGTGCAGGCGGTCGGCGAGCTTGATGACCAGGACGCGTGGGTCCTTGGCCATCGCCACGACCATCTTGCGCACGGTCTCGGCCTGTGCGGCCTCGCCGAACTTGACCTTGTCCAGCTTGGTGACGCCGTCGACGAGCAGCGCGACGGAGTCGCCGAAGTCGCGGCGGAGCTGGTCGAGGCCGTACTCAGTGTCCTCGACGGTGTCGTGCAGGAGACCGGCCATGAGCGTGGCCGGGTCCATGCCGAGCTCGGCGAGGATCGTCGTCACCGCGAGGGGGTGCGTGATGTACGGGTCGCCGCTCTTGCGCTTCTGGCCGCGATGCCAGCGCTCGGCGACCTGGTAGGCGCGCTCGATCTGACGCAGCGTCGACGTCTCGATCTTCGGGTCGTTGCTGCGGACTATCCGCAGCAACGGCTCCAGCACCGGGTTGTACGGGTTGGAGCGCTGCACGCCGAGACGGGCGAGGCGGGCGCGGACGCGGTTGGAGGAGCCGGTGCGGGCGGGCTGGCCGGCGGGCGGGCGGACCGCGGGCGGGTTCGTGGGCCGCTGGGCGGGGGCGGGCTTGGGGCGCGTCTGCTCGGCCGGCTTGTCGACGGGCGCGGACTGGGCATGCTGGACCGGCCCGCGGGGGTCGTTCTTCGCGATCGGCGCGTTGGTCGCGTCCGTCGCGTTCGGCGCGGGCTTCGCCTTCGGCGCCGAGGCGGACTCGGGCTTGGCGGCGGTCAGGTGCTGGGCCTCGTCTGGCAAGAGGGCTCCTCGTGCGCGATCCGGGTCCCCCGGTCAGGCTCCGGAGACCCCATGGTAGCCATCCTGCGCCCCAGGATCGCCTTCAGGCCAATGTGAAGGCCGTCAACCGGAGAAACGCGAGGGGCGGGCGCCGGATTCCTCCGGGCCCGCCCCGATGTCCTGCGAGGGTCTTCAGACCTTGAGCAGCGCCTCCAGCGGGGCGCCGGCCAGGGCCGGTTCCAGGCGGGTGCGGCCGCCGAGGAAGCCGAGCTCCATCAGGACGGCGAGGCCCGCGATCTCGGCGCCCGCCCGGCGGATGAGCTGGAGGGAGGCCTCGGCGGTGCCGCCCGTGGCGAGGACGTCGTCGACCACCAGGACGCGGTCGCCGTGCTTGAGGTCCTCGGCGTGCACCTCGATCTCGGCGGAGCCGTACTCCAGGTCGTAGGCCTGGCTGAGGGTGGCTCCGGGGAGCTTGCCCGCCTTGCGTACGGGGATGAAGCCGACGCCGGCGCGGACGGCGACCGGCGCGCCGAGGATGAAGCCGCGGGCCTCCAGCCCGACGATCTTCGTGGCGCCGGTGTTCCCGGCGATCTCGGCCAGCGCGTCGGTGAGCGCGGTGAACGCCGCCGGGTCTGCCAGGAGCGGGGTGATGTCCTTGAACATCACGCCCGGCTCCGGGTAGTCGGCCACGTCGCGTATACGGCTGAGCAGCAGCTCTTCGATGCCGGTCATCGGCGCTTCCCCGAGGGTCGGCCGCGGCCCCGGTTGCGGGAGGCGGGCTGGTTGCGCGGGCCCACGACGGCGGGAGCGGCGTGGTCGTCCTCGGGCTCGTCGGCGAGCGGCTCGTCGGTGACCGGGGCCTCCAGGGACTCGCCCTTGGCGGCGGCCTGAGCCCGCTTGGCGAGCACACGCTTCTTCAGGGCCTTCATCTGCGGCTCGCGCTCCTTGAGGTCGGCGACGAGCGGCGTGGCGATGAAGATCGAGGAGTACGCACCGGCCGCGAGGCCGACGAACAGCGACAGCGAGATGTCGTTGAGCATGCCGGCGCCGAGCACACCGCCACCGATGAACAGCAGGCTCCCGACCGGCAGCAGCGCCACCACGGTGGTGTTGATGGAGCGGACCAGGGTGCTGTTGATCGAGCGGTTGGCGATGTCGCTGTAGGTCCAGCGGGTCTGTTTGGCGATGTCCTTCGTCTGCTCCTTGAGGCTGTCGAAGACGACGACCGTGTCATAGAGCGAGTAACCGAGGATCGTCAGCAGACCGATCACGGTGCCGGGCGTCACCTCGAAGCCGACGAGGGCGTAGATGCCGACCGTGATGGTGATGTCGTGGATCAGCGCGACGAACGCGGCGAACGCCATGCGCCATTCGAAGGCGATCGCCAGATAGATCACGACCAGGACGAGGAAGATGCCGAGGCCCTGCCAGGCCTTGTTGGCGATCTGGTCACCCCAGCTGGGGCCGACCAGGTCGGCGTTGATGCTCTCGGCGTCGACCTTCAGGTCCTTGGCGAGGTCCGTCTTGATCTGGTTGGACTTGTCGGTGTCGATGCCCGCGACCTGGATGCGCAGGCTGCCGCTGCCGAGCTCCTGCACGATCGCGTCGTGCCCCGAGGCCTCCTCCGCGTACGTCTCGGCCTGGGAGACGGAGACGGAGGTGTTCTTCGGGGTGGTGAAGACGGCGCCGCCCTGAAACTCGATGCCCATGTTCAGGCCGCGCACCGCCAGGCCGACGATGGCCGTGATGGTGATCAGGATCGAGAGGCCGTACCAGATCTTGCGGTTGCCGACGAAGTCGTAGCCGACCTCGCCACGGTGCAGTCGGGCGCCGAGGTTGCCGAGCTTCGACATCTCTCACGCCTCCTTCGGGTCGACAGGGCCAGCGGCGGGGCGGGCGGGACGGCGGGTGCGGCGCAGCGGCGGCTGGGCACCCAGGCTCTTCGGGTCGAGGCCGGACCACTTGTGGCCGCTCGCGAAGAACTTGCGGCGGGCCATCAGCGTCAGCAGCGGCTTGGTGAAGAGGAACACGACGACCACGTCGAGCAGGGTGGTCAGACCGAGCGTGAACGCGAAGCCCTGGACCTTGCCGACGGTGACGACGAACAGGACCGCGGCGGCGAGGAACGACACGAAGTCGGAGACCAGGATGGTGCGCCGGGCACGCGGCCAGGCCCGCTCGACGGCGGGTCGCAGCGAGCGGCCCTCGCGGATCTCGTCGCGGACGCGTTCGAAGTACACGATGAACGAGTCCGCTGTGATGCCGATCGCGACGATGGCACCGCAGACGGCCGGCAGGTTCAGTGCGAAGCCGATGGCCGGGCCGAGCAGCGACATGATCACGTACGTCAGGGCCGCGGAGACCAGCAGTGAGGCGATGGCGATGAACGACAGGCCGCGGTAGTACACCAGCAGGTACAGGACGACCAGGGCAAGGCCGATCGCGCCGGCGATCAGACCGGCCTGCAGCTGCTCACCGCCGAGCGCGGCGGTCACCGTGGTGACGCTGTCCTCCTTGAAGGTCAGCGGCAGGGCGCCGTACGACAGCATGTTGGCCAGGCTCTCGGCCGACTGCTGGTTGAAGTTGCCGGAGATCTCCGCGTTGCCGCCGGTCAGCGCCTGGCTGACGTACGGGTCGGAGACGACCTCGCCGTCGAGGACGATGGCGAACTGGTTCTGCGGGGACTGGTTCTTGGCCAGCTTGCCGGTGATCTCGGCGAACTTCTTGGTGCCGCTGTTCGTGAAGTCCATGGTGACCGTCCAGCCGGCACCCGTGGTGGTGTTGAGGACGGCCTGCGCCTTGTCCACGTCCGTGCCGTCGACCTCGGCGGGGCCGAGGATGTACTTCTGCCACTGGCCCTGCGAGTTCTGGCCGCAGGCCACGGTCGCGTCGCCGGGCTTGGCACCCTTGCCGGCGTTGGCGCGGGTTGCCGGCTTGGTGCAGTCGAGGGCGGCGTACTGCGCCTCGAGGTTGCCGGCCGCGTCACCGGAGGGGCTGCCGCTCGGGGACGGGGATGCGCTCGTGGACGGCGTGGGGTCGGCCTTCAGGGCGTCGGTGACCGCGCGGCCCTGCGAGGTGGGGCTGGCGGAGCCTGAGGGCGACTGCGACGAGGTCGCCTTGTCCTTGTCGGCGGGCTGGTCGGTCGCCTTGCCCGAGGCGCTGCCGGAGGGGCTCGGCGACGGGCTGGCCGGCGCGGCGCCGCCGGAGACCTCGGTCGCGACGACCGGCCGGAAGTAGAGCTTGGCGGTGGTGCCGACCTGGTCCTGGGCCTCCTTGGAGTTCGTGCCCTTGGGGATGTTGACGATGATGTTCCTGTCGCCCTGGGTCTGAACCTCGGCTTCCGTGACACCCAGACCATTGACACGGCGGTTCATGATGTCGACCGCGGTGTCCATGTTGGTCTTGTTGATCGCGGATTCCTGGCCGGCCTCGGGGACCGCCCGGAGGGTGATGCTCGTACCACCGGCCAGGTCGATGCCGAGACGCGGAGTGGTGTGCCCGGAGAGGAACATCCCCCCGGTGAGCGCCACGATGGCGATCAGGATGAGGGCCAGCGAGCGCCCCGGCTTGCTCTGGGCGCTCGAGCTCCGGCCCCTCTTAGGTGCTGCCACCTTCTCGTACTCCCTCTCGGGCCGCCTCGCGCCCGGTCTGCGGGCGGGCGGCCATCACATGGTGTCGGTATCCCGTGCGAGCTGTGCACGGTCCGGGGCGCACGGCGGCAGGCCCGCGCGCCCAGGAGTGCGACTACTTCGCGCCGGAGTCGCCGTCGGTCTTCTTCGGCTCTTCGTCCGTCTTGGCCTCGGTGGCCGGGGCCTCGGCGGGCTCCTCGGCCGGGTCCTTCTTACCAAGGTCGACGGCCTTGTCGTCGGAGGCGGCGGCAGCGTCGTCGGCGGGCTCGTCGGTCTCGTCGGCCTCGGTGAGGGAGGAGGCGTCGTCCGGGACGACGTCGGTGTCGGACTTCAGGTCGTGCTCGATGCCGTGGACGATGCGGTTGTACTCGTCGTCGGAGAGAACGGCACCGATCGCGTTCTTCGCGAAGAGCAGCTCGACGCCCGGACCGGCGTCGACGAGAACCGAGTCCTCGTTGACTTCCTTGACCGTCGCGTACATGCCCCCGATCGTGCGGATGCCACTGCCGGGCTGCATCTGATTGCGCATGTCGGCGGCCTGCTGCTGCTTCTTCTTCGCCGACCGGGTCATCAGGAACATGGCCCCGATGAGCACGATGAACGGGAGGAGGGTCACGAGACTCACGGGTCGGAACTTCCTTCACGCGACCGCGATGTGAGCGGCCTGATGGTTGGGGGTGTGCATACCGCCGACAAAGGCGGCATCGGCGGAGTCTAAGCGAGTCCGCGCGCATGGAACAACGTTCAGCATGGCACCGGGGTTCCTGCTCCGGCCAATGCGCACGTCGTCACCGCGCCGTCACGTCCCGAACAGGTCCTGTTGTCCGTTTCCAGCGGCCGCCGAACGGGGCGGGGTGAGGCCGAGATGCGCCCATGCGGCCGGGGTGGCGACGCGACCGCGCGGTGTACGGGCGAGCAGCCCCTCCCGGACCAGGAAGGGCTCGGCGACCTCCTCCACGGTCTCACGCTCCTCCCCCACCGCGACCGCCAGCGTGGACAGGCCGACGGGTCCGCCGCCGAACAGCTTGAGCAGGGCCTGAAGAACGCCCCGGTCGAGACGGTCGAGGCCGCGGGCGTCGACCTCGTAGACGGCGAGGGCCGCCGCGGCGATGTCGCGCGTGATCAGACCGTCGGCCTTGACCTGCGCGTAGTCGCGGACGCGGCGCAGCAGACGGTTGGCGATACGGGGGGTGCCGCGCGAGCGGCCGGCGATCTCGGCGGCGCCGTCGGCCTCGATCTCCACGTCCAGCAGGTGCGCCGAGCGGTGGATGACGCGCTCCAGCTCGACGGGTTCGTAGAACTCCATGTGCGCGGTGAAGCCGAAGCGGTCGCGCAGCGGCGGTGGCAGCAGGCCCGCGCGCGTGGTGGCGCCGACCAGGGTGAAGGGCGGCAGTTCCAGCGGGATGGCGGTGGCGCCGGGGCCCTTGCCGACGATGACGTCGACGCGGAAGTCCTCCATCGCCATGTAGAGCATCTCCTCGGCGGGCCGGGACATGCGGTGGATCTCGTCGAGGAAGAGGACCTCGCCCTCCTGGAGGGAGGAGAGGATGGCGGCGAGGTCGCCGGCGTGCTGGATGGCGGGCCCGCTGGTGATGCGGATCGGGGCGTTCATCTCGGCGGCGATGATCATCGACAGGGTGGTCTTGCCGAGGCCGGGGGCGCCGGAGAGCAGCACATGGTCGGCGGTGGCCCCCCGCGCGCGTGCGGCGCGCAGGACGAGGTCGAGCTGTTCGCGGACCTTCTCCTGGCCGATGAACTCGTCCAGGTCCTTGGGGCGCAGGGCGGCCTCGACGGCCTGGTCCTCACCGTCGGCGACAGGGCCCACCAGCCGCTCGGAGGCGGGGGTGTCGGTCGTGTCGTCCCAGTTCATGTGGAGTGCCTCAAAGTGTGATGGGTCAGCGGGCTCGGTTCAGAGTCTGCAGGGCCGCCTTCAGCAACTGGCCGACCTGCGGGGTGCCCTCCGCGGCCTCGGCCTGCGGGGCCACGGCGGACACCGCCTCGTCGGCCTCGCGGGTCGCGTACCCCAGGCCGATCAGGGCGGCGTGCAGCTGGTCGCGCCAGCCGGTGCTGACCGGTGCGCCGACCGCGGGTGCGCCGATCGGCTCCCCGAGGCGGTCCTTCAGCTCCAGCAGCAGCTTCTGTGCGCCCTTCTTGCCGATTCCCGGGACGGCGATGAGCGCCTTCTCGTCCCCGGTCGAGACGGCCCGGCGCAGGGCGTCCGGGCTGTGGACCGCCAGCATGGCCTGGGCCAGGCGGGGACCGACACCGCTCGCGGTCTGGAGCAGCTCGAAGATCTGCCGCTCGTCGTCGTCCGCGAAGCCGTACAGGGTCAGCGAGTCCTCCCGTACGACGAGAGAGGTGGCGAGCTTGGCCGGCCGGCCGAGCCGGAGCGTGGACAGGGTGTTCGGCGTGCACTGGACGGCCATGCCGACGCCGCCCACCTCTACCACCGCGGCGTCGGGAGCGAGTGCGGCGACCGTGCCGCTGACGAAGGCGATCATGCCCTACGGCCTTTCGATGCGTGCAGGGCGACGGCCTGCTGGAGTCGGTTCTGGGCGGGGGCGCGCCAGATGTGGCAGATGGCGAGCGCGAGGGCGTCGGCGGCGTCGGCGGGCTTCGGGGGCGCGTCGAGCCGCAGCAGGCGGGTGACCATGGCACCGACCTGCGCCTTGTCGGCGCGGCCGCTGCCGGTGACGGCGGCCTTGACCTCGCTGGGCGTGTGCAGGGCGACGGGGATGCCGCGGCGGGCGGCGCAGAGCATGGCGACGGCGCTGGCCTGGGCGGTGCCCATCACGGTGCGGACGTTGTGCTGGCTGAACACCCGCTCCACGGCGACGAATTCCGGCCGGTGTTCATCCAGCCATTGTTCGATGCCCTTTTCGATGGCGACGAGTCGACGGGCCAAGTCCGCGTCCACGGGCGTGCGGACGACACCGACGCCGAGCATGGTGAGCGACCGCCCTGCCACGCCTTCGACCACGCCGACACCGCATCGAGTCAGCCCCGGGTCCACCCCCAGTACGCGCACCACGCCCCTCCCTTCGATCGCCTGTTTGTGCAGGCTATCGGGTGCCACCGACAACGGCGGCGGGCCGGTGGGACGTGTCCCACCGGCCCGCCGAAGCCGCTCTGCTCACGGCAGCGTTACGCGTCGACCTTCTCCATGATCTCGTCGCTGACGTCGAAGTTGGCGAAGACGTTCTGCACGTCGTCGCTGTCCTCGAGCGCGTCGATCAGCTTGAAGATCTTCTTGGCGCCCTCCTCGTCCAGCTCGACCTGCATGGTCGGGACGAAGTTGGCCTCGGCGGAGTCGTAGTCGATCCCGGCGTCCTGGAGGGCGGTGCGGACCGCGACCAGGTCGGTGGCCTCGCTGATGACCTCGAAGTTCTCACCGAGGTCGTTGACTTCCTCGGCACCCGCGTCGAGCACGGCGCCCAGGACGTCGTCCTCCGTCAGCTCGCCCTTGGGGACGACGACGACGCCCTTGCGGTTGAAGAGGTACGACACCGAACCGGGGTCGGCCATGGAGCCGCCGTTGCGGGTCATGGCGACGCGGACGTCGGAGGCGGCGCGGTTGCGGTTGTCGGTGAGGCACTCGATGAGCACCGCGACACCGTTCGGCCCGTAGCCCTCGTACATGATCGTCTCGTAGTCGGCGCCACCGGCCTCCAGGCCGGCACCGCGCTTGACCGCGGAGTCGATGTTCTTGTTCGGGACCGACGACTTCTTCGCCTTCTGGATGGCGTCGTACAGCGTCGGGTTGCCGTCCGGGTCGGCACCGCCCATGCGCGCCGCGACCTCGACGTTCTTGATCAGCTTCGCGAAGAGCTTGCCGCGTTTGGCGTCGATCACGGCCTTCTTGTGCTTCGTCGTGGCCCATTTAGAGTGGCCGGACATCTGCCTGTCTCCTTCGCGTAACCCATCTCTGTACGAACGGCAGAGATCCTACAAGGACTCCGCGGTCCGCCTCGCGCGCACCATGTCGACGAACAGGGCGTGCACGCGGTGGTCGCCGGTCAGTTCGGGGTGGAACGACGTGGCCAGCGCGTCGCCCTGGCGGACCGCGACGATGTGGCCGTCGTGCTCGGCCAGCACCTCCGCCTCGGCGCCGACGGACTCCACCCAGGGAGCGCGGATGAAGACCCCCTCCACAGGATCGCCCGCGATGCCCTTGACGTCGAGGGCCGCTTCGAAGGACTCGTTCTGGCGTCCGAAGGCGTTGCGGCGCACGATCATGTCGATGCCGCCGACGGTCTCCTGACCCGAGCGCGGGTCGAGGATCTTGTCGGCCAGCATGATCATGCCGGCGCAGGTGCCGTAGACGGGCATGCCGCTGTGCACGCGCGTGCGTAGCGGTTCCATCACGCCGAAGAGGACGGCCAGTTTGGAGATGGTCGTGGACTCACCGCCGGGGATGACGAGGCCGTCGACCGCGGCGAGCTCTTCGGGGCGCCGCACCGGCCTGGCCACGGCGTCGGCCGCGGCCAGGGCGATGAGGTGCTCCCGTACGTCGCCCTGGAGGGCCAGGACGCCTATGACAGGTGCGTCGGTCATGTAGGTGCAGTCCTCAGTACGTGCGGTGCCAAAAGGTGGCTTACCAGCCGCGGTTGGCGTAGCGCTCGGTCTCGGGGAGGGTGTCGCAGTTGATGCCGACCATGGCCTCGCCGAGGTTGCGCGACGCGTCCGCGATGATCTTCGGGTCGTCGTAGAAGGTGGTCGCCTTGACGATGGCGGCGGCGCGCTTGGCCGGGTCGCCGGACTTGAAGATGCCGGAGCCGACGAAGACGCCCTCGGCGCCGAGCTGACGCATCAGGGCGGCGTCTGCCGGGGTGGCGACGCCACCGGCGGAGAAGAGGACCACCGGGAGCTTGCCCAGCTCGGAGACTTCCTTGACGAGCTCGTACGGGGCGCGCAGGTCCTTGGCGGCCGCGTACAGCTCGTTGTTGTCGAAGCCGCGCAGCTTGGCGATCTCGTTCTTGATCTGCCGCAGGTGGCGGACGGCCTCGACGACGTTGCCGGTGCCGGCCTCGCCCTTGGAGCGGATCATCGCGGCGCCCTCGGCGATGCGGCGCAGGGCCTCGCCCAGGTTGGTGGCACCGCAGACGAAGGGGGTCGTGAACGCCCACTTGTCGGAGTGGTTGACCTCGTCGGCCGGGGTGAGGACCTCGGACTCGTCGATGTAGTCGACGCCGAGGGACTGCAGCACCTGGGCCTCGACGAAGTGGCCGATGCGCGACTTGGCCATCACCGGGATGGACACGGCCTCGATGATGCCCTCGATCATGTCCGGGTCGGACATGCGGGCCACGCCGCCGTCCTTGCGGATGTCGGCGGGGACGCGCTCCAGGGCCATGACGGCGACGGCGCCCGCGTCCTCGGCGATCTTCGCCTGCTCCGGCGTGACGACGTCCATGATCACGCCGCCCTTGAGCTGCTCGGCCATGCCGCGCTTCACGCGGGCCGTGCCGGTCTCGGGAGCCTGGTTGTCGGAAAGCGTGCTGGACACGGGGTGACCTCACTCGGTGGAAAAGGGTCTCTGCAACCACTGAGGAAACGGGAGAGGACCAGGCCACAGCAAGGGCCAATGGGGAGCCGGTGGATCGTTTTCGGGCCACCTCCCGGACAACCGCCGTTCAGGCCGCCCGGTCCACCAGTGCCGCCGGCGGCTCGTCGTCCATCTCGAACGCCATCGGGAACGGCGCGTGTCCCGCCAGCCGGAACCAGCGCACCTTGCGGTGCCGTCGCAGGGCGCGGGCGGCCCGTACGGCGTCGTTGTGGAAGCGCCGGGCCATCGGCACCCGGCGCACCGCCTCGGTCAGTTCCCGGGCCGCCGCCTCTCCCCCGGGCGCCTCGCGCACCGCCTCGACCTGCGGGGCCTCGGCGAACACGGCGCGCAGTGCCTGGCTCAACTCGCTCTCGGCGACCTCCCGTTGCTCCTCCTCGGCCTGCCGGGCGGCGTGCGCGGCCTCGTACAGGACGATCGACGCGGCCGGGTCGAGCACACCGGAGGTCGCCAGCTCCTGGGCCACCGAGGCGCGGCGCAGCAGTTGCGCGTCGAGGGCGGCACGGGCCGCGTCGATCCGGGCGTGCAACCGGTCGAGCCGGCCGGCGGTCCAGCTCAGGTAGAGGCCGATCGCGACCAGCGCGACGAGGATCCAGATGAGGGTTGCGGTCACGGGCGGCAAGGCTACCCGTGACCGGTGACACGCCCCCACCCGCCCGAAACCGGCCTTCTCCGGCGCGATTCGCCCTTGGAGCGGGTCGCGCCCTTCGGAACCCTGGTGTGCGCGGGATCGACTGTATCCGCGACGAGGCGCGGGATCGACTGTGTCCGCGACGAGGGGGGACGAGCATGGACAGACGTACGGTGCTGGCGGCGGGAGTCGCCGCACTGGCCGCGGCCGGACTCGGCGCCGGGCAGTCGGCGAGCGCGGCGACCAGGGGCGAAGCGGGGCTCGTCCCGAGGATCGGGCGGGCCCTGGGTCCGACCGCGCGGGAGGCGGGCGTCGAGCGGGGCGACGGCTGGGTGCGTGCCCGGTTCACCGTGGCCGACGGCGGGGTGCCGTTCGCCGTGGACGTCGTCGCCGACACCGGGCGGGCGCCCACCGCCGTGGCGTATCTGCTGCCGGGCAGCGGTATGAACTTCGCCGGCAACTTCTTCACCCCGCGCGAGCACAACCTCGCGCACCACTTCCGGCGACTCGGGCACCTCGTCGTCGGCGTCACCCCGCGCGAGGACCTGGCCTCGGCGGACGCCGTCACGGCCGACTGGGGGCTCGCCGCCCACCGACGCGACCTCCGTAGGGTCGTCGGCGCCCTCGACACGGCACTGCGTCTGCCCTACCGGCTCGTCGGCCATTCCTCGGGCGCCGGGCTCGCCCTGGACGCCGCGGCCGGTGACGCGTCGCCCCGGCTGCGGCAGGTGGTCGTCATCGACACCACCGGTCCCTACGACGGTGAGCTCGCCGCACGGGCCGCGCAGACCCGGGACGACCTGCAGGCGCAGATCGACGCGGGCGGGTTCGCGACGGATCTTGGGTTCAAGGCGCTGTTCGCCCGTGCCGTGGCCGACCCCGACGGGCCCAGCGCCGTACCGCGTCCGGTCGATCCCACGACCCGGTTCACCAACGCGGGGCTCGCCCACTTCGCCGTGATCCGCACCAGCACGCTCCCCGGTGCCGCGAACTGGATCTACCGCCAGGGCCACGGCGCGGGGACGTACACCTTCGGCGCCACGCCCGCCGAGGACCGGTTCGCCCTCAACCACACTCCGTTCGCCGTCTGGGCCGACGCGGTGGCGGCGCTGGGCAGCGGGCTCGTCCCGACCGCGCTGCTGCGCGATCTCGCGGCCGTCTGGGCCGGCGACGAGACGACGTACCGCATCGCGTGGGACCGGATCCGTGCCGGGGTGGTGTGGGTGAACATGGAGCTGGGCCGCGGGGACCATCCGCGCGGTGCCGAGCTGATCCGCGCGGCGGGCAACGCTGGGGTGTCGTTCACGGTCGTGCCGGGGTACGGCCACGGCGACCCGGTGTTCAGCGCGACGGCCGACCGGGACGTGTGGCCGCTCCTGACGCCGTAGAACGCCGTGGAAAGACCGCGGACGCCGAAGAAGAACCCCCTGGAAGTGGCCGGGCCCCGGGTCAGTCCCGTGCCAGCCCGAGCCGCGCCCGCAGTCCCGGCGCCCGGTCGTCCGCCGCGGCGACCGCCGCCGCCCCGGCCGTCACCGTCTCGTACACGGACAGGATGTCGGCGCCCACCGTCGACCAGTCGAACCGCCGTACGTGCGCGCTGCCGCGCGCCCGCAGCTCCTCGCGCCGCTCCGGGTCCGCCAGCAGCCGCAGTGCCGCCTCGGCGAGCGCGTCCGCGTCCTCGTTGGCGAACAGCTCACCCGCGGCGCCCCGGTCCAGCACCTGGGCGAAGGCGTCCAGGTCGGAAGCGAGCACCGGTGCCCCGGCCGACATCGCCTCGACCAGGATGATCCCGAAGCTCTCGCCGCCGGTGTTGGGGGCGACGTACAGGTCGACGCTGCGCAGGAGGCGGGCCTTGTCCTTGTCGCTGACCATGCCGAGGAACTCCACACGCGAGCGCAGGTCGGCGGGCAGCGACTCCACCGCCTCCTCCTCGTCCCCGCGCCCGGCGACCAGCAGCCGGGTCCGCGGACGCTCGGCGAGGATCTTCGGCAGGGCCTTCATCAGCACCGGCAGGCCCTTGCGCGGCTCGTCGATCCGGCCGATGAAGCCGATCGTGCCGCCCGCCTGTCTCCCACCACCCTCAGCCGGGCTTCGCGCCCCTTCCGATTGCCACTCGGCCTTGGGCTCGGCCTTGGCGAAGAAGTCGACGTCCACGCCGTTGGGGATCACCACCGCATCGCCCCCCAGGTGCTCGACGAGGGTGCGGCGGGCGTACTCGCTCACGGCGATCCGGGCGCTGATCTTCTCCAGGGCCGCCTGGAGGATCGAGTACGCGGCGATCATGGCCCGGGAGCGCGGGTTGGAGGTGTGGAAGGTGGCGACGATCGGGCCCTGTGCGGCCCAGCAGGCCAGCAGGCCGAGGGACGGCGAGGTCGGCTCGTGGATGTGGATGACGTCGAACTCGCCGTCGTGCAGCCAGCGGCGTACGCGGGCGGCGCTCAGGAAGCCGAAGTTCAGCCGGGCCACCGAGCCGTTGTACGGCACCGGCACCGCGCGGCCGGCGGAGACGACGTACGGCGGCAGGGGGGTGTCGTCGTCGGCCGGGGCGAGGACGGACACCTCGTGGCCGAGGCGGATGAAGTACTCGGCCAGATCACGGATGTGGAACTGGACGCCGCCCGGCACGTCCCAGGAGTACGGGCAGACGATTCCGATCCTCACGGACGCTCCCCACCCGAACTCTCCGTGCCGTCCGTACCGGACGACGGGCGTGGTTCCAGGTCAGCGAGCCACAAGCGCTGAAGCATGTGCCAGTCCTCCGGATGGTCGGCGATCCCCGTGGCGAAGGCATCGGCCAGCGCCTGTGTCATGACAGACGTCTTCTCGGCCCGTGTACCTGTCTCGGGCACGTCGACCGGAGGATGCACCCGCCCCCGCATGACCGGCGAGTCGTCGTACCAGAGCGTCACCGGCAGCAGCAGGGCGCCCGTCTGCTGGGCGAGCAGCGCCGGACCGGCCGGCATCCGGGTGGCCTCGCCGAAGAACTTGACCTCGACGCCGGAGGCGGACAGGTCCCGTTCGGCGACCAGGCAGACCAGGCCGCCGTCGCGCAGCCGCCGGGCCAGCGTGCCGAAGGCGGTGCCGCCGCTGTGCGGCAGGACCTCCATGCCGAGGCCCTCGCGGTAGGCGACGAAGCGGTCGTACAGCGTCTCCGGCTTGAGGCGCTCGGCGACCGTCGTGAAGGGCGTTTGGAGCGTGGTGGTGACCCAAGCGCCCGCGAGGTCCCAGTTGGCCATGTGCGGCAGCGCGAGGACGACGCCCTTGCCGGCCGCGAGCCCCTCGGTGAGGTAGTGCAGGTCCTTGGCGTCGAAGCCGCTCTCAACGCGCTCGGCGCTCCAGGCCGGGAGCCGGAAGGACTCCATCCAGTAGCGCAGGTACGACCGCATGCCCGCGCGGGAGAGCTCGGCGAGGCGCTCAGGGGTCGCGTCGGGCACCACGCGCGCGTAGTTGCTCTCCAGCCGTCTGACGCCCTTGCCTCGCTGCTTCCAGGCGAGGTCGGCGATGCTCCGGCCGAGACGCGCGGCGACCGGCTCGGGCAGCTTCTTGACCACGCCCCAGCCGAGGCCGTACAGCGCGTCCGTGACCCGGTCCTGGGCGCTCACTTCGCCGCCTCGCTCCCCTGGGTCTGCTGCTTGTCCTGCTTGTCCTGGGCGGCCGCGGCCTCCGCCTCGGCCGACTCCCGGCGGACCGTGACGACCCGCTGGATGAGCGTGACCAGGCTGCCGACGGCCACGATCCACAGCGCGACGGGCAGCAGGTACTGGATGCCGGGTACCCCGAACTTGTGCAGGCCCGCGAGTCCGGCCAGGACCAGGGCGATCACCAGGCGCTCGGCACGCTCCACGAGTCCGTTGACGGCGACCGGCAGGCCGATCGACTCGCCGCGGGCCTTGGTGTACGACACCACCTGGCCGCTGGCCAGGCAGAAGATCGAGACGGCGCACAGGACGTTGTCGTCGCCCCCACCGGCGTACCAGAGGGCGAAGCCGCCGAAGATCGCGCCGTCGGCGACCCGGTCGAGCGTGGAGTCCAGGAAGGCGCCCCAGCGGCTGGAGCGGCCGAGCTGGCGGGCCATGTTGCCGTCGACGAGGTCGGAGAACACGAACAGCGTGATCACGACCGTGCCCCAGAAGAACTCGCCCCTGGGGTAGAAGACCAGCGCGCCGGCGACCACACCGGCGGTACCGATGAGGGTGACCGTGTCGGGGCTGACGCCCCGCCGGATGAGAAACGCGGCGAACGGTGTGAGGACACGCGTGAAGAATGCACGCGCGTACTTGTTCAGCATGGCCTTCCCGACGGTCGGTGTGGCCGAGCGGCCCCTGCTGGCCACCGGCTGGCCCATCGTAGCCACGCGCGCGCGTGGGCGGCGGCCGGGCACCGTCAGCCCGGGTCACGGCCCGACGGCATCCGGGTCACGGCACGGTCGCGCGGCCACAGCGGCGCACAGGGGCGCGATCGCGTCCGCCGTATGGACGCACCGTGACGGGAGTGGAAAGCTCGAAGGACAACCGCGGGCGTCGCCGGAGCCGCCACCGCTGGGGGTGCCCCCGGACGGAGTCTGGGGGAGGATCCCGCGTGTCCGCGCCCACAGTGACCTCACCGTGCACGGGAGGCAAGGCCATGGGCGACAAGGCGAACGCACACCCCGGAGCCGCCGGCAGGGCAACAGCGGCCGACCACCCCGCGTCCGTACGGAATGTGGTGCTGGTCGGCCACTCCGGTTCGGGCAAGACGACTCTGGTGGAGGCTCTCGCGCTGACAGCGGGAGCAGTGAACCGGGCGGGCCGCGTGGAGGACGGCGGCACCGTCTCCGACTACGACGAGATCGAGCACCGGCAGCAACGCTCGGTGCAGCTCTCCCTGGTACCCGTCGAATGGGACGGATACAAGATCAATCTTCTCGACACCCCCGGATACGCCGACTTCGTCGGGGAACTCAGGGCCGGTCTGCGAGCGGCGGACGCGGCCCTTTTCGTCGTCTCGGCCTCCGACGGGGTGGACGGCTCGACCCGCATGGTGTGGGAGGAGTGCGCGGCCGTCGGCATGCCCCGCGCGATCGTCATCACGCACCTGGAATCCGCCCGGGCGAACTTCGAGGAGATGACACGGACCTGCGCGGAGGTCTTCGGCGGCGACGACCCCGACGCCGTGCTGCCGCTGTACCTGCCGCTGCGCGGCCCGCAGGCACCGGACGGGCACGCGCCCGTCACCGGGCTGATCGGGCTGCTGTCGCAGAAGCTGTTCGACTACTCGACCGGGGAGCGCAAGGAGTCCGAGCCGGGCGAGGACCAGCTGCCGCTGATCGAGGAGGCCCGCAACCGGCTGATCGAGGGGATCATCTCCGAGAGCGAGGACGAGACCCTCATGGACCGCTACCTCGGCGGCGAGCCGATCGACTTCAAGACACTGGTGGAGGACCTGGAGCGGGCCGTGGCCCGCGGCGTCTTCTTCCCGGTCCTGGCCGCCGCCCCCGCGGCCGAGGGCGCCCGGCAGGGGCTCGGCACGGTCGAGCTCCTCGAGCTGGTCACCCGCGGCTTCCCGACCCCCCTGGAACGCGAGGCGCCGAGGGTCACCACGGTCGACGGCAAGCCGCGCGAGCTGAAGCTGTGCGATCCGAACGGCCCGCTGGTCGCGGAGGTCGTGAAGACCTCGTCCGACCCGTACGTCGGCCGGGTCTCGCTGGTACGGGTCTTCTCGGGCACCCTGCGCCCCGACCAGACCGTCCACGTCTCCGGGCACGGGCTCGCCGACCGGGGCCACGAGGACCATGACGTCGACGAGCGGATCGGCGCCCTGTCCGGGCCGTTCGGCAAGCAGCAGCGGGTGCTGACGCACTGCATCGCGGGCGATCTGGCCAGCGTGGCCAAGCTGAGCCGCGCGGAGACCGGGGACACCCTCTCGGCCAAGGACGACCCGCTGCTCATGGAGCCGTGGGAGATGCCCGATCCGCTGCTGCCGCTCGCCATCCAGGCGCACAGCAAGGCGGACGAGGACAAGCTCTCCCAGGGCCTGTCCCGGCTGGTCGCCGAGGACCCGACCATGCGGCTGGAGCAGAACCAGGACATCCACCAGGTGGTGCTGTGGTGCCTGGGCGAGGCACATGCCGACGTGGCGCTGGAGCGGCTGCGCAGCCGGTACGGCGTGCAGGTCGACGTCGTCCCGCACAAGGTCTCCCTGCGGGAGACGTTCGCGGGCAGGTCGGCGGGCCGCGGGCGCCATGTCAAGCAGTCCGGCGGGCACGGGCAGTACGCCATCTGCGAGATCGAGGTGGAGCCGCTGCCTGGCGGCTCGGGCATCGAGTTCGTGGACAAGGTCGTCGGCGGCGCTGTGCCGCGCCAGTTCATCCCGTCCGTCGAGAAGGGCGTAAGGGCCCAGGCGGCCAAGGGAGTCGCGGCCGGCTATCCGCTCATCGACTTCCGGGTCACGCTGCTCGACGGCAAGGCGCACTCGGTGGACTCCTCCGACGCCGCGTTCCAGACAGCCGGCGCGCTCGCCCTGCGGGAGGCCGCGGCCGACGCGAAGATCCATCTGCTGGAGCCGGTCGCCGAGGTGAGCGTCCTGGTCGGCGACGACTACGTGGGCGCCGTGATGAGCGACCTGTCCGGGCGGCGCGGCCGGGTGCTGGGCACGGAACAGACCAGCGGCGGCCGCACGCTGGTGCGCGCCGAAGTACCCGAGATCGAGATCGGCCGGTACGCCGTCGACCTCCGTTCCCTGTCCCACGGCACGGCACGCTTCAGCCGCCGGTACGCGCGGCACGAGCCGATGCCGCCGCAGATCGCAGAAAGGGTCCGTGAAGAGGCGCGCGACGCCTCCTAGTTGGCGCCGGCGCACGACAAGTGGCGTTCGGCGCCCGACAAGTGGCGTTTGTGGAACGCTCCCCTCCCAGTCGGCGGGCGGCTTCGGCCGTCCGCCGACGGATGTCGGTGCCTGGGGATACGCTGAAGACCTGATCAACAGGTGTGCGAAGCACGGAAGTCGGGAAGGCCGCATGAGCAGGACCTGCGGCGATCGGGGGCGGGAATGACCGTTGAGAGCGGTTACGCGGACATCTTCGGTCCGCAGGTGCCGCGCACGGGCGACGGCGGCCAGACGCCGACCTTCGCGCTGGCCTCGGCGGCCTATCGGGACAATCCGGTGGAGGAGATCCTCAAGGCCAACAACGAGTGGCACGAGTCGGCCGTCAAGGGCGGCCGCAAGTGGGCGAAGATCTTCCGGCCCAACCTGGGCGAGGCATTCTCCGGAGCCGTGGTCGCCCGCATGCTGGGCGCCGGCCGCAAGCCGCTCATCCAGTCCTTCGGCGCCGAGCCGCAGGTCGTGGTGGATCACTGCCTCGCGGCGAACAACATCCGCCGGGACCGCGACAATCTGCTGACCATCGTCATGGTGCTGTGCGGTCTGCTGTTCCTGCCCGGGCTCCTGGTGTGGCTCCTGGTGTTCCAGATCCGCACCACCATCGCCAAGAACGAGAACAAGCAGGCCGGAGCGCTCGCCACCGCGCTGCTCGTCGGGGTGGGCGCCCTCGCCGTGATCTTCCTGGTCCGCATGCCGTTCTCGGGATTCTGGGGCTGGTACGCGCGCGGGTCGATCGTCATGCCGGTCGTCGGCTGGTTCTGGGCCAAGCAGATCTGCGAACGCACGGCGAAGGACCTGCGGGAGCGCTGGGGCAGCCTGCTGGCCGGCAGCAGCGTCGGGGCCAAGGTGCCCGAGGCGGTGCCGACCAGCCCCCGCGAGACCGCTGCCGAGCAGCTGCGCCAGTCCCTGGCGAAGCTCAGTGCCGAGCAGCAGTCCAACTCCGTTTTCTACGCCGGGCCCAAAGGCATACTCGGCATGGGCACCCGCTGGGGCAGCTGGCAGCTGGCCGAGGACCTGGTGTCCGCCGATCCCACCCGCGAGATCCACCCCTTCCGCAGCTGGGACGTCGTTCGCTCGATCCACGACCAGCTGCGCATGCTGGAGCGCGGGCCGCTGAACTCCGGCGGTTTCCCGAAACCGTCGATACGGCACTGGGTCGTCACGCCGATCGCGGAGGGCGCGACGGAGGTGTCCCGGCCGGAGGGCACGGACGTCGAGGCGTACCAGGTCAAGTCGCACGCCATACAGGACATCTGCAACAAGCAGCAGTTCGGCGCCGGTGACCGGCACTACCTGGGCGTGCAGTGGACGCTGTGGGACGGGCAGCTGGTGATCACCATGCTGATCACGGTGACCGTGCTGCACGAGACGCTGCGCATCGAGGTGACCGGGCACGCGCTGGGGCCGGTGCACGGGCTGTTCACCTCGAAACCGGCGGCCAAGGAGAAGGAAGTCCAGAAGTCGCTCAAGTTCTGGGAGACCCGGAAGGTGAAGCTTCCGCTGGTCGACGCGGACGAGGTGGTCCGCCTTGCGGCCCGGGCGCCGCTCACCTGGTATCCGCCGCTGCTGAACTGGCTGGGCGGCTCACTGACCCTCCCCGAGCCGTTCGGTCTGCGGCACGCCTGGGCGGACAAGCCGTGGCGGCACCGCTTCATGGCCGACGACGCGCTGCGCGCGGCGGCGCCGGTGCTGCGGGTAGTGCACGCGGCGGCGATCCGGGTCCTGGAGGAGAACGGCGTGGACACGGAGAAGTTCGGCACGCGGTCGGCGTTCCTCAGCACGGCTGTGCAGGATGTGGCGCCGCGCAAGGCCGACCTGTACGAAGCGTAGGTCTGGGGGGCCGCGCCCCCGGACCCCCGCCAGGCGTCAGGCCGCCGGCCAGACCTCCGCCAGCATCTTCCGGGTGTCCGCCAGCAGCTGCGGCAGTACCCGTGTGTGGCCGACGACCGGCATGAAGTTCGTGTCGCCGCCCCAGCGCGGGACGATGTGCTGGTGGAGATGGGCGGCGATGCCGGCGCCGGCCACGCTGCCTTGGTTCATGCCCAGGTTGAAGCCCTGAGCCCCGGAGGCGTTGCGCAACGCTTTCATCGCCTGCTTGGTCAACTCGGCAAGCTCGGCGGTCTCCTCCGTTGTGAGGTCCGTGTAGTCGGCGACGTGGCGATAGGGCACGATCATCAGGTGGCCGCCGTTGTACGGGTAGAGATTGAGCACCGCGTAGACCTGCTCACCGCGCCTGACGATCAGCCCGTCCTCGTCGGACTTGGCCGGCAGCGAGCAGAAGGGGCAGCCGTCGTCGGCTCCGGGGCCGGTCGGCTTGTTCTCGCCCTGGATGTAGGCCATCCGATGGGGCGTCCACAGACGCTGGAACGCGTCCTGGATCCCCACTCCCCACTGCTGCTCCGGCTCACTCGTCATGCAGTGCAGCATATGGCGTCGAGCTGGGGGGACGGCAAAGGCCCCCGGAGATCCCGGGGGCCGAGCCCCGCGTTTGCGGGGAGCACGCGCCGGCGACCGTGCCCTGTTTCATGCCGATCGGACCACCCCCGCGTCGGCGGGGAGCACGTCACACCTGAATCCGGCGCTCCACCACATCAACGAGCTTCGCCAGCGCTTCGTCACGCGGAATGCCGTTTTCCTGGGACCCGTCGCGGTAGCGGAACGACACCGTGCCCGCGTTCATGTCATCGTCACCGACAATGATCATGAAAGGAACCTTCAGCTTCTGGTGGGTTCGGATCTTCTTCTGCATGCGGTCCGACGACGAGTCGACCTCGACCCGCAGCCCCTTCGCCTTCGCCTCGGCAGCGAACTTCTCCAGGTACTCGACATGCGCGTCGCCCACGGGGATACCGACCGCCTGCACCGGCGCCAGCCAAGCCGGGAACGCACCCGCGTAGTGCTCAAGGAGCACCGCGAAGAACCGCTCGATCGAGCCGAACAGGGCCCGGTGGATCATGACCGGGCGCTGCTTGGAGCCGTCGGGCGAGGTGTACTCCAGCTCGAACCGCTCCGGCAGGTTGAAGTCGAGCTGGATCGTCGACATCTGCCAGGTACGGCCGATGGCGTCCTTGGTCTGGACGGAGATCTTCGGCCCGTAGAAGGCGGCACCGCCCGGGTCCGGGACCAGGGGCAGACCCTGCTTCTCGGCGACCTGCCGCAGCGTCTCGGTCGCCTCCTCCCAGGCCTCGTCGGAGCCGACGAACTTCTCCGGGTCCTTGGTGGACAGCTCCAGGTAGAAGTCGGTCAGGCCGTAGTCCCGCAGGAGGCCGAGGACGAAGGTGAGCGTCTTGTCGAGCTCCTCGGCCATCTGCTCGCGCGTGCAGTAGATGTGCGCATCGTCCTGGGTGAAGCCGCGGGCCCGGGTCAGGCCGTGCACGACGCCCGACTTCTCGTACCGGTACACGGTCCCGAACTCGAACAGCCGCAGCGGCAGTTCACGGTACGAGCGGCCGCGTGCGTCGAAGATCAGGTTGTGCATCGGGCAGTTCATGGGCTTGAGGTAGTAGTCCACGCCCTCGTCGAGCTGCATGGGCGGGTACATGCCGTCGGCGTACCAGTCCAGGTGGCCCGAGGTCTCGAAGAGCTTCCCCTTCGTGGCGTGCGGGGTGTAGACGAACTCGTAGCCCTCTTCCTCGTGGCGGCGCCGCGAGTAGTCCTCCATGACCCGGCGGATGATGCCGCCCTTGGGGTGGAAGACGGCGAGGCCGGAGCCGATCTGCTCCGGGATGGAGAACAGGTCGAGCTCACTGCCCAGCTTGCGGTGGTCGCGCTTCTCGGCCTCGGCGAGGAAGTCGAGGTGCGCCTTCAGCTCGTCCTTGGTCGGCCAGGCGGTGCCGTAGATGCGCTGGAGCATCGGGTTCTTCTCGCTGCCCCGCCAGTAGGCGGCGGCATTGCGCATCAGCTTGAACGCCGGGATGTTCCGGGTGGTCGGCAGGTGGGGACCGCGGCAGAGGTCCTTCCAGCACAGGTCACCGGTCTTGGCGTCCAGGTTGTCGTAGATCGTCAGTTCGCCCGCACCGACCTCCACGTCGGCGCCGTCGTCCGCGGAGGCCGAGCCCTTGAGGCCGATCAGCTCCAGCTTGTACGGCTCGGACGACAGCTCCTCACGGGCCGCCTCGTCCGTCACCACACGGCGCGAGAAGCGCTGCCCGCGCTTCTGGATCTCCTGCATCTTCTTCTCGATGGCCTTGAGATCCTCGGGCGTGAACGGCTTCTCGACGTCGAAGTCGTAGTAGAAGCCGTCCTTGACCGGCGGGCCGATGCCCAGCTTGGCCTCGGGGAAGAGCTCCTGCACGGCCTGCGCCATCACGTGCGCGGTGGAGTGGCGCAGGATGTTCAGGCCGTCCTCGGAGGAGATCTCGACGCCCTCGACCTCCTCGCCCTCGGACAGGACGTACGACAGGTCCTTGAGCTCGCCGCCCACACGCGCGGCGATGATCGAGCGCTCGCCGGCGAAGAGGTCCGCGGCCGTAGTGCCCGTCGTCACCACGCGCTCTTCCCGCTCGGAATCGCGTTGGATGATCACACGGACGTCTGACACCGGTCTCTCCTGACTGAAGGTGGGGTGCGGCGCCATACCTGGAGCGCGCGCATTACCGGATCGTACCGACCCCGGACCCCCGACCGCTAAACGGATGACCTCCGCCCCGGCCTCCTACGCCTCAGTCTCCTCCGCAGGCCTCCTCGAAGAAGTCCAGATCCTCCTGCAGCGACTTCATCAGCCGGTCCCGCTCGGCCTCGTCCACCTGCACCGGTACGACCGCGGAGACCCCCGTCAGTTTGCGGAACCCGCCCCGGCTCTCCAATCGCCCGTGCACGCGCACCGGCAGTCCGACCAGGTGTGCGTGCCCAGCGATGCGGTACGACTCCTCGTCCAGCGCCAGCCGGACGTGCGGGATCTCGGCCCCGGCCAGCACCCGCAGCCGTACGGCACCCTCTCCGCGCGGCCCCGACCTGCGCATCCGTACCACGGCACCCGTGATCCGGACGGGCACGGACGGTTCCTCGCGCAGGTACCGTGCCCCGGCTTCACGCAGGACGGGAAGGTCTCCGGGAGAGAACTCGACGGGTTCGCCACCCGCCGCGCAGCCCTGTGGAACACCGGCCGCCGGTGCCCACTCCACGGCGACCCGCGCCCCCTCCGTGCCGCGCACCAGGGCGATCAGCGCCTCGGTGAGTTCACGGCTGACGCCCGCCTCGACGGCGCCGTCGAAGGCGTCCATGCCGCCGGTGGCCCGCTGGTAGTCGATGGCCTCGCGGGCGGCGTACAGGGCCTGGTGCAGGCGTACGGCGAGCGGTCGCCCGGTGCCGACCGGCACGAAGGCGGTGAGGCGGCGACCGCCGGCCGCGGAACCGACGAGGACGTTCTCCAGGGACGCGGCGGCGGTGCGCCGGTAGCGGGCGCCGTAATAGCCCGCACGCGCGCGCGTGGCGAGCGCGCCGGCGAGCAGCATCTGGCGGGCGGCGGCGCGCAGTTGTTCCTCGACGGTCCACGGGGCGGCGCCGGCCGGGCCGGTCGGCACATCACGCCACCAGCGGATCTCGTCACTGGGCACGGCGAGGGAGACCAGTACCTCGCGCGCGGAGGGCGTGCCGCTGCGGGACAGTGCGAGGAGCGCCTCGCCGAGGAGATCGTCGCTGTCGGGGAAGGCGCGGCTCTCGGGCACCAGCAGGCTCGTCCCGCCGCCGCCCGGTCCGGGCGGGGTCCAGCGTCCGTAGCGTCCGGCCGCTCCTCCGCGCCGCTGCCAGCCGTGCCGGTGCAGCAGGGCGCTGAGCACGGCCGGGTCGACGTCGCCGGGGTCGGGGGCACGGTTCCAGACGACGGCGGCCTGGTCGACGGGGTGCGGTCGTACGGACCGCAGCGGCTGCTCCAGCGGGCGGTGCGTCATGGTCTGCCTCCGGTCCCGACCCGCGTCATGATCTCGCAGAGCGCCCGGTCGTCGAAGATGCGCGAGGTCGGTATCCGCACGGTGGTCCGGTTCCGGCCCGTGACGGGATGACCGGCGAGGTTGGTCCAGTAGCAGCAGTGCCTGAGGTCCAGCCGGTCGTGACTGGCGCGCAGCCAGTCGTCCTGGGACCTGGGCACGAGCATCACGACGAGGATCTTGTGCACCGAGACCGGGGTGCGGGCGAGCTTGCGCAGGTGGGCGTTGTCGAGTGTGAAGGAGAAGGTGCGGCCGGGAGGGTTCGGCGGGATCTGGTACGTGCATTTGAGCTGCACCTTGATGGTCACCTCGTCGTCGACGGTGTGTCCGGGTGCGCTGTGGCTGACGTGCCAGTCGATGCCGTTGTCCGGAAATGGCTGGGACAGTGAGCAGCCGGCGGCCGCCGCGACCGCGTGCAAGTAGCCCACCTGCAAGGTCTCCATGCAGGCGGTGGTGGCGAGTGTGCCGCGATGGGGGCCCGTTCGTTCGGGCAGCAGCCCGCCCCGCTCGGGCTGCGCTATCGCCATGACGAACAGCCTTCCCAGCCAAGTGAGATGCCCGCACCGGGGCCGAGTGAATTCCGCGTCGGGTCGCTGAACTGCAAGGACCCGTACTCCTGTTGTGTCCTTCCGGCGTACGGCGCAAACAGCCCGGGTATCACCAAACGGGCAGAAGACGGGGCGTCAGCTGCCGTGGGTGAACGAGGGGTTGTGTAGGTATGACGTGCTGGTACGAAGGGGCCTTGGCCGCTTTCGACACAGAGACCACGGGTGTGGACGTCGAAGCCGACCGGATCGTGTCGGCCGCCGTCGTCGTCCAGGACGCACCGGGGACCAGGCCGCGGGTGAGCCGGTGGCTGGTGAACCCGGGCGTGCCGGTGCCCGCCGCGGCGACGGCGGTGCACGGGCTGACGGAGGAGCATCTCCGGCTCAACGGCCGCTGGCCGGCTCCGGTGATGTACGAGATAGCCGAGGCGCTGGCGGAGCAGGCCACGGCGGGCCGTCCGCTGGTGGTGATGAACGCGCCGTTCGATCTGACGCTGCTGGACCGCGAGTTGCGCCGCCATCGCGCCTCGTCCCTGAGCGGCTGGTTCGAGACGTCGCCGCTGCTGGTGCTCGACCCGCGGGTCCTGGACAAGCACCTGGACCGCTACCGCAAGGGCCGCCGCACCCTCACCGACCTGTGCGCGCAGTACGGCGTCTCGCTGGAGGGCGCGCACGACGCGGCGGCCGACGCAATGGCCGCGCTGGACCTCGTACGGGCGGTGGGGCGCCGTTTCGCGGCGCGGCTGGAGCGCCTCTCCCCCGCCGAACTGCACACCCTGCAGGCGGTGTGGCACGCGGCGCAGGCGCGGGGCCTGCAGGCGTGGTTCGCGCGCAGCGGCGTGGAGGAGGCGGTGGATCCGGCATGGCCGCTGCGTCCGGACCTACCGGCGGCGGCCGCCTAGCTGACCAGGTGCGCAAAAAAGCCGGTCCGCTGTGGCGGACCGGCCTTTCCCGGTGGGCGATACTGGGTTCGAACCAGTGACCTCTTCGGTGTGAACGAAGCGCTCTCCCACTGAGCTAATCGCCCGGGAACGCACTGAACAATACAGGTCCCGGCACGTTTCCTTCAAACCGCTTCCAAGTACGCGGTCAGTCCCCGCCGTCCGGCCCGCATCATCAGCCAGTGGTTGGCACGGAAGACCGGCCGCCCCGGTACGGCGAAGCGCCGCAGCAGCGGTTTGTTCACGTCGACCACCTGGTCGTAGCGGGCCAGGCTGCCGCTGCCGCGAGCGGTGATCGTCCAGCGTGCCCAGCCGTCGATGTGCCCCGACATGGCGACCTCCAGGATCCCGGCCACCGGATCGCGCCGCACTTCGCGCACGATGAAGGTGATGTCGTACGGCAGGAGGGAGCGGATCGTGATCACACCACTCGCGTCGTCGATCCGGTTCACCTCACGCACCTGCCGCCACCAGCGCGGATAGTCCTCGACCCGCTCCAGGGCGTCGTACACGGCGGCGGGTCGCGCGGGCAGCGACCACAGGCTGCGGAAGCGGTAATGGGTCCAGTCCATGGGCGGAGTCTGCCCGGCGTGGGGGCCCATATCTGAGTACGTCCTGAGTACCCGCACTCATGCCGTACGGCGTGACCCAGACCACACTCCAAGGCATGACGCAGATCCCGCCCCCGGCCGAGGAGTTGCGGCTCCTCGACGCCGAACTGTGGCAACTGGACGTCCGGCGAGCCCAGTTGCTGGCCCGCCGTGCCTGGCTGGTCGCGGCCCTGCACAGGGCGCGGCCGGCTCCCGTCGCACCGCCCCGCCCGGAGGCGGCCGCACCCAGCGTGCAGAACGTGCTCCTGCTGCTCGGTGGTGTCCTGCTGACCATCGCGGCGATGGTGTTCACGCTGGTCAGCTGGGGTCACCTGGGGATCACCGGGCGGGCGCTGGTGCTCGGCGCGGTCACGCTGGCCGCGCTCGCGGTGCCGGCGGTGCTGCTGAGGCGGGGGCTGCGGTCGACGGCCGAGTCGGTGGCGGGCCTCGGGCTCGCGCTGACGGTCCTCGACGCCTATGCCCTGCACGAGGCCGCCCTCGCGGGGACGGACGGGGCGGGATACGCGGCGGTCGCGTCGGCGGTGCTGGCGGCGACCTGGCTGGCGTACGGCCTGCTGCCGGGGACGGCCGGGTTGCGGCTGCCCCTCCCCGCCGCGCTGACCGCTGCCCAGCTCCCGCTGCTCCTGTGGGCGCTGGCCGCCGGCACCGATCCGTACGGGATCACGGCCGCACTGCTGGTGACGGCCGGGGTCGACACGGTGGTGGCGCTGCGGGTGACGGCCGGGTCCGTACGTGTCGTCGCCGCCGTCGGCGCGTACGGCATGGGCGCCTGGGGCGTACTGGCCGCCGGCTGGCTGTCCTGGACGGCCACCGGCCCGAGCGCCGCCGCCCGTGCGGCGGCGCTCCTCACCCTTGGGTCGGCGATCGCGCTGGGCGCCGCGTGGCATGGCGGGCGTACGGCTGTGCGCGAGCCCGGCGAGACGGAGGGCGGTGCGCGCGCCCCTGGAGAGAAGCGTTCCCTCGGCCTCGCCGTCACGTCCGGGCTGCTCATGGTGGCCGCGCTCGGCGGCCTGGCGCGCTCCGTCCTGCCTGAGATGTGGACGGTTCCGGCCCATCTGGCCTGCGGGATCGCCCTCTTGGCGGCGGTACTGGCCGGTCGGCTGCCGGATGCGGTGCGACAGGGACTCGCCTGGGCCTCCGGCGCCGTACAGGCGCTGGCCCTGCTGTGGGCGCTGCCTGTCGTCGCAGTGGCGGTGCTGGGACCGGTCGGCTGGGCGGAGCGCGCCTGGACCGGTACGCCGTCGGACGTCCGCGCCGCGGTGACGAGGGACGCGCCCTGGCCGCCGGACGCGGCAGCGACCCCCGTCGTGCTGGCGGCGGTGGCGGCCGTACTCGCCCTGGCGGTCCGTGACACGGCCTGGCGTCCTCGGGCCCGGACCGGCGCGCTGGGCCTGATCTGGGCCACGGCGCTCATCCTGCCTGCCGTCCTCGAACTTCCTTACTCCGCCGGGCTGTCGGTCCAGGGAGTCACGACAGCCGGAGCGCTCGCGACAGCGGCCTACGCACGCGAAACCACGCCTGACCCCGAAGGACGTCGGCTCACCGCCCTCGTCCTCGCCCTGGTCACCTCCCTCAGCCTCGCCCTCCTCTCCCTCGCCTCCCAGACCGCGACCCTCGTCGTGCTCAGCGCGCTGACGGCATTGTTCGCGTCGGCCTCGTGGCGGGCACACCTCGCCCCCGTCACCGCCCCGGCCGCCCTCGCGTACGCCGCCGCACTGGCCGCGGCGACCGGCGCCGCCGCGGACTGGCAGCCGCAGCACACCGCTCTGCTGGTTCTGGCGGTCCCGGTGGCCGCCGCCCTGCTCACGGCGCGGCTCGGCGACTCCCGGGCCACGGTTCCGGTCGAGGTCGCGGGCGCGGCTGCCGGGCTGCTCGCCGTCGGGCTGGCCGCGGGCGACCCACCGATGCTCGCCCTGGTCCTCGCACTGTGCGGAGTGATCACCGCGGGCACGGCGATCCGCCCGGACCGCCGCCCCGTCGCCTACGCGTCCGCGGCGCTCTTCGTCCTGGCCACCTGGGTACGCCTGGCGGCCTGGGACATCGGGAGTCCCGAGGCGTACACGCTTCCGGTCACCGTCCCGGCCCTGCTCGTCGGCGCCCTCCGCCGGCACCGCGACCCGCAGACCTCCTCCTGGACGGCGTACGGCCCCGGTCTCACCGCCACCCTCGTGCCGAGTCTCGTCGCGGCCTGGGGCGACCCGCACTGGACGCGTCCGCTGCTGCTGGGCGCGGCGGCGCTGCTGGTCACCCTGCTGGGTGCCCGGCATCACCTCCAGGCGCCGCTGCTGCTCGGCGGCTCGGTGCTCACCCTGGTCGCGCTGCACGAACTCGCCCCGTATCTCGTGCAAGTGACCGGCGCCCTCCCCCGCTGGGTGCCTCCCGCCCTCGCCGGACTCCTGCTGCTCGCACTCGGTGCGACGTACGAGCAGCGGATCCGGGACGTCCGGCGGGTGCGGGAGGTCCTGGGGAGGATGACCTAGGCGCCTCGCGCGAAACGGCTACGGCATCTTGTCGCCGACCAACGCCAGGTTCTGGATGGCCGCCAGGCCGTACAGGGCCGTGGCGTTGGTGGACACCCAGGCCGCCTCACTGCCGGGGACCAGGCCGGTCGGGCCTTCGATCTTCTTCGTGGACCAGTCGGTGGACTCCTTGTAGTCCCAGGTGTCCCGGCTGTTGTAGAACTGCTGCCACGCGCGCGTGGCCAGCTTGTCGTCGCCCGTCTGGACGGCGGCGTACGCGTCCTGCCGCGAGTGGCCCTGGAACAGCAGCAGGGAGCCGAAGTCGGAGCCGTAACGGGCCTTCTGCTCGGCCTTGGTGGCGTTGAAGTAGCGGCAGTAGTCGAGCCACGCCTCCTTGAACTTCGGCATGTCGACCTGGTCGATCAGCTCGGCGCACAGCTCCACCAGGCCGAACATGGCCGACAGGTGCGAGACGCCGACCTTCGGCTCCTTGGCGACGGCGAACTTCCCGGTGTCCAGGTCGTACAGCGCGTCGCCCTGGACGAAGCCGTTGGGCTGGGCGGCGATGGTCTCCATGGTGGACAGGACCCTCGCCTTGGCCTTCTCCCACTTGGGGCCGCGCCGCTCCCACTCGGTGAGCCAGGCGGAGACCAGGCCGCTCCAGTCGGTGCCGAAACCGATGGACAGGGCGTGGCGGTCGGGCGTGTACGGCTCGGTGCGGATCTTGCGGATGGGGTCGAGCACGAGGAATGTCTCGTCGGAGTCGACATTGGCGTGCATGAGGTCGCCGACGCGTTCGTCCGCGGTGAGGAAGTAGTAGTAGCGGCGGTAGGTGGTGTTGGCGATGCGCTGTTGCTTGGCGCTGTCCGCGTAGTGCTGGACGCCGTGCCGGGTGCCGAGGCCCGCCCACTTGCCGAGGTGGTAGACGTCGACCTCGCCGGTGTGCCGGGTCATGGCCTCGGCGAAGCGGAAGACGTCGGCGCGGCCGGAGCGCACGTACGCGAACCAGAGCCACAGGTCGGGTGAGAGTTCGGAGTTGTCCCAGGCGTAGCCTCCGACGTCGTAGCACCACTGGTGGCGGCTCGGGTCGTAGGTGTGCATGATGTCGCCGTAGTCCCAGAAGCCGTACCAACGCCGCATCTCCACCTGGTCCTTGTAGTAGGTGAAGAGGAAGTCGAGGTGGTCCTCGATCTTCGCCTTGGCGCTGGTGGAGCGGTCCGGCTCGGAGAACAGCTTGCCGAAGACGCCCGCCTTGATGAGCTGCTTGGGCGGGGCGGCCAGCTGCGGCGGGGTGCGCACGGCCTCGACCTGCTGGGCCATCGCCTCCGCGCTGGGCGTGGTGTCGTGGGCCCAGAAGAGGAATTCGCTGGTGCGGGCGATGCCGTAGGGGGTGCCGAAGCCGGGTTCGTAGTCCTCGTAGGTGATGTTGAGGCCTTCGATCTGTTCGGGGTACGTGTCCTGGCCCATGCCGTCGTGGTAGAAGCGCAGGTCCATGGGCTGCGCCTCCGGCGACCAGAGCCAGAGGGTGACCTCGGCCTCGTCGGTCTGGGCGTCGCGGATGTCGAGCTGGGCGGGGAACTTCTCCCAGAAGTCCCGCAGCCCGAAGGCGAATCCACCGGACGCGCCGCCGACGTACCCGAAGCCGCTGGCTCGTCGGCCCCCTCCCGCCGGGATCCAGCCGTGGCCCTTCTTGGTGCGCTTGCGCACGCCGAAACCGTCGGCGGAGAGTTGCGAGAGGGTGTAGTCGCCCCACTCGGGGATGTACTGGAGGCGGGTGGTGACCCGCTGGTCCCAGGTGGACGGGTCCGGCAGCTTCTTGCCCTCGAACTGGGCCGTGCGCACGGCCGCCCCCGGGTCGCGGCGCAGTCCGGTGATGCCCTTGACGGCCTCACGCAGCAGACCGGTGCCCTCGCCGCCGATGCGGATGTGACGGTCGTAGGACTGGTCCCGCATCGGGACGGTGAACCGGACCCCGAGCCCTCGGATGAAGTCACCGCCGGCCTTGCCCGGCTCCTGCGTGCCGTCGTACGTGACGGTGTGCACCATGCGGAAGGAGTCGGCGCCCGCGTAGAAGTACAACCGGATGGAGAACGGCATCCAGCTCCGGCTGCCCTTGCGGTGCTTGCCGTCGATGCGGACGACCGCGCGGACCGGGCCCTCCTGTTCGACCTCGACCTTCGAGATGGCGCCCTCGAAGCGCTCGGTCTTCACCGAGCCCTGGTCCTCGTCCTCGATCTCGGGCTGGCGGATCAGCACGAGCCGGCCGTTCTTGGCGATCTCCGTGGAGCCACGGGTGACCGACTTGATCAGCGTGGCGCCGGACTTGCCGATCTTCGCGGTGATGACGCCGGTGGAGATGTCGATGGTGCCGCCGCTCTTGTCGACGGTGACCTTCTTGGCGGGGGTCGCTGCCTCGCCCGCGGCGAGGGTGAGCTTGCCGGAGCCCGAACTGACCGCGTGCGCGGTCCACTTCAGCGATCCGTCCGGCCAGTACGCGATCGGCCACGACTGCACTGGCACGGACTTGCCGTCCGCGTCCGTCACCGCGAACTTCTGGTCTTCCTGGTAGACGCCCTTCGGCCAGGGGACGCCTACGGTGGAGCCGGGGGCGACGCCCAGGCCGCCGTCCTCCAGCCAGTCCAGGGTCACGGGATCGGCGTCGGCGTCCGCGGCTCTCGGCGCGGCTTCAGCGTCCTTGGCTCCTAGCGCCCAGCTGAACTGCGCGGCGGCTCCGGCGACGGCGGCCGCCTTGAGGACGGACCTGCGGGGAATGGGAGACATGAGAGATACAGCCTTTCCTTTCCGTGCGGGATGCAGGGGTGGTCAGGGGCATGACAGAGCGAGGTACGGCGCCCGGGGCGCCGACCTGATGCGAGGCACCGCCGGTCAGCGGCGCCGGTACCGCTCCTCCACGGCGACGGCCGCCGCCGCGACGGCCCCCAGGACGGGGACCGCCAGCGGCGCGACGAACAAGGCGGACAGGGTGACGACGGCCAGCCCGCAGACGACCAGGAAGGACCCGGCGGGATCGAGCACCGTCCGCCGCCCGGCGTCGGAAAGCAGCGCCCGCCAAGTGGCACCCGGCGTCCAGACCGCCGCCGCCCGCAGCAGGGCGACGGCGAGCCCGATCAGCGCGAAGATGCCGACGGCCCCCACCAACGGCCCACCGGGCAGCCCGGACCGCGCGGCCAGGACATCCACCCAGACCGCGACGGCCACCGCCCACCCGGCGAGCCCGACGACCCACCCGCCGCGCACGGCCGCCCGGAAGTCCGCGACGAACTCCCGCACGCCACCGACCTCGTGGCTCGTACGACGCCGCAGATGCCGCGCGCCGGCGGCGAAGGCCGCGGGGTAAGTGACGACCCCGAGGCAGGCCACGGCGATCCACACGCCGGTGAGCAGACACTCGGCGAAGACCGCGAAGCGCTCGCCGAACACGGACTCCTTGCGCGGGGCGCGGGCCTTCACGCGTGCTTGCGCCATGGTGACAGCCTCAGTTCTTTCACTTCAGTCCGGACGTCGCCATACCGTCGATGAGGTACCGCTGGAAGGCCATGAAGAAGGCGATGACCGGAACCAGCGCCACCAACGACATCGCGATCATGCTGCCGTAGTTGGAGATGCCCTCCTGGTCACGGAACATCATCAGGCCGAGCGAAACCGTGTACTTCTCAGGGGTATTGAGGTAGATCAACGGCCCCATGAAGTCGTTCCAGGCGTTGATGAAGGTGAAGATCGCGCTGGTGATGAGCGCGGGCCGGCTCAGTGGCAGCACGATCGACCAGTAGGTGCGCAGATGCCCGCAGCCGTCGAGCTTGGCCGCCTCGTCCAGCTCCCGGGGCAGCCCGCGCATGAACTGCACCATCAGGAACACGAAGAAGGCTTCCGTGGCCAGGAACTTGCCCGCGACGAGCGGCACCAGGGTGTCGGTGAGTTCGAGGTTGCGGAAGAGCACGTACTGCGGGATGAGCAGCACGTGGTACGGCAGCAGCAGCGTGCCGATCATCAGCGTGAAGAGCAGGTTCCGCCCGGCGAACCGGATCTTGGCGAAGGCGTACGCGGTCAGCGAGCTGGACAGCACGACACCGGCCACGGCGAGGACCGCGTACATCAGCGAGTTCCAGAAGAAGCTGCTGATGGAGATGCCTGAGATACCGTCGGCGAGCCCGGAGAAGTTCGCCCAGACCGGCTTGGTGGGCAGCAGGTCGAGGCTGGCGATGATGTCCTTGCTCGGCTTGAACGAGGCACCGACCACCCAGATCACGGGATACAGCACGACCGCGAGGACGGCGAGCGCGCCCACGTGCCAGGCGATCGATCCGGTGCGCCGCCGCTCGTTCGCGGTGTGCAGGGCAGGGCTGGTGGCACTGGTCACTTGGCGGCCTCCTCGTAGTGCACCCACTTCTTCTGCGACCAGAACAGGACCGCCGTGACGAGCGCCACCGCGATCACCAGCGTCCAGGCCATCGCGGAGGCGAAGCCCATCTGGGCCTCCTTGAAGCCCTTCTGGTAGAGGTAACAGGTGTAGACGAGCGTGGCGTCGGCGGGCCCGCACCGGGTGTCGGAGACGACGTAGGCGGAGCCGAACACCTGGAACGCGTGGATGGACTCCAGCAGTACGTTGAAGAACAGCACCGGGGAGATCATCGGCAGCGTGATGTTCCAGAACCGCCGCAGGGGACCGGCCCCGTCCACCTCGGCGGCCTCGTACAGCTCCTGCGGGACCTGCTTGAGACCGGCCAGGAAGATGACCATCGGCGCGCCGAACTGCCAGATACTCAGGGCCACCAGGGAGTAGAGGACGTAGTCCGGATTGCCGATCCAGCCGCCCACGTCGACACCGAAGATCTTCTGCGTACGGTCCACGACCGCGTCGTCCGAGAACAGCGCCCGCCACACGAAGCCGACGGAGACGCTGGCACCGATGAGCGAGGGCATGTAGAACGCGGCCCGGTACAGGCCCTGTCCGCGCCGCTTCTGCGCGAGCAGCAGCGCGACGCCGAGCGCGAGCAGCAGTTTCAGCGGTGTGGCCACGACGACGTACTTCAGCGTGACCTCGACCGACTTCTGCCAGCGCGGGTCCTGGAACATCGTCGTGAAGTTGTCGAGCCCCACCCACTGGGGCGGCGTGAACAGGTTGTAGCTGGTGAACGCGTAGTACAGCGACGCGATCATGGGTCCCGCCGTGAGCAGCAGGAACCCCGCGATCCACGGCGACATGAAGAGATAGCCGGCGAGGTTCTCGCGGCGCCGCCCGCGGCGCCCGGCGGCGGGAGCGGCGGACCGCTTCCCGGCCGGGCGCACGGGCGCTTCCTTGACGAGCGTCATGGTGGTACGTCCCCTCAGCCCGCGAACGCGGCCTTGGCCTCGCTGAACAGCGCCTTGGCGGCATCGGCCGGCTTGGTCTTGCCCTGGGCGACCTCACCGCCGATGCGCAGGAACGCGGCCTCGATGACGTCGGCGCCGGACGGGTGCGGGGTGATCTTCCCGAGGACGCCGGCCTTGGCGACCTCGTCCTCGTAGGCCGCGACGCCCTTGTTGTTGGCGTCGGTGGGCTTGAACGCGTCGTACTGCTCGGTGGTGGCGAGGATGCCGCGGTCGTAGCCCATGATCTTGCCGACCTCGGGGTCATGGACCATGAAGCTGATGAACTGGGCGACTTCCTTGGGGTGCTTGGTCCCGGAGAAGGCGCTCATCATCAGCGAACCGAGGTACTGGCCGGTCTCCTTGCCGTCCGTGGTGGGGATCGGCGCGAGCCCGTAGTCCGACTCGCCCTCGCCCTCGTAGCGGATGGAGAAGTTGTCCCAGGTGAACTCGGACGCGGCGAGCCCCGCCGACAGACCCGACTTCGGCTTGACCTGCTCGATCTTCTTCGGGTCGGCGACGAGCCCGGATCTCACGCGCTTGTAGCCGTCCTCCCACCACTGCGTCAGATCGTCCTCGGTGAAGCCGAGATCGCTGTCGGTGAAGAAGGCCTTGCCGTTCTGGCGCAGGTACAGGTCGTAGAGGTACATGATGCTGAAGTAGCCGGTGTCGCCGGCGATCTTCAGCTTGTCCTGGATCGTCTGGAGCGCGTCGAAGTACTCGTCCCAGGTCCAGCCGAACTTCGCCTCGACGCCCGCCTTCTTGAAGGCCTTGAGGTCGATGACGAGCGCCATGGTGTTGGCGCCGACGGGTATGCCGATCTGCTTGCCGTCGACCTGACCGTTCGCCAGAACGCCGTTGCGGAAGTTCTCCAGGCTCAGGTTCCCGGCGTCCGCCTGCGACTTGAGATCCATCAGAACTCCGCGCTTGTCGTACTTGCGCAGGAAACCGACCGCATTCTGGAAAACGTCCGGCGGATTACCGCCGGAGGCCTGGGTCTGGAACTTCTCCCAGAACGCCTCGTAGTCGGTGAATTCAGGCTTGATCTTGATCTTCGGGTACTTCTTCTCGAAGAGCGCGATCGACTTCTTGATGGCGATGGTGCGCGGCTCGCCGCCCCACCACGCGTAACGAAGCGTCACCGTCCCGTCTCCAGAACCGCTGTCACCACCGCACGCGGTCGTCGCCCCCAGGCCGATCGTGGCCGCCGAGGCCCCGGCCACCTTCAGGATCGTTCGCCTCTCAACATTCCTGCTGGTTCCCATGGTTGGGCCCCCTCCCCGCAGCGTCATTGCCGCCTGCATGAATCGTTTCAAGTAAGCGCTTGCTGGCACAAGCTACGGAGGGCTTCGAGGTGCGTCAATGATTCGGACAGGAATTTCTTGGGACGCGACTCGGCGATCTGACGGCCTGTCGGAGGCGAACCGGGCGACGGTCCGGGCAATTCCGCAGGTGAGGCGGGTGTGATCGGCGGGCCGAACGCGATCTGACCTTCCGCACACGGATGTTGTTCGGCCAAAAATCGCTGGGGGTACGGGCTGCCGGAGCGGGGTTGGAGAGCTCGCCAGGGGGTGCACATACGGCGGCGGCCCGTCTGCTCTGTCGCAGACGGGCCGCCGACCCGGGTGGGCGATACTGGGTTCGAACCAGTGACCTCTTCGGTGTGAACGAAGCGCTCTCCCACTGAGCTAATCGCCCGGGCGCACGAAGAACATTACCCCATGTCAGGGGGTGCGTGTGACCGGTGCCGACCGACCTGCGCACCCCCGTCAGGGATCACTGGTCCTTGATCTTCCAGGGCATCACTAACCCGAACTTCACCAGGTAGATCCCGACGATCACGCCCACGATCACGAGGCCGATCGTCGTCAGGATGATGTTGCGCCGCCGCACCTTCGGGTCCAGGGCTCGCTGGGTCGCCTCGGTGACCTTGCGCTTGGTCCAGCGCAGCACGAGCTGGGCCCAGACGAACTCGGTCGCCCAGATCGCCATGCCGCCGAAGATCACGACCCAGCCCGGGCCGGGCAGCGGCAGCATGATGATGCCGAGGACCACGACCGCGAGCCCGATGATGAAGATGCAGACCTGCCAGCTCAGGTGCAGCAGGCGGCGCGCCTTGATGAATTCGGGGGCTCTGGACCCGAGCCCCTGCTCGCCCTTCACCCCGCCAGTCTTCGTCTCGTCCGCAGCCACGGCAACGACCTCGCCCGGCTCGTCACTCCCCGTATTCATACGGCCAAACCCTACCGGACAGAAACCGGTCACCGGAATGGCCGTACGGTACGAACCTACTCTCGGCCGGAAGAGTTACGTAAAGACACGCAAAACGCTCAGAGGGGTTTACAACGGCACCGTAGGTGGCATGTCGATTTCGCCGACGTGCGAATCCCCGAGCGCACACTGAGCGAAAGGCCCTGGCGCTTATGAACACCACGGTCAGCTGCGAGCTGCACCTGCGCCTCGTTGTGTCGAGCGAGTCCTCCCTGCCTGTCCCCGCAGGCCTGCGGTACGACACGGCCGACCCCTACGCCGTGCACGCCACCTTCCACACCGGAGCCGAGGAGACCGTCGAGTGGGTGTTCGCCCGCGACCTCCTCGCGGAGGGCCTCCACCGGCCCACCGGAACCGGCGATGTCCGCGTCTGGCCGTCGCGCAGCCACGGTCAGGGCGTCGTCTGCATCGCCCTGAGCTCCCCGGAGGGCGAGGCCCTGCTCGAGGCCCCGGCGCGGGCCCTGGAGTCCTTCCTGAAGCGGACGGACGCGGCCGTGCCTCCCGGCACGGAACACCGGCATTTCGATCTCGATCAGGAGCTCTCGCACATCCTGGCGGAAAGCTAGAGGCGAGACCACACAGAGCCGCCCGGCGCCGTCCACTCGGGGAGACGGCTCGGGCTCAGACTGCCGTATACGGCCAGGATCGGCGCCGTGCCCTTTGTGGGGGCGGCGCCGATGCGTGTGTGCGGGCGCCGGGGCTTCAGGTGTCCGGCGGTGCCAGATGCCTGGGTGCCGGATGCCTGGAGTGCCAGGGTGCCCGGGGTGCCGGATCCCTGGAGTGCCAGGGTGCCCGGGGTACCAAGTGCCCGGCGTCGGTGCTGGGCGGGGTGGGTCGCGCGGCCCGGCGCTGACGGGGTGCCGCCTGCGCCCACCCGTGCCGCCCCAGGCGGCACGAATGCCCGCAGCTAACGCGAGCGGCTGCCCGCGGATCGCACGGAACCGGCCTCCCGACGGCTGCGCGGATCGGCCGTGGGTGCCGCCTGCGCCCACCCGTGGCACCCATGGGGGTCCCCCAGGCCCTCAAGACACTGAGGGGAGCACGAAAGCCCGCAGCTAACGCGGACGGCTAACCACGGATCGCACGGAACCGGCCTCCCGTCGGCTGCGCGGATCGGCCGTGGGTGCCGCCTGCGCCCACCCGTGGCACCCATGGCAGGCCCTCAAGACACTGAGGGGAGCACGAAAGCCCGCAGCTAACGCGAACGGCTAACCACGGATCGCACGGAACCGGCCTCCCGACGGCTGCGCGGATCGGCCGTGGGTGCCGCCTGCGCAGCCGACGGGACGCCCCAGGCGGCACGCATGCCCGCAGCCAACGCGGATCGGCTGGGCGGAGCCGGCTGGGCGGAGCCGGCTGCCCGCAGCCAACGCGGATCGGCTGGGCGGAGCCAGCTGCCCGCGGATCGCGCGGAACCGGCTTCCCGTCGGCTGCGCGGGTCGGCCGGAGTGGTTCCGTGGGTGCTTCCTCTTCCGTCGAGCCATTACCATCGGCCTGCATCGGCGGGCGCACGCCCGACCCCCAGGCCAGGGAGCGAAACGTGCTGATCACCCACGACACCCGGTGCGCCCTCGACACCGTGGTGGATCTGGTGAACACCGCGCCGGAGGACGACGCGGCGCCCGACGCGCTGCCTGACGTCGCGGCCCTCGAGGATTTCGTGCGAAACCACGAAATCAGCGATGTCGGGACGCTCTCGGAGTTCGACCTCTCGGCGGTGCGCAAGATCCGCGGACGGTTCGCCGCGGTCTTCGCCGCTCCGGAGCCCCGGACCGCCGCCGGACTGATCAATGAGCTGATCGCCGCCGCCGGGACCACCCCCCGCCTCACGGACCACGACGGCTACGACTGGCATGTCCACTACTTCGCCCCCGGCGCCTCCGTCGCCGATCACCTGGCGGCCGACTGCGGGATGGCGCTCGCGTTCTTCGTGGTGGCCGGCGAGCAGGAGCGGCTGCGCCGCTGTGAGGCGCCCGACTGCCGGCGGGCCTTCGTGGACCTCTCCCGCAACCGTTCACGTCGCTACTGCGACAGCCGGACCTGCGGAAACCGTCTGCATGTGGCCGCATACCGGGCGCGGCGCAAGGAGGCGGCCGGCTGACGTCCACGCGCCAGGCCAGGACCAACGACAGAACAAGTGTCGACGTGGTCCCCGGCGGGTGGCGCCGGGAACCACGGGTACGGCTCACAGCAACAGCAGGTCGTGCAGCGCAGCCATGAGCAGCAGACACCCGATCACCGCAAGGAAGATCATCAGCGGTGGCTGGGAAAGGGCGAAGAGGCATCCGCGCGGCTCGTCCTGCGGCGGCGCGGCATCGCTCTGTGTCGTGTCCAGCATCTCGCGGCGATGATGACGTAGTCGGCACTCCCGGCGCGATCAACACGCCCGTAATGAGCGGGAGTTCGCCGGATTCCGTGATGTCCGGTTCGGGTCGTGATCACTTCCGGACGCGCAGGAGCCCACCTGTGTCACTTCAGTCCGTATCGGCCGTCCCTGTCCGTCTCAGTCCGTCTCAGTCCGTCTCAGTCCGTCTCAGTCCGTCTCAGTCCGTCTCAGTCCGTCTCAGTCCGTCATGCGGACGTTCCGTCATGCGGAAGTCGGGTGCCGTCCTCCGCGACGGTCATATGCCGTGCTTCTTCAGGATGGCCTCGATGTCGCTGAAGTCGTCCGTGGCGGTCTCGGCGCGGGGCTTGCCCGCGGGACGGGCCGCCGGGCGGGAGCCGGCCGCGAGCGAGGGCGCCGAAGCCGCCGGAGCCACGGCCTCGCGCTGAGCGGCGCTCTTGGCCGCCTTGCGCTCCTTGCGGGTGCCGCCGCGACGGCGCTCCACGGCGCGTGTGGTCGTGAACAGCAGCCAGGAGACGCCGAGCACTCCGAAGCCCATCCAGGCCGTCGGGCTGAAGGCGGTGTCCGCCAGCCATTCGACGACGCCGGTCATGACCAGGCCGATCGGGACGAGTGAGTACGCGGCGATGCGGGCGGCCGTGAGGAAACGCTTGCGGTACGCCGTGACCGCCGCGATGCCCAGGCCTGCCGCGGAGACGGCGGAACAGACGGTCTCGGCAATCATCCGGTCCTCCAGGCAGGGCTTGGTCGGGCAAGGGCCACTTCGTCCCTTCCATCCTGCACCCACCGCACCCCGCCGGGCCATCCTCCGGCCGGACATCAGGGACATCTCCGGGTCAGCTCCTCCGCAGGTGCCGTTCGGTCGTACGACCTCGCCGGGCCGCCCCGACTCCGGGGTCCGATTGGGCCGTCCGGGGCCGGGGCTGGGAGACTGTGACCATGAGCGACTCCCCTCCCGCCCCCGTTCTCGATGTCTGGTGCGACCTCCAGTGCCCGGACTGCCGCAGCGCCCTGGACGACCTGCGCGCCCTGCGTGCCCGCTACGGCGACCGGTTGGAACTGCGGCTGCGGCACTTCCCGCTGGAGAAGAACAAGCACGCCTTCGCCGCCGCGCAGGCCGCCGAGGAGGCCGCGGAGCAGGGGCAGGGCTGGCCGTACGTCGAGGCCGTGCTGGGACGGGTGGAGGAGCTGGACCGTAAGGGAGAACCCTTCCTGGTCGAGGTCGCCCGTGAACTGGGTCTGGACGACGAGGAGTTCGACACCGCCCTGATCGACGGCCGGCACATCCTGATCGTCGATGCCGACCAGGCCGAGGGCAAGGCGATCGGCGTGACCGGCACCCCCACGTACGTCATCGGCGGTGAGCGCCTCGACGGCGGCAAGAGCCAGGAGGGGCTGCGCGAGCGTGTCGAGGAGATCGCGGACCGGTTGCTGGCGGAGTGACCTCAGAGCAGGTTCTTGTACATGATGTACCGCACCGGGGCGTAGCCAAGCGATTCGTACAACCGCTCGGCCGGGGTGTTGCCCGCGAAGACGTTGAGGCGGAGGACGCGCTTTCCGGCGGCCACCGCCTGGGCCTCGGCCAACAGCATCAGAGAACGGCCGTGCCCCCGGCCACGGAAACGCGCGTCGGCCTCGACGTCATAGACGTACGCCCACTCCTCCTCGAGCGCCACCCAGAGCGTGCCCACTCGGGTGTCCTCGTGCTCCAGGACGCTCAGCAGCACACCGGGCGTCCCGGGGCCCTGCGGCAGCAGTCGCGCGTGGTCCCTCTCGGACTTGGCCCGCGCCTCCTCCGCGGGGACGCCGCGGTCGATCCAGCTCTGCGCGTACTTCTCCTTGCCCTGTTCGAGCCATGGCCCGTACTCGGTCTCGGTCAGGGGTCTGCCCCGGCTGCCCTCGGGCAGTTCGGGCGCGGTCGGGCCGAGGCGTTTCTCCATGGCGCGGTTGCGCTGCACGTAGCCGAGGGCCGTGGCGAGCCGCAGAGCGGCCTCCGCGTCGGCGGGCACCGCGATCTCGATCCGCTTGCAGCCCCACCCCCGTACCACTTCTTCGGCGGCGAGCGCGGCCACCGTGCCCCGGCCGCGCCGGCGGTCCGGTTCCTCGATGCGCAGGTCTTCCATCCGGGCGACGGCGGGCCCGAAGACAGGGTGCGTCGACAGGTGTATCGCTCCGACGGGACGGCTGTTCACGCACACCTGGTAGTGGCGGGACAGCATCCCGTCGGCGGCACGCTGGAGCGGCTCGGTGGGCCGCAGGGTCGTGGTCATCATCGGAGTTCTACCCGCTGCGGCGCTCCGGGTCAGCCCAATATGTGCGGCAGCCCAATATGTGCGGCCTTTACGGATCGAGGTCGTCCCCGGCCCGCTCGTCGAAGATCCGCATGGCCTTGGCGGTCACCGGGCCCGGCGCGCCCGGGAGTTCACGGTCGTCGACCCGGTGCACGGCCTGTACGTCCCGCAGCGTGGAGGTCAGGAAGATCTCCTCGGCCCGGTCCAGGACGTCCAGTGGCAGGTCGGTCTCCCTCGCGCCCGTCCACTCGACGGTCAGGGCGCGGGTGATGCCCGCGAGGCAGCCGGAGGCGAGCGGCGGGGTGTGGATCTCGCCGTCGAGGACGACGAAGACGTTCGAGCCGGTGCCCTCGCAGAGCTGTCCGACCGTATTGCCGAACAGCGCCTCGGAGGCGCCCTGTTCACGGGCCCGGGCGAGGGCGACGACGTTCTCGGCGTACGAGGTCGTCTTGAGGCCGGTGAGCGCGCCGCGCTCGTTGCGGGTCCAGGGGACCGTGATCACGGCAGTGGAGTCGGGCCGCCGGGCGGACGCGCCGAGGGCGACCACGAGGGTCGGACCGTGCTCACCGCGGTCGGAACCGAGCGGGCCCTGGCCGCCGGTGTACGTGATGCGCAGCCGGCCCAGCGGCATCGGGTTGGCCTCCAGGACGGCGGCGCAGGCGCGGCGGACCTCGTCGTGGTCGGGGTCGGGCAGGCCGAGACCGCGCGCGGAGCGGGTCAGCCGGTCGAGGTGCCGGGTGAGCGCGAACGGCTTCCCGTCCACTGCCTTCACCGTCTCGAAGATGCCGTCGCCCACGGTCAGCCCGTGGTCGAAGACGGAGACACGGGCGGACTCGATGTCCTGCAGCCCGCCGTCGAGCCATAGCTTCACTGGTGTCTTCCTCACGAATCAGTACCGGAGGCGTCGCAGCGGCCGGGGGTCCGGGGGTTGCCCCCGGGTTGGCACAGCACTTCAGTCACTCTCCACTCGCCTCGTACATACCCGACGCTACCGCGAGGAGCCGAGCCGCCTTCAGTTCGGTCTCCCGCCACTCGCTCTCGGGATCGGAACCCCAGGTGATGCCGGCGCCGGTGCCGAAGCGCAGTACGGCGGCCTCCCGGTCGATCCAGAAGGTGCGGATGCCCACGGCCAGCTCGCCGACGCCCCGGTCGGCGTCCACCCAGCCGATCCCGCCGCAGTACGGACCTCGGGGCGCCGTCTCCAGTGCCTCGATGATCCGCAGGGCACTCGACTTGGGCGCACCGGTGACCGAGCCGGGCGGGAACGCGGCGGCCAGCAGCTCCGGCCAGCCTGCCCCCTCGCACAGCTCGCCGCGTACGGTCGACACGAGGTGGACCAGGCCGGGGTGCTTCTCCACGGCGCACAGATCGGGGACGGTCACGCTGCCGGTGGCGCAGACGCGTCCGATGTCGTTGCGGACGAGATCCACGATCATCACGTTCTCGGCGTAGTCCTTGGCCAGGAGGTCCGCCTCGGTACGACCGGTGCCCTTGATCGGGCCGGACTCGACGACCCGGCCGTCGCGGCGCAGGAACAACTCGGGGGACGCGGTGGCTATCTCCACACCGTGACCGGGCAGGCGGATCGTTCCCGCATACGGCGCCGGGTTGCCGCGGGCCAACAGGGCGGTGAGGGCGTCCACGTCGGCGTCCGGCGGCGCGGGCGCCGACAGCACCCGGCAGAGGTTCGCCTGGTAGACCTCACCGGCGGCGATGTGCTCACGGATGCGCCGCACCCCGGCCGTGTACGCGGCGCGGTCGAGGGAGGACGTCCAGTCACCGGCGGCCGGCCCCCGCCACTCCCCCGGCACCGGGGTGGGCACGGGCTCCTCTCGTACGTCCCTGAATCTGGCGCAGGTCACACGGCCCTCGTAGTCGGCGCACACAGCCCAGAAACCGGTGGAGTCCAGGGCCGCCGTATCGCTGGTGACGTCGAGGAGCCCGGTGGCGACACGGTCACCGAAACGAGCGAGAGGGGGCAGGTCGAGCACGCGGTCGAGTCTATGGCGCGTGTCCCGCGGGTGACCTGTCTGTGACCCTCCGGGTGCCCCGAGCAGGCCCGTGAGCAGGCGCAGCGCAGCACGCTGCGCAAACGCGTTTTTGTACTGGCCCCGGAATCCGCTAGAGTTCACCTCGTCGCCGGAACGCGTAAGCCGACCGAAACGACAGGCGGACGTAGCTCAGTTGGTAGAGCGCAACCTTGCCAAGGTTGAGGTCGCGAGTTCGAACCTCGTCGTCCGCTCGCAGGATGAAGGGGATCTTCCCGATTCCCCGCACTCCTGGTGGAGTGGCCGAGAGGCGAGGCAACGGCCTGCAAAGCCGTCTACACGGGTTCAAATCCCGTCTCCACCTCCAAGGACGATTAGCTCAGCGGGAGAGCGCTTCCCTGACACGGAAGAGGTCACTGGTTCAATCCCAGTATCGTCCACTGGATCTTCCAGCACTTACGGCAAGATCCGCACCCCGCGCGATTAGCTCAGCGGGAGAGCGCTTCCCTGACACGGAAGAGGTCACTGGTTCAATCCCAGTATCGCGCACGCAGCACCCCGGACGATTAGCTCAGCGGGAGAGCGCTTCCCTGACACGGAAGAGGTCACTGGTTCAATCCCAGTATCGTCCACACACCGAAGCCCCCGGCCCTGCGGCCGGGGGCTTCTTCGTCTGCCGGTCGGCTCTCGGCTCTCAGCTGGAGAACAGCATGCGGCCGAAGCCCCGGTCGCGGTGGTGACCATGGTGCCCACCGTGGTGGCCGCCGTGCGGGGCGCCCCAAGCCGGGGCGGCATGAGCGCCGGGCGCGGCCGGGTACTGCGGAGCGGCCGGGGGCGGCGGGACGGCGGGACCGGACCACTGGGACTCCAGGCGGGTCAGCGCCTCCAGCTCGCCGTAGTCGAGAAAAATGCCGCGGCAGCCGCTGCACTGCTCGATCTGGACGCCGTTGCGGTTGTACGTGTGCATCGGCGCATGGCACTTCGGACACTGCATGGTCGGCTCAACTCCTCGCCGGTCGGTCCTGCTTCGCGTTTCGCCAGGACAAGACTCTGTCCGGCTGCGGTCGGTTGCACCTTACGTCGGGAAACCTTGCGCCAAGTCCGGCGGGGTGGAACTCATTCGATCACAGGCGTCGACCAGGGCCTGCTCCACGTCGTCCAGGGCGCGGCCTGCCGCGGCGGCCTTGGCGATCGACCGGGCGGCGGTCTGCACGGTGAGCGCGCGGGCCGGGACGTCCAGCGCCGGCCAGGGGTCGCCGTACGCGGGCACGGCCGGGCCGCCCGCCGCACGGTAGGCGTCCAGGAAGCGGGCCCACTCGTCGGGCGGGAGCAGCCCGCAGGCGTACCAGGCAGCGGGGCGGGCCAGGTCCCAGGCCGGGACGCCGACGCCGAGATCGTCGACGTCGATGAGCAGCCAGGGGCCGTCGGGGGCGGGGTGGCGTACGAGCTGGCCGAGGTGGAGGTCGCCGTGGCAGAGAGTGGTGCTGTCCGGCATGGGGGCCTCGGCCCGGGCCCAGGCTGGGAGCGTGGACCAGGCGCGGAGGACGGGAGCGGTGGCAGTGGCGGCGAGGGCCGCGGTTGCTCGGAGGCGGGCGATGGCCCGGGCCGCCTTGGCGGGGCCGCGCATGGGAGGCAGAGGGGCCGGGGCGGGGGCACGGTGGAGGTGGGCGAGGAGGGTGGCGGCGGACTCCCAGGGGGCCGCGTCCGGGTCTTCCGGGTCCACGGGTGTGCCGTACGGCCAGAACGTGACGAGCCGGCCGTGCAGGTCGACCGGCGTCGGGCTGAGCGGGGGCAGGAGGATGCCGGGGAGCTGGGCGGCGGCGGTGAGGCGAGGCGCCAGGTCGGTCCTGGTCATGTCCGGGGCGTGGGCCTTGGCGACGGTGTCGGCGTGCCGGACGACTGTGGCGTCGGGGCGGTCGGCGAGCGTCCCGGTTGCTCCACAGGGACAGGCGGATGCCGTCGAGTGGGCCTTGGTCTTGGCTCTGGCGGTGAGGGCGGAGAGCAGGGGGCTTGTGGTCACGGGGCTCCTGGAGCGGACGGGGCTGTCGCCGAGGGTACGCAGGTTGCACGGACGGAGTTGCCAGGTGTCCGGCGTCAGTGCAAGGGGCGGTTCGCGCAGCCCGGCGCCGACGGGGCGCCGCCTGCGCCCACCCGTGCCGCCCGTGGGGGTCCCCCAGGCCCTTAAGGCACTGGGGGAAGCACGACTGCCCGCAGCTACGGCCACACGGCCGCCCCAGCTGCATGCAACCCGCATGAACCGCAACCAACAACCGAGGAACCCTCACGGACAGCAACCACGTCCTCGAGAGCGGCGCCGGTTCAGGCGCAAAATAATGCCGGCGCAGCTCCCCAGCTGCGCCGGCATTGTTGCCGTCCGCCGCACCCCCGTCCCCACGGGGTTTCATGGGTGGATGTCCCCGCCCGGACCGCTCTTCCGGGCCTGGGGTCGCCGCTCAGCGCCCCAGCATCACTCCCACGGACGACGCCTGTGTTGCCACTGTCTCCCAGCCGTCGAAGACGACGAGGAGCAGTGCCGCCAGGGGAAGAGCCATGAGCGTCGCCACCAACGGGTGGCGACGACCCGTGCGGCGCGGGCGGAACACTGTGCGCTCCTGCCTGCGGATCATCGTCCGCGGTGCCGTCTGGGCCATGGTCCCTCTCCTGACCGTTCTCAGTTGTGGTTGGCAGCGGCGAGTGTCTGACCTCGGGGGACGAGTGCTGCACCCGCCGCTTGACTTCAAATCTAGGCGGCCGGGCCCCGACGGGCGTCATGCCCTCGTACCGATTGCCGGGCCTCCCGGAGGATGAGCCATGACCTGCGGAGTACTCCCCTGGGTGGAGACGAAGTCCTACGTCTCGGGGTCTTCCCGGAGGGGGCGCCCGCTGTGCCCCGATTTCTCCGAACTCTCCTCCCGCGGAATGGGCTGTTCGACCAGCGCCAGGACCCGGTTCGCCATGAACCGGGCCGTCCGTACGACGGTGCCGCTGCGGGTGACTTCGCTCACTTCCACCACGCCCCGGCGCACCGCCGTCTCCACCCGGCGGCCCGCCCGGCTCGCCACCACCTCGTACGTACGCGTCGTGTCCCCGGCATCCACGACTATCTCCACACGATCACCCTTCATGGGCCCAATCCCCCTTCGACGACGGGTGGTTGGGATCATCGGCAGGCCGAAGTCGGCCTGCCGACCCACTCCCTGACCACTCTTCAAGTGTCCCACCCGGCACTGACAATCCATCGCCCCGAGAGGGCGCGGCCTCTGCGCGCAGCGGGCCGTGGAAACGTAAGCTGTGCCACGTCACACGGACCGGGCAGCGGGGATGAACATGGCGATGATGCGCCTGAGGCGCGAGGACCCGCGCGTCGTCGGCTCGTTCAGGCTTCACAGACGGCTCGGCGCGGGCGGAATGGGCGTTGTCTACCTGGGTTCCGACCGGAAGGGCCAGCGGGTCGCGCTGAAGGTGATCCGGCCGGATCTGGCGGAGGACCAGGAGTTCCGCTCGCGGTTCGCGCGTGAGGTCTCGGCGGCACGGCGGATCCGCGGTGGGTGCACGGCACGGCTCGTCGCCGCCGACCTCGACGCGGACCGTCCATGGTTCGCCACGCAGTACGTGCCCGGCCCCTCCCTGCACGACAAGGTCGCCGGCGAGGGAGCGCTGGGCGCGGCCGACGTCGCCGCGATCGGCGCGGCCCTGTCGGAGGGGCTCGTCGCCGTGCACGAGGCCGGGGTCGTGCACCGGGACCTGAAGCCGTCCAACATCCTGCTGTCCCCCAAGGGGCCGCGGATCATCGACTTCGGCATCGCCTGGGCGACCGGGGCCTCGACGCTCACCCACGTCGGCACGGCGGTCGGCTCCCCCGGCTTCCTCGCGCCCGAGCAGGTGCGCGGCGCCGCGGTGACGCCCGCCACGGACGTGTTCTCCCTGGGCGCCACGCTGGCGTACGCGTCGATGGGCGACTCGCCCTTCGGGCACGGCAGCTCTGAGGTGATGCTGTACCGCGTGGTGCACGAGGAGGCCCAACTGCACGGCGTACCGGACGCACTGGCTCCGCTGGTCCGGGCGTGTCTGGCGAAGGATCCCGAGGAGCGGCCCAGCACGCTTCAGCTGTCGCTGCGCCTGAAGGAGATCGCGGCCCGGGAGGCCCAGGGACTCGCGGACGCGCGTCCGCCCGCGCCGCGCGGCGGTGAGGCGGACCGGCCCGCCGGGCGGCTCGCCGACACCTACCCGGAGCGGGCGCCGCAGCGGCGCGCGCAAGGACAGCAGGGCACCCAGGGCGCGCCGGGGACTCCCCCACCGCGCAGTGGTACGCCGTCGCGCGGCCCCGCTCCGGTGCGGGGCGGGGCCCAGGCCCGGGGTGGCAGCGCCTCTCGGAACGGCAGTCCGTCGTCCAGGTCCGGGGCGACCCGGCCCACGCCCGCCGCGCGGAACACGACGCGTTCCGGCAGCGGAAACCGCCCCGCGCCGCGCGGCGGTACGGGGCGGCCGGCGCCCAGAAACACGGGGACGGGGCGCCGACCGGCCAATCCGCGGCTGCTGCGTCAGCGGCTGTTCGTGTTCGTCGTGGTGACGCTGCTCGTGGCACTGGGCATCGCGGCGGCGCAGGGCTGCCAGGGGCCGTCACAAGGACTCGGCGACAACAGCGACGTCGTACGGGAGCAGCGGCAGGAGCAGGCGCACGTATCGCCGGGCTACGAGCCCCCGAAGGGGCAGTTGATGTAGCTGATGTCCGAGCGGTACGAGTCGACGCTCGACCGGGGCGACCAGTGCCGCGACGTCGCCTGTCGGGGCATTAGGGCCCTTCTGATGGATCTCCGTGGGAGAAGGAGCGGCGTTCGGTGCGTGCTCTCGGCGTGCCGGGCGGAAGCCCTCGATGGGGGTCCCCCCGCGCGAGCGGAGCCGAGCGTGGGGGAGGAGCTACTAGGGCTTTTGTCCGGTGCGGCGAGTGGGGGCACCTCCCACGCCTTTAAGGCAGTGGGGGAGCGTGCCGGGCGTCGCGACGCCGCGGAGATCCATCAGAAGAGCCCTAGCTCTGGGGGCGGCCCGTGGCCACCGCGTAGAAGGCGACCGCGGCCGCCGCGCCCACGTTGAGGGAGTCGACACCGTGGGCCATCGGGATGCGGACCCATTCGTCGGCGGCCACCAGGGCCTGGGTGGACAGGCCGTCACCCTCGGCGCCGAGCATCAGGGCCACCCGGTCCATCTTGTGCGGGGCGGCTTCGTCGAGAGTCCTGGCCTTGGTGTCCGGGGTGAGGGCGAGCAGCGTGAAGCCCGCCTCGCGGACCGAGTCCAGGCCCTTGGGCCAGGTGTCCAGGCGGGCGTACGGCACGGAGAAGACCGCGCCCATCGAGACCTTCACGCTGCGGCGGTAGAGGGGATCGGCGCAGTCCGGGGAGAGCAGGACCGCGTCCATACCGAGGGCGGCGGCGGAGCGGAAGATCGCGCCGATGTTGGTGTGGTCGTTGACCGACTCCATGATCACGACCCGGCGGGCGGTCTGGAGCAACTCGGCGGCCGCGGGCAGCGGCTTGCGCTGCATGGAGGCGAGCGCGCCACGGTGCACGTGGTAGCCGGTGACCTGTTCGGCGAGCTCCGGGCTGACCGCGTACACCGGTGCCGGGAGCTCGTCGATGACGTCGCGCATGACGTCGACCCACTTGGCCGACAGCAGCATCGAGCGCATCTCGTACCCGGCGTCCTTGGCCCGCCGGATGACCTTCTCGCCCTCGGCGATGAACAGGCCCTCGGCCGGCTCGCGCTTGCGGCGCAGTTCGACGTCGGTCAGGCCCGTGTAGTCGTGCAGGCGCGGGTCGTCGGGGTCCTCGACGGTGATGAGATCGGCCACAGGGTGATACTGCCTTGTCCTGGGTGCGGTGCCAACGGCTCGGGACGGGTTGGGTTACCCGCGGTTACAAATGGCGTGTTCACGCGGTCGCGGGCGGGCCCACGGTGACGACCTCGCCGATGACGATGACCGCCGGGGGCTTCACGTCCTCCGCCTGTACGGTCTCGGCGACCGTCGCGAGCGTCGCGTCGACGCGGCGCTGGGCGGCCGTCGTGCCCTCCTGGACGAGGGCCACGGGGGTGTCCGGGGACTTGCCGTGGGCGACCAGCGTCTCGGCGATCCTGCCGATCTTGTCGACGCCCATGAGGATCACGAGCGTGCCGGTCAGCTTCGCGAGTGACGGCCAGTCGACCAGCGAGCGCTCGTCGTCGGGGGCGACATGGCCGCTGACCACGGTGAACTCGTGTGCGACACCGCGATGGGTGACCGGGATGCCGGCCGCGCCCGGGACCGAGATCGAGCTGGAGATGCCGGGGACGACGGTGCACGGGATGCCGGCCTCGGCGAGGGCCTGGAGTTCCTCCATGCCGCGACCGAAGACGTACGGGTCGCCACCCTTGAGGCGTACCACCGACTTGCCCTGCTTCGCGTGCTCGATCAGGGCGTTGTTGATGGCTTCCTGGGCCATGAAGCGGCCGTACGGGATCTTCGCCGCGTCGATCACCTCGACGTGCGGGGGCAGTTCGGCGAGGAGGTCGCGCGGACCGAGGCGGTCGGCGATCACGACGTCGGCCTCGGCGAGGAGGCGGCGGCCGCGGACCGTGATCAGGTCGGGGTCGCCGGGGCCGCCGCCGACCAGGGCGACGCCGGGCGTGCGGGTGCGGTGGTGGGGGGCGACCAGAGTGCCGTCGCGCAGGCCCTCGACGACCGCGTCGCGGATGGCGGCGGTGTGGCGGGGGTCGCGGCCGCGCGCGTTCGTGGTGAGAACGGCGACCGTTACGCCCTCGCTGATGCCGGTGGCGGGGGTCCAGGCCGTGGCGGCGTCGGCGTCGTCGGAGCGGACGCACCACACACGGTGCGTCTCCGCCTCGGCGGAGGCTCGCCTGTTCGCCTCCGGGTCGCTGGTGGCGATCAGGGCGTACCAGGCGTCGGCGAGGTCGCCTTCGGCGTACGGGCGTTTCATCCAGGTGATCTCGCCCGCGTCCGCCATCGCTTCGACCGAGGGGCTCGCTTCGGGGGAGACGAGGTGGATGTCGGCGCCTGCTGCGATCAGTGCCGGGAGGCGGCGCTGGGCGACCTGGCCGCCGCCGAGGACGACGACCCTGCGGCCGGTGAGGCGGAGGCCTACGGGGTAGGCGGGGTGTTCGGCCATGAGGGTGCGGCTCCTCTTGCGGCGGCGGCTCGGTGGCCCTGACGTGCGGATTTTACGGTGCGGGCGGGTGTGGCGGTTCAGGTGGTCAGTGGCTGGGCACCGTCGCCGTCCGCGGGTGCGTGGTCCGTGCCCACCCTTCCGCCCTGCGGAACGGCTGCCTTCACGGACCACGCGGCAGGCTGCAGAGGGACCCCGGACCGCAGTCCCGGAATCCCACGCCCGCGATTCGGTAACCGCTACTTCTCGGTTACCCCCGCCGAGTCGAAGGTCGCCACCTCGTGCATCGCTCTCGCCGTGCTCTGGACCAACGGCAGAGCGAGCAGCGCTCCCGTGCCCTCGCCCAGGCGGAGGTCCAGGTCGACCAGGGGGCGCAGGCCCAGTTTGTTGAGGGCGGCCACGTGGCCGGGCTCGGCGCTGCGGTGGCCCGCGATGCAGGCCGCGAGGACCTCGGGGGCGATCGCGCGGGCGACCAGTGCGGCAGCGCCGGCGCTGACGCCGTCCAGGATCACCGGCGTACGCAACGACGCGCCGCCGAGGAGCAGGCCGACGATGGCGGCGTGCTCGAAGCCGCCGATCGCGGCCAGGACGCCGATCGGGTCGGCGGGGTCCGGCTGGTGGAGCTCGAGTGCGCGGCGGACGACCTCCGTCTTCCGGGCGAGCGTCTCGTCGTTGATGCCGGTGCCGCGGCCCGTCACCTCGGCCGGGTCCGTGTCGGTGTAGACGGAGATCAGGGCGGCGGACGCGGTGGTGTTCGCGATGCCCATCTCACCGGTGAGCAGGGCCTTGTTGCCGGCCGCCACCAGGTCGCGGGCCGTGTCGATGCCCACCTCGATGGCCTGCTTGGCCTCCTCGCGGGTCATCGCGGGACCGGTGGTCATGTCGGAGGTGCCCGCGCGGACCTTGCGGGGCAGGAGGCCGGGTGTGGCGGGCAGTTCGGCGGCGACGCCGACGTCGACGACGCAGACCTCGGCGCCCACCTGGGTGGCGAAGGCGTTGCAGACCGCGCCCCCGCCGAGGAAGTTGGCCACCATCTGGGCCGTGACCTCCTGCGGCCAGGGGGTGACGCCCTGGGCGTGCACGCCGTGGTCACCGGCGAAGATGGCGACGGCCGCGGGCTCCGGGATCGGCGGCGGGCACTGGCGGGACAGACCGGACAGCTGGGCGGAGATGATTTCGAGCATGCCGAGCGCGCCGGCCGGCTTCGTCATCCGCTTCTGCCGCTCCCACGCCTCGCCGAGCGCCTTGGCGTCCAGCGGGCGGATCTGCGCGACGGTCTCGCCGAGCAGGTCGTGCGGGTCCTCGCCGGGCAGGGCGCGACGGCCGTACGTCTCCTCGTGGACGACCCAGGACAGCGGCCGGCGTTTGGACCAGCCCGCCTGCAGCAGCTCGGGCTCGTCCGGGAACTCGTCGACGTAGCCCACGCAGAGGTAGGCGACGACCTCCAGGTGCTCGGGCAGGCCGAGCGCGCGGACCATCTCGCGCTCGTCGAAGAAGCTGACCCAGCCGACGCCGAGGCCCTCGGCGCGGGCGGCGAGCCAGAGGTTCTCGACCGCGAGCGCGGAGGAGTACGGCGCCATCTGCGGCTGCGTGTGACGGCCGAGGGTGTGGCGGCCGCCGCGGGTGGGGTCGGCGGTGACGACGATGTTCACCGGGGTGTCGAGGATGGCCTCGATCTTCAGTTCCTTGAACTGCTTCGCCCGGCCCTTGGGGAGGGACTTCGCGTAGGCGTCGCGCTGGCGCATGGCCAGTTCGTGCATGGTGCGCCGGGTCTCCGCCGAGCGGATGACGACGAAGTCCCAGGGCTGCGAGTGGCCCACGGACGGGGCGGTGTGGGCGGCCTCCAGGACTCTGAGCAGCACCTCGTGCGGGATCGGGTCGCTGCGGAAGCCGTTGCGGATGTCGCGGCGCTCGCGCATGACCTTGAGAACGGCCTCGCGCTCGGCGTCGTCGTAGCCGGGGGCGGCCGGGCCGGTGGACTGTCGTGCGTCTTCCACAGCGGCCGTGCTCTCCTCTTCCTGGTCCTGCCGGTCTCGCAGGTCGTCCTGCTCGGCGGCCCGGGTGTCCAGGTCCTCCGCCTGCTGTGCGAGGTCGGGGTCGCCCTCGCGGGGTGCGGGGAGGGTGATCGACTGCGGCGGGGTCGGCGCGAGGTGCGGCGTGGTCGGCACCGAGCCCTCGACCGGGACGAACTCGCCCATGGGCTGGCCAGGGGCGTGGTCGTGGCTGTGTTCGGCGGACGCCGGGTTGGCTGCCTCCGGCATCGGCGCCTCGGGCGCGGGGACGCTCGGGCCGGGCGCCGACTGGTCGTGCGGGGGTTCCTGTGCCGCCTCGTCCGTGGGGGTGCCCTGGTGGGCGGCCGCGTCCTCGGGAGGGAGCGCGTTCTCCGCGACGGGGGTCGGCGGTTGGGGTGCCTGTGTCGGAGCGTCCGCGGCGATCTGGGCGGCGGGGTCCGGGTGCTGGTGCGCGTCCGGGGCGGGAGGCGTGGGAGCGGTGTCGACGGCCGGAGCGGGGGTGACCGCCGCCGGGTCGGGCGCGGAGGGGGCTGGAACGGCCGAGTGGGGCGCGAAGGCGGCGGCAGGCTGGGCTGCCGCGGCGTCTGCGTCTGCGTCTGCGTCTGCGGCCTGTGTGTCGGAGTCGGGGGTGCCCGGCTGTACGAGGGTCGGCGCCGCGTCCTGCGTCGGCTGTGCGTCCTGCGCGAGGGGCGGGCCGGGGACGAGCTGCGGGGCCTGGACATGCTGCGGCCCTTGGGCGGGTTGGGCGTCCGGCACGGGTGCCTGGTTCTGCTCCGGTACGGCGTGCTCGGCCACCGGGCCCTGGGGGGACTCGGGGGTCACGGCGGCGGAGACGTCGGCGACGGGCTGTTCAGCCGGTACGGCCTCTGCGGCCGACGGGACGGCCGGGGTTTCGGGGGCTGCTTCCGGTACGGCACCGGGTACGGCGGCCTCAGCGAGCTGCCCGGCGTCCTGGCCTGGAGCGGCAACCGGAGTGTGAGCGGCGTCCTCGGCCGGGACAGCAGCCGCAGCCTGACCGGCATCCTCGGCCGGGACGGCAACTGGAACCTGCCCTGCCTCCTGGGCGGAGACGGCAACGGGAACTTGTCCGTCCTCCTGGGCGGGGCCGGTTCCAGGGACCCCGGTCTCGGGGGCAACGGCCTCGGAACCCGGCGCGGTCCCGTCGGCATCGGTCACAGGGGCGGCCTCGGAAACGGGCGTGTTCTCGGGGCCCTGAACAGCGTCGGGGCTAGGGACGAACCCCGGAGCCTGCGCGGCGTCCGACGCGTGGACGGGTTCCGGCATCTGCCCGGCATCCGCAACGGGGACGGCCTCCGGCATCTGCCCGGCATCCGCAACAGGGACGGCCTCCGGCATCTGCCCAGCGTCCGCAGTGGGCTGCGCCCCAGGGAGGGCCTGCCCCGCCTCCACCGCAGCGGGCTCGGGCTCGGCCACGGAAGCGGCACCGACCTCCGGTCCAGAACCCGGGACCTCCCCCGCGTCGGTCGCCTGCACTTCTTCCGGCAGTTCCCCGGCGTCCGGTGTCTGCGTCTCGCCGGCCCCCTGGGCCACCCCGCCACCGACCACAGCCTCACCGCCAACGGCGGCCTCACCGCCCACTCCGGCCTCGCCACCCACGGCTGCGGCGTCACCGCCCACTCCGGCCTCGCCACCCACCGGAGCCTGCGCACCGTAGACGACATCCTGGCCTTCCGGAGACTGCGCACCGAACCCGGCATCCTGGCCCTGGCCCTGGCCCTGGCCCTGGCCTTGGCCCTGGCCTTGCCCGTGGCCCTGCCCCTGCCCCTCCGGCGCGAAGCCCGCCTTCGCAGGCCGCGGCGCGGTCGCCGTGACCGCCTCCGTCGCGAGACGGGCCACGGCGGCCTGAGCGGCCCCCGCCGCTTCGGCGGCCTGGGGCGCGGCCACGGCCTCGACCCTCTGACCGTCCACCGGGACAACCGTTTCGGCAGCCGGTGCCTCGGTGCTCACCGGTGCCTGGACCGCACCGTGCACCACGGCCTGGACCGCACCCTGCGTCTGAGCGCCCCAAGGCGCCGCCCCCTGCGGGGTCATCTCCCGCGCCTGCGGAACGTCGAGGTACTCGGGGCCGCCGGCCGACGGGCCGGCCTGGCGTACCGGTGCGCCGACGGCGCCACGGTCGGCGAGGGAGCGGACCGGGCTCGCGGAGGTGTCGGGGATGGGTGGGCCGAGGTGCAGGGGCCGGCGGGGCGGGGCCTGCGTCGACGGCGGTGTCGGGTTCGGGAGGCGGACCCCGCTGAGGTCGACCGAGCCGCTGTCGCGGCCGGACATCTCGTGCGGGCCCGGCTCGTGCACGGCCTCGACGACCGGCTCCGGCGCGGGCGGGGGGACCTCGTTGCCCCACGCGCCCTGAGCGCCGGGCAGGAGCAGCAGGTCTTCGTCCTCGGCGGTGGTCTCGGAGAGGTAGGTGTACGCGCCGTGCGCGGGGGCGCCCGGCTGCTCCACCATGCCTGCGTTCTCCGGCAGCCCCTCGCCCGGGACCTGGCCGGTGTCGGTCATGCGTACCCCTCGCCCATCGGTTAGTGCTTCTACGACCAGCTCATCCGGAACGGCGCACCGACCGCTCCGCAGTGAAGAACGAGCATGCGTGCCCAGCGGCACGAACGACCCGACGCCAAAAGACGACAAAGCCATTAACTGGCATTGTCGCGGCCGTTGCTCCGTCGCGACACCTCGACCCGCGACGGCCCGCTGTGGACTGCGCCACGTTGCGCGCCCTCCGGTTCTGCCGTACCACACCCACCCCAAAACGGGCGTGCTTTCCGGACATTGGCCTACGAAGCGCCGGGCGTCCGCGTGCGGTACAACGATCGGCCAGCCTACCGCGCGCAGTACGACAACAGGATCACGGGGACGGAACAGAGGGTCAGGGCGTGCGGTCCGGCAAGAGGCCGCTGAGCAGGAACGCGACGCTTCGCTCGGTCTCCGTCCAGGCCCGCGTGTCGAGTTCGACGGACTGGACGAGGGCGCACTCGACCTGGTAGCCGTGCTCGGTCAGGTTTCGGCCGACGAGTTCGGCGGCGTCGCGGGTCGCCGCGTGGGTGACGATGCGCTGGGGGCGGCGGTCGGCGACCGCGGAGACCACGGCCGCTCCCCCGCCGCCGACGCGGACGACGTCCGGTTCGGGAAGGTTCTCCAGGACGTGCGGGGCGGTGCCGCGCACGATCTGCAACTGCACCCCGAAGCCGCGGGCGGCGGACTCCGTGCGGGCACAGGCCGCCAGGTCCCGGTCCACGGCGATGACGGCGGCGCCGGCGCGTGCCGCCTCGGTGGCGAAGGCGCCGCTGCCGCAGCCGATGTCCCACACGAGGTCGCCGACGCGCGGGCCCAGCCGGGCGAGTTGGGCCGCGCGGAGCAGTTCCGCCTCACCTTCGCCGAGGTCACCGCCGTACATCTCGGCGGGCAGCGCCCAGCCGCGCGGGCCGGTACCCGGGTCGCGTCCGGCGATCCAGCCGGCGCCGTCCGCCGCGCCACCGGGTCCGACAGGTCCGACGCGTCCGCCGATGACGATGACGACGTTCGGGTCGCGCCAGGTGTGGTCGGCGGCCTTGTCGGAGGTGACGACGGTGACCTGTTCGCGTGTGGTGCCGAGTTCCTCGCAGATGACGAAGGTGCGGTGGACGCCTTCCAGGAGGAGACCGAGTTCGGCGGGGCCGGCGCCGGGTGAGGTGAGGACGGCGACCTTGGTGTGGGCGCGGCACACGTTCACCGCGCGGCGCAGGGTGCGTCGGTGTGCGACGACCACGTGTGCGTCGTCCCAGGGCATACCGGCCCGGGCGAAGGCGGTGGCGACGGAGGAGACGGCGGGGACGACCTCGACCTCGAGCCCGAACTCGGGCGCCCGCAGGGTCCGTACGACACCGAAGAAGCCGGGGTCGCCGTCGGCGAGCACGACCGCGGTGCCTCGGTGGCCGGCGATGCGGCGGGCGGCGAGGGAAACACTGCCGAGGCGGATGCGTTCGGCGGCGGGCGGCACCTCGGGCAGCGCCAGATGGTGGCCGGCGCCGGCCACCAGCGTGGCGGCACCCAGGGCCCCGCGTGCCGCGGCGGTCAGCGGCGAGCCGTCCCAGCCGATCACCGTGACCCGGTCGGCCATCGTCTCTCAGTCTCCAGAGGTCTTCGCACGTGGTCGGAGGGAAGTCCCCGAGTGGGCTTGGTGAGGGTACCCGGTGGCGCCGGGAAGCGGTTTCATCACGCTCGGCCCGGTTGCGTCAATTCCAGTCCGAGTACGAGGTGAAACCACCGGTGTCGGCCAGTTGCTCGGCGACGCCGGCGAGGTCCTCCGGCAGCAGGCTCCAGACGATGACATCCGTACGGACGTCGGTCCACTCCCCGTCTCCCATCCGGGAGCGCGCTATCCAGGCGTTGCGCAGTACGCCCTCGCTGATGCAGCCGATCTTCTGGGCCACCTGCTGGGAGGCGGCGTTGTCGGCGGCGGTGCGCAGCTCCAGGCGCTCGAACTGCTGGTCGTGGAACAGCCAGTGGGCGGCGGCGAGGGCGGCCTCGGAGGCGTAGCCCTCGCCACGGGCCCAGGGCGCGACGACGTAGGAGATCTCGCTGGAGCGGACGCGCCAGTCCGTGTTCTGGAGGTGCACGATGCCGACGAGTCGCTGGGTGAGGAACTCGCTGACGGCGAAGACGATGCCGCGGCCCTCGGTCCGTTCGGCGGGGGCGCGGCGGGTGATCCAGTCGCGGGCGTGGGCCTCGGTGTAGGGCTGCGGCACCGAGGTCCAGGCGGTGACCTGTTCGTCGTTCATCATCTCGGCGAAGGACTCGGTGTCCGACTCGTCGAAAGGGCGCAGGACCAACCGCTCCGTGCTGATGGAGATGTTGGGGAAGGTGCTCGTCATGCGCCGCTCCGTAACCGTCGGGAAACCTTCAGGGGCCTGCTGAACTGCCCAGCATGCAGCATGGGAGCACCGAACCGCACGACGGGGTCAGCTCCCCGTGAGGGAGGTGACCCCGTGCGTGACGGTACGTCGGTATACGCGTCCGGGGATCAGAACGACGCGATGACCGAGCCCTCGTACTTGTCCTCGATGAACTTCTTGACCTCGGCGGAGGTGAGGAGCTTCGCGAGCTTCTTCACGCGCGGGTCCTTCTCGTTGCCGTTCTTGACCGCGAGGAAGTTGCCGTACGGGTTGTTCTTCGCGGACTCCAGGACGAGGGCGTCCTTCGCGGGCGACAGGTCGGCCTCGATGGCGTAGTTGCCGTTGACGACGGCGGCGTCCACGTCGTCCAGGGAGCGCGGGGTCTGGGCCGCCTCCAGCTCCTTGAACTTGAGGTTCTTGGGGTTCTTGGCGATGTCGGAGGGGGTCGCCTCGTTGCCGACCCCGTCCTTCAGCGTGATGAGCCCGTTCGCGTCGAGGAGCTTGAGCGCACGGGCCTCGTTGACGCTGTCGTTCGGGACGGCGACGGTCGCGCCGCTCTTCAGGTCGTCGGCGCGCTTGACCTTGTGGGAGTAGAGGCCGAGCGGCTCCAGGTGGACGGTGACGACGGGCACGATGTCGGTGCCGTTCTTCTTGTTGAAGTCGTCGAGGTACGGCTGGTTCTGGAAGTAGTTGGCGTCCACCGAGCCGTCCTCGGTCGCCGTGTTCGGCGTGACGTAGTCCGTGAACTCCTTGACCTCCAGGTCGAGGCCCGCCTTCTTCGCCAGGTTGTCCTTGACGTAGGTGAGGATCTCGGCGTGCGGGGTGGGGCTCGCGGCGACGACCAGCGGACCGCTGGTGTCGGAGGCGGCGGAGTCCTGCGAGCCGCAGGCGGAGAGCCCGAGGGTGAGGGTTCCGGCGGCGAGGACGGCAGTGGTGACCTTGGCGGTGTTACGCACGAAAAGTGCCTTTCCTTCTGGGTGGAGCGACCCCGCTGTGGGTGTGCGGGGACATCAGGGGAAGGTGACTCAGACGGTCTTGCTCGGCGCCGTGGACGCCTTCAGCAGGCGGAGCCTGGGCGCGGCGCCCGATCGGCCGCCGCGCCGGTGCAGCGAGCGCGCCGCGTAGTCGCCGGCGAACTGGATGACCGAGATGACGACGGCGAGGATCGCCACGGTGATCCACATCAGCTCGGTCTCGAAGCGCTGGTAGCCGTAGCGGATGGCGATGTCGCCGAGGCCGCCGGCCCCGACCGTGCCGGCCATCGCGGAGTAGCCGATGAGCGCGACGACCGTGGTCGTGGTGCTGGAGATCAGCGACGGCAGCGACTCGGGGACGAGGACCTTGTGTACGACGGTCCAGGTGTTGCCGCCCATCGACTGCACGGCCTCGACCAGCCCGCCGTCCACTTCGCGGACAGCCGTCTCGACCAGGCGGGCGAAGAAGGGGATCGCGCCGATGGCGAGCGGCACGATGGCGGCCTCGCGGCCGATGGTCGTCCCGGTGATCGAGCGCGTGAAGCCCATCAGCGCGACCATGAGGATGATGAAAGGCAGCGAGCGGGCGACGTTCACGACCTGCCCGATCACCTTGTTGGCGACGACGTTCTGAAGGAGGCCGCCCCGGTCGGTCAGGACGAGCAGGATGCCGAGCGGAAGGCCGCCGACGACGGCGATGATCGTGGACCAGCCGACCATGTAGAGGGTGTCCCAACACGCCTGCTCCAGCAGGGGCTGCATTTCGGACCAGGTCACTTGGCACCTTCCTTCACCAGCAGGGGCTCCTGGCCCAGGACTTCGATGTGCAGGCCCTGTTCACGCAGGAAGCCGATGGGCACGACGTTGTCCTCGTAGCGGCCGGGCAGTTCGATGCGCATCCGGCCGACCTGGAGGCCGCCGACGGTGTCGATGGCGGCGCCGAGGATCGATATGTCGATGTTGTAGGTGCGTGAGAGCTGGGAGATGACCGGCTGGGTGGCGGCCTCGCCCTGGAAGGTGACGTCGAGGACGGTCCGGTCGTCGCCGGAGGCCTCGCCGCCCACCGGGAACAGTGCGCCGGCCAGCTCGGAGCCCGGGGTCGCGAGGAGCTCGCTGACCGTGCCGGACTCGACGATGCGGCCCTGCTCCATGAGGGCGGCCGAGTCGCAGATCGACTTCACGACGTCCATCTCGTGGGTGATGAGCAGAACGGTCAGGCCCAACTGCCGGTTCAGGTCGCGCAGCAGCTGAAGGATGGAGCGGGTGGTCTCCGGGTCGAGGGCGCTGGTGGCCTCGTCGGACAGCAGGACCTTGGGGTCACCGGCCAGGGCGCGGGCGATGCCGACGCGCTGCTTCTGGCCGCCGGAGAGCTGGGCGGGGTAGGCCCCCGCCTTGTCGGCCAGACCGACGAGGTCGAGAAGCTCGAGGGCCTTGCGGGAACGTTCCTTCCCCGACGTGCCGAGGATTTCGAGCGGCAGCTCGACGTTGTCCCGCACGGTCCGGGAGGACAGCAGGTTGAAGTGCTGGAAGACCATGCCGATACGGCTGCGCGCCCGGCGCAGTTCCCGGCCCGCGCGCGGGCCGCGTCCGGCCAGGGCGGTGAGGTCCTGCCCGGCGACGGTCACCGTCCCGGCGGTGGGTCGCTCCAGGAGGTTGACGCAGCGGATGAGCGAGGACTTGCCGGCGCCGGACTGGCCGATGACGCCGTACACCTCGCCTTCGCGGACGTGGAGATCGACGCCGTCGAGGGCGGTGACCTCGCGGCCGCGGGAGCGGTAGACCTTGGTCAGGCCCGAGGTGGTGATCACTGGGATTCCGTCACTGTCGTGCGCAGGGCGTGGGTGTGCCCTGGCAGGGGTGCATTCGGTCGGGAACGCGTCACGGTTCTCGTGCGGTGGCATGGGAAACCGGGGAGAACATGTGCGCGGGGGCGGTTGTCACATACGGCTTACGGCGTACGGACACGCCACGGCGTCTCGCTTCGGGGCGCGAGACTCCAGGTGGTGCGGGGGCCCTCTAGAAGGCGCACATTCGACACAGACAACGAGCACCGGGCGTCATGGTCGCCTCGGTCGCAAGGGTGCGGTGGCTCGTGATGGTCATGCGATCAGTAAAGCAGACGTACGGTCCTGGCAAAGCGCCGCTGTCCGCATCCCGGACAGCGGCGGACAACTTTCAGCCGCGGACGGAGATCTCCACTCCCGCGTCGGTGACCAGGACGGACAAGGCCGACAGATCCTTGACCACGAGGTCGGCGGTGAGCTCGTGGGCCTGGTGGGTTGTGGTCAATGCCACGGTGGTCATTCCGGCGGCGCGGCCCGCCTGGAGGCCGGCCGGGGCGTCCTCGAAGACGAGGCAGCGGGCCGGGTCGACGCCCAGTTCGCGGGCGGCGAGCAGGTAGGGCTCGGGGGCGGGCTTGCCGCGCGTGATGTCGTCGGCGGCGATCAGGGTCTTGGGCAGGATGCCGACGGCGTCGAGGCGGGCCTCGGCCAGCCGCCGGGTGGCGGAGGTGACGACGGCCCAGCGCATGGGGGTCCCCCCGCGCGAGCGAAGCCGAGCGTGGGGGAGGGCAGCGCGTCGAGCAGCGCCTTGGTGCCGGGCAGGAGGTGCGCGCCACCGTTGGGTACGTCCTCCACCTCCAGCAGCTCGATCCGTGCCACGGCCTCCGGGACGACGTCGGCGGGCAGCAGGTCGGCGGCTATCTCCGCGGCCGGCCGTCCGTGCAGTTCGACGCGCCCGAACTCCTCGGCGGTGATGCCGTACTCCACGGCCCACCGCGTCCAGCAGCGGTCCACCGAGGCGAGGGAGGAGACGAGGGTTCCGTCGTTGTCGAACAGGAGGGCCTGGGCGTGGATCTTCATGGGGCAGACCCTACGGTGCACGCCGGGGTCGGCCGCATCGGGTCTTTTGGCCCGTAATAGGGTCACGACATGCTTGATGCCCTGACGCTCGCGACCGGCGTCGCCGCGCTTGTGCTCGCCGCGTGGTGCGGCTGGGCGGCCTATCGCGGTCAGCCGACCAAGGACTGGCACTTCATCGGGATGGCCGTGGTGTCGGTGCTGGCCCTGGTGCAGCTCGTGGTCGGGATCGTGCAGCTGGCGCGGGGCGAGAAGCCGGAGCAGGGCACGACGATCTTCGTGGCGTATCTGCTGGGGGCGTTCGCGTGCGTGCCGGCGGCGGGGTTCATGTCGCTGGCGGAGCGCACGCGGTGGGGATCGGTGACGGTCGCCGCCGGCGGGGTGGTGCTGGCGGTGCTGGAGGTGCGGCTCTATGACATCTGGAGAGGCTGAAGTGGCCGTGACGGAAGAGAAGCCGACGCGGCTGATCAGTGGGCCGGGGATACTGCTGGTCTGGTTGTACGGCGTGATGGTCGTCGGGGCGGTGTCGAGATCCGTGTACCAGATCGCGACCGAGTTCGACCGGGCGCCGCTTGCGTATTCGCTGTCCGCGGTGGCGGGCTTGGTCTACGGGTTCATCACGTACTCGCTGGTGCGGGGTGGGGAGACGGCTCGTAAGGCGGCGTTGGTTTGCTGCGGTGTCGAGCTGGCGGGGGTGCTGACCGTCGGCACCTGGACGCTGGTCGAGCCGTCCGCGTTCCCCGACTCGACCGTGTGGTCCGACTTCGGGATGGGGTACGTCTTCATCCCGGTGATCTTGCCGCTGTCTGCCATGTACTGGTTGCGGAAGGCCGCGCGGCAGGGGGATGCCGTCACGCCGTAGCCGCGTAAGCCCCCGCCGGCTTTTCGAGGACGACCATCTCCACCCCGTCCGCGCCCTTCGACGTCCCCACCGTCTGGTAGCCCACCCGGCGGTACAGGCTCAGGTTGCTTTCGCTGCGGTGGCCCGTGTGGAGGCGGAACTTCTTGGCGCCGCGCTCCTCGACCAGGGCCGATTCAGCCGCTCGGAGAAGACGCGCGCCGATGCCGTGGCCCTGGAGGCGCGGGTGGACGCAGAGCTTGCCGATGGACGCGGCGCCGTCGTCGGTCACCGCGCCGCGCACAGAGCCGACGACCTCGTCGCCCAGCCGGGCCACGAAGACACAGTCGGAGGCGACTTCCTTGCGGACCGAGTCCAGGGTCTGGACGAGCGGATCGATGCGGTAGTTGCCGTACAGCGCCGCCTCGCTCTGGAAGCACAGGTACTGCAGCCTGAAAATCTGCTCCGCGTCCTGCTCGGTCGCCGCAGAGATGGTCACGCTCATGCCCATGTGCGCACGCCTCCCGCTCACCTGATCGCCTGTTGTCCCTCACTCCTATCCCCGCGCTCCGCGGGCCGCAACCTCCGGTGTGAGCAATCGACGCAGACATCCCAGGCATCTGGAACGTTCCGGACCAAGACTGCCCTGTGAGATACCCAACTCCCCCGCGATTTCCCGGTATGTGAGGTCCCTCGGCGACAGGAGGGCCTCCATCAGGCGGGGACAGCGGCCGGGCAGCCGCCGTACGGCGTCGTGCAGGGCGCGGCGGCGGGCGGCGGCGAGGGCGAGTTGCTCGGGGCCGAGGTCGTCGGTGGCGGGTTCGGTGCCGTACGGCCGTTCGAGTCTGGTGGTACGGCGGCTGCGGCGGGACTCGGCGCGGACGGCACGGCGCAGCCAGTCGGGCGGGTCGAGGGGCGGGCGGTCGGCGTCGAGGCGTTCCAGGAGGCGGAGCCAGACCGCCTGCTCCAGGTCGCCCGCTTCCGTTCCGGTGGCGTGCGCCTCGGCCGAGGCCTCGGCGGTGAGCAGGGGGCGCAGGGTGGTGAGCAGGTCGTGCGTCATGTGCGGGGCGACGCGGCCGCCCGGGCGGTGGGTTGCCCGGGCGGCCGGCTGTCACCCCATCGGGGCAGGGAGCTCAGCTGTTGACGAAGTCCTCGCGGGCCAGCACGCCGGTGTCGGGCTGGTCGGTGAAGACGCCGTCGATGCCCGTGGCGAAGTACGCCCGGTAGGCGCCGAAGACGTCGCCGTAGGCGTCGGCGTCGGTGCCCTTGCGGAAGTTCGCGGGCAGGAAGGGATTCTCGTTGCGCATGGTCCAGGGGTGCAGGACGAGGCCCACCTTGTGCGCGTCGGCGACCAGGGTGGTCGGCTTGGTGAGGTTGCCGGCGGCGTCCTTCGGGATGACCAGGTCGAGGGTCGGGCCGATGCCCTGCGCGTAGGAGGCGATCTCCCTCAGGCCGGCCGGCTTGATCAGGTCGGCGACCGTGCGCGGGTCACCGGTCTCGACGAAGTCCCAGGGGCGGGTGGTCGCGCCGGACAGGAGCACCACGAGCGGGTTGTCGACCAGCTTGTTCAGGCGCTGGATGCTGGTCGGCTCGAAGGACTGGACGATGACCGGCGCGTTCCACCTGTCCTTGCGGTACTTGCGCAGCACCTTGGCGACCCGCTCCTCCAGGCCCAGGCCGAGCTTGCGGAAGTAGGTGGGGTGCTTGAGTTCGGGGTAGATCCACACCTGCTTGCCGCGCTTACGGGTCTGCTCGTCCTGCCACTTCAGGACCTCTTCGAAGGTGGGGATCTCCCAGCGGCCGTTGTAGAGGGTGTTGTGCGGGCGGTTGGCCGGGATGCGCTCGATCGCGCGCAGGGTCTTGAGCTCGGCGAGCGTGAAGTCCTCGGTGAACCAGCCCGTGGTGGACACGCCGTCGAGGACCTTGGTGGTCTTGCGGCCGGCGAACTCGGGGTGGTCCGCCACGTCGGTGGTGCCGCCGATCTCCGGCTCGTGACGGCAGACGAGGTGGCCGTCCTTGGTGGGCACCAGGTCGCCGGCCTCGACGATGTCGGCGCCCAGGTCGAGGGCCAGCTGGTAGGCGCCGAGGGTGTGTTCGGGGCGGTAGCCGCTGGCGCCCCGGTGACCGATGATCGTCGGCACGGGCAGGCTCTTCACGCCGCCGCCTCCTACGTGCTTGGCGTCGGCGGCTCTTGCCGTCCCGGACAGCCCGAGGACCGCTCCGCCGGCGCCGAGCACCGCCGCGCCGAGGAGTGCCCGCCGTCCGGTCGCGCCCGCCTGCTCGTTCGACTCCTGCGTTCCCATGAGGGCCCTCCTGCCATCGGCCTGTCAGTGCGGGCCGATGGTAGGTGCGTGTACATGACGGACGGGAGACCTCCGACGGAACACGCGAGTGACGCCGGATGTCGTATGGGAACAGATGTCTGACGTTTCGTCGGCTTCACGGCGCCGACCGGGGGTACGCGACCTCCGTCACACCATTCCGGCCGCGTTTCCAACCTGCGACGGCAACCCACCGCAGGTAAACATGGGTCAACGGTGCGTAAGACCTCGGTGAACCCGACGTGCCGGATGTGCGCGACCCCCGGGGCCGCGAGTAATGTCCTCACCTGCACAGACTCATACAGATTCCCTGGCCGTTCTCTTGACATCGGAGGGCCCGTTGTCCCGCTTCGCACTCATCAAGGCAGTGCTCGGACCGATCATGCGCCTGATGTTCCGCCCGCAGGTGGAGGGCGCGGAGCACATCCCGGGCGAGGGTCCGGTGATCCTGGCCGGGAACCACCTCACCTTCATCGACTCGATGATCATGCCGCTCTTCTGCGACCGTCAGGTCTTCTTCATCGGCAAGGACGAGTACGTCACCGGCAAGGGCATCAAGGGCCGCCTGATGGCCTGGTTCTTCACGGGCTGCGGCATGATCCCGGTCGACCGGGACGGCGGCCGCGGCGGTGTCGCGGCGCTGATGACAGGCCGCCGGGTGCTGGAGGAGGGCAAGGTCTTCAGCATCTACCCGGAAGGCACCCGCTCCCCCGACGGCCGGCTCTACCGGGGCCGTACGGGCATCGCCCGGCTGGCCATGATGACCGGCGCGCCCGTCGTGCCGTTCGCCATCATCGGCACGGACAAGATCCAGCCCGGCGGCGCCGGCATGCCGCGCCCGGGCCGGGTCACGGTCCGCTTCGGCGAGGCGATGGAGTTCTCCCGGTACGAGGGCATGGACCGCGACCGCTACGTCCTGCGGGCGGTCACCGACTCGGTGATGACCGAGGTCATGCGGCTGTCCGGACAGGAGTACGTGGACATGTACGCCACCAAGGCGAAGGCGGCGTAAGCGGCTTTCCTGTACGGCATTCCTGTACAGCATTTCTGTACGGCATTTCTGTACGACCAACGGCGGGCTGTCCCTCGGGCGGCCCGCCGTTGGTGTCTCCGTCGCCGAGGTGGACCAGACCGGTCGGATGCCGGTTCAGCAACGGACTCGGTGGTCACGGATGCTCGGCCCCGCCCTCCAGCCGCTGTCCGCGCAGCAGGAACCAGGCCGCCACCGCCGCGGCCAGCAGGACCGCAGCGCCCGCGCCCGCCGCGAGCGCCAGGCCGTCGACGAAGGACTGGCGGGCGGCGTCCAGCATCGCTTCGGACGTCTGCGCGGGCAGACCCACCGACGCCTCCACCGCACCCCCCAACGACTCATGCGCCTCGGCCGGTGTGCCCGCCGGGCCCGTGAAGTCGCGGTAGACACCGGTCACGATCGAGCCCAGCAGGGCGATGCCGAGGGCCGCGCCGAGTTCGTACGCCGTCTCGGAGACGGCGGACGCGGCGCCCGCCTGCTCCTTGGGCACGCCGGAGAGGATCACGTCGGCGGTCACGGTGAACGAGAAGCCGGCGCCGACGCCGACGACCAGCAAGGCCACGCCGAGCAGCGGATAGCCCGTGGACTGGTCGATCACGGTCAGCGAGGCCAGCGCGAGGCCGACGGCCGCGAGGCCGCCGGCGACGACGGACCGCACCGAGAAGCGCCGGGCCGCCGTACCGGCGATCAGACCGGCCGCCACCGCGCCCACGGCGGCGGGCAGTTCGGCCAGGCCCGCCTCCAAGGGCCGCCTGCCCTGCACGAGTTGCAGATACTGCGAGAGGAAGAACACCAGCCCCGACAGGCCGAGGATGGTCAGCAGGTCGGCCAGGACGGCACCGCTGAAGCCGCGGTTGCGGAACAGCCGCATGTCCAGCAGCGGGGTGGGCAGGGTGAGCTGGCGGCGTACGAAGCCGTACAGCGCGCCCGCGCCCAGCAGGCCCGCGGCGAGCGGCTCCCAGGTGAAGCCGTGGCTGGCGGCCTCCTTGACGGCGTACACGATGCCGAGCATGCCGATCAGCGACAGGGCGACGCTCAGCGCGTCCCACGGACCGGGACGAGGATTCCGCGACTCGGGCAGCAGCTTGACGCCGACGAGGACGAGGACCGCCATCACCGGCAGGTTGATCAGGAAGACCGAGCCCCACCAGAAGTGTTCGAGCAGGAAGCCGCCCATGATCGGCCCGATGGCCGTGCCCGCGGAAGCGGTCGCGCCCCAGATGCCGATCGCGAGGCTGCGTTCGCGCGGGTCGTGGAAGAGGTTGCGGATCAGGGCGAGCGTGGCCGGCATCAGGGTCGCGCCGGCGACGCCGAGCAGCGCTCGGGCGACGATCATCAACTCGGGTGTCGTCGCGTAGGCGTTGAGGACGGATATCGCACCGAAGGCCGTGGCGCCGATGAGCAGGATCCGCTTGCGGCCGATGCGGTCGCCGAGGCTGCCCATGGACACGAGCAGACCGGCGATGACGAAGGAGTAGACGTCACCGATCCAGAGGAGCTGGGTGCCGGAGGGCTTCAGGTCCTCGCTGATGTAGGGGGTCGCGAGGCCGAGGACGGTCGCGTCGACGGCCACCAGCAGCACGGCGAGCACCAGGACGGACAGCGCGAGCCAACGGCCGGGGCGCTTCACCGCCTCGGTCGGGTTCGCCGGCTGCAGGGTGCTGGTCATGATTCCTCTCTCTGTGGTTTCTGTGGTTTCTGTGGTTTCTGTGGCTTCTGTAACTTGTGGTTTATGTGGGTTGTGTGATGTCTGGTGTCTGTGGTTCGTCTCGTCGCAGCGCGCCACCGAGCAACAACTCGACGGTCATGTGGTGGAAGTCCTTCGGGGCGCCCTTGCCGCTCTGCACCATCCAGGCGCCGGAGGCCAGCAGGCCGTAGAGCGCCTCGGTGAGCCAGGCGGGCGTCAGATCGATGCGGAACTCGCCGCTCAGCTGCCCCCGCCGGAACAGGGCCGAGATCCGCTCGTCGAGCAGGGTCCAGCCCGGGTGCTGCTCCTCGCCCTCGAACAGTTGGTTCTCGGTGTAGAGGAAGGCGAGCAGCCCGGCGGCGGGCTCCAGCTCGCGCACGAGCCGCCGTACGGCCTCGCTCGCGGGCCCGTCGTCCAGGCGGGCCGCCTCCAGGGCGGCCTCGCACTCCGCGATGCCGAGCGCCTCCAGCGCCCGCACGAGCGCGTCACGCCCGGCGAAGTGGCGGTGCAGCGTGGCCCGGCTGATCCCGGCCGCCTTGGCGACCTCGTCCATGGTCGCGGTGGATTTACGCGTCAGCAGCGCTGCGGCGCTGCGCAGTACGTGGTCACGATCGAGGGCCATGAGACAACCATAGGCCATGTGAGACATGCATGTCTCACTACGGGCATACATGTCTCACGCATGGCCACTCAGCAGGGCTTTCTCAGTGCCAGGGCAGCTGCCCGCGCCGCTCCCAGTAGACGTCCGGCTCCTCCACGAGCGCGGCGAGCCTGGTCAGCTGGTCCTCGTCGAGGTCGACGACGGCGGCGTGCAGGTTGGAGGCGAGCTGATTGACGGTGGCGGCGCCGGAGAGAACGACTCCGGCCCAGGGCTGCCGGAGGACGAGCGCGAGGGCGACCGCGTCACAGCCGAGAGACGTTTCTTCGGCCACGGCCTTCAGCGCGTCCGGCGCGTGCGGCTCCGCGAGCCGGCCGTTCGCCATGGCCTCCTTGACGATCACCGTGAGCCCGGCTTCGTGCGCCTCGGCGAGCGCGGGGGCGGCGGAGGTCTCCAGGGCGTTGTACGTCGACTGGACCGTACGGAAGAGGGGCTCGCCGTCGACCGTGACGGCGAGCGCGGCGCGGACGGCCTCGGCCTGGGCGGGGCCGCTGGTGGAGAAGCCGATGGTGAGGCCCTGCGCGGCGGCCTCGGCCAGCTTCGCGTGGAGTTCCTTGTCGGTGAGGGCCGGGCTGTCCGGGGTCACCGAGTGGATCTGGTAGAGGTCGAGCCGGTCGCCGAGCAGCTCGTCGGTCTCGGCGCGCTGCCGCTCGTACGTCTGGACGCTGTGGTCCTTGACCTCGTGCGTCTCGGCGTCCGCCGTCCAGCCGGCGGTGTAGGTGTAGCCCCATTTGCTGCCTACGACGACGTCGTCGATGTCGGGCCGGGCGTTCAGCCAGTCGGCGAGGAACTCCTCCGAGCGGCCGTAGGAGCGGGCGACGTCGAAGTAGCGGACGCCTTGGGCGTAGGCGGCGTCGAGGAGTTCGTGCGTGCGGTCGCGCAGCGTCGTGACGCTGCGGTCCTCTCCGAGGTCGTGGTCTCGGCCGAGGTTGATGTAGCCGGGGCGGCCGACGGCGGCGAGACCCAGGCCGATGTGGCAGGTGGGTGTCGTGGCGGTCGCGAGACGTGCGAAGGGCATCGCGGGCTCCGTTCGGTCGGCTCCGGTACGGCTTTCCGACCAACGTAACCCGCGATGACCTTCGGTGAAGGCAGGGCGCCTGAGAGCTCGGTTCGTGCGGTGCTCTGGCGGGTGCGGGTGCGTTGTGGCTTGTCGCGCCCGCGCGGCGGAGCCGCAAATCGATACAGCCCCGCGCCCCTGAGGGCGTTCCCCTACCGCTTGTCTTTGGCTGTGACCCACTCATGCTGGGCCGCTACGTCCGCCTTGACCTCTGCCAGCTGGACTGCGACCGCACTCGGGGCCGTACCGCCTCGACCGTTGCGGGAAGCCAGGGCGCCCGGGACGTTCAGGACCGAGCGGACCTCGGGGGTCAGGTGGGCGCTGATCTTCGCGAACTGCTCGTCCGTCAGCTCCTCGAGCTCCTTGCCCTCGGCCTCGGCGACCTTCACGCACTCGCCGGCCACCTCGTGCGCGACGCGGAACGGCACGCCCTGCTTGACCAGCCACTCGGCGATGTCCGTGGCCAGCGAGAAGCCTGCCGGGGCCAGCTCCTCCATGCGCTCGCGGTTGACGGTCAGGGTGGCGATCATGCCGGTGAAGGCGGGGAGCAGGACCTCCAGCTGGTCGCAGGAGTCGAAGACCGGCTCCTTGTCCTCCTGGAGGTCGCGGTTGTACGCGAGCGGGAGGGCCTTGAGCGTGGCCATCAGGCCGGTCAGGTTGCCGATCAGACGGCCCGACTTGCCGCGCGCCAGCTCGGCGATGTCCGGGTTCTTCTTCTGCGGCATGATCGACGAGCCCGTGGAGAAGGCGTCGTGCAGGGTCACGAAGGAGAACTCCTTCGTGTTCCAGATGATGATCTCCTCCGAGATACGGGACAGGTTGACCCCGATCATCGCCGTGATGAAGGCGAACTCCGCCACGAAGTCACGGGAGGCCGTGCCGTCGATGGAGTTGCCGGCGCTGCCGTGCTCGAAGCCCAGATCGCGAGCGACCGCCTCCGGGTCCAGGCCGAGGGAGGAGCCCGCGAGGGCGCCCGAGCCGTACGGCGAGACCGCCGTACGCTCGTCCCACTGGCGCAGCCGCTCCGCGTCCCGGGAAAGGGACTGCACGTGCGCGAGGACGTGGTGGGCGAAGAGGACGGGCTGGGCGTGCTGGAGGTGGGTGCGGCCGGGCATCGCCACGTCCGGGTGGGCCTCCGCCAGGCCGATCAGCGCGTCCTGGAGGTCGGCGATCAGACCGCCGATGACCCGGGCGTGGTCCCGCAGGTACATGCGGAAAAGGGTCGCGACCTGGTCGTTCCGCGACCGGCCGGCGCGCAGCTTGCCGCCGAGGTCCGGACCGAGGCGCTCCAGCAGGCCGCGCTCCAGGGCGGTGTGGACGTCCTCGTCGGCGATGGTGCCGACGAAGGAACCGTCCGCGACATCCGCTTCGAGCCGGTCGAGCCCGGCCAGCATCCGCGTCAGCTCGTCGTCCGTGAGCAGCCCCGCCTTGCGCAGCACGCGCGCGTGGGCACGCGAACCGGCGATGTCGTAGGGCGCGAGCCGCCAGTCGAAGTGGACGGACGCGGACAGCTTCGCCAGGGCCTCGGCGGGACCGTCGGCGAAACGGCCGCCCCAGAGCCGTACGTCACCGCTGTTGCTGCTCACTTGCGTTTGCTCCTCAGGAGGTCTGGATGTGCCACCGCCTCCCCGCCGCGTACGGGCAGGGAGGCGGCATTCACGCTATCGGTTACGCGAGGTCCCGCTTCGCCGCGATCTTCGACGACAGGCTGTAGATGTCGATGAAGCCCTTGGCCGCGGCCTGGTCGAAGGTGTCGCCCGTGTCGTACGTCGCCAGGTTGAAGTCGTACAGCGACGCCTCGGAGCGCCGGCCGGTGACGACCGCGCGGCCGCCGTGCAGGGTCATCCGGATGTCGCCGGAGACGTGCTGGTTGGCCTCGTTGATGAAGCCCTCCAGAGCGCGCTTGAGCGGGGAGAACCACTGGCCGTCGTAGACCAGTTCGCCCCAGCGCTGCTCGACCTGCCGCTTGTAGCGGGCCAGTTCGCGCTCGACGGTGACGTTCTCCAGCTCCTGGTGGGCGGTGATGAGGGCGATGGCGCCCGGAGCCTCGTAGACCTCGCGGGACTTGATGCCGACGAGGCGGTCCTCGACCATGTCGATCCGGCCGATGCCCTGGGCGCCGGCGCGCTCGTTGAGCTGCTGGATGGCCTGGAGGACGGTGACGGGCTTGCCGTCGATGGCGACCGGGACGCCCTCCTTGAAGGTGATGATCACCTCGTCGGCCTCGCGCGGGACGGCCGGGTTCTGGGTGTACTCGTAGATGTCCTCGATCGGGGCGTTCCAGATGTCCTCGAGGAAGCCGGTCTCGACGGCGCGCCCGAAGACGTTCTGGTCGATGGAGTACGGGGACTTCTTGCTGGTCGCGATCGGGAGGTTCTTGTCCTCGCAGAACGCGATGGCCTTGTCGCGGGTCATCGCGTAGTCGCGGACCGGGGCGATGCACTTCAGGTCGGGGGCGAGAGCGACGATGCCGGCCTCGAAGCGGACCTGGTCGTTGCCCTTGCCGGTGCAGCCGTGGGCGACGGTCGTGGCGCCGTGCTTCTTGGCGGCGGCGACGAGGTGCTTGACGATCGTCGGCCGGGAGAGGGCGGACACCAGCGGGTAGCGGTCCATGTAGAGGGCGTTGGCCTTGATCGCCGGGAGGCAGTACTCGTCGGCGAACTCGTCCTTGGCGTCCGCGACCTCGGCCTCGACGGCGCCGCACGCGAGGGCGCGCTTGCGGATGACGTCCAGGTCCTCGCCGCCCTGACCGACGTCGACCGCGACGGCGATGACCTCGGCGCCCGTCTCCTCGGCGATCCAGCCGATGGCGACGGAGGTGTCCAGTCCGCCCGAGTAGGCGAGTACGACGCGCTCGGTCACGGGTTTCTCCTCACAGTGCGTTCGCTGACATGCATGATTATGCAGTACTCCGCATGACTCGTCAATGTCGGCTTCGGCCGGAAGCGGAGCCGGGAGGAAATCCGAGGAGCCGTTGAACGCGAGAAACCGCTTTCCCGTATCTCTCGCCGAACGCAGGCGCCGCGTTTGTCAACGACGAGACAACACAACCCGAGTGAGGCATCCGCATGTCCAGGGCTCTTCCGAAGTACAACAAGCGTCGCGTCGCGTTGATCGGCGGCGCCGCCGCGGTGGTGCTGTCCGGTACGGCGATCGCCGGCTTCGCCCTCGCCGGGGAGGACTCCAAGAGCAGCGGCACGAACGCCCGGACGCTGGCGGGCCCCGGCACCATCTCGTGCCCGGACGTCACCTCCCAGCTGCCGGACATCCCCGCGTCCGCCCAGGCCGAGGTGGACCGCAACCTCGCCCAGCTGAACACCCAGATCGAGGAGGCCAACCAGCGCCTCGTCGACACGGTCGGCCAGGGCGGACCCAACTTCGTCCAGAACGCCATCCTCGGTCCCCTGGAGGACAAGCGGATCGCCGCCCTCAACCGCATCGAGACGGCCATCGGCCGCGCCGCCGAGAAGCCCGAGGGCCTCGAAGCCTTCGCCGCCTGCACGCTCAACGCCGACGGGGCCGCCGACACGGGCGAGCAGGCAGGCGGTGAGGCGGGCGCCGGAGGGGAGGCCGGCGCGGGCGCGGAGGCCGGCGCCGGCGCCGGTGAGGAAGCGGGAGCGGGAGCCGGCGAGGAAGCCGGTGCGGGCGAAGAGGCAGGTGCGGGCGAGGAAGCCGGTGCGGGCGCCGAGGCCGGTGCGGGCGAAGAGGCGGGTGCGGGCGGAGCCGAGAACGCCGGCGCCGGCACGATCAGCTGCCCCGACGTCGCCTCGCAGCTGCCCGCGATCCCGGCCTCCGCCCAGGCCGAGGTGGACCGCAACCTGACCCTCCTCGACACCCAGGTCGGCGAGGCCAACAAGCGGCTCGTCGAGACGGTCGGCCAGGGCGGACCCAACTTCGTCCAGAACGCCATCCTCGGCCCGCTGGAGGACAAGCGGATCGCCACCGTGAACCGCATCGCCACCGCCATCGGCCGCACCGCCGAGAAGCCCCAGGGCCTGGACTCCCTGGCCGCCTGCACGCTCACCAAGTGACGTGACAGGCCTGTGGCCGCCCCGTATCAGCGCCGGCCGGGGCGGCCACGGACGTCTCACCGGAGGGGACGCCGAAAGCGGATGTCGCCGGCGGATGTCATCGGCGGATGTCGAAATTCCTTAGACATCCGAAAGACTTGCCCCCATAATCGTTAGACATGGGAAAGACTTACGAGCGCATAGACGGCCGGCTCCGCACGTTCATCGAGGCGCAGCCTCTCTTCTTCACCGCGACGGCTCCCCTCTCCGGGGACGGCACGGTGAACCTCTCCCCCAAGGGCCTCAAGGGCTCCTTCGTGATCCTCGACGAGCTCACCGTCGCCTACCTCGACTTCGCCGGATCCACCGCGGAGACGATCGCGCACCTGCGGGAGAACGGCCGGATCACCCTCATGTGGTGCGCCTTCCAGGGCCCGCCGAACATCGTCCGCGTGCACGGCCGCGGCGAGCCGGTCTTCCGGGACGACCCGCGCTTCCCGGAACTGCTCGGCCACTTCCCGGACATCGACCCGACACCGCACGGGCTGCGCGCGATCATCGTCGTCCGGGCCGAACTCGTCCGTGACTCCTGCGGTTTCGCGGTGCCCTTCATGTCGTTCGACAGGGAACGCGAGCTGCACTCCCAGCGTTTCGCGCGCGAGGACGACGACTCGCTCAGCGAGTACTTCACCAAGAAGGATCACATCGCCACCAGCCTGGATGGCCTACCCGGGCTGCCGTTGCCGCTTCCGCCGTCTACGGTCTGAGCCATGCGCCCCGCTGTCGTCGCCGCCTTGGTGTCCGCGTCCCCGCTCGTGCTCGGTGCCGCGCCCGCCGACGCCCCGCTGCCCGCGCGGATGGCGGACACGGGCGGCGGCCGGCAGCTGATCACCGCGGTGGCCGCGAAGGCCGGCTCGACCTCCGGCACGGTGACGTGGTGGGACCGGCGGGACGGGCGGTGGGTGAAGGCCGGTTCGGCCGCCGCCCGCTTCGGGGCGAAGGGGCTCGCCGAGGGGGACTCGCGGAAGCAGGGCACGAACACGACTCCGACCGGGCTGTACGACCTGCCGTACGCCTTCGGCATCAAGCCGGCGCCGCGCGGGACGGCGTACGAGTACCGGCCCGTGCGCAAGAACTCCTGGTGGTGCCAGGACAAGGCCTCGCGGTCCTACAACCGCTGGACCGAACCCCGCGCCGCCGACTGCCGGGCCGCCCACGCCGAGCACCTGATCTCCTACGGCAAGCAGTACGCGTACGCGCTCGTCATCGGCTTCAACTACCGGCGTCCCGTGCGAAGTCGCGGTGCCGGCATCTTCCTGCACGTCAACGGGCGCGGGGCGACGGCCGGTTGCGTGTCGGTGTCGGCGGACGCCATGCGGCGGATCCTGAAGTGGGCCGAGCCGGGCCGCGATCCGCACCTCGCGATCGGGACGGCGGGCGGGCCGACGGCGATCACCCGGTACTGAACGCGTACGAGACGCGTACCGAGTTCGTACGGCTGAACACACCAGCCTCCCCACACGTATCTCTGGGCCAAGGGACCACGCCACCCCCCTTGCTCCCGTTCCCGGAGGAACCGTGACCACCACGCTCGCAGGCGGCCGCGCCGCCCGCCGCCAGACGATGCGCCGCATCCGCCCGCGCCGCTCCCCTGCGACCATCCTGCTGATCGCCGTCTGGGCCGGCGCGGCCGGAGTGCTGTGGCTGTGGTGGGCCAACACCCCGTCCATCAGCGACAACAACGGCAAGATTCTCAACGCGGGCCGGATCACCGGTCTGCTCGCCGGCTACCTCATGGCCCTCGTGGTGCTCCAGATGGCCCGGGTGCCCGCGCTTGAACGCCGGGTGGGCTCCGACCGGGTGGCACGCTGGCACGCGATGAGCGGCCGCTACACGCTCTGTCTGACCATCGCCCACGTCTTCCTGATCATGTGGGGCTACGCCCTCCAGGCCGGCAAGAGCCTCGGCGACATCGTCCAGCAGACCATCGACTCCATCAACACGCTGCCGGACATGGGCAAGGCCGCCATCGGCACCGGCCTGCTGTTCTTCATCGGCCTGCTCTCGATCGGCCCGGTCCGCCGCAGGATTCCGTACGACACCTGGTACCACGTGCACCTGCTGACGTACGCGGCGGTATTCCTGACCTTCTGGCACCAGCTGACCTCCGGCAACGACTTCGCCGTCGAGCCGGCCGCGAAGACCGTCTGGTACGGGCTGTACGGCTCGGTGACGGCCCTGGTGATCTGGTACCGGATCCTCACCCCGATCCGGCTGAACCTGCGGCACCGGATGCGTGTCGAGGCGGTCATCGAGGAGACGCCGGGCATCGTGTCGGTGCTGATCGGCGGGAAGAAGCTGCACCGGATGGGCGCGGAGGCGGGCCAGTTCTTCCGCTGGCGGTTCCTGGCGCCGGGGATGCGGTTCAGCTCCCACCCGTACTCGCTGTCGGCGGCACCGCGCCCGGACATGCTGCGGATCACGGTGAAGGCGATCGGCGACCACAGCGAACGGCTGCGCGAGCTGACGCCCGGCACCAAGGTGTGGGCCGAGGGCCCGTACGGCGCGCTGACCGCGGCCCGCCGCAGCCGCGGCAAGGTGCTGCTGGTCGCGGGCGGCGTCGGCATCACCCCCATGCGGGCCCTGTTCGAGACGCTGCCCGGCGCGTCCGGCGACATCACTCTGCTCTACCGGGCCAACAGCACCCAGGACCTGGCTCTGTGGGACGAGTTGGCCGCCATCGCCGACGAGCGCGGTGCCCGGCTGATGTACGCGGTCAACAGCCCGGACGGGGCGCGCCCGGACATCTCGGCGGAGCGGCTGCGGCAGAAGCTCCCCGACATCGACAAGCACGACGTCTTCCTGTGCGGGCCGCCCGGCTTCGCACAGTCCGTGTACGAAGCACTGCGCGGCGCGGGCGTGCCCGCCCGCCGCATCCATCACGAGTCGTTCGAGATGTGAGCGACGGGATTCAGGAGCTGTTGAAGCGATGAGGAAGAGTCACCCCATCCGACGTGTCGTGCTCGCGACCGCCGCCACCGTCTCCGGCGTCGTGCTGCTGCTGTCGCTGAAGCCGTCGTCAGACCCGGCGTCGGCGGCGGGTGGCGCGGCGCCCCAGCCCCCGGCGCAGGAGTCGGTGCAGGGCGGCGCCCAGCCCGCCGGGTCCGGCTCGGTCACCGGGGACGCGGCCCAGACGCAGTACGGCGCCGTCCAGGTCCGGCTGACCGTCGCGGGCGGCAAGATCACCAAGGCCGAGACGGTACAGGCGCCCAAGGGCGGGAAGAGCGACCAGATCACCGCCGACGCCGTACCCAAGCTCAACCAGGCGGCGGTCGCCGCGCAGGGCGCGGAGATCGACGCGGTGTCCGGAGCCACGTACACCAGCGCCGGCTACAAGCAGTCCCTGCAGTCGGCCGTGGACAAGGCGAAGGCCGCGGCCGGGTCGGGCGCGTCCCAGGACCAGGGATCGGGCTCGGGCTCGGGCTCGGGCTCGGGCAACGCCCAGGCCGCCCGTACCGTCACCGGCTCCGTCTCCCAGACCCAGTACGGCCCGGTCCAGGTCCGTATCACGGTCAGCGGCGGGAAGATCACCAAGGCGGAGGCCGTCCAGGCGCCCAAGGGCGGGGAGAGCGACCAGAAGACCGCCCTCTCCATACCCCAGCTGAACCAGGCGGCCGTGGCGGCCGGCAGCGCGGACATCGACTCGGTCTCCGGGGCCACCTACACCAGCACCGCGTACAAGGAGTCGCTGCAGGCTGCCCTGGACCAGGCCGGTGGCTGACACAGTGGCCGATTCGGCACAAGCTCCCGCCGCGGTACGTCATGCGGAGGAGGTCATGGGGACGGTCTTCTCCTTCGACGTCCGCGGCGGGGATCCCGACGCGATACGGGCGGCCCTGCGGGAGGCGGTCGCCGACCTGCACCGGGTCGACGAGGTGTTCAGCACCTACCGCGAGCACAGCCAGATCTCCCGGCTGGCCCGCGGTGAACTGACCGTCGAGGAGTGCGATCCGCTGGTCGCCGAGGCGCTCGAACTGGGCGCCGAGGCGGAGCGGGCGAGCGACGGCTGGTTCAGCATGCGCTACGAGGGCCGCCTCGACCCGACCGGCATCGTCAAGGGCTGGGCCACCGAACGGGCGGCCCGGCTGCTGGCGGATGCCGGGGCGAGCGGGGTGAGCGTCAACGGCGGCGGGGACGTGCAACTGCTGGGCGTACCCGGGGCGCAGCGGCCGTGGCGGGTGGGGGTGTCGGACCCGTTGCGCCCGGGCGGACTGGCGGCGGTGATCTCAGCGGCGGGCGCGGCCGAACTGGCCGTCGCCACGTCCGGTACGGCCGAGCGGGGCACGCACATCGTCGACCCCCGCACGGGCCGCTCGGCGGTCACCGACCTCGTGGCGGTGACGGTGGTGGCCCCTCAACTGACCTGGGCGGACTGCTGGGCGACGGCAGCTTTCGCGATGGGGTCGCGGGAGGGCTTGCGCTGGCTGGAGTCGCTGCCGGACGTGGAGGCGCTGTTGATCACGGCGGGCGATGAGGTGAGGTGCACAGGAGGCCTGGCATCTCGACTGGGGTGAGTAGAGGTACTTAGGGGCGCGGGGCTGTATCGATTTGCGGCTCCGCCGCGTGGGCGCGACCAGCCACCCACAATCCGCAGTCGGCGTACGGCAGTCACCATCCCCCTCAGTGCCCGTTCTGAGCCAGCCTCAACAAGTGATCCGCCAACGCCTGCCCCCCAACCGGATCCCGACTGATCAACAACAACGTGTCGTCACCAGCGATGGTCCCCAAAATGTCGTGCAGCTCAGCCTGATCAATCGCCGAGGCAAGAAACTGAGCCGCACCCGGCGGGGTGCGCAGAACGACGAGGTTGGCAGAAGCCTCCGCAGAGATCAGCAGCTCCGCGGACAACCGCCGCATCCGCTCCTCCTTCGCCGACCCCCCCAACGGTGCCCGAGGGGTCCGGAAACCCCCCTCACTGGGCACCGCATAGATCAGGTCGCCGTCGGTGTTACGGATCTTCACCGCGTTCAGCTCGTCCAGATCCCGGGAGAGCGTCGCCTGTGTGACGCTCAACCCGTCGTCGGCGAGCAGCTTCGCCAACTGGCTCTGCGACCTCACCGGCTGCCGATTGAGGATGTCCACGATCCGGCGGTGCCGCGCGGTGCGGGTCTGCGGTACGGCAGGCCCCGCGGTCTGCTCGTGCTCCTGCGCCTGGCTCATCGTCGTCTCATTCCCCGGATCATCCTTCCCCCTTGGCCACGTCCAGGATGCCGGGCAGCGCCTGAAGAAGCGCGTCCACTTCCTCGTCACCGAGGTTCAGCGGCGGCATCAGCCGTACGACCTCGGGGGCGGGCGCGTTCACCAGGAACCCGGCGTCCTGAGCCGCCTGCTGCGCCTTCGGCGCGAGCGGCTCGGTGAGCACGATACCCAGGAGCAGGCCGGCGCCCCGGACATAATCGATCAACGGGTGACCGAGAGACTCGATTCCCTCGCGCAGCTTCTCGCCCTGCCGCTTCACGTTCTCCAGCAGGCCCTCGGCGGCGATGGTGTCGACGACGGCGAGTCCGGCCGCGCAGGCGATCGGGTTGCCGCCGAAGGTCGTACCGTGCTGGCCCGGCTGGAGCAGCTCGGCGGCCCGTCCGAAGGCGATGGTGGCGCCCAGCGGGAGCCCGCCGCCGAGGCCCTTGGCGAGCGTGACGACGTCCGGCAGGACGCCCTCGTGGGCCTGGTACTCGAACCAGTGCCCGGTCCGGCCGATGCCGGTCTGCACCTCGTCCAGGACCAGCAGCGCACCGGTGGCGGCGGTGATCGCCCGGGCCGCCTTCAGGTAGCCGACCGGGGGCACCACGGCCCCGTTCTCGCCCTGGACCGGCTCGATGATGACGAGCGCCGTGTCCTCGGTGACCGCGGCGGCCAGCGCCTGCGCGTCGCCGTACGGAACGTGCGTGACGTCACCGGGCAGCGGCAGGAACGGCTCCTGCTTGCCGGGCTGGCCGGTCAGCGCGAGGGCGCCCATCGTGCGGCCGTGGAAGCCGCCCTCGGTCGCGACCATGTGCGTCCGCCCGGTCAGCCGGCCGATCTTGAAGGCGCCCTCGTTCGCCTCGGCGCCCGAGTTGCAGAAGAACACCTTGCCGTCGCGGCCGAAGAGCTCCAGCAGCCGCTCGGCGAGCGCGACGGGCGGCTCGGCGATGAAGAGGTTGGAGACGTGGCCGAGGGAGGCGATCTGCTTGCTGACGGCCTCGACGATCGCGGGGTGGGCGTGGCCGAGCGCGTTGACCGCGATGCCGCCGACGAAGTCGACGTACTCCTTGCCGTCGGCGTCCCAGACCCTGCCGCCCTCACCCCGCACGAGGGGCAGCCGCGGGGTGCCGTAGTTGTTCATGAGCGCGCCCTGCCACCGCTGCGTCAGCTCTTCGTTGGCGGTCATACGGCATCCCCCTCTTGCTCGTCGGGCACGACCATCGTGCCGATGCCCTCGTCGGTGAAGATCTCCAGCAGGATCGAGTGCTGGACCCGGCCGTCGATGACGCGGGCGGTGGTGACGCCGCCCCGCACGGCGTGCAGGCAGCCCTCCATCTTCGGCACCATGCCGGACGACAGGTCCGGCAGCAGCTTCTCCAGTTGGGAAGCGGTGAGGCGGCTGATCACCTCGTCGCTGTTCGGCCAGTCCTCGTAGAGGCCCTCGACGTCCGTGAGGACCATGAGGGTTTCGGCGCCCAGAGCAGCAGCGAGTGCCGCAGCCGCCGTATCAGCATTGACGTTGTAGACATGTCCGTCGTCCTGGCTTCGGGCGATCGACGAGACGACCGGGATACGGCCGTCGGCGAGCAGGGCGTCGATCGCGCCCGTGTCGATCTCGGTGATCTCGCCCACCCGCCCGATGTCGACCAACTCGCCGTCGATCTCGGGCTGGTGCTTGGTGGCGGTGATGGTGTGCGCGTCCTCGCCGGTGAGGCCGACGGCGAGCGGGCCGTGCTGGTTGAGCAGTCCGACCAGCTCGCGCTGCACTTGTCCGGCCAGCACCATCCGTACGACGTCCATGGCGTCCTCGGTGGTGACCCTGAGCCCCGCCTTGAACTCGCTGACGATGCCGTGCCGGTCGAGGGCGGCGCTGATCTGCGGGCCTCCGCCGTGCACGACGACGGGCTTGAGGCCGGCGTGGTGCAGGAACACCACGTCCTGCGCGAACGCGGCCTTCAGCTCCTCGTCGATCATGGCGTTGCCGCCGAACTTGATGACGACGGTCTTGCCGTTGTGCCGGACCAGCCAGGGCAGCGCCTCGATGAGGATCTGGGCCTTGGGGAGCGCGGTGTGCTTTCGAGTAGTGCTCATGAGGCGTACGCGCTGTTCTCGTGGACGTAGTCGGCGGTGAGGTCGTTGGTCCAGATGGTGGCGGTCTGGGATCCGGCGGCGAGGTCGGCGACGATGTGCACCTCGCGGTAGCGCATGTCGACCTTCTCGCGGTCCTCGCCGACGCCGCCGTTCTTGCACACCCAGACGCCGTTGATGGCGACGTTCAGCCGGTCCGGCTCGAAGGCGGCGCTCGTCGTGCCGATCGCGGAAAGCACGCGGCCCCAGTTGGGGTCCTCACCGTGGATGGCGCACTTGAGGAGGTTGTTGCGGGCGATGGAGCGGCCCACCTCGACGGCGTCGTCCTCGGTCGCGGCGTTGATCACCTCGACCTTGATGTCCTTGCTGGCGCCCTCGGCGTCCCGGATCAGCTGCTGCCCGAGGTCGCCGCAGACCTCCCGCACGGCCTCGGCGAACTCCCCGTGCTCCGGGGTGACTCCGGAGGCGCCGGAGGCGAGCAGGAGCACGGTGTCGTTGGTGGACATGCAGCCGTCGGAGTCGACGCGGTCGAAGGTGACCTTGGTGGCGGCGCGCAGCGCCTTGTCCAGGACGTCGGCTTCGAGGTCGGCGTCGGTGGTGAGGACGACCAGCATGGTGGCCAGGCCCGGCGCGAGCATGCCCGCGCCCTTGGCCATGCCGCCGACGGTCCAGCCGTCCTTCGTCACGACGGACGTCTTGTGGACGCTGTCGGTGGTCTTGATGGCGATGGCGGCCTTCTCACCGCCGTGCTCACTCAGGGCCAGCGCCGCCGTCTCGACCCCCGGGAGCAGCTTGTCCATCGGGAGCAGGAGGCCGATGAGGCCGGTGGAGGCGACGGCGACCTCGGCCGCGTTGTGCCCGAGCACGTCCGCCACCTTCTCGGCGGTCGCGTGGGTGTCCTGGAAGCCCTTGGGGCCCGTACAGGCGTTGGCGCCGCCGGAGTTGAGGATGACGGCGGAGACCTGACCGCCCCTCAGCACCTGCTCGGACCAGAGCACCGGCGCGGCCTTGACGCGGTTGGAGGTGAAGACGCCCGCGGCGGCGCGGCGGGGCCCGTTGTTGACCACGAGGGCCAGGTCCGGGTTGCCGTTCTCCTTGATTCCGGCGGCGACTCCGGCCGCCGAGAATCCCTGTGCTGCCGTGACGCTCACGGTGCGACTCCGATCGTGGAAAGACCGAGCTCCTCGGGGAGGCCGAGGGCGATGTTCATGCTCTGGACGGCACCGCCCGCGGTGCCCTTGGTCAGGTTGTCGATGGCGCTGATCGCGATGATGCGGTGCGCTGCGGCGTCGTACGCGACCTGCACCTGAACGGCGTTGGAACCGTAGACGGACGCCGTGGCGGGCCACTGCCCCTCGGGGAGGAGGTGGACGAAGGGCTCGTCGGCGAAGGCCTTCTCGTAGGCGGCGCGGACGGACTCGGCGGTGACGCCGTCCTTCGCGGAAGCGCTGCACGTGGCGAGGATGCCGCGGGGCATCGGCGCGAGGGTCGGCGTGAACGACACGGAGACCCGCTCCCCCGCCGCCCCGCTGAGGTTCTGGATCATCTCGGGCGTGTGCCGGTGGACGCCGCCGACGCCGTACGGCGACATGGAGCCCATGACCTCGCTGCCCAGCAGGTTCGGCTTGGGCGTCTTGCCCGCGCCGGACGTGCCGGACGCGGCGACGATCACGGCCTCGGGCTGGGCCAGGCCCGCCGCGTACGCCGGGAAGAGGGCGAGCGAGACGGCGGTCGGGTAGCAACCGGGCACCGCGATGCGCTGGGACCCCTCCAGCGCGGCGCGGCCGTCCGGCAGTTCGGGGAGGCCGTACGGCCAGGTGCCGGCGTGCGGGGAGCCGTAGAACCGCTCCCAGTCGGCCGCGTCCTGCAGCCGGAAGTCGGCGCCCATGTCGACGACGAGCACGTCCGGGCCGAGCTGCTCGGCGACGGCGGCGGACTGCCCGTGCGGCAGCGCGAGGAAGACGACCTCGTGTCCGGCGAGGACCTCGGCACTGGTCTCCTGGAGCACGCGGTCGGCCAGCGGCAGCAGGTGCGGTTGCAGCGCGCCGAGCTTCTGCCCCGCGTTGGAGTTGCCGGTGAGGGCGCCGATCTCGACCTCGGGGTGCGTCAGGAGCAGACGGAGGAGCTCTCCGCCCGCGTATCCGCTCGCTCCGGCCACCGCCGCGCGTACCACCATGTCCATCCTCCTACTCGAATGGCATGACTATACGTATCGCTGCACGTTTATGCAATCCTGGGGTGGACAGAGGGCGTCGCCGGTGCGACTGATTCCCAATGATGCTTGTCAACCAGCGAGCCGTAGGGTGCGGCTCATGGATTCGTTGATCACTGCCGTCCGCGAACAGGACGAGGCTGCCCGGTTTCTCGCCTGGCCGGGCGACTTCGACCTGGACCGCGGCGACCATGTCGAGGAGGTCCACCTCGCCTCGTGCGCCGCGCTCGAGGGTTTCGCCGGCGACGGCGCTGGGGGCACGTACTTCTTCTGCGGTGAAGGCGGCGAGGAACGTCCAATCCTCTATGCCGACTCCGAAGGAAGTGCGGCGCTGGTTGCGATCGGCCTGCCCGAGCTCCTGCAGCTGCTGCTGGTCGCCCCGTGGTGGCGCGACTGCCAAGCGTTCACGGAGGAGGAAAGTCGCGAGCTCGCGGCCGAGTACCTGGAGGACATGCCGGATCTCGTGGCCCGAAGGGAACGGGCCGCCGCAGCCCTTGACCTCGACCTTCCGGACCAGGCAGACGTCCTGGCCCGCTTGCGGGAGGCAGCCGTTGGGGTGGGAGAGAACTTCGTTCTCATCTTCACGCCGGAGGGGCACCCCTACGAACCTCTCATCAGGAACTGAGACGCATTGGGGCAGCAGGCAGCATGCAGCGGGCAGCACGCGCCGTCTCGGATCAACAGGGATCAACTCACGGCGAGACCGCGCTGAGGTGGCTGCGGCTCAAAGGTTTCGCTGATCACGTATAAGGGCCCACAGGACGTCGAGGCGTCGGCGCGCGAGGGCGAGGACTGCCTGCTTGTGGCTCTTTCCCTCGGCTCGTTTGCGGTCGTAGAAGTCTTTGAGGTGGGGCAGAAGCGGGCGGCGATCTGGGCGGAGAGGTAGAACACGCGCAGGAGTCGGCGGTGGTAGCGGTGTGGTCGGCGCATGTACGTCGAGGAGGCCCTCCTCGACGCGATCATGGCCGGGGCATCCGGCTACGTCCTCAAGCAGATCAAGGGATCCGGCCTCGTCTCGGCCGTCCGCACCGTGGCCTCGGGCCAGTCGATGCTCGACCCCGCGACCACGGCCCGGCTGATGCTCTCGCTGCGCACGGAACCTTGTCAGACCCCGGCCGTACCTTCCGAACTCGTGGGCCTCTCGCCGCGGGAGAAGGACATCCTGGGTCGGCAGCCTCGGCGTGCAGCAGGCAGCAGAGCAGGGGCACGCACCAGGGTCCGTGATGCCGACCGTATCCAGCCTGCGCCGCCCGCGACGGATCAGGCCAAGCGGCACGGAGTCGGGCTGGGAGCGGCCTCGGATGTGCCGCCTGCCTTCGGCATCGTCGGTCTCACGGGCACGTACTCGTGCCGCCACCCGCACCAGCCTGACGGCAACACGTCGCACAGAACAGGACAAGCATCGCGTCATATCGCGACAAAGTGACGTCACCTGACACGGCATTAGATGCGTTAGGACCGTTGACACACTTCTTGCCATAGATCTACTTTGAGCCGCCAACGTAAACATTCTGTGAACACATCCGCCCTTGGATTACGTAGCAGATTAGAGGTACAGATGTCCTTGCATCGCGGAGGCAGGCTCGCCGCTCTCATCTCGTGTCTTATGACAGCGATGTTCATGTCACTCATGTTCGCGGTACCCGCTCACGCCGCCACGACGTTGACGACCTACCCGGCGCCTGCGGGGCACCCCCTGAGCACCGACTTCACAGTCAAGGTGCGCACACCCGGCGGAACCTGGATCGACCTGGACGAGTATCAAACTCGGGTCGGAGGGCCCTCAAGGGCGTCGTGGGCCTCGTTCGTCAACTTCGACACCAACGGTCCCGTCGAACTGTCCGTCACCCACAACCTGGGGGCCGTGTCGACGGTGAAGGTCAAGCCCTCGGCCAAAGGCATCACACCGGCGATCAGCGGCAATACCGCGACCTTCACGATCTCGGGGCCGATGAAGCTCGTCGTTGATGTGAACGACAACGTCGATCAGGACCTGATGATCTTCGCCAACCCGCTGGAGACCAACGTGCCCAGCGCGTCGGATCCGAACGTCGTCTACTACGGCCCCGGGTTCTACGACACCGGCGACATCACCGTCCCGAGCGGCAAGACGCTGTACATCGCCGGCGGAGCCGTGATCAGGGGCGGCGTCATCGCGAACAACGTCTCCGACGTGACGATCAGGGGGCGCGGCATCCTCTACCGCCCCGACGGCGAGGGGGTCTCGATCGATCGCTCGACGAACGTGACCGTCGACGGCATCATCGTCAACGGTTACGGCAACCTGAACAACGGTGGTTACGGGGTCAGCCTCGGATCCTCGAACAACGTGTCCCTCAACAACATCAAGCTCCTGGCGTACAGGAAGTGGAGCGATGGAGTGGACGCGATGGCGTCGAACAACATCAACGTCAACGACTCCTACATCCGCACCGGTGACGACAGCATCGCGATCTACGGCTCGCGTAGCGGTGACGGCTTTGGGTATTTCGGAAGCACGAACGTCTTCAATGTGACCAACTCGATCCTCATGCCGGGCAAAGCGCATCCGGTCAACGTGGGCACACACGGCAATCCGGACGCCCCCGACACGATCAGCGGGATCACGATTTCCAACGTGGACATCCTGACGCACAACCCGCTGTCCGCTGTCTCACCGATTTCTCTCACCGCGAGCGATTCGAACCTCGTGACGGACGTCCTGCTCACGGACATCCGGTGGGAGGACGTGCTCGTCGGCAAGTTCCTGGACGTGATCACCTACAAGAATCCGGGATACGGCTTGTCGGTCGGTCGCGGAATCAACGGCGTCACCGTCAAGAACTTCTCGTACAACGGCAACCTGCAGTACGACAACAACATCTATGGCTACGACGCGACCCGGATGACCCAGAACGTGGCCTTCGAGAACCTGACGGTCAATGGAGCCGTGGTGACGAATGCCGCCGCCGGACGATTCGCGATCGGGAGCTACACCAGCAACATCACCTTCTCCGCGGGCAGCGGAACCCCGATCCAGAGCGGACACGTCTACAAGATCCAGAACGCCAAGAGCGGCAAGGTGCTCGGCATCAGCAATATGTTGAAGACCGACGGCGCCCAGGCGCTGCAGTGGTCGGACAACGGAACAGCCGACCACGAGTGGACATTCACCCAGCTGAGCAATGGCAACTACGAGCTCACGAACGTGAACTCCGGCAAGGTGCTCGGCATCAGCGGCATGTCGACCGCTGACGGCGCGCAAGCCCTGCAGTGGTCGGACAACGGAACAGCCGACCACGAGTGGCAACTGGTGACGTCGGCGAATGGCGCCTACAAGCTGGTCAACCGATACAGCTCCAAGGTGCTCGGCATCAAGGACGGATCAACATCCGAAGGTGCGCTCGCGGTGCAACAGCTGGCCAACGGCAACCTCGACCAAAGCTGGAACCTCGTGTTCGTCAGATAACAAGGTAGGGCCGAATCGAGCCCATGACGTGCCCACCGGATGCTTTCCGCTCCGGTGGGCACGTCATCGCGTCGGAACCCTCTGTCACGCCCTCGGACGACTGGACGATCGGCACTTCACCGGGCACGCGTCGACTCGCAGTCCATGACGGCGAATGGGCCGGCGAACTCGGTCGCCTGACTACAAGTATGTCAACACCCCTGACACACTTCCCCAATCCGGCCCCACGGCGTAACTCGACGCCTCCTCGCATGGCCACCCGGCCCGCGCGAACCCATCGGAGTACTGCATTCACCGACCTCGCCGTTGCCCAGCGCGATCACGGCGGCGATCACCGGCCGACATCGTTCACGGCGACGGCAGAGTGGATCACCGACGCGCTGGACGTGCTCGGCATTCCCTGCGTGGCCGACCGACTGTCGCTGTCTCGGGACAGAACACTTAGGGCTCAGCCCGAACCGGATCCGGGTCCAGCCCATGGTGCGACCGAGTCGGTCGGGCGCGCGAGATACTTGCGACCATGACGTCGTACTCGCCCGGGGGCTCGCTCCGCACGCTGCGCCTGTCCAACGCGGCCGCCGTTCTTCGCACAGTCGCCGAAGCCGGTCCGCTGCACCGCGCCGAGATCGCTCGTCGCGTCGAACTCTCGCGTACCACGGTCACCACGATCACCAGAGAGCTGATCGAGGGCGGCGTGCTGGTCGAGTCGCTCGACGACAATCGCGGACCGGAGGTCGACGGTCGCGCCGGCGGACATCTGATGCTCACTCCGACGGCGGCGTGGGCCGGTGGGGTCAACCTGACGCTCGATGGCGTCGCAGCGCGCGTTCATGATCTGGCCGGCGGCGAGCTCGGTACCGCACAGCGCGAGCTCGCACCGACGGACGACGGAGAGCGTCGTGCTGAACTCGCGACGGAAGCGCTCGACGAGGCGCTCGAGCGGGCCGGCGGCCATCGTGGTCGGCTGCTCGCTGTCGGGTTCGGCCTGCCCGGCCAGATCGATCCGTCCGAAGGCGTCGTGCATGGCGCGCTCGACGATCAGCCCTGGCATGGCGTGAACGCGCTCGATGTGATGTCGAACCGGCTCGGAGTCCCCGTCCTGGTCGAGAACAACGTCCGGCTCGAGACCCTCGCAGAATGCCGCTGGGGCGACGCCCGCGACGTCGAGAACCTTATTTACGTGCACATCTCGAGCGGTCTCGCCATCGGCATAGTGATCGCCGGCCAGTTGCACCGCGGCGCCGACGGAGGAGCCGGCGAGTTCGGGCATGTCTCGATCGATATCGAGGGCCCCGCGTGCCGCTGCGGCAATCGAGGATGTTTGGTGCTGAAGGCGGGCGGATCTGCCGTGGGCCGGCGTCTGCGCGACGTGCTCGGCGACTCGGCGAAGCTCTCCGACATCGTGGCCGCCTCCGCCGCAGGCAACCGTGCGGTGCGCAATGTCCTGAGGGACGTGGGCGGTGTCGTCGGTCGCGAACTGGCAAGCGTCTGCAACCTGCTCAACCCCGAGCTGGTCGTCGTGGGCGGCCAGACGGCATCGGCCGGTGACGTCCTGCTCGAGCCGCTGCGCGAGGACCTGGCGCGTCACACCCTCGCTCCCCGGGGTGCGCCAAAGGTCGTACCGTCGCTGCTCCCGGCAGGCGCCGACGCCGGCGCATGGGGGGCTATCGCGCTCGTACTCGCGAGCGTGCACTCGTCGCCGACGGCGTTGGAGCGCCTTCTCGAGCTGGGTGCCGCGTCTGTTGAACGGCGCGCGCACAGCTCCTGACCTGCATACGTGACGGGGTGTGTGCACAGGTCAGTGATGTAACGACACAACACGCGCAGCGCGGTCCGTCCGCGCTCCCCGCGCCAGGCCGGGAGGCTGGTTGCGCCGGCCTCGGGTCGGCCACGGCCGGGAGGGCTCGACCTGGTATCTCGACCACGGCAAAGCTCCCAGCCCTGGTGCCCCTGCTGTGCTGTCTCGGTTTTGGACCACTCAATTCCCCCCGACCCGGCACTCGAGGAGTGGCCCACCCCTGAGACGGCCACGACGGCCGACATCGACTCCAACGTCCTCGGCCATCTGATGGGCCCCGACGCCTTCGCCCGTCACGACCTCGGCAGCGCCGCCCTCGTGATCATCAGCGCTCTGCACGCACACCGGCATCAGACGGTCAGCGAGCTCGTCGGTCCCTCCTCGGTCTCCCGCGCCACCACCCACCGGACCCTGCAACGCCTCGCCGACCACGGCTTCGTCCAGCACACGGGGGAGACCTGGGCACTCGCGCCGCGGTACACCGGAGGGCTTCGGTTTCCGCCTCCCGGACGCGGACATCGGTCTCGCCGCAGCGCCGGATCCGGTCGTTCACGAGCTCCTTCCCGAAGAAGGCCGCGGCTCTTGCCAAGACCTCGTTCGCCTTCTTGACCTCGGCCGACTCGCGGCGCAGGCACCGAAGTTCGTCGCACTCATCGCCTGTCAGCGCGCCCGCGGGCCCCTCGCCCCGGTCGATCTCCGCCTGCTTCACCCAGCCGCGAAGCCCTTCGGGGCTCACCCCCGGTTCCCGGGCGATCTCGGTGACGTTCGCGCAGATCACGTCCGCTTTCTCGGTTTTCCACTGTGCCGTCCACCGCCGCGGCCATCCGGGTCCTGTATCCAAGCTCTCCACGGCCGCTGGGTCGATGGTGTACGGCGCAGCAAGATCGCACCGCACAGTAGAGAGACGGGGCCGCCACCCTGCCCGCCATCTGAGCTGATCAGACCCGCCAGGTCAGATGCTCAGCCGCCAGATCGGCTGCACAGTCACACGGAGACCCGCTTCACACCAGGCTGATCCCGCGCGGGCCGAACTCCGCACTCGGACGCGGCTGGCTGTCGGGCACGCCGCCCACCTCCCCTCATGCCGGGTAACGCGTGGCGGGCGGATCAGGCCTCAGCCCTTGACGGCCTCCGCGATCTGCAGAGCGGCCTGGGCGGGCGTGAGGTGCGTCGTGTCGACGACCTCGGCCTCGTGGTGCAGCCACGTGCGGGCCGCCTCGGCGTAGGGCTCGAGATACTTGAGACGGAATGGGGAGTTGGGGCCGAGAACGGTGTCACTCGCGATGCGTCCGCGGAGGGTGTCCTGGTCGGCGTGGAGGACGAAGTGCCGTACCGGAATGCCATGGTGGGCGAGGCCCGTGCTGATCTCGCGCCAGTACTGCTCGACCAGGACAGTCATGGGCATCACCAGAGTGCCGCCGGCGTAGTCGAGTACGCGGCGGGCGGTCTCGACGACGAGCGGCCGCCACGGCGGCCAGTGCTGGAAGTTGTCCGTCTCGGGCAGCCCCGGCGAGATGTCCATGAGTGTCTCGCCGACTTTCTCGGCGTCGAAGATCCTTGAATCCGGGAGGAGTGGCTGCACGAGTGCGCTGGTCGTCGTCTTGCCTGCGCCGTGGGTGCCGTTGAGCCATACGATCATGGGTCCGACGCTAGCGGTGTGCGTGCCGCGGGCCTGTGCCGATCACGTCACAGAACGGGCATGGAATCGGCGCCGTCGGCGGACGGCGGTGAGGGTGCCCAGCAGGATCAGGGCCAGGAGGGAGACGCCCCCGGCAGCCGTGCCCAGCCGCAGACCGGGCGGGTGGAACGTGCAGGTGACGCTGGTCGAGGAGCCGTCGAGGGGCACGGCGATCAGTCCGAGGTGCTGTCCCGCGGGTACGGCGGTGGCGTCGCCCGCGGCACAGCGCCAACCGGCGATCCGGGGGGCCGCGACGACGGCGGTCCCCGTGCTGCCGGCGGGGAGTTCCGCCCGGATCGTGCCGCCGGAGACGGTCACCTCGGTGGCGCCGGTGGCCTTGAGCCGCCCGACGGCGGTGCGCAGCCGTGCGGTGTCCAGGCAGCCGACCGCGCCGTCCGGGACGGGGCCTGTCCCGTTGCGGGACAGTTCGATGCGCAGGCGCCCGGACGCCGGAACCGTGCCGAGCCGCTGCATGGCGGCGATCTTGCTGACCGGGTCGGACCTGAACCGCCCGGTCAGGCCGCGTGCGGAGGCGCCGGTGAGCCGTGCGGTGCCCGCGAAGTGCGGCGCCCACAGGTACACCTCGCTGTCCGCCGGGCACTGGGCCGTGACCGTCCGCCCGCCGGCGCCGGTCCGCACCGTGAGGCGGGGCACGGTGTAGACACGGGTGCCCAGCAGCAGTTCCTGGTTGCGGTACGGCGAGGACCCGAAGGCAGAAACGTTCGTGCGCGCGGAGGCGCCGGACGGTCGTACCGTGACCAGGGGTGGTACGGCCTGCCGGGACACGGTCACTCGGCTGCCGTCCTGCGGGAACCAGTTCTGATGCGGGTCCGGCGGGGAGTGCACGCGCGCGCCGACGGAGAAGATCACGTCCGTGACGGCGTTGTCCAGGCTCTGCAGACTGCGGCCGCCCGAGGTCCAGCCGCCCCCGAGGGCGGTGAGCATGCGGAAGAGCAGGTCGGAGGTGTGGCTGCTGTAGTACTGGGCTCCCTGGCCACCCACCAGCAGCGGGTCGTTGCCGACGGTCTGCTCCCGGCCGGGGTCGGTACGGTACCGGGGCCAGCCGTCGGCCTGTGCGATCGCCTCCGCCTGCTGCTGCCGCCGGTCCCCCCAGGGCGCGTAGTCGTCCATGTGCCCGAGCCGCATCCGGGTGGCCACGGCGGAGGTGGCGGTGGCCTCCCCGAGTTGCGTACCGAGGAGCAGCACCACGGCGAGCACGGCCGGCGCGCTGCGGCGCCCGTTGCTGAGGGGACGTTCACCGTCAGTGCGGCGCAGCAGGGCCAGTCCGGCCAGCGCGCCCACGGCGGCCAGGAGCAGCACCGGCCACGCGAAGGAGCGCACCAGGTCGCTCCGGCTCGCGAGGGCGGCGATGAGTGCCAGCAGCGCGCCCGCCGCGCACAGCGCGCGCCGGTCGGGCGGGCCGTACGAGAGCGAGTGCCAGGCCGCGATCACCAGCAGCGCGCACAGCACGAAGGCCTGGCGGTACGAACTGCCCTGCGGTGCGGCGAAGGCGTGCCAGAGCAGTTGGGTCGGGCCCCACTGCATCGACAGCGTCACCCCGACCACCAGCAGGGTCCACCCGGTGCGCACCTGCCGGGGCGCTGCCCGGTGGAAGGGCAGGGCGAGGGCGAGCAGCAGCGCCGTGGTGCCCACGTAGAGGGCCGGGGAACCGAAGCTGTACGTCGTCGGCAGCAGGCGGGCCAGCAGGTCCTCCGTCGCCACCGGCGTGAAGCCCCTGAATCTGCCGGGGGAGGCGTGGGTGGTGCCGAAGTACACCACCGCCACCAGCGGTGCGGCCAGGCCGATGCCGAGTGCGACGGTCAGGCCGGCCCGGCCCGCCGCGCCGAGCTTCTGGCGCCGCGGGAGTCCGGAGACCCACAGCCGCAGGAGCAGGACGAGACCGGCGGCGAGGGTGGCCATGTACGCCGTGTAGAAGTTGGCGATCCAGACCGCCGCCACGACCAACACCCCGAGGACGGGGCGCCGTCCGGTCAGCATCCATTCGCCGACCAGGCACAGCAGCGGCAGGGCGATGAGGCCGTCGAGCCACATCACGTTGTAGACGGCGCTCGCCACGGTCCAGCCGCACAGGGCGTAGGACGCGCCCAGCAGTCCCGCCGCCCACCAGCGGCCGGGCCGCAGGCTCAGCAGCAGCCAGGCCATGGCGGCGCCGGCGCACGCGACCTTCAGCACGGTGATCACATACACCGCGAGGTCGATCTCGTCCCGCGGAAACACCGCCACGAGCAGAGCGAACGGGCTGGTGAGGTACGTACCGAGATCGGGGAGGAAACTCGCGCCGAATCCGGACTGCCAATTGACGAGGAGACCGCCGTCGGCCTTTCCGTGCAGCAGATCCCACAGGTGTGCGTGGAACGGCACGTACTGGTTGCCCAGGTCGTTGACGCTCCGGGTGCGGGGACCGAAGGGGAAGCTGCGGGCGACGACGTCTGCGGCGCAGAACGCGATGACCGTGACCAGCGCCGCGAGCAGGGCGGCGGCCTGCCTGGGTCCGGCCGGGCGCGGCAGGCGTAAGCGCCGGGAGCGGTCGTGCGCGGGGCCGGACGGCGGATCGGCGGGCAGGTCCGGCGCGGGTACGGGGGGCCGCAGTCCCTGGTCGGTCGTCACCGTGCGTTCCAGTGAGCGATGCCGCTTCGGAATACGGCTATGTGCAGGGTCGAGCAGTCCATACTCGGCAGGCCCCCCAGAGCATTCGGGACGCACGGCGTCTCATCCGGGGAGGTCACCCCCGCGCGCGGCGTCGATTCGCCGACTTAGACGGGCCCTGATTCCGATTGGTTGTGCCGCCACCGGAAATAGATGAAGTGAATTCCGAATACACGCGCAGGCCTTTTGCACGATGGCCGTTACCGCCGGGTGAACAAAGGTCGTCCCGTACATTATCCGGGAGTTAATGAATTGTGGTCGCGCGTGTGGGCCACCGCCGCGACGACGGTGGCCCACACGGCTACCGGCTACCTCTGCTTGATCCGCAGGAAGGTGACGGAGTTCGCCGGGAAGGTGTACGTGAACTTCCTGGCGACCCCCGAGAAGGTCGACGTGGCCGGGGCGACCGGCGTCTGAGTCTCGCTGTTGACCGCGTTCGGGTCGGCCGTCAGCGTGGTGACCTTGGCCTTGGACGCGACCTTCGCGCCGCCGAGGTCGATCGCCGTACGGGCCGCCGACGACTGGGCGTTGACGACCTTGACGATCAGGTCACCGGTCTTCTTGTCCTTGGTGACAACCTGCCGGAACGGCTCGGCCGGCTTGTCGTCCTTGAAGCTGCCCCACTCCTTGCCGTCGAGGTAAAGGGTGACCTGACGGCCCCGCACCTTGATGTCGATGTCGTAGGCGCGGCCCGTCTCGATGGACCCGGCCTTGGAGATGAGCGTCGACTTGCCGCCGTCCACGGCCTGTTCGACGGCGGACTGGGTGTTGTTCCAGCCGCCCAGGTTCCACCAGTAGTAGTTGCCGGTGTCCTTGACGCCGAAGGCGACGAGGAAGCCCTCCTTGCCGGACTTCTTGGTGGCCTTCACGTGCATGTCGTAGTCGCGCCAGTTCGGGTCTCCGGCCGAGACCATGGTGTTCTCGGCGGCGGCGTCGGTCTGGACGTACTGCCCGTCCTGGATGCTCCAGCTGCCGCCGCCGGTGTGGGTCCACTTGGAGGCGTCACCGGAGAAGTCGTCGGTGAGCAGCGGGTTCCCGTCGGCGTCGGTCACCCTCACGTCGTCGTACGCCGCGCTGGTCGCCCATGTGGACAGGCCGACGGCGCCGGTGATGGGGGCCAGCAGCGACGGGGTGCCGGTGGCCTTGGAGGGCACCACGCGATCGCCGACGTTGTTCATGAACAGCTTCTGGACCTCGTAGTTGGCGGAGTTCCAGGAGGTGTGGTTGTTGAACCACACCATGTCCGGGCTCCACTGGACGTAGTCCTCGTTGGCGAACAGCGGGGCGTAGGAGGCGAGTTCGACGATGTCGGCGTTGCGCTCCAGGCCGGTCATGAACGCGGCTTCGGCGAGGCCGTTCTTGAAGGCGTTGCCTTGTGAGGCGTACTCGCCGAGGAAGACCTTCGGGCCGTTCCTGTCGTAGGAGTCGTAGCGGTTGTTGTTCTGCAGGAACCACGACGGGCTGTTGTAGTAGTGCTCGTCGACCATGTCGACCTTGGCCTCGCGGTTGAGCTGCCAGGCCGTGTCGAAGGTCTGACCGGTGTCGTCCGGGCCGGAGTTGGAGACGACGGTGATGTCGGGGTACTTGGCTTCGATGGCGGCGCGGAACTGCTTGAACCGGGCCATGAACTCGACCGGCAGGTTCTCCTCGTTGCCGACCCCGATGTGGGTGAGGTGGAAGGGCTTGGGGTGGCCCATCTGTGCGCGCTTCTTGCCCCAGGTCGACGTCACGGGTCCGTTGGCGAACTCGATGAGGTCGAGGGCGTCCTGGATGTGCCGCTTGAGCAGCGCCTCGTCGTCGGTGGCCTTGTTCTGGCCGCAGCCGGTCACCAGGGCCGGGACGACGGGCAGGGGCATCGCGCCGATGTCCTCGGCGAAGCGGAAGTACTCGTAGTAGCCGAGGCCGTAACTCTGGTTGTAGCCCCAGAAGTTGGAGTTGGTGGCGCGCTCCTCGACCGGGCCGATGGTGTCCTTCCACTGGTAGGAGCGCTTACGCTGCCAGTTGGAGGCCTCGCTGTAGTCCTCCATCGAGCCGGTGTTGACCAGACAGCCGCCGGGGAAGCGCAGGAAGCCCGGGTGGAGGGCCTCGACCTTCTCGGCGAGGTCCTTGCGCAGGCCGTTCGGCTGGTGCTTGTAGGTGTCGCGCGGGAACAGGGACACCATGTCCAGGGCCGCCGCGGCGGAGGAGGCGACGGTGAGGCGGCCGGTGGAGCTGGTGCGGGTGGCGGTGAAGGTGGCGGTGTACTTGGCCCAGCCGTCCGTGCGCACGGTGACCTTGCGGGCGGTGGCCAGCGGGCCGTCGGCGTCCTGGAGGGTGACGGTGAGGGCGGTGCCGCTCGCCGCGCGGGCCCACACCGAGAAGTCGTACTTCTTGCCCTCGTCCACGTGGACGCCGGTGTTGTAGCCGGCGTTCGTGACGGACGAACCGGCGCCCAGGGAGAGGTAGTTGCGGTTGCGCTCGTTGAGCCGCCCGTCGTCGTTCACGACCTGGCCGGCGCCGTCGACCGTCCAGGAGGTGAGGGGCGTGTACGAGGTGTTGTCGGCGGTGGAGTATTCGAACGACCGGTTCTGCACGAGCTCGGCGTACAGGCCGCCGTCCGCGGCCCGGTTGATGTCCTCGAAGAAGACGCCGTACATCGTGTCGTCGATCTTCGCGCCCTGGGCACTCGGGTCGACGGTGATCGCGTAGTCGGTGACGTCCTCGGCGTGTGCGGGGGCCGGGACGAGGCCGGCCGCCACCAGTAAGGCGGTGGCCGTGAGACCTAGTCTCCAGCGGGTGCGCGTGCGTGACATGGATACTCCGCGGCTCAGTTATGGGAGTTGTCAGGGTGCGGCTGCGTTGCGAGAGTGCAGTTGTTCGACATGTCGGACAATGATCAGCACATCGAACGGCAAGATAGGTAGGGGACAGGGACGCGTCAATGGTTCGCGCAGCAACGGATGGGACGAGGGACGCAACGGGATGGGCGAGTTCTGGCCGGTGCCGGACGTGCTGGCGTATCTGGCCGGGAGGTGGCGGGTGGAGCGATCGGTGCGGGATCTGGCGAGTGGCGCCCAGGGCCACTTCAGCGGTACGACGGTTTTCGGCCCACTGGACGGAGGCGGGCTGCTGCACCACGAGTCCGGCACTTTCACCTGGCAGGGCGTCCCACGTCCCGCCGAGCGCACGCTGCGCTTCCTGCCCGGAAGCTCACCGGGCACCGCGGACGTGCGCTTCGCCGACGGCCGCCCCTTCCACGACCTGGATCTGACCTCCGGCCGGCACCTCGCCGACCATCCCTGCTCGGCGGACCTCTACCGGGGCGAGTTCACCGTGCGCGACCGGGACCACTGGCGGACCGTGTGGCGGGTGGGCGGCCCCACCAAGGACCTCATCCTGACCACCGAGTACGCCCGCGAGGACTGAGCAGCCATACCGGCTATGACCGTGAGCGCCGGGCGGTCGCCCCTGCTACGACGGGGACGGCCGGGCAGCCATCCCTGCCACGACCGCGAGGACCGGACGTCACTCCTGCCACGACCGGCACGGCCGCGCAACCACCCCCGCCACGACCACGAGGACCGGACGTCACTCCTGCCACGACCGGCACGGCCGCGCAACCACCCCCGCCACGACCACGAGGACCGGATGTCACCCCCACGACGAACGGCACACCAGACACCCCCCGCCACCACCCGCACAACCCGACACCCACCCCGCCACGACCGGCACGACCGGCACGACCAGGCACCCACCCTTGCTACGCCCGGGACGGCTGAGCGGACACCCCGTCGAAGCGGAGGTTCCAGCGTCCCGCCCGGCCGGTGACGACGGTCGTCGACAGGGGGCGGACGTCGATGTTCCAGTACGTGGAGGGCGGTGCCTTCACGGCGTACACCAGGGCCGCGCGGATCACCGACGGCTCGGCCACGGCGACGATGCGCCCGCCGTCCTCGACGGGCCGGGTGTCGAGCCAGTTGCCGACGCGGGAGATGAAGGCCCGCAGGGACTCACCGCCGTGCGGGGTGGCCTGCGGGTCGGCGAGCCAGGCATCCACGGCCGCAGGTTCGCGGGCCATCGCCTCGCGGAGCGTCAGCCCGTTCCAGCGCCCCATGTCGCAGTCCCGCAGGGCGAGTTGCACCAGCGGTGAGTATCCGAGGGCGTCCCCCGTGGCGCGGCTGCGCGCAGTCGGCGAGCAGTAGCGCAACTCGGCCGCCGCGAGCGGGATCAGGTCCTGGGCGACGCGCTGCACCTCGTCCCAGCCGGCCTGGTCCAGCGGACGGTCGTCCGCGAAGCGCTCCGCCAGCAGCGGGGAGCTGCGCGCGGCGGCGACGAAGGTGACCCGTAGTTGCATGCGGCGATGGTGAGTCGCGGAAGTGCGCAGGTCAAGAGGTGTTGCTCAGGAGCCACCCGGGGTGTGTCAGGGCTCACCGATCGAGCACGAGTGCCATCCACTGGTCCGGCTTCTCCAGCGGCGCGAACCCGAGCTTCTCGTACACCCCGTGCGCGTCGTGGGTGGCGAGCAGGATCCGCCGCAGCCCGTACGGCCGCAGATGCTCCCGTACGGCCTCGACGAGAGCCGTGCCGATCCCTTTGCCCCGCACGGACGGGTCGACGTACACGTCGCACAGCCACGCGAAGGTCGCCCGGTCGGTGATGACCCGCGCATACGCGACCTGATCCCCCGCGACCGTCTCGTACACCCCGAAGTTGAGCGACCCTGCGACCGCCCGGTCCTGCTTCTCACGGGAGCGGCCGATGGCCCAGTACGCGTCCGTCGACAGCCAGCGATGCACACGCTCGGCGTCGATGCGATCGGGATCGGCGGAGATCTCATAGCCTTCGGCGAGGCTGGGCGTGACGGCGGGGGTCTCTGTCATGCCGGGAGATTCGCAGGTCATGGGCGAGGGCGTCGAGCGGTTTTCGGCGCCGGGCACGGGGCGTTGTCAGTGGCGGCTGCGATGCTGCAAGGCATGACTGCTACGACGACCGCGGCCGACTACGCAGGGCTCGAGGAGCAGTACGCCCATCTGATGGTGGCGTTCTGCGTCACGCTGGTCCGAGGCCTGACGGCCGAGGAACTGCTCCAGCGGCTGGGAGCGGAGCCCGAGGTGCGCGCCACCGGGGTGGAGCCGCTGAGCGAACCGTCGTACGCCGTACGCGATCCCTACCGGCTGTTCGCCGAGGCCACGTCCGTCGGCGACTGGTCGCTGGTGGTCGCACCGGACGCCGCTCCTCAACTGGCAAACGTTGCCTGCCGGGGCACTAGAGCACCTCGTCACAGGCCCTGCGAAGCCGCCGTACCCCCTCCGCGATCTCCCCCGTCCCCGCCACCGCCGCGAAACTCAGCCGCACGTGCCCGGCCGAAGGTTCGGCGCTGAAGTACGGGCGGCCCGGAGTGATCGCGACGCCGGCGCGGAGGGCGGCGGCCGTCAAGGCCACCTCGTCGGTGCCGTCGGGGAGGCGCAGCCAGAGGTGGTAGCCGCCCGAGGGGATGTGCGGAAGGGAGAGTTCGGGGAGGTCGAGGCGGAGGGCGGAGGTCATCGTGTCGCGGCGGGTCTTCAGCTCCGCGGAGATGGCGCGCAGATGGCGGGGCCAGGCGGGCGAGCCGACCAGTTCGAGCGCCGCCTCCTGGAGCGGCCGGGGGACGAAGAAGGTGTCGACGATCTGGATGGCGCGCAGCCGCTCCAGCACGGGGCCATGGGCGGCGAGCGCGCTCACCCGGAAGCTGGGCGAGGTGGCCTTGGTCAGCGAACAGACATGGACGACGACGCCGTCGGGGTCGTCGGCTGCGAGCGGACGCGGCAGCGGCCCCGCGCTCTCGTGCACGAGCCGTCGTACGAAGTCGTCCTCGATGACGAACGCACCGGCCTCGCGCGCGATGCGGAGCACCTCCGCGCGCCGGTCGGGGGCGAGCACGGCGCCGGTGGGGTTCTGGAAGAGCGGCTGGCAGACGAAGACCCGGGCGCCGGTCGCCCGGAAGGCGTCGGCGAGCAGGGCCGGTTTCACGCCGTCCGTGTCCACCGGTACCGGGACGGGTCGCAGTCCGGCCGCGCGGGCGATCGCCAGCATGCCCGGGTAGGTGGGCGACTCGACGAGGACGGGCGCCCCGGGCGGGGCGAGCGCGCGCAGTGCGGTGGTCAGCGCGGACTGGCCGCCCGAGGTGATCAGCACCTCGGCGGCCGTGATGGCACCGCCGATGCCGCGCGCGAACCACTCCCGCAGCTCCGGCAGCCCCTCCGTCGGCGGCCGCCCCCAGGCACCGGGGCGGCGGCCGGCCCGGGACAGCGCCGCGGCCATCGCCCGCTCCGGTTGCAGCGACGGGTGCAGATAGCCGCCGTTGAACTCGACCACCCCGGGCGGCGGGGCGGCGAGGGAGACCAGGACGCCGGAGGCGTCGACCGAGCGCGGTACGAGATCGACGGCGCCGTCGGCGCTGAGGGTGACCTCCTGCCACGAGGTGTCCCCTACGGCAGCGGCGGCGGGACGCTGCCGGGCACGGAAGGCCCCGGCGCCGGGCCGGGTGACCACCAGCCCCTCGGCGGCCAACTGCGCCAGGGCCCGCGAGACGGTCACCGGGCTCACCCGGAACCGTTCCACGAGGGCGCGGCTCGACGGGAGCTTTCCACCTGGAGAGTAGCGATCCAGCTCCCTTCGCAACTGTTCTGCCAGATCACCGACGCTGCTACGCTCTTGCATGAGAGCACAGAGTAGCGCTACCGCGCCGACCCGGATAGCGGTCACCGCCCCGGCCAGGACGACGACCGCCGGCACCCTCCAGGCCGCCCTCGGCGTCGTCGCCTTCTCCCTCACCTTTCCCGCCACCGCCTGGGGCCTGGAGGGCTTCAGCCCGTGGGCCCTGATCGCGGCGCGCACGGTCCTCGCGGCGGTGATCGCCGGAGGCTGTCTGCTGGCACTGCGCGTCCCCTTGCCCGGCCGCCGGCACTGGCCGGGCCTCGCGGTCGTCGCCGCCGGGGTCGTGGTCGGCTTCCCGCTGCTGTCCACGCTCGCCCTGCAGACCTCGACCACCGCGCACGCCGCCGTGGTCGTCGGCCTGCTGCCGCTGACGACCGCGCTCTGCTCCGCGCTGCGCATGGGCACCCGTCCCTCCCGTACGTTCTGGACGGCGGCGCTCGTGGGCGCCGCGGCGGTGGTCGCCTTCGCGGTGCAGCAGAGCGGCGGTGCCCTCACCGCCGCCGACCTGTACCTCTTCGGGGCCCTGCTGGTGTGCGCGGCCGGCTACACGGAGGGCGGCCGGCTGGCCCGGCTCATGCCGGGGTGGCAGGTCATCGCCTGGGCGCTGGTGCTGTGTCTGCCGCTCGCCGTGCCCGCCGCCGCGGTGGCACTGGCGTACGAGCCCGTGCGCCTGACCGCGCACAGCGTGGCCGGGCTGGTGTGGGTCGCGGCGGGCTCCCAGTTCCTCGGCCTGGTCCTCTGGTACCGGGGCATGGCCGCGATCGGGATCCCGAGGGCCAGCCAGTTGCAGTTGGCCCAGCCGCTGCTCACACTGGTGTGGTCGGTGCTGCTGCTCGGCGAGCACCTGACGGTGGCTGCCCCGGTGACGGCCGCGGCGGTGCTCGTGTGCATCGCCGTCACCCAGCGGGCGCGGAGCTGAGCGGCGCGCACGCGTCGGTCCCAACCGGGCCCCCGCGCCGTAAACTCAAGGCCACGGACCGCTGCTCCCGCACATGGTGAGGAGGCCCAACAGATGCGCGCAACCGTGGGCGACCAGCTTGTCCAGCACGGCAGGGTGGTCGGACAGCACGACAAGGTCGGCGAGATCGTCGAAGTACTCGGCCAGGAGGGCAACCCCCCGTACCGCGTCCGCTTCGAGGACGGGCACGTGGGCGTGTGCTCACCCGGCCCGGACACCGAGATCAAGCACCGGGAAAAGGAAACCCGCCGGTGATTCAGCGCGGGGGCTTCGCCGGCTGCCCGTAGTGGTCGGCGACCACCCGCGCCATCGCCCCGATCCGGTCCGCCGCCACTTCCCTGGCGGCGAAGAAGACGTGCCCGCGCGCCTGCGGGTAGTCGCGGGCCAGGGTGAGGTGGCGGGACAGCTCGGCCGGGTCCTGCCAGACCGTGGACTGCGCCGGATCTCCCGCCTTGTACAAGGCCTCACCCAGGTACAGCTTCGTCCTGCTGCCCCGCGCCACCTCGGCCCACCAGGGCAGCAGCTTGGCGTAGTCGGCGGCGGCCGAGCCGATGTTCCAGTAGAGCTGCGGGACGATGTAGTCGATCCAGCCCTCGCGGACCCATTTCCGCGTGTCCGCGTGCAGATCGTCGTACGTCTGCACACCCGCCCGGGTGTCCGAGCCGCGTGAGTCGGTGGCCGCGTTGCGCCACACCCCGAAGGGGCTGATGCCGAAGCGGGTGGTGGAGCGGATCTCCGGGATGCGCCTCGCCATCTCCTGCACCAGCTTGTCGGTGTTGTCCCGCCGCCAGGCGGCCCGGTTCGGGAAGGCGCCGCCGTAGCGGTCGTAGGCCGCGTCGTCGTCGAAGGTCTGACCCGCCACCGGATACGGGTAGAAGTAGTCGTCGAAGTGCACGGCGTCCACCGGGTACTTCTTCACCGCGTCCAGCATCGCGTTCTGCACGAAGGCGCGAACCTCGGGCAGCCCGGGGTTGTAGTAGAGCTTGCCGCCGTAGGCCACCACCCAGTGCGGATGTGTGCGGGCGGGGTGCGCGGCGGCGAGCCTCGTCGGGTCGGTGTGCATGGCGATGCGGTAGGGGTTGAACCAGGCGTGCAGTTCCAGCCCCCGGGCATGCGCCTGAGCCACGGCCGTACCGAGCGGGTCCCAGCCCGGGGACCTGCCCTGAGTGCCGGTGAGATACGACGACCAGGGCTCGTACGGCGAGGGCCACAGCGCGTCCGCCGTCGGCCGCACCTGGAAGATCACCGTGTTGAGGCGGTTGCGGACCGCCGTGTCCAGGTGGGCGATCAGCTCGGCGCGCTGCTCGGCCGCCGTCAGACCCGGCTGCGAGGGCCAGTCGCGGTTGGTCACGGTCGCCAGCCACACGCCCCGCATCTCGGTGGTCGCCCTGCGTGGATGCTCCGGCCTGGCCGCCGCACCCGAGGCTGTCGTGAGAGTCGACAGCGCGGCCAGCGCGAACGCCCGACGTGACAGTCGCCCCATCTGCACACCCCTCTACGCCATGGATCCGCACAGTCACGGATCGTCTCCGCGCCCAAGGATGCCCGACCCGGACGATCGATCATCGCTACTTAGAGGTAACGTGCACGATCGGAGCAGGAACCGGACGACGGAACTCCTGCCACCGCCAAGAAGCAGCGAAAGGGACGATGTGACCGGTATCTCGGTAGACATTGCGCGCGTCGGAGTGGTGGGCTGCGGCCAGATGGGAGCGGGCATCGCCGAGGTGTGCGCCCGCGCCGGCCTGGACGTGATGGTCGCCGAGACCACCGGCGAGGCCCTGGAGATAGGCCGGACCCGGCTGTTCAACTCCCTGTCCAAGGCCGCCGAGCGCGGGAAGATCACCGGAGAGGAGCTCGACGCGACGCAGGCGCGCCTGACTTTCACCACCGATCTCGGCGAGTTCGCCGACCGCGACCTGGTGATCGAGGCCGTCGTCGAGAACGAGCAGGTCAAGACCGAGATCTTCCAGGTGCTCGACCAGGTGGTGACCCGGGCGGACGCCATCCTCGCCTCCAATACCTCCTCCATCCCGCTGGTCAAGCTGGCGGTCGCCACCTCGCGCCCCGACCAGGTCGTCGGCATCCACTTCTTCAACCCGGCCCCGGTGCAGCAGCTGGTCGAGCTGATCCCGGCGCTCACCACCTCCGAGGGCACGCTCAGCCGGGCCCAGGTCTTCACCGAGAAGGTGCTCGGCAAGCACTCGATCCGTGCCCAGGACCGCTCCGGCTTCGTGGTGAACGCGCTGCTGATCCCCTACCTCCTCTCCGCGATCCGGATGTTCGAGTCGGGCATCGCCAGCCGCGAGGACATCGACAACGGCATGGAGATGGGCTGCGCCCACCCGATGGGCCCGCTGAAGCTGTCCGACCTGATCGGGTTGGACACGGTTGCCTCGGTCGCGTACTCGATGTACGAGGAGTACAAGGAGCCGCTGTACGCCGCTCCCCCGCTGCTCCAGCGCATGGTCGACGCCGGCCGGCTGGGCCGGAAGTCCGGCTCGGGCTTCTACACCTACGGCTGATCACAGACGGTCAGAATCCAGCCATCGCGCGGGCCCGGCACCGGAGAAGGTGCCGGGCCCACGGCGTTCACACACCGTGTGCGCGCTGGGCTCGCATATGCCCCTCGCACACTCTCCCCACGTGCCCACCAGGCGAGTTGACTCTTCATGCGCATGCAAGGGATGGGATCGACTACGGAAAGGAGCGGACTCGTGACCGCCGACCCCGAACATCCCGTGGTCCATGGAGAACTCGCAGAGTTACGGCGCCGCCTCGATGTCGCGTACGCGCGCGTCGAAGGAGGGCTGGCTCTGCTCAACCACCGCACCGAAGAGACGGACAAGGAACTCGACGACCTGAGCACCCGGGTCGTCGCCCTGGAGCACGCCCGCTGGCCGCTGCCCGCGGTCGCGGTACTCACCGCCGTGGGCGCGCTCGTCGTGACGATCTGGCAGGCCCTGGGCCGCTGAAGGACCTGTGGACCAGGACGCCGGTGGGGGAATCAGGGCATGGCGTCCTGCCCGAGCCGGAGATGATGCAGCAGCAGTAACGCGGCCGCCATGTTCGCGGCCGGGACCTCGCCGCGGGCGACCATGTCGGGAACGAGTTTGAGGGGGACCCATTCCCGGCGGTCCGACTCGAAGTCGTCCACGGGGTGTCCGACGTACTCGCCCTCGTCGGCCCAGTAGATGTGGTGCCGGGCGTCGGTGAGCCCGTTGGACGGCTCCACGCTCATCAGGTGGTGCAGGGGTCCCGGCCGCCAGCCGGTCTCTTCCTCGAGTTCCCTGGCGGCCGCGCGGGCGATGTCCTCGCCGTCCTCGACGACGCCCGCCGCGAGTTCCCACCCCCAGCTGTCGGTGATGAAGCGGTGGCGCCACAGGAGGAGGACTTCGTTGGCCGCGTTCACCACCGTGGCCACGGCGACCGGCCGCAGCCGTATGAGGAAGTGGTCCAGGTGCCGGCCGTCGGGCAGCTCCACATCTGCCAGGTTGACGGTGAACCAGCGGTTTTCATACACAGTTTGTTCGTTCTGTTTCGTCCACTGCACGGTCCTGCCACCTTCCGTCGAGTAAGTGGCAATATCGCAGCAGGGACGAAGCGGTGTCGGGGGCGGGCGCCGGTCTACAGCGGTACGCGCAGGGCCCCGTCGATGAGTTCGGCCGCCTCGGACGTGCCCGCGCACCCGCTGCGTACGAGGTGTTCGCGGACCGCCCGGAGTCTGTCGCGCAGGCGCTGGGACTCCATCCCCCTGGCCTGCTCGGCCATCTGCACCGCGATGGCCACCGCCTTGTCGGCGTTGCCCTGGCGCAGTTCGATGGTGCTGAGCATGGCGAGCCGGTGCACCCGGCCCCGGTCGTGGGCGGGGTTGTCGACGGCGGCCATGGCGTGCTCCCGGGCCGCCGCGAGCTCGCCGAGGCTCAACAGCGCCTCCGCCACCTGGACGTTGACCAGTCCCGGCTGGACATAGCCCGTCTCGTCGGGCTCGTATCCGCGCCGGATGCGTTCGGCGGCCTGCTCGGCCCGCCGGATGCACGACAGTGCGCTCGTGCCGTCGCCGAGGTGTGCGTACGCCTTCGCCTGCATCGCGTACAGGTCGGAGGCGAGGGCGGGGGTGATGTGCTTGCCCGCGGCGCGCAGCGCGGCCTCGGCGAAGGCGACGGCCTGGCGGTACTCCCGCATGAACAGCGACTGGTTGACCAGGAGCGCGATCACGTACGCCCCCAGTCCCCGGTCCCCGCTGGCCTTCGCCAGCCGGAGGGCCTGGTGGAAGTAGCGCTGGGCGAGGCCGTGCGCGTCGGAGTCGTACGCGCAGATCCCGGCGACGGCCACCAACCCACCCGTGGCCCGGTGCAGTTGGCGCCCCGTCTCGTCGGTGTAGCTGCCGCGCAGCAGCGGGGCGGCCTCGGCGTTGAGGAAGCCGACGATCCGGGTGCGGGTCGCTATGCCGCCGGCCTTGCGGTACATCTGCTCGTAGTGGGTACGGGCCGCGCGCAGCATCTCGATGTCGGCGGGGGTGACCCGCTGCCGGCCGCCACGTGAGACGTCGACGTCCTCGGGCGGGTTCTCCCACTCCCACACGGGCATGACGGCGGGCGTGCCGGTGACCGCGGGCGCGCCCAGGATGTGCGGGCGCTGCTGCTCGTCGGAGCGCCACAGGGCGGTGGCCCGCTCGACGAAGCCGGACAGCGACGTGCCGTGCGGGCTGGAGGGCTCGCCGGGCACGCCGAGGCCGATGTCGTCGAGGGTGACGGGGCGTTGCAGCCGGGCGGCGAGCACCTCGCAGATCAGGTCGGGCACTTGGCCGCGGGGGCGTTGGCCCTTCAACCACCGTGCCACGGCGGTGTGTTCGTATCTGAGCGCGAGACCACGTGCCCGCCCCGCCTGGTTCACATGGGCGGCGAGGCCGGCGTGCGAGATACCCGCCTCGTCCAGGATCGCGTCGAGCAGAGTGTTGGGCTGCATGGGAGGCCCCCCGGTGGCTCGGTGCCGACAGAGTAGTGGGTCCGCCTTCACACGGGGTGTGAACGGAGTACTCGAATCCGCGCTGTGTGCGCACTGTTGCGGAGAGTTGCCAGCCGGTTGACTGAAATGCCTCGCAAGAGGCCGGCCGGGCCGCCGGCTCCCCCTCGTACAGTGCGGCGGCCCGGGCGCTGCGCTAGCCAACGCCGGGACCTAATCGCCGTGCCGTTAAAGGTGCGTTGTCGGCTGCGGATTCGTTGTGGCTGGTCGCGCCCCCGCGGCGGAGCCGCACGTGTCACTGCCCCGCGCCCCTGAGGGACGTCTGCCTTGCCGGTCGTTGCTGAGTACCAGTAGGGCGATGTCGTCCGCTGGTGTGCCGCCCGTGTGACGCAGTAGTGCCGTGAAGATCGAACCCAATACGACCCGTGGGCCTGCGACAAGGTTGTCGCGTACGGCCTCGGACAGGGCTGTGTGCAGGGAAAAGAACCGGCCACGCGCGTCCCTCGCGTCCTCGGCACCGTCCGTGTGCAGGACCAGGGTCTCGCCCGGCATCAGGTGGCCACACCGCACGGGCGGCAGGTCGTGCGGAAGAGGGAACAAGCCGAGGGGCGGGTGAGGCTCCGCATTCGCGAGAGGCTCCACCCTCGTGCCGCTGAGCAGATACGGCCACGGATGGCCGCAGTTGAGGGCGCGGACCTCCCCGTCCCGGTCGATGTCCAGCAGCAGTACGGTGACGAACTCCTCGGCGACCGGGTTCTCGGGCTCCGGCCCGGCCGAGGGATGTTCCGCGCGCGCCCGTTCGCGCAGGTGCCGGGCCAGGGCGCGTTCCAACCGGCGCAGCACACCGTCGAGTTCCGCCTCGTCGTGCGCGGCCTCGCGGAAGCTGCCCAGGACGGCGGCCGCCGTAGCGATGGCGGTGAGGCCGTGCCCGCGTGCGTCGCCCATCACGACCCGGACGCCGTGCTCGGTGGCGACCACGTCGTACAGGTCACCGCCGATGGTGGCGCCGTGGTCCGCGGACAGCTGGGCGGCGGCGAGGTTGAGGCCGTCGACGCGCGGGGGCAGCGGCCGGAGCAGCACGCTCTGGGCGGCGTCCGCGACCTGACGGGCCTTCCTGAGCTCACGCAGCAGACCGTGCCGGACGTAGCAGATCAGCCCGGTGCCGACGGCGAAGAAGACGGCGCTGGAGACCGCGCGGGCCCCGAGGCCGTTCTGCTGGGCGAGCGGACAGGCCAGCTTGTAGGTGACGGCGACGGCGCCCCAGGCGGTGGGCAGCCCCAGCGCGAGGGCCCGCCGCAGCCGCCGGCGACGGGGCCGAGAGGTGCCTCGAAGCCATGAGGGAAGGCCCCGATGACCGGGCGCCCGTGTATCCGTCCGGGGCCGCCCAGCCCTGCGGGGAACCCCAGCTTTGATGCGGATCATGCCGATGGCCCCCCAATTAGGCCCTGACAGCGCAATCGGACCGACCTCGAAAGGCCGGTCCGATTCTGTCGACCAGATGCCCAGAAAGGGCCAATCACTGGGAGAAGTCACCCTATTGAGTGAGGTGACCGCAACGCCCCTAGGCCCTGTCGTCAAATTCCCGCCTGCCCTGCGACGCCATGCACGCTCCCCCACTGCCTTAAAGGCGTGGGAGGTGCCCCCACTCGCCGCACCGGGCACAGACCCACGTACAACCAGTACGAGGGCCTGCGCCCGGCACGCCGAGAGCACGCACCTGACGCCGCAGGGCCCGCCCTTCGGGCGGACGACGGGAATTTGACGACAGGGCCTAGCTCCGCAGCACCGCCCCCGTGCGCTCCCCCGCAAGCGCAACCGCCGCGTCCCGAGCCGCAGAGGCCTCATCCACGGTCAGAGTCCGATCAGCCGCCCGGAACCGCAACGCATAGGCAAGAGACTTCCGCCCCTCCCCCAGCTGCTCCTCGTTCTCGTACACGTCGAACAGCCGGATGCCCTCCAGCAGTTCACCCGCGCCCTCACGCAGCGCGGCCTCCACATCGGCATGCGGCACGAACTTCTCGACCACGAGGGCGACATCCTGCGTGGCAACGGGGAACGTGGAGATGCTCGGCGCCTGCGGCGTACCGTCCCCCACCCGCTCCAGCGCGTCCAGATCGAGCTCCATCGCACAGGTACGCGCGGGCAGCCCCAGCGACTTCAGCACCCGCGGGTGCAGCTCACCCGCATGCCCGACGACCCGCTCGACACCGTCCGCGATGACCGCCAGCTCGGCGCACCGACCCGGGTGCCAAGGCCCGTACTGCCCGCTGCGGACGACCAGCTCCGCACCGGCCTCACGGGCCACCACCCGCGCCGCCTCCACCGCGTCGGCCCAGTCGCCCGCACGCCCCTTGCCCCACCAGCCGGCCTGCTCACGGGCACCGGCGAGGACAACGGCGACGTGGCGCGGCTGCTCCGGCAGCGCGGCGTTCAGCTCCGCGATCTCCTCTTCGGTGGGTCGCCGGTCGACGGGCAGAGCGACAGCGACGCGCTGCTCCGCACGCGGCAGGAAGACCAGCCCGGTCTCGAACAACGCCAAGTCGTGCGAGCCCCGGCCGTCGTTGCGCCGCAGGGCACCCAGCAGGCCCGGCAGCAGCGACGTACGCAGCGCCGGCTCCTCGTCGTTGAGCGGGTTGGTCAGCTTCACGACACGGCGGGCCGGGTCGTCGGCCGCCAGGCCCAGCTGATCGAAGACCTGCTCGCTGACGAACGGGTAGTTCGGCGCCTCGACGTACCCGGCCCCGGCCAGGGCCCGGCCGACGCGGCGGTGCAGCCGCTGCCGGTGGGTGAGGCCACGGCCGGACGGCGGCTTGGGCAGGGTGGAGGGCAGGTTCTCGTAGCCCTCCAGGCGGATGACCTCTTCGGCCAGGTCGTTGACCTCGAGGAGGTCGGGCCGCCAGGACGGCACGGTGACGAGCAGCTCGTCCTGCCCGTACACGTCGCAGCCGATCTCCTGAAGACGTCGTACGACGGTCTCCCGGCCGTACGTGACACCCGCGACCTTGTCCGGGTGGTCGGCGGGGACGGTGATGGTGTGCGGCGCGGACGGCGCGATGACCTCGGTGACGCCGGCCTCGGCGGTGCCGCCCGCGAGCAGCACCAGCAGGTCGACGGTGCGCTGGGCGGCGGCGGCCGCGGCCTGCGGGTCGACGCCGCGCTCGAAGCGGCGGGAGGCCTCGGAGGACAGCTTGTGGCGGCGGGCCGTACGGGCGATGGAGACGGCGTTGAAGTGTGCCGCCTCGATCACGACGTCCGCCGTAGCGTTCTCGACGTCGTCGTGGTCGGCGATCTCCGTGTTCGCGCCGCCCATCACGCCCGCGAGGCCGATCGGGCCACGGTCGTCGGCGATCACCAGGTCCTCGGCGTCCAGCGTGCGGACCACGCCGTCGAGGGTGGTGAGCTTCTCGCCCGGCTCGGCCCGGCGCACGCCGATCGTGCCCTGGACGAGGCCCCGGTCGTAGGCGTGCAGCGGCTGGCCGAGTTCCGTCATCACGTAGTTGGTGACGTCGACGGCGAGCGAGATCGGGCGCATGCCGACCTTCTGCAGGCGGCGCTGGAGCCAGATCGGGGAGCGCGCCTCGGGGCTCAGACCGGTGACCGTACGGGCGGTGAAGCGGTCGCAGCCGACCGGGTCGGCGACCCGCACCGGGTAGCCGAAGGCGTTCGGGCCGGGCACGTCGAGCAGGGCCGGGTCGCGCAGCGGAAGGCCGTAGGCGATGGCCGCCTCGCGGGCGACGCCGCGGATGGACAGGCAGTCGCCGCGGTTGGCGGTGACGGCGATGTCCAGGACCTCGTCGACCAGTTCGAGGAGTTCGATGGCGTCCTTGCCGACCTCGGCCTCCGGCGGCAGCACGATGATGCCCTTGGTGCCGTCGTCGCCCATGCCCAGCTCGTCGCTGGAGCAGATCATGCCGTGGGACGTCTTGCCGTAGGTCTTGCGCGCGGAGATCGAGAAGCCGCCCGGCAGGGTGGCGCCGGGCAGGACCACGACGACCTTGTCGCCGACGGCGAAGTTGCGGGCGCCGCAGACGATCTCCTGGGGCTCGCCGGTGCCGTTGGCCTGGCCTACGTCGACGGTGCAGAAGCGGATCGGCTTCTTGAAGCCCTCCAGCTCCTCGATGGTCAGCACCTGGCCGACCACGAGCGGCCCCTTGAGGTCGTGGCCGAGGTGCTCGACGGTCTCGACCTCCAGACCGGCCGAAACGAGCTTGGCCTGGACGTCGCGCCCGGTTTCAGTCGCCGGCAGGTCGACGTACTCCCGCAGCCAAGAAAGCGGGACCCGCATCAGATCTCCATCCCGAACGGCCGGGTGAACCGGACGTCACCCTCGACCATGTCTCGCATGTCATCGACGTTGTGGCGGAACATCAGCATCCGCTCGATGCCGAACCCGAAGGCGAAGCCGCTGTACTTCTCCGGGTCGACGCCGCAGGCGGTGAGCACCCGCGGGTTGACCATGCCGCAGCCCCCGAGCTCGATCCAGCCTTCGGACGAGCAGGTACGGCAGGGCCGGTCGGGGTTGCCGACGGACTCGCCGCGGCAGACGTAGCACACCATGTCCATCTCGGCGGACGGCTCGGTGAACGGGAAGAAGTTAGGCCTGAGCCGCGTCTTCATACCCTCGCCGAACAGGGACTGGACCATGTGGTCCAGGGTGCCCTTGAGGTCGGCCATGGTCAGGCCCTCGTCGACGGCGATCAGCTCGACCTGGTGGAAGACCGGGGTGTGCGTGGCGTCCAGCTCGTCGGTGCGGTACACGCGGCCGGGGCAGATCGCGTAGACCGGCAGCTCGCGGTCGAGCAGGGAGCGGATCTGCACCGGCGAGGTGTGGGTGCGCAGCACGGCACCGGACTCGGTGCCGCCCTGAGCGCCCTGTACGAAGAACGTGTCGTGCTCGCCGCGGGCCGGGTGGTCCGGGCCGATGTTCAGCGCGTCGAAGTTGAACCACTCGGCCTCGACCTCGGGGCCCTCGGCCACCTCGTAGCCCATGGCCACGAAGATGTCCTCGATGCGCTCCGAGAGGGTGGTCAGCGGGTGGCGGGCGCCGGCCGGTACCCGGTCGTACGGCAGCGTGACGTCCACCGCCTCCTCGACCAGCACCCGCTGGTCGCGCTCGGCCTCCAGCTCGGCCTGGCGGGCGGCCAGGGCCTTGTTCACGGCGCCGCGGGCCTGGCCCACGCGCTTGCCGGCCTCGGCCTTGGCGTGCGGGGGCAGCGCGCCGATCTCGCGGTTGGCGAGGGCCAGCGGGGAGGTGCCGCCGGTGTGGGCGACCTTGGCCTCCTGGAGCGCGTCGAGGGAGTCCGCGGCGGCGAAGGCGGCGAGCGCCTCGTCCCGCATGCGCTCGATCTCTTCCGGTTTCAAGGCCTCGACCTCTACAGGGTCGTACGACTTATTCGGTGCCGACATCTCTTCCCGTGCTTCCGATTGGCTGGCTGAAGGTCCCCGTCACCGACTCGTGGACAGATCGTCACGGTTTTTGGGACACAAGGGTGCCAAAGGCCGAGTCTAACGGGGTGGAGGTATACGAATGCGCCCGCGGGCTGCTCAGGTCAGATATGCCGGAGTGCTCACGGGCAACGTAAATCGGAACTCGGCGCCGCCGCCGGTGGCGCGGCCGACCGTGATGGTGCCGCCGTGGGCCTCGACGATGCCCTTGACGATGTAGAGCCCGAGGCCGGTGCCACCGCGCTTGCTGCCCCGCCAGAAGCGGGTGAAGACGCGGTTCATGGACTCCTCCGGGATGCCGGGCCCCTCGTCGCTCACCGTGACCGACGTGGCTGTGTTGTCGACGTTCTCGCCTTCGCGCGGGGACGCCGTGGCCGTGATGTCAATGGTGACCGTTCCCTCACCGTGCCGCACGGCATTTTCCAGCAGGTTGCTGAGCACCTGGTCGATCTTGTCGGGGTCGGCCCACAGAGCGGGCAGGGGCTGCTCGATACGCAGCAGGAACCGGTCGGCGGGCAGGCCGGCCGCGACGTACGCCTGGATGTGCCGTCCGACGGCGGCGCCGATGTCGACGGGCTGGCGGCGCACCTCGAGCCGCCCGGAGTCGATCCGGGAGATGTCCAGCAGCTCGGCGATGAGCCGGGTGACCCGGTCGGCGTCCGCGTCGACGGTCTCCAGCATCAGCCGCTTCTGGTCGTCGGTGAACCGTTCCCACTTGGCGAGGAGGGTCGCGGTGAAACCCTTGACGGAGGTGAGGGGCGAACGCAGTTCGTGGGCCACCGTCGCGATCAGCTCGGCGTGGCTGCGCTCGGTGCGGCGGCGGGCCTCGGTGTCGCGCAGGGAGACGACGACACGGGCGACGGGCCCGGTGGGCCGTGTCCGCACGTATTTCGCGGAGACGAGCACCTCCCGCCCGCCGGGGAGGAGCAGATTGCGCTCGGGCTGTCCGACCCGGATGGCGAGCCCGCCGTACGGATCGGTCAGCTGCCACCAGCGCCGCCCCTCCAGGTCCTCTAACGGCAGGGCCTTCTCCAGCCGCTGTCCGAGGGCTTCCTCGGCGGGGAGGGCGGTGATCCTGGCCGCGGCGGCGTTGAAGCAGATCACCCGTCCGTGCTCGTCCGCGACGACGAGGCCGTCGGGCAGTTGGTCGGGGTCGATGCCGAGCTCGGAGAGATCACCGGGCCGGGACGCGGGCGGGCACCGTACGTCTCGTGCTCCCGGTGCGCTGCTCGTGCCGACACTCATCCCCGTACCCCACCTCTCAGACGGCGCAGGGCCCCCGAGCTGGTCACCCTACTAGGCCCTGCCGTCGGATTCCCGTCGTCCGCCCGAAGGGCGGGCGGGAATCCGACGGCAGGGCCTTAGCTGTCGGTGACGGTGCGGCACCCTCCGGAGGCGCGCTGTGCACGGGCTGACGCATAGAGACATACGGCGGCGGCGGTGGCGAGGTTCAGGCTCTCGGCCTTCCCGTGGATCGGGACGCGTACGACGGCGTCCGCGAGCGTACGGGTCTCCTCCGGGAGCCCCCAGGCCTCGTTCCCGAACACCCACGCGGTCGGCCCGCCCATGGTCCCCTTGTCGAGCTCGTCGTCGAGATCGTCGGTCCCGGCCCCGTCGGCGGCGAGGACGCGGGTGCCGACTCCCTTGAGCCCCGCGACCGCCTCCTCCACGGGGACGCCCACGGCGACGGGAAGGTGGAACAGCGAGCCCACGGAGGCGCGTACGGCCTTGGGGTTGTAGAGATCGACCGAGGCATCGGTCAGTACGACGGCCTCGGCACCGGCCGCGTCGGCGCATCGCAGGACGGTGCCGGCGTTCCCGGGATCCCGTACGTTCGCGAGCACGGCGACGAGCTTGGGGCGGGCCGCGAGGATCTCATCGAAGGGCGTGTCGAGGAACCGGCAGATCCCCACGAGTCCCTGCGGGGTGACGGTGGTGGAGATGCCGGCGATGACCTGCTCGTCGGCGAGATGCACCCGGGCCCCGGCAGCGCGGGCCTCACCGATGATGTCGGCGTACCGCTCCGCGGCGTCCAGTGTGGCGAAGAGCTCGACCAACGTGGACGCGTGCGCCGCGGCCTCCCGCACGGCCTGCGGCCCCTCCGCGAGAAACAGCCGCTCCTTGCCCCGGAAGTTCCGCTTGGCGAGCCGTCGGGCGGCCAGGACGCGGGGGGAACGGGGGGAGATCAGCTCGGGGGTGACAGGGGCCATGCAACTCACCTTCGGTAACAACTCTCCGCCGCGACGGCGATCACCTCGACGACGGATTACGGCGGTGCCGAGGCCCGCACCACGCAGCACAACGGACCCGCAGGCGATCCCACGGGTCCGTCCAGTCACGTCGGCTCAGGGCCGGCGCCGGTGTCACGCAGCCTTCGGCGCGTTCACATCGCTCGGCAGCGCCTTCTGCGCGACCTCGACGAGCGCCGCGAAGGCGTTCGCGTCGTTGACGGCCAGCTCGGCCAGGATCTTGCGGTCGACCTCGACGTTCGCGGCCTTCAGCCCCTGGATGAAGCGGTTGTACGTGATGCCGTTGGCGCGGGCCGCGGCGTTGATGCGCTGGATCCACAGCTGGCGGAAGTCACCCTTGCGCTTCTTGCGGTCGTTGTAGTTGTAGACCAGCGAGTGGGTGACCTGCTCCTTGGCCTTGCGGTACAGGCGCGAACGCTGACCGCGGTAGCCGGAGGCCTGCTCGAGGATCGCCCGGCGCTTCTTGTGGGCGTTGACTGCCCGCTTGACGCGTGCCACTTTTAACTCCTTGTAGCGGGGCCGCGGTTGGACTCACGCGGCCCGGAAACGATTGGGTCCCGGTCAGAGATCGGGCGCGAGATGCGCGCCGGATGTCACTTGCCGAGAAGCTTCTTGATCTTCTTGGCGTCGCCCGGGGCCATCTCGGCGTTGCCGGTGAGGCGACGCGTCAGACGGGACGACTTGTGCTCGAGATAGTGGCGCTTGCCGGCGCGCTCACGGAGCACCTTGCCGGAGCCGGTGACCTTGAAGCGCTTCCTGGAACCGCTGTGCGACTTGTTCTTCGGCATAGCGCCGTTCTCTCCTCGTCGGTGGCGCTCCGATGCCCGGTCGTGAAACCGGGCACGGTGGAGCGTCGCTCTTGTATCGGTTACGTCCTGGGGACTTGCGTCCCCCGGGATCACGCGTCGGCGGATGCCTCGGCCGGAGCCTCGACGTCTTCCAAGGCGTTTTCGGACTCCGCGGCGTTCTGCGACTTGCCGGGGTTGGCCTTCGCCTCGGCCTTGCGGGCTTCCTGCGCCTGGCGAGCCTCGGCCATCGCCTCGGTCTTCTTCTTGTGCGGACCGAGAACCATGATCATGTTTCGGCCGTCCTGCTTCGGGTTCGACTCGACGAAACCGAGGTCCTGGACGTCCTCCGCGAGCCGCTGCAGCAGTCGGTAGCCCAGCTCGGGCCGGGACTGCTCGCGACCACGGAACATGATCGTGATCTTGACCTTGTCGCCCTGCTTGAGGAACCGGACGACGTGACCCTTCTTGGTGTCATAGTCGTGCGGGTCGATCTTCGGCCGGAGCTTCATCTCCTTGATGACCGTGTGCGCCTGGTTCTTGCGCGCCTCACGGGCCTTCATGGCCGACTCGTACTTGAACTTCCCGTAGTCCATGAGCTTGCACACGGGCGGACGGGCGTTCGCCGCGACCTCGACCAGGTCCAGGTCGTACTCCTGCGCAAGCTCCAGTGCCTTGGCCAGGGGGACGATGCCCACCTGCTCGCCACTGGGACCGACAAGTCGCACCTCGGGAACGCGAATCCGGTCGTTGATGCGGGGCTCGGCGCTGATGGATCCTCCTCGGTTAGCACCACACGGCCATCTGGCGGACGGCCGCGTATGTCTGTGTTCGTAAGACCTAACCGCGCCGACGCACAAAAAATGCCCCGGACGATCACAGGCGGGGCTCCATTGCTACCGGAGCACCGCCGCGATGATCGCGGGGCGCGCTTTCGGGCGACTCCATCGTCCGTACGGAACGATGGTGGCCGCCTGACCGGGTGACCCGCCGTCCCGGAGGACGGTCAGGTGGGAGATCGGAGCCTCCACTTGTGGGCCGAGCACGCTGCGTACTTCATGGCGCGTCCGGCCGGTCGTTACACAAGGTTAGCAGCTCGGTCCGGGAAGGGCTAACCGAGACCGAATGGGGCGATGCTCCGTGGGGCACCTATCGTGTCCTGCATGAGTGAAACCTCCCCCTCCGGCTCCCCCGAGCAGCCCGACTTCGACGAGATGACCCGCGACATCGCGGAGGTCCCGGCGGTCGAGGTGATCGTGACGGTCGCCGTCAATCTGATGAGCGCCGCCGCCGTGAAGCTCGGGCTGACCGAGGAGGGCGACAAGTACAAGGACCTGGACGAGGCCCGCAAGCTGGTGCACGCCCTCGCCGGGCTGCTGGACGCGAGCGCGACCGAGATCAGCTCCTTCCACGCGGCGCCGCTGCGCGACGGTCTGAAGTCGCTGCAACTGGCGTTCCGCGAGGCGTCGCTCGTCCCGGACGAGCCGGGCCAGGGACCGGGCGAGAAGTACACGGGCCCGATCTACGGCTGATTCACGGGCGTACGTACAGGGGCTCGCCCGGCGGCGTCACCCCGGCCGGCAGCAGGGCCAGGTCGAGGCCGCGCACCAGGCGGGCCCGTAGCGTGTCGTCGGCGGCGAGGCGCTGTGCGACCGCCCGCGCGGCCTCGGCGGGTGGCGTGGCCGGGTCCAGTACGAGCACGAGGGTGCCGTCGGCCTGCCCCGGTCCGAGGTGGGCGCGCAGCACGGCGGGCTCGGCGGCCACGGCACCGCGGACGGCCTCGACGACGGCCGGGTCGGCGAGCGGGTCGGCCGTCGTACGCCCCTCGGCGAGCGCGAGCAGCGCGGGCCCGGTCAGCTCGTACGGCACGGGTCCGGCCATGTCCAGCACGATCGTGTCGGCCTTCTCGTGCGCGGCGGCCTGGAGGGCCTGGTGCAGGGGTACGGCGACGGGGCGGGCCGCCGGGTCCCAGCGGGCCAGCGACTCGGTGGAGGTGAAGGCGGGCAGGGCGACGCGGCTGCCGGCCTTCAGGGTCGGTACGGCCATGTCGCTGGTCTTCTCGCGGCGCAAGCCGTTCTCGTCCTCCTCCACCTCGCCGAGCACGGCCACGACGGGGACGAGCAGCCGGGCGCCCTTGAGCGCCTCCAGGACGGGTCCCTCGGCGGAGCGGTCCTCGGCCCAGGCGGCGAGCGCCGCGCTCAGCCGGGGGTCGGCGGAGCCGTCGTCGTCGGAGAAGCCGGAGTCGGGAATGTTCTTGTTCGCCACGGTCACCGACCCTATAGGGGGGATACTGCTGCGCTTGTGCGGGCCCGGAAATCTGTTCGTGACGCCCTTCACCGCTTTCTCAGATATCTCTGACACACATCTAACATCCGTCTAACAGCCCGCACAGTCGCCGCCCCGAGCATCGCGGGCATGGACTCTTCCAGAGCCGCCCCCCGCTCCCGTCCTCCCCGGCGCCGCCCCTGGCTGTACACCGCGCTCGCCTCCGTCGCCGTCGTCGGCGGTACGGCGGGCGGGACCGTGTACGTCAAGGCGCAGGCGCATTCCGGTGGGGGCGCCGTATCGTCGGCGCCGACGCCGTCGGCCTCCCCCTCGGCCCCGGCGATCGAGGAGGCATCAGTGGAACCGGTGGCGCAGCCGACGGTGGACCATGACGCGGTGCTGGCCGACGCCTTGGAGGCCGTGGGCGCGGAAGACACCGCGGAGGTTTCGGTGGCGGTGCTCAGCCTGGACTCCGGCGAGAGCGCGAGGTACGGCGACGGCGCCTACGACACGGCGAGCATCGTCAAGGTCGACATCCTGGCGGCGCTGCTGCTCCGGCATCAGGACGCGGGGACGCGTCTCACGGCCCAGGAGAAGGCCTACGCCACCGCCATGATCGAGAACAGCGACAACGCCTCCGCGACGGCGTTGTGGCGGATCATCGGGAGGGCGGACGGGCTGGACGCCGCGAACGAGCGGTTCGGGCTCGCCGACACCGAGGGCGGCGACGGCGAGCTGTGGGGGCTGACGCAGACGACGGCCGCAGATCAGCTCAGCTTGCTCCAGCAGGTGTTCGGGGACGACTCGGAGCTGAGCGGGGCCTCGCGGTCGTATGTGCGGGGGCTGATGGGTGGGATAGCCGTCGGCCAGCAGTGGGGGGTGTCGGCCGCGGCCGACGGTTCCGGGTGGGCTCTGAAGAACGGCTGGCTGCCGCGCAGCACCACCGGGCTGTGGGACATCAACAGCGTCGGGCGCGTGACGGTGGACGGCGACGACTACCTGGTGGCCGTGCTGTCGAAGGGCAACTCGACGCAGGCGAAGGGGATTTCGCTGGTGGAGGCGGCTGCTCGGGCGGCTGTGTCGGTGTTCACGCGCTGAAGCCGCCGTAGCGACCCTCTAACCAGCTCTACTGCTCCAGAACCCGTCCCAGCTCTACTGCTCCAGAACCTGTCGTAGCGACTAGTGCCGCGGCAGGCAACGTTTGCCCGTCAAGGAGCGGCGTCCGGTGCGTGCTCTCGGCGTGCCGGGCGCAGGCCCTCGTACTGGATGTACTTGGGTCTGTGCCCGGTGCGGCGAGAGTGCGTGCCGGGCGTCGCGACGGGGCAAACGTTGCCTGCCGCGGCACTAGCTGTACTGCTCTAGAAGCCGTCGTAGCTGTCGTAGCCCTCGTAAGTGCGCGGTGGGCGGCGGCCGCGCCACAGGACCACCGCGACGATCAGCAGCACCACGCCGAAGCCGCCCGCGAGCGGGGCCGCCCAGACCGAGGTGTCGCTGTCCGCCCGGTCGGCGTCCGGGCCGGAGCCGAAGTACCTGTCGCCGTACGCGGCCGCCTGGAGGCCCTCCGGTTTGAGGCGGTCGGCCTCGGCGAGGGCGGCCGCCGGGTCGATGAAGCCGTAGCCGCGGGAGTCGTCGCGGCCGCCGCTGGGGGAGTTGCGGGCCGTGTCCTCCAGGAGTTCCTTGATCTGGGCCGGGGTCAGGTCCGGGTGGGCGGCCTTGATGAGCGCGGCCGCGCCGGAGACGAAGGCGGAGGCGGCACTCGTCCCCCAGCCCTCGTAGTACTTGTGGTCGGGGTCGGCGATGACGACGTCGACGCCCGGGGCGCTGACCGTGGCGTACCAGCGGCGGGTGGAGAAGGAGGCGCGGGTGCCGTAGCGGTCGACGGCGGTCGCGGCGATCACGCCCGGGTAGGCGGCCGGGTAGGAGATGTGGTCGCCCTTCTCGCCGCCGTTGCCGGCGGAGGCGACGACGACGGAGCCCTTCTTCAGGGCGTACTGGACGGCCTCGTCCTCGGCGGGTTCGGGGTGGGCGGAGGCGGAGTCGTCGCCGAGGGAGAGGTTGATGACCTCGGCGCCCTGGTCGGCGGCCCAGCGGATGCCTTCGGCGAGGGCGTTGCCGCGGGTGCTGCGGGCCCTGGCGCGGGACGGGTCGCCGTCTTCGAGGATCACTCGGACGGGCAGGATCTTCGCCTCCGGGGCGATGCCCATCACGCCGTCGGCGCCGTCGGCGCCGTGTCCGTGGCCGGCGATGATGCCGGCCATCGCGGTGCCGTGCCGGGCCCAGGCACGGTCGCCGTCCTTCGCGCCGAAGCCGATCATGTCCTTGCCGGGGAGGACGTTGCCGACGAGGTCGGGGTGGTCGGCCTCGACGCCGGTGTCGAGGACGGCGACGGTGACGCCCGCGCCCTTGGTCGTACGCCAGGCGTCCTGGGTGTGCATGGCCTCGAGGGCCCACTGCTGGGCGCGGATGCCGTCGGCGTGGGCGGCGGTGGGTGGGACGAGGGCGACGGAGGCGGCGAGCAGGGCGCTCAGCAGGCCGGCCCTGCGGGTCCTGACGCTCATACGGCTCACGCGGCTCACGCGGCTGCTCATGAGGGCTTCTCCGTGGGCGAACTGACGGTCCGGCGCAGGCCGCGTTCGATGCGGTCGGCGAGGCCTTGTGCCTCGTTGCCGAGGCCGGCCTGGGCCGGGGCCGTGGTGGTGGCGGACTCCATGGCCTCCTCCGCGGGCTGCGGATCGTCGACCGTGCGGCCGTCGGCCCAGCCGGAGACGGCGTAGACGACGACCGGGGCGTCGGTGAGGACGGAGACGGTCCAGGAGGCGCGCTGCTCGGGGCCGAAGTCGGCGGCGACGGTGTCCTTCGCGGCGTAGGGGCGGGGCATCAGGTCGGTCCGCTTGTCCAGGCCCTCGGCCTTGAACCGCCTGCTGAGGGAGGCCATGGCGGCGGCGTCGGCCTTGGTGAAGAGCAGGCCGACGGTGGTGACGTAGCTCCGGGTGGCGTCGGTGTAGGTGGCGCGCAGCAGCCGGTCGCAGCCGACGGAGGTGAGGGCCTTGCTCAGCAGCGGGTCGAAGGCGGCCTCGCAGCCGCTGTCGGGGGCGACGGCGATCCGGGTCCAGGTCCGGTCGGCGCCGCCGGGGCCGGCGCCCCGGCCTTCCACGGTCGGCGGGAACAGCTGGTTCACGGGGACGTTGTGCCACAGGCTGCCGGCCGCGGCGAAGGTGTCGCTCGTGCCGTCGTCCCCGGGCTCCCCGATGAGCCAACTCCCGGTCAGGGCACCGCCGATGAGCCCGAGTCCGAGCACGACACAGGCGGCCGCCGCGACGACCCGGGGCCGCACCCGCACCCCGAGCGGACGCGGCCGCGCCTGGTCGTCGTAACCCTCGGGCTCCCCGAAGGAGACGACGGGCCGTCCCGCGCCGGGGACCCCGCCGGGCGCCATGGGGGCGCTCCAGGACAGGGCCGGGTCCGGTGACAGGACGGTGGAGTCGGCGCCGGAGGTGGCGGTGGAGCGCGGCGGGGTGGTGGGCGCGGCGGGGATACGGGGACCGCGCCTCTCCCCGGCGGACGGCGAGGAGAGGCCCGTACCGCCCGCGGAGGACGCGCGCGAGTCGCTCCCGGCACCGGCGGGCCCTCGCTCGGGGCGGGACGGGAAGCCCGGCGCGACAGGCGCGGCGGAGCCCCCCGGCCGAGTGCCGGACGGCGCGCCGGACGTGACGGATCCGGGACGGCTGCCGGGCGCGGAGTCCGGACGGCCGTCCGACGCACGCGGCCCACCGAGGCCGGGCGACCCCGTCCGTTCGTACGCCTCGGCGTCCCGGCGGCGGCTGTCCGACCCCGACGGAGGGTCCGCGGGGATCGGACGCAGCCGGAAGGTCGTCTCCGACGCGGTCTCGACGGGCGCGCCGGTCGGACGGGGCGGTATCGGGGGCCGATGACTCGGGCGGGGCGGCACGGGGGCCGATCCGGTCGGTTCGCTGCTGGGGCGGGGCGGCATCGGCCCACTGCTGGGCCCGGACCGCGTGGCGCTCGCCGAGGTCGGCCCGGGGCTCCGACGCGGCGGAACGGAAGCCGACGAGGTCGGGCCGGTGCTCGGGCGGGGCGGTGGGACGCTCGACTCGGAAGTCGGCCCGCTGCTCGGGCGAGGCGGTGCGCCACCCGGCGTCGTCGGACCGGTGCTGGAGCGCGGCGGTGCCGAGGGCGACGCGTCCGGGCGGGGCGGTACCGCGCCCGGCGAGGCCGTACCGGCGCTCTCCTGGCGCGGCTCGCGGCCCGCTGCCGGCGGTGTGTCGGGGAAGCGGGCCGAGGCCTTGGGCGGGGGCGGGGAGGCGGTGTTCCGGGGGGACGGGGTTCGCAGGCTCGGGAAGTTGGGCCGGAAGGGCTGCCAGACGGGTGCCGAGTCGGCCTCGTCGGATGCGTTGTCGCGCCGGGGCGTGGCGGCACCGGGGCGGTCACCGGTCGTCGGCGACGCGGCCGGGCCCTGGGCACCAGGACTGTCGTCCGCCGTCGCCGGACGCCTGTCCGACGCCTCGGACGCCACCGCGGGCCCGTCCGGTGGCGCGCCACCGACCGTCGGCGGCGTCGACCACCGGCCCGCCGCAGCGCTCGACGTCGAGGACCCGTCCGCACCGAACTCCTGACGGCCCGCCGTCCGAGCTCCCCGCTCGCCCGTCTCGTCGCCGTCCGCCTCGGCCGTCGTCGGCGGCTGGGGCGGGCGTGGAGGAATGGAGGCGCGGCGCGCTTCCGTGCTCATGCACCCCCCGTTTCCTCGGGCCCGGGCCGTCTCCTCGTACGCGGGCCGTTGTCGCCGACATCCGTGCCGGCGCGGATCGAAGCCGTCCGGGCACGCATACCCGCACGGACGGACCGGCATCCCGGCGCGGGCGTGCGACCGGGGGCGGAACGGTCCTCCGTGCGTGCGCGTCACTCTACGGGTTGTTCCTGGGCGAACGGGAACCAGTCCGCGACGCCGGGGCATCTGCCCGGAACGTCCCCCTACCCTGCGGTAATCCTGTCTGGCAGGCTGCGTTCATGACTGCGCGCGCCGCCGACCGGGCCCGTTACGACCGGGCCACCGCCCATCTCGACGCCCCCCTCGCGATCGTGGACCTGGACGCCTTCGACGCCAACGCGGACGACCTCGTCCGCCGGGCCGGGGGCAAGCCGGTCCGGGTCGCCAGCAAGTCCGTCCGCTGCCGGGCCCTGCTCGAACGCGTCCTGGCGAAGGACGGCTTCGCGGGCATCATGTCCTTCACCCTCGCCGAGTCCCTGTGGCTGGCGAGGAGTGGTTTCGACGACGTGCTGCTCGCCTATCCGTCCACCGACCGCGCCGGGTACGCCGAGCTGGCCTCCGATCCCAAGCTCGCCGCCGCCGTGACCGTGATGGTCGACGACCCGGCGCAGCTCAGGCTCATCGACGAGGCACGCGACGGCGGGCGCGAAGTGATCCGTGTCTGCCTGGAGTTGGACACCTCGCTCAAGCTGCTCGGGGGGCGGGTGCGGGTCGGGGCCCGTCGGTCGCCGCTGCACTCCCCCGCCCAGGTCGCCGACATGGCCCGCGTGGTGGCCCGGCGGCCGGGGTTCAAGGTCGTCGGGATCATGGCGTACGAGGGGCATGTCGCGGGCGTCGGTGACGCCGTCGCCGGGCGGCCGCTGCGCTCGCGTGCCGTACGGCTGATGCAGGCCACCGCCCGCCGGGAACTCGCCGAGCGGCGTGGCGAGGTCGTGCGCGCGGTGCGGGCCGTGGTGCCGGACCTGGAGTTCGTCAACGGCGGCGGCACGGGCAGCGTGCAGCACACCGCCGCGGAGGACGCGGTCACCGAGATCGGCGCCGGGTCGGGGCTGTACGTACCGCGCCTGTTCGACAACTACACGTCCTTCAGCGGCCGTCCGGCCGCGCTGTTCGCCCAGCCCGTCGTGCGGCGGCCGGGGGTCGGGGTCGTGACGGTCCTCGGCGGCGGTTATCCGGCCTCCGGTGCGGCCGGGCCGGACCGGCTGCCGGTGCCGTATCTGCCGGAAGGGCTGAAGTACGACTCCCAGGAGGGGCCCGGCGAGGTGCAGACGCCGCTGCTCGGCTCCCCGGCCGACGATCTGCTGATCGGCGACAAGGTGTGGTTCCGGCACGCCAAGGCCGGTGAGCTGTGCGAGCGGTTCGAGACGCTGCACCTGATCGAGGGGGACGCGGTGACGTCGGCCGTCCCGACGTACCGGGGCGAGGGCCACACGTTCCTGTAGGCCGGCTGGACGGTCAGCCGGCCGGGCCGAGGCTGCTGCCCACGCCGCCGCCCGTGCCCGCGTCGTCGATCGACCGGATCCCCTTGGTGATCCGGTCCATGTCGGCGAGCGGCGGGCCGTCCGGCCCCGCGTCGAAGACGAACCGCACGAGGACCGGCGACTCGCTGCCGACGCTGGACGGGAAGACCAGCGACTGCACGTAGCCGCCGGGCCCGTCGGCCGTCGTCACCTGCCAGCGCACGAGGTACCCGGCGCGTCCGGCCACGGCGACCTGCCCGGACTTGACGGTCTTGTGCGACTCGATGCCGCCGTAGAGGCGCCGGCCGAGGGCGTCGCGGTCGTAGGCGTCGTCCGCGGCATCGGAGATGTCCTGCTGGGCGAGGGCCTGGGGGGACTTCTCGTCGTTCTCGGTCACCGTGCGCGAGAAGACCGCGCCGTGCCGGCAGATGCCGACGCCGGCCGGGCAGTCGTAGGTGCCGTCCGTGGTCATGACGACGTCGTCCTCGGCGACGTTGTCCGGCCGGACCCAGCCGTCGGGCAACGGCAGGGTGATGCCGTTGAGTTCGTCGACCACGACGGCCGGGTCGTCGGCGGACGGCTCGGAGGTGGTCGGCGCCGGGGCGGTGGTGGACGGGGCGGTGGTGGACGGGGTGGGCGGGGCGGACGTCGGCGCCGTGTCAGCCACCGTGCCGCCGCCGTCGTCGTCGTCCCCGCCGAGTACGGCCACTCCGGTGACGATCGCGGCGACGAGGACGACCCCGGCGATCGTGAGGGCGACGGCCTTCGCACGTCCGGACGCCCCGCCGGCCGGCTGCGGCGGCCCGGGTGCCTCGGGGGCACGCCGGTGTTCGGTCCACGCGGTCCCGTCCCACCAGCGCTCCAGGTGGGGAGCGTGGGGGTCGGGGTACCAGCCGGGCGGGGGCGTCATGCTCATTCCGGCACTCTAGGACGCTCTACAGCGGTGTGACGTAGGCGCCCGAGATTCCGCCGTCGACCAGGAAGTCGGTGGCGTTCACGAAGGAGGAGTCGTCGCTGGCCAGGAAGGCGACGGCGGCGGCGATCTCGTCCGCCTCGGCGAACCGGCCGAGCGGAATGTGGACGAGCCGGCGGGCGGCCCGCTCGGGGTCCTTCGCGAACAGCTCCTGGAGCAGCGGGGTGTTGACCGGTCCGGGGCACAGGGCGTTGACCCGGATGCCCTCCCGGGCGAACTGCACGCCCAGTTCACGGGACATGGCGAGGACGCCGCCCTTGGACGCGGTGTACGAGATCTGCGAGGTCGCCGCGCCCATCCGGGCCACGAAGGACGCCGTGTTGATGATGGAGCCCCTGCCCTGGCGCCGCATGTAGGGGATCGCGGCCTTGCAGCACAGGTAGACGGACGTGAGGTTGACCTCCTGGACGCGCTTCCATGCCTCCAGGCCGGTCTCCAGGATGGAGTCGTCGTCGGGCGGGGAGATGCCGGCGTTGTTGAAGGCGATGTCGACGCTGCCGTAGGTGTCGTAGGCCGTCTTGAACAGCGCCTCGACCTGCTCGGGGTCGGTGACGTCGACCTTCACGAAGGTCCCGCCGACCTCGTCGGCGGCGGCCTTGCCGCGGGCCTCGTCGACGTCGCCGCAGACGACGTGCGCGCCCTCGGAGGCGAGCCGGCGCGTGGTGGCGAGACCGATGCCGCTGCCGGCTCCGGTGACGACGGCGGTACGGCCCACGAGGCGGCGGCAGATGATTTCGTCGGTCACTGTGCTGGGCCCTCCGTGCTGATGAAGACGTTCTTGGTTTCGGTGAAGGCGGTGAGGGCGTCCGGGCCGAGTTCGCGGCCGATTCCGGACTGCTTGTAGCCGCCGAAGGGGGTCCAGTAGCGGACGCTGGAGTGGGAGTTGACGGACAGGTTGCCGGCGCGGACAGCACCCGACATCCGCAGGGCGCGGCCGACGTCACGCGTCCAGATGGAGCCGGAGAGACCGTAGTCGGTGGCGTTGGCGAGCTGGATCGCCTCCGCCTCGTCCTCGAAGGGCAGGACCACGGCGACCGGGCCGAAGACCTCCTCGACGGCCACGCGCGCGTGCGGGTCGACGCCGGTCAGGACGGTGGGCGGGAACCAGAAGCCGGGGCCTTCGGGGGCCTTGCCGCGGATGCCTTCGGCGTCGCCGGAGACGTACGAACGCACGCGGTCCAGCTGGACCTTGGAGATCAGCGGGCCCATGTCCGTCCGCTCGTCCGCCGGGTCGCCGACGTGGACGGACTCGATCGCGGGGGCGAGGAGGCCGAGGAAGCGGTCGTAGGCGGAGCGCTGGACGAGGATGCGGGTGCGGGCGCAGCAGTCCTGGCCGGAGTTGTCGAGGAAGGACATTGGGGTGGCCGCCGCGGCGGCTTCGAGGTCGGCGTCGGCGAAGACGATGTTGGGGCTCTTGCCGCCGAGTTCGAGGGTGACGCGCTTGAGGTGGGCGGACCCCTTGGCCAGCACCTGTTTGCCCACGGCCGTCGACCCGGTGAAGACGATCTTCGCCACGCCGGGGTGCTCGACGAGCGCGTTGCCCGCGACGGGGCCGTGGCCGGGCAGTACCTGGAACAGGCCCTCGGGCAGCCCGGCCTCCAGGGCGAGTTCGGCCAGGCGCAGGGCGGTCAGCGGGGTCGTCTCGGCGGGCTTGAGGATCACCGCGTTGCCTGCGGCGAGCGCCGGGGCGGTGCCCCAGGCCGCGATGGGCATGGGGAAGTTCCAGGGCGCGATGACGCCGACGACGCCGAGCGGTTCGAGGATCGTGACGTCGAGGCCGCCCGGCACCGGAATCTGTCGTCCGGTCAGCCGCTCCACTCCCCCGGCCGCGTAGTCGAGCAGATCACGGACGTTGCCCGCCTCCCAGCGGGCGTTGCCGACGGTGTGTCCGGCCTCCCGGACCTCCAGCCGCGCCAGCTCTTCGAGGTGTTCGTCGACTGCCGTGGCGAACCGGCGCAGCAGGCGGGCGCGGTCGCCGGGCGCCAGGGCGGCCCACTGGGCCTGTGCGCGCGTGGCGCGTACGACGGCCGCGTCGACGTCGGCCTCGGTGGCGCCGGGGACGGTGGCGACGACCTCCTCGGTCGCCGGGTTCAGTACTTGGAGCTGGTACTCGGGGGACTCGTACTCGGGGGACAAGAAGGGCCTCACAAGCGTTCGAAGGAGCGGCGGAGCTCCCAGTCGGTCACCGCGGCGTCGAAGGCGTCCAGTTCGACGCGCGCCATGTTGCGGTAGTGCGCGACGACCTCGTCACCGAAGGCGGCCTTGGCGATCGGGCTGTTCTCCCAGAGCTCGGCGGCCTCGCGGAGCGTGGTGGGGACGTGCGCGAAGTCGGCGGCGTAGGCGTTGCCCGGACACGGCTCGGGCAGTTCCAGCTTCTGCTCGATGCCGTACAGGCCGGCCGCCACAAGGCCGGCCACCGCCAGATGCGGATTCACGTCGCCGCCGGGCAGCCGGTTCTCGAAGCGCAGGGAGCGGCCGTGGCCGACCACCCGCAGGGCGCAGGTGCGGTTGTCGTAGCCCCAGGCGACGGCGGTCGGGGCGAAGGAGCCGGGCTGGAACCGCTTGTAGGAGTTGATGTTGGGGGCGTAGAGCAGCGAGAAGTCGCGGAGTGCGGCGAGCTGTCCGGCCAGGAAGTACCGCATGACGTCCGACATGCCGCCCGGGTCCTGTGGGGAACCCGTCATCGCGTTGTTGCCGGCGGCGTCCGCGAGCGAGAGGTGGATGTGGCAGGAGTTGCCCTCGCGCTCGTTGTACTTGGCCATGAAGGTGAGCGAGACGCCCTCCTGGGCGGCGATCTCCTTGGCGCCGGTCTTGTAGATGGCGTGCTGGTCGCAGGTGACCAGGGCGTCGTCGTAGCGGAAGACGATCTCGTGCTGGCCGGGGTTGCACTCGCCCTTGGCGGACTCCACGGTGAGGCCGGCGCCGGTCATCTCGTTGCGGATGCGTCGGAGCAGGGGCTCGATCCGGCCGGTCCCGAGCACCGAGTAGTCGATGTTGTACTGGTTGGCCGGAGTGAGCCCGCTGTAGCCCGCGTCCCAGGCTTGCTCGTAGGTGTCCTTGAAGACGATGAACTCCAGCTCCGTGCCGACCTGGGCGGTGAAGCCGTGCTCGGCGAGGCGTTCCAGCTGGCGGCGCAGGATCTGGCGGGGGGCGGCCACCACCGGGGAGCCGTCGTTCCAGGCGAGGTCGGCGACGAGCATGGCCGTGCCCTCGTTCCAGGGGACGCGGCGCAGGGTGCTCAGGTCGGGGTGCATGGCGAAGTCGCCGTAACCGCGGTCCCAGGAGGACATCGCGTAGCCGTCGACGGTGTTCATCTCGGTGTCGACGGCGAGGAGGTAGTTGCAGCCCTCGGTGCCGTGGTGGAGGACCTCGTCGAGGAAGAAACGGGCGGCGAACCGCTTGCCCTGGAGCCGCCCTTGCATATCGGGAAAGGCCAGGACGACAGTGTCGATCTCACCGCCGGCGACGAGGGCGTGCAGCTCCTCGACGCCGAGCGGGGGTGTGCGGTCTGCCACGGGAAAGCCTCCTTCGGCTTCTTCGGTCAGCCGGAAGCCCTAAGGTATTGGTGAGAACCATTGCTTGGGAAGGGGGCACGGCCATATGTCGGTGGACGCTGACGGCGGCCCGGACGACCGGCTGACCCCGGTGCTGCGACCGGTGCGGGCGGGCAACGGCTTCGAGGAGGCGCTGGAGCAGATCCTCCAGGTGGTCCGGCTGGGCCTGGTGCCGGGCGGCGAGCGGCTGCCCGCGGAGCGGGAACTGGCGGAGCGGCTCGGGATCAGCCGGGTGACGCTGCGCGAGGTGCTGAAGGTGCTCCAGGACCAGGGCCTGGTGGAGTCGCGGCGCGGGCGGTACGGCGGAACGTTCGTCCTGCCCCGCGCGGACGCGGGCGGCGAGGACGAGCTGCGGCGGCGGATCTCCGAGGTCGACATCGAGGACGTCCTGCGCTTCCGGGAGGTCCTCGAGGTGGGTGCGGCAGGACTGTGCGCGACGCACGGTCTGTCCGCGGAGCAGGCGGACCGGTTGCGGGAGGCGTTGGCCGCGACGCAGGACGCGCCGCTGACCGAGTACCGCCGCCTGGACACACTGCTCCACCTCACGCTGGCCGAGCTGTGCGGCTCGCCGACGCTGACCGCGCAGTACGCGGCGGTCCGGGCGTCGGTGAACGACCTGCTCGACTGCATACCGCTCCTCGTCCGCAACCTGGAGCACTCGCAGCGCCAGCACACCGCGCTGGTCGAGTCGGTGCTCGACGGGGACGCGGACGGGGCGCGGGAGATGATGCGGGAGCACTGCGCGGGGACGGCGGCGCTGTTGCGGGGATTCCTGGCGTGAGCGGTATGAACGCCCTTGCCGTCCGGGGTGACACTCGGCAAAGGTATAGGTGTATTCCATTGCGGGAGGGCGCATGGCGGACAGGCCGTTGATCGGGATCAGTACCTACCTGGAGGCCGGGGCGCGCTGGGGCGTGTGGGAGCTGGAGGCCGCTCTGCTGCCCGCCGGGTATCCGCGGCTCGTGCAGCGGGCGGGCGGTCTGGCCGCGATGCTCCCGCCGGACGCGCCGGAGCACGCCGCCGCGGCCGTCGCCCGCCTCGACGGCCTGGTGATCGCGGGCGGCCCGGACGTCGAGCCGGTCCGCTACGGCGCCGAGACCGACCCCCGCACCGGGCCGCCCGCGCGCGCCCGGGACACCTGGGAGCTCGCGCTCATCGACGCGGCGCTGACGGCGGGCGTCCCGCTCTTGGGCATCTGCCGGGGCATGCAGTTGCTGAACGTCGCCCTGGGCGGCACGCTCGCGCAGCACATCGAGGGGCACGCGGAGGTGCCCGGCGTCTTCGGCCGGCACTTCGTGAAGCCGGTGCCGGGCACGTCGTACGCCGATGTCGTCCCGGAGGAGACGTCCGTACCGACGTTCCACCACCAGGCCGTGGACCGCCTCGGCACGGGCCTGGTCCCGTCGGCGTACGCGGCGGACGGGACGGTGGAGGCCGTGGAGCTCCCCGGCCCCCACTGGGTGGTGGGCGTGCAGTGGCATCCGGAGATGGGTGAGGACGTCCGGGTCATGCGCGCACTGGTCGAGGCCGCGTCTCGCACCGCTTCCTGAGCCAGGCCAGGGCCGCTTCGCCCTGCGCCCGCTGGAAGGCGCGGAGCGTGGGGATGCCCGGGGGCGGCGGCAGGAGCGAGTGCTGGAGGAAGTATCCGGCGAGGCCCGCCAAGGCGGCGGTGACGGCGTCCGGGTCGGCGCCGCGGCCCAGCGGGTGGGCCGCGAAGACCTCCTCCGGGTCCGGGCCGCCCTGGGCGCGGACGCAGGGCAGCATGATCAGCAGGTCGAACCAGGGCGCGGCGCGTACGGCGTGCGGCCAGTCGACGAAGACCACGCGGTCGTCGGCGGTGAGCACCCGGCGGGAGGGCGGCGGCGTTGCGGGCCTCGGCGCGGTGCATGCCCGGGCTGTGGGGGTTGGTAGCTGCTCGCGAGAGAGTGTCCATGAGGCCGATTTAGCTCGATCGTGTGATGGTCGGCTCGCGAGCTTGCGGCATGTTGGGCCGACCGGGTTAACGTGATCGTGCGACCTGGGACGCCGGGTACGGCGCCAGCGTGCGGGGCCCCCGCTCCACCAGAGGATGGTTCGGGGCCTCCCCGTCGCCACTGGCCGTACCCACCTGGCCAGGTCGCGCAGGGAACTGGCCTCCCAGGACCGGACCACGCACAGGATGCGTGTCGCCGCCCCGGGGCTGAGTACGCCGGGGACCAGTGCGCCCAAGACCGTTCGGGGCGTGCGACTGAACGGGCTCACCCCTGCTCAGTCTTCAGGAACGGTTGGCGTCCCCGCTGACCGCCTTGACGAAGGCGCGGCGTCCGTCGGCGGTGCGGACGCGGGTGGCCGCGCCGGGCGAGAAGCCGCCGGGTTGGGTGACGGCGTGCACGACGGGGCCACCGAGGACGTCCGCGACCGCGTCGCGTACGGGCTCCGGGAGATGCGCCCAGGGGATACGGGTGCCTGTGGCCGGTGGGGCGGAGGGGGACATGCGGTCATGGTGCGGGACCACTGAGGCGGTGCGCCAAGGGTTTTCACCGCCCGCCCGATCATCGCTCAGGGCCCTCGCGGGCACGGTCAGGATCTGGCCAACCACATAGAGCTACGCCACAGCCCGGACTTCGCCGCTCCGCCGCCGGGGGAACGCGACCTCTGACCGCAGACCTGGGGTGCGGGCGGGAACACGGACGACCGGTTCGCGCATTGAAATGAACGGCAGGGTTGTTTCGCCGGTCCCTCGGCTGCCCGGCCGGCCCGGGCCGCTGATCCACTGGCGCGAACTGTGAGGTCCGAGGACACCCAATGTGACATCGATGTGACGGCCGCATGAAACGGTTTGCCGAACCTGCGTAAGGTGCAGACAACTCATCAGAAGCGGTGCGCCACAGCAGGCGCGCACGGGAACCGGAACGACGAGCGAAGGAAGGAGCCGGAGCCATGGGCGATTACAAAGAGCAGCCCCTTCGGGTGGGTGCGGCTGTACGGCGCCGGCGCCGATCGCTGGAGCTCACTCTCGCCGTCGTGGCCGAGCGCAGCGGCCTGTCGGTCCCCTTCCTGAGCCAGATCGAGAACGAGCGGGCACGGCCCAGCAGAAGCTCCCTGGAGAAGGTCGCCGACGCCCTGCGCACCACCGCCGTCGAACTTCTCGCCGCCGCCGACCCGGCGTGCAGCGTCGATGTCGTACGCGCGGAGGGCGTCGAGTCGGCGCTCGCGCCCCAGGTACGTTCCCTGGTGCGCGGTCACCACCAGATGCACGCCTCGGAATTCACCGGGGACCACGACGCGGGCCGCGAATTCCAGTACCGCAACGACCAGTTGATGTACGTGGCCGACGGCGGCGTGGAGATCGAGGCGGAGGGCCGCGCCTACCGTCTCGGGCGCGGCGACACTCTGTATCTCACCGGCGGGGTCCGCCACCGCTGGCGGGCGACGGTGGCGGACACCCGCGTGGTCGTCGTCGCGGTGGCCGAGCACATCGAGGCGGTCCAGGACCGGCCACGCCAGTGAGGGTCGTCTCGCTCGTCCCGTCGCTCACGGAGGCCTTGGCCGCGACGCTCCCCTCCGCCCTGGTCGGCGCCACCGACTGGTGTACGCACCCGGCCGACCTGGACGTCACCCGAATCGGTGGCACCAAGAACCCGAAGGTCGACCGGATCGTCGCCCTCGCCCCCGACCTGGTGATCGCCAACGAGGAGGAGAACCGCGCCCCCGACCTGGCCGCCCTGCGCGCGGCAGGCGTCGAGGTACTGGTGACCGAGGTACGCGACGTACCGCAGGCCTTCGAGGAACTGGCGCGGGTGCTTCGGGCCTGCGGCGCGACGGTTCGACCGCGCTGGCTGGACGAGGCGGAGCGGGCCTGGTCGGCGCTGGGGCCGCCGGCGCGCCGTACGGCAGCCGTCGTACCGATCTGGCGCCGCCCGTGGATGGTGCTGGGCCGCGAGACGTTCGCGGGCGACGTCCTGTCACGCCTGGGTGTCGACCACCTGTACGCGACGCACACCGAGCGCTATCCACGCGTCCCCGTCGAGGACCTCCGAGCGGCGGCACCGGACGTGGTCGTCCTCCCGGACGAGCCGTACCGCTTCACGGCCGACGACGGCCCGGAGGCCTTCCCGGGCCTGCCGTGCGCGCTGGTCAGCGGCCGGCACCTGACGTGGTACGGACCGTCGTTGGCCGAGGCACCGCGGGTACTGGGCGAGGCGCTGCGAGCAGCTCGCCCGAGGTGACGGACGGCGGTGCCCATGTGTCCACCGTCTCGCCGGTCAACGCCCCCCGACCAGGGGGTATGTCTCTGTCAGGGCATAAGGTGTCTTTATGAGCGGCCTTGGGGAACAGCGGAACGGCCGGTCAGTGGCCGGTGGCTCGCTGGCACACCGGGTGCCGGATCTCGGGGCGCTGGAACTGCTGCTGGCGGTGGCGCGGCTCGGGAGTCTCGGCGGGGCGGCGCGCGAGCTGGGCATCACGCAGCCGGCGGCCAGCAGCCGGATCCGCTCGATGGAACGCCAGTTGGGCGTCGCGCTGGTGGACCGTTCACCGCGCGGTTCCCGGCTCACGGACGCCGGTGCGCTGGTGACGGACTGGGCGCGGCGGATCGTGGAGGCGTCGGAGGCCTTCGACGCGGGGGCTCAGGCGCTGCGGGACCGGCGGGACTCGCGGCTGCGCGTGGCGGCGAGCATGACGATCGCCGAGTACCTGCTGCCGGGCTGGCTGCTCGCGCTGCGCGCCCAGCGGCCGGACACGGCGGTGTCGCTGCTCGCGGGCAACTCGGCGGCGGTGGCGCAGCGGCTGCTGGCGGACGAGGCGGACCTGGGTTTCGTGGAGGGGCTCACCGTGCCGACGGGCCTCGACTCCGTGGTCATCGCCCACGACCACCTGATCGTGGTGACGGCCCCCAAGCACGCCTGGGCACGCCGGCGCCGCCCGCTGGAGGCCTCGGAACTGGCGGTGACGCCGTTGATCCTGCGGGAGAAGGGCTCGGGGACCCGGCAGGTGCTGGATGCCGCGCTGGGCGGGCTCGCAAGGCCGTTGATCGAGTTGTCGTCCACTACGGCGGTGAAGGCCGCGGCCGTCAGCGGGGCCGGGCCGGCCGTACTGAGCGAACTGGCCGTGGGCGAGGAGTTGGCGATGCGCCGCCTGGTGCGCGTGCCGCTGGAGGACGTGTCACTCGCCCGAGACCTGAGGGCGGTGTGGCCGACGGGGCACCGACCGGTGGGACCGGCACGGGAGTTGCTGTCGCTGACGCGGGGATAGGGCAGGCGCAAGGGAAGTGTTCCGAGCCGGTGGGCCCCACCCGGGCCGAAGCCGGGTGAGGCCCGCCTCGTCCCTCAGGACGCCTTGCCGCCGGTGGCCGGTCCGGCGTCACCGTTGAGCTTCGGCGTGCTGCCGTCGAACTCGATTCCGCGGAAGGTGATCGTGCGGCTCTCGCCGATGGTGTCGGACCACCCGCAACGGGTCCAGCCGGCCGCCGGTCCCAGGTAGTCGTGGCACTCGTAGTCCCAGACGTCGGTCTCGCCGTCGCCGAAACCCCAGCCGCCGACGGCGTGGTGGCCGTCCGCCTGTTCGTCCCGCACCCAGATGACGTCTCCCGCCTTCTGGAAACAGACGGTCACTCCCTTGCCCACCGAGCACGGAGCGCCACTGGGTGGGGCGGAGCCGTCCTTCGCCGTCTGCTTGACGGACTCGGTCGCCAGTGCGGGCGTGGCGGCCAGGACGACCGCGGTCACCATGGCCCCCGCCACTGTCAGGATCCTGCTGTTCATGATTGCCGGTCTCCTCTGCGGGCGGGTCAGGAGGTGGGAGCGATCGTCTGCGGGCTGGCCCCGTTGGGGACGATCTGGTCGCCGTCCATCGTCATGGGCCAGATGGTGATGTTCGAGTTCTCGGCGATGACGCCGGAGAGCCCGTCACACACGGTCCAGCCGGCGGCCTTGCCGGCACGGTCGTGGCAGATCTTGTCGTCGCTCGCACTGCCACCGGAGAGCCACCAGTGCACGGCGGCGTGATTCCCGTCATTGCGGGTGTCCCGCACCCAGATCTCGTCCCCGTCCTTGGCGAAGCAGCCCTCGGCCCAGCCGCCCGTCGCGCACGCCGCCCCGGCCGGAGGTCCGCCGGCCACGTTCCGTGCCGTGGAACCGCCGGCGCCGAATGCGATTCCCGTGGTCAGAACCGTGGCGAAAAAGGCAGAGCCGATTACGGTCGCAATTCTCTTCAAGATGTTTCCCCCAGCATTGGTCGAGCACAGGAGAAACTCCAGGAATATGCGTCCCGGCACCCCCGTGCAGTAATAAGCTCTCACGCCGGTCGAGAGTCGATCAACCTCTGAAGGGAACGGAACGAAGGAGCGGGTGGAATGGTTTCAGGAGCTTCACAGAAACCATTCCACCCGCACTTCCGGGGCGTGCCCGGAGGGAAGCAATCCTAAGGAGTCAGGACTCAGGCCACCGGAGCCAGCTTGTCCTCAAGTCCCGGCTGAGCGTCCAGCCACTTCCTCGCGGACGCCTTCTCCTGCCCGGCGCCTCCCTTTTGTATCTCCACCTCGAGGGAGGCGAGCTGTTCCTCGGTCAGCTTGAAATTCTTCAGCCAGCCGGAGAACTCGGGGAATTCCTTGCTGAAGCCCTTGTGCGCGACGGTGTGGATCTGTTCGCCCTTGCCCCAGGCCCCTTCCGGGTCCTTGAGCTTCTTCAGGTCGTACTTCCCGTACGCCCAGTGCGGCGTCCACAACGTCACCACGACCGGCTCACGCTTCTTGATCGACCGGTCCAGCTCCGCCAGCATCGACGACGTACTCGACGACACGACCTTGTACTCGCCCTGAAGCCCATAAGCCTTCAGGACCTTCGAGTTCAACGTCCCCATCATCCCGGCACTCGCCTCAATACCGATGATCTTGCCGCCGAACTTCTTCCCCTGACCCTTCAGATCCGCCAGCGAATCAATGCCCTTCACATACGACGGAACCGTCAACTCGAGCGACGTCGGCCCGTACCACGAACCGAGATCCTCCAACTGGCCTTTGAAGCGGTCCACGTACTGTTTGTGCGTGGTCGGCAGCCAGCCGTCCAGTTGGACGTCCATCTGTCCCTGGGCGAGCGAGGTGTAGAGGGGGCCGGGGTCGAGCTGCTCGACATTGGCCTTGTAGCCGCGGTCCTCCAGGATGTTCTGCCAGAGGTAGGTGGCGGCGATCGCCTCGTCCCAGGGGAAGTAGCCCATGTCGACCGTCTTCCCCGCGTCCTTGCCCTGCGCCTTCGCACCCCCGGCAACCGGGGCGAGCTGGTCGACCAGACCGGGGTTCTTCTTCAGCCATGTGCGCACGCCGTCCTGCTCGGCACCCTCGCCCGCGGCGCGGATGTCGTTCTCCAGGCTGGTCAGCTGCTGCTCGGTGAGCTTGAAGTCCTTCAGCCACCGCGCGACGACGGGGTCCTTCTGGCTGAAGCCCTTGTGCGCGACGGTGTGGATCTGCTCGCCCTTGCCCCAGGCCCCTTCCGGGTCCTTGAGCTTCTTCAGGTCGTACTTCCCGTACGCCCAGTGCGGCGACCACAACGTCACCACGACCGGCTCACGCTTCTTGATCGACCGGTCCAGCTCCGCCAGCATCGACGACGTACTCGACGACACGACCTTGTACTCGCCCTGAAGCCCATAAGCCTTCAGGACCTTCGAGTTCAACGTCCCCATCATCCCGGCACTCGCCTCAATACCGATGATCTTGCCGCCGAACTTCTTCCCCTGACCCTTCAGATCCGCCAGCGAATCAATGCCCTTCACATACGACGGAACCGTCAGCTCCAGTGACGTCGGCCCGTACCACGAACCGAGATCCTCCATCTGAGAGCCGTACTTGTCCCAGTACGCCTTGTGCGTCGTGGGCAGCCAGGCATCGGTCTGGAAGTCGATGTCCCCCCGGGCCACGCCGGAGTAGAGCGGGCCGGGGTCGAGCTGTTTGACGTCCGTCTCGTAGCCGCGCTCCTCCAGGAGCTCCTTCCACAGGTACGTCGTGGCGGTCCCCTCGTCCCAGGGGATGTAGCCCATGTTGATCTTCTTGCCCTGGCCGACGTTCGTGCCGGCCCCTGCGGCCTGCTGGGAGTCGTCGGAGCCGGCCAGGTTCATGCCGCCCGCGACGAGGGCGAGAACCACGACGCCGACGACCGCGACCGCGGCGTTCGGCTTGTATCGCGTGATCTTCACGCGCCCCGCGGCGACGGCGGCCGCCTTGGCCGCCGCCCGGCGGCCGAGCGGGGAGACCCGCTCGCCCAGCGCTCCGGTCATGCGGTCCAGGTACATGGCGAGGATGACCACCGCCACGCCGCTCTCGGCGGCCAGGCCGACCCGGAGCTGGGTGATCGCGGAGTAGACCTGCTCACCCAGGCCGCCCGCCCCTGCCATGCCGCCGATGACGACCATGGACAGGGACAGCATGATGACCTGGTTGACCCCGGCCATGATCGTCGGCAGTGCCAGGGGCAGCTGCACCCGGGTCAGGGTGGTGCGCGGGCTGGTGCCGAACGCGTCGGCCGCCTCGATCAGTTCGCCGTCCACCTGCCGGATGCCCAGTTCGGTCATCCGGACGCCCGGCGGCATCGCGAAGATGATCGTCGCGAGGAGACCGGGGGTGGTGCCGACGCCGAAGAACATGACGCCGGGGATGAGGTAGATGAAGGCCGGCATCGTCTGCATGACGTCGAGCACCGGCCGCAGCTGGGCACTGACCCGATCGCTGCGGGCGGCCCAGATGCCCAGGGGAACCGCGATCACGACGGTGATGACCGCGGCGACGAGGACAAGGGACAACGTGTCCATCGCGTCGTCCCACAACCCGAGTGAGTCGATCAGGGCCATGCCGACGAAGGCGAGGACACCCGGCAGCAGGCCGCGCAGCCAGCACGCGATCACGGCGAGGATGCCCGCCATCAGCAGCGGTTCTCCGCCGCCGAGTACGGCGTCGACGCCGTCGTACATGCCGCCGAGCACGGCCTTGACGACATCGAACAGGAAGCTCAGATGGGACTGCAGCCAGTCCACCAGGTCTTCGACCCAGTCACCGAAGTGGAGTCTAGGCATTCTCGATCACCTTCCCGTCGCGGGTTCCGCGCGGGTTGTCGCAGGGCACGGGCTCGCCCTGCTGGTCGCCGAGGAAGCCCACGAGGCGTTGCCTGGGAACGCGACCGACGAGTTTCCGTTTCGCGTCGACGACTGCCACGGGGTGCGTCACGCGGGCGCTGATCGCACAGAGTTCGGTGAACGGTGTGTCCGGCGTCGCGGTCTCGCAGCCGCAGCTGACCTCGTCGCCGCGTATGTCCTTGTCCATGACGGCGGACGCGGTCAGGACGCGGGAGCGGTCGACGTCCTTGATGAAGGAGGCGACGTAGTCGTTCGCGGGGCGGATCAGGATGTCCTCCGCGGTGCCGATCTGGACGATACGGCCGTCGCGCATGACGGCGATGCGGTCGCCCAGGCGCATGGCCTCGTTGAGGTCGTGGGTGATGAAGACGATGGTCTTCCTGAGCTTGCGCTGGAGCTCGATCAGCTGGTCCTGCATGTCGCGGCGGATCAGCGGGTCCAGCGCGCTGAAGGACTCGTCCATGAGGAGCAGGTCGGCGTCGGTGGCCAGGGCGCGGGCCAGGCCCACGCGCTGCTGCATACCGCCGGACAGCTCGTCCGGCCAGGACTTCTCCCAGCCGGCCAGTCCACACATGGCCAGTGCCTCGGTGGCGCGCTCCTCGCGCTCGGCGCGGGGGACGCCCTGGACCGCGAGGCCGTAGGCGGCGTTGTCGAGGACGCTGCGGTGCGGGAAGAGCGCGAAGTGCTGGAAGACCATGCTGATCTTCTTCGCGCGCACCTCGCGCAGTTCGCGGTCGGTGAGCGCGGTGAGGTCCTGGCCGTCGAAGCGGACGTGCCCGGCGGTCGGCTCCAGGAGGCCGTTGAGCATACGCAGCAGCGTGGACTTGCCGGAGCCGGACAGCCCCATGACGACGAAGATCTCGCCCGGTTCCACGGTGAAGGAGGCGTCGACCACCGCCGCGGTGGTGCCCTCGGCGCGTAGTTCCTCCCGGTCGGCCCCCTTTTGGACCTGCTCGACTGCGTCGTCCGGTCGTTTTCCGAACACCTTGTAAAGCCGTTCGGCCTCAAGTCTGGCTGACACGCGTACCTCTTGTCTCGACGGCAGAAAAGGAGACGAAGGGCCGCAAACTGTTGAATGCGCAACCGGTATCGCTCCGAGGCGGCGCCTGCCCGCATGCCTTCAGGTCAAACGCACGCGTGCTCCAGTTCACATGACGTTTACCTCCGCCCATAAGGTCGCCGTCGACGGCCGGTGTCGGTGCCGTACGGCATGATGCGAGGCGTGACCGGACGACTGATGCTCCTCGACACCGCCTCGCTCTACTTCCGCGCCTACTTCGGCGTGCCGGAGTCCGTGAAGTCCCCGGACGGCACACCGGTGAACGCCGTGCGCGGGCTGCTGGACTTCATCGACCGCCTGGTCAAGGACCATCGTCCGGACCATCTGGTGGCGTGCATGGACGCGGACTGGCGGCCGCAGTGGCGGGTCGAGTTGATCCCCTCGTACAAGGCGCATCGCGTCGCCGAGGAGCACGAAGCGGGCCCGGACGAGGAGGAGGTGCCCGACACGCTGTCGCCGCAGGTGCCCGTCATCGAGTCCGTCCTCGACGCGCTCGGCATCGCGCGCGTGGGCGTGGCGGGATACGAGGCGGACGACGTGATCGGCACGTTCACCGCGCGGGCCAAGGGCCCGGTCGACATCGTCACCGGCGACCGCGACCTGTATCAACTGGTGGACGACGCACGGGGGGTGCGCGTTCTCTATCCCCTCAAGGGCGTCGGCTCGTTGCAGCTCACCGACGAGGCCGTGCTGCGTGAGAAGTATGGGGTCGACGGCAAGGGGTACGCGGATCTGGCGCTGCTGCGCGGCGATCCGAGCGACGGCCTGCCGGGCGTGCCCGGAATCGGCGAGAAGACGGCGGCCAAGCTGCTGGCCGAGTTCGGTGACCTGGCCGGGATCATGGCCGCGGTGGATGATCCGAAGGCCAGGCTCACGCCGTCGCAGCGCAAGCGCCTGGACGAGTCACGGCCGTATCTGGCGGTGGCGCCGAAGGTCGTCAAGGTGGCGGACGACGTCCCGCTGCCGGACGTCGACACGGTCCTGCCGCGTACGCCGCGCGATCCCGCGGCACTGGAGGCGTTGGCGGCTCACTGGGGACTGGGGGGATCCTTGCAGCGACTGCTCGCGACTCTTGTGGCGTAATCGAAGATCTCGTGGCGCAATCGAAGATCTCGCCGTCGCCAGCGACATGCGCGGCCAGAAGAAGCAAACTTCTGCCCAAGAGGTCGAGAGACCTCTTCTGTGGGGGGCTTTACCGAGGGGGAAGGTGCTAACTTAGGTAAGCCTAAGCACAGGGACCAGGGAGGCCGCCATGGCAGAACGACCGGGACGCACGCCGCGGAAACCCCACTCCGCGCAGGTCATCCGTACCGAACGGCTGACACCTCACATGCAGCGCGTGGTGCTGGGCGGCGAGGGCCTGGCCGACTTCTCGGCGGACACCTGCACCGACCACTATGTGAAGCTGCTGTTCCCGGCCGGAGGCGCGACCTATCCCGAGCCGTTCGACATGGAGCGCATCCGTGAAGAGTTCCCGCGCGAGCAGTGGCCCGTGACGCGGACCTACACGGTGCGTGCCTGGGACCCCCGACATCGCGAGCTGACCCTCGACTTCGTGATCCACGGCGCCGAGGGGCTCGCCGGACCGTGGGCCCTGCGCGCCCAGCCGGGCGAGACCGTGTGGTTCATGGGCCCCGGCGGCGCCTACGCCCCCGACCCGGCCGCCGACTGGCATCTGCTCGTCGGTGACGAGAGCGCGCTGCCCGCGATCGCCCGTTCCCTGGAGGCGCTGCCCGACGGCGCCCGCGCCCATGCCTTCGTCGAGGTCGCCGGGCCGGAGGAGGAGCAGAAGATCGACTCCGATGTGTCGGTCGTCTGGCTGCACCGCGGCGACCGGCCCCTCGGCGAGGCCCTGGCCGAAGCGGTACGGGCGCTGGAGTTTCCCGAAGGGCGCGTGCACGCGTTCGTGCACGGCGAGGCGGCCTGGGTGAAGGAGCTGCGCCGGCTGCTGCGGGTCGAACACGGGATCCCGCGCGAGGACCTGTCGATCTCCGGCTACTGGCGTCTCGGCCACAACGAGGACGGCTGGCAGGCCACCAAGCGGGACTGGAACGCGCGGATCGAGGCGGAGCAGGAGGGGGCGGCACCTGCCGCCTGAACAGGATTTAAGCCACCTGAACAGGCTTTAAGGGGCGGCACCCGCAAGGGGTGCCGCCCCTTCACTGTGCCCAGCCGGCCCGAGCGGCGCAGAGCGTGAGGACTTGGGCCCGCACCGGACACGGCGACGTGACGCGAGCGAAACAGCCTCTCCCTAATTTCTGTCACTCGACAGGAATTCTGTTTCCCTCCCGCTCCCCTGCGCCGAAGGCAGGTGCCGCCGTGACCACCACCACCCCCTCCGACGTGCGTCCCGACCCGCCGCACTCCCCCGACGACCGCTCGCTCACCGCGTTCGGCTACCGCCAGGAACTGCACCGCAGCCTGGGCCGGTACGCGTCCTTCGCGGCCGGGTTCTCCTTCATCTCCGTTCTGACCACCGTCTTCCAGTTCTTCGCCTTCGGGTACGCGTTCGGCGGCCCCGTCTTCTTCTGGACCTGGCCGGCGGTACTGGTCGGGCAGCTCCTGGTGGCCGCCTGCTTCGCCGAACTGGCCGCCCGCTACCCGATCTCCGGCGCCATCTACCAGTGGTCGTCGCGTCTTTCGAACCTCACCTTCGGCTGGTTCGCCGGCTGGATCATGGTGATCGGGCAGATCGTGGTGGTCGCCGCGGCGGCACTGGCACTGCAGCTGGTGCTGCCCGCGATCTGGTCCGGCTTCCAGCTGATCGGCACCGACTCGGCGGTCACCTCGGCCGACGGCGCGGCCAACGCGGCCGTCCTCGGCGTGATCCTGCTGGCGCTGACCACCCTGGTGAACGTCCTGGACAACCGCGTGATGTCGGTGATCAACCGCGTCGGCGTCACCGCCGAGATCATCGGCGCGATCCTGATCGTCGTCCTGCTGCTCACCCACTCCGAGCGCACCCCCGGCATCACCTTCCACACCGAGGGCGCCGCCCAGTCCGGCCTGTTCGGAGCCCTTCTCGTGGGCTCGTTCGCGGCGGCGTACGTGATGATCGGCTTCGACAGCGCGGGCGAGATGAGCGAGGAGACCCACCACCCGCGGCGCACCGCGCCCCGCACCATCCTGGTCGCGCTCGGCGCGGCCGGCCTGCTCGCCATGCTGATCGTCCTCGGCGGCCTCCTCGCCGCTCCCAGCCTCACCGACGGACATCTCGCCGTCGACGGCCTGAGCTACGTCCTCACCAGCAGCCTGGGTGACGGTGTAGGCCGCGTGCTGCTGGCCGACGTGGTGGTCGCGATCGCGGTGGCCACCCTGGCGATCCAGACGGCGGCCTGCCGGATGCTCTTCTCCATGGCCCGCGACGGCCAGCTCCCCTTCTCCCGCCGTCTCGCCAAGGTCAACCCGCGCACCGGTATGCCCAGCGCCCCCGCCCTGGTGGTCGGAGTCCTCGCGGCGGCCCTGCTGCTGCTCAACTTCGGCTCCCCGGAGGCGTTCCTGGCCATCGGCACGACCTGCATCGTGATGCTGTACCTGGCCTACGCGATGGTCACCGGCCCGCTGCTGGTCAGCCGCCTGCGCGGGCGCTTCACCACCGACGGCACGGACGAGACGGGCGCCCGGCTGTTCTCCCTCGGCCGGTGGGGTGTTCCGGTCAACGCGCTGGCCCTGCTGTACGGCCTGTTCATGACCGTCAACCTGGCCTGGCCGCGCGCCGCGGTGTACGACCCGGCGGGCGGGCACTGGTACTTCCAGTACTTCACCGTCCTCTTCCTGGGCATCACCATCGTCCTGGGCGTGGCCTACCGGGCGTACAAGGCCCGTACGGTGGTCGCACCCGAAGCTCCCGAAGCCGTCCCGGTCTGAGCAGCGCTTACGCTGGCGGTGATGAGACGCAAGACCCGGATCCCGCCCTCTCCCCTGCCGCAGCGCGAGGGGGTGGATCCGGTGCGGGTGCGGCTGCCCGTCGAGGGGGCATGGACCACCGTGCGGGAGCATCTGGTGGAGCGGCTGTCCGGAGCGGGTGACGGCGTCGTCGACAGGATGCTCGACGCGGGGCAGGTCGTCGGGGCGGACGGGCGGGCGGTGGCGCCGGACGCGGCGTTCGTGCCGGGGATGTTCGTGTGGTTCCACCGGGAGCCGGCGGCCGAGGTGCGGGTGCCGTTCCCGTTGGGGGTCGTGCATCGCGACGAGCACATCGTCGTCGTCGACAAGCCACACTTCCTGGCCACCACCCCGCGCGGCAGCCACGTCACCGAGACCGCGCTCGCCCGGCTGCGCCGGGAGCTGGGCCTGCCCACACTCAGCGCGGCGCACCGCCTTGACCGGCTCACCGCCGGACTCGTGCTGTTCACGGTGCGGCCCGAGGAACGCGGTGCGTACCAGGTGCTGTTCCGCGACCGGCGGGTGCGCAAGGAATACGAGGCCGTCGCGCCGTACGATCCCACGCTCACCCTGCCCCGGACGGTGCGCAGCCGGCTCGTGAAGGAGCGCGGAGTGCTGGCCGCGTACGAGGTGGAGGGTGAGCCGAACGCCGTCAGCCGCGTCGAGCTGGTCGAGCACCGCGAGAACGGGGCCGACGGGCTCGGCCGGTACCGGCTGGTGCCCGCCACCGGGCAGACCCATCAGCTGCGCGTCCACATGAACGCGCTCGGCGTGCCGATCCTCGGCGATCCGCTGTACCCGGTGGTGACCGGCCCCGTGCCGGCCGGTGACTTCCGGCGTCCGCTCCAACTGCTCGCGCGGAGCCTGGAGTTCACCGACCCGGTCACGGGGGCGGAGCACCGGTTCCGCAGCGGTCGGGTCCTTCAGGCGTGGACGTCGTACGACGCCTGGGCCGCCGGTCAGTAACCGCGCAACCAACGCAGGAAGCGCCGCCAGGCGCCCTGGGGCCGGGCCGGTTCCGGGGTCGGCGCGGGCTGCGTCGGGACGGCGGCCGGCTGGGGCTCCGCGACCGCCGCGGGCGCCGGCTTCGGCTCCGGCTGGTGGGTGCCGATCTGCCAGGCGGGCCGCTGGGGCGGGACCGCGGCAAGCCCCGGCTTGGCCTTCACGTCCTGCTGCGGCTTCGGCTCGAACCGGACCGGCAGTTCCACCAGGTGGCGGGAGGCGATCGACTCCGTCCAGGTCAGCTCGTCCTCGTCGCAGTCGAGCTCGACGTCGGGCAGCCGCATCAGCAGGGCGTCGACGCCGGTGTCGGCGATGGCACGGCCGATGTCCTGGCCGGGGCACTCGTGCGGGCCGCCGCCGAAGGCGAGGTGGGAGCGGTTGCCCTGCATGTGGGCGGACAGGTCGGGACGCACCCGCGGGTCGACGTTGCCCGGGGCGATGCCGAGGAGCAGCCCGTCGCCCTTGCGGATGCGCTGGCCGCCGAGCTCCGTGTCCTGCTTGGCGTAGTAGCCGAGGACCGTGCTGAACGGCGGCTCGTTCCACAGAGACTGCTCGACCGCCTCCGGCACCGTCATCTGGCCGCCGTTCAGCTGGGCGCGGAAGCGCGGGTCGGTGAGCACCATGCGCAGCACGTTGGCGATGAGGTTGGCGGTGGCCTCGTACGCGGCGATCAGCACGAGCCGCAGGTGCTCCCTGACCTCGTCGTCGCTGAGCCCCGCCGGGTGGTTGATGAGGTGGGAGGTGAAGTCGTCCTCGGGCCGGGCGCGGCGGCGGGAGGTGAGCCGGCCGAGGGCCTCCATGATGTAGGCGTTGCTGGCGATCGCGGTCTCGGTGCCCCGGAGCATGTCCCGGGCGGCCTGCACGATCCGGTCGTTGTACTCGTTGGGCATGCCGAGGATCTCGCACATCACGGCCATCGGCAGGTGCTCGGCGAACTGGCTGACGAGGTCGGCGGCGCCCTCTTCGCAGAACCGGTTGACCAGGCGCTGGGTGTGCCGGTTGATGTGGCGGCGCAGGATCCGGTGGTCGATGGTCGACGTGGCGCCGGTGACCGCGCCGCGCAGCCGAAGGTGCTCGTCGCCCTCCGCCATGGCGCAGATGGGCTGCCAGGCGAAGTGCGGCATGAGCGGGTGGTCGGGCTTGACCATGCCGTCGACGAGCGGCGCCCAGGTGCGGCTGTCCCGGCAGAACTGCGCGGGCGAGCGCACCATGTGCAGGTTCTCGGTGTGGCCGAGTACCACCCAGATGGGCACGTCGTCGTGGAGCAGCACGGGCGCCACCGGGCCGTGTTCCGCCCGGAGTTTCTCGTACAGGGACCGGAGGTCCTCCGCCTCGGGGCCGTAGAGCCGTGTCAGTCCGCCGGGGCCGCGGCCGTGGGCGGGACAGCCGGGCGGCGGTCCGAGGCTGGGGTCCGTACCGGTCGGGGAGTGGGATTCAGGCGTCACAGTGGTCGCTCCGCGGTGCATCCGGTGTCTGTGTGTGTCTGTGGCTGTGGCTGTGTCTGGGGACGAGGAGTGGGTACGGCGGTCACCTCAGCGCGCCCGTCATGGCGAGGCCGTGCAGGAAGCGCATGAGGGTCATCAGGGTGTCCCGGCTGGAGGCGCGGCGGCGCGCGTCGCACTCGACGATGGGGATGTCCTCGCTCAGGTCGAGCGCGGTGCGCAGCTCCTCGATGGGGTAACGGGGCGCGTCCGGGAAGGAGTTGACGGCGACGACGAAGGGCACGCCCCGCTCTTCGAGGCGGCCCATCACGTCGAAGCTGACCTCCAGCCGGCGGGTGTCGATCAGCACGACGGCGCCGAGCGCGCCCTCGAACAGCCCGTTCCACAGGAACCAGAAGCGCTCCTGCCCGGGGGTGCCGAAGAGGTACAGCACGAGCTGGTCGGTGATGCTGATGCGGCCGAAGTCCATCGCCACGGTGGTGGCCGTCTTGGACTCGGAGCCGTAGTTGTCGTCGACGCCGACGCCGGCCTGCGTCATGGTCTCCTCGGTGGTCAGCGGTTTGATCTCGCTGACCGAGCCGACCATGGTCGTCTTGCCGACGCCGAAGCCGCCGACGATGACGATCTTCACCGCGGCCTCGGCGGTGTGCGGAAGGTGGTCCTCGGTACGTGGACCCGTGATGGTGTCAGAGCTTTTGAAGTCCATGCATCACCGCTTCGAGGAGGGAACGGTCGGCCAGCGCCTGGCGGATGATCGGGGCGCGCGCCGTCACCAGTTCGGCCGTCAGCAGCTCGGTGACCAGGACGCTCACCACGCTGAACGGCAGGCTCAGATAGGCCGACAGCTCGGCCACGGACAGGGGGGCCGTGCACAGCCTGAGCAGCGCCGCCTGCTCGGGCGTGGCGGAGCGCGGCGGGTCGGCGCGCGCCACGATTAACGTGACCAGGTCGAGTTCGGTGCGCTCGACGCCGTCGGGCCCGGTGATCACGTACAGCCGCTCGGGGTTCTTCTTCTGGCCCTCGGGCGGTTGATCCCCGTCCTGCGCGGGTTGCTGTGGGGGCTGAGGTTCCGGTTCCTGCTTGGCGTAGCGCCGCCTGCGTTGCGGAGGAGTCATACGCTCTGCCCGTTACGCCTCGGCGGGCTGGTCAGATGCGCGCCGATCCGGACCACCAGGTCGCTCATGCGGGCGCTCATGAAGCCGGGTTCGGCGCGCACGTCGGAGAGCACCGCGAGAAAGGCGTTGGGGCCCGCGGCCATCAGGTAGAAGTAGCCCCTGTTGATCTCGATGAGGACCATCTTCATCTCGCCGTCGCTGCCCGGGATCTCCTGGGCGACGGCGCTCGCCAGGCTCTGCAGGCCCGCGCAGGCCGCGGCGACGCGGTCGGCGGTGTCCGGGTCGCCGCCGTGGCGGGCGATGCGCAGGCCGTCGGCGGAGAGCACCACGATCATCTGGATGCCCGGTACGCCTTTGGCGAGGTCCGTGAGCATCCAGTCGAAGTTGCCTCGCTGCTGGATCACTTGAGGTCCCCCTCGTTGTCGGCCTCGGCGTGGGCCGTTTCGTTGGTCGGCTGGGTGTATTTGCTCGGGTTCTTGAGTCCGTCGAAGAACGCCTGGACCCAGAGGCCCGGTGGGGGTTCGGGTGCCTTGTCCTCGGGCTCCGGCTCGGGCTCGGGCTCGCGCTTGGCGGTCGACCAGATGGTCGGCTGGCCCTCCCGTTCGGCCTGTTCGATGGCTGCCTGCTCGGCGTACCGCTGGGTGAGCGAGGTCTTGACCCGGCTGCGGCGCTGCGGCAGACCGTTGGCGGTCCACTCGGTGACCTCGGGGACGTCGTCCTCCAGGGAGACCGGCGTCACGAACTTGGGGCTGGTGGGGCGGCGCAGCTTGGGCCTGCGCTTGGGACCCGGGAGGGCGCCGGGTTCGGGGGTGGGCAAGGCCGTGGCGCCGATGCCGTGGGCGAGTCCGACACCGGGCTCGGAGGTGAGCATGTTGCTCGGCACGACGAGGACGGCACGGACTCCGCCGTACGCGGAGGAGCGCAGGGAGACCTTCATGTCGTACGTACGGCAGAGCCGGCCGACGACGGCCAGGCCCAGTCGCGGGGATTCGCCGATGTCCTGCAGGTCGACGCCCGCCATGGCGCGCTCCAGCATGCCCTCGGCGCGGGCGCGGGCCTCCTCGCTGAGGCTGACGCCGGAGTCCTCGATCTCGATGGCGACGCCGGTCTGCACCTCGGTGGCGGTGACGTGCACCTTGGTCTGCGGCGGCGAGTAGCGGGTGGCGTTGTCGAGGAGTTCGGCCGCGGCGTGGATGACGGGTTCGACGGCGGTGCCCTTGACGTTGACCTTGGCGATGGAGGTCAGGTCGATGCGGCCGAACTCCAGGATCCGGGACATGGCGCCGCGCAGCACGCTGTACAGCGCGACGGGCTCGGGCCACTGGCGGCCCGGGCGGCCGCCGCCGAGCACGGAGATGGAGTCGGCGAGGCGGCCGATCAGCGCGGTGCCGTGGTCGATGCGCAGCAGGTCGTCGAAGACCTCGGGGTTGCGGCCGTGGTCCTCCTCCATCTCGCGGAGTTCATTGGCCTGCTGGTGGACGATCGCCTGGACGCGCCGGGCGATGTTGACGAAGGAGCGCTGCGTGGCGTCGCGCAGTGTCTCTTCCTGGTCGACGATGTCGAGCACCGTCCGGATCAGCGACACCTGGGCTTCGGGGAGGTCGCGCCAGGCGGGGTCCATGTCGCCGAGTTGGAGAATCACCTCTCTGGGGGAATGCCCACCGCGCAGATAGTGGAGCGCGGTCGGCGCGATCTCCTTCGCGAGGCGGGTCATCTCGTCGTCGTGGGCGGCGATGCGCCGTTCCAGATACGCGGTGTGACGGGCGTGGTCCGCTCGCTCCTTCCGCAGGGTGCGGCCGCGGCGCACCGTTTCGGCTGCCGTCGCGATCACCATGAGCGTGGCGACGGCGCCGCACCAGCCGACAGCCACCCGGGCCGGCTCCGTCACCACGGCGACGGCGGCCCCGGTCGCCGCGGCCATCACTATGCCGGGCAGCAACAACACGCGCGCGTAGGAAAGTTCACGGCGACCTGGAGGGGATTGAACACTCACCATGTGGGCCCTCTGAAACAAATCGGCTGGGAGTCGGGGGAGCTTGCAGGGGGGTACGTCATGGATCTGTCGGATCTTCGGTATTTTCGGGAACAAACGCACGAATACATCTCAACTCGGTGCGCTGCGGGCGAGCTTAGTCCGACAGGATCATCGCCGTGTCATATTCAGCAAGCGCCTGAAATGGGGCGGACGAGGCGAGTACGCTCAGCTCATTTACACGCTCGGGGTTCATTCGCACACGCTGCGTCTCGGCGTACAGGCATGCGAAAACCACTCACCGTGACGGGTGAAGAAGCCCGGAACCGGGCTCTGGATCGTTACCCCGCTCAGACCCCGGCGATGCGCGAGGCCGCGTCCGCCGCCGCTTCCGCGAACGCCGACACGGGCCGCTCGGGATCGGAGCGGTGCACGAGGATGACTCCCTCGATCAGCCCGAACACCAGGTCCGTCCGCAGGTCGAGCTCGCTCTTGGCGAGCGCGCCGCCGGACCGCGTCGCGGCGAGCAACTGCCGGTAGGCGTCCTTGAGTTCGGCCCGTACGGCATGGAAGCCGGCGAACCGCTCGGCGCGCACCTCGGGCAGCAGGTACAGGACGCCGAGGTTGTGCGGCCCGCCGCACAGCACCTCCACGTCGGCCCGGCACAGCTCCCACAGCCGGTCCTCGGCCGGGGCCGTGTCGTCGGCGAGGAGTTCACGGGCGTACGCCAGCGAGGGCGTGACGGTGGACTCCAGGAGCTCGGCGAGCAGCTCCTCCTTGCCGGAGACGTAGTGGTACATGGACGCCTGGCGCATTCCGGCACGCTCGGCGACGGCACGGGTGGACGTGGCCGCGTAGCCGAGGGTGGTGAACAACTCCGCGGCGGCCGCGAGGAGCTCCTCGCGCGGCTCGAGACCGCTGTCCGGCCGCTGCGCGGCCCGCGGCCTGCCGACCCGCCGGCTCCGGTCTCCACCCGCTGTCCCCATGTGTTCGATCCTCGCACACCGCCCCGTACGGCGATCTTGGTGAGGGTCCGGTAACCGAGCGGCAACCGGTCGGCAATGCCCGCGACCTGCCCCACCCCTAATTTCTGTCGAGCGACAGAAATTAGCAGAGACCGACTGCCGGAGGTGCCGGTATGGCGACAGAGACCACGTACGGAGCCCGCGCCCATGCGCGAGCCCAGGAGGGCACGCGCACCGAGGCCATGCCCGTCGTGCCGGCCGCGAACTGGCCGGCCCCGCCCTGCGAGGCGGGCCACCTGGTGTGGGCCGAGACGGTGGCGGGCGGCAACTACACGCACCGGGTGCTGGCCCGCGGAACCGAACTGCGCCTGACCGACCTGCGCGGCGACGCCTGCGCGCATCTGCTGCTGTACGCGGCCGACCGGCCCTGGGAGCGGCTGAACGTCGCCGACACGGTGAAGGTGCAGTGGAACGCCTACCTGGGCGAGGGCCAGTTGCTGCTGTCCGACCAGGGCCGGGTGCTCGCCTCGGTGGTCGCCGACACCTCCGGCCGGCACGACGCCCTCTGCGGCACCTCCACCCTCGTCCGCAACACCGAGCGGTACGGCGACGGCACCCCTCAGGGCCCCTCCCCCGCCGGGCGCGAGCTGTTCAAGCTGGCCGCGGCGAAGAACGGCCTGGAACCCCGCGACCTGCCGCCGTCCCTCTCCTTCTTCCAGGGCGTGGAGGTCCGCGAGGACGGCGTCCTCGACTTCACCGGCTCGGCCGGCCCCGGCGGCAGCGTGACACTGCGCGCCGAACAGGACGTCACGGTGCTCGTCGCCAACGTGCCCCACCCGGCCGACCCCCGCCCCGAGTACGTCAGCACCCCGCTGGAGGTGCTCGCCTGGCGTGCGGAGGCCACCCGGCCCGGCGACTCGCTGTGGGACGCCACACCCGAGGGCCGCCGCGCCTTCCTGAACACCGCCGAATTCCTTGCCGCGAGGGGGCTCTCATGAAGTCCGTCGTTCCCGCCCGCGCCGCCTGGTCGTCCGTGATCCGCGCCGGCGAGACCCTCACCATCACCGACCTGCACGGCAACCAGGCCGTCGACTTCCTCGTCTACGACGCCCACGACACGTCCGTGCGCTACAGCGCCCCCGACACGATCCACGCGCAGGGCGGCATCTTCCTCACCACGGGCAGCGTGCTGCTGTCGAACGAGCACACTCCCCTGATGACGGTCGTCGCGGACGACGTGGGCCGGCACGACACGGTCGGCGGCGCCTGCTCCAAGGAGTCGAACACCCTCCGCTACGGCCACCACACGTGGTCGCAGCACGCGTGCGTGGACAACTTCCTCGCCGAGGGAGCCAAGCACGGCCTCGGCAAGCGCGACCTCGTCTCCAACATCAACTGGTACATGAACGTGCCGGTCGAGAAGGACGGCACGCTCGGCATCGTGGACGGCCTCTCGGCGCCGGGCCTGTCGCTCACGCTCCGCGCCGAACGGGACGTGCTGGTCCTGGTCTCCAACTGCCCCCAGATCAACAACCCGTGCAACGGCTTCGAGCCGACGGCGGTGGAGATGACGATCACCGAGGCGGCGATCGACGAGGCGGCGATCAGCGAGGCGGGCGCATGACCTTCGACACGCTGCTGGTCGCCAACCGGGGCGAGATCGCGGTCCGGATCATCCGTACGGCCCGTGAGCTGGGCCTGAGGACGGTCGCCGTGTACTCCGACGCCGATCGCTCCGCGCCCCACGTCCGGCTCGCCGACCAGGCGGTACGGCTCGGCCCGGCGCCGGCGAAGGAGTCGTACCTCGACGCCGACCTGGTGCTGAAGGCGGCCAAGGACACGGGCGCGGGCGCGATCCACCCCGGCTACGGCTTCCTGTCCGAGGACGCCTCGTTCGCGCGGCGGTGCGAGGAGGCCGGGATCGTGTTCGTGGGCCCCACGCCCGAGCAGCTGGACCTGTTCGGTGCCAAGCACACGGCACGGGCGGCGGCCGAGGCGGCGGGAGTGCCGCTGGCACCGGGGACGGGGCTGTTGCCGTCTGTGGCGGAGGCTCTTTCCGAAGCGGCGCTCATCGGCTACCCCGTCATGCTCAAGGCCACCGGCGGAGGCGGCGGTATCGGCATGTCGGCATGTCGTTCCGCCGACGATCTGACAGAGGCCTGGGAGCGGGTGCAGCGCGTCGCCGCCGCTTCCTTCTCCTCCGCCGGCGTCTTCCTGGAGCGTCTCGTCGAACACGCCCGCCATGTCGAGGTGCAGGTCTTCGGCGACGGCGAGGGCCGGGTCGTCACTTTCGGCGACCGCGACTGCTCCCTCCAGCGCCGCAACCAGAAGGTGCTGGAGGAGGCGCCCGCGCCAGGGCTGCCCACGCACGTGCGTCGGCAACTCGCTTCCAGCGCCCGCGACTTGTGCGCCTCCGTCGGCTACCGCTCCGCCGGAACCGTCGAGTTCGTCTACGACGCCGCCCGCGAGGAGGCGTACTTCCTGGAGGTCAACACCCGCCTCCAGGTCGAGCACCCCGTCACCGAGGAGATCTACGGCGTCGACCTGGTCGCCTGGATGATCCGCCTGGCCCTCGGCGAGACGGACGTCGTCCGCGAACCGGGCCCACCGCACGGCCACGCCGTCGAGGCCCGCCTCTACGCCGAGGATCCCTCACGCGAACACCGGCCCAGCGCGGGCCTGTTGACGCGGGTCGAGTTCCCGCCGGGCGTGCGTGTGGACGGCTGGGTGGAGACGGGCACCGAGGTGACGACGTCGTACGACCCGATGCTCGCGAAGGTCGTCGCGTACGGCCCGGACCGGGCGCACGCCCTCGCGCGCCTGGACGAGGCCCTGGCCCGCACCCGGGTCGACGGCATCGAGACGAACCTGGGCCTGGTGCGGGCGGCGCTCGCGGACCGGGACTTCACGCGGGCCGCGCACTCCACGGCGACGCTCGCCTCCGTGAGCGATCCGACCCCGCGCATCGAGGTCGTCTCCGGCGGAACCCTCACCACGGTCCAGGACTGGCCGGGCCGCACCGGCTACTGGCAGGTCGGCGTGCCGCCGTGCGGCCCGATGGACGATCTGTCCTTCCGGCTGGGCAACCGGGCGCTCGGCAACCACGAGGGGGCGCCGGGGCTCGAGTGCACGCTCCAGGGGCCGTCCTTGAAGTTCACCCACGCCACGACCGTGTGCGTGACGGGTGCGCCGGCTCTCGTCACCGTGGACGGTGCGCCGGTCGCGCGGTGGGAGCCGGTGACGGTGCCGGCGGGGGCCGTACTGGAGATCGGCGCACCCCATGAGCACGGCCTGCGGACGTACGTGCTCTTCGCCGGAGGGCTCGACGTTCCGGCCTTCCTGGGCAGCGCGAGCACCTTCACGCTGGGCCGGTTCGGCGGGCACGGCGGGCGGGCGCTGCGCACGGGGGACGTCCTGCACAGTGGGACGGTCGTCGCGGGCACGCCGGTGTCTTGCGAGGACCGCCCTGATTTCGCTGCCGTGTGGCACGTCGGCGCCGTCGAAGGCCCGCACGCCGCACCGGAGTTCTTCACCGAGGACGACATCCACGACTTCTACGCCGCCGACTGGAAGGTCCACTTCAACTCCGCACGGACAGGCATACGGCTCGTCGGCCCCAGGCCGCGCTGGGCACGCACCGACGGCGGCGAGGCGGGCCTGCACCCGTCCAACATCCACGACACCCCGTACTCCGTCGGCGCCGTCGACTACACCGGCGACATGCCGGTGCTGCTCGGCCCGGACGGGCCGTCGCTCGGCGGGTTCGTGTGCCCGGCGACGGTTCTGAGCACCGAGCGATGGAAGCTGGGGCAGCTGCGCCCGGGCGACACGGTGCGCTTCGTGCCGGTCGATGTGTCGGGCGGAAGGCGGCCCGCCATCGTGGACGGCGGCATCCTCGCCCAGGACGGCGACGTGACGTACCGCCGCAGCGGCGACGACAACCTGCTGGTCGAGTTCGGCCCGATGCAGCTCGACCTGGCCCTGCGCATGCGCGTCCACGCGCTGATGGAGGCGGTGGCCGAGCAGGGCCCGGACGGGATCACCGACCTGACCCCCGGCATCCGCTCCCTCCAGATCCGGACGGACCCGAACCGCCTGCCGCAGCACGACCTCCTCGCCGCCGTACGGGAGATCACCGCGGCCCTCCCGCCGTCCGACGAACTGGTCGTCCCCTCCCGCACGGTCCACCTCCCCCTGTCCTGGGACGACCCGGCGACCCGCGAGGCGATCGCCCGTTACATGGCGGGCGTCCGCGACGACGCGCCGTGGTGCCCGTGGAACATCGAGTTCATCCGCCGCGTCAACGGCCTGGAGTCGGTCGAGGACGTCCACCGCACGGTCTTCGACGCGGAGTATCTGGTCCTGGGCCTGGGTGACGTGTACTTGGGCGCCCCCGTGGCCACCCCGCTCGACCCCCGCCACCGCCTGGTGACGACGAAGTACAACCCGGCCCGCACCTGGACGGCCGAGAACTCGGTCGGCATCGGCGGGGCGTACCTGTGCGTCTACGGCATGGAGGGCCCGGGCGGCTACCAGTTCGTGGGCCGTACGACCCAGGTGTGGTCGGGCTGGCAGCAGCGCGGCGCGTTCGAGCCGGGCTCGCCCTGGCTGCTGCGCTTCTTCGACCGCATCAGGTGGTATCCGGTGGACGCGGACGAACTCCTCGATCTGCGCGCCGACATCACCTCCGGGCGTTTCGTGCCGCGCATCGAGGAGGGCACCTTCTCCCTCGCCGAGTACCAGGGCTTCCTCGCTGAGAACGCCGAGTCGATCGGGGAGTTCAGGTCCCGGCAGCAGGCGGCCTTCGCGGCGGAGCGGGACGCGTGGGAGGCGGCGGGCGAGTTCACGCGCGCCGAGGCGGCGGCCGCACCGGCGGCTCCTGCGGCGGAGGTGACCGTGCCCACGGGCGGCCGTCTGATCGAGGCCGAATTCGCCGCGTCCGTATGGCAGTTGAACGTCGAGCCGGGCGACGAGGTCACCGCCGGGCAGCCGCTGCTCGCCCTGGAGGCGATGAAGATGGAGTCCAGGGTGCACGCGCCGATGGACGGCGTGGTGGCTCAGATCCTGGCCAGGCCGGGCGACCAGGTGGAGGCGGGGACGGCGCTGGTCGTCCTGGCCCCGGCCGCGAACTGAAAGTCGAGGAACCCCCGATGTCCAGCATGTCCACCACCCTCTCCCGAGTCCGCGCCGCCTACGCCCGCGTCGAGGCCACAGGCCGCCCCGAGATCTGGATCGACCTGCGCCCGCAGTCGGAGGTGGAGGCCGAGGCCCGCGCGATCGACGCCCGCGTGGCGCTGGGCGAACCACTCCCCCTCGCGGGCCGCCTGGTCGCCGCCAAGGGCAACATCGACGTGGCCGGTCTGCCCACCACCGCGGGCTGCCCGTCGTACGCCTACCACCCGGAGGCAGACGCGCCGGTGGTCGCCCGTCTCCGGGCCGCCGGGGCGATCGTCCTCGGCACCACGAACCTGGACCAGTTCGCGACTGGCCTGGTGGGCACGCGTTCCCCCTACGGCGCCGTCCGGAACGCCCACGACCCCTCCCGCATCAGCGGCGGCTCCAGCTCCGGCTCGGCCGTCGCCGTGGCGCTGGGCATCGTCGACCTCGCCCTCGGCACCGACACGGCGGGCTCCGGCCGGGTCCCGGCCGCCTTCAACGGCATCGTCGGCCTGAAGCCCACCCGCGGCCTCGTCCCCACGACGGGCGTCGTCCCGGCGTGCGCCTCCCTCGACTGCGTGACGGTCTTCGCCCGCACCCTCCCGGAGGCCGAGCAGGCACTGGCATACATGGCGTCCCCGCCCGACCGGGACCTCCCGCCGCTTCCCCAGCGCGCACCGGGCCCATGGCGTGTAGCGGTCCCGGCACGGGAACAGCTCGGCGAACTGGACGAGGGCTGGGCCGAGGCGTACGAGGCGGCGGTGGCCCAGCTGATCGCCTCCGGCGCTTCGGTCCGCACCCTCGACCTCACGCCCTTCACGGAGGCGGCCGCGATGCTCTACCAGGGCGCGTTCGTCGCCGAGCGCTACACAGCGGTGGGTGCCTTTGTCGACAAGGAGGCAGCAGCAGGCGGCGCCGACCTCGACCCCACCGTCGCCGGCATCATCACCCGCGCCCGCGACATCCCGGCCCACCAGCTCTACGCCGACACCGAACGCCTGGCCGCCCTGCGCACCCGCGCCCTGGCCGAACTGGCCGACGCGGACGCCCTGCTGCTGCCCACGGCTCCCGGCCACCCCACCCTGGCCGACGTGGCCGCGGACCCCCTGGGCGCCAACGCCCGCCTGGGCCGCTTCACCAACTCCACCAACCTCTTCGACCTCGCCGCGGTCGCCGTCCCGTCCGGCGAGGTGAACGGCCTGCCCTTCGGCGTGATGCTGATCGGCCCGGCGTTCACGGACGACCGCCTGGCCCGGATCGCCGCACTGCTCCAGCCGGAGACCCGCCTGGCGGTGGTCGGCGCCCACCTCACGGGCCAGCCGCTCAACCCACAGCTGCTCGCCCTGGGCGCCCGCCTCGACCACACGACCACGACGGCCTCGGTCTACCGCCTGCACGCCCTGCCGACCGACCCGCCGAAGCCGGGTCTGGTCCATGTCGGCGAGGGCGGGGCGCCTGTAGAGACGGAGGTCTGGCGCCTCCCGGCGGATGGCCTCGGCCGCCTACTGACCGCACTCCCCCGCCCGATGACGCTGGGCAGGGTGGAACTGGCGGACGGCACGAGCGTCCCAGGGTTCCTGTGCGAGCCGACGGCTCTCACGAACGCGGAGGACATCACCGCGTATGGAGGCTGGCGGTCGTACTTGAACGCTGAGTAGGGACAGGGCCGCCAAGGGGCGCGGGGCTGAGTCGATATGCGGCTCCGCCGCGTGGGCGCGACCAGCCACACACCACCCGCACCCGCCACCGAACCGTCACCCCACCGACGAGTAGGCCACAACCCCCCGCAGCAACTGATCAACCGCCTTACGCGCCGCCTTGGCCACGGTCGAGCCCTCGGCAGCAGAAGCGGCCGAGATCTGCCCCAGCACATCAATCACCTGCTTGCACCACCGCACAAAGTCCCCCGCCGGCATCTCCACCTCGCGCAAGACCTCGTCGAGCCCCTTCCCGGACGCCCACATGTACGCGGCCCAGGCAAACCCGAGATCCGGCTCCCGCTGCCCGACCCCCTCGGTCTGACTGATCCGGAAGTCCTCCTCCAGCGCATCCAGCCGGCCCCAGATCCGCACCATCTCACCCAGCGCGGCTTTCGCCTTCCCCGAAGGCAACTTCGGCGCCATCGCATCGTCGCTCAGCCGCGCCTCGTACACCAACGCCGAGACGCACCCGGCGAGTTCAGCAGGCCCAAGCCCTTCCCAGACGCCCGCGCGCAGACACTCACTCGCCAGCAGGTCCAGCTCGCCGTACAGCCGCGCGAGCCGCTTGCCGTGTTCCGTCACCTCGTCGCCGCGCAGATAGTCCAGCTCGGTCAGCAGCGCCACGATCCGGTCAAACGTACGAGCGATGGTGTTGGTGCGCCCCTCGATGCGCCGCTCCAGCTGCGAGGTGTCCCGCAGCAGCCGGTGGTAGCGCTCGGCCCAACGGGCGTGATCCTCACGGTCGTCGCAGCCGTGGCACGGATGCGCCCGGATCGCCGTGCGCAGCCGGGCGATCTCCCGGTCGTCGGCGGCCTGGGACCGCTTCCTGCGGGCCCGCTCCGGCGGAACGTGCCCGGCCTTGGTGCGCAGGGCGGACGCGAGGTCCCGACGGGACTGCGGCGACCGGGGGTTGAAGGACTTCGGGATCCGCATCCGCTCGAGCGGTTCGACGGGCACGGGGAAGTCCATCGACGCGAGCCGTTTGACCTGCCGCTCCGCCGTGAGCACCAGCGGACGCGGACCGTCGTGGGCCTCGAACCCGCGGTGGCCGTTGGACCGCCCGGCCGGCAGGCCCGGATCCAGCACCAGCGCCAGACCCGCGTACTTGCCGGTCGGCACATGAATGACATCCCCGGGCTTGAGCTTCTCCAGCGCCACAGCGGCCTCGGCCCGCCGCTGCGCCGCGCCCTGCCGGGCCAGCTCGGTCTCGCGGTCCTTGAGCTCGCGGCGCAGCCGCGCGTACTCGTCGAAGTCGCCGAGGTGGCAGGTCATGGAGGCCTTGTAGCCCTCCAGCCCCTCCTCGTTGCGCTGCACCTGCCGCGAGATCCCGACGACCGACTTGTCGGCCTGGAACTGCGCGAACGACGTCTCCAGCAGCTCCCGCGAGCGGTGCCGCCCGAACTGCTCGACGAGATTGACCGCCATGTTGTACGACGGCTTGAAGCTGGAGCGCAGCGGATAGGTGCGCGTCCCGGCCAGTCCCGCGAGGTGCTCGGGGCTCATCCCCCGCTGCCACAGCACCACCGCGTGGCCCTCGATGTCGATTCCGCGCCGGCCCGCACGCCCCGTCAGCTGCGTGTACTCGCCGGGGGTGATGTCGGCGTGCTGCTCGCCGTTCCACTTGACGAGCTTCTCCAACACCACCGAGCGCGCGGGCATGTTGATGCCCAGCGCGAGCGTCTCGGTCGCGAACACGGCCTTGACCAGGCCGCGTACGAACAACTCCTCGACGACCTCCTTGAACGTCGGCAGCATGCCCGCGTGGTGGGCGGCGATACCGCGCTCCAGGCCTTCCAGCCATTCGTAGTACCCGAGGACGTGCAGGTCCTCGGACGGTATGGACGCAGTGCGCTCCTCGACGAGGGCGCGCACCTGTTCCCGCGCTTCTTCGTCATTGAGTCTCAGCCCCGCGTACAGGCACTGCTGTACGGCGGCCTCGCAGGCGGCGCGGCTGAAGATGAACGTGATGGCGGGCAGCAGGCCCTCGGCGTCGAGCCGCTCGATGACCTCGGGCCGGCCGGGCGTCCACACGCGGGAGCGCTGCCGCCGTTCCCGCTCGCGGTCGGCCTCGCGCATCGCGCGGCCGCGCCTGCGGTCCTGGAACGACGGCCGGGTCGCCTCCATCCGGGCCAGCCGCGAGAGATCGGGGTTGACGGCCTTCTTGTGGCCCTCGCCCTCCTCGAACAGGTCGTACATCCGGCGTCCGGCGAGCACGTGCTGGAACAGCGGCACGGGCCGGTGCTCGGAGACGATCACCTCGGTGTCGCCTCGGACGGTGTCGAGCCAGTCGCCGAACTCCTCGGCGTTCGACACGGTGGCCGACAGCGAGACGAGGGTGACGGACTCGGGGAGGTGGATGATCACCTCTTCCCAGACCGCTCCGCGGAAGCGGTCGGAGAGGTAGTGCACCTCGTCCATGACCACGTACCCGAGGCCGAGGAGGGTCTGGGAGCCCGCGTAGAGCATGTTCCGCAGCACTTCTGTGGTCATCACGACCACCGGGGCGTCGGAGTTGACGCTGTTGTCGCCGGTGAGCAGGCCCACCTTCGCCGTGCCGTACCTGCGGCACAGGTCGGCATACTTCTGGTTCGACAGTGCCTTGATGGGTGTCGTGTAGAAGCACTTCTTGCCCTGCTGGAGGGCGAGGTGGACGGCGAACTCGCCGACGATCGTCTTGCCGGAGCCGGTGGGGGCGGCCACCAGGACGCCCTTGCCCGCCTCGAGTGCCTGGCAGGCCTCGATCTGGAAGGGGTCGAGGCCGAAGTCGTACATCTCGCGGAATGAGGCGAGCGCGGTGGCCTGCTCGACAGCGCGCCTACGTGCTGCCGCGTACCGCTCGGCCGGTGAGAGATCCTCTGTCATCGTGCTTTCGAGCGTACCGGGCCCCACTGACAACGGGACGATCATTATCCGGATCCGCATTCCCCGAACCGGGGATCCACGTGTATACGACACGCGGCCGAGTGCGCCACGCGGGCGCCCCGGCCGCGGGGGCTGTACAGGTGGGGGAATCCTCAGGTCACGTCGTCGTAGCCGTTGACCCGTTCCGTGGTCGCCTGCTCGGGCAGGGCACGGCTGGCGCTGACGGTCTCGACCGCCTCCACCTCGCCGATGTCCTCTGGCGTGAGGTCCAGCTCGGAGGCCTCGTCGTCGTCGGGGCCCAGCGCCTCGCGGCGGCGCCTGCGCCGGTCGTTGACCAGCGAGAAGACGACCGCGCCGAAGTACAGGATCCAGATCGGTCCGGCCAGCGCCAGCATGGTCAGCGGGTCGGTGCTCGGCGTCGCGACCGCCGCGAACACTGTGATGCCCATGATCATGCCGCGCCACCAGCCGAGCATCCGCTTGCCGGTGATCGCCCCGGTGAGGTTGAGGAAGACCAGCAGCAGGGGCAGTTCGAAGGAGAGGCCGAAGACGAGCACCATGCGCGTGACGAGGTCGAGCAGGTCGTCCAGCGGCAGGAGGTTGGAGGTGTTGCCCGGCGTGAAGTCGAGCAGCACCTTCGCCGTGGTGGGCAGCACCGAGTAGGCGAAGTAGGCGCCGCCGATGAAGAGCGGGGCACCCGTGCCGACGAACGCGTAGGCGTACTTCTTCTCGTGCCGGTGGAGTCCGGGCGCCACGAAGGCCCACAGCTGGTAGAGCCACACCGGCGAGGCCAGGACGACGCCGACCATCAACGACACCTTCAGCGCCAGCGTGAACGGCGTGAGCAGACCGTTGATGGTGATCTGGGCACACGGCTCGGTGGACCTGGACTTCGCCAGTTCCGCGAAGGTCATGTCACAGCCGACCGAGTCGAGGATCGGCTTGGTGATCAAGTTGATGATGTCGTTGTAGAAGAAGGCGGCGACAACCGTCACGGCGACAATGGCCAGCAGCGCCTTCGCGAGCCGGTTGCGGAGCTCACGAAGGTGCTCCGCGAGGGGCATCCGCCCCTCGGGATCCTTCTCCTGCTGGCGGGCAGACTTCAGCAACCCACGTTCCCATCTCGTGCGGCGGGCCGGAGGTCACCGGCCCTGCGTCAGCGCTTCGTGGTGTCCGTCGGCTCGGTGACCGGGCGCGAGCTCGTCACGTCGCCGGGGGCGGCCTGGATCGTGCGCTGAGCCGGGGGCTGCTGGTCGTCGTGCGGCGGGGCCGCGGGAGCGGACGCGTTGTCCTGGCCCTCGGTCTTCATCGCCTTGGCCTCACTCTTGAGGATGCGCGCGGACTTGCCGAGCGAACGCGCCATGTCCGGAAGCTTCTTCGCGCCGAACAGCAGGATGATGACGACGAGGATGAGAATGATCTCGGGGGCGCCGAGCCTTCCGAACATAAGTCTTTACCTTCTCACCGAGGCGGCTGGGGTGGGGTGCTGTCCGATCGGTCGGACATATGTCCGATCGGCCGTGCTGGCAGCGATCGTAACGCTCAGGGGTAAACGTGTGGCAATCCCTGTGCATACTCCCGGTCCGCGGTCCGGGCCTCGTTCTCCGGGCCGCGACCAGCAGCGTACCTGGCGCAACCGGCAAGGTGACAGGGCGAAGTGGCCCAAAGCGCATCACGTCCAGGACTCACAAGCCCCGGAGAGCGGGTCTCAGAGCGAGTCCACAGCACGCGCCGCACTCATGGACGCGCGCTCCAAGTCCTCGGCGGCGCGGTTGATGCGCTGCGCGGAATCCGTGACCTGCCTGCCCAGACGCTGCGCCTCCAGGAAGACCCGTACGGCGAGCACACCGAGAACGGCGAGACCCAGGAAACCCACAGCTACCGCGAACATCGGCCAGAACATGACGCCGAGCCTAGACCGTCCGGCAGGTCAGCCAGTGCTGGAGGTCGTGCTAGACGGTCGAGTGCAGCCGCAGCGTGCTGACCCCGCCCCCGGTGAGCAGCTCGACGATCCGCTCGCCGGCGGGCTTTCGGACGGCCGCCCCGCAGTCGGGGCAGGTGAAGGAGTAGAAGGTGGTACGGCTCGTGGCGCCGATGACGAGGCGCAGGGCGCTCGCGGCGAGCTCGAAACGTCCCCGGCAGTCCGGGCAGCCCGCCCGGAACACCACGGGAGCCACACTCTTCATCCCGGCGAACGCGGCGGCCACCGTCATCCCCCGCACACCAGACGTCGACGACTCGCTCAAAGCCCCTGCTCCTCTGTTCCTGGTCGTTCGCCTCCGGGGCGCCACAGCCGGAGTCGAAGGGACGGCGCTCAGCCCCTCGGCACCGACGCGTCCCTGCGGCTCACTCGCGCCTGTCGTACGGCCTGTCGGACTGTCCGTCCTGCCCCGCGAGCACGCTGTGCGCGCCCGCTGCCTCGACCCCGTCGTACGCCGCCAGCGCCTCGCGAGCCGCCTCACGGGCGCTGTCGGCGAGGTCGCGAGGTGAGACGATCCGGCCGTCGCGCCCGAGCCGCAGCGCCAGCCGCCTGAGCGACGCCGGATCCGGGGTGCGCAAGGTGATACGCAGTCCGCCGTCCGGGAGCTCATCCGCGCTGTCGTGCGGGTAGTACTCGGCCACCCAGCGCCCGCCCGGACCGACCTCGACCACGACCACGGGGTCCTCGGCCGCGGGCTGCACCAGCCCCTCCGACAGGTCCCTGAGCTCGAGCTCGGGCGGCGCGGACGGCTCGTCGAGGATCTTGATCTCGGCGACCCGGTCGAGCCGGAAGGTGCGCCGCGCCTCGGAGCGGCGGCACCAGGCCTCGACATAGGTGTGGCCGACGCTGACCAGCCGGATGGGGTCGATCTCGCGCTCGGTGACCTCGTCGCGGGCAGGCGAGTAGTAGCGGATCCACAGGCGGCGCCGCTCGGCGATCGCCCGGTCGACGTCCGCGAAGACGCCGCCCTCGGACTCGAAGGTCACGGACAGCCGCGAGCTGGCACCCGCCTGCTCGCCTGCCGCGGCTTCCACCTTGGCGGTGGCCCGCAGCAGCGCCTGCCGGTCGCTCTCACGCAGGCCGGGCAGCGTCGACACCGCCCGGGCGGCCACCAGCAGCGCGGTGGCCTCGTCGGCGGCGAGCCTCAGCGGCTCCGCGACATCGTCGGGGTTGTGCCACCAGATGCGCTCGCCGTCGGTGTCGATGTCGAGCAGATCGCCGCCGCGGAAGCTGGTGCCGCACATGGGCAGCACGTCGAGGTCGGAGACCAGCTCGTCCTCGGTGATCCCGAAGGCGCGGGCGACGTCCTCGACCCGGGCGCCGGGGCGCTCCTTCAGATAGGTCACCAGGGAGAGCATCCGCCGGGTCTGGTCGATGGCGTTCGTCGGCCGAGCAGGTTTTCCGACCACTTTCCTACGTCCCCCTCAGCCCTTGGCCACGGCACGCAGCCGGTCCACCACGTCGGCCCGCAGCTCGGCGGGTTCCAGGACCACTACGTCCGGCCCGAACTCCACCAGCCAGGCGTCCAGACCGTGGCCGTACGGAATCTCCAACTCGTCCCAGCCGTCGCCCAGTTCCCGCACGGAGGTGGCCTTCGCCCGCAGGGGGTAACCCGCGCCCGTACGCAGCCGGATCACCGCGGAGCGGTCGGCGGTCTCGCCCGCCCAGCTCGCGACGGTCTCCCGCACGGTGACGACATCCGGAACCGGGGCGGTGAACCGGGTTCCGCGCGTGCGCACCTTGCCGGTGATCCGGGACAGCCGGAACACCCGCTCGGCGCCCCGGTCGCGGTCGAAGCACGCGAGGTACCAGTGACCGCGCCAGCACTCGAGCGCCCACGGTTCGACGTGCCGGGGCTCGGGGCGGGCGGCGGTGGCCTTGCGGTACTCGAAGACGACCGGGCGGCGGTCGCGGCAGGCCAGCATCAGCGGTTCGAACGCCGCCTCGTGCACCGGGATGCGCGGCTCCAGGGCGCCATGCGGCTCATAGGGGTCGACGCCCTCGGGCAGCCCGGCCGCGCGCAGTTTCTGCAGGGCGCCGCTGGCCGCTCCGGCGAGCCGCGCCTGCTGCCACACCTTGGCGGCCAGCCCCAGGGCGGCGGCCTCCTCGGCGTCGAGGGTGATGGGCGGCAGGCGGTTGCTGTCGCGGCGGGCGAGGTAGCCGACCTCGCCGTCCAGGTTCTCCACGGTCTCGATCACGAGTCCGAGCTCGCGCAGATCGTCCTTGTCCCGCTCGAACATCCGGTTGAAGGAGTCGTCGGAGCCGGCTTCCAGGTAGGCCTCGATGGACTCACGCAGCTCGCGCTTGCTGAGCGGCCGCCGCGTCCCGAGCAGACACAGCGCCAGGTTCATCAGCCGCTCGGCCTTGGCAATGGCCATCGACGCCCTTCGCCTCCCTATGGTGCTTGATGACGTTGACCGTACCGCCCCCAAGTGGCGTGGCAAAAGCCGAGGGCCCATGCCCGGACAGGCATGGGCCCCAGGTGGTCGAGACCGGTCGTACGGCGATCAGACCCCGAGGAGGTCGACCACGAAGATCAGGGTCTCGCCGGGCTTGATCGCCGGGGTCGGGCTCTGGTTGCCGTAGGCGAGGTGGGCCGGGACGGTCAGCTGGCGGCGGCCGCCGACCTTCATGCCCTGCACGCCCTGGTCCCAGCCCTTGATGACCCGGCCGGCGCCCAGCGGGAAACGGAAGGGGGTTCCGCGGTTCCAGCTGGCGTCGAACTCCTCGCCGGTGCTGAAGGCGACGCCCACGTAGTGGACGGTGACGGTCTGACCCGCCTGCGCCACGGCGCCGTCGCCCTCCCAGATGTCCTTGATCTCGAGGTCCGCCGGGGGCTCGCCGCCCGGGAAGTCGATCTCGGGCTTGTCGATGCTCACGTCTTACGCTCCTGCTTGTCCGCGGAAAGGCAACAGGGACCAGTCTTGCATCCCGGCATTGTCACCGCGCGCCCGCGCCCGCGCCCGGGGGCGTCACATCTTCGCCAGGATGTCCACCGAGAAGACCAGCGTGGAGTCCTTCTTGATGCCGCTGCCGGCCGGCGGCTTGTCGCCGTACCCGAGGTCCGGCGGGATGACGATCAGCACACGGCTGCCGACCTTCTTGCCGGTCAGGCCCTGCGCCCAGCCCTTGACGACCTGCTGGAGCGAGAACGACGTCAGCGCGTTCCGGCTGTACGTCGAGTCGAACTCCTTGCCGGTGTCCCACAGCACGCCCTTGTACTGCACGAGCACGGTGCTGTCCGCGGCGACCTCGTCGCCGTCGCCCTCGATGACGTAGTTCGCCACCAGCTTCGTCGGCGCGTCCGCCTTGGGGATCTCGATGGAGGGCGCCTTGCCGTCGGTGTTGGTGCCGACCTTCGGCACGTCGGCGGCGTCCTGGGCGACCTCCGTGCCCTTGGCCGAGCTCTTCCCGTTGAACGTTTCCTGCACATCGATGACGAAGACCAGCGTGTCGGTGCCCTTGACGCCCGCCTGCGGATTGCCCTGCGGGCCATAACCCCAGGTGGGCGGCACGGCGAGCTCGACCCGGCTGCCGGTCTTCTTCCCCGCCAGGCCGTACCGCCAGCCGTCGAAGATGCTGCCCGCGGCGAGCTGGATGAGCACCGGCGTCTTGCGGTCGTAGGAGTTGTCGAAGACCTTCGCCGTGTCCCAGACCTGGCCGAGGTAGTGCGCCTGGATGTAGTCGTTCTCCGCGACCGTCTTGCCGCTGCCCGCGACGAGTGTCTTCACCGCCAGCTGCTTCGACGGGGCGCCGCTGCCCTTGGCCACCGTCGGCTTCTCGCCGAACTTCGTGCCCGCGGTGATCGCCGGGAGCGGGCCGTCGACGATCTTCGGGGGCGGCGGCGCCGACTGGGCCGGCGCCGAGGGTGAGGGCGACGCGCTGTCGCTCGCCTTACTCGAGTCGGACCCGTCGTCGCCGCATGCGGCGAGCGTCGTCAGTCCAGCGGGTACGGCAATGAGAAGTGAGCGTCGGCGCACTGTGGGGGCCTCGTAATCAGTCGATCTTGTTGGTGGAGTGCGCGCAACTCTACGGCGTGAGAAGGGCGCCGTACGGGAAACGTACGGCGCCCGTGTTGCGTTCCGGCAGTTCTTGCGGAACGCGTTGCTCACATTCCGGCGATCAGCTTCTCCACCCGGTCGTCCACGGAACGGAACGGGTCCTTGCACAACACTGTGCGCTGTGCCTGGTCATTGAGCTTGAGGTGGACCCAGTCGACCGTGAAGTCACGGCGCTGTTCCTGCGCCCGCCGGATGAAGTCGCCGCGCAGCCGCGCCCGAGTGGTCTGCGGCGGAACCGACTTGCCCTCGAAGATCTTCAAGTCGTTGCAGATCCGGGCTGCTTGACCTTTCTTCTCCAGCAGGTAGTACAGGCCGCGACGGCGGTGGATGTCGTGGTAGGCGAGGTCTATCTGCGCCACCCTCGGGTGGGACATGGTCATGTTGTGCTTGGCCCGGTACCGCTCGATGAGCTTGTACTTCATCACCCAGTCGATCTCGGTGCCGATCCGGTCGAGGTCCTCGGCCTCGATCGCGTCCAATGTGCGGCCCCACAGCTCCAGGACCTGCTCCACGGTGCCGGTGCGGATGCCGCGGCGCTCGCAGAAGTCCACGGCCTTCTCGTAGTACTCGCGCTGCACCTCCAGCGCGGAGGCCTCCCGGCCGCTGGCCAGGCGCACCTTGCGGCGGCCGGTGATGTCGTGGCTGACCTCGCGGATCGCCCGGATCGGGTTCTCCAGGGTCAGGTCCCGCATCACCGTGCCCGCCTCGATCATGCGCAGCACCAGGTCGGTGGCGCCGACCTTGAGCAGCATGGTCGTCTCGGACATGTTCGAGTCGCCCACGATGACGTGCAGGCGGCGGTAGCGTTCGGCGTCCGCGTGCGGCTCGTCGCGCGTGTTGATGATCGGCCGGGAACGGGTCGTCGCCGAGGAGACGCCCTCCCAGATGTGCTCGGCGCGCTGGCTGACGCAGTAGACGGCACCTCGCGGAGTCTGCAGGACCTTGCCCGCGCCGCACAGCAGCTGACGCGTGACGAGGAACGGAATGAGGATGTCCGCGAGCCGGGAGAACTCGCCGTGCCGTGCCACCAGATAGTTCTCGTGACACCCGTACGAGTTGCCCGCCGAGTCGGTGTTGTTCTTGAAGAGGTAGACGTCGCCCGCGATTCCTTCCTCGTGCAGGCGTCGTTCTGCGTCTACCAGGAGTCCTTCCAGAATGCGTTCGCCGGCCTTGTCGTGGGTGACCAGTTCGGTCACGTTGTCACATTCGGGTGTCGCGTATTCCGGATGTGAGCCCACGTCGAGATAGAGGCGGGCGCCGTTGCGCAGAAAGACATTGCTGCTGCGGCCCCATGACACGACACGGCGGAAGAGGTACCGCGCCACCTCGTCAGGAGACAGGCGGCGCTGTCCCCTGAACGTGCACGTGACGCCGTACTCGTTCTCCAGCCCGAAAATGCGGCGGTCCATGAGTGAACATTACGCCCGATCCCCCGAGCTGAAACGAGGTTCGACGGCACGGTTTGGATCATTTTCCGATGAAGCCGCAACAACCGCTCCCCCACCGGAAGCTGCGAGGACCCGCCCCGTGGCCAGCAGAACCAGCAGCGACACGCCCCCCGCGGCGCCCGGCACGGCGAAGCCCCACAGGGCGCCGCCGGCATCGACGACCGGTCCCGCCAGCCCGGTTCCGACGGAGTGGCCCACTGTGAACGTCGTCACAAGCCAGGAGAACGCCTCGGTGACCGTCCCCCGCGGCGCGTGCCGGTCGACCAGGACGAAGGCACAGGCGATGGCGGGCGCGAGGAAGACGCCCGCGAGGACCGTCAGCAACGTCATGGCCACGGCCCCGGGCATCAGCATCAGCGGCAGGTAACACACCGCCAGAAAAGCCACCAGGACCTGCAGTCGCCTCGCGGGCTCGCCGGTCCACTGCCGTGCCCCGTAGAACGTGCCGCCGACGAGCGCGCCCAGCCCCAGGGCCGCCATCAGCCAGCCGTACACCACGTCGCCGCCGTTGTCGTCCGCGTACGGCACGGACGCCACCGTGATCGAGCCGAGCGCGATGCCGACGAACAGGAACGCGCCGAGAAGCGCGAGGAGTCCGGGCGACCTGAGCGCACCGAGCCAGTGCGCCTCCCGCGGCGCCGAGCGCCACGCGCGCGAGGGGGGCGACACGACCACGGAGAGCGCTCCCAGCACCCCGATCACATTCAGGACCAGCAGCGCCGCCTGCGCCGACCACAGCGACACGCACAGCGTCACCAGCAGGGGCCCGACGGCGAACATGACTTCCTGCGCTATGGCGTCCATGGCGTACGCCGTGTGCACCTGCCCCTCCTTACGGAGGACGGAGGGCCACAGCGCCCGCAGACCGCCCTCCAGGGGCGGCGTGAAGAGTCCGGCGGCCGCCACGGCGGCGTAGGAGAGCGGCAGCGGCTCGACGCCCGTGAAGGCGAAGGCGGCCATCGCGAGGGCCGACACCACCACCGCCGGCAGCTGGACACGCGGCTGCCCGTGGAGATCCACGAGCCGCCCGAGCACCGGCTGCCCCATGGCATTGGCCACACCGTAGACGGCCGCGAGCGCCCCGGCCAGGCTGTACGAGCCTCCCTCCGCGCGCACGAACAGCACGATCGCGATCGCGGCGGTGGCGTTCGGCAGCCGGCCGATCAGCGTGCCGACGAGCAGCCGGGCGGCGTGCCTCGCCCTGAGGATCTCCAGATATCCCGCGGCCATGTCCCGCCCTCTCCGTCGCCGTGGCCCATGAGGTTGTACGTATAACGCCTGCTGCCATACGTACCATGTGCGCTGTTCACACGTCCAGACGAAAGCGCAGGCACCCGGTGGCCCGAGCCAGCACCCGCCCCACGAGCCGCGACGTCGCCCAGGCCGCCGGCGTCTCCCAGGCCGCGGTCTCCCTGGTGCTCGGCGACAAATGGCGCGGACGGGTGTCGCAGGCCACCGCGGAACGCGTACGCGAAGCCGCCCGCGAACTCGGCTACCGCCCCAACCTCGCCGCCCGCAACCTCCGCCTCGGCCGCACCCGCACGGTCCTCCTCGTCGTCCCCGCCCTCACGACCGAGTTCTTCGCGGGCGTCTACACCGGCGCCGCCCGCGTCGCCGCCGAACACGGCTTCGGCGTCGTCCTCTACCCCTCCCCCGAGGGCATCGGACCCGCCCGCGACCCCTTCGCCTCCGCCCAGGCAGCCCTGGACGGCGTCATCGCCTCCTCCATGGCCGCCGACGCCCTCACCGCCATCCGCGGCGACCAGCTGCCGCTCGTCATGCTGGACAGCGACCCCTCCGGAAGCCTCGGCGCGGCGACCGTCAACCTGGACATCACCGACGGCGTACGACAGGTCGCCGAGCACCTCCTCGGCCTCGGCCACCGCCACTTCCTGCACCTCGCCGCCGACATCGCGTCCTGGACCTTCGAGGTACGCGCCCGCGAACTGGCCAACCGGGTCGGCGCCGTCCCCGGCACCTCCATCCGCACAGCCCACGCGCCGATCACCATCGAGGACGCCCTGACCGCCGCCGGGGCCGCGCTCTCGGCCCCCGGCCCACGACCCACCGCCCTGGTCTGTGACGACGACAAACTCGCGGCCGGCGCCTACAAGGCCGTCCGCCGCCTCGGCCTGCGCATCCCCGACGACATCTCAGTCACCGGCCTCGACGACCTCGCCCTGGCCACCGCCATCGACCCGGAGCTGACCACCGTACGGCTGGACGCGGAGCTCTTCGGCGAACGCGGCATGCAAGCCCTGCTGGCCGTCCTGGAGGGCCGCACGCCCGAGGCCGGGGACATTCCCGTCGAACTCGTCGTACGGGGCTCCACGGCCCCGCCGAGCGCCTCCTGAACCACCGGTGCCCCGGCCGAGCGACCGGCCGGGGCACACAAAGGGTGAGACGTTACGGGACTACTCCTCTTCGGAGCCCTCGGACTCCTCGGAACTCTCCGCCTCGGTCGTCGCTCCACCGCTCTCCAGCAACCGGGCGAGCTGACGGCCGACGATGCGCTTGAACTTGCGCAACTGCGGACGCGTACGGTCCAGCACCGCGACCTCCAGGCGCTCCGCGGGGATCTCCCGCTCACTGCCGTTCGTGTCGCGCGACAGGGCCTGGACAGCCAGCTTGAGCGCCGCCGCCAGGCTCATGCCGTCCTGGTGCCGCTGATCCAGATAACTGCTGATCTGCTCCGCGTTGCCACCCACCGCGACCGAGCCGTGCTCGTCCACGATCGAGCCGTCATGCGGCAGCCGATAGAGCTGATCACCCTCGGGCGTCTCACCGACCTCCGCGACGACCAGCTCCACCTCATACGGCTTCTCGGCCGCACTGGAGAAGATCGTGCCCAGCGTCTGGGCATAGACGTTGGCCAGACCACGGGCGGTCACGTCATCGCGGTCATAGGTGTAACCACGAAGATCGGCATACCGCACACCGCCGATCCGCAGATTCTCGTACTCGTTGTACTTGCCGGCGGCCGCGAAGCCGATCCGGTCGTAGATCTCGCTGAACTTGTGCAGCGCACGGGACGGGTTCTCGCCGACGAAGACGATGCCGTCGGCATACTGCAGCACGACCAGGCTGCGGCCACGAGCGATGCCCTTACGGGCGTACTCCGCCCGGTCGGCCATCTGCTGCTGGGGTGAGACATAGAACGGCGTCGACACCGGTTATCCGTCCCTTTCTGTCGAAGTCACTGGATCACCTTGCTAAGACGGGATCGCCGACTACAGCAGCGCGGCCCGCGGACCGTCGGGCTGCTCCAGGCGACGCTCCAGGATCGAACGGGCGATCTCGGAGGACTCCTCCTCGGTGAGCCGACGGAAGCCGTCCTCGGTGATCACGGTGACGATCGGGTAGATCCGGCGCGCGACATCGGGACCACCGGTCGCCGAGTCGTCGTCTGCCGCGTCGTACAGGGCCTGCACCACGAGCATCGTGGCATCGGCCTCGGACAGGTCGTCACGGAAGAGCTTCTTCATGGCACCGCGCGCGAAGATCGACCCGGAGCCCGTGGCCGCGAAGTGGTGCTCCTCGGAACGGCCACCCGTGACGTCGTAGGAGAAAATCCGCCCCTTGTCGCGGTCCACGTCGTACCCGGCGAAGAGCGGGACCACGGCCAGACCCTGCATGGCCATGGCCAGGTTGGAACGGATCATGGTCGACAGGCGGTTCGCCTTGCCCTCCAGGGAGAGCTGCGCCCCTTCGACCTTCTCGAAGTGCTCCAGCTCCAGCTGGAAGAGCTTGACCATCTCGACGGCCAGACCCGCGGTGCCGGCGATACCCACGGCCGAGTACTCGTCGGCCGGGAACACCTTCTCGATGTCACGCTGAGCAATGACGTTACCCATAGTGGCGCGCCGGTCACCGGCGAGCACCACCCCGCCCGGAAAAGTGACGGCCACGATCGTCGTCCCGTGCGGCGCCTCGATCACACCCTGCGTGGGGGGGAGCTGCCGGTTGCCGGGCAGTATCTCCGGCTGGTGCTCGGACAGGAAGTCCATGAAGGACGACGACCCAGGCGTCAGGAAGGCAGCTGGTAGACGCCCGGTGCTACGAGTGTTGGCTTCCACGCGATTCCTTCCACGTAAGCAGCAGCCCGCCTTATCACGTCGGGCCGATCCTTGAACTGCCCCAGTGCGGCGTTGCAGCTGAAGCACAGTACGCCTCGGACCCTACCCGTGTTGTGGCAGTGATCCACATGTGCGGCCGGGGCCGCCAAACATATGCAGCAGACGCCCGCTTGAGAAGAGATCAACTCGTCGCGTTCGGCTTCGGTGATGCCGTACTGGCGCTTCAGGTGATCGGCACGCCCTTTGTTGGCCCTGCACACCTTGCAACTCGTCGAGAGGCCGTCGGAAGCAGTCGCGTTGCGGTGCCACTCGCTGTGAGGCTTGATCTCACCGCAGCTACGACAGAACTTGTGCCCTTCGGGCGTCTGCACCCGCGGCCGGACGTTCTTCCCCTTGGCCAGCTGCCTGGCCTGGTGGTACTCGGCCCAGCATTCCCGGCAGTAGGCCTGCAGCCCATCACGGGCCGCCTTGTTGCTGGCGAACGCCGCCCGCGGCTTGCACTCCTTGCACCGCGAGCAGCGCTTCACCGTCTGCTCTTCTTGCACTCACAGCCCCCGACTCGCAACCTTCAATTCGAAGGTCAAGTGACCTACTGGCCACCCTTCTGAACGAATGAGCGCACGAAATCCTCTGCATTCTCCTCGAGGACATCGTCAATCTCGTCCAGCACCGAGTCCACGTCGTCGCTCAGCTTCTCCTGCCGCTCCTTGAGGTCCTCCGATGCCTGCGCCTCGGGTGCCTCCTCGACCTCTTCGGTGTTGCGCGTCGCCTTCTGCTGTCCGCCGCCGGTGTCCTTGGTCGCCATAACCCTCACCCCGCTCGGTTCGACGTTCTTGATCAGACCCTACAAGCAGGGTCCGACATCGGCCCCGCAGTTCCCTCAACGTCCGGGGACCATCTCGATGATTCCCGGACGGCGAGGATTCCACCCTGTGGGACCGAGTCGGCCCCGAGTACCCCCTCAGCCGCCCGACAGCACCCTGACCAGGTCTTCCGCCGTGCGGCAGCGGTCCAGGAGCTCCTTGACGTGATTACGCGTTCCGCGAAGCGGTTCCAAGGTTGGAACGCGCTGCAGGGAGTCACGGCCCGGCAGGTCGAAGATCACGGAGTCCCAGGAGGCCGCGGCGACGTCGTCGGCGTACTGCTCCAGGCAGCGTCCGCGGAAGTACGCGCGCGTGTCCTCAGGCGGCTTCGTACGCGCCCGCTCGACCTCTTGGTCGTCCAGCAGGCGCTTCATCCGGCCACGGGCCGCCAGACGGTTGTAGAGGCCCTTCTCGGGGCGTACGTCGGCGTACTGGAGGTCGACCAGGTGGAGCCTGGCCGCGTCCCAGTCGAGGCTGTCGCGGCGCCGGTAGCCCTCCATGAGCTCCCGCTTGGCGACCCAGTCCAGCTCGCCGGCCAGGCTCATCGGGTCCCGCTCCAGGCGGTTGAGGGTGTCCTCCCAGCGCGCCAGGATGTCCTTGGTCTGGTCGTCGGCGTCCGCGCCGTACCGCTCCTCGACGTACTTGCGGGACAGCTCGAAGTACTCCATCTGCAGCTGGACCGCGGTGAGTGTCCGGCCGCTGCGGAGCGTGACCTGGCGCTTGAGTGTCGGGTCGTGGGAGACCTGGTGGAGGGTGCGGACCGGCTGGTCGACGGCCAGGTCGACGGCGATGAAGCCGTCCTCGATCATGGACAGGACCAGGGCGGTAGTGCCCAGCTTGAGGTACGTCGAGATCTCCGAGAGGTTCGCGTCGCCGATGATCACGTGCAGGCGGCGGTACTTCTCGGCGTCGGCGTGCGGCTCGTCGCGGGTGTTGATGATCGGACGCTTGAGGGTGGTCTCGAGGCCGACCTCGACCTCGAAGTAGTCGGCGCGCTGGCTGAGCTGGAAACCGTGCTCGTGCCCGTCCTGGCCGATGCCGACGCGGCCCGCTCCGGCGAAGACCTGGCGGGAGACGAAGAACGGCGTGAGGTGGCGCACGATGTCCGAGAAGGGGGTTTCCCGCTTCATCAGGTAGTTCTCGTGCGTGCCGTAGGACGCGCCCTTGTTGTCGGTGTTGTTCTTGTAGAGGTGGATCGGCTGGGCCCCGGGCAGCTGAGCGGCCCGCTCCGCCGCCTCGGCCATGATCCGCTCGCCGGCCTTGTCCCACAGGACGGCGTCGCGCGGATTGGTGACCTCGGGTGCGCTGTACTCGGGGTGTGCGTGGTCGACGTAGAGCCGCGCACCGTTGGTGAGGATCACGTTGGCGAGGCCGATGTCCTCGTCGGTGAGCTGGCTGGCGTCGGCGGCCTCGCGGGCGAGGTCGAAGCCTCGGGCGTCCCGCAGCGGATTCTCCTCCTCGAAGTCCCAGCGGGCCCGGCGGGCCCGGTGCATCGCCGCCGCGTAGGCGTTGACGATCTGGGACGAGGTGAGCATGGCATTGGCGTTCGGGTGGCCGGGGACGGAGATCCCGTACTCCGTCTCGATGCCCATTACTCGCCGTACGGTCATGCGGCCCTCCTTGCCCGGCGGCGCCCTCGGTCGGGGGCGCCGCTCAAGTACCGCTGGCGCTCCGGTGCGTGTGCGGTGCCCGTCCCCGCACTGCGCGACTCGGCGGTATGGAAGAGCCTAGAACGCCTTTGCGCTGGTGGGGAGATCATTTGCGTCATTGGGTTGCTCCAGCCGTGGCCTGTAAAACAGTCGGCTGCGGGTACCCGGTGAGGGCACCCGCAGCCGCCCTGCGTTTTACAGGTACTGACCGGTGTTCGCCACCGTGTCGATGGAGCGTCCGGTGTCCGCGCCCTGCTTTCCGGTGATGAGGGTACGGATGTAAACGATCCGTTCGCCCTTCTTTCCGGAGATACGGGCCCAGTCGTCCGGGTTGGTGGTGTTGGGCAGGTCCTCGTTCTCCTTGAACTCGTCCACGCAGGCCTGGAGGAGGTGGGAGACCCTCAGGCCCTTCTGGTTGTGCTCGAGGAAGTCCTTGATCGCCATCTTCTTGGCGCGGCCCACGATGTTCTCGATCATGGCACCGGAATTGAAGTCCTTGAAGTAGAGAACTTCCTTGTCGCCGTTGGCGTAGGTGACCTCCAGGAAGCGGTTTTCCTCGGATTCGGCGTACATCTGTTCCACGGCCGTCTGGATCATGCTCTGGACCGTGGAGGCCCGGTCGCCGCTGTGCTCTCCGACATCCTCGGAGTGCAGCGGGAGGCGCTCGGTGAGGTACTTCTGGAAGATGTCCTTGGCGGCTTCGGCGTCCGGACGCTCGATCTTGATCTTCACGTCCAGGCGGCCGGGCCGCAGGATGGCGGGGTCGATCATGTCCTCGCGGTTGGAGGCGCCGATCACGACCACGTTCTGCAGGCCTTCCACGCCGTCGATCTCGGCGAGCAGCTGCGGGACGATGGTGTTCTCCACGTCCGAGCTGACGCCGGAGCCTCGGGTGCGGAAGAGGGACTCCATCTCGTCGAAGAAGACGATCACGGGGGTGCCCTCGCTGGCCTTCTCACGAGCACGCTGGAAGACGAGGCGGATCTGCCGCTCGGTCTCGCCGACGTACTTGTTCAGGAGCTCGGGACCCTTGATGTTGAGGAAGAAGCTCTTGCCGGTGGCCTGGCCGGTGACCTCGGCGACCTTCTTGGCCAGCGAGTTGGCGACGGCCTTGGCGATGAGCGTCTTGCCGCATCCGGGGGGTCCGTACAGGAGGACGCCCTTCGGCGGGCGAAGTTCGTGCTCCTTGAACAGGTCCGGGTAGAGGTACGGGAGCTCGACCGCGTCGCGGATCATCTCGATCTGGTTGCCCAGACCGCCGATCTGCTCGTAGCCGATGTCCGGTACTTCCTCGAGGACGAGCTCTTCGACCTCGCTCTTGGGGACGACCTCGTAGACGTAGCCGGAGCGGGGTTCGAGCAGCAGGGCATCGCCGGGGCGGATGGTGACGTCCAGCAACGGCTCGGCGAGCCGTACCACCCGTTCCTCGTCGGTGTGCCCGAGCACCAGGGCGCGCTCGCCGTCCTCGAGGATCTCCTTGAGGGTGACGATGTCCCCGACGCGCTCGTACTCCATGGCCTCGACCACGTTGAGCGCTTCGTTGAGCATCACTTCCTGGCCGCGCCGGAGCTCGTCGAGCTCGACGCTGGGGCTGACGTTCACCCGGAGTTTGCGGCCTCCGGTGAAGATGTCGGCCGTGCCGTCCTCGTTCGCCGTGAGGAAGACACCGAAGCCGGCCGGCGGCTGTGCGAGCCGGTCGACCTCCTCCTTGAGGGCCACGATCTGGTCGCGGGCCTCACGGAGTGTGTTGGCGAGTCGCTCGTTCTGGGCGGACACGCCGGCCAGGTTGGTCTGCAGCTCGACGATCCGCTCTTCGAGAATCCTCGTGTGTCGCGGAGAGTCGGCGAGCTTGCGTCGCAGGACGGCGATCTCCTGCTCAAGGTAGGCAATCTGCCCGGCGGGGTCTTCGGACCCTCGTCCCGGGCGGATGCCGCGGTTCATGTCGTCGTCGTGGGCTGCCACGGTCCTCACCTCCTCCAAGGGGAGCTGGACGCTTCCAGACCCTACCTGGGTGGGTGTCGATTGAAACCCCTAGATCACAAAGACTGTCAAGGTGTGTCGTCGGCCACACCCTGTGCCCTTCCTCACGCGGTGTGGATACCCACTCAACGTGATTCAGAAGCGGGCTGTTCCAGGCCGGAGTGGTCAAATCCCTGCACGACTGACCGGAGTTGCGGCGACCGGGAGCGGGACTGCCTGGGCGAAAGCGGCCGCGGGTCGGTCGGTGGGGCGGCACCGCCGGTGCGTTCCGGGCCGGGCGGCGAGGCTTCCCGGGTCGCCGAGGAGCCTCGCATGTGACGCAGGGTGTCCGGTCGGACGGAGCGCGTCACCCGCGATGCGGCCAGGTCCCGACGGCCACGCCTTGACTCCGGTTGCCTCCGACCGGCGGGGCGAGCGTCCGGAGGCAGCTCACCCGCCGGGGAAACGCGCACCGAACGTGACTGAAAGCAGCCGGAGGTAGGGTCGACGTGTTCAACACCCGCCAGGGCAGGACCGACTTGCTTTCGCGGTCGGGCACCCGACGCAGGAAACGGCAGGAGAGATGAGCGTGCAGCAGGAGGCCGGGGTCGGCGGCGAGGCACTGGAGGTCTGGATCGACCAGGACCTCTGTACCGGCGACGGCATCTGCGCCCAGTACGCGCCCGAGGTGTTCGAGCTGGACATCGACGGTCTGGCCTATGTGAAGGGCGCGGACGACGAGCTGTTGCAGGACAAGGGAGCCACAACGCCCGTACCGCTGCCGCTTCTCACGGATGTGGTGGACTCCGCGAAGGAGTGTCCGGGCGACTGCATCCATGTGCGCCGGGCTTCGGACAAGGTCGAGGTGTACGGCCCGGACGCGGACGCCGAGTGACGGTAGAGGCGCTCCCCGTCACCTATGTCTGATTTCTCACATCCGCGGGTGTGACCGGCTCAGACGGTGTGTGCTCCGCGGGGTGTCGAGCGGACGAAGGCGCCGTTCTTCCACTGCCACTTCACGTTGTCCTTCGTGTCGGGGCAGCAACTGGGCACGTCGGAGGTGGAGTAGCCGAGCAGCGTCGCGAGGACGGCTCCGTCCCGGACGGCGAAGTCGGTGACGGTGCGGCGCTCCTTGGGGGCGACCAGGGTGGCGACCACGCGGGGTGCGCCGGTGTCCGCGGCCCGGGTGAGGACGTACACGCCGTCGGGCGGGGTGCCCATCGGGGCGTCGCAGTGCACCACGGCCACCGTCTCCGGTTTGCCGTCGCCGTCGAGGTCTCCGGAGGCCTTCTTCACCACGAGGGCCTTGACCGGACCGCACTCGATGGGGAAGTCGACGCCCGAGGGATCGGGGGGCGCGGTGACGGCCGGGGCCGGCTTGTTCCCGGGGCCGGCCGCCTGGGCCGCCGTCGCCGGGTTGGGCTGCAGGACCGAGGACAGGGCCACGACTCCGGCGACCGCCGTCGCGGTGGCGACCCAGTGGATCGGACGGGTGTGGGTGTGTGCCAATTCCGGGACGGCGGGTTGCTGCACTACGAGCGTCTCCTGGGAGGGCTGTGCCGGTGGGATGGCCAGCATGGTGCCACACGTCACAGTGCGAGGGAACGGCGGGGTCGGGGTTCCGGACGTTGGGTTGACGCCTTGGGTTGACGGATTCTGGCGCCGCGTCAGCACCAAGACTGCGCGTCAGCACGAAGACATCGCGGCCGAGTTCCCCGGTGCCCGGGGGAACTCGGCCGCGGCGTTTGTACGTTGGTGCGGCACAGGGCCGCCTTGAGCAGTGGCTCCTAGCGGCTGCCGGTGCCTCCGTCGGCGTTGGGGCCGGCGTAGTCCTCGCCGTAGGCGCCCTTGGCGGGGCGGCGGCGGCGCATGGGCGGCTCGACGCCGTCGGCGAGGCGGCGGGCGGTGAGGAGGAAGCCGGTGTGGCCGATCATCCGGTGGTCCGGGCGGACGGCCAGGCCCTCGATGTGCCAGTTGCGGATCATCGTCTCCCAGGCGGTCGGCTCGTTGAAGCAGCCGATCTCGCGGATGGACTCGACGGTTCTCGCGAGCTGGGTGGTGGTGGCGACGTAGGAGCAGAGGATGCCGCCGGGGACGAGCGCCTTGGAGACGGCCTCCAGGCACTCCCAGGGGGCGAGCATGTCGAGGATGACGCGGTCGACGTCCGTGTCGGACAGGTTGTCCTGGAGGTCGCCGACGGTGAGCTGCCAGGCGGGGTGCGGGCCGCCGAAGTAGCGCTCGACGTTCTGCTTCGCGATCTCGGCGAAGTCCTCGCGGCGCTCGTAGGAGTGCAGCATGCCCTGGTCGCCGATGGCGCGCAGCAGGAAGCTGCTGAGCGAGCCGGAGCCGACGCCGGCCTCCACGACGCGTGCGCCGGGGAAGATGTCGGCGAAGGCGAGGATCTGCCCCGCGTCCTTGGGGTAGACGACGGCTGCCCCGCGGGGCATGGACAGGACGTAGTCGGGGAGCAGGGGGCGCAGCGCGAGGTAGGCGACGTTCCCGGTGGTGCGGACAACGCTGCCCTCGGGAGCGCCGATCAGTTCGTCGTGCGGGAAGGAACCCTTGTGGGTGTGGAAGTTCTTCCCGGCTTCGAGCGTGAACGTGTAGTGGCGGCCCTTGGGGTCGGTCAGCTGTACCTGGTCCCCGACCTTGAAGGGCCCGCGACGGCGGGCGGCACCGGTCGGTTCGGACATGTGACCAGCCTACCGGCGTTTACGGGGGCCGCCGACCACGGGCCCTGGGCCCTGACGACAGGGCCTAGGCCGACGGCCTGGCCATCGCCTTCACGAAGGCGCGTTCCACGTCGGCCGCGGACAGGACGCCGTAGATCTCGCCGGTTTCCTCGACCACCAGGTACTCGGTGGCGGGGGTGGCGCGCAGGGCGTCCAGGAGGTCCTCTCCGGCCAGTTCCGCCGAGACGCGCATGCCGTCGGTGAGGTCCTGGGCGAGGCCGCTGACGGCGACCCAGGGGCGGCGGTGTTCCGGTACGCCGACGATGGCGGCCTCGCGGACGAGGGAGACCGGGGTGCCGTCCGGGTCGACGACGACCAGGGCGCGGGCTCCGGCGGCGTTGGCGCGGCGCAGGGCCTCGGAGAGGGGGGTGTGGGACTCGACGGGGACCGCGCGGCGGGTGAGGGAGCGGGCGCGCAGATCGGGCAGGTGTTCGCGCAGGCGGGCCATGCGCAGGCTGTTGCCGGCGCCGGTCCAGATGATCGCGGCGAGGATGGCGGCGAGCAGGGCGTCCATGACGGTGTCCATGCCGACGTTGTCCTCGGCGTTGGAGCCGAGCGCCCCGGACTGGGTGAGCAGGGGCAGGCCGATCAGGACGGAGACGGCGAGGAACCGGCCGACCCAGGCCGCGGCGATGGTGCCGTTCATGGGCTTGCCGGTGATCTTCCAGACGACGGCGCGGAGCATGCGGCCGCCGTCGAGCGGGAGGCCGGGCAGGAGGTTGAAGGCGGCCACGATGAGGTTGGAGATCATCAGGCCGGCCAGCAGGACGCCGGGGACGGTGCCCGGCTCGATGGGCAGCAGGGCGAGGTAGAACAGGCCCGCGAGGACGAGGGAGAGCAGCGGCCCGACGAAGGCCAGTACGAACTCCCGTCCCGGCGTCTCGGCCTCCTTCTCGATCTCGGAGACCCCGCCGAAGAACTGGAGCTGGATGCGGCGGACCGGGAGTTTGAAGCGGAGGGCGGCGACGGTGTGGGCCAGTTCGTGGACGAGGACGGAGGCGTAGAAGGCGACCGCGAAGAAGAGGGAGACGAGGTAGCGGGCGGCGCCGAGTTCGGGCAGTACCCGGTCGAGCTGGCCGCCGAACACCCAGGTGATCAGGGCGGCGACGAGGAACCAGCTGGGCGCGACGTAGACGGGCACGCCGAACGGCCGTCCCATCAGCAGCCCGCCCCGGGGTGCCGGGGGCTGGGGCGGACGGCCCTTGCCGAGGCCGGAGTGAGCGAGGGGGCGGTCGCCGCCTGCGGGGGGACGGGCATCGCCGTCGGGGGGACGGGTGTCGCCGGGCGTGTGCGGGGTCGGTCGGTCGTCGGAGGGTCCAGGGGGCTTGGGCCGGTCGAGGTCGGGGCTGCCGGTCGGGCGGGCGCCGTGTGCTGCCTCGTGGCCGGAAGCGTCGGTCCCGTTTGTCGAGTCGGTGTCGGCGGGGTCGGGGGTGGCCTCCGAGGGCTGTTCCGAGGCCGGAGCGGCGGGGCCCGCGGCGGGCTCCGCGCCCTGTCCCTCTTCGGCGCGGCCCGGCGCGTGCTGCCCCTGGCCTCCGCGCCCCTCGGCGTCATCCTGGCGCGCGTCGATCCGTCGTACCGCCATCGTCTGTTCGTCGGCCGGGACGGCCTCGTCGTTCTGGGTGCCCTGCGGGGTCGGGTCGGGGCGTGTGGGATCGGTGGCCGGCGTCGTGGATGCCGCGTGGCGCTCGGCCGACTCGTCGTTGCCGGACCGCGGCTGCCCGCTCCCGCCGCTCTCGTCCACGATGTCCCCTCGTTCGAAGCGTCTTCCGCGCCTGCAGGGCGGAAGGGTCTCGGGTCGATGGTATGCGGCCGTCGCGACGTGTTTCGCCCCGGCACCCCCTGCGTTTGCTCCGCTGTGGGACGGCCGCGGACGCGGCTGCGTCACTGTCAGTGGCGGGCCGTATGGTCTGTGGTCATGGAGACGAGCACCGAGGGCCCCGCGGAGGCCCACAGCGGCAGTAGCGCACCGGCGGATCCGCCGGGCGGGGCCGAGCCGACGGCGGCGGGGGATGCGGCGGCCGTGACCGAGACCGTCGCCGTCGCCATACCGCCTGCCTCGCTGTCTCCCTCGCGTGCCAGTGACTTCATGCAGTGTCCGCTGCTGTACCGGTTCCGGGTGATCGACCGGCTGCCCGAGAAGCCGAGCGAGGCGGCGACGCGGGGCACGCTGGTGCACGCGGTCCTGGAGCGGCTCTTCGACGCGCCGGCCGCCGAGCGGACCGCGCCCCGCGCCAAGTCGCTCATCCCCGGTCAGTGGGACCGGCTCCGGGAGAGCAGGCCGGAGGTCGTGGAGCTGTTCGCCGACGATCCGGAGGGCGAGCGGATGGCGCGCTGGCTCGGCGAGGCGGAGCGGCTCGTGGAGCGCTGGTTCACGCTGGAGGACCCGACGCGGCTCGAACCGGCGGAGCGCGAGCTGTTCATCGAGGCGGAGCTGGACTCCGGGCTGAGACTGCGCGGGATCATCGACCGGGTCGACGTGGCGCCCACCGGCGAGGTGCGGATCGTCGACTACAAGACGGGCAAGGCGCCCCGGCCGGAGTACGCCGAAGGTGCCCTGTTCCAGATGAAGTTCTACGCCCTCGTCGTCTGGCGGCTGAAGGAGGTGATCCCGCGTCGGCTCCAGCTGGTCTATCTGGGCAGCGGTGACGTCGTGACGTACGACCCCGTCCTGGCCGATCTGGAGCGCGTCGAGCGCAAGTTGCTCGCGCTGTGGGACGCGATCCGTCTGGCGACCGAGACGGGCGAGTGGCGGCCCCGCCCGACCAAGCTGTGCGGCTGGTGCGACCACCAGGAACACTGCCCGGAGTTCGGCGGCACTCCCCCGCCCTATCCACTCCCGGTGAGGGCGGCGCAGTCCGATGGCGTGCCGCAGGGCAGAATGGGCCCGGACTAGCGAAGGAGACTCACGTGGCCATCCGCGTCCTACTGGTCGACGACCAGCCGCTGCTGCGCACCGGCTTCCGCATGATTCTCGAAGCGGAGCAGGACCTCGCGGTCGTCGGCGAGGCCGGCGACGGCCTCCAGGCCCTCGACCAGGTGCGGGCGCTGCAGCCCGATGTGGTTCTGATGGACATCCGTATGCCGCGGATGGACGGCGTGGAGGCGACCCGGCAGATCACCGGCCCCGGGCGGGACGGCCCGGCCAAGGTGCTGGTGCTGACCACCTTCGACCTCGACGAGTATGTGGTGGAGGCGTTGAGGGCGGGCGCCAGCGGGTTCCTGCTGAAGGACGCCCCGGCCAACGAACTGGTGCAGGCGATCCGGGTGGTGGCCGCGGGCGAGGCGATGCTCGCGCCGAGCATCACGCGCCGGCTGCTCGACAAGTACGCCACGCATCTGCCGTCGGGCGAGGAGCCGGTGCCGGACACGCTGCACACCCTCACCGAGCGTGAGGTGGAGGTGCTGAAGCTGGTGGCGCGCGGCCTGTCGAACGCGGAGATCGCCGCGGATCTCTTCGTCAGCGAGACCACCGTCAAGACGCACGTCGGTCACGTCCTGACCAAGCTGGGGCTGCGGGACCGTGTGCAGGCGGCGGTGTACGCGTATGAGAGCGGGCTGGTGCGCCCCGGCGCGCAGTAAGAGGTTCGCACCAAGCGGTAAGAGGTTCTACGACGAAGAGGGCGCCCCTTGCCTGGGCGGTTTCTAGGTGTCGTCGCAACACGTGGTTGTGTTGATCAGGCGGTGAGCAGTTTATGCAGGCGCTCGGCTGGGGTTTCCCGGCCGAGCGTTTTGCGTGGGCGGCCGTTCAGCTCGGCGGCGACGGCGTCGAGGTGCTCGCGGGTGTGGACGGCGAGGTCGGTGCCCTTGGGGAAGTACTGCCGGAGCAGGCCGTTGGTGTTCTCGTTCGAGCCGCGCTGCCAGGGGCTGGCCGGATCGCAGAAGTAGACCGGGACGTCGGTGGCGATGGTGAACGCGCCGTGGCTGCCCATTTCCGAGCCCTGGTCCCACGTCAGGGACCGTCGCAGGTGGGACGGCAGGGTCCGGACCGTGGTGACCAGCGCGTCGCGAACGCTCTCGGCGCCGTGGTCGCCGGGCAGATGCAGGAGCATGACGTAGCGGGTGGCCCGCTCGACCAGGGTACCGATCGCCGACTTTCCGTCCTTGCCGATGATGAGATCGCCCTCCCAGTGCCCGGGGACCGCCCGGTCCTCGGCTTCGGCCGGACGCTCGCTGATCATGACCATCGGGGTGGCGAACCGGGGCCGGCGCTGCTGGGCCTGGCGGCGAGGTCTGCGCCGGGCGCGTCCGGTGCGCAGGGCGCGGGCCAGTTCGCGGCGCAGCTCACCCCGGCCCTGGACGTAGAGGGCCTGGTAGACCGTCTCGTGGACCACGTGCATCTCCGGCCGCTGGGGAAACCGTGCCCGCAGAGCCTGACAGATCTGCTCCGGGCTCCACCGTAGGTCCAGGTGGTCCTGGATGAAGTTGCGCAGCTGCGGGTTCTGGCCGATCTTCCCGGGCTTCGGACGGGGCCGGCGGGCATCGGCACGGGCCTGGGCCGCGTGCGGGCGGTACTGGCCGCCCGTCGGGTGACGGTTGCGGCGGATCTCCCGGCTGACCGTCGACGGGCTGCGGCCCAGCTCCGCGGCTATCGCCCGCACGGTCGCCTTCTCCCGCAGCCGGTCGGCGATGTGAATGCAGTCTTCCTCGCGCAGGTACCGGGACGGCCCGCAGGGCGCTGCCACCGCGTTGATCGGTGGCAGCGCCTTCCGGTTACCGTATGCCTGACGACCGTTGCGCCACTTCTGGCCGGTCCGGCGGTCGATCCCGACGATCCGGCACGCTTCCCGGTTGCTCACACCCTGCTGCATGAGCCGGGAGTATGCCTCCCGCTCCCTGGCGAGCTTCTTCCTGCCCTGAGGCCTCTCCCGGTCCTTACGGATCTCGAAGTCCATCGCACCCCTTGAACTGGGGTGTTGCAACGACTCCTAGAACCCAAGGCCTGCAAGGGGCGCCCTCGGCGTTCGTACGGCGGTCTGTCAGTCCTTGCTGAGTTCCCAGAAGCGGAACACGGTCGAGGCGTCGAGGCAGTACTCCAGGCCGTAGACGTCGTCGCGGGTGACCGCGTACTGCTTGGCCTGCCAGACGGGCAGGACGGGCAGTTCGTCGGCGACGATGTCCTGGAGCTTGGCGAAGTTCTCGTCGGTCGCGGAGCGGTCGCTCTGGGCGGCGGTCTGCGGGATGAGCGTGCCGGTGATCGTGTTGTTGGTGTAGTTGTTGCTCAGCACGTTGCCCTTGCCGAAGAAGGGGGCCGTGAAGTTGTCGGCGTCGGGGTAGTCGGGCACCCAGCCCTTGACGTAGACGCCGTACTTGCCGGCGGCTGTGTCCTGCTCGTACTGGTCGAAGGCCACGGACTTCACGTCGGCGTCGAACAGGCCGCTGGCGTTGAGCTGGCCGGCGATCGCCTTCAGCAGGGCGTCGGTGGCCGGGCCGTAGCGGGACGGGGTCGACCAGAGGGTCAGCTTCACCTTGTCGGTGATGCCGTCGCTCCGCAGCGCGGCGGCGGCCTTGGCCTTGGAGGGGCGGGCGCCGTAGGTGTCGAAGAAGGCCGTGTTGTGGCCGGAGATTCCGGCCGGGATGATCGAGTACAGCGGGGTGGCGGTGCCCTGGTAGACGTCCCTGATGAGGGCGTCCCGGTCGAGCAGGTGGGCGATGGCCTGGCGCACGCCGAGTTGCCCGGCCACCGGGTCGTCCATGTTGAAGACCAGGTGCTGGACCTCGGCGCTGCTGCCCTCGACGACCTCGACGCCGGAGTTGTCGCCGGTCTTCTCGATGTCGGCGATGTCGTTCGCGCTGAGGCCGCGGTAGGCGATGTCGATCTTCTTGGCGAGCAGGTCCCGCTTCAGGGCGGACTGGTCGCCGTGGAAGAACTTGAGCGTCACGCCGGTGTTCTGCACGTCGGCGGTGCCCTTGTAGTTGTCGTTGACCGAGAAGACGGCCTCGTCGTCGGAGAACGACTCCAGCTGGTAGGGGCCGGAGCCGACCGCCTCGCCGTCCTCGCGCAGCCCGTCGGCGTCGTACTGGGTGTGGTCGACGATGGAGCCGGCGCCGGAGGCGATCTTGCTCGGGAAGGTGGCGTCGGGCGTGTTGAGGCGGAAGACGACCGTCTTCTCGTCCGGCGTCTCGACCTTGTCGAGCATGGGGAACATGATCGCGGGGCCGTCGTCGTCGTTGATCTTCAGCATGCGGTCGAAGGAGAACTTGACGTCCTCAGAGGTGAGGTCATCACCGTTGCTGAACTTCAGGCCGTCCTTCAGGGTGCACTGGTAGACCTGGGCCCGCGTGTCCGTGAAGGAGCACTCCTCGGCGGCCTCCGGCTGGGGTTCCGTGCTGCCCTTGGGGAAGCTCAGCAGCGACTGGAAGACGTTGTTGAACAACAGCCAGGAGCCGGGGTCGTAGCCGGAGGCGGGGTCGGTGGCCAGGACGTCGTCGGACATCCCCATCACCACCGAGGAGCCGCTGCCCCCGGAGCCCCCGGACTCCGTTCCGCAGCCGGTCAACAGGCCGGAGGCCAGCCCCGCCACGATGGGCAGGACCGGCCACTGGTTGCGCATATTCACGTGCAGGTGCCTTTGGTCGGTTGTATGGGCCCCGGGGCCGCCCCTCCCGGGCCCCGGGCAGGGGGAGGTGTCAGCCGCTCATTCCGCGGCCGAGCTCCCACAGCTGAAGCGTCGAGGAGGAGTTGAGGGCGTAGGCCGTGCCCGTGACGTCGTCGCGGGCGGCGACGTACTGCTTGCCCTGCCACAGCGGCAGCAGCGGGACGTCCTCGGCGACGATGTCCTGAATGTTCGTCAGGCTGCCGACAGCGGACAGCCGGTCGGCCTCGCGGCGGGACTCCGGGATGAGGGTGTTGCGGATCCGGCTGTTGGCGTAGGGCAGCTTGAGGAAGTTGTCCTTGTCGAGGAACGGCGCGATGTAGCTGTCGGCGTCCGGGAAGTCCGGGAACCAGCCCATGCCCCAGACCTCGTACTCGCCCTTGCGCTCGGCCGGGACGAAGGTCGCCCAGGGCTCGCCCTTGATGGTGACGTCGAACAGGCCGCTGCCGTTGAGCTGCTTCTGCAGCAGCTCGAACTCTTCCTTGGTGGCCGAGCCGTAGTGGTCGGTCGTGTAGTGCAGGGTCAGCTTCACCGGTGTGGTGATGTCGGCCCTGGCCAGGATGGACTTGGCCTTGGTCACGCTCGGGTCGCCGTACTTGTTGAAGAACGAGTTGGAGTGGCCGGTGATGGAGGCCGGGACCATCGAGTACAGCGGCTCGGCCTGGGAGCCGTAGACCTTGGAGACGAGTTCGCTGCGGTTGACGACCTGGGCCATCGCCTCGCGGACGGCCCTGGACTTCACCGCCGGGGCGCTGGTGTTGAAGGCCAGGTAGCGGATCTCCAGGCCGGCCACCTCGACGAGGTCGACGGCGCCGCCCGAGGCGTTGGACAGCTTCTGGATCTGGGCCGGCGACATCGAGCGGGTCATCAGGTCGATGTCGCCCTTCTCCAGCGCGGTGCCCATGGCGTCGGCGTCCGCGAAGGAGCGCAGCTCGACCTTGTCGTTGTTCACCTTCAGCGTCCCCTTGTAGTTGGGGTTCTTGGTGAACTGGACATCGACGAGTTCGTCGCCCTTGACGTCGGCGCGCATGGTGTACGGGCCGGAGCCGTCCACGTCGAAACCGTCGCGCAGCTTGTTCTTCTCGTAGTCGTCCGGGTTGACGATGCCGGCGACGGGCGTCGACAGCTTGTACGGGAAGGTGGCGTCGGCGGTCTTGAGGTGGAAGATGACTTCGTTGTCACCCTGCGTCTCGACGGTGTCGATGGTGGAGAGCAGGGCGAACACACCGCTGTCGGACTGGATGGCGCGGGCGCGGTCGATCGAGTACTTCACGTCCTCGGCGGTGATGGCGTCGCCATTGGCGAACTTCAGGCCGTCACGGAGCTTGCAGGCGTAGCGCTCGTTGCCGGAGTCGGTGAAGCCGCAGCTCTGGGCCGCCTCGGGGACGGGCTCGCCGTCGCCCTTCGGCTGGATCATCAGGGTCTGCACGGTCTGGCGCAGGATGTTCCAGGTGCCGACGTCGTAGGCGTAGGCCGGGTCGAGGGGCGCGGGGGCGTCCTTCGAGGCGGTGAACCGGTCCGTGGTGCCGACGACGATCCCGTCGCCGCCGTTGCTCCCGCTGCCGGACCCGCCGCAGGCGGCGAGCACCGGCGCGAGCAGGCCGATCACGGCCGGCAGCACCAAAGTCTTGCGGTTCATGCTCGAGTTTCTCCAGAGCTGTCCAGTCCGTGTATCCGGCATGCATGGGTGGTGCGGCGGATCACGGGGTGAGGTCGATGTTCTCGCTAGGAGATTAGTCCGCACCAGCACGAGGGTTCGCAGTGACCAGAGTTGAGTGGCCATCACACAGCGGAACCGGCCGCGAACGGACGGGAAACCCAAGGGTGGAAGGATTGGTGCAGGCTTTCAGGAATCGGGACACAAGGGCACGCCAACTCCCCCCGAAAGAGGGGGATCGGCACACGTCGGCACCCCTGTCGACCCCTGACGGAGTGGGGAACGTCACATACTGAACGGTGTGCGGAAGCATCGGAATTCAGCCATCCAGTGCGGTTCGAATTCCCTTGGACACGCCCCGTGGAATTCCCGCCCTATCGCTGCCGCACGCTGCGTGAACGCCCTGCGCATTTCCGTCATCAAGGCGCCGTCAGATAGTCAAATCGTCAACAGCCCGCGCAGAAATGCCAGGTCGACCTCTTCGAGAGAGGTCACGACGGTCCGCCGGTCGGCGGGCGCGATGGGGGCCACGGAGGGCACCGCCACCACATGGCATCCCGCGGCCTCCGCCGCCGCGACGCCGGTCGCGGTGTCCTCGACGACCGCGCATCTGGCCGGATCCACGCCGAGTCCGGTGGCGGCGAACAGGTACGGGTCGGGATGCGGCTTGGTGCGCGGCACCTCGTCGCCTGCGACGGTCACGGCGAAGTACTGAGGGCCGAGGGAGGTGAGCACCCGGTCGATGATGCGCCGGTGCGAGGCGGAGACCAGGGCCGTGGGGATGTCGTGCGCGGCCAGCTCCGTCAGCAGCCGGGTGGCTCCCGGCATCAGCGGCAGGGCGCGGTCGATGCGGTCCTCGAAGCCCTGGTTGAGCAGCACCGTGAGCTCGGCGAGGGTGATGTCGGCTCCGGTGGCCTCGATCAGGAACCCCGCGCTGCGGGTCATGGGGCCACCGACCACGACATGTCGCCAGGAGTCGTCGAGGGTGTGGCCCAGACCGGCGAAGATCTCGACCTCGACGTCCCACCAGAAGCCTTCGGTGTCCACCAGGGTGCCGTCCATGTCGAGGAGCACGGCTTGCAGGGCGGAGCCTTCGGCCGTACGGGTTACAGGCGCGGGGACCGTACTGGTCATCCGGGCACACCTCCTTGAGGGACGATCAGGCCGGTTCCCACATGGGGAACCGGCCTGCGGTGGACCGACCAGTGTACGACCTATCCGATCAGCGCGCTCTGTGAGACACGCCTCAGCGTGCGTTGAAGTACTTCGCCTCCGGGTGGTGGATGACGATCGCGTCGGTGGACTGCTCCGGATGCAGCTGGAACTCCTCGGACAGCTGGACGCCGATCCGTTCCGGCTTCAACAGGTCGGCGATCTTGGCGCGGTCCTCCAGGTTCGGGCAGGCGCCGTAGCCGAGGGAGAAGCGGGCGCCCCGGTACTTCAGGGCGAACATGTCCTCGATGTCGGCCGGGTCATCGCCCGCGAAGCCCAGCTCCGAACGCACGCGCGCGTGCCAGTACTCGGCGAGCGCCTCGGCCAACTGCACGGACAGGCCGTGCAGTTCCAGGTAGTCACGGTAGGAGTCCGACTCGAACAGGCGGGCGGTCTCCTCGCCGATGCGGGAGCCGACGGTGACGACCTGGAGGCCGACCACGTCCGTCTCGCCGGACTCCTCCGGGCGGAAGAAGTCCGCCAGGCACAGCCGGCGGCCGCGGCGCTGGCGCGGGAAGGTGAAGCGGGTGCGCTCGTTGCCTGCCTCGTCCAGGATGATCAGGTCGTCGTCCTTGGACACGCACGGGAAGTAGCCGTAGACCACGGCCGCTTCCAGCAGATTCTCCGTCTGGAGCTTGTCCAGCAGGCCGCGCAGCCGCGGGCGGCCCTCGCTCTCGACGAGCTCCTGGTACGACGGTCCCTCACCGGTGCGGGCCTCCTTCAGACCCCACTGCCCCTTGAACAGGGCGCCCTCGTCCAGCCAGGACGCGTACTCCTTGAGCTGGATGCCCTTGATGACGCGGGTGTCCCAGAAGGGGGGCTCGGGGACCGGGTTGTCGGTGGCGACGTCGGAGCGGACGTGGCCCTCCTCCGGGCGCTCCTCCACCTCGACCGCAGGGGCCGCCTTCACCCGGCGCTGCTTCAGTTCGGGCAGTTTCGCCCCGGGCACGCCCCGCTTGACGCCGATCAGCGCGTCCATCAGGCGCAGGCCCTCGAACGCGTCGCGGGCGTAGCGGACTTCGCCCTGGTAGATCTCGTGCAGGTCCTGCTCGACATACGCCCTGGTCAGCGCGGCGCCGCCGAGGATGACCGGGAAGTCGGCCGCCATGCCGCGCTGGTTGAGCTCCTCCAGGTTCTCCTTCATGATCACCGTGGACTTCACCAGGAGGCCGGACATGCCGATGACATCGGCCCGGTGCTCCTCGGCGGCTTCCAGGATGGCGGAGACCGGCTGCTTGATGCCGAGGTTGACGACGTTGTAGCCGTTGTTGGACAGGATGATGTCGACGAGGTTCTTGCCGATGTCGTGCACATCGCCGCGCACGGTGGCCAGCACGATGGTGCCCTTGCCCTCGTCGTCCGACTTCTCCATGTGCGGCTCGAGGTAGGCCACCGCGGTCTTCATCACCTCGGCGGACTGCAGCACGAACGGCAGCTGCATCTGGCCGGAGCCGAACAGCTCGCCGACGACCTTCATGCCGTCCAGGAGGGTGTCGTTGACGATGTCCAGGGCGGGGCGCTCCTGGAGGGCCTCGGCGAGGTCGGCCTCCAGGCCGTTCTTCTCGCCGTCGATGATGCGGCGCTTGAGCCGCTCGTCCAGCGGCAGCGCGGCCAGTTCCTCGGCCCGGCCCGCCTTCAGGGACTTGGCGGTGGCGCCCTCGAACAGCTGCATCAGCTTCTGCAGCGGGTCATAGCCCTCGGCCCGGCGGTCGTAGATGAGGTCGAGGGCCGTCTGGACCTCCTCCTCGGTGAAACGCGCGATGGGCAGGATCTTCGACGCGTGCACGATCGCCGAGTCCAGGCCCGCCTTGACGCACTCGTCGAGGAAGACCGAGTTGAGCAGGATGCGCGCGGCCGGGTTCAGGCCGAAGGAGATGTTCGACAGGCCCAGCGTGGTCTGCACGTCCGGGTGGCGGCGCTTGAGCTCGCGGATCGCCTCGATGGTGGCGATGCCGTCCTTGCGGGACTCCTCCTGACCGGTGCAGATGGTGAAGGTCAGGGTGTCGATGAGGATGTCCGACTCGTGGATGCCCCAGTTGCCGGTCAGGTCGGCGATCAGCCGCTCGGCGATCGCGACCTTGTGCTCCGGCGTGCGGGCCTGGCCCTCCTCGTCGATGGTCAGCGCGATCAGCGCGGCGCCGTGCTCCTGGGCGAGCTTGGTGACCTTCGCGAAGCGGGACTCGGGGCCGTCGCCGTCCTCGTAGTTCACCGAGTTGATCACCGCGCGGCCGCCCAGCTTCTCCAGGCCCGCCTTGATGACGTCGACCTCGGTGGAGTCAAGGACGATCGGCAGCGTGGAGGCGGTGGCGAAGCGGCCGGCCAGCTCCTCCATGTCGGCGACGCCGTCCCGGCCCACGTAGTCCACACACAGGTCCAGCATGTGGGCGCCCTCGCGGATCTGCTCGCGGGCCATCTCCACACAGTCGTCCCAGCGGCCCTCCAGCATGGCCTCGCGGAACTTCTTCGAACCGTTGGCGTTCGTCCGCTCGCCGATCGCCATGTACGAGGTGTCCTGGCGGAACGGCACCGACTGGTAGAGAGAGGCCGCACCCGGCTCGGGACGCGGGCTGCGCTCGGCGGGCGCGAGTTCGCGGACGCGCTCGACGACCTGACGCAGGTGCTCGGGAGTCGTGCCGCAGCAACCGCCGATGAGGGACAGGCCGTAGTCGCGGACGAAGTTCTCCTGGGCGTCGGCCAGGCCCTCGGGGTCGAGCGGGAAGTGCGCGCCGTCCTTGGTGAGGACCGGCAGGCCCGCGTTCGGCATGCACAGCAGCGGAATCCGGGAGTGGCGGGTGAGGTAGCGCAGGTGCTCGCTCATCTCGGCCGGGCCGGTGGAGCAGTTCAGGCCGATCATGTCGATGCCGAGCGGCTCCAGCGCGGTCAGCGCGGCGCCGATCTCGGAGCCGAGCAGCATGGTGCCGGTCGTCTCGAACGCCATGGAGACCACCAGCGGCACCTCGACGCCGGTCGCCTCCATCGCGCGCCGGGCGCCCAGGACGGAGGCCTTGGTCTGGAGCAGGTCCTGGGTCGTCTCGACGATCAGGGTGTCGGCGCCGCCCGCGAGCAGCCCCTCGGCGTTGGCCTGGTAGCCGTCGCGGATCGTGGCGTAGTCGATGTGGCCGAGCGTGGGCAGCTTGGTGCCGGGGCCGATGGAGCCCAGGACCCAGCGGGGCCTGCCGTCGCGGGCGGCGTACTCGTCCGCCACCTCGCGGGCGATGCGGGCTCCCGCCTCGGACAGTTCATGCACGCGGTCGGCGATGTCGTACTCCGTCGCCGCCGTGTGGTTGGCCCCGAAGGTGTTGGTCTCCACGCAGTCGACGCCCACCGCGAAGTACTCGTCGTGGACGGAGCGGACGATGTCGGGGCGAGTGATGTTCAGGATCTCGTTGCAACCCTCGAGGTTCTCGAAGTCCTCAAGGGTCGGATCCTGGGCCTGAAGCATCGTGCCCATCGCTCCGTCGGCGACCACCACACGGGTGGCGAGCGCCTCGCGGAGGGCGGACACACGGGTCCGGCTGTCGGCGGAAGGGGTCGGTGGCAACGAGGCCATGTAAGGGGCTCCCTTAGGTGCGACGGCTGTCGGCTTTACGCGCCCGCGACACCTTCCGCGGTGGGCGCACGCCGCCCAGGGTAACCGGGACGGGCAACGGTTGGTCAGGGAGTCCACGGGACGGACGAGGATGGCGGGCGGGCCACCGACGGGATACCAGTGACGCAACAGATGCCGACCAATGCCGTCCGACTGTTAGCGGGAGGTCGGCATGGACCGGTAGTGTTCGACATTGCCGAACAGTGGCAGCGGCGTCGCGAGTCGACGGTCGTAGGGGACGGAGGCAGGACGGCGATGGCACGGAACATCCAGTCGCTCGAACGGGCGGCCTCGATGCTGCGGCTCCTCGCGGGCGGCGAGCGCAGACTCGGCCTGTCGGACATCGCCTCCTCCCTGGGCCTGGCCAAGGGCACCGCGCACGGCATCCTGCGCACCCTCCAGCAGGAGGGCTTCGTCGAGCAGGACGACGCCTCCGGGCGCTACCAACTGGGCGCCGAACTGCTGCGTCTGGGCACCACCTACCTCGACGTGCACGAGCTGCGGGCGCGCGCCCTGGTGTGGACGGACGACCTGGCCCGTTCCAGCGGCGAGAGCGTCCATCTGGGCGTCCTGCACCAGCGGGGCGTGCTGATCGTGCACCACGTCTTCCGGCCCGATGACAGCCGGCAGGTGCTGGAGATCGGGGCCATGCAGCCCCTGCACTGCACGGCCCTGGGCAAGGTCCTGTCGGCGTACGACCCGGTCGCGCACAGCGAGGCGCTGGAGAGCGACCGCAAGGCCTTCACCGACCGGACCGTCTGCGACCTGGACGCCTTCGAGCAGATCCTCGACTTCACGCGCGCGCGTGGGTACGCGGCGGACGTCGAGGAGACCTGGGAAGGCGTCGCGTCCATCGCCGCCCCCATCCACGACCGGCGGCGCATGCCGGTGGGCGCGGTCGGGGTCACCGGGGCCGTGGAGCGGCTGTGCCGGGACGGGGAGCTGCGCCCGGAGCTGATCGCAGCGGTCCGGGACTGCGCCCGCGCGGTGTCGCGGGACCTGGGCGCGGGGCGGTTCTGAGCGACGTAGCACCAGGCAGTCGGGACGGGGCCGGGACGCCGCGGGCGTTGTCCGGCCCCGTCGTGCGCCGAGACGTCCGGGCCGCCCGGGCAGCGCAAGATCGATAGCACACGACGATCAATAACGATCGTGTTTTCGATAACAGGACTCTTGACTCACCTGTGACCCCGGAGCAAGACTCCCGTCCATCGGTCGACATTGTCGAACACCGACCGGCAATAGGCGTTACAGTGTGACGACGCCAAGGGCCGGCAGCTCTCCCCCTGGACGAAGGACAAAGGAGTCGCGGGTGTCCAGCTCCGACATCTTCATCGGCGAGACCATCGGTACCGCCATACTCATCCTGCTCGGCGGCGGCGTCTGTGCCGCCGTGACGCTGAAGGCCTCCAAGGCCCGCAACGCCGGCTGGCTCGCCATCACCTTCGGGTGGGGTTTCGCCGTTCTGACCGCCGTGTACACCTCGGCGCCGCTCTCCGGCGCCCACCTCAACCCGGCCGTGACGCTCGGCATCGCGATCAAGGACGGCGACTGGAGCGACGTTCCGGTCTACTGGGCCGGACAGATGCTCGGCGCCATGATCGGCGCGGCCCTGGTCTGGGTCGCCTACTACGGCCAGTTCCACGCCCACCTCACCGACAAGGAGATCGTCGGCGGTCCGGGCGCGCAGGACACGAAGGCCAAGGCCGTCGAGGCCCAGGAAAAGGGCGCCGGCCCGGTCCTGGGCATCTTCTCCACCGGCCCCGAGGTCCGGGTCGTGTGGCAGAACCTCGCCACGGAGGTCATCGGCACCACCGTGCTGGTGCTGGCCGTCCTCACGCAGGGCCTGAACGACAGCGGCAAGGGTCTCGGCACCCTGGGTGCCCTGATCACCGCGCTCGTGGTCGTCTCGATCGGTCTGTCCCTCGGCGGGCCGACGGGCTACGCGATCAACCCGGCCCGTGACCTCGGCCCGCGCATCGTGCACGCACTTCTGCCCCTGCCCAACAAGGGCGGCTCCGACTGGGGTTACGCCTTGATCCCGGTGGCGGGCCCGCTGATCGGCGGGGCCATCGCGGCAGGCATCTACAACGTCGCTTTCGCTTAGAACAGATTCGAACAGAACAGATTCGAAGCGTTTTAAGCAGCAGTAGTAGAACCAGTCCCCCGACCACGGAACCTCCCAGGAGCACACAGTGACCGACGCGCACACCGCCGGCCCCTTCATCGCAGCCATCGACCAGGGCACCACCTCCAGCCGTTGCATCGTCTTCGACCGGGACGGCCGTATCGTCTCCGTCGACCAGAAGGAGCACGAGCAGATCTTCCCGAAGCCGGGCTGGGTCGAGCACAACGCCACCGAGATCTGGACCAACGTCCAGGAGGTCGTCGCCGGAGCCATCGAGAAGGCCGGCATCACCCGGGACGACATCAAGGCCATCGGCATCACCAACCAGCGTGAGACCACGCTGCTGTGGGACAAGAACACCGGTGAGCCCGTCCACAACGCCATCGTCTGGCAGGACACCCGCACCGACGCCCTGTGCAAGGAGCTCGGCCGCAACGTCGGGCAGGACCGTTTCCGCCGCGAGACGGGCCTTCCCCTCGCCTCCTACTTCGCCGGTCCCAAGGCCCGCTGGCTGCTGGACAACGTCGAGGGCCTGCGCGAGCGCGCCGAGGCCGGCGACATCCTCTTCGGCACCATGGACAGCTGGGTCATCTGGAACCTGACCGGCGGTGTCAACGGCGGCCGGCACGTCACCGACGTCACGAACGCCTCCCGCACCCTTCTCATGAACCTCCACACCATGGAGTGGGACGAGAAGATCTGCGAGTCCATCGGCGTGCCCAAGCAGATGCTGCCCGAGATCCGCTCCTCCGCCGAGGTCTACGGCGAGGTCACCGGCGGCAAGCTCGGCGACGTCCTCGGCGGCATCCCCGTCGCGTCCGCGCTCGGCGACCAGCAGGCGGCCCTGTTCGGCCAGACCTGTTTCGCCGAGGGCGAGGCCAAGTCGACGTACGGCACCGGCACCTTCCTGCTGATGAACACCGGTGAGAAGCCGGTCAACTCGTACAACGGCCTGCTGACCACGGTCGGCTACCGCATCGGTGACGACAAGCCGGTCTACGCCCTGGAGGGCTCGATCGCCGTCACCGGTTCGCTGGTGCAGTGGATGCGCGACCAGATGGGCCTGATCTCCACGGCCGCCGAGATCGAGACGCTCGCGCTGTCGGTCGAGGACAACGGCGGCGCGTACTTCGTGCCGGCCTTCTCCGGCCTGTTCGCGCCCTACTGGCGTTCCGACGCCCGTGGCGTGATCGCCGGTCTGACCCGGTACGTCACCAAGGCGCACCTGGCGCGCGCCGTCCTGGAGGCCACGGCCTGGCAGACCCGTGAGATCACCGACGCCATGACGAAGGACTCCGGCGTCGAGCTCGCGGCCCTCAAGGTCGACGGCGGCATGACCTCCAACAACCTGCTGATGCAGACCCTCTCCGACTTCGTGGACGCCCCCGTGGTGCGTCCGATGGTCGCCGAGACCACCTGCCTCGGCGCCGCCTACGCCGCCGGTCTCGCCGTCGGCTTCTGGACCAGCACCGACGACCTGCGCGCCAACTGGCGCCGGGCCGCCGAGTGGACCCCCCGCATGGACGCGGAGACCCGCGACCGTGAGTACAAGAGCTGGCTCAAGGCCGTCGAGCGGACCATGGGCTGGCTCGAGGACGAGAGCTGACGAGAACCCCCTCTCAAGCTCTGATGAGGAGTAAGAACCCGACATGACCAGTCAGTCCACCCTGCAGTCCGTGGCTGCCCTCGGTACGCGCCCGGCCTCCGGCTCGAACCCGAGCCGGGCCGAGACCCGGGAGCAGCTCGCCAAGGCGTCGTACGACCTTCTCGTGATCGGCGGCGGCATCCTGGGCATCTCCACCGCCTGGCACGCCGCGCAGTCCGGCCTCAGGGTGGCTCTGGTCGACGCCGGCGACTTCGCCGGTGCCACGTCGTCCGCCTCTTCCAAGCTGCTCCACGGGGGCTTGCGCTATCTGCAGACCGGCGCGGTGAAGCTGGTGGCGGAGAACCACTTCGAGCGCCGTGCGGTCTCCCGCCAGGTGGCCCCGCACCTGGCGAACCCGCTCACGTTCTACCTCCCCGTGTACAAGGGCGGGCCGCACGGCGCGGCGAAGCTCGGGGCGGGCGTCTTCGCGTACTCCGCGCTCTCCGCCTTCGGGGACGGCGTGGGCCACCTGCTCTCCCCCGCCAAGGCCCAGCAGGACGTGCCCGAGCTGCGCACCGAGAACCTCAAGGCCGTGGCCGTGTACGGCGACGACCAGATGAACGACGCGCGCATGGCGCTGATGACGGTCCGTGCGGCCGTCGAGGCGGGCGCGGTGGTCCTGAACCACGCCGAGGTGACGGGCCTGCGCTTCACCAAGGGCCGGGTGACGGGTGCCGAACTGCGCGACCGCCGGTCCGGGGACGAGTTCGGCGTCGACGCCCGTCTCGTCCTGAACGCGACCGGCCCCTGGGTCGACCACCTGCGCCGGCTGGAGGACCCGAACGCGGCCCCGTCCATCCGTCTGTCCAAGGGCGCGCACCTGGTCCTGAAGCGGACTTCCCCCTGGCGGGCCGCGCTGGCGACCCCCATCGACAAGTACCGCATCACCTTCGCCCTCCCCTGGGAGGACATGCTCCTGCTGGGCACCACGGACGAGGCGTACGTGGGCGACCCGGCGGACGTCGCGGTGCACGACAAGGACATAGCCCAGATCCTGGACGAGGCGGCCTTCTCGATCCGGGACCAGCAGCTGGACCGTGACCTGATCACGTACGCCTTCGCGGGTCTGCGGGTGCTGCCGGGCGGCCCCGGGGAAACGGCGAAGGCCAAGCGCGAGACGGTGGTGACCGAGGGCAAGGGCGGGATGCTGTCGGTCGCGGGCGGCAAGTGGACGACCTTCCGGCACATCGGCCGTACGGTCATGCAGAAGCTTCAGGCGCTGCCGGGGCACCCGCTGGGCGACGACTTCGAGCCGATCTCCTCGCTGCCGAGGAAGCTGCCGCTGCCGGGCGTCGCCAACCCGCGCGCGGTCGCCCACCGCCTGCTGGTCGACCACCCGGCGCCGGGCCCGCGCATGGCCGCCGACACGGCCAAGCACCTGGCCACGCACTACGGTTCGCTGGCCTTCGACATCGCCCGCCTCGCAAACGACAACCCGGAGCTGGGCGAGCGCGTCCACCCGGACGCCCCGGAGATCTGGGCCCAGGTCGTCTACGCCCGCGACAACGAGTGGGCCGAGACGCCGGACGACGTACTGCGCCGCCGCACCACCCTGACGATCCGCGGTCTGGCGACGGACGACGTCCGCGCGAAGGTGCGGGACCTGCTCGACAAGAAGTAGCCGGTACGACCGGCAAGAGGTAGCCGGCGCGACCGGTACGACGGGACAGGGGCGGCCCACGCCGACGGGGCCGCCCCTGTCCCGTGCCTTTCGTGTGCGGACCAGGGCGTTCAGTGCTCCCTCCCACCCGGTGGACCCCATAATGGCGGAAAGACATCGGATGTCTGAACGGCATGCGTCCGAAGGGCATGCCTGAACCACAGGGAGGCCGGCCATGGCAGTCACCGACGAGGCGATCGAGAAGATCAAGGGCATGATCGTCTCCGGCGCGCTGCGCCCCGGCGACCGGCTGCCCAAGGAGAGCGAACTCGCCGCCGAACTGGGCCTGTCCCGCAACTCCCTGCGCGAGGCCGTACGCGCCCTGTCGCTGATCCGGATCCTGGACGTGCGCCAGGGCGACGGCACATACGTGACCAGCCTCGACCCACAACTGCTGCTCGAGGCACTGAGCTTCGTCGTCGACTTCCACCGCGACGACACCGTCCTGGAGTTCCTGGCCGTGCGCCGCATCCTGGAGCCGGCCGCCACGGCGCTGGCGGCCTCCCGGATCAGCGAGCAGCAACTGGACGCCCTCACGGCCCAGTTGGACAAGCTCGGCGACGCCCCGTCGGTGGAGGAGCTGGTCGCCTGCGACCTGGACTTCCACCGCGGCATCGTGCAGAGCTCCGGGAACTCGGTGCTGTGTTCCCTGCTCGACGGCCTGTCCGGGCCCACCACCCGGGCCCGGATCTGGCGCGGGCTGACCCAGGAGGACGCGGTCAGCCGCACCTTGCACGAGCACCGGGCGATCCTGGCCGCCCTGCGCGACCGGGATGCGGAGGCGGCCCGCTCGTGGGCGACCGTACACATCGCGAGCGTGGAGCAGTGGCTGCGGTCCACCCTGTGATCTCTCCGGGGTGTTCCGGGGTGGCGATCGGGGCAGTGATGCGTTCACTCCCCCGTGCAAGGGGGCTGCGGGCGCCCCCGCCGCACGCCGTAAGGTTGGGTCGTTAAGCGAGGGCACGTCGGAAGGAGGCGCTGGGTGATCGAGCTGGAGGGAGTTCCCGAGCTGATCGACCCAGTCATGGTGGCCGCGTTCGAGGGCTGGAACGATGCCGGCGACGCCGCCTCCACCGCGGTCGCGCATCTGGACAGGGAATGGAAGGGCGAGGTGTTCGCGGCGCTGGACGCCGAGGACTACTACGACTTCCAGGTGAACCGGCCCACGGTGTGGTTGGACGCCGGCGTACGCAAGATCACGTGGCCCACGACCCGGCTGTCGGTCGTCAGGGTCGGCGGCGAGAAGCCGCGCGATCTCGTACTCGTCCGAGGTATCGAACCGTCGATGCGATGGCGCTCGTTCTGCAACGAGATCCTCGGCTTCGCCCACGAACTGGGTGTGGAGCTGGTGGTGATCCTGGGCGCCCTGCTCGGCGACACCCCGCACACCCGGCCGGTCCCGGTCAGCGGCGTCACGTCCGACGCGGACCTGGCCCGCCGCATGGACCTGGAGGAGACCAAGTACGAGGGCCCCACGGGCATCGTCGGCATCCTCCAGGAGGCGTGCACGCACGCGGGCGTGCCGGCCGTGTCGCTGTGGGCGGCGGTGCCGCATTACGTGTCGCAGCCGCCGAACCCGAAGGCGACGCTGGCCCTGCTCAACCGCCTGGAGGACCTGATCGACGTGCGCATCCCGCTGGGCGAGCTGCCCGAGGACGCGCGTGCCTGGCAGGTGGGCGTGGACCAGCTGGCCGCCGAGGACAGTGAGGTCGCCGAGTACGTCCAGTCGCTGGAGGAGGCCCGGGACACCGCGGAGCTGCCGGAGGCGTCGGGCGAGGCGATCGCCCGCGAGTTCGAGCGCTATCTGCGGCGCCGGGACGGCGGTGGACCGGCCGGTTCCGGCGGACACGCCACGGCGGACGGCAGCGACAGCCCGCCGTATCTGCGGGGGGACAACCCCAGCGGCCGTACGCGACCGCCGAAGCCGCCGAAGCCGGGGGCGGACGACGAGGACTCTTCGTCGGAGGACTGAACCAGTGAGGGCGGTACGCTTCGCACGCACCGCCCCTTCTGTGACATATGTCATCAGGTGCCGTCAGATGCCGTCAGATGTCATCGTATGCCGTCGGATGGACCGTCAGACCTGGTCCACCGCAACCACGTCGTACTCGGTCTGAGGCGTCGGCTCCACGTCGAAGCGCGCGTTGGGCAGGTACAGGCGCTTGCCCCACGCCGCCACCGTCGTCGGGATACGGAAGCGCGGGTCGGTGATGCGGGCGATCGCGGTGCCCTTGGTGCCGGCCTCGTTCAGCCGGAAGACGTCGACCGCGTTCTGCTGCTGCTGGACGGCGTAGAGGATCCGGCCGAGCAGCAACAGGCCGTCCCCGTTGGGCAGTCGGGCCGCGCCGAGGTCGACGGTGCGGGCGACGCCGGTGCGCGGGTCGACCCGCATGAGGCCGCCGCCGTTCGCGAAGGCGTTGACCACGAGCAGCGCGCTGCCGTCGGGCGTGCGCTCGATGCCGTTGGCGGTGAAGTCCGCGCCCTGCGCCCAGTCGCCGCTCAGCGGCACGGTCTTCACGGCCCCCGGTGTGCCGTGCGGGCCGAGGAGCAGCTTGTAGAGCACCGGCTTGAACGAGTCGGTGAACCAGGCGGCGCCCGGGGTGAGGATGACGTCGTTCACGAAGGTGCCGCCGGTGGCGTACACCTTCTCGAGTTCGCCGGAGCGGGCGTCGATCGTGCGGATCTCACCGCTGTCACCGCCGGCGACGAAGAGCCTGCGGCAGTGCTGATCGATCTTCAGGCCCACGGTGGGGTGGCCGACGCCGGGGCCCTTGCTGAGGACCGAACCGCGGCCGGTGGCGAGGTTCGCCCGGTAGATGTCCCCGTTCGCGAGTGAGCCGAAGTACGCGAAGGGTTTCATGCCGATGGTGATGCCCTCGGGCTGGAAGCCGTCGGGCAGCGGGAACTGTGCGGGCCACCCGTGCCGCCCGGTTTCGGCCGCGTGCGCGGTGCCACCGAGCAGGGCCGCGCCCGAGAGGGCGGCGGCGGTGCTGAGGAGTCTTCGACGTGCGAAGGAACGGTCTGTGGGTGCCACGGTGCGTCCTTCTGCCAAGGGGCCGACCCGCGGCCGGCCGAACGGTCAACAGGCGCTCCCACCCCATCACATGACCGTCGCCTCCGCAGCCGTTGGCCGGATTGCGCTCCAGGAGGGGCGCTTCCCGGCGTGGGAAGCGCCCCTGTCTCGCTCACGTGAACCGGCGTCGGCTACAACGCCACCCCCAGCAGCGCGTCCACGGCCCGCGACACGACGCCGGGCGCGCCTTCGTCCGTACCGCCCCGCTCGTGCTGAAGAGCCGCCCACCGGTCTACGGCGGCCAGCGCGGCCGGCGAGTCCAGGTCGGCGGCGAGGGCCTCACGGATCTCCTCGACGAGCGCCTCGGCGGGCGGACCGTCGGGCCGGGACACGGCGGCCCGCCAGCGGTCGAGCCGGGCCAGGGCGTCCCGGAGGACCTGGTCGGTCCACTCCCAGTCGGCCCGGTAGTGGTGGGCGAGCAGCGCCAGCCGGATGGCGGCGGGGTCGACGCCGTCGCGCCGCAGCTGCGACACGAAGACCAGGTTGCCCTTGGACTTGGACATCTTCTCGCCGTCCAGAGCGACCATGCCGGCGTGGACGTACGCCCTGGCCATGGGGAACTCGCCGGTCAGCGCCTGGGCGTGCGAGGCGCCCATCTCGTGGTGCGGGAAGGCGAGGTCGGAGCCGCCGCCCTGGACGTCGAAGCCCATGCCGAGGTGGTCGAGGGCGATGGCCACGCACTCGATGTGCCAGCCGGGCCGGCCGCGCCCGAGCGATGCGCCGTCCCAACTGGGCTCGCCCTCACGGGCCGCCATCCACAGCATCGGGTCGAGCGGGTTCTTTTTGCCCGGACGGTCCGGGTCGCCGCCGCGCTCGGCGGACAGCAGTCGCATGGCGGCGGCGTCCAGGTGGGACACCTTGCCGAAGTTCGGGTCGGACTCGACGGAGAAGTAGATGTCCCCTTCGAGTTCGTAGGCGGCGCCGGCCTCCCGCAGCCGCTCGACGAGCGGCACGATGCCGGGTATCGCCTCGACCGCGCCTATGTACTGCCGGGGAGGCAGCATTCGCAGGGCGGTCATGTCCTCGCGGAAGAGGGCCGTCTCCTTCTCGGCGAGGGCGACCCAGTCGATGTCGTCACGCTGCGCCCGCTCCAGGAGCGGATCGTCGACATCGGTGACGTTCTGGACGTAGTGAACCTGCCGCTTGGTGTCGAGCCACACGCGCTGCACGAGGTCGAACGCGTTGTAGGTCGCCGCGTGACCGATGTGGGTCGCGTCGTACGGGGTGATGCCGCAGACGTAGATACGGGCGACGGGACCGGGGGCGAGGGTGACCAGGCCGCCGGTCGCGGTGTCGTGGATCCTCGGGTCGCGGCCCTGACCAGGCAGGGCGGGGACCTCGGAAGCGGGCCAGGCATGCATGCCATGAGCCTAACCGGACGGATGTTCCGTATACGAACCGGACCGGGGCGGATGGCCGGTAAGGCGTTCTTGCGCGATACGGGCAGATGTGCCACTGCCGCGGTCCTGCGACTACACCGGCGGCCACGGAATGGCCGGCCACTCCCCACTGGGCTCGGGATGCTTCCCCGTGGCCAGCAACGCGTCGACACGCGCGCGCGTGGCCTCGATCTCGGCGGCGGTGATCAGTCCGGCCAGCCGCACGGCCAGCGCCCCGGACGCCCCCAGCGCCTCCTTGAGGCCTTCGAGTACGTCGACCGCCTCCCCCGTCAGCGGCTCCCCGGCCCAGCCCCACAGCAGGGTCCGCAGCTTGTTCTCGACGTTGAAGGTGACCCCGTGGTCGATGCCGTACAGACGGCCCTCGGCGGTGGGCAGCAGGTGGCCTCCCTTGCGGTCCGCGTTGTTGATCACGGCGTCGAGCACGGCGAGCCAGCGCAGCCGCTCGTCGTCGGCGTGCACGAGCAGCGCGGTCCGTCCCTCACCGACCTCGGCGAAGCCGATCGCCTTCCAGCCGGGCTCCGGCTCCTCCGCATCGATCAGCGCGAGCAGTTCGGCCTCAGGCGCCGCCTCGATCCACAGCTGGCACATGCCCTCCCCGTACGGCCCGTCCCGCAGCACCGTGGGCGGTACGAGTCCCCAGCCGGTCGCCTCGGAGACCTCGTACGCGGCGACCTCGCGCTGGGCGAGGGTCCCGTCGGGGAAGTCCCACAGCGGCTGCTCCCCGGCCACCGGCTTGTAGACGCAGGCGGCCTCCCGGCCCTGGTGGGAGACCGTGCAGTACAGCGCCGCGTTGGACGCGTCCCGGATGCGGCCGCGCACGGTCAGCTCGCCCTCGGCCAGCAACTCGGCGGACGGCTCGGTCGACATCGCCCCGGTGGTCGTCACGCTCCGCGGCGGTATCCGTTCTGGCGCGGACATACGTGTCCTTCCGGGTCGAGCGGGAGGCTGCACAGCGGGCACGGCGGCCGCCCGGCGTTGACGACGTCGAGGGCGCGCTTGGCGAAGGCCCGGGCCTGCGCGCCGGTGAGTCTGACCCGCAGCATCGGGGGCCCGTTCTCCTCGTCCTGGAGCAGGCGTTCCTCGGCCTCGGCGAGGTCCTCGTCGGAGTCGGCGTCGAGCTCCACGAGGGCCTGTGCCTCGACGATCATGCGCTGCTCGTCGCCGTCCCAGGCGAGGGCCATGGTGCCGACCCGGAACTCCTCCTCGACGGGGCTTTCCAGGGGGGCGGTGTCGGAGATCTCGGTGGGCGCCACGGCCGGCACGGCAGCACTGCCGCCGCTACGGCGTACGACCTCGTCCAGAAGCTCGTCCATGCGCTCGGCAAGGGCGGCCACCTGGGTCTTCTCCAGGGCCACGCTGGTCACCCGGGGGCCGGCCGTGGCCTGGAGGAAGAACGTACGGCGTCCGGGCAGTCCGACCGTACCGGCCACGAACCGGTCCGGGGGGTCGTAGAGGAACACCTGACGGGACACGTCCTTCTCCATTGGAATCGTGAGTACGGCGCTGCTTCGACCGCTTCACCCTACTGCTCCCGACGATCACGGTGCGCCCGCGCCGCCTCCGACCGTCGCATCGCCGGCCGGGGGCTCCTCGTGGGGTACGAGGGAGGCGAAATCACCGGTGTCCCCGAGGCGGACGAGAAACGGCCTCAGGCGTGTGTAGCGGATCGCGGTGATGGAACACGGTTCAACGGAAATCCGCTGGAAGAGGTCGAGATGAAGTCCGAGTGCGTCCGCCACGAGCGACTTGATGATGTCGCCGTGGGAGCACATCAGGTAGACGGCGTCGGCTCCGTGATCGCGCTCCACGCGCGCGTTCCACTCACGCACCGCCTCGGCGGCGCGCGTCTGCATCGCCCGCATCGACTCGCCGCCGGGGAACGCGGCCGCCGAGGGGTGGGCCTGCACGACCTCCATCAGCGGCTCGTCCTTGAGCTCGGCGAGCTTGCGGCCGGACCAGTCGCCGTAGTGGCACTCCCCGATCCGCTCGTCTTCGTGCGCGCTCAGCTCGGGCCGGGCCCCGAGCAGCGGCCGGATCGTCTCCTGACAGCGCTCCAGGGGACTGGTGACGACCTCGGCGATCGGCAGCCCGGCCAGGCGTCCGGGCAGCGCGGCGGCCTGTGCGGCACCGCGCTCGTCGAGGACGACGCCGGGTGTCCACCCGGCGAGGAGTCCCTTGGTGTTGGCGGTGGATCGTCCGTGCCGGACGAGGATCAGCGTGGGCATGGCGCCCAGCGTAGGCGTCCGTGCGGGTGCGGGGTCCGTCGGGAGGGGTGCGGGGGCCGTCGGGCGGCGGGAGAATGCGCGCTGTGATCGTCGACTGTGCCATCTACCGGGACGGGCACCGGACGCAGGGCCCCGAGGACTTGTCCGACGCTCTTGCCGAGGCGCGGGCGGCGCACGGGTTCGTGTGGATCGGGCTGCACGAGCCGTCCGGATACGAGTTCGACCATGTCACCGAGGAGTTCGGGCTCCATCCGCTGGCGGTGGAGGACGCGTTGAAGGCCCATCAGCGGCCCAAGCTGGAGGTCTACGACGACTCGCTGTTCCTCGTCCTCAAGCCGGTGGTGTACGAGCCGAGGAGCGACGCCGTCTCCACCGGCGAGGTCATGCTCTTCCTCGGCGACTCCTTCGTGGTGACCGTCCGCCACGGCGAGGGCTCCCCGCTGAGCGCCGTACGGCGGCGGCTGGAGCAGGAGCCCGAGATGCTCGGCAAAGGGCCGACGTCCGTGCTCTACGCGATCGCCGACGCCGTCGTCGACCACTACGTGGACGTGGCGACCGAACTGCAGACCGACCTGGAGGAGCTGGAGGCGGAGGTGTTCTCGCCGGACGGCGGCGGCTCACGCCACACCGCGTCCCGGATCTACACGTTCAAGCGGCAGATCCTGGAGTTCCGGCGGGCGACCGGGCCGCTGGTGCTGCCGGTGTCGCGTCTGGCGGGCGTGGGGGCGTTCGGTGGCGCGGTGCCGTTCGTGAACGACAAGGCACGGCCGTTCTTCCGTGACGTCAGCGACCACCTCACGCGCGTGAACGAGTCCGTGGAGGGCCTCGACCGGCTGGTCTCGGACATCCTGTCCGCGCATCTGGCGCAGATGAGCGTCCGGCAGAACGACGACATGCGGAAGATCTCCGCGTGGGCGGCCATGGCCGCGATCCCCACGATGATCGCGGGGATCTACGGCATGAACTTCGACCACATGCCGGAGTTGCGCTGGGTGTGGTCCTATCCGGCGTTGATCGGGCTGATGGCCGCCCTGGAGGTGGGGGTCTACCGGCTGTTCAAGAGGCGCGGGTGGTTGTAGGGACGGTCCCCTCGGGACTCAGGCGACCTCGCGGTCCCCTCGCAACTCAGGCGAACTCGGGGGCCGAGGTCGCCGGTCCGCCCAGTGCGTCGCGCCGTTCCGGCATCTTCAGTGACACCATCCGGCGCCACCCCGCGATCCGTTCGTACGCGTACACCGCGTGGATGCCCGCCGCCAGCACCGCCGACTTGGCCCTCGACCAGCCGAGGATGCGGCCCATGTGGGCCATGACGGCGAGGCTGACGTCCCGGTAGATCCGGATCTCGGCGAGGGCGCACTCGCGCAGCGTCCGCTGGATGGCCCGGCCGTGCCCGGCGGCCGCGAAGCGCAGCAGTTCCTCGTGGCAGTAGGCGAGGTGGTTGTCCTCGTCGTTGGAGATCATCTTGACCGCGCGACCGATGTCGGGGTGGTCGGCGAAGTGCTTGCGCAGCAGCTCCATCTGCTCCGAGGCGCGCTGCTCGGTGACCCGGCTGTGCGACAGGTAGGTGACGATGTCCTGGACGGTGAGCGGCTCGTCGCTCTTGAGCTTCTCGTGGGCGAGACCGATGCCGTGCTTCTCCAGCAGCATCGTGTAGTCCGTCTCGGGCGGGACCGGGACGGGTTCGAGGTCGCGTTTCTTCATCAGGGCGTTGAAGATCCGCCCGTGCTTGTCCTCGTCCGCGCCGTGCCGGGTGATCTTGGGGGCCAGTGCGCGCTCGGCCTCGGGGACGAGCGCGGCGATGCGGGCGTTCTCCCAGCCGCCCTGTGACTCCCCGCTGGCCGCGACGGAGCAGAACAGGCGGAAGGACTCGTCGTTGTCGAGGATCTCTTCGAACAGACTCTTGGCCGAAAGCATCGTGGGCACCTCTCTGCCGGGCTCTCCGCAGGATTCCGCAAAGAACGAGTCAAATGCGGCGCGAGGGGTGCTGCAACAGCTGTGTCGGACAACTCCGCCGAAAGGAGGACCCTCAAGGGCGTGTGGCGGCGTAACCGCGCGGGCTCGGGCGCGTTGTTCCGCGTGACGGCCGTGGCGGGGTGGACCCCCGAGCCCCCACCACGGCCGCGGAAACCTCCGGCGGTCGAGCCTGTGCGCGGAACCGGGTGTTACGCGAGCCCGGCGCGTTCCAGGGCCTGCGTGCCGGCGCGGAGCGAGGCGATCCGCTCGTCGAGCGTGAATCCCGCCGGGGCGAGGGTGAGGGTGGTGACACCGACCTCGGCGTAGGCCTTCATCCGGTCCGCGATCCGGTCGACCGAGCCCAGCAGCGTCGTCTTGTCGATCAGGTCGTGCGGTACGGCTGCCGCGGCGCCCTGCTTGTCGCCGGAGAGGTACTTGTCCTGGATCTGAGCGGCTTCCTTCTCGTAGCCCATGCGCTGGGCCAACTGGTTGTAGAAGTTCTGCTTGCGGCTGCCCATGCCGCCGACGTACAGCGCGGTGTACGGGCGGAAGGTGTCGGCGAGGGTGGTCACGTCCTTGTCGTCGCCTACGGCGACGGGCAGGGTCGGGCAGATGTCGAAGCCGTCGAGGGTCTTGCCCGCCTTTTCGCGGCCGGCGCGCAGGTACTTGATCGCCGTGTCCTCGATGTGGTCGGCGGAGGGGAAGATCAGCAGGGCGCCGTCCGCGATCTCGCCGGTCTGTTCGAGGTTCTTCGGGCCGATGGCGGCGATGTAGAGCGGGATGTGCTCACGCTGGGGGTGCACGGTGAGCTTGATGGGCTTGCCGGGGCCGCCGGGGAGGGGCAGGGTCCAGTGCTCGCCCTCGTAGGAGAGCCGTTCGCGGGTCATCGCCTTGCGGATGATCTCGACGTACTCGCGGGTGCGGGAGAGGGGCTTGTCGAACTTGACGCCGTACCAGCCTTCGGAGACCTGGGGGCCGGAGACGCCGAGGCCGAGGCGGAAGCGGCCGCCGGAGAGGGAATCGAGGGTGGCGGCGGTCATCGCGGTCATGGCCGGCTGGCGGGCCGGGATCTGGAAGATGGCCGAGCCCACGTCGATGCGCTCGGTCTTGGCGGCGACCCAGGTGAGTACGGTGGCCGCGTCGGAGCCGTAGGCTTCGGCGGCCCAGCAGACGGCGTAGCCGAGCCGGTCGGCCTCCTGGGCGACGGCGAGATTGTCCGCGTCCATGCCGGCGCCCCAGTAGCCGAGGTTGATCCCGAGCTGCATGCCGAATCCCCTTACCGATCAGTAACGTCTCTTGGGAGAGACCTTAGCGTGTCCGGAACGACCTCCGGCGATGAGGAAACTGGTTATCCACAGGCCCCCACACCGCAGGTTCTGGCCAGTAATCTCGGCGTTCATGGAGCAGAGGCATCTCGGCCGCACCGGCCTGCGTGTGTCACGGATCGGGCTCGGCACCCTCACCTGGGGTCGGGACACCGACGAGCACGACGCCGCGGACCTCTTGAAAACGTTCTGGGAAGCGGGCGGGACCCTCGTCGACACGGCGGACGTGTACGGCGACGGAGAGGCCGAGTATCTGCTCGGACGCCTCATAGAGGGCCTGGTACCGCGTCGGGACCTGGTCATCTCGACCAAGGCCGGCAGTGTGCCCGACCCGGATCGGCGGTTCGACGGCTCGCGCGGCCATCTGCTCTCCGCGCTGGACGCCTCGCTGGCCCGGCTCGGCACGGACTACGTCGACGTGTGGCACGTCCACGCCTTCGACCCGGACACCCCGTTGGAGGAGACCCTGCACGCGCTCGACCTGGCGGTCGGCAGCGGGCGGGCCCGGTACGCGGGCGTCTCCAACTTCTGCGGCTGGCAGCTCGCCAAGGCCGCTACCTGGCAGCTCGCGGCGCCGGGCACGCGGACCCGGCTCGCGAGTACGCAGATGGAGTACTCGCTGCTCCAGCGTGGTGTCGAGCGCGAGGTGCTGCCGGCCGCGATGGACTCCGGGATCGGCATGCTCCCCTCGTCCCCGCTGGGCCGCGGGGTGCTCACGGGCAAGTACCGGCACTCCACGCCCGCCGACTCGCGAGGCGCCTCGGAGCATCTGGCGCCCTTCGTCGCGCCCTACCTCGACGACACCGCGAGCCGCATCGTGGACGCCGTGACGACGGCGGCGGACGGGCTCGCGGTGACGCCGCTCCAGGTGGCCCTCGCCTGGGTCCGCGACCGGCCGGGCGTGGCCGCGCCGATCGTCGGCTCGCGCAACGCGCAGCAGCTCACGGCGGCGTTGTCAGTAGAGGCCCTTAGTCTTCCTGACGAGATCTGCCGGGCGCTCGACGATGTGTCTGCGCCCGTGCACCGCTATCCCGATCACGACTGGAGCACGCTGTGAGCACGGAGCCGGGGCCCGCTGAAGACGCTGTGGACGCCGAGCCGGGGACGCCGGGCGACGCCGAGGATGGCGGTGGTCCGCAGGCCGACGCCCCCGACAGTGGTGACACCGCTGAGGGCGGCACCGGGCCAGACGCCGAAACCGGCAAGGACGCGGCTCGGTTGTCCGAGGCCGAGGCCGAGTTGGCCGCTCAGCGGCTGGAGCGGGAGCGGATCGAGAAGCGGAAGGCCGAGAAGCAACGCATCGCGAGCGGGACCAAGCTCAGTGGGACGGCCGCCGATCTTCTCGCCGCCGTACGGGCTGTGGAGAGCGGGGAGAAGCCCGTGGCCGCCGTCTTCCAGGAGCCCGAGCCCACGCCGCGCCGGACCGCGGCGGAGCCCAGGCCGCAGCCGGTGTCCGCCGGTGCCGCCGCCGTGGCCGCGGGCCCCGCGCCTCAGACCGTGGAGGCGGTGCGGCTCGTGCTGAGCGAGGGCGGGGCGCCGGAGGTGCTCGCGCCGCAAGTCGCCTCGCTTCTCGGCGAGGGTGCCGGTGAATCGCTGCGGTCGGATCCCTGGCAGTTGCTGCGGGTCGGCGGTGTGCGGCCCGAGCAGGCCGACGGGTTCGCGCGGGCGTTGCTCGGTGCGGAGTGCGGGCCGGACGACGAGCGGCGCGGGCGGGCGGTCACCGTCTGGCTGTTGGAGCAGGCGGCCCTCGCCGGGCACACGGCCCTGGAGATGTCTGCGCTCACCGCCGCGCTGGCCCAGCGGAGCGTGCCGGATCCCGACGCGGCCGTCCAGAGCGCTCTCGCCGAGGGTGACGCCCTGGCCTTCCAGGACGTTCTGGACCCGACCGCCCCGGAACCGGAGGGGGACGAGGAGCGGCCGGTTCGGGTTCTCGTGGGGCTGGAGCGGTACGCCCTCGCGGAGGAGAGCCTCGCCGACGGTCTGGCCCGGGTGATCAACTCCGTACCGAAGGAGGACGGTTCGGGCGCGGAGTGGGAGGGGACCGCCGCCTCGGCCGGGGGGTCCGCCGCCGAGCTGATCCGTGCGGTCGCCGGTCACGGTCTGGTTCTGCACACCGGCGGGGAGGCCTCGCTGGCGGAACCCGCGGCGTTGCTGGATGCGGCTCGTGGTCTCGGGTTGCGTGCCTGGGCCGCCGCCCACAGCCCGATCGGCCGTGAGCGCTTCGCGAGCCTGGTGGGCCGGGCCGACGCGCCGGACGCGCCCGAGCCGGCCGTCGCCACCGTCGCCGGGCTGCTGTCCGGCGCCGAGGGGCCGGGCCGGGACGCCGACGGCACGCTGGACCTCGACCTGCTCGTCGTCCTCGACGCGCCTCAGCTGGATGTGGAGACGGCGGCGCTGCTCGCGGAGTCGCTGCCGGACGGCGCCCGGCTGGTGCTGACCGGGGATCCGGCGGTGCTGTGGTCCGCCGGTCCCGGGCGGGTCTTCGCCGATCTGCTGGCGGCACGGGTCTGCCCGCAGGTCGCCTCCCGGCGGCCGGACCCCGGCCCGCTCGGCGAGCTGGTCTCCGGTATCGGCATCGGCGAGCTCCCTCAGGTCGAGGCACCCGGCAAGGAGGTCGTGATCGTGCCCGTGCGGGACGCGGGCGAGGCCGTGCACCGGACCGTGCAGCTGGTCGCGGACTCGGTGCCGCGGGCGATCGGCGTACCGGCGGAGGACACCCAGGTGATCACGCCGGGCCATGGCGGAGCGGTCGGCACGCGCGCGCTGAACACTGCCCTGAAGGAGCAGCTCAACTCTGGTCCCGGCCGCTTCGGCGGCTTCGACCCCGGCGACCGGATCGCCTACTCCCCCGCCCCGGGCCGTACGCTGCCGGGTCGCGTGGTGAAGGCCGACGCCGAGGGGCTGCACCTGTCGTGCGCCGGCGAGGCCGTCGTCGTACCGAAGGAGCGGGTGGAGCAGTCCGTGCGGCACGGGTGGGCGCTGACCGCGCACCAGGCGGTGGGCGGACGGTGGCCCGCGGTGGTCGTGGTGCTGCCCGGAGACGCCGCGCAGGCGCTCAGCCGGCCGTGGGTGTACACGGCGTTCGGGCGGGCGGAGCGGCATCTGTCCGTGGTTCATGGCGTGGAGCAGGCGCTGCCCCGGGCCGTGGCCGAGATCCCGGCCAAGCCCCGCACCACCCGCCTGCCCACGCTGCTCGCCCCGCAGGTCCCGGGCGCCACCGGCTGACCGGCGCGCCCTTCACGACGACGACGGCGGCGGTCCCGGAGGTTCAGACTCCGGGGCCGCCGCCGTGGTCGGTCTCATGCCCGGCGATCCGCGTCCAATGGCTCCAGGTCCTCGTCCTCGTCGAGGTTCGTGTCCACGTCCGTGTCGAGGTCGTCGTCCTCGTCCTCGTCGTCGCCGTCGTCGATCTCGTCGTCGAAGACCGCGCTGACGTCGAAGCGGCAGACCACCCGCTGGGGGTCGATCTGCTCGAAGGGTGCCTCCAGCCACTCACCGGGGTCGGCCGGTTCGTCCGCGGCCGTCACCCAGAGTGTGGAGTCGCCCTCCTCCAGGCCGAACTCCTTGTGCCGGGAGGCGATCTCGTCCGGTTCGAACTCGCCGAACAGGATGCCCATCGCCCCATGGACCGTGCCGGAGACCTCCGAGCCCGCCTCCGCCTCGTAGTCCGCCGCCTCGATCCGCTGGGCCTGAGCCAGCAGCCGCTGCGGTTCCACCACGGCGTAGTCACGACGGATCAGCACGCTCAGCGCGTTGGGTTCCTCGGGGCCCTTGTACGGCGGCAGCGAATCGTCCGCGCCGGGGATCTCGAAAGGCGTGACCTCGTCATAACGGTCGTAGAGCAGTTCGTCGTACACCTCCGCGGCCGCGGCCAGCTCGTTGAACGCCTCGTAGACGGCCGGGTCGTCCTCCCCCGACCGGCGTTCGACCGCGGCCAGGTGGCGGTCGAGCGCGGTCTTGACCGCCTCGGCGGCGGCGCGTACCTCGGCAGCGGTGGGCTGCGCAGCATCAGACATAGTGCAGACGCTATCCGTACAGGGGCTCTGCCCGCACAATAGATGCGATGCCGGAATACGAATTTGTCGACGTGTACGTACCGCGCGGGGTCTCCCGCAAGGACGCCACACGTCTGCTGACGGACCATGCCGAGTACGGACACTGGGAGTTGGACCGCCTGAGCCTGCTGCGCGACGGCAGCCGCAGGGTGCGGCTGCGTCGGCGGATCATCCGCCAGGTACGCGCCACGTGGTGAGCTGAGGCGACGCGAACGAAGCGGGCCCCACCGAGGCAGGGCCCGTTCAGTTGGTGCGCACCGCCAGGGGAAGTTTGCGGTGCTTTCAGTTGCTGTGCACGGATGGTGCGGGTGGTGCGGGTTTACGCCGAGGCGCGTGCCTTGCGGTAGAGCACCGTGCCCGCCAGCAGCGCCCCCGCGCCCACGGGGAGGGCGAGCCCCAGCGGCAGGTCACTGCCGGTGTCCGCGAGCTGCGCGGCACCCTGGGGCTGAATGACGGACTGGGCTCCCGGCTGGTTGCCGTGCGAGGAGCCGCCCGGCGTCTCCGCGCCCGGGGCGGGCGGCGTGTTCGGGGCACCGGGGCGGCCGGGCTCCACCGGATCCTCCGGGGTGTTCGGGTCGCCGGGGTCACCGGGCTGTCCAGGGTTCCCGGGGTCACCGGGGTTGCCGGGCTGGTCCGGGGTCCCGGGCGGCGTCGTACCGTCGCCGCCTCCCGGAGGCGTGCTGGGCTGCCCGCCGCCGGAACCGCCGCCGTTCGCGCAGTCGTTGTCCGTGGTGGTGTTGCCGACCCCGATGACACTGACATTGTTGCCGCAGACGTTCACCGGCACGTCGATGGGCACCTCGACGTGGTTGCCCGAGCCGACGCCCGGCGAGCCGTCGGTGTGACCGCCCGCGTGCGAGCCCCCCGAAGCCCCCGAACCCGCGGAGCCGCCGTATCCGCCGGAGTCGCCGTATCCGCCGGACGAGCCGCTGCCGCCGCTCTTGACTCCGGTGTTGACGCACTTGTTGCCCATCGCCGGATTGAGCACCCCGACGACGTTGACCGTGTTGCCGCAGACGTTCACCGGCGCGTTCACCGGCGCCTGCACCGTGTTGCCCGACAGCACGCCGGGCGAGTTCGAACTGGAGCCGCTCGCACCCGAGCCGGTTGCGTGGGCGGCGCTGCCCGCGGCGGCGATCACGCCGGTCGCGGCCGCCACGGTCATCAGGCCCTTGCGGGTGACCTGTCGCATATGCTGAATCCCTGCCTTCGACCTTGTCCCGAATTCTCTACAATTCTCGACGTCGGGAAAGAACCGTTCCGAAAGGCCGGTCGGCCCCGGAGCGCATGGCTCGCGCTCCGGGGCCGACGGGCTCAGCCTCTTATGAGGCGAGGCACAACGTCACTTGTTGATGCAGGTGTTGCCGAAGGCGGGGTTCAGCAGCCCGATCACGGAGACCGTGTTGCCACAGACGTTCACCGGGACGTGAACAGGCACCTGAAGAACGTTGCCGGACAGGACACCCGGAGAGTGCACGGCGGCACCCTGAGCACCCGCGTCGGCGGCGGCGACGCCCGCGCCCGCGAGAACCAGTCCACCGGTGGCAGCCGCAGCAGCGACGACCTTCTTGATCATTATTCCTCCTTGTTGGCAATGTGATCCCAAGTAGCGGATCACATCATCAGTAACGAGGAGGGAGTAATGGAGCTACGAGCTTATGGTCGCATTCACTCTTCCCAGGCAGTTCCGTACGTTCGAGCGAATACAGAAGTGTCGTTTCACTGAGGCAATTCAGGACGCATCGATGAACCGGTCCAGCACCCGCACGCCGAATTTGAGCCCGTCCACCGGCACCCGCTCGTCGACACCGTGGAACATGCCGGCGAAGTCCAGCTCCGGCGGCAGCTTGAGCGGTGCGAAGCCGAAGCCGCGGATGCCCAGCTCGTCGAAGGACTTGGCGTCCGTTCCGCCGGAGAGCATGTAGGGGATCGCCTTGGCGGCGGGGTCCTCGGCCAGCAGCGCGGACTGCATGGCCTCCACGAGCGCCCCGTCGAAGGTCGTCTCGACGGCCTTGTCGGCGTGCACGTCCTCGCGCCGCACCTTCGGCCCGAGGATCCGGTCGAGGTCGGCGAGGAACTCCTCCTCGTGCCCCGGCAGGAAACGCCCGTCGACGTGCGCGGTGGCCTCTCCCGGAATGACGTTGACCTTGTAGCCGGCGCCGAGCTGCGTGGGGTTGGCCGTGTTGCTCAGAGTCGCGCCGATGAGCTTGGCGATGCCGCCGAGCCGGGCGAGGGTCGACTCCATGTCCTCCGCGTCGAGCTCGGTGCCGAGCGCGTCGCCGAGTTCGTCGAGGAACGCCCGGGTGGTCTTGGTGACCCGCACCGGGAACTTGTGCCGGCCCACCCGCGCCACCGCCTCCGACAGTTCGGTGATCGCGTTGTCCCGGTGGATCATCGAGCCGTGCCCGGCGGTGCCGGCCACGGTCAGCTTCATCCAGTGCATGCCCTTCTCGGCTGTCTGGATCAGATAGAGCCGCCGCTGCTCGCTCACGGTGAACGAGAACCCGCCCACCTCGCTGATCGCCTCGGTGACGCCCTCGAAGAGGCCGGGGTGGTTGTCGACGAGGTGCCGCGCGCCGAACTTGCCGCCCGCCTCCTCGTCCGCCAGGAAGGCGAGGACGATGTCGCGGGGCGGCCTGCGCCCGCTGCGCAGCCGGTCACGGACGACCGCGAGGGTCATCGCGTCCATGTCCTTCATGTCGACGGCGCCACGCCCCCACACGCACCCGTCCGCGACCTCGCCGGAGAAGGGGTGGTGGGTCCAGTCGGTCGCGTTGGCGGGTACGACGTCGAGGTGGCCGTGGATCAGCAGCGCGGGCCGGGACGGGTCCTCGCCCTCGATGCGGGCCACCGTGGACGCGCGCCCCGGGTGCGACTCGAAGATCTGCGGCTCGAGCCCCACCTCGGCGAGCTTGGCGGCGACGTACTCGGCCGCCTTGCGCTCGCCCGGGCCCGAGTGGTCGCCGTAGTTGCTGGTGTCGATCTGGATCAGCTCGCGGCAGAGGTCCACGACCTCGTCCTCGCCGGTGACGTGCCTGGTCGTGTCCGTCTCGCTCACGCTGCTTCCTCCATGCCGTCGCTGCTGGTGGTTCCCTCATCCTGCCTCTCCCCCGGGCCGCATCCCAAGACCGGTCCCGGCCCGTCACACGCCGTTCACGGCCGGACGGGGGGTGATCGGCCACCTCCGGAAGCCTGGTAATGTTTTCCTTGCCGCCGCGGGGGAAACCCCGCACGGCAGACACCTTGTCCGGGTGGCGGAATGGCAGACGCGCTAGCTTGAGGTGCTAGTGCCCTTTATCGGGCGTGGGGGTTCAAGTCCCCCCTCGGACACACATCATGAGTGAGGGCCGTGACCGCGAGGTCACGGCCCTCACTCGTTGTGTGTGGGCCATCTCTCCCCGGCCCGAAGATCACCAGGTCACAGCCGGTCGACACCGCCCTGGCGCAGTCTCGAACGGCCTCCCCGAGTGGTCGGCAGAAGGGGCGGAGCCTAGCGTCGTACTAAAATTTCCGGCTTGTTACGGAACGGAGCTGGATCCGGACAACCCCAGGCAGACCTGCGGGCCCGCCAGCGCCCCGGAGGTTTCCGGGAACTGAGACGCGAGGACCCGATGGCAGCCATACACGAGAGCAGTGCTCTCGGTCTGCTCGATGAAGAGATCCGCGAGCGGTTCGGTGATACGGCACGTTTCTCCGGGGGGCCGGCCGCCTCTCCACGCACGCTCGTCGACGTCTTCGACGCGTCCGTACGGTCGTATCCGGACGAACTCGCCCTGGACGACGGCACTACACGGCTCACGTACCGCGCGCTGGCCGTCGAGGTGGAGAACCTGCGGCGCAGGCTCGCGACCGCCGGGGTAGGCCTCGGTGACCGGGTGGGTATTCGGGTGCCCTCCGGGACCAATGACCTCTACGTGGCCATCCTCGCCGTGCTGGCTGCGGGTGCCGCCTACGTTCCCGTGGACGCCGAGGACCCGGACGAGCGGGCCGAGTTGGTGTTCGGGGAGGCGGACGTGCGGGCCGTCGTCGGGGCCGGTCATGAACTCACCGTGCACGGCGCCTGCGAACTGCCCGCCGCCCGGCCCGGCATCGAGCACGACGCGTGGATCATCTTCACCTCCGGGTCCACCGGGAAACCCAAGGGCGTAGCCGTCAGCCATCGCAGCGCCGCCGCCTTCGTGGACGCCGAGGCCGCGCTGTTCCTGACCGAGGATCCGATCGGGCCCGGGGACCGGGTCATGGCGGGGCTGTCCGTCGCCTTCGACGCGTCCTGCGAGGAGATGTGGCTGGCCTGGCGGTACGGGGCCTGTCTGGTGCCCGTGCCGCGCTCGCAGGTCAGGAGCGGTGCCGATCTCGGGCCCTGGCTGGTCGAGCAGGAGATCACCGTCGTGTCGACCGTGCCCACGCTGGCCGCGCTCTGGGAGCCCGAGACCCTCAACGACGTACGGCTGCTGATCTTCGGCGGTGAGGCATGCCCGCCGGAGCTGGCGCAGCGGCTGGTGACCGAGGGGCGCGAGGTGTGGAACACCTACGGGCCCACCGAGGCGACCGTCGTGGCCTGTGCCTCGCTGATGACCGGCGAGGAGCCGATCCGGATCGGGCTGCCGCTGGACGGCTGGGAGCTGGCCGTCGTCGACGAGGCCGGGGAGCCCGTGCCGATGGGTGCCGACGGGCAGTTGGTGATCGGCGGGGTCGGGCTCGCGCGGTACCTCGACGCCGAGAAGGACGCGGAGAAGTACGCGCCGCTCAAGTCCCTGGGCTGGGAGCGGGCGTATCGCAGCGGTGACCTCGTCAAGGCGGAGCCCGAGGGGCTGGTGTTCCTCGGGCGGGCCGACGAGCAGATCAAGCTGGGCGGGCGGCGCATCGAGCTCGGTGAGGTGGACTCGGCGCTGCAGGCGCTGCCCGGTGTCGCCGGCGCCGCGGCAGCCGTACGGACCGCCCGCAGCGGCAATCAACTGCTCGTCGGTTACATCGTGACGCAGGAGGGCTGGGACCACGCGGCGGCCGTCGAGAAGCTGCGGGCGGAACTGCCCGCCGCGCTCGTTCCGTTGCTCGCGCCGGTCGACGAGCTGCCGACCCGGACCAGCGGCAAGGTGGACCGCAATGCCTTGCCCTGGCCGCTGAAGGAGCTGGAGAGCGCCGGTCCGGTCGAGCAGCTGTACGGCACCGAGGCGTGGCTCGCCGAGCAGTGGAGCGAGGTGCTCGGCATCCCCGTGACGAGTGCGCGGGACGACTTCTTCGCGATCGGCGGCAGCAGCCTGGCCGCCGCCCAGCTGACCACCAGGCTGCGCACCCGCTACCCGAGCGCCGCCGTCCTCGACATCTACCAGCAGCCCGTGCTGCGGAAGTTGGCCCGGCACCTGGAGGAGTCGGCGCAGGACGACGGTGCCGAACGTGTCGTCGCACCGGTTCCGGTACGCGCCCAGGTGATCCAGCTCCTGCTGATGATTCCGCTGTTCACCCTGATCGGGCTGCGCTGGACGGTGGCGCTCGCCGCTTTCGGGAACCTGCTCCCTGTCTACTCCTGGCTGCCGACCGCCCCTTGGTGGCTCGTCGCGGCCGGGGCGGTTCTCCTCTTCAGCCCGCCGGGGCGCCTCGCGATCGCCGCGGGCGGGGCGCGGCTGCTCCTTCGGAAGGTGCGGCCGGGACGGTACGCACGCGGCGGCAGCGTGCATCTGCGGCTGTGGACCGCCGAGCGGCTCGCCGAGTTCAGCGGGGCGGCCTCGCTGACCGGGTCGTGGCTGGAGCGGTACGCGCGGGCGCTGGGTGCCAAGGTCGGCCCTGACGTGGACCTGCACTCGCTGCCGCCGGTCACCGGCATGCTCAAGCTGGGGCGGGGCGCGGCCGTGGAGTCCGAGGTCGACCTGTCCGGGTACTGGCTGGACGGCGACCGGCTGGAGATCGGCCCGGTCAAGGTGGGCGCGCACGCCGTCGTCGGCACGCGCAGCATGCTCTTCCCGGGCGCCCGGGTCGGCAAGCGGGCGGAGGTGGCGCCGGGATCGGCGGTCACCGGTCAGATTCCGACCGGGCAGCGGTGGGCCGGCGCTCCCGCGGTCAAGCTCGGCAAGGCCAAGCGGAACTGGCCCAAGGAGCGGCCGGTGCGGAGCACGTACTGGCGTGCGCTGTACGGCGTGGCCGGCTTCGCGGTCAACGCCCTGCCGGTGCTCTCGGGCGGGGCCGCGCTCCTCGTGGCCCACCCCTTCATCACCCCGGACGTGACCGTGAGCGGGATCGCGCTCGCCCTCGTACCGGCGACGCTCGCCTTCGGGCTGACGTACGCCCTGCTGCTCCTGATCGCCGTACGACTGCTGAGCCTCGGCCTGCGCGAGGGCACGCATCCCACGCACAGCCGGATCGGCTGGAAGGCCTGGACGGTCACCCAGCTGATGGACCGCTCGCGCGAGGCCCTCTTCCCGCTGTACGCCGGGCTGGCCACGCCGGTGTGGCTGCGGCTGCTCGGGATGCGGATCGGCAAGGGCGCCGAGGTGTCGACCGTCCTCGCGCTGCCCAGCCTGACCACGGTCGGCGAGGGCGCGTTCCTGGCCGACGACACACTGACCGCGCCGTACGAGCTCGGCGGTGGCTGGATGCGGATCGGGCGCGCGGAGATCGGGCGACGGGCCTTCCTCGGGAACTCGGGGATGACCGCGCCGGGGCGGTCCGTGCCGGACGGCGGGCTCGTCGGGGTGCTGTCGGCGACGCCGAAGAAGGCGAAGAAGGGCAGCTCGTACCTGGGGCTGCCGCCGATGAAGCTGCCGCGCGCGGCGGCCGGCGGCGACCAGAGCCGGACCTACGATCCGCCGACGCGACTGCTGTGGGCGCGCGCTCTGGTGGAGCTGTGCCGGATCGTGCCGGTGTTCTGCTCGGCGGCGCTGGCCGTGCTGACGGTGGCCGCGCTGTGTGCGCTGGGCGCGTGGGCGCCGCTGCTGTCGGGGCTGGTGCTGCTCGGGGCGGGCGTCGCGGCCGGCCTGGTGTCGATCGTGGCGAAGTGGCTGCTCGTCGGGCGGCACCGCGGCGGGGAGCACCCGCTGTGGAGCGGTTTCGTGTGGCGCAACGAGCTGGCGGACACCTTCGTCGAGGTCGTGGCCGTGCCCTGGCTGGCCGGTTCGGTGCCGGGTACGCCGGTGATGACGGCGTGGCTGCGCGGGCTCGGGGCGCACATCGGCAAGGGCGTGTGGGTCGAGAGCTACTGGCTGCCGGAGACGGACCTGGTGACACTGCGGGACGGGGCGACGGTCAACCGGGGCTGTGTGCTCCAGACGCACCTCTTCCACGACCGGATCTTGCGGACGGATACTGTGGTCCTCCGTGAGGGCGCGACGCTGGGTCCTGGCGGAATCGTCCTGCCCGGCAGCACGGTCGGGGCCCGTACGACACTGGGTCCTGCGTCGCTGGTCATGGCCGCGGAGTCCGTTCCCGACGACACCCGCTGGCTGGGCAACCCGATCGAGTCATGGCGTTCCTGAGCGCGGCTCGAGGGTCGGGGCCTGTCCGGCGGATCAGGTCGCAGGACATCGGCGGCGCCTGATGAGCGCCGGTGAGCGGGGTCTGCGGCATGATCCGCCGGGCAGGCCCTCAGGACGTGCACCGGCACGACCTTCGAGCACAGCGCAGGGAGCAGACGCACCAGTGACCGTTCAGCAGGCAGTGGGTCCGGACCCGTACTTTCCGGCCAACGGCGATCCCCGTTATCGGGTGCACCGCTACGAACTCGCGCTGGACTACCGCCCGGGTCCGAACCGGCTGTCGGGGACGGCCCGGATCAACGCCATCGCGGGACGGTCGCCGCTCGCCGAGTTCCAGCTCAACCTGGCCGACTTCAAGGTCGGCCGGGTGCGTGTCGACGGCCGGCAGCCGCACTACACGCACCGGGGCGGCAAGCTGCGCATCCGCCCCGCGAAGCCGATCCGGGCGGGGGCCGCGTTCACGGTGGAGGTGTACTGGTCGGGCAACCCCAAGCCGGTCGCCAGCTCCTGGGGCGGGCTCGGCTGGGAGGAGCTGGAGGACGGGGCGCTGGTGGCGAGCCAGCCGATCGGGGCACCGTCCTGGTACCCGTGCAACGACCGGCCCGCCGACAAGGCCTCGTACCAGATCTCGATCACCACGCCGTCCGCGTACCAGGTGGTGGCGGGCGGGCGCCTGCTGACCCGTACGACGAAGGCTTCGACGACGACATGGGTGTACGAGCAGTCGGCGCCGACGTCCAGCTATCTGGTGGGGCTGTCGATCGGCAAGTACCAGACGGTGCTGCTGGGCGACCCGGGGCTCGGCGGCATACCGCAGCACGGGCACATTCCGGCGCACCTGCTCCCGGAGTTCTCGCGGGACTTCGCGCGGCAACCCGGGATGATGCATCTCTTCCAGCAGCTCTTCGGGCCGTACCCCTTCGACGAGTACGCCGTCGTGGTGACCGAGGAGGAGCTCGATGTCCCCGTCGAGGCCCAGGGCTTGTCGCTGTTCGGCGCCAACCACGTGGACGGGGCGCGGGGTTCGGAGCGGCTGGTGGCGCACGAGCTCGCGCACCAGTGGTTCGGCAACAGCGTGTCCATCGCGGACTGGCGGCACATCTGGCTGAACGAGGGGTTCGCGAAGTACGCCGAGTGGCTGTGGTCGGAGCGGTCGGGCGGGCGACCGGCCCAGCAGCACGCCGCCGCCGCGCACCGGTTGCTGTCCTCGCTCCCGCAGGATCTCCAGCTGGCCGACCCCGGGCGCAAGTCGATGTTCGACGACCGGCTCTACGAGCGCGGCGGACTGACCGTGCACGCGGTGCGGTGCGCGATGGGCGACGACGCGTTCTTCCGGATGCTGCGCGGATGGGCGGGGCTGCACCGGGGCGGTGCGGTGAGTACGGCGACGTTCACCGCGCATGTGGCCCGGTTCGCGGCCGAGCCGCTGGACGAGCTGTTCGAGGCGTGGGTGTACGGGACGGCGCTGCCGCCGCTGCCGATGGCCGAGACCCGGGCGGCCGTCTAGGCCCTGTCACAATGGCGGCCATGACCCGTCGTTCCTGCCCGTGCGGGCTGCCTCAGGCGTACGACCAGTGCTGCGGCCGGTACCTCCCCCAGTCTCGAACAAGCTCGACCGGGGGGACCCCCATCGGTGCGGCCGCCGCACCCACCCCGGAGGCGCTCATGCGGTCGCGGTACAGCGCCTTCGTGAAGGGGAACGCTCCGTATCTTCTGCGGACCTGGCATCCGCGGACACGGCCGGCGCGGCTCGACCTCGATCCGGGGATGCGGTGGACGGGGCTGGAGATCCTCGGGACGAGCGAGGGATCCGCGTTCCACGCGACGGGAACCGTGACCTTCCGGGCCTCGTTCCGGGGCGGGTCACTGCATGAGCGGAGCCGGTTCGAGCGGGTGGACGGGGCTTGGGCGTACGTGGACGGGGAGTTCCTCGACACGTAGCGCCATGCGGCTACGGCGCCAGGATGTCCAGCTCCTGGAGCGCTCCCACCGTGATCTCCCGGGTCAGCGCCTCCGCGCGAACCGCGTCGCCCCCGCGGACCGCCTCCGCCACCTGGACGTGGAGGGTGACGGCGGCCGGGTCGGGGTCCTCGAACATGACCTCGTGGTGGGTGCGGCCGGCCAGGACCTCCGCGACGACATCGCCGAGCCGGGCGAACATCTCGTTGCCGGAGGCGCAGAGGATGACCCGGTGGAAGGCGATGTCGTGGACGAGGTAGCCCTCCAGTTGGTGTCCGCGTGAGTGGGCCACCATGCCCAGGGCGCACTCGGTGAGTTCGGCACACTGGTCGGCGGTGGCGTACTTCGCGGCCAGGCCCGCGGCGACCGGTTCGATCGCGGAGCGCAGCACCGTGAGGGAGCGCAGTTGGCGCGGGCGGTCGGCGCCGGCCAGGCGCCATCGGATGACCTGGGGGTCGTAGACGTTCCACTCGGCCGTGGGACGCACCGTCACGCCCACGCGGCGGCGGGACTCGACGAGGTGCATGGACTCCAGGACCCGGACCGCCTCACGCATGACGGAGCGTGAGACGTCGAACCGCTGTGCCAGTTCGTCGGTGCGCAGAACGCTGCCCGGCGGGTACTCGCCCGCGGTGATCGCGGGGCCGAGGGTTTCCAGTACCCGGCCGTGCAGCCCCCGGCCCGATGTGCTCATGCACTCAGCGTACGCGGCAGATCACGGGAACAAAAAGTCAGACTTATTTGTGACTGGGGCTTGAATTCGTCTTACCTAATGGGTTTCAGTATGGCGACGTCAGATCTCGACGTCGTAGGTCGAGGAAGACAGCGAGGCAGTGATGCGTACCCCGCACGTCGTCGTGGTGATGGGCGTCGCCGGCACGGGCAAGACCACGATCGGTCCCCTGCTCGCCGCCCGGCTGGGCGTCCCGTACGCCGAGGGTGACGACTTCCACCCGCAGGCCAACATCGACAAGATGTCGGCCGGTATCCCGCTCGACGACGCGGACCGGTGGCCGTGGCTCGACGCCATCGGCGCCTGGGCGCACGGGCGGGCCGGGCTCGGCGGGGTGGTCAGCTGCTCGGCGCTGAAGCGGTCGTACCGTGACCGGCTCAGGGCCGCTGCTCCCGGGATCACGTTCGTGCACCTCACGGGCGACCGGAAGCTCATCGAGGACCGGATGGCGCACCGCCAGGGCCACTTCATGCCCACGGCGCTGCTGGACTCGCAGTTCGCCACGCTCCAGCCGCTCGGGGCGGACGAGGCCGGGATCGCCGTGGATGTCTCCGGCGGCCCGGAGGAGATCACCGAGCGAGCGGTGAAGGCGCTGAACTCCCTTCCCCGCGCGTCCCATTCCGACGCGCCCCTTCCCGACGCGCCCCAGTAACACCCCCCTAGTAACACCCTCAGCACCACACCCCCCTCAGCAACACCCCTCCCCCCTCATCCCCGTACCTGCAAGGGACCCCCGTGACCAGACTCAGCGTCGAGATGCTGGCAGCGGACGCACCCGAGCCGATCACCTCGGCCGGTCACGCTCAGCTGGGCATCGCCGTACTGGCGGGCATCGCCGTCATCGTCCTGCTCATCACCAAGTTCAAGCTCCACGCCTTCCTGTCGCTGACCATCGGGTCGCTGGCGCTCGGCGCGTTCGCCGGGGCACCGCTCGACAAGGCCATCACCAGCTTCACCACCGGGCTCGGCACCACGGTCGCCGGCGTGGGCGTGCTGATCGCCCTCGGTGCGATCCTCGGCAAGATGCTCGCCGACTCCGGCGGCGCCGACCAGATAGTCGACACGATCCTCGCCAAGGCGAGCGGCCGTTCGATGCCGTGGGCGATGGTGCTGATCGCCTCGGTGATCGGTCTGCCGCTGTTCTTCGAGGTCGGCGTCGTGCTGCTGATACCGGTCGTGCTGATGGTCGCCAAGCGGGGCAACTACTCGCTCATGAAGATCGGCATCCCGGCGCTCGCGGGTCTGTCCGTGATGCACGGCCTGGTGCCGCCGCACCCCGGCCCGCTGGTCGCGATCGACGCGGTCGAGGCCAACCTGGGCGTCACGCTCGCGCTCGGCGTGCTCGTCGCCATTCCGACCGTGGTCATCGCCGGTCCGCTGTTCGCCCGGTACGCGGCCCGCTGGGTGGACGTCCCGGCCCCGGACCGGATGATCCCTCAGCGCGCCTCCGAGGAGCTGGAGAAGCGTCCCAGCTTCGGCGCCACTTTGACCACGATCCTCCTGCCGGTCGTCCTGATGCTGTCCAAGGCGCTGGTCGACATCGTCATCGACGATCCCGAGAACACCGTGCAGCGGGTCTTCGACGTCATCGGTTCGCCGCTGATCGCGCTGCTCGCCGCCGTGCTGGTGGGCATCTTCACCCTCCTGCGGCCCGCCGGGTTCGCCAAGGAGCGGGTCTCGCAGCTCGTCGAGAAGGGCCTCGCGCCCATCGCGGGCATCCTGCTGATCGTCGGCGCGGGCGGCGGTTTCAAGCAGACGCTGATCGACTCCGGTGTGGGCCAGATGGTCCTGGAGATATCCGAGGACTGGTCGATACCCGCCCTGCTGCTGGCCTGGCTGATCGCGGTGGCGATCCGGCTGGCGACCGGCTCGGCGACCGTGGCCACGGTCTCGGCCGCCGGTCTGGTCGCCCCGCTCGCGGCCGACATGTCGACGACCCACGCGGCCCTGCTCGTCCTGGCCATCGGCGCCGGCTCGCTCTTCTTCAGCCATGTCAACGACGCCGGGTTCTGGCTGGTGAAGGAGTACTTCGGCCTGGACGTCGGCCAGACCATCAAGACCTGGTCCGTCATGGAGACGATCATCTCGGTCGTCGCCGGCGGTGTGGTCCTGCTCCTCTCCCTGATCATCTAGGAGTACGGCGATGAGTCACCCTCTGTTCGACATCAACGGGCGTACCGCCCTGGTCACCGGCTCCAGCCGGGGCATCGGACTGGCGCTGGCCCGCGGGCTGGTGGAGGCGGGCTGCCGGGTCGTCCTCAACGGACGGGACGGCGACCGCCTCACGAAGGCCGCCGCCGAGCTGTCCTCGGACGTGCACACGGCAGACGTGCACACGGCCGCGTTCGACGTCACCGACGGGGCGTCGGTGCGCGCCGGGATAGCGGACGTCGAGGAGCGGGTCGGCCCGCTCGACATCCTGGTCAACAACGCGGGCATGCAACTGCGGGCCCCGCTGCTGGAGTTCGCGGAGTCCGACTGGCACCGGATCCTGGACACCAACCTCACCAGCGCGTTCCTGGTCGGCCGGGAGGCCGCGCGCCGGATGACGGAACGCGGCCACGGCAAGATCATCAACATCTGCTCGCTGCAGAGCGAGGTGGTCCGTCCGGGCATCGCGCCCTACGCGGCCACCAAGGGCGCGCTGAAGATGCTCACCAAGGGCATGTGCGCGGACTGGGGTCCGTACGGCGTGCAGGTCAACGGACTCGGCCCCGGCTACATCGAGACCGAGCTGACCCAACCCCTCGTCGAGGACGAGGAGTTCAGCGCATGGGTGCGGCGCCGGACGCCGGCCGGGCGCTGGGGCCGTACGGAGGACCTGGTGGGCGGGGTGCTGTTCCTCGCCTCGCCCGCCGCGGACTTCGTCGGTGGACAGGTGCTGTACGTCGACGGCGGCATGACGAGCGTGCTGTGACCTCCGGGGAGACTGTGATGCTGGGTTGTGTGATCCACGGTCAGGGCGACCTGCGGGCCGAGGAGTTGCCGGTGCCGACACCAGGCCCCGGGCAGGCGCTGGTCGCGGTCCGCTACGGCGGGGTCTGCGGGTCCGACCTGCACTACTGGCGGCACGGCGGGGTCGGCGACTTCCGGCTCCGGGAGCCGATGGTGCTGGGCCACGAGGTGGTGGGCACGGTCGTCTCGTACGGTGACGGCGCCTCGGGTCCGGTTCCCGGTACAGCCGTCGCGGTCCACCCGGCGACGCCCTGCGGGGTGTGCCCGGAGTGCACGGACGGGCGGCGCAACGTCTGCCGGGACACCCGCTACCTCGGCAGCGCGGCCCGCTTCCCGCACGTCCAGGGCGGGTTCGCGGCCCAAGTAGCCGTCCCGGCCGAGCAGTTGAGGCCGCTTCCGGCGGGTCTCGAACTGCGCCGGGCGGCGCTCGCCGAGCCGCTGTCGGTGGCGCTGCACGCGGTGCGGCGGGCCGGTGACCTGCGGGGCAGGCACGTCCTGGTCACCGGCGCGGGTCCCATCGGGTGTCTCGTGGTCGCGGCGGCCAAGGCGGCCGGCGCCGGGCACGTGACGGCGACGGACCTGCTCCCGGAGGCGCTGCGGTACGCCTCGGCGGCGGGCGCGGACACCGTCGTACGCGCGGATGATCCGGACGATGCCGGGTGGCCGTCCGAGGCCGATACGGCCGTGGAGGCGTCCGGGGTGGCCGCGGGCCTCGACACCTGCCTCCGGCTGGTGCGGCGCGGCGGGGTCGTCGTGCAGCTCGGGATGCTGCCGGCGGGGCAGAGCCCCTTCGCCGGGAACCTCGTGGTGAGCCGGGAGATCGAGCTGCGGGGGGCGTTCCGCTTCGACGGGGAGTTCGACGAGGCGCTCGAACTGCTCGCCGCGGAGCCGGTGTTCGACGCACTGGTCAGCGCGGTGGTTCCGGTCCGGGAGGCGGAGTCGGCGTTCGCGCTGGCGGCGGACCGGAGCAGGTCGTGCAAGGTGCTGCTGGACTTCGGCGCGCCCGCTACCCCCGCTGCTGCGTGAACAACGCCGACGCGGGGGCCAGTGCCCGGCCGCCGTCCTGGCCGGCGGACCGCGTGGCGTCGTGCGCCGGCGTGTCGTCCCGTATCAGGTTCTCGGGGATGAGGACGGCCGCTGTGGCCCCGCCGCTCGCCGAGGAACGCAGTTCGACGCGCAGGCCCTGCCGGCCGGCGATGCGGTTGACCACGAAGAATCCGATCTGCCGGGCGTCGAGCAGGTCGACCCTGTCGGACTGGATCTTGCGGTTGGCCTCGGCCATCGCCTCCTCGTCCATGCCGAAGCCGCTGTCCTCGATCTCGATGAGGAGGCCCTCGCGCAGCCGGGCGGCCCGCAGCTGGACACGGGAGCTGGGCGGTGAGAAGGAGGCGGCGTTCTCGACGAGTTCGGCGAGCAGGTGGATGACGTCGGCGACGGAGCCGCCGTTGAGGGAGGCGCTCGGTACGGCCCAGATCTGGACCCGGCCCGGCTGCTCGATCTCGGCGACGGCGCCCCGCAGGACGTCCAGCAGCGGGATGGGGTCGCGCCAGCCGCGTCCGGGCGCGATGCCGGACAGGATGAGAAGGCTCTCGGAGTGGCGGCGCATCCGGGTGGCAAGGTAGTCGACCCCGTACAGCTCGTGCAGCTCGGCGGGGTCACGCGGGCGTTGCTCCAGTTGGTGGAGCAGGTCGAGCTGGCGGTGCAGCAGCGCCTGGCTGCGACGGGCGAGGCTGACGTACACCCCCGAGATGCCGCTGAGCAGTTCGGCGCGATCGGAGGCGGCCTTGAGCGCGGCCCGCTGCACGGCGGTGAGCGCGGTGCCCACCTGGGCGAGTTCGTCGCCGACGAGGCGGCGCATCGGGGCCTCCGCGTCGATGTCCACGCCCTGCCCGGCGTGCAGTCGGCGCATGGCCTGCGGCAGCCGGCGCCCGGCGACTTCGAGGGCGTCGTTGCGCAGATCGAGGAGTTCGACGATGAGCCCGCGGCCGACGACCACGGACACGAGCAGCGACAGCAGCACGCCCACCAGGCCGAGGACGACGGCGATGCCGGAGGCTCCCAGCGTGTCCGAGCCGAACGGGTCCGCCTTGGCCGTGGCTCCCGTGCCGGCGTCCGACTCGGCCTCGGCGAGCCCCTTCAGCACGGTGTCGGTGGCCTTGTCCCAGTCCCCGAGGAGGCCCGCGGAGACGGCCGAGGTGCCGGGCCCGGCATCGCGCACCCGGTCCTCGACGGCCGCGAGCGTCTCGTAACCGCCGCTTTGCAGCACCGCGTCGTAGGCCGGCCGGTGCACCGGCTTCAGGTCGGCGACCGCGGGCTTCAGCAGCTCCCGTTGGGTGGCGACGGCGCCGACGAACAGCGTGTACTGCTCCGTGGTGAGTTTCCCTGCCCCGCTCCCCGCGGCGAGAAGGGCCTGTTCCTGAGCTACGGCCTCCCGGACGCGGGCGAGTTCGAGGACGACCCGTGCCTCGGAGGCGGCGTCGGTGCCGTTCTCGCCGGTGAGCGCCCCGGTGACGGCGAAGGCGTGCTCGATGACCGTCGAGTACGCCGTGAACGCCTCCTGGGCGGTGCCCGTCGTGTCGGTCTGCGCGCGGAGCGCCCGGAGTCCGCGTGCGTCGGCCTCCAGGCGGTCGATGCGGGCGGGCAGTCCGGCGTCGAGGAGTTCGGCGTCCGCGGTGGCGGTGTTGGCGCCGTCGCGGAAGGCGGTGGCGGCCTTGTCGGTGGACTTGCCCGCTGCCTTGAGAGCGTCGAGGTCGGCCGTGTTCGGCGCGGCGGCGTGGCGCGTGGCAGCGGTCCGTTCGGTCTGCAGTGCGGTGACGAACTCGTCGACCGGGGCGAGGAGTTCGGCGTTGACGTCCTTGACCCGCTGGGTGTCGCCGATGTTGGAGGCCGTGGTCACCGCGGCGAAGCCCCACAGCGCCATGAGGGACACGATGGGCAGCATGAGCAGGGCGACGATCTTGGCCCGGACCGATCTGGGGCGCAGCCGTGCCATGACAGGGGGGACACGCATGGGATACCTCTTCGAGGGTGTGTGCGTCGCGGCTCTGCGGGCCTACGGCTCAGGCGGTCGCGGTGGTGCCGGTAGCGGGCGCGGTGGCGGTGGCGGTGGCGGTGGAGAGCTCGACCTCGCGCAACAGTTCGGTGGCGACGGACTCGGCGCGCTTGCCGGTCGGAGAGAGCGCGACGTACGCCGAGGTGAGGAAGAGGAACGAGCCGAGCAGCACGGCGAGCGGGAAGAGGAACTCGGTGGCCGTGGCTCCGGGCAGCTCCGCGCTGCTGGGCGCGAGCCTGACGTCGACGGCGTACATGGCGGTGTAGTGCATGCTGCTGACCGCGAGCCCCATGACGAGCGCGGCGACGGCGGTGAGGACGGGGCCGCGCACGATGAGGGTGAGGATGAGCGCGGCCGTCGCGGCGACGACGGCGATCGCGACGGAGGCGAAGACGAGGAACGGGTCGTAGCCGACGGTGCCGTGCAGGTTGAGCGCGGCCATGCCGGTGTAGTGCATGGCGGCGACGCCCAGTCCGGTGCCGAGCCCGCCGAGCACCACCGACGTCACGCGCGAGCGTCCGTACCCGGCGGTGAAGACGCCGGCGCTGACCACGGCGATGGCGATGACGAGGCTGAGGACGGTGAGCGGGACGTCGTAGCGGATGGGGGTGCCCTCGACGCCGAAGCCCATCATCGCGACGAAGTGCATGGTCCAGATGCCGGAGCCGATCGCGAACGAGGCCAGCAGCAGCCAGTTCCGTTTCGAGGCGCCGTCGGCCTCGAGGGCCCTGACGGTGCACCGCAGGCCGAGCGCCGAGCCGACGCAGGCCATGACGTAGGACAGGACGGGCGTGACCCATCCGGCGCTGAAGTGGTCCATGTGTCCCATGGAAAACCCCTCTCGCCCGCCGGGCGGACAGCACAGCGCGCACGGTGATACCGCCGGCGACAGAGGCCCGGGGGGACGAGATCAAGCCACCGCTTGCCGGAGGACGGTGAGGATTAAAGTACTGCGGTGTGGGTTACAGCCCCGTTTGCACGCAAGTGCTTCACATTCCCCTTGCTTTGCCCGTACTTTCACGGCCGCTCGGGCAGCGGGACATCCCAGGACGGCAGGGCTCCGTACATCTCGGGCATGGCCGAAAGGTGCTCTGGGAAGGCGGTCCATGAGCTGCGCTCACGCTAGGGGGTGTTTTGAAAGTCCCGTGCGGTGCCCGCGGTGTCCGGTGCGTGCCCTCGGCGTGCCGGACGAAGGCCCTCGATGGGGGTCCCCCCGCTCGAGCGAAGCCGAGAGTGGGGGAGGAGCTACTTGGGCCTTTGGCCGGTGCGGCGAGGGTGCGTGCCGGGCGCCGCGGGTGCTGTGCGGGACTTTCAAAACACCCCCTAGGGGCGCCACAGCGGATGCTCCTGCTCCGCCCACTCCCGGCTCACTTTTCCGGTACGCAGCCCCCGGCGTGCCTCCGGGTCGGCGAGGGCCATGCCGATGTGGCCGGCCAGCACGATGCCGATGGTCAGCGCGAGCCAGTCGTGGACGAAGGTCGCGCTGGTGCGCCAGACCAGCGGGGTGAGGTGGGTGAACCACATCAGCAGGCCCGTGCCCAGCATGACCAGCGTCGCCCCGGCGATCCAGGCCGCGTAGACCTTCTGCCCGGCGTTGAACTTGCCCGCCGGGCGGGACGCGGGCCGTCTGTCGCGGCGCAGGGCGGCGCGCAGCCAGACGCGGTCGTGCGGGCCGAAGCGGTTCAGGAAGCGCAGGTCGCGACGGAACGCGCGGGAGGCGAGACCCACCAGGACGGGCACGGGCAGGGCGAGTCCGGCCCACTCGTGGACGCGGACCACGAGTTCGCGGCGGCCGACGAGTTCGGCGAGCTGCGGGACGTACAGGCAGGCCGCCGTCACCACGCACACGCCCATCAGCGCGGCGGTGGTGCGGTGCACCCACCGCTCGGCGCGGCTGAAGCGCGGCAGCCTCGCCGCGTCGGACGGGGCGTCAAGTCGTAGGCTCATCGTCCCGCCCGTTCGAACGGCCGACCCAGGCGTCGATGTCGTAGCCCCGTTCCTCCCAGTAGCCCGGCTTCACGTCCTCGGTGACGGTGATGCCGGAGAGCCACTTGGCGGACTTGTAGAAGTACATGGGCGCCACGTAGAGGCGGACCGGGCCGCCGTGGGAGTGGCCGAGGTCCTTGTCCTGCATGCGCAGCGCGACCAGGACGTCCGCGCGGCGGGCCTGGTCGAGGGTGAGGCTCTCGCTGTACGCGCCGTCGAAGCAGGTGAAGCGCACGGCCCCGGCCTTCGCCCGCACCCCGGCGGCGTCGAGCAGCCGGGACAGCCGCACCCCTTCGAAGGGCGTGTCGGGGACCCGCCAACCGGTGACGCACTGGACGTCCTTGACCATCCGGGTCTGCGGCAGGGCGCGCAGGTCGGCCAGTGTGTAGGTGCGCGGGCGGTCGACGAGGCCGTCCACGGTGAGGCGGTAGGTCTCGGCGTTCTTGTGGGGCACGGAGGACGTGACCGAGTAGTAGCGGAAGCCGCCGCCGTTAGGGAGCAGGCCCGTCAGGCCGGTCGGGTCCTTGTCGGCGGCGCTGCCCAGGAAGGCCTCCAGGCCGCGTTGCAGGGTGGGCGCGGCGACCACGCCGAGCGCGCCCAGGCCGAGGGTGCCGAGGACGACGCGGCGGCCGACGGGTGCGCCACGTTCCTCGGGCTGTTCGGAGTTCACGGGTTCATTCGAACACCCGCGGCCCGGGGCGGACCAGGGGTCGCGGGTGCTCGTCAGGGTTCCGTAATCACTTCTTACGCGGCTGAGAGGTCGTTACGACGCCTTCTCCGCGGCTTTCTCCAGCTGGAACGCCTCGTTGCCGAGACCGATGCGGGCGTGGGCCTCGGGACGGCGGGCGCGCAGGATCAGGCCCTGCACCAGGCCGATCGCCACGGCGAGCCCGATGATGCCGGGCAGTATCCAGCTGAGCGACGAGTCGGGGCCGGCGCCGACCAGGACGTCGAAGTCCTTGACGGTGTAGCCGGCGATCACGAGCAGGGCGATGCCGGCCAGGGCGGAGGTGAGCAGCCGCCAGGCCTGGGCGGCCGCGGCGCCGCGGCGGACGAAGAACACGATGACCGACAGGCTGGCCGCCGCCATCAGCACGATCACGCCGAGGGCACCGATGTTGCCGAACCAGGTGAACAGGTGCAGGACGGGCTCGGTGGGATCGCCCGCCGGCTTGTCGTCGGCGACCGCGAAGGCGGCGACGACGACCACGGCCACGGCGGTCTGCAGCAGCGAACCGGTGCCGGGAGCGCCGCTCGTGCTGTTGGTGCGGCCGAAGGCGGCGGGCAGCAGTCCCTCGCGGCCCATGGCGAAGGCGTACCGGGCCACGACGTTGTGGAAGCTGAGCAGGGCCGCGAACATGCCGGTCACGAACAGGACGTGCAGCACGTCCGTGAAGGTGCCGCCGAGCCGGGACTCGGTGAGGGAGAACAGCAGTCCGGCGCTCTGCTTCTGTGCCTCGCCGACGATGGCGGCGGGGCCGGTGGCGACGGTGAGGGCCCAGCTGCTGAGCGCGAAGAAGACGGCGACCCCGCCGACCGCGAGGAACATCACGCGGGGCACCAGGATGTGCGGGCGGCTGGTCTCCTCGGCGTACACGGGCGCCTGCTCGAAGCCGAGGAACGCCGCGATGCAGAAGCACAGGGCGGTGCCGACGCCGGCGCCGCTGAGGGTGTCCGGGTTGAAGGCGTGCAGCGACAGACCCTGAGCGCCGGGATCGGCGACGGCCGCGATGTCGAAGATGACGACCAGGGCCACCTCGACGATCAGCAGGACGCCGAGCACGCGCGCGTTGACGTCGATCTTCAGCCAGCCCAGCGCGCCGACGACGAGCGCGGCCGCCAGCGCGGGTATCCACCAGGCGACCTCCAGGTCGGCATAGGTGGCGAAGAGGCCGGAGACCTCGAAGCCGAAGATGCCGTAGATGCCGACCTGGAGGGCGTTGTAGGCGACGAGGGCGACCAGGGCCGCGCTCGCCCCCGCCGTACCGCCGAGGCCGCGGGAGATGTACGCGTAGAAGGCGCCCGCGTTGTGGACGTGCCGGCTCATCTCCGCGTAGCCGACGCCGAAGAGGACCAGGACCACGCCGAGGAGGACGAAGAGGAGCGGCTGTCCGACGATGCCCATTACCGCGAATGTGGTGGGCATGACACCAGCGACGACCATGAGGGGGGCGGTCGCCGCGAGGACGGAGAGCAGCAGGCCGCCGGTGCCCAGGCGGTCGGCCCGCAGCGCCCGCTCCTGCCCTTTGAAGGTGCTGATGCCGTCGGCCGTTGATGTGCTCGTGCTCGAACTGCCCGTGGTCATCGGGAGACCGTCCTTCGTTCGGAATCGGGGTGTGGGGTCGGGGCTGTGTCGGGGAGGTCAGACCATGCCGAGCGCGCTGTCGCGAGCGGCACGGAAGGCGGGGTACGGATCGCGGTCCGGGTACGACCACGGCGCCGGGGTGGCGTGTTCGCCGATGCGGTGGAACAGGGCGGCGGCCTCGGCGCCCCGGTCCTCGCAGATCTTGGCGTGGGCCAGGAAGTTGAGATCGACCAGCCGCCGGGGGTGGCCCTCGTGCTCCCACTCCAGCCACCAGTCGAACGCGGCCTTCATCACCTGCCGGGCCCGGCGTCCGGTCCAGTGCTCGGAGGCGGCCGGATCGGGGGGCGCGTGTCCGGTGGCGGCCAGCACGCGGTAGCGCTCGGCGTGGGCGACGACCGGGAGGATCGCGAGCGGGGAGTCGGCGGGGGCCTGTTCGGCGGCCCAGGCGGCGAAGTCGTAGACCTCGTGGAGGGGATCGGGGCCGGCGTCGGCGCGGCGCTCGGCGAGGCGGGCGACCATCAGGTGATGGGCGTGGTGGTGATCGGCGTACCGCGCGCGGACTTCGCCGAAGAGCCGGACGACCTCCTCCCCGGCGCCCAGGCGGCGCTCGAGCATGAGCAGGCCGAGCCAGGGCGTGGGGTCGGCGGGCGCCAGGGCAGCGGCGGCCCGGCAGGCCTCCCGGGCCCGGACCGGCGTCTCCTTGCCGCGCAGGGCGCGCCGGACCTGGGCGAGGGCGAGCAGGACGGCGGCGTCGGCGGAGTCGGGCTCGGCGAGCAGCCAGTCGCGGGCCCAGGCGGCGCTGTAGGGCTCCCGGGCCAGGACGGTGACCCGGTGTCCTCGGCGGTCCCAGTCGTCGCCGGTGCGGGCGAGCAGCGTGCGGGCGGCCTGCCACCGCCCCTGGGCCAGCGCGGCGCGCGCGGCGACGAGTTCGGCGTCGTCGAGGGCGGCGTCGAGCGTTCGGCGGGCGTGCTTGCGGCCGCGCCCGAAGGGTGGCGGGGGTGGGGACACCGCGGGGACTTCCTCACACGCTCTTTTCCGGCTCGTTCGCCTTCGGGGCGCTCCCGGCCCGAGCTTCGGTCTGGACTTTTCTTTTCGCCATCGGTTGATCACGCACAGCCAACCCCCAGCCAACGCTTTCCGTCAAGGCCTCTCCGGGCGTTACACGCGTCAACCTCCTTGAGCCGGTGGGCACTTGTGTGACACTGCGGGAACACGCACCCAGGCCCCTGTGGCGTACGCCATGGCGCGCCCCACCCCCGTCCCGCACGATGATGGCTCTCCCGCGGCCCGACCGGATGATCTCGAGGTACACAGCTTGTCGGTTCTGGTTCTCGTCCTCTCCTTGAGCGCGGCGTGCTGCCTCGGCTTCGGCTTCGTACTCCAGCAGAACGCGGCCCGGCAGGCACCGCTGAGCGACTTCCTCTCGCCCCGGCTGCTCCTCGACCTCATGAAGGTGCCGCGCTGGCTCGGCGGCATCGGGCTGATGGCGGCCGGCATGGCCCTCGGCGCGATCGCACTGGGCCAGGGCGAGATCTCCCTGGTGGAACCCCTCCTGGCCACGAACCTGCTCTTCGCCCTCGCCCTGTCCCGCAAGCAGAGCAAACAGCCGCTGGGCCGCCAGGGCTGGGCGGGCCTGACGCTGCTCGCGGGCGGGGTGACCGCGTTCATCGTGGCGGGCGAGCCCCGCGGCGGCACCGCGGTCACCGATCCGCTCCGCCACTGGCTGATCATCGGATCCATGCTGGGCCTCGCCCTCCTCCTCACCACGCACGCCAAGCGCTCCCGCCTGAGCTCCGGCCCGGTACTGCTCGCACTGGCCGCCGGCCTGCTCTACGGCGTGCAGGACGCGCTGACCCGGGTGAGCGGCCAGCGTTTCTCCGAGGGCGGCCTCATGGAACTGCTGACGGACTGGCAGCCGTACGGCGTGCTGGTGCTCGGCGTCACCGGCCTGATCCTCGTCCAGAGCGCGTTCGAGACGGCGCCCCTGCGCATGTCGCTGCCCGCCCTCACGGCGGCCCAGCCGCTGGCCGGTATCGCCTGCGGCGTCGGCTTCCTGGGCGACCGCCTGCGGACCGACACGGGGGCGCTGGCCTGGGAGGCGGCGGGACTCGCGGCGATCGTGGTGGGCATCGTGCTGCTGGGCATGCACCCGGCGATGCCCAGCGGTGCGAGGCAGCCCGAGCGGGCCCGGGACCTGCAACCGCAGTGACCTGACCCTGCTTGGATGAGGTCATGAGCGCTGCTGACGAGATCCTCGACATCGTCGACGAGAACGACCGGGTCATCGGCCGATCACCGCGCGGCGAGGCGTACGCGAAGGGCCTGCGCCACCGCTGCGTCTTCATCCAGGCCAGGGACGCGGAGGACCGCCTCTTCATCCACCGCCGCACCCCCACCAAGCTGGTCTTCCCCTCCCTCTACGACATGTTCGTCGGCGGAGTGGTCGGCGCGGGCGAGTCCTACGACGACGCGGCCCTGCGGGAGGCCGAGGAGGAACTGGGCGTGACGGGACTGCCGCGCCCGGAGTACCTCTTCAAGTTCCTCTACGACGACGGAGCCGGCCAGAGCTGGTGGTCGGCGGTGTACGAGGTCCGCTGCGACCCTCCTGTACGGCCGCAGGCCGAGGAGGTGGCCTGGCACGACTTCCTGCCGGAGGCGGAGCTGGAGCGACATCTCGGGGACTGGGAGTGGGTGCCGGACGGATTGGCGGCGTACGAGAGGCTCCGCGCGTTTCGGGGGTAGGTCCAGGTACCGCCTGCTGTCCAGTCACCCGGCGTGGTTGCGGGCCTCGCTGGGGGCTCCGCCCCCAGACCCCCGGGCCTGTGCCCACCCCACCACCCGACTCGGTCGGCCAAGAGGTGACCGTAGAAGCCGCACGGCGGTACAGCCGCGTACGGCGGCAAGGGGACGTGTCGGGGGGTGTCCGCCCGCAGCGGTTGGCGCGTCAACCCGGGCACGCTGGTAAGTGACCGATTCCGCGCCGTTCCGAGGACGGACACCCCCCGACACGGCCCCGACCCACCCCCCAACCGCAGGCGCTACCCGCACCCCCACCGAACCCGCACAGGCCGCCGCAGGCCTCCCGCCCAACCGCCGGAGGCACCCGGCAGCCACCCCGATAGGGTCTGGACGTGATCGGATTCGCACGGAACGTCCGGCTGTGGTTCGCGCCGCAGGCGATCCGGGAAGAGGGCGGCACCCCCGACTACCGGTTCTCGCTGGCGAACGAGCGCACCTTCCTGGCCTGGCTGCGCACCGCCCTCGCCCTGATCGGCGGCGGCTTCGCCGTGGACCAGTTCCTGCCCGACCTGCGCTGGGGCTGGCGCGTCGGCCTCGCTCTCGCGCTGCTCGCGGCGGGCGTGCTGTGCTCCCTGCGGGCCGTCAACCACTGGATCCGCTGTGAACGGGCCATGCGGCGAGGCGAGGACCTCCCGGTCTCCAGATTCCCGGCACTGCTGAGCCTCGCCGTCGCGGTCGTGGCCGTCGCGATGGTGATCGTGGTCCTCGTCGGATGGGAAGGGTGAGCAGGTGAGCGGAACGGCTCCCCGCACGGCCCACGACCGGGATCCGGGACTGCAACCGGAGCGAACCCGCCTCGCCTGGCGCCGGACCACGCTGTCCAGCACCGCCGCCGCCCTGCTGGCGATGAAGACCGCGCTGCACGGCGGGACATCGGCGGCCGCGATCATCGTCTGCGCCCTGTGCTCCGGCCTGTGGCTGGCCTTCCTCCTGATCGCCCACCGCCGCATCCGCACCCTGGCAGCCACGAACAGCCCACCCGCGCTCACTCCCCGGCACGCGGCGGCCGGGGCCCTCCTCACGGTCGCCCTCGCGCTGTGCGCGGCGGCGCTCGTCTTCTGACGTCTTGAACGAACGTCTTGAACGAACGTCTTGAACGAGTCTTGGTGGGCGAGCCCAGTGCCCGCGCCCTACCGTCGGTAGGAGATGACCTTCATGGCCCTTCATGGGCCCCGCACCGTCGAAGTCGAAGGCGAGCACCATGACCACCCTCCACCACGAACACGCCTCCCACACCCACACGCACGGCCCGGACTGCGGCCACACCCGGGTACCGCACGGCGACCACGTCGACTACGCGCACGACGGGCACCTGCACCGCGAGCACGGCGGCCACTGGGACGAATGCGAGCCCGACGAGCACGTCTCGCACGAGGGCCACGACCACAGGCACGGTGCGGACTGCGGGCACCCGAGCGTCCTGCACGGCGACCACGTCGACTACCTCCACGACGGCCACCGGCACGCCGAGCACGAGAGCCACTGGGACGACCACTGACCCCACAAGGACCCCACACGGACCCAACACGGACCCCAGACTGACCCCACGCGGACCCGCTCCTGGCCGAGAAGGCACCGCCGACAGCTCCCCGTCGCCCCGCGCGGGGAGCTGTCGGCCTATCGTGGCTCCGATCACGTTCCACTCCCCCACTGGACGACATACCGACCGGTCGGCATCATTGGTCAGGTCGCGTTCACCCGCCCGTAGGAGCATTGATGAGCCCCGACCATCCGCCAGGCCTCGACCTCGACCGGCTGCGCGCCCTGCTCGACCGTGAGCGGCCCGGCCTGGTCCACGGCCCCTTGACCGGCCGGCTGATCGAGGGCGGACGGTCGAACCTCACGTACGCGGTCTCCGACGGCACCGCGCGGTGGGTCGTACGGCGGCCGCCGCTGGGCCACGTCCTGGCCACCGCGCACGACATGAAACGCGAGCACCGGGTGATCAGCGCCCTGCACCCGACGGACGTGCCGGTGCCGCGCCCCATGCTGATGTGCGAGGACGAGGAGGTGCTCGGGGCGCCGTTCTACGTCATGGAGTTCGTCGAGGGCACCCCGTACCGCACGGCCGACCAGCTCGCCTCCCTCGGCCCGGACCGCACCCGAGGGGCCGTCCTGAACCTCGTCGACACGCTCGTGGAGCTCCACGCGGTGGATCCCGCCGAGGTGGGCCTGGCCGGCTTCGGCCGACCCGAGGGCTTCCTGGACCGGCAGCTGCGGCGCTGGGGCAAGCAGCTGGACGCCTCCCGCAACCGCGAGCTGGCCGGCATCGACGAGCTGCACGCGGCGCTCGGCCGGGAGCTGCCCCGATCCCCCGCCCCGGCGGTCGTACACGGTGACTACCGGCTCGACAACGTCCTGATCGGCGAGGACGACACGATCAAGGCGGTCCTCGACTGGGAGATGTCGACACTCGGCGACCCGCTCACCGACCTCGGCCTGCTGGTGATGTACAGCATCCCGCTGGGCACGGCCGACTCCTCGGTCTTCACGACCGCCGAGGCTCCCGGCCACCCCGCACCCGCCGAACTCGTCGAGCGGTATGCCGAGCGCTCGGGACGTGACGTCTCCGCGGTGTCCTGGTACACGGCGTTCGCCTGGTTCAAGCTCGCCGTGATCCTGGAGGGCATCCACTACCGGTACACCCTGGGCCAGACGGTCGGCCGCGGCTTCGACCGCATCGGCGACCTGGTCCCGGTCTTCATCGAGCACGGTCTGACAACTCTTCAAGCAGGACTCCAGGAAGGCTGAGGCCATGGACTTCGCGTTCGACGCGCGCACCGAGGAACTGCGCGCCAAGCTGCTCGCCTTCATGGACGAGTACGTCTACCCGGCCGAGCAGACCGCGCACGAGCAGCGCGCGCGGCTGGCGTCGCCGTGGGACACCCCGGCCGTGGTCGAGGAGCTGAAGGCCGAAGCCCGCAGGCAGGGCCTGTGGAACCTCTTCCTGCCCGACACCGAGTACGGCGCCGGCCTGACGAACCTCCAGTACGCTCCGCTCGCCGAGATCACCGGCCGCAGCCCGCAGCTGGCGCCGACCGTGACGAACTGCGCGGCGCCCGACACCGGGAACATGGAGGTCCTCGCCCAGTTCGGCGACGAACAGCAGAAGAAGCAGTGGCTCGAGCCGCTGCTCGCCGGTGAGATCCGCTCGGCGTTCGCGATGACGGAGCCCGAGGTGGCCTCGTCCGACGCCACGAACATCACCACGCGCATCGAGCGAGCCTCCGATGGCACGGACGAGTACGTCATCACCGGCCGCAAGTGGTACATCTCCGGGGCGATGAACCCGGACTGCAAGATCCTCATCGTGATGGGCAAGACGGACCCGGAGGGCGCCGACATCCGGCGCCAGCAGTCCATGGTCCTGGTCCCCCGTGACACCCCGGGCGTCACGGTCGAACGCGCCATGCAGGTCTTCGGCTACGAGGACCACTACCACGGCGGCCACGCCGAGGTGGTCTTCGACCACGCGCGCGTGCCGGTCTCGAACCTGATCGGCGAGGAGGGCGGCGGCTTCGCCATCGCCCAGGCCCGGCTCGGTCCCGGCCGGATCCACCACTGCATGCGGCTGATCGGCATGGCGGAGCGGGCGATCGAGCTGATGTGCCGGCGGGCGACGTCGCGCACCGCCTTCGGCAAGGCGCTGGCCCAGCAGGGCGTGGTCCACAACTGGATCGCGGACGCCCGGGTCGCGGTCGAACAGCTGCGGCTGCTGGTCCTGAAGACCGCCTGGATGATGGACACGGTCGGCAACAGGGGCGCCCACGCGGAGATCCAGGCCATCAAGATCGCCACGCCCCGCACGGTCGTCGACATCATCGACCGGGCGATCCAGCTGCACGGCGCGGGCGGGGTGAGCCAGGACTTCCCGCTGGCCGAGCTGTACGCAGTCGCCCGCACCCTGATGATCGCCGACGGCCCGGACGAGGTGCACCAGCGGTCGCTGGGGCGGCGGGAGCTGAAAAAGTACCTGTGAGCTCTTGCGTTGCTCCCGGTGTAAGGGGCGGCTGTCAGTGGCAGCCGCCCCTTACACCGGGAAACGCCCTACGGTCGCAGCGCCCGCAGCAGCAGGTCCGCCAGATGATCGGCGACCTCCTGGGGGCTGAGAGGGCCGTCGGGCCGGTACCAGGTCGACAGGTGGTGGACGGAGCCGAAGTGGTAGTCCACCACCAGGTCGGCAGGGGTCGCCTTGGAGAAGACGCCGACCTCCTGACCCTCCTCGATCAGCGCCCGGAACCGCTCGTGGTACCGGCGCCGCTCGGCACGCACCTGCTTGTTCTTCTCCGGACTCAGGTGGTGCATCGAGCGCCAGAAGATCATCGCGTCGTCGAGCTTGTCGATCGTCGTGACGACGACGTCGGCCGCCGCGTCCCTCAGCCGCTTCTCGACGGGCTCGTCGGCGTCCGCGAAGGCATCGAGTCTCTCCTGCTGGACGCGCAGCACGCGCGCGTACACCTCGTGCAGGAGGTCGTCCTTGGAGCCGAAGTAGTGGTACAGCGCCCCCTTGGTGACGCCGGCCGCCTCGACGATCTCCTGCACCGAGGTGCGGTCGTAGCCCTGCTCGGCGAAGAGCCGGGTGGCGGCGGCCAGCAGCCGCTGCGGCACGGGAGTCCCGTCACCGTCCGTTGTCCTGGGCACTGCCGCCACCTGCCTTCCGAGTCCTTCTTCTGTTGCTTTTCTGTTGCTACTGCTGTTGCCGCTTGTCGTCATGCGTGCGGGAACGCAGTTCCCGACGGAGGATCTTCCCACTCGCCGTCTTCGGCAAGTCGGGCAGGACCTCCACCTGGCGCGGGGATTTGTAAGCGGCCAGTCTGTCCTTGCAGTACGCGGCGAGCGTATCGGGGTCCGTCTCGGCACCCGGACGCAGGCTGATGTAGGCCTTGACGGTCTCGCCGCGGTACCCGTCGGGCACGCCGACGACGGCCGCCTCGCGCACCGCCGGGTGCGTGTACAGCACGTCCTCGACCTCGCGCGGCCACACCTTGAAGCCGGACGCGTTGATCATGTCCTTCTTGCGGTCGACGACGTACAGCCAGCCCTGGGGATCCATGAAGCCGACGTCGCCGGTACGCAGTTCCCCGTCGGGGAAGGTCTCGGCGGTGGCCTCCGGGCGCCGCCAGTAGCCGGGGACGACCTGCGGCCCTCGTACGACGATCTCTCCCTGCTCGCCGAAGGGCACCTCCCGGCCCTGGTCGTCGAGGATCCGGACGACCGTGTCGGGGCCGGGCACGCCCACCGCCAGCGTCCCGGAGGCCGGGTCGACGGGTGCTTCCAGGCCGGGCGGCACGGAGGCGCAGGGGGCGGTGCACTCGGTCAGCCCGTAGCCGTTGCGGATGTACGGCCCGAAGCCGGCCCGGAACTTCTCCACCAGGGCGGGCGGCAGCGGCGCGCCGCCCGAGGAGATGTTGGCGAAGGACGAGAAGTGGTCCGGCGTGACGGACGGGTGGGCGGCCAGCGCAATGAAGGCGGTCGACGGGCCGACCGTGTAGTGGGGCCGGTGCTCGGCGAACGCGTCCAGCACCACGCCCGCCTCGAAGCGGTACGCCAGGACCAGCGTGCCCGCGCTGTTCAGGCAGGCGCCGAGCTGGCAGACCATGCCGGTGATGTGGAACAGCGGCGCCATCGCGAAGTAGACGGGCGCCTCGGGCAGGGCCAGCCCGGTCCGCTGCCGCTCGGCGTTGTGCATGATGTTGCCGTGCGTGTTGGTGGCGCCCTTGGGGGCGCCGCTGGTGCCCGAGGTGTAGCTGATCAGCGCGATGTCGTGCGGGCCTGCGTCACTGCCCTCCGGCGCCTTGTGACCCGCGCGGGCCACGGTCGCCAGGTCGTCGGCGTCCTCGGCATGCGGGAGCCGCTCGAAGGTCAGCACGCGCGCGTCGTCACGAGTCTGGAAATCCAACTCGCAGCCGGTGAGCACGATCCGCACCGGAGAGTCGGCGGCCGTGTCGCGCAGATACGACTCCCAGGCGCGGTCGGAGCAGATCAGCGCGGCCACCTCGCCGTCCCGCAGGACGTGGCCGACCTCCCCCGACTTGTACATGGGGTTGACCGGCACGACGGTCGCCCCCGCCTTCCAGGCGCCGAGCACGGCGAGCACGAAGTGCGGGGAGTTCTGCAGCAGGACCGCCACCCGGTCGCCGCGCTCCAGTCCACGGGCGGCGAGGTGACCGGCGACGGAGTCGCTCAGCTCGTCGACCTCGCGGTAGGTCAGGCGGCCGTCGAAGTAGGCGAGGAAGGTGCGGTCCGGGGTCTCGGCGACGGCCCGGCGCAGGGCGTGCACGAGGGAGTCGGCGGGGTCGATCGGGGCGCGCTGGGCATCGTCGAGCAGGGCCAGCCAGGGCTTGGCGGCGTAACGGGAGTCGGTCACCGGGTCGTCTCCCACTTCTGCTGGATGTGGTTCATGTTCGTCAGCCAGCGATCGGGGTCGGTGGCCCTGGCCTGGTAGAACCCGGCGACCTCGGGGTGCGGCAGGATCAGGAAGCGGTCCTCCTCGATGCCCCTGAAGAGGGCGTCCGCCACGTCGTCCGGCTCGATGGCGGTCGGCTGGAGCACCAGGTCGCCCGCGCTGCCGGTGGCCGCCAGCATGTCGGTGCGCACGCCCTGCGGACAGATCGCGTGCACCTTCAGACCGCGGTGCCGGTACGTCAGCGACAGCCACTCGGCGAAGGCGTAGGCGCCGTGCTTGGTGACGCCGTAGGGCGCCGCGCCGATCATCGTGAGCAGCCCGGCGGCCGAGACGGTGGACACGAAGCGGCCGCTGCCGCGCTCCAGCCAGCCCGGGAGCAGTTCGTGGGCCGCGCGCACGTGGGCCATGACGTTGACGTCCCAGGAGGCCGCCCAGACCTTCTCGTCGAGCGGCGCGGCGGTGTCCCCGCCCTCGAAGGCGACGCCGGCGTTGGCACAGTAGACATCGACGGTGCCACCGAGCGCCTCGCGGGCCTCGGCGACGATCGCGGAGGCGTCGCCGGGGACGGCGATGCCGCCGATCTCCTCGGCGACGGCTCGCGCCCGCCCGGCATCGAGGTCGTTGACGACGACGCGAGCGCCTTCGCCGGCGAAGCGACGGGCCAGTGCGGCTCCGATGCCGCCCCCGGCCCCCGTGACGACCACACCAGCACCCTGAACGGCTTCCACCATCGGTCTCCTTCGACTGCGGCTCCTCGGCGCCAGACTAAGCGGTCGGTATGTAGCGACGGAAGGGTGGACGACGCAGGGGTGCGAGGCCGCGTGGGAGCGCATACCGTTCCCACGGAGGTCACCCATGCGTCTACGAAGACGAACCTTGCTCACAGCAGCCGCGGCAGCCGCAACCCTGCCCGCAGCGCCCCCCGCGTCCGCGGCCCCCCGCCGGATGCGAACCGGCTTCGAGAACCTGGCCGCGAACGCCTACGCCCCTCTCCGCGGCCCGCGAATCGGCATCGTCACCAACCCCACCGGCGTCACCCGCGACGTCCACCACATCGTCGACGTCATGCACGCCGACGACCGTGTGGACCTGACCGCCGTCTTCGGCCCCGAGCACGGCTTCCGCGGCACCGCGCAGGCCGGTGGCTCCGAGGGCCGCTACGACGACCCGGCGACCGGCCTGCCCGTCTACGACACGTACCTGAAGAGCGGGCAGCCGCTCGCCGACATCTTCACCGCGTCCGGCGTGGACACCGTCGTCTTCGACATCCAGGACGTGGGGGCCCGTTTCTACACGTACATCTGGACGCTCTACGACTGCATGGAGGCCGCGCGGCTCGCGGGCAAGCGGTTCGTGGTCCTGGACCGGCCGAATCCGGTGACCGGGCGGGCGGCCCTGGGGCCGGTGCTGCACAAGGAGTTCGCGACGTTCGTCGGGCGGCAGCCGGTCTCGCAGGCGCACGGGATGACCGTCGCGGAGCTGGCGCGGCTGTTCAACGGGGAGTTCCTGGCCGCGCCGGTGGAGCTGGACACCGTACTGATGACCGGGTGGAAGCGGTCCGAGTGGTACGACGCCTCCGGGCTGCCCTGGGTGCCGCCGAGCCCGAACATGCCGACACCCGACACGGCTCTCGTCTACTCGGGGACGTGCCTCTTCGAGGGGACGAACCTGTCGGAGGGGCGCGGGACGACCCGGCCGTTCGAGCTGCTGGGCGCGGAGGGGATCGACGGGCGGTGGGCCGCCGCGGTGAACGAACTCGAGCTGCCCGGCGCGTACTTCAGGGAGGCGTATTTCGCGCCGACCTTCTCCAAGTTCCAGGGCAGGACGATCGGGGGCGTGCAGATCCATGTGCACGACCGGGACGCCTACGACCCCGTCCGCACCGGAATCGCGCTGCTGGTGACCGCCAAGAAGGTGTGGAGCGGCTTCACTTGGCGCCCGGACAACTGGATCGACAAGCTCACCGGGTCCGCGCGGGTGCGCACGATGATCGACGCGGGAGCGGACACCGCCGAGGTGGTGGCGGGCTGGGGCGAGGAGCTCGCGGCGTTCCGGCGGGTGCGGCGGGAGTACCTCCTCTACCGGTGAAGCGGTGAAGCGGTGAAGCGGTGAAGCGGTGAACACATGAACGGGTGAACGGGTGAACGGGTGAACGGAGCATCACCCGGATGAGTCACGACGTATGGCCAACTCGGCCCCGTAGCAGGACGATGCGCGCACATCGCACCACTCCGGGGGACGAAGGGGCTTGTCATGGCGGATCCGGCAATGAGCGTGACTCCGTACTGGGAGCTCACCTTCGACGCGGACGGGGACGCGGACGGCCGGAAGCGGGACCGGCTGCTCGCCGGAGTCGTGGAGCACGGCATCCGTGACCTGGTCGTCTTCGCGCACGGCTGGAACAGCGACCGCTCGGGCGCGACCCGGCTGTACAGCAGCTTCCTCGCGCCGTTCCCGGAGCTCGCACCGGCGGCCAGGATCGGGTACGTCGGCGTGGTGTGGCCTTCCATGCGGTTCTCGGACGAGCCGATCCCGGACTTTCCGCGAGCCGTGGCCGCCGGGATCCCGCCACTGCCGGCCCTCGACAAGGACACCCGGCACGCGCTGCTGGAGACCTTTCCCGGGCGGGCGACCGTGATCGACCAGATCGCGCAACTGCTGGACCAGCAGCCGCGCGAGGCGGCCGAGTTGGACGAGTTCGGGCGTCTGGTGCGGTTGCTGGTGGACGTGCTGCCGCCGGGGCCGCAGGCGCTGTTCGCGGCGGACACGCTGGCGGAGGGCGTGCCGCAGAGCGAGCCCATGATGGTGACGGGGTCCGCGGCGGAGGTCTGCGAGGAGTTCGCGCGGGCGCTGGCGGAGCTCGAGTCCCCGGGTGGGGCGGCACGGTTCTCGCTGCCCAATCCGTGGGACGGGGCGCACGAGCTGCTGCGGCAGGCGACGTACTACGCCATGAAGCGGCGGGCGGGGACGGTCGGTGAACGCGGGCTCGGCCCAGCGGTCGGGCAACTGGCCGCGGCGGCGCCGCAGGTGCGGGTGCACCTCGTCGGGCACAGCTTCGGCGCACGGCTGGTGGCGTTCGCGCTGCGCGGGCTGCCGAAGGGGGTGCGCACGGTGAAGTCGGTGACGCTGCTCCAAGGGGCCTTCTCGCACTACGCGTTCGCGGCGCGGCTGCCGCACGACACGCGCGCGGGAGGGGTGTTGCAGGGCCAGCACAACCGCATCGACGGTCCCCTGGTGTGCTGTTACTCCCGCCATGATTCGGCCCTCGGCACCATGTATCCGCTGGCCTCGCGCATGGCGGGGGACGCGCGAGGGGCCACCGCCGACCTGGCCGTCGGACGTGTCCTCGGGGTCAAGTGGGGGGCGATGGGGTTCGACGGTGTGCAGGCGGTGCCGGGCACGAAGTCCTTCGAGCTCGCCGACGCGCTGAGGGCGAAGCTGCCCGCGTCGGGGTGCGTGAACGTCGACGCCGCTCAGGTGGTCCGGCGGGGCGGGCCGCCGTCCGGGGCGCACTGCGACATCGTGCACCGGGAGCTGGCGCACCTGGTGGTGGCGGCGGGCCGCATCCGCTGACCCGCCGCCGACAGGGCCTGGTGCCTCACCGGTGCGAGGTGAACTCCACCACCTGCTGGTACGTCGGGCGGTTCTGCCAGCTGATGTGGCCGTGCTTGATGCCGCCGAGCGTCCGCTGGAAGATCGAGTCGGCGCACCACTGGTCGCCCGCCGAGCACAGGGCGTCACCCGGGTAGACCTGGGCCGCGGTCTTGCCGGCCGCCTCCTTCAGGGTGCTGATCAGGACGTCCCGGCAGGCGCTGAGGCTGCCGCCGCCGCAGTACTTCCGCGCGAGCGGCCCCTGCACCGACTCCCCGAGCACCGCCCGGATGTCCTTGTCGACATAGCTCCACCAGCCGTACTGGAAGGAGCTTCCGGCGTGCGAGCCCGTCGGGCCGTGCGCGGCCGAGGGGGACTCGTCGACGGGGAGGTTGTCGGTCATGGCCGTGTACAGGTCGCTGCCGAGTCCCGGTTCGAACTCGGCCTTCACCAGCAGCGGCCACCAGGCGTCCAGGATGCGGATCGCGTCGGCGTCGGCGTACTTCTTCGAACCGGCCGACGTCTCCGTGCGCTTGCCGCCCGCCGACAGCCACGTCTGCAGCTTGCTCACCGCCGCCGCGGCCGTGGAGTCCGTGACCGGGGAGCTGTTGACGACCTTCAGCAGATCCGGCAGTACGTCCCCGGCCCGCAGGTCGGCGAGCCCCGCGTCGGCCATGGCCTTCACCAGCGAGGCCCGGGTGACCCCGCCCGCGGCGACCAGCTTCTTCACCCGGTCCTCGAGGAGATTGCCGCGGTGGACCGAGCCGTTGCCCCAGGGAGCGGTGGTGTAGTCCTTGGCCTGCTTGTTGTTCCAGGAGATGTAGTAGTCCTGGTCGATGGAGTTGGGGTGGGCCGACGCCGGCGTGTAGTCCGCCGTGTTCGTGGCCGGGGCCCAGTTCCGCCACTCGTACGCCGGCCGTGCCCACACCGGGAACTCGGCGTCGACGCCGCTCGCCCGCACCGGGTTGTCGCCACTGTTGTAGTAGGCGGTGTGCTCGGAGTCGGCGTAGAACCAGTTGAAGGTGTAGTTGATGTGCTGCACCGCCTTCTGGAAGCTCTCCGGGCCCTTCACGTAGTCCGGGTCGTTCAGCATCTGGAAGCCGATGATCGAGTCGGCCTCGTGCATGTAGGAGGAGCGCAGGGTGGTGTAGGCGACCTTCTTGCCGCCGACGGTCGCGCGGTACTCGACGGGGCCGTACTTGGTGCGCCACACCCGCATCGTGTAGGAGCCGGCGGCGGTGTCGTCGGCGACGGTCGGCTTCCAGGCGTTCTTCTGCTCGATCTTCTCCATGGGGGTGCAGGTGCCGCGGTACAGGTAGTGGTAGTCGTCCTGGCACAGTTCGACGGCGTACGTGTCGATGATGTCCTGGCCGGAGGTCGTGGCGCTCCACGAGTAGTCCTGGCCACGGCCTAGTTCGACGTACATGCTCAGGCCGGCGAAGGAGGCGCCGCGGGCGCTGATGCCCGGGCCCTGGATCTCCTGGAGCAGGAGCAGCTGGGGCGCGAAGTAGCCGGTCTGCGGGCCGAAGACGGCGACCGGGTGGCCGCTGGCGGTGTGCTCGCCGCTCACCACGAGGGCGTTGGACATGCCGCGCTTGGCCGACGTCATGGCCGTCCTGGCCGCGGACGTGGACGCCTTGCTCGCACTTGAGCCGGCCGCGCCGCCCGTACGGTCGTGGACCAGCTGCTCCTCCTCCACCGAGCCCGCGTCGGGCAGTGCCTCGCCCTGCGGATCGTCGGGCCTGGAGGCGTAGGGGAAGCTCTTGTCGTGGACGGTGACGACCGCCTCGGGGTCGTTGCGCTCGCGGAAGGACTCCCAGACCTTCGTGCCCTCTTCGACGCCGTACTTCTCCTGCGCGGCGAGCAGCGAGAGCGCGTTGTTGACCTCGCCGCCGCCCCCGGAGCCGAAGAGCGCGCCGATGACGGAGCCCAGCGCGACCAGGTCGGTGATCTTGAAGTGCTGGATGGTGCCGGCGTTGGTGATCGAGTCCTTGTGGCCGGTGAGGACGTACTCGCCGGGGAAGGAGCGGCCACTGTCGGAGGCGTCGATGTAGGCGTTGATGCCGTCGAGGTAGGCCTTGGCGTCGGCGAGGGCCTGCCGGCCGCGCTCCCCGTTCGTGGCGACGGCGTTGTCGATCTGGGCCTGGAGATCGGCCTCGGTGTACGGGGCGTGGCGCCAGAACTGCTGCTCGAGGCCCTGGTTGGACGGGTCGCCGCCCGCGAAGGAGGTCAGCTGGCCGCGTCCCACGTGACGGAAGACGTCCATCAGCCACAGCCGGTCCTCAGCCGCCGCATACCCGGCGCCGAACTCCGTGCCGTATCTGGTGGTACCGGTGATGTGCGGCACACCCGTCTTCTTGTCGCGGACGATCGTCACGTCGCCACGACCGGCGGGCTTGACGGTGGAGGCGACTTGATCGGCGGGGACCCCGAAAGACGCGTCGTTGAAGAAGGTGTTGACCGTGGCGTTGGTCAGCGTGGGGTAGCCCTTGGCCAGGTTGGCGTAGGGCCCGAGCTGGTCCTCCGCGTGCGCGGGCTGGGTGCCGAAGGCCTGGTTGAGGAGGATCTGGGCGAGGGTGGCGTTGCCGTTCTGGCCGGGCGGCAGGATGTCGGAACACTGGCCGCCGCAGTAGTCGTTCGCCGCCGCCGTCGCCTTGGGGGTGGCCTCCTCGGCTGCCGCCGCCTGGGTCAACGGGGACAAAAATCCGGCAATCAGGACGCATACGGAAGCGGTCTTCAGGAACCCGGGGATTCTGCCGGGAGTTCTCACTCTGAGAGCGGTGCGTGGGGTGCGCCGTGGCATGGCAGCTCCTACCGACGGGGGTGTGCCGGACGTTACCGCCGGTATCCCCGAGATTGAAGATGAACATGCGTCACTTTTTGAAGTCGGTGCCGGGTCGGCACCGCGTCGATGCGGCCGGCTCAGCCGGCTTATGGGGGCCATCGGAAATCGGATGGAGCCGAATCGCTTGTCGATACGTCTATTCGGCAACGTCGCGCGAAGTCCGTACGACGACGCCGAAGTGACCGAAGTACAGGTGCAGGTGTGACGGAGGTGCAGGGCGATGGCCGGTTTCCGGAGTCTGGCGAGACAGGTGCGCGATCCGCGGTGCGATCTGGCACTACGGCGCTATTCGCTGCGCAAGTGCCTGGAGCGGTTCGCTCCTTACGGGCACAGGGCGACCTGGGACCATTTGTGCTCCCGGGCCGGGTTCGGCCCGGAGGACCGCTCCCCCGACCCAGCGCGGCTCGTGGCCGCACTGGAGGAGTTGGAGGAGGCGCGTTCGGTCTGGCTGGCCTATGAGGTCGAGTTCGCCGAGCGCCGCAAGAAGGAGAAGCACGACGGGTTGCGCAGTCCGGGCAGTGTGGACGACTGGCACCGGCTGACCTGGGGCGGTTTCGGCGTCGCCTGGTGCGACGACCCCCGGGTCCATCCCCATGAGCCGCTGGCGGAGGTACTGCGCCGCCTGATCTCCGCGCTGGAGCGCGAACCGGGCTCGGTCTGCCCGGTGTGCGGCGGGGAGCGACTCCTCTGGAAGTACGAACTGGACCACGAACCCTCGACGGGTCCGGTCTGCACGGACTGCGGAATTCTCGTACCGCGTCCCGTGCTCACGCCCGAGGCGCTGGCGGACGCCAGGCGCGGACGGTTGCTCGTGTCAGCCTAGGGAACGGCGAACGGCGGGGGTGCGTCGGGGATGCCGCACCCCCTATTTGACCGCGGGCCCTTGTTGGGTCCTGGCCGCGGGTTCGTTCCCGGCCGCGGGCCGTTGTTCGTACCCGGCCGCGGGCCGTTGTCCGTTCTCCGCCGCAGGCCGTCGTTCGTTCTCCGCCACGGGCCGTTGTCAGTGGTGGCTGGCACCATCGAGGCATGGTGCAGGTGTGTCTCAACGGGCCCCGAGGGGCCGCCGACGGCGCGATGGTGCCGCTCACGCCGCAGGCGATGGCCGACTCCGCGGCCGAGGCCGTCGCGGCGGGGGCCACGGACGTTCATGTCCACCCCAAGACGCCTTGCGGCCAGGACACTTTGTCGCCGCGTGTGATCGCGGCGACGGTCGAGGCGATACGTGCGCGGGTGTCGGTGCCGGTCGGAGTGACCACGGGCGCGTGGGCGGAACCTGACCTCGATCCGGCGGCCCGGATGGCGCGCGTACGGGGTTGGACCGTGCTCCCGGACCACGCCTCGGTCAACTGGCACGAGCCGGGCGCCGAGCAGATGGCCGCCGCCCTGATCGACCTCGGGGTGGACGTGGAGGCCGGCATCTGGTCCGGGACGGACGGGGCGGCCCGGTTCGCCGACTCGCCGCTGGGCCCGAAGGTGCTGCGGGTGCTCGCGGAGGTGACGGACCCCGCACCGGACACGGCCGAGGACACCGCGCGGGCACTTCTGGCCGACCTGGGTTCCGCACACGGCCGGCCTCTCCTGCTGCACGGCCAGGACGGCGGCGCCTGGCCGGTGCTGCGGTTGGCCGGGCGCCTTGGCCTCGCGACCCGCGTAGGCCTGGAGGACACGCTGGTCCTGCCGGACGGGGAACGGGCCTTGTCCAATGCCGAGTTGGTGGCAGATGGGTTGGACCAGTACGGGTGGGCCCAGCGCTCGCCGTAGGGGCGGGGCGAGGAGTCCGGCGCGTGTCGCGTTGCCGGGTCTGTCGTGCCGGGGGTGGCCGTCGCCCGTGGGTGGCCGTCGCCGTAGGCCTGGAGGACACGCTGGTCCTGCCGGACGGGGAACGGGCCTTGTCCAATGCCGAGTTGGTGGCAGATGGGTTGGACCAGTACGGGTGGGCCCAGCGCTCGCCGTAGGGGCGGGGCGAGGAGTCCGGCGCGTGTCGCGTTGCCGGGTCTGTCGTGCCGGGGGTGGCCGTCGCCCGTGGGTGGCCGTCGCCCGGTGGTGGCCGTCGCCGGTTGCGGAGGGTGCCTGTGGCCCCGGGGCTCGGCGACGACGGTCACCGTGGCGCAGATGCCCTGGCCCAGGATGCGCCGGGCCGCGAAGCCCGCGTACGCGGGCCTGCCGAACGGGCTCGATCCGGCGTTCCCGTACCGCTACAGGGTCGTGTCCGATCGGCAGTGCTCCCGGTACCACGGCGCCCAGGCCGCCACGCGCTCCAGCGGATCCGGACCGCACGAAACGCCGGCCAGGCGCCACACCCGCTCGCTGCGGAACCAGTTGTCCTGAGCCAGGAGCTCGAACTGACGCGGGCTCACCCAGGTGTTCGCCGCGGCGAGTTCCTCCAGGCACCGGGACCAACTCCAGTCCCGGCCGGGGACTTCGGGCAGCACTCCGTGGCCGGTGAGAGCGTCCAGCAGGTCGCCCGAGCGCACCGGCCGCGGGTGACTGGCATGGTGGACGGACGGCCCCGTCAGCCCGGGAGTGTCCAGAGTGGCGGTGATCAGCCGGGCCAGGTCCTCCACGGCGACCAGGGACAGCCGCGCGGTGCCCGCGTCCCAGCGCGCGGGGACCTGGCGGCGCAACTCGGCCAGCGCGGGCACCACCCACCGGTCCCCGGCACCGAGGACGAGCCCCGGGCGCAGCACCACCGCACCGGCGGCCAGTGCGGCCCGTTCACCGGCGAGGCGGGTCGCGCTGGCAGCGGAGACCGGGGCCGGTTCCACCTCACCGACATCCGGCCCTCGATGCGGTCCGCGGCCGTAGACCGCGGCCGTCGACAACTGCGTCACGCGCCTCACGCCGCCCCGCGCCGCCTCGGCCATGAGCCGTGTCGTGCCGTGCTCGTTCACCGCGGCGCACTGGTCCGGGTCACCGCCGACGCGCGCCGCCAGATGGAGCAGCGCGTCGGCGCCCTCGCACACGCCCCGCAGGGTGTCCGGCGCGGCCAGGTCGGCCTCGCACCACTCGGCGCCCGCCGCGATCAGCGCCTCGGGCGCCCTACGGGCCACGACCCGGACGCGCCACGCACCGGGATCGCGCAGCAGCAGGGCCGCGACCCGGGACCCGATGAAGCCGGTGGCGCCCGTGAGTACCACCTGTCGCGGTGTCACAGTCCTCACCTCCATCGCAGGCCCCGCTCGCTCTCGACCAGGATCCCCGGCAAGGCCTCGGGGGAGGCGATACCGGGCAGCAGATAGCGCCACAGAGAGGCGATGCGGTCCGGGAGATCGGCCCAGCCTGCGGAGATCTGGGACTTCAGCTGGGTCCCGGTGAACGCGGACACGAGCACCTCGGCGAACTCGGACTCGTCCGTGTCCGGCCGCAACTCCCCCTCGTGCCGCGCCACCACCAGCTCGCCCCGGAAGCGATCCGCCCACCAGCCGTACGCCGAATCGTCCTGGAGCGCCGGTCCCCCCGGGTCCACGGCCAGGCGCACGCCCGCCCGCAGCAGCGTGTTGTGCTGGAGTTCCCTCGCGAGCGCGAACGTGATGTCCACCAGTTGCTGGAGCCCCTGGGGATCCTCGGGCAGTTTCAGGTCGCTCGCCTGCTCCAGCATGACGGCACGGGCCAGTTCCTCCTTCGACGCGAAGTGGAAGTACATCGCTCCGGACGTGACCTTCGCCCTGGCCAGGATGCGGTTGATGCCGGCGCCACGGTAGCCGGACTCGTCGAACACCTCGGCCGCCGCGCGGATGATCGCCGCCCGGGTCCGAAGCGCCCGCTGGTTCATTTGCCTACCCGTCGTCGACATGTCATTTGCCTCTCATCCTCCTGTTTCGACTTACATACAGAACGATCTCTATGTTACAGATGCATCAACCACCTCGTCGGGTTACACCCACGACCTGGCGGCACATCAAGGGGGAGGAAACACATGTCCTCATGCAACGGGATCGACCACCGTCGAACCACGTCGGGGGGCGCGACCGATCTGACGCCGGTCGCTCCCTGGCACGTGCACAAGCGCCACGCCGAAGAGGTCTACCTCACCCATTGGCGACGCACGGGCCCCGACGGCTTCCACATACGGGCGCGCCGTCCGGGCGCGCACGCCTTCTACCGCGTGGGGCGTGCGTTCGATCCGCTGCTGCTCTGCGAGATCGTTCGCCAGACGTTCCCGCTGCTCTGCCACGCCGCCTACGACGTGCCGCGCGGACACCAGCTCATCTGGGAACACTTCGGCTATCGCGTGGACGACGCGGCCTACGCGGGCGTGGACCGCGGCCCGGACGTGACGATGGACGTCCACTGCTTCGACATCTCCTACCGCGGCACCCGTCCGGCCGCCCTCTCCCTGCGCGCGCAGGTGCGCTGGGGGGACGTGCCCGTGGCCACCGCCGAGACCCGGTTCACCGTGCAGTCCGCCGCCGTCTACCGGCGCCTGCGCGGCGGGTACGCGGAGACCGGGGCCGCCATGGCCCGGGCCGTGCCCGTGCCGGCCCCGGACCCGCACGCCCTGGCCGGCCGGGCCCGTCCGCAGGACCTGGTGCTCGCCCCGGCGGATGACGACAGCCGGCAGCTCAGGGTCGACACCACCCATCCCGTCTACTTCGACCACCCCGTCGACCACGTCCCCGGGATGATCCTCCTGGAGGCCGTCCACCAGGCGGTGGGCGGCGCCGACGTCTCCGCTCTCGACTGCGCCTTCCACCGCTACGTCGAACTCGACGCGCCCTGCACGATCATCGCCGCGTCCACGGAGGAGAACCGGGAGGAGCAGCGGACCCTCATCACAGCCGCACAGGGCGACACGACCCGTTTCTCCGCCGACGTCACCTCCAGGGCCGTCCTCGTCCGGGAGGCAACCGGCCGAGCCGTGCGGTGAGTGATGATCATGTCGGCACAAGCAACGGGACAGCGGATGCCGGAGCCGGGGACAGGCATGTGGGATCTCAACTTCAAGCATCTCCAGGCGTTTCTCGCCGTCGCGGACACCTTGAGCTTTACGTCCGCGGCGGACCAGTTGGGCAGCAATCAGCCGACGCTCACCCGCTCCGTCCGGCGCCTGGAGGAACAGCTCGGCGTCCCGCTCTTCCTCCGTACGACCCGGCAGGTGTCGCTGAGCCCGGACGGAGCGCGGCTACGTGACCGGCTTCGGGAACTCCTGCCGCACCTCAGCCAGGCACTCTTCCCGGAACCGGAACGCCCGGTCCTGCGGCTGGGGTTCGCCTGGCTGCTCCCGGACGGCTGGGTGCAGGAAGCCATCCGCCGGTTCGAGAAGGAGACCGGCGCCCAAGTGGAACTGCGCCGCCGGGACGACCGGTGGGCGGGCGTCGACCAAGCCGCCGTGGATGTCGCGCTGCTGCGCGGCCGTCCGCCGGCCGATCGCATGAAGGTCACCGCCCTCGGTGCGGAGGAGTGCGCCGCGGCCGTTCCGCAGGGCCATCCGCTGGACGGCCGCTCCTGGGTGAGCTGGGCGGAACTCGCCGACCATCCCCTGGTCGTCAACTCGATGAGCGGTGCGATACAGGACGCGGACTGGTCGGCGGACGCCCCGCCCGCGGGCACCGTGCGCTGCCACAACTTCGACGAGTGCCTGGAGTCCGTGGCGGCGGGCCGGGGCGTCAGCGTGATGCCCGACCTCGTCCTGCGGCGCAACCTCCACCCCGCCGTGGCGTTCGTCCCCCTGCGGGAGGCGCCGAGCATTCCCCTGTCACTGATCCGTCCGGTGCAGGGCGCGCATCCGCTCGCGGAGCGGTTCGCCCTGGTGACACGCAAGGTGCTGCTGACACGCCGGTCCCGGGCGGCGGGACGGGTACGGGCCCGGCCGTAGGCCTCGGGTTGGACCTGCCGTCGGCTCCGGCCCTCGGACAGGGGCGGGTGCGCGGCTGTGGCGCCGCGCACCCGCCCCGTGTGCCTCCGGGTCCGTCCTTCAGGACGCCTTGGCCGAACGCCGGGCCACCGCGGCCGCGTTCACCGCTGCGGGCACCTCCTGCCCGGCGAGCGCACGGCGCACGGCGCGGACGGCCTCACGGCCGGCCCGCTCCTGTGCCTCGCGAGTGCTCGCCCCGAGGTGGGGGGTGGCAACCACGGACTCGAAGGACAGCAACGCGTTTCCGACGGCCGGCTCGACGGCGAAGACGTCGAGCGCGGCTCCGGCCACGCGCTCCTCCTTCAGTGCCACGGCCAGCGCGCTCTCGTCGACGATGCCGCCGCGCGACGTGTTGACGAGGACCAGCGAGGGCCGGGCCAGCCGCAGTTCACGCTCGCCGATGAGTCCCGTGGTCTCGGGCGTCTTGGGCACGTGCAGCGTGACGGTGTCACTGGTGGTCATCAGCTCGTCCAGGGAGACCAGCCGGGCCCCGAGCTCCTCGGCGTGCCGGGGCGTCACATACGGGTCGTACGCCACGAGCTGTACGTCGAAGGCGGCCAGGCGACGGGCCACCAGGGTGCCCACGTGGCCCAGGCCTACGATCCCGACCGTGCTGCCCGACAGTTCGCGGCCCTGGAACCGGGCCCGTTCCCAGCGGCCGTCCCGCAGGGCGGAGCCCGCCGGTACGACATGGCGGGTCGCCGCGACGACGAGGCCCACGGTGAGTTCGGCCACGCTCAGCACGTTGGACAGCGGGGCGTTCGCGACGAGGACGTCCGCGGCCGTGGCCGCCCCGACGTCGACGTTGTCCAGGCCGACTCCGGCCCGGGCGACGACACGCAGCCGGGATGCCGCCGCCAGCGCCTCGGCGTCCACGACGGTTCCGCTGCGGATCAGCAGGGCCTCGGCCTCGGGCAGGGCCCGGCGCAGCTCGTCCGGGTCGCGCCCGTCGCAGTGCCGGACATCGCAGTCGTGCAGCTCGGCGAGAGCCTCGGGGGCCAGCGGATCGGCCACGAGGACGACAGGTTTCTCCACGGTGGTGCTCCTTTCCGGTTCTTCTTCTCGGCCGGTTCTCCCGGCCGGTTCTCCCGGCCGGTTCTCCCGGCCGGTTCTCCCGGCCGGTTTCAGGCGACGGCTTCGGCGGCGAGGCGGCGGCGGGGCAGCTCCGCGCGTTCCCAGATGCCGTTCAGCGCGGCGGCGAAGGCCGCGATCTCGTCGTCCTCGTGGTGCGGAGTCGGGGTGACCCGCAGCCGCTCGGTGCCCACCGGAACACTGGGCGCGTTGATGGGCTGGACGTAGCAGCCGTGGCGTTCCAGCAGTTCGCCCGCGACGTCCCGGCAGCCCAGGGAGTCGCCGACCAGGACGGGGACGATATGTGCCTCGTCCGAGACCACGGGGATGCCGTACTCCCCCAGCAGCCCGTGCAACAGCTGTGACTTGTCGCGCAGTTGGCGGCGCTCCTCCTCGGAACGCTTCAGGTGCCGTACGGCCGCCAGGGATCCCGCCGCGATCGCCGGGGGGAGGGACGTGGTGAAGATGAAGGCGGCGGCGAAGCTGCGGATCGCGTCCACCACCGGCGCGGGTCCGGCCACGTAGCCGCCGGCCGTGCCGAACGCCTTGGCCAGCGTGCCCTGCACGACGTCGAACCGTCCCTCGAGGCCGAGCTCGGCCGCCTTGCCCGCACCCCGCGGCCCGTACATGCCGACCGCGTGCACCTCGTCGAGGTAGGTGAAGGCACCGTAGGCGCGGGCCAGTTCGGCAACCCGCTCCAGGGGGGCGACGTCGCTCTCCATGGAGTAGACGCTCTCCAGCGCGATGATCTTGGGCAGCGCGGGATCGGTTCCGGCCAGCAGCTCTTCCAGGTGGTCCAGGTCGTTGTGGCGGAAGATCTGCTTCTCCGCGCCGCTGTGCCGGATGCCGGCGATCATCGACGCGTGGTTGAGCTCGTCGGAGAGGACGACGCACCCGGGCAGCCGACCGGCGAGCACCGTGAGTGCCGCGTCGTTCGCCGCGTACCCGGAGGGGAAGATGAGCGCCGACTCCATGCCGTGCAGGTCGGCCAGCTCACGTTCCAGCTCCACGTGGTAGCGGTGGTTGCCCGAGATGTTGCGCGAGCCGCCGCTGCCGGCCCCGGACTCGTCGACGGCCCGCTTCATCGCCTCCAGGACGAGCGGATGCTGCCCCATGCCCAGGTAGTCGTTGCTGCACCAGACGCTGATCCGGCGCCCGGTGCCGGGCCCGTGCTTCAGCGCCGCCGGAAAGGCGCCCGCCAGGCGCTCGACCTCCAGGAACGTCCGGTAGCCTCCCTGCCTCTCAAGGTCTCGTATCTCGGACGTGAAGAAGTCCATATAGCCGAACATCAAACCTCCGGTGCGCTTTTCCGATCTCGGACACCGGGAACGTAACCGGATCCGGAGCCGTGGAATAAATACCGCGCCCACCGATCCATGAGAGCGTCGGATAAGCCGAGGTGACGGCCCCGATCCCGGGTTATTCGACTGCTGTATGAATGCACCACCCAGTTCATTTCTCTTGCGCCGGAAATACTCCTAGAGTCCTCGACGTGATCGCTCAGCCACACATCCGCCCGCGGTCGGCGACCGTCGCGGACATCGAGGAACTCGTCCGCCTGCGCGGCCATTTGCTCAGCTCGGGCACCGGTGTCTACGTCGCCCGCGACCCCGAGGAGGACGCGGCCTGGCGCCGCGCCTACCGCGCCTGGCTCGGCCGGGTGCTCGCCGGGCCCGCGGACCGGGTGCACGTCACGGTCGTCGGTACGCCGGAGACCCTGGCCGCGTGCGCCATCGCCGTGGTGGACGAGCGGGCGCCCACGGCACGCTGCCCGAACGGGCTCACCGGCTGGGTGCAGACGGTCGTGGTCGACCCGCCCTGGCGGCGCCGCGGGCTGGGCGCCCGCGTCATGGACCACGCCCTCGGCTGGCTGAGGGCCCGGGAAGTGTCCGCGGTCGTCCTGCAGACCACCGAGGACGGAGCGCCGCTGTACCAAAAGCTCGGGTTCGCTCCGACGGGCGAAGACCTGCTGACCCTCGACCTGCGAGGTGACTCAATCCCGTGAGAATTCTGATCGTCGGGCTCGGCTACGCCGGGACCCGGTTCCGAATCGCGTTCCAGAACACGAAAATACCGTGCGAGTTCGCCCACGTCGGCCGCCACCGACGTGACTCGGAAATTCCGTACTACTCGTCGCTCCCCCAGGCACTCGGCGAATTCCGGCCGGATGTCGTGGTGGTCACGGTGCCGGACGCGGCCCACGCCGAGATCCTCGGTGAACTGGCCGGTTTCGAGGGCTTCGTGGTGGCCGAGAAACCACTGACCACTTCGCGCGACGACCTCGGCACGGTGGAATCCGCGATGGCCAAGACATCGGGATTCTGCATGGATCTCGTGGAGCGCTATTCGGAGGCCGCGGTGCGGCTGCGCGACCATGTCCGGGAGCATGGGCTGAGCCTCGTGCGCGCCCACTTCACCTGGGGCAAGGACCGCATCAACGACCACCGTCCCACCACCGGGGTGTCCAGCGAGGTCGTGCACCCGCTCGACCTGGTCCAGTGGATCGCCGGCGACGGCACGGAACTCGTCCTGACGTCGGCGCTTGGCACCCGTTCGGACTTCTCCGTGTCCGGGGCCGATGTCCTCGACAGCGTGGCGCTCTCGGCCCGCCTCGGACCTGGTGTCGTCACCGGCTACAGCAGCTTCGTGAACATCACCCGCAAGCGCGAGGTCGACTTCGTCTTCCGCGCACCGGACGGTGAACTGCGGTACGCCAGCGCGGTCTTCGACACCCCGGCCTGGGACGCCGACCGGCTCCGCGTGTGGCGCCGCACCTCGGCGGGCGACGCGGTGCTCCTCGAACTCGACACCGGATCACAGCCGGTGCCCGAGCACGCGAAGACCGTGGTCAAGCTGGGCCGTATGACGGCGGACGTGGCCCGTTTCGTCGTCGACGGCGAGGACCCGGCGCAGCCCTTCCCGGGCCTGCCCGACGCGGTGGGACTGCAACGGCTGCTGAACACCCTGGAGGGCGAGACGCACACCACCGGGCCGGTGGCCTACTTCCCGGCCGGCCGGACCGTGCTCCAGGAATCCGACTGGGAGCGCCTGGGGTGATCCCGCCGCGCTCCTGCCCAACCCTCCCCCTCCCTCAACCCTCCCCCTCCCCCTCCCCCTCCCTCACCCTCACCCGACAAGGAGACTGACCATGTGTGGAATAGCCGGCTGGGTGGACTTCGCCCGCGACGTACGCCAGGAAGGGCAGACCCTGGAGGCGATCACCCGGACCATGGCCTGCCGCGGCCCGGACGCCGAGGGCATGTGGGCCGACGAGCATGCCGCTCTCGGTCACCGCAGGCTGTCCATCATCGACCTCGACGGCGGCCGGCAGCCCATGACCGCCGAGGAGGACGGCCGCGTCCTGGCCTGCCTGACCTACAGCGGTGAGGTGTACAACTTCCAGGAACTGAGGCAGGAACTGGTCACCCGCGGCCACCGGTTCCGCACCCGGAGCGACACCGAGGTCGTCCTGCGCGGCTACCTGGAGTGGGGCGAGGGTCTGGTCGACCGGCTCAACGGCATGTACGCCTTCACCGTGTGGGACGTACGCGAGCAGACGCTCCTGCTGGTCCGGGACCGCATGGGCGTGAAGCCGCTCTACTACTTCCCCACCCCGGACGGCGTGGTGTTCGGCTCCGAGCCGAAGGCGATTCTCGGCCATCCCGCCGTGCCCCGGAAGGTGACCGCCGAGGGCCTGCGTGAGGTCCTGGAGATGGTGAAGACCCCCGAGCACGCCGTCTTCTCCGGCATGCACGAGGTGCGTCCCGGCCAGCTGGTCCGGATCTCCCGGGCGGGGATCGCCAAGCGGGCCTACTGGGCGCTCGAGGCCCGCGAGCACACCGACGAACTCGACACCACCATCGCCACGGTCCGCGGGCTCCTCGAGGACATCGTGGGCCGGCAGACCATCGCCGACGTGCCGCTGTGCTCCCTGCTGTCCGGAGGCCTGGACTCATCGGCCATCACGGCGCTGGCGCACCAGAAGCTGATGCAGCGCGGCGAGGGACCGGTGCGCTCCTTCTCCGTCGACTTCGCCGAGCACGGCGGGCAGTTCGTCGCCGACCCGGTGCGCGGCACCTCCGACACGCCCTTCGTCCATGACCTGGTCCGGCACATCGGTGCCGAGCACAGCGAGGTCCTCATCGACAGCGCGCAGCTCGCGGACCCCGAGCTGCGGGCCAGCGTCCTGCGGGCGCTGGACCTGCCGCCGGCCTACTGGGGTGACATGTGGCCGTCGCTGTACCGGCTGTTCCAGGCCGTGCGGGCCCGCTCCACGGTGGCCCTGTCGGGCGAGTCGGCCGACGAGGTGTTCGGCGGCTACCGCTGGTTCTTCGACCCGGAGGCGGTCGAGGCCCAGACGTTCCCCTGGCTGACGTCCGCGACCGGCAAGTACTTCGACGGCAAGTCGCTGTTCGACCCGGGGCTGCTGCAGAAGCTGGACATGCCGGGGTTCCTGCGCGACAGCTACGCCCAGGCCGTGGCGGAGGCGCCCGCGCTGCCGGGCGAGGGCGCGACCGACCGCCGTATGCGGCAGATGAGTTACGTCAACCTGACGCGGTTCGTGCAGACGCTGCTGGACCGCAAGGACCGTATGAGCATGGCCGTCGGCCTGGAAGTCCGGGTCCCGTTCTGCGACCACCGGCTCGTCGAGTACGTGTTCAACGTGCCGTGGGAGATGAAGTCCTTCGACGGGCGGGAGAAGAGCCTGCTGCGGGCCGCGACGAAGGACCTGCTGCCGGAGTCGATCGTGCAGCGCGTCAAGAGCCCGTACCCGACGACCCAGGACCCGGCCTACGAGCAGGGGCTGCGGCGGGCGCTGGCCACGATGCTCGACGGCTCCGCCTCACCCGCGCTCCCGCTGCTGGACCAGGCCGCGGCCCGGCGCCTGCTGGACACCCCGGTCGGCGACATGAGCGCTCAGTACGACCGCTCGGGACTGGAGATGGCCCTCGGGGTCAACTCCTGGCTGTCCGCCTACGACATCGTCCTGGACCTGTGAGCACGGTGCCCGTCGGCCGCACGTCAGGCTGAGCGGCCGGCGCCCGTCACCGCATCCGACGGTCGGTGGCGGGCGTCGGCCGGGCCGTATCCGTCCCGCGTGGCGACGCCGAGCAGGTGGTCGAGCAGGCCGGGATAGCGGCTCTCCAGGTCGGCCAGGCGCAGCGAGTTGTAGCAGCGCGTGCCCTCCGAGCGGACGTACAGCACCCCTGCCTCCCGGAGGATCTTCAGGTGGTGGGTCATCGTCGACTTGGCGATGCCGCCGCCCAGTTCACCGGCGGTGCGCTCCTTGCCGTCCGACAGCGCGACGGCGATGCCGAGCCGCGTGGCGTCGCTCAACGCGAAGAGCACGGCGGGCAGTTGGATGTCGGCGGTCTCGGGATGGAAGTAGCGGCGCACGCCTCAAGAATCGCACAGCCGCCCGGAGTTCGGACGGGGCCGAAAACCAACGGGTCCACTTGCCGCGGCGGTCGGCACTCCCGCAACGTACTAATGAACCGCGATCATCGAACATTGAGGATGCAGTGAAACTCGTCTACCTTCTGGGGGTCGGAGCCTTCGCGCTCGGCCTCGACGCCTATGTCACGGCCGGCCTGCTGCCCGTCATCGCGGACGACTTCAACGCGTCCGTGTCGGCCACGGGGCAGATGGTCACCACCTTCACCCTCGCCTACGCCATCGCGTCACCGATCTTCGCCACGCTGCTGTCCGCGTCCCGCGTACGCACCGGCCTGCTCGCCTCCCTCGCCGTGTTCGCCCTGGCCAACGCGGGCAGCGCGCTCTCCGGCTCCCTCGGGGTCCTGCTGGTCACCCGGGCCTTCGCCGGGGTCGGCGCGGGCCTGTACCTCGCGCTCGCCGCGTCAGCCGCCGCCTCCCTCGTCGACGACAAGCGACGCGGCCGCGCCCTCGCCGTGATCATGGGCGGTATGAGCTCGGGCACCGTGATCGGCGTGCCGCTCGGTGTCTTCATCGCCGAGCACACCGGCTGGCGCTCGACCCTGTGGCTCGTCACGGCCCTCGGGCTCGTCTCCTTCGTGGGACTCGCGCTGCGTCTGCCGCCGCTCCCGGCCGGCGAGTCGGTGTCCCTGCGTCAGCGTGCCCAGGTCGTCACCGACCCGCGGGTCGCCTCCATCGTCGGCGTGTCCTTCCTGGCCGCCGTCGCCAGCCTCGGCCTCTACACCTACATCGCCCCCGTCATGGAGACCGGCGCCATGGGCGGGGTCGACAACATCACTCCCTACCTGTGGGCCTGGGGCATCGGCGGCGTCCTCGGCAGTGTGCTCGTCGGCCCGCTCGTGGACCGGGTACGGCGCCCCCAGACGCTCGTCGTCGGCATCCTGGCGCTGCTCACCCTCGCTCTCCTCGTCCTGCGCCCCGTCTCGGGCGTCACCCCGCTGTTCGCCCTGTTGCCCATCGCCGTCTGGGGCGCCGTGGGCTGGGCGTTGCAGGTGCCGCAGCAGAACGACCTGCTCCAGGCGCGCGGCGAGCGGGGCGGCCCGGTCGCCGTCGCGCTGAACGAGTCGGCGCTCTACCTCGGCAGCGCGATCGGCTCGGGCCTCGGCGGGGTGGCCTTCTCCCTCGGCTGGAGCGGGGCGGTACTGCCGCTGTGCGCGGCCGGGGCGGCCTTCCTGGCCCTGTTGCTCCAGGTCACCGGTGTCCGCGCCGCCACCAAGCGGCGCCCCGTCGAGGCACCTGAGCCCGCCGCCCCCGTCCCCGCGGACACCCGCACCTGACGCGACGACTGCCTGGGGATCACCGCACGGCCCGTAGTGAGGCAAGGACGGCGCCGTGCGGAGACCCTCGACGCGGGAGCGGAGTGGAGCGGACAGGTGCCGCCGGCCGAAGATGCCGACGGTACCAACCGCTAATTCGCTCGCTCCAGCCCTTTCCCGTACGCACAGTTGGGGACGATGAAAGCCACGTCCCGAACCTGAAGAAGGGCAAGGAGTCCCGATGTCGACGCTGCGCGTCACCGCCGAAGTACTGACCGTCCACGAGCATCCGAACGCCGACGCGCTCGAACTGGCGCAGGTCGGCCTGTACCGGGCCGTCGTCGCCAAGGGCGCGTACCGCACCGGTGAGGCCGCCGTGTACATCCCCGAGCAGGCCGTGCTGCCGTCCGGGTTGATCGAGGAGCTGGGGCTGACCGGGCGCCTGGCGGGCGGCAAGTCCGACCGGGTCAAGGCGGTGCGGCTGCGCGGTGAGCTGTCGAAGGGGATCGTGTGCCGGCCGAAGGCACTGGCGGACGTCGATCTGGCGCGGGCGGCCGCGGAGGGGACCGACTTCGCGGAGCGGCTGGGGATCACGAAGTGGGTGCCGCCGATACCGCCGACGATGTCCGGGGACGTGGAGTCCGCGCCGGATCTGCTGCCGTGGGTCGACATCGAGAACATCCAGCGGTACCCGGACATCTTCGCGGCGGGCGAGCCGGTGGTATTGACGGAGAAGCTGCACGGGTCGGCGTGCCTGGTGACGTATGTCGCGGATGAGGGGCGGGTGTACGTGTCGTCCAAGGGCTTCGGGGCCAAGTCGCTGGCGCTGAAGGAGGATCCGCGGAATCTGTACTGGCGTGCGGTGCGGGGGCACGGGGTCGCCGAGGTCGCGGCACGGCTCGCCGAGCGGCTGGGGGCGCGGCGGGTCGGGATCTTCGCAGAGGTGTTCGGGGCGGGGGTGCAGGACCTGACGTACGGGGCCGATGGGCGGCGCGACGACATGTTGGGGTACGCCGTCTTCGATGTCTCCGCGGAGATCGACGGGGTGGTGCGGTGGCTGGACGCGGCGGAGTTGGTGGAGGGGGAGTTGCCGTTGGTGCCGCGGTTGTTCGAGGGGCCGTACGACATCGAGCGGGTGCTGGAAGTCGCGAGCGGGCGGGAGACCCTGTCCGGGCGGGGGCTGCATCTGCGGGAGGGGGTGGTGATACGGCCGGCTGGTGAGCGGTACAGCGCGGTTACCGGGGGCAGGGCGATCGCCAAGGCGGTCAGCCCGGCGTATCTGACGCGGAAGGGCGGCACGGAGTTCGAGTGAGCCGGGGCTGACGGTGCCCGGGGCTGGTGCGGGGCGGCCTACGGGGTGCCGCTCTCTTTGGGTCGGGAGCCGCCCCAAAGAGAGCGGCATGTCTGCCCGCAGCCACGGCGGGACGGACCTGCCGGATACAGCAGCACCCACCAGGCCCCGGGGCGGCGCGCCGGCACCTGCGGCAGCAGCCACCGGCAGCAACGGCAGCACGCACCGCCGGCAGCAGGGCGGCAGCACGACCCACCGACAGCCATGGCAGCACGCACACGTCGGCGACTGCCAGCAGCTACGGCAACACACACCCGCCAGGCCCAGGGGCGGCGCGCCGGCAACTGCGGCAGCACGGACGCCTCAGCGGGTGCGGCGGCCCGCCGGCAGCCACGGCGGCACGCACCGTCGGCAGCGGCCGTGGCGGCACGCCTACCGTCCCCTCTTCCGGTCTCCCCCTTGTTCCGCCAGCAGCCGCGAGCCCGTCAGCCGTTCGCCGATCCGGTCGTCCGGGTTGGAGAGGACGCAGGTGTCCAGGGAGAGGCAGCCGCAGCCGATGCAGTCGGTCAAGTGATCGCGGAGGCGGTTCAACTGCTTGATGCGTTCGTCGAGTTCGGAGCGCCATGTCTCGGAGAGGCGGGCCCAGTCCTCGTGCGTGGGGGTGCGTTCCTCGGGGAGTTCGGCGAGGGCGTCACGGATCGTGGCCAGGGGGATGCCCACGCGCTGGGCGGCGCGCACGAAGGCGACGCGGCGCAGGGTGTCCCGGCTGTAGCGGCGCTGGTTGCCCGAGGTGCGGCGGCTGCTGATCAGGCCCTTGGACTCGTAGAAGTGCAGGGCGGAGACGGCGGCGCCGCTGCGGGCGGAGAGCTGGCCGACCGTGAGCTCGTGGATCTTCTCGTGGATCTGGGGCACCCCTCAGAGCCTACCCATCGCCTCGCCGCGCGCCCGGTCCGTTGACATGGGCCCCGCACCCGACCATGCTAAGCAGTTGCTTAGACATGATGTGACATGACGAGTGTGCGATGCGGGAGGCCAGCGACATGGCAGAGCCGAGGATCTTCACGTCCGCCGACGAACTGAAGGCGGCGGTGGGCGAGCAGCTGGGGTACACCGACTGGCTGGAGATCGACCAGAAGCGGATCGATCTGTTCGCGGACGCCACCGGCGACCACCAGTGGATCCACGTCGATCCGGAGAAGGCCGCCGCGGGACCGTTCGGCACGACCATCGCGCACGGCTATCTGACCCTGTCGCTGCTGCCGCTCTTCGGACCGCAGCTGATCAAGGTCGAGGGCGTGAAGATGGGCGTCAACTACGGGACGAACAAGGTCCGTTTCCCCGCTCCGGTTCCGGTCGGGTCGAGGCTGCGCGCCACCGCCGCCATCACCGGCGTCGAGGACGTGTCCGGCGGCGTCCAGGTCACCGTCGCCTTCACCGTGGAGCGCGAGGGCGGCGACAAGCCGGTCTGCGTGGCCGAGTCGGTGTCCCGGTACTACCTCTGACGGACGAGGGGGCTACTTCCTCGCGCCCACCATCCGCAGCACGAGGTCGGCGTACAGCGCGCCGACCTCGTCGGGCGTCCGAGGGCCGTCGACGTTGAACCAGCGGGCCACGTCGACGCACAGGGAGAGCACGGCCAGAGTGGTGCTCTTGATGTCCAGCACGTCGAACTCGCCGGTCTCCACGCCCTCCTCGATGATCCCGCGCACCTCCGCGTCCACCTGACGGCGCAGGGCGAGGATTTCGGAGCGGGCGTCGGGGCCGAGCGAGTCCAGTTCGTACTGCACGACCCGCGCGGTGGTGCGCCCGCCCGCGTGCCAGCGGACGAAGGAGCTCACCGCGTCGGCGAGGCGCTCGGACGCGCTGCCCTCGCCCCGGGCCGCCGTGCGCAGGATCTCCACGGCCTTCTCGTGACCGATCCTGCTGATGCGGTGGAGCAGCTCTTCCTTGGTCTTGTAGTGGATGTAGAGCGCGGCCGGGCTCATGCCGGCGCGGCCCGCGATGTCACGGGTCGTCGTGGCGTGGTAGCCGCGCTCGGCGAAGGCCTCCACCGCGGCGATGAGCAACCGCCGGGCCGCGTCGGGCGTGACCTCGCCCCACCCCGACGTCTCGCCGCCGGCCGTCTCCTCCGCCGTACTCATCGCTCGTTCGCCCCTCTCGCTGCCAGAGTCACCACCATACCGCCGAAGCTGAGCGAGCGCTTAGCGTGCCCGCTCAGAGCTTCTCGAGCGGGTGGTACGACCGCTCCGCGGCCTCCTGACGGTCCCGGATCACCTTGGCCAGCGTAAAGGCGGAGGTCACCAGGTACAGGACGGCGATGGCGAGGAAGGCCCGCACCCAGGCGTCAGCCTTCAGCTGGTAGATGCCGATGGCGGTCGCGGCCATGGCGACGGCGAAGGAGGCGACGGCCTGGCCGTAGAAGGCGGCCGTGTTCTGCTGCTTGCCCGGTGTCTCACTCATGGGGACAAGGATCGACGGACGCGGCCCGCGCCACATGCGCGCGGCTACTCAGTCCAGCTACTCAGAACTGCGAAACACCCGTCCTCAGAACGGCGAGACACCTGCCCTCAAAACGCCGAAACACCCGTCAACGCCCGCCCGATGACCAGCTTCTGGATCTGGCTGGTGCCCTCGTAGAGGGTCATCACGCGGGCGTCCCGCAGCAGCTTGCCGGCCGGGTACTCGTCGATGTAGCCGTAGCCGCCGAAGACCTGGAGGGCGTTGTTCGCGGCGCGGACGGCGGCCTCCGAGGCGAAGAGCTTGGCCTTGGAGGACTCCACGGCGAAGGGCAGTCCCCGGTCGATCAGGTCGGCGACCCTCCCCCACTGCCCTAAAGGCGTGGGGGGACCCCCACGGTCAGCAGGCGGGCCGCGTCCACGTCGACGGCGATGTCGCTGATCAGCTCCTGCACCAGCTGGTGGTGGGCGATGGTCCTGCCGAACTGCTCGCGCTCGCCGGCATACCTCACCGCCGCGTCCAACGCCGCCTGGGCGATGCCGACACAGCCCGCGGCCACCGACATCCGGCCCTTGGCGAGGGCGGACATCGCGACCGAGAAGCCCTTGCCCTCCTCGCCCAGCAGCGCGGAGGCGGGCACCCGCACGTCTTCGAGGACCAGCTCCGCGGTCGCCTGGCCGCGCAGGCCGAGCTTGCCGTGGATGGTGCGGCGGGTGAGGCCGGGTGTGTCGGTCGGCACGAGGAACGCGGAGACGCCCTGGTGGCCGGGCGCGTCCGTGGAGCGGGCGAAGAGCAGGACGACGTCGGCCCAAGTGCCGTTCGTGATGAACATCTTGGTGCCGTTGATGACATAGTCTCCCCCACTCTCGGCTTCGCTCGAGCGGGAGGTACCCCCATCCTCACGGACCGCCCGCGCGGCGAGGTTGCCGGCGTCGGAGCCGGTGCCCGGCTCGGTGAGGCCGAAGCAGCCGACGTACGCGCCGGAGGTGAGGCCCGGCAGCCATCGCCGCTTCTGTTCCTCGCTCCCCCGGGCCGCGATGGTCTTGGCGACCAGGCCGAGCGAGACGGAGACGATCCCGCGCACGGACGAGTCCCCGCGGCCGAGCTCCTCCGTGACCAGGCAGTACGCGAGATGGTCGCCACCCGAGCCGCCGTACTCCTCGTCGATCGTCAGGCCCAGGAAGCCGACCTCGCCGAGCTTCTTGACGATGCCGCGGTCGACCTCCTCGGCGCGGTCCCAGGCGACGACGTTCGGGATGATCTCGCGGTCCACGAAGTCGCGGGCGAGCCGCCGCACGGCGATCTGCTCCTCGCTGAGCTCCAGGTTCATGCCGAGTCACCCCACAGAGAACGGTCCTTGAAAGTCGTACAGTCGCGAGCTTAAATTAGCACTGCTAGTTTATCTCCGCAGCCCTACTATGTGCGCCATGGCCCGACCGCGCAAGCCCCTGCTCAGCACCGACCGGATCGTCGAGACGGCACGCGCGCTCGTGGACGCGGAGGGCCTGGCGGCCGTCTCCACGCGTCGGCTCGCCGCCGAGCTGGGGGTCAGCGGGCCCTCGCTCTACAACCACTTCCGCACCAAGGACCAGATCCTGGAGGCCGTCGCCGACTCGGTGAGCGCGCAGGTCGACCTGACGATGTTCGACGGCGGGCGGGACTGGCGGACCGCGCTGCACGACTGGGCGGTCTCCTACCGGGCCGCCCTGCGCGACCACCCGAACATCGTCCCGGTCCTGGCCCGCGGCCCCGGCCGCCGTCCGGCCGCGCTGCGGCTCGCGGACGCGGTCTACGGCGCGATGGTCGACGCGGGCTGGCCGCCGGCGCAGGCCACGTCCATCGGCGCGCTGATGCGGTACTTCATCATGGGCTCCGCGCTCGGCTCCTTCGCCGGAGGCTTCGTGGACGACGCGAGCGCGTACGACCCGGCCGACTACCCGCACCTCGGGCAGGCCCACCTCCTGGCCGAGCAGCAGGAGAAGATCGACGAACGGGCCTTCGAGACAGGTCTGACGGCGCTGCTGGACGGGCTGGCTCGGCAGTACGAGCAGGTCGAAGGGGCGGTCTAGGACGGTTCGGTCGGCGCCGAAGTGTCCGTGTCCCATGCTGGGACGCATGACCACCAAGGACCCCCGGGCGCCGCGGCTCGCCCGCCTCGCCGGGCTCGTCGCCGACGAGACCCGGGCCGCGTGTCTGCTCGCGCTGCTCGACGGGCGGGCATGGACCGCCGGTGAGCTGGCGCGGCACGCGGGTGTCGCCGCGTCGACCCTGAGCGAGCACCTGGGCAAGCTCGTCACGGGCGGGCTGCTCGCCGAGGAACGGCAGGGGCGGCACCGGTACGTACGGCTGGCCGACGCGCGGGTCGCCCAGCTGGTGGAGGACCTGGCCGCGCAGGTGGCGCCGGACGGCGTCGGACGGCCGCGGAACCTGCGGGAGTCCAGCGCCGGGTCGGCCATGGCCCGGGGGCGCACCTGCTACGACCATCTCGCCGGGCGGCTCGGCATCACGGTCACCGACGCGCTGACCGCACGCGAACTGCTGGTCCAGGACACGGGGTTCGCGCTGACGGAGGCGGGCGTCGGCTGGTTCGAGGCGGTCGGCATCCGCCTCGATCGCACGGGCCGCCGCCCGCTGGCCCGGGCCTGCCTCGACTGGACCGAACGCCGTCACCATCTCGCGGGCGTCGCGGGCGCGGCCCTGTGCCGGCACGCCCTCGACACGGGCTGGTGCGTGCGCATCGGCTCCGAGCGGGCGGTGAGGGTGACGGCGGCGGGTGAGCGGGCGCTGTCCGAGCTGCTGGGCATCGAGGCGGGGGCGCTGCGCTAGCGGCACCGGGCCTCCTCCGACATCGCGTCCTGAAATGACGTCGGGCACTCCGACATCGCGTCCTGAAACGACGCCGGGCCCTTCGACCTCCCGTCCTGGAACGACGCCGGGCGCCCCAACCTCCCCGTCCGAAATCCGCGAGCCTCTTCACCCCCTCCGCCCTAGCCTCAGGAGCATGATGAACGCCTCCCTGTTCCGCCCTGCCCGTCGTACGGAGCTGCTCGCCGCTGGTGCGGCCACGGTCACCGTGGTGCTGTGGGCCTCGGCCTTCGTCTCCATCCGCAGTGCGGGTGCCGCGTACTCGCCGGGTGCGCTGGCGCTCGGGCGGCTGCTGGCCGGGGCCCTGACGCTGGGGGTGATCTGTCTCGTACGGCGGGAGGGGGCGCCGCCGCGGTCGGCCTGGCGCGGGATCGTGATATCCGGGGCGCTGTGGTTCGGCTTCTACATGGTGGCCCTCAACTGGGGCGAGCAGCAGGTGGACGCCGGGACGGCGGCCCTGGTGGTGAACATCGGGCCGATCCTGATCGCCCTGCTGGGCGCGCGGTTGCTCGGGGACGCGATGCCGCCGCGGCTGCTGGCCGGGATGGCGGTGTCGTTCGCGGGTGCGGTGGCGGTCGGGCTGTCGATGTCGGGCGACGGCGGGTCGTCGGTGCTCGGAGTCGTGCTGTGCCTGATGGCCGCGGTCGGCTACGCGGGCGGTGTCGTGGCGCAGAAGCCGGCCCTCGGCCGGGCGAGCGTGCTGCAGGTGACGACGTTCGGGTGTCTCGTCGGGGCGGTGTGCTGTCTGCCGTTCGCCGGTCAGCTGGTGTCGGAGGCGGCCGAGGCGCCTGCTTCGGCCACCCTCAACATGGTCTATCTCGGCGTGTTCCCGACCGCGCTGGCCTTCACGACGTGGGCGTACGCCCTGGCCCGTACGACCGCGAGCCGCATGGGCGCGACCACGTACGCCGTTCCCGCACTGGTCGTCCTGATGTCGTGGCTGGCGCTGGGCGAGGTGCCGGGGCTGCTCACGCTGGCCGGCGGAGCGCTGTGCCTGGCGGGGGTCGCGGTGTCGCGGTCGCGCGCGCCGAAGGCCGCGGCTCCGAAGACGGTTCCGGAGCCGCGGCCCGAGAAGGCCTCCGATTCAGTGTGAACGTGCTCTGCCCGCCAGGACCTTGATGGAGAGCAGGGCGACGAGGGAGAGCACGATGATGTAGCCGGACACGGCCATCGACGTGCCCGCCGCCTCCAGCAGCAGCACCATCAGGAAGGGCGCGAGTCCGCCGCCGAACACAGCCGCGATCTGATAGCCGAGGGAGGCGCCCGTGTAGCGCATCTCGGGCGTGAACAGTTCGGCGAACAGGGCGGCCTGGGGGCCGTACATGATGCTGAGGAAGCAGCTGGCGACGAATGTGCCGACGGCCAGCCACAGCAGCGAGCCGGTGTCGATCAGCAGGAACAGCGGTACGGCCCACAGGGCGATGCCGGCCGCGCCGATCGCGTAGATCCGGATGCGGCCGACGCGGTCGGAGAGCGCGGCGGCGGCCGGGATCAGCACGAGCTGGGTGAGGCTGACGCAGAGCGAGACGGTGAGCACCGCACCGCGCTTCATGTCGAGCTCGCGGGTGGTGTAGTCGAGGACGCCGGTGATCAGGATGTAGAAGGTCGCGGTGTTCACGGCGAAGGAGCCGCCGGCCAGGAGCACCGTGCCGAGGTGGCCGCGGAGGATCGTGCGCAGCGGGGAGCTCTGCTCGGCCTTCTCCTTCTCCGCCAGCGCCTTTTCGGCTTCGCGGAATGCTGGGGTCTCCTCGACGCGCGTGTGGATGTACCAGGCCAGCACGAGGACGAACAGGCCGATGAGGAAGGGCACGCGCCAGCCCCAGGCCGCGAAGGCGGTGTCCGTGGTGAAGGCTCCGGCCAGCAGGAAGACCGAGTTGGCCGTCACCACGCCGATGGGGACGCCGAGCTGGACGACGCTGCCGTAGACACCGCGCTTGCCCTCGGGGGCGTACTCGGTGGCCAGCAGCATCGCGCCGCCCCACTGCGCGCCGACCGCGATGCCTTGTACGACGCGCAGGACGACCAGCAGGACCGGGGCGGCGACGCCGATGGTGGCGTACGTCGGGAGCAGGCCGATGCCGGTGGTGGCCACGCCCATGAGGGTGAGCGCGAGGACCAGCATCGGCTTGCGGCCGCGCTTGTCGCCGAGGTGGCCGGCGACGATGCCGCCGAGCGGGCGGGCGAGGAAGCCGACGGCGAAGGTGGCGAAGGAGGCGAGGACGCCGGCGGTGGGGTTGCCCGCCGGGAAGTACAGGTCACCCAGGACGAGGGCGGCGGCGATGCCGAAGACGAAGTAGTCGTACCACTCGACGGCCGAGGCGAGGGCCGCCGCGGTGGCTACGCGGCGACGGTTGGCCTTGGGGAGGGCCGTGGTGGGGATGGGCTGAGCGGGTGGGGCTGTGTCCATGCGTGCACACTCCGGTGGGTGCGGTGGGGACGTTGCCGGGAACATACTGACCGGACGGTATGGGGTCAACGGGTGTGCCGGGAGGTTGTACGAAGCACCGGACGGGCCCGCCACGACAGCCGAGCGGTCAGAAGTGCGGCTAGAAGAGCGGTCAGAAGTGCGGCTGGAAGACCACCAGGGCCCTGCCGCCCTTCCCCGCCACCATGTTCTCGAACGCCGCCGGGATGCCCTCCAGCGCGATCCGTTCCGTCACCAGCGCACCCAGGTCCAGGCGGCCCGCCCGGACGTGCTCGGCCAGTACCGGCAGGTCCCGCGCCGGGTCGGAGTTGCCGTAGACGCAGCCGGAGAGAGTCCTGCCCCAGTGGAAGATCTCCAGGGCGTTGAAGGTGACCTTCTGGTCCTTGCCGCCGATGCCGACGACGGTCGTGCGGCCGCCGCGGCGCGTGGAGTCCCAGGCCGTGCGGATCGTGGCCGCACGGCCCACGCACTCGACGGCCACGTCGACGCCCTGCCTGCCGGTGAGGGCACGGATCTCGCGGGCGGTGTCGTCGGAGGCCACCACGTAGTCGGTGGCGCCCGCGCCGCGCGCCAGTTCCTCCTTCTCCGGGGAGACATCGACCGCGACGATCCGGGACGCGCCCGCGATGCGGGCCGCCTGGAGTGCGGCGAGGCCCACTCCCCCGACGCCGTACACCGCGACCGTCTCGCCGGAGCGGACCCGCGCCGCGTGGTGGACGGCGCCGTATCCGGTGAGGACGGCGCAGCCGAGGAGGGCCGCGTCGGTCAGCGGGACGCCGTCGGGGACCGGCAGGACGCAGCCCGCCGACACGACGGTCTCCTCGGCGAACGCGGCCACGTTCAGGCCGGGGTGGAGGTCGGTGCCGTCCGACCGGCGGTGTGCGTAGACGTCGGCGGCGCCGTTCAGCGCGTTGGCGCACAGCCAGACCTCGCCGAGCGAGCAGGGGTGGCAGCCGCCGCAGGACGGGGCCCAGTTGAGGACGACTCCGTCGCCGGGGCGGACGTGGGTCACCTCGTCGCCGACGGCGACGACCGTGCCCGCGCCCTCGTGGCCGAGGACGGCCGGAACGGGGACGCGCATGGTGCCGTCGGACAGGGAGAGGTCGGAGTGGCAGACGCCGGCCGCGGCGAGCCGGACACGGACCTGGCCGGGGCCGGGGTCGGGAAGCTCGATCTCGGCGATCTCCAAGGGAGCGCCGACAGCGGGAAGGACGGCGGCACGCACCACGTCGGGCTCCTCAGAACTGCAGGGACTTGGTCTGGAGGTACTCGGCGAGTCCGTGCGTGCCGAGTTCACGGCCGACGCCCGACTGCTTGTAACCGCCGAAGGGAGCGAGGGGGTTGAAGCGGCCGCCGTTGATGTCGACCTGCCCGGTGTCCATACGGCGGGCGAAGGCCACCGCCTCCTCCTCGTCGCCGGCCCAGACGGCGCCCGCGAGGCCGTAGACCGTGCCGTTGGCGATGCGCAGGGCGTCCTCCTCGTCCTCGTAGCTCAGGATCGTCAGAACCGGGCCGAAGATCTCCTCCTGCGCGATGGTCATGTCGGGGGTCACGTCGGCGAAGACCGTGGGACTGACGAAGTAGCCCCGTTCGCGCGGGGATTCGGGGCCGCCCGCGACCAGCCGCGCCCCTTCCGCCACGCCCTTCTCTATGTAACTCCGCACCCGCGCCCGCTGCTTGGCGCTGACCACCGGGCCGATGCGGTCGCCGTACTTGGCGACCGCCGTCGCGGCGATGCCGACCGCCTCCTCGTACTGCTCCCGGTGCACCAGCATCCGTGTCCAGGCGCTGCATGTCTGGCCGGAGTTGGACATGACGTTGGCGACGCCGACGTTGACCGCCTTGGCGAGGTCGGCGCTGGGCAGGATGACGTTGGCGGACTTGCCGCCCAGTTCCAGGGCGACCTTCTTCACGGCCGCGCCCGCCGTCGCGCCGATCTGCCGGCCGACGGCCGTCGAGCCGGTGAAGGAGACCAGGTCGACGTCCAGGTGCTCGGCGAGGGCCTGGCCCGCGACCGGGCCGAGCCCGGTGACCAGGTTGAAGACGCCGGCGGGGACGCCGGCCTCGTGGGCCGCCTCGGCGAAGAGCTGGGCGACCAGCGGTGTGTCCTCGGCGGGCTTCAGCACCACCGTGCAGCCCGCCGCCAGCGCCGGGGCGACCTTGGCGACGATCTGGTGGAGGGGGTAGTTCCAGGGCGTGATCGCGCCGACCACGCCGATGGGTTCGTGGTGGACGGTCGAGTTGCCGACCTTCTCCTCGAAGGCGTACGTCGCCGCCAGCTCGGCGTAGGACCCGGCGACGGTGATCGGCAGCGCCGCGTGGACGGCCTGCGCGAGCTTCGCCGGCGCGCCGAGTTCGGCGGTGACCGTCTCGGCGATCTCGTCCTGGCGGGCGGCGAGGGCGTCCCGGAGGGCGGCCAGGCGCGCGGCCCGCTGGGCGGGGGCGGTCGCGGCCCAGGCCGGGAGGGCGGCGCGGGCGGCCCGTACGGCGGCGTCGACGTCCTCGGCGGTGCCGGCCGGGACCCGGCCGATGACCTGCTCGTCGACCGGGTTCACGACCTCGATGGTGTCCGGGCCGGTGGCGGGGCGCCACGCGCCGTCGAGGTAGATGCCGTCGTGTGCCTTCATCGTGCTTCCTCCCGAGCGGGGCCGTTCGTCGTCCGACACCCAAACTAGCGATGTTAGTTTTCGGGCACCAGACATGCCGGACCATGAGACCGGACCATGAGATCAGAAGTCGACCGGGCGGTGGCGGTGGCGGTGGCGGTGGCGGTGGCGGTGGCGGTACATGCTTCACCCCTCCAGGTCGGGAAGTCTCGCGGGGGAAGGGCAGATCCGTTCGCCGTGCTGGTCGAAGACGAACAGGTGGGCGATGTCGACGAGAAGAGGGACTTGCAGGCCCCGGCGCAGCTCGATGTCGGGGGTGGTGCGGACGACGAGGTCGCCGGGGAGGCGGCTGTCGGCCCGCGCGGGCTCGGGTTCGGCGTCCGCCGGTTCGTCCAGCACCACCACCGGGCCGGCTCGCAGGGCCCCCGCCCGCCCCCGGAAGCGTTCCAGGACCGTGCCCTCGCGGCGGCGGCGCCTGGCGGCGCGGGCGCCCGGGTGCGGGGCCTCCAGTTCCGGTACGACGGCGGGGCTGGAGCCGGTGTTGAAGTGCACGAGGACCTCGTGGCCCTGGAACTCCACGTGCTCCACCAGACCGCTGATCGGCACCTCGCCGGGGCGGGCGGCGGCCGGTTTGGCGATGCGTACGGCCTCCGAACGCAGGCCCACGATGACCTCACGGCCCTGCTGGACGCGGAGCAGCTGGTGGTCGAGGGAGAGAGGTTCCGGCAGGCGCAGATACTGCTTGCCGAGGCTGATCGTCATCGCGCCGTCGAGCGGGGCGCGGACCAGGCCGCGCAGGAGGTTGATGCGCGGGGTGCCGATGAAGGCGGCGACGAAGACGTTGCGGGGCAGCGCGTACACCGAGCGTGGGGTGTCCACCTGCTGGAGCACACCGCCGCGCAGGACGGCGACCCGGTCGCCGAGGGACATGGCCTCGGCCTGGTCGTGCGTGACGTACACCGTGGTGACGCCCAGCTCCCGGGTGAGGTTGGCTATTTCGGCCCGCAGGTGGTTACGGAGCTTGGCGTCGAGGTTGGACAGCGGCTCGTCCATCAGGAAGGCGGAGGGGTGGCGGGCTATCGCCCGGCCCATGGCGACGCGCTGGCGTTCGCCGCCGGAGAGCTGGGCGGGCCGGCGGTCGAGAAGGTCCTCGATGCCCAGCATGCGGGCGGTGGCGTCCACGCGGGGGCCCGGGTCCTCGCCGGGGGCCTCGATGCGCAGCGGGAAGCCGATGTTGCCGCGGCTCGTCATGTTCGGGTAGAGGGCGAAGTTCTGGAACACCATCGCCATGTCACGGTCGGACGGCAGCAGGTCGTTGGCGTATTCGCCGTCGAGCAGCAGCTGCCCCTCGGTGATCTCCTCCAGGCCGGCGATCATTCTGAGGACGGTGGACTTGCCGCAGCCGGAGGGTCCGAGCAGGACGAGGAACTCGCCGGGCGTGATGTCCAGCGAGAGCCGGTCCACCACGCGGACGCCCTTGCTGTAGGCCTTGCTGACTTGGTGCAGGGAGATGGCGCGTGTCATGACGGTGCCCCCGGGGGCTCACTTGGGCGCTGGTGCTCCGCGGTCGAATGTCCCGTGCGAGTCGTACGAGACCTGTGGGTCACGGAAATTAACGGACTGTGCGCGCCCGGGGGAAGAGACGGGGCGGGATCGGACGCCTCGGTCCAGTCGGTGAGAAAGCGGATGATCTGATTCAGCGGGCAGTGCGGGCCGGTTCGCGGACCTTGGTGAGGTGGGCGAAGACGACGACGTTGCCCGAGTAGCCGGTCCTACGGTTGTAGGTTCCGCCGCAGGTGATCAGGCGCAGCTCGGGTCGGCCACGGGGACCGTACACCTCCCGGTCCGGGAAGTGCGCCTTCTCGTACTTCTTGATGGCGTCGACGGTATACACGGCGATCCGCCCATCGGCCCGCCGCACCTCGACCGACCGGCCGCGCTTCAACTCGGTGAGGCCGGCGAAGACGGCGGGGCCGGTGTCCGTGTCCAGGTGCCCTACGGCGACGGCGGTCCCCTGGTCACCGGGCGACGGCCCCTCCCCGTACCAGCCCACCAGGTTCGGCTTCCCCTCCGGAGGCGTGGCGAGCCGCCGCTCACGGTCGAGCCGCAGGGGCATGACCGGGGCGTCGACGTCCAGGTAGGGGATGACGAGCCGGGTGGCGCGGGAGCGGGGCAGGATGCGCAGCGGGGGGCGGCTCGGGGGACGACGGGTGGATTTGGGGGGCTGTGCGGGTCGGTGGGGTTGTGGTGGGCGGGTGTGGGTGCGGGGGGTGGTGGTTCGAGGGTTGGTGGCTCCGGGGTTGGTGGCTCGGGGGTTGGCGGCTCGGGGGTTGGCGGCTCGGGGATTGGCGGCTCGGGGATTGGCGGCTCGGGGATTGGCGGCTCGGGGACTGGCGGTTCGAGGATTGGCGGTTCGAGGGGTGGGCGGCTGCGGATTTGCCCTGCTCCCGGCTGCTCCGGGCCTCGGTGGGGCATGCCGGGCGCCGCCGCCGGCGCTGGCGCGGGGGGCGGGCTGGGCGCGGCGCGCGTCGGCGCGGGGATTGCTTGGCTGGGTGCCGCCCGCGTCGGCGCGGGGATTGCTTGGCTGGGTGCCGCCCGCGTGGGCGCGAGGGCCGGGTCGAGCGCCGCCCGTACCGGCACCGGTTCCAGGCCGCGCACCGCCCGCACCGGCAACGGGCCGGACATCACCCGCCACAGCACCGGATCCAGGCCGCCCATGGGCCGCCCCGCCGCCTCCTCGGGCCCCTGCTGGGTCACGCCGGGCGCTGTCGACACCGGCACCGGACCCAGGCCGCGCACCACCCTCACCAGCACCGGGCCGAACATCACCCGCCACACCACCGGCCCCAGGCCGCACCTGCCCCACCCCACCAGCACCCGCACGAGGCCCCGCCGGATCACGCCGGACACCGTCCGAACCGCCACCGCCACCGCCACCGCCACCGCCACCGGCACCGGCACCGGCACCGGCACCGGACCCAGGCCGCGCACCGCCCGCACCGGCAACGGGCCGGGCATCGCCCGCAGCGGCGTGATTTCTGGGAGGCGCCTGTTCTGTTCCGAGCCCGCTGACCCCGCGCCCGTCGGGCGGCGCACCCTGCGCGCCGGTGCCGCTCGCCGGTCGTTGCCGTGGTGCGCCTCGTGCGTCGACGCGGGGGTCCGACCCCCCGGAGGGGCCCGGCTGAGCGGTCGTGGCCGCTCCGCCGGGCTCCTCGTCCTGGGAGCACCAGACGCCGCCCGCCACCAGGGATGCGGTCAGTACGGCGGTTCTCGCCAGGCGGTAGGCGCGCGTCCGGTACCAGGGCCTGCGGCGTCTACGCCGCGCCATTGATGCGACGCCGCCGGAACCACACCGCCCCGCCGACCGCGGCCACCCCCACCGCCGCCGCGCCGGCGACCGGCGTGTAGGCCTCGGCCCGGGCGAGACCGCCGCCACCGGCGGCCGGACCGCCGTTGGGGCCGAGGACGCCCGCCACCCGGTCCGAGCAGTCCACATTGAACAGCTTGGTCTTGCGCGGGACCGCCGGCTGGTCGACGACCGTCCAGTTCAGCCTGTACCGGCCGACGGGCAGCATCAGATTGCCCGAGACGCCCGCTCCATTGGCGAGCGTGACGACGCCGGAGAGCGTGGCGTTGGCGGGGGCCTGCGCGGTCTGCGGCTCGATGGTCCAGTTGATGCCCTCAGCGACGTCGAAGTTGAAGGCGTCGAGGTAGAACTTGCAGATCTTGGGCTCGTTGAGCCGGGCGGCGGAGGCGGTACCCGCCATGTGGACGTTGACGTCTCCGTTGTGCCCGGGTTGGGCGACGGCGTTCGGCGCGCTGAGGAACAGGGCTCCGCCGACGGTGAGCGCCGTCAGTAGGGCGGCTCTGCGCGGACGGGACGAGGTCGGCATACGGGACCCTCCGAATCAGATGCTTTTCATACGAATCTCACTGCTATCTGACTCAATGTCACATTTGCCCCGCAGACAGTGGGAGCAGCGCCCTACGAACCGTCAGACATCGCTCTTCCGGCTCAATGACGGCCGGAAGCGACGCCCCCCGCCCGGCGCCCCGCCATCCGACGCCTCGCCACCCGGCGCCCCGCCATCCGACGCCTCGCCACCCGGCGCCCCGCCACCCGGCGCCCCGCCATCCGACGCCTCGCCACCCGGCGCCCCGCCATCCGACGCCTCGCCACCCGGCGCCTCACCGTCCCCCGTCTCGCCACTCTCCGCCTCACCGTCTCCCACCGCGGGCCGCCCCGACCGCAGCGCGATCCCCGAGGACACCAGCAGCAACGCCCCCAGCATCACGAACGGCGCCGCCACGCCCGCGACCCCCGCGACCAGGCCGGCCGCGGCGGGCGCGGCGACCTGGCCGAGGCGGTTGCCGGTCAGGCGCAGTGCGAGGGCCGTGGAACGGGCGCCGTCGGGGGCCGCCTGGACGACCGTCGTCATGGACAGCGGCTGCCCGACACCGAGGCAGAAGCCGAGGACGGCGAGGATCAGGGCCAGCGCCCACACCGGAACCGGCAGCGCGATGCCCGCGCACAGCACGGCCGCCAGCAGACAGGTCACGGTGAGGAGAAGGGCCCGGCCCAGCAGCCGCAGCAGGGGCGTGAGCACCAGGCGGCAGGCGATCGTGGCCGCCGCACGCAGGCTCAGCAGTACGCCGATCACGGACGGGGCGATGCCCCGGTCCTCGCCGACCACCGGGAGGTAGGCGGTGAGGATGTCGGTCGCGGACAGCACGGAGAGGCTGATGAAGATGCCCGCGGGCGCCCCCCGGGCGCGCAGGATGCGCTGGACGGGGACGCGTTCGCCTTGTGCCTTACGGGACTTGGCCGCCGTATCGCGATGCTCTATGCGCCACAGCGACGTGAACGCGACCGCCCCTCCCGCCCCCGCCACGACGAGGGCGAGCGCGCTGGTGCCCGCCATGTCGGGGCCGCCGATCAGTGCGCCCGCCGCGATCGGGCCGACCAGCTGGCCGAGGGAGGCGCCGATGGTGAAGTGGCCGAAGTTGCGGTCCTGTTCGTGCGGGGCGGACTGGCGGGCGACGAGCGACTGGGCGCCGATCACGAAGCAGAGATGGCCGAGGCCCATCACACCGCTCCAGATCGCCATCGCCCAGAGGGAGCCCGCGATACCGCTCAGGGCGCAGCCGCCGGATATCAGGACCACGCCGACGGGCAGCAGGGGCGCGCAACGGCCGTGGTCGGTGCGGCGGCCCAGCGGTACGGCGGCGAACAGCGGGAGCAGCGCGTACACACCCGCGATCACACCGATCGCCCGCTCGTCCGCGCCCAGCGCGAGGGCCCGGTAGGAGACGGCGGGCCGGGCCATCGACACCGCCCCCTGCGCGAAGCTGAAGGCGATGACGAGGCGGAGCAGCCAGCCGCGGTTCCCACCGGGCCCCATGATCGAATCCTCCGTCGAGTGTTCGGACGACCGTTCTTCGGGCGAATGTTCAGATGATCCCGAAGAGCATCCCTGCCCCGAGGATGATGAGGCATGTGAGGGCCGCCCACTTGACCACGAACCGCGTGTGGTCGCCGAACTCGACCTTGGCCATGCCGACCAGGACGTACACGGCCGGGACGAGCGGGCTCGACATGTGCAGCGGCTGGCCCACCAGCGAGGCGCGGGCGATCTCCAGCGGGGACACGCCGTGTGCCGCGCCCGCCTCGGCGAGCACCGGCAGGACGCCGAAGTAGAAGCCGTCGTTCGACATGAAGTACGTCAGCGGCAGGCTCAGCACGCCGGTGACGAGGGCCATGTGCGGGCCCATGCCCTCGGGGATGACGTCCACCATCCACTTGGCCATGTGCTCGACCATGCCGGTGCCCTGGAGGACGCCGGTGAAGACGGCGGCGGCGAAGACCATGCCGGACACGTTGAGGACGTTCTCGGCGTGGGCGGCGATGCGGGCCTTCTGGTCGGGGATGTGCGGGAAGTTCACCGTGAGCACCAGCGCGGCGCCGATCAGGAACAGCACCGGGATCGGCAGCCACTCCATGATCATGGCGGTGAGCAGAATGACCGTGAGCAGCGCGTTGAACCAGTAGAGCTTGGGGCGCAGGGTGGCCCGGTGGGGGTCGAGGCCCTGGAAGCCGTCGTCCTCCTTCTCGGTGTCCTGCGGCGCGTCCGCGTCCGCGTCGGCGCCGGAGCCGGAGCCGGCGGTGCGCACAGGGGTCTTCTTGTCGCCGGAGCCGCCCGCGCCCACGAGAACGGTCTCGGTTTCCGGCTCGAGCACCTCGTCCAGCGTGAGCACGCCCAGCCGCTTGCGCTCGCGCAGACCGAGCGCGTACGAGAGCACGAAGACACCGAGCAGGCCGACGGCGAGGGCCGGGATCATCGGGACGAAGATGTCGCTGGCGTCCAGCTTGAGGGCGGTGGCGGCGCGGGCCGTGGGGCCGCCCCAGGGCAGGGTGTTCATCACGCCGTTGGCCATGGCGGCGACACCGGTCATCACGACCATGCTCATCTTCAGGCGCTTGTACAGCGGGTACATGGCGGAGACGGTGATCATGAAGGTGGTCGAGCCGTCGCCGTCCAGCGAGACGATCGCGGCGAGCACGGCGGTGCCCACGACGATCCGCATCGGGTCGGCCTTGCAGAACTTCAGGATCCCGCGCACGATCGGGTCGAAGAGGCCGACGTCGATCATCACACCGAAGTAGACGATCGCGAACATGAGCATCGCCGCGGTGGGGGCGAGGCTGGTGACGCCGTCGATGACGTAGTCACCGAGGTTGGCGCCCTTGCCGACGAACACACAGAACAGTGCGGGGATCAGCACGAGCGCCGCGATCGGCGACATCTTCTTCAGCATGATCAGGACCAGGAAGGTCGCGATCATGGTGAAGCCGAGGATGGTCAGCATGAGTGGATACCTAACGTTCGCCCTTGAACTCCCACCAGGGCCGGCGGTGCGATGACGTTAGGTCGCGTCAAGCGGCGTTAACAAGACGTTGACATGCGAGCAATAAGCGCAAAATTCCAGGTCAGCGCTTTGCTCAGGTCAGAGGGCTGAGCTTTTCGGCCACGGGGGCGGCTTCGACGGCGGATACGGCGGCCAGTTCGACGGGCACGCCGTTGAGAACCGCGTTGCCGGACAGCGGGTCGAGCAGGGTGCCGTCGAGGAGCTGGTTGACGTTGACGCCGGGGTCGGCGGAGGCGTGGCTCAGCCGGGTGCCGGGCCGGTCGTGGCCCCAGCCGTGCGGCAGGCTCACCACGCCCCGGCGCACGCCGTCGGTGACCTCGGCCGGGGCGGTGACCTCTCCCCCGGCGCCCTTCACGCGCACGGGCGCCCCGTCCCGTATGCCCAGCCGTTCGGCGTCCTCGGGGTGGATGTGCACGGTGCAGCGGTTGCTGCCGCCGGTGAGGGCGGGCACGTTGTGCATCCAGCTGTTGTTGGAGCGCAGATGGCGGCGGCCGACGAGGACGAAGCCGGCGGGGCGTTCGTGCAGGGCCCGCCGGAGGCGGGGCAGGTCGTCGGCGATCGGCTGCGGCAGCAGCTCCACCTTGCCGCTCCTGGTCTTCAGCTGCTGGGGCAGGCGCGGCCGCAGCGGCCCGAGGTCGATGCCGTGCGGGTGGGCCAGCAGTTTCTCCAGGCTCAGCCCGTCCGGTCGTACGCCGAAGCCGTCGCCGTAGGGGCCGAGGCGCAGCATCATGTCCAGCCGCCGCTCGGGGCCGTTGTCGCCGGTGAGTTGTGCGGCGAGTTCGCGCGGGTCGCGGCCGTGCACCGGGGAGTGCGGTTCCTTGACCGCCTTGCCGAGGCTCTGGTCGATCACCATCGCGTCGACGGCGGCCGGGTCGGCGCCGTGCATGCCGGTCGCGGCCAGGATCAGGCGGGCGAGGATCTCGGTCTCGGCCATGCGGCCGGGTTCCAGGGGGACGGCGGGGCGGGTGTAGCGGACCTGGTTGTGGACGGCGAGGGTGTTGAAGGCGAAGTCGTGGTGCGGGCTCTGGGCGGGCGGCGGCGGGGGCAGGACGACATGGGCGTGGCGCGAGGTCTCGTTCAGGTACGGGTCGACGCTGACCATGAAGTCGAGCGAGTGGAGGGCTTTGTCGAGCCGGTCGCCGTCGGGGGCGGACAGGACGGGGTTGGCGGCGACGGCGACGAGCGCCCGGACCGGCTCGCCCTCGTCGGTGGCGGTGTCGATCTCCTCGGCCAGGGCCGAGATCGGCAACTCCCCCTTGGCCTCCGGATGTTGACCGACCCGGGAGCGCCAGCGGCCGAGCGCGAACCCGCGGCCCGGGCCTGCCGGGCGGGGCGTCTTGTCGGTGGCGGCCTGCGGGAAGAGGGCGCCGCCGGGGCGGTCGAGGTTGCCGGTGAGGATGTTGAGGACGTCGACGAGCCAGCTGGCGAGGGTGCCGTGGCGAACCGTGCAGCTGCCGATGCGGCCGTACACGGCGGCGGTGGGGGCGGCGGCGAGTTCGCGGGCGAGGGTACGGGTGACGGAGGCGTCCACGTCACAGGCCGGTGCGACGGCTTCCGGGGTGAAGTCCCGTACGGATGCCCTGAGTTCGTCGAGACCTTGCACATGTGGGGCCAACGCGCCGAGCTCCACGAGGCCTTCCTCGAAGAGCACATGGACCATCGCCGCGAGCAGCAGGGCGTCGGTGCCGGGGCGGATCGCGAGGTGCCGGTCGGCGAGTTTGGCGGTGCGGGTGCGGCGGGGGTCGATGACGGTGAGGGTGCCACCGCGCGCCTTGAGCGCCTTGAGCTTGCCGGGGAAGTCGGGGGCGGTGCACAGACTCCCGTTGGATTCCAGGGGGTTGGCGCCGAGGAGCAGCAGGTGGTCGGTGCGGTCGAGGTCCGGTACGGGGATGGCGTTGGCGTCGCCGTAGAGCAGCCCGCTGGAGACGTGCTTGGGCATCTGGTCGACCGTGGAGGCGGTGAAGATGCTGCGGGTGCCGAGTCCGGCGAGGAGCACGGGCGGGTAGAGGGCGCCGGCCATGGTGTGCACGTTGGGGTTGCCGAGGACGACACCGACGGAGTGCGGGCCGTACCGCTCGACGACGGGCCGGATCCCGGCGGCGACCGCGTCGAAGGCATCCTCCCAGGTGGCCTCCCGCAGCTCCCCGTCCTTGCGCACGAGCGGGCCGCGCAGCCGGTCGGGGTCGCCGTCGACGGCTCCGAAGGAGGCGCCCTTCGGGCAGATGAACCCACGGCTGAACACATCGTCCCGGTCACCGCGGGCGCCGGTCACACGGCTGCCTTCGATGGTGAGGGTCAGTCCGCAGGTGGCCTCGCAGAGGGGGCAGATGCGCAAGGCGGTGCGGGAGTCGGTGGTGGGCACGGGTCCTCCCGGAGGGTGGCGGCTACGGTGACGCACAGACTCGACCGAGCATACCGACCGGTATGGACGGATGCGAGGGGTCGCTCGGCACGGATACCCGAAGCCGCGTACCGAAAGGCACGTACCGAAAGGCACGTACCGAGAGGCACGTACCGAGAGGCGCGTAGGCGCGCACTGAGAGGCACGCACCGAGCGCCGCGCGCTGTCAGTCCAGCACCCGCGCCAGATACGCCCGCAGCATCTGCCGCGTCTCCTCGATGATCTTCTCGTCGCCCTCCGGAGTCACCCGGAAGGCGAGGTGGACGAGGGTGTCGGCGGTCTCCACGGCGACCAGGAAGACGCGGCGCAGGTCCTCGTCCGGTGCGCGGTCGAGGTAGCCGGAGAGGAGGTCGGTGAGGCGGTCGGCGACGCGGTGGTTGGGTTCGGCGTGACGGGTGCCGACCGGGATCTGGTTGCCGAAGTCGACGAGGGAGAAGCCGGGCGCGGTGCGCTTCATGGCGAGGTACTCGTCGAGCACGGCGTCCACCGCCGCGCGCCAGCCCGCGTCGCCGGTCTCCTCGAGGCGCTCGGTGACGCGCACGGTGTAGCGCTCCAGGTTGCGCTGGGCGAGGGCGTCGGCCATCTGGCGCTTGTTGCCGAAGAAGCGGTAGACCGAGCCGATGGGCACGTCGGCACGCAGGGCGACGGCCCGGGTGCTCAGGGCGTCGTAGCCGACCTCGTCGAGCAGGTCGGCGCACGCGTCGAGGATCCTGGTGAGCCGTTCGGCGCTGCGCCGCTGCACCGGCGCTCGGCGAAGCGATGTCGCTGGGGGCACGGGCTTCATGATGCCTCTCCATCGGGGCCCGGGGAAGCTTGCCCCTCGGTACGCGGACGGGTGCCTGACGCGCTCGTCGCGGGGTTCACGGTCCCGGCGGGTTCCGGCTCCGAGGCCGTGATGTCCGCCGTGCTCTCGACCGGCTCGCCGTCCACGGCCCACACCGTGCCGTCGTCGGCGTACAGCCGCACGGTGACCTGGTGCGTGCCGTGCGGGACGTAGCGGCCCGAGAGGCGGTACTCGGACGTGCGCAGGCCGGTGACGGGGCGGTCGTCCACGAAGAGACGGGCGACACCGCGTCCGGGCACGGCCTTGGGCTTGGCGCCGGCGGGCGTGAAGCGGAAGTTGCGGACGGTCAGCCGGACCTTCCAGCTGTCGTCGGCGCCGGGCTGCACTTCGACGCCGACGTCGGGCGCGTCCTCTTCTTTCACTTCACGGAAGTGGCGCCCTTCGTGGTCCGTGTCGTCGAGGACCTTCCCCACCGGCGAGGGGGAGGCGTTCTCTTCCTGCTTCGGCGCATCGCCGGAACCGCAGCTCACGGATCCGGTCAGCAGCAGGACACAGACCGCGAGCGCGGCAAGGAGTCCCCGCGTCCACGACATGCCGGGGAGCCTAGAACACCGGTGCGACCCGTCGAATCCCCCTGGAGTCGGGTTCCGGCCGCCTCCCGTCGTCCTCCAAGAGGAGGTCCTCCTCAGCCAGGACCCCCTAGTCAGGAGGAGCCCGCGGCCGGTTCTCGCCCCTTCCTGCCCCCTGCTGCTCCTCTTGCGTCCGGGAAAACGCAATCCTACGGTGGAGCATAGGAATAAGACCGCAAGGGAGCGACCATGAGCGGGGACGCGCGGAAGACAGCCGAGGCCTTGACCTACCTCTCCGGTTTCGGCAACGAGCACAGTTCCGAGGCCGTTCCGGGCGCACTGCCCGAGGGCCGCAACTCGCCGCAGCGCGCGCCCCTCGGTCTGTACGCGGAGCAGCTCAGCGGTACGGCGTTCACCGAGCCGCGGGCCCACAACCGCCGCTCGTGGCTGTACCGCATCCGCCCGTCGGCAGCGCACCCGGCGTTCACCCACACGCACAACGGCTGGATCCGTACGGCCCCGTTCACGGAGTCCGTGCCCGACCCGAACCGGCTGCGCTGGAACCCCCTGCCGGAACCGGTGGAAGGCACCGACTTCCTCGCCGGCCTGTGGACCCTCGGCGGCAACGGCGACGCGACGCAGCGTTCCGGCATGGCCGTGCACCTCTACCACGCCAACGCCTCCATGGACCGGGTCTTCAGCGACGCCGACGGTGAGCTGCTGATCGTGCCGGAGCGCGGCGGGCTGCTGCTGCGCACGGAGTTCGGGCTGCTGCATGTGGAGCCGGGACATGTGGCGCTGATCCCGCGTGGAGTGCGCTTCCGTGTGGAGCTGCTGGACACCGCTTCCGGTGGCGGGCGGAGCCCGGCTGCGCGCGGCTATGTGTGCGAGAACTACGGCGCCCCCTTCCGCCTCCCCGACCTCGGCCCCATCGGCGCCAACGGCCTCGCCAACGCCCGCGACTTCCAGGCGCCGGTCGCCGCGTACGAGGACGTCGAGGGCCCGGTGGAGGTGGTGAACAAGTTCTGCGGCAACCTCTGGACGGCCGTCTACGACCACTCACCGCTCGACGTGGTCGCCTGGCACGGCAACCATGTGCCGTACGTCTACGACCTGCGCCGTTTCAATGTGATCGGCACCATCTCCTACGACCACCCCGACCCGTCGATCTTCACGGTGCTGACGTCCCCCTCGGACACCCCGGGCCTGGCGAGCGTCGACTTCGTGGTCTTCGCGCCGCGCTGGCTGGTGGGCGAGGACACCTTCCGGCCGCCGTACTTCCACCGGAACGTGATGAGCGAGTACATGGGCCTCATCGAGGGCGCCTACGACGCGAAGGCGGAGGGCTTCGTGCCGGGCGGCGGCTCGCTGCACAACATGATGTCGGCGCACGGCCCGGACCGGGAGACGTTCGATCGCGCGAGCGCCGCCGAACTGAAGCCGCAGAAGGTCGACGACGGCCTTGCCTTCATGTTCGAGACCCGCTGGCCGGTGACGCTGACCCCGCACGCGGCCCGGGCGGAGCACCTGCAACAGCGCTACGACGACGTGTGGGAGGGCCTTCAGCGCCACTTCCGCCCCTCGCCCTGAGGAGTCCGCCCCGGAGCCCACCCCGGAGTCCACCCCTTGCACGGAAGATTCCCTACCGGTACGGATGGCCCGTGACCTCCTTCGCCCCGGACTCGATCGTCCTGAACCGCAAGCTGCCGCTCTGGTACCAGGTGTCGCAGTCGCTGCGCGCCTCGATCCTCGGCCGCTCGCCCCAGGACCCGCTGCGCCTGCCCACCGAGGAGCAGCTGGCGGGCCACTACGGAGTCAGCGTGCTGACCATGCGCCAGGCGCTTAAGGAGCTGGAGGACGAGGGCCTGATCACGCGCCACCGCCGCCGCGGCACCTTCATCGAGCCGGACGCCCGCAGAGGCGCCCCCGTGCGGCTGCTCGGCTCGGTGGACGCGATCGTGGCCCAGCAGTCCGGCATGGCGACCCAGCTGCTCGACCACGGCAAGGGACCGGTGCCCGCCGAACTCGCCGAGTACTTCCCGGACATCGCCGAGGTGGCCACGTACCACCGCCTGCGCGGCGACGAGAAGACCGGCGAGCCCACCAACCACGCCCGCAACTACGTCCGCCCCGAACTGGCCGCCCGCATCGACCTGGACGACCTGCTCCGCTGGCCGATGACCAAGGTGCTCAGAGATGTCGTCGGGGCGGACATCAGCCGCATCACCGACACCGTTCAGGCCCGGCTGGCGGACCCGGAGACGTCCCGGCTCCTCCAAGTCCCGCTCCTCAGCCCGATCCTGCACTACACGGGCGTCACCTACGACACGGAGGGGCGAGTGCTGGACGCGGCGGTCATCCACTACCGGGGCGACCGCTTCTCCTTCACGGTGACCCTGGACGCCACCTGACACCGGTGGCCCCCACTGCCTGTCGGCGGTACGTCGTACGATGCCCAGCGTGACGCACGACGACGCTCCGCTGCTGGCGGACCTCATGCCGTGGTCCGTCGCACCGCCGCGGCTCGGCCGGGGGTGGCCGACGGGCCCCGACCCGGCATCCCTCAAGGCCCGCTGGGACGCCCTGATGAAGGCGGAGGGGCCGGACCGCGAGGCCCTCTTCGAACCGACGCGCTCACGCACGCTGCGCTCGGCGGTGGGGCAGCTGCCGGGCCGGTCCGGCGGCACGGAGAAGCTGGTCCGCGCGACGGGCCCCTGCCCCGAGCCCGTACGGGTCCTGCACGCACCCTTCGACGAGCAGTGGCTGATCCCCGACCACCGGCTGATCGACGCGGCCCGGCCCGAGCTGTGGCGGGTGGCGGACGAGCACCAGATCTTCGTCACGGAGACACCCGGCAGCCCCGGCCCCGTGTTGCTGGCGACCTCCCTGCTCCCCCTGCTCCGCCCCGGCCGCGTCCACCCCCTCTACCGCCGCCCCGGCGGCACGGAACCCAACCTCGCACCAGGCCTGTTGGACCACCTGACGGCCCGCCTCGGCCTCTCCCCCACCCCGCCGGACCTCCTGGCCTGGGCCGTCACGGCAACACGCCCCGACCTCACCGTCCCTCTCACCGAGGACCCCGAACTCTGGGCCCACGGGGTCGAACTCGGCCACCGCACCCTCTGGCTGATGCGCCGCAACGGCGACCGCCCCAAGCTCCCCGGCGGCCGCCGCCCCTACGTCCGCGCCCCTCTGCCCACCCGCCCCCTGACCCTGCACTACGACCGCGACGAGGAGACCCTCCATATCGACGAGGGCCGCATCTCCCCGGTGCCGCCGGAGTCCTGGGACTTCGAGGTGAGCGGAACACGGGTGCTGGAGGACTGGTTCACGTCGCGGACCGCCGAACCCGTCCCCGGCACCCTGGCAGCGATCCACCCGGCGACCTGGCCGCAGGCGTGGACGTCGGAACTGCTGGAGCTGATCACGGTGCTGGCACTGCTGGCGGCACTGGGGCCGCGGCAGGAGGAGCTGACAGTGACGGCCCCGATCACGGCGCAGGAGCTGCGCAAGGCGGGCGTGCTGCCGGCACCGGAGGCGGCACGCAGGCCGGCGTCCGTCCTCGACCACCACGAGGAAGGCCCGGAAGGCCAGTTCGCTCTGATCTAGGGCCCTGGCCTCTAGGGCCCTAGCCCCTGAGCTCGTGGGCGTCCATGACCCGATGGAGCGCCCGCTCGAACACCGCCTCCAGGTCGATCGGCCCCGCGTCCTCCATGAAGGCCGCCGCCAGTCGCGGATAGGCGCCGGTGGCCACCTGGCTGCCGAGATAGGCCATACGGGCCGCGTTCTCCTCCTCCTCGGACCAGGGCATGGAGCGGGTGCGCTCGGCAGTGGCGAGTTCGTTCGCGGTGTACGTCGTCACGACGACGTTGAGCAACGCGACCATCTCCATCTTCGTGCTGTACGGGAGCTCGAGCGGTTCGAGGCAGGCCAGGCAGTGCTCCAGATAGCGCAGGGTGTTGGGGCTGAAGCCGTAGACGCCCGCCATGAGGCGCGGCACCCACGGGTGGCGGCGCATGATGGTCCGGGTCTCATGGCAGTTGCGGAGCATGTCGGCACGCCAGTCGCCCGAGGGCTCGCTGAACTCGTGCTCGGCGCCCACGGCGTCGAGCATCAGCTCGTACAGGTCCTCCTTGCGCGGTACGTAGTTGTACAGCGACATCGTTCCGCAGCCCAGTTCGGCCGCGACATGCCGCATGGAGACGCCGTCCAGCCCCTGCGCGTCCGCGATCCGCACGGCCGCCGCCGCGATGTCCGCTCGTGTGAACGCCGGCTTCGGCCCCCGGCCCGTCCGCTCGGGACGCGCCCAGATCACTTCGGGTACGGCCGGTCGGCCCGTCATCGATCATCACCTCGGCCACCATCCTAGTTACGTACAGCGTACGTAGTGCGCTATGGTCGAGGCATGACTTCTACGTACGCTGTACTTAGTGAAGGTCTGGAGAAGCGCTTCGGCGCCGTCCACGCCGTGCGCGGGCTGGACCTCGCGGTGGCGACGGGCACGGTCTGCGGAGTCCTCGGGCCGAACGGGGCGGGCAAGACCACGGCCGTACGACTGCTCACCACGCTGCTGCGGCCGGACGCCGGGTCCGCGCGGATCGCCGGGCACGACCTCGTGCGCGAGGCGGCGGCCGTCCGCCGCAGGATCGGCGTCACGGGGCAGTACGCCTCGGTCGACGGGGACCTCACCGGACGCGAGAACCTGCGGCTGTTCGCCCGGCTGCACCGGGTGCGGGGGCCCGCCGAGCGGGCCGGGGAGCTCCTCGACCGCTTCGGCCTGGCGGAGGCCGCCGACCGGCCGGCGTCCACCTACTCGGGCGGGATGCGGCGCCGACTGGACCTGGCGGCGAGCCTGATCCGCCGCCCCGAGGTGCTGTTCCTGGACGAGCCGACCACCGGACTCGACCCGGCCAGCCGGAACCTGATCTGGGCCGCGGTGCGCGAGCTCACCGCGGACGGTACGACCGTACTGCTGACCACGCAGTACCTGGAGGAGGCCGACCAGCTCGCCGACGACATCGCCCTGGTGGACCGGGGACGGGTCGCGCACACCGGCTCTCCGGCCCAGCTCAAGGCGCTCATCGGCGCCCACGTCGAGGTGGTCGTCGCGGACGCGGACGTGATGGCGAAGGCGGCGGGCGTCCTCGATCAGCTCACCGGCGCGGAACCGGCCTTCGACCGCGACCGGAACGCCGTCGCCGCGGTCACCCGGGACCCGACGCTCACGCTCCCCCGCCTGGTGCGCGAACTGGACGCAGCCGGCGTGCCGTTGCTCGACGCGAGCCTGCGCCCGCCGACCCTCGACGACGTGTTCCTCCAGCTCACGGAAGATGCCACCCCGGACCACAAGGAGCGTGCGGCATGACCGAACTGGCGTACGACGGAACCGCCATGCTGGGCCGCCAGCTGCTGCGGCTGCGCAACAACCCGGGCCTGCTGATCCTGACCCAGACCATGCCGGTCAGCATGCTGCTGTTCTTCGGCTACGTCTTCGGCAGCGCCCTCGCGATGCCGGGCGAGGAGTACCGCTCGTTCCTCGTACCGGGGCTGCTGGTGGCGACCGCCGCGAACGGGATCATGACCGGGATGTTCCAGGCGGCCCAGGACACGCACCGGGGGGTGATGGACCGCTTCCGGACGCTGCCGGTGAGCCGGGCGGCCGTACCGCTCGGGCAGGCGGCCGCGGACCTGGTCGTCACGGCGGCCGGGACGGTGCCCTTCGTGCTGGTCGGCCTCGCGGTGGGCTGGCGGATCGAGGGGAGCGCGCTCGACGCGGCGGGGGCCTTCGGCCTGTTGCTGCTGTTCCGGTTCGCGACCACGTGGGTCGGGATCTTCCTCGGCCTGCTCACCCGGAACGAGGAGGCCGCGGGCCAGCTGGGCGGTGCGACCTTCCTGCTGCCGCTGCTGTCCAACGCCTACATCCCGACCGAGGGGCTGCCGGGCTGGCTGCGCACGGTCGCCGAGTGGAATCCGATCAGCGCGGTGACCACGGCCCTGCGGGACCTGTTCGGGAACGCGCCGGTGCCGGAGGGGGCGGCCTGGCCGGTGGCGCATCCGGTCGCCGGGTCGCTGGCCTGGTGTGCGGTGCTGCTCGCCGTGTTCGTTCCGTCGGCTGTGCGCCGGTACGCGCACGGCGAGCGGTGAACCGGCACCGACAGGCGGCTCGTCAACGGTCGCGGGGAAAGCGGTGTTGGGCACGTGGGTGAGGAGTGCCCAGGTGAGAGGGCGGGGGGACGTGCCCGCGCTCGGGGCGTCGCGCCGGTGCGTCGCTGCGTGCCGTGGGGATGACGGACGGCGAGAGTGCAGCGCCGCACCGGAACGGCGTGGCGATCGACCCGAGTGCGGGCCCTTGGGGACTGCCCTGTGGAACGCCGGTGTCGCTCAGCGTCCGCCGAACAGCGAACGGCGCAGCCGGCGCAGCGGCGCGAAGAGCGAGACCCGCCTCACGCGCTTGCCCCTGTCACTGCGGTTCTGCGTGGTGTCACGAGCGGTCAGCTCCTGCATCAGCGAGGTCGCCTCGGCCGTCTCTCCCTGAGGGACGGCGGGACCCCCGAGCACCGAGAGATGGCGATCGAGGCGCGAACTGGTCGCGCTGCTCCCGCAGGTGATCGCAGGGACCCGTGCCCTGCTGCGCACTGTTATCTGTTCCATGTCACTCCCCACCCGTACGAGTCCACCCGGCCCGGGCAGGGTAACCCTATCGTCCCCTCGGGGCACTCGTGTATCGCGGTCACAGGATTCACCTTCCCCGTAAGGCGGTTGACGACTCCCCGCCGCCCCCTCGTCGATCATTCTCCGAATCCAACCGATTCCAGGGCGAGTTGGACAACCGGCTGGGTAGTGGGCTGCGCCGATCCGCCGTCGGGCTCTACGGTCACAGCGAGTGACGTGGCCGACTTGTTCAGATCGGACGCCACCAAGGGCGTGTCGCCGTCGAAGAGGCCCAGGGAGCGCGGTTGCGCGTCGGGGCGCATCAGCCACAGTTGGTGCACTCGATCGCTCGGCAGGTCGCCGTATCCGCTCAGGGTGACGACCGCGCTCCCCTCCGATGCGGAGGCGATCACTCCGATACTGCGGCCGCGGTTGTCCTGCCCGCTCGTCGCCCGGGCGTCGGGGGCCGCGAGAACGTGGGCGATCTCACGTGCCTGGGCCCGCTGCGCGTCCAGCTCGTCCTGCGTCTGACCGGCCTGGACGGCGAACAGGGAGGCGACGACGAGGGCCGCGGCGGCGGTGGCGGTCGCGAAGGGCACGAAGAGGGGGATCCGCCGCCGCTCACGGGGGCGCGGCGGAGGCTCGGCGCCCCACACATGAGGCGGCAGCTGGGGCGTACGCGCGCGTGCCGGTTCCTGCTGCGGGCCGGGCTCCTGCGGAATCGTGCGTACGGCGGACAGGACGCGGTCGCGCAGCGCGGCCGGCGGCGGCGCTGCCGTCGACCAGGCGAGCCGGACGGCGTCCTCGGACAGGGCCCGCACCTCGACGGCGCAGACGGCGCAGTCCTTGAGGTGCCTCTCGAAGCGGACCCGCTCGGCGGGTTCCAGGGCGTCGAGGGCGTAGGGCGCGGCGAGGGAGTGGAGGTCCTCGCGGCGGAAGAGGCTCATGCGACACCTCCCAGGCACTCACGCATCCGGGTCAGCCCGTCGCGCATCCGCGTCTTGACCGTGCCCAGCGGCAGGGAGAGCCGCTCGGCCACCTCACGGTACGTGTAGCCCTCGTAATAGGCGAGCGTGACCGACTGGCGCTGCAGGTCCGTGAGCCGGTCGAGGCAGTGGCGCACCCACTCGCGTTCGAGGCCGGCCTCGACCTCCTCGGTGACCTGGTCGAAGGCCGGCTGGTTGGCGCGCAGTGCCTCCCGCTGCTCGCGCTCGCCGGCCGCGCGGGCGCTGCGCACCCGGTCGACGGCCCGGCGGTGGGCGAGGGTGAGGATCCACGACATGGCGCTGCCCCGCGCCGGATCGAACCGCGCGGCGGACCGCCAGAGTTCCAGCAGCACTTCCTGCGCCACCTCCTCCGACTGCGCCGGATCCCGTACGACCCGCCTGACGAGCCCGAACACCGGCCCGGACACCAGGCCGTACAGGTCCTCGAATGCCTTCTGGTCGCCGCCTGCCACGAGTACTAGAAGCTGGTCCGCATCCAAACCGTCTCCCCCTCTCCGCAAGCCGCACCCGGCCCGTCCCGTCCCACGAGGTATTCGCAACGAACACACCTCCGGATGGGGTTACGGATCAGCGGGCCGAAAACGCGGGTCCAGCAGCGAGGAAAAGAGTTTTGAGATTCGACCAATCCGGCCCGGCCCCCGTTCCGAATCCCCCGCGTCAGGCAAGTTGGCACGGAGGACGGACGGCATGACAGCTATCTCCAGGAGCGGCGCGGGACGCAGGAGCATCGCGACCCTCATATGTGGTGCGCTGGCCGCAGGCGGGCTCGCAGCCGCCGGCGTGGCCGCGCTGCAACCGGGGGCGGCCAGCGCCTCCAGCCACCGGGAGGCCCCGCTGATCTCGGGGCAGCCCCAGTACGACAACACGGACGTGTACGCGTTCGTCAGCCCGGACAAGCCCGACACCACGACGATCGTGGCCAACTGGATCCCCATGGAGGAACCGGCGGGCGGGCCCAACTTCTTCACGTTCGCCGAGGACGCGCAGTACGACATCCACATCGACAACAACGGTGACGCGCAGGGCGAGCTGCTGTACCGCTTCACCTTCGAGACGCACGTCAAGAACGACAAGACGTTCCTGTACAACACCGGGCCGGTCGAGAGCCTGGACGACCCCGACCTGAACATCACGCAGACGTACGACATCGAGCTGCTGCGGCTGAAGAACCAGCACCTGGAGTCGAAGACGAAGGTCGCGGACGACGTGCCGGTGGCGCCGTCGAACGTCGGCAAGGCGTCCATGCCGGACTACGCCAAGCTGCGCGACCAGGCGGTGCACGAGCTGCCGGGCGGCTCGACGACCTTCGCCGGACAGGCCGACGACCCCTTCTTCCTGGACCTGCGGGTCTTCGACCTGCTGTACGGCGGGAACCTCACCGAGGTCGGCAACGACACGCTCAAGGGCTACAACGTCAACTCGATCGCCCTTCAGGTGCCGACCCACATGCTCACCGAGTCGGCCGAGCAGCCGATCGTCGGCATCTGGTCGACCACGCAGCGCAAGAACGCGCAGGGGCACTTCCGGCAGGTGTCGCGGCTGGGCATGCCGCTGGTCAACGAGGTCGTCAACCCGCTGAAGGACAAGGACAAGTTCAACGCGTCCGCGCCGTGGGACGACGCACAGTTCCTCGAGAACGTGACCAATCCGGAGCTGCCGAAGCTCATCGAGGCGATCTACAAGATCCCGGCACCGGACGAGCCGCGCAACGACCTGGTCGACGTCTTCCTCAAGGGCGTCGAGGGCCTCAACCAGCCGCCGCACGTGCGCCCGGCGGAGGAACTGCGCCTGAACACCTCGATCAAGCCGGTCGCCGACCCCAAGCGTCTCGGCGTCCTCGACGGCGACAACGCGGGCTTCCCGAACGGCCGTCGGCTCACCGATGACGTGATCGACGCCTCGCTCCAGGTCGTCGAGGGTGAACTGCTCGGCGCCAAGAACGACCTCGGTGACGCGGTCGACAAGAACGACAAGGACTTCGAGAAGGCCTTCCCGTACGTCGCCCTGCCGACGGAGGGCTCACGTGGCCCGCTCGCCAAGGGCACGACCGGCGGCAACGACGTCCGCAACGAGATCGGCGACGCGCTCCAGCCGGCCGGCGGCGCCTCCGGCTCCGACGACACCACCCTGATCGCCGCCTCCGCGGGCGCCGGCGCGGCCGGCATCCTCCTGATCGGCGCGGGCCTGACGTGGTGGCGCCGGATGCGGGACCGGGCGTACTAGGCCCTGCCGGGCGTCTGACCGAAGGCCGGCGCAGGGCCCCGGTCAGGCGTATTGGCCCCATCCGGGCCTGAAGCCCCGCCGCCCGCCCCACTGACTGGCGCGGCCCGCACATACATCCCCCACGGTGCGGGCCGCGCCGCTCCGCGCGAGAACTTCCGCCCCCAGCAAGCCGATCGAGGAGAGGCATGGCCCCGCGTACGAACGACAGCGCCCCGGAGAACGAGGCTGCGGCGGGGGCTGCCCCTACGGGCCCCGCCGTGCGGGACGGGGACGATACAAGCGCTGCTTGGCTGAAGGTCTTCGCGACTGAGGACGAGGTCGAGCGGGAAGCCAGTGAACCGCAGAGCCAAAGCCTGCCCGTGTCCGAGACCGATTCACGGGCCGAAGCCTCGCCCGGAACCGGAACTGGACCGACAGCCGATGCCGATGCCGAAACCAGGTCCGAGGACGAAGCGCCACTCCGAGTGCGGGCAGGGATCGCCGGCGAACCAGCCGTCGATCCGCGCGTCGCTGCCGTGCGGCGGGTTTCGGCTGCCGGCCGGCGTTGGCGTGGGGTCCAACTGGTCGGGTGTGCGGCGCTGTTGGCCGTTGCGCTGACTGCCGGTGCCGTCGCCGTCGGGTCCGTGCGGGACGGTGGGAGCGGCGCGGCGGTCGCGTCCGCGCCGGGGGCCCTCTCGCCGGAGCTGCCGGCCGGTGGCGACCTCGACGCGAGCATCACCGCCCTCCAGTCCCAGCTCCGCGCCCAGCCGAAGGACTTCGGCGGCTGGGCCACCCTCGGCCTCGCCTACGTCGAGCAGGCCCGGACCAAGGGCGACCCCTCGCGCTACCCGCAGGCCGAACGCGCCCTGAAGCGCTCCCTGGACCTGAAGCCCGACAACGACCGCGCGCTGGCCGGCCGCGCCGCCCTCGCCGCCGCCCGGCACGACTTCGAGGACGCCCTGAGGTACGCGGACCAGGCCCTGGAACAGAACCCCTACAGCGAACGCGCCCTGTCCTCCCGTATCGACGCCCTCGTGGAACTGGGCCGTTACGACGACGCGTTGAAGGCCGCCGAGCTCGCGGACACCCGGCGGCCCGGAATCCCCGTCTTCACCCGGTACGCGTACGTCCACGAGCTGCGCGGCGACGTCGCCACCGCCCAACGCGTGCTGGAGCAGGCGCTCGCCTCCGCCACCGCGCCGGGAGACGTGGCGTACGTCGCCACCGCACTCGGCCAACTCGCCTGGAACCAGGGCGACCACACCACCGCCCTGCACCACTACGCACGCGCCCTCGCCGCCGACGACACCTACGTCCCGGCCCTGGAGGGCCGCGCCCGCGCCCAGGCCGCGAGCGGCGACCGCGCCGCCGCGATCAAGGGCATGGAGGACGTGGTCGCCCGCTACCCCCTGCCCGGCCCGCTCGTCGAACTCGGCGAGCTGTACGAGGACCGCGGCGGCGAAGGCGACCGTGCCAAGGCCCACGACCAGTACGCCCTCGTCGACGCCTGGACCTCCCTCGCCCGCGCGGCCGGCGTCAACGCCGACCTCGACACCGCGCTCGCCGCCGCCGACCACGGCGACGCCGCCTCGGCCCTGCGCGCGGCCCGCGCCGAGTGGGACCGCCGCCGCACCGTGCACACCGCGGACGCCCTCGCCTGGGCGCTGCACGTCAACGGCCGCAGCGAGGAAGCCCTGCCGTACGCCCGCCGGGCCACGGCCACCGGCTACCGCAACGCCGCGTTCCTCCACCACCGCGGCATGATCGAACTCGCCACGGGCCATGAACAGGAAGGCCGCGCCCACTTGAAGGCAGCACTGGAGCTGAACCCCGGCTTCTCGCCGACCGGGGCCCGCGAGGCCGGTAAGGCCCTCAAGGCGCGGGAGGCGGCCAAGTGATGCCCCGTCGCCTGTTCGCCTCCGCCGCGGCCGTCCTCGCCGCCGCCGGCGCGCTCGCGCTGCTCCCCGCCACCACCGCGAGCGCGCACCCCCTCGGCAACTTCACCGTCAACCGCTACGACGGTCTCGTCGCCGCCCCCGGCGAACTGCGCGTCGACCACGTCGAGGACCTCGCCGAGATCCCCGCGACCCAGGCCCAGCCGGACATCAAGAAGCTGGGCATGACCGAGTGGGCCCGGCAGCGGTGTGCGAGGGCCGCCGAGGACACCGGGCTCACCATCGACGGACGCACGGTCGGCCTCACGGCTCAACGCAGCGACGCGCGCGTGCGACCCGGTCAGGCCGGGCTCGACACCCTCCGCGTGGAGTGCCGGCTGACCGCACCGCTCCCCGAGGGCGACACGACGACCCTCGGCTTCCGCGGCGCGGGCGCGGACGCCGGCCCCGGCTGGCGGGAGATCACCGCGCGCGGCGACCGGATGACGCTCACCGCGTCGGACGTACCGAAAGAGTCTCTGTCGCGCGAACTGACCAGTTACCCCGAGGAGTTGCTCTCCTCCCCCGCCGACACCGCGGCCGCGTCGCTCCGGGTGCGCCCCGGCGGCCCCGCCCTGACCGAGGAGGAGGCGGACGCGCCCGCCGCCTCCGTCCTGCCGCGTGGCGTCGACCGCTGGACCCGGGCCCTGGACGACCTTGTGGCCCGCCACGATCTCACCCCCGCGTTCGCCGCCCTCGCCCTCCTCATCGCCGTCGCCCTCGGCGCGATGCACGCCCTCGCACCGGGCCACGGCAAGACCCTGATGGCCGCCGTGGCCGCCGCCCGGGGAGGCAGGGCCCGCATGAAGGACGTCCTGCCCCTGGCCGCGTCGGTCACGGTCACCCACACCCTCGGCGTGGTCGCCCTCGGCCTCCTGGTCACGGCCGGCTCGGCGGCGGCGCCCTCGGTGATCACCTGGCTGGGCATCGCGAGCGGCGCACTGGTGACGGCCGCGGGGCTGACCCTCGTACGACGGGCCTGGCGCAACCGGAGCCACACGCACGGGCACGGGCATGCGCACGAGGACGGGCCCGGCCATACGCACGGGCACAGCCACGACCACGGGCATACACACGATCACCGGCATACACACGACCACGGGCATACAGACGACCACGGCCACGGCGACGAGCCCGGTGGCACACACCAGACGGCCGACGCCCCCGAGCGCCCCTTGGTCCTCGCGGCCGCACACAGCCACGCCGCCGCTGAAACCCACACGCACAGTCACGCCACTGCCGAACCCCACCCGCACAGTCACGACCACAGCCACTCCAGCCACCCCAACCACCACACCGCTCACACCCCCATACGCCACACCCACGGCGGCTTCACCCACACCCACGCCACCGCCCCCACCCTCCGCGGCACGATCCTCCTCGGCTTCGCCGGTGGCCTCGTGCCCAGCCCCTCCGCCGTGGTGGTGCTGGTGGGCGCGGCGGCCCTGGGGCAGGCCTGGTTCGGGCTCCTGCTCGTCGTCGCGTACGGCATCGGGCTCGCCCTCACCCTCACCGCGGCCGGCTTCGCGGTCGTCAAGCTCGGGACCGGTGTCACCCGCGTGCTGGACAAGCGCCCGCGCTGGGCGACCAGCCCCGTGACGGCCCTGGTCCGCCGGACCGCCCCCCTGGCGTCCGCGCTCGTCGTCGTGGCGCTCGGCGCCGGACTGGTGCTCAAGGGGGCGGCATCCGCACTCGGCTGAGCTACTTTTGGGGAGAAATCACGCGGATGCGAAGAGGGGGCGCCCGTGTCCGAAGCACCGGGCAGTGAACGTCTGATCGCGGGCCGCTACCGTCTGCTGTCCCCGCTCGGCGAGGGCGGCATGGGCACCGTGTGGCGCGCCCGCGACGAGGTGCTGCACCGCGAGGTCGCCGTCAAGGAGGTGCGCGCGCCCGCCGGACTGCAGGGACCCGAGGTCGAGCGGATGTACGCCCGGCTGGAGCGCGAGGCGTGGGCGGCGGCCAGGGTCGCCAACCGCAACGTCGTGACGGTGTACGACGTGGCCACCCAGGACGGCCGCCCCTGGATCGTGATGGAGATCGTCCGCGGTATCTCGCTCGCCGAGCTCCTGGACGCCGAGGGCCCGCTCACCCCGCAGCGCACCGCGCACATCGGCGCCGAGGTGCTGGCCGCGCTGCGGGCCGCCCACGCTGCCGGGGTGCTGCACCGGGACGTGAAGCCTGCCAACGTGCTGCTGTCGAACGACGGGCGGGTCGTGCTCACCGACTTCGGCATCGCCATGGTCGAGGGCAGTTCCGCGCTGACCATGACCGGCGAGGTCATCGGGTCGCCCGAGTTCCTGGCTCCGGAGCGGGCGCTGGGCCGCACGCCGGGCCCGGAGTCCGACCTGTGGTCGCTCGGCGTGCTGCTGTACGCGGCGGTCGAGGGCAACTCCCCCTTCCGTCAGAACACCCCGCTCAGCACCCTGCGCGCGATCGTGGACGAGGAGCTGCCGCCGCCGCACCGGGCCGGTCCGCTCACGCCCGTGATCGAGGGGCTGCTGCGCAAGGACCCGGCCGAGCGGCTGTCGGCCGAGCGCGCCGAGCAGGATCTGCGGGTGATCAGCGCTGGGGGTACCCCCTCTGGGGGAGGCACACCTCGCGCGGACGCCGTTCAGGCATCCCCCTACACGCCGACGATCGCCGCGCAGCCCCAGCAGCCCCCACCGACCGCACCCGGTCCCGGGCCGTGGACGCGGCCGGCCCCGGCGGCGGGGCCGACGACCGCCCCGACCACCGGCCCGGGACCGCACCGCGACCGCCGCGCCGCCGTCGTACTGATCGCGGGCCTCGCCGCCCTGGCACTGGCGATCGCCGGGCTGACGTACGCGCTGCTGAACCGCGACGACGGCGACCAGGCCGGAGGCGGCGGCACCAAGAACGAGACACCCGGGCTGAGTTCGCCGGCGCCCACCGACACCCCCACCGGTACGCAGGACACCGGAGGTCCCGAGCCCACTCCGAGCCGGAGCAGCAGCGCCACGACCGCTCCCCCGCCGCAGTCGGTGCAGGTCGCGCTCGCCGGCTCGAACACCGACTACACCGGCAGCTGTCCGCCGCCGCAGGGTGAGGCGCCCGCCTTCACGGCTACGTTCACGGTCGGCGACCTGCCGGCGGAGGTGAGCTATCGCTGGGTGTCGCGGGACGGCGAGGTCATGGACGCGGGGTGGAAGACCCTCTCGTTCCCGGAGGGCGGCGGCCGGACCAGGCAGGACACGGCGTTCGTGACCACGAACGACGACAGCGGGAGCTTCGAGAACGAGATCAGTGTCGAGGTCCGCGATCCGGTGCGGACGACATCCAACTCGGTGCCGTTCTCGGTGACCTGCGAGACGGAGACCCCGTCGGACGGGGCCTCCGCTTCTGTCTCACCCTCTGATTGACACTCTGATCGGCACTCAGGCGGCGCCGGTCAGCACCGGCAGGTACCCGCCGGACTGACCCGCCGCCGTCGGGTGGTACGACTCGCCTACGTTGAGCCAGTTGAGGCTGTGCAGCCAGGAGCTGCCGGAGCAGATCTCGTGGCCGGTGAAGGTGGGGCGGACGTCGCCGAACACGAAGCCGTGGTTCGCGGCGCGCTTGGCGATGGCGGTGTCGAGGTGGTCCGCGGCGTCGTTGATCGCCTTCCGCTTGGTCTCGGAGAGGCCGACGCACGAGGTGCCGAGCTTGTAGAAGCGGGGATAGCCGAGCACGACCACGCGGGCGTTGGGGGCCTTGGTGCGGATCGCCGAGTAGACGCCGTCGAGCCGGCCGGGCAACGTCGAGTCGACGTACGCCTTGGCGGTGTTGATCCGGGAGAGGCAGGCGCTGTCGGACTGGAGCACACAGGTCGTCATGACGTCGGAGAAACCCGCGTCGTTGCCGCCGACGCTGATCGAGACCAGGGCGGTGGCCGCGCTGAGCGGGGTGAGTTGATTCGCCAGAACATCACCCGTTCGGGCGCCCGAGCAGGCGGTGAAGTCGAAGGACGAGGGTGAGTGGGCTGCGGCCCAGAGGTAGGGGTAGGCCTTCGTGCTGCGCTTGCAGTCGCCGCTCGCGGAGAGGTAGCTGCCCGCGCCGAGCCCGGAGGAGTAGGAGTCGCCGAGCGCCACGTAGCCGCCGGGTGCGGCGTGTTGGGACGCCTGGGCGGTGCCGGCCCCGGTGAGGGCGGCACAGGCGGCGAGGAGGAGCGAGCTTACGTATACGGCAAGTCGGGAACGTCTCATGGAACCTCCCTTTAGCAGGATCTCTGCCCCAACCGTCGTAGCAACTACGCGTGTTGACCGGAAGTGTCCATGCCAAAACTTGTCTCAGTGGCGCATTCGCGACCTTGCTTGATTACGCGGGCATGACAACTATGTGACAGGGCGTCAAGTCTCTTGTCCTGCACACATGGACCACTGATTCTTTACTCAGCCGTAGGGCGGAACGCGACGCTCCATGGCCGTGCGCGCGACTACGCGCGCACCCCCCACAGACGCGCGCCCCACCCAGGCGTGCGCCGCCAAGAGGAGGACTCCCTCGTAATGGCACAACTGCGTAGCAAGAAGGTCCGGATCGCCGCGATATCCAGCCTGGCGACCGCCGCCCTCGTGAGCGGGCTCACCGCTCTCCCCGCCCAGGCCGCACCGGCCGAGGGCAAGGTCCTGGCCGCCGGTTCCCCCACGGCGGTCAAGGACAGCTACATCGTCACGCTCAAGCAGGACGCCGGCCTGAAGGCGTCCTCGAGCGCGGGCAGGAGTCTGGTCAAGGAATACGGCGGCACGGTCAAGAAGACGTTCGGCGCGGCGCTGAACGGCTACTCGGCCACCCTCTCCGCGGCCGAGGCCAGAAGACTCGCCGCCGACCCGGCGGTGGCCTCGGTCGAGCAGGACCAGCGCGTCCGGCTCGCCGACACCACGCAGTCCAACGCCCCCTGGGGCCTGGACCGCATCGACCAGACCTCCCTGCCGCTGTCCGGCACCTACACCTACCCGGACAGCGCGGGCAGCGGCGTGACGGCCTACGTCATCGACACCGGCGTGCGCATCACCCACCAGCAGATCAGCGGCCGCGCCGCGAACGGCTACGACGCCGTCGACGGCGACAACGTCGCCCAGGACGGCAACGGCCACGGCACCCACGTGGCCACGACGATCGCGGGCAGTACGTACGGCGTCGCCAAGAAGGCGAAGATCGTGGCGGTCCGGGTGCTGAACAACTCCGGCTCCGGCACCACGGCCGGCGTGATCGCGGGCATCGACTGGGTGACGGCGAACCACTCCGGCCCCTCGGTCGCCAACATGTCCCTCGGCGGCGGGGTGTCCACCACCCTGGACGCGGCCGTGCGCCGCTCCATCGCGAGCGGCGTGACCTACGCCGTCGCGGCGGGCAACAGCAGCACCACCGCCTCCTCGTCCTCCCCCGCCCGGGTCGGCGAGGCGATCACCGTCGGCGCCACCACGAGCACCGACGCCAAGGCCGGCTACTCCAACTACGGCTCGGTCCTGGACATCTTCGCCCCCGGCTCCTCCATCACGGCGGGCTGGCACACCAGCGACACCGCGACGAACACCATCTCCGGTACGTCGATGGCGACCCCGCACGTCGCGGGCGCGGCCGCGGTCTACCTGGCGGGCCACACCTCGGCCACCCCGGCCCAGGTCGCCACGGCCCTGGTGAACGGCGCCACCACCGGCAAGGTCACCAGCGCGGGCAGCGGTTCCCCGAACCGGCTGCTGAAGATCGTGCCGTGAGTGCCGTGAGTGCCGTGAGTGCCGTAAGTGCCGTAACGCCGGCTCGCGCCATCTGAACCACCGTTCCCCGGAGGCCCGGCGGCCTCCGGGGAACGCCCGTACCAAGTCGGCCACCCATCGGTATGAGCGTCTTCCGCATCTTGACGGCCCCCGCGCGGCTGAGCGACATTGAAGCCCGGCATCCGGCGCTTCGGGGGGCAAAGTCGCCAATGCAGACGTTACGCATCAAGACATCTTCAACAGCGTCATCGGACGGCGCCGCGCGGCCAGGGCCGGGGAGGGACCTGTCACCGCTGCTCGCGGGCGCCGCGACGGCCGTCGCGGGATGCGGCGCGGTGCTCGCGCTCGTCGACTCGGACTCGCCGCTGCGCGGTCCGCTCACGCTGTTCTTCCTGCTCGCGGCGCCCGCCGCGGGCATCGCGGCAGCCCTGCGCGGGCTGGAACCGTTCGGCCGTACCGTCGCCGCGGTTGCGGGCTCGGTCGTGGTCAACATGGTGGTGGCCCAGGGCATGCTGGCCGTGCACCGCTGGTCGGTGCGCGGTGGAATCGTGGCCGTGACGGCGATCAGCGCCCTCGTTCTCCTGCTGGTTCTGGTACGGCGGCCGCGTGGCCGCACGGCGAGAGGACAGGGCATCTGACGTGGACATCAGCGTGTACCGCCCCGGCGAGCTGAGCGCCGCCGACCGGGCGGCGTGGACGGCGATGCAGTCCAAGGCCCATCTGCACGGATCGCCCGAGCTGGCGAACCCTTTCCTCGCACCGGAGTTCGCGCTCGCGGTGGGCCGGTGCAGACGCGGGGTGCGGATCGCGGTCGTACGGGAGGACGGCGAGCCCGCCGCGTTCTTCCCCTACCAGAAATCGGCCGCCGGCGTCGGCCGGGCCATCGGCCTCGGCGTCTCGGACGCCCAGGGCGTGGTGCACCGGCCCGGGTTCGCCTGGGACGCCCGTGAGCTGATGCGGGCCTGCGGGCTCGCCGTCTGGGAGTTCGACCACCTGGTTCAGGGCCAGGAGCCGTTCGAGGCGGAGGCCTCCGGCACCTTCCCGTCCCCGGTCATGGACGTCGACCGGGGCTACGAGGCCTACCTGGCCCAACTGCGGGAGCAGTCACCGAAGTTCACCCGCACCACACTCGCCAAGGAACGCAAGCTCGGCCGGGACGCGGGCGAGGTGACGTACGTCCACGACGAGCGCGACCCGGCCGCCCTGCGCACCCTGATGGACTGGAAGTCCGCGCAGTACCGCAGGACCGGGCGCAGCGACCGCTTCGCGCACGACTGGATCACCCGGCTCGTGCAGCAACTGTTCCACACCCGCTCCGAGCCGTTCGCGGGGATCCTGTCGGTGCTGTACGCGGACGGCAAGCCGCTCGCCGCGCACTTCGGGCTGCGCACCGAGCGGGTGCTCGCCTGCTGGTTCCCGGCGTACGACCCGGCGTACTCGAAGTACTCCCCGGGCCTGGTGCTGCATCTGCGCATGGCCGAGGCGGCCGCCGCCGACGGCATCGCCCATCTCGATCTCGGCCGGGGCCAGAAGGAATACAAGGACTCCCTGAAGACACGCGAGCTCCAAGTGTCCGAGGGGTGGGTGACACGCCGTCACCCGGTGGCGCTCGGGCATCGGGCCCGCCGCGCCCCGGTACGAGCTCTGCGCAATGCCGTGGTGTCCCGGCCGGAGCTGTTCGAACCTGCCGACAAACTGCTCAAACAGGTGGGAAAGATCCGATCGGGTCGTTCGTGACAAGTGATCCACACACGTGACAAGCGATCTGTAACGGTCAAACCAACAAAAACGTGAGGCCTAGTTCCAGGTCTTGCCATAAAGGTTCAATCATCAATATCGTCATACATCTCACCCGCATCGGTCCGTCATCCAGCGGTTTCAGGGGAGGGCTCAAGGACCGCGACGGCCCGGCGCGGGGCGCGGTAGGGGGGTGCCGTGCTCGGTGACGCACTGTGTGACCGAGTCGTGCCGCGCGACCGGCTGCCGTTCTGCGGGGCCGGCCAGCTTTGCCAGCTCACCGGGTGGGTGCGGAGATTCCTTCCGTCCTGCCGTGCGTGAGAAACCCCCCTTTCGAACCGAAGCGGAGCGCCCAGGGGCGGGCGGTCCACCGGACGAGAGGGACCAGACTCATGAGCTCAGTTCTGCGCCCGGCGACATCGGGTCAGGATCCTGTGAAAGCCGGCCAATACCGGCCCATCTCCTCTCACCTGGCCATAGCGCCGCCGGTGAGCGTGGTGATCCCCGCCATGAACGAGGCGGAGAACCTCCCGTACGTCTTCAAGACCCTTCCGGACTGGATCCATGAAGTGGTTCTCGTGGACGGCAATTCCACCGACGACACCGTCGAAGTGGCCCGCCGACTGTGGCCGGACGTCAAGGTCGTCGAGCAGCGCGGCAAGGGCAAGGGTGACGCGCTGATCACCGGCTTCCACGCCTGCACCGGCGACATCATCGTCATGGTCGACGCGGACGGCTCGGCCGACGGCAACGAGATCGTGTCGTACGTCTCCGCCCTCGTCTCCGGCGCGGACTTCGCCAAGGGCTCCCGTTTCGCCAACGGCGGCGGCACCGACGACATGACCTTCATCCGCAAGCTCGGCAACTGGGCGCTGTGCACGGCCGTCAACCGCAAGTTCGGCGCCCGCTACACGGACCTGTGCTACGGCTACAACGCCTTCTGGAGGTACTGCCTGGACAAGATCGACCTCGACTGCACCGGCTTCGAGGTCGAGACGCTGATGAACATCCGGGTGGTGAAGGCCGGGCTGAAGGTGCAGGAGATACCGAGCCACGAGTACCTCCGCATCCACGGCACCAGCAATCTGCGGGCCGTGCGGGACGGGCTGAGGGTGCTCAGGGTGATCCTGAACGAGCGCTCCAACCGGCGTGCCCTGCGCAGCCGTCCGCAGCACTCCCCGATGCTCGACACGGTCCGGGGAGAGGTGTCTTGACCGATCTCGACATCTCCGTCGTGATCTGCGTCTACACCGAGGACCGCTGGGAGGACATCCTCGCGGCGGTCTCCTCGGTCCGGGCGCAGTCACGGCCGGCCCTGGAAACACTGCTTGTCGTCGACCACAACGCGGCGCTCCTGGACCGGCTGTCCAGGGAGTACAAGGACGCCGAGGGGACCGACCGGGTGCGGGTGCTCGCCAACGCGGGCCCCCGCGGCCTGTCCGCCGGCCGCAACACCGGGATCGCCGCCTCGCGCGGCGACGTCGTCGCGTTCCTGGACGACGACGCCGTCGCCGAGCGGGACTGGCTCTGGCACCTCGCCGACGGCTACGCCGATCCCCGGGTGATGGCCGTCGGCGGCCGTACGGAGCCCATCTGGGCGTCGGGCCGCCGCCCGGACTGGTTTCCCGAGGAGTTCGACTGGGTGGTGGGCTGCACGTACAAGGGTCTGCCGTCCGGGCTGGTGCGGGTGCGCAACGTGCTCGGCGGCAACGCCTCCTTCCGCCGTACGGCGTTCGACGCGGCGGGCGGTTTCGCCACCGGCATCGGGCGCGACGGCGACAAGCGGCCGCTGGGCTGCGAGGAGACGGAACTGTGCATCCGCCTCACCCGCGCCCGGCCCGACGCCATCCTGCTGATCGACGACCGCGCGGTGATCCACCACCGGGTGCCCGAGGTGCGCGAGCACTTCGGGTACTTCCGCACGCGTACGTACGCCGAGGGCCTGTCGAAGGCGCTGGTGGCCCGAAGTGTCGGGTCGGACAAGGGACTCGAGTCCGAGCGCCGGTACGCCACGCGGGTGCTGCCCGCCGGTGTGGCGCGCGGGCTGCGGGACGCCCTGCTGTCCCGGCCGGGGGGCGCCGGACGCGCGGGGGCGATCGTCGCCGGGGTGCTGACGGCGGCCGGTGGGTACGTCGTGGGGAGCGTCCGGGCGCGCCGGGCCGGGACGACCTTCGTGGTGCCGGAGATCGAGGGGGGAAGCGGATGACCGAGGCGCCCGTGCCGATCCTCATGTACCACGCGATCGCGGCCGACCCGAACGAGGCCACACGGGAGTTGTCGGTGACCCCGGAGGCCTTCGCCCAGCAGATGGCGGTGATCGCGGAGCTCGGTTTCACCCCCGTCACCACGGCCGCGCTCGCCGCCCGTTGGCGTTCCGGCCGGCCGCTGCCCGAGCGGCCGGTCCTGATCACCTTCGACGACGGCTACGAGGGCGTGCACCGCCACGCCCTCCCCGTCCTCACCAAGCACGGCTTCGCCGCCACCCTGTTCGTCTCCACCGGGTGGATCCGGGGCGCGTACGACACCGGGAGCGGCCTGGACACCATGCTGGACTGGGACCAGGTCCGCGAACTCGCGGCGGCGGACGTGGAGATCGGCGGGCACAGCCACACCCATCCGCAGCTCGACCAGCTCGACGACGCCGGCCTGCGCCACGAGCTGATCCACTGCAAGGAGATCGTCTCGGACGAACTCGGCGCCGTCCCGGCCTCGTTCGCCTACCCCTACGGCTACTCCAGCCGCCGGGTGCGGCAGGCGGTGCGCGAGACGGGGTACGGCCAGGCGCTCGCCGTCGGCAACGGCTTGGCGCGCCGCCGCCAGGGGCCGTACGCCCTGCACCGCGTCACCGTGCGCCGGAGCACGGGCGTCGAGGAGTTCGAGCGGCTGGTCGAGGGCCGTGCGATCGCCCGGAACTCCGCCGGGGACCGTGCCCTCACCAAGGGGTACGCCCTGGTCCGCAGAGCACGACAGGTCCGCCGGAAGGCCATCCGTTCCCGTGTCTGACACGACCACGACCACGACCGAGGAAGAGTCGCCGGCGACCGAGGCGCCCGAGCGGCCGGGGCGCCGGTTCCGGCTGCCCGGAATGAGTGCGGGGGGCAGCCAGCTGTTCCGCAACGCCTACGCCCTGATGCTGAACACCGGCATCTCCGCGGTGCTCGGCCTCGGTTTCTGGCTGGCCGCGGCCCGCTACTACTCCGAGTCCGCCGTGGGCCAGGGCTCCGCCGCGATCGCCGCGATGAAGCTCCTCGCCGGCCTGACCGCGGTCACCCTGACCGGGGCGCTGGCCCGTTTCATCCCGATCGCGGGACGGGCCACCGGGCGGCTCATCTTCCGCACCTACGCGGGCAGTTCGGTGATCGTGGCGCTGGCCGCGCTGGTCTTCCTGCTCACCCTGGACGCGTGGGGGCCGTCGTACCGCTTCCTGCACGGGCCGGTGAACGGGCTCGGCTTCGTCGTGGCCGTCGTCGCCTGGTCCCTGCTGACGCTCCAGGACGGGGTGCTGACCGGGCTGCGCAGCGCGCTGTGGGTGCCGGTCGGCAACACCGTGTTCTCCGCCGTCAAGCTGGCGCTGCTGGTCGCCTTCGCGGTGGCCATCCCCACCACCGGCGTCTTCGTCTCCTGGGTCGCGGCGATCGCCTTCTCCGTGCTGCCGCTGGGCTGGCTGGTGTTCCGGCGGCTGGTGCCGCGGCATGTGAAGGCCACCGACGACCATGCCCGGCCGCCGACGCTGAAGGAGGTCGGGCGGTTCCTGGCGGGCGACTACACCGGCTCGCTGTTCTCGCTCGCCGTGGTCTACCTGGTCCCCGTGATCATCGCCTCGCAGGTCAGCTCCGAGGACAACGCGTACTTCTACATCACCACCACGATCGGCGGCACGGTCAACCTGCTCGCCATCAACATGGGCGCTTCCCTCACCGTCGAGGGCTCGCACGACCCGCGCCGGCTGGCCGCCAACACCCGGGCCGCGCTGAAGCGGATGGCGCGGATCATGCTGCCCGTCGCCGGCGTGCTGTTCTTCGGCGCCCCCTGGATCCTCGGCGTCTTCGGCGCGGGCTACGCGGACGCGGCCACCCCGCTGCTGCGCTGGTTCGCGGTCGGCGCGGTGCTGCGGGTCGTCATGGAGACGTACTTCGCGGTGCTGCGCGCCCAGAGCCGCACCGCCGGACTGGCCTGGTTGCAGGGCCTGCTCTGCGTCATGGTGCTCGGTCTGACGCTGCTGCTGCTCCCCCGCATGGGTCTGACCGGCGCGGGCGTCGCCGAGATCGCGTCGCTCGCGGTGATCGTCGCGATCGCCGCGCCCAAGCTGTACAACATCGTCCGTGCCCCGGGTGCCGACGTCCCCGAGAGCGCGGCGCCCGACGGGGACCTCGCCGACCTGGGGGCGCGCGAGGTCCCCGCCCAGGCGGCACCGCACAGGCGCGGGCCCGGCTGGGCGCTCGACCAGGACACGCTCGCCCTCGGCGTCCACGTCGACTTCGACCACCTGGAACGCCGGCCGGACGTCCGCCCGGGGCCGGGCACGCCGCCCACGGGCACGCCGGTGGTTTTCGAGGTGGACGCGCCGTTCGAGGCGGAGGCCGTCGAGGACGACGTACCGGACGCCGTAAGGGACTTCGTACGGGAAGAGGTACCGGAGCCGGAAGAAGAACCCACGCGTGCGCCCACCCGCCTCGGGGTCGTCCTCGGCTGCCTGCTGACCGCCGCGCTCTTGTTGTATTGGGTGCCCGCGCTGCGCCTCGGCGAGGCCGACCTCGACGAGATGGGCGGGCTCGGGCTGATCTCCGTCCTGCCGACACCCACGCTCCTGGGCGCGGCACTGCTGATCGTGGTGTTCGCCTCACTGCTGTGGCTGGGCCGCGAGCACCGAGCGCTGCTGCTGGTCACGCTGCTCGCGACCGTGGTCTCGTTGCACGCGCTGCCCGCCGTGATCGAGACCGAGCCGCGGTTCGCGACGGCCTGGCAGCATCTCGGCTTCCTCGACTACATCGACCGGACCGGGTCGGCCGTACCCGATCTGGACGCGCGCTGGAGCTGGCCGGGCTTCTTCGCGGTGGCCGCGTTCGTGCTGAAGGCCTGCGGGGTCAGTGACTTCACCGAGGTCATCCGCTGGTGGCCGCTGGCCATCCAATTGTTGTACCTCGCGCCGATGTTCCTCCTTGTACGCTCGATGCGGGCGAGCTGGCGGGCCAAGTGGACCGGCATCTGGATCTTCGTGCTCAGCGGCTGGGTCGGCCAGGACTACTTCTCCCCGCAGGGCTTCACCTATCTCCTCTACCTGGTGTTCGTGGCGATCCTGCTGGTCTGGTTCCGGGCTCCGGGCGTGATCTGGACGAAGCGGCGACCGGGCGAGATCGAGGTCGAGCCGACGGACCGGCGGCAGCGGGCCGTGCTGCTCATGGTCGTGATCGGCCTGTTCGCGGCGAGCGTCCCGGCGCACCAGCTCACCCCGTTCGTGATGCTGGGTGTGCTGGCGGTGCTCGTCCTGATCGGCCGCAGCGAACTGCGCGGCCTGCCCATCCTGTTCGGCGTCCTGGTGGCCGTCTGGGTCGGCTTCATGGCCGAGCCGTACTGGTCCGGGCACTTCGACGAGCTGTTCGGCGGGGTCGGCGGCGTCGGCGGCAATGTGTCGTCGTCCGTGTCCGGCCGTATCGAGGGCGGCAGTTCGACGCACAAGCTGGTGCTCTACGCGCGCGTGCTGCTCGCCGGCGGTGTGATGGCCTTCGCCTGCTGGGGCTGGTGGCGGCGGCGCTGGCACAAGTACCGCGAGCGGTCGCTGCTGGTCCTGACCTTCGTGCCGTTCCTGGGCTTCGGCATGCAGTCGTACGGCGGCGAAATGGCGCTGCGCGTCTTCATGTTCGCCCTGCCGGGCGCGGCCCTGCTCGCCGCCCTCGCCCTGTTCCCGCGTACCGGCGTCACGGTCGAGGAGCGCGACAAGGACCGGGTGAGCCTGGCACCGCTGGCCGCGCTGATGGCGGGCCTGGTGCTCATGGGCGGCTTCCTGGTGGCCCGCTGGGGCAACGAGCCGTTCGAGCGGATCCGGCCCGGCGAGGTCTCCGCCATGGACTACGTGTACGCCCACGACGAGCCGACGGTACGCCTGCTGTGGCTGAGCAACGACACGGTGGACAACGTGACGCCGGCGATGCCGTGGGGCGCGAAGGACATGGAGAAGGTCGAGTACGTGCCCACGCTCGCGCCGCCCGACCCGGTGCTGGTGTCGGGGCTGGTCAAGGCGCTGAAGGACGCGGGCCCGAACTCGTACCTGATGATCAACCGCAGTCAGGTGATCTATCTCCAGCTGGACGTGGGCTACTCGAAGACCTGGGAGCCGCGGCTGATCAGGAACCTGGACGCCCGCAAGGAACTGAAGAAGGTCTTCGTCAACGACGACGTGACGATGTACACGCTGCGCAAGCAGCCCGAGGGCAAGGTCCCGGCCGCGGACCCCGGTCCGATCGGGCCGCAGGTGACGTGGACGCCCTGGTCGGTCGTCGGGGCCCTCGCGGCGCTCGCGCTGATCGTGCTGCTGACGACACGGGAGGTCGTACGGGTCGCGGTGCGCCCGAGCGTGCGGCAACTGCGGTGGCTGCAGAGCAGCTTCTGGTTCGCGCTGCCGCTGCTGGCGGTGCTGCTCGCCTCGCTGGTGCAGCGCTTCGTGACGATGAAGTGAAGTGGCGTTTCCGGCTCACCGGTTGAGCCACTTCACCTCGTACGCCTGCATGTCGAACCGCTTGCCGTCGATCTTCGCGCTGATCCGCCGGTCGAGGATGTTGACGACCAGGATCACCTTGTCGGTCGCCAGGACGCGGACATCGGGTACGTCGTCCGGGGCGACGGACACGGTCTCGTACTCGGTGCCCGCCGGGAACTCGGCGCCGAAGCGGGAGACGAGGTCGTACATGGGCAACTTCTCGCCGCCGCTGTCCTGGTCGGTCGGTGTCCACAGGCAACCCGCGCACTCGGTGCCCTTCTCCTTCTCCGGGTTCCAGTAGAAGCCGGAGGTGGCGCCGCCCTTGACCATGGCGATCATTCCGGTGGCCTGGACGGCGACGCGCCGGGTCTCGGACCAGCCCTTGCGGTCGTCGTTGCCGTCGGCGGGCTCGACGTAGTACTCGGCCCACCACAGCGGCAGGTCACCGGTCCGCGCACGCACCCATTCGCTCACCGCCGTGAACTTGTCGGTGGCGGCGAACTCGTCGGGCAGCAGTTCGTCGTCCTTGGTGTAGCTGGAACCGTCCACGACCACGAAGTCGGCGCCCACCTTGTTCTCGTTCCAGTGGGCGAAGGCGTCGAGGACCCGCTGGTCCATGGCGCCCCACGGCCCCTTGAAGGCCGCGGAGGCGTCATCCGACCGCGGGTCGAGGCTGTCCATCACCAGGTACGGCCCGCCCACCATGATGTCCTTGTCGACTTTCTTGAGGGCTTTGTAGACCAGGTTGTACAGCCGGGTGTAGCCCTCGTAGTCCCAGCGGGCCTCGGCGTCGTTCCAGAAGCCCTTGAACTCGTTCCAGACGACGAAGTGGCGTACGTCCGGATAGCGCTTGGCGACGGTCGCGGCCAGGTCGGCGAAGTCCTGGTAGTGCTCGGGCGTCGGGGCGGTCTCCAGGGCGGCCCGGCTCCAGTCGGTGTTGTCGACGCCGCCCCTGCCGCCCTTCATCCAGTCCGGGGCACAGCACAGGGTGACCACGGGCGTGCCGCCGGAGGAGCGCATGAAGTCGATGCGGCGGTCCAGTGCCTCGAAGTCGTAACGCCCCTTCACCGGCTCCGGGTTGTCGGCACCCCAGCCCATGATGTGCTGGTTCTGCGGCAGGCCCCCGGCCTCCGACAGCAGCCCCTCGACGCGCCCGGTGGCCGCGGAGCTGCCCTCGTCGGCGCTGAACTGGGTGTGCGTGAAACCCCAGCCGACGTCCGGGGTCGTCTCGTCGGGCGGGGCGGCCGGTGTGCCGTGCACCTTGTCGCCGTCGCGCGAGGTGCCCTCCGTGCTCGTGCCACCCCCGGGAAGCGTGTTGAGCAGGGTCACCACCAGGGCCAGAGCGGCCACGCCCACGCCGAGCAGCGCGGTGAGCCGCCACCGCCCCACCCCCGAATTCCACCCATGACGTCCCATCGAGGGCAACGGTAGCCGGAAGGGTACGCGCTGGGGCAGATGTCGTAGCCGCACAGCTCTGTAACAGGACGGAAGGGATACACCGGAAGCACGAGGGCACACGCGACACAACCGGCGCACAACGGAAACCGGGTGCACGAGGCCCTCCCGTGCCGGATCATGGCGGCATGTCTGCGAACCCACACGACGCTCTGCCGATCCGGCTCAACGTCGACGACAGCGACTCGCCGTCCGACGTCGTCGACGCGCTGTTCCTCGGCCGCTTCGCGACGGGCGAGCAGCCGTACTCGCACGCGGCCAACATCGACCGCGTCCGGTCCGGGGCGACCCTGCTCCCGCCGGGCGCTTCGGTGCTGCGCGTGGCCCGCGACGACGACCGCAGCGCGACGCTGGCCGAGGGCGACGGCTGGACCCTGCTGATCTCCCGCTGGAACCGGGGCGCCGACGTCACGGTCACGGCGACCACCGCCGAACTGGCGGCGAAGATCCTCGACCAGGCCACGGACGGCGCGGCGGACGAACCCGAGCCGCAGCCGGAGAACGTGACGATGGGCTTCTGGTACGTGTCCCCGAGGCGGGGCCCGCACCGCACCACCCGCCAGATCTCGGCGGGCACCTGGGACGAGGTGCGGGACAACTACACCGCGCCGGTGGCGGACGCCATGGACCGCCTGATGAAGACGACGCCGGAGGACATCGCCGGCCGGCTGCTCCTGCTGCACGGCCCGCCCGGCACCGGCAAGACCTCCGCGCTGCGGACGCTGGCCCGGTCCTGGCGGGACTGGTGCCAGGTGGACTGCGTACTGGACCCGGAGCGGCTGTTCAGCGATGTCGGCTACCTGATGGACATCGCGATCGGCGAGGAGGACGCCACCGGCAAGGGCCGCTGGCGGCTGCTGCTGCTGGAGGACTGCGACGAACTGATCCGCGGGGAGGCCAAGCACACGGCGGGCCAGGCGCTGTCCCGGCTGCTGAACCTCACGGACGGCCTGCTGGGCCAGGGCCGCAACGTCCTGGTCGGTGTGACGACCAACGAGGACCTGGAGCGCCTCCACCCGGCCGTGGTCCGCCCCGGCCGCTGCCTGGCCCGCATCGAGGTGGGGCCGCTGACCCGCCGGGAGGCGGTGAGCTGGCTGGGCTCCGAGGAGGGCGTCGGCCGAGAGGGCGCGACACTGGCGGAGCTGTACGCACTGCGCCGGGGCACGTCCCCGACGTCACTGCCGGAGCCGCGGCCGGGGGCGGACGCGGGGTTGTATCTGTAGTGCTTGCGTGATCCGTGGTGCTTTCATGAAGGTATGACCCTGTTCGTCGGTACGTCGGGGTGGCAGTACAAGGACTGGCGCGGCGTCCTCTACCCGGACGGGTGCCCCACTCGGCTGTGGCTGGAGGAGTACGCGAGGCGCTTCGCGACCGTCGAGATCAACAACGCCTTCTACCGGCTGCCGTCGCGGGAGAACTTCGAGGCCTGGCGGGAGCGGATCCCGCCGGACTTCGTCGTCGCGGTCAAGGCCAGCCGCTATCTGACCCACATCAAGCGGCTGCGCGACCCCGAGGAACCGGTGCACCGCCTGATGAGCCACGCGGAAGGCCTGGGCGACCGGCTCGGCCCGGTGCTGCTGCAGCTGCCGCCGACGCTGCGCGTCGACGCCGGCCTGCTGGAGGACTGCCTGGGCTGCTTCCCGTCGGCGACCCGGATCGCGGTGGAGCCACGCCACGAGTCCTGGTGGACACCCGAGGTGCGCAAGGTACTGGAGAGCCGGGGCGCGGCGCTGTGCTGGGCCGACGTACGAGCCCGGCCGGTGACACCGTTGTGGCGGACCACCGACTGGGGGTACGTCCGCTTCCACCAGGGCCGCGCCCAGGCCTGGCCGCGCTACGGCCGGCAGTCCCTGAGGACGTGGGCCGAGCGGATCGCCGAGACGTGGGCCGACGGGGAGGACGTGTACACGTACTTCAACAACGACCCGAACGGGGCGGCGGTGGAGGACGCGGTGACCTTTGCCCGGGCGGCGAGGACGGCGGGCCTGCATGTGACGCGAACACCGAAGCGGCTACTGGCGCAGACCTAGGGCCTGCCTGACGCTCCCCCCTGCCCGGCGGCGCCGAACCCTGCTCAGCCCCGCCACCCGGCCCTACTCCCCGTAAGCCGCCCGCAGGGCATCCCGCACAGCCGTCAACGCATCCTCCTCCGAAAGCCCCAGCCGCCGCACACGCTCGGCATATCCCTGCGCAGCCGACGCCGCTTCCCGCTCCGCGGCCGAGCCGGCGGCAGCCACGAACGTGCCGTTGCGCCCCCGCGTCTCGATCACCCCGTCGCTCTCCAGCGCCCGGTACGCCTTGGCGACCGTGTTGGCCGCCAGGCCCAGCGACTCGGCCAGTCCCCGCACGGTCGGCAGCCGGTACCCCACGGGCAGCACGCCGGACCGCGCCTGCTCGGAGATCTGCGCCCGCACCTGCTCGTACGGCGGTGCGCTCTCATCGATGTGGATCTTCAAGGTCACAGGGGTGATTGTCCCGCACCTGCCGCAAAATGAGAGGAACCCGCGCTCGTCCCGCCGTAGCGTGCGCGTATATGACTGTCACCGTGCGCGACCTCCGCACCGAGGTCAGAACCGACATCGAGGGCTTCGTCCACGTCCGCCGCCTTGCGATCCCCTTCTTCCTGATCACCCCGGACTCCCTGGCCTACGACCTCAGCCACACCCACCCCGACGCCCACTACCGCCCTCTCGTCGCGGAGGCGGACGGCGAGGTGATCGGCACGGCCCAGGTCGGGATCGTCCACGACAGTCCGGAGCCCGGCCAGGGGTACGTCAACGTGTATGTGCACCCCGAGCGGACGCGACTCGGCGCCGGCTCCCTGCTGGTCCGCGCCGCCGAGGAGCACCTGGCCGCCCAGGGCGCGACGAGGCTGTTCTCCTGGGTCCTGGACGAACCCGGTAACCGGGCCTTCGCCGAGCGGCACGGCTACCGCGAGAGCCGCTCCGCCCACTTCCTCCGTCTGGACCTGGCGAACGGCACGCTGCCGCCGCTCCAGAGCCTCCCGCCGGACGTCGAGTTGCGCACGGGCGCCGACTTCGTGGACGACCCGCGCCCCCTGTTCGAGCTGGACTCGGAGACGATGTCGGACGAACCGAGCGACATCGCCTACGAGTTCACCGACTACGGGGCCTGGCTGAAGGAGACCTGGAACCATCCCCTCCTCAGCCATGAGCTCACCTCCGTGGCCGTCGTCGACGGCCGCCCCGCCGCCTTCAGCGCGGCCCGCACGGACGGCGGCACCTGGTACGGCACCGTCATGACCGGCACCGCCCGCGCCTTCCGCGGCCGGGGTCTGGCCAAGCTCGCCAAGAACGACTCCCTGCACCGCGCCCGCGCCGCCGGTTTCACGGAGGCGTTCACGGGCAATGACGCGGGGAACGGTCCGATGATCGCGATCAACAAGTGGTTCGGGTACGAGATCTGCGCGACGGAGGTGCGATATGTCCGCGAATTCGGCTGAGCCGGCACGCCACGTGGACGTCGTCCTCGTCAAGGCGGGCCGTACGAAGATCCGCTACGGCGCCGAGCTCCTCGCCGATGACGGCACGCGCATCGCCGTCCGCGCCCCGTGGGCCGGTGACGGCGTCCGCGACTTCGGCTTCGTCCGCTTCGAGCCCGGCGACGTCTTCACGGAGTACTACTGGCGGGACCGTTGGTACTCGGTCAAGGAGGTCCGCGATGCGCAGGGCACTCTCAAGGGCTGGTACTGCGACATCACCCGCCCGGCGCTCTCCGGCGCCGAACTCGTCGTGGAGGACCTCGACCTGGACCTGTGGCGCTCCGCCGACGGCACGGACGTACGGCGGTTGGACGAGGACGAGTTCGCCGAGAGCGGCCTGTCCGAAAGGGATCCGCAGGCAGCGGCAGCCGCCATGGCCGCCCTCGACGAATTGGAGGGGCTGGCCCGTGGAGGCGACTTCGAAGCACTGCTCACGTAATCCGCAGGTCGTAAGCCCCTGCTCGCATAACCCGCAAGTCGTAAGCCCCGCATCACTCAGTCGTAGGTCCCGCATCCCTCAACCGACGACCGCCACCGCCGCATACCGCTCGTCCTCCACGTCCTTCCCCCACAGCAGCGCGTCCGCCGACAACGAGTCCACGCGCACGTGCGAGGCGAGCGGCGCGAGGAGGGCCGTGAGCCGGTCGGCGGATATGCCGACGGGACCGGCCGTCCCCCACACCCCCTCGATCAGCACCAGCCGTCCTCCGGGCCGCAGCAGCTCCCGCCAGTGCCGCAGGGCGCGGCCGGGGTCGGGCAGCGCCCACAGCACATGCCGTACGAGCACGACATCGAAGCGCTGCTCCCCCACCGGCGGTGCCGCCGCGTCACCGACCAGGAACACTGCGTCACGTCCGGCGAGCTTCGCGCGCGCGAGGTCCACCATGGGCGGGGACCGGTCCACGCCGGTGACACGGTGCCCCTGCTCGGCCGCGAGGAGCGACAGGCTGCCCGTGCCGCAGCCGAGGTCGAGGACGTCGGACGCGCGGTCCGGCAGCCAGTCGCGCAGCCGCTCGGCCCAGGCCCGGCGGACCTCCGGGGCGCGCAGGCCGTGGTCCGGCTCGTCGTCGAAGGAGGCGGCCCGCGCGTCCCAGTCGACACCCACCGAAGTCGTACCGTCACTCTCGTTCGTCATGCGCCCAAGAGTGACACCCGCCACTGACAGTCGAATCGTGACAACGGCCACTGACAGAACACGAACCGATGAGGAACTCTCCCCGAACGGGTCTACCTCCGCGAGAACGCGGAACCCGGTAGATCCTCAAGGAGGCAGCCATGCGCCGAATGACCGTGCAGAAGCCCCTGAAGAAGAAGGACTCCCGCCGGGTCCACGAGGAGGCGGACGAGCGTCCCGCCGGACGCCCGGAGGTCCGAAAGGACATCGCACGCACGTGGTGGCCGGACGGGTGACGGACGCGGTCCGTCAGTCCAGCCGCTTGCGGTAGTGGAGGCGGTCGTACGCCGCTTCCACCCGCCGCTCCACGAGCCGCGACGAGCTCGCGAGGAGCTCTCGCTTCTCGCTTCTCATAACCGAACCTCGGTTGAAGTGCTCTCCTTCCTTCGCAGGCTCAGGAAGGAGATTCCCGCCTACCTTGCGGTGGCGGGCTTGACGCCGCGCGTGCGCCTGACGACTGCCCTTCCGGCAGCCGGGATGAGCCCGTGGCCCATCCGGTACAGGTGCAAGACGTTCCGGGCTGCGTTGTGGTCGGCGTTGCCTTCCCAACCGCAGTCCGGGTTCTTGCATACGAACGTGGCCTGGTCCTCGCGGCTGCCGGGTGTGATGAACCCGCAGGCGGAGCAGCGCCGGGAGGTGTTCGGAGCGGGAACCTTGTGCAGGGTGCCACCCTGGCGGGCGGTCTTGTACGTCAGCATGGTCACGGTCCGGCCCCAGGCCTCCTGGCTGATGGAGCGGTTCAGGCCGGACTTCTGCGCGACGTTCCTCCCCGGCTCCTCCAGGGTGCCCTGGGCGCTCATGGTCATGTTCGTGATGGTGAGTGCTTCGACCACGACGGTGCCGTACTGGCGGGCGATGGCGGTAGTGGTCTTGTGCTGCCAGTCGAGGGCGCGGCGCGTGGCTCTTGCGCGGAGCTGCTTGATCTGGTCGTAGGTGGCGTGCAGCCGGTTGGAGCTGCGTTCCTTGGGCTTGCGGAAGGACTTGCGGTGTGCGGCCCTCTGTTCCAGGCGGAGCAGCTGGGCTTTCTCGTCCGGGTTCAGCCACTTGTCGCGGTCGGCGGTGCCGTCCGGGAGTCGGGGCGGCCGTCCGTGGTCCTGGTGGTTGCCATCGGACAGGGCGAGAGGGAGGTTCACTCCGGCGTCGATGCCGACTTCCGGGCCGGTGTGCGGTTCGGGTCTGGGCTGAAGGGTTTGGACGCGGAGGGCGATGTGCCAGCCGAGCGCGTCTTTGACGAGCCGGGCCCCGGTGATGCGGTTCTCCTTGTCGGCGTTCTTGCCGACAAGGAGATCTTTGGTCCAACGGAAGCGGACGCGGCCGATCTTGGGGATGTTGACCATGCCCCAGCGGCGGTGCACCCGCTTGATGTGCAGGTCGCGGCCCTGCGGGATGTCCACGGACATCACGGTACGGATGCGGGCCTTGAACGTCGGCTCCTCGGCCCGGCCGTCCCAGTAGTTCTTCCACGCCTGGAAATACGTCTTGAGGACTGCTTGTGCGGCCTGCGCGGGCAGCACCGCGTACCAGTCGATCTCCTTGCGGGCCTGCCGCAGCGTCTGGTCCATGCGGGTCAGGGAGCGCTGGCATTTCGGCGTCATCTGCCACAGGTCGTGGAGCTGATTCCACATCGCGCGGGCGGCGTGCGCCTGGTCGTCCACGAGCCGTGTCTGCGCAGGCGTCAGCGTCAGCCGGGCGCGATGCCCGAACTGCCGCTTCTCCAGCACACGTTCCGTGGTCACACGGTCACTGTATCATTTGGTTTATGTCGCCGCGCTGGAATCCAAACCCTGATGTACGCACCGGCCGTCACGTCGTCTGCAACCTGCACGTCCACTTGGTGTTCCTCACCAAGTACCGGCGCGGGGCACTCACCGACGCCATGCTCAGCCGGTGCGAAGAGATCATGCGGGAGGTGTGCGCGGACTTCGAGGCCGAACTGAAACAGTTCAACGGCGAGCAGGACCAAGTCCACCTCCTCGTGCACTACCCGCCCAAGGTCCAGCTCTCGAAGCTGGTCAACTCCCTCAAAGGCGTCTCCGCCCGGCTGCTGCGCAAGGAATACGACACCCACGTACGCAGGCATCTGTGGGGCGGCCACTTCTGGTCCGGCTCCTACTTCGCCGGATCCTGCGGCGGGGCACCGCTGACCGTCGTCAAGCAATACATCGAGAACCAGCAGCGCCCCACAGGCTGATGACAACACTGCGGACCTGTGCGAAAAGTGCGGGTCAGAGCGGTCTTGAGATGGCCTTCACCTCCGCCCTGAAGGGCGAAGCACTGGCCAAGCCCAAAGGTAGAGCCTGACCTCGGGCAGACCGAGCGCACGCGCGCGTGCGTCCACGAACTCCAGCAGCCGTCGCCCCACGCCCCTGCCGTGCGCGTCGGGGTGGACGGCGATGCTGTCGAGGAAGAGGTGGTCGTCGTACGCCTCGATCACCACCAGGCCGACGACGGGATCGCCCGTCACGAACACCCGCCCGGCGGCCACGTTCGCCGCGTGGTCCGCCTCCATGGGCACCGGCACTGTCCCGATGCGCTCGATGTAGGGGTGGTACGCGGCACCGGTGACGGCCTTCACGGCCGGCACGTCGGCCGCCGTGGCGGGCCGGATCTCCTCGCTCGTCATGGCGCGCAGACTCCCTACCTGATCTCAGTCCACGGTTTCTCGGACCCGGCACCCATCAGCACCGGTTCCAAGGAGATCCCCCATGCCCGCACGCCGCAAGGCCGCCACCGCCGCCGCCCTCGGCATCACCTGTCCGGCGGCTCAGGCCGGACAGGCACCGAGGGCGTGCGCGAGCCTCAACCGGACGCCGAGGCGCAGGTGGTCGGGGTGGCGCGCGCCGGATCCAGGGCGTTGGCCACTTCGTGGAAGGCGATCCGGTCCAGCAGCCCTATCGCCGCGTGCTCGGAGAGGTCGAGCGGGCACAGGTCCTGCAGCAGGACGTTGTGGACGTTCGATCCGCTGAGGAACTGGCTCCGGTACGGCGTGACCACCTCGTCGTACTTGGTGGCGAGGACGGTGTAGCGGACGCCGGGCACGGTGTCGCCGCCCTCGTTGAGCTTGGCGAGGAAGGCGGATCCGGCGACCTGGTCGGCGAGGGCGGGGGTGCGGGTGGAGAGCAGGTCTCCGGCACCCGGGAAGTACTCCAGCAGTTGGGTGAGGCCGTTCAGGGTGGTGCCGTGGTTGCTGGGCGCTATGCCGACGAAGGCGTTCACCTTGGCGGCTCCGCCGAGGAACTTCAGGTAGTAGCGGGGCATCATGCCGCCCTGCGAGTGGCCGACTAAGTCGGTCTCGGCGGCGCCGGTCGCGGCGAGCACCTTGTCGACGAAGGCCTTCAGCTGCTCGGCCGACTTGTCGATCGGGCCGAGGCCGTTGAAGAAGGGGACGCCGGGCAGTTGGCCGTAGTCGAGGGAGAAGACGCAGTAGCCGCGGGCCTTCAGGTACGGCGCGAAGGCCAGCCAGTTGTCGACGGAGTTCGCGAAGGTGCCGTGCACGAGGACGATGGGGCGGGGGTGGGCGGCGGAGGGCTTGCAGGAGTAGTCGTTCCAGCCACGGCTGGGTGCGTCGACGGCCTGGGCGGCGGCGGGAACGGTGGCGACCGCAGCGGTCAGCAGCAGCGCGGCCAGTGGTCCGAACACTCGTTTCCAGGGCAGCATCGGGTGATCTCCTTGCGGCTCAAGGGAGGTGCGACGGCACTACGCCCTGTGATCCGGATCACGAGGATGCTGTTCACTCGTCAAGTTACGGACGAGTAGTTCAGTTGTGAAGTTACGCGTCGGTAAAAACTTCCAGTGATAATCGGTGACGCTGCGAAAGCTGATGAGACGCTGATAAAACGCTGACGAAAAGTGATGGAATGCTGGTGAACGGTCACCAGTTTGGCCTGATAGGCCCATAGGGAGCGATACGCGCCAACTGATCGCGCAACGCCCGCACTTCCCCCTCACTCAGCAGCTCGACCCACACCCCGACAGCCTCCGCCGCCGCCTCCTCCGCGGCGCGGGTGCAGGCCCAGCCACGCTCGGTCAACACGACCAGCCGGGCACGCGCGTCCTGATCACCCTCGACGGCCGTACGGACCGCATCACCGCGGGCGACACGGTGATCATCAACCGCCACGCGACCCTGGCCGCCGAGAACCCGACCGATCACACGGCGATCTTCTGGGTCACCACCTCCATCGGCCTGGAGGCGGAACTGGCCGACGGCACGCGGATCACCCCTCCGTGGGCTAACTGAGCCCTGTACAGGCGCCCCGGCATCACCGCCCGCGGCCCGAACTTCGCTCGCGCGCGGTCCGCGACCTCCTCGATGCGGCGGGCCTTCTCGTCCAGGGGATCGAAGGTGAGCTGGTGGGAGGCCTTTTCGGCGGGGTCGAGGCCCTCGGCGCGCAGAGCCATCGAGCGGACCCGAGCACGCTGGAGGCCGAGCGCCTCGTACATGCCGTACGCCGCCCTGGTCAGCGCCGGCGAGTGGGCCGTCGGTTCCTTGAGGGTGCGGCTGCGGGTCGTCGCGGAGCGGTCGGCGTAGCGGACGGTGAGGGTCAGGGTGCCGCAGACCTTGTCCAGGGCGCGCAGCCGGGCGCCCAGTTCCTCGGCGGCCGAGAGCAGGGCGCGGCGATGCCGCTCGGGGTCCAGCTCGTCGCGGGTGAAGGGGCGTTCGGTGGCCAGCGAGCGGGAGACGGCGTTCGGGACGACCCGGCCGCGGTCGATGCCGTTCGCCTTCTCGTGCAGTTCGCGGCCGGCCTTCACACCGACCAGGCGCTGGAGCGTGGACAGGGGCGCGGCGGCGACCCCGCCGAGGGTGTCGAGCCCGTAGTCGCCCAGGGTGCGGGCGGTCGCGGTGCCGACGCCGGGGAGCGCGGCGACGGGCTTGTCGGCGAGGAACTGCGCGACGGCGTCTTCGGGCACCGCACACGGCACCCCGGGCGCGGCGTCCCGCAGCGCCATGCGGGCCAGCATCGGCCCCGGCCCGGCGCCGATCACGCAGTCGACGCCGTGCAGGGCGAGGGCACGGACCCGGATCATCGTCGCCAGCTCGGCGGCGTCACGTCCGAAGTACCGTTCGGCGCCCCGCAGATCGGCCAGCGCCCCGTCCGGGGGCAGGGCTTCGACTACGGGCGTGAACTCCTCCAGCAGCCCGAGCAGCCCCGGCAGGGCCGCCTCGGACGTCGGCGGCAGCTGGAAACGTACGCAGAGAATGGTCATCCCGCACTCCCCGGACTCTGGTGCCACAACTTCCGTACCTTTGCGGGCTCTTCGCCCGCCGGGCGCAGATCGGCCCACGGATGCATTTCGTATCCGGTGGGCATCTGGATTCGCCGGCCGTGGGTCGGATCGCCGTCCGGCCGCTCCGGCAGCGGCTCCGCCAGCCGTGCCGCCACCTCGTCGAGGCCGCCCTCGGCGCGCAGTTCGATCAGGTCGGCGAGGTTCCAGGCGGCGGCGCCCACCACGCTGAGGCTGCGCGGGCCGCGGCGCTGCACCACCCCGCGCACCAGCAGCAGCCAGGAGTGGAAGACCGTGTGGGCGCAGGCGTCGTGGGAGTCGTCGAAGAAGGCGAGGTCGACCAGGCCCGTCCCGTCGTCCAGCGTGGTGAAGATGACCCGCTTGCCGGACCGGATCGGCGGCGTCTGGGTGGCCGCCTTGGCCCCCGCGACCAGCACCGACTCGCCGTGCCGCGCGTCGCGCAACCGCCGCGCCGACACCACGCCCAGTTCGTCGAGGAAGGCCCGGTGATCGTCCATCAGATTCCGTGAGGCGTCCATGGACAGCACACCCAGCTCGGCGCTCAGCTTCTCCGCCGAGGACAGGTCGGGCAGCCCGGCCGGTGCGGTCTTCCGCCCGCCGGACAGTGGAAGTTGGTCACCGCGGCCGGCGCGCGCGCCCCGATGCAGTTCGGTCAAGTGCAGTTGCAGATCACGGCGGTTGGCACCGAAGGCGTCCAACGCGCCCACCTGGGCCAGTCTTTGGGCGAGCGGCCTGCTGGGGCGCGCCCGTTCCCAGAAGTCGAGCAGCGAGGCGTACGGCTGCCCGTCCGCGATCCGCGCCGCCTCGGCCTCGCTGATGCCGTGCACGTCGGAGAGCGCCAACCGCAGGCCCCACCGTGCGGAAGAACCGTCAGATTCAGACACCAGTTCGATCCCGTGTGCGACCCCCGACTCGTTCACGTCCAACGGCAGGATCGGCACCCCGCGCCGCCGCGCGTCCGCCAGCAGCAGCCGCTTCGGATACATCCCGGGGTCGTGCGTGAGCAACCCGGCATAGAAGGCGGCGGGGTGGTGCGCTTTCAGCCAGGCCGACTGGTACGTCGGTACGGCGAAGGCGACCGCGTGCGCCTTGCAGAAGCCGTAGGACCCGAAGGCCTCGACGATCTCCCAAGTGCGCCGAATCGTTTCTGCGTCATATCCCTTCGCCGCCGCGTGCTGCGCGAACCAGACCTTGATCCGCCCCTGCGACTCCGGATCGGACAGCCCGCGCCGCACCTGGTCCGCCACCCCTCGCCCGCAGCCGGCCATGATGGCGACGATGTCGATGATCTGCTCGTGGAAGACGACGACTCCGTACGTCCCCTTCAGCGGCCCTTCCAGATCCGGGTGCGGGTAACGGACGGGCGCCCGCCCGTGCCGCGCCTCGATGAACGGCCGCACCATGTCGGCGGCGACCGGACCGGGCCTGAAGAGCGAGATGTCGACGACCAGATCGTGGAAGGTGGCCGGCTGGAGCCGCCCGACGAGGTCACGCTGGCCCGGCGACTCGATCTGGAAGCAGCCGAGCGTCTCGGTGGAGCGGATGAGCCGATACGTCGCCGGATCGCCCGGCGCCACGGAGTCCAGGTCGATCCGCTCGCCCGTCGCCCGCTCCACCTCCGCGACCGCGTGCGCCATCGCCGACTGCATCCGCACCCCCAGCACATCGAGCTTGAGCAGCCCGAGGTCCTCGACGTCGTCCTTGTCGAACTGGGACATGGGGAACCCCTCGCCGCTGGTCGGCATGACCGGCGTACGGGTCAGGAGGGAGGCGTCGGAGAGCAGGACCCCGCAGGGGTGCATGGCGACTCCGCGCGGGAGGGCGTCGAGGGCCTCGGCCAGCTCCCACAGCCTGCCGTACCTCTCCTTCTCCCCTGCCAGTTGCTTGAGCTCGGGCAGCTCCTCCAGGGCCGCGCGGGCGTCGCGGGCGCGGATGTGCGGGAAGGACTTGGCGATGCGGTCGATGTCGGCGGGGTCCATGGACAGGGCCGCGCCGACGTCGCGGATCGCGTGGCGGACGCGGTACGTCTCCGGCATCGCGACCGTCGCGACCCGCTCGGTGCCGAACCGGTCGATGATCGCGCGGTAGACCTCGAGCCGGCGCGCGGACTCCACGTCGATGTCGATGTCGGGCAGGACGACCCGCTCCTTGGACAGGAAGCGCTCCATCAGCAGCCCGTGCTCGACGGGATCGGCGTGGGCGATGCCGAGGAGGTGGTTCACCAGCGACCCCGCGCCGGAGCCGCGCGCGGCGACCCGGATACCCATCTTCCGTACGTCATCGACGACTTGAGCGACCGTCAGGAAGTAGGAGGCGAAGCCGTGGTGGGCGATGATGTCCAGCTCGTGGTGCATCCGCTCCCAGTACGCGCGCTTCCCGGAGTAACCGTGCAGCACCATCCCGGCCGCCGCCCGCGAGGCCAGCGCCCGCTGTGCGGTGCGGCGGCCCGCGCCGACGAGGTGCGGCTCGGGGAAGTGGACGGTGCCGATGCCGAGGTCGTCCTCGGGGTCGACCAGGCACTCGGCGGCCGTCGCCCGGGTCTGCTCCAGCAGCCGGTGGGCGGTGTCGCGCCGGAAGCCCGCGGCCTCCACGACCCGCTCGGCCACCCCCAGCATCGCGCCCGCGTCCTTGAGCCAGGCCTCGCCGGAGTCCAGCTCCTTGGTCCCGTCGATGGGGACCAGACGACGGGCGGCGTCCAGGACGTCGGCGACCGGGCCCAGGCCGGGGTCGGCGTACCGGACGGCGTTGCTGAGCACGGGCCGGACCCGCTGCTCGGCGGCGAAGCCGACGGTACGGGCGGCCAGCCGCAGCGAGCCGGGTCCCGTGCCCTTGCGGCCGTGCCAGACGGTCTCCAGGCGCAGGGCGTCGCCGTAGGCCTCCCGCCAGGGGACGAGGAGCTTGGCCGCGCGGTCGGGACGCCCTGCGGCGAGGGCGCGGCCGACGTCGGAGTCGGGGCCGAGCAGGACGGTCAGGCCGTCTCCCCTGTTGTCGGCCCAGGGCAGCAGAGGCGTGCCCTCCCCCGCGTGCGCCGCCGTGACGATCCGGCACAGGTCGGCCCAGCCGCGGGCCCCGTCCCGGGCGAGGAAGGTGACGCGAGGTGTCGACTCGTCGATGAAGGCGCCTCCGCGCACGGGAGTGCGGCGCCTTTCCCGTCGTACGGACGTGTCCCCCGACTCGTTCCGATGGGGTTCCTCCACCGCCAGTTCCACCCCGAACAGCGGCCGCACGCCCGCCTTGGCGCAGGCCTTGGCGAAGCGGACCGTACCGGCGAGGGTGTCGCGGTCGGTGAGGGCGAGGGCGTCCATGCCCTGTTCCGAGGCGCGCTCGGCCAGCCGCTCCGGGTGCGAGGCGCCGTAGCGCAGGGAGAACCCGGAGACGGTGCGCAGATGCGCGAAGCCCGGCACACGCACCTCCCGCACTCGTGAGCCGCGACCAGCTCTCGAACGTATGTTCCCAACTGCCTCACCCCCACCATAGACCAATTCTCGAATACGTGTGCGACATCCACCCGACCCCGTCCCACCTGCGCAAACACCCCGCGGCCCGGGCCGCGGGGACATGACACAGACCCCGGCACCGACGCTCCCCGCGCCCCCTTCCCACCGAGCCGGAGGACGCCGTCACGCCGAGGGCAACGCCGCTACGACACGAAAGTCCCCCTACGAACACGAAAGTCCCGCCCCTCGCGCGCGGGGCGGGACTTCACGCGGCTTCAGCGAGCCGGAGTGGGCGTCAGCCGATCTCGGTACCGGTCGCGGACAGCGCCTCCGTCACCGGCTGGAAGAAGGTCTCGCCGCCCGAGGTGCAGTCGCCGCTGCCGCCGGAGGTGAGGCCGATCGCGTTGCTGCCCGAGAAGAGCGAGCCGCCGCTGTCGCCGGGCTCGGCGCAGACGTCGGTCTGGATCAGGCCGCTGACCGTGCCCTCCTGATAGTTCACGGTGGCGTCCAGGCCGGTGACCGTGCCGTCGTGCACCTGGGTCGTGGAGCCGCTGCGGGTGACCTCCATGCCGACGGTGGCCTCGGCCGCGCCGGTGATCTCCTGGGCGGAGCCGTTGTAGAGGTTCACCTCGCTCGGGTGGTCGACCTCGGCGGTGTACTTGACGAGGCCGTAGTCGTCGCCCGGGAAGCTGGAGACCTCGTTGGTGCCGATCTCCTTGCCGCTGGAGTCCGACCAGGTGGAGATGGACTCGGTGCAGTGCCCGGCGGTCAGGAAGAACGGCTCGCCGCCCTTGACCACGTTGAAGCCGAGCGAGCAACGGCCACCGCCACCGGTGATGGCGTCGCCGCCCGCGATGAAGGGCTTGAACTCACTCTTGGCGCGCTGAACTTCGGCCGTGCCGCCGAGCCCCTTCACCACCTTGGTCAGCTTGGCCCACTCGGCCTTGGAGACCGTACGGTCGGCGGTGACGACGACCTTGTTGGTCGTCGGGTCGGTCACCCAGGAGGTGCCCGGGATGGTCGCGTCCTGCTTCAGCGTGCTGCGGGCGCTCTTGAGCTCGGCGAGGGAGTTCTGGACGAGTCTGGCCTGCGCTCCGGCCGCCTCGACGGTCTTCGCCGCGGCCTCGTCGAGCACGTTGACCACGAGGCTCTTGGTCTTCGCGTCGTAGAACGTGCCCGCCGCGTCGGCGCCGAGGTCCTGGCCGAGCGTCGAGGCGAGCTTTCCGGCCGCCAGGGCCGACAGCGTCTTGGGTGCGGAACTCTCCGGCGTCTCGCTGGCGTTCGCGGTCTGGAAGGTGACTCCCGCGGCGACCAGTGCGGCGATACCCGCACCTGCCACGGCCGCCCGTCGCTTGGGTATGCGTCGGTGCTTCAACTCGCGTCCTCCTGTGGGGGGTCGGCCCGGTCGGTTGTGGGGACCTCGCGGACCGAAAGGCTGGTTGACGAGCGCCCACTCTTCCGAACTCCACAGGGAGCACACAAGGTCGACTTCCGGACGCGCGTAGAGTGACGAACGCGCCCTCCTTCCCCCCGACTTGTCTTGACTGTCCACGGTCAGACCAGGCCGGTTCGCGCCGCAAACACTACGCGCGAGTAACCTTCACCAGTCCGTGAGGTCTAATCCTGTCTTGAATCCGGCTCTTGCGAATCGGGTTTCAGATGTGACTCGGCAGGCGGAAGTTGCTCCTGCACCGGTTGCTGCGGCACGGCCGACATCTGCGGCGCCTGCTGCGGCACGGCCTGCGTCTGCGGCGTCTGCTGCTGCACGGCCTGCGTCTGCGGCGTCTGCTGCTGCACGGGCATCTGCGGCACCTGCTGCTGTGCCTTCTCCAGGAACCGCAGCAGCTCCACCGGGAACGGCAGCACCAGCGTCGAGTTCTTCTCGGCCGCGACCGCCACCACCGTCTGCAGCAGCCGCAGTTGCAGCGCGGCCGGCTGATCGGACATCTCCCGGGCGGCCTCGGAGAGCTTCTTCGACGCCTGGAGCTCGGCGTCGGCGTTGATGACCCGGGCCCGCCGCTCCCGGTCGGCCTCCGCCTGCCGGGCCATGGACCGCTTCATGGTCTCGGGCAGCGACACGTCCTTGATCTCGACCCGGTCGATGGTGACGCCCCACTCCACGGCCGGGCTGTCGATCATCAACTCCAGCCCCTGGTTGAGCTTTTCGCGGTCGGCCAGCAGATCGTCCAGCTCGCTCTTGCCGATGATGGACCTGAGCGAGGTCTGCGCCATCTGCGAGACCGCGAACCGGTAGTCCTCCACGCGGACCACCGCCTCGGCCGGCGCGGTCACCTTGAAGTAGACGACGGCGTCCACCCGCACCGTGACGTTGTCCCGGGTGATGCCCTCCTGCGCGGGCACGGGCATCGTCACGATCTGCATGTTGACCTTCCGGAGCTTGTCGATGCCCGGAACGATCATCGTGAACCCCGGCCCGCGCACCTCGGACCGGAGCTTGCCGAGGCGGAACACCACGCCCCGTTCGTACTGTTTGACGACCCGCGCCGCCGCCATCACGTACACCGCTCCGGCGGACGCGAGCGTCAGCCCCGCCGCCACCAGCTCCTCGACCATCACGGCCCCCAGGGTCCGACGTGACCGCCTGTACGTCGACGGTAACTCCGGGACACGGACAAGGGCGAGCCCCCGCACGCCAGTTGCGTGCGGGGGCTCTTCTGCTGCCGGCCGCGGATCAGGCCGTACGAGTACCCAGGTGCCGCCCGGGCATCAGTAGACGCTGACGCCGTAGGCGCTCAGGGCCTCGGTGACGGGCTGGAAGAAGGTCGTACCGCCGGAGGAGCAGTTGCCGCTGCCGCCGGAGGTCAGACCGTACGCGGTGCCGTTGCTGCCGTAGAGCGAGCCGCCGGAGTCGCCGGGCTCGGCGCAGACGTTGGTCTGGATCAGGCCGCTGACTGTGCCCTCCTGGTATCGCACAGTGGCGTTCAGGGCGGTGACCCGGCCGCTGTGGGTGCCGGTCGTGGAGCCGTCGCGGATGACGGTGGTGCCCACGCTCGGCGTGGCGGCACGAGTGATGTCCACGCCGTTCGCGGTGCCGGGCCTGCTGACGGAGCCGCTGTAGCGCACGAGGCCGTAGTCGTTGCCCGGGAAACTCGAGCCGGCGGTCGAGCCGATGACGTTGGTGCGGCCGGAGTTGGAGTACCACGTGCCCGCGCCGTCGGTGCAGTGACCGGCGGTCAGGAAGTACTCGGTTCCGTTGCTGGCGCGGACGTTGAACCCGAGGGAGCAGCGCCAGCTACTCGCATAGATGGCGTCGCCGCCCTGGATCAGCTTGGTGAACTTGCCAGGGCTGCGTTTGATGGTGAGCGCGTCGGCGTCGGCGCCGGCCTGCTGCTTGATCTTCGCCAGCTCCGCCTGGGAGACCGTGCTGTCGGCGGTCAGCACGACGCGGTTGGTCTTGCTGTCGACGTACCAGGCGGTGCCGGGGATGTCGGCCTTGAGCACCGCGGAGTCGACGCTCTTGAGCTCGGCTGCGCTGAAGGTGGTGGGGGTGTCTGCCGCGTTCGCGCTGGGGATCGCGATCGCGGCGGCGGCCGCGAGGCCGGTGGAAACGGCGATCAGCCGGGTCCGTCTCGCAATGCCGCTACGGGGGGTGGTGCGCTTGATCCTCACTTTTCGTTCCTCCACATGGGAAGTCGGGGGCTCTCGTGGGGTTCGGGCCCGTGAGGCGCAGCCAGGGATCCGGTCGCCCGGATTCCGGACATGCCGTGCCCCTGACAAGCGCTGTGGGGGGAAGTATTCGGCCGAACGGACGGTCGGCGCAAGAGCGCCTTTCGGCCGTCAACCTTTGAACGATCTCTGTGGTCTACGCGAGATGACCGCTCGTCAGAGCAGGTTCCGCTCCCCCGCCTCGACGGCGTCGTCCAGCGTGTTCCCCGGTGGCGGGAAGGGGCAGACGAAGTGGTCGGCGAACGCGCAGGGGGGCAGCAGGGCGCGGTTGAAGTCGACCGTCGTACGGCCCTCGGCGTCGGGCGCGGCCGGCCGCAGGAACCGGAAGCGGTAACTGCTGTCCCCGCTCGTGGTATCGCCGAAAACCGCCCACAGCGAGCCGTCGCCCTGGACCGTCACCTGGAGGGTCGCCTCCCGCCCGTCCAGGACGAAGGCCAGCTCACCGCCGAGGCCGAGACCGCGCTCGCGTCCGTCCGCGTTCTCGACGCGTACGGTGCGGTCCTCGCCGTACGGCGTGAAGCGCCCCGGCACCGACCAGCGCGCGGCGTACGGCGTGGCCTCGATTCCGCGGAACGCCCGGCGGGCCGCGGAGGCGGGGTCGAAGTCGCGTACGCCCCACACGCCCTCGCGGACCAGCACGACCAGCCGGCGCTCGCCGTACGCCACCCGAGCGGCAGCCGCCGGTCCGGCGTCGGCCGCTAGGGCCTGTGTCGAAAGTGGCGTCGTCCGCCCGAAGGGCGGGCCGGGCGCCCGCCGCGATGGGGGTCCCCCCGCTCGAGCGAAGCCGAGAGTGGGGGAGGCTGATGACTGCGTTGGTGCGTGCTCTCGGCGTGCCGGGCGGAAGGCCCCGTCGATGGACCGGATGTACTTGGGCTTTCGCCCGGTGCGGCGAGAGTGCGCCCGCCGCGGTAGCGGCTGATGTCACTGCGGCGTCGCCCGGCAGGCGCCACTTTCGACACAGGCCCTAGCCGCACCTCACCGCTGAAAGGCCGCCCGTCCACGCTGAGACCGTCCCCGGCGTCGGCCTCGAGCACGACCGCGTCATCCTTGACGGTCCATGTCCCGGGGATGTCCGGAAGTCGCCCGTCCGGATAGTCCTCCAGCCTGGGGGTGCCCCCAGGCCGTTTAGGCACTGGGGGAGCGTGCCCGTCAGCGCGAGCGGTCCGTAGGGCGCCGACACCGTCTCGACGCGGTGCTCGTGCCATCGCTTCCACGCGTCGGACGCGTCCGTCGTCATCTGATCAACCCTTCCACGTCGGGTCGGACCACCCGTGGGGTGAGCGCGAAGTCGCGCCCCGGTATTCCGTATCGAGCCCGGATGTCGGGGGCTTTCAGGCGGCCGCGCGGCTGCTGAGCGCCCGCAGGAACAGCAGCGCCGCCCGTGCCGTGGCGTCGTTCTGCCGGAACGCCGGCCCGCCGGTGCGCGGCCGGGTGAACGCGCCGGAGCCCCGCGCGTCGGTGTGCGGCCCGAGCGCGAACCGCCGGGGGTGCGGCCGTCCGGCCCGGTCCAGGACCCGCCCGTCGGCGGGGTCGACGGACAGCAGCCCGTCGGGAGTCACGGCGGCCCCGTCGGCGTACAGCTCCCGCAGCAGCGGATCCCGGGACCGCTCGACGGTGGGCTGCGGCAGCCGCGCCTCGACGAGCGCCCGGGCCTCGACGACCGATCCCGGCACGGTGGCGCTCGACGCCCGGAACACACCGTCCTGCGCGGTGACGGTCATGTCGGCGCCCAGGAACTTCAGGACGCCCGCACGGGACAGCGCGAGCATCTGCCGCAGCCGGGGGCCGGGCGGCCCGGAGGCCAGATAGCTGAAGAAGCCGTGCCACCAGGGTCCGACGTCACCGAGCCGGACCAACTGGCCGTAGACGGACAGCAGCCCGAGGAAGACGGCGAAGTCGGGGCTGTGCGCCGGATCATGACGTCGCGTCAAGTCGGCCATGACGTAACGGCGCAATCCCTCCTGAAGATCCTCGTACGAGCCGTACCGCAGTCCCTCCAGCGGACGGTCGAGCGCGGCGAGGTCGAGCCGGTCGGCGGGATCGGGCACGGCGGACGCGACGAGGGCCGCACGCTCGGCCGGGTCGTCGCAGGCCGCGTACTTCTCCTCGAAGGCGGTCCAGGCGACGGCGGTCCGCTCGGGGTGGGCCGAGAACAGCCGGTGGTAGTGGGCGAAGCCCAACTCCTTCTCGATCAGCGGCCACACGTCCCGCCGGAAGTCGAAGCCTCCCGGCCGGGCGAGCAGCGAGTCGACCTGAGCCGGCCCGAAGAACCTGGGCAGCGGCGGCCGTTCACCGCTCCAGTCGTAGCCGATCTTGGAGTGGTACGGCACTCCGCGCCGCGAGCCGACGTACAGGACCGGCTCCCGCCCCGACGGCACGTACGTGTCCCCGACGTACCGGCCGCCCCGGCCCTCCGTCAGCAGCGCCATCAGGTCGACGAAGGCGAGCCCGAAGCCCCGGACGAGGACGGGGGCGCCGGGCGCGAGCGGGGACAGGTCGCTGTCGGCGGTGAAGTCCGGCGGGAGGTGGACGAGACCGTGGTCGCGCGCGTACGCGGTCAGCTCGCGCTGCTCGTCGTCCGGTTCGGCGTCCAGGTGGCCGAGAGCGAGGACGACCAGGTCGGCGAGGAGCGGACGCGGGCGGCCCTCCAGCCACACCTGCTGGCGGCCCTCGCGCGGCCCGCCGACGCGCAGGGCGCGCCGCGGATGGTGGTGGACGGTCACGCCCGGCGGCAGGGCGGCCACCGCCCGCTCGTGCACCCAGCGCAGGTACGCGCCCTGGAGTCTGCGGTCCGAGAAGGTACGGCCGTCGATGCCGGCCCATTCGTGCAGGGTGGGCCCCTCGCGCACGGGTCCGGCCATGTCGACCGTCTCGTCGGTGAACATGGTGACGTCCTCGGCGTGCGAGTTCATCCACAGCAGCGGCGACTGGGCCGCGCGCCAGATGCGTCCGGCGCCCGGTGGATGGGGGTCGACAAGGTGGATGTCGAGGCCCGAACCGGCGTACAGCTCGGGCGCGTTGGCGGCGACCCGCTCGATCAGGCCGGTCCCCCGTGGTCCGGCACCGACGATCACGAGAGAGGGCCTCGGCGCGGCGAGGGCTTGGGCGAGGGTGTCGGAGGACATGCGAAGGCTCCATGACGGCGAGTCGGTAGAACTCGGTGAGTACCTTCACACGGACGCGCCGCAGAACGCGGCGCCGCGCGGCCGAGCCCCTCAGCAGGGCCGCTCTTCGAGACTACGGGTCCCTTTCCCCTGGCTGTCAAGGTTGTCCGGACTGTGAGCAGTGCGTCTCAGGTCGTGCGTCACAACTCGGTTGACGCGGAACCGGATGCCTGTTCCACTTGGCCCATGCATCGGCAGCAGTGGCTGGTCACGCGCTCCCACATCGACTTCGGTCGAGTGTGGTCCTCGTCCTGTTGAGCTGACCCCCTGCGCGCCCCGACCCCCTGATCCGGCGGGGCGCTTCTCGCGTTCTCCTTCTTCCTACGCCTTTTCTTCCTTCGCCCGCACACGGGCGGCCTTCACACGCGCGCCCTCCCCTCAGCAGCTGCACCCGCAGTCACAGCCGTCGCAACCGCAGTCGCACCCGTCGTCACCACAGCAGTTCCCGCAGCACTCACAGCAGCTGCAGCAGTCGCCGCAACCGCTGCAGTCGGCGTTGGCGCACAGTCCTTCCCTGCGCTCCCGGCTCCAGGGGTCCTCGTACGCGCCGCAGCACATCTGGCACGTGCAGGCGAGCCCCGCCCAGACCAGGCACCCCGCGAGCAGCCCGCGCCGGTCGCGGCGCGGCGGCTGGGGAGGCAGCGGCGGCCCTCCCGGACCACCGGGCGGGGCGTACGGCCCGGACGGCGCGGATCCGTGCGCGCAGGAGGCGGTGCCGAAGGCCCGGTCCACGGAGGTGCGCAGTTCGTGCACGAGCAGCCGGTGCGCGAGCCGCCCGTCCGAGAAGGACGCCTCCCGCAGGGCGAGGCGTATCCCATGCAGGGCGTCGTCGGCGAGCCGCCGGGCCTCCGCCAGGGACGTCCCGGTCGCGGTGAGCGGGTTCCAGGCACCCGACGCGGCGTCGGTCTCCCTGTCCTCCACGGCGTCCAGGAGGTGGGCGAGCCGCCCGAAGAGCCGTCCGGCCTCGGCGAGCGGATCGGCGTTGCCGGGCCGTCCGGCGAGGACCGCGGTGTGCGCGAAGGCCGCGGCGGTCGCGGTCTCGGTCGGCTCGGTGACGGTCAGCAGGGGCGTGCCGGGCCCGGCCAGCGCCTCGATGCCGAGCTGCCGGTCCACGGCGTCGACGAGTACGGCGGTGTCGAAGCCCACGACGGATCCGGTACGGGCCCCCGCGGCGCCCCAGCTCGCGGCGACCCGGCGTGCGGCGAGCGCCACCGGCCGTCGGGCGAGCAGCCCGTCCCCGTCGGCCACATGGTCGCGCACCTTGGCCGAGGCGAGCACCAGCGAGACGGCGGCCGCGAGCCGCGCCCCCTCACCGTGCGCGACGGACGCGGTACGCATTCCGCGCAGCGGACACGGTCCCGCCGTACGCCTGCCGGCACCGCCGCGCTCGGCCTGAGCTTCTGTCAAAACCGATATCAGCAAGCCGTCGTAGTTCGTCACCACCCGCGCGAACTGACCGTGGTCCTTACGCAGGGCGAGACACAGCCCGCACAAATGGGCCATCCACTGCGACTTGAGGGTCTCCCCCAGGCGGTGACGGCATGGCCTGACGATTCCGAACAAGACGATCCCCCGTGATGCCTACGGCGTTGAACTGCGGCGAGCCGCCGTGATGAGCTGCGCTGATCTGCGGCATCGTAGCGACCGCTTCGTTCACCCGTACGCACCGTCCATCACCCGTACGCCGTGAAGAATCATATTTCACTCACAGTCAGCAGCCGTTTACGGCAGGACCCTTGGGACACATGGACTCTCGACGAATTGGCTGTGCACCAGTACCGTCACAAACCCCCCGCGCGGCGTCTATCCACTTGGCGCGCCGTCCGCATCATGGATGACCATAGGGATGCGGAAAGCAAGAATGACCGCTGTGAGAGGAGGCGTCCATGGGATCGGTGCGCAAGGCGAGTGCCTGGCTGGGCCTCGTTGACGACAACGATGACGAGCGTTACTACGACGACGACTACTCCGAAGGGACCGAGCCCGGGGATGCCTGGGTCACCGACCCTCGGGTCAAGGTGGCCTCGGACGTGGCCGAGGAGAAGGGCCGCCGGATCGGCACGGTCACCCCGGACAGTTTCCGGGACGCCCGCGCCATCGGCGAACTGTTCCGCGAAGGCGTTCCGGTCATCGTGAACCTCACGGCCATGGAGGCCGCCGACGCCAAGCGTGTCGTCGACTTCGCGGCGGGGCTGATTTTCGGCCTGCGGGGTTCCATCGACCGCGTGTCCAACCGTGTGTTTCTGCTGACCCCCGCCGACACGGAAATCGTCAGCGGGGATCCGGCCGCGCACCGGACGGACGGATTCTTCAACCAGAGCTGAGGCAGGGCCGCTCACCGGCCCTGCCCCGCGCAGGGTTCACCGGATCATCACCGGAACGCGTCGAGTCCGGTGAGCGCCTTGCCCAGCACGAGCCGACGCACGACCGGAAGACCCCGGAGTCAAGCCGAGACGCGGGACTCGGCGACCTCCCTCGGCGAGGGCAGCTCCACCGCCTCGGTCTCAGCCTCACCGCACTGCATGACCCGCGGCAACCGCAACGCCATGACCGCCCCCAGCAACAACAGCCCCGCACTCACCAGCAACGTCACGTGCAGTCCGTGCACGAAGCAGTCCTGAGCGGTCCGGCGCAGGGCCACGCCTGCCTCGCCCCCGAGCCGCCCGGCCACCTCGTACGCCTCGCCCAGCGAATGCCCCGCCGCCGCCGACGCGGCCGCCGGCACCCCCGGTACGGACGAGAGCCCGGGCGCATACGCCGCGTTCATCACACTGCCGAGCAGCGCGATCCCGATCCCCGCGCCCAGCTGGTACGACGTCTCGCCGATCGCCGCCGCCCCGCCCGCCTGCTCCGGCGGAGCCTCGCTCAGCATCGACTCGTACGCTCCGAACAGCGTCGTCTCGAGCCCGAACCCCAGCAGCACGAACCCGAACAGCATCAGAGCGGTGTTGTCCTCCCCGCCCATCCCGGTCAGCAGCACCACCGCCACGGCCGTGAGACAGAACCCGAGGCTCACCATCAGCCGCGGCCCGAACCGCCGCAGCATCCGCGCGCCCGCCAAGCCCGCCGCCATCGCGGCGACCGTCAGCGGCAGCAGCCGTAGACCCGTCTGAAGCGGAGACAGCCCCAGCACCAGCTGCAGATACTGCGCCGCGATCAGCTCCAGACCCACCAGCGCGAGCATCGCCAGCACGATGCACCCCACCGACGTGCTGAACGCCGGCCGCGCGAACATCCGCAGGTCCACCAAGGGATGCGCCCGGCGCCGCTGACGCCGCACGAAGAGAACGATCAGCGCAGCGCCCGTCACCAGCGGCACCACCGTGAACGGGCCCAGTTCCCCGCCCCCGAGCCGCTTCACGCCCAGCACGATCCCGAACAGCCCGGCCGCCGCCATCAGCGCGCCGACCACGTCCCAGGGACCGTCGCCGTCCCCCTTCGACTCGGGCAGCAGCAGCCGCCCCACCGGCAGGCTGACCAGCATCAACGGGATGTTGATGAAGAAGACCGATCCCCACCAGAAGTGCTCCAGGAGGAAGCCGCCGAGAAGGGGCCCCACCGCCGCGCCCACCGCGGCCACCGCACTCCAGATCCCTATCGCCAGCGCCCGCTCCCGCCGGTCGGGAAAGACCTGGCGCAGGATCGACAGCGTCGCGGGCATGATCATCGCGCCGCCGACACCGAGCAGTGCCCGCGCCGCGATCAGCACCTGGGCGCTGTCGGCACAGGCGGCCATGGCGGAGGCGACGCCGAAGAGTCCGTAACCGAGAAGGAGGACCCGTCTGCGGCCGACGCGGTCGCCGAGCGTGCCGAAGAGGATCAGCAGCGAGGCGCAGACCAGCGGATAGATGTCGACGATCCAGAGCAGCTCTATCCCGCCGGGCTTGAGGTCCTCGGAGACGGCGGGCACCGCCACGTGCAGCACGGTCGCGTCGAGGGCGACGAGGAGCAGGCTGACGCAGAGGACGACGAGGACGACCCAGCGGTTGGCACCGGCCCCGGCCGCCCGACGGCGCAGCCCCATGGCGGCCGTGGTCGTCCCGGACATGTACGTACCTCCCAGATGTTCCCTCGCATTCGGCGGGCTCACGGGGTGGGGACTCCCCGTGACTCGGCCGGAGAGGAGCGGTGGTCTCCGGCCCGCGCAACGAATGGCGAGTGACACGTCAGCGTACGCGAGTCCGTGCCGGTACCAAGTGGCGGACCTCTCAGACCTGTGCGGAACGTGTGTGGCGTACGCCACTCCCCTCTGCCGCGAGCACGCCCCGGCGGACGGCCCGGTTCCGTACGGGGTCGATAATCGGGCCCGTGACCGATCTTGAGACGCGCGCGGCTCCGCCCGGCGCCGCGGCCCTGCGCCGTGCGGCCCCTGCCCTCCTCGGGTACGCGGCCGTACGCGCTCTGGGCCTGCTCGCGCTGGCGCTGTGGAGCGCGGCGCGCGACAAGAGCGCGTACACACTGCTGACCGCCCGCTGGGACGCGCTGTGGTACACGCGGGTCGCCGAGCGGGGGTACGGCTACGAGGTGCGCCTGCCGAACGGCGACGTGCACTCCAATCTCGCCTTCTTCCCGCTGCTGCCCTGGCTGGAGCGGGCGCTGGCCGCGGTGACCCCGCTGTCGTACGCCGACGCGGGCTTCGTCGTCGCCCTGCTCGCCTCGCTCGCCGCGGCCTGGGGGATCTTCGCGGTGGCGGATCATGTGTACGGCAGCCATGAAGAAGGGCGCGAAGCGCGGCCTTGGAAGGGTGGTGGCGGGAGACGGGTGGGCGTCTGCGCGGTCCTGCTGTGGGCCGTGCTTCCCGTCGGGATCGTGCAGTCGATGGCGTACAGCGAGTCGCTGTTCACGGCGCTGGCCGCCTGGTCGCTGTACGCGGTCCTGACCGGCCGCTGGGTGACGGCGGGCGCCCTGGCCTGTCTGGCGGGCCTGACCCGCCCGGTGGGCCTCGCCGTGGTGGCGGCGGTGTGGGCGGCGGCGATCGCCTCGTTCGGGCGGGACCGTGGCACGCCCGGCCTCGCCAAGCGTCGCGCCCTCGGCATGCTGCTCGCCCCGCTCGGCGCAGCGGCCTACGTCCTGTGGGTCGGCCACCGCACCGGCAACGGCCCGCTCGGGTATCTCGACGTCCAGGCCGGCTGGCGCAACGGCTTCGACGGCGGCTACGCCTTCGCCCGCTTCGTCGCCGACAAGTTCACGTCGCTTCCGTCGGCCCTCGCGGGCGTGGGGCTGATCGTCGGGGTCGGGCTGGTGGTCTGGCTGTATGTCGTCTGCGTACGGCAGGCCCAGCCGCTCCCGCTGCTGGTGTACGCCGGTGTCGTCACCGCGCTCGCCCTGTGCGCGTCGAGCTACTTCGGCTCGAAACCGCGCCTGCTGATGCCCGCCTTCCCCCTGCTGCTGCCCCTCGCGCTCGCCCTGGCCCGGCTGCGTACGCCCAGGTCGGCGCTGGTCCTGGGCACCGTCGCGGCGGCGTGTGCGACATATGGGGCGTTCTGGCTGAACGGCTCCGGTCCGCCATGATCGACTCCGAGGCGTCGATGAGCACTCGGATAATTCCAGCCCATGATTCGGTGAACGAATTCATAAGCACCATAAAACCGCCACCCGGAACGATCAAAGGAATTGCAGGGTAGCGGACGTCCGGCTTTGCGGATTCCTCAGAAATAAACCTCTCCCTGAGAGGAATCCCACATCACATCGTCATCACAAAGCCGTGGATTCGCAGGGCAACTGCGCTCACTCGCTGTAACGTCGATTAGGTGCGTACCGAACGAACTCTCACCCGTCTGGACCGGGTGTTCGCCAGGCTCGACCGTGAGCCGGAACGACCGGCCCACATCGATGTGCCGAAGATGAGTAGGCACCGGGTCGCGCTGTTCGCCGGGGCTCTCGCCTTCTATCTGGCGATCGTGTGGCTCGTGGTGATCACCTCGTGGCTGGTCCGCCTCGACTGGCAGGTCATGTTCTTCCGGCCGTACCAGCAGTGGGCGGGGATCCACTGGTTCGTCGACTACTACGTGGTGCTCGGCCAGCGCGGCCCGACCGCGGTGATGGTCGCGGCCTGGCTGGGCTGGCGTTCCTGGCGGCAGCACACGCTGCGCCCGCTGCTGACCCTGGGCACGTCGCTGCTGCTGCTGAACATCACGGTCGGTGCGGCCAAGATCGGCATGGGCCGGCTCGGCCCTCACTACGCGACGACCATCGGCTCGAACGAGATGGGCCTGGGCGGCGATATATTTCCCAGCGGCCACACCGCCAACGCCGTGGTGACCTGGGGCATCCTGGCGTATCTGGCCTCCACCCCGAGAGCGCGCCGCTGGCTGTCCGCCCTGTCGGCGGTGGTCTCGCTCGGCGTCGGAATGGCCACGGTCTACCTCGGTACGCACTGGCTCAGCGACGTACTCCTCGGCTGGGTCGCGGGCCTGCTGATCCTGCTGGCCCTGCCGTGGTTCGAGCCGCTGATGGCCCGCGCCGAGGCCGGGATCTTCGACCTGCGCGACCGCTGGCGCGCCCGCCACCGCAGCACGGTGCCGGCATCGCTGTCGCCCGTCGAGGCTCCCGTGCTGGTCAAGACGTATGCGGCCGGGCAGAACGAGACCGCGGCGCGTTCGCCCCGGGCGCCGGTCTACCTGGCCCCGGGCCCGCACACGGCCCGCTCGGAGCGCACACCGGTCACCCCGGTCGGCAGCCGCCGCCCACCGCAGTCGGACCGCGGCGTGCGCGGTACGACATCGCCCGCCCGCCCCGTCACAGGCGGCTGACACGAGCCGGCGGGGCCGGTACGCACCCCTCCCCCGCACACGACGGCCCCGGCTCCTTCTAGGCCCTGTCGTCAAATTCCCGTCGTCCGCCCGAAGGGCGGGCCGCGCGCCCGCCGCGATGGGGGTCCCCCCGCTCGAGCGAAGCCGAGAGTGGGGGAGGCTGATGTCCGCGTAGGTGCGTGCTCTCGGCGCGCCGGGCGCAGGCCCTCGTACTGGTTGTACGTGGGTCTGCGCCCGGTGCGGCGAGTGGGGGCACCTCCCACGCCTTTAAGGCAGTGGGGGAGCGTGCCTGGCGTCGCGCGGCAGGCGGGAATTTGACGACAGGGCCTAGGAGCCGGGGCCGTCGTCGTCCTGCAGCAGAGCCTGTGTCACAGGCTCTCAGCCCTTCCAGGCCCGGGCCACGCGGCCGTCCTTCACCTCGAAGTTCAGCCGCCCCACCCGGTACTCCATCGTGATGATCGCCCCCGGCGGCAGCGAGCGCACGGTCGACCACCCCCGCTCGCGCGCGAGCCGCTCGGCGCTGTCGGCATCGAGGCCCACGTAGGTGTCCGGACTGTCGTCGGGTTCGGCGGAAGGACTCGGAATCGGTGCCATACGGCAACGCTAGGCCCTGTCCGGCGGCCGGGGAAGTCGGGGCCCGCATCCCGGGTCACGCGTCCCTCTCCGGTCACGCTTCTGTCACAGAATCACGACACACGTTTCCGTCGAACTCCGTCACACGTATGAGCGGTTCTCTACGCCTTCCGCAGGTATTCGAACGCAATTCCCGCGTGTCGCCACGACTGCGGGAAAAGCCCGGCGGAAAGTTCCCGGAGAACCGCCCCCGCCCCCCTTTTCCCGCTGATTACGGGCGGGCCGGCGGAAGCCGAGGCCGCATAGGAAATGCATGGTTCCGGCACAGAACCCCCCGTACGTCCCCAGTCGGAGCACGCGACGGCGCGAGCATCATGACGGGAGCTCGCGACCACGCGTGGCGCGGGCTCAGCGGGCCCGGGGCGCGACGAGCGAAGGGGCGAGCGAGCGATGGGGACGCAGACCGCGCAGGCGACGGCACGACCCATGCCGGGGAATCAGCTCGGGCGGGTGGTGGTCGACTGGCTGATCACCACCGACCACAAGAAGATCGGCCACCTCTACCTGATCACGTCGTTCGTGTTCTTCCTGATCGGCGGCGTCATGGCGCTGCTGATGCGGGCCGAGCTGGCCCGGCCCGGTCTGCAGATCGTCGACAACTTCCAGTTCAACCAGCTGTTCACGCTGCACGGCACGATCATGCTGCTGCTGTTCGCGACGCCGAGTTTCGCGGGCTTCGCGAACGAGCTGATGCCGCTGCAGATCGGCGCGCCCGACGTCGCCTTCCCGCGGCTGAACATGCTGTCGTACTGGCTGTTCCTCTTCGGCGGCCTGATCGTCCTCGGCTCACTGCTGGTGCCCACGGGGCCGGCCGCCTTCGGCTGGTTCGCCTACGCGCCGCTCAACAGCGCCGAGCACTCCCCCGGCGTCGGACCCGACCTGTGGATCATGGGTCTCGCGCTGGCCGGCTTCGGCACGATCCTGGGCGCGGTCAACTTCATCACCACCATCGTCGGGATGCGCGCCCCCGGCATGACGATGTTCCGTCTGCCGATCTTCACCTGGAACACCCTGTTCACGTCGATCATGATCCTGATGGCGTTCCCGGTGCTCGCCGCGGCGCTGCTGTGCCTGGAGTCGGACCGGCGGTTCGGCTCGCACATCTTCGACGCGACCAACGGCGGGGCGATCCTGTGGCAGCACCTGTTCTGGTTCTTCGGGCATCCCGAGGTGTACATCATCGCGCTGCCGTTCTTCGGGATCATCACCGAGATCGTCCCGGTCTTCAGCCGCAAACCGATGTTCGGCTATCTGACGCTGGTCGCGGCGACGATGGCGATCACCGGTCTGTCGATGGTGGTGTGGGCCCACCACATGTTCGCCACGGGCGCGGTGCTGCTGCCGTTCTTCTCCTTCATGAGCTTCCTGATCGCGGTGCCGACGGGCGTGAAGTTCTTCAACTGGATCGGCACCATGATCAAGGGCTCGCTGTCCTTCGAGACGCCGATGCTGTGGGCGACGGGCTTCCTGGTGACGTTCCTGCTCGGCGGGCTGTCCGGGGTGATCCTGGCCTCGCCGCCGCTGGACTTCCACGTCACGGACACGTACTTCGTCGTCGCGCACTTCCACTACGTGGTCTTCGGCACGGTCGTCTTCGCGATCTTCGCCGGCTTCTACTTCTGGTGGCCGAAGTTCACCGGGAAGCTGCTCGACGAACGGCTCGGCAAGATCCAGTTCTGGACGCTGTTCATCGGCTTCCACACCACGTTCCTGGTGCAGCACTGGCTGGGCGCGGAGGGCATGCCGCGCCGCTACCCGGACTACCTCGCCGCGGACGGCTTCACCGCGCTCAACACCGTCTCGTCGATCGGCTCGTTCCTGCTCGGCATCTCGACGCTGCCGTTCCTCTACAACGTCTGGAAGACGACCAAGTACGGCGAGAAGGTCGGCGTCGACGACCCCTGGGGCTACGGCCGCTCGCTGGAGTGGGCGACCTCCTGCCCGCCGCCCCGGCACAACTTCACCGTGCTGCCGCGGATCCGCTCGGAGTCCCCGGCGTTCGATCTGCACTATCCGGATTACGCGGCCGAGACTCCCCAGCCCGAGCCAAAGAGCGAGCAAGCCGGTCGCGAGCCGTCCTGACCGCCTCGGTCAGCTCGGCCGGCTCCAGCACCTCGAACTCGAAGCCCAGCATCATCACGTGGATGACCATCACGTCCAGGCTCGCGGCGCCGGTGCGCAGGATGCAGCTGTCGGCGGTTTCGGCCTCCAAGGTTCCGGCGGACGGCGAGATCTCCTCGGTGGCCTCCTCCAGGGGCACGAGCAGCCGGACGACCGCGTGCGAGGCGTACGCGCGCGTGGAGACGCCCTTGGAGACATAGGCGGCCAGGTCGTCGGCAGGGGGCTTGCGCGGCTGGAAGCGCGGGCCGTGCGGCGGCTTGGGGGTGACGCGGTCGACGCGGAACGTACGCCAGTCGTCGCGGTCGACGTCCCAGGCGACCAGGTACCAGCGGCGCTCGGAGCACACCAGGCGGTGCGGTTCGACGGTACGGCGGGTGGAAGCGCCCTCGTGGTCCCGGTACTCGAAGCGCAGTCGTTCGGCGTCCCGGCAGAGGTTGGCCAGCTCGGTGAGGACGGCCGGGTCGGCGGCGGAGGGCCTCGGGCCGCGCAGCATCGGCACGGTGAAGGCGTTGAGGGCGCTCACCCGGCGGCGCAGCCGGCCCGGCAGGACCTGCTCCAGCTTGGCGAGCGCCCGTACGGAGGTCTCGCCGATGCCCTCGATGCCCTGCCCGGCGGCCGTGCGCAGCCCCACGGCGACGGCGACCGCCTCGTCGTCGTCCAGGAGCAGCGGCGGCAGCTCGGCGCCCGCGCCCAGCTGGTAGCCGCCGCCCGTGCCGGGGCTGGCGTTGACGGGGTAGCCCAGCTCGCGCAGCCGGTCCACGTCCCGGCGCACCGTGCGCGGGGTGACGCCGAGGCGCTCGGCGAGGTCGGCGCCGGACCACTCGCGGTGGGCCTGGAGGAGCGAGAGCAGGCGCAGCAGTCGTGCCGAGGTGTCCAACATGGATCCGAGTCTGCCAGCACTTGCGGACAGATGCTGTCCTCAAGCCCTCAAGGGAATCTCAAGAGAATCAAGCGGCTCAAGGGGCCATGGCGGTCACGGAAACGGACAAGTCGTTGTCCCGTGTGTAGTACGGCCCCGCCTCCACCGGCCCGTACGGCGTCCGCACGCGCGTGCGGGGGTAGGTGAGCACCGGCTTCTTGTCGGCGATGTCGTCGAGAAGCCGCGCGACCCTCACCTGCGGCCCCGCCGCTCCCCCGGGGCGCAGCCACAGGTCCCAGATGCCGGGCGCCAGCCGCGCGTACGCCACCGAGAAGCCGAAGTCGGCGTGGTCGACGGCGACTTCGGTGCGGCGGGCGGGGTCCGGGGCGTACCGGTCGCGCAGTTCGGCGTACGCGTCCCGGGCGAGGGCGGTGCCGTACACGCGCCCGAGTACGGTCAGTTCGGCACCCTGGAGGCGCAGTTCCCCCGCCTCGGCGTGCGGGGCGCGCAGCCAGCTGCGGACGGTGAGGTTGCCCTGCCGGGTCGCGTACGGGATGCGGACGGCGACGTGGCCGCGGGCGCCGCTCGGCGTACGGGCGGCGAGCGAGCGCAGGTCGGTGACGCCGGGCGCGAGGCGCTGCGGCTCGCGGTCGGCCACGCACGCGTAGGCGTCCCAGCGGCCCTCGGGAAGGGCGACGGTACTGGGCAGGGCGGCGCGCAGGCGGCCACCGGCGACCGGGGCCAGCGGAAGACTGACCTCCTCATGCGAGTCGCGTCGGCGCAGCACGAGGTGCGCCACCCCGCTCGCTCCGCGCGCGGTGACGTCGAAGGTCAGTCCACCCGCGGAGTCTGCGACGCAGTCGGCGCGCAGCGGTGCCACCCGCGGGACGGGCATCGTCATACGGTGCGGTTCCTCCTTGATCCGTCGTGCTTGATCGGTCGTGTCCGGTCAGACCAACGATCGGGCGTTTTGGTTGCCTGTCACGGCTGCCCCTACGCCGCCGTCACGGCCGATAGGACAGCTGCGGCACGTCGAAGCACGTGCTGTTCATGTCCCCCTGGGAGACCCATCCCCGGCCGTCCTCCCAGCGGGCCACCGACAGACAGGTCCTGCGGGTCTTCGGCGGTTCGGGCAGCCGCTCGAACGTGACGGGGATCAGCAGGCCGCCCGCCGTGTACCCCTCGCTGCGGTTGACGAAGTCGTCGACGCACGCGCGCGTGATGCCCGTCTTCGCACACGATGCGGCCGCGTCCGTGAACCACTTGGCCGCTGCCCAGCCCTCGAGCTGCCACTGGGAGTGCGTCTTGAGCCCCTGGGTCGCCTCGCGGAACTCCCGTACGGCCTCGTGCCGGGTGTCGTCGTAGTTGCGGCTGGATCCGGTCGCCCACAGGGCGTTGCGGCAGCGCGGGGCGTCCTCGTAGTCCCCGGGGACGGTGGAGGTCCAGTTCTGTACGTTCGTCACCTTGGCGGTGACCTCGACGTCGGCCTCGTCCATCGCCTTGCACAGCCGGGCGTTGCCATGGGTGTCGATGGCGTCGAAGACGAGGTCGGCGCCCTGTTCCTCGAGGTCCGCCGCCACGGCACGGAAGTTGGGCAGCGCGAAGTCGACCTGTTCGGTGACGACCTTGTAGCCCTCGGCCCTCAGGCCCCGCTCGACGAGTGAGGCGTAGTTGGCGGAGGCGGCCTGGTTGTAGGAGACGACGGCGGCCGTACGGGCGCCGTGCTCGCGCTTGAAGTAGCGGTAGACCTCCGTGCCGCCGTACTGCTTGCCGTCCCAGCCGGTGGAACCGCCGCGGGGCGCCAGGCTGCCGTAGATGCTGTACAGGTGCGGCCAGGTGTCGTAGGCGGCCCCGATGGGCTGGCCGCCGATGTCGGGCACGCGCGCGCGGGAGACGCGGGAGGCGCCCGCGTAGTCGAGGGCGGTGGTGGCGACCAGAGCGACGACCTCGTCCTCGTCGATCAGCTTGTGCACGCAGGTGTTGTTGCCCACGCCGCTGCCGCCGTCGTCGCACAGCCGCACCTCGATCCGGCGGCCGTCGATGCCCCCGCGCGCGTTGAGCCGGTCGAAGTAGGCCTTGGCGCCGTCGCGCGGGCCGGTGAAGGCGTTGCCGCCGACCGGGCTGGTGGCGCTGGTGATGATGCCGACCCGGAGGGGCGTGTCGTCGCTTCGCGCGGGCGCGGTTGTCCGGTCGTCGCGCTCGAAGTCGCTCTCCGGGAGGCGGCTGCCGCAGCCCGCGCTCAGGGCGAGCAACAGGACCGCGGCGGCGACCTCAGCAGCCCGGGATCGGCGACGCGGACCCATTGCCGCTCAGTTGGACCAGCGCGCACAGCGTCTTCGCGGACACCTTCCAGGTGCCGTCCTGTTCGACGGCCGTCCCCGCCGCGTCGGGCAGGGCGGTGGCGCCCTTCAGGGTCAGCGTGTACGTCACGTTCGCCTCCGTCGGCGAGGTGAACTCGACCTTGGTGACCTGGGCCTGCACCTGCCCGCCGCGCGCGTCACCGCTGAAGGCCCGCAGGACCGGGGCCATCCGGTCGCCGTTCTCCAGGACGGTCTGCTTGTCCTTCAGGGAGGTCGCCGGGTCGAAGAACTTCTGCCAGTTCTGCTTGATCTCCCGCTCGGCCGCCGCGGTGTCGGCGGGCGCCGTCGCGGCCGGCGTCTCGCCCGGAGTCGTCTGCTCGACGGACGGAGTGGGGGGCGTCGCGCTGCCGCCGCCTCCCTCGTCGTCGCCGCACGCCGCGAGGGCCGGGGCGAGGAAGAGAACCAGGGCGGCCACGATCGCCGTACCCCGTCCTGCCGCCCCTGGGCCGCGTCCCCTTGTCGTGTTCCCCCGCCTGAGGTCGCTCCCGAGAACCATCTGGCTCACCACCGGGTGTCGGTCCGGGCCGTGGGCGCCCGGTGCTTTCAGGGTCAGCTTCCAGAAGGCATAGTGCAAGCCATTGGCTGACATGGACAGGCGCACGCACTGAAACCCGACACGTGGGAGCCAACGATGCGGACAGCCCGACTGCGGACCGTGCACCCCGTCCTCTGGGCCGGCTGGGCCGCGCTCGCCGCAGGCGCGGTGCTGTGCGTCCTCGGCTGGTACGGCATCTCCGGCGAGCGCTACGCCGAACGGCAACTGCCCTACCTCGCCTCCTGCACGGTCCCGGGCGCCGCCCTCATCATCGCCGGGGCGGTGCTGCTCACCCACGGCCGGGGCGCGCTCGCCGCCGCGCGCGTGGAGGAGTTGTACGGCCTTCTGGTGGCCGCCGAGCCCGCCGACGCGGAGGAGGAGCCCCGCCGGGCGGCGTCCGCGCCCCTGGCGGTCAGCGGGGACCTGCTGATGGTGCCGGGCGGCACACTGTGGCACCGCGCGGACTGCCCGCTGGTCGCGGGGAAGGCGGAGGCCGTGCCGGTGGACTCCAAGCTGGCGGCGAGCGGCGAACTGGGCCCCTGCCCGATCTGTGAGCCCGTCGAAGAAACCGACTGATGTCCTCATTGACGTACGACCTCACCCTGGCGGGGCTGTCGGTCGGCAGCGCCGCAGCGCTCACCGGGATCGGCCTGATCGTGACGTACCGGGCGACCGGAGTGCTCAACTTCGCGCACGGGGCGATCGCGATGGTGTGCGCGTACGCGCTGCGGCAGTGCGTGGTCGAGTGGGAGTGGCCGCTGTGGGCGGGGGCGGCGGTCACGCTGCTGGTCCTCGCGCCGGGCCTCGGTGTGGCGTTGGAACGGTTCGTGTTCCGGCCGCTGTCGGTGCTCGGCAGCGACCCGGCACAGACACTGGTCGCCTCCCTCGGCGTGTTCGTGCTGCTCGTGGGCGGGGCCGCGCTGGTGTGGGGCCAGGGGGCGCGGGACGACGCGCCGGAGCTGGTGTCGGCGGACCCCTGGGGGCAGCTCGCCGTCGTCCTGGTGCTGGCCACCGGAGTCGGCATTGTGCTGCGTCCATCCGGGGGACACCCCCGGAACCCCCGGCGCTGGACGCGCTTCGGGCGGGAGCTGCGGGCCGTGGTGGACGACCGGCAACTGGCCGTGCTCGGCGGCATCGACGCGGACCGGGTGGCCGCGGCGGGCTGGGCGTTCGGCTCGTTCACGGCGGGCCTGACGGGCGTGCTGCTGGCGCCGTACGTGCGCCTGGACCCGTACGGTCTGCCGCTGCTCGTCATGGAGGTGGTGGCGGTCGCGGTGGCCGCGCGGATGCGCAGCCTGACGGTGGCGGTGCTGGTGGCGCTGAGTGTCGGGGTGGCGCAGAGCCAGTTGACGCGGCTGCATCCGTCGGGCTGGGGCGAACCGCTGCTCCAGGCGGTCGGCGCGAACCTGTTCGTGGTGGCGCTGCTGGTCGCGGCGTTGGCGCTGCCGCGGATCGGTACGCGCGACGCGCTGCCGCGCACGGCCACCGCGCGCGTGCCGACCCCGCCCGGCGCCTGGACAGTGGCCGCCGTGCTGTTCCTGCTGCCGCTCGGTTTCGCGGGCTCGGATCTGCACACGTCGGTCCAGGTGCCGGCACTGGCGGTGGTGCTGCTGTCCCTGGTCGTGGTCACCGGCCGCGGCGGCCAGATCTCGCTCGGGCAGGCGGCGTACGCGGGCCTGGGCGCCCTGTTCACGGCGCTGCTCGCGGCGGGCCGCTTCCCGGGCCTGCCGCACCTGCCGGAGCTGGCGGCACTTGGGGTGGCGGTGGTCCTGGTGGCCCCGCTCGGCCTGCTGACCGGCTGGCCGGCGATCAGCCGCCAGGGCCTGGCGCTGGCGCTGGCGACCTTCGCGGTGGGCGTCGGGGTGAGCCGCTTCGTCTTCGCCCAGCCGTACGCCGTCTCCGGGCTGTCGCTGGGCCGCCCGGCGGGCTTCGACGGAGACCGGGCGTACTACGTCCTGGAGCTGGTCCTGCTGGCGGCCGCACTGCTCGCGACGCGGGCATTGCGCAGGGGCCGCACGGGCCGCGCCCTCGCCGCCATGCGGGACCACGAGGCGGGGGCGTCCGCGGCGGGCGTGCGGGTCCCGTCCCTGAAGCTCCTCGCCTTCGTCTCGGGCGCCGCGCTGGCCGCCCTCGGCGGCGGCATGCTCGGCATGGGCCTGCGTGCCTTCGACCCCGGCGCCTACGACCCCGTCCGCGGCCTCCTCTGGTTCGCCGCGGTCGTGGTCCTGGGCGCCGACAGCACCCTGGGCGCCCTGGCGGCCGCGGCCCTGCTGGTCGGCCTGGACGCGGGCGCGCGGGGCGGAGTGGCGGCGGCGCTGATCGGGGTGCTGGCGGTGGTGGTGGGGCGTTTCCCTGGAGGGCTGTACGAGGCGCTGCGGACGGCGGCGGGACATCTGCGACTGCGGCGGCGGGCGACGCTGACGCCGTTGGGGGCGCGGGTGCGCGCGACCCTGCGGCCGCCGCAACAGCGGGCCGCTCCACGGCCAGGTGCTGCGGGTGGGAAACCCAACGCGGCCGAAGGCCGCGTGACCCCCCTCGCACCCGCACCCTCCCCCACACCGCCACCCACTCTCACCGCCCGCCACCTCCAGGCCCACTACGACGGCTTCACCGCCCTCGACGGCGTCGACCTGGCCGTCCCCCCGGGCCGGATCACCGCGATCGTCGGCCCCAACGGCGCCGGAAAGAGCACCCTGTTCCACTGCCTCGCCGGCACGCACCGCCCCGCGCAGGGCCACGTGCTGTTCGGCGAGCGGGACATCACACGCCTCGCCGCCCACACCCGCACCCGACTCGGAATCGCCCGCACCTTCCAGCAACTGGCCGTCTTCCCCTCGCTGACCGTCACCGAGAACGTCCAAGTCGGCGCCGAGCAGGGCCACATCACCGACCCGGCCGCCGTGGACCGAGCGCTCACACTCCTCGGACTCGACGGCCCGGTGAGCGCGCTCCCCGCCGCCGACCTCCCCACCGGCACCCTGCGCCGCGTCGAACTGGCCCGGGCCCTCGCCGGCGGCCCCCGCGTGCTGCTGCTCGACGAGCCCGCCGCCGGCCTCGACACCGCCGAAGTGGCCGCGCTGACCCGGGTGTTGAAGGCCCTGGCCGCCGACGGCACCGCCCTGCTCGTCGTCGAGCACGACCTCGACCTGGTCGCCGACCTCGCCGACGTCGTGCACGTCATGACGGCCGGCCGCATCATCGCCTCCGGCCCGCCCGACCGCGTCCTGGACGCCCTGGCCCGCGAGACCCCCGCATGACTGCCACCCTGCAACTGCGCCACGCGCGCGTGCGCTACGGCCCCCTGGAGGCCCTGCACGGCATCACCCTCGCCGCGGCCGGGCCGGGCCTCACCGTCCTGCTGGGCCGCAACGGTTCCGGCCGTACGACCGCCCTGCGCGCCCTGGCCGGGACCGTGCCGCTGTCCGGTGGCGCGGTGGTGTGGGACGGCGTAGACGTGACCCGTGTGCCGGCGTTCGAGCGGGCCCGGCGCGGACTGTGCCTGGTCCCCGAGCGCAGGGCGGTGTTCGGCTCCCTCACCGTGCGCGAGAACCTCGAACTCGCCGCCCCGGCCTACGACAGCGCCCTCGCCGCCTATCCGCAACTGGAGCCCCTGCTCGCGCGCCGTGCCGGCACCCTCTCCGGCGGCGAGCAGCGCATGCTCGCCCTCTCCCGGGCCCTGCTGGCACGCGCGCGCGTGGTGCTCGTCGACGAGCCCGCCCAGGGCATGTCGCCCACGGTCGCGGCCCGCACGTACGAACTGCTCGGCTCGCTCGACGCCTGCGTGGTCATGGCCGAGCAGCGGCTGCCGCCCGTACCGCACGGGCGACCGGCCCTGGTGTACGAACTGCGGCGTGGCGCGGTCGTGTTCGGCGGAGAGGCGGGCGAGTTCCAGGGGCGGCAAGCCGCGGACCGAAGACGGCGGAGGCCCGGGCCGAGCCCTTCGGGATGACCAACGAGGTGGCGGCGCCGCGTGCGTCACGCCCAGGGGCCCCGCCCGGTCGGCCGACCGGGCGGGGCCCCGTGCCCGGGACAGGGGGGAGCGACGCTCAGACCTCGAGGCGCTGCCCGGGCACGATCACATGGGGATCACCGCCGATGACGGCCTTGTTGGCGGCGTGGAGCCGCTGCCAGGTGGTCCCGTGCCGGGCGGCGATGCCGCTCAGCGTGTCGCCCTCGCGGACGGTGTAGTCGCCGCGGGACGAGCCGCGGTCGGTGTGCCCCGTGGAGCGCTCCGGCGCCTTCGACGGGGCGGGCTTCACGGACGTACCGGAGGAGACGGCGTCAGGTGCGCTCCCGGACGCCCCGGCCCGCGTCGAGCAGGTCGGCCAGGCGCCCCACCCCTGTGCTCGCTGGACCTTGGTGGCCACGGCGATCTGCTGGTCCTTGGTGGCCTGGTCGGCGGTCGGCGCGTAGGCCGTGCCGCCGTACGCGCGCCAGGTGGAGCCGGAGAACTGGAGTCCTCCGTAGTAGCCGTTGCCTGTGTTGATGTGCCAGTCGCCGCCGCTCTCGCACTGGGCGATGCGGTCCCACACTCCGCCGTCCGCCGCCGCGGCGTTGCCGGTCGCGGCCAGCAGTCCGAGGGGGGCGAGCAGTGCCGCCCCGGCGAGGACCGCCGTCGTACGGGTCCGACTCCTGTTCGGGTTCCCGCCGGGAGCCTTCTGCGTCTTACGGACGTTGTCGTGAGTGGTATCGGCACATTCGGACATGTAGTTCCCTCTCCCAAGGACTCGGGGTCCCCCAAGGCGGTGCGCCACGCCCCGCGTGTCCTACGCGGTCGTCGCGCCCCTCCCCGTCCGCCGGAAGCTGTGCTGCTGGCTGGCTTGGTGCGGTCGGCGGACGTACCCGAGCGGTGCTCGTTGCACACGGCCGAGGAATCTAGGCAGAGCGGCCGACCGGTATCAACCAGCTCCTTGTCATTCCAGGCCAGTTCGCCGTTACCTCCGGTATCGACGATTTCCGGCCACCCACTTCATTCGCCGATTTCCGGATTTGTCGACCAGTCGCCGTGTGGATCTGTGACCCACTTCACCGCTCCAACTTCCTTTTATTTCCTAGTAGTTGACGTTGAGTGCCGCATTCCGTACGCCCCGTCACCTTGTGCGGTGGATGGTTCGATTCCGTTCGCCATGGGGCGTGACTCCCGCCACAGATCGCCCGTTGTCTTCTTCATGAGCCCGGGACCCGCCCGGTTCACGGGCCGGGAGCCACCCGGTCCCGCCACGCACCACTTCCCCGAGGGAGCCCCCCGTGCCGCGCATGCTCGACGTCAGCAACGAGGTACGCGCCGAGATCGGCGACGAAGAAGCCGACCGGCTGCTCGCCGGAGAGAACGCCCCCGGCAGTTACGACTGCACGTCCTGCCGCACCCCCGGCGACTCCGAACAGGAGCGCACCAGCACCGTCCTGTTCGTCGGCGACGAGACCGCCGTCCTCGCCTTCGCCCACGCCACCTGCCTGCCCTCGCAGGTCGTCCAGGTCACCGAGGAGCAGCTCCAGGGTGCCGTGAAGTCCATCACCGGCGACACCGTCGACCTGGAGCCCGAGAAGATCGCGCCCGAGCAGGCCGTGCTCGGTGTGACCAGCGGACTCGTCCTGCTCGCCGGGGAGCTGCACCCCGCCCTGGTGGTCGAGCCGACCGGACCCATCGTCCGACCCGGCACGACCGGCTTCGGCGACGACTTCCTGCCGCTGCTCATCGAGCAGGGCTTCATGCCGGTGACCGCCATCGAGTCCACGCCGTCCGTGCTGCACGGGTGGTCGGTGCTGTTGGCCATGGGCCAGCTGCACGCGGTCCTCCAGCCGGGACCCAACGGGGGGCAGCCCGTCGCCTGGTGGCAGGCGCATCAGCCGCTGCAGGTCACGGAGCCGTGGCGAGCCGCCGCCAACAAGCACCAGCAGGTGCTGCTGTTCGCGGCGCCGGTGGGGTCCATCGGGCGGCAGCCCCGCGAGGACCTGCTGCGGGACGCGCTGGACAAGGCGGCGGCGAACGGGAAGCTGGTCGCGGCGGCGCTGCCGCTGGCGGGGACCTGAGCGCGACGGGTCAAGGGGCGCCGCCCAACCGCATCTCTTCAAGTGCGGGGTCGTTTGGACATACGTGCACACCTACGACGTTCCCCGCCGCCAGTTCCAGCCGCTGCCGTCTGCGCGAGTGGCTCAGGATCCGCTGGGTGGCCCCTCGGCCACGCCGATCTACGACGCGCTCTACGCCGAGTACGTCAAGTCCTTCCGCTCGCTGCCGGGTGACCGCAGCGGCGAGGAGGAGCTGGGGTTCACCGCCTTCGGGAGCATCCCGCACAGTACGGGCTCGTTCAGCAACTCGTACAGCGCCTACAGCACGGGGGCGTACAGCGCCCGCCAGCAGTCGCAGTGGCAGCGTGTGGGACAGATCGGGCAGCAGCACAGCACCGGGATGCACCACGTTCCGGCGGCGCTGCCGCCCGGGCCGCGCAGAGGCTGAGGCGCACATGAGGAAGGGCGACCCCGGTCGGGGTCGCCCTTCCTCATGTGCGCCTCACGCGTGCGTCACTTCTTCCTGCCGCGCTTCTCGCGCACCCGCACCGAGATATGGATCGGCGTGCCCTCGAAGGCGAACTCCTCGCGCAGGCGGCGCTCGATGAAGCGGCGGTAGCCCGCCTCGATGAAGCCGGAGGCGAAGAGCACGAACCGCGGGGGCCTGGTGCCGGCCTGGGTGCCGAAGAGGATGCGGGGCTGCTTGCCGCCGCGGATCGGGTGCGGGTGGGCGGCGACCAGCTCGCCGAGGAAGGCGTTCAGCCGGCCCGTCGGGACCCGGGTCTCCCAGCCCGCCAGGGCCGTCTCGATCGCCGGGACGAGCCTCTCCATGTGCCGTCCGGTGCGCGCCGAGACGTTCACCCGGGGCGCCCACGCGACCTGGCCGAGCTCGGTCTCGATCTCCCGCTCCAGGTAGTAGCGGCGCTCCTCGTCGAGGGTGTCCCACTTGTTGAACGCCAGGACGATCGCGCGGCCCGCTTCGACGGCCATGGTGACGATGCGCTGGTCCTGCACCGAGATGGACTCGGAGGCGTCGATGAGGATGACGGCCACCTCGGCCTTCTCGACGGCGGCCGCGGTGCGCAGCGAGGCGTAGTAGTCGGCGCCCTGCTGGAGGTGGACGCGCTTGCGGATGCCCGCCGTGTCGACGAACTTCCAGGTCACGCCGCCGAGTTCGATCAGCTCGTCGACCGGGTCGCGGGTGGTGCCGGCGACTTCGTTGACGACGACGCGCTCCTCGCCGGCCACCTTGTTCAGCAGCGAGGACTTGCCGACGTTCGGGCGGCCGATGAGCGCGATGCGGCGCGGGCCGCCGATCGCGGTGCCGAAGGTCTGCTCCGGTGCGTCCGGCAGGGCCTCCAGGACCTGGTCCAGCATGTCGCCGGTGCCCCGGCCGTGCAGCGCGGAGACGGGGTACGGCTCGCCCAGGCCCAGAGACCACAGATAGGCCGCGTCCGCTTCGCCGCTCGGGCCGTCGACCTTGTTGGCGCACAGCACCACGGGCTTGCCGGCCTTGCGCAGCAGTCGTACGACCGCCTCGTCGGTGTCGGTCGCGCCGACCTTGGCGTCGACGACGAACACGACGGCGTCGGCGGCCTCGATCGCGTACTCGGCCTGCGCGGCCACGGAGGCGTCGATGCCGAGGACGTCCTGCTCCCAGCCGCCGGTGTCGACGACCTTGAAGCGGCGGCCCGCCCACTCGGCCTCGTAGGTGACGCGGTCGCGGGTGACGCCGGGCTTGTCCTCCACGACGGCTTCGCGCCGGCCGATGATGCGGTTCACGAGCGTCGACTTGCCGACATTCGGACGGCCCACGACGGCGAGGACGGGCAGCGGGCCATGACCGGCCGCCTCGATCGCGCCCTCGACGTCCTCGAGGTCGAAGCCCTCTTCCGCGGCGAGCTCCATGAACTCCGCGAACTCGGCATCGCCAAGTGCTCCGTGCTCGTGCTCCCCGCCCGAGCCGTCGGAGTGGATCTGGTCGTTCATGAAGTCCGTACCTCGTTCATCGTGGTGATCGGTGGAGCACCCGGAGTTTCCGGATCGATCCACTACTCAGTGTCGCCCGCGCGGCCGGTCAGCCGCCTGGCGTTTTCCAGGTGCGCGGTGAGCTGCTTCTGGATGCGCTCGGTCGCCTCGTCGAGCGCCTTGCGCGTACGCCGTCCGCTGCCGTCACCCGCCTCGAAGGGGTCGCCGAAGACGACATCGACCCGGCTGCGCAGCGGAGGCAGCCCCTTTATCAACCGTCCCGGCCGGTCGGAACTTCCCAGCACTGCGACCGGGACGATCGGGGCACCGCCGCGCACGGCGAAGTACGCGAGCCCGGCGCGCAGCGCGGCGAAGTCGCCCTCGCCCCGGCTGCCCTCCGGGAAGATCCCGAGGACACCGCCGGACGCCAGCACGTCCAGGGCCTGGGTGATGGCCGTACGGTCGGCGGTCGAGCGGTCCACCTTCAGCTGGCCGACGGCGCGCATGAAGGGGCCGAGCGGGCCGACGAACGCCTCCTTCTTGACCAGGAAGTGCGACGGCCGGGGCGCGACGCCGATGACCATCGGGCCGTCGATGTTGTGGGAGTGGTTGACGGCGAGGATCACCGGGCCGGTCGCGGGAACCCGCCAGGCGCCGAGCACCCGCGGCTTCCACAGCCCGTACATCAGGCCGACGCCGATGCGCCGCCCGACCTCGGCACCCCGCGCCGAAGGCAGTTCGCTCACTTCGCGGCCCGCTTCTCCTCGACGAGCGTGACGACGCACTCGATGACCTGCGCCAGCGTGAGCGCCGTGGTGTCCACCTCGACCGCGTCGTCCGCCTTGGCGAGCGGCGAGGTCTTGCGGCTGGAGTCGGCCGCGTCCCGCTTGATCAGGGCCTCGCGGGTGGCGTGGACGTCGGCGCCCTTCAGCTCGCCGCTGCGGCGGGCGGCCCGGGCCTCCGGGGAGGCGGTGAGGAAGATCTTCACGTCGGCGTCGGGCAGCACGGTCGTACCGATGTCCCGGCCCTCGACGACGATGCCCTGCTCGGCGGAGGCGGCGATCGAGCGCTGCAGCTCGGTGATCCGGGCACGCACCTCGGGCACCGCGCTGACCGCGCTGACCTTGGAGGTGACCTCGTGGGTGCGGATCGGGCCGGCCACGTCGGTGCCGTCGACCGTGATCGTCGGGTTCGCCGGGTCGTTGCCGGAGACGATCTCGGGCTTGCCGGCCGCGGCGGCGATGGCCGACGGGTCGTCGATGTCGATCCCGTTGTTCACCATCCACCAGGTGATCGCCCGGTACTGGGCGCCGGTGTCCAGGTAGCTCAGACCGAGCTGTGCGGCCACGGCCTTGGACGTGCTCGACTTACCCGTGCCGGAGGGACCGTCGATGGCGACGATCACTGACGGGACGGTCCGGGCGGCGCCGTTTTCCACGGGGGGACACCTTCCTGGTGCGCGGTGGGAGTGTGCGGGGACGCGAAGGCGCCCCGCACAAGGTTACTGGCTCGCCAGAGGCCTCCTTACTGGCGGATGGCCCAGCCCCGCTCCCGCAGCGCCGCCGTCAGGACGGGCGCCGCCTTCGGCTCCACCATCAGCTGCACCAGACCGGCCTGCTGACCGGTCGCGTGCTCGATGCGTACGTCCTCGATGTTGACCCCGGCCATCCCCGCGTCCGCGAAGATGCGGGCCAGCTGGCCCGGCTGGTCGTCGATGAGAACGGCCACGACCTCGTACGCCCGCGGAGCGGACCCGTGCTTGCCGGGGACGCGGACCTGGCCCGCGTTGCCGCGCCGCAGGACGTCCTCGATGCCCGCGGTGCCCTCCAGGCGCTTGGCGTCGTCGGAGGACTGCAGGGCCCGCAGCGCCCGGACCGTCTCGTCGAGGTCGGCGGAGACGTCCGCGAGGAGGTCGGCGACCGGACCGGGGTTGGCGGACAGGATGTCGATCCACATCCCGGGGTCGGACGCGGCGATCCGGGTCACGTCACGGATGCCCTGCCCGCACAGCCGTACGGCCGCCTCCTCGGCGTTCTCCAGGCGCGCGGCGACCATGCTGGAGACCAGGTGGGGCATGTGGGAGACCAGGGCGACGGCGCGGTCGTGGGCGTCCGCGTCCATCACCACCGGCACCGCCCGGCAGTGCGAGACCAGCTCCAGGGCCAGGTTCAGCACCTCGGTGTCGGTGTCCCGGGTCGGCGTCAGCACCCAGGGACGGCCCTCGAAGAGGTCGCCGGTCGCGGCCAGCGGGCCGGACTTCTCGCGGCCCGACATGGGGTGCGTGCCGATGTACGACGAGAGGTCCAGGCCCATGGCCTCAAGCTCGCGGCGCGGGCCGCCCTTGACGCTGGCCACGTCGAGGTAGCCGCGGGCCACGCCCCGGCGCATGGCGTCGGCGAGCACCGCGGCCACATGGGCGGGCGGGGCGGCGACGATCGCGACGTCGACGGGCCCGTCCGGCGCCTCGTCGGTGCCGGCGCCGAGCGCGGCGGCCGTTCGGGCCTGCTCGGGGTCGTGGTCGGCGAGGTGGACGACGACGCCCCGCTGGGACAGGGCGAGGGCGGCCGACGTACCGATGAGGCCGGTTCCGATGACGAGTGCGGTTCTCACTGGGCGATGTCCTTGCGCAGGGCGGCCGCGGCGCCGAGGTAGACGTGGTTGATCCCGCTGCGGGGCCGGTCGGACTCGATGTGCGCGAGGACGCGGACGACGCGGGGCATGGCGCCCTCGATGTCCAGTTCCTGGGCGCAGATCAGCGGGACGTCCACGATGCCGAGCTTGCGGGCCGCGGCCGCCGGGAAGTCGCTGTGCAGGTCGGGCGTGGCCGTGAACCAGATGCTGATCAGGTCGTCCGGGGTGAGCTCGTTCCGCTCCAGGATGGCGGTGAGCAGGGCTCCGACCTGCTCGTCCATGTGGCCGGCCTCGTCCCGCTCGAGTTGGACGGCGCCCCGGACCGCTCGTACCGCCACGGCGTGCTCCTTGCTGATGTGCGTATCGGCTCTCTGCCGATCCAGCGTAGTCAGCCCTTGTCGAGCCGGTGCGCGGCGCCCGCCCGCTGAGACGGGGCGCCGGGCGAGAAACCCCTGTGCACTTTTGCGCGAATCACGCGTTTTGTGCCACTTGCTCCCGGGTTGTTCCTTCTCGGTGCCTTCAGTGCCAAGATGCTGTTGCTCCGCTCGGAGCGATTCCCGGGCTGGTTTCTGCCAATTCTTCCGCACGTTCGGAGTGACGACATGACTCAAGGCCCGACGCGGCGCACGGTTCTCCTCGCGACGGGCGCGGTGGCGCTCGTCGCGGGATGCGGCGGCGGTGGTGACGACTCCGGTGCGTCCCCGTCCGTCGCCCCCGCCCAGGAGCTGGCGAAGACGAGCGACATCCCGGTCGGCGGCGGCGTGATCTTCAAGGACGAGGGGGTCGTCGTCACCCAGCCGACGCAGGGCGAGTTCAAGGCCTTCACCAACATCTGCGCCCATCAGCGGTGCCCGGTGGCCGGCGTCTCCGACGGCACCATCAACTGCTCCTGCCACGGCAGCAAGTTCGCCATCGCGGACGGCGCGGTGACCAACCCGCCGGCGACGAAGCCGCTGCCCGAGAAGAAGATCGCGGTGGAGGGGGACTCCATCCGCCTGGCGTGACCGCCGCCCGTCCGCTGTCCGTCTGCCGCCCGTCCGCCGCCGGTCCGCTGTCCGTCTGCCGTCGTCTCAGGCGTCCCAGAGCGCCCCGAGCGTCACCAGCTCGCCCCGGTACTCGATCCGGTCCGCCCACTCGGCCGGCCAGGCGTCCCCGCCCAGGTGCGCGCCCGCGAAGGCACCCGCCAGGCAGGCGATCGAGTCGGAGTCACCAGAGGTGCAGGCGCCCCGACGCAGGGCCGTCACCGGCTCGTCGGGGAAAAGCAGGAAGCACAACAGGCCGGTCGCCAGCGCCTCTTCGGCGATCCAGCCCTCTCCGGTGGCCAGGCACGGGTCGGTCTCCGGCGAGGGAGTGCGCAGGGCGCCCTGGAGCCGGTCCAGAACCCCCAGGCACTCGTCCCAGCCGCGCGCCATGAAGAGCTCGGGGCTGGGGTCCTGACTGCGCGTCCACAGGTCGCCGAGCCAGCGCTCGTGGTAGTGGGTGCGGTTCTCGTGCGCGTACGACCCCAGCTGCTCGACCAGCCCGGCCGGCTCGGCGCCCTGCGCGAGCAGGCGTACGGCGTGGGCGGTGAGGTCGGACGCGGCGAGTGCGGTCGGATGCCCGTGGGTGAGCGCGGACTGCAACTGGGCGGCGCCCGCGCGCTGTTCGTCGCTCAGCCCGGGGACGAGCCCGACGGGCGCGACGCGCATGTTGGCGCCGCAGCCCTTGGAACCGATCTGGCTGGCGTCCTGCCACGGCCGGTCCGCGTGCTCCAGCAAGGCACACGCCCGCAGGCAGGTGTTGCCGGGCGCGCGGTTGTTCTCCGGAGAGCGGTTCCAGGCGATGAACTCGAGGCGCACCGCCTCCGCCATGTCCTCGGGCCCGAGCACGCCCCGGTCCATGGCCGTCCGCAGCCCCCGCCCGAGCGCCAGCGTCATCTGCGTGTCGTCGGTGACCATCCCGGACGCCGGCAGCTCCAGCTCCCGCCAGGGCCCGTACCGGTCGAGGATCGACGGCACGCTGTGGAACTCGGTCGGGTACCCGAGGGCGTCCCCGAGAGCGAGGCCGATGAGCGCCCCCGTGGCGGCGCGTTTGGTCGGAGTCGTGATCATGGGAGAACCCTAGGGCCTGTCGTCAAACTCCCGTCGTCCGCCCGGAGGGCGGGCCCGGCGGCGTCAGGTGCGTGCTCTCGGCGTGCCGGGCCCTGACCCACGTACTGGACGTACTTGGGTCGGGGCCCGGTGCGCCGAGAGTGCGTGCATGGCGTCGCCGGGCAGGCGGGAGTTTGACGACAGGGCCTAGGGCCTGTCGGAGTCGTGATCACGGGGAGACCTCCAGGGTCAGCCCCCCCAGGGCCTAGAGGTCGACCTCGTTCATCAGCATCCCGACCTCCGTGTTCGACAGCCGTCGCAGCCAGCCCGACTTCTGGTCGCCCAGGGTGATCGGGCCGAAGGCGACGCGGACCAGCTTGTCGACCGGGAAGCCGGCCTCGGCCAGCATGCGGCGGACGATGTGCTTGCGGCCCTCGTGGAGGGTGACCTCGACCAGGTAGTTCTTGCCGGTCTGCTCGACGACCCGGAAGTGGTCCGCGCGCGCGTAGCCGTCCTCCAGCTGGATGCCGTCCTTCAGGCGCTTGCCCAGGTCGCGCGGGATCGGGCCCACGATGTGCGCGAGGTAGGTCTTCTTCACGCCGTACTTGGGGTGGGTCAGCCGGTGCGCCAGCTCGCCGTGGTTGGTGAGCAGGATGACGCCTTCGGTCTCGGTGTCGAGCCGCCCCACGTGGAAGAGCCGGGTCTCGCGGTTGGTGACGTAGTCACCGAGGCACTGGCGGCCCTCGGGGTCCTCCATCGTGGAGACCACACCGGCCGGCTTGTTCAGCGCGAAGAACTGGTACGACTGCGTGGCGACCGTCAGGCCGTCCACCTTGACCTCGTCCTTCTCCGGGTCGACCCGCTTGCCCTGCTCCAGGACGATCTCGCCGTTGACCTCGACCCGCGCCTGCTCGATCAGTTCCTCGCAGGCCCGCCGGGAGCCGTATCCCGCGCGCGCGAGGACCTTCTGCAGCCGCTCGCCCTCCTGCTCGGCGCCCGGGAAGGTCTTGGGCAGCTTGATGTCCTTCTTGCCCGCGTACCGCTCGCGGTTGCGCTCCTCGGCCCGCGTCTCGTACTCACGCGAGGTCGCCGGGGCACTCCGCCCGCGCTGCTGGGGCTTCTTCGGCCCGCCCTTGGCACCACCGCGCGCCGCACCGCCGCGCCCCGACTTCGGGCCTTCCGGAGAGGCGCCGGGGCCCACGTCGTAGCGGCGCTCCTCGGGGCGGGGCTTGCGGGGACGGCCCTGACCCTGGCCCTGCCCCTGCTTCTGGTCCCTGTTGTTGCCGGCCCCGCGGTGGTTACCGCGCCCGCCGGTGCCGCCACTCTTGCCGCTGCCGCTGCTTCGCATCAAAGTTCCGTCGTCGTCGTGTCAGGCATGTCCGACGTGGGACCGTCGTCCGTGTCCGGAGCATCCGGATCGAACGACGGTACGGCTTCCTGGGTCTCGGCCTCGATCGCCGCCGCCTCCGGGAGGAAGGGCGCGAGCTCCGGGAGCTCGTCCAGACCGCGTAGGCCCATCCGCTCCAGGAAGTAGTTCGTCGTCGTGTACAGGATCGCACCTGTTTCGGGTTCCGTGCCCGCCTCCGCGACCAGACCGCGCTGGAGGAGGGTGCGCATCACGCCGTCACAGTTGACTCCGCGGACCGCGGAGACCCGGCTGCGGCTGACCGGCTGGCGGTAGGCGACGACCGCGAGCGTCTCCAGCGCGGCCTGGGTGAGGCGGGCCTGCTGGCCGTCCAGGACGAAGGCCTCGACGGCCGCCGCGTACTCGGGGCGGGTGTAGTAGCGCCAGCCGCCCGCGATCAGCCGCAGCTCGAAGCCTCGCCGCTGCACGGCGTACTCGTCGGCCAGCTCGCGCAGGGCGCGCGCGATCTGCCGTTTGGGCCGCTGGAGGATCTTCGCCAGGTATTCCTCGGTCGCGGGCTCGTCCACGACCATGAGGACGGCCTCCAGGGCCGGCTTGAGTTCGAGGTCGGCCACGGTCCGCAGCCCGGCCGGCACCTCGGTGGTCTCCTCGCTCACGCCTTCTTCTCCTTGGCTTCGTCCTTGGGCAGCTCGGGCGGCCGGTCGAACTCGTCGGTCACCGTCGGCGTCTCGTCCCCGTCCCCACCGGTCCAGCGCACGAGCAGCTCACCGAGGGCGGTCTCCTGCTCCAGCGCCACCGCCTTCTCCCGGTACAGCTCCAGCAGGGCCAGGAAGCGCGCTACGACGGTCAGGGTGTCGTCGGTGTCCTCGACGAGCGCGCGGAAGCTGGCCTCGCCGAGCTCCTTCAGCCGTGCGACGACGATCCCGGCCTGCTCCTGCACGCTGACCAGCGGCGCGTGGATGTGGTCGACGTACACCTGCGGCTTGGGCTTGGGCTGCATCGCCTTGACGGCGAGCTTGGCGAACCCTTCCGCGCCGATGCTGATGACCACCTCGGGCAGCAGCTCGGCGTGGTGGGGTTCCAGACCGACGGTACGGGGGTAGCGCCGGGCCTCCTCCTCGAGCCGTCCGCTGAAGATGTCGGCGATCTGCTTGTACGCGCGGTACTGCAGCAGCCGCGCGAACAGCATGTCCCGGGCCTCCAGCAGCGCCAGGTCGGCCTCGTCCTCGACCTCGGCGGAGGGCAGCAGCCGGGCGGCCTTCAGGTCCAGCAGCGTGGCCGCCACGACCAGGAACTCGGTCGTCTGGTCCAGGTCCCAGTCCGGCCCCATGGCCCTGATGTGCGCCATGAACTCGTCGGTCACCTTGGACAGCGCGACCTCGGTGACGTCCAGCTTGTGCTTGGAGATCAGTTGGAGAAGCAGATCGAAGGGGCCCTCGAAGTTGGCGAGCCGAACCTTGAAGACACCGTCGCCGGGGTCGTGGGGCTCGGCGGGCTCAGGAGCACCGAGGGGTGCTTCGAGTGCCGGTTCCGGAGCTACGACCTCAGGTTCTGCTTCCAGCGGGGGCTCGGGTTCGGGAGCCGGAGGTTCCTCCGCAGGGGGCTCGGGTTCGGGAGCCGGAGGTTCCTCCGCAGGGGGCTCGGGTCCGGCAACCGTAGGCTCCTCCACCGGAGCCACGGGCTCCCCAGGAACCGGCGCTGCCCCCGGTCCTCGTCCCAGCGCACGCCGACGGCCGGCGGAGGCGCCGGGCACGGGAACGTCGTTCGAGGTCATAGCCCCCGCAGGCTACCGCTACCGCCCACGAAGCCGTCGGACGAGGATGCTGGCATCCCCCCGGGTCTCCAGATCCGCGAGCACCACGGCGACCGCCTCACGGACGATCCGCCCGCGGTCGACCGCCAGCCCGTGCTCACCCCGGAGCACCAGCCGCGCGTGCTCCAGATCCATGAGCTCCTCGGCGGACACGTACACCGTGATCTTCTCGTCGTGCCGTTCCCGCCCACTGGGCCGCCGCGCGGCGGCCCGTCCGCGTTTGCGGGACGCGGCCGGCGCGGCACCCGAGGCAGAACCTTCCTGCGCCCCCTGCCGACGCGGGGAGCGCTCCACGCCCCGGCTGCGGGACTCGCCGGCCTCCGGTTCCGCGTCGGTCGCCACGTGCTCCGCGCCGTCGCCGTCACCGCCCTGTGCGGGAACGGACTGCGGTGCGTCCTCGGAGGACGCGCCCGCGGCGCCGTCGGACTCCCCGGCGGGAGCCGGCACCCGGGCCTCGCCGTTGGCCTGGCGCCGGGGAGTGGACGACTGAAGCGCCATCCCCCCTGTCGTACGGAACAGTTCGTCGGCCCCCGGCAGACTCACTCGGCGTGACACCGGGCGAGCACCTCCCTGGCGAGCTGGCGGTAGGCGGCGGCACCGACGGAGTTGGAGGCGTACGTGGTGATCGGCTCACCGGCGACCGTGGTCTCCGGGAAGCGGACCGTGCGCCCGATGACCGTGTGGTAGACGTGGTCGTCGAACGCCTCGACGACCCGCGCGAGCACCTCACGGCTGTGCACGGTGCGCGAGTCGTACATCGTGGCGAGGATCCCGTCGAGCTCCAGTTCCGGGTTGAGCCGTTCCTGGACCTTCTCGATGGTCTCCGTCAGCAGCGCGACCCCGCGGAGGGCGAAGAACTCGCACTCCAGGGGCACGATCACCTTGTGCGCGGCCGTCAGGGCGTTGACGGTGAGCAGGCCGAGCGAGGGCTGGCAGTCGATCACGATGTAGTCGTAGTCGGCCATGAGCGGCTTCAGGGCGCGCTGGAGCGTGGACTCGCGCGCGACCTCGCTCACCAGCTGGACCTCGGCGGCGGACAGGTCGATGTTGCTGGGCAGCAGGTCCATGTTCGGGACCGCCGTCTTCAGGAGCACCTCGTCGGCCGCCATGCCCCGCTCCATGAGCAGGTTGTAGACGGTGAGGTCGAGCTCCATCGGGTTGACGCCGAGTCCGACCGACAGCGCGCCCTGCGGGTCGAAGTCGACGAGCAGCACCCGGCGTCCGTACTCCGCGAGTGCGGCACCCAGGTTGATGGTCGACGTGGTCTTGCCGACGCCGCCCTTCTGGTTGCACATCGCGATGATCTTCGCGGGGCCGTGATCGGTCAGCGGGCCCGGGATCGGGAAGTACGGCAGCGGGCGCCCGGTCGGGCCGATGCGCTCGCGGCGCTGTCGGGCAGCGTCGGGCGCGAGCGTGGCCGCGTATTCGGGATCGGGCTCGTACTCGGCGTCGGGGTCGTAGAAGTGCCCCTCGGGCAGTTCGTCGTAGTCGGCGAAGTGGTTGTGGGGCGCGCCACTTCCGTCGCCGGCCATGGCGTTCACGTGATGGCCATCCATGCTCTGGTGTCCTGGCTGAGTCACAATCGACCTCTGGTGACTCTGGTGGGCTGCGAAGGTGCGCACCGCGACGGAGCCGACAGCCTCGAACCCCGCGGAGCCCTGGGCCCGTGCAGGCATTCCTGGTTGACCACCCCCGGGAGAAAATGTCGACTCATTCACAAGTCGTCTTACCTCCTTGGTGACCAGGAAACTTCTAGACAGGTCAGCGTGGCACCATGCCGACGGTTGGCGACTCTATGGCGTGTCGGGCGTCCGCAGCAACACAATCCGCCGGACCCGGCAGGATGTGTCGGCAATGAAACATCCCTCTGTCAAGGGCGTACGACCGTCGCACGGTGGGTTTCACCGGTGTACGAATCGGTTCAAGGGTTACGTTCGAGGCGAGTTGACCTTGAGTCGCAAAGTGACCATACACACATCCGGCCGGACCTTGTCGGGCAAGGTCCGGCCGGATGTGTGCCGTTGACGACCAGTGTTGACGTATCGCCTTTTACCCAATGGTGACTTAGCGGTTCGGCCACGCGCGGTTCAGGTCGACCCGGGCTCAGCCGAGCAGGGAGTCGAGCTCCACGTGCTCCAGGCCGTGCGCCTGAGCGACCTCCCGGTAAGTCACCTTGCCGTCATGCGTGTTGAGCCCCTTGGCGAGCGCGGAGTCGCGGCGCAGCGCCTCCACCCAGCCGTGGTCGGCGAGTTCGACGATGTAGGGCAGCGTGGCGTTGGTGAGCGCGTAGGTGGAGGTGTTGGGCACCGCGCCGGGCATGTTGGCGACGCAGTAGAAAACCGACTCATGGACCTTGAAGGTCGGCTCGGCGTGGGTGGTCGGGCGGGAGTCCTCGAAGCAGCCGCCCTGGTCGATCGCGATGTCGACAAGGACACTTCCCGGCTTCATGCGCGACACGAGCTCGTTGGTGACCAGCTTGGGTGCCTTGGCGCCCGGGATGAGGACGGCGCCGATGACCAGGTCGGCCTCCAGGCAGGCCTTCTCCAGCTCGAAGGCGTTGGAGACGACGGTCTGGATCTTCGTACCGAAGATCTTGTCCGCCTCCTTGAGCTTGTTGATGTCCCTGTCGAGCAGGGTGACGTGGAAGCCCATGCCGATGGCGATCTGCGCGGCGTTCCAGCCGGAGACGCCGCCGCCGATGACGACGGCCCGGCCGGCCAGCACGCCCGGGACACCGCCGGGCAGCACACCGCGGCCGCCGTTCGCGGCCAGCAGGTGGTAGGCGCCGACCTGCGGGGCGAGGCGGCCCGCGACCTCGGACATGGGGGCGAGCAGCGGAAGCGCGCGGCCGGGCAGCTCGACCGTCTCGTATGCGATCGCGGTGGTGCCGGACTCGACGAGGGCGTCCGTGCACTCCTTGGAGGCGGCCAGGTGCAGGTAGGTGAAGAGCGTCTGGTCCTTGCGGAGGCGGTGGTACTCCTCGGCGATGGGCTCCTTGACCTTCAGCAGCAGGTCGGCGGTGGCCCAGACCTCGTCGGCGGTCGGAAGGATCTGCGCACCGGCGGCGAGGTACTCGTCGTCCGTGATCGAGGAACCGACGCCGGCGTTGTGTTCGACGACGACCTGATGGCCGTGGCGCACCAGCTCGTGCACGCCGGCGGGGGTGATGGCCACCCGGAACTCGTTGTTCTTGACCTCGCGGGGGATGCCGACCTTCACGTCGATCACGGTCCTTGGCTCAGAGGGTGTGGGGGCAATACAAGACATACCCAGGCATGCGAGGGCACACCGGGAGACACCGCAGGAGAAGGTGCGGCAGAGCCAGTCTAATGAAGGCGTTCCCGCTGTCTAGCCTTTCAATGCATCAATCTTCAGCGGATGTACTACGGATTTCGCAGGCGTTAGCGTCCTGTTCCGGGGGATCGGAGGGTTCCGGCACCGGATCTGGCTTCATTTCCGGACCAGGGTCGGGCTCCGCGTCCGGCCCCGGGTCGGGCTCCGGGTCCGGCCACAGGTCCGGCGTTGTCTCCGGCTTGGGTTCCGGTTCGAGGTCCTGCTTGGCTTCCGGGTTGGGTTCCGGCTTGGGTTCCGGTTCGGGGTCCTGCTTGGCTTCCGGCTTGGGTTCCGGCTCCGCGTCAGGCTTCGCGTCAGGCTCCACACCGGATTCCGCATCGGATTCCGTACCGGACGTCGCACCGGATTCCGCCCCGGACGTCGTGCCGGATTCCGCGTCCGGATCCGGATCTTCCTCCCCCAGCAGCCGCTCGGCCGTGCCCCGGTGCAGCGAGGCCGCCGCGGGATCGCCGAGGTGCTCCAGGGTGTCGGCGAGCCGCAGGTGCAGCGCTGCCTGGAGGCGTACGTCCTCGGCGCGGCGCGCCCACTCCGCGGCCTCCTGGCAGGTGCGCAGCGACTCCTCGGGCCGCCCCGCGTACTCCTGGACGCGCGCCAGTTCGCTCAACGCCCGGGCGTGGGCGGCCACATCGCCGTTCTTGCGGTGCCCGGCGACCGCTGCCCGCCAGTTCCGCAGCGCCTCGCCGTAACGGCCCGCGAAGGTGTGCGCGGCGCCGATACGGCCGTACAGCCGGGCGGCGTCCGCGCGCTCGCCCCGGGCCAGCCGCTCCACGAGGGCCCGGCCGAACCAGTCGGCGGCCCGGTCGTAGTCCCCGAGCTCCAGATGGGCGCCGCCTACGGATTCCATCGCGCGGCCGGTCGCATACGGGTCGTTCGCCTCGCGTCCGGCGTCCAGAGCCGCCCGATAGCGCACCAGCGCCTCCTGCGTACGGCCGGTCCGGGCGTCCAGGTCGGCGAGGTTCAGCAGGGCGGCGGCCCGCTCGCGCGGCAGGTTCCGGCGCTGGGCCACGTCGAGGACGAGGCGGTGGATGCCGTACAGGTCGGGTGCGGCCGCCTGCGTGCCGAAGTGGGCGACCATCGCCCGGACCAGCTGGGACATCAGGCGCCGGGCGAGGGTGTCCAGCTCCCCGTCGGCGACCGCGAGCCGGGCCGCGGCGAGCAGGGCGGGCCGGCGCAGGCGCAGCCAGTCGGCGGCCGCCCGGGGGCTCGGGAAGCGCACGGAGGGCGGCATTCCCTGGAGCTTCTCGCGCGCCTCGGGGTTGTCGGTCTCGGTGATCGTCCGGCAGGACTGCAGCAGCCGTACGGTCCGCTCCAGCATCCGCGCGCGGGCCAGCTGGAGCTCGGCGGGACGCTCCTGGTTCTCGGCGAGGGCCTTCAGGAAGGGGTGCAGGCAGCCGGGGACCTCGTACTGGGGCAGCGGTGAGTCCACGGCGTGCAGCAGGCCGTGCGCGACGAAGTCGTCGAGGGTGGTGCGGGCGCTGCTCACCGAGCTGCCGGCGAGCGCGGAGGCGGTGTGCGGGTCGACGAGGCCGGCCGGTGCGAGGGCGAGCAGTCGCAGTATCCGGGCGGCGGGGCCCGGGAGGGACGTGTAGGCGAGCCGGAAGACCCGGCTCAGCACGGTTCCCTCGTCACCCTCCGTGTGCAGATGCTTGGCGAGGTCGGCGACGGCCGCCTTGGGACGGGCGGCCAGCCAGCCGCCGGCCATCATCAGCGCGGCGGGATGGCCCTGGCACTCCTCGACCAGGCCCTCGGCGGCCCGCGGGTCGACCGTGATGCGGACCGAGCCGGTGTGCCGGGACAGCAGCTCCAGGGCGGACTTGGTGTCGAGGCCGCCCAGGGTGCAGGGGCGGACGTCCGCGATGCCGGTGAGCGGGCCCCCGGAGACGGCGACGGCCAGGCATTCCGGGGTGTCCGGCAGCAGGGCGTCGACCTGCTCGGCGGTGGCCGCGTCGTCGAGCAGCAGCAGCATCCTGCGGTCGGCGAGGGCCTCGCGGAGCGCCGCCGTGAGGTCGTCCTCGGCGGCTCCGGCGGGGGTCGGCAGATCGAGGGCGGTGAGCAGTTCACGGGCGGTGTACTCGACGGGGACGGGTGTGCCGTCCGGCTCGCTGAGCCGGACCCGCAGCACGCCGTCGCGGTAACGGTCCGCTACCTGCCGTACGAGCTCTTCGGCGAGGGCGGTGCGTCCCGAGCCGGGCTTGCCCGCGATGAGCAGCACGCGCGCGCGGGGGGCCTTGCGGCCGGAGAGTGTGTCGAGGCCGGCGCGTTCGATGTCGGCGCGGAGTTCCTTCAACTCCCTTGTACGGCCCAGGAATCGAGTCTCCTCAGCAGCGTCTCCGGACAGCTGCACGCCGCCTGTGTCCACCGCCTGATCCGTCACGGGCCACACTCCCGTCCCACCGCACGCGCAAGCCCGCCGGGACTCCGGTTCGGGCGTTTCCAGAGCCTAGTTCACGCTCTGCTACGTTCCGGGAGGAGCGCGGCGGACACGTCCCCCGATCGGATCAGCCGATGGTCACACCGGCGCGCGGAAGTGGACGCCGAGAACTCGAGTGGACGCTCGGGAGTCGAGTGGAGTGGACGCTCAGAACTCGAGTGGATGTTCAGGAGTCGAAGGGACGCGCCGGCCACGGCGCCTGAGCCGGACGCAGCGCGTCCAGCCCGTCGCCGCCGCGCGCGGCGACCAGCGAAAGCACACCCACGACAAGGCAGTTGTTGTGCAGTTCGCCCGCCAGCACACCCCGGACGAGCTCGTCGACCGGCACCCGCGCGTGCTCCATGTCGGCCTCCTCGTCCTCCACCGCGAAGCGCTGCCCCTCGGCCTCGGACAGATCGCGGGCCAGGAAGATCCGCACGGCCTCGTCGCAGCCGCCGGGGGTCGTGTACACATCGGTCAGCACGCGCCAGTCCTCGGCCTTGACGTGCGCCTCCTCGTACAGCTCGCGCTGGGCGGCGTGCAGCGGGTTCTCTCCTGGGACGTCGAGAAGGCCCGCCGGGATCTCCCACAGCTTCTGCCGCACCGGGTGGCGGTACTGCTTGATGAGCAGGACGCGGTCCTCGGCGTCGAGGGTGAGGACCGCCACGGAGCCGGGGTGGACCTGGTAGTCGCGCCGCACCACCGAGCCGCCGGGCATGACCACCTCATCCGTGCGGACGGAGGTCTTGTTCCCCACAAAGGGGGTCTCCGTCGCCCGGATCTCCCACTCCTCGGCGGTGTCCTTGATCGTCATGCCCTGCCCTTCCACACGTACAAGAGAAAACCGGGGTGCCCACCTTTTGAAGGTATGCGCCCCGGCCACCGTACAACTGGTGTGCTACTTGGAATTCTTCCGCTCGACCGAGGCCTTCACGAGCCCGGCGAACAGCGGGTGCGGACGCGTCGGACGCGAGCGCAGCTCGGGGTGCGCCTGCGTGGCGACCAGGTACGGGTGGGCCTCGCGCGGGTACTCGACGTACTCGACGAGCTTGCCGTCCGGCGAGGTGCCCGAGAACAGGATGCCCGCCTTCTTCTCCAGCTCCGCGCGGTAGGCGTTGTTCACCTCGTACCGGTGACGGTGCCGCTCCTCGACGTACTCCTTGCCGTCGTACACCTCGCGCACGATCGACCCCTCGGCCAGCTTGGCCGGGTACATGCCCAGGCGCATCGTGCCGCCCATGTCTCCCTCGCCCGCGACGATGTCGAGCTGCTCGGCCATGGTCGAGATGACCGGGTGGGCGGTGGCCGGGTCGAACTCGGTGGAGTTGGCGTCGGAGATGTCGGCGAGGTTCCGGGCCGCCTCGATCACGATGCACTGCAGGCCCAGGCAGAGGCCGAGCAGCGGGATCCTGTTCTCGCGGGCGTAGCGGATGGCGCCGACCTTGCCCTGCACACCGCGGTCGCCGAAGCCGCCCGGGATGCAGATGCCGTCCACGTCACCGAGCTGCTGGGCGGCGCCCGACGGGGTCTTGCAGTCGTCGGAGGTGACCCACTTGATCTTCACGCGGGCCTTGTTGGCGAAGCCGCCCGCGCGCAGCGCCTCGGTGACCGAGAGGTAGGCGTCGGGCAGGTCGATGTACTTGCCGACCAGGGCGAGCGTGATCTCGTGGTCGGGGTTGTGGACGCGGTCGAGCAGGTCGTCCCAGGTCCTCCAGTCCACGTCGCGGAACGGCAGGTCCATCTTGCGGACGACGTAGGCGTCCAGGCCCTCGCCGTGCACGGTCTTCGGGATGTCGTAGATCGAGCGGGCGTCCGGGCAGGCGACCACGGCTGCCTCGTCGACGTCGCACATCAGCGAGATCTTCCGCTTGATCGCGGTGGGCACCTCACGGTCGCAGCGCAGCACGATGGCGTCCGGCTGAATACCGATGTTCCTGAGGGCCGCAACCGAATGCTGGGTCGGCTTCGTCTTGAGCTCACCCGAGGGTCCGATGTAAGGCAGGAGAGAGATGTGAACAACGAAGACGTTGTCGCGACCGACCTCGTGCCGGACCTGGCGCACGGTCTCCAGGAACGGCAGCGACTCGATGTCGCCGACCGTGCCGCCGACCTCGGTGATCACGACGTCCACCTCGTCCGTCGCCATGCGCCGGATGCGATGCTTGATCTCGTTGGTGATGTGCGGGATGACCTGCACGGTGTCGCCCAGGTACTCGCCGCGCCGCTCCTTGGCGATCACCGTCGAGTAGATCTGACCGGTGGTGACGTTGGCGGAGCCGTCCAGGTCGCGGTCGAGGAATCGCTCGTAGTGGCCGATGTCCAGGTCGGTCTCGGCGCCGTCGTTGGTGACGAACACCTCACCGTGCTGGAAGGGGTTCATCGTGCCCGGGTCGACGTTGAGATACGGGTCGAGCTTCTGCATCACGACGCGCAGGCCCCGCGCCTTGAGCAGCATGCCGAGGCTGGAGGCCGTCAGGCCCTTGCCGAGCGAGGAGGCGACACCCCCGGTGACGAAGATGTGCTTGGTCGTCGTGGCTGTGCTGTTTCGAAAAGCAGCGGGCGGCATGGCCAAGAGGGGGCTCCCGTGGTCGCGGTCTGGAGGTGCGGTACGGCTGCCGAGCCGGAAGAATTCCGGGGGTGCCGTCGCTGCGGTTCGGGGGTCCCCTTCTGGGATTTTCCCTTCGGGGTGCGCCCACCGGTCCACGGGCTACCAGGGTATCAGCGCCGGGACGAGATGGCTTCCGGCCACGCTCCGCACACAGGCCGACACAGACCTCGCACGGCCGCACGGGTTTCTCGCCCCTTACTCACCCGTTCGACGCACTCTCCTTGTCCGGAGCGGCACACAGATCATCTACGTGCGTCGTATCCTGCTCGGACACTCGCTGCCGAGCCCGGCCTGCAATACGGCACCACCCCCGCCCGTACGCACCGGAACAACGAGAGCTCGTCAGTTCGTTGAGCAACAGATGTCGTTTTGCCTCACAGCAGCACGGACTGTTTTGCTTCATCGCTCAACGACGCATTACAACGACCCCCTTGACCGCACTAGCGACAGCCCCCTTTTCGCGGGGTGACGTGGCCGTTCGACTGGAGTTGCACGTGGCCGGGCGCATCGAAGATTACGCACTCATCGGAGACATGCAGACCGCTGCCCTGGTCTGCCGGGACGGCACGGTGGACTGGCTGTGCCTGCCCCGCTTCGACTCGCATGCCATCTTCGCCGGTCTGCTGGGCACCGAGGAACACGGCTTCTGGCGGCTCGGACCCGCCCACGCGGCCGACGCCGAGCCGCCCACCGCGGCCCGGCGCACCTACCGCGGCGACTCCCTGATCCTGGAATCCGAGTGGGACACCCAGCGCGGCACGGTCCGTGTGACCGACTTCATGCCCCCGCGTGACGGCGCTCCGCAGCTGATCAGGATCGTGGAGGGGGTCTCGGGCCGCGTCCCCATGCGCTCGGCGCTGCGCATGCGTTTCTCCTACGGCCGGGTCGTGCCGTGGGTGCACAAGCACGAGGGCCGCACGGTCGCCGTCGCGGGCCCGGACTCTGTGTGGTTCGACACACATGCCGAGACGTACGGCAAGTCACTGACTACGTACGCGGACTTCACGGTCGCTCCGGGTGACCGGATCGCGTTCACGATCTCCTGGCAGGCCTCGCACAAGGAGCCGCCGCCGCTGCCGGAGCCGGAGCAGTCGCTGGAGGCGACGGAGGAATTCTGGCGGGACTGGGTCGAGCACTGCACGTATCACGGCCCCTACCGCGAGGCCGTGATCCGCTCGCTGATCACGCTGAAGGCGCTGACGTACGCCCCGACGGGTGGCATCGTCGCCGCCCCCACGACCTCCCTGCCGGAGGAGATCGGCGGCGTCCGCAACTGGGACTACCGCTACACCTGGCTGCGCGACGCGGCGATCACCCTGTCCTCGCTGCTGCGCACCGGCTACCGCGAGGAGGCCCGCGCCTGGCGCGAGTGGCTGCTGCGCGCGGTCGCCGGCGATCCGGAGAACCTGCAGATCATGTACGGCATCGCCGGCGAGCGCGAGCTGGGCGAGGCCGAGCTGGACTGGCTGCCGGGCTACGAGCGCTCCGGCCCGGTCCGGGTCGGCAACGGCGCGGCGCACCAGCTCCAGCTGGACGTGTACGGCGAGGTCACCGAGGCCCTGCACCTGGCCCACATGACGGGCCTGGCCCGCAACGACTACGCCTCGCTGCTCCAGCTGAAGCTCATCCGCTACCTGGAGCAGCACTGGGACGAGCCGGACGAGGGCATCTGGGAGGTGCGCGGCCCGCGCCGCCACTTCGTGCACTCCAAGGTCATGGCCTGGGTCGCCGTCGACCGCACGATCAAGCTGATCGAGTCCGGCGACGCGGACGGCCCGCTGGAGAAGTGGCGCGAACTGCGCGACGACATCCACCGGGACGTCTGCGAGAGGGGCTACGACAAGGAGCGCAACACCTTCACGCAGTCGTACGGCTCGAAGGAACTGGACGCCTCCCTGCTGCTGATCCCGCAGATGGGCTTCCTGCCCCCGGACGACAAGCGCGTGATCGGCACCATCGAGGCCATCCAGCGCGAGCTGTCCACGACGGACGGCTTCATCCTGCGCTACCCGACGCAGGGCGACAACGAGGGCGTCGACGGCCTGCCCGGCGACGAGGGCGCCTTCCTCGCCTGCTCGTTCTGGATGGCGGACGACCTGGCGATGATCGGCCGCGTGGACGAGGCCCGCAAGCTGTTCGAGAAGCTGCTGTCGCTGCGCAACGACCTCGGTCTGCTGGCCGAGGAGTGGGACCCGCGCCTGAAGCGCCAGGTCGGCAACTTCCCGCAGGCCTTCAGCCACGTGCCGCTCATCGACACGGCTCTGCGACTGACGGCTTCGGGGGCGTACGGCGGCTGACGCCTGTCCGGCGGATCATGCCCTGAACAGGACGGACGTGGCGCGCCCGGCCTAGTAGTGCTTCGTTACGTTGAGTGATCTCGGCTGATCGTGGGTAGCTTTCCGGAGTGAGGTTGGGGGAAGTGGACCGGCTCCGGGGCGAGTTGGCGGAGTTCGTTGCTGATGTGTTCGGGTCGTTGCCGCGGCGGGATCAGCGGCGGTGGGGCGAGTGTTATGTCCGGGGCCTGATGCTGGACGGCCGGCGCAAGTCGATCCAGCCGATGGCCGAGCGTCTGCCGGACGGGAACATGCAGGCCCTGCAGCAGTTCGTGAACCAGTCGCCGTGGGATCCGCTGCCGGTCAGACAGCGGATCGCCGAGCGGCTGTCCGAGGTGATCACACCTGAGGTGTGGGTGATCGACGACGTGTCGTTCCCCAAGTGCGGCAAGGCGTCGGTCGGGGTGGCCCGCCAGTACTGCGGAGCGGTCGGCAAACGGGCGAACTGCCAGGTCGCGGTCAGTGTCCATGCCGCCACCGACACCGCCTCGTGTCCGTTGGAGTGGCAGTTATATCTGCCGCGTGAGTGGACGGACGAGCCGGACCGATGCCGCAGGGCAGGCATCCCCGATCACGTGGTGCACCGGGAGAAGTGGCGTCTCGCGCTCGGCCTGCTGGACACACTCGCCGAGTGGCAGTTGAAGGCACCGGTCGTGGTCGCCGACGCCGGCTACGGCGTCAGCACCCCCTTCCGGCTCGGTCTCCAGGAGCGAGGGCTGTCCTATGTCCTGGCCCTGAACGGGAAGGAAGTCGCCCACCCGGAGGATGCCGAGCCGCACCAGCCCGCTTATGGCGGGCTCGGGCCGCCCCCCCTTCCCCGCTACCGCACCCCACCGCGAGCCGTCTGCGTCCTCGCAGCGCAGGCGGGTGCGGAGCGGTTCACCGAGGTGACCTGGAGGCAGGGCAGCAAGGGCGCGATGACCTCACGGTTCGCGGTGCTGACAGTGCGGCCCGCGGGCAAGCAGTCCCTGGCCGCAGCTCAGGAGGCGGGCGGCGGCCGCAACCGGTGGGACGGCGTCCTGCCCGTCCAGACACTCCTCGTCGAATGGCCGGAGGGCCAGGACGCCCCGACGGACTACTGGATATCGAACCTGCCCGCCACCACACCCGTCGCTGACCTGGTGCGGTGGGCCAAGATGCGCTGGCGGATCGAACATGACTACCGCGAGCTCAAGCATGGCCTGGGACTGGACCACTTCGAGGGCCGCACCTGGCGCGGCTGGCACCACCACGTCACCCTCGTCACCGCCGCCCAGGCATTCCTCACCCTCAGGCGGCTCGACCCAAAAGTCCACATACCGGCCTGACCCTCTACCAGGTCCTCGACGTTCTTCAGGACCTGCTGAGGTGCTGGACCGGTACCTGCACCACCTGCGGACGCCCCCTGCCCAGCCCCCGGAGCAGCCGCAGACAGCCCACAACCTAACGAAGCACTACTAGGGCCTGTCCGGCGGATCATGCCGCAGACGCGGGGCCTGGCACGCCGATCTGCGGCGTTGTCGTCGGTTGCCGACGCTCCGCGTCGACGCCCTCCTCCGCCTTGCAGCTCGACGCACCAGGCCCCGCTCACCTGCGTCGATGGGGTGCCGCCGATGTCCTGCGACCTGATCCGCCGGACAGGCCCTAGCCTGGAAGCAAGCGATTGCCCCTTGTCGGAAGGGTCGGAAGGGGGCGGCCATGGCTTCCCTCTCGAAGGCGGGCGCTGCTCTCGCTGCGCTGCGCGAGGATCTGGTCGGTGACGTGTTCGCCCCCGGGGATCCGGGCTACGACGACGCCCGGACCGTCTTCAACGCCATGATCGACAGGCGGCCCGCCGTCATCGCGCAGTGCGCCGACGAGGACGACGTCGTACGCGCCGTGCGCTTCGGCCGGGACCTGGATCTGAACATCGCGGTCCGCGGCGGCGGGCACAGCGTGGCGGGCATGGCGCTGAACGACAACGGTCTGGTCGTCGACCTGCGCCGCATGCACGAGGTGACCGTCCATCCCGGGGCCGAGGCGGTACGGATCGGCGGCGGTGCCACGATGAGCCACCTCGACCGCGCCACCCAGCCCTACGGCCTCGCGACCACGGGCGGCCGGGCGTCCACCACCGGCGTCGGCGGCTTCGTCCTGGGCGGCGGCACCGGCTGGCTGGACCGCCTGTGCGGACTCGCCGTCGACAATCTGCTCGGCGTCGAGCTGGTCACCGCCGACGGCAGCCGCATCCACGCGAACCCCGACGAGAACCCCGACCTGTTCTGGGCCCTGCACGGCGGCGGCGGGAACTTCGGCATCGCGACGGCGATCACACTGAAACTGCACGAACTGCCCCAGTTCTCCATCGCGATGCTGATGTACCTCCCGGAGTTCGGCCCCGAGGCCGTCCGCACCTTCCGCGACGTGATCGCGGCGGCCCCCGACGAGGTGGGCGGCGGCATCCTGTACCTCACCGGCCCGCCCGAAGAGTTCCTCCCGCCGCACCTGGTCGGTACGCGGCTGTGCGGTGCGCTGCTGACGTACGCGGGCCCCGAGGAGGACATCCGCAAGCTCGCCGAGCCCCTGCTGGCGCTGCCGCACGAGGCGGAGATCGTCTCAGCGATGCCGTACGCCGACGTGCAGTGCATGATCGACGACCCGCCCGGAATGCGGCACTACTGGTCGGCGGAGTACCTGACGGACGCGCCCGACGACTTCGTGGACGTCTACTGCGCGAGCGCCGAGGCCATGCCCGTACCGACCGGGACCCAGTACGCGCTGCTCCCGCAAGGGGGCGCCGTCACCGCTGGCCCGCACGAGTACCCGGTGCCCTACCGGGACGCTCCCTGGGCGGTTCACCCCTACGGCATGTGGGAGGACCCGGCGGACGACGAGCGGTGCGTGCGCTGGGTGCGGGACGTCCGGGCCGAGGTCCGGCCGTGGAGCACGGGCGCGGTCTACCTGAATTTCATCGGCGACGAGGGCGCGGAGCGGGTGGTGGCCGGCCTGGGCGCGGAGAACGCCCGGCGGCTGGCCGAGCTGAAGCGGCGCTACGACCCCGACAACGTCTTCCGCTTCAACCACAACATCAGGCCGGCCTGAGCGCCTTCAGCGTCCGCTCCCCGGCCGGATCGCCCGCCGTGGCCGGCACCAGGGCGACCTCGTCGAGCCCGGCCTCGGCATAGACGTCGATCCGGGTGCGTACGGCGTCCAGGTCACCGACCAGGCCGACCGTGCCGGCCGCCTCCGGCGGGAGCGCGCGCAGCAGGGTGTCCCGGTCGGCGCCGGCCGCGGCCAGCTCCACCGCCTCGCCGAGGCCCGCCGCGACGAACATGTCGCTGTAGCCCGGCACGGTCAGATAGCCGGCGATGCTGCCCAGGACCTGGGCGAGGGACTCCGGCTGCGGATCGACGGCCGCGGGCAGCCAGGAGGCCAGCGTCGGCGGCGTGCGGCCCACGCGCTCGGCGGCCGTGTCGAGTTTCGCCCGCAGCATGCGGACCTGCTCCGGAGAGACGATGTCCAGCAGCATGCGGTCGGCGTGCGCGGCGGCCGTGGCGATCGCCCGGTCACCGAACGCGGCCACGGTGAGCGGGCCGCCGGGCGGCGACAGACGGCGGCGGAACGGGCTGCCCGGCACGACCGGTTCGCCCGGAGCCGCGTGCAGGAACCCTCGTACTGCCGCCGAGGCCTCCTCCAGCAGGGCCGCGGGCCGGACGCGGGGTCGATCGTGCACGCCCTCGACCACCCGCTTGCTCGCCGTGCCCAAGGCCACCCCGACCGGACGTCCGGTGACGGCAGCGACCGACGCGGCACCCCGGGCGATGCTGTAGGCGTCGCGGACCGAGACCGGCACCGGTCCGGCGGTCAGCGCGACCCGCTCGGTGGCCCGCCCGATCGCCGCGGCCAGCACGAAGGAGTCCCATGTCGGTCCCTCACCCACCCACACCTCGCGATATCCGAGTCGGTCGGCGAGCTCCGCCACCCGCAGCGGCTCGTCGACCGCACTGTCGTCCTCGCGCCCCACGGCGACCACGCTGATGTCCATGATCCCGCCGCTACCCCGCCGGGCAGGCCCTAACCGAGGTCGACATCACCACACAGAGATTTCGGCGCAGCGTGCGCGCGGGTAGCGTCCAGTTCATGGACGGCGGCATGGACGGCGGCATGGACGGCGGCATGGACGACGGCGTGGACGGCGGTACACGCGGCGAAAACGGCGGCGGATTCGACACCCAGAGCGCCGGGATCACCGTGCGGCGGGCGCTGGAGCTGCCCGGCCTGCGCAGCGGGCTCCCGGAGATCCTCGCGGGCGCCGACCGGCTGCAGCGAACCGTGCGCTGGGTGCACGCGGGCGAGGTCCCCCACATCGCCTCGCTGCTCAAGGGCGGTGAGCTGCTGCTGACCACGGGCTACGGCCTCGGCACCCGTCCGGCGGACCAGCGCGCGTTCGTGCGCACCCTCGCCGAGCGCGGCATCGCGGCCCTCGTCGTGGAGCTCGGCCCGCGCTTCACCCGCCTGCCCGCCGCCCTCGTCGACACGGCGCGCGCGGCCGGTCTGCCGCTGGTCCAGCTGCACCGCGAGGTGGCGTTCGTGACGGTGACGGAGGAGATCCACACCGAGATCGTCAACGGCCACTACGCCCTGCTGCAGCGTGCGGAGGAAGTGCACCGCCGCTCCACTCAGGCCCTGCTGGGCGGCGGCGGTGTGCCTCAAGTCCTCGGCGTCCTGGCCGACTTCAGCGAAAACCCGGTCTTCCTGGAGACGACGGACGGTCAGCTCCTGTACGCCGCCGGATCCGGCCCCGAGGGCGCGGACCCGCTCCAGGTGTGGGAGGGGCTGCGCGCCCAGCACAAGGACACGCCGCCGGCGGGCTCGGTCCTGGTGGACGTGCCGGGCGGCGGGCCGGGGACGGGGGCGGTGCGGGCCCGGCTCGTCCTGCTGCCCGTACGCGCGCCCCTCGCGCCGGTGCACCGGATGGCCGCCGAACGGGCCGCGGGCATCCTGGCGGTCGTCCTCATGCAGGCCCGGCAGGAGGAGGAACTGGCGGCGCGCGGACGCGGCGACTTCCTGACCGACCTCGCCGATGGCCGTATCGCCGCACAGGACGCGCCCGCGCAGGCGCGCGTGCTGGGCTTCAAGCCGGGCGACAGCCCGCTGCTGCCGGTGGTGATGCGGCTCGGGGACGCTCTGTCCCCCGGCGGCGGCTGGGCGGTCCTGGCGCGCGCGGTGGCCGAGGAGCTGGCGTCGGTGGGAGTGCCGGTCCTGCTGGGCGTACGACCGGTCGAAGGCCGCGTCCCTCTCCTGCTGGGCCTGCGTGCGGAGTCGGAGCGGTCGGCGGTCGCGGACCGGGTCGCTGCGGCGCTGCGGGCCGGTGTGGAGCGGGCCGGGATGCAGCGGCCGGGGGCGCAGCCGCCCGTGGTGGTCGTCGGGGTTGCGGGCGGCTGGGCGGCGGCCTCGGCCGGCCTCAGGCACGCGGCCGAGACGGCGACGGCGGCGCAGGGCCTGCCGGACCGTCCCTGGTACGACGCCCGCCGCCTGGACATCGACCTGCTGCTGTGGCGGCTGCGCGGTCAACCGGACCTGGCGGCCTTCGTGGACCGGGCGATCGGCCCGGTCCGGGACCACGACAAGCGCTCCAAGCCGCCGCTGCTGCCCACCCTGGAGACGTACCTGGCGCACGCGGGCCGCAAGGCGGAGACGGCACGCGAACTGCACCTCAACCGGCAGACGCTCTACAACCGCCTCGCCCGCATCGGCGAGTTGCTGGGCACCGACCTCGACGACCCGCACACGGTACTGGCGTTGAGCCTGGCGCTGCGGGCCCGCCGGCACGTGCCCTGAAGTCGCCCGCTTTCACATCAAGGGCTGCGGCTGGGTCAACTCGTCGTAGACGCTGAGCACTTGAGCCACGGTCTCGTCCTCGCTCGGCCAGGTGGCCGCCTGCCGCACGCCCTTCTCCTTCAGCAGCTCCCGGCGCTCCGGATCGCCGAGGAGCCGTACGACCGCGTCGGCGAAGACCTCGGGGTCCTGGGGCGGGACGAGTTCGGCCGCGTCGCCGACGAGTTCGGGGATCCCACCGACCGCGGTCGCGACGAGGGGCACGCGCGCGTGGAAGGCCTCCTGGGCGAGGACGGAGCGCGACTCCTCACCGCCGGGCAGCAGCGCGAGGTCGGCGGCGGCGAGCAGCTCGGTGATGTCCTCGCGCAGCCCGAGGAGCCGGACCGGCAGCTCCTCGTCCTCGATCCGCCGCTGCAACTCCCCGCGCAACGGCCCCTCCCCCGCGATCACCACCAGCGGCACGGGGTCCAGGCGCCGCCACGCGCGCGTGGCGTCCAGCAGCATGTCGTAGCCCCGATGCCGGTCGAGGGAGCCGACGGCCATCAGCAACGGGCGCCCGATGGCGCCGAGTTCGGCGCGGATCTTGGGGCGCAGCCGGTCGGGGTCCTCCGGCTCGGCGGTCCGGCGAGGGCCTGGCAGGGCGACGGCGGCGAGCCGCGCGTCCCGCGCGCCCGTCCGGCGGGCCCGGTCCACCAGGGCCGAAGTGGTGCCGAGCACGACGGAGGCGGCCTTGACCACCCGCCGCTCCAACAGCCGCACCAGATGGGCGCGCGCCCCCTCGGCGTGCGCGCGGTCGTGCCAGGTGACGATGAGCGGGGTGCGCCGCCCGCTGAGCGCGAGCACGGCGCGGAAGGAGGCATGCAGCCCGTGCGCGTGCACCAGGTCGGCGTTCGCGCACGCCGCCCGCAGCGCGGCCACGGAGGCCGGATCGCTGCTGCGCGGCACGTGCACGTGTTCGGCGCCGGCTCCGGTGAAGTCGTAGGTGCGATCCGCCTCGACGGGGGCGCACACGGTCACCCGCACGCCCCGCGCGACCAGCCCCGAGGCCAGGGAGCGCACATGCGCGCTACTGCCGGCGTTGCCTCCCCCCAGCACCTGCACGGTGCGCAGCGGGGACTGGCCGTGCGGTGAGTGGCTGCTCACGGGGGTCACGTGGCCGGGGCTCCTGGTTCGGCGTCGGGCGGTCACGAGGAAACGTACAGAAGGTGTCGAGCGGAGGGGTGTACCGCGCGCTTCCTACGCGTACTGCGTTCTACGCCAAGGATGCCAGGACGTACGGGTGTTCCGGGAACTCCGGGTACGGGGCGGCCCGGCGGCGCAGGAAGTTGGGTCACTCACACGAGTGAAAGAGGGCGATTCCGTACGAAACTCTCACTCATCCATCCCGCACCGCGCCACGCCACTCACCCTGTCCCCGCACACGGCCGCAGCAACAACAGCGCCGGCATGCAGAAGCAACCCCGCCCGCCCGTTGCCCGCGACGACGGCAGCCCCCAGGACCGCGCCCAGCGCATGCGCCCCCGTGTCACCGATCATCGCGCGCTCACCGAGGTCGTCGGGCAGCACGGCCGCCGCCGCCCCCATCGCGGCGGCGGACAGCTCCGCCCCGGCCCCTGCCCGCAGCAGCCCCGGCGCACCGAGCGCGAGTACGACCGCGGCGGCCCGCCCCGGCCGTACGTCCACGAGGTTCACGAAGTGCGCGGCCCCGGCGATCACAACCCCCGCGAGCACCTTGTCAACCGCCCGTTCCTTGAGCAGCGCCCCCGCGACGAGCCCGGCCGCCGAGATGCCGAACAGCTTCACCGCCCCGCTGGTGACCTCACCGTCCCGCAGCGCGGCCAGATGCGCCCGGAACCCCCGCCGGGGGTCACCGGCACCGGCCACGTCGTCGTGGGCCCCACAGACCCCGGCGGCGAGGACGGCGAAGCCGGCGGCGGGCCCGACCAGCCCGGCCCCGACGGCAGCCGCGAGGGCGGACGCGGGCCCGGCGTACAACTCGACGGTCCGCCCGGCGTAGTTCTTCCGCTCCCAGCGGTCAGGTCCGCCGGGAGCCTTGGTCCGCAGGGCGGCTGTCGCGGCACGAGTGAGGACGGCGGTGAGCCCGAACGCCGTGGTCCGGCGAGCACGGTTGATCATTCGATCACCTTACTGATCATCCGACCACCGTACGGCTCTCACCCGAGGCGTCCCCTAGACGTCCGCCCTCGCCGTCGCCAGCAGTTCCTCCGCGTGCGCCCGGGCCGTCTCCGAGTCCTCCTGCCCCGCCAGCATCCGGGACAGCTCCCGGACCCGCTCCTCGCCCTCCAGCACCTTCACTCCGGACCGGGTGACCGACCCGTCGTTCGTCTTCTCCACCAGCAACTGCCGGTCGGCGAAGGCGGCCACCTGCGGCAGGTGCGTCACGACGACGACCTGCGCGGTCTTCGCGAGCCGCGCCAGCCGCCGCCCGATCTCGACCGCGGCCTTGCCGCCGACACCCGCGTCGACCTCGTCGAAGAGATACGTCGGCACCGGATCCGTGCCCGCGAACACGACCTCGACGGCCAGCATCACGCGCGACAACTCGCCCCCGGACGCGCCCTTGGCGATGGGCCGGGGCGGAGCACCCGGATGCGGGGCCAGCAGCAGCTCGACCTCGTCGACACCGGACGGCCCATAAGCCACCGCACGCCCGCCGACCTCGACGCCCTCCGGGTCCTCGGTCTGCCGAATGTCGAACGACACGCGCGCGTGCGGCATGGCCAGCGAGGCCAGCTCGGCGGTCACGGCAGCCGCGAACCGCTGCGCGGCCTCCGTCCGCGCGTCCGACAACGCCTGCGCCAGGCCGCCCAGTTCGGTCCGCAGCGCGTCCCGCTCGGCGGTCAGCTCACCGATCCGCTCGTCGTCGCCGTCCAGTTCGGTGAGCCGCGCGGCACTCCGCTCGGCCCACGCCAGCACCGAGGCCACGTCCTCGCCGTACTTCCGCGTCAACGCGGTGAGCGCGGCCCGCCGCTCCTCGACGGCCGCCAGCCGCAGCGGATCGGCGTCCAGGTCGTCGGCGTACCCGGCGAGCTCCCCCGCCACGTCACCCAGCAGGATCCCGATCTCCCCGATCCGGTCCGCGAGCGCCGCCAGCGCCGGATCGTGCGACCGCACGGCGTCCAGAGCCCGCTGCGCGCCCGCCACGAGTGTGGTGGCGTCGATGCCCTCGGGGTCCTCGGGATTGCCCGCGAGCGCGGCATGAGCGGCCGTAGCGGCCGAAGACAGCGCCTCCGCGTGCCCCAGCCGCTCCGCCTCCTCCGCCAGCTCCACGTCCTCACCGGCACGCGGCTCGACACCGGCGATCTCGTCGAGTCCGTAGCGCAGCATGTCGGCCTCCTGGGCCCGCTCACGCGCGCGCGTGGTGATCTCGTCGAGCTCCACGGAGACGGCCCGCAGCCGCCGATAGGCCTCCGCGTACTTGGCCAGCGGCACGGCCACGGCATCGCCCGCATACCGGTCGAGCGCCTGCCGCTGCCGCGACAGCTTCAGCAGCCCCTGCTGATCGGTCTGCCCGTGGACGGCAACCAGCTCGTCGGCAAGCTCGGCCAGCACCCCCACGGGCACGTTGCGCCCACCCAAGTGCGCCCGCGACCGCCCTTCGGCGGAAACGGTACGGCTGATCAGCAACGCCCCGTCGTCGAGCTCCGCCCCGGCCTCTTCGGCCCGTACGGCGGCCGAGTCGTCCGCGGACACACTGATCCGCCCCTCCACGACCGCGTTCTTGGCCCCGATCCGCACGAGCGCCGCGTCGGCACGCCCACCGAGCAGCAGCCCGAGGCTGGTGACCACCATGGTCTTGCCCGCACCGGTCTCACCCGTGACGGCGGTGAATCCGGGAGACAGCTCGACAACAGCGTCGTCGATGACTCCGAGCGACCGTATCCGCATCTCCTCCAGCACGCACCCGACCATACGAGGTTTCCCCCGCCCGACGCGACGCGCCCCCACCACAAGGCGTCACTCTTCCGGGTATCGCTCGTTGACAGTGCAGCTCCCCACGTACGCGGGGATGGTCCGGTCGTCTCCGTCTTGGACGAGTTCCGGATGCACTGCTCCCCGCACACGCGGGGATGGCCCCGGCCCACCGGTCCTGCAGTCGATCAGTGCGGCGCCCCCCGCCACCCAGAAACCGGCAACGCGAACTTCGCCACAAGCCGATCCGTGAACGACGCATGATGCAGCCGAGCCAACCGCACCGGCACAGCCCCCCGCCGCACCTCGACCCGCGCCCCCGGCGGCAACTCCACGGTCCGCCGCCCGTCACACCACAGCACCCCCGGCGGAATATGAGGCAGAACCTCCACCGCGAGCACAGAATCCGGCGAGGTGACCAACGGCTTCGCGAACAACGCATGCGCACTGATCGGCACCATCAACAGCGCCTCGACCTCAGGCCACACCACAGGCCCACCTGCAGAGAACGCATACGCCGTGGACCCGGTAGGCGTCGACAGCACAATCCCGTCGCACCCGAACCCCGTAACCGGCCGCCCATCGATCTCCAGCACGACCTCGAGCAACTTCTCCGCGCCGGCCTTCTGCACCGCCGCCTCGTTCAGCGCCCAGTCCGTATGCACGATGTCCCCGTTGCGATGCACGACGACATCGACGGTCATCCGCTCCTCGACCTCGTACGCCTTGGTCACCACGCGGTCGACGACCTTGTCGAGATCGTCCCGCTCGGCCTCCGCGAGGAAGCCGACCCGCCCCAGGTTGACGCCGAGCATCGGCACCCCGGACGCCCGCGCGAACTCCGCCCCCCGCAGCAGCGTCCCGTCACCACCGAGCACTATCAGCAACTCGCACCCGTCGAGGCACTGCGGAGTGGCCGCCTTGACCAGCTCCACCTCCCCCGGCACCGGCAGATCCAGCGCCTCCGCCTCCAGGACGCGCACGCCGATGCCCTCGCGCAGCAGCCCCTTCACCACCAGTTCGGCGCTGCGAATCGCCGCGGGCCGGCCCGTGTGGGCCAGCAGGAAAACAGTACGAGCTCGGTTCTGTGTCAACGCGGCCCCTCCGCCACTGCACGGTCAACGTCGGCCGGGTCCAGTTCGGCTGCTCCGGCCCGCAGCCACAGAAAGTATTCGACATTCCCGGACGGCCCGGGCAACGGACTGGCTGTGACACCCTTCACCCCGAGCCCGAGTTCCCCTGCCTTGTGGGCCACACCGCGCACGGCCTCCGCCCGCAGCTGCGGACTCCGTACGACGCCCCCGCTCCCCAGCCGTTCCTTCCCCACCTCGAACTGCGGCTTGACCATCATCACCAGATCGGCGTCCGGCTTCACGCACCGCACCAGGGCGGGCAGCACCAGCCCGAGCGGGATGAAGGACAGATCCCCCACGACAAGATCCACAGGCTCCCCATCGATCGCTTCAAGCGTCAACTCGCGTACGTTCGTACGATCCTTCACGGTCACGCGTTCATCGCTCTGCAGAGACCAGGCGAGTTGTCCGTATCCGACGTCGACGGCGACGACGTGCGCCGCCCCCGACCGCAGCAGCACATCCGTGAAACCCCCGGTCGACGCGCCGGCGTCCAGGGCCCGCCGCCCTTCGACGGCCAGCCCCTGAGGTACGAACACCTCCAGCGCACCGGCGAGCTTGTGCCCGCCCCGCGACACGTAATCGGGATCGCTGTCGTCGACCGCGACCACGATGGCCGCCGCGGTCTCCACCTGCGTGGCGGACTTGGTCGCGACGGTCTTGCCGACGGACACGCGCCCCGCGGCGATCAGCTGGCCGGCATGCTCGCGCGAGCGCGCGAGCTTCCGGCGGACCAGCTCCGCGTCGAGACGGCGGCGTGCGACTCCTGCCACGTTCGGTTCAGCTCCTGTTCCCATACGGCGAAGGGGGCGCCGGAGGTCCCGGGCGGGCGTCGAGCGCGGTGAGCGCCTCGCGCAGCCCCTGGTGTACATCCTCGTACACCTCGAGGTGTCCGTCCGTGGCGAGGTGGTCGGCATCGCCGAGCCGCTCCAGCTGGGCGTCCACCTCGGCGTTGCCCGTGGGGGTACGGGGCACGTTCAGCGGAGCGGGGGCGGCGGGGTCGTGGTCGGGCTCGACCGGCACGTCCGGCTCCGGAGCCTGCGCTTCCTCTCGGATCCCGGCCTCGGGCACTGAGTCGCTCATGCCCAGACGCTACCGCGAACCGCTGGGGTACCGTCGGTCGCGATGGCCACGATCGAGGAGTGCCGCGCCGCACTCGAGAAGCTCTCGGACAACATGCAGTCCGCCGAAGGTGACGTCCGCACGGCTGCGGCCCTGGACCGCTCGGTGAGCTGCCACATCACCGACCTCGACGTCACCTTCGTCGGCCGGCTCACCGACGGCCGCATCGTCGTGGCCGACACGCTCCCGGGACCGCCGCCCGAGAAGGCCCAGATCAGACTCACCATGGCCGGCGACGACTTGGTGGCACTGGTCGAGGGCGAGCTGAACTTCGCCAAGGCCTGGGGGTCGGGCCGGGTGAAGCTCGAGGCGAGCCTCATGGACCTGCTCCGCCTCAGGAAGCTTCTGTAGCCGCTTCAGCCGCGACCTTCGTCGCCGTACGCGCCTTCCGCGCCGCCGGCACCACCAGCGGCGTCCCCGTCTCCGGGTCGTCGATCACCTGGCAGCGCAGCCCGAAGACCTCCTGGACCAGCTCGGCGTCGACGATGTCCTTCGGGGCGCCCTCGGCGATGATCTCGCCGCTCTTCAGGGCGATGAGGTGCGTGGCGTAGCGGGCGGCGTGGTTGAGGTCGTGCAGCACGGCGACGAGCGTGCGCCCCTGCTCCTCGTGCAGCTCCGCGCACAGATCCAGCACGTCGATCTGGTGCTGGATGTCCAGATATGTCGTCGGCTCGTCGAGCAGCAGCAGCGGCGTCTGCTGGGCGAGCGCCATCGCGATCCACACGCGCTGCCGCTGGCCGCCGGACAGCTCGTCGACATAGCGGTCGGCGAGCTCGGCGACCCCGGTCTGGGCCATCGACTCCTGTACGACCTTCTCGTCCTCGGTGGACCACTGGCGCAGGATGCCCTGGTGCGGGTAGCGGCCGCGGCCGACCAGGTCGGCGACGGTGATCCCGTCGGGCGCGATCGACGACTGCGGCAGCAGGCCCAGGGTCCGCGCGACCTTCTTCGCGGGCATCGACTGGATGACCGCGCCGTCGAGCAGCACCCGGCCGTGGCTCGGCTTCAGCATCCGCGACAGCGCCCGCAGCAGCGTGGACTTGCCGCACGCGTTCGGGCCGACGATCACGGTGAAGGAGTTGTCGGGTATCTCGACCGACAACTGCTCCGCGATGACCCTCTGGTCGTAGGCGAGGGTGACGTTCTCGGCGGACAGGCGGTTCACAGTGCTCCTTCGGGTGTTCTCGTTCGCCGTGCCGCGCTTGTGGGGCCGGTCTTCCTTCTGCGGGCTCATATCCGGCTTCTGCGGGCTCATATCCGGCTTCTGCGGGCTCATATCCGGCCCGCCCTGCGCTCGGTGACCAGCAGCCACAGCAGATAGACACCGCCGAGGACGCCGGTGACCACGCCCACGGGCAGCTGGTCGGCTCCGAACGTACGTTGCGAGGCCCAGTCGGCGGTGACCAGGAGGGCGGCGCCCATGCACAGGGACGGCAGCAGGTTCGGCCCGGGCGAGCGTGTCAGGCGGCGGGCCAGCTGCGGCGCGGTCAGCGCCACGAAGCTGACGGGACCGGCGGCAGCGGTGGCGGTCGCGGTGAGCAGGACGGCGGCGACCATCAGCAGCATCCGGACGCGCTCGACACGCACGCCGAGGGCGTACGAGACGTCGTCGCCCATCTCCATCATCCGCAGCCCGCGCGCGTTGGCGAGGACGAGCGGTACGAGCACGGCGCACAGCCCCAGCAGCGGCCAGACCTGGTCCCAGTCACGGCCGGCCAGCGAGCCGGTCATCCAGACGACCGCGCGGGCCGCGTCGACGATGTCGGACACGGTGAGGAGATAGCCGTTGATCGCGGTGACGATCGCGGACACCCCGATACCGACCAGGACCAGTCGATAGCCGTGCACACCTCGCTTCCAGGCGAGCAGATAGATGGCCAGACCCGTCACCAGACCGCCCACGAGGGCACCGACGGTGACCTGGGCCGCGCTCCCGGAGAACAGCACGATCATCACGAGCGCGCCGGCCGTGGCCCCCTGCCCGAGCCCGAGCACGTCCGGACTGCCCAGTGGATTGCGGGAGATCGCCTGGAACAGCGCGCCCCCGAGCCCCAGGGAGGCGCCGGCCAGGAGCCCGACGAGGACCCTGGGCAGCCGCAGCTCGTTGACGATGAACTCCTGCCCCGCGTTGCCGTCGCCGACCAGCGTCTTCAGCACGTCGGCGGCCGGGATCGGGAAGTCGCCGGTGCCGATGAGCACGACGCTCGCGGTGAGCGCGGCGAGCAGCAGAAGGGCGACGACGGTGACGGCGCGGACGTCCGGACGGAGGGAGAGCCCACCCGGGGTCCTGATGGCACGGTTGGTCCTCACAGCTGCGCCGTCCTCCGCCGTCGTACGAGATAGATGAAGACCGGACCGCCGATGATCGCCGTGACGATGCCGACCTGAAGCTCCGAGGGCCGCGCCACGATCCGGCCGATGACGTCCGACCCGAGCAGCAGCACGGGCGACAGGATCGTCGCGTACGGCAGGATCCAGCGCAGGTCGGGGCCGGTGAAGGACCGTACGACGTGAGGAACCATCAGCCCGACGAACATGATCGGCCCGCAGGCGGCGGTCGCGGCCCCGCACAGCACGGTGGCGGAGAGCATGGCCAGCGCCCGGGTGCGGTTGAGGTTGGCGCCGAGCGCCTTGGCGGTGTCGTCGCCCATGGCCATGGCGTTGAGCGGCCGGGCGAGGACGAGCGCGAGGACCGTGCCGACCGCCAGGAACGGCAGCACCTGCAGGATGGCCGCATTGCTCGCCGAGGCCAGCGAACCGACGGTCCAGAAACGCATCCTGGCGAGCGCCGCGTCGTCCAGGATCATCACGGCCTGGAGATAGCCGTAGAGCGCGGCACTGATCGCCGTGCCGGCGAGCGCGAGCCGCACCGGCGTCGCACCACGGCTGCCGCCGAGGAACCAGACGATGGCCCCGACCGCGGCCGCGCCGATGAAGGCGAACCACACATAGCCGCTCAGCGAGGTGACCCCGAAGAACGAGATCGCGGTGACGACCGCGGCGGAAGCGCCCGCGTTGATGCCGAGCAGCCCGGGATCGGCCAGCGGATTACGGGTGAGGGCCTGGAGCACGGCCCCGGACAGGCCGAGGGCGGCGCCGGCGAGCAGTCCCAGCACGGTCCGCGACAGCCGGTCGGCCACCACTACATCGCCGTAGGTCCCCGAATCCTCGAACAAACCGTGCCAGACCTCTCCGATGGAGAGTGCCTTGGCCCCGATCGCGATACTCGCCAGCGCGACGAGCACCAGGATCACGAGGGAGACGAGCAGCCCGAAGGCTCGTATCGCCCGGCGGTTCGGGGGCGCGGGGGCGGTTTCCGCGCGCTGTTCGGGAGGACTGTCGACCAACACGCAGTTAGGTTAGCCTACCCTCGCCTTCGGTCACGATCCCGAGGCCCGCAGCTCCCCGGGTTCACGGGTACGCGTGCCCACTCGAAGCCGTCCTACGCCGGCTCACAACCCCAGCCGTGCCAGCGCCTTCTCCCCGTCCAGCGCGCACACCCCCTCGCCTGCCGCCGTCCAGGCCGCCGCACAGAGCGCGCGCAGCCCGTCCAAAGCCTCGCCCTCACCGTCCAGTTCCAGCCGCTCGGCACCTGCCGTCGCCGTCCAGCCACCGCACCGGAAGCCGTCGCCCTCCTCGGTGACTTCCGGCTGCCCGGTGAGCAACCCCCGCAGATCGGCGTCGACATACGTCGGCCGGTGCTGCGGCGGCGCCGCGAGCAACTGCGCGCCATCGGTCACGCCGGTCAGGACGAGCAGCGAGTCGACCTCGCCGTTGAACGCGCCCTCGATGTCCGTGTCCAGCCGGTCCCCGACCACCAACGGGCGCTCGGCGCCCGTGCGCAGGATCGTCTCGCGATGCATCGGAGGCAACGGCTTGCCCGCCACCTGCGGCTCGGCACCGGTCGCGATCCGTACGACCTCCACCGCCGCGCCGTTGCCCGGAGCGATCCCGCGCCCACTCGGGATCGTCAGATCCGTGTTGGACGCGAACCACGGCACCCCGCGCGCGATGGCGTAGCACGCCTCGGCGAACCGGCCCCAGGGCAGCTCCGGCCCGCCGTACCCCTGCACGACCGCCGCCGGGTCGTCCTCCGCCGACTCCACCGGCTCCAGCCCGCGCTCGCGCAGCGCCACCCGCAGCCCCTCCCCGCCGACCACCAGCACGCGCGCACCCGTCGGCACCTGCTCGGCGATCAGCCGCGCCACCGCCTGCGCCGAGGTGATGACGTCCGATGCCGCCGTCGGTATGCCCAACTCGGTGAGATGCCCGGCAACCACATCAGGAGTCCGCAGCGCGTTGTTCGTGACGTACGCGAGATGCATCCCGCCGCCGCGCGCGATGGCGAGCGACTCGACCGCGTGAGCGATCGCGTTCCCGCCCGCGTACACCACCCCGTCCAGGTCGAGCAGGGCGGTGTCGTACGCCTCGCTCAGGGCCCGCCCACTGCCCTCGGGCCTCGTCCTGACGCCCTGGCTCATTACGCATCGCTCCTTGGTGTGGCTCGCTTTCCCCCGATCATCCCCCATGCCACTGACACCCGTACGATGCCGGGATGAACACAGCAGGTCACTCGGAAGCAACGGCGCGCCGAGGCCTGGAACTCACCCCGTTCCGAGGCCTTCGCTACGACCCCGACCGGGTCGGCAGCCTGGCGGCCGTGACTTCCCCTCCGTACGACGTCGTGGTCCGCCCCGACGGCCTGCACCAGCTCCAGTCCGCGGACCCGTACAACATCGTCCGGCTGATCCTCCCCCAGGCCACGACCCCCGCCGAACGCAACGAACAGGCGGCCCGCACCCTGCGCCGCTGGCTTTCCGAGGGAGTCCTGACCGCCGACCCCGATCCCGGCCTGTACGTCTACGAGCAGCGCGACGGCGACGGCATGCTCCAGCGCGGCATCATCGGCGCCCTGCACCTCTCGGAGCCGTCGGAGGGCGTGGTCCTGCCGCACGAGGACGTCATGCCGCATGTCGTCGCCGACCGCGCGGGCCTCATGCGCGCCACCTCCGCCAACCTGGAGCCCCTGCTCCTGACGTACCGCGGCAACGGCTCGGCGGCCGCCACCGCCGAGGTCGTCGAGCGCACCGCCGAAGAGCCCCCACTGCTCGCGACGACCACGGAGGACGGCTTCAGCCACCGCCTGTGGTCGGTCACCGAGCCGGCCGACATGGCCCGCGTCCAGTCCGACCTGGCCCGGCACCAGGCCCTGATCGCCGACGGCCACCACCGCTGGGCCACCTACCGGCGTCTACGCGCGGAGCACCCGTCCCCCGGCCCCTGGGACTACGGCCTGGTACTCCTCGTCGACACGGCCCGCTATCCCCTGCGCGTCCGCGCCATCCACCGTCTCCTGCACGGCCTGCGGGTGGCGGACGCCCTGGCCGCCGTGGAGACCCTGTTCCGCGTACGCCGCCTGGAAGTCCCCTTGGCGCAAGCCCTGGAGGACCTGGCCGACGCGGCCCGCGCGGGCAACGCGTTCCTGCTCGCCGGCGACGGCGCCTTCCACCTGATCGACCGCCCGGATCCCGGCCTCCTGACCCGTACGATCCCCGCCGACCGCCCCGCCGCCTGGCGCACCCTCGACGCGACGGTCCTGCACGCCACCCTCCTCGACGACGTCTGGCACATCCCCGAGGACGACCCGGCCCACATCGCCTACATCCACGACACGGCCGCCACGGTCGAGAAGGCCGAACGCGACGGCGGTACGGCCGTCCTGATGCACCCGGTCCGCGAGGAGGTCGTCCGCGATCTCGCCCGCCAGGGCGTCACGATGCCCCGCAAGTCGACGTCGTTCGGCCCGAAGCCGGCGTCGGGACTGGTACTGCGCGCACTGGACCTGTAACGGGCGAGGACATACGCAGCGGAGAGCGGAGAACGGAGATACGAAGGGGCGGGACCCGGTAGCCCGGATCCCGCCCCTTCACACACTGACGTCAGTCCTTTTCGTCGTCCTCGACGTCCTCGCCGTCCTCATGGTCCAGGACGTCCGCCACGGGCGCCTCGTGGGACTCGGCGTCGTCCTCGGCCTCGCTCTCGTCGAAGGCGTCGACGAACTCCACACCGTCCAACTCGGCAAGCCGGTCGGACGCGTCCGTGCTGCCGTCCTTGTCGGCCTCGACGGCCTTCGCGAACCACTCCCGCGCCTCACCCTCGCGCCCTGCGGCGAGCAGCGCGTCGGCGTACGCGTACCGCAGTCGCGCGGTCCACGGCTGCACGGAGTTGGACGCCAGCTCGGGGCTCTGCAACGTCACGATGGCGGCGTCGAGCTGCCCCAGGTCACGCCGGGCGCCGGCCACGACGAGGCGCATCTCCACCTGCCCGGCCTTGTCGAGCTTGTGCACCTCGGGCGCCCCGGCCATGTCCAGCGCCTTCTCCGGCCGCCCGAGCCCACGCTCGCAGTCGGCCATGACAGGCCACAGCTCCACGCTGCCGGTCATGCGCCGCGCGGCCCGGAACTCGGCGAGCGCCTCGCCGTACTTCTGGTTCGCGTACGCCGCGAACCCGGCCGCCTCTCGTACGGCCGCGACACGCGACGCCAACCGGAGGGCCACCCTGGAGTAGCCGTAGGCACCCTCAGGGTCCTCGTCGATGAGCCGGGCGACCATCACCAGGTTCTTGGCGACGTCCTCCGCGAGCGTCTTCGGCAGGCTCTGCAACTCCTGCCGTACATCCTTGTCGATCTCGTCGCCCGTGACGTCCTCGGGGATCGGCAGCCGCTTGATCGGCTCACGATCCCGGTCCCGCTCGTCCCGGAAACGGCCGCCACCGCGCCGGTCGTCGCCGCCGCGCCGGTCATCGCGACCACGGAAGCCACCGGGACGTCCACCACGGTCGTCCCGACGCGGCCCTCCACGGCCACCCCGGTCGTCCCGCCCGCGGTACCCACCACGCTCGCCCCGACTGTCGTCACGCCGGAAACCACCGCGGTCCCCACGGTCGTCAGTGCGGCGGTCGTCAGTGCGGCGGTCATCCCGCCGGTCATCACGCCGATCGTCACGCCGGAAACCACCACGGTCGTCCCGACGGTCCCCGCGGTCGTCGCGACGGAAACCGCGGTCACGGTCGCCGCCACGGAAGCCACCACGGTCACGGTCGTCACGACGGAAGCCGCCACGGTCACCGTCACGGCGCTCATCCCGCCGATCATCGCGACGGTCGTCACGGCGATCATCACGAGGGGCGTCCCGCCGGTCGTCGCGGCGATCGGCAGGACGGTCGTCACGGCGGAAACCGCCGCGGTCATCGCCCCGACGATCGTCACGACGCCCGTAACCACCCCGGTTGTCGTCGCGACGGAAGCCACCACGATCACCACCGGCACCACGGTAGCCGCCCCGGTCCCCACGCTCACCGCGGTCGTCCCGCCGGTCCCCGCGGTCGTCGCGGCGGAAGGGCGGACGGTCGCCATCGCGACGGACCCCACGGTCACGATCGTCCCGGCGCGGCCCACCCGAACGGTCGTCCCGACGGAACGCCGGACGAGGCCCACGGTCGCCTTCGCGTCGGTCATCACGCCGGCCGTACCCGCCCCGGCTGTCGTCACGACGGACACCGCCGCGATCCCCGCGGTCGTCGCCCCTGCGGTCATCGCGACGATCATCACGACGGTCGTCGCGGCGGTCGTCGCGCCGGTCGTCGCGCCGATCGGCGGGACGGTCGTCACGGCGGAAACCGCCGCGGTCATCGCCCCGACGATCGTCACGACGCCCGTAACCACCCCGGTTGTCGTCGCGACGGAAGCCACCACGATCACCACCGGCACCACGGTCACCACCGGCACCGCGGTAGCCGCCCCGGTCCCCACCCCGGTCGCTGCGACCGCCACGGTCACCACTGTCCCGTCGCCGCTGGTCGCGCTCCGGTCGGTCGTCGGGAGAGTTGGTGGACATGGGTGACTCCTGTCTTCTGTACCGCAAAGTCATTCTCGCGCAACCGAGTACCCGGCGCGCTCCGGAAAAACAAAAAGGACCCCTGGTCCCCAGCTGAACGCTGGTGACCAGGGGTCCTCCAAAAATTGTTCGGCGGCGTCCTACTCTCCCACAGGGTCCCCCCTGCAGTACCATCGGCGCTGTAAGGCTTAGCTTCCGGGTTCGGAATGTAACCGGGCGTTTCCCTCACGCTATAACCACCGAAACCCTATTGGTTTCGAGCGAACAAGCACACTCTTCAGTTGATGTTCAGCTCAATGCCGACAACGGTCGTTGTCTCAGAACTAACACAGTGGACGCGAGCAACTGAGGACAAGCCCTCGGCCTATTAGTACCGGTCAACTCCACACCTTACGGTGCTTCCATATCCGGCCTATCAACCCAGTCGTCTACTGGGAGCCTTAACCCCTCAAAGGGGGTGGGAGTCCTCATCTCGAAGCAGGCTTCCCGCTTAGATGCTTTCAGCGGTTATCCCTCCCGAACGTAGCCAACCAGCCATGCCCTTGGCAGAACAACTGGCACACCAGAGGTTCGTCCGTCCCGGTCCTCTCGTACTAGGGACAGCCCTTCTCAAGACTCCTACGCGCACAGCGGATAGGGACCGAACTGTCTCACGACGTTCTAAACCCAGCTCGCGTACCGCTTTAATGGGCGAACAGCCCAACCCTTGGGACCGACTCCAGCCCCAGGATGCGACGAGCCGACATCGAGGTGCCAAACCATCCCGTCGATATGGACTCTTGGGGAAGATCAGCCTGTTATCCCCGGGGTACCTTTTATCCGTTGAGCGACGGCGCTTCCACAAGCCACCGCCGGATCACTAGTCCCGACTTTCGTCCCTGCTCGACCCGTCGGTCTCACAGTCAAGCTCCCTTGTGCACTTACACTCAACACCTGATTACCAACCAGGCTGAGGGAACCTTTGGGCGCCTCCGTTACTCTTTAGGAGGCAACCGCCCCAGTTAAACTACCCATCAGACACTGTCCCTGATCCGGATCACGGACCCAGGTTAGACATCCAGCACGACCAGACTGGTATTTCAACGACGACTCCACCACCACTGGCGTGACAGCTTCAAAGTCTCCCAGCTATCCTACACAAGCCGAACCGAACACCAATATCAAACTGTAGTAAAGGTCCCGGGGTCTTTCCGTCCTGCTGCGCGAAACGAGCATCTTTACTCGTAGTGCAATTTCACCGGGCCTATGGTTGAGACAGTCGAGAAGTCGTTACGCCATTCGTGCAGGTCGGAACTTACCCGACAAGGAATTTCGCTACCTTAGGATGGTTATAGTTACCACCGCCGTTTACTGGCGCTTAAGTTCTCAGCTTCGCCCGACCGAAATCGGACTAACCGGTCCCCTTAACGTTCCAGCACCGGGCAGGCGTCAGTCCGTATACATCGCCTTACGGCTTCGCACGGACCTGTGTTTTTAGTAAACAGTCGCTTCTCGCTGGTCTCTGCGGCCACCCCCAGCTCCAGGCGCAAAGCCCTTCACCGGACATGGCCCCCCTTCTCCCGAAGTTACGGGGGCATTTTGCCGAGTTCCTTAACCATAGTTCACCCGAACGCCTCGGTATTCTCTACCTGACCACCTGAGTCGGTTTAGGGTACGGGCCGCCATGAAACTCGCTAGAGGCTTTTCTCGACAGCATAGGATCATCCACTTCACCACAATCGGCTCGGCATCAGGTCTCAGCCTTAACGGTGTACGGATTTACCTGCACACCGGCCTACACCCTTACCCCGGGACAACCACCGCCCGGGATGGACTACCTTCCTGCGTCACCCCATCACTCACCTACTACCAGCTCGGGCCACCGGCTCCACCACTTTCCATTCCCCGAAGGGTCCGGAACGGCTTCACGGGCTTAGCATCACTGGATTCAATGTTTGACGCTTCACAGCGGGTACCGGAATATCAACCGGTTATCCATCGACTACGCCTGTCGGCCTCGCCTTAGGTCCCGACTTACCCTGGGCAGATCAGCTTGACCCAGGAACCCTTAGTCAATCGGCGCACACGTTTCCCACGTGTGTATCGCTACTCATGCCTGCATTCTCACTCGTCAACCGTCCACAACTCGCTTCCGCGGCTGCTTCACCCGGCAGACGACGCTCCCCTACCCATCCATACGGGCGTTGGCCCTCATGTATGAATGACACGACTTCGGCGGTACGCTTGAGCCCCGCTACATTGTCGGCGCGGAATCACTTGACCAGTGAGCTATTACGCACTCTTTCAAGGGTGGCTGCTTCTAAGCCAACCTCCTGGTTGTCTGTGCGACTCCACATCCTTTCCCACTTAGCGTACGCTTAGGGGCCTTAGTCGATGCTCTGGGCTGTTTCCCTCTCGACCATGGAGCTTATCCCCCACAGTCTCACTGCCGCGCTCTCACTTACCGGCATTCGGAGTTTGGCTAAGGTCAGTAACCCGGTAGGGCCCATCGCCTATCCAGTGCTCTACCTCCGGCAAGAAACACACGACGCTGCACCTAAATGCATTTCGGGGAGAACCAGCTATCACGGAGTTTGATTGGCCTTTCACCCCTAACCACAGGTCATCCCCCAGGTTTTCAACCCTGGTGGGTTCGGTCCTCCACGACCTCTTACAGCCGCTTCAACCTGCCCATGGCTAGATCACTCCGCTTCGGGTCTTGAGCATGCTACTAAAACGCCCTGTTCGGACTCGCTTTCGCTACGGCTTCCCCACACGGGTTAACCTCGCAACACACCGCAAACTCGCAGGCTCATTCTTCAAAAGGCACGCAGTCACGAGACAAACACAAGTGCTTGCCCGACGCTCCCACGGCTTGTAGGCACACGGTTTCAGGTACTATTTCACTCCGCTCCCGCGGTACTTTTCACCATTCCCTCACGGTACTATCCGCTATCGGTCACCAGGGAATATTTAGGCTTAGCGGGTGGTCCCGCCAGATTCACACGGGATTTCTCGGGCCCCGTGCTACTTGGGTGTCTCTCCAACGAGCCGCTGACGTTTCGACTACGGGGGTCTTACCCTCTACGCCGGACCTTTCGCATGTCCTTCGCCTACATCAACGGTTTCTGACTCGTCCCACGGCCGGCAGACCGTGAAAGAGAGATCCCACAACCCCGCATACGCAACCCCTGCCGGGTCTCACACGTATACGGTTTAGCCTCATCCGGTTTCGCTCGCCACTACTCCCGGAATCACGGTTGTTTTCTCTTCCTGCGGGTACTGAGATGTTTCACTTCCCCGCGTTCCCTCCACATACCCTATGTGTTCAGGTATGGGTGACAGCCCATGACGACTGCCGGGTTTCCCCATTCGGACACCCCCGGATCAAAGCCTGGTTGACGACTCCCCGGGGCCTATCGTGGCCTCCCACGTCCTTCATCGGTTCCTGGTACCAAGGCATCCACCGTGCGCCCTTAAAAACTTGGCCACAGATGCTCGCGTCCACTGTGCAGTTCTCAAACAACGACCAGCCACCCATCACCCCCGGAATTGATCCGGAGTTCACTGGGGCCGGCACCCGAAGACAGACCTTGCGGCCGTGCCCTCAGACACCCAACAGCGTGCCCGACACCCTCACCGCTCCCCTCAACGTTCCACGCTCCGAAGAGCAGTACTAGAAGGAGAAGACGATCAAGTGTGCCGAGTAGTCAACGTTCCACCCATGAGCAACCAGCACCGGACGTTCGCCAATGAACTGGCCTCTGAACCAGCCCCGAAGGACCGGCTGAGAAGTGCTCCTTAGAAAGGAGGTGATCCAGCCGCACCTTCCGGTACGGCTACCTTGTTACGACTTCGTCCCAATCGCCAGTCCCACCTTCGACAGCTCCCTCCCCACAAGGGGGTTGGGCCACCGGCTTCGGGTGTTACCGACTTTCGTGACGTGACGGGCGGTGTGTACAAGGCCCGGGAACGTATTCACCGCAGCAATGCTGATCTGCGATTACTAGCAACTCCGACTTCATGGGGTCGAGTTGCAGACCCCAATCCGAACTGAGACCGGCTTTTTGAGATTCGCTCCACCTCACGGTATCGCAGCTCATTGTACCGGCCATTGTAGCACGTGTGCAGCCCAAGACATAAGGGGCATGATGACTTGACGTCGTCCCCACCTTCCTCCGAGTTGACCCCGGCGGTCTCCTGTGAGTCCCCATCACCCCGAAGGGCATGCTGGCAACACAGAACAAGGGTTGCGCTCGTTGCGGGACTTAACCCAACATCTCACGACACGAGCTGACGACAGCCATGCACCACCTGTACACCGACCACAAGGGGGCGCCCATCTCTGGACGTTTCCGGTGTATGTCAAGCCTTGGTAAGGTTCTTCGCGTTGCGTCGAATTAAGCCACATGCTCCGCTGCTTGTGCGGGCCCCCGTCAATTCCTTTGAGTTTTAGCCTTGCGGCCGTACTCCCCAGGCGGGGAACTTAATGCGTTAGCTGCGGCACCGACGACGTGGAATGTCGCCAACACCTAGTTCCCACCGTTTACGGCGTGGACTACCAGGGTATCTAATCCTGTTCGCTCCCCACGCTTTCGCTCCTCAGCGTCAGTAATGGCCCAGAGATCCGCCTTCGCCACCGGTGTTCCTCCTGATATCTGCGCATTTCACCGCTACACCAGGAATTCCGATCTCCCCTACCACACTCTAGCTAGCCCGTATCGAATGCAGACCCGGGGTTAAGCCCCGGGCTTTCACACCCGACGTGACAAGCCGCCTACGAGCTCTTTACGCCCAATAATTCCGGACAACGCTTGCGCCCTACGTATTACCGCGGCTGCTGGCACGTAGTTAGCCGGCGCTTCTTCTGCAGGTACCGTCACTTTCGCTTCTTCCCTGCTGAAAGAGGTTTACAACCCGAAGGCCGTCATCCCTCACGCGGCGTCGCTGCATCAGGCTTTCGCCCATTGTGCAATATTCCCCACTGCTGCCTCCCGTAGGAGTCTGGGCCGTGTCTCAGTCCCAGTGTGGCCGGTCGCCCTCTCAGGCCGGCTACCCGTCGTCGCCTTGGTGAGCCATTACCTCACCAACAAGCTGATAGGCCGCGGGCTCATCCTTCACCGCCGGAGCTTTCAACCCTCGCAGATGCCCACGAGAGTGCTATCCGGTATTAGACCCCGTTTCCAGGGCTTGTCCCAGAGTGAAGGGCAGATTGCCCACGTGTTACTCACCCGTTCGCCACTAATCCCCACCGAAGTGGTTCATCGTTCGACTTGCATGTGTTAAGCACGCCGCCAGCGTTCGTCCTGAGCCAGGATCAAACTCTCCGTGAATGTTTACCGGTTATCCGGTCGACACCACGAGAGCGGAACCTCCGGGCGGAATAAGCCCGACGGTTCACAGCGTCCTCGCTGTGTATTCTTCAAAGGAACCTCGCCACCGGAAAGATCCGATGGACGGGGTATCAACATATCTGGCGTTGACTTTTGGCACGCTGTTGAGTTCTCAAGGAACGGACGCTTCCTTTGTACTCACCCGAGAGACTCTCTCGCGGCTTTCCTCCGGGCGCTTCCCTTCGGTCTTACGTTTCCGACTCTATCAGATCCTTTCGGGCCTGATTCCCAGTCGGCGGGGCCTTTCGACATTCACTACGTTAACCGATCCCCGAGCCAGCTCATAATCGAGTTCCGCGAGTTCTGAATTCAGGCATGCGGACATACCGAATTTGCCCTCGCTGGAGGGGAGTCGTAGGTAGTGGGTTGGCCGCTTCCGACTGCTGGCTTTCGCCGTACCCGGTTCAGCGGCTTGGGCTACGTTACGCACCTTCGGAGGGCGAGTCAACTTCGGCGGCGCCTGGGGGCATGAGCCCGATAAGGGCTCACCGTCCGGTCGTTGGCGATCCAGTAACGCCAGGGATGGACGGCCCCGTCGCCGGCCACACCGGTGCGCGGGCCGCTGAGTACCTGGTCGGGGGGCACGGAGCTGCCCGTCACCACCCGCAGCGGCGTATCGCCGGCCGCGCACGCGTCCGTGCCGTCCAGGCCTCGGTCGACGCCCAGGGCCGTGGCCAGGCGGGCCGGGCCTTTGGCCAGTTCGTTGTCGTTTCGGGCCGAGAGTCGACGTTTGCGAGCCAGTTCGGCGCCTTCGATGATCTCCCCGGCACGGAGGAGGACGGCGCTGGCTCGGCCCTCGGGACCGCACACGAGGTTCATGCAGAACCACATGCCATAGGTGAAGTAGACATAGACGTGTCCAGGCGGACCGAACATCACGCCGTTGCGGGCCGTGCGGCCGCGATAGGCATGGGAGCCGGGGTCGTTCGGGCCGTCGTAGGCCTCGACCTCCGTGAGGCGGAGGGTGATCGGACCGTCCGGGGTGGTGCGCACGAGGATGCGGCCGAGGAGGTCGGGTGCGACCTCCAGTACGGGCCGGTCGAAGAACTCTCGGGGCAGGGGCGTACGGTCGGGGGTCGCGATCATGCCCTCCGAGGGTAGTGCAGACGGGTGGGTGCGACGGGGTGGTCGGGGGGCGTTCGTCTTGCCAGGGTGGGGCGCGGAACCGGCCGCAGCCGGATCGCGTTTGTATGGATCAAGGGTCCGCGCGCGTGAAGCGCAGGAAGCTCAAGAAGCAGGACGAGGGAGAGACATGGCGTTCAAGAAGCTGCTCGCGAGCCTGGGGGCCGGCGGGGCTTCGGTGGAGACGGTGCTGACCGAGGTCAACGTCGTTCCGGGCGGTGTCGTCCAGGGTGAGGTGCGGATCCAGGGCGGGTCCGTCGACCAGCAGATCGAGGCGTTGTCCGTCGGGTTGCAGGCCAAGGTCGAGGTCGAGAGCGGCGACCAGGAGTACAAGCAGGACATCGAATTCACCAAGCAGCAGCTCGGCGGGGCCTTCGAGCTGAAGGCGAACGCCGTCCACGCGGTGCCGTTCGGGCTGGAGATCCCGTGGGAGACGCCGATCACGATGATCGACGGGCGCGCGCTGCCGTCGATGCACATCGGTGTGTCCACGGAGCTGGAGATCGCCCGCGCGGTGGACTCCGGTGACCTGGACCCGGTCAACGTGCACCCGCTGCCCGCACAGAAAGCGATCCTGGACGCGTTCATCCAGCTGGGCTTCCGTTTCAAGAACGCGGACATGGAGCGCGGCCACATTCGCGGGACGCGGCAGAAGCTGCCCTTCTACCAGGAGATCGAATTCCTGCCGCCGCAGCAGTACCGGGGGCTGAACCAGGTGGAGCTGAGCTTCGTCGCGGACCAGAGCGTGATGGACGTCGTCCTGGAAATGGACAAGAAGCCGGGTCTGTTCAGCGAGGGCAGTGACACCTTCCGCTCGTTCCAGGTGGGTCTGCACGACTACCAGGGCACGGACTGGGTGGCGTACCTCAACCAGTGGCTGTCCGAAGTCGGCAGCAAGCGCAACTGGTTCTAGGCTCGGAACCACTGACTCCAGAACCGATCAGGAGGTACCGAGGTGACCGAGCTCAAGAGGCGGCCGCTCCCCCATGACTTCCATCCGCCCGTGCCGTCGTTCACGGTGACGAGCGAGGACGTCGCGGAGGGTGCGACGCTCAAGGACGCTCAGGTCTACGCGGCCGGCAACACCTCGCCGCAGCTGCGGTGGGAGGGCTTCCCGCCCGAGACCAAGAGTTTCGCCGTGACCTGCTACGACCCAGACGCCCCAACGGGCAGCGGGTTCTGGCACTGGGTGGTGTTCGACATTCCGGCCTCGGTGACCGAGTTGCCGGCGGGTGCGGGCAGCGGCAAGTTCGAGGGGCTGCCCGAGAGGGCCGTACAGGCGCGCAGCGACTACGGGTCGAAGGACTTCGGTGGTGCCGCGCCGCCGCCCGGCGACGGACCGCACCGGTACGTGTTCACGGTGTACGCCGTGGATCAGGAGAAGCTCGGTCCCGACGCGGACGCGACGCCTGCCTTCGTGGGCTTCAACCTGCGGTTCCACACGATCGCGCGCGCCCAGCTGATCGGTGAGTACGAGGTGCCCGCCGAAGCCTGACGTTCATGGAACGTTTGCCCGCTCCTGGTCTTGGAAGTGATCAGGGGCGGGCATTTTTGTTGCCGGGGGTCGCGGGGGTCACCCCTCGCGGAGCAGCAGATATTGCGTTGTCCATCTCGGCGTGCCCGGCCAGAGTTGATCCCAGCCCGCCAAGGGGTGGGCCGGTGCACACGGGAGGTGGGCTGGTGATGCGGGACACGCTGGTACTGAACGCGAGCTTCGAGCCGCTGTCGACGGTGACGTTGAACCGAGCCGTCGTTCTGGTGCTTCAGGACAAGGCCGTCGTCGAGCAGTCCCACCCCGAACTGCGCATGCGCGGAGCCGCGGTCGACATACCGGCGCCCCGGGTGATCAGGCTGTGCAGGTACGTACGGGTGCCCTTCCGAAGACAAGCTCCGTGGTCGAGGCGGGGTGTCCTGGTGCGCGACCGGCACCGGTGCGCGTACTGCGGCCGGCGGGCGACGACCGTGGACCACGTGGTGCCGCGGTCGCAGGGCGGTCAGGACACCTGGCTGAACACGGTGGCCTCGTGCGCGGAGGACAACCACCGCAAGGCCAACCGGACTCCGGAGCAGGCGGGCATGCCGCTGCTGCGGGAGCCGTTCGAGCCGACGCCGGCGGACGCGATGCTGCTGGCGCTGGGGCAGGACGACTTCGAGGCGCTGCCGGAGTGGCTGGCGCAGCCGGCAGCCTAGGCCGCAGCCGTACGTGGATCTGGGGCCCGCCTCCCGAAGCAGGAGGCGGGCCCCAGTCTCGTACAAGAACGTCGTCAGTCGATCGACGGCTTCTCGCGGCGTTCCGTGCCCGTGCCGCCGTTGCCACCGCCCTGACCTCCGACCATCGGGCCGAAGTTGCCCATGGCACCGCTCAGTCCCTTGAGCGCGTCGCCGATCTCGCTGGGCACGATCCACAGCTTGTTGGCGTCGCCCTCGGCGATCTTCGGGAGCATCTGGAGGTACTGGTAGGCGAGGAGCTTCTGGTCCGCGTCACCGGCGTGGATGGACTCGAAGACCGTACGGATGGCCTGGGCCTCGCCCTCGGCGCGCAGGGCGGCGGCCTTGGCCTCACCCTCGGCGCGCAGGATCTGGGACTGCTTCTCACCTTCGGCGGTGAGGATCGCGGCCTGGCGCGTACCTTCGGCGGTGAGGATGGCGGCGCGCTTGTCCCGGTCGGCGCGCATCTGCTTCTCCATCGAGTCCTGGATGGAGGTCGGGGGCTCGATGGCCTTCAGTTCCACGCGGTTGACGCGGATGCCCCACTTGCCGGTGGCCTCGTCGAGGACGCCGCGCAGGGCCGCGTTGATCTCCTCGCGGGAGGTCAGGGTCCGCTCCAGGTCCATGCCACCGATGATGTTGCGGAGCGTGGTGACGGTGAGCTGCTCGATCGCCTGGATGTAGCTGGCGACTTCATACGTCGCCGCCCGGGCGTCGGTCACCTGGTAGTAGATGACCGTGTCGATGTTGACCACCAGGTTGTCCTGGGTGATCACCGGCTGGGGCGGGAACGGGACGACCTGTTCACGCAGGTCGATGCGGTTGCGGATGGTGTCGATGAACGGGACGACGATGTTGAGTCCCGCGTTGAGTGTCCGCGTGTAGCGGCCGAAGCGCTCCACAATGGCGGCGCTCGCCTGCGGGATGACCTGGATCGTCTTGATCAGGGCGATGAAGACCAACACCACCAGAATGATCAAGACGATGATGACCGGTTCCATCGTGCTCTCCCCGTACCCTTCTCCGCCTCGGCGCCTTCGGAAAGATCTTATGCTTGTTGAAGATCTTGCTGGTCGAGTGTGACAGACCGTCGTGTAACTCGTAGTGCGTTCGGTTCAGTTACGTCTTGCCCCAACTGACGAGGTCACATGACGATCGCCGTGGCCCCCTCGATGTCCACGACGTCCACTTCTTGGCCCACTTCGTAGGCACGGTCGGTGTCGAGGGAGCGGGCGGACCAGACTTCCCCGGCGAGCTTGATCCGGCCGCCGGCGCCGTCTACGCGCTCCAGTACGACGGCCTGCTTGCCCTTCAAGGCGTCCACACCCGTGGCGAGTTGGGGTCGCTGTGCGCGGTGCCGGGTGGCGACGGGCCGCACTACGGCGATGAGGGCGACCGAGACGACGGCGAAGACGAGCACTTGGACAACGACGCCGCCGCCGAGTCCGGCCGCCGCCGCGGCGGCGAGGGCGCCCACGGCGAGCATGCCGAGTTCCGGCATCGCCGTCACCACGAGCGGGATTCCGAGTGCTGCCGCGCCGATGAGCCACCACACCCATGCGTCGATGTCGTTCACATGGTCATGGTAGGTCCGCGGGTCCTGCCTCCGACAGGGCGCACGTGCGTTGAAACGGGCTTCTTACCCGGGAGTTGGGGGTGTCAGGACATCGGGAGGCCCTGCGCGGTCCAGCGGTCGCCCACCTGTTCGACGACGAGAGGGAGGCCGAAGCAGAGGGAGAGGTTGCGGGAGGTGAGCTCCAGCTCCAGCGGACCGGCGGCGAGGACCTTGCCCTGGCGGATCATCAGGACGTGGGTGAAGCCGGGGGCGATCTCCTCGACGTGGTGGGTGACCATCAGCATCGAGGGGGCGATCGGGTCGCGGGCGAGGCGGCCGAGACGGCGTACGAGGTCCTCGCGGCCGCCGAGGTCGAGGCCGGCGGCGGGCTCGTCGAGCAGGAGCAGCTCGGGGTCGGTCATCAGGGCGCGGGCGATGAGGGTGCGCTTGCGCTCGCCCTCGGAGAGCGTGCCGAACTTGCGCTCCAGGTAGTCGCTCATGCCCAGGCGGTCGAGGAAGGCGCGGGCGCGCTGCTCGTCGATCTCCTCGTAGTCCTCCTGCCAGGTGGCCGTCATGCCGTACGCGGCGGTCAGTACGGTCTGCAGGACGGTCTGGCGCTTGGGCAGCTTATCGGCCATCGCGATGCCGGCCACGCCGATGCGGGGGCGCAGCTCGAAGACGTCGGTGCCCGGCGTGCCGAGGGTCTCGCCGAGGATGGTGGCGGTGCCCTTGCTGGGGTAGACGTAGCTGGAGGCGACGTTCAGGAGGGTGGTCTTGCCGGCGCCGTTCGGGCCCAGGATGACCCAGCGCTCGCCCTCCTTGACCGACCAGGAGACCTGGTCCACCAGAGCCCGGCCCTCGCGGACCACGGATACGTCCTGAAGCTCCAGAACATCGCTCATGAGCGCGTTGTCTCCCCTTGCAGTGTGGCCGGTCTCGGCTCTCGCGTAAGCCTGTGGCTCGGTCCGCCGCGCCGGTGGGCGCAGCCCTCAAGGAAATCTACGCCACGGGTGGGCCCGGACATTCCATCGGTCCGGTCCTTAGGGTGGGGGCATGCTCACGGAACCACGCTCTGGACGCCTTGCCGCTTGGGGAAATGCCCTGTTGGCCGGATTTGTCTCGCCGGACGACGCCGTGCTCGCGATCGTCGGGGAGGACGCGGTGCACCGGGTCGAGGGGCTGCCGGGTGAGACGGCGCCCGTCGGGCTCACGCTCGCGCTGGGGCGGCTGCGGTCGCTCGGTGTGGCGGGGTTGCGGGTCGCGCTGCCCGCGCCCGGGCATCCGCTGGGGCTGAGCGGGCCGCCGGAGTTCAACGCGCGGGCGCTGGACGCGGAGGAGGCGGTCGTCTGTCACGGGGCCGCGCTGGGGCTGGTGCCCGAGGTGTACGAGGCCGGGCCCGACGGCGATGTTCATGTCGAAGTGGTGTGGCACGTGCTTCCCGTGCGGGAGGCGCCGCCTGCCGATGTGCCGTCGCTCGGGGAGGCCGAGCGGGAGCTGGCGGAGGCGCTGCGGGAGGCGACCGAGGTGCTGACTCGACTGGATGTGGCCGGGTCGGGGCCGGTGGCCGAGGCGGCGATCGAGGCGTATCGGGCGCGGGCCGAGCGGGGGCGGGAGGTGTTGGCGCCGGGGTATCCGGGGCGGGCGGTGCGGGTGCTGGAGCTGGCGCAGCGGGTGGGGTTCCTGGTGTCGCTGGCGTCTGAGAACGGGCCCGGGGGTGCGGTGAGCGCGTCCGAGATGGCGGCGCGGGGGGTTGCGTTGCGGCCGGTGGAGCGGACGGCTCGGCGGGCTGCTGTCGCTGCTTACAACGCGTATGTGGAGGAGCGGGAGAAGGGGGTGCGGTGAGTGTCGGTTTGCTGGTGCCCGGGGTTGGTGCTGGGCGGGGGTCGGTCGCGCAGCCCGGCGCGAGGTGACGGCGTCGGCTGGACGGCGCCGCCAGCCGCCCAGTTGCCCGGCGTGGGTGCTGAGCGGGAGTGGGTCGCACAGCCCGGCGCTTACGGGGTGCCGCCTTCTGTGGGTCGGGAGCCGCCCCAGGCGGCACGAATGCCCGCAGCTGGGCGGGGACGGCTGGCCGTGGCGATACGCGCGACAAACTGACCGGCCTCCCGGGCGGGCCCGGGAGGCCGGAGGTCACTGGCCGCTGGGCGGCATCAGTCAGTGGTTGACGCTCGTGTTGCCGAAGGCGGGGTTCAGCACGCCGATGACGTTCACGCTGTTGCCGGAGTCGTTGACCGGGATGTGCACCGGGGCCTGGACGAGGTTGCCCGAGGCGACGCCGGGCGAGCCCACGGCCTTGCCGTCGGCGTGCGCGTCGGTGGCGGAGGCCATTCCGGCACCGGCGGCGAGCAGACCGCCGGCCACCATCGTCACGGCCGCTGCCTTCTTCAGGTTCTTCACTTCTAAGCCCTCCTAGCGATTGCCACGGCCAGTCGCCGCAGCACGCACTGGAGAACGGCGGAGATCCGCAAAGGATGCGCCATCCGGGGGACATTCCCACGACGGTATGAATCTCGGTCCGGAGCGGAACCCTCCGTATTGCCATCTGAAGCGTATTTCAGCCGGTCACACCATGGCGTACGGCCCACAGGGCGGCCTGGGTGCGGTCGGCGAGGTCGAGTTTCATCAGGATGTTCGAGACGTGGGTCTTGACTGTCTTCTCGGAGAGGACGAGCGCGCGGGCGATCTCCCGGTTGGAGCGGCCGTCCGCTATCAGCCCGAGCACCTCGCGCTCCCGCTCGGTGAGCGAACCGCCTCTGCCCTGGCCGGAGTTGGTCTCCTCCTGGGCCAACAGGGCGCCCGCCACCTCGGGCTGGAGCAGGATGTGCCCGGCGTGCACGGAGCGGATGGCGCCGGCCAGGGCGTCGGGATCGACGTCCTTGTAGACGTACCCGGCGGCGCCGGCGCGCAGGGCCGGGACGACCGTGCGCTGTTCGGTGAAGCTGGTGACGATCAGCACGCGCGCGGGGTTGTCGAGTTCGCGGAGCTTGCGCAGGGCCTCGACGCCGTCCATGCCCGGCATCTTGACGTCCATGAGGACGACGTCGGGTTTCAGTTCCTCGGCGCGGGCGACTCCCTCGGCTCCGTCGGCCGCCTCGCCCACGACCTCGATGTCGTCCTGCACTTCGAGGAATGTGCGCAGTCCCCGGCGGACCACCTGGTGGTCGTCGACGAGCAGCACCTTGATTGCGTCAGCCACCGGGGACCTCCATCTCGATCGTGGTGCCCTTGCCGGGCGCCGATTCCACGGTCAGCGCGCCACCGGCCCCGCTCGCCCGGTCCCGCATGGAGACCAGGCCCAGGTGGCGTCCCGCGCGGCGTATCCCCTGGGGGTCGAAGCCGCTGCCGTCGTCGGTGACCCGCAGGACGGCTCCGCTGCCGCGCCGGTCCAGGGTCACGTCGACGTGCTCGGCTCCGGAGTGCCGCAGGGCGTTGTGCAGGGCCTCCTGGGCGACCCGGAGCAGGGCCTCCTCCTGGGCTGCGGGCAGGGCGCGGACGCCTCGGCCGGCGAAGGTCACGCGGGCGGCGTGGGCGCGGTCGAGGACCTGGATCTGGGTGCGGAGGGTCGCGATCAGGCCGTCCTCGTCGAGGGCCGCGGGGCGCAACTCGACGACGGCGGCGCGCAGTTCGTCGGCGGCCTCGGCGGCGAGCGCGGCCACCTGCTGCAACTCGCCCTTGGCCCGCGACGGATCGCGGTCGACCAGGGTGGCGGCCGCCTGGGCCGTCAGGCGCAGGGAGAACAGCTTCTGGCTGACCGCGTCGTGTAGTTCGTGCGCGAGGCGTGAGCGTTCCTCGGCGATCGTCAGCTCGCGGCTGCGTTCGTAGAGCCTGGCGTTGGTCAGCGCGATCGCGGCGTGCTGGGCGAGGATGGAGAGCAGTTCCTCGTCGTCCTCGGTGAAGCCGCAACCGCCTTCCGGCTTCGGGCACGGGGGGTGTGGGGGGTGTCCCCCCACAGGATGCAGCTTGTTGGCGAGGAAGAGCGCGCCGATGACCTCGTCGCCGTCGCGGATCGGCAGGCCCAGGAAGTCGACCAGGTCGGGGTGGGCGGACGGCCACCCCTCGAAGCGCGGGTCCTTGCGCACGTCGGCGAGGCGCTCGGGCCTGGCCTCGTGGAGCATCGCGGCGAGGATGCCGTGCTGGCGCGGGAGGGGGCCGATGGCCTTCCACTGCGCGTCGCTGACGCCGTCGACCACGAACTGGGCGAAGCCGCCGTGATCGTCGGGGACGCCGAGCGCGGCGTACTGCGCGTCGAGCAGCTCGCGGGCCGAGGCGACGATCGTCTTGAGGACGTCGCGCACCTCGAGGTGCCTGCTCATGGCCAGCAGCGCGGAGCTCACCGCGGCCAGGCCGGACCGGGGTCCTTGACTCATGCCCTCACGGTACCGGCGGGGTGTGACAGTCCGTATCGGACCTGTGGCGGCGGCTTCCTAGGCCGGTGGGCCTAGGGCGAAGGACCCCGCCGCTCTGCTGCCCGCGTCCGAGGCGGCCCGGGCGGTCCCGTTCCTACGTTGGGAGCACGCCGATGAGAAGGCGTCGAAGACGAGGGGACGTGTGTCATGCCGGTAGCGATCATCACGGGGGCCTCGAAGGGGCTGGGGCGGGCGCTCGCCGAGGCGCTGGCCGCGCGCGGCTGGGATCTGGTGCTCGACGCCAGAGGCGCTCAGGCCCTCAAAGAAGCGGCGGAGGCCGTGTCCGCGCACGGGACGCGCGTGACCGCCGTACCGGGGGACGTCACGGAAGCCCGGCACCGCGGTGAGCTGGTGGCGGCGGCCCGGCAGCTCGGCGGGCTCGATCTGCTGGTGAACAACGCGAGCGCGCTGGGCGCCGAGCCGCTGGTCCGGCTCGCGGAGCTTCCCCTGCGGGGGCTGCGGCGGGCGCTGGAGGTGAACGTGGTGGCCGCGCTGGGGCTGACCCAGGAGGCACTGCCGCTGCTGCGGGCGTCCGCGGCGGGGACCGTGATCGCGGTCAGCTCGGACGCGGCCGCCGAGGCCTACGAGACGTGGGGCGGCTACGGGGCGTCGAAGGCGGCCCTGGACCACCTGGCGGCGGTGTTCGCCGCGGAGGAGCCCGGGCTGCGGGTCTGGGCGGTGGATCCCGGGGACATGGCCACGGACCTGTACGCGGCGGCCGTACCGGAGGACGAGGATCCGCGACCGGAGCCGGCCAGTGTGGTCCCGGCGTTCCTGCGGCTGCTGGAGGAGCGTCCGGCGAGCGGGCGCTACGGGGCTCCCGCCCTGCTGGAGGGGCGATGACGCTGGCGGTGGGGGTGCCGGAGGAGCTGTCCGCCCGGCTGCCGGTCGAGCAGCGCGGGGCCGGGCTCGACCGGGATGCCGTACGGCTGCTCGTGTCGCGTGGCCGTGAGGTGTCGCACCACGCGTTCGCCGAGCTGCCCCGGCTGCTGTGCGCGGGGGATCTGTTGGTCGTCAACACATCTCCCACGCTGGCCGCCGCCGTGGACGGGCGGATCGGGCACGCGCGCGTGGTGGTGCACTTCTCCACGCGCGGGGACGACGGGCGGTGGGCGGTCGAGCTGCGGGACGCGGACGGGATGGGCACCACGCGCGCGCGTGCGGGTGGTCCTGCGGGGACGGAGGTGGGGCTGCCCAGGGGTGTGCGGCTCGTCCTGGAGGAGCCCGTGAGCGCGGAGAGCGGGCGGCTGTGGTGGGCACGGGTGTCGGCCTCCAAGGGCTCGGGGGTCCTCGGGATGCTGCGCGAGCACGGGCGGCCGATTCGTTACTCCTATACGGAGCGGGACCAGCCGTTGTCCGTCTACCAGACGGTGTTCGCGCTGCCGTCCGCCGACGGGTCGGGCAGTGCGGAGATGCCGAGTGCGGCGCGGCCCTTCACCGCGCGGCTGGTGGCGGAGCTGGTGAGCCGGGGTGTGCAGTTCGCGCCGATCACGCTGCACACCGGGGTGGCCTCGGCTCAGGCGCACGAGCCGCCGTATCCGGAGCGCTTCGCGGTGCCGGAGGCTTCGGCGCGGCTGATCAACGCGGTCAAAGCGGGGGACGGCAGGGTCGTGGCGGTCGGCACGACGGCCGTACGGGCCGTGGAGACGGCCGCGGGGCCCGACGGGGTGGTGCGGGCGGCCGAGGGGTGGACGGACCTCGTGGTGACGCCCGAGCGGGGCGTGCGGGTGGTCGACGGGCTGCTGACCGGCCTGCACGAGCCGGAGGCCTCGCATCTGCTGATGCTGGAGGCGGTCGCCGGCCGGGCGGCGATCGACCGTGGTTACGAGGAGGCGCTGCGGGGGCGCTACCTGTGGCACGAGTTCGGGGACGTGCACCTCATTCTGCCGTAGGAAGCCCCTCACGCAGAGCATTGCGGCAGCAACTGCTGGTGAGACTGTCGCTGGCTCGATGTGAGCCCGCACATAGGGCGCACATCACTTACTAGGCGAAATAGGAGACATACCCTTCCACCCTGAACGGGGCAGACGTTCTGGTCTGTCCCGTTTTGCCCTTCCCCGATCCACTAAGCAGCGTAGTACGTCACACCTTTGCCTGGCCATTTTGCGGCCGCTAAGAATGGCTCTCGTCGCTCAGCGCCGCGGGTTCCGCCCGCGGCGTTTGTGCAGGAAGCACCCGTGTCCCCCGTTGGACGTGAGCGACCTCCGCGCTATTCGAAGAGGTCCTAACCCGCCATGCCCAAGAACACCCCCTTTCGTGACCGCAGTCGCGCCCTGACCCGGACGCACAAGATCGCGATCGCCGGTGTCGCCACACTCGGTGCCGCAGCCGTCGTGCTCACCACGGTGCCGGGCGGGCAGACGACCACGTCCGAAGCCGCCGCCGCCTCGAAGCCGGTGGCCTACAGCTCCGAGCAGCTCGATGGCCTCCAGTCCGGCGTCAGCGAGCAGCTCGCCAGTGCCGGCCTCCAGGGCCAGGCCCTCCAGGCGAAGGACAAGGCCGAGACGGAAGCCGCCAAGAAGAAGGCCGCGGAAGCCGCCGCCAAGAAGAAGGCCGCCGAGGCCGCCGCGAAGCAGAAGGCCGCCGCAGCCGCGGCGAAGAAGAAGGCCGAGCAGGAGCGCGAGGCGAAGGAGGCCGCGAGCCGGTCCGCCAAGCGCCTCACGGCCAAGGCCGTCTCCGCCAAGACCTACGCCAACAACCTCGACGGCTGGATCCGCGAGTCCCTGGACATCATGAAGAAGAAGGGCATCCCGGGCTCGTACGACGGTCTGCACCGCAACATCCTGCGGGAGTCCTCGGGCAACCCGAACGCGATCAACAACTGGGACATCAACGCCATCAACGGCGTGCCCTCCAAGGGTCTGCTCCAGGTGATCCCGCCGACCTTCAAGGCGTACCACGTGGCCGGCACGTCCTGGAACATCTACGACCCGGTCGCCAACATCACGGCCGCCGCGAACTACGCGGCCGACAAGTACGGCTCGATGGACAACGTCAACGGCGCGTACTGAGTCCGGCGCGGTCTTCTGACCGTACGCGGAAGGGCGGCACCCCCACCGGGGGCGCCGCCCTTCGCCGTCGTACGGCGCAGGTTACTTGCGCATGACCTCGGGCTCGTGGCGGCGCAGGAAGCGGGCCACGAAGAAGCCGCAGATCACGCCGAGGGCGATCAGGGCGGCCATGTCCATGCCCCAGGCGCCGAGGGTGTGCTCCCACAGCGGGTCGGTGTCGCCGGGCTTCTCCGGCGGACTGATCTTGTTGAAGTCCAGCGTGGCGCCCGCGGCGGCGACCGCCCAGCGCGACGGCATCAGGTACGAGAACTCGTTGACGCCGATCGAGCCGTGCAGGGTGAACAGGCAGCCGGTGAACACGACCTGGATGATCGCGAACATGACCAGCAGCGGCATGGTCTTCTCGGCCGTCTTCACCAGCGAGGACATCATGAGGCCGAACATCATCGAGGTGAAGCCCAGCGCCATGATCGGCAGGGAGAGCTCGATGAGCGTGGCGCTGCCGAGGACCAGGCCCTCCTCGGGGATCTCGCGGCTGGCGAAGCCGATGACGCCGACCATCAGGCCCTGGAGCACGGTGATCAGGCCGAGCACGAACACCTTGGACATCAGGTACGCGGAGCGGGACAGGCCGGTGGCGCGCTCCCGTTCGTAGATGACCCGTTCCTTGATCAGCTCACGGACGGAGTTGGCCGCGCCGGCGAAGCAGGCGCCGACCGCGAGGATCAGCAGGACGGTGGTGGCCGTGCCGTTCGGGATGATCCGGCCCTGCGCGTTGGCCGGATTCGGCAGCAGGCCCTTGTCCGCGTCGATGAGCAGGCTCACCGCGCCGAGGACGGCCGGCAGGATCACCATCAGCGCCAGGAAGCCCTTGTCGGAGGCGATCACCGACACGTAGCGGCGCACCAGGGTGACGAACTGGGACATCCAGCCCTGCGGCTTGGGCGGCTTCATCGCCTGCATCGGAGGCATCTGTACGGACTGCGGAGCAATCGCGTCGATGTCCGCGGCGTACATCTGGTAGTGCTGCGAGCCCTTCCAGCGGCCCGCCCAGTCGTAGTCGCGGTAGTTCTCGAAGGCGGAGAAGACATCGGCCCAAGTGTCGTAGCCGAAGAAGTTCAGTGCCTCCTCCGGCGGGCCGAAGTAGGCGACCGCGCCGCCCGGCGCCATCACCAGGAGCTTGTCGCAGATCGCCAGCTCGGCCACGGAGTGGGTGACGACGAGGACGGTGCGGCCGTCGTCGGCGAGGCCGCGCAGCAGCTGCATGACGTCGCGGTCCATGCCCGGGTCGAGGCCCGAGGTCGGCTCGTCCAGGAAGATCAGCGACGGCTTGGTGAGCAGCTCCAGGGCCACGGAGACGCGCTTGCGCTGGCCGCCGGAGAGAGAGGTGACCTTCTTCTCCTTGTGGATGTCCAGCTTGAGCTCGCGCAGCACCTCGTCGATACGGGCCTGGCGCTCGGCGCCCGTGGTGTCGGCGGGGAAGCGCAGCTTGGCCGCGTACTTGAGCGCCTTCTTGACGGTCAGTTCCTTGTGCAGGATGTCGTCCTGCGGGACCAGACCGATGCGCTGGCGCAGCTCGGCGAACTGCTTGTATAGGTTCCGGTTGTCGTAGAGGACGTCGCCCTGGTTGGCGGGCCGGTAGCCGGTCAGCGCCTTGAGCAGGGTCGACTTGCCGGAGCCGGACGGGCCGATGACCGCGACCAGCGACTTCTCCGGCACGCCGAAGGAGACGTCCTTGAGGATCTGCTTGCCGCCGTCGACCGTGACGGTCAGGTGCCGGGCCGAGAAGGAGATCTCACCGGTGTCGACGAACTCCTCGAGCCGGTCGCCGACCAGGCGGAACGTGGAGTGGCCGACGCCGACGATGTCGTTCGGGCCGAGCAGCGTGGAGCCGCCCTTGGCGATCGGCATACCGTTGACGTACGTGCCGTTGTGCGAGCCGAGGTCGCGGATCTCGTAGCGGCCGTCCGGCGTGGCGTGGAACTCGGCGTGGTGCCGGGAGACCTGCAGGTCGGAGACGACCAGCTCGTTCTCCAGGGCACGGCCGATGCGCATTACGCGGCCGAGCGAGAACTGGTGGAACGTGGTCGGGCTGCGATCGCCGTAGACCGGCGGCGCCCCCGCGCCACCACCGGGGCCCTGTTGCGGCGGGATGTGCGCGGCGTGCTGCGGCGCGGCCTGCTGCGGCTGCTGCCAGCCGGCCTGCGGGGCCTGCTGCTGCGGTACCTGCGGCGCCTGCTGCTGCGGTACCTGCGGCGCCTGTTGGGCCGCTGCCCAGCCCGGGTTCGCGCCCTGCGCCGCGTACGGCTGCTTCTGGGGTTGGACCTGCGGCGAGGCGACGGACGCCGCCGCGCCTGAGACGTTCACGCGCGGTCCGTCGGTCGCGTTGCCGAGGTGCACGGCCGACCCGGGGCCGATCTCCAGCTGATGGATCCGCTGCCCCTGCACGAACGTGCCGTTGGTGCTGCCGTGGTCCTCGATGACCCAACTGCGGCCGCTCCAGCTGATCGTGGCATGACGCCAGGACACTCTGGCGTCGTCGAGCACGATGTCCCCCTGCGGATCACGTCCGAGGGTGTATGGCCTGGACGCATCGAGCGTCCAGGTCCGTCCATTCAATTCCAGTACGAGTTCCGGCACTCCATGCCCCACTGAGTAGTCCCCCGAGTTACCCCCATCACAGGGAGTCTAGGGATGTCGAACATCGTCGGGAACTATTTCAGGCTCCGCCCCCTGACCGAAAGTCGGGCCTTGTGAAGACCACGCACACACGCTTCGGCTGGTTCCGTTGACGGGGTTGAAACCGGCCCGGAGAGTGGTAATCCACGCGAGGGGGACATGCGCGGCGACCCGGCCGCGCCGCGGATCGGGGGGTCTGCCATGAGTGCGTCCATGAACGTCGAGACCGCGAAGCACGGCACGAGGCTGCCGTGGGGGGACATCGCGCTGTCCGCGATCGCCTCTGTGAGCTGGGCGTTGATCGGGATGGCGGGCACGGCGGCGCTCGGCCTGCATCTGCTGGAGGCGGACACGGCGGGCTCGTTGGGGCCGATGACCGCGGCGGTGGTGGCTCTTGGGGCGGGTGGTTCGGTCACACCGTCCGGTGATGTGTCCGCGTTCGGGCTGACGGGCGCGGAGGCGGCGACCGCCATCGAGATCACGCCACTGGGCGTCAGCCTCGTCGGAGCGCTGCTGTTGTCATGGTTCTTCTTACGGTCCCTGCGGGCGGCCGGAGTTGTGATCGCCCCGTCCGAACTCCTCGCGCGCGCGGGGGCGGTGGTCGCACTGTTCGTGGCGATGCTGGGCGGGCTGGCCTGGGCGGGGCGCGACGTCATCACGATCGACGGGAGTTCACTGGGGCTCGACGATCTGCCCGGCGGTGGTGGGGGCGGCGGTATCGAGATTCCCGGGGTGGGCGACATCGGGGATATCGGCGACATCGAGGGGCTGCTGCCCGACCAGATCGGCGGCCTCATCGACGCGAAGGCGGCGGTCGGCTTCACCGTCGACACCGCGCCCACGCTGCTGGGCGGGCTGGGCTGGTCGGCCGGGATCCTGCTGATCGCCCTGCTGGCATCGCGCCGCACGCCGCTGCCGCGTGGCTGGGAGGCCGTGCACCGCGTGGTACGGCCCGCCGCGTCCGCCCTCGTCACGGTGCTGCTGGTGGCGGTGGCCGCGGGGTTCGCCGCGGCGGCGTACGCGGCGATCGGCGACGACCATCCGAAGCGGATCGCCGGCGCGGCGCTGCTGGGCGCGCCGAACGGGGTGTGGCTGGGGATTCCGATCGGCCTGTTCGTGCCGTGGGACGGCAAGGCGACCGGCGAACTGGTCCGACTGCTCCCCGACCCACTGGACGACCTGCTGAGCCCCGGCACCGACCAGAACGTCACGCTGGGGCGGCTGGCCGACCTGGACGGGCGGGTGTGGCTGCTGGGGGTCGCGGCGGCACTGATGATGCTGCTGGCGGGGGTGCTGGTGGCTGTGCGGACGCCGGTTGGGGTTGGTGGGGACGGTGTGGTGGGGGCTGCGGGGCCTGCCGGGCCTGACGGGCCTGACGGGCCTGACGGGCCTGCCGGGCCTGACGGGCCTGCCGGGCCTGCCGGGCCTGCCGGGCCTGCCGGGCCTGCCGGGCCTGCCGGGCCTGCCGGGCCTGCCGGGCCTGCCGGGCCTGCCGGGCCTGCCGGGCCTGACGGGCCTGACGGGCCTGACGGGCCTGACGGGCCTGACGGGCCTGCCGGGCCTGACGGGCCTGCCGGGCCTGCCGGGCCTGCCGGGCCTGCCGGGCCTGCCGGGGCTGCCGGGGCTGCCGGGGCTGCCGGGGCTGCCGGGGCAAGGTATGCGTTGGGCACGCGTGGCGGGGATGTCGGGGTTTCTGGGGCCGGTAGGTCCGAGGGCTTGGCCGGTGCCGGTTCCGGTTCCGGTGCTGCTGTAGGCGCGGGTGCCGGTTCCGGGTTCGTACGGGATCCGGGTGCCCTCGGTTTCGCGGGGCGGTGCGCCCTGCGGCTCGGGGTCGCGACCGCGTTGACGCTGCCGCTGCTCGCCTGGCTGACGGAGGTGTCCGTGGACGCCTCGCTGTCGGTGCTCGGCTTCGACGCGCTCGGCGCGGGGATCGACTTGCGGGGGAACCTCGGCATGGCGCTGCTGCTCGGCGCCGTGTGGGGCGCGGGCGCCGGCGCCGCCGGAGCGTTGCTCGCCCGTGCGACCAGGTCGGCGGGGCAGCGGGCGGCACCGCTGGCACTGGGTGTGGTGGCGCAGGCGCGGCCGAGCGGCGGGCCGGTGGTCGGGGGCACGGGGGCGTCGCGGGCCGTGGACGAGGCGGGTGGGCCGTACGCCGGAGGGACCGAGGGCCCATACACCGGTCAGGCCAGTGGGCCGTACGCCCCGAACGGCGGCGGACCACATGCCGGCCGGGCAGGAGGGCCGTACGCCGGCCGGGCCGAAAGGCTCGGGTACGGCGGTGAGCCCGGGGAGCAGCGCACCGGTGAGGCCGGTCCCTACGCCCCCAGTGCCTCGTACCGTCCGCCGAACCCGGCCACCAATCCGTATCTGCGGGTGCCGGAGGAGCTGAGGGAGCCGGAGGATGCGCGGCCGCCCGGTGCGGGGCCGGTGCCGGGAGGTGCGCGAGCTCCTGAAGACCGGCCGCTGGATGCGGGACGGCCCGACGCAGGACCAAGGCCCCCAGATGCGCGAGCGCCTCATGACCGGCCGCCCGCTGCGAGGCGGCCCGGTGAGGGAGCGGGGTCGGCGAAAGGGACGCCGGCGTCCGAGGAGACGCGGCGGCCCGGGGACCCCCCGCCGCCCGGCGACGACGTGTACGGCGCGCCGACGGTGGCCCGGCCGGTCGGCCCACCACCGCGGTCGTACCGCAAGTCCCCCAGGTCGCGGCCCGGGGACCGGCCGTCGGCCGCACCGGACGACGGGCCACCTCCGCCCCCACCGCCCCCGCCGCCTCCTCCGCCGCCGGGGAGGCCGAAGGGGCGACGGTGATCCGCGCGGGGCGGCGAGCCAAGCCCGCGGCATGTGCCGTATGTGTCGTATGTGCCGTGGGAGCCGACCGGCCCCGCCGCGGACAAGTCGTGGCCCGTTGGTAAGGTCCGCGTCACCGGCCCGACGCCCAGAGTTCCGTGTCCGCCAGACGGACCACAGGGGCGCCGGGCACTGCGTGCCGGATACGGTGGGAACACCATGAGCGCTTCGCAGACCTCGTCCTCTGACGCCCCCACTCTCCTGGTCAAGATCTTCGGCAAGGACAGGCCGGGGATCACGGCCGGCCTCTTCGACACCCTCGCCGCCTACTCCGTCGACGTGGTCGACATCGAGCAGGTCGTCACCCGTGGCCGGATGGTGCTGTGCGCGCTCGTGACCGAGCCGCCGCACGGGCTGGAGGGGGACCTGCGGGCGACCGTCCACAGCTGGGCGGAGTCGATCAAGATGCAGGCCGAGATCATCTCCGGCCGCGGCGACAACCGGCCGCGTGGACTCGGACGTTCCCTGGTGACCGTGCTCGGGCATCCGCTCACCGCGGAGGCCACGGCCGCCATCGCGGCCCGGATCACCAAGGTCGGCGGCAATATCGACCGTATCTTCCGGCTCGCCAAGTACCCGGTGACGGCGGTGGAGTTCGCGGTGTCCGGCGTGGAGACCGAGCCGCTGCGCACCGCCCTCGTGACCGACGCGGCGGCACTCGGTGTCGACATCGCGGTCGTCGCGGCCGGACTGCACCGGCGCGCGCAGCGCCTGGTCGTCATGGACGTGGACTCGACGCTCATCCAGGACGAGGTGATCGAGCTCTTCGCCGCGCACGCCGGCTGCGAGGACGAGGTCGCCGAGGTGACGGCGGCCGCGATGCGCGGGGAACTGGACTTCGAGCAGTCGCTGCACGCGCGCGTGGCGCTGCTGCAGGGGCTGGACGCGTCGGTGGTGGACAAGGTGCGCAGCGAGGTGCGGCTGACGCCGGGGGCGCGCACGCTGATCCGCACGCTGAAGCGGCTCGGCTACCAGGTGGGGGTCGTCTCGGGCGGGTTCACGCAGGTCACGGACGATCTGAAGGAGCGGCTCGGGCTGGACTTCGCCCACGCCAACACGCTGGAGATCGTCGACGGGAAGCTCACCGGCAGGGTGACCGGGGAGATCGTGGACCGGGCGGGCAAGGCGCGGCTGCTGCGCCGGTTCGCCGCGGAGGCGGGTGTGCCGCTCGCCCAGACCGTGGCGATCGGCGACGGCGCCAATGACCTGGACATGCTCAACGCGGCCGGCCTCGGGGTCGCCTTCAATGCCAAGCCGATGGTGCGGGAGGCCGCGCACACCGCGGTGAACGTGCCCTTCCTGGACACGGTCCTGTACCTGCTGGGCGTCACCCGCGAAGAGGTCGAGGCGGCGGACGCGCACGAAGAGGACTGAGCCAGCCGTATCGCACAGCCGTATCGCGGACCGGGCCGCGGGCCCGGGAACCGCACCGCGAAGACCGAGCCGTGCCCCGGTCCCGCACGATGAAGGGCCCGGCACCGCTGCGGTGCCGGGCCCCTGGGCGCGTGGGGCGGGTCAGTCGGACGGCGCCCAGTAGTCGAGCAGGGTGGCCGCGCCCGGCTCCAGGGCCTTCCAGGAGCCGTCGAACGACAGCACGGCGAAGGCCGCGGCCGGGAAGCCGCGCCGGTTCATCCGCTCACGGGCCTCGCCCTCGGCCGAGCCGGCCAGGATGTCGGCGAGCCCCTGCACACCGGGGTTGTGCCCGATGAGCAGGATGTTCTGCGCGTCGTCGGTGGTTTCGTTGAGCACGGCGATCAGCTCGCCGGGTGAGGCCTCGTAGATCCGCTCCTCGTAGAGGGTCTTCGGCCGCTGCGGGAATTCCTGGACGGCGAGCTTCCAGGTCTCACGCGTCCGGGTCGCGGTGGAGCACAGGGCCAGGTCGAAGGTGAGGCCGGTGTCGGCCAGCCTCCGTCCGGCTTCTGCCGCCTCTTTTCGGCCCCGATCGGCGAGCGGCCGCTCGTGGTCGGTCACCTGTGGCCAGTCGGCTTTCGCATGCCGGAAAAGGACAATCCTGCGGGGTTCTGCGACGCTCATGGGATCCAGCTTCGCATGAAACAGGCCATGGGGCGCAGGGAGTTGACGGGCGGCTCAGAGGGTGTTCAGCGCGATATCAGCTGTTGCACTCGCTCAAGGAGCTGGGCGATGGCCGGGTCACCGGCGGCCGCGTGCGCGTCCGTCGGGTTCAGGATCAGGGCCAGCAGCACGAAGAAGGCGAGCGTGGGCAGCGCGAACGCCCACCAGGGCAGTCGGATGTCGACGCCGCCCCGGGGCGCCGGGTGGGGCCGAGTGGGGATGTGGGCCGACATGGATGCCTCCGCTGGTCTTCGATGCGCCGTGGTCCGCTTCTCGCGGTCACATCTCGAAGCTACGGAATCCTGAGCCCTCAACCCATCCGGTGATCCACCCAGTTGCCCCTGACACTCGCCCCCTAGGGGACGGGGGGGGTAGCCCCACCCGAAGGAGGAGATCCGGTCAGGGCGAGGCGATCGTCGCGATGATGGCGATGATCACGAAGATGGCGAAGAACGAGCCGAAGACGAGCAACATCTTCTTCTGGCCGTTCTGGGGGTTCGGGTCGAGCACTGGCATGCGGCAAGTCTCGCACCCGTCGCCCGCGCTCGACTCCCCGGGGTCCCGCACGGGACTCCCCCCGGGGTCCGGCACAGGACTCCCCCCGGGGTCCGGCACAGGACTCCCCCCGGGGTCCGGCACAGGACTCCCCGGAGTCCCGCACCGGACTCCCCGGAGTCCCGCAGCGGACTCCTTCGGGATCCCGCACCTCCCCCCGGGGGGAGGTCGACCGGGCCCGGGGGGAGGTCGACCGGGCCCGGGGAGAGCTCAGCCGGCCGCCTCGTCCTCCACCGTGCGGTTGCGGCCCGCGAGGACGCCCACCACCATCTGCGGGATCATCAGGCCGGTCATGAGGGCGATCGGCAGGCCCCAGCCACCACTGTGCTGGTAGAGCACGCCGACCAGGAGCGGGCCCGGGATGGAGATCAGATAGCCGGTGCTCTGCGCGAAGGCCGACAGCTGGGCCACGCCCGTGCCGGTCCTGGCCCGCATCCCGACCATCGTGAGGGCCAGCGGAAAGGCGCAGTTGGAGACGCCGAGCAGCACGGCCCAGGCCCAGGCGCCGCCGGCCGGCGCGAAGTACAGGCCGGCGTATCCGGCGAGACCGCACACGCCGAGGGCGATCACGATCGGCCCCTGGTGCGGCAGCCGGGTGGCGACGCGCGGGATGACGAAGGCCAGCGGAACGCCCATCACCATCGTGACGGCGAGCAGCAGCCCGGCCGTGCTCGCGGGCACTCCGGCGTCCCGGAAGATCTGCGCCATCCAGCCCATGGTGATGTAGGCGGCGGTGGCCTGGAGCCCGAAGAAGACGGCGAGGGCCCAGGCGATACGGCTGCGGGTGATCCGCACGGCGGCCGCCGGCTCCTCACGCGCCGGCCCCTCCCGTGAGGCGGCGGCCCGGGCGGTGCTGCCCCGCTCGCGGACGAACGGGATCCACGGCACCACGGCCACTGCCGCCAGGAGCGCCCACATCGCGAGCCCGGACTGCCAGCTGCCGCCCAGCGCCTGGGTCATCGGCACGGTCACCGCCGCCGCGGCCGAGGTGCCGAGGGCGAGCGCCATCGAGTACAGGCCGGTCATGGAGCCGACCCGGTCCGGGAACCAGCGCTTGACGATGACCGGCATCAGGACGTTGCTGACCGCGATGCCCATGAGCGCGAGGGCACTGGCGGCCAGGAAGCCTGCCGTACTGCCCGCGTACGGCCGTAGGAGCAGGCCGGCCGTGATGGCGGCCATGCCGGCGCACACCACCGCGCCCGGCCCGAAGCGGCGGGCCAGCCGGGGGGCCATGACGCCGAAGAGGGCGAAACAGAGCGGAGGTACCGAGGTGAGGAGTCCGGCCACGCTGCCGCTCATGCCGAGCCCGTCGCGGACCTCTTCCAGGAGGGCGCCCAGGCTGGTGATGGCGGGGCGGAGGTTGACGGCGGACAGCATGATGCCGACGACGACCAGACGGGTCGCCCACGCGCGCGTCGTAGACGCCGTGGACACAGCGGCTCCCCCGGAGTCGCTCGCGGTCGGACTGCGTACGTTCGTGGACTTCGTCGTCCGGGTTTCCTGAGGTGCCATGCGGCCATCATAGAATCATGGGATGATTTGTTGTCCATCCCCAGGGCGTCCGCTCCGGTCCCGACCGTGCGAAGGTGTGCCATGCCCCTGAGTCATCCCCGCCGGTCGGCGCTGTCCGAGCAGGTCATCGCCGCACTGCGCCAGCAGATCACCTCGGGCGAGTGGCCGGTCGGATCCCGGATCCCGACGGAACCCGAGCTGGTCGAGCAGCTCGGCGTCGCCCGCAACACCGTCCGCGAGGCCGTCCGCGCGCTCGCGCACAACGGCCTGCTGGACATCCGCCAGGGCTCCGGCACCTACGTCGTGGCGACGAGCGAGCTGGCGGGCGTGATGCAGCGCCGCTTCGCCGGCGCGGACCCGCGGCACATCGCGGAACTGCGCTCCACGCTGGAGTCGTCCGCCGCCAGGCTGGCCGCCCAGCGGCGCATCGAGAAGGACCTCAAGCAGCTCGACGCGCTCCTCGTACGGCGTGAGGAGGCGTGGGAGTCGGGCGACGCGGAAGCGTTCGTGACGGCGGACGCGACGTTCCACCTGGCGGTGGTGGCCGCCTCGCACAACGACGTGATGATCGCGATGTACGCGGACCTGGGCGAGGTGCTGCGGGACTGGCTGCGCGAGGACGTCGGCGAGGAACTGACGCCCGAGACGCACATGGACCACACGCGGCTCGTCGACGCGATCCGCGCGGGCGACGCGGCGGCGGCAGCCGAGGAGGCCGCCAGCTATCCGTTCCTGTGCCGCCCGGGCCGGTTCACCGCCCCTTCCGGTGGCTGATCCACACCGAGCGGACCTCTTTCCAGCAGCGGCCGGTCAGCCGCACGGTCTGCGCGGGCCCGGCCTCGACCGGCGCCCCGTCGCTGTCGACGTCCCACCAGCGTGCGCACTCGATGTGCAGGCTGACGTGGTCGGGCCGCGGATAGGGGTTGTGACAGTACGCCGTCACCTGCGAGCCGGTGACGCGGCTGCGGCACCAGGCACCGAACGGCTCCGGTGAGGGTGCTTTCCGTACCTCCACGCGCGCGTGCGGTATCGCCTCGTAGGGCAGGCACAGCACGAGAGAGACGGCGACGGTCGCTGAGGCCAGGCTGCGGGACATGCGCACAAGGGGACCTCCTCGGCCGTGCTGGGGAGGGAAGCGCGTGATGTACGCCTGATCCAGAGTGCGCCGTTGCGACCCTCCCCCGCCTGGCCGAATAGCCCGAACGAGTGACGGGTGAGGGCCCGCTTCCTTTTGGAGACGGGCCCTCACCCTTGGTCGAGCCACAGCGGCGGCGTCACGCACCGATCGCGTGCAGACCGCCGTCCACGTGGATGATCTCGCCGGTGGTCTTCGGGAACCAGTCGCTCAGCAGGGCGACGATGCCGCGGCCGGCCGGCTCGGGGTCCTTGAGGTCCCACTCCAGGGGGGCACGGGAGTCCCACACGGAGGCCAGCTCGGCGAAGCCCGGGATGGACTTGGCGGCCATCGAGCCGATCGGGCCCGCGGAGATGAGGTTGCAGCGGATGTTCTGCTTGCCCAGGTCACGCGCCATGTAGCGGCTGGTGGCCTCGAGCGCGGCCTTGGCCGGGCCCATCCAGTCGTACTGCGGCCAGGCGTACTGCGCGTCGAAGGTGAGGCCGACGACCGAGCCGCCGTTCTGCATCAGCGGCAGGCAGGCCATGGTCAGCGACTTCAGGGAGAACGCCGAGACGTGCATGGCGGTGGCCACGGACTCGAACGGCGTGTTGAGGAAGTTGCCGCCGAGGGCGTCCTGCGGGGCGAAGCCGATGGAGTGCACGACGCCGTCCAGGCCGCCCAGCTCCTCACCGACCAGGTCGGCCAGGCGCGCCAGGTGCTCGTCGTTGCTGACGTCGAGCTCGATGACCTTGGTGGGCTTGGGCAGCTTCTTGGCGATGCGCTCGGTCAGCGTGGGCCGCGGGAACGCGGTCAGGATGATCTCGGCGCCCTGCTCCTGGGCCAGCTTGGCGGCGTGGAAGGCGATGGAGGACTCCATCAGCACACCGGTGATCAGGACGCGCTTGCCCTCGAGGATTCCGCTCATGGTTCAGTGACCCATTCCCAGTCCGCCGTCTACGGGGATGACGGCTCCAGTGATGTACGAGGCGTCGTCCGACGCGAGGAACCGCACCGTCGCGGCGATCTCCTCCGGCTGCGCGTACCGGCCGAGCGGCACCTGGGACACGATGCCCGCGCGCTGCTCGTCGGTGAGCACCTTGGTCATGTCGGTGTCGACGAAGCCGGGCGCGACGACGTTGAAGGTGATGTTGCGCGAGCCCAGTTCACGGGCCAGGGAGCGCGCGAAGCCGACCAGGGCGGCCTTGGAGGCGGCGTAGTTGGCCTGGCCGGGCGAGCCGTACAGCCCGACGACCGACGAGATCAGCACGACGCGGCCCTTCTTGGCGCGCAGCATGCCGCGGTTGGCCCGCTTGACGACCCGGAAGGTGCCGGTGAGGTTGGTGTCGATGACCGAGGTGAAGTCCTCCTCGGACATGCGCATCAGAAGCTGGTCCTTGGTGACACCGGCGTTGGCGATCAGCACCTCGACCGGGCCGTGCTCGGCCTCGATCTCCTTGTAGGCCTGCTCCACCTGCTCGGGGTCGGTGATGTCGCACTTGACGGCGAGGAAGCCGGCCGGCGGCTCACCCGAGCGGTACGTGATCGCGACCTTGTCGCCGGCGTCGGCGAAAGCGCGGGCGATGGCGAGGCCGATGCCCCGGTTGCCTCCGGTGACGAGAACCGAGCGGCTCAACGGATCACCCTTTCGATAGCGGTCTGACACACCCGCCCAACACCTGGATGACAGGCGGCTTCCTCGAAAACCTATCGGTCCGGGGCCGCGCGCGGAGAATCGGGCACCCACAGTGGCTTACGGCACTCACTGTCGGATCCCTACAGAAAGATGCGGGCTCCGGACGGAAAGGTGTGGTCCGCGGACCCGCCCGCGCGACATGATCGGGGCAACCACAGGTCATGACGACAGGGAGAGACCGCGGTGCCTCATACCATCGACGACGCCTTTACGGCACTTCCGCTACGCGCCTTGGCGGACGCCGCGCTCGCACGCGCGCGTGCGCTGGGCGCCGAGCACGCGGACTTCCGGTTCGAGCGGGTGCGCAGCGCCTCCTGGAGCCTCAGGGACGCCAAGCCCTCCGGATCGTCGGACACCACCGACCTCGGGTACGCGGTGCGGGTCGTGCACGGCGGGACCTGGGGGTTCGCGTCCGGGGTTGATCTGACCCTCGACGCCGCCGCCAAGGTCGCCTCGCAGGCCGTCCAGATGGCCAAGCTCTCCGCTCAGGTGATCAAGGCGGCCGGGTCGGCCGAGCGGGTGGAGCTCGCCGACGAGCCCGTGCATGCCGACAAGACGTGGATCTCGTCGTACGAGATCGATCCGTTCACCGTCCCCGACGAGGAGAAGTCGGGCCTGCTGGCGGAGTGGAGCGAGCGGCTGCTGGCGGCCGACGGCGTGCATCACGTGGACGCCTCGCTGCTCACGGTCCATGAGAACAAGTTCTACGCCGACACCGCCGGGACCGTGACCACCCAGCAGCGGGTGCGGCTGCATCCGTCGCTGACGGCCGTGTCGGTCGACGAGTCGAGCGGCGAGTTCGACTCCATGCGGACCATCGCGCCGCCCGTCGGGCGCGGCTGGGAGTACCTGACCGGCACGGGCTGGGACTGGGACGCCGAGCTCGAGCGGATCCCGGAGCTGCTGGCCGAGAAGATGCGGGCGCCGAGCGTCGAGCCGGGCCTGTACGACCTCGTCGTCGACCCGTCCAACCTGTGGCTGACCATCCACGAGTCCATCGGCCACGCCACCGAGCTGGACCGGGCGCTCGGCTACGAGGCCGCTTACGCCGGCACCTCCTTCGCCACCTTCGACCAGCTCGGCAAGCTGAGGTACGGCTCCGAGCTGATGAACGTCACCGGCGACCGCACCGCCGAGCACGGCCTCGCCACCATCGGGTACGACGACGAGGGCGTCGAGGGCCAGTCCTGGGACCTGGTGAAGAACGGCACGCTGGCCGGCTACCAGCTGGACCGGCGGATCGCGCGGCTGACCGGGTTCGAGCGGTCCAACGGATGCGCCTTCGCCGACTCCCCCGGCCACGTGCCCGTACAGCGCATGGCCAACGTGTCGCTGCGGCCGGATCCGGCCGGGATGTCGACCGAGGACCTGATCGGGGGCGTGGAGCGCGGGATCTACGTCGTCGGCGACCGGTCCTGGTCGATCGACATGCAGCGGTACAACTTTCAATTTACGGGTCAGAGGGCATACGCGATCCGGAACGGCCGCCTTGCGGGGCAGGTCCGAGACTTTGCATATCAGGGGGTCACACCCCAGTTTTGGGGGTCCCTGGAGGCCGTGGGAGGACCTCAGACCTACGTGCTAGGAGGGGCTTTCAACTGCGGAAAGGCCCAGCCAGGGCAGGTCGCTTCCGTGTCTCATGGATGCCCGTCTGCAATGTTTCGGGGTGTGAACATCCTGAACACTGCAAACGAGTCCGGTCGCTCCTGAGAGGGCGGTCGTTCCGACTCGAAGTCTGCACCGGGTCGACACGCGATCACAGCGACCCCCTACGCCACGTCGTCCCAGTCCTCGATGTCGTCCTCGGAAGGCGTCAGCGAGGGCGGGACGATGAGGCCCTTGAAGGGCTCCAGCTTCAGGCCCAGACGGTTGTGCATGGTGCGGGCGCCTCGGTCCATGGCCCGGCGGACGAGGTGGCCGTAGACCAGCTCTGTCGTCCTGGTGGTCCGGTGCCCGACCCACGCCGCTACTTCGAAGAGCGGAATCTGGGCATGGATGGCCTCCGAGACGAAGAAGTGCCGGAAGCTCTTCGGGGTGTACTGCGGAGTCCCAGCCAGCTTGGCCGCCGCCTTGAACTGATCCAGGAACCAGTCATACGAGGGGTGGCGGTCATTCAGCCGAGGAGACTCGAAGAACCAGCCTCGATCTCCCCACGTCCCGAAGACGTCGATGTGATCATTGAAAATCTCGTTGATCGACTCAGGTACCGGAGCCTTCCGGGCCTCATCGAAGGTGCGGTGTTTCGTTCCCCTCTTCACGCCTCGCCGGTAACCCGAGATTTCCTGGCAGCCGTAGGCCGAGACCTGGTGATCCACGGCCAGAATGCTGCGTTCCCAGTCCATGGATTCGTCGGCCAGAGCCAAGGACTCCCCCGGACGTGTACCGCACCCGGCCATGGCCCAGAAGCCAGCGCGGATGAGCTTCGGAGCCTCGGCGATGATCCCCAGTACCTCTTCCATGGTCGGGATGTCATCGTCGGTGACCGGGGTGAACTGCTGTCCCGAGCGCCTACGAGGGTTCGCTTTCTTGCACGGATTGCGACCGATGACCTCGGCTGCTACCGCATAGTTGAAGACGGATGAGAGGACGTTCTTCCGTCCATTGATTCCGGTTTCCTTGTAGCCGCGTTCCCTCTGGTCTGCCTCCCATTCCATGATGGTTGTCGGGGTAATGCTGCCGATGGGCTTGTTCCCGAAGAACGGCCCGTAGTGGTTGTCGTAGACGCTCTGATAGTTCCTTTTCGAGGACTCTTCCAGAGTTCCGGCCTCAACCCACTCGTGCCAGACCTGTTGGAACGTCCGCTGTCCCGCCTTGGGGTTGATGTACGTCCCCAAGTCCTTGTCCCGCTCCACCTTGACCGCGAACGCTTCCGCGTCTTCAAGCTTCTTGAAGGACACCTGCCGAGGCTTGCCTGCCCTGCCCCCGGGCTCCCGGTACGTCACCCGGTACGGCTTGTGAGGGCACGTGGGCTTCTTGCGCCGGGGGCAGGAGCAGTCTTCCTTCTTGATGGTCGCCACGATTGTTAACCCTTCACATGTTGATTGGTCGGTGACTGATCGTCAGCCTAGTCGCGCTGCATACGGTCCTCAACCCAGTTGTGCAGATCGCGAGTTCGGAACCGGACGTGCTTGCCGACCTTGAGGAACGGGATGCCCCAACGCCGGTACGAGTCCATGAGGACGCGCTTCGTCACACCGAGTTCCGCGGCCGCCTCGTCCGGCGTCATGAGCAGGTTGCTGCCGCCCCTCACAGCTCCCACCCCCGCGCCTGGTCTTCGGTCGCTTCGCGGGCGAGTTCGCGACTGGTTGCGACGTCTTCCGCGATTCCGGCGGCGAGGAGGGCCGCGCCCGGGGTGTAGCCGGAGCCGACATAGCGCCAGTTCGACTCCGTAATGACGGCGGGGTTGTCGGTCGGCTCTGTGCCGCCACGCTGGTATTCGGCCCGTTCCTCGCGCAGAGCCGTGTACGTCGTCGAGTAGCGGCGGGATTTGGTGAGGATGTGGCCCCGGTAGCCGAGCGTGTGAGCCCAGGACCGCAGCCGGAGGTGTTCCAGTTCGGGCAGGCCGCCCAGGCGCCAGCAAGTACCCATAAGCGCCTTCACATGGGTTGTGACGGCTGCCGCATCGATGTCGTCCGGGCTGGTGACGAGGTAATCCAGTCCGGCGCCGGTTTCGGCGGTTCCCTTGGAGACGTACTTGGCCACATAAGCCGCTACGGCATCATCGGTCGGTCCCTCACCGTCCGCGAAGGCCCAGATCGGCCGCACGGCCAACTGTTCGCCGAATAGGAGGAGTTCAGTCCCGTAGGCGTCAGATTCCGGGACTCGGACGTTCGCCGATGCGGCAGCCGCGCGCACGGCGTCGGTGAGCAGTTCGACCGTGGCCCAGTCCGGAGACGGGTCACCGGGACCGGCCGGACCGTCGAGGCGCACCACCGCGTGGAAGTGGATTGCCGTCCGCTTCTGGTACTCGGCGACCTTGGCGAAGGACACCACCAGGTGCTCACGGAGCCGTGAGCGCGAGATCCCTCCGGCCGAGGCGAGGTGACGCCGTACGGCGGTGGTGAACCGGTCCCACAGCCGTCCGGCGTGCGCGTGCCACAGCACGTGGCCGACGTAGTCGTAGCAGTCAGGGCACAGCGGGCGGCCCAACAACGGGTCTTCCTCGGTGTGGACCAGGCCGCAGCCGACCGGGCGCCCATGTTCGCAGGAGCCACCATCCCGGCGCGGTCGGCAGCGTTCGCCGTCGAGGAAGCGATGCACCGGCCCGAACGAGGGCGCCGTCAGGGTGACGAACAGCCGGGGCTGATCCCGCACCCTCTCAGGCACATTCTTGCCGCCGGACAGGCCCGCGCGGATCAGCTGGTAGGTGTCGCCCGCGTGCAGATAGGAGCACGGCTCACAGACCGATGCACGGCGGTTACGGCAGCGGACGGCCAGCCGCTCACCCGGTTCCCCGGCGGTCGAGTAGGACGCGATCACCTCACCCGTCAGGGCGTCGCGGGTGACCGTGGAGCCGGACAGGTAGACCGGATGGCCACACCCGCCGATGGCCTTGATCTGCTCCAGCCAGCGCGGGAACAGGGGATCGTGCGCCAGGCGGATGATGTCCCGATCGACATCGGACAGCAGCCGCAGACGCTTTTCACGCTCCAGCTCAGCGGAGCGGTTATTCGAAGCTGTCACCTCGTGCGAGGCGTTGAACACAGGGCACCTCCAGAACGGATGGGCGAGGAGGAGCGCGAGCCGAGGCGCAGGTGCGAGTCATGTCTGATGTCCTTTTGGGTCGAGGTGATGATGCGTCAGGGATAAGTGACGGCACGTCAGATCAGAAGAAGAGAGCAGAGCGTGGAGCGGCAGCGTGAGAGAGAACGAAGACAGAAGAAGACTGAAGATGTGATGTCTGCTGAGGAAGGTCTGTCTCTGTGTCTGAGAATCGCTGAAGAAGGCTCGTCGCTCGTCCCGTCATGATCTCAGACCAGGCTCAGCTACGCCAACGAATTGCCGCCGAGGACATGGCACTTGGCACGCGACCGGAGAGGAGGAGTCGCGGTTGCCGGACCGGGGTGCCGAGGAGGTCTGTCCGACCGGTTGCGCCCCGTGCCATGCGTCGACCGGGAAGCGGGAGTAGGCAGCGGTAGGGCGCGTGTCGGAATCTGTCTTCACTTCCTCTAGGCGCGCCTTCGGCGCGCCGCCGGGCGGCTTGCCGCACCCCGGCCCGGCATGCGGCCTTCGGCCGGTCCGGTCCGGGGCGCCGCCGCCCGGCGCGCATCAGGCTCTCCCAGACGTGAGCCAGTTCCAGCACAGCCCAACCTTGCCCGCCCCCGTCCCGTTGGCTCAGGCCCGTGGCTCATGGCCTCCAGCACCCACGGCAGCGGCCCGGACCCCCGACACCCACCGGCCACGCCCCGGCCCGCTACGGCCAGGCGTGCTCACCCTCGTGCCCCTCGAACAGGCCGCACACAACGTTGTCCAACCGGTCCTCATCCCCGAAACGGCGCACCATGCACGGATCGCGCATCTCCACCCCCGAGCGCCACCACATCCAGGTCATGCGCCCCGTGACATCCTGCGCCTCCACGATCCCCGCCGCATGATCTGGCCCCTCGTGCACCCCCAGCTCGCACCGCAGCACCAGCGCGGGCGCAACATCCAGCTCCACCCCCGCCACGCGGCACGCCTCAGCTTGCATCTCCGGCGGGGGCGCGAACTGATCACCACAACGCTTCATACACACCTCACTCAGTCTCCGAACACGGACAACCCCGCACGGACAGGCACGGGGGTACACACGACGGTGCGGGGACACGGCCGCACTGCGACGAGCCGCCAGTACGGGCGCAAAACCCTCTTGGGCCGGGGCCGACGGCCTACGAGGCTTTTAGGCAGCCACCATGGGGCGAGCCTCGAAGAACAGGGGGCCGATCGGGCCATTGCGGGCAGGTCCCAAAGACTGCCCGATCCGCCAGGCAGCGTAAGGCCCCCTGTTCACTCGCCCCATGGCAGCTCCCGCCCAAAAGCCTCTACGGCCGGCGGCGTGCCCACACCGCGCCACTACCAGGGCAAAGGCCCCTCCCCGCCAGGGCTCCTCAGAGTGGGGGGAACACCCTCGATCGGCTACGTCCGGCGGGGACGGGCATCTAGGGAAGCGCCGAGCCGGACGCGGCAGCGACGCCCAGCACGAAGCCGCACGAGCCCGAGATCATGATGATCAGCAGCGGACCCGTGAAACGGGCTAACCAGTCCACGGCGCGCCGCATCATGTGTGCCGCCAGGCACGCCACGGACGAGTGATGATCTCCCGGAAGGTGTGGTGCGACGGGTTCCTGCCGCAGTGCTCTAACACCCAGCTCTGCCCGTCCGCGAAGTCCTCGCTGCCGTCCGAGGACTCACCGCACACCGCACACTCCATCGCGTACGTGATCGGCTCCGCATCAGGCTCACGGTCCGGCGTGAGCGTCCACGTCTCGTGACGGATCACCGATCGCACGCTCACAGTCCCCGCCTCGCTCGCTTGTTGGCGACCCTCACGCCCGCGCTGAGCCGTTCCGCAGGACTGGCCGGGCGGATCTGCGCCGGGTCGGCCTGCCACTCACGGCCACCGCCCACCGGACGCAGCATGGCGTACGGCCCGGCCTTGTCCTGGTACTCCCCGACCTTGCGCGTCACCGGGTCGTACACCAGCTCTCCGCGCTCAGGGACGGCCGTGTCTGCTGGTTTGCCTTGTGTCACCATGCCAATAACGCTAGGTAGCGGCATGAACACACCTCAATGGCACTTTGGCGAGGTGTCAGCTCGAAGTGCCACACCACGTCACAGCGGTACGCCGATCGCGTCTGCAAGGCTCCGCATCTCGGGCGTGAGGGTGCGCCGACGTGCGATGACGCGACCGAAGATGTCCCGCGCGTACCGCTGGTTCGGCAGCCACTGAGGGGCGTCCGCCTGAATGCCCTGCAAGACCTCCACCGTCTTCGCGTAGTCGCGCGAGCGCGCATGCGCTTCTGCCACGTCCAGTAGGTGACGGTTGCGGTTGTTGGAAGTGGGCCGCATGCCGCCCGTCGGGATGCGCGCCGAGAGCTTGAGGACCAGGTCCGGCTTGTCAACGATCATGGCGTTCTCGGCGCGCTTCAGAGCCACCGTGACCGGTCCGAAGGCCTGCAAGAAGTCGTCGCGCGGTGCGAACTCCCGCCCCATCGCGACCGCTGCCGAATTGGCGTAGCGCAAGGCGTCCTCGGCCTCCCCAGGCCGGTTGTCCCGGATAGCGGCAGCCGAGGCACGCAGCAGCAGCCAGCCCCACGCACTGAGCTCCGCCGGGGTAGCCCGCGAGATACGCGGCTCCACCTCATCCGCCCACCGGGTCGCCAGCTCCCGCGCCGCAGCCAGCCGACCACGCCGCAGCAAGAGCCAGCACTGCGTGCTCACCGTCGCCGCCGCCTGAAGCCGGTCCGAGGACTCCTCCATGCACCGGGACAGCGCGATGTCAGCCGCCTCGAACTGCCGAGTCTGGGTGAGCAGCCAGCCCGTCAGCTGCGAGAGCCGGACGCGTACGGCCCGCCCCTCTGGACCGTGCTCGGCGACAAGATCAGCGTCGCGCAGCAGAGGCGGAAGGATCACGCTCAGCTCTGCGAAACGATCACCGGAGAAGAGCGGCAGTGCTGATACCACGGCGTCTCGCACGCCATCCACGGTCGGTTCTTCGGCCAGCCCCTCCGCCCGAACCGGAGCCACGAGTGCCCGCCGGACAGCCTCCCAACGATCATCAGCCCCAGGCGCCGCCTGTCGCTCCTCCTCGTGATCAGCGATGAGGTTCGTCGTCGGCACTCGCAGGGCCAGCGCCAGTCGGCGCGCAGTCTCCAGTCGCGTGTCACCCCGTTCCCCTTGCTCCAGCTTCCGGATCAAGGACAGGGACACGCCGGACTCAGTCGCCAGCTGACGCTGCGTCATACCGCGCCGCTTGCGTACTTCCTGAAGCCGCTTGCCAATGTCGGCACTCATGATTCGAGCGTACGGCGCGCGCCGCCCGTCCGTGCGGCCTCCCTCGTTCGTCACTCCCGCAGGCAGCGATCTCACACGGGCGGGGAGGGGCTCAGGTCAGAGCGATATTCGCGTCCCGTCCAGGCGACCGGTGGGTAGTCTCTGATCCAATCTGGGGCCAAGCCTCCAGGACCCGCGTAGGTAGTCCCGAGACGGGCCCCGGAGGTCGACACCAAGTCATCACCAGACCCCGTACCGTCCGGTTTCAACCCGTGTGAACAGGGATTGAGGGTAGACCGTGAGACACCGCCTGACCTGCACAAACGCCGATCAGCGGGGTATGCCCCCTGACCCTGGGGTGAACTTTCAATTTACCGGGCAACGGTTCTTCAAGATCGAGAACGGGCGGATCGCCGGGCAGCTGCGGGACGTGGCCTACCAGGCGACGACCACCGACTTCTGGGGGTCCATGGCCGCCGTCGGCGGTCCGCAGACCTACGTCCTGGGCGGAGCCTTCAACTGCGGCAAGGCCCAGCCCGGCCAGGTGGCCGCGGTCTCGCACGGCTGCCCGTCGGCCCTCTTCAAGAGCGTCAACATTCTGAACACCACGCAGGAGGCCGGTCGATGAGTTCTCGTGTGCCCAACGGCATTACTTCGTTGACGAACAAGCCGCACGAGATCGTCGAGCGCGCCCTCGAACTGTCCCGGGCCGACGGCTGTGTGGTCATCGCCGACGAGCAGTCGACCGCCAACCTGCGCTGGGCGGGCAACACGCTCACCACGAACGGCGTCACTCGCGGACGTACGCTCACCGTGATCGCGACCGTCGACGGCAAGGAGGGCACGGCCTCCGGTGTCGTCACGCGCTCGGCCGTCACCGCGGACGAGCTGGAGCCCCTGGTGCGGGCCGCGGAGGCCGCCGCGCGCAGTGCCGGTCCCGCCGAGGACGCGCGGCCGCTGGTCACGGGCGTACCGGCGGCGCCCGACTTCACGGACGCGCCGGCCGAGACCTCGTCCGCCGTGTTCGCGGACTTCGCGCCGGCGCTCGGTGAGGCGTTCGCACGCGCGCGTGCGGGCGGTCGCGAGCTGTACGGCTTCGCCAACCACGAGGTGGTCTCCAGCTACCTCGGTACGTCGACGGGGCTGCGCCTGCGGCACGACCAGCCCAACGGGACGCTGGAGCTGAACGCCAAGTCGCCGGACCGGACCCGGTCGGCGTGGGCGGGCCGGTCGACCAGGGACTTCAAGGACGTCGATCCGGCGGCGCTGGACGCGGAGCTCGCGGTACGCCTCGGCTGGGCCGAGCGGCGGATCGCGCTGCCTGCCGGGCGGTACGAGACGCTGCTGCCGCCGAGCGCCGTCGCGGACCTGCTGATCTACCAGATGTGGTCGGCGTCGGGCCGGGACGCGGCGGAGGGCCGCACGGTGTTCTCCAAGCCGGGGGGCGGCACCCGCGTGGGCGACAAGCTGACCGACCTGCCGCTGACCCTGCGCAGCGACCCGAACGAGCCGGGCCTGGAGTCCGCGCCCTTCGTGCTCGTGCACTCCTCCGGCGGCGACCAGTCGGTGTTCGACAACGGGCTGCCGCTGACGGCCACCGAGTGGATGCGCGAGGGACAGCTGAGTCATCTGCTGACCAGCCGGCACAGCGCCGACCTGACGGGGCTGCCGGTGGCGCCGGGGATCGACAACCTGATCCTGGACGGGGGCGAGGACCGCTCCCTGGAGGAGATGGTCGCGAACACCGAGCGCGGGCTGCTGCTGACCTGCCTGTGGTACATCCGCGAGGTCGACCCGGCGACGCTGCTGCTGACGGGCCTGACCCGGGACGGCGTCTATCTCGTGGAGAACGGCGAGGTGACCGGCGAGGTCACCAACTTCCGGTTCAACGAGTCACCGGTCGACCTGCTGGGCCGGGCGACGGAGGCCGGGCGGACGGAAAAGACGCTGCCTAGGGAGTGGAGCGACTGGTTCACTAGGGCTGCGATGCCGGCCCTGAGGGTGCCGGACTTCAATATGAGCTCTGTCAGCCAGGGCGTATAACCTCGTACCTGATTACGAGGCCCGTTCGAGCCCATGCAAGGAGATACGAGAACCGTGACGGACATCGTCGACGAGCTGAAGTGGCGGGGGCTGTTCGCCCTGTCCACTGACGAGGACGCATTGCGCAAGGCGCTCGCGGACGGTCCCGTCACGTTCTATTGCGGCTTCGACCCGACGGCGGCCAGTCTGCACGTCGGCCACCTGGTGCAGGTCCTCACCATGCGCCGGCTCCAGCAGGCGGGCCTGCGTCCGCTGGCCCTGGTGGGCGGGGCGACCGGCCAGATCGGCGACCCGCGCCCGACGGCGGAGCGCACGCTGAACGACCCGGAGACGGTCGCGAACTGGGTGACCCGGCTGCGCGCGCAGATCGAGCCGTTCCTGTCCTTCGAGGGCGAGAACGCCGCGGTGATGGTGAACAACCTGGACTGGACGGCCGGCCTGTCGGCCATCGAGTTCCTGCGGGACATCGGCAAGCACTTCCGCGTCAACAAGATGCTGACCAAGGACTCGGTCGCCCGGCGCCTGGAATCCGAGGAGGGCATCAGCTACACGGAGTTCAGCTACCAGCTGCTCCAGGGCATGGACTTCCTGGAGCTGTACCGCCGGTACGGCTGCACGCTCCAGCAGGGCGGCAGCGACCAGTGGGGCAACCTCACGGCCGGCCTGGACCTGATCCACAAGCTGGAGCCGCACGCCGACGTCCACGCGCTCGCCACCCCGCTGATGACCAAGGCGGACGGCACCAAGTTCGGCAAGACCGAGGGCGGGGCCGTCTGGCTCGACCCGGAGATGACGACGCCGTACGCGTTCTACCAGTTCTGGCTGAACGTGGACGACCGGGACATCTCGACGTACATGCGGATCCTGTCCTTCAAGTCCCGCGAGGAGCTGGAGGAGCTGGAGCGGCAGACCGAGGAGCGCCCCCAGGCGCGTGCCGCGCAGCGCGCGCTCGCACAGGAGCTGACGACGCTGGTCCACGGCGCCGAGCAGACCGCCGCCGTGATCGCCGCCTCCAAGGCCCTCTTCGGGCAGGGTGAGCTGGTCGACCTGGACGACAAGACGCTGGCCGCGGCCCTGTCCGAGGTGCCGCACGTCCAGGTCGCCGAGCTCGGCCCGGTGGTCGACCTGTTCGCCGAGGTCGGCCTGGTGGCCAGCAAGTCGGCCGCGCGCCGCACGGTCAAGGAGGGCGGTGCCTACGTGAACAACGTCAAGGTCGCGACCGAGGACGCGGTCCCCGCCAAGGAGGATCTGCTGCACGGGCGCTGGCTGGTACTGCGCCGGGGCAAGAAGAACCTGGCGGCGGTCGAGGTCACGGGCGCCTAGGCACACCGATGGGGGCGGCTTCCGTGGCGGAAGCCGCCCCCATCGTGCTGCCTGCCGTCAGACCCGTCGTCTGCCGCCCCGGACCGCCACGTACGCCCGGTCGCCGAGGCCGACGAGGATGACCGCGGCCACCAGCTGGAAGCCGTGGCGCCACCAGTCGATGCCCGCCGTCGCGTCGACACCGGCCGCCCGCGCGACCGCGTTGCCGCCGATGGCGCCGAGGATGCCCAGGATGGTGGTCAGCCACAGCGGAATATGTTGCTTGCCCGGGATGATCGCCTTGGCGACGAGGCCGAGCACGAGTCCCACGATGATCGCCCACAACCAGCCCATGGCTGCCTCCTTGTACGGCTCGTCTCGGGCTCGTCCCGGCTCGTCATGCCGTGGCCGAGTACCGCCCGTCTGAGCAGTACACCCAGTTTCGGCCCAGTCGCGGTACGGCGCATGCCGGGCGGGGGTGTACGCGCAACGGCCGAGGCCGCTCGTCCAGGCCGGGGGCGCCCCGGTCTCGTGGACGGGCCAGGCGCGGCGTAACGTGGGAGCTGTCCGGGTCCCGTTCCCCGACCGGGGGCGGACCTGGCAGGGGGCGGGGAGAGTGCGATGCGGGCGGATGGTGGAATGTGATGCGGAAGCAGCATGGCGGCGGCAACGCCGAGGTGTTCCGGATCACCGGGGCTCGGGCGGGCCTCCAGGAGGACGTACGCGGAAGGCAGCGCCGGTACGTCATATCGATGACGATCCGTACGCTGTCGGTGATCCTCGCGGCCACCCTGTGGAACGTCGAACGGCACATCGCGATCGTCGCGTTGGTGCTGGGTGCGGTCCTCCCCTACATCGCCGTGGTCGTCGCCAACGCGGGGCGGGAGAACGCGCCGTCGCTGCCGTCGACGTTCGTCACGGCGCCGACGCCGCCGATGATCGAGCCGCCGCACGCTGAGGACGCTTTCGCAAAGGAGGACGGTTTCCCGCAAGAGGAGCGGCTCGCGGAACCCGTCCCGGAGGACGTCGTCGCCGATCCCGCGCCGGGCACGGCGAGCGGGTCGGGCGACCGGGCGTGATCATGGCGCATCCCTCGCGGACGCGTCCCGACCGTGAGTCAGGCCTGCACCAAGCTCAAGAAAAGCTCAGATCAATCATGTTGTTCCGGTGCCGGGCGACGGGTTACCCGTGACATACTTCGTAGGCGCTCCGCATCCCCCGTCGGAGCGACGGACCGACGCCGGGCAGCTCCCCCCGTGGCTGCTCGGCGTCGCCTTGTTTGCCGGCTTTTCTGCCGCGTTCACCGCGCTTGTGAGACGAACCTGTGAGTGACGAGACCCCGATCTGTTCCGCCAAGGCCTGCCGTGCCGACGCCGTGTGGGTGCTGGCGTGGAACAACCCGAAGATCCATACGCCCGAGCGGCGCAAGACGTGGCTGGCGTGTGAGGAGCACCGGGAGCATCTGTCCCAGTTCCTCGGTGTGCGCGGGTTCCTGAAGGACGTCGTGAAGTTCGAGGACTGGGAAGCGCCCGAGGGTTCGTAGCGCCGGTCCGCCTACAGCCTCAGCCACCGATGGCAGACATGGGCCGGTCCGGCTGGACGAAGGACGGGTCGTCCAGGCCCGCGCCCGCCTTCTTGCCCCACATGGCCAGGCGCCAGATGCGGGCGATCTCCTCGTCGGGAGCGCCGGAGCGCAGCGCGGCGCGCAGGTCCGTCTCCTCCGTGGCGAACAGGCACGTGCGTATCTGTCCGTCGGCCGTCAGGCGGGTGCGGTCGCAGGCCGAGCAGAACGGGCGGGTTACGGAGGCGATGACGCCGACCCGCTGCGGGCCGCCGTCGACGATCCAGCGCTCGGCGGGGGCCGAGCCGCGCTCGTCGGAGCCCTCGGGGGTGAGCTCGAAGCGGGTGCGCAGGGAGGCCAGGATGTCGCCGGCGGTGACCATGCCCTCGCGCTTCCAGCCGTGCTGGGCGTCCAGGGGCATCTGCTCGATGAAGCGCAGTTCGTAGTCATGCTCCACCGCCCAGGCCAGGAGGTCCGGGGCCTCGTCCTCGTTCAGCCCGGGCATCAGGACGGAGTTGACCTTGACCGGGCTCAGGCCCGCGTCCCGGGCGGCGTGCAGGCCCTCGATGACGTCCTTGTGGCGGTCGCGGCGGGTGAGGGTCTTGAAGACGTCCGGGCGGAGGGTGTCCAGGGAGACGTTGACCCGGTCCAGGCCGGCCGCCTTCAGGGCCGTCGCCGTGCGCTTGAGGCCGATGCCGTTGGTGGTGAGGGACATCTGCGGGCGGGGCTCCAGGGCGGCGACCCGCTCGACGATGCCGACCAGGCCGGGGCGCAGCAGGGGCTCGCCGCCGGTGAAGCGGACCTCCTCGATGCCCAGGGAGGTGACGGCGATGTCGATCAGCCGGACGATCTCGTCGTCCGTGAGCAGGTCGGGCTTGGCCAGCCACTGCAGGCCCTCCTCGGGCATGCAGTAGGTACAGCGCAGGTTGCACCGGTCGGTCAGCGAGACCCTCAGGTCGGTGGCCACCCGGCCGTAGGTGTCGATGAGCACGTGGGCCCCCTGCCTCGTCACGGACCAAATCTTTACCGTCGACTGCGAGCCTACGTGACGCCACTGACAACAACAGGGCCCGATCCCACGAGACAGGACGCGGCCGCGCCGTAGGGACCTACGACGCGGCCGCTCAGGGGGCGTACTCGGTGAACGCTCAGTACGCGATCAGTGCGCGCCGGTGCCGGTCAGGGACCGGACCTCCAGCTCCGCGTACTTGTCGGTGTTCGGCTCCTCCTTGGACAGGATGGTGCCGAGCCAGCCCATCAGGAAGCCGAACGGGATGGAGATGATGCCCGGGTTCTTCAGCGGGAACCAGGCGAAGTCGACGTCGGGGAACATCGCCTTGGGGTCGCCGGAGACGACGGGTGAGAACAGCACCAGGCCGACGGCCACGATCAGGCCGCCGTAGATCGACCACAGGGCGCCCTGGGTGGTGAACCGCTTCCAGAACAGGCTGTAGAGGATCGTCGGCAGGTTGGCGGAGGCGGCGACCGCGAAGGCGAGGGCGACCAAGCCCGCCACGTTCAGGTCGCGGGCGAGGGCGCCCAGGAGGATGGAGACGGCGCCGATGCCGATGGTCGCCAGACGGGCCGCCCTTACCTCCTCCTTCTCGGTGGCCTTCCCCTTGCGGATGACGTTGGCGTAGATGTCGTGCGCGAAGGAGGACGACGAGGCGAGGGTGAGGCCGGCGACCACGGCGAGGATCGTCGCGAAGGCCACCGCCGAGATCGTGGCGAGCAGGATCGCGCCCCAGGCCGAGTCGACGCCGCCCAGGTGCAGGGCGAGCAGGGGCGCCGCCGTGTTGCCGGACGGGTTGGACGCGATGATCTCTTCCTGCGAGATCAGCGCCGCGGCGCCGAAGCCGAGCGCGATGGTCATCAGGTAGAAGCCGCCGATGATGCCGATCGCCCAGTTGACGGACTTCCGGGCGGCCTTGGCGTTGGGCACCGTGTAGAAGCGGATCAGGATGTGCGGCAGGCCCGCCGTGCCGAGCACCAGGGCGATGCCGAGGGAGATGAAGTCCAGCTTGGTGGTGCCGGTCGCGCCGTACTGGAGGCCGGGCTCCAGGAAGGCGGCACCCTTGCCGCTGTTCTCGGCGGCCGTGCCCAGCAGGTCGGAGATGTTGAAGTTGAACTTCAGCAGCACCAGGAAGGTGATCAGGATGGTGCCGCCGATGAGCAGCACGGCCTTGACCATCTGGACCCAGGTGGTGCCCTTCATGCCGCCGATGGAGACGTACACGATCATCAGGACGCCGACCAGGGCGACGATGAGGATCTTGCCGGCGTCGGAGGTGATGCCGAGCAGCAGCGAGACGAGGACGCCCGCGCCCGCCATCTGGGCCAGCAGGTAGAAGATCGAGACGACGATCGTGGAGGTGCCGGCCGCCGTACGGACCGGGCGCTGACGCATGCGGTACGCCAGCACGTCACCCATGGTGTAGCGGCCGGAGTTCCGCAGCGGCTCGGCCACCAGGAGCAGGGCCACCAGCCAGGCGACCAGGAAGCCGATGGAGTAAAGGAAGCCGTCGTATCCGAAGAGGGCGATGGCGCCCGCGATGCCGAGGAACGACGCGGCCGACATGTAGTCGCCGGAGACCGCGAGGCCGTTCTGGAAGGCGCTGAACGACCGGCCGCCCGCGTAGAAGTCGGCGGCGTCCTTGGTCTGGCGGCCCGCCCAGACGGTGATGACCAGCGTCGCCACGACGAACAGCCCGAACAGGGTGATGATCAGCGGCCGGTGCTCGCTGGCCTCGTTCGCGGCAAGGATCGTCTGCTGTGCGGGGCTCATGCGCCGCCCTCCATCCGGGACTTGATGGCTTCGGCCTTGGGGTCGAGCTGCGCGGCGGCGTGCCGCGAGTACCACCAGGCGATGAGGAACGTGGTGACGAACTGGGCGATACCGAGAACGAACGCGACGTTGATGTTGCCGAAGAGCTTGGTGCCCATGAAGTCGCCCGCGTAGTTCGACAGCAGGACGTACAGCAGGTACCAGGCGACGAAGCCGATCGTCAGCGGGAAGGCGAAGGAGCGGAAGGAGCGGCGCAGTTCACCGAACTCCGCGCTCTGCTGCACCTCGTTGAACTCCTCGGGGGACGGGAGTTTGTGTTGCTCTTTCGAGGGGGGCGGTGCGTCGGTGGCCACGGAGTCTCCTCCTGTTACGGATGCGGTTGTCACGGGGATCGGGGGCGAGTGTCCTCGCGTTCCCTGCCCAAGGTCACGGCGGCGCGCGAGGACTGGTTCAACCCCCCGGGCTTCTTTCCCAACTCACTTCATGTAAGTCATTGCTGGCCAGCGACTTCGAGAGATAGTTTCGGGCCTGCACCAAATCGTCATGTACCTGCCCGAGCACCACCTGTGTCTCGGGCAGGTCTCGTTTTTCGGATGATGTGGAGACCCCATGGCTCATCTGCGTTCCAGACGCCGGCTCGCCCTCGCCGTGCCCGTCGCGCTGTCGCTGACAGCCTCGCTCGGCTTCCTGCCCACGGCGGCGTCGGCCGCCCCGCGCGCGGAGAGTGCCACGCAGGCGGTGGACGCGCCCGCCCTGGCGTACGTCGTGAACACCAAGCTGGACCGCCGCACGATCGAGTCGGTGAAGAGGGCGGTCCCGGCGGCGGGCGGCACGGTCGTGATCACGTACGAGAAGATCGGCGTGATCGTCGTCCACTCGTCGAACCCGGAGTTCGCCAAGGAGATGCGCGGGATACGCGGAGTGCAGTCGGCGGGTGCCACGCGCACCGCGCCGCTGACCGCCGCGGGGACCACGGACGAGGGCGCGGCGCAGTTCCTGTCCGAGGAGCAGGCCGCCAAGGTCGCGAGCGCCTCCGCCGCCACGCCGGACAGCGAGCCCCTGGAAGCCGACCAGTGGGACCTCCGCGCGATCGGCGCCGACAAGGCCGCGAAGATCAACCCGGGCAGCCGCAACGTGACCGTCGCCGTGATCGACACCGGCGTCGACGACACCCACCCGGACATCGCACCGAACTTCTCCGCGTCCCAGTCGGCGAACTGCGACGGCGGTGTCGCGGACACCAGCGAGGGCGCCTGGCGGCCGTACACCGCGGAGGACTACCACGGCACCCACGTGGCCGGTGAGATCGCCGCGGCCCGCAACGGCATCGGCGTGGCCGGTGTCGCGCCCGGGGTGAAGGTCTCGAGCATCAACGTGACCGACCCGGGCAACGGCCTCTTCTACCCGGAGAGCGTCGTGTGCGCCTTCGTGTTCGCCGCCGACCACGGCGTCGAGATCACGAACAACAGCTACTACGTCGACCCGTGGCTGTACAACTGCATGGACGACCCGGACCAGCGGGCCATCGTCGATGCCGTCAACAGGGCCCAGCTGTACGCGCAGAAGAAGGGCACGCTCCACCTCGCGTCCGCGGGCAACTCCAACCACGACCTGGACTCCGACGCGATCGTCGACGACAGCAGCCCGGACGACTCCACGCCGGTCGAGCGGACGATCGACCCGCACGAGTGCTTCGACGTGCCGACGCAGCTGCCGGGTGTGGTCACGGTCAGCGCGACGGGCGTCAAGAACCTCAAGTCGTACTACTCCTCGTACGGCAAGGGAGTCGTCGACGTGGCCGCGCCGGGCGGCGACCGGCTCTACCAGATCCCGGACACGCCGTCGCAGAACGGCCGCATCCTGTCCACCATGCCGAACGGCGAGTACGGCTTCCTGCAGGGCACGTCGATGGCCTCGCCGCACGCGGCGGGCGTCGCCGCGCTGCTGAAGTCGAAGTACCCGAAGGCCTCCCCGGCCCAGCTGCAGGTGCTGCTGAAGGCACAGGCGGACAACACCGCCTGCCCGGTGTCCTACGACCAGGACGGCGACGGCACACAGGACGCGGTGTGCGAGGGCGGCAAGTATGTCAACGGCTTCTACGGGTACGGCATCGTCAACGCGCTCCGCGCGGTGAAGTGACGCGTGCCCCACGGCACTTCGGCTCCCCAAGGGCCTTCTGACGTCCCGCACGGTCAGCTCGTACCACGAACGAACTGGAGACACCGACATATGACAGCGCCTCACCCGCGTTTCCGCCGCGCGATCGCCGTGCCGCTCGGAATGACCATGGCGACAGCCCTGGCGTTCCTGCCCAACGCCACGGCGGCCGCGGCCGACGTGCCCGGCACCGTGAACGGCGTCACCGGAGCCGTGAACGACGTCCTCGCCTCCACCACGAAGGCGGACGCGACCGCGCTCAGCTACGTCGTCAACGTCCGCCCCGGGCACGGGCCTTCGGGGCAGGTGAAGAAGGCCATCGCCGACGCCGGCGGCACGATCGTGACGTCGTACGACCAGATAGGCGTGATCGTCGTCCACTCGTCGAACCCGGACTTCGCCAAGACCATCCGCAAGGTCCGTGGCGTCGAGTCGGCCGGCAACACCCGCAACGCGCCGCTGCCCGCGCAGTCGACGACCGACCTGGGGACGCCGAAGGCGCTCACCGCCGCGGAGGTGGCGAGTGCGAAGGCGAAGGCCACTGACGGCGAGGACCCGCTGGAGCCGATGCAGTGGGACCTGCCCGCGATCAAGGCGGACAAGGCGCACGAGAAGTCGCTCGGCAGCAGCAAGGTGACCGTCGCCGTGATCGACACCGGCGTCGACGACACGCACCCCGACATAGCGCCGAACTTCGACCGTGACGCGTCCGTCAACTGTGTGACGGGCAAGCCGGACACGACCGACGGGGCGTGGCGGCCGAGCGCGTCGGAGAGCCCGCACGGCACGCACGTGGCCGGTGAGATCGCGGCCGCCAAGAACGGCGTCGGCATGACGGGCGTCGCACCCGGTGTGAAGGTCTCCGGCATCAAGGTGTCCACCACCGCCGGCTACTTCTACACCGAGGCCGTGGTCTGCGGCTTCATGTGGGCGGCCACACATGGCGTCGACGTCACCAACAACAGCTATTACACCGACCCCTGGTACTTCAACTGCAAGAACGACCCGGACCAGAAGGCGCTCGTGGACGCCGTCACCCGGGCCTCGCGGTACGCGGAGAAGAAGGGCACGGTCAACGTCGCGGCGGCCGGCAACGAGAACTACGACTTGGCGGCCGACAAGATCACCGACCCGGTGTCGCCGAACGACGGCACGCCCGTGGAGCGGACCGTCGACCCGTCCGAGTGCCTGGACATACCGACCCAGCTGCCGGGTGTCGTGACGGTCGCGGCGACCGGCGCGAAGGGCATCAAGTCGTCGTTCTCCAACCACGGCCTCGGCATCGTGGACATCGCCGCGCCCGGCGGCGACTCGACGTCGTACCAGAAGCCGGAGCCGCCGGCGACCAGCGGTCTGATCCTGGGCACCCTGCCGGGCGGCAAGTGGGGCTACATGGCCGGTACGTCGATGGCGAGCCCGCATGTCGCGGCCGTCGCCGCCCTGATCAAGTCGACGCATCCGTACGCCTCGCCGGCCGTGGTGAAGGGCCTGCTGTACGCCGAGGCCGACGGCACGCCGTGCACGGACCCGTACGACATCAACAGCGACGGCAAGATCGACGCGGTCTGCGAGGGTACGAAGAACCGCAACGGCTTCTACGGCTGGGGCATGGCGGACGCGCTGGACGCGGTGACCAAGTAGGTCGGTTCACACCGGTCGCTGTCTTGATGCGGTCGATGCTGCATAGTGCAGTCGTGATCGATATCGAGTTCGCCTGGTCGGCGGTGGGCGGCGATCCCGCCCTGCTCCCCCGGGTGTCGACCGTGGTGCGGGAGGGCGCTCTTCAGGGGCGCCTTCCCGTACGGGAGTTGGCGCGGGCCTGTGTCGGCGCGTGTGCGTCGGCCGCCGCCGAGCTGGGCGCGCGGCGGGCCGGGCTCGCCGAGGTACCCGGGGTGCGGGTGGACGACGGGGCCGTCGCGACGGCGTTCGTCAGTGAGCGGCATCTGCTCGTCGACGGGCGGGCGCCGGTCACCTTCGCGCCGCTGTCCCGGTTCTGGCGGACGGCGGACGGCTGGGTGCGCACCCACGCGAACTATCCGCATCACCGGGCGCGACTGCTGGGCGCGTTGGGGGTGCCGGATGACGCGGCGGCCGTGGCGTCCGTCGAAGCGGCGCTCGCCGAGCGGTCCGCCCTGGAGGCCGAGGAGGCCGTGTACGCGGCCGGTGGCCTCGCCGTCGCCCTGCGCACGCCCGAGGAGTGGGCCGCGCACGAGCAGGCGGCCGCGGTGGCCGGACGGCCGCTGGTGGAGCGCGGTCGGCTGGACTCCGCACGCGCGCGCGTGCTCGCGCCGATCGACGGCGACGGTGTTCCCCTGCTGCCCGCCGCGGGACTGCGCGTCCTGGACCTGACCCGGGTCATCGCGGGCCCGGTCGCCACCCGCACGCTCGCCCTGCTGGGCGCGGACGTGCTACGCGTGGACGCCCCGCGGTTGCCCGAACTCCCCGACCAGCACGCCGACACGGGCTTCGGGAAGCGGTCGACGACCCTCGATCTCGCGGCCGACCGGCGTGCCTTCGGGGAGCTGCTCGCGGCGGCGGACGTGGTCGTCACGGGGTACCGGCCGGGCGCGCTGGACCGGTTCGGTCTGTCACCGGAGGCGTTGGCCGAGCGGCGGCCCGGGGTGGTCGTGGCGCAGCTGTCGGCCTGGGGTGCGTACGGGCCCTGGGCTGAGCGGCGGGGGTTCGACAGCCTGGTGCAGGTGGCCACGGGGATCTCCGCGGTCGAGGGGTCGATGGAGCAGCCGGGCGCGCTGCCCGCGCAGGCTCTGGACCACGGGACCGGGTATCTGCTGGCGGCGGCGGTGCTGCGGGCCCTGACCGAGCAGTCGTACGAGGGCGGGAGCCGGTTCGTCCGGCTGGCGCTGGCGCGGACGGCTCAGTGGCTGGTGAACGGGGTCGGGGCGGACGACACCGGGGATGCCCCGGACGGCGGTCCCGGCTCGCCGACGGAGAAGGCCCCGTACGGCGGATCGGATTCCTGGCTCGCGGAGACGGACAGCGCGCTCGGGCGGCTGCGGTACGCCCGGTCGCCGGTCGCCTTCGAGGGCGGCCCGGTGGACTGGGCCCGGCCGCCGGGGCCCTGGGGGTCGGACGCGCCGGGCTGGATCTGAGTCGCGGTGGGGCCGGAAACGTACCTGGGCGCGGAATGCCGTACCGCCGGTTCGTTTGCGGAATGCCGTACCGCCGGTTCTTTTCCGGGACTTGCCCGGTTCCGTGAAGGCCGGTGAAGATCTTGAGGTGAGCTTGATAAGACCCATGGCCGGGGCGTCCGACGCGAGCGGGCCGGCGCGTCGCCCCGGGGCCGGCCGGGCCGTCGCCGTCCTCGTCCTGGTGGCGCTGGCCGCACTGATACCGCTGATCGGCCCGTCCGCCGCGCTGCACGACACCGGTGAGGCCGCCGCGCCCGGGGTCGGCGGTGTCGCGCTGCTGCGCACGGTGCTGTTCGCGGCGCTGTGCGTGCCGTTGGGAGAGCTGTTCGTGCGCCGGCTGGCCCGTTCCGTACCCGGCGCTCCCCCGGCCGCGCCCCGCAGCTGGGCGCCGTACGCGGCTGCCGCCGGTTTCGTCGCCGCCCTGGGCCTCGCGTCGGTCGTCGCCACGGGCAATCTGGTGCCGCGGAGCGCCGCCGAGATCGATGTCGGCGGGCTGTACGAGTCCCGCGACGGCAAGCTCGCTCTCATGGAGGTCAACGCCTTCCTCGCGGCCGGCCTGTGCGCTCTCTCACGCCGGCCGGCGACGCAGGTGTGGCCCCTGGCCGCGGTGGTGGTGGCGGAGGCGCTGCGCGCGCATCCCACGACCGAGCACGATCCGCTGATCGGGTCGGGGCTGACGCTGGTGCACCTGACGTGCGCGGCGCTGTGGACGGGCGGCCTGCTGTACGCGCTGAGGGTGCTGCGGCACTGGGGCGCCCCGGAAGCGGGCGCGGCCTTGTTGGGGCTCTACGCGCGCGTGGCGGCCGTTCTGCTCGCGGCCATCACGGCGACCGGGGTGGGGAGTTCGCTGCGGCGCATGCCCTCGGGCACGATCCTGGAGCAGCTGACCACGACGGCGTACGGGCGCACCCTGCTCGCCAAGGTGCTCCTGGTGGCCGCGGTCGCCGTACTCGCCCTGTGGGCGCGGATCCGGCTCGCCCGGGCGGCCGACCCACTGACCGCCTGCTCCCCCGCGCGGGCGGAGGTCGTCGCCCTGGGGGTGGTGGTCGCGGTGTCCGGGCTGCTGACGGCGTTGCCGGTGCCGATCCGGTGGTGAACGGCAGTTGGCGGCCGGCAACCGAACAGGCGTACGCCGCAGGGCGTCTGACGGACGGGGGCGGGACGGGACTGTCAGTTGCGGCCCGTATCCTCAGGGACCATGCTCGATGACCGCGCGAGGGCAGCGTCCTTCCCCACAGCATGGCCGGCCGCGTATCCGAAGGGATACGCGGTCGTTGACGTGGAGACCACCGGCCTGGCCCGGGACGACCGGATAATCTCCGCGGCCGTCTACCGCCTGGACGCGCACGGCGAGGTCGAGGACCACTGGTACACGCTGGTCAACCCGGAGCGGGACCCGGGCCCGGTGTGGATCCACGGGCTGACGAGCGAGGTGCTTCGGGGCGCGCCCCACTTCCAGGACATCGCCGAGGAGTTCTCGGCCCGCCTCGACGGCCGGGTGCTCGTCGCGCACAACGCGGTCTTCGACTGGCAGATGATCGCCCGGGAGTACGCGCGCGCGGAGCGCGAGGCGCCGGTGCGGCAGCGGCTGTGCACCATCGCGCTGTCCAAGGAGTTGGGCCTGCCGCTGCCCAACCACAAGCTGGAGACGCTGGCCGCGCACTTCGGCGTCGTACAGCAGCGGGCGCACCACGCGCTGGACGACGCGCGCGTCCTTGCGGAGGCGTTCCGGCCGAGCCTGCGCGCGGCGGCCGCGGACGGCGTACGGCTGCCGCTGCACGAGTGCCGGCCGCTGACCGAGTGGACGGACCGGCCCGCGCCCCGGATCGGGCAGCAGGCGGGCTACGGCGGCTACCGGCAGAGCAGCTGGCGCCCCGCCCGCAAGAGGCCCGCGTGCCCGTACCCCAACCCGGGCCGCTACGAAGACGGCGGACGGCTCAAACAGGGCATGCGGGTCGCGTTCTCCGGTGACACCTCCATCGAGCGCGAGCTGCTGGAGGACCGCGCGGTCGACGCCGGTCTGCATGTGGCGACCAGCCTGTCCCGGCTGACCAGTCTGCTCGTCACCAACGACCCGGACTCGACCACGTCGAAGGCGGTCAAGGCCCGGCAGTACGGGACGCCGGTCGTCGACGAGGCGGCGTTCGGGCAACTCCTCCAGGACGTGGAGCCGGCGTCGGAGCGGTGACCGTACGGACGGGTGATTGGCGGGCGACTCGCCCGCCGCCGTCTCGCCCGCGCCGCACCGACGGCTCACCCTGTGGCGCATGGCGACATGTGAAGTCTGCGGCAATCAGTACGGAATGACCTTCGAGGTGCACGCACAGGGCGCGGTCCACGTCTTCGACTGCTTCTCCTGCGCGATCCACCGCATGGCACCCATCTGCGAGCACTGCCGTGTGCAGATCATCGGCCAGGGCGTCGAGGTCGAGGGCCACTGGTACTGCGGCGCCCACTGCGCCCGCGCGGAGGGGAAGGTGGGGATCATCGACAAGGTCTGATCGACAAGGTCTGGATGTATCGACCACGACCCCCCTGAACGCGCCCCACGACCGAGTTGTACGGTCGTGGGGTGTACCGCTTCCTGTTGTCCCGGCAGTGGGTGATCCTCACGCTGGTCGCCCTCCTTCTCATCCCCACGATGATCAGGCTGGGCATCTGGCAGATGCATCGCTACGAGCTGCGCACGGCCCGGAATCAGCTGGTCGCCGACGCGCTGTCCGCCAAGCCGGTACCCGTGGAGAAGATGACCTCCCCCGGACACACCGTCACCACTGACGAGCGGTACCGCAGTGTGACCGCCAAGGGGCATTTCGACACCGACGACGAGGTCGTCGTCCGCCGCCGCACCAACTCCGACGACGAGGTCGGCTATCACGTCCTGACCCCCTTCGTCCTGACGGACGGCAAGGTGGTGCTGGTCAACCGGGGCTGGATCCCCGCGGACGGCCTGAGCCAGACCGCGTTCCCCAAGGTCCCCGCACCGCCCCGCGGCCAGATCACCGTCACCGGCCGGCTGATGCCCGACGAGACGACCGCGGCGAGCGGCATCAAGAACCTCAAGGGACTGCCGGACCGGCAGGTCATGCTGATCAACAGCGAGCAGGAGGCGCGGCGCCTGGACGCCCAGGTGCTCGGCGGCTACCTCGCGCAGACGGCACCCGAGCCGAAGGGCGACATCCCTGAGCTGGTCGGCCAGCCGGGCAACGAGGACGCCGCGCTGAACTACGCGTACGCCATCCAGTGGTGGCTTTTCGCCGCGTGTGTCCCGGTCGGCTGGCTGGTCCTGGTCCGGCGGGAGGCCCGCGACCGCAGGGCGGCGGCTGCCGAGGAGGCCACGGCGGAGGCGGAGGAGCCGGCGACGGTGTAGCAACCGGCCTCACGTCGGTCGGCCTCGCGTCGGTCGGCCTCACGTCGGTCGGCCTCACGTCGGCCGGCCGTCCGTCGGCCGGTCCCGTCAGGGGATGAGCGGTGGAGCGGGGCGGGCTGCGTCAGGGCTCCATGGGTGCGCCCGCCCCGCTGCCGGGGTGCCGCCGTCAGCAGCAGCGGCTCTGTGGGTGTTCCTCTCGGTGCCGTGTGCGCAGCACCTGGTACTCGCGGCGGGTCGGGATCGGGGCGAGGGGGTGGTGGCGCCGGTGCCGCTCGCAGTAGCGGTCGTACTCCGCCTCTCCCGTCAGCTCGCGCAGGTACCAGCGCACCGAGCGGTACCAGCGCACGGCTCCGGTGCGGCGAACGGCGGTCACGACCGGGCTCCGGCCAGGGGTTCGGCCGGCTGCGGCGGCACGTCGATGCGGGATTCGACGTACGGAGCCTCGGTGGTCGGCAGCGCACCCGGCGAGCGGATCGCCCGCCCGCACACCACCGCCGCGTTGACGAGCACCACGGCCACCAGCAGCAGGAACAGGGCGATCAGCACGCCGTCCACCGTGGAGTTGGTGACCACGGTGTGCATGTCGTCGAGGGTCTTGGCGGGCGGCAGGACCTGGCCGGCGTCGATGGCGTCGGCGTACCGGGCTCGCTGGGCGAAGAAGCCGACCTTCGGGTCGTCGGAGAAGATCTTCTGCCAGCCCGCGGTGAAGGTCACCGCGACCACCCAGGCCAGCGGGACGCCGGTGACCCAGGCCCAGCGCAGCCGCCCGGACTTGACGAGGACGGTCGTGCACAGGGCCAGGGCGATCGCGGCGAGCAGTTGGTTGGCGATGCCGAACAGCGGGAAGAGTTGGTTGATCCCGCCGAGGGGGTCGGTGGCGCCCGTGTAGAGGAAGTAGCCCCAGGCGGCGACGACGAGTCCGCTGCACAGCCAGATGCCGGGCTTCCAGTTGACCCGGCCGACGGGCTTCCACACGTTGCCGAGCATGTCCTGGAGCATGAAGCGGCCGACCCGGGTGCCCGCGTCGACCGTGGTCAGGATGAACAGCGCCTCGAACATGATCGCGAAGTGGTACCAGAAGGCCTTCATGGCCGTACCGCCGAAGACTCCGGAGAAGATTTCCGACATGCCGACGGCCAGGGTCGGGGCGCCGCCGGAGCGGGCGATCAGGGTCTGCTCCTCGACCGCCTTGGCGGCCTGGGTGAGCTGGTCGGGCGTGATGGTGAAGCCGAGGCCCGCCACTGCGTGGGACGCCGACTCGGCCGTCGTACCGAGCAGTCCCGCGGGGGCGTTCATCGCGTAGTACAGGCCCGGCTCCAGCGTCGCCGCCGCGATCAGCGCCATGATCGCGACGAACGACTCCATCAGCATCGCGCCGTAACCGATCATCCGGACCTGGGACTCCTTCCGGATCAGCTTCGGCGTGGTGCCCGAGGAGACCAGGGCGTGGAAGCCGGAGAGCGCTCCGCAGGCGATGGTGATGAAGAGGAAGGGGAAGAGGGAGCCCGCGAAGACCGGTCCCGCACCCGACGAGGCGAAGTCGCTCACCGCGTCCGCCCGCAGCACCGGCGCGGCCACGACCACCCCGACCGCCAGCAGTGCGATGGTGCCGATCTTCATGAAGGTGGAGAGGTAGTCCCGCGGGGCGAGGAGCATCCACACGGGCAGGACGGAGGCCACGAAGCCGTAGCCGACCAGGCAGAAGACGAGGGTGGTGGGGCTGAGCGTGAAGGCGGACGCCAGCGAGGAGTTCTGCACCCAGCCGCCGCCGGCGATCGCGAGCAGCAGCAGCGCCACGCCGATCAGGCTGGTCTCGACGACCCGGCCCGGACGGATGCGGTGCAGCCAGAAACCCATGAACAGAGCGATGGGGACGGTCATCGCGACCGAGAAGGTGCCCCACGGGGAATGGGCGAGCGCGTTGACGACCACCAGCGCCAGCACGCCCAGCAGGATGATCATGATGGCGAAGACGGCGACCAGGGCCGCGGCCCCACCGGCCCGGCCGATCTCCTCACGGGCCATCTGCCCCAGCGACTTGCCGTCCCGCCGCATCGACAGGAACAACACGACCATGTCCTGCACCGCCCCGGCGAAGATCACCCCGGCGACGATCCAGAGGGTGCCGGGCAGATATCCCATCTGGGCCGCGAGCACGGGGCCCACCAGCGGGCCCGCGCCGGCGATCGCGGCGAAGTGGTGGCCGAGGAGCACCCGGCGGTCGGTGGGGTGGAAGTCGACACCGTCCTCCAGGCGTTCGGCCGGTGTGGCCCGGCGGTCGTCCGGCTTCAGCACCCGGCGGGCGATGAAGCGGGAGTAGAAGCGGTAGGCGATGGCATACGAGCCGAGCGCGGCCACCACCAGCCAGACCGCGGAGATCTCCTCCCCACGGGCGAGGGCGAGGACGCCCCAGGCGACCGCGCCGAGCAGGGAGACGGTGGCCCACAACAGAATCGAACGCGGGCTTATTCGTGATTTTTCGGACGTCGGGAGCCCGGATTCGGGCATGGCTGACGTAGGCATGGCGGCTCCTCGTTGGGACACCTCGTGACACGAGATGCGTGAGCTTCGGCGGCAGCGGCTCTCCCGCCCGCTGCCGGTCCGTGCAAGAGTTGCCCACCCTCCGGAACCGGTGGACAGCGAATTTCCAGAAGATTTCCCGCCGGTTTTCTGTCCTCCGACCGGGCCGCCCGCGCAACTCACCCCTGAGGGCACACACCAAGGACGGTGACCCATGGCCGACGGCGCCATGACCGCGACGTTCCTCGCCGTGATCGGCGGGGCGTCGCTGCTCGCCGTCACCGCACGGCGGCTGCGCCCGAGCGACCGGCTGCCCTCCCTGGAGGGCTGGGCGCTGGCCGACCGCAGCCTGGGCCCGGTGTGGACCTGGCTGCTGCTCGGCGGCACGATCTACACCGCGTACACCTTCACGGCCGTCCCGGGACTGGCCTACGGCAACGGCGCGCCCGCCTTCTTCGCGGTGCCGTACACCGTGATCGTCTGCCCGCTCGCCTTCGTCCTGCTCGGCCGACTGTGGACGGTGGCCCGCCGGCACGGCTACGTCACCGCCGCCGACTTCGTGCGAGGACGGTACGGGTCGCCGCCGCTGGCCCTGGTGGTCGCGCTGACCGGGATCCTCGCGACGATGCCGTATCTGGCGCTGCAACTGCTCGGCATACGGGCGGTGCTGACGGCCGGGGGCATGTATCCGCGGGGCGCGGCCGGTGATCTGGTGATGGTGGCGCTGTTCGCGGGGCTCGCGGTGGCGACGTACCGGTACGGGCTGCGGGCGCCCGCGGTCATCTCCGCGCTGAAGGCGGTGGCGGTCTTCGTCTCGCTCACCGCCGTGTGCTGGCTGGTCCTCGAACGGCTGGGCGGGCCCGGGGCCGTGTTCGACGGCGCGGCCCGTCGGCTGGGCGGTACGGACACCGCACACTCGCCCCTGATCCTGTCCCCGGCCCAGCAGCCCGCGTACGCCACGCTCGCCCTGGGCTCGGCGCTGGCCCTGCTGATGTACCCGCATGTGCTCACCGCCGGTTTCGCCGCCGACGGTTCGCGCACCCTGCGCAAGGTCTCCGTGGCGCTGCCCGCCTGGACGGGTCTGCTCGCCCTCTTCGGCTTCCTCGGCATCGCGGCGCTCGCCACCGGGGTACAGGCCCCGCGGGGCAGCGCCGAGGCGGTCGTACCGATGCTGGTCGACCGGCTGATGCCGGCGCCGCCGGCCGGTCTGGTGTTCGCCGCGATCACCGTGGGTGCGCTGGTCCCGGCCGCGGTGATGTCGATCGCGGCCGCCACCTGCTTCGTACGGAACGTCTACGTCGAGTACGTCCACCCGACGGCCACGCCCAAGCGGCAGGTGCGCATCGCCAAGACGGTCTCCCTCATCGCGAAGGCGGGGGCCGTGGCGTTCGTGTTCGGGCTGCGCGACCAGGACGCCATCAACCTGCAGTTGCTCGGCGGTGTGTGGATCCTGCAGATCTTCCCGGCCGTGGCCGTCGGGCTGCTCACCGGGCGACTGCACCCGCGGGCGCTGCTCGCCGGGTGGGGCGTGGGCATGGTGGCCGGGACGGTCATGGTCGTACGCGAGGGGTTCTCGCCCATCGTGCCCCTGGGCTTCGGATCCCTGGAGATCTACGCCGGGCTCGCGGCCCTGCTGCTCAATCTGACCGTCGCTCTGGCAGGCACCGCGGTCCTCGAACGCCTCGGCGTGCCACGCGGCGCCGACGCGACCGATCTGCCGGCCCGCCTGACCGTCAGGCGACACCCCGAGACGGGAGCGAACAACCCGTGAGACGCAGACACCCGACTCCCGTGTCCGAGCCGCCCGTCGAGCAGCCGGACGGACCGCTCACGCCCGTGCTGTCCGACCCGGCCGACCTCGAACGCGAGGCCGGTCTCGCCCGGCTCTTCGAACTGCACTACTCCTCGATGCTGCGCCTCGCCGTCCTGCTCGGCGCCGACGACCCGGAGAATGTGGTGGCCGAGGCCTACTACCAGATCTACCGCAAGTGGCGGCGGCTGCGGGACGTCGAGGCGGCGGAGGCGTATCTGCGGTCCACGGTGTGCAATCTGACCCGGATGCGGATACGCCATCTCCAGGTCGCCCGCAAACACGTGGAGAACCCGCCGAACCTCCCGGTCGAGGCCGTCGCATCCGCCGAGAGCACCGCACTGCTGCGCGACGACCAGCGGGTGCTGGTCGACGCGCTCCAGCAGTTGCCGGCGCGTCAGCGGGAGGCTCTGGTGCTGCGGCACTGGCTCGGGCTGAAAGAGAGTGAGATCGCCGCCGTCATGGGGATCTCCGGCGGTTCGGTGAAGACACATACGGCACGCGGCATCGCCGCACTCACCCAGGCGATGGAGGCCCGGCGATGAACGACACCAGCCCGGACCGCACGGAACGGGAGCTGCGCGAGGCACTCGAGGCACTGGCCGGCGGGGTGCGGCCCGCTCCCGACGCCTACCGCACGGCGCGCGGCGAGTGGCTGCGCCGGGAACGCCGGCGACGGCTGGTGCTCGCCGTGCTGATCGCCGTCGTCTTCACCCTGGCCACGCTGATCGGCCTGTGGGTGCTGAACCAGACCCCGTCGGAGCCGGGCGTGATCTTCTCCGGCACCGGGAGAACGGTCGTCATGGTGCCGCCCGGAACGCCGTAGACCGACCACCGCCCACACAACGAGGCCGGTCGTCATCGTGACAACCGGCCGGAACGCCGTAAACCGACCACCGCCCACACAGCGAGGACCGTCGTCGCGATGACGACGCCCGGCGTGCCGTAGGCCGACCGGACCATCACCCCGGTGCCCCGGATTGGTCACCGGGCCCGCCGGGAACCCGCACCCCGTGCACCCCCTTATCCAGGACTACGCACTCATCGGCGACGAACAGACCGCGGCGCTGGTCGGCCGGGACGGCTCGGTCGACTGGCTGTGTCTGCCCCGCTTCGACTCGGCGGCCTGTTTCGCCAAGCTCCTCGGCGACGAGGAGAACGGTCACTGGCGGATCGCCCCCGAGAACGCGAAAGGACCCTGCACCCACCGCGCCTACCGCCCCGAAACCCTCGTACTCGACACCGAGTGGGAGACCGACGGGGGCAGTGTGCGGGTCACCGACCTGATGCCGCAGCGTGACCGCGCCCCCGACCTCGTACGCGTCGTGGAAGGACTGAGTGGCGAGGTCAGCATGCGCAGCACCCTGAGGCTGCGCTTCGACTACGGCTCGGTCATGCCGTGGATGCGCCGGTCCGACGGCCACCGGGTGGCCGTCGCGGGACCCGACTCGGCGTGGCTGCGCAGCGAGCCCGAGGTGCGCACCTGGGGCGAGCACTTCGGCACCCACTCGGAGTTCACCGTCGCCGAGGGCGAGAAGGTCGCGTTCGTCCTGACCTGGCACCCTTCGCACGAGCCGCGCCCCCCGCTCGTCGACCCGTACGAGGCACTGGAGGGCAGCGTCGCGGACTGGCGGGCATGGGCCTCCCGTTGCCGCTACGACGGCCCGCACCGGGACGCCGTCGTGCGCTCCCTGATCACCCTCAAGGCCCTCACCTACGCGCCCACCGGCGGCATCGTGGCCGCCGCGACCACCTCGCTGCCCGAGGAGATCGGCGGGGTCCGCAACTGGGACTACCGCCACTGCTGGCTGCGCGACTCCACCCTCACCCTGGGCGCCCTGCTGTCGTGCGGCTACCAGGAGGAGGCCGAGGCGTGGCGGAACTGGCTGCTACGGGCGGTGGCCGGCGACCCGGCGGACCTGCAGATCATGTACGGCCTGGCGGGCGAGCGGCGACTGCCGGAGTTCGAGGTGCCGTGGCTGTCCGGCTTCGCCGGCTCGAAGCCCGTACGGATCGGCAACGGGGCCGTGAACCAGCTCCAGCTGGACGTGTACGGCGAGGTCATGGACACGCTGTCGCTGGCCCGGAAGGCGGGCCTGCCCAGCAAACCGCACATGTGGGCGTTGCAGTGCGCCCTGATGGAGTTCCTGCGCTCGGCCTGGCGGCAGCCGGACGAGGGGCTGTGGGAGGTGCGCGGGGGCCGCCGCCAGTTCGTGCACTCGAAGGTGATGGTGTGGGTGGCCGCCGACCGTGCCGTGCGCACGCTGGAGCGGAACCCGAAGCTGCGCGGCGACCTGGACGGCTGGCGCGCGATGCGTGCCGAGGTGCACCGGGAGGTGTGCGAGAAGGGCTACGACCCCGAGCGGAACACCTTCACGCAGTACTACGGCTCGCGCGAGCTCGACGCCTCGCTGCTGCTCATCCCGCGCGTGGGCTTCCTGCCGCCGGACGACCCGCGCGTGCTCGGCACCATCGACGCGGTCCGCGACGCGCTGGGCCACGGCGGCTTACTGCGCCGCTACAGCGCCGCGGAAACCCCCGTGGACGGCCTGCCGGGCGGCGAGGGCACCTTCCTGGCGTGCTCTTTCTGGCTCGCGGACGCGCTGCACATGACGGGCCGTACGAAGGAGGCGCGGGAGCTGTTCGAACGGCTGGTCGACCTAGCCAACGACGTGGGGCTGCTGTCCGAGGAGTACGACCCCGTGGCCGGCGTCCAGCTGGGCAACGTCCCGCAGGCCTTCAGCCATATCGCTCTGGTGAACACCGCCCTCGCCCTGTCCGGGACCGAAGGGGCAGGATAGGGGCCATGGATCTTGGGCTGAAGAACAGGGTGTACGTCGTCACCGGGGCCACGCGCGGACTGGGCAACGCCGCCGCGCGCGAGCTCGTCGCCGACGGCGCGAAGGTGGTCATCACGGGGCGGGAGGAGAAGAACGTCGCCGAGGCGGCCGCCGCGCTGGGGCCGAACGCGGTGGGAGTGGTCGCGGACAACGCCGACGCTTCGGCGCCCGCGCGGCTGATCGCCGCCGCGCGCGAGCACTTCGGCGGCTTCGACGGCATCCTCGTCAGCGTCGGCGGGCCCGCGCCGGGGTTCGCCGCCGACAACACGGACGAGCAGTGGCAGGCGGCGTTCGAGTCGGTGTTCCTGGGGGCGGTTCGGCTCGCGCGGGCGTCCGCGGCCGAACTGCGGGCCGGGGGTGTGGTCGGGTTCGTGTTGTCCGGGTCGGTGCACGAGCCGATTCCGGGGCTGACCATTTCCAATGGGTTGCGGCCGGGGCTGGCCGGGTTCGCGAAGTCGCTGGCCGACGAGCTGGGGCCGCGCGGAATTCGGGTGGTGGGATTGCTTCCGGCGCGTATCGATACGGATCGCGTGCGCGAGCTGGACGGGATGTCGGCCGATCCGGAGGCCACCCGGGCTGAGAATGAGGCGCGGATTCCGTTGCGGCGGTACGGGCTGCCCGAGGAATTCGGTCGGACGGCCGCGTTTCTGCTGTCACCGGCCGCGTCTTATTTGACGGGGGTCATGCTGCCGGTGGACGGGGGAATGCGGCACGGGTTCTGAGGTTTCTCAAGCTTTCAGCTTCTCAACTGACCCTTTCCGCACGGTGTTTGACCGCCTTCAGCCTGACCTCTGCCGGGAGCGTCTCCAGGCCCGCTGAATCGCGGGCGTGCGCCAGTGCCCCGGTCTCGAGGTCGTGAAGCGCCGTCCCGGGGTCCACGTGCGGTTCCAGTCGGAGCCGTACGCGGGTCTCGGGGGCGCTCGGGCGGCCCTTGAGCAGGACCTGGGCGTGAGCGACGCCGTCCAGCTCACCCGCCTGTCCTTCCAGTACGCCCTCCAGCGCCCGGCCCCTCAGCAGCGCGCCCTCGCCGTCCCCGGTGTCGACCAGTACCTCGGTGAGCCGGTGGCGGCGCAGGACCGCCGTGAGCCACCACAGGGCGAGCAGGACGAGGACGGCGAGCACGGCGAGCACGGTCGGCCACCACCAGGCGTCGCCCCGCCAGCGGGTCCGCTCGGACTCGGTCAGCAGCACGTCGTGCGAGCCGTCGTGGATCCACCAGGAGGGCGCCGGGGCACCCAGTCCCACGGCGAGCACGGAGCCGCCGAGGACGACCAGCACGAGGCCGACGAGGGCGAGCAGCACCCGGTTGACGGTCCTGAGCACCGTCCTCACCCCTTCCGTCCGAGCCGTGCCACGCGCACCGACAGCGCGGGCGGCCGGGCCAGCCCCAGCCCCCTGACCGCTTCGGTGAGTGCGGCGTCCAAGTCGGCGCGTACGTCGTCCAGTTCGCGGAAGTGGGAGACCGCGCGGACATCGGCGCGGGAACGGCGCACGCGCACGCGTGCCGACCGCACTCCGGCGACCTCCATGGCCCGGTCGCGCAGCACCACGGCGGCCGCGTCCCGGTACAGTCCGGCGCGTACGTCGGCATGGGTGCGCCGCATCGGCAGTACGCCCCGCAGACCCGGCGTCACGGCCAGCACGATCAGCCACAGGCCGAGCGCGGCGGCCACGCCCGCGCCGACGAGCACCCAGGTGTCGTCCAGGGGCCGCTCGGCCAGTTCCCGGGCGAGGCGGCGACGCCAGGGCAGGGCGTCCCGGTCGGCGCGCACGGCGGCGATGTCGTACAGGAAGGCGCCCGCGACGACCAGGAGCAGCAGCGCCACGATGCCGGCGGGGACGCGGCGCGCCGACCAGAAGCGGCCACCGGCCTTCCCGTCCTGGCCGGCCGGCACAGGTGGAGCCTCGTACTCCCCGCCTGTGTCGGCCGCCTTCTCCATGACCGGCAGTCGCTGTGTGGTGCCCTCGGAACCCTGGGGCTCGCTCATCGCGTCCTCCCCTGTGCCGCGCCGTGCGCCGGTGTCAGGTGCAGTCGCTCCACCTGGACGGCGACCTCCAGGACCTCCATGCCCACCAACGCGTCTACCCGCTCCGCGACATGACGACGCACCTGTCCGCATCGGGCGCCGATGTCGCAGGGGTAGGCGAGTTCGAGGTGCACGCGGATGCGGACCGTTTCGTGGTGGACGGCGACGTTGGCGTGCGGGGGCGCGGCGTCCTCGGGCAGTTCGCCGACTGCCTCGCGGGCCGCCTGCGACGCGATCTTCGCGACGACCCGGTCGGCGATCCGCGTGGCGCCGCGCTCGCCCGGCGGGACGACGGCCACGGGTCTGCGGATGCCCTCGGCCGCGCTGCTCACGGGCGTCACCGTCGCCGGTCGCGCCGGTCGCCACGGGTATGGAAGAAGTCGCCGAGCTCCCAGTCGCCCTCCAGGAACCGGCCGACGACGAACCCGACGGCGCCCAGGGCGGCGACCAGCAGGAAGGCTCCGAACCCGCCGAAATACCCGGCGAAGCCCAGCGCCATGCCGGCGATCATGCCGACCACGGCCATGTTCATGCTGCGCTCCGTTCGATCGTCGGTCGCCGGTGCCTCACTGGAGTCGGCTCTCCGGCTCCTCTTCCTCTTCGTCCGGCAGCTTCACATCACTCACCGCGATGTTGACCTCGACGACTTCGAGGCCGGTCATCCGTTCCACCGCCGCGATGACGTTCTCCCGAACAGCCTGGGCCACATCGGTGATCGCCACGCCGTAGTCGACGACGATCTCCAGGTCGAGCGCGGTCTGCACCTCGCCGACCTCAACCTTGACCCCGCGTGTCACGGCCCTCGCCCCGCCCGGCACCCGGTCCCGCACGGCGCCGAAGGTACGGCTCAGCCCACTGCCCATCGCGTGCACGCCGACGACCTCCCGGGCGGCCAGCCCGGCGATCTTCTCCACGACCCCGTCGGCGATCGTCGTACGCCCCCGGGTGGCCGGGTCCCCGCCGCCGCGCTTGACGGTCTTGCGGGTCTGCGCCGGCGACTCGGTCTCGCTCTCGGGGCCCCGCGTCCGGTTCCGCTCCGTCATGTCGCTCATGGCCGTACGTCCCTTCCGGTCGTCGTCCCTTTGACCACGGTAAGCGCGGTTGCGCTATCTCGCGCCAGGGATGCGGCAGGCTGGAGTAATGACGGTGGACCGGTGGACGCAGGCGGTACGGCATCAGCTGAGGCTGGGCAGACTCTTGCCCCTGGGCGGCGTGCGTGACGGCGCGTGGATCTCGGAGGAGGCGGCAGGAGCGGTGCTGCGGCGCGCGGCCGAGGACATGCGGGGCGTGCGACTGGGCCTGGTGCGGATCGATCTCGCCGACCCGGAGGACACGCACGAGCCCGCCGTACCGCGTCCGCCGAGCGCTCTGCCGCCGGGCCCGCTGCGGGCGACGGCGGAGTTCGCCGCGACGGCGTCCGAGCCGCTGCCGATGACCGCGGCGCGGGTGCGGGAGGTGTTGGCGGGCGCGGCGGAGGGCCTGGGGCTGGCGGTGACGGAGGTGGACCTGGAGGTGACGGCCCTGCTGGACCAGGAGCCCGAACCTCTTCCCGTACGGCCGCCGGAGCCGGCCGCCGCCGCGGCGAGCGGGGACACCGACGAGGGCCGTGCGGCCGACGCGGCCCTGGACGTCCCCGGTGTGTCCCACCTGACGGGCACGCTGGGCCGCCCGGTGCACATCGAAGAACGGCAGGACGAGTCCACCGCCCTGCCGCGTCGGCACATCCGGCTGGAACTGGCGGTGGACGCGGACCACCGAGCCGTGGACGTGGCCCGGCAGGTCCGCGTGAAGGTCGAACAGGCGCTACCGGATCACCCGACGGTGGCGGTGCTGGTGACCTCGGTCGGGTGAGGATTCACTCGCCGACGCCGGCCAGGTCCCGCAGCCGTCGGGCCTGCGCGGCTCGTTCCGCGATGCGCTGAGCCTCGTAGTCCCGGTCCTGCGCCCCGCGCAACAGCGCCTTGGTCTCGATCACCGCGTCCCGAGGCGCGGCCAGGATCGCCCCGGCCAGGTCGCGTACCGCGTCCTGGAGCTGATCCGTCGGCACCGCGACATTCGCCAGCCCCGTGCTCACGGCCTCCTCGGCCAGGACGAATCGCCCGGTCGCGCAGATCTCCAGCGCCCGGGCGTACCCGACCAGCCCCACGAGCGGATGCGTGCCCGTCAGGTCCGGTACCAGCCCCAGGCTGGTCTCGCGCATGGCGAACTGCACGTCGTCGGCGACGACGCGCAGGTCGCAGGCGAGCGCGAGCTGGAAGCCCGCCCCGATGGCATGCCCTTGCACCGCGACGATGGACACGATGTCGCTCCGTCGCCACCAGGTGAAACCCTCCTGGTATTCGGCGATGGTGGCGTCCAGTTCGGCGTCGCTGCCACGCGCGAGGTCGATGAACGACGGCTCGCCGTCGAAGCCCTCGGGCGTGAACGCCTGCCGGTCGAGTCCGGCGGAGAAGGACTTGCCCTCGGCACGCAGCACGACGACCCGGACCGACCCCGGAAGGAGCCGCCCGGCTTCGGCCAACGCCCGCCACAGAGCGGGGCTTTGGGCGTTGCGCTTGGCCGGGTTTGTCAGCGTCACCGTGGCGATCGCGTCGTCGACGGTGAGCCGCACGCCGTCCTTGTCGAGTACTGGAACTTCGGGTACTGGTGCTTCGGGAACAACGTCCTGGTCGGGCGAAGCCATGGGGCGCCTCCGATGAGTGCGGTCAACAGAGCGATGCTAAGTGACTGCACAGTAACCACCCGGTCGATCAGCCGACCGACCGGGTGGCCACCATCGAAGCCGATGAGCCGCCCGGGTTCAGGACGATGCGGCCTTCTTGCCCCGCGTCGCCCCGCCACGCCCACGAAGCGTGACGCCCGATTCGCTGAGCATCCGGTGTACGAAGCCATACGAGCGGCCGGTTTCCTCGGCCAGCGCCCGAATGCTCGCACCGGAGTCGTACTTCTTCTTCAGGTCTGCCGCGAGCTTGTCGCGCGCGGCGCCGGTTACCCGGCTGCCCTTCTTCAGAGTCTCGGCCACCCGTGCCTCCTCATGGGAAGTGCGCTCTGGTCTCCTCATGATCACCCCTCCGGGCCTTCATGGCCACCCATTCGGCAAGGTCCGTGAGACAAGGTTTTGACGACGGGAGCGGGTCCCCACAAGCGGAATCTGTAATTCCAGCCTGCCTTGTTCGTACCGCCGAACGGGTAAATTCGCGAAGTGCCAGGTCAGGGACGTGCCACGGCCGAGCCCTTGTCGATAAAGGGCCCGGCCGGGAAATTGATGTAGGACACACCTCGGTACGAGGAGAGCTCACACAGATGATGGATCACGGATCGGCCGAATGATCCATACGCAGTGGATCAACGCAGTGGATCACCTCTTCGATCAAGCGGTGTTGACCGCCGGACCGTCGTGCGCGGGAGCTCGGACCGAATCCTCGTCCTCTGCTCAGGTGCTCAGGCGAGGGCGACGAGGTCCGCGTAGTCGGATCCCCACAGGTCCTCGACGCCGTCGGGCAGCAGGATGATCCGCTCCGGCTGGAGCGCCTGGACGGCGCCCTCGTCGTGGGTGACCAGCACGACCGCGCCCTTGTAGGTGCGCAGCGCGCCGAGGATCTCCTCGCGGCTGGCCAGGTCGAGGTTGTTGGTCGGCTCGTCCAGCAGCAGCACGTTCGCCGAGGACACCACCAGGGTCGCGAGCGCCAGGCGGGTCTTCTCGCCGCCGGAGAGGACCCCGGCGGGCTTGTCGACGTCGTCGCCGGAGAACAGGAAGGAGCCGAGCGTCTTACGGACCTCGACCAGGTCCAGGTCGGGGTTGGCGGAGCGCATGTTCTCCAGGACCGTGCGGTCGGGGTCCAGGGTCTCGTGCTCCTGGGCGTAGTAGCCGAGCTTGAGGCCGTGGCCGGGGACGACCGCGCCGGTGTCCGGCTGCTCCACGCCCGCCAGCAGGCGCAGCAGGGTGGTCTTGCCGGCGCCGTTGAGGCCGAGGATGACGACCCGGGAGCCCTTGTCGATGGCCAGGTCGACGTCGGTGAAGATCTCCAGCGAGCCGTACGACTTCGACAGGCCCTCGGCCATCAGCGGGGTCTTGCCGCAGGGCGCGGGCTCGGGGAAGCGCAGCTTGGCGACCTTGTCGGACTTGCGGACCGCCTCCAGGCCCGAGAGCAGGCGCTCGGCGCGGCGGGCCATGTTCTGCGCGGCGACCGTCTTGGTGGCCTTGGCGCGCATCTTGTCGGCCTGCGCGTTGAGGGAGGCGGCCTTCTTCTCGGCGTTCTGCCGCTCGCGCTTGCGGCGCTTCTCGTCGGCCTCGCGCTGTTGCTGGTAGAGCTTCCAGCCCATGTTGTAGACGTCGATCTGGGAGCGGTTGGCGTCCAGGTAGAACACCTTGTTGACGACTGTCTCGACCAGGTCGGCGTCGTGGGAGATCACGATGAAGCCGCCGCGGTAGGTCTTGAGGTAGTCGCGCAGCCAGATGATCGAGTCGGCGTCCAGGTGGTTCGTCGGCTCGTCGAGGAGCAGCGTGTCCGCGTCCGAGAAGAGGATGCGGGCCAGTTCGACACGGCGGCGCTGACCGCCGGAGAGCGTGTGCAGCGGCTGACCCAGCACCCGGTCGGGCAGGTTGAGCGCGGCGGCGATGGTGGCGGCCTCGGCCTCGGCGGAGTACCCGCCCTTGGTGAGGAACTCCGTCTCCTGGCGCTCGTACTGGCGCAGCGCCTTCTCGCGGGTCGCGCCCTGGCCGTTTGCGATGCGCTGTTCGTTGTCGCGCATCTTGCGGATCAGTGCGTCGAGGCCGCGCGCGGAGAGGATGCGGTCGCGGGCGAGGACGTCGAGGTCGCCGGTGCGGGGGTCCTGCGGGAGGTAACCGACCTCGCCGGAGCGGGTGATGGTGCCGCCGGCGGGGATGCCCTCGCCGGCGAGGCACTTGGTGAGGGTCGTCTTGCCGGCGCCGTTGCGGCCGACCAGGCCGATGCGGTCACCCTTGGCGACGCGGAAGGTGGCGGACTCGATGAGGACGCGCGCACCGGCGCGCAGCTCGATACCGGATGCGGAGATCACGGACAGACTCCAGGGCGGGGTGGTTGGCGGGATGGGCGGCTGAGGGCGTTCCCGCCGTCTAATGCGCGAGGAGAATGGCCATGGGCCAAGTCTAACGGGGCCGTGCAACCACTTTTTCTGTGTTCGGGTGTTCGAGGCGGGCTTTGGCGACTTCGTTGCCGAATGGTCTGCGGTGCGGGGTGACGCGGTCCAGGTCGTCGACGGCGATGAGCTGGGCGGTCCGGGGGAGAGCCGCTGCTGCTTCGGTGCAGGGCTGGGCGATGAGCAGTACTCCGGAGTGACGTACGGCACGCGCGGGCTCGAAGGCGTGGCCTTCGCGGTGTGCCGCCAGTGGAGCGCAGGCGCAGAGCGCAGTCACGATCGGGGCGGGTCCCCCGTTCGGATCATCGCCGGGGCGTTGTCAGTGGTCGCTGCGAGACTGGGCAGCAGGTGATGTTCCGGCAAGGGATCACGAAGGAGTGATCGGTATGGCAGGCACGAGCGGCGGGCGTCCGAGCATCTACCCGACCCTGCTCTACGCGGACGCGAAGGCGGCGATCCGGCAGCTCACGGAGGCCTTCGGCTTCACGGAGCTGTCGGTGTACGAAGACGAGGACGGCTCGGTCACGCACGCCGAACTGGTGCAGGGCAACGGTGGGGTGATGCTCGGTTCCAAGGGCCGCGGCGGTGTCTTCGACACGGCGATGAAGGACGCGGGCCCGGTGGGGGTGTACGTCGTCGTGGACGACGTCGACGCACATCACCAGCGAGCCGTGGACCACGGCGCGGAGATCCTGATGCCCCCGACGGACCAGGACTACGGCTCGCGGGACTACATGGCCCGGGACTCCGAGGGCAACATCTGGAGCTTCGGGACGTACGCCCCCGAGATAGAGGGCTGAGCGCCGGGCGTTCAACTGCCCCCGGTGTGCACCTGGAAGGCCGCGCGGCGTACGGCCTTCGCCAGGGCCGGGTCGGGGTGTGCGGCGGCGAGGGCGACCAGGACCTGCACGGTGCGGGGGTGGCCGACGGCGCGCACCTCGTCGAGGAGCGAGGGGACGGTCGGCTGCACCGCGGACTCCAGGTGCCGCACCAGCATCGGGGCCTCGCCGTGGTCGGCGACGGCGGCGGCGGTGTCGACCCAGAGCCAGGTGGCCTCTTCCCGGGTGAGGACCTCGTGGGCGTCCTCGGGGTCGATGCCGTCGTGCTCGGCGAGCCACAGCAGGGCGTAGGGCCGCAGCGTCGGATCGTCGGCCACGGAGCGGACGTCGGGCTCGGCGGGGGCGCCGACGACGCGCAGGGCCTCGAAGGCGAGGCCGCGCAGCAGGGCGTCCTCGCCGCGGGCGGCGTCGAGCAGCTCGGTGACGGCGCTGCCGACGGGGCGGGCGGCGAGCCAGGCGCGGTACTCGGCGCGGGCCGCGTTCGGGCGCAGCTGGGCGCAGCCGCGGAGCATGTCCTCGGCCGCCTGCTCGATGTTCCCGGCGGGGCTCTGGGCGGCGACGCAGATCTGCTCCAGCTTGACCCAGACCGCCCAGCTGCCGAGCGGGGTGAGCGTGGCCTGCCCGTCGCCGTAGGTGAGGGCGCCGACGGAGGCGAGCGCGCGCAGGGCCCAGTCGAGGAGGGGGGCGAGGGGGGCGTCGGCGGCCTGGTGCTCCGTGGGTTCGGGCTGCGGTCCGTAGGGGATTTCGCAGCGCTCGGTGCGCAGTTCGGTGACCCGCTGCTCCAGGAGGTCGAGGAGCTGCTCCACGGGGACGGGGCCGGCGGACAGCTGGAGGAAGGAGAGCACCTGAGGCATGGCCGAGACGACCTCGGCGAGGGCGGCGGGCTCGTGGTCGGCCGGCTCCGGGCAGGCGAGCGACCAGGCGTCGAAGAGGGCGACCCAGCCGCGCAGTACGGCGCTGTCGTCGCGGTTCCAGGCGCGCAGCCGCCAGCCGGGGCGGGCGGTGTCGCCGTGCACCTCGACGAGACCGGCGAGGCGGGCGGTGTCCCAGTCGGCGCGGACCTGAGCCGGGGTCAGGCCCAGGTCGGTGGCGGCGCGTTCGGCGGTCTCGTCGGAGAGGGTGCCCCTGCCGCCCGGGTTCGCGCCGTCGCGGACGGGGCGCAGCGCGGCGTCGGCCCAGTGGGCGACGCGGGCCGCGGCGGCCAGGCCGGAGCGTGCCATTCTGGCCAGCTCCGCGGGGGCCGGTGTGCCCTCCGGGGGGCGGGGCGCGGGGCGGCGCGGGCGCCGCTGGTTCACAGCTGAGGGAGCGGCGGCCAGGGGTCGCGGGCGGACGAGTCGAAGCCTGGAGTCGCGCGGGATACGGGACGTCACGGGTGCAGTCTTCCGGTTGACGGTCCGAAAACCCAAACGGAATGCCACGGCGGGCGACGGGGAGGGCCGACGCCGGGCCCGTGCGGGCGGCTGAAGGCTGAGATCAGGCCAGTGGTACGGCGTTAAACGGAACCTGCGGCACCGGGAGCGGAGGGGGTGGCGCGGGAGGGGTGAAGTGCAGTGGCGTGCCGAGTGGGGTGCGCTGCGTGCCGAGCGGGGTGCGCTGCGGGCCGAGCGGGGTGCGCTGCGGGCCGAGCGGGGTGCGCTGCGGGCCGAGCGGGGTGCGCTGCGGGCCGAGCGGGGTGCGCTGCGGGCCGAGCGGGGTGCGCTGCGGGCCGAGCGGGGTGCGCTGCGGGCCGAGCGGGGCACACGGCCGGTTTCGGCGCCGCCGAGGACGTACGCCGAGGACGTGCGTCGTGACCGAGCAGCGTCGCGGCGGGGCGGGAAGCGGCAGTGAAGGGGGTCACATCAGTGGTGTCAGGAAGCGGCGCATCGCCTCTTCGTAGGTCTTGGGGTCGGCGTTCCACATGGCCGCGTGGGGAGCGTGGTGCACGGTGTGGAGGGTGACCCGGTCGGGGCGGGTGGCGGCGAGGCGGCGGGAGTGGTCCCAGGGGGCCACCTTGTCGTCGGGGCCGTGGAAGATCATGGTCGGCGTCAGGAGCCGGTCGGCGGTGTCGGCCTCGGCGTCGGCGAGGCGGTCGCCGTACATGCCCGTGCGGCCCTGCGCGGCGCGTACCGCGAGCGGCAGCAGGGCGCCCGGTGTGCGGCGGGCGGCGGCGAGGGCGCGCAGGGTCGTCTCCCAGCTGAGCACCGGGGAGTCCAGGACGAGCCCGGAGATCCGTTCGCGCAGGCCGGAGTGCGCGGCGGCGCGCAGCGCCATGGTGGCGCCGGTGGACCAGCCGAGCAGGACGACCTGGCGGGCGCCGTACCGGACGGCGTAGCCGATCGCCGCGTCCAGGTCGCGCCACTCGGTCTCGCCGAGATGGTTCAGTCCGTCCGGCGGGCGGGGTGCGCCGAGGTCGCCGCGGTAGGCGAGGGCGAGTACGGGGAAGCGGTGGCGGTGCAGGAACTCCATGACGTTCATGGGGTGTTCGCGGGTGGTGCCCAGGCCGTGCACCGCGATGATCCAGGTGTCCCGGACGCCCGGCACGAACCACGCGGGCAGGGAGCCGAGTTCGCCGGGGATGTCGATGTCGGCATGGTCCAGGCCGAGGGCGGCGCTCGGGTTGCCGACGTACAGGTTCGGGGTGAGCCAGACCTTGTCGCCGGGCTTCAGGGTGCCGTGCGAGACGCGTTCCAGGCGGCGGACGACGGTGTCGGCGGAGTGGGACTCCGCGGCGAGGACGGGCCCGACGACCGCGTGCGAGCCGTCGCCGCCGAGGCCGTAGACGCCGGGACGCAGGGCGGCCAGGTCACGAGTGAGGACGATCCGGCCCGCGGCCGTCGCGTGCACGGTGAGCCGGGGTTCGGTGGGCAGGGGTCGGCCCGGCGGCGCCTTGAGCGCGGCGTCGCTGGCGAGTCGGCCGGCGGCGATACCCGCCGCACCGGCCGCCAGGGCCGCGGAGACGGCAGCGGCCGTTGCTTTGACAGTGCGCACGGCTCCAGTGTCCTGTCGGACGTGGCAACCGGCCAGCGGGAGGACGGCTCGGAGTGACGCCGCCTGTCGGGAGACGTCGCCTGTCGGGAGACGCCGTCTGTCGGGAGACGCCGTCTGTGGGATGAGTCGGCCGGTGCGCCGCCTGCCCGTAGGCCGCGGCGGAACCTCACCCCCGCTGCCCGTACCCCCGCAGCCGCTCCCCGACCTCCGCCAGCTGTGCCCCGGACAGCAGCGTCGGTGACAACCCTGGTACCGCGGACGCCGTCAGCCACAAGCGGCACATCCATTCCAGCTGGGCCGTGCGGTCGTAGGCCTGGTCCAGGGTGGCGCCGTAGGTGAGGGTGCCGTGGTTCTGGAGAAGGCAGCCGGAGCGGTCGGCGAGGGCGTGGAGCATGTTCTCGGCCAACTCGTCGGTGCCGTACGTGGCATACGGGGCAACCCGGACGGGCCCGCCGAGGGCGACGGTCATGTAGTGGATCGCCGGGAGCTCGGGAACGAGCGTCGAGACGGCCGTCGCGTGCACGGCGTGGGTGTGCACGACGGCGCGGGCGTCGGTGTTGCGGTAGACGGCGAGATGCATGGGCAGTTCGCTGGTGGGGACCAGGGCGCCGAGAACCTGCCGGCCGTCGAGGTCGACGCCGGTGACGTCGTCCGCCGTGAGCCGGTCGTAGGGGACGCCCGACGGCGTGACCAGCACGGTGTCGCCGACGCGCACCGAGACGTTGCCAGAGGTGCCGACGACCAGTCCGTCGGACACGGTCCGGCGGGCCGTCGCGACGAGCGCCTCCCAGGCGTCCGCCTCCTCGGCGCGCACACCCCTCCCCCGCGACTCCGGCACATCCTGTGCGCCCTCCCGTGCACCCCGTACGCCCCGAGGGTCCCGCTGCTGCTCAGCCATGCGGCGATCCTGCCAGGCACGGCGTCAACCGGCCGCCGGGCGGGGGCACTTTAGGCCGGAATCGGGCCCTCCGAAAGGCCACATATAGGCATACATGGGCTTCTTCGATCGCTTGGCCAGAGATCGTCGAAGATCCGATGATCTTCCAGTAATCTCTGGGAGATTTTGTCGTGCACGTCGCCATTCCGGGGGACATATGGCCCGTGATCGCAAACCATCCCGCCGCCACAGCCGCGCCTTAGCGGCGTCCGTGGCGGCTCTCACCGCCGGGGGGATCGCGCTCGCCGAGACACCCGCCTCGGCCGCGAGCCCGCCCAAAGGACACGACGTCTCTTCCCACCAGAAGAACGTCGACTGGCAGAAGGCCAAGTCCAAGGGCGCCAAGTTCGTCTACGTCAAGGCGACCGAGTCCACCACCTACCGCAACCCGTACTTCAGCCAGCAGTACAACGGCGCCCGCACCATGGGCATCATCCGCGGCGCGTACCACTTCGCGCTGCCCAACAGGTCGTCGGGCAGGGCACAGGCGGCGCACTTCGTGCGCAACGGCGGCAGCTGGTCCGCGGACGGCTGGACGCTGCCGCCCGCGCTCGACATCGAGTACAACCCGTACGACAAGAAGCACAAGTGCTACGGCCTGAGCAAGGCGAAGATGGTCAGCTGGATCAAGTCGTTCAGCGACGAGGTCAAGCGGCGCACCGGCCGCCGTCCGGTGATCTACACCACCGCCCACTGGTGGAACACGTGCACCGGCCGCAGCCGCGCCTTCGCCTCGAACCACGCCTTATGGGTGGCCCGTTACAACTCCGCGGACGCGGGGGCACTGCCGGCCGGGTGGCCGGCCTGGACGATCTGGCAGTACGACAACGGCGGCAGTCTGCCGGGTGACCAGAATCTCTTCAACGGATCCCTGACCCAGCTGAGAAAGTTTGCCCGAGGCTACTAGCCGTGCGGCGCCTGGGCCGCGGGGCGGAAAGGGAGCTCGGCGGTGCGAGAACCGTCACCCCCGGACACCCTGCAGCCCTCCTCAGTTCATCTTCCGTTCATTCAGGTTACCTACGTTCGTCCGGCCAATGACCTCGAACGATTGCCTGGGTAAATGGAAAACTTCTCGCTGATCCTCGCGATTGTGGTAGTAACCGCGCTCGCGTTCGATTTCACGAACGGTTTCCACGACACCGCCAACGCGATGGCCACGACCATCTCGACCGGTGCGCTCAAGCCCAAGGTCGCGGTGGCCATGTCCGCCGTACTGAACCTTGTAGGCGCCTTTCTCTCCGTGGAGGTCGCCAACACGATCTCCAAAGGTCTCGTCGACGAGACCGGCATCCGTCCCGAGGTCATCTTCGCCGCGCTGGTCGGCGCCATCCTCTGGAATCTGCTGACCTGGCTGGTGGGCCTGCCCTCCAGCTCCTCGCACGCCCTCATGGGCGGTCTGATCGGCGCCACCATCGCCTCGGCCGGCATGGGCGCCGTCCACGGTGACGCGCTGGTCACCAAGGTCCTGATTCCGGCGATAGCGGCCCCGCTGGTCGCGGGTCTCGCGGCGATGCTCGCCACCCGACTCTCCTACCGGCTGGGCAAGAAGGCCGACGGCAAGGCCGCCGAGAAGGGCTACCGGACCGGCCAGATCGCCTCCGCCGGCCTGGTCTCCCTGGCCCACGGCACGAACGACGCACAGAAGACGATGGGCATCATCACCCTCGCCCTGGTCGCCGGCGGCGCCGTCGCCCCCGACTCCGACCCGCCCCTGTGGGTCATCCTCTCCGCGGGCCTCGCCATCGCGCTCGGCACCTACCTCGGCGGCTGGCGCATCATCCGCACCATGGGCAAGGGCCTGACCGACCTCCAGCCGCAGCAGGGCTTCGCCGCCCAGACCAGCGCGGCCACGGTCATCCTGGCCTCCTCCCACCTCGGCTTCTCCCTCTCCACCACGCACTCCGTCTCCGGCGCGGTGATGGGCGCGGGCCTCGGCCGCAAGGGCGGGGTCGTCCGCTGGTCCACGGCGACGCGCATGTTCGTCGCCTGGGGTCTCACGCTCCCCGCCGCCGCCCTCGTCGGCGCGCTCGCCGAGTACGTGACGGGCCTCGGCGACTGGGGTACGGCCGTCGTCGCCGTCTTCCTCGTCGCCTCCAGCGCCGCGATCTGGAAGGTCTCGCGCCGCGAGGTCGTCGACCACACGAACGTCAACTCCAGCGATTTGAACGACCGCGAGGAGCCGGCCGGCGTGGTGACCACGGCGATCGCGGCCGTGACCCCGCCGCCTGCGGGCACGGTGACCGAGGACCTCACGGCCACCGTCCCGGCCTCGGCCTCGGCCTCCGAGCCGACGCGTTCGCAAGCCACCGTCTGATCCCCACCCGGTTTCTCAAGGACAGTTACTCAAGGAAGAAGAAGCATGAAGATCGACTGGGCGGCTCTCGGTTCCGTCTTCGGCGTCAGCCTCGCGGTCACCGTGGCCCTGGTGGCCCTGTTCACCCTCGGCATCACCGGCCTCTCGCGACAGGAGCGGGCGGCGGCCCGGGGAGGCTCGGCCGCGCTGGCGGTGACCGGGGCGTACGCCTGCTTCGCGGCGTGCGCGGCGGCGGTGGCGTACGGGATCCATCTGATCGTGGCCTGACGCACAGCACGCGAGCGCAGTCGAGGTGCGGGACGGATCACCGTCCCGCACCTCACGCGTGTGTGGGCCTTCGCACACTCTCCCGTCGCAGGTCAACGGCAAGTTGACGGCCCTTCCAACCGCGTGGTGGACTGCCGGGGCCATGTACGGCGGCAGGAGAGGAAGCCGGTGAGAATCCGGCGCGGTCCCGCCACTGTCACCGGGGTAGGAAGCCCCGGGAGCCAGGAACTCTCACCGCCGGTCTCGTCGAACCAGGGCGTGGACACCCTGAGTGAGGACATATCGCCATGCTCGGCTGCCGATTGAGGTCCAGTACCAACGCGTCGTCTGACCCCGCGGTCGGCTGAGCCGATGCGGGCCGATCGCGTCTTCGCGTACGGCGCCGCCGCCGGCCTCCTCGGTGACCTGCTTCTCGGTGATCCTCGCCGTGGGCATCCGGTCGCCGTGTTCGGGCGGGCCGCGGGTGCCGTGGAGCGGGTGTTGTGGCGGGACCACCGGGGGTGGGGTGCGCTGCACGCCGTCGTGTGTGCCGGTGGCGCCGCCGCGCTCGGGGCCGTGGCCGCTCGTGCCGTACGTCCCTCCCCTGCCGCCTCCGTCGCGCTGACCGGCGCCGCCACCTGGGCCGTCGTCGGCGGGACTTCGCTCGCCCGGGAGGCCCGGGCCATCGGGCGTGCCCTGGAGTCGGGGGACGTGGAGGGGGCCCGGGCGCGGCTGCCGCATCTGTGCGGGCGGGATCCGCAGGCGCTCGACGCCGACGGGATCGCCCGGGCCGTGGTGGAGTCCGTCGCCGAGAACACGTCCGACGCGGTGGTGGGGGCGCTGGTGTGGGGGGCAGTCGGTGGGGTGCCGGGGCTGCTCGGGTTTCGGGCCGTGAACACCCTTGACGCGATGGTCGGCCACAGGTCGACCAAGTACCGCAGGTTCGGGTGGGCTTCCGCGCGGCTCGACGACGTCGCGGGGTGGCCCGGAGCGCGGCTGACCGCCGTACTCGCGGCGGTGGCGGGTCCGGATCCGCGGGGTGCCGTACGCGCCTGGCGGGCGGACGCGGCGAAGCACCCGAGTCCCAACGCCGGGCCTGTGGAGGCGTCGTTCGCGGGGGCGCTGGGCGTGCGGCTGGGCGGGACGTTGTCTTATGCGGGGCGGGTTGAGCATCGGCCCGTGCTCAATGAGGAGGGGCGTTCTGTGCAAGTCGGGGACATCGAGCGGGCTGTTCGAGTGTCGCGGCTGGTTGGTTGGCTGGCTCTCGGAGTGAGTGCGGCAGGTGCGGTACCGCGGGGGCGGGTCGCGCAGCACCCGGCGCAGCAGTACCGAACGGGGCGTGTCTCATGACCGGCGGTGGGCTTCTCGTCGCCGGTACCACCTCCGACGCCGGCAAGAGTGTCGTCACCGCCGGGATCTGTCGGTGGCTGGTGCGGCAGGGGGTCAAGGTGGCGCCCTTCAAGGCGCAGAACATGTCCCTCAACTCGTTCGTGACGCGGGAGGGCGCGGAGATCGGGCGGGCGCAGGCCATGCAGGCGCAGGCCTGTCGCGTCGAGCCGACCGCGCTGATGAATCCCGTGCTGCTCAAGCCGGGAGGCGAGCAGAGCAGCCAGGTGGTGCTTCTGGGGAAGCCGGTGGGCGAGTTGAGCGCGCGCGGGTATCACGGCGGGCGGCAGCAGAGGCTCCTCGGGACCGTGCTGGACTGTCTCGCGGAGTTGCGGGGCACGTATGACGCGGTGATCTGTGAGGGGGCCGGCAGCCCTGCCGAGATCAATCTGCGGCGGACCGACATCGTGAACATGGGGATCGCGCGGAACGCGCGGCTGCCCGTGCTGGTGGTCGGTGACATCGACCGTGGGGGTGTCTTCGCCTCCTTCTTCGGGACCGTCGCGCTGCTTTCGCGGGAGGACCAGGAGCTTGTCGCCGGGTTCCTCGTCAACAAGTTCCGGGGCGATGTCTCGCTGCTGGAGCCGGGGCTCGACATGCTGCACGGGCTCACCGGGCGGCGGACCTACGGCGTCCTGCCCTTCCGGCACGGGCTCGGCATCGACGAGGAGGACGGGCTCAGGCCCGCTTTCAAATCAAATACAGCCCTGCGGGGGACGGTCAGGGAGTCGGTCGTCGCCCCGCCCGTCGGCGAGGACGTGCTGCGCGTCGCGGTCTGTGCGGTCCCGCTGATGTCCAACTTCACCGACGTGGACGCCCTCGCCGCCGAACCCGGTGTCGTCGTGCGGTTCGTGGACCGGCCGGAAGAACTGGCCGACGCCGACCTCGTGGTGATTCCCGGGACCCGCGGAACCGTACGGGCACTGGAGTGGCTGCGGGAGCGGGGGCTGGCCGAGGCCGTCGTCCGCAGGTCCGCCGAGCAGAGGCCCGTCCTCGGCATCTGCGGCGGCTTCCAGATCCTCGGCGAGCACATCGAGGACGAGGTCGAGAGCCGGCAGGGGCAGGTCGACGGGCTCGGGATCCTCCCCGTGCGCGTGCGGTTCGCCCGCGAGAAGACCCTCACGCGGCCCGTCGGCGAGGCCCTCGGCGAGCCGGTCGCGGGGTACGAGATCCATCACGGGGTCGCCGATGTCACCGGCGGGGAAGCCTTCCTCGACGGCTGCCGGGTCGGCCAGACCTGGGGCACGCACTGGCACGGCTCGCTGGAGTCGGACGGTTTCCGGCGGGCCTTCCTGCGCGAGGTGGCGGCCGCCGCGGGCCGCCGGTTCGCACCGGCCGCCGACACCTCGTTCGCCGCGCTGCGCGAGGAGCAGCTCGACCGGCTCGGCGACCTGATCGAACAGCACGCGGACACGGACGCGCTGTGGCGGCTCATCGAGTCGGGCGCGCCGCAAGGACTGCCTTTCATTCCACCGGGAGCGCCCGCATGAGCACAGTGTTGTTGTTGTCGACCGCCGACACGGATCTGCTGGCGGCCCGGGCCGCCTCCGGTGCCTCCTACCGGATCGGCAACCCGACCCGCGTGGACGTCGAGGGCGAGCTGCCCTCCCTCATCGCGGGCGCGGACATCGCCGTCGTACGACTGCTCGGTGGCAAGCGCGCCTGGGAGGACGGGCTCGCCGCGCTGAAGGCGTCCGGGATCCCGACCGTGCTGCTGGGCGGAGAGGCCGTACCCGACGCCGAGTTGATGGCCGAGTCGTCCGTGCCGGCGGGGGTCGTGGCGGAGGCGCTGCGGTATCTCGTCGAGGGCGGGCCGGCCAACCTGACCGAGCTGGCGCGGTTCCTGTCGGACACCGTGCTGCTGACCGGTGAGGGGTTCGTCGAGCCGCAGAAGATGCCCGAGTACGGCGTCCATGGCTCGCCCGCGTTCGCACAGGGGCGCCCGACCGTCGGAGTGCTCTTCTACCGCGCCCACGAACTCAGCGGCAACACCGCCTTCGTGGACACGCTGTGCGACGCGATCGAAGCGAGGGGCGCCAACGCCCTCCCCGTGTACTGCGGTTCGCTGCGCGGTGCCGACCCCGGGCTCTACGAGCTCCTCGGCAAGGCAGACACCCTCGTCGCCACCGTTCTCGCCGCCGGCGGCACGCACGCCTCGCAGGCGTCGGCCGGCGGTGACGAGGAGGCGTGGGACATCGGGGCGCTCGCCGACCTCGACGTGCCTGTGCTGCAAGGGCTGTGTCTGACCTCCTCGCGGAGCGCCTGGGAGGAGTCGGACGCCGCCCTCTCCCCCATGGACGCGGCGATGCAGGTCGCCATCCCGGAGTTCGACGGGCGGCTGATCACCGTGCCGTTCTCCTTCAAGGAGCAGGGTCCGGACGAGGTCCCGGTGTACGTCGCCGACCCGGAGCGGGCCGCGCGGGTCGCCGGGATCGCCGTACGCCACGCGGAGTTGAAGCACAAGCCGAACGCCGAGAAGAAGCTCGCGCTCGTCTTCACCGCGTACCCGACGAAGCACTCGCGGGTCGGCAACGCGGTCGGCCTGGACACGCCCGCCTCGGCGGTGCGAGTGCTGGACGCGCTGCGGGACGCGGGATACGAGGTCACCGCATACCCGTCCGACGGCGACGAGTTGATCCACCGGCTCATCGAGGCCGGCGGCCACGACGTCGAGTGGCTGACCGAGGAGCAGCTGGCCTCCGCCCCCGCGCGCGTGCCGCTCGCCGACTACCGGGCGTGGTTCGACAAGCTCGACCCGGAGCTGCGGGAGGCGATGCTGGAGGCGTGGGGTGAGCCGCCGGGCGGCCTGTACGTCGACGGGGACGACATCGTCCTCGCGTCCCTCCAGTTCGGGAACGTCGTCGTGATGATCCAGCCGCCGCGCGGCTTCGGCGAGAACCCGATCGCGATCTACCACGACCCGGACATGCCGCCGTCCCACCACTACATGGCCGCGTACAGGTGGCTGGAGAACAGCTTCGGCGCCGACGCCGTCGTCCACATGGGCAAGCACGGCACGATGGAGTGGCTGCCGGGCAAGGGGCTCGGGCTCAGCGGGGGCTGCGCGCCGGACGCCGTGCTCGGGGAGCTCCCCCTCATCTACCCCTTCATCGTCAACGATCCCGGCGAGGGCACCCAGGCCAAGCGGCGCGGGCACGCCACCGTCGTCGACCACCTGGTGCCGCCGATGGCGCGTGCCGACACCTACGGCGACCTGGCCAAGCTGGAGCAGCTCCTCGACGAGTACGCGCTCGTCTCCGACCTGGACCCGACGAAGGCGCCGGCCGTGCGCGCGCAGATCTGGACGCTGGTGAAGGCGGCCGAGCTGCATCACGACCTGCATGTCGACGAGCAGCCGGACGACGAGGCGTTCGACGAGTTCGTCATGCACATCGACGGCTATCTGTGCGAGATCAAGGACGTGCAGATCCGCGACGGGCTCCACATTCTGGGCGGCGGACCGGTCGGCGAACCACGCGTGAACCTCGTCCTCGCGGTGCTGCGCGCCTCGCAGGTGTGGGGCGGGCAGGCCAACGCGCTGCCGGGCCTCAGGGCCTGTCTGGCGGCTCATTTCGGGCTGGTGGAGAAGGAGTTGCTCGCCGAGCCGGGGACACCGGTCAAGGTCCCGGTGGAGCTGACGGATCTCGTCCAGGGCCCGGCGCGTACGGCCGCCGACGCGATCGACCTGCTGGAGCAGCTGTGCCGACGGGTCGCGGAGGGCATGGAGGCGCGGGCGTGGGACGTCGCGGCCGCACCGGCTCTCGTCCGGGAGGTCCTCGGCACCGAACTCCCCGATGCCGTCGCGGTGGTGGAGTTCGCGTGCCGGGAGGTCGTGCCACGGCTGGAGAGGACGACCGACGAGATCGGGCACATCCTCAAGGCGCTCGAGGGTGGCTATGTCCCGGCCGGTCCGTCCGGCTCGCCGACGCGTGGGCTGGTCAATGTGCTGCCGACCGGCCGGAACTTCTACTCCGTCGACCCCAAGGCCATTCCGTCCCGGCTGAGCTGGGAGGTCGGGCAGTCGCTCGCCGACTCGCTCGTGCAGCGGTACCTGGCCGACAACGGTGAGTACCCGAAGTCGGTCGGCCTGACGGTGTGGGGTACGTCGGCCATGCGCACCCAGGGCGACGACATCGCGGAGATCCTGGCGCTGCTGGGCTGCCGCCCGGTGTGGGACGACGCGTCGAGGCGGGTGACGGGCTTCGAGGTCGTCGGGCTGGAGGAGCTCGGGCGGCCGCGCATCGATGTCACGGTCCGGATCTCCGGCTTCTTCCGGGACGCGTTCCCCCACGTGGTGGGCCTGATCGACGACGCGGTACGGGCGGTGGCGGAGCTGAAGGAGCCCGCCGAGTCGAACTTCGTGCGGGCGCACGTGGACGAGGATGCCGCCGAGCATGGGGACCGGCGGCGGGCCACGGCTCGTGTGTTCGGGTCCAAGCCGGGGGCTTACGGGGCCGGGCTGCTGCCGCTGATCGACGCGCGGAACTGGCGGTCGGACGCCGACCTCGCCGAGGTGTACGCGGTGTGGGGCGGGTACGCCTACGGGCGCGGGCTCGACGGGCGGGCGGCGCGCGGGGACATGGAGACGGCGTTCAAGCGGATCGCGGTGGCGGCGAAGAACGTCGACACGCGTGAGCACGATCTCGTCGACGCCGACGACTACTTCCAGTACCACGGCGGCATGGTCGCGATGGTGCGGCACCTGACGGGGGCGAGCCCCGAGGCCTACGTGGGTGACTCGGCGACCCCCGACCAGGTGAAGACCCGCACCCTTGGCGAGGAGACCCACCGCGTCTTCCGCGCCCGCGTGGTCAACCCGCGCTGGATGGCGGCGATGCGACGGCACGGCTACAAGGGCGCCTTCGAGATGGCGGCGACCGTCGACTATCTCTTCGGATACGACGCCACGGCAGGGGTCGTGGACGACTGGATGTACGAGAAGCTCAGCGCGGAGTACGTCTTCGACCCGGAGAACCGGGACTTCATGAAGAAGTCCAACCCGTGGGCGCTGCGCGGCATCACCGAGCGGCTCCTCGAGGCCGCCGACCGGGGCCTGTGGGCCGAGCCGGACGCGGACACGTTGGAGCGGCTGCGGGCCACCTACCTGGAGCTGGAAGGCGACTTGGAGGGCGAGGACAAGTGAGTATCCCGTTTCCGTTCACGGCCGTCGTCGGCCAGGACGACCTGCGGCTCGCGCTGCTGCTGAACGCCGTGTCCCCGGCGGTCGGTGGTGTGCTGGTGCGGGGCGAGAAGGGCACCGCCAAGTCGACGGCCGTACGCGCGCTGTCGGCGCTCATGCCGGAGGTGCCTGTCGTGCCCGGGTGCCGTTTCTCGTGCGCCCCCGGCTCGCCCGACCCCGCGTGCCCGGACGGGCCGCACGAGTCGGGGGCCGGGGTCCGGCGGCCCGCGCGCATGGTCGAGCTGCCGGTCGGCGCCTCGGAGGACCGGCTCGTGGGTGCGCTGGACATCGAGCGTGCCCTGTCCGAGGGCGTGAAGGCCTTCGAACCCGGCCTGCTCGCCGACGCCCACCGCGGGATCCTCTACGTCGACGAGGTCAACCTCCTCCACGACCATCTGGTCGACCTGCTGCTGGACGCGGCCGCGATGGGCGCGTCGTACGTGGAGCGGGAGGGCGTCTCCGTACGGCATGCCTCGAAGTTCCTTCTCGTCGGGACCATGAATCCCGAGGAAGGTGAATTGCGCCCCCAATTGCTCGATCGTTTCGGGCTGACCGTCGAGGTCGCGGCCTCACGGGAGCCCGACCAGCGCGTAGAGGTCGTACGGCGGCGGCTCGCCTACGACGACGACCCGGCCGGCTTCGCATCGCGGTGGGCGGACGAGGAGGCCGCCGTACGGGCGCGGATCGTGGCGGCGCGGGAGCTGCTGCCGTCGGTGCGGCTGGGCGACGGGGCGCTGCGGCAGATCGCGGCCACCTGCGCGGCCTTCGAGGTGGACGGGATGCGGGCCGACATCGTGATGGCCCGGACCGCTACCGCGCTGGCGGCCTGGGCCGGGCGGACCGACGTGCTCGCCGAGGACGTGCGGCAGGCCGCGCTGCTCGCGCTGCCGCACCGCAGGCGTCGTAATCCCTTCGACGCGCCGGGGCTGGACGAGGACAAACTCGACGAGACGCTGGAGGAGTTCGGGGGACAGAGCGAGGACGACGACGATCCGGATCCGGACGGGCCGGGTGGGGGTGGTGGGCAGCCGCCTTCGGAGGGGCCTGATGGGTCTGAGGGGCCTGAAGGGGGCGACACCGGCGCGCGGCCCGAGGCCGGAGAGGGCGGGGAGCCGCAGTCTTCCGGGGGCGGGGCGGGTGAGCAGCAGCCCGCGCGGGCCGGTGAGCCCTTCCGGACGAAGGTGCTGAGCGTGCCGGGGCTCGGTGAGGGCGCCGCCGGGCGGCGTTCGCGGGCGCGGACCGAGCACGGTCGGACCACCGGGGCTCGGCGGCCCCTAGGCACGCTGACCAAGCTGCATCTGGCGGCGACCGTGCAGGCGGCGGCGCCGCATCAGCGGGCGCGGGGGCGGTCGGGACCGGGGCTGGTGGTCCGGCGGGACGATCTGCGGCAGGCGACCAGGGAGGGGCGCGAGGGGAATCTCGTGCTTTTCGTCGTCGATGCCTCCGGCTCGATGGCTGCCCGGCAGCGGATGAGCGCGGTGAAGGGGGCCGTGCTGTCGCTGTTGCTGGACGCGTATCAGCGGCGGGACAAGGTGGGGCTGGTGACGTTCCGGGGGGCCTCGGCCGATGTCGCCCTGCCTCCCACCTCGTCGGTGGACGCGGCGGCGGTCCGGTTGGAGTCGCTGCCCACCGGCGGGCGCACGCCGCTCGCGACCGGGTTGCTGAAGGCCCACGACGTGCTGCGGGTGGAGCGGTTGCGGGATCCCGCGCGGCGGGCGCTCATGGTCGTCGTGACGGACGGGCGGGCGACCGGGGGGCCCGAGCCCGTCGCCCTCGCTTCGCGTGCGGCTCGGTTGTTCGCGGCCGAGCAGATCGCCTCCGTGGTCGTGGACTGTGAGGCGGGGCCCGTACGGCTCGGGCTCGCCGGGCAGCTCGCGGGTGAACTGGGCGGTACGGCGGTGACGTTGGACGAGCTGCGGGCGGACTCGATCGCCGGGCTGGTCAAGGAAGTTCAGGGTAATTCGAGGAGGGCCGCGTAGTGCCGCAGGGACAGCCGAGTGTGATTCCGGACGATGGGCTGACGACTCGGCAGAGGCGGAATCGGCCTCTTGTCGTCGTGCACACGGGCGTCGGGAAGGGCAAGTCCACCGCCGCCTTCGGGCTCGCTCTGCGCGCCTGGAACCAGGGATGGCCGATCGGGGTGTTCCAGTTCGTCAAATCGGCGAAGTGGAAGGTCGGCGAGGAGAACGCGCTGCGGGTGCTGGGGGCCAGCGGTGAGGGCGGGTCCGTCGACTGGCACAAGATGGGCGAGGGCTGGTCGTGGGTGCAGCGCGACGACCAGATGGACAACGAGGAGAAGGCCCGCGAGGGCTGGGAACAGGTCAAGCGGGACCTGGCGGCCGAGACGTACCGGCTGTATGTGCTGGACGAGTTCGCCTATCCGATGCACTGGGGGTGGGTCGACACCGATGAGGTCGTCTCCGTGCTGCGGGATCGGCCCGGGAACCAGCATGTCGTGATCACGGGGCGGAACGCGCCCGAGAAGCTCGTCGACTTCGCGGATCTCGTGACCGACATGTCAAAGGTCAAGCATCCGATGGACGTCGGGCAGAAGGGGCAGAGGGGCATCGAGTGGTGAACGCCTCCGTCCCTCGGCTGGTCATTGCCGCGCCCTCGTCGGGCAGTGGCAAGACCACCGTTGCCACGGGGTTGATGGCCGCGTTCGCCGCGCGGGGGCTTGCCGTGTCTCCGCACAAGGTGGGGCCGGACTACATCGATCCCGGGTACCACGCGCTCGCCACCGGGCGGGTGGGGCGGAATCTCGACGCGTATCTGTGTGGGCCGGAGTTGGTCGGGCCGCTGTTTGTGCGCGGGGCGCGTGGGTGTGACATCGCCGTGGTCGAGGGCGTGATGGGGCTGTACGACGGGGCCGCGGGGGAAGGTGAACTGGCGTCCACGGCTCATGTGGCGAAGTTGCTGCGGGCGCCGGTGGTTCTTGTCGTGGACGCCTCGTCGCAGTCTCGGTCGGTGGCGGCGCTGGTGCACGGGTTCGCGTCCTGGGATCCGGAGGTGCGGGTCGGGGGCGTGATTCTGAACAAGGTCGCGTCGGACCGGCATGAGGAGTTGCTGCGGGAGGCGTTGGAGTCGGTGGGGGTGCCGGTGTTGGGGGTGTTGCGGCGGGCGGCTCAGGTGGATACGCCGTCGCGGCATCTGGGGTTGGTGCCTGTTGCCGAGCGGCGGGTTGAGGCAGTGGAGGCTGTTGCTGCCATGGCCGCGCAGGTGAGTGCGGGGTGCGATCTGGAGGCGCTGGTCGCGCTGGCGCGGAGCGCGGGTGCGTTGTCGTGTGCGGTGTGGGATGCGGCTGAGGTCTTGGCTCCCGCGGCGGAGCCGCTGATGGATGCGGCGCCCCCTCCGCCCCTTCCCGTCCCGTCCCTGGGGGCTGCCGCCCCCAGACCCCCGCTGTCGGCCCTGAACGGGCCTCGTCCTCAAACGCCGGACGGGCTGAGTTCAACGAACCGGCGCTCGGAAGTGCGGGACGGGCTGAGTACAGCGGGACCCGGTTCAAGAGTGACCGTCGCCGTCGCCGGCGGTCCCGCCTTCACCTTCTCCTACGCCGAGCACACCGAACTGCTCACCGCCGCCGGTGCCGAAGTCGTCCCCTTCGATCCCCTGCGCGACGAGCAACTGCCGGACGGTACCCGGGGGTTGGTCATCGGCGGCGGGTTCCCCGAGGTGTACGCCGCCGAGCTGTCCGCCAACGAGGGCCTCCGCAAGGACGTTGTCGCTCTCGCGGAGGCCGGCTCTCCTGTTGCCGCCGAGTGTGCCGGGCTGCTCTATCTCTGCCGTGAGCTCGACGGGCGGCCCATGTGCGGCGTGCTCGACGCCACCGCCCGTATGAGCGAGCGGCTCACCCTCGGGTACCGGGACGCGGTGGCCGTGAGTGACAGTGTGCTCGCGGTGGCCGGGACTCGGATGCGGGGGCACGAGTTTCATCGGACGGTCGTCGAGCCCGGGTCGGGGGCCGCTCCCGCCTGGGGTGTGCGGGCACCGCGGCGGCGGGTCGAAGGTTTCGTACAGCGAGGTGTGCACGCGAGTTATCTGCACACGCATTGGGCGTCCGAGCCCGGTGTCGCCCGTCGGTTCGTGGAGAGGTGCCGGACGTCATGAGCAGCAGGCTGATCGGAGTCGGGGTCGGGCCCGGTGATCCCGAGCTGGTGACCGTCAAGGGCGTCAATGCCCTGCGCGCCGCCGACGTGGTCGTCGTACCGGTCATGGCTTCATTTGATGGAAAAGATGGGGGTGAGCGCGGCCGGGCGGAGGCGACCGTGTTGCACTACGTGCCCGAGGAGAAGGTCGTCCGGGTCGTGTTCGCGCTCAACGAGCGCAGCGACCGGGCGCGGCGGGAGGCCGCGTGGAACGCGGCGGGTGAGCGGGTCGCCGGGCTGCTGAAGCAGTACGGCGCCGTGGCCTTCGCGACCATCGGGGACCCGAACGTGTACTCCACCTTCACCTATCTCGCGCAGACCATCGCCGAGTCGGTGCCCGGTGTCGTCGTCGAGACCGTGCCCGGGATCACCGCCATGCAGGACCTCGCCGCGCGTTCGGGGGCCGTGCTGACGGAGGGGACCGAGCCGCTCACGCTGGTGCCCGTGACCGCGGGGTCCGCCGTGCTCAAGGACGCGCTGAACGGGCCCGGTACCGTCGTCGCCTACAAGTTCGGGCGGCAGGCGCGGGAGGTGGCCGAGGCGTTGCGGGAGACCGGGCGGATCGACGACGCCGTATGGGGGTCTGCGCTCGGGTTGCCCGAGGAGTCCGTGCGGTCGGCCGCCGAACTCGACGGTGCGCCTCTCCCCTACCTGTCGACGCTCATCGCGCCCGCGCCGCGGGACGGCCGGCGGGGCGGCAAGCTGTGACACCCCCCAGATCATTCGGCTACGCCCACCACCAGCCAGATGAACGCCGCGCCCGCGATCGTGCACAGCACGGTCGAGCGGGCGGGGTGCTCGTGGTGAGCCTCCGGGAGGATCTCGGCCGCCGCGAGGTACAGGAGCGCGCCGGCGAAGAGGCCGAGATAGCCGCCGAGCATCGGCTCCGGGATCGTGAACAGGAGCGTGGACGCCGCGCCCACCACGGGGGCCAGGGCATCCGCGACCAGCATGGCGATCGCCCGGCGCCGGGCGTTCCCGTACAGGCTCGTGATCGTGTACGTGTTGAAGCCGTCCGCGAAGTCGTGGGCGACGACGGCCAGCGCGACCGCGGTGCCCATGCCTCCGCCCACCTGGAAGGCCGCGCCGATCGCCACGCCGTCCATGGCGCTGTGGCCGACCATCGCGGCGGCCGCCGTCAGGCCGACTTCGGGCGTACGACCGTCGATCTCTTCGGCGCCGTGGGCCGCCTGCCTCACCGCAAGCAGGCGTTCCACCAGATGGGCCAGCAGGAAACCGGCCACGAAGAGGAGCAGGGCCACGGGTACGCCGAGCACCTCCGTGTCGGCCGCCTCCAGCGCCTCCGGCAGCAGGTCCAGGCCGACCACGCCCAGCATCAGGCCGCCTGCCAGGCCCAGCACCAGATGGCGGCGGTCGGTCACGCGCAGTGCCGTCCAGCCGCCCGCCAGCGTCATCAGAAACGCGCCGAGCGCGACGAAGACCGCCATGTGCTCTTGGTATCCGATCAAGCCGTCCCGTTCACGCACATCCGGCAGTGCCGTCCGGCCGTGAGCACGCGGCGCGGCTCTGTCCGTAGTACTTCGTAGGAGAGGACCGATTCCCATGGCCGATGCCCCCACCGGCAAGGTGACCTTCGTCGGTGCCGGCCCCGGCGCCGCCGATCTGCTGACGTTCCGTGCCGCGCGTGCCATCGCCGAGGCGGACGTGGTGATCTGGGCGGCGAGCCTGGTCCAGGCGGAGGTCCTCCAGCACGCGCGCGAGGGCGCGGAGATCCTCGACTCGGCGACGATGTCGCTGGAGGACGTCGTCGCGGTGTACGAGCGGGCGCGTGAACAAGGGCTGAAGGTGGCCCGGATCCACTCCGGCGATCCCGCCCTGTGGGGCGGTACGCAGGAGCAGCTCGACCGGTGTGCGCGGATCGGCGTCGAGACCGAGGTCGTTCCCGGTGTCTCCGCCTTCTCCGCCGTCGCCGCGCTCGCCCAGCGCGAGTTGACGATCCCCGAGGTCGCGCAGTCCGTCGTGCTCACCCGGCTCGGCGGCGGCAAGACGCCGATGCCGCCCGGGGAGGAGGTGCGGGAGTTCGCCAAGCACGGCACCACCATGGCGATCTTCCTGTCCGCCGCCCGCAGCGGGCAGCTCGTGCGGGAGCTGCTGGAGGGCGGCTATCCGACGACCACGCCGGTCGTCGTCGCCTACCAGGCGACCTGGCCGGAGGAGCTGGTGGTGAAGTGCACGATCGGCACGCTGGAGGAGACGGTCAAGGAGCACAAGCTCTGGAAGCACACCCTGTTCCTGGTCGGTCCGGCGCTCGACGCGCACGGCACGCGTTCGCACCTCTACCACCCCGGTCACTTCCACGGCTACCGCAAGGCCGACCCGGAGGCCCGCAAGGCGCTGCGCTCACGGGGTGCGAGCACGTGATCACCGTTGTCGGGGCGGGGACGGGGGCGCCGGTCGCGGCGGACGTGCTGGCCGGTGCCCGGCTGGTCGTGGGCGGTCGGCGGCATCTGTTGGCCGCGCCGGTTCCGGAGGGCGCCGAGCAGGTCGTCCTCGGTGCGTTGGCGCCGGCGCTGGACGCCATCGAACGGCACCTGGACAAGCAGAACCCTGTCGTCGTGCTGGCCTCGGGGGATCCCGGGTTCTTCGGGATCGTCCGGGTGCTGGCCGAGCGGTTCGGCGCGGAGCGGCTGGATGTCCGGCCGGGGGTGTCGTCCGTCGCCGCGGCCTTCGCGCGGCTCGGGGTGCCGTGGGACGACGCCGTCGTCGTCAGCGCGCACGGCCGTGACCTGCGTACGGCGGTGCAGGTGTGCCGGGCGCGGCCGAAGGCGGCCGTGCTGACGGGGCCGGGGGCGGGGCCGGCGGAACTGGGGGCCGCGCTCGGGGACGACGCGCGTGTCCTGGTGGTCGCCTCCGCGCTGGGTTCCGCGGACGAGCGCGTGGAACGGGTGACTCCGGGCGAGGCCGCGGGCCGTGACTGGGGGCCGGCGGTGAGTGTGGTGCTGTGCCTGGACGAGTCGCGGGCGGTGGGCGGCGTGCGGTCGGTCGCCGGGTCGCCGCCCGGGCCCGCCGGATGGGCCCTGGACGAAGGGGACTTCGCCCACCGCGACTCGATGATCACCAAGTTCGAGGTGCGGGCGCTGGCGCTGGCCCGGCTCGGGCCGCGGCTGGGCGACCTGGTCTGGGACGTCGGCGCGGGCTCCGGGTCCGTGGCCGTGGAGTGTGCTCGGCTCGGCGCCGCTGTGACGGCGGTCGAGAAGAGCCCGGACGGGGTCGAGCGGATCCGCGCGAACGCCGCCGCGCACGGGGTCGACGTACGGGTGGTGCACGGGGTGGCGCCCGGGGCGCTGGCCGGTCTCGATGAGCCCTACGATCCCGACGCCGTGTTCGTCGGCGGTGGTGGGCATGAGCTGCCCGAGGTCGTCACGGCGTGCGCGCGGCGCGCCCGGCGGACCGTCGTCGTCGCGATGGCCGCGCTCGACCGGGTACCGGCCGCGCGGGCGGCGCTCACCGGCGCCGGTTTCGCCTGCGACGGGGTGCTGTTGCAGTCGTCCCGGCTCGCGCCGCTGCCGGGGGACGTGACCCGGCTCGCGGCGACGAACCCCGTTTTCCTGCTGTGGGGCGTCCGGTCTCCAGTACGTACCGAAGAAGGAGTTGCCCAGTGATCGGCCTCATTTCCGCCACCTCGGCGGGCGCTGCGGCGAGGGACCGGCTGGCCGCGGCGTGGCCCTCCCGGGCCCGGGTGTACGACGGGCCCGTCGGGGACGCCGTACGGCGGGCGTTCGCCGAGTGTGAGCAGCTCGTGTGTTTTCTGGCCACGGGGGCGGTCGTACGACTGATCGCCCCTCTGTTGGGTGACAAGGCGTCCGACCCGGGTGTGGTGTGTGTCGACGAGGGCGGGCGGTTCGCCGTGTCGCTGGTGGGCGGGCACGGGGGCGGGGCCAATGAACTCGCCCGTGAGGTGGGGGAGTTGCTGGGGGCGGAGCCCGTGGTGACCACGGCGACGGATGCGGTGGGGTTGCCCGGGCTGGATACGCTCGGGTTCCCGGTGGAGGGGGATGTCGCCGGGGTTTCCCGGGCCGTGCTCGACGGTGAACCGGTGGCGCTGAAGGCGGACTTCGCCTGGCCCCTTCCGGCACTTCGGGTCACCGAGGAAGGGGCGTACTCGATCCGGCTGACGGATCGCCTCGTCGAACCCGCCGAGCAGGAGGTCGTTCTCCGTCCGCCGTCCCTCGTCGTCGGCGTCGGCGCCTCCAAGGGCGCGCCCGTCGGCGAAGTCCTCGGGCTCGTCGAGGACGCGCTGCGGGATGCGGGACTGTCCCCCCGTAGCATCGCCGAACTCGCCACCGTCGACGCCAAGGCCGAAGAACCCGGCATCGTCGAGGCCGCCGAGCGTCTCGGCGTCCCCCTCGTCACCTACTCCGCCGAGGAGTTGGCCGCCGTGGACGTGCCCAACCCCTCCGACGCCCCCCTCGCCGCCGTCGGCACGCCTTCCGTCGCCGAGGCCGCCGCGCTCATGAGCGGCGGTGAACTCCTCGTCCCCAAGCGGAAGTCGGCGCGAGAGGACGGGCAGCCCGCCATGGCGACCTGTGCCGTCGTACGGCGGCCCGCGCGCGGGCGGCTCGCGGTGGTCGGGCTCGGGCCGGGTGCCCGCGACCTGCTCACCCCGCGTGCCAAGGCCGAATTGCGGCGCGCTTCCGTGCTCGTCGGGCTCGACCAGTACGTCGACCAGATCCGCGACCTGCTGCGGCCGGGCACCCGGATCCTGGAGTCGGGGCTCGGCGCCGAGGAGGAGCGGGCGCGGACGGCCGTGGCTCAGGCCCGGAAAGGGCAGGCCGTCGCGCTCATCGGCAGCGGGGACGCCGGCGTGTACGCCATGGCCTCCCCCGCGCTCGCCGAGGCCTCCGACGACATCGACGTGATCGGGGTGCCCGGTGTGACCGCCGCCCTCGCCGCGGCCGCGCTCCTCGGCGCGCCGCTGGGCCACGACCACGTGTCCATCAGCCTCTCCGATCTCCACACGCCCTGGGAGGTCATCGAGCGGCGGGTGAAGGCGGCGGCCGAGGCGGACATCGTCGTGACCTTCTACAACCCGCGCAGCCGGGGCCGGGACTGGCAGCTGCCGAAGGCCCTCTCCGTCCTCGCCGGGCACCGGGAGCCGACGACGCCGGTCGGTGTCGTACGGAACGCGTCGCGGCCGGACGAGTCCAGCACGCTGACGACGCTGGCCGCCCTCGACCCGGAGACGGTCGACATGATGACGGTCGTGACCGTGGGCAACACCGCGACCCGGCGGATCGCGGGGCGCATGGTGACCCCGCGCGGCTACCGCTGGCAGGAGAGCAGGCCGGATCAGGCGGAGAAGGAGGAGGCCCGGTGAACCGCGTGGTGCATCCCATCGAGCAGGAGTCCTTCCGGCGGCTGCGCGCCCGCCTGGACACCTCGCACTTCCCGCCGCTGACCCGGGCGGTGGTGGAACGGGTCATCCACTCCGCGGCCGATCTGGAGTACGCGAGCGATCTCGTCATGGACGAGGGCGAGTTGGCGAAGGCGCACGCTGCCCTCCACGCCGGGGCGCCCGTCGTCGTGGACGTGGAGATGGTCGCGGCGGGCATCACTCGGCGCGAGACCGTCTGTCGCCTCAAGGACGCCAGGTCCGGCCCCGGGCTGACCCGTTCGGCCCATGCGACAAGACTCGCCCACGAGCAGGTGGGACCCGGCGCCCTCTGGGTGATCGGCTGTGCGCCGACCGCGCTGGAGGAGCTGCTGACCCTGGACGCCTCGCCCGCGCTCGTCATCGGGCTGCCCGTCGGCTTCGTCGGGGCGGCCGAGTCCAAGGCCGCGTTGCGCGAGAGCGGGCTGCCCGCCGTGAGCAACGTGTCCGAGAAGGGCGGCTCGGCGGTCGCTGCCGCCGCGCTCAACGCCCTGCTGTACCACCCCTTTCCGACGCCCGAGGAGAAATCGTGACCACCCCGCCGCCCGCCCTGCTCATCGCCGGCCATGGCACCCGGGACGACGCCGGAGCCGAGGCGTTCCGCGACTTCGTACGGGAGTTGGGCGACCGCCACCCCGAACTGCCCGTCGCGGGCGGCTTCATCGAACTGTCCCCGCCCCCGCTGGGCGATGCGGTCACCGAACTGGTGGAGCGGGGTGTACGCCGTTTCGCCGCCGTACCGCTGATGCTGGTGTCCGCCGGGCACGCCAAGGGCGACATCCCGGCGGCGCTGGCCCGTGAGAAGGAGCGGCACCCCGGGATCTCGTACGCCTACGGCCGTCCGCTGGGCCCGCACCCGGCGCTGCTGTCGGTCCTGGAGCGGCGGCTGGACGAGGCCCTCGGCGGCACGGCACGCACGCCCGCCGACCGGGCCGACGTGACGGTACTGCTCGTCGGGCGCGGCTCCACCGACCCCGACGCCAACGCCGAGGTGCACAAGGCGGCCCGGCTGCTGTGGGAGGGGCGTGGGTACGCGGGCGTGGAGACGGCGTTCGTGTCGCTGGCGGCGCCGGACGTGCCGAGCGGCCTGGACCGGTGCGTGAAGCTGGGGGCGCGGCGGATCGTCGTGCTCCCCTACTTCCTGTTCACCGGCATCCTCCCGGACCGGGTGCGGCAGCAGACGGAGGGCTGGGCGGAGGCGCACCCGGAGGTCGAGGTGCGCTCGGCGGACGTGATCGGTCCGGAGCCGGAGCTGCTCGATCTGGTCATGGAGCGGTACGAGGAGGCGGTCAAGGGCGATCTGCGGATGAACTGCGACTCGTGCGTGTACCGGATCGCGCTGCCCGGCTTCGAGGAGAAGGTGGGGCTGCCGCAGCAGCCGCATTTCCACCCGGACGACGACGACCATCACCACGGACACCACCACCATGGCGCACACACCCATGCCCACTGACGACACCGGCACCGGGGCCGACACGGACGCCCACGACCTGCGGCACCACGGGGACGCCGAGGTGCGGGACGACGGCTCGGCGCTGGTCGACCTCGCCGTGAACGTCCGCGCGGACACCCCGCCCGCCTGGCTGCGGGAGCGGATCGCCGGGTCGCTGGCCGGCCTCGCCGCCTATCCGGACGGGCGGTCCGCGCGCGCGGCGGTGGCGGCGCGGCACGGGCTCCCGGCGGAGCGGGTCCTGCTGACGGCGGGTGCCGCCGAGGCCTTCGTACTGCTCGCACGCGCCCTGAAGGTCCGTCAACCGATCGTCGTCCACCCGCAGTTCACCGAGCCGGAGGCAGCGCTGCGGGACGCGGGTCACACGGTCGACCGGGTCCTGCTGCGGGAGGAGGACGGCTTCCGGCTGGACCCGGCGGCGGTCCCGGAGGACGCGGACCTGGTGGTGATCGGCAACCCGACGAATCCCACCTCCGTCCTGCACCCGGCTGCCGCGATCGCGCGACTCGCCCGGCCTGGGCGGACGTTGGTGGTGGACGAGGCCTTCATGGACGCGGTGCCGGGTGAGCGGGAAGCGCTGGCCGGGCGGACGGACGTGCCCGGCCTGGTCGTGCTGCGCAGCCTGACCAAGACCTGGGGGCTGGCCGGGCTGCGGATCGGGTACGTGCTGGCCGCCCCGGAGACGATCACCGCCCTGGAGCGGGCCCAGCCGCTGTGGCCGGTGTCCACGCCGGCGCTCGCCGCCGCCGAGGCCTGCGTGGAGCCGCGGGCACTGGCGGAGGCGGCCGACGCGGCTCACCGTGTCGCCGCGGACCGGGCCCATCTCGTCGCCGGGCTGGAGGAGTTCGCCTCCGACGGACTGCGGGTGGCCCAGTCGGCCGAGGGCCCCTTCGTCCTCGTACGGCTGCCCCGCGCGACCGCCGTGCGCCGGCATCTGCGCGACCTCGGTTTCGCGGTGCGCCGCGGGGACACCTTCCCGGGCCTCGGCGAGGAGTGGCTGCGGCTGGCGGTGCGGGACCAGGTGACGGTCAACTCCTTCCTTCAGGCCCTGGACCGGGCGCTGGCTCCGGCGCGTCGCTGAGCCCGGGCGCCACTCGCTCCCAGGTGCCGTCCGGGAAGCGGATCTCCACGGTGCCGTCGGCGGCGACCGACGCGCTCACCCCCGTACGCAGCGCCTGCGGGTCGGCGCTGAGCACCACGAGGGTGACCAGCAGGCGGGCGCCGTCGCCCAGTTCGAGCACGGGCGTGGCGGAGTGGTGTCCGACGGCGTTGGCGCCGAGGGCCGGTAAGACCCTGCCCTCGGCGTCGCCCCAGCCGTACAGGCCGGTGATCGCGCTGGTCAGCCCGTCCGCGCGGCGGGCCGACGCCCGGCCCGGACCGGTCCGGGCGACCGGCGGCGCGAGGTCGTCGGCGACGGCCCAGCCGCCCTCCCGCACCCGAGTGCCGGGCGGTACGTCGAGGCGGTGCACGCGCACCTCCCAGGGCCCGCGCACCACGCTCACCGTCTCGATGCGGCGCCCCGGCGCCCGGTGCCAGGAGGCGGCACGGCCGCCCGAGGCGCCGAGGGGGTGGATGCGGCCGCGGGGGGACGGTGTGCCGTCGGGGCCGAGCAGGGCGATGTGGTTGTCGGGGCCCGCCGTCGTCCCGGGGGTTTCCGGGGCTGTGGCGCTGGAGTAGGCGAACCGTGCGTAGTGCGGGCTGTCGTCGGCGGTCGCGGGCGGGGGCGGGAGCCGGTCGCTGCCGTGGTTGACCAGCCGTACGATCCCGTCGGCCGAGGTGGAGTGGAGCAGCCAGCCCGGTGCGGGCAGGGCCAGGCAGACGTCCTCCCTGTCCACGGGCGCGGGCTCCTCGGGGGCTGTCCAGACGGGGTGGTCGGCCGGCAGGAGCAGCCCCAGGAACGCCTTGCTCGCCCAGTACGGGGAGGCGGGGCCCGAGTAGCGCTGGGTGACGGGGAGGAACGGGCGGTACCAGCCGAGCGTGAGCAGACCCCGCTCGTCGGGCGCGCCGTGCTCGGCGAAGTGCTTCAGGGCACCCGAGGCGAGGCGGCGGGTGCGGCCGGGCGGCAGCGGGGTGGCGTCGGCGAGGGCGCCCGCCCACAGCGGGGCGGTGGTCGCGAAACGGTAGGTGAGCGAGCGGCCCTGGTGCACCGGGGCGCCGTCGGAGCCGAAGAAGTGCTGGTGGACGGCGAGGAACTCACGCAGTCGCGCCCGGTGCCGGGCCACGGTCGCCCCGTCCGCGCGGGGGCCCGCGATGCGCTGCCACAGCACCGGGTACAGGTGCAGCGCCCAGGCGTTGTAGTAGTCGAACTTGCGGCCGTCGCCGTCGGTGTACCAGCCGCCGCCCCGGTACCAGTCGTCCAGGCGGGCGAGCCCCGCGTCGATCTCCGTACGGCTGTGCGGGGCGCCGACGGAGGCCATGAACTCCTCCGAGATGACCTGGAACAGCCGCCAGTTGGAGTCGTTGACGTCCGCGCCGACGAATCCGCCGAGCCAGTCCACGACCTGCCCGCGCACTCGGTCGTCGAGGTGGTCCCACAGCCACGGCCGGGACTCGTGCAGGGCGATGGCGATCGACGCGGCCTCCACCATGGGCTGGGCGCGGTCGGTGATGAGCGGCCAGCGTTCGGCGCCGTGCGGGTCGGTGCCGGCGGCGAGTCCGGCGGCGTAGCGCTCGATGAGGGCGGGGCCGACCCGGCCGCCCGAGCCCGCGATGCGGAACGCGGCGAGCAGGAACGAGCGCGCGAAGCCTTCCAGGCCGTCGGACCAGGGTCCGGAGTGGCTGGGCGGTCCGGGGAGCCGGTACTGGGCGAAGCCGGGGGTCGCGAAGGGCCCGAGCCCGTCCAGGAGCCGGTCGGCGATCGTCTCCCAGTGGGCGCGGGTCCAGCCGGTGAGGGGCGAGAGCACGGGGTCGGGTGCGGGCAGGTCGGGAAGGTGCGTCGAGTCGTCGGGGAGCGACACATGCGGCGCGGTCATACGGGGTTGAGTCCTCCGTGTTGGTCAAGGGACGGTCGGGCAGCATGCCCAGGTGGAGCGACGCTGCGGCGCACAACGATGTGCGTACCGAGCAGATGGTGATTCCCGCCGGCATGCTCGGGATCCCGCAGAGCGATCCGCACGGCCGCGCGACCGAGCTCCTCCGCGGGAGTCCGAACAGTGGTGAGCGGCGGATTGAAGTCCTCAGCGAGCGGAATGTCGTTGTACCCGACGACCGAGATGTCCTCAGGCACGCTCAACCCCGCGTCGGCGATGGCGCGCAGCGCCCCCGCGGCGACCATGTCGTCCCCGGCGAAGACCGCCGTGAACTCCCGTGTCTCCTTGAGCAGTTCGGTCATCGCCCGCAACCCGGCCGCACGGCCCAGCCCGCAGTCGACGACATGCGCGGCCTCGGCCGGCAGCCCATGCTCGGAGAGCGCAGCCCGGTACCCGGCGACACGGGCGTCCAGAGCCGTGTTGCCGGGCAGTCCACCGAGGAACACGATCCGCCGGTGTCCGGCGGAGAGCAGGTGCCCGGTGATGGCTCGCGCCCCCGCCTCGTTGTCGAACTCGACGACCAGCGCCGGGATGTCAGGATCAGGAGCGGGCCGGCCGCACAACACCAGCCGCGCCCCCGACGCATCCAGGGCCTGCGCATAGTGGGCCACGCGCGAGCGATACGCGTCGTCCTCGACGACCCCACCGACCAGGATCACCAGCCGCGCGCCCTCCTCCCGCATGAGCTGCACGAACTCCATCTCGCGCTGCGGATCCCCGCCGGTCGCCCCGACCATGCACAGCCAGCCCCGGTCGGCGGCCTCCGCCTCCACTCCCTCGGCGACCTGGGCGTAGAAGGGGCTGGTGACCTGGCGGACGACGACGGCGGCCATCTTGCGGCCGCCGCCCACCAGCGCACGCGCATGGGCGTTGGCGACGTAGTCGAGGTCGCGCGCGGCACGCAGAACGCGAGCCCGGGTCGCGGCGGGCACGGGATGGTTGCCGCTGAGCGCGCGCGACGCCGTGGCCATCGACACGCCCGCCCGCTCGGCGACCTCCCGGATCGTGACCCGCCGCTTGGACTCCATGTCGTTCCCCATCCCCCGCGTCTCCTGTTCTCTTCCGCCCGGCGACCGCTCACGTGTTGGCCGCGTAGTCCTTCGCGAACTCGTCGGCCATTCTGTCGCCGCCCCGGGCCCGCCACTTCTTCACGGCCCCGTCCCACTCCGACAGCGGGATGCGGCCGGCGACGATGCCGGTGACGGTGTCGTCCAGGAGCGCCTTGAGCGTGGTGCCCTGGGAGTTCTTCGTCCGGGACTGCAGGCCCCAGGAGGCATTGCGGATGGCGTGCGGGACCGTCTTCTGCTGCCAGGCGTGCAGGGCCCGTACGGCGTCGGGCATGCCCGGCACGAACAGCACCTGGGGGCCTTCGGCGAGGTACTTCAGCGGCAGGTTGGTGTTGTTCTCCACCTCGCCGAGCTTGGTGGGCTGCGGGGAGCCGTCCTTGCCGCGGGTGAAGTGGGTGCCCTCGACGCCGTAGTGGACGAGTTCCCACTCCTGGCTGCCGAAGGGGGCGGCGAGGTAGTCGAGGATGCGCAGCATCAGCTCGATGCGTTCCTTCTTCGCCTTCTTCAGCACGGTGTAGCCGAAGGAGCGGCGGGCGGCGACGATGCCGCCGGGTTCACCGCCGACGCTGTACGGGAGTGCCGCGGCCGGGGCCATCCCGTCCGGCGCCTCCCTGTACTTGGGCAGGTAGGCGCCGAAGCCGTCCTGCATGGAGCCGACCGTGCCGTTGTAGTAGAGGGTGGTCAGGTCGATCTGGGAGATGGACGTGGCGTCCGGGTGGTACGAGCCGTTCTTGCGCAGCTGGGCCTGGAAGGCGATGGAGGCCTTGTAGCGTTCGTCTGCGACGCCCGGCAGGAAGGTGCCGTCGTCGGTGACGGCCCATTCGTTGGGCGCGCGGTGGGCGGCGGAGTGCACGGCGTTGCCGAAGAGGGAGCCGGAGGCGGCGCCGAGTGCGTACGTACGGCCGCTGGTGGCCTGCTTGGCGACGGCCGCGAAGTCCTGGGACGTCCAGCCCTCCTTCATGCCCGCGTCCGTGAACATGTCCTGGTTGAGCCAGAGGGTGGAGCCGGGCAGCGGGCGTTCCAGGGGGATGCCGTGGATACGGCCGCCGATGCGGCCCATGTCCTGCCAGGCGTGGGTGGGGATGTTCGCGAGGTTGGGGTAGTCGGCGATCGCCTCGCCGGAGAGGTACGGCGTGAGGTCCTCGGCCCGTCGCTGTACGAACTCGGCCTCGCGGGGCAGGACGAACCCGGAGAAGAGGTTGATGATGTCCGGCAGGGTGTCGGCGTCGCCGGCCATCACGGTGGCCATCTTCTTCTGGTAGTCGGCCTGGGAGATGATCGTGTACTCGATCTTCACGCCGAGTGCCTTCTCCACGGCGGCCCAGAACCGGTTGGCCGAGGCGGGCTTGGGTGGCGTGCCGAAGGACATCGACATGACCTTGATGGTGGAGCCGTCGCCGGGTGTCCGGGAGACGGACTTGACCAGGTCGGCGGGGTAGGCCGTATAGCCCGCCTGGACGCCTGCCTCGGTGGGCGCGAGGTCCGGCTTGGGGCCGCTCGCGGGCTTGTACGCGGGCCAGGGGGCGAGCTTCTTGCCCGCGTTGGAGACGTCGCTGTCGCCCGAGCTCGTGGAGCAGGCGGTCAGCAGACCGGGGACGGAGACGGCGGCACCGCCTGCCGCCACGGAGCGCAGGAGGGTGCGTCGGGACATGCGGGACATGGGCAGGTCACCTTTCTACAGCGGCTCTTGATGACACGTCAGCTTTTGAGTGGACGGGTCAGCTCTTGATGGCGCCCGTGAGCACGCCCTTGGTGAAGTACTTCTGCAGGAAGGGATAGACGAGCAGGATCGGCACGGTGGCGATCACCAGCACCGCCATCTGCACGGTCTGCGGCGCGGTGATCGTGCCCTCGCCGGTGGTCGCGTCGGTGAGTCCGGAGCCGGCCACCACGTAGGTGCGCAGCACCTGTTGCAGGGGCCAGTGGTCGCTCTCCAGGTAGAGCGAGGCGTAGAACCAGGAGTTCCAGTAGGCGACCGCGTAGAAGAGGCCCACGACGGCGAGCGCGGCCTTGGACAGAGGCAGGACGACCGACCACAGCACCCGCCAGTCCCCCGCCCCGTCGAGCCGGGCGGCCTCGTACAGCTCCTCGGGGATGCCCTGGAAGAAGCCGCGCAGGACGACGAGGTTGAAGACGTTCACCAGGACGGGCAGGACGAGCGAGGCGTAGTTGTCCAGCAGGTCCAGCTCCTTGACCAGCAGGAAGCTCGGGATCATGCCGGGCGGGAAGAGGAACGTGAACAGGATGAGGAGCAGCACCGGTTTGCCGCCGAAGACGCCGGGTCGGGAGAGGGCGTAGGCGAGGGTGACCGTGCAGGCGAGGCTGAGCAGGGTGCCGACGATGGTGACGCCGGCGCTGACGCCGAGGGCGTGGGTGACGATGCCGCCGTCGAGGATGTCGCGGTAGGCGTCGAGGCTCGGCTCGGTCGGCCACAGGACCCAGCCGCCGTTGGCGACGACCTCGTCGGTGGAGGCCAGCGAGGTCGAGACGATGACGAGGAACGGCACGCAGACCAGGAGGACGACGGTGGCGAGGGCGATGACCTTGCCGACCTGCGTCACCGGCTTCGGCTTCTCCATCCAACCCGGACGGACCTGGGTGCTCACTTGTAGACCCCCTGTTCGCCGAGGCGGTGGGCGACCTTGTTGGCCGCGTAGACGAGGAGGGCGCCGATGACGCCCTTGAACAGGCCCGCGGCGGCGGCGAATCCGTAGTCGCCGCCGACGATGCCCTGGTAGTAGACGAAGGTGTCGATGATCTCGGCCGCCTCGGGGCCGACCGCGTCGCGCTGGAGCAGCATCTGCTCGAAGCCGACGGAGAGGATGTCGCCGAGCCGCATGATGAGCAGCAGGATGATCACGGGGCGGATGGCGGGCAGGGTGACGTGCCAGAAGCGCCGCCAGGGGCCCGCGCCGTCGATCGCGGCGGCCTCGTACTGCTGCTCGTCGACCTGGGCCAGCGCGGCGAGGAAGATGATCGTGCCCCAGCCGGCGTCCTTCCAGATGACCTGGGCGACGGTGAGCGGCTTGAAGGCGTCCGGGTTGCCGATGATGTCGACGGCGTGCAGCCCCATGCCGTCCAGCGAGGAGTTGAGCAGACCGGTGTCGCCGAGCACCTGCTGGAACAGGGCGACGACGATCACCCACGAGATGAAGTGCGGCAGATACGCCACCGACTGCACGAACCGGCGCACCGAGCTCCAGGTGAGGCTGTGCAGCAGCAGGGCGAGGGCGAGCGGCACCGGGAAGTAGAAGACGAGCTGGAGGAGGGCGATCCAGACGGTGTTGAGCACGGAGTCCCAGAAGGCGCCGTCCTCGAACATCCGCTGGAAGTTGCCCATGCCGACCCAGGGGCTGCCCCACAGGCCGTCGAAGGGCACGTACTCCTTGAAGGCGATGACGTTGCCGACCAGGGCGCCGTAGTGGAAGAGCAGGAAGTAGGCGAGGCCGGGCAGCATGAGCAGGAACAGCGTGCGGCTTCGACCTCGGCTTTGGAAGCGTTTTCGGCGTAACCGAGGGTCACTCGTCCGTGGACGAGCGGTGTCGACCTCCTCTGCACCTGCGTGTTCCCGTAGTACAGCGGCCACGGGGCCCCCTCACATCTCGGAGTCGGAGTGAGGGAAAATTAAAACGCTTTCATTCGGCGGTCAACAGCCCTGACACAGCTGACTGTTGACCGCCGAACCGGAAGGGGCGCTTCAGTGGGTCAGCTCCTGCGGCGCCGCGCCAGCGCCGGCGCTCCCCCGCCCGCGACGACCAGCACGATCGCGCCGCCCGCGAGGTACGGCGTGGTCGAGCTGCCACCGGTATCGGCCAACCCTGTCTCGTCCGGGGCGCCTTGGGGCTTCACATCGCCCGCCGGATCTTCACTCGGGGCGCCCGGCTCCCCCGCCGGCGCCGCCGGTGCCTCGCAGGTGACCTCGGCCAGGGTCAGCGTGCCCTCCACTTCGGCGACGTTGAGCTTCAACGGGTTGATGGAGACCTCGAGTTCGAGGGCGGTCGCGGCGGCCGTGCGCGAGGCGGTCTCCTTCTTGGACAGGTCGAGGCGGACCTCGCCGACACCGGGCACCTTCACGTCGGTCGTGCCGCCGGCCGTCAAGGTGACCTCCTCGCCGAGGACGGTCACCGGCCCCAGCAGGTCGGCGGAGGCGACCGGGGCCCTGCCGGCCTGGCAGGTCGCCTTGGACGTGACCTGGTCGAGCTCGATGAGCGAGAGCAGCGGCAGGCCGGGGACGTGCAGCTTGGCGCGGGCGAGGCTGGTGGAGGCCTCGGCGCCGGTCGCGGAGACCGTCGCGTTCGCGTCCGCCACGTTCGCGCGCAGCACCTGGAAAGGCCTTCCGCCGTCGACCCCGTACGACACTTGCGCGAAAAGGTCACGCATTCGATCCACGCACTCACAAGTGACGCCGCTGCTGGTGCCGGACACAGGTCATGACGCCGACGGATGACACATCACTACGGATTCCAAATGAAATGCGTGAGCCCTAGGCCCCACTCGCATCCGTATCCCTCGCCAGCACTTCCGCTGTCCCGTATCGGTGAAGCCTGCTGTTCTCAGACGAGTTGGCAGTTCAGCGTGGCTGGTCTCGGTGGTGCATGTGAGCCGGTGCCCGGTTTTCCGACTTCAGGGTGGTTTGGGTCTCATCTGATCTGGTCTGTGTCATCGAACCCTGGATGGTCGTCCCATGAGGGTTCGTGTGGGGACGGCGGTGCCTGAAGGGCCGCAGGGGGTTGAGCACGTTTCCGTGTACGCGGATGCGTCGAGGTACGAGATCGGCTGGGTTGAAGCGGACGGCGGGACGAGACGTCGGCCGTTGACCGAGGCCGGGGATGTCGCTTTCGAGGACGCGCTGCCGGTGCGGGACTTCCCGTCGTACCGCGGCCAGCGCCATTTTCCGGGGCTGTACTGGGCGGTGACGACCGGTCGGCATGTGGGGTTCGAATCGTGGCTGGAGCGGGATCACGCGATGCTGCTCGACTTCGATCCGCTGGTGACGGGGTTCTCCTCGCAGCCGTTCTGGCTGAGCTGGCGGGACGAGGGATCAGGCCGCAGCCGGTCACACGCTCCGGACTACTTCGCGCGGGCTGCGGACGGAAGTGGCCTGGTGGTGGACTGCCGTCCGGCGGACCGGATCGACCAGAGGGCCGCCGAGTCGTTCAAGCGGGCGCGGGAAGCGTGTGACGCGGTGGGCTGGGCCTACCGTGTCGCCAGTGAGATCGATCCCGTCCGAGTGGCGAATCTGCGCTGGCTGGCGGGCTATCGCCATCCGCGCTTCGCCGTGTCGGAGGGGATGACGGCGGCGGTCTGCGCGGCCTTCGCGACTCCCGCACCGTTGCTCGGGCAGGCTGCAACGCTGGGTGATCCGATCGGCGTGCTCCCGGTGGTCTTCCACCTGCTCTGGCGCGGGCTGCTGCGGGCCGACCTGGGCCGTCGCCTGAGTGATCGCACCGTGGTGATGACCGGGGAGGCGGGCCGGTGACTGCCTCGGGGCCTCGTGGAGTGCTGCGGGTCGGTGACCGGGTCCGGTTCGACGGACAGGTCCACCTCGTGGCGGGTCTGGCCGGCACCACGGTGCGGCTGCAGGGCGAGTCCGGCGGAGCATCGTTGGTGCTGTTCTCCCATCTGCTGGCGGCGGACGGCTTCGAGATGCTCGACTCCCTGCCCGAAGCGCCGGGGTTGCCGTCGTTCGGACTGCTGGACACCGTTCCCGAGCCCGCCCTGCGGCGGGCCCGGTTGCTTGAGCGGCACATGGTCGAGATGGAGACCGGACTGCTGCCCGGCGCGGAGCCGACCGCCAGGCCCCGGCCCGAGTACGACCCGAAGTGGCGCACGGTGAACGAACGGATCGCGGCGAAGGCGGAGGAACTGGCCGCTCTCGGGACGCCGATGACCGCCCGGACCCTGTTCCGGTTGCGGGGCTGCTGGCGCGAGCAGGGACTTTGGGGGCTGGTCGACCACCGTGCCACCCGCGTCTCCAAGCCGACCGGGCACGCGGACGAACGGCTGGTCACCGCCATCACGGAGGCACTGGCCGGGCAGGAGAAGCTGTCCACGGGAACCCGGAGCCGGGTGCTCCGCGAGGCTGAGCGGATCCTCGTCGAGCGTCACGGTGAGGGAGCCGTCGAGCTGCCTTCACGGTCCACCCTCTACCGGCTGGTGCGGTCCCTGTCGGAGGGGATGCACTCCTTCGGCACTGCCACGGCCCGCCGGTCACGAGCCCGCCGCCCGCAAGGGGTGTTCACCCCGTCGAAGGCCGCCCGGCCCGGCGAGGTCGTGCAGATCGACACCACCCCGCTGGACGTGCTGGCGATCCTGGACGACGGCGTGACGGGCCGGGTCGAGCTGACCATCGCGGTCGACGTCGCAACACGGACGATCTGCGCGGCCGTCCTGCGGCCTGCGGGCACCAAGGCCGTGGATGCGGCTCTACTACTGGCCCGCATCCTGGTCCCCGAGCCGATGCGGCCGGGCTGGCACGACGCTCTTCGGATGTCCGTCTCGCTCATCCCGCACGCGCGGCTGATGAGCGTGGATGCCCGCCTGGAACACGCCGCCGCGAAACCGGTGATCGTCCCGGACACCATCGTGGTCGACCACGGCAAGGTGTTCATCTCGGAGACGTTCGTGACGGCCTGCCAGACCCTGGGCGTCTCCGTCCAGCCGGCCCGGCCCGCCACCCCGACCGACAAAGGCGTGGTGGAACGCACCTTTTCCTCGATCAACACGCTGTTCTGCCAGCACGTCGCCGGCTACGTCGGCTCCAACCCCACCCGGCGTGGTGAGGACGTCCAGGCTGTTTGGACCCTGCGAGAACTCGCCGACCTCTTCGACGAATGGGTCGTTGCCCGATGGCAGACGAGGCCCCACGACAGCCTCCGCAGCCCGTTCCTGCCGGGCCAGGCTCTGTCCCCGAACGACGTCTACGCGATGCTTGTGGCCCGCAGCGGACACCTGCCGGTCTGCCTGACCGGCGACGACTACATCGAACTCCTGCCCGCGGAGTGGCGGAAGATCAACGACTACGGCGTCGTCATGGACTACCGCACCTACGACTGCCGCGACCTGGCGCCCTACCGGCGCCAGCCTTCTGGCGTCGACCTCAAGGGCGGCCTCTGGGAAGTCCACTACGACCCCTACGATCTGTCCCACATCTGGATCCGCGATCACCGGGCAGGCGGCTGGATCACCGTCCCCTGGACCCGGCTGGACTCCGTCTCCGCCCCCTTCGCCGACTTCACCTGGCGACACGCCCGTTCTGTCCTGGCCGCCCAGGGCGCCGACGACACCGACGAAGGCGCGATCGCCGCAGTTGTGGAAGACCTGCTCACCCGGGCTCAGAACGGCCCGGACCGCAAAGTTGCCGCCCGCACCCACGCGGCAGCCAGCCACCCCGTTCACCCTGGCCTTCGGCCTGCCCTCCCCGAAGAACCGCAGGAAGGCCCGGAGGACGAGGACCAACCAGTCGGCAAGGTCATTCCCTTCGGGGTCTTCGACGCCTTCACCGACGGGAGCCGTCCATGAACCCGCCCCCGGACGCCGGGCAGGAACCAGAGGACGTCCACCCGCTGAGCACGAAGGAGGGCTGGGCATGCTTCGTCGCCGAAGAGACCATGCCTCCCGAGGTGCTCTCACCCGCCGCAATTCAGCGTCTGAGTCCGGACCAGCGGACTGCCCGTGAGCGTGAACGCGAGGACTATCACGCGCAGTTGGTCATCGTCCGCACTCCCACGATCCAGCACGTCACCACCACCGGCCGCAAGCGGATCCTCCTCAACCGTCGCCAGCAGTCGGCCCGCCGCGGACTGATCGTCAGCGGGCCCGCGGGCACGGGAAAGACCACCGCGATCACGCAGCTCGGCAAGAACTACGAACTCCTCGGCCGCCGCCGCGGCGAAGTCGGGCACCAGGCCCTGCCCGTCGTCTATGTCACCGTCCCGCCCGCAGCGACACCCAAGATGCTCGCGGTCGAACTCGCCCGCTTCATCGGCCTGCCGCTGCCCAGCCGTTTCAGCCAGGTCGACATCACCAACCGCGTCTGCGACCTGCTCTGCAGCAGGAGCTGCCGCCTGGTGCTGATCGACGAGCTCCATAACCTCGACATCCGCACCAAGACCGGCGCCGAAGCCTCCGATCAGATCAAGTATCTGTCCGAGCGCATCCCGGCGACGTTCGTCTTGGCCGGAGTCGATGTTGAGGACACTGGGCTGTTCACGGGCCGCCGCGGCGGGCAGATCGCCAGCCGCTACACCGAGATCACCACTCGCCCCTTCCCCCACAAGACGGCCAAGGACAAAGAAGCCTGGCAGTCCTTGGTGACCACGCTGGAGGAGGCCCTACGGCTTTATGCCCACCGCCCGCAGACCCTCCTCAAGCTGAGCGCCTACCTGCACGACCGCACCGGGGGCATGATCGGCAGCCTGTCCCACCTCGTCCGCGAAGCCGCACTGGACGCCATCATCAGCGGCACAGAGAAGATCACACGCACCGGACTCGATGAAGTCGAACTCGACCGGGCCGTTGCACAGCAGACCAGACGCCGTCCCTCGACTCCCGCGACGAGGAAGGCCAGTTGAGTACACACCCGCGCATACTGCCTGTCCCCCTCTCGCCAGTGCACCGCGAGACGGTCGGCTCCTATCTGAACCGGCTCGCGGACGCCAACCGCCTGCCGGTCCGCTATCTGGCCGGTCTTCTCGGTCACAACCGTCATCACCGCCGTGACGACAACCGCACGGACCACTGGACCCCACGGGCCCTGCTCGGACTATCCGCCCTGACCGGCCGGGCACCCGCCGAACTCGTGCATGCGATGCCAGCTCTCGCCGAACTCAGCGAGGGCCAACGAATCGGTCCACGCCCGAGCACCGGCCACGGCGATGCCCTTCACCGTCCGGCATGCCGCCCCTGCATGGCCCGGCGCGGAATCGACGGCCTCGTCGTCCGCGAGACCCTGCCCCACGAAGCAGTCTGCCCACGACATCACCGCTGGCTCCTGGGCGACGAGCAGCATCTCCTCCGCGTTCTGCCCGACGTTCGCAGAGCCAACCAGCGCCACCGGCGACTCACGAGCCGCCGCAGGGGCTCCGCCCCCGAGCAGAGCTACCGCACCGCACGTGACAGCTTGCTGAAGTGGTTCCACACCGCCGCCGAGACACAGCTCCAACAGCGGTGGACGGACCGGATTCATCTCCTCGGCGAAGACATCTACGGAGACCCACTCCGCCCGTCTCCGAACCGCATCGAGATCGCGACCTACCCCGAAACGGTCATCCTCACCAGCCTGCTCTCATCACCGCACTGGCGCGATCACCAGGAATCGGCCCCGGAGATCGCACGCCGGTTCCAGCTCAAGGCAGGGAGCCGCGAGCTGGCAGCCCTCCAGAAACTGGCAACTTCCCTGAGACCGAGGCTCTCCCTGTCTCAATCAGACTGACAACCCGCAGGTCAGCGGTCCTACCGCTTCCACCCTCGTTGACCCACGAAGTCCTGGTCGAACCCGCCGCACAGCCCCTGACACATCAAGGTGCGGCACCGTCTCACTCCAAGATGACAACTCCCAGCTCAGAGCCAGGCAGTCCACCAACCTCATTGAGAACGGACATCCGCCCCCGCCGTCTCCGCCTCAGCGCAGCCGTGGTCGGTGCCACGGCCACAGCCATGAGTATGAGCACCGCGCCGGCGACCCCGGCAAGTGGCAACCAGGTGGGCCAGGCAGGCAGCGTGCCCAGAAAACGTGGATGCCGCAACAGCCGACCAGATGAGTCGGGGTGCTGCCGTGGCCGCAGTACGACCACGGCGGTGGTTCGGGTGTCGCAGGCGTCATGCCCCAAGGACGTAACGGCGCCGTCGGGCAGTTGGCACCCCGGCTGCGGCCGGCACGGGCACTTCAGCCCTTCGTGCGGTAGTGAAGAAGCTACTGAAGTGAATAGTGAGCCACTGAGGTCTTCTCAGCAATGATCACTTCCGATCCCGCCTGCGGAGGAGGCTCGGGCAAGGGCGGCGGTCTACGCTCGCGCCATGACGATCACATTTGAGTGGCGGGGAGACTTCGACAACGCAGCCGTCAATGCACTGCATGCAGCGGGTTTCAACCATCATGCCCTGGAAGTCAACTTCGACGCCTGCGGGTTCAAGCCGACGACTGCGGGTCTCATCGCGCTCTGAGCCGACCTCGCCGCGTAGCAGCTGCAAAGGAGAAGGCCCCTTGCCGGCGGGGCTTCTGCACGTGTGACGGCCGGCGTCAACCGACGACCCGTCCGTTCAGCACCACCCGCAACGGGGCCCCCAGCACGCGTACGTCCGTGCGGGGGTCCCGTTCGTACACCACCAGGTCCCCCAGCGCCTCCTCCTCCAGCCCGGGCCGCCCCAGCCACTTCCGGGCGCCCCATGTCGTCGCCGACAGCGCCTCCACCGGCGGGATCCCGGCGGTGACCAGCTCCGCCACCTCCTCCGCCACCAGCCCGTGCGGCAGCGCACCCCCCGCGTCCGTGCCGACGTACACCGGAATCCCGGCGTCGTACGCGTTGCGCACCGTGTCGTACCGGCGTTCGTGCAGGCGCCTCATGTGGGCCGACCAGCGGGGGAACTTGCTCTCGCCGCCGGCGGCCAGCTGAGGGAACGTCGCGATGTTCACCAGCGTCGGGACGATCGCCACCCCGCGCGAGGCGAAGAGGGGGATCAGGTCGTCCGTCAGGCCCGTCGCGTGTTCGATGCAGTCGATGCCTGCCTCCACGAGGTCACGGAGGGAGGACTCGGCGAAGCAGTGGGCCGTCACGCGGGCGCCCAGGCGGTGGGCCTCCCTGATCGCCGCCTCGACCGCGTCCCGCGGCCAGCTGGGTGCCAGGTCCCCCACCTCCCGGTCGATCCAGTCGCCGACCAGCTTCACCCAGCCGTCGCCGCGCCGGGCTTCCTGGGCGACGTACGCGACGAGGTCGTCCGGCTCGATCTCGTGGGCGTAGCCGCGGATGTAGCGGCGGGTGCGCGCGATGTGCCGGCCCGCGCGGATGATCTTCGGGAGGTCCTGGCGGTCGTCGATCCAGCAGGTGTCGGAGGGGGAACCCGCGTCGCGGATCAGGAGCGTGCCCGCGTCGCGGTCGGTCAGTGCCTGCTTCTCCGCGACGTCCTTCTCGACCGGGCCGTGCGGGCCGAGGCCCACGTGGCAGTGCGCGTCGACCAGGCCGGGCAGTGCCCAGCCCTTCACCGTGCGGATGTCACGGGCGTGAGCGGGACGGTCGTAGGAGATACGGCCGTCGACCACCCACAGCTCGTCGCGGACCTGGTCCTCGTCCGGGCCGACGAGCACCCGTCCCTTCACGTGCAGCACCGCGCGATCGCTCATGCCCCGCACCTTAGTCAGGCGTCCCGGACGCCTGCTCCTCCACCTCCGCCATCGCCGGGTCGAGCAGCCTCGACAGGAAGTGGCGGGTGCGTTCGTGACGGGGGTTGCCGATGACCTGCTCGGGAGTCCCGTCCTCGACGATCACTCCGCCGTCCATGAAGACGACCCGGTCGGCCACCTCGCGGGCGAAGGTCATCTCGTGGGTGACGACCATCATCGTCATGCCCTCGTTCGCGAGCATGCGCATCACCGCCAGTACGTCCCCCACGAGCTCCGGGTCCAGCGCCGACGTCGGCTCGTCGAACAGCATCACCTCGGGGCCCATCGACAGCGAACGGGCGATCGCGACGCGCTGCTGCTGGCCGCCGGAGAGGGAGGCGGGGTAGGCGTCCGCCTTGTCCGACAGGCCCACCCGCTCCAGGTTCTGGGCGGCCACCTCGGCGGCCTGCGCCTTGTCCCGCCGGAGCACCCTGCGCTGCGGCAGCGTGAGGTTCTCGGTCACCGTGAGGTGCGGGAAGAGGTTGAACTGCTGGAAGACCATGCCGATACGGCGGCGTACCGCGTCGATGTCGACGTCGGGGTCCGTGAGTTCGATGCCGCCGACGAAGACCTGGCCCTTCGTCGGCTCCTCGAGGAGGTTCACGCAGCGCAGCAGCGTCGACTTGCCCGAGCCGGACGGGCCGATCACGCAGACGACCTCGCCCTGGCCGATCTCCAGGTCGATGCCGCGCAGCACCTCGTTGTCGCCGAACGACTTGTGCAGGCCCCGGACTTGGATCTCCGGCCGCCCGCCGAGCGTCTTCTCGCTCATTTCACGGCCTCCTGGGCCTTGGCCTCCATACGGCGTACGACGAAGCCGAGCGGGATCGTCACCAGCAGATAGCACAGGCCGGCGACGAGGATGGGCGTGGAGTTGGCGGTCGTACTGGCCAGGTCGCGGCCGTACTTGGACAGTTCACGCTCCTCCAGGGTGACGCCGAGGAACAGCACCAGCGAGGAGTCCTTGAAGAGCAGGACCAGTTCGTTGGTGAGCGGCGGGAGGATGATGCGGAACGCCTGCGGGATGATGATCGAGATCATGGCCCGGGCCGGGGAGAAGCCCAGGGAACGGGCCGCCTCCATCTGGCCCTTGGGCACGGCCTGGATGCCCGCGCGGATCGTCTCCGCCATGTAGGCCGCCGCCACCAGACCGAGCGCGAGCGCGACCTTGCCGTACGTGCCGCCGATGATCTCCGTGCCCGGGAAGGCGAGCGGGACGGCGACGCCGATGAAGATGAAGATCAGCAGGGCGGGCAGGCCGCGGAAGATCTCGATGTACACGCCGGCGAACCAGCGGTACGGGCCCACCGACGACAGCCGCATCAGCGCGATGACCATGCCGAGCACGAGTCCGACGGCGAAGCCGGACACGGTGTAGAGCACGGTGTTCTTCAGCGCCAGCGTGATGACGTCCGGGAACATCTGCTCGGCGATGTCCGCCTGCGCGAACTGGTTCTGCAGCCGGTCCCAGTCCGCCGAGACCGCGAAGGCGATCACGGCGGCGAGGAAGACGGCGTACTGGATGCCGCGCGACAGACGGCGCTTCTGGCGCCGGGTCAGGCCCTTCCTGCGAGGGGCGGTTTCGAGCTTCGTATCACTCATGAGGCGGACGGGGACGCCGCGGACTGGTCGTACGGGCCGATCCACTGCTCGTAGAGCCTCTTGTAGGTGCCGTCCGCCTTGGCGTCCGTGATCGCCTTGTTGATGGCGGTGAGGAGCTTGGTGTTGCCCTTCTTCACCGTGAAGCCGTACTGCTCACCGGTGTTGAGGTTGTCGACCACCTGGAAGGCGGCGGCGTTGGCCTTGTCCTTCAGCCAGCCCTGGACGACCGGGTAGTCGATGATGACGGCCTTGACCTGGCCGGTGCGCAGGCCGTTGAGGACGGCGTCGGAGGACTCGAAGGAGACCGGGTCGAAGCCCTGCTTCTTCGCGTAGTCCTCGCCGGTGGTCTGCGCCTGGGCGCCGAGCTTGACGTTCTTGGACTTCACGGCGGCGAGGGAGTCGACGCCGGCCTTCTTGTCGACCAGGACGGCCTGGGTGGCGTCGAAGTACGGGGCGGAGAAGTCGACGTTCTTCTTGCGCTCCTCGGTGATGGTCATGCCGGCCGCGGCGAGGTCGCACTGGCCGGAGTTGAGGGACCCGCCGGTCTTGAAGTTCTCGAAGGGCTGGTCGAGGATCTCCTGCTTCACACCCAGGTCCTTGGCGACCAGGTCGATCAGCGAGACGTCGAAACCCTGCACCTTGCCGTCGATCTCCGACTGGAACGGCGGATACGGCAGATGCGTGCACGTGGTGAGCTGCCCGCCCTTGACCAGCTCGACCCCGCCGGCGGCGGTCTTCGAGCCGCTGCCGCCGTCGTCGGTGGACGTGCATGCGGACACGAGCATCAGCCCGGCCGTCGCGGTGATGGCGGCCAGGACGCGGGTCCGGCGCCCGAGGAGCGTGTTCACGGCGGGCCTTCCTTGAGGCTTTGAGGAAACTGTGAGTTCCGATTATAAGGAAAGGTTTGAGTCTCTCAAACCAATCCGATGGCCCCGAGGCCGCCCGACCTAAGAAGTCGCGAGTACCCAGGGGTAAGCAGACCGCCGGTGCCCCTCGACGACCGCCGGTTACCCTCGACTCGTCTACCCCGTGAGTGAAGAGAGCACCCTCGTGACGCATCCGTTTCTGGATCTCGCCCCGTTGACCGCCGCGCACTTCGCGTCGATCGAGGACCGCGTGGCGCGGCTGCTGAGCACCGAGCAGGACGTCGTGATCATGCAGGGCGAGGCGCTGCTGCCGCTGGAGGGGGCGATCCGGGGGACGGCCGGTCCCGGTACGACCGCGCTGAACGTGATCACCGGTCCGTACGGGCAGACCTTCGGGGACTGGCTGCGGGACTGCGGCGCGACGGTGATCGATCTGGCGGTCCCCTTCCATGCGGCGGTCACGGCCGAGCAGATCCGGGAGGCCTTCGCCGAGCACCCGGAGATCGACTTCGTGTCGCTGGTGCACGCGGAGGCGGCGACCGGCAACACCAACCCGGTCGCGGAGATCGGCGAAGTGGTACGGGAGCAGGGCGCGCTGTTCTACCTGGACGCCGTCGCCTCCGTGGGGGCCGAGCCGGTGCTGCCGGACGCGTGGGGCGTGGACCTGTGCGTGATCGGGGCGCAGAAGGCGATGGGCGGGCCGGCCGGTGTCTCGGCGGTGTCGGTGAGCGAGCGGGCGTGGGCGCGGATGGCGGCGAATCCGGGGGCGCCGCGACGGTCGTACCTCTCCTTGCTGGACTGGAAGGAGCGGTGGATCGACGGCGGCCGGAAGGTCCTGCCGCACGCGCCGGCGCAGCTGGAGATGCTGGCGCTGGAGGCGTGCGTGGAGCGGATCGAGGCGGACGGGCCGGCCGCGGTGATGGGGCGGCACGCGTCTGCGGCGGCCGGGACTCGGGCGGGGGCGGTGGCCTTGGGCGGGGGGCTGGAGCCGTATGTGTACGAGGCGGTGGACGCGGCGCCGGTCGCTACGACGCTGAGGGCGCCGTCGGGGGTGGTGGCGTCGGAGTTGGTGGCGCGGGCGGTGGCGGCGGACCCGGGGGTGCCGCTGGCTGCGGGTGGGGGCGCGCTGGCCAAGGAGATGATCCGGGTGAACCACTACGGGGCTGATGCGACGCCGGGGGCCGTGCGGGCGAGTCTTTCGGCGTTGGGGGCGGCGTTGCGCGAGAAGGGGTTGAGTGTGGATGTGGAGGGGGCGCTGCGGGCCGTGGAGGCGGCGTGGCGGTAGGGGGTGGCTGAGGGGTTGGGGTCACCAGGGGACTTGGCCCCCACCGCCCCCGCACCCGCACCGCCGACCGCGGCTCAAAGGCGGCCAAGCAGCCGAGGATTGTCAGACCCGCACGCCATGCTCCCCCCATGACCACCGACACACCCCTCACCCTCCCCGACGGCCGCCCCATCCCCCTCCTCACCGGTGACGAGCGCCCCATGCTCGAGAGCTGGCTCGCCTTTCATCGGGCCACCCTTGAGCTGAAGTGCGCCGAGTTGGACGACGCGCAGGTGCGGACCGCGTCCGCCGAGCCGTCCTCGCTGTCGTTGCTCGGGCTGGTGCAGCACCTCACCGAGGTCGAGCGGAACTGGTTCCAGCGGGTGGCCGCGGGGCGGGACGTGCCGCCGGTGTACGGGAAGGGGAACGGATACGTCCTCGACCCGGAGCGAGGGCTCGACGAGGCGTTGGCCGTGTGGAAGCGGGAGATCGCCCGGGGGAACGAGCTGTGTGCCGGGCGGTCGCTGGACGACGTCGGGCGGATCGCCGACGGGCCGATGGCCGGTCTCGAGGTCAGTCTGCGCTGGGTGTACGTGCACATGATCGAGGAGTACGCGCGGCACAACGGGCACGCGGACATCTTGCGGGAGCGGATCGACGGAGTAACCGGAGCCTAATTCCGCGACAATTCTTGAATTCTTTCGAGAACAGCTTCCCGTATTCTTCTGCCCGCTTTCTCTCGACCTAAACGCGTAGATTCTGCGAACGCCAACCGGAGTAATTCGGGTGGGTCTCGTGGTGGTTACATGTCTGTGACGCGTTACACACCGCGTTCCATTTGCCCCTTATTTACCGGACAAACCGGTAGAAAGAGAGTCGCTTCCGCACGTCGCCTCACGCCCGCGCGATAACACAGGATCCGCCCGTACGTAACCCCGACCGGCGATGCAATTTTGAATTTCTCTCGGTAAATTCATTTGGCATGACTGCCGCACAAGCAGACCTGCAAGACGATCCACAAGCCAGCCTGCGAATCGACCGCCCGACGGTGGCGGACGGAGCCGCGTTGTGGCGGATGGCCAGGGACTCGAAGGTCCTCGACCTGAACTCGTCGTACAGCTATCTGCTGTGGTGTCGCGACTTCGCCGCCACGTCCGCCGTCGCGCGTGACGGGCACGGCGAGCCGGTCGGCCTCGTCACCGGGTACCTCCGTCCCGACCACCCGGACACCCTGCTCGTCTGGCAGGTGGCGGTGGACGAGGCGTACCGCGGGCGCGGGCTCGCCGCCGCGTTGCTGGACGGGCTGGTGGCCCGGACCGCCGCGGAGCGCGCGCTGACCACCGTCGAGACCACGATCACGCCGGGGAACACCGCCTCCGAGCGGCTGTTCACCTCGTTCGCCGAGCGCCACGGCGCCCGCCTGGAGCGCGAGGTGCTGTTCGAGGCGGGTCTGTTCCCCGACGGGCCGCACGACCCCGAAGTCCTGTACCGCATCGGTCCCCTCTCCCTCACGACCTATGCCTGACTTCCCCTCGCACTTCTCCCTGGGACTTCCCCCTGGGACTTCCCTCTCGGACTTCCCCTTCGGACTTCCCCCTCTGAACCCCCACGTAATGAGGAGCGATTCGTCGTGACCATCATCCAGCCCGACCTCAGCGTCTTCGAGACCCTCGAGTCCGAGGTGCGCAGCTACTGCCGCGGCTGGCCCACCGTCTTCGACCGCGCGCAGGGCAGCCGCATGTTCGACGAGGACGGCCATGAGTACCTCGACTTCTTCGCCGGAGCGGGGTCGCTGAACTACGGGCACAACAACCCCGTCCTCAAACGGGCGTTGATCGACTACCTGGAGCGGGACGGCGTCACGCACGGGCTCGACATGTCGACCACGGCCAAGCGCGCGTTCCTGGAGTCCTTCCAGAACCTGGTCCTCCGGCCGCGCGACCTGCCGTACAAGGTCATGTTCCCGGGCCCGACCGGCACCAACGCCGTGGAGTCCGCGCTGAAGCTGGCGCGGAAGGTGAAGGGGCGCGAGGCGATCGTGTCCTTCACCAACGCCTTCCACGGCATGTCGCTCGGCTCGCTCGCCGTGACCGGCAACGCCTTCAAGCGGGCTGGCGCGGGCATTCCGCTGGTCCACGGCACCCCGATGCCGTTCGACAACTACTTCGACGGCAAGGTCCCGGACTTCCTGTGGTTCGAGCGGCTGCTCGAGGACCAGGGCTCCGGCCTCAACAAGCCCGCCGCCGTGATCGTCGAGACCGTACAGGGCGAGGGCGGCATCAACGTCGCGCGCCCGGAGTGGATGCGTGCGCTCGCCGAGCTGTGCGAGCGCCAGGACATGCTGCTCATCGTCGACGACATCCAGATGGGCTGCGGCCGTACCGGCGCCTTCTTCTCCTTCGAGGAGTCCGGGATCACGCCGGACATCGTCACCGTCTCCAAGTCCATCAGCGGCTACGGCCTGCCCATGTCGCTGTGCCTGTTCAAGCCGGAGCTGGACATCTGGGAGCCGGGCGAGCACAACGGCACCTTCCGCGGCAACAACCCCGCCTTCGTGACGGCCACCGCCGCCCTTGAGGCGTACTGGGCGGACGGGTCCGCGATGGAGAAGCAGACCCAGAAGCGGGGCGAGCAGATCGAGCAGGCGTTCATCTCCATCACCGAGGAGAACCCCGCCGACGTGAAGGAGTACCGCGGGCGCGGGCTCGTGTGGGGCATGGAGTTCCACGACAAGGAGCGCGCGGGGCGCGTCGCGAAGCGCGCCTTCGAACTCGGGCTGCTCATCGAGACGTCGGGCCCGGAGGGCGAGGTCGTCAAGCTGCTCCCGGCGCTCACCATCACACCTGAGGAACTGGACGAGGGACTCAGCATCCTCGCCCGCTCCGTACGGGAAACATCTAAGTAGCACCACCTAACACCACCTAACTAGGAGGCATCGCAGCACCGTGATCGTCCGTTCGTTCAAGGAGATCGAAGGCACAGACCGGCATGTGAAATCCGCGTCCGGCACCTGGGAGAGCAAACGCATCGTCCTCGCGAAGGAGAAGGTCGGCTTCTCCCTCCACGAGACCACTCTGTACGCGGGTACGGAGACGTCGATGTGGTACGCGAACCACGTCGAGGCCGTCGTGTGCGTCGAGGGCGAGGCCGAGCTCACCGACGACGAGACCGGGCAGAGGTACACGATCACGCCCGGGACCATGTACCTGCTCGACGGGCACGAGCGGCACACGATGCGGATCAAGAAGGACTTCCGCTGCCTCTGCGTCTTCAACCCGCCCGTGACCGGACGGGAGGACCACGACGAGAACGGCGTCTACCCGCTGCTCACCGAACCCGAGGAGGTGTGACATCCCCATGACGACCACCACGCCCAGCACCACGACGCCCACCACCGTCCCGGATCTCTATCCCAGCCGCGGTGCCGCCGAGGTGGCGGCCCCGCGCCAGGACCCGGTCGTCTGGTCCGCGCCCGGCACGCCCGGACCGATCTCCGGCACCGACCTCCAGGCGTTCGAGCGGGACGGCTTCCTGGCCATCGACCAGCTCATCCGCGACGACGAAGTAGCCGTGTACCACCAGGAGTTGGAGCGGCTCGTCACGGATCCCGCGATCCGGGCGGACGAGCGGTCGATCGTCGAGCCGAAGTCCCAGGAGATCCGTTCCGTCTTCGAAGTGCACAAGATCAGCGAGGTGTTCGCGCGTCTCGTGCGCGACGAGCGGGTCGTCGGCCGGGCACGGCAGATCCTCGGCTCGGACGTGTACGTCCACCAGTCGCGGATCAACGTCAAGCCGGGCTTCGGGGCCAGCGGCTTCTACTGGCACTCCGACTTCGAGACCTGGCACGCCGAGGACGGCCTGCCGAACATGCGGACGGTGTCGGTCTCCATCGCGCTCACCGAGAACTACGACACCAACGGCGGTCTCATGATCATGCCGGGGTCGCACCGGACGTTCCTCGGGTGTGCGGGGGCCACCCCGAAGGACAACTACAAGAAGTCCCTGCAGATGCAGGACGCGGGCACCCCGTCCGACGAGGCGCTGACCGCCATGGCCTCCGAGTACGGCATCAAGCTGTTCACGGGCAAGGCCGGTTCGGCGACCTGGTTCGACTGCAACTGCATGCACGGCTCGGGCGACAACATCACGCCCTTCCCGCGCTCCAACGTGTTCATCGTGTTCAACAGCGTGGAGAACGCGGCGGTGGAGCCGTTCGCGGCGCCGGTACGGCGGCCGGAGTTCATCGGGGCGAGGGACTTCACGCCCGTGCGGTGAGACCACTTCCCGGTTGACCAGGCAAACACGGCCGCAGGGAGGGTCCGTGACCTGCCGGAGGACCACACATCCTCCGGCACGAGATCCGGCACTTCGGCGCCCGTAGAGCAGTCGGACCCGCCTCCGCCCGAAGGCGTGCGGATCCGGCTGCTCACGGCTATCGCGGCAGAAGGGCCACAACGCCTGATGCGGATCACCGGTGGGGGCGGGAGTCGTGGTGCTTCCTGTCAGCGGGTGGCGCCCTCCGGCCACAGCACCCGCACCGGTACACCGGTCCGCTCGGCGTACGCGACCACGTCCGCGGTCCCGCCATACCCCCACGCCGGTTTCCCGTCCCACACGGCAATCAGTTCATCCACCAGACCCACCAGGGCCTCACTGCCCGCCATGTGCGCCTCAGAAGTCGACTCCGTCATCCCGGTCTCATGGACATCGGCCGCGCAGGCGTACAACTCGTCATAGACGGGGCGGTGCCACTCCGGCAGGCTCGCCCGGTACTCGGAAGCGGGCACGACGACTTCGAGTTGTCCTCCGTGCTTGAGGGCGGCTTCGGCGAACCAGGAGTCAGGGCCGTCCGCGATGCACGAGACGGCGGTCAGGCCGGCGGCGTCGTATCCGCGTACCGCCTCGCCGAGCATCGCACGCACCTGCCGCTCTACATCCGTGTTCAACCCGCGGTGCCCGGTGATCCCTACGCGCATTCCGTGATCCCTCTCTTACAGGTAGACGCCGTGTAGGCGCTCGTCGAAGTCCCGCACCACCTTGGGCGGGGAGGCGGTCGTGAGGGTACGGCGTACGCCGCGGGCCCGCTCCACGATCCGGCCGGACCGATACGTCAGGCCGGTGTCGAGGGCGCGAGAGGCTAGGGAGAACGCCGCGTCTACCCGACCAGCGGCCAGGTAACCAGCGGCGAGGTCCAGCACCAGCAAGGCGCGTTGCTTGGCGTGGCCCGTGGCCAGGGCCTCCATGTCATCTCTGATCACCCAGTCGGACAAGCCGAGCCGTGCGCCGCAGGTCACCCGGCAGGCGGTCACCTTGTCCGGGGTGAAGGAGAACACCCACGGCCACGGCGGCGGCTCCTCTGACTCCTTCAGGGCCTCTGCCGCGGCCCGGCTCGTGGTCAGGGCCTTGTCGGCAGCCCGCCGGTCCCCGACCGCCGCGTGGCCGAGCGCTTCGACGCTGGACAGCCATGCATCCGCGACGGCCGGACGCCGGTCGCCGAGCGCGCGCCGTGCCCGACTGGCCTGGTTCAGCGCTTCCACGCCGTTACCGGCGTGCGCCTCGAACTGGGCGAGCGTGCCCCGCTGACAGGCGGCCAGCAAGGGATTCCCGGCCGTCTTGGCGGCCTTGATCGCTGCGCCGTACCAGGAACGGGCGGAGCCGTTGTCGCCCTTGTCCCACGCCAGCCAGCCCGCGACAATACCACCGGCGCTGGTCTAGTGCTCACGCCTGGTACAGGTCGATGTGGTTGCCGCCGGGGTCCTGCACGGTCGACGACCGTGGCTTCCACGGCCTGTCGACCGGTGCGCCGATCTCCACGGCGCCAGCGGCGAGCGCACGCGCATGCGTGGCGTCGATGTCCTCGACGCCCAGGCCGAATTTGGCTGGCCCGCCGGGCCACGGGTGTGATTCGGGGTTGGCCACCGTCAAGAGGAAGAAGTCGTCGTCAGGGTATGTGCCGAACTGGAACGAGCTGATCTCCTGGTGGTACGCGGCGTCGAAAGCGTCGCGGTAGAACGCGACCGACGCAGGCAGGTCATCGGCCACGATGGTGACCTGGCTAATTCGGCGGGTCTTCACGGGTAGCCCCTTCTCCATGTAGCGATCGACTGTCTCGATGAGCTTCGTCAGCGAGTCGGCTCTGGCTTGCAGGCGTTCACGGTGCTCGGCAAGCACAGCGCCGACGCCGTGTTCGCCAACCGCGCGCATGGCATCGACGGGAACCTGGATACGGCGCAACGCCGCGTACAGACGCGCCTCGTCAACCTGGTCAGGCCGGTACCGTCGGTATCCGGTGTCGGGGTCGACGTAGGCGGGTTTCAGTAGCCCGACATCGTCGTAATGCCGCAACGCGGTGATCGACAGACCGGTGACCAGCGAAAAACTCCCGATGCTCAGCACGGGACCATTGTGCGAGTCTCGGGTCGCCTGAGAGTCAAACAAGCAGCGTCGCACATCAAAGAGTCCGGCCGATGACCTCCTCTACTGCTGACTGATCATGTCCGGAGCCATAACCGGATGGCCGCCAGGGTGACGGTGCCGTGGAAGACGTAGGCCCGCTTGTCGTACCTCGTGGCCACGGCCCGGAAGCTTTTGAGCCGGTTGACTGAGGGTCGGCCAGCGCGAGGTCGAAGACCGCCTCTCCGAGCCCGGAGGCCAGCGCCTTGCCGCTGGTGTAGCGCCGCAGCCGCCCGCGCAGTCCTTCTCCCTGGCGTTCACCTGCCGTACCGACGTAGACGAGCGGGCCAGCCGCGCCCCGCTTGGCCAGGTAGACGCCCGGCATTTGCGGCACTTCAGCGTCGGCCAAGGGAACCCACTCCGACCACGAGGCCAGGTCCAGAACTTCCTGGCTGATCCCCTCGACGTCCACAGGCTCGGGCATGGGCAGTCCTCTCGCCAGACGTTCAGTGTGCGGCGCACATGCAGAACGAGCCGCCGCACGTGTAGCAGCGCGGGCGCCCGACGCACCGGCACGACTGCCCGCAGTTCACGGGCTCGGTGTGCAACTTGACCTCGTCCGGGTTGCCCGGATCGTAGGTGGCGCGGCAGTCCCGGCAGGCAAGCTGTTCAGGCACGAGGTCTTCAGCACCTGGTGTCGGTGTCGGCTCCACGGCGGACGACGGCGCGGAATTCCGCTGCGCGGCCGGGTCCTCATCCTCGAAGAGGCGAAACTCCGTGATGGCGTTCCACTCGTTGTATATGGCCTCATCCTTGCGCACGGCCGGCTTGATCCGCCTACGCGAAGGGAGGAAACCAGACGCGCATGCCTAGCTGCCGAAAGGCGTCCACGTCATCCCGGACCGTCCACCAATTCCTGCGGGTGAATTGCAGAGACGTCGACTGGCCAGGGTGGCGCTTGCCCAGAGCCGAGCAGATCTCTGTCAGGTCGGGCGGGAAGGCCAGGACGCTCGTCACGGCGAAGGCTTCGTAGACGACGAGCGCGTACCAGTCGACCCCAGGGATGCTTCGCACAGTGTGCTCGTTCGGCCAGTGGGAGACAGGGTTGGCGAGGTACTTGACCTGTACGTGCTCGCCATCGGTTGATATCAGGTCGTAGTTCGCCTGCACCCGGGACTCGGCGAGCCGGGCCCCCAACAGGGCCGCGACGAGGTGCTCGGCGAACTCAGCCAGGGGATCCCGGTTCGACTGGCCGAGTCCCAAGGTCCCCAGCAGGGTTTGGCGCGCCAACCGGTAGGAGTCCAGGGCGCTCAGCAACCCGGGTACGCCGACGCCGTTCGGCGCGGGAGGAAGAACGCTGTCGGTCACGCAGCCACGATTCCGTACCTTGGCCGCGGAGAGCAACCGTCACCGAGGTGGACGCCGCCGGTGCGTGTTCAACAGCGTGGAGAACAAGGCGGTCGAGCCATTCGCGGCAGCCGGTACGGCGGCCCGAGTTCATCGGGGCGAGGGACTTCACCCCGGTGAAGTGAACCCGATGCCCGGTGGAGCGGGCGGTAGCGGCTTCACAGCCACGCCAGTGACGCCGCCCGCTCCAGTACGTTCCGTACGGCTCCCTCGTCCCCGTTGGCACCCCGCGGCACCTCGTCGGGCGCGTACCGTCCGCCGACGAGAAGGCAGAAGTCGACCGGGTCCAGGGCGAGTTCGGCCGCGACGGGTTCGTCCTCGGAGCCCAGTACCCATTCCTCGCCGCCGGTGACCGAGAACAGCACCGGCGGCGCGGTGGGTCCGAGGGCCAGGCCGAGGACGCGGACGGCGAGGCGGACCAGTTGCCACAGGTGTGCCTCGGGCGGCGGCGGGACGGACAGGCCGAGGGCGCGGCCGATGTCGTCGGTGTGGATCCACGCCTCGAAGGCGCGCACCAGGAAGTGGTCGGCGACCGGCAGCCGCATGCCCATCAACGTCACGGCCGGGGCGGCGGGTTCGGGGTCGCGGGCCTCGGGCGTGGCGAGCAGCGCGTCCGCCTGCGCGGCCCAGTCGGCGACGGTCTCCGCGGGCGTACGGCGGTGCTCGTGAGCGATGACAGCGGCGGTACGGCGGTTCCAGGCGTCCTCCCAGGACGCCCCCTCCTCCGCCGGTGTGGCCGGCACCCGCGCCTCGATGCCGAGCAGACCGGCGAGCGGCTCGTCGGCGGCGAGCAGGTGGGCGACGGTCGCGTGCACGTCCCAGTCGTGCACGACCGGCGTACCCCAGCGGCCTTCCGCCTCGGGCAGCAGCGCGTGCAGTGCGGCTACGGCGGAGGCGTAGGGGGCGGCGTGCGGGGCCACGCGGGGGGCGGGGCGGCGGGTGCGCAGGGCACGGGACAGCACGCCGTCGGTGAGTGGTGGTGCGGCCGGCGATCCGTCCTGCGGCGGCCCGTCCAGCAGTCGTACCGTCTCCCGCAGTCGTTGCGCCTCCGCCGCGCAGCTCTCGCACTCGGCCAGGTGCGGCGGGACCGCCTTCTCGTCGGCCGGTTCCAGGGCGCCGAAGGCCCACGCGGCCAGCAGGTCCCGTACGCCGTCGTGATCCGCGGTCACCGTACGCCTCCTTCCGTGCCCTGCCCGACTGCCCTGCTCGCCATCATGCGCCCTTTTCCCACGCGGGATCGGGTGGGTCGGGCGAATCCGCCAAGGACGCGGCCAAGGTGCGTAACGCCCTGCGCAGGCGGGTCTTGGCGGTGCCCTCGGGGATGCCGAGTTCGATGGCGGCCTGCCGGTAGGTGCGGCCGGCGAAGTACGCCAGGTGCACCACCTCCCTTTCGGGCTGCGGGAGTTCGGCGACGGCCGAGTGCAGCAGCAGGGAGCGTTCCCGGTCCACGACCGTCTCGTCGGGGCCGGGGCCCGCGTCGGCGATCGCGTGCAGCGCCGAGTCGTCGGCGCGGGCGTCCTTGCGGTGGCGGGCCTCGCTGCGCACCCAGTCGACGGCCCGCCGGTGCGCGAGCAAGGACAGCCAGGTGCGCAGGCTGCCGCGGCCCGCGTCGAAGGCGTACGGCCTGCTCCACAGTTGGGCGAAGACCTCCTGCGCCACGTCCTCGGCGGCGACCGGACTGCGGGTGACCCGCACGGCCACGCGCCGCACCAGTTCGCCGTACGCCGTGTACGCCTCGGCCAGCGCGGACTCGTCGCCGTACACCAGCCGCTGCCGCAACTCCGCGTCGGCGGCCGGTTCGACGGACGTTTTGCCCGTGGATTCCAACGGCACCACCACCCCCGGTGCCCTTCCTAGCGTCCCGGACGGGCCCGCGCCAGTGGTTCACGAAGACAGGACGTCCAGCAGGCGGTCGACGTCGGCGATCGTGTTGTAGAGGTGGAAGGCGGCCCGCAGGTTGCCCGCGCGGTCGGAGACCTCGACGCCGGCGCTGCTCAGGCCGGACTGCCGGTGGCCGAGGCCGGGGACGGAGACGATCGGCGAGCCGGGCGCCGGGACCGGCTGGTGTCCGAGATCGTGCAGACCGTCGCGGAAGCGGTCGGCGAGGGCGAGGTCGTGGGTCCTTACGGCGTCCACGCCCAGCTCCTCCAGCAGGGCGAGGGAGCGGCGGGCGCCGGCGTAGGAGAAGAGGGCGGGGCTTTCGTCGAACCGGCGGGCGGAGTGGGCGAGTTCCTCGACCGGACCGTAACAGGCGTCCCAGGGGCGCTCCCCCGCCACCCAGCCGGCGAACAGCGACGGGAGTCCGCCGAGGTCCTCCGGGACGACCAGGAAGGTCACCCCGCGCGGGCACACGAGCCACTTGAAGGCGACGGCGGCGACGTAGTCGTAGGCGTCGGCGGTGAAGTCCAGCCATCCGGCGGCCTGGGACGCGTCGACGTACGTGCGCGCCCCGTGCTCGCGCGCCGCCGCCCGGATGGCGGGCAGGTCGGCGACCCGGCCGTCCGCCGACTGGGCGGCGCTGACCGCGACCAGCGCCGTACCGGGTCGCACCGCCTCGGCGACGCGCTCCAGCGGCACGCTGCGGACCTTCAGGTCGCCGCGGACGTGGAAGGGGTTCACCAGGGAGCTGAAGTCGCCCTCGGCAGTGAGGACTTCGGCACCCGCGGGCAGGGATGCGGCCACCAGCCCGCTGTAGACGGCGACCGAGGCCCCGGCGGCCACCCGGCCGACGGGAACCCCGGCCAGTCGGGCGAAGGAGGCCCGGCTCGCCTCGACGTCCCCGAACATGTCGGTCGGCTGCCCGGCCGCGGCGGCCTCCACGGCCGTATGCATGGCCGCGACCGTACGGGCGGGCAGCAGCCCGCTGCTCGCGGTGTTCAGATAGGTGTTCTTCGGGGCGAACTCGGTACGGACGAGGCTCTCGAAGGTCTCCATAGGAACCACTGTGGGGCCCTCGGATCCCCTCGTCCATTGCGAATCTTTACGTGGTTTCGCTAAGGAATGCTTATAGGTCGGCCCTGACCTGCACCGTTTCCCAGCTTCTCAGTGCTGCGGCACCGCACAGCCGTCGGGGCCACACGCGTCCGCGCCACCGGCGGCACCGTCGTCGAGCAGCTTCAGCGGCGGCCGCTCGCCCCAGGCCTGCGTCAGCGCCTGCGCGAAGACCTCGGCGGGCTGGGCGCCGGAGACGCCGTACTTGCGGTCGAGGACGAAGAAGGGAACGCCGTTCGCGCCGAGCTCGGCGGCCTCGCGCTCGTCGGCGCGGACCTCGTCCGCGTACGCGGTCGGGTCGGTGAGCACCTTACGGACGTCGGCGGCGTCGAGTCCCGCCTCGACGGCCAGCTCCACCAGCCGCTCGTCGCCCTCGGAGAAGACGGACCGCTCCTCGGCGAAGTTGGCCCGGTAGAGGATCTGGATCAGCTCGTCCTGCCTCCCCTGCTCCTTGGCGAGGTGGAGCAGCCGGTGCATGTCGAAGGTGTTGCCGTTGTCGCGGCCGCGGGTGCGGTACTCCAGGCCCTCGGCGGCGGCCTGCGCGCCCAGGTTCTCCTCGCCCGCCTGGGCCTGCGCCTCGCTCATGCCGTACTTCTTGGTGAGCATCGAGATCACGGGCTGGATGTCGCCCTTGGCGAGGCTCGGGTCCAGCTCGAAGGAACGGTGCACCACCTCGACCTGGTCGCGGTGCGGGAACGCCTCCAGCGCCTTGTCGAAGCGGGCCTTTCCTACGTAGCACCAGGGACAGGCGATGTCGGTCCAGATCTCGACGCGCATGTGACGGCTCACTCCAAGTCGTACGGGTACGGAGACTCCCTCCGATTAGTTGATGAACGTTCAAGCAGCAGGGTTCATTCCCCGCATCACTCCCTGGACCACTCCCCGGACCACTCCCCGGCGACCGCATAGCGCAGGAAGAGATGGTGATCCCCGTCGGCGGGCGAGTGGTGCGGGTCCGGTTCCCAGCCCTGGCGGGCGTAGAAGGCCTGCGCCCGCCGATTGCCGACGTGCACGTCCAGTACGGCGGTACGCCGTCCGTCGGCCCGCCACTCCTCCACGCAGGCCGCGTGCAGGGCCGTACCGACGCCCGTGCGCCAGCGGTCGGGGGCGACATGGAACTGGAACAGCTTGACCATCTCCGCGGGCGCCCTCCGGGGTACGGAAGGCGGCGAGGCCGACGATCCGCCCCTGTTCGACGGCGCACAGCACACGCCCGTCGGGCCGCGCGAGAGCGGTCCGCCAGGCGGCGAGCCAGTCGGTGCCGTCGTCCGGGACGCCGTCCGGGTAGTACGTCGCCCGGGCCCGCGCGTGCAGCGCGGTCACGGCCTCGGCCTCGGCGGGCAGGACGGTGCGGATCACCCGGCTTCCGGTCACGCGTTCGCTGATCATGCAGCGGAGGACGTGCCCGCGGCGGACGCGGTTCCCAGCCTGCTACGACGAGTGTGCTCAGCTTCCGTCTCGAAGATCGCTCGGCCAACTGGGGCGGAACTCGATGTGGTCGTACGTCACCACACAGCCCTCCCCCATCGGCGACTGCGCCATGAAACCGACCAGGGCGGCGTCGCTCTCCTTCTCGTCCCCCAGCGTGAAGAGCCGGACGAAGGTCCACCGCTCGCCGTCACAGGAGGCATGGAAGGCGAAGGCCCGCCCGGTGCGGCTCACCCGCAGCCACACCGAACTCCCCTCCACAGTGAAGGAGTTGGCGTCATCGGAGTGTCCCCGGGTGACCACCGTGCAGACGGTGGGCACGTCCGGGGAGTACTCCAGACACAACTTGGCCCAGGCCCGCTCGCCCACATGGACGTAGAGCACCCCGGCGTCGAAGGCGGCGGCGAACCCGACGGTGACGCGGGCGATCAGCTGGAAGTCGCCCTCGGGGGCGCCCAGGAGACGCGGTGCGTCGGAGGCGGGGTCGAGGGCTTCACCGGTAGGCGGCACAAACCGATCCTGCCGGGGCCCGGCCCACCCAGTGAGGACTCCGTCCTCGTAGGACCAGTTGCCGTCGGGCCCGTAGGTACGGAGAGGAAAGGGCAGTTCGGAAAGTTCCACGTCCATCGAGCAAATATCTCCGGCCAGGTTCGAGTAACTCAGGGGCGCGGGACTGTATCGATATGCGGCTCCGCCGCGTGGGCGCGACCAGCCACAACGAACCGGCAGCCCGCAATCCACCGCACCCCTACGGCGCACCCCTACGGCGCACCCCGCGGAGCGTTACCGCTCCAAACGCCCGTTGAACCGACGAGGCAACCCCAACGGGTTGTCATCCTTCAGCTCAGCCGGCAACAACGCCTCCGGCGCATTCTGATACGCAACCGGCCGCAGCCACCGCTCAATCGCCGTGCCACCAACAGAAGTGGACGTCGACGTCGTAGCCGGGTACGGACCACCGTGATGCTGGGCCGGAGCCACAGCAACACCCGTCGGCCACCCATTCACCAGCACACGCCCGGCAAGCGGCGTCAGCTCGGCGAGCAGCTCGGCGCCGCGCCCCTCACCCGCCGCTTCCTGCTCGGACAGCTGAACCGTCGCCGTGAGGTTGCCCGGCAGCCGGGACAGCACGGCCCGCGCCTCGGCGTCGTCCGCGTAGCGGGCAACCACGGTCACCGGCCCGAAGCACTCCTCCAGCAGCAGGTCGTGCTCCCCCTCCCGCGCCAGCTTCTCGGCCGGCACGGTCAGGAAGCCCGCGCTCACCGTGTGCTCGCCACCCGCCCCCGGCGTCACCGGCGACTCGACCTCCGGCAGCTCGACGCGCTCGGCGACCCCGGCGACGAAGTTGTCCCGCATACGGTGGTCGAGCAGCACACCGGCGTCGGTGTTGCTGACGGCATCCGTGAGCGACTTGACCAGGCCGTCGCCCGCCGCGCCGGACGGCACCAGCACCAGGCCCGGCTTCACACAGAACTGGCCCACACCCAGCGTCATGGACCCGGCCAGCCCCGCACCGATCGCATCCGCCCGCTCGGCGGCCGCCGCCTCCGTGACGACCACGGGGTTGAGCGACCCCAGCTCACCGTGGAACGGAATCGGCACCGGCCGCGCGGCGGCGGCGTCGAAGAGGGCGCGTCCGCCGCGGATGGACCCGGTGAAGCCCGCCGCGGAGACCAGCGGGTGCTTGATCAGCTCGATGCCCGCCTCGAAGCCGTGGACGAGGCCCACGACGCCCTCGGGGATGCCGTGCGCGCCGGCGGCCCGCCGCAGCACCGCGGCGACCAGCTCGGACAGGGCCGGGTGGTCGGGGTGGGCCTTGACGACGACCGGGCAGCCCGCGCCCAGCGCGCTCGCGGTGTCGCCGCCGGCGACCGAGAAGGCGAAGGGGAAGTTCGAGGCCGAGTAGACGGCGACGACGCCCAGGGGCACCTTGTAGCGGCGCAGGTCCGGGATCGGCGGCGTCGCCGTGTCGTCGGGGTGGTTGATCACGACGTCGAGGAAGGCGCCCTCGTCGACGATGTCGGCGAAGGCCCGCAGCTGGAAGCAGGTGCGGGCGAGCTCGCCGGTCAGCCGGACCGGGCCGAGCGCGGTCTCGGCGTCGGCGGCCTCGACGAGCTGGTCCTTGGCCGATTCCAGGCCGTCGGCGGCGCCGCGCAGGAAGGCGGAGCGGACCGCGCGGTCGGCGAGGGAGTCACGCGCGTCGTGCGCGGCGCGGACGGCGGCGTCGACCTCCTGGGCTGTGGCCTCCACCGCAACCTGTTCACGCTGCTTCCCGGTTCGGGGGTCGACACTCCAGACTGGTGCTGCTGCCACCGCGGGTCCCTCCACATATGTATTGCTGCTTGTATGGCTAGTGTTCCAGGTCATCCACCAGGCTCGTTCGATATGCTGAACGCTGTCTCTGATGATGAATATGCTGTTGGAGACTATTTCCCGTCGAACGAAGGGGTCAAGGGCGATGTCGGCAGCCGAGACAGGCGGCGGGGCGCAGGTCAAGTCCGCGGTACGGACGGTTGAACTGCTCGAATACTTCGCCGGACGCCCCGGTATGCACTCCCTCGCGGCGGTCCAGGAGGCCGTCGGGTACCCCAAGTCCAGCCTCTACATGTTGCTGCGCACGCTCGTCGAGCTGGGCTGGGTGGAGACGGACGCGACGGGCACACGGTACGGCATCGGCGTACGGGCTCTGCTGGTCGGCACCTCGTACATCGACGGCGACGAGGTGGTCGCGGCGGCCCGGCCGACGCTGGACCGGCTGTCGGACGACACGACGGAGACGATCCACCTGGCCCGTCTGGACGGCACGAACGTCGTCTATCTGGCCACCCGCCAGTCGCAGCACTACCTGCGCCCCTTCACCCGGGTCGGCCGCCGCCTGCCGGCCCACTCCACCTCCCTCGGCAAGGCGCTGCTCAGCACCTACACGGACGAGCAGGTCCGCAAGATGCTGCCCGAGACGCTGCCCGCGCTGACCGAGAACACCATCACCGACCGGGAGAAGCTCATCGAGGAGCTGCACCAGGTGCGGGAGCAGGGCTTCGCCGTCGACCGCGAGGAGAACACGCTGGGGCTGCGCTGCTTCGGCGTGGCGATCCCCTATCGCACGCCGGCCCGCGACGCGATCAGCTGCTCGGTGCCGGTGGCGCGGCTGACGCCCGCGCACGAGCAGATGGTGAAGGACGCGTTGTTCGACGCCCGCGACCGGCTCACGCTCGCCACCCGGAGGCTCTGACCGATGCATGTCGCGCTCCGCGAGATCCACGACAGCGACCTGCCGGTCTTCTTCCGGCAGATGAACGACCCGGAGGCCGTCCGCATGGCGGCCTTCACCGCGAAGGATCCCGCCGACTGGGACGCCTTCGACGCGCACTGGCAACGGATCCGGTCCTCGGACGACGTCGCGCGGACCGTCCTGGCGGACGGTGACGTGGTGGGCAGCGTGGCCGTGTACGGGGAGCCGGGCGAGCGCGAGGTGACGTACTGGATCGACCGCGCGTACTGGGGCCGGGGCATCGCCACAGCCGCGCTGCGCGACCTGCTGGCCGAGGTGCCGGAGCGCCCGCTCTACGCCCGCGCCGCCGCGGACAACGAGGGGTCGCTGCGCGTCCTGGAGAAGTGCGGCTTCCGGGAGACCGCGCAGGCCCGGGGGTATGCCCAGGCCCGGGACGAGGAGATCGACGAGGTCGTGCTGACGCTGGAAGGGTGACTTCCGCCTCCTGAAGGCCGCGCGTATGAACACCCGATGAGAAATCCGTCGGAATTTCGGCGGAGGGGAACGCTCCGCTCGCCCTCGATCGTCTGTCCCAGTGGGATGAACAAGACGATCAGGCGCGCTTCCGTCTTCACGCTGCTGCTGGTGTTCGCTCTGCTGATCAGGGCGACCTGGGTGCAGTTCTACGACGGCACAGCGCTCGCGGACAACAAGAACAACCGGCGCAACGCGATCGAGCTGTACAGCGAGCCGCTCGGCAACATCGTCGTGGGCGGAAAGTCCGTCACCGGCTCGGCGCGCACGACGAGCGGCGACCTGAAGTACAAGCGGACGTACACGGACGGCAGTCTGTACGCGGCCGTCACCGGCTACAGCTCGCAGGTGTACGGCGCGACCCAACTGGAGGGCATCTATCAGGACCTGCTCGACGGGACGGACAACCGTCTGAAGACTGTGCTGGACACGGTCACGAACAAGCGTGCCGACCCGGGTGATGTGATCACGACGATCGACCCGGCCACGCAGAAGGCGGCGTACGACGCGCTCGGCGACAAGCAGGGAGCCGCCGTCGCGATCGACCCGGCCACCGGCAAGATCCTCGCGGTCGTCTCCACGCCGTCGTACGACCCGTCGACGATCAGCACGGGCGACACCGACGCCTGGTCGAAGCTGACCAAGGACCCCGACAAGCCGATGACGAACCGCGCGCTGCGCCAGCCGCTGCCGCCGGGCTCGACGTTCAAGCTGGTCGTCGCGGCGGCCGCGCTGGAGGACGGGCTGTACTCGTCGGTGGACGTAAGGACGGACAGCCCGAACCCGTATCCGCTGCCGCAGTCGACCGACAAGCTGACGAACGAGAACCCGTCGGCCCCCTGCGCGAACGCCTCGATCCGGGTGGCCCTGGAGTACTCCTGCAACAACGTCTTCGGGAAGATGGCCGTCGACCTGGGCCAGGACAAGGTCCGGGCGATGGCGGAGAAGTTCGGCTTCAACGACGCGACGCAGGACGTGCCGGTGCGGGCGTACGAGAGCATGTACCCGAAGGACATGGACCAGGCGCAGACGGCCCTGACGGGCATCGGCCAGTTCGACGTGACGGCGACCCCGTTGCAGATGGCCATGGTGTCGGCCGCCATAGCCAACGGCGGCAAGCTGGTCTCACCGCACATGGTGTCGCAGATCACCGACAGCGGCGGTGACGTCCTGGAGAACTACGACGACAACACCTCGACGAAGGAGATCGTCAGCTCCTCGACGGCCGAGCAACTGCAGTCGGCGATGCAGACGGTGGTCGAGAAGGGCACCGGCACGAACGCGCGGATCTCCGGCGTGACGGTGGGCGGAAAGACCGGTACGGCCCAGCACGGCGAGAACAACAGCGAGACGCCGTACGCCTGGTTCACGTCGTACGGCAAGTCCGACGCGACCGGCAAGGAGGTCGCCGTGGCGGTGATCGTGGAGCAGTCGAACGCGGCCCGGTCGGAAGTCAGCGGCAACGGGCTGGCGGCACCGGTGGCCAAGGCCGTGATGGAAGCGGCGTTGAACTAGTGCCGCGGCAGGCAACGTTTGCCCGTCAAGGAGCGGCGTCCGGTGCGTGCTCTCGGCGTGCCGGGCGCAGGCCCTCGTACTGGACGTACTTGGGTCTGTGCCCGGTGCGGCGAGTGGGGGCACCTCCCACGCCTTTAGGGCAGTGGGGGAGCGTGCCGGGCGTCGCGACGGGGCAAACGTTGCCTGCCGCGGCACTAGTGCCCCGACAGCTGCTGGGGGCAGCCCCGAGACGGGCTGCCCCCAGGCCTCACTTGGCGCCCAGGATCTGCTCGATCGGGTCGATCGCGAAGTACACCAGGAACAGCGCCGAGGTCCCCCACAGCAGCCAGTGGATCTCCTTGGCCTTGCCGAGGACCGTCTTGATCACCACGTAGGCGAGGAAGCCGGCGCCGATGCCGTTGGTGATGGAGTACGTGAACGGCATCACGGCGATGGTGAGGAACGCCGGGATGGCGATCTCGTACTTGTCCCAGTCGATGTGCTTGACCTGGGTCATCATCAGGAAGCCGACCGCGACCAGGGCGGGGGCGGCCGCCTGGAGCGGGACGATGGTGAGCAGCGGGGTCAGGAACAGGGCGAGGGCGAAGAGGCCACCCGTGACCAGGTTGGAGAAGCCCGTGCGCGAGCCCTCCCCCACGCCCGCCGCCGACTCGATGTAGGAGGTGGCGGAGGAGGACGAGGCCGCGCCGCCCGCGACCGCCGCGGCACCGTCGATGAGCAGCACCCGGCCGAGGTTGGGAACCTTGCCCTCCTCGTCGAGGAGTCCGGCCTCCGCACTGATGCCGACGACCGTGCCCATGGTGTCGAAGAAGTCGGACAGGATCAGCGTGAAGATGAGCAGGACGACGGTGACGACGCCGACGCCGGGTGCGTCGAAGGCGCCGAACAGGCTGAAGTGACCGATGAGCCCGAAGTCGGGGGTGTCGACCACCTTGTCGGGCCACTCCGGCGTGGTCAGGCCCCAGGCCTTGATGTCGGCGATCGAGTTGATGATCATCGCGAGGATCGTCATGGTCACGATGCTGATCAGGATGGCGCCCTTGACCTTGCGGGCGAGCAGTCCGATCGTCAGCAGAACGCCGAGGCAGAAGACGAGAATCGGCCACCCGACGAGGGTGCCGGTGCCGCCGAGCTGGACCGGGACGGTGGTGTTCACGACGTCCGGGATCCGGGTGACGAAGCCGGCGTCGACGAACCCGATGAAGGCGATGAACAGGCCGATGCCGACGCTGATCGCCTGCTTGAGGGGCTGCGGGATGGCGTGCATGACGGCCTCGCGCAGTCCGGTCACCACCAACACGCAGATCAGCAGGCCTTCGAGGACGACCAGGCCCATCGCGTCGTCCCAGCTCATCTGCGGGGCGATCTGGAAGGCGACGACCGCGTTCAGTCCGAGGCCGGCGGCGAGCGCGAGGGGCAGGTTGCCGCCCACGCCCATGATGACGGTCATGACGGCGGCCACCAGAGCGGTGGCGGTGGTCAGTTGGACGGCGTCCAGCTGGTGACCGAACTTGTCCTTCGCGCTGCCGAGGATGATGGGATTCAGGACAAGGATGTAGGCCATCGTGAAGAAGGTGGCGAAGCCGCCGCGTATCTCACGGCCGAAGGTGGATCCCCGCGCGGAGATCTTGAAGAACCGGTCGACGCTGTTCGCCGCCGGTGGCGGGGCACTTGCCCGGCCGGCCACCTTCTGCGATTCGGACATGACTGCTGCTCCTTGGTGCCTGAATGAACGGTGTGCGGATGCTGGCTGGATTGTTCCCTCGTTGAATCTGTTTCAGGTTTTCTCCGTGTTACGGAATCGGCTTCGGCCTTCAGACTGTGAGCGTCGGACCTGCAGACAGTGTTCGAAGACCCGTACGAACCAAGCAGTCCATCACTGCTACGCTTCCGGATCTCGTCCGGGCCCCCTCCGGATGATCACATGTCAGCCACATGACACGCACAGGCGCCGGGGGCGCCCGAGCCGCCGTGAGGAGAGGTCGCCCGTGGGCACAGTCGTCGACGACGCCGCCTCCGTGGAATTCCACGCCTTCTTCGAGCGTCACTACGCCGAACTGTCCCGCCTCGCCCATCTGCTGACCGGCGAGGCGGACGCCGCCGACGATCTGGCTGCGGACGCGCTGCTGGCCCTGTGGCACCGCTGGGACCGGGTGCGCGATGCCGACCATCCGGTGGCGTACGCGCGGGGGGTCGTGGCCAATCTGGCCCGCACCCGGATCCGCAGCGCGGTCCGCGAACGGCGGCGCGTGGCGCTGTTCTGGTCGCAGCGCGAGGAGCAGGCCGAGAACCCGGACGTGGCGGGGGTCGTCGACGTCCAGGAGGCGTTGCGTAGACTCCCGTTCCGCAAACGCGCCTGCGTGGTCCTGCGGCACGCCTTCGACCTCTCGGAAAAGGACACCGCGCTCGCCCTGGGCGTCTCGGTCGGTACGGTGAAGAGCCAGACCTCCAAGGCGATGGCCGAACTGCAGCGTTCGCTCGGGACGCAGGCAGCTCCGCACAAGGTGCACGCGGCGATGGCGCGCACCGGCGACGCCGGAAGGGACCGATGACCATGCGGCGGGACGTGCACGAGGAGCTGCGCGCCCGGCTGCACGAGGCGGCTGGGGCACACGAGCCCGACCGCGCGCGCATCCTGGCGCGGGTCGAGCGCGGCATGACCGAACAGACCCGCCCCGACCACCGGGCGACCCGTCCACCGGTGTTCGGCTGGGTGCGGGTGGTGAGCGCCACGGCGGCGGTCGCGGGCGTGCTGGGGATCGGCGGATACGCGGTCGCCTCCGCGGTGAAGGACGAGGTCAGCCCGCAGAAGGTCGCGGTCACGGCGACCCCCGGCCCGTCGCCGGACGCGACGAGCCGCGCGCCCGAGCCGCCGGTGGACCCGAAGCCGAGCTCCCGGGAGCCCGAGCCGAGCAAGCCGCCCGTGCGGACGCCGAGTACGTCGGTCACCGCGGCGCCGCCGGCCGCCGGAACCGAGGACGGCCCGCTGTGGTCGGACGGCTCGGTGGACCCGCACAGCAACGACTTCTGGGCGCAGAGCAACATCACTCTCAAGACCTCCGAGCAACTGACCTCCCTCACGGTCGAGCTGAAGGTCGCGCAGACCGGCGGTGTCACCAACGCCGGCGCCTGGCGGTCGCTGCCGGAGAACGACTTCACTCTGACGGTCGGCGAGCGGGACGGCTTCCTCGTCTACACCTGGGTGCTCAAGGAGGGCCGTACGGTCCCCAAGGGCGAGTGGGTGTTCGCCGGGCAGTACAACCACCAGCGCGGCGGCCGGGACGCGGGTGACGACACCTACACGGCGACGGCGGCAGCCGGGTCCGAACAGGCCGCCGTGAAGGGCGACTTCGCGGCGCGCGACGACAACGACTCGTCCGACGACTCGGACTCGTAGAGAAACTCCGCAGACGCGGCAACCCTTTCCCCACCCGTGGCGACCAGGAAACGCAAAGTTCCTCCCACGCAAGGAAATGGGCATGACTGCACGAGCAGAACAGCGCGTCCGCCATCGCCGCCGGGTCACCAGGCGGCGAGCCGTGATCGCCGGAGCCTCCGCTCTCGGCATCACCGGAGCGGCGATCGTCACCACGACGATGCTGTCCTCCGCGGGCGCGGCCTCATCGTGGCCGGCCGCCAAGGGCAGCAAGGCCGTCTCGTCGACGATCAAGGTGTCCCGCACGTACGACGGCAAGCTCCAGAAGTTCTACGGCGCCGGCGAGTTAGGCGGCAGCGGCCAGGAGGAGGGCCAGGACCCGGTCTTCGAGCTGGCCGACGGCGCGTTACTCAAGAACGTGATCATCGGCACCCCGGGCGCGGACGGCGTCCACTGCAAGGGCAGCTGCACGCTGCAGAACGTGTGGTGGCTGGACGTCGGCGAGGACGCCGCCAGCTTCAAGGGCAAGTCGTCGTCGGCCGTGTACAAGGTCATCGGCGGTGGCGCGAAGAACGGTGCCGACAAGGTGCTCCAGTTCAACGGCGCCGGCAAGCTGACCGTGACCGGCTTCCAGGTCCACAACTCGGGCAAGCTGGTCCGCTCCTGCGGCAACTGCAAGACGCAGTACAAGCGCACGATCGAGCTGAGCGACATCGACGTGACGGCGCCGCTGAAGGCGATCGTCGGTGTCAACGCCAACTACGGGGACACCGCCACGCTGTCCAAGATCCGTATCCACGGCGACAGCAAGAAGAAGACCAAGACCTGCGTCCGTTTCCAGGGCAACAACTCCGGCAAGGAGCCCACCGAGCTGGGCACCAGCCCCGACGGCAAGACCTGCAAGTTCAAGAGCTCCGACATCAGCTACAGCTGACGTGGTCGTAGCCCTCTGACTCCGGCGGGCCAAGCCCCCCTTGGGCCCGCCGGACGTACTGGTCGAGCCCCCCTCGACCGGTAACGAGAGCGCCCCCGCCGGTGACGACCGACGGGGGCGTTCGCGCACCCCTTTGTCAGTTCATTGCGGAACCCCGCGCATTGCCCCAAGCCGCGCTGCCCTCCACCTTGTGCACCACCGAGGCCCCTCCCCCACCCAATTCGAACCCGTTGCCGTTGCCGAAGGCCGAGGAGTTCCTGATGGTGACGGGCGACGAGAACTGCCACAGATCGAGCCCGTCGTCGGAATTGTTGTACAGGCGGGCCCCGTCGACGACGTTGCCCGTCCCGGAACCGAACGTCACCGCGATGCCGTCGGCGTTCTGACCGTGCTCGGCCAGGTCGTAGTTGCCGTGACTGTCCAGGTTCCGCACGAGGTTGTTCGTCGTGTCGTCGCCGCGCAGGGTGAATCCGGAGCCGCCGTTCTTCGCCGTGACGAGGTTCTCGAAGACCCCGCCCACTGACGACGTGGCGACGAACCCCTGAGCCGGCGAGTTCTGGAAGGTGATGTCCCGCACGGTCCAGTGGTCGCCGTGGATCCCGGCCAGCCAGGAGCCGTCGGGCAACTTGGACCCGTCGATCCTCACCTTCTCCCCGCCGTACGCCTGCCACGTGATCCGCGCGGAACTCGTCCCGTTCGCCGTGGACTTGAGCGTGGCCGAAGGGGTGTACGTGCCGCCGCGGACCTGGATGGTCGTACCGGCGACCGCGTTCCTGACGGCCGACTCCAGCTGCGCGGTGGTGGACACGGTGACCGTCGTGGAGGCGGCCCGGGCGCCGTCCTCGGTGAGACCGAGGTAGACGCCGCTCGCCCCCGAGGCGACGGCCACGGCCGCGGCGATCGAGAGGGTCCGCGTCCTGCGGTGGCGTCCGGTACCTAGTGCCGCGACAGGCAACGTTCGCCCCGTCGCGACGCCCGGCACGCTCCCCCACTGCCCTAAAGGCGTGGGAGGTGCCCCCACTCGCCGCACCGGCCGGAAGCCCAAGTACGTCCAGTACGAGGGCTTCCGGCCGGCACGCCGAGAGCACGCACCGGACGCCGCTCCTTGACGGGCAAACGTTGCCTGCCGGGGCACTAGACGCACGAAAAGTTCCTTTCGTCGACAGAGGGGGAGGACGAAACGGGCCGGAGGGGCTGCCCCGGCCCGTTTCTGAGATCAGGTCGCCGCCGACGCCGGAAAGGTTGCCGACGCCCCGCGAAAACGATCGAAACTTTCGCTCCCCCTCGCCCCTCGCACACCGATTGACCAGCTGACCTCCTGCGCTGACACTCCCAAGGCGAACCCAACAGAATCCCCCACACTCCCACAGGATGTGTCATGCGAAGCCGCACCGCCCGCACGCTCCTGGCCCCCTTCCTGGCCCTCCTCCTCTCCCTGCTCGCCATACCCCCCAGCACCGCCCGATCAGGAGCACCCCCCGTGAAGCAGCAGCCCAAGTACGCCGGCTATCTCTTCGCCTACTTCACCGGTGAGGGAACCGCCGACGGCGAGCAGATCCGCTACGCCCTCAGCCGTGGCAACGACCCGCTGCACTGGCGGGAGCTGAACGCCGGCAAGCCGGTCCTCACGTCGACCATCGGCGAGAAGGGGCTGCGCGATCCGTTCGTGATCCGCTCCCCGAAGGGCGACAAGTTCTACGCGATCGCCACCGACCTGCGGATGTACAAGAACTCCAGCGGCAGCTGGGACTACGTCCAGCGGCACGGCAGCAAGTCGATCATGATCTGGGAGTCCACCGACCTGGTCCACTGGACCGACCAGCGCCTGGTGAAGGTCTCCCCCGACAACGCGGGCAACACCTGGGCGCCGGAGGCGTACTGGGACGACTCGCTCGGTGAGTTCGTCGTCTTCTGGGCGTCGAAGCTGTACGCCGACGACGACCCCGACCACACGGGCTCGACGTACAACAAGATGATGTACGCCACCACGAAGGACTTCCGCACCTTCAGCGAGCCGAAGGTCTGGAACGACCCGGGCTACTCGGTCATCGACTCGACAGTGGTGAAGCACAAGGACACCTACTACCGCTACACCAAGGACGAGCGGGACCCGACCTCCAGCTCGCCCTGCGCGAAGTTCATCACCGGGGAGAAGTCGACGAGCCTGACGTCGCCGAAGTACGACTTCGTCTCGGACTGCATCGGCAGCGGTGCGATGGACCGCGGTGAGGGCCCGACGGTCTTCAAGTCCAACACCGAGGAGAAGTGGTACCTGTTCATCGACGAGTACGGCGGCCGCGGCTACATCCCCTTCGAGACCACCGACCTCGACTCGGGCAAGTGGACCCCCTCCACGAACTACCAGCTGCCGGCCAGTCCCCGGCACGGCACCGTGCTCCCGGTGACGCAGGCGGAGTACGACCGGCTGCTCGCCGCCTACCCCTCGACTCCCGCCTCCGTCATGGACGCGACGGCGAAGGGCCAGAAGGGCTACTCGATCGTCACCGAGGCCGCGTCGAAGGTCGTGCTGCCGATGGAGCCGAACGCGGATCTCCGCGGCCTCGCCCCGAAGCTGTGGGTGGGTGAGGGGGCCACGCTGAGCCCGAGATCCGGCACGCGCCGCGACTTCCGCAAGCCGCAGAAGTACACCGTGTCGGCCGCTGACGGCACGACCCGCACCTGGACGGTCGAGGCGGTGCCGACCCGCAGTCCCGTCCTGCCCGGCCTCAACGCCGACCCGGACGTGCGCTATCTGAACGGCGAGTACTGGATCTATCCGACGACGGACGGTTTCCAGGGCTGGAGCGGGACGAAGTTCAAGGCGTACTCGTCGAAGGACCTGGTCCACTGGAAGGACCACGGGGTCATCCTGGACCTCGGACCGGATGTGACCTGGGCGGACAAGAACGCGTGGGCGCCGGCGATCGCCGAGCACGACGGCAAGTACTACTTCTACTTCTGCGCCGAGCAGCAGATCGGCGTGGCGGTGGCCGACTCCCCCGCGGGCCCGTTCAAGGACGCGCTGGGCAAGCCCCTGGTGGCGAAGGGCGGTTCGCTGAAGGGCCAGATGATCGACCCGGCGGTCTACACGGACGACGCCGGGAAGTCGTACCTGTACTGGGGCAACGGCCACGGATACGTCGTACCGCTGAACGACGACATGGTGTCCTTCGACGCCTCGCAGGTGAAGGACATCACCCCGGACAACTTCCGCGAGGGCTCCTTCGTGATCAAGCGGAAGGGCACCTACTACTTCATGTGGTCCGAGGACGACACCCGCAGCGAGAACTACCACGTGGCCTACGCGACCGGACCGTCCCCGCTCGGCCCGTGGACCAAGCGGGGCACGATCCTGTCCAAGCGCCCCGACCACGGCATCCTCGGCACCGGCCACCACTCCGTGGCGAACGCGCCCGGCACCGACGACTGGTACATCGTCTACCACCGGTTCGCCCTGAACGGTCCGGGGAAGCCGGGCGGTGACGGCATGCACCGCGAGACGACGATCGACCGCATGAAGTTCGCGGCCGACGGCACGATCGTGCCAGTGGTGCCGACGCTGGAGTCGATCAGGCCGGTACGGCACTGACACGGTGGATCACAGGACGGCGTCGAGCCACGCGAAGACCTCGTCCTGCATGCGGTGTGTGAAGGCGTGGCCCAGGTCGGGCCACGCCTTCAGCCACAACCGCTCCTCGGCGCGGCACGAGCGCCAGACAGCGCGCAGCTTGTCGTACGCGACCCGTACGCCGTCGGCGGGGAACAGCGGGTCGAGCCCGCCGTTGAAGAACAGCATCGGCCTGGGTGCGGCGATGCTCGCCACGTCGGGGATGTCGAGGAACCGGGGCAGGCCCGGGTGGAGCATGTAGTACGACGACTGCCCGCGCAGCGTGTTGTTGCCGGGCACCATCATTTCCTTCAGGCCGGTCATCCAGCCCACGCTCGCCGCGGCGGCGATGTGGTCGCTGAGCGCGGCCGTCTGCCAGGCGCGGTAGGCGCCCATCGAGAACCCGACGGCCGCGACCCGGCGAGCGTCCACGCGGTCGAGACCGGCCAGGAATCCGGCGGCGCGGGCGTCCTCGCGGGCCATGAGTCCGGCGAGCGAGGAGCCGAGGTTGTAGAAGTTGGAGGCCAGGGCCTGCTGCCGGTCGTAGGTGAGGGGGCCGCGGTCGCCCCAGCCGAGCGCGTCCAGACAGAGCACCACGTATCCGCGCCGGGCCAGCTCGTCGCCCACGAACCGCCCGCTGAAGTGCTGGTCCGCCCAGGCCTGAGCCGAGGCGAGCCGGGTGTCGTCGTACCAGGGCCGGACGAGCTTCTCCTTTCCGATGTCGAACCTGGACCCGTGGTCGTGGAGGAGGAGTACGGCAGGGAAGGGTCCGGTGCCGTGCGGGGTGAGCAGGGCACCGCGGACGCGTTCGTGGCGGGTGAGGGAGAGGGTCACCAACTCCCTTGTGTACGCGCCTGTGTATGCGCCTCCTTGAGGGCCGGGGACGAATTCGGGGGCGTACGGCGTCCCGTCCTGCCGGTCGACGAGGAGGTGCTCCTCGACCGTGGAACGGGCGGCCCGGCGCCAGGCCTGGAAATCGCGGATCGGTGAAGTACCCCAGGCGAGCGGGAAGTCCAGCTCGCCTTTCAGGGAACCCAACGGCTCACGCATACGGCTTCCCGGCACCGGCGTGCCGAAGGACGTACCGCTCGACCGCCGACCGGGAGGTGAGGGGCCGGTAGTGGTAGACGTCGGCCGGGTCCCAGCCGACCTCGTCGGTCAGGCCGAGGCCGCTCGCCACCGCGTTCAGGCCGGCGGGCCGCCCGTTGAACCAGGAGCCGGTGTCCCGGAAGTGCTCGCCGCCGTAGTCCGCGACGGCGAGGGACGGCTCGCCCCGCCCGTAGCGGAACGAATTGCGCTCGGAGAAGATCGACGACTCGACGCCGACACCCAGGGCATAGAGAGGCGCCTGCCCCCGGTACACGTTGTTGACGACGTGCACCTGACCGAAGCGGACGCGAGGGCCGCGCTGCACGATGTCGGTGAAGAGGTTCCGGACGAAGGTCACCTTCAGATGCCCGCGGTCCCGGTCGCCGCGCCCGTCCCCCGACCCGATGAGGATCGCCTTGTCGTGGTCGGCGAACCGGCTGTCGGAGACGGTGATGAAGTCGGAGCCGTCCTCGATGTCCAGCAACCCGTCGTGCCGCTGGACGCGTTCGCCGTGGAAGCCGAGGGGCGCCTCGCGGTCCGGGAAGCGGCCGTCGGTGAAGGTGCAGTGGTCGACCCAGATGTTCTTGCCGGTGATCACGGTCATCGCGTCGAAGCGGGCGTTCCAGCTGCCCTGTGTGCCGTCTCCCGGCGACCAGGTGGTGAAGTGGTCGACGGGAGCTTCGAGGTGCAGGTTGCGGACGATGATGTTCGTGCCGGTGTTGACGGTCAGGAAGACCCCGAGGAGCCGGGCGTCGCGGCCCACGCCGAGCAGGGTGGTGTTGCTCGGCACCGTGAGCTGGATCTGCGCCTTCTCCTTGTTCGACCCGGTCTGCCGGAGCTGACGCTGCTGTTTGCAGTAGTCGTGACGGGTGTCGGACCAGACGGCCCCGTCCTCGCCGAAGCAGGACATGTACTTGGCGAGGTCGTACCCGGGCGCGTAGTCCTGCTCGCCGAGCAGGGAACCGTCCTGCGCCTCATGGCCGTTGATGTCTCCGACGACCCGGATCACCTTGGGTGCGGTGGGGTCGCGGTGGTTGGCCAGGGCCTCCTTGAGCTCGGCGCGGGTGTCCACCGTCCAGGTGGTCCCGCCCGCGCCGCCGGTGGTGCCGGGGGCGGTCGAGGCCCAGCCGACGGGGCCGCGCTCGGCGGCGGAGGCCTGGCTCGGCCAGAACAGGCACAGGCAGGTAAGGAGGGCAGCGACTTTACGCATACGGCCGCCAGCCGCCGAGACAGGCCCGCCTGGTGTGCGCCGCGGCGTCACCGGAGGTGAGCTGAGGCCGGTTCTCCGGGACCGTGATCACGGCTCCCGGCCCTGTGTTGCGGTACTCGGCGAACCGCATGCTCTGCCAGGGATACGCCTCCCGCATGTTCGTGTACGGCGCCACCGCGTCGATCCCTGGACCGATCCGGGTGTCCCGCACGACGAGGGACGGCCAGGCGGTCGTCTCGTACGACGGCACCCAGGGCCGGGCCAGCTTGTACGCCCCGTCCTCGGCGGCGGAGGTGATCCGGCAGCGGACCGCCAGAATGCCGTGGGGGTTGGCGCGGGCGGTGGACGGGGCGAAGACCATGCCCTTCGGAGTGAAGGTGACGTCCCGTCGCAGCGTGCGGAAGTGGCAGTCCTCGAACACGGCGGTCGCCCGTCCGAAGACGAAGTCGACGTCGCCCTCGATGTAGCAGCGGTGGAAGTACTGCCGGTCGAAGGTGTCCAGCGCGGTCGTCTCGACGAAGAGGGTGTCCTGGTGTGCCAGCAGGCGGACGTTCTCGAAGTGGGTGCGGTCGCCGTAGGTGTACGCCGCCACCGCCTGCGTTCCGGTGATCTCGGGGTGGTCGGCGCGCAGCCAGTCGTTGGCGAGGGTGAGGTCGCGGACGGTCAGGCCGGGGGCCGCCGAGGTGAAGGTGGCGGAGCCTGCCGTGCCGTACGTACCGGAACCGTCCGGTTTCGGGGTGCCGCCCGCGTTGTCGTAGACGATGACGGCGTCGCGGGGGTCGCGAGTGGCGCCGCGCAGGGTCAACTCCGCTTTGTCGGCCGGCACTTTGACGACCTCTCGGTACGTCCCCGGGTGCACGACGATCGTCCAGCCGGGCCCGGCCACCGCGTCCACGGCCGCCTGGACGGAGTCGCCGGGGCGGACGTGGAGGACGCGGCGGCCGCCACCGGCGAAGGCGGGACCGGCACCGGCGGCCGTGAGACCGCCGGCGATCCCCGTCAGAAGGGTGCGCCTGCGCAGCATCTCAGCGCGCCTCCTTCCACGGCGCCCAGTCGCCGAGGTAGGCCGCGCGGGTCGCCGACGCGGCCTGCTCGGCGGTGAGTTGGGGCCGGTTCTCCGGAACCGTGATCACGGCTCCCGGCCCGGTGTTGCGGTACTCGGCGAACCGCTGGTTCTGCCAGGGGAAGGAGTCCGACATGTTGGTGTAGGGCGCGACCGCGTCGATGCCGAAGCCCATGCGGGTGTCCCGGACGGTGAGCATCGGGCGGGCGGTGGTGTCGGAGCTGGGCACCCAGGGGCGGGCCAGCTTGTAGTACGCGTCCGGGGCCTCGCTGCTGATCCGTCCGCGGACGACCAGGTAGCCGCGGGGATTGGCGCCCGCCGTGGACGGCGCGAAGACGAAGCCGTACGGGGCGCCGCCCAGGTCGGTGCGGTTCAGGGTGCGGAAGTGGCAGTTGTCGTACACCGCGGTCGCCCGTCCGAAGACGAAGTCGACGTCGCCCTCGACGTAGCAGTGGGAGTAGTACTGGCGGGCGAAGACGGTCAGGGCCATCGAGTCGGCGTACAGGGTGTCCTGGTGGCCGAGGAAGCGGCAGTGGTGGAAGGCCGAGCGGTCGCCCTGGACCTTGATGGCGACGGCCTGGGTGCCGGTGATCTCGGGGTGGTCGGCACGCAGCCAGTCGTTGGCGAAGGTGATCCAGCGGGCGGTGAACCCGGCGGCCTGCACGGTCGTGGTGGCGGACCCGGTGGTGCCGTAGGTGCCGCCGCCGGGCTTGGGGGTGCCGGCCGCGTTGTCGTAGACGATGACGACGTCGCGGGGGTTCTCGCTCGCGCCGATCCAGGTCGTCTCCGTACGGGTGGCGTCGACGGCGACCGTCTCGCGGTAGGTGCCGGGGGCGATGACCAGCGTCCAGCCGCTGCCGGTCGCGGCGGTCACGGCGGCCCGGACGGAGGTGTGGTCGCCCTGGCCGTGCGGGTCGACGTACAGGGTCTTCGCAGTCAGGCGGGCGGCCGGTGACCCGTACCGGCCGAACGGGCGCTTGCCGCCGCCGGCCCGCGCGGGGGTCGGCGCGAGCGCGGCGCCCGCTCCGGCGCTCGCCATCAGGAATCCCCTTCTGGACAGGGGGAGTTGGAGGTGGGGCGAGGGCATGCGGGGGCTCCTTCGCGGTGCGGGACGTGCTGGGGTCTCGGCCAAAGGCCGGGATTCCGAGGGCCGGCGGGCCGGGACGGCGGTACGTCCCGGCCTGCCGGTTCGGGTACGTCAGCGCAGGCGTCCGGCGCCCGCGTTGGGGCCGACGATCCACGGGACCGCCTTGGGCGAGTGGACCTTGGTTCGCAGGCTCGGCTTCCAGCCGGCGCCGGACTGGAGGGTCTCGCCGGGAATCTCGGCGTTGTGCACGGCGATCAGGTCCGTCAGCTTCCCGTTGACGTAGTTGTTCTCGGCGGTCAGCGGGGACTCGTTCCACTTCTTCAGCGCCTTGCCGACGCTGGTGCCGGCCGGCAGCGAGATGGCGTTGTCGCTGGCGTGGAGCTGCGAGGAGATACCGACACCGAAGATGTAGTAGTCGTCCTTCTGCTCCTCGTTCACCACGTAGTGGTTGTTGTAGACGTCGACCTGTCCGAACCGCACACGCGGAGAGCGCTGGAGGATCCCGTCGAAGCGGTTGTGGTGCATGGTGACCTTGAGCTTGCCGGCGTCGATGGCGGCGAGGCCGTCGCCGTTCCCGATCAGCATGTTCTTGTCGTGGTTCTCGTAGCGGTTCCAGGACACGGTCACGTAGTTGGAGCCGCGCACGATGTCGGTCAGGCCGTCGTGCTGCTGGAAGACCTTGCCGAAGTAGACCGGCCGCTCGCTGTCGGGGTAGCGCCCGTCGGTGAACGTGTTGTGGTCGAGCCACACGTGGTCAGTGCCGTAGACGACCACGGTGTCGTACTCGGAGTTCCAGTTGCCGGTGTTGTTGTCGTCGGTCGGGTCCCACTTCGGGAAGCAGTCGAGCGGGGCCTCGATGGTGAGGTTGCGCAGGATGACGTTCGAGACGCCCTTGATCTGGAGGCTGCCGCCGAGGATGCCGGAGTTCTTGCCGACGCCGACGATGGTGGTGTTGCTGGGGATGTTGGCCTTGATTTCCGTGTCCTGCTTGGCGGCGGACGCCACCCGCGCGTCCTCCTGCGGCCCCATGGCGACCTTGTCGTTGCCGTAGACGGCCGGGTCGTAGTCCTTGAGGTACTGCTGGAGGTCGTATCCCCCGGTGACGAAGGCCTCGCAGCCCTCGGAGACGGCGTCGATCATCCCCTTGACCTTGATGATCTTGGGCGCGTCGCCACCCTCCTTCAGCGCCGCCTTGAACTCCGCCCAGGTGGTGACGGTGTAGACGTGCTCCGCGTCGGCGGCCGAGCCACCGGTCGTGCCCGCGCCCTCCGAACCCCAGCCGTCGTTCGCGCCGAGGACCTGACGGCCGAGGTTGCGGGAGCCCGAGCCGGCCTCGGCGGCGGTGCCGGTCAGGGACAGCGTGAGAGCGGTGCAGCCGACCAGAACAGCGGCTCTCTTTGTAATGACATGCCCATGCCATATCCGTGCGTGCATTGTGCGGCTCTCCTTTTTCAGGGACGGGGTGTTACGCGGCGGCCTGCGGCCAGGTGATCCAGGACGCGGGAATCTCCTCGTCCAGCCGGCGTACATCGCGCGGTGCGAGCACCCGCGTACGCAGCAGTTCCTGGGCCACGAGCCGCGCCACGGCGATCGCGCCGGGCGGGTTGAAGTGCGTGTTGTCCTGCTCGGTCGCGGTCCAGTTGAAGTACGTCTTCGTCTCCTCGACACCGAGCCGCTGCCACAGCGCGAGGGACAGGGCCTGGAGGTCGAGCAGCGCGACGCGCTCCTCCTTGGCGAGCGCACGCATCGCCGCCGGATAGTCGCCGTGACTCGGCACGGCGTTGCCGCCCGCGTCGAACCTCCTGCGCTCGACGGGCGTGGCGAGCACGGGCCGGGCACCACGGGCCCGGGCGCCGTCGACGTACTGGCGCAGATAGTCCTGGTACGTCGTCCAGGGCTCGGTGTAACGAGTCGGGTCGTCCGCCTTCTCGTCGTTGTGAGCGAACTGGATGATCAGAAAGTCGCCCGGCCGGATCGCCCCGAGGACGACATCGAGCCGCCCCTCGTCGACGAAGCTCTTCGAACTGCGCCCGTTCACAGCGTGGTTGGCGACGATCAGATCCTTGTGCAGAAAGAACGGAAGCGCCATGCCCCACCCGGTCTCGGGGGCGGCGGGGGCGTACTTCTGGGCGGCGGTGGAATCACCGGCGATGAACAGAGTGCGGGACCTTGCGTGAGAGACAGCGGTCTCAGGGGCCGCGAAGGCGAGAGGAACAGCGGAAAGAGCCGCGGTGGTGACCTGTCTGCGGGTGAGTGACACAAGGGCGCCTTTCTCAACAGGCGTACGTGAATTGTGCTAGGCGGTGCCTTTCAAGTGGGGGGGTAACCCCCGCGCCCCTGCATTTAGGGGCGCGGGGCCGTGCTGATATGCGGCTACCGCCGCGTGGGCGCGACCAGCCACACACAACCCGCAGCCGGCCGCCGCCAAACAGGACCGAGCTCTCAGCCGTTCTGCTCTTTCCACTCAGCCTGAGCCGTGTTCAACTGCTCAGCCATCGTGTCCAGGAAGTCCTTCGCGCTCATGTCACCGAGCAGCACCTTCTGGAAATTCGGCTCGTTGTCCGACTTCGAAACCGTGTTCCAGTCCGGCAGGTAGTACGGCAGCTGGACAATGGTCGTGGAACCATCACTCAACGCCCCCGCGGCCAGCTTCGTAGGCTCGGCCTCGGAGATCCACGCATCCTTCGCCGCGTCATTGTTCGCCGGAACCTGCCCGGCCGACTTGTTGAACTTCGAGTTCTCCTCGTGCGAGGTGGCGAACTCGATGAACTTCCACGCAGCGTCCTTGTTCTTGGAGCTCTTGAACAAGCCCAGCCCGTCAACGGGGTTGGACACCTGAACCCGCTTACCGGCGGAGCCAACAGGCTGCGGGATACCACGGAACTTCTCCACCCCGAGCGCCTTCACATGGTCCTGGTAGGACCCCAGGTTGTGGTTCAGCATCCCGATCGTGCCGGAATCCCACTGGGCGACCATCTTCGTGAAGTCGTTGTTCAGGTCGGCGGCCGGCGTGACCTTCTTGTACAGGGCCGCGTACTTCTCCAGCGCCTCGACGTTCTTCGGGTCGTTGACCGTGGTCTTCTCACCGCTCGCGTCCCAGAAGGACGTGATGCCGGACTGCCCGTACATCGCGTCCAGTGCCTGGGCGATGGAACCGGCGCCACCACGGATGGTGTACCCGAACTCGTTCTTGCCCTTGTTCGTGAGCTTGTCCGCGGCCTCGTAGAACTTGTCCCAGGTCGTCGGCTCGTCCAGGCCCGCCTTCTTGAACAGGTCGGTGCGGTAGTAGAGGACACCGTTGTTGGCGGAGGTCGGGATCGAGAACAGCGCGTCGCCGCCGCCGGCGGACTTCAGCGACTCGACCATGGACTCGTTGAGCTTGCCGTTGAGGGAGGACTTGGAGAGCCGGTCGTCCAGCGGCTCCAGCGCGTTCTGGGCGGCGAACCCCGCGGCCATCGCGGCGCCGACACCGCCGACGTCCGGCAGGCCGCCGCCCTGGATGGCGGTGTCGACCTTGGACTGGTACTCGGTGGAGGCGATCCCGACGTACTCGACCTCGATGTCCGGGTTGGCCTTCTCGAAGTCGGCGATGACCTCCTTCCAGATGTCGGTGCGGACACCGCCGTTGTTGTCCCAGAAGACGATCTTGCCCTTGCCGCTGCCCTCTTCGCCCTTGTCACCGCCCGCGCCGCTGCCGTCGTCACCGCAGGCGGTGGCGGTCAGGGCGAGTACGGAGCCCAGGGCGACGGCTACGGCAGCGCGCCTGCTTCTACGGATGCTGATCTTCATTGGTCGGCTCTCTCTTGTGGATCCAGCGAGATATGAAGTTGTGGGGGGTTCAGTTGTTGCCACCACGGTTGTGTCACCACGGGACCTCAGCGACGGGCGTACGGCGCCCAGCCGTCCGCGCCCTTGAGGTAGTTCGCGACGGTGTACGCCTTGGCATCGGCGTCACTCATCTGCGGCCGGTCAGCGGAGGCACCCGCCCCCGGGCCGAAGTTGCGGTACTCGGCGAACCGCGCGTCCTTCCACGAGAACCCGCTCATGTCGGTCCACGGCGAGGACTTGACGGCCGCGGGCAGCTCGGTGTCGCGGATCAGCACCTGGGCGACCGCGGCGGGTTCACCGCCCGGATGCCAGGGCCGGCCCAGGTGGAAGGTCCCGGCGGGCGCGTCACTGACGATCCTCGATCCCGTGATCAGGAACCCGTAGGGATTGCCGGTCCAGGTCGAAGCGGCCGTGATGTACCCGTTGTTGGTGGCGGAGCCACGGCTCAGCGCGCGGATCACGGACCGCTCGACGACTGTGGTCGCGCGTCCGTAGAGGAAGTCGACATCGCCCTCGATGTACGAGTCGCGGATGTAGACCCGGCTGATCACGTCAAGCTTGGGGCTGTCGGTCATCAGCGTGTCCTGGTTGCCCAGGAAGGCGGTGTCCTCGAAGAGGATCCGGTCGCCGGTCGTCTTCATCGCCAGCGCCTGCTCGCCGTTGACCTCGTGCGCGGCCTCGTCGAAGTCGTTGCTGAAGGTGAGGTTGCGGGCGGTGACGTCGTTCGCGGCGATCCGTACGGTCGCGCTCCCGGTGGAGCCGCCGTTCGCGGCGGGCGTGTCGTAGACGATGACGGTGTCGGAGCGATCCTGTCCAGTCCCCTGCAGCAGGATGTTCGGCTTGCCCGCGGGTATGAGGACCTTCGCCCGGTACGTGCCCGGAGCGACCGCGATCGTCACCGGGACGGCGTTGCCGTCGGGCACGGCGTCCACGGCGGCCTGCACGGTCGGGTAGTCGGCCGGGACGTGCAGCGTCACCGGGCCGCCGATCCGCTTCTGCGGTCCGGAGAAGCGCTTGACCAGCGCCGGGACGGCCGCCGCCGGATCCAGCCGGTAGTCGTAGAACTCCCGCGGATCGAAGGCGGCACCCCACTCGTCGTGCCGGCCCGTCGTGTTCTTCAGGATCGACCCGCGCTCCACCAACTCGGCGGTGGCGTCGGCCTGGTAGGGGTGCTGGACGTCCCGGTAGTAGCTGTTCTCGATGACCATCTTGGTCTTGCCGCGCGACCAGTTGCCGTACGTCCACACCGGATCACCGGGATCCGTCTGTGCCGTCAGGTAGTTGTTGTAGAGGTGCGCGTAGGCGCAGTTGTCGGCGGACGGGTTGCGCTGTTTGGTGCCGGTGAACCAGTTGTGGTCGACGGTGATCTGTGTCTTGACGTTCGGGGTCCAGCCGATGCCGAACGTCTTGTTGTTGTCCGTGAACTGGTTGTAGGAGACGGTGACGTACTCACTGTCCTTGCGGATGTCGAGCTGGCCGTCGCAGATCCGTGAGAAGCGGATGTGGTCGACCCACACGTGGTGGACGGTGTCCATCCGGATGCCGTCGAAGTCGGTGTCCTTGCAGTCCCAGTTGCCCTCGATCGCCGTGTCACGGATGGTGAGGTTGCGGATGATCACGTTGTGGGTGCCGGGGTCGAGGTTGAGACCGCCGTGGACGATCTCGGCGCTGTCGCTCACGCCGATGATGGTCTTGTCGGAGGCGACGGTGATCTCCGTGCCGAAGGGATCCATCTCGAGGGCACCCTTGACCCGGATGACGTACGGCTCCTCGGCCGCCGCGTACTTCGCCAGCGAGGCCTGGTCGGTGACCGTCACGACCTTGCCGCCCGCGCCGCCGGTGGTGCCGCCGGCGAGGGAGGCGAAACCGTGCGGCCGGTCGGTCCAGCGGTCCGCGGTGGTCGCGGACCCGTCGGCGGTGGCCACGGACTGGCCGGACATGGTCGCGGAACGGCCGGCGGTGGTCGTGGACCGGTCGGCTGTCGTCACTGACCGGCCGGCGGTGGTCGCGGACCGGTCGGCTGTCGTCGCTGACCGGCCGGCGGTGGTCGTGGACCGGTCGGCTGTCGTCACTGACCGGCCGGCGGTGGTCGCGGACGGGTCGGCTGTCATCGCGGACCGGTCGGCGGGTGCGGCCTCGGCCTCCCCGAGCGCCCCGAGGCTCAGCGCGGCCACGAGGCCGATCACGGCGGCCAGGACCCTGCCGTGTCCTGACCTCGGTCTCGGCAAGCGCTTGCTATGGAGGTGCGTCATTGCGGCTCCCAACAGGCGTACGGGTGCGGTGCGGTGTGGTGCGTTACAGAGGGCTGATCCGGAACTGCGTGAAACTCGCGGCGCCCGCGTGTCCCGGGCCGACGGGCGCGAGGGCGAACAGGCCGAGCAGGGCGCCGACCCAGCGCCAGGGGGTGGCGGCGAAGACCTGGCCCGAGAGGTGCGGGCCGTCTCCGACGTCGTAGAAGAAGCGGCAGCGTGCCCCGGCGCCGATCTCGATCCGCAGCCTGGCCCGTCCCTCGGGCGCGAGCCGCGGATGGTCGGCGTCCCGCTCCTTCTCGGCGACGGCCTCGGCGAACCGGTGCACTAGGTGGACCGCCCCGTCGGCCCCTCGTTGCAGTCCGATCCAGCTGAAGGCGTCTCCGAGAACCGCGAGCCCGGCCCGCGCCCCCGGCTCCTCGCCGTGCAGCCTCAGCTCGACCTCGACGACGGACGGGGTGCCCGGCAGCCGCTGGGTGAGCACGTTCGGCAGTTTGCGCAGGTCGTGCGCGTCGACCGAGCGGACGCAGGCCAGTCTGAGGCCGTCCCCGGAGTGCTGGGTGGCCCACCCGTCCTGCGGGTTGGCCGTCCACTGCCACTGACGACCGAAGCGTCCGCCGGGGAAGTCGTCGTCGGCGGCGGGCGCGGCGGCCGGCTGCGGCGGCAGGTCGGGGCAAGGGTGTACGGCGACGGGGGCGCCGTCGTCCCCGAGCACCGGCCAGCCGTCGGCACCCCAGCGCATCGGCTGGAGGTGGACCACACGGCCGTAGGCGCCTCGCTGCTGGAAGTGCAGGAACCAGTCCTCCCCGGACGGGGTCCGCACCCAGCCGCCCTGGTGCGGCCCGTTGACGTCGGTGTCCTTCTGCTCCAGGACGACCTTCTCCTCGTACGGCCCGAAGAAGCCGCGCGAGCGGAAGGCGCCCTGCCAGCCGGTCTCCACGCTCCCGGCGGGGGCGAAGATCCAGAACCAGCCGTCGTGCTTGTAGAGCTTGGGACCTTCGAGGGTGAACCAGCCGGGGATGCGATCTCCGTCGACGATCACCTTGCCCTCGTCGAGAAGTGACGTCCCGTCAGGGTGCATACGGTGGCCGGTGAGGCGGTTCTTGATCCCGGAGCGGGACTTGGCCCAGGCATGCACGAGATAGGCCTCGCCGGTCTCGTCGTCCCACAGGGGGCACGGGTCGATGAGCCCCTTGCCCTCTTTCACCAGCTGGGGACGGGTCCAAGGCCCGCGTATCCCGGGGGCGTTGACCTGGAAGATGCCCTGGTCGGGGTCGCCCCAGAAGATCCAGAAGCGGTCGTCGTGGTGACGTAACGACGGTGCCCAGACTCCGCAGTCGTGGCGCGGGGCCCTGAACTCGCTTGCCGGTTCCAGGCGTTCGACGGCGTGGCCGACCAGGGTCCAGTTCACCAGGTCACGGGAGTGCAGCAGCGGCAGGCCGGGGGCCCGGCCGAAGCTGGAGGCGGTGAGGTAGAAATCGTCGCCGACGCGGACGACGTCCGGGTCGGACCAGTCGGCGTTCAGGACGGGGTTCGTGTACGTCTCCACGGTCTCCGTCTTCTCCGTCTTCTCCGTCTTCTCCGTCGTCATGGGCTCACCGCCTTCCGTATGAGCGCCGCGGCTCCGTCCCGGTCGAGACGGCCGTCGGCGACCACGGTGACGATCCGCCGCACGACGGTTTCACCGGGCGGGATCGGCAGCCGCTCCTCGTACGCCAGGGACGAGCCGACGCCCGGATACTCGGCCGTCCGCACGAACCACGGGTCGCGCCGGGTCTGCTCGGTGGCCCCGGCGAAGACCAGCGTCCAGGTGGAGCCGGCCAGGGCCAGCCAGTCGGCGCGGGCGCCGTGGACCTCGGTCTCACCCTCGGTGGCGGCGGTGAAGACCTGCGGGGCCTCGTGCTCCTTGCGGGCCCGCCAGAAGAAACCGCCGTAGGCCGCGCCGGGCCGCCCGTTGGTGGCGGGGCTGCCGATCGACAGCGGGTCCGGGGTGACGTTCGTGAGCGAGAAGGTGAAGTCCAACGCCCAGGCGGTGTCGGTGAGTTCGATGGCCGCGACCGTACGGCGCTCGCGCAGCAGCTCGGCTCCGGCGGCCACCCAGCGCAGCTCCTCGACGAAGCCGTCGGGGTCGCGCAGCTGGAAGGTGGTGTGCCGCTGGGCGCCGTGGTTGTCCAGTTCGGTCGGGCCCTGGTCGCGGACGTAGGTGCGTCCGCCCCAGAAGTTGGACCCCTCGACGTCGGGAACGGCGACACCGACGCCGAGGTGGTGTGTGTGGTCGGCGGGGCTGAGCTCGGTGACCGCCGTGCCGGCCAGGGTGGTGACGGGGTGCAGGTACGGGCGCGGGGAGAGCCGGGCCGGCAGCTCGGGCCGGGTGACGTACCGGCCGACCGGGCGGCCCGCGACGCGCAGCACCGGCGTGTCGTTGGTCGTCATCAGGTGCTCACCTCTTTTCGGAGTCCGTTCGGGACGTCCCAGGGGGCGCCCAGTTCGGAGAACAGGGAGAGGGTGTCCGCGGCGGCCGCGACGAGTCCGTCGACGCCGGGCACGACCCGGCGCCGCTCGTCGGGGAGCAGGTGCCAGGAGCCCTCCGGCAGCGGGGCCGGGTCGGGAGCCTGCCGGATCGCCTCGACGACCTTCATGAAGGAGCCCGTGGCGTCCGGCGGGACCAGCAGGCCGGCGCCGTCGGTGAGGTGCTCGACGAGGTTCTCCAGCAGGTCGGTGCGGCCGTACTCGTACTCCTCGGGGCCGTGGTCGGCCCGCTGGAGCAGGACGCGGTCCTGCTTGTACCAGAAGGTGATCCGGCCCCGGCTGCCGTGCGCGACCACGTACGGCTCGTCGGGGTCCTCGGCGCACAGCGTCGCCGCGACGGTCACCGGGAGGCCCCCGGTGGTGGTGACGCGGACGCAGGAGGTGTCGTCGGACTCGATGTCGTTGGCGCGCACCAGCTCGGTCTCGATCTCGGTGACGTCCTCGGCGTGCGGGGCGCCGGCCAGCGCCAGGGCGGTGGCGACGGCGTGCGCGAGCGGGTTGGTCAGCGCCCCGTCGATCACGTCGACGCCGTGCAGCCTGCGCTTGCCCGCCCAGGGCGCCCGCCGGTAGTACGCCTCGGGACGCGCCCAGGCACCGGCCCCGCCGACGCCCTCGAGTTCGCCGATCGCGCCCTCGGCGATCAGCTCGCGGATCGCGGGCACGGCGTGCGAGCCCAGCGACTGGAAGCCGATCTGGCAGGCGACGCCCGCCTGGGCTACCCCGTCGGCCATCCGGCGGTACTCGGCGTAGGAGGGGGCGGGCGGCTTCTCCAGCAGGAGGTGCACGCCCTTGGCGGCGGCCGTCAGCGCCAGGTCGGTGTGGGTCGGGATCGGCGTGCAGATCACGGCGATCCGGGCGCCGGTGGAGTCGAGGAGGGCGCCGAAGTCGGCGGACTGCTCGGGGGTGCCGAGGCCCTCGGGGATCTCGTCGCCGGTCAGCGGGGTCAGCTCGCAGATCCCCGCCAGCCGGACGATGCCCTTGTCCTGGAGCCGGCGGATGTTGTCCAGGTGCCAGCGGCCGTGGCCGCGTGCGCCCGCGAGAACGATCGGAACGGTCATCTGAACAGTCATGGGATCCTCCCTGCGCCCGCGCCGCGTGCCACCTCTCGGTCGGCCGTGGCGGCGTTGTCGATCTTTGTGTGCAGGGTAGGTCTCCAGCCGACGTCGGCCGTGAGGTCACGCTCGCTGCCGGAGTTGTAGGCGTTGTGGATGGTGAGCAGGTCCACCGGATAGCCGTTGAAGAGGGTGCCGCTCTGGTGCAGGGCGGTGCCGTTCCAGCTCTTGACCAGGTCGGCGGCCTCGATGTGGCCGGGGGTGGTGAAGGCGTTGTTCTCGGCGTATACGGCCGACTCGGTGGAGACCCCGACGGAGTAGCGGTAGTCGTGGGCGTCGTCCGGGACGACGTACCGGTTGTTGTAGAGGTGCACCTGGCCGAAGCGGACCCTGGGCGCCCGCTGGACGACCGACTCGAACTCGTTGTGGTGCAGGGTGACCCGGAGCTTGCCGCGGTCGCCCGTGGCCGTGTCGCCGTTGCCGATGAGCATCGCCTTGTCGTGGTCGGCGAACCGGCTCCAGGAGACGGTGACCAGGTCGGAGCCGTTGGTGATGTCCAGCAGGCCGTCGTGGCGCAGGTAGTTGCGGCCGTAGTGGGTGGGTTCCTCGGCGTCCGGGTGGCCCTTGTCGCTCAGGGTCACGTGGTCGACCCACACGTGGGTGGCACCGCGCAGCCAGACGTTGTCGTAGGCCGTCTTCCAGTCGCCGAGGCCGCCGGTGTTGGGCTGCCAGACGGGGAAGCAGTCGTAGGCGTCGCGCAGGTCGAGGTTGCGGATGATCACGTTGTCCGCGTCCTTGACCTGGAGGCTGGCGCCCTTGAGGACGGCTGTGTTCTTGGGGTCGCCCAGGCCGACGATGGTGGTGTTGGAGCCGACGGGCAGCACGACCCGCTCGGCCTGCTTGGCCGCCGAGGCCTGGCGGGCCTCCTCCTGCGGGCCGCTGGGCTTGGCGGAGCCCCAGGTGCGGGGGTCGTAGGCGGCCAGGTACTTCTTCGGGCTGTAGCCGTCGGTGGCGTAGTCGGCGCAGTCCAGGCGGTCGCCGTCGTCGTCGGTGTTGGCGTCGATGGTCCCGGCGATCCTGATGATCTTCGGGGTGTCGCTGCCGCCGTCGAGGGCGCGGACCAGTCCGGCGCGGTCGGTGACCGTGTGGACGTGGGCGTCGTCGGCCGCGGCACCTCCGGTGGTGCCGCCGGCGGCGGAGGCCCAGCCGTCGTTCGCGGGCAGGGTGTCGCGGCTGATGTCGCGTGCCTCGGCGTGCGCGGGGACGCACAGGAGCCCCAACGCGGCGCCGACAACAGTGATCCGGCGGAGTCTCATCCCTTCACCGCCCCCGCGCTGAAGCCCGTGATCAGCCACTTCTGGATGAAGGCGAACACGATCACGACGGGGACGGCCGCGATGATGCCGCCCGCGGCGAGCGCGCCGAGGTCGACGCTGTCCGCGCTCATCAGGGTGTTGAGGCCGACCGGGATGGTCTGCTTCTCCTGGTTGTTCAGGAACATCAGGGCGAACAGGAAGTGGTTCCAGGAGTGCACGAAGGCGAAGGAGCCGACGGCGATCAGACCGGGACGCAGCAGCGGCAGGACCACGATCCGGAAGGCGGTGAAGCGGTTGCAGCCGTCGACCCAGGCCGCCTCTTCCAGCGAGTACGGCACGTTCTTGATGAAGTTGCTGATCAGGATCATCGACAGCGGCAGCTGGAAGACGGTCTCCGCGATGATCACACTGCCCAGCGAGTTGATCATCTGGAGCTCGGCGAAGATCTCGAACAGCGGGACCAGGAGCAGCGCGCCCGGCACGAACTGGGAGCACAGCAGGGCCAGCATGAAGGCCTGCTTGATCTTGAAGTCGAACCGGGCGAGGGCGTAGCCGCCGGCCAGTGCGACGAGGGTCGTCATGAACAGGGTGGCGACGCCGACGAGCAGGCTGTTCTCGAAGTAGGTGCCGAAGCTTCGCTCCGTCCAGACCTTCTCGAAGTGGTCGAAGGTCATCGGCCAGGGCACGAGCGAGGTCGAGCCGGCCGGGCGGAGGGCGAAGAGCAGGATCCAGTAGAAGGGGATGAGGGTGAAGACGAGGTAGATCGACAGCGGCAGGTAGATCTGCCAGCGAGGGGCCTCGTCCCAGGCACGACGCCTGCCCGTGGGGCGCGGCGGTTCGACGACCGCGGGCTCGGGAACCGGTGCCACCGCGGTGGCCTCCTTGGTGCTCACTTGTTCCCACCTCCGAACTTGCTCAGGCGCAGATAGACCATCGAGCAGAAGAGCAGGATCACGAACGCCACCGTGGTCAGGGCGGAGGCGTAGCCGAAGTTGTGCGCGTCGACGCTGGTGTTGGCGATGTAGAGCGGGAGGGTCGTGGTCTCGCCCGCGGGTCCGCCGCCGGTCAGGGTGTAGAGCAGGTCGACGTTGTTGAACTCCCAGACCGCGCGCAGCAGCGTGGACAGGATGATCGCGTCCTTCAGGTGCGGCAGCGTGATGTGCCAGAACTGCTTGAAGCGGCTGGCCCCGTCGACCTCGGCGGCCTCGTACAGGTCCTTCGAGACGGACTGCAGGTCGGCGAGGATGAGGATCGCGAAGAAGGGGACACCGCGCCACAGGTCGGCGACGATCGCCGCCGGGAACACGGTGGAGGTGTCCGACAGCCAACTGGTGCCGTAGGAGCCGATGCCCATGTCCGCGAGGTAACGGGTGATGCCTGTCTGGGAGTTGTAGAGCAGTACCCAGATCGCGGAGGTCAGCACGCCGGAGACGGCCCACGGGGAGAAGACCATGGCCCGCCCGAGCCCGCGGCCCACGAAGGTCTGGTTGACGATGAGGGCCAGCGCCAGACCGAACAGCAGTTGCAGTCCGACCTCGACGACGACCCACTTGGCGCTGAAGACCAGCGTGTCCCAGAACACCGGGTCTTCGGTGAAGGCGTGGACGAAGTTGTCGAAGCCCGCGTAGCCGTTCCGCCATGGCTTGGTGGGGTTGTAGTTCTGCAGGCTGTAGTAGAAGACGCTGATCACCGGATAGGCGATGAAGCCGAGCATGAGCAGGGCCGCCGGGGTGATCAGCAGGTACGGCAGCCTGCGCGGCGTGGCGGAGGCACGGCGCCGCCGGGGTGGCGCGGGCGGTTTCGCCACGGCTGCGGCTTGGGCCATGACTGTTCTCCGTTCTGGTACGTCGTGCGTGCTTCGTGCGTGGGTGGTGCGTAGGTCGTGCTTTCTCGCGGAGGAAGCGCTTTCTCCCTGGACAGGGGTGTGCCAGGTCGTGCTGCGGTGGTTCAGCCCGCGTACGGGTCCTGCACCTTGCCCGGGCGGGCCAGGAACTCGAAGTCGCAGCCGGCGTCGGCCTGCGTGATCTGCTCGTTGTAGAGCGCGCCGTAGCCTCGCTCGTAACGGACGGGCGGCGGTGTCCACTGCGCCCGGCGGCGCTCCAGCTCCTCGTCGTCCACGTTGAGGCGGAGGGTGCGCGCCTCGACGTCGAGGGTGATCGTGTCCCCGGTGCGGACCAGGGCCAGCGGGCCGCCGACGTACGACTCGGGGGCCACGTGCAGGACGCACGTGCCGTAACTCGTACCGCTCATCCGGGCGTCGGAGATCCGCACCATGTCCCGCACGCCCTGCTTGAGCAGGTGGTCGGGCAGGGGCAGCATCCCGTACTCGGGCATGCCCGGGCCGCCCTTGGGCCCGGCGTTGCGCAGCACCAGCACGCTGTCGGCGGTGATGTTCAGCGACGGGTCGTTGATGGTCCGCTGCATCGTCCGGTAGTCGTCGAAGACGACCGCGGGGCCGGTGTGCTTGAGCAGGTGCGGCTCGGCGGAGATGTGCTTGATGACCGCGCCGTCGGGGCAGAGGTTGCCGCGCAGGACGGCGACCCCGCCCTCGTTCGCGACCGGGTTGTCCCGGGGGCGGATGACATCGTCGTTGTGGACCTGCGCGCCGTCGATCTGCTCGCGCATGGTGTCGTACGAGACGGTGGGCCGCTCCAGGTGGAGCAGGTCCGGGATCCGGGAGAGGAACCCGGGCAGTCCGCCGGCGAAGTGGAAGTCCTCCATGAGGTACGTCTGTCCGCCGGGCCGTACGTTGGCGAGCACCGGGACCGTGCGGGCGATGCGGTCGAAGTCGTCGAGGGTGAGCTTGACGCCCGCGCGGCCCGCCATGGCGATCAGGTGGATCACGGCGTTCGTCGAGCCGCCGAGGCCGAGGACGGTGGTGACGGCGTCCTCGAAGGCGTCGCGGGTGAGGATCTGCGAGAGCTTCCGGTCCTTGTGGACCAGTTCGACGATGGTCATGCCGGCTTTGGCCGCCATCCGGTCGTGCCCCGAGTCGACGGCCGGGATGCTGGACGCACCCGGCACGGTGACGCCGAGCGCTTCCGCGGCGGCGGTCAGGGTGGACGCCGTACCCATCGTCATGCAGTGGCCGGGCGAGCGGGCGAGGCCGCTCTCCAGCTCGGTCATCTCGCAGTCGCCGATGAGGCCGGCCCGCTTGTCGTCCCAGTACTTCCACATGTCGGTGCCGGAGCCGAGGACCTCGCCCCGCCAGTGGCCCGGCAGCATGGGCCCGGCGGGCACGAAGACGGCGGGCAGGTCGACGCTCGCGGCGCCCATGAGCAGCGCGGGCGTGGACTTGTCGCAGCCGCCCATGAGCACGGCCCCGTCGACCGGATAGGACCGCAGCAGCTCCTCGGTCTCCATCGCGAGCATGTTGCGGTAGAGCATCGGGGTCGGCTTCTGGAACGTCTCGCTGAGCGTGGAGACCGGGAACTCGAGCGGGAAGCCGCCGGCCTGCCACACTCCCCGCTTCACGGCCTGCGCACGATCGCGCAGGTGGACGTGGCAGGGGTTGATGTCGGACCAGGTGTTGAGGACCGCGATGACCGGCTTGCCCAGGTGCTCCTCGGGCAGGTAGCCGAGCTGGCGGGTGCGGGCGCGGTGGCTGAAGGAGCGCAGGCCGTCGGTGCCGTACCACTGATGGCTTCTGAGCTCTTCGGGGCGCTTTCCTATCGGCTCGTTCATATCGACCACCCGGCGGCGATGGCGGCGACCTCGGCGCGTTCTTCCTCGGGCAGCTGCTTGCTCGGCGGCCGGACGTCGCGGCGGCACAGGCCGAGGGAGGCGAGGGCCTCCTTGACGACGGTGACGTTGTCGGCGGAGCCGTTTGCCGCACGGAGTTCCTCGAAGCGGCGGATCTGCTCCCAGACCTTCATGGCGGTCGGGTAGTCGCCGGATCGAAGCGCTTCGATCATGTTCAGCGAAACGGACGGGGCGACGTTCACGAGCCCCGAGGTGAAGCCGGTGGCGCCGGCGGAGAAGTACGAGGGGGCGTACGGCTCGGCGAGCCCGGCGACCCACACGAAGCGCTCCAGCCCGGCGTCGCGGGCGAACGCGGCGAACTTGGCCGCGTCCGGGACGGCGTACTTCACGCCGATGACGTTCGGGCAGGCGTCGGCGAGTTCGGCGAGGCGGACGCCGTGCAGCTGCGCGTTGCGGATGTAGGGCACCACGCCCAGCTCCGGCACGGCCTCGGCGATGGCGCGGTGGTAGTCGACCCAGCCGGCCTGGGAGACGTACGGGTGGACCGGCTGGTGGACCATCACCATCTGGGCGCCGAGCTCGCGGGCGTGCCGGGCGGAGGCGATGGCGGTGGGCACGTCGTGGCCGACCCCGACGAGGATCACGGCGCGGTCGCCGGCCTCGGCGATGGTCAGCTCGGTGACGAGCTGCCGCTCCTGGGGGGTGAGGGCGTAGAACTCCCCGGTGTTGCCGTTGGGGGTGAGGGTGGTGATCCCTCCGTCGAGCAGACGACGCAGCAGGGCCCGGTGGGCGTCCTGCTCGACGGAGCCGTCCTCGGCGAACGGGGTCACCGGGATCGCCACCACGTCGGCCAGGGCCGTCCGTTGGGTCTCGAACGTCGTAGTCATGCTTGACCGTCCTCTCCCTGGGCCTCGGACTCCGCTCGGGGGAAGGCCCGCTCGACGAAGGACGCGATGTGCGAGTGCAGGGCTCTCGCCGCGCCGTCGGCGTCACCGGCCAGGGCGAGCCGCAGGATCTCCCGGTGCTCGCCGGCCTCCCGCTCCCAGGAGGGCGAGGCCGCCCAGGCGACGGCGGAGACGAGGGCGGCCTGGTCGCGGACCTCGTCGAGCATCCGGCCGAGCAGCGGGTTGCCGCACGGCAGGTACAGGGCGCGGTGGAACTCCCGGTTGGCGAGCGACCGTTCGGCGGTGTCGGTGGCTCCGTCGGCGCGGGTCAGCGCGTCCTTCGCGGCATCGAGGGAGGCCCCCCGCCTGACGGCACGCTTCAGCGCCTCGGGCTCCAGCAGGAGCCGCACGTCGTAGACCTCGCGCGCCATGTCCGCGTCCACCATGCGCACCGTGACGCCCTTGTACTGGCTCATCATGACGAGCCCGGTACCGGCCAGGGTCTTGAGCGCCTCGCGTACGGGGGTCTTGGACACCCCGAACTGCGCGGCGAGCTCGGTCTCGACCAGAGCCTGACCTGGCGTCAACTGCCCGGTGAGGATGCGGTGTTTGATCCCTTCCAGCACGTATTGCGTGCGGGAGGGGATCGGCGTGGGCACAGAGGTCATGCGCGCCTCTCGGATCTCGCGTCTCGGCGAATCGCGTATCGGATCTCACGTATCGCGTCTCATATATGACGTACGAAGTACGACGCGTTGAAGGTAGGAGGGCCCCTGTGTTTCGTCAATGCTTCTGGCAAAGGAAGTTGAAGTTTCGTGAAGAGCCGTCAGATGTCCCTGGTCTCGCCCACGTAGGCGGCGGAGGTCGGTCCACCGAAGTTCGCGGCGGCCCGGACGGTCGCCGCCTCCCGGGTGAGGGTGGGCCCGACATGCGTGACGAGCAGCTGTCGCACGCCGGCCAGACGGGCGGCGGCGCCGGCGTCCTCCGGCGTCAGATGCACCTGTTCGCCTTCGCGATGCCGGTCGATGTCGGCCTCGCAGAGGAACAGGTCGGCGCCCCCGGCGAGATGGAGCAGTCCGTCGCACGGCCCGCAGTCCCCGGAGTACGCGAGCACCCGCCCGCCGCTTTCGGCGCGCAGCCCGTAGGCCTCGACGTCGTGCTCGACGGCGTGGGCGGTGAGGGTCAGGTCGCCGTGCCGGGCGGTGTGACCGTCGTAGAGGGGCTGGAAGTCGAAGATTCCGTCGAGGAACCCGGCATCCGGCCGCCCGAAGAATCCGGCGAGACTCCCCCACTGCTTAACGCGTGGGAGGTACCCCCAGCGCGCAGCCGGCGGGGGCGTAGACCGGAATGGGAGCGTCCGGGGTGAGCCCGCCATACGCCAGCCCGTACACGGCGGCCAGTAGATCGGCGCTGTGGTCCGCGTGCAGATGCGAGATCCAGATGGCGTCGAGCCGCGCCGGATCGGTGTGCCGCTGCAACTCCGCGAAGGTCCCGAACCCGGCGTCCACCCACACCTCGGCACCCCCGTCGCGCAGCAGATAACCGGAGCACGGCAGGTCCGGCTGCGGATGCGGGGATGCGGTGCCGAGGACGGTGAGGGTGAGAGCCATGCCGGGAGCGTACGGTCGCCGTACGCCCCCGGGCCTGTCGATTACGGCTTCCAGCCCGGGTCCCGCCCGCTCAGCCCCACCGCACGGTCGAGAAGCGGGGCCTCGTCCGGGACGGAGACGACCGGGCCGAAGATGCCGTCTCCGCGGTCGGAGTCCCGCGCCGCTGCGAAGAGCATGTCGTGCGACGCCCGCAGCGCGGCGGGGTCCGGCTCGTACCGTTGCCCGGTGGCCCGGGCCAGGTCCCAGCCGTGGATGACCAGTTCGTCGGCGACGACCGCGGCGGCGACCTCGCCGGGCAGGTCGACGCCGCCCGCGCGGGTCATGCCGGTCCAGGCGGCGGGGTCGCGCCAGGCGTCGGCGAGTTCGTCGAGGGCCTTGGACAGCTCCTCGCGCCAGCCGGGGCCGATGTCGGGCACGGCGGCTCCCGGGTCGGTGTCCGTCCTGACGCCCAGGTCCTTGCGGGCGGCGTCGCGGAAGGCGACGGCCAGGCCGGTCAGGTGCCCCAGCAGGTTGCGCACCGCGAGGTCCGGACACGGCGTCGTGGCGGAGAGCTGCGCGTCGGTGACGCCGTCGGCGAGGCGGGCCACGATGCGGGCCTGAGGTCCGAGGTCGAAGGTCGGGGCGGTCATGCGGCGGCTCCTCTGGTCGTGTTCCTGAGAGGTGGACCCGCCGCGGCCACGAAACTCATCGCTTCGGACGGTATTTCTAGGGCACCTGCCCCATCTCGGCGGCGAGGCCTTAGCCGCACGATGACCAAGCATGACAACCACCCCATGGACCGTCCTGCGCGTCCTGCGCGACCGCAATGCCAGGCTCTATCTCGCCGGAGTCGTGGTCTCCGGCTTCGGCACCTCGGCGCTCTGGCTGGTGTCGGGCGTGTGGGTCAAGGACCTCACCGGCTCGGACGGTCTGGCAGCCCTGTGCATGCTCGCCATGTGGACGCCCACCCTGGCGGGCCCCCTGCTGGGCACGCTCGCCGACCGCACGCGTCGCAAACCCCTGCTGATCGGCGTGAACCTGCTGCTGGCCGCCCTCCTGCTCACCCTGTTCACCGTCGACTCCCCCGACCGCCTCTGGCTCCTGTTCGCGGTCCTGTTCGTGTACGGCGCCGCGGGCGTCGTACACGACGCCGCCGAGTCGGCCCTCGTCGCGGGCGCCGTCGACCCCGCTCTCCTCGGCGACTTCAACGGGCTGCGCATGACGGCCAACGAGGGCATGAAACTCCTCGCCCCGCTGGCCGGCGCGGGCGTGTACGCGGCGTACGGCGGACCGAGCGTCGCCCTCCTCGACGCCGTCACGTTCGTGGCCGCCACCGGTCTGTACGCCTGTCTCCGCGTCCACGAGAGCAAACCCGCGCCGCCCACGACCGGCTGGCGGGCCCAGACCGCCGAGGGCGCCCGCCACCTCTGGTCACACCCCCGGCTCCGCCCGCTCGTCCTGGCCGGCGGCACCACCATGCTGTTCGCCGGCCTCAGCGGGGCGATGATCTACGCCGTCATCGACGGTTTGGGCCGCTCCCCCGCCTACGCCGGTGTGCTGTACGCCGTGCAGGGCGCCGGCTCGGTTGCGATCGGGCTGCTCTCCGGCCCCGCCCTGCGCCGTCTGGGCACACGCCGCTTCGCCGCGTACGGCGTCGCCCTGACGGCCGCCTCCGCGGGGCTGCGGGCGATCCCGTCCGACGCGGTCGCCCTCGTGTGCGGCGTGGCGGGCGGCGTGGGGCTGCCCTGCGTCCTGATCGCCGCGCTCACCGCGGTACAGCGTGAGACGCCGGACGCGCTGCTGGGGCGGGCGGCCGCCACGGCCAACACGCTGATCTTCACGCCGAACGTGATCGGGCTCGCGGTGGGCGCCGGACTCGTCGAACTGGTCGACTACCAGTTGGTGCTGCCCGTCCTCGGCCTGGCGTGGCTGGCGTCGGCCGCACCGCTGCTTCAGAGCCCGGCGAGCCCCGCCCGCACCGCCTCCAGGTCCCCGTCCGACGCCAACCCGGCGTGATACAGCCGCAGTTCCGTCGCGCCCAGCTCGCGGGCCCGGGCCACGTCGGCCGCCAGGGTGCCGGGGCTGCCGCCCATCCCGGACACCACCCCGAAGTTGGCGGCGATCACCGCACCCTCCCGGCCCTGCTCGGCGAACGGCGCCAGCAGTCCCGGTCCGCCCGCGCACGGCACGACCACGCCGTCCGCGACGGAGAGGATGTGCGCGGGGTCGACGCCCGGGTTGGCGCCCACATGGTAGGTCACGGGGTCGGCGTGCAGCAGCACCTGGAAGTCGTCGGGAGCGGCCGCGCGGACCGCCGCGACCGCGGTCTCCTGAAGCGTGCGGGCGGTTTCGTCGCGCCACGCGCGCGTGGCGGCCGCCTTCGCCGCGCCGAGCAGCTTCTCGACGCCGGCCCATTCGCCGTCGTCGGGCGCGCCCTGCCACAGCGGCTCCAGCGCGCCGCGTACGGCGGCGGCCAGCTCGTCGGCGTCCAGGCCCTGGCTGCCGTACCCCTCCCGGCAGGTCGGGCAGAAGCAGAGGGCCATCAGGTACATGCCGGCGTCGCCGAGCCCGACCCCGCCGGTCTTGTCGTGGGCGTGCAGGTGCTGGAGGCCGTACCAGCCGAGGGACTCCAGCTCGGTGCCGCGCGCCCCGGGCCGTACGGCCGCCTCGGCGGCGAGGTCGACGAGGTACGCGCGCGTGGCGGGCTGCGCGATGCAGGGGGCCCACGGGTAGCGGTCGCCGTAGGCGTTGACGACCGAGGTGCCGGGGTGTTCGGCGCCCAGGCGGGAGTTGTGCGCGAGGACGACCCAGGTGTGCACTTCGAGACCGGCGTCCACGAGCGCTGCCGCCGCCTCGCCGAAGGCGTCCCCGGGCGCCCAGTCGCCGGCCGCGTACGGGCGCAGCTCCCGCCCCTCCCACCGGTCGTCCGTGGGGTACAGCACGGCCGCGTGTTCGGCGGTGACGATGCGGTGGCGCGGGTGGCGGGGGGTCAGGGCACGCGTGGAGTGGTAGGCGGCGGCGAGCGTCACCTGTCGCACGCCGAGCGCGGCGATGCGGCCCGCGGCCTCCGGGTCCCCGTTGACGTCCCAGGGGTAGACGAAAGTCGACGCCTTCACTTGTTCTCCGCCTTCACTGGTGCTCCGCCTTCACTGGTGCTCCACCCTCACGGGTGCTTCGCCGTCACTTGTTCTCGTCCAGCAGCGCGTATCCGCGCTCGATGATCTGAGCGAGTTGCTTGACATGATCCTCGCTGGGCTCGTGCAGCGGGGGCCGGACCTCCCCCACCTCGAGTCCGCGCAGCCGTACACCGGCCTTGACGAGGGCGACGGCGTAGCCGCGGCCCTGGGCGCGCAGTTCGACGAAGGGCCGGTAGAAGCCGTCGAGCAGGCGGTTCGCGGTGGTGTCGTCACCGGTCTTGTGGGCCTCGTAGAAGGCGAGGGCGATCTCCGGGGCGAAGCAGAAGACGGCGGACGAGTAGAGCGTGATGCCGATGCCGCGGTAGGCGAGCTGGGTCTGCTCGGCGGTCGGCAGCCCGTTGAAGTAGAGGAAGTCGCCGGGGACCTCGGTGCGCACGGCGCTGATGACGCGCTGCATGAGGTCGAGGTCGCCGAGTCCGTCCTTGAAGCCGATGATCCCGTCGGTGCGGGCCAGCTCGACGACGGTCTCGGGGGTGAAGACGGCGTTGTCACGCTGGTAGACGATCACCGGCAGCGAGGTCGCCGCGGCCACCTCCCGGTAGTGCCGCAGCAGCCCGTCCTGCCCGGCGATCACGAGGTACGGCGGCATGGCGAGCAGCCCGTCGGCCCCGGCCGCCTCGGCGAGGCGCGCGTACCGCACGGCGAGCGCGGTGCCGTATCCGGCGCCCGCGACGACCGGTACCCGGCCCGCCGTCTCCTCCACGGCCGCCCGCACGCACGCCTCGAACTCCTCCGGCGCCAGCGCGTGGAACTCCCCGGTGCCGCAGCACGCGAAGACGGCGGCGGCCCCGGCCTCGACCCCGCGACGCACGTGCGCGCGGTACCCGTCGAGGTCGACCTCGCCGTCGGGGCCGTAGGCGGTGACGGGGAAGAACAGCGGCCCGCTGGGGATACCGAGTCGAGCGGCGAGGGGGGCTGAGGTCACGGGCTCTCCCTAGAACAGGCGCTCATGTTTATGATTGGCATCTATATGTATGAACGCGTCCACCCTAGGGAGCCCCCTGAGGACCGGTCAAGCCGACAAACACGCCTCACGGAAGCGAATTTCCCGACTCCGGGCCACACTTGACGGGATACGGCCACCCTTCATAGCGTGTCCACGCATGTGAATGTGATCCATGCATGCGGCCGTCGACTCAAGGAGACCCGAGGATGCCCGCTCCCCGCACCGTTCTGCTCACCGGCGCCGCCGGCGGGCTCGGCACCCTGATGCGGGACCTGCTCCCCGACTACGGCTACGAGCTGCGCCTCCTCGACCTGCGCCCCATCGAGGGTGAGCCGGACGCGATCGTCGCGGACCTCGCCGACAAGGACGCCGTGCGCGAGGCCGTGCGGGGCGTCGACGCGATCATCCACCTCGCGGGCATCTCCCTGGAAGCCTCTTTCGAGAAGATCCTCAAGGCGAACATCGAGGGCACCTACAACCTGTACGAAGCAGCCCGCGACGAGGGCATCCAGCGGATCGTCTTCGCCTCCTCCAACCACGCGGTCGGCTTCACGCCGCGCCCCCAGGGCGACGACCCCCTCATCCCCATCGACACCCCGCGCCGCCCGGACACCTTCTACGGCCTGTCCAAGTCCTTCGGCGAGGACCTCGCCCAGTTCTACTGGGACAAGCACCGCATGGAGACGGTGTCCGTCCGCATCGGCTCCTGCTTCCCCGAGCCGACCAGCGTGCGCATGCTCTCGGTGTGGATGAGCCCCGCCGACGGCGCCCGCCTCTTCCACGCGGCCCTGACCGCCGACGGCGTGGGACACACCGTCGTCTACGGCTCGTCCGCCAACACGCGCCTGTGGTGGGACCTGACCACCGCAAGGGCCCTCGGCTACGCACCGCAGGACGACTCCGAGCCGTACGCCGAGAAGCTGATCGCCGAGCAGGGCGAGCTCGACCCGCACAACGTGGCGCACGCCTACCTCGGCGGCCACTTCGTCAGCGACCCGCCGATCTGGCCGTACTGATCCGGCCCTGGGGCCTGTCCGGCGGAAAACAGACGTTCGCAACGGCGGGCGGGCACCGAACGGGCCCGTCCGCCGCCGCATTCGGGCACCCGCGCTGCCCGATCTCACGCGCCGGCACACAGCCTCGCAGGTCCGAGACGGTCACGGCTCACCGTGATCGGGCACACACGGGCAGCATCGGACCCGCAACAGGCCTGGTCAGTGCCGCGCACCCGCTGTAGAACTTTCCCCCAAGGCCCCACCGGGCCCGAACGGGCATCGTGAGCCCCTGAGGCGAACGAGCCATGAGGAAGCGCAGCACGGAAGCGGGTGACGGCCATGACCCCCAGAACGGCGGAAGAACGTCAGCGGGAGATCGTGCGGGTCGCGCGGGACACCGGCTCGGTCGACGTCACCGCGCTCGCCACCGAACTGGGCGTGGCGAAGGAGACGGTACGACGGGATCTGCGCGCCCTGGAGGACCACGGCCTGGTCCGCCGCACCCATGGCGGCGCCTACCCCGTGGAGAGCGCCGGCTTCGAGACGACGCTTGCCTTCCGCGCCACCAGCCACGTCCCCGAGAAGCGCCGGATCGCGGCCGCGGCCGCCGAGCTGCTCGGGGACGCCGAGACCGTCTTCGTCGACGAGGGCTTCACCCCGCAGCTCATCGCCGAGGCGCTGCCCCAGCACCGGCCGCTGACCGTGGTCACCGCGTCCCTGCCGGTCGCGGGTACGCTGGCCGAAGCCGACGGCATCTCGGTCCTGCTGCTCGGTGGCCGGGTCCGCTCCGGCACACTGGCGACGGTCGACCACTGGACGACGAAGATGCTGGCCGGCTTCGTCGTCGACCTGGCTTACATCGGCGCCAACGGCATCTCCCGCGAGCACGGCCTGACCACCCCCGACCCCGCGGTCAGCGAGGTCAAGGCGCAGGCCATCCGGGCCGCGCGCCGCACGGTGTTCGCGGGCGTGCACACCAAGTTCGGAGCGGTCAGCTTCTGCCGGTTCGCCGAGGTCGGCGCGCTGGAGGCGATCGTGACAAGCACGCTGCTTCCGACCGCCGAGGCCCATCGCTACTCGCTGCTGGGACCCCAGGTCATCCGCGTCTAAAACCACTCACCCCGTTCATACGGCACCCTGCGCCGGACGGCACCCCTTATCTCCCCATACGTCTATCCCCAGACGCCTATCCCCATACGTCCATCTCCTCTCAGGTTTCTCCCCTCACGTACCTCCCCTCACGTCCAGGAGCGATCCATGCGAACCCAGAGCCGACGACGGCCTCCGCGAGCCACGCTCGCCATGGCCGCCGCAGGGACGCTGCTCGCCCCGCTCCTCTCCGGCTGCTGGGTCGGAGCGGGCGGGGCCGGATCGGGCGGCAATTCGATCAACGTCCTGATGGTCAACAACCCCCAGATGACAGAGCTGCAAAAGCTCGCCCCCCGCTTCACCGAAGAGACCGGCATCAAGGTCAACTTCACCGTCCTGCCCGAGAACGACGTCCGCGACAAGATCAGCCAGGACTTCGCCAACCAGGCCGGCCAGTACGACGTGGCCACCCTGTCCAACTACGAGATACCGATCTACGCCCGCAACGGCTGGCTGGAGGAGATGAACCCCTACGTCGCCAAGGACCCGGCGTACGACGAACAGGACGTCCTGGGGCCGATGCGCCAGTCCCTGACCGGCGACGACGGCAAGCTCTACGGCCAGCCCTTCTACGGCGAGTCCTCCTTCCTGATGTACCGCAAGGACGTGTTCGCGAAGAAGGGCCTGACCATGCCCGCCCGCCCCACCTGGACCCAGGTGGCCGACCTCGCCGCGAAGGTGGACGGCGCCGAGCCGGGCATGAAGGGCATCTGCCTGCGCGGTCTGCCGGGCTGGGGCGAGGTGATGGCCCCGCTCACAACGGTCGTGAACACCTTCGGCGGCACCTGGTTCGACAAGGACTGGAAGGCACAGCTCGACTCCCCCGCCTTCGAGAAGGCGACGAAGTTCTACGTCGGCCTGGTCCGCGAGCACGGCGAGTCCGGCGCCGCCCAGTCCGGGTTCGCCGAGTGCCTGAACAACATGACCCAGGGCAAGGTCGCCATGTGGTACGACGCCACCTCCGCGGCCGGTTCCCTGGAGGCGGCGGGCTCCCCGGTCAAGGGCAAGCTCGGCTACGCCCCCGCACCCGTCGAGCAGACTAAATCCTCCGGCTGGCTCTACACCTGGGCCTGGGGCATCCAGAAGGCGTCCCGCAACCCGGACAAGGCCTGGAAGTTCGTCTCCTGGGCCTCCAGCAAGCAGTACGAGCAGCTGGTCGGCGACGAGATCGGCTGGTCGAACGTGCCGGCCGGCAAGCGCGCCTCGACGTACACGAACCCCGCCTACGTCAAAGAGGCCGCCGCCTTCCAGGAGATGACCAAGCAGGCCATCGAGGGCGCCAAGCCCAACGACCCCGGGGTACAGCCGCGCCCCGCGCCCGGCATCCAGTTCGTCGGCATCCCCGAGTTCACCGATCTCGGCACCAAGGTCTCCCAGGAGATCAGCGCGGCCATCGCCGGACGCCAGTCCGTCGACTCGGCCCTGAAGAAGTCCCAGCAGCTCGCCGAGCGGATCTCCGAGGAGTACGAGGGACGATGACCGCGACGACAACGGCCCCCGTGGCCACCACTCCCGTACCCACCGTGAAGCAGCCCCCCGCCCGGCTGCGCGCGTGGGCGACCCGGGCCCCCCTGCTGCCCGCCCTGATCTTCATGGTCGTGGTCACCCAGCTCCCGTTCGTGGCCACGCTGGTGATCTCCTTCTTCGACTGGAACGCCCTCTACCCCGACGCCCGCCACTTCACCGGCCTCGAGAACTACCGCCAGGTGCTGACCGACGCGGACCTGCGCCAGTCCGTGTGGACGACGGTCCTGCTGACGGCCGCGGTGGTCCTGGCCAGCCTGGTCCTGGGCCTCGCCCTGGCGCTGCTCCTCGACCGGAAGTTCCGTGGCCGGGGCGTGGTCCGCACGCTCCTCATCGCCCCCTTCCTCGTGGTCCCCGTAGCGGCGGCACTGCTCTGGAAGCATGTGCTCTACAACCCCGAGTACGGCCTGTTCAATGGGTTGCTGCACTATGTGGGCGGCCCACAGCCGGACTGGATCTCCAACACCCCGCTGCTCGCGGTCGAGGCGTCCCTCGTCTGGCAGTGGACGCCCTTCATGATGCTGATCCTGCTGGCGGGCCTGCAGAGCCGCGACCAGCAGCAGATGGAGGCCGCGCGGGTGGACGGCGCGAGCGACTGGCAGATCTTCCGCTATCTGACGCTCCCGCACCTGCGCCGCTATCTGGAACTGGGCGCCCTGCTGGGTTCGATCTACATCGTCCAGAACTTCGACGCGGTCTTCACGATCACATCCGGCGGCCTGGGCACGGCGAACCTCCCCTACACCGTCTACCAGAGCTTCTACCAGGCCCACGAGAACGGCCTCGCCTCGGCCGCCGGCGTCCTGGTGGTCATCGGCTCGATCATCATCGCGACCTTCGCCCTGCGCGTGGTGTCGTCCCTGTTCCGCGAGGAGGTGTCCCGGGCATGAGCGCCATCGCCGTACAGAATCGCGTGCGCGGCCGTCGTAAGGGAGCGGGCCTGGGCCTGGTGGCCTGGCTGGCGGGAATCGTGTTCTTCCTGCCCATCGCCTGGATGGCCCTGACCTCCTTCCACTCGGAGCAGGACGCGGCGACCAACCCGCCGTCCTTCACCGCCGCCCTGACCCTGGACGGCTACCGCGAGTTCTTCGGCACGGGCGGCGGCGCGAGCCCCTGGCCGGCGCTGATCAACTCGGCGGTGGCCTCGGTGGCGTCGACGCTCTTCGTGCTGCTGCTGGCCCTCCCGGCGGCCTACGCACTGTCGATCCGCCCGGTGAAGAAATGGACGGACGTCCTGTTCTTCTTCCTGTCGACGAAGATGCTCCCCGCGGTGGCCGGCCTGCTGCCGATCTATCTCTTCGCCAAGAACACCGACATGCTGGACAACATCTGGCTGCTGGTCATCCTCTACACCTCCATGAACCTGCCGATCGCGGTGTGGATGATGCAGTCCTTCCTGGCCGAGGTCCCCGTGGCGATCATCGAGGCGGCACGCGTGGACGGCGCACGCCTGCCGACTATCCTCGCGCGGGTGGTGGCCCCCATCGCCCTCCCCGGCATCGCCGCCACAGCCCTGATCTGCTTCATCTTCAGCTGGAACGAACTGCTCTTCGCGAGGGTGCTGACCGGTGTGGTGGCGGAAACAGCCCCCGTCTTCCTGACCGGCTTCATCACCAGCCAGGGCCTGTTCCTGGCGAAGGTGTGCGCCGCGTCGCTCGTCATCTCCCTGCCGGTGCTCGCCGCGGGGTTCGCCGCCCAGGACAAACTCGTCCAGGGCCTGTCGTTGGGAGCCGTGAAATGAAGGCTGCCGTCATCGAGTCCGTGGGCAGGGCCGTCGTCGCCGAGGTCCCGGACCCGACGCCAGGACCGCGCGAGGTCGTCGTCGAGGTGGCAGCCTGCGGCCTGTGCGGGACGGATCTGCACATCCTGCAGGGCGAGTTCGCCCCGAAGCTGCCGATCGTGCCCGGCCACGAGTTCGCGGGCGAGGTGGTCGGCGTCGGCACCCAGGTCACGGAGCTGTCGGTGGGCGACCGGGTCGCGGTGGACCCGTCGCTGTACTGCTACGAGTGCCGCTACTGCCGTACGGGCCACAACAACCTCTGCGAACGCTGGGCGGCGATCGGCGTCAGCACGGCGGGCGGCGCGGCGCAGTACGCCGTGGCCCCGGTCGCGAACTGCGTGAAGCTGCCGGAGCACGTCCGCACGCAGGACGCGGCGCTGGTGGAACCGCTGTCCTGCGCGGTACGCGGCTACGACGTGCTGCGGTCACGCCTGGGCGCGCACGTCCTGATCTACGGCTCCGGGACGATGGGCCTGATGATGCTGGAGCTGGCCAAGCGGACGGGGGCGGCGAGCGTGGACGTGGTGGACGTCAACCCCTCCCGCCTGGAGACGGCCCACAGGCTGGGCGTCTCGGCCACGGCGGCGAACGCGGACGAGCTGGACCGCCCGCAGGGCTGGGACGTCGTGGTCGACGCGACGGGCAACGCGGCGGCGATCCAGGACGGGCTGGAGCGGGTGGCGAAGGCGGGCACGTTCCTGCAGTTCGGAGTCGCCGACTACGCGACCCGGGTCACGATCGACCCCTACCGCATCTACAACCAGGAGATCACCATCACGGGCTCCATGGCGGTCCTGCACAGCTTCGAGCGAGCGGCGGAACTGTTCGCGAACGGCGTCCTCGACCCCGGGGTCTTCATCAGCGACCGCATCCCGCTGGAGCGGTACCCGGAGGCGCTGGAGCAGTTCGCGGCGGGGGTGGGCCGGAAGATCGTGGTGGTGCCGTAAGGGGTGGCGCCCCGCCAGGTGGCCCCGCCAGGTGACACTCGCCCCGGGTGGTCCACCTCTCGAGGTACCGAGTCGGGTGGTGGGTGGGCATAGGCCCGGGGGTCCAGGGGGCGGAGCCCCCTGGCGGGGTCGAAGGGGCGGAGCCCCCTGGCGGGGTCGAAGGGGCGGAGCCCCTGGTGATGGGACGGGTAGGGGCGGCGGGGGCGAAAAACCCCTGGGCCCCCCATCACCAACCCTCTACGATCCCCGACATGCCCCGCCCCCAGGGATTCTCATACGTCGAGCGGCCCGACGGCACCGTGACGATCACGCACCACGGCCGCCCCGCCGGAACCCTCCGCGGCCCCCGAGCCACCCAGTTCCTCACGGAGGTGGAATCCGGCGACCCACAGCTCGTCATGGCCCGCTGGACCGGAAACTACAAGCGCGGCAACGAACGCACCGCCCGCACCCACCCCCGCAACAGCCACTGACCGGAACCGACCCGATTGGCCGTCGGGTAAGGGAACGGTAAAACGCCCTCGCTCGTTCAACCGGGCATGACAGCTATGACCCCCGGCTCGAACATCCCTCTCCCCGCCGCCCGCGTGACGGTGGACGTCACCGCCCCCGTGCGGCTCGACGTATCGGGCCTGCTGCTCACCGCCGACGGCAAGGTGCGCTCCGACGACGACTTCATCTTCTACAACCAGCCCGCCGGCCCCGGCGTGACGTACCGCTCGGGCGGCGGCACGTCCCCCGACGCGATCACGGTGGACACCTCCGCCGTCCCCCCGGGCATCGAGAAGATCGTGGTCACCGCGAGCCCCGACGCCGCGGGCCAGACGTTCCAGGGCATCGAACCCACGGCCACCATCCGCAACGCGGACGACAACAGCGTCCTGGCCACCTTCACGCCCCCGCAGCTCGGCACCGAGACGGCCCTGGTGATCGTGGAGGTCTACCTCCGCAACGGCGCCTGGAAGGCCCGCGCGGTCGGTCAGGGCTACGCCAACGGCCTCGCGGGCATCGCCACCGACTTCGGCGTCTCCGTCGAGGAGCCGGCCCCCGCCGCCCCGGCGCAGCCGGTCGCCGCTCCCCCGCCCACCCTGCAGACCCCGGTGGCCCCGCCGGCCCCGCCGATGGACCCCCGTGTCGCGGCGCCCCCGGCACCCGCCGCTCCCGCGGCCCCGCCCGCCCCCGCGCCCGGCACCGGGAAGATCAACCTCGACAAGGGCCGGGTCAGCCTCCAGAAGAACCAGACCGTCTCCCTGGTCAAGGGCGGCCGCCCGCTGCTCTCCCAGGTCAAGATGGGCCTCGGCTGGGAGCCGGCGTTCCGCGGCAAGGACATCGACCTGGACGCCTCGGTCATCGCCTACGGCCCGCAGCGCAACCACATCGACAGCTGCTACTTCGGCAAGCTGTCCATCGTGAACGGCGCGATCAAGCACTCCGGCGACAACCTCACCGGCGAGGGCGGCGGCGACGACGAGGTGATCGTGGTCGACCTCGGTCGCCTCCCGCAGGACGTCACCGGCCTGGTCTTCACCGTCAACTCCTTCTCCGGCCAGAAGTTCACCGAGGTCGCCAAGGCCTACTGCCGCCTCCTGGACGCCGCGACCGGCGAGGAGCTCGTCCGCTTCGACCTCACCAACGCCGAGGCGCAGACGGGCGTGATGATGGCCAAGTTGATCAAGCAGTTCTCCGGTGAGTGGGAGATGACGGCGATGGGCGACTTCGTGAAGTCGCGCACCGTGCGGGGGATGGTGAAGCCGGCCGCCCAGGCGCTGTAACCAGAGCTCCAGCCCTCAAGAAAAGCACTACTGGGCCGGCTGCTGGACGTGCACCCTGCCGAGGAAGTCCCGCACCAGGGCGACGACCTCCTCCAGGTGGGTCTCCAGCAGCCAGTGGCCGCCGTCGAGCAGGTGCAGTTCGGCGTCCGGAAGGTCGCGCAGGTAGGCGCGTGCGGCACCCTCGGGCATATAGCCGTCCTGAGGCCCCCAGGCGATCAGTGTCTCAGGGCGATGCTCCCGCAGGTACCGCTGGTACTTCGGGAACCAGTCGAGGTTCTCCCGCAGGCCCTCCATCAGCCCGACCATGATCTCGCGGCGCCGCGGGGAGGCCAGCAGCGGCCAGGACAGCTTCCACAGGTCGGGGCTGATCCGATCGACGAGCCGCTCGTCGATCTCGCCGACGAACTCGTCGCGCAGCCCCTCCTCGGTCACGGCCTCCAGCAGCCGTGCCCGCCCGTCGGGCGTCGGATGGTCCCAGTACTCCTTGAGCGGCTTGTACTTCGGGCCGAGCTCGTCCTCGTAGATGTCCCCGTTCTGGATGACGAGGGCCGCGACCCGCTCCGGTGCGCGCATCGCCAGCCGCAGCCCGATCTGGGAGCCGTAGTCGTGCAGGTAGAGGGCATACCGCCGGAGCGTCAGCGCGTCGGTGAACCGCTCCAGGAAGTCGGCGTACCCGTCGAAGGTGTACGAGAAGTCGGCCGGGTCGGGGGTGTCGCTGTAGCCGAAGCCGGGGAAGTCGGGCGCGACGAGCCGCCACCGGTCGGCGAGAGCCGGCATGAGGGCGCGGAACTGGAACGAGGAGGACGGATAGCCGTGCGGGAGCAGGACGACGGGGGCGTCCGGGGGGCCGGCCTCACGGTAGAAGACGCGGATTCCGTCGATGTCCGTGTACCGGTGTGCCGTCCTGCGGGCGGGGTTGACGATCGTTCTCGCCTCCTGTGCTGGTCGGACACGGGAGGAGGCGGGGTACCCGCCGAGGCCCTGACGAAACCGGAGGGGCCGGCGCCGGGCCCGCGGTCGGGATCCTCGCCGATGCGGACCACGAGAGCCCGGGCACCACGAGAGCCCGGGCACACGGACGACAGGCCCGCCGGGCGACAATCCCTCAAGGCCTAAGGCCGCAACCCCTCCGTGAGCAACGCCAGGTACCGGCGGATGCGCGTCCCCTCCCCGTCCGCCAGCTCCGACGCCGTCGCCACCCCGTGGGCCAGGCGCAGGACGTCGATCGGGTCGACGTCCCGCCGTAGCGTCCCCTCCCGCTGTGCCGCCCCGACCAGCCGCGCCGCCGCGTTCTTGACGCAGTCGCCGCAGGCGGTGACCACGGCCGGGCTGCCGTCCGTGACGGCGGACCCGAGCAGGGTCTTCAGCCCGCGGACCTGGATCATGCCGGCGCTGAGTTCGTTCAGCCACTCCACGAGCGCCTCGCCTGGCGGCAGTCGCGCGGCGATGTCGTCGGCCCGTGCCGCGAGCGCCTCGATCCGGTCGAGGTACGCCGCCTCCAGCAGCGCCTGCCGCGTCGGGAAGTGCCGGTAGAGCGTGCCGGAGCCGACCCCCGCCCGCTTGGCGATGTCGTCGAGGGACGCGTTCTCCCCGTGCTCGGCGAACGCCTCGGCCGCCACCTCCAGCAACCGCTCGTGGTTGCGACGGGCGTCCGCCCGCATGGGCCTGACCTGCGCCATCCAGATACTCCTCGCGGACCGGGGACCCTCTCCGAATCCTACAGCGCATCAAAAGGGCCCATACCGGCCCGCATCGGCCTGTGTGATCACATCTTGGTCGCCCCTGCCGCGAGGTCTCGCAGGAAGTGCCGCGCGCCGATCAGGAAGACGACGATCAACGGGATGACGCTCATCAGGGCGCCTGCCATCACGAGGGCGTAGTCGGAGTTGTACAGGGTGTTGAGGTTCGCCAGGGCGACCTGGAGGGTGACCTTGTCCGGGTTGATCATGACGACCAGCGGCCAGATGTAGTCGTTCCAGAGGCCGATGAACGTGAAGATGCCGAGGAAGGCGAGGGCAGGCCGGAACAGCGGCAACGCCACCGTCCAGTACAGCCGGAAGAAGCCGGCGCCGTCGATCCGCCCGGCGTCCAGCAGTTCGTCGGGCAGCGAGTTCTGGGCGTACTGACGCATCCAGAAGATGCCGAAGGCGTTGGCCGCGCTGGGAATGATCAGTGCCTTCAGCGAACCGGCCCAGCCGAACTCGGCCATGGTGACGAACTGCGGCACCAGCGACAGTTGCGCGGGAATCATGTACGTGACCAGGAGCATGCCGAACAGGTACCTCTTGCCCGGGAACTCGTACTTGGCGAAGGCGAACGCGGCCAGCGAGTCGAAGAACAGCACCAGCGCGGTCCCGAGCACGGCCACGACGATGGTGTTGAACAGGGAGCCGAAGAAGTCGATGGTGTCGAGCACCCGCCGCATGTTGTCAAGGAGATGCGGGCCCGGCACGAGCTTGGGCGGGTAGCGGAAGATGTCCTCGGTGGTGCCGGAGGCCATCACCACCAGCCAGTAGAACGGGAACAGCGAGACCAGCACGCCCAGGAGCAGCGCCACCCGGACGCAGATCCGGGTGAGCCTGCTGCCGGAGCCGATGGCGAGGCCCGCGCTGCCGGTCGTCCTGTTGCCGGTCGTCCTGTCAGCGGCCATTGCGGGCCCCCTTGCGTCGCAGCAGACCGGCGATGCCGGGTCGGCGGTCGTCGCGGTCGGACCCGGAGACCAGCCGCCAGTTGATGATCGTGAAGATCGCGATGATCGCGAAGAGGAGCCAGCCCATCGCGGCCCCGTAGCCGAACTGGTGCTCCTTGAAGGCCTTCTGCCACAGGTAGAGCACGATGGTCATCCCTTCCTGACCCGGTCCGCCCGTGGTTCCGACGTCGGTCGACTGGAAGAGCACCTGGGACTCGGTGAAGATCTGCAGGCCGTTGATGGTGGAGGTGATGGCGGCGAAGAGGATCACCGGGCGCAGCTGCGGCACGATGACCCGGAAGAGGGTCTGCCAGCTGTTCGCGCCGTCGACGCGGGCGGCCTCGAAGTGCTCGGTGGGGATGGCCTGGAGGCCCGCGAGGAAGATCAGGGCGTTGTAGCCGATCCACCGCCAGATGATCATGATGGAGACGGACGACTTGATGCCCCACTCGGAGGACAGCCAGCCGATGCCGTCCAGACCGACGGCCCTGAGCACCGAGTTGGCCAGGCCCGCCTGCGCGAAGACCGAGCCGAAGACGATGGTCATGGCGACCATCGAGGTGACGTTGGGGATGAAGTACGCGACCCGGTAAGCGCCGGTGAACCGGACCTGCGAGTGCAGCAGGAACGCGAGCACCAGGGCGAGGAAGAGCATCGGCACCGTGGACAGGAACCAGATCTCGAAGGTGTTGAGCACCGAGTGCCAGAACACGGAGTCCTGGAGCAGCCAGCCGTACTGCTTGAGGCCGACGAAGCGCATGTCGCCGATGCCGTCCCAGTCCTGGAAGGACAGGTAGAGGGAGTAGAGCACCGGGAAGGTGCCGAAGACGGCGAACAGCACGTAGAACGGGGAGATCGCGAGGAGGGGTGGGATATGGCGTCTGCGTCCGCCCGGGGCGGTGGACGGGGTACGGCGGGCAGGGCGCCGCTTGTCGGCGGTCGGCGCGCCCGCCGGGTCGAGAACCGTGGCCATGTCAGCTCACCCCCAGCCGGGACAGCGTGGTCTCGGCGGTGTTCACCGCGTCCCGCCAGGCCCTGTCGGGGTTCTTGCCGAGCATTTCCACGTTGGTCAGCTCCTGGAAGAACGGGGTGTTGGCGGTCTCCTCGTAGGGGCTGAAGTAGACGACCGGGGCCTTCTGGGCGGCCGGGCCGAAGACATCGATGGGCTGCTGACCGCCGAAGAAGGGGTCGGACGTGTGCATCGCGGGGTCGGCGTAGGCGGCCGGAGTGGTGGGGAACAGGGCCATCTCCTGGTAGCTCTTGAGCTGGTTCGCCGGGCTGAGCAGCCACTTCAGGAAGGCGAAGGCCGCCTCCGGGTCCCGGCAGTAGCGGGTCAGGGTCATGTACGAGCCGCCGTAGTTGGCCGGGCCGTCCGGCATGGTGGTCAGCCGCCAGGACCCGGAGGTCTTCGGCGCGGAGTCCTTCAAGGCGTTGATGGCCCACACCGCCGTCGTCATCGTGGTGACCCGGCTTCCGCTCATGGCCGCGTTGTAGTCGGACGTCCCGTCCGTGATCCTGGCGCTGAGCCGCTGCCGGAGGATCTCCACGGAGATGTCCCAGGCGCGTCGGACGTGGCGCCGGCCGCCGATGAAGCGGTTGTCCGCGTCCACGAACTGCTGGGGGCTCTGGAGCAGGACCTGCTGGAAGACGTTGCCGATGTTGCTCACCAGGTACGGCTTGCCGGGCCCCTTCGCGCGCAGTGTCCGCCCGGCGGCGATGAACTTCTCCCAGGTGGGGATCGCCTCGGCGACGTCCTGCGGTTCGTAGGCCAGTCCGGCCTTCCGGAAGAGGTCCCTGCGGTAGTAGAGCGCGGTGGGGCCGGCGTCGAGGGGGAAGCCGATCATCCGGCCCGACGGAGTGAAGCAGCTCTTCCACTTCCAGTCGAGGTACCTGCCGCGGACCGATTCCGCGCCGAGCTCCCTGAGGTCCAGGAACTCGTTCTCGTCGGGGAAGAAGGTGGCGAGGTTGTCGGAGTTCGCGACCGTGATGTCCGGCACGTAGGCGCGGGCGGCGAGGCTGGTGCGCACCTTGGAGTCGATGTCGCCGTCGGGGATCTGCGAGCCCCGCACCTTCGTCCCCGGCACACCGGGAACGCCACGCTTGGCGGTGGCGAGCAGCTTGTCGCTCAGCGCGCCCTTCCAGTACCAGAGACTGAGGTGGTCGGTGCCCGCGGAGGCCGAGCCGCTGGGGGCGCCGCATCCCGACAGGCCCACGAGCGCGGCGCCCGCACCCCCCAGGGAGGCCCCCAGAAACCGTCTGCGGGACATCGTTCGGTGTTCCATGGGCGCGCACTCACTTTCCGGGCACGGCTCGGCCGGGGCAGGGCGTCGGCGCGTGCCCGTTCATGGGGGGGGAGGTTGGACAACGATGTCGGCCAGTGGTCCCGGGCTCGGGCCGACAGCGTCTTTGGGGGTCCGTGAGCGTTCACGTGAACGTTGCCGTCGAGTATCGGGGCGGCCGAAAACCAGTGTCAAGGGACGTACATCGGCAATGTACTGACACTTCCTCAGCGGTGCCGGCGAGGTCAGGCCGAGGCCCGCACCACCAGCTCCGGGATCACCCACGCGTCCGCGCCGCTCAGCGGCTCCTCGCCCGCGCGCAGCCGGGCCACCTGCTCGACGGCCAGCCGACCCAGCTGCCGTTTGTCAAGGTGCAGAGTGGTCAGGGCGGGCTCCACCAGCTCGCCCAGCGAGAGTCCGTCGAAGCCCATGACCGCGAGATCGTCGGGCACCCTCCGGCCACGGCGCCGGGCGGCGCGTATCGCACCTACCGCGATCAGGTCGTTGAAGCCGAACACCGCCGTCATCTCGGGCCGGGCGTCCAGGAGTCGCTCCATGCCCGCCTCGCCGCCCGCGACGCTGTGCTCGGGGCACCACACGATCCAGCCGTCGTCGACAGGCAGACCGTGCCGCCGGGCCTCGGCCAGGAAGGCCTCCCGCCGAGGACCGATGGATGCCGGCCGGTCCCCGTCCAGCATGCCGATCCTGCGGTGCCCGGCGCGAACCAGATGGGCGATGCCCTGCTCCAGACCGGCGGCGGCGTCGATGCCCACGGCCGCGAACCGGGTCTGCTGCGGGCCGCGCTCCAACAGCACCAGCGGTACGCCACCGAGGTGCCGGGCGAGGACGTCGTCCTCGTTCTTGAAGTAGCCCACGACCGCGTCCGCCTGATGGGACAGCACATCGAGCGCCTCCCGCTCCCGGACGTCGTCGGTGCGGGAGTCCCACACCACCACCTGCCACCCACGCTGCTCGGCGGCCTCCAGCACACCGGCGGCCACCTCGGGGAAGAACGGGTTCATCAGATCCGGGATCACCAGTCCGGCCGTCACCGCCCCCTTGCGGACGAGGCCCCGCGCGAACCGGCTCGGCCGGTAGTCCAGCAGGCGGGCCACCTCGAGCACGCGCTCCTTCGTGGCCGGATCGATCTCGCCCTTGTCGTTGACCGCCCGGGAGACCGTCTGGCGCGACACTCCCGCCAACCGGGCGACGTCGTGAATGGTGGCCCGGCGGCGGGGGCCGTCAGGCAGGTCGATACGCGGCTCCCGCCGCTGGTCGTCGGCCCACACGCTGTGCACTGTATCCGGCCACGCGGCAGGGTACGCCGGACAGGCCCAGGGCCTGCCCGGCGGATCAGGTCGCAGGAAAGCGGCGGCGCCTCATCGACGCAGGTGAGCGGGGCCTGGTGCGTCGAGCTGCAAGGCGGAGGAGGGCGTCGACGCGATGGGGGTCCCCCCGCGCGAGGTTGTTCGAGCGTGGGGGAGTCGGCAACCGACGACACGCCGCAGATCGGCGTGCCAGGCCCCGCGTCTGCGGCATGATCCGCCGGGCAGGACCCCAGGGCCTGCCCGGCTGACAGGCCCTAGAACAGCGCGCTGTAGGCGTTGAGTGCCGGCTGGCCGCCCAGGTGGGCGTACAGCACCGTCGAGTCCCGACCGATCTCCCCGCGCCCCACCAGATCGATCATCCCGGCCATCGACTTCCCCTCGTAGACGGGATCGGTGACCATGCCCTCGGTGCGGGCAGCGAGCCGCATGGCCTCCAGCGTGGTCTCGTCCGGGATGCCGTACGTCCCCGCGTGATACCGCTCATCGAGCTCGACGTCCGCTTCCGTCAACTGTCCCTTGACGCCGATGAGTTTGCCGGTGTTGTGCGCGATCCGCGCGATCTGCGCCCGGGTGCGGGCGGGCTCCGCCGACGCGTCGATGCCGATCACGCGCCGCGTCCGCCCGCCCGCCTCCTCCAGTGCACGGAACCCGGCGACCATGCCGGCCTGCGTCGACCCGGTCACCGAGCACACCACCACGGTGTCGAAGAAGACGCCCGACTCCCGCTCCTGCTCGGCCACTTCATGGGCCCACCCGGCGAAGCCGAGACCGCCGAGCGGATGGTCGGAGGCGCCGGCGGGAATGGCGTACGGCTTCCCGCCCGATTCCTCGACCTCCCTGAGCGCCTGCTCCCAGCTCTCCTTGAACCCGATCCCGAAGCCGGCCCGCACCAGCCGTACGTCGGCTCCGGCGAGCCGGCTGATCAGGATGTTGCCGACCTTGTCGTACACGGCGTCGGGCCACTCCACCCAGCTCTCCTGTACGAGCACGCACTTGAGCCCGGCACGGGCGGCGCAGGCGGCGACCTGCCGAGTGTGGTTCGACTGCACGCCGCCGATCGACACGAGCGTGTCGCAGCCCTTCGCGAGCGCGTCGGCGACCAGGTACTCCAGCTTGCGCGTCTTGTTCCCGCCGTACGCGACACCGGAGTTGCAGTCCTCGCGCTTGGCCCAGAGGGCGGCACCGCCGAGGTGCGCGGTGAGCCGCTCCAACGGGTGCACGGGCGACGGCCCGAAGAGGAGGGGGTAACGGTCGTACGAGGAAAGGGACATGGGTCCTCCCGGGTCAGTCGGGGTCGGCGAGCCCTTCCAGGCCCCGCCAGATCTCCGCGGTGACACGGACCGCCTCGTCCACGTCACCGGCCGCGCAGGCCTCGATGAGCTGATCGTGCAGCCCGGCCGACCGGCAGTTGCCGCCCTCGCCGAAGCGCCGTCGCTCCAGCCGGCGGATGAGCGGGGTGTAGCGCGTGATGGTCGCGGCGGCGGCGTGGTTGCCGCTCACCCGGACCAGCACGTCGTGGAGTTCGTCGTCGGCGTGCAGGGCCGCGTCCACGTCGCCCGAGCCGACGGCCGCCGCGAAGCACTCGTTGGCCTCGCGCATCGCCTCGATGTCGGCGGCGAACAGCCGGGGTACGGCGACCCGCGTCACCAGCTCGTGCATGGCCCCGACCACGGCCGCCGCGTCCCGTACGTCGGCGGCCACGACCCGGGTGACCCGCGTGTAGCTCTGCGGCTTGCTCTCCAGCAGCCCCTCGTCCACGAGCCGCGCGAAGGCCTCCCGCACCGGCGCCCGGGACAGCCCGAGCTGCTCGGCGAGGTCGGCGTCCCGGACGACCGCGCCGGGCTCGATCTCCCCGGAGACGATGGCGTCCCGGATCGAGGCGTAGGCGCGGTCCCTGAGCAGGGTGCGGGGGACGGGCTGGATGGCGTCCATGAACTGACATGTTAGATGTCAGAACTCAGGCGGTCCAGGGCCAGTCGGCGTCCCGAGCGCCCTCGAGCAGCGGCACCATCCGGAAAGCGGCGTCCGACAGCCCTCCGAAAGTGTGCCTGATCCCCTTCCCCGACGGGCCGTGGCCCGCCCGGTACCCGGCCAGGTTCCAGGTGTAGACCGGCACGTCGGCCGGGACCTGCTCGGTCGGGTCGCCGTGGCGGCTGTACGCGTACTGCTCGTCGGTGACGATCAGCACCCTGTCATGCTTCTTGTAGTGGCGGCGCACCGCCTCGGTCGTGTCGGTGCCGCCCAGGTCGCCGAAGCGGCCGAGGATCTTCAGCACGGACTCGCCCGCGCGGAACTTCACACGATTGCTCGACGTCCCGAACTCTACGAGATCCGCGTCCGCCGCCCGCAGCGCGAGCGCCGTACCGAAGATCGCCGCCGCGTCGGCCCGGTTGAGCTCCGAGCGGTCCGACAGCCGGGAGTAGAACATCGAGCCCGAGCGGTCGACGAGCACCAGCGTCCGGCCGGGCAGCACGGGCACGTTGGCCAGCGAGTGACCGAGCGCCTGCTCCAGCGGGTACGCCCAGCGCAGCGACGGCGCGTGCTGGTACGCGGCGAGGTACCGGAAGGGGAACTGCCGCGAACGCGCGACCTGAGCCGGGTCGCTGATCTTCGCCGCGACCTGGGCGGCCACCTCGTCGCAGACACCGGCCTCGTCGAAATTCCGCAGGTTGCGGCACAGTGCCATCGCGCCCATCGACGGGATCACAGCCTCCCAGGCCGCCTTGTCCATCGGCCCCTGCAGCCAGCCCGCCAGCGCCTCCCAGGTCATCCCGGCCGCCGCCAGCCGCTCGGCACCGCCCTCGGACGTGACCACCGCGCGCCGCTCCTCGACCGGCAGCGCCATCAGCTCACGGTGCGCTGTGAGGACACGGTTCGATGCGGGCGGCACGGCCGTGTCCGGGTTGTGCCGGCGGTCGAGGGCGTACTGGAACAGCTCGCCCTGCCACGGCTTGTCCGGGTCCGGGGCCGCGTGCACGAGGTTGAGGACGTCGCCGAAGCGGTAGCCCTTCGACGCGGTGTCGTACTTCAGCAGCGACTTGCCGCCGTAGAGGCGCCGTACGGCGTCGGCGATGCCGCGCTTCACGGGCTTGGGGACGTTGCGGCCGTACATCGCGGTCCAGTACGCGAGCAGCTCGCCGGGCTCGTCGGGACGCTGGAGTACGGAGGCGACGACCTGCCGGTTCGCCGGGCCGTCGGTCGCCCCGGCCTCCAGTCGCGCCTTCACGTACTCGGCGGCGCCCACGACCGCGGCCGTACGGAGGTTGCCCTCGCCGCGCAGCCAGCCGAGCAGTCCGGCCGTCCACTCCGGGTCGGTGACGGCGAGCTCTCGTACGAGCGTGGCGAACCGGTCGTCGCGGGCGGCGCCGGTCTCATAAAAGGTCTGCTGCGAGACCAGGTTGGAGACCGACAGCAGGAAAAGCTCGGAGCGCGGGTCGCGCTCGCGGCCGCGGCCTCCCTCGTAGGTACGGAGCACCCGGCCCGTCGACGTCACCCGCGAGGTCGGCCGGGCCTTGGCCGTACGGATATTGAATCGCGCCATGCTGAATTCCCCCGAATTCATGAGAGGTTTCGGAGGGAAGCGCAGCAAAAGGAGGGTGTCCGAGATCAGGAGTCGGCGACGGACTTAGCCTGGTGCTCTTCCGAATTGAGCTACACCGACCCGAAGTCGATGACGGGATTCGAACCCGCAGCCGCCAGATCCAATGAAGTAACCGTTGCCTGCGCACCGGACACCCACCATGAGCTGCGCCTCCCGAGATCAAGTCGGCGGCGGCTGTGGATTCTTTGGAAGAGAAGTAGCCGCTGCCATCGCACCGGGAGGTGCGTGACGTTGTGATCTCACTGTAGGAGGCGCAGCTTCGGCGGTGCGACCGAATTAATTACCGCAGCTGCCGCTTCCAGGGCCCGGTGATCGCGACCAGAATGCCGGGGTCCTGGATGTTGGCGAACAGCGTCCGCCCGTCGGGCGAGAAGGTGACGCCGGCGAACTCGCTGTATTCCGGCTCCTCTTCGGTGCCGACGTTCAGGTCGTTGCGGGCGATGGGGTACGTGCGGCCGCTGTCGGTGGCGCCGAAGAGGTGCGAGACGCCCTCGCCGTCCTCGGCGAGGACCAGGCCGCCGTACGGGGAGACGGTGATGTTGTCGGGGCCGTCGAAGGCGCCGTCGACGGACGGGTCGGGATTCACACCGAGCAGGACCTTCAGCGTCAGCGTGCGGCGCTTGGGGTCGTAGAACCAGACCTGGCCGTCGTGCTGGACGGGGCTCTCCTCACGGGCGTAGGAGGAGACGATGTAGGCGCCCCCGTCGCCCCACCACATGCCCTCCAGCTTGCGGGCGCGGGTGATCTCGTCGGCCCCGAACTGCTGGCGCACGGCGACGGTCTTGGCGTCGCGGTCGGGTACGTCCACCCAGTCGACGCCGTACACGGTGCCGATCTTCGCGGCGCGGGAGAGGTCGTCGACGAACTTGCCGCCGGAGTCGTAGCACTTGGGCGCCTGCAGGACGCCGGCGTCGTCGGCGAGGGTGCGGAGCTTGCCGCGGCCGTACTCGAAGCCCTTGGGCGGGGTCCAGCGGAAGAAGAGGCCGTTGGGCTTGGAGGCGTCCTCGGTGAGGTAGGCGTGGCCGCGCTTGGGGTCGATGACGACGGCCTCGTGGTCGTACCGGCCGAAGAACTTCAGCGGCTTGGGAGCACGGTTGGCGCGCCGGTCCACGGGGTCGACCTCGAAGACGTAGCCGTGGTCCTTGGTCATGCCGTTGACGCCGGCCTTGTCGGAGTTCTCCTCGCAAGTGAGCCAGGTGCCCCACGGGGTGCTGCCGCCGGCGCAGTTGGTGGAGGTGCCGGCGATGCCGACCCATTCGGCGACCTGTCCGTCGGGGCGTACCTCGACGACCGTGCAGCCGCCGGAGGCGGCCGGGTCGTAGACGAGGCCCTCGGTGAGCGGGACCGGGTACTTCCAGTTGGCGCGCGGGCCCTTCAGCTCGTGGTTGTTGACGAGGAGGGTGGTGCCGCGCGGGCCGGCGAAGGTGGCCGTGCCATCGTGGTTGGAGGGGGTGAACTCGCCCGACTCCAGCTTGGTCTTTCCGCTGTAGGTGAGGATGCGGTACTCGAACCCGGCGGGCAGCGCGAGGATGCCCTTGGGGTCGGGGACCAGAGGTCCGTAGCCGACGCCGCCGGACGCGTCCGCCGTCTCCTCCCCCGCGCTGTCGGTGTCGTAGGAGGCGAGGGCTCCCGGGGCGGTGGCGAGGGCGCCGACGCTGCCCGCCAGTGCGACACCGGCACCGGTGATCGCGGATTTTCTGGCGAAGTCCCTGCGGCTGAGCGACATGGTGTCTCCTGTGACGGTGGGTATGCCAGTGGAGGGTGGCGGACCTCGGTCGGCGCCACGGTCCCGCCCATGCCTGAACGTGGGTTGAACGCCGGGAGACGTTACCGGGTCCGCTTCCATGAACGCGCACACGGCACGCCGGGGGACGAAAGGGACATTACGCCCCCTGTCGCTCAGCTCCCTTGCTGCGACCGCGCCTTGAAGGCCGCCTTGCGGGCCTCCTTGGCGATCTTCTTGTCCGGGTGCAGCCGTCCCATCGCCTCCAGCACGTCCGCCGTGGCCGGGTGGTCGACCCGCCAGGCCGTCGCGAAGAACCCGCTGTGCTGCTGGGCCAGCCCCTCCACCAGCCCCCTCAGCTCCTCGGAGTTCCCCTCGGCCGCCAGCTGTGCGGCGATCGTGTCGACGGTCAGCCAGAACACCATGTCCCCGGACGGCGGCGGCACGTCCAAGGCGCCCCGCTCGGTCAGCCAGACCCGTGCCAGTCCGCCGAGTTCGGGGTCGTCGAGCACCTCGCGCAGCGCGGGCTCGGCCTGCGCGCCGACCAGCGACAGCGCCTGCTGGCAGCGCAGCCGGCGGAGCGGTCCGCCGGTGTCCGAGCCGCGCGCGGCCGCGAGCAACTCGCGTGCGGCGGCGAGGGGGTCGCGGTGTGCCAGCCACTGTTCGGTCTCGGCCTGCGCCGCCGCCGGCGGGAACGTCGCCGTCCCGTCGAACAGCGCGTCGGCGCCCTTGTCAGCGAGGTCGCCGACCGCGGGTGCCTCGACGCCGGCCTCCAGCAGCCGCGCCCGCAGCCCGTACAGGCCGAGCGGGGTCAGCCGCACCATGCCGTAGCGGGAGACGTCGGTTTCGTCGACGGGGGCCGACGGCTCCTCGGCGCCTTCTTCCGTGTCCGCCATCAGCGACTCGTCGACCGGCTGGTACTCCACCAGTCCGACCGGCTCCAGCATCCGGAACTGGTCGTCGAGACGCATCATCGCGTCGGACACCTGCTCCAGTATGTCGTTGGTGGGTTCCCCCATGTCGCTGGGCACGATCACCGACGCGGCCAGCGCGGGCAGCGGCACGATGCCGTCGCCCGGCCCGTCCTCGTTGACGGTGAGCAGGTACAGGTTCCCGAGCACGCCGTCCAGGAACTCCGCCTCGGCCTCCGGGGCCCAGTCCAGGGACGACAGGTCGATCTCGCCGGCCCCGTGTTCCGCCGCGTCGACCAGGTCGTCCAGGTCCGGCACGCTCGCGTCGGCGACCACCGTCTCCAGGGCGCCCAGCCAGACGGCGAGCACGTCCTGCGGCGCACCGCCGGTCAGCAGGGCCAGGTCCGCGCCCGCGGTGACGGTGCCCGCGTCCTCGTCGAGGACCTCGACGAGCCCGGTGTCGACGGCGACCCGCCAGGCCTCGCTCGCGTCCGCCGCGGCGTCCTCCCCGCTCAGCCCGAGGGCCTCGGCCGCCGCCGGCAGCTGTTCGTCGACGAGTCCGGCCCCGGCGTCGACCCGGGTGTCCGGGCCGGCCCAGCGGGCGAGCCGCGCGGCCCTCGACAGCAGCGGCGTGGACAGCGCGTCCCGCGCCAGCTCCGCTTCGGGGTGCAGCCGCGCCGGCGGCAGGGGGGAGCTGTCTGACATCGGCTCGTTCTCCTAGGGGACGCGACGTACCACTCAGCCGCTCAGCCTAGACCGCTTTCCACCCATGCCGCCCGGTTCATCTCCCGGACAGGACCCGTACATGGCTGAAACCTTGACAAGTGGCTTGACCAGGCAGGAGATTACGCGCGTAGAAAGCTGTCGGACACTTGTTCACTGTACTTTCTACGCGCGTCGCCGCCGCCCCACCGGTCGCGGCTCCCACGGTTCCACGCTCCACCCTCGTCCCGGCGCCCATGTACGTCCCCGGAGGGATCCCGTTGCCGAGCAAGTCTTCCGCGCGTCTCGCCGCGCTCACCGTCGCCGCCGTCTGTTCCGCGGCGTCGACCGTCGTCCTCACCTCACCCGCGCACGCGGACTCCGTGCGCATCCATGACATCCAGGGCACGACCCGGATATCCCCGTACGCCGGCAAGCAGGTCACGGACGTCACCGGCATCGTCACCGGTGTGCGGACCTACGGCTCGTCCCGTGGCTTCTGGATCCAGGATCCGGACCCGGACGCGGACCCGGCCACCAGTGAGGGTGTCTTCGTCTTCACCAGCTCCACCCCGAAGGTCGCGGTCGGCGACGCGGTGAACGTCTCCGGCACCGTCTCGGAGTTCGTCCCCGGCGGCACCTCCTCCGGCAACCAGGCGCTGACCGAGATCGTCCGCCCGACGGTCACCGTCGTCTCCAGCGGCAACGCGGTCCCGGCGGCCACCGTCATCGACGCGAGGTCCGTGCCGGGCGCCTACGCCCCGGCCGGCGACGCGGCCGCGAGCGGTTCGGTCAACGGCCTGACCCTCCAGCCGTCGAAGTACGCCCTGGACCGCTACGAGTCCCTGGAGGGCATGACCGTCCAGGTCTCCGACACGCGTGTGGTCGGCGCCACCGACCCGTTCACCGAGCTGTGGGTCACGGTCAAGCCGTGGGAGAACCGCAACCGCCGCGGCGGCACGGTCTACGGCTCCTACGACTCCCAGAACACCGGCCGGCTCCAGATCCAGTCCCTCGGCGCGGTCGCCGACTTCCCGACCGCGAACGTCGGCGACACGCTCACCGGGACCACCGCGGGCCCGCTGGACTACAACCAGTTCGGCGGCTACACCCTCGTCGCCAACAAGATCGGCGCGCTGAAGGGCGCCGGTCTCGAGCGGGAGACCACCGAGCGGCAGAAGAGGGGCGAGCTGGCGGTCGCGACGTACAACGTCGAGAACCTCGACCCGACCGACGCGACCTTCGAGGAGCACGCCGCCGCGATCGTGCACAACCTGAAGTCGCCCGACATCGTGTCCCTGGAGGAGATCCAGGACAACAACGGCGCGAAGAACGACGGCACGGTCGCCGCCGACCAGACGGTGACCAAGCTGACCGACGCGATCGTCGCGGCCGGCGGCCCGAAGTACGACTGGCGCTCGGTCGACCCGGCCAACAACACCGACGGCGGCGAGCCGGGCGGCAACATCCGCCAGGTGTTCCTGTTCAACCCGGAGCGGGTGTCCTTCACCGACCGCGCGGGCGGCGACGCCACGACCGCCGTCGGTGTCACCAAGGAGCGCGGCAGGGCGGCGCTGACGGTCTCCCCCGGCCGGATCGACCCGGCGAACGCCGCCTGGGCGAGCAGCCGCAAGCCGCTGGCCGGTGAGTTCGTCTTCCGCGGCCGCACGGTCTTCGTGATCGCGAACCACTTCAACTCCAAGGGCGGCGACCAGGCCCTGACCTCGCAGTACCAGCCGCCGACGCGCAGCTCGGAGACCCAGCGGCACGCCCAGGCGACCGCGGTGAACACCTTCGTCAAGGACATCCTGGCCGCCCAGAAGAACGCGGACGTCGTCACCCTCGGCGACATCAACGACTTCGAGTTCTCCGGCACCACCAAGCTCCTGGAGGACGACGGCGCGCTCTGGTCGGCGATCAAGTCGCTGCCGAAGAGCGAGCGTTACTCGTACGTCTACCAGGGCAACGCCCAGGTCCTCGACCAGATCCTGGTCAGCCCGTCGATCCGGTACTCCTGCGACTTCGAGTACGACAGCGTGCACGTCAACTCGGAGTTCAACGACCAGATCAGCGACCACGACCCGCAGGTGCTGCGGTTCGAGCCGTAATCGATCGCGGTGGTCAGGGCTGGCTGAACACCCCGTCCAGCCAGCCCTTCCAGGCGGCCTCGTCCTCCTTGGCGTCGGCGCCGGGCGCGAAGTCGTGGACGCTCATGCCGACCGGGTAGCCCCAGTGGTCGCGCCCGAAGACGCGGATCAGGGCGTCCTCGGTGCGCAGTCCGAGGAAGTACGGGTTGCGGAAGTCCACTACGGCGTCGAGGACCTGCCCCTCGGGGCCGCGGGCCTGGACTCGGGCGCCCACGGCCGTGTCGTCCGCGAGGCCGAGAGCCCGGCCGACGGCGGCGAAGGAGTCGGACGCCTTGGACGCGTCGGGGCCGTCGAAGGTGGTGAAGACGACCGGGCGGCGGTCGAAGTACGTCAGGTACTGGCGCAGGGTGTGCAGGTAGAAGTCGGTGTGCCGGCCGGCCGCGTCGTACTGGTTGTCCCAGTCGTCGACGAAGATCCCGCTGTGCACGTACCGCACCCAGGCGCGTCTGCCCTCGTCGCGCGGCTCGATGGTGTAGTCGAGCTGGTTGAGGGTCTGCTCGGAGATGCCCTCGACGTCCTCGACGCGGTTGGTGTAGTGGTGCGGCGGGTCCCAGGCGGTGACGGTCGAGCCGAAGGGGCCCTTGCCGCCCTCGCGCGGCTCGGGTTCCTCCATCGGCCACAGCCAGCCACCGGTCCCGGCGGTGATGGCCCCCCACACCTGCTCGGGCGTGGCGTCGACCTCGAACTCGCGGGCGATCTCGAATTCCTTGGGTGATTCCTTGGAGACTTCCTCGGAGATTTCCTTGGACATTTCCTTGGACATGGTGGGCTCCTGAGTACTACTGATCCAATTCCGGGGCGGGCTGGTTCTCGACCGTGGGTTTGACCGTGGGATGGACGGCGACGACGATCCGGTGGTCGCGGCCGCCCTCGGCGTCGGGCGCGTCGTACTTGCGGATCAGCGCGCTCACGCCGGCCGTCAGCTCCTGGATGAACGCGGCCCGGTCGGCGGCCGAGGCGAAGCGCACCTCGCCGTCCAGCGCGTACGTCGCCAATCGCTTACGGGCCTTCGCGGCGCCGGTGATCAGTGAGCCGACGTCCCGCACCAGGCGGGCGCCGAGCGCGAGCAGCCAGCGCGCGGAGAGCTGGTCCCGGAAGCGGTCCGGGTCCGGCTGCACGGAGGCGAGCGCGAGCGGCGAGATGACGTACGACGCGGCGGTCGCGCGCATCAGCCGCTCGGTGACGTTGCCCTTGCGGCGTTCGCCGGCCAGCTCGACCAGGCCGTGCCGCTCCAGTGCCTTCAGGTGGTAGTTCACCTTCTGTCTGGGCAGTCCGACCTTGCCGGCCAGCATGGCGGCCGACGCGGGTCCGGCCGCCAGCTCGGCGAGCAGCCGGCCCCTTATGGGGTCCAGGGAGACGGCTGCGGCCTCGGGGTCCTCGATCACGGTCACGTCCAGCATGGATCCACCGTCTCACCGAACACTTTTTTTGTCCAGACGATTTCAGTGTTCGGTGAGCACCCTGCCGCACCCTGCCGCACGCACCCTGCCGCAAGCACCTGGGCGCCACCGTCACTCACCCGAGGGAGACCCGCTCACTCACCGCCCACCATGCTTCCGCCGCCACACCTCCGCCGCGACCACCACCCCCGCCGCCGCGCCGACGACCAGCACGGGCCGGGGATGACGAGCTCCGGCCTGCACGACACTGCGGACCGGACCCGGCAGGGTGTGCTCGACGGCGTGACCCGCGTGGCTCGCCTTCCCCTGGACCGTGTGCCCCGCCTGCGCCGCGCTGCTCCGCAGCTGCACCGTCATCGCCCCCGCCTTGTCCCGAAGGTCGGCCGCCCGAGCCCGCGCCCGCCCCTTCACATCCGCCTTCCCGGCCAACTCCTCGACCGTGTCGCCGAGTTCGCTCCGCGTGCGTTCGATCTCGCGCCGCAGCTCATCGGGCCCCTTCGCCCCCACCGCCTCGTGACCCTGCGCCGCCTTGTCCCGCTCCTGCGTCATCGGTGCGCCCTTCCCTTGATCTCCTCGACATCGGCCCGGACGCTGCCGAGGGTCTCCTCGGGCGTGGGCGGTGCGGCGCGGCGCAGCTGGGCGCGGCCGGTCGCCGCGAGCAGGCCCGCGAGTGCGAACAGCACGGCCGTCACGATGAGCGCCGCGGCCCACACGGGCAGCGCCAGCGAGAGCGCGGCGGCGGCCGTGGCGGCCAGGGCGAGCAGGCCGGCGTAGCCGACGGCGCCCGCGGCGCCGAGCAGCCCGCCGCCCCGTCCGGCGCGGCGGCCCTTCTCGGCCAGTTCCTCCTTGGCGAGGGCGACTTCCTGTCGTACGAGCCGGGAAAGCTGTTCGCTGGCCTGTCCGACGAGTTCCCCCACCGAATGGTGTTCGTCGCGTGTCGGCCTGGGGGCCGTGGTCCCGGTCACGGTTCCGCCTCCTCTCGGTTTCGGAACCCCCGGGTACCCTGACCAGGCCCCCGCTACCCCTGCGGCGCGCCGCCCGGCCCGCGCTCGCCGAGCCGCGCCAGCTGGGCCTGGAACCAGTCCAGCCGGGCCTGGAGGAGGGCGGCCTCCGCGACGAGTTCGGGCACGCCAAGACCCTCGGCCCCGGCGATGTCGGCCGCGGGCCGCACCGCGCCTCCTCCGGCCATCACCCGCAGGCCCTCTCCGGCCAGCCGGGCGAACCCGGCCAGTGAGACGGACGTACGGCCGCGCAGGAGGGGGCCAGCGCGCGCCAGCCGGGGCGGCCCCAGCCGGCGTCGGCGAGCGCCGCCGCGACCGTGCCGCAGGCGCAGGGGCCGACCGTGGCGGTGCGCACCCGCTGGCGGGCGTGGCGGAAGCCGCGTTCGAAGCGGATGTAGCGGCCGAGTACCAAGACTTCGAGCAGGACGGCCGTCCGGTGCTCGGCCGTGCACAGCAGCGCCTCGGCCGTCGTACGGTCGTGCACGCAGTGGAAGCCGCAGTCGCAGCGGCGGTGCGGTGCCCGGTGCCGCAGGCCGTAGACGCAAGCCGCGTCGGCCAGGACTCCGTACGGCAGCGCGCCGCCCAGCGACACACCGGTGAACCCGGCCCCGGTGCCGTCGTGGGACAGCACCGGGTGGGCGATCTTGTATCCGGTCGGCGGCTCCGTCGGGCGTTCCTCGGGGAGCCGCAGCCTCATCGGGCGGCCGGGGCCTCTTCGGGCACGGACTCCTCGGCGTCGCGGATCTCCGCGGGGAGTTCGAGTTCGGGTTCCTCCACGGTGGCCTGCGGCCGCTCTTCCGCGACTCCGGTGGCGAGTGCCTTGCCGAGCTTCATGACGCCTCCCATGACCAGGGGCCGATGACCGTCCTGACCATGGTGACCCATGAAGGGCCGACTTGGACACAGGGCCCTCGCACTTCGGGCGACGCTGCCACGGACGGCAACCTCGCAGCATCGCTTACTCACACCTCGTAGAAAAATTAAGTGGAGCTTCACTGTCGCGCTGCCGAGACTACTCGCATGACGACAGCCCGATCCTCCGCCGCCCCCTTCGGCCGCGCGCTCTGTGCCATGATCACGCCCTTCGGCGACGCGGGGGCGCTCGACCTCGACGGCGCGCAGCGGCTCGCCGATCGGCTGGTGACGGGCGGCTGCGACGGTCTCGTGCTGTCCGGTACGACGGGTGAGTCGCCGACCACCACGGACGCGGAGAAGGCCGCGCTGATCACCGCGGTCCGGGAGGCGGTGGGCGAAAGGGCGTCGATCGTCGCGGGCGTGGGCACCTTCGACACCCGGCACACCGTCGAACTGGCCCTGACGGCCGAAAAGGCGGGCGCGGACGGCCTGTTGGTGGTCAGCCCGTACTACAGCAAGCCCCCGCAGGACGCCCTGGAGGAGCATTTCCGCCAGGTCGCGGACGCGTCCGGGCTGCCGGTGGCGCTGTACGACATCCCGGGCCGCACCGGCACCCGCATCGAGCCCGACACGATGATCCGGCTCGCCGAGCATCCCCGGATCGTGGCGGTGAAGGACTGCTCGTACGACTTCCTCGGCGCCCAGAAGGTGCTCTCGCGCACGGAGTTGGCGTACTACGCGGGCTGCGACGAGCACAATCTCGCCCTGTACGCGGTCGGCGGTGCGGGGTACATCAGCACGGTCGCGAACGCCACCCCGGCCCAGCTCCGCGCCGTCCTTGACGCGTTCGACGCGGGAGACACCGCCCAGGCGGCCCGACTGCAACAACGCGCCACGGCACTCATCGAGTTGATGATGTCGGCGGGCCTGCCCGGCGCGGTCACCGCCAAGGCCCTCCTCAACGAACTGGGCCTGCCCGCGGGCCCGGTCCGCGCACCGCTGCGGCCCGCCGGCCGCGAGACGGTCGACGGGCTGCTGGCGGCGTACGAGCGGCTGGTGGCGGTATGAGGGAACCCCAGGGCTAGCGGCGGGCGAAGACCGGCTCCCACTCCGTTCGGTCGGGGGTCATGTTCTGCTCGCGGGGGCCGCTCAACCACTCGACCTTGTCGCTGTCGACGCTGACCAGCGCCAGCCGGGGCCGGTAGAGCTCCGAACCCGCCGTCCGTTCCCAGGCGATGAGCCGCTTGTCGTCCACCCAGGCGAGCAGCTGCGCGCCGCGCACCTCGGTGATCTCCTTTCCGGTGGTCGGGTTGACGATGGAGGACCAGGACCTGTCCTTGGCCTCGGTCCCCAGGCCGACCGCGGCGATCCTGCCGTCCGGGGACAGGCGCGCGTCGACGTCCCACCGCAGGTGCCGCTCGTTCGCGGGGGCGGCGACCTCGTTGCCCGCGAGGTCGTAGAACTGCTGCGTCCCGTCCCGCGAGCTGACGATCCTGGAGTACACCCGCTGACCGTCACGACTGAAGGCGAAGTCCTCACGGGGATTGATGTCGCGCCGGGGCTTGACCGGGCTCCAGGAACCCTCGCCGGAGGCCACGTCGAGAATGTGGAAGCCCGTCCGGCTCGACTGGCCGAACGGTGACATCCACGCCTGCGCCGCCCTGACGCGCACATCCGGGTGGTCGTCGTACGTCGTGGCGACCAGTCGGCTCCCGTCGTACGAGAACGCGAGCCCGCCGACCCGGTGCTCGACCGGGATCCACCGCTCGACCTCCCCCGTCGCGAGGTCGAGCAGGCCGATCCGGCGGGCGGGCAGCTCCCGTTCCAGGACGGCGGCGGTCTTCATGCCGGGGGCGACGGCGACGTAGGACCAGCGGTCGTCCTTCTCGTACGTCCCGGTCTTCTGGTCGAGCAGCCAGTAGGTGCGCTGGGAGATCGCCCGGTCCTTGGTGATCGGATCGGTCTGCGCGGTGTAGTACGCGGCCAGCGCCACGTTCCCGGCGGCGATCAGGTCGCGCGGCGGTGACTGGTCCGGGTGGGCGCTGGTGCCGCCCTGCTCCAGGATGCCCGCCGGGCGCACGTCGTCCTTGCCGGAGTCCAGCCTCGGCACCAGCACGGAGACGGCGACCACGGCCGCCGTGGCAGCGGCGACGGAGGCGAGCCGGCGGGTGCGGCGGCGTCGGCGGAACGCCAGCACGCGGTCGGCGAACCCCGGTCCCGTCGACGGTTGTTCGTCGGCCAGCTCCCGCAGGGAGTCACGCACCAGTTCCTCGACGTTCACTTAAAGCACCTCCGCGGGCGAGGAGTCACGGGACGGCTGCTGCCGGGCCCCGCTGTCGGGGCCGAGGGCGGCCAGTTCGGGCGCGAGGGCACGCAGCCTGGCCAGGGAGCGGTGGGCGGTGGAGCGCACCGTGCCGACGGAGCAGCCGAGGATCCGGGCCACGTCGGCCTCCGGCAGGTCCTCGAAGGTGGGGGTCCCCCCGCTCGAGCGAAGCCGAGAGTGGGGGAGCAGCACGAGCACGGTGCGCTGCCGGGCGGTCAGCCGGGCCAGCGCGCCGCGCATCACCAGGCGCAGGTCGGCGGCGGACGAGGCGTCCGCGTCCGCGCCGGTCTCCGGCGGTTCGGCGACGCTGAGTTCGCGTCTCGGCCACTTCAGCCGCCAGCGGCTGACCTGCTGCCGGTAGAGGATCTGCCGGACATACGCCTCAGGTTCGTCGATGCGGTGCCAGCGGCCCGCCGCCTTGATCAGCGCGTTCTGGAGGAGGTCCTCGCCGGCGTGCCGGTCGCCGCCGCTCAGCAGGACCGCGGTCTTCAGCAGCGCGGACGACCGGTTCGCCACGAACTCCCGGAAACTCTCCTGCGCTTCGGCATCCATCGTCACCTTCTCATCCCCCGGGAGCGGACCCGCTGTCCGCTCCCCGTGCCCCTTGTGACGCGCGCGGGAGCCTCCCGCTATGCCTGCGCACGGAACCCGCGCACGGAAAAACGGGCCGGGGTCCCGTACCGCGCGTGTGCGATACGGGACCCCGGCCCGTCGAGGCAGCGGATCAGCCCCAGCGGTAGCCGTCGCCGAACAGCAGGGTGTGCTCCAGCACGTCCTCCATCGGGTCGTCGACCTGGCCCACGTTGACCAGCCCGATCCGGGGGCCGTTGTGCGAGGCCGTGTTGGTCTCGTCGGCGTGCGCGACACCGGCCGCCGGCCAGCACGCCACCGCCGCAGTGACCGCCCCGGTCAGGCAGCGCGCCACGATCCTCGCCCGTTCGTTCCTCATACCCAGGTCCCTCGTTTCGTCGGTTCGGCCTCTGATCGGACTGAAGGGTCCACCCGTTCATCTGACTGAACCGCTGCGAGGTCACGCCGGGTAACTCGTACGTGGGGCCGTGCGTACGTCAGTTGTGGCTGTGCAGGATCTCGTTCAGGCCACCCCACACCGCGTTGTTCGGGCGGGCCTCGACCGTGCCGGTGACCGAGTTGCGGCGGAAGAGGATGTTGGAGGCGCCGGACAGCTCGCGGGCCTTGACGATCTGGCCGTCGGGCATGGTGACGCGGGTGCCCGCGGTGACGTACAGACCGGCCTCGACCACGCACTCGTCGCCGAGCGCGATACCGACGCCCGCCTCGGCGCCGATCAGGCAGCGCTCGCCGATGGAGATGATCACGTTTCCGCCGCCGGAGAGCGTGCCCATCGTCGAGGCACCGCCGCCGATGTCGGAGCCGTCGCCGATCACGACGCCCGCGGAGATACGGCCCTCGACCATCGACGTGCCGAGCGTGCCCGCGTTGAAGTTGACGAAGCCCTCGTGCATGACCGTGGTGCCCGCGGCGAGGTGCGCGCCGAGGCGGACCCGGTCGGCGTCGGCGATGCGGACGCCCTTCGGGGCGACGTAGTCCGTCATGCGCGGGAACTTGTCGACGGAGGTCACCTGGAGGTGCAGGCCCTCGGCGCGGGCGTTCAGGCGGACCTTCTCGATGTCGTCGACGGCGACCGGGCCGAGCGAGGTCCAGGCGACGTTGGCGAGGAAGCCGAACATGCCGTCCAGGCTCTGGCCGTGCGGCTTGACCAGGCGGTGCGAGAGCAGGTGCAGGCGCAGGTAGACGTCGTGCGCGTCGATCGGCTTGTCGTCGAGGGAGCCGATGACCGTGCGGACCGCGACGACCTCGACGCCCCGACGGGCGTCCGGGCCGATGGCCGCGGTCGCGCCTCCGCCCAGCAGCTCCGCGGCACGCTCGGCGGACAGCCGCTCGGTGCCGGACGGGCCGGGCTCGACGGTGAGCTCGGGCGCGGGGAACCAGGTGTCGAGGACGGTGCCGTCGGCGGCGACCGTGGCGAGGCCGGCGGCAACGGCGCCGGTGGTGCGAGGGGCAGTCGTGTCGGTCATACGGGCAACCTAACCGGCCGGGCGGGGTGAGGGCGAACCGGTGCGCACGGCGTCTCATGTGCCGGGCACACCGGCCGGGAGCGGGCCCTGATCAGGGCGGCCTCAGGCTTCTGATCAGGGCGCCCTCACGGCTTCTCGCCCTTCCTGTCCACCACCGCCACCGCCAGCCGTGCCGAGCTGATCACGACGTCTCCCTTGCCCCAGTCCTCGTTCCGGCTGCTCCGGTCCAGCGACCGGTACCCCGCGCAGAGCCAGGTGTCCGGGTCGAGGAGCACCTCGTCACGGGAGGTGTCCGAGACGCTCTTCAGGTACAGCGCGTAGGCGCCGCGCCCCGCTTCGTCCTGGACCTCCGCTACCCGCACGCCTGGGATCGTGGCGAGGGCGCGGTAGACCTTGGCGAGGCCGGCGGGATCGTACGCGTACACCCGGCTGAGGACGGCCATGAGGGCCCGGTACTGGCCCGGTACTCCTGCTGGGTACCGGACCCGACCTTGTTGGTGGCGTCGAAGAAAGCGCGCGCCTTCGCCCGCACCTTCGCCGGATCGTCCGGCAGGCTCTTGAGGAACTCGTCCTCGGCCGAGTGGTCGTCGTCGAAGCGGCCGTTCACCGTCTTCGGATCGGTGTACGCCGTCCGGTCCTCGTTCGTCCGTCGGCCCGGCCGCACGTCATCCGTCGCGTTCCTGTCGACGGACTTCACGTAAATCCACTGCCCGTCGCGCGCGATGACCCCGGGACGGGCGGCGATCGCGTCGGCGGCTTCGCGAGGCCTGCGCCAACTGCGCGGCGACTCGGTCGTCGGCGTGCTCGGACCAGGTCTCGGCCACCGGGTCGTGCCCGGTACGGGCCAGCGCCCGCAGGCCCCCTAGGTTGCCCGCGATGCCGTAGAGCCAGGGGCGGGCGCTGGGGCGGGTGGTGTCGTAGCGGGACCGGATGCGGAAGGCGGTCAGGAAGGTCTCCGCGGTGATGTCGTCGGCGGCGCCCGCGCCCAGCCGCCGTGCCACGTAGCGGTGGATGTCGGGGGCGTACCGGTCGTAGAGGCGGGCGAAGAGCTCCGGTTCCTCCAGGGACTGGGCGACGACCTGGGCGTCCTCGGGCGGAGGACGGGTCCGGTGGTCCGGTCACGTGACGGCCTCCGTGGGTGTGGGTCGGGGTGAGCATGTCACCCGCTGTTCCCCGAAGGCGGCGGAACGGTTCACGCCGAGCCGCTGATGACCCGCGCCAGCACCTGACGCGCGTACCCCTCGTCGTACGGTGTCCCCGTCAGCAGCACCTGCAGACAGATCCCGTCCAGCAACGCGACCAGCGCCCGCGCGGTGACCGGGTCCGTGCGGTGGGCGAGGCGGGCGGCGAGGTCCTCGGCCCATTCGGCGGCTACCGGGCGCAGGGCGGGGCGGCGCAGGGCGGCGAGGTAGAGCTCGTACTCCAGCTCGACAGCGGTGCGTTCGCCCGCCAGCCACTCGCCCAGCAGGCCGGCGAGTTCGGCGGCCAGGTCGGTGCGCGGGTCGGCCAGGCCGCCGCGGGCGGCGACCGCCTTGGCGAAGCCCTCGTTCGCCTGCCGGAGCGCCGCGACCATCAGGTCGTCGAGACTCTCGAAGTGGTACGTCGTGGAGCCGAGCGGCACATCGGCCTCAGCGGCGACCGTGCGATGGCTCAGTCCGGCGAGGCCCTTCTCCCCCACGACCCGGATCGCCGCGTCGATGATCCGCTGCCGTCGGTCGGGGTCGTATCGCCGGGGCATCAGTGCGCACCGCCCAGGTTCAGCACCACCACGCCGACGATGATCAGCGCGATGCCGGCCGCCTTGGTGGCGGTCATGCCCTCTCCCAGGAACGCGAACCCGATGGCGGCGATGGCCGCGGTGCCGACCCCGGCCCAGATCGCGTACGCGGTACCGACCGACACGGTCTTCAGCGTCTGGGCGAGCAGGGCGAAGGAGACGACGTAGCCGAGGGCGGTGAGCAGCGAGGGCAGCAGTTTGGTGAAGCCTTCGGTGTACTTCATGGCCGTCGTCGCGGCCACCTCGGCGGCTATGGCGCCGGCGAGCATCAGGTATCCCATGTGTACGAGCGTACATATCCGATGTGGAGGCCGCTCACGCAAACGCCTGCCGGGAACTCACCTGCTCCACTAGTGTTTCACCGTTCACCTAACTTCCCCATCACCGGCCGCAGCCGTCGCCACGGGCGCCGCTGGAGGAACCACGCATGCCAGAAAGCAAGTCCCGGCCCCCGCAGAACCAGCCGTGGGAGAGCGGCTGGACTCCGGACACCTCCCGGGTACCGGGAACGCGACGTCTGTGGCTGGCCGGCGCACTGGCGCTGGCCACCGTCGCCGCGTGCCTGACCGCGATAGCCATGACGGACAAGCATTCTGACGACCGGTCACCGTCGCCCCAGGGCCAGGCGGCCGGCACGGACCCGACCGGCCCCGGTCTGATCTCCTTCGCCACGCCTTCCACGAGCGGCGCCGCGACGCCGGGCAGGAAGAGCGACGCGCCTGCCGCCCGCACCACCACGAAGGCACCCAGCCCGCACGGCTCGTCCTCCGCGCCCCCGCCCGCAGACCCGCCCAAGTCGCCCACCACGCGCCCCAGTTCGCCGGACGAGAAGCCGCCCGCCGCCATCTGGCGATCGGTCCGCTCGGTCAACTACCCCGACCGCTACTGGCACATCAGCGGCGGCCTGGTGCGGCTCGACCCGGTCGGCGGCTCGGAATCCCGCGAGGACTCCACCTTCAAGCTGGTCAAGGGCCTGGCCGACAGTTCCTGCCAGTCCTTTGCCACGGCCGACGGCAAGTATCTCCGCCACCGTGACTTCGTCCTGCGCGCGGACCGCAACGACGGCTCGTCCCTCTTCAAACAGGACGCCACGTTCTGCCCCCGCACCTCGCCGGTGTCCGGCGCGATCAGGCTGGAGTCGGTCAACTTCCCGGGCCGCTTCCTGCGCCACAAGGACTTCACGCTCCGCCTGGAGTCGTACCAGCACAGCAGCCTGTACCAGGCGGACTCGTCGTTCCGGCTGGTGGCCGGGCTGGCCTGAGCACGAGAAACGGCGACGCCCGAAGGCGTCGCCGTTCGCACCGGCTGGTCGATCTCAGACGTTGAACCCGAGCGCCCGCAGCTGCTCCCGGCCGTCGTCCGTGATCTTGTCGGGACCCCACGGCGGCATCCAGACCCAGTTGATGCGCAGCTCGTTGACCAGGCCGTCCGTGGCGGACTTGGCCTGGTCCTCGATGACGTCGGTCAGCGGACAGGCCGCCGAGGTCAGGGTCATGTCGATGGTCGCGATGTTCGCGTCGTCGATGGTGATGCCGTAGATCAGGCCGAGATTGACGACGTCGATGCCCAGTTCGGGGTCGACGACGTCGTACAGCGCCTCGCGGACTTCCTCTTCCGAGGCGGGCTTGATCTCAATGGTCTCGCTCATGCCGTCTTCCTTTCGGCGTCGGCTCCGCCCAGCGCCTGGGCCGTCGCGTCCTTCCACGCCATCCAGCTCAGGAGGGCGCACTTCACCCGCGCCGGGTACTTGGAGACACCGGCGAACGCGACCGCGTCCTCCAGCACCTCCTCCATGGCGTCGTCCGGCTCGATCCGGCCCTTGGACTGCATCAGTTCCAGGAAGGTCTCCTGGATCTTCTGCGCCTCGGCCAGCTGCTTGCCGACGAGGAGTTCGTTCAGTACGGAGGCGGAGGCCTGGCTGATCGAGCAGCCCTGGCCCTCGTACGAGACATCGCTGATCGTCGTGCCGTCGTACTTCACGCGTAGCGTGATCTCGTCGCCGCACGTCGGGTTGACGTGGTGCACCTCGGCATCGCCATCCCGCAGACCACGCCCGTGCGGGTGCTTGTAGTGGTCCAGGATGACTTCCTGGTACATCGAGTCCAGCTTCACCGTTCCTGCACGCCCCTCAGCCGAAGAAGTTCCGTACGTGCTCCAGACCGTCGACCAGAGCGTCGATCTCGGCCGGCGTGGAGTACAGATAGAACGACGCTCGCGTGGTCGCAGGAATTCCATAGCGGAGGCAGACCGGCCGTGCGCAGTGGTGGCCGACCCGGACCGCGATGCCCTGCTCGTCGAGGACCTGGCCCACGTCGTGCGGGTGGATGTCGCCCAGCGTGAAGGAGATGGCCGCTCCGCGGTCCTCGGCCGTGGTCGGGCCGATGATCCGCAGGTCGGGTACCTCCGCCAGCCGCTTCACCGCGTACTCGGTGAGCGCGTGCTCGTGGGCGAGGATCTTGTCCATGCCGATCGAGGACAGGTAGTCGATCGCCGCGCCGAGACCGACCGCCTGCGCGACCGGGGGCGTGCCCGCCTCGAACTTGTGCGGCGCCGGGGCGTACGTCGACGAGTGCATCGACACCGTCTCGATCATCTCACCGCCGCCGAGGAAGGGCGGCAGGTCCTCCAGGAGTTCCTGGCGGCCCCACAGCACGCCGATGCCCGTCGGGCCGCACATCTTGTGGCCGGTGAAGGCCACGAAGTCGGCCTGGAGGGCCTGCACGTCCAGCGGCATGTGCGGCGCGGCCTGCGAGGCGTCGATGCAGAGGAGCGCGCCGACCTCCTGCGCGCGGCGGACTATCGCCTCGACCGGGTTGATCGTGCCCAGGATGTTGGACACCAGCACGAAGGAGACGATCTTCGTCTTCTCCGTGATGATCTCGTCGATGTTGGACAGGTCGAGGCGGCCGTCGTCGGTCAGGCCGAACCACTTCAGCTTCGCGCCCGTGCGCTGCGCCAGCAGCTGCCACGGCACGATGTTGGAGTGGTGCTCCATCTCCGTGATGACGATCTCGGTCTCGTGGTCCACCCGGTAGGGCTCGTCGGCCCAGCCCAGCATGTTCGCCACGAGGTTGAGCGACTCGGAGGCGTTCTTGGTGAAGATCACCTCGTCGCGGCTCGGCGCGTTGATGAACGCGGCGACCTTGTCGCGCGCACCCTCGTACAGCGCCGTGGCCTCCTCGGCGAGCACATGCACACCGCGATGGACGTTGGCGTTGTAGCGCTCGTAGTACTCGTTCAGGGCGTCCAGCACCTGACGCGGCTTCTGCGAGGTCGCCGCGTTGTCCAGGTACACCAGCTTCCGGTCGTCGTGGACCAGGCGGTCCAGGATCGGGAAGTCCTTGCGGATCGCCTCGCCCAGAAGAGTGGGCTCAGTGAGGAGGCCCGGCAACTCTGTCACGCTGATACGCCACCCTTCGTGTATGCCTCGTAGCCCTCTTCCTCCAGCTTGTCGGCGAGTTCGGCGCCGCCGGACTCCACGATGCGGCCCGCGGAGAAGACGTGGACGTAGTCAGGCTTGATGTAGCGCAGGATGCGCGTGTAGTGCGTGATCAGCAGCGTGCCGACCTCGCCGGTCTCGCGCACGCGGTTGACGCCCTCGGACACGACGCGGAGCGCGTCGACGTCCAGACCGGAGTCGGTCTCGTCGAGGACCGCGACCTTCGGCTTGAGCAGCTCCAGCTGGAGGATCTCGTGGCGCTTCTTCTCACCGCCGGAGAAGCCCTCGTTGACGTTGCGCTCGGCGAAGGACGGGTCGATGTTGAGGCGCTCCATGGCCTCCTTGACCTCCTTCACCCAGGTACGCAGCTTGGGGGCCTCGCCGCGGATGGCCGTGGCGGAGGTGCGCAGGAAGTTGGAGACCGAGACGCCGGGGACCTCGACCGGGTACTGCATGGCCAGGAACAGGCCGGCACGGGCGCGCTCGTCGACGGACATCTCCAGGACGTCCTCGCCGTCGAGGGTGACGGTGCCGCTGGTGATCGTGTACTTCGGGTGACCCGCGAGCGAATAGGCGAGGGTCGACTTGCCCGAGCCGTTGGGGCCCATGATGGCGTGCGTCTCGCCCTGCTTCACGGTGAGGTCGACGCCCTTGAGGATCTCCTTCGTGGCGTTGTCGGCCTCGACGGTGACGTGCAGGTCTCGGATTTCAAGCGTTGCCATGGGTGCCTCAGGACTCCTGGGTGAGGGAGACGAGCACGTCGTCCCCTTCGATCTGTACGGGGTATACGGGGACGGGGCGCGTCGCGGGAAGGCCGGACGGCTTGCCGGTGCGGAGGTCGAAGCTGGAGCCGTGCAGCCAGCACTCGATCTGGCAGTCCTCCACCTCGCCCTCGGAGAGCGAGACGTTCGCGTGGGAGCAGATGTCGTAGATGGCGAACACCTCCCCCTCGGTACGGACGACCGAGACCGGCGTGCCGTCGAGTTCCACCCTTTTCGGGGTGTCGTCCTCCAGCTCGCTCAGCCCACAGACGCGTACGAAAGCGGTCATCAGACCGACGCCTCCAGCTCCTCGTCGATCTTCACGAGCAGGCGCTCCTCGATGTCGTCGACACCGATCTGCTGGACCAGCTCGGCGAAGAAGCCGCGGACGACGAGACGGCGGGCCTCCTCGGCCGGGATGCCGCGGGCCATCAGGTAGAAGAGCTGCTCGTCGTCGAAGCGGCCGGTGGCGGAGGCGTGACCCGCGCCGACGATCTCGCCGGTCTCGATCTCGAGGTTCGGCACGGAGTCCACGCGCGCCCCGTCCGTCAGGACCAGGTTGCGGTTCATCTCGTACGTGTCCGTGCCTTCGGCCTTGGCTTCGATCAGCACGTCACCGATCCACACGGCGTGCGCGTCGTCGCCCTGGAGCGCGCCCTTGTAGGCGACGTTCGACTTGCAGTGCGGGGTGTTGTGGTCGACGAAGAGGCGGTGCTCCTGGTGCTGGCCCGCGTCGGTGAAGTACAGGCCGAAGAGCTCGGCCTCGCCACCGGTGCCGGCGTAGGCGACGCGCGGGTGCAGACGTACCAGGTCGCCGCCGAAGGTGACCACGAACGACTTGAAGGTGGCGTCCCGGCCGATCAGCGCGTTGTGCTGGCCCACGTGGACGGCCTTGTCGTCCCAGTCCTGGACCGAGACGACGGTCAGCTTGGCGCCGTCGCCCAGGATGTAGTCGACGTTGGCGGCGAGCACGGCGTCACCGGTGTGGTCGATGACGACGACGGCTTCGGCGAAGGCTCCCAGCTCGACGACCTGGTGGCCGTAGGCGACCCCGCCCTCGCCGTGCACGGCGATGCGGATCGGCTCGGCGAGCACCGTCTCCTTGGGGACGGTGACCACGCCGGCCTTCTCGAACGCCGAGTACGCCTGGGCGGCGACGCGGTCCACCGGGGTGCCGGCCTTGCCGATCCGGGCGTCGTCACGGCCGACGGTCTCGACCACGACGCCCTCGGGGGCGTCGATGTCGACCTTCACGCCGTCGCCGGTGGCGACCGCGGTGCCGTCGTGCAGCCCACGCAGGCGCTCCAGCGGCGTGAACCGCCATTCCTCCTCGCGGCCGTGGGGGACCGGGAAGTCCGCCACGTCGAAGGACGGGGGCGCGCTCATGCGCGTGGCGACGGTCGACTCGGCGGCCACCGCGATCTGGCCGGCGGTGGTGGATCCCACCGGGATGTTCTGGGCCTCAGCCATGGCTGTCGGTCTGCTCTCTTTCCTACGTCAGATTTTCGCTAACTGTTCCGGAGGACGGTCTTAACCGACCGCGCCTTCCATCTGCAGCTCGATCAGCCGGTTGAGCTCGAGGGCGTACTCCATGGGCAGCTCCTTCGCGATGGGCTCGACGAAGCCGCGCACGATCATCGCCATCGCCTCGAACTCGCTCAGACCGCGGCTCATCAGGTAGAAGAGCTGGTCCTCGGAGACCTTGGAGACGGTGGCCTCGTGACCCATGGACACGTCGTCCTCCCGGACGTCCACGTACGGGTACGTGTCCGAGCGGGAGATGGTGTCGACGAGCAGCGCGTCGCACAGCACGTTCGACTTCGAGCCGTGGGCGCCCTCGCCGATCTCCACCAGACCACGGTAGGAGGTACGGCCGCCACCGCGGGCGACGGACTTCGACACGATGTTGGACGACGTGTTCGGCGCCATGTGGACCATCTTGGAGCCGGCGTCCTGGTGCTGGCCCTCGCCCGCGAAGGCGATGGACAGGGTCTCGCCCTTGGCGTGCTCGCCCATCAGGTAGACGGCCGGGTACTTCATCGTCACCTTGGAGCCGATGTTGCCGTCGATCCACTCCATGGTCGCGCCCTCGTAGGCGACGGCGCGCTTGGTGACCAGGTTGTAGACGTTGTTCGACCAGTTCTGGATGGTCGTGTAGCGGCAGCGGGCGTTCTTCTTGACGATGATCTCGACCACGGCGCTGTGCAGTGAGTCCGACTTGTAGATCGGAGCCGTGCAGCCCTCGACGTAGTGCACGTAGGCACCCTCGTCGACGATGATCAGGGTCCGCTCGAACTGGCCCATGTTCTCCGTGTTGATACGGAAGTAGGCCTGGAGCGGGATCTCCACGTGCACGCCCTTCGGCACGTAGATGAAGGAGCCGCCCGACCACACGGCGGTGTTCAGGGAGGCGAACTTGTTGTCACCGGCCGGGATGACGGTCCCGAAGTACTCCTTGAAGAGCTCCGGGTGCTCCTTCAGCGCGGTGTCGGTGTCGAGGAAGATGACGCCCTGCTCCTCCAGGTCCTCGCGGATCTGGTGGTAGACGACCTCCGACTCGTACTGGGCCGCGACACCGGCCACGAGGCGCTGCTTCTCCGCCTCGGGGATGCCGAGCTTGTCGTACGTGTTCTTGATGTCCTCGGGCAGGTCCTCCCAGGACTCCGCCTGCTTCTCCGTGGAGCGCACGAAGTACTTGATGTTGTCGAAGTCGATGCCCGACAGGTCCGAGCCCCAGTTCGGCATGGGCTTCTTCTCGAACAGCCGCAGGCCCTTGAGGCGCAGCTTGGTCATCCACTCCGGCTCGGACTTCTTCGAGGAGATGTCCTTGACGACGTCCTCGTTCAGACCGCGCTTGGCAGAGGCACCGGCTACGTCGGAGTCGGCCCAACCGTATTCGTACTTGCCCAGGCCCTCGAGCTCAGGGTGGGCAGTCTCCGTGGGGAGAGTCATGCGGGGTTCCTCCCGGCCGTGCTTGCAGATGCGTGATGAGTGGTTCTGGAAATCTTTGGGATGAACGTCGTGCAGACGCCGTCGCCGTGCGCGATGGTCGCCAGTCGCTGGACGTGCGTGCCGAGCAGCTGGGAGAAGATCTCTGTCTCCGCCTCGCAGAGCTGCGGGAACTTTTCCGCGACGTGGGCCACCGGGCAGTGGTGCTGGCAGAGCTGTTCGCCGACCGGTGCGCTACGCGCCGTAGCAGCGTACCCGTCCGCACTCAGGGCCTTGGCCAGGGCTTCGGTCCGCTGCTCGGGCGGGGCCGCCTCGATCGCCGCGCGGTACGCGGCGGCCTGCTCGGCGATCCTCGCGCGCGCGAAGGCGATGACGGCCTCGTCCCCGCCGAACCGCTCCTGGATCCAGCGCAGGGCGTCCGCGGCGAGCTGGTCGTACGACTGGTCGAAGGCGTCACGACCGCAGTCGGTGAGCGCGAAGACCTTGGCCGGGCGGCCACGGGTACGTGCTCCGTAGACCCGCTGTTCGCGCGCCTCCACGACGTCGTCGGCGACCAGTGCGTCCAGATGCCGCCGTACGGCCGCCTGGGTGAGCCCCAGTCGCTCGGCCAGCGCGGCGACGGTCGACGGCCCGTGGTCCAGGATGGACCGCGCGACCCGGTTGCGCGTGGAGCGCTCCCCGGTCGCGAGTTCCTCGTGCGGAGCCTCGCCGACGTTTTTCACAACGCCATTGTTGCGTAATTCCTCAGGAGCGGGCAAGCGGCGTCCCGGCGGGTGGACGGTGCCCTGCGTCACTTAGGCTTGCCTAATCTGACCTGCGGAAACGATCTTTGATCGATCAAACGGGTGGCGTCGGCGGACGGCTTCCGGGACACTCCACCACCATGCCCACATCCCCTCCCACCGGCCCTCTTGTCACCCGGGACACCATCGCCAACGAGCTGCGCGAGCTGGGCGTCCGAGCCGGCGAGATCCTCCTCGTCCACTCCTCGCTCAGCTCCCTCGGCTGGGTCTGCGGAGGCGCCGTAGCGGTCGTGCACGGACTGCTCGACGCGCTCGGCCGGACGGGCACTTTGGTGGTCCCCACCCAGACCGGCGACCTGTCGGACCCGGCCGTGTGGGGCAATCCGCCGGTGCCCGAGGAGTGGTGGGAGACGATTCGGGCCACCATGCCGGCGTACGACCCACGGGTCACGCCCTCGCGCGGGGTCGGCGTGATCCCGGAAACCGTGCGTACGTGGCCGGGCGCCCTGCGCAGCGCCCACCCGCAGACGTCCTTCGCCGCCGTCGGCCCGCGCGCGGCGGAGGTGATCGGCGGGCACGCACCCGACTGCCGGCTGGGCGAACGCAGCCCGCTCGCCCGGCTGGAGGCCCTCGGCGCCCGGGTGCTGCTGCTGGGCGCGGGCTACGACACCTGCACCAGCTTTCACCTGGCTGAATACCGCATACCCTCGCCGCTCGTGAAGGTGGGCCGGCCGGGCCCCGCGGGCTGGGAAGTGATGACCGAGGTGTCCATCTCCTCGGAGCGGTTCGACGAACTGGGCCACGACTTCGAGCGGGACCGTCCCGTCGACCGCCCTGTCGTACGGGGCAAGGTGGGCGCGGCCGACGTACGGCTGTTTCCCCTCGCGGACGCCGTGGCGTACGCGGAGCGTTGGCTGGCGGTGCACCGGCCCCGTGAGGAGGAGATCCCGCACCCGCCCGTCTGAGGCGCACTCCGCGTACCTAGACTCTGGACCCATGCGAAGTGAGCCCGTGGTCCAGGTCCAGGCCCTGGTGAAGCGGTATGGCACGAAGACCGCGGTGGACGGCCTCGACCTGGTGGCCAGGGCGGGTGTCACCGCCGTACTCGGTCCCAACGGGGCGGGCAAGACGACCACGGTCGAGACCTGCGAGGGCTACCGGAAGCCGGACTCCGGCACGCTGCGCGTCCTGGGCCTCGACCCGGTGAGACAAGCCCGTGAGCTGCACCCCCGGATCGGCGTGATGCTGCAGTCCGGGGGCGTCTACTCGAGCGCGCGGGCGGACGAGATGCTGCGCCATGTCGCCAAACTGCATGCCGATCCGCTCGACGTCGACGCGCTGATCGAGCGCCTGGGGCTGGGCGGCTGCGGCCGGACCACGTACCGGCGGCTGTCGGGCGGCCAGCAGCAGCGGCTCGCGCTGGCGATGGCCGTGGTGGGGCGCCCGGAGCTGGTGTTCCTGGACGAGCCGACCGCCGGCCTCGACCCGCAGGCCCGCCGCGCCACCTGGGACCTGGTCCGCGACCTGCGCACCGACGGTGTCTCCGTGATCCTCACGACCCACTACATGGACGAGGCCGAGCAGCTCGCCGACGACGTGGCGATCATCGACGCCGGCCGGGTCATAGCCCAGGGCACCCCGGAGGAGCTGTGCCGCGGCGGCGCCGAGAACACGCTCCGCTTCACCGGCCGCCCGGGACTGGACGTCGGCTCCCTGCTGAAGGCGCTTCCCGCGGACTGCACGGCGGCGGAGCTGACACCGGGCGGGTACCGGGTCGTCGGCAAGGTCGACCCACAGCTGCTCGCGACGGTCACGTCCTGGTGCGCGCAGCACGGGGTGATGCCGGAGAAGATCTCGGTCGAACGGCACACTCTCGAAGACGTGTTTCTGGAGCTCACAGGCAAGGAGCTGCGTTCATGACTGGGGTTGACACACGGATCTGCTGGGGGTCCGGCCCGCGGCTCAGCCGCAATCGGATTCAGCATCCCCCGGGAAGACACAGCCTGGAACTGACGGGCAAGGAGCTGCGCTCGTGACCACGGCCACCGGCATGTACACCCCGAAGCCGGGGGCCGCGCCCCTGACCCGCATGATCGCGGCCCAGGCCGCTCTCGAGACGAAGATGCTGCTGCGCAACGGCGAGCAGTTGCTGTTGACGGTGGTCATCCCGACGCTGCTGCTTGTCCTCTTCAGCTCCGTGGACGTCGTCGACACCGGGGCCGGCGAGGCGGTGGACTTCCTCGCGCCCGGCATCCTCGCGCTGGCCGTGATGTCGACCGCGTTCACGGGCCAGGCCATCGCGACGGGCTTCGAGCGCCGGTACGGCGTCCTGAAGCGCCTCGCCTCCTCCCCGCTCCCCCGCTGGGGACTGATGACCGCGAAGACACTGTCCGTGCTGGTCACGGAGGTCCTCCAGGTCGTCCTGCTGACGGTGATCGCCTTCGCGCTGGGCTGGTCGCCGCACGGCAACCCGTTCGCCGTACTCCTCCTGCTGGTCCTGGGGACGGCCGCCTTCTCCGGGCTCGGCCTGCTGATGGCGGGCACGCTTAAGGCGGAGGCGACGCTGGCCGCCGCGAACCTGGTCTTTCTGCTGCTGCTCGTCGGCGGCGGGGTGATCGTGCCGCTGGACAAGTTCCCGGCCGCGGCGCAGGACGTCCTCGGGCTGCTGCCGATCTCCGCGCTGTCGGACGGGCTGCGGGACGTGCTCCAGCACGGCGCCGGCATGCCCTGGGGTGACCTGGGGGTTCTCGCCGTCTGGGCGGTCGTGGGCCTGGCGGCCGCCGGGAAGTTCTTCCGCTGGGAGTAGGGATGGGAGTAGGGAGGGGTGGCCCGGTGACGGACCCTCGTGAAAGCGTGCACAAGCGGCCCCCTACGATGGAACGCGTGCCCAAACTGACCCGCGCCGACGCCGTGGCGGCCCTCCGCAACCCGCTCGCCTTCATCGCCGAACGCTGGACCCCGGCCCCCAGGACGGTCCAGCGGGCGGCCCTCACCGCGCTGGTGATGTCGGTGGTCATCGTGGTCACCGGCGGTGCCGTGCGGCTGACCGGTTCCGGGCTCGGCTGCCCCACCTGGCCCAAGTGCACCGACGACTCGCTGACCGCCACCAGCGCGATGGGCTTCCACGGGGCCATCGAGTTCGGCAACCGCATGCTCACCTACGTACTGTGCGCCGCGGTCGGCTGGGCGATCATCGCCGCGCGCTCCCAGAAGCCGTACCGGCGCAGCCTGACCCTGCTGGGCTGGGCGCAGTTCTGGATCGTGATGAGCAACGCGGTCCTCGGCGGCATCGTCGTCCTGGTCGGCCTCAACCCGTACACGGTCGCGGCGCACTTCGTGGCGACGTCGGCCCTGATCGCGGTCGCCACGGTGATGTGGCAGCGCACCCGGGAGGGTGACACGGCGCCCCGCCCGCTGGTCGGCAAGGCCGTGCAGCAGCTGGTGTGGTTCCTGGTCGCGGCCGCCGTCCTGCTGATTCTGGTCGGCACGGTGGTGACCGGCGCGGGTCCGCACGCGGGCGACTCCAGCGAGGTCGAGCGGATGCCGGTCGACTGGGAGACGGTCAGCAAGGTGCACGCGGTGCTGGCCTGGATCGTGGTATCGCTGACGTTCGCCCTGTGGTTCGTCCTCAAGGCGGTCGACGCGCCCAAGGGGCCGCTGGGACGGACGCGGGAGCTGTTTCTGATCCTGCTCGCGCAGGGCGTCATCGGCTACGTCCAGTACTTCACGGACCTCCCCGAGATCCTGGTCGGCCTGCACATGCTCGGCTCGGCCCTGGTGTGGATCGCGGTCCTGCGGGTGCTGTTGTCGTTGCGGGAGCGGCCGGAGGCGCTGGCCGAGGTGCCGACCCCTTCGAGTGAGGCGACGCTCGCCTCGCGCGTGTGAGTCACGCCGGGGTCATCCGTACCTCGCCACGAGTGCGTCGATCGCAGGCCCCAGGTAGGCCCTCGTCAGCTCGCCCCTGGCCACCGTCCACTCCTCGGAGGACGGCGCCGACCGCCCGTACCGCCGTCGTTCGACGTCCTCGACCACCTCGACGGGCGCCCCGAGGTCCGGCAGCGCCTCCAGTGCCTCCCGCTTGGAGATCAGGCTCGAGTCGCGCAGCGTGGCCGTGGCCCGGGCGAAGGTCATCAGCCCCAGGTCGACCCAGATGTCCTGCCGCCACAGATGGGCCTTGTCCACCGCGGGCCGCCAGAAGTCCCGCTGATCGCGTACGACGAACTCGCCGAGCTCACGGTCCGGCACGGCCGGGAGCAGCTCCGCCGGGGGTCGACCGTGCAGCACGCGTCCGAAGGAGTGCAGTTCACGTCGGGTGACGGGAGTGACCGGTCGGCGCATCACGTGCTCGTGGGCCCACGTGAGGTGCGAAAGACCCGCGTCGCCCAGCCGGTCCGGTGTGAGGTAGCTGCAGTGCAGCTCGGCGGCGAGCGGCTCGGTGCGCAGTCGGCGGTGCAGGGTCACGATCGTCCGGACGGTACTGAGCGACACGGGCCGGTCCAGCACCGCGATCAAGTCCAGATCGCTGCGGCCTTCCTGATAGTCGCCCCCGGCGAGCGAACCATGTGCCCAGAGGGCGACGGGGGCGAGAACCGCGAGCTCGTCGAGGAAACGGTCGAGTAAGGCGTCGGTCGGCATGTGCTCAGTCTGTACAACTCACCCCAGCCCGTACACCCGTCGTGCGTTCCCCGCCGCGATCAGCCCCGCCACCCGCTGCGCGTCCGCCAGCGACCACGCCCCCTCGGTGACCCAGGTGCCCAGCACCCGCCCGAGGGCCTCGCGGAACAGGCGCGCCCCCACGACGTGCAGCTCCGGCAGGCCCTGGGCCCCGCTGGAGAAGAGGATCTTGCCGAAGGGGGCCAGCTCCAGGATCTCCGCCAGTACGGTGGCCGCCCTCGCCCCTGTACGGACGAGCGCGGCGCCCGAGTCGGCGTACACGTGCGGGAAGACTCCGGCGAGGTGGGCGGCGTGCCGGTGGTAGGGGTAGCTGTGCAGCAGGACCAGGTCGGTGCCGAGGCCGGCCGTGGCCCGCACGAAGTCCGTCAGCAGGACCGGGTCGGTCCGGTCGACGCGCAGGCCCGGCTCCCCGAGCCCGGCGTGCAGTTGCAGGGGCCGCCCCGAGGCGACCGCGATCCACAGCAGGTGCCTGAGCAGCACCGGGTCGCTCAACTCACCCCCGACCCGGCGTCCGGCCAGCCAGCGTCCCACCGCGCCCCGTACCTCTCCCGGCCCCGGCGGCTCGGGCGCCAGCGCGAGTCCGTGCCGTACGCCCGCCACGGACGTGAAGGCCACGGCGTTCGCGGCGGCACCGTGCACCGATTCGGCGAGGTTGGCCAGGAAGGACTCGACGGTGCCGGAGGTGTCGGCGACCTGTTCGGCGAGGAGTTCCAGCCGCACGATCTCGCGGGCCTCGGCGACCGCGGCGGAGGCCATCTCGGCGGGGCCGGTCAGGTCACCGGGCAGTCCGGTGTCCACCAGATAGGTGGTGATGCCGCTGCCGCGCAGCAGCCTGCGGCCCGCTTCCAGTACGCCGAGTTCCCGGCGCCGGGCGAGATAGCGGGCGGGCGGGCAGTGCGGTTCCAGGCCGAGCAGCGGGGGGCACCAGCGTCGTACGGCGAACCCGGTCTGGGTGTCGAAGAGCGTCGTGCCCGGGGCGGGCGGGCCCTCGGTGCGGGCCAGCTGGGCCTCGAAGGTGCCGAGGCCCAGCTCCGTTCTCAGTACGCCGTGGCAGTACTGGTCCACGAGGGACGGCGTTTCGATCATCCGGACTCCCCGTCGCTTGGACCGTGTCGTTCTCACAGGTCCTAACGGGTGAACGGGGTGTCAGGTCGCGGCCGTCCCCGGGCGTTGTTCAGCCGTTGGACGGACCGCCGACCTGGATGCCCGCCATCCGCGTCCATTCGTACGGCCCCGTCCTCACCTTCGCCGCGAACTCGCCGTCGAAGTCCTCGTGGACCGTGATGCCGGACTTCTCGACGGCCTTCTCGGCGAGCTCGTACGAGGGGGCCACCAGGTCGCCCCAGGTGCCGTCCTCGCCGACGAGCACGATGCGGGCGCCGCGCTGCCCGAGGTAGGCGATCTGGCCCTCGGCCCCGCCGTGTGCCTTGGAGAAGGTGCTGATCTGCCGGGCGAGGCGGGTCGCCTTGCGCTCCGCCTTCGGGTCCACCTGCTGCGTGTCTGCCATGGTCAGGATGCTACCGACGGGTAGAACGAACGGCGACGGGCGGGGTGCGTGGCCTTGACCACGCACCCCGCCCGCGGGAGAACAGCGACCGGACGGAACTACCGGACGGAGCTAACGGAGGAACGGGTCCACCGCGACCGCCAGGAACAGGATCGACACGTAGGTGATGGACCAGTGGAACAGCCGCATCTCCTTGAGCTTGGCGCCGGTGACCTCGGCCCTGGCCCGGTTCTGCAGTCCGTGCGCCTCCCACAGCCAGAAGCCGCCGGCCACCAGCGCCACCGCCGTGTAGAACCAGCCCGTGTAGCCGAGCGGCGTCAGCAGCAGCGAGACCGCCACCATCACCCAGCTGTAGATCACGATCTGCTTGGCTACGACCTTGTTGGAGGCGATGACCGGCAGCATCGGCACGCCCACGCGCGCGTAGTCCTCCCGCACCTTCATGGACAGCGGCCAGTAGTGCGGCGGCGTCCAGAAGAACATCACGAGGAAGAGGATGACGGGCGCCCACGACATGGAGTTCGTGACGGCGGACCAGCCGATGAGCACCGGCAGGCAGCCGGCGATGCCGCCCCACACAATGTTCTGCGACGTACGGCGCTTGAGGAGCATCGTGTAGACGACGACGTAGAAGAGGAGTGCGCCGAGTGCGAGCCAGGCCGACAGCCAGTTGACGGTCAGGCCGAACAGCAGTGTGGAGACGATCGCCAGGCTGATGCCGAAGACCAGGCACTCGCGCGGGCTGACCATGCCGGTCACCAGCGGGCGCTGCGAGGTGCGGTCCATGAGCGCGTCGATGTCGCGGTCGATGTACATGTTCAGCGCGTTGGCGCCGCCCGCCGAGAGATAACCGCCGACGCAGGTCAGCAGCACCAGCTTCAGGTCCGGCACGCCCTGCTCGGCGAGAAACATCACCGGCACGGTCGTGATCAGCAGCAGCTCGATGATCCGCGGCTTGGTCAGCGCCACGAACGCCTTGACACGGGCCCCGAACGGCCGGTGACGCGGGCTCTGGCTCGCACCGAGCACACCCGCTGGACGGGATTCGACGGCCGTCACGCACACCCCTACAGAGACATCCCAGCAAGCCTCCCCCGTGTGAAGTCCCGGTAAAGGCTCGCGCGTACCACGCCACTGTAGACGTTGCCCATATCCCGATATTCGCGGGGGTGGGGTCGTGTTGGGAGGCACGCTCCGACGTGCCCACTCGTCACGTCGGGGCGGTCGTCCTCCGTGCGTACGGAAGCTCGATTGAGCACTCGTACGAGCGGGCGCGTATTCACTTGCCGAATGCGATCCGGCGCGGCCTGGAGGCGGATACCAGGCAGGCCCGGCAGTCTGGAATGACTCGAAAAAATGCACGTTCTTACAAGGGTAGGCTCGACAACGGCCGGTGAGCGCCCAGTGCACCGGCCGCCGGTGGGCACGCGCCCAAAGCAGCCGGTATTCGACATGTGGAGAGGAGCCCTGACCCAGGGTGAGCACCAAGCCGACCACCACAGACCTCGAGTGGACCGCGTTGGACCAGCGGGCCGTCGACACCGCCCGCGTCCTGGCCGCCGATGCCGTACAGAAGGTCGGCAACGGCCATCCGGGTACGGCGATGAGCCTGGCGCCTGCCGCCTACACCCTCTTCCAGAAGGTGATGCGGCACGATCCAGCGGACGCCGACTGGGTGGGCCGCGACCGTTTCGTACTGTCCGCGGGCCACTCGTCCCTGACGCTGTACACCCAGCTGTACCTGGCCGGCTTCGGCCTGGAGCTGGACGATCTGAAGGCGTTCCGCACGTGGGGTTCGAAGACCCCCGGTCACCCCGAGTACGGCCACACCAGGGGCGTGGAGACGACGACCGGCCCGCTGGGCCAGGGTGTCGCCAACGCGGTGGGCATGGCGATGGCCGCCCGCTACGAGCGCGGCCTGTTCGACCCTCAGGCTCCTGAGGGCACCTCCCCCTTCGACCACTTCGTCTACTGCATCGCCGGTGACGGCTGCCTGCAGGAGGGCATCTCCGCGGAGGCGTCCTCCATGGCCGGGCACCAAAAGCTCGGCAACCTGATCCTGCTGTGGGACGACAACCACATCTCCATCGAGGGCGACACCGAGACGGCCGTCTCCGAGGACACCGCCAAGCGGTACGAGGCGTACGGCTGGCACGTGCAGCGCGTCGCCCCGCAGGCCAACGGCGACCTCGACCCGCAGGCCATCCACGCGGCGATCGAGGCGGCGAAGCAGGTCACGGACAAGCCGTCGTTCATCGCGATGCGCTCGATCATCGCCTGGCCGGCCCCGAACGCGCAGAACACCGAGGCCGCGCACGGCTCGGCGCTCGGCGACGACGAGGTCGCGGCCACCAAGCGCGTCCTGGGCTTCGACCCGGACCAGTCCTTCGAGGTCTCCGACGAGGTCATCACCCACACCCGCAAGGCGCTGGAGCGGGGCCGTCAGGCCAAGGCCGTGTGGGAGAAGTCCTTCCAGGAGTGGCGCAACAACAACCCCGAGCGCGCGGCCGAGTTCGACCGCATCGCCGCCGGTGAGCTGCCCACGGGCTGGCAGGAGAAGATCCCGGTCTTCGAGGCGGGCAAGGCTGTCGCCACACGCGCCGCCTCCGGCAAGGTGCTCCAGGCACTGGGCGCGGTCATCCCGGAGCTGTGGGGCGGCTCGGCCGACCTGGCCGGCTCCAACAACACCACCATCGACAAGACGTCCTCGTTCCTCCCGGCGGACAACCCGCTGCCCGAGGCCGACCCCTACGGCCGGACGATCCACTTCGGCATCCGCGAGCACTCCATGGCCGCGGAGATGAACGGCATCGCCCTGCACGGCAACACCCGCGTCTACGGCGGCACCTTCCTCGTCTTCTCCGACTACATGCGCAACGCCGTACGCCTGTCCGCGCTGATGCACCTGCCGGTGACATACGTGTGGACACACGACTCCATCGGCCTGGGCGAGGACGGCCCCACCCACCAGCCCATCGAACACCTCGCGTCCCTGCGCGCCATCCCGGGCCTGAACGTGGTCCGCCCGGCCGACGCCAACGAGACCGCCATCGCATGGCGCGAGATCCTCAAGCGCTGGACGAAGGTGTTCGGCAAGGGCGCCCCGCACGGCCTCGCGCTCACCCGCCAGGGCGTGCCGACGTACGAGCCCAACGAGGACGCGGCGAAGGGCGGTTACGTCCTGTTCGAGGCTTCTGCCGGGACGCCCGAGGTCGTCCTCATCGCCACCGGCTCCGAGGTGCACGTCGCCGTCGAGGCGCGCGAGCAGCTGGAAGCCGCGGGCGTGCAGACGCGGGTCGTGTCGATGCCGTCCGTCGAGTGGTTCGAGGAGCAGGACCAGGGGTACCGGGACAGCGTCCTGCCGCCTGCGGTGAAGGCTCGTGTCGCGGTGGAGGCCGGTATCGGACTGACCTGGCACAAGTACGTGGGGGACGCCGGTCGCATCGTTTCCCTGGAGCACTTCGGTGCTTCGGCCGACGGCAAGGTCCTCTTCCGCGAGTTCGGCTTCACTGCCGAGAACGTGGCCGCAGCGGCGCGGGAATCCCTCGCCGCCGCCCAGCGCTGACGCCCATATACGACACGTAGGAGATGCAATTTCCATGACAGACGCACTGAAGCGCCTCTCCGAGGAAGGCGTGGCGATCTGGCTGGACGACCTGTCGCGCAAGCGGATCACGTCCGGCAACCTCGCCGAGCTGATCGACCAGCAGCACGTCGTGGGCGTCACCACCAACCCGTCGATCTTCCAGAAGGCGATCTCCGAGGGCGACGGCTACGACCAGCAGCTCTCCGACCTCGCCGCCCGCAAGGTCACGGTCGAAGAGGCCATTCGCATGATCACCACGGCGGACGTCCGCGACGCCGCCGACATCCTGCGCCCGGTCTTCGACGCCACCGGCGGACAGGACGGCCGGGTCTCGATCGAGGTCGACCCGCGCCTTGCGCACAACACCAAGGCGACGGTCGCCGAGGCCAAGCAGCTGGCCTGGCTGGTGGACCGCCCCAACACGCTGATCAAGATCCCGGCCACCAAGGCGGGTCTTCCGGCGATCACCGAGACCATCGGCCTCGGCATCAGCGTCAACGTCACGCTGATCTTCTCGCTGGAGCGCTACCGCGAGGTCATGGACGCGTACCTGTCCGGTCTGGAGAAGGCGAAGGAGAAGGGTCTCGACCTGTCGAAGATCCACTCCGTGGCGTCCTTCTTCGTGTCCCGCGTGGACACCGAGATCGACAAGCGGATCGACGCGCTCGGCACGGACGAGGCCAAGGCCGCCCGCGGCAAGGCGGCCGTCGCCAACGCGCGCCTCGCCTACCAGGCGTACGAGGAGGTCTTCTCGACCGACCGCTGGAGCACGCTGGAGAACGCCGGCGCGAACAAGCAGCGTCCGCTGTGGGCCTCGACCGGCGTGAAGGACAAGGCGTACAAGGACACCCTGTACGTCGACGAGCTGGTGGCGCCGAACACCGTCAACACCATGCCGGAGGCGACCCTGTTCGCCACCGAGGAGCACGGCGAGATCACCGGCAACACCGTCGCCGGGACGTACGAGCAGGCCCGTGCCGACCTCGACGCGGTCGAGAAGCTCGGCATCGCCTACGACGACGTGGTCCAGCTCCTGGAGGACGAGGGCGTCGAGAAGTTCGCGACGTCCTGGAACGACCTGCTCAAGTCGACCGAGGCGGAACTCCAGCGCCTCGCCCCCTCGGAGGGCTGAGACCTTGGCGCCTTCTTCCGGTTCCGGAGCGAACCCGCTTCGTGACCCCGCCGACCGACGGCTCCCGCGTATCGCGGGGCCGTCGGGCCTGGTCATCTTCGGCGTCACGGGCGATTTGTCCCGAAAGAAGCTCATGCCCGCCGTGTACGACCTCGCCAACCGGGGTCTGCTGCCCCCGGGTTTCTCCCTGGTCGGCTTCGCGCGGCGCGAGTGGCGACACGAGGACTTCGCACAGGAGGTCCACGACGCCGTCAAGGAGCACGCCCGTACGCCGTTCCGTGAGGAGGTCTGGCAGCAGCTCATCCAGGGGATGCGCTTCGTCCAGGGCACCTTCGACGACGACGAGGCCTTCGAGCGGCTGCGCGGCACGATCGAGGAACTCGACAAGGCGCAGGGCACGGGCGGCAACTTCGCCTTCTACCTGTCCGTGCCGCCGGGCGCCTTCCCCGTGGTCATCCAGCAGCTGAAGAAGCACGGCCTGGCCGACCAGACGAGCGGCTCCTGGCGGCGGGCGGTCATCGAGAAGCCCTTCGGGCACGACCTGAAGTCGGCCGAGGAGCTCAACTCGACGGTCGAGGAGGTCTTCGCCCCGGACCAGGTCTTCCGCATCGACCACTACCTGGGCAAGGAGACCGTCCAGAACATCCTGGCGCTGCGCTTCGCCAACACGATGTTCGAGCCGATCTGGAACCGGTCCTTCGTGGACCATGTGCAGATCACCATGGCCGAGGACATCGGCATCGGCGGCCGGGCCGGCTACTACGACGGCATCGGCGCCGCCCGTGACGTCATCCAGAACCACCTCCTCCAGCTGATGGCGCTGACGGCCATGGAGGAACCCGCATCCTTCGACGCGGACGCGCTGGCCGCGGAGAAGACCAAGGTGCTCGGCGCGGTGAAGCTGCCCAAGGACCTGGGCCGCAACACCGTCCGCGGGCAGTACGCGGCCGGCTGGCAGGGCGGCGCGAAGGTCATCGGCTACCTCCAGGAAGATGGCATCGACGCCCAGTCGAAGACCGACACCTACGCGGCGATCAAGCTGGAGATCGACAACCGGCGCTGGGCCGGGGTCCCCTTCTACCTGCGGACGGGCAAGCGCCTCGGCCGCCGCGTCACCGAGATCGCGGTCGTCTTCCAGCGAGCGCCGCACTCCCCCTTCGACACGACGGCCACCGAGGAGCTGGGCCAGAACGCGATCGTCATCCGCGTCCAGCCCGACGAGGGCGTCACAGTCCGCTTCGGCTCCAAGGTGCCGGGCACCTCGATGGAGATCCGGGACGTCTCCATGGACTTCGCGTACGGCGAGTCCTTCACGGAGTCCAGCCCGGAGGCGTACGAGCGCCTGATCCTCGACGTGCTGCTCGGCGACTCGAACCTCTTCCCGCGCACCGAGGAGGTCGAGCTGTCCTGGGAGATCCTCGACCCGATCGAGGAGTACTGGGACAAGCACGGCAAGCCCGCCCAGTACCCGGCCGGTACCTGGGGGCCCGTCGAGGCGGACGAAATGCTCGAGCGAGACGGACGGAGCTGGCGCCGGCCATGAAGATAGACCTCACGGACACCACGGCCAGCAAGATCAACAAGGCGCTGGTGCAGGGCCGCCGGGCCATCGGCACCCCGGCCGTCGGCATGGTGCTCACGCTGGTCATCGTCACGGACGAGGAGAACGCGTACGACGCCCTGAAGGCGGCGAACGACGCCTCGCACGAGCACCCCTCGCGCACGCTCGTCGTCATCAAGCGCGTCTCGCGTTCACCCCGCGACCGTACGCAGTCCCGGCTGGACGCCGAGGTGCGGGTGGGCGCGGACGCGGGCACCGGCGAGACGGTCGTCCTGCGGCTGTACGGCGAGGTCGTGAACCACGCCCAGTCGGTGGTCCTGCCGCTGCTGCTGCCGGACGCCCCGGTGGTGGTCTGGTGGCCGGTGAACGCGCCGCTGGCCCCGGCGAACGACCCGCTGGGCGCGCTGGCCCAGCGCCGGGTGACCGACACCTACGCCTCCGAGCAGCCGGTACGGGAGCTCGCCGCCCGCGCCGACACCTACACGCCCGGCGACACCGACCTCTCCTGGACCCGCATCACGCCCTGGCGTTCCATGCTGGCGGCGGCCCTGGACCAGGTCACCTGCGAGGTCGAGGCCGTCGAGGTGGAGGGCGAGGAGTTCAACCCGAGCTGCGAGCTGCTGGCGATGTGGCTCGCGGACCGGCTGGACGTGCCGGTGAAGCGCTCGCTGTCGTCGGGCCCCGGTCTGACGGCGGTCCGTCTGGACACCGACTGCGGGCCGATCACGCTGGACCGCGGGGACGGCACGCTGGCGACGCTGTCCATCCAGGGCCAGCCGAAGCGCGCGGTGGCGCTCAAGCGCCGGGAGACGGCCGAGCTGATCGCGGAGGAGCTGCGGCGGCTGGACCCGGACGACACGTACGCCTCCGCTCTGCGCTTCGGCGTGGACCGGTTGAACCCGTCGAACGGCAAGGCCACCGCCGATGTCCCGGCCGACGTCCCGGCCGACGTCCCGGCCGACGAGCCTGCCGACGAGCCGCCGGCCAAAGGAGACGCGGTCGCGGTCCCGGCTCCCGTCGAGACCGCTGCGAAAGCACCCGCGAAAGAGGCGGCGGCGCAGGCACCGGTGAAGAAGGCGGCGGCGAAGTGAGCACTCCGCAGCTGGTCGTGCACCACGACAAGGAACTGATGGCCCAGGCCGCGGCGGCCCGCCTGATCACGAAGATCGTGGACGCGCAGGCCTCGCGCGGCTCGGCGTCCGTGGTCCTCACGGGCGGCCGCAACGGCAACGGCCTGCTGGCCGCCCTGGCCGCCGCCCCCGCCCGGGACGCCATCGACTGGGGCCGTCTCGACCTGTGGTGGGGCGACGAGCGGTTCCTGCCGGACGGCGACCCGGAACGCAATGTCACGCAGGCCCGCGAGGCCCTGCTGGACTCGGTGCCCCTGGACCCCAAGCGCGTGCACGCCATGCCCGCGTCGGACGGACCGTACGGCGCCGACGCGGACGCGGCGGCCGCGGGGTACGCGGAGGAGCTGGCCCGTGCGGCCGGCCCCGAGAACCATGGCGCGGTGCCCACCTTCGACGTCCTGATGCTGGGCGTCGGCCCGGACACCCATGTGGCGTCCTTGTTCCCGGAACTCCCCGCGGTACGGGAGACCGAGCGCACGGTCGTCGGCGTCCACGGCGCCCCGAAGCCCCCGCCGACCCGAGTGACCCTGACCCTTCCGGCGATCCGCGCCGCCCGCGAGGTGTGGCTCCTGGCGGCCGGCGAGGACAAGGCGAAGGCCGCGGCGATCGCCCTGTCCGGCGCGGGCGAGATCCAGGCCCCGGCGGCGGGAGCGCGGGGCCGGTCCCGGACGCTGTGGCTGCTGGACGCGGCGGCCGCCTCCCAACTGCCGAGGTCGTTGTATCCGCCGGCTTCGGCCTGAGCTCCGCTGTGGGAAAGCCCCAGGTGATCGCCCTGGGGCTTTCCGCTGTCATGGGGCGATGTTGTGGTTGAGGCGGAACAGGTTTCCCGGGTCGTAGCGCCGCTTGATGTCGGTCAGCCGGGCGTAGTTGTCGCGGTAGTTGGCACGGACCCGCTCCTGGTCGTCGCCGTCCATGAAGTTGACGTAACCGCCCTCGGCGGAGTGTGGCTCAAGGGCAGCGTGGAAGCGGCGCACCCAGTCCTTCTGGGCCTCGCAGTCCTCGCGGGTGGTCAGGGTGGGGCTGAGCGCGGTCGAGAAGTCGGCGTCCCGGTAGGAGAAGGCGGTGTCCTCCGGTCCGACGCGGTGGCAGGCGCCGTCGATGGGGAAGACGACGGTCACGCTCTGGATGGACGGGGTGGAGGCGCCGTGTTCGACGTACGCGTCGACGGCACCGTCCGGCAGGCCGTGGCTGAAGGCGCCCTTCCAGTAGTGGAAGAGGCCCGGGGGAACCAGCTCGTCGAAGAGCGTGTTGATCACCGGGTAGGGCATACGCCCCACGTGTTGTCCCAGCACCGGGCCGAGCGCGTCGAGCCGGGCGCGGATCCGGTCGTCCTCGTCCTCCGGCCCCGTCCAGCAGGTGATCACTCCGCAGAGCGGCCGCCCGTGCCAGCGCTCGGGGAGGAAGGGGAGCGGCGGGCCGAGCCCGACGACGAGCAGGGCGCCGAGTCGCTCCTCGGATTCCGCGATGAGGTCCCGGTAGCGGCGGATCACATCCCCGTCGAGCGGGTAGAAGGTCGGGCCTCCGAGAATGTCGGCCACGGGGTGCAGCCGGTAGACGAAGGACGTGACCACTCCGAAGTTCCCGCCGCCTCCGCGTACCGCCCACATCAGGTCGGCGTTGTGCTCCTCGGTGCAGGTCAGAAAGGATCCGTCGGCCGTCACCAGGTCGACCGAGACGAGGTTGTCGCAGGCCAGGCCGCACTGACGGGCCAGGTAGCCCATGCCCCCGCCGGTGGTCAGTCCGCCGACGCCGGTGGTGGAGACGACCCCGCCGGTGGTGGCCAGGCCGAAGGCGTGCGTGGCGTGGTTGACGTCGGCCCAGGTGCAGCCGCCCTCGACCCGTGCCGTGCGCGTCTTCGGGTCGACGCGGATCCCCCGCATCCGGCCGAGGTCGAGCACGATCCCGTCGTCGCAGGTTCCGTAGCCGGGGACGCTGTGGCTGCCGCCGCGTACCGCCAGCGGCAGCCGTGTCTCGCGGGCGAAGTCGACGGTGGCGATGACGTCACCGGCGTCGACGGCCCTGACGACGATGGCCGGCCGCTTGTCGTGCATGGCGTTGTAGACCTTGCGGGCCTCGTCGTAGTCGGGGTCGCCGGGCTGGACGATGCCGCCACGCACTGCTCCTCGCAGCCGCCCCAGCAACTGCCCGTCGAGGGCTGGTGTGTAGGTGGTCATGTCCGCCTCCTGCTGTTCGTCGGGTCGGAGAACGGTCGCACCCTCTGTGTACACGGGGGGCCGGTCGGCGCTCGTCGCCGGAACCGCCCATTTCGCCGCACCGCGCATGGGCAGAACAGCCCATGCCGGCCTGGTCACACGAGACCGTGGGTGTACGCGTACGCCGTCGCCGCCGCCCGTGAGGACACGTCGAGCTTGGCGAAGATGTTGTTCAGGTGGCGGGCGACGGTGTGCTCGCTGATCACCAGCTCGGCGGCGATCGACCGGTTCGTCCGACCCGCGGCGACCAGTCGCAGTACCTGGATCTCCCGCTCGGTGAGCGGGCCGGGCCGGTGCGGGCCCACGCTGTCGAGCAGCGCGGCCGCCCGGCGGGCGTCCGGCTCGGCGCCCAGCCGTTCGAAGGTGTCCTGTGCGGCCCTGAGTTCCATCCGGGCGCCGTCCTCGTCGCCTGCGGTCCGGTCGGCGGCGGCCAGGGTCATCCGGACCTGAGCCGCCTCGTAGGGGACCCCCAGCGCCAGCCACAGCTCCAGCGCGCGGCGCAGCACGGGCAACGCACGGTCCAGGTCATGGGCGGCGAACGCCAGGGCACCGCCCGCCGACGCCGCGACGGCGTGCAACACGGTCGTCTCCGAACCGCGCCGCCGCTGCCAGTCGCGGGCCAGGGCCTGAAGCTCCTCCGCCCCCGCGCGGGCCTGGTCGAGCCGGCCGAGGGCGAGCGAGACCTCCGTCTGGGCCGCGAGCAGCCGACCGCGTCCGAGGCGGCTGCTCCCTCCGTCCGGTTCCGGACGATCCCCCTCGTCGGCTTCGCGCGCGAGGACGAGCCGCAGCCCGGCTGCCGCGGCATCGGCTTTGCCCTGTGCCAGACGCAGCAGGGCCAGCCCGGGTTGCGGGTCACGGCCGAGTCCGTGCGCCCGGTCGTACGACGCCTCGGCCGCGGCCAGGTCGCCGCGCCGTCGATGGATGTCCCCGGCCAGGCAGAACGCCTCGGCGGCGATCCGGCCCTCGTAGGGCAGTAGTTCCTCGCAGGTCCGCGCGGCCTCGGTCAGCGCCTGGGCCCAGGCGCCGCGCAACTCCAGCACCTCCACGCGATGCACCCGGCACAGGCCCCGGAAGTTGTTCTCCGCCGGCATCGACGCACACCACCGCATGGCGGCGTCGGTCCATTCGGCGGCGCGTTCCAGGTCGGCGCAGTCCATGCAGCGCTGGAGGCCGAGGCAGTAGATCCACCCGGTGAAGAAGGAGCTGAGTTCGCCCGCCATCGCCGAGCACATCGCGTCGTCCAGCAGGTCGAGGCCGTCGGCGACCCGCCCCTGGGCCAGCAGGACGCCGGCCCGCACCTGGACACTCATGGCGTACAGGTCCGCGTTGCCGCAGCGGCGCGCGATCCCGGCCATGCGCCGTGCCGAGGCCATGGCCTCGTCGAACGCGCCGCGCTGCTGTGCCTCCTCCGCCTCCATCCACGCGAGGTAGCATTGTTCGGCGCACTCGGTCCCGTCCTGGAGATGCTGCCGCGCCCTGCGCAGCCAGCCGGCCGCCAGGGCCGTACGTCCCGCCAGCCGGTGCTCGTAGAAGAGCATCCAGGCGCAGTACCCGGCCTGCCGGTCGGCACCCGCCGCCGCATAACCGGAGTACGCCCTCATCCGCGCGATGATCGACTCCTCGACACGGCTCGTCCACCAGGCGGCGTCGGCGAGGGCGGCGAAGTCGTCCGGTGCGAGACGGGCGGGATCCATGCCGTTCAGGAGGCGGTATGCGTCGGCCCAGGCCTCTCGGGCGACGGCTTCGCGTGCCCGCCGGACGGCCTCCGGGGCAGCCGTCGCTGCGCCGGCGTCCGCCGCCTGCCGCGTGGGCCGGCCGAGCCGCTGCCCGGTGCCGGTGGTCTGGTCAGCCACGGCCGGCTCCTTCCGCGCTCCAGCGAGCCGGATCACCTCTTACCGGATCACCCCATACCAGGATAGGCAGGACAACGGGACCGACAACGGGACGGGCCTGTCCGCCGGCGCACACCAGGACGTGCGGAAGCCGAAAGCCGCGGCTACCAAGAGGTGCGGAAGCGGACAGTCGTCCGCTTCCGTGCCCATGTCACTGCCGGCCGCGCAGCTCCCGGTACGTGGCGACCAGGGCCTTGGTCGACGCGTCCAGGCCCGGCACCTCCGCGCCCTCGGTGAGGGCGGGCTCCACGCGCTTGGCGAGGACCTTGCCGAGCTCGACGCCCCACTGGTCGAAGGAGTCGATGTTCCAGATCGCGCCCTGGACGAACACCTTGTGTTCGTAGAGGGCGATGAGCTGGCCGAGGACCGACGGGGTCAGCTCGCGGGCGAGGATCGTGGTGGTCGGGTGGTTGCCCTTGAACGTCTTGTGCGGCACCAGCTCCTCCGGCACGCCCTCCGCCCGCACCTCCTCCGGCGTCTTGCCGAAGGCCAGCGCCTGCGTCTGGGCGAAGAAGTTCGCCATCAGCAGGTCGTGCTGGCCCGCCAGGCCCGGCCGCAGGTCGGCGACCGGCTCGGCGAAGCCGATGAAGTCCGCCGGGATCAGCTTGGTGCCCTGGTGGATGAGCTGGTAGTACGCGTGCTGCCCGTTGGTGCCCGGCGTGCCCCACACCACCGGCCCGGTCTGCCATCCGACCTCCTGCCCGTCCCGGCCGACGTACTTGCCGTTGGACTCCATGTCCAGCTGCTGCAAGTAGGCGGTGAACTTGGACAGGTAGTGGCTGTAGGGCAGCACCGCGTGCGACTGGGCGTCGTGGAAGTTGCCGTACCAGACGCCCAACAGGCCCAGCAGCAAAGGCAGGTTGGACTCGGCGGGCGCGGTGCGGAAGTGCTCGTCGACGAGCCGGAAGCCGTCGAGCATCTCCCGGAAGCGGTCCGGGCCGATGGCGATCATCAGGGACAGGCCGATCGCCGAGTCGTAGGAGTAGCGCCCGCCGACCCAGTCCCAGAACTCGAACATGTTCGCCGTGTCGATGCCGAACTCGGAGACTTTCTCGGCGTTTGTCGACAGGGCGACGAAGTGCTTCGCGACGGATTCCTGACCGGCTCTCAGCTCGGTGAGCAGCCAGTTGCGGGCCGAGGTCGCGTTCGTGATCGTCTCGATCGTGGTGAAGGTCTTGGAGGCGATGACGAACAGCGTCTCCGCTGCGTCCAGGTCGCGGATGGCCTCGTGCAGGTCGGCACCGTCCACGTTCGACACGAAGCGGACCGTGAGGTCGCGGTCGGTGTACGCGCGCAGCGCCTCGTACGCCATCGCGGGGCCCAGGTCGGAGCCGCCGATACCGATGTTGATCACGTTCTTGATGCGCCGGCCGGTGTGGCCGGTCCAGGCGCCGGAGCGGACGCGCTCGGCGAAGTCGGCCATCTTGTCGAGGACGGCGTGCACCGCCGGGACGACGTTCTCCCCGTCGACCTCGATCACCGCCTCGCGCGGCGCCCGCAGCGCGGTGTGCAGCACGGCCCGGTTCTCGGTCGTGTTGATCTTCTCGCCGCGGAACATGGCGTCTCTGAGGCCGAAGACGTCGGTCGCGGCGGCCAGCTCGCGCAGCAGCCGCAGCGTCTCGTCGGTGACGAGGTGCTTGGAGTAGTCGACGTGCAGGTCACCGACCTGCAAGGTGTATCCGGTGCCCCGCCCCGGGTCGGCGGCGAACAGCTCGCGCAGCCGCACCTCGCCGAGTTCCTCGCGGTGCTTGGCCAGAGCGGTCCACTCGGGCCTCTGGTTGAGCCGGTTACGGCCGTCTGCGTTCATGTCGGACTTCAGCCTTCTTTCGTCCCTGTCCGTGCTGCCCCGCTGCCGTTCCCAACCTAATTGATCAGCGTGGGGCGTGAGCTGTCGTGGCGTCGTCGTCCGACGCAACAACAGATACGTCCGCCTTGAGCGCGGGTATCAGCGCGGTGACGGACAGGACGAAGAAGGCCGCCGCGAGCAGAGCCGGAGTGTTCAGACCCCAGGCGGTGGCCACGACGCCGCCCAGCAGAGCGCCCAGGGGTGCACCCGCCACAGCCAGGGTCCGGAAGGCGGAACTGACCCGGCCCACCATCCCCGCGGGGCTGCGCTCCTGCATCAGCGTCCTGGTGTTGACGTTCCACACCATGCCCATGAACCCGAAGACGGCCATGGCGACCGCGAGGGCCACCGGGCTGCGCACCGAGCCCATGACGACCAGCGCACCGATCTGCACGGTCCCGGCGAGCAGCACCGCACGGACCCGCCCGAGCCGCGCGACGAGCCGGCCGCTCGCCACTCCCCCGGTCAGGCCGCCGATCGTGTACGCGGTCATGGCCGCCGCGTACCCCGCCGTACCGGCGTCCAGCCAGCCGGTCACCAGGAGCACCAGGCCCGCGATGAGGGCGCTCACGCCGATGTTGCACAGGGCTGTGGCGGCGCACAGCCCGCGCAGGGCCTTATCGCGCCCCAGGGTGCGCAGCCCTTCGGCGATCTCCCGGCGCAGGGTGCTGCCGGGCGGTCTCGGCTTCCGCTCCGGCACGGCGGTCCGCAGGGAGGCGACCAGCGCGGCGGCCACCAGGTAGGTCACGGCGTCGGCCGCGAAGGGCGCGGCGGCTCCGGCCACCAGCAGCAGCGGCACGACGGGCGCGCCCAGCAGGCCGCCGGCGATCTGCTGGCCGGTCATCAGGCGGGCGTTCGCGCTGCCCAGCGCTCCCCGGTCCACCAGGGCGGGCAGCAGGGCCGTGGAGGCATTGTCGAACAGCGTCTGGAAGGTGGTGAGGGCGAAGGCCAGCGCGATCAGCAGGCCGATCGAGGCGTGCCCGAGGGCGACGGTCACCGCGAAGCACGCGACGAGCAGCCCTCGTACCGCATCCACCGTCCACATCGCGCGCCGCTGGTCCACGCGGTCCGCGACGGCGCCGCCGAGCAGTCCGAAGACGATCCAGGGCAGATAGCCGCAGGCGGTGACCGCGGCGATGAGCATCGGCCGGTCGGTCAGTGTCGCGGCGAGCAGGGGCAGCGCGGATCGACGCAGCGCGTCACCGAAGCTGGAGAGCACGGCGGCACTCCACAGCCGTCCGAATCCTCCGCGCCACGCGGGCGCACGCCCGTCCGCCACCTCGACCGTCGCCACAAGTCCCCCTCACGGTTCGCCGATTCACAAACCGTAAAGGGCAGCACTGACAATCGGTCCGCACTCACGTGGCCGCAGGTGCGAGAAACAGCTCCGGCCAGGCACCGCTCGGTGCCCGGCCGGTTGTCGATTCCTAGATTTCGCCCCGCAGTTTGGCGAGCGCCTCGGCGAGGATCGCCTCGCCGTCCGCGTCGCTGCGTCGCTCCCGCACATAAGCGAGATGCGTCTTGTAGGGCTCGGTGCGTGGCGGGTCCGGGGGGTTGTCCCGGTCCTGCCCCGCCGGAAAGCCGCAGCGCGGGCAGTCCCAGGTTTCGGGGACCTGCGCGTCGCTGGCGAAGCTGGGCTGCGTCTCGTGCCCGTTGGAGCACCAGAAGGAGATGCGCAGCCGCGGCGCGGACTCGCCGCGCTCGGCCTCGCCCATCGGCCCCGCCCCGACCCGGCTTCCTCGGATCGCGTTGCCACTTGCCACGGTCGTAACTCCCTGCGTGATGGTGCCGCAAAGCGAGTCGGCGTTTCGCTTCACTGCGAGCGCCTCAGTCTACGTAAGGCCCAACGCGCGTCCAGTGATTCGAGTTACAACCCCTACACACAAAGACGCAAGCCCCATGATAGGCCGCGCTCCGGAGGGCGCACCGAACATGGGGCGTTACGTGCGGAATGGGCGTGCGCGTGTGCGACGCTGATCAGTTGTTCACCTTCATCAGAATGCCGAGTACGACAATGCACGCGAACCACAGCAGACCGACCACCACGGTGATGCGGTCGAGGTTGCGCTCGGCGACCGAGGAGCCTCCGACGGACGACTGCATGCCGCCACCGAACATGTCGGAGAGGCCGCCGCCCTTCCCCTTGTGCATCAGCACCAGCAGCATCATCAGCAGGCTGAAGACGATCAGGGCGATCGAGAACCCCATAACCACGGCTGGACCAACTTCCTCGGATCTGGATAGACGACGGGGGCCGAAGCTCTTTCGCGAGCTTTTCGAGCTCGCCTTTACAGCCTCCGGCCCCCGCAAGGGTACGACGGATCGCGCCTACCGCATACTCACTGGTCGCGGAACCGCACGATCTTGACGAACTCCTCGTGGTCCAGCGAGGCTCCGCCGACCAGGGCGCCGTCGATGTCGGCCTGCGCCATGATCTCGGCGACGTTGCCCGACTTCACGGAGCCGCCGTACTGGATGCGGACCTTGTCGGCCAGGTCCTGGGAGTACAGCTCGGCGATCTTGCCGCGGACGGCCGCGCAGACCTCCTGGGCGTCCTCGGCGCCGCAGACCTTGCCGGTGCCGATGGCCCACACCGGCTCGTAGGCGATCACGATCGTCTCGGCCTGCTCGGCCGGGAGGTCCTTCAGGCCGCCCTCGACCTGGGCGAGGGTGTGGGAGACGTGGTTGCCCGCCTCGCGGACGTCCAGCTCCTCGCCGACGCACAGGATCGGGGTGAGGCCGTGCTTGTAGGCGGCCTTGACCTTGGCGTTCACCAGCTCGTCGGTCTCGCCGTGGTACTGGCGGCGCTCGGAGTGGCCGATCGCGACGTAGGTGCACCGCAGCTTGGCGAGCATCGGTCCGGAGATCTCACCGGTGTAGGCGCCGCCGTCGTGCGCGGAGATGTCCTGGGCGCCGTACTTGATCTTCAGCTTGTCGTGCTCGACCAGGGTCTGCACGGAGCGCAGATCGGTGAAGGGGGGCAGGACGGCGACCTCGACGGCCTCGTAGTCCTTGTCGGCCAAGGCGAAGGCGAGCTTCTGGGTGTGGGCGATGGCCTCGAGGTGGTTGAGGTTCATCTTCCAGTTGCCCGCCATCAGCGGCGTGCGCGTACTCATGCTTGCTCAGTCCTCCAGTGCGGCGAGGCCGGGGAGCGTCTTGCCCTCGAGGTATTCGAGGGAGGCGCCGCCGCCGGTCGAGATGTGGCCGAATGCGGTCTCGTCGAAGCCCAGGGTGCGGACGGCCGCGGCGGAGTCGCCGCCGCCCACCACGGTGAAGCCCGGGGAGTCGAGGAGGGCCTGGGCGACCGCCTTGGTGCCCTCGGCGTAGTCGGGGTGCTCGAAGACGCCCATGGGGCCGTTCCAGAAGACGGTGGCGGCGTCGGCGAGCTTCGAGGCGTACAGCTTGCGGGACTCAGGCCCGATGTCGAGACCCATCTGGTCGGCCGGGACGGCGTTCGCGGCGACGGTGTTCGGGTTGGCCGGGGCCTTGGTCTTCAGGTCCGGGAACTCGGGGGCGGCCACCACGTCGACGGGGAGAACCAGCTCGACACCGTTCTTCTCGGCGCGCTCGATGTACTCGACGACGGCCGGGATCTGGTCCTCCTGGAGGAGGGAGCTGCCGACCTCGTAGCCCTTGGCCTTCAGGAAGGTGTAGGCCATGCCGCCGCCGATGAGCAGCCGGTCGGCCTTGCCGAGCAGCTGGTCGATGACGGCGAGCTTGTCGGAGACCTTGGCGCCGCCGAGGGCGACGACGTAGGGGCGCTTGACGTCCTCGGTGAGCTTCTTCAGGACGGCGACCTCGGTGGCGATGAGGTAGCCGGCGGCGTGCGGCAGCCGGGCCGGCAGGTCGACGACCGAGGCGTGCTTGCGGTGCACCGCTCCGAAGCCGTCGCCCACGTACAGATCGGCGAGCTCGGCGAGCTGGTCGGCGAAGGCTCCGCGCTCGGCGTCGTCCTTGGCGGTCTCGCCTGCGTTGAAGCGCAGGTTCTCGATGACGGCGACCTGGCCGTCGGCGAGGCCGGCGACCGTGGAACGGGCGGACTCGCCGACCGTGTCGGTCGCGAAGGCCACGTCGGCGCCCAGGAGTTCACCCAGGCGCGCGGCGGCGGGACCGAGCGAGAAGGCCGGGTCCGGGGCGCCCTTGGGGCGGCCCAGGTGCGAGGCGACGACCACGCGGGCGCCCGCCTCGGCGAGGGCCTTGACGGTGGGCAGCACGGCCCGGATGCGACCGTCATCGGTGATCTTGGTGCCGTCCAGCGGCACGTTCAGGTCGGCGCGGACGAAGACCCGCTGGCCGCCCACGCCTTCGGCGAGAAGTTCGTCGATCGTCTTCATGGAGGGAACTCCTGAGGAGGGCTCGTGATGCTCGTGATCGTAGGAGGGCTGATCTGCACGTGAGTCAGGGCTCGGGCAGCGCGTCCCTGCGCTGCCCGAGCCCTGCTCTCACATCGAAGTGCCTGCTCTGTCGATCAGAGCTGGTTGCCGACGAAGACCGTCAGGTCGACGAGGCGGTTGGAGTAGCCCCACTCGTTGTCGTACCAGCCGATGACCTTCACGTTCTTGCCCTCCTGGACCATGGTCAGGGAGGAGTCGAAGGTGCAGGACGCCGGCTCGTTGACGATGTCGGAGGAGACGATCGCGTCCTCGGTGTACTCGAGAAGGCCCTTGAGCTCGCCCTCGGCGGCCTTCTGGAAGGCGGCGTTGACCTCTTCCTTGGTGACCTCGCGGCCGAGCTCGACGACCAGGTCGGTGACCGAGCCGGTCGGGACCGGGACGCGCATCGCGATGCCGTCCAGCTTGCCCTTGAGCTGCGGCAGGACCAGGGCGGTGGCCTTGGCGGCACCGGTGGTGGTCGGGATGATGTTCTCGGCGGCGGCACGGGCGCGGCGCAGGTCCTTGTGCGGGAAGTCCAGGATGCGCTGGTCGTTCGTGTACGCGTGCACCGTCGTCATCAGGCCCTTGACGATGCCGAAGTTCTCGTCGAGGACCTTGGCCATCGGCGCCACACAGTTGGTGGTGCAGGAGGCGTTGGAGATGACGTGGTGGTTCGCCGCGTCGTACTTGTCGTGGTTGACGCCCATCACGATGGTGATGTCCTCGTCCTTGGCCGGAGCCGAGATGAGGACCTTCTTGGCACCGCCGGTGATGTGCTTCTCGGCGTCGGCCTTCTTCGTGAAGATGCCGGTCGACTCGATGACGATGTCGACGCCCAGCTCGCCCCACGGGATGTCGGCGGGGTTGCGCTCGGACAGGACCTTGATGGTCCTGCCGTCGACGGTGATCGTGTCGGCGGTGTGGGAGACCTCCTGCTTGAGGCGGCCCAGAATGGTGTCGTACTTCAGCAGGTGAGCGGTGGTCGCGGTGTCACCCAGGTCGTTGACAGCCACGATCTCGATGTCTGCACCCTGCTCCAGCAGCGCGCGGAAGTAGTTACGACCGATGCGGCCAAAGCCGTTGATGCCTACGCGGATCGTCACGAACCGATCTCCTCGTTGGTACGCCGGTTTCGAGACCGGCGAGCTGTATGGGATGTCCCCGACCGCCTACGACCCTACCTCCCTGAGGCGTCCGGGGTGACATCGAGATGTCCCATACACGGCACGGCGGTCCGTACCCGCCAGTAGGGGTACGGACCGCCCGGGCCGGAAAGCCCTGTCACTCGATCCGGCGACCTGAAGTCACGCCGGTTTGACCAGGTGGATCACCCTTTGAGGGCGGTAAGCGCCTTCTTGAGCAGGGCCGTGCGGTCGGCCGCCGAGGCGACGTGCTCCAGGCCGAAGCCCAGCAGCACGGTGTCGTCCGTGGTGACCGCTCCGTATGTCTGGAACAGGGCCCCGGTGCGTGCCCAGTCCTTGAGGACGGCCGGGCTGCCCGCGGGCGGTCCGGCGACCTTCCAGGCGCCCAGTGACGTCTCGAAGCCCTCGGTCTCGGTGGCCGTGCCACCGACGACGAGCGAGGCGTCGTCGGCGAGGACACCGCGGCCGCCGCTGCCCGGGTCGGAGACGTAGCTGATCGAGACCTCGACCGACTTGCCCGCGTACGCGCTCAGGTCGAAGTTCACCTGCCGCCAGCCCCCGGAGGCGCCGGTGAGGGCGTTCCACGAGCCGGTGGTGCCCGTCGCGGTGCAGCCGCCGGCACCGACGGTCAGGTAGTGCTCGAGCCAGGGGTGCTCGCCCACGTAGTAGCCGCCCGAGCAGTCCTCCGGCACGGTGGTGCGGGTGGCGCCGCCCGCCTCCGGGAGCGTCGTCCAGTCGTCGGCCCCCGTGGTGTGGGCCTCGACCAGCACGTTGTCGTAGCCGGGCTCGGTGTCCCACAGCAACTGGGTGCGCAGGGTGGGCTTGTCGGCCGCGGTGACGCCGGTGAGGTCCACGGTGCGGGTGAGCCGCTTGTAGGCGTCGTCGGTGTGGACTGCGGCGGCCATGGAGGCGCCCGCATGAGGTCCGTACGGGTTGCCGGTCCCGGCGAACTGGCCCGCGCCCGCGCTGGCGAACTGGGGGAACTTGTCGACGGGCAGTTCGTCCGAGGTCACGCCGTACGTTCCGGCGCGGTCCAGCGGGTTGCCGGTCGCCCCGGTGAGCGCGCCGGTGAAGCCGCCGAGCCTGCCGGAGCCGGTGAAGCCGGTGGCCCCGGGGGTCGACGCCCGTGTGTAGGCGCCCAGGTAGTACTGACCGAAGTCGTTCGACAGGGTGCCGCCGCCGAGATCGACGTTGCCGCCCGCCTGCTCCCCGGCCTCGATCAGCTTGCCGCCCTCGTTGAGGTGGGCCCGCAGCTGGAGCTGAGTGGCGATGCCGGGGACGTTCGCGCCGGTGTAGTGGACGACCGTCTTGAAGTGCCCGAGGACCCCCAGCGCGTCGGGCGCGCCCTGCGTGGCGACGTCCCACACGAGCGCCTTGCGGCCGTTCGCCTTCAGCGCGTCGACGTACGTCTGCGCCTGTGTGGCGGCCGCGCCCTCCTCGGCGACGACGAGGGTGTCCGCGCGCGGCCGTTCGGCCACGGTGTAGGTGAAGTGCTCGCTGGAGACCGGCTTTCCGCTCTTCGTCTCGCCGGTGAACCACACCTCGACCTTGTCGCCCGGGTCGCCGTCCTCGACCTCGGCCCGGTACTCGTCGAAGTAGAGGTTGTCCTCCCCGCCGTACGTCTCGCCGCCCTTCCATGCCTTGAGCGCCCTGTCCTGCGTACGGCCGCCGTTGACGCGGTACTTGAGCTCCTTGTCGCGCACGGACTTGCGTACGACGACGGAGACCTCCTGGTCGGCGCCGCGCGAGTACGACGTCGAGAAGGCGGCCGGGGTGAAGTCGGCGGCGCTCAGGCCGACCGCGGACTTCGGCCGGTCGGGGCGGGCGGCGGACTCGGCGAGGGAGAGCGCGAACGGGACGTTCTTGGCGAACTCCTGCTGGATCAGCGTCTCGTCGTCCGGGAAGGTGAAGATCGACTGGCAGTCCTCCGGCTTCCAGGCGTCGTTCGGGTCGACGTTCGAGGCGGTTTCGCACGTCGACATCTCGGGGGTGAACATCGCCATGCCGTTGACGTTCGCCGCGTGGCCGTCGGCCTCGCCGTTGGTGGTGTAGAGCTCCGAGGAGACCTGCGGGTGGTAACCGGGGATCGCGGAGTTCTCCGGCGTACCGGCGAGCGCCTCGTAGAGCACGTCGTCCGGGGTGGGCGTGGCGACCTGCCAGCCGACCCCGTAGAGGAGGAGTTCGGCGGCGGAGTGGTAGTTGATGCCGTACGTGAAGCCGATCCGCTTCTCGAAGGCGTCGAGGGCCTTGGTCTCGGGCTCGGAGCCGGGGGCCGCACCGCGGTAGGTCTGGCTGGTGGGGTTGGGGGACGAACCCTCGTCGTCGTAGCCCCACTTGTAGGAGAAGTTGCGGTTGAGGTCGACGCCGTCGCCGGTGGTGATGGCGCCGTCGCCGTTGTTGTCCCGCAGGTTCTTGCGCCACAGACGGTTGTCGGGGTCCTGGAAGGTGTAGTCGTAGCCGTCGGGGTTGGCCGTCAGCACGAACCACAGCTCGGTGGAGTCGACGACCTTCTTGACGCGCTTGTCCGTCTTGTAGTTGTCCAGGTAGTGGTGCATCAGCCGGCGGGTCATCTCCGGCGTGATCCACTCGCGCGCGTGCTGATTGGACAGGTAGAGGACGGAGGGCTTGGAGCCGTCCTTGGACTTCTTGGCACCCTTGGTCATCTTGAGGGCCAGGATGTCCTGGCCGCCCACCGTCTTGCCGATGGAGACGACCTTGGTGAGGTCGGGGTGCTCCTGGCTGGTCTTGAGGATCTCCTCTTTGAGACCGCCGCTTCCGCTGTACGGCCGGAACACGCCCTCGGCGGCGTCCTTGACGCGGTTCCCGGCCTTGGCGGACAGCTTGTGCTCTCGAAGGTCGACGCCCTTGTCCTCGAGCTTCTCGGCCTGCTGGTCGGTGAGGTAGACCTCGACGGTGGCCTTGCCCTTCTCGGGCACCTGCTCACCTAATTCGTGGCCGTCCTGGCCGGCCGCCAGCAACAGGGGTACCTGCTTCTGGGTGACCTCGGCCCGGAAGACCTTGACCTCGTTCGGATCGGGAGAACCGGGGCCTTGCGCTGCCTGGGCGATGGGTGCGATTCCCGCACCGCCCAGCAGGAGTGCGCCAACAGCGAGGATCGGTCTCGCTTTTCGTCTCATGAACCCCCCTAGCAATGGTTCGCCACACTGGCGAGCACATGCCAGGCTCATGTCACTTCGTGATCGAGTCAAGGGTGCCTCAAGCACATGCGAACGCCGGTGCCGGTGGCCCAAGTGGGCGTCGGCACCGGCGTATTGGGCTGCTTACGTCACCTGCTCACGTGTCCCGCTCACGTCACCCCACGAGGTTGTCCGCCATCTCCTCGGTGATGCTGGACTCCGTGCCCGGGATGCCGAGGTCCTGGGCCCGCTTGTCGGCCATCGCCAGCAGACGGCGGATACGGCCGGCGACGGCGTCCTTGGTCAGCGGCGGATCGGCGAGCGCGCCCAGCTCCTCCAGGGAGGCCTGCTTGTGCTCCATGCGCAGCCGGCCGGCGGCGGCGAGGTGCTCGGGGACGTCGTCGCCGAGGATCTCCAGGGCCCGCTGGACCCGGGCGCCGGCGGCGACGGCCGCGCGCGCGGAGCGGCGCAGGTTGGCGTCGTCGAAGTTGGCGAGACGGTTCGCCGTGGCCCGCACCTCGCGGCGCATCCGCCGCTCCTCCCACGCCAGCACCGACTCGTGGGCGCCGAGCCGGGTGAGCAGGGCGCCGATGGCGTCGCCGTCGCGGACGACGACCCGGTCCACGCCGCGCACCTCGCGGGCCTTGGCGGCGATCGACAGGCGGCGCGCGGCGCCGACCAGGGCGAGAGCGGCCTCGGGACCCGGGCAGGTCACCTCCAGGGAGGAGGAGCGGCCGGGCTCGGTGAGCGAGCCGTGCGCCAGGAAGGCCCCGCGCCAGGCGGCCTCCGCGTCGCAGGTGGCCCCGGAGACCACCTGCGGGGGCAGGCCGCGGATCGGGCGGCCGCGGCCGTCGACCAGGCCGGTCTGCCGGGCCAGCTGGTCACCGCCGGCGACGACCCGGACGACGTACCGCGAACCGCGGCGCAGCCCGCCCGGCGCCATCACGATCAGTTCGGAGCTGTGGCCGAAGATCTCCAGGATGTCCCGCTTCAGGCGGCGAGCCGCCATCGCGGTGTCCAGCTCCGCCTCGATCACGATGCGCCCGCTCACCAGGTGGAGGCCGCCGGCGAACCGCAGAACGGCGGAGACCTCTGCCTTCCTGCAGCAGGTCCGGGTGACGGGGAGCCGGGAGATCTCGTCCTTCACCGCTGCCGTCATCGCCATGGGCCGATCCTTCCATGCATCCGAAAAATACGGTCGTACGCGGCGGCCAGCAGCTCCGGGTCGTGCCGTGGAGAACCATCTCTCCGGGCGACCGGGGCCAGCTCGACCGCGGCACCGAGCCGCTTGGCGGCCTCGGTGAGCACATCGCGGTCGGGCACGGCGGCCTCGTCGGCCAGCACCACGTCCAGGGCGAGTTTAGGGGCGTGTCGTCCCAAAACCTCCAAATGACGCTGCGGGGAGAAGCCTTCGGTTTCTCCGGGCTGCGGGGCGAGGTTCAGCGAGAGTACCCGGCGTGCCTTCGTCTGGGTGAGGGCGTCCAGCAGCTCGGGTACGAGCAGGTGCGGGATGACCGAGGAGAACCAGGAGCCGGGGCCGAGGACCACCCAGTCCGCGTCGAGGACGGCTTCCACGGCCTCGGGTACGGCCGGCGGGTCGTTCGGCACGAGGTGCACGGACTGCACCTCGCCGGTGGTGAGGGCCACGGTCGCCTGGCCCCGCACGGTGTCGACCTCCTCGGGCCGGTCCGGGTCGTGGCCCTTGACCAGGGCCTGGAGCTCCAGGGGTACGGCGGACATGGGCAGCACGCGTCCGTGCGCGCCGAGGAGCTTGCCGACCAGATCGAGGGCCTGGACGTGGTCGCCGAGCTGCTCCCACAGGGCGACGATCAGCAGGTTCCCGACCGCGTGTTCGTGCAGGTCGCCCTTGGACTGGAAACGGTGCTGGATGACGCGGGCCCAGGTCTGGCCCCAGTCGTCGTCGCCGCACAGCGCGGCCAGCGCCTTGCGCAGGTCGCCGGGCGGCAGCACCCCCAGCTCGTCGCGCAGGCGCCCGCTGGAGCCGCCGTCGTCGGCCACGGTGACGACGGCGGTGAGGTCGCCGGTGATCCGGCGCAGTGCGGCGAGCGAGGCGGACAGGCCCATGCCGCCGCCGAGGGCGACCACCTTGGGCTGGGCGCCCCGGCGGCGCGGTTTGGCGCCGCGGGCCTCGACGGGCCTGCTCGCGCGCCCCTCGGGCACCGCACGGCGCAGCTTGCTCAGCCGCGGAGTACGTCCCGTCATTCGCGTCCCATGTCCCGGTGCACGACCACCGTCTCCACACCCTCGGCCGCGAGGCGCGCGGCGAGCTTCTCCGACGTGGCGACCGAGCGGTGCTTGCCGCCCGTACACCCGATGGCGATGGTCACGTACCGCTTGCCCTCACGCCGGTATCCGGCCGCGATCAGCCGGAGCAGCTCGGCGTACCGGTCGAGGAACTCCTTGGCGCCGGGCTGGTTGAAGACGTACGCCGAGACCTCCTCGTTGAGGCCGTTGAAGGGGCGCAGCTCCGGGACCCAGTGCGGGTTGGGGAGGAACCGCATGTCCGCGACCAGGTCGGCGTCGACCGGGAGGCCGTACTTGAAGCCGAAGGACATGACGGTGGCCCGCAGCTCGGGCTCCTCCTCGCCGGCGAACTGGGCGTCCATCTTGGCGCGCAGCTCGTGCACGTTCAGGCTGGAGGTGTCGATCACCAGGTCGGCGTCGCCGCGCAGCTCGCGCAGCAGCTCGCGCTCGGCGGCGATGCCGTCGACGATGCGGCCGTCGCCCTGGAGGGGGTGCGGGCGGCGCACCGACTCGAAGCGGCGCACCAGGGCCTCGTCGGAGGACTCCAGGAAGACGATCCGCCGGGTGACCTGCCTGCTGTCGAGGTCGGCGAGGGATTCGCGGAGGTTGTCGAAGAAGCGGCGGCCGCGGACGTCGACGACGACCGCGATCCGCGCCACGTTGCCCTGGGAGCGGGCGCCGAGCTCCACCATGGTGGGGATCAGCGCGGGCGGGAGGTTGTCGACGACGAACCAGCCCAGGTCCTCCAGACACTTGGCGGCCGTCGAGCGGCCGGCTCCGGACATGCCGGAGATGATCACCAGCTCGGGGATCGCGGCGTCCGGGACTGCGCTCGTCTCGGTGGGCGTGCCCGTACTCACCTGTGCTCCGTCTCCGGCTTGGTCTTGGCCTTGTTGCTCGTCGTGCTCGTTCACATTCATGTCTCCTGCCCCCGTCGTTCGTCCGGGGCGCCCATCGTCACGGGTTCCCCACTGGAATCCATGGTGCCGGGTTCCTCTTCCATGATCTCTCCAGTCGCCGTGTTCACGGCCGGCGTGGCCGGAGCCGCCTGGGCGAGAGCCACGGCGATGGTCTCGGCCGTCTTGCGGCCTATGCCGGGTACCTCGCAGATCTGGTCGATGGTGGCGGATCGCAGTTTCTTCAACGAACCGAAATGCTTCAGCAGGGCCTGCTTGCGCGCGTCCCCGAGCCCCGGCACGTCGTCCAAGGGGCTCGACCTGAAGCGCTTGGCCCTCTTGGTGCGCTGGTAGGTGATCGCGAAGCGGTGGGCCTCGTCCCGGACCCGTTGGAGCAGGTAGAGGCCCTCGCTGGTGCGGGGCAGGACCACCGGGTCGTCCTCGTCCGGCAGCCAGACCTCCTCCAGGCGCTTGGCGAGCCCGCAGACGGCGATGTCGTCGATGCCGAGCTCGTCGAGGGCCTTCTTGGCGGCCGCGACCTGCGGCTGGCCGCCGTCGACGACGACGAGCTGGGGCGGGTAGGCGAAGCGCTTGGGGCGGCCGTCGTCGTCCTTGAGCTCTTCTCCGTCGGCCCACTCCCCCGTCTTCTCCTTCTCGGCGAGGTAGCGCTTGAAGCGGCGGGCGATCACCTCATGCATGGAGCGGACGTCGTCCTGCCCGGCACCGTGCCAGATTTGCGTGTCTCCGACACGACCTTTGATCTGGAAGCGGCGGTACTCGCTCTTGCGCTGCAGGCCGTCCTCGAAGACGACCATGGAGGCCACGACGTCGTCGCCCTGGAGGTGGGAGATGTCGTAGCACTCGATCCTGAGCGGGGCGCTGTCCAGGTCGAGGGCCTCGGCGATCTCCTCCAGCGCGCGCGAGCGCGTGGTCAGGTCGGAGGCGCGCTTGGTCTTGTGCAGCACGAGCGCCTGCTGGGCGTTGCGCTGCACGGTCTCCATGAGGTCCTTCTTGTCGCCGCGCTGCGGGATGCGCAGCGCGGCATTGGACCCGCGGCGCTCGGTCAGCCACTCCTGGACGGGCTCCACCGGGTCGGGCAGGGCCGGGACGAGGACCTCCTTGGGGACCGCGTCGCCCTTCTCCTCGCCGTAGAGCTGCTGGAGGGCGTGCTCGACCAGGGCGCCGGTGGTGATCTCCTCGACCTTGTCGGTCACCCAGCCGCGCTGGCCGCGCACGCGTCCGCCGCGGACGTGGAAGATCTGCACGGCCGCTTCCAGCTCGTCCTCGGCGACCGCGATCAGATCGGCGTCGGTCGCGTCGGCGAGCACGACCGCGTTCTTCTCCATGGCCCTCTTCAGGGCCTCGATGTCGTCGCGCAGGCGAGCCGCGCGCTCGTACTCCATCTCCTCGGCGGCCGCCTTCATCTGCTTCTCCAGACGGCGCAGGTACGTGCCCGTACGGCCGGCCATGAAGTCGCAGAAATCGTCGGCGAGTTCTCGGTGCTCGTCGGCGGAGACCCGGCCGACGCAGGGTGCGGAGCACTTGCCGATGTAGCCGAGCAGGCAGGGGCGGCCGGTGCGGGCGGCGTTCTTGAAGACGCCGGCGGAGCAGGTGCGGACCGGGAAGACGCGCAGGAGGAGGTCGACGGTGTCGCGGATCGCCCACGCGTGCGCGTACGGCCCGAAATACCTGACGCCCTTCTTCTTGTGACCGCGCATCACCTGTACGCGCGGGAACTCCTCGTTCATCGTCACCGCGAGGTACGGGTAGCTCTTGTCGTCGCGGTACTTGACGTTGAACCGGGGGTCGTACTCCTTGATCCAGGAGTACTCCAGCTGCAGGGCCTCGACCTCCGTGGACACCACCGTCCACTCCACGGACGCGGCCGTGGTGACCATGGTGCGGGTCCGGGGGTGGAGGCCTGCCAGGTCCTGGAAGTAGTTCGCCAGGCGTTGGCGCAGGCTCTTCGCCTTTCCGACGTAGATCACCCGGCGGTGCTCGTCACGGAACCTGTACACCCCGGGAGAGTCCGGGATCTGTCCCGGAGAGGGGCGGTAGCTGGAGGGATCGGCCATGTCTCACACCCTACTGGCGGGGGGTGACAGCGCGGTGAGCCTGTGGACGACGCCGCCGGGTCGGCGGGTTCCCTTCGGCCCCGGGTGCCCACGGTCGGCGAGGGAGAATCGCGAGCCTCCTGTGACGGCATATAGACGCGCGCAAGGGATGCGCAGGTCTCTGCGGATACCAAGGGACCAGCCGCCTCGCCGGGGGGCGGCGGGTCGTCGGTCGGAGGGCTGCGGGTATGCGGCGGATACGGATCGAGAAGCGGCGGCGGTCGGGTCGTACCGGCCGGACCACGGACGACACGTTCGCGCTGGACGACCTGCGCGACCCGCGCGATGCCGACATCGTGCGCGCCAAGCGCGCATCGCGGGCACAGCGGGACGAGATCCAGCGCCCCTGAGAGGCACCCGGAGCGTACGCGACGTCACCGAGTCCAGGTTCCCCCGCTTGGACGCATTCCCCGGCGTACAGCCGGGCGGTCACACGTCCGCCTCCGGCCCGCCCCACGGCAGCCGTCGAGACGGCGACCTCCGTCGTGAGTCGACCGCAGCGAAATCAGTCATCAGTACGGCTCTGTAGGACATCAGGTGTTGTCGGGACTTGGTCAACACGCTTCAATGCGGGGGAACTCGGGGGCCTGAACGACGGCGTACGGATGTGAAGATCCCTCGGCGCCGGCGCGGTGCCTCCGGCACACCCTTGTGAACGGTCTGACCAGCCGTTGTGAACCAGTCACAGAAAGGCCCCTGCATGCCGCACGCCCCACAGCACGCGGACGTCGCCACCGTCGCCACCGCGGAACTGGACTCGGCCCTGCGCGGCGGACCTTTCCACGTCGCGCTGCGCGCCGCGATCGCCGCCCGCGGACTGCCGCTGCAGCGGGTGCAGCACCATCTGTCGCGCTACGGGGTCAAGGTCGGCGTCACGAGCCTGAGTTACTGGCAGCAGGGGGCCCGGCGCCCGCAGCGCCCGGAGTCCCTGCGGGCCGTACGCGCGCTGGAGGAGATCCTCCAGCTGCCCGAGGAGTCACTGATCCGGCTGCTCGCCCGGCCCGACGAGGACCTGGCCGCGCAGCGGCCCGCGGCCCGCTCCTACCGCTCCCTGGTGGAGGCTTCGGGCGTCCTGGATCGGCTGCTGGCCGAACTGGACTCGCCGCCCGACGGCGGGCTGCACACGCTGGGGCACCACGAGCGGGTGCGGATCGGGGCGCGCCGCGAGCTGACGGGGCGCGAGTCGCAGCACATCGTGCGCGCCCACCGGGACGGCGTCGACCGCTTCGTGGCCGTGCACCACGGCGACCCGGGCTGCGTGCCGCAGCGTATGAGCGTCCACGCCCTGGAGAACTGCCGTACGGGACGGGTCCGTTCGGACGACGCGACCGGGGTACTGGTGGCCGAGCTGCTCTTCGACACCCGGCTGCGGGCCGGCGACACCTTCCTCTTCCGTTACGGCGTCGAGGACGGCACGGCCGGTGTGTCGCGGGAGTACGTCCGCGGGTTCGGGCCGGCCGGCGGCCAGTACGCGCTCCAGGTGCGGTTCGACGAGGACGCGCTACCGGTGCGCTGCCACCGTTTCGCCCAGCACTCGGCGGCGGCGCCGCGCAGCGGCCGGCAGGAACTGGCCCTCACCGGCAGGCATCACTCGGTTCACCTCGTGGAGCCTCGGGTGCGGCCGGGGATCGTGGGGATCGCGTGGGACTGGGAGTGAGGCGCAGGCCGTGAGCTCGGCCCGCGCGCTCCTTTGGTATCTGACGTAAACGCTTGCGCAAGCGTTTACGTCCGCCGTCGCATGCGGTACGTTCCCCGTGCCTTGCCCTGCTGTGCCATGCCGTGCCGCGCCGTGCCGCGCCGTGCCGTTTCGTTCCGGGAGGTGGACTCCATGCCGACCATGGCCGACGTCGCACGCAGCGCCGGTGTGTCCGTGGCGACCGTCTCGCACGTACTGAACGACACCCGGCCGGTGCTGCCCCACACCCGCCAGGCCGTGCTGGACGCCATCGACGAGCTCGGCTACACACCCAACACCCTCGCCCGCTCGCTGGTGACCTCCCGGACGCGGTCCATCGGCCTCGCGGTGTCGGCGATCAGCAACCCGTACTTCACGGAGATCCTCCAGGGAGTCGAGGCCAGTGCCCTGGAGCACGGCTACAGCCTGCTCATCGCGGATCCGCACGACGATCCGGAGCACGAGCGCAAGGTCGTCCAGCTCCTGCACGAACGACGGGTGGACGGCATGATCGTCGCCCCCTCCGCGGATCCGCGCGAGCTCGTCGCCTACCTGGGGCGTCACGACGTACCGACCGTGTTCCTCGACCGGCTGCTCGACTTGCCCAAAGACGGCGTGGCGCGCTTCGACCAGGTCTGTGCCGACAGCGCCGAACCGACGGCCCAGTTGGTCACCCACCTCGCCGGACTCGGCCACCGGCGGATCGCCCTGGTCGCGGGCCGGCCGGGGCTGAGCACGACCAGGGAGCGGATCACCGGGTACCGGCACGGCCTGGCCGCCGCCGGGCTCGCCTACGACGAGCGGCTCGTCGTGCACGGGGACTCCGAGGTGGCCGGGGCCGAACGCGCCACCGCGGCCCTGCTGTCCCTCGCCGCGCCGCCCACCGGGCTCGTCACGGCCAACAACGCGATGACCATCGGGGCTCTGCGCGCGCTGCGCGTCCGTGGCCTGTCGGTACCCGACGACATCGCGCTGTGCTGCTTCGACGACTTCGCCTGGGCGGACCTGTTCGCTCCCCGGCTCACCGCGATCGCCCAGCCCAGCAAGGACCTGGGCGCCCAGGCGGTCCGGCTGCTCCTGGACCGCCTCGCCGCACCGGACCGGCCCGCCCGGACCGTGCGGCTCGCCTGCACCTTCGTCCACCGCACCTCGTGCGGCTGCCCCGCCGAGCCGGAGCACGCCGCGCAGCCCCAGCAGTCCGAGAAAGGAACCGTCTCGTGATCGTCGTCGCCGGTGAGGCCCTGATCGACCTGGTACCGCAGGGCACGGGCGCCCTCGCGGACCTGAAGCCGGCGCTCGGCGGCGGCCCCTACAACACGGCCGTCGCCCTCGGCCGCCTCGGCTCCCCCACGGCCTTCTGCTCCCGCGTCTCGTACGACGCCTTCGGTGAAGCCCTGCTGGACAGGCTGCGGGAGGCCGGCGTCGACGTGTCGGCCGTAGAGCGCGGCACGGAGCCGACCACCCTCGCGGTCGCCACGATCGACGCGCATGGCTCGGCCGCCTACTCCTTCTACGTCGACGGCACCGCCGACCGGCTGTTCACGGCACCCGCCGGGCTGCCCGCGGGGACGCGGGCGGTGTCCTTCGGCACCTGCTCGCTGGTCCTTGAGCCGGGCGCGACCGCCTACGAAGAGCTGCTGCGGGGCGCGGCCGCGCGCGGCGTGTTCACCACACTCGACCCGAACATCCGGGTGGGGCTGATCCCCGACGCGGACGCCTACCGGGCCCGGTTCAAGAGCTGGCTGCCGTCGGTGTCGCTGCTCAAGCTCTCGGAGGAGGACGCGCGGTGGCTGGGCGGCACCCCGCACGAGTGGCTGGCCGCCGGCCCCGCGGCCGTCGTGATCACGCAGGGCGGCGACGGCCTGACCGCCTTCACCCGGGACGGTGCGGTGTACTCCGTGCCGGGCGAGAAGGTCGACGTCGTGGACACGATCGGGGCCGGCGACACCGTGAACGCGGCTCTGCTGCACGGACTCTCCGACCGGGATGCCCTGTCCCCGCAGGCTCTCGGGGGTCTGGGCGCCGACGGTTGGACCCGGCTGCTGCGGCTGGCCGCGCGCGCGGCGGCGATCACGTGCTCGCGGGCAGGGGCCGAGCCTCCCTGCGCGGCGGAACTGGCCTGAGCGCCCGGGACGCCCGGTGTACGGTTGCTCGGCCCGCGGCGGCGGAGCCGACGGCGAGCCGCGGCCGCAGTTCGGCGATGCGGCACTCCAGGCGCTCCTCGATCCACGGCATGGCCGCGTCGGACAGCACATGGTCACGATGGCACAACCGCACATGCACGCCAGACGCGCGCAAGGGGTGACCTGGGCCGCTGCGGGCTGCATGTGTTCAGCCAGCGGTCCGGGCCGACCCCTTGCGTGGTTCGCGAGTTGCCCCTCCGGCCTGTGGGTCAGGCCTTCCGGGCGCGGGTCGTCTTCTTCGCGGGTGTGGCCTTCTTCGTGACTCCGGCAGCCTTCTTGGTCGCAGTGTTGTTGACGGCCTTGGCCGTCGCCGCCGTCTTCTTCGCCGCCGACGTGGCCGCCACCGTCTTCTTGGCCACCGTCCGGCGCGGGGCCTTCACCGGTGCATCGCTGATCCGGTCGGCGTCGAGGACCTCCCGCAGGAACTTGCCGGTGTGGCTGGCCGGAATCCCGGCCACCTGCTCGGGCGTGCCCTCGGCGACGACGAGACCACCGCCGGCGCCGCCTTCAGGACCCATGTCGACGATCCAGTCGGCGACCTTGATCACGTCGAGGTTGTGCTCGATGACGATGACCGTGTTGCCCTTGTCGACCAGGCCGGACAGGACGGTCAGCAGCTTGCTGATGTCCTCGAAGTGCAGACCGGTGGTCGGCTCGTCCAGGACGTAGACCGTGCGTCCGGTGGAGCGCTTCTGCAGCTCGCTGGCGAGCTTCACGCGCTGTGCCTCACCGCCGGACAGGGTGGTCGCGGCCTGGCCGAGACGGACGTAGCCGAGACCGACGTCGTTCAGCGTCTTCAGGTGGCGGGAGATCGCCGGAACGGCCTCGAAGAAGTGCATGGCCTCTTCGATCGGCATGTTCAAAACGTCCGCGATGGACTTGCCCTTGTAGTGGACCTCCAGGGTCTCCCGGTTGTAGCGGGCGCCGTGGCAGACCTCGCACGGGACGTACACGTCCGGGAGGAAGTTCATCTCGATCTTGATCGTGCCGTCGCCCGCGCAGTTCTCGCAGCGCCCGCCCTTGACGTTGAAGGAGAAGCGGCCGGGCATGTAACCGCGGACCTTCGCCTCGGTCGTCTCGGCGAACAGCTTGCGGACGTGATCGAAGACGCCGGTGTACGTCGCCGGGTTCGACCGCGGGGTGCGGCCGATGGGCGACTGGTCGACATGGACGACCTTGTCGACGAGGTCGTCGCCGTCCACGCGCGTGTGCCGCCCCGGAACGCTCCGGGCGCCGTTGAGCTCGCGGGCCAGGTGCGTGTACAGGATGTCGTTGACCAGCGTCGACTTGCCGGAGCCGGACACGCCCGTGACCGCGGTGAACACGCCCAGCGGGAAGGACACGTCGATGTCCTGGAGGTTGTTCTCGCGTGCGCCGTGCACCGTGAGCTGCCGGGACGGGTCGAGGGGGCGCCGGATGTCGGGCACCGGGATGGACTTCTTGCCCGCCAGGTACTGGCCGGTCTGCGACTCGGGGTTGGCGAGCAGTTCCTTCAGGGAGCCGCTGTGCACGACCTTGCCGCCGTGCTCGCCCGCGCCGGGGCCGATGTCGACGATCCAGTCGGCGACCTTGATGGTGTCCTCGTCGTGTTCGACGACGATCAGCGTGTTGCCCATGTCGCGCAGCCGGACCAGGGTCTCGATGAGCCGGTGGTTGTCGCGCTGGTGCAGGCCGATGGAGGGCTCGTCGAGGACGTAGAGGACGCCGACCAGTCCGGAGCCGATCTGGGTGGCCAGGCGGATGCGCTGGGCCTCGCCGCCGGAGAGGGTGCCGGCCGCGCGGTTCAGCGAGAGGTAGTCCAGGCCGACGTCGACCAGGAACCGCAGCCGCTCGTTGACCTCCTTCAGCACGCGCTCGGCGATCTTCCTGTCGCGGGCGCTCAGCTTCAGCTCACCCAGGAAGTCCGCGCAGTCGCTGATGGACATCGCGGAGACCTCGGCGATCGACTTCTCCATGATCGTGACCGCGAGGACGATCGGCTTCAGGCGCGTGCCTTCACAGGTGGGGCAGGGCACCTCGCGCATATAGCCCTCGAAGCGCTCGCGGCTGGCGTCGCTCTCGGCCTCGCTGTGCCGGCGCTTGACGAATTTCACGGCGCCTTCGAAGGACGCCATGTAGACGCGCTCGCGCCCGTACCGGTTGCGGTAGCGGATCTCGATCTGCGTCTTGTGGCCGTGGAGCAGGGCCTTCTTGGCACGCTGCGGCAGCCCCGCGAAGGGGATGTCCGTCCGGAATCCGAGGACTTCGGCGAGGCCGCCGATCTGGCGGTCGAAGTAGTCCTTGGTGTGCCCGTGCGACCAGGGGTGGATGGCGCCCTCGTCGAGGGTCTTGTCCGGGTCCGGGACGATCAGCTCGGGGTCGACCTCCATGCGCGTGCCGATGCCGGTGCACTCGGGGCAGGCGCCGAAGGGCGAGTTGAAGGAGAAGGAGCGGGGCTCCAGCTCCTCGAAGGAGAGGTCGTCGTACGAGCAGTACAGATGCTCGGAGTACATGCGCTCGCGCTCGGGGTCGTCCTCGGGGAGGTCGACGAAGTCGAGCACCACCATGCCGCCGGACAGGCCGAGGGCGGTCTCCACCGAGTCGGTGAGCCGGCGCTTGGCGGAGTCCTTCACCGTCAGGCGGTCGACGACCACCTCGATGGTGTGCTTCTCCTGCTTCTTCAGGGTGGGCGGGTTGGAGAGCTGGACGGTCTCGCCGTCCACCCGCGCGCGGCTGTACCCCTTGGTCTGGAGATCGGCGAAGAGATCGACGAACTCTCCCTTGCGCTCGCGCACCAGCGGCGACAGCACCTGGAAGCGGCTGCCCTCCGGCAGCTCCAGGACCCTGTCGACGATGGCCTGCGGCGACTGGCGCGAGATCGGGCGGCCGCACTCGGGGCAGTGCGGCTTGCCGATGCGCGCGAAGAGCAGGCGCAGGTAGTCGTAGACCTCGGTGATCGTGCCGACCGTCGAGCGCGGGTTGCGCGAGGTCGACTTCTGGTCGATGGAGACCGCGGGCGAGAGGCCCTCGATGAAGTCGACGTCCGGCTTGTCCATCTGGCCGAGGAACTGGCGGGCGTACGAGGAGAGCGACTCCACGTAGCGCCGCTGGCCCTCGGCGAAGATCGTGTCGAAAGCCAGGGAGGACTTGCCCGAACCGGACAGGCCCGTGAAGACGATGAGCGAGTCGCGGGGCAGGTCGAGCGAGACGTTCTTCAGGTTGTGCTCGCGCGCGCCACGGACGATGAGACGGTCGGCCACGCCGGTCCGCACCTTTCTTGAGAGAAGTGACAGGGGCGAGGCCCCCGTGCTTTCTCAGACTAGGGGGAGCCACTGACAACGCCGGTCGGATTCCCCGGAGGCATAACAATCCCCGGCCATCCAGCATGCCCGACGCCACGCCCGACCCTATAGCACGCACATTCGATTTACGGCACCTGTTCACCACCTTCACCCAAAGGTGTGGCGGGTCTAGGGTCAGCACCATGATTGATCACGCTCATGACCTGGCGTCTGTACGCGATGCGACCGAGCGGCTGCTCACCGCAGCCGCAAAATTGGACAACGCGTCCGTGTCCGTGCCGTCACGGCTGCCGGGCTGGACCCGCGGCCATGTCATGGCCCACCTCGCCCGGAACGCCGACGCCCTCGTGAACGTCCTGGAGGGGCGTCCGATGTACGCCTCAGCCGAGGCCCGGGACGCCGACATCGAGCGGGACGCCCCGCGCCCCCTCGACGTCCAGCTCGCCGACCTGCGGGACAGCGCGGCGCGCTTCCAGGAGGCCGGGGCCGCGCCGGCGGACTGGTCGCGCACGGTGGAGCTGCGGGGCGGGGTCACCGACTCGGCGTCCCGGGTGCCGTTCCGGCGGTGGGCCGAGGTGGAGCTCCATCATGTGGATCTCGGGATCGGGTACGAGCTGGAGGATCTTCCCGCCGATTTCGTGGAGCGGGAGATCGACTTCCTGACCGAGCGCTTCAGCGGCCACCCCGACGTGGTGGCCACCCACCTCACGGACGGCATGCGCGCGTGGGGCACGGGCCGCGAGGCGAGCACACCCGAGGTCACCGTCACGGGCACCGGACCCGAGCTGCTCGGCTGGCTCGCCGGACGCCGTGACGGCTCCGGGCTGACGGTGCGTGGCGGCGCCCTGCCCGCACTCCCTCCGCTGTAGCACCGTGACGTCTCCGGGCCGCTCCCCCGCTATAGGCTGGCGGCCATGACGTACAGCGGCCAGGTGACGGTCGGCGGCCCTGCCGACGTGCACGAGCTCAAGGACCTGATGATCACGAAGATCGCGGTCGGCCCGATGAACAACAACGCCTATCTGCTGCGCTGCCGGGCCACCGACGAGCAGTTGCTGATCGACGCGGCCAACGACGCCGACACCCTGCTGGGCACGATCGGCGACGACGGAATCGCGTCGGTGGTCACCACGCACCAGCACGGCGATCACTGGCAGGCGCTCGCCGAGGTCGTCGCGGCCACCGGCGCCCGCACCTACGCGGGACGGGACGACGCCGAGGGCATCCCGGTGCCGACCGACGTCCTCGTCGACGACGGCGACACCATCCACGTGGGGCGCGTGGAACTCACCGCGCGCCATCTGGTCGGGCACACGCCGGGCTCGATCGCCCTCGTCTACGACGACCCGCACGGGCACCCCCATGTGTTCACCGGCGACTGCCTCTTCCCGGGCGGCGTGGGCAACACCCGCAAGGACCCGAAGGCCTTCGCCAGCCTGATCCGCGACGTCGAGACGAAGATCTTCGACGTGCTACCGGACGAGACCTGGGTCTACCCGGGGCACGGCAACGACACCACACTCGGCGCGGAGCGACCGCATCTGCCGGAGTGGCACGCGCGCGGGTGGTGAGCATCGGCATGCGGGCGCGCGCGTGCTGAGTGCACGCCCCGCGTCAGCGCCGCCCACGCGCCCCGTGTGAATCGTTCACACACGCCGGTGTGCCGCGCACGCTCCCCCCGCACATGGTTGCGCAGTCAACTGGAAGCAGCCCCGCACAGGATGACGGCTCCTGCGCGGTATGGGCCGCCGGTCTCCCGATCCCCGCCCTCGGCCGGCGGCCCCGGCGACGCGTACGGGAAGTGTTCACAAGAATGCAACACCCGTTCCCACTATCCGGACAATTCCCGGTGTGACCTGGACAAACGGGCTAGCAGGCTGTCAATCTCCCGCCATGCATCCTGCCCCGCGCGCGCTGCGCCGCACCGTCGCCGCCGCGACCATCGCCCTGCTCGCCACCGCCGTCGGCTGTGCCCCGCAGCCGGAGGAGAAGGCGGCCGACTCGCCTTCGGGATCGGCCGGGACCACCTGCGCCAAGGGCAAGTTGGGCACGAAGACCTCCGGCAAGCTGACCGTCGCCACCGACGAGCCCGCGTACGAGCCGTGGTTCAAGGACGACAAGCCCGCGAACGGTGAGGGCTTCGAGTCGGCGGTCGCGTACGCCGTGGCGAAGCAGCTCGGCTACGACAAGAGCGCCGTCGTCTGGCAGAGCGTCCCCTTCAACAAGGCCTTCGCGCCCGGCGAGAAGACGTTCGACTTCGACATCAACCAGGTGTCCATCAGCGACGAGCGCAAGAAGGCCGTGGACTTCTCCTCCGGCTACTACGACGTGCGCCAGGCCGTCATCGCGCTGAAGGACTCCAAGGCCGCGAAGGCGAAGAGCATCGCGGACCTGAAGGACGTCAAGCTGGGCGCCCAGGTCGGCACCACGAGCCTGAACTACATCAACGACGTGGTGCGGCCGAAGCAGCAGGCCGCCGCGTACGCCAAGAACGACCAGGCCAAGTCGGCGCTGCAGAACGGCCAGGTCGACGCCATCGTCGTGGACCTGCCGACCGCCTTCTACATCACCTCGGCCGAGGTGACGGATGCGAAGATCGTGGGGCAGTTCGAGAACCAGGGCGGCACGCCGGAGCAGTTCGGGCTCGTCCTCGACAAGGGCAGCGCACTCACCTCGTGCGTGACGGACGCCGTGGACGCGCTGCGCGAGGACGGCACGCTGGCGAAGCTGGAGCAGCAGTGGCTGTCCGACGCCGTCGACGCCCCGGTGCTCAAGTGACGGTCACGAAGGAGGAGTCCGGCCAGGAGGGCGCGGACGACAACGGTGGCATGACCGGCGGGGGCGACGGATACGTCCCGTCGCAGCGGCGGATCGAACGGGAAGCCCATAAGCGCGCCCGCTCCCGTCGTGCCACGGCGATCGCCGCGCTGTCGACCCTGGTCACGGGCGTCGTCCTCTATGTGGTCGTCGTCAACGCGCCCGGGTGGCCGCGCACCAAGGAGACGTTCTTCGACTGGGGCTACGCGCGCGAGGCGCTCCCCAAGGTTCTCGAAGGGCTCTGGCTCAACGTCCGGCTGCTGCTGATCTGCGGCGCCGCCGTGCTGGTCCTCGGGATGCTCATCGCCGTCGCCCGCACCCTGCGCGGCCCGGTGTTCTTCCCGTTGCGGGTGCTGGCCGCCGCGTACACCGACTTTTTCCGGGGCCTGCCGCTGATCATCAATCTGATGATCGTGGTCCTCGGTGTCCCCGCGCTACGGCTGCAGGGCGTGACCGTCGACCCGGTGCTGCTGGGCGGTACGGCGCTGACGCTGACCTACTCGGCGTACGTCGCCGAGGTGTTCCGCGCCGGCATCGAGTCCGTGCACCCCTCGCAGCGCGCCGCGGCCCGCTCGCTCGGTCTGAACAACCGGCAGGCGTTGCGGTACGTCGTCCTGCCGCAGGCCGTGCGCCGCCAGGTGCCGCCTCTGCTGAACGACCTGGTGTCCCTCCAGAAGGACACCGGGCTCGTGTCGATCGGCGGCGCGATCGACGCCGTACGGGCCGCCGACATCATCGTGGGCCGCAGCCTCAACTACACGCCGTACATCGTCGCGGGCCTGGTCTTCGTGGCCCTGACCATCCCGATGACCCGGTTCACCGACTGGGTGACGGCCCGGATGGACCGTCAGCGGGCCCAGGGAGGAGCACTGTGAGCGACACACCCGTGCTGCGGATGGAGTCCGTCCGCAAGACCTTCGGCGGCTCGGTGGTGCTGCGCGACGTCGATCTGGCGGTCGCCCCGCACACGGTGACCGCGCTGATCGGCGCCTCCGGCTCCGGCAAGTCCACCCTGCTTCGCTGTGCGAACCTCCTGGAGGAGATCGACGACGGCGCGATCTGGCTGGACGACGAGGAGATCACCGACCCGCGTGTCGACCAGGACGCGGTACGCCGCCGTATCGGCGTGGTCTTCCAGGCGTACAACCTCTTTCCGCACATGACGGTCCTGGAGAACATCACCCTGGCCCCGCGCCGGGTGCACGGCGTGTCCCGTGCGGACGCCGAGGCACGCGCGCGTGAGCTCCTGGAGCGGCTCGGGCTGGGCGAGAAGGCGGGCGAGTACCCGGACCGGCTGAGCGGCGGCCAGCAGCAGCGGGCGGCGATCGTCCGCGCCCTGGCCGTACGTCCCCGGCTGCTGCTGCTCGACGAGATCACCGCCGCCCTCGACCCCGAGCTCGTGGGCGAGGTCCTCACCGTCGTTCGTGACCTGAAGGAGGACGGTATGACCATGGTGCTGGCGACGCACGAGATGGGCTTCGCCCGCGATGTCGCCGACCAGGTTTGTTTTCTGGACGGAGGGGTGGTGCTGGAGCGCGGTACGGCCGAGCAGATCTTCGGCGACCCGCAGCAGGAACGCACGCGGCGCTTCCTGCGGCGGATCGTGGAGGCGGGGCGGCTGTAAGGGGCGTCCGCCTGGACAGCGGGACTTACGCCTCGGCCTGGCCCGCCCGCACCAGCGCCGCGACTCGCTCGACGCCGAACACGTACCCCTGCACGCCGCACCCCGCGATGACGCCCTCGGCGCGCAGCGAGACGTACGAATGGTGCCGGAACGACTCGCGCTGGTGGATGTTGGAGATGTGGACCTCCAACACCGGCAGTCCGTCGCAGGTGTTGAGTGCGTCCAGAATCGCGACGGACGTGTGCGAGTAGGCACCCGGGTTGATGACGATCCCGCAGTGGTTCAGCCGCGCCTCGTGGATCCAGTCGACCAGCTCGCCCTCGTGGTTGGACTGACGGAAGTCCACCGTGCCGCCGTGCGCGGCCGCCGCCTTGGCGCACAGGGCCTCGACGTCGGCGAGGGTGTCGGAGCCGTAGATCTCAGGCTGCCGCTGACCGAGCAGGTTCAGGTTGGGTCCGTTGAGGATCATGATCGGGGCGTTGGCCAGGGTGCGGGGCACGGTTCCTCCGGTCCGGTGACGGCGGGCTGCTCGGACCCGGTTTATCACGGTGCGCCGCCGCGGTGACGGCCCGCACCCTCCTCGGATGACGACGATCTCGTACCCGCCGAAGCCGTCGCCCGCCGACCGTATAGCGGTCATCTCGCCCGGTGCCGGCCTGCCCGAGCTGTTCCCGCGCCCCTTCGAACTGGGCCTGGAGCGACTGCACGACGACTACGGCCTCATCCCGGTCGAGTACCCGACGACCCGCAAGATGGGCACGACCCCGCGGGAGCGCGCCGACGACCGCCCGAAGACCTGGCCCTTCGAGCACCCCAACAGCCCGGAGGGGGGCGCCCGTTACGCCGCCGAGCAGCGCGAGGCCGTGCTGCGCGCCATGCGGGCCTACGCCCCGGACACCACGATCGTCTTCGACGTGGACTACGGGCACACCGACCCTCAACTGGTCATCCCCTACGGCGGCACCGTGCGCGTCGACGGCCCGGCCCGGCGCATCAAGGTCGCGTACTGACGCGGGCCGCGACCCCGCGCGCCCCCGTAACCCACGATCACTGTGGGTAGTTGACGCGGCATGCACGACGTACGCACCGTAAGGGCCCCCTCCATGCTGCGGCTCGCGGCCGCCTCGCTCGCCGGGACGGCCATCGAGTTCTACGACTTCTTCGTCTACGGGACAGCCGCGGCGCTGGTCCTCGGGCCGCTGTTCTTCCCGACGTTCTCCCCGGTGGCGGGGACACTGGCCGCCTTCGGGACGTTCGGCGTGGGCTTCGTCGCGCGGCCGCTGGGGTCGGTGCTGTTCGGGCACATCGGGGACCGGCACGGGCGCCGACCGGTCCTGGTCGCCTCGCTGCTGCTGACCGGCGCCTCCACGGTCGCGGTGGGCTGCGTGCCGACGTACGAGACGATCGGCGTGGCCGCTCCCGTGCTGCTGCTGGTGCTGCGTTTCCTGCAGGGGCTGGGGCTCGGCGGGGAGTGGGGCGGGGCCGTGCTGCTGGCCGTGGAGCACGCGCCCGCCGAGCGGCGCGGGTTGTGGTCGAGCTTCCCGCAGGTGGGGCCCGCGCTGGGCTTTCTGCTTGCCAACGGTGTGGTGCTGGGGCTGGCGGCGACGCTGTCCGAGGCGCAGTTCACGCAGTGGGGATGGCGAGTGCCGTTCTGGGCGGCGGGGGTGCTGGCCGTGGTCGGACTGTGGCTGCGGTCGTCGCTCACGGAGAGCCCCCGTTTTCTCGAAATCGACGACCACGCGCGCGTGCCGCTCGCCGAAGTCGTGCGCGAGCACTGGCGGCTCGTGCTGCTGACGGCCGGGGCGCTCTCGGTCGGGTACGCGATCTTCTACGCCGTGACGACCTGGTCCCTCGCGTACGCGACGGAGCGGCTCGGGGTGAGCCGTACCGTCATGCTGACCTGCATCATGGCCGCCGTACTGGTGAAAGGCCTGCTGACGCCCGTGGCGGCGCTGTTCGGCGACCGCTGGGGGCGGCGGCCCCTGTGTCTGACCGGGTGTGCGGCGGCCGCCGTATGGATGTTCCCGATGGTCGCGCTCCTCGCGACGGGGAAGCCGCTGCTGATGTTCCTCGGCTTCCTGGGGGCGATGCTGGCGTTCATCACGATGTTCGCGGTCATCGCCGCGTATCTGCCGGAGCTGTACGAGCCGCGGGTGCGTTGCACGGGCGCCGCGGTCGGCTACAACCTCGGCGGGGTGCTCGGGGGCGCGCTCACGCCGATCGTTGCGACGGCTCTCGTCGAGCAGGGCGGTCGGGTGCCGTGGGGCGTGGGGGCGTATCTGACCGGGGTCGCGCTGCTCAGCCTGGCGTGTTTCGCGCTGCTTCCGGAGACGCGGCCGGTGGCGGTGGTGGCGCCGGAGCCGGCTATGGATTGATCGTCGGCTCAGGAAGTGATCGTCGTGGAGGGCGTACAGGCAACCACCCCCCTGTCGGGGGGTGGTTGACCCCATGTCGTTCCTATGTTGTTCCTATGTCCGAGGTGGTCAGGCCTCGATGCTGTCCTTCGGAGTGCCTTCGGCCTGCGCCGCCTCGGCCGTCGCCTGCTTCTTGGACGCCCTGAGGCTGGTGATCGTGGTGACGATCAGAACCGCGCAGATCACGCCCAGGGAGACCGGGATGCTGATCTCCGGGACATGGACCCCGGACTCGTGCAGTGCGTGCAGGACCAGCTTGACGCCGATGAAGCCGAGGATGATCGACAGGCCGTAGCTGAGGTGGACCAGCTTCTTGAGCAGTCCGCCGATCAGGAAGTACAGCTGCCTGAGGCCCATCAGCGCGAACGCGTTGGCCGTGAAGACGATGTACGGGTCCTGGGTCAGGCCGAAGATCGCGGGGATCGAGTCGAGCGCGAAGAGGACGTCGGTGGTGCCGATCGCGAGCATCACGACCAGCATCGGGGTCATGACCCGCTTGCCGTTCTGCTGGATCCACAGCTTGGTGCCGTGGTAGCGGTCGGCGACACCGAAGCGGCGCTCGGCGGCCTTGAGCAGCTTGTTCTCCTCGTACTCCTCGTCCTCCTGGTCGGCCCGGGCCTCCTGGATGAGCTTCCAGGCGGTCCAGATCAGGAAGGCGCCGAAGAGGTAGAACACCCACGAGAAGCTGGCGAGGATCGCCGCGCCGGCCGCGATGAAGATGGCCCGCAGGACCAGGGCTATGAGGACGCCGACGAGGAGCACCCGCTGCTGGTACTGCGAGGGAACCGCGAACTTCGCCATGATCAGGACGAAGACGAAGAGATTGTCGACACTCAGCGACTTCTCGGTGATGAAGCCCGCGAAGAACTCGCCGGCGGGCTGCCCGCCGCCGAAGACGAGCAGGCCGAGCCCGAAGAGTGCGGCCAGGACGATCCAGACGACCGTCCAGATTCCGGCTTCCTTGATCGATACGTCGTGCGGCTTGCGGCCGATGAAGAAGTCGACCGCGATCAGGGCGGCAAGGCCCACGATCGTCAGGACCCACAGGGTCAGGGAAACATCCACTGCGCCTCCGGCAGTCGTAACGGCAAATGTCAGCGTCGTCGCTACCGGAGGTCTCTTCCACCCAAGATGGGCCGACGCCCCGGGATCTGGCCTGATCCGTATTGACGGGTACGCCGCAGTCGACAGGGAGTACTCCCCTCCGTGAGAAAGACGGTACCCCAATCACCAAGGAAAGGTAAAGCCGTTGGCAAAATAGAGGTCAAGCTCCCTGGTCAGGCCACTTTACGTGCGCTTGGTGCGGGCCACTGCGACAGCGGTGAGCACGTGCTGGAGCACCTGGCTGCCGGTCGGCACGAGCGACGGCTCATATGTCCAGGCATGCCCCACCCAGGGGTCGGCGAGGTGGTCGTCGGGCACGGGGGTCAGTCGCATGAGCGAACGCCACAGCGGGTCGAGCAACGGGCCGTAGCCGGCCGCCTCCTCGCGGTCCGCGACCATCATCAGGTGGACGCCGACGGCCGGCCCCTCGTCCGCCAGGTAGCGCAGTTGGTTCACGGCGCGGTCGTCGAAGCCGTGCGGGAAGTCGTTGACGATGAGCAGCTGCTCGGAAGTGTCGAGGCCGGGCGGGAGCGAGTCGGCCGCGCCGGCGCGCACCGCCATCTGCACCAGGTCGACGCGCTCGGTGAGGCGGCCGAGGGTGTCCGTCACCCCGCCCGCTCCGAGCGCGGGCGGGGCGGCGAGGACGCCGGTCCGCACCAGCGGTACGAGCGCCTGCCCTCCCGAACCGGCGGGGTCGATGACGTGCACGGTGAATTCGCCCGCCGGATGGACGGCGAGCAGCCGGGCCGCGTGCGCCACCGCCGTCTCCATCGAGAGCCGCCGCAGGTCGTGGGCGTCGGTGAACGAGCCGTCCAGCGATCCGGCACGTCCACTGTCGATCCACAGCCCGCGTTCCAACGGCAGGCGCACCAGCAGCGGTATCCGCAGCTGGGGGCACTCGGGCAGATGGAGGTCGCCCAGGCGCAGCGCCATGGGGTTCTCCATGGGCACGCGGTAGCCGTGCCACACGGGGCTGTCCCAGCCCGCGTAGGCGGGCGGCAGCGCGGGCTCGACGACCTCGGATTCGGCGGTGAGCTGGGTGAGGTCCCGGTCGAGGACCTCACGGGCCTGGTCGACGAGGTGGGTGTACTTGGCGCGTGCCGCCTCGCGCGCGGCGTCGCCCTGTCCGCCGATCCGGCTGCGCGGGTCGGACAGAATCAGGTCGAGTTCCTTCTCCATGCGCGAGTCGGCGAAGTCGACGGCGCTGCGATACGCGGCCATGGTGCGCGCCAGGTCCTCGAACATGCCCCACACCTGGTTGTAGAGCCGCTCGTCCATGGACCAGCCGGTCGCGTCACCCGCGACCGGCCGCGCGGGCTGCCCTGGCTGGGCCGGGGGCGCCGTCGGCGGGGGCGGCGGGGCCGCGTTCTGCCGACGCGGGTGGCTGTAGTCGATCGGGCCGCCGGTGGTCGGCAGGGACGGCTGGGTGACTGCGGCGGGGTCCGTGGGCGCGGGCTGAGGTGTGCCCGCCGCACTGGCCGCCGGAGCTCCCTGCGCGTCGTAGGGGGCCGTGGGCTGCGGCGGTGCACCCGGCGCCGGGCCGGCCTGTGTGCCGTACGGAGACGTGGGCTGCGGCGGTGCACCGGGAGCCTGGGTCCCGTACGGGGACATCGGCTGCGTCGGTACGGCATCGGAGGCGCCCTGGGCCGTGGGGCCGCCTTGGTCGGGGCCGAGTGCCGGTGCGGCCGCCTGTCGGGAACGGTCGCCGTCCGCCGTACGCGGCGGGGGTGCCGGGACCGAACGGGCCAGGCCCTGCGCCACCGCCTCGTGGATACCGCTCGCGAGCTGATGGGCCTGGGGCAGGCCCTGGTCGGTGAGGAGTTCGGCGAGGCCGCCCGCATAACCCTGGCCGACGGCGCGCACCTTCCAGGCGCCCTGGCGGCGGTACAGCTCCATGGCGACGACGGCCGACTCGGCGTCCAGGCCGGTGATCGTGTAGCTGGCGACCTCCGTGCCGTCGAGCCCGGTGACCGCGACGAACGGGGCGGCGACGGCACCGAAGCGCAGCGGTCCTCCCCCACCCCCCGCGGGCAGGGCGAGCAGCACACTGATCCGGTGCACGGCCTCTGGCATGGCGTCGAGGTCGACCGCGAGGCGATGGTCGGCGGCCGCCTGCCGGGAGACCTCCAGCCCCGGCAGGGTGGGGGTGCCCGGGTGCGCCACCCACTCGACGCCGTGCACAGTGCCCCGCTCGTCGCCGAGCGTGGCTCCGGCCACGACCGGCGTGCCGGCCGAGATCCGGATCTCGAGACGGGCCTGGGAGAGCGAGTGGTTCTGCCCCCGCACCAGCTCGGCCGTCATCGCCCTTCGCCCCCCGTGTCGTTGTGTCGTGTCGTGGGCCGCCCGCCGTGCCGGCCTACAGGTGCGGCAGGATCGCCGGCATCAGGTCCTGGAAGGTGCGGCCGTTGGCCGGGGTGCCGAGGGCCGTCATCGTCCAGCCCGGGCCCGTGCGGTGCACCTTGGCCATGATCTGGGCCGTGTAGGCGCCGCCGCCCGCGAGCGTGTAGCGGGCGAGTTCCTGGCCGTTGGTCTCGTCGACCAGCCGGCAGAACGCGTTCTGCACCTCCTGGAAGGTCTGTCCCGTGAAGGAGTTCACGGTGAAGACGATCTGGTCGATGTGGACCGGCACGCGCGACAGGTCGACGAGGATCGCCTCGTCGTCGCCGCCCTGGCCGACACCACCGACGAGGTTGTCGCCGGTGTGGCGAACCGAGCCGTCGTCACTCACCAGGTGACGGAAGAACACGACGTCGACCGGCTGCTTGTCCGCGAACAGGACGGCGGAGGCGTCGAGGTCGATCTCCCGGGTGCGCGTGCCGAACAGGCCACGCCGGGGAGCCGCCTGCCAGCCGAGACCCATGCGCACGGCCGTCAGACTGCCGCCGTCCTTCTTCTGCAGGCTGATGGCCTGACCCTTGGTCAGATTGACGCCACCGCCGGGCGCGCCGCCCTTGGATACGTCCACCACGGGCTGGTCCCCTCTCGTTTTCCCCTGTTGCCGCGGGATCCGCGGATGCCTTGAACCCTACGCAGGGCCACTGACAGTGCCGTACCCCCGTCCGCACTTTGTGTCGGTCTTGCAACACAGCGCGTACGCGGCGATTCGCGGGGTCGCTGCGGAGGGCGCCGGTCCGGGCCGGATCCGGCGCCCGTGCGGGCTGTCAGGCCAGGCCGGCCTCCTTCATCTGGCGCAGTTCCTTCTTCATCTCGGAGACCTCGTCGCGCAGCCGGGCCGCGATCTCGAACTGGAGGTCGGCGGCGGCGGCGCGCATGCGTGCAGTCATCTCCTCGATCTGCTCCGCGAGCTCCGCGGCCGGGCGGTCGGTGGGAACCGTCTCCTTGGCCTTGCCCTTGCCGGCCTTGGCGCTCCCCGCCGCCTTGCCGCTGAGGGCGGGCACGGGGGCCTTGGCACCCTTGCCGTCCTTCGCCTTGCGGTAGCCGGAGCCGAGCAGCTGCTCGGTGTCGATGTCCTCGCGGGCGATCTGCGCGACGATGTCGTTGATCTTCTTGCGCAGCGGCTGCGGGTCGAGGCCCCTCTCCTTGTTGTACGCGACCTGCTTCTCCCGGCGGCGGTTGGTCTCCTCGATGGCCTTCTCCATCGCCGGGGTGATCTTGTCGGCGTACATGTGGACCTGTCCGGAGACGTTGCGCGCCGCACGGCCGATGGTCTGGATCAGGGAGGTGCCCGAGCGCAGGAATCCCTCCTTGTCGGCGTCCAGGATCGCCACCAGGGACACCTCGGGCAGGTCGAGGCCCTCGCGGAGGAGGTTGATGCCGACCAGGACGTCGAACTCGCCGGAGCGCAGTTCGCGCAGCAGCTCCACGCGGCGCAGGGTGTCGACGTCGCTGTGCAGGTAGCGCACCTGGATGCCCAGCTCCAGGAAGTAGTCGGTGAGGTCCTCGGCCATCTTCTTGGTGAGCGTGGTGACCAGGACGCGCTCGTCCTTCTCGGTGCGCCCCCGGATCTCGTGCACCAGGTCGTCGATCTGGCCCTCGGTGGGCTTGACGACGACTTCGGGGTCGACGAGGCCGGTGGGCCGGATGATCTGCTCGACGACGCCGTTCCCGCGGGAGAGCTCGTACTTGCCGGGGGTCGCCGACAGGTAGACGGTCTGCCCGATGCGCTCCTGGAACTCCTCCCACTTCAGGGGGCGGTTGTCGAGGGCGGAGGGCAGGCGGAAGCCGTGGTCGACGAGCGTGCGCTTGCGGGAGGCGTCGCCCTCGTACATGGCGCCGATCTGCGGGACGGTGACGTGCGACTCGTCGATGACGAGCAGGAAGTCGTCCGGGAAGTAGTCGAGCAGGGTGTTGGGCGGGGATCCGGGCGAGCGGCCGTCGAAGTGCATCGAGTAGTTCTCCACGCCGGAGCAGCTGCCGATCTGGCGGAGCATCTCGAGGTCGTACGTCGTGCGCATCCTGAGGCGCTGCGCCTCCAGGAGCTTGCCCTGCTTCTCCAGCTCGGCCAAGCGCTCCCCGAGTTCCTTCTCGATGTCGTTGACGGCCCGCTCCAGGCGCTCGGGACCCGCCACGTAGTGGGAGGCCGGGAAGACGTACAGCTGCTGGTCGTCGCTGATGATCTCGCCGGTGAGCGGGTGGAGGGTTGACAGGGCCTCGATCTCGTCGCCGAACATCTCGATGCGGACGGCGAGCTCCTCGTAGACCGGGAAGATCTCGATGGTGTCACCGCGGACGCGGAAGGTGCCGCGGGAGAAGGCCAGGTCGTTGCGGGTGTACTGGATGTCCACGAAGCGGCGCAGCAGATCGTCGCGGTCGATCTCGTCACCGACCCTGAGGGGGACCATCCGGTCCACGTACTCCTGCGGCGTACCGAGGCCGTAGATGCAGGAGACCGAGGCGACCACCACGACGTCGCGGCGGGTGAGCAGCGAGTTGGTCGCGGAGTGGCGCAGCCGCTCGACCTCCTCGTTGATCGAGGAGTCCTTCTCGATGTAGGTGTCCGACTGCGGGACGTACGCCTCGGGCTGGTAGTAGTCGTAGTACGAGACGAAGTACTCGACCGCGTTGTTCGGCAGCAGCTCGCGGAACTCGTTCGCCAGCTGGGCGGCAAGGGTCTTGTTCGGCGCCATCACGAGCGTGGGGCGCTGGAGCTTCTCGATCATCCACGCGGTGGTGGCGGACTTGCCGGTGCCGGTCGCGCCGAGCAGGACGACGTCCTTCTCACCGGCCTCGATGCGCCGGGCGAGGTCGGCGATGGCGGTCGGCTGGTCGCCGCTGGGCTGGTACGGGCTGACGACCTCGAAGGGCGCCACCGTGCGTTCGATCTGGGAAACGGGCCGCATGTCATCCACGGTACGACCCCCCACTGACAACGCGGCCCGAACAGCGGTTTTACGCGGCGGAAGGGCCGGGCGGTCCCGGGTGCCCTCGGCGGATCAGCGGTTCTGCGGGGTACGGGAGTCGCGGTGGCCCAGGGGCCGGCGGGTGCGGAGCGAGGGGCGGCGGGCGGGAGGGTGAGTGACCAGTTCGCGCGCGGGCACACCCGGCTTGTTCTCGACGGGTGTCCGGACGGGCTTCCCCATGACCATGAGCGGATCGAACATCACGACCACGGCCGCGAGAAGCAGGAAGGCGAGCGGGCCGATCATCAGGGGCGCCAGCAAGGACGCGGGCGAATCGCCCGCGGTGGGGGCCGCCGTGCCGTGGAGGTGGACCTTGAGGGCCGCCATGCCCGTGTAGTGCATGCCGCTGACGGCGAGCCCCATGACGAGGCTCGCGCCCACGCTCCACAGGAACCCTCGGATCTGTCCGGCCGCCCACAGGGCGGTGGTGGCGGCGACGACGGCTATGACGACGGAGGCGGCGACGGTGAGCGTGTCGTATTCCAGATTTCCGTTGAGTCGCATGCCGGCCATGCCCAGGTAGTGCATCGATGCGATACCCAGGCCGGTGATGGCACCTCCGGTCATCAGGGGTGCTCCGGTGGCGCCCTTGTAGCCGACGATGAAGATCCCGATGCCCACCATGACGACGGCCACGCCCAGGCTCGCGAATGTGGTCGCCCTGTCGTAGTGGATCGGCGACTGCTCGACCGTGAAGCCCATCATCGCGATGAAGTGCATGGTCCATATGCCGGAGCCGATCGCGGTCGCGCCCAGGGCCAGCCAGCCGGGTCGCCAGGAGTTGCTGACGAGCATGGATCTGGTGGTGCAGCGCAGGCCGAGGGCGCCGCCCAGGCAGGCCATGAGGTAGGCCACCAGCGGTGTGACGAGTCCGTAGCTGAATCCGTCGACCGTGCCCTGCATGCGCGGTTGTCCTTCCGCCCTCGTCCGTCCCGGAATTCCCTGATGTGCACCCCTTCCCAGGACCGCCCGAGCGGTCAGGGTTGACGCAGAGAGTATGGCCCCCACCGGAATGGTCGAACGACTTTCCGGCAAAGAAACACGCCCTTGCCGCAGTTGTGCGGTACCAGTGAGCGGACTTGGGGCAACTCCATTCAACTTGTGGTCATCCTGCACCCCTCTGCCGTTGACCCTCTGCTGTCACAGTTGAGCTGTCTGTGATTTCCCGATTGCTCGACGCGAGGAGTACGCATGCACGCGCGCGCAGTTGCCGCCGCCACGACCACCGCGCTCCTGGGGACCACTGCCTTTCTGCTTCCCACGCCCGACGTCCGCGCCGACGAGAATGAGCGGCCCACGGTCATCGCCCACAGGGGTGCCTCCGCCTATGCGCCCGAGAACACCCTCGCCGCCATCGACAAGGCGGCCGAGCTGGGAATCGACTGGGTCGAGAACGACGTCCAGCGCACCAAGGACGGCGAGCTCGTCGTCCTCCACGACGACAACCTGCAGCGCACCACCGACGTCGAGGAGGTCTTCCCCGACCGGGCGCCCTGGAAGGTGCGGGACTTCACCGCCGCCGAGATCGCGCGCCTCGACGCGGGGAGCTGGTTCGGTCCCGCGTACGCGGACGCGCGCGTGCCGACGCTCGAGCAGTACGTGCGGCGCGTGGAGCACCACCACCAGAAGCTGCTCCTGGAGATCAAGAACCCGGAGCTGTACCCCGGCATCGAGCGAGAGACCCTCAAGCTCCTCAGCAACGAGGGCTGGCTGGACCGGCGCCACCTCGCGGGCCGGCTGATCGTGCAGAGCTTCAACGCGGACACCGTGCGGAGCGTTCACGAACTGAAGCCAAGTGTGAAGACCGGCTTCCTCGGTACGCCGCCCGTGGCGGACCTGCCCACGTACGCGACCTTCACCGACCAGATCAACCCGTCGTACGGCTCCCTCTCGAAGGAGTACGTCTCCGCCGTACACGCCTTCACCGGCCCCCACGGCAGGCCGCTGGAGGTCTTCACCTGGACCGTCAACACCGCGGACACCGCCCGGCTGGTCGCCGGGTACGGCGTCGACGGCATCATCACGAACGCGCCGGACGTGGTGCGCGACGCGTTGCCCGAGCTCTGAGCCCGCCCGTCCGGGGAGCCCGCGCGCTTCGGTGCCCGCGGCTCCCCTGGCACTGTCAGTGGCGGGTCGTACGGTGGGTCGCATGAACAGCCATGGGCAGAACGAGCAGCAGGTCGTGTGGGCCGTCGTCACCACAGACATCGGTCCGCTGCTGCTGGCCGCGACCCGTGAGGGCCTGGTCAACGTCGTGTTCCACGCCACGGACGCGGTCCGCGACAAGGCGCTCGACCGCCTGGGGTCCAGGCTGGGCGGCGAGCCCGTCGAGGCACCCGACTCCCCGCTGCTGGCGGAGGCGATACGCCAGGTGAAGGCGTACTTCGCGGGTGAGCGGCACGGCTTCGAGCTGCCCCTGGACTGGTCGCTGATCTCGGGCTTCAACCGGCAGGTGCTGCGCGAGCTGTCGGCGGGCGTGCCGTTCGGCACGGTCGTCGGGTACGGCGATCTGGCCGGGCGGGTCGGCCAGCCGGGCGCGGCTCAGGCGGTGGGCATGGCCATGGGCTCCAATCCGCTGCCGGTCGTCGTGCCCTGCCACCGGGTCGTCGAGAGCGACGGCGGCATCGGTGGCTTCGGGGGCGGCCTGGAGACCAAGCGGAAGCTGCTCGCCCTGGAGGGGGTGCTGCCCGAGCCGCTGTTCTAGCACTCGCCGGTGACTGGGACGGGCCCGGTCGGTCTTGCGAGGGGGGCCAGGCGCCTGGCCCCCTGCCCGCTAGTGCCGCGACAGGCAACGTTCGCCCTTCAAGGAGCGGCGTCCGGTGCGGCGAGTGGGGGCACCTCCCACGCCTTTAAGGCAGTGGGGGAGCGTGCCGGGCGTCGCGACGGGGCGAACGTTGCCTGTCGCGGCACTAGCCGTAGTGGCGCGCCTCGAAGACGTTGCCGTCCGGGTCGCGGAAGTAGAAGCTGCGAGTGGCCTTTCCGCGGGCGCCGAAGGAGCCGTGCGAGACGTCCGACACGGGGACGGCGCGTTCCTCCAGTCGGGCGCGCAGCGCGTCGAAGGCGTCCTGCGGCAGGGCGAGACACACGTGGTTGACCGGGTGTCCGGAGCTGTCCGCCGCACCGGGGAGCATCTTCATGCGCTCCGCCATGGTCAGCGGCATGAGGTCCACGATGGCCTCGTCGTTGACGCGTACGGATGGAAACGGCGCCTCTCCCGCGGTGAATTCGGCGAGCCTGACCGGCTCCAGGCCGACGGTGTCCTCGTAGAAGCCGGCGGCGGCGATCGGGTCGCGTACCCAGAGGACGATGTGATCGAGGCTTGTCGTGTTGTCCTTCATGCAGCCCAGGCTGGTGTCGTCCCCCACAGGTCGCAAGTGTTTGACCGGGCGCGCCGCCCGCCAGAGATGAGGGAAGACCGACCGACAGGAGGCAGGCACGTGGTGCTGGTGGTGTCCGAAGAAGTCCGGGAGGCGATCGACGCGCGTCAACCCGTGGTGGCCCTGGAGTCCACGATCATCGCGCACGGGCTGCCGCGCCCGCGCAATCTGCGGGTGGCGCTGGAGCTGGAGGACGTCGTACGGCGGGAGGGTGCCGTCCCCGCGACGATCGCCGTGCTGGACGGGCGGCCCCACGTCGGCCTGGACAAGGAGCAGTTGGAGCGGGTCGCGAACGAGGACGGAATCCGCAAGCTGGGTCATCGCGATCTGCCGCTCGCGGTGGCCTCCGGGGCGAGCGGGGCGACCACGGTGTCGGCGACCGCGCTGCTGGCTGCCCTGGCGGGCGTACGGGTGTTCGCGACGGGCGGGCTCGGCGGGGTGCACCGGGAGTGGACGGTGACGCAGGACGAGTCGGCCGACCTGGGCCTGCTGGCCCGCACGCGCATCACGGTGGTGTGCGCGGGGGTGAAGTCGATCCTGGACGTGCCGGCCACTCTGCAGCGGCTGGAGACGCTGGGCGTCGCGGTGGCCGGGTACGGCACGGACCGGTTCCCCGGCTTCTATCTGTCCGATTCGGGGCATCCCGTGGACTGGACGCTGGACTCCCCGCAGCGGGTGGCGGACGTGATGAGAGCCCAGGACGCACTCGGCGGGCCCGAGTCGGCGCTGATCGTCGCCAACCCCGTGCCCGAGGAGGAGCAGCTGGATCCCGAGCTGCACGCGCGTGTGCTCGCCGACGCGCTGCACGCGTGCGAGGAGGAGGGGGTCACCGGTCAGGCGGTCACGCCCTTCCTGCTCGACTACCTGGTGCGGCACACCGACGGGGCCTCGCTGAGCGCCAATCTGGCGGCGGTGCGCGGCAACGTGCGGCTGGCGGGGCGGATCGCGGCGGCCTGGGCCGGGACGTGACAGCGGGGCGGCCCGGGCGCGATCCGGCCGCTGCTGCGGATCACCGGCGAACCCGAGCCTGTCCGGACGGCGCGCTGCTGGTGGTAGGGGATGTCGTCACCGACGTCGTCGCCCGGCACCGGGGGCCGCTCGCCGCGGGCACGGACACGGCCGCGACGATCCGGACGCTGCCGGGAGGCGCGGGCGCGAACGTGGCCTGCTGGGCCGCCCACGCAGGCCATGCGGAGGTGCGGCTGCTCGGCAGGGTGGGCGCGGACGCGGCGGCGTGGCACGAGCGGGAGCTGGTCGCCTGTGGTGTACGGCCCCGGCTCGTCGTCGATCCGCAGGTGCCGACCGGGATGGTGATCTGCCTCGTCGACGGAGATGCCGCCGCCGAGCGGACGTTCCTCACCGACAGCGGCGCGTCGTTGCGGCTCTCGCCCGACGACTGGTCGGACGCGTTGCTGGACGGGGTCGTACGACTGCATCTGTCTGGTTACCTGCTGTTCTCCGAACCGAGCCGTGCGCTGGTGGCGGTGGCCCTGGAGGCGGCACGCGCGCGTGGGGTGCCGGTGAGCCTGGATCCGGCGTCCGCCGGTTTCCTGGTGGAGCTGGGTGTCGACCGGTTCCTGGCGCTCGTCGAAGGCGTGGACGTCCTGCTGCCCAGCCGGGACGAGGCGTGTCTGCTCACGGGGTTGCCCGATGCGGCGGACGCGGCGGCCAAGCTGAGCCGCCATGTGCCGCTGGTGGTCGCCAAGCAGGGGGCGGACGGTGCGCTGGTGGCCCGTTCCGGTGCGGTCTGCGCCCGCGTCCCCGCCGTACCGGCGACGCCCCGGGACACCACCGGGGCCGGCGACGCCTTCACGGGCGCCTTCCTCGCCGCGCTGCTCACCGGCGCCGGGCCCGAGGACGCGGCGGCGGAGGGCTGCGGGGCGGGGGCCTTGGCGGTGGAGCGGGTGGGAGGCAGACCGCCGGGGCGTGGTTGACCGGTAGGGCTTACGGGGAGCCCGGTCGGCCGCCGGCGGTGTTCGACGGCAACGAGGCGTGGATACGGCGGGACGCACACCGGCCGTCGGCAACGCGCCGCAGGCAAGGCCGGGCCGTCCACCTGTCCGACGGCAGGGAGCCTGCCGGTCACACCGGCGGCGCATCAACGGCCGTACCCCTTCTATGCTTTGCGCCCCCACGCCGAGATCATCGGGGCCGTCGCCAGGTCCAGGCCGCCGGAGGTGACGTTCGCGAGGTGTCGGTCGATGTCCTGGTCCGTGGCGAGGCCCGCGGCGACGAGTTGGTCCCGGAGCTGGCGGATCGTGGCGGACTCCAGGGCGGCGCAGGCGGGCGAGGTGACGGGGAAGTACGCGTCGGCCTCCACCTGGCGCAGGCCGGCCTCGCGCAGCAGCCGCGGAAGCCTGCGGCCGTAGGCGAGGTCGGCGCCGCGGTCGGCCAGCAGTTGGCGGAAGCCCTGCCGCAGCCGGTTGGCGAGCTGCTGCTCCGGGCCGTGCTCGTCGGGGCAGATCAGGGGCTGCAATGCGGGATCGGCGTCCTCGACGAGGATCCGCCCGCCGGGCCGCAGGGCCTCGACCATCGACCGCAACGCCCGTTCCCGGTCCGGGACATGGACGAGGACGAGCCGGGCGTGGACCAGGTCGAACCCCTCCCCCGGCGGCTCCTGGGCCCCGACGTCGTGGACACGCACCTCGACCGGCGGACGGGCGACCGCGGCGACCCGCGAGGTGTCGATGTCGGTCGCGACGACACGTCCGGTCGGGCCGACCTTCTTGGCCAGCCAGGACACCACGGAGGTGCCGCCCGCGCCGACCTCCCAGCAGTGCCAGCCCGGTGCGACGCCGAAGGCTTCGAGGTGCCGGAAGGTCGTGGGGTCGAAGAGGGTGGCGAAGGCATCGAAGCGCTCGCCCGCCTCGGTCTGCCGGTTGTCGAGGAGATACCCGTCGGTTCGCGTCATGCCGTGATCACCCCAGTTGCCCTGCTTGTCAAGAACGGGCGGCGCTCGGACACGATACTTCGGACACGCCACCCGGACACGACGAGACGGCGATGTCGCCGCGCAGCGAAAACGGGCCCGTTCACCGCTCGGAACACCTGGTTCCTCGCACCTCGGCGCACGTGCATCCCTGGGTCCACAGCCGGGAACCAAGCGGAACATCCTGTTCCCACAGGCTCACCCGCCGCTTACTCCGACCTGGCAAACTGGCTCGCCAGGGCGCGGGAACGCGTCGCAAGGAGATCCGTGCAAGGGGAGATGCCGATGTCCATGGCAGGAAACCTGCGAAAGGTCACGAGCCTCGGCAGGGTCGGCGGCCTCCGCAAGGTGGCGCGACTGGCCCGGCGGCGCCCCCGTGTCGACCTGAGCCACCCGGCCCGCTCCCCACTGGGCTCCTCGGTGGTGAACTGCGTGACGTACCGCGACGGCGTCCGGGGCCCCGCCGGCAGCGACCTGGTCGATGCCGTGGAACGGGTGCGCAAGAGCCGTGACGGCTTCGTCTGGCTCGGTCTCCATGAGCCGACGGACCAGGAGTTCGCGGGTATCGCCGAGCTCTTCGACCTGCACCCGCTGGCGGCCGAGGACGCGGTCGAGGCCCACCAGCGCCCCAAGTTGGAGCACTACGACGAGACGCTGTTCGCCGTGTTCAAGACGGTCTGCTATGTCGAACACGAGGAACTCACGGCGACGAGCGAGGTGGTCAACACCGGCGAGATCATGGTCTTCGTCGGACACTACTTCGTGATCACGGTACGCCACGGACGGCATGGATCACTGGGCCCGTTGCGCGAGGAACTGGAGTCCGCCCCCCAGCAACTCGCCAAGGGCCCGGCCGCGGTGCTGCACGCGATCGCGGACCATGTGGTCGACGACTATCTGAACGTCATCGACTCCGTGCAGGAGGACATCGACCAGGTCGAGACGGCGGTGTTCGCGGAGACCGGCGCTCGGGTCGACGCGGGACGCATCTACCAGCTCAAGCGCGAGCTCCTGGAGCTGAAGCGGGCCGTGATGCCGCTCAGCCGCCCGCTCGAGGAACTCGCCACTCGGCCGATCCGGGTCGTCGATCCGGAGATACAGGCCTATTTCCGCGACGTCTCCGACCACCTGCTGCGCGCCAAGGAGCAGATAGCCGCCTTCGACGAACTGCTCAACTCGATCCTCCAGGCGCACCTCGCGCAGGTGACGGTCGCGCAGAACGAGGACATGCGGAAGATCACGGCGTGCGCCGCCATCATCGCCGTTCCGACGATGGTCTGCGGGCTGTACGGCATGAACTTCGACCACATGCCGGAGCTGCACTGGCGGTACGGCTACGGCATGGTCCTGGGCCTGATATCCGTCACCTGTCTGGCGCTGTACCGCGGCTTCCGGCGCATCGGCTGGCTCTGACCGAGTCAGGGTCAGTGGCTGCTGGAGGACCTGGCGTAGACGCTCTCGGCCCAGGTCCCGATCTGGTCCTCCGGTAGGTGCCTGGCCAGGTCGGACTCGCTGATCATGCCGACCAGGCGCTTGTTCTCGATGACCGGGAGCCGGCGGATCTGATGCTCCTGCATCTCGTGGAGCACCTCGCCGACATCGGCGTTCGCATCGATCCAGCGCGGGGTGCCCTGGGCCATCTCGCCCGCCGTGACCTTGGCCGGGTCGTGGCCCATGGCCACACAGCCGATGACGATGTCGCGGTCGGTGAGGATGCCGCAGAGCCGTTCGTTCTCGTCGCTGATGGGCAGGGCCCCGACGCCGAGCTCGCGCATCAGCTGGGCGGCGCGGTCAAGGGTTTCGTGGGCGGGGATCCACTGGGCACCACGGTGCATGATGTCTCCGGCGGTGGTCATGGAGTACCTCCCGGTGCCGGACGGCCGGCGCGGCGCGGTCGGCACCGCAAGTCCCGGCGCCCTACATTCTCGCCGTGCCACGCGGCGCACGCACCCGCGGGCGGCCGCATCAGCCGCTCCAGGCCGGATGCCGCGGGTCGTCGGCGCGGACCAGGACGTCCGCCGTGCCGGCCGGGTCGGTCTCGTTCTCGTAGCGCTCGAAGGCGGGGAGTGTCCACTGCTCGGCCTCGGGGGTGCGGCGGCGCAGGGCGCCCGGGGAGAGGAGGACGTGGGCGGTCAGGTCGAAGGGGAACCAGTGATGCAGCAGGAGGGGGCCGTGCAGCAACAGGAAACCGCCGGGCGGGAGTTGGACGTAGGGGCTACGGGTGGCGCGGTCGGTGACCGGGTCCCACAGGTCGGGCAGGACCCGCCCGTCGCCGCCGGGTTCGAGGGGGCCGAAGACCTCGCGCCAGAGGGAGCCGGTGTCGAACCAGCCGTTGTAATAGGCCTCCACGTCCTGGTGACCGTACTCCAGGCGGAGCGAGGCGGGGCGCAGGAAGCCGTGTGTGCCGACGACCAGCGAAGGTCGGCCGCGTACGCGCAGCGCCGCGGAGACGCGCTCGGCGAGGTCGCCCGGGAGGCCGGCCGGGGCGCCGTCGAAGGCGATACGCGGCCAGGGACTGCCGTCGGCCGGCTTCAGGTCGAGCAGGCGCTCGGCCAACAGGTCGCCGAGCCGGTCCCAGGTGATCGCTTCGAGTCGCACACGGCCCATGATGCGTCAGGGTCGGGTGAGGATGCGTTCCGCTCCTGCCGCTCTTGGCACGGACGGGATCGTCGTCTTCGGCGCCGGACGGGCCGTGCCGGCGGTGATGGCCGCGATCGTCCGGACCCGGCGTGGGTCCCTGTCACCTGCGGGAAGGAACCCCGTATGACCTTCCTCGCAACTCCGCCGCTCCGCACCGGACTTCTCGTCGTCCAGCCGTTGCGGAGACGGCACTGCGCGGAGTGCCGCGGCGGGCCGTTGTCGTTGCTCGTCGTCGAGGACGGCGCGCCGCGGTGCCTCGATTGTGCCGATCTGGGGCACCTGGTGTTCCTGCCGCGCGGGGACGTGGCACTGACCCGGCGGTCACGGGAGGAGAGCGCGCTGTCGGCGGTGGTCGTGCGGTTCAACCGGCGCAAGGGGCGGTACGAGCGGCAGGGCGTCCTCGTCGAGGAGGCCGGGCTCGCCCGGGCCGAGGCGCGGTGTCTGGCCGACGCGGAGGCACGACGACGGCGCCGGGCCCGGGACGCGCGACGGCGGGCGGAGCGGGACGTGCGGTTCGCGGACGCGTTCGCGGCGGAGATACGGCGGCTGTTCCCCGGATGCCCGGTGGACCGGGCGCGGGAGATCGCCGCGCATGCCTCCGTGCGGGGCAGCGGGCGGGTGGGGCGGAGTGCGGCGGGGCGGGCCTTGTCGGAGGGCGCGGTGACCTCGGCGGTCGTGGCGTCCGTACGGCATGTGGACACGCCGTACGACCAGTTGCTGATGAGCGGGGTGGCAAGGCATGAGGCACGGCGGCGGATTACGGGAACCGTGGAGGCGGTGCTGAAGGGATGGCGGGCGTCGGGGGTGGAGGCGGAGGTCGGCTGAGGGCGGGGGCGGAAGGGGAGTCACACACCCCCGGTCTTCCGCGCGCACCGCCGCCCCGCCCGGCCTGGACGCTCGCGTATGGCGTCGCGCGGCTCGGGCATGGTCGGTGCGCTCGTCTGGGGATTCACTGGTGGTAACGGATGGTAATGGGTGGTAACGGGTGGTGCCGAGCGTGGGCTCGGCTTGATGCGGGAGTTGGTGTCGGCATGATCGAGGGACCGTACTTCGTCCTGACGGTGCTGGGTGTGCTCGGGACCGGGCTGGTGGCCGGGGTCTTCTGCGGGTTCTCGACCTTCGTGATGCGCGGGCTCGCCGCGTTGCCGCCCGCGCAGGGCGTCGCCGCGATGAACGCGATCAACGTCGCCGCGTTGCAGCCGGCGTTCATGCTGGTGTTCATCGGGTCGGCGGTGCTGTGCGCGGTGATCGCCGTGGTGACGTTCGTGCTGTGGCCGGACGAGGGGACGGTGGAGTTGCTGGTGGGCAGCGGGCTGTACCTGTTCGGCGTGTTCGGGCTGACCATGGCGGCGAACGTGCCGCGCAACGAGGCGCTGGCCCGGCTGGACCCGGGCACCCCGGAGGCCGCCGCGTACTGGCCGACGTACCTTCGCGAGTGGACGTTCTGGAACCATGTCCGCACGGTCGCCTCGGCCGCCGCGGCGGTGGCGTATGTGCTGGCCCTCACCTGAGCGGGCCGGGACCTCTCAGAAAGCGCTGTCGACCCCCTCTGCGCACGTGACCGAGGGGACGTATCGTGGCGGGAGGAATGTGCCGCCCGATGACGCACGGCCTGCCACACGCGTACGCAAGGAAGACGGCCATGGCCGATCCCAAGGGATTCATGACCACGCCTCGCCAGGACTGGCCGCGCAGGCCCGTCGAGGAACGGGTCCGGGACTGGAACGAGGTCTACGTCCCCGGGGCGCTGCTGCCCATCATCAACAAGCAGGCAGATCGCTGCATGGACTGCGGCATCCCGTTCTGCCACGAGGCCTGTCCGCTGGGCAATCTGATCCCCGAGTGGAACGACCTGGTCTCGCGCGAGGACTGGCGGGCCGCGGCGGACCGGCTGCACGCCACGAACAACTTCCCCGAGTTCACGGGCCGCTTGTGCCCGGCGCCGTGCGAGGCGGGCTGCGTGCTCGCCATCAACCAGCCGGCCGTCACCATCAAGAACGTCGAGTGCGCCATCGCCGACAAGGCCTGGGAGGAAGGCTTCGCGCCGCCGCGCCCGCCGGACCGGCTGTCCGGGCGCACGGTCGCGGTGATCGGGTCGGGGCCCACCGGGCTCGCCGCGGCACAGCAGTTGACCCGGGCGGGGCACACGGTCGCCGTGTACGAGAAGGACGACCGGCTCGGCGGTCTGATGCGGTACGGCATCCCCGAGTTCAAGATGGAGAAGCACCATCTGGAGCGGCGGATCGAGCAGATGCGGGCGGAGGGCACGAAGTTCCGTACGTCCACCGCGGTCGGGCGGGACATCGGGGCCGCCGAGCTGCGGGCGCGCTACGACGCCGTCGTGATCGCCACCGGGGCGACGGCGTGGCGTGAGCTGGATGTACCAGGACGGGAGTTGGCGGGCATCCAGCAGGCGATGGAGTATCTCCCGCTGGCCAACCGGGTGTGCGAAGGGGATCTGGAAGTCTCGCCGATGTCCGCCGCCGGGAAGCACGTCGTCATCGTCGGCGGCGGGGACACGGGGGCCGACTGTCTGGGTACGGCGGTGCGGGAGGGCGCCGCGTCCGTGACCCAGTTGGACATCTACGTCCAGCCGGGCGCGGACCGCGACGAGGACGCGGAGCCCTGGCCGACGTACCCGAAGATCTACCGGCTGTCGGCCGCGCACGAAGAGGCCCGTGACCTGCGGACGGCGCCGGCGGCGGACGCGGACGCGCGCCTGTTCGCGGCGTCCACGCTTCGCTTCACCGGGGACGCCGACGGGCATGTGCGGTCGCTGCACCTGGTCGAGGTGGACGCGCGGCGGCGACCGGTGGCGGGCACCGGGCGCGCCCTTCCCGCCGACCTCGTGCTGCTGGCGCTCGGCTTCTCCGGGCCGGACCGGGAAGACGGGCTCGTCGACCAGCTGGGGCTGGAACTGGAGCCCCGCGGCACGATCGCCCGGGACGCCGACTTCGCCACGAACGTCCCGGGTGTGTTCGCCGCCGGGGACGCCTCGCGCGGGCAGTCGCTGATCGTGTGGGCGATCGCGGAGGGACGGGCGGTGGCGGCGGCCGTCGACCGTCACCTGACCGGCAGTTCACGGCTGCCGGCGCCGATCGGGCCGTACGACCGCCCGATGACCGTGTAGGCCGACGGCAGGAAAACGCAAGGCGACTAGCGTCGCTCGTCCGTCCCCGCGACCTTCGCCGTCGACAGGGCCGCCCTGTTCCACGTGTTGATCGTGAAGATCACGGCCAGGACGTGGGCCAGTTCCTCCTCGTCGAAGTGGGTCGCGGCCCGGGCGTAGACATCGTCGGGGACGCCGCGGTCGGCCACCAGGGTCACCGCCTCCGTCAGGGCGAGGGCCGCCTGTTCCTTCTCTGTGAAGAAGTGACGGGCCTCGCGCCAGACGGCGACCATGTGCAACCGGTCCTCGCTCTCGCCCGCCTTGCGGGCGTCGTTCGTGTGCATGTGGAGGCAGTACGCGCAGTGGTTCAGATGCGAGGCGCGGATCTGGATCAACTCGACGAGGGACGGGTCGAGGCCCTCGCGGGCGGCGGCGTCGAAGCCGACGAGGGCGCGGAAGACCTTCGGGGCGGCCTTCGCGAAGTCGAGGCGGGTCCGCTCCGCGAGGGCCGCGGCGAGAGCCGAATCGATGGGATTCGCTGTCGTGTTCGTTGTCGTGGTCGTGTTCGTGGTCATGTGCATCAACCTATGAGCCATAAAGACCCCTTGTAGGGTGCATTTCCATGGATGGATCGTGGGTCAATTCAGCGGAGCGGATCGGTGCCGACCTGCATCTGGAGCTGTCCGGCCCGGGCGGGCGGCGCGCCGCGCTCATCCGGGCGCTGCGCGAGGCCGTACGCAGCGGGCGGCTCGCGCCGGGCACCCGGCTGCCTCCGTACCGCTCGCTCGCCGCCGACCTCGGCGTGGCCCGCAACACGGTGGCCGACGCGTACGCGGAGCTCGTCGCGGAAGGCTGGCTCACCGCCCGCCAGGGCTCGGGGACGAGGGTCGCCGAGCGGGCAAGGCCCTTGCGACACGCCGTGCGTGTGCCCAAAAAGGCACCTCCACGCGCGCGTGGACCACGGCACGACCTGCGGCAGGGCACCCCGGACGCGTCGGCGTTCCCGCGCGCGGCCTGGCTGGCCTCCTACCGGCGGGCCCTCCAGCAGGCGCCCAACGAGGTGTTCGGCCCCGGCGATCCCGCCGGCCGTGTCGAGTTACGGGATGCGCTCACGGAATACCTCGCACGCGCGCGTGGTGTGCGCACGGAGCCCGGCCGGATCGTGATCTGCTCCGGCTTCGCGCACGCGCTGCGGCTGCTGTTCGGGGGGCCGAGCGGAGGAGGAGGGGTCCTGCGCGGTCCGCTGGCCCTGGAGGGGTACGGGCTGGAATTCCACCGGGAGCTGTTGCGGGCCGCGGGGGTACGGACCGTGCCGCTTCCGCTGGACGAACACGGCGCACGGATCGATCGGTTGGGGCGCGAGCGGGCCGTACTGCTCACGCCCGCGCACCAGTTCCCGACGGGTGGTCCGCTGGATCCCGCGCGTCGGGCCGCGGTCGTCGACTGGGCACGCGCGCGTGGTGGGGTGATTCTCGAGGACGACTACGACGGGGAGTTCCGCTACGACCGCAAGCCGGTCGGCGCCGTCCAGGGCCTCGACCCCGAGCGGGTGATCTTCATCGGCTCGGTCAGCAAGAGCCTGTCACCGGCGGTGCGGCTGGGGTGGATGGTCCTGCCGGAGCGGTACGTCGACGAGGTGCTCGCGGCCAAGGGCGAGCGAGAGGCGTGGGCGAGCGTGCTGGACCAGCTGAGCCTCGCCGACTTCATCTCCCGGGGGTCGTACGACCGTCATGTGCGGCGTATGCGGCAGCGGTACCGGAGCCGCCGGGACCGTCTGGTCGCCGCGCTCGCCAGGCACGCGCCGCACGTCGAGGTCACCGGTGTCGCGGCCGGACTGCACGCCGTACTGCGGCTGCCGCCCGGCACCGAACGCTCCGCCGTCAAGGCGGCCGCCTGGCAGGGCATCGCCCTGGACGGGCTTGCCGAGTTCCGGCACCCGGAGACCGACATGGCGGCCCGCGACGGCCTGGTCGTGGGCTACGCGACGCCCTCGGAGCACGCGTACGCGGCGGCGGTGGACGCGCTGTGCGGGGTGCTGCCGCCCGGTGATCCGGAGCGGGCCGAACGCACCGGCGCACGTGAGCAGACCGACCGCACCAGCGCGCGTGAGCAGGCCGACCGCACCAGCGCGGGTGAGCCGCGGGCCCTGCCTCACGATGAGCGGCCCCAAGAGGACCCCGCCTCAGGATGAGCGGCACGGACGGTGTCCTGCCCACGGACGAGCGGCGGAGACGGTGCCCTGCCCGCGGATGAATGGCGGAGACGGCGCCCTGCCCGCGGATGAGCAGACGACTGCTGCCCTCGGACGAGCCACGCCCGGCACCCTGGTCCCCCGCATGGTTTTTCTCCCAACTGCCCGAAAAGTGGCTTACGGGCTACATGGAACGGAACAGTGGTGGGATCATCGGAAAAAAGCAGGAGGCGTGCTGCGGCTCGCCCCCATCCTTCGTTCCGCCGTCAGGCGCAGGGCCACCCCCGCGCGTCCCCCCTGTTGGCGGCCGGTCCTGGAGGGTGTTCGATGACGACGCTCGACGAACGTCATGAAGAAGGTGCGCGAGACGGGGAAGAGCCCCAGGTCAAGAGTGCCCTCGGCCTCGTGGAAGCGGTCGGTCCGCCCGTCGTCCCGCTGGATCAGCCCGGCGCCGCGCTCCCCCGACTGGCCGGATCCAAGGCCGCGAACCTCGCCCGCGCGGCCCGCGCCGGACTGCCGGTGCTCCCCGGCTTCGTGATCCCGCACGGAGGGGGCGGCGACACGGTCGCCCTGCGCCGCGCCTGGGATGAGATCTCCGACGGTGGCGCCCGCCCGCTCGTCGTACGCTCCTCGTCCCCGCAGGAGGACACGGAGGAGTCGTCCCTGGCGGGCCAGTTCGCTTCCGTGCTCGATGTGCGCGGCTGGCGGGGCTTTCGTACGGCCGTACAGACCGTGCTCGACTCGGCGCACCGGCCCGACGGGTCCACGGCGCCCATGGCGGTGCTCGTGCAGCCGATGCTCACGGCCCGTGTCGGCGGGGTGATGTTCGGTGTCGACCCCGTCGAGGGGCGGACCGACCGGATGCTGGTGAGCGCGGTGCGCGGCGGGCCGGACAGTCTGGTCAGCGGTGCGCAGTCCGGGTCCGGCTACTGGCTGAGCAGGCGCGGCCGGGTCCTGCGGACGGAGCCGCCGGAGGACGGCACCCGGCTCGGCCGTACCGAGGCCGCGGAAACCGACGCGCCACTCGCTCTCGGCGAGCCCACGGAGAGCGACGCGCTGCTCACCCGCTCGGAGCTGTTCCGGTTGGCGCGTCTCGCGCGGCGGGCCCGGCGGATCTTCGGCGGGCCGCAGGACATCGAGTTCGGGTTCGACGAGGACGGGCGGCTGTGGCTGTTCCAGAGCCGGCCGATCACGGCGATGGCGGCGCGGCCGGGGCGCGGTGCCCGGCTGCTCGGACCCGGACCGGTCGCGGAGACACTGCCCGGGCAGCTCCAGCCGCTGGAGGAGGACCTGTGGGTGGCGCCCATGGCCCGTGGACTGGCCGCCGCGCTCGACATCGGGGGCAGTACACCGCGCCGGCTGCTGCGGACGGTGCCGGTGGTCACGACGGTCGGCGGTCGGGCCGCCGCCGATCTGCGCCTGCTCGGCGCGGTCGGCCCCCGCCACCGCTGGCTCGCGCTGCTCAACCCGGCGCCGGGTGCACGCAGACTCGGTGCGGCCTGGCGGGTGGGACGCCTCACCGCGTCGCTGCCCGGTCTGGCGACGGACCTGGTGGCGGACGTCGACCGCCGGCTGGCGGAGATCCCGGCGCCGGCCGAGTCCTCCGGCCCCGACCTGGCGGCGGAGCTCCGCTGGACCCGTACGGTCCTGGTCTCCCTGCACGCCCAGGAGACGCTCACGGGCGCCCTGCTGAGCGAGCCGCCCAGGAGCCGCACGGCGGCGGGCACCGCCCTGACGGCCCTGGCGGAGGCCCGCGCCCGGGGTGTGACCGACGATCAGGTGGTGGCCGCGAACCCCGTGGTCCTGGCGCTCACCGCACCGAGCCTGCGAGGGCGGCCGCGGCTGCCGCAGGCGGTAGCACCGGGCCGCGACGGCGCGGTACCGCAACCGTGGGAGACAGCCGTCGAGCGGCTCCCGGGAACCGGCATCGACGCCGCCCCCGCCACCGGTGCCCGGGGCCACGAACCGGCGTCCCCCGAACCCGACCGGGCCGGCCTCCACACCGTCGCCGTAGCCGAACCCCCTGCCCCCCGCCTGTCTCCCACCCCCGCCCTCCCGCCCCGGGAAGCCCTCCGTCTCCGCATCCGGTGGGTGCAGGAGCTCCAGGTCCGGCTCGTGCGGGAGGCGGCGCGGCGGGCGGGGCTGGACGTGGAGCGTGCCGGGCTGTTGCGGTGGCGGGAGTTGGCCGCCGTAGCCGAAGGGGGCCCGCTTCCCGGCGACCTGCACGCGCGCGTGCCGCAGCCCGCGTCGCCTCCGTTGCCGGACGCCTTCCGGCTCGCGGAGGGCGGGGTCGTCGTCGCCGAGCGTGACGGCGGTCGCGGCGATGGAGTGCGGGGCGTGTCCGGTGGGCGCGCGGTCGGGACGGTGTGGGACGGCACGGGCACACCACCGCCCCCGGACGCGCTACTCGTCGTGCGCACGCTGGACCCCGCGCTCGCCCCGCTGCTGCCCGGTCTCACCGGACTGGTCGCTCAGACCGGCAGCCCGTTGTCCCATCTCGCCGTGCTGGCGAGGGAGCTCGGGCTCCCCGCGGTCGTCGGCGCCGCGGACGCCGTACGGCGTTTCCCGCCCGGCTCCCGCCTCACCGTGGACGGGACCACAGGGGACGTACAGCCTGGGGACCCACCATGAGGAAGATCGCCTTCGTCTTCGGAAGCCTCGCCGCCGCCGGCGCGGGGACGCACCTTGTCGTCTATCTGTACCGGTGGCAGTGGCAGCGGGCCCTGCTGAGCGGGGTGCTGCTGGTGGTCATCGAGGTGCTGCTGCTGGGCCTGGTGATGCTGGGGCGGCTGACGCGGATCGAAGGGCGGCTGCGCGACTCCGACCGGCGGCAGCGGGAGCTCGCCGCGCGGCAGGAGGACGTGCTGGCCCGGCTGCGCGGGGCGCCCGAGCCGGAGCCCGGCGGCGCACGGTTCCGCTGGCTGGAGGAGCCGGCGGAACGCACATACGTCTTTGTGCCGGTCCTCATGGTCACCGGTGTGGTGCTGTCCGGCCTCGCCTGGGTGGTGCAGCGGATCGCGTCGGTGACGGCCCGGCCGGCCGAGCGGCGGCTCGCCGGACGGCTGGCGGTCCTCGCCGCGCCCGACCCGGCCTCGCACGACTACCTCCACGACGACCTTCACGACGACCTTGAGGACCTGCCGTCCCTGAACGCCGGGCACTCCCGGGGCCGCACCGCGCGCGTGGCCGCCGTCGGCGTGGTCGGTCTCACCCTGCTCGGCTCGCTCGTCGTGGGGCTCGCCGATCTCACCCAGACCCGGAAGGAGGCCGCCAACGAGAGCGCGGCGACCTCCGTGCTCGTCCAGGTCGACCTGCGGGGCACGGACATGACGGCCGAGCGCAGGTCGCTCGCCGCGCAGCAGATCTGGGAGGGCTGCCGGGACTCCACGTCCGTACCGCTGCGCCACGCGGTTCTCGGAGACCTGGGAGACGGCGTTTTCGCCGGGGTCGTCCGTCCGGCCCTCACCGACCACGACCAGCTGCGGCTGCGCGGCTGCCTGGAGGACGCGACCCTCGAACGCGCCAACCTCACGGTGGTCGGCATCGGCGACGCGGACGCGGACGGCGACTGACCGGGCCGTAGGGTCCATATATACATACGTACTCGGACAAGACTGCCATAGGCGACTCGGGTTACGATGCCAAAACCGCCCTCGTCCCCTAACCCCCCGGTTCGCCCATGGCTGTCCTCAGCGCAACCCTGCCCGTTCCCGCCCTCCGCCGACATCTTGTGTCACGGCGGTCTCTGCGGATCCTCATGCTCGTGGCCCTCGGCTACCTCGCCCTGTGGGCCACCGGCGCACTGGGAATCCTGGCGCTGTCCTACTGGGCGCGCGAGGAGACGCCGGCGCCGGCGGGGACCCGCACGGTGCAGGGTGTGCACCACTTCCAGCCGGTCGACTCCGAGAGACGGCTGTGGCGCGGTGCCGCCCCCTCTCCCGCCGGTTACCGGCAGCTGGCGACCATGGGCTTCACCACAGTCGTCGACCTGCGGGCCGAGGACCTGAGCGCCCACCAGCTCGCCGGTCCGCGCGATGCCGGTCTGGACGTCGTACGCATGCCCATCCGGGACGGGCAGACACCGAAGCCCGAGCAGGTGCAGCGCTTCCTCGACGTCGTCGCCAAGGAGTCCGGGCCGGTGTTCGTGCACTGCGGCGCTGGGGTCGGCCGTACGGGCGCGATGGCGGCGGCGTACCTGGTGCACACCGGCGAGGAGTCGTCGTCGATGGCTGTCCGGCGCAACCTCGCGGTCGGGCCACCGTCGATCGAGCAGATCTACTACGGGCTGAACCTCAGCCCCAGCAAGGCGGAGCAGCCGCCGCTGCCGGTGGTCGTGGTCAGCCGCCTGGTGGACGCCCCGCGGCGCATGTGGTCGTGGGTGTGAACCACTGAATCACCTCACCGTTGAATCACCACTGATGCGGCTGAATCACCACTGATGCGGCGCTGATTCCCCTCTGAATCAGCGCCGCATCACGGCTTGCACTCCCCCGCCGCATCACGGCTTGCACTCCCCCGCATCACGGCTTGCACTCCCCCGCATCACGGCTTGCGCCCCACCGCCCCGTACCCAGGAATCACCCCGTCGTCCTGACCAGGCACCGGCTCGCCCAGCTCCGGATGCCACCGATGCGGCACCTCGACGCCGGGCTCGACGAGTTCCAGGCCGTCGAAGAAGCCGGCGAACTCCTCACGGGAGCGCAGCGCCAGCGTGACACCGGCGGCCTTGAGCTTCTCGGTGGCCGCCTTCGACTCCTCGGGCGTGAAGTCGGCCGTCGCGTGGCTGATCACCAGGTAGCTGCCGGAGGGCAGTTCGGACAGCAGCCGGCGCACCAGCTCGTGCGCGCCGTCCTCGTCGGCGACGAAGTGCAGCAACGCGATGAGCGACAGCGCCACGGGCCGGCTGAAGTCCAGGACCTTCCTCGCGCCTTCGAGGATGGCCTCCGGATCCCGCGCGTCGGCCTGCAGGTACTCGGTGAACCCTTCCTCGGTGCCGCGCAGCAGTGCGGCCGCGTGGGCGAGCACGATCGGGTCGTTGTCGCAGTAGACGACGCGCGCCTCGGGCCCGATCTCCTGGGCGACCTGATGGAGGTTCGGCTCGGTCGGGATCCCGGTACCGATGTCCAGGAACTGGCGTACGCCCTGCTCGGCGAGCCAGCGTGTGGCCCGGTGCATGAACGCGCGGTTGACCCGCGCCATCACGGGCACCCTCGGGTCGAGGGCGAGCATCTGGTGGCCCATCGCCTCGTCGACGGGATAGTTGTCCTTGCCGCCGAGATACCAGTCGTACATCCGCGCGGGATGCGGCTTGCCGGTGTCGATCGCGGCGGCGCCGAGGGGGTCCTGCCCGGTCATGAGGCACTCCGTAAGACGCGATGGATGATGATCAATTCAGCACCAAAATTCAGCACCAAGATAAGGAAGTCGAGCGAGAAAAAGAGCAATCACATCAGGACAGCAGGAAGTCGGCCTCCCCCGCCTTGGCGCCCTCGATGAAGGCGGTCATCTCGTCCGTGGTGTAGATCAGCGCCGGACCGTCCGGGTCGGTGGACTGGCGGACGGCGATCCGGCCGTCGGCGAGCTTCATCGCTTCCAGGCAGTTGCCGCCGTTGCCGCCGCTCCACGGCTTGTGCCAGCCCTCGCTGCCCAAGTCCCGCGCGGGCATGCCGTTGTAGACGCGTATGCGCGGCTTGATGCGATCCATTCACAGCTCCTTGCGGAGATCCCGGAGGATCTCCTTCGTGCGATGTGCAGTGGCGGCCTGCGCCGCCATGCGGTCCATGACCTCGAGGTGAGTCGCCACCTCGGTGCGCGCGTCCAGGTAGACGGCGCCGGTCAGGTACTCGCTGTAGACCATGTCCGGGAGTTCCGGCATGGCGAATCGGAACAGCACGAAGGGCCCGTACGTGCCCGGGTGCGGCCCGTTCGCGAACGGGGCGACCTGCAGCGTGACGTTGGGCAGCTTCGTGGCCTCGAGCAGTTTGTCGATCTGGGCACGCATCACCTCCGGGCCGCCGACCGAGCGGCGCAGCACGGTCTCGTCCATCACGGCCCACAGCCGGGGCGGGTCCTGACGGGTGAGCAGTTCCTGGCGTTGCATGCGCAAGGCGACATGGCGCTCGATCTCGTCGGGGCTCGTCTGGCCGATGGCGCCCGATTCCAGGACGCCCCGCGCGTAGTCCTCGGTCTGCAGCAGCCCGGGGACGAAGTGCGGTTCGTACTGGCGGATCATGGCGGCAGCGCCCTCGAGGCTGACATGCATCGAGAACCAGCCGGGCAGGACGTCGTGGAACCGCTGCCACCACCCGGGCTGGTTGGCCTCCTCGGCCAGTTGGACGAAGGCCTCGGCCTCCAGGTCGCAGACGCCGTATGCCTTCAGCAACAACTGGAGGTACGGGATTTTGAGCGTGACCTCGGCCATCTCCATACGGCGGACCGTGGCGGGGGCCACACGGAGGATGCGGGCGGCCTCCTCGCGTTTGAGCCCGGCGCGTTCCCGTAGGTCCAACAGGCGCCGACCGAGGACGACCTGACCCACGGTCGGCGCAGACCTCGGTTCGCTCACCCTCCACCTCCACAAAGTCCCTGGCAGGGCGGCCAGAAGAGCTCAGGCCGGCCACACAAGCATGCTGACAGCCGTACGGGCAAAGCATGCTGACAGCCCTGCGGCGCCATTCGAAGATCTATTCGAAGAGGGGTACGGATGCGTACGGATCTCCGGTGATCCCAACTGGCGCCGCTCGACCTGCTGTTGCGAGCAGTGTGCCACGGCCCTTCACTGCGTCACCCAGCACTCTGCATTTTTCAGAGTGACACTTGCCAAGTGTTCACGGCGGGGCGATAGTGGCAAGCGTGATTCCGTCCCTGCCCTTAGGAACAGACGCTGCCGTAGGCCGCCCGCTCGGTCTCGGTACCGCCGCGGGAGCGGGCCCCGACAGGGCCGCTGCCGAGCGCCGGTTCCGCTTCGAGCTGGCCGCCCATCCGGGTTCTCCCGCGCAGGCCAGACGCCTGACAAGGGCACGACTGACCGGCTGGTCGGTCTGCGAGGACACCTGCGACACGGCGGCACTGGTGGTCTCCGAGCTGGTCACCAACGCCATCGTGCACACCGCGAGCAGCCGTGTGGTCTGCGAGCTGCACGACGGTGACGACCTGGTGCGCATAGCCGTACGCGACGAAGGTTGTGCGCCGGGTGAGCCCCACCCGTCGCCGCAGCGGCCCGAGGAGGAGCACGGGAGGGGACTGCTCCTCGTCGAGGCCCTGTGTCACTCCTGGGGCGCCCACGAACACGGCCCCGGGCTGCTGGTCTGGGCGGAACTGCCGCGCATGGCCGCGCTCCTGGACACTCCTCGTCACCACACCGGCCCCCGCAACGACCTGGGCTGGGGAGCCCGCCCGAAGCCCGGCCCGGCCGGCGGCTCGGGCGAGGAGGAAGAGGCGGAGGCGCACCACGGCTCGGTAGCCCCACATCCGGTCTCTACACACAAGGCCGCACGTACGGTCTCCGCGCAAAAGGCCGCACGTCCGGTCTCCGCAGAAACGGCCACACGTCCGGTCTCCGCAGAAACGGCCGCACGTCCGGTCTCCGCAGAAACGGCCACACGTCCGGTCTCCGCAGATACGGCCCCACGTCCGACTTCTACACAAAAGGCCGTACGTCCGGCTTCTGCAGAAACGGCACACCGCACAACCGCGCCCGAATCGGACGCGCGCCATCACGGGACGGGGACCCTGGGGGTCCCCCCGATCGAGCGGAGCCCAGATTGCGGCAGGGTGTGAGGCCTGGGCCCGGTGGCCAGGTGCTGAACCTGGACACGCTGGTCCGCCTCCGACGCGGCCTGCACACCCCGGGAGCCCCCCGGCGGCTACCCGTACCCGAGGGCATGACGGCCCCGATGGGCTGTGACGCGGTGGCGGTACCCGCCCGCCTCGGTCCGCTCGTGTTGCCTCGGCTGCCACGGGTGGGGTGCGTCTACGCCGACGAGACGCACTGGTGGTGGATCGTTCCGTCGGATTCGGACTACGCCCTGGAGTGGCCCGCGCCCGCGCGGTACGCCACCGGAGCGGTCGTCCCGGACGCCCCGGGCCTCCCCGGCCTGATCCACAGGCCGGACGGCACGCTTCCGTACACCCCGCCCATACCGCTGTACCTCGCCCTGTGCCGCGCGACCGGTACGACTCCCACCTGGTCCCGACCGGTCAGCGCGTAATCCGGCTCCTCTCACCGGTCGCGCGCCCGCGCGCTCCCGTCTCCCCCGCTCGCGCCCTGCCCCGCCGAAGTCCGCGCCGCGATAGTGGCCGTTCGTCCAGGATCGGGATCGGGGGAGGTCACGGGTGGGGAAGAAGCAGGGCCGGGCCGGGCGGGAACAGACGGGCCGGGCCGGGCGGGAGAAGCGGGTCCGGGCCGGGCGGGAAAAGAGAAGGAACTCGGCGCAGCCGGAGATGTCCGAGTCGGAGCGGCTGCTCTTCGGCGGCCCGTTGCGCTACGACATGGGCTGGAACTCGCACGCCGACGCCTTCCTGGAGCTGAACTTCCGGGCCATGGTGACCCGGCTCCCGGCCCTGCTGACGGCCAGCTTCCGGCTCGCGTGGCAGGCCGACCGGCGCGCCGCGCGGACCGTGCTGGCCGCGGAGGTCGGCCGGGGTGTCGCCCAGGCGGTGAGCCTGCTCGCGGTCAACAGCGTGCTCGGCCGGCTGATCGGCGACGGCACGCTGGAGGACCGGCTGCGCGGCGCCGTCCCCGCGCTGGTGGTCATGGCCGCCGTGATGCTGGTCGGGGCGCTGCTGCGGGCCGCGTCCACGTACGCCACCGGGCGGCTGGAGCCCAAGGTGGAGCGGGTGGCGACCGAGCGCTATCTGGAGCGGGCGGCGACCGTGGAGCTGGCCGCGATCGAGGACCACGCCTTCCACAAGCTGCTGGACACCGCGCAGTACGGCGCCGCCTCCGCCCGGCGGATGATCTCGTACGCCACGCGCGTGGTGAACGCGATGATCTCGCTGATCGCGGCGGCGGGCGTGCTGACCGTGCTGCACCCGGCGCTGCTGCCGCTGCTGGTGACGATGACCCTGCCGAGCGCCTGGAGCGCGCTGACGATAGCGCGCCGGCGCTACGAGTCCTTCCACGCCTGGGTGCAGCACGCGCGCGCGGGGCGGCTGCTGGGGGCGCTGCTGATCGAGCCCGAGGCGGCGCCGGAGATCCGCGTCCACGGAGTGGGCCCGTTCCTGCTGCGTCACTTCCGCGCGATGTCGGAGACGGCGGAGGCGGAGCAGGCCCGTCTGGCCCGGCTGGCGGCCCGTACGGGTCTGATCGCGGCAGCCTGGACGGGCCTGGCGACGGCGGCGACATACGCGACGCTGGGCGGGCTGCTGCTGGCGGGCGCGATGGCGCTGTCGGTGGCGGGCACGGCCGTGATCGCCATCCGCACGGGTTCGCAGAGCCTGGACACCCTGGTGGTGGAGGTGAACGCCCTGCACGAGGAGGCGCTTTTCGTCGGCGACCTCCAGCGGCTGTACGCGGAGGCGGCCCAACGGGCGATTCCGGTGGGCGGGGCGGCGCTGCCGGAGGACCCGCGCGAGATTCGATTCGAGAACGTCAGCTTCACCTATCCGGGTGACGCGGCCCGCCCCGCCCTCGACGACGTGACGCTCACCGTGCCGCTCGGCAAGATCGTCGCGCTGGTCGGCGAGAACGGCTCCGGCAAGACGACCCTGGTCAAACTGCTGGCCGGGCTGTACGCCCCCGACCGCGGCCGGATCCTGTGGGACGACGTGGACGCGGCGAGCGCGGACCGGCATCTGCTCGCGGAGCGCGTCGCGATGGTGGCCCAGGACTTCAAGCGGTGGCCGTTCACGGCCCGGGTCAACGTGGCGGTCGGCCGCTCCTCGGTGCCGCTCACCGACGAGCGGGTGACGGAGGCGGTCGTGGAGGCCGGGGCCGAGCAGGTGGTCGGCGATCTGCCGCGCGGCCTGGACACCCTGCTGGCCCGCAACTTCAGCGGCGGGCACGAGTTGTCCGGCGGGCAGTGGCAGCGGCTCGGCATCGCCCGGGCCGCGTACCGGCGCGGCCGCATCCTGATCGTGGACGAGCCGACGGCCGCCTTGGACGCCCGGGCCGAGCTGGAGGTCTTCGAGAAGATCCGCGCCCTGGCCGGCACCGGCCAGACCGTCATCCTCATCACCCACCGGCTGGCGTCCGTTCGCCACGCGGACCTGGTGCACGTCCTGGACCAGGGCCGGCTCGTGGAGTCCGGCACACCGGAGGAGCTGCTGGCCGTCGGCGGGGTCTACGCGGAGCTGTACTCGCTCCAGGCGGAACAGTTCACGACGAAGTTGCCCGCTTCCGGGACGGAGCCGAAGGTTCCCGCTTCCGGGACGGAGCCGAAGCTGCCCGCTTCCGGGGCAACGGTGAAGGTGCCCGCCCCGAAGGCGGGCTGACCTCAGGCCGCCGCGTCGGCTGTCTCGCCGCTGCGGACGATCACCAGGAACATGTCCGTCGAGAGGTCCATGACGACCTCCGCGGGCAGCCCTTCAAGACGTCGCGCGTGCGCGAACTCCTCCGCCGGCCACGAGCCTCGCGGCCCACCTGCGGGAAAGCGTTCGAGCACCTTTCGCCCGTTCACCATCCTGCACCTCCAGAAGCGTTGTACTTGTAGGAGTTAACGCCTTCCGAGGGCAGAAAGCCTCGCTCAGTTGCTGTACTGAGACGTAGTTGACACTCGTTCACCACAGAGGGTGAGGATTCTGTCACTGTGTGACAAGATCGATCACTCCGCTGTCACTCCCTTGTCACTCCTCGTACTCGTCGTGATACCGGATGCGCTCGCTGCCCGCAGGTGCCCCGAGAACCGACGCCCGCCCCTTGGGTTCCTCCCACTCCTCCTGCCGGCCCAGCGCGGTGATGTCCAGCAGGCTGGTGGTCGAGCCGAGCCCGTCCAGGCCGCGCTCGTACGTCGAGTAGGTGTGGAAGACCCGGTCGTGGTCCCGCAGGAAGCAGCTGACGCCCGGCCGCTCGACGAGCTCCCCCTCGTGTTCCAGGGTCACCTCGAAGTCCTGGTTGAAGTCGCTGCCGTACGACGAGTACCAGGGCACCGTCCAGCCCATCCGCGCCTTGAACGGCAGGATCTTCGTGTACGGCGCCCGGGACACGGCGGCGAACGTCGTCCCCCGCGCCTTCAGATGCGCCAAGTGCCCTATCTGGTCGAGGAAGCCCGAGCAGCTGCGGCAGCCGGCGTCCCACTCGGGCGCGAACATGAAGTGATAGACGACGAGTTGGGTCCGGCCCTCGAAGAGGTCGAGCAGCGTGGCCTTGCCGTCACCGCCCTCGAACACGTACTCGGCGTCGATCTCGACCATCGGCAGCCCGCGCCGCTCCGCGTTGAGCACATCCCACGCGCGCGTGACGATCTTCTCCTTGATCAGCAATTTCTCACGCGCCGCGCGCCACTGCGCCCGCGAGACGATCTCCGGAAGCGACATGGGCCCCTCCTGTGCCAGCGGTCCGTTCTGGGTGGTGACCGGTCGGCGGGGCGGAACTCATCGCTGCGTCAGAGATTTTTGGGGTACGTGCGCCTCCTTGGCGGCCGGGGGGTGTGTGCCGGGTCGGAGGCCTTGTAGTCGCCGAGCCTGAGTAGTCGCCGAGCCTATGTGTCGTAGTCCTGGATGCGTTTGCCGTGGCTGCGGTCCACGAGTGCGGGCAGTCGCTCCCCCAACTCCCCGATCATCGCGGGCACATCGATCGTCAGCAGTTCGCGGTCGCGCATCAGGATCCGTCCGTCGACGATCGTGGTGCGGACGTCGGAGGATCGGGCGCTGTGCACGAGGGTCGCGGCGAGGTCGTGGACGGGCTGGGTGTGCGGGCCGGTCAGGTCGACGAGGACGAGGTCGGCGCGGTGGCCCGGGGCGATGCTGCCGACGCTGTCGCCGAGGCCGACGGCGCGGGCGCTCTGCAGGGTCGCGTGGTGCAGGGCTTGACGGGAGGTCAGCCAGCGCGGGTCGCCCGTCGTGGACTTCTGGATCAGGGCGGTGAGCGCCATCGACTCCCATACGTCGAGGGAGTTGTTGGAGGCGGCGCCGTCCGTGGCGAGTCCGACGGGGATGCCGAGGTCGTGCAGTGCGCGGACCGGTGTGGTGGTGGGCCAGGCGAACTTGAGGTAGCCGCGGGGCGCGGTGGCGACGGCCGTATGACCTCCGGCGTTTTCGAGGACGGGCAGGTCGCGCTCGACGATGCCGGTGCCGTGCGCGATGAGCACGTCGGTGTCGAGAATCCCGGTGCGCTGAAGCACCTCGATCGGGGTGACGCCGTGCCGGGCGAGGCTGGTGTCGGTCTGGTCGCGGTTCTCGGAGGCGTGCAGGTGCACGGGGAGGCCGTGCTCGTGGGCGAGTCGGGCGGTGGCGGCGAGATCGGCGTCGTCCACGGTGTAGGGGGCGTGCGGGGCGAGGGCCGTGGTGATGCGACCGTCGGCGCCACCCCGGTGCCGTAGCGCGAACGCCACTGATCTCTCCCGCCCTTCGGGCCCCTGGGAGGAGAAGTAAGCCTCGCCCAGATGCGCCCGCATCCCGCACTCGGCGACGACGGCGGCGACCGCGTCCATGCTGAAGTAGTGGTCCGCGAAGCAGGTGACGCCACCGCGGATCATCTCGGCGCAGGCGAGCCGCGCCCCCAACTCCACATCCTTCTCCGTGAGGTTGGACTCCACGGGCCAGACGACGTCGTTGAACCACTCCTCGGTCGGCAGGTCCTCGGCGATACCGCGCAGGGCGACCATGGGGGCGTGGGTATGGCAGTTGATCAGTCCCGGCATGGCGACCTGGCCGCGCGCGTCGATGCGTTCGGCGGCGGGACGGTTCGCCACCGCGGCCGCGGTCGTCACGGACTCCACGACTCCGTCCCGTACGACGATCGCGGCGTCCTCCTCGAACCCGATCCGCTCCTGGTCGTCGTGCACGAGGACGGTGCAGCCGGTGATGACGAGATCGGCGGCGCCTTCGGCATGGGCTGCGGCGTTCTCTTCGACGTTCGCTGCGGCGTTGTCTGCGGCGTTCCCTGCGGCGTTCTCTGCGGGAGAGGGCGTCATCACGCCAACGTACGACGCCGTCATGGGCTCGCGTGAGCCGAACCGCGCATCCTGTCGCCGCTCTGTCGCGAGGCGGCCCGGACGGGCACCCTGGGCCTCACCACGGCCCGCTGCCCCACGGCTTCCGAAAGGAGCCCGGCATGCTCCTCGGCACCTGGAACCTGGAGAACCTCTACCGTCCCGGCGGACCGTACGGCCCCAAGGACAAGGGCGCGTACGAGACGAAGCTCGCCGCCCTCGCCGCCGTAATCACGGAACTCGACCCGACGCTGCTCGGCCTCCAGGAGGTCGGGGAGCCCGAGGCGCTGCGTGACCTCGCCCGGATGCTGGACGGTGACTGGCATCTGGCCCTCTCCCGGCGCCCGGACAGCCGGGGCATCCGGGTCGGCTTCGTCGGTCGTGCGCCGTTCGAGGTGCTGTCCGACACGAGCGCCTTCCCGGCGAAGCTGCGTCCGGTGCAGACGGACGACGAAGGGCTGTCGGTGGCGGAGTCGGGCCGCGGCTTCCTGGCGGTGGAGGCGACGACCGGCAGCGGGCCGTTGCGAGTGGCGGTCGCGCATCTCAAGTCGAAGCTGCTGTCGTACCCGCGCGGGCGGTTCCAGCCGCGCGACGAGGGCGAGCGGGCGCGGTACGGCGCGTACGCCCTGTACCGGCGGGCGGCCGAGGCGACGGCGCTGCGCGCACTCGCCGACGAGCTGCTGGCCGGTGACGGGCGCGCCCGGGACGTCGCGATACTGGGCGACCTGAACGACGAGGTGCAGGCGGCGACCACGCAGATCCTGCTCGGCCCGCCCGGCTCCGAGATCGGCACGCCCGGGTACGAGGCGGCCGACCGGGGCGACGCGACCCGCCTGTGGAACGTGGCCCCGCTCATCCCCGCCGAGCGGCGCTACTCCCGCGTCAACTCCGGGCGCAGCGAGCTGATCGACCACGTCCTGGTCAGCCACCGCCTGGTGCACCGGGTGACGGAGGCGGGGACGGGGCTGCCCGACAGGGCGATGCCACGGCTGCCGTCGGTGGGGGCCGATCCGGCGGAGCGGCGGAGTGCGGCGGGGTCGGATCACGCGGCGGTGTGGGTGCGGATCAGCTAGCGCGAGCCGCTGTCTGCGTCCGGTACGCCTGGTCGAGCCGCAGCGTGTCCTCCATGACCGTGTCCTCGACCATGCGCCCCCAGCGCAGCCGGACCCATTGAATGGCCTCGTTCTCGTACGCGCTGCCGTCCGCGAGGGTGCCGCGGACGGTCAGCCGCGTCACGACGCTGGTGTTCCAGGGCGGCCCCTGGACGACGATGTCCTGAAGGGTCAGCCGGAGGCCGGGAAACGTGCGCTCGAACCGCTCGAACCAGTCGGCGAATGCCTCCCGGCCGCGCAGATCGGCGCCCATAGGGGTGTCGCCGAGGAAGCGGAAGCGCACGTCGGGGGCGGCGAGGGCGACGGCCTGCCGGTAGCCGCCGGCACCGCTGCCGACGGTGCGCCAGAGGTTGCGGACCTTGCGGCGGACGATGGCGTGGTACATGCGGGCCCCTCACTTCAGGCAGCGTTCCGGGCATGCCTTCGGGCATCACTTCGGACATCACTTCGAACCTCGGGTGACTTGTCATTTGCAAGTAACCCTCTACGGAGAGGCTAGGAGGCTCCCTTGCGCTTTGCAAGGGACTACCGTGGCGGCATGAAAGGTGAACGCTTCGCGCGGATGCACTGCTCGGTCGCGCGAGCCGCGGCCGTCGTCGCGGACCAGTGGACGGTCGTCATCCTGCGCGACCTCTTCCTCGGCCTGAACCGCTACGAGGACCTGCGCGCCGACCTGGCCATCGCCACCAACGTCCTGGCGGACCGGCTCGACCACCTGGTGGCCGAGCGAGTCGTGGAACGGGTGGCGTACCAGGAGCGTCCGGTGCGGTACGAGTACGCCCTGACGGACGCCGGGAGGGACTTGTACGGCGTCGTCCTGACGCTGCTGACATGGGGCGACCGGCACCGGGCGGTGGCGGGCCCGCCCCTGGTGCCCGTCCACGAGACGTGCGGGCACGCCGCCGAGGCACGGGTGACGTGCTCGCACTGCGGCGGCGAACTGCGCCCGGAGGATGTCAGGCACACGCCGGGACCGGGTGGCAGGACGGAGCCGGGGACGGCGTTGGTGCACACGGTGCTGGACCGAGCGGGGCAGTTCGGTCGGCTACATGGCGAGGGGCAGCTCGGGCAGCCGTAGCCCCGCGCGCTCGCGGTGCCCCGCGAGTTCGTCGAGGAGTTCGGCGAGCCGCTCGGTGTGCCGGGGCGTGAGCCGGCCGGAGTCGTCGAGGTCCACGGCGCACGCGGTGGTGGTGTCGACGAGCCGTTCGAGGACGGCGACGATCTCGTCCGCGCCTTCCGAGTGCCGGGCGAGAGCGGGGAGTTCGGCGGCGGCGAGGGAGATGACGGTACGGGCCTCGGCGAGGGTGCGGTAGGCCTCACGGCGGAGGGTCCAGCGGACGGCGCGCGCGTCGGAGTGGGTCGGAGCGCCGGCGTCGGCGCTGATGTTGGCACCGGTCCTGCCGCTGGGGCTGACGCCGGTCTTGGTGCGGGGGCTGCCGGTCTTGGTGCGAGGCTTGCCGGTCTTGGTGCGAGGGCTGCCGTTGTTGGTGCCGGGACTGACGCCGGTCTTGCCGCCGGGGCCGATGCTGCTTATGACATGCCCGTCGGCCTCGCGCAGGACGTGGACGAGGTACGCCTGAGCGGCGCTGTTCGCGGCAGCCAGCCGGGCGCGCACGCCCCCGCCCCGCTGCCCCGGCATCGGCAGATGCCCCACGATCAGCACGATCGCGCAGGCCAGCAGCGTCTCCGCGATCCGGCTGGCGGAGGCCTGCGGCTCGCCACCGACCATCACCAGGGCCAGGACGAGGACGGTGACGACGGCGGTCTGCGCGGCGAAGTGCCGCGTGGCGACGGGAATGAGGGCACCGCTGACCGCCACGAGCGCGATGAGGCCCTCCGGCCGGGGCAGCACGGCGGCGAACCCCGCGAAGACGAGAGCCCCGAGAACCGTCCCGGCCGCACGGCACAGCACACGCGAGGCGAGCGGTCCGAGGTCGGGCTTGACGAGGAAGACGGCGGTGGCGGGCAGCCAGTACCAGTGCTCGTGCTGCCCGGACCAGCGGGAGTGGTGCAGGGTCTGCGCGACGGCGACGCCGGCCCCGAAGCAGAGGGCGACGCGGAGGCCGTACTCACGTCCCCCTGCCCCGAAGACGGTGCGCAGCAGGGTCCTGGCGGTGCGCCTCCGGGTGTGCAGGTCTGTGCCCTTGGCCCGGTCGAAGGCCTCGGCGGCGTGGAGGAGGGCGTCGTCGAGGGCACGCAGGGCCGGCGCCGAACGGGTCGGGGCGGGCAGCGGCCCGGTGTGCGTGTTGTCGCGCACGGCGGCGGCGAGCCGCCGGGGCCCTTCGGACGCCCGCCCGGCCACCGCTTCCCCGGCCCAGGCCAACGCGGTCGCGGCCTCCGCGAGCGGCAGCGCGGCGGCGTACTGCGCGTGCAGCCGCCGCTCGGCCGAGGAACTGGCGTAGCGCCGCAGCCGGGGCCCGGCGAGGGCGTCCTGCGCGTGATCGAGGGCGGCGGTGAGAGCGGCGCGCCGGGCCATGGCGTCATCGGCCCCCGCGGCGTCGAGAAGGTCCGCGACGGCGTCGTATACGGCGGCGACGGCCTGGCGCTCCCCGTCGAACCGGAAGTCGCCGGCGAGGGCGCCGGGGGTCGGCAGGACCAGCCGCAGGGCGATGAGCCACCCTGCCCCCGCGAGAAAGGCGAGCGCCCGCTGCCACCCGGACTCGGGCAGCGGCATCCCGGCGCCGATGGCGGAGGCGACGAGCATCTGGGTCCCGGCCCCGGAGGCGACGGGCCCCACGGCACTGACACTCCCGGCGACCAGCCCGACGAGGGTGAGGACGACCGTCAGCGCCACCGCCCCCACATGATCCCCCGCATACGTCCCCACGAGCAGCCCGCCCGCCCCCGCGAGCGCGGGCACCCCGAGCCGCTTCACCGAGGCCCGCCGACTGCCGGGCCGGTCGTTGATCCCGGCGAGCATGGCTGCGATGGCGGCGACGACACCGAGGGATGTACGCCCGATGAGCACGGCGACGAGGAGCAACGGCCCGGCGGACAGGGCGCCCCGCACGACCGCGTTCCAGGGCACCGGCCCGCGCTGGGCACGGAGGGTGTGGGCGAGCCAGGGCGGAAGAGTCAGGGAAACGGAACGCGACACGGGGCTCCTGTCGTCTCGTCGAGGGCAGGGGTGAGCCTTCGGGCGACGGTGGCCGGGCTGTGGTGGGGCCGTATGGGTGCGGCCTGTGGTCTCCACGGTAGGTCGCGACGTTGGAGGGAATGGGAAGGCCGTATTTCGGGGATGTGACGATCCATGGGAGGGCCACGTTCTTTATGAACGCAATGGCCCTGCTCAACCCTTCACTGAGAACAGCGCTTCGGCGTCGGCAACCGCTCGAAGCAGCGCTTCCGGCTGTGCCCGCTGCCCTTCCAGGATGTCGTCGACCCGGCACAGCCCGGCCCGCTCCAGCAACCGCTTCTCATTCGTCACCCACTCCCCCCGCCCCGCCAGCACCCCGTGCCCGGCCTGTACGGCGGCCGTGGCGATGGCGCCCGCGACCTCTGTCAGTCGTCCCGCCGGGGCGTGGTTGGCCTTCGCGTACGCCAGGGTGGCGCCGGCCGTGCCGTGCCAGCGTTCGGCGGCGGTGGTGCGCAGCTTCTCCGGGTAGGCCGTCGGGCGCGGGAGGTCGCCCCGCAGCACCTGGTTGATGGCCAGCTCCGCGACCACCAAGTAGCTCGGAATCCCAGCGAGATGGAACATCAACGGCTCCACCCGGAACCGCCCCTGCTCCGCCTGCGCCAACTCCCGCTCCACCACGTCGAGATCCCGGTAGTGCACGTCCACGCGCCGCCCGTCGATCGTCAGCCACGCGCCCCCGTTGAACACGCCGCCGCCCCAGCCGCCGACCTCGGAGACCTCGCCCTCCCAGCCGAGGGCGCGGAGGTCGGCGGGGTCGAAAGAGCCTCGGTAATAGATGGCCAGGTCCCAGTCGCTGTCGGGTGTGTGCGTGCCCTGTGCGCGGGAGCCGCCGAGGGCGACGGCCCGGACGGTGGGGAGGGAGGCCAGGCGGTCGGCGGTGGTGTTCAGGAAGGCGGGGTCGGTGAGAGTGGACATGGGTGCAGCGTACGAAGCCCGGATGCTGTGCCTCCAGGCAATTACGTACTGGGCGGACTCAACCCGTCGCCGCCACTCCGAAGTCCGCCCCGGAAATACCGCCCAGCCCCTCCGCGATCCGCCGCAACGGCTCCCGCAACGCGGTCAGTTCGGCGCGCATCGCCTCCGCCTCCGGCCAGGCCGCCTCGTGGTCGGGCGGGGCGACGTCCGCCGGGCAGCGGGCCTCGTACGCGGCGAGGCGGGGGTGCCAGGGGGTGGTGAAGGGGCGGATGACGTCGTTGATCAAGGTGTACGCCAGGCTCTGGACCGTCGGCGCGCCGGTCTGCGAGCCGGGCTCCAGATGGATGTTGTACGTGTGCAGCGTCGCGCGCGTGAAGTCGATCAGCGACTTCAGGGAGGTCAGTGCCTCGCGCAGGCTTCCCGTGCCCGGCGCCAGTTCCTGCACCCCGATCCGGGTGACCAGTTCGACCTGGATGTCGAAGGCCGCCATGCGTTCCGACTCGCTGGGTGCTGCCATGGGTGCCTCCCTCCGGCTTCCGGGGAAGGCCAGCGTAACCGGGTCGCGCCGGACGCACAGGGTGCGCAGCGCGGTATGGCGCAGGGTCTCGGTGCGGGCGGGGGCCGGGTCGTGGTGGTGCCAGGCGTGCAGGGTGACCGGGTGGAGGTGCCAGTCTCCGTCGGAGGCGGGAGTGAGCAGGCTGCGTACGCGGAGTTCGGCGACGCCGTTCTCGGCGCGCCGGTGCGCGACCGCTCTCGGCACGCCGTCGGCGGCGGCGAGTACCCGCTCGGCGTCCTCGACGGTCAGTGGCAGCGGGTGCAGGGCGGCCGCGCAGCGCAGGACGTCGGCGGCGTTCGCCGTGTCCACGTCGCGCACCAGCGAGCCGGTGACGTCCTCGTGGGCGAGCGAGTCGAGGAGGGAGGCGCCCCGGGCGTGCAGGCGGTCGTAGAGGGTGCGCGGCCCGTGTCCCGCGCGGACGGCACGCCCCAGAAGGGCCAGGGCGAGCGGGTGGCCCTCGACCGCCTCGGCCAGCGCGTCGTCGCCGTCTTCGTCGCCACCGACGAGCACGCGCGCGTGGGGCGCATCGAGGGGTCCCAGGTCGACGGGGGTGCCGAGGCTGTCGTAAGCACGGCTGCGGAGGGTGAAGAGGGTGTGGCCGAGGGGGTGCGGGGCCGCCATCGCCGCGATCTCGCGTGCGGGGCGTCGGCCGGCGGGGACGGAGTCGACGACCCAGAGGAACGGTTCGCCGAGGGCGTCGAGCCGGCCGAAGAGATCATCCGTGGCCAGGGCGCGCACCGAGTCGTCGTAGGCCTCCCCGTCCAGCCAGAAGACGCCGCCCGGGTACGCGGCTTCGAAGCGGACGGCGTACTCCTGGGCGAGTGCCGTCTTGCCGATGCCCGCCATGCCTCGGATCTGGACGGCGTGAGCGGCGGCGCGTCCCGTGACCAGGGGCGCGGCGTGGGCGTGCAGCGCGGAGTGCACCTGCCAGAGCTCGGAGAGGCGGCCGAGGAACTCGGGGCGCGGACCCGGTGCGCCCGGTGTCCGGCGTCGTACGCCGTGATCCGCTTCCGCGACGGCCATGGGGCTGTCGAGGCGGGCCACATGCGCGCGTACGTCCTCGACGAGCGCGGTGAGGTCGCCGGCCGAGGCGTGCCGGGCGTCCCGCAGCTCGACCGGATGGATGTGGTCCGTGCCCGGTTCCGGGTTGACGACCATGACGCGGCGCCGCGGGTCGCCCTCCCCAAGTCCCGCGAGATAGGCGGTGGTCAGCTCCCACTGGCAGGCCTCGCGCTCGGGGTAGCCGGTGGAGTAGTAGGCCAGGAGCGCCTTGGAGCGGGCGAGTTCGCGCCGGATGGTGTCGCTGATGCCGGCGAAGGACGCGACCCCGGTCTCGTCCGTGAACACCTCGAGCCCGCCGTCGCGCAGCGCCCGCGCGAGCGGACGGACCTGCTCCACATCACCGCGGCTGTAGCTGAGGAAGACGTCCCACACGGCGACTTACCCTACTGTGGGTACCGGGGAGGCGATCATGAGACACAGGCAGCGCAGGCGGCGGAGCCCGGGCGGTCCGGCACAGGTCACCGCCAAGCTGACGATTCCCTTCGTCGGTGAGATCTCCGGTACGTGGGAGCCTGCCGACTCGGAGCGCAGCGCGGCCTGGGAGCTGTACCTGGAGCTGGTCACACGCGTGTCGGTGGAGGAACTCGACCCGGACGAGGGGTTCCTGCGCGAGGCGCTGTCCTCCCTCTACACCTTCTTCACCACCACCCGCGAGATCCTGCGCCGCTACGGTCCCGACGTGGCCCCGCCCCTGGCCCCCGGCCACGTGAGCTTCGGCGTCCTCGCGGTCACCGTCCTCAACCGCGTCCTGCGGCCCCTTCTCGCCTCCTGGCACCCCCGTCTCACCGCGTACGAGTCCCAGCGACCGCCCGGTCGCGACCCCGTGGCGCACGAGCGGCAGTGGGAACACGCGGAGGAGCTGCGCGCCGAGATCAGGGCCGTGCGGCAGACGCTGGTGTCGCTGGCGCGGACCTTGCAGGAGGTGGCTGGGGTGAGCGACCTGATCGACCTTCCGGCACCCCGGTCACCGCGGTCACCGCGGTCCCCCGGATCGGGGCACCCCCCCCCCGCAGGTCAGAGGGGTCCTGACGGTTCCGGAGCGTAGGGTCGGGCGACGTTCCCGGCGGCTGGTCTCTGCGGCCTGAGGTGCCTGAGGCGCCTGAGGTGCCTGAGGAACGCTCGGCGGGGCCGCTGTCCGTGCCGTTGTCAGTGGTGTGCGTTATCAATGAACTCGTCACTCAGCGTAACGACGGGGGAGATCATGATGGCGACATACGAAGGGGATCGCGGGCATCGGCAGGGAGACGGGCACGGTGCGCAGGCGGCGCCACCACCGCGTACGCACCTCTCGGCCGCCGGACTGCGTGCCCGGGGCTGGACGCCCGGAATGGTGCGCCAACTGCTCGGTGAACCCGACCTGTTGCGTACAAACCCGCCCTTCCACTCGGCGCCGCAGACCCGCCTCTACCGCGTCGAGCGAGTCGAGGCGGCCGAGCGGAGCGATGAGTTCCGGGCCGTCGCGGCCACTGCCGCACGGAGGTCCACCGCGGCGCGGGCCGCCGCTCTGCGCCGGCGGCGGGAGGTGCTGGCGCGGATCGCGGCGGAGCCTCTCGACGTGCCGCGACTGGCTCCGGACCGGCTGGCGGCGGCCGCGGTCGAGCACCGCAACCGCCGGGACGAGGAACGAGCGTACGAGCGGTGGGGCCATGCACCGGATCCCGCCACGGTCGAGAGTGCCGAGACCGGCGCGCTCGACCGCTGGAAGGTGAACTATCTGCGCCATCGACTGACCCGCTACGACGAGCTGCTGGACGGGCTGTACGGCAGCACCGGGCGCGCGGCGGCCGAGGAGTTGCTGCGGCGCAGGGTCTACGCCGCCATCTCGGAGGCGTACCCCGAACTTGCACAGGAGTGCGAACGCCAGCTGCGTGAACGGGAGTGCGGTCCACCGCCGGGATGACATGCCCGGGTGAAGCTCCGGCGATGCCTGACCGGCGAGCGGAGGCATCCCTACGCTCCGGCACATGAAGAATGATCAAGCTCTGCACGTGCACGAACGCCTCGCGGACCGACCCGAGTTGCGTCCCGTCGCCTTCGGCGAGGGCCGCCGCTTCGGACTGTGGGACCTCGTCTCACTCGCCGAGGGCGCCCTCGGCGAGTGCGTCGACCCGGGCTCGCTCACGGTGACGAGCGAGAAGCGTTGGCGGCTCAGGCTGGGTGCGGCGGGGCGGGAGCACAGCCACGACCACGAGTTCCGCAGGAGGTACTGGATCTGTGCACCGGAAGACCGGCGCGGGGTCGGGCCCGTGGGGACCATCGCCGTCGACACCTGGCCCATGGGATCGGGCACGCTGGGCGTCTCCTCCCTCTACGTCCACCCCGTCGCCCGGCGGCAGGGAATCGCCTCCGCCGCCCTGGACACGGTGTACGAGGCCTGCCGTGCCGAAGGGCTGTACGGGTTCCGTCTGGAGACGTACTGGACCTGGCAGCGGACGGTCCGCTACTACCTTCGGCGCGGGTTGTGGGTCACGTCGTGGAAGCACGCGCTGGGGCTGGGCCGGTTGTCGTATCTGCCTCGGTACGAGGTCCGGGAGAGCGAGGAGGGCGAGGTGACGTTTCTGGTGGCCGACGCCGAGGGGCGGTTGGTTCCGTTCCTCGTCGCCGGAAGCGAAGACGGGCGGCTGCGGCTGCGGGAGACGGAGGAGTACCGGTGCGGGGCGGACCGGCGCGATTCCGTGCGGCTGTACGCGCGATCGACGCTGGCATTGCATCTGGCCGTGCTGGGCCGGCCGTTGGTGCGAGGGGAGGAGGAGTGGGCCGAAGCGCACTGGTCGTGTGACGTCGGGGAGCCGGAGGGGCTCGCGTACAAGATCGGCATCTTCGAGCGGGTCGCGCGGGACGGTGGCTGGCGAGTGGAGAGTCCGTACGCCGGCCTCCCCGTTGCGTGAGGCGGGCGCGGGGAATTCGGATGCGGGCGATCGGGAGCGACTTGGCTCATGTTCTGCCGATCGACGTGTACGTCGTGAGCAGTGAGACCGCGGTGCTCTCCGCTGTCTGGAACGGGGTGGCCTGCCTCGGTCACCCCGGGCAGTTGGTGGAGGTCACGGCGACGGCCGTCTCATCCGACGACGCGGTACGCGACCACTTCACGTCTCATCCCCCGCCCCCCACACCCTCCTCTTCGGCACCGGCTTCGCATAGCTCCCCGCCCGGCTCGTCGTCAGCCCCAGCGTCACGAGTGACTCCGCGAGCTTCACCGCCGCCCCGACCCCGTCGACGACCGGAAGCCCCAGCTTCTCCCCCACCACCCGCTGCAAGCCCGTCATCCCCGCGCACCCCAGCACCAGGACTTCGGCGCCCTCTTCCCGTGCCCGCTCGGCTGCCGCCAGGAACGCCGCCTCCGTGCGCTCGTCGTCGCCGAGGTCGAGGACGCCGAGGCCGGTGCCGATCACGGCGGCGCAGTTACGGCCCACCCCGGCCAGCTCCAGGCTGTCCTCGATCTGCCCGCGCGACCGCTCCAGCGTGGTGACGACGCCGTACCGCCGCCCGAGCAGGCAGGCCAGATGAGCGGCGGCCTCGGTGATGTCGACGACCGGTACGTCCACCAGTTCCCGCACGCCCTCGCGCCCGTGCTCCCCGAAACCGGCCATGACCACGGCGTCGTACGGCCGCCCCTCGTACGTACGCAGCAGGTCGATGACCGCCGCGGCCGACAGATAGCTGTCGAGCCAGCCCTCCGCGGACTCGGGTCCCCAGGCCGGGGTCAGTCCGGTCACGGTGGTGCCCGGGCCGGCGGCGGCCCGGGCACCTCGTACGATCTCTTCGGTCATCTCCTGCGTGGTGTTGCAGTTGGTGACGACGATTCGCACGCTCCTCAGACCTCCACGGTCTTCTCGGGGACGACCGCCGAACCGGCCGTGCGTTCAGCGCGGCACAGCAGCACGTACAGCCCGGCGGCCAGGGCCGTGCCGATGAACCACGAGTACGGTGCGACGTCGCTGAAGGTCTTCACCAGTGCGAGCACCGCCGCGACCGCCGCCGAGGGCAGGAACGCCCACAGAGCCTTGGGGTTGACGCCCTTGCGGTAGTAGTAGGGGGAGCCGGGCCGTCCGTCGAACAGTTCGTTCACGTTGATCCGGCCTCGCTTGACCCAGTAGTAGTCGACCATGATCACGCCGAACAGGGGGCCCAGGAAGGCGCCGAGGCCGCCGAGGAAGTAGTTCACGACCGTGGGGTTGGAGAACAGGTTCCACGGGGTCACCAGCAGCGCCACCACCGTGCTGATCATGCCGCCGATCTTGAAGGTGATCTTCTGCGGCCAGACGTTGGCCAGGTCGTACGCAGGTGAGACGAAGTTGGCGACGATGTTGACGCCCATGGTGGCGATGGCGAACGTCAGCGCACCCAGCACCAGCACCCAGGTGTTGCCGATCTCGGCGACGAGATAGGCGGGGTCGGTGATCTCCTTGCCGAACACCTCGTACGCGCCCGCCGTGACGATGACCGACACGATCACGAAGGCCGTGGAGTTGACGGGCAGGCCCCAGAAGTTGCCGCGGCGGACCGTCCTGTAGTCGGGCGAGAAGCGGGAGAAGTCGCAGAAGTTGAGCATCAGCGTGCCGTAGGTGGCGAGGATCAGGCCGACCGCACCGAACCACTGGCGCCACTGCTCGCCGACGGAGACCGGGTGCGGAGTGCTGGTGAGCGAGATGGTCCAGCCGGCCTTGGCGAGGATCCACACGGCGAGGGCGATCATCACGACCCAGATGGCCGGGCCGCAGAAGTCCTGGAACTTCCGCACCGACTCCATGCCCCGGCTGATGATCGCCGCCTGAACCAGCCACAGCGCCACGAACGACAGCCAGCCGAGCGCGTCGAGCCCCAGGAACGAGTTGTGCGTCCAGGACTCCAGGCTCGGCCAGGCCGCCAGCAGCATCACGTTGACGGCGACGGAGGCCAGGTAGGTCTGGATGCCGTACCACATGATGGCGATGACCGCCCTGATCAGGGCGGGGATGTTGGCACCCCACACACCGAAGGCGATGCGGCTGACCACCGGGAAGGGGACGCCGGTGCGCTGCCCGATGCGGCCCATCATGTTCATCCCGATGTAGATGATCACGAAGCCGACGAGCAGGGACGTGAAGATCTGCCAGACGTTCATGCCGAGGAAGAGCAGACCGGCGGCGAACGTGTAGTTGCCGAGGTTGTGGACGTCGGACATCCACATGGCGAAGAGGTCGAAGACCTTCCAGTTGCGCTTGCCCGCGGGCGCGAGGTCTTCGTTGGTGAGCCGGGGATCGGGGACGAACGCTGGTGCGCCGGTGGCTTCGGCGCGGTCGGCGAGGGACACGGGGCCTCCAGGGGCGAGGGGGGACGGCGGAGGACTGTTTGCGGGGGGGGGAAGGCGTTTGGTATACCAAACTGCGGTCATGCTCCTCCCGTCAACCGTTCCGACCGATGTCGCTCTTGTTAACGCTCCGTAAAACAGGCCCCGAGTCGGCGAAGATGGGCCCATGAGCTCCATGACGAAGATCGAACCTCTCGGCGCGGTGCGCGAGCGCGTTCTGGCCGCCCTGCGGCAGGAGATCATCGCGGGCGCCCTGCGCCCCGGTGACCGGCTGGTCGAGCGCGAGCTGGCCGAGCGCTTCGGGGTCTCCCGGGTGCCGGTCCGCGAGGCGATCCGCGCCCTGGTCGCCGAGGGGTTCGTCCACTTCGAGACACCGCGCCGCACGGTCGTACGCCGCCTCACCCCGGGCGACGTCAAGGAGCTCTTCGAACTGCGCGAGGCGCTGGAGGTCTACGCCGCCGGACTCGCGGCGGCCCGCGCGACACCCGAGGACCTGGCCGAGGTCGAGGAACTCCTCGACCTCGCGGCCGCCGCGACCGAGGCGGAGGACGCCGAAGCGATCACCGACATCAACAGCCGCCTGCACGACCGGATCGTGGCGATGGCGGACAACAGCCTGCTCATAGCCGCCCTGGAACCGGTCGCCGGCCGCCTGCGCTGGATGACCCGCCGGAACGAGGAGTGGCCCCAACTCCTCGTCGAGCACCGTGAGTTGTACGAGGCGATCGCCTCCGGCGATCCGGCCCGGGCACGGGCGCACGCGCTGACGCATGTGCGGACGAACTACCGGTCCACCATGCGGCACCTGTTCGAGACCTCATCCGAAGTCTGAGGCCCCGCCCGAAGTCTTTGAGCCCTCATCCGAAGTCGGTGTCGTACGACGGCCTCGTCGCCTCAAGTCAGGCCGTGCAGCCCCGCCGCTCGCGCCGCCGTGCGCAGCACCTCCCGCAGCATCACCGGCGTGAGCCGCCCGGTGAAGGTGTTGCGCTGGCTGACGTGGAAGCAACCGAAGAGATCGAGGCCGTCCAGCGACACGCGCGCACCGTGCGCGAAGGCGGGTCGCGGCCGGGGTACCGTCCAGCCCGCCTGCGCGAACGCGGGCAGCGCGGCCTGCCAGCCGAAGGCGCCGAGCACGACCACGGCCCGCAGCGTCGGACGGAGCAGGTTCAGCTCCTGGACCAGCCAGGGCCGACAGGTGTCCCGCTCCTCGGGCGTGGGTTTGTTGGCGGGCGGGGCGCAGTGCACGGGCGCGGTCACACGTACGCCGTACAGCTCCAAGCCGTCGTCGGCGGAGACGGCGGTGGGCTGCGAGGCCAGCCCCACGTCGTACAGCGCCTGGTACAGCACGTCTCCGGAGCGGTCGCCGGTGAACATCCGGCCGGTGCGGTTGCCGCCGTGCGCGGCCGGGGCGAGACCGACGACGAGCAGACGGGCGTCCGACGGCCCGAAGCCCGGTACCGGTCGGCCCCAGTACGTCCAGTCGGCGAAGGCGGCGCGCTTGCCCCGGGCCACCTCCTCGCGCCACGCCACCAGCCGAGGGCAGGCCCGGCAGCCGGCGATCCGCTCGTCGAGCCCGGCAAGACCGACGGAACCGGCCGGGCCGGCGGGACCCATGGGGCCGTTGGTGTCCATGCGTCCACCGTACGACCGCGCCAGGAAACCCCCTGAGCGACTCAGCACGGGGCATTAAGGTCGGAGACATGGCTGTGGAACGTACGGACGACGACGAGACGGGCGGGACAAGCGGGACTGCCGGGACCGCCGGGACTGCCGCGACGGGCGAGGACGTGGACCCCAAGGTCGCCGCCGCGGTGGCCGCCGCCGAGGCAGCCGGTCCGCAGAGCGGTGAGAGCGTGCGCGTCGACAGCTGGATCTGGTCGGTCCGGCTGGTCAAGACCCGTTCCATGGGAGCCGCCGCCTGCAAAGGCGGGCACGTGCGGGTGAACGGCGAGCGCGTGAAGCCCGCGCACTCCGTGCGGGTCGGCGACGAGGTGCGCGTACGGCAGGAGGGCCGGGAGCGGATCGTCGTGGTCAAGCGCCTGATCCGCAAGCGGGTCGGCGCCCCCGTGGCCGTCCAGTGCTACGTCGACAACAGTCCGCCGCCCCCGCCCCGCGAGGCCGTCGCCCCGGCCGGCATCCGCGACCGCGGTACGGGCCGCCCGACCAAGCGCGACCGCCGCGAGCTGGAGCGCCTGCGGGGACTGCTGGGCGGAGGCCGCCCCGAAGAGCACTGACAGCCACGACGACGGCGATGGCGGTGAGGTCCGGAGCAGGCTCTTCGACCTGCCGGACGCCACCGCCGTCGCCGTATCCGTACCCGTACCTGTTCGGGCTTCGCACGGCGTGGATCGCGCCCCTCACGCCTGTCGTCGCACCAGCCGCAGCAGATCCGCGTTGTGCCCGCGCCGCGCCCAGGCTATGAGGGCGAGCGGCACGATCAGGATCAGCGGTGTCGCCGCGTTCTCCCCGTCGAGGGCGGTGAGCGAGACGACGAACGCCCCCACCATCAGTCCGCTCAGCGCCACGGCCGCCACCGACTGCAGCACCGGGATCAACAGCGCGATTCCGCCGGCCAGTTCGAGGACACCGATGGCGTACATCCCCGCGCTGCCCCATCCCATCTTGTCGAAGCCCTCGACGGCCGTGGGGTGCGCGATCAGCTTGGGCAGCGCGCTCGCGATCACGTAGAAGAGGGCGAGGAACACCTGCAGGGCGCGCAGGGCGATACGGGCTCGGCGACCGCGGGTGGTCGCGGACTCGGCGACGACGGTACGGGAGGTGGCGGCGGAGCCGGCGGGGACGGAAGCGGCGGTCTCGGACATGAGGGTCTCCTGTGGGAAGCGGTCCGTGGTGCTGTCACAGAGGTAGACCCACGCCGACTCCAGAACTCATCGCCGTCCGACGACTCTTGCCGCCCGACGACTCATCGCCGCTCGACAATTCTCGCGCCTAGGACACCGGCACGGCCCGCGCCCAGATCCGGTCCTCCGTCAGGTACTTGTCCACCTTCAGCCCTGCCTCCGCCAGAGCCTCCTCGAACTGCTCCTTCGTCAGCGGCCGGGCCCGGAACGTCTGGGTCCAGGTCGCGTCCGGGAACTCGTACTCCGCGAGCACCGAGTTCACGCCGTCCCCCACCGGCTCCGACGATGCGATCCGCAGGGTGAAGCCGCTGGGGTCGACCCTCTCGCGCGGCACGTTCGTGTGGTAGTCCTCGCCCTCGCGCTGGATGAGCACGCAGCCGTCCTCCGCGACGTGCCGTACACAGGTGCGCAGCAGCGCCTGCCGCACCTTGACGTCACTGGTGTGCACGAGGAACGACGCGAGCAGCACCACGTCGAATCTCTCGCCCAGGTCCAGTTCCTCGATCGGGCTGCATATCGTGCGTGCCCCGCGGACGCGCTCCAGCATCTCGGCGGACTCGTCCACCGCCGTGACCGTGAACCCCCGCTCCAGCAGCGGATGGGTCATGCGCCCCACCCCGCTGCCCAGCTCCAGGATGCGCGCGCCCGCCGGTACCGCCGCGGTGATGATGTCCGGCTCCGGCCCTGCGGGCAGCCGCGAGTAAAGCTCGACCGCGCAGCCGTCCGGGGTGATCGGCCCCGGCCCCGTGCCCTGATGTCCCGCTCGCATTTTCAGCTCCATGCCCGTCCAACGGCCCGCATCCCCACGCCCGTTCCCGTCCGGCCCCGCTTCACCCGTCCGAGTGACAGCGGGCAGCACGCCCCCCGTACCCGGCGCAGCCCGGCCCCCCATACCTCACAACGGAAACCAGCCATGCCCGATGTACCAGTGGCCGCCCGCCCGCAGATGGTCACCGACGGCCCGCTCCACGGAGGTGCGCCGGGGCAGGCTCTCCACGGGCAGCTCCGGGTCCCCGAAGACGAACTGAACCGGCTCGGTGTCCGCCGGTTCCGTGTCCTCGCGGGCGATCCGGAAGCGCTCCTGGAACCGGACGACGTTGGAGTCCGCGGGCAGATACCGCTTCAACTGCGGGTCGAGCAGCCAGGAGTGGCAGAGCGCGGCCCGGTACTTCTCCTCGGGGTAGTGCCTCGCGAAGAACTCGCCGGCCAGCGCCAGCGCGCGGTCGCAGGCGGCCGGTGACAGAGGCCCGAGGAAGTCGGGGATGTGAAGGTTCAGACACAGGGTGCCGGGGGCCACGTCCAGCCCGGCCGCCGCGAGCACCCGCGCCGTACGCTCCCCGTGCCGCGCCCGCTCGAACTGCAGCCGGCCCAACTGGTACAGCTCGCCCCGGAAGTGACGGGTGAGCCAGCGCGGCGCCTGCGCGCCTGTCGTGCCGTGGCGTCTGCGGTGCACGGCCATGTTCCGCCCGAGGTCGGTGAGGGTGCGCCGGGAGACGTCGGCCGGTATGCCGCGCTCCCGGTGGTACGCGCGGGTGCGGGGCAGCGCCGCCACGAACACGTACAAGGGGAAGCAGCGCCGCAGGGCGCCCGATGCCCAGTCGAGCTCGGGCGGGTCGCCCGCGCCGCCGATCTCCCCCATCCCCCGGACGAGGTCCTCGACCGACGCCTCGAGGAGCCGCGCCAGCTCCGGATCGTCCGTGACCCGTCGGCCCATCCGTACGAGTTCGTTGATGTCGTCGTGCGGTACCGCCAGGTCGAGCAGTACCTCGGCCAGCTCATCGGCATCCGGAAGCACGTGGGGACCCCCCTGTTCGGACCCTTTGGTGAACGTCCGTTCCGAAGGGTACGTTGCAAGGAGGAGTAGTGATCCCGATGCGTACGGGCAGTGAACCGACGACCGCGCGCAGTGCATTGCGGCTGCGCTTCTGGCTGAGCGCGTGGGGGCTGATCTGGGCCGTCTTCGGCACGATCGCCTTCGCGCTCGCCGGACGCCCGGGCTGGGCGATCGCCTGCGGGGTGCTGTGGCTGGTGATCACCGTCGACATGACGCTGATCCTGCGGCACATCCGCCAGGGCCCGCACTACCAGCCGGGCCGCGACATCCCGCCGTACCGCCCGCCGGACAGGCCCTAGAGTCGGCCTGTCCGGCGGGGCGGTTCACGAGTCGAAGCGTGCCGCCTGCAGGAACTCCGGTTTCGGATCCAGCGCGGCCGCCAGGCGGAAGTGGCGCCTGGCCTGGTCCTGGCGGCCCTGGCGCTCGTAGGTCCGGGCGAGCGCGAAGTGCGCGAACGCGTTGTCCGGCTCGCGCTCCAGGACGATGGTGAACTCCAGCTCCGCGGGTCGCAGTTGCGCGGCCGCGAAGAAGGCACGCGCGCGCAGCAGCCGTGCGGCGGTGTTCTCCGGGTGCGCGGCGACGACCGAGTCGAGCAGCTTCACCGCGCCCCGCGGGTCCCGTGCGGCGAGCAACTGCTCGGCGGCGCGGAAGTCGATGACATGCGTCTCGGGAGTACGTCCGGTGGAACCGCTGGTCTCGGGCACGGCAAAGTCCTTCCCTTACTGGCAGGGTTCAACGCCCGGACGGGGGCCTGCTATTCCTGGGACTCCTGTGGCGATGCCCGGGTCGCGCGGGCCCTGCGGACGAGATCGGCCCAGACGTCCCGTACACGCCGCTGGAGTTCTTCCAGGGGGACGTCGTTGTCGATGACGATGTCCGCGATCTCCAGGCGCTTCTCGCGTGTCGCCTGGGCGGCCATGCGCGCGCGGGCGTCCGCCTCGGTCATGCCGCGCAGCCGGACGAGCCGGTCGAGCTGGGTCTCGGGGTTCGCGTCGACGACGACCACGACGTCGTACAGCGGCGCGAGTCCGTTCTCCGCGAGGAGCGGGACGTCGTGGACGACGACGGCGTCCTCGGCGGCGGCGGTTTCCAGCTCGCGGGAGCGGGCGCCGACCAAGGGGTGCACGATCGCGTTCAGGCGGGCGAGCTCTTCCGGGTCGGCGAAGACGATCGAGCCCAGCTTGGGCCGGTCCAGGCTGCCGTCGGCGGCGAGGATCTCCTCGCCGAAGGCCTCGACGACCGCGGCGAGGCCGGGCGTCCCCGGTGCGACGACCTCGCGCGCGATGCGGTCCGCGTCGATCAGCACGGCCCCGCACTCCACGAGCAGCCGCGACACCTCGCTCTTGCCGGCGCCGATGCCCCCGGTCAACCCCACTTTCAGCATGAGCGGAAGCTTAGGGCCTGCCACCGACAACGCACCCTGCGGACTCCGGCGGGGCTCAGCCGTCCCCCTCCCGTTCCGCCAGGAAACGCTCGAACTCGCGTCCGATCTCGTCCGCCGACGGGATCTCGACGGGCTCGGCGAGCATGTTGCCCCGGACCTCGGCGCCCGCTGCGGCGTCGTACTGGTGCTCCAGGCCCTGGACGAGCGCGACGAGCTCCTCGTCGCCCTCCTGGATCTGCCGGTCGATCTCGGTCTGCGTGCGGTACGCATCCGTGCGCAGGGCGTGGGCGATGGCGGGCAGCACCAGGCCGGTCCCTGCCGTGATGGCCTCCAGGACGGTCAGCGCCGCGTCCGGGTACGGGGAGCGGGCGATGTAGTGCGGTACGTGCGCGGCGACGCCCAGGACGTCGTGTCCGGCCTCCATGAGGCGGTACTCGATCAGCGCCTCCGCGCTGCCGGGCACCTGAGCCTCCTCGAAGGGGCTGGCGTGGCCGGGCACGAGATCGTTGCGGTTGCCGTGCGGAGTGATGCCCACGGGGCGGGTGTGCGGGACGCCCATGGGGATGCCGTGGAAGTTCACCGACAGGCGGACGCCGAGCCGCTCCACGATCTGCTGGACGGCCGCGGCGAAGCGCTCCCACTCCACGTCCGGCTCCGGGCCGGACAGCAGCAGGAAGGGTGCCCCGGTGGCGTCCTGGACCAGCCGCACGTCGAGGGTGGGCTCCTCGTACGCGGCCCAGCGGTCGCGCTTGAACGTCAGCAGCGGGCGGCGGGCCCGGTAGTCCACGAGCCGGTCGTGGTCGAAGCGCGCGACGACCTGGTGGGGCAGCGAGTCGAGGAGCCGGTCGACGATCTGGTCGCCGGTCTCGCCCGCGTCGATGTATCCGTCGAAGTGGTAGAGCATGACAAGTCCGGCCGACTCCTGGGCGAGCGCCATGTCGACCACGGCGAGGCCCTTCGGCTCCCATGCGTACAAACCCTGCGGATCAAGCACTGTGACCGCTCCTCCTCGTGTTCGTACTGCACAACGCGGTGCGGGGCGTGGGCATTCCCGCCTCATGCCCCTGATCAGGCACCTCTCACTGCCTTTTCATACGTCGCTCCCCTGAGTCACCCCTTGAGTCACCCATTCACCGAAGTCACCGTCTCGCTCCGTCAACTCCCCGTCCAGCGCTCCCTTCTTCGTGGCCTTGGCGAGCAACTCCGAGACGTGGCCGTAGACATCGGCCTTCGCGGTGCGGTACCGCACGGGCTCGGCCATCCTGGCCGACTCGTTGGAGAGGGGTTGCACCGGGGCCGCCGTGCCGGGCGCCGTCCCCCCATCCGCGCCGGCGACACTCGAACGCACTGAGGGCCCGCACCCAAGATGGGTGCGGGCCCTCAGCTCAACGGCTAAGCCTCAGCAGCTGGGGTCTCCCCCTCTGGGGGAGTTCAGCTCTGGCCGCCGGCCAGCTTCTCCCGCAGCGCGGCAAGCGCCTCGTCCGAGGCCAGCGCGCCGGAGTTGTCCGGGCCCTCGGAGGAGTACGAACCGCCACCACCGGCCGCAGCCGGAGCGGCGGCCTCGGTGCCGCCCTCGGCAGCTGCCTTCTCGTCCGCCTCGCGGGACTTGATGACCTGCTGCTGGTGCTGCTCGAAGCGGGTCTGCGCCTCGGCGTACTGGCGCTCCCACTCCTCGCGCTGCTTCTCGTAGCCCTCGAGCCAGTCGTTGGTCTCGGGGTCGAAGCCCTCGGGGTAGATGTAGTTGCCCTGGTCGTCGTACGACGCGGCCATGCCGTACAGCGTCGGGTCGAACTCGACCGAGGCCGGGTCGGCACCGAAGGACTCGTTGGCCTGCTTCAGCGAGAGGCTGATGCGACGGCGCTCGAGGTCGATGTCGATGACCTTGACGAAGATCTCGTCGTTGACCTGGACGACCTGCTCCGGGATCTCCACGTGGCGCTCGGCCAGCTCGGAGATGTGGACCAGACCCTCGATGCCCTCGTCCACGCGGACGAACGCACCGAACGGAACCAGCTTCGTGACCTTGCCGGGCACGACCTGGCCGATCTGGTGGGTGCGGGCGAACTGCTGCCACGGGTCTTCCTGGGTCGCCTTCAGCGACAGGGAGACACGCTCGCGGTCCATGTCGACGTCGAGGACCTCGACCGTGACCTCCTGGCCGACCTCGACGACCTCGGAGGGGTGGTCGATGTGCTTCCAGGACAGCTCGGACACGTGGACCAGACCGTCGACGCCACCCAGGTCCACGAAGGCACCGAAGTTGACGATCGAGGAGACGACGCCGGAACGGACCTGACCCTTCTGCAGGGTCGTGAGGAACGTCTGGCGGACCTCGGACTGGGTCTGCTCCAGCCAGGCACGGCGGGACAGGACCACGTTGTTGCGGTTCTTGTCCAGCTCGATGATCTTGGCCTCGAGCTCCTTGCCCACGTAGGGCTGGAGGTCGCGGACGCGGCGCATCTCGACCAGGGAAGCCGGGAGGAAGCCACGGAGGCCGATGTCGAGGATGAGACCACCCTTGACGACCTCGATGACGGTACCGGTGACGATCCCGTCCTCTTCCTTGATCTTCTCGATGGTGCCCCAGGCGCGCTCGTACTGGGCACGCTTCTTCGAGAGGATCAGGCGGCCTTCCTTGTCCTCCTTCTGAAGAACAAGGGCTTCGATCTCGTCACCGACGGCGACGACCTCGTTCGGGTCGACGTCGTGCTTGATCGAGAGCTCGCGGCTCGGGATAACGCCTTCGGTCTTGTAACCGATGTCGAGCAGGACCTCGTCCCGGTCGACCTTCACGATGACGCCGTCGACGATGTCGCCGTCGTTGAAGTACTTGATCGTCTCGTCGATCGCGGCGAGGAAGGCTTCCTCGTTACCGATGTCGTTGACCGCTACCTGCGGGGTGGTGGCGGTGGTCTCGGTGCTGCTCGTCATGTGGGAAAGGGCTCCGGTACGGACATTGAAGTCGTAGGTACTGCTTTACGCCGGGAGCCCGTTTCGCTCTGAAGAAGCCGGACAGCCAAGGAAGCGCCACAGAAAACCACTGGTGGCGCCTCGACAACCGAGGGGACATACAACAGATGCGAGCGCAGCCTGCTACGTCTGAGGTGCGCAGGCCCGCAGCGCAACTTGTAGCATACGGGGGCAGCCGGACAGGGTCAATGCGCGAAGCCGCACACCCAGGGCGGATCGCCGCATTCCTGGCACAAGAACTGTCCCTGGAGGCCAAACGGCCCACAGGACACCCCTCGTGTGGCACCACCGTGAGGGGTGGCGCCATAGAGGTGACGGAAGAGTACGACGAGGGAGCCGATCATCCAAGAGCCCGTATCGTCCGAATCGGCGCTGGAGCCGGAAGCCACCCGACGTGACTCCGATGTGACGGAGAGCACTCGGGCCAACCGGGGCTGGTGGGACCGCAACGCGGACGAGTACCAGGTCGAGCACGGCACGTTCCTCGGGGACGACCGTTTCGTGTGGGGCCCCGAGGGGCTCGACGAGGTGGAGGCCGAGCTCCTCGGCCCGCCCGAGGAGCTGAAGGGCAAAGCCGTCCTGGAGATCGGCGCCGGCGCGGCTCAGTGCGCGCGCTGGCTGGCCGCGCAGGGCGCCCGCCCGGTCGCCCTGGACCTCTCCCACCGCCAGCTCCAGCACGCGCTGCGCATCGGCGGCTCGTTCCCCTTGGTGTGTGCCGACGCGGGCGCCCTGCCGTTCGCGGACGAAACCTTCGACCTGGCCTGCTCGGCGTACGGGGCGCTGCCGTTCGTGGCGGATCCGGTGCTGGTGCTGCGCGAGGTGCGGCGGGTGCTGCGGCCGGGCGGGCGTTTCGTCTTCTCGGTCACCCATCCCATCCGCTGGGCCTTCCCGGACGAGCCCGGGCCGGAGGGGCTGTCGGTGTCCGCCTCGTACTTCGACCGCACGCCGTACGTCGAGCAGTACATCGAGAACGGGGTGGGCCGCGCGGTCTACGTCGAGCACCACCGGACCCTGGGTGACCGGGTGCGGGACATCGTCACGGCGGGCTTCCGGCTGGTGGACCTGGTCGAGCCGGAGTGGCCGGCCTGGAACACGGCCGAGTGGGGCGGCTGGTCGCCGCTGCGCGGGAATCTGATCCCGGGGACGGCGATCTTCGTGTGCGTACGAGACTGAGTGCGTGATCCGTTACGACGCCCTGGACGCGCTGCCCGTACGCGGTGCCCTGCCCGGTCTGAACGACGCCCTGGAGGGACACGGCACCGCCGTGCTCGTCGCGCCGCCCGGCACCGGCAAGACGACGCTGGTGCCGCTGGCGTTGGCGGGCCTGCTGGGCGGCGGCCCCGCGCGGCGTGTGGTCGTCGCCGAACCGCGGCGGATCGCGGCGCGGGCGGCGGCCCGGCGGATGGCGTGGCTGCTCGGTGAGAAGGTCGGCGAGAGCGTCGGCTACACCGTGCGCGGGGAGCGGGTCGTAGGGCGGCACGCGCGCGTGGAGGTCGTCACGACCGGCGTGCTGTTGCAGCGGGTGCAGCGCGACCAGGAGCTGGCGGGCGTGGACGTGGTGGTGCTCGACGAGTGCCACGAACGGCATCTGGACGCGGACACCGTGGCGGCCTTCCTGTGGGACGTACGGCAGACGCTGCGGCCGGAGCTGCGGCTGCTGGCCGCGTCGGCGACGACCGACGCCGAGGGGTGGGCTCGGCTGCTGGGCGGGGCGCCGGTGGTCGAGGCGGCGGGGGTCTCGTATCCGGTGGAGGTGGTGTGGGCGCCGCCGGCGCGTCCGGTACGGCCGCCGCACGGGATGCGTGTCGATCCCGCGCTGCTGACGCACGCGGCGTCGGTGGTGCGGCGGGCGCTGGCCGAGCGGGAGGGCGACGTGCTGTGCTTCCTGCCGGGTGTGGGAGAGATCGCGCGGGTCGCCGGGCAGCTCGGGGCTCTCGCGGACTTCGGGGACGTCGAGGTGCTTCAGGTGCACGGGCGGGCGCCTGCGGCGGTGCAGGACGCGGTGCTGGCTCCTGGGACGCGCCGCCGGGTGGTGCTGGCGACCTCGGTGGCCGAGTCGTCGCTGACCGTTCCCGGGGTGCGGGTCGTCGTCGACTCGGGGCTGGCGCGGGAGCCGCGGGTGGATCACGCGCGCGGGCTGAGCGCGCTGACGACGGTACGGGCCTCGCAGGCGGCGGGGCGGCAGCGGGCGGGGCGCGCCGGGCGTGAGGCGCCGGGCGCGGTGTACCGGTGCTGGGCGGAGGCGGAGGACGCCCGTCTGCCGCGTTTCCCGGCGCCGGATATCAAAGTGGCCGACCTGACCGCGTTCGCGTTGCAGACGGCGTGCTGGGGCGATCCGGAGGCCTCCGGGCTGGCGCTGCTGGATGCGCCGCCGGGTGGGGCGATGGGGGCGGCGCGGGGAGTCCTGACGGCGATCGGGGCCGTGGACTCCGCCGGTCGGGCCACCGAGCGGGGTTTGCGGCTTGCCCGGCTGGGGTTGCACCCCCGGCTGGGCCGGGCCTTGCTCGACGCGGCTCGCTCGGTCGGTGTGGAGCGGGCCGCCGAGGTGGTCGCGTTGTTGAGCGAGGAGGCGCCCCGGGAGTACGGGGATGACCTGGCCGCCGCTTTGCGTGCCGCTCGGCGTGGGGGTGACGCTTACGGGGCGCGGTGGCGTGCGGAGGTTCGGCGGCTGCGTGCCGTTTCGACGGACCTTTCCCACGCGCGTGCCCATGACGGCGACAGCGCGATCGGCGCCGGGGAGGACGCTGTCGCCGGGCTGGTCGCCGCCCTCGCGTTCCCGGAGCGTGTCGCCAAGGCCGACGGCGGGTCCTACCTCATGGTGTCCGGGACCCGCGCCGAGGCCGGTGACGGTACCGGCCTGCGCGGGGCTCCCTGGATCGCCGTCGCCGTGGCCGACCGACCCGTCGGCAAGGGGCACGCGCGTGTGCGGCTCGGGGCGGTTGTCGACGAGGGGGTCGCTCGGCTGGCCGCCGGGGCCTTCGTCGAGGAGCGGGACGAGGTCCACTGGGCCGACGGGGATGTCGTCGCGCGGCGCGTCGAGCGGCTGGGGGCCGTGGAGCTGGCGGTGCGGCCCCTTGCCGACGCGGACCCCGGTCTCGTACGGAAAGCGCTTGTCGAAGGGCTGCGGCGGGAGGGGCTCGGGCTGCTGAGGTGGTCCGCCGAGGCCGCCGTACTGAGGCAGCGGCTCGCCTTCTTGCACCTGCATATCGGGGATCCGTGGCCCGATGTCTCCGACGAGGCGCTCCACGCGCGCGTGGAGGAGTGGCTGGAGCCCGAGCTGAGCCGGGCCCGGCGGCGGGCCGATCTCGGGCGGATCGACGGGGGGCAGTGTCTGACCCGGCTGCTGCCCTGGGCTTCCGGAGACGCCACGCGCCTCGACGAGCTCGCCCCGGAGCGGATCACCGTACCGAGTGGGTCCAGAATCCGGATCGACTACGGGAATCCGGAGCAGCCCGTGCTCGCCGTGAAGGTGCAGGAGATGTTCGGGCTGCAGGAGTCGCCCCGGGTCGCGGGGGTGCCGCTGCTCGTGCATCTGCTCTCCCCCGCCGGCCGCCCGGCCGCCGTCACCGCCGACCTCGCCTCCTTCTGGAAGGACGGCTACAAGAGCGTACGGGCGGAGCTGCGCGGCCGGTATCCGAAGCATCCGTGGCCCGAGGATCCGGCGAGTGCCGAGCCGACGCGGCACACCAACGCCCGGCTCAGGCGCTGACCGGCTCCGCTTGTGTGGTCTCGGCGGGGGCCGGGTCGCCGGGGTGGCGGCTGCGGGCCTCCAGATAGAGGGAGAGGGACAGCAGCAGGAGGCCGAGGGCGAGGAAGCCCCACGGCAGGTAGGACGTCAGCAGCAGGACGAGGGTGCGGTTGGACTTGACCAGGTCCACGGTGTGCTCGATGTAGTCCTCGCGCATCTTCACGTGGCCGGCGAACGCCGTCACCTTGTCGCGGCCGCCGAGCAGGGTGCCGCCGCGCAGTTCCTCCTTGTGGATCTCCTCGCCGTAGACCGGGGCGCCGGTCAGCGGTTCGATCCAGAACTTGCGGACCGTGGAGTACCAGCGCGTCGTGCCGGTCTTCGCGACCGACTCGGGGGTGATGCCCGCCACCGGCATGGTCTCGGGGAAGGGCACCTTGGTCCAGGGGATGGTCTGCTCGAAGTAGTAGACCTCGACCCCGCGGAAGTTCTGGGTGCCCTGGTAGTGGATGGGGGCCGTGATCCGGGCCTGCGCGTCGAAGTACTCGTAGTCGCGCTTCTCCGTCAGGAACGGCCACTTGAACTCGATGCCCTGGCGTTCGACCGGGTCGCCGTCGACCATCTCGCCCGTGGCGTTGACGGGTTCCTGGGTGTGGGCGTCGAAGATGTAGCGCTCGGGGATCTTGGAGACCATCTTGCCGTCGGGTCCCTGGACGTAGGACAGGCCGTCCCAGACCACGACGTCCCGGCCCTCGGTCTTCTCGATCTTCTCGGAGGCCTCCACGTTGCCGCGGAGGGTCTGCACGATGCTGACCTTGGGGACCTTCTTGGCGCGCATCGTGCCGTAGTCGAGGAGGGTGGCGTCCTTCGCCTCCAGGACCATGTCCTGGTACTGGTGGGCCGGGATCTTGGCCAGGCGCGGGAAGGCGTACCAGCGCAGGAGTGGGGACAGTGCCGCGAAGAACACGGCGAGGGCGAGCAGGATCAGACTGGCCTTGCGGCGCATCTCGGCCTCCCTCCCGGGTGGTTACGGGTGTGCGGGCACCGTCGTCAGCAGCGGCTTCGGGGACGTCTCACCCGAGGGTGTGCCGAGGGCGGTGAGCGTGAGGACCAGGGCGAGCGCGACGGCGAGACCGGTCGCGGCGGCGATCAGGGCGCGCATATGGGCCTCCCGGGACAGGAACTGATACCTCGTCAGGTTCGGCACCGTAGCAACGGCCGGGTGAGATGAGAACACGTTGTACGCACAACGGCGGCGCCCCTCGATGAAGGGGCGCCGCCGTCGTCGTCGTACGAAGGACTGCGAAGGACTGCGAAGGGAGCTAGGCGCTGGGGCTGGCCGACGGGCTCGGTGACGACGTCTCGGCCGCTTCCACGGTCAGCGGGACCGTGAGCGTCGCCCCGCCCGCCGCCTCGATGCGGAGCAGGAACGTGCCGGTGGTGTCGTCCGAGTACAGCTTCGGCAGCTTCAACAGGCCGTTCTCGTCCGTCTCCAGGCCCTTCAGGGTGCGGATGGGGTTGCCGTCCGCGTCCTTGAAGTAGGGGCCCTTGTCGTTCTCGGACGGGTCGAGCAGAGACTTGATGAGCGTGGCGGTGACCGCCACCTGGTCCGCGGCCTCGCCCTGGTACGTCGCCTTCACCTCGACCTGCTCGGCGAACTCGCCGCCGGCCTTGCAGGTCAGCGCGGCGGCACTGGTGCGGATGAGGGCGCCGGCCACACGTTCGGTGACGGTGGCCTTGTAGTCCAGACCGCTGACCGTGCGGCCGACGACCGTGGCGCGGACGGTGAAGCCACCCGTCTTCTCGCCCGCCTTCAGCGCGGGCGCGACGGCCACGCCGGTGCTGTTGGTGACGACCCTGGCGACCTTCTCGCCGCTGGTGAACGTGGCGTCGGTGTCACCGATGATCGTGAACCGGATGCTGACCTTGGCGACGGCCGCGCCGGCCTTGGTCTCGGCACGGGTGCTGATCTTCTTGGTGAACGTGTCGCCCGCCATCGCGGTGAGCTGGGCGGTGCCGGCGTCCTCCAGGTGGTCCACCGTGTCGGTGGGCGTCTGGGGAGGGCTCGGGGACGTGCTCGGCGGCTTCGGCGTGCTGGGCGGAGAGGACGTGGGCGGCTTCGGGCTCGGGGGGCTGCCACCGGGCTTGTCGGGCGTGGCGTCCGGCCTGTTCGAGGCCGGGGGCGACGGCTTGGGGTTCGCCGAGTTGCCGGTGTTGCTGCGATTGTCCTCGTCGGGCAGGGTGCCGGTGCCGTCCGGGATCTCGCGGATGCCCTTGCGGTAGTACTCCAGCCACGACAGGACCGTGTTCAGGTAGTCCTGCGAGTTGTTGTAGCTGAGGATCGCCCTGTTGAGGTCGGACTGCGTGGACAGGTCCCAGCCGTTGCGGCACAGGTAGTGGCCGGCCGAGAGCGCGGCGTCGTAGATGTTGTTGGGGTCCTCGGTGCCGTCGCCGTTGCCGTCGCGGCCCGCCCACGCCCAGGTGGACGGGATGAACTGCATGGGGCCGACGGCCTGGTCGTACGTGCTGTTGCCGTCGTACGCGCCGTCGTCGGTGTCCTTGATGAGCGCGAAACCGTTGCCGTCGAGCTGCGGGCCGAGGATCGGGGAGGTCGTGGTGCCGTCCGCGTTGACGCGGCCGCCGCGGGCCTGGCCCGACTCGACCTTGCCGATGGCTGCGAGGAGTTGCCACGGCAGATTGCAGCCGGGCTTGGAGGCCCGCAGTTCGGCCGCGGCCTTCTTGTAGGCGTCGAGGACGGTCGCGGGGATGCCCGCCTCCCCCTCGCCCGGGGAGACGGGGGTGCCGTCGGCGCTCGGCGAGGGGCTCGGGGTGTTCAGCGGCGGCAGGTCCGTGTAGTACGGCGAGTTGCCGGTCGCGCCGCCGTCCTCGGCGGTCGCGTCGGGTGCGGTCTCGGCGCCGGTGGTGGCCGGTCTGCTCTGGTCGCCGGCCGTCACCCCCGGAGCCTGGGAGGCGGACAGGGCCGCGACCGCGGCCGCGGCCACGGCGGTGGTCGCCGCTCCCTTGCGCAGCCTCCTACCGAATTGCGCCGCCATAGATGGAACCCCTCCCGTGGACGCCCGAGCGCCCGTCTCTGTCTGTGTTCGACGTCTGTGCTCGACCTGTTGTGACGATCGAACCGCACCGGGGGTTGCCCCCCGTGCCGCGCTTCGGCCCCTATCGCTTCGACGACCGCGCTTTCGAGCGCGGTGACCCAGGCGACCCTACGACAACTTCCTTTGCTCGGGCACCCGTTCGTGCCCGATTTTCACCGATTGGCCATGTCGGATCGCGACCGGGTCGCATCGCTCATACTGATCGGAATGGAAGAGCCCGGGTCGACCGCCGGCCCAACACCCGTCGCGAGGAGCTTCGTTGCCGTTCACCCTCAGCCATGCGGCGGCCGTCCTGCCCGCCGTGCGCACCGACGGAACCGGACGGGGGCGGCTGGTGCCGGCCGTTCTCGTGGCGGGTTCCTTTGCTCCCGACATGACCTATTACGCGGCGAGTGTGCTGTCCGGGGCCATGGAGTTCGGTGAGTTCACCCACTCCTTCCCGGGCGTTCTCACCGTCGATGTGCTGGTCGCCTGGGCGCTGGTGGGATTGTGGCTGCTGGTCCGTGAGCCGCTGGTGGCGCTGCTGCCGCGGGCGTGGCAGGGCCGGGTGGCGGCGCTGCTGCGCTGCGGGGCGCCACGCGCGCGCGTGCGGCCTGTTTCGGTCGCGTGGTGGTACGTCTCCGCCGCACTCGGCGCGCTGACCCACGTCGTGTGGGACGCGTTCACGCACCTCGACCGGTGGGGGATGCGGGTGTTTCCCGTGCTGGGCCGGGAGGTGGCCGGCTCTCCCCTGTACTGGTACCTGCAGTACGGCGGTTCGGCGGTGGCCGCGGTCGTGATCGCCGTGTTCGTGGCACACGCGCTGCGGCGGGCGCCCGCGGCCGAGCCGGTGGGGGTTCCGGTGTTGTCCGTACGGGACCGGTGGTGGGCCGGGGCCGTGATCGGCGGCTGTGCGGTTGTCGCGGCGGCGCAGCGGGCGACGCGGTGGTGGGAGTACTGGGGGTCCACCGCGGAGCCCTGGGAACTGATCCCGACGCTCTGCTTCGGGGCGGGCGCGGGACTGGTCCTGGGGGTGGTGCTGTACGCCGCGCGCGTCAGAGTGTGGCGTCCGGCCCCGATCCCCGACGGCTCGAGCGCGGACGGAGAGCGGCAGAGCCGCCCCGCCGCCCGCTGAACGCTGCGCTCGCTCGGCGCAGGACTGCCGACAGGTCGGCCGGAATGCGGGCCGTGCCGGACGCGGCGGCTCGGCGCAGGACTGCCGCCAAGTTGGTGGGGACGCGGGCGGTGCTTGCGTCGGCTGCGAAGGCCGGGGCCTGGCGGGGCGGGGTGGACGTGGCCGATGCGGCGTGCGCCTGTGCCTGCGTCCGTGTGTGGGCTCTCCGGCGGCGGAGCATGCGTATACCCATGCCCGCATCCTGACGGGCGGGGGCGAAAGGGGGCGTCTTCGCGAGGGCCACGTGGGTGACGGGTCCATCCGGGGGCGGGCCGGGTTGTGCGGGGTGGGTGAGCGTGCGGGTGGGTGTGCAGTGGGGGTTCCGGTCACTTCGGCACCACCGCAGTGCGCCATGGGGGTTGCTCGCCATTGCGGCGGAGATTCTGTGCCGACCGCCCTTCACACCCCTCACACCGGCCGAACCCCAAGACGACCGGCCACCATAACCGCCTCCGCCGAAACCGCCTCCGCCGAAACCCTGAGCCGACCGGCCCCATGCCAGCCGGCCTCTGCGCCAACCAGATCACCGTCATCGCCGTGGAGGGCCCGCTGCTCATCCGCACGCTGTGAACGGACCCTCCCGCTGAACCGCCGGAGGCTAGTGCGCTGCCGACTCCCAGTCAGGGCCGGCGCCCACCGAGACGCCGAGGGGGACGCGGAGGTGGACCGCGTCCGCCATTTCGCGGCGGACCAGTTCCTCCGCGGTCGCGCGCTCGCCCGGAGCGATCTCCAGGACGATTTCGTCGTGGACCTGGAGGAGCATGCGGGACTTCAGGTCCGCCTCCCGCAGCGCCCGGTCCACGTTCAGCATCGCGATCTTGACGATGTCCGCGGCCGTGCCCTGGATAGGCGCGTTCAGGGCCATGCGCTCGGCCGCCTCACGGCGCTGACGATTGTCGCTGTTGAGGTCGGGCAGGTAGCGGCGGCGCCCGAAGAGCGTCGCCGTGTAGCCCGTGGACCGCGCCTCGTCGACGGCCCGGCGCAGATAGTCCCGTACGCCGCCGAAACGCTCGAAGTACGCGTCCATCAGGGCGCGGGCCTCCGCCGCCTCGATGTTCAGCTGCTGGGAGAGGCCGAAGGCCGACAGACCGTACGCCAGGCCGTACGACATCGCCTTGATCTTGCGCCGCATCTCCGCGTCCACCCCGGCGGGCTCGACCGAGAACACCTGCGCGGCGGCGGTCGTGTGCAGGTCCTCGCCCGAGGTGAACGCCTCGATCAGGCCCGCGTCCTCGGACAGGTGGGCCATCACGCGCAGTTCGATCTGGCTGTAGTCCGCCGTCATCAGGGACTCGAAGCCCTCGCCGACCACGAAGCCGCGGCGGATCGCCCGGCCCTCGTCCGTGCGGACCGGGATGTTCTGCAGATTCGGGTCCGTGGACGACAGACGGCCGGTCGCGGCGACCGTCTGGTTGAACGTGGTGTGGATACGGCCGTCCGCCGCGACCGTCTTGATCAGGCCCTCGACGGTGACGCGCAGCTTCGCCTGCTCCCGGTGCCGGAGCATGATCACCGGCAGTTCGTTGTCCGTCTGGGTGGCCAGCCAGGCAAGGGCGTCGGCGTCCGTGGTGTAGCCGGTCTTGGTGCGCTTCGTCTTGGGCAGGGCCAGCTCGCCGAAGAGGACCTCCTGGAGCTGCTTGGGCGAGCCCAGGTTGAACTCGTGTCCGGCCGCCGCGTGCGCCTCCTTCACGGCCTGCTGCACGGCGCCCGCGAACATCTGCTCCATGGCCTCCAGGTGGGCCCGGTCGGCCGCGATGCCATGCCGCTCCATCCGGGCCAGGAGGGCCGAGGTGGGCAGCTCCACGTCCCGCAGCAGGTCCGCCGCGCCGACCTCCTGAAGGCGGCCCTCGAAGGCCTCGCCCAGGTCGAGGACCGCGCGGGCCTGGATCATCAGGGCCTCGGCCTCGGCGCCGTCGTCCGTACCGAAGGCCAGCTGGCCGTCGGCCGCCGCGGCGGGGGCCAGCTCGCGGTGCAGGTACTCCAGGGACAACGCGTCCAGGTCGAAGGAGCGGCGGCCCGGCTTGACCAGGTAGGCGGCCAGTGCCGTGTCCATGGAGACGCCGGCCACGCTCCAGCCGTGCTCGGCGAAGACGCGCATCGCGCCCTTGGCGTTGTGGAAGACCTTGGGACGGCCCGCATCCGCCAGCCAGGCCGCGAACGCCTTCTCGTCCGTCTCGTCCAGCTGGGACGGGTCGAACCAGGCGGCCGCTCCCCCGGGCGCGGCCAGCGCGACCTCCGCGACCGAGCCCGTGCCGAGCGCCCAGGCGTCGACCGTGGCGACGCCGAGGGTCCCGGTGGCGTGCTCGGTGAGCCACGGGGCCAGCTCGCCCGTGCCGAGCACCTTGCCGTCCAGTTGGACGCCGTCCGTCGTGATCGGCGTCGCCTCGGCCTCCTCGGCGCCGGGGTCGACGGCGAAGAGCCGCTCGCGCAGCGAGGGGTTGCGGATCTCCAGGGTGTCCAGGATCATCGCGACGGACTTGCGGTCGTACGCCGCCCGCTCCAGGTCGACCACCGTCTTGGGCAGCTCCACCCGCCGCTCCAGCTCGGTGAGCCGGCGGTTGAGCTTGACCGCCTCCAGGTGCTCGCGGAGGTTCTGCCCGGCCTTGCCCTTGACCTCGTCGACGCGCTCGACCAGCTCCGCGAAGGACCCGAACTGGTTGATCCACTTCGCGGCCGTCTTCTCGCCGACGCCCGGGATGCCCGGCAGATTGTCCGACGGGTCGCCGCGCAAGGCCGCGAAGTCGGGATACTGCGACGGCGTCAGCCCGTACTTCTCGAACACCTTCTCCGGGGTGAACCGGGTCAGCTCCGAGACGCCCTTCGTCGGATACAGCACCGTCGTGTGCTCACTGACCAACTGGAACGAGTCGCGGTCGCCGGTGACGATCAGCACCTCGAAACCCTCGGCCTCGGCCTGCGTGGCGAGCGTGGCGATGACGTCGTCCGCCTCGAACCCGTCGACCGCGAAGCGCTGGGCGTGCATCGCGTCGAGCAGCTCCCCGATCAGCTCGACCTGGCCCTTGAACTCGTCCGGGGTCTTGGAGCGGTTCGCCTTGTACTCCGTGAACTCCTCGGAGCGCCAGGTCTTGCGGGAGACGTCGAAGGCCACCGCGAAGTGTGTGGGCGCCTCGTCGCGCAGGGTGTTGGCCAGCATCGACGCGAAGCCGTAGATCGCGTTCGTCGGCTGGCCCGTCGCGGTCGTGAAGTTCTCCGCGGGCAGCGCGAAGAACGCGCGGTAGGCCAGCGAGTGCCCGTCCATGAGCATCAGGCGGGGCCGGTCGGCGCCGGAGGTGGTCTCGGTCTTCTTCGATGCTGTTTCTGCCACGCCCCCGATCCTGCCACGAGCCACTGACAGTCGGCCCCGCCCTCCACCGACGGCCACATGCGAGGAGCGCCCACCGCATGCCGTGCTTCCCGTCCCGCACAAGCCCGCGCTCTCTCGTTGTCGGTGCCACGTGCGAGGATCAGAGATGTAGGGCACACAGGCCAGCGAAGGAGAACGCCGCGATGGCAACGAAGCCGCCCAAGGCAGATCCCGTTCAGGACGCGCCGCAGGTTGCCGAGCCGAAGCACGCGGCGGCCGGGATCCCCGCCATCGGCCACAGCCTGCGCATGGCGCAGCAGCAGATGGGCTTCAAGCGCACCGCGCTGACCCTCCTGCGCGTCAATCAGAAGGACGGCTTCGACTGCCCGGGCTGCGCCTGGCCGGAGCCGGACCACCGGCACGCGGCGGAGTTCTGTGAGAACGGCGCGAAGGCGGTCGCCGAGGAAGCCACCCTGCGCCGCGTCACCCCGGAGTTCTTCGCCGCGCACTCCGTCGCCGACCTCGCCGGCCGCAGCGGCTACTGGCTCGGCCAGCAGGGCCGCCTCACCCACCCCGTGTACCTCCCCGAAGGCGGAGCGCACTACGAGCCGGTGACCTGGGAGCGCGCCTTCGACATCATCGCCGAGGAGATCACCGCCCTCTCCTCCCCCGACGAGGCCGTCTTCTACACCTCCGGGCGCACCAGCAACGAGGCCGCCTTCCTCTACCAGCTCTTCGCACGCGAGCTCGGCACGAACAACCTGCCCGACTGCTCCAACATGTGCCACGAGTCCTCCGGCTCGGCCCTGTCCGAGACGATCGGCATCGGCAAGGGCAGCGTCCTGCTCGAAGACCTCTACAAGGCCGACCTGATCATCGTCGCCGGGCAGAACCCCGGCACCAACCACCCGCGCATGCTCTCCGCCCTGGAGAAGGCCAAAGCCAACGGCGCGAAGATCATCAGCGTCAACCCGCTGCCCGAGGCCGGCCTGGAGCGCTTCAAGAACCCGCAGACCCCCAAGGGCCTCACCGCCGGAGCCGCCCTCACCGACCTGTTCCTGCAGATCCGCATCGGCGGCGACCAAGCCCTCTTCCGCCTCCTCAACAAGCTGATCCTTCAGACCCAGGGCGCGGTCGACGAGGAGTTCGTCCGCGAACACACCCACGGCTACGAGGAATTCGCCCAGACCGCCCGCGCCGCCGACTGGGACGAGACGCTCACCGCGACCGGCCTGTCCCAGAAGGAGATCGAGGAAGCCCTGCGCATGATCCTCGCCTCCCAGCGGACCATCGTCTGCTGGGCGATGGGCCTCACCCAGCACAAGCACTCCGTGCCGACCATCCGCGAGGTCGTCAACTTCCTCCTCCTACGCGGCAACATCGGCCGCCCCGGCGCCGGCGTGTGCCCGGTGCGCGGCCACTCGAACGTGCAGGGCGACCGCACGATGGGCATCTTCGAGCGCCCCGCGCCCGCCTTCCTGGACGCCCTGGAGAAGGAGTTCGGCTTCGCACCACCACGCGAGCACGGCTACGACGTCGTCCGCGCCATCCGCGCCCTGCGCGACGGCGAGGCCAAGGTCTTCTTCGCCATGGGCGGCAACTTCGTCTCCGCCAGCCCCGACACCGACGTCACCGAGGCCGCCATGCGCCGCGCCCGGCTGACCGTGCACGTGTCGACCAAGCTCAACCGCTCGCACGCCGTCACGGGCGCACGCGCCCTGATCCTGCCGACCCTGGGCCGCACCGAGCGCGACCTCCAGGTCGGCCCGAATGGGAAAAGCACAGAGCAGTTCGTCACCGTCGAGGACTCCATGGGCATGGTGCACGCCTCCCGCGGCCGCCTGGAGCCCGCGAGCGCGCACCTGCTGTCCGAACCGGCGATCGTGTGCCGCCTGGCCCGCCGGGTGCTCGGCGCGGACAGCAGGGTGCCGTGGGAGGAGTTCGAGAAGGACTACGCCACGATCCGCGACCGCATCGCGCGCGTGATCCCCGGCTTCGAGGACTTCAACGCGCGCGTGGCACACCCCGGCGGCTTCGTCCTGCCGCACGGCCCGCGCGACGAGCGCCGCTTCCCGACGGCCACCGGCAAGGCCAACTTCACCGCCGCGCCCGTGGAGTACCCCAAGCTGCCCGAGGGCCGGCTGCTGCTGCAGACACTGCGCTCGCACGACCAGTACAACACCACGATCTACGGCCTGGACGACCGCTACCGCGGCATCAAGAACGGCCGCAGGGTCGTCCTGGTCAACCCCGAGGACGCGCGCACACTCGGCGTCGCGGACGGCTCCTACGTCGACCTGGTCAGCGAGTGGAAGGACGGGGTCGAGCGCCGGGCGCCCGGCTTCCGCGTCGTGCACTACCCGACGGCACGGGGCTGCGCGGCGGCCTACTACCCGGAGACCAACGTCCTCGTCCCCCTCGACGCCACCGCCGACACCAGCAACACCCCGGCCAGCAAGTCCGTCGTCGTACGTCTGGAACAATCGGCGACCGACTGAGCGTTTGCTCAGTCGAGCCACCGATCACGACGAACGGAGTCGGGCCCCATGGGCGAGCAGCAGCACGTGACGTTCCCGCAAGAGGTCATCGACGAGTACGCGGCACTCGGCGTGGACCTGCCGGCGCTGTTCTCCGCGGGGCACCTCGGGACGCGGATGGGCGTACAGATAGTGCAGGCGTCGGCAGAGCGGGTCGTCGGCACGATGCCGGTCGAGGGGAACACACAGCCGTACGGGCTGCTGCACGGGGGCGCGTCCGCTGTGCTGGCCGAGACGCTCGGGTCGGTGGGATCGATGCTGCATGCCGGCAGCTCCAAGATCGCGGTGGGCGTCGATCTGAACTGCACGCACCATCGGGGGGTGCGGTCGGGGCTGGTGACCGGGGTGGCCACGCCGTTGCACCTGGGGCGGTCGACGGCGACGTACGAGGTCGTGATCAGTGATGAGGAGGGGCGGCGGGTGTGCAGCGCACGACTGACCTGCCTGTTGCGGGATGTGCGGCCGGGGGACGGGCAACACATCACCGGCTGACAGTGCGGGACGCCTGGGCGCCTTGGGGGTGGGTCGCGCAACCCGGCGCTGACGGGGTGCCGCCTGCGCCCACCTGTGCCGCCCATGGGGGTCCCAGAGGCTCTTGAGCACTGGGGGGAGGCACGACTGTCCGCGAGTTGGCAGCATACTCTCCTCATGAGGCCGCCCCCATGACCGGCACCGGCCCCGTCGAACCCGTCAACTCGTCCGAGACGGACGACAGTTACGACATCATCGGCGTCGACGCCCCGCGCCTCGCCGACCGCCTCACCGCCTGGTTCACCGGACGCCTCGCAAACCAGTGGACCGGCCCGCCACCCCGCGCCCGCAAAGCCGCCCTCACAGCCGGCGTCGTAGCCACAGCGGTCTGCGTCCTGCTGCTCGCGCCGACCGGCACATCCGACCGCGCCGACCCGCCCCCGCGCCCCACCCCCTGGCCCGCCAACGTCACCGCCTGGCGCTACCTGGGACCCACCGAACCCCTCACCGCCCCCACGACAGACACGAAAAGCGGGCATTTCCGATTCGCCGTCACCATCACCGGCGGCCCGCCCGTCACCCTCACAGTCACCGGCACGGCCTTCCCCGGACTCGACGCCCACGCCACACCCGAACCGGATTTCACCGTGAACGCCGGGACAACGCGCCGCATCACAGTGGAGATATCCGTATCCGACTGTACGGACCTGCCCCTGAACGCCGACCTCCCCTTCCTCGACGTAACGCTCCGTAACACGCGTGCAATACAACGCCACAGTTTCACCTTCGGCGGCGCATTCTCCCAGGACTTTTCCGAACTTCTCCACGGCGCCTGCGAGCCCACCACCGCGCGACCGGCCCCACGGCCAAGCGGAAGTGCGAGTTCTCAGAATGCGGACCGAGGGGAAAATCCGCCAAACCGGCCGAGAGCCCCCTCCGCCGATGCCCGTCCTCCATCACGTCATAACAAGAAAGTCACAAGGGAGCGCCCGACGATGCCCCTGCGCACAAACCGGGCTTAGAGTCACGGCCAGTCACCGCTCCATCGGGAGTTCGGTACCAGCGCGGCACCCGCCGCCCCCACAGGGATGGCAGTGACTGCGGAAAGGACTGATTGTGCGACGTTCCATGGTGATACTTACCTCCGTCCTCGCGACTGGAGCTCTGACGCTCACCGCTTGCGGCTCCCGTGACGACAGCGGCGACAGTGGCGACAACGGAGACAGCACCACCCTGACGATCGGCGTGGACGCCCCGCTCTCCGGCGAGAACTCCACCACCGGCCTCGGCATCCAGTACGGCGCCCAGATCGCCGTCGACGACGCCAACAAGAACAAGCTCGTCCCCGGCGTGACGTTCAAGCTCAAGGCCCTGGACGACAAGGCCCAGCCCGCCACCGGCCAGTCGAACGCCACCAGCATCACCGGCGACAAGACCGCCGTCGGCGCCGTCGGCCCCCTCAACTCCGGCGTCGCCCAGACCATGCAGCAGGTCTTCGCCTCGGCCAACATGGTCCAGATCTCCCCCGCGAACACCGCCCCCGAGCTGACCCAGGGCAAGAACTGGCAGACCGACAAGAAGCGGCCGTTCAAGACCTACTTCCGCACCGCCACCACCGACGAACTGCAGGGCAGCTTCGCCGCCCAGTACGCCTTCAACAAGCTCAAGAAGAAGAAGGCCTTCGTCGTCGACGACAAGCAGACCTACGGCGCCGGCCTCGCGAAGATCTTCAACGAGCAGTTCAAGAAGCTCGGCGGCCAGGTCGTCCAGACCGACCACGTCAACACCGGCACCAAGGACTTCGGCTCCCTCGTCACCAAGATCAAGAACTCCGGCGCCGACCTGCTCTACTACGGCGGCCAGTACGACGAGTCCTCGCTGATCACCAAGCAGCTCAAGGACGCCGGCGTCAAGATCCCGCTGTTCGGCGGCGACGGCATGTTCGCCTCCACCTACATCGAAGCCGCCGGCGCCTCCTCCGAAGGCGACCTCGTCACCGCGATCGGCGTCCCCGCGGACACCCTGCCCGCCGCCAAGACGTTCATCGAGACCTACAAGGCCAAGGGCTACAAGGGCGACTACGGCGCCTACGGCGCCTACGCCTACGACGCCACCACCGCCATCATCAAGGCCGTGAAGGCCGCCGCGGACGCCAACGGCGGCAAGGTGCCCACCGACATCAACGCCCTGCGCTCCACGGTCGTCGACGAGGTCCAGAAGTCCGACTTCGAAGGCCTCACCGGCAAGGTCTCCTTCGACCAGTACGGCGACACCACGAACAAGCAGCTCACGGTTTACCAGGTCGAAAAGGGCGCCTGGAAGGCTGTCGAGACCGGCACCGCCGACCTCGGCTGACCCAGGCCCCGTCACACTTCACCACGGGCCGCGCGGAAGGGGACCCCGACCGCGCGGCCCGTTCCCACATCCAGACCCCTGCACACGATCAGTGCGCACCACCAGACCCTGCACGCGACCAGTGCACACGACCACCAGCGACATGGAGGCCACGCGGTGAACACCCTGCCGCAGCAGCTGGCCAACGGGCTGCTCCTCGGCTCGATGTACGGGCTGATCGCCATCGGCTACACGATGGTGTACGGCATCGTCCAGCTCATCAACTTCGCGCACGGCGAGATCTTCATGACCGGGGCCTTCGGCGCCCTCACGGTCTACTTCTACATCCTCCCCGACGGCACCGCGATGGCCATCGCCGTCCCCCTGATGCTGATAGGCGGCGGCATCGTCGCCATCCTCATCGCCGTCGGAGCGGAACGGTTCGCCTACCGCCCCCTGCGCGGAGCACCACGACTGGCACCGCTCATCACCGCGATCGGCCTCTCCCTGGCCCTCCAGGAAGTCGTCCGCAACTTCTACCCCGGCGCCGACCGCGCCCGCGCCTTCCCCGGCCTCGACAACACCCACGACATCGGCTCCATCACCATCAAGGACGCCGACATCTTCCTCGTCGTCGCCGCCATCGTGTGCATGTCCGCCCTCGCCTTCTTCGTCCGCAAGAGCCGCACCGGCCGCGCCATGCAGGCCACCGCCCAGGACCCGGACACCGCCCAGCTCATGGGCATCGACACCAACCGCATCATCGTCATCGCCTTCGCCATCGGCGGCTTCTTCGCCGCCGTAGCAGCAGTGGCGTACGGCCTGAAGTACGGCAACGTCGACTACCGCATGGGCTTCCTCATGGGCCTCAAGGCCTTCACCGCCGCCGTCCTCGGCGGCATCGGCAACATCTACGGCGCCATGCTCGGCGGCCTCGTCCTCGGCGTCGCCGAAACCCTCGCCTCCGCCTACATCGACGGCGTCCCCGGCATGCAGCAGCTCGGCGGCCAAGCCTGGGCCGACGTCTGGGCCTTCGCCCTCCTCATCCTCGTCCTCCTCCTCAGACCACAAGGCCTGCTCGGCGAACGCGTCGCGGACAGGGCGTGATCACGATGACCGACATCACCAAAACCACTCCCGCCACCCGCGGCCTCATCAACCTCCCGGAAGCCGCCGCCCGCGGCCTCCTCCTCGCCGGCGGCATCGCCACCGCGGCCTCCGCCTTCCTCGCCTGGACCTGGACCTCCGAATTCCCCGGCGACCTCACCATCAACGGCTACCCCGGCGGCCTGCAATGGCTCACCTTCACCGCCGGCCTCCTCACCACCCTCTTCGCCCTCTCCCTCTACGGCGTCCGAGGCCTCGGCTGGCTCCTGCCCGCCCGCAACAACGCCCCCCTCACCCTCGCGGCCCTGGGCGGCTTCGGCACCACCTGGTTCACCGTCATCGCCATCGCCACCAACCTCGGCGGCGTCGTCAACCTCGAACCCGGCGGCTGGATAGCAGCCATCGCCTCCCTCCTGCCCGTCCTCGGCGCCTTCGCCCTCCCCCAGGAAGGCATCGGCGAGAACAGCACCAAGGAAAGCCTCAAGGCGTACATCACCAAGCCCGACGCGATCCCCGCACCCCAGCCCCTCAGCCCCTGGCTGGAACGCGCCGTCATCACCCTCGTCACCATCGTCGGCCTCGCCGTCTTCACCTACGGCATCGACACCGAGTACGGCGAACTCTTCATCGGCTACCTCATCGTCGTCGTCTTCTTCGCCTGGGCCCTGCACACCGCCGGCCTCATCGACCGCTTCTCCCGGCTCGTCGCCCACAACCGCAGCTTCACGCTCGCCATGGGCTTCGCCGCGGCCATCGCCTTCCCCTTCACCCAGACCGACGACCACTACGCCAACATCGGCGTCAACATCCTCATCTTCGGAACCGTCGCCCTCGGCCTCAACATCGTCGTCGGCCTCGCCGGACTCCTCGACCTCGGATACGTCGCCTTCCTCGGCGTCGGCGCCTACACCGCCGCCCTCGTCTCCGGCTCCGAGTTCTCCACCTTCTCCGGCGTCCAGTTCCCCTTCTGGGCCTCCGCCCTCACCGGCGCCGCCGCCAGCCTCGTCTTCGGCGTCCTCATCGGCGCCCCCACCCTGCGCCTGCGCGGCGACTACCTCGCCATCGTCACCCTCGGCTTCGGAGAAATCTTCCGCATCGCCGTCAACAACATGGACGGCGAATCCGGGCCCGACATCACCAACGGCCCCAACGGCATCCCCTCCATCCCCGACCTCAACTTCTTCGGATTCAACTTCGGCGAAGCACACGACATCGGCGGCTTCACCCTCGGCCGCTTCGCCAACTACTACCTGCTGATGGTCCTCGTCATGGCCATCGTCGTCCTCGTCTACACCCGCGCCGCCGACTCCCGCATCGGCCGCTCCTGGATCGCCATCCGCGAAGACGAAACCGCCGCCACCGCCATGGGCATCAACGGCTTCCGCGTCAAACTCGTCGCCTTCGCCCTCGGCGCCTCCCTCGCCGGCCTCGCCGGCACCGTCAGCGCCCACGTCACCTACAGCGTCGTCCCCACGCCCTACCAGTTCGCCGGATCCACCCCGCCGAACTCGGCCTTCCTCCTCGCCGCGGTCGTCCTCGGCGGCATGGGCACCGTGGCAGGCCCCATCCTCGGCGCGGCACTGCTCTACCTGCTGCCCGAGAAACTGGTGTTCCTCCAGGACAAGTCGCTGCTCGCCTTCGGCGTCGCGCTCATCCTGCTGATGCGCTTCCGCCCCGAAGGCATCATCGCCAACCGCCGCAACCAGCTCGAATTCCACGAGACCGGCCAACTCGACGTACCACAACAAACGACGCTGACCGACGAACCGGCAACCGTCACCAAGGCGGGGGCGTGAACAAGATGACCACACCAGTACTCGAAGCACGCGGCGTCACCATGCGCTTCGGCGGCCTCACCGCCGTACGCTCGGTCGACTTCACCGTCAACTCCGGAGAAATCGTCGGCCTGATCGGCCCCAACGGCGCCGGCAAGACGACGTTCTTCAACTGCCTCACAGGCCTGTACATACCGACCGAGGGGACCGTCTCGTACAAGGGCACGGTCCTCCCGCCCAAGCCCCACCTCGTCACCCAGGCCGGCATCGCCCGCACCTTCCAGAACATCCGCCTGTTCGCCAACATGACGGTCCTGGAAAACGTCCTCGTCGGCCGCCACACGCGGACGAAGGAAGGCCTGTGGTCCGCACTGCTTCGCGGCCCCGGCTTCAAGAAGGCGGAAAAGGCCAGCGAGGAACGAGCCATGGAACTCCTGGAGTTCATCGGCCTCGCCCACAAGCGCGACCACCTGGCCCGCAACCTCCCCTACGGCGAACAGCGCAAGCTGGAGATCGCGCGGGCAATGGCGTCCGAGCCGGGCCTGCTCCTGCTGGACGAGCCGACGGCCGGCATGAACCCCCAGGAGACGCGGGCCACGGAGGAACTCGTCTTCGCCATCCGCGACCAGGGCATCGCCGTCCTCGTCATCGAGCACGACATGCGCTTCATCTTCAACCTGTGCGACCGCGTCGCCGTCCTCGTCCAAGGCGAAAAACTCGTCGAAGGCACCTCCGAAGTCGTCCAGGCCGACGAACGCGTCATCGCCGCCTACCTGGGCGAACCCTTCGAAGGCGACCCCGGCGAGGCGGAAGCCGCCGAGGTCGAGGCCGCCGAAGCAGCACAGAGCACCACCAGCACCAAGGGAGAAGGCCAGTGACCGCACTGCTGGAGGTCGAGGACCTCCGCGTCTCCTACGGCAAGATCGAAGCCGTCAAGGGCATCTCCTTCAGCGTCGAAGCCGGCCAGGTCGTCACCCTCATCGGCACCAACGGCGCCGGCAAGACGACCACCCTGCGCACGCTGTCCGGCCTGCTGAAGCCGACGTCCGGCAAGATCCTCTTCGACGGCAAGCCGCTGAACGGCGTCGCCGCCCACAAGATCGTCGCCCTGGGGCTGGCCCACTCCCCCGAAGGCCGACACATCTTCCCCCGCCTCACCATCGCCGAGAACCTCCAGCTCGGCGCCTTCCTCAGGAAGGACAAGGAAGGCATCGAGAAGGACATCCAGCGCGCCTACGACCTCTTCCCAATCCTGGGAGAACGTCGCAAGCAGGCCGCGGGAACCCTCTCGGGCGGCGAGCAGCAGATGCTGGCCATGGGCAGGGCCCTGATGTCCCAGCCGAAGCTCCTCATGCTGGACGAGCCCTCCATGGGCCTCTCCCCCATCATGATGCAAAAGATCATGGCCACCATCTCCGAGCTCAAGTCCCAGGGCACGACGATCCTCCTCGTCGAGCAGAACGCCCAGGCGGCCCTCTCCCTCGCCGACCAGGGACACGTCATGGAGGTCGGCAGCATCGTCGTCTCCGGCAGCGGGCAGGACTTGCTGCACGACGAGTCGGTACGCAAGGCATACCTGGGCGAGGACTAGGATTTTTTTTCTTCGCTTCGTACGACGACGAGGCCCGCGCCCCTGATTCAGGGACGCGGGCCTCGTTCGTACTCGGGTCCGGCGTGTCAGCCCTTGTTGGACTTCTTCTCCTCGGCGTCCTGAATGACCGCCTCGGCGACCTGCTGCATCGACATCCGACGGTCCATCGACGTCTTCTGGATCCAACGGAACGCGGCCGGCTCGGTGAGCCCGTACGCCGTCTGGAGGATGGACTTCGCCCGGTCGACCAGCTTGCGGGTCTCCAGGCGCTGGGTGAGGTCGGCGACCTCGTTCTCCAGCTCCTTCAGCTCCGTGAAACGTGAGACGGCCATCTCGATCGCCGGAACGACGTCACTCTTGCTGAACGGCTTCACGAGATACGCCATCGCACCCGCGTCCCTCGCCCGCTCGACGAGGTCGCGCTGCGAGAAGGCGGTGAGCATGAGGACGGGCGCGATGCGGTCCTCGGCGATCTTCTCGGCCGCCGAGATGCCGTCCAGCTTCGGCATCTTCACGTCGAGGATGACCAGGTCCGGCCGGTGCTCGCGGGCGAGCTCGACGGCCTGCTCGCCGTCACCGGCCTCGCCTACGACGGTGTAGCCCTCTTCCTCCAGCATCTCTTTGAGATCGAGCCGGATCAGGGCCTCGTCCTCGGCGATGACGACACGGGTCGTCAGCGGAGGCACGTGCGACTTGTCGTCGTCGGGCGCGTCTACGGGCTGGGGCGACTCGGGGGCGGTCACGGGGGCTCCTCGTTCAGGGGCAGGGGTACTGCTGACAAGAGCCTACCTAGCTGCGGTAAGGTGGGGGCACGGCGGGTGACCGCCAGCCTTTGTTTTACAGGAAGCCCCGGTAGTCCAGCGGAAGAGACACGGTGCTCAAACCACCGACAGCGTGGGTTCGAATCCCACCCGGGGCACTTTTCCTTCGATTCGAAGGTCGAGCTAAGAAGCGGATGTCCACGTTCTCGTGAACATCCGCTTTTTGCTGCGTGTCGTCGCGCTCTTCCACAGAGGGTGCACGCATGTACCAGCACAGCCCTTCGATTCGCGCCCAGGCCGTCGCACTCATGCGCCAGGGCACCCCCAACCGCGTCGTCGCGGAGCGCCTGAACATCCCGCGTGGGACCGTCGGCTGGTGGCGCAGCGAGGACCGGAGACTCCGTGGCGAGACGTACGAGCAGCCGACGGACTGCCCTCGATGTACGGGGCGCGCGTTCGACGTAGCCGCGTATGCCTACTTGCTCGGCCTCTACCTGGGCGATGGCCACATCATTTCGAAGACCAAGCAGCACCACCTGTCCATCTTCTGCAACGCAACCCAGACCGGCCTGATCGCCGCTGCCGAAGATGCCATGCGCAAGGTGATGCCGCTCCCCAGCGTCAAGCAGCGCTACAAGCCGGGGTGCGTCGAGGTGAAGTCGTACACGAAGCACTGGACCTGCATGTTCCCCCAGCACGGACCCGGCAAGAAACACGAGCGCACCATCGCCCTCGAACCCTGGCAGCAAGCCATCGTCGACGCGTACCCCTGGGAATTCATCCGCGGCCTTATCCACTCCGACGGCTGCCGCATCACCAACTGGACGACGCGCATCGTCGGCGGTGAGCGCAAGCGCTACGAATACCCCCGGTACTTCTTCACCAACACATCGACCGACATCATCCGCCTCTTCACCGATGCCCTCGATCGCGTCGGCGTGGAGTGGAAACCGCTGCACCAGAGCCGCGCCGCCGTCACCATCTCCATCGCCCGCAAAGCCTCCGTAGCCCTAATGGACACCCACGTAGGCCCCAAACACTGACACTGAAAAGGGGCCCCTCCTCACAAGGGGCCCCTCCCCCACTACTTGGGACTGTCATCCTCGGCAATGTGGTGCACGTGGACCAGATTGGTCGTGCCGGCCATGCCAGGAGGCGAGCCGGCCGTGATGACCACCGTGTCGCCCTTCTGGCAGCGGCCGTACTTCAACAACAACTCGTCCACCTGGTCGACCATCGCATCCGTCGACTCCACGCTCGGCCCCAGGAACGTCTCCACGCCCCACGTGAGGTTGAGTTGCGAACGCGTCGCCGGTTCAGGAGTGAACGCCAACAGCGGGATCGGCGAGCGGTACCGGGACAGGCGGCGGGCCGTGTCGCCGGACTGGGTGAAGGCGACCAGGAACTTCGCGCCCAGGAAGTCGCCCATCTCCGCCGCCGCCCGGGCGACCGCGCCGCCCTGTGTGCGGGGCTTGTTGTGTTCGGTCAGGGGCGGCAGGCCCTTCGCGAGGATGTCTTCCTCGGCCGCCTCGACGATCTTCGCCATCGTCGCGACCGTCTCGATGGGGTACTTGCCGACGCTCGTCTCGCCGGACAGCATCACCGCGTCCGTGCCGTCGATGACCGCGTTCGCCACATCGGAAGCCTCCGCCCTGGTCGGGCGCGAGTTGTCGATCATGGAGTCGAGCATCTGCGTCGCGACGATGACCGGCTTGGCGTTGCGCTTGGCGAGTTTGATCGCGCGCTTCTGGACGATCGGGACCTGCTCCAGGGGCATTTCCACGCCCAGGTCCCCGCGCGCGACCATGATGCCGTCGAAGGCGGCGACGATGTCGTCGATCGCGTCGACGGCCTGGGGCTTTTCCACCTTGGCGATGACGGGGAGGCGGCGGCCTTCCTCGTCCATGATGCGGTGGACGTCCTGGATGTCCTTGCCGCTGCGGACGAAGGACAGCGCGATGACGTCGAAGCCCATGCGCAGGGCCCAGCGGAGGTCGGCCTCGTCCTTGTCCGAGAGGGCGGGGACGGAGACCGCGACGCCGGGCAGGTTCAGTCCCTTGTGGTCGGAGACCATGCCTCCTTCGACCACGGTGGTGTGGACGCGGGGGCCGTCGACGGCGGTGACTTCGAGGCAGACTTTGCCGTCGTCGACGAGGATGCGTTCGCCGGGCGTGACGTCGGTGGCGAGGCCGTCGTAGGTCGTGCCGCAGGTCTGGCGGTCGCCTTCGGCGCCTTCCTCCACCGTGATGGTGAAGCTGTCGCCGCGTTCAAGGAGTACGGGGCCTTCGGTGAAGTGGCCGAGGCGGATCTTCGGGCCTTGAAGGTCGGCGAGGATTCCGACGCTGCGGCCGGTTTCGTCGGAGGCCTTGCGTACGTGCTGGTAGCGCACCTCGTGCTCGGCGTAGCTGCCGTGGCTGAGGTTGAATCGGGCTACGTCCATTCCGGCGTCGACCAGTGCCTTGATCTGGTCGTATGAGTCGGTGGCGGGCCCCAGGGTGCAGACGATCTTTGCTCGGCGCATGTTTCGAGCCTAGGGCTTACCGGTGAGTAGAGAATTGGTGGGGCATGACTACTCAACAACTCTTGGGTGAAGCTCTATTGACAAGTGTTGAATTGTGCGGCGGGGTGCTCCGATGAGCATTCTGGCCAGCTTTCCGGGCGCTTTTGAGGCCTGGTCTCACAGCTGTGGCGGTGCCATGGTGAAGCGGGCGTTGACCTGGGCGTAGACGCGTTGGCGTTGGGGTTCGAGGTCGAGGGGTGCGGCGGTGGTGTCTTCGGCGGCGCCGTAGGCGGCGGAGCGCATGCGGCTGCCGGGGTTGGCGGGGTAGGCCGGGGGCTGGGTGTTCTCCGCGCCGATGTCGGCGAGTTCCACGAGGGCTGCCAGTGAGGTGCCGAGTGCTTCGGCGTATTCGCGGGCGCGTTGGACGGCTTCACGGACGGCTTGTTGGCGTGCTTGGCGGTGGGCCGGGGAGTTGGGGCGCAGGGCCCACCAGGGGCCGGTGACTTGGGTGAGGTCGAGGTCGGCGAGGCGGGTGGTGAGTTCGCCGAGTGCGGTGAAGTCGGTGAGTTCGGCGGTGATGTGGACGCGGCCGTGGTAGGCGTGGATGCGCTCGCCGCGGCCTTCTTTGAGTTGGGGGGTGATGGAGAAGGAGCCGGTTTCCACCTTCTCCACCGCCTCGCCGTATGTCTTGATGAGGTCGAGTGCGAGGGTGTTGCGGCGGGTGAGGTCGTCGAGGGCGGCGCGGCGGTCTTTGCCGCGGGCGGTGACGGTGATGCCGAGGCGGGCGATTTCGGGGTCGACTTCGAGGCGTGCTTCGCCGCGGACGGCGATGCGGGGGGCGTCGGGGGTGCCGTAGGGGACGGCGGGTTCCTGGGCGGGTGTGGGCTGTGGGGTGGTCATACGCCCCACTCTGTCAGTTCGTACCTGCTTGGAGCCTGTGTCGGTCATCAGATCGATCCATGTGGGGTCTATTGCGGTTCGGCATGCACGGGTCAGAATCTACGCGCGTTGTTGACCATTGCCCGAGGAGACCGAGACATGCCGTTGAACCGCCGGAAGTTCCTGAAGAAGTCCGCCGTGACGGGGGCGGGGGTGGCGCTGGCCGGTGCGGCGGCGGCTCCGGCCGCGGAGGCTGCAGAGGCCGGGGAGGCGAGGAAGGGGTCGATGCCGGTGAAGCGGTACGCGTTCACCGTGATGGGCACGACCGATCTGCATGGCAATGTCTTCAACTGGGACTACTTCACGGACAACGAGTTCGACGACAAGGCGCACAACGATGTGGGTCTGGCGAAGATCTCGACTCTGGTGAATCAGGTGCGGGCGGAGAAGGGGCTTCGCAACACGTTGTTGATCGACGCGGGCGACACGATTCAGGGCACGCAGCTGTCGTACTACTACGCGAAGGTGGATCCGATCACCGCTGAAGGTGGTCCGGTGCATCCGATGGCGCAGGCGATGAATGCCATCGACTATGACGCCGCCGCGCTGGGCAACCACGAGTTCAATTACGGCATTCCGGTGCTGCGGAAGTTCCAGGAGCAGTGTCGTTTTCCGTTGCTCGGTGCCAACGCCCTGGATGCGAAGACTCTGCGGCCGGCTTTCCCGCCGTACAGCATGCATTGTCTGCGTACGCCGTTCGGCCGGGATGTGAAGGTGGCGGTTCTCGGTCTCACCAATCCGGGTATCGCGATCTGGGACAAGGCGAATGTGCAGGGGAAGATGACGTTTCCGGGTCTGGAGGAGCAGGCGGCGAAGTGGGTGCCGAAGCTGCGGTCGATGGGCGCGGATGTGGTGATCGTTTCGGCGCACAGTGGTTCGTCGGGTACGTCGTCGTACGGTGATCAGTTGCCGTACATCGAGAACGCGGCCGGGCTGGTCGCGGAACAGGTGCCGGGCATCGACGCGATCCTCGTCGGCCACGCTCACACGGAGATCCCGGAGTATTTCGTCACCAACAAGGAGACCGGCAAGCAGGTCGTGCTGTCGGAGCCGCTCAAGTGGGGTCAGCGGTTGACATTGTTCGACTTCGAGCTGGTGTGGGGCAAGGGGCGTTGGACGGTCGAGAAGGTGGGTGCGCGGGTCCTGAACTCCAATGCGGTGGAGGAGGATCCGAGGATCGTGAAGTTGCTGGGTGACGAGCACGAGAAGGTCGTGGCGTACGTCAATCAGGTCATCGGCACGAATGCCGTCGAGATGACGTCGGTGGAGGCACCGTACAAGGATGTGGCGATCATCGATCTGATCAACCATATTCAGGCGGATACGGTGAAGCAGGCGCTGGCGTCCACGGAGTACGCGGCGCTGCCGGTGTTGTCGCAGGCGGCGGCGTTCTCGCGGAGTGCGGTCATTCCGGCGGGCGAGGTCACGATCCGGGATGTGGCGGGTCTTTATGTCTTCGAGAACACGCTCGAGGCGCGTCTGATGACGGGTGCGCAGATGAAGGCGCATCTGGAGTATTCGGCGAACTATTTCGTGCAGACGGCTGCGGATGCCGAGGTCGATCCGGCGAAGCTGACGAACGCGAACGGTACGCCGGATTACAACTACGACGTGGTGAGCGGTCTGACGTACGAGATCGACATTGCGAAGCCGGCCGGGTCGCGAGTGGCGAATGTGCGGTTCGAGGGGGCGCCGCTGGCGGATGACGCGAAGTTCGTGTTCGCGGTCAACAACTACCGGGCCAACGGCGGCGGTAACTTCCCGCATGTGGCCGCGGCCCAGATGTTGTGGTCGAACTCGGACGAGATCCGTAACACCATGATCGCCTGGGTGAAGGCGAAGGGTGCGATCGATCCGGCCGAGTTCGCGTCGGTGGACTGGAAGCTCACGCGGAACGGTACGCCGGTGTTCTGAACGGCCGGGGCTTTTCCAAGGTCCCCCACGGTTCCGTCACCACGACGCCGGCGTTCTCTTGAGCGCCGACGTCGTGGGTTGTTCGAGGCCGAAGGTGGTGAAGGCGGTTCGGGTGGGCAGCGGATAGGGCTCCTTCTTGGTGACGGAGTTGAGGATGGTGGCGCTGCGCCAGGCGGCGAGGCCGAGGTCGGGGGTGCCGATGCCGTGGGTGTGGCGTTCGGCGTTCTGGACGTAGACGGCGCCGGTCACGGAGGGGTCGAGGACGAGGCGGCGGCGTTCGTCGACGCGGGGGCGTTCGCGGCTGTCGCGGCGGAGGTAGGGGTCGAGGCCGGCGAGGATGCGGTCGAGGGGGCGTTCGCGGTAGCCGGTGGCGAGGATTACGGCGTCGGTGGCGAGGCGGGAGCGGGTGTTCTGCTGAGTGTGTTCGAGGTGGAGTTCGATTTTGGTGGTGGCGATGCGGCCTGCTGTGCGGACGCGGACGCCGGGGGTGAGGACGGTGTCGGGCCAGCCGCCGTGCAGGGTGCGGCGGTAGAGCTCGTCGTGGATGGCGGCGATGGTGGCTGCGTCGATGCCTTTGTGCAGCTGCCATTGGGAGGGGACGAGGCGGTCGCGGACGTTTTCGTCGAGGGCGTGGAAGTAGCGGGTGTAGTCGGGGGTGAAGTGTTCCAGGCCGAGTTTGGAGTACTCCATGGGGGCGAAGGCCTCGGTGCGGCCGAGCCAGTGGAGTTTCTCGTGGCCGGTGGGGCGGTTGCGGAGGAGGTCGAGGAAGATCTCGGCGCCGGACTGTCCTGAGCCGATGACGGTGATGTGGCCGGCGGCGAGGAGGGTGTCGCGGTGGTCGAGGTAGTCGGCGGCGTGGATGACGGGGGCGGCCGGGGCTTCGACGAGGGGTTTGAGGGGGTCGGGGATGTGGGGTTCGGTGCCGATGCCGAGGGCGACGTTCTTCGTGTAGGTGCGGCCGAGGGCTTCGGCTTCTCCGTCTTTGCCGAGTTGGGTGAAGTCGACTTCGAAGAGGTCGTGTTCGGGGTTCCAGCGGACGGCGTCGATCTGGTGGGCGAAGTGGAGTCCGGGGAGGTTTTCGCAGACCCAGCGGCAGTAGGCGTCGTATTCGGCGCGTTGGATGTGGAAGCGCTCGGCGAAGTAGAAGGGGAAGAGGCGGTCGCGGGCTTTGAGGTAGTTGAGGAAGGTCCAGGGGCTGGCGGGGTCGGCGAGGGTGACGAGGTCGGCGAGGAAGGGGACTTGGACGGTGGTGCCTTCGATGAGCTGGCCGGGGTGCCAGGCGAAGGTGGGGCGTTGTTCGTAGAAGGCGGTGTCGAGTTCGGCGAGGGGGTGGGCGAGGGCGGCAAGGGAGAGGTTGCAGGGGCCGATGCCGATGCCGATCAGGTCGCGGGGTGCGTCGGGCTCGTGGCGGGGTGGCTGGGGGGTGGTGCTCATCGGGGGGTGTTTCCTTCCACGAGTTTGAGGAGGGCGGCCAGGTCGTCGGGGCGGGTGTGGGGGTTGAGGAGGGTGGCTTTGAGCCAGAGCCGGCCGTCGAGTCGGGTGCGGCCGAGGACGGCGCGGCCGTCGGTGAGGAGTTTTCGGCGTACGGCGGTGACGGTGTCGTCGGTGGCGTCCGCGGGCCGGAACAGGACTGTGCTGAGGGTGGGCCGGTCGTGGAGTTCGAAGCCGGGGTGGTCGTGGATGAGGGTGGCGAGTGTGTGTGCGTGGTCGCAGACCTGGTCGACGAGGGTGCCGAGGCCGGTGCGGCCGAGGGTTTTGAGGGTGGCGGCGATTTTGAGGATGTCGGGGCGGCGGGTGGTGCGCAGGGAGCGGCCGAGCAGGTCGGGCAGGCCGGCTTGGGTGTCGTCGTCGGCGTTGAGGTAGTCGGCGCGGTGGTGGAGGGCGGTGAGGTCGTGGGGGTTTTTGATGGTGAGGATTCCTGCGGCGATCGGCTGCCAGCCGAGTTTGTGCAGGTCGAGGGTGACGGTGTCGGCGGCTTCGAGGCCGGTGAGCTGTGCGCGGCGGTGGTGGCTGAAGAGGAGGCCTCCGCCGTAGGCGGCGTCGATGTGGAGGCGGGTGCCGTGGGTTCGGCACAGGGTGGCGATGTCGGGGAGGGGGTCGATGAGTCCGGCGTCGGTGGTGCCGGCGGTGGCGGCGACGAGGAGGGGGCGGGGCAGGGTGGTGAGCGCGTCGTCGAGGGCGGCGGGGTCGAGGGTGCCGGCGGGGGCGGGGATGAGTACGGGGTCGGGGAGTCCGAGGAGCCAGGCGGCGCGGGGAAGTGAGTGGTGGGCGTTGGTGCCGCAGAGGAGTCGGAGTCCGGGGCCGTGGGTTTCGCGGGCGAGGAGGAGGGCGAGGTGGTTGGCTTCGGTGCCGCCGGTGGTGACGAGGGCTTCGGGTGCGCCGGTTTCGCGGGCGAGTGCGCGTGTGACGAGGGTTTCCAGTGTGGAGGCGGCCGGGGCTTGGTCCCAGGAGTCGAGGGACGGGTTGAGGGTGGAGGCGGCGAGGTCGGCGGCGGTGGCGACGGCGAGGGGTGGGCAGTGCAGGTGGGCGGCGCACAGGGGGTCGGCGGGGTCGGCGGAGCCCGCGGCGAGTGCGTGGACGAGGGTGCGCAGGGCGTGGGGGTCGCCGTGGTCGGGGAGTACGTCGCCGATGGCGTCGCGCATGCGTTGGGCGACGGTGCCGGGGCCGCCGGGGGGCAGCGGTCCGCCGCGGGTGCGGGTGCCGTCGGTCAGCGCGTCGAGCACGGTGTCGAGCAACGGCCGCAGTGCGTGGGGGCCTTCGGGGCTCGAGGCCAGGGGCGGCGTGCTCATGGACTCCTCCGGGTGTGGGGGGAGTGCCAGCTTGTACGCGGTTGCGTGGTCGCGCCCGAAAAGCCCGGGGATGAGAACCCGAAAGTGGGTAATCGGGTGCGGGGAGGCAGGTCGGGGCGCGGCCGGGACCTGCGGGTCCCAGCCGTGCCCCGAGTTGCCTGCCTAGGCCTGTCGTACCCGCAGTGCCCGTGCGAGGTCGTCCAGTTGGTCGGCGAGTTTGCGGCGCAGGGCCGGGATCGGGTCGGCTTCCTGAAGGCACTGTTCGCCGAGGCGGAGTGTCTCCGGGTCGACGGCGTATCCGGGGAAGGCCCAGCGGCCGGCGGCCTCGGCGATGGCGGGGCCGCGGCGGGCGGCGACGGCGACCGCGTCGTCGTAGTAGCGCGGTACGTAGTCCTGTACGAGGTCGGCCTGTTCGGGCTGCCAGAAGCCCTGGGCGGTTGCGGTGAAGAGGTAGTTGGACAGGTCGGTGAGGTTGTCGGTGGCGAACATCGCCTGCCATGCCTTGGCCTTGGTGTCCGGGTCGGGCAGGGCGGCTCGGCAGCGGGCGGCGCCTTCCTGGCCGGTGGCGCTGGGGTCGCGGTCGAGTTCGGCGGCGATGGCGGCCTCGTCGGTGGCGCCGAGGACGGCGAGGCGGCCGAGGAGGCGCCAGCGCAGTTCGGGGTCGAGTTCGGGGCCGCCGGGGACGGTGCCGTCGGCGAGCCAGGCGGCGATGGTGTCGGGGTGGGCGGCGACGTCGATGAAGTGGCGTACGGCGATCAGGCGCAGGCCGGGGTGGTCGCCGTCCTCGGTGCGGCGGATGAGGTCGCGGCACAGGGAGGTGAGGGTGGCCAGGGCGGCGGGGCGGGCCTCGGGGGTGAGGTAGCGGTTGGCGATCTGGGTGGAGGCGAAGGCGAGGACGCCTTGGACGACGGCGAGGTCCCTCTCGTGCGGGAGGTGGGTGCGGGCGGCGTCCAGGTAGGCGGAGGGCGGGAGTTGGCCGTCGCGTACGGCGTCCCTGAGGGTGTTCCAGACGACTGCGCGGGTGAGGGGGTCGGGCAGGCCGGAGAGGGCGGTGGTGACGGTTGCGAAGGATTCGGGGTCGAAGCGGATCTTGGCGTAGGTGAGGTCGCCGTCGTTGAGCAGGAGCAGTGCGGGGCGTTTGCCGATGGGGTGGGGGGTGGTCTGCGGGATGTCGAGGTCGAGGCGTTCGCGCAGGATGAGGTGGCGGCCTTCGTCGGCGATGTCCTGGTCGTAGAGGCCGACGGCGATGCGGTGGGGGCGGCTGCCGGTGCGGTCGACGGTGAGGGTGCAGGTGCCGCCGTCGGGTGTGATGCGGGGGGTGAGGGTGTCGACGCCGGTGGTGCGCAGCCAGGCGTCGGCCCAGGCGTGGACGTCGCGGTCGGTGTGGGCGGCGAGGGAGTCGACGAAGTCGGCGAGGGTGGCGTTTGCGAACTTGTGGTGGGTGAAATGGGTGTTGATGCCGGCCAGGAAGTCCTTTTCGCCGAGCCAGGTGACGAGTTGGCGGAGGGCGGAGGCGCCCTTGGCGTAGGAGATGCCGTCGATGTTGGTGAGGGCGGAGGCGGTGTCCTCGACGGTTTCGGGGGCGACGGGGTGGGTGGAGGGGCGCTGGTCTGCGTCGTATCCCCAGGGTTTGCGGGCGATGCCGAAGTCGGTCCAGGTGTCGGTGAAGCGGGTGGCTTCGGTGAGGGTCTGGTAGCCCATGTACTCGGCGAACGATTCGTTCAGCCAGAGGTCGTCCCACCATTGGAGGGTGACGAGGTCGCCGAACCACATGTGGGCCATCTCGTGGGCGATGACCATGGCGCGGGTCTGGCGTTCGGTGTCGGTGACGGCGGAGCGGTAGACGAACTCGTCGCGGAAGGTGACCAGTCCGGGGTTTTCCATGGCGCCGTAGTTGAACTCGGGGACGAATGCCTGGTCGTAGGAGTCGAAGGGGTAGGGCTCTTCGAATTTCTCGTGGTAGCGGTCGTAGCACCGCTTGGTGATCTCGAAGAGTTCGTCGGTGTCGGCATCGAGGTGGGGGGCGAGGGAGCGGCGGCAGTGGAGGCCGAAGGGCAGGCCGCGGTGTTCCGTGCGTACGGAGTGCCAGGGGCCGGCGGTGACGGCGACGAGGTAGGTGGAGATGCGTGGGGTGGGGGCGGCTTTCCAGAGGCCGTCGCCGGTGTGTTCGGTGATGCTGTTGGCGAGGACGGTCCAGCCTTCGGGGGCTTTGACGGTGAGGTCGAAGACGGCTTTGAGGTCGGGTTGGTCGAAGGCGGGGAAGACGCGTTTGCAGTCGTCCATGGCGAGTTGGGTGTAGAGGTAGGTCTCGCCGTCGGTGGGGTCGGTGAAGCGGTGCATGCCCTCGCCGGTGCGGGAGTAGCGCATCGCGGCGTCCACGCGCAGTTCGTGCTCGCCGGGGGTGAGGTTCTTCAGCGGCAGCCTGTTCTCGTCCAGGGTTTCCGGGTCGAGGGGCTGTCCGTCGAGGGTGACGGAGCGCAGTTCGGCGGGCTTGACCTCGACGAAGGTGTCCGTGGCGTCCTGGTCCGCGCGGACGGTGAACCTGATGACGGTGCGGGAGTCGAAGGTCTCGTCTCCGCGGGTCAGATCGAGGTCGATCGTGTAGCGGTGGACGTCGAGGAGCTTGGCACGGGTCTGCGCTTCGTCGCGCGTCAGTACGGACATGCAGGACATGCTGCCTGATGGTGCTGACCTGGCACAGAGGCGGATCGGTACGTGCCCTATGTCCGGTCCTGCTCCAGCTCTTCGGTGTGCGCCTCTTGGGCTCGCTGGGGCGGAACCCGGGCGTCCGGGTGGGGCAGGGCGAGGCGTGGGGAGGGTTCCGCGGGTTCGGTGTGGTCCTTGACCAGGGCGCGTAGTTCGCGCACTTCCTGTTCGAGGGCGAGGTGGCGTTGGTGGGCGTCGAACAGGTAGCGGACTTTGGTGCGCAGGGACCAGGGGTCGATGGGCTTCATGACGAGGTCGGCGACGCCGAGGCCGAAGGCGGTGGCGGTCAGGTCGTGGTCGAGGCCGAAGCCGGTGAGCAGGATGACGGGGATGTGCTGGGTCTGTTCGACACGGCGCATGTAGCGCACCACGTCGAGGCCGGTGACGCCGGGCATGCGTACGTCGAGCAGCAGGAGGCCGACCTTGCCGCGCAGGACCTCTTTGAGGGCCTCGTCGCCGCTGGTGGCGCGGCCCAGCAGGTAGCCCAGCGGGGCCAGGGCGCTCTCCAGGGCGTACAGAGTGTCCTTGTGGTCGTCGACGATGAGGATCCTGGCATCCGACGGCATGGCCCGACGTCCCTCCCTCGTGGGCGATCCAGCTTATGCCCGAATAGCTGACGGGGCGTGCTCGTCAGCTGACAAGGAGTGCACAGCGCAGCATGCCGCTTGCAGGCGTCGGTGTCACGTGCGCGGGCTGTCGGAGGAGGTCAATTCGCCAGGTTTGTGGATCCGTTGACGGTGTCGTCGGCGATGCGTTCGTGGTGCCGGATCACTTCGCCGATGATGAAGTTCAGGAACTTCTCAGCGAAGGCCGGGTCCAGTTTGGCGTTCTCGGCGAGGGCGCGCAGTCGGGTGATCTGCCGGGCCTCGCGGGCCGGGTCGGCGGGCGGGAGCTGGTGCCGGGCCTTGAGGTGGCCGACCTGCTGGGTGCATTTGAAGCGCTCGGCGAGCATGTGGACGACGGCCGCGTCGATGTTGTCGATGCTGTCGCGCAGCCGGGCGAGCTCATCGCGGACGGCCGGGTCGACGTCACTGCTACCGGTGTTGCTGGTGGTCATGGGTGCCTACCCTACGGGGCCACCTCCGCGTGCCGTTCGACGCGGGGCGGGTCGTCGGGGTCGGGGGTCTGGTTGCTTCGGCCGCCGAGGATGGTGGGGCGCTGCTGGGCGCGGAGGCGGACCGGGGGCCAGGTCGGCGTGGCCTGTGTCGGAAGCGGCGCCTGCCGGGCGACGCCTGGCACGCTCCCCCACGCTCGAACCGGTGGTGGGTGAACAGGCGGGAGAGAAGAGACGGGCCAGGTCGTCGTCCCGACCCGGCGTGCCGCGACCGCGGTGGGCGATTCGGTCGCGGCCGCGGTTCCGGTTCTGTCGGGCGGCCGCGGCGGAGGCCGAGGAGGTGGTACTGGGGCTGCGGACGGCGGTGCGGTTTCGGCGGGGGTCATGCCGTGCCAGGCGTGCCGTGCCAGGCGGCGAGGTCGACGGCCGGCAGGGGCAAGCAGGCGGGGCGGGCGAGGGCTTCGACGGAGGGCCGCTACCGGCCCGTCGGCCCGCAGCGGAGGAAGCGGTCCTGGGGCTGCGGACGGCGGTGCGGTCCGGCGGCGGCCATGCCGTGTCAGGCGTACCGTGCCAGGCGGCGAGGTCGACGGCCGGCAGGGGCAGGCAGGCGGGGCGGGCGAGGGCTACGACGTGGGCCTACCGGTCCGTCGGCCCGCAGCGGACGCTGTAGGTTCCCGGGCCGGTGCTGCGGGCGAGGCGCAGTGAGGTGTGGGGGCTGGAGTTCGAGGGGGCGTCGACGGGGCTCGCCTCGGGCTCCGGGGCCTGCTCAGGCGCCGATGGCCTTGTGGAACTGCACGTCCTCGTGTCCGCCGGGGATTCCTCCGGCGCGGCCGGTCTCGCGGAAGCCGAGCTTGCGGTAGAACTCCGGGGCCTGGAAGGTGTACGTGGAGACGATCATGTCGGTGCAGCCGCGCCGTACGGCCTCCGCCTCGGCGGCCCGCATCAGCCGGCTCCCCCAGCCCGCGTGCCGCTGGTCCTCGCGTACCCACAGCATGTCGACGGCGCAGCACCCGCCCCAGATCCACGCCGTGAGCCCGCCGAGCAGCTCGCCGTCGGTGTCCTCGACGCGGACGGTGAAGTCCTCGGGTGTGCCGGCGCCGGTCGCGCGGGCGTTGAAGGCGGTGAGTTCGTCGTCGAGTCGCTGTTCGAGGGCCTCGTCCGGGCCGCTCACCCGCACGGCGGCGGCCCGGTCGCGGTGCTGTTCGTCGGTCACGGTCCGGAGTATGGCAGCGACCGCGGTCCGCACCGGACCGACCAGGGAAGATCCGGCCGTATCCCCGTAGAGTGGAGACGGGTTCACGGCGTCTTGGGGGTACGGGCGTGGCGAACGACGGACCGGTCGAGCACGGCTACCCACACCTGGAGACGGTGCGGGCCGCGATCACGGCGTTGTACAAACGGTTGTCGTACGACACCGTCCAGACGTTCGCGACGAGTGTGGCCCCCGTCGACGTGGCGTTCTGTGACACGGATGATCTGTATCTGGGGGCGCAGCGGGTGGCCCGTGAGCTGGTGCGGCACTACCGGCTGCCGGATGCCCGGCTGGTCGTCAGCTTCCGTGAGATGACGCATGCGGCGAATGTCGAACTCGCCGCCGGGCCGGAGTACTTCGTCGAGCTGAACGACCGATTCCGCACCCATCGACGGGACATCGGCGCGGCCCTCGCCCACGAGGTGATGCACGTCTATCTGCACCGCCTCGACCTGTCCTTCCCGGGCACCCGGGACAACGAGATCCTCACCGACACGGCGACGACGTACCTGGGCGCGGGCTGGCTGCTGCTGGACGCGTACCGGGAGGATGCCGCGTCGTCCCAGAAGCTGGGCTATCTCACGCCGGAGGAGTTCGGGTACGTCCTCGCCAAGCGTGCCCTGGTCTTCGGTGAGGATCCCTCGGTGTGGTTCACCAGCCCGCAGGCCTACACGGCGTACGTCAAGGGCATGGCACGGGCCCGGCAGGACGAGCAGCAGCCTCCGCTGACCGCGGCCGGGTGGGCGGGGCGGCGGCGCTATGCCCGCGACCGGCGGCACGCGCCCGGGCCTCAGCCCGGCGTCCCCTATACCTTCAGCCCCGACGGCGGCGGCCGGCTCCGCGTGTCTTTTCCCTGCCCGACCTGTCATCAGCGGATCAGGGTGCCGGTGCGGGGGCGGATGCGGGCGCGGTGTGCGTTGTGCCGGACGGTGTTGGAGTGTGACACGTAGTTGTGACACGCAGTTGTGACCTGTGAATGTGACACGTGGTTGTGACACGTAGTTCCTGCTCTACGCCCCGTACACCGCCCCCGGCACCTCCGCCTCCCCCAACAGCTTCAGCACCGCCTCCCCCGCCTCCCCCGGCCCCCACCGCGCCCCCTTGTCGACCGTGGGTCCCGGGCGCCAGCCCTCCATGACCGTGATGCGGCCGCCCTCCGCCTCGAAGATCCGCCCGGTGACGCCGGCGCTCGCCGGGGAGCCGAGCCAGACGACGAGCGGGGAGACGTTCTCCGGGGCCATGGTGTCGAAGCCGGTGACGGGTGCGGCCATGGTGTCGGCGAAGGCGTGTTCCGTCATCCGGGTGCGGGCCGCGGGTGCGATCGCGTTGACCTGGACGCCGTATCGGGCCAGTTCGGCCGCCGCCACCAGCGTCAGCCCGACGATGCCGGCCTTCGCCGCGCTGTAGTTGCCCTGTCCCACCGAGCCGAGCAGCCCCGCTCCGCTGCTGGTGTTGACGATGCGGGCCCCGGGCGTGCGCCCCGCCTTGGTCTCGGCGCGCCAGTGTGCGGCGGCGTGTTTGAGGGGCAGGAAGTGTCCCTTGAGGTGGACGCGCAGTACGGCGTCCCAGTCGTCCTCGTCGAGGTTGACCAGCATTCGGTCGCGCAGGAAGCCGGCGTTGTTGACGAGGGTGTCGAGGCGGCCGTAGGTCTCCAGGGCGGTCCGGATCAAGGATGCGGCCCCTTCGCTCGTGGCGATGTCGCCGCCGTGCGCGACCGCTTGTCCGCCCGCCGCGCGGATGGTGTCCACCACCTGTCCGGCGGGGCTGTCGGCGCCCGGTGTGCCGTCGAGGCCGACGCCGAGGTCGTTGACGACGAGCCGGGCGCCCTCGGCGGCGAACGCGAGGGCGTGGGCGCGGCCGAGGCCGCGTCCCGCGCCGGTGACGACGACGACCCGGCCGTCGCAGATTCCGCTCATCTCACTCCTCCATGTTGGGGTCGGCGTCGGCGGTTGCCGCGTCCAGGAACGCGGGCCGTTCTCCGCCGCCGTGTACGAGCAGGCTCGCCCCGCTGATGTAGGCGGCGGCCTCGGAGGCGAGGAAGACCGCGGCGGCGCCGATGTCGGCGGGTTCGGCGAGGCGGCCGAGCGGGACGGTGCGGGAGACGGCGTCGATGCCGTCCTCGTCGCCGTAGTGGAGGTGGGACAGTTCGGTGCGGACCATGCCGACGACGAGGGTGTTGACGCGGACCTCCGGTGCCCATTCCACGGCCATCGAGCGGGCGAGGTTCTCCAAGCCCGCCTTGGCCGCCCCGTAGGCGGCCGTCCCGGGTGACGGGCGGCTGCCGCTCACGCTGCCGATCATCACGACGGCGCCCCGGGTCCGCTTCAGGTGCTCGTACGCGGCGAGGGAGACCGTCAGTGGTGCGAGGAGGTTGAGCTGGACGACCCGGGCGTGTCGCTCGGCGTCGGCGTCGGCCAGCAGCCGGTAGGGGGCGCCGCCCGCGTTGTTGACGAGGACGTCGACCTGGGGAAGAGCGTCGAAGAAGCGCCGGACCGCGCCTGCGTCCCGTACGTCCAACGGCATGAACTCGGTCTTGTCCACCGGCACCTCCGGGGCCCGGCGCGCGCAGATCACGACCTGGGCGCCCGCGCGCGCGAGGGAGCGCGCGATCCCGGCTCCGACCCCGCGGGTGCCGCCGGTGACGACGGCGACCTTCCCGTCCAGCTCCATTCGCTGCTACCTTCCACCTAACAAACGTTTGGTGGAAAGGTAGCTGATGCGCCCATGGGTGTCTCCACCTCGTCCCAGGAAAACTCGTCCCCGGAAGAGGGGGTTTCCGTCTCGTCCCCGGCTCCCGGGGTGTGCGCCGTCACCGTCGACTTCCCTCCGGTGAACGCGCTGCCGGTGGACGGCTGGTTCGCGCTGGCCGACGCCGTGCGCGCGGCCGGCCGGGACGCCGGGGTGCGGTGTGTGGTGCTGGCCGCCGAGGGGCGGGGGTTCAACGCGGGCGTGGACATCAAGGAGATCCAGGCGCGGGGGCAGGGGGCGCTGGTCGGCGCCAACCGCGGCTGCTTCGAGGCCTTCGCGGCGGTGTACGACTGCGAGGTGCCGGTGGTGGCGGCGGTGCAGGGCTTCTGCCTGGGCGGCGGCATCGGTCTGGTGGGGAACGCGGACGTGGTCGTGGCGAGCGAGGACGCCACCTTCGGGCTGCCCGAGCTGGACCGGGGAGCGCTGGGCGCCGCCACGCATCTGGCCCGGCTGGTCCCGCAGCACCTGATGCGGGCGCTGTACTACACCTCCCGCACGGTGAGCGCGGCCGAGCTGCATGGACACGGGTCGGTGTGGCGGGTGGTGCCGCGCGCCGGGCTGCGTGCGGCCGCGCTGGAGCTGGCCGGCGAGATCGCCGCCAAGGACGGGGAGTTGGTCCGCCTGGCCAAGGCCGCCATCAACGGCATCGACCCGGTGGACGTGCGCCGCAGCTACCGCTTCGAGCAGGGCTTCACCTTCGAGGCCGGCCTCAGCGGCGTGGCCGACCGGGTCCGCGAAAGCTTCGGAAGGGAGCGTGCGGGTGACTGACAAGACGATGACCGCCGACGAGGCCGTCTCCTGGCTGCACAGCGGCATGACCCTCGGCATCGGCGGCTGGGGCTCCCGCCGCAAGCCGATGGCCCTGGTCAGAGCGCTGCTCCGGGCGGAGATCACCGACCTGACCGTCGTGTCGTACGGCGGCCCGGACGTCGGCATGCTCGCCGCTGCCGGACGCATACGGCGGCTGGTCACGCCCTTCGTCACCCTCGATTCGATCCCGCTCGAACCGCACTACCGCGCGGCGCGCGAGCGGGGGGCCTTCGAGCTGATGGAGATCGACGAGGCGATGTTCATGTGGGGCCTGCACGCGGCCGCGAACCGGCTGCCCTTCCTGCCCGTGCGGGCCGGGACCGGTTCGGATGTGATGCGGGTCAACCCGGGCCTGCGGACGGTGACTTCGCCGTACGACGACGGGGAGACGCTCGTGGCCATGCCGGCGCTGCGCCTGGACGCGGCGCTGGTGCATGTGAACCGCGCGGACCGGCGGGGCAACGGCCAGTATCTGGGCCCGGACCCGTACTTCGACGACCTGTTCTGCGAGGCGGCTCAGACCGCGTACGTCTCCTGCGAGCGGATCGTGGACACGGCGGAGCTGACGAAGGAGGCCGCGCCGCAGACCCTGCTGATCAAGCGCCACACGGTCACGGGTGTCGTCGAGGCGCCGAACGGCGCGCACTTCACGTCCTGCGCGCCGGAGTACGGCCGGGACGAGGCGTTCCAGAAGCGGTACGCGACCACGCCCTGGGCTCAGTTCGCGGCGCGGTTCCTGGGCGGGGACGAACAGGCGTACCAGTCGGCGATCAGGGAGGCGCCATGAAGGGGGTCACCCGCGCCGAGTACTGCGTGATCGCCTGCGCCGAGGCCTGGCGTGACGCCGGGGAGATCCTGGCGAGCCCCATGGGCCTGATCCCGTCCATCGGCGCCCGCCTGGCCCGGCACACCTTCGCGCCGGACCTGCTGCTGACCGACGGCGAGGCGATGCTGGTGGGCGTCGACGGCACGGTCGAGGGCTGGCTGCCCTACCGGCAGCACCTCACCCTGGTCACCGGCGGCCGACGGCACGTGATGATGGGCGCGAGCCAGATCGACCGGTACGGCAACCAGAACATCTCCTGCATCGGCGACTGGGCGCGGCCGAAGCGGCAGCTGCTCGGAGTGCGCGGGGCACCGGTCAACACGCTGAACCATCCGACCAGTTACTGGATCCCCAGGCACTCCCGGCGGGTCTTCGTCGAGCAGGTCGACATGGTGTGCGGAGTGGGGTACGACCGTGCTGCCGGCGCGCGTCATCACCGCATCCCGCGCGTCGTCTCCGACCTCGGCGTCTTCGACTTCGCCACCCCGGACCGCGCGATGCGGCTGGCCTCCCTCCATCCCGGGGTGACCGTCGAGAAGGTCAGGGAGGCGACGGGATTCACGCTCGAAGTTCCGGACGAGGTGCCGTACACCCGCGAACCGACAGCCGAGGAGCAGCGCCTGATCCGCGAGGTGATCGATCCGGAGAACGCCCGCGCGCGTGAGGTGGCGGAGTGATGGAGGCGGGATGGTGGCGGACTGATGGAGGCGGACTGATGGAGGCGAACTGATGGAGACCGCGCTCACCCGGCTGGTCGGCGTCCGCCACCCGATCGTGCAGACCGGGATGGGCTGGGTGGCGGGCCCGCGCCTGGTCTCGGCGGCGGCGAACGCGGGCGCGCTGGGCATCCTGGCCTCCGCCACGATGCCTCTGGACCGGCTGCGCGAGGCGATACGCGAGGTCGCCTCCCGTACCGACGCGCCGTTCGGCGTGAATCTGCGGGCGGACGCGGCGGATGCCGGGGACCGGGTGCGGATCATGATCGAGGAGGGGGTACGGGTCGCGTCCTTCGCCCTCGCGCCCTCCCCCGAGCTGATCACCGAGCTCAAGGAGGCGGGTGTCGTCGTCATCCCCTCCGTCGGCGCCCGGCGGCATGCCGAGAAGGTCGCGGCGTGGGGCGCGGACGCGGTGATCGTGCAGGGCGGCGAGGGCGGCGGGCACACCGGCGAGGTCGCGACGACCGTGCTGCTGCCGCAGGTGGTGGACGCGGTGCGGATACCGGTCGTGGCGGCGGGCGGCTTCTTCGACGGGCGGGGCCTGGTCGCGGCGCTGGCCTACGGGGCGGCGGGCGTCGCCATGGGCACGCGGTTCCTGCTCACCTCGGACTCGACGGTGCCGGACGCGGTGAAGGAGCGGTATCTGGCGGCGACGGTGAAGGACGTGACGGTGACGCGGGCGGTCGACGGGCTGCCGCACCGGATGCTGCGTACGGACCTGGTGGCCTCGTTGGAGAGCTCCAGCCGGGCGCGAGCCCTGGTGCACGCCGTCCGCAGGGCGGCCGGCTTCCGGAAGCTGTCCGGGCTGACCTGGCGGCAGCTGGTCCGCGATGGGCTCACGCTGCGGCACGGCAAGGACCTGACCTGGAGCCAGATACTGCTCGCCGCCAACACGCCGATGCTGCTGAAGTCGGCAATGGTGGACGGCCGTACGGATCTCGGCGTCATGGCCTCCGGGCAGGTTGCCGGGGTGATCGACGACCTGCCGTCGTGCGCGGAGCTGGTGGAGCGGATCATGAAGGAGGCGGACGACGTACGAGCGCGGCTCACAGCCTCTCGATGATCGTCACGTTCGCCTGCCCGCCGCCCTCGCACATGGGCACCATCCCCAACGGCCCCCTCGCACCGCTCGGCCCCTGAGGGGCCTCACAGGCTTCGGGAGCCTGCGCCGGACTCCGTCCGCCGAAGTGGGGTGCTCGCGCCGTCGTCGCTGTCACAGCCTCTCGATGATCGTCACGTTCGCCTGCCCGCCGCCCTCGCACATGGTCTGGAGTCCGAACCGGCCGCCGGTGCGCTCCAGTTCGTGCAGCAGGGTCGTCATCAGCTTCACACCCGTCGCGCCCAGCGGATGCCCGAGCGCGATCGCGCCCCCGTTGACGTTGACCTTCTCCGGATCCGCTCCCGTCTCCTTCAGCCAGGCCAGCACGACCGGCGCGAAGGCCTCGTTGATCTCGACGAGGTCGATGTCGTCGATCGACAGGCCGGTCTTCTTCAGGGCGTGCGCGGTGGCCGGTATCGGCGCGGTCAGCATGCGGATGGGGTCCTCGCCGCGCACCGACAGATGGTGCACACGCGCGCGGGGCCGCAGCCCGTGGTCGCGCACCGCCCGCTCCGAGGCCAGCAGCATGGCCGCCGCGCCGTCGGAGACCTGCGAGGAGCAGGCGGCCGTGATCGTGCCGCCGTCGATGACCGGCTTCAGCCCGGCCATCTTCTCCAGGGAGGTGTCCCGGCGCGGCCCTTCGTCGACAGCCACCTGCCCATGAGCCACGGTCTCCCGCTCGAAGCGCCCCTCGTCGATCGCCCGCAGTGCCCGCCGGTGCGACCGCAGCGCGAACTCCTCCTGGTCCTGCCGGCTGATACCCCACTTCGCGGCGATCATCTCTGCGCCGGCGAACTGGTTCACCGCCCGGTCCCCGTAGCGCGCCCGCCAGCCCTCGCTGCCCGCGAAGGGCCCCTCCGTGAAGCCCAGCGGCTCGGCGGCCTGCCGGGTCGCGAAGGCGATCGGGATCTGCGACATGTTCTGCACGCCCCCGGCGACCACCATGTCCTGCGTCCCGGACAACACGCCCTGCGCCGCGAAGTGCACGGCCTGCTGGGAGGAGCCGCACTGCCGGTCCACCGTCACGCCCGGCACCTCCTCGGGCAGTCCGGCCGCCAGCCAGCAGGTCCGCGCGATGTCCCCGGCCTGTGGCCCCACGGTGTCCAGACAGCCGAAGACGACGTCCTCCACGGCGGCCGGATCGACGCCGGCCCGCGCGACCAGCTCCTTGAGCACATGCGCGCCCAGGTCGGCCGGATGGACCCCGCTGAGTCCTCCCCCGCGCCGCCCGACGGGCGTACGGACCGCTTCGACGATGTAGGCCTCGGCCATGGCAACTCCCTCACACAAAGGGGCCCGTGAACAAAGGGGCCCGTGAACAAAGGGGCCCGTGAACAAAGGGGCCCGTAAAAGGGCTATTCGCGTACGGCGATCCCGTCCAGCACCATCGACAGGTACTGCCGGGCGATCTCCTCCGGGCTGTGCTGTCCGCCGGGCCGGTACCAGGACGCGGCGACCCACACGGTGTCGCGTACGAACCGGTAGGTGAGCCGGACGTCGAGGTCGGCCCGGAACACCTCGGCGGCGACTCCGCGCTCCAGCGTGGACAGCCATGCCTTCTCGAACTTGCGCTGCGACTCGGCGAGGAACGCGAACCGCTCCTGCGCGACCAGCTGCTTGCTCTCCTTCTGGTAGATCGCGACGGCGGCGCGGTGCCGGTCGATCTCCCGGAACGACTCGGTGACCAGGGCTTCGAGGGTCTCGCGCGGGCCCAGCTCGGCGCCCAGGACGGCGTCGTAGCCGCCCCAGAGCTCGTCGAGGAAGGTCCGCAGGATCTCCTCCAGCATCGACTCCTTGGAGTCGAAGTGGTAGTAGAGGCTGCCCGCGAGCATGCCCGCGTGGTCCGCGATCTTGCGCACGGTGGTGGCGTTGTAGCCCTGTTCGGCGAAGACCTCGGCGGCGGTGGAGAGGAGTTCGCGACGGCGGGCGGGCGCGGCGGTCACCTGGGAGTTCTTCTTGATCGGCACGGTTCCATTGTCGTCCTGGTTGCTTCTAGGGGTGCTGGGCTGCTTGTAGGGGTGCTGGCTGCTTCTAGGGATGCTGGCTGCTGACGGAGACGATCTCACCCGTCATGTACGAGGAGTAGGACGAGGCCAGGAACACGATCACGTTGGCCACCTCCCACGGCTCGGCGTACCGCCCGAAGGCCTCGCGTTCGGTGAGTTCCTGAAGCAGTCCGGGGCTCGTCACCTTCACCAGGTGCGGATGCATGGCGAGGCTGGGCGACACCGCGTTGACCCGCACGCCGTACTCGGCCGCCTCCACGGCCGCGCACCGGGTCAGCGCCATGACGCCGGCCTTGGCGGCGGCGTAGTGCGCCTGCCCGGCCTGGGCGCGCCAGCCGACGACGGAGGCGTTGTTGACGATCACGCCGCCGCCGGTCTCCTTCATGCGACGCAGTGCGGCCCGCGTGCACCGGAAGGTGCCGTTCAGCGTCACATCGAGCACCCGCGACCACTGTTCGTCGGTCATGTCGACGAGGGCCGAGGTGCCGCCGAGACCGGCGTTGTTGACGACGACGTCCAGCCGCCCGTGCTCGCGTACGGCCGTGTCGAACAGCGCCCGCACCTGTGTCTCGTCGGTGACATCGCAGGGCAGTGCCGACACCGCGCCCGGGAAGTCCCGGCCCAGCTCGGCCTCGTACTCCTTGAGCCGCCGCGTGTGCGCGTCGCTGATCAGCACGCGTGCGCCCTCCTCGAGGAAGCGGCGGGCACTCGCCCCGCCGATCCCGGCACCCGCGGCTGCCGTGATGACGGCGGTACGTCCTTTGAGCAGTCCGTGCCCGGGTGTGTACGCCGGACTCTCGACGCCTGTCATAGGGCCACGCTAACCTACCAAACACTTGTTAGGGAAGGATGGTCATCGATGGATCTCGCCTTCGCCCCGCAGGACGAGGCCTTCAGGGCCGAGGCCCGCGCCTGGCTGGAGGCCCATGTGCCGGCCGTGCCCCTGCCCTCCCTGGAGACGGAGGAGGGTTTCGCGGCGCACCGCGCGTGGGAGGCCGAACTGGCCGCGGACCGCTGGTCGGTGGTGAACTGGCCGGCCGCGTACGGCGGGCGGGACGCGGGGCTGCTCCGCTGGCTGGTCTTCGAGGAGGAGTACTACGCGGCGGGCGCGCCGGGCCGGGTCGGCCAGAACGGCATCAGCCTGCTCGCGCCGACCCTCTTCGACCACGGCACCGAGGAGCAGCGGGCGCGCGTGCTGCCGCCCATGGCCCGGGGTGAGGTGATCTGGGCGCAGGCGTGGTCGGAACCGGAGGCGGGCTCGGACCTGGCGTCGCTGAGGTCGAAGGCCGTCCGCGCACCGGGGGGCTGGCGCTTGAGCGGGCAGAAGACCTGGTCGTCGCGTGCGGCGTTCGCGGACCGCGCGTTCGGCCTGTTCCGCAGCGAGTCACGGGCCCCGAAACCGCACCAGGGGCTGACCTATCTGATGTTCGACCTGCGTGCCCCAGGTGTCACGGTCCGCCCGATCGCCCGCCTCGACGGCAAGCCCGCCTTCGCCGAGCTGTTCCTGGACGAGGTGTTCGTGCCGGACGAGGACGTGATCGGGGAGCCCGGCCAGGGCTGGCGGGTGGCGATGGCCACGGCGGGCAACGAGCGCGGGCTGATGCTCCGCTCCCCCGGCCGCTTCCTGGCGGGCGCCGACCGGCTGTTCCGGCTCTGGCGGGCCGAGGGCAGCCCGCAGGACACGGAGGACCGCGTGGCCGACGCCCTGATCGGCGCCCGCGCCTACCAGCTGTTCACTTACGCCGCCGCCTCCCGCTTCCTCGACGGCGCCTTGCTGGGCCCGGAGTCCAGCCTGAACAAGGTCTTCTGGTCGGAGTACGACATCGCGCTGAGCGAGACGGCCCTCGATCTCCTGGGCGCTCAGGGCGAGGCGGCGGACACCGACTGGTCGCAGCGGTACGTCTTCGCCCTCGCCGGCCCCATCTACGCGGGCACGAACGAGATCCAGCGGGACATCATCGCCGAGCGGCTGCTCGGCCTGCCGAAGGGGCGCCGCTGATGCGTTTCCTCCTCGACGCCGAGCAGCGCGCGTTCGCCGACTCGCTGGACGCGATGCTGACGGCCGCGGACACGCCGTCGGTGGTACGGGACTGGAGCCGGGGCGAGCAGGCGAGCGGACGCGCGCTGTGGAGCCGTATCGCGGAGGCGGGCGTGTTCGCGCTGGCGGTACCGGAGGTGTACGAGGGGCTGGGCCGGCGGCCGGTGGAACTGGCGGTCGCCTTCGTGGAGTTGGGGCGGCACGCGGTACCGGGACCGCTGGTCGAGACGGTCACGGCGGCCGCGCTGCTCACCGAACCGGGCCCCGCCAAGCGGCTGCTGCCCGCGCTCGCCTCGGGCGAGGCCATGGCGACAGTGGCGCCCTCGGGGTCGTACGCCCTGGACGGCGACGCGGCGACCACGCGCCTCGCCCTGACCTCCGACGGCCTGCGCCTCGCCCCCGGCCACGGTCCGGTGCGCCGCTGTCTCGACCCCGCCCGCCGCCTCACCCCCCTCACACCCGGCGGCGAACTCCTCGTCCCCCACCCTCCCGTCGCCCACGCCCTCACCACCGCCCGCCTCACCACCGCCGCCCAGGCCCTCGGCGTGGGTCTCGCCCTCCTCGACAGGACCGTGGCGTACGTGAAGCAGCGCTCGCAGTTCGGCGTGCCCATAGGCTCGTTCCAGGCCGTCAAGCACCGGCTGGCCGACGCGAAGATCGCCCTGGAGTTCGCGCGTCCCCTGGTCTTCGGGGCCGCGCTGAGCATGAGCCCCGCCGAGGTGGCCGCCGCCAAGGTCGCCGCGTGCGAGGCGGCGTACGCCACCGCCCGTACGGCACTCCAATTGCACGGCGCGATCGGCTACACGGCGGAGTACGACCTGTCACTGTGGCTGACCAAGGCCCGCGCCCTGCGTTCCGCCTGGGGAAGTCCGCGGGAATGCCGGAACGTCGTCGTCAGTGCCCGTGATCGCCGCTGGTGAGCTCCCGGTACTCCTCCACCGTCGGCTTCTCGATCCGCGTGTCGGGCCCGAACATGGCCCGGGACAGCCGGGCGCGCAGCCGCTGCGACCGCTTGACCCGGCGGCGGACGCCGCCCGCGTCGACGAGCGGCCCGATCTCGTACGGCGGGTTCTGCTCGTGCTGGGTGAGGGTGAACAGCTGTTCCTGCGCGAGGGGTTCGTGGATCTCGACGTACTCGCCGTTCGGCAGCCGTTTGATGGTGCCCGTCTCCCTGCCGTGCAGCACCTTGGCCCGGTCCCGGCGCTGCAGGCCCAGACAGATCCGTTTGGTCACGATGAAGGCGAGGACCGGCACCACGAAGACCGACACCCGCACGAACCAGGTGATCGCGTTGATGGACAGGTGCAGATGCGTGGCGACGATGTCGTTGCCGCCGCCGATCAGCAGCACGCAGTACAGGCTCAGCCAGGCCACGCCGAGGCCGGTGCGCACGGGCGCGTTGCGCGGCCGGTCCAGGATGTGGTGCTCGCGTTTGTCGCCGGTGATCCATGCCTCGATGAAGGGATACACGCCGATGGCGAGCATGACCAGCGGGAACAGCGCGAAGGGGATGAACACGCCCAGCGCCAGCGTGTGGCCCCAGAGGTTGATCTCCCATCCCGGCATCACCCGGATCAGTCCCTCGGAGAAGCCGAGGTACCAGTCGGGCTGGGCGCCGGTGGTGACAAGGTCGGACCGGTAGGGGCCGAAGGCCCACACGGGGTTGATCTGGGCGATGCCGCCCATCAGCGTCAGGGTGCCGAAGACGAGGAAGAAGAAGCCGCCCGCCTTGGCCATGTAGACCGGCAGGAAGGGCATCCCGACGACCGACTTCTCGCCCCGGCCGGGCCCCGGGTACTGGGTGTGCTTGTGGTAGAAGACCAGGATCAGGTGCGCGGCCACCAGGCCCAGCATGATCCCGGGCAGCAGCAGCACATGGATCGGGAAGAGCCGCGAGATGATGTCGTGCCCCGGGAACTCTCCTCCGAAGAGGAAGAAGGACAGGTACGTCCCCACGATCGGGACGGACAGGATGGCGCCCTGGGCGAAGCGGATGCCGGTGCCGGACAGCAGGTCGTCGGGCAGGGAGTAGCCGGTCAGGCCGGTGATGATGCCCAGCATCAGCAGGGTCCAGCCGAACAGCCAGTTGACCTCGCGCGGCTTGCGGAAGGCGCCGGTGAAGAACACCCGCATCATGTGCGTGAGCATGGCGGTGACGAACACCAGGGCGGCCCAGTGGTGGATCTGCCGGATCAGCAGCCCGCCGCGCACGTCGAAGCTGATGTCCAGCGTGGACTCGAACGCCCTGGTCATGATCACGCCGTTGAGGGGCTCGTACGAGCCGTGATAGACGACCTCGACGCTGCTCGGCTCGAAGAACAGGGTGAGATAGACGCCGGTCAGGATCAGGACGACGAAGCTGTAGAGGGCGACCTCGCCCAGCATGAAGGACCAGTGATCCGGGAAGACCTTGCGCATGTTGGCCTTGGCCAGCGCGTAGAGGCCGAGCCGTCCGTCGGCCCAGTCGGCGAGCTTCTCGCCCTTCCCGGGAGGTTCCCTGCGGGCGGCACGCGCCGTCACGTTCACCGATCGTGCGCCGTCGTCCATACGTCGTCGCCTTCCCCGTCGGATCTCCCTCAGCCTGGCACGGCTCCGCGGTCACGCCAACAGGGCGGACGCTACGGCTGAGCCAATGGGGCGAGCAGACGGCCGAGCGACTGACGCGAGTCCTCCAGGCGGGCGATGCGCTCCTCCATACCGTGCAACTGGTCGAGGAGCATCGGGGTCAGGCAGGGCTCGACCTCGGTCGCACTGCCGCAGACGCAGTCCAGCACCTCACGGATCACACGCGTCGGCAGACCCGCGTCGAGGAGAGTGCGGATACGGCGTACGGTCGCGGGCGCGTCGGCGGCGTACACGCGCTGTCCGCCCGGGGTGCGGCCGGCGTCGAGCAGGCCCTGCTCCTCGTGGTGGGGACCTTCCAGTACGACGGATCGGGTACGGCGCGATGCGGCTCGCGGGCGCCCCGCACGAGCGCTCCGGCATGACCGCTCCCATCTGGACGGCGCCCACCGACCGCGCCGAGGCGGTGGCGCTGCTGCGCGAGGCGGCCGACCTCGGGGTGAGTCTCTTCGACACCGCCGACGCCTACGCCCTCGGCGCCAACGAGGAGTTGCTCGCCGAGGCGCTGCACCCCTACCGCGACGGCATCGTGATCGCGACGAAGGCGGGCGTCCTCAGGCCGAGCCCCACCGAGTGGATCACCCACGGCCACCCCGCCTATCTGCGCCAGCAGGCCGAGCTCAGCCTGCGCCGGCTGCGCACCGACCGCATCGACCTCTTCCAGCTCCACCGCATCGACCCCGACTACCCCCTCGCGGACCAGATCGGCGCGCTGAAGCAGCTCCAGGAGGAGGGCAGGATCCGGCACATCGGGCTGTCCGAGGTGACGGTGGAGGAGCTGACGGCGGCCTCGGAGATCGCCCCGATAGCGAGCGTGCAGAACATGTACAACCTGGCCGCGCGCGGCCACGACCCGGTGATCGACCACACCGCGCAGCGCGGGATCGCCTTCCTGCCGTTCTTCCCCATCGCGATGGGCGAGCACGCGGCCGACGGCAGCCCCGTCGCGGCCGTCGCCGACGAGCTGGGCGCCACCCGGTCACAGACCGCCCTGGCCTGGCTGCTGCACCGCGCCCCGAACGTGATCCCCATCCCGGGCACCTCCTCCCCCGCCCACCTGGCGGAGAACGTCGGCGCTCTCGAACTCGCCCTGACCGACGAGCAGTTCAAGCGCGTCGCCGGGTGAGTCAGGAGGGCCGTACGATCCCCTGCGCCCGCGCCGCCGCGAGCCACTTCGGGAACTCGCCCACCAGTCGGTCGTACAGCTCGGCGTCGGACACCGTCCGCGGATCGGTACCGGCGTGGAAGAACCCGGCGTTGTCCACCGGCCGCCGGTCCGGCACCGCCAGTTCGTCCAGTTTCCGCAGGAAGTCGAACTGGCGGCTGTCCGGATCCCCGAAGCCGATGAACTGCCAGAACAGGGGGAGCTTCGCGGCCTTGCACAGGTACCGTTCGGCGGCGAGTTTGTTGATCGGGCCGCCGTCGGTCTGGAAGACGACGAGGGCGGGGGCCTTGGAACCGCTGTCGAGGTAGTGGTCGATGACGGCGTCCATCGCGAGGTGGTAGCCGGTCTTGCCCATGTGCCCGAGGCCGGCCACGATCCGTTCGATCCGGCCCCGGTGGTCGGCGAGCGAGATGCCGGTGACCGCGTCCACCTCCGTCGAGAAGAACACCACCGGCACGGTTCCGTCGTCGTCGAGGTGCGCCGACAGTCCGAGCACCCGGTCGGCGAGCTCCTGCACGCTGCCGTCCTTGTAGTACGGCCGCATGGACCCGGAGTAGTCGACGACGAGGTAGACCGCGGCCCGCAGGCCGTCCAGCCCGTGTTTCGTGAGGGACACCCCGGCGCTCTTGTACAGGCTGACCAGCGCGGGCGCGGTCTCCTCCACCTTGCTGAGACTGATCGCGGCCATGGGCCCCACCCTGTCACACACATGCGGCGGCGCCTGCCCGGTCGTCCGGTCGGGGACTGTGGGGCAGGCGCCGTCTGGTGTTCCGTACGCCTTTGTACGGGACGTCTGTGTGATCCGGCGGGATCAGACCATCAGCGAGCGGTCGGTCGGCCGGATCGGGGCGTGCAGTTCGCTGCCACCGGTCAGGAAGCGGTCCACACCGCGGGCGGCCGAGCGGCCCTCGGCGATCGCCCACACGATCAGCGACTGGCCACGGCCCGCGTCACCGGCGACGTACACGCCCGGCACGTTGGTCTGGAAGTCGGCGTCGCGGGCGATGTTGCCGCGCTCGTCGAGGTCCAGGCCGAACTGGTCCACGAGACCGTTGTCGCGGTCGGTACCGGTGAAGCCCATCGCCAGTGTCACCAGCTGGGCGGGGATCTTGCGCTCCGTGCCCGGCTTCTGGGTCAGCTTGCCCTCGACGAACTCGACCTCGGTGAGGTGCAGCCACTGGACGTTGCCGTCCTCGTCGCCCTCGAAGTGGGTGGTGGAGACGGAGTAGATCCGCTCGCCGCCCTCCTCGTGCGCGGAGGTGACCTTGTAGAGCATCGGGAAGGTCGGCCACGGCTGGGCGACCGGGTTCCGGTCGTCGTTCGGGCGGGGCATGATCTCCAGCTGCGTGACGGAGGCCGCGCCCTGACGGTGGGCGGTGCCCACGCAGTCGGCGCCGGTGTCGCCGCCGCCGATGACCACGACGTGCTTGCCCTCGGCCGAGATCGGGGGCGCCACGTAGTCGCCCTCCTGCACCTTGTTGGCCAGGGGCAGGTACTCCATGGCCTGGTAGATGCCCTTGAGCTCACGGCCGGGGACGGGGAGGTCACGGGCGGTCGTCGCACCGGCGGCGATGACGATCGCGTCGTACCGCTTCTTCAGGTCCGTCGCCTTCAGGTCGCGGCCGATCTCGATGCCGGTGCGGAAGCGGGTGCCCTCCGCGCGCATCTGCTCGATACGGCGGTTGATGTGCCGCTTCTCCATCTTGAACTCGGGGATGCCGTACCGGAGGAGCCCTCCGATGCGGTCCGCGCGCTCGTAGACGGCGACCGTGTGACCGGCCCGGGTCAGCTGCTGGGCGGCGGCCAGGCCCGCCGGGCCGGAGCCGATGACCGCGACCGTCTTGCCGGACAGGCGCTCCGGGATCTGCGGGGCGACGTCACCGGTCTCCCACGCCTTGTCGATGATCGAGACCTCGACGTTCTTGATGGTGACCGCCGGCTGGTTGATGCCCAGCACACACGCCGACTCGCACGGGGCCGGGCACAGCCGCCCGGTGAACTCCGGGAAGTTGTTCGTCGCGTGCAGGCGCTCCGAGGCGGCCGCCCAGTCCTCGCGGTAGGCGTAGTCGTTCCACTCGGGGATCAGGTTCCCCAGCGGACAGCCGTTGTGGCAGAACGGGATGCCGCAGTCCATGCACCGGCTGGCCTGCTTGCTGATGATCGGCAGCAGGGAGCCGGGGACGTAGACCTCGTTCCAGTCCTTGACGCGCTCGTCGACGGGGCGGGTCCTGGCGACCTCGCGGCCGTGGTTGAGAAAGCCCTTGGGATCAGCCATTGGTCGCCGCCTCCATCATCTTCTCGGTGATCTCGGTCTCGGAGAGACCGGCTCGCTCGGCGGCGTCCTTGGCGGCGAGCACTGCCTTGTACGTGCTGGGGATGATCCTGCTGAAACGCTCCACGGACGCGTCCCAGTTGGCGAGCAGCTTCTCGGCGACCGTGGAGCCGGTCTCCTCGGCGTGGCGGCGCACCACGTCGTGCAGCCACTGCTTGTCGTCGTCGTCCAGGGCCTCGATCGCGCCCAGGTTGCCGACGTTGACGTTGTCGCGGTTCAGGTCGATGACGTACGCGATGCCGCCGGACATGCCGGCCGCGAAGTTGCGCCCGGTCTCGCCGAGGACCACCGCGTGGCCGCCGGTCATGTACTCGCAGCCGTGGTCGCCCACGCCCTCGGACACCACGGTGGCGCCGGAGTTGCGGACGCAGAACCGCTCGCCCGTCCGGCCGCGCAGGAACAGCTCGCCGCCGGTCGCGCCGTACGCGATGGTGTTGCCCGCGATCGTCGAGAACTCGGCGAGGTGGTCGGCGTTCCGGTCCGGGCGCACGATCACCCGGCCGCCGGAGAGGCCCTTGCCGACGTAGTCGTTGGCGTCGCCCTCCAGGCGCAGCGTGACACCGCGCGGCAGGAAGGCGCCGAAGGACTGGCCCGCCGAGCCGGTGAAGGTGATGTCGATGGTGTCGTCGGGCAGACCCGCCCCGCCGAACTTCTTCGTCACCTCGTGGCCGAGCATGGTGCCGACCGTGCGGTTGATGTTGCGGATGGCGACCTGGGCGCGCACCGGCTGGGCGTCGGTGGCGGAGTCCGCGGCCAGGGCGTCGCCGGCGAGCTTGATCAGCTCGTTGTCGAGCGCCTTCTCCAGGCCGTGGTCCTGCGCGATCACCTGGTGGAGCGGGGTGCCCTCGGGCAGCTCCGGCACGTAGAACAGCGGGGACAGGTCCAGGCCCTGCGCCTTCCAGTGGTCGACGGCACGCGTGACGTCGAGCGTCTCGGCGTGGCCGACGGCCTCCTCGATGGAGCGGAAGCCCAGCTCGGCGAGGATCTCGCGGACTTCTTCGGCGATGTACCGGAAGAAGTTCACGATGTACTCGGCCTTGCCGGTGAACCGGTCCCTCAGGGTCGGGTTCTGGGTGGCGATGCCGACCGGGCAGGTGTCCAGGTGGCAGACGCGCATCATGACGCAGCCGGAGACGACGAGCGGCGCGGTCGCGAAACCGAACTCCTCGGCGCCGAGCAGCGCGGCGATGACCACGTCACGGCCGGTCTTCAGCTGGCCGTCGGTCTGTACGACGATGCGGTCGCGCAGGCCGTTGAGCAGCAGCGTCTGCTGGGTCTCGGCGAGGCCGAGCTCCCACGGACCGCCCGCGTGCTTGAGCGAGGTCAGCGGCGAGGCACCCGTACCGCCGTCGTGGCCGGAGATGAGCACGACGTCCGCGTGGGCCTTGGAGACACCCGCGGCGACCGTGCCGACGCCGACCTCGGAGACCAGCTTGACGTGAATCCGCGCCTGCGGGTTCGCGTTCTTGAGGTCGTGGATCAGCTGGGCCAGGTCCTCGATGGAGTAGATGTCGTGGTGCGGCGGTGGCGAGATCAGGCCGACACCGGGGGTGCTGTGCCGGGTCTTGGCCACCCACGGGTACACCTTGTGGCCGGGCAGCTGGCCGCCCTCGCCGGGCTTGGCGCCCTGGGCCATCTTGATCTGGATGTCGTCGGCGTTGACCAGGTACTCGGAGGTCACACCGAAGCGGCCGGAGGCGACCTGCTTGATCGACGAACGGCGCGCCGGGTCGTACAGACGGTCCGCGTCCTCGCCGCCCTCACCGGTGTTGGACTTGCCGCCCAGCTGGTTCATGGCGATGGCGAGCGTCTCGTGGGCTTCCTTGGAGATGGAGCCGTACGACATGGCGCCGGTGGAGAAGCGCTTGACGATCTCGCTGACCGGCTCGACCTCGTCGACGGAGATCGGCTGCCGGTCGCTCTTGCCGTTCTTATATGTCTTTAGGGCGAACAGACCGCGCAGCGTCATCAGGCGCTCGGACTGCTCGTTCACGCGCTCCGTGTACTTCTTGAAGATGTCGTAGCGGCCGGTGCGCGTGGAGTGCTGGAGGCGGAAGACCGTCTCCGGGTCGAACAGGTGCGGCTCGCCCTCGCGGCGCCACTGGTACTCGCCGCCTATGTCGAGGGCGCGGTGGGCCGGCGCGATGCCGGAGGCCGGGTATGCCTTGGCGTGCCGGGCGGCGACCTCCTTGGCGATGACGTCGATGCCGACGCCGCCGATCTTGGTGGCCGTGCCGCTGAAGTACTTGTTGACGAACTGCTCGTCGAGGCCGACCGCTTCGAAGACCTGGGCGCCGCGGTAGGAGGCGACGGTGGAGATGCCCATCTTGGACATGACCTTCAGCACGCCCTTGCCGAGCGCGTAGATCAGGTTGCGGATGGCCTGCTCGGGCTCGATGCCGGGGAGGAACGTCCCTGCGCGGACCAGGTCCTCGACGGACTCCATCGCCAGGTACGGGTTGACCGCCGCGGCGCCGAAGCCGATGAGCAGGGCGACGTGGTGGACCTCGCGGACGTCACCGGCCTCCACCAGCAGACCCACCTGGGTGCGCTGCTTGGTGCGGATGAGGTGGTGGTGGACGGCCGCGGTGAGCAGCAGCGACGGGATCGGCGCGTGCTCGGCGTCCGAGTGGCGGTCCGACAGGACGATCAGACGGGCGCCGTTCTCTATGGCGGCGTCGGCCTCGGCGCAGATCTCCTCGATGCGCGCGGCGAGGGCGTCACCGCCACCGTGCACCCGGTAGAGACCGGACAGGGTCGCGGCCTTGAAGCCCGGCATGTCGCCGTCGGCGTTGATGTGGATGAGCTTGGCCAGCTCGTCGTTGTCGATCACCGGGAAGGGCAGGGTGACCGAGCGGCACGAAGCGGCCGTCGGCTCGAGGAGGTTGCCCGCGGGGCCGAGGGACGAGCGCAGGCTGGTGACCAGCTCTTCCCGGATGGCGTCCAGCGGCGGGTTGGTGACCTGCGCGAACAGCTGGGTGAAGTAGTCGAAGAGCAGGCGCGGACGGTCCGACAGCGCGGCGATCGGCGAGTCCGTGCCCATCGACCCGATCGGCTCGGCACCGGCCTTGGCCATCGGCGCCAGGATGACGCGCAGCTCCTCCTCGGTGTAGCCGAAGGTCTGCTGGCGGCGGGTGACCGAGGCGTGCGTGTGCACGATGTGCTCGCGCTCGGGCAGGTCGGACAGCTCGATCTCGCCGGCCTCCAGCCATTCCGCGTACGGCTTCTCGGCGGCGAGCTCGGCCTTGATCTCGTCGTCCTCGATGATGCGGTGCTCGACGGTGTCGACGAGGAACATACGGCCGGGCTGCAGGCGGCCCTTGCGGACGACCTTGGACGGGTCGATGTCGAGGACGCCGACCTCGGAGCCGAGGACGACGAGGCCGTCGTCGGTGACCCAGTAGCGGCCGGGGCGCAGACCGTTGCGGTCGAGGACCGCGCCGACCTGCTTGCCGTCGGTGAAGGTGACGCAGGCCGGGCCGTCCCAGGGCTCCATCATCGTGGAGTGGAACTGGTAGAAGGCGCGCCGGGCCGGGTCCATGGAGTCGTGGTTCTCCCACGCCTCCGGGATCATCATCAGCACGGAGTGCGGCAGCGAACGGCCGCCCAGGTGCAGGAGTTCGAGGACCTCGTCGAAGGACGCCGAGTCGGAGGCGTCGGGCGTGCAGATCGGGAAGACCCGGTCGATCGTGTCCTGGTCACCGAACAGATCCGAGACGATCTGGGACTCGCGGGCCGCCATCCAGTTGCGGTTGCCCTTGACGGTGTTGATCTCACCGTTGTGCGCGACGAAGCGGTACGGGTGAGCCAGGGGCCACGACGGGAACGTGTTCGTCGAGAACCGCGAGTGCACCAGCGCGATGGCCGACGCGAAGCGGCGGTCGGACAGGTCCGGGAAGAAGGGCTCCAGCTGGCCGGTGGTCAGCATGCCCTTGTAGACGATGGTCCGCGCGGAGAGGGAGGGGAAGTAGACGTCCACCTCGCGCTCGGCGCGCTTGCGCAGCACGAACGCCTTGCGGTCCAGGGCGATGTCCGTGGCGGGCACGGTGGAACCTCCCCCAGACTCCGTCCGGGAGGGGCCCCCAGCGACGAAGATCTGCCGGAAGAGGGGCATCGTCGAGCGGGCGGTGGCGCCGAGGAGTTCGGGAGCGACGGGCACCTCGCGCCAGCCGAGGACGGTCATGCCCTCCTCAGCGGCGATCGTCTCGATCCGCGAGACGGCTTCCGCGGCGGAGTCCTCCGGCAGGAAGGCGATACCGACGGCGTACGCACCCGCCTCGGGCAGCTCGAATTCGGCCACCTCGCGGAAGAAGGCGTGCGGTACCTGGGACAGGATGCCCGCGCCGTCACCCGAGTCGGGCTCGGAGCCGGTGGCACCGCGGTGTTCCAGGTTGCGCAGAACGGTCAGCGCCTGCTCGACCAGCGCATGGCTCGCCTCGCCGGTGAGGGTGGCCACGAAGCCGACGCCACAGGCGTCGTGCTCGTTGCGGGGGTCGTACATACCCTGCGCAGCAGGGCGAGCATCCATGAAGGACCGGTTCCGGCCATTCGTGGAGTGCTGGGACGGCTGGCGCGGCGTACGCATCGGCTCTCCCGTCGTCGTCATGTGGCATATGCAGATTGCCGAGGGACGACGTTGGCCCTCTGCGTGAGTGCAAAATTTCGTGCAGGTTACATGATGGAGCGGTTCTCGGGAACCGGGATATTCCGTTCCAACATGCGGACGCCGTAGGTGCGCGGCGGGGGTACCGCGCTCGGCGGCGTGAAGTATTGGGGGACCAAAACGGATCGATCGGTCAGATCGATGCCCGTCGGCCCGACACGGCGGGGAAAGCGTCGTCGCCGACCCCGCGGGTGCGCCGCGGGCCTCATTGCCCACAGCGCTTACGGCTCATGCCCCGTGGTTAAGCATTCGAAACCAGCGAGTAACGGCTACTTATGCGGCCCAACGCATAACTTGTAGCCGACCTATCCTACGGCGGTTCCGAACAAACTGCCCAGGGCGTACGTCACACCGGCCGCCGCGCCACCGAGAGCGAGCTGCCGCAGCCCGCTGAACCACCAGGTGCGCGCCGTCACCTTGGCCACCACGGCACCGCATGCGAAGAGCCCGAGCAGCGCGAGCAGCACGGCGGGCCACAGGGAGGTGGCACCGAGCAGATACGGCAGTACGGGGAGCAGGGCGCCCAGCGCGAACGATCCGAACGAGGAGACGGCGGCGACCAGCGGCGACGGCAGATCCCCGGGATCGATGCCCAACTCCTCGCGCGCGTGGATCTCCAGCGCCTGCTCGGGATCACGGGACAGTTGCTTGGCCACTTCCCGGGCCAGCCCCGGCTCGACACCCCGCCCCTCGTACAGCGCGGCGAGCTCGGCCTCCTCGTCCTTGGGGTGCTTTCTCAGCTCCCGCCGCTCCACATCCAGCTCCGCCTCGACGAGCTCGCGTTGCGAGGCCACGGACGTGTACTCCCCGGCGGCCATGGAGAAGGCGCCGGCGGCGAGCCCCGCGAACCCGGTCAGCACGATCGTGTGATGACTGACCGATCCCCCCGCGACACCCGTCATCAGGGCGAGGTTGGAGACCAGACCGTCCATCGCACCGAACACGGCGGGGCGCAGCCAGCCGCCGTTCACATCCCGGTGCGTGTGGTTGTCGCGGTGCGCCTCGTGCAGCGCCGCATCGGTCTCGATGATGGCCATACCGGTCCCCCAGAGTGCCTACTTGGACGGGTTCTACTTTTTGACAACACCAACACTACGGCGCCCCATTCCCCTCCGCCAGCAAGGAAAGGCTGGACTAACCTGCGCTTTTACCCTCGGGTGCTCATCCGAACGAGGTGGTGCACAGATGTCGACCGGGTGATGCTGAGGTCGCCGAGGCTCTGGCGAACCGCTCCGGTGGGACACATCCGCAAAGGGCTCCGCGCCTTGTGCGAAGCCCCCGGAGGAGAGGCCGCGTATGGCATCGATCGCCTGCATTCCCTCGGTCCCGGCGCCCGGGGACACCGCCGAACTCCGCGAGCGGGCCCGCGGCGCCCTGCTCGGCCTGGCCGTCGGGGACGCCCTGGGAGCCCCGGCCGAGAACCTGAAGCCCTCCGAGATCCGCGCCCGCTGGGGCCGTATCACCGGCTACGTCGCCGACGACCCGTCCGGCACCGACGACACCGAGTACGCGATCTTCTCGGGCCTCCTGCTGGCCCGGCACGGCTCGGGCCTCACCCCGGCGCACGTGGAGGCGGCCTGGCACGCGTGGATCGCGGACCGCGACGAGGGCCCGTTCCGGGGCGCGGGCTTCAGCGAACGCGGCACGCTGGAGAACCTGCGCCGGGGCCTGGCGGCCCCCATCTCGGCCCAGCACCGCCACGCGTGGAGCGACGGCCTGGCGATGCGCGCGGCCCCGTTCGGCGTCTTCGCGGCGGGCCGCCCCGCCGAGGCCGCCCGCCTGGTGGCCATCGACGGCTCGGTGAGCCACGACGGCGAGGGCATCTACGGCGGCCAGGCGGTGGCGGCCGGGGTCGCGGCGGCGATGGCGGGAGCGCCGACGATCGCCGTGGTGGCCTCGGCCCTGGCGGTGGTCCCCGACGACTCCTGGACGGCCCGCTCGCTGCGCCGGGCGGTGGCCGTCGCCCACCGAGGCGAACGCGCCGTCCGCTCCGCCGTCGTCATCGGCGGCTACCCGTGGACCGACCTGGCCCCCGAGGCGGTCGCCCTCGCCTTCGGCGCCTACGCGGCAGCCGACGGCGACTTCGTCCAGGCCGTCCTGACAGCCGTCAACATGGGCCGCGACGCCGACACCACGGCGGCGGTGGCGGGCGCCCTGGCGGGCGCGACACAGGGCGCGTCCGCGATCCCGGCCGACTGGGCCGCGGCGATCGGCCCGGCGCGGGGCAGCTGTCTGCCGTCGATGGCGGGGCACCACGTGCTGGAGGTGGCTGAGTTGCTGACGCCGGGGGAGGGCGGGAGGTGGGGCGCGGGTCGGGATACGTGGCCGCCACCAGGTCCGCGCGCCTTCAGCCCGGCGGCGGACGACGAGGCAGAGGTGCCGTCGTGAAGCCGCCCGGCCCGTGGGACGAGGCAACGACCACGGCGGCCCTGCTCGAACCCGCGGCCGCCGACGGCGGGGACGCCCCACAGGGGCCACCCGTCCCCGACAACGAAAGTAGTACGGGTGGTGCGGGTGGGAACAACAAGGCCGAAGGCGAAGCCGAGGCCACTCACACCCGCACCCACCCCCACCGCATCGAAGGCCTCCTGCTGGGCCTGGCCGCAGGCGACGCCGCCGGCTGGCCCGCCGCCCGCCACCGAGCCGCCCGTATGCCCGACTGGACCCGCCGCCTCACCCGCGAACTCGACACCTTCGCGGAACAGAACGCGACGACCACCCTCCCCGTCCCCATCGCCCTGAACCAACCCCCCGAACCCCTCCGCCTGGGCCCGTCCGACGACGCCGAGTGGGCGGCCTTCGCCGCGGAGGCCCTCCTGCGATCCGGCGACGACACCGCCCTCGGCGACCTCAGCCGAGAACGCCGTACCCGCGCCGCGATCGACCTGACCTGGAACGCCGTGGCCAGCGAAGTAGCAGCGGCAGCAGACCGCGCCCCCGAGATCGAATCCGCCGTCCTCCCCCTCCGCGCCCGCATCTCCGTCCGCGCCGGCCTCGGCAACCTCGCCACCGGCCTACGCCCGCCCGCCACCGGCCACGACAACCCGCACTACTTCGACGACGCCGCCTGCGTCCGGGCCTGCGTCCTGGCCGTGGCCCACCCCGGCGACCCCCGACTCGCCGCCGACCTGGCCGAGTTCGACGCCCGCTACACCCAGGACGGCGACGGAGTGCACGGCGCCCGTGCCATGGCGGCGGCAGTGGCGCTCGCCCTCGTCGGCGCCAGGGCGCAGGCCTGCGTGACAGCCGCCCTCGCCGAACTCCCCGAGGAGACGGAGATCGGCCGCAACACCCGCCACGCACTGAAGCTGGCCCAGGACGCCGACAGCGCCTTCGCCCTGATCCCCCTGCTCGAACACCAGATCGTCGACCACGTCTACAGCTACGGCATCGCCGCCGCCGAAACGGTCCCGGTCGCCCTGGCCCTGGCCGTCGCGGCACACGGCCGGATCGCGGAAGCGGTCCCGGCAGCGGCCTGCCTCTCCCGGGTCGCCGACTCCGCACCGGCGCTGGCGGGAGCTCTCACCGGCGCACTGGGCGGCGGCGCGTCCATCCCCGCCTCCTGGCGCGAGACCTGCCGCACCCTCTCCGGCTGCGTACTCCCCCGGCTCACCGACACGGACCTGGTGGAACTCGCCGAACTCCTGGAAGCCACGCAACCGGCCCCACCAGGAGGATGATTCGGGCATGACGCCCAAAGGAGCAGAAAGTCAAGAGGCAGGTCTGGACGAACGGATCACCGCCGCGCTCGTCGGAGCCGCCGTCGGCGACGCACTCGGCGGCCCCGTCGAGGGCTACTCCCCCGAGCAGATCGCCGAACGCCACGGCGGCCGCGTCCACGGCATCGTCGGCCCCTGGAACGGCGACGCCTGGCGCACCGCCCGCCCCATCGCGCCGTACCACAAGGGCGACGGCCACGTCACCGACGACACCTTGATGACGCACGCGCTGGTACAGGTGTACGCGACCGTCCGCGACCACCTGGACGCCTACGCGATCGCCGACCACCTGGTCCCGGACCTGATGACGAACCCGCGCTGGATCCCGGAACTGGAAGCGGAGGCGCTCCCCCTCCACCGAGTCTTCCTGGCGGAGAAATGGCTGGTGGCCCGCCTCCACTACGGCCACATCGACCCCCGCGAGGCAGGCGCCGGCAACATCGTCAACTGCGGTGCCGCGATGTACATGGCCCCGGTCGGCCTGGTCAACGCGGCCAACCCGCCGGCCGCCTACGCCGAGGCCCTCGACATCGCCGGCGCCCACCAGTCGTCGTACGGCCGCGAGGCGGCGGGCGTCTTCGCGGCGGCGGTGGCAGCGGCGAGCACGCCAGGGGCGACCCCGGACTCGATCGTGTCCACCTGCCTCTCCCTGGCGAAGGACGGCACCCGGGCCGCGATCGAGCAGGTCTGCGAAACGGCCTCCCACCACACGGACTTCGAGTCGGCACTGACCCCGCTCAGGGAAGCGGTCACCCCCTACGACACGGTGGGCCCCGACTACCGCTCCCCCTCCCTGGGCGCCCGTCGCCCCTCCCGCCTGCACGCGATCGAGGAACTCCCCGTCGCCCTGGGCATGTTGCTGGTCTCCGGCGGCGACTACCGCCAAGCCGTCCTCGGCTCCGTCAACTACGGCCGCGACTGCGACTCCACCGCCACGATGGCCGGCGCACTGGCAGGCGCCCTGGGCTCACCGCCCCCGGAGGACTGGGCGAAACAAGTGTCGGAGGCAAGCCGCCTGGACCTGTGGGAACCGGCGACGACCCTCACGGCCGTGACCCGCGAGATCTTCGAACGAGACGCACACCGACGCCGCACGCACGAGGCAGCGTTCACCCAGCTCGGAGGCCCGAGATGCTCCGACTGACCTGGGTCCAACCAGAGGACCTACTGGGCCACGAACTCCGCCAGGCCACCCAGGACGGCCGAGAGCCTTCGGCGATCGCGGCGAGGTGGAGGGCGGCGGGTGGCGAGGAGGCCCCCCTACGAGCGGGCGCATCAGCAGAGCCGGCGTCCAGGTACCTACGGCAACTCGCAGAAGACCTATTGGACGAACTGGCCGAGTTGCCCAGCAGGTTGGTGGACGAGGAGCCGACCGACCTCGCGAAGATCAAAGCGAGCTGTCCAGCCTGGCCAGCCCCAGCTGCGGGCAGTCGTGCCGCTGGGGCGGCTCCCGACCCAAAGAGAGGCGGCACCCCGTCAACGCCGGGCCGCGCGACCCACCCCCGCCCAGCCCCCACCCAGGCCGGCCTGGAAGCAGCCTGGCTGGGCAGAGCCACCGGCTGCCTCCTGGGCAAACCAGTGGAAAAGCTCCCCTTGGACGGCATCCGCCACCTAGCCAAAGCAACCGGCAACTGGCCCCTCACCACGTACTTCACAGCCCAAGGCCTCCCCGAAGACCTGGCAACGAAGTACCCCTGGAACCGCCGCTCAGCCAAAACCTCCCTCGCCGAAAACATCGACGGCATGCCCGAGGACGACGACCTCAACTACCCCCTCCTCAACCTCCTCCTACTCCAACGCCACGGCAAAACCTTCACCACCACGGACGTAGCCACCCTCTGGCTCGACGAACTCCCCGCCGGCCGCACCTTCACCGCGGAACGCATCGCCTACCGCAACCTCCTCACCGGCCTCGAACCCCCACGCACGGCCCGCCACCGCAACCCCTTCCGCGAATGGATCGGCGCCCTGATCCGAGCCGACATCCACGGCTGGACAAACCCCGGCAACCCCGCGGCCGCCGCCGAACAGGCCCACAAAGACGCCACCCTCACCCACACCGCCAACGGCGTCTACGCGGCGATGTTCATCGCGGCCACCATCGCCACCGCCGCCACAGCCACGACCACCGGCACAGACACCGACACCGACACCGACACCGACACCGACAGCGCCACCCCCGACATCCACACCGCACTCCGCACCGGCCTCACGGTCGTCCCCCCGGCCTCCCGCCTGGCCCAAGCCATCCACCACGCCCTTCAACTCGCCCAAACCCACGAGGACTTCGACACGGTCGTGGACGAACTCCACGCCACCTACTCCCGCACCCACCACTGGGTCCACGCCATCCCCAACACCGCCCTGATCACCGCCGCCCTCACCCACGCGGACGGCGACTTCACCGGCTCCATCTGCCGTGCCGTATCGGGAGGTTGGGACACCGACTCCAACGGCGCCACGGCCGGCAGCATCGCCGCCCTCCTCGCCGGCACCCCCTCCGCCCTCCCCCACCGCTGGACGGCCCCCCTCAAGAACCGCCTGTCCACCTCCATCGCGGACTTCAACGGCATCGGCTTCGACACCCTCGCGCACCTCACCCACGCCCTCACCCCCCGGGAGGCCCCCCGCCCATGACCCACATCGCCGTACTCGGCAGCACGAACATGGACCTGGTCGCCTACGTCGAGAAGGCGCCCCAGCGCGGCGAAACAGTCACCGGCCGGGCGTTCCGTACGATCCCCGGCGGCAAGGGCGCCAACCAGGCGATCGCCGCCGCCCGCGCGGGCGCCACCGTCTCGATGATCGGCGCGGTCGGCAACGACCCCTTCGGCGCCCGCCTCCGCTCCACGCTCGAAGACTCGGGCGTGACCACCGACCACCTCCGCACCACCGAGGGCCCCTCCGGCACGGCGCACATCGTCGTGGACGACGAGGGCGGCAACGCGATCGTCGTGATCCCCGGCGCCAACTGCACAGTCGACCACCTAGAAGATCACTGAAAATGTTGCGGGTTCTGGCCCCGGCCCGGTAGGGCCGGGGTCAGTCTTGTAGGCATGCAGGGGGAATGGGCCGGGGAGATGGTCGGGCCGGATGTGTGGGAGACCTGCCGGGAGTTGATCCCGGCCGGGAGCGTATTTGCGTTTCTGGCCGAGCACCGGGAGGCACTGTTCCCGCCGTCGATGTTCGCGGACATGTACCCGTCGTCCAACGGCCGTCCGAGTCTGCCGCCGCAGGTCCTGGCCGCCACCGTGGTGCTGCAGAGCCTGCAGGGGCTGTCGGACTTCGAGACGGTCCAGGAACTGCGGTGTGATCTGCGGTGGAAAGCGGCCTGTGGGCTGGGCTTGTACGACATGGCGTTCGATCCGTCGCTGCTGACGTACTTCAGGCGCCGGCTGCGCCACTCGGCCGAGCCGATGCGGATTTTCACCAAGGTCAAGGAGGTCGTGGCCGCGACCGGGGTGCTCAAGGGCAAGCAGCGGCGTGCTGTGGACTCCACCGTCCTCGATGACGCGGTGGCCACCCAGGACACCGTCACCCAGATCGTCTCCGCGATCCGCCGGGTGATCCGTGATGTCCCTGGAGCCCAGGAGGCCGCCGCGGAGCACTGCCGCGCGCACGACTACACCGACCCGGGCAAACCGAAGATCGCCTGGAACGACGAGCAGGCGCGCGCTGCGCTGGTGGATGCGCTGGTCACCGACGCCCTCAACCTGCTCGGGCGCCTGCCCGATCGTGAGCTGGGCGAGAAGGCCGCGAACGCGATGGGCCTGCTGGCCCTGGTCGCCGGGCAGGATGTGGAACCGGCCGAGGACTCCGACGGACGCGATGGCCGCTGGCGCATCGCCCGGCGCACCGCGCCCGACCGGACGGTGTCCACCGTCGATCCCGACGCCCGGCACATCCACAAAAACCGCACCCGCCACCAGGACGGATTCAAAGGACACGTCTCCTTCGAGCCGGAGAGCGGGCTGTTCACCGCCGTCGCTGTCACCGGCGGCTATGGTCCCGGCAACCACGAAGCGGCCGTTGCCCGTGATCTGCTGGACGGGGAGGACGGCGAGTTAACCGTGCTCGGCGACTCCGCCTACGGCACCGGCGAGCTGCGCGAACAGTTGCAGGCCGCGGGCCACACCCTGGTCATCAAGCCACCGCCGCTGCGGCAGGTGATCCCCGACGGCTTCACCATCGACGACTTCCGCATCGACCCAGCCGCCGGCACCGCGACCTGCCCAGCCGGACGAACCGCCAACCTCGGCCAGATCAAAGCCGACGGGGCCCGCACCGCCCAGTTCAAACGCCTCTGCGTCGGCTGCCCCCTGCGCGAGCGCTGCACCACATCCAAGACCGGACGCACCCTCAACATCCACCCCCAGCATGAACTGCTGACCGCCGCCCGCCGAGACGCCGCCGACCCGGCCTGGCAGGCCGAATACCGCAGATGGCGGCCCCCGGTCGAACGCGCCATCGCCTGGCTGGTCGCCAAGGGCAACCGACGCGTCCCGCACCGCGGCGTCATCGCCAACAACCTCTGGCTGCACCACCGCGCCGCCGCCCTCAACCTCCGCCGACTGATCAACCTCGGACTCACCCGGACCGGCACCACCTGGCACCTCACCCCGGCCACCACATAGCGAAAAGGGCCGCCCGGCCCACGGCCGGACAGCCCTCAACAAGATTTTCAGTGATCTTCTAGCCCCCGGCGACGAGGGCCTCATCGCCTCCGCCGACGCGCTGCTCCTCCAGCTGGAGATCCCCCTGGCCGCGGTCCTCGTGGGCGCGCGCACGGCCCGCGCCCACGGCGTCCGTACGATCCTCACGCCCGCCCCCGCCCAGCCCCTGCCTCCCGAACTCCTCGCGGCCACCGACCTGTTGATGCCCAACGAACACGAGGCGGCGACACTGACCGGCTTCACCGACCCGCACACCGCGGCCACCGCCCTGCTCGACCAGGTCCCGGAGGTGGTCGTCACCCTCGGCGCGGCGGGCAGTCTGTACGCGGCCCGTGGCGCCGAGCCGTTCACCGTGCCCGCTCCGCAGGTCACCGCCGTGGACTCGACCGGCGCGGGCGACACCTTCGTCGGCGCCCTGGCCGTCGCCCTCGGCGAGGCCCGCCCGATGCGCGAGGCGCTGGCCTGGGCGGCCGCGGCCGCCGCACTGTCCGTGGAGCGGGCGGGCGCGTCGGCGTCCATGCCGTACCGTTCCGAGATCGAAGCGAGGTTCACCGCATGACCGCCGCCCCCCTCACCGGTCTCCGCGTCCTCGACCTCGCCACCCTCTTCGCCGGTCCCCTCGCCGCGACCATGCTCGGCGATTTCGGCGCGGAGGTCATCAAGGTCGAGCACCCCACGAGACCCGACCCGTCCCGCGGCCACGGCCCGTCGAAGAACGGCGTGGGCCTGTGGTGGAAGCTCCTGGGCCGCAACAAACGCACGATCACCCTCGACCTGTCCAAGCCCGGCGGCCGCACCACCCTCCTGCGTCTCGCGCGGTCCGCGGACGTCGTCATCGAGAACTTCCGCCCCGGCACCCTGGAGAAATGGGACCTCGGCTGGGAGGAGCTGTCGGCCGCCAACCCGCGCCTGGTCCTCACCCGCGTCACCGGCTTCGGCCAGTTCGGCCCCTACGCCCGCCGCCCCGGCTTCGGCACCCTCGCCGAGGCGATGAGCGGCTTCGCCGCGATCACCGGCGAACCGGACGCGCCCCCGACGCTCCCGCCCTTCGGCCTCGCCGACTCGATCGCGGGTCTCGCGACGGCGTACGCGGTGATGACGGCGCTCGCCGCCCGCGAGCGCACCGGCGAGGGCCAGGTCGTCGACATGGCGATCATCGAGCCGATCCTGACCGTGCTGGGCCCGCAGCCGACCTGGTACGACCAGCTCGGATACATGCAGGAACGCACCGGCAACCGGTCCGCCAACAACGCCCCCCGCAACACCTACCGCACGGCCGACGGCACCTGGGTCGCCGTCTCCACCTCCGCACAGTCGATCGCCGAGCGCGTGATGCGCCTGGTCGGCCGCCCGGAGCTGATCGACGAGCCGTGGTTCGCCACGGGCGCCGACCGGGCCGCCCACGCAGACGTCCTCGACGAGGCGGTCGGCGCCTGGATCGCCGAGCGCACCCGCACCGAGGTCCTCGCGGCCTTCGAGAAAGCGGAGGCGGCGGTGGCCCCCATCCAGGACGTACGCGACGTGATGGCGGACCCGCAGTACCAGGCTCTGAACACGGTCACCACGGTCGACGACCCCGAACTGGGCCCCCTGCGCATGCAGAACGTGCTCTTCCGCCTCTCCTCCACCCCCGGCGCGATCCACTGGGCGGGCCGCCCGCACGGCGCGGACACGGACGAGGTCCTCACCGAACTCGGCCTGGCACAGGCCGACCTAGACCTCCTGCGCAAGGAGGGCGCCGTATGACAGCGCCCCCGCTCACCTGGCTGTACGCCCCCGGCGACCGCCCGCACGTGGTCGCCAAGGCCCTCGTCGCCGGCGCCGACGTCGTCGTGATCGACCTGGAGGACGGGGTAGCCCCCGACCGCAAGGAGTACGCCCGCACGGCCACCGCAGAACTCCTCACCGAACCGCAGCCCGTCCCGGTCCACGTCCGGGTGAACGCCCTGGGCGGGCCGCCGGCGGCGGCGGACCTGCGGGCGCTGGCCGCGCTCCCGGGCCTCTCAGGCCTGCGCCTGCCCAAGGTGACCTCCCCCGAGCAGATCATCCACGTCGCCGACCACCTGGCCCGTACCGACGGAGGCGCTCCCCCGCTCTACGCCCTCCTGGAAACGGCCCTCGCCGTAGAGCACGCCCACGCGATCGCCTCCGCCCACCCCGCCCTGCGCGGCGTTTCCCTCGGGGAGACGGACCTGCGGGCCGACCTGGGCGTACGGGACGACGCGGGCCTCGACTGGTCCCGCTCCCGCGTGATCGTGGCCGCGAGGGCGGCGGGCCTGGCCCCACCGCCCCAGTCCGTCCACCCCGACATCCGCGACCTGGAGGGCCTGACCGCGAGCTGCGCCCACGGCCGCACCCTCGGCTTCCTCGGCCGCGCCGCCATTCACCCCCGCCAGCTCCCGGTCATCGAACGGGCCTACCTCCCCACGGAGAAGGAGCTGGAAGAAGCGGAGAAAATCATCAAGGCGGCAACGACGAACCAGGGCGCCCAGGCCCTCCCGAACGGCACGTTCATCGATGCGGCGGTGGTGGCGACGGCCCAACGAACTCTGTCACTGGCCCGCCGAAACTGACCTCTTTCTCCGCCGCAACGGCGAGCACCTTCGCGGCGCCATCCGGCGGTGCCGAACCCGCCGAAACCCGTCGGCCACACGCAACGAGGGCGCCCGGAAATCTCCGAGCGCCCTCATCTTCGTACGATCGAACCTCAGGCCTTCTTCGCGGACTCGGCCCCGTCTTTCTCGTCGTTTTCCTCGGCCTCCGCGTCGGAGGCCTCGATCTCACCGTCGGCGGTACCGTCACCATCGGCCTCACCGCCGGAGGCAGGACGCTCCGCGCCGGGCTCCACCACGGTCTCCCGCCCGGGCCGCTTCTTCGCCGACAGCACGAAGTACACCACCGCGAGCACGAACACGATCATCGCGGTCCAGACGTTCAACCGCAGGCCCAGGATGTGGTGGGCGTCGTCGACGCGCATGTACTCGATCCAGGCGCGGCCCGAGCAGTACGCGGCGACGTACAGCGCGAACGCCCGTCCGTGGCCCAGCTTGAAGCGGCGGTCCGCCCAGATGACCAGGACGGCGACGCCGATGCACCACAGCGACTCGTACAGGAACGTCGGGTGGTACGTGCCCGGCACCCGTCCGTCCGTCGACGAGGTGATCTCCAGGGCCCAGGGCAGGTCGGTCGGCTTCCCGTACAGCTCCTGGTTGAACCAGTTGCCCCAGCGGCCGATCGCCTGGGCGAGGGCGATACCGGGGGCGAGGGCGTCGGCCCACGCGGGCAGCGGGATGCCCCTGCGCCGGCAGCCGATCCACGCGCCCACCGCGCCGAGGGCGATCGCGCCCCAGATGCCGAGGCCGCCCTCCCAGATCTTGAAGGCGTCCACCCAGTCACGGCCCTCGCTGAAGTACAGCTCGTAGTCCGTGATCACGTGGTAGAGCCGACCGCCGACCAGGCCGAACGGCACGGCCCAGACCGCGATGTCGGCCACCGTGCCGGCCCGCCCGCCCCGGGCGATCCAGCGCTTGTTGCCGAGCCAGACGGCAACGAAGACGCCGATGATGATGCAGAACGCATAGCCGCGCAGCGGAATGGGGCCGAGGTGGATCACCCCGCGCGACGGGCTGGGAATGTAGGCAAGTTCCATGGCAAGGTCGACGCTACCCTGCCGGGCCGGGCCCACGGCGGGCGGCCCGGCTACGGGTCCATAACGGGCGGGTGTGAAAGCGCCTTACCCCTTGGCCGCCTGCTGCACCATCTCCTTCAGCTTGGCCGGGGTCATCGTCCGGTCCTGGTAGATGTTCTTGTCGCCCAGCAGCACGGTCGGTGTGCCCGAGAAGCCGCCCTTGTTGAAGGCCTCGTGGGACTTGGCGACCCAGCTGTTGTGCGTGCCGTCCTCGACGCACTTGCGGAAGGCGGGGGTGTCCAGGCCGTCGACCTTGCCGGCCAGCTCGATCAGCTTGTCGTTCTTGGCGTAGGCGTCGTCGACTTCCTGGGGCTGGTTGTCGAAGAGCACGTCGTGGTACGCGGGGTACTTGCCGGCGTCCTGGGCGCAGGCCGCCGCGTTGGCCGCGTTGCGGGAGCCGGTGCCGCCCATGTTGCCGTCGATGAGCGTGACCAAGTGGTACTCCACCTTCAGCTGTCCGGCCTCGGTCAGCTCGTGGATCGTCGGGCGGTACGCCGTCTCGAAGGCCTTGCAGGCCGGGCAGCGGAAGTCCTCCCACACCGTGAGCGTGGACTTGGCGCTGTCCTTGCCGACCGGGATGGCCAGTGCGTCCTTGCCCTGCGCCCCGGAGGGCGCCACGACCGGGCCCGAGGAGTCGCCGCCGTCGTCCTTGCCGGCGTTCGCCGCGACGACGCCGATCACCGCCGCGAGACCGAGGACGCAGACCACGCTCGCGCCCACGATCAGCACCCGGCGTCGCTTCTCCGCGGCCTTCTGCTTCTCACGCTCGACCGCCAGCCGCTCGCGGGCGGTGCGCTTTCCCTCACGGTTCTTGTCGCTCACACCCCGCAGAACGAACCGGGGAGGCGCACCGCGCCTCCCCGGCCCCAGGTCCACCCGTACGAGGGACCTGTATGACATACCGCGTTCGTCACGCCTGGCGGCGCACTCCCCGCGCGAGCTCACCCGCGAGCGCGCGGACGGCCTCGACACCGGCCGCGTCGTCCGGCGCGTCCAGCATCCGCTTGACGAAGGCAGAGCCGACGATCACGCCGTCCGCGAAGCCGGCGACCTCGGCGGCCTGCTCGGCGTTGGAGACGCCGAGCCCGACGCAGACCGGCAGGTCGGTGCCGGTGGCCCGGGTGCGCCGCACCAGGTCCTGGGCCTGCGTGCCGACCGACTCGCGGGTGCCGGTGACGCCCATCAGCGAGGCGGCGTAGACGAAGCCGCTGCCCGCCGCGGTGATCTTCGCGAGCCGCTCGTCCTTGCTGCTGGGGGCCACGACGAAGACGGTCGCCAGGCCGTGCTTCTCCGCGTGCTCCCTCCACAGCGCCGACTCCTGGACAGGAAGGTCGGGCAGGATGCAGCCCGCCCCGCCCGCCTCGGCGAGCTCGGCGGTGAAGCGCTCGACGCCGTAGCGGTCGATCGGGTTCCAGTACGTCATGACGAGCACCGGCTTGCCGGTCGCCTCGTGGGCCTCCCGGACCGTCCGCATGACGTCCGCGATCTTGACGCCGCCCCGCAGGGCGATGTCGTCGGCGGTCTGGATCACCGGTCCGTCGAGGACGGGGTCGCTGTGCGGCAGCCCGACCTCGACGATGTCGGCGCCGCCGTCGAAGACGGCCTTGATCGCCTCGATGCCACCGTCCACGGTCGGGAACCCGGCCGGGAGGTAGGCGATGAGGGCGGAGCGGCCCTCGGCCTTGGCGGCGGCGAGGGTGTCCGTCAACAACTCACTGTTGCCGCTCACTTGGCGTCCCCCTCGATCTCGGCGGTGTCAGTGTCGGTGTCGGCCGCGACCTCGGCGTCGGCGTCGGTGTCGTACAGGCCGAAGTAGCGGGCGGCGGTGTCCATGTCCTTGTCGCCGCGGCCGGACAGGTTGACCAGGACCAGCCCGTCCTTGCCCAGCTCCCGGCCGACCTCCAGGGCGCCGGCCAGCGCGTGGGCGCTCTCGATGGCCGGGATGATGCCCTCGGTCTGCGACAGCAGGCGCAGCGCCTGCATGGCCGCGTCGTCGGTGACCGCGCGGTACTCGCCGCGGCCGGTCTCCTTGAGGTAGGAGTGCTCGGGGCCGATGCCCGGGTAGTCCAGTCCGGCCGAGATCGAGTACGGCTCGGTGATCTGGCCCTCCTCGTCCTGGAGGACGTACGAGCGCGATCCGTGCAGGATGCCGGGCTCGCCCGCGGACAGGGTCGCCGCGTGCTCTCCGGTCTCGATGCCGTGGCCCGCGGGCTCACAGCCGATGAGCCGTACGCCCTCGTCGGGGATGAAGGCGTGGAAGAGGCCGATGGCGTTGGAGCCGCCGCCGACGCAGGCGACGGCCGCGTCGGGCAGCCGCCCGGCGCGCTCCAGCAGCTGGCGGCGGGCCTCGACGCCGATGACGCGGTGGAAGTCGCGGACCATGGCGGGGAAGGGGTGCGGCCCGGCCACGGTTCCGAAGAGGTAGTGGGTGTGGTCGACGTTGGCGACCCAGTCGCGGAAGGCCTCGTTGATCGCGTCCTTCAGCGTGCGGCTGCCGGACTTCACGGCGATGACCTCGGCGCCGAGCATGCGCATACGGGCCACGTTCAGGGCCTGGCGCTTGGTGTCGATCTCGCCCATGTAGATGGTGCACTCGAGGCCGAACAGCGCGCAGGCGGTGGCGGTCGCCACGCCGTGCTGACCGGCGCCGGTCTCGGCGATGACGCGCGTCTTGCCCATGCGCCGGGTGAGCAGGGCCTGGCCGAGCACGTTGTTGATCTTGTGGGAGCCGGTGTGGTTGAGGTCCTCGCGCTTGAGGAACACCCGGGCGCCACCGGCGTGTTCGGCGAACCGCGGGACCTCGGTGAGGGCGCTGGGCCGGCCGGTGTAGTTGACGAGCAGGTCGTCGAGCTCGCGGGCGAACTCGGGGTCGTGCTTGGCCTTGTCGTACTCGACGGCGACCTCGTCCACGGCGGCGACGAGCGCCTCCGGGATGAACTTGCCGCCGAAGGCGCCGAAGTAGCCTTCGGCGCTGGGGACTTGACCCTCCGGGTCGGGGATGAAGAACTCGCTGGGCATGCGGAAACCTCACGGTGAGTGTGTGTGTGAATGCACTAGTCGCCGTAGGGGCGGGGCTTTTCAGGCGGCCGCGGGCCGTCCATGGTTGATCGCGCCCACGCGGCGGAGCCGCATGTTCAGAACGGCCCCGCGCCCCTGACGGGGCGCTGCCATCGCATGCCGTTCACCTGGCCGGGTTCGTCACCGATGACGTACCGGACCCGTCGACCGTGCACTCGCCTCGCGGGCGCGCGACAGCCACGGGGGCGGCAGCCGCGGGCGAGGCGGGCGTACCGATCCGTGGTCGTCATGGTGGTCGTGAGCCTCATCGGGTCCAACCTTATCGGGACGTCAGCCCCGGCCGTGCCGCAATGCGGGATGCGCACCCGCCGCGACCAGGTCGGCGACCGCCGTCTTCGGGTCCTTGCCGGTCACCAGGGACTCGCCGACCAGAACCGCGTCGGCGCCGGCATTGGCGTACGCGATGAGGTCGTGCGGGCCGCGGACGCCCGACTCCGCGATCTTGACGATGCTGTCCGGGATCTCCGGCGCCACCCGCTCGAAGGTCGTGCGGTCGACCTCGAGCGTCTTCAGGTTGCGCGCGTTGACGCCGATCACCTTCGCGCCCGCGTCCACCGCGCGCTCGACCTCGTCCTCGTCGTGCACCTCGACCAGCGGGGTGAGACCGATGGACTCGGCGCGCTCGATCAGGGACTCCAGGGCCGACTGGTCCAGGGCCGCGACGATGAGCAGCACCACGTCGGCGCCGTATGCCCGCGCCTCCCACAGCTGGTACGAGGTGACGATGAAGTCCTTGCGCAGCACGGGGATGTCCACGCGTGCGCGGACCGCCTCCAGGTCGGCCAGCGAGCCGCCGAAGCGGCGCTGTTCGGTGAGGACGGAGATGATGGCCGCGCCGCCCGCCTCGTAGTCCGCGGCGAGGCCCGCCGGGTCGGCGATCGCGGCCAGCGCGCCCTTGGAGGGGCTGGAGCGCTTGACCTCGCAGATCACCTTGACGCCTTCGCCGCGTAGTGCGGCCAGTCCGTCCTTGGCCGCGGGAGCCTTCGCCGCGCGCTCCTTGAGCTCGTCGAGGCTGACGCGCGCCTGCCGCTCCGCGAGGTCGGCACGGACTCCGTCGATGATCTCGTCGAGCACACTCACGCGAGCGGCCCCCTTCCAGACGGTTGACTGTTCATGCGGTTGAGCTGACTGTTCAAGCGGTTGAGCTTCCGCCATCCGCCCGCCTTCATGAGACGAAACCGATGGTCACTGTGATGGTATCCGGAGGAAGGCGTAGGCCTCGCATCCGGTTGACGCCGGTCCCACTACATGGACGTTCGCCTGTTGATCAAGGATGTAGCCAGTCGCCGAACGGCAGGTTCCGGACAACCGTGAAGACCAGCAGCAACGTGCCCAGACTCCACAGGTGCACCGGCCCGAGATCTATCCTCAGCGGCCGTCCGCGCAGCGAGCGGACCGCCCAGACGGTCCACACCACCGCGAAGACGAGGTATCCCGCGACGGCCAGAGCATTGTCTCCGAGCGCTCCTGTGAAATCTCCGTGCACGAAGGCGTGCGCGCTGCGCAGCCCGCCGCAGCCGGGGCAGTAGATGCCGGTGTAGCGCAGCAGCGGGCAGGCGGGATAGTGACCGGCTTCGTTGGGGTCCACGGTGCCCACATAGGCGAAGGCCCCGGCCACGGCCGCGAGCACCCCCGCGGGGACGGCCAGCCGTCCCAGCACGGCGGTGTACGAAGTCGCCTTCTGACGGTCGGCCTGGCTGTCGGCGTTCACGTTCGCATTGTGCCCTGCGCGGCCCCCGGACGCGCGTGAGGGGCGGCTCGGGCCGCCCCTCGAAGACAGTTCAGGTCAGCTCTCGACGCTCGCCGGCTCGCGCTTCTCCCCGGTCGTGTGGTGCACCGGGTGGGCGTTCTTCGGCTGGCCCAGGCCCATCGCCCGCATGATCCAGCCGACGACACCACCGAGGACCACGATCGCCAGGCCGGCCCAGAAGCCCGCCGGCTGTGCCATCACCATGAAGGCGCCCGAGACGCAGAAACCGATGAACGCGATAGTGACACCGGTCCAGGCGGCCGGGGTGTGACCGTGGCTGCTGCCCGCCATGACTTGCTCCTCGTTGCTGTGTACGTGTCTGAGCCGGACGCTCATGGTCCATTGTCCCGCACGCGCGCGTGCGGGACGGTCCGGGGGTCGGCCCCACGGTTCTGGACCGGGCGGGCCCCGGGCCCTGTCGTCTACGCTCCGGTGGGGTCCTCGCCCCGGTCGAGGGCCTTCCAGAGCTCCTCGGGCCGGTCCGGGTCGACGGCGCGTGCGGTACGGCGTGGGCGGGGGGCTCCGTCGCGTTCGTAGCGGCCGGACATCGCGGGCCACAGGCGGCCGTAGCGCAGGGCGAGCAGTCCGGCGAGCAGGAGCAGGACGCCGCCGGCGGCCGCGACGTACGGCCAGGCGGTGTGGGAGAGCGCGTCCACGGTGGCCGAGGTGTCGCCGGAGGCCTTCGCGGCCTTCTCGTCGAGCGCGGAGCTGTCGGAGGCACCGAGCAGGGCCGCGGCGATCGTGCCGGCGCCGGAGAGCGCGAGCAGGGCGGCTACCAGGAAACGGCCGGCCCGGCGGACGGCGAAGACGGCGACGAGCGCGGCGAGGCCCACTATGGCGAGGGCGGCGGGGACGCCGGTGACGTCGCTGCCCGTGGCGGTCAGCGGGAAGGCGCCGCCGGCCACCGTCGCGGTGCCCTGCGACCATTGCTGCCGGGTGGCCAGCAACGCGACGGCCGCGCCGAGCGCACCGCACAGCAGAGCGACAGCAAGACTGAGGCGGCCGGCCCGGGCGGGTCCTGCGGCTTCGGAACGGGGGTGAGGTGCGGCAGTCACGTACTCCACTATCGCGTGAACCCCGGGCGAACCGTCACCCGGGGCTCAGTGAGAAGCGCCCCATTCTGCGAGAAGCGCCCTACTTGCCCAGCCGGTTGGCCGTGTGCACCGCCCGCAGGACCGCCGCCGCCTTGTTGCGGCACTCGGTGTCCTCGGCGACCGGGTCGGAGTCGGCGACGATGCCGGCGCCCGCCTGGACGTAGGCAGTGCCGTCACGGAGGAGGGCCGTGCGGATGGCGATGGCGGTGTCGGAGTCGCCGGCGAAGTCGAGATAGCCGACGCAACCGCCGTACAGGCCGCGCCTGGAGGGTTCCAGTTCGTCGATGATCTGCATCGCGCGCGGCTTGGGGGCGCCGGAGAGCGTGCCCGCCGGGAAGCACGCCGTCAGTACGTCGAAGGCCGAACGGCCCTGGGCGATCCGCCCCGTCACCGTCGAGACGATGTGCATGACGTGCGAGTACCGCTCGACGGACATGAAGTCGACGACCTCGACGGAGCCGGGCTCGCAGACGCGTCCGAGGTCGTTGCGCCCGAGGTCGACGAGCATCAGGTGCTCCGCGCGCTCCTTGGGGTCGGCCAGCAGTTCGTCGGCGAGGGCCTGGTCCTCCTGCGGGGTGGCCCCGCGGTGCCGGGTGCCGGCGATGGGGTGGACCATGGCCTGCCCGTCCTCGACCTTGACCAGGGCCTCTGGGGACGAGCCGACGACGTCGAAGCCGTCGAAGCGGAACAGGTACATGTACGGGGAGGGGTTGGTCGCCCGCAGCACCCGGTACACGTCCAACGCGCTTGCCGTGCACGGTGTTTCGAAGCGCTGCGAGGGGACGACCTGGAAGGCCTCGCCCGCCCGGATGCGCTCCTTGATGTCCTCGACGGCCTCCTGGAAGTCGGGGCCGCCCCAGAGCGCGGTGTAGTCGGGCAGTTCGGAGGGCGGGAGCACGGCGGGCGGCTGGGCGACCGCGCGGGAGAGGTCGGCCTCCATGGCGTCCAGACGGGCCACGGCATCGGCGTACGACTCGTCGACGCCCGTGTCGAGGTCGTTGTGGTTGATCGCGTTGGCGATCAGCAGGACCGAGCCCTCCCAGTGGTCCATGACGGCGAGGTCGCTGGTGAGCAGCATGGTCAGCTCGGGCAGCTTCAGGTCGTCCCGCTCGCCGGGGCCGATCTTCTCCAGGCGGCGCACGATGTCGTAGCCGAGATAGCCGACCATGCCGCCGGTGAAGGGCGGCAGGCCCTCCTGGTGGGGCGTGTGCAGGGTCTCGATGGTGGCGCGCAGGGCGGCGAGCGGGTCGCCGTCCACGGGGACGCCGACGGGCGGGACGCCGAGCCAGTGCGCCTGGCCGTCGCGCTCGGTGAGCGTGCCGGTGGAGCGGACGCCGACGAAGGAGTAGCGGGACCACGAGCGGCCGTTCTCCGCGGACTCCAGCAGGAAGGTGCCGGTGCGCTCGGCGGCGAGCTTGCGGTAGAGCGCGACCGGAGTGTCGCCGTCGGCGAGGAGCTTGCGGGTGACGGGGATGACGCGGCGGTCGGTGGCGAGCTTGCGGAACGTCTCTAGGTCCATGGCGGCTGACCTTACTGATCCACGGCCGGTACGCCGGGATCGGCGCCGTCCTTGTCGATGTCGTCCTTGTCGATGCCGTCCTTGTCGCCGCTGCCCATGTCGCTGCTGCCCATGTCGATGCCGTCCTTGAGCAGCACATCGGCGTCGAAGCAGGTGCGCGCGCCGGTGTGGCAGGCGGCGCCGACCTGGTCGACCTTGACCAGCACGGTGTCGGCGTCGCAGTCGAGGGCGACGGACTTGACCCACTGGAAGTGGCCGGAGGTGTCGCCCTTGACCCAGTACTCCCGGCGGCTGCGTGACCAGTAGGTGCAGCGGCCGGTGGTCAGGGTGCGGTGCAGCGCCTCGTCGTCCATCCAGCCCAGCATCAGCACCTCTCCGGTGTCGTACTGCTGGGCGATGGCGGGCAGGAGTCCGTCGGCGCTGCGCTTGAGGCGCGCCGCGATCTCCGCGTCGAGGTGACTGGATGGAGGCGTGCTGGTCATGGTTGCCATTGTGCCGCGCGCCACTGACAAGCCAGTTGGAGTGTCCACTGGGCGGACCTGGGGCGCGGTCGTAGGCTGGCTGCCATGTCGACCTTCGCCAAGCGTGAACGACTTCTCCTGGCCGACCTCTTGGAGGCCGTGGGCCCGGACGCCCCGACCCTCTGCGAGGGCTGGCGGACCCACGACCTGGCCGCGCACGTGGTGGTGCGCGAGCGCCGCCCCGATGCCGCCGGCGGGATACTGATCAAGCAACTCGCGCCACGCCTGGAGAAGGTGATGGACGAGTTCACCGCGAAGCCGTACGCGGAGCTGATCCAGCTGATCCGGACCGGCCCGCCACGGTTCTCGCCCTTCCAGCTCAAGCAGCTCGACGAGGCGTCGAACACCATCGAGTTCTACGTCCACACCGAGGACGTCCGCCGCGCCCAGCCCGACTGGACACCGCGCGAACTCGACCCGGTATTCCAGGACGCCCTGTGGTCCCGCCTGGAGCGCACCGCCCGCCTGACGGGCCGCGGCGCTCCGACGGGCCTGGTGCTGCGCCGCCCGAACGGCCAGACGGCGGTCGCCCACCGCGGCACGCCGGTGGTGACGGCGACCGGCGAACCGTCGGAGCTGCTGCTGTTCCTGTACGGCCGCCAGAACGAGGCCAAGGTCGAGCTGGACGGCGACAAGGAGGCGATCGACAAGCTGCACGGGTCGAAGCAGCTCGGTATCTGAGCAGAGGCAGACGGGGCCTCAGCGGGGCAGTTCCGCGCGCCGCAGGTCCCGTACCCCCAGGGCGACGACCCCGCCGAGCCCGCAGACCAGGGCGCTGATGACGAACACCGGGCCGGTCCCCCAGGCGCCGATGGCCGCGGCGGACAGCGGCATGCTCAGCGGCGCGAAGCCGAGGCTCACCAGACCGGAGACGGCGGTGACGCGGCCCAGGTAGGCGGGGTCGGCCTGGGTCTGCAGCAGGGCGCCGCACGTGGCGCCGCTGAGCCCGGCGAGCAGCCCGATCAGCAGGGCCACCCCGACGGCCGCGAGGACGCCCGGGACGAAGGCGAGGCCGCCGATCGCCACCGAGCCCGCGAGGATGGCGTACGCCGCGACCTGCCCGGCGTGCGGCAGGCGCCCGCGCACGGTCAGCAGGAGGGAGGCGGCGCCCGCGCCGGTGCCGAACCCGGCGAGCACCCAGCCCATGCCGGAGGCGCCCCAGCCGCGCTCGTCGGCGAGCAGGGTCAGGCCGACGTTGAGGGGGCCGACGAAGCCGAGGTCGCCGAGGGCGATGGCCGGCATCAGCGGGGCGAGGACGCGGTGCCGGCGTATGTAGCGCAGGCCCGCCACCAAGTCGCGCCAGGCGGTGTCACCCCGGGCGGCCGCCTTGTCGTCCGGGGGCAGCTCCCGCAGTCGTACGGAGACCAGCAGCGGCACCGACACCGCGATCAGCAGGCCCGCGAGGCCGAAGGCCGCCGTCGCGCCGCCGACCGCGACCGCGAGACCGCCGAGCGGGGCGCCGACGACGCTCGCGAAGCGGATTCCGAGGCCCCGCATGCCCTGCACGCGCGCGAGCTGGTCGCGGCTCGTCACGCGCGCGGGGAGGGCACCCACGGCCGGCATGAACACGGCGTCGACGGTGCCGAAGACGATCGCGAGCAGCGCCAGCGGCCACAGGCCCGGGCTGGTGAGGAACAGTAGCGCCGCCACCGCGAGCACGGCCGCGCAGCGCACCACGTCGCTGCCGATGACGACCCTGCGCGGCCCGAGCCGGTCGGCGATCACGCCCCCGCCCAGCATCAGCAGGGCCCGCGGGACGGCGCTCACCGCCATGACCACGCCGGCCTGCGAGGGCGTCCCGGCCTGTACGGCCGCCCAGGAGAGGGCGATGTAGTACACGCTGTCGCCGACCATGGACGAGGTGTAGGCGGCGAGCCAGCGCAGGACGTTGCCGTCCCGGTGGGCCGGTCTGTCGGTGACGGGGGCCGGGGCCGGGGCGGTGAGTGTGGCGCTCACGGAGGGGGTCCTCTCGGATTCGGGCTCGGGCTCGGGCTCGGGTTCGGGCTCGGGTTCGGGCTCGGGCTCGGGCTCAGACACGGAACGGGAAGCCGTACACGTGCAGCGCGACGTTCTCTCGCCCTTCGGTGTCGCCGGCTGCTTCGGCGGCGCGGCCCTTCTCGTCGTACTTCCTGGCGAGCGCGAGCAACTCCTCGCCCAGCTCGGCCAGTTCGGCCGGGGTCAGGCGCAGGAGGGCCTCGTTGTCGGGGGCGGCGGAGTTCCACTCAGGACCCCAGGTGGGGCGCTCGTCGAGGTAGCGGCGGTACATGTCGGCGCGCTGCTCGTGGAAGAGCCGGGTGGCCGACAGGTGCGCGGCGGCCCGCTCGGGCGCGTCCCGGAAGTCCTTGTCGCGGATGCTCACGCCCTCCGAGGCGGGCTTCCACCAGCGTTCCCTGCCGTCCGCGCTCTGCGGTTCCGCCTCCTCGATGAGCCCGTGCTCGGCCAGCTTGCGCAGGTGGTAGCTGACCAGCGAGACGGCCTCGTCGACCTGGTCGGCCAGCTGCGAGGCGGTGGCGACCCGGGCCACGACCAGACCCCGGTACAGCTTCATCCGCAGCGGATGGGCAAGGGCCTTGAGCGTGCCCAGGTCGGTGATCGGGAGGTCTCTCTCCTTGCTTGCCATACCCTCACCGTAGATGCGAAAGAAAAGTTGCGCAATATATTTTGCGCAACTTCTCTTTCGCATCTTCCCAGAAGAAAGCCCCGGCCACCACCAGGCAACCGGGGCTCAAGCAGAGCGCGGCATCACCTCACCGGATGACCCGCACCCCGCAACGCGTCCTTCACCTGCCCGATCCGCAGATCGCCGAAGTGGAAGACGGAGGCCGCGAGCACCGCGTCCGCCCCCGCCGCGACCGCCGGCGGGAAGTCCGCCAGCTTGCCCGCGCCGCCCGAGGCGATCACCGGGACCGTCACGTGCTTGCGGACGGCGGCGATCATCTCCAGGTCGTAGCCGTCCTTCGTGCCGTCCGCGTCCATCGAGTTGAGCAGGATCTCGCCCGCGCCCAGTTCGGCGGCCCGGTGCGCCCACTCGACGGCGTCGATGCCGGTGCCCTTGCGGCCGCCGTGGGTGGTCACCTCGAAGGACCCGCTCTCGGTCCTGCGCGCGTCGACCGACAACACCAGCACCTGCCGCCCGAACCGCTCCGCGATCTCACGGATCAACTCGGGCCGTGCGATGGCGGCGGTGTTCACGCCGACCTTGTCCGCGCCCGCCCGCAGCAGCTTGTCCACGTCCTCGGCCGTACGGACGCCGCCGCCCACCGTCAGCGGGATGAACACCTGCTCGGCGGTGCGCCGCACCACGTCGTACGTCGTCTCGCGGTTGCCCGACGAGGCGGTGATGTCCAGGAACGTCAGCTCGTCGGCGCCCTCGGCGTCGTACACCTTGGCCATCTCGACGGGGTCGCCCGCGTCGCGCAGGTTCTGGAAGTTGACACCCTTGACAACCCGGCCGTTGTCCACGTCCAGGCAGGGGATGACTCGGATCGCCAGGGTCATGACTGCGACACTCCGTGTTCTCCGCTGGGGCGGAACGCCTCCACCTCGACCTCGACGACCAGGCTGGGGTCCACGAAGCCGGAGACGATGATCATGGATGCGGCGGGCCGGACGGAGTCGAACAGCTCCTTGTGAGCGCGTCCGATGTCCTCCACGTCCCGGGCATGGGTGATGTACATGCGCGTACGCACGACGTCGTCACGGCCGAGGCCCAGCTGCTCCAGCGCCGCGAAGGCGACGCCGAAGGCGTTGATCGTCTGCTCGTAGGGGCCGCCTCCGGCGATCTCGCCGTCGATTATCGACGTGCAGCCGGAGACCAGCACCAGACCGTTGGGCAGCTCCACGGCGCGGGAGTACCCGAAGGTCTCCTCCCAGGGCGCGCCGGTCGTGACGCGTCGGACGTCGCTCACTTGGCTACCGCCTCCAGGGCCTCTTCCAGGGTGAACGCCTTCGCGTACAGGGCCTTCCCGACGATGGCTCCCTCGACACCGAGGGGCACCAGGCCGGAGATCGCCCTGAGGTCGTCCAGGGACGAGACGCCGCCGGAGGCCACGACAGGGCGGTCGGTCGCCGCGCAGACGTTCTTCAGCAGCTCCAGGTTCGGGCCCTGAAGCGTGCCGTCCTTGGCGATGTCCGTCACCACGTACCGGGCGCAGCCCTCCTTGTTGAGGCGCTCCAGCGTCTCGTAGAGGTCGCCGCCGTCACGGGTCCAGCCGCGGCCGCGCAGGGTCGTGCCGCGTACGTCGAGACCGACCGCGATCTTGTCGCCGTGCTCGGCGATGACCTTGGCGACCCATTCCGGGGTCTCCAGGGCGGCCGTGCCGAGGTTCACCCGCGTGCAGCCGGTCGCCAGGGCCGCCGCCAGGGAGGCGTCGTCCCTGATACCGCCCGACAGCTCCACCTTGATGTGCAGCTCCGCCATGCGCTCGGCGACCTCGGCGATCAGCGCCCGGTTGTCGCCCGTCCCGAACGCCGCGTCCAGGTCGACCAGGTGCAGCCACTCGGCGCCCGCCCGCTGCCAGGCGAGGGCGGCCTCCAGCGGAGAGCCGTACGACGTCTCGGTCCCGGACTCGCCGTGCACGAGGCGGACGGCCTGGCCGTCGCGGACGTCGACGGCGGGGAGGAGTTCGAGCTTGCTCACAGTGTTCCGATCCAGTTGGTGAGGAGCTGGGCTCCGGCGTCGCCGGACTTCTCGGGGTGGAACTGCGTGGCCCACAGGACGCCGTTCTCGACGGCGGCCACGAAGGGCTTGCCGTGGGTGGACCAGGTGACGCGCGGCTGGGCCATCGCCGGGTTCGCGGTCTGCAGCGTCCAGTCGTGGACCGCGTAGGAGTGCACGAAGTAGAAGCGCGCGTCCGCGTCCAGGCCGGCGAACAGCTCGGAGCCGGCCGGGGCCTCGACGGTGTTCCAGCCCATGTGGGGCACGATGTCGGCCTGCAGCGGCTCGACCGAGCCGGGCCACTCGGCGAGGCCCTCGCTCTCCACGCCGTGCTCGATGCCGCGCGCGAAGAGGATCTGCATGCCGACGCAGATGCCCATGACCGGGCGGCCGCCCGCCAGCCGGCGGTCGACGATCCAGTCCCCGCGCGCTTCCGTCAGGCCCTTCATACAGGCGGCGAAGGCGCCGACGCCCGGCACCAGCAGGCCGTCCGCGTTCATGGCCGTTTCGAAGTCGCGGGTGATCTCCACGTCGGCGCCCGCGCGCGCGAGGGCACGCTCGGCGGAACGGACGTTGCCGAAGCCGTAGTCGAAGACGACGACGCGCCGCTGCCTTTTGACTGAGCCGCTCAATTCCACACCTCCAGCCTCAGGATGCCCGCGACGAGACACATCGCGGCGCCGATCGAGACCAGCGCGATCAGGCTCGTGGGCATCTTCTGTTTGACGAAGGAGTAGACGCCGCCGAGGAAGAAGAGCCCGACGACGATCAGGATGGTGGAGGTGCCGTTCACAGCGCGCCCTTCGTGGACGGGAGGATGCCGGCCGCGCGCGGGTCGCGCTCGGACGCGTACCGCAGCGCCCGCGCCAGCGCCTTGAACTGGCACTCCACGATGTGGTGGGCGTTGCGCCCGTACGGCACGTGCACGTGCAGCGCGATCTGCGCCTGGGCCACGAAGGACTCCAGGATGTGCCGGGTCATCGTGGTGTCGTACTCGCCGATCATCGGCGCCATCTTCTCGGGCTCGGTGTGCACGAGGTAGGGGCGGCCGGACAGGTCGACCGTCACCTGGGCGAGGGACTCGTCCAGCGGGACCGTGCAGTTGCCGAATCGATAAATCCCCACCTTGTCGCCGAGCGCCTGCTTGAAGGCGGCGCCGAGCGCGAGGGCGGTGTCCTCGATGGTGTGGTGGGAGTCGATGTGCAGGTCGCCCTCGGTCTTCACGGTCAGGTCGAACAGACCGTGCCGGCCGAGCTGGTCGAGCATGTGGTCGTAGAAGCCGACGCCCGTCGACACATCGACCTTGCCGGACCCGTCGAGATCGATCTCGACGAGGACCGAGGTCTCCTTCGTCACCCGCTCCACGCGGCCTACGCGGCTCATGCGCTCTCCTTCTTCAACTCACGGACCGCGTCGAGGAACGCGTCGTTCTCTTCGGGGGTTCCGGCGGTGACCCGCAGCCGGCCGGGCACGCCGTTGTCCCGGACCAGGACGCCCCGGTCGAGGATCTTCCGCCACATCGCCTGGGCGTCGTCGAACCGTCCGAACTGCACGAAGTTGGCGTCCGACGCGGTCACCTCGTAGCCGATCGCCAGCAGTTCGGTGACCAGCCGGTCCCGCTCGGCCTTCAGCTGCTCGACGTATCCCAGCAGTGTGTCGGTGTGCTCCAGGGCGGCCAGCGCGGTCGCCTGCGTGATCGCCGACAGGTGGTACGGCAGCCGTACGAGCTGCACGGCGTCCACGACCGCCGGGTGCGCGGCGAGATAGCCGAGGCGCAGGCCGGCCGCGCCGAAGGCTTTCGACATCGTCCGCGAGACGACGAGGTTCGGCCGGCCTTCGATGAGCGGCAGCAGCGAGTCGCCGTGGCTGAACTCGATGTACGCCTCGTCCACGATCACCATGGACGGCTTGGCGGCCTGCGCGGCCTCGTACAGCGCGAGGACCGTCTCCGGCGGGACCGCGGTGCCGGTGGGGTTGTTGGGGGTGGTGATGAACACGACGTCCGGCCGGTTCTCGGCGATGGACTTCTCGGCGGCGGCGAGGTCGATCGTGAAGTCCTCGTTGCGCGGACCCGAGATCCAGCCGGTTCCGGTGCCGCGCGCGATCAGAGCGTGCATCGAGTACGACGGCTCGAAGCCGATCGCCGTACGGCCCGGCCCGCCGAAGGTCTGCAGCAGCTGCTGGATGACCTCGTTGGAGCCGTTGGCCGCCCACACGTTCGCCAGGCCGACCTGGTGGCCGGAGGTGTCCGTCAGGTACTTGGCGAGCTGGGTGCGCAACTCGACGGCGTCCCGGTCGGGGTAGCGGTTGAGGTTCCGGGCGGCCTCGCGCACCCGCTCGGCGATCCGCTCGACCAGCGGCTCGGGCAGCGGGTAGGGGTTCTCGTTGGTGTTCAGCCGTACGGGGACGTCCAACTGGGGCGCGCCATAAGGGGACTTGCCGCGCAGTTCGTCCCGTACGGGGAGATCGTCGATTCCGAAGCTCACTTGCTCGCCGGTACCTTCCACCCGAACCTCGCCTTGATCGCCGCGCCGTGCGCGGGCAGGTCCTCCGCCTCCGCCAGCGTCACCACGTGGTGCGCGACCTCGGCCAGCGCGTCCCGCGTGTAGTCCACGATGTGGATGCCGCGCAGGAAGGACTGGACGGACAGGCCGGAGGAGTGGCAGGCGCAGCCGCCGGTGGGCAGGACGTGGTTGGACCCGGCCGCGTAGTCGCCGAGCGACACGGGCGCCCAGGGGCCGACGAAGATCGCGCCGGCGTTGCGCACGCGGTCGGCGACCTCCTGAGCGCGGGCCGTCTGGATCTCCAGGTGCTCGGCGCCGTACGCGTCGACCACCCGCAGGCCCTCGTCGATCCCGTCGACCAGCACGATCGCGGACTGCCGGCCGGCCAGGGCCGGACGGATCCGGTCCTCGATGTGCTTGGTGGCCGCCACCTGCGGCTCCAGCTCCTTCTCGACCGCGTCGGCGAGCGCGACGGAGTCGGTGACGAGCACGGCGGCCGCCAGCGGGTCGTGCTCGGCCTGGCTGATCAGGTCGGAGGCGACGTGCACCGGGTCGGCCGTGTCGTCCGCGAGGACCGCGATCTCGGTCGGGCCGGCCTCGGCGTCGATGCCGATCCGGCCGGTGAAGTACCGCTTGGCGGCGGCGACCCAGATGTTGCCGGGGCCGGTGACCATGTTGGCGGGCGGGCAGGACTCGGTGCCGTACGCGAACATCGCGACGGCGGTGGCGCCACCGGCCGCGTACACCTCGTCGACGCCGAGCAGCGCGCAGGCGGCGAGGATCGTCGGGTGCGGCAGCCCGTTGAACTCGGCCTGCGCCGGGGAGGCGAGGGCGATCGACTCGACGCCGGCCTCCTGCGCGGGCACGACGTTCATGACCACGGAGGACGGGTACACCGACCGGCCGCCGGGCGCGTACAGCCCGACCCGGTCGACCGGCACCCACTTCTCGGTGACCGAGCCGCCGGGCACGACCTGGGTGGTGTGGGTGGAGCGGCGCTGCTCGCGGTGGACGAGCCGGGCGCGCCGGATGGACTCCTCCAGGGCCGCGCGCACGGCCGGGTCGAGCTCCTCCAGCGCGCGGGTGAGCGCCGCGGCCGGCACCCGCACCTGGTCGAGCTTGACGCCGTCGAACTTCTCGGCGAAGTCGATCAGCGCCGCGTCGCCCCGATGATGTACGGCCTCGCAGATCGGACGCACCTTCTCCAGGGCGGCCTGAACATCGAAGTCGGCTCGGGGCAGCAGGTCGCGCAGGGCGGGGCCCTCGGGAAGGGCGTCGCCGCGCAGATCGATTCGGGCCAGAGAGAGAGATCGCAGCACGCGGTCAATTCTCGCAGACCCTCGTCGGAGCCTGTCCGCGCATTCCAGTGGCTGATACGAATCCCGGCGGAAACCCGGAAGATCGCCTTCACCCGGGGCGTTCGAGGCGTCACTCAGCGGGCATGAACGATTGTACGAAACCACGAAACCACGAAACCGGAAGAGCGGACGGGGAGGAAGGAAAAGTCGTGACCGAGGGGGCCGGCATCCGGGACGGGGACCTGCCGGACGATCTGACCGCCGCCGAGGCAGGCATGTGGCAGGCCTTCCGCAACGGCAGCGTGTACGACCTGAGCAGCGGCGACACGGTGGTCGACGATCCGCACGGCGGGCACCCCTGGGGGCCCGAGCGGACCGTGCGGGCCCGCATCGTGTGCTGGCTGCTGCTCGACGGACCGCCCGCGCTCGCGGGCCGGGTGTCGTCCCTGAAACTCGTCGGCGTGCAGATCAGCGACTCCCTGGACCTCGCGGGCGGCACGGTGGTGCCGTACGTCGAGATGCGCGGCTGCCGCTTCGAGCGGGACGTCCTGCTGCCGGAGGCCCACTTCACGACCGTACGGATGGTGGACTGCTCGGTGCCGCGTCTGGAGGCCGCCCGGGTCCACACCGAGGGCGATCTGCACCTGCCGCGCTGCCGCTTCCACAACGGCATCCGGCTCACCGACGCGCAGATCGGGACGGACCTGATGCTCAACCAGGCGATCGTCTACCGCGACCGCAGCGGCCGCTCGATCGCCGGGGACGGCATGACCGTCGGCCAAGACCTCCAGGCGGAGATGCTGGAGTCGCACGGTGAGCTGAGGCTGCGCAGCGCCAAGATCGGCGTGTCGCTCAGCCTGCGCGGCGCCCGGCTGGTCAACCCGTACACCCGGTTCGCCCTGAACGCCCCGCAGCTGACGGTGGAGCGCTCGCTGTATCTGACCCCGGCGGGCGTGGGCAATCCGCTGCTGAGCGGGACGACGCCCGCGCGCGGGACGCGTATCCAGCGGTTCGAGTGCGAGGGCGGGGTGCGCCTGGACGACGGGCGGTTCGGGGACGCGGTCGACCTGGAGCGGGCCCGGTTCACCTTCACCGACGAGCAGGAGCTGTCGCTGCGCCGCATTCAGACGCCCGAGCTGCGCTTCCTCGGGGAGCGGCCGGCGCGCGGGGGCGTGGTGCTGTCGGGGGCGCGGGTCGTCAACCTGATGGACCGGGCGGACGCCTGGCCGGGGCCCGGCCGGCTGCACATGGGTGGCTTCAGCTACGAGAACCTGGTGCCGCGCGGCCCGTTCCCGCTGAACGAGCGGCTGGAGTGGGTGGCGGCGGCGACCGCCGAGTACAACCCGGAGCCGTACGAGCGGCTGGCCACCGTGCTGCGGGCCGGCGGCGAGGACGAGGACGCGCGCGAGGTGCTGCTCGCCAAGCAGCGCCGGCGCCGCGAGAGCCTGCCGATCGCCGCGAAGCTGTGGGGGTACGCGCAGGACTGGACGGTCGCCTACGGGTACCGGCCGGGCCGGGCCGCCGTATGGATGGCGGTGCTGTGGGCGGCGAGTTCGGTGGCCTTCGCCCGCGCCAGCCATCCGCCGCTCAAACGCGGCGAGCATCCGGACTGGAACCCGGCCCTCTTCGCCCTCGACCTGCTGCTTCCGGTCATCGACCTGGGCCAGGTCGGGTTCTGGCAGCTGAGCGGCGGCTGGCAGTGGCTGGCCGCCGCGATGATCCTGCTCGGCTGGATCCTGGCGACGACGGTGGCGGCGGGTGCGACGCGGCTGCTGCGCAGGAACTGAGCCTTCCTCAAGGCGTACAACCATTGCGCCTTATGAGCCGTCTTCTCAGCGCAATCACCGATTGCGCGACCACGTCGGCGAGCAACCCGGCCCGCGAGAGCGGCGCCGGTTCAGGCGCACAGGGGTGTCACCACATGGCTCTGCTGCCCCCGTTCAACCGCACGTCCCGGACGTACCGGCCTCCCTCGTGGCCCGTGCGCGGACTGGCTCGAAGGGACGCGCCGCGCACGGCGCCGCCCGCCGACGACGAGGTACTCCTCGACGTTCCCGACGACCGGCTGGCACCGGTCTTGGTCGCGGCCGCGCGGGGCGAATACGCCCCGGCCCGCGAACTGCTCGCCGCCACGCGCGCCGAAGCCGACTGGGAGAACCGCGACCGCTACGCGCGAAGACTCGCCGCCTTCGCCCGCTCACGCGACGAGTGGTACGAGGAGTGGCGTACGGCCGCCCCGCACGACCCGGACGCCCTGCTGGTCGGCGCCCAGCTCGCGGTCGACCGCTGCTGGGGGTCGCCGGCTCGGGCGGAACTGCTGCGCGAGGTGAGCCCCCTGATCACGGCTGCCGCGCATGGCGACCTCAGCGACCCGGTGCCCTGGCGGATCGCGCTGGACCACGCGCGCGGCTCGAACGCCGGGCACACGTACTTCGAGGAGCTGTGGGAGGCCGCGGTCCGCCGCGCCCCGCACCACTACGGCTGCCATGTGGCGGCCCTGCGGTACCTCGCCGCCTTCTGGCAAAGCTCCCACCACGCGTGCTTCGACTTCGCCGATCTGGCCGCGCAGGACGCTCCGGCCGGCTCACTCGTCCAGGCGTTGCCGGCGCGGGCGGCCTTCTCCTACCTGACCGACGGCCGCGGCCCGGAGGTGTCACGCGCACGGCTGGACGCGGCGGCGGACCGGGTGATCGCGCTCTCCGCCCGATTCCCGGCGGCCGACCCGTGGCCGGCCGAGGTGCGGAACAAGCTGATGTACGTCCTGGTACGGCTGGAGCGCTGGACGGACGCCGGGGAGCAACTGCGCCTGATCGGCCCGTATGCCACCTCCTTCCCCTGGGGCCGGTTCTCGGACGATCCGCTCGGCCGGTTCCTGGAGATCCGCGACGAGATCCGCCGGAAGACGGCCGGCGGGCATCCAGGGAGTGAGCACGCCGGACGCGCCCGCTCCGGCGACCATTAGGCTCTTGCGTCGTGACCACCGTCCGCCTGCCGCTCTTTCCACTGAACTCGGTGCTGTTCCCGGGGCTCGTGCTACCGCTGAACATCTTCGAGGAGCGTTATCGCGCCATGATGCGCGAGCTGCTGAAGACTCCCGAGGAAGAACCACGCCGTTTCGCGGTCGTGGCGATCCGCGACGGCCACGAGGTGGCCCCGACCTCGCCCGGCATGCCGGACCTGACGGCCGTGCCCGAGCGCGGGGCGGCGGCCGGTTTCGGCGAGGACCCGATCAAGTCCTTCCACGGGATCGGCTGCGTGGCGGACGCCGCGACGGTACGGGAGCGGGCCGACGGCACCTTCGAGGTGCTGGCGACGGGGACGACGAGGATGCGCCTGCTGTCGGTCGACGCGTCGGGCCCGTTCCTGACGGCGGAGCTTCAGGAGCTGCCGGAAGAGCCGGGCGACGAGGCGGGGGCGCTCGCGGAAGGGGTCCTGCGAGCCTTCCGCCAGTACCAGAAGCGCCTGGCGGGCGCGCGCGAGCGCTCCCTGTCCACCGGCGCGGACCTGCCCGACGAACCCTCCGTGGTCTCGTACCTCGTCGCCGCCGCGATGATGCTGGACACCCCGACCAAGCAGCGTCTGCTCCAGGCCCCGGACACCGCGTCCCGGCTGCGTGACGAGCTGAAACTCCTTCGCTCGGAGACGGCGATCATCCGTAGTCTGCCGTCGTTGCCGTCGTCGGACCTGACGCGCGGTCCGACGAGTCTCAACTGACGTACGACCACTGGGAACAGGCGGGGACAGGCCTCCATGGCGAAGAAGCCGAAGCAGTCGAAGCAGAAGCAGCAACAGTCGGGCGGCACGCCGGCGACGGTGGCCCTGACGGCCGCGGGAATGTCGTACACGGTCCACTCCTACGACCACGACCCCTCCCATCCCTCCTACGGCGAGGAGGCGGCCGAGGCGATGGGCGTCTCGCCGGAGCGGGTGTTCAAGACGCTGGTTGCGGACGTCGACGGCGCCCTCACGGTGGCGATCGTCCCCGTCGCCGGCCAGCTGGACCTCAAGGCACTGGCGGCGGCGGCCGGCGGCAAGCGCGCCGCGATGGCCGACCCGGCACTCGCCGAGCGCACCACGGGCTACGTCCGCGGCGGCATCTCCCCCCTCGGCCAGCGCAAGAAGCTCCCCACGGTCCTGGACGCCTCGGCCTCCGCCCACCCCACGATCTGCGTCTCGGCGGGCCGCCGCGGCCTGGAGGTCGAACTCGCCCCCGAAGACCTGACCAAACTGACGGAAGCGGTGGTGGCGCCCATCGGCCGTGCGTGACCCTTCGCCGGGAGGGAGCACTTCCAAGCGCCGGTCGGGCAATCCCAGCCCGTCCGGCGTTTGAGGACAAGGCCCGTTCAGGGCCGACAGGGGGGTCTGGGGGCGCAGCCCCCAAGGATGGGACGGGTAGGGGCGGCGGGGGCGAGAAAATATCCGCCGCAACCACAACCCACCGACAGCCCTACGCCGGCGGCACCCCATACGGCCCCGGCGGATACGGCTCTGGATCCCGAGGCCCGAACAACGCCGTCAACCCCAGATGAACGACCAGCGCGGCCAGGGACCACACCAGCAACGCCCCCTTCGCCCCCAACTGCAACGGCGCCGAGAACGTAACCCCCTTGCCCACGTCCTTCGCATGCGCGACCACATCCTGCGCCGGCCCCAGCCACACCCCGAGCCGCCACGCCAGCAACGACCCCAGCAGCCCCCCGAGGGTCAGCGCCACCACGAGCGGCACTCCCCCACGCCGCCGCAGGAGGAACACGACGAACGCACTCAGGACCCCGAAGGCCGCCGCAAGCAGGGTGAACGTTCCGTCGACCCCGACCGCCTGCTCCCCCTCGGTGTCCTTGAGATAGACGACCCAGTTCCTGTCCACCACGTCACCGACCAGCGGCACATGCGGCGCCAGCCACCACCACAGCACCCCGAGCAGCACCCCACCGAGCGCCACCGCCACCGTGATCACGGCGGCCTCCCGCACTTCGGTCTTCATCCCGGGCCCATCCTGCCCATCCTGTCCGTACGAACCGTGCGCGCCGTACGCGTCCGCATCCGGCGTGGAAGCCACGTACCCGGGAGGCGCGGCCTGCCACGCATTGTGCGACGGCTGTTCATGCGGCGGCGGTGGAGGAGTCAACGGTGCGGTCACTCCGACATCGTGCCAGGCCCGCCTGTGCGCCGCGTCACCGGACGGCCGCCCGACGGTACGCCCAGGTGGCGACGGCCAGCGACACCACGCCGACCGCCCCGCACACGGCGAGATCGCCGAGCACGAAGGCCCAGTCGGGGTCCGGCCCGAAGGTCCGCGCGAGCGCCTCCACGCCGTACGTCGACGGCAGCAGATCGCGGGCGAACCGCACCGCCTCCGGCATCCGGTCCGCCGGCAGCACCCCCAGCAGCAGCGCCGCGGACATGCCCAGCTGCCCGAGCAGCGTGGCCAGTTCCGGACGCGGCGCGAGCAGCCCCAGCGCGGCCCCCAGCCCGGCGAGCGCGGCGCCGGCGAGCGGGATCACCGCGGCGAGCACCCACAGGTGCGCCAGCGGCAGCCCGAACAGCACGCTTCCGAAGACGGCGGTCACGACGGTCCCCGGCACGGTGAACGACGCGTACGCGCCCGCCGCCCCGAGCACCATCGCCGCCGGCGGCACCGGCAGCGTCGCGTAGTGGTCGAGCCCGCCGCTGGCCCGCAGCTGGCCGAAGTACTGGGCGAGCAGGTTCAGCGCGACGAAGGCGACCACCAACACCGACGAACCGGCGACCACCGCCTGCGCCTCCGCCCCGTCGTCCACGACCCCGCGCATCAGGATCATGATCCCGATCGACTGGAACGTGGCCACGAACAGCAGCGGGATGCGCGCGACCCGCGCCCGGGACAGCTGCGCCCGGTACACGGCCGCCAGCGCCGGCCACAGCCGCGCGCGGGGTCCGAGCTCGGCCGCCTCCCGGACCGTCTCCTCCACGGCCAGGGCGCTGCCCGGCAGAACCTCGGCGGGTACGACACTCACGTCGCGCGGCTCCCCTCTCTGGGTTTCACTCCGGCAGTCGCCCTGTCCCGTACGGATGCGGCGGTCCGCGTACTCAAGGCCACGGTCCGTGTGCTCAGGATGCTCAAGCCTTCACCAGCCCCTGCTGTGCGGCGCCGCCCAGCGCCAGGTACACGTCCTCCAGGCTCGGTGTGGTCAGCGTGAAGTCGTCCAGCGCCGCGAAGGCGGCCCCGCCGGTGACGGTGGCGACGACCGCGCGGGCCTCGTCCGGGCCGAGCCGCAGCGTCCAGCGGCGCCCGGACTCCACGGCCCGGTCCTGCAACGCCGCGACCTCGGGGATGTGCAGCGGCGCCGCCTCACGCCACACCAGGTCGACCCGGACCTCGCCGGCGACCTGCTCCTTCAGCCCGGTGGGCGTGTCGCAGGCGATCACCCGCCCCCGATCGAGCACCGCGACCCGGTCGAGGACGGTCTCGGCCTCGATGACGTTGTGGGTGACGAGCAGCACGGTCGCACCGCGCTCGGCCCGGCGCCGGTCCACGGCGGACCACACCGCGCGGCGCGCCACGGGGTCCATACCGGTGGTCGGCTCGTCCAGGACGAGCAGCGGCCGCTCCCCCACCAGCGCGGTGGCGAAACAGGCGAGCCGGCGCTGCCCGCCGGACAGCTTCTTCAGCGGCCGCCCGGCGATCGGCGTGAGGCCCAGCTCGTCCAGTACGGCGTCCCGCTCGGCCCGCGCCCGGCCCGCCTGGAGGCCGCGCAGCCGCCCGGTGGTCTCGGCGGCGAGCGACACAGTCAGCTCGTCGAGGGCGGTGGACTCCTGCCCGAGGTAGGCGAGGATCCGCGCGGCCCGCTCCGGATGGCGCACGATGTCGTGCCCGAGGATCTCGACGCTGCCGCAGTCGGGCCGCATCAGCCCGGTCAGCTGCCGTACGAGGGTGGTCTTGCCGGCGCCGTTCGGCCCGAGCAGTCCGAAGATCTCGCCGCGGCGGATGTCCAGCCGTACGTCGTCGGTGGCCCTCACCTCGGGCGTTGCCGGCACGCCGCGCCGGCCGCGTACCGCGGGATAGGTCTTGGTCAGTCCGCGCACCGCGCACACGACATCGCCACCGTGCCGAAGTGCCTGTGCCGCGCGCGTACTCACAAGGGACGAGACTACGGGGTCCGCGGTGCCCGCCCGCTCTCGGGTCGGCCCATAACGGCAAATCCACCGGTAAGGAACTCATTCACCGGCAGGCGCGTGCTCCGCGGCCGTCCGGACGTCGACCTCCCGCCAGAACCCGGCCCGGATCGCGTACCGGTCGTGCTCGTCGATCTGGTCGTCCTTGTGGGCGAGCAGCCCGAAGCGGGCGGCGTACCTGAGCAACTCGCCGTCGATCCGGTGCGGAATCCGCGGGTACATCCCCGACAGCTTCTGCAGATGGCTCTGGTCCCCCAGCCGCTCCATCCAGCGCCGCGCGAAGACCTGCCCCACCTCGAACGGATCGCCGCCGACCGTGGTGATGTCCTCCTCCCGGTCGGCCCACCGCTGCTCGGCGGTGGTCAGCTGCGCCAGCGTCGGCATGGATGCGGCCTCGGGGGGCTCGGCGGCGACACCGGGACGGTCGACCCAGCCTTTGTCGGAGGACCAGCGCAGGGTCGCGGTCTGGGGCGGCTGGGCGGGCTGCACGCCGGGTGCCCGGAGCGCGGCCAGGTCCTTGGGCGTGGGCACGCCCTTGGGCGCGGGGACCCGCTCCTGCGCGCCGTTCTGCGATGGGGCGGGCGCGGGGGCGTGCTCGCCCTCCTCGGCGGACCGCTCGGGCCCCGAGGCCATCCCGGACTCCGGCAGCGGCGCGGACAGGATCGCCGCGATCTCGGGCCGCGGCGCGGGCGGCGGCGCGCAGATCCCGCCGAGCTCCTTGGCGCGTACGGCCTTGGTGATCCACGTACGGTCCAGCACGCGCCGCTCGTCGGCCTCGGCCACCAGGTCCTCGGACTGGTTGTAATCGCCGTCGGCGGCCTGCACCGCCCACAGGTGTACGGCGACACCGTGCTCCTTGGCGGCCATCATGCCCGGCAGCAGGTCGCCGTCGCCGGTGACGAGGACGACGTCGGAGCAGGCGCGGTTGCGGGCGAGCTCGGTCAGCTCGGCGTGCATGGCGGCGTCGACGCCCTTCTGCGCCCAGCGTCCGTCGCTGCGGGTGAGCGCACCTAGCCGGACGGTGACCCGGGGCATCACCCGTAGTCTGCGGTGCTCGGGCTGCGGGACGCGGTCGGGGGCGCCGTCGAACCAGTAGATGCGCAGCAGGGGCCGTTCCGTGTCGGACTCGGCGCGCTCGCGCAACCCCTGGATGAGGGCGGCGTGATCGACGGTGATCCGGGATCGCGAGGGCTCCCCGGCAAGGAGACTGGCGGCGGCCCCCAGCAGATACCCGGCGTCCACCAGGACGATGCAGCGGTCCACACGACTCACCCTCTTCCCGGGAGGTTTGCTTCGGGCTTGCTTCGAGTCTGCCCGACCACGCGGGGGTTAACGGCCGGAACTCGATCTTCGGCGTGGCGTTTCGGGGCATCGCTCTGCGACGAACCCTGTCACGGACGGTAATTATCCGACATGCACGCTTTGCCAGCCTATGTGAATCTGGTCCCGGCCCTGGCCCCTAGATCCCCCGCAGGAGGTAGATCACCATGGCCAAGAACAAGAAGCAGGACCGTAAGCAGCCGCAGTCCGAGCGTGGTCAGCAGCAGGCCCAGCAGTCGTCGGCGGAGACGCAGGCCGAGCAGCGCATCACCCAGGTGACGCCTGGCGACATGGCCCGCAAGGGGCGCCAGAAGCGCTTCGGTCACAACTGAATCCGCGTGACGGGCTGTTGCGGCCCGGACACATGATGAGGGGCGCATCCGATGACGGGTGCGCCCCTCGCGTACGTCAGTTGCTCATCCGGCCAGGCAGGACGGTCCCAGCAGCACCTTCAGGTCGCCGAACAGGGCGGGGTCGGGCTTCACCCGATGGCGGTCCAGGCGCAGCACGGTCGTCTTGCGCGGTCCCTGGAGCTTGATCCGGACCTCGCTCTCGCCCTTGTGGTGACTGAGGATCTCCCCGAGGCGGCTGACCATGGGCGGGGTGACCCGCGTGGCCGGGATGGTGAGGATCACGGGCGCGTTGGTGCCCGCGTTGGACAGGTCGGGGACCTGGAGTTCCATCGCGACGAGCCGGGGGACGTCCTCGCGCTTGTCGAGGCGGCCTTTGACGAACACCACGGCGTCCTCGACGAGTTGGGTCGACACCAGCTGATACGTCGCCGGGAAGAACATGCACTCGATGGAACCGGCGAGGTCCTCCACGGTGGCGATGGCCCAGGCGTTGCCCTGCTTGGTCATCTTGCGCTGCAGGCCGGAGATGATGCCGCCGATGGTGACCACCGCGCCGTCGGCGTGCTCGCCGCCGGTGAGCTGGGCGATGCCCGCGTCCGCCTTGTCCGACAGCACGTGCTCCAGCCCGAACAGGGGGTGATCGGAGACGTACAGGCCGAGCATCTCCCGCTCCTGGGCGAGCAGATATGCCTTGTCCCACTCGTCGGTGGTGAACTCAACGTCCAGGCCGAAGCCCGGCTCGCTGGTCTCCTCCTCGCCCATGCCGCCGAAGAGGTCGAACTGGCCCTCGGCCTCCTTGCGCTTGACCGCGACCACGTTGTCGATCATCGGCTCGAAGTGTGCGGTCAGTCCCTTGCGGGTGTGTCCCATGGAGTCGAAGGCGCCGGCCTTGATCAGCGATTCCGTGGTCCGCTTGTTGCAGACCACCGCCTCGACCTTGTCGAGGTAGTCGGGGAACGACGCGTACTTCCCCTTGGTCTTGCGGCTCTTGATGATCGACTCGACCACGTTCGTACCGACGTTGCGCACCGCGGACAGGCCGAAGAGGATCACGTCGTCGCCCTGCGCGGCGAAGTTGGACATCGACTCGTTGACGTTCGGCGGGAGCACCTTGATGCCCATGCGCCGGCACTCGTTCAGGTAGACGGCCGACTTGTCCTTGTCGTCCTTGACCGAGGTGAGCAGCGCGGCCATGTATTCGGCGGGGTAGTTCGCCTTCAGGTACGCCGTCCAGTACGAGACCAGTCCGTACGCGGCCGAGTGGGCCTTGTTGAACGCGTATCCGGCGAAGGGGACCAGCACGTCCCACAGGGCCTGGATCGCCTCGTCGCTGTAGCCGTTCTTCTTGGCGCCGGCCTGGAAGATGGTGAAGTTCTTCGCCAGCTCCTCGGGCTTCTTCTTGCCCATGACGCGGCGGAGGATGTCGGCCTCGCCGAGCGAGTACCCGGCGATGATCTGGGCGGCCTTCTGCACCTGCTCCTGGTAGACGATGAGGCCGTAGGTGACGGCCAGGACCTCTTCGAGGGGCTCCTCCAGCTCCTTGTGGATCGGCGTGATCTCCTGGCGGCCGTTCTTGCGCTCCGCGTAGTTGATGTGCGAGTTCATGCCCATCGGGCCTGGCCGGTAGAGGGCCGAGACGGCGGAGATGTCCTCGAAGTTGTCGGGCTGCATCTGGCGGAGCAGCGAGCGCATCGGACCGCCGTCGAACTGGAAGACGCCGAGGGTGTCACCGCGGCAGAGCAGTTCGAAGGTCTTGGGGTCGTCCAGCGGGAGGGCGAGCATCTCCAGATCGATGCCCTTGTTGGCCTTCACCATCTTGATGGCGTCGTCCATGATCGTGAGGTTGCGAAGGCCGAGGAAGTCCATCTTCAGCAGGCCCAGCGACTCACACTGGGGGTAGTCCCATTGCGTGATGGTCACGCCGTCGGTGTGCCGCACCCAGATGGGAGCGTGGTCGACGATGGGTTCGCTGGACATGATCACGCCCGCCGCGTGCACGCCCATCTGCCGGACCAGGCCCTCGACGCCCTTGGCGGTGTCGATGACCTTCTTCACGTCCGGCTCGTTCTCGTACATCGCGCGGATCTCGCCCGCCTCGCTGTAACGCGGGTGCGAGGGATCGGTGATGCCGTTCAGGTCGATGCCCTTGCCGAGGACGTCGGCCGGCATCGCCTTGGTCAGGCGGTCGCCCATCGCGTACGGGTAGCCCAGCACGCGCGCGGAGTCCTTGATGGCGTTCTTCGCCTTGATCTTGCCGTACGTGCCGATCATGGCGACCTTGTCGGCGCCGTACTTCTCCGTCACGTACCGGATCACCTCGACGCGCCGACGCTCGTCGAAGTCGATGTCGACATCGGGCATGGAGACGCGCTCGGGGTTGAGGAACCGCTCGAAGATCAGACCGTGCGGGATCGGGTCGAGGTCGGTGATGCCCATGGCGTACGCGACGATCGAGCCGGCGGCGGATCCTCGGCCGGGGCCGACCGCGATGCCGTTGTTCTTGGCCCACATGATGAAGTCGGCGACGACGAGGAAGTAGCCCGGGAACCCCATCTGGATGATGACGTCCATCTCGTACTCGACCTGCCGCTGGCGGTCCTCGGGGATGCCGCCCGGGAAGCGGCGCTCCATGCCGCGGCGGACCTCCTCCTTGAACCAGGTGACCTCGGTGTAGCCCTCGGGGATGTCGAACTTGGGCATCAGGTCGCGCTTTTCGAACATGCCCGTGGTGTCGACCTGCTCCGCCACCAGCAGCGTGTTGCGGCAGCCCTCCTGCCAGGCGTCCGAGGAGTCGACGGCGTACATCTCGTCCGTGGACTTCAGGTAGTAGCCCGTGCCGTCGAACCTGAAGCGGTCCGGGTCGGAGAGGTTCTTGCCGGTCTGGATGCACAGCAGCGCGTCGTGGGCGGTCGCCTCGTGCGCGTACGTGTAGTGCGAGTCGTTCGTCACCAGCGGGGGGATGCCCAGCTTCTTGCCGATGTCGAGGAGCCCGTCGCGGACCCGGCGCTCGATCTCGATGCCGTGGTCCATCAGCTCCAGGAAGTAGCGGTCCTTGCCGAAGATGTCCTGGTAGTCGGCGGCCGCCTTCAGCGCCTCGTCGTACTGGCCGAGGCGCAGGCGGGTCTGCAGCTCACCGGACGGGCAGCCGGTGGAGGCGATCAGCCCCTCCGACCACTGGGAGATGGTCTCCTTGTCCATCCGGGGCCACTTCTGCAGCCAGCCCTCGGCATACGCGTCCGAGGAGAGCTTGAAGAGGTTGTGCAGTCCCGTTTTGTTCGCCGCCCAGATCGTCTTGTGGGTGTAACCACCCGAACCGGAGACGTCGTCCCGCTTCTGGTGCGGCTGACCCCACTGGATCTTGCGCTTGTTGCGCCGCGACTCCGGCGCCACATACGCCTCGATGCCGATGATCGGAGTGACACCGGCCTTCTCCGCCGAGTGGAAGAAGTCGTACGCCCCGTGGAGGTTGCCGTGGTCGGACATCGCGATGTGCGTCATGCCCATCTCGTTGCACGCGTTGAACATGTCCTTCAGCCGTGCGGCACCGTCCAGCAGCGAGTACTGGGTGTGGACGTGCAGGTGCGTGAACGGCGGCTTTGACACGGCTGCGGCCTCCAAGGCAAACGTATGTCGACGAGGGTCCGACCGGCTGCGAACAGTCTGGGGGACAGCGTCGAAGTCTATGCCTCGGCACTGACACTCGGCGGGCTGCCCCGCGTACCTTCATGCGAAGAACACGGGCACTCCCGAGCGCCGTCGAACGTTGGGCGTGAGGGAAGATCCGCCCACCCTGTCCCGCACCACCATGTCACGCATCACCTGCACCAGGAGGCACCCAGCGATGTCGGTTCCGCAGCTCAACGACGAGCACCGCGGCGAGGAGATTCTCGCTGTCTTCGACACCGCCTTCGGCGAGCTCCTGGCCGCCGACCCGGCCGCGTTCCGCGTGAAGTTCCGGAAGATGGCGGCCTCGGCGTTCGCGTTCTACCGCGGCACGGCGGGCCTCTTCTACCACGACATCGACGCCGAGAAGCGGGGCGGACCGTATCTCGACGAGCGCACCTCGCGCGTGTGGATCCACGGCGATCTGCACGCGGAGAACTTCGGCTCGTACATGGACTCGCAGGGCCGTCTGATCTTCAACGTCAACGACTTCGACGAGGCGTACGTCGGCCCCTTCACCTGGGACCTCAAGCGCCTCGCCGCGTCCGTGGCGCTGATCGGGTACGCGAAGGCGCTCAGCGACGAGCAGATCACCGAGCTGGTGCAGGTGTACGCGGGCGCGTACCGCGAGCGGATCCACGCCCTGGCCACCGGCGCCAAGAGCGACGAGGTGCCGCCCTTCACCCTGGACACCGCCCAGGGCCCGCTCCTGGACGCCCTGCGCGACGCCCGCTCCCTCACCCGCTTCGGACTGCTCGAGTCGATGACGGAGATCCGCGACTTCGAGCGCCGCTTCGCGGCCGGCGGCGGCTCCATCGAGCTGGACGCGGCCACGCGCTACAAGGTGCTGGCGGCCTTCGACGGCTACCTGGAGACGCTCCCGGAGTCGTCGCTGGCCCGCCCGGACTCCTACCGCGTGAAGGATGTCGTCGGCCGCCGCGGCATCGGCATCGGCTCGGCGGGCCTGCCGTCGTACAACATCCTTCTGGAGGGCGCCACCGACGCCCTGGAGAACGATGTCGTGATCTACATCAAGCAGGCCCAGACCCCGGCCGTCTCCCGGCACATCACGGACCCGGTGATCCGCGACTACTTCCAGCACGAGGGCCACCGCACGGTGATCTCGCAGCGCGCCCTCCAGGCGCACGCCGACCCGTGGCTGGGCTGGACCGAGCTGGACGGCACGGGCCAGCTGGTCGCCGAGGTCTCGCCGTACGCCGTGGACCTGGACTGGGGCGACATCGACGACCCGGAGGAGATCGCCCAGGTCGTCGCCGACCTCGGCCGGGCCACCGCCACCATGCACTCGGCGGCGGACGACACCTCCGGCGAGTCCCTGGTGCCCTTCTCCACCGAGCGGGCCATCGACGCGGCGATCGCGGCCGACGAGGACGGTTTCGCGGGCCTGCTGGTCGACTTCGCGCACAGCTACGGCGCACGCGCGCGTGCCGACCACCAGATCTTCGTGGACCTGTTCCGCAACGGCCGGATCCCGGGTCTCTGACCGTGCGCAACAGTCGTCTGTGACAGTGCGCAACAGTCCGCGATGAATCAGCCGCCTGTCAATCAGCCGCCTCACAGGAACCCTTTAGGGGTCCCTTACCGACCCACGTGACAGACTCTCCTCCGCTATGGACATATCCGGGACCCAGCTCAGAGCCGTACGCGCGGCGCTGTTCACGGCACTCGTCGTGACGCTCAGCACCGCGTCGCACGTCCTGCTGTCCAGAGTCCCGCTGCCGCTGAACACGGTGGCCGCGATCGCCGCCGCCGTGTTCGCCCTCGCCTACGCCCTGGCCGGCCGCGAGCGCGGCTTCGGCCGGATCGCCGCCCTGCTGATCCCGCTGGAGCTGGCCGCCGACACCGTCTTCACCACCGGCCAGCACGTCTGCTACGGCGCGGCCGGCGGCCCGGTCGCGGGCCCCCTGCGCTCCGTCGGCTTCGACCTGCTGTGCGGCGACGGCACCAGCGTGGGCGCCCCGCTGGCCCGGGTGACGGGCACCGACACGGACCGGCTCGGGGGTCTGCTCGCCCACGCCGACCCGGCTACCGCCTGGCTGCTGCTCGGCGCTCACGTCGGCGTGGGGCTCCTCGCCGCCGCCTGGCTGCGCCGCGGCGAGCGGGCACTGGCCCAGCTGCTGCGGGCGGTGGCCGCGACCACGTTCCGGCCGCTGCTGCTGGCGGTCTCGGCCGTGACGGTACGGCCGGCTGCCGAGACGGGCCGCCCACGGCGCCCTGCCCGCCGTACGACCACCGCGCGCGAGCGGTTCCTCGTGCACTCCCTGGGACGGCGTGGACCGCCGTGCTCGGTCGCTCTCGCCTGACCAAGCGCCGCACAGCGCTGAACCGCGAGAACGCACCTGAGCACCACCAGTCCCCCATACGTATCCCGCACACGACGTGTGCGCGTCCCCTTTACGGAGATCACCCATGAGCAAGCGGAACAGCCAGGCCTCGAAGAACGCCGCCCGCGAGCGGCTGCGCCAGGAACGCGAGCGCCAGGCCAAGCGCGCCAAGATCAAGCGGCAGGTCATCGTGGCCTGCTCCATAGTCGGCGTCCTGGCGATAGCCGGCGGCATCAGCTACGCGGTCGTCCAGAACAACAAGCCCGGCTACTGGGACGCCGCGAAGGACGACAAGCTCGTCAAGCCGGCCAACACCACCGGCGCGAACGGCACGACCGTCGTCATCGGCAAGGCCGGCGCCAAGAAGACCCTCGAGATGTACGAGGACCCGCGCTGCCCGGTCTGTGCCCAGTTCGAGCAGACCGTCGGCTCGACCCTGGACAAGGACGTCGAGGACGGCAAGTTCAAGGTCCAGTACATCGGCGCCACGTTCCTCGACGAAAGCCTGAGCGGCGAGGGCTCGAAGAACGCGCTCAGCGCCCTCGGAGCCGCGCTCAACGTCAGCCCCGAGGCCTTCCTCCAGTACAAGACCGCGATGTACTCGGCGAAGTGGCACCCGGAGGAGTCCGACGACAAGTTCAAGGACGACGACTACCTGATCAAGATCGCGGACACCGTCTCCGCCCTGAAGGGCAACACGAAGTTCCAGAACGCCGTGAAGAACGGCACCTACGACAAGTGGGCGCTGGAGATGTCCGCGAAGTTCGACGACAGCGGCGTGCAGGGCACCCCCACCCTGAAGATGGACGGCAAGGCGCTGACCGGCGCCGACGGCAAGAACGCGCCGATGACGGTGGCCGACTTCAACACGGCGATCGAGGCGGCCCTCAAGGCCTGAACCGACCTTCAGTAGAAGAGCGGGCGAACTTTGCGGATTCGCCCGCTCTTTTGTCGTACTGGTCAGTAATCTGATCGCCCGTGACCAGTCGATACAGATCACCCGAAAGCGCCAACTCGCTGTCCCCGCGCCGCCGTACGGTCGTCAAGGCAGCGGCCGCCACCGCCGTCCTGGCCGGTCCGCTCGCCGCCGCCCTGCCCGCCCGGGCCGCCGACGCCGCCCCCGCCTTCCTGCACGGCGTCGCCTCCGGTGACCCGCTGCCCGACGGAATCCTGCTGTGGACCCGTGTGACGCCCACCGCCGAGGCGACACCCGGCTCCGGGCTCGGCCCCACCACCGAGGTCGAGTGGGTCGTCGCCAAGGACAAGGCGCTGACGACCATCGTGGCCAAGGGCTCCGTCACCGCGACCGCCGCCTCCGACCACACCGTCAAGGCGGACGTGCGCGGCCTGGAGCCGGCCACCGACTACTGGTTCCGCTTCTCGGCCGGCCCCACCGACTCCCCGGTGGCGCGTACCCGCACCGCTCCGGCGGCGGACGCGTCCGTCTCCCACCTCCGCTTCGGCGTGGTCTCCTGCGCCAACTGGGAGGCCGGCTACTTCTCCTCGTACCGCCATCTCGCGGCCCGCGGCGACCTGGACGCCTGGCTGCACCTGGGCGACTACATCTACGAGTACGGCACCGGCGAGTACGGCACGCGCGACACCGTCGTACGGCCGCACGCGCCCACGCACGAGATCCTCACCCTCGCCGACTACCGCACCCGGCACGGCCGTTACAAGACCGACCCGGACCTGCAGGCTCTGCACGCCGCCGCTCCGGTCGTCGCCATCTGGGACGACCACGAGTTCGCCAACGACGCCTGGTCGGACGGTGCCGAGAACCACACCGAGGGCGCCGAGGGCACCTGGTCCGTCCGTCAGGCCGCCGCCAAACAGGCCTACTTCGAGTGGATGCCGGTGCGCACGGCGGTCGCGGGTACGACCTACCGGCGGCTGCGCTTCGGCAAGCTCGCCGACCTCTCGCTCCTGGACCTGCGCTCCTTCCGCTCGCAGCAGGTCGCCGTCGGCAACGGCTCGGTCGACGACCCGGGCCGTACGCTCACCGGGCGCGCCCAACTCGACTGGCTGAAGGCGGGCCTGAAGGCGTCCGACACCACCTGGCGGTTGGTGGGCAACTCGGTGATGATCTCGCCGTTCGCGATCGGCTCGCTCACCGCGGACCTGCTCAAACCGCTCGCCGAGCTGCTCGGCCTGCCGAAGGAGGGCCTCGCCCTCAACACCGACCAGTGGGACGGCTACACGGACGATCGCCGCGAGCTCCTGGCCCACCTGCGTTCGAACGCCATCCGCAACACGGTCTTCCTCACCGGCGACATCCACATGGCCTGGGCCAACGACGTGCCGGTGGACGCCGGTACCTACCCGCTGTCCGCCTCGGCCGCCACGGAGTTCGTCGTCACCTCGGTCACCTCCGACAACCTCGACGACCTCGTGAAAGCCCCGGAGGGAACGATCTCCGCGATCGCCGCGCCGGTCATCAAGGCCGCCAACCGGCACGTCCGCTGGGTCGACACCGACCGCCACGGCTACGGCGTCCTGGACATCACCGCAGACCGCGCGCAGATGGACTACTACGTCCTGTCCGACCGCACGAAGCCGGACGCGTCCTCCTCCTGGGCCCGTTCGTACCGCACGCGCAGCGGCACGCAGAAGGTGGAACGCGCCTACGATCCCGTCTAGAGCGTTTCGAGGAAGCCGAGCGCCACCCGCCAGGTGACCTCGGCGGCCTCCTCGTCGTAGTCCGGCAGGTCGGGGTCGGTGTACAGGTGGCCGGCCCCTGCGTATCTGTACACCTCCACGTCCGCTCCCGCTCTTCCCATCTGGAGATACCAGGCGCTCAGCCAGTCGTCCGTCTCGAACGGATCCGGCTCGGCGACATGCAGCTGCACGGGCAGCTCGTCCACGCTCGCGTTCGGCGCGAGATCCGACGTGCCGTGCAGAAGCAGCAGGCCTCGGGCCTTGTCGTCGCCGAGCGCGAGCGTCTGGGCGATGGAGGCGCCGAGCGAGAACCCGGCGTACACCAGCCCGCGCTCCGAGTAGGGCGCGGCGGCCAGGACGGCCCGCTTGAGCAGCTCGTCCTTGCCGACCTCGTCATGGAAGGCCATGCCCTCCTCGACCGTCTCGAACGTGCGTCCCTCGAAGAGGTCCGGCGTCCACACCTCGTGCCCGGCGGCACGCAGCCGGTCCGCGGCCGCGCGCACCGCGGGCCTGAGGCCACAGGTCGAGTGAAAGAGCATGATGTTCATGAGGCCATGGTGCCAGCCGGGTACGACAGCGCAGGTCCCGGCACGGGGCCGCGGCCGTACCCAGGTTGAGCGCGAAGTCACATGTTCATGCCCGCCCGGAGCCGGTTACGTTCGAGGGCATGGAGAACCTACTCCGCCCATTGATCGTGGTCGGCGGCGCGGTCGCGCTCACCGTGGTCATCGGCTGGATCACCGACCGGCTGCTGTGCCAGGCCGACGAACGGCACCGCGAGACCCCGCTGTGGGGTCTGCTGCGCCGGGGCCGTATCCCGTACCAGCTCGTGCTGTGCTCGGCGATGCTGAGAGCGTCGTACGACGAGACGCGGATGCTGGAGCGGTACAGCTCCGCCATCGGCCGGACGCTCACACTCGTGCTGATCGGGTCCGCCGCCTGGCTGGTGATCCGTATCGCGGGCGCGATAGTCGAGACGACGTACACGAGTTACGCCCGCGCCCACCGCGACCCGGCCCGGCTACGGCGTGTGCGTACGCAGGTGTCGCTGATCATGCGGGTGGTCTCCGCGATCGTCGGTGTGGTGGCGGTGGCGGCGATGCTGCTGACGTTCCCAGCATTCCGCGCGGCGGGCGCCTCGCTGCTGGCCTCGGCCGGAATCCTGGGCATCGTCGCCGGTGTGGCCGCCCAGTCGACGCTCAGCAACATGTTCGCCGGGCTGCAGATCGCCTTCGGCGACATGGTGCGCATCGGCGACACAGTCGTCGTGGACGGCGAGTGGGGCACGGTCGAGGAGATCACGCTGACGTTCCTGACCGTACGGACCTGGGACGAGCGCCGGATCACCATGCCGGTCTCGTACTTCACGTCCAAGCCCTTCGAGAACTGGTCGCGCGGCACCCCCCAGATGACCGGGATCGTCTACTGGCACGTCGATCACTCGGCGCCTCTTGAGGCGATGCGCGAGAAGCTGCGCGACTTCCTGCGCGAGTGCCCGGCCTGGGACGGCCGCGCCTACGGCCTGGACGTCACGGACACCACGCCGAACACCATGCAGGTACGGGCCCTGGCGACCGCCAAGGACGCCGACGACATCTGGACGGTACGGGTCACGATCCGCGAGCGAATGATCAACTGGCTGGCCGACGAACACCCGTACGCCCTACCCCGCGTCAACACGGCGGAGGCGCCCCTGCCCCCGAACCGCACCAACGGCCATCCGTCCCCCGACGGCGCGTCCCCACGTCGAGCACACGACTCGCCGGGAGCGGACCGCTGAAACAGGACGAAGGCGAGAGGCGGTCGCAACTCACCGCAAACTCCGCACATCGAGATGCCGCAGCACCCGATCCACCACCTCCGGATCGGCCCCCGCCTCACTCCGCGCCGCCAACACCTCATGCCGCGCCGCGCTCAACATCTCCCCCTGGATCCGCCGCACCCGCTTCAGCCTCCGCACCCGCTTCTCATGCGCCTCCCGGCGCTCGTCCTCCCCCACATCCGGACTGATCCGCACCCCGATGTCGAAGGCCCGCCGAACCATCTGCTCGGACAACTCCTCCGGCAGCTCCTCCACGGCCTCGATCTCCCGCAGCCTCCGCTTGGCGGCTTTCGCCGCCCGCAGCGCCAGCGCTTTCTCGAACTCCTTCTCGCGATCCGTGTCGGCCTGCACCCCGAGCCGTTTCACCAGCCACGGCAGGGTCAGCCCCTGCAGCACCAGCGTCGCCATGATCACCCCGAAGGCGATGAAGACGATCTCGTCCCGATCCGGAAAGGCCGCCCCCTCATCGGTCTTCAACGGAATCGCCAGGACCAGCGCCACCGAGGCCACTCCCCGCATCCCGGACCACCACATGACGACGGTCTCCCGCCGGCTCACCGGAATGTCCTCGTCGTGGTCCCGCTTCGCATGCATCCGCCGGGTGAGCCAGGTGGCCGGCAACAACCACGCCAGCCGCACCAGCACCACCACCCCCACGATCGCCGCCGCCCACCCGAGCATCTCCCCCCACCGCCCGGACGCCGTCCGGACGGCGTGGTGCAACTCCAGCCCGATCAACCCGAACGCGACCCCGGTGACGAGCGTGTCGACGATGCCCCAGAACGTGTGCCCGGCGAGCCGCGTCATCACGTCGTCGGGATCGGTGGCGTACTCGGCGAGGAACAAGGCGGTGGTCAGCACGGCGAGCACCCCGGAGCCGTGGAACTCCTCCGCCAGCACGTACGAGGCGTACGGCACCAGCAGCGTGAGCGAGATCTGCAGGGTCGCGTCCCCCAGCAGATCCATCAGCTTGTTGGCGCCCCACCCCAGCGCCAGCCCGACCGCCACCGCCACCACGGCGGACAGCACCAGGTCGAGTCCCGCTTCCCACGGCGAGAAGGTCCCGCTCACGGCCGCGGCTATCGCCACGTGGTACAGCACGATGGCCGTGACGTCGTTGAAGAGCCCCTCGCCCTCCAGGATGGACACCAGCCGGCGCGGCAGCCCGAGCTGTCCCGCGACGGCGGTCGCCGCGACCGGATCGGGCGGCGCGACCAGCGCGCCGAGCGCCACGGCGGCGGCGATCGGCAGCCCCGGCACGATCGTGTGCGCGACGACGGCCACGCACACGGTGGTGGCGAACACCAGCGCCACCGCCAGCAGGAAGATCGGCCGTCGGTTGGCCGTGAACTGCCGCCAGGACGTGCGCCGTACGGCGGCGTACAGCAACGGCGGCAGCAGCAGGGGCAGGATGAGGTCCGGCGGGATCGTGACGTTCGGCACGAAGTCGAGCAGCGCGAGGACGATCCCGAGGAGCGTCATCAGCACCGGCGCCGGCAGCCCCAACCGGTCACCGACAGGGACACTCACCACGGCCCCGAGCAACAGCATGAACAGCAGGGCCAACTGATCCACGGTCAGTTCTCCTCGCCCTCGGCTTACAGCAGGCGCCGCATCGCCCGGTGCGCGATCCCCGCCTCCAGGTACTCCGGGCCGTACGCCACGTACCCCAGCCGCTCGTAGAACCCCAGCGCGTGCGTCTGCGCGTGCAGGTCCACAGCAGCGAGCCCACGCGCGCGTGCCGCGTCCTCGATGGCGCGCACGAGGGCCGCCCCGACGCCGAGCCCGCGCGCGGTGTGCGTCACGGCGAGCCGTCCGAGGGATCCGACGGCCTGGTCGCCGCCGGTCTGGGCCGCGGCCGCCTCGCCGTGCAGCAGCCGCCCGGTCCCGAGCGGCACGCCGTCCTCCCGGATCGCCAGCACATGCACGGCGACGGCGTCGTAGGCGTCGTACTCGATGTCCTCGGGGACCCCCTGCTCGCCGACGAAGACCTCCTTGCGCACCGCGAAGCACGCCTCACGGTCGGCCGGGTCCTCGGCGGCCCGGACGACGTACGGCCCGCTCATGCGTAAGTCTCTTCGCGGACCTGGTCGAGGGCCTGCTGGAGGTCGTCCGGGTAGTCGCACCCGAACTCCACCCACTGTCCGTCCCCGGGGTGCTCGAAGCCCAGCCGTACGGCGTGCAGCCACTGGCGGGTCAGACGCAGCCGCTTGGCGAGCGTCGGGTCGGCGCCGTACGTCAGATCGCCTACGCAAGGGTGGCGGTGGGCGGCCATGTGGACGCGGATCTGGTGGGTGCGACCGGTCTCCAGCTTGACGTCGAGGAGGGAGGCCGCGCGGAAGGCCTCTATGAGGTCGTAGTGCGTGACGGACGGCTTGCCGTCGGCGGTGACCGCCCACTTGTAGTCGTGGTTCGGGTGGCGGCCGATGGGCGCGTCGATGGTGCCGCTGGTCGGGTCGGGGTGGCCCTGGACGAGCGTGTGGTACCGCTTGTCGACCGTGCGCTCCTTGAACTGGCGCTTGAGCGAGGTGTACGCGTACTCCGACTTGGCCACGACCATCAGGCCGGACGTGCCGACGTCGAGGCGGTGCACGATGCCCTGGCGCTCGGCGGCGCCGGAGGTCGAGATCCGGTACCCGGCGGCGGCGAGCCCTCCGATGACGGTCGGTCCGCTCCAGCCGGGCGAGGGGTGGGCGGCGACACCGACCGGCTTGACGATCACTACCACGTCATCGTCGTCGTGCACGATCTCCATGCCCTCGACCGGCTCGGCGACGACCTGCACCGGCGCGGGCGCCTGCGGCATCTCGACCTCCAGCCAGGCACCGCCGTGCACGCGCTCCGACTTGCCGACCACCGATCCGTCGACCGTGACCTTCCCCGCGGCGGCGAGCTCGGCCGCCTTCGTCCGGGAGAAGCCGAACATGCGGGAGATGGCGGCGTCGACGCGCTCGCCCTCCAGGCCGTCGGGCACGGGCAAGTTACGGATCTCGGGAATGGTGCTCACCCGTCGAGTATGCCGGACGGGTCCGGCAGCCCCGTACGGAGCCTGTGGAAAACCCAGCACGGGCCCGGTCGCGGGCTCAGTCCTTGTGGACGGTCCCGTCCGGGTCGAGGCCCTTGAACGACAGCAGCACGATCAGGATGCCGCCGCACACGATCGCCGAGTCGGCGAGGTTGAAGACGGCGAAGTGCTTGGGCGCGATGAAGTCGACGACCGCGCCCTCGAAGACACCCGGCGAGCGGAAGATCCGGTCGGTGAGGTTGCCGAGGGCGCCGCCGAGCAGCAGGCCGAGCGCGATCGCCCAGGGCAGGCTGTAGAGCTTGCGGGCGAGCCGGGCGATCACCACGATCACCGCCGCCGCGATCATCGTGAAGATCACGGTGAAGGCCTCGCCGAAGCCGAAGGCCGCGCCCGCGTTACGGATGGCCTCGAACTTCAGCCAGTCCCCGATGATCTCGATCGGCGGGTGGTGCTCCAGCTTGGCGACCACGATCATCTTGCTGATCAGGTCGAGGACGTACGCGAAGGCCGCGACCGCGAACAGCACGGCGATCCGCCGCTTGCCCCTGGGCCGCGCGTCGGCGCTCTCGTGCCCGCCCGCACCGGAGTCCGCACTGGACGACTGCTCCGGCTCGGCCCCCGACCCCTCTGGGGAATCCGGCGTACCGATGATGCGCTCCGCCTCTGCCACGTGAGTCCCTCAACCTAGTTACCTGACTGAGGATGAGAGTACGGCACGCCCACCAGCGCGCACCCGGGAACCGATCAGTACCGCCGTTCCTGCTTCTGCTTGCACTCGACGCACAGGGTGGCCCGCGGGAAGGCCCGCATGCGGGCCTTGCCGATGGGGTTGCCGCAGTTCTCGCACAGGCCGTACGTGCCCGCGTCGAGCCGTTCCAGGGCGCGCTCGGTCTGGATCAGCATCTCGCGCGCGTTGGCCGCCAGGGCCATCTCGTGCTCCCGCGTGATGTTCTTGGTCCCGGTGTCCGCCTGGTCGTCGCCGGCCCCGTCCCCGGAATCCCGCATCAGGCCCACCAGGGACTCCTCGGACGAGGTGATCTCGTTGCTCAGCCGAGTCGCCTCGGACTGCAGTTCGGCCCGCGCTTCCTCGACTTCTTCCGGGGTCCAGGGGTCCTCACCGGGGCGCACCGCGAGCTCGCCGGGCTCCGCCGCGGCGATCCGTGCCTTGGGGACGGCGGTCTTCGCCGCCATGGCCGTGCCAGGAGTCTTCTTCGCAACCACCGTCGTGGCTCCCGTCTGCTCCGCGGCCTCGGCCGCGCCCGCCTTCTTGGCCGTGCTCTTCTTGGCCGTGCTCTTCGTGGCCGCACTTTTGTTGGCCGCGCTCTTCGTAGAGGCGCGTTTCGTGGAGGCGCTCTTCGTAGGGGCGCTCTTCGTGGCCGTGCCCTCAGGGGCAGCGGTCTTCTTCGCGACCACCTTCTGCGTGGCCGCTTCCTTCGGGGCCGCTTCCTTCGGGACCGCCTCCTTCGGGACCGTCGGCTTCTTCGCCACGGCCTCCTTCGCGGTGGCCTCCTTTGCCGTCGCGTCCTTTGCCGTCGCGTCCTTTGCCGTCGCGTCCTTTGCCGTCGCCTGCTTTACCGTTGCCTTCCTCCCGGCCGCTTCCTTTGCCGCCGGTCTCTCGGCCCCCTCCTCCTCGGCCGGCTTCTTGGCGGGAGCCGCCTTGGAAGCCGTGACCTTCTTCGCGACGGGTTTCTTCGCGGAGGCCGTCTTCTTGCCCGGGGCCTTCTTCGCAGCCGCCTTCCTGGTTACCGCCTTTGTGGTGACCACCTTCTTGGTGACCACCTTCTTCGCGACGGCGCTCTTGGCGCCCGCGCCCGTGCTCTTGGTCACCGCCGCCTTCTCGGCGGTCTTCTTCGCGGGGGTCCTCTTCGGGGCGATCTTCTTCGCCGCCGTACCCACCGTTTTCACGGCCTTGGCCGCCCGCTCGGCCGAGGCCCCCTGCGTGCTCTTCTTCCCGCCCACATCCTTGGCCGCACCTCCGGAGGCATGTGTGGCCCTGCCGGACGCCGACTGCTGTACGGCGGTCTTTTTCGCCACCATGGCCGCGGCCCCTTCACATATTGTGATCTTGCTCGCGAATCGTGCTGGGACGATAAATCGACTTGAGTCCCGCGGCAACGGGGCACACCGCCCGATTCGCCCGCCTCGCGGATGCCGCTCGGCAAACCTGCATGCGTTGTGCCCAGCTCCCCGCCAGGTAATCCGCCAGGCCCGACGTCCCAGAATCCGAACACGTGCACCACGCCATTCGGGTCACCACACGCGCCCCGCGCCCACCGCCCCCCGCAGCGCGAAAACCGGTCGGCCGCTGTCCCCGCGGCGCCGTACACTGGGCGGAGCGAAAAGCATGGATGGGGACGAGTAGCGGCGTACGCAGCCCAGAGCGACCCGGGGACGGTGGAAGCCCGGGGGCGAGCGCGACGTGAAGATCACCCCGGAGCCGCCGGAAGAAAGCCGCAGCACGACAGCAGCGGCGAGTAGAACCGGCATCGCGACCCCAATGAGGGGGCTCACCGGTGCACACGAGCGTCGGCGGGCCAAGGAGGGTGGTACCGCGGGAGCGCGCCGAAGACGGCGCAGGACATGACACAGCTCTCGTCCCTCCGGACGGAAGGCAGCAAGTCCGCCGGAGGAAGCTCGCTGATGACAACGCCGACGTACCGCCAGGTGCCCGCCCAGGTCGACCTGCCCGCGCTCGAGCACGCCGTGCTCGACTTCTGGCGCGAGCAGAAGATCTTCGCCAAGAGCCTGGAGCAGTCCGAGGGCCGCCCCGAGTGGGTGTTCTACGAGGGCCCGCCCACCGCCAACGGCATGCCGGGCGCCCACCACATCGAGGCGCGAGTCTTCAAGGACGTCTTCCCCCGCTTCCGCACCATGCGCGGCTACCACGTGGCCCGCAAGGCGGGCTGGGACTGCCACGGCCTGCCGGTCGAGCTGGCGGTGGAGAAGGAGCTCGGCTTCAACGGCAAGCAGGACATCGAGGCGTACGGCATCGCCGAGTTCAACGCCAAGTGCCGCGAGTCCGTGACCCGGCACACCGACGCCTTCGGCGAGCTCACGACCCGCATGGGTTACTGGGTCGACCTCGACGACGCCTACTGGACCATGGACCCGGAGTACGTCGAGTCGGTCTGGTGGTCGCTCAAGGAGATCTTCAACAAGGGCCTGCTGACCCAGAACCACCGCGTCGCCCCCTGGTGCCCCCGCTGCGGCACCGGCCTGTCGGACCACGAGCTGGCTCAGGGCTACGAGACGGTCGTGGACCCGTCGGTGTACGTGCGTTTCCCGCTCACCTCCGGTCCCCTCGCCGGCGAGGCCGCGCTCCTGGTGTGGACGACCACGCCATGGACGCTGGTCTCCAACACGGCGGTCGCCGCCCACGCCGAGGTCACCTACGTCGTCGCGACGAACGGCGAGGAGAAGCTCGTCGTCGCCGAGCCGCTCGTCGGCAAGGCGCTCGGCGAGGGCTGGGAGACCACCGGCCAGTCCTTCACCGGCGCCGAGATGGAGCGCTGGACGTATCGGCGTCCGTTCGAGCTGGTCGAGTTCCCCGCCGGGGAGCAGGCCCACTTCGTCGTGAACGCCGAGTACGTCACGACCGAGGACGGTACGGGTCTGGTCCACCAGTCCCCCGCTTTCGGTGAGGACGACCTCAAGGTCTGCCGTGCCTACGGCCTCCCGGTCGTGAACCCGGTCCGCCCGGACGGCACCTTCGAAGCGGACGTCCCCCTGGTCGGCGGCGTCTTCTTCAAGAAGGCGGACGAAAAGCTCACCGAGGATCTCCAGCAGCGCGGCCTCCTGTTCAAGCACATCCCGTACGAGCACAGCTACCCGCACTGCTGGCGCTGCCACACCGCGCTCCTCTACTACGCGCAGCCGTCCTGGTACATCCGCACCACGGCGATCAAGGACCGCCTCCTCCAGGAGAACGAGAACACCAACTGGTTCCCGGACTCGGTCAAGCACGGCCGGTACGGCGACTGGCTGAACAACAACATCGACTGGGCGCTGTCCCGCAACCGCTACTGGGGCACCCCGCTGCCGATCTGGCGCTGCGAGGACGACCACCTCACCTGCGTCGGCTCGCGCGCGGAGCTCACCGAGCTGACCGGCACCGACCAGTCGGGCCTGGACCCGCACCGCCCGTACATCGACGAGGTCACCTTCGCCTGCCCCCAGGACGGGTGCGGCAAGACGGCCACGCGCGTGCCGGAGGTCATCGACGCCTGGTACGACTCGGGGTCCATGCCGTTCGCACAGTGGGGCTACCCGTACAAGAACAAGGAACTGTTCGAGTCCCGCTACCCGGCGCAGTTCATCAGCGAGGCCATCGACCAGACGCGAGGCTGGTTCTACACGCTGATGGCTGTCGGCACCCTGGTCTTCGACAAGTCGTCGTACGAGAACGTCGTCTGCCTCGGCCACATCCTCGCCGAGGACGGCCGCAAGATGTCCAAGCACCTGGGCAACACCCTGCAGCCGATCCCGCTCATGGACCAGCACGGCGCGGACGCGGTCCGCTGGTTCATGGCGGCCGGCGGCTCCCCGTGGGCGGCCCGCCGGGTGGGTCACAGCACGATCCAGGAGGTGGTGCGCAAGACGCTCCTCACCTACTGGAACACGGTCGCTTTCCAGGCCCTGTACGCCCGTACGTCGAACTGGGCCCCGTCCGAGGCCGACCCGGCCCCGGCGGACCGCCCGGTCCTGGACCGCTGGCTCCTTTCGGAACTGCACGCGCTGGTGGACCAGGTCACCCAGTCCCTGGAGGCGTACGACACCCATCGCGCCGGCAAGCTGCTCTCGGCGTTCGTCGACGACCTGTCCAACTGGTACGTACGCCGTTCCCGTCGCCGCTTCTGGCAGGGCGACAAGGCGGCGCTGCGCACCCTGCACGAGGTCGTCGAGACGGTCACGAGGCTGATGGCCCCGCTGACGCCGTTCATCACGGAGCGGGTCTGGCAGGACCTGGTCGTGCCGGTCGCCCCCGGCGCCCCGGAGTCGGTGCACCTGGCGTCCTGGCCGCAGGCGGACCTGACGGCGATCGACCCGGAGCTGTCGAAGCAGATGGTTCTGGTACGGCGGCTGGTGGAGCTGGGCCGTGCCACGCGCGCGGAGTCGGGCGTGAAGACGCGCCAGCCGCTGAAGCGGGCGCTGGTGGCGGCGACGGGCTTCGAGTCCCTCAACCCCGAGCTGCACACGCAGATCACGGATGAGCTGAACGTGGAGGGGCTGGCGTCGCTCAGCGAGGTCGGCGGCAGCCTGGTCGACACGACGGCCAAGGCCAATTTCCGCGCGCTGGGCAAGCGGTTCGGCAAGAAGGTCCAGGACGTGGCGAAGGCGATCGCGAACGCGGATGCGGCCGCCCTGTCCCTGGCCCTGCGCGAAGGCACCGCGTCGGTGGAGGTGGACGGCGAGACCGTCACCCTCGCCCCCGACGAGGTGATCATCACGGAGACGCCGCGCGAGGGTTGGTCGGTGGCGTCCGACTCCGGTGCGACCGTGGCGTTGGACCTGGAGATCACGGAGGAGCTGCGGCAGGCGGGTCTGGCCCGTGACGCGATCCGCCTGATCCAGGAGGCCCGTAAGAACAGCGGGCTCGATGTGGCCGACCGCATCGCGCTGCGCTGGACCGCGACGGACCCGGCGGTGACCGCGGCCTTGTCCGAACACGCCGGTCTGATCGCCGAAGAGGTCCTGGCAACGGACTTCGCCCAGGGCGAGGCCGACGACAGCTACGGCGCCCCCTTCACGGACGCCGCCCTGACCCTGACGTTCCGCCTCCGCAAGGCCTAGCCAAGGCGTAGCTCTCCCACCCACGCCCGCCCGTCCCCAGTCGGGGAACGGGCGGGCGTCGCCCGTGGGGCACAACGCCGTCGTCCACCCCGCCCAGCCCGCGCAGCAAAGGGCGGGGCCCCGGATCGAAAATCCGGGGCCCCGCCCTGAACGCTGCCGACACCTACGTCGTACTACCAACCGTCAGTGGTCCACCAACCGTCAGTTGTCATCCTCGTCGATCAAGAAGCCTCGCATCGGCGACGGAGCCTGCCCCATCGGCGACGGCCCCTGCGGCCGTACCGGTGCCATCGGCTGGGTCATCGCCGGAGACATCTGCTGCTGACCGCCGTAGGACGGGCCGGCGGGCGACGGGCCGCCGCCCATCGTCTGGTTGCCGCCGTAGGACGGCGCGCTGGCACCGGCCGGAGCCATGGACGGCGCCGGAGACGGCGGCAGCGACGCGGTCGCCGGAGTCCGCGGCGGAGCCAGCGAGTCGTCGGCCTGAGTCTCCAGCTGACGCAGCTGCGACTCCAGGTAGGACTTCAGCCGCGTACGGTACTCGCGCTCGAAGCCGCGCAGGTCCTCGACCTTGCGCTCCAGCGTGGCGCGAGCGGACTCCAGGGAGCCCATCGCGACGCGGTGCTTCTCCTGCGCGTCCCGCTCAAGGGCGTCGGCCTTGGCGCGAGCGTCCCGCTCGAGCCCCTCGGCACGCGAACGCGCCTCACCGACGATCTTGTTGGCTTCGGAGCGGGCCTCGGCGATCGCCTGGTCGGCGGTCTGCTGGGCCAGCGAGAGGACACGGGCGGCGCTGTCGCCACCAGGGCCCTGACCGGGGCCGCCCATCGGGCCGCCCATGGGGCCACCCATCGGACCGCCCATCTGCTGCTGCATGGGGGGCTGACCACCCATCGGGCCCTGACCCATGGGCCCCTGGCCCATCGGCCCGGGACCCTGCGGTCCGCCCTGACCACCACCGGGACCGGCGGGCAGCTGCGGTGCACCGCTCGGCAGCTGGGGCGGACCACCCATGGGGCCACCCATCTGCTGCTGCGGCGGGCCCGATATGCCGGCGGGCACCGGAGAGCCCGGCCCTCGCATGCCCTGCTGCTGCGGCATACCGCCTTGTTGCGGCATCCCACCTTGCTGCTGCTGATCCTGCGGCTGTTCCGGAGGCTTGCGCATGTTCTGCTGGTTCTGGGCAGCAGCGCGCGTGGCCGCGGCCAGCTTGGCGCGCAGGTCCTCGTTCTCGCGGAGCAGGCGGGTCAGTTCGGCTTCGACCTCGTCGAGGAAGGCATCGACCTCGTCCTCGTCATAGCCTTCTCGGAGGCGGACGGTCGTGAACTGCTTGTTCCGCACGTCCTCGGGGGTCAACGGCATCTCTTCACCTCAACGTAGTCATCGGCAGTCGGCAAGACCGTATCGTCCACAGTCACCCCGCGAGGTTCCCCACGACGGTGATCAGGATGTAGACGATGATCATCAGGACGAAGAAGGACAGGTCGAGCGCCACGCCCCCGAGACGCAACGGCGGGATGACCCGCCGCAGAAGCTTGAGCGGTGGATCAGTGACAGTGTAGGTGGCCTCCAGAACGACCACCATCGCCTTGCCGGGTTGCCACGAGCGGGCGAACTGGAAGACGTAGTCCATGACCAACCGGAAGATCAGCACGATGAGGAAGCACATCAGCGCGATGTAGACGACTTGCAAAACCACGCTCATGACCCGCGCTTCCCTCTCCCCTGCTCCGTACTGCGATGTACCGCGTACTGCTCTGTTGTACCGCTGTTTCCGGTTGTGCGTCTCAGCTCTGGTTGAAGAACCCGCCCTCTGCGATACGGGCCTTGTCCTCCGCCGTGACATCGACGTTAGCAGGCGACAACAGGAACACCTTCTGCGTCACCCGCTCGATGCTGCCATGAAGACCAAACACCAAACCGGCCGCAAAGTCGACAAGTCGCTTGGCGTCTGTGTCATCCATCTCAGTCAAATTCATGATCACCGGGGTGCCTTCACGGAAGTGTTCCCCGATAGTACGGGCCTCGTTGTAGGTCCGGGGGTGAAGCGTGGTGATCCGGTAAGGCTCTCGTTCCGACACGACCTTGGGCATGATCACCGGTGCGTTCTTCTCCAGGCTTGCGCGTTCTTGTGTGATGGATGCCACGGGCGCGATGCGCGCCGGACGCCCGGATTCCGCGGCTAGCGAAGCGGATCGGGGCATCGGGTCGCGCGGCGCCGGCGGCTGCACAACTCTTACCGATTCGTCCCTTTCAGGCTGGTGTGCCTGGTGGGACTGATGCGAGTTGTGCGATTGGTGGGACGGCTCGTGCCGTCGACGGTCCCGCTCGGGCTCCGGGTCCAGTTCGGGTTCGAAGTCGTCATCGGGGTCGAAACCGCGGCCGTCGTAACCATCGTCCTCCACGAGGCCGAGGTAGACCGCCATCTTGCGCATCGCGCCGGCCATTCTCTGAGTCCTCCGCTCTGTGGTGGATCGACTGACGACTGCCAAGTGCCCGCGATCCACGAGGTCGTTATGCCCGCTATCCAGCGGTAATGACCATATTTTCTGCTGTGGTCCGACTTCCTGGCGACGTTACCCGAGCCCGGCGCGGACTCCGAGTACCGCGCTGCCGACGCGCACATGTGTCGCTCCGGCCGCCACAGCCTGTTCGAGGTCCGCACTCATTCCTGCCGAGACCATGTTCGCAGCAGGATGAGCTCGGCGCAGGTCGGTCGACAAATCCATCAACCGCTCGAACGCCGCCTGTTGGCGCCCCGCGTACTCACCGGTGAGCGGGGCGACGGTCATCAGCCCGTCGAGCCGCAGACCCGGAGCGTCGGCGACGAGGTCGGCCAACTCCGCGATTCCGCCCGGTGCTACGCCACCTCGCTCTCCTCGCCCGCCCTCCCCCGCGTCGAGGGCGACCTGGATCAAGCAGCCCACTTCACGTCCGATCCTTACGGCCTCTTTGGACAATGCCGTCACGAGCTTGGAACGATCCACGGACTGCACGAGATCCGCATAACCGACCACAGATCGCACCTTGTTGGTCTGCAGCTGACCGACAAAGTGCCAAGTAAGCGGCAGATCCGTACATTCGGCAGCCTTCGGTGCCGCGTCCTGATCACGATTCTCCGCCACATGCCGCACACCGAGCTCCGACAGCATCCGTACATCGTTCGCCGGATAGGTCTTGGTGACCACGATCAGGGTCACTTCGTCACGCCTGCGCCCGGCGGCCGCGCAAGCGGCGGCGATCCGCGCCTCCACTTTCGCCAGGTTCGCGGCGAGTTGATCCTTACGGTCCGTCATGTCCATCAGTCCAGCCAGACATAGCCCGCGAGCCGACCCGTGGTCCGGTCGCGGCGGTACGAGAAGTGATCCTCCGACTCCAGCGTGCACACCGGCGACTGCTCCCGGTCACACACCCCGAGCCGTTCGAGCTGGACGTGCACTCCGGCGCTCACATCGACCGCCGGCGTACCCCAGCTCGTCTCGGCGTACGCCGCCGGTTCGACGGAGGCGACCTCGGCTCGCATGGCCTCCGGCACCTCGTAGCACCGGCCGCACACGGCGGGCCCGGTGCGGGCGACGATCCGGGACGGCTCGGCACCCAGTTCCACCATGGCCCGTACGGCGGCGGGGACGACCCCGGCGATCATGCCGGGCCGGCCCGCGTGAGCTGCGGCGGCGATCCGGGCGACGGGGTCGGCGAGCAGGACGGGGGTGCAGTCGGCGGTGAGGACGGCGAGGGCGAGACCCCTGCGGGCGGTGACGACCGCGTCGACCGACGGGATCTCCGAGGCGGAACCCCAGGGTCCGTCCACCACTGCCACATCCGCCCCGTGCACCTGGTTCATCCAGACCACCCGAGCGGGGTCGAGCCCGAGGGACTTGGCCGCCAGCTCACGATTGGTGCGTACGGCGTCGGGGTCGTCACCGACCGCTCCGCCGAGGTTGAGCTCCTCGTACGGAACGGCGCTCACCCCGCCCCACCTGTCGGTGAAGGCGAAGTGCGCGCCGTTCACGGTGTCGCGCTGTTCTATCACGTCAGGAGCATCACTTAAGGAAGTCCGGCACGTCCAGTTCCTCGGCCGCGCTGTCGGAGTAGGACCGCGACGGCGGGACCGGCGGGGAGGCCGGAATGTCGGCCACCGGCTCGGGCGCCTGCTCCGGCTCCTCCTTCGGCGTCACGCTGCCGAGCGAGCCGAAGCTCGGGCGGCTTTCGGGCTGCCGTACCGGAGTGGGCTCCTCGCGGCGGGCCGAGGACGAGGTCGAGCCGAGGATGTTGTCGCGCTTGGCCGGCGGCTGCCCCCCGTCGAAGCCGGCCGCGATCACGGTGACCCGGACCTCGTCGCCCAGGGCGTCGTCGATCACCGCGCCGAAGATGATGTTGGCCTCGGGATGGGCGGCCTCGCTGACCAGCTGGGCGGCCTCGTTGATCTCGAACAGGCCGAGGTCGGAGCCGCCGGAGATGGAGAGCAGCACGCCCCGGGCGCCGTCGATGGACGCCTCCAGGAGCGGCGAGGAGATCGCCATCTCGGCCGCGGCCACCGCGCGGTCGTCGCCGCGGGCCGAGCCGATGCCCATGAGGGCCGAACCGGCCTCGGACATGACCGACTTGACGTCGGCGAAGTCGAGGTTGATCAGGCCGGGCGTGGTGATGAGGTCCGTGATGCCCTGAACACCGGAGAGCAGGACCTGGTCCGCCGACTTGAAGGCGTCCAGGACCGAGACCTGGCGGTCCGAGATGGACAGCAGCCGGTCGTTCGGGATGACGATCAGGGTGTCGACCTCTTCGCGGAGCTCGGCGATGCCGTCCTCGGCCTGGTTCGCGCGGCGCCGTCCCTCGAAGGTGAACGGGCGCGTGACCACGCCGATGGTGAGGGCACCGAGCGAGCGCGCGATGTTGGCCACGACGGGCGCGCCGCCGGTGCCGGTGCCGCCGCCTTCACCGGCCGTCACGAAGACCATGTCGGCCCCCTTGAGGACCTCCTCGATCTCCTCGCGGTGGTCCTCGGCGGCCTTGCGGCCGACGGCCGGGTTGGCTCCGGCGCCGAGTCCGCGGGTGAGTTCGCGGCCGACGTCGAGCTTGACGTCGGCGTCGCTCATCAACAGAGCTTGCGCGTCGGTGTTGATGGCGATGAACTCGACGCCCTTGAGACCGACCTCGATCATCCGGTTGATGGCATTGACACCACCGCCGCCGACACCGATGACTTTGATGACTGCGAGGTAGTTCTGCGGTGCTGCCACGTCGAAGGCCTCTCGCCTCGAGTTACGTGTCGTCGCCTCGCGGATGCGCCGCGATCCGACGACTGATGCCGATTGGGACGGTCCGTATCGCCGACCCGAACCCTAACGTTGAAGTTTAGGGTTACCAGTGTGTCTGTTCCCTGGAGTCTTCTGAACAGGACACTAAGTCGACAAGTGGCGCACGTTCAACGAACACGCCGAACCTCCCGTTTTTCTTTTCACCCTATGTGATCAGGCGTAGCGCTGCCCAACCAGGGTGCTGGCCTGCGCGGATGTGCGTCAACTCCCCGATGACGCAGGCGCGGTGGGAACGCTGACATCGAAGTGCCGTGCGCCGGGAGATGCTTTCATGAGAGCGGTGAGCGTACGCGCCTTCGCGGCGCCCTCCTCTCCGCTCCCCCACGCGACGGTTCGTCCGTCGCTCAAGTCCAGCGAGATGTCGTCGTACGAACGCACCTTGACGGTACGGGTGTCGCGTGCGACGGCGGCCGGAATGGCACGGGCGACCCGGACCGCTTCCCTCACCAACCGGTCCTCTCCGAAGCGGCGCAGGCTGGCGGCGCGTGAGTCCGGTCGGGAGAGCGTCAATTCCAGTGCGGGCACGCCTTTCGGCGCCTCAGAAACCGTGGCGAATCGGACACCTTCATCGTCCACTTCGGCAAAGTTTCGGCCCTTTTGGACAAGCAGAACCGGAGTGCGTTCAGTCACTTTCAGCCCGATTCCATGAGGCCAGGATCGGACCACCTCAACCGAGTCAATTCGGGGCAATTTCCGACGCAGTCGCGCATCAATCACATCGGTGTCGACGGAAATCAGCGGCGCCCCGACCGTGACGTCCGCGGCCTCGCGCACCTGCGCGGGCGTCAGGACCCGTGTTCCGGAGACGGATACGCGCTCCACGCGCAGCCAGGACGAGCCGTACAACACCCAGACGGAGCCCGCCCCCAGGAGCATGAGCGCGACGGCAAGAATGATGATCGTACGAAGCGGGGGCGGCTTGAGCCTGCGGACGGGCGGCGGGCCGGACGACGATTCCCGCTGGCGTTCACCGCGCTCGGCGGTCGTCGATCCGGCCACGCTGCCTGCCTTCCGATCATGCGGCCCTGTATACGGTCCTATCGATGTGCACGGTGGGCGGCGATCGCCTCGTACACCATCCCGACGAGCAGGTCGTCGGCGTCCCGGCGGCCGAACTCGGCGGCGGCGCGGGACATCTGGTACAGCCGGTGCGGGTCGGCGAGCACGGGCAGGACGTTCTGCTGGACCCACTGGGGAGTCAGTTCCGCGTCGTCGACCAGGAGCCCGCCGCCGGCCTTGACCACCGGCTGGGCGTTCAGCCGCTGTTCGCCGTTGCCGATGGGCAGCGGAACGTAGGCGGCCGGGAGCCCGACGGCGGAGAGTTCGGCGACGGTCATCGCGCCCGCGCGGCAGAGCATCATGTCGGCCGCGGCGTACGCGAGGTCCATCCGGTCCACGTACGGTACCGGGACGTAGGGGGGCATTCCCGGCATCTGCTGCACATGCGGCAGTTCGTTCTTCGGTCCGACCGCGTGCAGGATCTGGATCCCGGCCTGCTGGAGGTACGGAGCGACCTGCTGGACCACCTCGTTGAGCCGGCGGGCGCCCTGCGAGCCGCCGGAGACCAGCAGCGTCGGCAGGTTCGGGTCGAGCCCGAAGGCGGCCCGGGCCTCGGGGCGTACGGCGGCCCGGTCGAGGGTGGCGATGGCGCGGCGCAGCGGGATGCCGATGTAGCGGGCGCCGCGCAGCTTGCTGTCGGGCGTGGAGACGGCGACCTGGGCGGCGTACCGCGAACCGATCTTGTTGGCGAGGCCCGGGCGGGCGTTGGCCTCGTGGATGACGATCGGCACGCCCAGGCGCTTGGCGGCGAGGTAGCCGGGCAGGGCGACGTATCCGCCGAAGCCGACGACGGCGTCCGCCTTGGTGCGCTCCAGGATCTGCTCGGCGGCCTTGATCGTGCCGCGCAGCCGGCCCGGGACGGTGATCAGCTCGGGGGTCGGCTTGCGTGGCAGCGGTACCGCGGGGATCAGCGCGAGCTCATAGCCCCGCTCCGGTACGAGCCGGGTCTCCAGGCCGCGCTCCGTGCCCAGGGCCGTGATCCCCACGGCCGGGTCCTGCCTGCGCAGGGCGTCCGCGAGGGCGAGCGCGGGCTCGATGTGGCCGGCGGTCCCCCCACCGGCGAGTACGACATGCACCGAAATTCACCGCTCTCCGGACGAGCGCGCCGCCGAGGCGCGCCGTCGCATCGTGTTCCATCTCCGAGGCCCCCGCACAGGACCTCCCGCCCGCTTTCTACCAAAGCGGGGTTGCCGCATCGAAAGCGCCGCCCGCGCAGCGGGCTCGTCGCGCGCGAAGGCGATCAGCAACCCGATGGCGAACATGGTCGGCAGCAGGGCGGACCCTCCGTAGGAGAACAGCGGGAGAGGGACGCCGGCGATCGGCAGCAGGCCGAGCACCGCACCGATGTTGATCACCGCCTGCGCGGTGATCCAGGTGGTCACGCCTCCCGCGGCATACCTCACGAAGGGGTCCTCCGTGCGTCCGGCCACGCGGATACCCGCATAGCCTAGAGCCGCGAAGAGGGCGAGTACCGACAGCGTCCCCGCCAGGCCCAGTTCCTCACCGGTGACGGCGAAGATGAAGTCCGTGTGGGCTTCGGGGAGTTGACCCCATTTTTCCACACTCGCGCCGAGTCCGGATCCGAAGATTCCGCCGGAGGCGAGCGCGTAGATGCCGTGCACGGCCTGCCAGCAGTCGACGGGTCCCGACTGCGGTTCGGTGGCGCCGAGACACTGCAGACGGGCCATGCGGTTCGGGCTGGTCTTGATCAGGACCAGCCCGATCAGACCGGCGACCGACAGCACCCCGGCGAACATCCGCGTGGGCGCGCCCGCCAGCCAGAGCAGGCCGAACAGGATCGCCGTGAGGATGATCGCCGTACCCATGTCGCCGCCGAGCATGATCAGCCCGAGCAGCATGAAGGCGACCGGCACGAGCGGCACGAGCATGTGCTTCCACTGGGTCAGCAGCTTCTTGTCCTGCTTGCGGGCGAGCAGGTCGGCGCCCCACAGCACGAGGGCGAGCTTGCCGAACTCGCTGGGCTGGATCTGGAAGGAGCCGCCGAGCGAGATCCAGTTCTGGTTGCCGTTGACCGAGACCCCTATCCCCGGGATCTGCACCAGCGCCATCAGGAAGACCGCGCCCGCGAGGATCGGATAGGCGAGCGCCCGGTGCAGCTTCACCGGCATCCGGGAGGCGATCAGCATCAGCACCCCGCCGAGGACGGCCGCGAGGAGCTGCTTGCGGAAGAAGTACGAACCGGGCAGGGACATCTGCAGCGCCGTGATCTGGGAGGCCGAGTAGACCATCACCAGGCCCAGCACGGTGATCAGCAGGCTGCCGCCGAGGATCAGGTAGTAGGCGGTCAGCGGCCGGTCCCAGGCGCGGCGGGCCCGCGTGTAAAGGCGGAGCAGGGGGTTGTCGTTCGGGGTCCCGGATGCGGCGGGCCGTCTGACCGACCGCTGTGCGGGGGGACGTCCGGTACGGCTAACGGGCATCGGCTTCTCCGCTGTACGTCGGCCTCGACACGCGTCCCTCCCAAGGTCCGCCCGGCAGGCGGCCGGGTCAGGCTCCGAGTTCGCGAACCGCCTGCGCGAACGCGTCACCGCGCTGGTTGTAGTTGGTGAACATGTCCATGGAGGCACAGGCCGGGGCCAACAGGACCGTGTCGCCTTCGACCGCGAGCCGCTTGGCCTCCTGGACGGCCTGGAGCATCGCCCCAGTGTCGGTCCGGTCGAGGTCGACGACGGGTACTTCCGGGGCGTGTCGCGCGAGGGCTTCACGGATCAGCGCTCGATCCGCGCCGATCAGCACCGCCCCGCGAAGTCGCTTTGCCGACTTGGCGACCAGCTCGTCGAAGGCGGCGCCCTTCGCCAGCCCGCCCGCGATCCACACGATCGACTCGTACGCCGCCAAAGACGCCTCGGCCGCATGCGTGTTGGTGGCCTTGGAGTCGTCGATGTACGCGACCCCGTCCACATCCCCGACATGCGCGATGCGGTGGGCGTCCGGGATGAAGGCCCGCAGACCGTCCCGTACGGCCGCGGCGGGCACCCCGAAGGCGCGCGCGAGGGCCGCCGCCGCAAGGGCGTTGGCGATGTTGTGCGGGGCGGGCGGGTGGACGTCGGAGACCTCGGCGAGCTCCTGGGCGTTCTTCTGCCGGTCCTCCACGAAGGCGCGGTCGACCAGGATGCCGTCCACGACGCCGAGTTGGGACGGGGCTGGCGGGCCGAGGGTGAAGCCGACGGCCCGGCAGCCCTCCTCGACGTCGGCAGCGCGCACCAGGTCCTCGGTGGCCTTGTCGGCGACGTTGTAGACGCAGGCGACGCGGTTGCCCTCGTAGATACGGCCCTTGTCGGCGGCGTAGGCCTCCATGGAGCCGTGCCAGTCGAGGTGGTCGGGCGCGAGGTTCAGCACGGCGGCGGAGTGGGCGCGCAGGGAGGGGGCCCAGTGGAGCTGGTAGCTCGACAGCTCCACGGCGAGGACGTCGTACTTCTCCTCCCCGAGCACCGTGTCCAGCAGGGAGACGCCGATGTTGCCGACGGCGGCCGTGCGCAGGCCCGCCGCCTTCAGGATCGAGGCGAGCATCTGGACGGTGGTGGTCTTGCCGTTGGTGCCGGTGACGGCGAGCCAGGGGGCGGCGTCGGGGCCGCGCAGCCGCCAGGCGAGCTCGACGTCGCCCCAGATCGGAACCCCGGCAACGCGTGCCGCCGCGAACAGCGGCTTGTCGGGCTTCCAGCCGGGCGCGGTGACGATCAGCTCGGTGCCCTCCGGCAGGGTCGACCCGTCGCCGAGGCGCACGGTGATGCCCAGCGCCTCCAGCTCGGCGGCCTGCGCACGGGCCCGCTCGTCGTCGCCGTCGTTGACGACCGTCACGACAGCGCTGAGGCCGTGCAGCACCTTGGCCGCCGGGATACCTGAGACGCCGAGCCCGGCGACGGTGACGTTCTTGCCCTGCCAGTCGGTCACTTGTCCGCTGCCCATCCCGCGTAGAAGAGGCCCAGTCCGACGATCACACAGATGCCCTGGATGATCCAGAAGCGGACCACGACAAGGACTTCGGACCACCCCTTGAGTTCGAAGTGGTGCTGGAGTGGCGCCATGCGGAAGACGCGCTTTCCGGTCATGCGGAAGGAGCCGACCTGGATGACGACCGACATGGTGATGAGGACGAACAGGCCGCCGAGGAGCGCCAGCAGCAGCTCCGTGCGCGAGCAGATCGCGAGGCCGGCGAGCACACCGCCGAGCGCGAGCGAACCGGTGTCGCCCATGAAGATCTTGGCGGGCGAGGTGTTCCACCACAGGAAGCCGAGGCAGGCTCCCATCAACGCCGCGGAGACGACGGCGAGGTCGAGCGGATCGCGCACTTCGTAGCAGGCGCCCGGGTTGGTCAGACTCTCGCCGTTGGCGCAGGACTCCTGGAACTGCCAGACGCCGATGAAGGTGTAGGCGCCGAAGACGAGGACGGAGGCGCCGGTGGCGAGGCCGTCCAGACCGTCGGTCAGGTTCACGCCGTTCGACATCGCGAGGATCATGAACAGCGCCCAGACGACGAACAGCACCGGACCGATGGTCCAGCCGAAGTCCGTGATGAACGACAACTTCGTGGAGGCCGGGGTGTTGCCGCGGGCGTCCGAGAACTGCAGCGAGAGCACCGCGAAGCTGATGCCGACGATCAGCTGGCCGGCCATTTTCGCCTTGGCCCGCAGGCCGAGCGAACGCCGCTTGACGATCTTGATGTAGTCGTCGAGGAAGCCGACCAGGCCCATGCCTACCATCAGGCCGAGCACCAGCAGACCGGAGTAGGTCGGGGTGTAGCCGGTGATGACCTTGGACAGGAAGTACGCGGCGACCGTCGCGAAGATGAAGGCGATACCGCCCATCGTCGGAGTACCGCGCTTGCTGCCGTGTGTGCGCGGGCCGTCGTCGCGGATGTACTGGCCGTAGCCCTTGCGCGCGAGCAGCTTGATCAGCAGCGGGGTGCCGACCAGCGTCAGGAAGAGGCCAATGACTCCTGCGAACAGGATCTGCTTCATCATCGGGCGGCGACCTCACCCTCGGCACCGGTCTCGATGAGCGCCTGCGCCACGCTCTCGAGCCCGACCGACCGGGACGCCTTCACGAGAACGACGTCTCCCGGGCGCAACTCGCTGCGCAACAGGTCGACAGCCGCCTGTGCGTCGGACACGTGCACCGACTCCTCACCCCACGAACCCTCGTTATATGCGCCCAGTTGCAGCCAGGACGCTTCCCTGCCCCCGACCGCGACGAGCTTGCTGACGTTGAGCCGGACGGCGAGCCGTCCGACCGCGTCGTGCTCGGCGAGCGCCTCGTCCCCGAGCTCGGCCATCTTGCCGAGCACCGCCCAGGTCCGCCGCCCCTTGCCCATGGCCGCCAGCGCGCGCAAAGCCGCTCGCATGGACTCGGGGTTCGCGTTGTAGGCGTCGTTGACGACCGTCACGCCGTCCGGGCGCTCGGTGACCTCCATCCGCCAGCGGGAGAGGGAGCCCGCCTCGGAGAGCGCGGTGGCGATCTCTTCCGCGGACATGCCCAGTTCGTGGGCGACGGCGGCCGCGGCGAGCGCGTTCGACACGTGGTGCTCACCGTACAGGCGCATGGTCACATCGCTTGCACCGGAGGGTGTGTGAAGCCTGAAGGCGGGCTGTCCGCTGTCCGTGAGTCTCACGTTCTCGGCGCGTACGTCCGCTTCGCCGGACTCTCCGAAAAGGATCACCTTCGCCTTCGTACGGGATGCCATGGCCCGTACGAGGGGATCGTCGGCGTTGAGGACCGCGGTGCCCTCTTCCGGAAGGGCTTCTACGAGTTCGCCCTTGGCCTGCGCGATCTGCTCGCGGCCGCCGAACTCGCCGATGTGCGCGGTGCCGACGTTGAGCACCAGGCCGATCTTCGGGGGCGTCAGGCCGGTGAGGTAGCGGATGTGGCCGATGCCGCGGGCGCCCATCTCCAGCACGAGGAACTTCGTCTCCTCGGTGGCGCTGAGCGCGGTCAGCGGCAGCCCGATCTCGTTGTTGAACGAGCCCGGGGTCCACACCGTCGGCGCCTTGCGCTGGAGCACCTGCGCGATCAGGTCCTTGGTGCTGGTCTTGCCCGCGGACCCGGTGAGGGCGACGAGGGTGGCGCCGAGGCGTCGTACGACATGACGCGCGAGGGCACCGAGGGCCGTCTGGACGTCGTCGACGACGATCGCGGGCACTGAGACCGGGCGCGATGCCAGGACGGCGACGGCTCCCGCCGCCACGACCGCGGCCGCGAAGTCGTGGCCGTCCACGCGCTCACCGGCGAAGGCGGCGAAGAGGGCGCCGGGTTCCACCTCTCTGGAGTCCCGGACGACCGGTCCGGTGACCTGCACGGACGGATCCGGTATGTCGTACGTCTGCCCGCCGACGACTGCTGCGATCTCGGCGAGAGAGAGGGCGATCACAAGTTCATCCCTGGGTCTTCTGGATAGCTTCGCGAAGCACCTGGCGGTCGTCGAAGGGACGCACCACCCCGGCGATGTCCTGGCCCTGCTCATGGCCCTTGCCCGCGACCAGCACGGTGTCGCCGGGCCGTGCGCGGGCCACGGCGGCGGCGATCGCGGCGGCCCGGTCCTCGAAGACCTGGACCTCGCCGCGCTCGTGTGCCGGCACGGACGCCGCGCCCTCGAGCATGGCGGCGAGGATCGCGAGGGGGTCCTCGGAGCGGGGGTTGTCGGAGGTCAGTACGGCCGTGTCGGCGAGCCGGGCCACGGCGGCGCCCATCGGCCCGCGTTTGGTCTTGTCGCGGTCGCCGCCGCAGCCGAGCACCACGTGCAGGCTGCCCTCGGTGACCTTGCGGAGCGCCTTGAGGACCGATTCGACCGCGTCCGTCTTGTGGGCGTAGTCGACGACCGCGAGGTACGGCTGCCCGGCGTCCACGCGCTCCAGCCGGCCGGGCACGCCCGGCACCGCGGCGATGCCGTCGGCGGCGGTCTGCGGGTCGAGGCCCGCGGCGGCGAGGGCGACGATCGCGGCGAGGGTGTTGGCCACGTTGAAGGGCCCGGCGAGCGGGGACTTGGCGGTGATCCGCTCGTCCTTGGGGCCGATCACGGTGAAGGTCGAGTCCAGCGGTCCGACGTGGACGTCGTCGGCGCGCCAGTCGGCGTCCGGGTGCCCCTCGGCGGAGAAGGTGACCACCGGGACGGTGGCCTCCCTGGCGAGCCTGCGGCCGTACTCGTCGTCGACGTTGACCACGCCGAGTTTGCTGCGTTTCGGCGTGAACAGCTGTGCCTTGGCCCGGAAGTAGTCCTCCATGTCGGAGTGGAACTCCATGTGTTCCGGGCTGAGGTTGGTGAAGACGCCGATGTCGAAGACGCAGCCGTCGACGCGCCCGAGCACGAGGGCGTGGCTGGAGACCTCCATGGCGACCGCCTCGACGCCGCGCTCGCGCATGACCGCGAACAGGGCCTGGAGGTCGGTGGCCTCGGGGGTGGTGCGCTCGGACTTGATGCGCTCGTCGCCGATGCGCATCTCGACCGTGCCGATGAGGCCGGTGCTGCGCACGGTTTTGAGGCCACCCTCGACCAGGTAGGCGGTGGTGGTCTTGCCCGACGTACCGGTGATGCCGATCTGGAGCAGGTCGCGGCCCGGGTGGCCGTAGATCGTGGCCGCCAGTTCGCCCATCCGCGCGCGCGGGTCGTCGACGACCAGGACCGGGAGCCCGGTCGCGGCGGCGCGCTCGGCGCCCGTCGGGTCGGTCAGCACGGCGGCCGCGCCGAGGCCGGCGGCCTGCGTGACGAAGTCGGCGCCGTGCAGCCGGGCGCCCGGGAGGGCGGCGTACAGGTCGCCGGGGCGGACGGCGCGTGAGTCGTGGGTGATGCCCGTGACCTCGACCGTGCTCTGCGGGCTCTGCGACGGCGCGGCGCCCAGCTGATCGGCCAGCTCCGCGAGGGGTGTGGCGGAGACCTGGACCGGCCGGGGCGGTCCCGGATATGTCACGGGTGCACCCTTCTGGGTGGTTTGGGACTGATCAGCGTGTGGCACGGCGGTGAGCGTACCGGGCGCACCCGCCTGGGGGCGAAGTGAGGGGCTGGCCGCGCTCCGGTTCCCGGGATCGGGGGTGATCGTTGTCACGAGGTGGTTCCTGGTGGCTCGGTGCTGATCGGAATGTGGCTGATCAGGGCTTGTAGGTGACCGGGAAGTTGGCGGCCCTCGCGCCGGTCGGCGGGACCTGGAGGGACTTCAGGGCGAACTCCATGACCTGTTTGTAGACAGGTCCGCAGATCTGGCCGCCGAAGTAGCTGCCCTTGGTGGCGTTCTGGATGGCGCAGTAGACGGTGACGCGGGGCTGGTCCGCGGGCGCGAATCCGGCGAACGACGATGTGTAGCCCTTGTACTTGCCGGTGGCCGGATCCACACGGTTGGCCGTGCCCGTCTTGCCCGCGACGCGGTAGCCGGGGATCCGCGCCTTGGTGCCGGTGCCCTCCTCGTCGTCCACCACCGACTCCAGCATCCGGGCCAGCGTCTTCGCCGTCTTTTCGCTGACCACCCTGGTCTTCTTGGGCGTCGCGGCAGGCGTGAAGCGACCGTCGGGTCCCTTCGTGCCGCGGACGAGCGTGGGGTCGACGCGTACGCCGTCGTTGGCGATGGTCGAGTAGACGGACGCCGCCTGCATCGCGCTGAGGGACACGCCCTGGCCGAAAGGAATCGTGTACTGCTGCGAGGTCGACCACTGGTCCGGCGCCACGAGGATGCCCGGCGTCTCACCGGGGAAGCCGAGGCCGGTGGGGCTGCCGAGGCCGAATTTGCGCAGGTATGAGTAGAGGACCTGATTGGCCTGCTTCTGCGACGAGCCGAGCTGGCCGGTGGCCAGGATGGTGCCGATGTTGCTGGACTTGGCGAGCACGCCGTTGAGCGTGAGGTACCAGGTCGGGTGGTCGATGTCGTCCTTGAACAGCCGGTCGCCGCGGTGCAGCCGGTTGGGCACGACGACGTGCGTCAGCGGGTTGGCGACGTTCTCCTCCAGCACGGCGGCCATCGACATGACCTTGGCGGTCGAGCCGGGCTCGAACGCGTCCTGGACGGCGGCGTTGCCCATGTCCGCCGACCTGGCTTCGGACAGGTCGTTCGGGTCGAAGCCCGGCGAGTTGGCCATGGCGAGGACCTCGCCGGTCCGTGTGTCCTGCACGATCACATAGCCGCGGTCCGCCCCGGACTTCTTCACCTGCTCGGTGATCGCGTTCTGCGCGGCCCACTGGATGTCGCGGTCGATGGTGAGCTCGACGTCGCTGCCGGGCACGGCGGGCGTCTCGGTGGAGCCGACGGTCGGCACCTGGCGGCCCCCGGCCTGGGCGTAGCGGATCTCGCCGTCCTTGCCGGCCAGCAGGCCGTTCAGCTGCTGTTCGACGCCGCCGCCGCCCTTGCCGTCGGCGTTGACCCAGCCCAGTATCCCGGCGGCGAGGTCGCCGTTGGGGTAAACCCGCTTGGTGGTGGGGACGGCGAGGACGCCCGCGAGGACGTTGACCGTGCTCTTGTCGGTCTCGGACTTGGTGGCCAGCGCGGTCTTCAGGTCCTTGATCTGCTTCCAGACCTGCGGGGTCTGGCGGCTCGCGAGCACGACGTAACGCAGCTTCTTGTCCTTGGGCCGGAGCTTTTGGACGACCGCCTCCTGCTCCTGGCCGAGGATCGGGGCGAGCAGAGCGGCCGCCTGCTCGGGCCCGTCGTCGACCTTCAGCTGCTCGCGGGTGAACAGCGTGGGGTCGGCCGTGATGGTGTACGCGTCGACGCTGGTCGCGAGGGCCACGCCGGTGCGGTCGGTGATCCCGCCGCGCTCGGCGGCCAGGGTGTAGCCGACGTACCGGTTCTGCTCGGCCTTGGCGGCGTAGGTGCTCGCGTCGACGGCCTGCACCTGGAGGAGCCGTACGACGAAGGCGATCAGTACGAGCGTCAGCGCGACGCCGACCAGGCGGAGCCGGGGGCGGGGGCTGCCCAGCCGGATGACTCGGGGCATGGGCCGGGGCCCTGGCGGGCGGCGGGCCGGACGGGCGCCGGGTCCCGGGCGCCGCTGGCCGACGGGGCGGGCGGAGCGCTCGGGGCGTGCGGGTCCGGGCACGCGGCGGCGCGGCGGTTCCCTGTCGGACACTTCCGTCACCTGCCGGGGGTCGGGGTCGTGTAGGGCTGGGGGATCTGGGCGGGCGGGGGTGGGATGCGGGTGGGTGGGGGCGTCGGAGTCCGCGGGGTGAGCGCGCGGGTCGGCGTGGTGGCCGCCGGGTTCGGGGCGCCGGGCGTCGGAAGCAGGGCGGAGAGGCCGGCGAGCACCTCGGGCGCGAGGACGAGGGGCATGCGCGCGGAGGCCGGCTCGAGGGCCGGGGCGGGAGAGGGGACGCCCTTGACGGTGCCGTCGGGGTCGAGGAAGGCCGGGTCGCCGCCGGGCACCATGCCGAGTTCGCGGGCACGGCGCTGGAGGGCCTCGGGTGCGGAGTAGGCGTCGATGTCCCGCTGCAGGCCCTGTTCCTCGTCGGTGAGGCTCTTGGTCTCCTTCTGCAGATCGTCGAGCTTGAACGACCCCTCGCTGATCGCCGAGTTCAGCACCAGCAGCCCGATGAGGCCGCCACCGAGGAGGAGTACGACAAGGAGGACGAAGGGGGTACGGGCGGCCTGCCCGGGGCTCGCCGTACCCGGAATGAGCCGGGCCAGACGGGCGGCCCTGCCCCTCAGCCGGGGTTTCCTACTCACTCGCCCTCCCCCGAGTCCAAATCCCCAACTCACTCACGCCCCTCACTCGACGTCCTCCCTGATGCGCTGAGCCCCGCGCAGTCGCGCCGGTGCCGCCCGCCGGTTCTCGGCGACCTCTTCCTCGGTGGGAAGTTCGGCACCGCGCGTGAGCAGCTTGAGCCGGGGCTGGTAGCGCTCGGGGACCACGGGCAGCCCGGCCGGGGCGGTGGAGGCGGCGCCCGCCGCGAAGACCTGCTTGACCAGCCGGTCCTCCAGCGAGTGGTACGACAGCACGGCGATGCGTCCGCCCACGTCGAGCGCCTTCACCGCGGCCGGGATCGCCCGCTCCAGGACGGCGAGTTCGCCGTTGACCTCGATGCGCAGGGCCTGGAAGGTGCGCTTGGCCGGGTTGCCGCCGGTGCGCTTGGCGGCCTGCGGCAGCGCGTCCCGGATCAGCTCCACGAGCCGCCCGCTGTTCGCGAACGGCTCCTTCTCACGCTCGCGCACGATCGCGGACACGATCCGCTTGGCCTGCTTCTCCTCGCCGTACGCGCGCAGGATGCGGACGAGCTCGCCGGCCGGGTAGGTGTTGAGGACCTCGGCGGCGCTCATGCCGGTCGACTGGTCCATGCGCATGTCGAGCGGGGCGTCCTGGGCATAGGCGAAGCCGCGGTCGGCCTCGTCGAGCTGCATGGAGGAGACGCCGAGGTCGAACAGCACGCCCTGGACGCGCGCGATGCCGAGCCGGTCGAGCACCTCGGGCAGCTCGTCGTACACGGCGTGCACCAAGGTGGCGCGCTCCCCGTAGGGCGCGAGCCGCTCGCCGGACAGACGCAGGGCCTCCTTGTCGCGGTCGAGGGCGACGAGCCGGGCCTCGCGGAACCGGGCGAGCAGCGCCTCGCTGTGGCCGCCGAGGCCGAGGGTGCCGTCGACGACCACCGCTCCGGGGCGCTCCAGGGCGGGGGCCAACAGGTCCAGGCACCGCTGGAGCATCACCGGGACGTGTCGACTCTGGCTCAAGTGGGCCTCTCAGGTCCGTCGCGGGACCGTACGTACCGCCGGGTCCCCGCCCTCCCCCAGCAAGCTGGGGGGACCCCCAGTGAAGGGGAGGCCTGCCGGCGCCGGAAGCGTCAGCCGGCCGGGAGCGGGAGGAGGCCGAGCCGTACGTACGCGCCGCGCACGTGGGGAGAGCTCCGGAAAATCACCGGGGCCTTCCGGGGAAATCAGTCCAGCAGGGAAGCCTCGCCTCCCGCTTCGCGTCACTTTAGTCCACCCTGTCTTCCGGTCAATCAACCGGCCTGCGCGTCGCGGGCCGAGGTGCGGGGGTAGCGGTAGAGCGCGAAGAATCACTCGTGCGGCCGCCCGTGCGCCATCCGTGTGGGTTAGCTCACAACAAGCCTCAATGACGTTCTTTGTCCTCTCTCACAGCGGGCCGGGAAAGGGCGTGACCAGTACCGTCATAGGTATGACGACTTCCGCATCGGTTCCCGCAGGTCCCGAAGCCGCCATAGTCACCGGCGGCACCGTCACCGACCGCCTGGTCGAAGCCAACGAGCAGTACGCCGCCGCCTTCTCCGACCCCGGGATGGACGCCCGCCCCGTCCTGCACGTCGCCATCGTGGCCTGCATGGACGCCCGTCTCGACCTGCACGCCGCGCTCGGCCTGGAACTCGGCGACTGTCACACCATCCGCAACGCCGGCGGTGTCGTCACCGACGACGTGATCCGCTCGCTCACCATCAGCCAGCGCAAGCTCGGCACGCGGAGCATCGTCCTGATCCACCACACCGGCTGCGGCCTGGAGTCGATCACCGAGGACTTCCGCAGCGAGCTGGAGATGGAGGTCGGCCAGCGCCCCGCCTGGGCGGTGGAGTCCTTCCGGGACGTCGACCAGGACGTACGGCAGTCCATGCAGCGCGTGCGCACCTCGCCGTTCCTGCTGCACACCGATGACGTGCGAGGATTCGTGTTCGACGTGAAGAGCGGCCTTCTGCGCGAGATCGATCCCTCGTAACCAGACGCTCCAGCTGTCGTTTCGCTGTTAATTTCCGGCCCCAGGGGTACCAAAAAGGCCGCAAGACCCGACATATCGCTGGCAGTTGTCCACAGGCGAGTGACACGAATCGGTAACGGCAGCAAGAATGCGGTTGTGGCAACACGCGGAACCTTTCACGCGTGGTGTCCGTGTTTCGGGGTGGGCCGGTTACGCATCACAGAGCGTCGGCCCGGAAAGAACGGGCCGAGGAGGGCCGGGTGACGACCTATGACGATCGAGCGAGCCTCACTGATCTGACCGCCGTGGTGGAGCGGGTACGCAGTTCGGTGGAGGGCGTGATCGAAGGAAAGCCCGAGGTCGTACGGCTCTCGTTGACCGTGCTGCTCGCCGAGGGGCACCTCTTGATCGAGGATGTTCCCGGCGTGGGCAAGACCATGCTGGCCAAGGCGATGGCGCGGTCCATCGACTGCTCGGTGCGCCGTATCCAGTTCACGCCCGACCTGCTGCCCTCGGACATCACCGGTGTGTCCATCTGGGACCAGCAGCGCAAGGACTTCGAGTTCAAGCCGGGCGCCATCTTCGCGCAGATCGTGATCGGCGACGAGATCAACCGCGCCTCGCCGAAGACGCAGTCCGCGCTGCTGGAGTCGATGGAGGAGCGCCAGGTCACCATCGACGGGCAGACGTACGAGCTGCCCAGCCCCTTCATGGTCGTGGCCACGCAGAACCCGGTCGAGATGGAGGGCACCTACCCGCTGCCGGAGGCCCAGCGAGACCGCTTCATGGCCCGCGTCTCCATCGGCTACCCGAGCGCGGAGGCCGAGCTGCAGATGCTCGACATCCACGGCGGGGTGAACCCCCTGGACGACCTCCAGCCGGTGGCGCACGCGCATGAGATCGTGAAGCTGATCGACGCCGTCCGCGGCGTCCACGTCGCCGACACGGTCCGGCGGTACGCGGTCGACCTGGTGGCCGCCACCCGCACACACCCCGACCTCAGGCTCGGCGCCTCCCCGCGCGCGACGCTGCACCTGTTGCGCGCGGCCAAGGCGGCCGCGGCCCTCAGCGGCCGGGAGTACGCGCTGCCGGACGACGTGCAAGCGCTTGCTGTCGCCGTGCTGGCGCACCGTCTGCTGCCCACCGCGCAGGCCCAGCTGAACCGCCGTACGTCGGAGCAGGTCGTGCAGGAGATCCTGCAGCAGACCCCGGTTCCCGCGGCGCCCCAGCAGAGCGGCCTCGGGCTGGGCCGCGGCACGCCCGCGTATCCGCAGCAGCCGCCGCGGAGGCTTTGATGACCACCGGGGGACTCGGACGCGCGGAGGCCGACCGGGGCGACAAGGGCGGAGTGCGCACGGCCCTGGCCGGACTGACGACGCGCGGCCGCTCCTTCTTCGCGGCCGGAATCGCCGCGGCCATCTGCGCGTACGTCCTCGGGCAGAGCGACCTGCTGCGGGTCGGACTGCTGCTGGCCGTGCTGCCCCTGATCTGCGCCACCGTGCTCTACCGCACGCGCTACCGGGTGGCCGGCAGCCGCCGGCTCTCCCCCGCGCGCGTGCCCGCCGGCAGCGAGGCCCGCGTCCATCTGCGGATGGACAACGTCTCGCGGCTGCCCACGGGCCTGCTGATGCTCCAGGACCGGGTGCCGTACGTGCTGGGCCCGCGACCCCGCTTCGTGCTCGACCGGGTCGAGCCGGGCGGGCGCCGCGAGGTGTCCTACCGCGTCCGCTCCGATCTGCGGGGACGCTATCCGCTGGGCCCGTTGCAGCTGCGTCTGACCGACCCGTTCGGCATGTGCGAGCTGACCCGGTCCTTCTCGACGTACGACACCCTGACAGTGATCCCGCGCGTGGAGCCGCTGCCACCGGTGCGCCTCAGCGGCGAGGCCAAGGGGTACGGCGAGGGGCGGCAGCGCTCGCTCGCCCTGGCCGGCGAGGACGACCTCATCCCGCGCGGATACCGCTACGGCGACGACCTGCGCCGGGTGCACTGGCGCTCCACCGCGCGCTACGGCGAGCTGATGGTGCGCCGCGAGGAGCAGCCGCAGCGCTCCCGCTGCACGGTGTTCCTCGACACCCGGGGCCTCGCCTTCCAGGGCGCGGGCCCCGACTCGGCCTTCGAATGGGCCGTGTCGGGCACCGCGTCCGTCCTGGTGCACATGCTCGAACGGGGCTTTTCCGTACGACTGTTGACGGACACCGGCACCTCCGTGCCCGGCGAGGGCGCCGACGGGTTCGCGGGCGCGAACCAGGAGTCGGCGGACGCGGCCGGGATGATGATGGACACCCTCGCGGTGATCGACCACTCGGACGACACGGGACTGTCCCGGGCGTACGACGTGCTGCGCAGCGGGAACGAGGGGCTGCTGGTGGCCTTCTTCGGCGACCTCGACGAGGAGCAGGCATCGGTGGCCGCCAAGATGCGGCAGCGCAGCGGACGGGCGGTCGCCTTCCTGCTGGACAGCGACACCTGGGTGCGGGAACCGAGCGACGTGCCCGGCCCGTTGGCCAGGAGCGAGGAGGGGCTGCGGATGCTGCGCGAGGCGGGCTGGACGGCGCTGAGCGTGCCGCGGGGCGCTTCCTTGACCGACCTGTGGAGTCAGGCGGACCGGGAGCGCACGGGCGTCGGCGTGACGGGTGGTATCACCGGTGAGGGGGCGTCATGAGCGGGCGGGCACGACTGACGCTGTGCTCCTGGGCGGCCACGCTGATGGCCTCCTGTGCCCTGCTGCCGCTGGTCGAACCGGCCACCTGGATCCTGCAGGCCGCCTTCCTGCTCGCGGTGCAGACGGGCGTGGGAGCGGCGGCCCGGCGGGTGCCGCTTGCCCGGCCGCTGACCGTGGCGGCGCAGGCCCTGGTCACGCTGATGCTGCTGACCCTGACCTTCGCGCGTGAGCAGGCCTTCGCCGGGCTGATCCCCGGGCCGGAAGCCTTCCGCCACTTCTCCGACCTGCTCCAGCAGGGCAGCGACGACATAGCGCGGTACGCGATCCCGGCGCCGCTGGAGTCCGACGGCATCCGGCTGATGCTCGTCGGCGGCGTCCTGGTGATCGGTCTCGCCGTGGACACGCTCGCGGTGACCTTCCGCAGCGCTGCCCCGGCCGGACTGCCGCTGCTCGCGCTGTACTCCGTCGCCGCGGGGCTGTCCGACGGCGGGACCGACTGGCTGTGGTTCCTGGTCGCGGCGGCCGGCTATCTGCTGCTGCTCCTGGCCGAGGGGCGGGAGCGGCTCGCGCAGTGGGGCCGGGTCTTCGGCGGGGCGGCGCGCACTCCGGGCGCGGAGTCCGGCGGGGCGGTGGCGCCGGTCCGCACCGGCCGGCGCATCGGTGTGGTCGCGCTGGGCGTCGCCCTCGTGGTGCCGCTCGCCCTGCCCGCGATGAACGGCGGCCTGCTGGACGGCGCCGGGACGGGCGTGGGCTCCGGGAGTGGCGGCGGGGGCACGATATCCGCGGTGAACCCGCTGGTGACGCTGCGCGACAATCTGAACCAGGACGAGGACCGTCAGGTCATGTCCCTGCAGACCGACACCGACACCGACCTCTCGAACCTGTACCTGCGGATCGTGTCCCTGGACGACTTCGACGGCACCACCTGGAAGCCGTCCAAGCGGGCCATCACAGCCGTACCGGACGGCGAGTTCCCCACCCCCATCGGCCTCCGTCAGGACATCAAGCGCACGGAGATCGAGACCACCATCTCGGCGTCGGACGACTACGCCCAGAACTGGCTGCCGATGCCGTACCCGCCCAGCGGCGTGCGGATCAACGGCAACTGGCGCTACGAACCCGAGGGCATGACCCTCGTCGGCGACCACGGCCAGACCACGCGCGGTGCGACGTACCAGGTGAAGAGCCTGGAGGTGCAGCCGACGGCCGAGCAGCTCTCCTCGGCACCGGCGGCGCCCGCGGCCCTGGAACGCGAGTACACCGACCTGCCGGACTCGCTGCCGGAGGTGGTGGCGAGGACCGCCCGCGAGGTCACCGCCGGCGCCCAGAACCCCTACCAGCAGGCGGTCGCCCTCCAGGACTACTTCGCCATCACCGGTGGCTTCGAGTACGACACCGAGGTGCAGGTCGGCAGCGGCTCGCAAGCGATCGCCCGCTTCCTGAGGGACAAGCAGGGCTTCTGCGTCCACTTCTCCTTCGCGATGGCGGCCATGGCCCGGTCCCTGGGCATACCCGCCCGGGTGGCGGTGGGCTTCGCGCCCGGTTCCCCGCAGGCGGACGGGTCGGTGTCGGTGGGGCTGAAGGACGCCCACGCCTGGCCCGAGCTGTACTTCGAGGGCGTGGGCTGGACCCGCTTCGAGCCGACCCCGAACCGCGGTTCCGTGCCGACGTACACCGTGCCGGAGACGCCCGGCAGCACGCTCCCGAACCCGGAGCTGCCGTCCCGGGCAGCGAGCTCGGAGCCCTCGGCCGCGCCGTCGGCGAGCGAGAGCTGCACGGCGGAGGAGAAGAAGCTGGAGGGGTGCGAGAGCGAGTCCCCGCAGGCCGCGCTGAGCACGGACGACAACGGTCCGAAGTGGTACGTGGCCCTGGCGTGGATCCTCGGCGGCCTCGCCGCCCTGGCGATCCCACTGGCGCCGATGCTGTGGCGACTGCGCACCCGGGCCGCACGGCTGGGCGGGCACGGCCGCACGGAGGCGGACGTGGCAGCGCACGCCCTGGCGGTCTGGCAGGAGTTGACCGATACGGCGTGGGACTTCGGGATCCTGCCGGACGAGTCGCAGACCCCCCGCAACGCGGCCGCCCGGATCGTTCGGCTCGGGCATCTCGACCCGGCGGCCGCGGCCGCGGTGCACCGCGTCGCGGACGCCGTGGAACAGGTCCTGTACGCGCCGCGGCCGCGCCCGGCGGCGGGGCTCGCGGAGGATGTCCGCCGGGTGATCGGCGGGCTGCACGGCACCGTCAGCCGGGGCACGAAGCTGCGGGCGGTGCTGGCGCCGCGTTCCACCGTGCGAGTGGTCTGGGCGGCGTCGGACTGGTGGACCGGCGTCAAGGCCCGCGCGGCGGCGGCACGACCGACTCTGCGCAAGCCGTCGGGCCAGCGCGGGTGAGCGTGCCTCCGGCCTGATTCCGTTCCAGCAGAGGTCCGCCCCTGGTCGTGATCACGACCAGGGGCGGACCTCTGTTCAGGACGGCCTGTGGAGGGCCGTCGCGTGGGCGTGCGTGAGGGGGTGACCACCAGGTGGGTGGTCACCCCCTCACGCAGGTGCGAGAGCTGTTGTCGAGCTAATGGCCCTGTTGTTCGTCGCGCCGACGCTGCCAGCGCTGCTCGATCCGGTCCATCATGGAGCGCCGCTGCCGTCCCTGACCGCGGGCTGCCTGCGGACCACCGGAGGGCTGTTCGCCGGGCTTGGGGGCTTTACGCCAACCCGTTACGGCGAGTACCGCACAGCCGAGCATGACCAGGAAGCCGACCACGCTGAGCCATACCTGCTTGGCGACCATACCGGCCATGAGGAGCGCGATACCCACGAGGAAGCCCGCGACCGCCTGGTAGACCCGTCGCCGGGTATACGTGCGCAGCCCGCTTCCCTCAAGCGCTGTCGCGAACTTCGGATCTTCGGCGTACAGCGCTCGCTCCATCTGCTCGAGCATTCGCTGCTCGTGCTCCGAGAGCGGCACGGAGTCCTCCTCATCGTGCAGTCGCCGGGGCGACTCGGGGGGTCCCTTAAGGATAGGCAGGGAATCGCCCCCGTGAAACCCGCCCCTCTACGCCAATTGGCCAACCGGATTCCGCCATGAACGTTCCGGCCCGCTGAGGCTTCCATTCCCCAGGAGCCGACCCGTCATGCCGGGCGGTCTCCCTCGATCATACGGCGCGGAACGCTCGATCGGGGGGCCTGTGGCGTACTCCATCCACACCCAAGTCCCTGATCAGCGACGCAGCAGGAGAGGGCCACTCAGGCCTGTGCGGCCCCCGGGGTCTCACCGAGCACGTGAAGCTGTGTGGCCACGGAATGGAAGGCGGGGAGCTCGGCCGCCGCCTCCTCCAGCTTCAGCAGCGCTTCCAGGGCTCCGGGCTCGGTGTCCACGAGCACGCCGGGGACGAGGTCGGCGAAGACCCGCACGCCGTGCACGGCACCGACCACGAGGCCCGCGCCCTCGACCAGCTCGGTGAGCTGCTCGGCGGTGAAGCGGTGCGGAACGGGGTCACCGGTGCCCCAGCGGCCGTTCGGATCGTCGAGGGCCTGCCTGGCCTCCTTGAAGTGGCCGGCGAGGGCCCGCGCGAGCACGGCGCCGCCCAAGCCGGCGGCGAGCAGGCTGAGCACGCCCTCGGAGCGCAGCGCGGCGACCACGTTGCGCACGCCTTCGGCGGGGTCGTCCACGTACTCCAGGACGCCGTGGCACAGCACCACGTCGTAGCCGCCGCGCTCGACCACGTCGAAGAGGCCGTGGGCGTCGCCCTGGACGCCCTGCACCCGGTCGGCGACGCCGGCCTCGGCGGCGCGGCGCTCCAGCGCGAACAGCGCGTTCGGGCTGGGGTCGACGACGGTGACCCGGTGGCCGAGGCGGGCGACGGGCACCGCGAAGTTGCCGCTGCCGCCTCCGGTGTCGAGGACGTCCAGCGCCTGCCGCCCCGTGGCCTTCACCCGGCGGTCGAGGGCGTCCTGGAGGACCTCCCAGACCACGGCGGTACGGAGAGAGGCGCGGGGTCGCATCGGGTCCGACACGGCAGTTGACTCCTCGGCGCGGCACCGCCTGCTGCGCGGCGGAGCGAACGGGGTGCCTCCCCGGCCCGAGGTACGGGAAGGGAAGGCTTTAGGCGCCCTCCACCCTATTGCCTCCAGGCCCGCACCTGGTCACCGCCGTGTCGTCCCCCGGGCGCCCGGCCCGTCATCCCGCGTCCGGGAAGTCACGGTCGGCGCTCTCGCGGTCCTCCGGCTGGTCGGCGTCCCGGCGCGGCTGGGGCAGGACGGGCTGGAGCACCAGCATGCGCTCGACGAGGCGCAGGAACATCGCCACGTCGCGTATCAGGTCGTCGGCGTCCCGGCGGCCGGCCGCGCCCTGGATGCCCGCCTCGGCCCGGGCGCGGCGCCGGGCTCCGGAGGCGAACAGCGCGCTCCACTCGGTGAGTTCGGGCGCGATTTCGGGGAGCACTTCCCAGGCGCTCCGGATCCGGGCCCGGCGCCGGGGGCTGGTTTCCGGGCGTCCCCGCGCGGCGAGTACGGCGGCGGCGGTGCGCAGGGCGGCGAGGTGGGCCGTCGCATAGCGCTCGTTCGGTGTCTCCAGGGTCGCGGCCTCGTCCAGTCCGGCGCGGGCCTGGGCGAGCAGGTCGAGGGCCGCGGGTGGCGCTGTGGTCCGGCGCAGCACGGGGTGTACGTCGCTCGCCGGGCCGTTCAGTGAGGGGGCAGGGCCGGTGGCGCGGCGCCGGCGAGCGGCGGCTGCGTGGTAGCTGGCCATGACGAACCTCCTGTCGTCTGTGTGACGGCTCTGTGGCCGTATGTGTCCATCGTGAGGTATGGCACTGACAATCCGTTCTGACCTGGGCTTTTGCTTCGATCGCGCGTTCGGAGTACTTTTTGCACTGACCAGTCAGTTCAAAAAGTTCGGCTCTCAATGAGTCGAAGGCATCAGGGGGTGGCGAGCAGTGGCCGGAGTCGGCATCACCGCCGAGGGCACAAGGCGCCCAACTACGGCACCGGTTTCGCCCCGTACTTCATCCCGCTGTCCCTGTGGGTGGGCGCGATGGTGGCGTACATGCTGATCGCGCCGATGAACCGGCGTGCCCTCGCCGCGGGTGCCGCGGCATGGCGGATCGCGCTGGCGGGCTGGCTGCCGGTGGTGGCGATCGGCGTCCTGCAGACCGTCGCCCTGATGGCGGTGCTGCACTGGGCGGTCGGCCTGGAGATGGCCCGGGCGGCCGGAACAGTGGGCTTCCTGTTCCTCGTGACGGCGTGTTTCGCGGCGATCGTGCAGTGGCTGAACGCGCGCTTCGGAGCGGCGGGTCGGATTCTCGTACTCGCCCTGCTGATGCTGCAGTTGACGTCCGCGGGCGGCACCTACCCGGTGCAGACCAGCCCGGGCTTCTTCAACGCGATCCACCCCTTCCTGCCGATGAGTTACGTCGTCGAGGCCCTGAGGAGGCTCATCACCGGCGGCGGCCTGGGACCGGTGTGGCAGGCATGTGCGGTACTGGCGGCCTTCACCGCGGGAGCGCTCGCGCTGACCGCCGTGTCGGCCCGCCGCCGCCAGGTGTGGACGCTCGACCGGCTGCATCCGGAGCTGACCCTGTGAGTGCGGTGACTCCTGGTGTGACCGTTCCTGTGACAATCAGGGCCATGGAAAGCAGCAGCACCCCGCGGGCTGTCAGCACGCGCCGCGAGGCCACCCGGCAGAAGCTCTACGAGGCGGCCGTCACGCTCATCGCCGAGCAGGGCTTCTCGGCCACCACGGTGGACGAGATCGCCGAACGGGCCGGAGTCGCGAAGGGCACGGTCTACTACAACTTCGCAAGCAAGTCCGTCCTCTTCGAGGAGTTGCTGCGGCACGGAGTGGGACTCCTCACCGCCTCCTTGCGGGAGGCGGCCGACCGCACCGCCCAAGGCGGCGGCAGCAAGGTGGACGCCCTGGACGCGATGATCCGCGCGGGGCTGGTCTTCATAGACCGCTATCCGGCCTTCACCCAGCTGTACGTGGCCGAGCTGTGGCGCACCAACCGGGCCTGGCAGTCCACGCTGATGGTGGTCCGGCAGGAGGCGGTCGCGGTCGTCGAGGGTGTGCTGCGCGAGGGCGTGGAGAACGGCGAGTTCAGCGCGGAGATCGACATCCCGCTGACCGCGGCCGCGTTGGTCGGCATGGTCCTGGTGGCCGCCCTGGACTGGCAGGCCTTCCAGCCGGAGCGCTCCCTGGACGACGTGCACGCGGCGCTGTCGCGGCTGCTTCAGGGGCGGGTGAGCGGGAGGGGCTGAGCAGGGCCGCTGCACGGGCCGCCGAGCCGACGCGACTCAGGCGGCCGCACGCGAAAGCGCCGGTCCGGTGTGGCCGCGTCCCCCGCGGGCCACCTCGAACCGGCGCTTCCTCTTGCTCCCCCGTTTCCCCCGTTTCCCCCGTTCCCCCATTCCCCCGTTGGGCCCCGTTCGGTCATCTCCGGGTTCCCCCGTGCCTCGCTCCCGCCGACATCGGCCGGCGGAAGGAGCGGATCCGGGGGCCGCTCCGTTCCGGCGCCCCGTGTCGCCGGTGCCGGAGCCGCGCCCCTTTTCCGTGCCTCCACTCTCTCGTTCGCGCAGGTCGGCCCCCATCCGCGCGCGTACTCATCTCGGCGACTAGGTACTGATACTCAGCAGTACGCACGCGGCCCCAGGACGGTGTGCCACCCCTTGGTGACGATCGCGTCCGTGCCGGTACTTCCCCTGGCCGAGGGCCGGGCGTCCGCACGACCGCCCGGCCGGATTGTCGGTGGCGGCCGATAAAGTCGCAGGCATGGCACGGATTGCGGTGATCGGCGCCGGGATGGGCGCGATGGCGGCCGCTGCCCGGCTGGCCGTCGCGGGCCACCGGGTGGCGGTGTACGAGCGTACGGAGACGTACGGCGGTGCGGTGCGCCGCTTCGAGCGCGACGGGTTCCGTTTCGACACCGGCCCCGGGCTCCTCCCCCTCCCCGCGGTCTACCGCGACCTGTTCGTCAAGACCGGCAAGGAGCCGCTGGAGGACTGCGTCGAGCTGGTCCAGGTCGACCCGTCGTCGCGGCACGTCTTCGCGGACGGCACCGAGGTGTCGCTGCCGAACGCCTCGCGCGCGGGCGTCGTCGCGGCCCTGGACGCAGCGCTCGGGTCGGGCGCCGGGCAGCGCTGGGGCGACTTCCTGGTCCGGGCCCGTGAAGCCTGGGACCGGACGCGCCGACCGCTCCTGGAGGAGCCCCTATGGCCGAACTGGTCGGTGCTGGCCGAGCGCGAGCCCTATCCGTCGGTCCCCCACAAGCGGCTGCTGCGCACCCGCCGGGCCGGCACACTCGCCGAGATCGGCGCCTGGGAGCTGCGCGACCCCCGGCTCACCGCGCTCCTGGAGAGCCACGCGCTCGCGTACGGCCTGGACCCGAGCGTCACCCCGGCGAGCGCCGCCGTGCTGCCGTACCTGGAGCACGCCTTCGGTACCTGGTATGTCCGAGGCGGGATGCGGGAGTTGGCGCGCGCGGTGTACGAGCGGTGCATTGACCGGAAGGTCGAGTTCCACTTCGGCGCCGAGGTCACCGGGGTGCTGGAGAAGGGCGGCCGGGCGGCGGGGCTGGAGTTCGAGGACGGAAGAGTGGCGGAGGCGGACACCGTCGTCGGCAGCGGGCCTTGGCGGCTGAGTGGCCTGCTGCGGGGCCGCGAGTTGTACGGCGCGGGGGCCGTCGCGCCGCATCCCGAGGGCACGGCGACCGGCCGGGTCGTGGTCTGCCTGGCCCTGCGCGGCGCACGGGCGGCTGACGCGACGCACCGCACGGTGGTGCACGGCACCGCCCCGCAGGCCGAGTTGGACCTCTTCGCGCGCGGGGTGCCGCCCGAGGACCCGACCGTCCGGATCGACCGGCCGGACGACCCGGCCCTGCGCCCCGACGACGCCCACGAGTCCGTGGTGCTCACGGCGACGGTGCCGTCCCAGACGCGCTACGACTGGACCGCGGCCGGAGCCGCCGACGCGTTCGCGGACCGGATGGTCGCCGCCGCCGAGCGCGCGATACCGGGTCTGCGCGAGCGGACGCTGTGGCGCGAGGTCCGTACGCCCGTGCACACGCGGGAGGAGACCGGAGCCGAGGGCGGCGGTGTGCCCGCGCCCGCACTGGCGTCGGCCGAGGGGACCCTGCTGCATCCGTCCAACGGCACGGCGATACCGGGCCTGTTCACCGTCGGCGGCTGGTCACACCCCGGCGGCGGACTCCCGCACGCCGGCATGTCGGGCGCGCTGGTGGCCGGACTGATCGTGGAGGGGCCGGAGTTCAGAGGATCCCAGTAGTGGAACCAGCGAGAGGATCCCAGTAGTGGAACCAGCGGCGGGGCTCAGAAACGGTACTGCTCGTCGACCCCGTTGCCCTGCGCCTGCCCGTCGCCCTGGTACGGATACTGCTGCTCGGGCGGGAGTTCGCCGCCGTAGGGGTCGTCGGTGCTGCGCTGCTGCGGCACCCACACGCCGCCGGGCGGGGTCTCGCCGCCGTACGTCCCGGCGGCGTACTGGTCCTGGCCGTAGCCCTGCTGACCGTACTGCTGCTGGCCTCCGTAGGAGGTGTCGTACGAGGCACCGCCGTAGGCCTGCGTACCGATGTACGGGTCGGAGTAGGCGGCGTACTGCTGCTGTCCGGCCGGGTCGTAGCCGTACTGCTGCTGGTCGTAGCCGGAGTAGCCGTCGTAGGCGTACGACTGGTCGGCGGCGGCCGTCGCGTACTGGTCCTGGGTCTGGCCAGGCGCCGGGTAGGAGGAGTCGGTGGCGTAGCCCGAGTCGCCGTATATGCCGTACGAGCCGGTGTCATCGGGCAGGGGCTGCGGCTCGTACACGGAGGTGCTCTCGGCGGCCGTGGGCGGCTCGACGGGGCGGGCCGGCGTGAACACGTCGTCGCGGTCGTAGTCGTCGTGGCCGTACGCGCCGGTGTCCTGGCCGTACTGGCTGTCAGCGCCGAAGCCGACCGGGGTCGCTTCGAGGTCGGTGACCTCCAGGGACGGATCCTGACGGTCCGCCTTGCCCCGGCGGCGCTTGGAGCCGTCGGTGCCCGGGCGGCTGACCGCCCAGCCGGCCGCGAAGCCGCGACGGAAGGAGAGCGTGACGTAGGTCTGGCCGACCGCGAAGGCGGCGGCGCCCAGTCCGATGACGATCACGGAGGGGATCAGCACGCCGAGGACGACGCCGAGGAAGCCGACGAAGGCGAGCAGCCGCCAGCGCAGGCGTGCCTTGTACTGCAGCAACACCTCACCGAGCAGCCACAGCGCGACGATGCCGAACGCGATGTAGAGGACCGTCCAGCCCATGTACGCCCCTCTCCCAGTGGCCGTTACGCAGTGTGTCGTATACCGGTGCGGCCGGTCTAGGTCTGCGGTCGGTGGTGCAGGCCCAGGTTCTCGTAGATTTCCAGCGTCGCCGTGGAGTTGTTGAGCGTGATGAAGTGCAGTCCGGGCACTCCCTCGGCCAGCAGCCGTGCGCAGAACTCGGTGGCGAATTCGATGCCAATGGAGCGTACAGCCGCCGGATCGTCTTTGGCTGTGAGGATCCGCTCTTTCAGAGCGGGCGGGAAGGCGGCGTTGGTGAGCGACGGGACCCGCGCCAGCGTCTTCACACTCGCGATCGGCATGACCTCGGGGATGATCGGCGTCTCGCAGCCGGCCGCCGCGACCCGGTCGCGCAGCCGCAGGTAGTCCTCCGGCTGGAAGAACATCTGCGTGATCGCGTAGTCCGCGCCCGCACGGCACTTGTCGACGAAGTGCCGGACATCGGTGTCCCAGTCGGCGGAGCGCGGGTGCATCGCGGGGAAGGCCGCGACGCCCACGCAGAAGTCGCCGGAGTTCTTGATGAGTTCGACGAGTTCGGCGGCGTAGGCGAGGCCCTGGGGATGCGGCACCCAGTCGCCCATCGGGTCGCCGGGCGGGTCGCCGCGCAGCGCGAGCATGTTGCGGATCCCGGCGTCGGCGTACTGGCCGATGATGTTGCGCAGGTCGGCCACCGAGTGGTCGACCGCCGTGAGGTGCGCGATGGGGGTGAGCGTGGTGTCGGAGGCGATCGCCTCGGTCGCCTTGACCGTGCCCGCGCGGGTGGAACCGCCCGCGCCGTAGGTCACGGAGACGAAGTCGGGTGCCACGGCCTCGACCCGGCGCAGCGCGTTCCACAGGTTCCGCTCGCCCTTCGGGGTCTTCGGGGCGTAGAACTCGAACGAGTACGTCGTCTTGCCGGTCGCGAGCATGTCACGCACGGTGCGGGCGTGGTCCGTCCTGGTGGATGCGGTGCCGAGGGCCATACCCGCAGGTTAGTCAGGGCGCGGCGGTCCCCCAACCGGATCACGGACTTTTGCCCGACTTGTCTATTTACTGTCCACCCCTTGGACATACGGGCGAGGGACAAACGGTGTCATTACGCCTGCCGCAGCCGCTTGGCGAACTCCGCCGCCGCCGCGCCCGGGTCGTCCGCCTCCGTGATCGCCCGGACGACCACGACCCGGCGAGCACCCGCCTCCAGCACCTCGTCGAGGGTGCGCAGGTCGATGCCGCCGATGGCGAACCAGGGGCGGTCGGTGCCGAGGCCGGCGGTGTACCGGACGAGGTCGAGACCGGGGGCGTGGCGGCCGGGCTTGGTGGGGGTCGGCCAGCACGGGCCGGTACAGAAGTAGTCCACGCCCTCCTGGACGGCGGCCGCGGCGGCCTCCGGCTCGGCGTGCGTGGAGCGGCCTATGAGGATGTCGTCCCCGAGGATCGCGCGGGCCGCGGGGACCGGGAGGTCGCCCTGGCCGAGGTGCAGGACGTCGGAGCCGGCGGCGTGGGCGACGTCCGCCCGGTCGTTGACCGCGAGGAGCTTGCCGTGCCGGGCGCAGGCGTCGGCGAAGACCTTCAGGTGCTCCAGTTCCTCGGCCGCCTCCATCCCCTTGTCGCGCAGCTGCACGATGTCGACGCCGCTCGCCAGCACCGCGTCCAGGAACTCGGGCAGGTCGCCCTGGCGCTTACGGGCGTCGGTGCAGAGGTAGAGCCGGGCGTCGGCGAGCCGGACGCGGGTGGCGGTGTCGGGCATGCGGGTGTCCCCCGTTGTCGGTGGCGTACGGGCCGTGGGCCGGTGCGGTCGGCCGCTGCGGGCCGTAGTGAACCACGGGCATGGCTCGCATGGCCTGCGGTGCACCACGGACGTGGCACGCGCGGCCTGCGGCGAACCACGGATGTGGTCCGCCGCGGCCCTTGGCGAACCACGGAGGTGACTCGCACGGCCTGCGGCAAACCACAGACGTGGCACGCAAGGCCTGCGGCGAACCACGGATGTGGTCCGCCGCGGCCCTTGGCGAACCACGGGCGTGACTCCCCACAGGCCGCACCGGACCACGACCACGGCTCGCACGGCCTGCGGTGCACCACGGACGTGACTCCCACAGGCCGCAGCGGACCACGACCACGGCTCTCGCGGGCCACGGCCCGTACGCCGGACGGTGTTCAGATCAGCGTGTTCAGATCAGACGGCGAGCGCCTGGGCGCGGCGCTTCACCTCCGTGCCGCGATTCTCGCCGAGGGCCTGCGCGGGGGTGCCGGGCAGGCTCGGGTCGGGGGTGAAGAGCCACTCGAGCATCTCTTCGTCCGTGAAGCCGTCGTCCCGCAGGAGCGTCAGGGTCCCGGACAGACCCTTGACGACCTTGTCCCCGTCGATGAAGGCGGCGGGGACGTGCAGCGCGCGGTTCTCACCACGGCGTACGGCGATGAGCTGGCCGTCCTTGACCAGCTGCCGCACACGCGTCACCTCGACGCCGAGCTTTTCGGCGATGTCGGGGAGGGTGAGCCAGGCGGGGACGAGAGCATCGATTTTTGCGTCAATCTCGGTCACGGAACAAGCGTGCCATCCCGGACTGACAGTCGGAAGTCAGGCCGGTCCGACCTGAGGCAACAGACCGCCGACACGGGTTACAGGAGTTATGCCTTCGCCGCCTTGAGCGGCCGCGCCGGATCCGCCAGCAGCAGGGGATCCACCGGTGTGCCCGCCTCGATCAGCCGCCGCCCCTGTGCCAGGTCCCGGGGCCGGCCCACGGCCAGCAGGGCGACCAGGCGGTTCTCCCGCAGCCAGCACACCGTCCAGGCCGGCCCGGCCGGGTCGCCGCGCCACAGGATCGTGTCGGCGGACGTGTGGTGGCCGGCGTACTGGACGAAGCGGCCGAACTGCTCGGACCAGAAGTACGGCACCGGGTCGTAGACCGCCGACGCCTCACCGAGGGCCTCGCCGATGATGTTCGCGGCCACCGTGCGCGGGCCCTGGAGGGCGTTGTCCCAGTGGTGGACCAGCAGACGCTCGCCGTACCTTCCCGAAGGGAACGAGGCACAGTCGCCGACCGCGTAGACGTCCGGCACGGAGGTGCGCAGGTGGTCGTCGGCGACGACCTCGCCGTGCGCTCCGAGGTCGATGCCGGAGCCGGCCAGCCAGTCCGTGGCGGGGCGGGCGCCGATGCCGACGACGACGGCGCCCGCGGGCAGCCGCGTGCCGTCGTCCAGCAGCACGGCTCCGGGCTCGACGCGCTCCACGCGCGTGTGGGTGCGCAGAACGGCCCCCGCGTCGGCGTACCAGGCGGCCATCGGCGCGGCCACCTCGGCGGGCAGGGCGCCCGGCAGCGGCCGGTCGGCGGCCTCGACGACCGTCACCGCGCAGCCCGCCTCGCGGGCCGCCGTGGCGAACTCCGCGCCGATCCAGCCCGCGCCGACGACCACGATGTCGTGCTGCCGGGCCAGCACCGGGCGCAGCCGCTCGGCATCGTCGAGGGTGCGCAGCAGATGCACACCGGGGACGCCCTCCGCGCCCGGCAGCCGCATCGGTTCGGCACCGGTGGCGAGGACCAGGACGTCGTACGGGACGGGCCCGGCCTCGGTGTCCAGCTCATGGTCGGCGGGGCGCACGCCCAGCGCCTCGCGCCCCAGCTGGAGTTCGAGGTCGAGCGCCTCGAAGTCGACGTCGAAGGCGGAACCCTCGGCCTTGCCCAGCAGCACGGCCTTCGACAGCGGCGGACGGTCGTACGGCTGGTGGGGCTCCGCGCCGATCAGCGTCACCGTGCCGGTGAAGCCCTGTTCCCGCAGGGCGACCGCGGTCTGCACCCCGGCCATGCCCGCGCCCACGACGACGACACGCCGTGGCATGGAGGTACCCCGTTCCTGCGTCTGCTCGCTCACGTGATCACCATAGACAACTGACGAATTGTCAGTCAGCGGTCCTGCTCAGTGACCTGCTCCACAACACTGGTCCCGCTGCCCTGCTGGGACTCCCACTCCCACGTCTCCTCCAGCCGCACCCGACCGTCCGGCAGCTCCACGACCGTCGACACACAGTGCCCCGAGGAGGTCGTCCCGTCGTGCTTGAGCTGCACGTACCGGAAGGCCAGCCGGTCGCCGTCCCTCGTACCCACCAGGTACCCGCGTACGACGTCACCGCCCGCGTACTCGGCCCAGATCTCGCCGTTCTTCTCGTGGTAGGCGAACCGGGTGCGGGTACCCACCTGACCTGGGGCCTGGTCGGCGACGGGGGCGAGGACGAGGCCGTCCAGCGAGCGGGGCATGACAAGCGGCTCCCTTACAGAGGCCCGGAACCAAGAGCTAGGGTGGCCACCGTAAAGCACTCGCGGGAGCCCGGACGCACCGGGCTGAGAGGGAGGCTGGCGGCCTCCGACCGTACGAACCTGATCCGGGTCATGCCGGCGAAGGGAGGGGCTGGACGCCCATGTCGCCTACGCGAACGTCAGACGTCCTCGTCATCGGGGGCGGAATCATCGGGCTGGTCACGGCGTGGCGGTCCGCGCAGCGCGGGTTCGCCACGGCCGTCGTGGACCCGGAACCGGGCGGTGGGGCGGCCCAGGTGGCGGCCGGGATGCTGGCCGCCGTCACGGAACTGCACTACGGCGAGCAGACCCTGCTCGGCCTGAATCTCGAGTCGGCCCGCCGCTATCCGGACTTCGTCGCCGAGCTCACCGACCTCACCGGCCATGACCTCGGCTACCGCCGGTCCGGCACGCTCGCGGTCGCGCTGGACGCCGACGACCGTGCCCATCTGCGCGAACTGCACGCGTTGCAGCGGCAGTCGGGCCTGGACTCCGAGTGGCTGTCCGGGCGGGAGTGCCGGCGTCTGGAGCCGCTGCTCGCGCCGGGCGTGCGCGGCGGGCTGCGGGTCGACGGCGACCACCAGATCGACCCCCGGCGCCTGGCCCGTGCGCTGGTGGCCGCGTGCGAGCGGGCGGGCGTGGTCTTCCACCGCTCGTGGGCCGAGCGGCTGTCGGTCGTACGGGAGCGGGCGGCCGGTGTCGTCACGCGCGACGGGGCCGCCCTGGGCGCCGGACAGGTGGTGCTCGCGGCGGGCAGCCTCAGCGGGCGGCTCGCGGGGGTCCCGGACGACGTACTGCCGCCGGTGCGGCCCGTGAAGGGGCAGGTGCTGCGGCTGACCGTGCCCGAGCGGTACGCGCCGTTCCTGAGCCGGACCGTGCGGGCCGTGGTGCGCGGCAGTCAGGTCTACCTGGTGCCGCGCGAGAACGGTGAGCTGGTGGTCGGCGCGACCAGCGAGGAGCTGGGCTGGGACACCACGGTGACCGCGGGGGGCGTGTACGAGCTGCTGCGGGACGCCCACGAGCTGGTTCCGGGGATCACGGAGCTGCCGCTCACCGAGACGCGGGCCGGTCTGCGCCCCGGCTCCCCCGACAATGCGCCGTTGCTCGGTCCGACCGAGCTGGACGGGCTGCTGCTGGCCACCGGGCACTACCGCAACGGTGTGCTGCTCACGCCGATCACCGGCGACGCCATGGCGCACGTCCTGACCACCGGCGAACTCCCCGACGAGGCCCGGCCCTTCACACCCAAGCGCTTCAGCGCGGCCCTCACGGAGCAGCCCGCATGAACATCTCGGTCAACGGCGAGCGGCGGGAGGTCGCTCCCGGCACGGCACTCGATGCCCTGGTGAAGTCCCTCACGGCGGCTCCCGCCGGCGTGGCCGCCGCCCTCAACGAAACCGTCGTCCCGCGCGCGCAGTGGCCCGCCACGCCCCTCTCCGAGGGAGACCGCGTGGAAGTGCTCACCGCCGTCCAAGGAGGCTGACCCATGGCCGACGATCCCTTTGTCCTCGGTGGTACGTCCTTCACGTCCCGCCTGATCATGGGCACCGGTGGTGCGCCCAGCCTGGAGGTGCTGGAGCGGGCGCTGGTCGCCTCCGGCACGGAGCTGACGACGGTCGCGATGCGGCGGGTCGATCCGGGCGTGCACGGCTCGGTGCTGTCGGTGCTGGAGCGGCTGGGCATCCGGGTGCTGCCGAACACGGCGGGCTGCTTCACGGCCGGGGAGGCCGTGCTGACGGCCCGGCTGGCGCGGGAGGCGCTCGGGACCGATCTGGTCAAGCTGGAGGTCATCGCCGACGAGCGGACGCTGCTGCCGGATCCGATCGAGTTGCTGGAGGCGGCGGAGACGCTGGTGGACGACGGGTTCACGGTGCTGCCGTACACGAATGACGACCCTGTGCTCGCGCGGAAGCTGGAGGACGTCGGGTGTGCGGCGATCATGCCGCTGGGGTCGCCGATCGGGTCGGGGCTGGGCATCAGGAACCCGCACAACTTCCGGCTGATCGTGGAGCACGCGCGCGTGCCGGTGATTCTGGACGCTGGGGCCGGTACGGCGTCGGACGCCGCGTTCGCGATGGAGCTGGGGTGTGCCGGGGTGATGCTCGCCTCGGCGGTGACGCGGGCGCAGGAGCCGGTGCTGATGGCCGACGCCATGCGGCATGCCGTGGAGGCGGGGCGGTTGGCGTACCGGGCGGGGCGGATTCCTCGGCGGCACTTCGCGGAGGCGTCGTCTCCGGTGGAGGGGTTGGCACAGCTGGATCCGGAACGACCCGCGTTCTGAACGTACGTTCGACAAGATCCGGGAACCCTTGCGAGGTGCGTCACAGCTCGGCTGCAGTCCCACCCCGATATCGGCCGAACCGGCGGTCGTGTCAGTCGCGGCTCGTACACTCACCTGCGTGGATACGACCCTTCAGGACCCGCTCGTCGGGCAGGTGCTCGACGGCCGTTACCGCGTGGACGCGCGGATCGCGGTCGGCGGGATGGCCACGGTCTACCGGGCCCTGGACACCCGCCTGGACCGCGTGCTCGCGCTCAAGGTGATGCACCCGGCGCTCGCGGCCGACGGGACCTTCGTCGAGCGGTTCATCCGGGAGGCGAAGTCGGTGGCCCGGCTGGCCCACCCGAACGTCGTACAGGTCTTCGACCAGGGGACCGACGGGTCGTACGTCTATCTCGCCATGGAGTACGTCGCCGGATGCACCCTGCGTGACGTGCTGCGCGAGCGCGGGGCGCTGCAGCCGCGCGCCGCCTTGGACATCCTGGAGCCGGTGCTGGCCGCGCTCGGCGCCGCGCACCGCGCCGGGTTCGTGCACCGGGACATGAAGCCGGAGAACGTCCTCATAGGGGACGACGGCCGGGTCAAGGTCGCCGATTTCGGGCTGGTCCGGTCCGTGGACACCGTCACGAGCACCACCGGGAACGTCCTCGGCACCGTCTCGTACCTCGCACCCGAGCAGATCGAGCAGCAGGGCACCGTCGACCCCCGCGTCGACGTGTACGCGTGCGGTGTCGTCTTCTACGAGATGCTGACCGGCGAGAAGCCGCACGACTCGGACTCCGCCGCCGTGGTGCTCTACAAGCACCTGCACGAGGACGTCCCGCCGCCCTCGGCGATCGTGCCGGGGCTGCCGTACGAGCTGGACGAACTGGTCGCGTCGGCGACCGCCCGCACGCCCGCCATCCGCCCGCACGACGCGGTCGCACTGCTCGCCCAGGCGCGGGACGCCCGTGCCGCGCTCAGCGCGGACCAGCTGGACGCGGTGCCGCCGCAGGCGATCTCCGCGGGGCACGACAACGCCGACGACCGTACGAGCGTGATCCCGCGCTCGCTGACGGTGCCGCGTCTCCTGCCGGTGAACGAGGACGAGGACCAGGCCGAGTCCGGGGTTCATCACACGAGCCGGCTGGAGTCTGCCCCGCCCCTGTCGCCGCGCCGGGCGGACCGGGCGGACCGGTTCCGGTCCCGGCGCCGGCTCGTCACGATCGTCGCCGCCGTGCTGCTGGCCCTCGGCCTCGGCGCGGGTGTCTGGTACATCAACTCGGGGCAGTTCACCCAGGTCCCGCCGCTGCTGGCGAAGACCGAGGCACAGGCCCGGGAGCGGCTGCAGAAGTCCGGGCTGGAGGTCGGCAAGGTCAAGCACGCCTACAGCGACACCGTCAAGCGCGGCACAGTGATCAGCACGGACCCGACGCCCGGTACCCGGATCCGGGACAACGACCCCGTGACGCTCACCATCTCCGACGGCCCCGAGACCGTGAAGGTGCCGGACCTGGAGGGCTACCGGCTGGACAAGGCCAGGGCCGTGCTGAAGCAGAGCGGGCTGGAGCCGGGCATGGTCACGCGGGCGTTCAGCGAGGACGTTCCCAAGGGCTTCGTGATCTCCTCGGACCCGGCCGTCGGCATCGAGCGGCGCGCCGGATCGGCGATCGCCCTCACCGTCAGCAAGGGCCGCCCGGTCGACATCCCGGACGTCACCGGCGAGGACCTGGCCGACGCGCGGGCCGAGCTGGCGGAAGCGGGCCTGAAGGTGAAGGTCTCCGCCGAAGAGGTCACCTCCTCGGAGTTCGACAAGGGCCAGGTCGCCCGGCAGACGCCGGGCAGCGGCAGGCAGGTGGCCGCGGGCGACACGGTGACGCTCACGCTCTCCAAGGGCCCCAAGATGATCGAGGTGCCGGACGTGGTCGGCGACCGCGTCGACGAGGCCAAGGAGAAGCTGGAGGGCGCGGGCTTCCAGGTCGACGAGGACCGCGGACTGCTCGGGCTGTTCGGCGACACCGTCAAGAGCCAGTCCGTGGAGGGCGGGGAGACGGCGCCCGAGGGATCGAAAATCAAGATCACGATCCGCTGACGGACGGCACCCCTCACCACCGGATCCCTGGACGGGAGGAGCGCGCCGGGGTCCCGGGCGGGCTGGGGCCCGGATCCCCGAACGGGAGGAGCCCTCCCGGACCCCGCACGGGAGCAGCCCTCCCGGACCCGGACGACAGATCCGCCCCAGTGGGGCGGAGACGGCCCCCTCCGGCCCCCCGCACGGAGCGGCCCTCCCGGACCCCCGACGACAAAAGCCCTCCCCATCCCCGCACAGGAGAATCCCTCCCGGACCCGGACGACAGATCCGCCCCAGTGGGGCGGAGACGGCCCCCTCCGGCCCCCCGCACGGAGCGGCCCTCCCGGACCCCCGACGACAAAAGCCCTCCCCATCCCCGCACAGGAGAATCCCTCCCGGACCCGGACGACAGATCCGCCCCAGTGGGGCGGAGACGGCCCCCTCCGGCCCCCCGCACGGAGCGGCCCTCCCGGACCCCCGACGACAAAAGCCCTCCCCATCCCCGCACAGGAGAATCCCTCCCGGACCCGGACGACAGATCCGCCCCAGTGGGGCGGAGACGGCCCCCTCCGGCCCCCCGCACGGAGCGGCCCTCCCGGACCCCCGACGACAAAAGCCCTCCCCATCCCCGCACAGGAGAATCCCTCCCGGACCCGGACCAGAGAAGCCCTCCCGATCCCACGCACGGGAGGCCCCCCGATCCCCGGACGAGCGGAGCCTCCCCTATCCCCGCATGGGAGGAGCCCTCCCGATCCCCGCACGAGACGGGCCCGGCGAAGCTCCGAGACGAGGCGGGCCCGGCGAAGCCCCCCCGCACGAGACGGGCTCGCCGAAGCCCCGAGCGAAATGGGCGCACCCGAATCCCCGGACGGGAAGGGCCCAGCCGCATGACACCCTGAACGGGTGAAGAGTCAGCAGTCCGGCACCGCCCCCGCTCCCGCAACCCCCCGCCCCTCCCGCAACCCCGTCGGCGGTCACATCCCCGTGGCCGGCGGTCTCCACTCCGTCGGTCTCACCTACGCCCACGACCTCAAGGCCGAGACCGTGCAGGTCTTCGTCGCCAACCCGCGCGGCTGGGCCACGCCGACCGGCAATCCGCGGCAGGACGAGGAGTTCCGCGCGACCTGCGCGGCCGAGTCGATCCCGGTGTACGTCCACGCCCCGTACCTGATCAACTTCGGCTCGCACACCGAGGCGACGGTCGAGAAGTCGGTGGAGTCGCTGCGGCACTCGCTGCGGCGCGGGCGGGAGATCGGGGCGCTGGGTGTGGTGGTGCACACCGGCAGCGCGACCGGCGGCCGGGACCGGTCGGTGGCGCTGAAGCAGGTACGGGAGCACATGCTGCCGCTGCTCGACGAGCTCACCCACGACGACGACCCCTACCTGCTCCTCGAGTCGACCGCCGGACAGGGTGCGTCTCTCTGTTCTCGGACCTGGGACTTCGGGCCGTACTTCGAGGCGCTGGACGCCCATCCGAAGCTGGGCGTGTGCCTGGACACCTGCCACATCTTCGCGGCCGGCCACGACCTGACCGGGCCGAGCGGTATGCACCAGACGCTCGACCTGCTGGTGGACACGGTCGGCCCGGGCCGTCTGAAACTGATCCACGCCAACGACTCCAAGGACGTGGTCGGGGCCCACAAGGACCGCCACGAGAACATCGGCGCCGGTCACATCGGCGAGGACCCGTTCCGCGCGCTGATGACCCACCCCGCGACCGAGGGCGTACCGCTGATCATCGAGACGCCGGGCGGCAAGGAGGGGCACGCGGCGGACGTGGAGCGCCTGAAGAAGCTCAGGGACGGCTGAGGAGACTCAGAGCGGAGACTCAGAGCTCCGGCCCGTCCCCCGGCTCCTCCTGGTACGAGTACCGCTGTTCCTGCCACGGGTCGCCGACGTTGTGATAGCCGCGTTCCTCCCAGAAGCCGCGGCGGTCGGCGGTCATGTACTCCACGCCACGGACCCACTTGGGCCCCTTCCAGGCGTAGAGGTGCGGGACGACGAGGCGGAGCGGGAAGCCGTGTTCCGCGGTCAGCAGTTCGCCGTCCTTGTGAGTGGCGAAGATCGTGCGCTCGGCTGCGAAGTCGGACAGGCGGAGGTTCGAGCTGAAGCCGTACTCCGCCCACACCATCACATGGGTGACAGCGGGCGCGGGCGGAGCGATCTCGAGGATCGTGCGGGCGGGAATGCCGCCCCACTCCGCGCCGAGCATGCTGAACTTCGTGACGCAGTGCAGATCGCTCACCACCGTGGTGTACGGCAGGGTCGTGAACTCCTCGTGGTTCCAGCAGTGCTTCTCGCCGTCCGCGGTGGCGCCGAAGACCCGGAACTCCCAGCGCTCGGGGCGGAATTTGGGGACCGGACCGTAGTGCGTGACCGGCCAGCCGCGCTGCACTCGCTGCCCCGGCGGAAGCTCGGAGTGTGCCGCTGCTCCCGACTCGCGTTCCACCGGCTGACCCATGACTCCATCCTGACAGACCGGGGGCAGTGCACATGACCGACCCTGACCCAAATAGGGCAATTTGGACTAAGCCTGCCCTTACTTACTAAGTGAAGACTTACTGGACGATCTTTGTCGCGCGGTGCAATCATGCGGCGCAACCAGCCAGTTCCCCCGTGCGGAAGGAGCCTCTGCGATGCAGGGCGACCCCGAGGTCATCGAATTCCTCAACGAGCAGCTGACCGCGGAGCTGACCGCGATCAACCAGTACTTCCTGCACGCGAAGATGCAGGAGAACTTCGGCTGGACGAAGCTCGCGAAGTACACGCGGGCCGAGTCGTTCGACGAGATGAAGCACGCGGAGGTGCTCACCGACCGGATCCTCTTCCTCGAGGGACTGCCGAACTACCAGCGCCTCTTCCACGTACGCGTGGGTCAGACGGTGAAGGAGATGTTCGAGGCCGACCGGATGGTCGAGGTCGAGGCGATCGACCGGCTCCGGCGCGGCATCAAGGTGATGCGCGAAAAGGGTGACATCACGTCCGCGAACATCTTCGAGTCGATCCTCGAGGACGAGGAACACCACATCGACTACCTCGACACCCAGCTGGAGCTGGTGGAGAAGCTCGGCGAGGCGCTCTACATCGCCCAGCTGATCGAGCAGCCGGAGAGCTAGGCGACCGGAGAGCTAGTGCCCCGACAGGCAACGTTCGCCCCGTCGCGACGCCCGGCACGCCCTCTCGCCGCACCGGCCGAAAGCCCAAGTACATCCAGTACGAGGACTTCCGGCCGGCACTCCCCCAGAGGGGGGACCCCCAGAGCACGCACCGGACGCCGCTCCTCAACGGGCAAACGTTGCCTGTCGGGGCACTAGGCCGCTTCTTCGAGGGCTACGACTTCTTCGAGGGCTTCGGCGGTTTCCAGGCCGGAGAGAACCGGCTGCCCCTGGCCGGACAGCTCGTGGCGCGGACACGCACCCCTGCCCAGGAGTGCCTGGATCCGGCGTACGCACGAACCGCAGTCCGTCCCCGCCTTGCAGGCCGAGGCTATCTGGCGAGGGGTGCTGGCACCGTCCTCCGCGTGCTTCTTCACCTGCGCCTCGGTCACCCCGAAGCAGTTGCAGACGTACACGCGGTCCACCTCCGGCCGAGAACGATGTGAATGCCGCCCCCTTGATCGGTGAGGCAAACCTAACCTTACCCGGCTCGCAGGAGCCTTAAAAGTGGCGCGGGGCGTGGATCGTATGTGATCCACGCCCCACTTCATTGCCTGTAACAGGCGATACGGCTACTGGTCCCTGTACATCTCCGCGACGAGGAACGCCAGGTCGAGCGACTGGCTGCGGTTCAGCCGGGGGTCGCAGGCCGTCTCGTAGCGCTGGTGCAGGTCGTCGACGAAGATCTCGTCGCCGCCGCCCACGCACTCGGTGACGTCGTCGCCGGTGAGCTCCACATGGATGCCGCCCGGATGGGTGCCCAGGCTCTTGTGGACCTCGAAGAAGCCCTTGACCTCGTCGAGCACGTCGTCGAAGCGGCGGGTCTTGTGGCCGGAGGCCGCCTCGTAGGTGTTGCCGTGCATCGGATCGGTGATCCAGGCCACGGTCGCGCCGGAGACGGTGACCTTCTCGACCAGCTCGGGCAGCTTGTCGCGGACCTTGTCGGCGCCCATGCGGACGATGAAGGTCAGCCGGCCCGGCTCGCGGTCCGGGTCCAGGCGCTCGATGTACTGCAGCGCCTCCTCGGCCGTGGTCGTCGGGCCGAGCTTGATGCCGATCGGGTTGCGGATCTGCGAGGCGAACTCGATGTGCGCGTGGTCCAGCTGCCGGGTGCGCTCACCGATCCACACCATGTGCGCCGAGACGTCGTACAGGTGCCCGGTGCGGGAGTCGACCCTGGTCAGCGCCGACTCGTAGTCGAGCAGCAGCGCCTCGTGCGAGGAGTAGAACTCGACGGTCTTGAACTCCTCCGGGTCGGCCCCGCAGGCGTGCATGAAGTTCAGCGCCTGGTCGATCTCGCGGGCGAGCTGCTCGTAGCGCTGGCCGGACGGGGACGACTTCACGAAGTCCTGGTTCCAGGCGTGCACCTGGCGCAGGTCGGCGTAGCCGCCGGTGGTGAAGGCGCGGACCAGGTTGAGCGTGGAAGCGGAGGCGTTGTACATCCGCTTCAGGCGCTCGGGGTCAGGGATGCGGGCGGCCTCGGTGAAGTCGAAGCCGTTGACGGAGTCGCCCCGGTAGGTCGGCAGCGTCACGCCGTCGCGGGTCTCGGTCGGCTTGGAGCGCGGCTTGGAGTACTGGCCGGCGATCCGGCCCACCTTCACGACGGGCACGGACGCGGCGTACGTCAGCACGGCGCCCATCTGGAGCAGCGTCTTCAGCTTGCTGCGGATGTGGTCGGCCGACACCGCGTCGAAGGCCTCGGCGCAGTCGCCGCCTTGGAGGAGGAACGCCTCTCCCTTGGCGACGGCCGCCATCCGGGCGCGCAGCTGGTCGCACTCGCCCGCGAAGACGAGCGGCGGATACGACTCGAGGTCCGCGATCACTGCGCGCAGAGCCTCGGTGTCGGGGTACTCGGGCTGCTGCGCCGCGGGCAGGTCTCGCCAGGTGTTGCCAGCGCTCGCGCTGGTCTTAGCGTTCACGGTCACGCCGTAAACATTACGGGGTCGTGTCCATCTATTTTCCTCCCGCTCGACTGGTGAGACACGACGGTCCGTCGGTGCGATGGGGTAGGGTGCGGCGCATGTACTCGCTTGCGACGCAGACCTGGTGGTGGACCGCTCATCCGGCGGCCCACTGATCGCGCGTACGCAAGACTTCGCGAAGGCCGCCCGAGGGGCGGCCTTCGGTGTGTCCGGGGTCGTTCCTCTCCATCGACGAGATCGAGAAGGATCCGGACCCATGAACCTGCTGGACCTGCCCCACGACCCGCGCCCGTTCGCCCTGCTCCGCCGCCGCACCCCGGGCCAGGAGCACGACACGGTCGAGCTCCTGGTCGGCCCCGTCACCACGTGCGACCGCCTCGCCGATCTCCCCGACGAGGGCCTGGCACTGGTCCCCTTCCGGCAGATCCGCGAGCGCGGCTTCGACGTCCGCGACGACGGGACACCGCTCGCGGTGCTGACCCCCGAGGAGACGTACGAGATTCCGCTCGCCGAGGCCCTCGCCCAGCTGCCCGCGCACGACGTACGGGTCGAGGGCGGCGGTTTCGACGTGGCCGACGAGGAGTACGCGGAGATCGTCGGGCGCGTGCTGCGGGAGGAGATCGGGGCGGGCGAGGGCGCGAACTTCGTCATCCGGCGGACGTACGAGGGCCGGATCCCGGGGTACGGACGCGCCGACGCCCTCGGCCTCTTCCGGCGGCTCCTGGAGGGCGAGCGGGGCGCGTACTGGACGTTCGTCGTGCACACCGGCGATCGGACCCTGGTCGGCGCCAGCCCCGAGGTGCACGTGCGGATGTCCGGCGGCACGGTCGTCATGAACCCGATCAGCGGGACGTACCGATATCCGGCCGAAGGGCCGACGCCGGAGCACCTGCTCGGCTTCCTCGCCGACGGCAAGGAGATCGAGGAGCTGTCGATGGTCGTCGACGAGGAGCTCAAGATGATGTGCACGGTCGGCGACATGGGCGGGGTCGTGGTCGGGCCCCGGCTGAAGGAGATGGCGCACCTCGCGCACACCGAGTACGAGTTGCGCGGGAAGTCCTCGCTGGACGCGCGGGAGGTGCTGAAGGAGACCATGTTCGCGGCGACCGTCACCGGCTCGCCCGTGCAGAACGCCTGCCGGGTGATCGAGCGGCACGAGGTCGGTGGCCGCGGCTACTACGCGGGCGCCCTGGCGCTTCTGGGGCGCGACTCCGGCGGTGCCCAGACGCTCGACTCCCCGATCCTCATCCGTACCGCCGACATCGACGCCGACGGGCGGCTGCGGGTGCCGGTCGGTGCCACGCTGGTGCGCGGCTCGGACCCGGCGGGCGAGGTCGCGGAGACGCACGCCAAGGCGGCGGGGGTGCTGGCGGCTTTGGGCGTACGGCCGTCCCGGCCCCGTGCGGAACACGGGCGCCCCCGGTTGGCCGACGACCCCCGGGTGCGCGCCGCGCTGGACGGGCGCCGGGCCTCGCTGGCGCCGTTCTGGCTGCGGATGCAGAAGCGGGCGGATGAGCTGACCGGGCACGCCCTGGTCGTCGACGGGGAGGACACCTTCACGGCGATGCTCGCGCACGTGCTGCGGTCGAGCGGCCTCGAGGTGACCGTCCGCCGGTACGACGAGCCGGGGCTGCGGGAGACGGTACTCGCGCACGAGGGGCCGATCGTGCTCGGCCCGGGCCCGGGCGACCCCTCCGACACCGCCGATGCCAAGATGCGGTTCCTGCGCGCCCTCACCGCCGAGGTGATCCGGGACAACCGGCACGGCGTGCTGGGCGTCTGCCTCGGGCACGAGCTGATCGCGGCCGAGCTGGGGCTGGAGATCGTACGGAAGGAAGTGCCGTACCAGGGCGCGCAGACGCAGATCGACCTGTTCGGACGCGACGAGACCGTCGGGTTCTACAACAGCTTCGTGGCGAGCTGCGACGACGAGGCGGCGCGGGAGCTGGCCGCGCACGACGTGGAGGTGAGCCGGAACGCTTCGGGTGAGGTCCACGCGCTGCGCGGGCTATGTCGTGCCGGAGGCGCGCCAATGAATGCAGTCGCGGGCGTGCAGTTCCATCCGGAGTCCGTGCTCACGCTGAACGGCGCGGCGATCGTACGGGAGTTGGTGGGTCAGCTGCGCGGCACCAGCACGTTCTCCGAGCGGCGGCCGGTCGTGTAGTCGAGGACGTTCCGCACCGTGGCGTCGACGATCTGGCCGACGGCGTCCTCGGTGTAGTACGCCTGGTGGGATGTGACCAGAACGTTCGGGAAGGTGACGAGGCGGGCCAGGGTGTCGTCCTCGATGGCGTGCAGGGACTTGCCGAGGAAGAACAGCCCGGCTTCCGCCTCGTACACGTCGAGGCCGACGCCGGAGAAGCGGCCCGCGCGCAGCTCGGTGACCAGGGCCGCGGTGTCGATCAGGCAGCCGCGGCTGGAGTTCACCAGGATCGCGTCGTCCTTCATCGCCTTCAGGGCGGTCGCGTCGATGAGGTGCCTGGTCTCCGGCATCAGCGGGACGTGCAGGGTGACCAGGTCGGATTCGGCGAGGAGCTGCTCCTTGGGGACGTACCGCATGCCGAGTTCCACGCAGACAGGGTTCTCCGCGATGTCCCAGCCGAACAGCCGCATGCCGAAGCCGTGGGCGATCCGGGCGAACGCCTCGCCGATCTTGCCCGTCCCGAGGACGCCCGCGGTGCGGCCGTACATGTCACGGCCCATCAGGCCGTCGAGGCGGAAGTCGAAGTCGCGGGTGCGGGCGGAGGCCCGTACGACACGGCGGTTGACGGCCATGGCGAGGGTCCAGGCGAACTCGGCGACCGAGTACGGCGAGTAGTACGAGACCCGGGCGACCGTCATGCCGAGGCGCTCGGCGACGTCGAGGTCGATGTTGTTGAAGCCGGTGGAGGGCTGGGCGATCATCCGCGTGCCGCCGGCCGCGAGGGTCTCCAGGACGCGGGGGCCGAGATCGGCGTTGACGCTGGTGGAGATCACCTCGTAGCCGGCCGCGACGGGGGCGGTGTCCTCGTTGAGGAAGACGTCCAGGCAGCGGGTGTCGTGGTGGCCTTCGAAGGCATTCTCGATCAGGGGCTTTTCATCTGCTTGAACACCGAAAGCGAGAATCTCCACGACTTCTCCCGTCCCGAGGTGGTATGGGCCGAATATACGGCCCATACCCCAGGGGTGCCGGTTCAGCCGGTTCAGCCGGTTCAGCCGGTTCAGCCGGTTCAGCCGGTTCAGCCGAAGAAGACGCCGACCTCCTCGTACAGCTTCGGATCCACCGTCTTCAGCTTGGCCGTGGCCTCAGCGATCGGCACGCGCACGATGTCCGTGCCGCGCAGGGCGACCATCGTGCCGAAGTCGCCGTCGCGGACGCAGTCGATGGCGTGCAGGCCGAAGCGGGTGGCGAGCCAGCGGTCGAAGGCGCTGGGTGTGCCGCCGCGCTGGACGTGCCCGAGGACCGTCGTACGGGCCTCCTTGCCGGTGCGGCGCTCGATCTCCTTGGCCAGCCACTCGCCGACCCCGGACAGCCGGACATGTCCGAAGGAGTCCAGCGACCCGTCCTTGAGGACCATGTCGCCGTCCTTGGGCATCGCGCCCTCCGCGACGACGACGATGGGAGCGTACGACGCCTTGAAGCGGGAGGTCACCCAGCCGCACACCTCCTGGACGTCGAAGCGCTGCTCGGGGATGAGGATGACGTTGGCCCCGCCGGCCAGACCGGAGTGGAGGGCGATCCAGCCGGCGTGCCGGCCCATCACCTCGACGACGAGGACGCGCATATGGGACTCGGCGGTGGTGTGCAGGCGGTCGATCGCCTCCGTCGCGATGCCGACCGCGGTGTCGAAGCCGAAGGTGTAGTCGGTGGCGGACAGGTCGTTGTCGATCGTCTTCGGCACGCCGACGCAGGGCACGCCGTACTCGTCGGACAGTCGGGCGGCCACGCCGAGGGTGTCCTCGCCGCCGATCGTGATGAGCGCCTCGACCTCCAGCTTGGCGAGGCTCTCCTTGATCCGCCGGCTGCCGTTCTCCTGCAGAAGCGGATTGGTGCGCGAGGCGCCGAGGATGGTGCCACCACGGGGCAGGATGCCGCGCACCGTGGGGATGTCGAGGCGTACCGTGTCGTTTTCGAGGGGGCCTCGCCAGCCGTCCCGGAAGCCGACGAATTCGTAACCGTACTCCTGTACGCCCTTGCGGACGATGGCCCGGATGACGGCGTTGAGTCCGGGGCAGTCGCCGCCTCCGGTCAGTACTCCGACGCGCATGGAAGTGTTCCCTTCGCCGCGGTTGCCTGATGGGATCACGCTAGTAGTGGTCCAGGTCACACAGGGATGGGCGGGAACGACAATTCCGTTGCCGGGTTGCGGAGTTGATCTACTCCTCGTCGAGGCCGCGCTCTATCGCGTACCGCACGAGCTCCACGCGGTTGTGCAACTGGAGCTTGCCGAGGGTGTTCTGGACGTGGTTCTGGACCGTGCGGTGGGAGATGACGAGTCGTTCGGCGATCTGCTTGTAGCTCAGGCCCTTGGCGACCAGGCGCAGCACCTCGGTCTCGCGGTCGGTGAGCTCCGGAGCCTTGGGCCGGCCGGTGTCGGGCGCGGGTACCGGCTCGGAGGCGAGGCGGCGGTACTCGCCGAGGACGAGGCCGGCCAGGCCGGGGGTGAAGACCGGGTCGCCGACGGCCGTGCGGCGGACCGCGTCGAGCAGTTCCTCGGTCGACGCCGACTTCAGCAGATAGCCGGTGGCGCCGGACTTCACCGCCTCCAGTACGTCGGCGTGCTCGCCGCTCGCGGACAGGACCAGGACGCGCAGCGCCGGGTTGGCGCCGACGAGTTCCTTGCAGACCTGGACGCCGGGCTTGGCGGGCAGGTTCAGGTCGAGCACGAGCACGTCGGGCGCGGCGGCCTTGGCACGGCGCACGGCCTGGTCGCCGTCGCCCGCGGTGGCGACCACCTCGAAGCCCGACTCGCTCAGGTCGCGGGCGACGGCGTCGCGCCACATGGGGTGGTCGTCGACCACCATGACCTTGATCGGGCCCTGCTGTTCACTCATCGCCGCTCCGCCTTCCCCCGTGCTGCCACCTGTGCGTCCTTCGGTACTTTCAGTTCGACTTCCGTTCCCTGCCCCGGCACCGAGATCACCTCCGCGCTGCCGCCGAGCTCCCGCAGCCGGCCCCGGATCGACAGGGCCACGCCGAGCCGCCCCTCCCCCTCCGCCTGCGCGAGCCTGCCCTCGGGGATGCCGGGTCCGTCGTCCCGTACGGTCACGATCACCTCGTCGGGCTCGTCCTCGACGAGGATCCACGCGCGCGCGTGCTCCCCCACGTGCTTGCGGACATTGTCCAGGGCGGCCCCGACGGCCGCCGCCAGCTCCCGCGCGGCCGTCGGCGGCAGCGACACCGGAGCGCCGGGCTCGGCGAGGTTGACCTGCGCGGAGGCGTACGGGGCGAGCAGCGCGCGGAGATCGACCGGGCCGACCTCGTCGGGTTCCTCCACCACGCGTACGACCGCCCCCTCGGCCTCGTCCTCCGACGCGCGGGAGACGGGGACCAGCCCACCGGAGACCAGGGTGCGCAGGGCGACCTCCTGCTCGCCGGCCATCCGCCCCAGCTCGGCCGCCTCGCCGCCGATGACGGCGCCGCGCCGCTGCACCATCGCCAGCACCTGGAGCACGCTGTCGTGGATGTCCCGGGCCAGGCGCTCCCGCTCCCGCGTGGCGGCCTCGATCTCCAGGGCGCGGGCGAGGGTGCGCTCGGAGGCGCGGGCGACCTCGACGACGTAACCGATGGCGATGGAGGCGACCCAGACGAGGATGACGTTGTGCACGGTGTCGCGGGCCGGGGCGCCGCGCTCGACCAGGTTGGCGACGGCGACCGCCGTGGAGGCGAACGCCGCCCAGCGCCAGCCGCCCTTGACGGCGAAGGCCAGCACGGAGCCCGCCGTCCATATCGACGGCAGGGTCGGACCGCCCGACTGCACCCGCTCGTGGGCGTCGGCGACGGGCGTGAGCAGGATGCCGACGAGGGCGATGGTGAGGTCGGCGGTGAGGAAGCGCTTGGTGCAGCTGGCCGCGTTGGCGACCCTGGGGAGGGTGGCCAGGGTCCATACCGCGAGGACGGCGAAGTAGGCGACGGCGACCCAGGGGCGGGCGAACTCGTCGTAGGTGGTGGCGAACAGGCCGATGGCGTACAGCATCGTCAGGACGCGGTACGCGGTGAGCGCACGCCACAGCGGCTGCTCGACCGACATGCGCATCACTCGCTCGCGCTTGGCCACGTTCTCCCCCACCCCCGGCCCGAACCGTCCCGCCCAAAGCGCCTAGGACTCGGGCTGCTGCTTCGCCGCCTGATCCTTCGCCGCCTGCGTGAGCGCGGCCTTCGCCGCCTTCTCCGCCTCCCTCTCGGCCTTCGCCGCCTCCGCGATCTGCCGCTTGGCGGCCGTCGCGTACATGTCGACGTACTCCTGGCCGGAGAGCTTCATGATCTCGTACATGACCTCGTCGGTCAGCGCGCGCAGCACGAAACGGTCGTGCTCCATGCCCTGGTAGCGGCTGAAGTCCAGCGGCTCACCGATGCGGATGCCCGGCCGCATCAGCTTGGGCATCACCTTCCCCGGCGGCTGGATCTTCTCCGTGTCGATCATGGCGACCGGGATCACGGGCGCGCCGGTGGCGAGCGCCACGCGCGCGAGGCCTCCCGGCTTGCCGCGGTACAGGCGGCCGTCGGGCGAGCGCGTGCCCTCCGGGTAGATGCCGAACAGCTCACCGCGCTCCAGCACCTCTATGCCGGCCTTGATGGCCGCCTCGCCCGCGCCACGCGCGCCGGAGCGGTCCACGGGGAGCTGGCCGAGGCCCTTGAAGAAGGCGGCCGTCAGCCGGCCCTTCACGCCGGGCGTGGTGAAGTACTCGGCCTTCGCGATGAAGGTGACCTTGCGGTCGAGGACCGCGGGCAGGAAGAACGAGTCCGAGAAGGACAGGTGGTTGCTCGCCAGGATCGCGGGGCCCTCGGCCGGGATGTGCTCGATGCCTTCCACCCAGGGCCTGAAGGCAGCCTTCAGCGGCCCTCCGACGGTCAGCTTCATCGCGCCGTACAACAACCGAGTGCCTCCTGTGTCTATGGATCAGACCTTAACCCGGAGCACCGTCAAAGAACCCGACGGCCCTGGTCGGTGTCAGTGCGGTCGCGTACGGTGAGTCACACCTGGACTTTGAATCACGCCTGGACTTGAACCACACCGGACTTTGCTCACGCCCCTCTCATGAACAGGAGACCGAAGGTGCCGGTCCTGCCCGGAGCCGAGCCGTTCCGCCATGAGGGCGGAGAGGCGGGTGTCCTCCTCTGCCATGGTTTCACCGGTTCCCCCCAGTCGCTGCGCCCCTGGGCGGAGTATCTCGCCGAGCGCGGCCTGACCGTCGCGCTGCCGCTGCTGCCCGGGCACGGCACGCGCTGGGAGGACATGCAGCTCACCGGCTGGCAGGACTGGTACGCGGAGGTGGACCGCGAGCTGCGCGCCCTGCGGGAGCGCTGCACGCGGGTGTTCGTGGCGGGCCTGTCGATGGGCGCCACGCTGGCCCTGCGGCTCGCGGCCAAGCACGGGGACGCGGTGGACGGCATCGTGGTCGTCAACCCCGCCAACCGCATGCACGGCCTGGCCGCGTACGCCCTTCCGGTGGCCCACCACGTCGTCCGCGCGACGAAGGGCATCGCCAATGACATCGCCAAGGAGGGCAGCGTCGAGCTGGGGTACGACCGGGTGCCGCTGCGCGCCGCGCACTCCCTGCGCGCCTTCTTCCGGCTGGTCGACGGCGAGCTTCCGCAGGTCACTCAGCCGCTGCTGGTCCTGCGCAGCGCCCAGGACCACGTGGTACCGGCGGCCGACGCCGCGCGCGTGCTGAGCCGGGTGTCGTCGACGGACGTACAGGAGATCGTGCTGGAACAGAGTTACCACGTCGCGACGTTGGACCACGACGCGGACCGGATCTTCGAGGAGAGCCTCGCGTTCATCGGCCGGCTCGCACCCGTCATCGGCAAGGAAGGGACGGCCGCACGTGGCTGAGCACGACTCCGACCGCGAGAACCGCGAGGACCGCGAACCGGACGAGCAGCACGTCCCCTTCGACGAGGACGCCGCCTGGGCCGCGATCGTCGCGGGGTACGGCGAGGAGCCGCCGGACCCGCCGGGCGCCAAGCCCTTCAAGTCGGTCGAGGACCTGGCGCTGCTGGAACCCGAGACGAACGGCGACGGGCCCGGGGAGACCAAGGAACCCAAGGATTCCCAGGACTCCAAGGGGTCGAAGGACTCGAAGGACCCCGAGGGGGACGCGCCCGCGAAGCCGCTGGGCGGATCCGTCTCCTTCGCGCCCGGTGTCGGCCCCCGCGACTACAGCGCGCCCGAGCCGGCCGAGGAGGACTTCGACGAGGACGACGAGGGCCACTTCGTACCGCCGGAGCCGCCCCCGCTGCCCGCCGCCGACACCACCGCGAAGTTCGCCTGGCTGGGCGTGCTCGGCGGGCCGGTTCTGCTCCTGCTGGCGGTGCTGCTCGGCTGGGAGATGACCTGGTGGCTGGCCACGGTCGGCATCGGCGGCTTCCTGGGCGGCTTCGCCACGCTGGTGATGCGGATGCGGACGGACGACGAGGACGACGACGAACCAGGACGCGGAGCGGTCGTCTAGCGAGGCGGTCGTCCAGCGAGGCGGTCGTCCAGGTCGTCCAGCCGGGCGGTCGTCTAGCCGGCCGGAATTCTGAGGGCGGCCAGGACCGGAAGGTGGTCCGTGGCTGCCCTCAAGTCGCTCTCCGTCACCCCTGGGTGCCCAAGGGGCACTCCGCAGCCCAGTACCTCGATGCCCTTCGTGGCGAAGATCGCGTCGATGCGCTGAGCGGGGGCGGTGCGGGTCCAGGTGTCCTCGCTGCCCCAGGGGGCCGTGGCCCAGCAGTCCTGGAGGCCCTCGGTGAGACGGGCGAAGGTGCGGCCGGCGGGGCGTTCGTTGAGGTCGCCGCCCGCGACCGCGTGCTCCACGCCCATCCCGGCGAGCCGGTCGAGGAGCATGCCGCCCTGCTCGTACCGTTCGTCCTGCCGCAGCGAGAGGTGGCAGCTCAGCACGCCGAGCCGGGCGCCGCCGAACCGTACGACCGCGGTCGCGAAGCCGCGCCGGTGCTCTCCCGGAGTGAGCGGCAGCAGGACGTCCTCGGTGCGCTCGACGGTCGCCCGCAGCGAGCAGAGGATCGCCGGGCCCGCGGCCGTGCCGCCCCCGGTGAGGATCACCTGCCCGGACGCCGCCGCGAGCCGGGCCAGCTTCTTGCGCCAGCGGAAGAAGCGGGGGGCTTCTTGCACGAGGACCAGGTCGGGGGCGCAGGCGGTGATCACGCGGGCGAGGGCGTGGGTGTCGTCGCGCATAGAGCGGATGTTGTAGCTGAGGACGCGGATGACGGCTGAACCGTCGGATTCGGTATGGGAGGTGGGGAGTGGGGGCGTCGCCATGCCGTCAAGATACGCGGTGACTGTCCACCGTAGGCAACAAAAGGTTGTGCGTCGACTGCGGGTCCGTGGGGGCTGGTCGCGCCCACGCGGCGGAGCCGCATAATGTGACAGCCCCGCGCCCCTATGGGGCGCGAAGAACTGCCGTACCTCGAAAAGTCGCCGTTACATGATCGGGTCGGGCTCCCGGGCCAGGTCCGCCGCCCCCACCAGCCCGGCCTCGTTGCCCAGCTGCGCCGCGATCACGTCCGCGACCGGGCGCCAGTTGCCGCCGACCAGCCAGCGCTTGTAGGACTTGCGGATCGGGTCGAGGACCAGGTCGCCCTCGTCGGAGAGGCCGCCGCCGACGATGAAGGCGGAAGGGTCGAAGAGGGAGGCGAGGTCGGCGAGGCCGGCGCCGGCCCAGCGGGCGAGCTCGCGGTAGGAGTCGACGGCGACCGGGTCGCCCTGGCGGGCGGCCATGGAGATGTGCTTGCCCTCGATGCCCTCGGGGCTGCCGTCACCGAGGGACAGCAGCACCTCGGCGCGCTCGGGGGTGGCGTTGGCGCGCTGCCGGGCGTATCTCACCAGCGCGCGCCCCGAGGCGTACTGCTCCCAGCAGCCCTGCGAGCCGCAGCCGCACAGCAGGCCGTCCGGGACCATGCGGATGTGGCCGAACTCGGCGGCCACGCCGAAGTGGCCGCGGCGCAGCTTGTTGCCGATGATGATGCCGCCGCCCAGGCCGGTGCCGAGCGTGATGCAGATGACGTTGCGGTGGCCCTTGCCGGCGCCGAACTTGTACTCGCCCCACGCGGCCGCGTTGGCGTCGTTCTCCACGACGACCGGGAGGCCCACGCGGGCCTCGACCTTCTCCTTCAGCGGCTCCTGGCGCCAGTCGATGTTGGGCGCGAAGTAGACCGTGGAGCGCTGACGGTTGACGTAACCGGCGGCGCCGATACCCACGCCGACGATCTCGTGCCCGGCGCGCGCGCCCTCCACCGCCGAGGCGATGGCGTCCACGATGGCCTCGGGCGTGCTGGGGGTCGGCACCTTGTGGGTCGAGAGGATGTTGCCTTCCTCGTCGACCACGCCGGCCGCGATCTTCGTGCCGCCGATGTCGACGCCGATGGTGAGTCCCATGAATCCCTCAGTTTCGGTCGAGCCCCGCTACGGCCAACCGTACCCGAGGCCCTGCCGTCGGCTTCCCGTCGTCCGAATGGAGGACGGCCCCGTGGACGGCCCCGTGGACGGCCCAGAGGATGGCCCGGTGGACGGCCCAGCGGACGGCCCGAAGGACGGACCCGGCGACTATGGGGATCCCCGCGTCAGTCCAGGTCGATGCGCTGGCCGGGACCGGCCTCGTCGCCCGGGTCGCGGCGGGCCTCGTCCAGGTCGCGCGGGTCGGTCTCGCGGCTCGTCCAGCGCTGCTCCTGGGCCTGGACGGCGGAGCGGTAGGCGGCGAGCAGTTCGTTCCCGGCGGCGGCGAGATGGTCGAAGACGTCCGGATTGCGTTCGATGACGGGCTCGACGGCCGCCTTGGCCTGCTGCACGACCTGCTTGACCACCTGCTGGGCGGCGGGCCCGGCGACCGCGCCGAACAGCGGGGACTGCAGGCCGGACAGCTTGTCCGCGACGGTGTCGACGAGCTTGCGCAGCTCCTCGGCGGCCGAGCCCGGCGGCGGGCCGTACTCGGCACGGCGGCGGGCCTTCTCGGCCGCGAGGTCCTCGGCGCACGCCGTCGCCCAGGCGTCGGCATCGGTCGCCCGCACCTCGTCGACGGCCTCGCTCTTTCCCCCACTCTCGACTTCGCTCGAGCGGGGGGACCCCCACGCGTCGGACGGGGGGAGCTCTTCGCTCATGACGGACTCCTGACTACGGTTCGTCTCTACGACGTTACCCGAACGGGCGTACCCGGTTCACTGTGTCTGCGGCCATAGCCGCGGGTCCGGCGCGAAACGGATCCGCAGCACGTCCTCGCGCAGGGCGGCCCCCGCGACGGCGCACCGGCGCAGGGCGGACGGCAGCGGAACGATCCGGCGGAACTGCCCCGCGGTGACGAGGAGTTCGTCGCCGCGCCGGATGAGGTCCAGCTCGTCGCGTATCGCGCCGGGCAGCGGGATGTGCCAGACCAGCACGCCGTCCCCGGCGAGCCGGTCGACGACGGGCCACTCGACGGTGTCGGGCTCGGCCTCGAGACCCGGGACGCCCAGGTCGGACAGGTCGTCGACACCGCGCGGGTCGCGGCCGAGGTGGGCGACGGTCCGGACGTCGTACGACGCCTGCCACTCGTCCAGCGTTTTGCGCTGCTGCGCGACCGGCCCGGCGAGCCAGCTGTCGGCCCCCGCCTCGGGGAGCACCCGGCTCGCCACCAGGAAGTCCGGGCGCAGGCCGCGCAGGGCGAGGCCGAGGGTGGCGTCGCGTACGGCGTCGGCGCCGGCCGGGGAGGGCTCGGCGACCAGCCGTACGACGGTGTTCCGGTCCGCGACGACCGCCTCGACGGCGGCGAGCTCCAGGTCCCAGCGGGCGGCCGTCTCGTACAGCCACTCCGCGGGCATGGGGACGCCGGCCAGCCGGCCGAGGACGGGGCGCAGGGCGCGGGCGGCCTGACGTTCGGACGGGAGCAGGCGGCGAAGGTAGCGGCGCAGCTCCTCCGGGAGGGCGAGGAGGGCGAGGGCCTGGGGCGTGGGGGGCAGGTCCACGACGAGCAGGTCGTGTGCCTCGGCGAGGGTCGCGTCCCGCAGCGCGCGGAGCAGGGTGAGTTCCTCGGCGCCGGGGAGGGGGGTGACCTCTTCGGGGTCCAGGCGGGAGGCGCCGAGCAGGTCGAGGACGGAGGACGCGCGTTCCTGGAAGGCGGCGAGGTCGGCGCGGAAGCCGGTGGCCGCGTCGGGGCGCCAGGCGGTGAGGTTGGCGGCGGCCTCCGTCGGCGCCGGGCCCGTCGGTGTGCCGAGTACCGCGCCGAGGGTGTCGGTGCGGTCGGCGCTCAGGACAAGGGTCCGGGCGCCGACGCTCGCGGCGGCGAGGGCGGTGGCGGCGGCGACGGTGGTACGGCCGCTGCCGCCGGGGCCCGTGATCAGGATGGTGCGCATGGGGCTGAACCGTAACGGATGTTGAGGTTCAGCCCCGTTTCCGCCGCAGCGGGGAGGACTACTTGCTCCCCGACTCCACCCTCTTCTTCAGCCCCGCCAGCGCCCGGTCGATGATGACCTTCTCGGCTTTCCTCTTGATCATGCCGAGCATGGGGATCTTGACGTCGACCGTCAGCTGGTAGGTGACCTCCGTGGCGCCCGCGCCCGCGGGCTTCAGGAGGTAGGAGCCGTCGAGGGAGCGGAGCATCTGGGACTTCACCAGGGTCCAGGAGACCTCGTGGTCGCCGGTCCAGGTGTAGCCGAGGACCTGGTCGTCCTTGATGGCGCCGGCGTCCATGACGAGGCGGACCTCTTCGGCGCGCCCCTGACTGTCCGTCGCCAGGACCTCGGCCTCCTTCACCTCACCGGTCCAGTCCGGATAGCGGGCGAAGTCGGCGATCACCGCCATGACGTCGGCCGGTGCCGCCTCGATCGTGATGCTCGAGCTGGTGTGTTCCGCCATCGCCGTGGCTCCTCCAGATACGGGCCGGTAGTCCGTCACCGTGCGCAGACCTGCGCGCGAGTGTGCAGCGTGAAGGCTACCGCGCAGGCGACCGGCCGACTTCACCCCCGTCCGCCCGCGTCACCAGCATGTCGTCGTGAGACCCGGCGCGGACGCTCACCATTGGAGCGCCCACGGCTTCCCGGACCCCGCGAAGTGCCCCACGTTCACGCATTCGGTCGCCCCGATCCGCATCCGTCGCACCAGCGGCTGGTGGACGTGGCCGAAGAGCGAATACCGGGGCCGGGTGCGGCGGATGGCGTCCAGCAGCGCGCGGCTGCCCCGCTCGAAGCGGCGCGCCACGGTGTCGTAGACGAGTTCCGGCACCTCCGGCGGGATGTGCGTGCACAGCACGTCGACCTCGCCCACCGCCTCGATCTTCGCCGCGTACTCCTCGTCGCTGATCTCGTACGGCGTCCGCATCGGCGTCCTGAGCCCGCCGCCGACGAAGCCGAAGACCCAGCCGCCGATCTCGGCCCGCTCCCCGTCCAGCACGGTCGTGCCCGGACCGGCGTATTCAGGCCACAAAGGCGGCATGTCGACATTGCCGTAGGTGGCGTACGTCGGCGTGGGGAACGCGGCGAACATCTCGGCGTACTGCTTGCGCACCGCCTGCTCGATCAGTCCGGCCCGGTCGCCGTCGATCCCCGCCCACAGCCGGGCCCCGAACTCGCGCGCCTCCTCGTAGCGCCGGGCGGTGCGCAGCGCGACGATCCGGTCGGCGTTCTCGGCGCCGAACAGGTCGGGGAAGATGCCGCGCGAGTGGTCGGCGTAGTCGAGGAAGAGGACCAGGTCACCCAGACAGATCAGGGCGTCCGCCCCGTCGCCGGCGCGGGCCAGGTCACGGGCGTTGCCATGCACGTCGCTGACCACATGCACGCGCGCCCTGCGGTTTCCGGCTGGTGTGGGTGCCATGACGATCAAGCGTAAGCGTGTGCGGCATACGTGAACAGTGGCGACAGGACCTGCGGTTACTGGCCAGTCAGTTAGTGCCTGGACTACTGTGCGTTCAAGAACACCAATCTGTTATGCGTTCAGGAACACCAATCTGTGTGACGCAGCGAACATCTCGCCGGGCCCCCTGTCGAAGAAGCCATACCGGCGGGTAACGTCCGGGCAGTCCAGTCGTGCTCTGGAATTCAACCACCGTGCCTCCACGGCCCGGGGTGAGGCCCTTGAGCACCTGCCCGAGCCTTGGACCGACCGTCGCATCACACCACGTCGTGGCGCCGGCGCCCTATGAGGAGCAGCAGTCTTGCGCGAGTTCAGCCTTCCCGCTTTGTACGAGGTCCCCGCGGACGGCAATCTCACCGACATCGTCCGTAGAAACGCCGCGCAGCACCCGGATGTCGCCGTCATCGCCCGCAAGGTGGGCGGCGTCTGGCAGGACGTGACGGCCACCGCCTTCCTCGCCGAGGTCCACGCAGCCGCGAAGGGGCTCATCGCCTCCGGGGTCCAGCCGGGCGACCGGGTCGGCCTGATGTCCCGGACGCGGTACGAGTGGACGCTGCTCGACTTCGCGATCTGGAGCGCGGGCGCGATCACCGTGCCGGTGTACGAGACCAGCTCGCCCGAGCAGATCCAGTGGATCCTCAGCGACTCGGGCGCCACCGCCTGCATCGTCGAGATGGACAACCACGCGGCCGCCGTCGAGTCGGTGCGCGACGGCCTGCCCGCCCTCAAGCACGTCTGGCAGATCGAGGCCGGCGGCGTGGAGGAGCTGGGGCGCCTCGGCCAGGACGTCACGGACGAGGCCGTGGAGGAGCGCAGCTCGCTCGCCAAGGCCGACGACCCGGCGTCCCTCGTGTACACGAGCGGCACCACCGGGCGGCCCAAGGGCTGCGTCCTGACCCACCGCAGCTTCTTCGCCGAGTGCGGCAACATCGTCGAGCGGATGCGGCCCCTCTTCCGCACCGGCGACTGTTCCGTCCTGCTCTTCCTGCCGCTGGCGCACGTCTTCGGCCGGCTGGTCCAGGTCGCACCCATGATGGCGCCGATCAAGCTGGGCACCGTCCCGGACATCAAGAACCTCACCGACGAGCTGGCCTCGTTCCGCCCGACGCTGATCCTGGGCGTCCCCCGTGTCTTCGAGAAGGTCTACAACTCGGCGCGCGCCAAGGCCCAGGCGGACGGCAAGGGCAAGATCTTCGACAAGGCGGCCGACACCGCGATCGCCTACAGCAAGGCGCTGGACACCCCGTCGGGCCCGTCGATCGGTCTGAAGATCAAGCACAAGGCCTTCGACAAGCTGGTCTACAGCAAGCTGCGCGCGGTCCTCGGCGGCCGGGGCGAGTACGCCATCTCCGGCGGCGCCCCGCTGGGCGAGCGCCTGGGCCACTTCTTCCGCGGCATCGGCTTCACGGTCCTGGAGGGCTACGGCCTGACCGAGTCCTGCGCGGCCACCACCTTCAACCCCTGGGACCGCCAGAAGATCGGCACGGTCGGCCAGCCGCTGCCCGGCTCGGTCGTCAGGATCGCGGACGACGGCGAGGTGCTGCTGCACGGCGAGCACCTGTTCACGGGGTACTGGAACAACCCGGGCGCGACCGAGGAGGCGCTGGCCGACGGCTGGTTCCACACCGGCGACATCGGCACCCTCGACGAGGACGGCTACCTCAGGATCACCGGCCGCAAGAAGGAGATCATCGTCACCGCGGGCGGCAAGAACGTCGCTCCGGCCGTGATCGAGGACCGTATCCGCGCGCACGCGCTGGTCGCGGAGTGCATGGTGGTGGGCGACGGGCGGCCGTTCGTGGGTGCGCTGGTCACCATCGACGAGGAGTTCCTGGGCCGCTGGGCGGCCGAGCACGGCAAGCCGGAGGGTTCCACCGCGGCGTCGCTGTGCGAGGACGCGGACCTGCTGGCCGCGATCCAGTCAGCGATCGACGACGGCAACGCCGCGGTGTCGAAGGCGGAATCGGTGCGGAAGTTCCGCATTCTGCCCTCCCAGTTCACGGAGGATTCGGGCCACCTCACGCCGTCCCTGAAGCTCAAGCGCAACGTGGTGGCGAAGGACTTCGCGACCGAGGTCGAGGCGCTCTACCAGAAGTAGCTCACCGGTCGACTAAGGGGTCCTTGCACTATGAGCGTCCGATCAGGTCGCGTGGTCTGGTGCCGTGCATCGCAAGGCGCCGGAGAGCCCTCGTAGCGGAGCTACTAGGGCTTTTCGGCAACGCGGCGAGGTGCGGTGCCAGGCCGCGCGACCCGGGCGGGCATAGTGCAAGGACCCCTAAGGCGCGGCGTCCTCGGCGAGGACTCGCGCCATCGTCCGTTCGGCGAGCGCGGTGATCGTCACGAACGGGTTCACGCCGATCGACCCGGGCACGAGCGAGCCGTCGGTGACGTACAGCTTGGAATACCCCTTCACCCGGCCGTAGTCGTCGGTCGCCTTCCCCAACACGCAGCCGCCCAGGGGGTGGTAGGTGAAGTCGTCGGCGAAGACCTTGTTGGACGAGCCGAAGAGGTCGTACCGGTAGATGGTGGAGTTGGCCGAGTTGATCCGGTCGAAGAGCTTCTTGGCCATGCCGACGGAGACCGCGCTCTGGGCGGCGGTCCAGCCGAGCTTCACGGAGCCGTTCGCGTACGAGAACGCGGCCCGCTCCGGATTCTTGGTGATCGCCAGATAGAGGCTGACCCAGTGCTCCAGCCCCGTCGGCAGCGGGGCGATCTCGGCGAAGACGGGGTTGGCGGTATTGGCCCAGTCGTCGATGCCCATGACCGGCATGGTGGACTGGTTCGCCCCGACCGTGTCCCACAGGTGGTTGGCGCGCCCGAGCATCACGTTCCCGTTGGGCCCCCAGCCCTTGCCGACGCTCGCGTTCAGGGCGGGGAGCGTGCCCGTCTCCCGCGCCCGGACGAGAAGTTCGGTGGTGCCGAGGCTGCCGCCGCCGAGGAAGAGGTAGGTACAGCCGTACTGCTTGGTCTCGACGACCTTGCCGGTGAGGTCGATCCGGTCGGCCGTCAGGACATACGTCCCGTCGCCCGCCCGGCTGATGTCCCTCACCCTCTCCATGGTGTGGATCGTGACGTTCCCGGTCCCGAGCGCCGAGGCCAGGTACGTCTTGTCGAGGCTGCGCTTGCCGTGGTTGTTGCCGTAGATCACCTCGGCGCCGAGCGCGGACTTGGTCGCCGTACCGGCCGCCTCGCGCCGCATGTACGCGAAGTCGTAGACGCTGGGGACGAAGGTGGTCCTCAGGCCGGTGTTCGCGGCGTGCTTCCGGGAGATCCGGGTGAACCGGTACCACTCGGTCGACTCGAACCACGCCGGGTCGACGGTGTTGACGCCGAGCATGGAGCGGGCGCGCGGGAAGTACGTGCCGTACATCTCGTCGGTGTCGACGGTGGGGAACTGCTCGGCGAAGTAGGCCTTCAAGGGCGTGACCGCCATCGCGCCGTTGACCAGCGAGCCGCCGCCGACGCCCCGGCCGACGTAGACGGACATGGCGTCGAAGCGCACCCGGTCCAGGACGCCGGGGTAGGGGCTGATGTCCCGGTTGACGACGTCCAGCCACAGGAAGGTGGCCAGTGGCGCCTCGGTGCGGGTGCGGAACCACATGGACCGCTGGTCCGGGGCGCTGGTGGAGCAGAAGACCTTGCCGTCGGGGCCGGAGGTGTTCCAGGCCCGGCCCATCTCGATCACGAGGGTACGGATGCCGGCCTGGCCGAGGCGGAGGGCGGCGACGGCACCGCCGTATCCCGAACCGACCACGATGGCGGGCGCGTTGTCGACGGCGGCGGGTTCGGCGCCCGAGGCCGTCTGGAGACCGATGCGGGTGAGACCGGACGCGGCGGCGGTCTGGAGGGCCACCATGCCCAAGATTTGACGTCTCGTCAGCTGACGCTGCATCAGTTTTGCTGTCATGGGAGCAGCATCGGCGGATTGTCTCCGTCCGGCCAGAACTTCCGCCGAACTTCCGCTACAGCAATGTCCTCAGCTTCTCCGCCAGCAGGTCCCACCGCCACTTCTCCTCGACCCACTCCCGCCCCCGCTCCCCCATCCGCCGCCGCAGTTCGGCGTCCCCGAGCAGGACCAGGATCCGGTCGGCGGCCTCCGCGGCGGAGCCGCCGCGGACCACCCAGCCGGTCTCGCCGTCGAGGACCGCGTCCGGGGCTCCGCCGGAGTCGCCGGCGACGACGGGCAGCCCGGTCGCGGAGGCCTCCAGGTACACGATCCCGAGCCCCTCGACGTCCAGCCCGCCCCTGCGCGTCCGGCACGGCATCGCGAACACGTCCCCCGCGCCGTAGTGCGCGGGCAGCTCGGACCAGGGCACCGCGCCGGTGAAGCGGACGGAGCGGGCGACGCCGGTGTCCTGCGCGAGTTTGCGCAGGTCCTTCTCGTAGGGCCCGCCGCCGACGATCAGCAGCACGGCCTCCGGCTCGGCGGCCAGGATCCGGGGCATCGCCAGGATCAGCGTGTCCTGCCCCTTGCGCGGCACCAGCCGCGAGACGCACACGACCACCGGCCGCTCGCTCAGCCCCAGCCTTGCCCGTACCTCGTCGCCGCCCGAGCCGGAGTGGAAGGTCTTCTCGTCGACCCCCGGCGGCAGCTGCACCATCCGCGCGGCCGCGTCCGGCGTCAGCGCGGCGGCGATCCGCGAGCGCGTGTACTCGCCGAGGTAGGTGATGGTGTCCGTGGACTCCCCGATCCGGCGCAGCAGTCGGCGCGCGGCGGGCAGCTGCGCCCACCCGGCCTCGTGCCCGTGGGTCGTCGCCACCAGCCGCTGGGCCCCCGCCTTCCTGAGCGCCGGGGCCATCAGCCCGAGCGGCGCCGCCGCCCCGAACCACACCGACGTGCACCCGTGCTCCCGCAGCAGCCCCACGGCCCGCCGGGTCACGGCGGGCGTCGGCAGCAGCATCGTCGTGGAGTCCCGTACGACGGTGAAGGGCTGCTCGGCGTCGAAGGCGGCGGTGGCCTCGGCGCCCTCCCGGCCGCGCTTCCATGTGGAGGCGTAGACGACGAGGCGCTCCGGGTCGAGCCGCAGCGCCATGTTGTGCAGGAACGCCTGGATGCCGCCCGGCCGGGGCGGGAAGTCGTTGGTGACGACGAGGGTCTTGTGCATCGCCGCCGACCCTATCGAACGGGCTGCTCACAGCGGGGGCACGGCCGCGTTTATGGCAGGCACACAGCGGTGCGGGACATCATGTTCCCCTCAAGGCGGGAATCCGGACGGCAGGGGATCACGTGGAGACGACGGGCGCGAGGCGGTCACTGCCGTGGCTGCTGCCGACCTGGGGCGTGACCAGGCTGCTGCTCCTCCTCTTCGTGTTCAAGGTGTACGTCTTCCCGGGGCCGGACGTCACCAGCGACGTGTCCGTCATCTACCAGGGCTGGTACGAGGTGCTGCGCACCGGCACCTTCCCGCTCGACGACGTGACCTGGCAGTATCCGCCCGCCGCCGCCCTCGCGATCCTCTCCCCCGCGCTGCTGCCCGGCCTGGAGTACGCCTCCGCCTTCTTCGTCCTCGCCTTCCTCGCCGACCTGGCCGTCCTCGTCCTGCTGCTGTCCGCGGGCCGGCGCCCGGGCAGGACGCCGCGGGGGGTCTGGGTGTGGGTGGCGGGCGTCCCGCTGCTCGGACCGACGGTGTACGCGCGCTACGACGTGATGGTCACCGCCGTGGCGGTCGCCGCGCTCCTCGCGGGCGCCCGGCACCCCCGGGTGATGGGCGCGCTGGCGGCCTTCGGGGCGCTGCTGAAGGTGTGGCCGGCGCTGCTGCTCCTGGCCGCCCGCAGGCGTGACACCTGGGCCTCGGCGGCGGTGACCGTCGTCGTGGTGGCGGGGCTGTTCGCCCTCGCCATGCCCGGTGCCTTCGCCTTCCTGACCTTCCAGCGCGACCGGGGCACCGAGGTGGAGTCGCTGGGCGCGCTGGTCTTCCACGTGGCCCGGCACTTCGGCTGGGACGGCGAGGTGCTGCTGAACTACGGCTCGGTCGAGTTCCTCGGGCCGTGGGTGAACATCGTGAGCACGGCCGCGCTGGTGTTGACCGGCATGGCCTTCGGCTGGCTGCTGCTGTGGCGGCTGATGGCGCGGAGGTTCGAGCCGCACACGATGGCCGACGCGGCGTTCGTCGGAGTGCTGATGTTCACCACCACCAGCCGGGTGATCAGCCCGCAGTACATGGTGTGGCTGGTCGGCCTCGCGGCGGTCTGCCTCGGCTTCCGGACCAGCCGGATGGGGCTGCCTGTCGGTCTGGTGCTGGCGGCGTGCTTCGTGACGGTCCTGGAGTTCCCGGTCTGGTTCTCGCTCGTCGTCTCCAGCGACCCGCTCGGCATCACCCTGCTCTTCGTGCGCAACGGCCTGCTGGTCCTCGCCACCGTCATCGGAGCCCGCGAGCTCTGGCGCGCGACGGTCCCGAAGCCGGCGAGGCCATCGCGCAACTTGATCAGCCGAGCTGACCCCGCAGATAGTCCCGCCACTGCGCGGTGAAGTCCGCCAGGGTCGTCCCCAGCACCTTCTCCATGGCCTCCTCGACCGCGCCCTCCCGCTTCTCGTGCGCGCCCACGGCCCGGTAGAACTCGCCGAGGCGCACCTCGCCCCAGCGGTCGACGATCATCCGGGATGCCATCCAGCCGCCCTCGTACGCCCGGGCCAGCTCGTTCGCGTCGCCGCTGAAGCCGAAGTCCCGGTCGGACGGCAGGGCGGCCGGAACCTTCCCCTCGGCCACGGCCTCCGCCAGCTCCGGCGCGGCCTCGGGCGCGGTCCGCCCGGTGCCGCGGTAGCCGACCCAGTCCGCGTATCCCTCGGACAGCCACAGAGGCGTCGCCGGGGTCGTGGCGGTACGGGTGGCGACATGGGTCGTCTCGTGGGTGAGCACGACCTGTCTGCCGAGGGCGCCGAGGACGCCGTACGCGTCCGGGTTGACGATGATCCGGTCCGCGGGCGCCCGCGCCGCTCCCGTCTCGCCGGTGGTGACCGCCGCGATCCCGCGGTAGGAGGAGGCGGGCGAGGCGAGCAGCCCCGCCATGCCCTCCAGCGACCTCGGGACGAGGACGACGACGCGGCGGGGCCAGTCCGTGCCCCACGCGTCCGACACGGCCGGCACCGCGCGGTCCGCCAGGTCCGCGAAGGAGCGCAGTTGCTTGCCGGACTGCCCGACGCCGAGGACGAGGCTGTGCTCCCCGCGGGCGACGGTCACCTCGCCCTGGTCCCACAGCTGCTGGGCGGCCTTCTCAGCGGGCCGCTCGGCGTCCACGTACCACTTCCCGCCCGCGTCCAAAGAGAGGTTCAGGGTGCGGCCGACGGTGACGGGCGCCCGGTCGTAGCCCTGGACGCGGTAGCTGAGCTCGGCGTCGGCGGTGGCGGTGTCGCCGGTGCGGTGCAGGGCGGTGACGCGGTAGGACCAGTGGGCGAGCGGCACCGCGCTGAGGTTCTCGAACCAGCTGAGCGCGCCCGTCCGTACGAACGCCGCCTTGTCCCGGTCCGTGACCGCGACCGCCCGCCGGTCGAGAACCCGCTGGACGTCGGCCTTCGCGCTGTCGGTGGCGGGCTTGTGACCGCAGCCCACCAGGGCGACCAGCAGCACCAGACACAACGCCACGACACCGCGTCCCGACGCCCGCCCTCGACCAGGCCCTGTCGTCAAATTCCCGTCGTCCGCCCGAAGGGCGGGCCGCGCGCCCCGCCGCGATGGGGGTCCCCCCGCTCGAGCGAAGCCGAGAGTGGGGGAGGCTGATGTCCGCGTAGGTGCGTGCTCTCGGCGTGCCGGGCGCAGGCCCTCGTACTGGTTGTACGTGGGTCTGTGCCCGGTGCGGCGAGTGGGGGCACCTCCCACGCCTTTAAGGCAGTGGGGGAGCGTGCATGGCGTCGCGGGGCAGGCGGGAATTTGACGACAGGGCCTAGCCACGTCCCTGATCGTACGGCGGCGCGGGCGCCCTGGTCAGACCCTCGTCACCGTCGCCCCCGGCATCATGCCCACCGGGTCGTAGCGCACGGGTGCGCCGGGGTAGGGCGCGTGGATCACCTGGCCGTTGCCCGCGTACATCCCGACATGGCTGGCGTCGGACCGGTAGGTGACCAGGTCACCGGGCTGCGCCTGGGAGAGCGGGACCTGGCGGCCGGCGAAGCGCTGGCCCTGCGACGTGCGCGGGATGGCGACACCGGCCTGCGCGTACGCCCACTGCGTCAGGCCCGAACAGTCGAAGGCGTAGGGACCGTTGGCGCCCCAGACGTAGGGCCTGCCGAGTGCGGACTGGGCGGCGGCCACGGCGGCGGCCGCGCGCTCCGAGGACGGGACGTCGCCCCCGAGGTCGGGCAGGTCGGTGCGGCCGGAGCGGGAGGCCCGGTCGTAGGCGGCGCGCTCGGCGGACGGCAGGGCGTTGAGCAGTTGGCGCGCCTTGGCGAGCTTCTTCTCGACGGTCCGCTTGTGGGAGGCGACGGCCTTGCGGCTCTTCTCCAGTTCACCGAGCTTGCGGGCCGCCTCGGAGCGGTCCTGGGCGAGGTCGCGCATGGCCTCCTGGAGTTCCTTGAGCTCCCCGGCCTGGTGGACGCCGATCCGGTCGAGGACGGCCGCCTTGTCGAGGTAGTCGTCCGGGTCGTCGGAGAACAGCAGCGCCAGGGAGGGGTCGAGGCCGCCGGAGCGGTACTGGGCTCCGGCCAGTGAACCGAGCGCGTCCCGCATGGAGTTGATGTGTTCCTGCTGGCGGGCGATCCGGTCCTGTGCGCCGCTGACCTGCTTGCGCAGCGACCCGGCGCGTGCGTCGGCCTTGTTGTAGGCCTCGGTGGCCTTCTCGGCCTCTTCGTAGAGGCGGTCCACCTCGGCGCGGGTGTCGTCGTGCGGCGCGGCCACCGCCGACGTGGCCGGCACGACCCCGAGGGCCGCGGCGGCGGCTGACAGGACGCAGAGGGCGGTGGCCCCCCGATCGAACCCGGACTGTGCAAGGCGGCGATGGGACCCCACGGGAAGCCGCGCTCCTTCCGCTGGCGGACAAGGTCTGTTCCCTGCGATGACCTGCGATGCAGGAAACGCGCCAGACAGTAGCCCCGCCACGGGGCGCCGACCAACGACCTCCGCGGGCACACAACGTGACGCCCCGCCGCTGACGCAGGTCACCGGCGGGGCGTGGGGTCGGTTCACGTTGCCGCGATTCGCCCGTTCGGGCGGTACGGCGTGTTGATCTTCAGGACTCTTCAGGGACCTTCGGAGTCCTTCGGGACGCTTCGGGAGGCCCAGGGGTCAGACGCGGACACCGAACATGAACGGGCCGCCGACGGTGCTCATCGACTCGTAGCGGACGACCGTGCCGGTGCGCGGCGCGTGGATGATCTGGCCGTTGCCCGCGTAGAGACCGACGTGGTGCAGGTCGTTGAAGAAGAACACCAGGTCGCCGACCTTGAGCTGGCTGACCGAGTAGATCTTGGTGCCGATGCCGGCCTGCGCCTGCGAGGTGCGCGGGATGCCGATGCCGGCCGCCGCGTACGCCCGGGAGGTGAGGCCGGAGCAGTCGTAGGAGCTCATGCCGGTGGCGCCGTAGACGTACGGCTTGCCGAGCTGGCTCTGGGCCCACGCATAGGCCTCGCCGGCCCGCCCGGAGCCGTGGCCGGCGGCCTCGCCGGCGCTCTGGTTGCCGGCGGAGGCCTGCGCGGCGGCGAGTGCGGCCTTCTGCGCCGCGGTCAAGGTGTTGAGGAGCTTCTGCGCCTCGGCGAGCTTGCCCTGGACTTCCTTCTTCTTCTTGCCCAGCTCGGTGCGAGTGGAGGCGAGGTCCTTGAGCTTCTCGGCGGCCTCGGAGCGGTCCTGGGCGAGCTCGCGCTGCTTCTCCTGGATCTTCTTCAGGGCGTCGACCTGCTGAGCGCTCAGCTGGTCCATGGTGGACGCCTTGTCCAGGTAGTCGTCCGGGTCGGAGGACAGGAACAGCTGGACCGAGGAGTCGATGCTGCCCGTGCGGTACTGGGCGGCTGCCGCGAGGCCCATGCTGTCGCGCAGCTCGTTGAGCTCTTCCTGGCCGCGGGCGACGTTGTCCTGGATGGTGGAGATCTCCTTCTGGAGCTTCTCCTGCTTCTCCTTGGCCCCGTTGAACTTCTCGGTGGCCTGTTCCGCCTGCTCGTACAGCTTGTCGACCTTGGCCTTGACCTCGTCCTTGCTCGGCTTCTCGCTCGGCGCGGCATTGGCGGCCTGCGAGGTCAGGGCTACGGCAGCGGCGGCTGCGGTGGTCAGCACGGTCACACGTGCGCGACTGGGCTGTTTGGGTCGACGATGGGACGCCACGGAGGTGAACTCCTTCTTCTGAGTGATCACCCGCTCGGAGGTTCGAAGGCAGACCCTAGTGACCAAGTTGTGATCGGATCAAATCCTCAGAAGCAAAATCTAGTCACACCATACATTCTTTGCACTCAACTCACATGAAGTGATGACCGTTTGACGCTACGTTGCGTGACAGTGCGCCTCAATTCGGGCATTCGGCCTGAAGGTTGACCTTCAGGACAGTCGCTTGAGAAGTACCGCAGAAGCGACCGGACGTGCGCCCGCGCGGGCCACTCCGTCGGCCACCTCGCGGTCGGTCGAGGCGACGATGACCGGGCGGCCGGGCGGCTCCGCGCGCACCAGCTGGCGGATCAACTCGTCGGCCGTGATGCCCGGTTTGGAGAACAGCACGCGCACCCCGCGCGGCGGCGCGAGCAGCACCGGCGCGGCCAGCTCGGCCCCGTCGAAGACGCAGGTCACCTCGGCGCCGGTCTGCGCGGCGAGCTGCGAGAGCTGCCCGAGGAGCCTGAGCCGCTGCTTCTCCAGGGGCATCTGGGGATAGCCGGTCTTGGTGACGTTGTAGCCGTCGACGACCAGGTGGGCCTGCGGCAGGGCGAGGAGCTGGTCGATGATCGCGGGGTCGTTCTCGGACAGGGCCCGCGCGGCGATGTCCTTCGGTGTCATACGTCCCGGTTCGACGGCGTCGACGGTCTCCGCAGGCCGTACGGAAACGGGCGGCAGCGCCAGTTCCCGCCGCAGCCCTTGGGTGGCGTCGAGGAGGGTGTCAAGGAGCAGCCGGACGCGCATGTCCTCGACACTGCGCCCCTCGCGCGCCGCTTTGCGCGTGGCCTCCAGGGCGGCCTCCGCCTCCCCGAGCCGCGCCTTCAGCCGCCGGGTCTCGCTCTCGGCGGCCGACACCTGCGCGTGCCCCTCCGCCCGTACGGCCTCGAGCTCGGCCTGCACCTTGCGCAGCGCCGCCTCGCCGCGCTTGACGTCGCTGAGGGCCGAGCGCAGCTTGCGGTGCAGCGATTCGGCTTCCTTCTTGGCCGAATCCAGCTCGGTGCGCAGCCGCTCCGTCTCGGCCCGGGTGTGCTCACGGGCCCGGCCGAGCTCCTCGCGCAGCCGCTCCAGCTCGGCACGGGTCTCCTCGTCGGCGCGTTCGGCGTGGGCCCGCTGGGCCTCCTCGCCGGCCGCGGTCACGAGCTTCACCCAGCCGGTGGGCCGTAGTACGTAGGCCGCGGCCGCCACGTCGAGCGGGTCCGCGGCCGGGGGCGGCGAGCCGGAGTCGAGAGCCCCGGAGAGCTCCGGCTGGGCCTCTCTGAACTTCTCCCCGATGCGCTGCCGGAACAGGGGATCGGTCTCCAGTGCCGCGGCCATGGCGTTGCCGGCGAACTTGGCCCGCCGGTTCGGTGCGAACCGGGCGTACTGTCTGAGCTGGGGTGGCAGTTCGGCGACGGTGAGGCCGCCGAAACCGTCCGAGACGATCTGGACGACCCTGCGGCGCACGCCGTCGGGCAGCGGACGGTCGAGCACCTCAGCGGTGCCGTCGCCCGGCCCCCCGCCCGCGGTCTCCACCATCCGTCACCCCAATGCCTGTGCTGGGCCCGCTCCCGTCAGGAGCCGGCGCCCGGCCTGTCCACGAGTTCCACCTGATCCACCGCGTTGCACCAGCGGCAGCGCACCGACTCGATGGTCTCACTGACCACGTCGCGCTCCTCCACCTTGGGCTCACCGGCCAGATCGAGGTGGACGTACTCGACGACCTTCGACGAGCGGGTCACGTCGAAGCGCGTGAGGTTGCCGCAGAGGGTGCAGCGCCACCGCGTCGTGGCGGTCGGCAGGGGAACCGTCATCGTGACTGTCCACTTCCTCTTTCAGTGTCCGTCCAGTGTCCGTGACGCACCGGGCTCCCGGTGCGTGTGGCTCGTAACCCTACGGCCTGGCGGCAACTCGCCGCTCGGGCGTCCGGGGCGGCGAGGCGGTCTGTTCGGTTGCGTCCCGTTACGTCATGCTTTGTTTCCATGATCCGTAACTGGAGCGTGACGGTCGGCCGGGCGAGCAGAGCCGTCCGGGAGGCGTCGGCGCCGGTGACGTACGGACTGATCGCCCTGTGCTGCCTGATCTTCCTGATCGGCCCGGCGTCGGGACTCAATCCGGTGTACGGCACCGGCGACGGGCTGCTCGCCGCCCAGCGGGCCTATTTCCACCGGTGGGGGGTGGTCCCCGCCGAACTCTTCGAGGGCTCGGCCCGCGCCGCCCTCACCCCCGCCACGGCCCTCTTCGTCCACGGCAGCTGGGTCCACCTGCTGGGCAACATGCTCTTCCTCTACGTCTTCGGCGTGATGACCGAGGAACGGATGGGCCGCGTCCAGTTCACCCTCTTCCACGTCGGCTGCGGCTACCTGGCCCTGCTGGGCTACGCGGCGGCCAACGCCGGCTCCGAGCAATCGCTGGTCGGCGCCTCCGGGGCGATCTCCGCGGTCCTCGGCGCGTTCCTGTACCTGTTCCCCGGAGCACGGGTGACCAGTCTCCTGCCGTTCCTGTTCTTCCTGCCCCTGCGCTTCCCGGCCTGGCTCGTCCTGCCTTTCTGGGCGGCCCTGCAGTGGCTGGCGGCGGGGCGGGCGGGCCAGGGTCCGGGGGTGGCGTACCTGGCGCACCTCCTGGGGTTCGGCCTGGGCTTCTGCTGCGCGTGGGCCCGTTTCGGGCGGACGACTAGAGTGAAGGCCGCCCCAGCTCCGGCCCCCGAGGGAGAGAACCAGCCGTGATCACCGCGATCGTTCTGATCAAGACCAGCGTGGACCGGATTCCCGAGATCGCGGAGTCGATCGCGGCGCTGGAGAGCGTCAGCGAGGTGTTCTCCGTGACCGGTACGTACGACCTGATCGCCATGGTCCGGGTCAAGCAGCACGAGGACCTCGCAGAGGTCATCCCCGGGCGGATCAGCAAGATCCCCGGCGTGGAGGGAACGGACACGCACGTGGCGTTCCGCACGTACTCGCAGCACGACCTGGAGGCGGCGTTCGCGATCGGCCTCGACAGCTGAGGCACCGCCCGCTCCCCTTGTCGAGCTTGTCGAGCTTGTCGAGATGAAGAGTTCTTCATCTTGGGCTCATCCTTCCCGCCGGGAGCGGGACAAAGGATGAGCCCATGGTCTTCTCTCGCCGGATGGCGGCCCTGGCCGCCGTCGTGATGATCCCCCTCGGTATCGCCGCGACCAGTTTCGCGCTCTCCGACAGCCCCGAGGCGCCGAAGGTTCCGCGGCAGGTGGAGCTGGACAGCGGCTCGCCCTCGCCGACGCCGACGCCCACCCGGCCCGCGCCGACACCGGGCGACGAGGTCGTGTCGCGGCCTCCGGTGACCGACAGCCCTCCGGGTGATGACGATGACGACGACCGCGGCCAGAGGGGCGGAGATGACGGAGTCGGGGACGACCGCGGACCCGGCGACGACAACTGACGGCCCGCGCCGGCGGGTCTCCGCCCGGGTCCGCATCCTGCTGTGGCTGCTGCTGGTCATGGCGGTGGCGCTCACGTCGGTGGCCACGGTCACGCGGTCGATCCTGCTGCGGGAGGCCGACCAGCGGATCAACCGTCTGCTCGCCCAGGAGGCCGGTGAGTTCACCAACTTCGAGGAGCGGGGCACCGACCCCGAGACCGGCGGCCCGTTCACCGATCCGGCCCGGCTGCTGCGGACCTTCCTGGTGCGGCAGTACGCCGATCCGGACGAGGAGCTGATCGGCCTGGTGGGCGGGGCGGGCCAGGACCCGACGCAGATCATCCAGCCGCGCGACCTGAGCGGTGTCCTGCCGCTGCACGAGGACGCCGCAGCCCGGCGCCGTATCTTCGACTCGCCCGCCCCCTCCGGCGTCGTGCACCGGCCGTCGGGCGAGATCCGGTGGGCCAAGGTCGCCATCGCCCGGCCAGGCGGCGAGCCGGACGCCGCGTTCGTCGTCGCCTTCCATCCCGGAGGGGAGCTGGGGCGCGCCGACGAGGTGTTCCGCATCCTGCTCGCCATCTCCGCAGTCGCCCTGCTGCTGACCACCGGCATCGGCTGGGCGGTCGCCGGCCGGATCCTCAAGCCCGTACGTCTGGTGCGGGTCACGGCCGCGGAGCTCACCGAGCGCGACCTCACCCGGCGCATCCCGGTCCACGGCCGCGACGACATCGCGGCCCTCGCCGAGACGTTCAACGCGATGCTCGACCGGCTGGAGCGCGCCTTCGCCGCCCAGCGCGAGTTCGTCGACGACGCCGGACACGAGCTGCGCACCCCGATCACCATCGTGCGCGGCCACCTGGAGCTGATGGGCGACGACCCCGCCGAACGGGAGGAGACCGTCCGCCTGGTCACCGACGAACTCGACCGGATGAGCCGCATCGTCGAGGACCTGCTCCTGCTCGCCAAGACCGAGCGCCCCGACTTCGTCACCCCGGAGCCGGTCCAGCTCGCCGAACTCACCGCCGACGTCTACGTCAAGGCCCGCACCCTCGGCGACCGCGACTGGCAGCTCGCCGAAGTCGCCGACCGCGAGGCCGAGTTGGACCCCCAGCGGATCACCCAGGCCATGGTCCAGCTCGCGCAGAACGCCGTGCAGCACACCACACCCGGCCAGACCATCCGCGTCGGCTCCCGCACCGACGGCTCGCGGATCGAGCTGTACGTCGCCGACTCCGGGCCGGGCGTCCAGCCGCAGGACGCCGACGTGATCTTCGAGCGGTTCCGGCGCGGCACGGCCCGGCGCGGCACACGGGGCTCGGGGGCCGGGCTCGGCCTGTCGATCGTCAAGGCGATCGCGGAAGGGCACGGCGGCCGGGTCCGCCTGCACGACACCGAAGGCGGCGGCGCCACCTTCGTACTGATCCTGGAAGAGGCACGTCCATGAACCGCATCCTCATCGTCGAGGACGAGGAGCGCATCGCCTCCTTCGTGGAGAAGGGTCTGCGCGCCAACGGCTTCACCACCACCGTCGCCGCCGACGGCGACGCGGGCTACGAGTACGCCCTGACCGGCGGTTTCGACCTGGTCGTCCTGGACATCGGCCTGCCGAGCCAGGACGGCTTCACGGTGCTGCGGCAGCTGCGCGAGGCCCGGGTGACGGTCCCGGTGATCGTGCTGACCGCGCGGGACTCCGTACGCGACACGGTGGCAGGCCTGGAGGGCGGCGCCGACGACTGGATGACCAAGCCGTTCCGCTTCGAGGAACTGCTCGCCCGGGTGCGCCTCAGGCTGCGTACGGCGGCCGGGGCGCCCGAGGTGACGGTGCTCAGGTCGGGTTCGCTGAGCCTGGACCTGCGGACGCGGAGGGCTCGGGCCGGGGACCGGACCGTCGACCTGACGGCCCGTGAGTTCGTGCTCCTGGAACTGTTCCTGCGGCATCCAGGACAGGTGCTGTCCCGGGAGCAGATCCTGTCGCACGTGTGGGGCTACGACTTCGACCCCGGGTCCAACATCGTGGACGTCTACGTGCGCACGCTGCGCAAGAAGCTCGGTGCCGAGCGGGTGGAGACGGTACGGGGAATGGGGTACCGGCTGCCCGCGTGAAGTTTCCTTCATGTGCGCCTCATTCAGGGCTCACCGCCCGGGTGAACGCTCGATGACGTGACCCTGAATCTCCGACTGACCGTCACCCTGTGCGTGGCGCTGTCCCTCTGCGCGCTGCTCGCGGTTCCCGGCAACTTCCCCGGCCTCGGCGGCGACGCCCGGCTGACCCTCGCCGTGTTCGCGCTGGCGACCTGCGCCTGGATCGGTACGCCGATCGACGACACGTACATCGCGCTGGGCGCCGGACTCGCCCTGACGGTGACCGGTGTGATCAGCAGCGACACACTGTTCGGCACGCTCGGCGACTCGACGGTGTGGCTGCTGATCTGCGCCTTCGTGCTGGCGGCCGCGGTGGCCCGGACCGGGCTCGCGGGCCGGGCGGCGGCGTTCCTGGTCGGCGGGGCGCGCACCGTACGGCAGCTGGTGCACCTGACGACGGCCTCGCTGGTCGTCACGGCGTTCGCGGTGCCCGCCACCTCGGGCCGGGCCGCGCTGGCGCTGCCGGTGTTCCTCGCCCTCGCCAAGGTCCTCGCCGACCGGAAGCGACTGGTCGTGATGCTGGCGCTGCTGTTTCCGACCGTGATCCTGCTGTCCGCGGTGGCGACCCTGATCGGCGCGGGCGCGCATCTGATCACCGTGTCGGTGCTGTGGGAGGCGACCGGGGAGCAGGTCGGCTTCACCCAGTGGCTGCTGCTGGGCCTGCCGCTGGCGGTGGCGTCCTCCCATCTGGCCGCCGAGCTGGTGCTGCTGACGACGACCCGGCGCGCGGACCGCCTCGGCCCGGTCCACATCACCCCGGAGCAGATCCAGCAGTACAGCGAGAGCCCGGTCACCGGACCCTGGACGCAGGCCGAGAAGCGCTGCGCCCTGCTGATGGCCACGGTCGTCCTGCTGTGGTGCAGCGAGCCGCTGCACCGGGTGCCGCCCGCGGTCGTCGCGCTGATCGGCGCGGTCGTCGCCTCCTCCCCCGCCCTGGGCACCGTACGCCTGAAGGACGCGCTGAAGACCGTCCCCTGGTCGCTGCTGCTGTTCATGGCGGCGACGATGGCGATGGGCGTGGCGCTCGCCGACTCGGGAGCGGCAGGGTGGCTGGTCTCCGGGCTGCCGACGGGTGGCGCCCCGGTGCTGTTCCTGGCGATCGTGGTCGCGGTCAGTACGGCGGCCCACCTGGTCCTGCAGTCCCGTTCCGCCCGCTCCTCGGTCCTGGTCCCGCTGGTGGTGGCCGCCTCCGTCGGCGTCGGGGTCAACCCGGTCGCGGCCGCGCTCGCCTCCACCGCCGCCGCGGGGTTCTGCCACACCCTGCCCGCCTCCGCGAAGCCGGTCACGCTGTTCGCGGAGATCCCCGGCACCCCGACCTACACCCCACGCGACCTGTTGCGCCTGTCCGCCCTCCTGGCACCGGTGACCGCCGCGCTCGTCCTGCTCTTCGCCGTCGCGGTGTGGCCGCTGCTCGGCGTGTCCGTCACCCGTTAAGGAGCCCTCCATGCTGACCCGTGTCGTCGTAGCCCCCAGCGGTTTCAAGGAGTCCCTGTCGGCGGAGGCCGCCGCGGACGCCATCGCGGCGGGCGTCCTGCGCGTCCTGCCCGACGCCGAGGTCGACCTCGTCCCGCTCGTGGACGGCGGCGAGGGCACGGCCGCCGCGCTGGCCGCCGCCACCGGGGGCCGGCTCGTCACCGTGCCCGCCACGGGCCCGGTCGGCAAGACCATCACCGCCCACTTCGCGCTGCTCGGCTCCCGGGACACGGCGGTGGTGGAGATGGCGGCGGTCGCGGGCCTCTCCCTCGTCCCGCGCGACCTCCGCGATCCGGGAGCCACGACCACCTACGGCGTCGGTGAGCTGATCCGCGCCGCGCTGGACCTAGTGCCCCGGCAGGCAACGTTCGCCCCGTCGCGACGCCCGGCACGCACTCTCGCCGCACCGGCCGAAAGCCCAAGTACGTCCAGTACGAGGGCTTCCGGCCGGCACGCCGAGAGCACGCACCGGACGCCGCTCCTCAACGGGCAAACGTTGCCTGCCGAGGCACTAGGCGTCCGGCGCATCCTGGTGGGCTGCGGCGACTCCGGTACGTCGGACGGGGGCGCGGGCGCGCTCCAGGCGCTCGGGGCGCGGCTGCTGGACCTCGATGGCCGCGATCTGCCGTACGGCGGACGAGAGTTGACGCGGCTGCACCGCATCGACCCGGCCGGCCTCGACCCCCGCCTGAAGGAAGTGGAGTTGCTCGTCGCCTGCAATCCGTACAACGTGCTGTGCGGCGAGCGGGGCGTGGCCCGGGTCTTCGGGCCGCAGAAGGGCGCGACGCCCGCGCAGGTCGAGGAGCTCTCAGCGGGCCTGGAGAACTGGGCGGACGTCCTCACCCGCGACCTCGCCGCCGCCGACCTCGCCGTCGCCGGCACCGACCTGCGCCACGGCCCCGGCACCGGCGCCTCGGGCGGACTGGGCGCGGGCCTGGCCGCCCTGGGCGCACAGCTCCTCCCCCGCTTCGACGTGCTCCTCGACCACCTCGACCTGGACACCCGCCTGGCCCGCGCCGACCTGGTCGTCACCGCCGAGGGCGCCCTGGACCACCAGACGCCCCGGGGGAAGGTCCCGGCGGAGGTGGCCCGCCGCGCCAAGCTGTACGGGCGACCGGTCCTCGCCCTGGCCGGCACCCTCGGCGAGGGTGCCCACGAGGTGCCGGGCGTCGACGCCTGCCACGGGATCCTGCCGGGCCCGATGGCCCTGGCCGAGGCGCTGGTCCGCGCGAGCGAACTCCTCACGGACGCCACCGAACGCGCCCTGCGGATGATCGTGCTGGGCGCCCGGCTACCGGCTCAGGCGGAGGTGTCCGGGACGCAACGGCCGTCCTCCGTGCGGTAGTTCCACCGGGCGCCGTTCCGCACGAGCTCCTTCACGGCGTTCACGAACCGCTCCACGTGCTCGTCCGGCGTCCCCGCGCCGAAGCTGACGCGGATGGCGTTGAGGGACTTCTCGCCGGGTGCGGCTTCGGGGGCACCGCACTCGCCCTGGGTCTGCGGATCGCTGCCGAGCAGGGTGCGCAGGAGGGGATGGGCGCAGAAGAGGCCGTCGCGGACGCCGATGCCGTACTCGGCGGAGAGCGCGGCGGCGAGGTGGGAGCTGTTCCAGCCCTCGACGACGAAGGAGATCACGCCGACGCGGGGGGCGTCGTCGCCGAAGAGGGACAGGACCCTGACTTCCGGAACCTCGGCGAGGCCTTCCCGTACCTTGCGGATCAGGTGCTCCTCACGGGCGACCAGCGTGTCGAAACCCGCCTCCGTCAGCGCCTTGCAGGCGGAGGCGATGGAGTAGGCGCCGATGACGTTGGGTGAGCCGGCCTCGTGGCGGGCGGCGCTCTCGTGCCACTCCACGTCCACTCCCCCGTCCGCGCGCCGCGCGACCTTGCGGCTGGCGCCGCCGCCCGCGAGGTACGGCTCGGCCGCGCGCAGCCAGTCGGCACGTCCGGCCAGGACACCGGAGCCGAAGGGGGCGTACAGCTTGTGCCCGGAGAAGGCGGCCCAGTCGACGTCGAGGTCACGGACGGACACCGGGTGGTGCGGGGCGAGTTGGGCGGCGTCCAGGACGATCCGGGCGCCGTGCGCGTGGGCCGCCGCGGCCAGCTCCCGTACGGGCCACAGCTCGCCCGTGACGTTCGAGGCGCCGGTCACGCAGACCAGGGCCGGGCCGTGGCCCTCTTGAACAGATGCGGTGCGGTCGGCGAGGGCGCGCTCCAGGGTCTCGACGGCCTGGCGCGGGGTGCGCGGGGCGTCGAGGTAGGTGACGCGGGCGTCCTGCCAGGGCAGCAGCGAGGCGTGGTGCTCGGTCTCGAAGACGAAGACCTGGCAGTCGGCCGGGAGGGCGGCGGCGAGCAGGTTGAGGGAGTCGGTGGTGGACCGGGTGAAGACCACCTGGTCGTCCTCCCGGCAGTCCAGGAACTCGGCGACGGTCCTGCGGGAGTTCTCGAAGAGGTCGGTGGAGAGCTGGGACAGGTATCCGGCACCCCGGTGGACGCTGCCGTAGTAGGGGGCGTACGCGGCGACGTCGTCCCACACGCGCTGGAGCGCCGGCGCGCTGGCGGCGTAGTCGAGCGCGGCGTAGGTGACCTCCCCGCCGGTGACGAGCGGGACGGTGACATCCCGGCCGAGAACGGACAGGGGGGTGCAAATGGTCTGGGCGGCGGCAGCGGTGGAGACGGACATGGCGAACTCCCGTGAGAGGCATGGGGGGAAGAGAGAAAAGGGTGTGCGGAGGCGGGGCTCTGCGGCCCTATCGCATTCGCTTGCTCACGGAAGACTCCTCGACGACCAGGATCCCTGGCTTCGTGAGGGATCCGCGCTTGCCGTGGACCTTGCTGTCCACGGCCTGGTCTTCACCCGGGGCACCCCGCCACGGACGGAGGGTTGCCGGACAGTCGGCCGGGGCCTCATGACTGTCACTCATGACCTGGAAAAAAACGTACGTGAAGTGATCGCGGTCCCGCAACCCGTGTCCGGATCGCGGGACATCACTCCGCGGGGCGCTACACGTTGCTGGCCGCCACCCAGCGCTCCAGCGTCAGCTTCGCCGCTCCCGAGTCGATCGACTCCACGGCCTTCTCCATGCCGTCGCGGATCTGGTCCACGAGCGGCGCCCCGGTCGGCTCCAACGCCACCAGCGCCGCCGCCGAGTTCAGGAGGACGGCGTCCCGCACCGGGCCCGTCTCGCCGTCCAGCAGCCGTCGCGCGACCTCGGCGTTGTAGGAGGCGTCCGCGCCCCGCAGCGCCTGAACCGGGACCAGTTCGAGGCCGACGTCGCGCGGGTCGAAGGCCTCATCGGTGACCTTGCCGTCGCGCACGATCCACACCCGGGAGGTGGCCGTGGTCGTCAGTTCGTCGAGGCCGTCGTCGCCGCGGAACACCAGCGCGGACGAACCGCGCTCGGCCAGTACGCCGGCCATGAGCCCCGCCATCCGGGTGTCGAAGCAGCCGATCGCCGAGGCGGTGACCCGGGCGGGGTTGGTCAGCGGGCCGAGGAGGTTGAACGAGGTGGGAATCCCCAGGTCCCGTCTGACCGCGCCGACGAACCGCATCGAGGGATGGAACTTGGCCGCGAAGCAGAAGGTGATCCCGGCCTCCTCCACCACCCGCGCCACCCGTTCGGGCGACAGGTCCAGGTTGATGCCGAGCTTCTCCAGCACGTCGGACGACCCGCTCGCCGAGGACGACGCCCGGTTGCCGTGCTTGACGACCTTCGCCCCGGTCCCGGCGATCACGATGGCGGACATCGTCGAGATGTTGACCGTCTTGGCCCGGTCGCCGCCCGTGCCGACGATGTCGACGGCCGGCCCCGGGATGCTCAGCGGCTGCGCGTGCGCGTACATCGCCTCGACGAGTCCGTTGATCTCCTCGACCGTCTCGCCCTTGGCGCGCAACGCCACCATGAAGCCCGCGATCTGGGCGTCCGTGGCCTCGCCGCTCATGAAACGGTCCATCGCCCAGGCCGTGTCACCGGCGCTCAGGTCCTGTCCGCCGAGCAGCGCGCTCAGCACCTCGGGCCAGGAACGGCCCGCCGCGGTGTCGCCTCCAGCGGGGGTCACAGCGCTCATAAGCCGCTCCTGGATCAGTCCCGTACAGCGGGACACGAGTCTCGACGGGTCCACCCTATCCAGCCGACGGGCATGGCGAAGGGCCCCGTCCGAAGACCGGACGGGGCCCTGTGAACCGCGCGTGGCGAGCGCAGCGATCAGTGGTGGCCGTGGCCGCTCGTGATCTCCCTGTACTCCTCGACGGTGGGCTTGGGAATCTGGCTCTCCTCGCCGTAGTACGCGTCGCTGAGCTTGGCGCGCACCTTCTCGGAGCGCTTCACCTTGCGCTCGACGCCGTTCTCGTCGACCGTCGGGCCGATCTCGGCCGGCTTGTACTGCTCGTGTGCGGTGAGCGTGTGCATCTGGTCCTGGCTGAGCGGCTCGTGGATCTCGACGAACTCACCGTGCGGCAGGCGCTTGATGATGCCCGACTCGCGGCCGTGCAGCACCTTTTCCTTGTCGCGGCGCTGGAGGCCGAGACAGATCCGCTTGGTGAAGATGAACGCGAGGACCGGGCCGACGAAGAACCCGATACGGACGAACCAGGTGACCGAGTTGATCGAGAGATGGAAGTGGGTGGCGATGATGTCGTTGCCACCACCGATCAGCATGATCATGTACCCGGTGACCCAGGCGACACCGAAGGCGGTCCGGGTCGGGGCGTTGCGCGGCCGGTCCAGGATGTGGTGCTCGCGCTTGTCCCCGGTGATCCAGGACTCGATGAACGGATAGACCGCGATGATCATGAGGAAGACACCGAAGAGCACGAGCGGGATGAGGACGCCCAGGACGAGCGTGTGCCCCCAGATGTTGATCTCCCAGCCGGGCATGGCCCGGACCAGTCCCTCGGCGAAGCCCATGTACCAGTCGGGCTGGGCGCCGGTCGACACCTGGTCGGACCGGTACGGGCCCAGGGCCCAGATCGGGTTGACGGACGCGATGCCGGCCAGGGCGGCGATGAAGCCGAAGACCAGGAAGAAGAAGCCTCCGGCCTTGGCCATGTAGACGGGCAGCAGCGGCATGCCGACGACGTTCTTGTTGGTCCGTCCAGGACCAGCGAACTGCGTGTGCTTGTGGTAGAAGACCAGGATCAGGTGGCCGACCACCAACCCGAGCATGATGCCCGGCAGCAGCAGGATGTGGATCGAGTAGAACCGCGCGACGAAGTCGTCGCCGGGGAACTCCCCGCCGAACAGGAACATCGAGATGTACGTACCGACGATCGGGACGGACAGGATCGCGCCCTGGGTGAAGCGGACACCGGTGCCGGAGAGCAGGTCGTCCGGGAGCGAGTAGCCGGTGAACCCGGTGAACATGCCCAGGACGAACAGCAAGAAGCCGAAGAGCCAGTTGATCTCGCGCGGCTTGCGGAACGCGCCGGTGAAGAACACGCGCATCATGTGCACGAACATGCCGGCGAGGAAGATGATCGCCGCCCAGTGGTGGATCTGCCGGATGAGCAGACCGCCGCGCACGTCGAAGCTGATGTCCAGCGTGGAGGCGAAGGCCTCCGACATCAGCTGGCCCTGCAGCGGGACGTAACTGCCGTGGTACTCCACCTCGGTCATCGACGGGTGGAAGAACAGCGTCAGATACACACCCGTGAGGATGATGATGATGAAGCTGTACAGGCAGATCTCACCCAGCATGAAGGACCAGTGGTCCGGGAAGATCTTGCGCATGTTGGACTTGGCCAGGGAGTAGATCCCCAGGCGGCCGTCGGCCCAGTCGGCGACACGCTCGCCGGCCGGTGCCTTCCCGCGAGAGCGGGACTCATTGCTGGTCGTAGTGCTCATCCGCGCTCCCAGAAAGCAGGGCCGACGGGCTCTTCGAAGTCGCCGAGCGCCTCGAGGTAGCCCTCGTCGTTCACGCCGATGCGCAGCTGCGGCAGGGCGTGACCGGCGGGGCCGAAGATCACCCGGGCACCGTCGGAGAGGTCGAAGGTGGACTGGTGGCAGGGGCAGAGCACGTGGTGCGTCTGCTGCTCGTACAGGGAGATCGGGCAACCGACATGGGTGCAGATCTTCGAGTACGCGACGATGCCCTCGTGCGACCACTCGAGCTCGCGCTTGTCCTTGATGTTGTCCGGCTGGATCCGGACGATCATCAGGGCCGCCTTGGCCATCTCGTTCTGGAACTCGTGGTCGTGCTCCTCCAGGCCCTCGGGCTTGGCGAAGGTGAGGGAGCCGACCGCGACGTCGGAGGGACGCAGCGGCTCGTCGGTGTTCATGTTGACGAGCAGCTTGCCCTTGGACCACAGGGTGTGGCGGAGCTTGGTCTCGGGCAGCGGGCCGAGGTCGCGCAGCAGGACGACGCCGGAGAGCGGCACCAGGGTGAGCGCGCCGAGCATCGTGCGGCGGATCAGCTTGCGGCGGCCGATCACCGACTCCTTGGCGCCCTGCTTGAAGTCCTCGTGGACCTGCGTACGGACCTCGGTGGACGCCTCGATCGGGTGCCGCTCGTCGGCGATCTCGACATCGGACATCAGGGTGCGGGCCCAGTGGACCGCGCCCGCGCCGATGGTGAACAGCGCGATGCCGAGCGTCAGCCCGAGCGCGAAGTTCAGCGCGTTGATGTGGCCGATCGGGAAGACGTAGATCGCCTTGTCGTGCGGGATCGCCACAAACGAGGCGATGAAGCCGACGGTGGCCAGCATCGACACCGTGAACAGCAGGGCGACCGAGCGCTCGGACCGCTTGGCGGCCCGCTCGTCGATGTCCTGGATCCGGTGCTCGTGGGGCGGCAGACCGGGGTCGGCGAACGGGTGCTTCTCGTCCGCGACACTGACCGCGCCGTGTGGGGTGTCCTGCTCAGCGGGCAGGTTCTCTTCTGGAATGTCTTGGCTACTCATGACTTCTTGGCCTTTGCGGTCCGGGCGGCGACCCACACGGCGACGGCGATCAGCCCGCCGAGACCGAAGATCCAGCCGAACAGACCCTCACTGACCGGACCGAGTCCGCCCAGTTCCAGGCCACCGGGGCTCTCGGTGTCGTCGCTGTTGACCGCGTCGAGGTACGCGATGATGTCCTTCTTGTTCTGCTCCGACAGCGTGGTGTCGGGGAAGGAGGGCATGTTCTGCGGGCCGGTCTGCATGGCCTCGTAGAGGTGCTTCGGGCTGACGCCCTCGAGGCTGGGTGCGAACTTGCCGTGGGTCAGCGCACCGCCCTTGCCGGTGAAGTTGTGGCACTGCGCGCAGTTGGTGCGGAACAGGTCACCGCCCTTGGCGATGTCCGCGCCCTCGGGGCTGTACTCCGCCTCGGTCGGGACGTTCGGACCGGCGCCCAGCGAGGCGACGTACGCGGCCAGCTGGTCGATCTCGGCCTGCGAGTAGATGTTCTTCTTCTCCGGGACCTGCGCGCCAGGCTGCTGGGCCGGCATACGGCCGGTGCCCACCTGGAAGTCGACGGCCGCGGCGCCCACGCCCACGAGACTGGGACCGTCGGAGGTGCCCTGACCGCCGGTGCCGTGGCAACTGGCGCAGCCGACGGCATAGAGCTTCTTGCCCTCGTCGATGGCGAGAGACTGGGCGGTTTCATCGGCCTTCGCCTCACGGGTGGGTGCGACGGCGGTGTACACCGCCCCCGTGCACACCAGCGCGAGGAGTAGGACGACGAGCGCCGCCATTGGGTGGCGTCGTCGTGCGGAGAGCTTTTTCACGGATTACCCCGGTGTCAGGATCTTCTGCGTCGATGCTTCTGGGATGTGGAGGAGCGGGCCCGGCTACTTGATCATGTAGATCGTCGCGAAGAGGCCGATCCAGACGACATCGACGAAGTGCCAGTAGTAGGACACGACGATCGCGGCGGTCGCTTGCTCGTGGGTGAACCTCTTGGCCGCGTAGGTGCGGCCGAGCACCAGCAGGAAGGCGATCAGGCCGCCCGTCACGTGCATGCCGTGGAAGCCGGTGGTCAGGTAGAAGACCGAGCCGTACGGGTCCGACGAGAGCGAGAGGCCCTCGTGCTTGACCAGCTCGGTGTACTCGTAGATCTGACCGCCGATGAAGACCGCGCCCATGATGAACGTGACGATGAACCAGCCCCGGAGCTTCTTCACGTCACCACGCTCGGCGGCGAAGACGCCGAGCTGGCAGGTGAGGGAGGAGAGCACCAGGATCGTGGTGTTCGTCGCCGAGAACGGGAAGTTCAGGGCGGACGCCATTTCCTTCCAGTGATCGGGTCCCGTCACCGATCGCAGGGTGAAGTACATCGCGAAGAGGGCCGCGAAGAACATCAGCTCGGAACTCAACCAGATGATGGTTCCGACGCTGGTGAGGTTCGGCCGGTTGACCGACGGGTGCGCGTGCCCGGTTTTCTCTGTCGTTGCTGTCGCCACGACCGACATTATGTCGGTCGCTTATCCCGCCCTCACTCCGGGGGGTGCCGTTCGGAGTGTCTTCCCCGGTCGTACCGGTGTTGACGTGGGGTTCAAGGGAGTAGCATCCGGCCCAACGGGCCTGTCCATACGACGGCAGCTTCCAATGCGTATCGGAGGAACAATGCAGCCGACCGCCACCGTGCTGGTCTACAGCGACGACTCCAACACACGGGAGCAAGTCCGGCTCGCGACCGGGCGCAGGCCCGCTCCGGACGTCCCTGTCGTGGAGTTCGTCGAGTGTGCGACTCCGGCCGCCGTCATCAAGGAGCTGGACAAGGGCGGGATCGACGTCTGTGTCCTCGATGGCGAGGCCGTGCCGATGGGGGGCATGGGGGTGTGCCGGCAGATCAAGGACGAGGTGTTCAACTGTCCGCCGGTGCTGGTGCTGATGGGGCGGCCTCAGGATGCCTGGTTGGCGACGTGGAGTCGGGCCGAGGCGGCGGTGACCCTGCCGGTGGAGCCGGTGGAGTTCGCGGCGGCCTTGGCTTCTTTGTTGCGGGAGCGGAAGGCTCTGAGCGCCCAGTAGCCCGGATCGCCCCTGGGCACCTCAGACTGCCGTCGGCCTGAGTCTTGCCGCATCCTGCGGATTCGGGCCTTCCGGGTTGCCGGCCACCAGTGCGCTGCCGTTGCGCCAGTTCTTCCAGGCCAGGTTCCAGTCCCCGAAGCCGTTGCCGAAGGGTTCCATCGTGTTGCCGTAGCTGTTGACGACCTTGACCACGTCGCCCTCGCGGACGTTCTCGAAGAACCAGGCGGCGTTGGCGGTGCTCATGCCGGTGCAGCCGTGGCTGACGTTGGCGGAGCCCTGGGAGCCGACGGACCATGGGGCGGCGTGCACGTACTCGCCGCTCCACGTGACGCGGGTGGCGTAGTAGACGGGCAGGTCGTACGACTCCGCGGAGCCCTCGGCTATGCCGATGCTGGTGCCGCGCATCCGTACGAAGTACTCCTTGCCGAGGACGACCTTGACGCCGTTGCGGGTCTCGAAGCCGGGCTTTCCGGTGGTGACGGGGATCTGCTTGATCACCTCGTCGTTCTTGTAGACCGTCATCGAGTGCGAGGCGGCGTCGGTGACGGCGATGACGCGGTCGCCGGTGGCGATCCTGAGGGGCTTGGCCTTGCCGCCCCAGAGGCGGTCGCCGATCTTGATGCCGTCCAGGTTGCTGCGGACCTGGATGGTGGCGTGGGTGGGCCAGTACTCCTTGGGGCGGTAGTGGAGCTCCTTGTCGTTCACCCAGTGCCAGCCGCCCTCCACGGCGGGCGTGGAGTCGACCTTCAGGGCGCGCTCGACGACGGCCCGCTGTGCCTTGTCCTTGACGGGCTGGTCGAGTTCCGCGGTGATGGGCTGGCCGACGCCGTACTTGCCCGCCTTGGGGCCGAAGGTGACGCCCAGGCGCTTCTTGGTGCGGGGCTTGCCGGTGTCGAAGGTCATGATCCGGCGGCCGGGGGCGCCGTCCTCGTCCTCCGTGCTCACGCGGACCGTGTAGTGGGCGCCCGCGGCCAGCGGGGAGGTGCTGTGCCAGCGGGAGCCGTCGGCGGAGAGTTCGCCCGCCACGTAGCGTCCCGACGCGTCCACGGCCGTCACGTCCGTGATGCGCCCGTCGTCGTCCTCGGCGGTGACCTCTATGGGCTTGTCGGGGTCGGCCTTCTTTCCGTCGCCGGTGGGGCCCCTGAAGGCGACCTGGTCCGCCGCGTCGTACGGCTCGGCGGACAGCGGGTTGCCGCCGGAGCCGCAGGCGGTGACGCCCGCGCCCAGGGCGATCACCAGCAGCGTGCAGCCGACGACGGTGCGGGGTGAGGGTGCTTGGCTCATGGCTTCACGCTAGGAAACCTCGTCAAGGACGGCGCGCTGGGTAACCCGGACGGGGGACCGGGGTTACGGCAAAAGCAGGAGCCCGGACGCTCCTGACGGAGTGTCCGGGCTCCGGAGAGCTCAGCTCGTGTTACTGGGTGCGGTTCTCACCGCGGTAGTACTCGAAGACCCAGCCCCAGAGGCCGATCAGGAGGAGCGGAGCCGAGAAGTACATCAGCCACCAGCCGATCGCGACCGACAGGAAGGCGAAGGCGCCACCGATCCCGAGGGCGAGCGGCTGCCAGCTGTGCGGGCTGAAGAACCCGACCTCGCCGGCGTCGTCCGCGACATCGGCCTCCTTGTTGTCCTGCGCACCCGCGTCGACCCGCCGGGCCGTGAAGCCCAGGTAGAAGCCGATCATGATGGACAGGCCGAAGGCCAGGAAGAGCGCCGTGGTACCGGCCGGCTCCTTCGACCACACGCCATAGACGATCGCCATGGCGAGGATGAAGACGCTCAGCCAGATGAACATCCTGCCCTGGATCTTCACTTGCCGGCCTCCTTGCCGCCGTTGCCGGCCAGAGCCTTGTCACCGTGCGGCACGTTCTCGAGCTGGTCGAGAGCGGCGATCTCCGGGTGGTGCAGGTCGAACGCCGGGGATTCGCTGCGGATCCGCGGCAGGGTGAGGAAGTTGTGCCTCGGCGGCGGGCAGGAGGTCGCCCACTCCAGCGAGCGGCCGTAGCCCCACGGGTCGTCGACGCCGACCGGCTTGCCGTACTTGGCCGTCTTCCACACGTTGTAGAAGAACGGCAGGAGCGACAGGCCGAGCACGAACGAGCTGATCGTCGAGATCGTGTTCAGGGCGGTGAAGCCGTCGGCCGCGAGGTAGTCGGCGTAACGGCGCGGCATGCCCTCGGCACCCAGCCAGTGCTGGACCAGGAAGGTGCCGTGGAAGCCGATGAACAGCGTCCAGAAGGTGATCTTGCCGAGGCGTTCGTCGAGCATCTTGCCGGTGAATTTCGGCCACCAGAAGTGGAAGCCGGAGAACATCGCGAAGACGACGGTGCCGAAGACGACGTAGTGGAAGTGCGCCACCACGAAGTACGAGTCGGAGACGTGGAAGTCCATCGGGGGCGAGGCCAGGATGACGCCGGTCAGGCCACCGAAGGTGAAGGTGACCAGGAAGCCGGTGGCCCAGAGCATCGGGGTCTCGAAACTCAGGGACCCCTTCCACATGGTGCCGATCCAGTTGAAGAACTTCACGCCGGTCGGCACGGCGATGAGGAACGTCATGAAGGAGAAGAACGGCAGCAGCACACCGCCGGTGACGTACATGTGGTGCGCCCACACCGTCACGGACAGACCCGCGATCGAGATGGTCGCCGCGATCAGGCCCATGTAGCCGAACATCGGCTTGCGGGAGAAGACCGGGATGACCTCGCTGATGATGCCGAAGAACGGCAGGGCGATGATGTACACCTCTGGATGGCCGAAGAACCAGAAGAGGTGTTGCCAGAGCAAGGCTCCGCCGTTGGCTGGATCGAAGATGTGCGCGCCGAACTTGCGGTCCGCCTCCAGCGCGAACAGCGCCGCCGCCAGGACGGGGAAGGCGAGCAGGACCAGGACGGCGGTCAGCAGCACGTTCCAGGTGAAGATCGGCATGCGGAACATGGTCATGCCCGGGGCGCGCATGCAGATGATCGTGGTGATGAAGTTGACCGCGCCGAGGATGGTGCCGAAGCCGGAGAAGGCCAGACCCATGATCCACATGTCGGCGCCGATACCGGGGCTGCGGATCGCGTCGGACAGCGGGGTGTAGGCGAACCAGCCGAAGTCGGCCGCGCCCTGCGGGGTGAGGAAGCCGCCCACCGCGATCGTCGAGCCGAACAGGTACAGCCAGTAGGCGAACATGTTCAGCCGGGGGAAGGCCACGTCCGGCGCGCCGATCTGCAGCGGCATGATCCAGTTCGTGAAGCCGGCGAACAGCGGCGTCGCGAACATCAGCAGCATGATCGTGCCGTGCATCGTGAACGCCTGGTTGAACTGCTCGTTCGTCATGATCTGCAGGCCCGGGCGGGCCAGCTCGGCGCGCATGAACAGCGCCATCACGCCACCGATGACGAAGAACGCGAACGACGTGACCAGGTACAGCGTCCCGATCGTCTTGTGGTCGGTGGTCGTCAGCCACTTGACGACGACTTCACCGCGACGCTGGCGCCGGACCGGCAGCTCGTCCTGATAGTGGGACCCTGCTGCCGCGGCACCCTGGGGTTCGTTGAGGATGCTCACAGGTTGTTCGTCTCCCGGTTCTTCTCGTGGCTCGTCTGCGCGATGCCGGCGGGAATGTAACCGGTCTGCCCCTTCTTGGCGAGGTCCTTGAGGTGCTGCTCGTAGCGCTCCGGGGACACGACCTTCACGTTGAACAGCATCCGGGAGTGGTCGACGCCGCACAGCTCGGCGCACTTGCCCAGGAAGGTGCCCTCCTTGTTGGGGGTCACCTCGAAGGCGTTGGTGTGGCCCGGGATGACGTCCTGCTTCATCAGGAACGGCACCACCCAGAAGGAGTGGATGACGTCCCGCGAGGTGAGGACGAAGCGGACCGTCTTGCCCTTGGGGAGCCAGAGGGTCGGGCCGGGGTTGCCGGTCTGCGGGTTCCGCGTGCCGGGCGTGCCGACGTCGTAGACGCCGCCGGCGTTCGCCGGGAAGTCCTCCTTGAACCGGTCCGGGATCGCGTCCAGGTTCTTGTCGGTCTTCGCGTCGCCGGTGGAACCGTCGACGGGTGTGACGTAGTTGAAGCCCCAGCTCCACTGGAAGCCGACGACGTTGACCGTCACGTCCGGCTTCTTCTTGAGGCTGAGGAGCTCGGACTCGTCACGGGCCGTGAAGTAGAAGAGCACCGAGACGATGATGAGCGGGACCACCGTGTACAGCGCCTCGATGGGCATGTTGTACCGGGTCTGTGGAGGGACCTCGACCTTGGTGCGGCTGCGCCGGTGGAAGATCGCACTCCAGCAGATCAAGCCCCACACCAGCACGCCGACGGCGAGCGCGGCAGCCCAGGAGCCCTGCCACAGGGAGAGGATCCGCGGAGCCTCTTCCGTGGTCGGGGTGGGCATGCCGAGGCGGGGGAAGTCCTCGTATGTGCAACCGGTGGCGGTCGCCAGGACCAGGCCCGCGGTCAGTGCCTGCAGCAGCTTCCGCCGCATCGGGCGCCGCGGCGAGCGGTCGGAGCCGTTGGGACTCACGTAGCGCCTTCCCGAGAGTCTCGCCCGCGCTGTTGGCTGCGGCCTTCTCGCTGGTCGGTCGCCGCCCTGCGTCGGGCAGGGGTTTGGATGTTTATGCGGACCAAACCCTAGCCGACGCCCTCCGGGGGTTCGCGGGGAGGGGGGCCCAACGCGCCGTCGGTCAGCCGAAGGTCGTTCGGGGCGCCTGGTAGCTCGGGAAGTGCGGCTTGTGTGGCGACTGCGGGTGCGTTGTGGTTTCTCGCGCCCACGCGGCGGAGCCGCATATCGACACAGCCCCGCGCCCCTTGGGCCCACTTCCCTTGCCGGCGTTTTAGCGTTGCTGTGTGGCCTACTTCGATGCTGCTTCCAGCGCTCCTCTTCATCCCGTTGCCCGGCAGGCTCTGATGGCCTCGCTCGACGAGGGGTGGGCCGACCCCGCGCGGCTGTATCGCGAGGGGCGGCGCGCTCGGATGTTGCTGGACGCGGCGCGGGAAGCCATGGCCGAGGCTGTGGGGTGCCGGGCTGACGAGTTGGTGTTCACGTCGTCCGGGACGCGGGCGGTGCAGGCGGGGATCGCGGGGGCGCTGGCGGGGCGTCGGCGTGTCGGGCGCCACCTGATCGTGTCGGCCGTCGAACATTCTTCGGTGCTCCATTCGGCCGACGCGCACGAGGCGGACGGCGGCACGGCGACACAGGTCGCCGTGGACCGTACGGGCGCGGTGACCGCGGCGTCGTACGCGAATGCCCTCCGTCCGGACACCGCGCTGGCCTGTCTGCAGTCCGCCAACCACGAGGTGGGGACCGAGCAGCCGGTGGCGACCGTTGCCGAGGTGTGCCGTGCCGCCGGGGTGCCGTTGCTGGTGGACGCGGCGCAGTCGCTCGGGTGGGGGCGGGTGGAGGACGGCTGGTCGCTGCTCACGGCGAGTGCCCACAAGTGGGGCGGGCCCTCGGGGGTCGGGCTGCTCGTGGTGCGCAAGGGCGTGCGGTTCGCGCCTCAAGGGCCCGCGGACGAGCGCGAGTCGGGGCGGGCGGCCGGGTTCGAGAACATTCCGGCGATCGTGGCGGCGGCGGCTTCGCTGCGGGCGGTGCGGGCCGAGGCGGCGCAAGAGGCGGTACGGCTGCGGGAGCTGACGGAGCGGATCCGGGCGCGGGTGCCCGGGCTGGTGCCGGACGTGGAGGTGGTCGGGGAGGCAGAGCGGCGCCTGCCGGGCATCGTCACCTTCTCCTGTCTCTATGTCGACGGGGAGACACTGCTGCACGAGCTGGACCGTGCCGGTTTCTCCGTGTCGTCCGGATCGTCCTGTACGAGCAGCACGCTGACGCCCAGCCATGTGCTGAAGGCGATGGGCGTGCTGAGCGAGGGGAACGTGCGGGTGTCGCTGCCGCCGGGGACCGCGCAGGAGGACGTCGAGCGGTTCCTGGAGGTGCTGCCGATGGCGGTGGCGGGTGTGCGGGAGAAGCTGGGGGCGCCGGTCGCGGAGGCGGTCGTACAGGAGGATGCCCTGGTCGTGGACTCCCTCGGCAAGCGCTGCCCGATTCCGGTGATCGAGCTGGCGAAGGTCATCGGGGACGTGCCGGTGGGCGGCACGGTCCGGGTGCTGTCGGACGACGAGGCGGCGCGGCTGGACATCCCGGCGTGGTGCGAGATGCGGGGGCAGGAGTACGTGGGTGAGGAGCCGGCGGACCGGGGTTCGGCCTACGTGGTCCGCCGGCTCTCCTGAGTCCGGGTGCGTCGAGTCAGCCCAGGTGCGTCTGGACCTCGGAGGCGGCCTCGTGGCCGTACGCCTTGGTGAAGCGCTCCATGAAGTGGGTGCGGCGCAGCTGGTACTCCTGGGTGCCGACCGTCTCGATGACGAGCGTGGCGAGCATGCAGCCGACCTGGGCGGCGCGCTCCAGGGGGACGCCCCAGGCGAGGCCGGAGAGGAAGCCGGCCCGGAAGGCGTCGCCGACGCCGGTGGGCTCGACCTTGCGCTCCTCCTCCGGCGTGCCGACGACGATCGGCTCCGCGCCATCCTGTTCGATGCGCACGCCCTGCGCGCCGAGGGTGGTCACGCGGTGGCCGACCTTGGCGAGGATCTCGGCGTCGGTCCAGCCCGTCTTGGACTCGATGAGGCCCTTCTCGTACTCGTTCGAGAAGAGGTACGTCGCGCCGTCCAGCAGGATCCGGATCTCTTCACCCTCCATGCGGGCGATCTGCTGGGAGAAGTCGGCGGCGAAGGGGATGGAGCGGGTGCGGCACTCCTCGGTGTGGCGGAGCATCGCCTCCGGGTCGTCGGCGCCGATCAGGACCAGGTCGAGGCCGCCGACGCGGTCGGCGACGGTCTTCAGCTCGATCTGGCGGGCCTCGCTCATGGCGCCGGTGTAGAAGGAGCCGATCTGGTTGTGGTCGGCGTCGGTGGTGCACACGAAGCGGGCGGTGTGCAGCGTCTCGGAGATGCGCACCGAGTCGGTGTCGACGCCGTTCCGGTCCAGCCAGGCACGGTACTCGTCGAAGTCGAAGCCCGCGGCGCCGACCAGGATCGGCCGGGTGCCCAGCTGCCCCATACCGAAGGCGATGTTGGCGCCGACGCCGCCTCGGCGTACGTCGAGCTGGTCTACCAGGAAGGAGAGCGAGACCGTGTGCAACTGGTCCGCGACGAACTGGTCGGCGAAGCGGCCAGGGAAGGTCATGAGGTGGTCGGAGGCGATGGAGCCGGTGACTGCGATGCGCACGGCGTTGACTCTCCTGAGGGGAGACGGCGTTGACAGTTCACGCTATCGGGTCTGCGCGAGGCTCTGAAGCCGCCTAAACTACCCGATAGTAGATCTTACTTCGCATGCCTGACCGAGCCTACGGTGCCGTTATGACGAACCTCGAGCTCCATGCTCCCTCTCCGGCCGATCTGGAAGGCGACCTGGCGTCGCTGCGCGGCGACTGCGCCCGGATGGCTCCCCACTGGGCGGTTCCCGACCGGATCACTGCCCTTCCGGTCTCCCCGTCACTCATCCACGGCGTGACCGTGCCGCCCGCCTCGGCGCGGCTGCTGGACGCCATGTGGGAGTACGGAGACTGAGGCGGCGCTGTTCAGGGAACCGTGCGCTCCCCCGCTGCGTCCCATCGGCGTCCCCCGTAAAGGGGATGCGGGATACGACCCGCCGGACCGGCCGCTTTGACAGGGCCGGGTCAGGGTCATGGGACAGATGCACAGCCGAAGGAGCGATGCGGTGAACACCGAGCGACCCGACAACGACGACACCGGCTCCGCCGAGGAGCGGGTTGCCGGCGGCTCCGCCGAGGCGCGGGGCGCCGCTGAGAAGAAGGGTGTCTCGGAGGAGCGGGGCGTCCCGGAGGAGCAGGGTGCCGCCTCGGTTGAGACTGCGGGTGAGGCTGCGGGTGCCGGGGAGGGCGGCGGCGAGGCTTCCGGTGACGTAGAGGGCGACGTAGCGAGCGGCTCCGCCGAAGCCGGGGACGCTGAGGAATCCGCAGCCGCTTCCGATGCCGCCGAGACCGAGGTCGCCGCCGACGCCGACACCGACGCCGACGAGAGGCCCACCGCTCCCGCCCCTGCCGAAGCCGGTGCCGAAACCGATGCCGGTGCCAGTGCCGGTGCCGAACCCGCCGGCCTCCCCGCCGACGCCGGTGCCGACGACGAACCCGCCGACGCCCCCGACAACGAGGTCCGCCGGGACGACGAGGCCCATAAGGCCGACGGCGTCCGCTCCGCCCGGCGCCGTTCCCCCGCCGTCGTCGCCTCCGTCGCCGCCGCCGTGCTGCTCGTCGGGGGCGGTGGGGCGTACCTCGCCGCGACGGCCTCCGGGGACTCCGGCGGGCGTACGACGTCCGGGGCGTCCGGCGACGACACTCCCCCGCCGCTCGCCCTCGAGGGCTACTCCGAGAGCGGCGGCACGGACAACGGCATCGCACCCGGCGAACCCAACCCGTACGGCGTCACCTACCGCGCCGACGGCACGCTCCCGGACGGCCCCGGCTCCGCGCCCGTGTACCGGGCTCAGGGCGCGGTCGACAAGGAAGAGGTGGCCGAGCTGGCCGAGGCGCTCGGGGTCGACGGGGCCCCGGTGGCGCAGGGGCAGGCATGGAGGGTCGGGGCGAAGGACGGCTCGGGGCCCACCCTGCAGGTGAACCAGCAGGCGCCTGGCACCTGGACCTTCCACCACTACACACCGGGCACCGACGACGCCGCCTCCCCGGTGAGCGAGGCGGCCGCGAAGAAGGCGGCCGCGCCGGTCCTGAAGGCGTTGGGTCAGGACGACGCGAAGGTGGTCGCGAGCCAGGTCATGGGCTCCCAGCGGATGGTGAACACCGATCCCGTCGTCGACGGGATGCCGACCTACGGCTGGACGACCGGCGTCTCCGTCAACGCGCAGGGCAAGGTCGTGGGCGGCAGCGGCCAGTTGCAGGCGCCGGCGAAGGGGGACACGTACCCCGTCCTGAGCGCGGAGAAGACGCTGGCCCTGATGAACGCGGCGCCCGGGACCAGCCACCGTATGGGCATCGGCGGCTGCGCCACCCCCGTACCGCACAAGGACCGGATGGAAGCCTCCTGCGAATCCTCCGGCACCGCCGCGAAGAGGGAGACGATCACGGTCGACAAGGCCGTGTTCGGGCTGGCCTCGCACGTCGTGGAGGGGCGACCGGCGCTCGTGCCGTCCTGGCTGTTCGAGGCGCGGGCGGCCGGCGCGAAGGACGGCTTCACGGTGACGTATCCGGCGGTCGACCCGAAGTACATAACCTCCGGGGAGCCGTCCGGGCAGCCCAGCCCGCGGCCCTCCGCGCCCGGTGACGAGCCGACCGCGGCGCCGGCCCCGCGGGATGTCCAGGTGGACGGCTACACGGCCGAGGGCCGGGAGCTGACCGTGGCCTTCACGGGCGGGGTGTGCGCCGACTACAAGGCGACGGCGAGCGAGAGCGGGGACAAGGTGACGGTCGAGGTGACCGAGACCCCGTGGCCGGACAAGGTCTGCATCCTGATCGCCAAGGTGCATCACCAGACCGTGCAGCTGGACGAGCCGCTCGGCGATCGCAAGGTCGTGGGTTCGGACGGCAAGGCGATCCCGCTGGAGAAGCCGGGGGCGCGGCTGCCGGAGAAGTCCGGGGCGCGGTAACCACTAGGGGGTGTTTTGAAAGTCCCGTGCGGTGCCCGCGGTGTTCGGTGCGTGCCCTCGGCGTGCCGGACGAAGGCCCTCGATGGGGGTCCCCCCGCTCGAGCGAAGCCGAGAGTGGGGGAGGAGCTAATTGGGCCTTTGGCCGGTGCGGCGAGGGTGCGTGCCGGGCGCCGTGGGTGCTGTGCGGGACTTTCAAAACACCCCCTGGAGCCCCGGACACGCGCGAAGGCGGCGGCCCTGTCGGAGGGGGCCGCCGCCTTTACGTTCGCGCGGTGCCGGCTGGGCTCAGCTGAAGGAGTCGCCGCAGGCGCAGGAGCCCGTCGCGTTCGGGTTGTCGATCGTGAAGCCCTGCTTCTCGATGGTGTCGACGAAGTCGATCGACGCACCGCCCAGGTACGGGGCGCTCATGCGGTCGGTGACGACCTTCACACCGCCGAAGTCCTTGACGACGTCGCCGTCGAGGGAACGCTCGTCGAAGAAGAGCTGGTAGCGCAGGCCGGAGCAGCCACCGGGCTGGACGGCGACACGCAGGGCCAGGTCGTCACGGCCTTCCTGGTCGAGCAGGGCCTTGACCTTCGCCGCGGCGGCGTCGGACAGGATGATGCCGTCGGTGACGGTGCTGGTCTCGTCCGATACGGACATCTACATCTCTCCCGGGTTGTACGGAGACTGCTTGCCGACGGTTGCAACCGACGGGGCCGCGGATTCATTCCGGGCGGCACTTGTTCTTTTCGCCTGTTCCTTCATGCTCGCACACAGGCGCTGAAGCGAACAGCGACCTTCTTCCCGCCTCCGGGATTCCCGTCACATCGACGCTATGACCGTCGTCAAAGTGACGTGAAGCGTTTATGATAGATAGCGTCAGTTCGACGAAAAGTAGAAAGGGTGCGTGTCGTGACCACCGCCCAGACCCCGGAGCTCGACGTACAGCCGACTCCTCTTGCCCTGCTGCTCCTCGGCCGTGAGGCCGACCCGAAGAGCGAGCGCGGTGTCGAGTGTCCCGGCGACCTGCCCTCGCCGTCCGACCCCGACCTGGTCGAGCGCGCCCGCGCGGCCAAGGAGAAGCTCGGCGACAAGGTGTTCGTGCTCGGCCACCACTACCAGCGCGACGAGGTCATCCAGTTCGCCGACGTCACGGGTGACTCGTTCAAGCTGGCCCGGGACGCGGCCGCGCGCCCGGAGGCCGAGTACATCGTGTTCTGCGGTGTGCACTTCATGGCGGAGTCCGCGGACATCCTGACGTCCGACGACCAGAAGGTCGTGCTGCCCGACCTGGCGGCCGGCTGCTCCATGGCCGACATGGCGACGGCCGAGCAGGTCGCCGAGTGCTGGGACGTGCTGACCGAGGCCGGCATAGCCGAGCAGGTCGTGCCTGTCTCGTACATGAACTCCTCCGCGGACATCAAGGCGTTCACGGGCAAGCACGGCGGCACGATCTGCACCTCCTCGAACGCGAAGCGGGCCCTGGAGTGGGCCTTCCAGCAGGGGGAGCCCTCGACGACAAAGGTCCTGTTCCTGCCCGACCAGCACCTGGGCCGCAACACCGCGGTCCGCGACATGGGCATGTCCCTGGACGACTGCGTGGTCTACAACCCGCACAAGCCGAACGGCGGCCTGACCGCGGAGCAGCTGCGCGCCGCGAAGATGATCCTGTGGCGGGGTCACTGCTCGGTGCACGGCCGCTTCAGCCTCGACTCGGTGAACGACGTGCGCGAGCGCATCCCCGGCGTGAACGTCCTCGTCCACCCCGAGTGCAAGAACGAGGTCGTGGCGGCGGCGGACTACGTCGGCTCGACCGAGTACATCATCAAGGCGCTGGAAGCCGCGCCGGCCGGTTCCAAGTGGGCCATCGGCACGGAGCTGAACCTGGTCCGCCGCCTGGCGAACCGTTTCGCGCCCGAGGGCAAGGAGATCGTCTTCCTCGACAAGACGGTCTGCTTCTGCTCGACGATGAACCGCATCGACCTCCCCCACCTGGTCTGGGCCCTGGAGTCCCTGGCCGAGGGCAACCTGGTCAACCGCATCGAGGTCGACAAGGAGACGGAGGCGTTCGCGAAGCTGGCGCTGGAGCGGATGCTGGCGCTGCCGTAGCCCTGTTGCCGGCCCCGTTCACCCCGAGGCGGGTTTCCGCTCGGGTGGGCGGGGCTGCCGCGGCTCGGCGTCCCGGAGCGGGCCCCGGTCGCGGATCCGCTGCGCGAGCGAGCGGCCGGGCACGTACTGGGTCGCCGTCCACGGCCGTGTCGCCTCCGGGTCGGCGTCCACGACCGGTGCGGTGAACGCGCCGCTCACCTTACGGACGGCCTCGCTCTCCTGCCGGAAACGGGCGCGGAAGACGCCGTCCGCGGCGTACTGGCGTGCACCACCTTGACGGCGACCTCGCGTCCGGACCGCGCCCTGCCCCGGTGGACGACCCCATGCCCCGGCCCCGAGCCGGGCACACAACGGCGGCCGGGCACCGAACCGTTGGGGTTCGGTGCCCGGCCGCCGGGGACACCGCTGTCACACGGACGCGGGTTCCGGCTTCGGCTGCTCCGGCACCTCCGCCTTCTTCGCCCGCTTGGCCTCCCGCTTCTTCGCCCGCCGCTCCTTGCGGAGCTCCAGCATCGCGTAGAGCGTCGGGACCAGGAGCAGGGTCAGCAGGGTCGACGTGATCAGGCCGCCGATCACGACCACGGCCAGCGGCTGGGCGATGAAGCCGCCCTGGCCGGTGATGCCCATGGCCATCGGGAGGAGGGCGAAGATCGTCGCCAGGGCCGTCATGAGGATCGGGCGGAGTCGGTGGCGGCCGCCCTCGACGACCGCTTCGACGACGCCGTAACCCTGCCTGCGGTACTGGTTGATCAGGTCGATCAGCACGATCGCGTTCGTCACGACGATGCCGATCAGCATCAGCATGCCGATCATCGCCGGGACGCCCATCGGGGTGTCCGTGGCCACCAGCAGGCCGATCGCGCCCGTCGCCGCGAAGGGGATGGAGACGAGCAGGATCAGTGGCTGGACGAGCGAGCGGAAGGTCGCGACCAGGAGCATGAAGACGATCGCGATCGCCGCCAGCATGGCCAGGCCCAGGTTCTTGAACGCGTCGTCCTGGTCCTGGGAGACACCGCCGATCTCGGCCGTGGCGCCCGCCGGGAGCTTCAGCGCGTTGATCTCGGACTGGAGGTCCGTGCTCACCGCGCCCGTGTTGTCGCCCGTGGGCTTCGCGGTGATGGTGGCCGCGCGCTGACCGTCGATCCGCGTCATGGACACCGGGCCGTCGACCAGCTTCACCTCCGCGATGTCACCCAGCTTCACCGCGCCCAGGGACAATTGCTTCAGCTGCGCCAGCGTCTCGGCCGGCTTCGCCGACTTGATGACGACGTCCCGCTCGGTGTCGTCCAGGACCGCCTTGGCGGCGGTGGTGCCGCGTACGGCCTGGGCGACGGCCGCGCCGAGGCTCTGGTCGTCGAAGCCGGCCGCCGCGGCCTTCTCGTTGGCCTTCACCGAGATGCGCGGCACGCTCTGCGAGAGGTCGCTGGTGACGTCCGTGACGTCGTCGAGGCCGGCCACCGTGTCCCGGACCTGCTCCGCGGTCTTGCGCAGGACGTCCCCGTCGGCGGCCTTCACGACCACGCTGAGGTCCTGGCTGCCGAAGCCGTCACCGGCCGCGATCGTGGTGGTGCCGATGCCGGAGAGCTTCTTCAGCCCCGTCTCGATACGGTCCTGCACGTCCTCGGAGGACGCCGAGTCCTCCAGCATCACCTGGTACGACGCCTGGTTGGTGTCCGTACCGCCGCCGAAGGCCGCCATGAAGCCGGAGGAGCCGATCGTGACCTGGTGGTCCTTGACGCCCTCGGTGTCGCCGAGCACCTGCTCGACCTTCTTCGCCTCGGCGTCGGTCGCCGCCAGGCTCGTGCCCGGCTTCAACTCCTGCTTGACGGTGAGGACTTCCTGCTCGCCCTGGTCGAAGAAGTTCGTCTTCAGCAGCGGGGCCATGCCGAACGTGCCGATGAGGATCACGACCGCGAGCGCCACGCTGGTCAGCCGGCGCCGGGTGGCGAAGCGCAGAACGGGGACGTAGAGGCGCTGCAGGCGGCTCTTCGCCTCCTTCTCCTCGGCCTTGCGGCGGGCTTCCTCGGCGTCCTCGGGCGTGCCCTTCGGCGCGCGCAGGAACCAGTACGACAGCACCGGTACGACCGTCAGCGAGACCAGCAGGGACGCCAGCAGGGCCGCCGTGACCGTCAGACTGAAGGAGCCGAACAGCTCGCCCACCATGCCGCCGACCAGGCCGATCGGCAGGAACACCGCGACCGTGGTGAGCGTCGAGGACGTCACCGCGCCGGCCACCTCACGGACGGCGTTCAGGATCGCCGACTGGCGCTCCTCGCCGTAGCCGAGGTGCCGCTTGATGTTCTCCAGGACGACGATCGAGTCGTCGACGACCCGGCCGATGGCGATGGTCAGCGCGCCGAGAGTGAGCATGTTCAGGGAGAGGTCACGGGTCCACAGCACGATCAGGGCCAGGACCACGGACAGCGGGATGGACACCGCCGTCACCAGCGTCGAGCGGATCGACGCCAGGAAGACCAGGATGACGAGGACTGCGAAGAGCAGACCCAGCGCGCCCTCGGTCGTCAGGCCCTCGATGGCCTTGGACACGGCCGGGCCCTGGTCGCTGACGACGGTGACCGTCGTGCCCGCGCCGAGGTCCTCGCGCATGTCCGCCAGCTTGTCCTCGACCGCGTCGGAGATGGCGACCGCGCTGCCGTCGTGGTCCATGGTGACCATGACGGCGAGGCTGGGCCTGCCGTTCGTGCGGGTGATGGAGTCGGCCGTGGCCTCCTGCTGCTCGACCGTCGCCACGTCACCGAGGCGTACGGGCTTGTCGACGCCCTCGCCGGTGACCATCAGGTCCTGGATCTGCTTGAGCGAGGTGAAGCCGCCGCCGACCTGGACGGTGCGGTTGCCGCCGTCCTCGTCGAAGGAGCCGGCCGGGACGGTCGCGCCGCCCGCCTGCAGCGCCTGCGCCAGGACCTGGGTGTTCAGTCCCGCCTTCGCCAGCTTCGCGTCGTCGGGCGTGACGGTGACCTGGAGGTCCCGTACGCCGTCGACCGTGACCTGACCGACGCCGTCGATGTCCTCCAGATCCGGTACGACGGTCGTGTCGAGCCGGTCGGCCAGCGCCTGCTGGTCCTTGTCGGAGGTGACGGCGAGGACGACGGTCGGGATGTCGTCCGTCGAACCGGCCACGACCTGCGGGTCCACGTCGTCCGGGAGCTGGACGCGGGCGCGGTTGACGGCCTGCTGGACGTCGGCGACGAGCTGCTGGGTGTCGTTGCCGTAGTCGAAGGACGCCATGATCAGGGCGTTGCCCTCGCTCGCCGTCGAGGTGACGCCCGAGATGCCGTCGACGGCCTCCAGGGTGTCCTCGATGGGCTCGACGACCTGCTTCTCGACGACGTCCGGCGAGGCGCCCTGGTAGGGCGCGACCACGGACACCATCGGTAACTCGATGGTGGGCAGGAGTTGCTGTTTCAGCTGCGGGATCGCGATCGCCCCGAAGGCGAGCGCGATGATGGACATCAGGCCTATCAGGGCCCGTTGCGCGAGGCTGAATCGGGACAGCCAGGACATGGGTTACGGGTCTCTCTTCTGTGAGCGGCAGAAGCGGACGCAGGCGTGTTGACGCACAGGTGTGACGCACAGGTGAGCGCCCGCCCTTACACCCTGAGCCATCGCCGGTGCCGATCCGTAGGCCCCAGGTCCCGTTCCTTATGCGGCGCCTACTCCGGGCGCAGTACGGGAGGGTTGAGCTCACTCCACCCTTGGACGTACCAGCCCCGACTCGTACGCGATCACCACGAGCTGGGCCCGGTCGCGGGCGCCCAGCTTGGCCATGGCCCGGTTGACGTGCGTCTTCACGGTGAGCGGGCTGACCTCCAGCCGCTCGGCGATCTCGTCGTTGGAGTGGCCGCCGGCGACCTGCACCAGCACCTCCCGCTCCCGCACGGTGAGCGCGTCGAGGCGCTGCGCGCGGGCGGGGTCGCGGCCGTCGTCCGCCGCGTCGCCCTGCGCGAGGAAGCGGGCGATCAGGCCCTTGGTGGCCGTCGGGGAGAGCAGGGCCTCGCCGCCGGCCGCGACCCGGATCGCGCTGAGCAGCTCGTCGGGCTCGGAGCCCTTGCCGAGGAAGCCGGAGGCGCCCGCGCGCAGCGACTGCACGACGTAGTCGTCGACCTCGAAGGTGGTCAGGATGACCACGCGGACATGGGCGAGGGAGGGATCGGCGCTGATCATGCGGGTGGCCGCGAGGCCGTCCGTGCCCGGCATCCGGATGTCCATCAGGACGACGTCGGCGCGCTGTTCCTTGGTCAGCCGCACCGCCTCCGCGCCGTCGGACGCCTCGCCCACGACCTCCATGTCGGGCTCGGAGTCGACGAGCACGCGGAAGGCGCTGCGCAGCAACGCCTGGTCGTCGGCGAGCAGGACGCGGATGGTCATGCGGGTTCCCCCGGGTCTCCCGTGGCGGTGGTGCGGGTCTTGACCGGCAGGATCGCATGGACCCGGAAGCCGCCTCCGTACCGGGGACCGGTGGTGAGGGTGCCGCGCAGGGCGGTGACGCGCTCGCGCATGCCGAGCAGTCCGTGCCCGCCGCCGCTGTCCGGGTCGTCGTCCTCGACGCCTCCGTCGTCGAGGACGGTGATCTCGATGTTCGGGCCCACGCGTACGACGCTGACCTCGGCCTTCGCCTCCGTACCGGCGTGCTTCTGCACGTTGGTGAGGGCTTCCTGGATCACGCGGAAGGCGGCCAGGTCGACGGCGGCGGGCAGGGTGGTGCCGTGGTCGGCGCGGGCCACCTCGACGTGCAGGCCGGCGCTGCGGAAGGTGCCGACGAGTTCGTCGAGGCGGTCGAGGCCGGGGGCGGGTTCGGTCGGCGCCTCCGGGTCGCCGGACTGACGGAGCAGTCCGACGGTGGCGCGGAGTTCGTTGAGCGCGGAGCGGCTGGCCTCGCGTACGTGCGCGAGGGCCTCCTTGGCCTGGTCGGGGCGCTTGTCCATGACATGGGCGGCGACTCCGGCCTGGACGTTGACCAGGGCGATGTGGTGGGCGACGACGTCGTGCAGGTCGCGGGCGATGCGCAGGCGTTCCTCGGCGACGCGGCGGCGGGCCTCCTCCTCACGGGTGCGCTCCGCGCGCTCGGCGCGTTCTCTTATGGCGTGGACGAAGGCGCGGCGGCTGCGGACGGCGTCGCCCGCGGTGGCGCCGATGCCGGTCCAGGCGAAGATCGCGAGGTTCTCCTGGGCGTACCAGGGGAGGGGGCCGGCGAGCATCGAGGCGCCGGTCAGGACGGTCATCGTGAGCAGGCCGACGCGCCAGGTGGTGAGGCGGTCGGTGGTGGAGGCGACGGTGTAGAGCGCGATGACCGCGGACATGGCGACGGGGGCGCGGGGGTCGCCGGTGACGGACTCGATGAGGGAGAAGGTGCCGGTGAGGGCGAGGACCGTCATGGGGGAGCGGCGACGGAACACCAGGGTGGCGGCGGCGAGGGCGATGAGAACCAGGCTGAGTACGTCGGGGGTCCGGAAACCCCAGCTGACCTCGCGTTCTCCGTGCGGGTCCACGAACGAGCCGGCCACCATGCAGGCGAGGACGCCGGCCGCGAGTATGGCGTCCAGCGCCAGGGGGTGCGCTTTCAGCCGGAGCCGGGCGCGTTCGATGGTGCTCACGCCTGACAAGGTACGGGGCGTCGCTGTGACCGTCACTGGGGGCTCCGCCCCCGGGCGCAGGGGCCTGGTCGGCCGAGAGGTGCTCCTCGGCTGCGGCCGGCCGGCGTTCAGATGTTGCCCGGGATCAACCCGTCGTCGCTCAGCAGTTCCCGGACCTCCTCCAGCGTGGCGTCCGGCGACGGCAGGATGAGTTCCGAGGGCTCCAGGGAGTCGTCGGGCAGCGGGGTGCCGAGCTCCCGGACCTTGTCCAGGAGCGCGTGCAAAGTGGCGCGGAAGCCGGGGCTGTCGCCGCTCTCCATCTCGGCGAGCAACTCCTCGTCCAGCTTGTTCAGTTCGGCGAGGTGGCTGTCGGCCAGCCTCACCTGCCCCTCCCCCATGATCCGTACGATCATGTCGCCCTCCTAGGCGTGGGCCCCGGCTCTCGTCCGGTGTTACTGCTTGTCGAAGCGGGGGGTGTCCTGCGGCTGCTGCTGGGACTGCTGCTGGCTCGTGCCACCTTCGATGGCCTGCTGCTCGGAGCTGCCGCCGGCCAGCTCCGCCTTCATGCGCTGCAGTTCCAGCTCTACATCCGTACCACCGGAGAGCCGGTCCAGCTCGGCCTGGATGTCGTCCTTGTGCATGCCCGACTGGTCGTCCAGGGCGCCCGAGGCGAGCAGTTCGTCGATGGCTCCGGCCCTCGCCTGGAGCTGCGCCGTCTTGTCCTCGGCGCGCTGGATGGCCATGCCGACGTCGCCCATCTCCTCGGAGATGCCGGAGAACGCCTCGCCGATCCGGGTCTGCGCCTGGGCCGCCGTGTACGTGGCCTTGATCGTCTCCTTCTTCGTGCGGAAGGCGTCGACCTTGGCCTGGAGCCGCTGGGCCGCCAGGGTGAGCTTCTCCTCCTCGCCCTGGAGGGTCGCGTGCTGCGTCTCGAGGTCCGTCACCTGCTGCTGGAGCGCGGCGCGGCGGGAGAGCGCCTCACGGGCCAGGTCCTCGCGGCCGAGCGCGAGCGCCTTGCGGCCCTGGTCCTCCAACTTGGTCGACTGGGACTGCAGCTGGTTGAGCTGGAGTTCCAGGCGCTTGCGCGAGGTGGCCACGTCGGCCACGCCACGGCGCACCTTCTGGAGCAGCTCCAGCTGTTTCTGGTACGAGTAATCGAGGGTCTCGCGCGGGTCCTCGGCCCGGTCAAGGGCCTTGTTCGCCTTCGCGCGGAAGATCATCCCCATACGCTTCATGACACCGCTCATGGGCTTCGCGCGCCCCCTTCTGACGGACTCCAGCTCCAGCGACTGCAACAGAACCCACAGTACGGGCCCTGCATCCATTACCGCACTGTTCGGGGACGGATGCGCTCATCCCCAAGGACGACTGACCAAGCCATTGCTCCGGCGTAAGGAGTAGGTGACCTTCAGGGTGAGCAGTAGGTCACCGGACGTCCTCTCTGTCCTCACTACAGACGACTGGTGTTGCCGGATCGTTCCCCACCGGGCGGGGGTCCATGCCCCCGAACCCCGTACCCTTGGGTTTTGTGTTCCGTAGCCGTGCCAAGGATGAGAAGGCCGCCACCGCCGCCAAGGCGTCGCTGACCGACTCCAATCAGCCCCGAGACCCGCAGGCCCCGAAGGGCCGCCCGACGCCCAAGCGCAGTGAGGCCCAGGGCCAGCGCCGCAGCGTCGCCAATACGTCGATGACGCGCAAGGAGGCCGCCAAGCGTCAGCGCGACGAGCGGCGTGCGCAGATGGAGAAGCAGCGCCAGGCGCTCGCCGGCGGTGACGAGCGGTACCTGCCGGTGCGCGACAAGGGCCCGGTCCGCAAGTTCGCGCGCGACTTCATCGACTCACGGTTCAACGTGGCGGAGTTCTTCCTGCCGATGGCCGTGGTCATCCTCGTGCTGAGCATGGTGCGGGTGGGGGCGCTGCAGAGCATCGCGCTGCTGCTGTGGTTGGTCGTGATCGTGCTGATCGTGCTCGACTCGATCGCCACCGGGGTCCGCCTGAAGAAGCGGCTCGCCGAGCGCTTCCCGGACCAGAGCCGCAAGGGCGCGGTCGCCTACGCACTCATGCGCTCCCTCCAGATGCGTCGGCTCCGGCTGCCGAAGCCGCAGGTCAAGCGCGGGGAGCGGCCCTGAGTACGACGCCGTTCACCGGGGGCGCGGCGGATGCCTGGCTGAACAAGACGGGTGGGCTGCGGGATGTCGTACGCCAGGAACTGGTGGCCCGGCAGCTCGACGAGCAGATAGTCGGGCGGTTCCCGGTCGGGCGGCGGCTGCGGGTGCTCGACGTGGGGATGGGCCAGGGCACACAGGCGCTGCGTCTGGCTCGGGCCGGGCATCAGGTGACGGGCCTGGAGCAGGACACCAAGATGATCGCCGCGGCCCGTGAGGCCCTGTCCGCCGAGCCGGAGGGCATCCGGGAGCGGATGCGGATCTTCGAGAGCGACGGGCGGGACACCGGCGTGCACTTCCTGCCGGGCAGCTTCGACGTGGTGCTGTGCCACGGCGTGCTCATGTACGTCGAGGAGCCGGATCCGCTGCTGGCGGGGCTGGCGCGGATGCTGGCCCACGGCGGGCTGCTGTCGCTGCTCGTACGCAACGGCGACGCGCTGGCGATGCGGCCGGGACTGTCCGGCAACTGGGCGTCGGCGCTCGGCGCCTTCGACACCACCGCCTACCTCCCCCATTCTCGAACAAACTCGAACGGGGGGACCCCCATCCGGCTGGGGCTCGACGTGCGGGCCGACCGGCTGGAGACGCTCACCGCGACGCTCGCGGGCATCGGGGCGCCGCTGCAGGCGTGGTACGGAGTGCGGGTCTTCACCGACACGGCGGCCGACGGCGTGGAGATCCCGGCCGACGTGGAGGCGCTGCTGGCGGTCGAGGAGCGGGCCGGGCGGACGGATCCGTATCGGGGAGTCGCGGCGTTGCTGCATCTGTGCGGGCTGCGCGGCTGAGCCCGTTCGGGTGTGCAGTACAAGCCGGACATTCACCCTAAAGGGAAACTCGGGGCATGGATGCCTCTCGTACCCGTGCCCTGCGGCTGGTCGCCGTGCTCGCGTGTTCCGTCGCGCTCCTGTCCGGATGCACCGGATCGGATTCCTCCGGCGAGCGGGAGAACCCGACCACACAGGCCGCCGTTCCCGCCGTGGACAGCGATCTGCAGAGCGACTACCAGAAGGTGATCAGGGACGTTCTGCCGTCGGTCGTGCAGATCCAGGCCAGGAGCGATCTCGGGTCGGGCGTCGTGTACGACGGCCGGGGGCACATCGTCACCAACGCCCATGTCGTCGGGGACGAGAAGACCTTCCAGGTGACGACCGCCAACAGCGAGGACGCCCTCGACGCGACACTCGTCTACTCGTACCCCGAGCAGGATCTCGCCGTCATCAAGCTGGACCGGGTTCCGGGCGGGCTGAGGGCCGCGTCCTTCGGGGACTCCTCGAAGGTGGAGGTGGGGCAGATCGTCCTCGCCATGGGCTCGCCGCTCGGGCTGTCGTCCAGCGTGACGCAGGGGATCGTGTCGGCGACCGGGCGGACCGTCACCGAGACCCAGGCGGACGGCGGTACGGGCGCGACCATCGCCGACATGGTGCAGACCTCGGCCGCCATCAACCCCGGCAACAGCGGGGGTGCGCTGGTGAACCTCGACGGGCAGGTCATCGGCATCCCGACGCTCGCCGCCACCGACCCCGGCCTCGGGGACAGCGCGGCGCCCGGCATCGGGTTCGCGATCCCGGCGTCGACGGTGAGGACCATCGCCGACCAGATCGTCAAGCAGGGCAGGGTCACCGACTCGGGACGGGCCGGGCTCGGCATCACCGGTCGTACGGTCGTCGACGACGACTACCGGGCCGCCGGGGTGGCCGTGGTCGAGGTGACGGGCGGTGGGGCCGCCGACAAGGCCGGCATCGAGGCCGGGGACGTCATCACCAAGTTGGGTGACACGGACATCACCACCATCACCTCGCTGACCGAGGCGCTGGCTGCCCGGAGGCCGGGCGACAGGACATCGGTCACCTTCACGCGCAACGGCGATGAGAGAACCGTGGAGGTGACCCTGGGTGAGCGGTGAGGAGGGCGGCCGGCGCACGGCCGCCCCGGTCCGTCCCGCTCCGTCTACCCCGTCCTACGCCTCCTCGGCCGCGCGCAGGCTCATCGGGCCGTAGATCTCCGTGGAGTCCTCGAACAGCCGCACCTGCTCCGCGCCGCCTTCGAGCAGTGCCTTCCAGTGCTCCCCGAGCCAGGATTCGGCATCCCCCTGCGTGGTGAATTCCTCGGGCTGCACCGCGGGCTGGACCTCCGCCCCGTCGGCCTTCTCGAATCGCCACGTCCATGCCGCCATGTACGCCTCCAAGGTGTCAGCAGTGCAGAGCAGGGTCGGATCTTGGTCCGACTCCTCTCCGCAGCCTATTCGCTCCGCTGGGTGCGCAGGTGAAAGACCTTGGGTGATCTGCCGTGTGCGGGCCGGTTGAGGGTTGATCGCGCCCACGCGGCGGAGCCGCATATCGATACGGCCCCGCGCCCCTTAAGGGGCGTCTCGATCGCGCAAGGTCATAAGGGACCGGCGAAAATCGAGTCGTGGAACTCACTCTGCTTGGCACCGGTGCCCCCGCGGGGCTGCCCCGTCCCTCCTGTCCCTGTGCGACCTGTGCCACCGCGCTCGGCGCGGATGCCCGGGCGGCGACCGCGCTGCTCGTGGACGGGACGCTGCTGCTGGACCTGACACCCGGGGCGGCGTTCGCGGCCGCCCGGGCGGGGCATTCGCTGGGCGGCGTACGGCAGGTGCTGCTGTCGCATCCGCACGAGGGGCCGGCGGTCGAGGTATCGGCGGGGCTGCCGCAGCCCGGGCGGGTGCCGGACGGGCGGGAGTTGGCCCTGCTGACGGGCCATCGGGTGCGGGCCGTGGCGATGGACGCGCCCGGGACCGGGTACGCGGTGACCGGCCCGGACGGGCAGCGGCTGCTGTACCTGCCGCCGGGGGGTGCGCCGGCCGGTCTCGAGAAGGGGGCCGTCGAGACGTACGACGTCGTCCTCACCGACGTCGTGGGCCGGCCGGACGCCCTGGCCAAGCTGCGGGCGGTGGGAGCGCTGGGCCCGACGACCGACGTGATCGCCGTACATCTCGACCACGACGTGCCGCCGGGGGCCGAGGTGCGGCGGCGGCTGGCCGCGGCGGGGGCGCGGGCCGTACCGGACGGGACGACGCTGGTGGTGGGTGTGTACGAGGACGTGCCGGATGTGCCGCGGCGGACGCTGGTGCTGGGCGGGGCGCGCTCGGGGAAGTCGTTGGAGGCCGAGCGGCGGCTGGAGGCCTTCCCGGACGTGCTGTACGTGGCGACCGGCGGGTCCCGCAACGGCGACGGCGAGTGGGCCGCGCGCGTCGCCGCGCACCGGGAGCGACGGCCGGGTTCGTGGCGTACGGCCGAGACGTGCGACCTGGTGCCGCTGCTGAAGGACGACGGGCCGCCGTTGCTCATCGACTGTCTGTCCCTGTGGCTGACGGACGCGATGGACGCCGTCGGGGCGTGGGACGACGCGGAGTGGGCCGACGGCGGGGAGCGGGAGCTGCGCGCGCGGGTGCGGGAGTTGACGGGGGCGGTGCGGGCCACGCGGCGGACCGTGGTCGCCGTGTCGAACGAGGTGGGGTCGGGAATCGTGCCGGCCACGGCGTCCGGGCGCCGCTACCGGGACGAACTCGGGCGCCTGAACGCGGCGTTCGCGAGCGAGTGCGAGCAGGTGCTGCTGGTGGTGGCGGGGCAGGCGCTGGTGCTACGGGGCTGAAGCATCGCGTCGGGCGATCAGGCGGTAGGTGTTCGAGAAGCGGGTGAGGCTGAGCAGCGGTGCCAGGGCGAGGTCGATCGCCTTGGCCGCGGCCAGCAGCGGAAAGACCACCCATGACTTGGGCAGGACCACGGACAGCGCGCCCGACAGGTCGTGGGGGATGTGCGCGATCCTGCGGTCCCTCTTGACGATCGTGCAGCCCAGGGACTCCAGCTCCGTGCGGAGTTCGTCCAGGGACAGCAGGTGGAGGGGGCCGGGCCGGGCCCCCGGGGACCATCGCCTGCCGAGGAGTACGGCGAAGACGCTCCGCGGGTCGGGGGCTTCGACGAGCAGGTGGCCGCCGGGGCGCAGGACGGCCACGGCGGCACGCAGTTCCTGGCGGGGGTCCCGGGTGTGCGGCAGGTGATGGAGCATGCTGACGACGTCGTAGCGGGCGCGCAGCCGGGCCGTGATCCGCGGGTCCGTCAGATGACCCACGTGCGCCTCCTCGATGCGCTCGGCCAGGCGGGCCCAATCGACCCTGGGGTTGGCGTCCAGGCCGTCGAAGGACGTGTAGGGGAACAGTTCTCTGGCCGCTTCGGGCAGGTGGGCCTCGCCCGTGCCCACGTCCAGCCAGCTCTCCGGCTCGGGGAACGGCAGCATCGCCCGGACCGAGGAGCGAAGGCGTCGTGCGGGCGGTGCGGACATGGGCGGCTCCCGGAGACGTGCGACAATCCGCTGCAAAACGGAACGTATGGGATGCCGATCTTGAGTGCAACGACGCCGCACGGTCGTCGTACGGCTGTCGTGGGGCTGTCGCGGCGACGGGGCACTGACCTGTTCGATCAGGGCCGGTACTGTTCGGCGAATGAGCTCGCTTAATCTCGACGACTTCACCGATCTGATCGAGCGCCCCGACGGTGGTGTGCGCCGCGATGCCGAGGCGCGCCGGGAACGTCAGATCGTGCCGCCCGGAGCGCTGGGCCGCCTCGACGACCTGGGTGAGTGGCTGGCCGCGGCGCAGTCCGCCGTACCGGTGCGACCGATCGAACAGCCGCGGGTCGTGCTGTTCGCCGGCGACCACGGAATCGCCGAACTGGGCGTCTCGGCACGGCCCGCGGGCACGGCCGACCAGCTGGTGCGGGGGGTCCTGGAGGGCGGCCGTCCGGTGTCCGTGCTCGCCCGGCGGCTCGGGGTTCCCGTGCGGGTGGTCGACATGGCGCTGGACTGCGATCCCGGGACGCTGCCGGGCGATGTCGTACGGCACCGGGTGCGGCGCGGCAGCGGGCGGATCGACCTCGAGGACGCGCTGACCCTGGAGGAGGCGGAGGCCGCCTTCCGGGCCGGGATGGCGGTGGCCGACGAGGAGGTCGACTCCGGTACGGATCTGGTGGTGCTCGGCGATGTGAGCGTGGGCGGGACCACCGCGGCGGGTGTGCTGGTCGCCGCGCTGTGCGGGACCGACGCGTCCGTCGTGACCGGGCGGGGCGGTCAGGCGATCGACGACCTGGTGTGGATGCGCAAGTGCGCGGCGATCCGGGACGCGCTGCGGCGGGCCCGGCCCGTGCTCGGGGACCAGTTGCAGTTGCTGGCGACGGTGGGCGGGGCCGACCTCGCCGCGATCACGGGTTTCCTGTTGCAGAGCGCGGTGCGGAAGATGCCGGTGATCCTGGACGGGGTTGTCGTGGCCGCCTGTGCGCTGGTGGGCCAGCGGATCGCGTTCCGGGCGCCGGACTGGTGGCTGGCCGGACAGAACAGCGGGGAGCCCGGACAGGGAAAGGCCCTGGACCGGATGGCCCTCGAACCGCTGCTCGACCATGGGGTGACGGTCGGGGAGGGCGCGGGGGCGCTGCTGGCGTTGCCGCTCGTGCAGGCCGCGGCGGCGCTGGCCGCCGAGCTGCCCGAGAAGCCGGAGGTCCCCGAGAAGGCGGAGGAGTCCGCGGAGCCGGAGGAGTCCGGCACGTCGGAGTGGACGTAGTCACCACGACAAAGCAGTCACCACGACAAAGCGGGCGCCGCGTCACCGGCGTTCGAGGGTCCGGGCCTCATCGACGTCCGGTTTGCCGCCGATCCAGTCCTGGAACTTGCGGCGGGGGCCCAGCCAGCGGCGGTCGTGGTGGTAGGCCCGCAGGCTGGATCTGGCGCGGGCGCGCGGGCGGCGGTGGTAGAAGCGCTTGGCCCACGGGGAGCCGGGGCGGGCCAGCCGGATCGCGCCCACCAAGGCGACGAGGGGGACGATCACGCCGAAGATCGCCATACGAGCCTTGCCCTTGCTCAGGGCGAGAAGGGCGAAGAAGAAGTTCACCGCCACGCTCGCGATGACGGAGCCGCGGTCCTGGAGTTCGTCGTCGCTGAGGTCGTTGACGCCGAAGGGCGCGAAACCGGCGAGGAACAGGCCGACCAGGGCCGCCGTGAGCACCACCACCTCGACGCTCTTGCGGCCGGCCTCGGTCCAGTAGACGTCGGCGAGGTGCAGGATCAGCGCGAACTCGTCCAGGACCAGGCCCGCGCCGATGCCGAAGATCACCGCGAACACGGCCGAGCCGACGCCGTACCGGGAACTGGCGACCGCCCCGAAGCCGCCGACGACGGTGAGGATGACTCCGGGGACCACATGATGGACGTGCACTCCCCCGGCGCTGACGTTGCCGAAGGGCCCCTTGCCCGCTCGGATCGTGCGGGTGATGACGCGGGTGATCAGGAAGGTCAGCACGAACGCGGTGAGGGCGAGGAGCAGTGGGAGCTTGCCCGGCTCGACGATGTTCCGCTCCAACCAATGTCCCATATGCGCACTTTATCCATGGTCACCGCCCGCGCTCTCCCGACCGCCGGGTAACCTGCGCCGGTGTCCACGACCGACTCGCCTCCCTCCTGGCCGCACGGCCTCCGCTTCGCCTTCGGCACGCTCACCGTGCTCCCGGTGACGGTGACGCGCTGGGACCGGGAGGCGGCCCGCACCGGCATGCTGTGCGCCCCGCTCGCCGGGCTGGTGGTCGGCGCCTCGGCCGCCGTACTCGGGGGGCTCCTGCTGTTCCTGGGCGCGGGTGAGCTGCTCGCCGCCGTCGCTTCCGTCGCCGTACCCGCCGTCCTGACCCGTGGCCTGCATCTCGACGGGCTCGCGGACACCGCCGACGGACTGGGCAGCGGCAAGCCCGCCGAGGACGCGCTGCGGATCATGAAGCGGTCGGACATCGGGCCGTTCGGCGTGATCACCCTCGTCCTCGCACTGTTCGCGCAGGTGGCCGCCCTCGCACAGCTCTACGGCGACTCCTGGGCCCGGGGTGCCCTCGCCGCCGTCGTCTCGGCGACCGCCGCCCGGCTGGCCCTCACCCTGGCCGCGCGCACCGGCGTACCGGCCGCCCGGCCGGAGGGGCTCGGGGCCGCGGTGGCGGGCGTGGTGCCGGTGCGGGGCGCGGTGGTCGCCGCCGGGGCCGTGACGCTGGCGGCGGCCGGCGCCGGCGCGCTCTTCGGGTCCTACGGCGCCGTCCGCACGGCCCTCGCGGTCCTCGCCGCCCTCGCCGTCGCCGAACTGCTGCTACGGCACTGCACGCGCCGCTTCGGCGGGGTGACCGGGGACGTGTTCGGCGGACTCGCGGAGACGGCGGCGACGACGGCGCTCGTGGTGCTGTCGCTGGGGCGCTAGGTGCCTGTCCAGCGGATCATGCCGCAGACGCGGGGTCTGGCAGGCCCGCCGCGCCCGGCCCAGGACGGACCGGGGGAACCTCCCCGGGTCGGGGCGCCGAGCGTAGGCTCATGCCAGGTGTTTGCCTGTCCAGGTAAAGACCGTTTCGCAGGAGGGATCCAGGGTCGTTCGTCGGGCCCGGTCGACCCACCCGCATTCGGCCACACCACACTTCAATCGGAAGCGAGATCTCAGCACCGTGACTGCTCTCACTCTCAGCACCGCCGCGGCGCCCGGCCTGCGGGCCGACGCGATCGTGATCGGTGTCGCCAAGAGCACCGAGGGCCCGGTCGTCGCACCGGGCGCCGAATCCGTGGACAAGGCGTACGACGGCAGGCTCGCCGGCGTCCTGGAGACCCTCGGTGCCTCCGGTGCCGAGGGCGAGGTGACGAAGCTGCCCGCCCCGGCCGGCTTCAAGGCGCCGCTCGTGGTGGCGGTGGGCCTGGGCGCCGAACCCGAGAAGGACTCCGGGTTCGACGCGGAGGCCCTGCGCAAGGCCGCCGGCGTGGCCGCGCGCGCCCTTGCCGGTTCCAAGAAGGCCGCGTTCGCGCTGCCCCTCACGGACGCCGCCGACGCCGGCGCGGTCGCCGAGGGCGTACTGCTCGGCGCCTACTCCTTCGACACCTACAAGGACAGCGGCAAGGACGCGAAGGCCAAGGACGCCAAGGGCAAGAACGGCAAGGCGCCGCTCGCCGAGGCCGCGCTGCTCGGCGGCAAGCCCCGCGACCGCGCGTACAAGGCGGCCGTCGAGCGCGCCACCGCCGTGTCCGAGGAACTCAACCGGGCCCGCGACCTGATCAACATGCCGCCGAACGACCTCAACCCGGAGGCGTTCGCCGCCGTCGCGCAGGCCGCGGCCAAGGAGCACGGCATCAAGGTGCAGGTGCTCGACGAGAAGGCGCTGGTCAAGGACGGATACGGCGGCATCCTGGGCGTCGGCTCCGGCTCGGCGTCGGGCCCGCGGCTGGTGAAGCTGTCGTACACCTCCTCCAAGTCGAAGAAGCACCTCGCCTTCGTCGGCAAGGGCATCACCTACGACTCGGGCGGCATCTCGCTGAAGCCGGCGGGCCACAACGAGACGATGAAGTGCGACATGAGCGGTGCGGCCGCCGTGCTCGGCGCGGTGGTCGCCGCCGCCCGTCTGGGGCTCGAGGTCAACGTCACCGGCTGGCTGGCGCTCGCCGAGAACATGCCGTCGGGCTCGGCCACGCGGCCGGGTGACGTGCTGCGGATGTACAGCGGCAAGACGGTGGAGGTGCTGAACACCGACGCGGAGGGGCGTCTGGTCCTGGCCGACGCGCTGTGGGCGGCGTCGCAGGAGAAGCCGGACGCGATCCTGGACGTGGCGACGCTGACCGGGGCGATGGTGCTGGCGCTGGGGAACCGGACGTTCGGGATCATGGCCAACGACGACGCCTTCCGTACGGCGGTGCACGAGGCCGCGGAGGAGGTCGGTGAGCCGACGTGGCCGATGCCGCTGCCGGAGCACCTGCGCAAGGGGATGGACTCCTCCACCGCCGACATCGCGAACATGGGTGAGCGGATGGGCGGCGGGCTGGTCGCCGGTCTGTTCCTGAAGGAGTTCGTGGGTGAGGGGATCACCTGGGCGCACCTGGACATCGCGGGGCCGGCCTTCAACGAGGGCGGGCCTTTCGGGTACACGCCGAAGGGCGGTACGGGCACCGCGGTGCGGACGCTGGTGCGGGTCGCCGAGCTGACCGCCGCGGGTGACCTGGGCTGAGGCCGTTGTCGGTGACGGGGCCCCGCGCGCGGGTAGGGCGGGGCCCCGTCGCTCGTCGTACGACTCTCGTACGACATGAGAGTGCGACGTCTCACACACCGGCCCGGCGTCTCGTCCCGCCTCCACAAGTGCGAAGATGGGCCACGGCAGGACAGGGCCCCCACCGAAGGGCCGAAGAACGAGCGGCCGGACACCAGCCGCCGACCGGTCACTGGAGACCGGCGTGGCGCACATGCATGGAGGACGTGACGTGGCGAACGACGCCAGCACCGTTTTCGACCTAGTGATCCTCGGCGGTGGTAGCGGTGGTTACGCCGCGGCCCTGCGCGGGGCGCAGCTGGGCCTGGACGTCGCCCTGATCGAGAAGGACAAGGTCGGCGGCACCTGCCTGCACCGAGGTTGCATCCCCACCAAGGCCCTGCTGCACGCGGGCGAGATCGCCGACCAGGCCCGCGAGAGCGAGCAGTTCGGTGTGAAGGCCACCTTCGAGGGCATCGACGTACCGGCCGTCCACAAGTACAAGGACGGGGTCGTCGCCGGCCTGTACAAGGGTCTGCAGGGGCTCATCGCCTCCCGCAAGGTGACCTACATCGAGGGTGAGGGCCGCCTGTCGTCCCCGACCTCCGTCGATGTGGGCGGTCAGCGCGTCCAGGGCCGCCACGTGCTCCTGGCGACCGGCTCCGTGCCGAAGTCGCTGCCGGGCCTGGAGATCGACGGCAACCGGATCATCTCCTCCGACCACGCCCTCGTCCTGGACCGCGTGCCTACGTCCGCGATCGTCCTCGGCGGCGGTGTCATCGGCGTCGAGTTCGCCTCCGCCTGGAAGTCCTTCGGTACGGACGTCACCGTCATCGAGGGCCTGAAGCACCTCGTCCCGGTCGAGGACGAGAACTCCTCGAAGCTTCTTGAGCGCGCCTTCCGCAAGCGCGGCATCAAGTTCAACCTGGGCACCTTCTTCTCGAAGGCCGAGTACACCCAGGACGGTGTCAAGGTCACCCTCGCCGACGGCAAGGAGTTCGAGGCCGAGGTGCTGCTCGTGGCCGTCGGCCGCGGGCCCGTCTCCGCCGGTCTCGGTTACGAGGAGCAGGGCGTCGCCATGGACCGCGGCTATGTCCTGGTCGACGAGTACATGCGCACCAACGTCCCGACCATCTCCGCCGTCGGTGACCTGGTCCCGACGCTCCAGCTCGCGCACGTCGGCTTCGCCGAGGGCATCCTGGTGGCGGAGCGTCTGGCCGGTCTGAAGACGGTCCCGATCGACTACGACGGTGTCCCGCGGGTGACGTACTGCCACCCGGAGGTCGCCTCCGTCGGTATCACCGAGGCCAAGGCCAAGGAGATCTACGGCGCGGACAAGGTCGTCGCTCTGAAGTACAACCTGGCGGGCAACGGCAAGAGCAAGATCCTGAACACCGCGGGCGAGATCAAGCTCGTCCAGGTCAAGGACGGTGCCGTGGTCGGCGTCCACATGGTCGGCGACCGCATGGGCGAGCAGGTCGGCGAAGCCCAGCTGATCTACAACTGGGAAGCGCTGCCCGCCGAGGTGGCCCAGCTCGTCCACGCCCACCCCACGCAGAACGAGGCTCTCGGCGAGGCCCACCTGGCCCTGGCCGGCAAGCCCCTCCACGCGCACGACTGACCCTCGGTCGACGAACGCGACGACACAGACTTCCGCACTTTCCGTAAGGAGCAACCGAAACCATGGCGGTTTCCGTAACCCTTCCGGCGCTCGGCGAGAGCGTCACCGAGGGCACTGTCACTCGCTGGCTGAAGGCCGAGGGCGAACGCGTCGAGGCCGACGAGCCGCTGCTCGAGGTGTCGACCGACAAGGTCGACACCGAGATCCCCTCGCCCGCCGCCGGTGTCCTGGCGTCCATCAAGGTCGCCGAGGACGAGACCGTTGAGGTCGGCGCCGAGCTGGCCGTCATCGACGACGGCACGGGCGCCCCCGCTGCCGCCCCGGCCCCGGCCGTCGAGGAGGTCGCCGCCCCGCCGGCGCCCGAGCCCACCCCGGCCGCCCAGCCGTCCACCGAGCAGGCCGCTCCGGCCCCCGCTCCCACCGCCGAGGCCGCCGCCGGTGCCGGCTCCGCCGAGGGCACGGACGTCGTCCTGCCCGCGCTCGGCGAGTCCGTCACCGAGGGCACCGTCACCCGCTGGCTGAAGGCGGTCGGCGACTCCGTCGAGGCCGACGAGCCGCTGCTGGAGGTGTCGACCGACAAGGTGGACACCGAGATCCCGGCGCCCACCTCCGGTGTGCTGCTCGAGATCACGGTCGGCGAGGACGAGACCGCCGAGGTCGGTGCCAAGCTGGCCGTCATCGGCGCTCCGGGGGCGGCTCCGGCCGCTGCTCCGGCCCCCGCCGCTCCGGCCCCGGCCCCGGCTGCCGAGGCCCCTGCCCCGGCCCCGGCTCCGGCACCCGCCCCCGCGGCACCGGCCGCTCCGGCTCCGGCTCCCGCCGCGCAGGCCACCGACGAGGGCGCCTACGTCACCCCGCTGGTGCGCAAGCTCGCCGCCGAGAACGGCGTCGACCTGGCCACCGTCAAGGGCACCGGCGTCGGCGGCCGTATCCGCAAGCAGGACGTCATCGCCGCCGCCGAGGCCGCGAAGGCCGCCGCCGCCGCTCCGGCTCCGGCCGCTGCCGCCGCTCCGGCCGCCGCCAAGAAGGCGCCGACGCTGGAGGCCTCCCCCCTCCGTGGCCAGACCGTCAAGATGCCGCGCATCCGCAAGGTCATCGGCGACAACATGGTCAAGGCCCTGCACGAGCAGGCCCAGCTGTCCTCGGTGGTCGAGGTCGACGTCACCCGCCTGATGAAGCTGCGCGGCCGGGCCAAGGACGCGTTCGCGGCCCGTGAGGGCGTCAAGCTCTCCCCGATGCCGTTCTTCGTCAAGGCGGCGGCCCAGGCGCTGAAGGCCCACGCGCCCGTCAACGCCCGGATCAACGTGGACGAGGGCACGATCACCTACTTCGACACCGAGAACATCGGTATCGCGGTGGACTCCGAGAAGGGCCTGATGACCCCGGTCATCAAGAACGCCGGTGACCTCAACCTCGCCGGTATCGCCAAGGCCACGGCGGAGCTCGCGGGCAAGGTCCGCGGCAACAAGATCACCCCGGACGAGCTGTCCGGCGCGACCTTCACCATCAGCAACACCGGTTCGCGCGGTGCGCTGTTCGACACGATCATCGTGCCGCCGGGTCAGGTCGCGATCCTCGGCATCGGTGCCACGGTCAAGCGCCCGGCCGTCATCGAGACGGAGGAAGGCACGGTCATCGGCGTCCGCGACATGACGTACCTGACCCTGTCCTACGACCACCGCCTGGTGGACGGCGCCGACGCGGCCCGTTACCTGACCGCGGTCAAGGCGATCCTGGAGGCGGGCGAGTTCGAGGTCGAGCTCGGCCTCTGACCTGGCGGTCCGCGAGGGCCGAGGATCTCAACGAAGTCGAGTTTGGCCTGTAACCACCAACTCGCTTGTACGGTGCCCCCGTCCGGAGCTTCCGGGCGGGGGCACCGCGTTTCTCACCTCGGCGTCAGCCGCTTGTCCGACCACCCCACCAGCGACTCCACCCACACATTCGGGATCGACAGCTTCACCGCGGGCGTCAGGCGCCGCGTCTTGTACGCCTTCAGCACGTCGTACGTGGCGTCGAGGCAGTCCCGTGAGGTGAGCTTGCCGGTCTTCGGGTCGACGCCGACGAGGAAGCCCCGGGCGGCGACGGTACGGATCGTCGCGCGGGCCGCCGCCACGTCGTACGTCGAAGAGCCGGTGCAGCGGTAACGGCTGTACGGGTGCTCGGACTTGCCGGGGATGGGGGTCCCCCCGCGCGAGCGAAGCCGAGCGTGGGGGAGGGCGTCCCGCGACATCTCGCTGAGCATGCGCGCGTACGACCCCTCCGCGTGCCAGGCGCCGATGTCGCCGCCGGGCGGCGTGTACAGCTTGCCGCTCGGGTTCTCGACCGCGCCGTACACCCAGCGGTCGCCGCCCGGGACGCGGAAACCCCAGCCGACGTGGCCGAACCGCTGTGCCCCGTCCGGCTTGATGAAGACGCAGGCGCCGCCGGGGCCGACGGGCTGTCCCGCCGCCGCGGCCGGCCCCGCCATGCCGGTGATCCGCTCCGTGCCGGTCGGTTTCGCCTCCGCCCGTGTGGACGTCTGCCGGCAGCCCGTCACGCCCACGAGCGCGGCGAGCACGGCCACCGTGGCCGTCCAGCTCAGCGGTCCACGCAGTCCCCCGATGTTCATGCCGTCCCCCAGTCATACCGAGGGGCACCCCGGCGGGAGCCCTCTGCCGACCGCGACACCGATCGAGCCCGCAGGGTTCCCCGTCTTGACAGAAGACACCCGGCTGAGAGCGTGTAAGCCTTGTCTCACCTGCGCGAAAGCGCCCCCGTGCGCCCCTCCCCGACGGGCGAGCGGCCTTATTGTCTAAACGTCAAACGCCCGCGGGGCCGATGGGCGGCCCCTCCCTAAGGAGCCCTCATGACCGCGCCCGTCGTCCACTCGCTGCGCGAGCAGATCCGCGAGCACATCGTGGAGGGGATCGTCAGCGGGCGCTGGAAGCCGGGCGAGCGGATCGTCGAGCGGCGGATCGCCACCGAGCTGGAGGTCAGTCAGACGCCGGTGCGGGAGGCGCTGCGGGAGCTGGAGTCGCTGCGGCTGATCGAGTCGGCGCCGAACAAGGGCGTGCGGGTGCGGAACCTGACGGCGGCCGATCTGGAGGAGTCGTATCCGGTCCGGGCCGGCCTGGAGGCGATCGCGGCGGAGCTGGCGGCGGGGCGGCTGGCGGAGGACTGCTCGGCCCTGGAACCACACGTCGCCGCCCTGTACGAGGCCGACCGCAAGTCGGACGGGACGGGCCAGGTGCGGCACACGGTCGCCTTCCACCGCGAGCTGGTCCGGGCGGCGGGCAACTCGGTGCTGCTGCACACCTGGGAGGGCCTCGGCATCGAGGTGTTCACGGCGCTGTCGATCCGCTGGCTGGGGACGGTGCAGCAGTCGTATGCGGAGGAGCACGAAGAGCTGGTGGCCGCGTTCCAGCGGCGGGACCCGCGGATCGCCGAGATCGTGAAGGCGCATGTGCTGGGGTGCGCGCCGCGTGCGTGACCTTGAGCGGACCCCCGCTCAAACGCACGCTCACCTGCGAGAATCCACGACTGGCAACGACACCCGGTGCCGCCGCGGGAGGCACCCCGTGCCTACTTTCTCGTGATCAAGATGTTTTGCCTCTCAACCCTTTGATCGATCATCGATCAGGGAGTTACAGTCGCCGACGGGCCAAGCGGTGGAAGCCGCGTGGTGTCACAGCACCGAGGCCCTCAGCCCTGTCCTGCCAAAGACCAAGGGCAACCCCCCAGACCCCTCATAGGGAACCCCCCTTCGACTGAGGAAGGCGGCGACATGACCGACCCCAACGCCATCCAGCAGAGCGCGCTCGACCAGCTCCCGGACCGGGATCCGGAGGAGACCGCCGAATGGCAGGCCTCGCTGGACGCGGTCGCCCAGGCGGCCGGGCCGCACCGTGCCGCGTACCTGATGCGGCGCACGCTGGAGCGTGCCGAGGGCGCCGGTATCGCCCTGCCCAAGCTCCTCGAGACCGACTACGTCAACACCATCCCCACGCCCGCCGAGCCCGCCGTACCGGGTGACGAGGCGCTGGAGGCCCGGATCACCGCGTGGAACCGCTGGAACGCGGCCGCGATGGTGACCAGGGGCAGCAAACACGGCGTCGGCGGCCACATCGCCACCTTCGCCTCCGCCGCCTGGCTGTACGAGACCGGCTTCAACCACTTCTTCCACGGCAAGGAGGGCGACGGCTCCGGCGACCAGCTCTACATCCAGGGCCACGCCTCCCCCGGCATCTACGCCCGCGCCTTCCTCGACGGACGGCTGGACGAGTCGCACCTCGACCACTTCCGTCAGGAGGCCGGCGGCAACGGCCTGCCCTCCTACCCGCACCCGCGCCGCCTGCCCTGGCTGTGGGAGTTCCCGACGGTGTCGATGGGCCTCGGCCCGCTGTCGGCGATCTACCAGGCGCGCTTCAACCGCTACCTCACCGCCCGCGGCATCAAGGACGTCTCCCAGTCCCACGTCTGGGCCTTCCTCGGCGACGGCGAGATGGACGAGCCCGAGTCGACGGCGGCCCTCGCGCTCGCCTCCCGTGAGGAGCTGGACAACCTCACCTTCGTCATCAACTGCAACCTGCAGCGTCTCGACGGCCCGGTCCGCGCCAACTTCAAGATCGTGCAGGAGCTGGAGGCCCAGTTCCGCGGCGCCGGCTGGAACGTCATCAAGACGCTGTGGGGTACGGCCTGGGACGAGCTGTTCCAGCTCGACGCCACGGGCGCGCTCGTACGACGGCTCCGTGAGGTACCGGACGCCCAGGTGCAGACGTACCAGACCCGCGACGCCGCCTACATCCGCCAGGACTTCTTCGGCTCCGACCCGGCGCTCGTCGAGATGGCGAAGCTGCTGAGCGACGACAAGATCCTGGAGTGTTTCCACCTCTCCCGCGGTGGTCACGAGGCGCGCAAGGTGTACGCGGCCTACAAGGCGGCCGTCGAGCACAAGGGCGCCCCGACGGTCATCCTGGCCCAGACGGTCAAGGGCCACACCCTCGGCGAGGGCTTCGCGTCGAAGAACGCCAACCACCAGATGAAGAAGCTGACGGTGGACGAGTTCAAGGCGATGCGTGACCGGCTCGAACTGCCCATCTCGGACAGCCAGTTCGTCGACGGAGTCGTTCCCTACGGCCACCCGGGCGCCGACTCCCCCGAGGTCCGCTACCTCCAGGAGCGCCGCGCGGCCCTCGGCGGCCCGGCCCCGGCCCGCCGTACGCACGCGCTCGCCCCGCTCCCCTCCCCCGCCGAGAAGGCCTTCGCCTCCTTCGACAAGGGCTCCGGCTCGCAGAACGTCGCCACCACGATGGCGTTCGTCCGTCTGATCAAGGACCTGGTCCGCGACAAGGAGTCCGGCAAGCGCTGGGTGCCGATCGTCCCCGACGAGGCACGCACCTTCGGCATGGAGTCGCTCTTCCCCTCGCTCGGCATCTACTCGCCCAAGGGCCAGACGTACGAGCCGGTCGACCGCGACCAGCTGATGTACTACAAGGAGGCCAAGAACGGCCAGATCCTCAACGAGGGGATCACCGAGGCCGGTTCGATGGCCGACTTCATCGCAGCCGCCACCGCGTACTCCACGCACGGCGAGGCGATGATCCCGTTCTACATCTTCTACTCGATGTTCGGCTGGCAGCGCACGGCCGACCAGATGTGGCAGCTCGGCGACCAGCTCGGCCGCGGCTTCCTGGTCGGCGCGACCGCGGGACGGACCACGCTCACCGGCGAGGGCCTCCAGCACGCCGACGGCCACTCCCCCGTCATCGCCGCGACCAACCCGGCCGCGCTGACGTACGACCCCGCCTTCGCGTACGAGATCGCGACGATCGTCAAGGACGGTCTGCGCCGGATGTACGGCGAGGCGGCCCCGGGTGAGGACCCGAACGTCTTCTACTACCTCACCGTCTACAACGAGCCGCTGCCGCAGCCGGCCAAGCCGTCCGGCGCCGGCGTCGACGAGGGCATCGTCAAGGGCCTGTACCGCTTCAACACGGCGGAGTCGGCGGGTCTTTCGCCGGTCGCCAACGCCCCGCGCATCCAGCTGCTGGGCTCCGGCACGGCGATCCACTGGGTCATCGAGGCGCAGAAGCTGCTCGCCGAGGAGTGGGGTGTCGCGGCCGACGTGTGGTCCGCGACCTCCTGGACCGAGCTGCGGCGCGACGCCCTGGAGGCCGACGGGGCCCTGCTGCGGGGCGAGGAGCGGGTGCCGTACCTCCGTCAGGCGCTCCAGGGTGCCGAGGGCCCGGTGCTGGCGGTCTCCGACTACATGCGCCAGGTGCCCGACCAGATCGCGCAGTGGGTCGAGCAGGACTACTCCTCGCTGGGCGCCGACGGCTTCGGTCTGTCGGACACCCGTGAGGCCGCCCGCCGCCACTTCGGCGTCGACGCCCAGTCGGTCGTCGTCGCGGCGCTGGCCCAGCTGGCCCGGCGCGGCGAGGTCAAGGCGACGGCGGTGAAGGAGGCGCGGGAGCGGTACGGCCTGTAGGGCATCGCTCTTGTGTGAAGGGGGGTACGGCGTTCGCCGTGCCCCCCTTCCTTGTCGCGCCTCGTCTCGCCGCCCCCTTCCTTGTCAGTGGGCCCCGGCATGATGGCCGTATGCGTGCTGCCCGTCTCATCAAAATGGTGCTGCTGCTCCAGTCCCGGCCCACCATGACCGCCGCCGAGCTGGCGCGGGAGCTGGAGGTGTCCGAGCGGACCGTCACCCGGGACGCGCAGGCGCTGTCGGAGGCGGGGGTGCCGGTGTACGCCGACCGGGGACGGGCCGGCGGCTACCGGCTCATCGGCGGGTACCGGACGCGGCTGACCGGGCTGGCCCGCGGCGAGGCCGAGGCGCTGTTCCTGTCCGGGGTGCCGGGGGCGCTGCGCGAGATGGGGCTGGAGGACGCGGCCTCCGCCGCCCGGCTCAAGGTGTCGGCGGCCCTGCTGCCCTCCCTGCGGGACGCCTCTCGTACGGCGGCGCAGCGCTTCCACCTGGACGCGCCGAACTGGTTCAAGGAGCCGAAGACGCCTCAGCTGCTGCCCGCCGTCGCGGACGCGGTGTGGGACGACCGGCGGATCGTCACGCGGTACCGGAGCAGGGAAGCCGAGGTGGAGCGCGAACTGGAGCCGTACGGCCTCGTGCTCAAGGCGGGGGTCTGGTATTTGTGCGCGCGGGTGGCCGGGCACGGGTCCTACCGGGTCTACCGGATCGACCGGTTCACGGCGGTGGAGGCCGGCGAGGAGCGGTTCGCGCGGGACGAGGAGTTCGATCTGCCGGGCTTCTGGGACGAGCGGGCCGAGCAGTTCGCGCGGTCGATCCTGCGCGCGGAGGTCGTCGTACGGCTGTCCGCGGACGGGGTGCGCGCACTGCCGTACGCCCTGGAACCCCAGTCGGCCCGGGAGGCCCTCGAGGCCGCGGGCGCGCCCGGCGAGGACGGGTGGGTGACGGTGACGCTCCCGGTGGAGTCCGAGGAGGTCGCCCACGCGCAGCTCGCGGCGCTCGGGCCGGAGGTCGAGGTGCTGGCGCCCGGGAGTCTGCGGGCACGTTTCGCGAGCGACGCGATACGCCTGGCCCGGATGTACGGGGCGCGGTGACGCTGCCTGCCGTCCGAGACGCTGTGACGCGGCCGCCTGTCCGAGACGCTGTAACGCGGCCGGCCGTCCGAGACGCTGAACTGGACATAACAATCCGCCACACTCCACGTGCGTCCCACCCGTCCAGGGCCGATGCTGGACCCGTGATGGACGAGACGGAGTTCTGGGAGCTGGTGGACGCCACCCGCGAGGCCGCCGAGGGCGACCCCGAGGAGCAGGCCGACCTGCTCGTGGACCGGCTGCTCCAGCTGGATCCGGAGATGGTCCTGGACTTCGCCCGGCACTTCGAGGCCCGCTACAACCGCGCCTACACCTGGGACCTGTGGGGCGCCGCCTGGGTGCTGCTGGACGGCGCGAGCGACGACGCCTTCGACTTCTTCCGGTGCTGGCTGATCGGCCAGGGCCGCGAGGTGTACGAGGGCGGCGTGCACGACCCGGACTCGCTCGCCGATCTGCTGGACGACTTCGACGAGGAGATCGACGGCGACGGCGAGGAGCTCGGCTACGCGGCGGACGAGGCGTACGAGCAGCTCACCGGTACCGTCGCCCCCGACCTGGGCATCCCGCCCGCACCCTCGGAGCCGGAAGGCACGCCCATCGACTTCGAGAACGAGCGGGCCCTGGCCGAGCGCTGTCCCAAGCTCTGGGAGCGGTTCAGGGACTGAGCTGTGACGCTGTTCCTGCGGTCTCACTTCCTGCCCTGCAGCCGTGCCGCCCGCTCCCTGATCTCCGGCAGGCGGGCGCTCAGGGCCGCGCCCGGGCAGCTGGTCATGTACCCGTCGTTGTGGCCCGCCAGGGCGGGCAGCGCGGCGGTGGAGCCGGCCGCGTACCGGCTGTGGCTGTTGCTGGAGGTCAGGCGGACCCGCGCGCGTGGGTCGATGTCGGCGAGGCTCAGCTTCCAGGCGGCGAGGGCCGCGATCGCGTCGGCCATCGCCTGCGGGACGGTGACCCCGGTCGTGAACGTGCCGAGGGCGGCGATGCCCGCCGTGCGGTGGTTGAAGCCCTGGGTGTGGGCGCCGGTGACGGGGCGGTCGGCGCCGCCCGCGCGGCCCTCGTAGACGGTGCCGCAGCGGTCGACGAGGAAGTTGTAGCCGATGTCGTCCCACTCGCGGGTGCCGGTCTGGCCGGCGGCGAGGTCGCGGATGACGCGGGGCGCGTCGGCGCAGTCGTAGTCGTTGGGCGAGTCGGTGTGGTGGACGAAGACCGCGACGACCTTGTCGTCGTAGCGCGGGGGCGGCCGGGTGCGGGCGCTGTCGACCGCCCAGGCGGATCTCGGCACGATGTGCGGCCGGGCCGCGGGGTGGGCGACGGCGGGGCGGGCCGCGACGGGCCGTGCGTGCGCGTCGACCGTGCGTTCGATTCCGGCCGCGCACAGGGGCAGCGCGGCGGCGGCGGCGAGGCCGGGCAGGCAGCCGAGGAGCACGAGCACGGCGCCCGGTATGCGCACCGGACGTGGTGTCCGCCGTCCTCTCGGTCCTCTCGCTCTCCGGATCGGTCTTGGGGCACGCATGGTCCCACTGTCCGCCGGATCCGCTCCGCCCGCGATGTGTGCTGTGCCACCCGGTGGAACCATCGTCCGGGTCCGCGACGTTTTTCCAGGTGCACGCGCGCGTGGCCGGTTCCGGATCACTCCGCGCGTGCGGCTGATCATTGGGCCCGTCCCGCGCGTACTAGGGGGACGGAGGGGACGCCCCCTGAGGGTCCGACAGAAAGGCGGCTCCGTGGACCTGCTCGACATCCTGCTGTTGCTGGTGATCCTCGCCTACGCGGCGTCCGGCTACCGGCGCGGACTGGTGGCCGGAGTTGTCTCGTTCGCCGGCTTCGTGGGCGGTGCGGTCGTCGGCGTGTGGGTGCTGCCGTGGATGATGGACCTGGTGTCGCCGGGCACGACGACGGCGACGGTGACCGCGGTGCTGACGGTGCTGGTCCCGGCCGCGGTGGGGCACGAACTGGCGGGGCGGCTGGCGCTCAGACTGCGCCTGGAGCTCGACCGGGGCCCGCTCAGGGTTGCCGACGGCGTAGGCGGGGCCGTGGCCAACTCGGTGGCGGTGCTGATCGTGGCGTGGGTGGCCGCGAGCGTGCTCGCCGCGTCCTCGTCCCCGCTGGTCACGACGGCGATCCGGGACTCACGGCTGCTCGGCACGGTGCAGGACGCGATGCCGGACACGACCCCCGCGTGGTTCTCGCGGGCCACCTCGGCGCTGACCGAGGCGGGTTTCCCGCAGGTCTTCAACCCCTTCGAGAACGAGTCGACGGCCGAGGTCGCCAGGCCCACCGGCGACAGCGTGACGGCGGCCGCGACGAACGCCGCCAAGCTGAGCACGGTGAAGATCGAGGGCGTCGCGGGCAACCAGGGCCGCGAGGGCAGCGGCTTCGTGTACGCGCCGCGGCATGTGATGACCAACGCCCACGTGGTGGCCGGCATCGACGACCCGAGCGTGCGGGTCGGCGGGGTCGGTCGGTCGTACGAGTCCCGCGTGGTGCTCTTCGATCCGGACAAGGACGTGGCGGTGCTGTACGTGCCGGACCTGAAGGCCCCTGTGCTGCGCTTCGACGACGGCGCCCGGCGCGGCGACTCGGGCGTGGTCGCGGGCTATCCGCAGGACGGCGATCTGAACCTCCAGGCGGCGACGGTCGCGAACCGGGTGCAGGCCAGGGGGCAGAACATCTACAACGACGAGACGGTCGTCCGCGAGATCTACTCGATCCGCTCCACCGTCCGCCCCGGCAACTCCGGCGGCCCGCTGCTGACCACCGACGGCCGGGTGTTCGGCGTGGTCTTCGCCCGCTCGACCTCGGACGCCGAGACGGGGTACGTCCTGACGGCGGACGAGGTCGCGGACGACGCCCGGAGCGCGGCGGACGCGACGGCACCGGTGGACACGGGCGAGCTGGTCACGTCCTGAGGCGCATCCAGGAGCCCACCCGCTCACTCGCCCTCGTACGGGGCAATGCCGCCCGCGACGGCCGCGAGGGGCGTACCTGTGACCTCATGTCACGTGCGCTCTTTCTGGCCTCGCTGTTCGCCACCGCCGCCCCGGTCCGGGACTCCGGTGTCCGTGGCTGGGTGCTCGCCGGTTTCGCCACGGCGGCGGTGGTGGCGGGGGTGCCGCTCTACGTGGTGGTGCGCAGACGCCGTACGACCGCGGCGGCCGAGCAGGTCAGAGACTGCGCCCCATGAGCACGTCGTCGACGTACTCGCCGTTCAGCAGGAACTCCTCGGGCAGGACGCCCTCCACCACGAAACCCTCGGACTCGTAGAGCCTGCGGGCCGGGGCGTTGTGCCCCAGGACGCGCAGGGTGATGCGGCGCGCTCCGTGCCGCCGTGACTCCTCCTGCGCGGCCCGCAGCAGTGCCCGGGCGACCCCGGCGCCGCGCGCCTCGTCGGCGACGGCGAGGCCCTGGATCGCGCGCACGTGGGTGTTGCAGGCGAGCGACGTCGGGTAGCCCAGCCGGATGAAGCCGACGACGCTCCCGTCGAGCTCCGCGACGAGGTGGTCCCGCGGCCCGTACCGCTCGTTGAAGAAGGGCTCGTACGGCGGCTGGGGCCGCGGTTGGACTGCGTGCAGCGGGGACCAGGTGTCGCGGTCGAGACGTCCCAGGGCGTCCTCGTCGTCGGCGGTGGCGTGGCGTATGTACAGATCCGGCATGACGATCACCCTACGACGGCGGTTCCGGGACCCCTACGGGGATTTCCGCGGCCGCTGAGCAAGGATGGTGGTCATGGAACGTTCCCGAATCGCGGTGGCCGGCGCCTCAGGTCTCATCGGCAGCGCCCTCGTGCGGTCCTTGACGGCGGACGGGCACCAGGTGGTGCGGCTGGTGCGCCGGGACCCCCGGACGCCGGACGAGGTCCGCTGGGACCCCCAGCGGAAGTACGTCGACACGGCCGGGCTCGCCGGGTGCGACGCCGTGGTCAATCTGGCCGGGGCGAGCGTGGGCTCGCGCCGCTGGACGGACGCCTACAAGGCGAGGCTCCGGGACAGCCGGGTGCTGGGCACGGCGGCCCTCGCCGAGGCCGTCGCGGCGCTGGACGAGCCGCCGCGGGTGTTCGTGAACGGCAGCGCGATCGGCTACTACGGCGAGACCGGCGACCGGGCCGTCGACGAGGACGCGCCACCCGGCGAGGGCTTCCTGCCCGAGCTGTGCGTGGAGTGGGAGGGAGCCGCGGCGCCGGCCCAGGAGGCGGGCGTACGGACGGTGTTCCCGCGGACAGGTCTGGTGGTGGCCCGTGGGGGCGGGGCCTGGGGGCGGCTGTTTCCGCTGTTCAAGGCGGGGCTCGGCGGGCGGATGGGCGACGGGCGGCAGTACTGGTCGTTCGTCTCGCTGCACGACGAGGTGGCGGCGATCCGCCATCTCATGGACACCGAGGGCCTCGCGGGGCCCTTCAACGTGACCGCCCCGCATCCGCTGACGAACCGTGAGATCACCGCCGCGATGGGGCGCGTGCTGCGCCGGCCGACGCTGTTCACGGTGCCCGCGCCCGTGCTGCGGGGGGTGCTCGGCGAGCTGGCCGGGGATGTGCTCGGGAGTCAACGGGTCTTGCCGATGCGGCTGTTGGAGTCGGGGTTCACCTTCGCGTTTCCGGAGATCGAGGGGGCGATCCGGGCCGCGTTGTGACCCTTGAGGCCGCTTTCGTGACTCGCCGCGTCCGTATGCGACCGGCGTGCGACCGTGCCCTGTCCATGCGCGACTCCCCCTGACCGATCACGGCCCTACCCTCGTGCCGAACTCGGGTATCCCCGGAGGCAGTTGGGGGCATCACGTCTCCACCGGCCGCGCAACCTCGAGGAGGGGCACGTGCTTGAGCCCGCGTACCAGGCGGACGTCGTGATCGTGGGAGCCGGGGTCGCCGGGCTCTCCGCGGCGCATCGGCTGACCAGCGCAGGAGTGACGACCGCGGTGCTGGAGGCCGCCCCGTGCGTGGGCGGCCGCATGTCGACCGAGAAGGTCGACGGATTCCGGCTCGACCGCATCGGGCAGCTGCTGTCCACGGCGTACCCCGAACTACGGCTGACACCCGGGCTGGACGGGCTGGTTCTGCGCCCGTTCGCGCCGGGGGTCCTGCTGCACAGCGACGGCCGCCACCACCGCGCGGGCGGGCCGGCGAACGCAGGGAGCGCGAGGGGCGCACTCCATGCGGTGCGCGCCCTGGCGAGCGCCCCTCGGCCGGGCGCGGGGCCGCGGGGCCGGATGGTGCCTCGCCCGGTGTCCGGGGTCAGGGGCCGGAGCGTCCCCTGGCCGGGATCAGGGCCCAGGAGCCGAAGCCTGCCCGTCACGGCCACCGCTCCCGGGACCGCCCGCACCGCTCCCCGGGGAACGGCCCCGCTCGGCACCGCCGTCGACCAGGCCCGCCTCGGCGCCTCGCTCTCCCGGCTGGCGAACACGCCCCTGGAGCGCCTCCTGACCCGCCCCGAACTGCCCGCCGGACAGGCCCTCGCCGCCCGGGGTGTGCCCGCCCGCACGATCGACGGCTTCCTGCGCCCGCTGCTCGCCGCCCTGCTGTGCGACCCGGAGCTGTCCACGTCCAGCCGCTGCGCGGACCTCGCGCTGCGTGCCTTCGCGCGCGGGCGGCTGTGCGTGCCGGAGGGCGGCGCCGAGACCCTGCCGGAGCTGCTCGCGCGGACACTGCCGCCGGGCACCGTGCAAACCGGCGTCCGGGTCACCGCGGTCTCCACGACATCCGTGACCACCGCCGAGCACGGCGAGATCCGCTGCCGGGCCGTCCTGCTCGCGACCGACGCCCGGGCCGCCGCCGAGCTGCTGCCCGGCCTTCGCGTGCCGGACTTCCACCCGGTGACGGTGGTGCACCACACGACGGACGAGCCGCCGGCGACGGGCGCGTCCCTGCTGCTCGACGCCGACCGGGGCGGCCCGGTCGCGCACACTGCGGTGGCCAGCCGGGTCGACCCGTCCCGCGCACCCGCGGGCCGCACCCTGGTCTCGTCGACGGTCCTCGGCCCGCCCCCGCCCGACCTCGACACGGCCGTACGCATGCACCTGTCCCGCCTCTACGGCACCTCCACCCGGCGCTGGGAGACCCTCGCCGTGCACCACACCGCCGAGGCGGTACCCGCGATGCGCCCACCGCACGACCTGCGCCGTCCGGTACGGCTGCTGGCGGGCCTGTACGTGTGCGGCGACCACCGGGACACCAGCACCGTGCAAGGGGCGCTGCACTCGGCCCACCGGGCCGCCTCGGCGATCCTGGCGGACCTGGGAGCGGCGGGCTCGATGCACGTGGCCGACCCGTTGCCGACGGTCCGGGCGGCTTAGGGGTCCTCGCGCTATGAGCGCGCGCCCCGGGCGGGCATGGCGCAAGGACCCCTCAGGGACGACAGGCCCTATCCGAAGGCCGCCACCTTGTCCCGGTAGCCCCGTACCGGTGCCGCGTCCTTGTACGGCTCCAGCCTGCGCTCGAAGTCCCGTACGTACTCGATCGCCCGGACCGAGCGCATCTCCGCCGCCTGGCCGGCCGCCTCGGCGCCGAGCGCGCAGGCCTGGTCGAGTTCGCCCAGGCCGAGGCGGGCGGAGGCGAGGACGACACGGCAGAAGAGGCGGCTGCGGGCGTAGGTGGGGGCGCGCAGTTGCAGGGAGCGTTCCGCGTGCTGGGCGGCGGAGCGGAACTGCTGGAGGTCCCGGTGGCAGTGCCCGAAATCGTCGGCGAGCTGCGCCTCGTCGAAGAACCGCGCCCAGTGCGGGACCTCGTCACCGGGCCGGGCGGCCTCCAGGGCGCGCTCGGCCCTCACCAGCGAGCCGGTGCAGGCCCGCACCTCGCCGAGCACCCCGTGCCCACGCGCCTCGACCGCGTGCAGCAGCGCCTGGACGACGGGCGGGGCGTTGTTGCCGACGCCCTGCTGGGCCACCCGCGCGAGCTGCACGGCCTCGCGCCCGTGCCCGAGATAGACGGCCTGGCGGCTCATGGTGACGAGGACGTAACTGCCGTACGCCCGGTCCCCGGCCGCCTGCGCGAGCCGCAGCGCCTGCACGAAGTAGCGCTGGGCGAGGCCGTGCGCGGCGATGTCGTACGACGTCCAGCCCGCGAGCCGCGTCAGGTCGGCGGCCGCCGCGAACAGGCGGCGGCCCGTCTGCTCGCCGTAGGCGCCCCGCAGCATCGGCTCGCACTCGTGCTCCAGGTAGCGCACCAGGGCCTGGCGGGCGTGGCCGCCGCCGTACATGTCGTCCAGGGAGCGGAACAGCTCGCCGACCGAGCGGAGGGCGGAGATGTCACCGCCGGTGACCTTGTGTCCGGGGCCGCGTTCGGCCTGGCCGCGCTGCCGGGGCACCGCCGGGCGGCCCTGGGCGGGGACGCGGGCGGGGGGTTCGCCGCGGGCGACCTTGTCGTCGGGGCGGCCGATCAGCCAGTCGCGGCTGGGGACGACCAGGCCGGCCGGAGTGAAGGCGATCTTGCGGAGCTCGGCATGGCTGCCGGAGTCCTTGCGCCACAGCCCGCTGACGATGTCGACGGCTTCTTCGGGGGTGGCGGCGAATTCGAGGCCCGCGTAGACCGGGGCGCAGGCGTCCAGGCCCAGGTCCTGGGCGGTCAGGCGGCGGCCGAGGCGGCGGGTGAAGACCTCGGCGATGAGGGCGGGGGTGGTGCCGCGGGGCTGCTGCCCGCGCAGCCACCGGGTCACGGAGGTCTTGTCGTATCTCAGATCAAGCCCGTGTTCGAGACCGAGCTGGTCCACGCGACGGGCGAGTCCCGCGTTGGAGAACCCCGCTTCTGCGATGAGCGCGGCGAGCTGGCGGTTGGGGGTGCGCTGCGCGGGTCGTTCCGTCATCTGCGGTGCGGTCTCCTGCCTTCGGGCCTCGCGGAGGCCCTGTGGTGCCTGCGGTGCCCGGATTGCCTGTGAGCAGCCCTTATGGCCTCGTGAACGGCGCGAATGTAGCTGAGCGTAAGCAGTCGATCGCACACTTCGACGTTCATTCATCCGATCGTGTGAGGATTGCTGGGCGAGGCTGACGCAGGCGTTCCGGATGTCACCCGGACGGGCCACTCATGCGAGCGGTCGTACAGCCAGTCGTACAGTGGCGTAGGCACCCTTCGTGCCTTACGACCTTCTAGGGAGGCGCTTGCCGTGAGTGAGTTGCGGTTCGTCCGCATGGGGTTCGGTCCGGACGCCGTCGAGTACCAGGAGGCGTGGGACGAGCAGCGCCGGGTGCACGCGGCGCGCTTCGCCGACGAGGTCCCCGACACCTTGCTGCTCCTGGAGCATCCGCCGGTCTACACGGCCGGCCGGCGCACGGCGGACAACGAGCGCCCCCTCGACGGCACGCCGGTCATCGACGTGGACCGCGGCGGCAAGATCACCTGGCACGGCCCGGGCCAGCTGGTGGGCTACCCGATCCAGAAGCTGCCGCGCCCGGTGGACGTCGTCGCGCACGTACGGCGACTGGAGGAGGCTCTGCTGCGTACGTGCGCGGAGTTCGGTGTGGAGACGACCCGGGTCGAGGGCCGCAGTGGGGTGTGGGTGCTGGGCGACCCGGTCGAGCAGCGCCCGGCGCTCGGTGGGCTCGCCCTGGACTTCGATCCCCGCCTGCACGACGACGAGTTCGACCCGCGGCTGAACGGGCCGGAGTACGCGCCCTCCAACGCCGGCCAGCGGCGCGAGGACCGCAAGATCGCGGCGATCGGGATCCGGGTGGCCAAGGGCGTCACCATGCACGGCTTCTCGCTGAACGTGAACCCCGACAACGTGTGGTTCGACCGGATCATCCCGTGCGGGATTCGTGACGCGGGGGTCACGTCGCTGGCGAACGAGCTGGGCCGGGACGTGACGATCGCCGAGGTGCTGCCGGTTGTGGAGCGGCACCTTCGGGATGTGCTGGAGAACGCGGAGCTGAGGCCGCGGGTGGTGGAGCGGGCGTCGGCGTAGCACGCCGGTGGGGGGCGCGGGGTGTTCCTCGCCCCCGCCGCCCCTACCCGTCCCATCCCCAGGGGCTCCGCCCCTTCGACCCCGCCAGGGGGCTGCGCCCCCTGAACCCCCGCGGGGCTCCGCCCCTGCACGCCGGACGGGGTAGGAGGTGGCTGACCGGCGCTCATCACTGCACGCCCGACGGGGTGGATGTGGTGCGCCTCTCGACCAACCGAGACGGGTGGTGGGTGGGCAAAGGCCCGGGGGTCTGGGGGCGGAGCCCCCAGCGAACGCCCACGCCGACGCCGGGCGCGGGAATGGCCCACGGTTCCGCAAGGTTGCCCACCCCGGGGACCGAAAACGCACGGGCGTACCCTGGTGTACGCCGAAGAATCGAAGCTACAGGGAGCCGACGTGTCCGCAGTCGCACCCGACGGACGCAAGATGCTGCGCCTGGAGGTCCGTAACAGTCAGACCCCCATCGAGCGCAAGCCCGAGTGGATCAAGACCCGGGCGAAAATGGGTCCCGAGTACACGAAGATGCAGAACCTCGTGAAGAGCGAGGGCCTGCACACCGTCTGCCAGGAAGCCGGCTGTCCCAACATCTACGAGTGCTGGGAAGACCGCGAGGCCACGTTCCTCATCGGCGGCGACCAGTGCACGCGGCGCTGCGACTTCTGCCAGATCGACACCGGCAAGCCCGAGGCGCTGGACCGGGACGAGCCCCGGCGCGTGGGCGAGTCCGTGGTCACGATGGACCTGAACTACGCCACCATCACCGGTGTCGCGCGCGACGACCTCCCGGACGGCGGCGCCTGGCTGTACGCCGAGACGGTCCGGCAGATCCACGAGCAGACCGCCGGCCGCGAGGCCGGGCGCACCAAGGTCGAGCTCCTCGCCCCGGACTTCAACGCCGTACCGGATCTGCTCGAAGAGGTCTTCGCCTCCCGCCCCGAGGTCTTCGCGCACAACGTCGAGACGGTCCCCCGGATCTTCAAGCGCATCCGCCCCGGCTTCCGCTACGACCGCTCGCTGAAGGTCATCACCGAGGCCCGCGACTACGGCCTGGTCACCAAGTCCAATCTGATCCTCGGCATGGGCGAGACCCGCGAGGAGATCAGCGAGGCGCTCCGGCAGCTGCACGACGCCGGCTGCGAGCTGGTCACCATCACGCAGTACCTCCGCCCGAGCGTGCGCCACCACCCCGTGGAGCGCTGGGTGAAGCCGCACGAGTTCGTGGAGCTTAAGCAGGAGGCCGAGGAGATCGGTTTCTCGGGCGTGATGTCCGGCCCGCTGGTCCGGTCCTCGTACCGCGCCGGGCGGCTGTACCAGATGGCCGTGGAGAAGCGCGACTCCTATGTGGCCTCGCAGGCCGTGTGACCTGCCTGACAAACCGTCGCCCTCCTCGCCCAGCGGGGAGCGACGCAAGCGTGTGAATTCGCGCACAAGAAACTACTCGCCGGTAGCGGCCGATACGACGCGGCCCTGACCGTCCTCGCAGATGAGGGCGTACGTCAGGGCCGCGTCCGTTTTGGGGGGCGCCGCATCAAGGCTTCATTGGTGTTTGACCGGTCGGTCATGCCCTGGTAACACCAATCAGTGACCCTGAAATCACGCCACGTACACCCATACCCAAAGCGGTATCGAGGGGGGACCTCCATCATGCAGGCCGCGCCCGTTCGCGCCACAGCCATTCCGTCCGTCACCGACGCACTCCGTGCCGTCGAGTCCCTGCTCATGAGCAGCGGTCAGCGCACGGCCCGCCGCAACGCCTGGACGTCCGTACTGGAGGACCGCCGCCGCGCCAAGGACAGGGTCGAGGCCCAGCGCGTGCTCGAGCAGACCTTCGCCACCCCCTCCTGAATCCCGCCCTCCCCTTCCCCGGCGGGCACTGCCGTCGTCCGCGCTCCCGGGGCCACGTAGACTTCGTCGCATGGCGAGGAAGGAAACTGCAGCGGACGCTGCTAACCCCGGGCGACTGAAGCAGATCGCCCTGACCTACAAGATGACCCGCAGGGCCGACAAGAAGATCGGTCTTGTACTCGCGGCAGTCGGAATCGTCACCTTCGGTGTCTTCCTCGCGATCGGTTTCTTGATCGGTCACCCCATCTATCTCGGCATTCTGGGCCTCCTGCTCGCCTTCCTCGCGTCGGCGATCGTGTTCGGGCGCCGGGCCGAGCGAGCGGCCTTCGGGCAGATGGAGGGCCAGCCGGGCGCGGCCGCGGCGGTACTCGACAATGTCGGCCGGGGGTGGACCACGACCCCCGCGGTGGCGATGAACCGCAGTCAGGACGTGGTGCACCGGGCCGTCGGCAAAGCAGGCATCGTCCTGGTCGCCGAGGGCAACCCGAACCGCGTGAAGAGCCTGCTGGCCGCCGAGAAGCGGAAGATGAACCGGATCGTCGCGGACGTGCCGGTGCACGATCTGGTCGTCGGCACGGGCGAGGGACAGGTCGAGCTGAAGAAGCTGCGCACGACCATGCTGAAGCTGCCGCGCGTGCTGACCGGTCCGCAGGTGACCGCCACCAATGACCGGCTGCGGGCCATGGGCGACCTGATGAGCAACATGCCGCTGCCGAAGGGGCCGATGCCGAAGGGCATGAAGCTGCCGAAGGGCGGACCGAAGGCCCGCTGACTCCGCTCTACGACGAAGGGGGCGCCCGGTCGACACCCGGGCGCCCCCTTCGTCGTAGAGCCCCTTAGATTCGTCGTAGAGCCCCTTAGATTCGTCGTAGAGCCCCTTAGATGCGCACTTCCACGGTGCGAGCCAGCCGGTCGTGCAGGCCCCGGCCGTCGCGGTCCCAGATCAGCGCCGGGAGCGCGAGGCACAACAGGACCGTGCGCAGCAGGGCGCGCAGGGGGTTGACCGTGCCGGTGTCCAGGGCGGCCACGCGCAGGCCGAAGAGGCGCTTGCCGGGGGTGAAGCCGATCGTGCCGAGCGTCAGGACGCTCATCACGAAGAAGATCAGCAGCGCCCAGTTGGACGACGTCTGGTCATAGCTCTGAGTGATCAATTGGGATGCAATCAGAGCGCTCATTCCCCAGTCCACGGCCAGTGCGCCGAGGCGCCGTCCCGGGCGGGCGATCGAACCCGGCCCGTCCTCCGGCAGGCCGAGCTGCTCGCCCCGGTATCCGAAGTCCACACCCGCTTCCTCGGCCGCCGCGCGGGGGCCCGAGAGCCACGATCCGATTGCTTCCCTCTTGTCCACGCGTCCACGGTACTGCGCCCGTTTCGCGATACGGACAGGTGGGGTGCGCAGTACGATGTCCGGTTAACGTGCACGAAACAAATGGGTCACGCTTGAGAAATCACCCGTCCCTAGGGTCGAGGTCAGCGTGTGCCACCGCACTGGCCGCACGAACGAACTACCACCCCGGCAAGGAACGGCCGGGAGTAGGAGGAGCTGGATGTTCCAGAACGCCGACGAGGCCAAGAAGTTCATCGCGGACGAGGACGTCAAGTTCATCGACGTCCGCTTCTGCGACCTGCCGGGCGTCATGCAGCACTTCACGGTGCCCGTCGAGGCGTTCGACCCGGACGACGAGCTCGCCTTCGACGGATCCTCGATCCGTGGATTCCAGGCCATTCACGAGTCCGACATGGCGCTGCGCGCGGACCTGTCGACCGCCCGGGTCGACCCCTTCCGCCGCGACAAGACGCTGAACATCAACTTCTTCATCCACGACCCGATCACCGGCGAGCAGTACAGCCGTGACCCGCGCAACGTGGCGAAGAAGGCCGAGGCCTACCTCGCCTCCACCGGGATCGCCGACACCGCGTACTTCGGCCCCGAGGCCGAGTTCTACGTGTTCGACAGCGTGCGCTTCGCCACCACGTCGAACGAGTCCTTCTACCACATCGACTCCGAGGCGGGCGCCTGGAACACCGGTGCGCTGGAGGACAACCGCGGTTACAAGGTCCGCTACAAGGGCGGCTACTTCCCGGTCCCGCCGGTCGACCACTTCGCCGACCTGCGCGCCGAGATCTCCCTGGAGCTGGGCAAGGCCGGCCTCCAGGTCGAGCGCCAGCACCACGAGGTGGGCACCGCCGGCCAGGCCGAGATCAACTACAAGTTCAACACGCTGCTGCACGCCGCCGACGACCTGCAGCTCTTCAAGTACATCGTGAAGAACGTCGCCTGGCGCAACGGCAAGACCGCGACCTTCATGCCGAAGCCGATCTTCGGTGACAACGGCTCGGGCATGCACGTCCACCAGTCGCTGTGGGCGAACGGCGAGCCGCTCTTCTACGACGAGCAGGGCTACGCCGGCCTGTCGGACACCGCCCGCTTCTACATCGGCGGCATCCTCAAGCACGCCCCGTCGCTGCTGGCCTTCACCAACCCGACGGTGAACTCGTACCACCGCCTGGTGCCGGGCTTCGAGGCGCCGGTGAACCTGGTGTACTCGCAGCGCAACCGCTCCGCCGCGATGCGTATCCCGATCACCGGCTCGAACCCGAAGGCCAAGCGCGTCGAGTTCCGTGCCCCGGACTCGTCCGGCAACCCGTACCTGGCCTTCTCGGCGCTGATGCTGGCCGGCCTGGACGGCATCAAGAACAAGATCGAGCCGGCCGAGCCGATCGACAAGGACCTGTACGAGCTGGCTCCCGAGGAGCACGCGGGCGTCCCGCAGGTCCCGACCTCCCTCCCGGCCGTCCTCGACTCCCTCGAGGCCGACCACGAGTTCCTCCTCCAGGGCGACGTCTTCACGCCGGACCTGATCGAGACGTGGATCGACTACAAGCGCACGAACGAGATCGCGCCGCTGCAGCTGCGTCCGCACCCGCACGAGTTCGAGCTCTACTTCGACGTGTGATCGGACCACGCGTGACCGACGCGTGAGTCACGCGTGAGCCCAGTCCGGCGCCCCCGTTCCTGTTTCTCAGGGCGGGGGCGCCGTCGTATTCTGGTACTGCTGTTCGACACTGATGGCGGGGGTTACGGGAATGTCCGAACAGGACGACGCTGAGCGGGAGTTCGACCTCAAGTGGGCCGACAAGGCCGAGCACAAGGAGCCCTCCGCGCGGGCCCGGATGCTGGCCGCGCGCTGGAAGGAGAACCCGCCCGCGCCGCAACCCTTCCGCGCCGACCCCGACCCGGTGAAGCCGCGCCGGTCGTCGTGGATATCGACGGCCATCGTGCTCGGCAGCGTGGCGGCGATCATCCTGCTGCTGGGGTACGCGAACTTCCGCTCCCCGTACTAGAGCCGCTGCAACCGTGAGTCTTTGCTGGTCCTAGGGCTGATCGCGACCGCCTCATGGGAAGGGACGGGTGCACACTGGGCAGTGGGGCGAGTGCCTGACTGCGGGGTGATGCAAGATGCAGAGCCGCTTCCGAAGCGATCGCGGCCTGACCGTGCGCATGACGGTCACGCTGTTCCTGCTCGGACTCCTGTACGTGGCCTTCATGGCCGCGTTGATCGTGTTGCTGAAGTCGTGGGTGCTGGTCGTCGTGATCGCGGCGGCGATGCTCGGCGCGCAGTACTGGTTCTCCGACCGGATCGCGCTGTTCGCGATGCGCGGGCGCGTGGTGGAGCGCGAGGAGTATCCCGAGCTGCACGCGGTGGTCGACCGGCTGTGCGCGATCGCCGACATGCCCAAGCCGGTGGTCGCCGTGTCGGAGATGGACATGCCGAACGCGTTCGCGACCGGCCGGAATCCCGACAACGCCGTCGTCTGCGTGACCACCGGTCTGCTACGGCGGCTGGACCCCGCGGAGCTGGAGGGCGTGCTCGCGCACGAGCTGTCGCACGTGGCGCACAAGGACGTCGCCGTGATCACGATCGCGTCCTTCCTGGGCGTGATCGCGGGGCTGATCGTGCGGTTCGCCTTCTACTCGCAGCTGTTCGGCGGCGGGCGGCGGGACCAGAACACCGCCGTCGTCTTCGCCGCCGTGATGGGCGTGTCGGCGGCCGTGTACGCGATCAGCTTCCTGCTGATCCGGGCCCTGTCCCGGTACCGGGAGCTGGCGGCTGACCGGGCGGCGGCGCTGCTCACCGGCCGTCCCTCGGCACTGGCGTCCGCGCTGACCAAGGTCTCGGGCGACATCGCCCGGATCCCGACCAAGGACCTGCGGACCGCGCAGGCCTTCAACGCCTTCTACTTCACCCCGGCGCTGGGCTCCGAGCCGGGCATCGCGCACCTCTTCTCGACCCACCCGAGCCTGGAGCAGCGGCTGGAACAGCTCGGGCGCATCTCCGGCGAGCTGGGCGAGGCGGCCACCCCGGGGAGGGCGGACTGAGCATGGGGCTGCTGGACATCCTGCTCGGGCGGACGAAACCGGTCGCGCCCGACCTCGACCAGCTCTTCGCGCTGCCGTCGGCGGCGGTGACCCTGGAGGCGGCCGCCTCCTTCACCCCGACCGGGCGGGGCGCGGTGTGCTTCGCCACGGTCGAGGGCGCCGCCTTCGAACAGACGCACCGCGAGGTCCAGGCCCTGCTGGACGCGGACATCGACCGCGAAGGACCTCCGGTGGAGCTGCGGCGGGACGCCTACGGGTACTCGTGGCTGGTGTCGGAGCGCACACCCGACCAACTGCCGCTCCTGGTCAACGACCTGCACGCGGTGAACAGTTCGATGGAGGTCAACGGCTTCGGCCCGCAACTGCTGTGCTCACTGGCCGGCTTCACGGACCCGGAAGGCCGTCGGCTCGCGCTGGTCTACCTCTACAAGCGCGGCTCCTTCTACCCGTTCGCGCCGCTGCCCGGCGAGGCGCAGCGGCGCGACAACGCGCTGGAACTGAGGGTGAAGGCGGCGCTCGCGAACGACCTGCGCATCGAGCAGGACCTCAACCGCTGGTTCCCGGTGTGGGGCGCCCCCGGTCTGTGACGAGGGGCGGCCCTACGGGTCGAGGGCCGGCCCTACAGGTCTCACTTGCCCTTCTCGCGGGCCTGCCGACGGGACTCGAAGGGGCGCTCGCGGCGGTAGCGGCGCTCCCACTTGGCCTGCCGGTCACGGCGGTCGCGGTACGCGCGGTAGTCGCCGGGCACGGGCCCCGAGGCTCCACCCGACGATGCTCCTCCCGAGGAGGACGTCGAGGACGCGCCGCGCCCGTACTGCACGTACAGGAAGAGCACGGCGACGGCGGCGAGCCACCAGACGTGGTTTCCGAATCCCAGAACGACCAGGACGACGGTCCCGGATATGACGATGGTGCCCATGACGGGCCTCCGTGGGCGTGGGTTGGTCCGAGCGGTGATCGGTGCGGTGTCCTGGCGGGCGCTTGGGGAGGGCGTCCGGCCGACGGTGCGTAGAGAGTAGCCCCCGGTCCGCAGGGCGGTGCCGATCCTGCGGGAAGCGGTGTGGCTGACTCCGCAACGCTTGTCCAGCGTAGGGAGGCGGTCACTCCGGGTGCATCTTGTTTTTCCCGGGGAGGCGGCGGACCAGTACCTACAGGTCGAAGTCGAGGTGCTCGATGTCGGTGAAGCGGACCTCCTCCAGTTGGCCGGCGCGGCGGCCGCCGTCCTGGAAGTAGACCTCCTTGAGTGCTTCGGCGGCGATCTCCCGCAGCCGCTGGTCGGTGGCGCCCTGCTCCTGGGCGTCGAAGAGGCGGGCGGCGTACTGCGGCGGCAGCGCGACCGTCAGGTGCCGGAGGCGGTCCTCATCGGTGGAGCCGATCGGGGCGGTGTAGCCGATGCGGGCGCGGGTGTCGATGACGATGCCGCCGGTGGTCGCCGCCCGTTCCTTGGCCTTGGCGCGGATCTGCGGCTGCCACCGCTTCTTCACCTCGGCTTCCATGCGGGCGGCGAGGTCCGGGCGCGGCTTCTTGATCTGGTCCCTCACGTACCGCTCGACGGTGCGCTGGGAGATCCGCAGCATCTGGGCGACGGCCCTGGTGCCCTTGAGCTGCTTGACCAGGTACCTCATCCGCGCGCCGGCCGACTTCGGGATCGGGCGGGTGAACGCCTTCTGCACCGCCTGTTCCAGGCCGTCCCCGAACATGCTCATCGCCTGGCTACTCCCCGCTGTCCTGGTCGGTGACGGTGCCGTCCTTGATGTACCGGGCGAGGTTGAGCTCCGGTGCGTCGAACTGCTCGCGGACGCCCTCGCCCCACAGCACGCTCTGGGTGCCCTCCCACTTGACCAGGCCCGGGTTCACGCCGAGTTTGAAGCCGCCCGGCAGCGGCTTGCCGTCCCGGTAGGGCAGGAAGTCCAGCGGCGATTCGCCGTCGACCGCGTACACGGCGCAGTCGGAGAGGATCGCGACCGGGTACTGGCCGGTGAAGGCGGCGTGCTTGAGGATCTTGCGGTGCATGTTGACCCGCGTGCGGGAGATGACGGCGGCGCGGATGTCCGGGCGCCACGTCGGCCGGGCCAGCGCCCGCCACGGCTCGCCGGGCCGCCAGCCCTCGCCCCGTGGCCGCTCGCGCAGCTTGCCGAGGCCCCCCTTGACGGTCGCCTTGATCGCGGACACCACGATCGCCAGTTCCGGGTCGCGCTGCCGGTAGCCGTCCATCGCCTTCAGGAAGTCCTCCGGCGACAGGTCGGCGGGCACCCCGAGGTCGGCCATGGTGGCGATGTACGCGTCGCGCAGGCGGTTGTACCAGGCGTCCAGGTAGCGGCCGTTGTCGTAGCGCACCCACGCCTGAACCGGGCGCACTTCGTACCCGAGCTCCACCGCGTAGGCGACGGTCGGCGTCGCGTACCAGGCCGGCCCCTCGGGCCGCTCGCCCTTCGGTGTGAACGGACTGGGCAACAGCTCGCTGTCCAACTCCGCCCACTCCTTGCCGACCTTCACCCGCGACAGGTCGACGTGGGAGAGGTCGACCAGCCACGAGCCGGGCAGCTTCGGGTCGAACACCGGCTGCTTGATGGGCGTCGGCTTGCCGAGGCCGACGACCAGGCCGTTCGCTCCGGCGGCGAAGGCCATGTTCACGTCGATGCCCACCAGGTTCCGGCGCAGGCATTCGGCGTCGGTGAGCGGACGCGCCCAGTCGTACGCCTCCTCGAACAGCTTCTCCGCCGGGCCGCGGATGTGGAAGCGCGGCAGGTTCTTCAGCAGCGGATGCCCGTCGGGCGCCTCACACGGCGCGCAGTCCACCGGGTCCTTGCCCAGGCTGCCGGGGTTGTGCTCGGAGTGCCGTTTGCCGTCGGCGTCGGGCTCGGAGGCGCGGGTCGGCGGGTGCAGCGCGGTCATCAGCTCCAGGCCCGTGACGGCGGTGGAGCCGCGCGGCGTCATCACCCGGGACGCGTACGTGCCCAGGAGCCGGGCGAGTTCCGCCGGCGGAAGCTGCCCGGCCTCGCCCCAGTGGCGGGTGTCGAGCGCGTGCCATGACGGGATACACAGCTGCACGCAGTTCCGCTCCGAGCCCTGCGCCGGGCGGTAGATCCGCGCCCACGGTCCGAACCCGCGCTTCGTCAGCTTCCACTCCGCGCGCGCCAGTTGCTTGATGACCTTGTGGCCCTCCGGGATCCGCCCGGCAAGCCGCTCCTCCTCGGTGAGGGCGACCGGCAGACCGTAGCGCTCCAGCGCGGATTCGGTGAGTACGAGCAGCGGGTCGGCGTCCTTGCCCGGCCCGGACAGCTTCGGCTGCCCCAGCCTCGCCTCCTTGAGGGTCCAGTCGACCAGGGACGGGAGGGACTTGGCGGGTACGTCCAGGACCAGGCCGCCGACGCAGTACGCGAGGACCTGGCCGTCCGCGACGTCGACGACCGCGAGCGGCCCGTTCCCGAAACGCGGGTCGGCGCCGTCTGCCGGGGTGTTGGCGGGAGCGGCCTTCTTCGCACCCGGGCGGCGCGACGCGGCGGTCGGGGCCGTGGTGGCGGGGTGGGGGCGGATGTTCTCGGCAGCGGTCACGGCCGCTGCCTCGGGCGCCGGGGCCGCGGACGATGTCCGCGCTTGCGTCGCCGGGGCGGGCGCGCCGGTGGAGGTCTCGGGCGCCGCCGTGTCCTGCCCGGGCGCGCCGGCGTTGGGGTCGGCGGGATAGAGCTCCGCGAGCTTGTTCAGCAGCCGCGCGTACGCGTCACGCTCCGGCGGCCGCGGCTCCGTCTTGCCGGACTCCCAGCCACTGACCGTGGCGCGGCGGACCTTCAGCGCCGCGGACACCTCGTCCAGCGTCAGGCCGTGCGCCTGTCGCAGCCGCTTGCGTTCCACCGGCGGCGGCAGCGGGGACCGGGATGCGACCAACGCGTCGACCGCGTCGAACAACTCGGACATTCGACACCTCCTGCCCACACCCTAGCCCCTTAAGCGTACGGACAGCGCATATTTCCCGTACGCATTGCGTACGTAGCGCGTGCTGCGAGGAGTGAGGCGACACCGCGTCCTATGCGACACCGTGTCCTATGCGACGCCGACGCCGTGTCCTATGCGGTGCCGGGACCGTCGAGGAGCCGAAGCAGCACGGCGGCCTCCGCACGGAGCCGAGCGGCGCGGTCGGCATGCGCGGTCAACCGCGCCGCCGCCTCCAGTCGCTCGGCGGCCTCGGCGCGTACGACATCGACCACATGACGCTCGCTCAGCTCACGCCGCGCCGCTTCGGTGACGCCGACACCGACCGGCGACTGCTCGAGGGCCAAGCCGCGGAGGTCGGCGTCGTCCACCGGCACCGCCTCAGCGTTGTCCAGGGCGGCAAGCGTTGCGCACAGTGCGCTCACCGCGGCCTTGTCACGGGCGCGCATCGCTTCCGGCAGTGCTTGACGCATACGAAGACGTAAGGACATGCCGGTGACCTTATGGCCGTACCTCCGGACTCACAACGCGAGTTCCGAAAGTGCCGGGCACCCCGAAACACAGGGCACCCGGCACAACCGGCTCAGCGCGAGTAACGCATGAACGCCCGCACCATGTGGCACGTCGTGTCCGACGGCGGGTGGACGCCGATCATCTCCGCCGTGCTCCGGATCGTCTCGTTGCGGGCCTGGTTGGGCACGTACACGCCCGAGTCGAGCAGGGCGATCGCGAGGCGCATCGCCTTGAGGCGGCGGTTGTGAGTGACGTACCACTCACGCGGCCGCCCCGGCGGCAGCGGCCGCTTCTCCATGGGCGCGTACGGCATGTCGAGCAGGACGGGGCGCTTCGCGGTGGACTGGGTGGGCAACGGCTTCGACTTCAGAGCGGCAGCGGGCACAGGCATCCTCCTGTCGCGGTCAGGGCGCCGGCCCGGGGACTTCGGCGACCCCGGCGACACCCTCGAACACTGCTTCTATTCTACTGCCCGGCACTGACAATCGCCCCTGGCCACAAGGGCTTTCGGGGGTACTGTGACGCAGGTGGAGGACGGGTTTTCGCGTACCGTTGGCGGCATGGAAATCTGGATCAATCCGGCCTGCTCGAAGTGCCGCAGCGCGATCGAACTCCTCGACGCCGAGGGCGCGGACTACACCGTCCGCCGCTATCTGGAGGACGTACCGAGCGAGGACGAGATCCGGGACGTGCTGGAGCGGCTTGGTCTCGAACCGTGGGACATCACCCGCACCCAGGAGGCCGTCGCCAAGGAGCTCGGAGTGAAGGAGTGGCCGCGGGACGAATCCTCGCGCGACCGCTGGGTCAAGGCCCTCGCCGAACATCCGAAGCTGATCCAGCGGCCGATCATCACGGCGGACGACGGTACGGCGGTGGTGGGCCGCACCGACGAAGCCGTTCGGGATGCAGCGTCCCGAGTTGAGAGCTGACGATCCCTCACACCCCCACACCAATATGTGACGCAGGTTACTTCGTTGACTCCTGTAACCGCTGAGTAACTTCGTTCGGTATCTCGTACATAGCGGCGTACGCTCCCCGACCTCTCAGGAGACGCGCATGTCGCGCAGGAGAACACTCGGCACGAGAAAGAAGGCCGCGCTGCTGGTCGGCGCGGCGGCGGTCGCGGGAGGCGGTGCCTTCGTCATGGCGAGCACCTCGAACGCCGCGGGGCCGCAGTCCGCGGCGGACTCGGCCGTCTGCCAGGGGCTCGCCACCGCGCTCGGCAACAACCAGAAGTTCATCGACGGTCAGCGGGCCGCTCCGGACGCGCAGTCCGAGGCCAGGATCGCCAACCGCGAGGCGGTCATCGCGGAGATCCAGCGCAAGCAGGAGGCGTCCGGATGCGTGGTCGGGGAGTCGGCTCAGGACTCCCAGGCCGCGCAGCCCTCGCAGGCGGCCGAAGCCGCGCAGCCCCCGACGAGCGCCCCCGCGGCCACCGGTGAGCAGGTGTGCGACGGCTCGACCGTCACCCTGTCCGGCGAGGGCGGCGCCCCGGCCGCGTCCAGCAACCAGTTCCCGGCCGGTACGAAGCTGAAGGTCACCAACCTGGACAACGACAAGTCCACGACGGTGGAGGTCACTTCGGTCTCCGGCAGTTGCGCGCTGCTCAACAACGCGGCCTTCGAACAGGTCCGTGAGCCCGGCAAGTTCCTGATCCGCCGGGCCGTGATCGAGAAGGTGGGGTGAGGCTCACAGATCGAGGAAATCGCTGAGGTGGCGGGCCAGTTCGGGGGGTGCGGTCTGCGGCACCGCGTGGTGGGACACACCGGGCAGTACGTCTGTCTCGACCCGCGGCAGCAGCGCATCCGCCCGCTTCGCCACCTCGTACGTGTCTTGGTCATGAGTCCTGCTGTTCCCGGCCAGGAGCAGCAGGACCGGCACGTCCAGTCCGCGCAGCGCGTCCGGGGCCGGGCGCGGGCCGGTCACCGGCTTGGCGGAGGGGAAGCCGGCGGCCGCCTCCTGGAGCCGGAGCCAGTCCGGGTCCAGGGCCGCTCCCCCGGTCTCCCACTCCAGGAAGGCGCGGACGCGGCGCGGCGTGGGCCGCAACAGCATCGGCAGGGCGTGCAGCAGGTACGCCGCCTTGAACCCGGCGAAGCACTGGGTCGGGTCCAGGAGGAACAGGCGGCGCACACGGGTGGGCGCGCGCAGGGCGTAGTGCAGGGCGATCCAGGCGCCGTACGAGTGCCCACCGAGGTCGGCCTCCGCGATGCCGAGGCCGTCGAGGAGGGCGTCCAGCCAGTCGGCCAGGTCGGCGACCGTGCGGGGGTGACGGCCGGGGGCCGGTTCGCTGCGGCCCGGGGCGCCGATCAGGTCGACGGCGTAAAGACGGCGGGTGCGGGTGAGGTCGGCGGCCTGGGCGTACCAGGACGCGGAGGTCGCTCCCCCGCCGCCCGGCAGGAGGACGAGCGGGGGCGCGTCGGCGGGGCCGCACACGTTGACGTACGTGGTGCCGAACGGCGTGGGAACGCTCACCGCCTCCCGCCCGGCCGGCCACTTGGCCATGACCTTGTCGTACGCGGCCCGGAAGCCGTCGATGTCGTACACACCTCGGACGCCCACGAGTGACCACTCCCCTATTATCTCGCCCAGCGAGATACTCGGTGAGCGAGATGATAGCCGGAGGAAGGCCATGCCGAACCAGGGACCCGAGATGGAAATCGTCCATCTGCTGCGGGCGGTGACCGTCGAACTGGGCCTGCACAGTGCGCGCTTCGCGAACCGCAACGCCATGCATCCGACGGACGTCCGCGCCTTGATCGCCCTCATGGACGCCTCGCGCGCGGGTGAGGAGATGACCGCCGGGCGGCTCGGGGCCGTGCTCGGGCTGAACTCGGCGGGGACGACCGCGCTGGTCGACCGGCTGGAGCGGGCCGGGCATGTGCGGCGGGTGCGCGGCGAGCGGGACCGGCGGAAGGTCGTGATCGAGGTGAGCGAGGGCGCCGTGGAACTCGGGTGGGACTTCTTCGGTCCCCTGATCGGACGGGCGGTGGACCTGCTTCAGGGGTACGACGAGCGGGAACTCGCCGCGATCCGGGGGTTCCTGGGCGGGATGCGGGAGGCGGCGGCCGAGGGGGAGTGATCCCCGCGCCGGGTCGTCATTCCCCTCGCATTCCCCTCCATTCCCCTCGCATTCCCATCGCATACGAGCTGCCCCGCCGTCCGGTTCCGCGGGTGCCCACAGGGCCGGTCACCGGCTCTGTGGCCTCTCACTCTGCCGCACCCCTCCCCGCAAGCACCCTCACAGCGTGAATCGCAGCACAGAACCACCAGGTAACACGGGGTTCACATTCGAGCAATGGCCGGGAAATCGCCTGTTGACAGGCTCGCGGGCGACAAGCGCGGCGTTTCAGTGCCGCAGCGCCGCAGCACCCGCAAGTGCGCCTAGAGACCCACCCCCGAAGGATGTGGCCCGTGACCTTCAAGGCTGAGTACATCTGGATCGACGGCACCGAGCCGACGGCCAAGCTCCGTTCCAAGACGAAGATAATGGCCGGTGACGCCAAGGGTGCGGAGCTGCCGATCTGGGGCTTCGACGGGTCCTCCACGAACCAGGCCGAGGGCCACGCCTCGGACTGCGTGCTCAAGCCGGTCTTCTCCTGTCCCGACCCGATCCGTGGCGGCGACGACATCCTCGTCCTGTGCGAGGTCCTCAACATCGACATGACGCCGCACGAGTCCAACACGCGTGCCGCGCTCACCGAGGTCGCCGAGAAGTTCGCCTCCCAGGAGCCGATCTTCGGCATCGAGCAGGAGTACACCTTCTTCAAGGACGGCTACCCGCTCGGCTTCCCCAAGGGTGGCTTCCCGGCCCCGCAGGGCGGCTACTACTGCGGTGTCGGCGCGGACGAGATCTTCGGCCGTGACATCGTCGAGGCGCACTTGGAGAACTGCCTCAAGGCGGGTCTCGCCATCTCCGGCATCAACGCCGAGGTCATGCCCGGCCAGTGGGAGTTCCAGGTCGGCCCGGTCTCCCCGCTGGAGGTCTCCGACCACCTGTGGGTGGCCCGCTGGCTGCTCTACCGCACCGCCGAGGACTTCGGCGTCGCCGCCACCCTGGACCCGAAGCCGGTGAAGGGCGACTGGAACGGCGCCGGTGCGCACACCAACTTCTCCACCAAGGCGATGCGCGAGGGCTACGACGCGATCATCACCGCGGCCGAGTCGCTGGGTGAGGGCTCGAAGCCGCTCGACCACGTCAAGAACTACGGCGCCGGCATCGACGACCGTCTGACCGGTCTGCACGAGACCGCCCCGTGGAACGAGTACTCGTACGGTGTCTCGAACCGTGGTGCCTCGGTCCGTATCCCGTGGCAGGTCGAGAAGGACGGCAAGGGCTACATCGAGGACCGCCGTCCGAACGCCAACGTCGACCCGTACGTGGTGACCCGGCTGATCGTCGACACCTGCTGCTCCGCGCTGGAGAAGGCCGGCCAGGTCTGATCCCGCCCCACGGCTCGTCGAGGGGGCGCCCACCAGGGGCGGTTTCTAGGTGTCGTCGCAACACGTGGTTGTGTTGATCAGGCGGTGAGCAGTTTATGCAGGCGCTCGGCTGGGGTTTCCCGGCCGAGCGTTTTGCGTGGGCGGCCGTTCAGCTCGGCGGCGACGGCGTCGAGGTGCTCGCGGGTGTGGACGGCGAGGTCGGTGCCCTTGGGGAAGTACTGCCGGAGCAGGCCGTTGGTGTTCTCGTTCGAGCCGCGCTGCCAGGGGCTGGCCGGATCGCAGAAGTAGACCGGGACGTCGGTGGCGATGGTGAACGCGCCGTGGCTGCCCATTTCCGAGCCCTGGTCCCACGTCAGGGACCGTCGCAGGTGGGACGGCAGGGTCCGGACCGTGGTGACCAGCGCGTCGCGAACGCTCTCGGCGCCGTGGTCGCCGGGCAGATGCAGGAGCATGACGTAGCGGGTGGCCCGCTCGACCAGGGTACCGATCGCCGACTTTCCGTCCTTGCCGATGATGAGATCGCCCTCCCAGTGCCCGGGGACCGCCCGGTCCTCGGCTTCGGCCGGACGCTCGCTGATCATGACCATCGGGGTGGCGAACCGGGGCCGGCGCTGCTGGGCCTGGCGGCGAGGTCTGCGCCGGGCGCGTCCGGTGCGCAGGGCGCGGGCCAGTTCGCGGCGCAGCTCACCCCGGCCCTGGACGTAGAGGGCCTGGTAGACCGTCTCGTGGACCACGTGCATCTCCGGCCGCTGGGGAAACCGTGCCCGCAGAGCCTGACAGATCTGCTCCGGGCTCCACCGTAGGTCCAGGTGGTCCTGGATGAAGTTGCGCAGCTGCGGGTTCTGGCCGATCTTCCCGGGCTTCGGACGGGGCCGGCGGGCATCGGCACGGGCCTGGGCCGCGTGCGGGCGGTACTGGCCGCCCGTCGGGTGACGGTTGCGGCGGATCTCCCGGCTGACCGTCGACGGGCTGCGGCCCAGCTCCGCGGCTATCGCCCGCACGGTCGCCTTCTCCCGCAGCCGGTCGGCGATGTGAATGCGGTCTTCCTCGCGCAGGTACCGGGACGGCCCGCAGGGCGCTGCCACCGCGTTGATCGGTGGCAGCGCCTTCCGGTTACCGTATGCCTGACGACCGTTGCGCCACTTCTGGCCGGTCCGGCGGTCGATCCCGACGATCCGGCACGCTTCCCGGTTGCTCACACCCTGCTGCATGAGCCGGGAGTATGCCTCCCGCTCCCTGGCGAGCTTCTTCCTGCCCTGAGGCCTCTCCCGGTCCTTACGGATCTCGAAGTCCATCGCACCCCTTGAACTGGGGTGTTGCAACGACTCCTAGAACCCAAGAGGACGGTGGGCGCCCCCTCGCGTGTGTCATGGGTGCGTCCAAGCAGTGAGAGAAGGTCCACCGGGAGGAGCGCGTCTGCTTCAATGGGGGCATGGCCAGCTTCCAGAAGATCTCCGCGACGGGTCGCCGTGACCTCGAGCCCTTCTGGCCCTCCCGTCAGCACCACGACTTCGACCGGGAGTGTTGTCGCGCGGTGAACGCGCCGGCCCTCTAAAGCCACTCCTCGGCCTTCGGCCGGCGCGCAACGACGTACGTCCCCTGACGAACCTCTCGCGCGAAAAGAGCTGACCCCTCATGGCGACCACTCGCTCCCTCCCCTCCACCGCACCCCTGAACGCCCCCGCCCGGCACCGGCTGCGGGCCGTCGACCGGGACGAGGTGGTGAACGTCGCGGACTTCCTGCCGCCGGGCGCCACCTTGCTGCCCGCGCCCCCGCACACCCTGCCCACCCTGCCGGGCCGGCCGCCGATGGTCGGGTACCTGGTGCTGGTCCCGGCCGACCAGCAGCCGCCGTTCGCGCCGCCGGCGGTGCCCGAGCGGCCGGAGACGGGTGCCGGGGCCGCCGACGACCCGCTCGTGCGGGTCGACACCGCGCAGCGCACCGCCGAGGTCGACGGGCGCGAACTCGACCTCACCTACCTGGAGTTCGAGCTGCTCGCCCACCTCGTCACCCACCCCTACCGGGTGTACAGCCGCGACCAGTTGGTCACCACGGTGTGGGGGTACGGACATGTGGGCGACGGCCGTACCGTCGACGTCCACATCGCCCGCCTGCGCCGCAAGCTGGGCGCCGAGCACCGGAAGGCGATCCAGACCGTACGCCGGGTCGGGTACAAGTACGCGCCGCCGACGGGGCGTTGACCCTCTGCCGACGGCAGAATCCCGTTCCGTGCCGCCGTCCGGGCGGGCAGAGTCACCGGCATGAGACTTCTGCTGCTGGGTGGGACCGAGTTCGTGGGACGGGCCGTCGCCGAGGCGGCCCTCGGGCGCGGCTGGGAGGTGACCGTCTTCCACCGGGGACGGCACGCGCCGCCCGCCGGTGTGCGGTCGCTGCACGGAGACCGCACCGCGCCCGACGGGCTCGCCGCCCTCGCGGAGGGGGAATGGGACGCCGTCGTCGACACCTGGTCGGCGGCGCCCCGCGCCGTACGGGACACGGCGCGGCTGCTGCGGGGCCGCGCCGGGCGGTACGTGTACGTGTCGAGCAGCTCGGTGTACGAGTGGCCCCGGCCCGCCGGATACGACGAGGACGCGCCCCTGGTGGAGGGCGCCCTGGCCGGCGCCGAGCAGACCGACTACGCCCGGGACAAGCGGGGCGGCGAGCTGGCCGCCGTGGAGGCCTTCGGCGCGGACCGTTCGCTGCTCGTGCGGGCCGGGCTGATCCTCGGGCCGTACGAGAACGTCGGGCGGCTGCCGTGGTGGCTGGGCAGGATGGCCCGCGGTGGGCCCGTCCTGGCGCCCGGCCCACGCGACCTGCCCCTCCAATACGTCGATGTCCGTGACCTCGCCGCGTGGATCCTCGGTGCGGTGGAGCGGGAGTTGAGCGGACCGTACAACCTCATCAGCCCGCGGGGGCACGCCACCATGGGCACCCTGCTCGACGCCTGCGTGCGCGCCACCGGCGGTCCGGCCGAGCTGCGGTGGACCGACCCGGACGTGATCCTTGAGGCGGGCATCGAGCCGTGGGTCCAGCTGCCGGTGTGGGTACCGCCGGACAGCGACCTGCACGACGCCCTGCACACCGCGGACGTCTCCCGCGCGCTGGCGACGGGACTGGACTGCCGGCCCGTCGCCGACACCGTGACCGATACCTGGAAGTGGCTGAAGGGCATCGGCGGTACGGCCCCACAGCGGCCGGACCGGACGGCCAAGGGCCTCGATCCGGAGGTGGAGGCGAAGGTGCTGGCGAGCGGCGGAGGTGTACCTGGCACCACCCCCCTGATCCGGAGTCCAAACCCCGTGCCCCCCACCGCCCCCTCGGCGAGACTGACGCCATGACGACCATCGAGACGAAGAGCGGCAGCGGTTCCACCAGGGTGCGGGGGGTAGGGCTCGCGGCGGTACGAGGGCTCGGGCTGGCGCTGGTGTTATTGCCGGGGACGGTGCTCTGTTTCACGCTCTCCCTGGTGTCCATGGCGTTGATACCGATCGGGATCGGGCTCGTGACCACGCCGTGGGTGCTGGCCGGAGTGCGGGCGTTCGCGGACTGGCGGCGAGTGCTGGCCGCGCAGTGGTGCGGAGTGAAGATCCCCACGGCCTACCGGCCGATCCCCGAGGACGCCAATCCGTGGACGCGTACGTTCGCGCTGCTGCGCGACCCGGCGACCTGGCGGGATCTGAGGTGGCTGCCGGTCGACATGACGGCGGGCTTCCTCACCGCGCTGCTGCCGGCCCTGCTGTTGTTCTACCCGCTGGAGGGGTTCGCGCTCGCGGCCGGGCTGTGGCGGGTCTTCCCCGACGGGTACTGGTACGGGTTCGTGCCGGTGACCGGGCAGGCCTCCGCGCTGGCCGCCGGCGCCCTGGGCCTGGTCATCGTCTTCTTCGCCCACTTCCTCACCCCGCGGCTGCTGGAGGGCCACTTCCGCCTCACCCGGGCCGTCCTCACCGCCGGCCAGGGCGAACTGGCCGAGCGGGTGCGGGTGCTGACCGAGACCCGGCGGGACGCCGTGGACACCTCCGCCGCCGAACTGCGGCGCATCGAGCGGGACCTGCACGACGGGGCGCAGGCCCGGCTGGTCGCCATGGGCATGGACCTCGGCACCATCGAGGTGCTCCTCGACAAGGATCCCGAGCAGGCCAGGCGGCTGCTCGCACAGGCCCGTCAGTCCTCCGTGGACGCCCTGACCGAGCTGCGGGAACTCGTCCGCGGCATCCATCCGCCGGTGCTCGCCGAGCGCGGACTGGGCGACGCCGTCAAGGCGTTGGCGCTGCGGCTGCCGGTGGCCACGGAGGTGAACGTGGAGCTGTCCGGCCGGGCGGAGGCGCCGGTGGAGTCGGCCGCGTACTTCGCCGTCAGCGAGGTGCTGACCAACGCGGTCAAGCACGGACACGCCGACCGGATCTGGATCGACCTGCACCACGCCGAAGAAGGCGGCGGCATGCTGCGGATCTCGGTCACCGACAACGGCAAGGGCGGCGCGGTGATCGGGGCAGGTTCGGGCCTGGCCGGGATCGAGCGGCGACTGGGTACATTCGACGGCGTCCTGGCCGTCAGCAGCCCCGCGGGCGGCCCCACCATGGTCACCCTGGAGATCCCTTGCGCGTTGTCCTAGCCGAAGACCTGTTCCTGCTGCGCGACGGACTCGTCCGGCTCCTTCAAGCCCACGACTTCGAGATCGCCGCGGCCGTCGAGAGCGGCCCCGAGCTGACCGCCGCGCTGGCGGAGTTACGGCCGGACGTCGCCGTGGTCGACGTCCGGCTGCCGCCCACCCACACCGACGAGGGGCTGCAGTGCGCGCTGAACGCCCGGCGGGACAGACCCGGCCTGCCGGTGCTCGTCCTGTCGCAGCACGTGGAGCAGCTGTACGCGCGTGAACTGCTCGCCGACGGCAGCGGCGGGGTCGGCTATCTGCTCAAGGACCGGGTGTTCGACGCGGAGCAGTTCGTGGACGCCGTACGAAGGGTGGCGGCGGGCGGTACGGCGATGGACCCGCAGGTGATCCAGCAGCTGCTGTCCCGGCGGGCGGCCGGCGACCGGCCCCTGGGGCGGCTGACCCCGCGCGAGCTGGAGGTGCTGGAGCTGATGGCGCAGGGCCGGTCCAACGCGGCGATCGCCGAGAAGCTCGTCGTCACGGAACGGGCGATCGCCAAACACACCTCCAACATCTTCAGCAAACTGGGCCTGGAGGTGTCGGACGACGACAACCGTCGCGTCCTGGCGGTTCTCGCCTATCTGGACCAGGACCGCTGAAATCGGGCCCCGGATCCCGCACATGCCGTAAGGGATCAACAACTCGCGGTATTTCCTGTGCAGTTGGGACCGAATTGTCTCGCGAATCTCTCACCAATTCCTGAGACGGCTGAACACCCGTGGGACGGCTTCCGTACTGAGGGGAGCCGCTTCACTCCTGTCGGGCGCCTCGATAGCCCCGCAAGGAAGTCAGAGGAGTTCCATGGGACGCAACACAAGAAAACGCCGTACGCCGCTGGCCACCAAGGCCATTGCCGGGGCGGCGGCCCTAGCGCTCGGTGGGGGCGGGCTGGTATGGGCCAACTTCTACGCATCGGCACATGAGGAGAACTCGGCACAGAACCAGACCAAGGCCTCGGGCGCCCAGGTCGCGACGATCAAATGTCCGGACGTCGGCCAGCAGCTGACCGACGTGCCGGACGGCGCGCGCGCCGGTGTCGACCAGGAATTGGCGAAGCTCGACCAGCAGGTCACCGAGGCCTACAAGCGCCTCGCGGACACGCGCCAGGCCCAGGCAGGAGACGCCGCCTACGTCGACAACGCCATCCTCGGCCCGCTGAAGTCCAAGCGGACGGCCACCATCGACCGGATCGGCATCAACATCCAGCGCGCGGGCGGTCAGCCTCCGCAGGGAGCCGACCAGCTCTCCCAGTGCGAGGGCGTGCCGGCCGACCAGCCGGACACGGCCGCCGGTGAGGGTCAGGACCAGAACAACGACGGTCAGGACCAGGGCCAGGACCAGGGAGACGGTCAGGACCAGGGCCAGGACCAGGGTGACGGCCAGGACCAGGGCCAGGACCAGGGTGACGGCCAGGACCAGGGCCAGGACGGCAACGGTCCGGCAGCGGACGACTTCCAGGACATCACCCAGGTCCAGCCGACCGGCGGCCCGCAGGGCGTGAACGGGAACGGGCTTCCCGCGAACGGCGACAGCGGTTCGACGGGCACCTTCACCACGAGCTGCGGCACCAACGAGAACGAGAACCGCAACTCGGACAACGTGATCGTCGCTCCCGGTGTCAGCAACGGTGCGCAGCACCAGCACGACTACGTCGGCAACCAGGCCAACGACGCTTTCGCGAGCGACGAGGACCTGGCGAACGGCGAGACGACCTGCGAGAACCAGGGCGACAAGTCGTCGTACTTCTGGCCGGTGCTGCGTGTGCAGGACGGTCAGGACGACATCGACGCGAACGCTCCCGGTGGCGGTCAGGACGGCAACGTCGGCACGATCATCCAGGCCAGCGAGGCGCAGCTGAAGTTCGTCGGCAACAAGACGAGCGATGTCGTCGCGATGCCGGAGGCCCTGCGCATCATCACCGGTGACGCCAAGGCCTTCGTGAACGGTCTCGGCAACGCCAACACGAACTGGAGCTGCACCGGCTTCGAGGACAGGCAGCTGACGGACAAGTACCCGATCTGCCCCGAGGGCAGCTCGGTGGTCCGGACGAGCAACTTCCAGAGCTGCTGGGACGGCCAGAACATCGACAGCGCCAACCACCGCACCCACGTGGACTTCGTGGAGGCGGACGGCAGCTGCTCGAACGGTTTCCAGGCCATCCCCCAGCTCCAGGTCCGTCTGGTCTACGACGTCCAGGCCCCGCAGATCGAGAACGGGCAGGTCGTGAACCCGTTCGCGGTGGACTCCTTCCCGGACCAGCTGCACAAGCCGATCACCGACCACAACGACTTCATCAACTTCTTCGACGAGGAGACGATGAACCAGATGGTCGAGTGCATCAACAGCGGCCAGGACTGCCAGTAGTCCTGAACCACTAGGAAGCCGGCGGTGGGATCTCCCACCGCCGGCTTTCGTTCGCCCTTTCGCTTGCCCCTCTGGCTCAGCCCTCGCCCCGTGCGGTCAGCCGTGGTGGCTGCCGCTGTTGTGACTGCCACCGGGGTTCATGTGCTCGGAGCCCTCCTCCATGGTCCCGCCGAGCGTGCTCCGCAGGGCCGTGACCGTCTTCTCCTCGCCGACGGCGACCCACTTGCGGCCGACGAGGTAGTAGCCGCCGTAGTCCTTCGCCCCGTTCAGCCACTCGCGCTGGCCGCGGTCGGTGGCGAAGGTGGCGAGGACGTACTTCTCGGCGCCCTTCTTGCAGATGGCCTGGCGGATCGTGTCGGCGTCGGTCTGCATGTTCGGCTCGCACTTCGCCTCGGCGGCCAAGTGCTCGAGACTGCCGGTCGCCGTCTCGGGAACGTCCGCCTTGCTGTTCCCGTCGGATCCGCAGCCCGCCAGTGCCAGTACCGCCGCCGCGCCGGCCAGCGCGAGCCTCGGTCGGGTCAACCTCATCTGTTCCTCCGGTCCCTTGCGGCGACATGCCGTACGGAGCCCCGGCAAAGGGCCCTCGTCTTCGATACGGCTCCGGCGCCCGGAGCGCTCAAAAATACCGGTGCTGTCGCGGGCACGGGTGTGCGATCGTATGCCGGTGAACGAGGACTGGGAAGACCGCGTGAGCGCGGCATGGGCGGCCATGGACGGCTATGACGCGGCCGATTTCCGCGCCGTGATCGACACCCTGGTCGCCGAGCTGCCCGCCGACAGTCCGCTGGGCCCCTTCGAGCAGGCCTGCGCCTGGGACTCCACCGGCCACTCGGACAAGGCGGTTCCGCTGTACCGGGAGGCACTCGCGAAGGGGCTGAGCGGCTACAAGGCCCGCCGGGCCAAGATCCAGCTGTCCAGCTCCCTCAGGAACATCGGGCAGGCGGAGGAGGGCGTCAAGCTGCTGACACCCGAGCTGGACGCCCCCTCCGACGAGTTGGACGACGCGGTACGGGCGACCCTGGCCCTGTGCCTGTCCAGTCTCGGCCGCGACCGCGAGGGCCTCGCCCTCGTGCTGGGCGCCCTGGCCCCCCATCTGCCGCGCTACCAGCGGTCGATGGCGAACTACGCACGCGCCCTCGTGGCTCCCGAGGGTTGAGTCACCCGCCTGGAGGTTCCGGAGGTGACCAACCGGTGATTCCCTCGTTCTGCTGAACGTGCAGTCACAGGATGTCGCCCCGCGCCCCGCACCCGTCTCCCCCACCGACCCGGTCGTCGACGTCGAGCAGGCCGAGGCCGCGCTCGTCGAGCACTACCCGCGGCTCGTCCGGCTCGCTTACCTGGTATTGCCGCCGGGCATCGGCCGCAACCGGCGCGTCGTGACCGCGCACGCGCTCACCCAGCGCGCGCTGCCCCGTGGCCGGACGCCCGCACCCGTGATCCCGGCCCAGTCGACCGGCCGCGACGGCGACCCGGGCTACGCCTTCGTCCGTCTCCAGGTCCTGCGTACGGCACTGGAGGCGGGCCTGCCGCTGAAGCGCAAGGCGTGGCCCAAGCGGTCCCAGCTGCCGCCACTGCTGCCCCAGGTGTGGGGCCTCAGGCTCTTCCCGCGCTCCGGCGGCGCCGACGAACTGGCCCTGGACCAGCAGTTGTCCGCGCTGACCGGCCCGGCCCGTGCCGCGTATGTGCTGCGCGGTCTGGAGAAGCTGCCGGACGGCGACGTACGCGACGTGCTCACGGCCGCCGGGGTCGACGACGTGGACGCGGCGCTGCGCGAGGCCGACGGTGTGGCCGCGCGGTACGAACTGCTCGACTCCCCCGAGTTCGACCCCTGTTCGCTGCAGGCCCGGCCCACCGACCTGATGCGGCGCAGGCAGCACATGAAGGCCGCGCTCGCCGCGACGGCGGCCGTCGCGGTGTGCGGCGCGCTGCTCGTTCTGCCGGGCGACGGCTGGGGCCCCGACGGCGCCGCCGCGCCCTCGTACGCGCAGAACCCGGCGGCCCGGGCCGCCCTGGATCCGGGCAGGTTGACCAAGGTCGCGCCCACCGCGTGGAAGTCCTCCACGCGCACCGACTTCTCCGTCTGGCCCGCCCGCGGCGACCTCACCGACGACCAGGGCCTGCTGCGCCGCGCCCTCGCCGTCTGGGCCCGCCCCGGCGAGAAGGTCCAGGTCTCGATGACCCCCGGCACCCCCTCGGGCGGCCCGGCCGGCCCGGCCCAGCTGCTGTACGCCGGGAACATCGACAACGCGCGCGTGGTGATCCTCTACGACGGCTGGCGCATCGCCCGGTACGCCGAACCGAAGGACGGCACGAACGGGGCGGCGCTGGACTTCGCGCGGACCGACGGCGCGAGCGGGGCCGAGGCGAGCGCCGTGGTGCTGGGCCGGTCCGACGGCAACGTCCGCTACCTGATGGCTCCTTGGGTGCGGAAGGCGGCCGAGCGGGATCTGATGAAGCCGGGCGCCGGCGCGATGAACCTCACACCGGCCGACGGCACCACCGCACCGATGGCCAGCCCGGCCCTGCGGAAAGGCCCGTGCACGTCGTGGAACGTGCTCCAGCTGACCGACGCCTCCGGTACGCGCCTGCTGACGGATCTCGGCGAACTGGTCCCCGCCCGCCTCACCACCGGGCGGCCCGGCTCGACCCACGAGGCGTCCCGCGCACGGGCACTGCGCGCCTGGGCACCGTTCGCCTGCTCCCTGTCGGCCGTGCGCTCGCAGGGCGTGCGGTCGGTGAACGCCTGGGAGTACGCCCAGCAGCCGCTGCCCGACGCGAGCGGTTCGGCCGCGTGGGTGTGCACCCGAGCCGAGACCTGGCGGGGCGGCGGGACGCGGGTCCTGGCGCAGTTCCACACGCCGCGCGGGAAGTACGGGGCGGTGGCGGCGAAGGCCGAGAACGTTCCGGCGTGCGGCCCGCGCGATCCGCACGTGCTGGCCGGGGTGTTGTGGAAGTCGGAGGCGGGGTCCTGGTACCTGCTCGCGGCGGGCAGCCGGGACACGGCGGCCATCACCGCGACCGGCGGGATCGACGGTTCCGCGCAGGGCAACCTGCTGACCGTGCGGACGAAGCGGGGAGCGCAGGCCGGTCTGAAGGGCACCTTGGACAACGGGCGGTCGATCAGCGTTCTGCGGTAGGCGGCCGGCAAGGACGGCAAGGACGGCAAGGACGGCAAGGATGTGAACACCCATGGTCGTTCCGGTCCGTTCGAGGCCGGATCCGATCGGTAAAGTGTTCGCATGACTACCGGGGTGCGCCGAAGAATGGGTGTCGACGAGCGGCGGCAGCAGTTGATCGGCGTCGCTCTCGACCTGTTCAGCCGCCGGTCGCCCGACGACGTCTCCATCGACGAGATAGCGTCCGCCGCCGGTATCTCACGCCCGCTGGTCTACCACTATTTCCCCGGCAAACTCAGCCTGTACGAAGCCGCGTTGAAGCGCGCCGCCGAGGATCTGGCCGCCCGGTTCGTCGAGCCGCACGAGGGACCGCTGGGCGCGCGAATGCTGCGGGTGATGCACCGGTTCTTCGACTTCGTCGACGAACACGGACCCGGTTTCTCGGCGCTGATGCGCGGCGGCCCGGCCGTGGGCGCTTCGACGACGAACGCCCTCATCGACTCCGTACGACAGGCCGGGTATGACCAGATCCTTTCGCATCTGCGGGTGGAGGATCCGCCCGCTCGACTGGAACTGGTCGTTCGCTCCTGGATCTCGCTCGCCGAGTCGACCGCGCTGCTCTGGCTGGACGGCCGGCGCATCCCGCGCGCCGAGCTGGAGGCGCAGCTCGTCCACGACTTCGCGGCACTGGCCGCCGTAAGTGCCGCCTACGACCCGGAGATGACGGCGTTGCTGCGCCGTCTGCTCAAGGACGAACCGACCGACGGCCCGTTCAGCGACCTGGCGGCGCGGCTGATCTCGCTGGCGTCCTAAGGCCTGTGATCGGGGCCTAGCGCTCGAACTTCCGGTAGGAGGGGTCCAGGTCGCGCACCTCGGCCGACGCGTGCAGCGTCAGGCCCTCGGCGGGCTTCACGTACTGACGCAGCAACTCGAGTACAGCCTCGGTGAGTTGCACCTTCGTCTCGTCGGTGCGGCCCGCCAGCAGATCGAGGGCGACGTGGACGATCGCGTGGCCGTCGCTGTCGTCGCCGACCGTGAAGTCCTCGGTCCGCCGGAACCGCGTCTTGCACGCCGGCGGCTTCGCGGCCGCGATCTCCACCACGGCGGTGTGCAGCGCCCGCGCGAACCCGGGCCGGTCGAAGTCGTCCGCCAGCTGTCCGGAGTAGTCGACGGTGATCTGCGGCATGGGCACTCCTGTTCTACGGCAACAGGGCTCACCCTAACCTCAGCGCCAGCATCGCGATGTCGTCCTCCTGGTCGTGGCCGAAGCAGCCCAGCAGGGTGTCGCACAGGGCGTCCAGGCCGGGCGGGGCGTCGGCGGCGGCCCGGCGCAGGTGCTCGAGGGAGATCGTGAGGTCCGTGCCGCGGCTCTCGATCAGGCCGTCCGTGACCATCAGGAGGCGGTCGGTGGGGTCGAGGTACAGCTCGACGGGCTCCGGCCGGTCCAGGCCGAGGCCCAGCAGCGGCCCGCCCGCCTTGACGTAGTCGGCACCCGAGCCGTCCCGCACGATCAGCGGCGGGATGTGCCCCGCGTTCGCGATGCGCGTGCGCCCCGTGTCCGGGTCGATCAGGACCAGGCACACGGTGGCGGTGACATCGGCGTGGTAGTGCACCAGCATCCGGTCCAGGCGTGCGGCGAGTACGGCCGGGTCGCTGTCCTCGACGCAGTAGGCGCGCAGCGCGTGCCGGATCTCGACCATGACGGTGGCCGCGTCCAGCGAGTGCCCGACCACGTCGCCGACCGCGGTCAGCACCCCCTCGCCGGTGCTCAGAGCGGCGTAGAAGTCGCCGCCGATCTCGGTCTCCCGGGACGCGGGCACGTACCGGACGACGAGGTCGACGCCGGGAAGCTGAGCGAGCTTGTGCGGCTGGGGCAGGAAGCTGTGCTGGAGGGTGAGCGCGACGTGCCGCTCCGCCTGGTACATCAGCAGCGGCTCGGCGGCGAGCGCGGTCGCCTCGGCGAGGCGGGCGATCAGCCCGTCGTCCGCCGGATCCTTGCCGCCGGTCCGACGCACGGGCGTGGCGACGCACACCGGTGCCCTGCCCTGCTGGGTCAGCGCCACCACGAGCCGGGCGTCCTCCTGCACGCCGGGCCGGAAGAAGCCGGCCGGCCACAGCGGGGCGGGCACGACGACGCTGTGCACCCCGGTCTGCCCGTCGGCGATCCGCGTGACCAGCCGCGCGACCGCCTCGTGCGCCCCGCTGCCGGGTATGGCCAGGGAGCTGCGGTTACGGGAGGTGCCCCGGTGCAGCTCGCCGTTGGGGCCGACGACGAAGACGGCGGCGGGTGTGCCGGTGAGCCGGGCGGCGCCGTCCGCGGCCGCCTCGGCCAGTTCCCGCAGCGTGCGCGCGGACTGCACGGTCACGATCGCCTCGGACAGCAGCGTCAGCCGGTGGACGAGCGTCTCGGCCCCGTTGCTCCGCCGCGCCCCTCGCACGGCCGCCCGTACGACGGCCTGGATCTCCCGCGGCTCGGCGGGCACCGTCAGATAGGCGTCCCCGCCCGCGTCCAGCCCCCGGCACCGGTCCCCCGGCCCCACCGCAGCGGCCGAGAAGTGGACCACGGGCAGCGCCGCCATGGGCGGCCTGGCCTTGACCCGGCGGCACAGTTCGAAGCCGCTCATGTCCGGCAGCCCGACGTCGACGAGGGCCACGTCCGGCAGGGTGCCCGCGTGCAGCCGTACGTCCAGTTCGACGAGCGCCTCGCTCCCGCTCGCGACCGGCACGACCTCGTGGCCCGCGCGCCGCAGCACCGCGCCCAGGGCGTAGCGGCTGGCCGCCACGTCGTCGACGACCAGCACGGTCGTGTCCGTCTGCTTGCCGTTGCCGTTCATGTCCGCCGGTCCCTCAGGGAAAAGGGAAATGGGGCGGCCCCGGGATCGGGTCCGCCCCACCCAACGTAGTGCGACGTCAGTCCGCCCGGGCGAACACGGCGACAGTACGACCCGGAACGGCGAACGTGCCCGAAACCCGCTCGTAGGACGCGGATTTGACGATAGAGTCCGCCCCCCGCGCTTGTAGAGAGTGATGACGGCGTACTGCTCACCGGGGATATCGGCAGGAAGGTGGGCGAGCCCGAGGCCGTCCAGGCGGCGACTGATGCCGGCGCGGACGTGAACGCCGAGACGGCCGGCTTGCTCCAGGTCACGCAGAAGCCACATGACGACACGAAGAACGCCGCCAGCCTCCTCGACGGCTTGCCGCAGTTCGTCCCAACTCCCGACGCTGTCGCCAGTGTCGCCTTCGGTGAGGTCATCGCGTACCGCGCATTGCCAGTCGCAACAACGCGCGGTCACGCTGAGGGGCGGGGGCAGCTCAGCAGCTCGACTTGCCGGCGTGGATCGCGAGCGCGGTGTTGGAGCCCAGGGTTGTCGTGAACTGGCCGCTGGAGTTCACGCTCACCGTCGTGTTGTTCTGCACGTTGCAGTACGTCCCGGCCGGAAGCGACGTCTGGTAGGTCCGGCTCAGGCTGCCCAACTCGTGGTTGATGGCCACGTAGCCCTTGGCACCCCGCCCGAAGGCGATGGCGTCTCCCCCGTTGTCCCACCAGTTGGTGACCGACTCGCCGCGGGTGGCATTGCGGAAGGCGACCATGCGCAGAATCTCCGGCCAGGCGTGCTGGCACTTCCAGCCGTCCTGCCAGCAGGCGCTGACCTGACCGCCGGCCGGCGGGCCCGCGTCCGTGTCGGACCACTCGTAGCCGGAGTTGACGTCCGGTGCGCCGTACGGGTGGGCCAGCATGAAGACGTTGGCCAGCGTGTAGTTGGCGCCGTCCTTGTAGTTCAGGGTGCTGCCGTTGCGCTCGGTGTCGTGGTTGTCGACGAAGACACCGGAGACGCCGCTGTTCATGTAGCCCCAGCCCTCGCCGTAGTTCTTCAGGTAGTGCTTCCAGTACGCGTTCGGGTTGGTCAGCCGCGACTTGATGTTCGCCAGGTCCGCGGCATCCATGTGCTTGGCGGCATCGATGCGGAAGCCGTCGACCCCGAGGCTGAGCAGGTCGTTCATGTAGCCCGCGATGGCACCGCGGACGTACGACTCGCCGGTGTCCAGGTCGGCGAGGCCCACCAGCTCGCAGTGCTGGACGTTCCAGCGGTCCTGGTAGTTGGTGATCCGGTCGGCGCAGTCGTCGAAGTCGTACGACGAGTACAGGCCGGGGTAGTCGTACTTCGTGTACGACGAGCCGCCGGTCCCGGTGCCGCTGCCCGCCGACATGTGGTTGATGACGGTGTCGACGACGACCTTCACGCCCGCCGCGTGGCAGGTGTTGACCATGTTCTGGAACGCCGTGCGGTCGCCGAGCCGACCCGCGATCTTGTAGCTCACCGGCTGGTACGACGTCCACCACTGCGCGCCCTGTATGTGCTCGGCGGGCGGGGAGACCTGGACGTAGCCGTAGCCGGCGGGGCCGAGGGTGTTCGGCTTGCCGAAGAGATCGCCGAGAGCGGGGAAGGCGAGGGAGAGTGATCCAGCTTCGGCGTGCCGCTCTGACGCCGGACACGGTAACTCACCTGAAGGAGTTCCATGAGGCCATCCGGCGACAGAACACGGAACCGGAGCGCAGGGCCAGGGTCAAAGAGCTCTGGGCGAGCAGTCCGGCCCGACGGCGAGTCCGCCGCGCGCTCACCGCAGCTCCCAGATGGGGGGCAGCAGCGGCGGCACCGCGGCGTTCGCGGTCCCGCAGCACCCACTCCCCTAGGGTCGTCCGGTTGACGCCCAGGTCAGCGGCGATGCTCTTGTAGGTCGCCCCGGGTGTGGACTCGTACAGGGCCACTGCATCGGCCTTGAACTCGTCCGAGTAGTCCTTCATCGCCATCGGCGGTCTTCTCGCTTCCTCCGGATCAAGCAGATCCAGTATCAGCGTGTCCACCACTCAGGGGGAGGCCCCACACGGAATTTAATGTTCCGAAATTGATGGCGATTTATCCGAAATGTCGAATGGAAGTTGTGAAGATCTCACTATTTCTTCACGCCGCCTACATGATCCGATATCGTGATCATGTCAAGATCCACGAGAGGAACGATTCAATGAGATCAAACACGAAACGACCTTCGCGATTACGCAGGAGGGGGCGAAGAGCTACAGCTCAAGGTGCGTTCGGCCGGGTGGCGTTGGCCGTAGCAGCCGTGCTGGCCGCTGAGACTGCTCTGGTGGCCGTGAACACGGGGCAGGCATTCGCCCTCGCGGACCAGCCAAAGTCAGCAACCAGAGCCGCTAAGCCCAAGACTGCGACGACCGCTGCCGACATTCCCTCCGCACGTGTGGCGGCCCGCCTGTCAGGCCATCGGGTGGAGGCGTTGTCCGAGCGCTCCGAGACGTCGACGACGTGGGTGAACAAGAACGGCACACTGACCACGGAATTAGCGGCGGCTCCGGTGCGCTTCCAGCGGACCGGCCAGTGGACCGACGTCGACGTCACATTGCGGGGCACGAAGCATGGCGCGGAGTCGGCGGCGCACCCACTGGGCCTCCAACTCGGCGGAAAGGCTGCCGGGACCTCTTCACCGCTGGTGACTGTGGGTTCCGACCAGAAGGTCGCGTTGGGGTGGCAAGGCACTTTGCCCAAGCCGAAACTCTCGGGCGCGAAGGCACTGTTTGTCGATGTCTCGCAGGGGACGGACATCAGCGTCACGGCGACGCGTACGGGCTTCGAACAGTCCATGGTGATCAAGGAACGTCCGCAGTCGGCTGACTTCTCCTACACGCTGCCGCTGGACGTGTCGGGCCTGAACGCCAAGCAGTTGCCAGACGGAAGCCTGCTGTTCACGGCCGAGAAGTCTCAGCGGTGGGCAGTCATGTCGGCACCCGTGATGGTGGACGCGGCCGTTGACCCGGTTTCGGGTGAGCCTGCCCGGCGGGTGCCGGTGGCGATGAAGCTTGCGGGCAAGGGTAAGTCCGCGCGGCTGGTCTTCAGGCCGGATGCGAAGATGCTCGTGGACCGGGACACCAAATTCCCCGTCACGGTGAGCACTGCGTTCTCAGCCCAGGCTCAGCCCGCCGAGGCCGTCGCGCAGCGAGGTGTGAGCGGAAACCGTAGTGCCGGTCTGGATACTAGGTCTCGGTAACCCGGGGACGAAGAGTGCGGACGGAAGCACGCAGACCTCGCGGTCGTTCCTGACTCTCGACACGGTTGCCTTCGCAGGGATGAAGGTCGCTCACGCACGCCTGGATCTGTGGAGTGCAGCCTCGGCGGACACCAAGGGAAAGGGCAAGCCTGCGAAGTGGCAGGTTTGGTCGGCCAACGGCACGGCGGCCGACGCCGCCCGCGGGTGGTCAGAGCGTCCGGCGCTGAAGGCCAAGCAGGCGACTTCGGAGCCGGGCAAGGAGCAGGGCTGGTCGAGTGCGGATGTGACTGACCTGGCCCAGAGCTGGGCGAAGCGCAAAGCCTCCACCGGTACCGTGGCATTGAAGGCAGCTGACGAATCAGATGTGAGCGGCTGGCAGGAGCTCAACTCCGCCGACGCGGTGGTGAACAACCCACGCCTGGTAGTCACCTACGCCGCCGCCCCCAATGTCGGCGGATGGCGGGAGGCGGGCCCGCCCTTCTTCTCCCAGAACGGCACCTACGCCGTCAGCACCCTCACGCCCACCCTGCGGGATGTCCTTTCGGACAAGGACGGAGACAAGGTCCGCGCCGCCTTCAAGATTGAGGACGCCGCAGGCAACGCACGCATCGGCAACCTGATCGACTCGGATTTCGTCACCTCCGGGCAGTCCGCATCGGTGACCGTTCCGGCCGGGTTGCTGACAAACGGCAAGACGTACAAATTCCAGACCCAGACCTACGACGGCAAGGAGTACAGCAACTGGTCAGAGTGGCAGCCGTTCACCGTCGACACCTCCGCTCCTTCCGCGCCGGCGTCGGTCACCTCTACCGACTACCCCACAGGCGCCTGGGTCAAGGGCGAGGGCCAGGCCGGTGACTTCACCGTCACGCCTCCTGCCACCGACCACCAGTGGCTGGAGTGGTCGCTGGACGGGATGAACTGGACCAAGGTCGAGACCGGCGGCGCTGTCGCCGCGAAGAAGATCAACGTCACTCCGCCTCGTAACGGCACCCATACCCTCCAGGTCCGCGCCGTTGACCTCGCCGACAACAAGTCCGAGCCCAAGGACTACATCTTCCACGCCGGAAGCAGCGGCTTCGCTCAGCCCGGCGAGGGCGAGCGCACCGCAGGCCGGCTCCCCCTCGCAGTGGAGACGGAGGCGGGCAAGTACGACAAGGCCACCTTCTCGTGGCGGCGTTCGGCAGCCGACGCCTGGACTCCCATCCCCCCGGGAGACGTCACTTCCAGCGGCGACGCGCTGGCCTCGTGGCCCGTTCCGCTCACCGGCGGAAAGAACGCACCCCTGGTGTGGAACACAACGGCCACCTTGGCCACGAGCGGCAACGTTCAGATCAAGGCCGACTTCACCGGGGCGGACAACGCAACTGGCAGTACCGCTCCGCTGAACGTGGTCGTCGACCGCGACGGCGACGGAGCGGCCACTGTGGCCACCGGACCTGGTGAATTGAATCTGCTCACCGGGGACTACACGCTCTCCTCGACGGACGCGTCATTCTTCGGTCTGACCGCCACGCGTTCCTTCTCCTCCCGTTCCCCCACCAAGGCGAAGTACCAGGAGGGACAGGTTCCGATCTTCGGTAAGCACTGGGTCTCGGGTACCTCGGCCGAACTGGTCGAGTCCGCCTACAGCCACATCCGCCGTGTCTCCGACACCGCGGTCGACGTGGTCCTGGCACAGGGTGACGCCATCCACTTCACCGCGAACGCGGCGAAGACCGGTTGGATCCCGGAAACCGGATCGGAGGCTTTGACTCTCAAGGGGAGTGTCTCCAGCACCTTCACTCTCACCGATTCCGAAGGCGCCTCCACCGGCTTCGCGAAGACGGACCCGGCAGCCACCACCTGGCAGGTCTCCACCGCCAAGTACCAGGGCACGGAGAACTCCACCACCGTGGTGATCTCCGAGACGGTGACCGTCGACGGCAAGAAGCTCGCCCGCCCGAAAAAGATCATCGCACCCACTTCGGCCGCCACCCAGGCTGCCTGCGACCTCAATCCGGCTCTCAAGGGCTGCCGGATCCTCGAGTTCGACTACGCGACCACCACCACCGCCACTGGCGACAAGACCAACGCGGATTTCGGTGATTTCTCCGGCCAGGTCAAACAGATTAAGGTCTGGGGCACCGAGTCCGGCGCAGGTAACGCCACCGCCACCGTGGTGCAGACATACCGCTACGACAAGGGCGGCAACCTCCGTCAGGCCTGGGACCCGCGCCTCGGGCAGGACACCATGACGCAGTACGCCTACTTCGAGGACCGGGTCGTATGGATGGCCCCTCCCGGGGAGCTGCCGTACACGTTCAGCTACGACACCATAGGCTCGGGCGCGGCACCCGGCGCAGGCATGCTGGTAAAGGTCTCCCGCCCCACCTTGAAGCAGGGCAGCGCGACCGAGACCGGCCCGGACGCCGTGACCTCCATCGTCTACGGCGTTCCGCTCACCGGCACCAAGGCGCCGACCGACATGAAGGACGCCGGCCACTGGGGCCAGCTCGACCGACCCACCGACGCCACAGCGATCTTCCCTCCCGACCAGGTGTCTACCACGCACGCCGGTGGCGATCTGTCAGCCGGGGACTACAAACGAGCGACGGTTCACTACCTCAATGCGTCGGGTCGCGAGGTCAACACCCTCAGCCCCGGCAAGCACATCACCACCACCGAGCAGGATCGTTTCGGTAACACCGTTCGTGAACTGAGCGCGGCCAACCGCGAACTCGCTCTGGGCACCACCGCCAAGCAGAAACGCACTCTGACCGACCTTGGCATCATCGAGCGCCCCTGGCACGAGCGCGCTGCCCTGCTCTCCACCAGCTCTCACTATGACGAGACGGGTGCCCGAGAGATCGAGCAGTTCGGCCCGATCCGCCGGGTGGACCTGACCGAGGACCTCAAGAACGGAACGACCACCCTGGCTGCCAAGGGCGCTTCGGTCGCCGCCCGTTCCTGGAAGGTCACCAAGTATGACGAGGGCCGCCCCACCGACGGCACCGCGAACGTACGGGACCAGGTCACTTCGGTGATCACCGGAGCTCGGGTCCGTGACTGGGACTCGATCATGGCCGAGCAGCGGGTCACCAAGACCGGCTACGACTGGCGCAAGGGTCTGCCCACCCGCCAGATGAAGGATGCGGGCGGCCTGAACCTGGACACCCAGACTCAGTACGACAGCCAGGGGCGCATCACCCAGCAGATCCTCCCCGGAACCGATGGCGACGACGCCACCACGCGCATCACCGAGTACTGGACGGCCGACGGCACCGGCTGGTGCAAGGGGCGTCCCGAGTGGGCGGACCAGATCTGCTGGACCGGCCCCGGCGGCCCGGTCACCGGAGGCGGGAGTCAGCCCAACACGCTGCCCTCCACCACGACTGAGTACGGCTACTACGGCCAGAGCACCAAGGAGACCAAGCAGGCAGGCGACAAGAGCGTCACCACTGTGGCTTGGCACGACGCCGCAGGGCGTCCGGAGAAGATCGCCTCGTACGACGGACTTGGCACGGCGGTCCCCGAGACCTCCACCGCATACGACAAGGCCACCGGCCGCATCACGAAGATCACCTCTCCCACTGCAGGAACGATCACGAAGGCCTACGACAAGCTGGGCCGGCCGATCTCCTACACCGACGCCGACAACGGGACGACGACGACCGAGTACGACCTGCTCGACCGTCCAGTGAAGGTCACGGACACGTCACCGTCGACGGTGACGTTCACCTACGACCACAACACCGACGCACGTGGTCTGGCGACCCGAACCAACCACTCCGTCGCCGGTGGCTTCTCCGCCACATACGACCAGGACGGCTCGGTCGCGACCGAGCAACTGCCCGGCGGCTACACGCTCAACATCACCACGGATACCACCGGAGCGACTACCTCCCGGGTCTACACCAGGGACAGTGATGGTGTCTCCGTCTACAGCGACACCATCACCCAGTCCATCCACGGCCAGGTTGCCAGCCAACACGGGTGGTCCAACCAGGAATACGACTACGACAAGACCGGCCGTCTGACGGGCGTACGCAACCTCGGCGAAGGGGGCTGCATCCGACGAGACTACGAGTTCGACCAGCGCTCCAACCGCAAGGCCCTGACCACCAACGTCGGCTCACCCGGTGCAGGCTGCCCCACCGGCGGTGGAACCGACACCACCAGTCACACCTACGACAGCGCCGACCGGCTCGTCGACGCCGGCTACGTCTACGACGCGTTCGGCCGCACCACGGCCCTGCCCGGTGCGACGGTCGCTTACTACACCAATGACTTGGTGCGTCAGCAGACCGCGAACGGCACACGCCAGACTCTGGAGCTCGACGCCGCACATCGATTCCGTTCGACGAAGACCGAGATCGAAAACGGCTCCAACTGGATCCAGTCCAGCTCCACGGTCAACCACTACTCGTGCGATTGCGACAAGCCGAGCTGGGTGGCCGAGGATTCGAACGGCGGACTGACGCGAAACGTCAACTCGCTGGGTGGCGATCTCGCGGCAACCACCGGCAAAACCGGTGATGTCGTTCTGCAATTCACCGACATTCACGGCGACGTCTCCCTTCAGCTGCCCCTCAATGCGAGCAAGGCACCAGTGGCGCTGGAAACCGATGAGTACGGTAATCCCACCGCTGGCGGTTCCGGAGTGCGCTACGGCTGGCTCGGTGCGAAGCAGCGCGCAGCAGACACGCCCACCGGATTCACGCTCATGGGCGTCCGTCTCTACAACCCGAACACGGGCCGATTCCTGCAGCAGGACCCGGTATTCGGAGGCGGCGACAACGCATACGGCTATCCCGCCGACCCCATCACCATGTATGACCTCGACGGTCGTTTCTGGGGCAAGGCTTGGAAGATCACGGTTTGTGTCGGAACAATCCTCTGGGTGATCGGTTCCGGGTTCTTTGCGGTGACGAAGGTGCGGGCCATCTGGCGGGCCATCAATAGGTTGGGCGGTATCAGAGACGCGGCTAGGCACGTGATGAGTGCCCACTCCAGGCAGAAGAAGCTCCAGCGTATGGCGAACATCTTCCTCGTCTCCGCCGCAACGATCCTCGGCCTGGATCAGGTCTACGAGAAGTGCATCAAGGTCAAGTGGTAAGGCATAGCAACCACCGCTGAAATCCAACTGGGCCATGAGTTAATTTAGATGGCCTGAACACCGCAGCCCCGGCCCGTAACTTCACGCAACGGGCCGGGGCTGCCTTCTCGGAGGAAAAGATGGAATCAGTCAATCCGCTGATCGCGGCCCCGGCCATACTTTGGACAATTATCGGAGGGGTGTGTATACTCGCTTCGATCTTCGTTTCCATGCGAGGTGGCAGGGGTCAGGAAAATGGGTCCTGGAATCCATTCTCCAGCGATTACTTGATCCATGTCGGTGCGGCAGCCCTCGGCTACCTTGCCACGGCGATCCCTCTGGACCGCGCCAACGCCGGGTCGGCGTTCTTTACTGCTCTACTCGCGGCGATGATGGCCTCGGCCTTTGACTTTTTGGTGTTGCGTGGCCGTCAACATTGGCCCCCGCTTTTGTATGCCGTATCCGGTGGAGCGCTTTACGGGGCGATGCCTTTGTGACGCTGCAAGGCGGGTGCCTGATTGGAGTTTTCAAGTTTGGAGAATCAAGGGTGAAGAAACCCGATTTTGAAACGGGAGATTTAGTCATCTATATGGGTGATTCCCAAAGCGTCGGGAAGGTCATCGGGGTACGTAAGCAGTGGACCCCGTTCCCTCGGTGGATATACGACGTGCAGTGGCGAGATGGGGTTCAGCATGTGCCGATGTTCCGGGGACTGACACCTGCGGAGGACGCCCACGTGGCATCCAGCACAGCACAGGGGGCGGGACCGGGGCGCCCATGGATGTCCGATGCGAGCACTTCGAACGCGAGCCTGCGGCAGGAAGAGCCCCTGCTTGACACCTTGTAGGGTCGCGTCATTCCCCCACCATGAATGTCACGTTATGACCCATGGGGGCGGAGACATCGCGATCGTCATGGACCGGGGATGGTACCCGGGCGCCAAGTTCCCCATCCAGGCCAGCCTTACGGGCCTCGATCAGCAGCGCGTCCCCGACCTGAGGCCGGTGCTTCCGCTCGGTCTTTACAGGGGCTCACGTTGGTGCACTCCTTCGCCACCGAGGCGAAGTTCCACTCGAAGAGGACGGCGGTGACGTCCTTGGTGCCGGGCGGGGAGGCGTGCGCGATGGTCGGGGTCATGACAAGTGCGGCCGTGAGAGTCAGGGCCCCGGAGAGGGTTCTGCGTGCCATGTGGGGTTCCTTCGCCTTTGAAGGTTCTTGATGAAGGCGCTTGCTGAAGGTTTCTGCAAACTTGCGGTGACGCAGATGTTAAAGGCCCGCCGCCTGAAAAGGCAGCGGGCCGTGGGAAGTTGAACGAAAAAACTGGCTAGGGCCGTCAGGCCGTCGTCCACCACACCGTCGTGTCGGCCGGGACCTTCGCCTCGCCGTCCGTCTCGGCCACCTCACCGCTGGCCAGCAGCACGCGGCCGTAGGCCGGAGTCGTCACCGACTCGCCGCTGGTGTTCGCCACGCAGACGAACTCCCCGCGGCGGAAGGCGAGGACCCCCTCGGGTGCCTTCAGCCATTCCACCGCGTCGCCCGCGCCCAGGTCGGGCTGCTCGCGGCGGACGGTGAGCGCGGTGCGGTACAGCTCCAGCGTCGAGCCGGGGACGCCGGTCTGTGCCTCGACGCTCAGCTCGCCCCAGCCCTCCGGCTGCGGCAGCCAGCTGCCTCCGCTACCGAAGCCGTACGACGATCCCGTGCGCGTCCACGGGATCGGCACCCGGCAGCCGTCGCGGAAGCCGTCCTGGCCCGCACCCCGGAAGTAGGCCGGGTCCTGGCGCACCTCGTCCGGCAGGTCGACGACGTCCGGGAGGCCGAGTTCCTCGCCCTGGTAGATGTACGCCGATCCGGGCAGCGCCAGCATCAGGAGGGTGGCGGCTCTCGCTCGCCGCAGGCCCAGCTCGCGGTCGCCGGCCAGGCGGATCTGGGTGCCGAGGCCGGGCGGGTTGGCGAATCGGGTGGCGTGGCGGGTGACGTCGTGGTTGGACAGGACCCAGGTGGCGGGGGCACCGACGGGGCGCATGGCCTCCAGGGTGCGGTCGATTACCTCGCGCATCTCCTCGGCGTCCCAATGGGTACTCAGATACTGGAAGTTGAAGGCCTGGTGGAGTTCGTCCGGGCGGACGTAGTTCGCGGTGCGCTCGATGGTGGGGGTCCACGCCTCGGCGACGAAGATCCTCTCCCCCGCGTACTCGTCGAGGATCGTGCGCCACTGGCGGTAGATGGCGTGCACGCCGTCCTGGTCGAAGAACGGCATGACATCGTTGCCCAGCAGCTTCACCTGGTCGTGGGCTCCGAGGTCCGGCAGGCCCTCCGCCTTCACCAGGCCGTGGGCCACGTCGATGCGGAAGCCGTCGACGCCCATGTCGAGCCAGAAGCGCAGGATGGAGCGGAACTCGTCGCCGACGGCCGGGTGTTCCCAGTTGAAGTCGGGCTGTTCGGGGGCGAAGAGGTGGAGGTACCACTCGCCGTCCGGCACCCTGGTCCAGGCCGGGCCGCCGAAGATGGACTCCCAGTCGTTGGGCGGGAGTTCGCCGTTCCTGCCCTTGCCGGGGCGGAAGTGGTAGCGGTCCCGCAGCGGGGAGCCGGGACCCTCCGCGACCGCCCGCTTGAACCACTCGTGCTGGTCGGAGGAGTGGTTGGGGACCAGGTCGACGATGATCCTCAGGCCCAGCTCGTGGGCGTCGCGGATGAGGGCGTCGGCGTCGAGCAGGTTGCCGAACATGGGGTCCACGGCCCGGTAGTCGGCGACGTCGTAGCCGGCGTCGGCCTGCGGCGAGGCGTAGAAGGGGCTGAGCCATACGGCGTCCACGCCGAGGTCGCGCAGGTACGGGAGGCGGGTACGGATGCCTTCCAGGTCCCCCATGCCGTCGCCGTTGCTGTCGGCGAAGCTGCGCGGATAGACCTGGTAGATCACCGCGTCCCGCCACCAGTCGCGGCGCTTGGCGACGGTGGCGATGGCGGAGCTCGGGGCCGAGTCGGCGGAGTGCTGCTGGCTCATGGCGTCCTTGGTACCTAACGGGATTCGGGTCACGGATGAATTGTGCGGCTTGCAGGTTTTCGGCGGTTTACGGAAGTCTCGGGGGGGCGTCGGCGCACCGATGTGAGGCGGCCGCGGTGGGAGCTGGGTCGGCTGTGAGGCGGCCGCGGTGGCAGCGGGGTCTGGGGGTCCCCCCGGCTCGAGCGAAGCCGAGAGCTGGGGGAGGCCACCGCGCCGCCACCCGCGCGGCGAGGCGCGCGGGGTTCTGCGGTGAAGGGCCGAGCGGGTCGTCGGCGGTTCGGCAGCGCCCCGAAGGGGTGCGGGGCGGTATCGACACGCGGCTGCGCCGCGCGGGCAGGACCGGCCACGACGAAGCCGCAGACGATCGGCTGCCGGCACATCGCGGCCCTCCCGGCGGAGCGTCAGCCCTTCGTGCCTCCCGCCGTGAGGCCGGTCACCAGGTTCTTCTGCACGAAGTAGAAGAACGCGGAGACAGGTATCGCGACCAGTACCGCGGTGGCGGCCATGAGGTTGCGCTGGGCGTCGTGCTCGCTGACGAAGGTCTGCAGACCGACGGCGAAGGTGTACTTCGTGTCGGACAGCATGAACGTCGACGCGAAGGCGACCTCGCCGAAGGCCGTGAGGAAGCTGTAGAACGCGGCGACCGCCAGGCCCGGCTTGGCGAGCGGCAGGATCAGCCGCGCGAACGTGCCGAAGGGGGTCAGCCCGTCGACGCGTCCGGCCTCGTCGATCTCGAACGGAATGGTGTCGAAGTAGCCCTTCATCAGCCATGCGCAGTACGGAACGGTGGTCGTGCAGTACACGAGGATGAGGCCAAGGTAGCTGTCGATGAGCTGAAGATCCGACAGGATCTGGTACATCGGCACCATCAGTACGGCTACCGGGAACATCTGGGTGACCAGGAGTATCCACATGAACTTCTTGTAGCCGGGGAAGCGCATGCGCGAGACCGCGTAGCCGGTGGTGGCGGAGATGATCACACCGATGGCGGTGGTGCCCAGGGTGACGATCAGCGTCGTCTGCAGCCAGTCGAGGAACTTCGTCTCCTGCAGGACGAACGTGTAGTTGTCGAACGTCATCTTGCCCCAGATGCGCCCGGGGTGCAGGTAGTCGTCCTTGTCCGGGCCGAGGGACAGGAAGACCAGCCAGGCGACCGGGAACAGCGCGATCAGGCTCGCGACGATCAGGATGCCGTGGGAGGCGAGACGGGCGGCGGGGGTGCTCTCGCCGCGGCGGCGGACCTTGCGCGGCGAGGTGGCCGTGGAGTCCCGTCCGGTCGCCTCGGCGGAGGTCTCGACAGTGGTCGTACTCATGGGAACTCCTGCCTCAGATCGCGAGCTGCTGCTCGTTGCGGTTCAGCCAGCGGCGGTAGAAGGAGGTGAAGACGATCAGGATGGCCAGCAGCAGGATGCCGTAGGCCGCCGACTGCGCGAAGTCACGCGGCTGCTGTCCGAAGCCGAGGTAGTACGCCCAGGTGACGAGGATCTGGGCGTCCGGGGCGGTGTCGCCGAAGAGCAGGAAGATGATGGTGAACTGGTTGAAGGTCCAGATGACACCTAGGAGGACGACCGTGGAGCTGACGGAGCTCAGGCCCGGCAGGGTGACGTAGCGGAAGCGCTGCCAGGCGGTGGCGCCGTCCATCTCCGCGGCCTCGTACAGCGAGGAGTCGATCGACTGCAGGCCGCCGAGCAGCGAGAGCATCATGAACGGCACACCGCACCAGGTGTTGACCATGATCGCGGTGAACCGCTGCCAGAAGGTGTCCTCCAGCCACTGCGGTGTCGGCAGGTGGAGCGTCTCCAGGAAGGAGTTGATGATGCCGCCGTCGGCGAGCATGAACCGCCAGCCGAAGACGGTGACGAAGGTCGGCACGGCCCACGGCAGGATCAGGATCATCCGGTAGAAGGTGCGGCCGCGCAGCTGCTGGTTGAGCAGCAGGGCGAGGCCGAGGCCGATCGTGTAGTGCAGGGTGACGCAGAGCGCCGTCCAGACGACCGTCCAGATGAAGTGCGACCAGAAGCGGTCGTATGCCGTCTCGCCCCACAGGATGTCGGCGTAGTTGTCGAGGCCGATGAACTTGTAGGTGGCCTCGATCTCGTTGACGCCGATCGTGCGGGCCGAGTTGAGGCTGTTGGCGTCGGTGAGCGTGAGGTAGAAGCCGTACGCCAGGGGGTAGAGCACGAGGACGCCGAGGACGATCACCACCGGGGCGATCATCGCGTAGGCGTACCAGTGTCTGTGGTAGCCGTGCTTGATGCGCCGGCCCAGCCCGGGCTTCGGTGCGCGGTCACCGTGGCGCTTGCCGGTCGCGCGGTCGATGGCGACTGTCATTCTTCGACAACCTTCTCGAAGGTCTGCGGATCAGAGGTGGGGCCTGCGCACAGGCCGGTGGCCGCCGGATCTCTCCCCCGCTGGGAGATCCGGCGGCCACTCGGGGTCACTTGGCGAAGTCCGGGACCAGCTTGGCGATCGAGGTCTCGGCCTTGCTCAGGCCCTCGTCCAGGGACTGCTTGCCGCCGGCGATCTGCGGCAGCTCGATGTCCAGCGGGCCCCACAGGGAGCTGTACTCGGGCAGCGCCGGGCGCGGCTGGGCGGCGGGCAGGACGCCCTGGAAGCCGGCGATGCCCGGGTCGGCCTTGACCTCGGCGGTGTAGGCGTCGTCGCGGGTCGGCAGCGTGGAGTTCTTCAGGGCGATGGTCTCCTGGGACTTCGCCGAGGTCATGAAGTTGGCGAACTTCAGCGCCGCCTTCTGGTGCGCTGAGTCGGAGCCCGCGTACACCGACAGGTTGTGGCCGCCGGTCGGGGCGCCCGCCTTGCCGGTGGAGCCGGCCGGGACGGTGGCGATGCCCAGGTTGTTCTTGTCCTTGAAGGCGGAGCCCTTGTAGAAGTTCGTGATCTCCCACGGGCCCTGGATGATCGCGGCGACCTTGCCGCTGACGAACGCCTCCTGGATGTGGGCGTAGGCGTCGGCGGTGGTGTCGGCCTTGTGCAGGCCCTTGCCGTCGAACAGGCTCAGCCAGGTCTCGTAGCCCTTCTTGGCGGCGGCCGAGGTGACGGTGACCTTCTTGGCGGCGGCGTCGACGGTGTCGGTGCCCTCGCCGTACAGGAACGTCTGCGCGTAGTAGGCCTGGGTGGAGCCCCAGTAGCCGTCGGCGCCGGTCTTGTCCTTGATCGTGGCGGCGGCCTTCTTCAGGTCGTCCCAGGTCTTGGGGGCCTCGACGCCGGCCTTCTGGAACAGGGCCTTGTTGTAGACGAAGGCGAGGGTGTCCGTGGTGAAGGGGACGCCGTAGGTCTTGCCGTCGTACTTGGCCTGCTCGATCAGGCTGGGCTGGAACTTGTCCTGCTCGGCGAGGGCCTCGGTGCCGTCCAGTGGCAGGAAGTAGCCCTTCTTGGCGAAGGCGGGGGTCCAGCCGACCTCGGAGCGCAGGATGTCCGGGGCGCCCTTGGAGCCGGCGGCGGTGTCGAACTTGTTCTGCGCCTGGTCGAAGGGGACGTTGACGTACTTGACCTTGATGTCCTTGTTGGCGGCCTCGAAGTCCTTGATCAAGGCCTGGTACGTCGGCGCCTCGTTGGTGGCGTTGGAGGTGTCCCACCAGGTCAGGGTGACCGGACCGTCGGCCGAGTCGCCGCCGTCACTTCCGCCGCAGGCCGTCGCCGCGAGGGCGAGGGACGCCACCAGAGCGGTGGCCGCTATGCCACGCCGCATGAGTTCTCCTTGGTGATTTCGAGTGGGGAGGCCGCCGAGCGACGTGAACGTAACAGCGATGTAAGCGCTGCGAAAGTCCTTGCAGAAAAAAGGTGCAAGAGAGGTCTGAAGTTATTCGGGCGTGACCTGTTGGCGACCGTCGTGAGACGCTTCCTTACAGACGTAGAGCGGTAGGGACGGTCTGTGCAAGACTCTGCAAGCTCTTGCCGCCACTTTCATGAGGGAGCGCGATGAGCCCACGCCGCCGGATCGGTGTGCAAGGCAACACCTGGCCGGTACAGTCCCACCCTGTGACCACACGGCTAGCCGACATCGCTGCTCAGGCGGGGGTGAGCGAAGCGACCGTCAGCCGCGTCCTCAACGGGAAGCCGGGCGTCGCCGCCACCACCCGCCAGTCCGTGCTGGCCGCCCTCGACGTGCTGGGCTACGAACGCCCGGTGCGTCTGCGGCAGCGCAGCGAGGGTCTGGTCGGCCTGATCACCCCGGAGCTGGAGAACCCGATATTCCCGGCGCTCGCGCAGGTCATCGGCCAGGCGCTGACCCGGCAGGGTTACACGCCCGTCCTGGCCACGCAGACCCCGGGCGGCTCCACGGAGGACGAGCTCACCGAGATGCTCGTCGACCGGGGTGTGGCCGGCATCATCTTCGTCTCCGGTCTGCACGCGGACACCTCGGCGGACATGCAGCGCTACGAGCAGCTGCGCGCGCAGGGCGTGCCGTACGTGCTGGTGGACGGTTTCTCGCCGAAGGTTCAGGCGCCGTTCATCTCCCCCGACGACCGGGCGGCGATGACGCTGGCGGTCACGCACCTGGTGTCGCTGGGGCACACGAGGATCGGTCTGGCGCTGGGGCCCAAGCGGTTCGTGCCCGTGCACCCATCTGCAGAGCCGCGTCCAGCTTGCCGTGCAGCTCGGACCTCAGGTGCCGGGCGGTGCGCCGCATCCAGAACACCATCCACGTCACCAGGCCCACCGCGAGGATCGACAGCGAGCCGCCGAGCGCCTCCTGCGCCTCGAACGTCAGCTCCTGGGAGCCGAATTCGAGCGCGCAGCCGAAGCCGAGGGCGAGGGCGACCGCGACGCCGATGCCGATCCAGATGGGCCGCAGCGCGTCCCGGCGGCCGGTCTTGACCAGGTAGGCGATGAGGATGCAGACGACGAGGCTGGCTTCCAGGCCCTCGCGCAGACCGATCAGGTAGTTGGAGAACACGGGCTAGGCCTCCTCGGTCAGCAGCGTGCTGCCCCACCAGTCGTCCTTGCCGCGGACGCCGGGCGGGACCGCGAACACCGCGGAACCCACATGCTGGATGTACTCGTTGAGCGTGTCCGTGGCCAGGTTGCGCTGGATCCGCACGAACCCCTCGCGGACGTCCCGCTGGTAGGCGAGGAAGAACAGGCCCGCGTCCAGGCGGCCGAGGCCGTCCGTGCCGTCGGTGAAGGAGTAGCCGCGCCGCAGGATGGTCGCCCCGTGGTTGGAGTCGGGGTGCGCGAGCCGGACGTGCGCGTCGGGCAGCATCGCCTTCAGGAACGGCTCGTCACGCTCCTTGGCCTTGCCGACCGGGGCGCCCTCGCCCTTGTCGCGGCCGATGATGTCCTCCTGCTCCTTCAGCGAGGTGCGGTCCCAGGTCTCGATGTGCATCCGGATACGGCGGGCGACGAGGTAGGAGCCGCCGGTCATCCAGTCGGGACCGTCGGAAGGGGGCACCCACACGAACTTCTTCAGCCGGTCCGTCTCCGTCCCCGCGATGTTGCGGGTGCCGTCCTTGAAGCCCATCAGGTTGCGCGGGGTCTGTGCCTCGGGCGTCGTCGACGACGTCTTGCCGAAGCCGAGCTGGGACCAGCGGATGACGACCTTGCCGAAGCCGATGCGGGCGAGGTTGCGGATGGCGTGCACGGCGACCTGCGGGTCGTCCGCGCAGGCCTGGACGCACAGGTCGCCGCCGCTGCGGTCCTTGTCGAGGTTGTCGCCGGCGAACTTGGGCAGGTCGATGAGGGCCTCGGGCCGTCGGTCCCCGAGGCCGAACTTGTCGAACAGGGTGGGTCCGAAGCCGATCGTCAGCGTCAGCCGCGACGGCTTCAGCCCCAGCGCTTCACCCGTGTCGTCCGGCGGCGCCTCGGCGAGCCCGCCGTACCCGCCCTCGCCGACCGGGTGCCCGGCGGTCATCCGCCGCGCGGCCTCGGTCCAGTCTTTCAGCATCTGTACGAAGGCGGCCCGGTCGTCCGTCGTCACGTCGAACGCGGCGAAGTGCAGCCGGTCCTGCACGGGCGTGGCGATGCCCGCCTGATGGGCGCCGTGGAAATCGACGGCGGCGCCCGTCTCGGCACCGGCCGGGGTCGTGTCTTCCCCGGTGCGGGCCATCGCCACGGCACCGCCGGCCGCGGCGGCCCCGAGCGCGAGCCCGGCACCACCCCAGCCGATCAGCGCACGGCGGGAAGGAGCGGCGGATTCCGCGGAGTTGTCGGTCATGACGGGGTACCTACTTCACGACGACGGCGGCGGCGAGCTTGGACAGTGGCTCCGCGAGGGCGTTGACCCCGTCCGACAGCTCCTTCTGTTCGGCCTTACCGACCTTGTCGTACGAGACGAAGTCGTACGACGACTTGTCCGCCCGGTACTTGTCCAGCAGCGCGTTCAGCGCGGCGAACTGCTTGTCCAGCTCGGTGACCAGCGCCGCGTCGTTCTCCTTCGCCACCGGCTTCAGCAGCTCGTACGACTTCTCCGCGCCCTCGACATTGGCCTTGAAGTCGACGAGGTCGGTGTGCGAGTAGCGCTCCTCCTCGCCGGTGACCTTGCCGGTGGCGACCTCGTCGAGGAGTTCCTTGGCGCCGTTGGCCATGGAGGTCGGGGTGATCTCGGCCTTGCCGACCCGCTTCTGCCAGTCCTTCAGGTCGGTGATCAGCTGGTCGGCGAGCTGCGAGTCGCGGTCGGTGAGCTTGTCGTCCTTCCAGAGCGAGCGCTCCAGCCGGTGCCAGCCGGTCCAGTCCTTCTCCAGGTCCTGGCCCTCCTCCAGGCCGTCCTCGCGCAGGTCGACCTTCGGGTCGATGTCGCCGAAGGACTCCGCGACCGGCTCGGTGCGCTCCCAGCCGATGCGGGAGGGCGCGTAGGCGGCCTTCGCGGCCGCGATGTCGCCGTCCTTGACCGCCTTGGCGAAGACCTCGGCCTTCGGCAGCGTCTCGTCGGCCTGCGCCTGCGCGTAGGCGCGGTAGGCGGCGACGGCCTTGTCCAGACGGGGGTCGCGCTTGGCGACCGCGCCGCCGCCGGTGGCCGTGACGGTCTGGCGGATGCCGTCGCCCTTCATGCCGGGCTTGCAGGCGATCTGGTAGTCGCCGGCCTTCACCTCGGCGGTGACCTTCTGCTTGGTGCCGGGGCCGATGTTCTCGCGCTCGGTGACGATCCGGTCGTCCGGGAAGAGGATGTAGACCTCGGTGACCTTGGAGCCCTTGTTCTCTATGGCCAGCTCGACGTGCCCGGCCGGGAACTCCTTCTTCGACACCTCGCACTTGTCGTCCGTGGCCGTCACGTTGATGGCTCCGTCACCGCCCGCCGAACTGCCTTTCTCCGTGCAGCCGGTGACGGCGGCCAGCGCCGCCGCGGTGGCGGCTGCGGTGAGAGCGGACAATCTGACGGCTCGCATGGTGGCTCCAGGTAATGGCCGAAAAGGATGCGTGACGAGCCTCACGTAAGGTGAGGCTCGCCTAACGTACCCAGGGATTTCCTGTGCGATAACTGTCCGCGTAGTGATTCAGCTCTCATGGACGGTGTATGAGCACGCGCCGGTCACGGTGACCAAAAATGGACGTCATGTCGAGGTCAAGCTCCGGTCAAGAGGCCTGAGTCGGTCCCGCCGAGGGGCCACCGGCATCTCGCCGGTGCGCGGATGGGAACCTCGGTCGGGCGCGCATCGACACCGGCGCCCGGCAAGGCACAATGCCCGCGTGACTGACTACGACGTACTCCGTGTCTTCTGCGGAGCGAACGGCGGGTACGGCAACGAGCTCGGTGTCGTCCGAGAGGGCTCCGTCCTGCCCGACCCCGCGGAGCGGCAGGCGTTCGCCGCGAAACTCGGTTTCAGCGAGACCGTGTTCGTGGACGACCCCGAGCGCGGCGTCATCGACATCTACACGCCCACCCTGCGCCTGCCCTTCGCCGGCCACCCCTGCGTGGGCGCGGCCTGGCTCCTCGACGTGCCCGAACTGGTCACCCCGGCCGGCGTGGTGGGCGCCCGCCTGGACGGCGAGTTCAGCTGGATCGAGGCGCGGGCGGAGTGGGCCCCGCCGCGCACCCTGCGCCGGTACGCCACGGCCGCCGAGGTCGACGACCTGCCCGTACCGCCGCCCGGGGAGTGGCTCTACGCCTGGGCCTGGGAGGACGAGTCCGCCGGCCGCATCCGCGCCCGCGCCTTCCCCGGCCGCGACGACGGCATCGAGGAGGACGAGGCGACCGGCGCGGCGGCGCTGCTGCTGACGGATCAGCTGGGCCGCGCCCTGAACATCACGCAGGGCACGGGATCGCAGATCCTCACGGCACCGCAGCCCGGGGGCTGGGTGGAGGTCGGCGGACGCGTGTTCCTGGAGCGCTGAGAGCGCTGAGAGCGGCGAGAGTGCCGAGGGTCCTGGTGAGCGCCAAGTATCAGGCGCTCACCGGAAACTCCGCACTCAACGCCCGGAACATCCCCAGATTCAATTCGAACGCCCGCTTGCACTCCGCGACGATCCGCTGCTTCTCCAGATCGTCCGCCGGGACGGCGTCCAGCAGCTCCCGGTACCCCCGCTTGAACGCGCCCGGGTTGGGGATCTCCGCGAAGACGTAGAAGCGGACCCCGTCACCCTTCTTGGTGAAGCCCCACGTCTTCTCCGCCCTGTCGCGGACGATCTGGCCGCCGGAGAGGTCGCCCAGGTAACGCGTGTAGTGGTGGGCGACGTAACCGGCCGGCCACCGCTCGGCGCACTCGCGCACCCGCTCCGCGTACGCCCGCGTCGCCGGCAGGGCGGACAGCCCCGCACGCCAGCCCGGCCCCCGCAGATGCGCCAGGTCGCTCTCCAGCGCGCTCAGCCGGAACAGCTCGGGCCGGATGAAGGGCCCCGCCACCGGGTCGGACGCCAGCCGCTCCGCGCCGGCCTCCAGTGCCTCGTACACGAACCACAGCTGCTCGGTGTACCGCGCGTACGCGTCGACGCCGAGCCTGCCGCCGAGCATGTCGCTCATGAACGTCGAGGTGTTCGCCTCCCCGTGCTGCTCCTGCGAAGCGGTGCGGATGACTGTCGAGAAGGAGTCCATGAGCTCAGATTTTCTGTGGTTAGGCTTACCTAAGTAAATGCTTTTGCCGACTTCCTGTCGGTAAAGCAGTACCCAGAATCCCCACCGAACCCACACGTTCTCCCACATGAAAAGGCCGCCAAAAAGGCCCGCCCTCCGAAGAGAGCGGGCCACCAGGGCAACCGGGCCGGGGCTAGGGGAGGGTCAGAATCTCCGCCCCTGTCTCCGTCACCACCAGCGTGTGCTCGAACTGAGCCGTCCGCTTCCGGTCCTTCGTCACGACCGTCCAGCCGTCGTCCCACATGTCGTACTCGTGCGTCCCGAGCGTCAGCATCGGCTCGATCGTGAAGGTCATCCCGGGCTGGATGACGGTCGTCGCGTGCGGGCTGTCGTAGTGCGGGATGATCAGCCCGGAGTGGAAGGAGGAGTTGATCCCGTGGCCCGTGAAGTCCCGGACCACCCCGTACCCGAACCTCTTCGCGTACGACTCGATGACCCGGCCGATGACATTGATCTGCCGGCCCGGCCTGACCGCCTTGATCGCGCGGTTGAGGGACTCCCGGGTCCGCTCCACCAGCAGCCGCGACTCCTCGTCGACCTCACCCACCAGGTACGTCGCGTTGTTGTCGCCGTGCACCCCACCGATGTACGCCGTCACGTCCAGGTTGACGATGTCGCCGTCGCGCAGAACCGTGGAGTCCGGGATGCCGTGGCAGATGACCTCGTTGACCGAGCTGCACAGGGACTTGGGGAAGCCGCGGTAGCCCAGCGTCGACGGGTAGGCGCCGTGGTCGCACATGTACTCGTGCGCCACCTTGTCCAGCTCGTCGGTCGTGACACCCGGCGCGATCAGCTTCGCCGCCTCCTCCATCGCCCGCGCGGCGATCCGGCCGGCGTAACGCATCGCCTCGATCGTCTCGGGCGTCTGCACCTCCGGCCCGGTGTACGGAGTGGGCCCGGGCTTGCCGACGTACTCGGGACGGCGGATGTTTCCGGGGACGGAACGGGTGGGAGACAGCTCCCCTGGTACGAGCAGCGACTGGCCAGACATGTCAGTGAGTCTAACGAGGCGGCGTGGGGGAACATGTCCGTGGCGAAAGGAGCCGCAATGGCCCTGTTCAAGAAGCGCACGGCCGGAAAACCGGGCGAGTGGTACTACTGCCTCCAGCACAAGAAGGTCGAGGAGGGGCCGGAGTGCCCGGCCAAGGACCGCTTCGGCCCGTACGCCACCCGCAAGGAGGCCGAGCACGCGATGGCGACCGCCCGCGAGCGCAACCTCGAGTGGGAGAACGACCCCAAGTGGCACGACGCGCCGGCGGGCGGCGCCACGGACGACGACTGATCAGTCGTCCACGGCGGCCGTGGCGGCCGCGCGCTGTTCGCGCAGCCGCACCGCGTGCTCGTTCGTCCGCACGTCGTACGTCATCAGTTTCGGCAGGCACAGGGCCAGCAGCCCCACCGCGCCCACGCACAGCAGCCCGCCCGACCATATGGACGTCCGCACGCCCCGCCAGGCCGCCATGCCGCCCACCCAGACCTGGCCGAGCTGCGGCCCCACCGAGTACGACAGCAGCTCGATCCCGGCGAGCCGGCCGCGCAGCTCGTCGGGGATCGTCTGGTTCCACATCGCTCCCCGGAAGACACCGCTGACCATGTCGCAGGCGCCGCCGACGGTGAGGAACAGCAGCACCAGCCAGACGTTCCCGGAAACACCGGCGGCGGCGATGCACACACCCCACAGCGCGGCCGAGACGACCACGAGCCGCCCGTGCTTGTGCACCCGCGAGGTCCAGCCGCTGGTCAGGCTCACCAGCAGCGCCCCGGCCGGAACGGCGGCGTACATCAGACCGAGCGACCACTCGGCGTCCAGCTCGTCCGCGAGGAAGGGCAGCACGGCGAGCGGCATCGCGAAGAGCATCGCCGCGATGTCGATGATGTAGGTCCCCAGGAGCTCCTTGCGGCTCCAGGCGTACCGGGCGCCTTCGAGGATGGACTTCAGGGACGGCTTCTGTGCCTCGTGGGAGGCGGGGGAGGGGGCCAGCCGGACGCAGAACACCACCGAGACGGCGAAGGTGGCCAGGTCCACGGCGTACGCCCACCCGAGCCCCGCGAACGCGACGACCACGCCCGCCAGCGCCGGACCGGCGACGCCGCCGACCTGCCAGCGCAACGAGTTCAGGGCGGCCGCGGCCGGCAGGTGCTCGTGGGCCACGATCCGCGGCATCAGCGAGTCGAGCGCGGGCCGCTGCACCGAGAGCAGGGCGGAGGAGAGGGCGGCGACCACGTAGAGCGGCCAGACGGCGGGGCTCGGCATCAGCGCGTTGACCAGCAGCACCACGCACAGCAGACCCTGCCCGGCCTCGGTCCACACGATCAGCTTCCGCTTGTCCCAGGCGTCGGCGAGCGCACCTCCGTACAGCCCGAACACGATCAGCGGTACGAGCTCGACGGCCCCGATCGCTCCCACGGCCGCCGCGGACCCGGTGAGCTCCTTGATCTGCACCGGCAGCGCGACGAAGGTCAGAAAACTCCCGAAGTTCGTGATCAGCCCCGACAGCCACAGCCTGCGGAAGTCGACGGAGGCCCGCCAGGGGGCGAGGTCGGGGAGCAGGGCGCGCAGGCCGGAGGGAGGTTCGGGGGCGGCGTCGGTCACGAGGGGCAATGGTCGGGGGAGGGGCGGTTGCGGGCAACCGCTTTTTCGCCGGGTCCGCGGTCGGCCAGGTCACCAGCGGGCAGGCGGCGGTGCCGTCAACGCGTCCGTCAGTCTTGACAACCTGTCCCGGAAACGCCGGCGCCCCCTGGAGGCGGACGGTAGGGAGTTCTCCCCGGCCGCCGCGCTGACCAGGTGCTGCACGGTGTCGAGGTCCAGTTCGGCGCCCTCCGGTACGGCCAGCGACTCGTGTGCCATCGCCGCCAGTTCGGCCCCGCCGTCCCCGACGGTCAGCACCGTCGTCCCGGCCCGCCGGGCGTCATGCACTCGCTCCAGCAGCGCGGCACCCGGCCCCTCCGGCGACACCACGAGCAGCGTCTCACCACGCCGGGCCCCCTCGATCCGCCCCAGCCCGACCGCCAGATGGGCCGGATCCGACGGGCGCGGGTCATGCCGTACGAGTGTCGGGGCCAGCTCCGGCGTGCCCGACCACGCGGCCTCGTCCACCAGATGCGCCGCGAGATGCCACGGCTCGTACTCCGCCGTGCCCACCAGCAGCAGCCCTCCGCCGTGCGACACCACCGACCCCCGCAGCGCCCCCGCGAACCGCCGCGTGGCCCCCAACCACTCGGTCCCGGCGAGCACTTCGCGCAACAACGCGACCCGTACGGCATCCATGGGACCGCATGCTGCCGCAACCGGCCGTTCGTGACCCGCGGTTCGCGCCGAATTCGCCCAACTTGGGCAAGGAGTCGAGTCACTGTCCGGCAAGGAGTTCGACCATGCCGACCACGAGACGGGTGACTTCGGCTGGTACGAGACGATCGGCTTCCGGCGGGTGCCCGTGACGGAGTTCACCTGAGACTTTCCGGCGCGCGGGGCGGACGTAAAGTCGGCCCATGACCTCTACCGATAGCGACAGCGCTCAGAAGGCCCCCGCCAAGGACCCCTGGGACCTCCCCGACGTCTCCGGTCTCGTCGTCGGCGTGCTCGGCGGGACCGGCCCGCAGGGCAAGGGCCTCGCCTACCGGCTCGCCAAGGCCGGCCAGAAGGTGATCATCGGCTCGCGGGCCGCCGACCGTGCGCAGGCCGCCGCCGAGGAGCTCGGGCACGGCGTCGAGGGCGCGGACAACGCCGAGACCGCCCGGCGCAGCGACATCGTGATCGTCGCCGTGCCCTGGGACGGCCATGGCAAGACCCTTCAGTCCCTGCGCGAGGAACTGGCCGGCAAGCTCGTCGTCGACTGCGTCAACCCGCTCGGCTTCGACAAGAAGGGCGCCTACGCGCTGAAGCCGGAGGAGGGCAGCGCCGCCGAGCAGGCCGCCGCCCTGCTGCCCGACTCCCGGGTCACCGCCGCCTTCCACCACCTGTCGGCGGTCCTGCTCCAGGACCCCGAGGTCGACGAGATCGACACCGATGTGATGGTCCTCGGCGAGGTGCGGGCGGACGTGGAGATCGTCCAGGCCCTGGCCGGCCGCATCCCCGGCATGCGCGGGATCTTCGCGGGGCGCCTGCGCAACGCACACCAGGTGGAGTCGCTGGTCGCCAACCTGATCTCCGTGAACCGCCGCTACAAGGCGCACGCGGGGGTCCGTATCACCGACGTGTGAGCGGATGAGCGCATGGGGGACACTGTGCGGCGAAGCAGTACAGCAAGCAGTGCAGCAGTGTCCCCCGACAGGAGAACCACCCCATGCCCCGCCTCGCCCTCTACGCCCTCGCCGTCTGTGTCCTGTCCGTGGCCGCGGCGGTCGTCTCCTTCGCCCAGGGCAGCTTTCTGGGGATCGTGTGGGTGCTGCTCGCGGGCCTGTCGTCCAACATGACCTGGTACTACGTGAAGCGGGAGAAGGCGCGGAAGTCCCTCACGGGCTGAGCTCCCTCACGGGCTGAGCTCCCTCACGGGCTGAGCTCCCTCACGGGCTGACCTGGCAGAACTCGTTCGTCCCCTGCCAGAAGCGGTACAGCTCCTGACCGCAGTACGTCTCGAACTCATGGATCCCCAGGCCGGCCAGTATCGAGTCGATCACCTCGAAGAACGCGCTGTTGATCGACGGCACCCACAGCAGCGCGAACACGAACAGCAGGCCGAAGGGCGCGAACGGCTCCACCTGGCGCTTGATGCTGTACGACAGCCAGGGCTCGATGACTCCGTAGCCGTCCAGGCCCGGCACCGGCAGGAAGTTCAGCAGCGCGGCCGTGACCTGGAGCAGGGCGAGGAAGGCGAGGGCGAACCGGAAGTCCCGCGGCACGCCGTCCAGCGCGTCCAGCCAGAACGGCGCCGTGCAGACGACCGCGAACAGGACGTTCGTCAGCGGCCCCGCCGCCGAGATCAGACTGTGCCGCCACCGGCCCTGGATCCGGCCGCGCTCGATGAAGACGGCGCCACCGGGAAGACCGATCCCGCCCATGATGACGAACAGCACGGGGAGCACGATGCTCAGCAGGGCGTGCGTGTACTTCAACGGGTTGAGGGTGAGATAGCCCTTCGACCCGACCGAGATGTCGCCGCTGTGCAGGGCGGTGCGCGCGTGCGCGTACTCGTGCAGGCACAGGGAGACGATCCACGCGGCCGTCACGAACAGGAACACGGAGAATCCGGGCTGTTCGGCGAACCCCGTCCAGGTGGCCCAGCCCGTCACCGCCGTGACGGCGACGATCCCGATGAAGACGGGGCTGATCCGCCGGTCGCTGTGGCGGGTGGTGGCGGTGGTCATGGGGCTCCCTGGACACTCGTGAACACGCGGTGGGACTGCCCGACCGTACCGGGCGCGGGGGGAAAACGTCTCGCGGGTGGTCGAGGGTTCCGGCAGCACACCCCGTGTGCCTGAAACCCGGAAGCGGAGCCGGGGCGTCCCCGGAGACAATGGACCTCGTGCGCTACCGCATCCTCGGCACCACCCAGGCACTCCGCCCCGACGGCACGCCCGTTCCGGTCGGCGGGGCGCGGCTGCGCGCGCTGCTGACCGTGCTCGCGCTGCGAGCCGGCCGGACCGTGCCCGCAGGGCTCCTGGTGGACGAGGTGTGGGACGGCGACCCGCCCGCCGACGCCACGGGCGCGCTCCAGGCACTCGTCGGACGGCTGCGCCGGGCGCTCGGCGCGGACGCGGTCGCCTCGGTGGACGGCGGCTACCGCCTCGCCGCCGCGCCCGACGACGTCGACCTGCACCGTTTCGAGCGGCTGGTCGGCGAGGGCCTGCGCGCGCTGGCCGACGGCGACCCCGCCAAGGCGGCCGTCGTCCTCGACGACGCCCTCGCCCTGTGGCGCGGCCCGGCCCTCGCCGACCTGCCCGACCGCACCGCCGAGGCGGCCCGCCTGCGGACCCGGCACCTCGACGTGCTGCGCGCCCGCCACACCGCCGCGCTCGCCCTCGGCCACGCCGAACAGTCCCTGCCCGAGCTGACCGCCCTGTGCGACACCCACCCGCTGGACGAGCCCCTCCAGGCCCTGCGCCTGCGCGCCCTGCGCGACGCGGGCCGCACGGCGGAAGCGCTGGCCGCCTACGAGGACGTACGACAGCTCCTGGCGGACCGGCTGGGTTCTGATCCGGGCCCGGAACTGCGTGGTCTGCACGATGAGTTGCTGAACGCCGGTGAGACACCTGCCCCCAGGCCGCGGCAGGCCTCCGACTCCCCACCCCCCAGCAACCTCCGCGCCCGCCTCACCTCCTTCGTCGGTCGCGAAGCCGATATCGAGGCCATCCGGGGGGACCTCGCCGCCGCCCGGCTCGTCACGTTGATCGGTCCCGGCGGGGCCGGGAAGACGCGGCTGTCCCAGGAGGCCGCGGAGGCCGTGCGGTACGCGGCTCGGGACGGACTGTGGCTGGCCGAGCTCGCTCCCGTCGACGACCCGGACGCCGTACCGGAGGCGGTGCTCACCGCCGTCGGCGCCCGGGAGACCGTGCTGTACGGCGCCGGTGCCGAGGCGATGCGGGCCGGGGCCGACCGGCACGACGACCCCGTCGAGCGGCTCGCCGAGCACTGCGGCAGCCGCCGTATGCTGCTGATCCTCGACAACTGCGAGCACGTCGTCGACGCCGCCGCCCGGCTCGTCGAGGAGCTCCTGGAGCGCTGCCCCGGCCTGACGGTGCTGGCCACCAGCCGTGAACCCCTCGGCGTGCCGGGGGAGTTGCTGCGGCCCGTGGAGCCGCTGCCCGAACCCGTCGCGCTGCGGCTGCTCACCGACCGGGGTGCGGCGGCCCGGCCCGGCTTCCGGGTGGAGGACGATCCGGACGCGTGTGCCGAGATCTGCCGGCGCCTCGACGGACTGCCCCTCGGCATCGAGCTCGCCGCCGCCCGTCTGCGCATGCTGACCCCACGCCAGATCGCCGACCGGCTCGACGACCGCTTCCGCCTGCTGACCTCCGGCAGCCGTACCGTCCTGCCCCGCCAGCAGACGCTCAGGGCCGTCGTCGACTGGTCCTGGGAGCTGCTGGACGTGGACGAACGGGACGTGCTGCGGCGGCTGTCCGTGTTCGCCGGCGGCAGCGACCTCGCCGCCGCCGAGGCCGTGTGCGGTCCGGCCGCCTTCGACGCGCTCGGCTCGCTCGTCGACAAGTCCCTGGTGGTCGCGGCCCCTTCGGGGGACGGCGAGATGCGCTACCGGCTCCTGGAGACCGTCGCCGAGTACGCGGGCGAACGGCTCGACGAGGCCGGGCAGCGCGCGGACGCCGAGCGCGCGCATCTGACGTACTACCGCGAACTCGCCCGCACCACTGAACCGTTGCTGCGCGGCTCGAGCCAGCTCGCCGCCATCGGGCGGCTCGAGCGCGAGGCCGAGAACATCCGCGCGGCGCTGCAACGCGCCGTCGCCGCGCGCGACGAGCAGGAGGTGCTGTGCCTGGTGCTGTCCATGGCCTGGTACTGGCAGATGCGCGACCTGCGCCTGATAGCCCGCACCTGGTCCCGCGAGGCGCAGACCCTCGGCCCCGACCCCTTCGTCCCGCCCGTGCGCCGCGCCGCGCCGCTGTGGGAGCGCTGCACGGACACCCCGCCCCCGTGGACCGGCGAGGTCCTCGAAGAGGCCCGGCGCGGTGTCCACCTCGTCCATCTCGCCTGCATGGACACCGAGTTGAATGCCTGGCAGACCCCACCGGCGCAGCAGAAGCTGCGCGCCATCGCGGAGACCTACGAGCCGGGGATGCCGCAGACCTGCCGTATGCCCGGCTCCCTGTGGTTCTTCGCCGTCATGCTCACCGGCGACATGGACCGGGTACGCCGGATCGTCGAGGCCACCGTCGACACCTCCCGCGGCGCGTCCGGCTTCGAGTGGGAGCTCGCCGCCGGTCTCCAGATGCGCGCCAACCTGCTCGCCAACCGCTCCGACTGGGCGGGCGACGCGGCCCGCGACGCCGACGAGTCGCTGGAGATCTACCGCCGCCTCGAGGACCTCTGGGGCACCGCCGAGGCGCTCTCCGCCCGCGCGGAGGCCCATGAACGCAAGGGCGAGTACGGGCTCGCCGCCGCCGACTACGAGGCGGCGATGGGATACGCCGAACGCCTCGGCGCCCGCGCCCAGGTGGCGGTGCTCGCCGCCCGCCTGGGCAACGCGCTGCTGGACGGCGGCGAGTCGGAGCGGGGGGAGCGGCTGCTGCGCGAGGTGATCGACCGCAAGGACGGCTCGGGCCAGGAGGCGATGCCCGCCGCCCGGCTCTACCTCGCCGGCCGGCTCGGCATGACCGACCGGATTCCCGAGGCACGCGAGCAACTCCGGCTGCTGCGCGAGGAGTTCAAGATCGCCTACTTCGTCGTCTTCGACGCCTTCATCCTCTGCGGGGAGGCCTGGCTGGACGCCGCCGAAGGCCGCCACGAGGACTGCCTGAACCGGATCCGGCGGGCGCTGGAACAGGCCGACGACCCACTGGCCATGGCCATCGCCCCGCACATGCGCGCCTCGTACCTGACCATCGCGGCGATCGCCCTCGCCGGCATCGACGGCGGCAGCCGCGCCCGCGACGCCGCCCGGTGCCTCGGCGCCGCCGACAGGATGCTGCCGCGCGGCCATGCCGCGATGGGCATGGAGCGCGACGCACGCGACCGAGCCGTGGCGAGCGTGCGCGCCGCGCTCGACGACGACGTCTACGAGGCGGCGTACGCGGAGGGCGGCGGCCTCTCCATCGAGGAGGCCGCCGCCCTGGTCTGACGCGTACCGGCCGCGCGAGTGCCGTGTGCGTCAGCTCTTCGTACGGAACTTGTGGATCGCGACCGGCGCCATGACCGCCGTGATGGCCACCGACCAGGCGACGGTCACCCACAGGTCGTGCGCGACGGGGCCGCCCACCATCAGACCGCGGGCCGAGTCCGCCAGCGTGGACAGCGGGTTGTAGTCGGTGAACGCCTGCAGCCAGCCCGGCATCGACGCCGTCGGGGCGAAGATCGACGAGCCGAACTGCAGCGGGAACAGCACCATGAAGCCCATCGCCTGCACGGACTGCGCGTTCTTCAGGATCACACCCAGGGTGAGGAACACCCACATGATCGACGAGGCGAACAGCGCGGACAGGCCCACCGTGGCGAACAGTCCCGGCCAGTTGGTGATGTCGAATCCGACCGCGACGGCGACGATCATCAGCACGGTCGTCGCGAACAGCATCCGCGCCAGCTCCACCGTGATCTTCGCGAACAGCACCGAACCGCGCCCGATCGGCAGGGACCGGAAGCGGTCCATGACGCCGGAGTTGAAGTCCTGGCTGAAGCCGGTGCCGACGCCCTGGGACAGCGTCATGCTCATCATCGCGATCATGCCGGGGATCACGTACTGCACGTACCCGTCCTGCCCGCCGCCGAGCGCCTGCCCGATCGAGCCGCCGAAGACGTACACGAACAGCAGGGTGAAGACGATCGGCATCAGCAGCGCGTCGAACATCGACTCGGGGTCCTGGCGGATCCACAGCAGGTTGCGGCGGATGAGCGCGCCGGTGTGCCGCAGATGCCCGCGCAGCGGGATCCGGGCGTCGTCCTTGAGATCGGTGACGGTTGCGGTGGCGGCGCTCATACGGCGACCTCCTGGCGGTCGTCGGCCGGCGCGGCATCCTGGGGGGCACTGGCGCGGTGGCCGGTGAGCGACAGGAACACCTCGTCGAGACTGGGCAGTTCGGTGGTGATGGAGGAGAGCGTGATGCCACGCGCGGTGACGGCGCCGACCACGGCGGTCAGCTGCTCGTCGCTGAGGATGGGGACCAGTACGGCACCCCGCTCGGCGTCCACGGTGGTGGTGGCGAGCCCGGTGATGCCGAGCTCGTCGAGAGCGGTGGCGAGCGGCCGCAGCTGCACCGGGTCGGCCGGCCGGACACGCAGCGTCCGCCCGCCGACCTTCGCCTTCAGCTCCTCGATGGCGCCGCCCGCGATGACCTTGCCGCGGTCGACCACGGTCAGCTCGGAGGCGAGCTGCTCGGCCTCCTCCATGTACTGGGTGGTCAGCAGCACGGTCACGCCCTCGCCGACCATCCGCTTGACCTCGTCCCACACCTCGTTGCGGGTGCGCGGGTCCAGGCCGGTGGTGGGTTCGTCGAGGAAGAGGACGGCGGGCCGGCCCATCATCGAGGCGGCCAGGTCCAGCCGCCGTCGCATACCGCCGGAGTACGTCGCCGCCGGGCGCTTGGCCGCCTCGGTGAGCGAGAACCGCTCCAGCAACTCGTCGGCCCGCGTGCGGGCCTCCTTGCGGGGCAGGTCGAGCAGCCGGCCGATCATGTAGAGGTTCTCCCAGCCGGGGAGCTTCTCGTCCACGGAGGCGTACTGCCCGGTGAGCCCGATCACCCGGCGCAGCTGCCGGGGCTGCCGTACGGCGTCGTAGCCGGCGACGGTCGCCTGCCCGGCGTCGGGACGGATCAGGGTGGACAGGATCCGCACGAGGGTGGTCTTCCCGGCGCCGTTCGGCCCGAGCACCCCCATCACGGTGCCCTCCCGCACCTCCAGGTCGACCCCGTCCAGTGCCTTGGTCTCCCCGTAGTGCTTGACCAGCCCCCGCACGGTGACGGCGGCACTCCCGCCGTTGGGGTTCTTGTCGATTCGCGTCATGCCCACGACGATGCCAGTCCCCACCGACAAACCACCGACAGACCACCGACAGCCCCCTACAGACGACCGACAGCCGCCTACAGACGGGCAACAGCCCGCCGACGGGGGAAGATCGGCGGGCTGCCTTGGTGCCGCAATGGCTCAGCTCGGCTCAGTGAACCGAGTGCTCCTCCAGCGGGAACGTTCCGCCCACCACGTCCTCCGCGAACGCCTTCGCCGCGTTGCCCATGACCTCACGCAGATCGGCGTACTGCTTCACGAACTTCGGCACCCGACCACCGGTCAGCCCCAGCATGTCGGTCCACACCAACACCTGCGCATCCGTCTGGGGCCCGGCTCCGATGCCCACCGTCGGAATGTGCAGCACCCGCGTCACCTCGGCCGCCAGCTCCGCGGGAACCAACTCGAGCACCACCGCGAACGCCCCCGCGTCCTGCACGGCCTTCGCGTCCCGCAGCAGCTGCGCCGCCGCCTCCTCGCCACGGCCCTGGACGCGGTAGCCCATGGCGTTCACCGACTGCGGCGTCAGCCCGATGTGCGCCATGACCGGGATGCCGGACTCCACCAGCAGCTCGATCTGCCGATGCGAGCGCTCGCCGCCCTCCAGCTTCACGGCCCCGACTCCGGCCTCCTTCACCAGCCGGGTCGCCGACCGCAGCGCCTGCACGGGGCCCTCCTGGTACGACCCGAAGGGCAGGTCGCCGACGATCAGCGCACGGCTCGTGCCCCGTACGACCGCCGCCGACAGCATGGTCATCTCGTCGAGGGTGACGGGCACGGTGGTCTCGTACCCGAGGTGGCAGTTGCCCGCCGAGTCCCCGACGAGCATGACCGGGATCCCGGCCTCGTCGAAGACGGACGCGGTCATCGCGTCGTACGCGGTGAGCATGGGCCACTTCTCGCCCCGCTCCTTGGCGGCGGCGATGTCGCGAACGGTGATACGGCGGGTGCCCTTGCCCCCGTACAGCGTCTTGCTGCCGTCGGAGGTCTTCTGCTGCGCAGGCTGGGCAGCCGAAAGCTGCGTCATTGCAACGGCTCCTTCGTCATCTCGAGGCGCCCTGACGGCGTCCCCGGACCATCTCCATGGTGGCACCTCGTGCTACACGCGGCCAGACCGGGTGGGGGACCGATGGCGGACCGAGGGGGGACTTCCGTCACGTGCCCACGTGCGACTTGAGCCTGACGTACGACTTGTGCCCTAGGTCCGTAGTTAAGACCTGGGTAAAAGAATTTCGATACGAGACGGTTCCGTATCTGAAGCCCCCTACGCTCGACGGCATGACTACTCCTGCCGACCGCGCCCTCGACGGCCCCCGGATACCGGAGGCGGTGCACCGGCGCCGATGGGCGATCCTCGGCGTCCTGATGCTGAGTCTGCTGATCGTGGTGCTCGACAACTCGATCCTGAACGTCGCCATCAAGACGATCTCGACCCCCGCCCCGACCGGCCTGGGCGCCACCCAGAGCGAGCTGGAGTGGGCCATCAACGCCTACACCCTGGTCTTCGCGGGGCTCCTCTTCAGCGCCGGTCTCCTCGGCGACCGGCTCGGCCGCAAGAGGATCCTGATCGGCGGACTCGTCGTGTTCGGCATCGGCTCCGCCCTCGCCGCCTTCTCCGGCTCGCCGGGCGAACTCATCGCCTTCCGCGCGGTGATGGGCTTCGGCGCCGCCTTCGTGATGCCGGCCACCCTCGCCGTCCTGATGAACGTCTTCGAGCGTGAGGAGCAGCCGAAGGCCATCGGCATCTGGGCCGGCGGCGTCGGACTCGCCATCGCCATCGGCCCGATCACCGGCGGCGTCCTGCTCGACCACTTCTGGTGGGGCTCGGTCTTCCTCATCAACGTGCCGATCGTGCTGCTCGCCCTCGCCCTGATGCTGTGGCTGGTGCCCGACTCCCGCGACCCGAACCCCGGCCGCATCGACCCGATCGGTGTCGTGCTGTCCGTCGTGGGTCTGGTCCTGCTCGTCTACGGCATCATCCGCGGCGGCGAGCTGGCCGACTTCACCGATCCCACCGTGCTGGGAACCATCGCCGCCGGTCTCGCCGTCCTCGTCGCCTTCGTCGTGTTCGAGAAGCGCAGCACCCATCCGTCCATCGACGTCACCTACTTCAAGAACAAGGTCTTCTCGGCCGCGATCGCCGCCATCGCGCTGGTCTTCTTCGCGCTGATGGGCGTGACCTTCTTCGCGGTCTTCTACACCCAGAGCGTGCGCGGCTACTCGCCGTTCGAGACCGGTCTGCTGATGCTGCCGCTGGCCGCCGCCCAGCTGATCTTCGCGCCGCGCGCCCGGCTGCTCGTCGACCGCTTCGGCTACAAGGCCACCACCACGGCCGGCATGGTGATCGTCGCCGCGATGCTGGCCGCGTTCGCCACGCTGGAGGCGGACACCCCGATCTGGCACCTCGAAGTCATCTTCTTCCTCATGGGCACCGGCATGGCGCACATCATGACGCCGGTCAGCGTCGTCATCATGCAGGCCCTGCCCCGCGAGAAGGCCGGCTCCGCCTCCGCGCTCAGCAACACCTTCCGCCAGGTCGGCGGCGCGCTCGGCATCGCCGTACTGGGCTCGGTGCTCTCCACGGCCTACCGCGGGGGCATCGAGGACAAGCTCGGCCCACTGCCCGCCGACCTGCGCCACACCGCGGGCGAGTCCATCGAGTCGACCCTCGGCGTCGCCGCGAAGCTGGGCCCCGAGGGCAAGGCGCTCGTCGGCCCCGCCCACGACGCGTTCCTGCACGCGATGCACGTCACCGCGCTGTGGGGAGCGGGCGTGGCGGTGCTCGGCGCGATCGTCGTGGCCCTCTGTCTGCCGGGCAAGGTGGCGACGCCTCAGCGGGCCGAGAAGGAACAGGAGTTGGTGACGGCGGAGTAGGAGTGGTGGACAAGGCGGAAACGCAGTCGTGGACCAGGCAGAATCGTCCCAGCCCACGGAAAGGACGGAGCGACGTGAGCGGCCTCACCGACAGCCGGTCAACCCAGGAGGGGCCCCTCAGGGGCCGCCCCCGTAGTGAGGGCGTGGAGCGCGCCATCCTCGAAGGGGTGGTGAGGCTCCTGGAGGAGGGCGTGCCGCTCGCGGAACTGTCCATCGAGCGCATCGCCCGTACCGCGGGGGTCGGCAAGGCCACCATCTACCGTCGCTGGAGCGGCAAGGAGGAGCTCTTCGTCGACGTCGTGCGCGCGGCCGAGCCCCCGGACCCCGAACTGCCCGGCACGTCACTGCGCGACGACCTCGTGGCCCTCCTCGAACAACTGCGCGAGCGCGGACTCTGGACCCGCTCGTCCGTGCTCCTGCACAACGTCTACGCCCAGATGAAGAGCAGCCCCAAGATCTGGGCCGCGTACCACGCGACCGTCGTCGAGCCGCGCCGCCGGCTCCAGGCCCAGGTCCTGCGCCGCGGACAGGAGAACGGCGAACTGCGCACGGACATCGACGTCGACCTGATGAACGACCTGGTCGTCGGACCCATGCTCCTGCGCACCCTCATGCGCCCCGACGCCGACCTCCCCCAGGGCCTGTCGGAGCAGATCGTCGACACGGTGCTCGAAGGGCTGCGCCCCGTCAGTTCGCCCTCCGCGTAGCCCGTGTGCGCGTTTCGTCACAGAGGGCGCTTTCTCCCTTGGGCCCCGGAACTCGCCGCGCAGACTTGTACGTCCTCGTGCCCGTACGGCCGTCGAGAGACGGCAGGATCAGCGCCGATCATCCCCTAGGGTCGTATGTGCACGGGGGGTGAACGGTGTGAACGGTGTGCACGGCAGGCAGTGAGGCGACGGTATGGCGCAGCAGGCGTACATGACGGAGACGGACAACGGTGGCTCGGGACCCGAGCGCCCGGGAGCCCGGTTCCGGCGCCTGACGAACCGCCTGGTCGCCGGCTGGACCGGCGACCGGCGCATCTGGCGTCGCGGCCTCGTCGTCGCCGCGCTCGCGGTGCTGCTCGCCCTGATCATGCTGCTGCACGCGCACATTCCGAACGCCATCGGCAACCTCGGCAGCCTCACCGACACGTTCCTGCCCTGGCTGGGCCTCTTCGTGCCCGTGCTGCTGGTGCTCGCTTTCGTACGGAAGTCCGCGACCGCCCTGATCGCCGTGCTGCTGCCGTCGATCGTGTGGCTGAACCTCTTCGGCAGCCTGATCAGCGACAAGGCCGGCAGCGCCGGCGACCTCACGGTGGTGACGCACAACGTCAACGCCGACAACGCCGACCCCGCGGGCACCGCCCGTGACGTGGCCGCGTCCGGCGCCGACGTGGTGGCCCTGGAGGAGCTGACCACGTCGGCGGTTCCGGTGTACGAGCAGGCGCTGGATTCGAGGTACCGGTACCACTCGGTCCAGGGCACCGTCGGGCTGTGGAGCAAGTACCCGCTGACCGGCGTCAAGCCCGTCGACATCAAGCTGGGCTGGACGCGCGCCATGCGCGCCACGGTGACCTCGCCCGCCGGGCAGGTCGCGGTGTACGTCGCCCATCTGCCGTCCGTGCGGGTGAAGCTGGAGGCCGGGTTCACGGCCCGGCAGCGCGACAAGAGCGCGAACGCCCTCGGCGAGGCCATCAAGCACGAGAAGCTGACCAGGGTCGTGCTGCTCGGCGACCTGAACGGCACGATGAACGACCGCGCGCTCACCGCCGTCACCGCCCAGATGCGCTCCACGCAGGGCGCGGCGGGCAGCGGCTTCGGGTTCAGCTGGCCGGCGTCGTTCCCGATGGCGCGGATCGACCAGATCATGGTGAAGGGGATCGAGCCGGAGAGCTCGTGGACACTGCCGCAGACCGGCAGCGACCACTTGCCGGTGGCCGCGCGTGTGAACGTCGCCACGTCGTCGTAATCACCGCCGACGCTTGGAATACGGGGCCGAGGAGTCTTTGTTCCGCACTTGAACATACTCTGGTACGGAACTCTGCTCTCCCTTTTTAAAGGCACAGGTCCCTTCATGCCCCTGGCCCTGCTCGCCCTCGCCGTGGGCGCCTTCGGTATGGGTTCTCCATCAGACGTTCCGAGTCCAGGACGATTTCCGGGATCAACTCGCCCTTGATCGCCAGGGGCGGGACCTTGCTGGCCTCCTCGAAGACCGGCACGCCGGGCTCGTCGGCCAGCCGCTCCATGATCCGCTCCCAGGTGCCCGCCTTGTCCCACCGCTTCCAGTAGGTCTTCACGGACTCGTGAGCGCCGAATTCCTCGGGCAGCTCGGGCCACCGGCAGCCCGTACGGGCCTTGTACAGCAGGCCCGCCAGGATCTGGCGGGCGGTGAGCTTGCGGTACGCCCGGTCCTCGGCGACATCCCTGACCCTCTCCCACGCCTCATCCGTCAGGTGGGGCACGAGGCGCCCTGTGTCGGCGAACCACTTCAGCAGGGAGCAGGGAGACCCGGCCCGGCCGGCGGCTGGGTTGGCCTTGACCTTCACCTTGATGTTCAAGACCGCCAGAAAGGCCGCCTGCTTCTCAGTATCCAGGGCGCCCAGCCGGTCCCTGGCCTGTGCGGCCAGCTGCCGGAGGCTCTGGACGTGCTCCTGGAGCCGTTCTGCTTCCTTCTGCCAGGCTTCGGCCTCAGCCCGCTGGCCCTCCAGGTCGGAGAGGGCCTTTTCCAGGGGCATGACGGCCTTCTGGGCCGCCTCTACGGCCTCGGCCTGGGGCAGGCCCTTGCGGATGTGGCGGGCGACTGCTGCCGCCTCCGTGGCCTCGATGATGTCGGTCTGTTCCTCGGTCTCCTGGTCCAGCTTGGCGATGCGGGCGGTGTAGCCGATCTTCTCCTTGGCGGTGGACCCGAGCCACTTCCGGGCCAGCTGCTCCAGCCTCTCGGCGTCTCCCAGGAAGCCGGAGATGTGGGACCACGCGAACTTCTCGACCGCGTCAGCGTCGACCACGGAGCAGTCGCAGACGGGAGCCCCCGGATAGGCGGGCTCCTTGCCCTTGCAGCGGTAATAGCGGGCCTTCTGCTCCCCGCCCTGGCCCGTGTACAAAGAGCCGCAAGGACTGGCCATGCGTCCAGAAAGGGTGTAAATGGCGCTGGTCACCGCCGGCGCCCTGGTGACCTTGGCGACCTCAGCCACGTTCCGCAGCTCCGCCACTTCATCGTCCGTGAAGATGCGCGGCAACTGGATGGTGACGGTCTCCCCGTACAGGGGCTTGCCGTCGGGGCCGACCTTCAGCCCGCGCTTGCGGCCGACGCGGCTGGGGTTGCGCCACACGAGCCGGCCTTCCAGGAAGTCATCGTTCAGGAGCTTGTCGAAGAACGTCTTGACGCTCCATGGGTTGCCCGAGCGGTTGTACTGCTTCTCGGCATTGAGCTGGATCACGGTCTTGCGGCGGTTGCCTTTGAACTCGACGAAGAGCCTCCGGCCGCGACGCAGAACCGCGGCCTCGTGGACCACGGAGCAGGTCTCCGGGTCGCCGCACTCGTCGACCACCAGATGGGACTCACCAACGATCCCCTGGTTCTTGATGCGGTACCCGTACCGCACCTTGCCGCCCGTGTAGCCGCCCTCCTCGGCCTTGTCCTGGATGCCGCCCTGTGTGCGCTTGCGGATCTTGACCAGTTCCTTGAAGGACTCGTTGGCCTTGTCGAGCATCCGGGCGCGGCCGGACTCGGTGGAGGTGTCGATGTCTTCTTCGACGACGGCGACGAAGTAGCCCAGGTCTTCCAGCTCCCAGTACCAGCGGAAGAAGGCCCGGTCCTCACGGCCGATGGCGCGGGTCTCCTCCACCACCACCATGTCAAAGGGCCGCGGTTCCTGGTGCGCCAGTTCCATCAAACGCTTGGCGCCGGGGCGTTGCTGTCAGGCCAGGGTCCCGGATTCTCCCGGGTCGGTGAAGGTGTCGACGTGATCCCAACCCTTGCGCTTGATGTAGCGCGCGGTGCTCTTGCCGGTGTAGGAGATGCCGAAACCCTTGGCCTGTTCCTCGGTGGAAACCCTCAAGTAGTCGACGGCGCGCAGCTTCTGCTGAGGTAGCCGGCGACTTCCCCGGCGCCGCCCTCTGGCGCAAGTCCAGCTACAGCAACGCAACCGGCGGCAATTGCCTCGAAGTCGCCCACAACATCCCCGGCCTCGTCCCCGTCCGAGACTCCAAGGCCCCCCACGGCCCCGCCCTCATCCTCACCGCCGCATGGGTCCCCTTCGTCGCCTCGCTCAAGAGGTGAACCAGGGGCCCAGCGGGCCGTAACCCTCACTCCTCCGGGACGTCGAAGCGGGCGAGGTCCCGCAACCACGCCCGCGCGTTGCCGTCCGACGGGGCCCGCCAGTCTCCGCGCGGTGAGAGCGAACCGCCGGCCGAGACCTTCGGTCCGTTCGGCATGGCCGAGCGTTTGAACTGCGCGAACGCGAAGAAGCGACGGCAGAACACCTCCAGCCAGTGGCGGATCTGGGGCAGGTCGTACGCCACCCGCTTGGCCTCCGGGAAGTTCGGCGGCCAGGCGCCGGTCTCCGGGTCGTGCCAGGCGTGCCAGGCGAGGAAGGCGATCTTCGAGGGCCGGAAGCCGTAGCGCAGCACGTGGAAGAGGGTGAAGTCGTGCAGCGCGTACGGACCGATCTTGGACTCGGTGGACTGCATCTCCTCGCCCGGTACGAGTTCCGGGCTGATCTCGGTGTCGAGGATCGCGGCGAGCGTTTTCCCGGTCTCCTCGTCGAACTGGCCGCTGCCGATGACCCAGCGGATCAGATGCTGGATCAGCGTCTTCGGCACGCCCGAGTTGACGTTGTAGTGGCTCATCTGGTCGCCCACGCCGTACGTCGACCAGCCGAGCGCCAGCTCGGAGAGGTCACCGGTGCCGAGCACGATGCCGCCGCGCTGGTTGGCGAGCCGGAACAGGTAGTCGGTGCGCAGACCGGCCTGCACGTTCTCGAAGGTGACGTCGTACACCGGCTCGCCGGAGGCGAACGGGTGGTCCATCTCCTTCAGCATCAGCCGTGCGGTCGGCGTGATGTCCAGCTCCGCCGCCGTGACGCCGAGGGAGCGCATCAGCTTGTGGGCGTTGTCCTTGGTGTGGTCGCTGGTGGCGAAGCCGGGCAGGGTGAAGGCCAGGATGTCGGTGCGCGGGCGGCCGGCGCGGTCCATCGCCTGGGCGGCGACGATCAGCGCGTGCGTGGAGTCGAGGCCGCCGGACACCCCGATGACCACCTTCGGGCCGCCGATGGCGGCGAGCCGCTGCTGCAGTCCGGCGACCTGGATGTTGTACGCCTCGTAGCAGTCCAGGGCGAGCCGGTCGGGGTCGGCGGGCACGAACGGGAACCGTTCGAGGCGGCGGCGCAGCCCCAGGTCCGTGGTCGGCGGGTCGAGTTCGAAGGACACCGTCCGGAAGTCCCCGGTCCGCGCGGCGTGCGTACGGCGGTTGTCGTCGAACGTGCCCATCCGCATCCGCTCCTGCCGCAGCAGGTCGAGGTCCACGTCGGCCACCGCGTACTGGTCGCCCGTCGGGAAGCGGTCGGACTCCGCGAGCAGTACGCCGTTCTCGTAGATCAGGGTCTGCCCGTCCCAGGACAGGTCGGTGGTCGACTCGCCGAGACCGGCCGCCGCGTAGACGTAGGCGGTGAGGCAGCGGGAGGACGCCGAGCGGCACAGCAGCTTGCGGTCCTCGGCCCGGCCGACTGTGATCGGGCTGCCGGAGAGGTTGACGAGGACGGTCGCGCCGGCCAGGGCGGCCTCGGCGCTCGGCGGCACCGGGACCCACATGTCCTCGCAGACCTCCGCGTGCAGGACCAGCCCGGGGACGTCCGCCGCCTCGAAGAGCAGGTCCACACCGAACGGCACGGTCTCGCCGGCGACCCGGATCGTCCCGCCGCGCTCGTCGTCGCCCCCGGCGAGCTGCCGGCGCTCGTAGAACTCCCGGTAATTCGGGGGGTACGACTTCGGCACGACGCCGAGGACCCGGCCGCGGTGCACGATCACCGCGCAGTTGTAGATCCGGTTGCGGTGGCGCAGCGGGGCGCCGACGACCAGGACCGGCAGCAGCTGAGCCGACCCTTCGACCACGGTCCGGACCGCCTGCTCGACCTCGTCCAGCAGCGCGTCCTGCAGCAGCAGGTCCTCGATCGAGTAGCCGCACAGGCCCAGCTCGGGGAAGACGGCGACCGCGGCCCCGTCCTGCGCGCACTCGCGCGCCTGGCGCAGGACCGCTTCGGCGTTGGCGGGCGGGTCCGCGATGACGGTGTGGCCCGTGCACGCGGCGATGCGGGCGAAGCCGTGCTGATAGACCGACCAGAAGTTCAACGGTGCTTCCTCGGGAGAAGGGGGCGGGCACGGAGGGCGGGCGCGGTGGATCTCGACAGCACGAGTCGGAGGCGAGACATCCGGCCAGTGTAATCGTCAGAGCGACACGATGGGCTGACGGCCCTCCGATAGCACGGCCCGCCCCGCGCTGTTCGCGTTCCGGGCGAATCCAGACAGGGGGCCGCCACTGCGTTACGACTGACGGTGACAAAGGAGAAACCGTGAGTCACTGGCTGTTCGTCGCCGCCACCCTCACCGTCGGCGGCATCAGCAACGCCCTCTTCGCGCTCGCCCGCGCCCGCCGGTCGACCCGCGCCCGCCGGTCGAGCGGGCGCACACGCGAGCGCCCGCTCCCCGACGAACCCCGTCGGGAAGCGGGCCCCCATGGCCCTGCCGATGTCGTCAGCGCCGGCGGTACGACTCCACGTAACCGCCCGCGGGTGTCCCCACGCCGGTGACGTCGTCGTAGCCCTTCACGGCCTTCAGTGAGCTGTCCTGGCCGAGGGTGCGGGCGGAGGTGAGCAGGCCCCCGGACGCGTCGTAGCTGTTGGCGTAGTCGACGCGTGCCACGGCGAGTGGGGAGCCCGTCGGGTTGTCCGTGACGTCGTGGTACGCCTTCGTGCCGTACTTGGCGTAGATCTCCGGGTTGGCGAAGCCGATCGCTTTGCCGCCACGCGCCTGCTGGGCGAGGGCCTGGACGGCCGCGATCACCGGCGAGGCCAGCGAGGTGCCGCCGAGGCGGTACTCGCTGTACTGCTGCGACCCGTCCGGGAAGGTCTGCGTCTGGCCGACCTTGAAGCCGGTGTTCGGGTCGGCGATCGCCGCGATGTCCGGGACGACGCGGTTGCCGGCGGCGCTGTAGGCCTGGGCGAGCGAGTCCGGGACGACGCCCTTCTGGTACGAGGGCTCGGCGACCGTCCTGCTGGTGCCGCCGCCCGCGCCCGAGGTGAACGCGCCGGGGAAGTCGACCCAGCTCTTGCCGTCGGCCGACAGAGCGGCCTTCTCGGTGCCCCAGCCGGTCTCCCACAGGTACGTGTCGTCCTTGCCGACCGCCAGCGAGGTGCCGCCGACCGCCGTCACCCAGGCCGAGTTCGCCGGGGTGTCGACCTGCTTGGTTCCGGTGCTGGCGACCTCGTCGCCGTCGTCGCCGGAGGAGAAGTAGAAGCCGATGCCCTCGACCGCGCCGTACTGGAAGACCTGGTCGTAGGCGGCCGCGAGGTCCGGCGTCTGGTTGGCCTCGATGTCGCCCCAGGAGTTGGAGACGATGTCGGCCAGGTGGTGGTCGACGATGGTGCCGAGCGAGTCGAGCAGGTCGTCGTCGTGGCAGGAGGCGCCACCCACGTAGGTGATGTCCGCCGCGGGCGCGACCGCGTGCACGGCCTCGACGTCGAGGGTCTCCTCGCCGTACCAGCCGGACGCGTCGCAGCTCTTGGTGTGGTGGTAGTTCTTGGGCAGGACCTGGGTCAGCCGGCCGCTGGTGTAGGCCGCGTCGCCGTGCTGCTTCGCGTAGGTGGCCGCGTCATAGGCGATCGTCGGTGAGGCGTACGCGTCGGTGATGGCGACCCGTACCCCCTTTCCCGTGTACGAACCCGCGCCGTACGCGGCCCGCAGCTGCTTGCCCGTGTAGCCCTCGACGGCGTACGGGATCTTCCCGCCGTACGCGTCCGGCAGCGTGCTCGCGGTGTTCGAGCCGTAGTACGACGAGAACGGCCCGGCGTTCTTGAACACGGCCTCCGGCCCCGGCAGTTGGTCGTCGTGGCTCGCCTGGTGCGGGGCGTTGTCCAGGCCGGTGACGGTCAGGACGGCGCCGTTCAGGCTCTCCGGCGCGGAGGCCGCCCTGGACGGGGCGCGGTAGGTCTCGGAGCCCTTGGCGTAGTTGTGCAGCTGGGTGCCGAAGGCCTGCTCGGCGGCGGCCACGTCACCGGAGACGGAGACGTAGTGCCGCGTGACCCCGGTGACCTTCAGGCCGGCCGAGGTCAGCCAGGCCCGCACCGCGGCGACCTGCGCCTTGGACGCACCGAAGCGGGCCTGCGCCTGCCGCGCGCTCAGATACTTGCCGTACGAGGCGGAGGACGGGTCGGACACGGCCTTGGCGTACCTGGCGAGGCCGGCCGCGTCCCGGCCGGCGAGGTAGACGCGGGCGGAGACCTGGGCGCCGTCGGAGGTCGCGCCCTTGTCCGCCTTGGCCGTGGCCCACGCGGGTTTGGTGCCGGCGAGCAGGTCCCGGACCGGGTGGTCGGCGGCGTGCGCCGCGGGTATGCCGAGCACCAGCGCACCGGCGAGCATGGGCAGTGTCGCTGCCATGCTCACCCCGGCGCGCAGCCTGGCGCGGTTGGATCTCATGGAACCCCCTGTGCGGTTCGACGCGAGTGGATCACTCGACAGGTGCCACTCTCGCGATGAACCGTTCACGCCAGGGGAAATCGGAGGCCAAGAAGACGCCTCGAAGACCAAGAAGACGCCAAGGATGCGGCCCCCAGGGCGATTTGAGGCTTACGCCCTACGAACGCGGCTTCGCGCCCCGCTCCTTGAGCATCCCCGCCATCAGGCCGATCTCCGACTGCTGCCCCTCGACCATGCCCTGCGCCAACTGCTTCTCCACGCCGACCGTGCACTTGTCCACACAGCCCTCGGCCATGTGGATACCGCCCTTGTGATGGTCCGTCATCAGCTGCAGATAGAAGACCTCGGCCTGCTTGCCGCTGAGCGAATTCAGCTTCTTCAGCTCGCTGTTGGTCGCCATGCCCGGCATCAGCGCCCCGTCCTTGCCGGAGGCCATGTCCCCCATGCCCATCCAGGTCATCGCAGGGTCGGCGGACACCTTCGGCAGGCCCCACAGATCGAGCCAGCCCAGCAGCATGCCGCGCTGGTTGGCCTGCGTCTGCGCCACGTCGTACGCCAGGCGCCGCACCTCCTCGTCGTCGGTGCGGTCGCGCACGATGTACGACATCTCCACGGCCTGCTGGTGGTGCACCGCCATGTCCCGCGCGAACCCGGCGTCCGCGGAATCGGCGGCGGGAACCTCGCTCGAACCGCCGTCCTCGGCCACGGCATACGTGATCGCGCCGGCCGCCACGAGCACCCCGGCCACGGCGACGGCCACTCCGGCGGGCGACCTCACTGCGGAAGACCTCCCGTGCACGCGGCACCCTTCTCCGGCGTCTGCTCGCCCTGCACGAACTTCTCGAAGAACTTGCCGACGTTCGGGTCGTCGGCACTCGTCACCGTGCGCTGGTGCCCCCACGCGGTCATCATGATCGGGTCGGCCTGCTTCTCGTCCGGGCTCATCAACGTGTACGGCGTCTTCTTCACCTTCGCCGCCAGCGCGTCCACGTCCGCCTTCGAGGCCTTGCTGGTGTACGTCACCCACACAGCGCCGTGCTCCAGGGAGTGCACGGCGTTCATGTTGTTGATCTCCTTGGTGTAGACGTCACCGTTGCAGTTCATCCAGACCTGGTTGTGATCGCCGCCGACCGGGGGCTCGGTCGGGTACTTCACGGTCTTGGTGACGTGGGTCTGGCTCAGCTTGCCCTTCCAGGTCTTGACGCCGTCCGCGCCGGTGACGAACTCTCCCTTGGCCTGCGCGGCGGTGGAGGAGTCGTCGTCCGACTGCGACTGCACGAGGACCACGCTCCCGGCGACGAGCCCGCCGACCACGAGGACGCTGGCCGTGATCGTGAAGATCCGGTTGCGTCGCTCACGCGCCTTCTCGGCTCGCCGCATCTCCTCTATTCGAGCCTTACGCTCTGCGCTGCTGCTCTTCTTGGCGGAACCCATGGGGCTTGTCCTTCTGGGGGAAAGGGACGGACGGTGGATGTGCCTGACGTTCGCAAGGTACGGGTCTGCTGATCGTAATGGGGAAGGAGGGGAATCCCGTAGGCAGGTCACAGCCAAGGGACAGGGCGAGAGGGATACGGGCCGGAGCCGCGGGATGGTGACGGGGGATAATTTGAAGCGCAGATGCGTATTATCTACCCTTCCCCTCATGCGGCTCTTGCGATCCACTGACCTGGCGCTACGCGTGCTCATGCGGCTCGCGGTGGCGGACGAGGCCACCCCGACGACCCGTGAGGTGGCGGCCGGCATGGAGGTCCCCTACACCCATGCGGCCAAGGTGGTGGCCGAGCTCCAGCACATGGGTCTGCTGGAGGCCCGCCGCGGCCGGGGCGGCGGGCTCATGCTGACCGAGAAGGGCCGTACGGCGTCGGTCGGCGCCGTCGTCCGGGCCTTCGAGGGCGACGGCGATGTAGTGGACTGTGAGGGCGCGACCCCCTGCCCCCTGAACTCCGGATGCCGGCTGCGGGGGGCGCTGCGGCGGGCCCAGGAGGCCTTCTTCGCGTCTCTCGACCCGGTGACGGTGTCGGACGTGGTGGCGGAGCCGACGGGACCGTTGCTGCTGGGGATCTCCAGGCTCGGCTGATCCGGCCCCCGGGGAGTCCGGGCGGGCCCCTTGTCCCCGCCTCGGGCCCCCTCAGACGCCAGCCAGCCACAGATCCGGCCCGAACACCTCGTAGTGCACGTCCGCCGGAGACACCCCCTTCTCGATCAGCTGGGCCCGCACCGCCCGCATGAACGGCAGCGGGCCGCACAGGTACGCGCGCGTGCCCGGACGGACGGGGACGTTCGTGAGGTCGACCAGACCGGTGTGGGCGCCCGCGGGGGCGTTCTGCTCGTACCAGAGATGGACGGCCGCCTCGGGGAGCTTCGCGGCGTAGGTCTCGTGGTCGGTGCGCAGGGCGTGGTGGGCGGGGGAACGGTCGGCGTGGACGACCGTGACCGGGGCGGGGTGGCCGGTGGCCGCGAGGTGGCTCAGCATCGCGATCATCGGGGTCACGCCGATGCCGGCCGACGCCAGGAGCAGCGGGGTGGCGGGGGCGCTGTCCAGGACGAGGTCGCCGTACGGCTCCGACAGCTCCAGCACGCTGCCCTCGTGCACGCGCGCGTGGAGATGATGGGAGACCTCGCCCTCCGGCGTCGTACCGCCGAGGACGCGCTTCACGCTGATCTGGCGTACGGCCGTGCCCGGTGCGCCGGTGAGGCTGTACTGGCGTATCTGGTGGGCTCCGTCGGGCAGTTCGGTGCGCAGGGAGACGTACTGACCGGGGAGGAAGTCGCGGACCGGGGCGTCGTCGGCGGGGCGCAGGCGGAAGGTGACGACGTCCGCCGTCTCCGGGATGCGCTCCACCACCTCCCAGGCCCGCCAGGCGCGGCCGCCGCGCTCCTCGTACAGCCGCTTCTCGATCGCGATCAGCGCGTTCGCCATCAGCCAGTAGACCTCGTCCCAGGCCGCCGCGACCTCGGGCGTGACCGCCTCGCCGAGGACGTCGGCGATGGCGGCGAAGAGGTGTTCGCGGACCACCGCGTACTGCTCGGGGGCGATGCCCAGGGAGGCGTGTTTGTGGGCGATGCGCGTGAGCATCGCGTCGGGGCGGATGTCCGGGTGCTCGACGAGGTGTGCGGCGAAGGCGGCGATCGATCCGGCCAGGGCCTGGCGCTGGGTGCCGGCGGCCTGGTTGCCGCGGTTGAACAGGTCGCGCAGCAGTTCGGGGTGGGCGGCGAACAGGCCCGCGTAGAAGCGTTCGGTGATCTCACCGAGGGACGCGCCGACGGCGGGGAGGGTGGCGCGGACGGTGGCTGCGGACTGCTCGGACAGCATCAGGGCTCCTCGGGGCTCGACTGCTCGGCACGCTATTAAAACTTGCATCTGAGATGCAAATTAAAGTGGAGGGGATGCGTGGGGGCCGGGCATTACGGATGTCAGTCCGAGCAGGCAAGATGGGCTGTAGAGCTGTACACCTGCGGTACGCGAGGCGTTCGCACCGAGGTCGGCCGGACGATCAAGACGCGCAATGCGCATGAAATGGTGTTGTGGTGGGATGCTCAGGTGCCCGACCGCCTCCCGTGGTGCGGAAGACAGGCGGCCTGACCAGCAAGGATGGGGAAGCGGAAGATGGACAAGCAGCAGGAGTTCGTGCTCCGGACGTTGGAGGAGCGTGACATCCGGTTCGTACGGCTGTGGTTCACGGACGTGCTGGGCTTCCTCAAGTCCGTGGCCGTGGCCCCGGCCGAGCTAGAACAGGCCTTCGATGAAGGCATCGGCTTCGACGGCTCCGCGATCGAGGGCTTCGCGCGCGTATACGAGTCGGACATGATCGCCAAGCCGGACCCGTCGACCTTCCAGGTCCTGCCGTGGCGCGCGGAGGCCCCCGGGACCGCCCGCATGTTCTGCGACATCCTCATGCCGGACGGCTCCCCGTCCTTCGCCGACCCGCGCTACGTCCTGAAGCGGGCCCTGGCCCGCACCTCCGACCTGGGCTTCACCTTCTACACCCACCCGGAGATCGAGTTCTTCCTGCTCAAGGACCGGCCCCTCGACGGCTCCCGGCCCACCCCGGCCGACAATTCGGGCTACTTCGACCACACCCCGCAGAACATCGGCATGGACTTCCGCCGCCAGGCGATCACCATGCTGGAGTCGATGGGCATCTCGGTCGAGTTCTCCCACCACGAGGGCGCGCCGGGCCAGCAGGAGATCGACCTGCGCTACGCGGACGCACTCTCCACCGCCGACAACATCATGACGTTCCGCCTGGTCATGAAGCAGGTGGCACTGGAACAGGGCGTCCAGGCGACCTTCATGCCCAAGCCGTTCTCCGAGCACCCGGGCAGCGGCATGCACACGCACCTCTCGCTCTTCGAGGGCGACCGGAACGCCTTCTACGAGTCGGGCGCGGAATACCAGCTCTCCAAGGTCGGCCGCTCCTTCATCGCGGGCCTGCTGAAGCACTCGGCGGAGATCTCCGCCATCACCAACCAGTGGGTCAACTCCTACAAGCGCATCTGGGGCGGCACGGAGCGCACGGCCGGCGCCGGCGGCGAGGCCCCCTCGTACATCTGCTGGGGCCACAACAACCGCTCGGCCCTGGTCCGCGTCCCGATGTACAAGCCCGGCAAGACCGGCTCCGCCCGTATCGAGGTCCGCTCGATCGACTCCGGCGCGAACCCGTACCTGGCGTACGCCGCCCTGCTGGCCGCCGGCCTGAAGGGCATCGAGGAGGGCTACGAACTCCCGCCGGGCGCGGAGGACGACGTGTGGGCGTTGTCGGACGCGGAGCGCCGCGCGATGGGCATCGAGCCGCTGCCGCAGAACCTCGGCGAGGCGCTGACGCTGATGGAGCGCAGCGACCTGGTCGCGGAGACGCTGGGCGAGCACGTCTTCGACTTCTTCTTGCGCAACAAGCGCCAGGAGTGGGAGGAGTACCGCAGCGAGGTCACGGCCTTCGAGCTCCGGAAGAACCTCCCGGTGCTGTAGGCGGAGAAGGGGCACTGGAGAGAGCTGCGTTACGGCACCACCGGCTTCGCCGTTGCCGCGATGATTCCCTCCAGGAAGTCCTGGCCCGGCTCTTCCCAGTAGGGGAGATCCGGGACCTTGCGGATGAGGTCGAATGCCTCGTCCATCAGGTCGCGGTGGATCGTGGGGCCGTGGCAGGACGCCGCGGTGTCGATGTCGAGGTCCTGGACGCGGTCCACGTGCTCGTTGAACTTCCCGGCGTCCAGCCACAGATGCCAGGGGTGGTTCAGCCGGTTGCCCAGGAGCATCCCTTCGCGCCAGGCCGTCCGGTCCAGGTCGGCGGCGTTCTCGGCGGGGTGCGGGATGGCCGTGGCGAAGGTGTCGGCCGCCCAGTAGACCCTCGTCGTGGTGTCGAACAGGCCGCGCGTCGTCGGGTTGTCGAAGAACGGCGGCCTGATCGCGAGGAGCGTACGGTCCCCGGCCGTGAAGCTCTCGCCGTCGCGCACCCAGCGGGAGCGGTTGAACGGCATCCAGAACTCCTCGGTGTCGATGGCGTAGCGGGCCATCGAGAACCAGGTCGTGACCAGCGTGGCGTTCGGGCAGGTGGCCATGACCTCGCGGACGTTTCCCGCGTGGTCGTGGTCGTCGTGGGTCAGGAAGACCCACCGCACGTCGGCCGGATCGACGAGGTTCCAGGCGTGATCCAGCCACTGCTGCCGGTTCGACGGCGCACCGGTGTCGACGAGCACGGGCTCGCTGCCGGTGATGACCATGGAGTTGACGTAGAACAGCCCGACCGGCGGCGCCTCCAGCAACTGCGGGATGACATAGGTCTCGGGCGCGACCCGGTACGGCTCGACCTTCGGTTCAAAGATTCCTTCGGCGGTGGTCATGGCCCCGCCTCCTCAATTCGTCCTCCACTCCATCCTGCGCACGTCATGCACGTCATGCACGCGGGGCACCACCGCACAACGCCGGTGGCCCGCCGGGACCGGCCCCCGGCCGCCCCTGCCCGTGTCGCCCCTACCCCTACCCCTGCCGCGCCGCCAGATCCGCCAGCAGCTGATGCAACGGCTCCGTAGCCCGCCGCCGGAACTCCTGCACCGCCCACCCGTTGCCGTCCGGGTCCGTGAAGTACATGAACGTCGCGCCGTCCTGCGGAGCGAACCGCTGCGGCTCGCTGATGTCGAGGCCGCGCCCGGTCAGCTCCTCGTAGGCCGCCTTCGCGTCCGTGACGACCAGTTGCAGCCCGTGGTACGTCCCCGGCCGCGGCATCCCCGTCGGGACCTCCAGCCCGTCGGCGAGGGCGATGGAACAGCCGGAGCCGGGCCTGGTCAGCTGCACGATCCGCACGCCCGGCATCACCTGGTCGTCGAGATCCACATGGAAGCCGACCTTGTCCCGGTAGAACTCCTTGGCCCGGTCCACGTCGGAGACCGGCAGCAACACCACTTCGAGGCTCATGTCCATGCGTGACTCCCTCGTCGAGCTCGAACTCGAGGTCGGATGCCAGACGTCGGACGTCAGAACCGCCACCGCGTCTGGCTGAACGGCTCCCCCTTACCGAAGCCGAAAACCGTGCGCGGCGCCACCGCGTAGACGACGGCGTGCCCGGGACCGTGGTGGAAATACCCCTCCCGTACCTCGAAGTGCCAGAAATCGCCGTACTTCGCCTGCCACCCGGCGGCCAGCTCGCGCAGCCTGCCGTCGTCCTGCACGCGCACCGCCTCGCCCTCGACCACCAGGTCGTAGCCCTTGTCCCAGATGTTGGTGCCGGTCGTCAGCACGACGTGCGGATCGTGCGCGAGGTTCTTCGCCTTGCGCTCCTCGGGGCCCGTGCAGAAGTGCAGCGCGCCGTGCGCCCAGACCGCCGGCAGCGGTGTCACATGCGGCCGCCCGTCCGGCCGTACCGTCGAGATCCAGAACAGCTCGGCCGACGCCAGCAGCGCCTCGGCGTCGGCCCAGGGGATCGGTGTGGCCGTCTCGTCGCTGTAGCGCGGGTCCAGGCGGGTATCAGGTTCCATTTCGGTCATCGGTCGTCCTCCATGCCTCTGTCACTCCGCGTTCCCACGCCTTACCGGTCCAGACTCCCCGCGCCCGCGGAACTCATCGCCGACCGACCCGGCGCTTCTCACCAGCCCAACGGTTAGGCTCGGGCGCGTACGACCTTGATCGGACAGGAGGCCGGGGATGACGGCGCCGGGGCGCAGGAGCAGTACCTTCACGCGACTGCTGCGGCACGGCTTCACCGATCCCTCCGCCGCCGAGCGGCTGCTCGACAGCACGGAGCTCGCGCCGCTGAGGGACGACCCGGTGCTGCTCGACGCGCTGGGCGCGACCGCCGACCCGGACCTCGCCCTGCACGGTCTCGTACGGCTGCTGGAGGCCCAGTCCGGGCACACCGCCCGCCACGAACTGCTCGACACGGTGATAGCGGCCAAGCCGCTGCGCGACCGCCTGCTCGGCGTGCTCGGCGCCTCCGCCGCGCTCGCCGACCACCTCGCCCGGCACGCCGGCGACTGGCAGGCGCTGGTCATGTACGAACCGAGCGACCTCCACCCCGGGGTGGAGGAGTTCGAGCGGGGCCTGGCGGAGGCCACCGACCCGGTCTCCCTGCGCGTCGCCTACCGGCGCTGCCTGCTGTCCATCGCCGCCCGCGACGTGTGCGGCACCACCGACCTCGCCGAGACCGCGGCCGAACTCGCCGACCTCGCCACCGCCACCCTGCGCGCCGCGCTGGCCATCGCGTGCGCCGCCGCGCCCGAGGACGCCGCGCTGTGCCGGCTGGCCGTCATCGCGATGGGCAAGTGCGGCGGCCATGAGCTCAACTACGTCTCCGACGTCGATGTGATCTTCGTGGGGGAGGCCGTCGAGGGGGCCGACGAGGGCAAGGCACTGCGGTCGGCCACCCGGCTCGCCTCGCACATGATGCGCATCTGCTCGGAGACGACCGTCGAGGGATCGATCTGGCCCGTGGACGCCAATCTGCGCCCCGAGGGCAGAAACGGCCCGCTGGTGCGTACGCTCAGCAGTCACCTCGCCTACTACCAGCGCTGGGCCAAGACCTGGGAGTTCCAGGCGCTGCTCAAGGCCCGCCCGGTGGCCGGCGACACCGAACTCGGCGAGGAGTACGTCGCCGCCCTCGAACCCCTCGTCTGGAAGGCCGCCGAGCGCGAGAACTTCGTCCCCGACGTGCAGAAGATGCGGCGCAGGGTGGTCGAGAACATCCCGGCCGCCGAGATCGACCGCGAGCTGAAGCTCGGCCCGGGCGGTCTGAGGGACGTCGAATTCGCCGTACAGCTCCTCCAGCTGGTGCACGGGCGGGCCGACGCCTCCCTGCGCAGCGGCACCACCCTCAACGCCCTCCAGGCCCTCGCCGCCGGCGGCTACGTCGGCCGGGTCGACGCCGTCCAGCTCGACGACGCCTACCGCTTCCTGCGCTCCATGGAGCACCGCATCCAGCTCTACCGGCTGCGCCGCACCCACCTCGTCCCCGAGGACGAGGCCGATCTGCGCCGTCTCGGCCGCTCCCTCGGCCTGCGCGCCGACCCGGTGGCCGAGCTGACCCGCGAGTGGAAACGGCACACCAGCGTCGTACGACGGCTGCACGAGAAGCTCTTCTACCGGCCACTGCTCGACGCGGTCGCCCAACTCTCCCTCGGCGAGGGTCGGCTGAGCCCCGAGGCGGCCCGGGAACGGCTGGTCGCGCTCGGCTACGCGGACCCGGCGGCGGCCCTGCGGCACCTGGAGGCACTGGCCTCCGGCGTCACCCGCAAGGCCGCGATCCAGCGGACGCTGCTGCCGGTCCTCCTGGGCTGGTTCGCGGACTCCGCCGACCCGGATGCCGGGCTGCTCAACTTCCGCAAGGTGTCGGACGCGCTGGGCAGGACGCCGTGGTACCTGCGGCTCCTGCGGGACGAGGGCGCCGCGGCCGAGAACCTGGCACGTGTGCTCTCCGCCGGCCGCCTCGCCCCCGACCTGCTGATGCGCGCGCCCGAGGCGGTGGCGTTGCTCGGCAACGGTAACGGGGGCGGGCTCGAACCCCGCGGGCGTGCCCACCTGGAGCAGGAGATACTCGCCGCCGTCGGCCGCGCGGACGGCGCGGTCCAGGCGGTCACGGCCGCGCGCGGTGTCCGCCGCCGCGAGCTGTTCCGTACGGCCGCCGCGGACATCGTCGGCTCCTACGGCACCGAGGCCCAGCCCGCCGAGGCCGACCAGGGCGCGCTCATGGACCGCGTCGGCGATGCCGTGTCCGACCTGACGGCCGCCACTCTCGCGGGCACCCTGCGCGCGGTGGTCCGGGGCAACTGGGGGGACACCCTGCCCACCCGGTTCGCGATCATCGGCATGGGGCGTTTCGGCGGGCATGAGCTGGGCTACGGCTCCGACGCCGACGTGCTGTTCGTGCACGAGCCGCGCGAGGGAGTCGACGAACGGCAGGCCTCCGAGGCGGCCAACAAGGTCGTCTCCGAGATGCGCCGCCTGCTCCAGATCCCCAGCTCCGACCCGCCGCTGCTGATCGACGCGGACCTGCGGCCGGAGGGCAAGTCCGGACCGCTCGTACGGACACTGAAGTCGTACGAGGCCTACTACCGCCGCTGGTCCCTGGTGTGGGAGTCGCAGGCGCTGCTGCGGGCCGAACCGGTCGCCGGGGACGAGGAGCTGGGCCGCCGTTTCGTCGAGCTGATCGATCCGCTGCGCTACCCGGAGGCGGGCCTCGGCGACGACGCCGTACGCGAGATCCGCCGTCTGAAGGCCCGGATGGAGACCGAACGCCTGCCGCGCGGCGCCGACCCGAAACTCCACACCAAGCTAGGGCCCGGCGGGCTGTCCGACGTCGAGTGGACGGTCCAGCTGCTCCAGATGCGGCACGGGGCGGAGGTGGCCGGGCTGCGCACCACCCGCACCCGGGCCGCCCTCGCCGCCGCCCGCGCGGCGGGCCTCCTCGCGGACGAGGACGCCGGGATACTCGACGAGGCGTGGGTGCTGGCGACGCGAGTGCGCAACGCGGTGATGCTGGTGCGGGGACGGGCCGCGGACACGTTCCCGTCGGAGGCGCGGGAGCTGGGCGCGGTGGGGCGGTACCTCGGGTACGGCCCGGGGCATGTGGGAGACATGCTGGACGACTACCGGCGTACGGCGCGGCGGGCGCGGGGCGTGGTGGAGGAGCTGTTCTACGGGGGCTGACGGCGGGGCTGACGGCAGTGCGCCCGCCGGCTTCAGCCGCTCCCGCTCACCCCGCCCGCGACGGCGCGGGCAGCCGCGCCCCGCTCGCCCCCCGAACAGCCACCAGGCGCGGCAGCGCGTACGGCAGGGTGCCGTACCAGACCCACGCCACCGTGAAGCCGAAGGCGAGGCACGCGATGCCGCCCACCGCGTCCAGCCAGAAGTGGTTGGCGGTGGCGACGATGACCACCAGCGTGGCCGTCGGATAGAGCAGCCCCAGCACCCGCACCCACGGCACCGACGCCAGCGCGAAGATCGTCAGCCCGCACCACACGGACCAGCCGATGTGCATCGACGGCATCGCGGCGTACTGGTTCGACATGTTCTTCAGGTCGCCGGAGGCCATCGAACCCCACGTCTGGTGAACCATGACCGTGTCGATGAAGTCGCTGCCGTTCATCAGACGGGGCGGCGCCAGCGGATACAAGTAGTAACCGACGAGGGCGACGCCCGTCGTCGCGAACAACACCATGCGGGTCGCCGCGTAGCGGCCGGGATGGCTGCGGTAGAGCCACACGAGCACACCCAGCGTCACCACGAAGTGCAGCGTCGCGTAGTAGTAGTTCATGCCGACGATGAGCCAGGTCACCGAGTTCACGGCGTGGTTGACCGACTCCTCGACGGCGATGCCGAGGTGGTGCTCGACCTTCCAGATCCAGTCGGCGTTGCGCAGCGCCTCGGACCTTTGCTCCGGGACCGCGTTGCGGATCAGTGAGTACGTCCAGTAACTCACCGCGATCAACAGGATCTCGAACCACAGACGAGGACGGCGCGGGGTACGCAGCCGGTTCGCGAAACCTGGTCCCGTCCGGGCCGTGACGGGGTGCGGAACGGCCTCTTCGCGGCCTTCCTGCGGCGTCACGGTCGTCTCACCCATAGGCACAGAGTCTGCCAGAAAAGCCCTTCCCGACCGATCATCCCCCGGTCGGGTCCGCACCGCACGTCCTACGCCCAGGAGACCCCCGCGCCCTCCTACCAGCGCACTGCGGAAAGAGCGAATTCTCCGCCTTGAGGACGACTTGGTCGCCCCAGGGCCTGTTGCGAAAGTCCCGCCTGCCCCGCGACGCCATGCACGCTCCCCCACTGCCTTAAAGGCGTGGGAGGGGCCCCCACTCGCCGCACCGGGCGCAGGCCCACGTACAACCAGTACGAGGGCCTGCGCCCGGCACGCCGAGAGTACGCACCTACGCGGACATCAGCCGCTGCCGCGGCGGGCGCGGGGCCCGCCCTCCGGGCGGACGACGGGACTTTCGCAACAGGCCCTAGGGTCCTCAGGGCCACGTCAGCGTCCTACGACCCCCTGATGGCGAACCCGGTCCCCGGGCGCCGAAGCCGTGGAACCGCGCACCACCAGCTCCGGCATGAACACGAACTCGCTGTGCGGCGCGGGCGTACCGCCGATCTCCTCCAGCAGCGTGCGGACCGCCGCCTGACCCATCGCCGGGACCGGCTTGCGGATCGTCGTCAGCGGCGGGTCGGTGAAGGCGATCAAGGGGGAGTCGTCGAAGCCCACCACCGAGATGTCCGTCGGGACCTGGAGACCCCGCTGCCGGGCCGCCCGTATCGCGCCCAGCGCCATCATGTCGCTGGCGCACACCACCGCCGTACAGGAACGGTCGATCAGGGCGGTGGCCGCCGCCTGGCCGCCCTCCAGGGTGTAGAGGGAGTGCTGGACGAGTTCCGACTCGATGGCGTCCGGGCTCAGGCCCAGCTGGTCCTGCATGGTGCGCACGAAGCCCTCGATCTTGCGCCGGCGCGCTGGTCGCCACCGCTTTCCTCGCGGTCGGCCGGGAGGGCCTGGAGACGGCCCTGTTCGTGTGGGCGTCCGTGCACGCGGCGAGTGACGGCACCCCACGTCCGCTGATCGGCGTCGCCCTCGGCATCGCGACGGCGGTGTTCCTCGGCTGGCTGTTCTACCGGGGGGCGCTCAGGATCAACCTCGCCAAGTTCTTCACCTGGACCGGCGGCATGCTGGTCGTCGTGGCCGCGGGCGTGCTGGCGTACGGCGTCCACGACCTCCAGGAGGCCGACCTGGTCCCGGGCCTGACGAACAAGGCCTTCGACATCAGCGGCACCGTCCCGCCGGACAGTTGGTACGGCACCCTCCTCAAGGGCGTCTTCAACTTCCAGCCCGATCCGACCGTCCTCCAGGTCACGGTGTGGCTGCTGTACCTGATCCCGACGCTCGTGCTTTTCCTCGCCCCGGTAGGGTTCGCCTCCGGGAAGGGGAAGGTGAAGGAACCTGATGAGCAGGGATCGCGGCCCTCGAAGGCTCCGCAGGCTTGACCGGAGCGCACTGATAGCGGCCTCAGTGACCGCTTTGTCGTTGACGGCGAGCGGTTGCATGGTGGTGCACGGGGAGCGGGAAGTGCTCCCCGCGACCACCCGGGCGGAGGCCGACAAGGCACTCGAGCAGTTCACAACCGCGTACAACGCGGCCGACAAGGCCTACGACAGTTCCCTCGACGCGGACCACGTCACCGGCGCCCTCGGTGCCATCGACGCGGCGCGGCTGAAGGCCGGCAAGACGGTCAGCCCCGAGGGCAACGCGTCGCACACCCCGCTGAAGCTGTCGGACGCGAAGTACACGATTCCGAAGAAGGCGGGCTGGCCGCGCTGGTTCGTCGCCGACGCACGCGGCAACAAGGGCGGTGACGTGCGCTGGCTGATGGTGTTCCTGCGCAACGGCCTGGACGAGCCGTGGCAGGTGTCGTACCTCACGCTGGTACTGCCCGGCCAGGTGCCGAAGTTCAAGAAGGACGCGGACGGCTGGGCCGAGGCCATCCCGGCGAACTCGGCGGAGTTGGCCGTCAAGCCCGATGACCTGTCCAAGGACTACACGGCGTACCTCAAGAGCGGCGGGGACACCTTCGCGGACGGAACCCACACCAGCGAATGGCGTGCGAAGCGCGAGAAGAACGCCAAGAAGCCGGGTCTGGTCACCCAGTACATCGACGAGCCGCTGACGAGCGGTGACTACGCGCCGCTGGCACTGCGGACGGCGAACGGCGGGGCGCTGGTGTTCTTCTCCTCGCACCACTACGAGAAGCAGACGGCCTACCCGGGTTCCTCCGTCCCCACGCCCACCGACGATGTGCTCGCCCTGACGAATGGTGAGATCAAGCAGTCGCTCACCATGGAGTTCGTGGCCAACGAGGTGGCTGTGGACCCGGCGAAGGGCTCGGGCGACCAGCGGGTCAGCCTGCTGGGGCGGATCCAGGGGCTCACGTCGGCGGAGGGGTCGTAGACACCCCGGACACCCGTGTACCGGTACTGGCTTACCGGCGCAGGGGCCAGGCCGCGTTCGCGTGGTCCGGCTCCTCGCCGGCGTGGCGGGCGCAGGCGTCGGTGAGGACTTCCAGCAGGGTCAGCGGGTCGGGCAGCGGGTGCTCGGGGCCGCGGACCCAGTGGACCGACTGGTCGTCACCGGGGAGCCGGGCGGGCGGGACGAGGACGTAGGAGCCGCGGCAGTGCCAGCGCAGGCCCGGGTGCTCGTCCATCGTCTCGGGGTGGCAGTCCAGTTCGCAGGGCCACCACTCGTCCTCGACCTCGGGGGTGCCCCGGGTGAGGGTGAAGAAGAGCAGGCGGCCGTCGTCGCTCTCGGCGACCGGTCCGACGTCGATACCGGAGTCGAGCAGCCGCTGAAGCGCCTCGCGGCCGGCCTCCAGGGGGACGTCGAGGACGTCGTGCACCATGCCGGTCGCGGTGATGAAGTTGGCCTGCGGCTGGTGCCGGGCCCAACGCTCGATCTGGGCGGGGTCGGTGGTGGACTGGGTCTGCCAGGCGAACGACACGGGGTGCCGGGCCGGGGTGGGACAGCCGACGCGGTCACAGGAACAGCGGTAGTCCTGGGTGGGATACGCGGCGGGCGCGAGCGGCAGTCCCGCTCCGGCGGCGGCGAGCAGCAGGGCCTCACGGCCGCCGTTGTCCGTGGCGGCCTCCTTCGGGCGGCGTCCGCGCAGCCACTGGGAGAGTTTGCCCTGCCGGCCGGTGCGGCCGCCGAACTCCGCGCTCATCTATCCCCTCGCCTCGCTGTCGTGCGGAACAGCATGCCCTATGGTCCCACCATCCCGCGCTCCGGGGGGCCTTACCCGACATCCGGTGCAGGTGGGACAGGGCCTGTCCGGCGGTCGGATCGAGTGTCATTGCCGACTTCGGCGGGATTCGGGTGCCTACCGTGGTCGGCATGGTCACATGGATCGCGCTGACGGGCCTGGCCTCCGCGGCTTCCGTGGTCTCGCTGACCCTCGCGGGAGCGACGACCCCGCTGGAGTGGGGCGCGGGGCCGCTGACGGTGGACTCGCTGCCCCGCGTCACGTACGTCGCCCATCGCGGCGGCGCCCGCGAGGTCCCCGAGAACAGCATGTCGGGCCTGATGGCGGCCTACGAACGCGGTACGGCGCAGGTGCTGGACTTCGACACACGGATGCTGCGCGACGGCACGCCGGTCGTGATGCACGACCCGACCCTGAACCGGACGACGTTCCTCGGCGGCGAGGTGCGGGGGCTCGACGGCCGCGAGTGGCAGGGAGTGCGGCTGCGGCCGAGGGACTCGCTGCCCGGGAGCTGGCGGTCGGAGCGGCCGCCGACGGTGGCCGAGGTGCTGGACCGTTTCGGCGGGCGGATCGTGCTGATGCTGGAGGCGAAGGACCCGCGCGGTCTGGGCCGGCTGGCCGCGCTGATCCGGGCCCGCGGGCTCACCCGCTCGGTGTTCGTCAACTCCAACGACCCCGAAGTGGCCCGCCGCGTCCACCGGCTGGGCCTGCTCGCCCAACTGTGGCGCTCGGCCGAGCAACTGCGCCGGGACCGGCCCGAGCGCTGGCGGTCCTACGTCGACCTGCTGGACGTCGACCACAGGGCGCGGGACGCGGACATCGTCCGGGCGGTGCGCTCGGGCATCCCGCGGGTGTGGGCGCACACGGTGGTCACCCCCGCCCAGCGGAACCGGGCGCTGGCCCTGGGCTGCGACGGGATCATCACGGACGCGCCGGGGCGGCTGGCGCGGCATCCGGGCCGGGGGGCTCAGCTGAGGGTTCAGCGGGGAGCGAGGCCGTAGAGGGCGTAGTCGACGAGGGTGTCGGTGTACTCGTAGGAGATCGGGCCGGTGTACTGGAGCCAGCGCTGGGCGAGCGGGGAGATGAAGAACTCCAGGGCGATGCGCGGGTCGATGTCGGGGCGCACCTCGCCGGCCTCCTGCGCGGCGCGCAGCCGGTCGACGTAGAGCTGGAGGGACGGTTCCATGAGCGTGGCCGCGACCCTCCGGCCGAGTTCTTCGTCGACCAGCCCCTCGGCGGCCAGGGCCCGTGACGGCGCCGAGTACCGGGGGTCCTGCAGCTGGTCGACGGTGACCCGCAGTACGGCCTTGATGTCGGCGGCGAGGTCACCGGTGTCCGGGATGACGTACGGCTCCGCACCCGCCTCCCGTGACGCCTGCGCGAAGAGGTCGAGGAACGCCTCCAGCAGTACGTCCGCCTTCGACGACCACCACCGGTAGATCGTCTGCTTGCCGACACCGGCGCGGGCGGCGATGCCCTCGATCGTGGTCTTGGGGTAGCCGACCTCGACGACGAGTCCGAGGGCGGCGTCGTAGATCGCGCGACGGGACTTCTCGCTGCGGCGGGTGGTGTCAGGAGCGGGCTTCTGGAGGGTCATGCGTCGAATTTAACAGGTTGACAAGACGGAGCGTCTCGCTGGACAGTGGTCAGGTGAGAGCGAGACGGTGCGTCTCGTCACTGTGTCGAGCTTCAGGAGGAGGCTGTCATGGCCCGAGGCGGAGAAAACATGCTGGGCGTCGGCGGCGCGCGGAGGAACCTCGGCCGCAAGGCCCTGCGGGGCGGCGCCCAGGACGGCAGGTTCGGTGGCGGAGTCGACCGCCAGGCCCAGAAGCGGGAGCTGCTGCGCAAGCTCCAGGAAGAACGTACGAGTAAGGCGAGTAAGGCGAACAAAGCGAACGAGGAGGGTCGCACCAGCGACGAGTCGTCGTGACTAGGGCCGGTCCGCCGGAGGCCAGGGGTCGCCCCAGGCCGCGTCGCGGGCCGCCTTGTACAGGTCGCCGTGGCGTTTGGTGACCGTGCGGCGGTCGAGGTGCTCGTCGGTCTCGCACAGGTCGAGGAGCACCTGGCCCTTGCGGATCTGCGGGCGCCGGACCACCCGGGAGGGGGCCGGCGTCACGGGGAGGCGGGTGGCGGCGACGTAGGCGAACTTCTCGTCCTCGTAGGCGAGCGAGCCGCCCTTGACCTGGCGGTGCAGGGAGGAGCGGCTGACCCGGGCCGAGAAGTGGCACCAGTCCTCGCCGGGGACGATGGGGCAGGCGGCGCTGTGCGGGCAGGGGGCGGCGACGTGGAAACCGGCGGCGATCAGGCGGTCGCGGGCCTCGATGACGCGGGCGTAGCCGTCGGGGGTGCCGGCCTCGACGAGCACGACGGCCTGTGCGGCGGCCGCGGCGGCGTCGACGAGGGCGGTGCGGTCGCGGGCGGTCAGTTCGTTGAGGACGTAGGAGACCGTGACGAGATCGGTGCTCTCGAGTGTGAGCGCCGCTCCGATGCGCGCGCGCTGCCAGCGGGTCTCGTGCAGCGCCGGGTTGGCGGCGGCGAGCTCCCGGCCCAGGGCGAGCGCGGGCTCGGACCAGTCGAGAACGGTGACGGGGCGGGGGCCGGTCCAGGTGGCGCTCACCGCCCAGGTCGCGGCGCCGGTACCGCCGCCGACGTCGACGTGGCTACGGGGCGTCCAGTCGGGTACGGCCTCGGCGAACGCCTCCAGCGCCGAGCGCACCGCCTCGAAGGTCGCGGGCATCCGGTAGGCGGCGTACGCGGCCACGTCGGCACGGTGCCGGAGGATCGGGGCGTCGGTCGGGGTGGCTCCCCGGTAGTTGGCGATCAGCCGGTCCACGGCCTGCGCGGCCTCGCGGGGCGGGAGGCCGTCGAGGAGGGCGGCGAGGCTGCGGCGGAGGGCGTCCGCCGGAGATGCAGGGTCGTTCACCCGCCAATTCTATGTTTGCCCGCGTGGGTGTCGGCCTCGCTGGGGGCTCCGCCCCCAGACCCCCGGGCCTATGCCCACCCTGCCGCCCGTCTCGGTCAGTCGAAAGGTGAACCCCTGGGGCTCCGCCCCAGACCCCACCCTCACCCCTACATCCCCCGAACCGCCCGAGCCACCCGCGTCCCCGCCGCCGCCCGCGGTCTGCTGTCCGGCTCCCGTCTCCGGGGATGCACCCTGTTCGTCAGCAGTACCAAGAACGTGTCCGTCGCCGGATCCAGGACCAGCGACGTCCCCGTGAACCCCGTATGGCCGGCCGCTCCCCGCCCCGCCAGTTCGCCCATGAACCACGGCTGGTCCAGGGCAAAGCCCAGTCCCGGCTCGGTCAGCATCAGTTCCACGAAATCCGGGCCCAGGATGCGCGCCGGGCCGTACGCGCCGCCCGCCAGCAGGGCGCGGCAGAGGATCGCCAGGTCCCGGCCCGTCGAGAACAGGCCCGCGTGACCGGCCACTCCGCCCAGCGCCCAGGCGTTCTCGTCATGGACCACGCCCCGCAGCATCCCCCGGTCCGCCTTGGCCCACGGCCGCCGCTGGTCCTCCGTGGCCGCCGCACCGGGGCACGGGCCGAAGCGGGTCGCCGTCATGCCCAGCGGACGGGTGATGCCGTCGTGGATGAGGACATCGAGGGTGCGGCCGGTGTTGCGTTCCAGGACGTGCTGGAGGAGGAGCGGGTTGAGGTCGGAGTAGAGGTACGTGCCGGGTGCGCCGACCGGTCGCTCCGCGCGGAGCATCGCCAGACGTTCGGTGTCGTCGGCGCAGTCGTGGAGGGGGAGCTCGGGCCGCAGGCCGGAGGTGTGGGTGAGCAGCGCCCGTACGGTGATGCCGCGCTCGGCGGCCGCGCGGAAGTCCGGCAGGTAGGCGCCCACGCGCGCGTCGATGCCGAGGGTGCCCCGCTCGATCTGCTGGACGGCGGCGATCGAGGTGAACAGTTTGGTGAGGGAGGCCAGGTCGAAGGGGGTGTCGACGGTCATCGGGACGCGGGCGTCGGGCGGCAGTTCCACGCCGGCGTCCGCCCGGGGGTCGTAGGACGCGTACCGGACGGCCCAGCCCGCCGCCTCCTCGACGGCGATCACGGGGCCGCGCCCGACGACCACGACGGCGCCCGCCGCCCAGGGGCGCTCGCCGAGGGTGAGGTTCTGTACCTCCTGGACGAGGTGTCGGAGTTGCCCGGGGTCGAGTCCGGCCCGTTCCGGTGTGTCGCTGCGCAGTCTCGGTGCGCTCAGCTCCCCGCTCCCTCCGTACTCGCACGCTTGTTCCAGGGATGGCACATTCCCACGAAGCAGGCCAGCGCCACCAGTGCGGCCGCCAGTTGGACGACGGCCATCGGGACGGCGGTGTGCTCGCCGGCGACGCCGACGAGCGGGGAGGCGATCGCTCCGACGAGGAAGGAGGACGTGCCGAGCAGGGCGGAGGCGGAGCCGGCGGCGTGCTTGGTGCGCATGAGGGCGAGTGCCTGGGTGTTGGGGAGGGTGATGCCCATCGCGGACATCAGGACGAAGAGGGCGGCGGCCATGGCGGGCAGGCCCACCTCGCCGAAGACGTCCAAGGACATCAGGAGCAGCGCGGTCGCCGCCAGGATCACGATCGTGAGCCCCACCGCCAGCACCCGGTCCAGGTTCACCCGCCCCACCAGGACCTTGCCGTTGATCTGGCCGACGAGCACCAGGCCCACCGAGTTGAGCCCGAACAGCAGGCTGAACGTCTGCGGGGAGGCGCCGTATATCTCCTGGATCACGAACGGCGAGGCGGAGATGTAGGCGAACAGCGCGGCGAAGGAGAAGCCGCCCGCGAGCATGTAGCCGGAGAAGGCGCGGTCGGCGAGCAGGCCGCGCATCGCGCGCAGGGCCTCGCCGACGCCCCCGGAGTGGCGTTCGGCGGGCGCGAGGGTCTCCGGGAGCTTCGCCCACACCACCCCGGCCAGCAGCACCCCGACGACCGTGAGCACGACGAAGACGCCCCGCCAGTCCGTGATCCGCAGGATCTGCCCGCCGATGAGCGGCGCGACGATCGGGGCGACGCCGGAGATCAGCATGAGGGTGGAGAAGAAGCGGGCCATGGCCATGCCGTCGTGGAGGTCACGTACGACGGCTCGCGCGATCACTATTCCGGCCGCGCCCGCGAGGCCCTGCGCCAGCCGGAAGGCGACCAGGAGCTGGACGGTGGGGGCCACGGCGCACAGGGCGGTGGCGACGACGTAGACGGCGAGACCGATGAGCAGCGGGCGCCTGCGTCCCCACCGGTCGCTCATCGGGCCGACCACCAGCTGCCCGAACGCCATGCCGGCCAGGCAGGCCGTCAGGGTGAGCTGGACGGTGGCCGCGGGCGCGCCGAGGGACCGGGTGACCTCCGGGAGGGCGGGGAGGTACATGTCCATCGCCAGCGGGGGCGTGGCGGTGAGGCCGCCGAGGATCAGGGTGACGAGCAGGCCGGTGCGGCGCAAGGAGCGGGCGGCCGGTTCCGATGTCGGTACGGCCGCCTGCGACGGGTGCGATGTATCAGATGTACCAGATGTGTCACATGTATCCGATGTCGACGGCGCCTCCTGCGGCGCCTCGGCCGGCGCGTCGCGCTCGGGCATGTGCCCCTCCCTTTCCGAGTGATCCGCCACCTATGCTCTCAGCTCGTACCGAGTGCCGAAGGGTGCCGAGGGTCACGTGAGCGAGGGTGGGGCCGCAATGACGGAGCAGAGCGTGCGCTGGGGGATTCTGGCGACCGGAGGGATCGCTGCCGCCTTCACAGCGGATCTGGTCGATCTGCCGGACGCGGAGGTCGTGGCTGTGGCCTCGCGGACACAGGCGTCGGCGAAGGCGTTCGCGGAGCGGTTCGGGATACCGCGGGCGTACGGCGACTGGGACGCGCTGGCGCGGGACGAGGACATCGATGTCGTGTACGTCGCCACCCCGCACTCGGCGCACCGGGCGGCCGCCGGTCTGTGTCTGGAGGCCGGGCGGAACGTGCTGTGCGAGAAGGCGTTCACGCTGAACGCGCGGGAGGCCGAGGAGCTGGTCGCGCTGTCCCGGGCCCGCGGGAGCTTCCTGATGGAGGCCATGTGGATGTACTGCAACCCGCTGATCCTGCGGCTCGCCGAGCTGGTGCGGGACGGGGCGATCGGCGACGTGCGCCATGTGCAGGCCGACTTCGGGCTGGCGGGTCACCTCTTGCCGGAGGCGAGGAATGGGATACTGCCTCCCTCGCACCGGCTGCGTGACCCGGAGCAGGGCGGGGGCGCGCTGCTGGATCTGGGCGTGTACCCGGTGTCGTTCGCGCAGCTGCTGCTCGGGGAACCGGCGGACATCGCCGCGAGGGCCGTGCTCTCCGACGAGGGTGTCGATCTCCAGACGGGAGCACTGCTCTCCTGGGAGAGCGGCGCGCTCGCCTCGGTGCACTGCTCCATCATCGGCGGTACGGCCACCACCGCCTCCGTCACCGGCTCGCTGGGCCGCATCGACATCCCGTACGGCTTCTTCCACACCGACCGGTTCGTGCTGCACCGGGACGGCCGCGACCCGGAGGAGTTCGCGGCCGGCCCGGCGGACGGTCCCCGGGGCAGTCTCAAGCACGAGGCGCGCGAGGTGATGCGGGCCCTGCGGGCCGGCGAGACCGAGTCCCCGCTCGTCCCGCTCGACGGCACGCTCGCCGTGATGCGGACGCTCGACGCGATCCGGGACCGCGTCGGCGTCCGCTATCCCGGCGAAACCCCCAGCGAGACGGGCGAGCCGGAACTCACGCCGGCTTGAGCCCCTGCTCCCCCACCTCCGTCACGAAGGACGCGGCCGTCGCGATCGGCGCCCCGGGCGTGAGCACGTACGGCACCGTCTTGAAGTCGGCCCGCGCCCGCTCCCGGCCCAGCGCGACGGTCACATAGCCGCGCCGCCCGTTGTAGAACTTCAGATGCGGGTTGGCGGTCATGTACGTGTCCCAGGTCGCGGGCTTGTCGGCGCCGTCCCGGCCGCTGGAGATCGAGGTCGCCACGATCTCCGTGCCGAGGGTCGGCGAGGCCTGGTCGTCGAAGTCGTCCTTGATGTCGAAGGCGTACGCCGAATGGACGTCCCCGCTCAGCACCATCAGGTTCTCGACGCCGGCCGCCTTCGCCCCGTCGAGGACGCGCCGGCGCGAGGCACGGTAGCCGTCCCAGGCGTCCATCGACACCCGGGACGGCGTGGTCAGGTCGATGTGCCGCTGAGCGAACATGACCTGCTGCGGTACGACGTGCCACAGCGCCCGTGAGGCGCGCCACCCGTCGAGCAGCCACCGCTCCTGCGTCTCGCCGGTCATGGTGCGCGCCGGGTCGTCGGACTCTGGGCCGGGGGCGTGCGCGACATCGCCGTACGCCTGGTTGGAGCGGTACTGGCGGGTGTCGAGGACGTCGAACTGGGCGAGCCGGCCCCACTTCAGGCGGCGGTAGAGCTGCATGTCGGGGCCGGCCGGCTGCTGGGGGCGGCGCAGCGGCTGGTTCTCCCAGTAGGCGCGGTAGGCGGCTGCGCGGCGGAGCAGGAACTCCTCGGGCGGCACGTTGTTCTCGGGGATGTCGTCGGCGTAGTTGTTCTCGGTCTCGTGGTCGTCCCAGGTGACGACGAAGGGGTGCGCGGCGTGGGCGGCGCGCAGGTCGGGGTCGGACTTGAAGAGGGCGTACCGCAGGCGGTAGTCCTCCAGCGTGACCGTCTCCCGGTTGAAGAGGGCGGGGAGCGTGCGGTCGGTGTAGTTCCGCCGGCCGCCGACGGCGTCGACCGCGTACTCGTACAGGTAGTCGCCGAGGTGGAAGACGACGTCGACGTCGTCCTGGGCGAGATGGGCGTACGGAGTGTAGTAGCCGTCGTGGTACGCCTGGCAGGAGACGGCGGCGAGGGTGAGGGCCAAGGCCTGGTCACCGGAGGCGGGCGCGGTGCGGGTGCGGCCGGTCTCGCTGACCCAGCTCCCCACCCGGAAGCGGTAGTGGAAGACCCGGCCGGGGTCGAGGTGGCTCACCTCGACGTGCACGGCGTGGTGGAACTCGGGGTGCGCGGTGACAGTGCCGCGTCTGGCGATCCGGCGGAAGCGGTCGTCGTGGGCCAACTCCCAGTGGACCGTGACGCGTTCGGCGGGCAGGCCGCTGTCGGGCTGGTACGGCGAGGGGGCCAGCCGGGTCCACAGGAGCACGGACGTCGGCAGCGGGTCGCCGGAGGCGACGCCGAGGGTGAACGGGTTCTCGGTGATCTTCGCGGCGTCGAGTTCGGCGGCGGCGGCGATGCCGGCCGACGGCAGATTGGCCGCGAAGGCGAGCGCGGCGGCCGCCGAGGTGACGGTCAGGAAGCGACGGCGGTTCAGGTGGCGTGCGGCGGCGCGGAGTTCGGGGGCGTGCTGGGACGGGCGTGCTGCGGGTGTCATCCGGTCCTCCCCTGACGAATGGGTGCAAGGGGCATTCGAGTGGCCGGGGACGACCTGTGATGGGCACGTACACAACAGTCGGATGGCGGATGGATGAGTTCCGCATGGCGGGCCGTCCCCTACGCTGCGGGCCCATGAATGCCATGCAAACTGCGAAGGTTTCGAGGACCGCGGTGGTGACCGGCGCGGGTTCCGGCATCGGTCGCGCGGTCGCCGTGGAGCTGCTGCGCGCGGGGTGGTCGGTGGCCCTGGCGGGGCGCCGGATCGAGACGCTGGAGGAGACGGCGGCCCTGGTGCCCGAGGGGGCCTCCCTCGCCGTACGGACGGACGTGTCGCGACAGGAGGATGTGGCCGCGCTGTTCGTCGCCACCGTCGACCGATTCGGGCGTGTGGACCTGCTGTTCAACAACGCGGGGACGTTCGGGCCGGGCGGTGTGCCGGTCGAGGAGTTGCCCTACGACGCCTGGCGGCACGTGGTGGACACCAACCTCAACGGGGCGTTCCTGTGCGCGCAGGCGGCGTACCGGCAGATGAAGGAGCAGGACCCGCAGGGCGGACGGATCATCAACAACGGGTCCATCTCGGCGCACGCGCTGACGGGGCTCACCAAGTCCCTGTCCCTCGACGGGCGGCCGTACCGCATCGCGGTGGGGCAGATCGACATCGGCAACGCGGCCACGGACATGACCGCGCGGATGCAGACGGGGGCTCTTCAGGCCAATGGTGAGATCGCGCCCGAACCCGTGATGGACGTCGCCGACGTGGCGCGCACGGTGCGGCACATGGCGGAGCTGCCACTGGAGGCGAACGTGCAGTTCGCGACGGTGCTGGCGACGGCGATGCCGTACGTGGGCCGGGGCTGATTCACAATCTGCACAAACGGAATGTGGCCGTCCACTGCGTTATGGCCGGTGGCAGGCTTATGCTCTACATCTCCTGCACCAGAGCTTCACACTTGGAGCACTGGACTTCCGCAGGCGCACCCGAGGGGGGAGGCGGCAGCCGTACCACGGCACCGGATGGGGGTGGACCCCGCGTGGGACCGCGGGGTACGCACCGGTTCGTGGAACGGCTGCCGCGTGGGTCGGGAATCGGCCCCGGACGCTCAGCGTCCGAGGATGCGCTCGACGTCGGCCATCTGCTCGGCGGTGAGCGGTCCCTTCTCCAGGGCGCCCGCGTTCTGTTCGGCCTGGGCGACCGAGCGGAAGCCGGGGATCGGTATCGTGCGCGGGCTGCGGGCCCACAGCCAGGCGAGGGCGCCCTGGGCGAGCGTACGGCCGCCGCTGGTGAGGACGTCCTTCAAGGCGTCCACCCGGGCGAGCCACTCCGGGTCCGCCCCCGAACCGTCGCCGAACCCCTGCAGCCACGCCGGGGGCCGACTGCGGATGTCTCCGGCCTGCGAAGGCGCTTGACGCTTCCCGCCCAGCAACCCCATCGCGAGCGGACTGCGGTTGACGCTCGCGAGATTCGACTCCTCGCACAGCGCGATCATGTCGGGCGCGTCCTGCAACATATTGATCGCGTGCTGTACGGCCGTACAGTGCTCCCCCTCGGCGAACACGGCGGCACGGGCCGGGTCGTCGGTGCTCCACGCGTAGGCGCGGACGAGGCCCTCGCGCACGAACCCCTCGCAGACGTCGCGGAGTTCGGCGGCGCGCTCGGGACCGGCGTCGGAGATGTGCAGCTGGTAGAGGTCGACGTGGTCGGTGCCGAGGCGGGTGAGGGACGCCGTCAGCGCGCGGCGGGCATGGGGGTGTTTTGAAAGTCCCGTGCGGTGCCCGCGGTGTTCGGTGCGTGCCCTCGGCGTGCCGGACGAAGGCCCTCGATGGGGGTCCCCCCGCTCGAGCGAAGCCGAGAGTGGGGGAGGAGCTACTTGGGCCTTTGGCCGGTGCGGCGAGGGTGCGTGCCGGGCGCCGCGGGTGCTGTGCGGGACTTTCAAAACACCCCCTAGGCCGGGGTGCCGTCCTGGCCGGTGCGGGTGCGGGTGTCCTCGTCGAAGACGTTGCCCCACTTGGTGGCTAGGACCACGTCGTCCCGGCGCTTGCCGAGGGCCCGGCCGAGGACGCGTTCGCTGTGTCCGGCGCCGTAGGTGTCGGCCGTGTCGAAGAAGGTGACGCCCAGGTCGAGGGCGCGCCGGACGGCCCGTACGGACTCCTCGTCGTCGACCTTGCCCCAGCCGAGCGGCTGCCCGTCGGTGTCCTGCCATTCGCCGCCGATCGCCCAGCAGCCGAAGCCGAGCGCGCTGACCTCGATACCGCTGCGGCCCAGTGTCCGTGTGGTCTCCATGCCGGAGCACGCTAGGAGTTGGAGCGCACACGAACGCAAGGCCTTCGTACGGCCCGCCGCGGGAGCGGCTGATGTCGCTTTCAGGCCTGCCCGGTCTCGAAGCGGGTGATCCTGCCGTCGTCGTCGACCGTGAAGCTCCAGCGGGTGCGCATCTCGCCCCAGGTGTCGTTGCTGTAGCGGGCGACGAGGGCGCGGCCGCCCCGGGACTCGTTGTCGACCTCCATGTGACCGTGGGAGGAGAAGATCTCCCGGTCGATCCAGTCGTCGAGGTCGCGTTCGGCCCCGTCGTCCGCCATCGTCGCACCGGGGGCGAGGAGCGAAAGGAAGGCCTCGCGGTCATGGGCGTTGACGGCGGTGACGAAGGCGCGGACGGCCGGGTCGCTGAGTTTGGCGGTCTGAATCGTCATGCCAGTCAGACTCACACCGCTCCCCGGGGCCCGCCACCGGAAGCTCCGCCGGCCCGCCCCGGCCCGCCCGGCCCGCCCGGCTCCGCCACCCGAACGGCGCCGCGGGCGGGGCCGCGAGGTGTCGGGAGTGCGAGGGTGGAAACGCGGAGGGAGTCGTTCCCGGTTGTTCCGGGTTGTGCTTGTTACCTGCCTCGGGAGACAAAGTGACCACTTACGACCGACGTGATCTGGGTCTGCTGCTGCTCCGGCTGGGTACCGGCGGGGTGCTGGCCGCGCACGGCACGCAGAAGCTGTTCGGGTGGTTCGGCGGGCACGGGCTGGAGGGCACCGGCCAGTTCATGGAGTCCGTCGGGTACACGCCAGGGAAGGCGAGCGCCACGGCGTCCGGGCTGGCCGAGACCGGCGGCGGCACGCTGCTGGCGCTGGGCCTCGCGACCCCGGCCGCCGGTGCGGCGGCGGCCGGGGCGATGGCGGGCGCGTCCGCGGTGCACGCGCCGAACGGCTTCTTCAACCAGGAGGGCGGCTACGAGTACGCGGCGACCCTGGGCCTGGCCGCGACCGGCCTCGCGGTCGCGGGCCCCGGGCGGCTCTCCCTCGACCACGCGCTCGGCCATGTCTTCGACCGCGGCTGGATGGTGCCCGCGGCGTTCGCGGCGACGGCGGCGGTCACTGCCGTGGTCGTGGGGGCGCGCAACAAGAGGCTGCAGAAGGACGAGCAAGAGAAGGCAGCAGGCCAGTTCGAAGAGCAGGAGGCGCTCTTCGGCGAGTCGTAGGCTGCCCCGCCCGGGGATTCGGGGTACGTGTCCCGCCCATGGGCCGGCGTGCCAAGCTGCCCGCATGACTGATCAGGCCACCCCTCCCGAGACCTCCGCCGACCTGTGGGCCGCCATCGACGACCTCTGGGCCTGGCTGGAGGCGAACCGCCCGGTCGCCGGCCGGGAGGGCATGCTGCTGCGCATGCTGAAGCTGTCCGAGGAGGTCGGCGAGGTCGCCCAGGCCGTGATCGGGGCGACCGGGCAGAACCCGCGCAAGGGCGTCACGCACACCTGGGAGGACGTCCAGGGCGAGCTGTGCGACGTCGTGATCACGGCCCTGGTGGCCCTGCGCACGCTCACCCCGGACACCCGCGAGGTCTTCGCCCGGCATCTGGCTCGGGTGACGGAGCGTTCGCTGGGCTAGGGCCTGTTGCGAAAGTCCCGTCGTCCGCCCGGAGGGCGGGCCCCGCGGCGTCAGGTGCGTACTCTCGGCGTGCCGGGCGCAGGCCCTCGTACTGGTTGTACGTGGGCCTGCGCCCGGTGCGGCGAGTGGGGGCCCCTCCCACGCCTTTAAGGCAGTGGGGGAGCGTGCATGGCGTCGCGGGGCAGGCGGGACTTTCGCAACAGGCCCTAGGGCCTGATCACCGCGGGTCGCGTGAACTCGCGAGGTTCTGTGTCGCCCCCCAGAGTTCGTTGAACCGCTTCAGGCAGCGGCTGACGTGTTCGGGGCGGGCGTCGAGTGTGGTCTTGGCGTTGACGTCCAGGGTGTCCTGGCCGGTCTCGTAGGAGAGCACCTCGTCGAAGACGATGAAGTCGCTCGTCGTGCCCAGTTGCACCCTGTGCGGCAGTTCCGACAGGGCGACGATGCACGCGTCGATGTTGAGGAGTTTCTGGCTCTCGCAGATCTCCTCCAGCTCGGAGTCGATGTCCTCGGGAGTGTTCACGACGAACAGCCGCCGCACCTTCACTCCCCTGCCGATCGCGTCGCTCTGTGCCTCCAGATAGCGTTTCGCGGGCTCGCTGTTCCAAAAGCCGCGGTCCACGGACGTGCTGGTGGCGACGAGGCTGCTCTGGACGCACTTGGTGAGGTCGATCATCCAGTCGTCGTTCTCCCCGAGGCAGTCGGCCCTGCGGCTGCTGAGGTCCTCCATCAGCGTCGCCAGCCTGCCGATCGCCAGGTCGGCGAACTTCTCCACCAGCGGGTTCTCCAGATGGCCCACCTTCGTGGCGCTGCGGGCGAGCTTGGTCACCCCGTCGGAGCGCAGCACCGAGCGGTCGACCTGGCTGAAGAGCTCGGTGGCCTCGCTGATGCGGGCGAAGCGGTCGTCGACCAGGTCCCTCATCGCGCCGTGGTGGGCGGCGAGGCTCTCCTTCATCTCACGGATGCGCGTGACCTGCCCCGTCTCGACCTCCGTCAGCCGGCGCTCGAAGTCGACCAGGTACTGGACGATCAGTGTGGCGCCACCGATGACGATGGAGACGGTCAGCTTCCACATCTCCCCCTGTTTCTGGTCGATCAGGTTGGTGAGGACGTACGCGAGGACGGCCACCAGTGCGGTGATGAGGATCTTCAGCAGCAGGGGCGGTACCCGCATCCCCTCCGTCCGTGCCGGGTCCGTTAAGTTCGTTCCTCGTGGCTCTGGGCTCATTTCGTTCTCTCCCCCCGTCGGGATGGTCCGAGGCGCTGTTCCGGGGCGGCTCCCGGAACGGCTTCAGCGCGACGCCGAAACGGCGCGCGGCAACGCGATGGCCTGCACGGCCAGTTGGTCCCGGACGCGCTGGACCAGGGTGTGCCACTGCCGACTGAACCCCGGCTCCCGCTCCAGCACGTCCCACAGCGGAGCCAGGCCGCGGTGCACCCGCGCTCCCGGCATCCACAGATGCAGCAGATGGTCCACGGCGGGGCGCAGCGCCCCTACGGCGGCCGGTCCGTCCGGCGAGCCGAGCCGACTGTTGTCGAGCAGTCCTACGAGGGTCGTCAGCAGCCAGTCGTGCCGTGCGAAGTCCTCGCACAGCCCCGCGACGGCGTCCGGCTGTGTGCCGTCCGGCATTCTCAGCCGCAGCGTCCGCAGCTCGTCGTCGACGACCGTGAAACGCTCGATCGAGGGCCCCTGGCCGTCCGCCGCGGGCAGGGCGGCCCAGCGCAGGCGGGTGGGACGGGACTTCATGGGTGGCTTGTTGTCGACCAGTACGTGGCGCCGCAGTCGTGAGAGCAGTTCCTCGGCGATCTGTCCGAGATCGAGTTCCCCGCGGCGGCCACCCGTCAGCACGCCCTGCGCGGTCGCTTCCCCGGGTAGTTTCCCGAAGGGTTCGAGCGTCCCGGGCCGGACGAGATAGTGGCCCCAGGGCTGCCGCTCGTCGGGCCCGGCGGCGGGGGCGCGGAAGAACGCGCCGGCCTGGAGGAGCCGGCCCTCGGTGAGTACGGCGCGGGCGGCCACCGTGCCGACGGCTCGGACCTTGGCGCCGTTGGAGGTGGGTAACCGGCAGTCCACTCCGGTGAGGGTGTCCGGTGACAGTACGTACAGGTTGGGGCGTTGCGAGACGAGGACGCGTTCGTCGGCCCGCAGCCGGAGGAGTTGTGCGGCGGCCCGGACGTCCAGGGGCCGTAAGGACGGCAGCAGACCGGTGCGTACTTCGCCGCAGGCGAGCACCGTCGGTGTCGTGTCCCTGGGGGTCCCCATGTCACTGCCCGGCGTAGAAGACGTAACTGACGCGGTCGGCGACGGAATCGGGCACCTCCATACCCTCCTGGGCGGAGCGCTCGGCCACTTGGCGTAACGCGCCCATGTGGACGTCGGTCTGGTCGAGGATGACGCGCACGGCGTGCTCGACGGGCAGGAACCGGGACGGCAGTACGGAGCAGGTGCGGTAGGCGGTGAACGCGGGTGCGGACGCGTTGAGTTGGAGCAGGGGCGCCAGCTCGTCCCAGTCGCGCGGGAACTCGCCCGCGGGGTGGGGCCGGGGAGGGAGTACGGCCTCGTCCTCGTTGCGCAGCAGTCCGAGGCGGGCCAGCTGCCAGACCGCGGCGAGGAAGGGGCAGGACCAGGTGCGGTTGCCTTCCTCGTCGTCGTCCCACAGTTCGACGTCCAGGAAGACGGAGTGGCGGCGCGCCGCGGTCTCGCGGGGCGGCTGCCAGGCCGTGGCGGTCTTCATCGCCTGCGGGGCGCGCGGGGTCGGGGTGCGTTCGCCGTTGGCGAGCCAGCCGGTCTCGCCGACGGGCGGGCGGCGCAGTCCGTAGCTGCCGGGCGGCGGTGATTCGACCAGGCGGCCCGCCACGGACTGAGCGAGGGGGATCTCGTCCGCCACGGCGCAGCCGGATTCCCGGGCCAGGTAGTCGATGACGAGCCCCGCCCGCTCGGCCTCGGCCAGCAGCACGGGCAGGACGTCGGCGGGGGTGGAGAAGCGGGTGAAGTAGTCGTCGACGAGGAAGCAGGTGCTGATCCGGGGCCGCCTGCCGCCCGCCCGGGCGGCGGCCTCGGCGCGGACCGCGTCCGCCCAGGGCCGTACCCGCTCGAAGTGCGCGCGCAGCCGCTGGGGACCGGCTTCGAAGTCCTCCATGTACAAGTGGCCCAGTTCCAGGGAGAGATGGGACAGCGGGACGGACTGGGTGCGCGGCTCGGCGGTGGTCTCCCGGAACACGGACTCCGTCATGACCGCCCCCAGTAGGTGTCGTCCGTCAGCCGTCGCGCGATCTCCTCCAGCTCTTCCAGCGTCTCCTTGCCGGCTATCTGGGTGGAGATCACGTCGTCCTCGGTGATGAGCTGCTCACGCCAGTGGAGGATCGGCTCCAGCGGTACGGTGCCCAGCACCACGCTGTCCCCGATTCCGTGCTCGGAGGCGAGCCGCCTGAGCTGCTCGTCGCGCTTTTGCATCCAGGTGGACTGGGCGGGCGAGGCGTGGGCCCACAGCGGCGACTCGGGGCCGGGCACCGCGGCCCGTACGAAGCGGATGGCCTCCCTGAGGACTGCCTCGTCGTGTCCCTTGGCCGCCCCTCCCCGCAGGATGCCGTGCGGCCCGAAGGCCAGTCCGGAGGCGGCGGTCACGTGCTGCCGGGTCCAGCGGTGGAAGACGAGCCAGCGGGCTTCGACCCCGCGCATCTCGGACCGCGCGGTCGCTTCGAGCACCATGTCCATGGCGTAGCTGCGTCCGGCGCTGAGGTCCACGATGATCACGTCGAACTCGGTGTTCAGCCGCAGCATGAGGTCGACGCAGCGCCGCAGGGTCTCCTGGTCCGTGGCGAATTCGCCGCCGCTGAGGTCGCCGGGCATCAGGACGAGCCGGCCCGAGCCGCCCGGCCTGCCGCGCAGTACGGAGTGCTGGGTGCGGGCCCAGACGTCCAGCCGGACCGGCTCACCGGCCGACCCTTCCAAGTAGGAGTGCAGGCCGTCCTGTTGGACGCCTCCCATCGCCTCCGGAACGTCGAAGACCACAGCGGCCGTCGGGGAGCCGAAGTCGAAGTCGACGTAGCAGACGTCGTCACCGGCGATCGCCCGCTGGTACGCGAGGTTGGCGCTGGTGACGGATCGGCCCGTGCCTCCCTTGTCGGAGGCGGCGAAGACGAGCACCGGTCACACCTCCTGCGCGGCGGCGTCCCTGGCCTGGGCCAGGGTGTCCAGCTCGCCGAGGACGGACAGCGTCAACGCGCAGGCGGTGCCGGGCTGTTCGTCGAGGATGCGGCGGGCGCGGCGGAGCCGGATCTCGATGCTCCGCAGCGACTTGCCGCGTTCGCTGTCGCCGGCCGTGGTGTGCTCCATCAGTTCGTAGCCGAAGAGGTGGGTGGACTCACTGAGCAACGCCTTCGCCATGACGGTGAGTTCGGGGCTGCGGATGGGCCGCTGCTCGTAGAGCTTGCGCGCGGCGACCATGCACTCGGTGACGCGTTCGGTGATGCTCCAGGACGGCTGGTCGTCGGTGGCGGGTGCGCCGGGGTAGACGGCGTGGACGTTGTCCCACAGGCCGATGCCTTCGCCGTCCTGGATACGTCGCTGCCAGAGGTGGTCGAGGATGTCCTCCGCCAGCTGGAGCAGCCGGTCGTGCGAGGTGATGTTGCGGGACAACTCGCACAGCTGGATGGTCCGTTTGAGCAGCTGCGCGGAGAAGTCGGTCATCGTCCAGTGCAGGAGCGGGCCCATGCGGTCGCTGCCTTGCAGTGGCAGGGTGACGCCCGGGTTGTGGAGTTGGACGGCGGGGTCCTCGCGGGCCATGCGGCTGGTGATACGGCCGCGTTCGGCCAGGCGTTCCATGACGGCGACCGTGCGGGTGAGGTCGTCGTCGGTGGCGCGGCGCCGCACGAGGTCGTGGACGACGATGGCCGCGACGGACAGCGAGAAGTAGTCGGACTCCAGCCGCTGTCCCGTGGTGCGCCACGGGAGGTCCTCCAGCGGCCAGCGCTCGGGGTCGAAGCGGGCGATGCCCGACCAGTACTGCTGGGTGATCTCCCAGCGCAGCCTGAGCGCGCCGGCCAGCGTCTGCTGTTCGGGGGTGAGCAGGCCGAGGGTGAGCGTGCGGTCCGAGAACAGGTCCTGGATGCCGTCGAGGGCGACCACGGTGAAGTAGAGATACGGCACGGAGTCGGCGACGCCGTCGGGCTGACCGATCTTCGCTTCGCTCTCCACGGTCGGCGCGTCCTTCACCAGGCTCCAGGCCCAGCCGCATTCGAAGAGCTGGTTGTCGTCCTGGAGCGCCTCCTCGACGTCCAGGCCCAGCGTGAGGCTCTCCGTGATCGTGGCGCGCAGCGGCTTGAAGCGGCGCTGGAACTGCTGGAGTACGGCCCGTTCGGACGACCGGCCCTGGCCGACGAGCCGGACCAGCCGCTGGCCCTGGGGGGAATCCGGGTCGAACACGTTCACGGCGAAGGACCGCAGAAGGCTGACCATCGCGGCGGTCAGCCGGACGCTGGTGGCCTCCCGAAGGCGCGCGATGGACTTCTTCATGTCCGTACGCGACGTCTTCTCCTCATAGACCTTGAGGAATCCGAGGGTGGCGAGACAGAGGGTGACAGACATGCTGAACGAGTCCACGACGCCCAGTTCCCGCTGTTCCTGGGTGACGTCCCGCTGCGGATCCAGAGTGCCGAAGTACTGGCCGCCGCCGAAGGTGGGGCTCTCGTCCGCCGCGGCGTGCATGCTCATGAACTGGGTGAGCACCGTGACGAGATTCCCGGGGATCTCCATGCGCCCGCCGGCCCGCTTGAGTGCCCTTTCCACGTCCCGCTTGGTGGTGTCCGGCTCGTCGAGGCGGAATGCGGGAATCTCGGTGGCGGGATACATGAGGCACAGCAGCCGCTCCGCGTCCGCGACGCTGCTGCTCCCTCCCTGTTCCCCCCAGTTCCACTTGCCGTTGTCGAATGAGTGTCTGGCAACGGCCTGCCAAATATCCAACAGGTGCTGACGTGGCTTGATCTGCATCCCCATGCCCCTCACACAGGTAGTGCCGCCGTCTTCCGCTTCCGCGTGGATACTTCAGTGGCGATGCCGGAATACCGGGTTCAGCCACTTGGAAAAGCCGCCGGAGAGTACCGAAGCAACGGAATTCGACTTCCGGTGACCGAGCGCCAGGATGATCCCCGTGTGTCCGGGACGCACCTCGCCGAGAGTCGAGTAGTCCACCGCTCCCGCGAACGGTTCGAGGATTTCGTCCACTTGCAACTCGTTGACATCACAGGCGGGAAAGAACCGGTCGCCGACGGAATAGCCCTTCGAACCCTCCATGAACGCGGCGGCGAAAGGGGCTCCTGGGGCGAGGGCTCTCATGAAGCATTCGACCGCCCGCCGGAACTCCTCGTGGGAACTCGACAGCGACTCGGCGACGAAGAACATGGTGCCCATCTGCCACCGCCGATACGGCCGGCTCCCGAACAGGCCCCGACGCCCCAGATCGAAAAGGTCACCCTCCCGGACCCGCACGGCACCGCTGAACCGCTCTCTGCGGACGGCGTCGATCCCGTCGTACTCCGGCTGCTCGCACAACAGCTTCCAGAACCGGTCCCACTCCGGATGGAAGTTGGGCTTCTGTTCTTTCAGGTACTCGACGTTCTTCGGTGACCGTTCGAGCAGGGTGATCTCACTGCACCAGGGAAGCATGGTCAGCGCCGGATAGAGGTTCGCCCCCGCGCCCACGTCAATACCCAGAACCGGCCGATGGGAATTCCCGCGGAAATGATCACTGAAGTGCCGGCCCACGAGCTGAACGATCTCCGCGTCAGCATCGAGCAGATACCGGTAATTGTGATCAATGTACGCATGCGGGTCGAAGGCGTCCCAAGGTGCTTCGGCGTTGAGCATGCTCCACGGTACTACGCCGGTGACATCCCGCACTCCCCTGTGCGACTCCGCAACAGAATCGGGACACCAAGGGTGTACCACAGCGAATGCATTTTTGGTCCTGAACCGCACTTGAGCAGCCCGATGCCGCCGAGGAATGCTGGGTGAACCCCTGCCGAATCCACAGATTGACAGGAAGCAAGTCGTTCGGCCCGTATTCACCCATATGAGGTCAACGCGCCTCGACTCCTCACTAGGGGGGCGGCATGCCCGCTGCACCGAAGAACGTTCCCGAGGACCGGCTCCCGCGGATGCGCAACGTGGTGGAGTCCGACCTGGAGGCCATCGCACTGCTCGACCAGCAGCTCTTCACCAGGGACGCGTACTCCTGCACCGTGCTGCGCCAGTTCTACGACCTCTACGCCAGGCACTTCCTCGTCCTCGACGACAGCCAGGGCATCCAGGGGTACGTCCTGGTCGGCACCGCGGTGGACAAGGGCAGCTGGGTGCTTGGGCTCGGCGTCACCCCGGACCGGCGCGGACGCGGCCATGGCCGGCGGCTCATGCGGGAGGTGCTGTCCTGCCTGCGCGCCGACGGCGTGCACACGGTGCGGCTGTCGGTGGCACCGGCCAATGTCCCCGCGATCGACCTGTACAGGTCTTTGGACTTCGCCCTCGAAGGGGAGCTGCACAAGGAGTACTTCGGACCGGGCGGAGACCGCTTGATCATGGTCCGTCACCTGTGACCTGGGGCCTCTTCCCGGACGCAGCCGACTGGGGCGTAAGGTCCCTCGAGGTACGCACCGTGGAGGGAGACCGTGATGGGGAGTCCGCCGGAGCTCACCCTGGGACGCCTGCTCTCCTCATGGCAACCGGACGTGCCCGCGCTGCTGCTCGTCGCCCTGCTGGCCGTGCCGTACGGCTGGGGCGTACTGCGGCTCAGGCGCCGGGGTGAACGCTGGCCCGTGCCCCGTCTCGCCGCCTTCGCGCTGCTCGGGCTCGGCGCGCTCGTCGTGGCCACGATGTCCGCCCTGGCCGTCTACGACCACGCGCTGTTCTGGCCGGCCGCGATCCAGAACGTCCTGCTGGACCTGATCGCACCCCTCGGGCTGGCCCTCGGCGATCCCCTGCGGCTGGCCGTCCGTGCCCTGCCCGAGCGCGCCGCCGGCCGCGTGCGGCGGGTGATGACCGGGCGGCTGGTGCGGCTGCTCACCTTCCCGCTGGTCAGCACGGCGCTCGTGCTCACGACCGAGCTGACCGTGTACTTCACCCCGTACTTCGAAACCGCCCTGCGCGAGGGCTGGCTGCACGACCTGATGTATCTGCACCTGCTGCTCGCCGGCTGCCTGTTCGTGGTGCCGGTGCTCACCCGGGAGGCAGCGCTGCCGAAGTGGTGCGGGCATCCGGTCAGGGCGGCGCTGGTGTTCGTCGACGGCATCATCGACGCCGTGCCGGGCATCGTGGTGATGACGCACGGCACGCTCATCGCCGGGGCCTGGTACCTGAATCATGCCCCGTCCTGGGCGCCGGACGTCCACCATGACCAACAGCTCGGCGGTGGCGCGATGATCAGCATCGCCGAACTGGTGGCGCTGCCCTTCCTCCTGGCGATCCTGGTGCAGTGGGCCCGTACCGAACGCGCCGAGACCGTCACCCTGGACCGCCGCCTGGAGGCGGAGCTGATCCCGGCGACGCCCGCGGCGGGACCGGCGCGGGGCCCGGATCTCGTACGTCCGTGGTGGGAGACCGAGAACAGCGAGGTCGCCCGGCGCGTCAGGCAACAACGTCCGGAGCGTTGACGGGTCCGCACACTCACCCACCGGCCCCCACCGAATCTCCGGATCACTTCTCTACGATGTGCGCCGACGACTGGAGGGGGACCATGGCTGTGGACTCGTACGCGGCGGATCATCGCGCGCAGCGGTGGGCGGCCCGCGCCGCACTGGCCGCGGCGGCGCTCGCCGTCCTGCTCCCCCTCGGTTACGGCGGTGTGGGCGGCGTCCTGCTGCTCGTGGCCGTACTCGCCGGTGCGGCCCTCACGGCGGCCGCCGTGTGGTGGGCGCTGACCCGCCGCGGCCCCGTCCGCTGGGCGGCGGCGCTGCTCGCGGTCGCCGCCCCCACCGCCGTCGTCGTCCTGCTCGCGACCACCCTGCTGTGGGCGCTTCCGCTGTCCCTGGTGTCGTGGGCGGTGGCCGTCGGGGCGGGTCGCTACGCCCTGCGCAGCACCCGGCAGCACACCACCGGCATGAAGGAGCGCAGGACGCCCGCGCCCCGGCGCCCGTTCATCGTCATGAACCCGCGTTCCGGCGACGGCAAGGTGGCGGCGTTCGGGCTGAAGGAGAAGGCCGAACGGCTCGGGGCGCGTGTCGTCCTGCTGGACCCGGAGCGGCACCAGGACGTCGTCGCCCTGGCCCGGTCGGCCGTCGCGGACGGCGCCGACCTGCTGGGCGTCGCGGGCGGCGACGGCACCCAGGCGCTGGTCGCGGCCGTCGCCGCGGAACACGACGTGCCGTTCCTCGTCATCAGCGCCGGCACCCGCAACCACTTCGCCATGGACCTCGGCCTGGACCGCGCCGACCCGGGCGCCTGCCTCGACGCCCTCTCCGACGGCGTCGAACTCCGGGTGGACCTCGGCTTCGCCGGAGAGCACCCGTTCGTCAACAACGCCTCCTTCGGCGCGTACGCGGCCGTCGTCCAGGATCCCGCCTACCGCGGCGACAAGATCGGCACCACCTGGGGACTGCTGCCCGACCTGCTCACCCGCCAGCGCGGACCCGAACTCACCGCCCGCACCGCGGACACGACCCTCACCGCCCCGCAGGCGGTGCTGGTCAGCAACAACCCCTACCTCACGGCCGATCCGACCGGTCTCGGCCGCCGCGAGCGACTCGACTCCGGGCTGCTCGGCGTCCTGGGCGTCAGGGTGGACAGCGCGGCCGAGGCGGCCGGACTCCTGCTGGACCCGGAGCCGGACGGCCTCGCCGTCCTCACCGCCCGCGAGGTGACCGTGGACGCCGACAGCACGGAGATCGAGGTCGGCCTCGACGGTGAGGCCGCGCTCCTCCCCGCCCCGGTCCACTGCCGCATCGCCCCCGCCGCCCTGCGCGTCCGCGTCCCCCGCGACCGCCCCGGCGTGCCGGAGGCCCCGCCCCGCCTGGACTGGCGTCGGCTGCGCAAGCTGGCGGCGTCGGTGGGCCGTACGGCGGCGCCCGGACGTGCGCGGGCGTCGTGAGTCGTGAGTGCAGGCGGAGGCCTTCCCTCACGCCCTCACGAAAGTCCGGGCGTTCGCCACGAAAGTCCGGGCGTTCGCCGCGCCGCTACATGTTGATCATGTGGCCTGCGAGGCCGTGGACGGCCTCCTTGACCGCTTCGCCCAGGGTGGGGTGGGCGTGGACGTTGCGGGCGACCTCGTGGACCGTGAGGTCCCACTGCTGGGCCAGGGTCAGCTCGGGGAGCAGTTCGGTGACGTCCGGGCCGATGAGGTGGCCGCCGAGGAGCTCGCCGTACTTGGCGTCGCTGATCAGCTTCACGAAGCCACTCGCGTCGCCCAGGCCGTGGGCCTTGGCGTTCGCGGTGAACGGGAACTTGGCGACCTGGACGTCGAAGCCCTTCTCCCGCGCCTGCGCCTCGGTGTAGCCGAAGCTGGCGATCTGCGGCTGGCAGAAGGTGGCGCGCGGGATCATCACGTAGTCCAGTTCCATGGTCTCCGCGTCCGCGATCGTCTCGGCGGCGACCACGCCCATCGCCTCGGCGGCGTGCGCGAGCATCAGCTTCGCGGTGACGTCGCCGATGGCGTAGATGTGCGGGACGGAGGTACGGCAGCGGCCGTCGACGTCGATCGCGCCGCGCTCGGTGACACGCACGCCGGCGTTCTCCAGGCCGTAGCCGGTGACGTTCGGCGCGAAGCCGATCGCCTGAAGCACCTTGTCGGTCTCCAGGACCTGCTGCGCGCCGTCCTTGCCGGTGACGGTGACGCGGACCTGCGGACCGGACTCGTCGATCGACTCGACACGGGTCGAGGTGAGGACGTCGATGCCCAGCCTCCGGTACTGCTTGGCCAGCTCGGCGGAGACCTCGGCGTCCTCCAGCGGGGCGACGCGGTCCAGGAACTCGACGACGGTGACCTTCACGCCGTAGTTGTGCAGGACGTAGGCGAACTCGACACCGATGGCCCCGGCGCCGGCGATCACGATGGACTGCGGCAGGTCCTCGGCGAGGATCTGCTCCTCGAACGTCACCACGCGGGAGGTGCGGCGGGTGCCGGGCAGCAGCTTGGGAGTCGCTCCGGTGGCGATGACGCAGTGGTCGAAGCCGATGGTGCGGGTGTTGCCGTCGTAGTCGGCCACCTGGAGCGTGTGCGGGTCGAGGAACGTGCCGCGACCGCTGATCTCCGTGATCTTGTTCTTCTTCATCAGGTAGTGGACGCCCTTGACCCGGCCGTCGGCGACCTTCCGGCTGCGGCGGAAGGCCTCCCCGTAGTCGAAGGAGACGTCACCGTCGACCTTGATGCCGAAGGTCTTCGCCTCGCGCGTGAAGATGTGCGCGAGCTCGGCGTTGCGCAGCAGGGCCTTGGTGGGGATGCAGCCCACGTTCAGACAGACGCCGCCCCAGTACTTCTCCTCGACGACCACGACGCGTTTGCCCAGTTGGGCGGCCCGGATGGCGGCTACGTATCCGCCGGGGCCCGCGCCGAGTACGACGACGTCGAAGCGCTCACCCTGCTCGTCCATGGACGGCTTCCTTTCCTCGATCGAACAACTGGGAGGCGGCCACGTGGTCCATCACCCAGGCCACAGTCTCCCGGATGTCCGCTTCAGCACCCCGGTGCCCTGATCTATGCCCGCGCGGCGATCATCGACGGCGGGCATGATTGCGGGAGGCTCGTCGGCCGGTCCCGCCGCGGTCCGGCCCCCGAAGCGGTAGAGCACCGATGCCACGAAGGAGTGCGCGATGGGAACGTACGAAGATGTCTTCCGCGCCAGTACCGAGGACCCGGAGAGCTTCTGGCTGAGAGCGGCAGAGGCCATCGACTGGGACGTCACTCCGCAACACGCCCTGGACTCCTCGGGCGCGCCCTTCTACCGCTGGTTTCCCGACGGACGGCTCAACGTCTGTTTCAACGCGCTCGACCGGCACGTCGAAGCCGGCCGCGGCGACCAGCCCGCCCTCATCTACGACTCCCCCGTCACCGGCACCCGCCGCACCTACACCTACGCCCAGCTGACGGACGAGGTGGCGGCCTTCGCCGGAGCACTCGCCCAGCTCGGCGTGGGGCACGGCGACCGCGTGGTCATCTACATGCCCATGGTCCCCGAGGCCGCCATCGCGATGCTGGCCTGCGCACGCATCGGCGCGGTCCACTCGGTCGTCTTCGGCGGGTTCGCCCCGCGCGAGCTCGCCCTCCGCATCGACGACGCCGCCCCCAAGGTGATCGTCTCCACCTCCTGCGGCATCGAGGGCAAGCGGGTCATCGCCTACAAGCCCCTGCTCGAGCGGGCCATCGAACTCGCCGCCCACAAGCCGGAGAAGAGCGTGATCCTGCAACGCCCGCAGGAGCAGGCCCAGTTGGGGCCGGACGATCTGGACTGGGCCGAGCTGGCCGCCGCAGCGGCGCCGGCCGACTGCGTTCCTGTGGCCGCCACCGATCCCCTCTACATCCTCTACACGTCCGGAACGACCGGTAAGCCCAAGGGAGTCGTGCGGGACTGCGGCGGCTACGCGGTCGCCCTGCACTGGTCGATGGGCGCCGTCTACGACGTGGGCCCGGACGAGACCATGTTCACCGGCTCCGACGTCGGCTGGGTCGTCGGACACTCCTACATCGTCTACGCGCCCCTGCTGGCCGGCGCCACCACCGTCCTGTACGAGGGCAAGCCGGTCGGCACCCCGGACGCGGCCCAGTTCTGGCGGGTTGCCGCCGAGTACCGGGTCAAGACCATGTTCACCGCGCCCACCGCCTTCCGGGCGATCAGGAAGGAGGACCCCAAGGGCGCCCTGACCGCCGGCCACGACCTCTCCCACCTGCGCTACCTCTTCCTCGCCGGCGAACGCCTCGACCCCGAGACCTACCACTGGGCCAGCACCCTGCTGGGCATCCCGGTGATCGACCACTGGTGGCAGACCGAGACCGGCTGGCCCATCGTCGCCAACCCCGTCGGCATCGAAGCCGCACCCCTCAAACCCGGCTCCCCCACCCGCCCCCTGCCCGGCTGGGACGTCCGCGTCCTGGACCCCTCCGGCCAGCCGGCACCCGCCGGCGTCGACGGCGCCATCGTGGTGAAACTCCCCCTGCCGCCCGGCGCACTGCCCACCCTCTGGAACGACGACGACCGCTACCTCGCCTCCTACCTCTCCGCCTACGACGGCTACTACCTCACCGGCGACAGCGGCCACATCGACACCGACGGCTACGTCTTCGTCATGGGCCGCACCGACGACGTCATCAACGTCGCCGGACACCGGCTGTCCACCGGCAGCATGGAAGAGGCCCTGGCCGCCCACCCCGACGTCGCCGAATGCGCCGTCATCGGCGTCGCCGACGACCTCAAGGGACAGATCCCGCGCGGCTTCGTCGTCCTGAAAGCAGGCGTGGACCGCGAATCGAGCGAGGTCGAGGCCGAACTCGTCCAACTCGTACGGGACCGCATCGGCGCCGTCGCCTCCCTCAAAGACGTCACCGTCGTCACCGCCCTGCCCAAAACCCGCTCCGGAAAGATCCTGCGCAAGACCATGCGCGGCATCGCCGACGGCCACGACGAACCCATCCCCTCCACCGTGGACGACCCCGACGTCATCGAAACACTGCGCCCCGTCCTCCGCCGCACCGATCACACCCCGTGAACGGCCGGCTCACGGCCTGACCGGCGGTGGGCGAGCGCGTCCACGCTGTGGGCACGCGGTGGGCGAGCGCGTCCACGCGGTGGGCACGCGGTGGGCGCGCGGTAGGTACGCGGTAGGCACGCGGTAGGTATCGCCGATGGCGGAGCCCGGGAGTCGTATCCAGCTCCCGGGCCCCTGGGGATGCCACCCAATTGCGCACGCCGGTGGCGTTTAAGAGGACGGATCAGTCATCAGGCCCTCGTGTTCTGCCCTTGAACTACCGCAGCACGACAGAGCTGCAGGCGAGAGTCGAACTCGCATCCGACGGCGCTCGTCCGTCCTCGGTCGATCCGGCGATCGGCGGCGATGCTGAAGCTGGAGCGAGAGTCTGAGTTTGATCACGGTTTGCCTCTGCCGGTTGGGCTACCCCGGCGCGTGGAGCCGGGGGAAGGACTCGAACCTTCACTGTGACCGTGTCTTCAGGCTGAACCTCAGTTTCAGCTTGCGCTCATCGCACGAACCGGTCCTCAATCCGGCCCGTGCCTGTTGCGCACCCCCGCGCTCGCACGCGGGGGCGATCTGGGATGCTACCCGCGCCCGGCGTCAGCCGAACAGGTAGCCGAACACCGCATCGCCGACACGCTGGTCGGTGACCTCGACGCCGTTGGCCTCCTCGCGGGCGAACTTCACCGCCTGCTGGAGCTTCTCGACCCGCTCCACGAGCTCGTTCACCCGCCGCGCCGGGAGCGCTCCGGAGAACTTGACCGTCGTCCAGTACCCGATGGGCACGTCCTCGTAGTACACCTCGACCTGCGCCGGGTGCTTGTCGGTCGCCTCGGCCTTGACGTGATTGCGCGGGACCTTCTTCGTACGGATCGTGCGGACCGCGTCCGTCTTCCACCAGTCCGTCGACGGGTCGAGGGCCCAGGACTCGGCGGCGTCGAGCACGGGCAGCTTCTTCACGAAGGTATGCAGGTCCGTGAGCTGCTTCTCCAGGAACAGCAGATAGCTGACCGGAACGTCCGAGACGATCGTCCGCCCGTCGACGATGACGTCCGCTCGGGCGGAGCAGTTGGCCCAGTCCTTGGTGGCGGTCACGTCGAACAACCGGGTCAGCGACGCGGACATCTCGCGCAGCACGTCCTCGGCCTTGATCTGCACCCGCGTGGACTCGGGCGGCAGCTGCTCGCCCTCCTCGTCCTTCGGCTGGTACGTACGCGAGATGCCGGCCAGCAGAGCCGGCTTCTGCACCTTGTGGTGAGCCGTGTTGATGTCCTGCAGCGACTTGCTCTTGACACCCTTTTCCACGGCGATGATCTGGTTGAGCTTCGCCACTTGGTCCCCCTTCGAACAGCGGAAAACCTACCTCACCGCAGGCTCTTGGGGCTCATGGATTTCTCCCGCCCCACGGGGTGGCCGTCGCCGGGGACGGTGACACACATCGCATGCACGTATCTCGCACATCGCGGGCACATACGGGTCGCCGGGTTGGCCGGAAGCAGTCGTAGTGCCGTGGTCAATATGCGGAACTGACTGAGCCGCCTTGAGGGTTGAGGGATCGTCAAGTGATCACCTACGGACATAAACGGTCGTCAAGGACGTGCGACACGTGGCGTATCCGCTACCACGCCCCGCCGACGGAACGGCAGGTTCACGACGAAGTGGAATCCTGAGCGGACTGTTCGGTCAGTCGGATTTCGGCGCGCGACAGGATGACTAGCATGAGCCGGTATCCGGTCCGGATGATCGCCGTCCTCGCGGCGGTCTCTGTCTGACTGCGACCGCGGCCTGGCTACGACCGTGACCTGACTACGACCGCGACATGTCGGTCGATCCATTGCTCCCGTACCGAAGGACCGAGGACCGCTGAATGTCAGTGCCTTCACCACTCAGTCAGCACCGGTCGGCGAGGGGGCTCCGCGCCTCGTCGGCCGTACCCCTGGCCGTACTGGTGGTGAGCGCCGCGGCCGCCGGCGCGGTGGCCGCGGCGGCGCCCGAGGCCGCCCGCGCCTGGACGGTGACGGCGGTTCTGGTCGCCTGGCTCTGTATGGCGGTCACCGTCGTCGTCAGCGCCGTGCTGGTCCGGCGTTCCCGCCGGTCCACCGCGGCGCGGGACGCCGAAGTCGGCCAGCTCAGGGCACAGTTGGCGCAGTTGGTCGCGGAGTCCGCGCATCTGGGGAACGTGACACTGCCCTTGGTCGCGAAACGTCTGCGGGACGCGGCTAGCGCGCATGACGCCCTGACGAGCGTGCCGATACCGTCCGATCCGCAACTGCGCCTGATCCTGGAGACCTTCGCCTCCGTGGTGGAACAGGACGTGCGGCATGCCGCGGCCCTGGACACCGAACGGCAGCAGGCGCAGCGCGAACTGGCCGAGGGCGCCGTCGAACTGGAACGGCTGACGCGGGAGACCCTGCCCACCGCGGTCTCGAGGCTGCGGGAAGGCAACTCGGCCGACACCGTGCTCGCGGAGCTTCAGTGGCCGCGGTCCCGCCTGCTGAGTGCCCCCGGCGAATCGTTCTTGCGTGAACTCGCCCAAAGCGAACGACGGGCCGCCGCCGCGCAGGCCGCCTCGGCCAAGGCACTGAGCCGGGTCCAGGCCAAGGCCGTCAGCATGCTCGCCGACCTGCGGGAGATGCAGGAGCGGCACGGCGAGGAGGTCTTCGGCGACCTGCTGAGGCTGGATCACAGCACCTCGCAGCTGGGCCTCATGACCGACCGGCTGGCCCTGCTCATGGGCGGCCGGGCCAGCCGCGCCTGGAACAAGCCGATCGTGATGGAGAGCATCCTGCGCGGCGCGGTCGGCCGGATCGCCGCGTACCGGCGCGTACGACTGCACTGCTCGACGAGCGCCGCGATCTCCGGCTTCGCCGCGGAAGGCGTCATGCACCTGCTCGCCGAGCTGACGGACAACGCCGCGAACTTCTCGCCGCCGATCGACGAGGTCCATGTGTACGTCGAGGAGCGCAGCGCCGGGATCGTCGTCACGATCGAGGACAGCGGCCTGAAGATGGCCGACGCGGCCATGCGGCGCGCCGAGGAGGCGGTTGCGGGGCGGATGACGGACCTCGCCTCGCTGCAGGGCACGCGGCTCGGCCTGGCCGTGGTCGGGCGGCTGGCCGTCAAGTACGGCATCAGCGTCAACTACCGGCCGTCGTCGCGCGGCGGCACCGGCGTCGTCGTACTGCTGCCCCCGCAACTGCTCGCCCAGCAGCGTGACCCCGCACCGCGGGAGAGCGCGCGCCGTTCGCCGGGCGCGGTGCCCGCGCCCGGGGGGCCCACCCGCACGACGGACTCCACGCCGGGGCATGCCCGCACCGCAGACGCCGCGTTCGGGACGGCGCGTTCTACAGACCCTGGGCCGGGGCACGTCCGCACCGCAGACGCCGCGTTCGGGGCCGCGCGTACTGCAGACGCCGCGGCCGAGACCCCGCACACCACAGATCCTGCGTTCGGGACCGCGCGTACTACAGACGGCGCGGCCGAGACCCCGCACACCACAGATCCTGCGTTCGGGACCGCGCGTACTACAGACGGCGCGGCCGAGACCCCGCACACCACAGACCCCGCATCCGAGACCCCGCGCACCACAGACCCTGCGTTCGGGACCGCCCACACCGCAGACCCTGCGCCGGGGCACGCCCACACCACAGACCCCACGCTCGGGACCGCCCGCACCACAGACGGCGCAGCCGAGACCCCGCACACCACAGACCCCGCATCCGAGACCGCCCGCACCACAGACCCTGCGCCGGGGCACGCCGACACCACAGACCCCACGCTCGGGACCGCCCGCACCACAGACGGCACGGCCGAGACCCCGCACACCACAGACCCCGCATCCGGGACCACCCGCACCACAGACCCTGCGCCCGAGACCCCGCACACCACACACCCCACGCCGAGGCACGCCCACACCACAGACCCCACGCCCGGGACCGCCCACACCACAGACGGCACGCCGGGACCCGCCCACTCGGACCCCATGCCGGGCCCCGCCCACTCGGACCCCATGCCGGCGCCTGCCTTCACCGCAGACCCCACGCCGGCACCCGCCCACACCACGCGGCCCGACGCCACGGCATGGCCCGATGCCATGGCGCGGCCCCACGCGGAGGCGGAACGCCCCGAGCAGTCCGCTCACCACCGTTCCGCGGGCTCCACCCCGAACGGTCTGCCCGTCCGCGCGCCCGGCCGCACCATGGCGGAGGCCGAACGCGAACGTCGGCAGCGCAGGGCGGCGGCCGACGCCGCCTCGCAGGACGAGGGCCGGGCGGGAGGCCGTTCGGCGGCGCGCGACGCGGGTGCACGCTTCGGTGCCTTCCATCGCGGACGCCTGTCCGGCAGCGGCGCCACCGGGCCCGGGGCCCCAGCGGGACCCGAGGGTGGCCGCCTCGACTCCGAGGCCCCCCGCGGACCCGAGGTCCGCCCCGCCTCCGAGCCCTCTCGCGGACCCGAGGTCCGCCCCGCCTCCGAGACCCGCCCCGCCTCCGAACCGCCGTCCACCCCGTAGACCACAGTCCATGCCCTTCCCGTACGGCGCCCGGGGCCCCGGCGCCCACGTCCCCGCTCGACTTCGTGAGATTGGAGGAACGGGTCGGTGACCGGACAGCCGGGCACAACCGCCCCATCACCCACCATGCAGACCACCGACAACAGCCTCACCTGGCTCCTGCAGAACCTTCTGGAGCGCACTCCCGGCACGCGGCACGCCCTGGTCCTGTCCCGGGACGGCCTGAAGCTGTGCTGGACCGAGCACCTGACGCTCGACCAGGCCGACCAGCTGGCGGCGATCTGCTCGGGCATACAGGCCCTCGCCCAGGGCGCGTCCGTCGAGTTCGGCGACGGATCCGGCGGTGTCCGCCACTCCATGACCGAGTTCCACGGCGGCCTGCTGTTCATCGTCGAGGCAGGCGAAGGGGCGCATCTGGCGGTCGTCGCCCAGGAGACCGCCGACCCCGGAGTGGTGGGTCACCAGATGACCGAGCTGGTCGAGCAGATCGGCGAGCATCTGCGGGCCGAGCCCCGCCAACCCGCTCAGGGGAGCACCTCGTCGTGATGCGCAGGCCCGTGGACACCGGTGATCCCGACCGGCTCTACACGGTCACGGGCGGACGCAGCCGTGCTGACGACTCGTTCGATCTGGTCACCCTGGTGGTCAGTGAGTGCGAGCCCACCGCGGGGATGCAGTCGGAGCACGCCCGGATCCTCGAACTGTGCCGGCATCCGACGGCCGTGGTCGAGATCGCCGCGGAGCTGAAGCTGCCGATCACGGTGGTGCGCATCCTGCTCGGCGACCTGCTCGCCACGGGCCGTATCACCGCCCGCCACCCGCGCGCGGCGCGGTCCGTCGCCTCGCTCCCCGATTCCGCCCTTCTCAAGGAGGTGCTCCATGGGCTCCGCAACCTCTGAGCTGCCTTCCCGGCGTACGCCCCTGGCCGACGCCGCGGAGACCGGCCTGAAGATCGTCGTCGTGGGCGGATTCGGGGTCGGCAAGACGACCCTGGTCCGCTCGGTCAGCGAGATCCGGCCGCTCAACACCGAAGAGGTGATGACGCAGGCCGGTGTCGGCGTCGACGAGACGAGCGGGGTGGCGGCGAAGACCACCACGACGGTGGCGTTCGACTTCGGGCGGATCAGCCTCAACGAGCACATGGTCCTCTACCTCTTCGGTGCACCGGGCCAGGAACGCTTCTGGTTCCTCTGGGACCGGCTCTTCTCCGGAACGCTCGGTGCGGTCGTCCTGGTCGACACGCGCCGGATGGACGACTCCTGGTACGCGATAGACCGGCTGGAACACCATCGGACGCCGTTCGTCGTGGCCGTCAACCGGTTCGACGACGATCCCTCCCGGCACTCCCTGGACGAGATCCGCCAGGCACTCGCCCTGCCCGAGCACGTGCCGCTGATCGACTGCGACGCGCGCGTCAGGTCGTCGGGCAAGAACGTACTGATCACCCTCGTGAACCACCTCTACGAACTGGCCATGACCCGGGAGAACACGGAGCAGCCGGAGATGACGGAGATGACACCGTGACCGACGCAGGCCCCTCCTCCCCGGGCTGCCCCGCCCACGCGGGCGCGGTGCGCCTGGCCGGTCTGGAGTACCAGCAGACCCCGTCGCAGCTGTACCGCACCCTGCGCCGGGAGCACGGCTCGGTGGCGCCCGTTCTGCTCGACGGGGACATCCCAGCCTGGCTGGTCCTCGGCTACTCCGAGGTCAGCTATGTGACGGGCCACGACGAGCTGTTCGCCCGGGATTCGCGCCGCTGGAACCAGTGGGAGAACATCGCCCCGGACTGGCCGCTGCTGCCCTTCGTCGGCTACCAGCCGTCGGTACTGTTCACCGAGGGCGCGGAACACCGGCGCCGGGCGGGGGTGATCACCGAGGCGCTGTCGGGTGTCGACCAGTTCGAACTGGCCCGCGAGTGCGAGCAGATCGCCGACCGGCTCATCACGTCGTTCGCCGGAAGCGGCCAGGCCGAGCTGATGAGCGCGTACGCGCACGCCCTGCCGATGCGCGCCGCGGTCCAGATGTGCGGGATGCCGCACGCCGGTACGGACACCCAGCGACTCGTGGACGACCTGCGGATCTCCCTGGACGCGGCGGAGGGCGACGACCCGGTGGCCGCGTACGGCCGGGTGGGCGAGCGGATCCAGCAACTGGTGAAGGACAAACGGGACAGGCCCGGCCCCGACGTCACCTCGCGGATGCTCCAGCACCCGGCCGGTCTCACCGACGAGGAAGTCGTCCAGGACCTCATCTCCGTCATCGCCGCGGCACAGCAACCGACGGCCAACTGGATCTGCAACACCCTCCGGTTGCTGCTCACCGACGAGCGTTTCGCCCTGAACGTCTCCGGCGGCCGGCTCAGCGTGGGCGAGGCACTGAACGAGGTGCTGTGGCTCGACACGCCGACGCAGAACTTCATCGGCCGCTGGGCAGTGCGCGACACCCAGCTCGGCGGACGGCAGATCCGCGCGGGCGACTGCCTCGTACTCGGCCTCGCCGCCGCCAACACCGACCCGCAGATCTGGCCGGACGGGCACGTCGGCTCGGAGAACGCCGCACACCTGTCGTTCAGCAACGGAGAACACCGCTGCCCCTACCCGGCCCCACTGCTGGCCGACGTCATCGCCCGCACGGCGGTCGAGACGCTGCTGGAGCGGCTGCCCGACCTGGTCCTGGAGGTGGAACCGGAGGAGCTGACCTGGCGCCCGTCCATCTGGATGCGCGGGCTGACCTCGCTGCCGGTGCGGTTCACGCCGGTGGTGCAGTAGCGCGCTGGTGCTCGCGCCGTACCGATACGAAGATCAGTCCCCCGGGGATCACCCCGCCACGGGCGTGAAGCGCACCGGCAAGTGCTGCGGCCCCCGGGTGAAAACGCCCTTCTCCACAGGGTCGAACCCGTCCGCGAACCGCACGTCCGGCATGGCATCAAGGAGTTGGCCCACCCCGATCTCGACCTCGGCCTTGGCAAGCAGGGCCCCGACGCAGAAGTGCCGGCCGAGCGCGAAGGCAAGGTGATCGGCGGCGGCCGAAAAGGCGGTCGTCGTCGTCAAATCATCCCGGAAGATGTCGAAGCGATCCGGGTCCTCGTACCGCTCTTCGTCCCGATTGGCAGCACCGATCAGACAGGTGACAGTGGCACCGGCCGGGACGGTACCCCCGCTGAGCGCGACCTCGGTCGCCGACTGCCGCATGATCATGTGGACGGGCGGCGTGTAGCGCAACGTCTCGGCAAAGGCACGCGCGATCAGACCACGATCCTCCCGCACGGCCGCCAACTGCTCGGGATGCACCAGCAGGTTGGCGAAAATACTGGCGATAGCCTTATCGGTGGTCTCGCCACCAGCCGCGAGCAGCAAACTACAGAAGGACTTGATGTCCTCGTCACTCATCTTCACGCCGTCGACCTCGGCGGCGCACAGCGTGGACAACAGGTCGTCACCGAGGTTCTCGCGGCGCTCCCGGATGATCGGCACCATGTACTCGGCGAACTCCACCCGCGTCCGCTCACCGGCCGCGGCCACGTCGGGATCACCCGACAGATTACTGAGAAAGGCGATGACCGAGGTGTACCACCCGTGGAACCGTGCGTGATCGGCCTTGTCGAGCCCCAGCATGTCCGCGATCACGTTGACGGGAAAGCGGGTCGCGTAGTCCCCCACCAGGTCCGCAGCCCCGCGGTGCCGGAAGGCATCGATCAGCTCACGCGAATTGCGCTCGATCACGGGCAGGAACTTCTCCTGCAAGTCGCTACCACGAAACGCCGGCGCGACGAGCGCACGCCGCACCGCGTGCTCACGTCCGCTGAGCTGGAGGATCGTCTTCCCGTGCACGGGCTCGATCTGCCAGTCGTAGTTGTCGGTGGTGAACTCACCGTTCTTGTCCTTGAAGACGCGCTCCACGTCCTCGTAACGGGAGATGATGTAGCTCTGGGTGGCCTCGTGCCAGATGAGCGGAGCCTTCTCCCGCATCACGCGATAGGCCCGGTAGGGCTGGGCGGCGAACTCGGGCGAGAGGATGTCGGGGACCTGCTGTGCGGTGGCCATGGAGCTCCCTGGGGTGGGTAACGAGCCTGTCGCACAAGGCTATTGATCACCCGGCTGAGGGGACAGCTGAGTCCTGGCCGACTGTTGAGTTATGGACAGCTATCGCTGAAAGTGGGATTTCGGCCGTGGGCCGGGTGGCAGACGAGTCGGGCTGTACGCCGAGGACAGACTCGAGTTTGGCGAAAGTGCCTTCTGAGCTGCGTGAACTCTTCGCGTAGATAGAGGCCGTGCACATCGCGCACACTCCCGCATGATCCAGGACCCTGCACGGCCGCTCGGCCCAAGGGAATCCCTCCGTCGAGTTGGCCACATCATCCATGGCGCCTGGAGCGTCGAAGCCCCCAACGGCTTCCTCACCGTCGCATTCACCGCCCACGAATGGTCGGGTGAACCGGAGAACCGCGCAAGCACGCCCAGGTCTGCTCGGTCAATGCTGATGCCATCCCCGGGGAATCCGTGGACACCACCGCCAGCGCTCTGCGGGGGTATCTCACCGACGGGCCCCAGGTGTCCCTGGACGGCTGAAAGTAGGGAGGGCTTCCGGTGCCAGGCCGTGAACGCACCGCCTGCCGGTAGAGACACGACGTGGCTGGGGCAGCCAGCTCCACGGCTTTAAGGCTGGATCATCAGATGACTCGTGGCCACGCGGGTACGGGGCAACTGCACGTCTGACGCGGGAAGGCCGCGACCTCGCGTGGTAAATCGACGGCCAGTGGAGGCAGGGCTGGCGAGATCAGTGCGCCCTGAAACTCCGGCAGCTGCCGGTAGGAAGCGATGTCCCGACCCACGAACAGGTCTTCGAGCACAGCAAGCAGGCTGTTAACCCGCGCTGGCAGCGGTGAGGATGGGTCCGCATAGGCTTGGCTGAGCGACGCGCCGATGTTGGCTGCCTTCCAGGGGTTGTCCTTCTCCTCGGTGATGCCGAGCCAGCGCTCGATGGTGCCGGTGAGACGAACCGCGCCGGCGAAGGTTGACTCTGCATCGTTGGCGGACGCCGTCAACGCGGTGAGCGCCGATGCGTCCTCGCACAGCCGCTTCTTGAGGGTGTTCTGAGTTGTGGCCATGACCGCGTCCTCGTCCCAGAGAACAACGTGCGGGATACCGAACAGGGAAAGACTGCTCGCCGCACGATGCAACTCGAATTTGCCGAACGCGCTGAGGACGCCGACGTTGGGGCCGAGTTTGGCCAGGAGACCCCGACGGGCCAGCCACTCGAAGAACAACACGTCGCTAGGACCTTCGACGACGATCACCCGGTCGGCGAAGAAGGCAGCGGCCCGGTGCGCGTCCAGGTCGTAAAGAACCCGGTCCCGTTCCTCGTCGGCCGTGGTCAGACGGGCAGTCTTGAAACAGGAGCGAGAGCCCACGGCGTAGGCCGAGCGAGTGTGTATGTCTGAGAGAACCCTGCTCACGCGAGCGGGAGAAGGCGACGCCACTTCGATCCGGTGGAGCATACGACGCACCCGGGTGATCGCTTCAGGGGAAGTCTCGGCAGCCGCGATCACGGATGCGTTGTGTGTGGTGATAGTCACTGCCGTGTTGCCCGCGGCAACGAGTTGGTGCAGGTCGTGGGCGAGTCGGGTCACCTGGGAAGGGTGGAGGAAGGCTTCCGGCTCCTCGAAGAGGACCCACCGGAAGGCGCCCTCCTTGGCCTGAGCTCGTAGCCGTGCGGCCGCTTGGATCAGCGCGGCGACCATGGTGCGCTGCACGCCGGATCCCTGGGTCTCCAGCGGGCGGTGAGTGCCCTCTTGGTGGAGTCGCAGCTCGATCAGGTGGCGCATGATCAGCTCGTTGGACAGCTCTCCGACGTCGACCTTTGCGGACAGGCCCCAGGGCATCAGCGCCTCGTCGAGATCGCTCTCGAGGTCGGTGATGGGCCCTTCCTGCAAGGCACTGCTCAGCGTTCCGAGAGCGGCCCTAGCGGTCATGAGCATGGTCTCGATGTGCCGCTCGGAGAAGGCCAGGAGCAGTACGTCCCGCAAAGGCGAGGGACCGGTAAGCGACATGTGGTCGGCCATCTTGCTGATCGCCGGGATGTAAACGCACTGACCGAGCTTGGCGGCACTGGTCCAGCCGGTCGGCTGTGGTTCACCGCCGTCCTGGGGAATCAGGTAGTAAGCCCCGGCAAGACGGTCAGTGCTCTTGGTGAACCAGCGCCGGATCCGGAGGAGATCGCCGTCGACGAGGTCGACGCCGATCTGCTTGGCCTCGGCGGCGTCAACGCTGAAGTCGATCTCCACCCAGGATTCTGCACCAGGCTCCGCGTGCCAGGGATAGTCTCGGGTTTCGTCCCAGTCCAGTGCGCCGTAGAACAGTAGGATCGCATCCATCAAAGTGGACTTTCCCGCGTTGTTCGGGCCGATCAGCGCGCCGAACGGACGCAGGTGCAGTTCGACGTCGAGGGCGCCGCGAATGTTCTGGATGGCCACGCGTAGGGGGCGCACGGGAGGCTCCTCGAACTCAGCGGGGGAGGAAGGGGCTGGGAGCCCCGGAATACGACACATACAGCCGGTCACGGGCACGAGTGCACGCGACATAGAGCACGCATCGCTCCCTCTGGACGCTCTCCAGGTGGGCGGCCCTGTCGGTTTCCAACGGAACAATCGCCCGGTCGTGCGGCACCACCTTGTCCTGGACGCCGACGACCGCGACGCACTGGAACTCCAGGCCCTTCATGCTGTGCATTGTGCCCACTTGGACCCGGCCGCCAGACGGCCCCGGTGGCTCGGGCTCGATGCCCGCGGAGCGAAGTGCGTCCGCCACGTCGTCAGACTTGGCGTTGACCCGGGCCGCGACCGCGATCGCACCCGGTTCGACACCGTCGGCCAGCCAGGCACGGACTTGGGAAACCACGGCAGCGCGCTCCTCGGACCAGTCGGTGAACCGCCGGACGATCGGCCGGCGACCGTGCATCGGCGACTCGTAGCCTTCTCGGCTGTCGGGCCAGCCATCGAGGTCCTCCTCGGACACGAGCCCCAGCACCCGGACGGCCCAGGTGAGGATCTCCTGAGTGGTGCGGTAGCTGAGGGTGAGTCGCTGTGTCCGGCCGACGATGTTGATTCCAGTGTTCTTCAGCGGTACACGATGCTGCCAAATCCGCTGATGCGGGTCCGCGACGAGGAACAGATCGTCCTCGCCCGGGCGGACAGCTTCCCGGAGCAGCCGCCACTGCGCGGGATGTAGGTCCTGGGTTTCGTCGACGATGACGTGTTGGTAGACGGCAGGCCTGTCCTCCTGTCGCAGGATCCGTGCCGCCTCATCGGCTACCTGCAGGAATGACCAACGCCCTAGGTCGCTCAGCTGAGTCCGCAACGCCTCGATGGCTGCCCATACGGACGGCCGCTCCGAACGAGGCAGGCCCTGGCCCCGGCCGGTGCGTGCTGCCGTCAGATACGCCTCCAGCGTGGTGATGTCCTGGGCGAGCAGCACCTGCTCCCACTCATCGACCAAAAATTCCCCGGGGTAATCCGGATGCACGGTGTCGGCAAGGCTGACCAGTTCGCGCGACGTGAGCACCACTGGGCGACTTCCGGGCCGATCGCTGACAACCCGGGCAGCAAGCTGATCAGTGGTGATCACCTCGATCCGATCGCGGTCCTCGGGATTCTCGACGAGCTGCTCCAGCTGACGACCCAATTCCGCGGTGAGCGGGCGGCTGTAGGTGGTCAGCAGGATCGGCCTGCCACTGTCGTAGCGCCCGGCGAGATGCGCAGCTCGGTGCAGGGCAGTCACCGTCTTGCCAGTGCCCGCACCGCCGGTGATCATCACCGAGCCAAGATAGGGATCGTGGTAAGCAATCCGGCGCTGCATCGGATGTAGAAAGATCCTCCACAGTGCAAACGGAGGGCGCAGCAACTTCTCAAGTTCTTCGGGGCCGCTGACGAGCGCAACTTGGTCGGGGGTCCGCCCGATCGCCGCGGACAGGTCGTCCGGCTCTACCCGGTCGGGCTTGGCGGCGTCCACAAGATGCTTGCTGACCTCTCCCCAAGTCTCCTCGATCGTCATCCCCGACGCTAGCGCGACGAGGACGTCGTACTGAAGTGACGGCAGCATGTGTTGGAGGGCGTCCAGGTGCGCCTCCCTGGTCAACAATCGGACGATCGGCAGCACCTGGTCGTCGATGCCGAGTGTGCGGAAGTCTGAGTCCTTGACATGGTCGAAGAGCCGGGCCGGTGTAGCTTCGGCGGCCAGACGCAGTGTGCCGGACATGCTCTGAAGCTGCGTCTCGTCGCGCATCTCCAAGACGCCGAGGACCTGGTTGACGGTGAACAGCCTCGTCGTGGCCCAAGCGATCGCATCGTCGTGCGGCAGGACGCGCAGCAGGCAGTAGAGGTCACCGGTCGTCGGCGCCAGGACGACGCCGCGATAGAACTGGTTTATGCGGATTGTCCTGATCCGATGGTCTTCGGCCCGGTTGAGTTTCTCCAGATGCAGTCCCGCGTGGGTGGCCTGGGCGAACTTGCCGAGCGCGGCCTGCACAGCCTTCTGGACCGGCTTCTCAAGCTTGGCGTACTCGGAGAGGAACTCCTTGGCGATCGCCAACTGCGGCACGGTCACTCCTCCGACGGGATGGGCAACCCTCATGGTAGGTCGTTGATGATCTGTGCTGAGCAGTATCGTATGGGGTCTCTGACCCGCCCTTGACTGACGACTGGAGGCTCCGCCTGTGGCGAAGCTAACGTTGCCGCAGCTGGAAGCGCATCTGTTCGGCGCGGCCGACATCTTGCGCGGCAAGATGGACGCCTCGGAGTTCAAGGAATACATCTTCGGGATGTTGTTCCTCAAGCGCTGCTCCGACCAATTCGACACGATCCGGGGCAGGGTTATCGCCGAGCAACTCGCGGCGGGCCGGACACAGGCGCAGGCCGAGGAGATCGCCGACAACCGGGCGTTCTACCGGGGCGGCGACTTCTTCGTGCCGACTGCGGCCCGGTGGAGATACCTAGTAGGCAAGTCGGCTGAGAACGGCGTTGCAGACCTACTGAACAAGGCTTTGGGCGCGCTCGAGACTGCCAACTCCACCGCCTTGCAGGGCGTGGTTGGGCATATCGATTTCACCCGCAAGGTCGGCAAGACATCGCTGTCGGACCAGAAACTTCGGGCCCTCATCAAACATTTCGACCGCTACCGGCTCCGCAACGAGGACTTCGAGTTCCCCGACCTGCTGGGTGCCGCCTATGAGTACCTCATCGGCGAGTTCGCCGACTCGGCGGGCAAGAAGGGCGGGGAGTTCTATACCCCACGCGGCGTCGTCCGGATGATGGCGCGTCTAGTCGAGCCGCACTCGGGGATGCGGGTTTACGACCCATGCGCTGGCTCCGGCGGCATGCTGATCATGTCCAAGGAGTACGTCGCGGAGGCTGGCGAGGACGCTCAGGACCTGCGCCTGTACGGCCAGGAGGCCAACGGCGGCACCTGGGCCATCTCCAAGATGAACATGATCCTTCACGGCATCGTCAATGCAGACCTGGAGAACGACGACACCCTCGCCAATCCGTTGCACATCGAGCCGGATGGTTCGACGCTGACGCTCTTCGACCGTGTACTCACGAATCCTCCGTTCTCACAGAACTACGTGCGTGCCGGGATGAAGCACGCCGACCGCTTCGAATTCGGCTGGACTCCGGAGACCGGCAAGAAGGCCGACTGGATGTTCGCCCAGCATGTGCTCTCGGTGCTCCGGCATGACGGCATCGGTGCCACGGTCATGCCTCACGGCGTGCTGTTCCGTGGCGGCGAGGAACAAGCAATCCGAAGGAGGGTCATCGAGGCCGACCGGCTGGAGGCCGTTATCGGCCTCGCCTCGAACCTGTTTTACGGCACCGGTATCCCGGCATGCATTCTCATCCTGCGCGGCCCCGGTTCTCGCCCGGCCTCACATCGAGGCAAGGTCCTGTTTATCAACGCCGACCGCGAGTACTTGTCCGGCCGTGCCCAGAATTACCTCGAACCCGAACACGCAGAGAAAATCGTCGCCGCTTACCGGGCCTATCTGGCCGACCCGACACATGACATCCCCGGCTTCGCCCGCGTGGTGTCGCTCGCGGAACTCGAAGACAACCAGTTCAACCTCAACATCCGGCGCTACGTCGACAACACTCCACCCCCGGAGCCCCAAGACGTACGGGCCCATCTGCAGGGCGGTGTCCCGAAGTCCGAGGTCCGTGAGCACCAGCCCGCTTTCCAGGCGTACGGCGTGGACGTGCACTCGCTGTTCGCCGAACGAGACGCCGACTACTACGACTTCCCAGCCGACGGCTGGCAGTCGGCCGCAAACCGTATCCCGGAGCTGGCCGCGCCCAAAGAAGCACTTGTGCGGGACGCGTTCGATGAGTGGTGGAGCAGGCACAGCAAACGCCTGAGCGAGCTGCCCGAAACCCATAAGGTTATGGACACCCGCGCCGAGCTACTGGAGTCCTTCGTCGCAGAACTCGAACCCCTCGGCACGCTCGACCGATTCCAGCTCTCTGGCGCCGCCGCCTCCTGGTGGGGCAGCGTCCAATACGACATCCGTACACTGGCGTACCACCAATTCAGTGGGGTCGTTCAAGGCTGGCTGACGACGATTCAGACCGCTTTCGCGGATCACGGCGCGGTGGTACACAACGCCCAGCGCCAGGCAGCAGCCAAGCGTAAAGCCCGGGAACACCCCTTGGTCTCGTATGTCCTCACTGACTATCTCACCGAGCTGGAAGAGACCGAGAATCTCCGGGCTGAGCTCGACGCCAAGGTCAAGGCCGCCACCACGACCTCCGAGGACGACGCCGCGGAGGAGGTCGATCCCGTCGTGCTAAAGCGCTTGCGCGCCCAACTGACCGAGGCCAAGTCCAAAGTCCGCAAACTGGAAGCCGCCTTCATTGACCGCCTCGGCTCGGGCGTGCGCCAGATCCACGATGCTGGGACCGCACCCGACCTGGTCATGCGCATCCTCAAAGCCGACCTCAGCCGGCGCCTCGACGCCCGCCTAGCCATCGGCCGCAAAGCTTTGATCGACCGCTACAGCAGATGGGCTGCCAAGTACGCGGTAACCCTCCCCGAACTCGAAGCCCAGCGAGCCGCCGCAGCCACCCGAGTCGACGAGATTCTGCGGGAGCTCGGCTATGCATGACGTTCCTGAGGGCTGGAGGCAGGTCAAGCTGAAGGACTGCGGAACTTGGTGGTCTGGCGGAACCCCGGCGACCGAAGAGCCCCGCTTCTGGGGTGGCGATATCCCGTGGATCAGCGCCGCGAGTCTTAAGGACTTCCGGATTACTGATTCGGATCGTCGGGTGACCCGTGCCGGCAGCATGGCCGGCACCAAGGTGGTTGAACCCGGAACTGTGCTGTTCATTGTGCGAGGTATGAGCCTGAAGAAGGAGTTCCGGGTAGGTGTCGCCCAACGTCCTGTGGCTTTTGGGCAGGACTGCAAGGCACTGCTGCCTCACACATCGATCGACGGGACTTTCCTCGGCCTCGCGCTCAAGGCCCGTGAACGCAACATCCTCGCAATGGTCGATGAGGCAGGGCATGGAACCGGGCGTCTCCCGACCGACCTGATGGAGCGGTTGGAGATCGCAATTCCTGCCGATTTGGCCGAACAGCGGCGGATCGTGGAGACGCTCGATGCGCTCGACAAGGAGGCCGCGTCCGCCAATCGAGAACTTGCAAAATGGCGCGAGGTAGAGGCAGGTTTTGTAGCGAGTATTTTTAATGTTGACTTCCGCTCGAGCTGGCAAACTCCTACCGTCGGAGCGCTACTAGAGGGCAATGGGAGCATTCAGATCGGGCCATTCGGGAGCCAGCTACACTCTTACGAGTACACCTCCGAAGGAATTCCCGTCATCATGCCTCAAGATATTATCGACAGGTCTATTTCGCCAGATAAGATCGCTCGCGTTTCTATGAGGAAGTGTCGCGAGCTCGCACGACATGTTCTCGTTTCGGGAGATGTAGTTCTCGGTCGCAGAGGAGATCTATCGCGATGCGCGGTCGTCCACACTGAGAACGAAGGCTGGCTATGCGGAACCGGCTGTTTGCGAATTCGCCTCGACTTCAGCCGAGTCCTTCCCGAATGGTTTGCTCTTGCCTACACGCAAGATTATTGCCAGCGCCAAATTGCCGCTTTGGCGGTAGGGTCTACTATGCCGAATATAAATTCCGGGATCGTTAAGAATCTGAGAGTCCCAGTGCTTCCGATGGAGATGCAAAGGAAAGCGATCTCAGCATTGAATGCTCACCGGCACGGTGTGTCTGCTGCCGAGCTCAAAATCTCGCAGTTGATGCACACGAAACGGGGCCTCGCGGACGACCTGCTGAGTGGGCGCGTTCGGGTTTGACGTCAGGGGGGACATAAGGGCCTAGATGGTCTTTTCAGTGCCGGTGGGTGAGGGGTTGGGTGTCGACTTCCTCGGCGGAGAGGGTAAAGCCTTAGCCCTACATCTGTCGTTCTACGCACTCGACCTCCCCCCCGTCGAAGGCATCTGGTCCCTGCTGCGGCGCGGCTGGCTCTCCAACGTCGCCTTCACCACCCCCGAGCGCCTCAACCAGTGCACCCGATTGGCTTACGGAAGAGCCAGTACTTACAGCAAGCTCATCGACGGCGGCTGCCTAAGACTCGCTAGACCATCAGACCCACTCGAGCAACACGCCACGACCCCACGAGTTCAGCTCAGCCGGAATGTCCGTGGCGTGCAGCGGTCTCCGCAAGGAATGATGGAACCGTTGTGATCACACGTTGACTTGAAGCGAGGGACGCTCGTGTCCGGGCCCGAGTACATACAGGTTGAGGCTCCGCTGCTCCGGCAGTTGGCGAACATGGGCTGGGAGCACATGCCGGGCCAAGCGGAGGGCGCGTTCAAGCCGGAGGATCCGACAAAGTCCGGGCGCGAATCGTTCGCCGAGGTACTGATGGAGTCGCGGCTGCGTAAGGCACTGCGTGATATCAACCCAGGGCCGGATGGGGAACCTTGGCTGGACGACGTGCGGATCAGCCGGGCTCTGGGCGAGCTGACCCGGATCACGGCCAGGGGTCTGCTGGAAGCCAACGAGCTGACAACTGAAGTGCTGATCAAGGGGGTCACCGTACCCGGTCTGCCAGGCTGGGACGGAGGCCGGGACCAGCGCGTCCACTTCATCGACTGGAAACACTGGCAGCGCAACGAATTCGTGGTTGTCTCCCAGTTCCGGGTCGATGTGCTGGGCACGAACGGGCTGAAATACATCGCACCCGACGAGGTGCTGCTGGTCAACGGCATCCCCCTGGTCGTCGTGGAGTGCAAGAAGCCCGGTAAGGGTGACGCGATCGCCGCGGCCGTGACGCAGCTGAAGCGGTACGCCGGCCAGGGCCGCAGCCGGATCCCCACCGGAAATCCGAAGCTGTTCCACACCGTCCAGCTGACTGTGGCGACCTGCGGGGAGCGGGCACGGCTGGGCACGTTCACGGCCGACACCGAGCACTATGCGCCGTGGCGTGACCCGTACCCGCTGACCGACGCCACCATCGCGGCCGCGCTTGAGTGCGACGAGCGGTCGGTCACTGAGCAGAACCGGCTCACCGCAGCGGTGTTGCACCCTGAGCGGCTATTGCAGATCATCCACGACTACGTGACGTTCATGACGCTGGACAACGGCATCCGGATCAAGGCCGCGCCGCGCTACCAGCAGTACCGCGCGGTCGAAAAGACCTTGGAGCGCCTGCTGACAGGTGACACACGAGAAGAGGACGGTGTCCAGGACCGGCGGGGCGGAATCATCTGGCACACCCAGGGCTCCGGTAAGAGCCTCACCATGACGTTCCTCGTCCGCCGTATGCGGTCGATACCGGAACTGTCCGCGGTCAAGGTCGTGTTGGTCACCGACCGGACCCAGCTACAGAAACAGTTGTCGGAGACGCTCCGGCTCACCGGTGAAGAAGTCGAAGAGGCCAAGCGGGTCAAGGAGGCCAAGCAACTGTTGGCGGCCGGCGGCCCGGGCATCGTCGCTGTGATGATCCAAAAGCAGCAGGATGTAGCGGCACGGTCCACCAATGGCGAGTTGGTCGAGGCTGTCCCCTCACTTGGGGAGCTCAACGACGACAGCGCGATTGTGGTCCTCATCGACGAGGCGCACCGGTCGCACGGCTCCACCTTGCACATGAACCTGTTGGAGGCATTGCCTAACTGCGCCCGGATCGGCTTCACCGGAACTCCGATCATCATGGGCAAGCAGAAGAAGACCTCCCAGATCTTCGGCAGCGTCATCGACACCTACCGGCTGGCCGACGCTGAGGCCGACGGCGCGGTTGTGCGGATCTTCTACGAAGGCAACACCGTCAAGGGCGCGGTCAAAGACGGCCGTGACCTCGACGAGGTCTTCGAGGACCTGTTCGCCGAGCAGAGCGACGAGAACCGCGAGGCTCTGCAGCGCCGGTACGCCACCAAGGGTGACGTGCTCGAATCCGAAGAGCTGATCACGGCCAAGGCCAGGCACCTGCTCCGTCACTACGTCACGACCGTGTTGCCTGGCGGGTTCAAGGCCCAGCTGGTGGCGAACAGCCGGGAGGCGACACTGCGTTACCGAACGGCTCTACTCGCCGCGAGGGATGATCTGGTCCACCAGGCCGAGACAGTCCCGGCGCGGTTGCTCGATACTCCGCTGGACCAGCTGACCGCCCGACAGATCGCACAGGTCACCGCACACCGGAATCTCGATCTGCTCCGTGCGATGGACTTCGCTCCGATCATCTCCCCGGGCACCGACGACCACGAAGAGCGCTTCGCCGAGTGGACCGCGCAGAAGCCGCAGGAACGCAGGGTCGACGACTTCACGAAGCCGTTTCCGGCGGAACTCGGCCCGGACGACCACCCGGTCGCATTCCTGATCGTCAAGTCAATGCTGCTGACCGGCTTCGACGCGCCGATCGAGCAGGTGCTCTACATCGACCGATCCCTCAAGCAGGCCGAGCTGTTGCAGGCCGTGGCCCGCGTCAACCGGCCGGCCAAGGACAAGAAGTGCGGTTATGTTGTCGACTACTTCGGCGTCGCCAACCATCTGACCGAAGCTCTCAAGGCCTACTCCGCCGACGATGTCGATGGAGTATTGGTCGACCTCCGCGAAGAAGTCGCCAAGCTGGATCCGATGCGTCGCCGCCTCCAAGCGGTCTTTACCGACCACGGTGTGCCCCCCTCCGGGACGACCTTGGAGGACTGTGTGCTTCTGTTGAACGACGGGGCCCTGTTCGACAGGTTCGAGGCCGAGCTCAAGCGGTTCCTCAGCACTATCGACGTCATCCTGCCCGAACCCGCCGTGCGCCCCTTCCTCAAGGACGCCACCCTCTACGCGGAGATCGCGATGCGGGCCAAGCGCAGGTTCCGAGTCGACGGTGGCGACTTCGACACCAGCGCGTACGGCGCGAAGGTCCGCCAACTGCTTGACGATCACCTGCTGTCGCTCGGCATCGACCAGAAGCTGCCGCCGGTATCGCTGACAGCAGACGACTTCGAGGAAAAGGTAGCGGCACTGCCCGGTGCGCGAACCCGTGCCTCGGAGATGGAGCACGCCGTACGGGACCATATCGAGATCAACCGGGGCAAGGACCCTCGCTTCTATAAGCGGCTCAGTGAGCGCCTCGAAGAAATTCTGCGCGACTACGCCGAGAACTGGGAACAGCAAGCCGCGCTCCTGGCCGACTTGGTCGCCGAGTTGCGAACGGACCGCCCAGCGTCCGACGATCCGCTCAGCCCTGTCGAACGGGCCCTGTACGGCGTGCTGTTGGAGGAAACCGCGCGGGACGGAGTGGTCGACCCGGAAACCGACCAGTTGTTGTGCGACATCAGCACCGGCGTCTACACCCTCGCCCAGCAGGTGACCCATCGACGTGATTTCTGGCGTAGCCCGGTCGATCAGGAGGACTTCCGGCTCCAGACCGTCCAATTGCTGATCACCAAGGATGCGGCGGCGATCGACAAGGTCGACTCGCTGGCCGATCAGCTGGTGGAAGTGATCGGGCACCGTCGTACAGAGATTCCGCGCCCTTGACGCCAGGCCTGGCGGGGAATGTCAGTGACGGATGCCAGGATGTGGCCGTGAAGGGTTCAGCGACCACCGAGGTACTGCGAGTCGACGACCTCGACGTACAGGTACGGGTCAGCGAGCGACGGCGACAGATCAGGCTGACCGTCGAGCGCGACTCGACCGTCAGCGTCACCGTGCCCCCGGGGACCGGGCAAGCCGATCTGGTCAAGCTGATCAGAAGCCGGCGGCAATGGCTGTACGGGAAGCTCGCTGAACGCGAGTCGCTGAGCGAGGGCAGACCCCCTCGTGAGTATGTCTCCGGAGAGGGCTTTCCATACCTAGGACGCAGCTATCGGCTGCTGGTCGTCCAGGCCGGCCCGACCGATGTTCGGTTGCTGCGAGGCCGATTGGAGATCCGGCAGGACGTGCTCCATGATGCGTCCACTGCCCTGATCGCCTGGTACACCCGGCGTGGTATGAGCTGGTTGCCTGGTCGGCTTCAGCCGTGGGCCCAGCGGATGGACGTGGCTTGCGGTGAACTCCGGGTCCGGCCTCTGGGCTACCGCTGGGGGTCGTGCTCGCTCCATGGCGATCTCAACATCCATTGGGCGACCATGCAGCTTCCACCCGATCTGATCGATTATGTGCTCGTGCATGAGCTCGCTCATGTGCGTGTGCCTGATCACAGCGAAGGATTCTGGCGGAAAGTTCAGCGGGCGATGCCCGACTGCCATGCCCGTCGCGACCGGCTGAAACGGCTCGGGCCCGATCTCTGGCTTCCGGAAACGAAGACATGAAGCCCTTGGCCAGGCAAAACACGCGGATTCGTGGTTGAGTCGCCCCGACCACGTGCCGAATCAGCCGGATGGTGCATCAGGATTTGCACAGCCTTGGTCAGGGCCCTAAAGGCAGACGAGTCGGTCTGTGCGCCGGGGACAGGTGAGCGGCGCCTGAAGCAGCCTCTGACCTGTGCGGACGTTCCCCATGACCAGAGGCCGTGCACACCGCGTGCACACCGACATGGGCACCGTCCATGCCCCGTGGCACCATTCCGGCTCATGTCCCCGGTCCGCAGACCGCCCCCACCTCATCGCGCCACCGCTCCACCTGACCGAACCATCTCAGCGGCCCGACGGGCTTCCTGATCCGCCAACGCGGCGTCAAGTACTTCAACAACTGCATGGACGCCGAGTCCCTGTCTTCCTGCTCGACCAGCAGCAGGTGGTGCGTCCCCGCGAGATGGGACCAGGCAGGAGATCGAACGGGCCGCCGCGCGCAGGGCCTCGACTGCACAGTGGTGGAACTGGACGGCCAGTTCCGGTGCGGCGGCAGCGACGCGTACGAGAAGTGGGTCATCGACCTACTCGGCCTGGACGGCGGTATGCCCAGCCAGTGGGAGCCCGACGGCAAGCTGCAACTACTGACCGCCGAGACCCCGCAGGAACTGGAGGATTTCCTCGTCGCGCGCCGGGAGGAGGGCTACGGCGCCCGCATGTCAGCCGGCTACTGCTGGAAATGGACCACGAAGATCACGCCCGAGATGACGACACTCCCCGAAGACGTCGTGATCGGCCAATGGTCCGGTCCCTGGAACCTGTACGGCGACCGATCCGTACTCGGCGCACCGCCCGCACCCCTCTGGGCCACCGACCCGGCCGGCTTCGGCCAGGTCGGCTGCGTCTACACGGCACAGGGCTTCGAGTACGACTGGTCGGGCGTGATCATCGGCCCCGATCTGGTCTGGCGAACGGACCGCTGGGTCGTGGACCGCTCGGCTTCGAAGGACCCGTCCTTCACCAAGGCGACGCCGGACGACGACGTCGACCGTCTCATCCGCAACACGTACAAGGTGCTGCTGACGCGGGGAATGGTCGGGACGATCCTCTATTCGACGGACGCGGAGACCCGCGAGAAGCTGCGGTCGCTCATTCATCCGGCCTCTCGGGCCGAGGCGGCGGCGCTTGTGTAGTTCCGCGTATGCGAGAGATAGCCATCCTGTGCCACCGGGCGGCGCAGCCTGGGAGTTGCGTCGCCGCCACGGCGCGGGACGTCGTCCGGTGTCAATGCCGCCCCATGAGAGCGGTGCACTTCCGGACGACGCAGCCCTACGCGTCGAACGCGGATGGGCCCCTCAGTTCCCTCCTGGTTCAGCGGGCACCCAGCAACACACCTGCTTCCCAATCGCCGACCTCCGCACCTGCCATCCCGGCGCTAGCAGGTCGACCAGGCCCAGCCCGCGCCCGGCTTCGGCCTCTGCACAGTCGAGTGGCGTAGCCCGGCGCATCGGCAGTGTGCCCGGGTCCGGGTCGTGGACATTCACCGCGACGCCGTACCCGGTCACGTACACCTCCACCACGAGCGGTACGTAATCGCCGTAAGCACGCACCGAGTTGCCGACAAGTTCTGAAAGGACGAGTTGCGCGGAGTCGACGGCATCGTCCCCGATGCCCTGCGCCAATAGTTCGGCGCGGGCCAATTGCCGTACGGCACACAGGTTGTCGGGCGAGGCGCAAACGTGAGCGGCGAAGCCGTGGGGGCGGGCGCGGAGGTAGAAGCCAGGGGTGGTTGGTGTGAGGGCTGATGCGGGTGCGGTGCTGAGGAGCGCTGAGTCAGGGTTGGGGGGCGGAGTGAGATGCATGTCGGTGGGCCTCCTGGGCGGTCGGCTGGACTGCCCCCAGCTTCAGCCACACTCGTAACTTTCTCCCCGAGGTAGAAAATTTCCAACCCGAAGGGGTGAAGTTCTCGCTACGGTGTGCGATCCGCGCGAAAGCGTTGCCAGACTCCCCACATGCCCAACTCACCACTCGTACCGACCGTTCGACGCCGCCGGCTTGGCGCGAGCCTGCGGCGCCTTCGCAATGACGCCCGTATGACGCTCGATGCCGCTGCCGGAGCCATGGGCTGGAGGGCACCGAAGCTCTCGAAGATCGAGGGCGCCACCCAGTCGATCAGGCCGGCAGACGTAGGGTCCCTGCTGACGATCTACGGAGTAGAAGACACTCAGGTAAGGGACGCTCTCGGCGCCCTCGCTAGAGACGCTGGAAAGAAGGGCTGGTGGCAGACGTACAGCGCGATTGTCTCGCCTACCTACGCCGACTACATCTCCCTCGAATCGGACGCCGAGACGATCTACGCGTGGTCCCCGCTGGTCGTACCCGGCCTGTTGCAGACAGCCGCCTACGCACGCGAGACGATCGCCGGCGTGACGACGTCACGCACGCCGGAAGAGGTGGCCGCCCTGACGGAGGTACGGATGGCCCGGCAGTCCGTACTCTCCCGCCCGGGAACGGCTCCTGAGCTCTGGGCCATCGTCCACGAAGCAGCACTGCACCAGCGCTTCGCCGTGCGTCCCGCGATCATGCGTGAGCAGCTCCGGCGGCTGCTCGACGTTTCGGAGATGCCGAACGTCACCGTGCAGTTGATGCCGCTGGACTCCACCTCGCACCCTGGCGTGGTCGGCGGGTTCACACTGACCGGCTTCCCCCAACCGATGCCCTCCGTAGTGCTCTTGGAAAATCTCAGCGGCGCGACATACGTTGAGGGCGACGACGCGACGCCCTTCGCCAAGGCCTTCGAACGCATCCGTGCGACGGCGCTTCCCGTGGAGGACTCGCTCGCGAGAATCGCCGAGTTGGAAGAGGGCCACCGGAAGTGAACGACCTCAAGGCTGAGCTGTACGCGTACGACCTCACCGAGGCGATATGGCGGAAGGCCTCCGCCAGCGGCGCGGAACACGACTGCGTCGAGGTCGCAGAACTCCCTGAGGGCGCAAGGGCCGTCCGCGACTCCAAGAACCCCGGCCGCGAACCCCTCCGATTCACCGCCTCGGAATGGGCTGCCTTCCGGAACGGCGTCATCGCCGGAGAACTTTGACCAACGCCGGGCCGGACTTCATCCTGCTGGCAGTGCTGTCAGCGACGCATCTCCGCATCGGGCCTCGGCCGTGAAAGTCATCGACCAGCCCACGCCCCAGCGCACATCACGCTGACAGTCGACACGTACACGAGCGTCGCCCCGGCGCTCTCCCCCGTCGGCGCCGAGGCGCCGTCGCGATCGTCCCGCGCAACGGGCTAGGCGCGGCCTGCACGTCGTCGAGAATGGCGGCCAGCGCGCGGCGTAACCGACCGGTCCCGGGATCGGCACTGGGTTCCCCTGCCCCCGCCGAGTACGCACCAGACGACGCCGGACGGATCCGACTGCAGTGCACCCTCCGGCACTGCGTCCGTCCGGTCCCCTACCGCCTCATGACAGCGACCGCCCATGCAAGCTCCACGGTGCCACCCACCCACCGTGATGTACTGCATCACGAGACACCATCTCGCACATTGACCATGGCCGAGACGTCTCCTATGGTTGAGGCACTTCTCGAAAGGACGGGACCAGCATGAGGCCAGTCGCCCTGATCGGCGTCTTGCTCGTGTCGTGCGCCGGTCGCCGGACCTACGACGAGCCGCTCAGGTACTCCCCGCCCCGGGAGGGACTGCGCCCCGGCACGGCTGTCGGCGAGCCTCAGACTCCCTTCTGACTTCTGAGTGCGTTCGTCGCCGTGCGACGAGCCCCCGCCACACCGAACGTTCGTCGTCCGTCAGCGTTCGTCGTCCGTCGTGGTTTCGCCGACGGGCTTTTCCCTCACCTCTTCGAGGAGTGCATCATCGTGACCACCACTGTCGGCCTTCAGCCGATCTCCGGGCCGTCCGCCTGGCGCGGCGACGAGTTGTCGAAGTCCACCGAATGGATCTACGTACTCAGCGACGCCGAGCGCACCGAGCTGGAAGAACTGGGACGGCGCTTCGTCGCCGACGAACCCGACCTGCGCACCGTCACCGCCGGCGACTACCCGTTCGACGCCTGTCGCGCCCTCAACGACGAGTGCGCCCACCAGATGGACGCCGGCCGGGGCTTCATCCTGGTGCGTGGCCTGCGTACCGAGGAGTACGGCGACGCCGTGGCCGCGGCCATCTTCTTCGTCATGGGCCTGCACCTCGGCCTGCCGATCGGGCAGAACCAGAGGGGCGACCTGCTCGACCACGTGATCGCCACGTCGAACAAGACGATGTCCGACGAGGGCGCGCTGCCCTCCCGCATTCGGGACCGGCTGCCGTTCCACTCGGACAGCTCCGACGTCGTCGCCCTCATATGCCTGCGCGGCGCCAAGGAGGGCGGAGCCTCCAGCCTGGTCAGCGGCACCACGATCTACAACGAGATGCTGCGCCGCCGGCCGGACCTCGCCGCGCGGCTCTTCGACACCTACCACTGGGACTGGCGGCGTCAGGACCCCGACTCCCCTGAACTCACGTACACCTCGCCGATCATCAGCCACGTCGACGGCACCATCAGCACCTACGCGGGCAACTCGATGATCTTCAGCGCCCAGGAGTACCCGGGGGTTCCCCAACTGACGTCCGACCAGGCCGAGGCCATCAACCTCTTCGACGAGATCTCGCAGGAGCCCGGCCTGCCGATCGACATGGACTTCCAGCCGGGGGACGTGCAGTGGCTGCTCAACTACGCCGCACTGCACTCGCGCACCAGCTACATCGACCACCCGGAACCGGAGCGCCGCCGGCACCTGCTGCGTCTGTGGCTCAAGCGCGATGTCGGCCGACCGCTGGCCCCACAGTTCGGCAAGCACGTCGTCGTGATGGGTGAGCCCACCACGCCTCTGGTGCCTGGCGGCCGGTTCCGCATCACCGACGCCGTCACCGTCAACGACGACTGGGGAGTTTGAATCCTCCCCTCCCCGAGGGGAAGGGGATTCCTGGCTCAGGCCGCCTCCTGGAGCAGCGCTCCAGGAGGTCTTCCGCCATCAGCACCAGCCGGGTTGAGACCAGCCCGGCCGAGCATCACGCGTGCGGAGTTCTTGTCCCGTGGGGACACGGTTCCGCACGCGATGCAGATGTAGGTGCGCTCACCCCCGGCTGGGGGTCCCCCCCCACGCCGTTAAGGCAGTGGGGGAGCGTGCTTGGCTCTCGCATCGCAGTGCGCGCAGTCCATCGTGGTGTGCGCGGGGTGTACGAGGCGGATGTCCCGCCCGTGCTTGCGGCCCATCTCGATCACAGCGGCCTTGGTGGCGCCGATGGCGGCGTCAGCGGCCTTGCGGGCCATGGTGGTCTTGGCGAGGAACTTCGGACGGAAGTCCTCGACAGCGATGGCGTCGTGGTCACGGACAACCTTCTTGGCCCACTTGCGACCGGTGTCCTCACGCTGTCTCGCGACCTTCTTGTACGCCTTCGCCTTCGCCCGCAGATTCTTCGCCTCGCGGTAGCCCTTCGATCCGGGCCGGCCCTTCTTCGGCTTGCGGCGGGCCATCATCCTGTCGTACCGCGTCAGCTTCGCCTGTGCCTTCCTGCCGTGCTCGGCGTGCGGCAGGTCGTGCGCGTCGGATGGTGGTCGCGGTCTCCTTCACACCCCAGTCGACGCCGAGCGCGCGGCCGGTCTCCGGCAGAGGCTGGACCTGGGCGGGGACCACGAACGAGCCATACCAATGCCCGAGACTGTCCTGGTACACGCGCACCGAGGACGGCTCGGCCGGCAGTTCCCGCGACCACACCACCGCCACGACGATGCCGCCCGCCAGGTGCAGCCGGCCGTCCTTCAACCGGAACCCACGCTTGGTGTAGTTGAGACTCGGCGGTGCCCCGCGCTTGGATTTCCACTTCGGCATCCCGGCCCGGCGCGCCATGGGCAGGCGCTCTGTGATGTCCTTGTGCGCCTTGGCGCGGGAGCGGCCGAAGTCGCGGATGACCTGCTGCTGGACAACCGATGAGCCCTCACGCAGCCACGGCGTACGGGCGCGGGCTTCGGTCAGCATCCGGTCGAGCTGAGCCGGGCCGCACGTGGCCTGCTGGCCGGTGGCCTTGTTGTGCAGGTGTACGGCCTTGGACTTGGCGACGCATTCATTCCACACCCAGCGACATCGGTCCCACTCCGCCGCCAGGGCGGTGCGAGCGGTGGACGACACGCGCAGCCGGGTCGGGTAGCCGGGACACGTCGCCGTGTCCCGGTCGGGTAGCGACGGCGCATGGGCCTTGACCCTTGATCGTGGACACCGGTTGTCATGCGGCAGTGGCCAGCGTAGTTGATCGTTGCTCGAAGGCGATCGGGCTGATCTGACCGAGGCAGGAATGCCTTCTTCGGGTGTTGTAGCGGGTCGCCCAGCGGAAGACCGCGAGCCGTGCCTCGCGCGCCCCGTTCCACCGCTTCTTCCCCTGCAGCGTCTCCCGTTTCAGGGATGCGTTCAGCGATTCCGCGGCGGCGTTGTCCGCGCTGGTGCCCACCGCGCCGCGCGATCTGATCACACCGAGGTCCTCGCAGACCTGGGCGAACTCCTTCGAGGCGTACTGCGCCCCGTTGTCGCTGTGGAAGATCGCCCCGTGCAGGCCGCCGGAACCCCGGGAAGTCGCCCGCGATGCGGGTGTCCGGCCGCTGGGCCGGGCGCATGGAAGGGGGCACGGAGTTCTGCAGGCCGGTGTGGTTTCCCATGCGTGGAAGTCGTCGGATGCCGATCACCCAGCCCATGGGGGTCAGGATATGAGCGCGGATCGTACGTCCGGGGCGGGTGCTGTCACCGTGTTCCGGTTCGTCCCTGCATGTGTGCGCTCGTGAACCCGGTGTCACGCATCCCACGTCACCAGAAGCTGCCCCACCCCGTACAATTGCTTGGCATCGTCCGTCGGTACCTCTTCCGGGGGAACCGCCAGGCGCAGGGTGGGGAATCTGTCGAGCAGGGCCTGATACCCGGCTCGCATTTCCATTCTTGCCAGTTGTTGGCCCAGGCACAGGTGTGGTCCGTGGCCGAAGGACAGGTGGCCGCCGGGGGCTCGGGTGATGTCCAAGCGGTCCGGGGATGGGAAGCGGTTCGGGTCTCGGTTGGCGGCGGTCAGGGAGATCGTGATGGTTTGGCCGGCCCTGATCGGCGTTCCGTTCAGGTCCACATCCTCCAGTGCCGTTCGGTTCAGGCCGAACTGAACCACTGTCAAGTAACGCAGCAACTCCTCCACCGCGTTGTCGATCAGATCCGGATTCTCTCGAAGCGTCGCTAGTTGATCCGGGTGCGTCAAGAGGGCGAACGTGCCCAGGCCCAGCATCTGTGCGGTGCTCTCGAATCCCGCGGCCAGCAGAAGGAAGCAGATTCCTGTCAGCTCGTCGTCGTTCAGGTTCGCGTTTCCGGCCAAGCCTCCCAGGATGTCGTCCGTCGGCTCCGCCCGCTTGGCTGCCACCAGCGTCTTGACGAAATCCCTGAGCGTGTGCCGAGCCGCCAGCATCTCTTCCGTGGATACCGTGAGGCTGAGCAAGGCAGCCATGTTGTACTGAAAGACCGCCCTGTCCTTGTAGGGTACGCCCAGAATTTCGGATATCATCAGGGATGGGACCGGGGCTGTGAAATTCTGTACCAAGTCGACCGGCGGGCCTGTTCGTTCCAGCTCATCCACTTGCGCCGCGACTATCTGTTCTACCCGTGACCTCAGCTGATTCATCCTGCGCGTGCTGAACTGGCCCGTCAGCAGTTTGCGGTAGTGAGTGTGCTGCGGTGGGTCCATACCTATGAACAGGCCCGGCTCTGCTGGTTCCGGCTCTTCGGAGAGCATTCTACGCGTCGCCGAATTGCGTAGTTCCATGCGAGAGCTGAAACGCGGGTCGGCCAGCACCGCTTTTGCCGTCGCGTGCCGGGTTATCAGCCAGCCTTGTGTGCCGTCCGGGTAGAGAAGGGGGCTGATCGGATTTTCCTGCCGTAGCCGGGCCAACTCCTCGGGTGGAGCGAAGGGGTGAGGGCGCACCGTGGGAAGTGGCCTTGGCGGGGACGGGCTCTCCGTCATCGTCGGGTTCCGTTCGGCGTGCGTGTTTGTGCCCATACCTACGCTGCTTTGTCAGGCTTCTCCGTCGACCTCCTCCACCCATCCGTACTCCACCAGCTCCTCCACCAAACGCGCCACCGGCCCCACCGTCTCCTTCTGTGAGCAGTCCGCTGCCTTCGCGAAGATGGCCTGGAGGTCCTCTTGGGTACGGGGTTCGCGCAGGGCCTCCAGGAGGATGCGGGCTGAGGTGTTGACGTGAGCGGCGGTGAAAGTGCGGTCGTCGACGACCTGGGCAGTGCCCTCGGGGCCCGGCTGGAGGTGGAGGGAGCCCACCAGGCGCAGGCGGCGGGTGTCAGCGAGGGGCAAGGTGGGCCTCCTGGGAGATGAAGTCGAAGTGCATGCCGCTGAGGCCGTTGCCGACACCGAGGTGGATGCCGGCGGCGCCCTCGTTGAGGAGGCAGTTGAGGCTCCAGTCGACCCGGGCGGGGTCGAGGAGGCCCGTTCCGATGGCGACCTCGGTCACCGCGCCCTGGTATTCGGGGCCACTGGTCGCGTCGATGCCCTCCGCCCATGAGCCGAATCCGTCGACGAAGTGGTTGTCCTCGATCGTGACGTACATCGGGCACGCCTTCCGCATGTCCTCCGCGATGCCCTTCGCCACCGCGAAATGGTCCGCCCTTTCGCCTCGCAATTCCCGGTGCTTGGCGACCAGGACCGAATCTATACGGAGCGTTCCCGATATGGTCAGTTCTGAGTCCACCTGGCCTGCCAGATCCGTGGGAGACATCGCCACCTCGAAGAAGTTCCCGATGGTGGAGTGTTCGTCGGGGAGGAGTTCTGTGCGGGTTCTGCTGGATAATTGGAGGACTTCCGGGAGTCGGAGTATCAGGTCTGTCCCCGGGCCTTTCAGACCTACTTCATCGCCTGCCAGAAGCAGCTTCGTGATAACACGCCTGTTCGCCGCCACCGCACCGGGCAGGTCTATTTCCGCGAATTTTTCCAGCGCGTACTTCGCGTCCTCCAGGTCGTCGGAGAAGGACGCCAGCGAAATCCACAGCACGCTGCTCTCGGCGAAGATTTCCCGCAGGTCGAAGCGGGACGGCAGACGGCCGTAGTTCAGAGGTACCGCCACGGCGCGGGCCGGTGGGGCCTCGCGCCCAGAGAGCACCCCCTCGAAAGTGGCCGCTTGCACTTCGTGTTCCGTCAGCCAGGCGGCGAGTCCCGGTTCGTCGGTAAGGAAGCCGCCTGTCCGGCCGCCGAAGACGGTTCGCAGATTCGCCTCTATGTCGCTGCGCAGCGACATGCCACGGTCACGCATGGGCCACCGCAGACTTGGACGTTGCACCGGCCGTTTCCCTGGCCGCCACCGGAGGGCTCGGCTGTGCGTCGCGCTCCTGTGCGGCCGGTACCAGCGCAGCCAGACACGGGCACGACGGGATATCACCCAAATGGCTCTTGAGGATCGTCCCAGACTTGCGCTGCACACCCGTCCCCACGCCCGAGCCCGCGCTTCCGCCGCCCCGTTTCTCCGGTATTTGAAGGGCGCGCCCGTACATGTCACCGTCGCTCGCGACGCCCTCAGATACCCATATCCGCCTCGCCATAATTACGGTACCAACTTCCTGCGCGTGTGGCTGATTGTGGAAACAACACGGCCGACGCCGGTTCGGAAACCGGCGCCAGCCATTGTTCATCGCATCCCAGATATCAGATGCCGTTGTAGAGAATCGCCATGATCGGCTTCGGGGTCTGGTTCTCCAGGCCCATTCCAGTCACACCCTGTTCGTCATCCAGGGCGCCGAGCGGGATGATCCTCGGGGCTTCCAGGTTTCCTACCATCAACTGTTCGGCGAGGAGATTCTGATGCATTCATTACCTCCGGGTGAGTCGGGCGATGCGACCGGAACAGATTTCCGGCCACAGAAAAAGCGTACGGTGCGGACTTACCCTGAATCACAAGAGCGGGTCTTCTTTACCTGAAAGTTTCACCTTTCCCCGCAAGATCTTTACACCTATTTAATTTCATGACGTTTACTGTCACGATCGTCGCGGTAGTGCCGCACTCGGCGACGCCGAACCGCTCGGAACTCGTCGTGTCCCAGTGAACCGCATGCTGAACTACCGGGTCTTCAAGGTTGAGCGGTGCGGACACGGCAGCTGTAGTTCCGGCGTCTGCGCTGGTCGGCGTGTTGCCGGGGCGGGTGCGGGAATGAGTACGGCCACCGTGATCATGAACGTTTGTGACGACGTATCAAGACGCGGTGGCCGTGGAAGCAAAGATAGCCGAGCAGGCGTGGAGCGAGGCGTTCGGGAGGGCGATGCGGGCGGTCGCGGGCTGCTTCGCGCGACGTGAAGCCCGGGCGACGGCGGCGGAGTTGGTCGCGGGGCTGTTGCTGGAGGTGGACACGCGGAACTGCTGGACGCTCGCGCAGGTTCTGGGACATCCGGGCCCGCACCGGCTGCAGCACCTGCTCTCGCGCGCCCGGTTCGAGTCCGCCACCGCCTCGGCCGCGGAGGCGACCACCTTGTCCATCCGCCTGCCCACTTTTCTGCAGGGCGAATGCGCCCTGCGCTCCTTGGTTGTTCGCTGAGTGAAATGAGCTGAGTGAAATGAAAGGTCCGGGCAGCGAAGGCGCGGCGCCGGGATCTGCTGCTCTACGCCGGCAGCTCGGTCAGCAGCCGGCGGTAGATGCGCGCGTAGGCCGTCAGCTGGCCCAGTGACAGGGCATCGCGACGGGGATCGTCTGCGGCCGGCTTCGCCTGGGGGCCGAGGCGTACGGTGTCGACGCCGCGGGCGCGCAGTACGACGCCGTCGGTCGATCCCGTCCAGCCGGTGATCGGCGGCGGCTTCGTACCGAACTCGTCGAGCCAGGCCGCGCGGGCGGCCGTCACCACCGGGGCGTCGGCCGGCGTCGCCGCGGCTGACGCGACCGGCTCGGCCTCCACCTCGACCGCGCAGTCGCGCAGTGCTGACTGTGCGCACCGTGCCCGCAGTCGGTCGGCCAGCTCGTCCGCCAGCACCTTCGGATCCACCGGGTCACCGGCGACGACGTACAGATCGATCCGCAGCTGGGCCGGCAGCAGGTCCGGCTTGTCCGGCCATCCCCCGCTGATCGCGCCGATGCCGCACGCCCGGCCCGTCTGCCCGACCAGCGGGTCGGCGGCCAGGTAGGTCGTGCGCCAGCGGGCCAGCTCGTCCAGGACGACGCCGGCCCCGGCGACGACTCCCCCGGGCGGCGTGGCCGATTGCGCCGCCATCGCGGCCCCTGAGCGGCCGGTCACCCGGACGGTCAGGTAGAGCGCGCCCGGCTCGTGCCACAGCAAGGTGGGCGGGCCGCACTTGGCGACTATCGCCGACCGCGGCAGCGGGTGCGTGTCGGCGTAGGCCTCGACGCCGGTGGTCCCGGCGGTCCCGGTGGTCCCGCCGGCGCGGCGGTGCGTGCCGGAGCCGGCGAGCAGCAGCCGACCGGCACCCGCCTCGGCGAACGCGACCAGCGCGGCCGCCACCGGACCGCGGGCGACCCCGAGTCCGAAGCCGGCCACCACGTCACCGTCCACGCCTAGGGGGGCGATGGGCGCGTCGTTGCCGGTGACGAGGCGGTTCGCCGCCCCGCCGTCGTCCAGTGACGTGTCGAGGTGGGAATACAGCAGCGGTCCGGCGCCGGCCCCGTGCGCGGCGATCAGGCTGCCGCCCGCGGGGCCGTGCTCCAGTACCTGCCACTCGACGTGCGGCCAGCGGTGCGCGCACCAGGCGCGCAGCCGGTGGGCCGCCGTACGCTCCTGCCCGCGTGGAGCGGGGGTCGTGTCGAGCAGGTACAGGACGTCGAGCAACTGCCGGCTCAAGGGCAGCCGCCCTCTCCAGGGCCGCTGCTGGCTCAAGGGCAGCCGCTGACTCAACGGCAGCCGCCGGCTCAAAAACGTCCCCAGTCGTCGGACGCCGGACGCCACACGTCGATGTTGCGCGGGTCGGCCGGCATCCTGCGGGCCCGGTGCGTCTCGTGCTCCTCGGGTGTGAACACCCGGTGCCGGTCGCACAGTTCGAACCGCGGGCCGAAGCGCGTGTCGTGCAGGTAGAACGCGATCGACGTCGACGCCGAGTGGTTGACGATGTCGGAGGCGATCGGCGCGCCCTTGTACAGAGCGCGGGCGCGCATCCGCATGACGTGGTCGAGGCTCTTCATCGCGAAGCACAGGTGCGCGACGAAGTGCTCCTTGTTGTTCTGCACCGCGAGGCTGTGATGGTGGCGGTCCTCGCCGCGGAAGAACGTGGTCGAGCCGACGACGTAGTCCGAGGGTATGAATCGCAGGACGTGTCGGTAGAAGTCCTGTGTCTCCTGGTACTTCGTGGTGGCGATGAAGGGGTGCACCAGGTTGAGCGGCCGGATCTCGATGTGCGGCGGCTCGGCGTACTCCTGGAACTCGGTGAACAGCTCGACGATGAGGCCGTTGGGGTCCTTCACCGCGAAGCCGTTCTCACACAGCGCCTGCTGCCGCTCCTGAAGCGGAAGGACCTCCAGGCCGGCGTCGAGGACGCTCTTGTGGAGCTGTTCGAGGACCTCCTCGCCCTCCACGCTGTAGCCGACCGCGGTCGTCCACCCGTCGGTGCGCTCGGGCGCGTGGATCAGCTCGATCGCGTGGTGCTCGATGTCGGCGCGCAGGTAGGCGTACTCGTCCGTACGCTGCTCCAGCTGCAGCCCGACGTGGTATTCGAGGAAGTCGATCGTGGCCTGCATGTCCGGAACCTCGATCCGGGCGTACTCCATGCCGTACGGGCCGTGCGGGCGGGTGCTCACTGGGGATGTCCTTCCTGCAGCGAGCGACGGACGCTCGGCGTACTCGAACGAGGTGATGGCCTGCCGGCCGATGACCGGTCGCCAGCGCGTGTGCACGAAGTTCTCGTGGGACTCGCTGTTGAGGTAGGCGAGCAGGTCGTCCTGGCTGTCGAAGTCGACGGCCATGGTGTGGGTGAAGGTCCGGTCGCGGGTGCTGACGTTCTCGCCGAGGACGAAGCCGCGCATGGCCGGGTACCGGTCCGGGAAGGTGCGCAGCTCGGCCAGCACTGACTCGCGCGTGGCCTGGTCGACTTCGTCGGCGAAGCGGAAGGACAGGGTGTGTCGGATCATCGGGTCACCATCCGTCGCCGGTCAGAGGATGAAGCTGAGCCGGGCGCCTGCCGCCAGCGACTCGTGGCCGAGGATCGAGCGCCGCAACCGGAAGCGGAGTCCGTCCTCGGTCGGCACCAGCACATGCTCGTACCAGCCGACGTAGGCGTCGAAGTGTCCGTCGCGGGCGCGGTGCACCACGAAGGACGCCGACACCCGGAAGGAATCCTCCGTGTGCTCGGACAGCCGCACATTGGACACCAGCCGGTGGGTGCGCGAGTGCGGGTTCTCGGCGTGGGCCTTGCGGGACTTCAGGCGCTTGACCCGGGCAAGGATCAGGTCCCAGTCGTCGTCGACGAAGGATCCGGTCTCGTGGGGTGACCAGCCGGGGCGGTAGTCGGTGGTCGGGATCTCGTAGCGGGCGCCGGGCTCGAAGAGGGCCAGCCAGCCGTCGTAGTCCCAGTGGTCGAGGATGTCCGCCTCGCCGTAGAGGAAGTCCTCCACCTCCGGGCGGGTGATGGTGCGTCCCTGGCACTGGACGGTGTGGGTGTTGGTGATCGCGGTCATCGCACGTCCCTGCCTTCGAGGAAGGACGCCGGGCGGTCGCCGTGGACGGCGAGGCCGTCGTCGAGACCGACGGCTTCGATCCAGTGCCGCCAGAAGCCCCGCATCGCGCCTTCGTCGGTCGACCTGCCCTGTACGCCCTTGACCTCGTCGGCCATGCCGCGCGACATGTCGCTGTAGTCGAGTTCGGGCACAGCGGTGTCCGCCGTGGCCTGGATGCCGCGCTGGACCGCCTCGTACGCCTCGATGTCGTCCGGCGTGGCGAGGCCGCCCGGGCCGACGAAGCTGACGACCGTCTTCATGCGCAGGGCGCGCGCGGCCGGGTCCTCGTTCCGCGGGACCAGCTGCCAGGCGCGTACGTCGGTCTGGTCGGGCGCCACCGGTTCCAGTTGCCGGATCGACAGTCCCTCGATGTCGAACAGCAGCAGGTTCGGGAACACGAAGAGGATGTGGCTCTCGTCGGCCACGTAGTGCGCTCGCTTCTCGCCCAGCCGCTCCGCCATCTCCGCCCGGTGCTGCTCGGTGCGGACCCGCTCGTCCTCGCCGAAGCGCGGTTCCCAGATCATGCTGATCCGCCCGCCGTGCCCGGTCAGGACCAGCAGCCCGTGGCCGTTGCCGAGGTTGTACGCGTACTGGTTGTCGTCGGTGACGGCGAAGCCGCTCTCGCGCAGATAGCCCACGAACGTGTTGTGGGTCGGCGCGAAGTGGTAGCCGTCCATCGCGTTCTCGACGGCGAGTTTCCAGTTGCCCCGCACGCTGTACTGCTGCGTGCCGGGCAGCGTGGTCATGCCGCCGACGTGCTGCTGCTCGATCATCGTCATGTAGTCGGCCGCGTCGCCGAGGTGTTCGAGGAGCGGTGGAACGTCAGGGTCGAAGGCTACGAAGACGTATCCCTCGTGGATCTCCAGGCGCGGGACACCGCGCAGCCCCATGGACGCCTTGAACTCGTCGGTCGACTCGTACGCGTCGGCGTCGGGGATCGCGGCGAGGTCACCGTTGTTGCGGAACGTCCAGGCGTGGTAGAAGCACTGGAAGAGCCTCGTCGAGCCCTCGCTCTCGCGGCACAGCACGGTGCCGCGATGCGGACAGGAGTTCAGGAAGGCGTGCACTTCGCCGGCGGTGTCCCGGCAGAAGATCAGCGGTCGGCCGCCGAGGGTGCGGACCTTGAAGTCGTTGGGGTTGGGGATCTCGGTCTCGTGGCCGAGGTAGAGCCAGGTGTGCGTCCATACCCAGCCGCGTTCCCGGGTGAAGATCTCCGCGCTGCGGTAGGCCTCGCGGTTGACCCGGAAGGTGAGCTGGTCCCAGTCCTCGACGATCATCGGTGCTGATGGGACGGTCCGGGGGTTGCTTCCCATTACGGAGTTTGCCTCTCACAAGTCCCGACCCGAGTGGCGTGTTATGAGACGCCATCTCGTATGTCGCATTAGCTTCGCCTAGCACGCGCGACAGTGTCAAGCAATCACCTGATGGTTGACACGTTGGGGTCGACGCCACCATCATCCATTCCACATTAGAAGACACCATCTCGCATTCCGTGCGACCGTGTGAAGGGCAAGAAGCCCGTGCCGTACGTCATCACTGAGGCATGTCTCGACGTCATGGACAAGTCGTGCATGGAGGAGTGCCCGGCCGACTGCATCTACGAGGGCGACCGGATGCTCTACATCCAGCCCGACGAATGCGTCGAGTGCGGGCGCTGCGAACCCGTCTGCCCGCAGATATCGATCTTCCACCACGAGGACCTGCCGGCGGAGGCCGAGCAGGCCCAGCGCATCAACGCCGAGTTCTTCACCCTTCAAATCGTCGGCGCCGAACCGCTCGCGTCGCCCGGCGGAGCCCGCAAGGTCGGCCGGGTCGGCCGCGACCATCCCGAGGTGGGAGCGTGAGCGACTTCGCCACCGCCACGGGCCCCGAGGTGACCGTCGACCTGCTCGTCATCGGCGCCGGCCCGACGGGGCTGTACGGCGCGTACTACGCCGGCTTCCGCGGCCTGAGCGTCGCGGTCGCCGACGCCCTGCCCGAGGTGGGCGGCCAGATCGCCGCGCTGTACCCCGAGAAACTCGTCTACGACGTGGCCGGCTTCCCAGCCGTCCGCGGCCAGGACCTGGTGGACCGGCTGGCCGAGCAGGCCGGGCGGTGGAACCCGACCTATCTGCTCGGGCACGGGGTCACCCAGCTCGACGACGCGGGCGAGGGCATCGTCGCCACCACCGACGCCGGCGCGCGGATCACCGCGGGGGCGGTGCTCGTCTGCGGCGGGATCGGCAACTTCGTCCCCCGCGAGCTTCCGGTGGGCTCCGAGTACCTGGGCCGAGGGCTGCGGTACTTCGTGCCGCGGCTGGACGAACTCGCCGGACAGGACGTCGTGGTGGTCGGCGGCGGGGACTCCGCGCTGGACTGGGCGCTGTCGCTGGAGCCGATCGCCTCGTCGGTGACGCTGGTGCACCGGCGTACGCGGTTCCGGGCCCACGAACGTACCGTCGAGCAGGTGCACGCGTCCTCCGTGCGGGTCCTGACGCCCTACGAGGTCGAGAAGATCTCCGGCGACGGGTCGGTCGACGCGTCGGTGTCGGAGGTCGTGGTCGCGGGCTCGGACGGGGACCGGATCAGCCTGTCCGCCCAGTCCGTCGTCGCCGCGCTCGGCTTCATCGCCGATCTCGGCCCGATCGAGCAGTGGGGACTGGAGCTGCGCCGCCGGCGCATCCTCGTCGACCGCACGATGCGCACGAGCCGGGAGCGCGTCTTCGCGGCCGGCGACATCGCCGACCACGACGGCAAGGTCAGCCTCATCTCGATCGGCTTCGGCGAGGCGGCCCTCGCCGTCAACCACATCGCTTCTCTGCTCGACCCGGCGCGCTCCCTGACGCCGGGGCACTCCTCCGATGCGTGAGTGCTTGGCTCCCGTTCACCGCCGGGGCTCACCGCGCAGGAGCACCTCGGCTCTTTCCACACATGCGCACGACTCTCACCGTTACGCTATCCAATACGGCGTTCCATTCAACGTCTTACCACCTTACTAAGTACGGGACAGGAGCAAGATTCCATGGCCACGAAGGCGCAGCCCGGCCCCGGCGAGCAGGGCGCTCCCGACACGACCGCGCCGACGATCCAGACGGTGCAGCGTGCGGCGCTGATCCTCGGCTCGTTCACGGTCGGCAAGCCGCACATGAGTCTCAACGAGATCACCGCGCGGCTCGGGGCCAGCAAGGCGACCGCGCACCGCTACACGAAGGCGCTGCGGGCGGCGAACCTGCTGCGCTACGACGAGCGCACCTCCCTGTACTCCCTCGGCCCCCAGGTGCTCACGCTCGCGACGGCAGCGCGGGCCGGCCTGCCGATCGTCGCCGCCGCCGAGCCGTACATGGAGGAGCTGGTCCGGCGCATCGACGAGACGATCGTGCTGTCGGTCTGGGACGGCGAGTCGCCGACCGTGGTGCGCTCGGTGGACAACACCGCCCACATGGTGCGCATCAGCGTCCGGGTCGGCTCGCGTCTGGACCTCACTTCCTCGGCGCAGGGACGGATCTTCCTCACGTTCCTGCCCCCGGACCAGGTACCGGCGCTGCCGCGCTCGGTCCGTAAGTCGTCCGAGCTCACCGAGGAGCTCGACGCCATCCGGCAGCACGGCCTGTCGGTCAACTCCCCCGCCGTCAACGGGGTCCGCACCATCGCGGCGCCGATCTTCGAGGGCGACAAGATCAGCGGAACGCTCGCTGTCGTCGGCACGACGGCGAGCGTCCCCGACGACGTCAAGTCGCCGATGGCCCAGGCACTGCTGGAGACCGCCCGCGCGCTGTCGCAGCGGCTGGGCACCTCGGACAGCACGCCCAACGGCGGTTGACCCGCACGGCGCGGCAGACCGTGCGAGGCCTCCGGGTGCAGCGGATGCGTCCGCCTTCACTCCCGGAGGCCTCGACGACTCACGCCGACGCGCGCACGCGTCCGTGTGACCGGGCTGATCGCTGCCCGGGCTGATCGCGGCATGGCGCCCCTGCGCCCCCGGTCAGGGAAGCAGGTCGGCCCGCGGCGGGACGAAGAAGTCGATGTTCACGCAGGGAGCCTCCGTCGGCTCCACGTAGTGCTCGCTGCCGCGGGGAACCAGCAGGAACGACCCCGCACGCATGTCATGCGCGACCCCGTCCACGTAGTAGTTCGCACGCCCTTCGGCGATATGGACCAGCTGGTCGAAGTCCTCGTGCCGGTGCGGGTTGAGCGTCATGCCGACGTCGAGCTCGTGGTGGCAGATCATCATCTCGTCCGTCGCGTACACGCGACGGCGGACACCCGGGCGCACCTGGGTCACCGGCAGCTCGTCCCAGTTGAGGACCGTGCTGAACAGCGCTGCGTTGCGTGTGGTCACTGGTTTTCCTCTCCTGCGGCCGTCCGCAGGGCGGCCGCCAACATCTGCAGGTCCGAGCCGACCACAAGGTAATCGGCATCACTGAGGCCCAGGTCCGCCGCGGCGCCCCGGGCCGGCACCCAGCCGCCGAACGCCACCGCCGCCGAGCGGGCGGCCTCGCGCACCCGGTCCACCGCGGCGCGCAGCACCGCCGGGTCGGCCGGCAGTCCCAGGTCGACCGCGAGGTCGGTGCTGCCGACGAAGCACACGTCGAGAGGGGCGAGCAGATCCGGCAGGGGATCGGTGCGCACGGTCTCGATCTGGCCCACCAGCACCGGCGGGTCGTCCCGCTCGGCGCGCAGGAAGGCGGCGAGCGGGAGTGCGCCGAACCGGGCGGCCCGGTTGGCGAGGCTGACCGAGCGGCGGCCGGCGGGTGCGAACCGGGTCGCCGCCATGAGTGCCTCGGCCTGGGCGACGCGGGTGAGCATGGACAGCTGGATCCCCGCCGCCCCGGCCTCCAGCAGCCGGTTGACGGCGGCGGCGTCCACCTCGGGCACGCGGACCAGAGCCGGCAGGCCGCACGCGTGGGCGTGGCGCACCAAGTCGACGGCGTTCTGCTCGGTGAGGGCGGAGTGTTCGAGGTCGACGACCACGAACGCGAACCCGGCCGCCTCGGCCAGTTCCACCACGTCGGGCGACGCCAGCTTGACGAACGTACCGACGGCGGGTTCCGCCGCCGTCAGGGCCGCGCGCAGCCGGCGCCGCAGGAGGTGGACGTCGCCGATGGTCATCGGATCCTCCCCGGGACGGGCGGGCGTCTCATGCCGACGGCAGACCGCGCCACGGCACGATGTCGACCTCGGCGCCGGCGTGCAGCACGACGGTCGGTTCCAGGCGTGGCGCGAGGATGGTGTTGCCCGCGGCGTCGGGCAGGGTGACCTCGTCGGTCCAGTCGACGACCGTGACGTCGGCCCGCCCGCCGACCGTCAGGCGCCCGTAGCCCTCGGCGTCGAGCCCGAGCAGCTGTGCCGGAGCGACGGTGGCCCGCCGGACGCACTCCTCCAGCGGCGCGCCGAGCGCGACCAGCTTGGAGATGCTGGTGAGCAGGTCGAACACCGGGCCGCGCCAGTTGCGGGCGCTGGTGTCGGAGCTGAGGACGTCGGGCAGGAATCCGTCGGCGATCGCCCGGCGCGCCACCTCGAAGCTGAGGTTGCTCTTGCCGTGGGCGGAGTCGAACAGCACGCCGCGCTCGCGGGCCGCCGTGACGGCGGGGTGTACGAGGTCGCCGTCGAGGATGCCGTTCGGCTTGCCGGTGTAGCAGTGCGCCACGATGTCGCCGGGGCGCAGGTAGTCCAGGACGACGGGCACCGGCTCCTCGGTCTCGCCGATGTGCACCATCAGCGGCAGTCCGGCCTGTTCTGCCAGCGCCACGGACTTCTTCAGCAGCGACTCCCAGTTCTCGCCGACCACGTCCTCGGACAGGCGGATCTTGAAGCCGCGCACGATGTCGGGGTGGGCCTCGGCGGTCGCGAGCGCGTCCTCCGGGACCAGCGTGTCGGGGTTGAGCAGCTCGCCGAACCTGAAGTCGATCAGGCCGAGCACCGAGACGTTGAGGAAGTTGACGATGCGCAGCGGGTTCGCCTCGACCACCAGCTTGCGGAAGGCGGCGAACGTCGAGGCGCCGGCCGTGCCGGCGTCCGCCGCGGCGACGACGCCGCGGCGCAGGTGGGCCTCCTCGGCCGGGGCGCCGACGGCGGAGACGTACTGGAAGATGTGGGTGTGGCCCTCGACGAGGCCCGGCAGCACGGTGGAGCCGGTGACGTCGATCGTGCGGGCCGCGCCCGCCGCCAGTCCTTCCCCGATCGCGGCGATGCGGTCACCGGTGACCGCCACGTCGAGCCGGGCGTTGGTGCCCGACGCCGGATCGATGACGGTGCCGCCGGCCAGGACGAGGTCGTAGGACGACGGGGAGGAGATGGGCATCGGTGTGTGCTCCAGGGTGAGGGGCGGTCAGCTGACCGGTTCGGTCAGCCGGTGGTCGTGCGCCGAGGCGTGAGCGGGACGCACGACGCGGGTGACGAGGGGCAGTACGCCGTCCACCTCGACCCGTACCTCGTCGCCGTCGGCGAGGAAGCACGCGCGGTCCTGGCCGGTGCCGGCCGGGGTTCCGGTGAGGACGACGTCGCCGGGTTCGAGGGCGGTGAACCGCGACAGCCGGCTGAGCAGGTCGGTGACCGGGAAGATCATCCCGGCGCTGGTGTCGTCCTGCACGAGTTCGCCGTTGAGCCGGGTCCGTACGCGGATCGCGTCGCGGTCGGCGAGGTCGTCGGGAGTGCAGATCGACGCGCCGAGCGGCGTGAACCCGGGGTAGCTCTTGGCTAGGGCGGGCACCGCGGTGGTGCGCATGACGTCGCGTGCCGTCATGTCGTTGGCCGCGGTGATGCCGGCGATCGCGGGCCAGACCTCCGACTCGGACGCCTGGTACAGCCGGCGCCCGACGACGACCGCGATCTCCCCTTCGTAGTCGGGTTCGGTCGCGGCCTGCGGGATCACCACCTGCGCGCCGGGTGCCAGGACGCCGGAGGACGCGGCCAGGTACAGGATCGGCTGCTCGGGTACTCCCCGGCCGGCCCGGGCCGCCTTCGACTCGTAGTTGAGCCCGACGCCCCATACCGCGCGGGGGCGGCCCAGCGGCGCCACGAGCGTGGCCTGATCGAGCGGGATCCGCCGACGCACCGCGCAGGACGCCAGGCTCCGCAGCGAGCCTTCCTGCTCGAGGACCGCGCCGACGTGCGGAAAAGCCGTGTCCAACAGGGCGATTGCCCCGTCCTCGATCCGGCCGAGGCCGACCTGCGTTGTCACCAGTCGCATGACGGCATCTTTCAATGCGAGACGGCATAGTGTCAAGCGATACGAGATGGCGTCATGCAAAGCGAAACACATGTCAGGCCGTGGACACGTCGACACCCCGTCCGCGCATGAGGCGGACGGGGTGTCAGAGGGGTTGTCAGAGGGGTTGTCAGAGGGTTGGTTCCGGCTGGCGGCCAGGGCGTCAGGCGAGCTGCCGCCGCACCTCGCCGCTGTCCCAGTAGTCCGTGCGGTGCGTGATGAGGCCGCCGGCGACGGTGAACACGAAGACCCCGCGAACTCGTACGGGGCGGTCGCCCGCCGAACGCATCCGGAACGTCATGACGTACGGCACCGCGGCAGAGTCGCCGTCGACGAGGAGGCGCTCGGGCGCGTAGTGCAGGTCCCCGAAGTTCTCGAGGAACCCGGTCAGCGCGGCGCGGTACTCGGCGCGGCCCTTGCGGCTGATGCCCGCCGACGACGTGTGCTCGTTGACGAAGTCCTCGGCCACGCAGGCGGCCACGGCGTCGGCGTCGTGCGCGTTCAACGCCGCGAGGTACGCCTCGACGGCGGCGCGGGTGTCCTTCAGGACGAACCCCACTTCTTGCGGACCGAGTCGAAGACCCGCTGGTCGTGGGAGATCTCGACGACGTTGCCGTCGGGGTCCTTCAGGGCGCAGATGTAGCCGATGGGGTCGGGCATCTGCCGGGGCTCCCAGTGCAGGCAGTCCAGCTCGCGGGCCCGGTCCGCGAGCGCGTCGACGTCCTCCCGCGCCGGCACCTCGATGCCGATGTGCGCGAACGGGTGCAGCAGGCCCAGCTGGTTGCCCTTGTCCTTGTTGAACGACACCAGGACGAGCACGAACGGCGTCTCGGCCTGCTGGTCGTTGGAGAGCCAGACGCTCTCGCCGTCGGCGTCCTTGAACCGCTCGACCACGACCAGCGGAGTCAGGGTGGTGTAGAACGCGATCGCCTTGTCGAGATCGCCGGTCGGCAGCGCGAGGTGAGTCCAGCGGGCCGAGGTGAGACCGGTGGCCACGGTACCTCCAGTGAGTAGTTCGGATTTCTTCGTTCGCATTTCTGCGTTCGGGTTTCTTTGTTCGGGTTTCTTTGTTCGGGGTTCTTGTTCGGGGTTCTTGTTCGGGGTTCTTTGAGACTAGGCACGGACGCGCCCGTGGGTCGATGTGCTGCGGACACAACGTGCAGGCCAGGGATGCTGGCCCCGCGCGACATCGGTTCGCGGCCCGCCGCTGTGCGAGCCTGCGAGAGGACAGCGACAGGGCGTCGGCTGGGAGACGAGGGCAAGCGTGCACTACCGGATTCTGGGTGGGACGGGCATCGAGGTGAGTCAGCTGTGCCTGGGGTCGATGATGTTCGGCGCCTGGGGCAACACCGACGAGGCGGAGTGCCACCGCATGGTGGCGACGGCGCTGGACGCCGGGGTCAACTTCGTCGACACCGCTGACGTGTACGCCTTCGGCGAGTCGGAGGAGATCATCGGCCGGGCCTTGAAGGGGCGGCGCGACGACGTCGTCCTGGTGTCGAAGGTCGCGAGCCGGATGCCCGCGGGCCCGCTCGACCGCAACCGGGGCGGCGCCTCCCGGCTGTGGATCACACGTGCCGTGGAGGACAGCCTGCGCCGACTGGGGACGGACCACCTGGACGTGTACCTCGTCCATCGCCCCGATCCCCTCACCGACGTCGAGGAGACCCTCGGTGCGCTCAGCGACCTGGTGCGGGCGGGCAAGGTGCGGGCGATCGGCACCTCCAGCTTCCCGGCCGAGGAGATCGTGGAGGCCCAGTGGGCGGCGCGGCGCGGTGGCAGCGAGCGGTTCACCGTGGAACAGCTGTCGTACTCGATCCTGGCCCGGCACGCGGAGGCCGCTGCCCTGCCCACCGCGGGGCGGCACCGCATGGGCGTCATGGTCTGGAGCCCGCTCAACGGCGGCTGGCTGACGGGCAAGTACCGGGCCGACGCCGAACCGGCGGCGGACTCGCGCGCGCTGAGGAACAGCGACCACTTCGACTTCGCCGACGAGCAGGTGCGTACGCGCAAGCTCGCCGTCGTCGAGGAACTCGTGCGCCTGGCCGCCGAGGAGGGCTGCACGCTCGTCGAGCTGGCGCTGCGGTTCGTGCTCGCCCATCCCGGCGTCACCTCGGCCGTCATGGGCGCGCGCACCCACGACCAGCTCCTGTCGCAGCTCACCGCCGTGGACCGGCCGCTGTCGGCCGAGGCGCTGGACCGGATCGACGAACTCGTCACGCCGGGCAGCGTGCTCAACCCGCTCGACGTCGGCTACACGCCGCCGGCGCTGGAGACCGCGGCACTGCGCCGCCGCTGACGGCGATGACGCGCACCCACGGCGGATGCCGACCCCGCGCCTTCCCGGGGCCCGCATCCGTCCCGGCCGGAACCCGGCCATCGCATCGATCCACGCATGGCAGGGCGACGTCGGGAGGCACTGGCGTACTCGCACCCGCATGCCGGCCCCGCGCCGTCGCGCAGTCGGCGTCCGTCCGCGCCGGGCCCGGGTCGTCACGTCGACCCGCGCTCGAAGGGGCGGCCGAGGGCGGCGGGTTCCCGGTGCTGGGTGGTGAACAGGAGCATGGCCAGGAGCGCGAGCAGGTACGGGGCCGCGACGAGCAGCTGGGCGTTGAGGGTGACGCCGAGCGCCGGGAGCGCCAGGCGCATCGCGTCGGAGAGGCCGAAGACCAGGCAGCCGAGCATGGTCCGGCCGAGCCGCCACGCCCCGAAGATCACCGCCGCGATGACGATGTATCCGCGCCCGGCGGTCATGTTCTGGTTGAACGATCCGACCTCGCCGACCGCGAGATACGCGCCACCGAGACCGGCCAGTGCGCCGCACCACAGCAGAGCCTGCCGGCGCCGCATGTTCACCTTGATGCCCGTGACGTCGGCGGCCTGGGGGTTCTCCCCCACCGCCCGCAGTTCCAGGCCCCAGCGGCTGCGCTCGACCAGCCACCAGGTGAGTGGTATCAGCGCGAGCAGCAGGAAGGCGGGCCAGCGTTCGGAGAACAGCGGTTTGCCGATCAGCGGGATGTCCTGCAGCAGCGGGATCGACAACATGTGGACCTGGTGCGAGACGAACTCGTTCGTCGTGATCAGGTAGCTCGTCAGCCCGAGGACCAGCGCGTTCAGCACCAGGCCGACGACGAAGGTGTTGATCTGCGCCCGGTGGGAGAAGTTGCCGTGCACGAAGCCGAGGACGAGGCCGGTCACGACACCGGCCGCGAGGCCGACCGTGGCGCTGCCGGTCGCGCTCGCGGTGGCGATCGAGGTGAACGCGGCGCCGAGCATCATCGCCTCGACGGAGATGTTCATCGTGCCGGCGCGCTCGGCCACGTACTCACCGCAGGCGGCGAACGCCAGTGGCACGGTCAGCCGGACACCGCTGGCGAGAATGGTGGTGGTGCTGTCCAGAACGCTCACGCGGCTGCCTTCACCTTGGTCGGGACGACGGACAGGTCGGGCGCCGCCTGCGGTGTGGCACCGCGACGCCTGCTGTAGAGATCGATGAGGACGGGCGGCGCGACGAACGCGAGGACCAGCAGCGCCTTGACGACATCGACGAGGTAGTACGGCACGCCCGTGGCCGAGAGGAAATCGCCGCCCGCACGCAGCACGGCGAACACCAGCGAGACCGGGATCGCGACCAGGGGCCGGTTGCGTGCGACGAGCGCGACGAGCAGGCCGTCCCAGCCGAAGTTGTCCGAGAGCCCGGCCTGCAGCCGGTTGGTACCGACCGGGCTGACCAGCAGCAGCCCGCCGGCCAGTCCGGCGAAGGCGCCGGACAGGGCGAGGGTGAAGCCGCCCAGTGCGGCCACCCGGACACCGGTGTGCTTGGCGGTCAGCGGATTCAGTCCGATCATGCGCACCCGGAAGCCCCAGCGGCTGCGGGTGAGGACCACCGCGACGCCGACCGCGGCGACGAGGGCGATGAACAGGCCGGTGTTCCACTGCACCGACGGGTACTGTCCGAAGCCGCCGAGCCGGGCGCCTGCCGGCAGCTGGTTGGACGCCGCGTCGGCGATGCCCGAGGAGCCCTGCGCGCTCTCCTGCAGGAACCAGGGGGTGCTGACCGCGAAGGTGACGAGCTGGATGGCGAGGAACGTCATCAGCAGGGTGCTCACCGGAACGTTGACACCGCGCAGGCGGAGCATCACCGCGCTGAGCGCGGCCCAGGCGCCACCGCCGGCGGCCGCGGCGAGGAGCACCACGACGACCAGCATCGGGCCGGGCATGGCCAGCCGCAGCCCGACCCAGGCTCCGGCCAGGCCGCCGATGAGGACCTGCCCCTCCTGGCCGATGTTGAAGGTGCCGGCCGACGCGCAGACGCACGCGCCGACCGCGACCAGCAGCAACGGCGCCGCGTTGAGCAGCGTCGTCGTCCATCCTGTGGCGTCGGCCAGACTCCCGGTCCATATCGCGTCCGCCGAAGCACGCGGCGAGCCACCGGTCAGCAGGAGCAGCAGCGCGGAGGCTCCCGCGGCGACGGCGATCAGTACGGCGGTCAGGCCGGCCGTCATCCAGCCATCGCGCCCGGGCCGGAGCCGGGCGAGAAAGCGCCGGGCGAGGTCGTCCCCACTCGTCAGCTTCGTCAGCGGGGCGGCACTCATGCGGCCTCACCGCCGACCAGCATGCCCAGTCGCTCGGGGGTCGCCTCCGAGACGGGGAGTGCTCCGGTGATCCGCCCGGACGAGATCACCGCGATCCAGGTTGCAAGGGCCATGACTTCCTCGAGTTCGGTGGAGATGAGCAGCACTCCGACGCCGTCGGCGGCCGCCTGGCGCAGCCGGGCGTACATGTCCTCGATGGCGCCGACGTCCAGCCCGTGGGTGGGCTGCGCGGCGACCAGGACGCTGGTGTGACCGGACAGTTCCCGGGCGAGCACGACGCGCTGCTGGTTGCCTCCGGACAGGCTGCGCACTGGTGCGTCGAGTGAGGGGGTGACGATGTTGAACTCGTCGGCGAGGCGACGGGCCTCGGCGTGCATCGCCCGCCGGCGCAGCAGGAACCGGCCGCTGAGCCTGTCGAGCGACTTCATCGTCAGGTTTTCGGTGACGCTCATGTCCAGGACGACGCCGCTTTGGTGCCGGTCCTCCGGCACGATGCCCAGACCGGCCTTCCCGAGCACGCCGGGCCGACTCAGGTCGACCGGGCTCCCGGCGACCTCGACGGTGCCGGCGGTCGGCGCGAGAAGCCCGGCCAGGACCTCGCCGAGCGCCGCCTGGCCGCTGCCCTCGACGCCGTACAGGGCGCAGATCTCGCCCGCCCCGACGGTCAGGTCGACTCCTTGGAGAACCTTCACCCCGCCTTTTTCGACGGTGAGCTGGTCCAGGCGCAGGACGGGCGGGGGCCGGTCGTGCGCCCCGCCCCGGCCCGTGCGGGTCGTGGTGACCGGCAGCAGGCCGAGGGCGGCTCCCTCCTCGCGCAGCGACACGTCACGGCCCACCATCTGGCGGGCCAGTTCCGGTGCGGTGGTCTCGGCGGTGACCGCCCGGAAGGCGACACGGCCCTTGCGCAGGACCGTCACCCGGTCCGTGGCCTGCACGATCTCGGCGAGCTTGTGGCTGATGAGGATGACCGCGCGGCCCTCCTCCTGGACCACCCGGCCGAGCACGGCGAACAACTCCTCCGACTCGGCCTGGGTCAGCACCGAGGTGGGCTCGTCCAGGATCAGGATCTGGGGGTTGCGCCGCAGGCACTTGACCACCTCGACGCGCTGCCGCTCGCCCGCCGAGAGCGCGTCGACGCGCGCCTCGGGGTCGACCGGCAGCCGGTAACGCTCGGCGACCTCGGCGATGTCGGCGCAGATGGCCTGCTTGTCCACTGTGCCGGTGTCGCCGAGCGCGACGTTCTCCCACACGGTGAGCCCGCTGATGAGGCTGAAATGCTGGTGCACCATGCCGATGCCCAGCTCGGCCGCTTCCTGCGGGCTGTCCAGCGCGACCTGTTCCCCGCGCACCAGCACGGTGCCGGCGTCGCGCCGGATCAGCCCGAGCAGGACCTTCATGAGACTGGACTTGCCCGCCCCGTTCTCGCCCAGGAGACCGTGGATCTCGCCGGCGTCGACGGTGAGGTCCACGGCGTCGCAGGCCGTGACGGACCCGTAGGACTTGGTGATGCCGCGCAGCTCGAGGATCCGAGCCGCTGAGGTCGTCGGTGTCATCGCGTGTGACTCTCCTGGGTCGGTGTCGGCACGGTCAGCCGAGGCGCTTGACCTCGGCCTCCGGGTCGATCGCCTTGCTGCCGATCTTCTTCATGAACTCCGCCAGCTGCTGGTCCTCGTCGCCCTGGCCCTTGCAGATCTTGACGGTCGGGAAGCGATCGACACCCAGCTGCCACACGCGCGTCGTGCCCATCTTCAGGTCGTCCTTGGCGAAGTTCTCCAGCGCGGCGCGGAAGTAGTCACCCGGGCTGAAGATCACCGAGATGTCGAACTTCGGGCTGGTCGAGTCGCACCGGTCGGTGCCCGGGGTGAGGGTCAGCACGCCGCTGGCGTTCGCCACCTGCGCCGCGGCGTCGGTCGCGCCCCCGAGGTAGGGGTAGATGACCTTGGCACCCTGGCTGATCTGGGCCTGGATGGCCTCCTTGGCCTTCGCCGAGTCGTTGAAGTCACCGGTGTAGGTGCTCACCAGGGTGGCCTTGGGGACGACCTCCCGGATCCCGGCCAGGAAGGCCTTGGCTCCCAGGACACTGAAGTCGGCCTTGATGCCGGTGACGAACCCGGCCTTGGTGTAGCCGGCCGCCTTCATCTTCAGGCCCGCGGCGTAGCCTGCGGCGAGCATCGACTGGTTGGGGTTGTCGGAGGACAGCAGGATCCGCGGGGTCTGGTCGAGGTTCGCCGACGACGGCACGTACCAGGCGGTCTTGGCGCAGACCGGCTCCTCGGAGGCCGGGATGGCGGCCTTGAGCTCGCTGGCGGCGAGGGCGACCATGTCGACGTGCTGCTGGCACAGCGCGCGTGCCGCGGTGAGCGCGTCGCTCGCGGGCACGCTGCCGCGCTTGATGACCTTCCAGCCCTTTTCCTTGGCGAAAGCGTCGGCCGAGTCGACGAAGCTCTCGTAGTAGCCGTGGTCGTTGATGTCGCCGGGGCTGAGGACACCGATGACGACCTTGCCGTCGCCGTTGACGTCGGGCTCGTTGAGACCCGAGCCGCCGCTGCCGCTCGCCTCGGGGGTCGTCTTGGCTGCCGTCGCCTCGTTGCTGGCGCAGCCGGAGAGCACGAGGGCTCCGGTGAGGGCGAGGGCGAGGCCGAGCGGGGCCCGACAACGCCGAAGCGAGCTTCTTGCGGTCATGTGCGTTCCATTCGCTGGGTGGCACCGCCCCGTCAAGGGCGGTGGCGGATCAGGGTGGCGGTCGGGGGGTGGCGGGTCGGGGGGGTGGGTCAGTCGGCGGACGTGTCGGCCCGGCCGAGCGCGGCGTAGGCGACACGCTCCTGGTGGAAGAGGGAGTCCGCACCCGCGGCGACGAAATACGGGAAGCCCATCCGCCCGACCGCTCGGACCTGGGTGGGGTCGATGCGGCCCGGGGCTGACATGACCGAGTCGTCGGTGGTGATGCAGACGACCTCGGCGAGCACGATGTGCACACCCGAGAAGCAGGAAGAGTGGTCGCCGCGGTCGATCACCTCGTGCACCCGGCACTCCAGGTGCGCGGGGCTGTCGGCCAGCGACGGCGTGTCGACGACCTCTGAGGGCACCGGTCGCCAGTCGGCGACGTCCATCTCGCTGACGCCGCGGGGGTACTCGCGGGCCACCGCCTCGATGTGCTCGGCGATCTCCGCGGTGGTGACGTTGACGACGAACTCGCCCGTGCGCTCGATGTTGAGCCAGGTGTCCTTCGGCTCCGGGGTGGCCTCCCGCTGGGCGCCGATGGTGACGGCGATCAGCGGCGGTTCGCCGCTGACCGGCATGTAGTAGCTGTACGGCGCGACGTTGATCCCCCCGTCCGGGTCGAGCGTGGTGATCATCGCGATCGGCCGCGGTACCACCAGTTGCGAGAGCAGGCCCTGTTTCTGGGCCGGGGTGCGGCCGGACATGTCGATGACGTTCAACGGGTGGTCTCCTTTACGGGGTGCCCGCCGGCTCCGCAGGCCAGGTCGGGCGGGGCGTGAGACCGGCGCGCCGCAGGAGGGCGGCGGATCGCTCGGCGGCGGCCTCGGCGACGGCGGCGAGGTCGATGCCGGTCGGCCGCCGGTCGCGGACGACCACGCGGCCGTCGACCAGCACGTCACGGACGGTGCGCGACACGTGGCCCCAGACGAGCTGGCGGGCGAGGTCGCCGCGGGGCATCCAGGCGGGATCGTCGGTGTCGAGTACGACGATGTCGGCGGCCTTGCCGACCTCGAGGGAGCCGGTCCGCTCCCCGAGACCGATCGCCTCGGCCCCGTCGATTGTCGCGAGCGCGAATGCCTGCTCGGCGCGGATCGGGTCGGGCAGATCGCGGTCGCGTTCGAGGCCGGCGAACAGGTAGGCGGCCAGGAGGACGTCCGGGGCGTCGCCGGCGTTGTGGGCGTCGCAGCCCAGTGCCACCCGGCCGCCCCGGCGCACCAGCTCGGCGTGGCGCGAGGCGCGGGTATATCCCTGGGCGAGACGCAGGTAGGCCCCCGGGCAGGCGGCGACCGCGGTGCGGGTGGCGAGGATGGCGTCGACCTCCGCGTCGTCGAGCCACACGGCGTGCCCCAGCAGCAGGCGCGGGCCGAGTACTCCCAGCTCGCCGAAGTGGACCACCGGCCGGCGCCCGCAGCGCTTGGCGTAGGCCTCGACGTCGGCGGGTCCCGGCGAGACGTGCCAGGTCAGCCCGGTGTCGAGCCGCTCGGCCAGGCTCGCCGCTCCGGCGAAGAGCTCGTCGCTGGCGAGGTCGTGGCCCACCAGCGTCACCCACCCGGTGACCGGCCCGGTGACCGGCAGGGACCGGACGATGTCCTCCTGCCTGGAGAGCACCTCGTCGGCGGGCGCGCCGAACGGCACGCCCTCCGCGTCCCAGCCCCAGCCGCCGACCCGCGCGCGGATCCCCGCGGCGGCCAGCCCTGCGGCGACCCGCTCCGGATAAGCCACCGTGCCCGGCTCCAACACCGTGGTGATGCCCCGGGACAGGCACTCGACGGCGGTGATGGTCGCGGCCAGTTCGTCGTCGTCGCCGTCGGCGTGGGCGTGCAGCGGGACGATCCAGTCGAAGATCGACTCCTGCGAGCTGATGTGATCCGGGATCGTGCTGCGTACAAGGGGGTCGACGGTCGTGTGCTGGTGGGCGTCGACGAGGCCCGGGATGACGACACAGCCCGACGCGTCGATCTCCTTGGCACCCGGGAAGCGGGCCCGCAGGTCCTCGGCCGTGCCGAGCGCGGCGATGCTGTCCCCGGACACGGCGACCGTCGCCCGGGTGAGAACCCTCCGCGTGGAGTCCATGGTGACGATGTCGCCGCCCACGATCAGCAGGTCGGTCATGGCGCGATCACGACCTTTCCGATGGTGTCGCGGGCGCCGAGTACGTCCCAGGCGTCGGCGAGATCCTCGAGCGGGAACCGGGCGGCGGTGGGCAGGTGCAGGCCGTCGGCGAAGCAGGCTGCCGTGGCGGCGACGAAGTCGGCCGAGGTGTAGCCGCCGGCGCCCAGCAGTTTCAGGCCGCGGTGGAAGACCTCCTGGAGCGAGAACGACACCTGGTCGCCGCTCGTGTTGCCCAGCAGCACCAGACGCCCGCGGATGCCGAGGCAGTCCAGTGAGGTGCGCCAGGTGTCGGTACCGACGTGGTCCAGAACCAGCGCCGCGCCGGCGCCGTCGGTGAAGGCAGTCACCGCTTTGGCCAGGTCCGGTTCGTCGTTGCGCAGCGCCAGGTCCGCGCCGGCCGCGCGGGCCGCGGCCAGCTTCGCGTCGCTGCCCGCGAAGGCGACGACCGAGGCACCGGCCCGCTTGGCCAGCGCGATGGCCGCCAGGCTGACGGGACTCGCGGCCGCGTGCACGACGAGGGTCTCACCGGCGTCCAGTGCCCCGACGGCGTGCACCGCGTGCCACGCCGTGGCGAAGGCGGTGGGCAGGGTGACAGCCGCGGCGAGCGGGAGGATCTCGGGGACCCGGACGATCGATTCGGCGGACGCCAGCACGTATTCGGAGAGCGCGCCCGGGGTGTTCCCGCCGAGGACGCGCGGGCTGACGCAGTACGCACGATCGCCCACCGAGCAGCGCGAGCAGCTGCCGCAGCCCTGGGTGGGATCGGCGATGACCCGGTCACCTGGGACGATGGAGGTCACCGAGGATCCGGTCGCCACCACCGTTCCGGCGAAGTCCATGCCCGGCACGTGCGGAAGGCTGAAGCCGGGGATCAGGCCCGGCCCTTTGCGCTGCAGCAGGTCCAGGCGGTTCAGCCCGCAGTACGCGACCTCGACGACGACGTCGCGCGCACCGCATACCGACTCCGGGACCTGCCGCAGGGACACGACTTCGGTTCCCCCGAAATCGGTCTGCACCATCGCTCGCACCGCGGCCCTCCTCACCTCAGCCGTCTCGCATTGCGAGGCGGTGGAACGTATTGTGAGGCCACTCTGCCCATGGCGACCAGTGCTGTCAACGCTTGTATGGAAAAACTGGGTTTCGTCGATGTATCCGCCTGAGGGGCGGTTCAGTGTCCGGCTGAACGGCGGTTCGATGTCCGGCCGAACGGCGGTTCAGTGTCCCGCTGGAACCGGCTCGTCGTCGCCACGCAGCCGCCGGTCGTCGGCGGCGAGCAGGTCGAGCGCCGCGAGCGCCAGGTGCAACTGCGCCGAGGCGGCGGGAAGCAGGGGATCCGTGCCGAGGAGGTTCTTGATCTGGCGAACCCGGTAGCCCACCGAGTTGCGGTGGAGATGGAGCTGTTCGGAGACGCTCTGCCGACTGCCCCTCTCGGCCAGCCAGGCACGGAGCGTCGCCATCAGCTCCGGACGCTGCCGGATCGGCCCGAGGTGCGCCTCGGCGTACGCCTCGAGCTCCGCGGGTGGGAGGGGCAACAGCACCTGGACCACTCCGCAGCGGCCGAAGGTGAGCAGCGGGACGCGCCGCATCCGGGCCAGGCCGAGCAGCCGTTCGGCCTCGGTGAAGGACCGGGCCAGACCTACGGTCGAGTCGGGATAGGAGCCGCTCGCCGCGACGACGTGGTCACCGGCGGACTCGTCGCCGGTCATGAGGCGCAGCCTGCTTTGCAGGCGGGCGAGCACGGCCTCGCCCGGCACCACCGTCCACGCCGTGCGCGCCTCCTGCCGCACAGGATGCTCCAGCCAGGCGAGGGCGGTGGACCAGGCCCGCAGGCGGGAGCCGCTGTAGTGCAGTACGGCACCGGCCGGCGGTCGCTGCAGGTCGATCCCCAGTCGCGCGGCCGCCGAGCACACCGAGGGGCTCACCGTCCCGGACCGCAGTACGGCGACGACGTCGGCCGGTGTGTGCAGCGGCGAGACCTCGGCAGGGCTGTCCCCTCCGCGCACGGCGTCGATGAGGAGCGCGGTGACGGCGGCACCGGCCAGCGCCCGCACGCGCGGGTCACCGGGACCGACGGTCAGCAGCACACCGCCCACTGTGGTCCCCGCACGCACGGGCAGCGCCGTGGCGCACAGCCCGTCGAGCGTGTCGACCAACGGTCCGGCCACGCCGGCGAGCACGCTGTCCGCCACCGTGTTCGGCACTCCCGCGCCGCCGTCGGTGGTCGCCAGCGGCACGCCCTCTGCGGACAGCAGGCGCACCTGCCGGCCGGTCGCCCGCGCAAGCGCGCGGAGCACGTCCGAGCGCGCGGCGCCGGCGAGCACGGCTTCGGTCAGTTCCCGCTCCAGCACGGCAGGTTCGGCGTCCGGCCCCCATCCGTCCCGGGCCGGCCCGGACCGCGCCTCGGCGATGGTTCCCATGGCGTCGAGTCTCAGCGGGCCAGCAGCCGGATGGCCACGCCCTTCTCCTGGGTGTACTCGCGCAGCGCCGCGTACCCGCCGCCCCGGCTGAAGCCGCTGTCCTTCTGCATGTTGAACGGGAAGCCGATCACTCCCGCGTCGTGGAACTGGTTGACCGCCACCTGCCCGGAGCGGACGTCCTTCGCCAGGCGCAGTGCCCGGGAGACGTCGTTGGTCCAGATGCAGGCCAGCAGGCCGAAGTCCGTCGCGTTCATCAGTTCGGTCGCCTCGGCCGTGTCGCGGAACGACTGTACGGCGAGGACCGGGCCGAAGACCTCCTCGCGGGCGACGCGCATGCCCGCGTCCACACGGTCGTACACGGTCGGCTGGACGAACCACCCGTCGCCGGTGGGCGCGCCACCGGTGACCAGCCGCGCGCCCTCGCGAGGCGCGTCCTCGAGGAAGCCGCTGACGCGGGCGAACTGCGCGGCGCTGACCAGCGGCCCCATGTCCAGGTCGGCTTCCCAGGGCCCGGTCTTGATCGCGGCCATGGCGGCGGCGACCCGTTCCACGACCTCGTCGTGCACCGAGGCCTCGACGAGCAGCCGGGAACCGGCGTAGCAGTTCTGCCCCGCGTTCTCGGTGATCGAGGCGACGACCGCCTCGATCGCCGTGTCGAGGTCGGCGTCGGCGAACAGCACGTTCGGCGACTTGCCGCCGAGTTCGAGCTTCACCGGTACGAGGTTCTGCGCGGCGGCCGTCATGATCGCCCGTCCGGTGGCGGTGGAGCCGACGAAGCTGATGTGGTCGACGCCCGGGTGCGAGGTCAGCGCGGCGCCCGCTTCGGGGCCGCCCGCGACGACGTTGATCACCCCGGGCGGGAAGCCGGCGCGGCGGGCGAGTTCGGCGAGGGCGAAGGGGGCCAGCGGCGCGATCTCCGACGGCTTGAGGACGACCGTGTTGCCCGCGGCGAGCGCCGGCGCGACGTTCGCGGCGGTGAGCACGGCGGGCACGTTCCACGGGATGACGACGGCGCACACGCCGTACGGCTCCGGAACCGTGTAGCCCAGGTAGTCGGGGCTGCGGGTCGGCAGCGTGACCCCGGTGAGCTTGTCGGCCGCGCCCGCGAAGTAGTTGATGATGTCGTGGGCGATGTAGATGTTCGTCCGGCCCCCGGACAGCGGCTTGCCCACGTCCCTCGCCTCGACGGCCGCCAGCGCCTCGACGTCGGCGAGGATCAGGTCGGCCCAGCGCCGGATCAGTGCCCCGCGCTCGCTGGGGTTGGTCGCCGCCCAGGCAGGGGAGGCGCGGCGCGCCGCGGCGACCGCGTCGTCGACATCGGCTCCGCCCGAGAGCGCCACCTTGGTGATCACCTGTCGGGTGGCCGGATCGACGATGTCCAGGGTGCCGCCGTCGCGGGCCGCGACCCACTCGCCGTCGATGAATTGCTGGGAGGAAGGGAAGTCAACAGCCGCCATACGTGAACCTTGACCGACCTTGTCACGCATGTCAATATGTGATCTCGCTATGTGATTCACCGAGGAGGCCCGGTGCGCGCCACCGCCGCTCTGCTGGAGCAACCCGGACAGCCATTCGTCCTGACCGAGGTGGACCTGGACGAGCCCCGCCCCGACGAGGTGCTCGTCCGCGTCGCCGGCGTCGGCATCTGCGGCACCGACCTGGAGTTCGCCACCTTCTTCCCCACGCCGGCGCTGCTCGGGCACGAGGGGTCGGGCATCGTCGAGAAGGTCGGCGCACACGTCACCTCCCTGCGCCCGGGCGACCACGTCACCATGTCCTTCGCGTCGTGCGGCACGTGCGCGTTGTGCCGCACCGGCTCACCCGCCTACTGCCGGAGCTTCGACGCGGTGAACTTCTCCGGCCGCAGGCCCGACGGCTCCACCGCGGTGACCCATGAGGGACGCGAGGTCAACGCCCACTTCCTGGGCCAGTCGTCGTTCGCCGACCACGTCGTCGCACCGGAGCGGGCGGTCGTCAGGATCGACCCGTCCTTGGACCTGCTGCGGGCCGGACCCTTCGGCTGCGGCTTCCAGACCGGCGCCGGCGGCGTGCTCAATGTGCTGCAACCCCGCCCCGGCTCGTCGATCGCGGTCTTCGGGGCGGGGGCCGTCGGCGTGGCCGCCGTCATCGCCGCCTCGCTGAGCGGCTGCGCGATCGTCGCCGCCGTCGACGTGAACCCGGCCAAGCTGGAGGCGGCCCGCGGCTACGGCGCCACGCACACCGTCGACTCCTCCGACTCCTCGGCCGGACCGGCCGCCGAGCAGCTGGCCGCCCTCGTCCCCGAGGGGTTCGACTTCGTGATCGACACCACCGGGCGCGAGGACGTCCTGCGCACCGCGGTGGAGGCTCTCGGGCCGCTCGGTCGCGCCGGGGTCATCGGCATCGGCCCGAGCGAGTCGATGAGCTTCGAGTGGCGCAGCATCCTCAACGGGCGCAGCGTCACCGGCATCATCGCCGGCTCCAGCCTGCCGCAGCTGTTCCTGCCGAAGCTGCTCGAGCTCAACGCCAAGGGGCAGTTCCCGGTCGAGAAGATGATCACCTACTTCCCGTTCGAGCAGATCAACGAGGCCGTCGCGGCGGTCCGGTCGGGCTCGGTCGGCAAGGCCGTGCTGACCTTCTGAGCGTTGTCGCCCACGGCGGCGGCACCTTAGGGTGGCCCACGCCGATGAGGCACCAGGCATGACGCCGATGAGGCACCAGCCATCCGGTGGCGCGGCCGGACAACACCGCGCACAACACACGAGCACGTGGAGCGTGCCCACCATGTCCGCCGAAACGTCCGCCGAAACGTCCGCCGACATCGACTTCGACCACCACTCCGACGAGGCCAACGCCGATCCGGTCGCCTACTACGCGCGCTTTCGCGAGTCCTGCCCGGTAGGCCGGTCCGCCGCCTACGGCGGCTTCGCCTACACGACGCGGTATGCCGACGTGGCCCGCATCGCCCGCGACGACGAGACGTTCTCCTCGGCCCGCAGCGACCACGGCGGCCAGGGAGTCGGCATCGTCATCCCCAAGGGACCGGGGCTCGACCAGTATCCGATCGAGCTCGACCCGCCGCGGTCGACCGAGTACCGGCACCTGATCAACCCGCTGCTCACCCCGGAGGCGATCGAGCGGCTGGTGCCCATGATCGAGCGCCACGCCGCCCGCGTCGTGGACGACTTCGTCGAGCTCGGCTCCTGCGACTTCGTCCGTGATCTCACCAACCCGCTGCCGGCCGCGGTGACCTTGGACTGGCTCGGTTTCCCCGAGGAGGACTGGGCGAAGCTGGCCGGGCCGATCCACGACATCTTCGCCGCGGCGGCCGGCAGCGAGCGCGCCGTGCGCGGGGCCGCCGGACTGGCCTACATGGATCAGCGCATCCGCGAGCTGATCGCCGAGCGCCGCTCCGCACCGAAGGCCGACGCCGTCAGCGCGCTGGTGGCCGGCCGGCGCGGCGACGGCAGCGAGTTCGGCGAGGACGAGCTGGTGTCGGTGATCGGCCTGCTCATCGCCGGTGGCGTCGACACCACCACGTCCCTGACCGGATCGACGCTCGTCCACCTCGCTCGCCACCCCGACCAGCGCCAGAGGCTGATCGACTCCCCCGATCTGCTGGACACCGCGACCGAGGAGTTCCTCCGCGCGTTCGCCCCGTCGCAGTCGATGGCGCGCACGGTCATCCAGGACGTCGAGGTCGGCGGCTGCCCGATGCACCAGGGCGACCGGGTACTGATTCCGTGGGTCGCCGCGAACCACGACCCCGCGGTGTTCCCCGCACCCGAACAGGTGCGGCTGGACCGCGACGCCAGCCGGCATCTCAGCTTCGGGATCGGCTCGCACCGGTGCGCCGGCGCGCACCTCGCCCGGGCCATGTTCCGCGCGATGATGACGCAGGTGCTGACCCGGCTGCCCGACTATCAGGTGATCGAGGACGGGCTCGTCGCCTACCCGACGCGCGGCAACCAGTCCGGCTGGGACACGATCCCGGCGCTCTTCACGCCCGGTCCCCGGGCGACGGCGGCGGCAGGCTCGGCCCGCGCGCTGACCACACCCACCCCGTTGCGGGTCACCGCGGTGCGCGCCGCGGCCGAGGACGTCGTCGCCGTCGACCTCGGCCTGCCGGACGGAGGCGACCTTCCCGCGTGGCGGCCCGGCGCGCACGTCGAGCTGCGTCTGCCCTCGGGCAGGCTGCGTCAGTACTCGCTGTGCGGTGACCCCGCCGACGCCACGACGTGGCGCATCGGCGTCCTGCGCGAGCCCCAGGGCCGGGGCGGTTCGGCCGAACTCCACGAACTGACCCGCCCGGGAGCCGTGTTCGCGGTCCGCGGGCCGCGCAACCACTTCCCGCTCACCTCGGCACAGTCCTACCTGTTCCTCGCCGGCGGCATCGGCGTCACACCGATCCTCGCCATGGTCCGTGCGGCGGCCGGACGCGGCACACCGTTCACCGTCGTGTACGGCGGACGCACGCGCTCGACGATGGCGTTCGCGGACGAACTCGCCGCCGTCGCCGGCGACGCGCTCACCCTCCTCCCGCAGGACGAGGCCGGGTTGCCGGACCTTCCCCGGCTGCTGGGCGACCTGGACGCGGACACCGCCGTCTACGCGTGCGGGCCGGCGCCGATGCTGGCGGCCGTCGAGCGCGAGTGCGCCCGCCTGGATCTCACCGACCGGCTGCACCTGGAGCGCTTCACCGCCGGCGACGACCTCGAGACGGCGTTCGACGCCGCGGAGAACCGGACCTTCGCGGTCCAGCTCGCGCGCACGGGAGTCACACTCGCCGTACCGGCCGACCGCCGCCTCATCGAGGTCCTGCGCGAGGCCGTGAGCGGCCTGTCCTACGACTGCGAGAAGGGTTACTGCGGCGCCTGCGAGACCCGTGTGCTCGCCGGGACGCCGGAGCACCGGGACTCCGTGCTCAGTGACGAGGAACGCCTTGCCGGGCGCACGATGATGATCTGTGTCGGCCGGTGTCAGGGCGACCGGCTCGTCCTCGACATCTGAGCAGTCCTCGGCCGGCCACCGCGCGGGTCCAACAGCGGACGTCACGTTCGCCGTTGGACCCGCGCGGTGGCCGTTTCCAGCATGCCGCCGCCGAGGAGAAACAACGTCGCCGACATCCATCCAGGCCCCTCCATAGCAACGCATGCGAGATGCCATGTTGGAATACGAGACAGCGTAACGGCACGGACCCCCACCGGAAACACCGGGGCAACGGGACGTTCCTAGCGTCGGGCCAGCCCTTCCCCTCCACGAAAGGTCGGCCATGACTGCGATCGACTCGCCCCTCCTCGACGTCGCCGCGACCGGCTTCCCGATCCTCCAGCCCGGCCACGGAGCGATCGCGTCGACGACCTACGTCCCGGCCACGCCCGGGAACACCCTGTGGGGTCGCCTTCCGTGCGAGGCGGACGCACCGTGCGCGGTCGTGCGACCGGGCTCCGTCGTCACGGTCGACACGCTCAGCCACGAGGGAGTTCTCGAGGACCAGGGCCGCGACCCCGCCCAGTTCTTCGGCCGTTACGGCGTCAGCGGCGGCCATGTGCTCGACGACGCCCAGCAGGTGGCGGACTCCGGCATGCCGCACGACTTCGACGACGACGGGCCGCACCTCGTCACCGGGCCCATCGCCGTGGCCGGCGCCCGGCCCGGCGATCTGCTCGCCATCACCGTCCTCGGCCTCACTCCGCGCGTTCCGTACGGCATGGTCTCCGCACGCCACGGCTTCGGCGCACTCCCCGGCGAGATGCCCTCGCTGCCCGGTCCCGCGTTCACCTTCGCCACGGCACACGCGGACAGCCACGGCGCGTGGGGCCGGATGGCGGTGGATCCGACGGACCCCTCGCGCGGCTCACTGCGCTTCCCGCTGCGGCCGTTCCTCGGCGTGATGGGTGTGGCGGTGCCCGGGGACGAGCGGCCGCACTCGGTGCCGCCGGGGCGCCACGGGGGCAACATCGACATCTCCCTGCTCGGCGAGGGCGCCACGCTGTTCCTCCCGGTGCAGGTCGACGACGCGCTGGTCTACTTCGGTGACCCCCACTTCGCTCAGGGCGACGGCGAGGTCGCCCTCACCGCGTTCGAGGCGTCGTTGCGTGCCACCGTGAAGCTCGAGGTGGTGCCGGGCGGTGCGGCACTGCGGCCCGGCCACGGCCGCGTCGCCCCGTTCGCCGAGACGGACGACTACCTGGTGCCGATCGGCCTGGACAAGGACCTCGACGAGGCGATGCGCGACTGCGTGCGCTGCGCGCTGGACCTGCTCGCGACCGACTACGGCATCGACCGCCATCTGGCGATGGCGTATCTCAGCGCGGCAGGCGACTTCGCGGTCTCCCAGGTCGTCGACGACGTGAAGGGCGTCCACGCGAAGATCCGCAAGTCCGACTTCCGCGAGATCGGCCGACCGCGCTGACCGACGGATGCACCGATTCCCGCCGCGGCACGGCGAAACGGACCAGGCGGCGGGTTCAGGTCCAGGAAGAGAACGCCGCGAGCCCCGCACAGGCGGCGACCGCGGTCAGGATCTGGGCGCAGGCCGGGCTCATGGACCGCGGCAGCGCCTCGGACTCGCTCCACTCCCGGCCGTCCGACGCGGCCCCGCACGCACTCGCCAGCGCGGCCAGCGCGGCCAAGCGCTCCGAGGAATCGGCCGCACCGCCAAGAGAGCGGACCACGGCATCCCGCCTCTCGCTGCGCAGGACGTCGTAGCGACGAGCCCACCCGGTCGGCAACGGCAACCGACTCGGCGTGCGAACGAGGACACCCTCGGCGATCAAGCCGGCCGACAGACGCTTGTGCGCGCCGACGCTCAGGGCCCTGACCCACTCCGATGCCGTGCGCGGTTTGCGAGACGACCGGATCCGCGCGAGAACCTCGCCGAGCGCGCGGTCCTGCGGCTGTGCACCGCGGACGGCGACGATGTATCCGTCAACGGTGTGGATGAAGCCGTCCAGAGCGAGTTCCATCAGCATCGCGCCGCTCAAGCCGAAGTCGAGGCCGGTGCCATAGCCAGGAACACGGCCTTGCCCGTCCAGATACACAGCCAGCATGAAGTCACCGCAGAGGCTCGAGGTGGCATCGGTCTTCATCCCGGTCTCCCCAATACGGCGCTACGGCTTCAGCTTCGGGGTTCTTCCGGACCGGGTAGCCGAACCAGATCCCGAGGAAGTACTCGCAGCACTATGGCGGGCCCAGAGACTCTGCGTCAATGCAAGATATCGTCCCGACATACGGAACACGGCCCTTCCTCGGGCCGGCTGGACGCAGGCATCCACCTCCCAGCATTGCGCCCACGCGGGTCGGTGGTGCAGCTCCGATCGACATCGGCGGCCTGCGCATCGTCAGTGATCCGACCTTCGACGAGGCCGGCCCGCACGGCTACCTCACCAAGACGACCGGACCTGCCGTCGACGAGGACGGGGTGGGGCCGGTCGCCAACTTTCTGATCACCCGCCTCACGGTCGCGGAGATCTCCCGCGGGGTGCCGGACATCAAGGCGGCCATCCTGCACGCCGGGGCGGCACGCGTCCCGGCGAAGTTCTTCGGCCACGGGATCGCCCAGTACACCGAAGGTGTACTGCCCGTCCCCGGCCGCTGAGAAAATCCACCCCGTAGCCGACCGCAGGTATGCTCCTGGTCACCCAAGGCCCATGTGGAGGTCGCCATGGAACTGTCCGACCTGCGGGTCTTCCTGGCTGTCGCTCGTACCCAGGGCATCACCAAGGCCGCTCAGGAACTGCACACCGTGCAGTCGAATGTCAGCGCGCGGATCCACGCGCTGGAAAAGGAGCTCGGCGCCCCGCTGTTCCGTCGGCATGCCCGGGGCGTTGCGCTGACCAATGCGGGCGAGCAGCTGCTGCCGTATGCCGAGCGCATCAGCAGGCTCGTCGACGACGCGCGACACGTCATCGGCGATGAGACCGATCCGTGCGGACCACTGCGGATCGGGTCGATGGAAACCACGGCGGGCCTGCGGCTTCCCGCGGTGCTGGCGGCCTTCGCGGAGGACTGTCCCCGCGTCGAGTTCTCGCTGATCACAGGGCCGACCGAACAGCTGGTCCGGGACGTCCTGGAGTACCGGCTCGACGGCGCGCTGGTCAGTGGCCCCGTGCGGCAGCCCGACATGGTGGAAACCCTGGTCTTCGAGGAACGCCTCGTCCTCGTCACGGCACGCCGGGTCTCCGACCTGGACGCCATCTTGCGCGACCCCAGGATCCTCGTCTTCCGTAGCGGCTGCTCCTACCGCAGGCGTTTGGAGAGCATTCTGCAGGCACGGGGCGCCGCCGGCCTTCGCTGCATGGAATTCGGAACGCTGGACGGCATCCTCGGCTGCGTCGGGGCCGGCATGGGCGTCACTCTGCTGCCTGCCGCCGTGGTCGAGCGGCACGTCTCCCTCGAACAGGTTCGCGTGCACGAGCTGCCCGAGGAGGAGGCACGCGCTCAGACCGTCTTCGTCCAGCGCGTCGACGCACCGCCGTTGCCCGCCCTGACTCGCTTCCTCACGCACGCGCGGGCCGTGGAGCAGACTCCGCCCGTCCTGCGGATGGTCGGGCGTTCTGCCACGGCAACCGGCTAGTGCCGCGACAGGCAACGTTCGCCCCGTCGCGACGCCCGGCACGCTCCCCCACTGCCCTAAAGGCGTGGGAGGTGCCCCCACTCGCCGCACCGGCCGGAAGCCCAAGTACGTCCGGTCCATCGACGGAGCCTTCCGGCCGGCACTCCCCCAGAGGGGGGACCCCCAGAGCACGCACCGGACGCCGCTCCTTGAAGGGCGAACGTTGCCTGTCGCGGCACTAGTCACCGGCCTGACGCTCGCTGACCACCGGAATGTTCTCTTCCAGAGATGGCTCCCATCGCAACCAATCGTTGGATCTGAAGTCTCGGCGAACCTACTGTCCCCCTAACGCCGCGCCGCCCGCCGCACTGCCGGGCGGATGCCTGGACGAAGGGGACTTCGCCTTGCTGAGAACGCGCCTTACCCACGCCTTCGGAATCGAGCACCCCGTCGTGCTCGCCCCGATGGACCTCGTCTCCGGGGCCCCGCTCGCCACCGCGGTGACCACCGCGGGCGGACTCGGCATGATCGGCGGAGGCTACGGCGACGGAGAGTGGCTGAAGCGGGAGTTCGCCGCCGCGGCCGGCACCCGGGTGGGGTGCGGCTTCATCACCTGGAGCCTGGCCCGCCGCCCCGAGCTGCTCGACGTCGCCCTGGAGTACCGACCCGCCGCGGTCATGCTGTCCTTCGGCGACCCGGCCCCGTTCGCCGACCGGATCCGCGCCGCGACCGTACCGCTGCTGTGCCAGGTCCACACGCTCGACCAGGCCCGCCAGGCCCTTGACGCCGGAGCGGACGTCGTCGTCGCGCAGGGCGGTGAGGCCGGCGGGCACGGAGTCGGGACGCGGTCGACGTTCACCCTCGTACCCGATGTCGCCGACCTCATCGCCGACCGCTCTCCGCACACACTCCTGCTGGGCGCCGGCGGGGTGGCGGACGGTCGCGGACTCGCCGCCGCACTCGCCCTCGGCGCGGACGGCGTCCTGGTCGGAACCCGCTTCTGGGCGACCCGGGAAGCGGCGGTCTCCGCTCGCGCCCACTCCCGCGCGGTGGCCGCCGGCGGCGACGACACCGTCCGAACCAGCGTCTACGACATCGTGCGCCAGTACGACTGGCCCGCCGAGTACAACGGTCGCCTGCTGCGCAACCACTTCATCGACCGGTGGCACGGGCGGGAGTCGGAACTCGGCGCACATCTCGCCGAGGCCGCCGCGGAGTTCGAGGCCGCTGTCTCACAGCAGGACTTCGACGTCGCGAACATGATCGTCGGAGAGGGCGTGGGCCTGGTCCAGGAGATCCTGCCCGCCGGTGAAGTGGTGCACCGGATGGCGCGGGACGCCGCGACCCGTCTCGGCCGATGGGCTCCACAGACCGCCGTTGTCAGCGGCTGACCGCGACTGTGTCCGCGCGCTGCGGGACAGCGACGTCCCGTTGCCACCCCCCATGTTCTTCCGCTCGATAAACGAGCGGAAGCGGTCGCTGATCGGCGACCACTCCCCGCACGGCTCAGAAGGTGTTCGGTTCCACACCCGGCTGAAGACGACCGTCGACCGCAGGCCGCGAGGCCCTCAGGACCGCTTCGGCTTCGGCTTCGGCACATCCGCTCATTCCCGAACTCATGCGACACCGCCGCACCGGCGTCGGGAGGGAATCACCATGTCCAGTCCCCTGCCCCCGCAGACCTCGCCGAGAGAACTGCGCCGCATCATCACCGCATCCAGCACCGGCACTCTCATCGAGTGGTACGACTTCTTCATCTACGGCAGCCTCGCCGTCGTCTTCTCCGGCTTCTTCTTTCCCTCCGGCGAATCGAGCCTCGCGCTGCTGGTGAGCGTGGCGGCGTTCGGCACCGGTTTCGTCGTCCGTCCGCTCGGGGCGTTGTTCTTCGGCAGGCTCGGCGACCGGGTCGGCCGCAAGAAGACCTTCCTCGCCACGCTCATCGTCATGGGCGCCGCCACCACCCTCATCGGCTGTCTCCCGAAGTACGACACCATCGGCACAGCGGCCCCCGTGCTGCTGGTACTGCTGCGGCTCCTCCAGGGCTTCGCGGTGGGCGGCGAGTACGGCGGCGCCGCCACATATGTCGCCGAGCACTCCCCCGCGGACCGCAAGGGCCTCTTCACCAGCTTCCTGCAGACCACGGCCAGCCTGGGGATGCTGCTGTCCCTGGGCGTCGTCGTCGCCTGCCGGCTCCTGCTGGGAGAGGAGGCGTTCACCTCGTGGGGCTGGCGTCTGCCCTTCCTGCTCTCCGCCGTCCTCGTCGTCCTGTCGCTGAGGTTGCGGCTGAAGCTCCATGAGTCGCCCGTGTTCGCCCGGATGCAGGCACAGGGCACCCTCTCCAAGGCGCCCATCCGGGAGACGCTGGGCGACCGCCAGTCCCTCGGCCTCGTCCTGCTCACCTTGTTCGGCCTGACCGCCGGCCTGGGAGCGGTCTGGTACACGAGCCAGTTCTACGCCCTGTACTTCCTGCAGAGCGTGCTGAAGGTGGACTTCCTCACCACCAACATCTGCATGGCGGTCGCGCTGGTGCTGGGTACGCCCTCCTACATCCTGTTCGGCCGGCTGTCCGATCGGTACGGCAGGCAGCCTGTCATCGTGGCGGGCCTGGCCCTTTCGGCCGTGAGTTTCCTGCCCCTGTACGCCTGGATCCGCGAAGCCGCCGCAGACCGGTCATGGGCGCAGGTCGTGGTGGCGGTGACGCTGCAGATCGTGTTCAGCGCCATGGTGTACGCGCCGACGGCCGCCTGGCTGACCGAGTTGTTCCCGCCCCGGATCCGCTACACGGGCCTGTCGGTGTCGTACCACCTGGGCGCCGGTGTCTTCGGTGGGTTCATGCCGCTCATCGCGCTCTCGCTCACCGCGTCGACCGGCAACCAACTCGCCGGCCTGGCCTACCCCATCGCCGTGGCGGCCGTCTCCACCGTGGTCAGCGTGACGCTGCTGCGCGGAGGCAGGGACAACAGACTCGTCCGCGCCGTGTGGGCCCGGTACGGCACACCCGATCGGGCGGCCTCGCCCGAACCCGCCCCCGCCAAGTGATCCGGACCAGCGCCCGTCTCCCCTGACAACGCGGGCGCTGCCACGGGATTCCGCCACGTAGCCGGGCGTGGCGGAACCCCGACCACCCGCCGCACCACAGCCCCATCGCCGTACTCCGTCCCCGTCACCACTGACCGCCCCTCAACCCCGTGGAGCAGCCATGTCCCCCTTCCGCAGATCGCGCATCGCCCTGATCGCGACCGCCGTCGCCGCCACCGCCGTCACCGCCGCCTGTTCCAAGCGCACCGACTCCGCCGACTCGGACAGCTCCGGCAGCTCCGCCGGCCGCAAGCTGTCCGTGGTCGTCGTGTCGGGCCCGCTGAGCGACCCGTTCTTCGGGGCGATGAAGACCGGCGCCGACAACGCCGGCAAGGAGCTGAACGTCTCCACCGAGTACCTCAGCCCGACCTCGACCGACGCCTCCGGCCCGACGCTGGCCAAGCTGATGCAGGCGGCCGTGGCGAAGAAGCCGGACGCCATCGTGGTCGGCAACTTCTTCCCCGAGGCCCAGAACCCGGAGATCAAGGCGGCGATCAAGGCCGGCATCCCGGTGGTCGTCATCAACTCCGGCGTGACGGACTGGAAGCAGCTCGGCGCCCTCTCGTTCGTCGGCATCGAGCCGGCGGTCGCCGGCACCAGGTCGGGCGAACGGGCGGCCGAGCTCGGAGTGAAGAAGGGGCTGTGCGTCAACACGGTCCCGGGCAATCCCGCGCTGGAGCAGCTGTGCCAGGGCTACACCGACGCACTCAAGAAGGCCGGTGGCAGAGCGAGTTCGCTGCGTATCCCCTACCAGAACGCGACCAACCCCACGAAGGTCACCCAGGCCATCGCGGGCGCGCTCAAGGCCGACAAGAGCATCGACGGTGTGTTCACCACGGGCTCCATGGTCGCCGAGAGCGCGCTGACCGCGGCGAACAACGCCGGCCGCAAGCTGACCATCGGCAGCGGTGACCTGTCCACCAAGGTCCTCAAGGACGTCGAGGCAGGCAAGATCCAGTACGCCATGGACCAGCAGCCCTATCTCCAGACGTACTACGGCGTCCTGATCGCCAAGCAGTACGTGCAGTACGGGATCGCGCCCTCCGGCACGGTGCTCACCGGTCCGCTGGTCATCGACAAGGACAGCGCGGGCGTCGCGCTGAAGATCAACGAGACGTACCAGGGCATCCGCGGTGCCTCCTGAGACGCCGCAGCAGACCACCCGTTTCAGGAAAGAGCACTCATGACCATTGACCAAGCGGCCCCGGCGCCCGCTGTGCCGGACAGGCAGAGCGAACCCCTCGGCCGTTCACTGATCGCACGCACGGCACGGCGCCCGGAGTTCGGCGCGCTGATCGGCGCTGTCGCGGTGTACGTCTTCTTCCTGGTGACCGCGTCCGGCGCGGGCTTCACCAGCGTGGACGGCACCGCGAGCTGGCTGGACACCGCCGCCGAACTGGGAGTGGTCGCCACCCCGGTCGCGCTGCTCCTCATCGCCGGGGAGTTCGACCTGTCGATCGGCTCCGTCGTCGGCGCCACGTCGGTGATCGTGGCCATCGCCAGCGGCACCTACACCATGCCCCAATGGGCATCGATCCCTCTGGCCATCGGCTTCGGCCTGCTGGTCGGGCTGGTCAACGGCCTCGTCGCCACCCGCACCAAGCTGCCTTCCTTCATCGTCACCCTGGGAAGTTCGCTGGTCGTGGGCGGTGGCGCCCTGGGCCTCAGCCGCGCCCTGTCGGGGAGTACGGCGGTGACGCTGACGCCGGAGCCGAGCGTGCAGGCCGTGTTCGGCTCCAAGGTGGGGCAGTTCCAGGTCTCCATCGTGTGGTGGCTGGCGATCACCCTGCTCGCATGGTGGGTGCTGACCCGCACCCGCACCGGAAGCTGGATCTACGCCACCGGAGGGGCCCCCGAAGTGGCCCGGGACGCCGGCGTGCCGACCGCCCGGGTCAAGGTCGGGCTCTTCATGGCCACCTCCGCCGGCGCCGCACTGGTCGGTGTCCTGCAGACGATCACCTACGGCGGGGGTGACGTCACCCGTGGCTCCAGCTTCATCTTCGACGGCGTGATCGCAGCCGTGATCGGCGGAGTGCTCCTGCAGGGCGGCTACGGCTCCACCCTCGGCGTCCTCCTGGGCACGGCGACCTACGGCATCGTCAGCATCGGCATCTTCTACACCGGCTGGAACACCGACTACGCCCAACTGTTCCTCGGCGCCCTCCTGCTGGTCGCCGTCATGGCGAACAACTACTTCCGCAAGCTCGCACTGAGTGGCAGGTGACCCTCATGACAATCACCGTGACCGACCCTCCCCTGATCGAACTCCAGGGCGTCACCAAGCAGTTCACCGGGGTGCGCGCCTGCTCGGACGTCTCGCTCACCGTCCGCCCCGGCCAGGTGCTCTGCCTGCTCGGGCACAACGGGGCCGGCAAGTCCACCCTCATCAAGATCCTCTCCGGGGTGTACGCGCCCACGGAGGGCACGATGCTCATCGACGGCGAACACGTGACGCTCGGCGGCCCACGCGACGCCCTGGACCGTGGCATCGCCACCGTCCACCAAGGCGCCGGCACCGTCCCGCTGATGAGCGTGGCCCGCAACTTCTTCCTCGGAGCCGAACCCACCAAGGGCCGGGGACTGTTCCGCAGATTCGACGCCGCTACGGCGGCCCGGATCGCCCTGCGGGAGATCCAGCAACTGGGCATCCGCCGGATCCGCGACGCCGACCAGTTGGTGGGCACCATGTCCGGCGGCGAGCGGCAGGCCCTCGTCATCGCCCGCGCCCTGCACTTCGGCGCCCGGGTGCTGATCCTCGACGAACCGACCTCGGCACTCGGCGTCCGCGAGGCCGAGACCGTCCTGCGGGCCGTCGAAACGGCACGGGACCGGGGCATCAGCGTCGTCCTGATCACCCACCAGGCACACCAAGCCCTGCGGGTCGGCGACCACTTCGCCGTCATCGCCCACGGCCGGCTCATCGCCTCGTTCGCGCGCGGCGAGAAGGAGGCCGCCGAGGTCATCGACCTGATGGCGGGCGGCGCGGCGATGAAGGAACTGGAGCGTGAGCAGGCATGAGCACGATGCACAAGGCGGTGGCGACGGCATCCGGCTACACGTCGCCCCGCTTCTCAGGCGTCCACGACGCCTTCGAGAGCAACCTCCGCAACGGCGACGACATCGGCGCCTCCGTCGCTGTCTACCACCGCGGCGAGCTGGTCGTGGACCTGTGGGGCGGCGCCCGGGACACCAGCGGGACGCCGTATCCCGAAGACGCCCTGCACGTGGGGTACTCCGTGACCAAGGGCGTCATGGGCCTGGTGCTCGCGAGCCTGGTCGATACGGGCGAGGTGGATCTCGACGCGCCGGTGTCGGCCTACTGGCCGGAGTTCGGCGCGGCCGGCAAGGACGGCGTCGTGGTCCGTGAACTGGCCTCGCACCGAGCCGGCTTGCCCGCTTTCGACGAGCCGGTGACCAAGGCCGACCTCGCCGACTGGGACGGGTGCGTGCGACGCCTGGCCCGACAGGAGCCGGCGTGGTACCCGGGCATCCGGCACGGCTACCACGCCCTGACCCTCGGCTACCTGGTGGGCGAGGTCACGCGGCGCGCGAGCGGCAAGAGCGTCGGCGCCCTGTTGCGCGAGCGCTTCGCCCAGGACGGAGACCTCCAGGCATGGATCGGCCTGCCCACCGAGCACAACGATCGCGTCGTCCGCTACCAGGACGCCTCTCCCACACCGGGAATCGGCGCTTTCCTGGCCTCGGCCGCCAACAGCCCGGGCACGCTCACCCACGCCACCTTCAACAACCCCGTCGTCACCGCAGATCTCTTCAACGATCCCGCGATGTGGCGGCCGGAGATCCCCGCCGCCAACGGCGTTTTCGACGCCAGGTCACTGGCCCGGCTCTACTCCAGCCTGGTCGACGGCCCCCTGCGCACCATCTCACCCACCACGGTCAACCGGGTCCGACGCCAGCAGGCCCACGGGCCCGACGAGATCCTGGTCGACCAGCCCACCCGCTTCGGCACTGTTTTCGCGCTGTCGTCCCCCCGCCAGCCCATGCTCGGCCACGGCTCACTCGGCCACGACGGCCTCGGCGGACATCTGGCCTTCGCCCACCCGGAATCCGGCATCACGCTCGCCTACCTCACCAACCGCGCCATCCCCGACCCCACTCCCCACACGCGACTGTGGCGCCTGCTCTCGGCGGTGGCTGCGGCGCTGTGATCAGCGCTCTCCTCGCCGGCTACCGCATCACCGGGGGCACCGCCCTGAGAAGGCCCTCTCCATGACCGGCAGCCAAGACGTCGCAGAGGTGCTGTCGGCAGTGTCGGATGAGCTGGCCCCGGGACACGCTCCCCGAGGCGCCGGCGGCGGCCCGCGAGCTGGCGTCGCGGATCGCCTCGTCTGCACCGGGGCCTTCCGGCTGGCTGCCCTCGGGATCTGGGCGGACGTCGAGCGACGACCCACTGGCACACTGCGCGCGGCTCGCCCTGCGGAGTCTGGAGCCGGAGCCCAGTCGGCATGACGGATCCGCTGATCTCCCCGATGGGCGAGGGTCGAGTCGGAGGTGGCCGGGCCGGAAGGCGAAGAGAAGGCCGAACAGCCGCGAACTCACACAGCGACCGGGCCGGCTGGTACGCGGCATCAAGCCTGCGACGAATGAACACGGTGGGAGCGGGCGTGGCCGACCCGCCCCCACCTTGCGGGGTAGGGGGGTGTTACCCCGCGTCTTTGGCGGATGCGTCGGCCAGGGCAAGGTTCGCCCCCGGGGTGTCGGCGCCGTCCTTGCTCTTCCGCTCGCCGTCCTTGCTCTTCCGCTCGCCGGCCTTGCGCTCGCGCTCGGCGCGCTTGCTGTCGCGCTTGTCCTTGGCCTCCTGCTTCCTGATCTCGTCGACCGCCTTCTCCATCGCCTTCAGTTCGGCCCGCACGTCGTCGGCGGGGCGGCGTTCGAGGACCGCACCGTAGCGCATGGCCAGCAGGTCCATGGCCTCCGTGTCGGCCTCCTCGACCCCGGCCAGGATGACGGTGCCGCCCGGCGGGACATGCGGCGTGAAGGCACCGACGGCCTCGGTCGCTTCGGTGGCCCGCTTGTAGTCGTGGCCTCCGCCGATCAGCGCACCGATGCCCCAGCCCATCAACAGGCCGAGGGGACCGCCAAGGATGCCGACGACCGAACCGATGAGCGAGCCGACCGCGGTGCCGCGTCCGGACTCCGTGTCCATGCCCTCGGGGAAGTGGACGGTGCCGTCCTCCATGCGCTCGATCAGGACGGCGCCGCGGACCTCGGTGGTGGCGGAGTTGAGGTGCTTCAGCTCGCTGAGTGCCTGGTAGGCGGTGGCGCGGTCGGCGAAGCGGAGGGCGATGGCGTTCTCGTTCATGGTTACAGGCATGAGCTGTCTCCTTGGAGCCTCAACGGGTGGGTGACTTGTGGGGCCCGCTACCGCGGACTCCCGGCCACCTGTGAGACAGTATGTATCAGAACCAACTTGTGAGTCAAGTCGTCTCACAAGCTGCTCGGAGCCGAAGGAGGACCGGGACACATCACCCACGCCGCCGTCGCCGCACGAGCCAAAGTGGGCCGCCTGCGCGACGAGATGTCGGGCCGCGCCGACGAGCACCTCACCGACGCGCTCGCCGCCGCCGTCGCCCGCGGTGAACTGCGCTCCGGCGTCGAAGAACACACCCGGGAGCTGGCCTCCCGGATCCTCGGCCCTCTGCTCTTCCTGCGGCTCATGCTCGGCGCGCAGCCGGACAGGGAGACGGTGGCCGACACGGTCGACGCCGCCCTCGCGGCCTGGCAGCCGCACCCATGACAGCCGCCCGCAGTCCGATACCGAACGATTCGAACAGCAGTCGGCCGGCACACCGACTCCGCACGGCCGCATCCGGCCTCATCCCCCAGGGGCGCGCCGTCGACGGCTGAAGCCGACGCTCGGACAGGGATATCCCTGCCACCGCGCTCAGTGCCCAGTGATCACCTTCACCATCACCACGCCCGAGCCGATCGCCGCGTCCATCAGCGCCGCCACGCCGGAAAGCAGTACCCCACCGCCCATCCGCCGCCCGCCCACGAAGCCCCAGACCGCCATCGAGGCGACGTCCACGCCGACCGCGATCCACAGCGCGGTGGACAGACCGAGGGCGCCGCCCGCCGACAGGGCGATCATCAGGAGCGGGCCCGCGGCGCAGCTGAGCAGCGGGCTGCTGACGAACAGCAGGTGCCGTATCTCGCGGCGGTTGACCAACCGCTGGTGAACGACGCGGTGGGCCTGCATGTCGGCCACCAACGTCGCCAGCCACAAGCCCACCGCGGTGCCCGTGACGTACAGCGCCGCCGTGCTGTGCCGGGTATGCACGTTCTGCGCCAGGCCGACCAACACAGCGAGCACGGTGATCACCGCGTAGATCCGTTCCTTGAGCCGCTCGCCCAGGGCGTCGCGCTTCTGGGCAGACGGTTCCGAGGCGCCGGAGGCCGACGGTTCCTCAGCGTCGAGATCGGACATGCCGGAACCGTATCGGAAGGACGTTGCGGCGGCGCGGGTGGTGCCCAGGGGGCCAGGCTCTCGAGATAGCCGGAAAGGGCTTCGCCCGTATGGTGAGGGCAGGCCCGTCCTGGCCCGCCCTCACTGCTTTCACCCGGGGGTCTGTCCGAGAGTTGCCCGTCCCGGGTCCTGTGGCTGACGCGTGCGGCTCACTGCCCTGTCGGCGCCGATACCTCCGCGTTGTCCGGCCCTGTCTCACCGGGCTGGGCGGCCGGCGTCGTCTCGGGGTCGTCGTCGTTGCCGTCGGCGAGCTTCTTCTCCGGGAGGAGGAAGGCGAGCACGAGGCCGAGGAGGAACACGGGGACCAGGTAGCGGAAGACCGGTGTCAGGGCGTGCTGGTAGGCCAGGATCACCGCGTCCTGGATCTTGGCCGGGAGGGAGTGGACCAGGGCCGGGGTGAGCGAGTGGGTGTCGCCGACCGGGCCGGCGGCGTCGGCGGGGAGGCGTTCGGCGAGCTGGTCGGCGAGGCGGTGGGCGAACACCGAGCCGACGGCCGCGGTGCCGAGGGTGGAGCCGATCTCGCGGAAGAAGTTGTTGGCGGAGGTCGCGGTGCCGACGTCCGAGGCGGGGAAGTCGTTCTGCACGGCCAGGACCAGAGGCTGCATCGTAGCGCCGATACCGGCGCCCAGCAGGAAGACGTACACGCAAACCAGGACGAGCGAGGTCTCGGTGTCCAGGGTCGACATCAGCAGCGCGGCGACGCACACCAAGACCGTGCCGACGATGGGGAAGATCTTGTAGCGGCCGGTGCTGCTCATCAGCCGTCCGGACGGCAGGGAGGTGGCCATCATGCCGACCACCATGGGGATGAGCAGCAGCCCGGACTCGGTGGCGCTGAGGCCGTACACCATCTGCAAGTACGTGGGCAGATAGCCGATGATGGCGAACATGCCGATGCCGACGACCAGGAGCCCGATCAGGGTGGCTATGTTGAAGATCCGGCTGCGGAACAGCCAGAGCGGGATGATCGGCTCCGCGGCACGGCCCTGGGAGAGGAAGAACAGGACCCAGGTCAGCAGGCCGCCGACGGCCATGCCGATGATCAGCGGGTCGGACCAGGCGTACTGCGTGCCGCCCCAGGTGGTCACCAGGACCGTGCAGGTCACCGCGGCCGCCATGAGGGCGAAGCCGACGTAGTCGAAGGTGACCTTGACGGCTCTGCGCGGTACGCGCAGGGCGTACGCGCCGACGGCGAGGGCCAGGGCGCCGACCGGCAGGTTGATCCAGAAGCACCAGCGCCAGCCGATGCCGTCGGTGAACCAGCCTCCGAGCAGCGGTCCGACGACGGCGGAGAGGCCGAAGACGGCACCGATCGGGGCCATGTATTTCGCGCGTTGCCGCGGCGGGACCAGGTCGGCGATGACCGCCTGCGAGGTGATCATCAGCCCACCGCCGCCCAGACCCTGTACTGCCCGGCCGATGATCAGCACGGTCATGTCCTGCGCCGCGCCCGCGACCACGGAGCCGGCGAGGAAGACACCGATGCCGCCGAGGAACAGTGCCTTGTGGCCGAGCAGGTCGCCGAGCCGGCCGTAGACGGGCATGGCGATGGTGGCGGCGAGGATGTACGCGGTGGTCACCCACGCCATGTGGTTCACGCCGTGCAGCTCGCCGACGATGGTCGGCAGCGCGGTGCTGACGATCGTCTGGTCCAGGGACCCGAGCAGCATCGCGGCCATGAGGGCGGCGAATATGAGGCCGAAGTGTCTGGGCGTGCCGGAGGAGTTGTGTTCCTCCGCTTCCACGGCCGGGGTCGAGTCGCTCAAGGGGGGCTCCTTAAGTGGATGGGTGAGGCGAGGGAACACGCAACGGCCGGGCACGCACGTGGTCGTACCGACCGTCGCGGGACAGCAGAATGTGCAGGAGTTCCACGGAGCGTCCGACGTACCGAACCGGGGAGTCGTCCTCATCACCGGCGGACTCCTGGCTCGCCGGGCGCTCCATGCCTGTGCGCACGGCGGTCAGGAAAAGTGCGCCGGCAGGCCGGTGGGGGACGGTAGTGGGGTCAGCGTGGGCGCAGTCCGTCGAGGAGGAGGGTGCAGAGGGCCTCCAAGGCGGCGTCCGCCCCTGGGGCCTGCCACTGGGCGGCGTGGACGGGGTGGTGGTAGCCGATGGTGGCTTCGAAGACGGTCCGCGCCGTCGCGGCAGGGTCGGCCGAGGTGAAGTCCCCGCTGCTGACCCCGTCGGCGATGATGACGCGCAGTTGCTCGATCAGGTCGGCTATGTGGTCGGCGACCGCGCTGCTGTGCTCGGTCTCCAGGACCCGGTACGTGGCGAAGAGCTGCGGGTCCTCGGACGTCACCGCCCGCTTGGAGGCGAACAGCGCGGTGAGCCAGGCGCGCAGCCGCTCGGGCGCTGCGAAACGGGTGTCGGCCGCGACCGCCGCGAGGTTGCCGTGCGCGCGGCTGAGCCAGCGCCGGGTGACGGCTTCGCGCAGTGCCGCCTTGGACGGGAAGTGCCGGTAGACGCTGGCGTGGCTGACGCCCAGAGCTCGCGCCACGTCCAGCACCGTGGCCTTCTCCGGCCCGTAGCGACGCAGCACGTCCTCGGTGGCGGCCAGGACGGTCTCGGCGTCCAGCGCCGTGCCCGAACGCATTCAGCGCTCCCCGTCCTTCGTGCCCTGCGCTCCTCGGTCCCCGGCGACCGAGGAGGCCGGCACCGCCTGCTCGATCGCTGCCAGCTCCTCCTCGGTCAGGACCAGCCCGGCCGCCGGCAGCGCCTCGGCCAACTGCTGGCGCGTGCGCGACCCGACGATGGCGACGATGTCACCCAGCTCGCGGCCCTGGGCGAGCACCCAGGCAATGGCCAACTGCGCCGCCGTGGCCCCGCGGGCATCGGCGATCTCGTGCAGTGCCTGGACCAGCTTGAGGTTGCTCTCCACGTTGCCGTCCTGAAAGCGCGGCAGCAGCGCCCGAAGGTCGGTCGGTGAGGGGGCCTGCCGCGTCCAGTTGCCGCTCAGCAGCCCGTAGGAGAGCACCCCGTAGGCCGTGACGGCGATGCCCAGCTCCCGGCAGGTGTCCAGGACACCGCCCTCGATGCCGCGGCTGAACAGCGAGTACTCGACCTGCAGATCGGCGATCGGGTGAACCGCGTGAGCCCGCCGGATGGTCTCCGAACCGACCTCCGACAGTCCGATCGCGCGCACGTGACCGGCCTTCACCATCTCGGCGATGGCTCCGATCGTGTCCTCGATCGGCACCGTCGGATCGAGGCGGCCCGGCCGATAGATGTCCACGTGGTCGGTGCCGAGGCGCCGCAGCGAGTAGGCCAGATAGTTCTTCACGGCCTGCGGGCGCCCGTCCATGCCGCCGAAGTGCCCACCAGGATCAGTCATCGCGCCGAACTTCACGCTGAGAACGGCCTTCTCGCGGCCCCCGGCGGACAACGCCCGTCGGATCAACTCCTCGTTGTGACCCGTTCCGTAGAAGTCGCCGGTGTCCAGCAGAGTGACTCCCGCGTCGAGCGCGGCACGGATGGTCGCAATACTCTCCGCCTCATCCGCCGCAGTGGTCCTGTTCGACATCCTCATACAACCCAGACCGAACGCCGAGACACGCGGACCACCGGTCCCCAACTGCCGTGTTTCCATGACTCCTACCTCCCGGTGAACAAACACCTGACTGCGTACTCAAAGCTGACTGCGTAACTGAACAGCCGTGCCAACGACCGGCGCTCCTGCCCTCCGCCCCGCGGCTGAACAGCGATGCGGCGGCCCGGCCGGTCAGGCCATGGATACGCGGCGGCGCCACCGTGAGCAGGAGGCCACAGCGACCCGGCTCCGCGCAGCCGGCGGCGAGTTCGTCCACTTCGGCGGCCGGGCCATCCCAGGCAGACCAACGAACTCGGCAGAGATTTTCCGCCACCAGTGGCGACTTCTGCGTCCATACCTTCGACCGTACAACGTTGAAGTTACAGGTTTCAAATTTTGTAACCAGTAGAACCGACGCCTTCGCCGCAGTTGGCGCGGGCAGCGTTCGACGGGTTGATCCGGAGAGGGCTCGGTGCCCGGCACCTATGTCACCTGCGCTCGCGACATGGCGGTCCGCCCGACCCGCAGCGGGAGTTCATCGGCGAGGCGGACGCCGCCTTCTCGGACAACCCGACCTCCGCAGCGGCGCTCGACTCCTCACATTCGCCTTTCCTGTCGATGCTCGGGGCAGGTGGCTGACATCCAGGGTGGGAGGCGACGCGCTGCTCAGCGCGCGGCCGTCGCCAGGTCCTCGATGTCGCCCACCAGGCCGGCCGGGGAGGGGAGCGCGGCGATCTCGTCACGCATGGCAAGGGCGGCCTTGCGCAGGGAGTCGTCGTTCAGGAGGGTGTCGAGCAGGTCGCCGTCCACCATCTGGGGCTCGGCGCGCAGGGCGAAGCCCTGCGCAACGGCGGCCGCGGCGTTGGTGAAGTGGTCGGCACCACTCGGCAGGAACAGCTGCGGGATGCCGACGGCCGCCGCCGCCATCATGGTGCCCGCTCCGCCGTGGTGGACCACGGCGTCGCACCCGGCCAGCAGCTGAGCGAGCGGCACCCAGTCCGACAGCGGCCTTACGTTGGGCGGCAGTTCACCCAGCGGCGTGAGGTCGGCGCCGCCGAGGGCGAGCAGGAAGTCGGCGTCCACCGTGGCCGCCTGCTCGATCAGCCGGTCGACGTACCGCGCGCCTGCCGTCCGCGACAGCGCCGTGCCGAGCGTGACCACGACCCGCTGCCGCCCGCCGCGCGCGACCAGGTCCGCCGGCACCGGGCCGCCGCCGTTGAACGGCACGTACCTGACCCGCCAGCCCGTGCCGTCGCCGCCGAGCGAGGCGGGGACCACGTCGAGCACGGTGCGCTCGGGCGGCCCGGTCACCCCGCGGGCCCGGTACTCGTCGGCCAACTCGGCGGCCATCCCTTCGACGTAGGGCAGGCCCGCGGTCACACCGAAGTTGTGCACCACCGTGGGGATGCCCAGCGCGGCCGCGACGAGTGGCGCCGTACCTTGCATCGTGGCGTGCACGATCACGTCCGGCCGCCACGTCTCGGCCAGCCGGAACAGGTCGCCCAGGGCGGACCGGCTGTGCTCGGCAAAGCCGATCACGGCAAGGCGGTTGATCTCCTCCTGCGTGAGCTCCTTCGGCCCGTTCGTGCCGAAGCGAGCGAAGATCTCGGCCGTGGTGGTTCCGTCGCCCACCTCGACCAGGGGAAACCCGGTCGGCCTCAGCACAGTGATCGGGGCCTGCCCGGCGAACAGGACGTCGTGACCGGCCGACCGCAGGGCCTGGGCGGTCGGGACCATGGGGAAGACATGCGCGGCCGAGCCCGGGGCGCTGAACAGGATTCGCATGACGTGTACTCCTCGTGGGGGAGTGAAGGGTGGCGGGGCCGAGGGGAGTTGCCCCGCGTCCATGAGGGCCCGCCCCGGTTACGCGGTGGCCGCCGGCTTGTGCGTCGAGGCGCCGTGCCGCGTCTTCCGCTCGGCGCGCTTGCGGTCCCGCTCTTGCCGCGCCTGCTCCTTCCTCGCCTGCTCGGCGGCCTCTTCCATGGCCTTCAGCTCGTTGCGTACGGAGTCGGCCGGGCGGCGCTCGAGGATGGCGTCGTAGCGCATGGCCAGCTGGTCCAGGGCCTGGGTGTCGGACTCCCTGACCTCGGCCAGGATGGCCGTGCCGCCCAGCGGGACCTGCTGGGCGAAGACGCCGACGGCAGTGGTGGCCCGTTCGGCCCGCTTGTAGTCGTGGCCTCCCCCGATCAGCGCGCCGACGCCCCAGCCCATCAGCACGCCGAGGGGTCCGCCGAGGATGCCGACGAGCGAGCCGACCAGCCCGCCGACCGCCGTATTCCTCCCCTCCTCGCCGTCCCTGCCCTCGGGCACGCGCACCGCGCCGTCCTCGAGGCGCTCGATCAGAACGGCGGCACGGACCTCGGTCGTGGCGGGGCTGAGGTACTTCAGTTCGCTGAGCGCCTGATAAGCGGTGGCGCGGTCGGCGAAGCGCAGGGCGACGGCGTTCTCATTCACGGACATGAGCTCTCTCCTTGGGTCGGCAGAGCCGCAACGGGCCCCCGTATGACGGTGGACGGCAGCGGCGCCCGTCTGCACGGACCCTCCGTCGCCATCTATGAGACAGCATGTATCGAAAATGGTTGTGAGTCAATACGTCTCACAGAACGCGCGACACATCCCCGAGCGCCCGGCATCCCCTCGTTGCCGGACCGAGCCCCGCACGGCTGAGGCCCGGCCCGGACTTTTTGTACGAAGGATATGAACGACAGCTCGAACGCTGGACTGGAGGCCCGATGACGTGCGACTTCGGCGGACCAACACTGGCTGGCACGCAGGAAGTCCCCCGACTGGGGGCACCGGACGGGACCCGGTAACGAAGTCAGGAGTGACATGAAAGAGACGAGCAACGACTCGGGTCGCCCCATCACCAATTTGTGGGGGCAGGGTGAGGAGCCGCAGAACCGATTCCTGGACGACCCCTTCGCGCCCGTCGAGCAGGAGGTGACCGCCCATCAGCTGGAGGTGGTCGGCAAGATCCCCGAGGAGCTCAACGGCCGCTACGTATGGTGCGGGCCCAACGCCAGCCCGTTCGACCCGGAGGACCCGCGCACGTACAACTGGTTCACGGGCAGCGGGATGCTGTCGGGGGTGCGGCTGCGGGAGGGCCGGGCGGAGTGGTATCGCAACCGGTTCGTCCGTGACGAGCTGACCACGCCGCACCTGGGCGTGCCACGGCTGCCGGGGCCCGAGCCGCTGTCGCGCCGCGACATGACGGGGCCGCGCTTCGTCGAGGCCAACGTGGTCAACACGCATGTGTGGGCGGTGGGGGGCAGGACGTACGCGTTCTCTGAGGCCGGTGCGCTGCCCGTGGAGGTCAGCTACGAGCTGGAGTCGGTCGCGCGGTGCGACTTCGGCGGCACGCTGAACGGCTCATGGACGGGGCATCCGCACCGCGATCCCGACAGCGGTGAGCTGCACGGCTTCTCCTACTTCTGGCAGTGGGACCACGTCAGCTACCAGGTCCTCGGCACCGACGGGAAGATCAACAAGACGGTCGACATCCCGGTGGACGGCCGGCCACAGGTTCATGACATGGCGATCACCGCAAAGTACGCGATCTTCTTTGACGGTGCGCTCGAGTTCAACGAGCGGATTCACCGCGAAGGCCACGACTTCCCCTGGGTGTGGGATCTGGGGAAGTCGGTCCGGTGGGGGCTGGTGCCCCGCGACGGTGGTACGGCCGACGTGAAGTGGTGCGCAGTCGACCAGCAGACCCACGTGTTCCACATCCTCAATGCCTTCGACCTGCCCGACGGCAAGGTCGCGGTCGACGCATGCAGCTCCCCGAAGGTGTTCGTGGACGACCTGAGCGGTCCCACCGAATCCCGCTCACGGCTGGACCGGTACATCCTCGACCCGGTGACCGGCACAAGCAAGATCGAGACCATGAGCGACATCGGGTTGGAGATGCCGCGGCTGGATGACCGGATGACGGGCAAGCAGCACCGCTACGGCTACTTCAACCGCATCGAGGGCGCCGGCGCGATCGCCAAGCTGGACGTGCAGAAGCAGAGCACGGAGTTTTACGAGTACGGCGACGGCAAGGCCGGGGTGGAGAGCGTGTTCGTGCCCCGCACCGCGGACTCGGCCGAGGACGACGGCTGGGTGTTGGGGTACGCCATCGATGTGCCGACGCAGACCACCGAGGTGCTGATCCTGCCCGCTCAGGACCTCGCGTCCGGCCCTGTCGCCCGGATCAAGGTTCCGCACCGGCCCCAGTTCGGCTTCCACTCCAACTGGATCGCCGATGAAGAACTCGAGCAGGCGAATGCCTGACGACTCGAGCGGTCAAGGGCCCGACGAAAGGAACCACTGATCATGACAACGCTTCCGGCCGGGGTGCTCGCACAGATCCGTGCCGCCGGCCGCGGCTTCACGCCGGAACTCTTCGAGGCGCTGACCGACCTGCTCGCGCCGCTGCACGAAGAGCGCGGCTACCTGGCCCCGCGAGTGGAGCGGGATCTGTCCTACGGCTCGGACCCCCGCCACCTCCTGGACGTCCACACCCCCGGCAGCCCGGCCGCGGAAGGCGCCCCGGTGCTGCTGTTCGTGCACGGCGGCGCCCACGTCACCGGCGACAAGTCCGATCCGAAGACGCCGTGGTACGACCACATCGGCGGCTGGGCGGTACGCCACGGCATGGTGGGGGTCAACATGTCGTACCGGCTGGCGCCCCAGCACCAGTGGCCGTCCGGCGCCGAGGACATCGCGGCCGGCGTGGCGTGGATCCGCAAGAACATCGCGGAGTACGGAGGAGACCCGGACCGGATCGTGCTGATGGGCCAGTCGGCCGGCGCCACGAATGCGGCGTCGTACCTGGCCGGTGACGGCGGAGCCGGCGCGGAGGACCTGGCCGGTGCGGTCCTGCTCTCGGGGATCTACGATCCGCCGACCGCGGAGCGCAACTTCCCGCTCACCGTCTACTACGGCGAGGACGCCTCCAAGTACGCCGAGCAGTCGGCCGTCCCCGGGCTCGTGCGCTCGCAGGTCCCGATGCTGGTGGGCGTCGCCGAGCTGGACATACCCGACTTCCACCGCCAGGCCGTCGGCCTGCTGGACGCGATGCTCGCCGCGCACGGCGTCATCCCGCCCTTCGTGACGGTCCTGGGCCACACCCATCTGTCGGAGATCCTGGTGCTCGGACTCGACGACGAGTCCTTCGGTCACGATCTGGCGCGCTTCGTGCACAGCGTCTCCGCGGCGGGGGCACGCGACGCGCCCCGCTGAGCCGACTGCTTCCCCCGGGCCCGGCCGGTCCGGTGACGCGAGGTCACCTTCGCGGCGCCGGACCGGTCGGGCCTCTTTCACGTCCCCGAGACCGCGACAACCGTTTGGCCTTGTTCTGGCCTTGTTCTGGCCTTGTGCGGAACAGGACCGTCACAGCGTTCCGATCCGCTCCATGAGAGCCAGGGCGGCATGGATCTCCAGTGGACGTTCCTCAAGCCTTCGGCCGAGCAGGCGTTCGATGTTCCTCAGACGGTATACGACGGTGTTGCGGTGGACGTGCAGCGCGGCGGCGGTGCTGAGCAGGTTCTGGCCCGTTCTCAGGTACTCGAGGGCGGTGGCGCGAAGGTCGGCGGTCTTCGGATCCTCTGCGGCGAGGTCGCGCAGTTCTTCGCCCACGAACCACCGTGCCCGCTCCGGGTCCGCGCTGAGGAGCGCGGCGAGTCCGACGTCGTGGTACGTCGTCAGCGCCCGGTCACCCGCGGTCTCCGCCACCCGGTGCGCGTCGAGCGCCGCGAGGTGGCTGCGCCGGAAGCCTGCCGCTCCGGATGCCGGTACCCCCGCCGCGATGTGCACCGGTCGCTGGGCGCAGACGGATGACAGGGCGTCGGTGCAGTCGTCGGGGAACGGTGTGGGCCTGCTGATCCAGCACCACATCGGAGCGGAGTCGGGAAGGAAGGTCAGCGGCGGGCCGGCGCCGAGGGAGTCCGCCACGGCGGCGGCCGTCCTGCCCATGTCGCTGTGGACGTCCAGTGCCGGCCCGCTGCTGTCGACCGGGGACAGGACCAGGGCCAGGTGATGGTGGTCGAGGTCTACGCCGAGGACGTCGAGGGCGTGTTCGCTCGCGACGGGCTGACCCGCCACGAGGGCGGAGATCATCCGCTGCCGGTTCGACAGTTCCTGCGCCATGAGCCGCTCGCGCTCCGCCAGGTACTCACTGAGCATCGCGTCGAGGGTCTCGTCGAAGAACGCCCCGATGGACGGGATCAGGAACCGCATGAGGGCTGGGCGCTCATGCTCGGGCTGATACTTGTTCAGATGCTCGATCACCTGGTCGGTGAGTTCGCGCCGCGTCGTCTGCAACCCCAGGAGGAAGTGGGTGTAAGGCTGCCCGACGTGCACCAACCGGTGCATGAGTGCCACCTGCTCGGGAGCGAGTCCGAGTGGAGCAGTGTCACCGTCCAGCCTGCGGAGCATCACCATGAGACGCTGCTCGACCGCGCCCGGCAGGACCGCGGCCATCGTGCTCGCCTCATCGGGGGACATCGTGGAAATGGTCTTCTCGAGGAGGTGACGGCTCAGCCGCGCCGCCCACACCGCCGCCGACTCCGGAAGTGCCCCCTCTGCCTCGGCCGCGGCGCCTTCGGTTGGAAGGTCGCTCTCCTCGCCGACCAGGCTGCGGATGAATCGGTGCACGCTGTCCGGCGTCATGGCTGGATCGGCTCGAGCCCCCAAGCGGCCGCTCGGGCGGCTGCTGCGGCGCGATTGGGAAGGTCCAGTTTGGCGAAGATGTGCTCGATGTGCGTGGCGACGGTGCGCACTGCGATCGACAGGTTGCCGGCGATCTCGCGGTTCGTCCGGCCGCAGGTCAGTTCGGCCATGACCTGGAGTTCGCGGAGAGACAGTCCGCCGGGACGAGCGCATGGCCGACAGAGGGCTTGGGTCGCGGTGCCGGACCGTGTCAGACGCACTTCGAGCACTTGCTGCGCGTGGATCACGAGGATCGTCGTCGGCAACGGCCGAGACCGTGCCGTGGTGCGGATGCGATCGCTCAGCAAGACCCCGTCGGCCCCAGGACGCCGTAGCAGGCCGCCGTTGACGGACACGAACGGCGCACCTGGGGAATCAGGAACGGTCATGGCCCAGACGCCGTCGCCCGGTTCGCACGGCTGGTCGCCTGTGTCACTTTGCCGCAGGCCATCGACCACGGCGGCCAGGGAGTCGGTGAGCATGGTCACCACGGGGCGGACCGGGAGGAGGTGCTCGGACGGCCGGGTCACTCCGATGTTGAGGACCCCGACGTAGCGGCCGTCCGTGGTGAACAGGCACTGGGTGGTGCCCTCGGTGAAACCCGACGGTTCGACGATGTCGCGCACGATCGACGACATGCGGCGCAGCTGCCGCGGCATGTCCGACAGCCAGAGAGCCTCGCGCGTGCGCTGGATGCGGGCGAAGAGCGGATCCCGGTGCAACTCGGTCTCGATGAGTCCGGCCGCGGCACGCGGCATGGCGTCGGTGAGATTGACGTGACGGCCGGCAGCCTCGTCCCACCTGGACAAACCGGCCATCTCGAAGGGGACGAGGTCCGCAAGAGCTGTGAGGACTCCGTCGACGGTTGCCGTGCCGCGCGCGGCATGCAACGCGGCTTCGCGTACCGCCAGGGCCGTGTCCAGCAGTCGGGCTGTGGTGCGGGGAGCCTCCGCCATGCGCTGAGCGTAGGCCACAGGTGCGTCGTCCGCCGTGGCGGAAGCCACAGGACCACGGCTGCGTCGGCAGCCGGCGGCAGCCCGCCCGAGGGAGCCGCCGCCGACAGCCGGATCCTCAGGCCCGGCGAACAGGGTCTATCGGGGTGGTGAGGCCCGACCGCCGTTCGATGACCTCGGCGGCTTGGAACAGCGACTCCTCGTCGAAGGCACGGCCGATGAGCTGGATGCCCAGAGGTGCACCACCGTCACGGACCGCCCCGATACCGAGACCCGGCAGCCCCAGGAACGGTGCCCGGTGTTCGCCCACTGGTGGGTTACAAGTTCACGGCACCGGTCGTCCAGGAGGGGGAGAGACACCTCTTCCACCTGGTAGCCGGACTCGGCGAGCCAGGTGCCCGCCACCCGCACCGCGTCCTCCGTCTCGGGACGGCCCCGGCCGGCGAAGGAGTGAGTGCCCGGATCGGTCACGATCGCCACTCGCTTAGGCGTCTGGCCGGCGTCGTACCTCGGGGACTCGAAGGGCACGGCGATCGGGTCCCGAGGATCCGGAGCCTGCATGACCCGCAGCGCGAGGCGTACGTCGCCGACGGTCCTGGCGATCGGGCCCTCCACCGCGAAGCCGGTGAAGGACAACGGCATGCCGGATCCCGGATGGGCGTGCCAGCCCGATCTGCGCCGCTGCCGGAGTCCGGGTGGCCTCGGGGGCCGAGCGGCCCGCCGAGGCGATCGCGGCGATTTCCCCTCCAGCTGGAGGCGAGGTCCATCGCCTTGAGCCCGGACTGCAAGGGCCGGTTCCTGTCCGTCGAGTGCGAGGTGGTCCGGGTCCACGCCGACGAGCGCATCGTCGTACCCGGCACGCACCACATCGACCCCGGTGTGTGGAGCCCGCTCATCTACACCACATCGACCCCGGTGTGTGGAGCCCGCTCATCTACAGCTTCCGCCACTACCACGGGCTCGCGCCCGAGCTCGGCCACGGCTTCCGGTCGGAGACAGCCAAAGCCGCGACGCGCGTCGGGTGACTCGCTCGGCGGGCACCCGAGAGGTGCCCGCCATGCTCGGTCAGCGTGAACCTGCGAGGCTCCCTGCGGTCCGTTTCTCGAGCGTCGCCGCCAGGACAGCCGCCGAAATCCCGGCGGCGCCGAGGAGCAGAGGAAGACGGACGTCCAAGCCCGTGAGAGAACCGGCGAGGGCGGTGCCCGCGGATCCCGACGTGATTTTCAAGGCCGCCACCCAGATGAAGACCTGAGCGCGAACCCCCACGGGCGCGTACTCGGTGCGGGCAGCCAAAGTGGCGGCGAAGAAAAGGGCGTTGAGGAGTCCTGTCAGCCCGTACGCCGCCACGGACAGGGAGAAGACGGGGCTCGCGGCAACCATGCCGAGGCCGACCACGACCCCCAGGGCGAGGCGGCGCATGAGGCGGTCCGGATCGCCGGTGAGCGGGAAGACCATCACCACCGCGGAGCCGACCAGGTTGCCGAGCCCGTAGGCGGCGGTCAGCACCGCCGCGGTGGATGTGTCGATACCCAGGACTTTGGTCATGTGCACCGCGGTGATCGGCAGTGCGGCAACACCGAGCGCGACGATCATGGTCAGGTAGACGGTGCGCCGCAGCTGGCCGGTGCGAGCCATCAGCGCCAGCGTGGGCCCCGGCTTGAGGATCGCAGCCCTGTCCCCACCGTGGGCCGCAGGCGCGTAGGGCAGGAGGAGCACGCCACCCGCCGCGACACCGGCACCGCCCGCCAGAGCAAGAGCGGCAGCGGAGGGGGAGGCCCAGCCCGACAGCGCCGCCACGAGAGAGGGACCGACAGTGCCACCGATGCCGTACGTGGCCACATCCCAGCCCTGCGCCCGCCGCTGGGTCCGCGTCTCCGGTCCGACGATCGCGGGCAGCCGGCTGCTGATGCCGCCGGTCAGCAGGGGGCCACAGGTGCCGGCCACGGCCAGCAGCAGCGCGGTCACCACGGTTGGCACACGGGCATACGTCAGGACACCCGTGGTGAGCACGACGGCGTACAACAGGCAGGCCGACGCGATGACCTTGCGTCCGTCCCGCGCGACGTCCAGCGGGCGGGCGACGAACGGGCCGAGCAGATGCGGTGCGGTGATGCACGCGCCGAGCGCACCCGCGAGCGTCCCCGAGCCACCCGACGAGGTGACGAGCAGGATGACGGCGACGACCGCTCCCCCGTCGGCAGTGCGGGCCAGGGCCGCGGCGACGACGTAACGCACCAGACCGCCCCCGCGGCCACCCGTCGAAGTCGACACGCTCGCCGCTTCCGCTCCGGTCCCGGTGGTCCAATGGTTCACGGCGCGCACGCTCAGGCGGTGAGCTTGAGGACACTCAGCGCGGCGACGACGTCCTGACGTGCGACCTCGTCCAGCGCGCGCAGGGGAAGCGGCAGGTTCGGCTCCCCCGTCAGACCGAGGTGAGAAGCGGCAGCGGACATGACACGCAGGCTGCCGTGGCGGCGGAACAGCGCCCACAGCGGCTCAAGCTCGTCGGACAGGTCCAACGCCCGTCCGGCGTCTCCACTTTGAGCAGCGCGAGTGAGAGCGAGAGCGGTCTGCGGGAACGTACCGCCGATGACCGAGTACCAGGCGTCGCACCCGGCACTCAGACCTCGGGCGGCCGTCCAGTCGCCGCTCACACCGATGGTGACCGCCTCCGGGATCAGCGCCCGCAGTGCGTCGACCCTGGCCTTGGCCTGCGCCGGGTCTTCGGGCACACCGGGAATCTTGATCGAGCCGACATGCGGCAACTGGGCGATCCGGCCGTGCAGTTCGTCGGTGAAGTGCACATGCGTGGTGCCGGGGTTGTCGTACACGCACAGCGGCACGGACAACTCGCGGGTGACATCCTCGAACAGGCCGAACACCTCATCCTCGGTGAGCGGCTGATACGTCATCGGAGCAAGCAACACACCGGAGGCCCCCGCCTTCTGCGCGTCCTCGGCCAGCGCCAGGACATGGGCGGTGCGCAGCGCGCCGATACCGACCATGACCGGCACGCCATCGGCTGCCTCGACCGCGATCTTCACGGCCTGGGCACGCTGTTCCCGGGTGAGATAGGCATACCCACCCGTGGAGCCGAGCGCACCGATCGAGTCCACGCCGGCGGCTGCGAGGCGAACGACGAGCGTGGCGTACGCCGCCTCGTCGATGCCCTGTTCATCAGTGGGCGTGAGGGGGAAGGCGCTCAGGCCACGGAACATGATGACTCCTCCAAGGCAATTCATAGGGCTTCACAGGACTTCGAGGGCGAGAGAACGGTCATGGTCAGCTGCCGGTCGTACGCAATTCCGCTACGACTGCGGCGAGTTCGGCGGCGAACGCCTCGGCCTGCGGCTCGCTGATGGTGGAGCTGGTGACCCGGATGGCGCCCTGGTGGGTGGACGGGTCACGGACGAAGAGGTGGCCGGGCCGGACAGCCCAGCCCCGCTGTGCCAGGGCTTCGACCGCCGACCGGCCGTCGACGTCCAGTTCGACCCATACATTCAGCCCGTCGGGCCGGTAAGGGACCTCGATGCCATGGGCGTGCAGCCGGTCGACAAGCAGGCCGCTGCGGTGTGCGTATGCCTCGCGGGCGCGTTCGTGGAGTTCATGGACGCCGGGGTCGAGCAGCAGTTCGCGGGCGATGTGCTGCAGCAGGAGGCTGACCCATGTGGTGCCGGCGCTCAACCGCGCCTCCAGGCGCACGGTCGTCTCGGCGTCGGCGGCGACGAGGGCGAGACGCAGGTCCGGTCCGAGGAACTTGGACACGGACCGCACCAGTGCCCAGCGCGCGGTGGCCGGCGGGGTGATTCGGTGGTAAGGCCGTGCGGAGACCGCTGAGAAGTGGTCGTCCTCGATCACCAGGACCTGGGGGTGGTCGGCCAGGACCGCGCGGATGTCGGCCACCCGTTCCTCGGTGAGGCTCGCACCGGTCGGGTTGTGGGCGCGGGGTGTGCAGACGACCGCACGGGCACCGTCCTCCAGTGCGGCCCGCAGGGCGTCGGGACGCATGCCGGCGGCGTCGACCTGGACCGGCGCGGACCGGTAGCCGTTCAGCCGCAGCGTGCCGATGCTCGCCAGGAAGCAGGGGTCCTCGATCGCCACCGTGTCGCCGCGGGTGAGGTGGGCGTTGAGGAGGCGTTCGGTGGCGTCGACCGCTCCGTGCGCCACCAGCGTACGGAACGGCTGCTCGATGTCCTCGGCGAAGTCGGCTGAAGCCCACTCGGCCAGCCCCGCGTCGACGGCGGGCACGCCGTACAGGGGCTGGCGGTAGCGCCCACCCCTTGCCGCAGCAGCCAGGATGTCGGGCAGCAGTTCCGGATCGGGGTTGCCGCTGGCCAGGTCGACCCAGTCGCCCCCGGCCCCGACGCCTTCACGGGCCAGCCGCGGCACCGCCGCGATCACCGTACCGCCGCGCCCCCGGGTCTCGGCCACCCCGGCTTCCACGAGCCGCCGGTACGCCAGGGCCACCGTGTTCCGGTTGACACCCAGCTCGGCGGCGAGCGCCCGCACCGGCGGCAGCACCGCCCGCGGCGCCAGCTCTCCCGAAGCGACCTGGTCCCGGACACTGCCTGCGATCTCAGCCGCGGTAGTCCCCCTGATCCGCACGTCATCACCTCCGGGCATCGACCCTAGCATTTTTGTCCTATGCCAAAAAATAGGTCGACGCCTACGGACCACCAGGACCCATGGCCACCCGCAGGAGCCACCTGGCGCGCCTTCAGCGACTCATCGCATCCGACAACTGAATGTCCACTACAGACTGGCGTCGGACCACGATCAATGCCCGGAATGAAATAAGGAGCGGCAGACGAGTCAGGCTATACGCCGGGTTCTGTTCCCCGAAGTCCTCGCGGTCCTCGGGGCGACGGCCATCCATCTAGGACCGGCGTTGCCGCCGGCCTCGTGCGGTCTACCCGCGGACTCGGGCGGGCAGCCCTCGAACGTCCGCGCAGAGCCGCTTTTTACGGCGGCTCCTTTTGACCTTGCTCCGGGTGGGGTTTACCTAGCTGCCCAGGTCGCCCTGGGCACTGGTGGTCTCTTACACCACCGTTTCACCCTTACCGAGCGCCAAAGCACTCGGCGGTCTGTTTTCTGTGGCACTGTCCCGCGGGTCACCCCGGGTGGCCGTTAGCCATCACCCTGCCCTGTGGAGCCCGGACGTTCCTCGGGAAGCCCCCTGAGGGACTCCACGCGGCCGTCCGCCCGGCTCGTCTGCCGTGTCGACCATGCTACCGGCCCCCGGTCCGTCTTCGGTCCTGCCGCCGTCGCCAGCACCGACCCCGCCAGGATCAGCATGAACGCCGCCACGATGCCCGCCGTCAGCCGCTCGTCCAGGAAGATCGCGCCCGCCGCCACCGCGACCGCCGGATTGACGTACGTGAAGACTGTCGCCCTCGTCGGGCCCACCTCCTTGATCAGCTCCAGGAAGGCCACGAAGGCGACCGCGGTGCAGACGGCGCCCAGGGCGGCCAGCGCCGCCAGGACCTCGGTGGAGGGCAGCTCGGCGGGCCGGGTCACCGCCGCCGCGGGGGCGTAGACCAGGGCCGCGAGGGCCAGGCAGGGGGCGATGAGCTGGAGGGTCGGGACGTCCTTCAGGTGGCGCGCCGCGATCAGGGGGGCCATTGCGTAGCCGAGGACCGTCAGCAGCACCTCGGCGAGGGAGCGGGCGTCCCCGCCCGTCAGGTGCGGGACCGTGAGGACCCCGACGCCGGCCAGGCCCAGGCCCAGGCCGGTCATGCGGCGTATCCCCAAGCGCTCCGTGTCGCCGAAGAAGCGGGCCAGGGCCACTCCCACGATCGGGACCCCGGCGATCAGCAGGCCCGCCGTGGAGCTGGACAGATGGCGTTCGGCGTCGGTCAGGGTCCACCAGGGGCCGATGATCTCGATGCACGCGAAGGCGAGCATCGGCCGCCAGTACGTCCGTACGGTGTGGGGCAGGCCGCCCTGGCGTATCGCGAAGGGGAGGAGGAGCGCGGCGCCCAGCGCGCAGCGTGTGAACACCACCATCGACGGGGACAGCGGGGCGTCCACCGCCACCTTGATCAGCAGGTAGGGGATGCCCCAGACCACTCCCATCAGGGAGAACAGAAACCAGCCGCGTGCAGTCATGCGGCCATGCTCACCGGATCAGCGGCGCCCGTCTTGAACGCTGTTGCGGTACACCGCCGGCGTCACCCCCAGCACCCGCCGGAACCAGCGGGTGAGGTGCGCCTGGTCGGCGAAGCCCACCAGCCCCGCGACCTCGGCCGGCTTCAGTCCGGACTCCAGCAGTCCGCGGGCCCGGTTCACCCGGTACTGCGCCAGCCAGGCGTACGGCGGTATCCCCATCGTCGTACGGAAGGCACGCAGGAGTTGGTAGCGGGACAGCCCCAGGTCGGCGGCGAGATCGGCGAGGGACGGGGGCGCCAGGAGGTCGTCGGCGAGCCGGTCCCGTACGGCGTGGGCTATGTGAGCGGCGCCGGGCACGGTGTCGCTCACCGCGCGGGCGGTGGAGTGGCGGCGGGCCAGCGCCGTGAGCAGCCACGGGAGGCGGGACTCCGTCTCCAACGGGTCGGGGCAGGCGCTGAGTTCGGTGTGGGCGCGGCTGAGGGCGGTGGCGAGTTCGGGGTCGTCGAGGAGGGGCTCGCGGAAGTACGGGGGGCCGCCGCCGAGGGTGCCTTCGGTGAGGAGGGCGAGGTCGGGGTACAGGGCGCGGTAGGCGTAGCCGCCGTCGGAGGCTGCGGGGCGGCCGGTGTGCATTTCGCCGGGGGCCAGTACGACGATGGAGCCCGGGCCGGGGCGGAGGTGGTCGCCCCGGTAGTCGATGACCTCGGAGCCTGCGACGCAGATGCCGATGCTGAACTGCTCGTGCGTGTGCGAGGCGTAGACGTGTCGGTCGAAGCGGGCGGTGAGCAGGTCGAGCGGGGGGCCGCAGCGGCCGAGGCGTGCCCTGGTCCACTTGGCCTGCTCACGCATGTCAGAGGAAGTCCGATGTATCGAGGTCGAAGGCGAAGGGCTCGGGGAGCGTGAGTGGCTTGCCGAAGGCGAGGCTGCAGAGTCGGCCGTAGTCATCGTTTTCCGGGTCGCTGAACAGCGTGACCGAGGAAGCACTGCGGTCGACGAGCAGGTAGAGGGGGATGCCGCCGCGGGCGTAGCAGCGGCGCTTGACCTCACGGTCGGCCTTGGGCTTGGACGAGGTCACTTCCAGGACCATGGCGACGCCGTCGCAGGGCATCCAGGAATCAGCACCCCGGTAGAGCCGCAGTTTCGTGGGCGCGAAGGTGCCGTCCGGAATTACGTGATCCGTCGGACATCCGTCCGCCTTCTTCAACTTCAAGCCCTTGTTCCCGGAGAACTGCATGTCGGTCTGGGACTTCCTGATCACTTGGCTCACGATCAGCCCGATGTAGTCCTCGTGGTCCCCGTCCGGCGGCGGCGTCACGACGATCTCCCCCTCGATCAGCTCCGCCCGGAAACCCTCCGGGGTGTCCAAGGCGAGGAACCCCTCCAGCAGGATCTCTTCCTGCGTGAGCGGCTCATGGGCCATGGCAGTCATGTCACGCCCCCCCTTCGGTCGCTCGCCAGACTGGGACATCGCCGGATCACCTGTCCGTGAGATCGGGAACCGTTCCCTCGATCGTGGCACACGATCACGGCCACCGTCAGGCGCCGAGCCGCGCGCTTGACCCTGCCGCAACGTCAACGTCTCTACTGTTCCCATGCGGATCGGAGAACTCGCCGCGGCCGTCGGCGTCACCACGCGGACCGTGCGGCACTACCACCACCTGCGGCTGCTGCCGGAGCCCGAGCGGCTTGCGAACGGTTACCGGAGCTACACGCTCCGGCACGCCGTCGTGCTCGCCCGGATCCGGCGGCTGACCGAATTGGGGCTCGGTCTCGCCGAGGTGCGGGACGTGCTCGCCGAGGACGCGGGGAAGGATCTCGTCGAGGTGCTCACCGAGCTGGACCAGGATCTCGCCCGGCAGGAGGCGGCGATCCGGGAGCGGCGGACGCGGCTGCGCGCCCTGCTGGACGAGGAGGGCGGTCTGCCCGTCGAGGGGCCGGTCTCGCCCCAGCTGGCGGCCCTGTTCAGCGAGGTGGGGCAGCCGTCCGACTCCCCCATGGCCGCCAAGGACCGCGAGATTCTCGCGCTGATCGACACGGCGGCGACGCCGGAGGCGCGGGAGCGGATGGCGGCCCTGCTGGGTACCGCCTTCGGGAGCCCGGAGGCGGTGGCGCGGGCGCACGAGACGTACGCGCTGCTCGACGACCTCGCGGACGCCGACCCGGACGACCCCCGGGTGACGGAGGCGGCCCGCGTCCTCGCCGAGCTGATTCCTCACGAGATGCTCCCGGAGGCCGACATCGACCTCCCCCACTCTCGGCTTCGCTCGAGCGGGGGGACCCCCATCCACAGCTTTCTGCGTGCCCTCTACGCCGACTTCGCACCCGCGCAGGCCGAGGCGATCCGCCGTGCGCTGCGGATCCTGTCCGAGGGGCGCCGATGAGGACGGCGCTGGTCCTGGCCCGGCACGAGGTGCGGCTGCTGGTGAGCCTTGTGCTGTGGGCGGCGAGGCGAACCCACGGCACCCAAGGCGGGCGGGCGTTCGGTTACGTCGGCGGGCAGGGCGCGATGATGTTCGGCTTCGCGTTCGTGTGCCTGGTGGAGACGGTGGCGATGTCCGTGCTGCTGCGCGACTGGCCGACCGTGCACGCGGTGGTGTTCGTCCTGGACGTGTACGGGATCGTCATCGTCGTCGCGATGCACGCGGCGAGCGTGGTCCGGCCGCATGTACTGGAGGGCGGCTCGCTGCGGATCCGCCGTGCCGGACATGTCGATCTGCGCATACCGCTGGAGAAGATCGCGTCCGTACGCCGGGAACTGCGGACCGTCCACGAGCGGGCCGACGGCGAACTGAACCTCGCCATCGGCGCCCAGACCTCCGTCACCCTCGAACTCACCGAGCCCGTCCCCCACTTCACCTTCCTCGGCCGCCGCCGGGAGGTGCGTCTCGTCCGCTGTCACGCCGACGACGCCACCGCGTTCGTCCGGGCGATCACGCGGGCGCGAAGCGCGCTTTCGCCGCTCCCGGATCGGCCTGTGTGAGCCGCACCTCCCGTACCTCCGGGAGGACGGCCGGAGCCTGCCAGGTGACACGCCGTACGCTGTCGCAGAGCTCGACCGAAGGAGATCCCCCCGTGCTTGTCCTGCTGCCGCCCTCCGAAGGCAAGGCGCCCTCCGGCCGTGGCGCCCCCCTGAGACTGGAGTCGCTGTCGCTGCCGGGGCTCACCGAGGCCCGTGGGGCCGTGCTCGACGAGCTGGTCGAACTGTGCGTGGGCGACGAGGGCAAGGCACGCGAGGTGCTCGGGCTGAGCGAGGGGCTGCGGGGCGAGGTCGCGAAGAACGCGGAGTTGCGGACGGCGGGCGCGCGGCCCGCCGGGGAGATCTACACGGGTGTGCTGTACGACGCCCTCGACCTGGCCTCTCTCGACGCGGCCGCGAAACGGCGGGCCTCCCGCTCCCTGCTCGTGTTCTCGGGGTTGTGGGGTGCGGTCCGGGTGACGGACCGGATCCCGTCGTACCGCTGCTCGATGGGGGTGAGGCTGCCCGGGCTCGGGGCGCTGGGCACGCACTGGCGTACGCCGATGGCGGCGGCGCTGCCCGAGGCGGCCGGGGGCGGGCTGCTGCTGGACCTGCGGCCCTCCGCCTACGCGGCGGCGTGGAAGCCGAAGGGCGAGGTCGCGGGGCGGACGGCGACCGTACGGGTGCTGCACGCGCCGACGCGGAAGGTGGTCAGCCACTTCAACAAGGCGACGAAGGGGCGGATCGTCCGCAGTCTGCTGTCGGCCGGGGCCGCTCCCAAGGGTCCGGCGGAGCTGGTGGAGGCGCTGCGGGATCTCGGGTACGTCGTGGAGGCTCAGGCCCCCGCGGGGGCGGGGAAGGCGTGGGCGCTGGATGTGTTGGTGACGGAGGTCCACTGAGGCCGTTGCATTGCCACTGCATTGCATTATATGCAACACCCTTTGCGCATGCTGCGCGTGGGCGGGCAGGATGAGGGCCATGACCTCATCGCTGCTGGATCTCGCGCCCGTTGTCCCGGTGGTCGTCGTCGAGGACCTCACCGACGCCGTGCCGCTCGCCCGGGCGCTGGTCGCGGGTGGGCTGCCCGCGATCGAGGTGACGTTGCGGACGCCGGTCGCGGTGGACGCGATCCGGGCGATCGCGGCGGAGGTGCCGGATGCGGTGGTCGGGGCGGGCACGGTCGTCACGCCGGCGCAGGTGAGCGAGGTCGTGGCGGCGGGCGCGCGCTTTCTGGTCAGCCCGGGCTGGACGGACGTACTGCTGGAGGCGATGCGGGCGTCGGGGGTGCCGTTCCTGCCGGGGGTGTCGACCACGTCCGAGGTGGTGGCGCTCCTTGAGCGCGGGGTGCGGGAGATGAAGTTCTTCCCGGCCGAGGCGGCGGGCGGTACGGCGTATCTGAAGTCGCTGGCCGGGCCGCTGCCGCAGGCGCGCTTCTGCCCGACCGGAGGCATCGGACCGGACTCCGCGCCGGAGTACCTGGCGCTGCCCAACGTCGCCTGTGTGGGCGGGACCTGGATGCTGCCGAAGGACGCGGTCGCCGGCCGTGACTGGGGGCGCGTCGAGGCGCTGGCCCGGGCGGCGGCCGGACTCAGCGCAGGTGGGACGTGTCGTTGAAGAGGCGGACGCTGGCGTTGCCGTCCGCGTAGTACGCCACCGCCGACAGCGAGGCCGCCGACAGTTCCATGCGGAACAGGGACTCGGGCGGGGCGCCGAGGGCGAGTCGTACGAACGTCTTGATCGGGGTGACGTGGGTGACGAGCAGGACCGTGCGGCCCGCGTACGCCGCGATCAGCTTGTCGCGGGTGGCGGCGATGCGGGTGGCCGTGGCGGTGAAGCTCTCGCCGCCACCGGTGGGCTGGGCGTCCGGGTCGGCCAGCCACGTGGTCAGGTCGTCGGGATAGCGTTCGCGCACCTCGGCGAAGGTGAGCCCCTCCCAGGCGCCGAAGTCGGTCTCGCGCAGGCCGTCGTCGAGGGTGACCTCGAGGCCGAGACGGGCGGCGACGATGCCGGCGGTCTCGCGGGTACGGGCGAGGGGGGAGGCGACGACCTCCTGGATCGTGCCGCGCCTGGCCAGCGCCGCGGCGACCCGCTCGGCCTGCTCCCGGCCGACGTCGGAGAGGGCCGGGTCGGTGCCGCCACTGCCCGAGAACCGCTTCTGCGGGGTCAGCGGGGTCTCACCGTGCCGGAGCAGTACGAAGGTCGCGGGCGCGCCCATGTCGGCGGGCGCCCACCCGGGCGACGAGGCCACGGTACGCGCGGCGCGCACATCGGCGTCGGCTTTGGTGGCGGCTTTGACGCCGGCTTTGGCGTCGGCTTTGGCGTCGGCTTTGGCGTCGGCTTTGGCGTCGGCTTTGGCGTCGGTTTTGGCGGCGGTTTTGGCGGCGGGAACGGAGGAATCAGCAGTCTCAGCTGCCGCACCAGCCTCAGCGGACTCAGCCGCCGTCCCTCGCCCACCCGCCATGGCCGCCCGCGCCCGTGCCGCGCCCGCCGTGGCGTCGCCCGGAGGGCCCGACGGCTCGGGAGTCGCGGTCCTCGCGGCGCGCGTGTCCAGGTCCGCCTTCGACGTCGACGCCGACCACTGCTCCCCCTTCTTCCCCGCGTCCATCGCCTCGTTGGCGAGCCGGTCCGCGTGTTTGTTCTGCTCGCGGGGGATCCACTCGTACGTGACCCGGCCCGGCGGGAAGACCAGGGCCGCCTCCGCCGCCAGTGGCTTCATGCCGGGGTGTTTGATCTTCCAGCGGCCCGTCATCTGCTCGACGACGAGCTTGGAGTCCATGCGGACGTGGACCGTGGCGGAGGGGTCCAGTTCGTGGGCGGCGCGCAGGCCCGCCAGCAGGCCCCGGTACTCGGCCACGTTGTTCGTGGCGACGCCGAGGTACTCGGCCGCCTCGACCAGGGTCTGACCCGTCGCCGCGTCGAGCACCACGGAGCCGTAGCCCGCGGGCCCCGGATTGCCCCGCGACCCGCCGTCCGCCTCGACGATGAACTCCCGCACCGCGTACGCCCCTACAGGCCGGACTCGGAGGTTCGCACCAGAATGCGACGGCAGTTCTCGCAGCGGACGACCGTGTCGGGCGCCGCCGCGCGGATCTCGTTGATGTCGGTGATCGCCAGCTCCTGGCGGCAGCCCTGGCAGGTGCGCTGGTACAGCTTGGCCGCACCGATGCCGCCCTGCTGCTCGCGCAGCTTGTCGTAGAGCTTGAGCAGGTCGGCGGGCACGGCGCCCGCGATGACCTCGCGCTCCTTCGTCACCGAGGCAGCCTCGCCGTCGAGCGACTCGAAGGCCGCGTCACGGCGGGCCGTGGCGTCGTCGATCTTCGACTGGACGGAGGAGACCCGCTCGGTCAGCTCGGCGACCCGCTCCTGCGCGGACTCGCGGCGCTCCATGACCTCCAGGACGACGTCCTCCAGGTCACCCTGCCGCTTGGCGAGCGAGGCGATCTCGCGCTGGAGGTTCTCCAGGTCCTTGGGGGACGTGATCGCTCCCGAGTCCAGGCGCTGCTGGTCGCGGGAGGCGCGCTGGCGCACCTGGTCCACGTCCTGCTCGGCCTTGGTCTGCTCGCGGGCGCAGTCGCTCTCCTCGGTCTGCGCGGCCACGAGGAGGTCGCGCAGTTGAGTCAGATCTTTCGTCAGCGACTCGATCTCGGCGTGCTCGGGCAGCGACCTCCGCTTGTGCGCGAGCTGCTGCAGGCGGACGTCGAGGTCCTGGACGTCGAGGAGTCGGATCTGGTCTGCGGGCGCGGCGTTCAGTTGGGGGCTCCAGATGAATCAGAAGGGGTGGAGGCCGCGTGGGCGGTCCAGGGGTCGGTGACCGTCTTCGAGACGTGGACCCTCAGGTCCCATCCGTTGCGGTCGGAGATCTCGTCGAGCTGGGCGGCGGCAAGCTCGCACCAGGGCCATTCGGTGGCCCAGTGCGCCGCGTCGAGCAGCGCGAGGGGGCTGGGGGCGACGGCCGCCGTGAACTCTGAGGCCGGGTGGTGGCGCAGGTCCGCGGTGAGGAAGGCGTCGACGCCGGCCGCGCGGACGTCGTCGAACAGGCTGTCGCCGGAGCCGCCGCTCACGGCGACCGTGTGGACGATCGCGTCGGGGTCGCCGGCGACCCGGATGCCCTGTGCGGTGGCGGGCAGGCGCTCGGCGGCCCGGGCGGCGAGCTCGCGGACGCTCACCGGGTGGTCCAGTTCGCAGATCCGGCCGAGGCCCCGGCGGCCCTCCGGGTCGGTCGGGTCCGGCACCAGCGGTCGTACGACACGGAGGTCCAGGGCACCGGCCAGCGCGTCGCTGACGCCCGGATCGGCCCTGTCCGCGTTCGTGTGGGCCACGTGCAGCGCGATGTCGTTCTTGATCAGGGTGTGCACCACCCGGCCCTTGAACGTGGAGGCCGCGACCGTCGTCGTACCGCGCAGGTAGAGCGGGTGGTGGGTGACCAGCAGGTCGGCGCCCAGCTCGACCGCCTCGTCGACGATCTCCTGGACCGGGTCGACGGCGAACAGGACCCGGGAGACCTCCTGGTCGGGGTCGCCCACGACGGTGCCGACCGCGTCCCAGGACTCGGCCCGCTCGGCGGGCCACAGGTTCTCCAGCGCGGTGATGACTTCAGACAGACGGGGCACGAACAAAAGGCTACCTGGCCGTTCTCCCCCACTGAACCGGCCCGCCGCCGCTGGCCCCGCCCAGCACATTCGCCCCGGTTCCCTCAGGCGAATCGTTCCTCGGCCACCCTTATGTGTGAAGTGGCCGTCGGCCGGTCCCCCGTCTGTGCGTACGAAAACTAGCTTCGTCGCTGGAGGTGACCGCACGATGACAGCCTGTGCCATCGAGCCTGCCGCGGGAGACGAGGACGACCGGACCGCGCGACCGGGTTGCACCATCACCGCGGACGGAGCCTACGCCGCCCGCCTCGCGCCGGCCGGCGACTGCTGGTTCCCGGAGCGCTGGACACTGGACGGCCCCGAGCCGTACGCGGTACCACTGCCCGGCCACCAGCCGGAGGAGCCAGGCACCGAGGTGCAGCCGATGGGCGACGGGCGGGTCCTCATCCGGCGGTACGCGGACGGGCGGCACACCTTCTCGCTGCTCTACCCGACCGGCCCCGGCACGGGCGAACTGCCGCTCGGCGCGGTCGAGTGCCCGGACGAGGGCACCCGGCTGCGGCTGCTGCCGCCCGCGCCGGGCGGCGACACGGCGTACGCCCTCGCCGTGGGCCGGCATTCCAGCGTGGTGTGGCTGGTGGCGGGCGGGGCCTTCGGGCCCGAGTACCTCGCCGAGGTCCCGGGCCGCTGCTCGGGCGGGGCGTGGCTGGACCGTACGGGACGGATGCTGGCGCTCGACCGGGAGGCCGGCGGCCGGACCAAGACGGTCGTGGTGGATCTGGAGCGCGGCGGCGAGGTCTCGCCCCTGTTGCAGATCGCGGCCGACAGCGACGACCGGCTGCTGCTCGCCGACCCCGACAGCGGACTGCTGCTGATCCGCTCGGACGCGCCGTCGCCCGGACAGGACCGGGTGGGCTGGGGCGTGCTGGGCAGCACACTGCCGGTGCGCTTCCCGGAGTGCCTGCGCCCCGCGCACTGCCGTGTCACGCCGTTCGCGATCCAGCCGGGGCAGGTGCTGACGCCGGAGAACTGCGCGGTGGCCCTGCGTGTCGACGGCCCGCTCGGCAGCTGGGTCGGGGTGTGGCGGCCCGCCGAGCGGCAGATGCGCCATCTCCCGGCGCCCGAGGGGTGGTTGACGGGAGCCGGGCTGTGGACCGGGGACGGGGTGCTCCAACTGCCGTACGCCACGGCCCAGGTGCCGTGCGGGGTGGCTCGGGTGGCGGTGCCGGACGTTACGGCCGCACAGCCCGCATCGGCACCAAACGAATCAAGCGAACCCAATGAAAAAAGCGAATCAGATGAAGCAGAGGAACTCGATGAACCGGACCCCCCGACTCCCGTAGCACCCCGCCCCGTGCCGTTGCAGCAAGCGCCCTTGGCACGTCTTGTAACGAAGTAGTGCCGGTTGGCGTGGCCGCCTGGATTCGCCCCGTAGGGCGACGGTTAAACTCGCCCGGCTGTTAGAAAGATCATGTTGACGGGGTGAACCTTTCCGATGAGCGACACGAGCACCATGGAGCCGCTGCCCACCGAGACCCAGGAAGACGCCGGCCACGGTCGGCACCGGGGTCCGGTCTCGGACCACGACAGCGAGACGGCCCCTCGGGGCCGTCACCGCAAGCCGGTCGAGGAAACCGAGGCGGCTGCCTGACGGTATGCAAGAAGGGGCCCGCGTGTCAGCCGACGCGCGGGCCCCTTTCCGTATGCCTGCAACTGGATGCCCGCAACTGGAATGCCCGCAACTGGCCGGGCTGCCTACTGCCTCTTGAGCCCCAGCACCTCCGCCGCCGCGAACGTCTCCCCCGGCGGCCGCTGCCCGAAGTGCGGAGTGAGTACGGCGTCCAGCTCGTCGTAGGTGAAAGCCTCCTGCTTGCTGTCGAACTTGGCCTGCACACGCGGCCGTTCGACGACCGCCACCATGCCGCCGTGCACGACGAGCAGCTGCCCGTTGACCCGCTCGGCGGCGGGCGAGGCCAAGTAGCCGACGAGCGGCGCCACATGCTCGGGAGCCAGCGGGTCCAGCCCCTCCACCGGTCGGTCGAAGCCCGCGAAGACGTCCTCGGTCATACGGGTGCGGGCGCGCGGGCAGATGGCGTTGGCCGTCACCCCGTACTTGGCGAGGGCGAGGGCCGTGGATGTCGTCAGTCCGACGATCCCGCCTTTCGCCGCCGCGTAGTTGGGCTGTCCGGCGGAGCCCGCGAGGAACGCCTCGGACGAGGTGTTCACGATCCGCCCGTACACCGGCCCGTCGGCCGCCTTGGACCGCTCGCGCCAGTGCGCTGCCGCGAAGCGGGTGGTGTTGAAGTGACCCTTGAGGTGGACGCGGATCACCGCGTCCCACTCGTCCTCCGTCATGGAGAAGACCATCCGGTCGCGCAGGATGCCGGCGTTGTTGACCAGGATGTCGAGCCGGCCGAACTCGGCGACCGCCAACTCCACCAGCCGCGCCGCCTGTTCGAAGTCGGCGACGTCCCCGGTGTGGGCGAGGACCGTGCCGCCCGCCGCCCGGATCTCGGCGGCGACCCGTTCGGCGGGGGCGGCGGAGGCCTCGCCCGAGCCGTCCCGGCCGGGCTGCCCGTAGTCGTTGACGACGACGGCCGCGCCGAGCCGGGCCAGCTCCAGCGCCTCGGCCCGCCCGAGTCCGCGTCCTGCGCCGGTGACGATCGCGGCGCGTCCCTCGAGCGGCAGTGACCTGTGCGGAAGTGACCTGTGCGGCAGTGACATACAAGGCCCTCAGATCTCGATGCACGTACGCAGCGAGGTCCCCGTACGCATCTGGTCGAGGGCCTCGTTGATCTCGGTCAGCGGCACCCGGTGCGTGATCAGGCCCGCCAGGTCGACGCGGCCCGCCCGCCACAGGGCGATGGTCCGCTCGTAGGAGCGCAGCACGTCCCCGCCGCCGTACATGGACGGCAGGATCCGCTTCTCGTCGAAGAACAGCTCGAACATGTTCAGCTGGAGGAAGTCGTCCATGGCGCCCGCGCCGACGATGACGAGCGTTCCGCCGCGCCGGGTGGTCTCGTACGCCGTCCGGGCGGTGGCCGACCTGCCGACGACCTCGAAGACGTAGTCGAAGCCCTCGCCGCCGGTGATCTGCTGCTTGGCGTCGGCCAGTTCGTCGGGCGAGACCGCCTTCGTCGCGCCGAACTTCAGCGCGGACTCGCGGCGCGAGGCGACCGGGTCGACGGCGACGATCTCGGCGGCGCCCTTGAGCCTGGCTCCCTGGACGGCGGAGATGCCGACGCCGCCGCAGCCGATGACAGCGACCGACGAACCGGCCTCCACGTCCGCGGTGTTGAGCGCGGCGCCGAGTCCGGTGGTCACCCCGCAGCCGATGAGGGCGGCGATGTCGAAGGGCACGTCGTCGGGGATCGGCACCGCGCACCCGGCGTCGACGACGACCTCCTCGGCGAAGGTGCCGGTACCGGCGAAGCCGAAGACCTCACCGCCGGGGCGCTTGAAGTTGGGGGTGCCGGCGTTCATGAACCCGGCCAGGCACAGCTCGGTCTGTCCGCGCTTGCAGGCGGGACACGAGCCGCAGGCGGGCAGCCAGCACACGACCACCCGGTCGCCGGGCTTCAAGTGGCTCACGCCCTCGCCCACTTCGAGGATCTCGCCAGCGCCCTCGTGACCGGGCACGAACGGCGCCGGCTGCGGCAGTACGCCGCCCATCGCGGACAGGTCCGAGTGGCACAGCCCGGTGGCCCGCACCCGGATCCTCGCCCGGCCGGGGCCGAAGCCCACCGCCTCGACGTCGTCGAAGACCTCCAGCTTGTCCTGGCCGATCTCGTGCAGTACGGCTGCGCGCATGGTGCGGCTCCCCTCGACGGTGGGCTGGCTCAGGAGTGTTCGACGACGGTGTCGGCGAGGACGGCCGCGTCATCCCGCTCGACCGCGTTCACGGCCACCCGGACGGCGCCCTCCCCGCGCCACATGCGGACGCGCAGCGTCTCCCCCGGGTACACGACTCCGGCGAACCGAGTGGCATACGAGCGCACCCGGCTCACATCGCCGCCGAGCAGCGTGTCGACGACCGCCTTGAGCGTCATGCCGTAGGTGCACAGCCCGTGCAGGATGGGCCGCTCGAATCCGGCGAGCTTGGCGAACTCGGGGTCGGCGTGCAGGGGGTTGTAGTCGCCGGAGAGGCGGTAGAGCAGGGCCTGGTCCTCGTGGATCGGCCGCTCGACGACCTTGTCGGGCTCGCCGGCGGGCGGTTCGAGCCGGACGGACGGCCCGCGGTCGCCGCCCCATCCGCCCTCTCCCCGTACGAAGATCTGCGCGTCGTTGGTCCACAACGGCCCCTCGGCGTCGGCGACTTCGGTGCGCATGACGAGGACGGCCGCCTTGCCCTTGTCGTACACGGCGGCGATGCGGGAGGTCGCGGTCGCCGTTCCCTCGGCCGGGATGGGGCGGTGCAGGGTCAGGCTCTGGCCGCCGTGCAGGACCCGGGCCAGGTCGACGTCGATGCCGGGCATGGACAGGCCGCTGATCACGCCGGGCGAGCCGGCGCCCGCGACGGTGGCGAAGCTCGGCAGGACGTGCAGCCGGGACTCCAGCGTGTAGCGCAGCTCGTCGGGGTCGGTGGCGGGGACGCCGGCGCCGATGCCGAGGTGGTAGAGCTGGACGTCCTTCTGCTTCCAGGCGATCTCGCCGGTACGGGGTTCTGCGGCCATGGCCTTGGCTGCGTCGATGGGCATGGGGCTCCTGATCGGTTGATCGCTTGACCGGTTTGTCGGTTGATCGCTCAGAGACCTCGGTACGGCCGTCCGCACCGTCGGCCGCACCGAGGTCGACTCGGGCCGATCTAGAACGCGTTCCAGTCCGGCGCCCCCTGTATAGCCCAGCACTCCGGAGTTGTGAAGGCTCCTGACCGAAGGCTCCTGACGGAGTGTCAGCTGAGCGTCGCCGTGACATTTGTCCTGCCGGAGTCCGTACACGCGCATCTGCCCGGCGGGAGGACGGGTGCGTAGCGTCGTATCCATGTCCCAGCGAAGGAACATGTCCGGGCCCCGGCTGCGCAAGATCTCGTGTCGCATGGACGCGTGGCAGTTGGCGCACCAGCACGCGCAGGATCAGCGACAGTCCTACGAGGAGAAGGGCTCCCGGCACCCGGGCCCACCCCCCAACGGTGTCAGCCTGCTGCCGTGGCTGCTCATGGGCATCGGCGCCTGCTCCAACCTCTTCCAGGGCGATACCCCGAACCCGTGGATCGGCGGCCTCGGGTTGATCACCTTCAACTCCCTTTACATCTACGTGGCGTTCCGCGCCTTCGTGAAGGAGGCGCGGGAGGCGCCCTCCACGCGGCTGGCGCTGGTGCTGCTGGGCCTGGTGACCTGCGGTCTGGCCATGGGCTACGGCGGCAACTGGCTGCTGTTCTTCCCCCTGTTCGGCCTCGCGACGGGCGCGGTCGTACGGATGCCGCAGCTGCGCTGGGCCGGCACGGTCGTGGCGGTGCTCGCCGGTGCGGCCTCCGTCTTCCAGGACGGCTGGGGCGGCCTCGACATCGCGTACGCCACGTGGATCTCCACGATGGTGACGGCGGCGATCCTGTCCCTGTCCGAAGCCGTACGGGAGCTGCGGGCGGCCCGCGAGGAACTGGCGCGCCGCGCGGTGGAGGAGGAGCGGCTGCGCTTCTCCCGCGACCTGCACGATCTGCTCGGTCACACGATGTCGGTGATCGTGGTGAAGGCGGAGGCGGCGCGGCGGCTGGCCGACCGCGACCTCACGGCCGCTCTGGACCAGATCACCGACATCGAGTCCGTCGGCCGCCAGGCGCTGACCGAGATCCGCGAGGCGGTGACCGGCTACCGCGAGGGCAGCCTGACGACGGAACTGGACCGGGCGCGCTCGGCGCTGTCCGCGGCGGGCGTCGAACTGGTCCTGAGCCGGTCGGGCACCCCGCTCCCCGCGCAGACGGAGTCCTTGCTGGGCTGGGTGGTACGCGAGGCGGTCACGAACGTCGTCCGGCACAGCGGGGCGAGCCGCTGCGAGATCACGGTGGCGAACGCGGCGGAGCGCGCGCGGCTGATGGTGACGGACGACGGCACGGGTGGGGTCAGCGCCGACGCCACCGGGGGCGGCGCGGGGGCCGGGCGTCGGGAGGGCTTCGGCATCGGATCCCGCACGGGACCCGGCACCGGACTGACAGGGCTGACGGAACGCCTGGCCGCGGCGGGAGGCTCGCTGACGGCCGGGCCGGGAGCGCGGGGCGGGTTCGTGGTGACGGCGGAGTTGCCGGTGGAGTCGGTGGAGTTGCGGGCGGGGTCGATGGAGTTGCGGGCGGGGTCCGTGGAGTTGCGGGCCACATCGGTGCGGTCGCCGATGGGGTCGGCGGAGTTGACGGGTGCGGCGCGTGACGCGGGTACGCCTCCCCTGTGATCCCACGGCGAGGCCGGACCCCGCGCCCTACCCTTGGGCCGTGAACGAGATGCCCCGGGACCACCGGCCCTCCAGATCCATCAGAGTTCTGCTCGCCGAGGATCAGGGGATGATGCGCGGGGCGCTCGCCCTGCTCCTCGGGATGGAGCCGGACATCGAGGTGGTGGCCCAGGTGGCCGCCGGTGACGCGATCGTGGACGCGGCCCTGACCCACCGCCCGGACGTCGCGCTCCTGGACATCGAACTGCCCGGCATGAGCGGCCTGGACGCCGCCGCCGAACTCCACGACCAGGCACCCGACTGCCGCGTGCTGATCCTCACCACCTTCGGCCGACCCGGCTATCTGCGCCGGGCCATGGAGGCGGGAGCCACCGGCTTCCTCGTCAAGGACGGCCCCGTGGAGGAACTGGCCGCCGCGATCCGCCGGGTGCTGACCGGCGAGACCGTGATCGACCCGGCGCTCGCCGCGGCCGCGCTCAGCGCCGGTCCCAATCCGCTCACGGCCCGCGAGTGCGACGTCCTCAAGGCTTCCGCAGACGGCGCGACCGTCGCGGACATCGCCGCCAAGCTGCACCTCTCGGAGTCCACGGTCCGCAACTACCTCTCCTCCGCCATCGGCAAGACGGGCACCCGCAACCGCATGGAGGCGATGCGGGAGGCGCGGCATCAGGGGTGGCTCTAGACAGGCCGGCCCACCCGGTCCTCCTTATTTCGTCACCTCCACCGACTCGTACTCCGTACCCTTCGGCGCCAGGCACACGAACCAGTCGTGCGGTGACCCCTCGGCGCTACGGATCGCCATCTCGTCACTGTTGATCTCGGTGTTCGAGGGTGCCCTGTCGACCTCGGTCGTCGTGCCGTTCTTCCAGCTGCACACGACACGCTGGGCCGTCGTGGCGACCTGGCCGATGACCAGTCGGTAAGGGCCGTCGGAGCCGATGTTCAGGGCGATCGCCGCGGCTTCGACGTCCGTGCCCGACATGGCGTCCTCCGCGGTGAACACGTCCTCGATCACTGTCGAGACCCGGTCACCGTCGCCCCGGCGCACGAAGAAGGAGCTCTTGCCGACCAGTTGGGAGGGCTCACGTACGTCCGAGGGCGTCTCCCCGTATTCGCCCATCGCAGCCAACTGGCCCTGCGCTTCCACCTCGTCGCGCGGCGCCGCCCATACGTCGATCAGGACCCGCCACTCCTTGCCGTTCTCCTGCCCGATCGCCAGCGTCGTCCGCTGGGCCGTGAACACGTCCGGCGACGAGGTCGTCGACGGCGACGGCCGCGTGGCCACCGCCCCCTTCCGCCCCTCTTCCCCACCCGGCAGCCCAGCCACCGCCAGCGTCGCCGAGGAGCCGGACAGCACCAGGGCCGTGGCCGCCGCCAGCGCCCAGCGCCGTGCGCGACGGCGTCGGCCGCCGCGGATCACCGCCTGGTAGGGGGCTATGCCGATCTCGACCTCGTCCGCGGCGTCGGCCAGCAGGAGGGCGATGTCGCTGTTGGTCATGTCGTGGTTCGTCTCCCGGTCCGCGCTCATCAGGTCCGCCCTCCGCTCGTCACCATCTCCGCCAGACCCGGTATGGCGCGGAGTTTCGCGATTCCCTTCGCCGCGTTGCTCTTCACGGCGCCGACCGAACACCCCATCGCCTCGGCGGTCTGGGTTTCGGTCAGGTCCTCCCAGTACCGCAGGACCACCGCTTCCCGCTGCCGCGCGGGCAGTTGGGCGAGCGCCTTCAGCAGGACGCCCCGGTCGTCGGCCTGGGAGATGCGGTCACCGGTGTCGGCGACCTCGTGCACGAGTCCCGAGTCGTCCTTGGGCGCCAGGAACTCCCTGAGCTTTCTGCGGTGCTTGCGCGCGTGTGCGTTGATCATCACGCGTCGTACATACGCCTCCGGCTCGTCCGCCGAGCCGACCCTGCGCCAGGCCACATAGACCTGTTCGAGCGTCGACTGGACCAGGTCCTCCGCGGCGTGCTGCTCCCCCGTGAGGAGAAATGCCGTCCGCATCAGCCGCGGCCAGCGGCCGGTGACAAAGCTCTGGAACTCCTCGTCCCGAGCCTCCTTGCGATCCCCCATGGGCACCTCCTAGATGAACAAAGGAGTCCACGAACCGCCCGGACCGTTGCCTCAACTCGCGGAAATTCTCCGCGGCAGCCACACCAGCATCAGCACCACTCCGCCCGCCAGCACGCCCGCCCCCACCCGGAACACCAGCGCGTAGCCCTCCGCCAGCGCCTCCGGACTGTGACCGCCCCCGTCCCCGCCCCCGGTACGGGCCGCCGCGATGGTCGACATGACCGCGAGTCCCAGCGAACCACCCATCGTGCGCGAGGTGTTGACCAGGCCGGACACCAGCCCGGCCTCACCGGGCGCCGCCCCCGACGTGGCCAGCGCGGCGAGCGGTGTCCCCGCCAGGCCCGCGCCCAGCATCATCAGGATCCCCGGGAACATGATCGCCGTCAGATAGGCCCCGTCCGCGCTCATCGTCGACTGCCAGCCGAAGCCGACGACCGCCACCACGGTCCCCAGCGCCGCCACGGCACGCGCCCCCATCACCCGCATGAGCCGCGGCGCGACCTTCGAGCCGACGACCACGGCCAGGGAGCTCGGCACCAGGGCGAGTCCGGCGTCCAGCGGCGAGTAGCCCAGCACGTTCTGCGCGTACAGCGTCATGAAGAACCACATGCAGAACATCGCGGAGCCGCTGAGGAACATCGCCGCGTTCGCGGACGACACCGACCGCACCCGCAGCAGTCCGAGCGGCATCAGCGGAGCCGCCGTACGGGCCTCGACGGCGAGGAAGCAGCCGACCAGCGCGAGCCCGGCGAGCAGCGGCACCAGCGTGGCCGCGGCCGTCCATCCCTCGGCCTCGGTCTGGGAGATGCCGTACGCCAGGGTGGCGAGCCCGGCCGTCACCAGTACCGCGCCCGGCAGGTCCAGCCGCCGCCCGTCCCCCGCGCGGCTCTCCACCAGCCACATCACGGAGCCGAACAGCACCACCGCCCCGACCGGCACGTTGATCAGCAGGACCCACCGCCACGACAGCGCGTCCACCAGCAGGCCGCCGACGAGTCCACCGGCCGCGCCGCCCCCCGCGCCCACGGCCGTCCAGGTCGCGATGGCCCGGGCGCGGGCGGCGCCCTCCGGGACGGCGGACGTGAGGATCGTCAGCGTCGACGGGGCGAGCACCGCCGCGCCCAGCCCCTGCGCGCCCCGCGCCACCAGCAGCTGCCAGCCCTCCTGGGCCAGCCCACCACCCAGCGAGGCAAGCGTGAACACCCCGAGGCCGACGAGGAACATCCGCTTGCGGCCGTAGAGGTCACCGGCCCGCCCGCCGAGCAGCATGAACCCGGCGAAGGCGATGGTGTAGGCGTTCACCACCCATTGCAGGCCCTGCTCGCTCAGGTGCAGGTCGGTCCGCATCGACGGCAGCGCCACGTTGACGACGGAGATGTCGAGTACGACGAGGAACTGTCCGGCGCACGCGAGCGCCACGACCAGCCAGGTGGGGGGCGTGCTGGGGCGGCGGGACAGGCGGGTGGCGTCAGCGGCTCCGAGCATGGATGTCATGCTCTCAACCAGCCGACGCTCCTTGCATCGGTATTTCGGCGTAGGCCAGGCACCGCCGCGCAGGCCCTTCTTCAAGTTCAAGAGAAGACAAAGATTTCGTTAGTGGGCCGAAGCATCGGAATAGTTGCCCAGGCACACGGGGTTCACCACGCACGTAACCCGCACGGCTCACCCAGCACACACGCAGCACACCTCTCCCCAGGCCTGGAGGCCTCACTCAATGACGCACACGTCGACCGACCAGCCCGCGCCCAGAGCGAGCGGAGCCGTCGTCCCGGTCCTCGCCTTCGCGGGCATCGTGGTCGCGGTGATGCAGACCCTGCTCGTCCCGGTCATCAAGGACCTGCCGCAACTGCTGGACACGTCGCCCAGCAACGCCACCTGGGTCCTGACCTCGACCCTGCTCTCGGGCGCCGTGGCCACGCCGATCATGGGCCGGCTGGGCGACCTGTACGGCAAGCGGCGCATGCTGATCGTCAGCCTCTCGGTGATGGTGGTCGGCGCGCTGGTCAGCGCGTTCACCAGCGCCCTCCTCCCCATGATCGTCGGCCGTACGCTCCAGGGCTTCGCGATGGGCGCGATCCCCCTCGGCATCGGCCTGATGCGCGACATGCTGCCCCGCGAGAGGCTCGGCTCGGCGATGGCCCTGATGAGCTCCTCGATCGGCGTCGGCGGCGGCCTCGCCCTGCCCGCCGCGGCCCTGGTCGCGCAGCACACCAACTGGCACGCCCTCTTCTACGGCGCCGCGGGCATCGGCGCCCTCGCCATCGCCCTCACCCTCCTCGTCGTACCGGAGTCCCCGATGCGCGCGAAGGGCTCCTTCGACGTCCTGGGCGCCCTCGGCCTCTCCACCGGACTCGTGCTCTTCCTGCTGCCGATCACCAAGGGCAGCGACTGGGGCTGGACCTCCGCCACCACGCTCGGCCTGTTCGCCGCGTCCGCCGTCGTACTCCTCCTGTGGGGCGTGATGGAGCTGCGCGTCAAGGCCCCGCTGGTGGACCTGCGCACCACGGCCCGCCCGGCCGTCCTCTTCACCAACCTCGCCTCGATCATGGTCGGGGTCAGCTTCTACGTCGTCTCCCTCGTCCTCCCCCAGTTGCTCCAGCTGCCGAAGTCCACCGGCTACGGCCTCGGCCAGTCGATGGTCGTCGCCGGCCTCCTGGTGGCGCCGCTCGGTCTGACGATGATGTTCACGGCCCCTGTCTACGCCCGCCTCTCGGCGAAGTACGGTCCCAAGTTCACCCTGATCCTCGGCCTGCTGATCATCGCGATCGGCTACGGCGCCGGCCTGGGCCTGATGAGCGCCGCCTGGCAGAGCCTCGTCATCGCGGTGGTCCTGGGCGCGGGCATCGGCCTCGCGTACTCCTCGCTCCCCGCGCTGATCGTCGGCGCGGTCCCGGCGTCGGAGACGGGCGCGGCCAACGGCCTCAACACCCTGATGCGGTCCATCGGTACGTCCGTGTCGAGCGCCGTGGTCGGCATGGTCCTCGCCAACACCGCGAACAACGTGGGCGGCGTCGAGATCCCGACCATGCACGGCTTCCGCGTCTCGTTCCTGATCGCGACGGGCGCGGTGGCGGTCGGCCTGCTGCTGGCCCTCTTCCTGCCCGGCCGGCGCCCGGCGACCGAGCCGCAGCTGCGCGCGAGCAGCGAGGAGGACGCGGTACTCGCGCACGCCGAGGAGGCGCTGCGCGGCTTCCGCGGCCGCGTCCTGGACGCCACCGGCACCCCGGTCGCCCGCGCCAAGGTGACGCTGATCGACCGCCGGGGCCGTCAAGCCGGCGCGACCCTCTCCGCCGACGACGGCACCTACACCCTCGCCGTCCCCGCCCAGGGCGCCTACGTTTTGGCCGCCCGCGCCACCGGCCACGCCCCGCTCGCCTCGTCGGCGACCCACGCGGGCGACGACCGGGCGGTGGCCCTGGACCTGTCGCTGCCCGGGGAGACGGTCTCCGCCTGACTCGCACCACCAGCACAGGCATCACCAGCACCACCGCACCCCCTGTCGCTTCGCCGACGGGGGGTGCGACAGCATGGGTGCGCCAACAGGCTCGTACGACGCGATCGCAGCCGTAGCTGTAGCTGTAGCTGTAGCTGTAGCCGTAGCCGTAGCCGTAGCCGTACGACACCTGCCCGCGCATACGGACCGTACGACCGAAAGGACCCCCATGCCCGCGGCCCCCAAGCCCGAGATCCTGGCCGCCTTCGAGGCGGCGAAGGGGTTCATGCCCGCGGGTGAGGGCCTCGCCCTGTACGCGGCTGCCGTCGAGGCCGGGCGCCTCGGTCTCCCGCTCCTGGAGGTCGGCACGTACTGCGGGCGCTCCACGATCCTGCTCGCCGACGCGGCTCGCGAGGCCGGGGTCGTCGCGCTCACGGTCGACCACCACCGGGGCAGCGAGGAGCAGCAGCCGGGCTGGGAGTACCACGACACGGAGACGGTGGACCCCGAGATCGGCCTGATGGACACGCTGCCCACGTTCCGCCGCACGCTGCACCGCGCCGGGCTGGAGGAACACGTCGTCGCCCTGGTCGGCCGCTCGCCGCAGGTGGCGAAGGTCTGGGGCAGTCCCCTCGGGTTCGTCTTCATCGACGGCGGCCACACCGACGAGCACGCGAACGCCGACTACGAGGGGTGGGCGCCCCACGTGGCCGAGGGCGGGCTGCTGGCCGTCCACGACGTGTTCCCGGACCCGGCGGACGAGTTCACCGGCCAGGCCCCCTATCGCGTCTACCTCAGAGCTCTCGCCTCCGGCGCGTTCACGGAGGTCTCGGTGACGGACTCGCTGCGCGTCCTGCGGCGAACGGGGACGGGGATCTGAGGGCGCGGTTAGAGTCGCTGTCGTGTCGTACGTAGGACCGGATTTCGAAACGCCCCAGCCCCGTCGGCCCCGCCGCCGCCTGCTAGCCGTCACCCTCGCCGCGCTCGTGCCGGGCGCGTTGCTGGGGTGGCTGGTGTTCGAAGTGGTCGGCGGAACAGGCGGTTCGGGCGGTTCGAGCGGTTCGAGCGGAAAGGCGGGCTCGGCGGTCGGTACCGCCACCGCGCAGTCGAGCCCGAGCACCTCCGAGAAACCGACACCTACGACCTCACCCTCGGCCCCCGCCGCCTCCGGCTCCCTCAAGGGCAAGGTGATCGTCATCGACCCGGGCCACAACCCGGGCAACTTCCAGCACACGGCCGAGATCAACCGCAAGGTGGACATCGGTACGAACCGGAAGGAATGCGATACGACAGGCACGTCCACCAACTCCGGTTACACGGAGGCCGAGTTCACCCTCGACGTGGCCCACCGCATGCGCGCTCTGCTGGAAAAGCAGGGCGCCACGGTGAAGCTGACCCAGGACAACGACCGGCCCTACGGCCCGTGCGTGGACGAGCGCGCCCGGATCGGCAACAAGGCGCACGCGGACGCCGTCGTCTCGGTCCACGCGGACGGTTCGGGGACCGGAAACCGCGGCTTCCACGTGATCCTGCCGGGCAGCGTGCACGCGGGCGCCGCCGACACCCGCCCGATCGTCGACGCCTCCCGCGACCTCGGCGAGCGCATCGCGGGCAACTTCGTGCACGTAACGGGCAGCGCGCCCTCCAACTACGTCGGCGACGGCACCGGACTGGACACCCGCACGGACCTGGGCGGTCTCAATCTGTCAACGGTTCCCAAGGTGTTCATCGAGTGCGGCAACATGCGCGATAGCAAGGACGCGGCACTGCTGACCAGCGGCCCCTGGCGGCAGAAGGCTGCGCAAGGGATCTCTGAGGGAATCGTGAACTACCTGACCTCATAGCCACGCACAGGACCCTCTCCGGACCGGGGCCCACCTGTTGCCCGGACAAGCTCTGATCTACCTCAAAAGCATTGCGGTCGCACACGCCCCACTCCTTGAATCTTCTTGACCGAGAACGATCAAGATCTGCTCACCTCTGAGCCTGGGGGAATAGTGAAGCGTCAGATCATCCTGCGTGGAGGGCTGCCCGCAGCAGCAGCCATCACCCTGACCATCTGCCTTGCCGGCATGGGCACAGCAGCTGAAGCGCAATCCGCCACGTCGTCCAGCAGCACCGGCACGGTCAGCGTTCAGGCAGCAGGCAAGGTGACCTGGAACCCGAACGCGAAGCCGAAGCACGTCAAGTCCATACCGGGGAAGTGCGGCAAGACACCGATCGCGGAGGCATCCGGGCGGGGCCCCATCACTCTCCGCATCGACGAGACCAAGTCCATGAGCACCACTTATTCAAAGAGCTTCTCCGTCAACTACAAGGCTCTGACTGCGGCGGTCGGCTGGGATATCACGAAGTCCCGCAGCATCACGGTCAGTGGAGCCAAGGAGGTACCCCGCGGCAAGTACGGGGTCCTCAAGGCCTACACGAGGTACTCAGGAAAGCAGTTCGACGTGTACAACCCGGTCGAGTTCAAGTGGACCGCAAAGGGTGTGAAGGCTTACAAGCCGATAGGCGTCTGCTACGCATTCAGCGCCCGCTAGTCCACCCTCTGCAACATCCAGGTTCGATCCAGAAGCCCGTCGGGACACCCAGACGGGCTTCCTGGCTCGCTGCAGCGCGCCGCCGACACCCGCCCAATCGCCCCCCTTCCCGCAACATGGGCGAACGCATCGCGGGAGCTTCGTCGGAGGCACCAGCAGCGCGCCCTCCAACTACGTCGGTGATGGTACGGACTTGGATGTCCGTACGGATATGAGTGGGCTGAGCCTGTCCACCGTCCCCCGCACCTGGCAGCAGAAAGCGACGCAACGAATCGTCGACACCACCACCGCATGGGTAGACAGGATCACCCGCTGGGCGCCTGTACGCACGGAGCATGTAGAACGAGTTGCCTTCGATACTCGGGCCATGAGCGCGGTTCGTTCAACAGGCGAAGGCTCCGCTGCGGGACGCCGCCGCGATGAATGCGACCCGCAGCGCCCTCATCCAAGCACTCGGAGCCAGCCACCAAGACGTGCGGCCGTCTTCCGGCGGCCGGACAAGATGGAATCGCCAGCGCACTGCAACACCGAAAAGCCACACACTAGATGCTCTTTGTGTCGGGATCCTGGAAAGCGTGGCGCGTCACCCGGCAACCGTTCTTGTTGTGACAGCGACCGGACGCGGAACCTACCGTCGTACTACGCCAGACCGGTACGGCTTCCCCCGCCTCAGCCTGCCCCGCACCAAGCAACACTTCGGCTACGCAACCGGCGATCTCGTACGCGCAAACGTACCCACCGGCAAGAAGCAGGGGACTCACACGGACATGCTTGACCTGTACGGACTGGTGGCCCGCAGGACCTCCACAGTCTCAATCCGTCAACGGTTTTCGAAGTGTTCATCAGTGCGGCAACCTGCGCGATGGCAAGGACGCGGCGCCGCTGACCAGCGGCGCGCGGCGTCAGAAGGCCGTCCGTGGAATCTCTGAGGGAATCGTGAGTGTCGTGCGGGGGTAGTGATCGCTGGGTTGGTCCCGACGGACACCCTGCTCGGGCGGGCGATAGTGTCGCCCCTACGATGAGGCCACTCCCGCGCTTCACACCGCGGCCCGAGGGCGACATGGTGACAGCGACGCCTCCACCGATGACGAGACGACTGAACCGAAGGACATTTTGAAGTGAATATCCGCTCCCTCACTCGAGGCGACGGCGTGGTGATCGGAGCAGCGGTGTTGCTGTTCATCGCGTCATTCCTCGACCTCTACTCGCTCGACGGTGCTCCCGACAGCCTCGAGATCCCCAGCATGTGGGCAAGCGGCCCGGTCCTGCTCAGTGTCGTTCTGGCGGGGATCATCGGTGCCGCGCTCGTCATCGTCTCTCGGGGTCTGCCGCAGACGCCGAAGGTGGCGGGGCTCGACCTCGGACAGTTCGGCGTCGCCTTCACGGTGTTCGCCGCGTGGAGCGCGCTGGGCAACATCTTCGACCCGGCCGGGGGTGCCGACAACTTCGAGACGGCCGGCCCCGGCCCCGACGCCGGCATCGGCCTCATCCTCGCCCTCGTCGCCACCCTGCTCATGGCCGCCGCCGCCATCGCCACCCCCCTCGTCCCGGCCCTCAAGGGCGCCCTCATCCCCGCCCCGAAGCCCCAGGCCCCGCAGCCCTACGGCGCCCAGCCCCAGGGCGGTTACGGCTACCCCGGCGCCCCGCAGCCGGGCCAGCCGTACGGCGGTCAGCCGCAGCCGGGCCAGCCCTTCGGCGCCCAGCCGGGCGGGCAGCCGGGCGGGCAGCCGCAGCAGCAGGCTCCGCAGGCGCAGCCGCCGGCCGCGGACTTCTCGCCGTTCTGGTTCGCCGTGCCGGTGCCGCGGCCGCTGTTCGCGGAGGACGGTTCGCCGACGCCGATCGCCGAACTCGCCCCCGGCACCTGGTACCTCGCGGTCGAGCAGCGCGGTCCGGCGCTGGTCGCGCAGACGCAGGACGGTCGTCGTGGCGTGCTGCAGGACACGTCGGGGATCCAGCGCGGCTGAGTCCACCAGCCCTACGACAACGGCCCTTCGCCCTTCCGGGCGGGGGGCCGTTGTCGTACAGTCGCAGGCCGGAGCCGTCAACTGACAACCTGTCAGATATCTGGAGGCGCCATGCGGCTAGGGCTCGCCCTCGGCTACTGGGGCCGCGGCCCCTCCGCGGACCACGTGCCGTTGGCGCGGGAGGCGGAGCGGCTCGGCTATGACTCCGTGTGGACCGCGGAGTCGTGGGGCTCGGACGTGTTCACGCCGCTCGCCTGGATCGCGGCCCGGACCTCCCGCATCAAGCTCGGTACGGCGGTTGCCCAGATGGCCGCCCGCTCGCCGACCACGACGGCCATGCACGCGCTCACCCTGGACCACCTCTCCGGCGGACGCGTGCTGCTCGGGCTCGGGCTGTCCGGTCCGCAGGTGGTCGAGGGCTGGTACGGACGGCCGTTCCCGAAGTCGCCGCTGACCGCGACCCGGGAGTACGTCGACGTCGTACGGCAGGTGCTGCGGCGCGAGGCGCCGGTGGAGCTCGCCGGCCGTTTCCACGCCCACCCCTACCGTGGTCCGGACGCCACCGGCCTCGGCAAGCCGCTCAAGCCGATCACGCATCCGCTCCGCCCCGATCTGCCGATCCTGCTGGGCGCCGAGGGGCCGAAGAACGTGGCGCAGACGACCCGGATCGCGGACGGCTGGCTGCCGTTGTACTGGTCGCCGACCCGGCCCGAGGTGTACGAGGCTTCACTCGCCGGGGCTCCCGAAGGCTTCCTCGTCGCCCCCATGGCCCAGGTGCGGGTGTGCGACGACGTGAGCGACGGGCTCCTGCCGGTCAAGGCCATGCTCGGCTTCTACATCGGTGGCATGGGACACGCCGCCCGCAACTTCCACGCCGACCTCATGGCGCGCATGGGGTACGAGGAGGAGGCCCGGCGGATCCAGGAGCTGTTCCTGTCCGGCCGTAAGGAAGAGGCCGTGCTCGCCGTCCCCGATGCCTTCGCGGACGAGATCTCCCTCGTCGGGCCCCGCGAACGTATCGCCGAGCGGCTGGAGTCGTGGCGCAAGGGGCCGGTGACGGACCTGTTGGCGCTGGCGCCGGACCGCCGGTCGTTGCGGGTGCTGGCCGAGCTGAGCTCGTAACTCGTAGCTCGGTTCCATATCTCAACTCCCAGTCACATGCCGGGGATTCACAGGAAGATCGAGACCGGGTCCAGCGTGAGTTCGCTCGTCTCGGGGTTCCAGGCCCGCACCCTGCCCAGGCAGGTGGCCGGGAACTCCTCGTCCGCCGAGTAGCTGTCGACCCGGAACTCCTCGCGGACCCAGGACTCCTCGCAGGTGATCTTCACATGCGCGGGCGGGTCGCCGCTGCCGTAGCGGGCGCGGAGTACGACGTCGCCGCCGGCGGCCCTGCGCACCGTGAAGAGGCCGGAGATCGAGACGTAGGTCCTCCTGACGGCGGTCAGCGGGGCGCTGCTCCCGTCAGCGGTGCCCCTCAGCTCGTCGGCGAGCGCGGCGGTGGGCACGAGCTGGCCGGTGGCCAGGTCGGCGTCCACGACCATGTCCCTCTCCCGCAGCCTGTCCATGATCAGGCGGATGGTCTTCATCGGCGTGTTGGGCTCCCAGTACTCGGTGCGGGTCTGGGTGCTCCGGTCGTGCTGGGCCTTGCCACCGCCGACGGTGATTTTGCCGAACACGTTGAAGCCGCGGGAGACGCTGGTCTCGTGGGAGACGTTCAGGTCCGCCTTCGGGATGCCGAGGATGTCCGCGACGCCCTCGACCCGTGTCTCGTGCAGATAGATGCACATGCCGGAGACCATGCGCCCCCCGCCCCGGCGCCGCCTGCGCCGGGCGGCCACCCAGCGCGCGAGCACGTACTGGAGGACGACGGCGAAGCAGGTCGCCGTCAGGAGCCAGACGGCCATCCACGGCCACCGCATGCTCCACCACTGACTGTCAATGACACCCACGGATCTCCTTGAAGGCATCGGAGAGTGAGGAACGGTTCGCGTCGACCATGCGGCCGCCGGTCGCCGCGGCGGCCTTCTTCAGCGCGGCCGCGTCGGCCTCGCCGAAGTGGACGGGGAAGGTGGGCACCTCGCGCGCGTCGGCGCCGAGCCTGCCGTGGCGGCGCAGGAACTCCTCGTACGGGATACCCGCGTTGCTCTCGCCGTCCGTCATCAGCACGATGGACACGGGTCGTTCGGGGGCCTGGCGCACGGCGTCCGCGGCGATGCGGTAGCCGTGGTCGAGGGCCGACCAGACGGCGGTGGAGTCGTCGAAGGCGCCGTCGGCCACCACCTTGTCCAGGGCACGGAGATCGTCGTCGCCCCGCACGGTCACCGTGCGCTCCTGCAGCACCTCGCCGCCGAACCGTACGACGGTGAGGCGCTCGCCCCGGTAGAAGCGGGCGAACTTGCCGGTGGAGGTGGGGTCCGCGCCGCTGAGCCCGGCGAAGGCGGCGCGCAGGTCGGCGATCCGCTCGCCGCGCATGGAGCCGGAGAAGTCGAGCAGGAACACCACCTGGTCGGTGGTGGTGTGCGCGGGATCCCCGTAGTCGGCGACGAGTCGCTCCACGATGGACAGCCGGTCGGGGAAGGACAGGGCGTTGCCGACCGCCGCCCGCAGGGGCTCGGCCGGTGTGACGTCCTGGTTGACGGGGCGGCGCCAGGTGCGCTGCATCAGCTTCCGCTGCACGTCGTCCCCCAGCAGCCAGTCGACCACCTTCTCGTACGCGGTGCGCTCGCCGGTGTTCAGCAGGAGCAGCGGGAAGTCGGACAGCACCATGCCGTCCTCGGGATGGACGATCTCCAGGGGCTCGGGCAGCTTGTCGGTGGCGTTGAGGGAGAGGAGCTCCGACTCGTGGGCGATGAGCGCGTTGGCCTTGTCCTGATGGCCCTTGTAGGTCGTGATGAGTTCGCGTGAGCTGGCGCCGGTGAGGGTCTGGCCGGAGCGGAAGCCGCGCAACCGGTCGCAGGAGACGTCCTGTTCGCGTAGCGCGCTGCCGGTTCCGGCGGCCGCGGTGGCGACACCGACGAGGGCCGCGCGCCCGGTGTCGCTGCTGCGCGGGTCGGCCATCCCGAACCGTACGGTGCCGTCGGCGGCCGCGTCCGCGATGTCCGCCCACGACAGGTGCCCGCCGGGCACGCCGTCCCGCAGGGTGTCGGCGACCTGGGGGGTGAGGCCGACCACGACGGGCGAGCGCATGATCGGGGTCGACTCGGGCCGGGCCGTCCGCTCGCCGGAGTCCTGCAGCCGCAGCAGGAACGAGCGGTCGGAGGCCGGCCAGGCCAGGTCGTACGACGAGCCGCGGGCGCCGGCCAGATCGGCCGTGGCCCGGTACTCCATGTCCAGCTCGACGCCGGTGTCGTCCTTCAGCTCACCCAACAGCGGTTCGAGGTCGGCGAGTTCGGGGCTGGCGAGGACCCGCAGGGTGACGTCCTTCTCGTCCCGGGTGCAGGAGGTGAGAGCGGCGAGCAGGGCCAGCGTCAGGCAGGCGGTGAGGGTACGCGCGTACCTCCTCATGGGGTGTCCTGCACGGGCGGCGGGCAGGTGCCCACGGAGTTGATGATCTCCTCCAGGACGTCCAGGTCGGGTTCGTACACCTTGGTCTGGTCGCGGTTCGGCGTCGGCACCTGTATCCCGTGCTCGCGCAGGTAGGTGTTGAGCTGGTCGCTGGTGCCGTCCTCGCCGGAGAAGCGGACGCGGAAGCCCAGTTCGATCGCGCGCCGGCGCAGTTCGGTGTCGTCCTCGATGATGCGGACCAGCTTGTCGCCCTTGTCGCTCAGGGAGATGAGCTGTGGCTCGGTGAGGGCGTAGGGGGTGGGATAGAGCAGGACCCGGTCGGTGTCCTGCCGGTGGTGCTTGTGCTCGTAGTCGATCTGGTGGGCCAGGTACTGGTGCTCGTAGATCACGGAGATGGGTGCGATGCTCTCGCCGAGGTCGGAGAGGTAGCTTTCGGCCTGTTCGTCGGCCCACATGCCCTGGAGGTCGATGAGGGGTTTGATCTTCCGGGCGACCTTCTCGGCCTCCTTCATCGCTTTGTCCTCGTCGGCCTCCCCGGCGCCCGGTGTGCTGTCGCCGTTCGCGACGAAGGCGAGGATGCTCATGTAGGCGCCCGCGGAGTTGGACTCGCAGACGTTGGAGGTGCGGACCAGGACGCGGCCACTGTTGCTGCGCCCGCCGGCCTCGTCGAATCCGATGCCGTTCCAGGTGTCCGCGCGTTCGGGCGTGCCGTCTTCGTCCTGGTCGCCGGTTTCGCGTCCCTCGTCCAGGCCGTCCAGCAGGTCCATGAACTTGCCCATGTCGAGGTCGTAGTAGAGCGTCCTGCCGCCGGCCGTCGCCGGCTGCGGAGTGGCCACGCCCGCCTTCCGCAGGGTCTCGGCGTAGTCCCGGAACGTGCCGAACACGAGCGGTGTGACGAAGGGACGCACCGAGTCCACCGAGCGGTCCTGCCGGTCGAGGATCAGCTTGGCCGCGGGCTGGCCGGACGGGAAGACCACGTCCATGCCCTTGAGGGACTGCGTGGCGATGCCCCGGGAGCCGAGCCGGTGGATGTCGACCCGTATGCCGTGCTCCAGCAGCAGCCGCTGCACCTCGGGGTCTTTGAAGTAGTCGGACTTGGAGGCCATCCTGGCCTCGATCGTGGTGATGCGGTCGAACGGGCGGAGCGCGTTGCCCGTGACGAGCAGGGCCAACAGCCCGGCCAGGGCGAGCGGAAGCGCGACGACGACGTGGAGTGGTAAGCGTGGACGGCGGCGGGCCCGGTCGCGGGTGGCGAGCCGTGGTTCCTCCGCGAGGCGCGGTCTGTCCGCTTCGGATGTGGCGTGCGGTCTGTCTGCTTCGGACACCGGCTCTCCTGCCCTCCCCCTGGGGGCAAGGATTGTCGGAGATCATCAGGAACACCAGCCGTCGGCAGGACCAATTCGGGCGGAACGGAAGGCGAACGGAAAGCGAGGCCCCGTCGGCTGACCGCCACTCACCTCGGCTTTTCGGCCACCGCGTTTCATCCGCGGTTGAGGGGCAACCCGATGGACATGTCCCCTCATTATCGCAACGGTGCCAATCAGGCCGGCACGATCATCGCGGTCGTCGCCGACATCATGGCTCTCATCCTGGGCCTGTGGATCCTGATGTACCTGCTGGACGCGAACCGCGCGAACGAGTTCGTGCAGTTCATCCACGACGCGGCCCGCTGGCTGGCGGGCTGGTCCCACGACCTGTTCACGTTCGACGAGGCATGGGCGCGGGTCGTGGCCGGATACGGCCTGGCCGCGATCGTGTACCTGTTCGTGGGGCACGCGATCGCCAATCGCGTGCACCGGCACTGAGCCGACCGCATGCACCGGCACTGAGCCAACCGAGTGCACCCGCACTGAGCAGTCAGGCGCAGCAGTCCGGGTCGAGGCCGCGGGGCAGGTGGTCGCCGTCGAAGACCCGGCAGGTCGCCTCATGCCCGCCGAGGGCGGCGACCGCGAGGAGGAGGGAGCCGGCCGTCCACGTGGTCAGTTCCCGGGGCCAGATGGCCTCGTCCTCGAAGACGTAGCCCGTCCAGTACAGGCCCGACTCCGCGTCCCGCAGGTGCTGGATCGACTGGAGGATCTCCAGGGCCCGGTCAGACTCGCCCATCGCCCAGAGAGTGAGGGCGAGTTCGGCGGACTCGCCGCCCGTCACCCACGGGTTGGGGACGACGCACCGCACCCCGAGTCCGGGAACGACGAAACGGTCCCAGTCCGCCTCTATACGGGACTTGGCCTCCGCGCCCGTGAGCGCGCCGCCCAGCACCGGGTAGTACCAGTCCATCGAGTAGCGGTCCTTGTCGAGGAACCGCTCCGGGTGGCGCCGGATCGCGTGCCGCAGCGCCCCCACCGCCAACTCCCAGTCCGGCTGCGGCTCTTCACGCTCCTCGGCGATGGCGAGCGCGCAGCGCAGCGCGTGGTGGATCGAGGAGGAGCCGGTCAGCAGCGCGTCCGCGGTGGCCGTGCCGTCGTCCTCGCTCTTCCAGCCGATCTGTCCGCCCGGCTGCTGGAGGCGCAGGACGCATTCCATCGCCGCGTAGACCGTCGGCCACATGCCGTCGAGGAAGGTGTCGTCGCCGGTGGAGAGGTAGTGGTGCCAGACGCCCACGGCTATGTAGGCGACGAAGTTCGTCTCGCGGCCCCGGTCGGTGACGTCGTCGAAGTTCCCGTCGGCGTAGGCCGCGTACCAGGAGCCGTCCTCGTTCTGGTGCCGGGCCAGCCAGGTGTACGCCCGCTCGGCGGCCTCGTGCTCGCCGGCCGCGTCCAGCGCCATCGCGGCCTCGGTGTGGTCCCACGGGTCCAGGTGGTGTCCCCGGAACCACGGGATCGCTCCGTCCTCCCGCTGCATGGCGAGGATCCCGGCGACGGTGGCGGCGGCCTGCCCGGCGGTGAGGACCCCGGGCAGGACGAGGTGTTCTGTCCGGGGGGTGGTCACTTGGCGGCCGCCCCTGCAACGAGCCCGGCTTCGGTTGCGGTCTCGGTTTCGCTTTCGGTCTCGGTCTCGGTTTCGGTCTCGGACAGACGCGGCAAGTGTGGCTTGGTCGCGTACGCCACGAAGCTCTTGCCGATCAGCGGGTTCAGCGCCTGCTCGGCGACCCGCGTGGCCAGCGGTTTCTTCATGATGTCCCAGACCAGCAGCTTGTGGTACGCCCGCACCGGCAGCGCCTTGTCGTTGTCGACGCCGAACGCGCACTTCAGCCACCAGTAGGGCGAGTGGAGGGCGTGGGCGTGGTGCGTGCCGTACGGCTTCAGTCCGGCCTCGCGGATCCTCGTCAGCAACTCGTCGGCCTTGTAGATGCGGATGTGGCCGCCCTCGACCTCGTGGTAGGCGTCGGACAGGGTCCAGCAGACCTTCTCGGGGCCGTAGCGCGGGACGGTGATCGCGATGCGGCCGCCGGGCCTCAACACCCGGACCATCTCGGCGAGTACGCCCTTGTCGTCCGGGATGTGTTCCATCACCTCGGAGATGATCACGACGTCGAAGGACTCGTCGGGGAAGGGCAGCGCGAGGGCGTCGCCCTCCATGGCCGTCGCGGTGGCGCCCTCGGGGGCCTCCCCCGCCTCCTTCATCGCCGCGAACCACTTCGCGACCTCGCGGATCTCCTCGGCGTTCTGGTCAAGGGCCACGACCTGCGCGCCGCGCCGGTAGCACTCGAACGCGTGCCGGCCGGCACCACAGCCGAGATCCAGAACACGGTCCCCCGGGGCGAGCGGGAACCGGGAGAAGTCGACGGTCAGCACGTGGCCCTGCTTTCGGGGAGGTCTTCCGGGGTGGTGGCGGCAGTGGGGGCTGTTGCCGTGGCGATCGGTGGTACTGCTGTGGCTGGTTGTACGGACGCTCTCGCGGGTGCCGATGGTTGACCGGCCGAGCGGGCGATCGCCTCGCGGTACCTGGCGACCGTCCCCTCGGCGGCCCGCGCCCAGGTGAACCGCTCCAGCACCCGCTCGCGCCCCGCCGCGCCGAGTCGACCGCGCAGCTCCGCGTCACCCAGCAGCCGGCCCAGCCCGGCCGCCAGCGCCCCCGCGTCACCCGGCGGTACCGCCAGGCAGGTCTCCCCGTCGGATCCGGCGACCTCCGGGATCGCGCCGCCCGTCGTGGCCAGCAGCGGCGTTCCGGTGGCCATGGCCTCCGCCGCCGGCAGGGAGAAGCCCTCGTACAGGGAGGGCACGCAGGCGACCTGGGCCGAGCGGACCAGGTCGACCAGTTCGGCGTCCGAGATGCCCTTGACGAACTCGACGGCGCCTTGGAGGCCGTAGCGCTCGAGCGCCTGGGCGACGGGCCCCTCGTCGGGTCGCTTGCCGACGACGACCAGGTGGGCGTCGGGGTGCTCGGTGCGGACCTTCGCCAGGGCCTCGACCAGGAAGACCAGGCCCTTGAGCGGTACGTCGGCGCTGGACGTCGTGACGATACGGCCGGGGACGCGCCGTATGGACTCGTCCGGCGAGAACAGGTCCGTGTCGGCGCCGATGTGGACGACGTGGATGCGGTCCTGCCCTACGCCGAGGTGGTCGACGATCTCCTGGCGGGACGTGCCGGAGACGGTGAGCACGGAGGGCAGGCGGCGGGCGACGCGCTTCTGCATGCGGGTGAAGCCGTACCACCGCCGTATGGACATCCTCCGCCGCAGGCCCTCGGCCGCGTCCAGTTCCAACTGGCGGTCCACGGTGATGGGGTGGTGGATGGTGGTGACGAGCGGGGCGCCGACATCGCCCAACAGGCCGTAGCCGAGTGTCTGGTTGTCGTGGACGACGTCGAACTCGCCGCGCCGGGCGCGCAGATGGCGGCGGGCCCGGAGCGAGAACGTCAGCGGCTCCGGGAAGCCGCCCGTCCACATCGTCGCCACTTCCAGCGCGTCGACCCAGTCGCGGTACTCGCCGGGCTTCGGGGTGCGGAAGGGGTCCGGGTGGCGGTAGAGGTCGAGGCTGGGCAACTCGGTCAGGCTCAGGCCGTCGTAGCCCTCGTCGAGGACAGGGTAGGGCTGGGAGCCGATGACCTCGACCCGGTGGCCGAGGCGGGCCAGCTCGCGCGAGAGATGCCGTACGTAGACACCCTGGCCCCCGCAGAACGGGTTCCCTTTGTACGTGAGGAGCGCGATGCGGAGCGGTCGCTCGCCGTCAGCGGCCAGGCCCCCGGAGGACCCCGCCTGACTGGCCTCAGCGGTCACTCTGGGCCCCCTTCTGCCTGCTCTGCCCCGCGAGATTACGCCGGGACGCTAATCTAGAACAAGTTTCAGACTTGATCGTTCAGGAGGCTCTGAATCTACCGGCAGGTAGGGCCGCTGTGAGCGGTGGATCAGGTGATTCACGCCACGACGGACGTCCTGTCACGGAACGAGAGCCATGCCTGCGGAAGCCAAGGCCGACAAGGGGAACAAGGTGGTCAAGGTGGATGCCAGTACCGCACACCCCGCATCCCCGCCCCTCACCGAGCGGCAGGAGGCGCGCCGCCGCCGCATCCTGCACGCGAGCGCGCAACTGGCCAGCCGGGGCGGCTTCGACGCGGTGCAGATGCGGGAGGTCGCGGAGGTCTCACAGGTCGCCCTCGGCACCCTCTACCGCTACTTCCCGTCCAAGATCCATCTGCTGGTCGCCACGATGCAGGACCAGTTGGAGCACATGCACGGCACGCTGCGCAAGAAGCCGCCGTCGGGCGAGACGGCGGCGGAGCGGGTGGCGGAGACGCTGATGCGGGCCTTCCGCGCGCTGCAGCGCGAGCCGCATCTGGCGGACGCGATGGTCCGTGCCCTGACCTTCGCCGATCGCAGCGTCTCGCCCGAGGTCGACCAGGTCTCCCGCCAGACCACGGCGATCGTCCTGGACGCGATGGGCCTGGAGGACCCCACCCCCGACCAGCTCTCCGCGGTCCGCGTCATCGAGCACACCTGGCACTCGGCCCTGATCACATGGCTGTCGGGGCGCGCCTCCATCGCCCAGGTGAAGATCGACATCGAGACGGTGTGCCGGCTGATCGACCTGACGGATCCGGACAGGCGGGGCCCGGACAGGTCGTAGGCACAAGAAAGACCGCACAAGAAAGACCTACGAGACGGGTTCCCTTCGCCGGCATTACCCGGATCAGGTAACTGGGGGTCGCCTTCCGGTCTTCCGGCCTCTCGGCCTTCCGACTTTCCGGCCTCTCAGCCCGACCGTCGCTGTCGGCCCCGGCGGAAGCCGAAGCCTCACGCCGAAGTCGGCTACTCCGGTCGAACTCCCTCACTCGTCCCGTAGGCACTTCTCATAATAGGACATACGGCACGGTATGGAACCCCCCGAACGATAATTTTTTGGGGCGTTCTACTCCTCCGGCGGAAACACCGGCTCCCCGCTCCCCAGCAGCGTGATCATGATCGCCTCCACGGGGCAGGCCTCCGCCGCCGCGAGGACCTTCTCGTTGGCGTCGGTCTCCGGCTCGACGGGGTGGGACTGGCGTCCCGTGTCGAGCCGGAAGCCGTCCGGGGCGTGGTGGACACAGCTCGCGGAGCCGATGCACAGGGAGCGGTCGACCTCGACCTGCCAGCGGTCGCCCACGCTCTACACCTCCCCGCCGGCCGGCAGATGGATCATCTTGTGCTCCAGGTACTCGCCGTACCCTTCCGGCCCGAACTCCCTCCCCAGCCCGGAGTTCTTGTAGCCGCCGAAGGGGCCGAGCATGTCGAGGCTGAAGGTGTTGACGGAGTACGTGCCGGTACGGACCCGGCGGGCGATCTCGACGCCGTGCGCGACGTCGGCGGTCCACACGCTGCCGCTCAGCCCGTAGTCGGAGTCGTTGGCGATCTTCACGGCCTCGGACTCGTCGCCGTACGGGAGCAGGCAGATCACCGGGCCGAAGATCTCCTCCCGGGCGATCCGCATGGAGTTGTCGACGTCGCCGAAGAGGGTCGGCTCGACGTACCAGCCCCGATCGAGTCCCGGCGGGCGCCCGCCGCCCGTGAGAATCTTCGCGCCCTCCTCCTGGCCGATGCGGATGTAGTCCAGGTTGCGCCGCTGCTGCCGCTGCGCCACCAGCGGGCCGACCTGCGTCGCCGGATCCAGCGGGTCGCCGACGACCAGGGCGCCGGCTGCCGCCTCGAAGGCCTCGGCGAACTCGTCGTAGCGCGAGCCGGGCAGCAGGATGCGGGTCTGGGCGACGCACGCCTGCCCGTTGTTCATCCAGGCCGCGGAGACGATGCCGGGGACGGTGGTTTCCAGATCCGCGTCCGGCAGGACCACCGCCGCCGACTTGCCGCCCAGCTCCAGGGTCACGCGGGTCAGGTTGCGGGCGGCCACCTCCATCACGCGCTTGCCCGCGGCCACCGAGCCGGTGAAGGAGACCTTGTCGACGCCCGGGTGTCCGACGAGGTACTCGCTGACCTCGCGGTCGGCGGGGAGGATCGACAGCACCCCCTCCGGCAGCCCGGCCTCCCGCGCGATCTCGCCGAGGATGTACGCGTCCAGGGGCGATTCGGGCGACGGCTTGAGGACCACCGTGCAGCCGGTGAGCAGCGCCGGCGCGAGCTTGGCGGCGGCCACGAACTGCGGGACGTTCCAGGGCACGACGGCCGCGACGACCCCGACCGGCTCGCGCCGCACGAGGATCCGCCCGAGGACTCCGTCGCGTGTCTCCTCGTAGGTGAAGTCCCGCGCGACCGTGATCGCCGCGTCCCACACCATCATCGCGCCGAGCGCCTGCGCGAGGACGCTCCAGGAGTACGGCGACCCGTTCTCGGAGGAGATGAGGCGGGCGATCTCCTCGTGCCGGGCGGCGATCCCGTCCTTGATCCGGGTGACGACCCCGATCCGCTCGTCGAGGGTCATGCGCGGCCAGGGCCCCTCGTCGAACGCCTTGCGCGCGGCGGCGACGGCCCGGTCCACGTCCGCCGTCGAGGCGTGCGGCACGCGTCCGATGACCTCCTCCGTGTGCGGCGAGATCACCTCGATGACGTCCTTGCCCAGGGGGTCGGTCAACTCCCCGCCGATGAACAGCTGTCCGTGTTCAATGGGTTCCATGGGTTCCATGGGTTCCATGGGTTCCACGAGTTCGGCCATGGCGACTGCCTCCCCGGAGCGACTGCGTCTCTGACGGTTCATCAGATACGGCCACTGATACCAGGTCCACCTGGAGGAGTCCACGGTCGGGACGTCGGACGGGAAGGTCGACCTGGGCTCCCATCGAAACGCGTTCTAGTTATAGTTGGCCGGGACACGGCGATTGGGGAGCCCATGGCGCAGGTGTACGACCACGGCGGCGGCGTCCGCTCCCTTCAGGTCCCCATCCCGGACAACCCCCTCGGCCACACGCTCGTCTACGTCGTCGACACCGACCGGGGACCGGTACTGATCGACACCGGCTGGGACGACCCGGCCTCCTGGGACACCCTCGCCGAGGGGCTGACGGCCTGCGGCACCTCGGTCGGCGAGATCCACGGCGTGGTCATCACCCACCACCACCCCGACCACCACGGCCTGTCCGGCCGGGTGCGCGAGGCGTCCGGGGCGTGGATCGCGATGCACGCGGCGGACGGGGCGATCGTTCGGCGGACCCGCTCGACCCGCCCCGAGCGCTGGTTCACCTACATGACGGCCAAGCTCGAGGGGGCCGGGGCCCCCGAGGAGCACGTGGCCCCGCTGCGCGCCGCCCGCCGTCGCACCGTGCCCGGCCTGGCCCCGGCCCTGCCGGACCGCGAGATCGTCCCCGGCGAACTCCTCGATCTGCCCGGCCGCCGGCTGCGCGCGATCTGGACCCCGGGCCACACCCCCGGCCATGTCTGCCTGCACTTGGAGGAGGAGCACCCGGCCCGACTCCCGGGCCACGGCCGCCTGTTCTCCGGCGACCACCTGCTCCCCGAGATCACCCCGCACATCGGCCTGTACGAGGATCCGGACGACGCCACCGTCACCGATCCCCTCGGCGACTACCTCGACTCCCTGGAACGCGTCGGCCGCCTCACCCCGGCCGAGGTGCTCCCCGCCCACCAGCACGTGTTCACCGACGCTGCCGCCCGCGTACGGGAGTTGCTCACCCACCACGAGGACCGCCTCACCGGCCTCCTCTCCCTCCTGGCCGAGCCCCTCACGCCCTGGCAGCTCGCCGTGCGCATGGAGTGGAACCGCCCTTGGGACCAAATCCCGTACGGATCAAAGAACATCGCTGTCTCGGAGGCGGAGGCGCATCTGCGGCGACTGGTGAAGCTGGGGCGGGCGGAGGCGGTGACGGGGAGCGAGCCGGTGACGTACGTGGCGTTGTAGAGAGGTTGGCGTAACAAATCGCGCGCAGCCGATCACTCACTGTTTAGCTGGCGCCGAGGCCGTCCCTCACGGCGCCCTCTTTCGACCCTGCTCGAACGAGAGAAGAACAGCATGAGGATCATGAACACGAACACCCTGGAACGAGCGGCCGTTCCGTCTCTGGCCGCGGGTCTCCTGCTGGCCGCGTTCGCCGCCCCCGCCGCGGCCCAGGCTCCGTCCGACTCCACGGCGACCCGTGTCGGCAACGCCGTCACGATCACCGTCCGGGGCGAGACGCCGAACCCCGTCAAGATGCGTGTCGACTCCAGCGGCAGCCTGATCATCGAGGACTCCGCGGGTATCACGGCGGGCCCGGGCTGCACCCGGTCCGGCACGGGCAACACGGCCGTCAACTGCGGCCCCGCGAGCACCGTCACCCGGCTCTCCGTCGCCCTGGCCGGCAAGGCGTAAGCGACGGCGGGTCCTCTCTCAGCCCCCGTATGCTCGGACCAACTCATCGGCTGGGCCGAGGAGTTCGATTTCCCGTCGGGTCATCGTCGGATTGGCCGCGCGCCGTCGGCGTGCCTCGGCCAGCCCCTCCTCCGTGAGTTCGGAGGGGTCGGCGAGCAGCCCGGCCAGCAGTGCGCGGGCCGGTCCGGCGAGCGCCTCGGCCGAGACGGCGACCTGGGCCAGGATCACCGCTGACATACCCCAGTCCAGGCCCGGGTCGCCCTCCTCGGCGTTGGTCCAGTCGATCACGTAGGGACCGTCGGGCGTGAGGATCACGTTGTCCGGATGCAGGTCGAGGTGGAGTACGCGTCCGGTGGCGGAGCGACGGGCGGGGAGGGCGTGCAGCCGTCGCAGCAGACCGGCGAGGACGTGCCCCGCCTCCCGCGCGTCGATCCGCCCCGCGCCGAGCGCCTCCAGCATCGTCGGTCCCGACAGCCGCTCCAACACCAGCTCGGTGCGGGTGGAGGCGGAGAGCCGCACCCGGGGCGCGGCGTAGCCGTGTCGGCGCACGTGCTCCATCACCGCGCCCTCGGCGAGCGCGTCCCCCCACCCCTCCCGGTTGCGGCGCAGCACCCACGCCTCGTCGATCTCGTACACGTCGGCGGCGCGGCCGGAGCCGAGCAGTCTCCCCGTCATGGACCCCCGTGACCCCCCGTCTAGGACATGACTCGAACGTACCCGCACACACAGGCGGCCCTCAGCCCCTTCCTTACGGGCGAGTAGAGTAGCCGCGTCGTCATCACACCCGTACGGGGGGAAGCCGGTGCAATTCCGGCGCTGACCCTCCCCCAGTGCCTTAAGGGCCTGGGAGGTACCCCCACCGTGAACCACCACCGTGGTGAGCCGGACTGCCCCGGACGGATCGTGAACGGCTCACGCCCACCGGCAACCGGCCGGTGTGCGGCACCGTCGAGGTCTACGGAGCCGAGCCACCCGGGGTGTCCCGTGCTGCCCGGCTCCCTCGCAGGGAGAGGCACCCGCCGATCATGAACGTCCGCCGCAGCGCCGCGGCCCTGGCCGCCGCCACCGCCGTGATCGGCGCCGCCACCGCGCCCGCCGTCGCCGCCGACCCGTCCCCGTCCGCGTCGCGGGCCTTCCCCTCCGCGCTGTACGGCAGCACGGACCCGACGTACGACGGTGTCTGGCGTCAGTCCCTCACCCTGCTCGCCCAGCACACCGTCGGGGTGAAGTCCCCGGCCGAGTCGGTGGACTGGCTGGCCGGGCAGCAGTGCCCGAACGGCGCCTTCGCGCCCTACCGCGCCGACCCCGCCGAGGCATGCGGCGCGAAGCTCATGGTCGACACGAACAACACGGCCGCCGCCGTCCAGGCCCTCGCCGCGCTCGGCGGCCACGACGCCGCCGCAGACAAGGCCGTCGCCTGGCTGAAGTCCGTGCAGAACAAGGACGGCGGCTGGGGCTACGCGCCCGGCGGCGCCAGCGACACGAACTCGACCTCCGTCGTCGTCGGCGCGCTGACCGCCGTAGGAGAGAAGCCGACGGACGTGCGCAAGGGCGAGCAGACGCCGTACGACGCCCTGCGGAAGCTCGCCCTGCCGTGCGACGGGGACGGCGCGGGGGCCTTCGCCTTCCAGCCGGACAAGAAGGGCGAGTTGGCCGCCAACGCCGACGCCACGGCGGCGGGTGTCGTCGGCGCGCTCGGCAAGGGCCTGGTCGTGCGGCCGGGGTCCGGCACGCGGACCGACGCGGCGACCTGCACCGACGCCGGCGCTCCGTCCCCCCAGCGGGCCGCGGCCAACGGCGCCGCCTACCTCACGAAGGCCCTCGCCAAGGACGGTCACCTCAAGTCCACCCTGCCCGGCTCCACCGACCAGCCCGACAACGGCAACACCGCGGACGCCGTCGTCGCACTCGCCGCGCAGGGCCAGGTCGCGCAGGCGAAGAAGCCCCTGCAATGGCTGGAGCAGAACTCCGCGGCCTGGGCGGCGAAGAGCGGGCCCGCCGCCTACGCCCAGCTGATCTTCGCCGCCCACGCGACGGGCACGGACCCGCGCGACTTCGGCGGCGCGGACCTGGTGCAGCAGCTCAACGCGACGGGGCCCGCCCCGAAGACGGCGACCGACGACTCCGCCGGGGACACGGACGACTCCGACGGCGGCGACATCTGGTGGATGGTCGGAGCGGGCCTCGCCGCCGGCGCCGGCATCGGCTTCCTGATCAGCGGCCGTAACAAGAGGCGGAAGCCGTGATCCGCCGCCGTGCCGCCGCACTGCTGCTTCTGGTCCCGTTTCTCCTGGGAAGCGTGGGCCAGGCGCAGGCCGCCGGCTACCGCTACTGGTCCTTCTGGGAGCGCGACGGCAACCAGTGGACGTACGCGCCCCAGGGCCCCTCGACCACCCGCCCCTCCGACGGCGACGTCCAGGGCTTCCGCTTCTCGGTGAGCGAGGACTCCGGCGACGCGACGAAGCCGCGCGGCACGGCGGACTTCACGACGATCTGCGCGAAGACGCCCGCGCGGGACGGCAGGAAGCGGGTGGCTCTGGTCATCGACTTCGGTACGACGACGGACGCGCCGTCGGGGGAGACCCCACCGGCGGCCCGTACGGCATGCGCGGCGATCGCCCCCGACGCGACGACGGCAGACGCCCTGGCCTCGGTCGCCAAGCCCCTCCGCTACGACACCAACGCGCTGTTGTGCGCGATCGCGGGGTATCCGCGGACGGGGTGCGGGGAGCAGGTGACGGCGGAGAAGAAGCCGGGCGCCGCGCAGAAGGAGGGCACGAAGGAGGGCACGAAGGACGAGGGCCCGTCGGTGGGCCTGCTCGCGGGGGTGGCGGTCGTGGCAGTCCTGGGCGGGGCGGCGGCGTGGCAGGCAAGGCGGCGCAGGGATGCGCCGTAACGCCGACCGCGTCCGAGCCATGCCCGGCGCCCTTCCAGTGCCGGTGAGCACCCCCACCCCCCGGCACCAGCCAAGGGCCACGCCCCTGCACCCCGGCGCCTGGTGGCTCTGGTCCCTCTCCCTCGGCACAGCCGCCACCCGAACCACCAACCCCCTCCTCCTGACCCTCCTCATCACCACCTCCGCCTACGTAGTGGCCACCCACCGCCCCAACACCCCCACCGCCCGCTCCTACACCGCCTTCCTCAAGCTCGCCCTCGCCGTCCTCCTCATCCGCCTCGCCTTCGCCGTAGTCCTCGGCTCCCCCATCCCCGGCACGCACGTGATGGCCACCCTCCCCGAAGTCCCCCTCCCCGACTGGGCCCAAGGAATCCGCATAGGCGGCCGGGTCACCGCCGAAGGCCTCCTCTTCGCCCTCTACGACGGCCTGAAACTCGCCACGCTCCTCATCTGCGTCGGCGCCGCGAACGCCCTCGCGAACCCGTCCCGCCTGCTCAAGTCCCTCCCCGGGGCGCTCTACGAGATGGGCGTGGCCGTGGTCGTAGCCCTCACCTTCGCCCCCAACCTCATCGTCGACGTACAACGCCTGCGCGCCGCCCGCCGCCTGCGCGGCCGTCACGACAAGGGCGTCCGCGGCCTCCTCCAGGTCGCGCTCCCCGTCCTGGAGGGCGCCCTCGAACGCTCCGTCGCCCTCGCCGCCGCGATGGACGCCCGCGGCTACGGCCGTACCGCCGACGTGCCCGCCCCCGTCCGCCGTACGACCGCCGCCCTCACCCTCGGCGGCCTGCTCGGCGTGTGCGCGGGAACGTACGGACTGCTGACGGCCGAGGGCGGCACCTACGGCCTCCCCGTCCTCCTCGCCGGACTCGCCGCCGCCCTCGCCGGACTGCACCTCGGCGGCCGCCGCTCCCCGCGCACCCGTTACCGCCCCGACCGCTGGGGCGCCCGCGCCTGGCTGGTCACCGGTTCCGGCGTCGCGGTCGCCGTCCTGCTCACCCTCGCGTCCGCCCGGGACCCCGAGGCCCTGCACCCGGGCGTGGTCCCGCTCGTCGCCCCCACCCTCCCCCTGTGGCCGGCGGCGGCCGTACTCCTCGGCCTGCTGCCCGCGTTCACCGCCCCCAAGGAGCCGTCGTGATCCGCTTCGAGAACGTCTCCGTGACGTATGACAGCGACAGCGACGGCGACGGCCCCACCGAACCCACCGTCCAGGGACTGGACTTCGAGATCCCCGAGGGCGAACTCGTCCTGCTCGTCGGCCCGTCCGGCGTCGGCAAGTCCACCGTCCTCAGGGCGGTGAGCGGTCTCGTGCCGCACTTCACCGGCGGCACCCTGCGCGGCCGGGTCACGGTGGCCGGCCGGGACACGCGCACGCACAAGCCGCGCGAACTCGCCGATGTCGTGGGGACGGTGGGCCAGGACCCGCTCTCCCACTTCGTCACCGACACAGTCGAGGACGAACTCGCCTACGGCATGGAGTCGTTGGGGCTTGCGCCCGAGGTGATGCGGCGCCGCGTCGAGGAGACGCTCGACCTCCTCGGCCTCGCCGACCTGCGCGACCGCCCCATCGCCACGCTCTCCGGCGGCCAGCAGCAGCGAGTCGCGATCGGCTCGGTCCTCACGCCGCACCCGCGCGTTCTCGTCCTCGACGAGCCGACCTCCGCGCTGGACCCGGCGGCCGCGGAGGAGGTCCTCGCGGTGCTCCAACGCCTCGTCCACGACCTGGGTACGACGGTCCTGATGGCCGAACACCGACTGGAACGCGTCATCCAGTACGCCGACCAGGTCGCCCTTCTGCCGTCCCCCGGGGCGGCTCCGGTCCTCGGCACCCCGGCCGAGATCATGGCCGTATCGCCGGTGTACCCGCCGGTGGTCGACCTGGGCCGACTGGCGGACTGGTCTCCGCTGCCACTGACGGTCAGGGACGCGCGGCGCCGGGCCGGAAGCCTGCGGGAGCGGCTGGAGAGGGCGGGAAGGGTGGGGAGCGCAGAGGCCGCCACGGCGACGACGACCGAAGCCGGCGCGCACGCGCGGCGGGCGGCAGGCGACACCGCGCAGGCGACGCCGGCCGCGCCGGGCGCCGACACGACCGGCCCCGCGCCGGTGGACGCGGCCACGCCCTCCCGCCCCGACGCGTCCGCGACGCCGCCCGCCTCCGCCACCTCCCGCCCCCCGGCCTCCCGTCTCCCCCGCCTGCTCCGTCGGCGCGTCCCCACGACTCCCGCGCCCTCAACCCCCGCACCCCCGGCCGAAGTCCGCTCCCTCGCCGTCCGCCGCGCCCGCATCCAGGCCCTCCGCCACATCGACCTCACCGTCACCCCCGGCGAGACGATCGCCCTCATGGGCCGCAACGGCGCCGGCAAGTCCACCCTGCTCAACATCCTGGTCGGCCTCGTCGAACCCACCTCCGGCTCGGTGAACGTCGGCGGAGCCGTACCGCACCGCACGCCCCCGCGTGACCTCGTACGCCGCGTGGGTCTCGTCCCGCAGGAGCCCCGCGACCTGCTGTACGCCGACACGGTCGCCGCCGAGTGCGAGGCCGCCGACCGGGACGCCAGTGCCGAACCCGGCACTTGCCGGGCCCTGGTCCGCGGCCTGCTCCCCGGCATCACCGACGACACCCACCCCCGCGACCTCTCCGAAGGCCAGCGCCTCGCTCTCGCCCTGGCCGTCGTCCTGACGGCCCGTCCTCCTCTCCTGCTCCTCGACGAGCCGACCCGGGGCCTGGACTACGCGGCGAAGGCCCGCCTGGTGGCCGTCCTGCGCGGCCTGGCGGCCGAGGGGCACGCGATCGTGCTGGCCACGCACGACGTCGAACTGGCCGCCGAACTCGCCCACCGCGTCGTCCTGCTGGCCGACGGAGAGGTGATCGCCGACGGACCGACGGCGGACGTCGTGGTGGCCTCCCCCTCCTTCGCCCCGCAGGTCACCAAGATCCTGGCGCCGCAGAAGTGGCTGACGGTGGCGCAGGTGAGGGAGGCGCTCGCATGACAACCGGAGTCCAGCGCCAAGCGCGTGCCGTGCGCCTGGGGCCCCGCTCCACAGCCGCGCTCGTCCTGGTGAGCGCGGTGGGCGTGGCCGCCCTGGGGTGGCCGTTCCTCGCCCCGCCCGCCTCCCAGGTCAGCGCGCACGCGCAGGACGCTCCCTGGCTCTTCGCGGGCCTGCTGGTCCTCCTGGTCGCCGTGGTCGCCGCGACGATCTCCGAATCCGGCCTGGGTCCGAAGGCGGTGGCGATGCTCGGCGTGCTGGCGGCCACCGGCGCCGCCCTGCGCCCCATCGGCGCCGGAACCGCCGGTCTGGAGCCCATGTTCTTCCTGATGGTGCTGAGCGGACGCGTCCTCGGCCCCGGCTTCGGTTTCGTCCTCGGCTCGGTCACGATGTTCGCGTCGGCGCTGCTCACGGGCGGGGTGGGTCCGTGGATGCCGTTCCAGATGCTGGCGATGGGCTGGTTCACGATGGGCGCGGGCCTGCTGCCGGGCCCGGACCGGCTGCGCGGCCGGGGCGAGCTGGGGCTGCTGGCCGCGTACGGCTTCCTGGCGGCCTTCGCCTACGGCACGGTGATGAACCTGGCGGGCTGGCCCTTCATGGGCACACTTGCCTCGAACATCGCCTTCGACCCGGAGGCGTCGCCCCCGGCCAACCTGGCCCGCTTCCTCCTCTACTGCCTGGCCACCTCACTCGGCTGGGACCTGGGCCGGGCCCTCGTCACCCTCGTCCTGACCTTCCTCCTCGGCCCGCCGATCCTCAGGGCGCTGCGGCGGGCAACTCGCCGGGCGGCCTTCGAGACGGCGGTCACTTTCGACGCCCCAACTTCGTGAAGCACCCCACATGACCCAGGTCACTACGAGGCCGGGTCGTAGATCCACCAGCCTGTCATGTACGCGGAAACACCCGCTCTGACCTGCGCTTTGAGAGCCTCGTCACACGACACCCCATTCACCCACATGCGACCACAACTAGTAAAACCGGTCATTGCGGACACCCGCCGATCCTGCTTCTCTGAATGACGTCGCACGGCGCCACGTGCCCTCAGGGCCGCGGCGTCATCGCATGCCTCCCCGCCCCGCACCGCGTGGTTCCGGCATGCCGCGCACGCCCTGTCCCCGAAGAAAAGGTCCTCCGTGCCCGTCTCCCGCATCGTTCGTCGCATCGCCGCCCCGCTGGCCTCCCCGAAGAAGGCCCTCACCACCGCCGCCGTGGCCGCCGCCACCGCCGGCATCGCCCTGACCGCGGCCCCCGCCCACGCCGCCACCACGGCCTCCTCGGCCACTCAGGCGAAGACGATCGCGCACAAACTGATCCCGGACAGCGCGCAGTACAAGGCCTTCAGCAACATCGTCGAGCACGAGAGCGGCTGGGACGTCGACGCCACGAACGTCTCCTCCGGCGCCTACGGCCTGGTCCAGGCCCTGCCGGGCTCCAAGATGGCCGCGGCCGGCTCCGACTGGAAGACCAACGCCGAGACCCAGATCAAGTGGGGCCTCGACTACATGAAGTCCCGCTACGGCAGCCCGACCGGCGCGTGGGCGTTCTGGCAGGCCAACGGCTGGTACTGACAGCCATTCCAGCGCCCCTTGACGCGAAGGCGGCGGCCCCCGGATCCCCGGGGCCGCCGCCTTCGCCCATGTCCGGCTGGATGTCAGCCCTTGACGGCCGAGCGCCCACCAGATCGAGGGCAACAACGTCAACAGCGACTGGTGGCAGCTGGAACACAGCGGCGGCGCCATCGCCGAGCCCAGCCTCGACGCGGCCGACAGCTACCACCGGTGGCGCGAGGACATGGACCTGCTCGCCGAACTCGGCTTCACCGACTACCGCTTCAGCATCGAATGGGCCCGCATCGAGCCCGCCCCCGGCCACTTCTCCAAGGCCGAGCTCGCCCTCCCCCATAGCCTTAAGGGCATGGGGGTGCCCCCATCCGGCGCATGGTCGACGGCGCCCTCGAACGCGGCCTGCGGCCCATGGTCACCCTGCACCACTTCACGGTCCCGCGCTGGTTCGCCGAGCGCGGTGGCTGGACCGCGGACGGGGCGGTGGACCTGTTCGCGCGGTACGTGCGGGCGACCGAGCCGGTCATCGGCACCGGCGTACGGCACGTGTGCACCATCAACGAGCCCAACATGATCGCGGTCGCCGGCGCCGTCCGCGAACTGGGCACCGAAGCACCTCCCACGGCGGGCCTCCCGCTCCCCGACAAGGCCACCACCGACGCCCTGATCCAGGCCCACCACCGCGCCACGGCCGCCGTCAGGGCGATCTCCGCCGACATCCAGGTCGGCTGGTCGATCGCCAACCAGGTCTACCAGGCTCTGCCGGGCGCCGAAGCCGCCACCGCCGCCTACCGCCACCCCCGGGAAGACGTCTTCATCGAGGCCGCCCGCGACGACGACTGGATCGGCGTCCAGTCCTACACCCGCACGAGGATCACCGCCGACGGTCCCATCCCGGCGCCCGACGACGCCGAACGCACCCTCACCGGCTGGGAGTACTACCCGCAAGCTCTCGGACACGCCCTGCGCCACACCGCCGCGATCGTCGGCGACGTCCCCCTGATCGTCACCGAGAACGGCATCGCCACCGACGACGACAGCCGCCGCGTCGACTACACCACCGGAGCGCTCCAGGAAGTCTCCGCCGCCCTGGAGGACGGCCTCGACGTACGCGGCTACCTGCACTGGAGTGCCCTCGACAACTACGAATGGGGCTCCTACAAGCCCACCTTCGGCCTCATCTCCGTCGCCCCCGACACCTTCGAACGCACCCCCAAGCCGTCCGCCGCCTGGCTCGGCAACCTCGCCCGCACGGGAATGCTGCCGCGCGCCGGTCGCTGAGCGTTCTCAATACCGCATACCTCATACCGCATACCTCATGCCGCATTGCCGGAGGGCAACCTTCCGGGCCGCGCGCGCATCAAAGGTGCATGAAGCCCAAGTGCACGGTGCTCGGGGCAGTACTGGCTGCCGTCGTGCTCGCCCTGACGCCCGGTGCAGCCGCTGTGGCCGACGATCCGTCCGCGACACCGTCCCCCCTGCCGACGCAGGCACACGCGACGATCCAGGCGGAGAAACAGCTCAACGTGGGGTCGGCGGCGCAGTCGGCCGAGGTGAGCTGGATGTTCTGGGACGGCGGAGCGCAGGTCCCCGCACCCGCGAACGAGACACTCGTCATCGACGCGCGTGACCTGGCGGACGTCGCGAGCGTCACGGTCGACGACCCGAGGTGCGAGGACGACGGGCAGGTCATCACCTGCGCCAACACGGATTCCTCGCAGTCACGTTCGGTCGCTTTCACCGTACGTGCGGACGCGGGCGCCACCCCCGGCGCCGACGGCACGATCACGTACACCGTCAGCGCCGACCATGCCACCGGTACCACCGCGAACGCGAAGGTGGTCGTCGGCATCCCGAACCTGGTCGTCGGCAGGCTGCCGGATGTCACGCACGCCAGGATCGGGTCCCGGATCGATGTTCCGCTCCGGCTCCGCAACACCGGGGATCTGGCCACTGACCGGCGCGTGATGCTGCGCTGGGAGTCGGTGGGCGGTCTGGTCTTCGACCGCAAGTTCTCCAACTGCGCCTACGGCGAAGGCGATGAGCCCGGCGAGCCCGGCAGCCGGACGTCCGTCACCTGCGTCTTCCCGGTCGGCCCGGACTCCGTGCCCGCAGGGGGCACCGTCGAGCTGAGCAGCCCCCTGACCGCCACGGTCGGCAAGCGCGTCCTGACCGCTGTGACCGACTACTCGGTCGAACTGCTGAGACCTGGCGTCGAGCCCGGCGGCGGCAGCCACCAGGGCACCGGGCCGGCGCTCACCCTCGTGCGGGCGTCCGGGGCGGGAGGCGGATTCGAGAAGGGTGCCGAGGGCCGGTTCACCGTCGCGGCCGACAACTCGGCGGATCTCGCGGCCGAGGCCACGACGAAGCCGGGCCGCAAGGCGGGCGAATGGACCCTGGACATCAACGCCGTGAACCACGGCCCGGCCTCCGCGTACGGGATCGACAACAAGGCTGTCGCCGTGGTCGACGTCGTCCTGCCCAAGGGCGCGGTCGTGACCGGCACCGCTCACATGGAGGAGGACGACAGCCCGTACGGCCCCTGCCTTCTCCGGGACGGCAGCACCGGGACGGCACCTTTCGAGGCGGGCCACCGGCATTACGTGTGCACCGTGCCGTTCGGTGTCGCCGCCGGCAAGAGCCAACTGTTCGCACTGTGGGTGAAGACCTCCAAGGCCTACGACGGCGCCAAGGGCACGGCGACCGTGCGCCCCGGCCCGGCCGGCATCCCCCTCCACGACCCGGACGCCTCCAACGACAGCGCCACGTTCACCTTCGGCACATCGGCCACACCGACCGCGGCGACACCGTCCGGGGACACGATCGCCGCCACCGGCGCGGGCCGGACGACACTCATCGCCACAGCGGCAGGCTGCGCCGCCCTGCTGGGCGGCGGGGTCATCGTCGTCCGATACCGCAGGCGTTCCCACTGACGCGGGACGGATGCGGTGGGCAGCCGCCTCCTTCTGAGAGGCCCCGGCCTACTGTGTGACCCATGGCGACGATCCGGCAGATCTCGTTGGGAGTGGACGACGACGAGCGGGCGGGGGAGTTCTGGCGCCAGGCGCTGGGATATGTGCGGCGGCCGCCGCGGTTCGAGGGGGATGACTGGATCGTCCTCGAGCCGCGGCCGGGCGAGCCCGGTGTGGCCATCGCCATGGACGTGAGCGAGAGTCCCGCCGAGGACTGTCCACGTATCCACTTCGATCTGGACGCGGAGGACCGCGATCTGGATGAGGAAGTGGACCGTCTCGTGGCACTCGGGGCGCGGCACGTGGACTGGCCGCACTATCCCGAGACCGTGCCGCCCGGTGGTCGGCCGTACGTGGTGCTGGCCGACCCGGAAGGCAATCGGTTCTGCGTCGAGGGGCGGCGTCGTAGCGGTTGAGCGGCAGCTCGTAGTTGTCTTGCTCGGGCAAATGGCCCTCTCGTCAGCCCAACAGGGCGCCACCGACAAGGAGTTGAGCATGGGCGCACCGGACGCGCAGGACGCGCAGGACACGGCCCGGCGGCTGCGGGCGATCAGCGACGAGTTGTCGGAGCGTTTCTATGAGCGGGCCGATGTGGTGCGGACGCTGGTGGTGACGTTGCTGGCCGGGCAGCATTCGTTGGTGCTCGGTCCGCCCGGTACGGCGAAGTCCGAGATGGCCCGGGAGCTCACGGGCAGGGTCGAGGGGGCGTCCTATTGGGAGATCCTCCTGTCGAAGTTCACCGCGCCGACGAGGATGTTCGGTCCCATCGACGTCGCCGCGCTGGCCCGGGGTGAGTACCGCCAGGTCTACGACGGCCGTGCCACGACCGCGCATGTCGCGTTCATCGACGAGATCTTCAAGTGCTCCACGGCGGCGCTGAACGAGACGCTGGGCTACCTCAACGAGCGGATCTACCACCCCGAGAACGGCGGCGAGCCGATCCGCTGTCCCCTGATCGGGGCCATCACGGCGAGCAACGAACTGCCCAGCGAAGAGGACGCGGCCGCGATCTACGACCGGCTGCTGGTGCGGATCCAGGTCGGGTACCTGGAAGACCCGTCGAACTTCGCCGCCCTGGTCCGCTCCGCCGTCAACCGCCCCGCGGCGCCGCGACGGACCACCATCGAGCTGGCCGCGTTGCAGCACGCCGTGACCGAAGCCGTCCCGGCCGTGGACGTCCCCGACGTGATCGTGGACGCGGTGTGTACGCTGCGGGCCGCCCTGCGCCGCAAGGAACTCGTCGCCTCCGACCGCCGCTGGCGGCAGGCGGTGGGCCTGCTCCAGGCGTCCGCGTACCTCGACGACCGCCCGGCCGTCGCCGAGAGGGACCTGTCGGTGCTGACTCACGTGCTGTGGGACTCCCCCGCCGAGCGCCCGACCGTCGAGCGCGAGGTGCTGCAACTGGTCAACCCCGACGCCAAGGAGGCGCTCGACCTGGCCGACACCATCGACGAGCTGGAGGCCCAGCTCGACGCCATGGCCGGCCAGTCCCGCGAGGCGCTGAGCGAGTGGGTCATCAAGAAGGCCCACAACCAGCTCGCCATGGCGGGGAAGCGCCTTGAGAAGCTGCGCGAGGAGGCGGCGGGCGCCGGCCGCTCCACCGCCGCCATCGACCGGGTCACCGGCCGCCAGCGCGCTGTCCGCGCCCGCGTTCTCACCGAGGCCCTCGGCATGGACGCGAGCATGGTGCAGGCCCCGCTGTGAGCACCGGCGGGCCCTTGAACGCCAACGGACTGGACAAACTCGACGAGTTGGCGAGCCGGGCCGGGAAGTGGCTGGGCCGGTCCGCCGCCGTACCCGAGCGGCACACCACGGCCGTCGTCGCGGACCGGTTCGACAGGATCACCTGGCGCGACACCTACGAGCAGTCGGCCGGACTGCGCGAGCTGGCCGAGGAGCTGAGCGAGCGCTACGACCACACCACCGACCTCGTGACCACCGACCTCCTGACCGACGCGTTCCTGGCCGCGTACAAGGCCAGACCCCGGTTGCGCGAGAGCGCGGAGATGGATCCGTCCCGGCTGGTCAACCATCACCTCGTCACCGCGCTGGTGGAGTCACCGGAGTTCGCGGAGCTGCACCGGGAGACGGCCGGCGATCCCTACGCCGCCGCCATGGCCGTTCTCGCGCAGGCGGCCGCCCTGCGGGGTCTGCTGGAACGCTCCCGGAAGACCCAGGAGCAGGCCGAGCGGGCGAAGAGGGCCCAGCAGGACGCCGACGCCGTGGCGACCGCCGTGAGCGAGGCGCTGCGGCAGGCCGTCGAAGAGGCCGGCGAGGACGGGACCGTGCCCGCCCCGGCCGCCGACGCCGTACGACAGGCGATCGAAGCGGCGGAGGACGCCGAGGCCGCTGCGCAGCACGCCGCGCAGGCCCTCACCGCGGCAGCCCCCGGTATCCGTACGGCCGCGCGGACCGCGGCGGCGAAGGCCGCCGAGGCCGTGCGGGAGGAGGCCGCGCTGATGCGGGCGTGGGGCGTCGGTCCCGGCGAGCTGGAGCGGATGCCGTTCGAGCAGCGCGCCCGGCTCGCCGAGCGGCTGCGCACCAGCCGTCTCGCGGAGTGGGCCGAACTGATCGGCCGTTTCCGGCAGATGGCCGGCGGCGAGCGCGCCCGCAAGGTGGAGAACGCCGCCGGGGAGCTGGTCGGCGTCACGCTCGGCAATGACCTCTCCCGCATCATCCCCTCGGAGCTGGCGGGCCTCGGCCTGCCCGAGCTGCGTGCGGTGTTCGCCGCGCGCTACGCCGCCGGGGAGCTGATGCTCTACGACAGCCAGGGAGAGCAGAGCACCGGCCAGGGCGCCATCATCGCGTGCGTGGACACCTCGCACTCCATGTACGAGGCGGGGCCCGGCGGAGTCACCCGGGAGGCGTGGGCCAAGGCGTGCGCCCTGGCGCTGCTGGATCAGGCCCGCCACGCGAAGCGTGACTTCGTCGGCATCCTGTTCTCCGCCGCCGACAAGCTCCAGGTCTTCCGCTTCCCGGCCGGCGAGCCCGCCGACATCGCCGACACCCTCGACTTCGCGGAGACCTTCCTCGGCGGCGGCACCAGCTACCAGACGCCGCTGACAGCGGCCGGCGAACTGCTGGAGGAGGAGTTCAACGACGCCGCCCGCACGCGTGGCGACATCGTGATGCTCACCGACGACGACTGCGGCGTCACCGAGGAATGGATGCGCGGCTGGAACGACGCCAAGCACCTGCTGGGCTTCCGCGTCTTCGGCGTGGCCATCGGCGCCCCGCGCGTCGCCGAGGCCGACTCGGTCCTGGACGCCCTGTGCGACAACCTCCGCTCCATCGAGGACCTCACCGACGTCCACGCCGCCGCCGACCTCTTCCGCGTGATCTAGGCCGCGGGCATTCGCCGGGTCTCGGCCACCACAATGGGTCAGGCGGCCAGAAACGACAGGACTATGCACGGGATTGTGGAGCACTACCGCGTGCCTTAGTGTGCATGCGCATGACGCTGGAGGAACCTGTAGAGCGCTCTGGTGAGCAGCGCAAACAGCGGTCCAGGGAACTCCTGGTGAGAGCGGCGGGCGAACTGCGCCTGGGACGCCGTCTCGGATACCCGCACCGGATCCGGGCCTGGGAGCGCGAGTACCGGCGATACCACGCCACGGCACCGGAAGAGCGCGGGCGGTGGCACCGCCTGCGGACCGATCTGCGGGACGCCCGGATCGGCCCCCTGCCCGCCCCCGACCACCACAGCCTGACCCGGCACGAGGCGGGCGTGGCTCCGCGGCTGTATCAGGAGCAGGTCGGCTACAACTACGGCGGGAGCTACGAGCTCATGTGGCGCACGGTGGGCTACCGCTGGAACGTGGGGGATCACCCCGAGAAGAGGAGCACCTGGTTCACCTTGACGGTGAATGCCGACGGGGCCCCTGAGTTCCGCACGCCGAACCTTCGTGACTCGGTCGGCGAAGACGGCGTCTTCCGGGCCGACCCCGCGGGCTGGCGGGCACTGATGCACTACGTCAGCGAGACCGTCGCCCGCCAGGACTCTCCGAGGAAGCTGATCCGGCTGTGGCAGCATCCGTGGAGCCGCGACGGCGTGGACACGTCGTGGCGGGACGTGCACTAGCTCTGCTGAGCCGCAGCGCCGCTTGCCGAGCGGCCCAGTGATTGGCAGATCTGTTCCACCGGCGCGGCCACCTCACCTGGGGTTTTCCCTCGCGGGGGTGGAACAGATCTGCCAATTACTCCCGATCCCCGTCGGCGGGCCGCAAGATCTTCCGTGCCGCCTGCCGCAGCGCCGCTACGAACGGCTCGTCGCGCTTGCCCGGCAGCCAGGCCAGCGCCGCCGTCCACGGCTGGAGGCCGGTGACCTCGACGTACGAGACACCGGGGCGCGGGTAGAGCCAACGGGCGGCGTCCGGGGGCAGTTGGATGCCCTCGCCCATGGCGATCAGCGGCAGGGCGCTCTCGTAGTCGATGACCGCGTGCGGGCTGTACCGGACCGGTTCGCCGTCCGGTCGCGGGTCCACGGCCCAGAAGTCCCGATAGACCTTCGGCACCCGCTCCGACCAGCCGATGTGGGGCTCGCGCGCGAGGTCGGCCGGCGTCAGTGGGCCCCTGTCGACAAGAGCGTTGTCGCTGGACATCGCCGCGCAGCGCGGCCCGTCGGTCAGTGGCAGGGTCTGGATGCCGTCGGGGACGGGCAGCGCCACGAACGCCGCGTCGACCTCGCCGGACAGGATGGCGGTGGCGGCGTCGAAGCCGATGCGCAGCACCTCCACCTCCAACCGAGGTCGCCGCCTGCGCAGTTCGTCCATGACGGCCGGAATCGGATCGATCGAGGTCATCGCCTCGAACGACCCGATGACGATCCGGCCCGCCGCCGCATTGGCCCTCGTCCCGGCCTCCCGGCACAGCCCGTCGGCCGCGTCCACCACGCTCCGCGCCCGCCCCACGAGCGCCTCGCCCGCCGCGCTCAGCGCGACCCTGCGTGTCGTCCGGTCCACCAGGTCGACGCCCAGCCGCTCCTCCAGCGTGGTGATGTGCCGGGAGAACGTCGGCTGGGCCATGTAGGCGCGCCGGGCGGCGCGGCCGAAGTGCAGCTCCTCGGAAAGGATCAGAAAGAGCTGTAACTGCTGGATGCTCGGATACCTCGTGCTCCGTCCCGATACAGCCATAGTCCCGAGGCTATCAATGGGCCACAGCCTTCGATCAAAAGGGCCTTCCCCGGACATTAGGGATCACGCAAGACTCGATGGCGTCCGATGAACCCGACCTACGGGGAGAACCAACCCACATGGCATTCGCCATTCGTCGCAAGACATCCGCCGCCCTGCTCGCCGTGGCCACCGTCGGTGCCCTCGGCGCGACCGCCGCACCGGCCGGCGCCGAGGAGCAGCAGCCGCAGGCCGTCGACCGGTGGCCGGTCTGCGCCACGGCGCCCGACGGCGCGCTGACCCTGGACTACGACACGGGCGGCAACCCGGACGCGGACAGCAGCGTCTGCTGGAGCGGTTCCGGCCGCGCCACCAACGAGGACGACCAGCACCTCCTCCGGCAGATCCACACCGCCAACAACCGCGGCTCCCTGCACCTCAAGACCGGGGACCGGGAGTGGGACCTGTCCTTCGAGCAGAACCAGTCCCACGGCATCCCTGACAACACCCGCCTGCTCGGCCTCTCCATCAACGAGTAGCGCCGGACGGACCACCGGGCTGTGAGGCCCGCGCCCTCACCGGCGCGGGCCTCACGCGGTTCACCCTCCTGAGCCTGAGCTCAGGCACTCGAACCACACGGCTTTCCCACCCCCGGATCTCGGCTCGACCCCCCACTTGTCGGCCACCGCGTCCAGCAGCACGAGCCCGCGCCCACCCTCTGCCTCCATGGACAACTCGGCCGACACGCAGGGCAGTTCGGGCGACCCGTCGGCCACCTCGACCCGAACCCCCTCCCCCGCCCGGAGCCGCAGCACCACCAGCACGCAGCGCCGGTCGGGGACATGCCGTACGACGTTCGCGACCAGCTCGGTCACGCCCAGCTCGGCGGCGGCGGACAGCTGCGGCAGCCGCCACTCGGCGAGCAGCGAGCGGACGATACGGCGGATGTGGCCGGCGGAGTGTTCGCCCACGGTGAGGCTCATCCGGTACTGGACGGGGGCGGGTCCCCCATGCACGGGGGGAATGTATGCGTTCACGAGACGAGCGTGACCTCGCGTAACTACGCTGGGCTACCGAACAGACACAACTGGTTCAGCAGTGGACCGAGTTGCCCGAGAGGGGGCCTCGCGTGACCAACATCAACGCTCTCGATCCCGGCGCCTCGCCGCTCGATTACTACGGCTTCGAGCTGCGGCGACATCGGGAAGCCGCCGGGCTGACACAACGGCAGCTCGGCGACATCGTCAACTACACCGGCTCGATGGTCGGCCAGATCGAGACGGCACGGAAGCTGCCGACGCCACAGTTCAGCCAACGGGTGGACGCCGCGCTGGGGACCGGAGGGTTGCTGTTCCGGCTCGTCGACCTCGTGATGCGGAGTCAACTTCCGGCCTGGTTTCGCGAAGTGGCGGAGCTGGAAGCGCGGGCGACGGAGATCTGCACGTTTCATACGCACCTGGTGCATGGTCTTCTGCAGACCACAGCGTATGCGCGGGCCGTGCTGGGTGCGTTGGACCAGGAGGACCTCGACGACCGCACCGCCGTACGGCTCGCCCGTCAACGCATCTTCGAGAAGGAGGAGCCGCCGGTCTTCTGGGCTGTCATCAGCGAGGCCGCACTCTGCCAGGAGATCGGCGGCTCGGAGGTCATGCGGGGTCAACTGGCTCAGCTGTTGGCGTTCGAGGACAATCCCCGGATCAACATCCAGATCCTGCCGTTCACGGCCGGAGTGCACTCAGGCCTGCAAGGCTCGTTCGACCTCTTCCGCTTCGCGAGCGATCCGACCATCGTCTATACCGAGGGGTACGGCACCGGACATCCAACCGCGAACCCGGACACCGTCAAGGACTGCTCACTCCGTTACGATCATCTCCGAGCCGCCGCACTCTCCCTCAAGGACTCGGCGGAGCTGATCCGGCGAGTGATGGAGGAACGCTATGGAGAACAACGCGATTCCGACGAGGACTCAGTGGCGTAAGTCGTCGTACAGCGGCGACCAGGGCGGCTCGTGCATCGAATGCGCCCCACTCGGCCCCCTGACCTGGCGCAAGTCGTCGTACAGCGGAGACCAGGGCGGCAACTGCGTGGAGATCGCCGAAGCCACCGCCACCTCCACCATCGCCATCCGCGACTCCAAGAACCCGGCGGGACCGATCCTCACCCTCGACCCCGCCGCGTTCACCACCTTCGTCACCTGGACGACGACTACAGCCGCTGAATGATCGTCCCGGTGGCCAAGCCGCCACCGGCGCACATCGTCACCAGCGCGAACTCCTTGTCGGCGCGCTCAAGTTCATGCAGGGCCGTCGTGATGAGCCGGGCCCCCGTCGCTCCGACGGGGTGCCCGAGCGCGATCGCGCCGCCGTTGACATTCACCTTCGCCAGGTCCTGCTCGAAGACCTGCGCCCAGCTCAACACCACCGACGCGAACGCCTCGTTGATCTCGACGATGTCGATGTCCTTCAGGGACATGCCCGCCTTGCCGAGCACGGCGCGCGTCGCGTCGATCGGCCCGTCGAGGTGGAAGTGCGGGTCGGCGCCGACCAGCGCCTGGGCGACGATCCGCGCGCGAGGCCGCAGCTTCAGCGCACGGGCCATCCGTTTCGAGGCCCACATGATGGCCGCCGCGCCGTCGCTGATCTGCGACGAGTTGCCCGCCGTGTGAACGGCCGTAGGCATGATCGGCTTCAGCCTCGCCAGCGCTTCCATCGATGTGTCGCGCAGGCCCTCGTCCCGTTCCACCGACCGCCACATGCCCTGCCCTGCGCGCTGCTCGTCCTCCGTGGTGGGCACCTGGACGGCGAAGGTCTCGCGCTTGAACCGTTCCTCGGACCAGGCGACGGCGGCCCGCTCCTGGGAGGTCACCCCCAGCGAGTCGACGTTCTCCCGGGTCAGCCCACGGTGCCTCGCGATCCGCTCCGCCGCCTCGAACTGATTCGGCAGGTCCACATTCCACTCGTCGGGGAACGGCTTCCCGGGCCCGTGCTTCGACCCCGACCCCAGCGGCACGCGTGACATCGACTCGACGCCGCACGAGATCCCCACGTCGATGACGCCCGCCGCGACCATGTTGGCGACCATGTGGGAGGCCTGCTGCGAGGAGCCGCACTGGGCGTCGACCGTCGTCGCGGCCGTCTCGTACGGCAGCCCGACCGTCAGCCAGGCGGTGCGCGCGGGGTTCATGGACTGTTCGCCGGCGTGGGTGACCGTGCCGCCGACGATCTGTTCGACGCAGTCGGCGGGGATGCCGGTGCGGCCGAGGAGTTCTCGGTAGGTCTCGCCCAGGAGATAGGCGGGGTGGAGGTTGGCGAGCGCGCCGCCGCGCTTGCCGATGGGGGTGCGTACGGCTTCGACGATCACGGGTTCGGCGGCCATGGGTGCGGATCCTCTCCTCCGAACAGCCCTCGGAACTAGTACGTGTTCTAGTTCTGTATGCAGTCTGCTGACCGGCCACCCGCAACCGCAAGAGGCGTGCGGGCAATTGAGGGCGCCGCATCCCTTGCTACTTGTAGAACCCGTTACTACCTTCACGGCAGCTCTATTCCTGATGAGCCGTCAGAAGCTGGAGTGAGTTGCCGATGCCCTGTCCAGCGCTCCCCGACGGGTTCGACTTCACCGACCCCGATCTGCTGCAACACCGTGTCCCGCTGCCGGAGTTCGCCGAGCTGCGCCGGGCCGAACCGGTCCGCTGGGTCCCCCAGCCGCCCAATCTCGCCGGCTTCCAGGACGAGGGGTACTGGGCCGTCACCCGGCACGCGGACGTCAAGTACGTCTCCACGCACCCCGAGTTGTTCTCCTCGTACCTCAACACGGCGATCATCCGCTTCAACGAGCACATCGAGCGCGACGCGATCGACGCGCAGCGGCTGATCCTGCTGAACATGGACCCGCCGGAACACACCCGGGTCCGCCAGATCGTCCAGCGGGTCTTCACGCCGCGCGCCATACGGGCGCTGGAGGACCGCCTGCGCGCCCGCGCCCACGCGATCGTGACCGAGGCCCGCGCCCGCTCGGGCTCCTTCGACTTCGTCACCGAGGTCGCCTGCGAGCTGCCCCTCCAGGCCATCGCCGAGCTCATCGGCATCCCGCAGGACGACCGGGCCAAGATCTTCGACTGGTCCAACAAGATGATCTCGTACGACGACCCGGAGTACGCGATCACCGAGGAGGTCGGCGCGGAGTCGGCGACGGAACTCATCGCGTACGCGATGAACATGGCGGCCGACCGCAAGCAGTGCCCCGCGAAGGACATCGTGACGACGCTGGTTTCGGCGGAGGACGAGGGGAACCTCAACTCGGACGAGTTCGGCTTCTTCGTGCTGATGCTGGCCGTCGCGGGCAACGAGACCACCCGCAACGCCATCACCCACGGCATGCACGCCTTCCTCACCCACCCCGACCAGTGGGAGCTGTACAAGGCGGAGCGCCCGGCGACGACGGCGGAGGAGATCGTCCGCTGGGCGGCCCCCGTCAACTCCTTCCAGCGCACCGCCACCCAGGACACGGAACTGGGCGGCAAGCAGATCAAGAAGGGCGACCGGGTGGGGCTGTTCTACGCCTCCGCCAACCACGACCCGGAGGTCTTCGAGAACCCGGACGCCTTCGACATCACCCGCGACCCCAACCCCCACCTCGGCTTCGGCGGCGGAGGCCCGCACTTCTGCCTCGGCAAGTCCCTGGCGGTCCTGGAGATCGACCTGATCTTCAACGCGATCGCCGACGCGATGCCCGACCTGAAACCGACGGGCGATCCGCGCCGCCTGCGCTCCGCGTGGATCAACGGGGTGAAGGAACTACAGGTCAGCGCGGGCTGACGTATCCGTGGGAACTCGGGCCGACGGCTTCCCGGCGCCGTCGGCCCGTTCGGTCGTACGCGCCCTCGGGCCCTGGAACAGATAGGCGAGCCCGAAGCCCGCCCCCACGGCCATCGCCCCGCCCACCGCGTCCAGGACCCAGTGGTTGCCGGTCACCACGATCGCCGTGACCGTGAAGAAGGGGTGCAGCAGGCCGAGGGACTTCATCCACCACTTCGGGGCGATGATCGCTATGACGAGGCCGCACCACAGGGACCAGCCGAAGTGCAGGGACGGCATCGCCGCGTACTGGTTGGTGAGGGCGGTCAGGGTGCCGTAGTCCGGCTGGGAGAAGTCCTGGACGCCGTGCACGGTGTCGATGATGCCGAGCGACGGCATCAGGCGGGGCGGGGCCAGCGGGTAGAGCCAGAAGCCGACCAGGGCGAGCAGGGTGGTGAAGCCGAGGGACGCGCGGGCCCAGCGGTAGTCGACCGGTCTGCGCCAGTACAGGACGCCGAGGACGCTCAGCGGGACGACGAAGTGGAAGGACTCGTAGTAGAAGTCGAAGAAGTCGCGGATCCAGTCGACCTTCACCACGGCGTGGTTGGCCCAGTGCTCGATGTCTATGTGGAGCCAGCGCTCCATATCGAGGATCTCGTGGCCGTTGTCCTCCGCCCGCGCCCGGCCCTCCGAGTTGCTGCCGCCGGTGGCCGCGAGTCTCACCCGCTGGTAGGCGGCGTATGTGACGCGGATGAGGAGCAGTTCCAGCAGGAGGTTCGGGCGAGTGAGGACCCGGCGGAGGAAGGGCAGGAGCGGGACACGCTTGAAGCGGGCGGGGACCGGCTCCGCGAACTCCGTCGGGATCGGTGACTGGTAGTACGGCGACGTGCGGGACAGGAACGGGAGGAGGGTCGCGGCGGCCAGGGCCGCGAGCAGCACCACGTTGTCACGCAGGGCGTACAGCGCCGGCATGTTCGGCAGCATCATCTTCGCCGGCAGTGTCATCACCAGGACGACGGCGACCGGCCACACGTACCGGTCGGAGGCCCGCTTGCCGACCCGGCCGACGACCGCGAGCAGTACCCACAGCAGCTGGTGCTGCCAGGTGGTCGGGGAGACGGCGATCGCGGCGCAGCCGGTGATCGCCACGGCGAGCAGGAGCTGCCCGTCGCCCGCGTAGCGAACCGCCCGGCGCACGCCGAGGACCGCGACGGTCGCGCCGAGGAGGAGGAAGAGGGTGATCTCCAGCGGGCCGGACAGGCCCATCCGGAGCAGGGCGCCGTGCAGCGACTGGTTGGCGAGGTCGTCGGCCGGTCCGCCGAGGCCGACGCCCGCCATGTGGTGCACCCAGTAGGTGTACGAGTCGTGGGGCATCGCCGCCCAGGCGAGCACGGTGCATCCGGCGAACGTGATGCCCGTGGCGAGGGACGCCTTACGGCGACCGGTGAACCACAGCAGGGGCGCGAAGAGCAGCACGGTCGGCTGAAGGGCCGCCGCGAAGCCTATGAGCAGGCCGCTGGCCCGCTGGCCGCGTACGGCGAAGCAGCCGAGCAGCACGAGCAGGACCGGGATGATGCTGGTCTGGCCGAGCCAGAGGGTGTTGCGCACCGGCAGCGACAGCATGAGCAGGCTGACCGCGACGGGCGCGGCGAGCAGGGAGGTCCGTCTGCTCACCGGCTGCGGCAGGGCGCGGGCGGCTATCAGGCCGAGGGCGACGACCAGCAGCAGCGTGCCGAAGGTCCAGCCCCAGCCGAGGGCCTGCTCGGCGGCTCTGGTCAGCGGTTTCATGACCAGCCCGCCGAAAGGGGTGCCGGTGAACCGCGTCGAGTCGTACAGCGAGCCGTTCACATGCAGGACGCCGTTCGGACCGACCCAGGTCTCCAGGTCGGTCAGCCGCTCCCCCCGGGGGGTACTGAGGACGACGGCCACTTGTCGTACGGCGAGGACGGCCGCGACCAGCCACAGGCCGAGCCGCGCCAGGCGCAGGCGTGCCTGGGTCGCTCCGACGGCCGTAGCTCCGAAAGCCTCCGCCGGTCGCCCACTGTGCTCCGCATTCGCCACGCCTCGTCGGCCTCCCGCCCCGTTCGTCCCACGCGTCACACGCGTCGGTTTTCCATTACGAGCCCTAAGAGGCTCGCACCACCCCCGGAGAGAGACGCAGGCAACCCCCTCTTCACCTGACGTCCGTTCTCCTTTTGTCCCAATGACGTTGTTCCAAAGACGATAGTCGGGTGGTGGTGTGGTTGCCTCCGCTGGGCGCGAGAAAGATCACAAGTGGTGCCGACGCCCGGGCCGATGGGCCGATGGGCCGATGGGCCGGAAGCGGTCGGCGGGAGGACACTGACAGGGAACCGGCACGCGACTATATTCATTAGCACAGCTAGTTAGCTGACCTAACTAGACATAGGAAAGGCACAGGTGCATGAGCGAGTCGCAGCTCTGGGACGACGTCGACGACTACTTCACCACCCACCTCGCCCGGAACGACGAGGCCCTCGAGGCCGCCCTGCGCGACAGCGAGGCGGCCGAGCTGCCGCCCGTCAACGTCACGGCGCCCCAGGGCAAGTTCCTCCAGCTCCTGGTCCAGCTCCAGGGCGCCCGCACCATCCTGGAGATCGGCACTCTCGGCGGCTACAGCACCATCTGGCTGGCCCGCGCGCTGCCCGCCGACGGCCACCTGATCTCGCTGGAGTACAACCCCCGGCACGCCGAGGTCGCCACCCGCAACATCGCCCGCGCGGGCCTCGACAAGCAGGTCGAGGTGCGGGTGGGCGCGGCACTGGAGTCGCTGCCCCAGCTGGCCGACGAGAACCCGGCCCCCTTCGACCTGGTCTTCATCGACGCCGACAAGGCCAACAACCCGCACTACGTCGAGTGGGCCCTCAAGCTGACCAGCGTCGGCAGCCTGATCGTCGTCGACAACGTGGTGCGCGGCGGCCGGGTCGCCGACGCGGACAGCACCGCGCCGGACATCCAGGGCACCCGCACCGCCATCGAACTGATCGGCAAGCACCCGAGGCTGAGCGGTACGGCGATCCAGACGGTGGGCGGCAAGGGGTACGACGGGTTCGCGATGGCGCGGGTGCTGGCGTAGGGCTGGGTTTTTTTGGTTTTTTGGTCAGAGTGAGGGCTGGGGTTTTCTGTTCAGAGTTGCTCAGACCTCGTGGTAGAAGCCGACGTTGACGCTGCGCGGGGCGGTGCGGTCGTGGATGACGATCTCCCCGCTGCCGCCCCGGGGCAGCGGGACCGTGCCGCCGTACGCGAGGGGCTGGGTGTACTCGCCGACGGTCAGCCGCACCTCGGAGGACGGGTCGGGCTGGGAGCCCTGCAGCCAGGTCACCTGCCAGGTGCCTTCGGGGCCGCACAGGAACTCCAGGTGGACGCGGGAGACGAACAGCCAGTCGTCGGGTGTGGCCAGCCGGCACACCGACTTGTCCCGGCCCACCCGCAGCAGTGCGCCCGGGTCACTGGGCGCGTCTGCCATGAGCATGCCGGCCGTGGCGCCCTCCTCCGCCGCGGAGACGGTGGCCATGGTGAGTTCGAGCACGTGCGCTCCTCCTGAAGTGTCCTTACTCAGCCGCCGAATGATAATTCCCCCGGGCTCAACGCGTCCGGCACAATGGACTCATGACCGAGCGAAAGCCACCCGGAGTTCCGTTCGAGTCCTGGGTCGACAGGCAGATCCGTGAGGCGGAGGAGCGCGGCGCGTTCGACCGGCTGCCGGGCGCGGGCAAGCCGCTGCCGGGCGTCACCGACGCGCCGTACGACGAACTGTGGTGGATCAAACGGAAGATGGCCCGCGAGGGCTGGTCGGTGCTGCCGCCCGCGCTGGCGCTGCGCAAGGAGGCCGAGGACGTGCTCGCGGCGGCCGCGCAGGCGCCCTCCGAGCGGATCGTCCGCAAACTCGTCGAGGACCTCAACGTCAAGATCCGCGACCACGTGGCCAAGCCGCCGCCCGGCCCCCCGCTGGGTCTGAGGCCGTACGACGTCGAGGAGGTCGTACGGCAGTGGCGGGAGGGCCGGGCGGCGGAGGAGTAGCGCTGTTTGTAGCGCTGTTTCCGCTGTTTGTAGCGCCGTTCAGAGGCGCAGCAGGCGTTCCGCGAGTTCGCGGTAGTCCCGCAGGGCCAGGCGGAGTTGTTCGGTGTCGGCGGATGTCGCGGGCTTGCCGGCGCCGCCTTCCGCCATCTGCCAGGACATGCGGAGGGTACGGCGCCGCTGCGTCACGGCATCGGTGAACCGGGAGGCGGCCTCCTCCAGCACATGATCGGCCTCCTCAACGGCGTCCCGCGGCCCGTCCACGAACCCGGCGATCGCGTGCTGAAGCCGCAGTGCGAGCTTGTCGGACTCCTCGTGCGGGAGGAGCGGGGTGCCGGGGGTGTCGGGGGTGCCGGGGGCCTCGCGGCCGGGAGCGCCTGAGCCCTCGCGGGCGGTGGCGCCGAGCGGGTGCGAGGGGCCCGCGCGGTCGGGGGTGCCTGAGCCCTCGCGGGCGGTGGCGCCGAGGGGATGCGAGGGGCCCGCGCGGTCGGGGGTGCCCGCCAGTCCCGAGGTGCCCGACGCGTTCAGGGCGCCGTCCCGGCCCGTGGCCGTCTCGCCACCGAGCCCGCCACCGGGCACGCCGAGCGCTGTGTCACCTCCCGGCGCCGTTTCGCCACCGCCGTGGCGAGGCGCCACCGTCGCCGGGTCACTCGTCGCGGGGCTGCCGGTCGCGGGGCTGCCTGCCGCGGGCGTCGCCGGGCTGCCCGCCGCTGGGCTGCCCTTCGCGGGACTGCCCGCCGCGGGCACCGCGGGACTGCCCTTCGCGGGACTGCCCGTCGTCCGGTCATGGTCCGGTGCCACGGGGGGTGCCGCGTTGCCCCTCGACTTGCTCTCGCGCGGGGTGCCCTCGGGGCCCGGGCCCATCGTCGCGTCCGTCATGTCGCTCAACTCCCCTTCGCGTGGCGCCGGAATCCCCACGCCATGTGGTGGCCGCGGGCGTGCGCCGGACCGCCGTGGGACCGTACGGTGGGCTTGACGACGGACGTCCGGGACTCCGCCCGGTGCCGGACCGGGCTCACCAGGTCCTCGAACAGGGCCCGGGCCTCGACCATGGCCTCACGCATCTCCTCGGTGCCGGCCCGGCCGCCGTCGTGCTCCCCGTACCCGCCCACGCCCACGCGGGCGACACGGTGCACGCGCCGATAGCCGTGCACATGGTCCGCGTGGTGCACGGACAGCGCGGCGAGTTGCTCCTCGTACTGCCCGCCGTCCGGGAAGCCCCGCGCACCGGCCAGCTCGGCGAGGAGCCGGTCCGCCTCGGCCACTGCTTCCTGCGGCGAGTCGACGAAGCGCTCCTGGGCGGCCGTCCAGCGGGCCTCGTACTGCTCACGTTGTGCCGGTTCCAGCGACCGCTCGCGCAGCGATCCGTGCCGCTCCACGCGCTCGGCGAGCTCGCGCTCGGCGGCCTTGGCGTCCCCGTCGTGCCGGGCCACGGCCCGGTCGTACTCGGGCCCGAAGCGCCGCTTCAGGTGCTGGCCGCCGGGCCCGCGCCGGGCCCGCAGGGTCATCAGGACAGCCGCGGCGATGACGACGACCGCCACGATCACGATCAGAGCGATGATCACGCCAGTGGACATGAATGCCTTCCGGGTTCTCGACCCAACCGACTCTCCGTACGAGCCGGACGCCGACCGGGTAGCCCGGCCGGGCCCGCTCAAACGGCCCCCGAAATCCGTCGCGATGGCGTGTCGATCCGGCGAGCGGCTGCATGGCGCATGTCACTGGTTCCGCAAGCGGCTCAGGTGAGGTGTGGCATCGCGCGCTCGTCCTGCGGGCGTTCCGCGTCGGAGCCGCACAGCTCCTCGTTCAGCTCCTTCACCAGCTGGGCCAGGTCGGTGGGCCGGTCCGGGGCCCACCAGTCGCCGAGCAGTTCGGCCAGGGACTCCTCGCGGGTCTGTGCGAGGCGTTCGGCGACCTCGCGGCCCTGTTCGGTCAGGACGAGGTCGAGGCCCGTGCGGAGGGCGAGGTGCCGTTCCTCGAGCTGGCGACCGGCCTCCATGACGACGGTCAGCGGGACGGTGCTGTGCTCGGTGAGCACGGCCGGCTCGACCCGGCCGAACTTCTTGATCCGCAGCAGCAGCCAGCTCGCCCCGGGCAGGAGGTCGTAGCCCGCCCGCTCGGTGATCTTGACGTAGATCTCGCGGCGGCCCTCCCGCGTGCCCAGCACCGACAGCGCCCGGCACACCTCGTCGTGCGACGACCGCTCCACCGGGTTGCTGGCGAGCGTCTCCGTGACGTCGGGCGCCGTGACCGAGCCGCGCAGCCGGTCCTCCTTCAGGAACCAGGCCAGCACGAAGCCGAGAAGGGCGACGGGAGCGGCGTACAGGAACACGTCGGTGATGGACGAGGCGTACGCCTGCACGGCCGGGGGGCGCAGCGCGGGCGGGAGGGCGGCCAGGCCCCGCGGGTCGGCCTCCAGCGCGTCCACCGAGACGCCGGGCGGCAGTTGGGCGCCCCGGAAGGCGTCGGCCAGTTTCTCGCCGAGGCGGCCCGCGAAGATCGTGCCGAAGATGGCGACGCCGAATGAGGCGCCGATGGACCGGAAGAAGGTCGCGCCGGAGGTGGCGACGCCGAGATCCTCGTACGAGACGGCGTTCTGCACGATGAGGACCAGGACCTGCATCACCAGGCCGAGGCCGAGGCCGAAGACGAAGAAGTAGCCGCTCATCTCGATGGTGGAGCTGTGCTCGTCGAGTTGATGGAGGAGCAGCAGACCGAGCGTGGTGACACCCGTGCCGGCGATCGGGAACACCTTCCAGCGGCCGGTCCGGCTGACGATCTGCCCGGAGACGGTCGACGCCAGCAGCAGACCGAACACCATCGGCAGCATGTGCACGCCGGACAGGGTCGGGCTCACGCCCTGGACGACCTGGAGGAAGGTCGGCAGATAGGTCATCGCGCCGAACATCGCGAAGCCGACGACGAAGCTGATGACGGCGGAGAGCGTGAAGGTGCGGATGCGGAACAGCTTGAGGGGCAGGACGGGTTCGGCCGCCCGCCGCTCGACGGCCACGAACACGACGGCGAGAACGACACCCAGGACGGCGAGGCCCGCGATCTGCGGCGAGCCCCAGTTCCAGGTCGTGCCGCCCAGGGACGCCACCAGCACCAGGCAGGTGGCGACGGACGCGATGAGGAACGTACCGAGGTAGTCGATGACGTGCGGCATGGACTTGCGCGGGATGCGCAGGACGGTCGCGATGACCGCGAGGGCGACGACGCCGACGGGCAGGTTGACGTAGAAGACCCAGCGCCAGCTCACATGCTCGGTGAACAGCCCGCCGAGGAGGGGGCCGAGGACGCTGGTCGCCCCGAAGACGGCACCGAACAGCCCCTGATATCGCCCGCGTTCGCGCGGCGGGACGAGGTCCCCCACGATCGCCATCGACAGCACCATCAACCCGCCGCCGCCGAGGCCCTGCAGGGCCCGGAAGCCGATGAGCTGGAACATGTCCTGCGCGGCGCCGCACAGCGCCGAGCCGATCAGGAAGATCACGATCGCGATCTGGAACAGCGTCTTGCGCCCGTACTGGTCACCGAGCTTGCCCCACAGGGGGGTCGCGGCGGTCGAGGCCAGCAGGTACGCGGTGACCACCCAGGACAGGTGGTCCATGCCGCCGAGTTCGCTGACGATGGTGGGCAACGCGGTCGACACGATGGTCTGGTCCAGGGCGGCGAGCAGCATCCCGAGGAGCAGGGCGCCGATCGAGACGAGCACGTTGCCGGGCACGTGCTCGTCCCGAACGTCGCGCACTTGTCCCGTGCGGTCTTGCGCCGTGCCTGGGGTCACGCCTTGCGCGTCCTCGGCCATGAAGACCTCCCGAGGGTCTCGTTACGAGTTCCATCGTGATCGGTGTGACCAGTTATGGCCTGTTGAGTCCTTTTGGAAGCTGACGTTCCGGGGGCGCACGGGAGACGGTGTGGAGGAGATCTGCATAATCTCTGGAGGTCGCGGGGGGATGTTCGCGAGGGGAGGGACGAACGCGTGAACGAGCCGAAGGGTCATCTGTGCCCGGAGTGCGCAGCGCCGAGGGGAGCCGACAACACCCCGTCGTGCGCCTGCGGCCGCCGAGCGTCCGACGCCCTGCGCGACGCGCGCACGGCGGAGGCGGCCGCGGCGGAGGACTTCGATCCGCTGCGGATACGGCCGTATGTCGAGCTGGCGGCGCCGGTTGAGGGGGAGGAACGAGGGGTCGAGGGCCGCGGGAGCGAGGGGCACTCGGCTGGGCCGGGGGCCGGGGGGCGTGCGGGTGAGCCGGCGGTTGACGGGCGTGCGGGTGAGCCGGCGGTTGACGGGCGTGCGGGTGACCGCGCGGCTGAGGGACGTGCGGCCGAGCCTGCGGCCGGCGGGCGATCGGCTGACGGACGCGCGGCTGACCCGGCGGCCGGCGAGCGACCGCCTGACCGAACGGTTAACGGGCACGCGGCTCACCCGACGACTGACGGACGCACGGCAGAACCGGCGGCTGAGGGACGTGCGACAGAACCGGCGGCTGAGGGACGTGCGACAGAACCGGCGGCTGAAGGACGTGCGACAGACCGCGCGGCTGGGCGACACGTGACCGAGCCGGCGGCTGACGGACGCGCGGCAGAACCGGTGGCTGACGGACGCGCGGCTGGCCCGGCCGTCGGCGGGCGACCGGCTGGGCGACACCTGACCGACCCGGCGGCTGGCGGGCGCGCGGCTGGCCCGGCGGTCGGCGGGCGACCGGCTGACCGAGCAATTAACGGGCACGCGGCTCACCCGACGACCGGCGGACGCACGCCAGAACCGGCGGCTGAAGGACCTGCGACAGACCGCGCGACTGGGCGGCACATGGCCGACCCGGCGGCTGGCGGACGCGCGGCTGACCCGGCGGCCGGCGGGCGATCGGCTGACCGAGCAGAGAACGGGCACGCGGCTCACCCGACGGCCGACGGACGCACGGCAGAACCGGAGGCCGGGCGTGGAGGGGGCGATCCGGCGCCGAGGGGCAACGGAAGCGGCCACGTGCCCGCAGGCAGCCGGCCCGGCCGGACGGCCGAGAGCCACCGGCCCGACCGGGTGCCCGAGGTCGGCGAGGCCCATCAGGGTCCGGGCGTGACCGGGGCGCCCGGTAGGACCGGGGTGCCCAGGATCGACGTGCCGGACGTGCCGGACGTGCCGGACGTGCCGGACGTGCCGGACGTGCCGCCGGCCGAGGCCACCATGCCGCTGCGCGTCGTCGATCCCGACGCACCGCGTATGCCATCGCCCTCCGCACTGCGGACCACCGCCCACACGACGCCGCCTGCCACACCGCCCACCGCATCGCCTGATGTGGACGCCACCGTCGTGCTCCCCCGCGTAGAGGACGACGACGCGCGTCCCGCCGTGGACGCCACCTCCACGCTTCCGGTGACGAACGGGGTCTTCCCGCGCCGCGCCAACGACCCCACCACCGCGCACCCCACCGTGGACACCACCGCCCCGCTTCCCACCCCAGACACGCGCCCCACACACCCCAACACGAGCGGCACACACCCCACCACCGACTCCACCACCGCGCTTCCGGTGACAAACGGACTCCCCCCGCGCCCCGGCACCAACGCCACCACCGCGCACCCCGCCGTAGACGCCACCACCGACCTCCCCGCCACCGACGCGACCTCCGTGCTCCCGACCCCGTTGGCACCCCTGGCGGTAAGGCCCAACGTCACCGACCTGCGGCTGTTCGAGGCGGGCGCCGGCAGCGGCCCCGCCGTCTCGGGACCCACGGGGAACGACTGGAACGACGAGCGGCCTCGGCGTCGGCGCCGTACCGCGATCGGCGTCGGGGGAGCCGTCGTCGCGGTGGTGGCGGCCGCCGGGCTGGCGAGCGGGCTGTTCGCCTACGAGACCCCGTCACGGGAGGGCGCACCCCCGAAGGACGTACGGGCGGCCGTCCCGGCGCCCTCGACCAGCGCGGCGTCCGTTTCCCCGTCCGAGGAGACACCGTCCACGCAGCCGACGTCCGCCTCACCGTCCCCGTCCGCCAGCACGAGCCCATCGCCCTCCGCGTCACCGTCGGCGTCCGCGACCAGCGCCTCGCCGACCCCGACCCGGTCGGCCGAGCCGACGCAGACCCCGACGAGCTCCGCAGGCGGCGGCTCCGAGGCAGGCGGCGGTTCCGCGGAGGGCGCCGAGGACAGCCGCCAGGGCAGTCCTGTCCTGCGCCGCGGCGACCAGGGACCCGAAGTCACCGAACTCCAGCAGCGCCTGCGCCAGCTGTACCTCTACAACGGCGAGATCGACGGCGACTTCAGCACCCAGGTCGAGGACGCGTTGCGCAACTTCCAGTGGTCGCGTGGCGTCGGCACCGACAACCTCGGGGTGTACGACCACCCGACACGGACCAGGCTCGAGTCGGAGACGAAGGCGCCATAGCAGCAGCCAGCCGTAGAAAACCCGGCGGTCCTAGCCCACGTACAGCCGAATCGTCCCGTCCCCCAACGCCTCCACCCGCACCTGCCGCAGATCCTCCACCAGCAGGTCCGGCCGGTGGAACCCGGCCCTCGGCCCGACCCCCACCACCCGCATCCCCGCGGCGCGCCCCGCCTGGATACCGGCGCCCGAGTCCTCGAAGACCACGCAGTCGGCGGGCGCGACGCCCAGCTCGGCGGCGCCCTTGAGGAAGCCCTCGGGGTCGGGCTTGCTCGCGCCGACCGACTCGGCGGTGACGCGGACGTCGGGCAGGTCAAGGCCCGCGGCGGCCATCCGCGCCGTGGACAGCGCGACGTCGGCGGAGGTGACGAGCGCGTGCGGCAGCCCGCGCAGGGAGGCGAGGAACTCCGGGGCGCCGGGCACCGCGACCACGCCCTCCATGTCGGCCGTCTCCTCGGCCAGCATGCGCGCGTTGTCGGCGTGGTTCTGCTCCATGGGCCGGCCGGGCAGCAGCAGCGCCATCGAGGCGTACCCCTGCCGGCCGTGGATGACCTTCATGACCTCGCCGCTGTCCAGCCCGTGCTGCTCGGACCAGCGCCGCCAGATCCGTTCGACCACGGCATCGGAATTGACGAGGGTGCCGTCCATGTCCAGCAGGAGGGCGCGGGCGGTGAGCACGGCGGTGGCCGTCATCGGCAGCTCCAAGGCGCGAGAAGAACGCGAGAACAACGCGAGAACAAGGGGTACAGGTGGCCCTCGAAGGAACAAGGTGGTCCCGCCCGCCGGTCAGGGAAAACGGGCGGGAGCCACTTTGTTCCCTCACGGTACAAAACCGAGCCGCATTACGCCACCGTCTCCCGGAACAGTTCACACACAGTTCAGCTCGCCCGACGGCCTCAGCCCCTGACGGCCGGCCTCAGCCACTGACCGCCTCCCACAGGCTCCACACCCCGAGCCCCAGCATCAACAGCGCCGCGACCTGGGTGACGAGCCGCAACGGCACCTTCTTCATCAGCGCCTTGCCACCGACGATGCCGAGCCCGGCCACCGCCCACAGCGCCAGCACCGCACCGAGGCCGACGGAGAGCGGATCGTCGTAACGGGCCGCGAGGTTCGCCGTCATGATCTGCGTGAGGTCGCCGAACTCCGCGACCAGGATGAGCATGAACCCGGTCCCGGCGACCTTCCAGAAGGACTGGTCCTCCGGCTTGCGGACCTCCTCTTCGCTCTCGTCCTTCTTCATCAGCAGCACCGTGGCGCCACCCAGGAAGAGCACGCCGGTCAGCGCGCTCACGATCTGCTGCGGCAGCAACGTCAGCACACTGCCGGCCGCCACGGCGAGGGCGACGTGCAGTGCGAAGGCGGCGGCGACGCCGGCGAAGACGTACGAGGCACGGTAGCGAGTGCCGAGGACGAGCCCGGCGAGCGCGGTCTTGTCCGGCAGCTCGGCGAGGAAGACGACGCCGAAGACGAGCGCCGTCACGCTGAAGCTGATCAAGGGTTCCTCAATCGGTAAGGGGCTGCCCCACCGAGAGTCTGCACAAAGTCGCTACGACTGCTTTCGCGACACCTCGGCACGACAGCACACACGGCACCCGTGCCGTACGGCACGGGCGTGCACTGCTTGCCGAAGGTCTCGCTGGCCGATCCGTAAAAGGATCCGCCTCCGGGCGCCGGCTCAGGCGAGCTGAGCAGTATGTCGACGGTCCGGCGAAGAGCTACTCCCCTTCTGCGCCGTCCATGGTACGCGACGCCCCGCGCCGGCCCCCATGCCGGACCCCGCTCCGGATCCCATGTCGCCCGAACCCTTGTCGTGTCATGCGCACGTCATTAACTTCTCACCGTACGCACACCTCCCCGCAACACGGCGCGGCGAGCATTCCCTCGCTCGCACCGCAACGCCCCCACACCCCAAGGGAGTTCGCATGCCGAAGTTCTACGCGCGTCGACGGTTCAGCATACTCGCGGCGCTCACCGGAGTCATGGCCTCGATCGCGGTTTTCAACGGCCCGACCGCCTCCGCCGCCCTCCCGACCCCGGTCAGCGCCGCCACCGCCCGCACCTACCTCGCCTCGCTCACCGTCGCGACCGAGGACCGCACCGGCTACAACCGTGACCTCTTCCCGCACTGGATCACCCAGTCCGGCTCCTGCAACACCCGCGAGGTCGTCCTCAAGCGCGACGGCACGAACGTCGTCCAGGACTCCTCCTGCGCCGCCACCAGCGGCAGCTGGTACTCCGTCTACGACGGCGCGACCTGGACCGCCGCCTCCGACGTCGACATCGACCACCTCGTCCCGCTCGCCGAGGCCTGGGACTCCGGCGCCGACAGCTGGACCACCTCCCGCCGCCAGTCCTTCGCCAACGACCTGACCCGCCCGCAGCTCATCGCCGTCACGGACAACGTCAACCAGGCCAAGGGCGACCAGGACCCGGCCACCTGGATGCCCTCGCGCACCACCTACCGCTGCACCTACGTACGCGCCTGGGTCCAGGTGAAGTACTACTACGACCTCTCGGTCGACTCGGCCGAGAAGAGCGCGCTCACGAACTACCTCGCGAGCTGCTGACCCAAGACGACACAGGCGACACAAGATCCGCACACGGGGATCCCCAAACCGTGATCCTCGGAACCTCCCCGCTCACCTCCGACGTTCCGTACCGTACGGGGCGACGGAGGAGGGCGAGCCGAAGGGGCGCGCCGGTGTCGAGACGGCGAACGCGCGGAGGCCCGAAGGGCTGAGCACGATCGCCGTCTCGACACCGGCTGAGGCGCCCCGGAGGCGAACCCGACCAGAGAAAAGGGCGGGCGATCACGTGGCGGAACTGCGCCTGGGACCACTGCTGAGATACGCGGACGGCTCGTCCGCGACCGTCTGGGTCGAGACGAGCCGTCCGTGCGCCGCCGAGGTGCGCTGCGCGGACGGCGCCGGCGGTGAGAGCGGCACCTTCCAGGTCGAGGGCCATCACTACGCCCTCGTCCCGGTGACCGGCCTCACCCCGGGCACGACACAGCCGTACGAGGTCTTCCTCGACGGCACGCGCGTGTGGCCGCTGCCCGACTCGCCGTTCCCCGACTCCGTCATCCGCACCCCGGCCGACGGCGACCCCGTCCGCGTCGCCTTCGGCTCCTGCCGCTGGGCCGCCCCGCCGGCCGACGGGAAGGACACGGTCGGCCCCGACGCCCTGGACACCCTCGCGGCGAGGATCGCCGACGACCCCGGCGGTGAACGCCCGGACGTCCTGCTGCTGTTGGGCGACCAGGTGTACGCCGACGAGACCTCCGACGACACCCGCCGCTGGCTGGCCGCCCGCCGCGATCTGAGCGACCCGCCGGGCAGCGAGGTGGCGGACTACGAGGAGTACACCCGCCTCTATTACGAGTCCTGGCTCGACCCCGAGGTCCGCTGGCTGCTGTCCACCGTGCCCAGCTGCATGATCTTCGACGATCACGACGTCATAGACGACTGGAACACCTCCGCCGCCTGGCTCGCCGACATGCGGGCCACCGACTGGTGGCAGGAGCGGCTGCTGAGCGGCCTGATGTCGTACTGGGTGCACCAGCACCTGGGCAACCTCTCGCCGGACGAACTGGCCGCCGACCCGCTCTACGCGGCCGTGCGCGAGACCCCCGACGGCACGGACCTACTACGTACCTTCGCCGCCGAGGCCGACGCCGACCCGGCCTCGGTGCGCTGGAGTTACCGGCGCGACTTCGGCCGCGTCCGCCTGCTGATGGTGGACACCCGGGCGGCCCGCGTACTGGACGAGGAGAGCCGCTCGATGCTCAACCCGGGCGAGGCGCGGTGGCTGCGCGAGCAGGCGCTGGACCAGCCCGGCTCCTACGACCACCTCCTCATCGGCACCTCCCTGCCCTGGCTGCTGCCGCACCTGGTGCACGACGCCGAGGCGTGGAACGCGGCGCTGTGCCGGGGCGAGAAGGGCGCCCGCTGGGCCCGCTTCGGGGAGGACCTGCGGCGGCGGGCCGACCTGGAGCACTGGGCGGCCTTCCCGGCGTCCTTCGATGCCCTGGCGGCGCTGCTCGCCGAGGCCGGCACGGGACCGGACGCGCCGTCGACGGTGCTCGTGCTGTCCGGGGACGTGCACCACGCGTATGTGGCCGAGCCGAAGTGGCCTGCCGGTCCGCGGTCCGGTTCGCGGTCCGGTTCGCATTCGGCTTCCGGTTCGCCTTCCGGTTCGCGGTCCGGTTCGCATTCGGCTTCCGGTTCGCCTTCCGGTTCGCTTTCCGGTCCGCCTGACGCCCGCGTCCTCCAGCTGACCTGCTCCCCCGTCCACAACTCCATCCCCCTGTCGATCCGGCTCGGCTTCCGCTTCGGGTGGAGCGCGGTGGCCCGCGCCCTCGGCCGGCGCTTCGCCGGGCACGGCGGCTGCCCGAAGCCGCCGATCGACTGGCGCCGGACGGGCGGCCCCTGGTTCGGCAACCAGCTCATGACACTGACACTGCGGGGGCGTTCGGCCCGGCTGCGGCTGGATCAGGCGCGCGAGGTACGGGACGGGAAGCCGCGGCTGGTGACGGTCACGGAGTCCGATCTCGTCCCGTAATCCGCCTGTTGCGTCCGTTTGTTGCACCCGTGACACGAGATGCTCGTGACGCGCCCCACAGTCCTGGTCCCCCGGTCTCGGCTCCCCCCACTCCCGACGGCATGATGAGGCGGACCGTCCGCTTCCCGTGGGCGGTGTGCCGCCCCCTCGGCCACGAGCCGGCTCCGCCACGCGCCCCCCACGCCCGGGAGTAACACCCTTGCCCGCACCGACCATGGACCACGTGCCCGTCTCCGTCGCCCTGGTCGGCGCCGGTCCCCGAGGCACCAGCGTTCTGGAGCGTCTCTGCGCCTCCGCGCCGGAACTCCTCCCGCCCGGCGCACGACTGACGGTCCACGTCGTCGACCCGGCACCGCCCGGCCCCGGCCGCGTCTGGCGCACCGCGCAGTCGCCCGAGCTGCTGATGAACACCGTGTCCTCGCAGGTGACCCTGTTCACCGACGACAGCGTGGACTGCTCGGGGCCGATCCGGCCGGGCCCGAGCCTGTACGAGTGGGCGGCAGGCGCGCTGGACCCGGACGCGTACCCGACGCGCGCGCACTACGGCCGGTACCTGGAGTGGGTGTTCGCGCGGACGGTGCGCGAGGCGCCGCCCGCCGTGCACGTCGAGACGCACGCGGCACGGGCGGTACGGCTCGACGACGGCCCCGACGGCCGCCAGTCACTCACCCTCGACGACGGCCGCACCCTGCCCGGCCTGTCCGCCGTCGTCCTCGCCCAGGGCCATCTGCCGGTGGTCGCGGACACGACCGGGCGACGGCTCGCCGCGTACGCCGAACGCCACGGCCTGAGCTACACACCGCCCGCCAACCCGGCCGACGTCGACCTGTCCGCCGTACCACCGGGCGAATCGGTCCTGCTGCGCGGCCTGGGCCTCAACTTCTTCGACCACACGGCCCTGCTGACCACCGGCCGCGGCGGCCGTTTCATACCCGACGGCCAGGGGCTGCGCTACCTGCCCTCCGGCCGCGAGCCGCGCCTGTACGCCGGTTCGCGGCGCGGCATCCCGTACCAGGCACGCGGCGACAACGCGAAGGGCCCCTACGGCCGTCACCTCCCGCTCGTCCTCACCGACGAGGTGATCGCCCGCTTCCGCAAGCGCGCCGACTCCGGCGAGGCCCCGGACTTCCTCGCGGAGATATGGCCGTTGGTGGCGAAGGAGGTGGAGACGGTCTACTACGAGGCGATGGTCGGAGCCACGGAGTTCGCGGCTCCCGACTTCAGGGACCGGTTCCTGGCCACCGCGCACGGCAGCGCTCAAGAGGCCGCCGTACTGGACGAGTTCGGCGTGCCGCCGGCCGACCGCTGGTCGTGGGACCGGATGTGCCGCCCGTACGCGGGGCAGGACTTCGCCGGCCCGGACGCGTGGCGGGACTGGCTGCTGGCGCATCTGCGCGAGGACGCCGCCCAGGCCGCCCTCGGCAATGTCGCCGGCCCCCTGAAGGCGGCCCTGGACGTGCTGCGGGACCTGCGCAACGAGTTGCGGCAGATCGTCGACCACGGCGGGCTGGCGGGCGCCTCCCGCCGGGACCATCTGGACCGCTGGTACACCCCGCTCAACGCCTTCCTGTCCATCGGCCCGCCCCGGCGGCGCGTCGAGGAGCTGGTCGCGCTGGTGGAGGCGGGTGTGGTGGAGGTGCTCGGGCCCGGGCTGGAGGTCCGCGAGGAGGACGGGGCGTGGGTGGCGCACTCCCCCGACGTGCCGAGTTCCGCCGTACGCGTCACGACGCTCATCGAGGCGCGGCTTCCGGAACCGGAACTGCGGCGGACGGCCGACGATCTGCTCGCCCGGCTCCTGAAGACCGGCCAGTGCCGACCGCACGTCGTGGACGGGTACGAAACGGGCGGACTGGACGTGACGGAGCGGCCGTACCGCCTGATGGACCGTCAAGGCCGCGCGCACCCAAGGCGGTTCGCCTTCGGGGTGCCCACGGAAGGCGTGCACTGGGTGACGGCGGCGGGGGCCAGGCCTGGCGTGGATTCGGTCACGCTTTCGGATGCGGACGCGGTGGCGAGAGCTGCTCTACGCGCGGCGGCGGCTGAAACGCAAGGGCAAGAAGAGGCAAACCAATGTCCAAATGTTGAACTTGAAAGCGTCAGTTAGGGACTCCTAACGTGGGTGACTCGCTCGGTTCCGTCCCCAGACCGGTCCACCACCTCACGGACCGGCTCAACCGAAGGAGTACCCCCCACCATGACCGCACGTCTCAACAGCGCCCAGCCCTACGCGCTCGGCCTGTTCCGGATCGTGGTCGGCCTGCTCTTCCTCTGCCACGGAGCCGCCAAGCTCTTCGGAGTCCTCGGAGGCGCCGACGGCAGCGGCGGCACGGTCGACAGCGGCACCTGGCCCAGCTGGTACGCGGGCGTCATCGAGCTGGTCGGCGGCTCGTTAGTGCTGCTGGGTCTGGGCACGCGGGTCGCGGCGTTAATCTGCTCGGGTTCGATGGCGTACGCGTACTTCAAGATGCACCAGCCCAACGCGCTGTGGCCCATGGAGAACAGCGGCGAGGCCGCGGCGATGTTCTGCTGGGCCTTCCTGCTGCTGGTCTTCACCGGCTCCGGCGCCCTGGGCCTGGACCGGCTGCTCGCCAAGCGCTCCACGGCGACGGAGAAGCCGGCGGCGGACCACAGGCCGGTGGCCGCCTGATCCTCTCGCATGACCGCTTCGGCGCGGTCATCGGCCTGGCCATCGGCCTGCCGGGCCGGGTGAACATGCCGTGCCGAACACACGAGCCCCCCGTGAACCTCCTGTCACACCCCCGGCGTACGCTGTATGGCTGTTATGGGCCGCCCCTGCCGCTCTCCCGCGACACCGCGGCACGGCCTGGGTCTGTGCCACGGGGGATCACGGGGAGCTTGCGGTGCTTGAAAGTCTGGCAAATATGGAGAGTGTGGGGCTGCTGACCGGCAGCCCCTGGATCTACGCGGCGGTGGCCCTCTCGGTCCTCCTCGACGTTTTCGTGCCGGTCCTGCCCAGCGGCGTCCTGGTCATCACGGCCGCGACGGCCGCCGCCGCGGGTTCCGGCGCGGCGACGGGCGGTGTCCCGCACGAGGTGCCCGACATCCTGGCCCTCATCCTCTGCGCCACCACCGCGTCCGTGCTGGGCGACCTGGTGGCGTACCGCCTGGCCTGGCGCGGCGGGGACCGCCTGGACCGCGCGATCGCCCGTTCCCGCCGGCTGACCACCGCGCAGGAACGTCTCGGCACAGCCCTCGCCCGCGGCGGCGGCGCGCTGGTCGTCCTCGCCCGCTTCGCCCCGGCCGGCCGCTCGGTCGTCTCCCTCGGCGCCGGCGCCGCCCACCGCCGAGCCCGCGACTTCCTCCCCTGGTCCGCCCTGGCAGGCCTCTCCTGGGCCGCCTACAGCGTCGCCCTCGGCTACTTCGGCGCCCAATGGCTGGGCACGACGTGGCTGGCGACGGGGGTGTCGGTACTGGCGCTGTTCGGAGCGGGGGCAGGGGCGGCGTATGTAATGCGCCGCCAGCCCGCCTAACCCTGCGGGCAGCCACTCCGAGTTAGCCGCAGGCAGCCTTCCGCGTTGGCCGCGGGCAGCCACTGCCCGTCAGCTGCGGGCATTCGTGCCGCCTAGGGCGGCACGGGTGGGCGCAGGCGGCACCCCGTCAGCGCCGGGTTGCGCGACCCGCCCCCGCCCAGCACCCACGCCTGGGGGCTGGGAAGGAGGCGCCCCTGCGATCCGGCCCAGCCGACGCCGTCATCCCGCGCCGGGTTGCGCGACCCGCCCCCGCCCAGCACCCACGCCGGGCCACCGCGAAACCCCGGCCCGCGCTACCCAGCCTTACGCGCAGCCACCCCCCGCACCTCCAGCCCGGCCAACAACTCAGCCGTAGCCTCCGCGATCACATCCACGGCCCGATCGAACACCTCCTGGTTGTGCGCGGCCGGCGCCCGAAACCCGGACACCTTCCGCACGTACTGCAGGGCAGCGGCCCGAATCTCTTCCTCCGTCGCCTCTTCGGGCAACACAGGCGGACGAAGCGTCTTGATACTGCGGCACATACGACCAGTCTCGCCCCCAACGGCGAAGACCGCCGGGGAATACCCCCAACCATCCGCACAATTGTTCCGACAATGACCACGACCACCGCCAAGACCACCGCCAAGACCACCACGACCAACACGACCACCGGGACCCCCCATGACCACCGCACCCCTGGAGATCACGTACATAGGCGGCCCCACCGCCCTCCTCACCCTCCCCGACCTCCGCCTCCTCACCGACCCCACCTTCGACGCCCCCGGCGACTACCCCATCGGCTCCCGCAAGCTGACAAAGACCACCGGCCCAACACTCCCCCGCCCCGGCCCTGACCCCAGCCCCAGCCCCACCCACGACCTCGGCCCGGTCGACGCCGTCCTCCTCTCCCACGACCACCACCCGGACAACCTCGACACCAGCGGCCGTACCTACGTCACCCAGGCCCCCCTCACCCTCTCCACCGCCTCCGCCCACGACCGCATGGGCGCCCCCGTCCGCCCCCTCCCCACCTGGACCCACATCGACCTCCCCCGCCCCACCGGCGGAGCCCTCCGCGTCACCGCCGTCCCCGCCCTGCACGGCCCCAAGGGCTCCGAACCCCTCGTCGGCGAGGTCACCGGCTTCGTCCTGTCCGGCGAGAACCTGCCCAAGATCTACGTCAGCGGCGACAACGCCTCCCTGGACCTGGTCCGCGAAATCGCCGACCGCGAGGGCCCGTTCGACGTGGCGCTCCTCTTCGCGGGAGCGGCCCGCACCCCTCTCGTCCCGGACGCCCCGCTCACCCTCACCAGCGCGCAGGCGGCCGAGGCCGCGACGATCCTGGGCGCCCGGCACGTCGTACCGCTGCACTTCGAGCACTGGGCCCACTTCACCGAGGACGGCACCACCCTGACGAGGGCCTTCGCCGACGCGGGCCTCTCCGAGCGCCTGCACCTGCTCGCTCCCGGGGCTTCCGTGACCCTGTGACCTTGTAACCGTGTGACCCCTGCGATGATCTTCCCCGAGGCGGCCACCGTCCTGGGGCCGACCGACGAGAGGAACCCCGCATCATGGCGTACGACGCGCACGACGAACTCACCGTGGCCGTCCTCGGCCCCGGCGGCACCGGCGGCCTGCTCGCCGCACTGCTGTCCCGGGCCGGGCACCGGGTGATCTGCCTGGCCGGCGAGAAGACGGCCCAGACCCTGCGCACGGACGGAATCCGGGTCCACAGCGGGCAGTTCGGCGACTTCACGGCCCGTGTCGAGGCGGACACCACGCTGCGCGAGCCGGTGGACGCCTGCCTGGTCGCGGTCAAGCACACCTCCCTCGACGCCGCGCTCGACCGACTCCCGCCCGAGCCCCTCGGCGACGGCCTGGTCGTACCGCTCCTCAACGGCGTCGAACACCCGGCGACCCTGCGCGCCTGCTACCGCCCGGACCGCGTCGCCCCCGCCGTCATCCGCGTCGAGTCGACGCGTGTCGCACCGGGGGTGATCGAGCACGGCAGCCCCTTCACCGAGGTCGACCTGACCGGTGACGAGGTACCCAAGGAGCGCCTCGACGCCCTGGCGCAGGCGCTCACGGCCGCCGGTCCGACCACCCGCGTGCTGGCCGACGAGTCGGCGGCGCTGTGGGCGAAGATGTCGTTCCTGGCACCGTTCGCGCTGCTCACGACCCGTCACGGTCTCCCGCTGGGCGAGGTACGCACGCACCACCGCGAGGAGTTGACGGCCCTGGTGGAGGAGACGGCGGCGGTGAGCGCCGCGTGCGGCGGCCCGGCGGACCCGGCCCAGGCCCTGGCCCGCTACGACGCCTTCCCCCCGCAGATGAAGTCGTCGATGCAGCGCGACGCGGAAGCCGGCCGCCCGCTCGAACTCGACGCGATCGGCGGCGCGTTGCTGCGCGCGGCGGAGCGGCACGGGGTGGATGTGCCCGTAACGGAGCGTGTCGTAAGGGAGTTGAGGGGCGCCGGTCACTGACCGGTCGCTGGTCGGTGGGCGAGGGCGCTGACGGCCTCGGAACAGTCTGACCATGCCCGGCTTCACGCGGGAGCGGTTTGCCGAACCGGCAACAACGCTCGCCCCCGTCGCGCCCCTGCCCGCAGGATCGCCGTACGAGCCGCAGCACCGGCGCCCGCGCGCGTAGCGGTGCCCTCGACGCCCGTACGACGCCCGCAGGAAGCTCGCAAGACGCCCGCACGGAGGACGCATGCCGCACCCCGCCCAGCTCACCGATGTCACCCACCACCTGCTCCCCGGCCCGGCTGGCCGTATCCACGCCGTGGAGCAGGGAAGCGGGCCGCTGGTCCTGCTGCTGCACGGATTCCCGGAGTCCTGGTACTCCTGGCGTCACCAGCTCCCCGTCCTGGCCGCCGCCGGCCACCGCGCGGTCGCCGTCGACGTGCGCGGCTACGGGCGCTCCTCGAAGCCGGACGCGGTGGACGCGTACCGGATGCTCGACCTGGTGGCGGACAACGTCGCCGTGGTCGAGGCCCTGGGCGAGACTTCCGCGGTGGTCGTCGGACACGACTGGGGCGCGACCGTCGCCGCGCACTCCGCGCTGCTCCGGCCCGACGTCTTCCGCGCGGTCGGCCTGCTGAGCGTCCCCTACACCCCACCCGGCGGCCCTCGGCCCACCGAGGTCTTCGCCCAACTGGGCGGCGGTCAGGAGGAGTTCTACGTCTCCTACTTCCAGGAGCCCGGCCGGGCCGAGCGCGAGATCGAACCCGACGTACGCGGCTGGCTCGCCGGTTTCTACGCCGCCCTGTCCGCCGACACCCTGCCCGCGCCCGGCGCCCCCGACCCCCACTTCGTGAGCCCCGGCGCCACCCTGCGCGACCGCTTCCCGACCGGCCGCCGCCCCTCCTGGCTCGGCGAGGACGATCTCGACGTCTACGCCGGGGAGTTCGAGCGCACGGGCCTCACCGGCGCCCTGAACCGCTATCGCGCCATGGACCGCGACTGGAAGGACCTCGCCGGTTTCGCCGGAGCCCCCGTCACCCAGCCGTCCCTGTTCCTGGGCGGAGCCCTGGACGCCTCGACGACCTGGCTGTCGGACGCGATCGCCGCCTTTCCCACGACCCTGCCCGCACTGCACGCCTCGCACATCCTCGAAGGCTGCGGCCACTGGATCCAGCAGGAACGCCCCGAGGAGGTCAACCGCCACCTGCTCGACTGGCTGGCCTCCCTGCCGACCCGGCCTTGAGGGCGCGAACTCTCAGTACTTGGTGGGGAACAGGGCGAGCCTGGCCTTACTTCCGGAGACCGACTTCACCCAGATCTTCAGGTTGTTGAACTTGACGGTACCGCCCGGACTGGTGCTGCCGCTCAGGTACCCGCCGCCCGTGGTGGTGGCCGACATCTTCACCGATCGGGAGCTGATGTGCGTGATCTTCAGCTTCCCGAACCCGAACTTCTTGCTGTTGACCTTGATGGTCTTGGGCGCCGACACGGTGCCCTCGCACCGCCCGTCGTAGCAGGGTCCCGGGGCGGCATACGCCGCCGGCGTCATCAGGCCGAACCCCAGCGTGCCCGCCATGGTCAGCGTCACGGCGGTCGTCGCGGCTCGCCTGCGCATACCCGTACTCATCAGTTGGACCTCCTGTGTGGGGGGATTCCGGCCCGGCATTGGTAACCCGCCGGTCCCGGGACCCCTCCCGGGGAGGCGTGCGCACCCGTTGTGGCTGAGCGCGCTAAGTCCGTTCGGTCCTGCTCTGCCGTCGGCAGACGGCCGCTCCCACGGTCGCCAGCGCCAGGAAAGCGCCCATCACCAGCGCCATGGGAGCGGCGCTGCCGGTGCCGGACAGGCCGACGAGCGGGGAGGCGGCGGCGCCGAAAGCGAACTGTGCCGCGCCCAGCAACGCGGACGTGGCTCCCGGGGCATCCCGCCCGCGGCTCTGCCCCACCGTGGTCAGGGACGGAAAGAGGAACCCGAAAGACGAGACCGACACCAGCAGGCACGCCCACGTGGTCCACAGACCGCTGCCCACCGTCGAGGCGAGGGTCAGTAGGACCAGCTGGCCTGCCAGGCCCGTCGCCGCGCCGACGACCATCAGCGTCTCCGGGCGGCGCCGACGGGCCAGTCGCCCGTAGAGCAGCGAACCGCCCAGATTACCGAGCGCGTTCACCCCGTACACGACGCTGCTCATCGTGGGCGACAGGTGCAGCAGGTCGTGCAGGACGAACGTCGCCCCGGCGATGTAGGCGAAGGTCGCGGCGCCGGTGCAGCCCATCGTCAGCACCGGCACGAGCACGCCGGGCCGCGCCGCCATCCTCCCGGTGGCCCGCAGCGCCCCGCCGACGCCGCCTCCTGTGCGCCGCTCGGCCGTGAGCGACTCCGGCACACCCCGCGCGATTCCCACGGCCAGGACGGCTCCGGCGAGCGCCAGCGCTACGAACACGAACCTCCACGGCGCCACGGCCAGCAGGCCCCCGCCCAACACCGGCGCCAGCACCGGGCCCAGAGCCCCGATACCCGACAGGGCCGCGTACACCCGGGACAGTTCGGGCCCATGGAAGAGGTCGACGACCACGGCCCGTCCGACCACGATGCCCGCCGCCCCGGCGAAGCCCTGCCCGAAGCGCAGGACCGTCATCGCCTCGATCGTCGGCGCGAGAGCACATCCCAGACCGAACAGGGCGAACGCGGACGTGCCCACCAGGAGAACGGGCCGCCGGCCGACCATGTCGCTCATGGGCCCCAGGACGAGCTGCCCGGCGATGACGCCCAGCAGAAACGCGGTGAGGGACAGTTGCGTCCCAGCACTCGTGGTCCCCAACGAACTTGCCATGTCCGGCAGTCCGGGCACATACATGTCCGTGGCCAACGGACTGGCCGCCCCCAGACCGGCCAGAACCGCCAGGAGCAGCCCGTGGGACGCCACGGAGCGATCCTCACCGAGGTGTTGCCGCGTCTGCCGCACCCGGCGCGTGGTCACAAGGGCCCCGCCGTTCCGCGCTGCACCGCCGCCCCGCCGTCGGCCCGTTCCCGGTCCGCCGACTCGGCGTCCACGCCGGCCAGTTGCTGCATGAGCTGACCGGCCAGCCGCAGCAACCCACGCTCGGCAGGCGACAGGTGCTGTGCCAGCGCCGCCGCCAACCAGGCATTGCCGTCCCGCACATGGTCACGCAACGCCTGCTCGCCCGCAGCGGTCAGCGCGATGTCCTGGCGGCGCTTGTCGGCGCTGCTCCGGCTCCGCGTCACCCTGCCCTGATGCTCCAGGTCCTGCAACACCCGGGTCAGCGACTGAGCCTGCACCCCCTCGATCGCGGCCAGCTCACTGACCGCCAAAGGACCGCTGTGCTTGAGATGCGACAGCAGCGAGGCGGACAGACGGGTCAGCGGCTGAGCGCTTCCCGGCTGCTCCGCCCGCAGCCGGGAGGCCAGTCGCGAAATGCCCCACCGGAGTTGCTCGGCGGTGTACAGATCCTCGTCACTCACACCCATGAGACCAAGCTAAAGCTTGGGTGTTTGCTGTGGAAAGCCAGCAGGCCCCGAAAATTGCCACGGTCTTACTTACTTTTACGACCCGTGTTCGGTGGCCTGATCAGCCTCGCAGCATGCGGCGCCAAGGGCCGAGTGCGGTGGGCGCGGGTCCCGAGTGTCCGGTCGCGCCATCGACGATGAGGGAGATGCCGACGCCCAGCATCCAGATGTCCTTGGCCAGCGCGATTCCCTGCTCAGTCGGGCGCAGACTGCCTTCCTGACGCATGCCCGGCGTATGCAGGTAAAGCCCGAGAGTGCCGCAAGAGAATGCGGTGAGCGCAGCCCCAGCGACAGTGGCAGGGATGACCGGCAGGAGCAGCGCGGTGGCAACGGCGATCTCCCCGGTGGAGAGCAGCCGGGTGAATTTCTGGGCGTCGAGCTTGCCGAGGAAGGGGTAGGTGGCGCTGGCGAACTGCTGGAGTCGCTGAGCGGCGGCTTCGTCCGCGTCGCGTTTCGACAGTCCGGAGTTGAGGAAGAACGCACCGACAGTGAGCCTGAGTGGCAGTTGCCGTGCTGCGGAACGCCATGCCGAACCGGATGCCACACCGAGCCTCCTAACTCTCACCCCCGCCTTCCACCATGCCACCGGTCCGAACCGTGTCAAACGGGGAGTAGTCGCTGCCCGTGGCACGCATCCCGGCGGGTGACGGCACCGCAACCGCGCCTTCTGCACCTCCTGGACCGCCCTGGCTCAGATCCTGCCTCCGGCGCGTGAGAGGGCAAGGCGCTCGTACCGGTGGTCCAGCACCTGGTCCGCCTCCGCCGCAAGGGCGGGCTCGGCAAGGACCCCCTGCGCGCGGAGACCCGAGCCGCGCAGTTGACGGCGATCGCCCCGGACTGGAACCGCCCCACCGCCGCCCCCGGCCGGTGACCTACCGGGCGTGCGAGACGGCCCAGTCGAGGGCGTAGTCCGCGACCTCCTCCCAGCCGGGTGCTGCGGGCAGCAGGTGCGGACGCCCCGGGAACACCTTGTGCTCGGTGACCGTGTCCGATTTGTAGTGCCGGGCGTTGGACTGCTGCACCTTCGGTGGCATCAGATGGTCATTCTCGCCGGAGACGAACAGCAGCGGTGCGCGGTCGTCATTGTGGTAGTCGACGTACGTGCTCTGGCGGCCGGGGCGCAGGGTGGCCAGGGCGCTGTCCCAGAAGATGCCGCCGGAGGCCGGGACGGCATAGCGCTCGTACAGCACCCGGGACTCCTCCTCGGAGAGCGTGTTGGTGAAGGCGTAGTGCCACTGCTCGGCGTTCAGGCCGACCGCCCGGTGCCGGTTGGCCGGGTTCTTCAACACCGGGAAGGCCGACTTGATCTGGGTCAGCGGCACCACGGCGACCCCTTCGGTGGGCGCGGAGTTGATCGCCACCCCGGCCGCGCCCAGACCGTGGTCGAGCAGGAGCTGCAGGAAGACGCCGCCGGCGGAGTGGCCGATCAGGATCGGCGGCTTGTCCAGGCCGCGGACCAGGGTCTCCAGGCTCTCGACGATCTGCGCGACGGTGACCTGCTCGACGGGCGTCGGGTCGGCGTTGAGCGACTCGACCTCCACCTCGAAGCCCGGGTAAGCGGGCGCGAGAACGCGGTAGCCGCGCTTTTCGTAGTGGGGGATCCAGTGCTCCCAGCTCCGGGGTGTGACCCAGAAGCCGTGGATCAGGACGATGGTGTCCGGAGTGCTCATGACTGCTCCTTCCAGGAGCTCCGTCGGATCAGCGGGTGGCGCGGTACGCGGCCTCGATCTGGCGGACCACGGCGCCCGGGCGGGGCATCACCACGACGTGCGAGGCGCCCTTGACCGCGACGGTCGCGCTGCGGGACCGGCGGGATGACGTTGTCGGCGGTGGCGGGATACGAGCACTGCCGACCGAAGAGCCGGGCTACGTAGGTCGGGAACCAGCGAAGGCATCGCGTTACTGGAGAGCCGCGATCCCGATGGTCTCCCTCATTGTCTCGTGGTCGGCGGTGATCCGCACGGCCCGGCTCGGTCGGTAGCCATGAGCGCTCACTGACCAACTGAAGCGCTCAATGTGCGCCACACCCGTTCGCATGAACCACCGGAAGAAACTCGCCACCCAAAATCGAACAGGCGTACCATTGCGCCGTGGCTACGACCTATGACTTTCCAAGTGACCTCCTCGCCGGTCAGGAGGAGCTGCATCAGGTCCGGGCCGAGCTGTCGGCCCTGCTCAAGCGGCTCCCCTGGTCGGTCGAGCCGCTGGACGGTTTCAGTGACACGGGCGGCTGGCGCAAGGTGGAGCGCCCCGCCTCCCCCGGCTGGACGGCCGACGAACAGGCCGAGGTGGAGAAGCTGCGGCAGCGCGAACACGAACTCGCGGTCTTCGTCAGCGGCCACCGCTTCTGGACGGAGGTCGCGACGGCGGAGCGCGTGCACACCCGCATGCGGCTGAAGCACGCGCACGAGGCTCCGGAGAAGCCGGAGGAAGAGGGGGCGTCAACTACCCGTCACTAAAGTGACGGGCTTGCACAACGGGCATCACTGGGTGTGGTGCTGCGTTTGCGTCCAGCCCCACCCCGGCGCGTGCGCTCCGGTGGTGGGACGGGGGCCGTTGACTGGGCCCCGCGTCGCCACAACTCCCAGGCACGGGCCTGGATGTTGCGGGAGCCGTTCCGGTCCGCGTGATCAACGAATCCGCAGTTCCGGCACGCGAACCAGGCCTGCGAGACCCGGTTCGCCTTGTCGATGTGCCCGCACTCGGCGCAGGTGCGGGAGGTGTACGCCGGATCGACGTACACCACCGGCACACCGGCCTTACGGGCCTTGTACGCGATGAACGCCCCCAGCTGAGCGAACGACCAGCTGGAGTGGGCGGCCCTCCCCCACTGCCTTAAGGGCGTGGGAGGTACCCCCAGGCTTGCGAAGCCGTACCCGCTCGCGGATGCCCGTCAGATCCTCCAGGGCAATACCGCGACCGGTGCGTTCTGCCTCGGCCACCACACGTTTCGCGATCTTGTGGTTGATGTCCTTGGCCCGTCGCGCCTCCTTGCGCCTGCGCTTCTTCAGACGCCGCTTGGCGGACGGGGTGTTCTTCTTCTGCAGCTTGCCGCGCAGCTGCCGTTCACGGACCCGGCCGCGGTTGAGCTCGCGCCCGGCCATGATCTCCCCGTCGGACGTGGTGGCGATGTTCACGACGCCCAGGTCGATACCGAGGAAGTCCACCGGATCGGTGTCCAGCGGCGCCTCGGGCACCTCACAGGTGGCATTGAGAAACCACATGCCGTCCCGGCACACCAGATCGGACTCACCCTTCCGGTACAGAGCCAGGGTGGCCAGATACTCCGGGGACGCGGTGAACGCCACGTCCTTCATCCGCCCGGCCGTCGTCCAGATCGAGACCCGCCGCTCGGCGATCTGCCAGGACAGCATCCGGTCGTCATACGGCTGCGCCCCCACCGGCCGGAAAACGACCGGCTTCTCCGTAGCCCTGCGGTACCGCTTCGAGCCGGGTTTCCCAAGGTTGCCGGCCTTCAGGTTCGCCTTCAGCGTCGCGTACGCGTCACACGTCCTCTTGATCACATGCTGGGCCGCCTGCGCACCCAGCCCCCACCGCGCCTTCGCCTCGGCGTAGGCGAGCCTGCGCAGCGCGAAGTTGCTCTTCACATCCTCCTCGAAGGCGACCTGACCGGCCCAGGTCGCAGCCTCATTGCAGGCGCGCAGCGTCGCCTCAAGTGCCGCCGCCTGTACGGGCGTCGGCAAAAGCTTCACCTGCACGACCAGCTTCATGATCCCGACCGTACACGCCAGTGCGAGACACCCCCACACGTTCGTAGCCGTTCATCCCATCGAGCGAATCCGGTCACATTTCGGGATACTCCCGCGACCCTCAACCCGGAACCGAAGACTCGGCACCCGGCCGCTCCTCGGCCAGTCAACCGCAGTGATACCGCGGCGCTCCGCGCCGCGGCCGCCAGGATGCGATTCCTTAGGAATCCTCCCAGGGCTGAAGCCCCGGGGTTCCTCGCAAGAATCCGCTGAAACGAGAAGACCCCGGCCGCGATCGGCCGAGGTCTTCTCCTGGTGTGGGCGCGGACGGTTTCGAACCGCCGACATCCTGCTTGTAAGGCAGGCGCTCTACCCCTGAGCTACGCACCCGAGACGAGTCGACAGCCTACCTTGCCCGGGGCAGTGCCCCGCAAACCCGTATCGCGGCCCGTAATCGCGGCCCGTATCGCGGGCCGAGTGCGGGGGGTTATCCCCACCTCGGATCCGGGAGTGCTCCGGATCCCCCGGCCGGGCCGGGATCCGTACGGTCGAAGCAGCGTCGAGGGGCGCAGTGGCGGGCCGCAGCGGCTTCGCCGTCCATCCCAGGGGGAGATCGTCATGGCCCGTACCGTTCCCGTCCGCGCCGTCGCCGCCGCGGGTGTCGTCGCGGTCCTCGTCGCGGGTGCCACCGCCTGCGGTGCCTCTGCTGGGGCCTCCGCCGGGGACGACACAGACCCCGAGCAGCGGTCCTTCGCCCTCCAGGGCCGCACGCTGACCGTCGACTCCGACGACTCCGCGCTGGAGATCGTCGCCGCGGACGCGCACAAGGCGGGCGCGGTCCAGGTCACCCGGTGGTTCCAGGGGTCGGTCGCCGTCGGCAAGGACCCGAAGGTGACCTGGTCCATGAAGGACGACCGGCTCGTCCTGCGGATGACGTGCTCCGGCGTGGTCGCCGACTGCGCGGCCAAGCACCGGATCGAGGTGCCGCGCGGAGTCGCCGTGAAGGTCGAGGACGGCGACGGCAGCGTGCGCGCGCGGGGCTTCGAGTCGCCGCTGAGCATCCGTACGGGCGACGGCTCCGTCCGCGTCACCGACACCACCGGCCCGCTGGAGCTGCGTACCGGCGACGGGTCCGTGCGCGCCGACGTCTCCTCGCGCCGGGTCCGCACCCACACCGGGGACGGGTCGGTGCACCTCGAACTCGGCGCCGTACCGGACCTGGTGGAGTCCCGCACCGGCGACGGCTCGGTGACCATCGAGCTGCCCCGGGCCACCTACCGCGTGACGACCAAGACAGGCGACGGCGCGCAGGACGTGTCCGTGCCCCGGGACGACTCCAGCTCCCACGTGGTGTCCGCCCGGACCGGCGACGGCAAAGTCACGGTCCGAACAGCGAACTGACCGGCCCGTGTGTTCGTCCTTAACCGGTGGGAGAATGACAACCGGGCAAGACGAACCACAGCACGGGAGAGGGATGTGACGGCGACACCATCGCAGCCGTACTCGCCGTTGGTGCCGCGCGCACCCCGTTCCGTGCGCCCCGCTCTCCGCGACACCCTCACCCTGATCGGACTGCCGCTCGTCGTCGCGCTCGCGCTGCCCGCCGCCTTCGCCGGCGGCGGCACCCGGCGCTGGTTCGGCGGGCGCGCGGAGAGCCAGCGGGCCGAGGCACAGGCCGCGAAGGACGCCGCCGCGGCCGCCTTCTACGAGCTCGACACCGCCCAGCGGGATCTGCGGATCTCCATAGAGACCATCACGGCCGTCGACGACTCCCCCGCCGCCCGGCGCGCGGTCGCCGACTTCCAGGCGCTGGGGCAGCGGATCGACGAGGCCAGTCACCGCTACATCCAGGCCGTCGACGCGCACGACCTCGACCGGGACGACCTGGAGGCCTCGGCCGCCGCGCAGGCGCGCACCGCCCTCACCGGGGCCAAGGACGAGCTGGGGCGGGTCAAGCAGGACCTGGACCGGTTCACGGCCGGGCTCGGGCCGCTGCTGGGCAAGGCCGAGACCCAGCTGGCCCGGCTCGCCCCCGCGGTCGAACGGGCCCGGCAGGGTCTGCTCGCCGCGTCGAACGCCCTCGATGCCGTACGAGGCTCGGGGCTGAAGGCGGACGACCTCGCCGCCCGTCTCGCCGCCCTGGCGCCCGAACTGACCAAGCTGAACCAGGGCGCCGGAGCGCACGGCGTGCCCCAGACGCTGGAGCGTGCCGAGCGGGTCGCACGGGAGGCCGAGGCGGTCCGCGTGGAGGCCGAACGGCTGCCGGAGCGGGCCGCCGAGATCGACCACCGGCTCGTCTCCCTGCGCACCCGCGCCCAGGCGCTCACCACCCGCGCCGGCCAGGTGGAGCCGGTGCTGAGCGAGCTGCGGCGACGGTTCACGGTGGCCTGCTGGCAGGACCTCCAGCATGTGCCGGAGCAGGCCGCGGAGAACGTCGCGCAGGCCGAGGTGAAACTGCGCGAGGCACAGGCGGCACGCGACGAGCAGCGCTGGCCGGACGCGACCGCCCTGCTGTCGACGGTACGGGCGCTGCTGAACACGACCGACGAGTCCGTCTCCGCCGCCGGTGACCGGCTGCGCCGGCTCAACGCCGTGCAGAAGGACCCCCAGCAGGAGGTCGACCGCACCCGCTTCGCCATCCGGGACGCCCAGCGACTGGCCATGGCCGGCCGCAACACCCCTGACCCCCGCCACGCCCGCCCGCTGGACGACGCGGTCGCCCGCCTCGACCGCGCGATCGCCACGCTGGAAGGCCGCCACCCCGACTACTGGCACTTCCTGACGGAGACGGAAGCGGTACGGCAGACGGTGGCCCGGGTCGTCACCCAGATCCGCGAGGAGCGCGGCGCCGGACACTGACCGACACCGACACCGACACCGACACCGACACCCGCACCGGCACCGGCACCGGCACCGGCACACGTCCTACGGCGCCGCCGGCCTACGACGGACCGCGCACGCCGGTTAACCTGTGCGCATGCCTCGCTACGAGTACCGCTGCCGGACCTGCGGCGACACCTTCGAACTGAGCCGTCCGATGGCGCAGTCCTCCGCTCCCGCCGCCTGCCCCTCGGGCCACGACGACACGGTGAAGCTCCTGTCGACGGTGGCCGTCGGCGGCTCGGCCTCCGCGTCCGCCCCGGCACCGGCGCCCCGGGCGGGTGGCGGCGGGGGCGGCTGCTGTGGCGGGGGTTGCTGCGGCTGACGGCCGACGGCCGCCCGCGCCGCGTCGCCGCCTCAGGGTTCAACTGCCCAGATAGCGCAGCACGGCCAGCACCCTGCGCGAATAGCCCTCACCCCCTGCCAGCTCCAGCTTGTCGAAGATCGCGTTGATGTGTTTCTCGACCCCGCTCTGCGAGATGTGCAGCCGCCGCGCGATCGCCGCGTTCGTGTGCCCTTGAGCCATCTCGGCCAGCACGTCCCGCTCCCGCGCGGTGAGCCGGCCGAGCAGGTCGGTGTGGGTGGTGCGGCCGAGCAGCTGCCGTACGACCTCGGGGTCGAAGGCGGCGCGCCCGCGGGCGACCCGCTCCAACGCGTCCAGGAACTCGTCGACCTGGACCACCCGGTCCTTGAGCAGATAGCCCACCCCTTCCGAGTCGCCGGTCAGCAACTCCGTCGTGTACCGCTTCTCGACGTACTGCGACAGCACCAGCACGCCCACCCCCGGCCAGCGCTCGCGGATCTCCAGGGCCGCCCGCAGTCCCTCGTCGCTGTGCGTGGGCGGCATCCGCACATCGGCCACCACCACGTCCGGCCGGTCCTCGGCTACGGCCTTCAGCAGCAGCTCGGCGTTGCCGACGGCGGCGATCACCTCGTGTCCCTCCTCGGCGAGCAGACGTACGAGGCCCTCTCGCAGCAGGGTCGAGTCCTCGGCCAGGATCACGCGCATGGCAGCTCCGCGGTCACTACGGTGGGCCCGCCCGGCGGGCTGATGACATCGAGGCGGCCGTCGAGGGCGGCGACGCGCCGGGCGAGCCCGAACAGCCCGCTGCCTCCGGCGTTCGCCCCGCCGTGGCCGTCGTCCTCGACACACACGTACACGAACCCGTCCTCCGCTCCCACGGCCACGGTTATCCGGTTCGGCGCCGCGTGCTTGACCGCGTTCGTGACGGCCTCGCAGACGACGAAGTAGGCGACCGTGGCGACGGCCCGCTCCGGCTCCGTGGTGATGTCGTACTCCACCCGCACCGGCACCGACGTCCGCTCGGCGACCGTCTCCAGCGCCGCCCGCAGCCCCGCCTCGTCCAGCGTCGTCGGATAGATCCGCCAGGCCACCTCGCGCAGTTCGTCCAGGGCCCGGCCGCTCTCCTCGTGCGCCTGTCTCAGCAGCCGGTCCAGTCGGTCGGGGTCCTGACTGCGCCGGGCGCGGCCGATCAGCATGCCGAGGGCTACGAGACGCTGCTGCACGCCGTCGTGCAGGTCCCGCTCGATGCGGCGCCGCTCGTCGTGCACGGCGTCGACCACCGCCGCGCGGCTCGCGGACAGCTCCTCGATCCTCCGCTCCAGCTCCTCCTGGTGGCGGGGGCCGAGGAGACGGCGCGCCAACCGCCCCTCCAGTTCGGCGACCGCGTATATCCCCTGCACGGCGAGGAACAGCAGGAAGAGCCCGCCGAGGTTGGTGAGGGTGATGGCCCAGGGGTACCGGACGTCACCCGGCAGCAGCCATGCGTACGTCCACAGCGTGCCGTACGCGACGCCGACCGCCACCGACAGCATCACGACCGCGCCCAGCAGGCCCAGCGCCCAGCGACAGGCCACGTACCTCAGCGCCTGCACGTCCCGGTACGGGGGCGTGACGTGGACCCCCAGCCAGATTCTCAGCCGGGCGCGCTCCAGCTCCGCCAGTCTTCGCGCGCCCGCGAGAAAGAGAGGCAGCACGGCGCGACGGCCGGACGGCCAGGCCGCGACGGGCGCCAGGGCCAGGCCGGCCAGGACAGTGAAGGGCAGCTCGACGGCCGCCGTGGCGGCTCCCGCGATGAGCCCCACAGCGCACCGCGTCCCCCGTCGCACCATGTCTCGCATGATCGCGAGGCTAGCCGGGCGGGAGGTGCGTGCACACTGCGGAAAACCGCAATTCCCCACTGCGGTGGACCGCAACGGACCGTGCGGTTTTCCTCAGGGATTCTTCAGCTGCGATTTTCTACCGTGATCGACATGACAGCCATCGCAGCGCGGACGGCCGCGGCAGGGGATGCGGCACCGCAGTGGATCAACTCCCTCATGGACACGCTGGGCGCGCCCGGCGCCGGTATCGCCATCGCCCTCGAGAACCTCTTCCCTCCCCTGCCCAGCGAGGTGATCCTCCCGCTCGCGGGATTCGCCGCGAGCACGGGGCAGATGAGCCTGCTCGCCGCCCTGCTGTGGACGACCGCCGGTTCGGTGATCGGCGCACTCGCGCTGTACGGGGTCGGTGCGCTGCTCGGCCGTGACCGTACGGTGGCGATAGCGGGCCGGCTGCCGCTGGTGAAGGTCTCGGACATAGAGAAGACGGAGGCGTGGTTCCTGCGGCACGGGACCAAGGCGGTGTTCTTCGGCCGGATGATCCCCATCTTCCGCAGCCTGATATCGGTGCCGGCGGGCGTGGAGCGCATGCGCCTGAGCGTGTTCCTCGGCCTGACGACGCTGGGCAGCGCGATCTGGAACACCGCGTTCGTGCTCGCGGGGTACGCGCTGGGCGACAACTGGCCCGAGGTCACGCACATCGTCTCCACCTACTCGAAGGTGGTCCTCGTCGTGGCCGCCCTGGCGGTCCTGGCATTCGTCCTGATACGGGTGCTGCGGCGGCCGGGGGCGGGCCGCCGCAGGAAGGAACGGGACATGAGCCCGCACGCTTAGACCGATCCCTCAGACCGATCCCTCAGGCCGATCCCTCAGGCCGGTTGCTCAGGCCGATCCCTCAAGCCGGTCAGGCCGCCCCCTGCCGCACCACCCTCAAGAACTCCCGCAGGATCCGCTCCCCCGCCAGCACCCCTCGCTCCGGCAGCGCGCTGATCGCCGGAGCGGCCCAGTCGGCGTCGGCCAGTTCTCCGTGGCCCGGGCGCCAGCCCTGGTCCGCGGCGAGGAGCAGGTCGGCGTCGAGGAGGGAGTCGCCGGCGGCCAGGGTGAGGTCGGCGCCGGTGCGGCGGGCGACCTCGTGCACGGCAGCGCTCTTGGTGAGCGGCTTGGGGACGGCGTAGATCTTGCGGCCCTGGAGGGAGACCGTCCAGCCCCGGTTCTCCGCCCAGACCGCGAGTTCCTTCACCCAGTCCTCGGGGAGCAGTTCGCGTTCGACGACCAGGTAGGCGAAGAGGTCCTCGGCGATCCGGTGCTTGCGCACCCAGAGCGGGTCTGCCGACGTCATCAGGTGCTCGCGCACCTCGTCCAGCGGTGCGCACTCGTCGGCCAGCCGGGCCGTCACCCCTGCGTGCCACGCGGGGTCGGACACTCCATCCACCAAGAGGTGACCGCCGTTGGCGCAGATCGCGTACTTGGGCGCGGGGCCGGGGAGGTTGATGCGCTGGTACTGCTTGCGGGTCCGGGTCGTCGTCGGCACGAAGACCGCCGCGTCGCCGAGGTCCGTGAGCAGTCCGGCCGCCGTCTCCGTGAGGTACGAAAGGGGCTTGCTCTCGTGCACCTCGACGCACAGCAGCCGGGGCGCCCGCGCGTCCGGCATGGTCAGCGCGAGGGCCGCGGCGGAGTAGATGAGCGTACGGTCGAGGTCGCTCGCCACCAGCACCGGCATCAGAGGGTCACCGCCTTGCCGTCGGCGCCGGTCGCGCCCCGGGTGTACTTGGGGTGGATCAACCCGACGCAGGTGTAGGGGAGTTCGGTGACCTCTTCCACCGGGACACCTCTCTGTTCGGCCAGCAGGCGGACGTGGTCCAGGTCGGCTCCCGCTCCGGCGCGGGCCAGGATCTTCCACGGCACGCGGCGCAGCAGCACGCGCGTGGTCTCGCCGACGCCGGGCTTGACGAGGTTGACGTCGTGGATGCCGTACTCCTCGCTGATGCGTTCGACGGCCGCCCAGCCCTCCCAGATCGGGGCGCGCTCGCCGGACAGCAGTTCCTTGGCCTGCGCGTCGACCGCGTCCTCAACCTCCGGGAAGCGGGCGGACACCGCGTCCAGGAAGGCCACGGACACGTCCGCGCCGGCGAGTTCGCGGTAGAACTTCGCGCCGTGGAAGTCGTGGGGCCCCACCAGGTCGGCGCGGAGCACCGTGCGCGATATCAGGCCGGAGACCGTCGAGTTGAGGCAGGCGGAGGGGATGAGGAAGTCCTCGCGGGTGCCGTACGTGCGGACGCAGGAGCCCGGGTCGGCCAGGACCGCGATCTCCGGGTCGAAGCCGGTGATGCCGTCGGAGGTCTCGAACTCCTTGAGGGCGTCGGCGAGTTCGCGGGTGATGGCTCCCTTGCCGGTCCAGCCGTCGACGAAGACGACGTCCCGCGGGTCGTGGTGCGCGGCCAGCCAGCGCAGCGCGTTGGCGTCGATGCCGCGGCCGCGCACGATCGACACGGCGTAGTGCGGCAGGTCGAGGCCGTGGCGGTACTGGGCCCAGCGGCGCATCAGGATGCCGATGGGTGTGCCCGCGCGGGCCAGCGACACCAGGACGGGCCGGGGAGAGCGCTCGGCGAGCAGGAGCTCGGTGACCGCGCCGGCCGCCTGCGCCAGCCTCGCCGCCGACTCCTCCAGTGCCGTGTGGAAGAGCTGCTGGTACTGCTCGGTGGGCTGGTACTCCACCGGCAGCGACTCCGCGTAGTGCGCGCCGCCGCTCTGGATGGCCTCCTCGCGCTCCTCGGTCGGCGCCTCCAGCGTCACGTCCGAGAGGTCCTGGAGCAGCCAGCCGACCTCGTCGGGCGCGTACGAGGAGAAGGCGGGGCCGCGGAGGGGCTCGGGCAGCATGGGCAGGGGCCTTTCGGGGACGTACAGCGGCTCGGGGACGTACGACGGGACGACCGCGAGGACGACGTGCGGGGTGTGGGCGGCCAGTTGGGCCAGCAGGCCGTCGGGCGCGTGCAGGGCGGGGGTGTCGGCGGCCGAGTCGACGACGGCGATCACGGCGTCGAAGCCGCCGCCCGCGACGTTGTAGGCGTAGCGCTCGCCGGGGCCGTCGGCCGGGTCGTCGTGCGCGGGGAAGACGAGGCGGCTGCGTATCGCGTAGCCGGGGTCGTCGACCGCGAGGACCGGTGAGCGGGTGGTGGTGGAGTAGCGCACCTCGGCGCCGACGGTGTCAGCGATGTCTGCGAGCTGCTCCAGCTCGTGGGCCAGCCGCAGCGGGGCGTACATCAGCTCCTCGAAGCCGAGGACGAGCACGCGCCGGGCGCCCGGAGGCAGCGCCTCGGCGAGCCGGGCGGCCATGGCGGGCAGGGCGCCGTCCAGGCGCTCGCGGTGCGCGGGGGTGAAGCCGTGCCGCCCGCCGTCGGGCAGCCCACGGGGCCAGCGCAGCTCGACGCGCGCGACACGGCCGTACGTCTGCCGCGCGGAAGCGGGAACCGCCGGGGACTCGTGCCGGGCGACCAGCTCCTGCCCCTTCTCCAGCACCCCCTCCGGGAGCCGTACGGTCCCCGAGGCGGCCGCGACGAGGTCCACGCGGGCGCCGATCTCGCGGGCGAAGTCCGCCAGCCGGTCCGCGTCCGCCGCCGAGCGCATGTCGACCAGGGCGACCACGACGTACCGCCTGCGCGGATAGCGTTCGTGCAGGTCGCGGATGGTGTTCAGGATCGTGTTGCCGGTGGAGAACTCGTCGTCGACCAGGACCAGCGGCCCGTCGCCGGCCAGCAGGGCCGGGTCCTGCGGCAGCAGCAGGTGGGAGGTGGCGTGCGAGTGGGACTCCTCGAAGCCGCCCGCCGGGGCGACGCCCGGGACGAGGCGGCGGGTGGAGTGCAGGTAGGGGGCGAGGCCCAGGCCGTCGGCGACGGAGTGGCCGAGGCCGGTGGCGGTCTCGGCATAGCCGAGGACCACCGCCGTACGGGCCTCGTCGGTCCCGAGCAGGTCGCGGACGCGGCGGCCGAGGGCGAGGCCGTAGCCGTACACCACCGAGGGCGACTGCGGGACGTGCTTGCCGAGGACGTTCGAGACGAGCAGGTGCGCCCGCTTGGGGTTGCGGCGCAGCGCGAGCCCCAGCAGGTCGGTCAGCTCGTCGTCGCCCACCAGCTCGACGCCGAGCCGTTCGGCGACCCAGCTGCCGGACCAGACCACGTTGTTCACTGCGTTCATGCGTCCCTTGGTATTCAGCGGGCATTCAGCGGGTATTCAGCGCCATTCGGCGACGGTCGCCCATGTTCGGCGACATTCACTCGGAGATTCCGGCGGCGAGCAGCTCCACGAAGCCGATGTCCTCGTTCGCCACGCCGAAAACCTCGGCGCGCAGCATGGTCCGCTCGGCCCACGCGCGATGCGGCTTCACTTCATTCATTTTGTTCGTGTACGCCGACCTGAGCACACCCCCGCCGCAGAGTTCGGGCCGCAGGATGTCCTGGGCGTCGCTGAACTCTTCGTGACTGACCACCGACAGCGCGTGCACCGGCAGCACGTGGGAGGGGTGGATGCAGGTCTTGCCGAGCAGGCCGTTGGCCTGGTCGAGGGTGATCTCGCGCAGCAGCCCGTCCATGGAGTGCTCGATGAGCGCCTCGCGCAGCTCCTCGGCCTGCCCCTCCAGGAAGGGGCTGCGGCGCAGCTGCGGCTTGAACATACGTTCCTGCACGCGGAAGTACTCCCAGACCGGCCCGGTCACCGTGAAGCCGGTGCCGTCGGCCCGCCCCAGCATGTTCACCACGTCGGCGATCACGGAGGCGACGATCTGGACGTCGTAGGCGGTCATGTCGGGGGCTCTGCGCAGGCCGTACGAGGAGCAGAAGTCGGTCACGCCGAGGCGCAGCGCCAGCACCCGGTCCCGGTACTTGTCGACGGCGCGGAAGATGCCCTCCAGGGTCTCCACGCGCGACTCGCGGTACAGCAGCTCGGGCGACTCCAGCACCGGCATGGCGAACAGCCGCCGCCCGCTCTCGGCCTCCGCCGTCGCGAGCGCCTCCAGGAAGGGGATGCCGCGCTCCTCGGTGAACTTCGGCATCACGAATCCGGACAGCAGCCGGGCGGCGGGGCCGAGGCGTCGTACGAGGTCGGGAATCTGCTCGGGGACGCGGACCCGGATGAACAGCAGCGGCAGGTCCAGACCGGCCGCCGCGCCGGGCCCGCCCGGCGCGTCGCGTCCGGCGAGATCCGTGAACTGTCGCACGAGGTTCTCCTCGGCGTCCGCGACGTCCTCGTCGCCGATCGAGTCCTCCAGGCACAGCACCATCGAGACCACGCCGCGTCCGGTCTGCTTGACGATGTCGTCGGCGAGCCGCGGCCGCGTGGCCGGACTGTAGAGCGTGGCGCCCAGGGCCACGGAGAGCAGCCGGGCCGGGGAATCAGCAGTGAACCGGCAGGGCTCCTGGTGGAAAAGGCGCTGCCGCACCTCAGGGGCGATATGCCCGAAATGACGCATAGAACTCCCCCGTGGTGGCTGAACAACCCCTGTGATCCGTTCACAGGTGGCCGGTAATAGTACGTAGGGATCCATGTCCGGGGTTCCCGCTGGGCATGAATTTCAGGTAACGCGGACAAGCACTTCCAAGCACAGCCAAGCAGTCCAAGCACTCCCAAGCACAGTCAAGCGTAGACAAGCACGGCCAAACACGCGGATCCGCGTCCCCCGCATTGTCGTGACCAGGACTGACAGGGCAGGATGACCGCATGACGCACGCGATGCTGAAGGGGTCGAACGTCCCGCTCGAAGCCAAGACGGTACGCGCCGTGCTGCGCTGGGCGCCCGGGCAGGGCGGCCCGGACGTGGACGCCTCGGCGCTGCTCCTGGGCCCCGACGGCCGTGTGCGGTCCGACGAGGACTTCGTCTTCTACAACCAGCCCCGGCACCCCTCCGGTAAGTGCTGGCGGCTCGGCAAGAAGCGCGTCGCTGAAGGTCCCACCGACACGATCCAGACAGATCTGGCCGGTGTCGAGCCCGACGTCACTCAGATTCTGCTGGTCGCTTCGGCGGAGGGCGTCACCTTCGACCGCGTCCAGGGACTGCGCATTCTGCTGTACGACGCGACGGTCGCCGACGGTGAGCCGCTGGCCTACTTCGACATCAAGCCGGAGACGGGCCAGGAGACAGCGCTGATCTGCGGTGAGCTGTACCGGCGCGGGGAGGGCTGGAAGTTCCGGGCCCTGGGCGAGGGCTACTCGAACGGACTGCAGGGCCTGGCCACCGACTACGGCATCTCGGTGGACGAGTCGGACCCCGCCGATGAGCCCGCGCAGAGCCCGCCCCCCACCTCGGTCCAGACCACGCCCGCCCAGCCGCTGCCCCCGGAGCAGCCGACGGGGGTCCCGGCGCAGCCCGAGTACGGCTACCCGCAGCAGACGCCGGCGACGCAGCCGGCGTACGGCTATCCGCATCCCACCAGCCAGCCCGCATACGGCTATCCACAGGCGCCTGCCGCGGCGGCCGCCGCCGCGGGGGCGCCGGGCGGCTACGGCTATCCGCCGCCTGTCACGGCCGTACCGGACCAGGAGTTCCGGATGCCGCCGCAGGGTCCGCAGTTCATCGGGCGTTAGAGAAATCAGGCGTCACAGGCGCCGCGACCTCAACGCTCGGCCTTCGCCTTGTAACCCCGCCCCCACTGCAACCCCCACCCGTACAACCGATCCAGCTCCGCCTGGAACCCGTACACGAACTTCACTTCCCGGCGGACCATCATCTCCCCCTTGACGTTCTCGATCATCACGACCGCGCAGGAGCGGGCCTGGGGGTGCCGCTCGTCGAGATGTATCTCGATGCGCGGGCCGTTGCTGGGGTACAGCGTGACGATGGCGTGGGTACGGTCGAACGCGGGGGTCTGGTCGTAGATGTAGACGAAGACCAGCAGCCGTTTGATGGCGTCCCGGTGGTCGAGGTTGACGTAGAGCGTCTCACCGGACGCCGAACCGAACCGGTCGTCCCCGCTGAGCTTCACGTACGGCGGCGCGTTGACGTCGCCGAGGTAGCCGCCGAGCGGCTGGACCACGCCCTTGGTGCCGTCCTGGAGCTCGTACAGGACGCCCAGGTCGAGGTCGACGTTGACCATGCTCTGGCTGTGCCCGAGGACCTCCGGCGGCTTGAGCGCCTTGAAGGGGTGCCGCAGCAGGCTCTCGCGCTGGGAGCCGCCGATGTCGGACGTCCGCATACGCCAAGCCAGGTTGACGCGCAGATGTCCGGTGGCCGCGCCCTGTTTGGTGAGGGAGACCTGGCTGTGCCGTTTGGTCAGCTCGATGGAGTTCGTCGCCGCGTTGCCGGAGTCGAACTCGGCCGCCTTGCCAGGTCGGAGTCCGTCCAAGAAGCCCATTCCCGCCCCCACGTTCACTCGTCAGACCGGCGGGGCGGCCGGAGGACATGTCCTCCGGCCGCCCCGCACAGAGCGTTCCTCACTCGGAGGGTTGTCACACCCCGGACGAGACCTCAGTCTTCTCGTCCGTGCCCGACGCTTTTCCCTCGGCCGCCGCCAAGGCCCGGTTGCGGCGCACGGAGGACCAGAAGGACCAGGCGATCAGGATGACACCGATGCTGCCGGTGATGAGCTCGTGGATCTCGTACTGGATGGTGACCAGGAGGATCACGGCGAGGGCGCCGATGGCGTAGTGCGCGCCGTGCTCCAGGTACACGTAGTCGTCGAGGGTGCCCTGGCGGACCAGGTAGACCGTGAGCGACCGGACGTACATGGCGCCGATGCCGAGGCCGAGGGCCATCAGGATGATGTCGTTGGTGATGGCGAAGGCGCCGATGACGCCGTCGAAGGAGAAGGACGCGTCCAGGACCTCGAGGTAGAGGAACATGAAGAACGCGGCCTGGCCGGCCAGGACGACCGCCGAGCGTGGCTTGCCCTCGCGTACCGCCGCTTCCTCCGCCTCGTGCTCGCGTTCCTCCTCTTCTTCGAGCTTGCCCTCGAAGAAGCCGGAGAGACCGCCGACGATCATGTACGTGATGAGACCGCCAATACCGGCTAGCAGCACCGTCTCCGCCTTGTCCGCGCTCCCGGCGTGCAGGTGGGCATGGGTCGCGAAGGTCATCGAGGAGATCAGCAGCACGATCAGCGCGATGCAGACCGACAGCATGTCGACCTTGCCGAGCTTGGCCAGCGGCCGCTCGATCCAACCGAGCCATTTGATGTCCCGGTCCTCGAAGATGAAGTCGAGGAAGATCATCAGCAGGAACATGCCACCGAAGGCCGCGATCGCCGGGTGGGCGTCGGTGACGAGCTGCTCGTAACGGTCCTTGTCGGTCAGCGCGAGGTCGACGGCCTCGATGGGCCCCATCGAGGCGCTGACGGCGACGATGACGACAGGAAAGACCAGCCGCATACCGAATACGGCGATCAGAATGCCGATCGTGAGGAAGATCTTCTGCCAGAAGGCGGACATCTTCTTCAGGATTCCGGCGTTGATCACTGCGTTGTCGAAGGACAGCGAGATCTCAAGGACGGAGAGGATCGCCACGATACCGAAGGCGGTCCACCCCCCGATGAAGACCGCCGCGACGAGGCCGAGCGCGGTGACCGCGAACGACCAGCCGAAGGTTTTCAGAACCACTGGCTACCCAATCCCTTGTGTACGGGGTGTACGGGTTTCCCCCGCGCGCCGTACCCGGCTTTACGAAACGTTGACTCCGAAGTCTAGAGCGATGCCTCGCAGCCCCGACGCGTACCCCTGTCCCACGGCCCTGAACTTCCATTCGGCCTGGTAGCGGTAGACCTCACCGAAGATCATCGCGGTCTCCGTGGAGGCGTCCTCACTCAGGTCGTAGCGGGCGAGTTCCTGGCCGTCGGCCTGGTTGACCACGCGGATGAAGGCGTTGCTGACCTGGCCGAAGGTCTGGCCGCGCTCGTCGGCCAGGTGGATCGAGACAGGGAAGACGATCTTGTCGCACTGGGGTGGCACCTTGGACAGGTCGATCAGGATCGACTCGTCGTCGCCCTCGCCCTCACCGGTGAGGTTGTCACCGGTGTGCTCCACCGAGCCGTCCGGGCTCTTGAGCTGGTTGTAGAAGACGAACCACTCGTCCCCCAGCACCCGCCCGTTGCTGCACATCAGTGCGCTGGCGTCGAGGTCGAAGGGGGCTCCGGTGGTGGAGCGCGCGTCCCAGCCGAGCCCGATCATCACCTGGGTGAGGTCGGGTGCGGCCTTGGACAGGGAGACGTTGCCTCCCTTGGCGAGCGTGACGCCCATGTTGCTGGTCCCTCCCCGAGACGGTGCTTTCTCTGGTTGTCCTGCACGTCCGGCGCCACACCCAAACAGTGCGGCGCCGGACAATGAGACCCTTCGGACGTCGGTCGACGTCGGCTCAGACGTTCACACCGAAGTCCTGCGCGATGCCGCGCAGGCCCGAGGCGTAGCCCTGGCCGATGGCGCGGAACTTCCACTCCGCGCCGTGCCGGTAGAGCTCACCGAAGACCATGGCGGTCTCGGTGGAAGCGTCCTCGGAGAGGTCGTACCGGGCGATCTCGGCGCCGCCGGCCTGGTTGGCGACGCGGATGAACGCGTTGCGCACCTGGCCGAAGGACTGCTGGCGGTTCTCGGCGTCGTAGATCGACACCGGGAAGACGATCTTCTCGACGTCCGCCGGGACGTTCGCGAGGTCGACCTTGATCTGCTCGTCGTCGCCCTCGCCCTCACCGGTGAGGTTGTCACCGGTGTGCTCCACCGAGCCGTCGGGGCTCTTGAGGTTGTTGAAGAAGATGAAGTGCGCGTCACTTGCGACCTTGCCGGACGGGTTCAGCAGCAGAGCGCTGGCGTCCAGGTCGAAGTCGGTGCCGGTCGTGGTGCGGATGTCCCACCCCAGACCGACGATGACCGCGGTCAGGCCCGGGGCCTCCTTGGTCAGTGATACGTTGCCGCCCTTGCTGAGGCTGACTCCCACGAGTCCTCCATTGGTGTCCAGGGGCGGGGAGCCCCGCCGTGCGTTCGATGTCGGATCAACGAGTCGATCCTAGTGAGGGGTTCCCGAACCACGCAGGCCCTGGAACCGAACAATCACAGGGTGTCGAGCGCCTTGACGTACTCGTTCAGGTCACGCGCGTCCGGCAGACCGTTGACGACGGTCCAGCGCACGACGCCCTCCTTGTCGATGACGAAGGTGCCGCGCACCGCGCAGCCCTTGTCCTCGTCGAAGACGCCGTAGGCACGCGAGGTCTCGCCGTGCGGCCAGAAGTCGCTCAGCAGGGGGTACTCGAAGCCCTCCTGCTCGGCGAAGACGCGCAGGGTGTGGATGGAGTCGTTCGACACGGCGAGCAGCTGGGTGTCGCGGTCGGAGAACTGCGGCAGGTTGTCGCGCAGCTCGCACAGCTCGCCCGTGCACACGCCGGTGAAGGCGAAGGGGTAGAAGAGCAGCACGACGTTCTGGCGGCCGCGGAAATCGGACAGCTTCACGGCCCTGCCGTGGTTGTCCTTGAGCTCGAAGTCCGGGGCTTTCTCGCCGACCTGGATCGCCATCTCGTGGATGTCCCTTCGGGTGGGGCTGTTCGGGTGAGACCACCCTACGCAGCGATCACCGGGGACCATCGGACGGGCTGGGTGAGGCGACCGAGGCCGCGCACCCGGCCCGTCCGGCGTTCGGTGGCTACTTCTTCTTGGTGGCTGCGGCCTTCGGCGTCACCAGCCGGCTGCCGCTCCAGTCCTTGCCGACGCTGACGCTCTTCGACGCGGAGAGCCCGGCCGTCGTCGCGGCTTCGGAGATGTCGCTCGGCTCCACGTAGCCGTCCCGGCCTGTCTTCGGCGTCAGCAGCAGGATCGAACCGCCCTCTTCGATGTACGTGGTGGCATCCACCAGCGCATCCGTCAGGTCGCCGTCCTCGTCGCGGAACCACAGCACCACGGCATCGGCTACGTCGTCGTAGTCCTCATCCACCAGGTCGCTGCCGATGACTTCTTCAATGGCCTCGCGGAGTTCCTGGTCTACGTCGTCGTCGTAGCCGATCTCCTGGACCACCTGCTCGGGCTGGAACCCCAGCCTGACGGCAGGGTTCGTCCGCTCCTCCGCGTGGTCCGCGGTCGCGCTCACGGGTTGCCTCCTGATCATGTCTTGGTGAATAACTCAGCCACGCGCGTGCGCGAAGCATTGGCCGTAGTCCACACGGGCGGGGCGGATCGCGCAAGTACCCGGCCGTGCAGACCGCCGAAACGGTGACGTTCCGGGCCGTGTCGCCGCAACTTACGGCACGCCACCACGACCCGAAGTGATGCACACCACACCCTTCTGCCCCGTTTGTACGTTTGGGAACCTTCCGTGGGTCCCAAACGCTTTACGAAGGACGGGTTACCTCACAGTAGAGATGACGTTTACGCCCCCGAGGTACACGATGGGGAACGGTGCAGGCACAGCGCAAACCCCCGAGAAAACCTCGAACAGCAGCCCTCTGACAGGTAAGGAACAGCGTGGCTTCCGGATCCGATCGCAACCCGATCATCATTGGCGGCCTTCCGAGTCAGGTTCCTGACTTCGATCCCGAGGAAACCCAGGAGTGGCTCGACTCCCTCGACGCCGCCGTGGACGAGCGCGGCCGGGAGCGGGCCCGCTACCTGATGCTCCGGCTGATCGAGCGGGCCCGCGAGAAGCGCGTGGCCGTGCCCGAGATGCGCAGCACGGACTACATCAACACCATCCCCACCAAGAGCGAGCCGTTCTTCCCGGGCAACGAGGAGATCGAGCGGAAGATCCTCAACGCGACCCGTTGGAACGCCGCGGTGATGGTCTCGCGTGCCCAGCGGCCCGGCATCGGCGTAGGCGGCCACATCGCCACCTTCGCCTCCTCCGCGTCGCTCTACGACGTGGGCTTCAACCACTTCTTCCGCGGCAAGGACGAGGGCGACGGCGGCGACCAGGTCTTCTTCCAGGGCCACGCCTCGCCGGGCATCTACGCACGCGCGTACATGCTGGACCGGCTCAGCGAGCAGAACCTGGACGGTTTCCGCCAGGAGAAGTCGAAGGCTCCGTACGGGCTGTCCAGCTACCCGCACCCGCGGCTGATGCCGGACTTCTGGGAGTTCCCGACCGTGTCGATGGGCCTGGGCCCGATCGGCGCGATCTACCAGGCCCGGATGAACCGGTACATGCAGGCGCGCGGGATCGCGGACACCTCGAAGTCGCACGTATGGGCGTTCCTGGGTGACGGCGAGATGGACGAGCCCGAGTCGCTCGGCCAGCTGTCCATCGCCGCCCGTGAGGGCCTGGACAACCTCACCTTCGTCGTCAACTGCAACCTCCAACGGCTCGACGGACCGGTGCGCGGCAACGGCAAGATCATCCAGGAGCTGGAGTCGGTCTTCCGGGGCGCCGGCTGGAACGTGATCAAGCTGGTGTGGGACCGCACCTGGGACCCGCTGCTGGCGCAGGACCGTGACGGCGTTCTGGTCAACAAGATGAACACCACGCCGGACGGGCAGTTCCAGACGTACGCCACCGAGACCGGCGCCTACATCCGCGACCACTTCTTCGGCGACGACCAGCGGCTGCGCGCGATGGTCGAGGGCATGACCGACGACCAGATCCTGCACCTGGGGCGCGGCGGTCACGACCACCGGAAGATCTTCGCCGCGTACAAGGCGGCCGTCGAGCACAAGGGCCAGCCGACGGTGATCCTGGCCAAGACCATCAAGGGCTGGACGCTGGGTCCGAACTTCGAGGGCCGCAACGCCACGCACCAGATGAAGAAGCTGACGGTCGACGACCTCAAGCACTTCCGCGACCGTCTGCACCTGCCCATCTCCGACAAGGAGCTGGAGAGCGGCCCGCCGCCGTACTACCACCCGGGCCGCAGCTCCGAAGAGATCCAGTACATGCACGACCGCCGCAAGGGCCTGGGCGGATACGTCCCCACGCGCGTCGTACGCTCCGAGCCGCTGGCGCTGCCGGACGACAAGACGTACGCGACCGTGAAGAAGGGCTCGGGCCAGCAGTCCATCGCCACGACCATGGCGTTCGTACGGCTGCTCAAGGACCTGATGCGGGACAAGGAGATCGGCAAGCGGTTCGTGCTGATCGCGCCGGACGAGTACCGCACGTTCGGCATGGACTCCTTCTTCCCGAGCGCGAAGATCTACAACCCGCTCGGCCAGCAGTACGAGGCCGTGGACCGGGACCTGCTGCTCGCCTACAAGGAGTCGCCGACCGGGCAGATGCTGCACGACGGCATCTCCGAGGCGGGCTGTACGGCCTCGCTGATCGCCGCGGGCTCGGCGTACGCCACGCACGGCGAACCGCTGATCCCGGTCTACGTCTTCTACTCGATGTTCGGTTTCCAGCGCACCGGCGACCAGTTCTGGCAGATGTCGGACCAGCTGGCGCGCGGATTCGTACTGGGCGCGACCGCGGGCCGCACGACACTGACCGGTGAGGGTCTGCAGCACGCCGACGGCCACTCGCAGCTGCTCGCCTCGACGAACCCGGGCTGTGTGGCCTACGACCCGGCGTTCGGGTTCGAGATCGCGCACATCGTGCAGGACGGTCTGCGCCGGATGTACGGCGGCTCCGAGGAGCACCCGCACGGCGAGGACGTCTTCTACTACCTCACCGTCTACAACGAGCCGATCCAGCATCCGGCCGAGCCTGCGAGCGTGGACGTCGAGGGCATCGTCAAGGGCATCCACCGCTTCTCGGCGGGCACCTCGGGGTCGATTCCGGCGCAGATCATGGCGTCGGGTGTCGCGGTTCCGTGGGCGATCGAGGCGCAGCGGATCCTCGCCGAGGAGTGGAACGTCCGGGCCGACGTCTGGTCGGCGACGTCCTGGAACGAGCTGCGGCGCGAGGCCGTGCGGTGCGAGGAGTACAACCTGCTGCATCCCGAGGAGGAGCAGCGCGTGCCGTACGTGACGCGCAAGCTGGCCGACGCTGAGGGACCGTTCGTGGCCGTGTCCGACTGGATGCGGTCGGTTCCGGACCAGATCGCGCGGTGGGTGCCGGGGACGTACCAGTCGCTGGGCGCGGACGGCTTCGGCTTCGCCGACACCCGTGGGGCGGCCCGTCGCTTCTTCCACATCGACGCGCAGTCGATCGTGGTGGGGGTGCTGACCGAGCTGGCGAGGGAGGGCAAGGTGGACCGCTCGGCGCTGAAGCAGGCGATCGACCGGTACCAGTTGCTCGACGTCTCGGCGGCGGACCCGGGGGCGGCGGGCGGCGACGCGTAGCGCTGCTGAGCACTGCTGAGCACTGCTGAGCGCTGCGCGGCTTGAGCGGCGAAGGGTGGTGGGGCCCCTGCGGCCCCACCACCCTCACTGTTTCTTTACGATGCGGTCATGAAAGAGCAATCGGCGCAGGTGCGTTGGGAGAGGCGCACCCAACGGCCCCTGCTGGCGCTGGCCGTGGTGTTCGCCGTCGCGTATGCCCTGCCCATAGTGGACAGTTCGGCGAGCCATTCCCTGACCCGTGCGTGCACGGTGGTCGAGTGGGTGGTGTGGGGGGCGTTCGCCGTCGACTATGTGATGCGGCTGGGGTTGACGCACGATCGCAAGCTGTTCGTACGGACGCATCTGCTGGACCTGGGCGCGGTGGTGCTGCCGCTGATCCAGCCGCTCAGGCTGCTGCGGCTGGTGTCGACGCTGGTGCTGGTGCAGCGGCGGGCGCGGATGGCCTCGCAGATCCGGCTGACGACGTACGTCGCGGGGGCCGTGGTCGGGCTGCTGATGTTCGGGTCGCTGGCCGTGCTGTCGGTGGAGCGGGAGTCGCCGGACGGGAACATCCATACGCTGGGTGACGCGGTGTGGTGGTCGTTCACGACGATGACGACCGTGGGGTACGGGGACCATGCGCCGACCACCGGGCTGGGGCGGGTGATCGCGGTGGGGCTGATGCTGTCCGGGATCGCGTTGCTGGGTGTGGTGACCGCGAACATCGCCGCGTGGTTCATCGCGCGGTTCGAGAAGGACGATGTGGAGGAGCGGCGGCAGACGGAGGCGATCCGGATGCTGACCGATGAGGTCCGGGCGCTTCGGGCCGAGGTGGCGGCGTTGCAGGAGCGGCCGGCTCGGCGCTGACGGAGTCGGACACGCCGGACACGAAGGTGGGCCCCCGGTCGTCCCACCGGGGGCCCTTCCCTCACTCCCCCCGGGTCAGAACATGCCGTTGCCCGGGGTTGCCGCTCCGGCCAGCCAGATGACCGCCAGGAGCGTGTCGATGACGCCCAGTACGAGGGCGACCAGGGCCGGTACGGGGCGGTTGCCCGCCCAGGTGCGGCCCATGGCGAGCCAGCCGCAGACGATCGCCACGGGGCCGAGGATGATCCCCAGCACGAAGAATCCGGCGACCGCGCAGATACTGCTCTTTCTGGGGGATACCCCCAGACCCCCGGGCGATGATTCCGAGCGTCGCGCGATCCGGCCCGGTCCGTGACCACGTCCGGCCACGTGAGCGGGGGTACCTGCGCGTTCCTTGTCCGAAGCCCGCCATCATCAACTCCCTGAACCCCTTGGTCGATTCGGGTCGTTCCGGGTTCGACGTGGCGAGTACCCCCGCTGCGATTCCCAATCCTCCGGCCTTGCGGCGCGCCGCCCCCCTCCGGCAGCGCGCCGCAGCACCGGCCGCCCTCCATCTCCTGGACCCGTTCCCGAACTTGCCCGGGGAACATGCCGTGCGGAGGGCTTGGCCCACTCTGACCCGCGAGGCGTACCGAGCGGGAGGGAACCTTTAGCTTTGTCACCCGGATAGGGGAACTCCGCGCCCCCCTCCCGGAGTTCGGTGCCTCAGATGTGCCCGACGCCCGCGCCCGCCTCCGCGTTCGCGCCGCGCTTGGTGAGCATGGCGACCAGGACGGCGACGACGGCGACTCCGGCGGCGACCAGGGACGCCAGGCTCATGCCGGAGATGAAGGTTTCGTGGGCGACATCGGTGATCTTCGTGACGACCGCCTCCGGCGTGCCCGGCGCGATCGGCGCCACGCCGACCTGGACCGCCTCGGAGGCCTGGTGCTCCTGGGCCGCCGTGAGCGGCGGGAGTCCCGCGTCCTTCCAGTTGCCCGCGAGGTCGCTGTCGACCTTGGAGGCCATCACGGCACCGAGGACGGCCGTACCGAGGCTGCCGCCGATCTGCATCGCGGCCTGCTGGAGACCGCCGGCCACGCCGGACAGCTCCATCGGCGCGTTGCCGACGATGACCTCGGTGGCGCCGACCATGACGGGCGCGAGGCCGAGACCCAGCAGGGCGAACCAGACCGACATGATGCCGCTGCCGGTGTCCGTCTCCAGGGTGGACATGCCGTACATGGCGAGCGCGGTGCACGCCATGCCGCCGGCCAGCGGGATGCGCGGGCCGACCTTGCTGATCATCGCGCCCGCGAGCGGGGAGCCGACGATCATCATGCCGGTGAGGGGCAGCAGGTGCAGACCGGCGTCGATCGGGCTCATCCCGTGCACGTTCTGGAGGTAGAACGTCACGAAGAACAGGCCGCCCATGAAGGCGATGGCCATCAGGACCATCAGCACGACACCCGCCGACAGCGGGACCGAGCGGAACAGCGCCAGCGGGATCAGCGGCTCCTTCACCTTCGTCTCCCAGAAGGAGAAGAGCGCGAAGCCGGCGACCGACACGGCTATGAACGTCCACGTCTTGCCGTCGCCCCAGCCCCACTCGGGGGCCTTGATGAGGGCCCAGACGAGGCAGAACATCGCGGCCGACAGCAGGGCGATGCCCAGGATGTCGAAGGAGCGCGGGGCGTTCTCCGCGCGGTGGTCGAGCAGGATCATGACGCCGAGGACGACGGCGAGGATGCCGACCGGCACGTTGATGAAGAACACCGACTGCCAGTTGACGTGCTCGACGAGGACGCCGCCGAGGATCGGGCCGCCCGCGGTGGAGGCGCCGATGACCATGCCCCAGATACCGATGGCCATGTTGAGCTTGTCGGCCGGGAAAGTGGCCCGCAGCAGGCCGAGCGCGGCCGGCATCAGCAGCGCGCCGAACAGGCCCTGAAGGACGCGGAAGGCGACGACCAGCCCGATGCTGCTGGACAGGCCGATGGCGCCGGACGCGACCGCGAAGCCGACCACGCCGATCAGGAAGGTCTGCCGGTGGCCGAAGCGGTCACCGAGCTTGCCCGCGGTGATCAGGGAGACCGCGAGAGCGAGGAAGTAGCCGTTGGTGATCCACTGGACCTGGGCGAAGGTCGCGCCCAGGTCCTTCTGGATGGCCGGGTTGGCGATGGCCACGATGGTGCCGTCGAGGGCCACCATCATGACCCCGACCGCCACGGTGATGAGAGTGAACCAAGGGTGGCCGCGCAGCCCGGTGGCCGGCGAGCCGTCCGACGGGGGTGCTGGTGCCTTGTCCCCCGACCCCGTCGTGTCGATGGTGGTCTGACTAGTCATGCGGTCGAGGCTAATGACAGCCACTGACAGTTGACAAACCAATTCACAAGTCGGTAACTGTCACGTCACTCACAGATAGTCTGAACTGGGCAAACAGTTCGAAGGAGAGGAACCATGGACACCGCATCGCCACCGGGGCTGCGCGAGCGCAAGAAGCAGCGCACCCAGGACGCGCTGCTGCGGGCCGCCATCGAACTGTTCGCCACCCGCGGCTACGAACAGACCACCGTCGACGACATCGCCGCGGCCGTCGACGTCTCGCAGCGCACCTTCTTCCGTTACTTCGCGAGCAAAGAGGATGTGGCGTTCTTCGTGCCGCGGATCGCGGAGTCGCACTTCGTCGAGGCCGTGCGCGGCCGCCCGCCGCACGAGGCCCCGCTGGAGGCGATGCGCTGGGCCGTCCTGGAGAGCTGGGACACCATCGGCGAAGCCATCGAGCGAGTGGTGCCGCTCGAACTCCACATGCGCACCTACCGGATGATCGAGTCGTCGCCCGCCCTGCTCGCCGCCCACCTGCGCCGCGCGGCGCAGCTGGAGGAGGACACCGCGCGCATCATCGCCGAGCGCGAGGGGCTCGACGTGGACGCGGACCCGCGGCCGCGCCTCGTCGTGGCAGTCTTCAGCGGCGTGATCCGGGTGACCGAGCGGATGTGGTCCGTGGGGAACGACTTCAGCATGGAGGCCATGCGCGCGCTGACCGCGTCGTACCTCGATCAGGTGGGTCCGCCGCTCCTGGGGAACTGGCGTACGACGTGAGATCCGCGTCACCGATATCGAAACGTGATCCGCGCCACTCGGTTAACGCGAGACCCTCTCGTTCTCCTAGTGTGTCCTTTCAGTGACTTCCTTCGATACTTCTCCCCAACTGAACGTCTGGCGCGCGATGCTCGCGCTGGCCGTCGTGTTCGTGATGCTGGCGACCACCGGCTGGACCGCACTGCGCACCCAGCGGAGCACCACAGCCCTGCAGTCCTCGCTCAGCGAGTGGGAGGACGGTCACCTCCACGGACACCGGCTGCCGGACCCGGAAGCGGCCCCCGGCCAGCTCTCCCGGTTCTTCGCCTCGCTCACCGCACACGAGCGCACCAGACTCGCCCGGCGCTACCCGCTCGCGGTCGGCAACATGAACGGCGCCCCCGTCGAGTTGCGCTACCACGCCAACCGCATCGCGCTCGGGCAGGCCCGCAAGGTCGAGCTGAAACGCATGCACGACACCCGGCTCACCCCGGACGGGCAGCGGGAGGCGGGCCGCCGTATGCACCGCTACGAGGCGCTGTTGAGCAACGGCCGCCACATCCTCGCCTTCGACCCCGCCGGCACGGGCCGGGTCGCCGAGGTCTTCGGCAGCCTGGACAAGGCAGAGCGGGTCTCCGTCGTCGTCCCCGGCGTCGACACCGACCTGCTCACCTTCCAGCGCACGTCCCGCAAGTACTCCGCGCCCGTCGGCATGGCCGAGTCCCTGTACGCCGCCGAGCGCGCCGCGAGCCCCACGACGCGTACGGCCGTGATCGCCTGGGCCGACTACACCGCGCCCGACGGGCTCGGCATCGACTCGGCCACCGCGATGCGCGCGGCGGACGGTGCCCTCCGGCTGAACGCACTGCTGCGCGGGCTGCCCGGCAGCTCCCCGGTCTCCCTGTTCTGCCACAGCTACGGCTCCGTGGTGTGCGGCCTCGCCGCGCGCACGCTGCCGGACCGGGTGGCCGACATAGCGGTGGCCGGCAGCCCCGGGATGCGGGCCGCGACGGCCTCCCACCTGCACACCTCCGCCCGAGTGTGGGCGATGCGGGACCCCGGCGACTGGGTCCAGGACGTGCCGTACCTGGAGGTCGGCGGGTTCGGTCACGGGGCCGACCCGATGTCCTCGGCGTTCGGCGCGCGGGTGCTGTCGGCGCACGGCGCGAAAGGGCACAGCGGCTATTTCGAACCGGGCACTCAGAGCCTGCTGAACTTCGCGGAGATCGGCATTGGCGCATACCGCTCGGTGCACTGCGCGGGCGATACCGCGGCCTGCCGGGATGGTTTGTCCGACACGACGACGGCCGGACGCGCGTAGAGGCACAGGAATTGCGGTCCGTACGGGGAGGGGACGATGGAGCTCGTGCCGCATACGATGAGCCGCATGGGTGACGTACTGGCCGGATTTCATGCCGCCTGGGAGTTCGAGTCCGACTCCGTGCTCATCCGCTACGAACGGGGGATGCGAACGCCCAAGCTGTTCCAGGCGCTCGGCGAGCGCCGTGTCCCGCTGTCGGCGCTCTCGGGGGTGACGCTCACCCCGGGCAGACGCGGGACCGTGGTGCTGCGCGCCGAGCCGAGGCCCGGCGCCGATCCGCTGATGGAGGCGGCCGCGGGGCAGCTCAAGGAAAACTGCGATCCGTATCGGCTGGTGCTGCCGGCCGAGCGGGACGCTCTCGCGGAGTACTACGCCGACGAGTTGCGGGCGCGGCTGACCGAGACCGGCCCGGCCGAGCGGTTCCTGGTGCCGGCGCCTGACGTGCCGTTGCAGTTCAAGGCGTACGACGGGAAGGCGTCCTTCGACGGGCGGACCGTGCACTTCCGGTGGTTCTGGACGGGAGCCTCGTCGGCGAAGTGGAAGGCCGGCGACCAGAGTTTCCCGGTCGCCGACCTGACGGGCGTCGAATGGCGGTCCCCCGAGGTCTTCGAGGGACATCTGCGGTTACTGCGCCGGGACGCGGCCGAGCCTCCCGCGCAGGCCGATCAGGATCCGGCGGCTGTGGTGTTCGGGCTCGGGTACGGGCCGGTGCACGAGTCGCTGCCGTTCGCTGCCGCTGTGCTCGCGGCCGTACGCGAATCCGGGGCCGTTCCCGCACTGCCCTCCGGAGGGCCGCGCCGCGACCCCGCCGACATCGCCGAGCGGATCCGTCACCTGGGCGAGCTGCATCAGGCCGGGCTGGTGACGGACGAGGAGTTCTCGGTGAAGAAGGCGGAGTTGCTGGCGGAGCTTTAGCGTCTGCCGGGTGCGGTGCGTTTTCGGCCCCGGCGCCTGGCAGGTGCTCCTACTCGCGGCCCGCCGACGTGAACGTCATGTCCGCGTACCGGTCGCCCGCCACCTTCGCGGCGATCGGCTCCAGCAGGGACAGTTCCTCCTCCGTCAGGACGATGCGCGTCGCCCCCACGTTCTCCTCCACCCTGCCCGGCTTGCGGGTGCCCGGGATCGGGATGATCGCGAGGTTGTGGACCGCCGCCCGCTGCTGGACCCACGCCAGGGCGATCTGGCCCAGGGTGGCGCCGTGGGACTCGGCGATCGTGCGGATCGGGTCCAGGAGCGCCGCGTTGGCCGTCGCGTTGTCTCCCGTGAAGCGGGGCTGCTGGCGGCGGAAGTCTCCGGACGTCAGGTCCTTGTCGGCGTTGACGAAGGAGCCCGTGAGGAAGCCCCGGCCCAGCGGCGAGTACGGCACCAGGGCCACGCCCAGGTCACGGGCGGCCGGCACCACGTACGCCTCGATGTCCCGGCTGAACAGGGACCACTCCGACTGCACGGCGGCGATCGGGTGCACGGCCTGCGCGCCGCGCAGCTCGTCGGCCGTGACCTCGCTCAGCCCGAGGTGCTTGACCTTGCCCTCGCGCACCAGCTCGGCCATCGCGCCGACGGTCTCCTCGATCGGCACGTTCACATCGCGCCGGTGCATGTAGTAGAGGTCGATCACATCGACGTCCAGGCGCTTCAGGCTGGCCTCGACGCTCTGCCGGATGTACGGCCGGTCGTTGCGGATGACCCGTGTCGTCGGATCGTCCGGCGGGATCGACAGGGCGAACTTCGTGGCGATGACGACCTCGTCCCGGTGCGCCTGGAAGAAGGGGGAGAGGAACTTCTCGTTCTCGCCCGCGCCGTAGGCGTCCGCCGTGTCGTAGAGCGTGACGCCGAGTTCCAGGGCGCGCTCCAGGGTGGCCCGCGACTCGCCCGCGTCCGTGGGGCCGTACGCGAAGCTCATTCCCATGCAGCCGAGGCCTTGTACGCCGACCTCGGGGCCGCCGTCGCCGAGCTGGACCGCGGGGATCTTGCTGTCCGTCATCAGGACCTTTCCGACGCCAGGGCCCGCCCGGCGTCCGCGTAGAAACTGATCTTCCGGTCGAGGAACGCGAGCGTGTCCTGAAGTTCCGCGATCCGGGCCAGGACGTCCTGACGGGTCGCCTTCAGCAGCTCGAAACGGTCGCCGTAGGTGTGGTCGCCCTCGCGCACCAGATCCGCGTAGCGCACCATGTCGGCGACCGGCATGCCGGTCAGCCGCAACTTGCCGACGAGGTCGAGCCAGTCGAGGTCGCGGTTGCTGTAGCGGCGCTGCCCGGTGTGCGAGCGGTCTATGTGCGGCATCAGGCCGATGCGCTCGTACCAGCGCAGGGTGTGCGCGGTCAGACCGGTGATCGCGACGACCTCGCTGATCGTGTAGCTGTCCTGGCCTTCCGGACGCCGCCCGGTCTGCCGCGGGGCGGCGCAGCTGTCGGTCCTGGTACCCGTGGTCTCCATCACCGTCATGGCCCCAACGCTAGGACCTTGGAGTGCACTCCAAGCAAGCGGAATCGGTAAGAAATCGGCAGGACGCGTCACAGGGGGGCTGGCTAGCGTACAGGCATGATTCTTGTACGGCGTGCCGCGGCCGAGGACGCGGAGGAAGTGCTGCGTCTGCGGCAGGTGATGATCGATTCGATGGAGCGACCGGACGCCGCGGACACGGGGTGGCACGCGGAGTCCCTGCCGGCCCTGCGGGCCCGACTGGCGGAGGCCGACGGTGACTTCGCGGCGTTCGTCGTCGACCATCCGGAGCGGCCGGGGTCGCTCGCGGCGCTGGTGGTCGGGACGGTCGACTACCGGATCGGGAAGGCGGGCAATCCGCGCGGGCTGTCCGGGTACGTGTTCAGCGTGGCCACCGACCCGGACGCGCGGCGCCGCGGGTACGCGCGCGCGTGCATGGAGGAACTGCTCGCGTGGTTCCGCGCGCGGGGAGCCGGGCAGGTCCTCCTCACCGCCTCCAAGGAGGCCGAGCCCCTGTACGCGGCTCTCGGCTTCGTCCGCAAGCCGGACCCCGCGATGGGGCTGAGGCTCTGAGCCGCTCAAGGACCCCTTAGGCTCGACGCATGTCCTTGCAGAGCCTGGCGTTGATCGAAAGCTGGCCGGTTCCCACCGCCGCGGCGGGTGTGGTGCGGGCCGACGGGACCGTCCTGGGGACCCACGGTCCGCTCGGGCGGCGTGTTCCGCTGGCCTCGGTCACCAAGCCGCTCGCCGCGTACGCCGCTCTCGTCGCGTACGAGGAGGGGGCGATCGAGCTCGACGAGCCGGCCGGGCCGCCCGGAGCGACGGTGCGTCATCTGCTGGCGCACACCTCGGGGCTGGCCTTCGACGAGCACCGGGTGACGGCGGCGCCCGGGGAGCGGCGGCTGTACTCCAACGCCGGGTTCGAGCAGCTCGGGGACCACATCGCGAAGGCGACGGACATTCCGTTCGGCGAGTATCTGCGGCAGGCGGTGCTGGAGCCGCTGGGCATGGGCTCCACGACGCTGGAGGGCTCCCCGGCGAAGGACGGGGTGTCGAGCGTGGAGGACCTCGTGCGGTTCGCGGCGGAGGTGCAGGCGCCGCGGTTGCTCGATCCCCGTACGGTCGCGGAGGCGATGTCGGTGCAGTACCCGGGGACCAAGGGGGTGCTGCCGGGGTACGGGCACCAGAGCCCGAACGACTGGGGGCTGGGCTTCGAGATCCGGGACTCCAAGTCGCCGCACTGGACGGGCTCTTCGTCCTCGCCGCGCACGTTCGGACACTTCGGACAGTCCGGTACGTTTCTGTGGATCGACCCCGATGCGGGGGTGGCGTGCGTGGCGCTGACCGACCGTGCCTTCGGGCCGTGGGCGGTCGAGGTGTGGCCGGTGTTCACGGACGCTGTGCTGGCGGAGTTGCGGGGCTGAGCGAGACTGCTACGGCTGCATCTCCCATATCAGCAGCTCCGCGCCCGTCACCCCCACTGCCTCCAGATCCTTCGCGTCCGTGATGCGTGCCGCGTCGCCCGGGGTCAGTTGTTCGTCGTCCAGCCGCACCTCACCCCGCACCACGTGCACGTACACGTACGCCCCGTCCGGCACCGCCGTCCGCTCCCCCGCCGCCAGGCGCCGTACGTGGAGCATCGCGCCCGCCTCGGGGACGGCGTACGGCGTCGAGTCCGCGATGCCGTGGACGATCTCGTAGGAAGGGTCACCGCCGGGCTTCAGCGGGGTCAGCCACATCTGGACGAAGGTCAGGAGGGCCGGGCCGTCGTTGCGTTCGATGTGGCGGACGCCCGCCGCCGAGCTCAGCCTCTGCACATCCCCGGCGCGGACCACCGTCTCGTGGCCCGTGGAGTCGCGGTGGGTCAGTTCGCCCTCGACCACCCACGTCACGATCTCGGTGTGGCTGTGCGGGTGCTCGTCGAAGCCGGCGCAGGGGGCGAGCCGCTCCTCGTTGCAGGCGATCAGCGCGCCGAAGCGGAGGTTGTCGGGGTCGTAGTGCGGACCGAAGGAGAAGGCGTGCAGCGACTCGATTCCGGCCTCCGGGTCGCCGCCTCGGTAGCGCTGCGTGGCGCGCCGTACGTCCATCACGGGCACCACCGTAGCCCTCACCCGGCACCCGGCGACGCGCACTCCCGTCCGGATAAGGCAGTCTTGTCCCGTGCCCGAACCCGAAACCCGCCGCAACGGCTCCACCGCGCCCGACGTCCACGCACACACCGCGACCCTGAAGCGGCTGGAGAAGTCGTCCGGCAGTCTCGCCGCGCAGGCCATCGCGCGCATGGACGAGACGCTGCCGTGGTACCGGGCCATGCCCCCGGAGAACCGTTCCTGGATCGGGCTCGTCGCGCAGGCCGGTATCGCCGCCTTCACCGAGTGGTTCCGGCACCCGGACGCCCCGCAGGCCATCTCCACCGACGTCTTCGGGACCGCGCCGCGCGAGCTGACCAGGGCCATCACGCTGCGCCAGACCGTCGAGATGGTACGCACCACCATCGAGGTCATGGAGTCCGCCATCGACGAGGTGGCGGCTCCGGGAGACGAGGGCCTCTTGCGCGAGGCGCTGCTCGTGTACGCCCGCGAGATCGCCTTCGCCACCGCCCAGGTGTACGCGCAGGCCGCCGAGGCACGCGGTGCCTGGGACGCGCGGCTGGAGTCGCTCGTCGTGAACGCCGTGCTCAGCGGCGAGGCCGACGAGGGAGCCGTCAGCCGGGCCGCCGCACTCGGCTGGAACTCGCCCGAGCATGTGTGCGTGGTGTTGGGCGCCGCTCCCGACGGTGACAGCGAGCTCACCGTCGAGGCCATCCGGCGGGCCGCCCGGCACGCCAAGCTCCAGGTCCTCACCGGCGTGCTCGGGGCCCGGCTCGTGGTCATCGCGGGCGGCAGCGACAACCCGCTCGCCGTCGCCAAGTCGCTGATCGGGCCGTTCGCCGCCGGGCCGGTGGTGGCGGGTCCCGTCGTACCCGATCTGCTCGCCGCGACCCGCTCCGCGCAGGCCGCGGCCGCCGGGCTGAAGGCGTGTTCTGCCTGGCAGGACGCCCCGCGGCCGGTGCTGGCGGACGATCTGCTGCCGGAGCGCGCGATCGCCGGTGACCCCTCGGCACGCGAGCAGCTGGTGGAGGAGATCTACAGACCGCTGGAGGAGGCCGGCTCCGCGCTGCTGGAAACGCTCGCCGTCTATCTCGAACAGGCGAGCAGTCTCGAGGGCGCCGCCCGTATGCTCTTCGTCCATCCCAACACCGTGCGCTACCGGCTTCGACGTGTGACTGACGTCACCGGCTGGTCACCGTCCGATGTTCGTTCGGCGTTCACGCTGCGGATCGCACTGATCCTGGGACGTCTGGTCGACAGCGATCTCCAACTCTAGGCTTTTGTCGAGGATCCACAAAACCCCTTCGTGTTCTTCGTCCTTGTCCCCACGGGCGGCCGTGCCCGTCCCCAAGAGAGAGTGTGAGAGTGCTCGTACTCGTCGCTCCCGGCCAGGGCGCCCAGACGCCCGGCTTCCTGACTCCCTGGCTCGAACTCCCCGGTGCCGCGGACCGCGTCGCCGCATGGTCGGACGCCATCGGACTGGACCTCGTCCACTACGGCACGCAGGCCGACGCGGACGAGATCCGCGACACCTCCGTGGCCCAGCCGCTCCTGGTCGCGGCCGGTCTGCTGTCGGCCTCGGCACTCGGTGACATCAAGCCCGGCGCCGTCGCGGGGCACAGCGTCGGCGAGATCACCGCCGCCGTCTTCGCGGGTGTCCTGGACGACGCCGCCGCGCTGCCCCTCGTCCGCACCCGCGGGCTCGCCATGGCCGACGCCGCCGCGGTCACCGAGACCGGCATGTCGGCGCTGCTCGGCGGCGACCCCGAGGTGAGCGTCGCGCACCTGGAGCGGCTGGGCCTGACCCCGGCCAACGTCAACGGCGCCGGTCAGATCGTGGCCGCGGGCACGCTGGAGCAGCTCGCCGCGCTGAACGAGGACAAGCCCGAGGGCGTGCGCAAGATCGTCGCCCTGAAGGTGGCCGGCGCCTTCCACACGCACCACATGGCCCCCGCGGTCGACGCCCTGGCCAAGGCCGCCGAGGCGTTCGCGCCCGCCGACCCGAAGATCACGTACGTCTCGAACAAGGACGGCCGGACCGTCGCCACCGGGGACGAAGTCGTCTCGCGCCTTGTCGGCCAGGTCGCCAACCCGGTCCGCTGGGACCTGTGCATGGAGACCTTCAAGGAGCTCGGTGCCACCGCTGTGCTGGAGGTGTGCCCCGGCGGCACCCTGACCGGTCTCGCCAAGCGCGCGCTGCCCGGCGTGAAGACCCTCGCCCTGAAAACCCCCGACGACCTCGACGCGGCCCGCGAGCTCATCGCCGAGCACAGTGCCTGACAAGGAGCCCGAGAGCATGTCGAAGATCAAGCCCAGCAAGGGCGCCCCGTACGCGCGCATCCTCGGCGTGGGCGGCTACCGTCCCACCCGGGTCGTGCCGAACGAGGTGATCCTCGAGAAGATCGACTCGTCCGACGAGTGGATCCGCTCGCGCTCCGGTATCGAGACCCGCCACTGGGCGAACGACGAGGAGACCGTCGCCGCGATGTCCATCGAGGCGTCCGGCAAGGCGATCGCGGACGCGGGGATCTCCGCCGAGCAGATCGGCGGCGTGATCGTCTCGACCGTCTCGCACTTCAGCCAGACCCCGGCCGTGGCCACCGAGATCGCCGACAAGCTCGGCACGGCGAAGGCCGCCGCGTTCGACATCTCGGCGGGCTGCGCCGGCTTCGGCTACGGCCTCACCCTCGCCAAGGGCATGATCGTCGAGGGTTCGGCGCAGTACGTCCTGGTCATCGGCGTCGAGCGGCTGAGCGATCTGACCGACCTGGAGGACCGGGCGACGGCCTTCCTGTTCGGCGACGGCGCCGGCGCGGTCGTGGTCGGCCCGTCCGAGGAACCGCACATCGGTCCGACGGTGTGGGGTTCGGAGGGCGACAAGGCCGGAACGATCAAGCAGACCGTACCGTGGGACGAGTACCTCCCCCACTCTCGACTTCGCTCGAGCGGGGGGACCCCCACGGGGGACGTCGACAAGCTTCCGCTGGACAGCGAGGGCAACGTCAAGTTCCCCGCGATCACGCAGGAGGGCCAGGCGGTCTTCCGCTGGGCCGTGTTCGAGATGGCGAAGGTCGCGCAGCAGGCGCTGGACGCGGCCGGAATCACCCCGGGCGACCTGGATGTCTTCATCCCTCACCAGGCCAACGAGCGGATCATCGACTCGATGGTGAAGACTCTCAAACTGCCGGAGCACGTCACGGTCGCCCGCGATGTGCGCACCACCGGCAACACCTCGGCCGCCTCGATCCCGCTCGCGATGGAGCGGCTCCTGGCGACCGGCGAGGCGAAGAGCGGCGACACCGCGCTCGTCATCGGATTCGGGGCGGGTCTCGTGTACGCCGCGACGGTCGTTACCCTCCCCTAGGCACTCCGTGCCGGATCATCGGATCCGGTGCGGTGAAGCACCTGCCAACACCCTCTGGATATCTACGAAGGAGCGCCCGACATGGCCGCCACTCAGGAAGAGATCGTCGCCGGTCTCGCCGACATCGTGAACGAGATCGCCGGCATCCCGGTTGAGGACGTCCAGCTGGACAAGTCCTTCACCGACGACCTGGACGTCGACTCGCTGTCCATGGTCGAGGTCGTCGTCGCCGCCGAGGAGCGCTTCGACGTCAAGATCCCCGACGAGGACGTCAAGGAACTCAAGACCGTCGGCGACGCGACCAACTACATCCTCAAGCACCAGGCCTGATCCTCAAGCAGGCTGCCTGGCCCCGCCACCCGGCGGTGGCGCCGCTGAATCCCGATCCGTTGGAGAAAGAATTCCCGTGAGCTCGACCAATCGCACCGTGGTCGTCACCGGTATCGGCGCAACCACACCGCTGGGTGGCGACGCAGCCTCTACCTGGGAGGGCCTGGTCGCCGGACGTTCCGGCGTCAAGGCCCTGGAGCAGGAGTGGGCCGCCGAGCAGGCGGTCCGCATCGCCGCACCTGTCGCCGTGGAGCCGACCGAGGTCATCCCGCGGCCGCAGGCCCGCCGACTGGACCGTTCGGCGCAGTTCGCGCTGATCGCCGCTCAGGAGGCGTGGAAGGACGCCGGCTTCGAAGCCAAGGCCGGGGAAGACACGAGCGTCGACCCCGACCGGCTCGGTGCGGTGATCGCCTCCGGAATCGGTGGCGTGACGACCCTCCTCGACCAGTACGACGTGCTGAAGGAGAAGGGCGTCCGCCGCGTCTCCCCGCACACCGTCCCCATGCTGATGCCGAACAGCCCCTCCGCGAACGTGGGTCTGGCCGTGGGCGCCCGTGCGGGCGTGCACACGCCGGTCTCCGCGTGCGCGTCGGGTGCCGAGGCCATCGGCTACGCCATCGAGATGATCCGCACCGGCCGCGCCGACATCGTCGTCGCGGGTGGCACGGAGGCGGCCATCCACCCGCTGCCGATCGCCGCGTTCGGCAACATGATGGCGATGTCCAAGAACAACGACGACCCGCAGGGCGCCTCGCGTCCCTACGACGTCGCGCGCGACGGCTTCGTCCTCGGCGAGGGCGCCGGTGTGATCGTCCTGGAGTCCGCCGAGCACGCCGCCAAGCGCGGTGCCCGCGTGTACGCCGAGGCGGTCGGGCAGGGCATCTCCGCCGACAGCCACGACATCGTGCAGCCGGAGCCGGAGGGGCGGGGCATCTCGCACGCCCTGCAGAACCTGCTGGACCGCACGGATCTGGACCCGGCCGAGATCATGCACGTCAACGCGCACGCGACCTCGACGCCGGCCGGTGACGTGGCCGAGCTGAAGGCGCTGCGCAAGGTGTTCGGCGACGACGCCGACCATATGGCGGTGTCGGCCACCAAGTCGATGACCGGGCATCTGCTGGGTGGTGCCGGGGGTGTCGAGACGGTCGCGACCGTGCTCGCCCTGTACCACCGGGTGGCTCCGCCGACCATCAACGTGGAGAACCTCGATCCGGAGGCCGAGGCCAACGCGGACGTGGTGCGGGGTGAGGCCCGGAAGCTGCCCGTCGAGGGGCGGATCGCCGCGCTGAACGACTCGTTCGGGTTCGGTGGGCACAACGTGGTGCTGGCGTTCCGTACGGTCTGATTCAAGCCGTGGACGGAGTGTGGCCCGAACCCCCGGGTGGGGTTCGGGCCACATTGCGTTCGTGGTTCGCTGCGGGCCGGTGGGGGCTTGTCGCGCCCACGCGGCGGAGCCGCACATGGATACAGCCCCGCGCCCCTGAAAGCCTCACACCACCTGGTGGAGCCAGCGCACCGGCGCTCCCTCACCCGCGTACCTGAAGGGCTCCAGTTCGTCGTCCCACGGCTTCCCCAGGAGCTTCGCCAACTCCGCCTCCAGGTCCGTCTCTCCCCGCTGGGAGCGGACCAGGGCGGCGCGCAGGCGGTCCTCGGGGATGAGGATGTCGCCGTGGATGCCGGTGACGGCGTGGAAGATGCCGAGGTCGGGGGTGCAGCTGTAGCGCTCGCCCTCGGCGGTGGCGCAGGGCTCGGCGGTGACCTCGAAGCGGAGGAGGTGCCAGCCTCTCAGTGCGGAGGCCAGCTTGGAGGCGGTGCCGACCTGGCCCTGCCAGGAGAACTCCGAGCGCCAGGTGCCGGGCGCGGCGGGCTGCCGGATCCAGTCGAGGTTGACGCGCGTACCGAGCACCCCGGCGACGGCCCACTCGACGTGCGGGCACATCGCGCGCGGCGCGGAGTGCACGTACAGAACTCCACGTGTCGTCACCGGGACCTCCGGGCAGAGCGGGACATGTTGCGAACTGTCGGACGGCAGTGGCCGGGCAGCCACGTTGATGGCGAGGCTACCGTGCGGCGGCGCAAGGAGTGTGACGTACCGTCGGTCCCAGTGCCGTGAAACGCTCGCCATTCACCCGGCAGGACGCTTGTACGGGTGCGATCCGTTGCACGGTGATCCATATGATCGGTCGGGAACCCTCGCGCGTTGTTATGAACGGATGACGTTTTCCGTTCACCACGTCGCACGCACCACGACCGAGGGGACCACCACCCGATGCCGAACCCAAGCCGCCGCTCGCGGGCCGCGCTCGCCGTCCTGGCGGCGGCCGTCCTGGGCGTCGCCGGCTGTGACGCCGTCGGTGGTGACTCGCCGGGGCCGAACGGCACTCAGGCGCAGAAGACCAAGCCGTCACCGAAGCCGACTCCGCTCTGGGACAGCAGCCCGGACTCGATCGCCGCCGTGGGCGACTCCATCACCCGTGGTTTCGACGCGTGCTCGGTGCTGGCGGACTGCCCCGAGGTCTCCTGGGCCACGGGCGACAGCGCCGAGGTCGACAGTCTCGCCGTACGACTGCTGGGGAAGGCGAAGGCCGCCGAGCGCAGCTGGAACTACGCGGTCACCGGGGCGCGGATGGCGGACCTGCCCGGCCAGATGGCGCAGGCGGCGACACGGAAGCCCGGGCTGGTGGCGGTGATGGTGGGGGCCAACGACGCGTGCCGGGACAGCACCGCGGCGATGACCTCGGTGGCCGACTTCCGCTCCGACTTCGAGGACGCGCTGAGCACGCTGCGCAAGGGGGCGCCCAAGGCGCAGGTGTTCGTGGCGAGTGTGCCGAACCTGAAGCGGCTGTGGTCCGAGGGCCGTACGAATCCGATGGGCAAGCAGGTGTGGAAGCTGGGCATCTGCCCGTCCATGCTGGGCGACGCGGATGCCGTGGACGCGGCGGCGACCGCGCGCCGGGACACCGTGCAGAAGCGGGTGGAGGACTACAACGAGGTGCTGGAGGAGGTCTGCGCGAAGGACCGCCGCTGCCGCTTCGACGGGGGCGCGGTGTACGAGTACCGCTTCGGCACGGGCCAGCTGAGCCAGTGGGACTGGTTCCATCCGAGTGTGAACGGACAGGCGCGGCTGGCGGAGATCGCGTATCGCACGGTGACGGGGAAGAAGGCGTGACGCAGGAGCCGTGACCTAAAGTTCCGCACATGAACGAACTCTTCGCGACACTTTCCGACGGCACTCCCGTCCACCGCTGGACCCTGCAGCGGGCGGGGGTCCGCGTACGGATTCTGTCGTACGGCGGGATCGTGCAGTCGGCGGAGGTCCCGGACCGGGACGGGCGTGCGGGGAACGTGGTGCTGGGGTTCGCGGACCTGGACGGGTACCTCACGCACCCGGAGCCGTACTTCGGTGCGCTGATCGGGCGGTACGCGAACCGGATCGCGGGCGGCCGCTTCCCGCTGGACGGCCTGACGTACGCGCTCGCGCTCAACAACCCGCCCAACTCCCTGCACGGCGGCGAGCGCGGATTCGACAAGCGGGTGTGGGACGGGGAGCCGGTCGAGCACGGCGTACGCCTGAGCAGGGTGAGCCCGCACGGCGAGGAGGGCTTCCCGGGCCGGCTGGAGGTCTCGGCGACGTACACGCTGACGGATTCGGGCGCGCTGCGGATCGCGTACGAGGCCGTCACCGACGCGCCGACGGTCGTGAACCTCACCAACCACAGCTACTTCAACCTGGGCGGGTCAGGGAACGCGGGCGGGCACGAGCTGCGGGTCGCCGCCTCGCGCCGCACCCCGGTCGACGCGGACCTGATCCCGACGGGTGACCTGGAGGAGGTTGCGGGCACGCGCTTCGACTTCCGCGAGGGGCGGAAGGTCGGTGCCGGGTACGACCACAACTTCGTGCTCGACAAGGGCGTGACCGAGGCGCCCGTCGAGGTCGCCGAGCTGTACGACCCCGCGTCCGGCCGCGTCCTGACCGTGGCGACCACCGAGCCCGGCCTCCAGCTGTACACCGCCGACCACCTGGGCGAGCCCTTCGCGCCGGGTGACGGCATCGCGCTGGAGACCCAGCACTTCCCGGACTCCCCGAACCGGCCGGAGTTCCCGAGCACGGTGCTGCGGCCGGGCGAGGTGTTCCGGTCGGAGACCGTATACGGGTTCTCGGTTCGCTAGCCCCGGTACGACACGAGCCCCGGCCCAGGTGTCAGGTCCCGGGCCGGGGCTGCTCGTGGGACGTGTCCCGAATCAGACGTTAATCGTCGCGGTGAGCCGGCGGTCGGAGATCGAGCGCCCGATCTGGATCTCGTACGAACCCTTCACATGCGACCACGCGTTGGTCTTCTCGTCCCAGATCTCGAACGCCCGGCGGGGCAGTTCCACGGTGGCCTCGACGACCTCGCCGGGGCCGGCCGCCACGCCCGCGAACCCGGCCAGCCGGCGCGCCGGGCGTTCGGCGTCGGGTTCGGCGGGCGCCAGGTAGACCTGGACGACCTCGCGGCCCGCGCGGGCACCGGAGTTGCGGAGGCGGACCCGGACGGTGGTGCCTCGCACCTCGGCCGATTCGTACGTCCAGTCGGTGTAGCCGAGGCCGTGGCCGAAGGGGTACGAGGGGGTCCTGCCCTCCTTCTCCCAGGCGCTGTAGCCGATGAACACGCCTTCGCGGTACGGGAGTTCGCCGCCCTCCGGGGCGACCTGGGTGACCGGGGCGGCGGCCAGTGAGCCCCAGGTGGTCGGCAGCCGGCCGCCGGGCTCGTGGGCCCCGGTCAGTACGTCCGCCAGGGCCGCGCCGCCCTCCTGGCCGGGGAACCAGCCGAGCAGGACGGCGGCGACCTCGTCGCGCCAGGGCAGTTCCACCGGGGAGCCGGAGTTGACGACCACGACGGTGTTCGGGTTGGCGGCGGCGACCGCGCGGACCAGGTCGTCCTGGTGGCCGGGAAGCGCGAGGTCGGCGCGGTCGAAGCCCTCGGACTCGACGCGTTCGGTGGTGGCGACCACGACGACGGCGGTATCGGCGTTCCGGGCGGCCTCGACGGCCTCGGCGATCAGGCCGTCGGCGTCGCGCCGGGGATCCCGGTGGGCGAGGGCGAAGATGATCGCCTTCAACGGGACGTCCTCGGGGACTTCGACGACGTAGGTGAGGGAGACCTCGACCGGTTCGCCGGCGGTGAGTTCGGCCTCCGCACGGGGCACGGGTGCGCCGAAGAAGGTGACGAAGGGGTCGTCCTCGGCGGGGCGCTGGACGTCGTCGAAGTACGTCGTGCCGCCGATGGCGAGCGTGAAGGTGCCGATGCCCTGGATGCCGAAGGCGTGGGGGCCGCTCTCGCGCGGGGTGAAGGTGCCGGTCAGCTCCACGGTGTGCAGCCGGTCATGAGTGACGCCGTCGGGCAGGGCCGGACCCATCCACTTGATCTGGCCGCCCGGCGCGGAGTCGGAGCCGATGACGTTCCCGTCGGCGTCCCGGCACACGGCGCGCAGCTCGAAGCCCTGGTCGAAGACAGCGAGTTCGGTGTCCGGGTCGGCGCCCACGGCATAGGTGACCGTGCCCTCGGGCAGGGCGGCGGTGAGGCCGTCGAGCGGGGAGACGACGTGGGACGGGAAGACGGTGGCGGAGCCGCCGCCGAGGATCCGGGCGTCGCGGGCGGCAGCGCCGATCAGCGCCACCTTGCGGCCGGGGTTCAGGGGGAGGGCACTGTTCTCATTGCGTACGAGGACGAAGGAGCGGCGGGCGATCTCGCGGGCCAGAGCCTCGCCGTGGACGGTGGCGGGCGGTTCGGTGACGGCCGGTTCGGCGCCCTGGAGGATGCCGACGCGGGCGGCGAGCCGCAGGACGTTGCGTACGGCCCGGTCGACCTCGGCTTCCTCGACCAGCCCGTCCCGCACGGCCTGCGCGAGGGCCTCGCCGTACACGGTGCGCGGGCCGGGCATCGCCACGTCCAGGCCGCCCTTGACGGCCCCGACGGTGGAGCGGGCGGCCGTCCAGTCGGAGACGTTGAAGCCGTCGAAGCCCCACTCGCCGCGCAGGACCTCGTTGACGAGGTGGTGGTGCTCGGTCATCGTCGTGCCGTTGACCGTGTTGTAGGCCGTCATGATGCCCCAGGGGTGGGCGTTCTCGACGATCGTCTCGAAGGGGGCGAGGTAGAGCTCGCGCAGGGCGCGTTCGGAGATCAGGTTGTTCACGGTGAAGCGGTCGGTCTCGGCGTCGTTGGCGACGAAGTGCTTCACGGTGGTGCCGACACCGCCGGACTGCACGCCCTGGACATAGCCGGTGCCGATGACGCCGGTCAGGTACGGGTCCTCGCTGTAGGCCTCGAAGTGGCGGCCGCCGAGCGGGGAGCGGTGCAGGTTGACGGTGGGGGCGAGCAGGACGTGGACGCCCTTGCGGCGGGCCTCCTGGGCCAGCAGCACCCCTGCCCTGCGGGCGAGTTCGGGGTCCCAGGTGGCGGCGAGGGCGGTCGGCGAGGGCAGCGCGATGGACGGGTCGTCGGCGGTCCAGCGCACGCCCCGGACGCCGATCGGGCCGTCGGACATGACGAGGGACTTCAGGCCGATCTCCGGCAGCGCGGGCAGGGACCACATGTCCTGGCCGGCCAGCAGCCGGGCCTTGGCGTCCAGGTCCAGCTTGCGAAGGGCGGCCTCGACGGCTGCCTCCCGGGTCTCGTCGGCCGTCTCCTGCGGTGCCGCCATCGCGGTGCCTCCTCATTGAAGTCCGTTCGGTGCCTACCCATCGTGCACCTGCCGCCTGTAGGTCGGTAGGTTTCGTTACACTGGCGTTATATTCCGCTGTTCGGGATGCCGTACGGTGACGCCATGAACGCCAGGACCAGGAGCACGGAACGACGCGCCGAGATCGTCGGGGCCGCCCTGGAGGTCATCGCCGAGCGCGGCTACCGGGGGGCGAGCCTGGCCGCCGTGGCGGAGCGGGTCGGGCTGACCCAGCAGGGTTTGCTGCACTACTTCCCGACGAAGGGCGCGCTGCTCGTGGCCGTCCTGGAGGAGCGGGACAAGTGGGACGCGGTGCCGGTGCGGGAGTGGCGGACCGATCTACTGGCCTCCCTCGTCGAGTACAACGCGATGCGGCCCGGCATCATCCAGACCTTCTCGGCGCTGCTCGGCGAGAGCGTGACGGAGGGGCATCCGGCGCGGGCGTACTTCACCGAGCGGTACGGACGGGTGCGCGAGTCGATGGCGGCGGTCCTGCGCACCGAGTACGGCGACCGGCTGCCGAGCGGGCTCACGCCCGAGCGCGCGGCTCCCCTGCTGGTCGCGGTGATGGACGGACTGCAGTACCAGTGGCTGCTGGACCCGGAGTCGGTGGACATGGCGGGGGCGTTCCGGGACTTTCTGGCGTTGCTGGGCGAGGGGTGAACGGGCCTCGCCCAGCCGTCCGCCGAGGTTGTCAGGAGCCGAAGTCGTCGGTCACTTCGCTCATGTCGTAGCTGTACAACTCCCGTTCGCAGGGCCCGCAGACACTCGGGGCGTGCTCACTGAGCGACCACAGCCGGGGAGCGAAGCCGTCGCCCCGGCCGTGTGCCAGGTACAGGTCCTCGGGGCCGATGGAGGTCTGGAGCGCCTTCGGGTTGCCGACCAGTTGCCTGTTCCCGTCGACCGTCTGCGGGGTGGCCTGGAGCAGGCGGCCGTTGTTGTCCGCGTTGCTGCGGTGGAAGTACCACTTGCCTTCGTGCCGCAGCACGCCCTGGATCTTGTGCCACAACGGTTCACCGTCGAACGACCCGCCGGTCGGCAGTCCGTACGCCTGGTCGGCGTCCGCGATCGTGCCGGGCGCGCCCTCCACGGCGGCGGTGAGCGCCGCCATGGGGTAAGTGCCCACCCGTCCGCGACTGGTCCCGCCATTGTTGGAGTTGCAGTACTCACCGAGCACCATGTGGTCCGCGCCGGCCCGGTCGAGCGAGATGTACGAAGCCTTGGGCCGGCCGGTCTTGTAGCACCGGTTTTTCCTCGTGTCGCCGTCGTTATTGTCCGTGGTGAACTTCAGCGTCGCGACCTGTGGCATGACATGGCGGTAGCCGTAGCCGTACCAGACGTTGTTCTGCCGGCCGATGCGCTTCTTGTCCCGCACATTGCTTGCCAGTCCGTCCGGCGTGGGGTCGTCGGACCCGGTGTCGCCGTCCGGGTTCAGGTCCATGATCCGGCGCAGGTCGAAGACGCGCAGACCGTTGGCCGTGTCCGCGACGTACAGGTAGTTGCCGTACCAGACGATGCCGCCCGAGTGGATACCCTTCTGCGCCTTGCACTTCCGGGTCACCTGCTTCTTGCATTTTCCCTCGCGGGCGTGCAGTGCGTCGAAGGAGATGTGCTCCTTGGAGTTCACGTACGGCCAGACCAGCAGGACGTGCCGGTACTTCTTGGTGGCTTGGTTGAAGAAGGTGACCCGGACGCCCTTCTCGTTGCAGGCGTCGGACGCGCCCGCCTTGACGCAGTTCTTCCACTTCGAGAGATAGTTGCTGCGGCCGGGGTTTGGCTTGTCGTACGAACCGACCGCGATCGGCTCGGCGTTCGACGTTCCCCAGTCCTCGTCCTCCTGTGCGTCCGAGACGCCGGAGATCGCCTGCGGGATCCACTCCTTGGATGTGGCGTCGTCGTTCTTCCAGCACACTCGGTTGCCGGCCACCAGGTCGGGGCCATAGATACCGGTGGCGCCGCAATCGCCGGCGCCCCAGCCGGCGGACCGATTGGCCTGCTCCATCAGCTCGGTGAGGCCCTGCTTGGGCAGCGCGGCGTCCAGCCGGTTCACCAGCCGTGTGAGGCCGGAGCCCGCGGCGAGCTGGAAGTCGCCCCGCCGGCCCGGTACCGGGGCGGCCGCCGCGGAGCCGGTGCCAGAAGGCGGGCTGCCGGGTTCGACCGTGTCGTCCTGTTCGTCTTCGTGCTCGTCGGCGAAGCCGTCGTCGGGCATGCCTTCGTGCGGCGGTACGGGATCGTCCGCGGCCATCGCCGGGGCCATGCCGCCGACGGGGAGGGACGCGGACAACAGCGCTCCGGCCAGCGCGGCGCCTGCCGCTAATCGTATTCGGGGGAACAGCCTGCCCATGGTGCTGAATCCTTTCCTCGACTCCTCTGCACGGTCAGCCAAGGGCTGTTGGAGAGATGTGAGTCTGGCCGCGACGAGCCGGCGGACCAACAGATTCGAGCTGAGGCGAATCGTCCGCATGGGCCGATGGCCAAGGCATGGCATGGCATGGCAGACGGATGGCGAGGCATGACACACGAAGGTTCGGGTAGCAGCCCTGCGCCCGGGTGCACATTGGTCTTGGGGGAAGATCATGGCGACGCGCTTGCACTTCGACGAGAACGACTTACTCAACTGCCGTTTCGCCATCTCTCCGCTGTGGGAGGCGGCGGAGGCGGTGCAGATGCTCAAACGCCCTGATCGTCAGGCCTATCAACGGCCATGGCTGCGCCGGAACCGGGGAACGGTCACCACCCTCGAACTGACGCCCCTGTGGCTGCTGATGCCCGAGTGCGGTCCGACACCCGGCTGGCTCTGTCCACCTCTGAACAGCATGGCGGCGACCTTCGAGGAAGAGATCGCCGCCGTACGCGCGACCGACCCGGACATCGCCCGGGAAGACGCCCTCCACTCACTGTCGGCCACCCCCGGCGCACTCGACGCCGCCCGCGACCGAGCCTGGCTGAAGAACCCCGCACGCATGATCCGGCAACTGACCGACCTGCTGGAAAAGGTCTGGCACCACCTCATCGAACCGGACTGGCCGCAGCTGCGCGCCCTGCTGGAAGCGGACATCTCCTTCCACTTGCGACGGCTCGCCGAGAACGGTCTGGGGGGACTGTTCTCCGAGATCAGCAGCAACTGCGTCTGGCACGCCGGAACGCTGACCGTCGAAGCACGGATCGAGTACGAGCGGCACCTTCATGGACAGGGACTGGTCCTCATGCCCAGCGTCTTCATATGGCCCCAGGTGATCGGCGCCTTCAAACCACCCGGGCAGCCGACTCTCGCCTACCCGGCCCGCGGCATCGTCGACTTATGGGACCCCGCCCAACGAACCCCCGACAACCTCACGCGCCTGCTGGGACGCGGCCGGGCCGCCGTACTCGCCGCGCTCGACGCACCCGACACCACGGCCTCTCTCGCCAAGCGGCTCAAGCTCGCGCCCTCTTCCGTCTCCTCACACCTCACCGTTCTCCGCGAAGCCGGACTGCTCACCGCTCGGCGTTACGGACGGCACGTGATGTACGAGCAGACTTCCCTCGGGGGAGCACTGACAGCAGGCGGATGACTTCCGGAACCGGTCGTCACTCCCTGAGGGACACCGCCGCCACGATTTCCACCTCGACCCGGGCGTCCGGCCGGAACAGCCGAGGCACCTCGAAGGTCATGCTGGTGGGCGGCGTTCCGGTGAGGAACTGCTGTCGTACGGCGCCGTACTCCTCCCGCGCGTCGATGTCCGTGAGGTACGTGCGGATGCTGATGACATCGGCCAGGCTCGCCCCGTGGGCCCTCAGCAGGGCGTCCAGCGTCTCGAAGATCCCCCGGCTCTGCTCGGCGACGGTGACGCCCTCGGCGATCTGCCCCGAGACGAACAGCAGGGCGCTGCCGTCGGCGTGTTCGACGCGGGCGACCTGAGAGTAGAAGTCGTTGAGGGGCTGGGGGGCGGAGGCGGGGTTGTCCAGCGTGATCTGCATGCCGTCGACGTTAGGCGGGGCCCCGGAATGCGACAAGCGAATGTCTAGCATGGCAGTCATGCCGAACTCGCATCTGTCACCTGGGGTTCCGGATGTCTCCACCGTCTGGCTGCGGGTGTTCCTGGAAGTCGCCCGGCACGGTTCGTTCACGGTGGCCGCGCGGACCCTCGGGTGGACGCAGTCCGCCGTGTCGCGGCAGGTCTCCTCGCTGGAGGAGGCGCTGGGCGGGGCCCCGCTGTTCGACCGGCTGCCCAGGGGCGTGCGGCTGACCGAGGCCGGGCGGTTGCTCGTGCCGCACGCGCAGGCGGTCGTCGAGGCGTTGCACGGAGCCGGGCGCGAATTGGCGGCGCTGCGCGAAGCGGCCGGTGGGCGGCTGCGGTTCGGGGCGTTCGCCTCGGCCGACGCGGCGCTGGTGCCGCAGGCTCTCGCCACGTTCCGCGCGCGTCACCCCCGGGTCCGTGTCTCCCGCGAGGAGGGCTTCACGCCCGTGCTGCTGGAACGGCTGACCGCCGGGCATCTCGATCTGGCGGTCGTCTCGTCGACGGGCGGCGCCCCGCCGTCGACGTACGCACTCCATCACCTCCTCGACGAGTCGCTGTACGTCGCCGTCCCCGCCGATCACCCGCTGGCGGACGGCGGCCCCGTCCGGCTCGGCCAACTGGCCGACGCCGACTGGATCTCCGGCAGCGCGCGCCCCGAAGGCACGCTGCTCGACGTGGCTGTACGCCAGGGCTTCCGGCCGCGGATCGCGCATGTCGTCGGCGAGTGGACCGCCAAGCAGGGCTACGTCGCCGCCGGCCTCGGCGTGACCCTGGTGCCGGCGCTCGCCGCCGGGTCCGTGCGCCCGGACGTCGTACTGCTGCCGGTGCTGGACCAAGGGGCGCCCGCGCGGGCCGTGTACGCGGCGACCGTACGCGGGCGGACGCTCACACCGGCCGCGGAGGCCTTCGTCGGGGCGCTGCGGAAGGCGGCTGCCCGCCTGCCGGCATAGGTACGCGTACTCAGGCGCCAACCGGGCCGCCAGGTTGAGGATGAACCGCATGAGGGGGAGGAACATCATCGCGGTGCTCGGTCTGCTGCCCGTCAACATCCTGGTGGTGGGCTACGGGTGGCTGGCGGCGAGCATGACCGGGTGGGCAGCGGGCTACGACGACGAGCCGTACGAGCCGCCCTTGGCCGAACTGGGCACGGCCTGCGGGGTGGTGGCGGTCATCGGTGTCTTGCTGTGGGTGGCCCGGTTGCGTGGAGCCGCGGCGTTCCAGGTGGTTCCGTTGCTCATGCTCGCCACGCTGATGTCGCCCTCCTGAGCCACACCCCATGGCGTAGACCACTTCTGTCACGCGATACTGCCGCCGTTCGGTGTCAGCGCTTCCCCCACGGCGACAGAAGGAACTGAACTGCCTTGTCTTCCATACGCGTTCGGATCGGCGTGCTCGGATTGGTCCTGTTGGCGGGGCTCTCGGCCCCCACGACCCCGGTGGCGGCCGAGACCGCTTCCTCGCCCACGGTGGAGGAGCAGCGGCTCGACAAGGCCGTGCCCCAGGAGATCCTCGGACGTTCCGGATTCGACACCGCCACCGCGGAGTTCGTGCGGGCGCTCGGCACGGCGGACTCCTACGCCGAGGCCCGCCGGGTCGTCGTACGCGAAGGGTCCGCGCTGTGGCGGCGGGCCGTCGACCGGGCGCAGGGGCGGGGGCCGGCGGGCGGGGATCTCAGCCGGGACGACGACCGGCCGCTGTACTGGGCGCGGCTCGCCATGACGCGGGATGTGCGTACCTGGGAGCCGGGGTTCGGGTTGAGTGACGTTCAACGGGCCTCGCTGCTCGATGCGTTGGAGCGGACCTCGCGTGGGCAGACCGCTGTGCGCTATCCGCGGGGCGAGGGGATCAAGCGGATCCTGGTCACCGGGTTCGATCCGTTCACGCTGGACCGGGACATCCGCATCTCCAACCCCTCGGGTGCCACCGCGCTCGCGCTCGACGGCACGGTGATCGAGACCGCGGACGGGCCGGCGCGCGTGGAGACCGTCGTGTTTCCGGTGCGGTGGGAGGACTTCACGGACGGGAGCGTGGAGCGGACTCTGCGGCCGTATCTGAAGAAGGTGGATCTGTTCGCCACCGTCAGCCAGGGGCGCGTGGGCCGGTTCGACGTCGAGCGGACCAACGGGGCCTGGCGGGGCGGCTTCCCGGACAACGACAACGTCAGCAGGACCGAGATCATCCCGGTCACCGAACCGGCCTCGCAGCCGCAGTGGACGACGACGACTCTGCCGTACCGGGAGATCGTGGCCGCGGACACCGGGCGGTTCCCCGTGTACGACAACACGGAGGTGACCGAGATTCCGGCGGGCGGCACCGAGGCCGTCGTACGGCCTGACGGGCCGACGGAAGGGTCGACGGCCCGTCAAGGGGGCGGCGGGAACTATCTCTCCAACGAGATCGCGTACCGGGCGACACTGCTGCGGGACCGGCTGGGGCTGCGGGACTCGCTGCCGGGTGGGCATGTGCACACGCCTGTGCTGCAGTTCGGGGCGGGTAACACCGATCCGGCGAACGGGGCGGTGACCGATCCGGAGTTCGTGCGGAACCGGCTGGACATCATCGGGCAGGTGCGGGCGATCCTGACGGTGGCGGTCGGGGGCTGACCGGCAAGGGGGCGTCACTCCGGCAGGTTGCCGTTGCCGCCCAGGTTGGCGACCATGCAGCGCAGGACATTGATCGTGGTGACGAAGTCGGCCGGGTCAACGCCCTGGTGCGCTCGCTCGTGGACCCCCAGGTTCCGCTCGCGGGCGCGCAGTCGGCCGGCCTCACCCTCCTCGGTCAGCGTCATGCCGTCCGCGTCTTCGGTCATCCAACCGCGGGCTACCAAGTCGTCGTAGACGCCGTCGAAGTCGGTGCCTTGGTCGTCGTAGGTCGTCAGGCGGGCGGTGAGCGTGGCCCGGGTCCAGGTGCCGGGCTTCCCGGCGACGTGGTTGAGCGTCCACCAGTGTGGCTGGGTGAGGTCCTCCACCGCGAGTTGCTCGCGCAGAGCTCCTACCATGCGGCGGCCGGCCTCAGAGCTCCAGAAGCCGATGGGTTGGGCGGCCAGTTCCTCGTGCGAGTACGTCTTGAGCGTCGTGGTCGTCATGTGACGAACGTAGAAGCTCAAGCATGCTTGAGGTCAAGCGTGCACTTCGTCCGAGGTCTCGCCGTCCTCCTCGGCCTCCCTCGTTTCCTCGCCCAGCAGTTCACGCGCCATCAACGTGGCGCCCGCGACCGCCCCCGGCATCAGGAACACCGCCACGAACGGGATCAGGAAGGACACCGCGAGTGGCGTGCCGAAGCCCCAGATCAGGGGCTTGCGGGTGCGGAGGAGGGTGAGGCGGTCGCGGAGTTCGACGCCTCGGCGTTGGAGGGCGACCGAGGTGAGTTCCTGGGTGAGGAAGAAGCCGGTGACGAAGAAGCCGATCACCGGGACGGCCGTCTGGCCGAGGACCGGGATGAAGCCGAGGGCGAAGAGGAGGATGCCCCAGAGGGCGGCGCGTACGAGGACGCGGAGGTTGTCCCGGGCCGAGATCCACAGTTCGCGCCACAGGGGCAGGCGGGACTCGGGGGCGGTGCCGTCCGGGGAGACGTCCCGGTCGACCTTCTCGGAGAGGTTCTCGTAGAAGGGCTGGCCGATCAGGAGGGTGACCGCGGTGAAGGTGAGGACGGACAGGAGGAGCGCCAGGGCGAACAGGACGGCGGTGAGGAAGCCGCGGAAGAGGCCCTGCCAGGGGCTGGACCAGTCGTCGGCGAAGGGGGTTGCCCAGGCGATGAAGTCCGCGCCCCAGAGGGCGAGGGCGATGAGGGCGGCGGCGTAGAGGACGAGGGTGATCAGGCCGGGGAGCAGGCCGAAGCCGTATTGCTTGCCGTGTCGGGCCACCCACTTCTGGCCCTGTACCAAGTAGTTGAAGCCCGCCCCGAGATCGCGCATGGGGGCACTTTACCGTTCCGCCGCGGGGGCTCCGGGGTGGGGTTTTCGCCCCCTCCGCCCCTACCCGTCCCGTTCCTGGGGGCTGCCGCCCCCAGACCCCCGCTGTCGGCCCTGAACGGGCCTCGTCCTCAAACGCCGGACAGGCTGAAAGGCCTACGCCGGCGTCATCGCCACCACGACCCCCTGGTCCGCCGCAGGCGACACCGCCGCCGACACCCGTACCGCCGCCTCCCTCGCCACCCGCCCCGCCCGGGACGCCGTCGCCAGCAGCATGGGCTGGAGCTGTTCCAGGCCCGCCACCACCAGCTCCTCCCCCGCGATCAGCACCGGGCGGGCCGCCTTCGTCGTCGCCGCTGCCGCCTCCGTGAGGTCGGCCAGTGGAGCGAGCGTCGCCCGGAGCGCGCCCGCGCCGGCCGTGGCCGCGCGCTCCGCCAGGGCCACCTGGAGCGGCATCAGCGGGGCCAGCGCGGCCGTCAGGGCGTCGGCGATGCGGTGGAGTTCGGGGGACGACTCGCGCAGTACCTCTGCGGCCTCCCGGATCACCGGAGTGAGCGCGAGGAGCGCGCCCGCGGCCACGCCCGCCGTGGCGGGCAGCAGCGGTGACGTCGCCTCGACCAGGTCGCCGAGCGCCGCCGCGAACTCCTCGACGGCGGGCTCCACGGCGTCCAGGACCGGCAGCAGGCTGTCGCCCAGCGCCGCCAGCAGCGCCTGGGCCGGCTCGCTCACCGGATGCACCGCGAGCGGCGCCCCGCTCGTGCCGAGGCGCTTCAGCGTGTCGATGATCCGGTAGAACGCCTCCTGGGCCTGCGGGGACGCGCTCGCCTCGGCCAGTTCCGCGGTCGTCTCGCGCAGCACGCGCAGCGCCTCGCTGCCCGAACCGTCCCGTGGATCGAAGGTGTTGAGGGCGATTCTCGTGATGTTCCCAGCCGTGTCGAGCAGTTGACCGGTGATGTCGGTGGTGGTGCGGGCCATGCGCAGTACGTCGTCCCTGCTGGGGAGCGAAGGGATCGTTGCCACGGGCTCTCTCCTCGCCTCACACGCCGCCGCCGCGGTTGGTGTTCCTCTGGCCTCAGCATGCCCCGTTCGAACCCGCCGGGATGCGCCATCCGGGGCATCAACGACACCAAGTCCCTCTTGTTGCGGTTGAGTCGAACAGGTACACCTCGCCGTACCGATCTCAGGAAGCCCCGGAGGAGGTACGCGTGCGCACCACGAGAACCGTTCCTGCGAGACCCGTTCTGATCGCCGCCCTCGCCGTCAGCACGGCGGGTTCACTGCTCCTCACCCCCCACACCGCCGGCGCCGACCCCCGGCCCCCCGTCACCCGGGAGGGCCCCGCCCTCGACCGGCACGCCGCCGCGCAGGCACCCGCGAGCGCCGCCCAGCGAGCCCTCACCGCCCCGACCGCCGACCTCACGGACACCGCCGGCACCGGGCGCGGCTATCCGCGCGAGCAGGTGCTGACCCCCGACCCGGTGAACCCCGCCGACAAGTCGATCAAGCTGGGCCTGACCCCGTACCACGCCATCGCGCCGAAGCTGAACGCCCTGCAGCGGCTCGGCGAGCGGGTGAGCGTCGAGGTCGCGGGTCGTTCGGCCGGCGGGCACCGGCTGTACCTCGTCACCGTCACCGCCCCGGAGAGCGCCCGCCAGACCCGCGCCCAGGAGGGGATGCGCGAGCTGATCGAGAACGCGCCGGCCCGGGCCGCCAAGGACCCCGCGATCAAGGCGGGTTACAAGACGCCCGTCTTCGTCAACAACAACATCCACGGCAACGAGTGGGAGGGCACCGACGCCTCCCTGAAGCTCATCGAGCGGCTCGCGACCGCCGACGACCACAAGACGCGCGACCTCCTCTCCCACAGCCGCCTCTACTTCAACATCACCGCCAATCCGGACGGCCGTATCGCCGGCACCCGCGCCAATGCGGGCGGCTTCGACATGAACCGGGACTTCGTCACCGCCTCGCAGCCCGAGGTGCGCGCGATGCGGCAGATCGAGATCGACAAGCAGCCGGCCGTCATGCTCGACCTGCACGGTTACGTCAACGGCACGCTCATCGAGCCCACCACTCCCCCGCACGGCGAGAACTACGAGTACGACCTCTTCCTCAAGAACACCTACGCCAACGCGCTCGGCATGGAGACGGCCGTCAACGGCCTCGGCTACACGCCCGCGAAGGACGGCGTGCAGCCCGCGCAGATCCCGTTCCGGGACCAGGAGGAGGGCTGGGACGACTGGCCGCCGATCTTCACCCCGCAGTACGCGGCCTTCCACGGCACGGTCGCCGCGCACACGGTGGAGATCCCCCTGGCGGTCAACAACGCCGCCTACAACAGCCTCCCGGAGGCCGAACTGCGCCGCCGGTCCGCGATCAACGTGGACGTGGCGGGCGCCGCCATCGACGCCACCCTCGACTTCGTCCGCACCCACCGCGCCTCCCTCGTCGCCGACCAGATCGAGGTCTTCCGGCGCGGGGCGGCGGGCGCGGCGCAGGTGCCGGTGTCGGAGGAGACCGTCCCCGGCGTCCCGGGCATCGGCCCCGAGGACGTCTACACCGCGGACTTCCCGCGCGCGTACGTCATCCCGGCCAGTGCCAGTACCGGTACCGGTACCGGTACTCCGGCCGGAACCGGCAGCGGTGGCTCCCAGCGCTCCGCCACCGCCGCCGCCCGTCTCGTCGACCACCTCCTCGCCAACGACGTCCGCGTCACCCGCGCGACCCACGCCTTCCGGCTCGCCGGACGGACGTACGCGAAGGGCTCGTACGTAGTCGACATGCGCCAGCCCAAACGGGGGCTCGCGAACGTGTTGCTGGCCGACGGGCGGGACATCAGCGACAAGGTCTCCGTGATGTACGACATCTCGGGCTGGAGTCTGGGCCGCCTGTGGGGCGCGACGGTGGAGCCGGTGACGTCCGGGAGCCTGTACGGCGCGCCGCTGCGGGCGATTGACAAGGCCACGGACGTCGGTTACGTCGCCCCGCGGGGTGACCTCCGGCTGCGGCTCGACGACCCGCAGGAGATCGCGGCGCTGAACTCCCTTCTCCAGCAAGGTGTTCCGGTACGGCGGGCCGCCGACGGAAGCGCGATCGTGCCGGGATCGGCGCGGTCCCGCGCGGCGGCGGCGGCCCGGACGTACGACGTCGCCTTCGACGCGACGAGGGCGACCGGCGGCACCGAGCTGCGCCGCCTGCGCGTGGCCGCGGCCGTCACGCCGGGTGAGCTGTTCGCGCTGCGGGAGATGAACTTCGAGGTCACTCCGGTCTCGACGGCCGTACTGAACGCGGGCTTCGACTGGTCGACGGTGGATGTGCTGTTCGTGTCGGCGGGGTTGGATCACGGCGCCCTGAACACGGCTGCCCGCTCTGCCCTGGACGCGTTCCTCGAGGCCGGCCACGGTCTCGTCGGGCGGGGAACCACGGGGGCGGACCTCAACGCGGCGACCGGGCTGCTGGCCGCGAAGCCGGTCGAGGGCAACGGGGACGCCAATGGTGTGGTGCGCGTGGCGAATTCGGGTCCGGTCACGGCCGGGGCGCCGGACCACGGGTTCGTCTACGCGCCCGTCTGGTTCACCGACCTCGGGCCCGGGGTCCGGGTGGAGCAGTCGTACGCGACCGGGAACCCGCTCGTCTCGGGGCACTGGCGGCCGTCGCAGGACGGCTCGGGCGGTCCCGCGCGGGCCGCGGGGCAGGCCTCGGTCGTCAGCGGCCGGCAGGCCGTCCTGTTCGGTACCGAGCCTCTCTTCCGTGACCATCCCAAGGGGCAATTCGCGCAGGTCGCACGAGCCTTGTTTACAGTGGCACCCGCGAACAGCGGTACAGGTGAGGAGAGCGGATGACGCAAGAGATCCACGGCACCGTCGCGGACGGGTTCGAGGCGGTACGGGAGGAGTTCGCCGCGTTCGTGGCCGGGGAACGGCCCGATTACGAGGGGCAGTTGTGTGCGTATGTGCACGGCCGCAAAGTCGTCGACCTGTGGGCGGGCGACGGCGTGGCCGCCGACTCCCTCTACGGCGTCTTCTCGTCGACCAAGGGTGCCGCACACCTCGTGGCCGCGCTTCTCGTGCAGGACGGGACGCTCGAGCTGGACCGCAAAGTCACGTACTACTGGCCGGAGTTCGGGGCCGAGGGCAAGGGCGCGCTGACCCTGCGCGACCTGATCTCGCACCGGGCGGGGCTGATCGGGATCGATGCCGGGTTCACCCCGGACGAACTGGCCGACGACCGCGCCGTCGCCGAACGGCTGGCGGACCAGCGCCCGTTCTGGCGTCCGGGCACGGCGTTCGGCTATCACGCGCTCACCCTCGGCGCGCTCATGGGTGAGGTCGTACGGCGTGCCACCGGCCATACGCTCCAGGAGGTGTACGAGGAGCGGATCCGCGCCCCGTACGGGCTGGACTTCTTCCTCGGGCTGCCCGAGGCGCTGGAGACCCGCTTCCGGTCCGTGCAGCCGATGGCGCCGACCGCGGAGCAGCAGGCCGTGCTGGACTCGGTGCCGCAGGGGCCGCACACGCTCGCCTCGATCGCGTTCAACACGCATGTGCCGGAGCCGGGTGAGCTGGTGGATCACGCCAACTCCCGTACCGTGCGCGCCAAGGGCCCGGCGTCGGCGGGCGGGGTCGCCGCCGCTCGCGGGCTCGCCGGGATGTACGCGGCGGCGATCAGCGAGGTGGACGGGCGTCCGCCGCTGCTGAAGCCGGACACGGTCGCCGAGGTGGGACAGATCCACTCGATCGGCTACGACCTGGTGGCCCGCACGCACCGGTCGTTCGGGCTCGGTTTCCAGGCCACGGCCGACGCCTGGTACCCGTTCCTGGGCGCCGGGACGTTCGGGCACAGCGGCGCCGGCGGGTCACAGGCCTTCGCGGACCCGCGCGGCGGGCTGGCGTACGGCTACACGCGGCGGCGGTGTGCGTTTCCGGGCGGGGCGGCGCCGGAGAACGAGCGGTTGGTGAGGGCGGTGCACAGCGCTGCGTCGGCGAGCTGATCGACGTACGACGCCGTCACAGTCGTACGACTCACCGTCGTACGACTCACCGTCGTACGGCAAGAGGCCGCACCCCACGTCCAGGGGTGCGGCCTCCGTCGTAAGCAACGAACGCGGTCAGCAGGACGTCACGGTCCCGCTCACAGTTTGACGATCATCTTTCCGGTGTTGTCGCCGCGCAGGACGCCGAGGAACGCCTCCAGGTTGTTCTCGATGCCCTCGACGACCGTCTCGCGGTACTTGAGCGCGCCCGAGGCGACCCAGGGGCCGACCTCCTGGACGAACTGCGGCTGGAGGTCGTAGTGGTCGCCGACGAGGAAGCCCTCGATGCGGCCACGGGTCTGGAGGAGGCGGACGAGGTTCCTCGGGCCGGGGGCGGGCTCGGTGTCGTTGTAGACGGAGATCATTCCGCAGATGGCGATACGGCCGTCGCGGTTGAGCCGGCCGATGGCGGCCTCCAGGTGGTCGCCGCCCACGTTGTCGAAGTAGATGTCGATTCCGTCGGGGGCGGACTCGCGCAGCTGCTCGCTCACGGAGCCGTTCTTGTAGTTGAAGGCGGCGTCGAAGCCGTACTCCTCGACGAGGAGCTTGACCTTCTCCTCGGAGCCGGCGGAGCCGATGACCCGCGAGGCGCCCTTGAGCTTGGCGATCTGGCCGACCTGGCTGCCGACGGCGCCCGCCGCGCCCGAGACGAAGACGGAGTCGCCCTCCTTGAAGGAGGCGGTGCGCGTCAGGCCGGCGTAGGCGGTGAGGCCGGTCATGCCGAGGACGCCGAGGTACGTCGACAGCGGCGCGGCGTCCGGGTCCACCTTCACGGCGTTCTTGGCGTCCAGGGCGGCGTACTCGCGCCAGCCGAGGAAGTGCAGGACGTGGTCACCGACGGCCAGTCCCTCGGCGTTGGAGGCGACGACCTCGCCGACGGCGCCGCCCTGCATGGCCTTGCCGAGCTCGAAGGGGGCGACGTAGGACTTGGCGTCACTCATTCGGCCGCGCATGTACGGGTCGACGGAGAGGTACTTGTTCCGCACCAGCACCTGACCCTCACGCGGCGTCGGGACCTCTGCCTCGACCAGGGCGAAGTCCTCGGGCTTCGGCCAGCCGACGGGACGGCTGAGCAGGTGCCATTCGCGGTTGAGCATGATGGTGCCTTTCCATTTACTTCAGTTAGCCAAGTTACTTCATTATCTGAAACAACGATGCCTCTGAATATTTCATGCTGTCAAGTAACCGGATACCCTGGATGCCATGGCCACACCCGAAAAGACCCGCCGCCCCGACGCGCTGACCATGGAGGTCCTGGAACTCATCGGTGACGTCGTGGCGCGCTTCTACGAGGACTACGAGGACGCGGCGGCCGAGCACGCGCTGACCGGCGCGCAGGCGCGACTGCTGAGCCTGCTGTCGCTGGAGCCGCTGCCGATGCGGAAGCTGGCGCAGAAGCTGAAGTGCGAGCCGTCGAACGTGACCGGGATCGTGGACCGGCTGGAGTCCCGGGGCCTGGTGGAGCGACGCGCGGCCCCGGCGGACCGCCGCGTGAAGGTGGCCGCAGTGACGGAAGAGGGGCGCCGGGTGGCCCGGGAGCTGCGCGAGGGGCTGCGCTTCGCGCGGGAGCCGCTCGCGGGGTTGTCCGAGGGGGAGCGGCTGGCATTGCGGGATTTGTTGCGGCGGATGGTGGGGGCGGCCGCTTAGCGCTACTTCTACGCAGGTCAGCGCATGATTTGCGTTCCGCTGGCGTCCGTGTTTGTGCAGGGGAAATCCGTGGGTGTTGCCGTCGCGACTGCCTTCAGCTTGTCATTTAAGGTCTGGCGTCGAACGCGACTCGAACTTGACCAGCGTTTCCGCAGTTCAGCGGACGTGAAGGCGGCCTTCGTCTGATCCTGTGCTCCGTCACAGAGGCAGAGGAACCAGCGCGAAGGCCGTGGTCGTGAGTTTGGGGTATCAGGGCGTCCTGCGGGATGCGTTTGCGGACGTGTCATGCTTCCGGGCGGAGTTGTACGCGTGTCTGACCGCGCGGGGCGACGCGCTGTTCGAGCTATGCGATGCGTTGTTGTGCACGGACGGGCCGGTGCGGACGCTGGTCGACCTGGCGCTCGCGCCGGAACACCGCCGCGGTCACGGTGCCCTCTACAGCGGCCTCAACGACGGACGGATCGACGTGGCCCGGCTTCGTCGCGCGCTGGCTGGGGCGCCGTTGCCGAGGGCTGCGGACGGCCGGATTGTGCTGGCTGCAGACGTCTCGCCGTGGCTGCGGCCGGACGCCAACGCCTGCCCTGACCGGTCCTTCTGCCACACCTTCGGCCGAGGTGAGGGCAAGCACCAGATGATCCCGGGCTGGCCGTACTCGATCGTCGCCGCGCTGGAGACCGGTCGGACGTCGTGGACGGCAGTGCTGGACGCGGTCCGCCTGGAGCCAGGCGCGGACGTCGCCGCAGTGACCACGGTCCAGATCCGCGGGCTGGTCGAGCGGCTCATCGCCGCCGAGCAGTGGAAGCCGGGCGATCCGGAGGTCCTGGTCGTGCTGGACGCCGGATACGACGTCCCCCGGATCGCCCACCTGCTGCACGACCTGCCCGTCGAGATCCTCGGCCGGCTCCGCTCCGACCGTGTGATGCGCCGGCCCACACCACCGAGGGTCTACGACCCCAAGGGCGGCCGACCGCCCAAGCACGGCGGCGAGTTCGTCTTCGGCGACCCCACCACCTGGGGCACCGAGCAGGCCGTGACCGTCACAGACACCCGCCTCTACGGCAAAGCGACCGCGCAGGCGTGGGACCGGCTGCACCCGAGGCTGACCCGGCGGGCGGCCTGGCTCGACCACGACGGACCGCTGCCCATCATCGAGGGCACCGTCATCCGTCTGACCGTGGAGAAGCTGCCCAGTGGCGGGGTGAACAAGCCGGTCTGGCTGTGGTGGTCGGGCACCGCCGCCACCGCGAACGACGTCAACCGCTGTTGGCAGTCCTTCCTCCGCCGCTTCGATCTCGAGCACACGTTCCGCCTGTTCAAGCAGACACTCGGGTGGACCAGGCCCAGGCTCCGCAGTTCGGAGGCGGCCGACCGGTGGACATGGCTGGTGATCGCCGCCTATGCCCAGCTCCGGCTCGCCCGGTCACTGGCCACCGATCTCCGGCGGCCCTGGGAGAAGCCGGCCGAGCCGAACAAGCTGACGCCCGCCCGGGTCCGCAGGGGGTTCAGAAACCTGCGTGTGAAGACCGGCTCCCCGGCCGGTGCACCGAAACCGTCCCGTCCCGGCCCCGGTCGACCGCTCGGTTCGAAGAATCGCCACCCAGCCACCCGGCACGACGTGGGACGTGTCCTCGCCACCGGCGAGGCATACAGCCGCCCCGCACACCACAAGAAGGGAACCAAGCCCCGCCGAAACCAATAGGCGAGCACCAACCGCCCATACGCTGCCACGATGCACCCATGAACGTCGAGAACCTCAGCGGGCTTCAAGTGGACCGCGCGGACCCATCGGACTGGGCCGCGTTAGCCAAGATCGATTCCGTCGCGGCAGCAGGCGACCACACACGACGGGACAACATCCGGCACTGGTGCGAACAGGGTGCGGTCCTCATGGCCCGAGACTCATCCGGACCCTTGGGTTACAGCGTGCTGGAGTACAGCTTCTTCGAGCAGGGCTTCGTCACCATGCTGATGGTCACCCCCAGCGCCCGCCGACGAGGTGTGGGCGCACGTCTCCTCACGGCCGTCGAGACCGTATGCACCACCACGAAGCTGTTCACATCAACCAACGTCTCCAACCACCCCATGCAGCAACTACTACAACGCGCCAGCTGGCACCCGGTCGGTCTGCTCCACGGCCTCGACGAGGGAGATCCCGAACTCTTCTACCTCTGCCCGAGCACTCGACTCCGCGACGCCACAGCCACCGGAGGGTCGGGTGGCCCGGGGGAATCGCCCCCCCGGGCTCCCACGGAACGAAGCGTGAAAGTCTCCCGTCACTCCGCTCTTCTCATCGAGCCCACACGAACTCGCGGTCCCACGTCCAATGCTTGAAGAGGCCCGGTGCTCGCTGCACGAGCCCGGTCCACCATGCACGGAAGCGTTTGTAGCCCCGCAGCCGTTTGTACTTCTTCCGCGCCCATCGCATCAGGTAGGTGTTGATGCGTCGCAGGAGGGGATACAACTGCGACCGGTAGAACCGGCCGTAGTACGTCATCCAGCCCGACACGACTGGATTGATCCAGTCGGCGAGCTCGATGAGTTCGAGTCTGGTGCGCCGGTGAATGCGCCATTCGCGGACCTGCTGGCCCATGGCTTTGAGGGCCTCCGGACTGACCGCGGGCAGGAACGACGTGAATGCTTTGCCGTCCGGATATCGGGCCTTCCGAGGGGCGAACGTATACCCAAGGAACTTGAACGACGTGTGCTCGGCAGAGCCTCGCCGTCTGCTGTCCTTGCAGTAGACGAGCTTGGTCTTGTCGGGATGCAGCCGCAGCCCGACTTCCTCCATCCTCGCTTCGAGCGCCGCCCATACCTGCCTGGCTTGACGCTCGGTCACGCAGTGCACCACCGCATCATCCGCATAGCGTTCGAGGTCCACCGACGGGAACTCCCGTGCCAGGAACTGGTCGAACGCGTAGTGCATGAAGAGGTTGGCGAGCACGGGCGAGACCGCCGACCCCTGAGGGGTCCCCCGGTCCCGTTCTTGAAGGGTTCCGTCAGATAGCTGAAGCGGTGCAACAAGCCACCGCTTCACATAGAGCACTACCCAACGCTGGTCGGTGTTCGCCTCCACGGCCTTGACCATGAGGGCGTGATCCACAGAATCGAAGAACTTCTGGACATCGAGGTCCAGGACCCAGTCCTTCTTCCAGCACCGCTGTCGGCACCGTTCGACCGCCTGCAGCGCCGACCGCCTGGGCCGATACCCATAGGAGTCGTCATGGAAGATCGACTCCGTCCTGGGCTCCAGCGTCAGAGCGACCACCGTCTGAGCGATTCGGTCGGCCACAGTGGGCACCCCGAGGATTCTCGTTCCTCCGGGTTTGGGGATCTCGACCGCCTTCACCGGTGGCGGGAAGTACGTTCCCGAGGACATCCGGTTCCAGATCTTGTACAGGTTTCCCCGCAAGTCCTTCTCGAAGTCTTCGATCGAGCACTCATCCACTCCGGCCGCACCCTTGTTGGCCTTGACTCTCTCGTATGCCTCCCACACCAGTCGCTTCGAAATGGCGAACGGCTTGTCCGCCGGACCTGACATGCTCACCCGCTTCCTCCCGGAGAACGTCCGGTTGTTCGCGCGAACAGATCATCAATGAGCCGGCCCCTTCGCTCCACCCCGATTACCGGAGCTTCATCACTACTACGAGCCGGTCCGCCAGCATGTGCCGCATCGGTACTCAACGCCTCACGGTTTCCGCCGCCCGGCGCGCTCCCTCTCGCCAACTCGCCTCTCTGAGGCAGAGTTGGCCGTATCGACACTCGCCTTCCCACGTTCCATGCAGAAGCCGCAGACCGGACTCGCGCCGCCTCAATGCCGGACACCGCCTGGCCAATAGACGGGACCCCGCCAGGCTCATCCCGGCGCCCTTTAACCGCCCCGGTTTTGATGTCAGCTACTTGTTTCGACACTTCGTCAGCGGTTCGCTTTCGCTCGCCTTTCCGGTCCCCACCTGACGCCTCTTGGACGCCTTTTTCCTCAACGCTCACCACGACGGTCTTCAGCCAACGCAGCTTGAGGTGGTTTGACGCCTCCCCCCGCAGGGCGACGCCGAAGGGCCACAAAACCTTCATCATCTGCACAGCACCGCATCAAGTGGGTCTACCTACATCAACCTCACTCTCTGCGCTCGTGGCGCACTTAAACAACAAGCTCAGGGGCTCGGAGGCATGGAGGTCACGCCCTGCGCTGTTTTTCGCACCGCCGGTCATCTCCGGGTGTACCGGGCCACCGTGTACGCGGTCGAGCCGGTGAGCCCTGCGCCTGTGCCGTCGAGCATGTCCAGGACTTCGAAGCCAGCACCGTTCGCGTAACGCTCCAGCTCGCGGGGAAACAGGACACGCCTGCGGATCTTGTCCTGGGCCTCGTCCCCCGAGGGGAGCACCCAGTGCCGGTGCATGGTGTTGATCTGCGTCCGCAGGTCCCACTCATGTCGGACGGTGACCGTGGCGGGTCCCCGGGGGGTGTCAACCGTGGCGGTGGTCGGCTCGGTGCGGGTGATCGGGGCGACAGGGGAGCACAGTACGAGCAGCGCGCCCGGCCCGGCATGGGCCGCGAACGTGGCGAAGACTTGGCCAATCTCCTCGTTGTCGTGCACGTAAGCCAGGCTGTTGCCCATACAGGTCACCACGTCCAGGCGCTTGCCGAGTCGTGCCGTGCGCATGTCCCCGGTGCGGATGTCCAGCCCCGGCCGGGCCTGGTGGGCGTAGCCGACAATGCCTGGCTGGAGATCCACGCCGATGCACTCGAAGCGCTTGGCCAGGATCTCCAGATCCCGGCCGGTGCCGCATCCGAAATCAACCAGAGTCCGGGCGTCGGGCCTGTGCAACTCGATCAGGGTCTGGCACATTCCGGCGCTCGAGCTGTCGGACTGGACCACGTCGCAGAGCGCCGGATCGCGGTAGAGGAGGTTTGTGGCTTCCACGTTCTCGGCTTCCGTGTTGGGGCTGGTCAGATGAGGCTTCGCAGTCCGACCTCCAGGGCGAGCACATCGCACAGCAGGTCAGGGACGACCGAGGCGGCATCGGCTTCCTTGCGCGCCTGAGCGAGAGCCTTCCCGTCAACGTAGCCGAGGTCCACCAGGACTGATTCCTTCATCATGTCGTCCAACACGGGCAGGCCGTAGGAACGCAGCCCTTTCTCCAAGACGGCCAGGAAGTTCTCCGGCTCCGCCGGCGCCGCCACCCACTCGGGCAGGCCCGCCCGCCTGATCCGCTCGCGGAACAGCGCCTTGCCGCGCTTGTGCTCATGCGGTAGCTGCTCCATGAACCGCACGATCCGTGGGTGCGCGAGCGGGCTCACCGGCCAGATTCCGGCCCGGAGGAATCCGGGGTTGTGCATCCCGAACGCCATCAAGGTCGGTACGGGCAGTACAGGGATGGGCGCCAGGTGCTCGTTCACCTCGATGAGCCCTCGGGCTGCCCTGGCTCCGAGCCACGGTACGGGTTCGGGAATCGGCAGTTCGGCCCGCGTCCTGGAGTGGTAGGCGTTGATCTCGTCCCCGCCGCTGCCCGTGAACATGACCTCGCACCGCCGGGCAGCTGCCTGCTCGCGTACGACATCAAACGCCTCCTGATAGAAGGCTCCCGCCGGATCGTGCGGCTTGTGCAGAGCGCGCACGCCTCCGGGGCAGAAGGGTGCGTGCTGCATGGCGGGGGTGGCCGTGTCTCGGAAGCCGCAGTGCTCCACAAAGGCCCTGCGCCGCTCGCGCTGCGGCCTGCCGGTACTCCCTCCCACCAGCAATCCGAAGCTGTATACCTCGGGGAAGCGGGCTGCCATCACGGCCAGGGCGACGTTCCCGGAGTCCGCGCCGCCGGACAGCTCGACGCCCACGCACTCGGTTGCCGTCGAGATCTCACGGACCACGTCGGTCAGCAACTCGTCCAGAGCAGCGAGTGGATCAACTCCGGGCCGGAGCGGACGCGGCTCAAGTACGTGTTCGGCAGGCTCCGGGTAGTGGATGCTGAGTCCCGAGCAGGTGAACGTGGCCGCTGCCCGCTCCGTGAGGCGGTAGACGCCTTCGAAAAGCGTTTCGGACGTGTAGCGGTGCTGCCGCGTCAGCGTTCGGGCGACGACTCGCGGCACGAGCCGGTCAACCCGTAAGTGCGATCGCAGCGCCATCAGGTCCCATGAGGCGTACAGCTCGCCAGCCTTCTCTACCAGGTACAGCGGGGCTGTGCCGAAGACACCTGCCGTCAGACAGGCTTGCTCAGGCTCCATGGCGAGTGCGATGAAATCCGCCTCGTCCCGCTTCCACTCCTTCACGCGGACCCGCACGCACGGCGCCTGGTCGTCATTGACCTCCATGACCAACGGCGACACGTTCGCGGGCTCGATCCAGCTCTCGCCGTTGATCCAACGGCCGCCCTGTGATCTCCACTTGGGGTCCTGGAGATCGGACAAGCGCAGACGCATCGACAGCATGTCGTCCCTTTCCGATGTCGTGCGGCGGGGCGGGGCCGCGAACGACCCCGCCCCGCCTGGGGTCAGTCCTGGATCACTTGCTGCAGTGGTCGCCGTTGTTGTCGCCACCGCCCGGCATCTTGTCGAGCAGCGCGGCCTCGACGGCCGGGACGCCGGTGACCAGGTCGCCGGTGAACAACTCGTCCACGTTCATCGTTTTCTCCCTTACGGTTTTCAGTGGACTCCGCGGCGGATGCTGCGGAGTTGGACCCGTCCGGCTGCCGGACCCTTGCGAAGAAGGCAACCGGACGGGGTGCCCACCGCTTCCGACGGCGGGCCCTCCCTCGTCACATGTGGGGAGCCTGGATGCGTGACGGGGAGGAGTCAGGTGGGTGTGGATGCGGCGGCCACGCCCAGGACGAAGCCGACCGATCCCGTGATGGTGATGATCAGGAGCGGTCCGGCGTAGCGGCCGACGACTGCGGCTAACCGGTTCACAGCCGCTCTCCACGGCTGCGCTCGTTGACCTCGCGTACTGCGGCGCTCAGCCTCGCCGCCCCATCCTCAGGCGTGGCACTGCGGTGCTGCGGGCAGCGACACGGCGAGAACCGATTCGAACCCGGCGGCAGGTCCGCGCCCTCGTAGGTGTCGATCCTCAACACCCCGTCCATGCCCCGCTCCTCAGTCATCCGGGCCAGACGGGCCCGCGCTTCACTTCTCATCCCTCAGCCCCTCAGACGACGGCTGCGGCGAGGACTCGCCGTCCCCTGCTACCTCTACGCAACCGCACGACCACGCACAGCGGTACCGTTGCCGCAGCGCCAGGACTTGAAAGCCTTGAAAGTTCGTAAAGGCAGTGGGAGTTGAGGGCATGGCCACGCGTGAACCGAATGCGGCGCTCGGGCGCCTACTCGCCGAGAGCCGTTGGACTCACCGCCAGTTCGCGCGGGCGGTGAACCGCGTCGGTACGGAGACTGGAATCCCTCTGCGTTACGACGAGTCGGCGGTGAGCCACTGGCTCGGCGGCACCGTCCCCCGCGGTGCGGTGCGCGCATGCATCCTTGAAGCCCTCTCCCGCCGCCTCGGCCGCCCCGTCACCCACGCCGAAGCCGGACTGCCCGTTCCACGCGATCGCTCCTCCGTGGCTGCGGATACCGTGGAAGGGGTGATCGACCTGGGAGGCTGGATATGGACCCGTCCCGCCGCAGTGTCCTGGGTCTCGGCCTGTTCTCCGTGGCCGTCACCATTCCCGGCTGGCCTGATGTGGTTGGGCGTGCCGATGCCATTCAGTCCGGCCGCACGACACGCATCAGCATGAACGAGGTGGACATGGTCGTCGCCATGACAGAGCGTGTCTCGGAGCTGGACGACGAGTTCGGCGGACGTCACGCACGCCCCATGGCGGCCTCGTTCATGGTCAACACCGTGGCCTCCTACCTGCGCGCCGACGCGTCCGAGGACGTACGCAAGGCGATGCTGTCCGCCGCCTCGGACCTGCTCTACCTGACCGGCTACATGGCCGTGGACGAAGGGCTGCACGGTCTCGCGCAGCGCTACTACGTCATGGCTCTGGAACTGGCGGGCGCGGCGGAGGACCACCTGACGTACTGCACCACCCTGCGAGGGATGAGCGTCCAGGCAGTCGACCTCCACCACGGGACGAAGGCCATGGAACTGGCCGATGCCGCTGCCGCCGCCTCCCCGAAAGCCGGCCCTCGGATGCTGGCCTTCCTCGTCGGCCAGCAGGCGCACGCCGCCGCGCAGACCGGCGACCGTACGGGCGCGCTGCGCTACATCCGCGAGGCAGAGGCGGCAATGGACCGTGCTGAGTCACGCGGCAAGGCGTTCGGCTCCTACGACCCCTCCTCGCTCAACTACCACGTCAGCCAGGTACGTTACGAACTCGGCGACAAGGCCGGAGCCGTCGAAGCCATGCAACAAGCGGACCGGCTCCGCCCCAGCGCGTACCAGCGCACACGAGTACATCGTCGTGGCCTGCTGGCAGAGCGGCAGCTGGAACTCGGCCACCTGGAAGCGGCCTGCACCACCTGGCACCAGGCCCTCGACGACTACCCCAAGGTGCAGTCCGGCCGCGCCGACGAGCGCGTGAAGGCGATGTTCGGTCTCTTGCGCCCCCATCTGAAGAACGCAACAGCCCGCGACCTGTACGACCGAGCACTGATGATCGCGCCACCGTCGCTGGTCACCTGATCCCCGTCGCACCTTCAAGCTCAGCCACAGAAAGTCAGCCACGACGGCGGATGCGGCGCGCTGGGTCCTCAACGCCTGGACCGCTCGAGCTGTCCGAGGGCCTGAAAACTGAGTGCTCTGAGTGGCAGGGCCTGCCACACTCCGCGATATGGCCTCTCTCAGGGGCCGAGTCATGTGCGGCGTGCATGGAAGGTTTCCGGGTGAGTGAGTGTCCCTTCTGCATGATCGGTCGAGGGGAGATCGATGCGGATCTGGTCGCGTACTGTTCGCGAAATGTCTTCGTCATCCCCACTCTCATGCAGCGGGAGAACAACCCTGGTCACACTCTGGTGCTGCCGCTCGCCCATGTGACCGCCCTGCATGCAGCACCACGTGACCTCTTGCAGGAAGTCTTCGAGGTCATCGCGAGGGTGTCGTCTGCAGTGAAGATCGCCTACCAAGCTGTCGGAAGCACGATCACGCAGAACAACGACATCCCCGGCCAGGTGCTTCACCACTTGCACGTACACGTCGTTCCGCGCTTCGACGGAGACGAATTCCAGATGCCTGATCCGCAGGTGTCCGAAGCACCACGGGACGTGCGGCTCAAGCGAGCCTCCCTGTTGCGGCGGTCATTGGAGCTCTGACGAGGGGCGGGGTCGCGACACGGCCCCGGCGATCTCGGCAGAGAAAGCAGTTGTCCTCTGCGTGGCTTCGGTGAACGATCCGGGCGTGACCACGTTGTTTCTGACAGTCGGCCTGCCGGGGGCAGGGAAGACCACCAGGGCTCGGCAACTGGCCAAGGAGCACAGCGCGCTGCGGCTGACGCCTGATGAGTGGATGATTCCGCTGTTCGGTGATCCGCAGCCGGCCGGGAAGCGCGATGTCCTGGAAGGACGGCTGCTCTCGCTTGCTCTGGAGGCACTGAGGCTCGGAACCAACGTGGTCCTGGACTTCGGATGCTGGTCTCGTGACGAGAGGTCCGCGATCCGCTGGCTGGTGGAGTCTGTGGGCGCGTCCTGTCACGTCGTGTACGTGCCGGTGGACCATGAGACCCAACGCGCTCGGATCGCCCATCGCCAGTCGACCACTCCCGATCAGACCTTCGCGATGAGCGAGGCGGACCTCTTGCGCTGGAGGACGCTGTTCGAGGAGCCCGACGCCGCGGAACTCGAGGGGCACGAAATCGGCGGTCCGCCTCCTGGTTGGCCGGGCTGGCTCGAATGGGCGGCCGATCGGTGGCCGTCTCTCACCTGACTGTCCGGCCCCACCTGTTGGCCCTGGCGCCAACCCAGTGATTGGCAGATCTGTTCCACCGGCACGGCCACCTCGCCGCTGGACGCCTGGCTCATCGGATCCGCCCGGGCCGGCGGTTGAGGATCGCCGCCCTTACGCGCACCACCACAGGAACCGGTTGCACGTCTCCGACGGCGACGGCTCAGGGGTCGGGTCCGGCTTCGGTGGCCTGGTCGTGGGGGCCGGGTCCCTGGGCGGGGTCGTCGCGCCCGGGGTCGTGGGGGACGTGTCCGGAGTGGTGCCGGTGGGTGTCGGCCGGGGGTCCTTGGTGGGCTTGTCCTCGTCCTTGTCGTCCTTCGAGGACGTCGAAGGTGACGGGGACGTCGACGCGCCGGGGGAAGGGCTCGAGCCCCTGCCCGGCGTGTCGTCCTGCGGCCCCGCCGTCTCGCCCGCCTCCCCCGACGCCGCGCCTTCCGCCGAGTCGCCTCCGGCCGCCGCCGGCTTCGGGGCCTTGCCCGGCGCGTCCATGCCGAGTTCCGCGAGGCTCAGTCCGCCGGCGGCCAGGACGAAGCCCGCGGTGATCAGCAGGGTCCGGCGGCGACGGCGTCGGTGCGCCGCGGCTTTGCGATCGCGACGGCTCGCACCGGCTGCGGGACCGTCGAGTTCGTCCTCGTCGTCCGGGACGTCGGTGAGGTCGTCGTAGCCCTCGGGCCCCCCGGGAGCGCCGGCGGTCCGGCCGCCACGCCCTCGCGCGCGTCGGCGCGCGGCCCGACCGCCCGATGGCTCCGCCGCCACCTCGACCCGACCTACGGTCGCACCGGCCGCAGCCGCACCGCCTCGGCCTTCGCCGCCCTCGCGCTCTCCCTCGTCCTGGTACGAGGCGACCTCGTGACCGTCCCCGTGGACCGCGCTCGCCGCGCCGCCGCCCTCGTACGCGCCCGCGTGGCCACTGACCGGGGCCTCGCTCCGGAACACGTCCGCCTGCGCGTCGCTCGCACTCCCGCCGGCGTACGCACCCGCAGGGCCGTCACCCGCACCCTCACCGCCGTACGCACCCGCGTGAGCGTCACCCGCACCCCCGGCCGCGTACGCACCCGCAGGGCCGTCACCCGCACCCTCACCGCCATACGCCCCGGCGTGACCGTCGCCCGCGTACCCGCCGCCGTACGCCCCCTCGGCCCCGTACGCGTCATACGGCCCGGCACCGCCACCAACCGCGCCCACGCCCCCGCCCGTACCCGTCTGCGCCGCCTCCGCGTGCGCGGACGCCGCGTACGCGCGGATCTCTTCGACCGACACGCCGCACCCCGGGCAGGCCAGGGCGCCATTGAGGTGCCGTCGGCACGGGTGGCAGTAGTCCATGACGCGGGAAGAGTAAGTTCCTCGCAGGTAACGTTCATAGTCACAGCTGTGAAAGTTGTGTAGGGAACCGCCCGTTCCGGTACGGGGACGGGCGACCGCGCCCCGCGACCGAAAGAACTGTCGAAAGCAGTGTCGAAACCGTTATGTGCTCGACACGGCCGTTATGCGTTCGACCCATTGACACCCCCCTCACACCATCCTTACTGTCACGCCAGCATTTCGAACGTGTGACGAAATTTCGAACACGAGCGAACTGCCAACTGAGCCGAAAACGAGCCGACGAAGCAGCGAGGGGCAACCGCCGTGCGCATCACCGGAATCAGCACACACGTGGTCGGGACGCCGTGGCGCAACCTGACGTACGTCCAGGTGCACACCGACGAGGGCATCACCGGAGTCGGCGAGACCCGGATGCTGGGCCACACCGACGCGCTGATCGGCTACCTGCGGGAGGCCGAGGCCAATCACATTCTCGGTTCCGACCCGTTCGCTGTCGAGGACCTCGTCCGACGGATGAAGTACGGCGACTACGGGCGGGCCGGCGAGATCGTCATGTCCGGCATCGCGGTCGTGGAGATGGCCTGCTGGGACATCAAGGGCAAGGCGCTCGGCGTACCCGTGTGGCAGCTGCTGGGCGGCAAGGTGACCGACAAGGTCAAGGCGTACGCCAACGGCTGGTACACCACCGAGCGGACCCCCGAGGCCTATCACAAGGCCGCCCAGGGGGTCGTGGAGCGCGGCTACCGGGCGCTCAAGATCGACCCCTTCGGCACCGGGCACTTCGAGCTCGACCACCAGCAGACCCTGTACGCCGTCTCCCTCATCGAGGCCGTCCGCGACGCCATCGGCCCCGAGGCCGAGCTGATGCTGGAGATGCACGGCCGGTTCTCCCCCGCCACCGCCGTCCGGCTGGCCAAGGAGCTCGCGCCCTTCAAGCCCGCGTGGCTGGAGGAGCCCGTTCCGCCGGAGAACCTCAAGGCCCTGGAGAAGGTCGCCGCCAAGGTCGACATCCCGGTCGCCACGGGTGAGCGGATTCACGATCGCATCGAGTTCCGTGAGCTGTTCGAGAGCCAGGCCGTGGACATCATCCAGCCGGACGTCGGCCACATCGGTGGCATCTGGGAGACCCGGAAGCTGGCCGCCACCGCCGAGACCCACTACATGCTGGTCGCCCCGCACAACGTCGGCGGCCCGGTCCTCACCGCCGCCTCTCTCCAGGTCGGCTTCACCTCCCCGAACTTCAAGATCCTCGAGCACTTCAACGACTTCGCCGACGCGGAGATCAAGAAGGTGGTCAAGGGCGCGCCGCAGGTGAACCCGGAGGACGGCTGCTTCCACCTCTCCGACGCCCCCGGCCTCGGCGTGGAGCTGGACGTCGACGCCGCCGCCGAGTTCCCGCAGCAGCAGGCCCGCTTCGACCTGTGGGCCGAGGGCTGGGAGCAGCGCAAGCCGAAGGGCGCCGAGAAGTGAGCGGCGCCGCCGTCGTCATCGAGGCGCCCGGGGAGCACCGGCTCGCCGAGCACACGCCGCGCGAGCCCGCGGCCGGCGAGGCGCTGGTCCGCGTCCACGCCGTGGGCATCTGCGGCAGCGACCGCGAGGTGTACCAGGGCAATCGGCCCGAGGGGTATGTGCGGTACCCGCTGACCCCGGGACACGAGTGGTCCGGGACGGTCGAGCGGGTGGGCGCCGGGGTTCCGGAGTCGCTCGTCGGCCGCAAGGTCGTCGGTGAGGGCTTCCGCAACTGCCAGGTCTGCGACCGCTGCCACGCGGGCGAGACGACCCTGTGCACGGCCGGATACGAGGAGACCGGGTTCACCCAGCCGGGTGCCATGGCCACCACGCTCACGCTCCCGGCGCGACTCCTCCACGCCCTGCCGGACGACGCCGACCTGACGGCGGCGGCCCTGCTGGAGCCGGCCGCCTGTATCGCGGCCGCCGCGATCAAGGCGAACGCCCGGCCGGGTGAGCGGGTCGCGGTCGTCGGCACCGGGACGCTGGGCATGTTCGCCGTTCAGTTCCTGAAGGCGGGCTCTCCGGCGGAGCTGCTCGTCGTGGGCACGCGCAACGACCGGGAGCAGCTGTCGCGGCAGTACGGGGCCACGGACTTCCGTACGAAGGACCAGGAGCTCCCCGACGACTTCGACGTCGTCATCGAGACCGCCGGGTCCGCGTCCGCCGCGCGCACCGCCGCCTCCCTGCTCAGGCGCGGCGGGCGCCTGGTCCTGACGGGCATCCCGGCGCCGGGCGCCGAGGGTCTGGACCCGACGGACCTGGTCGTACGGCAGCTGGAGGTGCACACCGTCTTCGGGGCAGCGCCGGACGCGTGGGCGCACACGGTGCGGGTGTTCGGCGCCGGACTGCTCGATCCGCTGCCGCTGGTCACCCATGAGCTGCCGCTCGCCGAGTTCCCCAAGGCCATCGAGCTGGTGGGGTCCGGCGATCCGAAGGTGGGCAAGGTGCTGCTCCGCCCCTAGACGTACGCCGGTACGGGAGCGACCTGACGGCCCCCGTACCGGCGTACTCCAAGCCCCGCACGCGCTGAGCCGCGAACCTCGTCCGACATACCGAACAGAAGGACACCTTGTGACCGACGCTCCCGCCACGGCAGCCCGCAGGCCCGGTGAGCAGGCGCTCACCTCCCTCGGCCTGAACGCGCCCGCCCTCGACCCCGCCGACGCTTCGCCGCACGCCTTCCCCGGCGGCGGCCGATGGCGCACCGAGATCCCCTCGTGCGAGGGTCCCGAAGCGCTGGCCGTCGTCCTGAAGGAAGCCTCGCGGCTCGATGTGCCGATCCACCGGATCAGCCAGGGCAGCGGCGTGTGGATGCTGACCGACGCCGAGATCACCGAGATGGTCGAGGCCACCAACGAGCGCGACATCGAGCTCTGCCTGTTCACCGGCCCGCGCGGCACGTGGGACATCGGCGGTTCGACGCGGACCGACTCGCGCGGCGGGGGCCTCAGGGCCCGCGGCCACGACGCGGTCGCCGGCTGCGTCGAAGACGCCGTCCGGGCGACGGAGCTGGGCGTCAAGTGCCTCCTCGTCGCCGACGAGGGCGTGCTGTGGGCGCTGCACCGGGCGCGGGTCGCCGGCATCATCCCGGCCGACACGACGCTGAAGGTCTCGGCGCTCATCGGCCCGGTGAACCCGGCCGCGTACGCGGTGTACGAGAACCTGGGCGGCGACTCCATCAACGTGCCCAGCGATCTGACGCTCGACCACCTCACCGAGATCCGCCGGGTGTCCGCCGCCCCCATGGACATGTACATCGAGGCTCCCGACGATCTCGGCGGATATGTGCGAATGTACGAGGTCGCCGAGCTGATCCGGCGCGGCGCACCGCTCTACCTGAAGTTCGGCCTGTCCAAGGCCCCGGGGATCTACCCGTACGGGCACCACATGCGCGATCTGACCCTGTCCACGGCCCGGGAACGGGTGCGGCGCGGGCGGCTCGCGCTGGACCTGCTCGCACGGCACGGAGCGGACGGCGACATGGCGCCGCTCGGCTCGCGGCTGCCGGGTGCTCTGCGTCGGTTCGATACACCCTCATAACGTTCCGGACAACTCCCCTTCACAAAACCAGACGCAGCCGCACACAATCCGACACACCTCTTCTCGGTCACAGCACGCAATCGCGCCACGGAGCATCACGCACCGCCCGACCGAGCACGGCCCCACACATCAAGGATGATGACCATGCGTACTCGCCGAGCCGCACTCACCGCCATAGCCGCCTCCGCCTCCCTCGCGCTCACCCTGTCCGCCTGCGGCCAGAGCAGTGAGGGCGGCAGCGAGGAGGGCTCGGGCAGCACCAAGGGCGCCACCATCGGCATCTCGATGCCGACCAAGTCCTCCGAGCGCTGGATCGCCGACGGCAACAACGTCGTCAAAGAGCTGAAGGCCAAGGGCTACAAGACCAAGCTGATCTACGGTGAGGACGACCCCGACCAGCAGGTCTCGCAGGTCGAGAACATGATCACGCAGGGCGTGAAGGCCCTGATCATCGCGGCCATCGACAACAAGTCGATGAACAACGTCCTCCAGCAGGCCAAGGACGCGAACATCCCGGTGATCTCCTACGACCGCCTCATCCTCGGCACCGAGAACGTCGACTACTACGCGTCCTTCGACAACGAGAAGGTCGGCGAGCTCCAGGGCAACTACATCCTCGAGAAGCTCGGTCTGAAGGACGGCTCCAAGAAGGGCCCGTTCAACATCGAGCTCTTCGCCGGCTCGAACGACGACAACAACACCCGTTACTTCTTCGGCGGCGCGATGAAGGTCCTGCAGCCGTACATCGACAAGAAGCAGCTCGTCGTCAAGTCCGGCCAGACCAAGCTCAACCAGGTCACCACCCTGCGCTGGGACGGCGGCCAGGCCCAGAAGCGTATGGACGACATCCTGACCGGCACGTACAAGAGCGCCCGGGTCGACGCGGTGCTCTCGCCGTACGACGGCATCTCCATCGGCATCCTCTCGGCGCTGAAGTCGGACGACTACGGCTCCAAGAGCAAGCCGCTGCCGGTCGTCACCGGTCAGGACGCCGAGGTCGCCTCGGTGAAGTCGATCATCGCGGGCCAGCAGACGCAGACCGTCTTCAAGGACATCCGCGCACTGGCCAAGGTCGCCTCGAACATGGTCGACGCGGTCCTCAACGACAAGAAGCCCGAGGTCAACGACACCAAGACGTACGACAACGGGGTGAAGGTCGTCCCCGCCTACCTGCTGCAGCCGGTGAGCGTCGACAAGTCCAACTACGAGAAGGAACTGGTCGAGAGCGGCTTCTACACCGCGGGCGACCTCAAGTAACCGCCGCCACCGACCAACGATTCACCACTGATTGGAAGGCACGACCATGGCGGGACCCGTCCTGGAAATGCGCTCGATCGTCAAGACCTTTCCCGGCGTCAAGGCGCTGTCGGACGTCACACTGACCGTCCAGCAGGGCGAGGTCCACGCCATCTGCGGGGAGAACGGCGCCGGCAAGTCGACCTTGATGAAGGTCCTCTCCGGCCTCCACCCGCACGGCACGTACGAGGGCGAGATCCTCTTCGAGGGAGAGGTCTGCGAGTTCAAGGACATCAGGGCCAGTGAGCATCACGGCATCGTGATCATTCACCAGGAGCTGGCCCTGGTGCCCTTCCTCTCCATCGCGGAGAACATCTTCCTCGGCAACGAGCACGCCACACGCGGCATCATCAGCTGGACCGAGACGCTGAGGCACGCCACCGAACTGCTGCGCCGGGTCGGTCTGACCGACCACCCGGACACCCGCGTCGCCGACATCGGCGTGGGCAAGCAGCAGCTCGTGGAGATCGCGAAGGCGCTGTCGAAGAAGGTGAAGCTGCTCATCCTGGATGAGCCGACCGCGGCGCTGAACGACGAGGACAGCGGCAAGCTCCTGGATCTCATCCTGGAGCTGAAGAAGCAGGGCATCACCTCGATCATCATCTCCCACAAGCTGAACGAGATCCGCAAGGTCGCCGACTCGGTGACGATCCTGCGGGACGGCCGCACCATCGAGACGCTGGACGTGAAGGCCGCGGAGACCACCGAGGACCGGATCATCAGCGGAATGGTCGGCCGCGACCTGGAGAACCGCTTCCCGGAGCGGACGCCGCACCAGCCGGAGGAGGGCACCGCGCCCGCCCTGGAGATCCGCGACTGGACCGTGAACCACCCGATCGACCAGCAGCGCAAGGTCGTCGACGACGTGTCGATCCAGGTGCGCCGCGGGGAGATCGTCGGCATCGCGGGCCTCATGGGTGCCGGCCGCACCGAGCTCGCGATGAGCGTCTTCGGCCGCTCCTACGGCCGGTACGCGGGCGGCACGGTCCTCAGGGACGGCAAGGAGATCCGTACGAAGACCGTCTCCGAGGCGGTCAAGCACGGGATCGCGTACGTCACCGAGGACCGCAAGCACTACGGCCTCAACCTCATCGACACCATCAACCGGAACATCTCACTCAGCGCCCTGGGGAAGGTCGCCAAGCGCGGTGTCGTCGACGAGCACGAGGAACGGCAGGTCGCCGAGAGCTTCCGCAAGTCGATGAACATCAAGGCCCCGACCGTCTTCGAGCCGGTGGGCAAGCTGTCCGGCGGCAACCAGCAGAAGGTCGTCCTCAGCAAGTGGATCTTCTCGGGGCCCGAGGTGCTGATCCTGGACGAGCCGACGCGCGGGATCGACGTCGGCGCCAAGTACGAGATCTACACGGTCATCGACCAGCTGGCGGCCGAGGGCAAGGCGGTCGTCTTCATCTCCTCCGAGCTGCCGGAGCTGCTCGGTATGTGCGACCGCATCTACACGATGGCCGCGGGGCGGCTGACCGGTGAGTTCTCGCGGGCCGAAGCCTCGCAGGAATCGCTGATGCGCCAGATGACGAAGGACAAAGAGGTAACCCGATGAGCACGGATGTGACCGCCAAGACGCCGGCCCCGGCGCCGCCCGGCAAGGGCGGTTCGGCCGCGGGCGACGGCCTGCTCCAGCTGGTGCTGGACGGCATGCGCCGCAACATGCGGCAGTACGGCATGCTGATCGCCCTCGGCCTGATCGTGGCGCTGTTCGCCGTGTGGACCGACGGCGACCTGCTGCTTCCGCGCAACGTCTCGAACCTGGTCCTGCAGAACAGCTACATCCTGATCCTCGCGATCGGCATGATGCTGATCATCATCGCGGGCCACATCGACCTGTCGGTCGGCTCGTTGACAGCGTTCGTCGGCTCGATAGCCGCCGTGTTCATGGTCAAGAACGACATACCCTGGGTCCTCGCCGTGGTGCTGTGCCTGGCCATCGGCGCGGCCTCGGGTGCCGCACAAGGGTTCTTCATCGCCTATCTCGGCATTCCGTCGTTCATCGTGACCCTGGCCGGCATGCTGGTCTTCCGCGGTCTGACCGAGATCTTCCTGGAGGGACAGACGCTCGGCCCGTTCCCGGAGGGTCTGCAGAAGGTCTCCAACGGCTTCCTGCCCGAGGTGGGTCCGGACACCAATTACCACAACCTGACGCTGCTGCTGGGCTTCGCCGTGCTCGCGTTCGTGGTGCTCCAGGAGGTCCGTGACCGCAAGCGGCAGCAGGAGTTCTCGCTGGATGTGCCGCCCACCAAGCTCTTCGTGCTGAAGCTGGTCGCGCTGGTCTGCGCCGTCCTCGTGGTCACGCTGCTGCTCGCCAGCTACAAGGGCACCCCGATCGTGCTGCTGCTCCTCGGTGTGCTGGTCGTCGGCTTCGGCTATGTGATGCGCAACGCGATCATCGGCCGTCACGTCTACGCGATCGGCGGCAACCTGGCCGCGGCCAAGCTGTCGGGCGTGAAGGACAAGAAGGTCACCTTCCTGCTCTTCCTGAACATGGGCATGCTCGCGGCCCTGGCGGGTCTGGTCTTCGCCGCCCGCTTCAACGCGGCCTCGCCCAAGGCCGGCCTCAACTTCGAACTGGAGGCGATCGCGGCCGCGTACATCGGCGGCGCGTCGATGAGCGGCGGCGTCGGCACCGTCCTCGGCGCGATCATCGGCGGTGTGGTCCTGGGCGTGCTGAACAACGGTATGAACCTCGTCGGCATCGGCACCGACTGGCAGCAGGTCATCAAGGGCCTGGTGCTCCTGGCGGCGGTCGGCTTCGACGTGTGGAACAAGCGCAAGGTCGGTTCGTAACGAACTGGGGCCGGCCGTCGGATTCCCGGCGTCCGCCCGAAGGGCGGGTCCAGCGGCGCGCACGCGCCAGGCGTCGCTGGACAGGCGGGAATCCGACGGCCGGGCCCCAGGGCCCCGCCAGAAGGCGGGGCCCTTTCTCTCTCTCCATTGCAGGAGCCGCACATGGAACTGAGCAGACGTACCGTCATCGCCGGGGCCGCAGCCGCCGGTTTAACCGCTGCCACCGTCGGTGGCACGGCCCACGCCACGGGAGGCAGGAAGCCGGTGAAGTCGCTCTTCGGCAAGCTCGCCGACGGCACGAAGATCTACAGCTGGGCGCTGGCGAACGGCCGGACCCGCATGAAGGTCCTCAGCTACGGCGGCATAGTCCAGTCCCTGGAGATCCCCGACCGGCACGGCCGGTACAAGAACGTGTCGCTGGGCTTCGACAACATCGAGGACTACGTCGCCTCCAGCCCGTACTTCGGCGCCCTGATCGGCCGGTACGGCAACCGCATCGGCAAGGGCCAGTTCACCCTGGACGGCAAGAAGTACCAGGTGAACGTCAACGACGGCGCGAACAGCCTGCACGGCGGCGCCCAGGGCTTCGACAAGCGCGTGTGGGACATCGAGCCGTTCACCAAGGGCTCGGACGTCGGCCTGTACCTGTACTACACGTCCGTCGACGGCGAGATGGGCTACCCGGGCACGCTCAAGGTGAAGGTCACCTACACCCTCACCAAGCAGGGCGACTGGCGCATCGACTACGAGGCCACGACCGACAAGACCACGGTCGTCAACCTCACCAGCCACGTCTACTGGAACCTCGCCGGCGAGGGCAGCGGCACGATCGAGGACCACGAGCTCCAGATCGCAGCCTCCCGCTACACGCCCACCGACTCGGGCCTCATCCCGACCGGTGAACTCGCGAAGGTCTCCGGCACCCCCTTCGACTTCCGCAAGGCCAAGCCGATCGGCCGGGACATCCGCGCCGCGCACCCGCAGCTGATCACCGCCAAGGGCTTCGACCACAACTGGGTCCTCGACAAGGGCATCACGGCCCAGCCGGCGCACATCGCCACGCTGCGCGACCCGTCCTCCGGCCGCACCCTGAGGATGGCCACCAACGAGCCGGGCCTGCAGTTCTACTCGGGCAACTTCCTCGACGGCACCCTGACCGGCCCCGGCGGCCGCACCTACCGCCAGGGCGACGCCCTCTGCCTGGAGACGCAGCACTTCCCGGACTCACCGAACCACGCGTCGTTCCCGACGACCGTGCTGAAGCCGGGGCAGACGTACCGGACGACGACGGTGCACTCGTTCGGCTGCTGATCCGTCTTCAGCTGAACTGTCTTCACAGGAGGCACACAAGTTCTCGCCGATCTCTCAGCGGCTGAACAGTGCCACCGAAGCCTCCGTATGTAAGGGCGGCCCGTGCTCCCCCGCGCGGGCCACCCAAGACGACGGGCCCGGTCGTCCCCGCCGAGCCCGCCCCATACGGAGGCTCCCTTGGCTGACAACGTCACCTCGCTGTTCCGCAGCACCGCGGCGCACAGCCCGTCGATGGCGGCGCTGACGCGGGAGGGCGGCGAAGGAGCCGGTCCGGTCGACTTCTGCATTCCGTGCAACCCGTACTTCCCCACGCCCGCCATGTTCGACGAGATGGCGGGCCGCCTCCGGGACATCATCACGTACTACCCGAGCAGCGCCGACACCATCACGGCCGAGCTGTGCAGCCTGCTCCAGCTTCCCCCGCAGTGCGTCGCGATGGGCAACGGCTCCACCGAACTCATCACCTGGATCGACCACTTGCTGGTCCGCGAGTCCCTCGCCATCCCCGTCCCCACCTTCGGCCGCTGGACCGACCAGCCGATGGAGACCGGCAAGCGGGTCGACATGTACCCGCTCCAGGAGTCCAGCGGCTTCGCCCTGGACCTGGCCCAGTACGCCGAGTTCATCCGCGCCCGCGGCACCCGGGTCGCCGTGATCTGCAACCCGAACAACCCCGACGGCGGCTTTCTGCACAAGCACGCGATCGTGCAGTTCATGGACGCGATGGCCGACCTGGACCTGGTCGTGATCGACGAGTCGTTCCTGGAGTTCGCGGACGCCGAGGCCGAGCCGTCCGTCGTGCAGGAGGCGATGCTCCGCCCGAACGTCATCGTCCTGCGCAGCCTCGGCAAGAACTTCGGCCTGCACGGCATACGTTTCGGCTACCTGGTCGCCAACCCGGCGCTCGCGGGACGGGTGCGGTCGATGCTCCCCAAGTGGAACCTCAACTCCTTCGCGGAGCACGTGGTGTTCATGCTCAAGGAGCACGGCTCCGAGTACGCGCAGAGCCTCCAGCAGGTACGACGGGACCGGCTGGACATGGCCGGCCAGCTGGCCGCGCTGCCCGGTCTGACGGTTTACCCGTCCCAGGGCAATTTCCTCTTCGTGCGCCTCCCCGTGGGCGCCGAAGGCACCGTGGTCCGGGACCGGATGCTCACCGAGCACCGGATCCTGGTCCGCGAGTGCGGCAACAAGATCGGCTCCTCCAGCCGCTTCCTGCGACTCGTGGTGCGCCCCCAGGTGGACGTGCGTCGCCTGGTGTCCGGCCTGGAACAGGTGCTCTACGGGACCAGGAGGGGAGCCGCCGTGCCCGAGCTGGCTACAGGGACCGGCTACAGCTCGGGTACGGCGGCAGTTGACCGGTTGGTCAGTTCCACCAACGGCTCCGGCATGCAGGGCCTTGCCGCTCAGGCCATGGGTTCCGGCGGGCAGGGGATCGCAGCCGCCCCGCCCGCCGGGACCGGCATGCCGATGCCCGCGGCGGCACAGACACAGACCGGTGGGGCCGGGATGCCGATGCCTGCGGCGGCTCAGGCGGGGCCGCAGCCGGTGGGCTTCCCGGCCCCTTCACCGACGCCGATGCAGGCGCCGACACCGATGCAGGCACCGACGCCGGCGCCTATGCCTGCGCCGACGCCCATGCCGACCCCGATGCCGACCCCGATGCCGACTCCGGTGCCGGCCGCCGCTGCGGCGCAGGCGCCGGGCCCGATGGGTGGCCCGACCCCGCCGGGTGTTCCCGCCCGGGGCGGGCTCACCGCCGCGCAGGTGCGCGGGATGACCGGGCCGGCCGCCGCGGCGGATCTCCAGACTGCCCCGGCGACCGGGTGGCCCAATGCGCAGAGTTGGCCGAACGCGGCGGGGATGGGGCAGGCCGGCTGACCTCCTGCAGCCAGACACAATCACCTCTTTCACCCGATCGGGCGAATGATCTCGAACATGCCACGACGACTCGGACAGTTGCATACGGTAAGTGACTATGAAGCTGGTGGTGCAGGTGAAGCTGCTGCCAACGCCCGATCAGGCGGCGGCACTTGAGGCAACCCTGCGCGCCTGCAACGAGGCAGCCTCCTGGACGAGCGAGGTTGCCTTCGAAAACGATGTGAAAAACAACTTCGCGCTACGCAAGCTCACATATGACCAGGCCAAGACGCGGTGGCGGCTGGGTTCGCAGGCAGCCCAGCATGTGATCAAAAAGACGTGTAACGCGTACACGACACTGCGAGCGAACCTGAGGGCGGGAAATCTGGGCAGGCCAGGCTCGAAGCGGTACCGCAAGGCAATAGAGAAGCCGATCGTCTTCCGGCCTGAGGGCGCGCAGCCGTACGACGACCGGATGTTGTCCTGGCAGTACGCTGAGCGGCGTGTTTCGATCTGGACGGTCGATGGACGGATGAAGGACGTAAGGTTCACCGCGTCGCCTGAGCAACTGACCACACTGGCGCTCTATCGCAAGGGTGAGTCCGACCTCGTCTGCTGGGACAGCGTGTGGTTTCTACTGGCCACCTGTGAGGTGCCTGAAGAGCCTCTGAACATGACTCCGGTGGACTTCCTCGGTGTCGACTTGGGCATTGTGAACATCGCCACCACGTCCGACGGCGAGATCATGGCCGGGCGCGAACTCAACCGAGTCAGGATCCGCGAGCGAGGCCTGCGAAAGAAGCTGCAGAAGAAGAACACACCGTCCGCCAAGCGTCGGCTGAAGAAGCGGCGACGCAAAGAGGCGCGGCGGGCGAAGGATATCAACCACAAGATCGCGAAGCATGTGGTGGCCGAGGCGGAACGCACCGGTCGCGGTATCGCCCTGGAGGATCTGACGGGCATCCGCGAGCGGGTACGGCTTCGCAAGCCTGGGGGTACCTCCCACGCCCTTGAGGCAGTGGGGGAGGGCCACTCACTCCAGCTGGGCCTTTGCCCAGCTGGGGGCGTTCATCGCGTACAAAGCCCGCCGGGCGGGGGTACCGGTGGTATACGTCGATCCGGCGTACACGTCCCGCACCTGCGCCGAGTGCGGGCACATCGACAGAGCGAACCGGGTCTCACAGGCCTGGTTCGCGTGCCGGTCGTGCGGATTCGTTGATCATGCCGATCGGAATGGCTCCCGCAACATCCGCGCCCGCGCGTGGGAGTTGTGGCGACGCGGGGCGCAGTCAACGGCCCCTGCCCCACCACCGGAGCGTACGCGCCGAGGCGGGGCTGGACGCAAACGCAGCATCACCGCCAGTGATGCCCGTTGTGCAAGCCCGGCACTTTGAGCACCGAGCCGATTGACCCACTGCTGGCAGCCAGCACGTTCGCGAGCGGCGCTGCCAGCAGGGTCAGTACGCCACGGGCCATCCGCTGGTCCAGTTGACAAGGTTGATACCGAGCTTGGGGGTGCCGTTGTCGTTGCCGTCGTAGTAGTGGTAGACGATCAGGTCGCCGTCGGCGTCGTTCATGATCGACTGCCCGCCGGGGCCGATGACGCTGCCGTGGGACTCCAGGACGGGCGTCCCGCCGTTGTTCATCATCGAGACGCCGTTCTTGTCGCGGTACGGCCCGGTGACGCTGGTCGCCCGGCCCACCTTCACCTTGTACGTCGAACTGGTGCCGTTGCAGCAGGTGTCGTAGGAGGCGAAGAGGTAGTAGTAGCTGCCTCGTTTGACGATGTAGGGCGCTTCGACGGCCTTGGTTCCGGTCGGGCGGGAGGCGAGGGAGTAGCGGGTGGTGTTGCTCGAGAGCTGCTTCCCGGTGGACGGATTGATCTGGATCATCTTGATCCCGGTCCACCAACTCCCGAACGACAGCCACCACTTGCCGTCGCTGTCGACGAAGAGGTTCGGGTCGATGGCGTTGTAGTCGCTGGACGAGCTCGACGTGTAGACGGTGCCCTGGTCGGTCCAGCTGCCCGGCTGCCCGGTGCTGGAGGTGGCGAGCCCGATGGCGGAGGTGTTCGAGCCGAACTTCGAGACGGAGTAGTACATCAGGTACTTGCCGCCGTGGTACGAGATGTCGGGCGCCCAGGCCTCCGGGACGGAGGAGTAGTTCCGCCACCAGCTCGGCCTGGTGCCGAAGGCGTCGGCGCCGGCGCTGAAGGCGGTGCGGTCACCGGAGGTCTTGCTGCTGATGCCGCCGCCGGTGGCGTACAGCAGGTACTGTCCGGACGAGGTGCGGATCATCGTGGGGTCGTGCGTGACGACCGAGCCGGTGACACGACCGGGGTTGGGGTACGCCGACGCCGTACTCGGGATGAGGGCGAGCAGGAAGGCGGTGGGGACGGCGAGCAGGACGGTTCTGCGGGAGGTGCGGCTCACGCTGGCGCTCCTTGCAGGTGTGGGGGTTTGATTGTCCGTCATTTCGAACAGTGATCGCGTGTTCGGACGGGACCGTAGAATCGAACCCCTTGCGCGTCAATGGCCCGCGCAGCCCCAGCTAAGAATCCGGGCCGAAGTCCACCTCCAGCCGCTGCCTCCAGTCCGGGTCCGCCAGCCCCGCCCCCACCAGGACGTCCCGCCAGTCCTCCTTGGCCAGCTGTACCGCGTCGAGGAGGCGGTCCACCCTCCCCCGGCCGCACAGGAGCGTGGCGGCGGCGATGCGCTCCTTGTCCTCCCTGTCACCCCTCTCGGTCAGGTGATGCACGAGCTCGGCGAGGAGCTCCCCCACGACCCGGCCGTCCCGCCCGGGAAAGTCCTTGACGATGCGTTTCTCGACGCGCGCGGTCAGCGCCATGCGCACTCCCTTTCGTAATGTGGCCCTCGCACTCTTCCCACCCCTTCCACCCCTTCGCCCCCTTCATCCCCTTCATTCCTTATGATCTACTTCACGCTACCCTGACCGACCCCGCCGGGAGGGGCCGCCCGCCAGGCGGGCGGCCCCCTTTCTCACTTGCCCGGGCACTCCTTCCAGGCCATGTGGTACGTCGTGCTGATGTCACCGTCGGTCGAGTCCATGGTCATGAAGCTGACCTTGCCGGGCGACTGGGTGCCCGCGTTGACCCGGAGCTCCGTGTTGATGTTGAAGTTGCGCTGGACCCCGCAGGGCGCGTAGACGAGCTGGGCCCAGTCCGTGGTGTCGGTGGCCTGCCAGTTGTCGTTGTACGCGCCGGCGAAGTTGTGGGTCTTGTAGACCGTGCCGGAAGAGCCCTGGAAGTAGTACGAGGCCCTCTGCACCGCGCTCGCCCCCGGCTGGAGCATGGCGTAGCCCCGGTAGTCCGCGCTGGCGATGGCGTACGTGAAGCCCTGCGGTACGTGGACGATCAGACTGAGCTGACAGTTCCTGCGCGACGCCGTGGGGTCGGAGTCGCCGCCGGCCTGGGCGAGGTAGTCGCTGTAGGTCACCGTGAAGGCGGTGTTGTCCTCGGAGACGGCGACCGCGGTCGTGCCCTGCGGGCAGCCCGAGCCGTTCACCGTGGCGACCTTGATGACGATCTTGTCCGGGGGCGGGTCGTCGAACCCGGAGGAGGGGCCCTGCGCGGGCAGGGCGGTGGTGAGGAGCGCGGCGATCGCGCCGCCGAGGAGCAGGCCACCGGCCATGGTTCTCCCATCCGTTCAGTGGGGGGTGGATACAGGCATGCGCACACTGAACTCGGTCATGCACATGTCAAACAGACGTACGTACGCACCCCGGCCCACGAGAGAAACATGAAGAAACCGTGAAGGCCGGAGCGCTCGCAGCGTACGCAGCCCCACCCCGGGCGGCCAGGTCGCTCTCCGGCCATTCACAGCGGCCCGTTCACAGCGTCCTCAGGGGTTGTCCCAGGCCGCCGGCTCCGCCGCCAGCCGCCGTACCGGCTCGGGCAGGGCGTCCGCCGCGAGGTCGGCGACCGTGACGCCCTCCAGGATCCGGCGGACGTTGGCGCGCAGCGCGATCCACAGCGGCAGCAGCGGCTGTGCGGTCCCGGTGTAGGCGAGGCCCGTGGGGCGCTCGCCGCGCACCGAGACGATGGGGCCGTCGACGGCCCGGATCACGTCCGCTACCGTGATCGTCGAGGCTTCGCGCGCGAGACGGTAGCCGCCGCCCCCGCCGCGTCGGCTGTCGACGACGCCGCCGCGCCGCAGATCGCCGAGGATCCCCTCGAGGAACTTGTGCGGAATGTCCTGGACGGTGGCGATGGTCTCCGCCTTCACCGGTCCGTCGTCCTGCCGTACGGCGAGCTCCAGCACCGCTCGTACCGCGTAGTCCGCCCGCGCCGAGATCCTCATATGACAATTGTGCGGTGTCCGGCCGTACAGAATGACCCACCACGGGCGGTCGCGGGACGAACAGGCAACACAGGAGGCGCTCCCTTGGGGCTCAGCAGACGTACTTTCAGCGCTCTCGCCGGTACCACGGCGCTCGGCTTCGCGCTGGGCGGCAGCGGCGGGGCTCCGACGGACGCCTCCTCGTCCCGCGGCGTGCCCACCGGCCCCGCGCCGGGTCCGCCGACCGCGGACGGGCTCGGGCACACGGTCGGCTTCGACCGGTACTCGCTGCTCGTGGACGGCAAGCGGCTGGTGCTGTGGTCGGGCGAGATGCACCCGTTCCGGCTGCCGAGCCCGTCGCTGTGGCGGGACGTGCTGCAGAAGATGCGCGCGCACGGCCACAACGCGGTGAGCACCTACGTGCCGTGGAACCACCACTCCCCCGCACCCGGGAAGTACGACTTCACGGGCGTCCGCGACCTCGACCTGTTCCTGCGGACGGCCACCGAGACCGGCCTGTACGTGATCCTGCGGCCCGGCCCGTACATCGACGCGGACATCGACAACGGCGGCTTCCCGGGCTGGCTGACGGCCACCGAGGGCCGGCCGGGCACCGCCGATCCGGCCTATCTGTCGCACGCCGACGAGTGGCTGACGCGGGTGAACGCCATCGCCGCCCGCCATCTGTTCACCAAGGGCAGGGGCACGGTCCTGCTGTACGAACTCGAGGACCGGTTCCGGAGCAAGGCGCGCGCCGACGGCATCGACGTCCCGCTCCTCCACGGCGACCAGTGGAGGAGCAGGGACGGGCGGCCCGATCCGTGGGGCGGCAAGGGGTACGCGCAGTCGCGGCGGGTCCGGGACGCGGCGTACGAGCGGCGCTCCCACCTCACCGACCTCGCCACCGGCAGCCCGCTGCACAACGCCTACATGACCTTCGGCGGCACCTCGTGGGGCTGGCTGCCCGCGCCGGACGTCTACACGTCGTACGACTACGGGGCGGCCATCGACGAGGGCCGCAGGCCGACGGCGAAGCTCACCCCGATGCACCAGATCGGGCACCTGCTGCAACGCCAGCCGGACTTCGCCAAGCTGCGCCGGGCGGCGGCGGTCAAGCCCTCGGACGGCCGGCTGAAGGTCTACCATCTGAGGAACCCGGACACCGACGCCCACGTGTACGTCCTGCGCAACGACAGCGCCGACAAGGTCACCTCGACGCTGCCCGGCACCGACTTCGACGTGCCGGTCACCGTCCCGCCCCGGGACGCCCGTCTGCTGGCGACCGGACTGCCCCTGGGGCAGCGGAAGTTGAGGTACTGCACCGTCCAGCCCATGATGTGCCTGACCGCCGGGCGGCAGGACATCGCGGTGTTCGCGGGCCCGCGCGGCGAGATGGCGCAGATCGCGCTGGACTGTCCGGACGAGCCGACGACGACCCGGATGGACGCCGAGGGTGCGTGGGCGTACGACCGCGGCGTGCTGCGGGTGAACGCTCCGCTCGGCGCCGGCGGACTGACCCGGGTCCTGGTCGAGGGCGGCGGGGGCGACCGGCCGCTGCTGCTGCTCTTCGCCGACGACGCCACCACCCTGCGGCTGTGGCCCTACGACACCCCCTCCGGCTCGGTGCTGGTGTACGGCCCGGCGCTGGTGCGTGACGTCACCCTGCGCGGCGGCACCGCGCACGTGACCGGGGACACGGTCGGAGAGACCGGGCTGGAGGTGTGGGGGCCGCGCGGTATCGGCCAGGTCACCTGGAACCAGCGCCCGTTGCGGACGCGGCCCAGCGCCAGCGGCAGCCTGCTGGTGGAGCAGCTCCTGCCCGGCGTACGCCCGGTGCCGCTGCCCGCGCTGGACGGCGGCTGGCGGCGGCGGACCGAGAACCCCGAGTCCGCCCCGGACTTCGACGACTCGGACTGGACGGTCGCCGAAAAGCCCGTACTCCTCGCGGACGACCACGGCTTCCACTACGGCGACGTCTGGTACCGGGGGCGCCTCACGGACGCCGATGACCTCGAGTCCGTCTCCCTCGCCTACAGCACCGGTACGCAGGGGCTGCTGATGGCATGGCTGGACGGGGAGCCGCTGGGCACGCACCGGATGCCGGTGCCGGACAACGGCACGGTACGGCAGGGCAGTTGGGCGGCGACCGCCACGTTCTCCGTGCCCGAGAAGCTGCGTGAGCGCGGCTCCGAGCGCGTCCTGTCCGTTCTCGTCCGGCGGATGGCGCGCGACACGTACGAGGCGGCGCGCGGGCTGACGGGGGTCACCTTCAAGGGCGCCTCACCGAAGGTGAGTTGGCGCTTGCAGGGCGAGGCGGCGGCCGATCCCGTGCGCGGGCCGCTGAACAACGGCGGGCTGTACGGGGAGCGGAAGGGCTGGCACCTGCCGGAGTTCGCCGACGGCGACTGGGAGACGGTCGGCCTCCCCCGGGCCGACGTCCGGCAGGGCGTGACCTGGTACCGGACGACCTTCAAGCCGGCCGTGGAGGGTGGTGTCGACGCCTCGATCGGGCTCGTCCTGGAGGACGACCCGGCCCGCGCCTACCGCGTCCAGATCTTCCTCAACGGCTGGAACCTGGGCCAGTACATCAATGACGTGGGCCCGCAGCACACCTTCGTCCTGCCGAACGGGATCCTCCGCACACGTGGGGCCAACACATTGGCTCTGGCGGTCCTGTCCGACGGGACCACACCGTCCGGTCCGCGGGATGTACGGCTGACACTGCTGGGGAGCGCGGCGGGAGGAGTGCCCGTGGAAGCGGTATGACCGAACGGCCCGTCCCGTGCATTGCCTTCTCCGGCGGGCTGGTGAACCGTATTTCCCCAGACCGCCGAAGACGAAGGGGGAACCCCGTGCGAAGACGGCGTTTCATCAGCGGATTAGTAGGTGCCGGGGCCGGGCTGGGCCTGGCCTCGGCGAGCGGCGGAACGGCTTGGGCCGCCCCGGCCGTCGCAGAACCCCACGACTGGCAGGCCGTCCCGGCGCCCGAGGCGACGCCGGCCGCCCAGTTGATCGACGTGGCCGCCGCGGGCCCCGACCTCGCCTGGGCCGTGGGCGAGGAGGGCCTTGACGGCGCCACCCGCGGCACGCCTCTCGCGCTCGTCTGGGACGGCGCGGCGTGGACGCGTACCGGCCTCGGTCACCTCGGCCTGACCGGCTCGCTGTGGGCCGTCGCCGGCGCCTCCGACGGCTCCGCCTGGGCCGTCGGCGGGGCGGCGACCAGCGCCGCACGGCTCCTCGCCTGGGACGGGCAGACCTGGCAGGACACCGACTTCCCCGGACGCGGGACGGCCGGGACCTCCCTCACCGGCGTCACCACCGGCCCCAAGGGCCACGTCTGGTTCTCCGGCCGGAACAGCGACGGCTCCGTGCTGCTGCACGGCCACCGGGGCCGCTGGACGTGGTTGCCACCGCTCCCGAGCGGGGCCACCGCCACGCCGTCGGGCCTGTGCCGTACGCGGTGCGGTGACGTGTGGGTCTACGGCAGCGAACTCGTCGCCCGCTGGGACGGCGACACGTGGACCGAGCTGCCCGCACCCGGCGGCATCCGCGCCACCGTGACCGGCCTGCTCCCCGTCGCCGACGACGACATCTGGCTCACCGGCTACGCCTATGGTGTCGGCGGCCCGCCCGGCAAACCGCCAGGGGTCACGCTGCTGCACGGCGACGGCAGCACCTGGACCGACGTCGCCAAGCCCTTCGGCGTCGGCAGCTTGACCGGCATCGTCGCCGACGAGCAGGGCCGGCCCGACCGCATCAGCGGCTGGGACTTCTGGGACCAGACGCGGGCCCATTACCTCCGGTGGGACGGCGCGGCCTGGGTGAGCGAGCGTGGTCCTGCCTCGACGACCCCGGTTCTCCTCAGCTCCCTTGCGCGCGTGCCCGGTTCGGGCGGCGGCTACTGGGCGGTCGGTACGACGTCCTCCTCGCCGTATCCGCCCGCCCAGATCCGCATCGAGCGGTGACGGCGGAACCGACTACGACAGCCTGATCACGTTCCAGGACAGCGGCTCCAGTACGGCGGTCAGGGTGCCGTCCTTCAGGGCGGTGCCCTCGACCGTGTGCGGGGCGACCCGCTCGGGGTCGTCGAGCGTGTTGCGGGCGTCCGGGTCGGCGTCCGCGAGGGCGCTGTGCTCGACGACCGACGTCAGGTCGAGGCCGTTCAGGCCGACTTCGAGCGGCAGCGCGTCGGTCCGGCCGCGGTTGACCGCGAAGACGGTGACCGTGCCGTCCTCGGCGCGTACGGCCGTGGCGTGCAGCAGGTCGGCCTCGCCGTACTTCTTCGTGTCGTACGTCGGCGAGTCGACGCGGACGTCGAGGACCTCGCCGCGGCCGTACTGCGAGGCCTGCGCGAATGGGAAGAACGTCGTCTGCCGCCAGGCCGGGCCGCCCGGCTCGGTCATGATCGGGGCGATGACGTTGACCAACTGGGCGAGGCAGGCGACGGTGACGCGGTCGGCGTGCCGGAGCAGGGCGATGAGGAGGGAGCCGAAGACGACGGCGTCGGTGACGCTGTAGTTGTCCTCCAGCAGGCGGGGGGCCTCCGGCCAGTCCCGCTGGTCGATGTTCTTGGCGTGCTCCTCCCACCTGGGCAGGTACCAGACGTTCCACTCGTCGAAGGAGAGGTTGATCCGCTTCTTCGACTTCAGCCGCGCGCCCACGTGGTCGGCGGTCGCGACGACGTTCTCGATGAAGGACTCCATGTCGACGGCGGAGGCCAGGAAGGAGTCGATGTCGCCGTCCTGCGGCCAGTAGTAGGCGTGCAGGGAGATGTAGTCGACGAGGTCGTACGTCTCCTGGAGGACCGTCGCCTCCCACTCGGCGAACGTCGGCATGGACTGGCTGGAGGAGCCGCAGGCGACGAGTTCGACGTTCGGGTCGATCTGGCGCATCGCGCGGGCCGTCTCGGCGGCTATACGGCCGTACTCCTCGGCCGTCTTGTGGCCGGTCTGCCAGGGGCCGTCCATCTCGTTGCCGAGGCACCAGAGTTTGATGCCGAAGGGGTCCTTGTCGCCGTGGCCGGCGCGGAGGTCGGACAGGGCGGTGCCGTCTGTGTGGTTGGCGTACTCCTGGAGTTCGAGGGCCTCGGCGACGCCTCGGGTGCCGAGGTTGACGGCCATCATGGGCTCGGCCTGGGGGCCGACCTTGCGGAGGAAGTCGATGTACTCGGAGAGGCCGAAGCGGTTGGACTCCGTGGAGTGCCAGGCGAGGTCGAGGCGGCGGGGGCGGGCCTCGGCGGGGCCGACGGAGTCCTCCCACTTGTAGCCGGAGACGAAGTTGCCGCCCGGGTAGCGGATGGCGGTGACGCCCAGTTCGCGGACGAGGTTCAGTACGTCCTGGCGCAGGCCCTTGTCGTCTGCGGTGGGGTGGTCCGGTTCGAAGATGCCGGTGTAGACGCAGCGGCCGAGGTGTTCTACGAAGGAGCCGAAGATACGGGGGTTGACTTCGCCGATGGTGAAGGCGGGGTCGAGGGTGAAGCGTGCGGTCTGCATGTGCGCCTTTCGAGGTGCGTGGTTCTGTTCGCTGGCGGCTGCTGGTGCGTGGGGGCTGGTCGCGCCCACGCGGCGGAGCCGCAAATTGATACGGCCCCGCGCCCCTAAGGCAAACCCGGCCAGCCGCTCTTTTTCCAGCTCAGCTTGTTCAGCCCTAGCTTCGGCGTGCCCTCGTCCTGCGCGTCGTAGTAGTGGTACGCCAGCCAGTCCTGGCCTCTGTCCCGGAAGACCGACTGGCCGCCCGTGCCGATGTACCTGCCGTGCCCCTCCAGCAACAGGTCGCCGCCGCCCTCCAGCATCGGCTTGCCGGTGCTGTCGGTGTACGGGCCGGTGATCTTCGTTGATCTGCCTACCTTGATCTTGTACGTGGAGTTCACGCCCGCGCAGCACGCGTCGTACGACGCGAAGAGGTAGAAGTAGCGGCCGTGCCTGACCACGTACGGGCCCTCCACCGCGTACGGCGCGTCCGGGCGGGTCGCCAGGTGGTGGACCGTGGCTCCCGGCACCGCCTTGCCCGTCCACGGGTTCAGCTCCACCATCCGGATGCCCGTCCAGTACGAGCCGAACGACATCCACAGCCGTCCGTCGGCCCTGATGATCGCCGGGTCGATGGCGTTCCAGGAGTCGGTCGTCTCGGAGGTGAAGACCTTGCCGTGGTCGGTCCAGGTGCCGGGGAGGCCGGTCCGGGAGGTGGCGACGCCGATCGCGGAGTGGTTGGTGCCCCAGGACGAAACCGCGTAGTACAGCCAGTACTTGCCCGCCCGGTACGAGATGTCCGGCGCCCAGGGGTCGGCCTTGTCGTTGTACTCGTACCACCAACTCGGCGGTTCGGCGAAGGCGTTGCCCGCGTCGTCCCAGTGCTTGGTGTCCTTCGACAGGCGGGCGCCGATGATGCCGCCGGTCGAGTACGCGACGTAGCCGCCGGACTCGAGGCGGATGACGGTGGGGTCGTGGATGATCTGCTGGCCGGTGATGGGCTGGGGGTCGGGGTAGGTCGCGTCCGCCTTGGCCGTGGTCGGGAGCAGGGCGAGGACGGCCGCGGCGAGGATCGCCGCGAGTCTGAGGCGCTTCAAGTGCCTGTCTCCTTAAGGGGAGTTACTGGCCCGCGAGACCGGTGTGGGCGACGCCCGCCACGATCTGCCGCTGGAAGAAGACGAAGACGATGATCAGGGGCAGGCCCGCCATGAGGCCGCCGGCCATGAGCTGGGCCCACTGGATGCCGTAGGAGTTCATGACGGTCGCGATGCCGTTCGGCATGGTCATCAGGTCGGGGTTGTTGGTCACCATGTACGGCCAGAGGAAGTTGTTCCACGAGGCGATGAAGGTGAAGATGCCCACCGCCGCCAGGGACGGCCTCGCGAGCGGGACGACGATCGTGAAGAAGACGCGCCAGCGGCCGGCGCCGTCGATGAAGGCGGCCTCCTCCAGTTCGCGCGGGATGCCCTGGAAGAACTTGTAGAGGATGTAGACCATCGCGGCGGGCGCGCACTGCGGCAGGATCATGCCCCAGTACGTGTCGACCATGCCCATCTGCTGGACGGTGGTGAAGAGGGGGACGCCGAGGACCGCCGGGGAGATCATCAGGCCCGCCATGACGAGGCCGAGCAGGACGTTCTTGCCGCGGAACTCGGTGCGGGCGAAGCCGTAGCCGGCCAGGGCGCTGACCGTCAGCACGATGGAGGTCACGCAGACCGACACCACCAGGGAGTTGACGAACCAGTCGGTGACGTTGCCGGTCTCGTAGAGGGCCTTCCACGCCTGGCCCGTCCAGACCTCCGGCAGCCAGTGCGGTGGGATCTCGGCCGCCTCGGCCTCGGACTTGAGCGAGGTGAGCAGGGCGGCGACGATCGGTGCCAGGAAGACGGCGGAGACGGCGACACCGATGATCGTGAGGATGATCTGGCTGGGCGTCCAGGGCTTGCGGGACTTGGTGCGTGCGGTGCGTACAGTGCGTACGGGCGTCTCGGCGGTGGTCATCGGCCGCCCTCCTCACGGTTGCGCAGCAGCCACATCCGCGCCAGGGCGATGACTGCGATGATCACGAAGAAGATGATGGACATCGCGGAGGCGTAGCCCACGCGGTAGCTGGTGAAGCCCTGTTCGAGGGTGTACTGCACGAACGACCTGGTGCTGAGCTCCGGCCCTGGACTGAAGTCCATCATCACGACGGCCTGGTCGAAGAGCTGGAGCGAGGCGAGGATCTGGAGCGCGATCACCAGGCCGGTGATGTTGCGCAGCATCGGCAGCGTGATGTGGACCATGCGGTGCCAGGCGTTCGCGCCGTCGAGCTTCGCGGCCTCGTAGAGGTGGCCGGGGATGCCCTGAAGCGCGGCCAGGTAGAGCAAGAAGCTGAAGCCGACCGTCCACCACAGGGTCTGGATGACGATGGCGAGCATCGCGTACGACTTGTCGGTCAGCCAGGGCGTGTCGAGCCCGAGGGTCTCGTTGAACAGGCCGATGCCCTGGGTGAACAGCCACTGCCACATGTTGGCGGCGACGGTCGACGGCAGCAGGAACGGCACGAAGAAGCACAGCCGCCACAGCCACTTCCCGCGCTCGATGTGGTGCGCGAGCATCGCGAGCAGGAAGGCGAGCACGGTGATGCACGGCACGACGAGGAGCGTGAAGTACGCGCTGTGGCCGAGGGCGTCCCACATCGCCTGGTCGCGCAGGGCCTCGCGGTAGTTGTCGAGGCCGACGAAACTCGCGCCCTCGCCGGAGATGTTGGCGTCGGTGAAACTGAGGTAGACGCCGCGCAGCAGCGGCCAGATCACGAACAGCGCGAAGAGCAGCAGGAACGGGGCGATGAACCAGCCCCCGTGCTGGAAGCCCTGCTTGCGGCGGACGGTCAGGGCGGCGGTCGCGGTCTTCGCGCGGGCCGGCGCGACGACGGTCTGAGCACTGGTCGTCATGCGACCGCACCTCCCTGCGCGGCGGTTCTGCCGTCCATCGGGTTCTTCGAGGCGAGGAGCTTGGTGAGACGGTTCTTCATCGTCCGCGCGACGGCGGCGGGCTTGGCGGAGCCCATCGTCGAGGAGACGACGACCGGGCCGAGGTCCTGGGCGAGCACGCCGGTGGAGCCCGCGAACCACACCTTGGGCTCGGTGGCCTGGTGGTCCATGGCGCTCACGTACTCGTTCTGCGGGGTGAGCTTCCGGTACGCGGGCGTGGAGAGGGTCGGCGTGTAGGCGGGGATGTGGCCGCCGGCCGCCCACTGCTGGGCGTGGGTGACGACGTACGCGGCCAGCTCGTGCGCGGCCTCGTTGGTGGCGCCGCCGCGGCCGGCCTGGTGGGGCAGGACGAAGGCGTGCGACTCGGCGTGGGTGGCCTGCTCGCCGAAGACGGGCGGCAGCGGGGTCGCGCCGTAGTCCAGCTTGGCGCCGGAGAAGACCGGCACGGACCAGTTGCCTTCCCAGGTGAAGGGGGCGCCGTTGATGAACTGCTCGCCGGTGGGGGCACCGGGGATGACGTAGCCGTCGGTGACGTGCTGCCGGAGGAACTCCAGGACCTGGGTCGCCTTGTCGGTGTCGAAGAGGACCTCGGTGCGGGCGTCGTTGAACCACTCGCCGCCGAGCTGGGTGTAGAAGGCGACGAAGAACCACCACTGGAAGTTCTGGTCCTGGGTCCACAGACCGATCGTCTGCAGGCCCTTCTTCTGGACCTGCTTGGCCTTCTTCAGGACGTCGAACCACTCGCCGGTGGAGGTGACCGGGATCATCCGGCCGTCGTCGCCGAGCAGGTCCGCCTTCTTCAGCACGTCCTTGCGGTAGAAGCAGAGTTGTACGTGGATGTCGAGCGGGAGGGCGTAGAGCTTGCCGTCGATGACACCGCGGTTCCACAGCGCCGGCTTGAAGTCCTTCTGCCGCACGCCGTACTTGGCCAGCAGGTCGACGTCCCAGGGGTCGAGGAGGCGGCCCGGCGAGAAGCCCGCCACCCGGCCCACGTGCATGACGCCGAGTTCGGGGGCGCGGTTGCCCGCGGCGGCCATGGCGAGCTTGGTGTAGAAGGGGTTGCCCCACTGGAGAGTGGAGTCCTTCACCGCGATGCCGGGGTGCTCCTCACGGAAGGCGTCCAGCATCGCGATCATGTTGGCGCCGTCGCCGCCGCTGAAGAGGTTCCAGTACCGCACGCGCGTTCGGGCGTTCGACGCGAGTGCGTCGGCCCCCGTACCGAGGGCGGCGAAGCCGAAACTGCCCGCGACCGCCAAACCGCCCGCGGTGGCCAGAAGTTGCCTGCGGTTCAGGTCAGGTCGTCCCATGCCCTGCCCTAACTGTTCGAGATCATCTTACGAGGATGTTCGGCATATCGAATTGTGCTCGTAACTTCGAACGGGACCGTAAAATCGAAGTCCTCGAACGTCAATGGGTCGAACAGAAATCAGTCGGGTGAGTAATCTCGGGACGAGGCCGCCGAACCGCTCCAACGGCGGTGACAAGGGGGAGTGATGGACATCGCGGGCGCGCGCAGGACCGCCGCCCGGATCGCCGCGCCGCTGCGGCGCTCCCGGCGCGGCTCGGCTATGCGCGGCCTCGTGGCCGACCTCGCCACCGCCCTGCGCACCAGACCCCGGCCGCCGGCCGACGTCCGCGAGCTGTGCCGGGCGTTGTGCGAGGAGATGAGCGTCCGCCGCGGCGGACGGCCCGTGGAACTGCGCTTCGAGCGGTTCCCCGACGAGATCGAAGTGACCGGCCTGTGGGTGGAGTTCCAGGACTTCGACCTCGTCATCGTCGAGGAGCGGGCCGAGGCCGTACAGCAACTGGTCATCCTCGGCCACGAGTTGTGGCACATGCACGCCGCGCACACCCACCACCACGTGGCGGGTACGGCGGCCGCGCACGCCCTGGCCCGCCGGCCCGGCTGGAAGGACGTGGCCCTCACCGTGGCCGCCCGCGACGGCTCCCGTGCGCGGGACGAGGCCGAGGCCGACGACTTCGGCCACCGTCTCGCCGCCGTCTTCCGGCCCCTGATGTCCGACGGGAGCACCGAGCCGCCCCTCGACCCGGTGCAGCGGACCCTGGGCTACCGCGGACACGGAGGTGGCGCGCGGTGACCACCGCCCTCGCGCCGGAGGCCGGTTCCCCACCCGCGCTGGCGGCGTCCCTCAGCGGGATGTACATCTCCTTCTGGCTGCCGACCGTGGTGCTGGCCGCCGCCCTGGCGATCAAACTGCCCAGCATCGTCAAGCTGTGGTGGGATCCACTGCTGCGCGCCGTCGGCGGCCTGCTGGTGTTCGCCTGCGCGGTGTTCGTCTTCGCGGCCCCGGGGACCATCGCCTGGACCAACCGGGTCACCGGCGTGCCGAACATCGCGGCCCCCTGGGTGTACTCCCTGCTCACCGCGCTCTCCGCGTCCTGGCTGCTGCTCATCATCGCCTGGCGCAACGGCCGCACCGAACGCTCGGCCCAGACCCGCCGCGTGACCCGGTGGGTGGTCTCCCTCTACGCGGGCGTGGTCGTCGCCCTGTGGGTGCTCTTCGCACTCGCCGACGTCCCCGTGGAGCGGACCCGGGACCTGGACACGTACTACGCCAGCACGCCGTTCATGCGCGAGGAGATCCTGCTCTACCTGTTCGCGCACACGGTGGCCTGCTCGATCACGGCCAGGCTCATCTGGAACTGGATCCGCACGGACGGCCTCGACGCCTGGCTGCGCTGGGGACTGCGCTTCCTGGGGGTCGGTTACGCGACGAACCTGCTCTTCAGCGCGGCCAAGCTCACGGCCGTCGTCGCCCGGTGGACCGGCCACGACCTGGACTGGCTGAACACCAACGTGGCACCGTCGGCCGGGAGCATCGCCGCCACCCTGGTCGCGATCGGGTTCATCGTCCCGCACGCCGGCCAGTACCTCCAGGAGCGGTGGCTGGTCCGCCGCCGTCACCAGAGCCTGAAGCCGCTTTCCCGGCTGATGCGGGGCGTCACGGGCAGCCGCGAGCCCGTCGCCCTGCGCAGCACATCGGAACTGCGCCTGATCCGCCGCGAGACCTTCATCCGCGACGGCCTCCTCCAGCTGTCCCGGCACCTCGACGAGGACCTGCGCGGGCGGTCGTACGACGCGGCGCTCGCCCTCGGCTTCGAGCGCGAGCGGGCGCGGGCGGTCGCCGCCGCCGTGATGATCCTGGACGCGGCGGCACGCGAGCGGTCCCCGGAGACCGACCGGGGCGACCGCGGGCCCGCCCCGTCCGGCGAGTCCGGCCCGTCCACGCTTTCCGCCGCTTCAGACCCTTCGGGCCGTTCCGCCCCTTCAGCCCCTTCAGCCCCTTCAGCCCCGGACACCACGTATCTGCTGCGCGAGATCCAGGGCGTGTCCGAAGCCCTTCGCCGCCCCGACGACATCAAGGCGGTCCGCGCCCGCGCGGCCGCCCCGGCAGAGAGCGTGTCCGTGCATGAGTGACCGTCCCATCCCCGCCAGAACCGCCGTAGTCCTGGGGGGATCCCATACGGGCATGCTCGCGGCGCGCGCCCTGGCCGAGTTCGTCGACCGGGTCGTCGTGGTCGAGCGCGACGAACTGCCCGCCGGCCCCGAACCCCGCAAGGGGCTGCCGCAGGCGCGGCACGCCCACATGCTGTGGTCGGGCGGGGTACGGGCCGTGGAGGAACTGCTGCCGGGCGTCACCGGGGCGCTCCGGGACGCCGGGGCGCGGCGGCTGCCGGTCACGACGGACATCGTCGCCCTGGGAGGGCGGGGCTGGTTCCGGCGGTGGCCCGAGTCCCACCACGTGATCCTTGCCGGGCGGGATCTGCTGGACGCGACGATCCGCGCGCGGGTCCTCGCGGACGAGCGGGTCGAACTGCTCGGAGGCACGGAGGCGGTGGGGCTGGAGGGCACCTCGGCGGCCGTCACCGGGGTCCGCGTGCGCGGGCTGCTCGACGACCGCGAGCAGGTCGTCGAGGCGGGCATGGTCGTCGACGCCACCGGCCGCGGCTCCGGGGCGACCCGGTGGCTGACGGCCCTCGGGCTGCCGGAGGCGGAGCGTCGCGAGGTCGACTCCGGCCTGGCGTACGCGAGTCGGCTCTACCTCGCTCCCGAGCAGGCCCGGGACGGCTTCCCGGTCATCAATGTGCAGCCCGAGCCAAGCGAGAAGGGCCCCGGCCGGGCGGGCTTCCTGCTGCCCATCGAGAACGGCCGGTGGATCGTCACCCTGAACGGCACCCGTGGCGGCGAACCCTCCACCGCGAACGACGACTTCGTCCGGTACGCGCGCGAGGAGCTGCGGCATCCGGTCATCGGCGAACTGCTCGAGTGCGCCGAGCCGCTGTCCGACGTGTCGTTCACCCGCACGACCGTCAACCGCCGGCACTTCTACGAGCGGATGCCGGTGTGGCCCGAGAACTTCACGGTCCTCGGCGACGCGCTCGCCGCGTTCAACCCGGTCTACGGGCACGGGCTGGCGGTGGCCGCCCAAAGCGCCGTGCTCCTGCGGGATGCGATACGGCGTCAGGGGTGGGCCGCGCCGGGACTGTCCCGTCGTATCCAGAAGGCGGTGGCCCGGCCGGTCGGGGCGGCCTGGGACCTGGCCATCGGGCAGGACGTGTTCTACCCGGGCGCGACGGAGAACGGGCCGACACTCAGGGACCGGCTCGTGGCCGCGTATGTCGGCCGCCTGATGTACACGGCTACCGGGAACGGCCGAATCGCCCGGCGGGTGACCGATGTGACGTCGCTGGAGCGGGGGGCGGAGGTGCTGCTGACACCGTCGGTTCTGCTTGCGGCGGCGGTGGGCCCACTCAAGCCGGCGCTTCGGCGACCGCCGCTGACGGCGGAGGAACTCAAGCGAGCGGGGTTGCAGGGCTGAGGGTGGCTGGGGCGGGGCGGGGGCGCTGCACAACCCGGCGCTAACGGGGTGCCGCCCCTCTTTGGGTCGGGAGCCGCCCTAGGCGGCACGAATGCCCGCGGATTGCGAGAAGTGGCTGCCGACGGATCGCCCGTATGGGACACCGTGAGGCTGCGAGCACCGCCCCGCCCCGCCGCCAGGCTGCGGGCACCACCTCACCCCGCCGTCAGGCTGCGGGTTCCGCCCCACCCCGCCGCCAGGCTGCGGGCACCACCTCACCCCGCCGTCAGGCTGCGGGTTCCGCCCCACCCCGCCGCCAGGCTGCGGGCACCACCTCACCCCGCCGTCAGGCTGCGGGTTCCGCCCCACCCCGCCGCCAGGCTGCGGGCACCACCTCACCCCGCCGTCAGGCTGCGGGTTCCGCCCCACCCCGCCGCCAGGCTGCGGGCAGTCGTGCCGCTGGGGCGGCTCCCGACCCACAGAAGGGCGGCAACCCGTTGGCGCCGGGCTGCGCGACCTACCCCCGCCCAGCAGCAACTGTCCTCAGCCAGCGAACGCCGGTTGCGGCAGCCCCTTCCCGGCGCCCCGCACCACCAGCAACGACCCCGCCACAGGATGCGGCGCCGAAAGCCCCACCCGAGCAGTAGTGACGTACAGGTCGCTCAGGTCCGCACCGCCGAACGCACACGCCGTAACCCGAGGCACCGGCAGCTCGATCACCCGGTCCAGCTCGCCGCCCGGCGTATAGCGCCGCACCGCTCCCCCGTCCCACAGCGCCACCCACACGCACCCGTCCGCGTCGACGGTCAGCCCGTCGGGAAAGCCCGCGCCCTCCTCGATCTCCACCAGCGGCCGCCGGCCCTGCGCGCGCCCGGCCGTGAAGTCGAAGACGTCGATCCGGCGCGTCGGCGAGTCGATGTAGTACATGAGCCGTCCGTCGGGGCTCCACCCCGTGCCGTTGCTCACCGCCACGTCGTCGAGGACGACCTCGACCGAGCCGTCTCCGGTGAGACGGGAGAGCGTACCGCCGCCCGGTGCCTCGTCGTAGCGCATGGTGCCGGCCCACAGAGAGCCGTCGGGTGCGACGGCGGCGTCGTTGGCGCGGCGGCCGGGGACCGGCTCGTGGTGCAGCCAGCGGAAGGTGTCGTCGGGGTCGAGGAGGCCGACGCCGTCGCGGAGGTTGAGGACCAGCCCGCCGCCCGCGCGCGGCTTGACCGCGCCGACGTGCTGCTCGGTCGTACGGGACGTACGACGGCCCGAGACGGGGTCGTATGTGTGGATCTGGGAGCCCAGGATGTCGATCCAGATCAGCTGCCCCGCCGCCGCGTCCCAGGTCGGGCCCTCGCCCAGCTCCGCCTCCGCGCGTACCGCCACCTCGTACGAGTACGTCGTCATGCCACCCTCCGGTGCCCGAGGCGCTCCGACAGTTCGGCGGCGCCCTTCGCGGCGAGCTGCTCGAGCTCGACGCGGCGCTCGTCGCTCCAGCGGATCATCGGCACGGAGATGGACAGCGCGGCGACGACCCGGCCGGTGCGGTCGTGCACCGGGGCGGCCACGCAGGAGACGTCCGGGTTGGACTCGCGGCTCTCCACGGCGACGCCCCGCTGCCGGATCTCGGCCAGGGCCTCTCGCAGGGCGTCCGGTTCGGTGATGCTGTTGGGCGTCATCGCGATCAGGTCGGCATCGTCGGGGAGGCGCGAGCTGAGCTCGTGATCGGGGAGGGAGGCCAGCAGCATCTTCCCGACGGAGGTGCAGTGGGCGGGCAGCCGCCGGCCGGCCGCCGACACCATGCGTACGGCGTGCGTGGAGTCGACCTTGGCGATGTAGATGACGTCGGTGCCCTCCAGGATCGCCACGTGCACGGTCTCGTCGCAGGTCTCGGCGACCGAGCGGGCGACCTGCTGGCCCTCGGCGGCGACGTCGAGCTGCTCGGCGTACCGGCTGCCCAGCTGGTACGGGCGCACTCCGAGCCGGTAGCGTCCCGGCTGGCCGGGCACCTGGACGATGTACGACCGGGCGGCGAGTGTGGTGACCAGCTCGTGCACGGTGGTGCGCGGAAGCTGCAGCTTGCGCACGATGTCGGGGGCGGAGAGCGTCCCGTCCCCGTCGAGGAAGAGCTCGAGAATGTCGAGAGCCCGGGTCACGGCAGGTACAAGGCGTCCCACGATCGGCCCCCTCCCTTGTTTCTAAGGCGTCTGTGTTCGAAATTTCAACAGACGATCGGCATGACGAACACAGGCTAGTCATAGAGGTTTGCCCGGGCAATGGGCGTGCGAGTCACTTCCGTCGCTCCGGCCGCTCCCGTACAACCTTTTTCTCCACTTCGCGGTCTCACTCGTGGTGAATCGGTGATGATCTCTGATCGTCTCTGATCGCCTTCAGAAGCTCCTTGGGGGGAGCTTGCCCGAGCTATGGAGTGGTTGATGAAGCGGGATTCCCTTGAGCTGCGTCGTGTCCGACTGAGACGTGGCGCGGCGACGGTCGCCCTCGTGGCGCTGGGCGCCGGGGGCGGCTGGGCAGCGGTACCGGCCGCGGCGGCGGACAGCAAGGCCGCGGGCAGCGCGTGCGTGCCGACGGCGGGCTTCACGGGCTGCCGGCTGTACGACTTCACCGGCGACAAGGCGGGCTTCCAGGTCCCGTCCGGCGTGAACTCGCTGGACGTGCGGGCCTGGGGGCAGGGCGGCTGGGGCAGCAGCATGGCGACCGGCGGCGCGGGCGGATACACCGCGGGCTCGCTGAAGGTCACGCCCGGCGAGACGCTGTCCGTCGCGGTCGGCGGGTACTACAGCGGAAAGGCGTTCGGCGACGCGTTGGGCGGCGCCGGCGGGGGCGGCTGGGCCGAGCCCGGCGGCAACAGCAGCGCCATCCGCACCAGCGGCGGCGACGCACTGGTGATCGCCGGCGGCGGAGGCGGCTCCGGCAGCATCACGAGGGGCTACGGTTCCGGCGGTGCCGCGGGCGGCGAGAAGGGCCAGGACGGCTCGGAGGCGGGCCTCGGCGGCAAGGGCGCCGACAAGGCCACCGGCGGCGCGGCCGCGGGCAACGGCGCCGCGGGGGCCGACGCCACCGCGGGCGGCCGCGGCGGTGCCGGCGGCAAGGGCAGTTCCGGCGGTGGCGGCGGCGGTGCCGGTTACGCGGGCGGCGGCGGTGGCGCGGGCACGGACGACCCCAGGGGCGACGGCAGCGGCAGCGGCGGAGGCGGCACCGGGTACGCCGACCCCGACCGGGTGACCGGCGCCCGCCTGGAGAGCGGCGACCGCAACACGGCGCCCGCGAAGGACGACCCGTTCTGGTCGAAGGGGTGGGAGCCGGAGACCGAGGGGATCGCCGAGGGCGGCGCCAACCTCATCGGCGGCAACGGCCGCGTGGTGATCCAGTGGAAGGGTGCCGTCGCGCCCGCCGAGCTGAGCCCGGCCACCCCCGCAGAGCAGTCCGTCGAGCCGGGGTACGAGGTTCCCGCGATGGCCGCGGTGGTCCGGGACAAGGACGGCAAGCCGGTCGAGGGCGTCTCGGTGAAGTTCGCGATCAACGACCCGGAGCAGCTGGGCCTGAACTTCGGCGAGCGCGAGAACACCTCGTCCGTCGTGTTGGCGAGCGACGCCCAGGGCCGCGTGCAGACGCCGGTCATCTACACCAGCAGCAGCAAGAAGGGCGACTTCACCGTCCGCGCGACGGCAGCGGGTCTCTCCACGGACTTCACCGTGCACGTGAAGAACCTCGCGAACGAGGTGAAGGTCGTCGCGGGCGACAAGCAGCAGGCCGAGCCGGGGCAGCCCTTCGGCGAGGCGCTGCAGGCCGTGGTGACCGACTCGGGCAAGCCGGCCGTCGGCGCGAAGGTGGACTTCCGCGTCGAAGGCGGCGACTGGGAAGGCCCCGAATTCGAGGGCAAGTTCTCGGGCGTCCAGGAGATCGCCGACGCCGAGGGCAAGGTCACCGCGCCGGAGCTGGTCGCCGGTGACGAGCTCGGCACGTACACGATCACCGCGACGGTCGGCGGCGGCGCGTCCGCCACCTTCACCGTCGAGGTCGTCGAGAAGGTCGGGACCGACCCGTCCGCGTCGCCCACCCCCAGCCCGACCGGCTCCGCCGACAACGGCACGGGTGGCACCGGGGACGGTGACGGCAACGGCTCCGGCAACGGCACCGGCGGCTCCGGCAACGACAACTCCTCGCAGCTCACCGGCGGCGGCCTGGCCAGCACCGGCGCGGGCGGCATCGGCCTGATGCTGGGCGCGGCGGCCGCCCTCGCCGCGCTGGGTGTCGCAGCGGTCCGTTTCTCACCCCGCCTGCGGGTGCGTTTCCAGAACCGCCGCTGACCTGCTGACGCCGGTCGATCATCCGACCGGGGTGCGGGGCGCCGTCGCGCGCCCCGCACCCCGGTCGTTTCACGTGCGCGGCAGCGCGGCGCGGCGGGCGGTGCCGAGGGCCTCGACCAACCCGCGCACAGCCACGGCGATCGGGCCGCCACCCGCGAGACGACGCACACGCCGACGTCGCCGAACCGCCACACGCGCACCACCCCGCGCGAGGCGGCGAACGATCCCCAGGCCCTCGACAACCCGCGCACAGCCAAGACGATCCGGCCGCCACCCGCAGGGCGACGCACACGCCGCCGCCATCCCCGCAGCCCGGCGAGTGCGGCGGGACGGCCGGAGCGACGCCCAGGAGCCGTCGCTCCGGCCGCGCCCGTGGGCGGCGCGCATCACAGCGTCGTCGATCCGCCGCGGCGAGTACGGCGAGACGGCGAGCGGCTTCCAGCAGCCACCGCCCGGAGCGACGCTCAGAAGCCGTCGCTCCGGCCGCGCCCGTGGGCGGCGCGCATCACAGCGTCGTCGATCCGCCGCGGCGAGTACGGCGAGACGGCGAGCGGCTTCCAGCAGCCACCGCCCGGAGCGACGCCCAGGAGCCGCCGCTCCGGCCGCGCCCGTGGGCGGCGCGCATCACAGCGTCGTCGATCCGCCGCGGCGAGTACGGCGAGACGGCGAGCGGCTTCCAGCAGCCACCGCCCGGAGCGACGCTCAGAAGCCGCCGCTCCGGCCGCGCCCGTGGGCGGCGCGCATCACAGCGTCGTCGATCCGCCGCGGCGAGTACGGCGAGACGGCGAGCGGCTTCCAGCAGCCACCGCCCGGAGCGACGCTCAGGAGCCGCCGCTTCGGGACTCGCCCGCGGGCCCACTCACTTCCGCCCCCGCGTCTCCCCCAACGTCCCCCGCAACCGCTGTGCCCGCAGCACCAGTTCGAGTTCGAAGCGGCGGTCCGGGTCGTCGATCTCGTCGCCCCACAGTTCGCGGATCTGGCGGAGGCGGTAGCGGACCGTCTGGGGGTGGACGCCCAGGCGGGCCGCCACCTCCGGTGCCCCGCCCCTGGTTTCCAGCCACGCCAGGAGCGTCTCGGCGAGGCGCCGGCCGTGGGTGGGGCCGCGGTGGGTCAGCGGGGCCAGGCAGCGCAGGGTCAGGTCGTCGATCAGTTCCTCCGGCTGGAGCAGGACCAGCGCCTCCGTGTGCTCGGTGCAGTACAGGACCTCGCCCGCCGGCAGCAGGTCCCGCTCCATCAGCCGTACCGCCGCCTCGGCCCAGCGCAGCGACTTCGCGGCGTCGGCGAGGGGGACCGGCGGGCCGATCGCCCCGGCCCAGCCCGTCAGGGCCCGGTGCAGCAGCTCGGGTCGGCCCGCGGCGTCCGGCTCGGGGACGACCATCCGCGGCTGCTCGTACTCCATGTCGAGCAGGACCCCTTGCCCCACCGCGGGCGCCACCGCTTCCCGCGCCGGGCGCAGCAGCACGCCCACCGCGACCTTCTGCGGCAGCGGCCAGCCGATCCGCGCGGCCCGTTCGGTCAGCGCGTCGGCCGGGTCGCCCCGGTGGTGTTCGGCGAGCAGCAGTTCCATCAGGCGGCGCTGGAGGCGTAAGCGTTCCCCGGCCTGCCGTGCCGCCGCCTCCGCGTAGCCGCGTACGGACTGGTCGACCAGGCCGTCGAGGTACTCGTAGCCCGCGTCGACCAGCTCGTACATCGCCGGTGGCGGGATGTCGACGCGCTGGCCGATGTCGGCGAAACGGCGCCAGGCCAGCCGTACGCCCATCCGGTAGATCGCCTGGAGCGAGTCGAGGCTGCGGCCGCCCAGGCCCTCGCCGCGGCCGAACTCCTGGAAGACGCCCGGCGGGACCGTCGGGCGGCCCTCCGCGGTCTCCAGATGCTGGACGAAGACCTCGATGGCGCGGCGGATGCCGATCAGTGCCATCGGCTCGCCCGACTCGTCGAGGACGACGGGCAGATGCGGGTACTCGCGGCGGATCTCGCGCATGATCTCCTCGGCGAGCGCGGGCGCCTCGGCCATCGCGATCGCCGCGAACTGGCGTACCTGGAAGCGGGGTACGTCGTGCCAGGCCGAGCGGGTGACGGTTGCCGGGTGGCTCGTCACGGGTCAACTCCCCTGGCCTGCTTGCTCATACGTGATCAAGGGGGTGTTCGGCTGGTCGGGTCGCGCCTCCAGCAGCGCGACGACACCGAGCGCGGCCCCGACCGCGAGGGCGGCGGCGAGCGCGACGGTGAGTGCGGCTGCAAGCAGTCTGGACATCGCAGGGTCAGCCTCTCTGTCCGGAATACATCCGGAATCTGCGGAATCCGTCCCGAATCGGTCCGGAATCCGTACGGCATCGTCCGAGTCCGTACGGAGGTCGCCCCACCCGGGCGTCCCCACCCTGTCTGTCCGGCCCAGTGTCGACAAGACATTGACACTCCGTCAAGAGGCGCCTACGGTTCCCGGCCCATAGAACGGCCCGAACTCCGCAATCCCACGCCCCCAGGAGTGCCCGGATGCGCCGTACAGCCTCACCCCTTTCCCTGATCCTGCTGGGCCTCGGCACGTTTCTGCTGGTCCTGGCGCCCTTGCTCGCCTGGTACGTGGAACCGCGGGCCGCCGTGAACCCCATCGACATCGACACCACCGCCGTCTACCGCGGCACGGGCAGCGTCTTCGACACCGAGCGGATCGAGACCGTGTCCGACCAGCGGATCACCATCACCCAGCGGGTGCGCGCCAACGTGGACGACAGCGAGCGCAGCGGCAACGCCGTCTGGGACGTGACGACCACGGTCGACACCGACAAGTCGCTGCCGGCCGCCGACCCGCACGACGCGCTGCTGTTCAACCCGCACCGCTGGGTCATGGATCGCAAGACCACCAAGCCGGTGCACTGCTGCGAGGAGACCCCGTACATCGAGGGCGAGGCCTACCTGAAGTTCCCCTTCGACGTGCGCAAACGCTCCTACCAGTGGTGGGACAACACCCTCGGCGGGACGGTCGTACTGGACTACCAGGGCACCAAGAAGATCCAGGGCTACACGGGATACCGGTTCACCGGCACGGTCCCGCCGACGAAGGTCGGCTCCCGGCTGGTGCCCGGCAGCATCGTCGACGAGCCCGGCCGGCCGCAGGTGCTGGCCGAGGAGTGGTACTCCAACCACGGCGTGGAGCTGGTCGTCGACCAGGCCACCGGCCGGGTGATCTACGCGCAGGTGGGCCCGAGGCAGACGCTCAGGGCGCCGGGGGCGAAGAAGGACGCGGCGGTGCTGCTGGACAGCCGGAAGATCGCCTTCACCACCGACACACAGAAGGAGGCCGTGCGGCAGGCGAAGCAGGACAGCGGTCAACTGCGCCTGGTGGGCGAGGTCTTGCCGGTCGGGGCGGCTGTGGGCGGATTCGTCCTGGCGGTGGCGGGGGGCGTTTTGGTGGCGCGAGGGCGGCAGCGACCGGAATCGACCGATACGGCCGTTACGCCAGAGCCGTCGCTCACGATGTGACGTGACGTCAGCTCTAATAAAGCCGGAAATTGTCACGTGCGTGAGTAGCCGTGGCGGACGGCTCGGCGAAAACTGTCCACCCCACCCGAGCACAGTCCGTCCACACCCACCACGCAAGAAGCACTCAGATCCCCCACAGGAACGCAAACCCTCTTCCCCCACACCTCGTTCCGCACCCTGAGACGAGTTGGAGCACCCATGCCCCAGCACGTGCCTTCTTCTCCCCCACTCTCGGCTTCGCTCGAGCGGGGGGACCCCCACCGCGCCGCGGCCCCACGCGCCGCGCAGCACCCCTCGGCGCTCCCCCCACCTCCGCGCCACATCGTTTTCCTCGCCCATCGAGATCTGGACAACCCGGCCGCGGGCGGCTCCGAGCTGCTGGTCGACCGGCTCGCCGACGGACTGACCCGGCTCGGCCACCAGGTGACCCTGCTGTGCGGAGGGCCCGCCTCGTACCGGGACTACCGGGTCGTGTCGGCCGGCGGCGAGTTCGGCCACTACCTGCGCGCCCGTTCGGCCTTCGCCCGCCAGGTCGGCGACTGCGACCTGCTGGTCGAGGTCTGCAACGGCATGCCGTACCTGGCGCCCCTGTGGCACCAGGGACCCACCCTGTGCCTGGTCAACCACGTCCACACCGACCTGTGGAAGATGCGGTTCGGCGGGCCGCTGACCCCGGCCGCGCGGCTCGGCCGAAGACTCGAGCACTGGGCACTGGCCGGTGCCACCCGGCACCGGAGCCTGCTGGTCGCCGTCTCCCCCTCCACGGCCCACGCCCTGCGCGCGATCGGCGTCGAACGCGACCGCATCCGTGTGGTGCACAACGGCGTGGAGGAGCCCGGCCCACGCGCCGAACGCTCCCCCGACCCGCTGTTCGTCGCGGTGGGCCGGCTCGTCGAGTACAAGCGGATCGATCTGCTGCTGCGGCTGTGGGAGCGGGTGCGGCCGGTCACCGGTGGCCGGCTGCTGATCGTCGGTGACGGACCCGAACGCGAACGCCTCGAGCAACTCGCCGGTCCCGGTGTGGAGTTCACGGGGCATGTCTCCGAGGCCGAGAAACACCGTCTGCTGTGCGCGGCCTGGCTGCTGCTGCATCCCTCGGCGGTGGAGGGCTGGGGCCTGGTGGTCACCGAGGCCGCCGCCCGCGAGACCCCCTCGATCGCCTTCGACGTACCCGGCCTGCGCGATTCGGTCGTGGACGGCGAGACGGGCGTCCTCGCGCACGGCGAGTCCTCCTTCGCCGCCGCGTGGTGCACCCTCGCCCTGTCCCACCATCGCCGTGAGCTCATGGGCAAGGCGGCCCGCGACCGCGCGGCGCGCTATCGCTGGGACCGGACGGTCGGACAGTTCCGTGCGGTGGCCGCCGAGGCGGTGAGGAGCTGGCCGCCGTGACCGGTCTGAAGGACCCCTCGATACGCCGCTCGCTGGCCCTCTTCCGCGCCTTCCTGCGCGAGCAGCAGGACCCCGAGAGCTGTTACGCGCTGCTCGCGAAGGACGCCGTCGACCAGGTGGAGTCCTACGACGGCCCCGTCGCCGGCCGCACGGTCGTCGACGTCGGCGGCGGCAGCGGGTACTTCACCGAGGAGTTCCGGCGCCGGGGCGCCCGGGCCCACCTGTTCGAACCGGACGCGACGGAACTGGGCGAGAAGCCGCCCGAGGGGACGGTCATCGCCGACGGCTACCTGCTGCCCCTGTACGACGGGGTCGCGGACGTCACCTTCTCCTCCAACGTCCTCGAGCACGTGGCCGATCCGCAGACCTTCCTCAGCGAGCTGGTCCGGGTGACCCGGCCCGGCGGGCTGATCTACGTGTCGTTCACCAACTGGCTGTCCCCGTGGGGCGGTCACGAGTGGGCGCCGTGGCACTACCTGGGTGCCGAGCGGGCCCGCGCCCGCTACCGGCGCCGTACCGGAAGGGCCGCCAAGCACACCCTCGGCGAGAACCTGTTCGCCGTGCACATCGGCCCGACCCTGCGGCAGGTGCGCTCCCGGGACGACGTCACGGTCGTCTCGGCGCGCTCCCGCTACTGGCCGTTCCTCGCCGAGACCGTGGTCAGAGCTCCCGGGATCCGCGAGGTGGCCACCTGGAACCTCCTCCTCATCCTCCGGCGGTGTCCACGATGACGACGTCCACGGTCCAGGCTCCTCCTCCGGCAGCCGTCCCCAGTACCGCGATCATGTCGGGGCCGCCCGAGGTCCCGCGCTCGCGGCGCTGGCTGCTGGGATTCTGGGCCGTGGCGTTCGTGCTGTTCCTGGCGGTCCAACCGGGCCGGCAGACCTTCGACACCAAGCTCGGCGTCACCGTCGACCCGGGCCGGTTCATCTCCGACCTCGGCCAGTTGTGGCACGACCAGGGCTCGTTCGGCGGGATCCAGGACCAGTACGTCGGCTATGTCTGGCCGATGCTGCCGTTCTACTGGCTGGGCCACGCCGTGCAGTTGCCGGTGTGGCTGGTGGAGCGGCTGTGGCTGTCGCTGGTGGTGTCGGTCGCCTTCTGGGGCGCGCTGCGGCTCGCCGAGCGGCTGCGTATCGGCAGTGGCGCGTCCCGGCTGCTGGCCGCCGTGGCGTACGCGCTGTGGCCGGTGTTCACGATCGTCGTCGGCTCGACGTCGGCGGCCGCGCTGCCCGGCGCCTTCCTGCCCTGGGTGCTGCTCCCGCTGGCCGACGAACGCTACAGCGCCCGGGTCGCGGCCCTGCGCTCGGCGCTGCTGGTGCCGTTCATGGGCGGCGTCAACGCGGCCTCGACGCTCGCCGCCCTGCTCCCGGCGGGCCTGTACCTGCTCTCCCGCCCGCCCGGGCCCAGGCAGCGGGGGCTCATCGCCTGGTGGACGCCGGGCGTGATCCTGGCGACGGCCTGGTGGTGGATCCCGCTGCTGCTGCTCGGCACCTACGGCGAGAACTTCCTGCCGTACGTGGAGAGTTCGCATACGACGACCGAGACCATGTCGGCGACGGAGGCGCTGCGCGGCGGTGGGAACTGGGTCGCCTATCTGCACCTCGTTCAGGCGTGGCTGCCGGCCGGCTGGACGGTGGCGTCCGCGGTGGTCGTGATCGTCTGCTCGGCGCTCGCCGCCGGCCTTGGCCTCGCGGGACTGGCCCGGCGGGACATGCCGGAGCGCCGCTGGCTGGTGCTGACCGTGCTGACGGCGGCGCTGGTCCTGCTCGCCGGGTACGGCGGCGCGTTCGGCGCTCCCTTCCACGGGGCGGTGCAGGACTGGCTGGACGGGACCCTGGCGCCCTTCCGGAACGTCTACAAGTTCCAGGTGGGCCTCGCTCTCGCGCTGGTGCTGGGGATCGCCCACCTGGTGGGCGTGGCCTCCGAGACACGCGGCGCCCGCCGGGTGCGGGGCCGCCGTTTCGCCCCGCTGATCGCGGCCGTCCTGATCCTGCCCGGCCTGCTGTGGCCGTACCTCAACGGCTCGATCCTCAACCCCGGTTCCTTCCAGGAGCTGCCCAAGTACTGGCAGGCCACGGCCGACCGGCTGGAGAAGGACTCCCCCGACTCACGCGCCCTGGTCGTCCCCGCGACCGCGCACGGCATCTACACCTGGGGCTCCCCCATCGACCAGCCCCTCGACGCGCTCGCCGAGTCCCGCTGGGCGCAGCGTGACTACGTCCCCTTCGGCACCCCCGGCAACCGGCGCGCGATGGACGCGGTCGAGCAAGCGCTGCTGACCGGCGGCGAAGTCCCGGGCCTGGCCGACTATCTGAGCCGCGCGGGCATCTACTACGTCGTCGTCCGCAACGACCTCGACCCCGACCAGATCGGCTACACCCCGTCCTCGACCGTGAAGCGGACGCTGGAGCAGTCCGGCTACCAGCGGGTGACCGGACTCGGCCCGGTCATGACGGGCGGCCGGATCGCGCACGACACCCCCCTCCAGGTGGAAGGCCTGTACCCGAGGCAGCGGGCGGTGGAGATCTACCGGCCGGCGAGCGCGGACGTGCCGCGCCCCGGCCAGGCCCGGCTGACGCCGGTCGCCGACACGGCCGTCGTGTCCGGCGGTCCTGAGGCGCTGCTGCCGCTGGCCTCGGAGCTGCGCGGCCGGGCGACGGTCCTGACCGGCGACAACCATCCCGGGCTCGGCACTCCGCCGCTCCAGGTGGTGGGTGACGGTCTGCGCCGCGCTGACACGCGGTTCGGCCTGGTCAACGCCAACACGTCGTACACGTACACCCGGAACGAGCGCAACGCGTCCGGCGCCGCGCAGGACGCCGGTGAGAAACCGCACCAGATCCTGCCGGCCAAGGGCCTGGACCACCAGACGGTGGCCGAACTGCGCGGCGCCCGCTCCGTCACGGCCTCCTCGTACGGCAACTGGCTCTTCCATCTCCCGCAGTTCGATCCGGTGAACGCCTTCGACGGCAACCCGGACACGGCGTGGACGGAGGGCGTGGCGGGCTCGCCCAACGGCCAGTGGCTGCGGATCGCCTTCACCGACGACGCGTACGACATGCCGTCGTCCTTCAAGGTCACGCCGTTGCCGCAGGAGAGCGTGCGGTCGGCGGCGACGCGGGTGCGGGTGGAGACGGAGAAGGGGTCGGTGAGCAGCTTCCTCCGCCCCGACGGCTCGACGCAGACCGTCAAAGCGCCTGCGGGCGCGACGAGTTGGATGAAGCTGACGATCACCGACTCGGTGGCCCGGCGCACCGGTCTCGCGGGCGCCGGCTTCTCCGAGATCGGTCTGCCGGACGTCCAGGTGACGCGCATGCTCCGGCTTCCCACGGACGCCTCGGACGCCGCGCACACGGCGGCGTCGGCCGAGGTCATCTCCCTGCACCGCGCCGCCGACCCGGCCGGGTTCTCCCCGACGGGCACGGAGGCGGGCCTGCACCGCTCCTTCTCCACGGCGACGGCGGGAACGTACGAGGTGAAGGCGAGCGCGGTGCCGGTGTCCGGCGAGGCGCTCGACCGGATGCTGTACGAGGTCGCGCCCGACCAGCGCGACCGCATCACGGCGACCGCCGACACCACGGCGAACCTCGGCGCGGGCCTGTCGGCGCGCAACCTCACCGACGGCGACCTGACCACGGCGTGGATCGCGGGCGACAACCCCACGATCCATCTGCGCTGGACCGGAAAGCAGCCGATCGACGAGATCGTCCTGCCCGCCGCGGGCGGCCTGTCCGCCCGCCCCACCGAGGTGCACATCAGCTCCCCCGACGGGGCGACGATCGCCGGCGTGGACGAGAACGGCGCGGTCCGCTTCCCCTCGATCACCACCGACCGCCTGGACATCACGATCACCAAGACGGCCCCGCTGACCCTGCACAACCCGGTCGCCGACGAGGACCTGCAACTGCCGGTGGGCCTCACGGAGGCGTACATCCCGGCCCTGGACCGCTACCGCACGCCGCAGCCGAAGCCCGGCCGGACGTTCTCGCTGCCGTGCGGGCAGGGGCCCGTGGTGGCGGTGGACGGGGAGCTGTACCGGACGAGCGTGGAGGGGAGGGTACGGGACCTCACGGAGCGCCGTCCGGTGGAGGTGACCCTCTGTCAGTCCGGGCGCGACAACCCGGAGCTGGAGCTCGGTTCGGGCACGCACCGGGTCGAGGGCGGGGACGCGGGGCCGCTCACGCTGACCGACGTGACCCTGACCCGCGGCACGGTCGCCGAGGCCACGCCGATCGCCCGTGACCTGCGGATACGGGACTGGCTGGGCGACCGGCGAGAGGTGACGGTCGGCTCGGGCGCCGCCTCCTACCTGACGACGTACGAGAACTTCAACGACGGCTGGAAGGCCACGCTGGGCGGCAAGGAGCTCACACCGGTACGGCTGGACGGCTGGCAGCAGGGCTGGCGGATCCCGGCCGGGGCGGGCGGCACGGTGGAACTGTCGTACGAGCCCGCGACGACGTACGAGGCGGCGCTGATCGGCAGCGGGGTGGCGGTGGCGGCGCTGGTGGGCCTGGTCCTGTGGCGGCGCCGCGCCCCCAACCCCGACGGCCCGCAGCCGCTCCCGCCGTCGCCCGGCCTGTGGCTCGGCACGGTGGCGCTGACGCTGGTGGGCGCGGTGATCGCCGGATGGTTCGCGCTGCTGGTGCCGGCGCTGGCCCTGCTCGCGTACCGGCGGCACGCGCTGCTCGTCCCGATCGCGTTCGTGGCCCTCGCCGGGGCGGGCATCGCGGCGGCGACGGGGGCCGGGGAGCCGGTCGGGGCCGAAGAGGGCGCGTTCGGGCCCGCGGCCCAACTGCTCGCGCTGATCGGGCTGTTCGCGGCGCTGGTGAGCGTACGGGAGCCGGGGCCCGCGGCATCACAGACGTCGGAGGCGTCGACACAGCAACTGCCGCCGGTCGTGGTCGCAGTGGAGAAGGGGAGGGGCGAGCCGACATGACCGTACCCACGCGCATTCCGTTCCCCGTGGTGGACGAGGTGGCCCGGCACTGCCTCCAGGAGGAGGAGCCGGAGACGGTCCACATCGAGGTGCATCTGCCGGGGCGGCTGGATCCGATGCGTTTGCGCAAGGCGTTCACGGAGGCGCTGCATCGCCATCCGCGCATCCTTATGCGGGAGGCGCGGGGGCGGTGGTATCGGCGCCGGTACGAGTGGGAGTTGACGGCGGAGCCGGATGTGGAGGTGGTGAGTTTTCCGACGCCGGGGAGGGATGCGTTGCGGGACGCGCGGACAAGGGCGCTGGTGGAGGCGCCGCCGTTGTCCTTGTCGCCGCCGATTCGGTTGGAGGTGGTGGAGCCCGCATCGGGCACGGTGCTGTTCCTGACCATCAACCACACCGCCCTGGACGGCCCGGCCTGCCTCCGCGTACTCGCGACCGCAGCGGAGCTGTACGGCGGCAAGGACAACTCCCCCGCCGCACCGCCCGTCCGCGCCCCGGAAACCCCGCAAGAGCAACCACTCACCCCCTCCAACTGGTCCAAACCCGCCCGCGTAGCCCAAGGCACCCCCGAACCCTCCCCCGGCAACGGCCTCCTCGTCACCGAACTCCCCCTCCCCCACCGCCCCAAGGGCTCCCCCTACACCGTGAACGACCAGCTCATGGTCACCACGGCTCTCACCATCGCCCACTGGAACAGGGAACACGGCGCCCACCCCCGCCCCCTCCGCATCACCATGCCCGTGGACGACCGCCCCCGAGACACCACCATGCCCATCGGCAACGGCACCCGCCTCGTCGAAGTCCCCTTCAGCCCGGACGAGTTGCACGACACCACGCCCGCCCACATGCCCACGCTCCTGCGCCGCACGGCAACCCGTACCCGCGCCCTCAAATCCCTCCCCCGCCCCCAACTCGGCCACGGCGCCACGCTCGTCACCGCCCCGGTCACCCCCGTCGCCTGGCGCGCCGCGCTCACCCGAGGTCTGCGCAGGGCCGCCGCCCCCTGGACCTCGACGACCCTCCTCAGCAACATCGGCCGCATCCCGTACCCCCTGGACTTCGGTGCGGAGGCCGGCCGCGCGCACGCCGTCTGGTTCTCCGCCCCCGCCCGTATGCCCCGCGGCCTCACCGTCACCACCGCCTCCACGGCCGGCCGCCTCCACCTCGCCCTGCGCTGGTCCCGCGCCCTGCTCGGCCACGGCGACGGCGCCCACCTCCGGGATCTGTTCGAGCACTACCTGCACACGACGGAGGCCGGCACATGACCACCACCGCCCAGCCCCCCAAGGACCTGCGCGACTTCTACGAGGACCCCACCGTCCCCGTCGCCTCCGGCACCCCCCGCTCCCTCCGCCAGGCCCGCATGCTGGCCACCGCCCTCGGCCCGGCCACCGGCACGGACACCGGCACCCCCCGCACCATCCTCGACATCGGCTGCGGCGACGGCACCGCAGCCGCCACCGCCGCCCCCCTCCTCACCGGCCACCGCCTCATCGGCATCGACTGGTCGCAGGACGCCCTGAAACGCGCCCGCGCCCACCTGACGTACACCATCCGCGGCGAACTCAGCGGCGCCGGGCTGCCGTTCGCCACCGCCTCCGCCGACGCCGTGCTGTTCAGCGAGGTGATCGAGCACCTCGTCGACCCGGACGCCGCGCTCGACGAGATCCGCCGCGTCCTGCGCCCGGGCGGCCACCTCATGCTGTCCACGCCGAACCTGGCCGCCTGGTACAACCGCGCCCTGCTGCTGGCCGGCGTCCAGCCGGTGTTCTCCGAGGTCAGCCTGCGGGCCATCCACGGCCGACCCGGAAAAGAGGTCGTCGGCCACCTGCGGCTGTACACGGCCCGCGCCCTACGGGAGTTCGTCACCGCCGCCGGCTTCGACGTCGTACGCCTCGAAGGCGCCCCCTTCCACGGCGTACCGCGTCCGCTGCGGCCGCTGGACCGGCTGGCCTGCGTCAGACCCTCCCTCGCGTCGATCCTGTTGCTGCACGCGCGGAGGAGGACCTAGGCCATGTGGTGGGGAGTGGCCGCGGCCCTGTTGGCGAACGCCCTGTACAGCACCGGTTTCGTCCTGGAGAAACGCGCCCTGACCGCCCTGCCCGAGGTCAGCGTCCGGCAGCCGGCCCGGCTGCTCGGACTCGTGCTGCGCAGCCCGCTGTGGATCGGCGGTTCGCTCTCGCTCGCCGCCGGTTTCGGCGCGCAGCTCGCCGTCTACCGCACGCTGCCGATCGCCGCCGCGCAAGGCATCTTCGTCTCCGGTCTGGTGCTGCTCGTGCTGCTGTCCGCCCGGCTGCTGGGCGAGGAGACCACCGGCCGCGAGCGGTACGCGCTGGGCGCGATCCTCGCCGCGCTGCTCATGGTCGTCCTGTCGCTGAAGGAGAGCTCGGACACCGTGAGCCAGGCGGCCCCGTACCCGCTGGTCCTGCTGGTGTGCGTGCCGTCGCTGGCGGCGGGCGTGTGGCTGTACAACAACGCCGAGCGTCTCGCCCGCCACCGCCACCGGGCGCCGACCACGGGCGTCGAGTACGGCGTGGCGGTGGGCCTGCTCTACGGCGTCAGCTCGCTCGCCATCAAGGGCGTGTCGGGCTACCTGACCACGAACGGGCTCGGCGGCGCGCTGCTGGACCTGCTCCGCTCCCCGTATCCGTACCTCCTCCTCTTCACCGGCGCGTTCGGCCTGGTCATGTCCCAGGCGGCGCTGCAGCGCTGCCGGGCCTCGCTGATCGTGCCGGTGTGCACGACGGTGACCTGCCTGTTCACGGCGGTGCTCGGCACTCTCTCGTTCGGCGAGGCGCTGCCGCACGACCCGCTGCGGCTCGCCCTGCGCCTCGCGGGCACCGCCCTCGCCGTCTCCGTACTGCTGACCATGCCGAAACACGACCGCGCGCCTCAACCCCCCACTGCCGCCAAGGAGTTGACTCCACCGTGAAACCCGACGACCCACTGCTGAAGATCCTGGCGTGCCCGCTCGACAAGGGCCCGCTGCACCTCGTCGTCCCCGACGGGCCGGCGCGCACCGAGGCCCTGTACAACCCGCGCCTGCGCCGCCGCTACCCGATCGTCGACGGGATCCCGCAGCTGCTGCCGGCCTCCGGCGAGCAGGTCTCGGACGACGAACACGAGGAACTCCTCAAACGGATGGCCCCATGAGCACCGCGAGCACCACAACCACGCTGGCTGCCAGGCTCGCCCCCCTCCTGCCCACCCGCCTGGTCGCCGCGGCCGCCCGAGCCGTCTACCCGCGCTTCGAACCGGAACTGGCCCGGCTCGGCGACCTGTGTCCGCCGGACTGCGGCACGGCCGTGGACGTCGGCGGCTGGTACGGCCCCTGGACCCGGCGCCTGTCCGCCCGGGCGCACCGGGTGGTGACCGTCGAACCGGTCCCCCATCTGGCCCGGCTGCTCACCTCGGCGGCCCCGGCCAACGTCGACGTGGTCCAGGCCGCCGCCGCGGACCGACCGGGCACCGCCCGGCTCTGGCTGCCGCCGGACGACTCCGGCGACCGGGGTGTGTCGTCCCTGGTCCGCCGGGACATCCACGGCCACGCCCTGGACGTCCGCTGCGTCGCCCTGGACGACCTGGGCCTGAAGGACGTCGGCTTCATCAAGGTCGACGTGGACGGCAGCGAGCTGTCGGTGCTGCGCGGGGCGACGGGCCTGCTGGCCCGCGACCGGCCGGCCCTCTTCGTGGAGCTGGAGTCCCGGATCCAGCCGATCGCCCCGGTGGTGACGTACCTGGCCCTGCTCGGCTACGACGGCTGGGTACTGCCCGGCGACTCCTGGGTCCCGCTCACCGGCTTCCCGCTGGAGGCCCACCAGGAGCGCGCCTCCTACGTCGTCACGCACGGCCTGCTGCGCCGCGTCCTGCCCTTCCGCAGCCGCCCCCGCTACGTCAACTCGGTCCTCTTCCTCCCGGACGGCCGCCGACCGGGCGCGCAGGCAGTGCGGCACGATGGATCCCATGCCCTCCGGAAAGCCCCCGGCGAGTCCTAGTCCCTCCCGCCGTCCCTCCCGTCCCTTCACCCCGCTGGATTTCCAGCTGGTCCTGCTGCGCCGCATGGCCGACCACAATCCGGACCTCGTGGAGGAGGCCCGCCACGCCCTCGGCGTCTCGATCGCGGACATGCGCGAGGCCAACAAGCGGTGGCAGGCGATGGTCCGCTCCCCACGGTCCCGCTCCGCCGCCTCCCGATACCGCTCGATCCTCGGCGCACCCGAGTCCGTCCTCACCCGCAAGATCGGCGACCTGGAGTGCGAGGCCCGCCTGTGGCCCGTCCCCCTCTGGCCCGACCTGCGCTTCGAGGTCCTCCTCGCCCCGAACGGCGCCGTCTGGAACGAATGGCTGATCCGCGCCCCCGACGCCGAGTCCCCTCCCCTCCGCACCCTCGACGACCTCACCCCCTGGTCCTGCACGGTCGACGAGGCGGCCCGGGCCTTCACCCCCGCCCGCCCCCTCCAGGGCACGGCCCCGACCCGCTGGGGGCTCGCCTTCACGGCGCCGGACGGTCAGGGCGTGCGGCGGGAGTGTGTCGCGGAGTTCACGTGGGGGCTCTTGCAGCGGGTCGCGGTCACCGGGTAGCCGCCGCCAGGACGGCCTCGACGACGGCCGGTACCGACCCCGGATGCAGGAACAGGAACAGATTCGGCTCGACCAGCTCCAACTCCATCACCCGTGGCTCGCCGTCCTCCCCGTCCACGAGATCGACGCGGGCGTACAGCAGCTCGTCCGCGTCCGGTACGGCGGTCTGATCCAGGCGGTCGTGGAATCCGCCCTGCTCGGCGGCAAGGGCGCGCGTCTGGTCGTACCGGACGGGCTCGACGCCTTCACGTTCCTCTTCTCGTAGTCGGCGGGCCGCGCCGTCATCGCCGTACCGCGCTCGGAGAAGCTCCGCTTCACCGACATGTGGGGGGCTAGGGGTCTGCCGACGGTCGTTTGAGGATGAGGTCCCGCCCAGTTCCGGGCGGGACGTCATCTGCTCACCGCACGTAGTTCTTGAGGATCTCCGTGTCGAGCTCGATGCCGATCGGGGCGGGGACGAGCACCTTCTCACCGAACTTCGCCGTGTGAATGTCGCGGTAGCCACCGACCGTCCGGTCCGGGGCGCTGTGCAGCGTGACAGTGCAGGAGTCCCGGTCGATCAAAAGGTACAAAGGGATGCCGGACTGGCCGTATGCGGCCGGCTTCTCGTGCCGGTCCCGTCGGTCGGTGTCCGAATCGTACGAGGTGACCTCGACGACCATGAGCGCGCCGTCCGGGTCGGCCCATTCGCCGTGTCCCGCGAAGTGGGCCTCGGGTGTGATCACCGCATCCGGTTTCGCCCTGCCCTCCCGATACGTCTCCACCCGGAGCCCTCGGCCCTGATACAGATCCAGGTCGGGCCTGCTCTGCATACAGCGCCGGGCCAGCCAGGTCACGATGGTGTCGTGGTCTCCGTCCGCCACCTTTTTGACTCCGATCCGTCCGTTGATGAACTCCAACGTGACGGTCTCGGGAGCGGCGGAGGCGATCGTTTCGAACTCCTCCACCGACATCTGAGACGTGCGCTCGGCCATAACCGTCATGTTGCACCCCCTTCCAGGCGAAGGCCAGTGTTGTCCGTGGTCGGCGGTGCGGGGTGACTTTCCCTGCCGATCACGCTCACGGGTGATTGCCTTCTGGCCTCCTGGTACGTGGTCTTCTGATCGGTGCAGGCCAGACACGCGTACTCGGTCCAGCCCGGTCCAGTGGCACCGTGCGCGACGCCTACCGGCACGGGCTCGGTGGCCGGGCGCTGGCAGCGGGCACAGATGCGGGTTCGGTGCAGGCACTCCCGGCACATGCGCCCCATCCGCTCCACAGTGCCGTAGCGCAGGAACGGCGCCCGCCCGACCCCGCAGATGTCGCACAGGGCTTCGCCGCTCCTGCCCTCATTCATCCCGGCCATGGTTCACACCCACCTCGCTCCCGTGACGGACGAACGGCCCGGACATGCCCCACCCCAGCAGTGCTCGCCGCTGTCGCGGGTTGTGTGGCAGGGGATACGGCGATGGGGGCACCGGGAGTGCCGGGGCCGACTCTGCCGCGCGTCGGCGCCGGGAGAAGAGGCGACGGAGCCGCGCCCTCATGACTCCCGCCTACGGGTGACGAGTTCGGTCTCACTGACGAGCGACTGCCGCTCGGTGTGGTCGGCCAGCCGGATCCACAGGAACGCGTGCTTGGCGTCCACCTTGGGATAACCGGAGCCGAGCTGCACGACGACGCCCTCGAAGGGCTCGGGGCTCTCGTGGAGGCGGAGGTCGGGCGGGACGTAGGTGGTGCCGCGGACGCGGTCGCCTACGAGGAAGGGGGCGTCGGTGCGGGAGCGCTGGTCGCGCTGGGGAGTGGTCATGGGATGACGGTCTCGTTGGGGACAGTTGCTGCGCAATCGAACGTAGAAATCCCACCTGAAGTGGTATGTGCCGGAAGATTGGCAAAACCCTGCGCACGCAGGGCACGGGCTGTCACAATCGGGGCACAGCCAGTGATCTGCCCGGCACGGCGAGCCAACTGGCAGGCACCTACGTACGATTGGCGGGCATGCCCGCAGGAGGAACGGACACGGTGGCAGCGAAAACGGGGCCGACGATCCGGCGTATGCAACTCGGGCAGGAGCTGCGGCGCCTGCGCGAGCAGGCGGAGAGGGAGGACGGCACGGGGCGGGGGTTGACGAGGGCGCAGGCGGTCGATGGAACCAGCGTCTCCGAGTCGCAACTGCACCGCGTGGAGAAGGGGTTGACCAGCCTTCCCAAGGTGGAGCAACTCCGGCAACTGCTTGACCGGTACGGGGTCACGGACCTGGACGACGTCGACTTCCTGCTGGATATCCACAAGAACTCGCTGAGTCGGGGTTGGTGGTCCCCGTACCGCGGCTTCATGCCGTCCGGCTTCAGCATCAGCGTCGGTCTGGAAGGAGATGCCAAGATCCACCGCGCTTACCAGCCGTCGGTGATGTTCGGCCTGTTCCAGACAGAGGCGTACATGCGGGCGATGTTCGAGAACGCCAAGCCCGTGGACGAACGGAACACCGAATTCGTCGAGCGGAACATCGAGATCCGGCTGCGTCGCAAGGACGCCATCACGCGCAGCGACCGGCCGGTCGAGGTGCATGTGATCCTCGAAGAGGCCACGCTGCGGCGGGTTTTCGGCAGCGCGGAGGTCATGCGGGAGCAGTACCAGCACCTGGCCGAACTGGCCGCGCTGGAAAACGTGACCGTGCAGATCCTGCCGATGGCCGTACCCGTTTACCGCTCCATCACGAACTTCACCCTCATGGAGTTCGAGCGCCCGCTGCCCACGGTCGTCACTATGGACACCTGGGAGGGCGTCACCGTGTCGGACAAGGACACGGAGATCTGGAAGTTCTCCCGCAGGTTCGACGCCATGCGGGCCGAGGCGGCCCCACCCCGGGACACACCACGTTTCCTGGAGCGAGCCGCACGAGAGTTGGAAGAGTCATGAACATCCCTGAAGAAGCCTGGTTCAAGTCCTCCTACAGCGACGACCAGGGCGGCAACTGTGTCGAGGTGGTCAACCTCCCCACCCACACCTCGGTCGCCGTCCGCGACTCCAAGCTCCCCCACGGCCCCATTGTCACCCTCCCGCCGGATGCCTTCGCCGCGTTCGTTGACCACTTGCGCCACAGTCGCTGCCCTTGGTGAGCCCTCACTCTCGGTCCTCTTCCTCTCGGACGGCCGCCGCCCGGGCGCGCAGGCAGTGCGGCACGATGGATCCCATGCCCTCCGGAAAGCCCCCGGCGAGTCCTAGTCCCTTCAGCCTCTGGCCCGACCTGCGCTTCGAGGTCCTCCTCGCCCCGAACGACGCCGTCTGGAACGAATGGCTGATCCGCGCCCCCGACGCCGAGTCCCCTCCCCTCCGCACCCTCGACGACCTCACCCCCTGGTCCTGCACGGTCGACGAGGCGGCCCGGGCCTTCACCCCCGCCCGCCCCCTCCAGGGCACGGCCCCGACCCGCTGGGGGCTCGCCTTCACGGCGCCGGACGGTCAGGGCGTGCGGCGGGAGTGTGTCGCGGAGTTCACGTGGGGGCTCTTGCAGCGGGTCGCGGTCACCGGGTAGCCGCCGCCAGGACGGCCTCGACGACGGCCGGTACCGACCCCGGATGCAGGAAGAGAAACAGATTCGGCTCGACCAGCTCCAACTCCATCACCCGTGGCTCGCCGTCCTCCCCGTCCACGAGATCGACGCGGGCGTACAGCAGCTCCTCTGCGTCCGGTACGGCGGCCAACGCCCGCTCGGCAACGGCCAGTTCGGCCGGAGTCGGAGTCCAGGGCTCCAGGCCCGGGTGGGCGACCTTGTCCGCGTCATAGGCGGTGCCCGGGGCGAGCACGGCCCGCTTGCGGCTGGCGTGCAGAAGCCGGCCGCCGTAGAACTGCAGGGCCCGCTCACCACCGGTGTCTATGGACTTCACATACGGCTGGACCATCGCCGTGAGCCCCTCCTCGTGCATGCGCGCGAGGTGTCGTACGGCCGTCTCCCGCTGCTCGGGCGTGTAGCGCGCGGCGTAGCGGGCGCCCGCTCCGGAGGTGGGCTTCACGACGTACTCGTGGTCGTCGGGGAGGTCGGCCGGGTCGCCGGGCGCGAGATAGCGGGTCGGGACGGCAGGCACTCCGGCGACCGCCAGATCCCCCAGATACCGCTTGTCGGTGTTCCACCGCACCACGCCCGCCGGATTCGCCAGCCGCGTCGCCTTGGCGCACCGCTCCGCCCACGCCAGGAACTCGGCGGCCCGCCAGCTGTAGTCCCACGTGGACCGTATGACGGCGAGGTCGTAACCGGCCCAGTCGACGCCGGCGTCGTCCCAGAACACGGCGTCCGCCTCGGCCCCGGCCGCGCGCAGTGCCTCCAGCAGCACGGGCAGGTCGGCGTCCTTGCTGGTCTCCGGTCGGGGATCGTAGGTGACTAGGGCGACACGGGGCACGGCGGGTCCCTTCCTGTCCTGGTTGTCTCGTGAGTCCGCAGGCTAACCTTCGCCGCCGCAACCGCTGCAACCCATTTGACCTTCCCCTTTGGGGAAGCCCCAGCATCGGTGGCGAGGAACGAAGGGGGAGCCCGCATGGAGTGGCTGACCATCGGCGTCTTCGCCAAGGCGTGCCGCCTGTCGCCCAAGGCGCTGCGGCTCTACGACGAGTTGGAGCTGCTGCGTCCGGCGCGGGTCGACCCGGACACCGGATACCGGTACTACGCGGCCGAGCAGTTGGAGCGCGCCCGGCTGGTGGCGTGGCTGCGGCGGCTGGGCATGCCGCTGGCCCGGATCCGTGAGGTGTGCGCTCTGCCGCCCCCGGCCGCGGCCGCGGAGATCCGCGCCTACTGGGCGCAGGTCGAGGCGGACACGGCCGTACGACGGGATCTCGCCGCGTTCCTCGTGAGCCAACTGACAGCGCAGCCGAGGAAGGACACCACCATGCTGGAACTTCGTTACTCCGCCCACTCGGACCGAGGCCTGGTCCGACCCAGCAATCAGGACACGGCGTATGCGGGGAGCCGCCTGCTCGCGGTCGCGGACGGCTTCGGACCCGCGGGGGCGCCCGCGAGCAGCGCGGCCGTGGAGGCGCTGCGTTTCCTGGACACGGAGGAACTGCCGGCCGGCGACGTCCTCAACCTCCTGGAGGACGCGGTGCGGGGCGCGACCGAGGCGGTCCGGGACGTGGCGAACGGCGCCGGCGGCCCGGACGAGGCCGGCACGACCCTGACCGCCGCGCTGTGGACGGGCTCCCGCCTGGCCCTGGTCCACATCGGCGACTCCCGCGCGTACCTGCTGCGCGACGGCGCCCTGTTCCGCATCACCCACGACCACACGGTGGTCCAGTCACTGATCGACGAGGGCCGCCTCACCCCCGAGGAGGCCACGGCCCACCCCCAGCGCGCCCTGCTTCTGAAGGCCCTGCCCGGCGAGACCCCCACGGCCCCCGACCTCCGCCTGCACGACGCCCACCCCGGCGACCGCTACCTCCTGTGCTCCGACGGCCTCTACGCCATCGTCCCCGACGCCCGCATCCGCACCCTCCTCACCGACGCCGACGCCCCCGACGAGGCGGTCCTCACACTGATCGCCGAGGCGAACGGCGCCGGGGGCCCGGACAACGTCAGTTGTGTGGTGGCGGATGTGGTGGAGGCAGTCGCCTAGGCCTGGCGGTCCTCTTCCGGTTCCCAGTCCAGCAGGCGAACCTTCGCGACCGTGCGCACATGGTTGCGCATCGCGGTGGCCGCCTGCTTCGGCTGTCCGGCGGCGATCGCGTCGAGGATGGCCTGGTGCTGGGCGAGGGAACGGGTGGGGCGGCCGGGCTGGCGGAGGGACTCGGTGCGGCTCTCGGCGATCTGGTCGGCGATGGAGCGCATGAACTCCGCGAGGAGGCTGCTGTGGGCGGCCGCCGTCACCGCCGCGTGGAAGAGGCGGTCGCCCTCGACGCCGGGGTCGCCCTCCTCGATCTCCGCCGTCATGTGGGCGAGCGCCGACCTCATCGCGGCCAGGTCGTCCTCCGTGCGGCGCTCCGCGGCCAGTTCGGCGAGTTTCGTCTCCAGGGCCTCACGGGCCTCCAGCACGTCGGGGAGGCGCCGGCGGCGCTCGACCATCGTCTCGACCGGCTCGACGTCGAGGCTGTCGCGGACCAGGTAGGTGCCGCCTCCGTGTCGCGCCTCCACCAGCCCCTGGACCTCCAGGACCACGATCGCCTGCTTCACGGAGGCGCGGCTGACGCCGAGGCGCTGAGCGAGGTCGCGCTCGGGTGGCAGGCGGTCCCCCGCGCGCAGGCCGCCCTCGGTGACGTACTGGCGCAGCCGGTCCAGCACCTGCTCGTACAGGCGCTGTTTCGTCATGGGGCGCAGGGCGTCGGTCACGGGGTCCCCCTCTCGTCGGGAGCGTAACACCGTGCACCGAAATGGCCGAGTGGCTGAGCCAATTTCTGCGCGACCCCTTGACGCCGCTCCTTGTCGCGCCCACGCTAACCAGCCAAACGCGTAAGTGGCTCAGCCACTCGTCCACTCCCCCGGATACCCACCCCGCCGCTCGGGACCCAAAGACGGGAGCCCGTATGTCCCCCGAACTCATCTCGATCCTCGTCCTCGTCGTGGTGTTCGTCATCGCCACAACCCGCTCAGTCAACATGGGCGCGCTCGCCTTCGCCGCCGCCTTCGGGGTCGGCGAGCTCGTCGCCGACCTCGACGCCGACGGCATCTTCGCCGGCTTCCCCGGCGATCTGTTCGTCGTGCTCGTAGGCGTCACGTACCTCTTCGCGATCGCCCGCGCCAACGGCACCACCGACTGGCTGGTGCACGCCTCCATCCGGCTCGTGCGGGGGCGCGTGGCGCTGATCCCCTGGGTGATGTTCGCCATCACCGGCGCGCTCACGGCGATCGGCGCGGTCAGTCCGGCCGCGGTCGCGATCGTCGCGCCGATCGCGCTGAGCTTCGCCGCCCGCTACGGCATCAGCCCGCTGCTGATGGGCGCCATGGTGGTGCACGGCGCCCAGGCCGGCGGCTTCTCGCCGATCAGCATCTACGGCACGATCGTCAACGGCATCGTCGAGCGCGAGAAGCTGCCGGGCAACGAGATCGCCCTCTTCCTCGCCTCCCTCTTCGCCAACCTGGTCATCGCGGGTGTGGTCTTCGTGCTCTTCGGCGGGCTGAAGCTGTGGGCGCGGGGGGCGGTGGAGCCGGACGAGTCCGCGGCGGACGCCTCCAAGGACGCCTCCGACAAGGGCGACCTTCCGCAGGGCGGTTCCGGCCCGCAGCCCACCGGCACCGGCACCGGCACCGGCACCGCCGTAGCCACCCGCCCCGACGCACCCACCACCCCCGACACCACCCGCCTCAACCCGGCCCGGATCGCCACCCTCACCTCCCTCGTCGCCCTCGTCGTCGCCGTCCTCGCCTTCGACCTGGACGCCGGTCTGACCGCGATCACCCTCGCCGTCGTCCTGAGCGCCGCCTGGCCGGACGACAGCCGCAAGGCGGTCGGCCAGATCGCCTGGTCGACGGTCCTGCTGATCTGCGGTGTCCTCACGTACGTCGGTGTCCTGGACCAGATGGGCACCATCACCTGGGCCGGTGAGGGCGTCAGCGGCATCGGCGTTCCGCTGCTGGCCGCGGTCCTGCTCTGCTACATCGGCGCGCTCGTCTCGGCGTTCGCCTCGTCCGTCGGGATCATGGGCGCCCTGATCCCCCTCGCCGTGCCCTTCCTCGCGCAGGGCGAGATCGGGGCGGTCGGCATGGTGGCGGCGCTCGCGGTGTCGGCGACGGTCGTGGACGTGAGCCCGTTCTCGACGAACGGCGCGCTGGTGCTGGCCGCGGCGCCGGACGTGGACCGCGAGCGTTTCTTCAGGCAGCTGATGGTGTACGGAGGGATCGTGGTGGCGGTGGTACCCGCGGTGGCGTGGCTGGTGATGGTCGTGCCCGGCTGGGGGTAGGACCGGCAGGCGGCAGCAGGCAGTGCCCGCCGATCATCGTCGATCATCGTTGATCAGTTAAGGAGTTACGAAGCGTGTCCTCTCTCTTCCCGGCCCTGACCGACGGCCGAGCCGGCGGCACTCCCGACGCCCGGACCGACGCCCGGACCGACCGGCCCGCCCTGCGGTTCGGCGACCGCTCCCTGACGTACGCGGAGCTCGCCGCCGCGGCGGACGCGCTGGCCGGCCGGATCGCCGGCCACGCCCGGGTGGCCGTCTGGGCGACCCCGGCGCTGGAGACCGCCGTAGCGGTGGTGGCGGCGCTGGAGGCCGGCGTCGCCGCCGTACCGCTCAACCCGAAGTCCGGGGAGAAGGAACTCGGGCACATCCTGACCGACAGCGCGCCGGCGGTGGTGCTGGCCGCGCCCGGTGACGACCTGCCGTCTCCGGTGGCGGACCTGGAGCGGGTGGACGTCGACGTCCACGCCTCCGGCGGGGTCCCCGACTACCTGGGGGCGTCCGACGAGGACCCCGCCCTCGTCGTCTACACCTCCGGCACCACCGGCCCGCCCAAGGGCGCCCTCATCCCCCGCCGGGCCGTCGCCGCCACCCTGGACGCGCTCGCCGACGCCTGGCAGTGGACCGGCGACGACGTCCTCGTGCACGGGCTGCCGCTGTTCCACGTGCACGGCCTGGTGCTGGGCATCCTGGGCCCGCTGCGGCGCGGCGGATCCGTGCGTCACCTCGGCAGGTTCACCACGGAGGGCGTGGCGCGCGAGCTGAACGCCGGTGCGACCATGCTCTTCGGCGTCCCCACGATGTACCACCGCATCGCCCAGACCCTGTCCGACGACCCCGAGCTGGCCAAGGCCCTCGGCCGGGCCCGGCTGCTGGTGTCCGGCTCCGCCGCCCTGCCCGTGCACGACCACGAGCGCATCACGGCCGCGACCGGGCGGCGGGTGATCGAGCGGTACGGCATGACGGAGACCCTCATGAACACGAGCGTGCGGGCGGACGGCGAACCGCGCGCCGGAACCGTCGGCGTGCCGCTGCCGGGCGTGGAGCTGCGGCTGGTGGAGGAGGACGGGTCGCCGATCACGTCGTACGACGGCGAGACCGTGGGCGAGATCCAGGTGCGCGGCCCGAACCTGTTCACCGGCTACCTCAACCGGCCCGACGCCACGGCCGGCGCGTTCACCGCCGACGGCTGGTTCCGCACCGGCGACATGGCGGTGCGCGATCCCGACGGCTACGTACGCATCGTCGGCCGCAAGGCCACCGACCTGATCAAGAGCGGCGGTTACAAGATCGGGGCGGGCGAGATCGAGAACGCGCTGCTGGAGCATCCGGGGGTGCGGGAGGCCGCGGTCACCGGGGAGCCGGACGAGGACCTGGGCGAGCGGATCGTGGCCTGGATCGTCCCGGCGGACCCTCAGGCACCCCCGTCCATCAAGGAGTTGGCCGACCACGTGGCCGCCCGCCTGGCCCCGCACAAGCGACCCCGCGTCGTCCACCACCTGGACGTTCTCCCCCGCAACGACATGGGGAAGATCATGAAGCGTGCGCTGAGCCATGACTGACCGCCTGTCCGCACGCGAGACGATCGCCCTCGTCAGCGACGACTTCACCGAACTCCCCTCCACGCCACGGGACTCCGCCCCCGACGGGCCCCTCGCCTGGGAGGGCTACGACGCCTCGCGCGCCCGCGCCGCCGAACGCACCGGCGAGCAGGAGTCCGTGGTGTGCGGCACCGCGCACGTCGAGGGCACGCGGGCGGTGCTGATCGTCTTCGAGTTCGGTTTCCTCGGCGGCTCACTCGGCGAGCGCACCGGCGACCGGCTGGAGGCGGCGTACGCGTACGCCCGCACACACCGCCTGCCGGTCGTCCCGTTGGTCGCCACCGGCGGCAGCCGTATGCAGGAGGGCATGCTCGCACTGACCCAACTCCAGCGCGTGGCACGGCAGTCGGCGCTCACCCGCGAGGCGGGCCTGCCGCAGATCGCCGTCCTGCGCGACCCGACCACCGGCGGCGGCTGGGCCACCCTCGGCGCGGGCGCCGACGTGATCCTGGCGCTGCCCGGTGCCCAGGTCGGCTTCGCGGGCTCCCGGGTCCGGCCGCCGGACGCGGACCCCGCGGCGTACACGGCTCAGGCGCAGGTGGCGGCGGGGTCGGCCGACGCGATCGTACGGCCGGAGGAGCTGCGCCGGACGCTGGGCCGGTGGCTACGGCTGCTGGCGGCGCCGTCGGACGCACCGGCCCCCGTGCCCTCGTCCCTCGGCGCGACGGACCTGCCGGCCACCGGCTGGGCCGCGGTGTGCCGCGCCCGCGATCCCCGACGCCCCCGCGCCGAGCACTACCTGGACGCCTACTTCGCTCACCGGATGGCGATCAGCGGCGACCGCTGCGGCGGCACCGACCGGGCCGGCATGCTCTGCGGCTTCGGCGAGCACGAGGGACGTACGGTCGCGTACGCCGCCCAGACCGGCACGGCGACCCGCCCCGCCGGCTACCGCACCGCCACCCGTCTGATCCGCCTCGCGGACCGCCTCGGCATCCCGGTGCTGACCCTGGTGGACACACCCGGCGCGGCCAACGACGCGGAGGCCGAACGCCAGGCCGCGGGCGCGGCGATCGCGGACCTGTTCGGCGCGGTCGCGTCGGCGCGCACACCGATCACCACGCTGGTGATCGGCGAGGGCGGCTCGGGCGGCGCACTGGCCCTGGCCGCGGCCGGCAACACGTGGGCCACGCCGGACAGTTACTTCTCGGTCATAGCGCCGGAGTCGGCGGCGGCGATCCTGAAACGGCCGGCGAAGGAGGTGGAGGCGACGGCCGATGAATTGCGGATCCGGCCGCAGGACTTGGTGGAGCTGGGTGTGATTCGGGAGCACGGTCCCTAACATTGGAGTTCGTGCAAGCCACACACATCACGGGGGAGCCGGCGGCGCCATGGACGGGCTGATGGAGTTCAAGACCGAAGACGGCGCCGTGGTGGTCGTGGAGTCCGTCGACGACGAGTCGGGGGCGCGTCTCGTCTCGCGCGGCGAGGGACCGGCCCGAGCGGCGCGCACCTTCGAGGGCGCGCTGGACGGAGTCCGGGCGGCGGCCGAGTCCGCGCTGCGGGTCTTCCGGGACGGCTCGCTCAGGCCCGACTCCGTGGAGCTCGAATTCGGCGTGAAGCTCAGCGCGGAGGCGGGCGCGGTCATCGCCAAGGGGTCCACGGAGGGCCACCTGGTGGTGAAGCTCAGCTGGTCACCTGGGCGGTCCGGGGCGGATCCGGAGGCCGCCGACCGGTCATGAGCGGCGCTGCCTGGCATGCCCGGATCGTCTGCGGGAAGGAGGTCGGCGCCGGTTTCCTGGTCTCCGCCCGCCGCGTGGTCACCTGTGCCCATGTCGTCCGGTGGAGCGGGGCGTCGGAGGTGACGGTGTCCTTTCCCAACAGCAGGGAGCTCGGCCCGGTGCGCGCCACCGTGGCCGTCCACGGCGGCTGGGCGGGCGGTGCCGCCGACCCCGGTGACCTGGCCGTCCTCGAACTGGACCGCGAAGTGCCGGTGGAACCGGCCGAGTTCGCGCCTCCCGGCGCCGAGCTGGGTGGCCCCGACGCCGGACTCGGCACCGCGGCCCCCACTTTGGTCGCGTACGGCTTTCCCAAGGGGTACGACGAGGGCATGCTCGCCCGGTACCAGGCCGTGCCGGGGGCGCTGGTCTCGGACGAGTGGCGGCAGCTGGAGGCCGTGACGGCGCACGGTCAGCCCCTGGCACCCGGCTTCAGCGGGGCGGCGGCGACCCTGGCGGACGGCCGGGTGGTCGGCATGGTGTCGACGGTCGCGGGCGCGCGGGACACACGGGTGGGCCGGATGCTGCCCACCCAGGTGATGGTGCGCTACTGGCCCGAGCTGTGCGAACTGATCCCCACGTCCGAGCACCGCCCGGACGCGGTGCGCCGCCTGTACAGCGTGGTGCGGCGGGCGGTGGCCCAGGGCGTGGCCTGCGATCCCGACCGGTTGTACGTGGACGCCGTGGGGCTGCTCGGCCCGCCGCTGCCGGAGGGCGGCTTCGCCTCGCTGGGGGCGGCCGCCGGGTACGTGCAGTGGGAGGTTCCCGACACGGAGGCGGTGGCCCGGTTCGCCGACCGTCTGCGGGAACTGCTGGACGTACAGCCCGCGCGGCCCGCCGCCCCTTCCTGGTCCCCGATCCTCGTCGAGATCGAGCACAGCGGCGCCGGGCCCGACCAGGTCACCGTCGAGGTGTCCGCCTACCGTGACGGACACCGGCGGCGCGTGGGCTCGCGGCGCCTGCCGCGCAGCGCGGTCCGGGCGTACGTCCAGGAGCGCATCGACGAGGCGTTCACCCAGCTCGCCCCGGACGCGGACGAACTGATCACGTTCGTGCTGCCCCGCGAATGGCTGAACGAACCGGTGGCGCACTGGGAGTGCGGCGCCGACGACTCCACTCCGCTGGGCTGCGCCTACCCCCTCGTCGTCGTGGACCGGTCCCGCCACCGCAGCGGCCGGCTGCGCCACCAGCTGGCCAAGAAGTGGCAGAAGCTGGACGCCTTTCCCGGGGCGCGGCTGCACCGCGTCGAGTGCGGCGGCACCCCGGAACGGCCGCCGATGCTGCGCAAGCGGCTGCGCGACGACGACGCCGACCTGGCCGGTTTCTCCTTCCCGCCCGCCACCGCGCGACCGCACTTCGAGGTCGGTCTCAACACCCCCGTGCCGGTCCTGCTGTGGCCACGCACGGGCTGCGCCGACACCGGGCACGACGGCCCCTGTTCCGGCGCCGCGTTCCTCGACGAGCTCGCCGCCGCCGTCACCGGCGTCCCTCCCGCGGAACTCCCGCGTCACGTCATGGTGTTGCGCGAGACCGCCTACGCCGACGAGGACCCGGACCGGCACTGGGCGAGAGACGTCCAGCTCCTCTGGGACGACCCACGCCGCTTCCCCGAGCCCCCCGCCAGCCTGCACTCACCCGTCGCCTGAACCCCGGCCCCGAAAGCCCCCACGGAGAGAAGATCCATGCCCCTGTGGCCCGTCTACACCGGCACCAACGAGCCGCACGACGGCATCGACCGGCTGCCGCCGCCCCCGCCCTGGCGGGCCTTCGACGGCGGACCGGTGCTCGACCCGCCGGACGTGGCCGCCGACACGTCCGCCGTCTCCCCCGACCGCACGCACCGCGCCGAGACGTACCGGGCCACGTCACCGACGGTCCAACTGGTCAACGCCGCCCTGTACTTGCGCCGTCCTCTCCTGGTGACCGGCCCGCCCGGCACCGGCAAGTCCTCACTCGTGTACGCGGTGGCCCGCGAGCTGCGCCTGGGCCCGGTGCTGCGCTGGAACATCACCAGCCGCAGCACGCTCCACGACGGCCTCTACCAGTACGACCCGCTCTCCCGGCTGTACGCGGCCAGGAACGCACCGGCCGCCGAGGCCGGCATCGAGGACCACCTGCGCCTGGGCCCCCTGGGCACCGCCCTCCTCCCTTACGCCCGGCCCCGCGCCCTGCTGATCGACGAGATCGACAAGAGCGACCTCGACCTGCCCAACGACCTGCTGAACGTCCTGGAGGAGGGCCAGTACGAGATCCCCGAACTGATCCGCACCGCCCAGCACGCCCCCACCGCCGAGGTGATGATCGACGGCGCCGACCAGTGGGTCCCGGTGGAGCGCGGCCGGGTCCGCTGCCGGGCCTTCCCCTTCGTCGTCCTGACCAGCAACGGCGAGCGCGAGTTCCCGCCCGCCTTCCTGCGCCGCTGCGTCACGCTGCGGCTGAGGCAGCCCGACGACAGCCATCTCGCCGACATCGTCCGCGCCCACTTCGGCGAGGCGCCCGACGCCTACGCCCAGACCCTGATCAGCCGGTTCCTGTCCCGGGTGGGCGGCGGTGACCTGGCCACCGACCAGCTCCTCAACGCGATCTACCTGGCCCGCTCCTCCGACCTGGCCGCCGAGTCCCTCGACGAACTGGCCGAGCAGCTGATGCCGTATCTGGGCGAGGCGTCGCAGGCCGATGCCTTCTGAGCGCCCCGGATCACGCCCAGGGACACCGCTGGTCCGCCTGACCGACGTTCTGACCGAGGCGGCCGGCGGCGTCCGCCCGACCCCGCTCGAACTCGCCGAGCTCCTGTGGCTGGCCCGCCACATGGAGCCCCCGGCCGACGCCCCGGCCGCCCCGGCGCCGCAGTCCCCCACCGAGGACGTACGGCCCCCTGAACCCACCGGGCAGACCCGCCCGCCGCTCCCGCCGAAGCAGCAGGACAGCGCCACCTCCCCGCCCCTCGAATCCCCCCGCGCCCCGCTGCACCTGCCCGCCACGGCCCGGCTGCCCGGAACGTCGAACGAGCTCCACACCCCCCTCCTGGCCCCCGCGCCCCCGATGCTGCGCCACCCCCTGGCCCTGCAGCGCTCCCTGCGCCCGCTCAAACGCCGTACCGACGCACCCGACCGCCCCCAACTGGACGAGCGCGCCACCGCCGACCGCATCGCCCGCCTGGGCGCCGCCCCCGAGTGGTGGCTGCCGGTGCTGCGCCCCGCGCAGGAGCGCTGGCTGCGTCTGAACCTGGTGTACGACGCCGGTCCCACGATGCCGGTGTGGCGCCCCTTGGTCCGCGAACTGCACACGGCGCTCGCCCAGTCGGGCATCTTCCGCACGGTGACCCTGCACCGCGCCGAACCCGACGGCACCGTGCGCCACCACGGCGCCCACACCCCCGCCGACGGCCGCACGGTCACCCTCCTGGTCAGCGACTGCATGGGACCGCAGTGGCGGCAGGGCCCGGCCGGCACCCTCTGGTACGCCACCCTGCGCCGCTGGGCGCACCGGATGCCGCTGGCCGTCGTGCAGCCCCTCCCGGAACACCTCTGGCGGGACACGGCCCTGCCGACGACCCCCGGTCTGCTGTCGGCACCGCACCCGGCGGCGCCGAACACCGCGCTCGCCTTCACGCCGTACGAGCGGGACGGCGACGACGGCGACGACGGCCCGGGCGACCCCGGAGGCTTCCTCCCGCTGCCCGTGCTCGAACCGGGTCCGCGCTGGCTGGCGAACTGGGCGTCCCTGATCGCGGTCGCCTCGGGCCAGGAGTTCCCCGGCGCGGCCGCCCGGTTGAGCCGACCGCTGCCGACGGACTCCGACGACCGTACGGACGTCACGGGTCTGTCCGCCGAGGAGCTGGTCCTGCGCTTTCGCGCGGCGGCCTCCCCGGAGGCGTTCCGACTGGCCGGTCACCTCGCACTCGGGCGCCCGGACCTGCCGGTCATGCGCCTGGTCCAGGCCGCCCTCGAACCGCACCCACGCCCCCAGCACCTCGCCGAGGTGATCCTCAGCGGCATGCTCACGGGGGTGGCCGGCCCACCGGGCTCGTACGCGTTCCGGCCCGGCGTGCGGGAGCTGCTGCTGAGGGGCCTGCCGCGCACGGCACGGAGCCGGACGACAGACCTGCTGTCCCGTATGGGGGCTCTGATCGACGAACGGGCCGGGGCGGCGGCGGGCGAGATCAGGGCGACCACGCCGCTGGCGGCCAGCAGGGTGACGGTGACGAAAAGCGAGCCGATCGCGACCGTGACCCCTCGGACCCGGGACCGGCTGGTGGGCGTGGAGCCGGGCCGGCGCCCGGCCCTCGGTGCCCGCTACAGGATCCTTGAACGGCTCGGGCCGAGCGGTTCCCTGTGGCGGGCCGAGGACACCGAACGGCGTCGCTCGGTGGTCGTACGGCTGCACTCCATGCCGAGCGAGCCGGAACGCCTCCAGGCCTTCCTGCGGGCCACCGAGGCACTGGCGGCCCTGGATCACCCGAACGTCGTGGCCGTCCACGACCACGGAGTCGAGGACGGCCAGAGGTATGTCGTCATGGAGTACCTGGACGGCATCTCGCTGAACTCCCTTGTCTCACCTGGTGGCTACCGGCTTCCGGCACCGCTCCTGGTGTCGCTGGGGCGGCAGCTCGCCGACGCACTGACAGCGGTCCACGAAGGCGGCGTCGCTCATGGCGCACTCGACATGACCAAGGTCCTGATCCTGCCCGACGGGACAGCGAAGCTCACGCTCTTCGATCTCGGGCAGGCGTCGGGGGGTGAGGCGTACTGGAGGGATCTCCGTGCGCTCGGCAAGCTGCTCTTCCATCTGTCGTCGGGCAGCCCCGCACAAGTCGGTATGCGCATCTCGGCCGACCGGTTCGCCGCGCTCCCGGACGCCTTGCGCCCCACGTACGCCATGATCCTCGGCCGACTGCTCTCCGACGACCTCATGGAACAGCAAGAGGGCGTGGGCCTGCTCCAGCAGCCCGGGCTCGTCGAGCAGGCGCGGACGGCCCACGCCCCGCTCCGCTACTCCCTCCTCGGCCGTCCCTCCGTCAGCCGAGGGCCGGCACACCCGCTGGCCACCGGTTCCCCGCAGGAGCGGGCCATGCTGGCCATGCTCCTCCTCCACCACGGTCGCAGGGTGACGCACACCCGGCTCACCGAGGGCATCTGGGGCCGGAAGACCCCCACACGCGCCGCGGCCCTCCTGGGCACCTACGCGTCCCGGCTGCGCAACGCCCTGGGGCCCGGCGTACTGGCCACCCTGTCGGACGGTTACGCCTTGCACACCAGCGCGGACCACGTGGACATCATCACCTGCCAGCAGCTGGTGGAGCGGACGGAGAAGGAGCGCGCCGCGGGAAACATCGCGTCCGCCCGTGCGACGGTGGACGACGCCCTGAACCTCTGGGACGGCGACCCGCTGACCGACGTCCCCGGCCCCGCCGCCGCTGCCGCCCGCACCCGCTTCCTCCAGCTCCACCTCTCACTCTGCGCGACCGGCGCCGAACTCGACCTGGAACTGGGCGAGTTCGAGCGCGCCGCCACCGACCTCGCGGAGCTCCTGCGCGCCTACCCCGCCCGCGAGGACTTCCGCCGCCTGTACCTCATCGCCCTCCGGCGCCAGGGCCGCATCGAGGAGGCCCTGGGGGCCTACGAGGAGTACGAGTTGTCCGGCGGCCGGAATCCCGAGCTGCTGGCCCAGGGGCGGGAACTGCGCGAGGAGTTCGGCGACGCCCCGGAGGACCCGGCGGGCGAGCCGGCGCACGAGGAGCACCCCGACGCTCCCACCGACATCGACACCGCGTACGGCTTCGTCGCCGCCCCCGACGAGCTGCCGGAGGGCTTCTTCCCCCCAGAGGACGAAACCCCCCTGCTCCGCTCCCTCCGTGAGGAGTTGCCCGAGGGGACCCCGCTCCCTCGGGACGAGGTGCCGGACGGCCTCTTCGCCGTGGAGGACGCGTTGTTGGCCGAGCGGGTCGAGGACGCGTACGACGAACCAGCGGAGGAGGACGACGACGCGGAGGAGCGGGACGAACGCGACTTCGTCCGTTTCGGGTTCGCGGACCGCCCGCAGCCCGCGGCCGCCGCGCAGGAGCTGCGCCGGCTGGTCGAGGAGCTGGTCGATGCGAGCGGGCTCACCCCTCACCAGTTCGAGCTGCTGGACGACGCCGAGGGCAGCACCCTGCGGCTGGGGCAGTACGTGGACGGAGGCGACTTGTTCACCGCCACGGTGGAGGGGCTGCACGAGCAACTGGCCCAGGTGGGCGGCCTGCCCCGCCTCCGGGTGGAGTTCTGGCGGGCGGAGTTCCGGTACGACGGAGGCGAGGAGCAGGGCGACCGGCCGGACACCGGGTCCGTCACCGCCGCGCTGGACGCGTCCGGGGCGCGGGCGATCATCGCCCTCTCGGACTTCTGGCACTCCGTGGAGGTCCTGGACGGCGCCTTCGGCGACCCGGATCTGTTCCGGCAGTTGGACGACGGCACGGGGTGGTACCTCTTGGTCCAGGTCCACTCCTGACGCCCGAAACCGAGACGGTGCACCTCCGGCGAACCGCGGCACCGGGGCGTTCTTCCAGGCGCTCAAGCCAGGTACCGGTGAAGAACGCCCGTTCAGCGGCACCCCACCCGGCCCCTTCCAAAAGGCGCCCCCTCCCCCACCCCCGCACGATGCCAGTAGGGCCGGCCACCCGGCGGTCCCACAGTCCGTGCTCTCGGGAGGCCTCCATGACCGCCAGTCTGGAGCAGCTGCGCCGCTGCCACTTCGCCGTCGATCTGGGGGCGGCGAGGACGCGGGTGTACGTGAAGGGGGCCGGGCTCGTCGTCGACCAGCCGTCCGCCGCCGCCGTCAACACCCGTACCGGCGCGCTGATCGCGGTCGGTGAGCTCGCCGAGAAGATGACGGGCCGTACGCCCGACTACATCCGCGTCGTCCGGCCCGTCTCCGGCGGGACGGTCGTCGACATCGAGATGGCGCAGCGCATGCTGCGGCATCTGCTCGGCGACAAGATCCGCCGCAGTCTGCGCCGCAAACCCCGGCTGCGCGCCGCCGCCTGCACCCCGCACGACGCCGACCCGCTGGCCCAGCGGGCGGCCATCGAGACGCTCGTCGGGCTCGGGGCGCGGCGCGTGGAGCTGGTCGACACGCTGATCGCCGCCGCCGTGGGGTGCGGACTGCCCGTCGAGCGGCCCGAGGCCACCATGATCATGGTGTGCGGGTACGCCGCGACCCAGGTCGCCGTGCTCTCCCTCGGGTCCATCGTCACCGCGGAGCGCATCCCGGTCGGCGGCGAGGCGGTGGACCACGCGATCGTGCAGCACCTGCGCCACGAGCACGAGTTGATGCTGCCCAGCCAGTCCGTACGGCCCCTGCAACTGGCGCTGTCCGGCAACGGGCTCACGCCCGACGGCCCGGCCTCCACCGAGATCCACGGCCGGGACGTGGCCACCGGGCTGGCCCGTTGCGTCCAGGTCGACACCGCCGCCGTCCGCGGCGCGATCGAGACCCCGCTGACCGCCGTACTGGACGGCATCGGCAGGGTGCTGCGGGACTGCCCGCCCGACCTGGTGGCCGACCTCGCCGACCGCGGGATCATGATGGTCGGCGGGAGCGCCCTGCTCCCCGGGCTGGACCAGATGCTGCGGCAGTTCACCGGTATTCCGGTGCGCATCGCCGAACGGCCCGACGTGTGCGCCGTACAGGGACTGGGCTACATGCTGGAGGGCAAGGTCGAGCCTCTGGTGCTGGACCCGCTGGCCACCTGATCCGGCGAACAACTCCGCGGCCACGTCTCCTGAGGCTCGGCACCACCAGCCTCAGCGACGCACGTAACACCGTACGGTCGTCCCGTCGTCCCCCGTGTACACGCGCACCAGGTCCGCGACCAGGTTCACCAGCAGCAGCCCCCGCCCGCCCCGCTGCTCCCGCGGAGCCGGCCGGCGCCCCGCCAGGGGATCCGTGATCCGTCCCTTGTCCCGCACCTCGCACACCACGAACTCGCCCTCGGCCCACACTCTCAGCACGCCCTCGCCGCCGCCGTGCACCACGCTGTTGGTGGTCAGTTCGGCCGTGGCGAGGGCGACGTCCTGCAGCCGGGTGCCGTCGAGGCCGAACCGTCCGGCCACGTCGGTGGCCATGTGCCGGGCCTGCGAGAGCGACTCCGCGTCGTAGGGGAAGAAGGAGACCTGCGGCCCGTCCGGGGCGGGCGGCAACGGCGCGTTGTAGCGGGCGACGACGTCCTCGGGGGCGTAGGAACCGCTGTCCCGCAGCGGTCCGCCGCCGCCGGCATGGGCGACGGTGGGGTGGGTGGCGTACGCGTCGGCGATGACGTGCGGCGCCAGGCGCCGGGTGTCGTACGGGCACAGGATGCTCACCGTGCGGCCCTGGAAGGCCGCGTTGATCAGCGCCTCGTGCTGGACGCAGGCGGGGTACTCGGTCTCCGTACGGTCCGCCCAGATCGGCTCGCCGATGATCCGCGCCCTCCGGCCGGGCGACTGAGCGTCGGCGAAGGCGCGCAGCACGCCGGGGATGATCCGGCCGGGGTTGCGTCCGGCCTCCCGCATGTCCAGCAGGCGTACGGCGTCGGCGTCGGCACCGAGCCCGTCCCGGATCAGGTCGAGGTTCTTCCCGGGCACGGCCACCGCCACCGGGTCGCCGGCCTCCAGGCCTGCGCGCACGAAGGGCATCGTGCCCGCGAGGTACTCCCGCTCGTCGCCGTAGAACAGGGCGGGGTGGACGAAGGGTTCGAAAGGTTCGAAGGGTTCGGCCGCGGCGCTCATGACATCGCCACCTCGATCGCCGGCAGGCCGGGCCAGAACAGGTCCAGCACCCGTCGCAGGGCCGGCGGCGGGCGGTGCAGCACGATCCGCCGGCCGTCCGGAAGCCGCTGGGCGGCGGTGGCGAGCACCTCCGCGCCCGTCACGTCGACAAAAGTCACGGAGGACAACTCCAGGTAGTACACGTCCACGTCACCGCCCACGGCCTGCTCCAGTGCCCGCTCCCACGCCGCGTGCGTGGCCAGGCCGATCTCGCCCGCCACCCGCAGCCCGCTCCGCTCGGCCAGCGGGGACCACCTCAACTCCGGCGCCGCGCCGACGGCGCCGGAAGGTGTCTGGTACCGGATGCCCACACCGTCTCCCCACTCGTCCCGGACGAAACCGCGCTTACCCCGGAAGGCACACGGCATTCCTGGGGTGAGTGTGTAGTGGGCCGTTCGGCGGGCAGGCGACTCGGCACAGCCGGACGCCCACAGGGCCGACCGGGTTCAACGGGGCACGCGACGTGATGAGAAGGAAGAAAGTCGAGGACCACAGAGGCGGGGACATGACCTCACCGGCACACACACCTCTCGCGGGGCGACTGGACGCCCTGGTCATCGAGAGTCACGTGGACTCGGGCGGCCGAGCGGTGCTCGCTCCGCGCGGAGAGCTCGTCCACGGCAGCGCGGACGTCCTGGCCACGACACTGGCCGAGCTTCCGGCCCGTACCTGCCGGCTGGAGCTGGACATGACCGGGGTCGTCTTCATGGACACGGCGGGACTGCAGTTCCTGGAGACGCTCGGCACCTACGGCCTCCAGCACGGGACGCCGGTCACGACGGCGAACTGGCAGGGCCAGCCGCGCCGGATCCTGGAACTGGTCGGCCTGGACACCACGGACCCCCTGCGTTCCACGGCCCACGGCTCCACCCCCGCCCCGAACCCGCCCGCTTCCTCCGCGGTGGCCCTGGAACGCGAGGAACAACTCCGGCTCCTCCAGGAGGAGGTGGACCAGCTCCGTCAGGCGATCACCTCCCGACCCGTGATCGACCAGGCACGCGGCATCCTCATGGCCACCCAGGCCATCACCTCCGACGAGGCCTGGACCATCCTCCGCGAGGCCTCCCAGCTCTCCAACACCAAGCTGCGCACGGTGGCCGCGTCCCTCACCGCCAGCGCCGGGGGCGACGGCCCACCGCCTCCGGCGGAGGTGCGCACGGCCCTGCGTACGGCGATAGCGCGACGCTGCTCGTAAGCACCGCCATCTGTTGCCCTTCCGTGTCGGTGACCGCGGATATCTGTCCTTTCATCAGTTCCAGCAGCGCGGTGTATTGCATTGCCGGCGAATATAAACAGAAGAATCACCGTCCAAAATCGCTCCCTAACGTGAGTTATGGTGATTGCGCCATTTTCTCCCGACAGCACTGCTTCCTAAGGGTTCATGATGATTAATCGCATGAGATTCCCGTTTGCGGATGAGTTGCTGGCGTCAAACGGATGCTCGGGAGTAGTCGGTGTCACCGCCGTCTTTTCGGGAGATCCGCCGCAGCTCGACGAGGTGAGGTCCCGAGTGGTGGAGCGATGGGGACCGCTGGACCGGATGAGCTGGGTGCGGGCAGCCCCGCCCACCCGGCCGGCTCGGTTTCACTGGACATGTCCGGGAAGGTTCGACGCCGCGACCCAGGTCCTGAATTCGGGTGAAAAACTCGACGACCTGCTGCTCTCCCGCATCGACCGTCCGCTCGGATTCGAACTGCCGCCATGGCGACTTTTCGTGGTCCGGGACGCCGCCTACGGCGGTGACTTCTCCTTCGTGCTGCTGGCACAGCACGCCCTGCTCGACGGCCGGTCGCTGGTGACGCTTTTGAACCTGCTGATGGACGACGCGCCGGACCCTGCCCCCGCCCTGCGCCCCCCTCCTTCCGGACACGCCGAACGCCCGGGCCGGAGAAAGGTCGGCAAGGAACTGCTCACCCTGTGCGCACCGGGCCAGGCCATCCCGCTCGGAGCGACCGCCCCGCCCCGTCCCTCGGTGGCGACCGCCGCGCTGTCGTCGGAGGCCGTGCGGACAGCCTGCCGACGGCGCGTCGACGGGCGCCGCGTCACGCTGAACCACCTGCTGGTGGCCGCGGTGACCGGTGCCCTGTCCGCCCGTTACGGGCCCGCCGGCCGATGGCCGCGGGCTCCCCGTCCCGTCTACGCCATGGTGCCCTGCGATGTGCGCGGCGGACACGAGGCCGCGGAGCTGGGCAACATCGTCGCCGCTCCCCGGTTCCCCCTGCCCCTCGACCTCGACGACCCCCTCGACCGGCTGCGGGCCAGCGGCCGTCTCGTGGCGGACATCCGGCACCGCGGCATGGCTCAGAAGGCACTCGGGACGGCGTTCGAGACCGCGCGGCACTTCGCCCCCTGGGTGCCCGGAACCCTCGGCACCCACGGGGCCGACGCGTCCCACGTGGCTGCCGCGATCACCTCGCTGAAGTGGCCGGTCACGGCCAGTTCCTGGAACGGCAGGCCGCTGATCCGGCTCGTGTGCCTCTCGCCCCTGCACCGGCCGGGAAGCGCCGCCTTCAGCCTCGCGGACGCTGTCGGCACGCTCACCCTCACCGCGGTCTGTCACCTCTCCGCGGGGGAAGCACAACGGCTCGCGGAGGCGATCACTCAGGAAGTGGAGACGTTGGCCGGGTACGCCGGCTGACGTCCACTGCCGAAAGTCCACCATGCCCACGATCCGACGGCGGGCCGCCGCCGCCGGACGACAGGAAGGCTCGTAAGGACGCATGACAGTTGATCAGCAGCAGGTGCTGGATGCGCTACGCCCCCTGTGCGCCGAGGTGATGAGCGTTCCCCTTGAACGGGTCGTCGCGTCGGCGCGACTGGTGGCCGACCTCGGGGCCGACAGCCTGGACCTCACCGAACTCGAAGTCGCCATCGAAGCGACGTTCGGCGTGCGGCCCGAGGCCGCCCAGGTCAGAAGCGTGTCCACGGTCGAGGACGTCGTCCGCCTCATCATGGAGCTGCGCGCGGGAAGCCAGCCGAGTGTGGCCGTATGAAGAGCGGTCACGTCGCCATCACCGGGCTGGGCGTGCGCAGCCCGGCGGGGCACACTCCACCGGAGTTCTGGCAGACCCTGCTGCGGGCCCGGCCCACCGCCCGCCTCCACGCCTTCGACGACGCCCGCTCCGTACAGCACGCCGCCTGCCCGATCGTCGACTTCACCCCTGACGGCTACCTGACGCCGAAGGAGGCACGTCGTACGGACCGGTCGGCGCAGCTGGCCCTGTGCGCCGCCACCGACGCGATCAGCGACGCGGGCGGCCTGGCCGTTCCGCCCCGTCGCCGTGCCGTGGTGACGGGAACCGGATACGGCGGGGTCGTCTCCCAGGAAGAGGGGCTCGGCAACCCCGGCTCCCTGTACGCGCCGCTCCTGATGCACAACGCGGGCGCCTACTGGATCACCGCACGTCACAGCATCACGGGTCCCAGTCTGACCGTCTCCACCGCGTGCGCGTCCGGCACCCACGCGATCGGCGAGGGCATGCAGCTGATCCGCTCGGGCGCGGCCGACGTCGTGGTGGCGGGCGGCCACGACGCCCCGCTCACCGCCACGACCGCCATGGCCTTCGCCAGAGCGCGCGCGATGGCCGACGGGTACGACGACCCGTCGACGGCCTCACGCCCGTTCGACGCCGACCGTCTCGGCTTCGTCCTGGGCGAAGGGGCGGCCTTCCTGGTCATGGAACGCCCCGATGTCGCACGCGCCCGCGGCGCGCGCGTCTACGCGCTGCTGGCCGGGTACGCACGGACCTCCGACGGCTTCCACCTGACCGCGCCCCACCCCGAGGGGTCGGGAGCCCGGGCCTGTATCGAGCAGGCGCTCGCCGACGCCGGCGCGGCACCCGACAGCGTCGTCCACGTCAACGCCCACGGCACGGGCACCGAGCTGAACGACCTGGCCGAGGCGCGGGCTCTCGCCGCGGTCTTCGGGCCCGGGAGGGTGGCAGTCACCGCGCCCAAGGCGGTTCTGGGTCACGCCCTCGGCGCGGCCGGTGCCCTGGAGGCCGTGGCGACGGTCCTGTCCGTGGCCCAGGGACTCGCACCGCCGACAGCCAACCTGACGAAGCTCGACGCGCGGTGCGAGATCGACGTGGTCACCGGCGAACCGCGCAAACTCGGCGCGGGGCCAGTGATCAGCAACAGCTTCGCCTTCGGCGGCCACAACGCCTGCCTCGTCTTCGCGGAAGCCGGTGCACAGGAGTGAGGAGGATGCGGAATGACTGACTCGATGAGACTGCCGGCTGTGGACGAGGGCCACATCCGCATGGGTCGCCCCGGCGTCATCGGTATCGCCGCCGTCTTTTCCGGACGTACGCCCGATCTTGCCGCGGTCCGCGCCCGCGTCGTCGAACGCTGGAGCGAACTGCCCCGCGTGAGCTGGACGCTACGACCGCCACCGCGGCGCCCCGGACTCCGCACCGGCGCCTCGCTGTCCAGCCACCGGTGGACCGCTGCCGCCGCCCCGTTCGATCCCGAGTCCCACGTCCTGGCCGCCGACGAGAAACTCGAACCGCTGCTGCGCGCCTGCATCCAGCAGCCACTTCCCGCGGAACTGCCGCTGTGGCGGATGTGGCTGACCGAGGGCACCTCCTGCGGAGGTGACTTCGCCGTCGTACTGCTGGCCCACCACGGTCTGATGGACGGCCGCTCGCTGGAGACCCTGATGCGACTGCTGATGGACGAATCTCCGTCCTCGCGCCGCTTCGCCCACACCCCACCACCGTCCGCCCTGACGATGCGGGACGCGGGCAGGGAACTGCATTACATGCGGGCCGGCGGCCAGGCACTCCCCCTGCCCTCACCTCGCGCCGCCGAGCCCTCGGTGGCGGTGACGGACCTTTCGGCCCAGGTGGTCCAGGCCGCCCGACGGCTCCCCACCGGTGGGCCGGGCGCCACGCTCAACGAACTGCTCCTGGGATCACTGGCCGGCGCCCTTCGAGCCCGATACGGCCCCTTCGCGAGGTGGCCCAAGTCGCCCGCGCCCATTTACGCCACGGTTCCGGTGGACCTGCGTTCCGGTGCCGACGCGTACCGCCTGGGCAACATCGTCACCGCTCTGCGCCTGCCGCTGCCGGTCGACGGCGACTCCCCCGTGGACCGCCTGCGCGCCTGCCAACGACTGTGTGCCGAACTGCCCGCCCGCAGCGAGGTCCACCGCAAGGTCCTGCCCCTCCTGGAGGCGGCGGCCCGCCCCGGGCCCTGGGTTCCGGCGCTGCTGGCCCGGCACCTGATGCAGCCCGACGTGACACCGATGGTCTGCACGGCGTTCAAGTGGAGGGACAGGGCCAGCACTCTGCACGGACGCCCTCTGCTCCGTGTCATCCCCCTTCCCCAACTGCACCGGCCGGGTACGGCCAACCTCTGCCTCACGCAGACCGGCGACACCTACACCCTCACCGTGGTCAGCAACCACAGGCCCGGTGAAGCCACGGTGCTCGGCGACGCGGTCGCGAGTGAGCTCGAGCAACTCGCGGCGGGCCAGGTACGAGCAGGCTAGGTACGAGAGGGCTGGGTCCGAGAGGGCTGGGTCCGAGCCCAGGTACGAGTGAACGAGGGTCACCGCCCTGAGCGGCGGCCCTCGTTGTCTTACGGGCCCGGTCCCTTACCTGGCGGGGGCGGATTACCTGGCGGGGGCGGTTTACCTGGCGGGGGCGGTCAGGCGTTTCACTTCCTGGGCGGCCTCGTGCGCCGCCTGTTCGGCCCGGGCCAGGGCGTCGGCGGCCGCCTGACGCCGTTCCTCGGCTTCCCGCTGCTCCTGGTCGGCGCGCTGGAGTGCCTCGCGTGCCTGATCGAGCTGCCGCTCTGCGGCGGACACCTGACGACGGGCCCGATCCTGGCGATCGCGCGCCTGCCGCAGCACCGCGTCGGCGTCGGCTTGTTCGGCGCGCCGGTCGCGGAGCCGCTGCTGGGCGGCCTTGGCTGCCTTGCGGGCCTGCTCGAGCCGCTGCTGCCGCCGGCGGCGCCGCTCGGCGAGTTCGTCCTTCGTCTCCTTCCGCGACGGCGGCGGCGCAGCCGCGGGCCCGGGGTGTTCGTGCGGTGGGCTGGCCGTCGCGGTGGTGCCGGCCCCGAACGTCGCCGGCGGGGTGAGGGTGCTCTCCAGTCGGCCGGTGGCCCACCGGTCTGCCGCGTCCTGGTCGGACAGCACGGCGCGCAGGGTCGACTCGACGTCCTGCTGTGCCGCGTCCGACAGCTTGTGGCCGGCCTCACGAGCGAGCTGGGCGGCTTGGCGGGAGAGGGCGGAGACGACACGCCGACGCTGCTCGGACAGCTCTTTGACCCCGCCGGCATCCAGGGTTTCGTACGCCTCGCGCAGCGCCCGCCCCAGCTCCAGGAACTGCTCGCTCTCCTCCGGCCTGGAGCGCAGCAGCAGGTTCGCCGCCCAGGCCGCGAGCGTGGGGCGGCGGGCGGCATGGATCCGGCGGGCGTCCTCCGCCCGGCCGGCCGCCTTGGCCGCGGCGGCCAGCTCCTCACGACGGGCGACGAAGGCGGACGGCGGCGTGGTGTAGAGCTCGTCGAGAACCGCCTCCAGGTTCAGCGTTCCCATACCTCGGGCCCGCCTCCATGCCACTCGATCAGCCCCGACTCGGCCACGCGGCACTCGGACATGGCACCAGCCTCCCTCTCGGCGGGTGGCCCCGCACTTTCGGCGGCGTGTTCGGCGCATCCGACGCATCCCGCGTATCTGGGGTATCTGGCGTATCTGGGTTATCTGGGTTATCTGGGTTATCTGGGTTATCAGCACAGGACGATACGGATGAAACCTGATCATACTGGAGTGAGCCGTGTGTCCTGCGGGGCGCCGGCCACGACCCCCGTCGGCCGATGGTGGAGGCGGCGTGACCCGGCCAGTGCTCTCCCCCTCCGTACTCCCCCGCTTCGTGCCGTCCGCTCCCGCGCTGTTCGGACCGGTCCGCTCCGCCGCGCAGTGGCTGGCCGGCGTACCGGCGGCGCTGCCCGTGGTCGGGCCCCTGCTGCGGCCCCGTACGCCCCGGCTCTGGCGGACCCCCGGCGGCGTGCAGATCGAGGTGCTGCGCCTGGGACGGCCCGGGACGGCCGGCGCGGCCCGCGAGGTGGAGACCACGCTGCGGGAGATGCCGGGGGTGTACCGCGCCGAGGTGAACGGCACGCTGGGCTGCGTGTACGTCGGCTGCGGGCCCGAGGCCGACCTGGAGCGCGTCGTGGCCCTGGTCGCCGCCGCGGACGCCGGCGCGCCGGAGGCGGGAACCGACCGCGAGGGCGAGCCGGGGGCCGGCGCGCGGCGGGTGCGGCGCCCGGTCGGCTTCCCCGGCGCCGCGGGGCCGGGGATCGAGGCGGCCGTTCACCTCGGCGCGGGCCTGGCGGCGGTCGGGGCGGCGTCGGTCGGCAACGTGCTTCGGCTGCGCGGCCTGCATCCGCTGGTGATCTCGGCGGTCCAGCTCGTCGAGGCCACCCCACGACTGCGCGAGGGGCTGGCCGGCCGGATCGGCGACCAGGCCGCGGAGCGGACCTGGGCCGCGGCGAACGTCCTGCTGACGACGCTGACCTTCCGGCCGCTGGGCGCCGCGACGACCGCCGTGCTGGCCGGGGCCCGGTACGCGGAGGTGCGGGCCCGCCGCACGGCGTGGAGGGAGTGGGCGCGCAGGCTGGCGGCGCACGAGGGAACGTACCGCCATGACGCGGTGCCCACCCATGAGCGGCCCGCTCCGCTGCCGCCCGGGCCGGGCGAGAGGTACGCCAATGTGGCGGTGCCGGTGTCCGTCGCCGCGTACGGGCTCACCACGGTCGGCAGGCTCGGCCACGACCGGGGGATGGCGCTGCTGACCGCCGGGACGCCGAGAGGCCCCCGCCTCGGCCGGGAGTCGTTCGTCTGCTCGGTGGCGCGGGCGGTCTCCGAACGGGGGGCGCTGGTGCTGCGGCCGGAGGCGCTGCGCCGCCTCGACCGGATCGACACCGTCGTCCTCGACGCCCGGGTGCTGGCCACCGGCGGGTGGACGGTCGAGCACCTGGTGCGCCTGACGCCGCCCGGCGGGCGGCCGGGCGGGGCGGGAGCCGGCCCGGACGGCGAACGCCGCCCCGACGACGCGGAGGACGGGGCGCACGACGGGGCGCAGGAGGGCCCGGACGATGGCCCGGACGACTGCCCGGACGAGGACGAGATCCACGCGCGGATCCACGAGCTGATCGAGCCGGGCGGGCCGGGGCGGCGGCCCCGGCACGGCGGCCCGCCCGGCTCGATGCAGCGGTCGGGCTGGGCGCTGCGGCCGTACACCGGTCCTGACACCGTCCCGGGCGGCGTCGCGGTGTCCGAGGAGACGGCCGCGCAGGCGGCGCGGTGGGCCGAGGAGGGGGCGCAGGTCCTGCTCGTCCTGCGGGAGGGCAGCCCGGTCGCCGTGACCGGGCTGACCCCCCAACTGCACGCACTCGCCCACCACTTGGTGCGCGCGGCACGTGAGTGCGGCGAGGTGCGGCTGGTGGGCGGCCCGCCCGGGCTGCACCGCCGGTTCGGGCTCCCCGCGGCGGTCCCGACCGGGCACCGTCGCACGGCCGCGCTGGTCCGCTCCCTCCAGGCGCAGGGCCACGGCGTCGCGGTGGTCTCGGCCCGTACCCGGCGCGCCCTCGCCCGTGCGGACCTGGGCATCGGAGTGCTCACCGGTCCGCGCCATGTGCCGTGGGACGCCCATGTCGCCGCCCCGCCCGATGTCGTCCATCTGCTGCTGACCGCCCTGCCGGAGGCCCGGCGGGTCGGCACGCTGTGCACCCGTATGGAAGGCGCCGGCGCCCTCACGGGCTCGGGCCTCGCCCTCTTCGTCCCCCGCCCGGGAGCCTGGGCGCGGGCCCGCCTGGTGACCGACGCGGTGACCATCGCCGGGATCACGGTGGGCTTCTGGGCGGGCCGGCGGCTGCGCGCCCGCCCGGCTCCGGCGGCCATCGAGCGGACGCCGTGGCATTCCATGACGGTACGTCAGGTGATGGCGCGGCTCGGCACCACCTCCCGCGGGCTGGACGAGGCGGAGGCCGCCCGGCGCCGCCAGTTCGAGGGCCGGGACCGGCACGACGGTGCCGTAGGCCTGATCGGCAGGTTCGCGGAGGAGATGGCCAATCCGCTCACGCCCGTCCTGGCGATCGGCGGCGGCATCTCGGCGGCGCTCGGCTCCGTCATGGATGCCGTGCTCATCGGCGGGGTCCTGGGGGTGGACGCGCTGGTGGGCGGGGTGCAACAGCAGAAGGCCGACCACGCGGCGCGGCGGCTGGTCGAGGCGACCTCGGTGCGGGTGCGGGTGCGCCGCGCGGACCGGGACGAGGCGGTCGAGGCGGCCGCCGAGGACCTGGTGCGCGGCGACGTGATCGAACTGCGGGCCGGTGACGCGGTTCCGGCCGACTGCCGGGTGGTGCGGGCGCAGGGTGTGGAGGCCGACGAGTCCAGCCTCACCGGCGAGTCGCTGCCGGTCCTGAAGACCGCCGCGCCGAGTGCGGCCCGGGCCGTCGCGGACCGGACGTCCATGCTCTACCAGGGCACGACGGTGGCGGCCGGTCACGCGCTCGCCGTGGTCGTCGCCACCGGGACCGCCACCGAGGCGGGCGGCGCGGCGGAGGCGGGCCCGCTGGAGGGGCCGCCGGAGAGCGGTGTGGAGCGGCGGCTGAAGGGCCTTGGCCGGTGGTTCCTGCCGATGTCCGTCGCCGCGGGCGCCGCCCTCTTCGCCGTCGACGTGCTGCGCAGGCGGCCGCTGGGCGCCGCCCTGGGTTCCGCGGTCAGCCTGTGCGTCGCCGCCGTACCCGAGGGGCTGCCCTTCGTCGCCACGGTCGCGGAGCTGGCCGCGGCCCGCCGGCTGTCCACCCGCAACACCCTCGTGCGCAGCACCTCCACCATCGAGGCGCTGGGCCGCACCGATGTGCTGTGCTTCGACAAGACCGGCACGCTCACCGAGGGCAGGATCAGCCTCCAGCAGGTGTCCGACGGGCTGGAGCGCCGTCCGCCCGACCGGCTCACCCCGGCGCTGCGCCGGGTCCTCGCCACGGCGGTCCTGGCGGGTCCGACGGGTCCCGCCGCTTCGCTCGCCCACCCCACCGACCGGGCCATCGCGGCCGGGGCCGAGTTGCTCGGTGCCGCCCCCGCCCGGGCCGCCGGGCTCGCCTCGGCCACCTGGGACCGGGTGACCGAGCTGCCGTTCGAGCCCGGTCGCGGCTTCCACGCCGTGCTGGGGCGCTCCGACGACCGGGCGCGGATCGTCGTCAAGGGCGCACCCGAGGTCGTACTGGCCCGCTGCGACCGGATCCGCCGCGGCGCAGGCAGCGAGCCCTTCGGCGACCGACGGCGGGAGGAGATCGAGGCGGAGGTCGACCGGCTGGCCCGGCAGGGTCTGCGGGTCCTCGCGGTCGCCGAGCGCGTCCTGCCTCCGGACGCGCCGCGGGACGACACCGCGCTCGCCGATCTGGCGGACGTCAGCGACGAGAACCTCGACGGACTGTGTCTGCTGGGCCTGCTGGGGCTCGCGGACCCGGTGCGGGCCACGGCGGCCGAGAGCGTGCACCGGCTGGCCGAGGCCGGGGTGCGCATCGTCATGGTCACCGGGGACCATCCCAGCACCGCCGCCGCGATCGCCAGGGAACTGCGGCCCGAGGAGGAACCGCGGCTGATGACCGGGACGGAGCTGGACTCCCTCGACGACGCCGCGCTCGCGAAGACGTTGCCGGACATCACGGTGTTCGCCCGGGTCACCCCGGCGCACAAGGTCCGTATCGTCACCGCCCTGCGCGCGGCCGGCCGGATCGTCGCCGTCACCGGCGACGGCGCCAACGACGCGCCGGCCATCCGGATCGCCGACGTCGGCATCGCCCTCGGCTCCCGGGCGACCCCGGCGGCCCGCTCCGCCGCCGATGTGGTGGTCACCGACGACCGCATCGAGACCATCGTGGACGCCATCGTCGAGGGCCGGGCCATGTGGGCCTCGGTGCGCAAGGCGCTGGGCATCCTGCTCGGCGGCAACGTCGGGGAGATCATCTTCACTCTGGCGACCAGTCTGCTCACCGGGCGCAGTGCGCTGAACGCACGCCAGCTCCTGCTGGTCAACCTGCTCACGGACATGCTGCCCGCCATGGCCATCGCCGCCCGGCCGCCGGCCGCCCACCCGGGGAAGCTGCTCGCGGAGGGGCCCGAGGCATCGCTCGGCGCGGCCCTCACCCGCCACATCCGGCTGCGGGCCGTCGTCACCACGGCGGCGGCGACCGCCGCCTGGGTGGCCGCCCGGGCGACCGGTACCCGGGGGCGCGCCGACACCGTCGCCCTGGTCGCCCTAGTGTCCTCCCAGCTGTTCCAGACGCTGGCGGACGCGGGCCGCGACCCGGTGGTCGCCGCGGCCGTGGTGGGGTCCCTGGTGGTGCTGGGTGTGGTGGTGACCGTGCCGGGGCTCAGCCATTTCTTCGGAAGCCGGCCTCTGGGCCCCGCGGGCTGGACGATCGCCCTGACGTCGGCCGTGGGCTCGGTCGTGCTGCCCGCCATGGCGCAGTTCGCCGCGCGGGCGGGACGGGCAGGCGGGCATATCGTGCCGGAAAGGGAAAGTTCACCCTCAGGTCACCTTGGTGCCGCCTCTCGGAAGCGGTGAGACCGCACAAAGGAACGGTCCTCACAGCACACCGCACACGAAAGGCGGCTGACCATGCCGCACATCCTCGCCACAGTTCTGACCCAGGTGGCGGTCGCCCTCCTCGAGGCCGCCCTGATCCGCCTGTCCGTCCAGCTCTGGAAGACGCTCGTCGGCAGCGGGCGCCCGGTGGCCGCTCACGCCTGACCCGACATCGGGCAGCACTCCCGACCTTTTGCCCGATTTGGGTGGTTTGTCGCCACCCAGGGGTGGAAGCGTGGAGTGGGAGGACATATCCACGCACGCTTCCCAGCATGGGAGGGCGGAGATGACTTCCCCGCAGCACCAGCCCGAACAACCACCGACTCAGGAACGGCGAGCCCAGGCGGGGACGGCCCCGCCACAGACGCAGACCACGGTGGCTCCCACACCCGCCCAGGCGCAGCAGGCGCCCGAGGCCCAGGCGGAGCGCCGTGACGAGGAGGCACAGGGCCTGGAGCCCGCAGCGGTCGGCAAGGTGGTGCACCTGCATACCGCGCACCCGCGGGTTCCCATCCCCTACGTGACCCCGGGCGACCTGTTCACCGGCGCCCGCAGGAGCACCGCGGCGCTCCCCTCGCCCCGCAAGATGGCCTACTACGGGCTCCTCGGCGGCATGGCCGTGGCCGGAGCCCTGGAGTGGCCGATCGCGGTCGCCATCGGCGCCGCCACCGAAGTGGTGACCCGCGAGCAGGCGGCGCGGAAGCGGGCCGAGCAGGAGGAGCGACGCCGGCAAACCGGCACCGAGCCTTCCGCCCGCACGGAAACCACCGAGCCCGCGCAAACGGCGATGGCATGACCGACGCCTTCACGTCGTGAACGCCGGTGGGGTCCGAACGCGGTCCGGCGTCCGGACCCCACCGGCGTTCTCATGCCCGTGCCGGTGCCGGCTTACTCGGCCATCCGGCTCCTCCATTGCTTGACTCAAGTAATGCTCACTGCTTGTCTGAGGCAGCGAGCAACCGCCGAGGAGTCGAGGAGTACCCATGGTCAGCACCGGTTTGGCGGGACGCGGCGTCGTCGTCACGGGAGCGGCGTCCGGCATCGGCCGGGCCGCGGCCCTGAAGTTCGCGCGGGAAGGCGCCAAGGTACTGGTGGCCGACCTGAGCCGGGAGGGCGCCGAAGAGACCGTCAAGGAGATAGAGACCGCCGGGGGTGTCGCCCTCGCGGTCGTCGGCGATCTGAGCGACCAGCGGGTGGTGGACCAGGTCGTCGAGCGTGCCGTGGAGGCGTTCGGCGGCCTGGACGTCCTGGTGAACAACGCCGGGATCATGGACCGCATGTCGGCGCTCGGCGAGACCGACGACGCGGAGTGGGAGCGGGTCATCCGGATCAACCTGACCGCCCCCTTCCTGCTCACCCGCGCGGCGCTGCCGCACATGCTGGCCGCGGGCCGCGGTTCCCTCGTCTTCACCGGCTCCGAGGCGGGCCTGCGCGGCAGCGCGGCGGGCGCGGCCTACACCGCCTCCAAGCACGGCGTCATCGGCCTGGTCAAGAACCTCGCCGTCATGTACCGCAAACAGGGCATCCGCGCCAACCTCGTCGCCCCCGGGCCGACGGTGACCTCCATCAAGGTCGACGCCGACCCCGAGGCCCATGGCCCGGCCGTGATCGGCCAACTGATCGGCGCCAACATCGGCCGACTGGGCAGCGCGGAGGAGCAGGCCGACGCCATCGTCTTCCTCGCCTCCGACGCCGCCGCCTTCGTCAACGGGGCCGTCCTGCCGGTCGACGACGGCTGGTCCGCCGTCTGACCACGGCGCTCCCCCGCGCCCGTCCCGGACTGGAGCTCCCGGGATCAGCCCCGGGACTGGGTGTCCCGGGACCAGCCCCAGGACTGGGTCTCCCGAGACAGCCATCCCGGGAGACCGCACGCGAGACGGCCTCAGACCCGGCTGCTCACTCCCGGCTACTCACTCCCGGCTGCTCGCTGTGGGCCTGGTGGACCTGACCTGCCGGGGAGGTCAGCCGCAGCACGGTGCCCTCTCCGTTGGCCGAGAGCAGCAGCGTGCCGTCCGGGGCGACGGCGAGTCCGGCGAGCGGCGCGCCGAGCCGGGCATCCCGCCGCGAACAGCGCGGGTTCGGCACGGGGCACGACGCCCGGCGGTGGGCCGACCGGCAGCTCCTCGGCGTCGATCCGGCTCTCCCCCGTCGTCAGTCGGTGGTGGGGGGACTCCGATGGGAGGAGAACGCCGGGGTGAGTTGTCATCTCAGCCTCTACCAGGTCATGAGGCGGTCAGTCCGTTGCTGCAAGCGGCACCCGGCTCGGGGGTCTGCGAACCCTGGACGTACTTGGTGAGGAACTGCTCGACTCGCGGATCCGACGCCTTGTCCACGGAGAGCTGGGAGCCCCAGGCCGACAACATGATCGTTCCGGGCTGGTCGTCGACGGGGCTCATCAAGGTGTAGGGGGTCTTGGAGACCTTGTCACTGAGCTTCTTGACGTCAGCGTCGGTGACCTTGTCGTTGTACGTCACCCAGACCGCACCGTGTTCGAGGGAGTGGACGGCGTTCTCGTTGGCTATGGGCTTGGTGTAGACGGTGCCGTCGCAGGTCATCCAGGCCTGGTTGTGGTCGCCGCCGACGGGCGGGTTCATCGGGTAGTCGACGGCCTTCTGAACGTGGTTGCGGCCGAGCTTCTTCGCATCCCAGGTCTTCTCGCCGCGTACGGGCTTCTTCGCGGCGGCGGCCTGCTGCTCGTCCTTCTCGTCGGCGCTGTTGAGGGCGTACGCGCCGAAGCCGACCAGCCCGGCGACGATGACCGCGCTGACGCTGACGGTGATGACGCGGTTGCGACGTTCGCGTGCCCTTTCGGCGCGGCGCAGCTCCTCTATGCGGGCCTTGCGCGAAGCGGCGGCGGCCCTCTTGCTCGTCTTGCTCATGGCTGGATGTCCTCATTCTTCTCCCGCCGTACGGCGGGAGGTGCACGGGTGGAGTGGATGTCGTTCGGCGCGGGCGCATGCGTGAGCGCACGGCGTCATGGCATCCGGCTCAGGTCCGCAGCACCTGAAGGACGTGGAGATCGGGAGCACCGCTCGCCGGTGGTGGTTGGGCGAGGAGCGTGGGATCGCCCTGCCGCCGGGGGAGATCCGGCATGCGGGGCACGGTCGCCGACACGGGCTGGACGCGTGCGGCGAGCACCGCTGCCACCTCATGGACGGCCGGAGCGCAGCACGTATCCGCGGAGTGGCAATCTCCGAGGTGTCCGGTCGCCGTGGCGTGATGGTCGACCGGGCTGCCCCCCGGCATCGGCGCGCGGGACACGCTGGGCATGGCGGTCATGGGAGCGGCGCGGTCGCCGTGCGCCACGTACCCCAGGCACATCACTCCGGCCACGAGCAGGGCGGCCAGGGCAGGGCAGAGCACCGCGGGGAGCGTGGTCCACCACGCGCCGCGGGGTCCGCGCTGCGCCGACTGCGCCCGGCTCGTCATCACGGGTGATGGTAAGCGGTTCCTGGAAAAGGGTTGGGCGGGGCGGTGCTCGGGCTGGTAGCTTGCGGGCGACCGCGACACCGCCCGAGGAGGTGAGACCCATGAACGCTGTTTCCATGTGGGTGCTCCCTCTCTTCGTCACGGTCGGGCGATTGACGTAGGTGTCGCCGGGAGCGCCTCGACAACAAGGCACTCCCGAAGGACAACACCCCATGCAGTCTTTGAAGTTCACCGGCGAGTCGTCGTCGAACGGTATGGTCGAACGCGACTTCACCGTGGGCGAGGTTCCCGGCGTGCTCTGGTCGCCGGCTTCCGGCGCCGGTCGCGCGCCCCTGGTGCTGATGGGCCACGGTGGCGGCACGCACAAGAAGTGGCCGGCGATGACGGGCCGTGCGCACCGCCTCGTGACCGGCGGCGGTTTCCACGTCGCCGTCATCGACGCGCCCGGTCACGGCGGCCGGCCACGCACGGCGTACGACGAGCAGGAGATCGCCGCGCTGTACCGGGCGAGGGCGGCGGGCGAGCCGGAGGGCCCGGTCGTCGTCCGCTACAACGCCCACCTGGCGGAGCGGGCCGTGCCCGAGTGGCAGGCGGCCCTGGACGCCCTCCAGGAACTGCCGGAGATCGGCGCCGAAGGGCCGGTCGGCTACTTCGGCCTGAACATGGGCACCGCGATCGGAGTGCCGCTGGCGGCAGCCGACCCCAGGATCACCGCCGCGGTCTTCGGCATCTTCTGGCACGAGTCGCTGGCCGAGACGGCGAAGCAGATCACCATCCCTGTCGAGTTCGTGCTCCAGTGGGACGACGAGCACATCCCGCGCGAGTCCGGTCTCGCGCTGTTCGACGCCTTCGCCGCGAAGGAGAAGACGTTGCACGCCAACGCGGGCACGCACAAGGAGGTGCCCAGGTTCGAGGCCGACAGCGCGGTCCGGTTCTTCGCCCGGCACCTCGGCCAGAGGGCCACCTCGTCGGCCTGACATGAGCGGTATCGGCGCCCGGCTTGCGGTCGGGCGCCGATACCGCGGCCCCGGAGACCGCTCGGGCCTGGTCGCTCCTGGCCGACGGCCGGTCCTGGTCGACGGGCGCTCCCAGCCGACCGGCCAGAACTGGTCGGCGGCCGGTCCTGGTCGGCGGCCACAACTGGTCGACGGCCAGTCCCGGTCAACGGCCAGTCCCGGTCGACGGCCAGTCCCGGTCGACGGCCAGTCCCGGTCGACGGCCAGTCCCGGTCGACGGCCGGTCCCGGTCGACGGCCGGTCCCGGTCGACGGGCGCTCCCAGCCGACGGCCACAACTGGTCGACGGCCAGTCCCGGTCAACGGCCAGTCCCGGTCAACGGCCAGCCCTGCTCGACGGCCAGCCCTGCTCAGTGCACGTGCGGGCCGCCGGTCGACTGTGGTTTGCCGCGCGGTACGAGGCCCAGGGCGACGACGGCGCCGGCGGCGGCGGCCACGGCGCACACCGTGAACGCGTCGGCGAAGCCACCCACCGCTCCTCGCTCGAAGCCGGACGCCGCGACGGTGGAGACGACGGCCACGCCGATCGAACCACCCACCTCGTGGAAGGTGTTGACGACCCCGGAGGCGAGCCCCGCCTCCCGGTGCTCCACCATCGCCAGCGCCGTGGTCGTGGCGGTGACGAACACGGCGCCGATGCCGACGGAGGCGATCACGAAGCCGGGCAGGAGCCCGGCGTACACGCTGCCGGTCTCCGACAGCCGGGTCAGCGGGATGCTTCCGACGGCCGCGACGACCATGCCCGCGACAGCGGTCGGGCGGCTGCCGATCCGGCCGACGAGCCGGGACCCGAGGTGGGCGCCGATGCCGGTGGCCACGGCGACGGGCAGGAACACCAGCCCGGTCCTCAGCGGGCTGAAACCCCGGACGTGCTGCAGATAGACGGATCCGAGGAAGAAGAACGCGATCAGCAGGGCCGTGGCGACCAGCATCAGGAAGGCCCCGGCGAGCACCGGCCGCCGGGTGAACATCCGCAGATCCATCAGCGGGGCCTGACTGGCCCGTTCGACCGCCGCGAAGGCCGCGTACGCGAGCACCGCACCGGCCAGCGGCAGCAGGGTCGAGGCGTCCCCCCAGCCGGTGTCCCCCGCCTTGACCAGGCCGTAGATCAGGGCGGCGGTGCCCGCGGTGACGAGGAGCGCGCCCGGGATGTCGAGCCGTGCGGGCTGCGGAGCGCGGGCCGGGACGAAGGCGGGCAGGGCGACCAGCAGGAGCAGCCCGACCGGCACGTTGATGAAGAACACCCACTCCCAGCCGGGCCCGTCGGTCAGCACTCCGCCGAGCAGTACGCCGGCCGCGGAGCCGGTGCCACCGATCGCCGCCCAGACGCCGAGCGCCTTGTTGCGTTCGGCGCCGTGGAAGCTCGTGGTGACGAGGGCGAGCGCGGCCGGAGACAGCAGGGCCGCGCCGACGCCCTGGCCGATCCGGCCGCCGAGCAGCGCCGGAGCGTTCTCGGCCAGACCGGTGACCAGTGAGGCGGCGGTGAAGAGGGCGAGTCCGGCGAGCAGGGTGCGGCGGGCGCCGAGGGCGTCGGCGAGCCGGCCGCCGAGCAGCATCAGCCCGCCGAAGCAGAGGGTGTAAGCGGTGACCACCCAGGTCAGGGTCTCCCGGCCGAGGTCGAGGTCGGCCGCCATGTCGGGGAGAGCGACGTTCACGACGGTGATGTCGAGGATCAGCATGAACTGCGCGAGGCAGATCAGTGCGAGTGCCGCCCAGCGGCGCGGGTCGGCGTGCGGGTCAGCGTGCGGGTGGTGGCCGTGTTCGGCCGTGTGCGGCGCACCGGCTGCGGAGTGGGTCATGACGGGTCCTTCGGGCGAGTGGTTGCGGTCGGGTCAACCCCTTCACTTGAACCATACTGTTCAGTTCAGATGAACTCAACCGTACAGTTCAGGTGGATGCTAGGGTCGACTCATGAGCGTGGAGAGCGTCAAACGACCCCCCAGCGGACCCCGCGCGGAGCTCAAGCGGCAGGCCATCGTGCGGGCCGCCCGCGAGCTGTTCCTGCGGGAGGGGTTCGGCGTGGGCATGGACACCATCGCCGCCGAGGCAGGCGTGTCCAAGGTGACCGTCTACAACCACTTCGGCAGCAAGGAAGCCCTGTTCACGGCGGTCATCACCAACGCACTCGACGAGCCCCTCGCCGGCGAGTCGGCGACCGCGCTGGAGGGCCTGGCCGAGGCCGAGGACCTACGGACCGCCCTCGTCGAGGCGGCCCGCACCTGGGTCCACGCCGTCCGCACCAACCACGAGGTCACCGCCCTGCGCAACCTCGTCGCCGCCGAACTCCACCGCTTCCCCGAGCTGGGCGAGGCCTGGAAGCACCGCGGTGCGGAGAGCCACCACCCCGCAGTCGCCAACGCCCTGCGCACCCTCACCGAGCAAGGCCGACTGGAGATCCCCGACCTGCAGACCGCGATCCTCCAGTTCTACGGGCTCCTGGTCTTCCCCCACATGGTCTTCAGCTCCTACGGCACGCACATCGACGAGGACCTGACGGACCGCCTCATCACCAGCGGCGTCGACATGTTCCTGAACCACTACGGCCCACGGAACACATAGCGGCCATCCGCCCCAACACTTCGCAGTCCCACGCGGCAAGCTGGTCGTTCACCATGCCGAGACGCCGGCGGCCCGTCACCCAGCCGGAGAACTCCTACGACTTGATAGGCAAGTGAACAGTTACCTATCATGGAGTCGTGGCCGACGAACTTTTCAAAGCCTTGGCCGACCCCACCCGCCGCACCATCCTCGACGAACTCACGGAGAAGTCCGGACAGACACTGTTCGAGATCTGCTCCCGCCTGAGCATGAAGCACCAGCTCGGCATCTCGCGCCAGGCGGTCTCGCAGCACCTCGCCGTGCTGGAGGCCGCCGGGCTCGTCGAGACCAGACGGGAGGGCCGCTACAAGTTCCACGACCTCAACACAGCCCCGCTGCGGCAGATCGCCGAGCGATGGCTCGTGCCCGACGCATCCGGACCGCAGGAGAGCACCCCATGAAGATCCATCTGACCAGCGTCTTCGTCGACGACCAGGCCAAGGCCGAGCACTTCTACACCGAGATCCTCGGCTTCGCGAAGAAGCACGACGTCCCGGTGGGCGAGAAGGACCGGTGGCTGACCGTCGTCTCGCCCGAGGAGCCCGACGGCACCGAACTCCTCCTCGAGCCCGCCGACCACCCGGCCGTCAAGACCTACCGCGACACGCTCGTTCAGGACGGCATCCCGCTCGCCCAGTTCGCCGTCGACGACGTGAACGCGGAGTACCAGCGCCTGCGCGGCCTCGGCGTCCGCTTCACCCAGGAGCCCCTGGAAATGGGCCCTGTCACCACCGCCGTCTTCGACGACACCTGCGGCAACCTGATCCAGATCGCGACCGAGCCGCAGTAGGCAGTCGCTCACGCACAGGACCACGCCGAAATCCCCTGCAGGGCGGCCAGGCGTTTGGCCACCGCGATCTGTTCCCTGCGGGTGGCCAGGTCCGCTCGCCTGGCGTATTTGAGTCCGCCGGCCGCGACCCAGCTGGATTGCAGGAACTGCAGGCCGCCGTAGTGGCCGTTACCGGTGTTCGCCTTCCAGTTACCGCCGGACTCGCATTGAGCGATGGCGTCCCAGTCGGGCCCGGCCTGGGCGTACGGCAGGGCCTCCGCTGTCGCCGTGAAACCAAGTATCACTGCGGTCGTCACGACTACGAGTGCTGTAGCGGCCCTGCGGCGGCGGCAGCTGTCGACGTTGCTCAGGTCGGCCTTCTGTGACGAGATCATATGCATACTGTTACATTTCGTGACAGAAAGTGGCGAATCGACACGTGAGCCGTTACGCCAAAAGACTCCCCTCAGCCATCTCCAACGGTCGGAAGCTCGATTCCCGGAGTGACCACTGGTGGCGGGACGACACCGCAGCGTGATGACACAGGTCACTGCCTTGTGCAGGATGTGGCCCGTCGGTGGGGCGCCGGTCCGCCTCGGATCGGGTGCCGCCCAGGGCCGGTTGGAGGGTCCCCTCAGCCGCCGTGATCCTCAGCGAGTAGCTCCGTCACCGCGTCTTGAGTGATCCCCAAGCGGGACAGCTTCGCCTTCGCGACGGCGTACTCCTTCTCCACGGCGGCGAGCTGTGAACGTGACTCCTCCACCCGTTCCCGCGCCGCCCACGCCCGTGCCCTCAACGTCTCCACCAACGAGGTCATCGACCACCCCCATACCCCGATCAGCAACTGCCAATCCACCCTGACATAACTATAGATAATCCTGAATTGGAACATTAAAGATATATCGCCGATCCGTGAGCGACTGCCGTATCGCGTCTTTCTCGCCACCATGGCCTACGGTCGCGCCCGCGCGCTTTGCTCCAACGTGTCGCCATACACGGCAAATCGACCCTTTGCCATGTCAGCGCGCATCGACTCACGTTGCGGGGAGGCCAGAGGATCGTTTCAGCAGGCCAGGGTCGCCTTTCTGTCGGAGGGTGCGGGTACGCCAGGTCGAGGAGGGTGGCGTAGGGTGGCTGTCCTATTAACTGTCCGGTTCCTGTGCCGAGTTGACGGTTCGGTCCGCGCTGCGCGAAGTGTGTCCGAACTGGTTGATCGAGAGGACTCCGATGCCCGAAACCCCGACTTATGCAGCGCGTTCGGAGCCCGGTCGGGTGACCGCCACGGGCCCGGCACGGAACAGACATGCCAGGCCACCCGCTCAGGAGGGACCGACAGTTTCGGCCAACCGCTCCCACGCGATGCGCCTCGCTGTCGTTCCCGCAGCATCCATGGCGGTCCTGGCCGCCGCTGTGATCGTCTTCGTCCTGCTCACCCAGGACGGCGCCGCCGACGCGGCCACCTGGGCCGTGCTCACCGGCGGCGCCGTCCTGGGTGGTGCCGTTCTGGTCGGTGCCGCGTTCGTCGCCCGCGCCGAGGCCCGAGGGGTATCGCGGCAGCATGCGTCACTGCGCCGCGCCGTCGCCGCAGGCCAGTCCGACCTGCAGGACCTGCTGCAGCGGCTGGAGCGGGGCGAGCCGGTGGGGCAGGTTCCGTTCACCGATCAGGCTTCACCTCGGACAGATCCAGTCGGCCGTCTCGCATACGAGATAAGCGTCGCCATGTGGCAGGCCCGGACAGTCGTGGCGCAGACGGCACAGTCCTCCCGGACCGCCTCGCCGGACAGTGAGGAGAAGGTCGAGGTCTTCGTCAACCTCGCCCGGCGACTGCAGTCACTCGTGCACCGCGCGATCAGCATGCTCGACCAGCTCGAGAACGAGGTCGAGGACCCGGAACTGCTCAAGGGCCTCTTCCACGTCGACCATTTGGCCACCCGCATACGCCGCCACGCGGAGAACGTCGCCGTGCTCGGCGGCTCGGTGTCCCGCCGGCAGTGGACCCGCCCGGTGACCCTGACCGAGGTGCTGCGTTCGTCGATCGCCGAGGTCGAGCAGTACTCCCGGGTGAAGCTGGTGCCGCCGATCGAGGGCACACTGCGCGGCCATGCCGTCGCCGACGTCATCCATCTGCTGGCCGAACTGGTCGAGAACGCCACGTCGTTCTCCGAGCCCCATACCCAAGTACTGCTGCGCGCCCAGCGCGTGACCTCCGGGCTTGCCGTCGAAGTCGAGGACCGCGGTCTGGGCATGCCTCCACAGGAGCAGGCGCGGATCAACGCGTTGCTCGCCGAGCCGGACCACATCGATCTCAGCAAGCTGCTGGCCGACGGCCGCATCGGCCTGTACGTGGTGTCCGCGCTGGCCCGCCGCCACGGCATCGCGGTCCGGCTGCAGAGCAACATCTACGGCGGCATCCAGGCCGTCCTGATCATCCCGCGCGGGCTGCTCGGCGACGAGCCTGCCGAGGCCCCCGCCCAGGCGGCCACCGACATGCCCCAGCCGGCCCAGGTTGCCCCCGCCCCCCGGCCGGCCCAAGTCGCCCCGGCGCAACAGCCGGCCGTGCAAGCCTCCCCTGCCCGGCCGGTGACCCCACCGCCGTCGCTTCGGCAGCCGTTGCCGCCGGTCACTACCGCGTCCGCGCCGATGCCCCCACAGCAGCATGCCCGGGGCGCGGGAGCGACGGCACCGCGTGACGGCGAGTCCGCGTACGGCAGGGTCCCCCGGGACGAGCGGCCACCGCTGCCGCAGCGCCACGCACAGGAGCACCTGGTGCCGGAGCTCCGGAACGGTCCTGTCTCTCGCAGGTCCGAGGATGAAGAGGTGGAGCACGATCCGGGGCTGATGGCCACGTTCCGGCGCGGAGTCAGCCTGGCCGACAACGAATCCGACGAGCCCCCCACCGACGGCTCTCGCTGACCGCAGGCCCCCACTTGCAGCAAGGAGAAGACGCCACCGTGAGCGACACGCATGCCGGCCAGCCGAAGAATCTCGACTGGCTTCTGGCCGGACTCGTCCAGAGGGTCCCCTACACCCGCAGCGCCCTGCTGCTGTCCTCCGACGGACTCGCGAAGGCCTTTGACGGGTTCGAGACCGCAACCGAAGCAGACCACCTGGCCGCCCTCGCGTCCGGTCTCCACTCGCTCGCCCGCAGCGCGGGCATGCAGTTCGCCGAGGGAGCCGACGTGCGGCAGGTGGTGGTCGAGTTGGACACCGCCCTGATGTTCGTATGCGCGGCGGGCTCCGGCGCCTGTCTGGCTGTCCTGGCCGATCGGCAGGCCGATGCGGCCGTGCTCGGCTACGAGATGGCCATGCTGGTCAAGAGTGTTCGGCCGTATCTCGCTACACCGGTCCGACAGCAGACGGCCGGCGCGTCGTCGATGGATCCGGGGCGCTGAGGATGTCGGACACGGAGGACGGGTCGTGGCTCGACGACGAGGCCGGGCGGCTGGTACGTCCGTATGCCGTCAGTAATGGGCGCACCCGTCCCTCGGCGCACTTCGACCTCCTCACCCTCGTGATGGCCACGGGCATTCGGCCCCAGACCTACCTCGGCCCCGACTACGACCGGGTGCTCGCTCTGTGCGACGCGCCCGTGACGGTTGCCGAGGTGGCCGCTCACCTGCGGTTGCCGGCCGTCATCACCAAAGTTCTGCTGTCCGACCTCGTGACGTACCAGGCACTCTCCGCGCGAGCGCCCAATGCCCTCGAGGCGACCTCCCCGACCGACCGAAACCTCCTGGAGGCGGTGCTGCATGGTCTTCGCAAGCGGCTCTGACCCCTTCCCCACCGCCCTGAAGATCCTCATTGCCGGAGGCTTCGGGGTCGGCAAGACCACGTTCGTCGGAGCGGTGAGCGAGATCGAACCGCTCAGCACTGAGGAACTGCTGACTCAGGTCAGCGTCCGGACGGACAGCCTGGTAGGCATCGAGGACAAGTCGACCACCACCGTGGCGATGGACTTCGGTCGCATTTCCCTGGACCAGAACTACGTCCTGTACCTGTTCGGCACGCCCGGGCAGGAGCGGTTCTGGTTCATGTGGGACGAGCTGTCCAGCGGGGCGCTGGGCGCCGTGGTTCTCGCGGACACCCGTCGGCTGGACCACTGCTTCGCCGCCGTCGACTTCTTCGAACGGCGTGGCATCGGCTTCATCGTGGCCGTCAACGAGTTCGACGGTGGCTATCGCTACACCTCCGAAGAGGTTCGCTCGGCCCTCGGCCTCAAGCCCGACGTACCCGTCGTGATGTGCGACGCGCGGCAGTGCAACTCCGGAACCCGCGTGTTGATCGCCCTCGTACAGCACCTGCTCGCCTCGACTCCCGGCGCATCGCCCGCGGAGCTTAACCCGTTGCGCTGAGACCGCTCAACGCAACCGATTGGAGCCTGCATGTCAGCCCCGGTTCCCTACAGCCAGTCCCAGTCCCAGTCCCAGTACGACCCGACCAGCCATCTGCTGCTGACCCCGGAGGACCGGGACGCACCTGCCCGGGTGGCCAGGCTGCGCGAACTCGGTATCGGAGACGCCCCTGTCCCGGACTTCGACGAGTTCGCACGCAACCTGGCCCAGATCACCGGCGCACCCTTCTCGATGGTCAACTTCATCGACGAGAACCGTCAGTACTTCGCCGGCCTCTACGCCGCCGGTCGGCCGGGAGTGCACCTGGAGCCGGCACCGCAGCAGGAGCAGGTCGGTCGCACGATGACGCGTGATCAGGGTTACTGCCCGCACGTCGTCGTGCGCAAGAAGGCGCTGGTGCTGGAGGACGTCTGCGACTATCCGCGGTTCGCCGGGAATCGTGTCGTGGACGAGATCGGTATCCGCTCGTACATGGGCGCGCCGCTGATCGACTGGAAGACGGGCATGGCCCTGGGGACGATCTGCGTGGTGGACACGGACACCCACCCCTGGGGGCGGGAGGGGCTGGCGACCATCAAGTCGATGGCGCAGCAACTGGTCGAGCGGATCCACACCATGGAGGAACGGGGCGAGCTCTGAGCGCGCATGAGCGGCCTCCGTTTCCCGTGGAAGACCCCTGAACCAGATGTGGGAGCCGCGGGCACGACACTGTGTCCGGGGCTCCCCGTGGTTCAGCCGGCGTGGCCGGCCGGCTCCAGCTGTTCGTCCCTACGCGGCGGTTCCACGGTTCGTACGAGATCGGCCAGGTGCTCGGACCACTGGCCCTTGGCCATGCCGAGCGCGATCTCGCCGAGCCGCAGCAGCTGGATGTCGGAGGTGCCGGCGGGTGCGTAGATGTGGTGGGCGTCGCGCAGATAACGCTCCACCGGGCGGTCGGTGAACAAGCCGCTCGCGGCGTGGATCTCCATCCCGTCGCGGGTCGAATCGACGGCCGCCTCGACGTTGAGGAGTTTGGCGTTCATCAGCTCCGCGTCGCACGGCAGCCCCTGGTCGAGCAGGTGGACAGCGTGGTAGGCGGCCAACCGGGCCGTCATCAGCCGTGACTTCATCCTGCCCAACTTCAGCTTGATGTTGCCGAGTTCACCCAGCGGCGCACCGTACCGCTCACGCTCGATGCACAGGGCGGTCGTCTCCTCGAAGACGGCCTGGTGGATACCCAGGGAGACCGCGGTCAGATTGGGCCGGCCGTAGAGAATGCTCGACGAGTAGGCGACGGCAAGGCCCTGCCCCTCGGCGCCGAGCAGATTCGCCGCCGGTACCCGGCAGTTGTCGAAGATCAGCTCACCGAAACTGAAGCCGTGCAGGCCCATGGCGGGCCGCAGTTCGCCGAGCGAGAAGCCGGGGCGGTCGGCCTCGACGAGGAAGGCGGACAGTCCCTTCGATCCCTCACCCGTACGCACGACCACGCCGTGCAGGTCTCCGACATGGCTGTTGCCGACGAAGACCTTGCGGCCGTTGAGGACGTACTCGTCGCCGTCGCGGACGGCGGTGCTGCCCATCCCCAGGACGTGTCCGCCCGACTCCGGTTCGGTGACCGCGATCGTCGGCAGACAGTCGCCCGCTGCGATACGCGGTAGCCAGGTCCCTTTCTGCTGCGCGCTGCCGAAGTGAATGATTTTGGCGACGCCGAGCTGGGAGGCCTGCACCATGGCTCCCATGGCCCCGCTGACGCGGGCAAGCTCCTCAATGATGATCGTCTTGGCCAAGTGCCCGGCCCCCATCCCGCCGTACGCCTTGGGAATGGTCACGCCGATCCAGCCCTGCCGGGCGATGAGCCTGGACAGGCCATGGGCCACCGCACGCGAAGCCTCCATCTCCGCTATCCGCGGACGCACATCTCGCTCTGCGAACTCACGCACCCTGTGTCGCATGTCCTCGTGCCACCCGCTGGTGAAATAGCGTTCCACAACCCCTCCTACAACTGCCCCCGTGTCCGTCCGGATCCGGAGGTCATTCGTCGGGCAGTGGCGCCTCGCCCAGGCTGACTGCCCGGAATATTGTCTACTTATCGATCCATCTCAGCCAAGATCACCCTACAAGGTTGACCGAAACACGACCACTTGCATGCCACCCCAAGTGTGCGATAGGAAACGGCACTTGCTCTCATTCGGTCACACTACGGAGAGAAATCGCTCAGGTGCGAACAAGGTCCACCCAATTCGGACATACGTCCGCCCATCGGACGTTTTCCCGGCATGCAGGCAGTGGCGCGCATCGACAACCAGTCATGTTGTGTCTGGCTGATAAAGGACCCTTCACGGAACTGCCACAACGACCTCACCGTCAAAGTTCAGCCATGGTCACAGAGGACCAATCGGCGCCTTCGCATCCAACTGGCCGGCCGGATCGGCTCATTCGCCGCCCACAGCGCCACTCGCGGTGCGGGGTGCGGTGGAAGCGTTCGACCTTGCCGATGGCCTGGGGCCGGTAGGCGCGGGTGAGTTTGCCGGTTGCGCCGAGGTCGGCCAGCGCCTGCCGCCAGGCGAAGCCCATGCTGCCGCGTCGGGCGCGGCCTGCTCGGCGGCCGAGGACTCTGTGGCCTCCGCCGTCGGGGATGCGGCCGAGTTTCTTGACGTCGACGTGGATGAGTGCGCCGGGCTGGTGGCGTTCGTGGCGGCGGATGACCTGGCCGGTGGGCCGGCCCAGGAAGGCCAGGCGGTTCAGGCCGCGGCGGATCAGGACGCGGTGCACGGACGAGGCGGGCACGCCCAGGATCGGGTCGAGGCGGGCTGGTCCGCGTTTGCGGGTCTGCCGCAGCCGGCACACCTGTGCCTCCACCGCTGCCGTGGCGCTGTGGGGTGTGGTCAGGGGTCGGCTCGGCCGGTCATGCGGCCCCCGCTCGCCCTCGGATTGGGAACCCGGCCGCGGGTTCCTCTTCCAGTACTTCGTCGCGTTCGGCGCCAAGGTGAACGCCTTCCCGACCTCTGAAAGGCCCTCAGCGGACCGGCAGCCACACCCCACCAGAGCAAAGCCCGGCAGGGTGGTGAGTTGCTCCCAGCCATGCCGGCCCGTCGTGGCGCCGGCATCCCGCCTCAGTCGGCCAGCATCTTGAACGTCCGTCGGTGCCAGACGAGCGGATTGCGCTCGTCGTCGGCCATCATGGCGAGTACACGCAGCACGATGATCTCGTGATCGCCGGCTGGATAGTTGTGCTCGATCGTGCACTCCAGCCAGACCGGCGCGCCCTCCAGGAAGATGGCGCCGGATGCTCCTTCGACCGTGCCGAGGCCGGCGAACCGTTCTTCCTTGCTGGGGGACGCGAGTTGGTGTGCCTTGCCGCTGTGCTCCTCGCCCAGGACGGACACTCCGATCGTCTGCGCGCGGGACAGCACCGGCCAGGTCGTCGAGCTGTGCTGCACGGCGAAGGCGACCAGGGGCGGGTCGGCGGAGATCCCGACGGCGAACGACGAAACGATCATGACGGTCGGGTGACCGTGGACCCGCGCCGAGAGGGCGGCGACTCCTGAGGGGAATGCGGCGAACGCTCTCTTCAGCTCGCCGAGATCCGAGGTGAGGGCTTCCATCGTGGTCATCGTGCGGTCCTCGTCCTAGCGGTTTCGAGCACAATGCGGCTCCACTGCCCGGCCCAGCGGGCGAGTGAGTCATCCGTTGTGTAGGTGGAGTCGAGTTGGTAGAGACCCTGCGCGGGGCAGGTCGCACCGAGTTCGACGAGCACTGGTTTGAGCGTGAGTTCGGGGGCGAGCGCGTGCGCTGGTCCCGCACCGAGCATGAGGGGCAACGCCACCTGGTCCGCCAGGCCCGTCGCGGTGGGGAACTGGTCGAGGAAGATCTTGAGCAGGCCGGTGTAGGTGCCTTTGTAGGTGGGTGATGCCGCGATCACGATGTCGGCGGACCGCACGAGTTCGACGGCCGCGGTGACCTCCGGGTCGCCCCAGGCGACCAGGCCGGCCCCGAGCGCGGCGACTTCGAGGACCTCGCAGTCCAGATCGAGGGCTGCGGCGAGGCGTTCGGCGGCGTCACGGGTGCGCGAGCCGGGCTTGGGGTTTCCGATGACGGCGACAGCCTTCATCAGGCGACTCCTGTCGGTAGAGGGGGCGCGGCGGCGGACGCCGCGGGAGAGTCGGCTCCGGGACGGTCGACTCGCAGGAGCACGGATGCGAGGAGGCAGAGCAGTCCGGTGGCGGCGAGTCCGCCGAGGGTGGGGGCGTAGCCGAACCCGGCCAGGAGAACGGCGCAGGCCGCGCTGCCCAGCACCGCGCCGAGTTGCTTCATGGCGTTGAAGGTCCCCGACGCTGCCCCGACCTCGTCCGGAGCGACCGTGGTCACCGCCGCGATCGACAGCGGTGACCAGACGAACGAGTTGGCCACTCCGTACACCGCGAAGGCGGCGGTCAGTGCGGGGACCGGTGCGTCCATCGCGACGAGTACCGCCGAGGCCCCGATGGACAGGACGAGCGCGGACGATCCGATGACGGCGACGGCGCGTGGTCCGATTCCGTTGTTGAGCCGGGCCGAGAACGGAGCGCCGAGCAGGCACAGCACGCCCATCGGTACGAGGGTGAGCGCCGCCGGTCCAGGGGCGAGCCCGCGCTCCTGCTGGAGGTACAGCATCAGCGGGATCATGACCGAGCCCGCGCTGAAGGCCGCGGCGGCGCCGCCCCAGGCCGCGATGACGAATCCGCGACTGTGCAGCAACGCGACCGGCACCAGCGCGCGCTGCCCGTCGCGACGCTGCAGCCAGACCACGGCCGCGACGACCAGCGCGCCGGTGACGGTCAGCAGCCAGCGGGGGACGCCCAGCACGAAGGCGCTCGCGGCGTCCGTGCCCTGGATGCCGAGGACGAGTGCGCCGACGCCGGTCGCGTTCGCGCAGAACGCCCACACCGGGATGCCCGTCTCCTGACGGGGCAGGGCGGGCACGAACACGGACACCGCGACCATCGCCGCGACGCCGACCGGGACGTTGACCCAGAACACCGCGGGCCAGCCTCCGATAGCGACGAGCAGGCCACCGACCAGCGGCCCGGCGGCCACCGCGGCTCCGCCGACCGCGCCCCAGATGCCGAGCGCGACGGCGAGGCGCGGCGGCTGGAACAGCGCCTTGATGAGGGTGAGGCACTGCGGCGTCATCAGCGCGGCACCGACGCCCTGTGCCATCCGCCATCCGATGAGTGCCTCGACGGTGGGGGCCAGCGCGCACAGCAGTGAACCGAGCGTGAAGGCCGCGAGTCCGATCAGGTGGACGCGCCGGTGGCCGTAGCGGTCCCCCAGCCGTCCCGCGGCGATCAGGGGCACCGCATAGGCGATGAGGTAGCTGCTGTTGACCCAGATCGCGAGGGTCTCGCTGGTGTGCAGGCCGGTGATCAGCGCGGGCAGCGCGACCGAGGTGACGGTGCTGTCCAGCAGCAGCATGAAGAACCCCGCGCACAGGCTGCCGAGGGCGAGCCAGTGACGACGCTCGCTCCCTGCAGTCATCTCACACCGCCAGGTTCTCGCGCAGAGTGGCGCCGGGGTAGGCCGGTGCGAGCGCGCCGCGGCGGCGCAGCTCGGGCAGCAGCAGCTCGCTGATCTCGGCGAAGCCCGAGGGCATGGCCAGCGGGCAGGAGAGCATGTAGCCGCCGCGTGATCCGGTCGCGGCGAAGTTCTCCTCCAAGGCGTCGGCGACGGTGGCGGGGTCGCCGACGATGCTGTGGTCCAGTCCCGTCGCGCTCCCTCGGCCGTGTGCGAAGAACTCGCCGCGGCTCATCGTGTGGTTCTCACCGAACTCGGCGACGAGCGAGCCGATGAGGCCCGCTGGACTGGCGTTGGCAGCGACGATCTCGTCGCGCAGCTCGGCCAGGCGGAACGACTGCGGCAGCGTGGAGAGGTCGTAGCCGGCGTTGTGCGACAGGTAGGTGGCGACGGCCTCCTCGTTCCAGAACTCGTGCACGGCGTCGCGGCGTGCCCGTGCTTCGGCCGCCGTGCGGCCGACGATGACCTGCGTGGCCCAGAGGATGCCCGTACGGGCCGGGTCACGCCCCTCGGCGAGGAGTGCCTCGTCGAGCAGTTTGCGATGGTTCTGCTGCGCCGTGAGGTTGCCGCCGAAGCCGAATATGAGATCGGCGAACCGGGCTGACGCGGCGATGCCGCGGGGCGAGTTGCCCGCCTGGACGATGACCGGGTGGTGCTGCGGACTGGGTACCGACGCGAGGGGGCCCTTGACGGTGAAGAAGCGCCCTTGGTGATCGATCGGGTGCACCTTCGAGGGGTCGGCGAACCGGCCCGTCTCCCGGTCACGCACGATGGCGTCGGGTGCCACCGAGTCCCACAGCCCGCGGCAGACCGCGAGGAACTCCTCCATCCGCTCGTAGCGCAGGTCGTGGTCCATCAGCTCGGCGAACCCATAGTTGGCCGCGTCCGCGCCGCGCGTCGAGGCGACCACGTTGAAGGCGATGCGCCCACCCGTCACGTGGTCGAGCGAGTTCAGCAGCCGGGCGACGTAGAACGGGTGCATGAACGTCGACGAATAGGTGAGTCCGAAGCCGACCTTCTCGGTCACGGTGGACATCGCCGCGATGACCGGTGACATGTCGTGGCGCGGCCATTGGATGCCCCACTCCACGGCCGGTTCGATCTTCCCCCGCCAGGTGCTGGGGATGCCGCTGCCATCACCGAAGAACAGCATGCCGACGCCGGCGCGCTCAGCCGTCCGCGCGAGCTCCATGTACATGCGTACGTCCGGGAAGTCCTGCCCGACCCATGACCCCTGCCGGGCCCACGCGCCCTCGGTGTGGGTGAAGGACAGGTCGAAGCCGATGTGCATGCCGTTCACCGCACGCCTTTCTTCCACAGTTCGACGATTTCGTCGGTGTCGCTGAGTACGGCCACGTTGAGTCCCATCTGCACGAGGGCCGCGGCGTTGACGTCGAGGTCGTAGGCGGCCGTGGCGTCCCGGGGGACGACGACGGGCCAGTCCAGTTGCATGGCGTCCAGGGCGGTCGCGTGGACGCAGCACTCGCTCGTCAGACCCACGACGGTGAGCCAGCGGCAGCCGGCCCCGCGGAGCCGCGCGTCGAGGTCGGTGTCGAGGAAGCCGCTGTACCCGCGCTTGACCACGCGCGGTTCGCCCTCGGCGGGCTGCACGCGGTACCAGTCGGCCCCGGGCTTACCGAGGACGCACGGCTCGTCCGGACTCATGGGCGCGTCGTAGTCGCCTCCGCGCAGCCAGTTGCCCGACCGCCACGGCCTCGCCGGGGCACTGCCCAACTCGACCCACATGACGGCCACGTCAGCCGCTCGCGCGGCGTCGACGAGGTCGCCGATGCGGGTGACCGCCTGGTCGAGCGCCGACAGTGCGGCATCCGTCAGGCCGTAGTCCTTGAGGCGGTCCGGATCGGCGAAGTCCCGTTGCACGTCGACCACCACGAGCGCGGGCCTGCTGCCGGGCCGGGTCAGGTGGGCGAGTTGTCTGTCGCGCAGGTCGGACATCAGACCGCCCTTTCGTCGCGGTCGCGCAGGGCCGGCAGCACGGTCTCGCCGAACAGCAGCATGTCCTTGTCGTACTCCGGGAAGATCAGCATGAGCCCGTCCAGGTCGGCCTCGCGCACGATGTACTCGATGTGATCGGTGACCGTTCGCGCCGATCCCGCGACGTACGCGGTCTGGAAAGCCGCCTCGCCGTCGGCGCCCTCGGCCCACGCGCGGGCCTGGTCCTCGGGCACGCCCCAGGTGCGGCGCATGTGCGTGAGTGCCTCGCGGTCGAGGCCCGCGCCCCACTCCTTCACCTTCTTGGCGGCCAGCTCGTCGGTCTCGTCCTGGACGACGGTGAGCATCGAGTAGGTCTTGCAGACCCGGCCGTTGGCCTTCGCCCGCCCGTGGACGTCTGCCGAGAGCACCCGCATGTCGTCGAGGGTTGCGGCACCGAGGAAGGCCCCGTCGGCGTAGGTGGCCTGGAATCGGCGCGCGTCCTCCGACTTGCCCGCGTTGATGATGGTCGGGCGGCTGACCGGATGCGGGCGGGACTCACAGTCGACGAGATCGAAGTAGGGCGTGTGCATGGTGACGGAGTCCTCGGTCCACAGCCGGGTGACAGCCTCCGTCCACAGGTCCGTCATCCGGTAGCGGTCCTCGTGGCTGAGCCGCGGGTCCCACTCCCCGTACTGCTCGAACTCTCCCGCGTAGGCGCCGTTGACGATGTTCATGCCGGCGCGGCCGCCGGAGATGTCCTGGAGGGTGGTGAACATCTTCGCGGCGATGGCGGGATTGTGGACGTTGGTGTGCACGGTCGCCCAGATCTTGACCCGGCTGGTCGCCTCGGCGAGCGCCGCCATCATCGTCATCGATTCCAGCGAGCGGCCCCAGTGGTCGGTGCTGCCGCCGAAGCCGCGCCACTTCGCCATCGACATGATGAAGTCGAGACCAATGGCCTCCGCGTGCAGGGCCGCGCGCTTGTTCCACGCGTAGGTCGCCTCGGGGTGTGGCGCGGTCGTGGACAGCATCCAGCCCCCGTTCGCGATGGGGAGGAAAACTCCATACTCTTTCGCGGGCACGTTGGTGGGCCTTTCCGTGAGATTTTCGCTGCTGCGGAAGGCGCCGGGAGCCGAGCGGGGCTGCCCCGGCGCGATGCGGCTACGGGGCGGGCCAGACGAGCTTGTCGGCGGCGTAGATGTTCTTCACGGGGGAAGTGTCGAACCATCCCTTGGCCTGGGCGGGGGTCACGCTGTCGGGCACGGTCTTGAACTGGTGCAGCATGTCGACGAGCGCCGCGACGTTCTTGAGGTCGATGCCGCCCAACGGCTGTCCGGGCGTAGCGTTTTCCTTGACGACCTGCGTCTCGGTCTTCCAGATGGCCGCGTTCAGCTTCTTGTCGTACGTCGGTCCGGACAGCTGTGCCGCATACCCGACGCACTCGGCGATGTGCTTGTCGTCGGCCGAGCAGTAGTCGTAGGCGTGCAGCGCGGCGCGCAGGATGTCCTCGACGGCGTGCGGGTGCGCCTTGGCGAACGCCGGATTCACCGCCATCGCGCCGAGCGAGCTCGGGACGCCGTAGTCGATCGGCCTCCACACCGTGACGGCGTCGCCGGCCGCCTTGAGCTGGTTGGGCTCGTTGGAGACGAACCCGGTGAGGGCTTCGAGCCCGCCCTGCCTGCGCGGCAGTACGGAAGGGTCGTAGCCCTGCTTGACCAGCTTGAGCGAGTCCCACTTGACTCCGGCCTTGACCAGCATCGCCTGGACGGTGGCGGGTACGTGGCCCTTGTGGCCGACGACCTTGCCGTCGAGCTGGGTCAGCTTGGTGATGTCCTTGTTCGTCATCAGGATCTCGAGGCCGGCGTCCGAGTACGAGGAGATACCCGTGATGTCGATCCCGTTGGCCCGGGCCTGGATGAGGTCCTGCTGGGCGACGGGACTCACGGTCGCCTGGCCGCTGGCAAGCAGCTTGGCGTTCTGCGCCGTATCGCCGGTGCCGGGCTGGAGAACCACGTTCAGGCAGAGGTCGTTGAAGTAGCCGAGCTTGCTTGCGGCGATGTACTCGAGGATCGACACCGACGACTGGTACTGGTAGCCCGACAGGTAGGTGATCTTGCCGACGGCCTTGTTCTCGGCGCACCGCTTCGCGGAGATGGCGGAGCCTTCCGAGCCGGTCGAGGCGCTGGCGTCGGAGTCCGAGCCGCATCCCGCGACGCCGGTCGTCAGCGCGATCGCGGCGATGGATGCGAGCCCGGATCTGATGAGGCGGGACTGCAAGGGTGACATGGGTGACTCCAACCTGGCGGTGGCCGCCGGGGAACGGTGCGGATGAGGGCATGGGTCGCCAGAGCCCCGACGATCGCGGGCCACGGGCTGTGCTGGGAGATGAGCCGAATCAGTTGTGGGCGCTGTCGTGCCAGTGGAGAACGCGGCGCTCGACCAGCGTCACGGCGAGCAGCAACAGCACACCCATGACCGCGAGGACGAGGATCGCGGCGTATACGACCGGCAGCTGGTTCATGGACGAGGCCACACTGATCACGGTGCCGAGGCCGCGGGCCGATCCCGACGCCGACATCTCGGCCACCACGGCGCCGACGAGCGACAGCGGGAAGACGATGCGCAGCCCCGCGAACAAGAACGGCAGCGCGTTGGGGACGCGCACGTGCCACAGCAACTCGACGCGGCCGGCGTCCATCGTCCGGTACACCTGCAGCACCTGCTGCGACACGGACCGCAGACCGATCGCGGTGTTGATCAGGAGTGGGAAGAAGCAGATCAGGCCGGCGATGACGAGCTTGGGCAGCGGGCCGAAGCCGAAGGCCACGACCAGCGCCGGTGCGATGGCCACGAGCGGAGTGACGTTGAGGACAACCGCGATCGGCATGACCGCCCGGCGTACCAGTGGGAGCTCACTGGTCAGCACCGCGAGAACGAACGCGGCGACGAACCCCATCGCGAGGCCGAGCACCGCCTCGCCCAGGGTGACCAGGGCGTTGTCGACGTAGTAGCCGAGCTGTGTGGCGAGCGAGTGGCCGATGTCCGGCAGCGCCGGCAGCAGGTACGGCAGCTCGTCGGCTCCCCACTGCCAGAGGGCGGCGAGGATCGCCAGCATCACGAGAAGAGGCGCCCAGACGGACGGGCGGATCCACGCGATCCGGGACCTCGGGTGGCTGAGGCTGAAGCGCGACGGCTCGACAGGCAGCTGGGTCTCGGTCGCCACAGTGGTGCGTTCGTCGGCTACGGTCATCTCTCCGCGCTCCCACTCAGGCGGCTTCGCCGTGCCAGGCACGGCGAAGGCGGTCTCGGATCAGGTCCTCGTACTCGTGGAAACGGCGCTCCCCGAAGAGGCGCTCACCGCGCGGCCGGGGCAGGTCGACGTCGATGGTGTCCACGATGCGCCCGGGGCGCGGGGCCATGACGACCACGGTGTCGGAGAGCCGGACGGCCTCGGGGACGGAATGGGTGACGAACAGGACGGTCGTCTTCAGCTCGTCCCAGAGGTCGAGCAATTGGTCCTGGAGGCTCTCGCGAGTGAATTCGTCGAGTGCGGAGAACGGCTCGTCCATGACGAGCACGTCGGGCCGCAGGCCGAAGGCGCGCACGATCGCGGCACGCTGCTGCATGCCGCCGGACAGCTCTGCCGGGAGCTTGTCCAGGGCCTCACCCAGACCCGCCTTGACGAGGAGATCCCTCATGTCGGAATCCGCTGTGGCCCCCCGCTCGGCGAAGCCGGCGATGCGCGCACGGCGGCCGGCGGCACCCTTGTTCATCTTCTGCGGCAGTGTGACGTTCCGCAGCACGGACAGCCAAGGCAGCAACGCCGGGCTCTGCGGCACGAGCCCGATCATCTTGGCGGCGCATGCCTGCGCCGGGGGCACGCCGTGCACCCGGACCTCGCCCCGGTCGGGCCGCTCGAGGCCGGCCACGATGCGCAGCAGTGTCGACTTGCCGCAGCCGCTGGGCCCGATGAGGCTGACGAAGCGGCCGGGCGGCACCGTCAGATCCACGTTGTCGAGGGCATTCGTCGCGGACAACCCGAATCCGTAGACCCGGTGTACCGACCGCAACTCGAGTGCTGGCGTGCCAGTCACCTTCACGCTCCCATCCATGTCGCGAGCACGAAGGCCCGATCCTGGAAGTCGGAGAGCGTGCGTAGCGAGTGCGGGGAGGCTGCCACGCGGAAATCCGCTTAGGTGATACCGACTTTAGGTATGCCGTGTTTCGCCGCCCCGCCCTGTTGCGTTTCGCGGGCTTTACGTGCTGCGCTTCAGTGTTACGACCGTACTTCCGTCGAAGACGTAGACCTCGATGCCGAGGTCCGCCGCCGCGCGTGCCACCCAGCCGCCGAGCGCCTGCACGATCAACTCGGTGACGAGGAGCACCGTGCGCTCGGCGGTCGGCACCGAGTCCCGCAGCCAGAGCAGCTTGAACATGTCCGCCATGACCTTGTTGCGGTAGGCGGGCTTGTAGGCGCCCTGATTGCTGACGAGTTGGACGAGCACGCGGCCCGCGGTGTCGATGCCCTCGACCTCGACACGGCTGCCGTCGGGCAGCATGAGCGGCTTCGGACGCAGACTCGTGCCGAGCCGGTCGCCGAGGGCCAGCAGCATGCGGCGTTCGATGGAACCCTCGGTGAACCGGCTCCACTCGTTGGGGGCTTCAATTACTGTCAGGCGCACGTGCCGGAGTTTACGAATCGCCCGTTTCGCACGTGTTTCGTGTTGTCGGCATCGTGCTCGTCCACCAGTTGCCGCGGCTTCACCTGCCCTGTCTTCACCACTGCCGTGACTGGCTGTCCGGGTCTGCTGAATGGTCGTAACCGCTCGGCTACGCGACGGGCACCCACCACGACGCGGACCTGGTCATGGCCGCGCTGGATCTGGCAGCGGCAACCCGCGGCGGTGACATCCACGGCGTGATCTTCCACTCGGACCGCGGCAGCGAGTGCACGTCCCGGAAGTTCGCCCGCGCCTGCCGCAAGCTGGGCGTCACCCAGTCCATGGGCCGGGTCGGCTCGTGCTTCGACCGACGGACCGGGCGCGTTGATCTGCTCGACGGTCACATCGGACGGACCGATATGGCGTGCCTTGCCCTCCGTAATCACCTCGGTCAGGGCGCCGACGTCTTCCTCGACCGGCGCGGTGCGGACGCTGACCTGCCCGTAGCGGTCCACCGCGGGCTCGACCAGCGGCCGGTCTCGAACGGCTCGTCCGGCAGCGGCTTGAGCAACGGCTGTTCAGCGGCGAATTACTCGCCCACCGCCCGCGGCCGGGCGCCGATCCGGCGCTGGGCGCGCGACAGCAAAAGCCCAGATACAATGGATCTTGTGCATTGATATACTCGTCCTTGTACATGAAGGAGGGGCACCATGAGTCGCACTGTCATCGACCTCGACGACGAGGCCTTGGAAGCAGCCGCCAAGGAACTGGGCACGACAACCAAGCGCGACACCATCAACACCGCCCTGCGGGAGGTGACGGCCCGCTACCGACGGCTGCGCGCACTGGACGAAGCCCGTGAACTGGCAGCCGAAGGCGCCCTGGACATCGATCTTCTTCTCGACAAGAGCAAGTACCGACCCACAAGCCCGGCAGATGGCGGCCGCGACGCCGGAGCGGATGAGTGACCGTCGCCGACTACCTCATCGACACTTCCGCCCTCGCCCGTGTCCTGCTGGGTCACAGCACGGCCGAGTGGAACGACAGAATCGGCGCCGGGCTCGTCGCGATCTGCGACATCACCGAACTGGAAGTCCTCTACTCCGCCCGGTCACTCGCCGACCGCACCCGGCTGAAGGCGGCACTGGATGCCACCTACGCCTGGTGCCCCGTGCCGGAGGGCGTCTATCGCCGCTCCCGCGTGGTCCAGGAGCAGCTCACAGCCAAAGGTGAGCACCGCAGCGCGGGCCCCGTCGACCTCCTCGTGGCAGCCGCCGCCGAGGAGGCGGGACTCACCCTTCTCCACTTCGACCGGGACTTCGAAACCATCGCCCGCACAACGGGACAGCACGTGCGCATGATCGACCTCAGGCAGTAACGCGAAGCCGAAGCCTCCGCCGATCCCCGGATTCAGTCCGTTGGCCCAAAGTTGTGAATCCGCACCCCCGATGAGACGTTTCCGCAGGTCACAATAGTTTGCGTTTCTCAGCTGATCCATGGCGTTCTTGCAGGTCAGTCGTGCATGGTCAGCACGCGGCAGATCGGCTCGGCACCGCCGAAGCGGTGCCGGTGCTCGTCGATGAACGATACGAGCGCATTCGATGTCCCGGCTCGGCCCGTCCAGGCGCGCCTTGGGCAAGTCGGGCCATGACTCTGACTCTCTACACGGAATCGAGTCTCCATCCGAACCGGGGCGGTTCAGTCTGCAAATCTCAGCCGGCGAGCTTGTTGGTCTTGCGGATCTGTCCGTCGAAGACCCCGGCGGGAAGGATACGGTGCGCAGCGCTGAGGAGCCGGGCGCTCCGGCCGGCGGCGTACCGCACCTTCGGCTTGGAGTCGGTGGCGGCCGCGACGATCACCTTCGCGACGGTGGCGGGGTCGTCGCCGTCCTCGTTGACCGCCAACGCCAGCTTGTCGGCGATGCGCCGCTGCTCCGCGTAGATCTGCATGGGCATGTCGGGCTCGACGGTGCTCGCCTCGAACGAGGATTTGGTACCGCCCGGCTGGACGATAAGGGCCCGGACCCCGTGTTCGCGGATCTCATGGTCCAGGGACTCGGTGTACCCCTCGAGCGCGTGCTTGGACGCCGAGTAGGTGGCCATGTAGGGCGCGGGGAGGAACCCGAGGACGGACGAGATGTTGATGATGCGCCCGCTTCCCTGGGCGCGCATGTGCGGGAGAACGGCCTTGGTCATGCGCATCACACCGAAGACGTTGATGTTGAAGAGGCGCTGGGCCTGCGCGAGAGAGTTTTCCTCGTCGGCGCCCGAGGAGCCGATGCCCGCGTTGTTGACCAGGACGTCGATCCGCCCGAACCGCTCGATCACCTGCTCGACCGCGGCAGCGACCGAATCGTCGCTGCCCACGTCGAGGGCGAGGAACGTCACGCCGTCGCGACGGTCGGCTCCCGACGTCTTCCGGCTCGTCCCCACCGTCTCGAAACCCGCTGCGGCGAGCGCGAGGGCGGCCGCCTTTCCGATACCGGTGGACGCGCCTGTCACGAGTGCCACCGGTCGGTTTGTTGTAGTCATTGCGGCCTCCAGAGCCATTGAATTATGATCATAATACTAAACGGGAGGACGAGTGGTTGGCAAGTGGTCTTCTGTAGTGAGAGCAAGAAATGCACGGGGGAAGTGCAAGCGGGGAGCGGTGGATCATCGAGGTGGCCGGGTGCCGCTTCAATTGGTGCGGCATTGGCGGCCGGCGGATCTCCATGCTCATGGCAGCCGCGGGGCTGACCGACGGACCTTCGTCACCGGGGACGGAGCGGCAGCTTGGGGCGAGGGCCCTGACAACACCCTCCACATCGACCCGATCTACTCGCTTGGGCTACCTCCGATTCGCCCGGCGGCGAGTGCTCGCGCGTACGTCTCACGATTCAACAGAGGGAGCTCGCCAGTGGCGTCCGTGGTGGCGATGTATTCAAGCATCCGCCTCTGAGCTTCCTTCGATTGGTCTCTGACCAGGAACTCGGCGTGCTCGAGCTGCAAGCCGTCCTCGAGCGACAGGGAGCTGCCGAAGTAGATGGATCGCTTGATGGCTCCGAGAGATTTCTTCGAGCGTAGGCTCAGATACTCTGCGCGCTCGATCGACCGTGCGAGGACCGTTTCCTGTGGCACCACTTCGTCGACCGCACCGAGCGAGAGAGCCTCTGCAGGCGTGAACGGCCTGCCTTCGAGAACGGCGACCAACGTCCGCTGAGTACCGATCAGACGAGGCAGTCGCTGAGAGCCGCCGCCACCCGGTGTCAGTGCGAGCAGGACTTCTGTCAGGCCGATGACATGCTCCCCGTCTGCCATGATGCGCAGATCACAGGCAAATGCCAGTTCCGCGCCGACGGCAAGTGCCGAACCGTTGAGTGCCGCAACGAAGATGGTGCCGCTTGCATTCATCTTCAGGAAGGTGGCATGGAAGCTGTCGAGCTGCAGAAGTGTCTTGAGCCGGGTCATCCCCGCGAGCGTTCTGACAACCGGCACTCTGTTGATGAGTCTCGCGGTGCGCGCTACGAGCTTGGCGATGCGCGTGTTGATCGGCGGGAATCCAGTGCCACCTTCTTGTAGTCAGCGCACATCAGAATGACTCAAGAAGCGGTCAGGATGCGTACCGGTGAAGACGACCGCGCGGATGTCCGGATCGCGGTCTGCACGATCGACCAACTCTTTCAGCTGCTTGGTGATCTCGGGATCGAACAACGCATGCGGGCCTCCGTCGATACGAGCGACAAGCACCCCGGCGTGGCCCTCGACGGCAATGTGTCCTGCGGGCTGCGAGCTACTTCGCGACGTGTCCATGTGACCCTCCGGTGAGTTGGCTGTGGTCGACGGTTTCCGGCGCTCGCGCGAGTCACGCTCCTCCTGAGACGGCGACGCATTCTGTGCGCAGGGGGCGTGCCGGCCCGGCGACCGGGGGCGGCAGGTCGGGCGCGGTCATGTCACGCGGATGACGACCCCGTCTCCCGCGGTGCGCGCGCGAGTGCGCTGACCACGCCCGACTCTACGGACAGCGAGCTGCAAGCGAATCTGTCACCGTATCGGTCACGGAGATGGCGAAGTTTGGAACGCAGGTAGCACGAGCGCTCCGGCGGCAGCTGCCATGAAGCTTTCAAGCAAATGGACCTTTGCGGACGGCGCCAGGAGCAGGCCGCCCACCGCGCGCCGCGGGCCGCCGGATCGACGCCTCCCTGGAGCACTCCACCGCCGCCGTGGTCACCATGCTGTTCGACCAGGCCGAAAAGCCCGACCCGACGCACGGCCGCCGCTGGATCGTGCTGGTCGACGGCGCCAACCACCAGCTGGAATGCCTGGAAAGAGAAGCCGCCGGACGCGACGTGGACATCGACATCATCGTCGACTTCGCACACGTGCTCGAATACCTGTGGAAGGCCGCCGAGGACCTGCACCCCGCCCAGCCCGCCCGCGCCGCCTTCGTCCAGGCCCACAGCCCGCGACCTGCTGGAGGGCCACGCCCCCGCGTGGTCGCCGACCTGCGCGCGGGCGGAGGTCGGCGAGGTAGCCGTCCACAGCGGTTCACCAGACGGCTACGACCTGGCCGCGGGGCGCAGCGGCAAGCGCGTGGACAGTGTCCGGACCAGGGCCAGGGTGCTGAGGGCGAACATCACCACACCCAAGGGGACATGGAGCGAGGGCACGTGCGCGATACCCAGCGCGACCTGCGCCGAGGCGAGGAGGAGGAAGCCGGTGGCGTACAGGACGGGGCGGGGGGATCCGCCGCCCGGACGCCAGGCCAGGACCGCGGCGAGCACGTACAGCATGGCGGCGGCGTACATCACCTTCGATCCGACGTCGTGCAGCGTGTATCCGTGGGACGAGGTCAGCAGCATGCCCGCGGTGACCGCCTGGAAGAAGAGGGTCAGGGTCTGCAGGGCTGTCGCGGTCCTGAGGAAGGTGAGGCCTCGCGGCGCGACGGCCGTCGTCTGTCTGGTCATGGTGTGGTCCCCCTCTTGTGGTGTGCGGCGATGGACGGGTGCTTCCGAGCCGTTGGCGTCAGCGCAGGGTGAGCGGGGTCTCGCAGGTGACGCGGGTCAGCTTCTCGGGGTTGCGGACGAAGTAGAGGCCGGTGATGCGGGTGTCCTCGACACGGACGGCCATGACGCCGTCCAGCTCGCCGCCCACGTGTACGGCGAGTGCTGGGCTGCCGTTGACCACGGTGGGCTCCCAGGTGATCGTGGCCTCGACCTTGGCGGAGCCGCCGAGGTAGAAGCGGACGATCTTCTCGGCGCCGATGACGGGCCTGAGCGCGGCGCGCGTGACGCCGCCGCCGTCGCTGAGCAGAACGACATCGGGGGCGAGTACGTCGAGGAGGTCCTGCGGGTTCCCGGTCTCGATGGCGCGTCGGAAGGACTCCAGTGCCGCTTGTGTCTCATTCGGAGAGGCGGTCCGGCGGGGCCGGCGGGCGTCGACGTGCCCACGGGCGCGGTGCGCGATCTGCCGTACGGCCGCCGGGGTCTTGCCGACGGTCTCGGCGATCTCGTCGTAGTCGGCCTCGAAGACCTCGCGCAGCACGAACACCGCCCGCTCGGTCGGGGAAAGGCTTTCCAGGACGAGCATCATCGCCATCGACATGCTCTCGGCCAGTTCGATGTCCTCGGCCACGTCCGGCGTGGTGAGCAGCGGCTCGGGCAGCCACTGGCCGACGTACGCCTCGCGGCGGCGCTTGATGGTGCGCAGCCGGTTGAGCGCCTGCCGGGTCGTGATCCGCACCAGGTACGCCCGCTGGTCGCTCACCTGCCCCAGGTCGACCTTGACCCAGCGTAACCAGGTCTCCTGGAGGACGTCTTCGGCGTCGGCCGCCGATCCGAGCATCTCGTAGGCGACCGTGAACAGCAGGTTGCGGTGGGCGACGAACGCTTCGGTCGCCAGGTCGGTGGTGTGGTCGGTCATCTCTGGGTCTCTCTCCCTTCGAATGTCGAAGGCCTGGTCAGGCTGCCCGCTGCGATGGCCGACGCCCCGCCCTGCTCGGCCTGCGGCAGTTGCCGGCGGTGGTCGCCCTTGGACCAGGTGTGCACGACGACATCGGTGTTCTCAGCCATAGGTGGCTCCTCCGTTTGCAGGGGTCGGACCGTCTTCCCGACGGACGGATCCGGCGCGGCGGCCAGGCGGTGCTTGCGCTTGGGCAGGCCGAAGGTCGGGTGCGAGGTGGCCCACAGCGACACCTTGAGGATGCCCGCCTTGATCCGCGCGGCCTTCCGGCCTCCCACATACTTCGGCTTTGCCTGCGCTTCGTCGTCGACCATCTGCAGGATCCCGTCCCGCCGCCCGAGGCTGATGTGGTTGCCCAGGTACTCCAGCTTGGTGTTCGGGATCTTGCGGCTGGTGAGGCGTCCCACGATCGCGTCCGCGGCCTGCCGGCCGGTGTAGCCGGCCGAAGCGCAGGACATCGGCAGCGGCCGGCCGTTGTCGCCGATGGCGTAGGCGCTGTCGCCGGCGGCGTAGACGTCCGGGTGCGAGACCGACCTCATGGTGCGGTCGACGACGATCCGACCGTTCTCGGTGACCTCCAGCCCGCCGGCGGCGGCGATGGGGCCGGCCGCGAACCCGGCCGTCCACACGGTCGCGTCGGACGCCAGGGCGGTGCCGTCGGCACACAGTACCCGCGTGGCTTCGACGGCTTCGACGCTGGTCTGCTCCAGGACGGTGATGCCCAGCCGCTCGCAGGCCCGACGCAGGTGACCGCGGGCTCCGGCGGAGAGCCGGGCTCCCAGCTCGCCGCGGGCGACCAGCGTCACCGACAGGCCGGGCCGGGACTCGGCGATCTCGGTGGCGGTCTCGATGCCGGTCAGCCCGTCGCCGACGACCAGCACACTCCCGCCTTGGCCCCGCCTGCCCAGGCTGTCCAGGCGCTCGCGCAGGCGCAGAGCCGACGGCCTGCCGGTGACGTCGAAGGCGTGCTCGGCCACGCCGGGGACGCCGCCGTCGGCGACGTGGCTGCCGAGCGCGTAGAGAAGCGTGTCGTAGCCGAGTTCGCCGCCGCCGTCGGCGTCGGCCACGGCGACGACCTGGCGCTCGGGGTCGACGGCGGTGACACGGGCCAGGCGCAGCCGTATCCCCGTGCCCGCGAAGACGTCGGCGAGCTGTGGAGCCTCGATCTCCTGGCCGGCCGCGAGCTGGTGCAGCCGCAGCCGCTGGACGAAGTCCGGCTCGGCGTTGACCACCGTGATCCCGGTGTCCGCCGGGGACAGCCGGCGGGCCAGGGTCCCGGCCACGTAGGCCCCGGCGTAGCCGGCGCCGAGGACGACGATGCGGTGCTTCATGAGTTGCTCCTGTCTCAAGGGGTTCGGCCTCAAGACACCGGGCGACTGATCGCTGTGACAGCCTGTGAGCCAGATCACTCCACTGGTGTGGGCTCGGCACGCGAAGTCCTCAACTCACCTCCCCACGGTCCCGAACGTGCCCGCCCGGGTGGCGGTGACCGGTGAACGGGCGCGGCGCCGGCCGTTCGGTCTCCAGGAAGACCGGCGAAGAGCGGCATGGAAGGATCCTCACCGCCACGGCCGGGCCGCGCGCATCGGTTCTCACTTGCCGTAGACGGATACCTCGTAGAGCCCGCGGGACCAGTCGGCGTCCTTGCCGTGCGCGAGGTCGAAGGACTTGTACACATCGAGCTTGACGTAGCGGTACGAACCGGTCAGCTCGTGGCTCTGGTGGCCGACCCGGTTGTTCTGGGTGTTGTCGACGAGTTCCGCCCAGCGTTGGCCGTCGGTACTGGCCGAGACGGTGTAGCGGTGGACGTTGTCCGAACCGCCGACCGTCTTGAACGAGAGCCCGATCCAGGCCAGCTTGTGGCGCCCGCCGAGGTCGACCTGCCAGGAGAAGGGGAGCCCTGCGCTCTTGTAGTACTGCTCCGTGTCGTCGTAGACGCTGACGTCCGCGTCCTTGCCGTCGTTGGCCTCGGTGGCGTCGTAGTGCCGGTAGATCCCGGTCTTCTCCTGTTCGGGGGTGGTCTCCCAGTCGCTCTGGCTCTCGGTGGGCGCGCCGACGGCGGCACGGACCTTGGGAGAGGCGGTCACCGGCTTGTTCAGGGAGAGCAGCTTCCAGTCCGGCTGCTTGACCTTGCCGTTCTTGGTGTCGAGGTCGAGTCGCGGGGTGGGCTGGAGCCTCATCAGGCCCTTGCCGCCGTTGCCGCTGTCGCTGATGGTCAGGGGCATGGCCACATACGTCGACTTCAGCAGGAGGTCCGGGCGCCAGCGGTCGCCGATGTACACGTAACTCGGCTTGCTGTCGGTACCGATGTTGAGGATCTTGGTGGGCTGGGAACCGTAGGTGGTGTTGTCACCGACGAGTTGGAGGGAACTCCACGCCTTCTGGCCGTTGCGGTAGCCGTACGCGTCCCGCGGCTCACGGAAGCCTGCGTCCATGTCCTCGGTACGCCCGTACTGGGCCTGGTTGGGGTACCAGCCGGACTGGTAGGACGTCATGAGGTACATGTATTTCCCGTTTTTGCCGCCGTGGCGGACCAGGGCGGGAGCCTCGCGGTGCTCGCCGACGTACATGTCGTACTCCTTGTCGGGCACCACGTCCGTGAAGGAGTCGTTCAGCTTCCACACCCGCATGTAGATGTGGTCCTGCGCGGTGACGAGGTATGCCTCGCCGGTCTTCTCGTCCTGGTGGACGGTGAAGTCACGTGAGCCGTACCCGATGTTGTCGCCCTTGCGCGCGGGGGCCGGGTCCTGACCGTCCATGGTGTAGTACGTCTCCGCACCGTAGGAGGGGGAGAAGATCCGCAGCTCCTTGTAGCCGAAGGTGTCGTACGTACCGGGGACACGGTTGATGACCGGTGTGAACACCGGCACGTCCGAGGCGTCCTCGGCCACCTGATACGTCACCGACGTGACCTCACTGGCCTTGCCGCCCTTCTCGCTGACCGCCTTGACGACGGTCCGCTTGCCGGGGGCGCCCGCCAGGGATATCCGCATCCCGTCGTGGTATCTCCGGCGCTGGGGGTTGTCCGGGGCGGCCGGGTCGGACCCGTCCGTCGTGAAGTACGAGACGGCGCCGGCGGTCGCACCGGTGACGAACGCGACGTCCTGGCTGTTGACCAGCACCACCGACGGATCGGACGACTCGTTCAGCGTGGGAGACACCACCGGCGCCACCAGCTGATCGTGGGAGGTCCCCGGGTCACCGATCGTGTACCGGGCCGTCATGGTGTCCGACGCCGTCGCCGTCGGATACCGCACGATGTAGCCACTGGTGGAGACGTTGTAGTCCTTCACGTACCGGTCGTAGGCCGACGTGTCGAAGCCGGTCATCCGGACCGCCTTCGCCTTCACGGTCGTGTCGTGCGCGATGTCGTTCAACTGGTACGTCCACGAGTTGCCGGCCTGGCTCGTGCCGTAGTCGTCGTCACCGACGTAACTCAGCTTCTCGGGGGTGCGGGCGTCCGGGGCCTTGTACTGGAGGATCTTCGCCGGATAGTCGGCCTGCACGGGCTTGTAGGCGTGCTTCTTGTTCGCGGCGTCCTTGGCCGAGGTGTCGAAGTCCTCGACCGGCTGCCCTACGCGGTCGCCCATCGCGTCCGCTTCGGCGTTCCCCGCGCCGGGGCGGAAATGGCCCTTCGAGGTGATCGTGTAAGGGCCGTCGATGGTGCTGGAGGTCGCCACAATGACTTCCGAGGCGGAGTAGTCCGCGGCCATCTCCCAGTGGCCCCACAGCACGTACTTCTTCGTCTTCTCGTTGTAGAGCAGCTTCGGGCGCTCCACCTTCGCGTGGGTGAGGATCTTGTTGCCGCGGGTGTCCTCGGAGTCCACCGTGAGTATCTGCTTGACCTTCTGCCAGTTCTCCAGGTCCTTGGACTTGTACAGATTCAGTCCGTTGAACCGGGCGTTGCCCTGGGACTTGTCCTCCCCCACCCAGTAGTAGGTGTCTCCTCGCTTGAGGAAGCCTCCTCCGTGGGCATCGATGGGGTCGCCGTTGGTGTCGTAATACGTCTGACCGTTCGGGATGGCGTCGTACTTCGGGATGGCGTCGTACTGGGAACGCGAGGTGACGCTTCCGGGTGTGGAGGCCCCCGCGACGGCGGGAAGCAGGCCGGTCAGTAAGGCGGCGGTCACCACCACAGCCGCCGCCCTTCCAGGTCTGGGCATGTCTGAGTCGGATCCCCTCTGTCGTGTGCCGTGCGGGCCGGGTCCTGTGCTGTGCGGACCGGATCGGTCGGTGTCCGGACGTCGTCACGTCCGCGGCATGTTTACGCAAACATGCGTCGCGAGCATGACACTATGGGCGGTGTCGGACAAGGGGAGGAACGCCGGTTGCCCCTCTGAACCCGACCATGGATGCGCTGCCGCTCTCCGGGTCTTCATAAGACCTTGGCGCGCACCGCCGTCCGGATGATGAGGTGGCACGGTGACCAACCACGATGAGGCGGCGGCTGTCCGAGCCGAGCATGTGAGCGGGGCCGTCCGTGAGGTGGGCCAAGAGGCGGTGGACGTCGTCAGCATGCTCGGCCAGTGTCGCGCCCTTCTCGGGGCATGGAGCCGGCTGCGGGACAGCCCGCGGCGGTCGTAGGTGACCACGGTGAAGGTGTCGGTGAGGTGGGTGACGAGGTCGGTGGTGCGGTCGGCGTCGCCCTCTCGGCTCTGCGAGATCAGCAGCAGCGGGCCGCTGCCGCAGACCTGGTAGTGCAGGACGGTGCCGGGAACGGTGAGCGTTCCGGTGATCGTGGGCATGGTGGTCTCCCCACCCGGTACCGCCCGGAACGCTGGCGGTGAGGCACGGATCACCTCCGCTCGAGCGGAGGTGATCCGGCTGCGGAGCTGAGGTGTTCTTCGTGATTCCGAGGCGCGCGGTCTCTCCGCGCAAGCGGAGGTGGCACGATCCTCACCCGCCCGGCACAGAAGGTGGCCGAGTCCTCTCCGCGCGAGCGGAGGTGATCCGCCGCCCTCGCCGCCGCCAGGGCCGGCGCGGAAGTCCTCTCCGCTCGAGCGGAGGTGATCCGGTCACCGTCCAGGCGATCACCGCACGTCGCGGTGCTGGACCTCCTTGAGCACCCCGGCGACCGTTGCGAAGTCGTTGTCCACATGGAGCACGGTGTGCCCGTGGTGCACCGCGGTCGCGCACACCAGCAAATCGATCGCTCCAGCCGCCCGATGCTGCCCTTGCTGCGTGAGCTTGTACTGGGCGGTCTCCACCCAGCGCCAGGCGTTCTTCGGAACCGCCGAGAGCAGGCAGAGTGCATCCAACTCCTCGGCAAGCTCGTCCCGGTGAGCGGGACTGGTCGCCGAGTGGAGAAACTCCGTTCGCGTCGGCTCGCAGATATGGAACACCCCCGCGGCGATGTGCCCCTCCCAGGGTTCCAACGCGCCTGGGATGCGGAACAGATGCCAGAGGGCAGAGGTGTCCAGCAAGTACGTGATCATTCGAAGGCCGCTCGCCGCACACGCTTCTGCGCGTCATGCGCCGCCGACGCCTGCTCGAACTCGCCCCGCGCGCCCCGCGCAGCCAGCTTCTCCGCGGCCTCAAGCCGCTTGATCCGTGCCACGTAGTCCCGCAGAGCCGCGTTGACGGTCTCCTTCTTCGTCGTGGCACCCATGAGCCGCATGGCTTCCGCAAGCGCCTCGTCATCGAGATCAATCTGGGTCACCGACATCGGACACCTCCAGCATCCACGATGTACACACCTAAAGTACATCACCAACATTGGAGGAGGCGGCTCCGGAACCATCACTGACCAGGCGCCGGCCGATCCGGCCGTCACCGACGACATGCCGGCCACTCAGCCCGTCGATTACTGGAACGGCCTGGCCCATGGGGTCGTCACCCGGCATTCGCCACTTTCGGACGGACAGAACGAGATCACCCGGGTCGTCGACCAACTGCGCCACCGCGGGTGGCTCCAAAACGGCGCGGTTCCGGCCCGTCCGGTGAACCCGGCCAGCTCGGTGCGGACTCCACAGTGCCCGGACCATCAGGGCCGCCGGGCGCCGACTCCACCGTCCCCGGCCCGAGCGGCCCTCCGGGGAGGGATGGCCGCGACGGCGTCGACGGCAAGGACGGCACCGACGGGCAGAACTGCCCCGACGGCTACTCGCTGCAGGCGCCCGAGTGGGATCCCGACGCCCTCGTCTGCCGCCGGACCGACGCGCCACCGCCCGACGAGCCCGGCAACAGCGACGGCAACGGGCCCCTCGCCGTAGCCCTCGACCCCACCCGCCGCCAGTACCCATGAACGAACGCCCCCTGCACGGTCCACGCGGCCGTGCAGGGGGCGATTCGTCATGCCCGGGGTCAGGCCCGCTGCGCCGCCACCGCGCCTGTGTACGTCTCCCGCGTCAGATCCTCCGGCCCGATGCCGAGCTCGGCGAGCACCGCGCGGATGTCGTCCAGGGCCTCGGTCACCTCGTCTTCGTCGACCAGCGTCTCGACCTCAAGGAACGTGCCGTCGATCTCCGGCACCCGCACGAGCGTGGCGAGCATCTTCCGCCCGCGCGCCTCGAAGTCGTAGTTCCGGCACCGCTTCTCAAACGCGATGAGCGGCACGTGCCCGAGACCACGCAGGATCGCGTGGGAGGCTTCGGCATCCTCGACACGGGTCTCGTGCTCGGGTTTCGAGCCGGAGGCCTCATCGACTGCCGCAGCCTTGTACGTGAGCACAGTGCTGGTTCCGTCCGCACCGTGGACGATTCGTACCCGCAGTTCCTCACCCGCCCTCTCCAACGACCCGTCCGGCCGGTCGTAGTACGTATCCCGGTACACCTCAACGCGCGCCGTAGCCAATTGGTCGAGCTGCCGCATGACCGCTTCCGGCGATTGGACGCGGGCCTTCAACTCCGCCTCGATCACCAGCGATTCCCCTCTCACACCGTGCGCTGCGCGCCGTCAATGATCGCCTCGAACATCCGCCGGAACCCCCGGAACAGAGGGCCGTGCGGCGTCGCCATCACCTTGTACGTCGCCGACTCGTGGCCTTCCCACCCTGCGTCGAAGGCGCTGACGAACATGGTGGAGTCCGTGCGGATCAGCCGCCAAGTGGGCAGCATCCGGTACCGGTACACCTGAATGTCGCAGGAGTCGGCCAGCTCGCGCAGGCGTGCCTCGGCGAGCCGCACACCTCCGGCAAGGGACTCTGCCGACTCCCCGATCTCCGCCGCCCGCCGGGCCAGGGCGTCGCTGTCCGGGTCGAGCAACAGCACCCGCACTGGAGCCCCTTGCCGCCTTGCTCACGCGGCAGACAGGCGCGCAGCAGGCTGTCGTTCAGTCCGATCAGGCCGAGGCCGCGCACAGCCAGGATGTCCAACTCCTGCGCCTCGCGGGCCTGCTGGGCGACCTGTGCAACGCGGTCGACGTGGTGGCGGTCGTGATCGCGGGTGGCTGCCTGGCTGACGAGGACGACGAGTCATGACGGGGCCCGCGACGAACGCCCTGCCGCTGGACCTCTCCACCATGCGCGCCACCGCCCACACCCCGACCGCCTACGGCTACTGCTGCTGGCATGGCGAGGACGCCGAAGACGTCCGGCTGATCGACGTCCTCGAGCAGGGCTCCGGAGGGCGCGCGCCGGCGTTGTTCGCCTGCCCCCCGTGCCGCGAGACACACCGCCTGGTCCCGCTCGCCGACCGGCCGTGAGCGTCGACGAGAAGACCCCCGAATGCCACCACGGCATGTGCCACCTGTGCACGGGGCCCAAGGTGATACGGCGGACGGGCGCCCCCTCGTGGGAGGCGCCCATCATGACCATTCGCTGCGGCTGCTGGTGCCACGGCCGACAGCCCCGACGCCGACAGCCCACCCGAACCCCGAAGGAGCGGAGCCGATGACTGACGAACAGAAGGACCGCACTCAGCGGTACGACGACCTCCGGGCCGGCCGGGCAGCCGGGTACTGCTGGGTGCGCAACCCACACCAGCGGGGGCGCTGCACGTGGCCGCCAGACCACAAAGGCCGCGACCACAAGGACCACTACGCCAAGACGACCTGGAAGTAGAGACCCCGTCACCGGCGTGGCATGCCGATCGCACCGGTGACGATCCCCCGCGGCCCAATGTCTTGATCGTTTCCACTCGGTTGAGCGTCGGCTGAGCTAACGATCTCTGGCGTGTCGCTACACGGGCCCTGGAAAGTCGGGGCGCACAGTCGACGCAGGTGAAAACGTTCCTGCTCTGATACGCGATGGTGGGGCGGGTGGGACTCGAACCCACGGCCGACGGATTATGAGTCCGCTGCTCTAACCGGCTGAGCTACCGCCCCATAGCGGCGTGTCGCGTACACGTGTGCGCGCCGTCTGCCGCAGCATAGCCGCTCATACGATCTCCTGCTTCGGATGGTCGACTTCGCACGGCTTCACGACCTTGAAGGACTGCGCCGCGCCTCGAGCGGTTCCCCCGGGCATGAAAAAGGACCCCTACGGGGTCCTCGTTCAGCATGCTCCCCCGACTGGACTCGAACCAGTAACCTGCCGGTTAACAGCCGGCTGCTCTGCCAATTGAGCTACGGAGGACCGAGCTCCCCCGACTGGACTCGAACCAGTAACCTGCCGGTTAACAGCCGGCTGCTCTGCCAATTGAGCTACGGAGGAATGCCTCGTTGCATCGAACGTACCTACCTGGGTATTCGCCAGAGGGCGGGCGCTCGCTGCGACACATACATTAGCGCAAGCAGGGGGGTGCTCCGCCAATCGGTTCCCCCCCGGCACCGATGTCGCACCGGAGACCTACACGAGGGAAGGGTGGCCGCCATGCGCTACCGACTCACGTTCGTCGTCGGACTCGCTCTGGGCTATGTGCTGGGCACGAGGGCCGGACGCGAGCGCTACGAGCAGCTGAAGAAGTCCGCCCGCCAGGTCGCCCAGAACCCCGCCGTCCGCAACACCGCCGAGTCGGCGGCGCAGCAGGGCCGCCAGTTCGCGGGCAAGGCGTACCACGTGGTCAGCGACAAGGTGGGCGACCGGGTTCCCGACTCGGTGGCCCAGCGAGTGCGGTCCCTGCGTGAGCGCAACGTCAACGGCACAGGCCAGGACGACTGGGGCACAAGCAATACATAACGGCACTTCTACGACGCCGAGCGCAGCCACGGACCCAGGGGCGCGGGGTGTGACATTTCCGGCTCCGCCGCGTGGGCGCGACCAGCCACGGAGCACCCGCACCCGCCGGACCACAGCCACCCCTACGGCGCCCATGGCCCGAGTCGGCGCCGCGGTACGGCAGAATTTTGGCCATGGGGATAGTCGCCGGGCTGGACAGTTCGCCCGATTTCACTCGTATCGTCGTCTGCGATGCGGACACAGGTTCCGTGCTCAGGCAGGGATACGCGCCGCACCCGGTGGAGAACACCGAGGGCGGCGGTCGGCCTGCCGATGTCGATCCGCAGGCGTGGCTGCTGTCCCTGGGCGAGGCGGCCGGGGGCGGGCTGCTCGAAGGCGTGCAGGCCATCGGCGTGTCCGCGCAGCAGAACGCGGTGGTGCCGCTGGACGCGCAGGGGGGCACCGTACGGCCGGCGATGGTCGGCGGGGACAAGCGGGCGCAGGTCGCGGCGGCCGATCTCGTCGACGCGCTCGGCGGGCGTGAGGCGTGGGCGCAGGCGGTGGGGTGCGTACCGCAGGCCGCTCAACCCGTGACCAAGCTGCGCTGGCTCGCCAAGAGCGAGCCCGACGCCGCCCTGCGTACCTCCGTCCTCATGCAGGCGCACGACTGGCTGGTGTGGCAGTTGCTCGGGCGGCCGGTCAGGAGGACCACGGACCGGGGCGGGGCCTCCGGGACCGGGTACTGGTCGGCGGCCACCGGCGCCTACCGGGCCGATCTCGTCGAGCTGGCGCTCGGTCACCAGGCGATGCTGCCCGAGGTGATCGGACCGTCGGGTGCCGCCGGTACGACGCCGGAGGGGCTGCTGATCTCCGCCGGGACCGGCGAGACGATGGCCGCCGCCTTCGGGCTGGGGCTCGGCATCGGGGACGCGGTGGTCTCCCTCGGGGCCTCCGGGTCCGTGATGGCCATCCATCCCGAGGCGCTCGTCGACCAGTCCGGGATGATCACCTCCCTGGCGGACGCGACCGGCATGCACCTGCCGGTCGTCACCACGCTGAACGCCGTGCGGACCCTGCGCGGGGCCGCCGAGATGCTCGGGCTGCCCGATCTGGAGAGCCTGTCCGATCTGGCGATGAAGTCGACGCCGGGGTCGCACGGGCTGGTGCTGCTGCCCTATCTGGAGGGTGAGCGGACGCCGAACCTGCCGCACACCGCCGGGACCCTGTCGGGTCTCAGGCGGGAGTCGATGAAGCCGGAGCATCTGGCGCGGGCCGCGTTCGAGGGCATGCTGTGCGGGCTCGCGGACGCGCTCGACGTGCTGCGCGGCCGGGGCGTGGACGTGCGGCGGGTGTTTCTGCTGGGGGCGGCCGCCGAGCTGCCTGCCGTGCAGGCGGCGGCGCCGGCGCTGTTCGGTACGCAGGTCGTCGTACCGCAGCCCGCGGACTACGCGGCGGTCGGTGCCGCCCGGCAGGCCGCCTGGGCGCTCGGGGTGTCGCAGGGGACGCTCGACCCGCGCACCCCGCCGCCCTGGCACGGCGCGGCCGCGCAGGTGCTGGAGCCGGGCGAGGAACTGGCGGTCGGGCAGGCCGTGCGGCAGCAGTTCGTGTCGGTGCGGGAGCAGACGCATCCGGGGGCGTTCCGGGCATAGCTCCGGGGGTGTTCCGGGCATAGCGGAACGTAAGGTTCCGGTAGGAATCGCATCCCTGTCGCACCCCTGTCGCAGCCTTGTCGCACCCATAAGGCCGTACGAAGCCACGCTGTCGGCTTAATCGGTTGAGGTAACGCGGGTGGAGTGTTCGACGATAGGGGCCAGGGGCAACCAACCGGCCCCGCCGTCGACTCCGAGAGACAACGCGTGCTCATACGACTTCTGCGTACCTACCTCAGGCCTTACAAGAGACCCATCACCCTGCTGGTGCTGCTGCAGTTGCTGCAGACCTGCGCCACGCTCTACCTGCCCACGCTGAACGCCGACATCATCGACGACGGTGTGGTGAAGGGGGACACCGGCTACATCCTCGGTTACGGCGCCCTGATGATCGGCATCTCGCTGGTACAGGTCGTGTGCAACATCGGTGCCGTGTACTACGGCGCGCAGACCGCCTCGGCGCTCGGCCGGGACGTCCGGGCAGCCGTCTTCGACCGGGTGCAGTCCTTCTCGGCGCGCGAGGTCGGCCAGTTCGGCGCGCCCTCGCTGATCACCCGGACGACGAACGACGTCCAGCAGGTCCAGATGCTGGTCCTGATGACGTTCACGCTGATGGTGTCCGCGCCGATCATGTGCGTGGGGGGCATCGTGCTGGCGCTCGGTCTGGACGTGCCGCTGTCCGGGGTGCTGGTCGCGGTGGTGCCGGTGATGGGCATCTGTGTGACGCTGATCGTGCGCCGGCTGCGCCCGCTGTTCCGGTCCATGCAGGAGCGCCTGGACACGGTGAACCGGGTGCTGCGTGAGCAGATCACCGGCAACCGGGTGATCCGCGCGTTCGTGCGGGACGAGTACGAGCAGCACCGCTTCCGGAAGGCGAACACCGATCTGACCGACATGGCGCTGGGCACCGGGCGGCTGCTCGCGCTGATGTTCCCGATGGTCATGACGGTGGTGAACCTGTCGTCGATCGCCGTGGTGTGGTTCGGCGCGCACCGCATCGACAGCGGCGGGATGCAGATCGGCGGCCTGACCGCGTTCCTCGCCTATCTGATGCAGATCGTGATGTCCGTGATGATGGCCACGTTCATGTTCATGATGGTGCCGCGCGCGGAGGTGTGCGCCGAGCGCATCCAGGAGGTCCTGGACACCTCGTCGAGCGTGGTTCCGCCGACGGCTCCCGTGCGCGAGCTGCGCCGCCACGGCCATCTGGAGCTCCGCGGGGCGGGCTTCCGCTACCCGGGGGCCGAGGAGCCGGTGCTGAGGTCGGTCGACCTGGTGGCCCGGCCCGGTGAGACGACCGCCGTGATCGGCTCGACCGGCAGCGGGAAGTCCACGCTGCTCGGGCTGGTGCCGCGGCTGTTCGACGCGACCGACGGCGAGGTGCTCGTCGACGGCGTGGACGTGGCGACCATCGACCCGATCCTGCTGGCGAAGACGGTCGGGATGGTGCCGCAGCGGCCGTACCTGTTCGCGGGCACGGTGGCCACCAACCTGCGCTACGGCAACCCGGACGCCACCGACGAGGAGCTGTGGCACGCGCTGGAGGTGGCGCAGGCCAAGGGCTTCGTGGAGCGGCTGGAGGGCGGGCTCGACGCGCCGATCGCGCAGGGCGGCACGAATGTGTCGGGCGGTCAGCGCCAGCGTCTCGCCATCGCCCGCACCCTCGTCCAGCGCCCGGAGATCTACCTCTTCGACGACTCCTTCTCCGCGCTCGACTACGCCACCGACGCGGCCCTGCGTGCGGCGCTCGCCGACGAGACCGCAGAGGCGACCGTCGTCATCGTCGCCCAGCGGGTGGCGACCATCCGGGACGCCGACCGGATCGTCGTCCTCGACGAGGGGCGGGTCGTCGGCACCGGACGGCACCACGAGCTGATGGCGGACAACGAGACCTACCGGGAGATCGTGCTCTCCCAGCTGACGGAAGCGGAGGCTGCCTGATGGCGGGGCCAGCAGGGCGGATGATGGCCGGGGGCGGCCCCGACCAGCATTCGATGGACTTCAAGGGGTCGGGCAAACGGCTCGTCGCCCAGTTCAAGCCGGAGCGGCTGACCATCTACGCGCTGCTGCTGTGCGTGCTCGTGTCCGTCGGCCTGTCGGTCATCGGGCCGAAGATCCTCGGCAAGGCCACCGACCTGGTCTTCGCGGGGATCATCGGGCGGCAGATGCCGGCCGGGGACACCAAGGACGAGGTCCTCGCGTCGATGCGCGAGCGCGGCGACGGCTCGATCGCCGACATGCTCAGGAGCACGGACTTCACCCCGGGCAAGGGCATCGACTTCGGCGCCGTCGGGAACGTCCTGCTGCTCGCGCTCGTCGTGTTCATGGTCGCCGGTCTGCTGATGCTGGTGGCCACGCGGCTGGTGAACAGCGCCGTGAACCGGACCATGTACCGGATGCGCGAGGACGTGCAGACGAAGCTGTCGCGGCTGCCGCTGTCGTACTTCGACAAGCGGCAGCGCGGTGAGGTGCTCAGCCGGGCCACCAACGACATCGACAACATCGGGCAGACCCTCCAGCAGTCGATGGGCCAGCTCATCAACTCGGTGCTCACCATCATCGGCGTGCTCGTGATGATGTTCTGGGTGTCGTGGCTGCTGGCGCTGGTCGCCCTGGTCACCGTGCCGCTGTCGTACGTCGTCGCCACGCGCGTCGGCAAACGGTCGCAGCCGCACTTCGTGCAGCAGTGGCGCACCACCGGCAAGCTCAACGCGCACGTCGAGGAGATGTACACCGGGCACGCCCTGGTGAAGGTGTTCGGGCGGCAGGACGAGTCGGCCCAGAAGTTCGCCGAGCAGAACGAGGCGCTGTACGAGGCCGGGTTCAAGGCGCAGTTCAACAGCGGGGTCATGCAGCCGCTGATGATGTTCGTGTCGAACCTGAACTACGTGCTGATCGCGGTCGTCGGCGGGCTGCGGGTGGCGGCCGGCGCGCTGTCCATCGGTGATGTGCAGGCCTTCATCCAGTACTCGCGGCAGTTCTCGATGCCGCTGACGCAGGTCGCGTCGATGGCGAACCTCGTCCAGTCGGGTGTCGCCTCGGCCGAGCGGGTCTTCGAACTCCTGGACGCGGAGGAGCAGGAGGCGGATCCGGTGCCGGGCGTACGGCCCGAGGAACTGCGCGGGCGGGTGGCGCTGGAGCACGTGTCGTTCCGGTACGACCCCGAGAAGCCGCTCATCGAGGACCTCTCGCTGAAGGTCGAGCCCGGGCAGACGGTCGCCATCGTCGGCCCGACCGGCGCCGGCAAGACCACGCTGGTCAACCTGCTGATGCGGTTCTACGACGTCACCGGCGGGCGTATCACCCTCGACGGCGTCGACATCGCCAGGATGTCCCGGGACGAACTGCGGGCCGGGATCGGCATGGTGCTCCAGGACACCTGGCTGTTCGGCGGGACGATCGCCGAGAACATCGCGTACGGGGCGTCCAGGGAGATCAACCGGGGTGAGATCGAGGAGGCGGCTCGGGCGGCCCACGCGGACCGGTTCATCCGGACGCTGCCCGACGGCTACGACACCGTGATCGACGGTGAGGGCAGTGGGGTCAGCGCCGGTGAGAAGCAGCTCATCACCATCGCGCGGGCGTTTTTGTCCGACCCGGTGATCCTGGTGCTGGACGAGGCGACGAGTTCGGTGGACACGCGGACGGAAGTGTTGATCCAGAAGGCGATGGCCAAGCTGGCGCATGGGCGTACGTCGTTCGTGATCGCGCATCGGTTGTCGACGATTCGGGACGCGGACACGATTCTGGTGATGGAGAACGGGGCGATCGTCGAGCAGGGTACGCATACCGATCTGCTGGCGGCCGATGGGGCGTATGCGCGGTTGTACAAGGCGCAGTTCGCTCAGGCGGTGGCTGAGGTGGACTGAGTTCGGTGCGCTGTGTGGGGGCTGGGGCGGGTGGGTGCGCTTGCCCGCGCTTGCGGGGTGCCGCTGCGCCCACCCGTGCCGCCCCAGCGGCACGACTGCCCGCAGCTACGGCGGCATCAGTCCAGATAGCCCCTTAGCTGGTCCGCGAACGCGTGGTCCCTCAGTTTGTTCAGCGTCTTCGACTCGATCTGCCGTATCCGTTCCCGCGTCACCCCGAAGATGCGGCCGATCTCCTCCAGCGTGCGCGGGCGGCCGTCCGCCAGGCCGTACCTCAGTTGTACGACCTTCCTCTCCCGCTCCCCCAGTGTCGACAGCACCGCCTCCAGGTGCTCCCTGAGCAGCAGGAACGCCGCCGACTCGACCGGGCTGGTCGCGTCGCCGTCCTCGATGAGGTCGCCGAGGGCGACTTCGTCCTCCTCGCCGACCGGGGCGTGCAGGGAGACGGGTTCCTGGGCGAGGCGGAGGACCTCGCTGACGCGCTCGGGCGGCAGGTCGAGGTGGGCGGCGACCTCCGCCGGGGTCGGTTCGTAGCCGCGTTCCTGGAGCATGCGGCGCTGCACCCGTACGACCCGGTTGATGAGTTCGACGACGTGGACCGGGACCCGGATGGTGCGGGCCTGGTCGGCGAGGGCGCGGGACATGGCCTGGCGGATCCACCAGGTGGCGTACGTGGAGAACTTGTAGCCGCGGGCGTAGTCGAACTTCTCGACGGCCCTGATCAGGCCCAGGTTTCCCTCCTGGACGAGGTCGAGCATGGTCAGCCCGCGGCCGACGTACCGCTTCGCCACGGACACGACCAGCCGCAGGTTCGCCTCGATGAGGCGGCGCTTGGCCATGCGGCCCATGACGACCAGTTTGTCCAGATCGAGGGCGAGCTGGCTGTCCAGGTCGGGGGCGAGGCGCAGCTTCTCCTCGGCGAACAGGCCGGCCTCGACGCGGCGGGCGAGGTCGACCTCCTCGGCCGCGGTGAGCAGCGGGATGCGGCCGATCTCCCGCAGGTACTGGCGGAACAGGTCCGAGGAGGGTCCGCTGGTGTCGGCCTTGGCGCGGGCCGGCTCGGGCGGCTCGGGGACCTCGACGGCCTCGGGGGCCTCGGCGCTCTCCAGCGCTTCGGCGGGCGGGCCCTCCGGCTCCGCCTCGGGGTGGTGCACGACACGGTTCTGCGACGGGACCGCGACGAGAACGTCGGTCTCCGTATCAGGTTCCGCGCCGTCCGTACTGATGTCGGTCTGGGTGAGGGTCTGGGTCTGCACGGGGGCGACCTCCAGGATGATCGCTGCTGAGGTGTGCGGCAGCGGTACTTCGGGGGCGGAGTCGGCGGCCTCGCCGCTGTCCGTCCCGTACGCGATGAGTGGAACCGCGGGGGTGTGGGACCCGCTGGGGACGGATCGGCCGCGCTCCGAGGACTCAGGCACCGGAACCCAGTGTGGAGTACGACACATCGCCGCCACGAGGGGCGTGCGGTGACTTTTTGAGTCCGGTCCGTGACCGCGTGGTTACCCTGTCGGACGCGACACGCTCAGAGAGCTGCGGCTCCGTGGTCCCTCAGGGCCCTGTCGTACTGCTGAAGAACCCACAGTTCGTTCTTCGCCGCGGCCAGCTGGGCCGGATCACCGCCCGCTTCCAGTCGCCTCACGGTGAACTGGATCTCCCGGATGCGGCGCTCGACCGCGCGGCGCCGGACCGTGACGAGTTGGTCGCCGGCGTAGTGCTCGTCGACCGTCTTGCGCATGATCGCCTCGACCGCGAGTTCCGTGACCATCGCGCGGACGGCGTCGTCGGGGGCGGCCTCGCGGACCCGGACCAAGTACTCCTGCGGGTCCTGGACGCCGTACTCCGCGCCGCCCGCGTCCGTGATGGCCTGGCGTACGGCGGCGTAGGGCGCGGCGGTGAACTCGTCGACGCCGTACGCGTCGAAGGCCGGGGAGACCAACTCCGGGCGTTGGAGGGCGAGTTTGAGGAGCTCGCGTTCGGTGGCGTAGACCGGGTTGCGGAGGTTGAGGGCCGGGCCGGACATCGCGGGGCGCGGCCGGTCGTCGTACTGCTGCTGAGGGCCCCGCGCCGGCGCCGGGCCCTTGCCGCCGCGGTCGCGGGCCCAACGGGCCAGCTGGGCGACGCGCTTGACCACGAACTGCGTGTCGAGGATGCCGAGCATGCCCGCGAGCTGGACGGCGACCTCGTGCTGGGCGCCGGTGTTCTTGATGCGGGCGACGATGGGCGCCGCCTCGTCCAATGCCGCCGCCCGTCCCGCCGGGGTGTCCAGGTCGTACCGGCCGACGATCTGGCGGAGCGCGAACTCGAACAGCGGTGTGCGGGGTTCGACCAGGTCGGCGACCGCCTCGTCGCCCTTCGCCAGGCGCAGGTCGCAGGGGTCCATGTTGTCCGGCGCGATCGCGATGTACGTCTCGGCGGCGAACTTCTGGTCGTCCTCGAAGGCGCGCAGGGCCGCCTTCTGGCCGGCCGCGTCGCCGTCGAAGGTGAAGATGACGCGGGCGGAGCCGTTGTCCATGAGGAGACGGCGGAGGATTTTGATGTGGTCGGTGCCGAAGGCCGTACCGCAGGTGGCGATGGCGGTGGTGACGCCGGCGAGGTGGCAGGCCATCACGTCCGTGTAGCCCTCGACCACGACCGCGCGGCTCGATTTGGCGATGTCCTTCTTCGCCAGGTCGATGCCGTAGAGGACCTGGGACTTGCGGTAGATCGCCGTGTCGGGGGTGTTGAGGTACTTGGGGCCGTTGTCCGCCTCGTAGAGCTTGCGGGCGCCGAAGCCGACGACCTCGCCGCCGATGTCGCGGATGGGCCACATCAGGCGGCCGCGGAAGCGGTCGATGGGGCCGCGGCGGCCCTCCTGGGAGAGGCCGGAGAGGATCAGCTCCTTGTCGGTGAAGCCCTTGCCGCGGAGGTAGCGGGTGAGGTGGTCCCAGCCCTGGGGGCTGTAGCCGACGGAGAAGTGCTCCGCGGCGGCCTGGTCGAAGCCGCGCTCGGCGAGGAACTTGCGGCCGGCGTCGGCCTCCGGGCTGCCGGCCAGCTGCTCCATGTACCACTCGGCGGCGATCTTGTGGGCCTCGACCAGGCGGATCCGCTCGCCGCGCTGGTGGGCGGGGTTGTACCCGCCCTCCTCGTAGCGCAGGGTGATGCCGGCCTGGCCGGCCAGGCGCTCGACCGCCTCGGAGAAGGAGAGGTGGTCGACCTTCATCACGAACGTGATGGTGTCGCCGCCCTCCTGGCAGCCGAAGCAGTGGAACAGCCCCTTGCTCGGGCTGACCTGGAAGGACGGCGACTTCTCGTCGTGGAACGGGCACAGGCCCTTCAGGTTCCCGCCGCCCGCGCCTCGCAGCTGGAGGTACTCGGACACCACGGCGTCGATCGGGACCGCGTCCCGTACCGCCTTCACGTCCTCGTCGTTGATCCGTCCTGCCACGCGTGAATTCTACGGGGACGGACTGACAGCAGTGACTCCTAGGAAGCCTGGCTACCCACGCTCTCCAGCGGAACGTGTGGGCTCGCCAGCGCCTCCGTGTCCACCTGAGCCTGGGAACGAATCAGCTGCTGGATCGGCTCTGTGACATCCCACACGTTCACGTTCATCCCGGCCAGCACCCGGTTCTCCTTCACCCAGAACGCGATGAACTCCCGTTTGCCCGCGTCCCCCCGGATCACCACTTCGTCGTACGTCCCCGGCGGCGCCCACCCGCTGTACTCCATCCCCAGGTCGTACTGGTCGGTGAAGAAATAGGGCACACGGTCGTAGGTGATGTCCTGCCCGAGCATCGCGCGGGCCGCCGCCGGACCGCCGTTCAGGGCGTTGGCCCAGTGCTCGACGCGCATCCGGATGTCGAAGAGGGGGTGCGGGAAGGCCGCGACGTCGCCGGCCGCGTACACGTCCGGGTCGGAGGTGCGCAGGCGCTCGTCGACCACGACCCCGCCGCCGTGCGCGCGGTCGGCGATCTCCAGGCCCGCCGCCTCCGCGAGGGAGACCCGTGGGGCCGCGCCGACCGCCGCCAGGACGTCGTGCGCGGGATGCTCCTCGCCGTCGTCGGTGCGGGCGGCCAGCACCATGCCGTCCTGGCCGACGATCTCCGTGAGCCGCGCGCCGAAGTGGAAGCGGACGCCGTGCTCGCGGTGCAGTTCGGCGAAGAGGTTGCCGAGCTCGGGGCCGAGGACCCGGTACAGCGGGGTCGGATTGTGCTCGACGACGGTGACCTCGGCGCCGTACTCGCGGGCCGCAGCCGCGACCTCCAGGCCGATCCAGCCGCCTCCCGCGATCACGATGTGGCCGTTGTCCCGGCCGAGGGTGGTCAGGACGCCCTTGAGGCGTTCGGCGTGGGCGAGGCGGCGCAGATGGTGGACGCCCGCGAGGTCGGTGCCCGGGATGTCCAGGCGGCGGGGCTCGGCGCCGGTCGCGAGCAGGAGCTTGTCGTAGCGGACGACCGTGCCGTCCTCGCCGAAGCGGACCGTCTTCGCCGTGCGGTCGACGGCGTCGACGGTCTGGCCGAGGTGCAGCTCGATGTCGTTGCGCGCGTACCAGGCGGGCTCGTGCACGAAGACGCTGTCGCGCTCCTCCTTGCCGAGCAGGTAGCCCTTGGAGAGGGGAGGGCGTTCGTACGGGTGGTCGCGTTCGTCGCAGATCAGTATCACGCGGCCGGTGAAGCCCTCCGCTCGGAGCGTCTCGGCCGCCTTCGCGCCGGCGAGACCGCCTCCGACGATGACGAATGTCTGATCCGCGTCGACCACTTGATGCCTCCTCGTAAGGATGTCGCCACATGCGAGCGTCCCGCACGCAGCGTGATGCGGGAAGAGGGAGTGGCCCGTTCAGGCCACGGAGGGTCACATTCGGGCGGGTTTCGCTTCACCCTCGTCTCATCTGTTTCATCTGTCTCATCAGCATCATCTCTGCCCCGTCAGACGGGCGTGAAGCGAGCGGGCCGACGCGTCGGTGAGGGAGGCGATCTGGTCGACGATCACCCGCTTGCGCGCACGGTCGTCCGGCGCCTGGTCGAACAGCGCGCGGAACTGCGGGTCCAGGCCGTCGGGAGCGCGGACGGTGAGCGCCTCTGCCAGTTCGGCGACCACGATCCGCTGGTCGGCCCGCAGCCGCTCCTGCTCGGCGCGCTGCATGACGTACCGGTCGGCGACCGCCTTGAGGACCGCGCACTCCAGGCGTGTTTCGTGCGGTACGACGAGTTCGGCGCCGTACCTCGTCAGCCGCCCGGTGCCGTACGCCGCGCGCGTGGCGCCCTCGGCGGCGAGGCAGAAGCGGCCGATGAGCTGGCTGGTGGCGTCCTTGAGGCGGGCCTGGGCGACGGCCGTACCGTCGTAGCCGTGCGGCCACCACTCCTGGGCGAGGAGCCGGTCGAGGGCCTCGGCCAGTTCGGCGGGGTCGGTGTCGGCGGGCACGTACCGCCCGATGGCGACCGCGAAGACCGCCTGTCTCTCGGGCTCGGCGTGCAGGCAGTTCGGGTCGATGTGGCCGGCGTGCAGGCCGTCCTCGACGTCGTGCACGGAGTACGCCACGTCGTCGGCCCAGTCCATGACCTGGGCCTCGAAGGTGGTGCGGGTGCCGGGGGCGTCCTCGCGGACCCAGTCGAAGACGGGCCGGTCGTCGTCGTAGACGCCGAACTTCGGGGACGTGGGGTCGGTGGGGTGGGCGCCACGGGGCCAGGGGTACTTGGTGGCGGCGTCCAGGGCGGCGCGGGTGAGGTTGAGGCCGACCGAGCCTTCGGGGGTGAACCGTTTGGGTTCGATGCGCGTGAGGAGCCTCAGGGACTGGGCGTTGCCCTCGAAGCCGCCGCAGTCCTCGGCGAATGCGTTGAGCGCCTGCTCGCCGTTGTGGCCGAAGGGTGGGTGGCCCAGGTCGTGGGAGAGGCAGGCCGCCTCGACCAGGTCCGGGTCGCAGCCGAGGGCCGCGCCCAGCTCTCGGCCCACCTGGGCGCACTCCAGGGAGTGGGTGAGGCGGGTGCGGGGGCTGGCGTCCCAGGCCTGGCCCATCGTGCCGGGCGTCACCACTTGGGTTTTGCCGGCGAGTCTTCTGAGCGCGGAGGAATGCAGGACGCGGGCGCGGTCGCGTTGGAAGGCGGTGCGGCCGGGGCGTTTGTCTGGTTCGCCGGCCCAGCGGGCGACTGACGTCGGGTCGTAGCCGGGGGGTGCGGTGCCTGCCATGTCTTGACAGTAATGCGCCTACGGATCTGCCGGGTTCTGTTGTTTTGGCGTGTGCGGGTCGTCTTGGGCTGATCGCGCCCACGCGGCGGAGCCGCAAATTGATACAGCCCCGCGCCCCTGGGTAGCTCTACCTACCCGGCGTTTTTATGCCGAGGCCAGTGCCGGTTCTGTTGTCGCCTGCGTTGCCAGGGACTGGTGGTAGCGGTGGAGGAGCAGGCGGGCCATTGCCGGGTGCGTGCCAAGGGGGGCCGAGGCTATCCAGGGGGCCTTTTCGGCGCACTGGGTTGCGAACAGGCCCGGGGCCGTGAAGTAAGAAGCTACGGCTACCTGGTGGCGGCCTCGGGCCGTCAAGGCCCGTACAGCCGTCTCGACCGTGGGGGTTGCCGCCGACGCGTACGCGGGGACGACCGGGACGCCGAGGCGTTCCGCGAGCAGGTGGGCCGTGCGGCGGGAGTCCACCGCTGCCTCCGGGTCGCGGGAGCCGGCCGCGGCGAGGACGACCGCGCTGGAGCGGCGGGTGGCCTCGTTCATCCGGGTGGGCCAGCCGGCCTCGACCAGACGGGCGTACAGGGTCTCCACGAGCAGCGGGTGCGGGCCGAGCGGGGCGGCCACGCGGGTGCGTGCCGCGGAGGCGGCCGCCATCTCGGGGATGTCGCGCTTGACGTGGTAGCCGCGGCTGAGCAGCAGCGGTACGAGGACGGCCTCGCCGGTGCCGAGGGAGGCGAGCGTGTCGGGGAGCAGCGGCTCGTTCAGCTCGATGTGGCCGAGGTGCACGGGCAGGCCGGGGCGCAGTTCGCGGACGTGGTCGAGCAGCGTGCGGACGGTGCTCAGCGTGCGCGGGTCGCGGCTGCCGTGCGCGACGACCACGAGCGCCGGCGGTTCGGGGCGCCGCCGGCCGTCGATCGAGACGAGGCTGAGCTGGCTGGCCAGCTGGCTGGTGATCCGGTTCATGATGTGCGCCGTACTGTCGAGGGTCGTGGACTCGTCGCGAAGGGCTTCCGACTTGCGCGTCGCCGTCATGGACTGATGGTGGCGGGGGTAGGTTGCCGCCCCATTGCACAGGAATGACGGGTGTTTTCCGGGGGTTCACGGTGGGGTGCAGGGGGTGTGTGAGGTGCCGTGACCTGCGGTTTCGTTGCTCGAAGTGAAGCTGGTCACGTGGTGGGCGGCGAACCGGGGGGCCTTACGGGGCGTCTCTGACTGTCGAAGGACGACCGGGGGACGACCGGGGAGGGACCTCCGATGCGACTGCCGAAGCCGCGCAGACCGCGTCTGCGCAGACCCCGCCTGCCGCGCACCCGCACCGGGCAGCGGCGGCTGCTGCAGGCGGTGATGGCCGGGTGCGTGCTGGCGCTGCTGCCGTCGACCTGGATGTACGTCGTGACGGGGGACCGGCTGCGGACGGCGGCGGACGTGCCGCGCACCGAGGTCGCCGTCGTCTTCGGTGCGGGCCTGTGGGAGGGCGAGCCGTCGCCGTACCTCGCCCACCGCCTGGACGCGGCGGCGAAGCTGTACCGGGAGGACCGGATCGAGGTGGTGCTCGTCACCGGCGACAACAGCCGGAAGGACTACGACGAGCCGGACGCGATGCGGACGTATCTCACGCGGCACGGCGTGCCCGACGGGCGGATCGTCAGCGACTACGCGGGCTTCGACACCTGGGACTCCTGCGTGCGCGCGAAGAAGATCTTCGGCGTCGACCGGGCGGTTCTGATCAGCCAGGGCTTCCACATCCGGCGCGCGGTCGCGCTGTGTCAGGCGGCGGGTGTCACCTCGTACGGCGTCGGGGTCGACGCCCGGCACGACGCGACCTGGTACTACGGCGGCGTCCGCGAGATCGTCGCGGCGGGAAAGGCCGCTCTGGACGCCGTTTTCCGGCCCGATCCGCGGTTCCTGGGGCCTCAAGAGCCGGGTGTGGAACGGGCGTTGAGGATGGCCGGATGAATCCGGACGTTCTCTCGCACCGGGTTTGACGGGCACATTTCACCCTCTGGAATGAAAACCATTCCGGCACTCTTTGTGATCGAGCGATCACAGATAGTGTCTTTTGGTGTGCGGCGGCGGATCGGGCCGACCGCCGCGACCTGGGGGAAAGGACATGTGATGACACGTCTTCGCTCCGCGCTCGTCACGGCCGCCGCGGCGGCGCTGTTCACCGTGGGGGCCGCTGTGGGAACCGCCTCGGCGGCGCCCACGGACGGCGACGACCCGCGCGTGGCGGCAGCCGGCTGCGCCGAACTCGTCGGTTCCGGCGAAGGATGGGCGGCGATCTACAACCAGTGCGGGCACGGGATCTACGCCTCCGTGGAGGTCGACTGGGCCGACCCGGCCTGTATCTACATCGACCCCTGGACGACCGGCTACATCACTCTGGAGCCGGGCGACGTCCCGTACTACGCGTACGAGTGCTGACCGGGACCGTCCCCTGACCAGGGACGGTCCCTGACCGGGGCGGGAGCGGGCCGGTACCCCGCTCCCGCCCTCGGCCTTCCTGAGCCTCAGCGTCCGGTGAAGCGCGGCCGGCGCTTCTCCAGGAACGCGGCCATCCCCTCCTTCTGGTCCTGAGTCGCGAACAGGGCGTGGAACACCCGGCGTTCGAAGCGGATGCCGTCGCGCAGGCCGCTCTCCAGAGCGCGGTCGACGCATTCACGGGCGGCCCTGACCGCCGTACGTCCGTACGAGGCGATGGTCGCCGCCGCTTCCAGGGCCTCCGGCAGGACCTGCTCGTCGGGCACGACCCGGGAGACCAGGCCGGCTGCCTCCGCCTCCCGGGCGTCCATCGTGCGGCCGGTGAGGATCAGGTCCATCGCCTTGGCCCGGCCGACGAGGCGGGTCAGGCGCTGGGTGCCGCCGATCCCCGGGATCACGCCCAGTTTGATCTCCGGCTGCCCGAAGACCGCCGACTCCCCCGCGACGACGAGGTCGCACATCATCGCCAGTTCGCAACCGCCGCCCAGGGCGGGGCCGTTGACTGCGGCGATCTTCGGGGTGCGCAGGTCGGCGAAGTCCTCCCAGGCGGCGAAGTAGTCCTCCGCGGCCATCTCCACGGCCGTCCTCGCGGACATCTCCTTGATGTCGGCGCCGGCGGCGAAGACCTTCTCCGAGCCGGTGACGACGAAGCAGCCGACCTCGGGGTCCGCGTCCAACGGGCGCAGGGCGTCGAGGAGTTCGGCGAGCAGTTCGCCGCTGAGTGCGTTGAGCACGTGCGGGCGGTGCAGGCGTACGGTCACCACGCGGTCGTGGCGTTCCAGCTTGAGGTTGTCCATCGGTCGTGTCTCCCTTACGTCTCGTACACGCCTCTTACGAGTCCCAGATCGCGCCGTACGCCGGAATCCCGCGCCGCTCCAGCCCGTGCACCACCTGCCAGGTCAGCTTCTTGTTGGAGATGCAGATCACCGCCTCGGCCCCGAAGTCGCGGTACGCCTCGTACGCCAGCCGCACCATGTCGGGCTTGCCGTGCCGGGAGGTGTCCCAGACGAGGGCGTGCGGCTGGACGGCGAGGATCTCGTCGACGAGGGCGTCGCCGTAGGTCGCGCGGGGGTCCCGGGTCGCCCAGACCAGGCGGGAGGGAACCTCGGCGGCCAGCAGGTGCGGCAGGCAGGGGCCGATGCCGCTGCCGGTCGCCACGTAGACCACCTTCGTGAACAGCGTCTCGATGTTGGCGACACCGGCCGTGGTGATGCCCTTCACCCACACCCGGGACGGCATGTCGTCGATGAAGGAGCCCGTCCAGTCGCCCGCCCGGGAGATGGTGAGCCGGAAACCGGACTCGCCGGGGGACGGGACGTTGGCGAAGGAGTGCCACTCCTTCAGCGGGCTGCGACTGATCGCCGTGGAGGAACCGGCGAACGGGGTCTCGCCGTAGTTGAAGCGGGCCAGCACCACGTGCCGGGAGGGCCGTTCGACCCGTACGTCGACCTTGCGCAGCCGCAGCCAGGGCAGGGCGACGCTGAAGGTGGCGACCGCGAGGACCGATACGGGTACCGGCCCCTGCCCGGAGAGGAGGGTGTGTGTCCAGAACAGGGCCAGGGCACTCCAGCCGCCGAAGCGGTGGATCTTCTCGAAGTGGTCGTGGTGGCGGGAGCGGAAGGGAGGCAGGGCCGTGGCGACGATGACGAGCAGGAGGGCGATCAGGGTCCAGCTCACCACTGTCACCGGCCAGTCGCCGCCCTCCACCGTCACCGCGACCGCCAGCGCCAGGAACCAGCCCGCCCCCGCCAGCGCCCCGCCCACGTGCAGCCCACCGAAGTGGTACACCTTGCCCAGCGTCCAGCGGACCCGCAGCGGCCAACTGGGCGACGGCCAAGTGGCCAGCCGGAAGAGGAAGTTGATGACGTACTGCTGACGGACGACGACCGCGAGGGCGAGGTTGGCGATCGCGGCGTGCCCCAGTGTCGGCGTCGACAGGGGCCAACCGGCGTACAGGAACGCCAGGTTGGCCAGGATCACCAGCCCCGCCAGCCGGTTGTAGTGCATCAGGCGCGGGTGCTTGAGCAGGCGGCGGGGGGCGCTGATGAGCGGGGGCAGCTCGGCTGTCTCCCGTGTCTCCCGGTCGAGTGACGTGGTCATCGGGCCGCCCCCTGGAGCGCCACCTGAAGGGCCGTCCGCTCCTCCGCCAGCCGCAGCAGCGCCTGTTTGTCGATCTTGCCGCGGTCGGTCTCGGGGAGGAACGCGACCGGCAGGACCTCGGACGGTACGCAGTAGTACGGAAGGGCGTCCGCCACCGCGCGGCGGGCCGTGTCCGGGTCGATGTCCGCCGGGCAGACGAACGACACCAGATGGCGGGCGTCCCGTTTCAGGGTCACCGCTCGCCGGCAGCCGTCGACCGACTCCAGCACCGAGGAGACGGAGTCGAGTTCGACGCGGAAGCCTCGCACCTTGACCTGGTCGTCGGTGCGGCCGAGGTGTTCGAGCTCGCCGTCGAGGGTCCAGCGGCCCAGGTCGCGGGTGCGGAACATGCGGTGGCCGGGACCGAGGAAGGGGTCGGGGGCGTAGCGCTCGGCGTTCAGCTCGTCGTTGCCGAGGTAGCCCGCCGAGACGCAAGTGCCGCCCGCCCACATCTCGCCGACCTCACCGATGGGCAGCGGTCGGCGGTCGGCGTCGAGGACGTACACCGTGTTGTTGGGGGTGGGGCGGCCGATGGTGAGCAGGGGGTCGGCCGGGTCGTGGCGGCGCATGGTGTTGACGATGGTCGTCTCGGTCGGGCCGCAGCAGTTGAAGAAGGCCGACTGCCGGGCCCAGCGGTCGGCCAGCGGGCGCGGGCAGGGCTCCCCGGCGACGGCGACCGCGCGTACGTGGGGGCAGGCCGTGGGGTCGATGCCGGTCAGCACGGTCGGGGTGGCGATCAGCACGGTGGCCGTACGGGCCGCCGCCGCGATGTCCTTGCCGCGGATGACGAGGGTGCCGCCGTGGGCGAGGCAGCCGAGGATCTCCCAGGCGGCCATGTCGAACGCGATGTTGAGGAGCTGGGCCACGCGGTCGCCGGGGCCGATACCGAGGTCGCCGGGGGCGGTCAGGAGGATGTTGGCGACGTTGCGGTGGGTGACCTTCACGCCGTTGGGCCGGCCGGTGGTGCCGGAGGTGAACAGGACGTAGCAGCCGTCGTCCGCGTCGATCGCCGGGCGCGGGCCTGGTTCGTACGGCTGCGGCTCGTCGAGCGTGATCAGGCGGTGGCCGTCCGGCAGCGGTACGCGGTGGGCGTGTTCGGCGACGGTGAGGACCACGCGGGTGCGGGCGGTGCGGACGACGTGGGTGAGCTGGGCCGGGGGTGCGAGGCCGACGTCCTGGGGGACGTAGGCGGCGCCGGCCTTCAGGATGCCGAGCAGTCCGACGAGCATCGGGATCGAGCGGCGGACGAAGAGGCCGACGTGGTCGCCGGGCCGTACGCCCTCCCTCGCCAGGCGGGCGGCGAGGGCGTCGGCGTGGCGGTCGAGCTCGCCGTAGGTGATCGTCGCGCCGAGGTGTTCGGCGGCGAGGGTGTGCGGGGCGGTCGCGGCGTGCCGTTCGACGGCGTGGTGGACGAGGGGGTCCGGGACGGGGACGGTCGGGCCGTGGCCGTACAGCCGGAAAAGGTACTGGTCACGCTGGGTTAAGTGGCGCAGGGGCATGGTGAGGGGACCTCCTGGCTGGCTGTTTCGAGTGACGGTTTGCCGTGTCCGGAATGACCGGAACGAGTGGTGGGCATGCCCGGTGTGTCGAATGCCGTGCGGAGTCGTGCAGCGCCTTCGGATCCTTGGGTGCGGCCCGACTGTAGTGCCGGTTTTTCAACACTCAACTAGGTGAGGTCGGCCAAGTATGGAGCGAAATGAGCCACATGAGCTCTCATTCGCCGCATCGGCAACTTTCGGCCGCACCCGCGGCGACTCAAGGGTGGGCATCCATGACCTCACGGTGGCCGGGCGGCTGCGGGGAGGTCGCCGTCCCGACCGCGTAACAAGGAGCCGCCCGGCGCGTAACACGGCCGAAGCACGCTGAGAGGTATGCAGAACACCGCCACGCCCACGCACTGCCCGTACTGCGCCCTGCAGTGCGGGATGAACCTGACGCCCGTCCCGGACGGGACGGTCGAAGTGAGCGAGCGCGCGGACTTCCCGGTGAACCGGGGCGCGCTGTGCGGAAAGGGGCGTACGGCGCCGGCGGTGCTCCGGTCGAGCGTCCGCCTGACCTCCCCGCTGGTGCGCTCCGAGGGCACGCTCGTGCCCGCATCCTGGGACGAGGCACTGGACCGGATCGCCGAGGGGTTGTCCCGCACGCGCACGGAGCATGGCCCGGACGCGTGCGGGGTCTTCGGCGGGGGCGGCCTGACCAATGAGAAGGCGTACACGCTCGGCAAGTTCGCCCGGATCGTGCTCGGCACCTCGCAGATCGACTACAACGGACGTTTCTGCATGTCGTCCGCGGCGGCCGCCGGCATCAAGGCCTTCGGGCTCGACCGCGGTCTGCCCTTCCCGCTGGAGGACATCCCGAAGACGGGCTGCGTGATCCTGGTCGGCTCGAATCTCGCGGAGACGATGCCGCCGTCGCTGCGCTTCTTCACCGAACTGCGGGAGAACGGCGGCACCCTGATCGTCATCGACCCGCGCCGCACCAAGACCGCCGAACAGGCCGACCTGCACCTGGCACCCCGGCCGGGGACGGATCTCGCGCTCGCGCTCGGGCTGCTGCACCTGGTCGTCGCCGAGGGGCGGGTGGACGAGGACTACGTCCGTGAGCGCACGGCCGGCTGGGAGGACGCGCGCGCCGCGGCGATGGCCCACTGGCCCGAGTACGTGGAGCGGATCACCGGCGTCTCCGTCCCCCAACTCCGCGAGACGGTACGGATGTTCTGCGAGCCGGAGTCCGCGATGGTGCTCACCGCCCGCGGACCCGAGCAGCAGTCCAAGGGCACCGACACGGTGGGCGCGTGGATCAACCTGTGCCTGGCGACCGGCCGGGCGGGGCGCCCGCTGTCCGGGTACGGCTGTCTGACCGGGCAGGGCAACGGGCAGGGCGGGCGTGAACACGGCCAGAAGGCCGACCAGTTGCCCGGCTACCGCAAGCTGGACGACCCGGCGGCGCGGCGGCATGTGGCCGAGGTGTGGGGCGTGGACCCCGACTCGCTGCCGGGGCCCGGGCGCAGTGCGTACGAGCTGCTGGACGCGTTGGGCGGGGACATCAAGTCGCTGCTGCTGATGGCGTCGAACCCGGTGGTGTCGGCGCCGCGCGCCGCGCACATCGAGGAACGGCTGCGGTCACTGGATTTCCTGGCCGTGTGTGACGTCGTGCTGTCGGAGACCGCGGCCCTCGCGGACGTGGTCCTGCCGGTCACGCAGTGGGCGGAGGAGACGGGCACCACGACCAACCTGGAGGGCCGGGTGCTGCTGCGGCGGCAGGCGATCACCCCGCCGGAGGGCGTCCGCAGCGACCTGGAGGTCATGCACGAGCTGGCCGCCCGGCTGGGCGTGGAGAAGGGCTTCCCGACCGACCCCGAGGAGGTCTTCGAGGAGCTGCGCCGGGCGAGCGCGGGCGGGCCGGCCGACTACTCCGGCATCACCTATCGCAGGCTGGTGGAGGAGAACGGCGTGTTCTGGCCGTGCCCGGCGGCCACAGGGGACACGGCGGACACGGCGGACACGGCGGACACGGGAGTCGGTGAGGACACGGCGGACGGTGAGGACGCGGCCCTCGACGCGGCTCTCGATCTCCAGCCGGACGACCCGGCGCGGGACGACACCGCCGACACCGCCGACGACGTCCACCCCGGCACCCGCCGCCTCTTCCTCGACCGTTTCGCCACGCCGGACGGCCGGGCCCGCTTCGTCCCCGTCTCGCACCGGGCGATCGCAGAGGAGCCCGACGCCGAGTACCCGGTGCTGCTGACGACCGGCCGGGTGGTGGCGCAGTACCAGTCCGGCGCCCAGACCCGGCGCGTCGACGAGCTGAACGCCGCCGCCCCCGGCCCGTTCGTCGAGCTGCACCCGCGGCTCGCGGAGCGGTTGGGCGCGGCCGAGGGCGACTCGGTGGCCGTCGTCTCCCGGCGGGGCCGGGCCGTGGCACCGGCCCGCATCACCACCACGATCCGCCCGGACACCGTCTTCATGCCCTTCCACTGGCCGGGCGAGGGCCGCGCCAACTCCCTGACCAACCCCGCGCTTGACCCGACCTCGCGGATGCCGGAGTTCAAGGCGTGCGCGGTGCGGTTGGAGGCGGTGGAGTCGTAAGTCCGTGCCGGCACCCTGAGGGTGCCGGCACGGCTCATCCCGCCGACCAGTCCCCGCTCTCGATCAGCTCGCCCCGATCGCGCAGCCGGGCGGCGACGGAGGGCGCGGCGACGTACACCCAGGCGCGTACGGCGGTGCCGTCGGCGTCCCTGATGACCTCGCGCTCGACCCGTTCGTAGAGGTTGCGGGGGTCTCCCGGCACGTACTCCTCCAGCCGGTCCAGCGCGGCCAGCAACTCCCCGTACGCCTCCGGCAGCGCGGTGACGATCTCCCCGCGCACCACTCCCCCGCGTGCCTCCACGACGTACGGATAGCCGGGGCCGTCGTACAGCACCGCGTCGATGAGCCGCGCCGGTTCCTCGGCCCGCGTGCGGCCGCGCAGGAAGAGGTCGTGGTTGACCTCGCCGGTGCGGAGGGTGCCGTAGACGAAGAAGGGCAGTCGCGTCGCTCTCACAGAAACGATTCTCACCTCTCACACTCCTTCGCATTCCCGCCATGGACATGGCAGGTAAAGGGCCCCTTAACTCTTGGTCAAGATCAGGCCCTTCCCGAGGAGACCGATGAGCCGCATACGGCCGCACGCCCGAGGTTCCCGCCGTCTCGCCGCCGCCGGAGCGGCCGCCACCACCGCCACCCTGCTGGCCGCCGCACTCTCCCCCGCCGCCGGAGCGGCCGACCGGCCGACCCGGGCCACCGCGATCGAGAACGCGGCGTCGGTACTCGCGGACCGGGCCGCGTCCCTGGGCCTCACCGCCGGACAGGACACGACCGTCCGGGACGTGGTCGTGGATCCGGACGGCACGCAGCACGTCCGCTACGACCGCACCTACCGCCAACTCCCCGTCCTGGGCGGCGACTTCGTGGTCCACCTCGCTCCCGACGGCTCGTACCGCAGCACGTCCCGGGCGACGCGGAGCGCGATATCCCTGTCGAGCGTGACCCCCGCCCTGTCCCTCGGGCTGGCCTCCGACCTCGCGGTGAACGCGCTGCGCGCCGCACACCTCGGCGAGACGCTGAGGAAGGTGACGGCCAAGCCCCGCCTGGTCGTCGACGCCCTGCACGGCGCCCCGAAGCTGGCGTGGCGGACCGACGCCGTGGCGCAGGACTCCCTCGGCAACCCGGTCGCGCGGACGACGCTGACCGACGCCCGCACGGGCGCCCGGATCGACGCCTGGGACAGCGTCGAGTCCGCGTCGGGCGACGGCGAGTCGCTGTACAGCGGCAAGGTCCCCCTGAACACGACGCTGTCGGGATCGACGTACCAGCTCAAGGACGCGACGCGCGGAAACACGTACACCGGCGACGCGACGAACCAGACCGACCTGTGCGTCCTGACGATCTGTCTGAGCCGGGCCCCCTCCACCGTCTTCACGGACGCGGACAACCACTGGGGCACGGGTACGACGTCCGACCGGGCGACGGCGGCGGTGGACGCCCAGTACGGCACGGACGCGACCTGGGACTACTACAAGAACGTCCACGGCCGCAACGGCATCGCGGGCGACGGCAAGGGCTCCTACAGCCGCGTGCACTACGGCACCCGGTACAACAACGCCTTCTGGGACGACACCTGCTTCTGCATGACGTACGGCGACGGTGACGGGACTCAGCTCGGCCCCCTGGTGTCCCTGGACATCGCCGGCCACGAGATGTCCCACGGCGTGACGTCGAAGACGGCGGCGCTGACGTACTCGGGCGAGCCGGGAGGGCTGAACGAGGCCACGTCGGACATCTTCGGCACACTGGTGGAGTTCCACGCGGGTAATTCCTCCGACGCCGGCGACTACCTGATCGGCGAGAAGGTCGTCCGCTCCGGCTTCGGCCGCGAGGCCCTGCGCTACATGGACAAGCCGTCGAAGGACGGCGTGTCGGTGGACTGCTGGAGTCCGACGGTGAAGAACCTCGACGTGCACTACTCGTCGGGGGTCGGGAACCACTTCGCGTACTTGCTGGCAGAGGGCAGCGGCACGAAGACGGTGAACGGCGTGAGCTACAACTCGCCGACGTGCGACGGGTCTTCGGTCGCGGGTATCGGGCGGGCCGCGCTGGGCAAGATCTGGTACCGGGCGCTGACCGTCTACATGACGTCGTCGACGGACTACGCGGGGGCACGCACGGCGACGCTGAACGCGGCGCGGGATCTGTACGGGGCGGGGAGCGCGGAGCACGGGGCCGTGGCGGGGGCTTGGAAGGCCGTGGGCGTGGGGTGATCCGGCGCCGGGGCACACGCTCCGACGGTCCGCCGGCTGTCAGCCGCCGACCGGTGCCGGAGCCGTGCGGATCACCGTCACGCCCGCCTCGTTCAGGGCCGTACAGGTCGCTTCGTCCGCCGATGCGTCGGTCACGAGCACGTCCAGTTCCTCGGGGTCGCAGATCTTCACCATGCCGGTCCCGGGGAACTTGCTCTTGTCCGCGAGGAGCACCACCTTGTCGCCGGCGGCGATCATGGCCCGTCTGGCGGGCACCTCGACGACTGTGGTGTCCATGACCTGACCGCCGCGGCGGACGCCGCAGGCGCCCAGGAAGATCCAGTCGGCGTGCAGTTGGCGCAGGGCGTCCTGGGTCATGAAGCCGTCCGTCATGCGTGACGCGCGGATGACCATGCCGCCGAGCAGTACCAGATCGATGTCTTCGTCCTCGCCGAGTTCCTCGTACACCGCGAGGTTGTTGGTGATCACGGTGAGGCGCCGCCCGTGCAGATGGCGTGCGAGCTGGTGGACGGTCGTACCGCTGTCGAGGATGACCGACTGACCGTCCTCGATCATCGTGGCCGCCTGGGCGGCTATCGCGTCCTTCTCGGCCACCTGAGCCCCGGCGGCCTCGCTGAAGGGTGCGGGATCATCCTCGATGACCGCGCCGCCGTGGACCCTTGTGAGGAGCCCTTCCTCTTCCATTCTGAGGAGGTCACGGCGGATGGTGGCCGCGCTGACATCCAGCTGCTCGGAGAGGTCGGCCACGGTGGCGGTGCCGCCGGAACGCAGGGCCCGCAGGATGAGTTGGTGTCGTCGTTCAGCCAGCACGCAGCGGAACCCTACACCTCACCGGAAAAGCCGTCGCGGCGACGCCCGCCCGCCGGATACGCTCCGCTGCCCCGTCCAACTCCCAAGGAGCCGCATGCCGTCCGCCGCCAAGATGCACGCCGACGAGCTCGACATCGACGCGGCGCTGGTCGGGCGGCTTGTCGCGGAGCAGTTCCCGGAGTGGGCCGAGCTGCCGATCCGGCACGTCGCGTCCGCCGGGACCGACAACGCCATGTACCGGCTGGGCGAGGACATGGTCGTACGGCTGCCGCGGCTGCCCGGTGGGGCGCGGCAGATCGATGAGGAGCATCGGTGGCTGCCCCTGCTCGCCCCGCAGCTGCCCCTCGCCGTACCGGTGCCGCTCGCGAAGGGTGAGCCGGGGCATGGGTACGGGCTGAGGTGGGGCGTGTATCGCTGGCTGGACGGTGACAATGCCTACGACGCGCCGATCGTCGAACTCGCGGATGCCGCCCTCCGGTTGGGCCGGTTCGTCGCGGCGCTGCGGCGGGTCGACGCCACGGGTGGGAGGCCGTCCTTCCGGGGTGGGCCGGTCGGCGGCGGCGGTCGCGATGAGTACGTCCGTACAGCGATCCGTGACCTGGGTGCCGACGGCATCTTGGACGCCACCCTCGCGACGACGGCCTGGGAGGACATCCTCCGGCTCCCCCAGTGGGACAGCGAGCCCGTCTGGCTCCACGCCGATCTGCTGCCCGGGAACCTGCTGACCGAGAACGGCCGCCTCACCGCCGTCATCGACTTCGGCGGTCCCGGCGTCGGGGATCCGGCGGCGGACGTGATGCCCGCGTGGACCCTCTTCGACGCCGAGACCCGCCCCCTGTTCCGCGAGGCCGTGGACATCGACGACATGACGTGGGCCAGGGGCCGGGGCTGGGCCCTGTGCTTCGGCCTCATGGCGGACCACTACTACCGCGACGGCAAGAACCCGGCGCTGGCCGCGGTGGGCCGCCGCACGGCGAGCCGAGCGCTGGCCGAGCACGCGGCCTGACCGGCGTACACGATCGGTGATTGGCAGATCTGTTCCACCGGCAGGGCCACGTGACCTGCGGTTTTCCCTGGCGGTAGTGGAACAGATCTGCCAATTGCCGAATGCGACCATTTGGGCAGGGGGCGGGCAGTCACCCGTTCACAGTCGTGGGGCGCATTCTTTGAGGGCTTTTCTTTGTGCGGCCGACTTGCGGCGGTGACCTGCTGAAATGTCGGGCAGAGGTCTTCGGGCGGCCTTCGCCTGACACCCGTTCACCTCAATTCTGACGCTCCCTCAGGAAGCGGTCTCGGCCCGCTGCCACTTACCTCGGAAGGGCAGCCCACGGCAGAAGACCGAAGAGCTCGAAGGAGCACCGATGCGACGTACCGCCCGCCTGCTCACCGGTACCGCTTTCGCCGTCGCCGCCGCGGGCCTCGGCGCCGCGCCCGCGTACGGCGCCGGCGACCTGGACGTCTCCCCCTCCACGGTCGTGCCGGGCGAACTGGTCACCGTGAACACGGCCGCCTGCGGGGACGGCGGTGCGGCGACGGGCGACGCCGCCGCGGTGGGCGCCGGGCCCTTCACGCTGGCCCCCAGTGCGCACGAGGGCCAGGCGATCGGGCAGTTCCGGGTGCCGCCGAGCGCGCAGCCGGGGACGTACGAGATCGTCGCGATCTGCGCGGAGGACGGCCGGCAGGTCACGGGTGACCTGGTCGTCACGCTGACGTCCGGGCACGGGCAGGTGCATCCCCGAGGAAGTGTGAAGACGGGGGTCGGCGGCGCACTGGGCCGCGATCCCGTGCAGACCGCGGCCGGCGTGGCGGCTCTCGCCGTCGCCGCCGCGGGCGGTACCTGGCTCCTGCATCGCCGGGCGAGAGGCGACGGGATCTGACGGACACCCTCCGCTGTCCGTCCGCCGGTACCGCACGTCCCTCCCCCTCCGGGTCCGACGCCCCTCGCGGCCCGGAGGGGGAGGGCTCAGTCAGGAGAGGGGTGTCGCCGTGCGCAGGCTCGGTAATGCCGCGATAGCGGCCGTCACCGCGGTCGCCCTCTGCTCGGGCGCGTGGCTGGTGGGCAGTGGTGCGGTGACGCACACCCCGCCGCAGCCGTCCGCGGCGGAAGGTCACGCCGATACGCGCGCTGACGCGGGTCCCGGGCGGTCCGCCCCACCCGCGGCCACCGCCCTGCCGCCCTCCCCGCCCGACCGGATCCGCATCCCCTCGATCCGCGTGAACGCCCCCCTGATGGGCCTCGCCCTCACCCCGACCGGCAGTCTGGACGTCCCGCCCGCCGCGAAGAAGAACCTCGCCGGCTGGTACGAGGCCGGCACCACGCCCGGCGAGAGGGGGACCGCGATCGTCGCCGGGCACGTCGACAACGCCGACGGCCCCGCCGTCTTCTACCGCCTCGGCGCCCTGAAGAGGGGCGCCGCCATCGAGGTGGACCGGCGCGACGGGGCTGTCGCGGTGTTCGCCGTGGACGCGGTCGAGGTGTACGCCGCGAAGGACTTCCCCGACGAGAAGGTGTACGGGGCGGCCGCGCGGCCCGAGCTGCGGGTGATCACGTGCGGTGGGGACTATTCACGGAGCACCGGCTATCAGGGGAACGTCGTCGTCTTCGCGCATCTGACGGGCAGCGGCCGCTGAGCCGTGCGGCTGCGGTGCACCGCCGAGGACGTTCTCGCGTCCCCACGCACCCAGCGGTGCCAGCGCCTCGTTGAGAGCGGCGCCTCGGGGCGTCAGCGAGTACTCGACGCGCGGTGGTACCTCGTCGTACGCCTCCCGGTGCACGATGCCGTCCGCCTCCAGCTCCCGCAGCTGGGCCGCGAGCACCTTCTCCGTCACGCCCGGCAGCTCCCGGCGCAGCTCGCCGAAGCGGCACGGCCGCACGTGCAGCGCCCACAGGATGAGCACCTTCCACTTGCCGCCGATCACGTCCATCGCCGCGTCGATCCCGCAGACGTACGATCCCGGCCGTCGTGCGTTCGCCATGCCGCCCCCTCCTCCTGCCTGGACTCTTTCCCGGCGGTAACCACCCACTCCGAAGTGCGTACTTGAGCAGGCCGTTCTCCTCATCGAGCCTAACTTCCATGACTGACACCGCACTTGTTTCCCCTACGCCCGTCACTCTCCTCGGCACCGGAGCCATGGGCACCGCCCTCGCCCGCGCCTGGCTCGCCGCCGGGCATCCCGTCACCGTCTGGAACCGCACCCCCGCCCGCGCCGAGGCCCTGGCCGGCGACGGCGCGACCGTCGCTGCGAGCGCCGCCGAGGCGGTGGCCGCCAACCGGCTCGTGGTCGCCTGTCTGCTCGACGACGCCTCCGTCGGCGAGGCCCTCGACGGGGCCGACCTGACCGGGCGGGACCTGGTGAACATCACCACCGGCACCCCTGCCCAGGGCCGTTCACGGGCCGCGTGGGCCGAGGCGCGCGGCGCCCGTTTCCTGGACGGCGGGATCATGGCCGTACCGCCGATGATCGGGGCGCCCGACTCCGGGGCGTACGTCTTCTACAGCGGTTCCGCCGCGCTCTTCGAGGAGCACCGGGACACGCTCGCCGTGCCGGCCGGGACCATGTACGTCGGGGCGGACCCGGGGTTCGCCGCACTGCACGACGTGGCGCTGCTGAGCGCGATGAACGGGATGTTCGCGGGCATCACGCACGCCTTCGCGCTGATCCGCCGGGAGGACATCGCACCGAAGGACTTCGCGCCGCTGCTCGTGTCCTGGCTCACCGCGATGGCGAACTCCGCGCACAAGGCCGCCGACCAGTTGGAGAGCGGGGACTACGGCAAGGACGTCGTCTCCAACCTGGCGATGCAGGTCGCGGGCATCCCCACGCTGCTGCGGACGGCCGAGGAACAGGGCGTGAGCACGGAACTGCTGACGCCGTACATGGATCTGATGGAGCGGCGGCTCGCCCTGGGGAACGGGGACGAGGACACGACGGGGGTGGTCGAGCTGCTCGTACGGAAGCCGTAGCGAAGCCGTAGCTCAGCTCACGTGCGCGGCGATGGTCCGCGCGCACTCCAGTGACTCGGTGCGGGTGGTGTCCACCTCCACGTCGTAGACCACGCCCCGGTGGACCAGTTCCGCCTGCTTCTCGGCCATCCCTCGCACCCGGTCGCCACGGGCGATCTCCCGGCCCGCGGCCACCTCGGCCTCGCACCGGACGCCGACCCAGAGCACGTCGAGTCCGTCGAGGACCTTGCGCCACCGTTCCTGGGTGGCCGCTGCGCCGAGGAAGACGTCGTCGATGATCACCCGGGCGCCGGCGTGGGCCATCGCGGCGATCCCCGCCGCCCATGCCGCTTCCAGGGCCATGAAGTCCCCGCCGACGCTCACCCCGCCGTCCGGGGCGAACTCGATCCCCGTGCCTCCGCCGGGCATCGCGTCGAGCAGCGAGTCGACCCCGAAGGCCAGCCAGGGCTCCGGCAGCACCTCCTGCAGACACCGCACGATCCCGGACTTGCCCGAGCTGGAACCGCCGTTGAGCACGATCACCTGAGTTGTCACGCGGGTCACAGTAGGGGGCCGCGCGAAGTCGCCCCACTCGTTTTTCAGGCCAACTCAGGTCAACTCAGGCCACCCACTGCTCGTACGCCAGGTTCGCCACCAGCGCGAACACCACCGTCAGCAGCACGATCCGGACGAAGCCGCTGCCCTGCTTGAGGGCGGTGTGCGCGCCCAGGGTGCCGCCCGCGAGGTTGAACACGGCCATGAGGGCGGCCAGTTGCCACAGGACCGTGCCCTGCCAGGCGAACGTGGCGAGGGCGCCGGCGTTGGTGCAGCAGTTGACGATCTTGGCGGTGGCGGAGGCGGTGACCAGGTCGAGGTGAAGGACCGCGGTGAGGGCGAGCACGAGGAACGTGCCGGTGCCGGGGCCGATGAGGCCGTCGTAGAAGCCGATGCCGAGGCCCGCCCGGCCGATCGCGGCGAGGACCTGGCGGCGGGTGGCCGGGCCGGTCGCGGGGGCGGTGCCGAAGGCGGGGCGCAGGATCACGAAGGCGGCCACGCCCAGCAGCACCACCATGATCACGGGCTTGAGGACCTCCGTGCTCATCCCGGCCGCGAAGAAGGCCCCGGCCGAGGATCCGGCGAGGGCCGCGAGACCGATGCGTACGGCGGTGCCCACGTCGACCGGGGCCTTGCGGGCGTACGTCACCGCCGCGCCCGTCGTGCCGACGATGGCGACGGCCTTGTTGGTGCCGAGCGCGTACGCCGCCGGGGTGCTCGAGGGCAGGCCGAGCAGCAGGACCGGCAGCAGCAACAGCCCGCCTCCGCCGACCACGGCGTCGATCCAGCCGGCCGCCAGGGCCGCGAGGCAGAGGACGACGACCATGGTCAGCGATATGTCGGGCATGATCGGGACCCTATGGAGGGGACAGGTGCGCCGTCCATCCACATGAGGATCTTCTGAGGTTCCCTCTCGAATCGGCTCCCCCCTCCCCGTGAGCTGGTGAAACCCGGCCTCGCGCCGCCCCCGGTCGTAGACGATGGTGGCTGCACGTACCCCGGGGGTTCGGTCACCTCCGGCGTCTCCTCACAGCCCGCCTCCGCCGCGCTCCCCGAACCCTCACACCCGCCCCCGCCCCTCGCTGAGCGCAGCGTTCCCCGCGGGAAACAGACGTGATGCGGTCGGGTAACACCGGCATCGCACGCTCCTGAACATGACCTCGAATACGCGTGTGGTGGTGATCGGCGCCGGCCTCGCGGGCGTCCGTCTCGCCCGGCGGCTCGGTGAGCTCGGCATGCCCGCGCTGCTGATCGGCGAGGAGGAGCACCAGCCGTACAACAGGGTGCTGCTCGCCGAGGTGCTGGCCGGCCGCTACAGCCCCGACGTGATCGCCCTCCCGGCGCCCGCGGAGCTGACCCGTGCCCGGGTCACCGGCATCGACCGGGCCGGGCGAAGCGTCGAGTGCGCGGACGGCTCGAAGATCGCATACGACACGCTGGTGCTGGCCACCGGCTCCAACCCGGTGCTCCCGCCGCTGCGCGGCCTGTTCACGGACATGTACCGCCCATCGACACACCGGGTAGGCGATCCGACCCGCTCTTCCGGCCGGGGGTCCGGGGGTCGTCCCCCGGGAAGGCACAGCACCCCCGACCACGTGCTGCCCGAGGGCGTGCACGCGTTCCGCACCATGGACGACTGCCTGGGCCTGTCCAAGGCGGTACGGCCGGGTGTGCGGGCGGTCGTGATCGGCGGCGGGCTCCTCGGGGTGTCCGCGGCCCGCGCGCTCGCCCTGCGCGGCGCGCAGGTCGTCCTGGCCCAGCAGTCCGAGCGGCTCATGGAGCGCCAGCTCGACCCGGCCGCCTCCAAGCTGGTCCGCCGGCACCTCACCGACCTCGGCGTCGAGATCCACACCGAGTGCCGGGTGCGCGACGTGCGCTGCGTCAACGGCGCGGTCCGCTCGGTGGAGATGGCCGACGGGTACGCCCTGGACGCCGATCTGGTGGTCCTGGCGTGCGGGGTCCACCCCCGTGTGGGTCTCGCCCAGATCGCCGGCCTCGACGTCCGCAAGGGCGTCGTCGTCGACGACGAACTGCGCACCTCCGACCCGCACATCCGGGCCATCGGCGACTGCGCCCAGCACGGCGGCACGGTGTACGGGCTCGCGACCCCGGCGCTCGAACAGGCGGATGCCCTGGCCGAGTCGCTGGCGGGCGACGCCGACGCCCGGTACACCGGCACCCGTTCGCTGACCCGCCTCACCCTCACCGGGCAGGCCTCCCCCGGATCGTTCGACCTCGCCGCGTTCGGTGAGACGGAGGCCCTCCCCGGCGACGACGTGGTCCAGCTCGCCGACGCCACGCGCGGCACCTACCGCAAGGTCGTCGTCCGCGACGACCGCCTGGTCGGCGGGGTCCTCGTCGGCGAACTCGGCACCGTCGGCGCGCTCGCCCGCGCCTGGGAGGGAGCAGAGCCGCTCCCGTCCGACGGCGGTCCTCTGCTCCACCTGCTTACCAACGATGGAGGCTCCTGATGACGGCCACCCCGGGGGCGAACCCCACGATCGTGCTCGTCGGCCATGGCATGGTCGGCCAGCGCTTCCTCGAAGCGCTCGCCGAGCGCGGCATGACCGCCACGCACCGCGTGGTCGTGCTGTGCGAGGAGCCGCGTCCGGCGTACGACCGCGTAGCGCTCACCTCGTACTTCTCGGGCAAGACGCCCGAGGACCTCTCGATGACGGACATGGAGTTCATCGAGAAGGAGGGCATCGAGCTGTACATCGGTGACCCGGCGGAGACGATCGACCGCGAGACGAAGAAGGTCACGGCCAGGTCCGGTCAGGTCTTCGACTACGACATCCTCGTCCTGGCCACCGGCTCCTACCCGTTCGTGCCGCCGGTCCCCAACAAGGACGCCAAGGGCTGTTTCGTCTACCGCACGATCGACGACCTCCTCGCCATCGAGGAGTACGCCAAGACCCGCACGACCGGTGCCGTGGTGGGCGGCGGTCTGCTCGGCCTGGAGGCCGCGGGTGCGCTCAAGGGGCTCGGACTCACCAGCCACATCGTGGAGTTCGCCCCGCGTCTGATGCCGGTGCAGGTCGACGAGGGCGGCGGCGCCGCGCTGCTGCGCACCATCGAGGACATGGGCCTGTCGGTCCACACGGGCGTCGGCACGCAGGAGATCGTGGTCGACTCCGAGGGCGCCGTCACCGGCATGAAGCTGTCCGACGGTTCCGAACTCGCCACCGACATGGTGGTGTTCTCCGCCGGTGTCCGCCCCCGCGACCAGCTGGCCCGCGACTGCGGCCTCACGGTCGGCGAGCGCGGCGGCATCACGGTCGACGAGCAGTGCCGTACGGTCTGCGACCCGCACGTGTTCGCGATCGGCGAGTGCGCGCTGGCGGCGGACGGCCGCGTGTACGGCCTGGTGGCCCCGGGTTACGAGCAGGCCGAGACGGTGGCCGCCACCATCGCCGCCGACGAGGAGGCCTCCTTCACCGGCGCCGACCTGTCCACCAAGCTGAAGCTGCTCGGCGTGGACGTGGCCTCGTTCGGTGACGCGCACGGCGCCACCGACGACTGCCTCGACGTCGTCTACTCCGACTCCCGCGCGGGCCTGTACAAGAAGCTGGTCATCGGCCGCGACGGCACCCTGCTCGGCGGCATCCTGGTCGGCGACGCGGAGGCGTACGGCACGCTGCGCGCCTTCACCGGCTCGGTCCCGCCGGTCTCGCCGGAGTCGCTGGTGCTGCCCGCCGGTTCCGGCGCCCCGGCCCAGCTCGGCCCGACCGCGCTGCCGGACGACGCGATCATCTGCTCCTGCAACAACGTCACCAAAGGCACGATCCGCGGCGCGGTCACCGACCACCAGTGCACGACCGTGCCCGAGGTGAAGAAGTGCACCAAGGCCGGTACGACGTGCGGCAGTTGCGTCAAGGTCCTCGGCCAGCTCGTCAACGCCGAGCTGGAGGCCAGTGGCGTCGAGGTCGACAAGGGCCTGTGCGGCTGCTTCTCGCAGACCCGCGAGGAGCTGTACGAGATCGTCCTCGCCCTGCGCATCAACACCTACCAGGACCTGCTGGACCGCTACGGCCGCGAGGGCGCCCGGGGCGGCGACGGCTGCGAGATCTGCAAGCCGGCGGTCGGCTCGATCATCGCCTCCCTCGCCCCGACGATCGGCGCGAGCGGCTACGTCCTGGAGGGCGAGCAGGCGTCCTTGCAGGACAGCAACGACCACTTCCTGGCGAACCTGCAGAAGAACGGCTCGTACTCGATCGTGCCGCGCATCCCGGGCGGCGAGATCACCCCCGAGAAGCTGATCGTGATCGGCGAGGTGGCCCGCGACTTCGGCCTCTACACGAAGATCACCGGCGGCCAGCGGATCGACATGTTCGGCGCCCGCGTCGAGCAGCTCCCCCTCATCTGGGCGCGCCTGGTGGACGCGGGCTTCGAGTCCGGCCACGCGTACGGCAAGGCGCTGCGCACGGTGAAGTCCTGCGTGGGCCAGACCTGGTGCCGCTACGGCGTCCAGGACTCCGTCCGCATGGCGATCGACCTGGAGCTGCGCTACCGGGGCCTGCGCTCCCCGCACAAGCTCAAGTCGGCGGTCTCCGGCTGCCAGCGCGAGTGCGCGGAGGCCCAGTCGAAGGACTTCGGCGTGATCGCCACCGCCAACGGCTGGAACCTGTACGTCGGCGGCAACGGCGGCGCCACCCCGCGCCACGCGGACCTACTGGCCCAGGACCTGAGCGACGCGGAGCTCATCCGCCTGATCGACCGCTTCCTGATGTTCTACATCCGCACCGCCGACCGCCTGGAGCGCACCTCGACCTGGCTGGAGCGCATCCCCGGCGGCCTGGACCACGTCCGGGACGTCGTCGTCGAGGACTCCCTCGGCATCTGCGAGGAGCTGGAGTCCCTGATGGCCGCGCACGTCGCGAACTACCGCGACGAGTGGGCGGAGACCATCAACGACCCCGAGAAGCTGTCCCGTTTCGTCTCCTTCGTCAACGCGCCGGACACCCCCGACCCGGTCGTCGGCTTCGTCCCCGAGCGCGACCAGATCAAGCCCGACCTGCCGCTGCTGAGCATTGGCATGCGGCCCGCCGACAACCCGGCAGACGTCCTGGAAGGAAGTGCCCAGCGATGACCCTGGCACCCGAGACGACCGACCTGAAGGTCCAGCTCCTGCTGGAGGACGACTGGTTCACGATCTGCGACCTGAGCCAGTTGTTCCCCGGCCGGGGCGTGGCCGCTCTCCTCCCCGACGGCCGCCAGGTCGCCCTCTTCCGCGACCGCTCCGGCACGCTGTACGCGATCGACAACCGCGACCCGTTCAGCGGCGCGGCGGTTCTCTCCCGGGGCCTGACCGGCACCCACCAGGGACGGCCGTTCGTGGCCTCCCCGCTGCTCAAGCAGCGCATCGACCTGGCGTCCGGGCAGTGCCTGGACGACGAGACGGTGAGTGTGGCGACGTACGAGGTGCGGACGCGCTGAGGGAGCCGATCCAGCCGATCTGCTCGAAGGGCGGTGGCCCCGGCGCACACGGCGCCGGGGCCACCCCTTGATGCGTCAGGGCCTAGATGTAGTACCAGTCCACGGCCAGGTCCATGCCGCCGAGACCGTAGCTGATGACGGAGACGGTGATGACCGGGTTGCCCTTCGTCTTGCCACCGACGTAGTAGCACTTGACGTACTGGAAGCCACGCTTCGGCGGGCACGACTGGTCCGAGCGGTAGGCCACCTTCCTGCCGTCGATCGTCAGCAGGCTGGCCGCCTTCAGCTGGACGCTGTCCCACTTCGCGTCGGAACCCGAGCAGCCGGTGATGGCGTCGCCCACCTTGCTGTCGTTGTACCAGGCGGTGCCGGCGCAGTTCGCCAGCCGCTTCACCTCGGTCGCACGCCAGCTGAGGTCGCCGCTGACGGTGAACGTGTCCGCCGAGGCCGTTCCGGCGCCGACGGCGGCCAGGAGGCCCGAGGCCGCCGCCACCGTGCCGAAACGGGCGGCGGTCTTCTTGAGTCTCTTGGTTCGGGAGGAAGGTGAGGTCTGGGACATGGTCACGCCTTTCGGCTGTGGGGGAAGGAAGGCGAGAAACAGTCAAAAGGCGGATGACGTCACTACTCAGAAGTACATATGGCTCCCTCATGACCATGTCATTACGGGCTAGCGCGCTCTAGTTGCCCAGCAGGATCGACACGGTGGCGAAGATCGGCATCCTCCTTACAGCGCGGCATCCATGTGGTGGACGGCGGCTCCACGGCCTGAAAGGCCGGGCGCTCGCCCAGGGGCCGGCGGCCCTCACGTCTTCAGGGCGTCGTACGTCACCCCGGTGAGCCGTGCGGAGGCGTCCCACAGCCGCTCCCCCGCCCTGTCGTTGAGGGTCCACGGCGCCCGCCAGGACGGCGCCGGCGACCCGCGCCAGCCGACGAAGGAGGGCCCGCTGAAGGAGTCGGGGCGTATGTCCGGCGCGGTGGCGGCGTACAGGGTGGGCAGCGCGCCGGCGTCCGCCGACTGGGCGAAGAACCGGTTGCCGATCCGCATGAACCGCTCACTGAACTTGCGGTCGGCCATCCGGGGCCCGGCGGTCTGCAGGTTGGTGGACGCGTACCCCGGGTGCGCCGCCGCCGCGACCACGTCCGAACCGTGCGCCGCCAGCCTGCGTGCCAGCTCGTGCGTGAAGAGCAGGTTGGCGGTCTTGGAGCGGGCGTAGGCGGTCCAACGCCGGTAGCGGCGCTCGCTGTTGAGGTCGTTGATGTCGATGTTGGACATCGAGTGCATCGTGCTGGACACGGTCACGACGCGCGCACCGGGCGTGCCCAGCAGCACCGGCAGCAGCAGTCCCGTGAGCGCGAAGTGCCCGAGGTGGTTCACGCCGAACTGCGTCTCGAACCCGTCGGCGGTCGTCCCGTACGGCAGCGCCATGACGCCCGCGTTGTTGATCAACAGGTCGAGCCGCTCTTCCGGGAAGGTGGCCGCGAACCGCCGTACGGAGCCCAGGTCGCCGAGGTCCAGCAGCGTCAAGTCGACCTCGGCACCCGGCACTTCGGCGACCATCCGGCCCCTCGCCTCCGCGCCCCGCGCCTCACTCCGGCACGCGAGGACCACGCGGGCACCCCTGCGCGCCAGTTCCCGCGCGGTGACGTACCCGATGCCGCTGTTGGCTCCGGTGACGACGGCGACGCGGCCGCTCTGGTCGGGGATGTCCTTCTCGCTCCAGCCGGACATGACCGAACTCCCTCCGGTTTGCGGGGGTGGGGTTCAGCCTACGAGCGGTCAGCGCCGCGCGTAATCGTCCGGCATGGGCCGCGTGTCCAGGTAGAACCACTCGGCGCCGGGGCCGGGGGACTCCGTCGGTTGGGCGGGGGCGGAGGTTGTGGGTTCGGTGGGGGTGGTGCTCCAGGGGTGGCGGTCGGGCGGGTTGTCCGAGGGCTGGTCGAGCGGGGTGTCCCAGGGCTGGTCGGGGGTGGTGTCCCACGGCCGGTCGGGGGTGGCGGCCGACGGCCGGTCGGGGGTGGCGGCCGACGGCCGGTCGGGGGTGGCGGCCGACGGCCGGTCGGGGGTGGCGGCCGACGGCCGGTCGGGGGTCGTGGCCGACGGCCGGTCGAGCAGGGTGTCCCAGGGCTGGTCGGGGGCGGTGGCCCACGGCCGGTCGGGGGTGGCGGCCGACGGCCGGTCGGGGGTGGCGGCCGACGGCCGGTCGGGGGTCGTGGCCGACGGCCGGTCGAGCAGGGTGTCCCAGGCCTGGGTGGGGGTGGTGTCCCCCACCACCGCCCGGGCTGCCACCCCTGAAGTGGCCGTCTCGTCCCGGTCCCCGGAAACTGCCGCCTTCCCCGGCCCCGGCATCAGCAGTTCCACCCGCAGGCCCAGGCCCCGCTGCTGGGCGGTGAACTCCTCGACCTGGTTGCGGCAGGCGTGGTCCAGGTGGGTCACGCCGGTCAGGTCGAGGCGGATGCGCGGCTTGCCGGAGGCGGCCGCGGCCTCCAGCGCCTCGATCACCTTCGGCAGCCGCAGGAACGTGGCGTTGCCTGCCATGACGACCTTCGCGGTGTCCTCCTCGATGTGCTGCCGGACCACGGTCTGCGACATCCGCAGCGCGGCCAGCACGATCCCGGCGGCGAGTCCGATCAGCACGCCCTCCAGCAGCGCGGTCGCCACGATCACCAGCGTGGTGAGGGTCATCACCGCGAACTCGCCCCGGTCCTGACGCCACATCTTCGGGAACTCCGCGGGCGCGAACAGCTTCCAGCCGCTGTGCACCAGGACGCCCGCGAGGACGGAGATCGGGATCAGCGCGAGGACCTGCGGCAGCAGCAGCGCGAACGCGAGCAGCCACAGCCCGTGCAGCGTCCGGGAGAGCCGGGTCTTCGCGCCGGCCTGGACGTTCGCCGAGCTGCGGGCCACCACCGCCGTGATGGGCAGGGCCCCCAGGATGCCCGCGACCGTGTTCCCGACGCCCTGCGCGACGAGTTCGGTGTTGTAGCGGGTGCGCGGGCCGCTGTGCATACGGTCCACCGCCGCCGCGGTGAACAGGCTCTCGGCGGAGGCGATGACCGTGAAGGTCAGGACGGAGGTGATGATCGCCGCGTCGGCGAGCCCCGCGAACTGCTCACCGCCCGGCACCTGCACCGAGGCGAGCAGATCGCCCACCTGAAGTGTCTTCACGTCCACACCGGGCAGCGCGGCGACCGCGATCCCGATGCCTACGGCGACCAGCGCGGCCGGGATCTTCCCGGCGGGCCCCGGCACCTTCTTCCACATGAAGCTCAGGACGACGGTGACGACACCGAGCAGCGCGGCGAGCATCGCCTGCCGGTCGGTCAGGATGTCCGCGAACAGCCCGGGGATCCCCGCGATGTTCTCGATCGGCGTGCCGGGCGCCGTGCCGTCGGCCGCCGGATAGGCCTGGCTGAACATCAGCGGCAGTCCGATGCCGGCCAGCATGCCCTGGACGACGGCGAGGGAGATCGCCTGGAACATCCGCCCGAGCCGTACGGCACCGAGGACGATCTGCAGGATCCCGGAGCACAGGACGATCACCCCGAGCATGGCCACACCGTGCTCGGCGACGGTCTCCGCGACCAGCGCGGCGAGCCCGGCGGCGGGCCCGCTGACCTGGAGCGTGCTGCCCCGGATCGCACCGACGACCAGCCCGCCGATCACCCCGGAGATGATCCCGAGCTCGGCGGGCACTCCGGACGCGACGGCGACGCCGATGCACAGCGGCAGCGCGACGAGGAAGACGACGAGGGAGGCGGTGATCTCGGTGGCGAGGTCGGGCTTGGCGGGACCGGCGGTCGGGCCCGCCTTGGCTGCCGGGGCCTCGGCGGTCTCTGCCATTGCTGTCCGTGCCATTGGCGTCCGTGCCATTGGCGTCCGCGCCTTGACTGTCCGTGCCTTGACCGTCCGTGCCATGGCTGTCCGTGCCATGGCTGTCGGCCCGGTGTCGGCCACCCTCGTGTGCCCGCCCCGCCCCCGCGCATGCGCCCCGCTCATCCGGCGTGCACCCGGAAGCGGCCGTCCTCGTCCAGCTCGTGCAGCCGGCCGGTGTCGACCTCGTAGTACCAGCCGTGCAGCCGCAGCCGGCCCGTGTCCAGCCGCTGCCGCACCACGGGGTAACTCCGCAGCGCGGCGAGCTGGTTGACGACGTTGCGCTGGGCCACGTCGGGCATCGACGGATCGTCGCACTCACCGGTGAGCACGGGCGCCAGCTGCGGCCGGGCCAGCCGGAGCCAGGCGTCCACGCCCGGCAGCGCGGTCAGGTCGTCGCCGGACCGCAGCGCGCCCATCGCCCCGCAGTGTGAGTGACCGCACACCACGATGTCCTGAACACCGAGCACCTCCAGTGCGTACTCGACGGTGGCGGCCTCGCCGGAGGTCCCGTGTTGTCCATATGCCGGGACGATATTGCCGGCGTTCCGCAGCTCGAATATCTCTCCGGGCCGGGCGCCCGTAATAAGGGCAGGTATGACCCGGGAGTCCGAGCAGGTGATGAAGAGCGCCTCGGGATATTGCCCCTCGGCCAGTTTCCGGTATTCGCCGCTCTCGAATTCGGCCCGCTGTGTGAACGTACGGGCACGGTCCAGTAATGCCTTCAACGACGCCTCCTCGACGGGGGGGTTCGACCAGGTCACCACACCGTAGAGGAGCGCACACCAGAGAAAGGTTAAGCGAACACCAGCGCCCGGCCAGGAATGGAACATTCTTTGTCCGGACACGAGTAAGCGCTGTCATCTTGTAACGTGTCGACTTCAGGGCGCGAAACAGGGCGCGAATTGCGAATCCGGCCTGCCTGGATTCGTACCGGTTTCCCGAAAGAGACAGGACGCATGGGCCTACGAGTGCTGCTCATCGAGGACGACGAGACGATCGCCGAACCGCTCACCGAGGGACTGGGGCACTTCGGACTGGCGGTGGATCACGTGACCACCGGCGCCGAGGGCCTGAGAGCGCCGTACGGCGATGTCGTCCTGCTCGACCTGGGGCTGCCGGACATGGACGGCATCGACGTCTGCCGGGGCATCCGGCAGATCTCCGACGTGCCGATCCTCATCCTGAGCGCGCGCGGGGAGGAGGCCGACCGGGTGCTGGGGCTGGAGCTCGGCGCCGACGACTATCTGGCGAAACCGTTCAGCGTACGGGAGTTGGTGGCGCGGGTGCGGGCGGTGACCCGGCGGACGCAGCGCACCCAGGCGGTCCCGGAGCCGGTCCACCGCACCTACGCGGTACCGGAGTCGGCCGCACCGCCGCTGTCGTACGACACCCCGCCCGAGCCGTCGTACGCGGCTCAGCCCGCACCGCCGTACGAGACGGCGCCGCCGTACGAGACGGGAACCCGCGAAACCGGACCGTACGAGACCGGAGGGCGCGAAACCGGACCGTACGAGCCCGGAGCCCCGGAACCCGGCCCCCTCGTCGTCGACCGCCGCACCCGTCAGGTCTGGGTCGGCGGGGAGACCGTCGCGCTCACGCCCAAGGAGTTCGAGCTGCTCGCCCTGCTCGCCGAGGATCCGGGCGCGGTCTGCTCCCGGCAGCAGATCCTGGACCGGGTCTGGGACCCGCACTACGAGGGCCCGACCAAGACCCTGGACGTCCATGTGGCCGCCCTGCGGCGGAAGTTGGGGCATCCGGCGTGGATCCAGACCCTGCGCGGCGTCGGCTTCCGGCTGGCGGTGCACACCCGTCCGGACGCGCGGACATGACCCGCCGCCTCCTGCTCAGCTATCTCAGCTTGGCCGTGCTCGTGCTGCTCTGCCTGGAGATCCCGCTGGGTTTCGTCTACTCGCGCGGCGAACGGGAGCGGGTGGTCAACGCGGCGACGGACGAGGCCGAGTCCGTCTCCGCGTACGCCGCGCTGTCGCTCGCCGCGGGCCGCGCCGAGCAGGACCTGCCCGGGCGGGTGGTCCACTGCGCCGCACGCATCGGCGGCAAGGTCGTCGTCGTGGACGCCTCCGGCGCACCGCTCGCCACCTCGCACCCGCTGACCGCCGAGGCGTCCCGCGCGCTGGCTTCCCGCCCGGGCATCGCGGCGGCGCTCCGGGGCACCGCCACGGCGGACGCCCGTACGTCCACCATCGGCGGGGTGCAGTACCTTGCGGTCGCGGCGCCGGTCGGCCACGGCGCCCGCCCGGAAGGAGCCGTATGGCTCACGGTCCCGACGCAGACGGTGCACGAACGCGTCCACCACATATGGATGCTGCTCGCCCTCGGCGGACTCGGCGTCCTCACCGCGGTCACGTTCGTCGCCTTCGCCATCGCCCGCTGGACCGGCCGCCCCATCCGCGAACTGGAGAGGGCGACCCACGAGTTGGCGGAGGGCGGCCGGGCCGCCCCGGTGACGATCACGAAGGGCCCGCCCGAAGTCCGCGCCCTGGCCGCCGCGTTCAACCGCACCGCCGCACGTCTCGCCCATCTCCTCGCCTCCCAGCGGGCGTTCGCGGGCGAGGCCTCGCACCAGCTCAAGACGCCCCTCGCGGCACTGCGGCTGCGCCTGGAGAACCTGGAGCCGAACGTCACCACCCGCGGCCGGCCCAGCCTCACCGCCGCCGTGACCGAGACGGACCGCCTCGCCCGCATGGTCGAGGCCCTGCTGGCGATGGCCCGCCTGGAGGAGGACGCGGCCACCCCCACCCCGCTCGACGTGGGCGCGATCTGCGCGGAACGCCACCACACCTGGCTGCCGCTCTTCGACGAACAGGACGTCTCCCTCGTCCTCTTCGCCGGCAGCGTGGGCCCGGTCCTGGCACTCCCCGGATCCATCGAGCAGATCCTGGACAACCTGCTCTCGAACGCCCTGCGCGCCTCCCCACCCGCCACCACCGTCACCATCGAACTGCGCCTCCACGCCCAGCCCCGCCGCGCACTGCGCGACGCCCGCCCCTGCTGGGTCGACCTCCACGTCACCGACGAGGGCCCGGGCATGACACCGGACCAGCGCGCCCGCGCCTTCGACCGCTTCTGGCGCGCCCCCGGCGCCCCCAAGGGCGGTACGGGCCTCGGGCTCGCGCTCGTCCAACGCCTGGCCCACGCGAGCGGCGGCGAGGCGATCCTGCGTCCGGCGGCCACGGGCGGGCTGGACGCGGTGGTCCGCCTGCGCTCGGCCGAGCCGCCCACGCCCGGCCACCCTCCGGTCGGCAGACCGGGCACGCGGCGTCGGGAGGCCCCGGCACTGCCGGCCTGAGGGACCGAACGCACCGAACGGGCCTGACCGGAGCCGACCCGACCCGACCCGACCCCACCCGACGCCGACCAGGCCGAATGCGCCGCCTCCCGCGCCCGTCACTACCTGTCCATGACCCGTCAACTCCCCATCCCCGACGTGGATAACCCAGCGCCCCTAGGGTCCGTGACCGCACCCCCCGCAACCCCGTCGCCGACCGGCGGCGGGGCGGTCACGACCAACTCTTGGAGCAAGAGTGGAACGTCGTACCCTTCTGCGTGCGGCCGTCCTCGGCGGCTCGACGGCCGTCCTCGGCGGAACCCTGTGGCGCGGCGCCGCGTACGCCGCACCGGCCCAGCCCGGCGCGAGCCCGTACGGGTCGCTCGGCGCACCTGACGCCAACGGCATCCGACTCCCCAGCGGCTTCACCAGTCGCGTGATCGCCCGTTCCGGCCAGACGGTCACCGGAACGTCGTACACCTGGCACAACGCCCCCGACGGCGGCGCGTGCTACGCCGACGGCACCGGCTGGATCTACGTGTCCAACTCGGAGATCAACCCGAGCGGCGGCGCGAGCGCCGTGAAGTTCTCGTCGACCGGCGCGATCACGTCGGCGTACCGCGTCCTGTCCAACACCCGGCAGAACTGCGCGGGCGGCAAGACCCCGTGGAACACCTGGCTGTCCTGCGAGGAGGTGTCCCTCGGCTACGTCTACGAGACGGACCCGTGGGGCGTGAACGCGGCCGTGCGCCGGGACGCTATGGGCCGTTTCAAGCACGAGGCGGCAGCCGCGGACCCGGTGCGCAAGGTGATCTACCTGACCGAGGACGAGTCGAACGGCCGCTTCTACCGCTTCGTGCCGACGACCTGGGGCAACCTGTCCTCCGGCACCCTCCAGGTCATGGTCGCGGGCTCCGCCACCTCCGGCTCCTTCAGCTGGGCGAACGTACCCGACCCGGACGGCTCCCCCACCACCACCCGCACCCAGGTCTCCGCCTCGAAGTCCTTCAACGGCGGCGAGGGCTGCCACTACGCCGATGACACGGTCTGGTTCACCACGAAGGGCGACAACCGCGTCTGGCAGCTCAACCTGACCAACAACACCTACGAGCTGGCCTACGACGACTCCCTCGTCTCCTCCGGCACGGCCCCCCTCACCGGCGTCGACAACATCACCGGCTCCGCCTCCGGCGACCTCTTCGTCGCGGAGGACGGCGGCAACATGGAGATCTGCGTGATCACCCCGGCCGACGTGATCGCCCCCTTCCTCCGCATCGACGGCCAGTCGAGCTCGGAGATCACGGGCCCGGCGTTCTCCCCGGACGGCACGCGGCTGTACTTCTCGAGCCAGCGCGGGACGAGCGGGAGTTCGTCGGGCGGCATCACGTACGAGGTGAGGGGCCCGTTCCGGTCGTAACCCCGTGAAGCCGGGACCGTCTTCCGGACGGTCCCGGCTTACGCCATGCCCTCCGCCCCCGCGCTGAGGTGACCCTTGACGTGACCGCACCGGTGACCATCCGCACGGCCGCCCGTTCCTCCAGGTGGGCGACTTCGCCTTCCCCGCCCGCTCGACGGAAGGAACACCTCGTGGACACGACCGCGTGGAAGACCACGGCCGACCTCGCCGCGTTCTTCGACCAGGCCGCTGCGGATCTGCCCGCCGCACAGCAGCGACTGCTCCAAGTACTGAAGATCGGGGAGGAGTTCGGCGAGGCCGCCCAGGCCTTCATCGGGGCGACGGGCACGAACCCGCGGAAGGGAACGAGCCACACCTGGGACGACGTGACGGCCGAGGTCTGCGACGTGATCGTCACCTCGATGGTGACGCTGCACCGACTCGGCGTTCCCGACCCCGCGGCCGTGTTCACCGAGCACCTGAAGCGGGCCGCGGCCCGCACCTTCGCCGCTCGGGAGGCCTGAGGTGGAGCGAGTACTGCCCCGCGACGAGTGGGTCAAGACCCTTCCGCAGGCCATCGTCGGGGCCTGCGTGCTGCTCCTCGACCACGAGGACCGGATTCTGCTGCTCCGCTACGCCGAGGGCCAGCCGAGCGCCGGAACCTGGGGGCTGCCCGGCGGAATGCTCGACCACGGCGAGGACCCGCTCAGCGCCGCGCGACGCGAACTGCACGAGGAGACCGGAATCGTCCTCGACCACCCTCCCCGCTTCCTCGGCTACGACCACCGCGCCGACGTGAAGGGAACGGGCCCGGCGATCGACTTCTTCTTCTACGGCGGCACCCTCGCAGCCGGTCAGCGCATCAGTCACAGCCCGGAACACGACAAGGACGGCCTCTTCACCCTGAACGAGCTGCACACCGTACCCCTCACGTCCCACCCATCGGCACTCACCGCCCTGCACACCGCCGCCCGCTCCGGAACCGTCGTATGCCTGCGCGAAGGACAGCCCCTGTGACTGCGGCGCGGCACGCGAGGAGGGCGGCTCCCAACACAGGATGCCGCCCTCGCAAGTCAGGCGCTCGCTTCAGATACGGCCGTGTCCCTCCACGTGGTGTAGCGATCCGGACTGCCGGAGCCCGGGCGGCCGCCGTACGACGCCGATGACCCAGGACACGACGGGGCGCTCCTCACGCTGCTCCCGGCTGTTCACGCCGCGCATCGACGTGTTCACCCAGTGATTGGCAGATCTGTTCCACCGGCACGGCCGCATGACCTGCGGTTTTCTCTCGCGGAGATGGAACAGATCTGCCAATCACCCGCCCCCGCGGCGGTCCTCTCGACGGGCGGACCGCCCCTGCCGTGCCACACCCGCCAGAGCCCGCCGATCTGCCCTGGCCTGCCCCGGACCGGCCACTCTTCCCGCCCTGCCAAGCCACTGAACCAACCCGGCGTGCCACCACTCGGCCGACGCACCCCTAACCACAGGGAGCCGACGCCGTCCTTGTCGATCGTCTCGAACGGGGAGACGCCGAAGATGCGACGTGATGGGCCCGTTCCGCTCGTCGCACGGCTTCCCTGACGGCACCCTGACGACTTACATACGGAGAGCTACCTTCCAGTCACGTCACGTTCGCATCACAGGTCCGCCGATTCGCAGCAGCACCCAGAACCCCTCAGTACGTTCATCACCTCAAATCCGGCCGATCGCCTCATCGTGATCACGGTACGGATATGTGTATGAACCGACCCTGGGGGGCTCTCCGTGCACCTGTTCCGCAATTCCGCCGCCGCGGCCGTCGCCGCGCTCGCGCTGGCCGCCCTGCCGGCCACCGCCGAGGCCCATGACGGCAACCACCCGTTCGAGAACTGCACCGAGGCGTACGAGAACGGGTACTCCAACATCGCCGAGGGCGACGAGCACTACGGCGACCACCTCGACCGCGACGGGGACGGCATCGGCTGCGACAACCCGCCCGCCGGCTTCGTCCCGGCCGAGGACGAGGCCGAGGACGACAGCGCCGGAAGCGGCGAGGCCACCGAGACCAAAACACCCGAGGGGCAGGACAACACCGACCTGGCCGCGACCGGAGGCGACAACACCACGCCGTACCTCGCGGCCGGCGGGACGGCCGTACTGCTCGCCGGTGGCGGCCTGCTCCTGGCCGCTCGCAGACGTCGCACGTCCCACTGACGGCGGTCAGGCTCCGGTAGACGTACAGAATCGCATCCTGACGAGATCGCCCGGCTCCCTCACCACGGGGAACCGGGCGTCCTCAGCCTTCACTACGGTGGAACGCATGAGGCTCTCGCCCTTCGCCGCCCAGCAACGTTTCGTCGCAGCGCCCGTCGCCCGGCTGGCGACAGCCGACGCCCACGGCGTGCCCCACGCGGTGCCGGTCACCTTCGTCGTCCAGGACGACGTCCTGTACTTCGCGATCGACCACAAGCCCAAGAGCACCTGGGATCTGCGGCGGTTGCGCAACATCCGGGAGAACCCCTCGGTGACGGTTCTGGTGGACCACTACGACGAGGACTGGTCCACGCTGTGGTGGTCCCGCGCCGACGGACGCGGGGAAGTTCTCGAGGACGGGCCGGAACGACAACGTGCGGTCGAGTTGCTGTGCGGCAAGTACGACCAGTACGACCAGTACAAGGACTCCCCTCCCAGAGGTCCTGTGGTCGCCGTTCGGGTCGAGCGGTGGAGCGGCTGGGCCTTCACATAGCCAACGGTTCGGCGTCGCCCCACTCCTGGACGACCACCTCGTCGCCGACAGACAGCTTGCCCGGCCGCACCACGGAGAACTTCGCGCCGAACACCACGCCTCCGCTGACCGCTCGCCGGTAACTTGCGAGCGTACGCAGCGGCTCCCGCCCCTGCCGCGCTCCGGCCTTCTGGTCGACCAGGGTGACCGCGCAGCGCACCGCGAGCTTGGCATAACCCAGTTCGGCCCCGCCGATCCCGATGCCGCGCGCGCGGTCCTCGGCGTGCGGTACGGCCGCCCAGCCGCCGCTGTCGACGACGATGTTCGGGCGGAAGCGGTTCATCGGCAGGGGCGGGGCGCCACGCTCGGCCATCCGTCGGTTGAGGAGGGTGAGGGAGGACCGGGACAGCAGGTGTACCGCGCTGCTGTCGGCGTAGCCGGAGGGGCCGGGCGTCAAGCCGTCGGCGACCCGGTCGTGCTCCGGGGGCACGCGGACCAGGCGGCTGGGGGTGCCGAGGACCTCCGACAGCCAGGCGGCGGCTTCGTCGCCCTGGTCAATCCCCTGGAAGGCGGCGCCGAACAGATCGACATCGCGTCGCGGCGCGGACGTGGTGACGTCGAGGCGCACCGTGCCGTAACGGCCCGTCGTGTCGGTCGAGTCGAGCGTGAGCCGGCTGCCGTCGGTGCTGACCGCGGGTCGGATCAGGGCGAGGCGGGGATGGCGGCGCTGGGTGCGGTAGACCCCGTCTTCGCTGATGACCATGAAGCTGCGGTCGTGCGCGAGTCCCGCCGGTGTGAGGAGCGCATCGCTCATCGACGTGCCCGCGCATCCCTTGATGGGGTAGCAGATCAGATCTACGACGTCGGCCATGTGCGGCCTCCTTCGGTCGACGGCCAGAGGTGTGGTCGGTCAAGGCAGGATCTCGACGTACCCGTCGGTTCCGTGCACGCGGATCCGCTGCCCGTCCCGGACCAGCCGGGTGGCCTGCTCCACGCCCACGACGGCCGGCAAGCCGTACTCCCGGGCGATCACCGCGCCATGGGTCATCAGGCCACCCACCTCCGTCACCAGGCCCGCGATTCCGACGAACAGCGGCGACCAGCTGGGGTCCGTGAAGGTCGTGACCAGGATGTCGCCCGTTTCGAGATCGGCCTCCGCCATGTCAAGGATGACGCGGGCCCTTCCCTCGATGGTCCCGGCGGAGACCGGTAGGCCGATCAGGGCGCCGGCCGGCACGTCGTCGCGTCGGTACGCCCCGGTGACGGCCTCTCCATCCGATGTGAGCACCCGGGGCGGTGTGAGCGCGTGGTACGACCGGAACGCGTCCTTGCGCTGCTGGATGAGCCGGTCATCCACCTGGTTGGAGCGCACGACGTCGTGGAGTTCCTGGAACGTGAGGTAGAAGATGTCCTCCTCCTCAGGAAGCACGCCTGCCTGCACGAGGCGCTCGGCCTCCTCCAGCAGGGCCTGCTTGTAGACGAAGTAGCGGCCGGCGATGCCGTACTTCGGGTACTCCCGGTACCCGATGAAGGTTCTGACCCGGTCGATCATCCGCTTGGCCTCGTCGGCTTTCCGGTCCCCGTCCGGCAGGGCCCGTAAGCGTGACAGCACGTCCCGTTCCTTCTCCAGCGCCTTCCGCCGGCCCTCCTCGAAGCGCCGCTCGGCGGCGCCCGGCTCGAAGTTCCTGACGTTGTCGAGGATCACGGGCACGAGCATGGTGGGGCGCTCGCGCCACCGTGGCCTCGTGATGTCGATCTCGCCGACGCAGCGCATGCCGTACCGGTCGAGGTAAGTCTCGATGGCATCGCGCGCTTCGGTCCCGCCCGCGAGCTTCGCCAGCTCGTCCAGGAAGCCCTCGTCCTCGGCACCCACGCCCTGTAGGAGCGCCACCACCTCGGGATGGGGACGGATCACGTCCGCGACATCGAGCAGCGCCAGTCCCATCTCGGAGGTGACGTTGTCGGGGGCGGACAGCGTGAGCGTGTCAGCCGCGTTCTTCTCGCCCAGCCACTCCCGCAGCTTGTCGTTGAGCCACCACGTGGCCTCCATCCCCGCCATGATCGCCTGAAGGCTCAGCGGATCACCGAGGACTCGCTTGTGCTCCTCGAAGGCCTCCAGCAGGAAGTCGAACAGCGCCGGTCCGGTCTTCGTCCCGATGTCGCGCTCCAGGGCGGCGATGGACGCCTGGCTGCGCTCGATCAGCCCGGTGACGATGGCCGGATCGGTCTCGATCGGAGCGGACGCACTCCTGGCCGACGGCCCGCCGGGACCCGCGTCCGGGAGCGACAGGACGAAATCGTCGCGGTCGAGGACTGTCTCCAGAGCGTCCCTGACCAGCGGATCGCCTCTGCCCACGAGGTCCAGGAAGCCGGCGCGGCTCGCGGGCGAGGCCAGGCGCCGGGTGACGTCGACGAACAGCCTCCCGCCGGCCTCGTGCATCGGCGCCATGGCCGTCAGCTGCCATACGGAGATCCCCAAGGGCTTCATGGGGTCGGTCATCATCTGCTGATGACCGACGGAGACGTAGACGTGGTTCTCCTGGTCGCCGGTCTCGGGGATGGGGAACAGCGTCGTGATCGGCCGGCTCTGGACGATCTGGAAGCCATCGTCGACCAGGCACCATTCGATGTCCTGCGGGCGGCCGAAGTGCGCTTCGATCCGCCGCCCGAGCCGCACGAGCCGCACGACCTGCGCATCCGTCAGCGCCGGCTGCTCCTGCCGCTGCGAGTCGATCGCCACTTCCCCCGTACCGCCGGCCGGCAGGGCGTGAACGGCACGCTGTTCGGCGGCGATCGCCTTGGCGACGACTTCACCGTGTCGCACCTTGAAGACGTCCGGGTTCACCAGGCCGGAGACCAGGGCTTCGCCGAGGCCGAAGCCGGCGTCCACGGTGGCGACCTTCCGGTTGCCCGTGACGGGGTCGGCCGTGAACAGGATGCCGGCCGCGTGCGGGACGACCATCTGCTGCACGACCACGGCCATGCGGACCGTACGGTGGTCGATGCCGTTCCGCTGGCGGTAGGTCACGGCCCGCTCGGTGAACAGCGAGGCCCAGCACCGGCTGACGTGCTGGAGGATCGCCGTCGGCCCCACGACGTTCAAATACGTGTCCTGCTGGCCGGCGAAGGAGGCCGTCGGCAGGTCCTCTGCCGTCGCGCTGGATCGGACGGCGTAGGCGGCTTGCTCGCCGAGCCGGGCGAGAGCGCGGGTGATCGCCGCCGCGAGATCGGCCGGGATGGCGATGCCTTCGATGGTCCGGCGAATCTGCGCGCTGAGCGTGCGGATCGCCTCCCGGTCGTCCGGGTTCGAGCGCGACAGCTGATCGAGCCGATCGTCGAGTGACGGCGATTCCGCCATGATCCGCCGGAAGGCGTCCGTCGTCACGCAAAAGCCACCCGGCACGCGGATGCCCTCGATCCGCGACAGCCCGCCCAGGTGCGCGCCCTTGCCGCCGACGACCGCGACCTGCGTCTCGTCAACGTCTTGAAGATCCAACACGTACCGCTCGATCATCGCGACACCTCCGAGGCAGCCGTGCTCCGTTGCACCGCGGTGGCCGGTCGAATCACCGGCGCGTCCGGCTCTGTCGGACGTCGACAACACAGACGCACGTCGTGCCCCCGTTTCCGCAAGTTGTGGCATCGGCCGACGATTCTGCGCCGTGCCCCGGGTCTTGCGGCAAGCCCCCCGGCTCGCTATACGTTGAGAGTGGCAGGGAGAGCGCTCTCCCTGCCTTTGCTTTTTGCCGTCACAAGAGGGCGGCACCCCCGCACAAGGGTGCCGCCCTCTCTTCGTGCTCCGGAGATCGCCGCCCCGTCGGTGAGGGTCGAGGACAAAGGCGGCGTCTCCGGCGTTCAGTACAGCTCGCGGGACCTACCGGTGGTCACTCCCCGTCGACTGCGAAGCCGCCCGCCCCGCCTCCAGTCGCGCCACCGGAATCCGGAACGGCGAGCAGGAGACGTAGTCCAGTCCCACCTCGTGGAAGAAGTGGACCGACTCCGGGTCGCCGCCGTGTTCGCCGCAGACGCCGAGTTTCAGGTCGGGGCGGGTGGCGCGGCCGGCTTCGGCGGCGAGTTTCACCAGGGAGCCGACGCCGTCCTTGTCGATCGTCTCGAACGGGGAGACGCCGAAGATGCCCTTCTCCAGGTAGGCCGTGAAGAACGAGGCCTCCACGTCGTCGCGGCTGAAGCCCCACACCGTCTGCGTCAGGTCGTTCGTGCCGAAGCTGAAGAACTCGGCCGCCTCCGCGATCTGGCCGGCCGTCAGCGCGGCCCGCGGCAGCTCGATCATCGTGCCGATCGCCAGCTTCAGCTCCGTGCCCGTCGCCGCCTCGACCTCCGCGACGACCTGGTCGGCCTCCTCGCGGACGATCTCCAGCTCCTGGACCGTGCCGACGAGCGGGATCATGATCTCGGCGCGCGGGTCGCCCTTGGCGTTCTTGCGCTCGGCCGCGGCCTCGGCGATCGCCCGTACCTGCATGGTGAACAGGCCGGGGATGACCAGGCCCAGCCTCACACCCCTGAGCCCGAGCATCGGGTTCTGCTCGTGCAGGCGGTGCACCGCCTGGAGGAGGCGGAGTTCGTTCTCGTGGGGTTCCTGGCGGGACTCCGCCAGGGCGACCCGGACCGAGAGCTCCGTGATGTCGGGCAGGAACTCGTGCAGCGGCGGGTCGAGGAGACGGACCGTCACCGGCAGGCCGTCCATCGCCGAGAACAGCTCCACGAAGTCCTGCTTCTGGAGCGGGAGCAGCTGCTTCAGCGACTCCTCGCGCTCGCTCTCCGTGTCGGCCAGGATGAGGCGCTCGACCAGCTCACGACGGTCACCGAGGAACATGTGCTCCGTGCGGCACAGGCCGATGCCCTGCGCGCCGAAACGACGGGCGCGCATCGCGTCCTCGGCGTTGTCCGCGTTGGCGCGCACCCGCAGGCGACGCTTGCGGTCGGCGAACGCCATGATCCGGTGTACGGCCTCGACCAGTTCGTCGGCGTCCTGGGCGCCCGCGTGCATCCGGCCCTCGAAGTACTCCACGACCGGGGAAGGGACCACCGGGACCTCGCCCAGGTAGACCTTGCCGCTCGACCCGTCGATGGAGATGAGGTCGCCTTCCTCGACGACGTGACCACCCGGCACCGTCATCCGGCGGCGCTTGGTGTCGACCTCCAGCTCCTCCGCGCCGCACACACAGGTCTTGCCCATGCCGCGCGCCACCACGGCGGCGTGCGAGGTCTTGCCGCCGCGCGAGGTCAGGATGCCCTCCGCCGCGATCATGCCGTCCAGGTCGTCCGGGTTCGTCTCGCGGCGGACCAGGATCACCTTCTCGCCCGACCGCGACCACTTCACCGCCGTGTACGAGTCGAAGACCGCCTTGCCGACGGCGGCACCCGGCGACGCCGCGATGCCCCGGCCGACCGTCTCGACCTTCGTGTCCTCGTCGAAGCGTGGGAACATCAGCTGGGCCAACTGGGCGCCCGACACCCGCTGGAGTGCCTCGGCCTCGTCGATGAGCCCCTGGTCGACCAGCTGCGTCGCGATGCGGAAGGCCGCCCCGGCCGTCCGCTTGCCGACGCGTGTCTGGAGCATCCACAGCTGCCCGCGCTCGATCGTGAACTCGATGTCGCAGAGGTCCTTGTAGTGGTTCTCCAGGGTCTCCATGATCTGCATCAGCTGGTCGTACGACTTCTTGTCGATCGTCTCCAGCTCGGCGAGCGGGACGGTGTTGCGGATGCCCGCGACCACGTCCTCGCCCTGGGCGTTCTGCAGGTAGTCGCCGTACACGCCCTGGTGGCCGGAGGCGGGGTCGCGGGTGAACGCGACGCCCGTGCCCGAGTCGGGGCCCAGGTTGCCGAAGACCATCGAGCAGACGTTGACCGCCGTGCCGAGGTCGTGCGGGATGCGCTCCTGGCGGCGGTACAGCTTGGCGCGGTCGGTGTTCCAGGAGTCGAAGACCGCGTGGATGGCGAGGTCCATCTGCTCGCGCGGGTCCTGCGGGAAGTCCCGGCCGGCCTCGGTCTTGACGATCTTCTTGAAGCGGGTGACCAGCTTCTTCAGGTCGGCGGCCTCCAGCTCGGTGTCGACCGCGACCTTCTTGGCCTCCTTGGCCTTCTCCAGCGCGTCCTCGAAGAGGTCGCCGTCGACGCCGAGGACCGTCTTGCCGAACATCTGGATGAGGCGGCGGTAGGAGTCCCAGGCGAAGCGGTCGTCGCCGGCCTGCTTGGCCAGGCCCTGGACCGACTTGTCCGACAGGCCGATGTTCAGGACCGTGTCCATCATGCCCGGCATGGAGAACTTCGCGCCGGAGCGGACGGAGACCAGCAGCGGATCGTCGGGCTGGCCGAGCTTCTTGCCCATGCGCTGCTCCAGCGCGTCGAGGTGCGCACTCACCTCGTCACGCAGTGCCGCGGGCTCGTCGCCGCTGTCGAGGTAGACCTTGCAGGCCTCGGTGGTGATCGTGAAGCCCGGAGGCACCGGGAGGCCCAGGTTGGTCATCTCGGCGAGGTTCGCGCCCTTGCCACCGAGGAGGTCCTTGAGGTCCTTGTTGCCCTCGGTGAAGTCGTAAACGAACTTCACGCCCTCAACGCTTGCCGCCTGCTCAGCTACGTGGGGATCTTTGTTTTCCGACACGGGTCTCGACTCCTCGAGGACGCGGTGGCTGCCCTGACGGCCAGGAACATACCCAGATCGAAGGCGCCTGGGTACGTCCACTTGCGCGTCATACGCCTGTAACCACTCGTCCGCCAGTGGATCGAAAGTCAAGGCTCGGCAAGCAATCAACCGCTCATGTTTTCATCTCTTGAACGAATCAACCCCCGTAGACACTCCATTTCGCTCACATGAGCGGCTCCGGGTACGTTTGATTTCGCTCGATGAACGATCAAAGCGTGGCACTCAGTGCCACCCTTTGGAGAAGTGCAGTCGCTCAAGATCCGCTCATCTGAGCGCTACCCTTATCAAGGGTGGCGAGAATCACGCTGCCACAGGCGACGGGATTTCACCATGCGGACGGCCGGTCGGAACGGAAACACCGGCGACACAGGACGACGCCGAAGGCCTCACACCCCGAGCGCCCGCAACCGCTCCTCCACCCGCTCCGGCGCATACAGGTACTCCACGACCAACGCCCCGGCCCCCACCAGCCCGGCCCGCTCCCCGAGCCGCGAGGTGACGACGTCCAGGTGAGCGGTGGAACGCGGCAGCGCCCGCTGGTACAGCAGCTCCCGTACGCCCGTGAGGAAGGGAGTTCCGGCCAGATCCCCCGCGATCATCAGCACGCCGGGGTTCAGCAGGGTGACGACCGTCGCCAGCACGTCCCCGACCAGCCGCCCGGCATCCCGCGCCAGCGCCGCCGCCCCCGGATGCCCGGACGCGAGCAGGTCCCGCACATCCGATCCCGACGCCGCCCGCACCCCGGTCTCCGCCAGCTTCCGGGCCACGGCACCCCCGCTCGCGACGGCGGCCAGGCAGCCGTACGAACCGCATCGGCACAGCGCCTCGGCGCCCTCCGGGACCCGGATGTGGCCGAGGTCGCCGGCGCCGCCGTCGATGCCCCGGTAGATCGAGCCGTCGACCACGACTCCCGCGCCGATGCCCGTCGACACCTTGACCAGCACGAACGCCGAGCAGTCGGCATACGCCGTGCGCTGTTCGCCGTACGCCATGAGGTTGGCGTCGTTGTCGACGAGGACCGGCACCGTGCCCGCGCCCGTGTGCTCGCTGAAGGCCCTGGCCAGGCGGCCCCGTATGTCGTAGCCGTCCCAGCCCGGCATGATCGGCGGCTGGACGACCCGGCCGGTGCCGTTGTCGACGGGGCCGGGCACCGCGAGTCCGATGCCGCAGACCTCGTCCGCGCGGTGGCCCGCCTTCTCCAGGAGTTCGGCGAACCAGTGGCCGAGTTCGCCGAGTACGGCGTCGGGGCCGTCCTCGATCAGCAGCGTGCCGCCGTGCTCGGCCAGGATCTCGCCGGCCAGCGACAGGACGGCCGCGCGCGCGTGCCGGGTGTCGAGGTCGGCGGCGAGGACGACGGCGTGGGCGTCGTCGAACTCGAGGGTGATGGACGGGCGGCCGCCGAGGGGGGAGTCGACCGGGCCGCCGGCGCCCTCGCGCAGCCAGCCCGCGCGGAAGAGGCGGTCGAGGCGCTGCCCGACGGTGGCGCGGGACAGTCCGGTGACCTGTTGCAGGGCACCACGGGTCGTGGCGCGGCCACTGCGCACCAGTTCCAGCAGATCTCCGGCCCGAGCCGGACCCCGAGCCTGGTCTCGTCCCGTCATGCACACCCCCTTGTGCTTCTCAAGCTTGCATTACATATTGAGTTTTGCGTGTTAAATAGACGTAACTCTAGAGTAGTCACTGCCGAACTGGTCGGCCGGACGTCTTCGGGGAGCACTGAGTGGATCGCGCAACGCAGGTCACCGCTCGCAACAACGGGCACTTGGATCCCGTAAGCACCATTTCCTCACCACCCTTTTCCGGCCATGGTGAGGTCACGCGCTCCGAGGGTGTTGTATACGATCCAGCCGCGCGGACACATTCGCTGCACGTGAGGGCGGCGCAGGTGCTGGAGGGCAACTGGAGGGGCGCCTCCACGGTCCCCTCGCGTGGCCTGTATCCGCACCAGTGGTCCTGGGACTCCGCGTTCATCGCGATCGGCCTGCGCCACCTGTCGCCGTTACGGGCACAGACGGAGCTGGAGACGCTCCTGGACGCCCAGTGGGGCGACGGGCGGATCCCGCACATCGTCTTCAACCCCTCCGTCCCCCTCGACGCGTACTTCCCGAGCCCCGACTTCTGGCGCTCCTCGACCGCGGGGCGCGCTGCGGGCGCCCCGCGCACCGGGGAGACCTCCGGGATCGTGCAGCCACCGGTGCACGCGCTGGCGGCCTGGCTGGTGCACCGCGCCGATCCGGGGCTGTCGCGGGCGCGCGGCTTCCTCGCCCGGGTGTATCCGCGGCTGGCCGCCTGGCACCGGTATCTGCTGCACCGGCGCGACCTGGGCGGGGGCGGTCTGGCGTCCGTCGTACACCCCTGGGAACAGGGTATGGACAACAGCCCCTGCTGGGACGCCCCGCTGAGCCGGATCACGCCCGCTCCGGCCCGCTCCTTCCGGCGCGCCGACCTCGACCACGGGGCGGCGGAGGACCGGCCGACGGATCTGGACTACGGGCGGTACGTGCGGCTGGCGACGGACTACCGGGACGGCGGATACGCCGATGGCGCTTCCGAGTTCGCCGTGGAGGACCCCGCCTTCAACGCCCTGCTCATCGCGTCCGAACACGCGCTCGCCCGCATCGCGCAGGAGCTGGGCGCGACCGGCACGGCCCGACAGGCGCGCGCGGAGCGGCTGACGGCGGCGCTGATCGAGCGGCTGTGGGATCCGGCGGAGGGGATGTTCTTCTGCCGCGACGTGCGGGGCGGGGCGGTGGCCGGGGAGCGAGGCGAGGGGCCGCGTGAGGGGCCGCGTGGGGAGCTGATTCCCGAGCGCAGCGTCTCGGGTCTGGTGCCTCTCCTTCTGCCCGGCCTCCCGCGTGACGTCGTCGCCGCGCTCGTCCGTACGACGTGCGGCCCGCACTTCGGGCTGGGGACCACCACCCGTCTCGTCCCGTCGTACGACCTCCTCGGCGAGGCCTTCGACCCGCACCGCTACTGGCGGGGACCGGCCTGGTTCAACACGAGCTGGCTGCTGGAACGCGGGCTCAGGGTGCAGGGCGAGCGGGATCGCGCCGACGCGCTGCGGGCGGCGGTTCTCACCACCGCCGACTCGTCCGGATTCGCGGAGTACGTCGACCCGTACACCGGCGAGGCCTGCGGGGCGGCCGACTTCAGCTGGACCGCCGCGCTCGCGCTCGACCTGCTGCACAGCGAAACATCAGGCACGGAAGTCACGGAAATCACGGAAGCCACAGCAGTCAAGGAAGTCACGAACGTCTCGGCGATCAAGGGAGGGGACCGGGGATGACGGACCGGCATCATCTGCTCGTGTACGGCGGGACGTTCGCCGCCGTGGGCGACGGCGGGGACATCAGCGGCGTACGGGGCGGCAGTTCCCCGGACGGGTTGTTCGTACGTGACGCCCGGCACCTGAGCCGGTGGCAGCTCACCGTCGACGGTGCCGTACCGGAGGCGCTGTCGCCGGTCGCCGACGGGGACACCGCGCGCTGCGTGCTCGTGCCGCGCGGCGGACGCAGCGAGCCGCCCGCGTACACGCTCTTCCGTGAACAGGCCGTCGGCGACGGCTCGTTCGTCGAGTCGCTGCGCGTGACCAGCAACCGTCCGGTGCCGACGACGGTCCACCTCGCGGTCACCGCCGACGCCGACTTCACCGACCAGTTCGAGCTGCGCACCGACCACCGCACTTACGCGAAGATAGGAGCCACCCGCTCCCGCCAAATCCTCGACGACGGTGTGGAGTTCACGTACCAGCGCGGCGAATGGCGCTCTCGTACGACGGTGACGGCCGACCCCGCTCCGGACGGCGTCGAGGAGACCGGTACCGGTGCGCGCCGGCTCATCTGGACGCTGGATCTGGAGCCGCACGGCACGGCGGAGCTGACCTTGCGGGTCATGGCGCGTCCGCACGGCGACAAGCGGGCGCTGCGGGTGCCCCGCTCCCCCGCCGCCGTCAACGAACAACTCCTCTCCTTCGAAGGCGAGTACGTGGAGGGCGTGGCCTTCCCGACCGGCTGGCCGGAGCTGGCCGCGGCCTGCGCGCGCGGCCTCGCCGACCTCGCCTCGCTCCAGGTGCCGGCGACCGGGCCGGACGGCGAGGAGCTGCGGGTTCCGGCCGCCGGGGCCCCGTGGTTCCTGACCCTGCTGGGCCGGGACGCCCTGCTCACCTCGCTGTTCGCGCTCCCCTACCGGCCGCGGCTGGCCGCCGCCACGCTCCCCGCGCTCGCCGCCACGCAGGCGACGGAGACCGGCGTCGACTCGGTGGCCCAGCCCGGCAAGATCGTGCACGAGGTACGGCACGGCGAGCTGGCGCACTTCGGGCAGGTGCCGTACGGGCGGTATTACGGCTCGGTGGACGCGACGCCGCTGTTTCTGGTGTTGCTGGGCGCGTACGTCGAGCACACCGGCGACGCGGAGCTGGCCCGGCGCCTCGAACCCCATGCCCGCGCGGCGATCGGCTGGATGCTGGACCACGGCGGGCTGACCTCGCGCGGCTACCTGGTCTATCGCGCCGACGAGGGCGGCCTGGCCAACCAGAACTGGAAGGACTCCCCCGGCGCCATCTGCTCGGCCGACGGCACGCGCCCGACCGGGCCGGTGATGGCGGCGGGAGCGCAGGGGTACGCGTACGACGCGCTGCGCCGCACGGCGTGGGTGGCGCGCACGGCGTGGGGCGACCAGGTGTACGCGGACCTGCTGGAACAGGCGGCCGGCGATCTGCGCGACCGCTTCCAGCGGGACTTCTGGATGCCGGAGCGGTCCTTCCCCGCGCTCGCGCTGGACGGGGAGGGCAACCAGGTGGACGCGCTGGCCTCCGACGCCGGGCATCTGCTGTGGTCCGGGCTGCTGGACAAGGAGTACGGCGAGCTGGTCGGCCGGCGGTTGCTGGAACCGGACTTCTTCTCCGGGTGGGGCGTCCGCACGCTGGCGGCCGGACAACCGGCGTACCACCCCATGTCCTACCACCGCGGTTCGGTCTGGCCGCACGACAACGCACTGATCACCCTCGGTCTGGCCCGTTACGGCCTGCACGACGAGGCCCGTTCGGTCGCGCACGCACTGGTCGACGCGGCGACGGCGACCGGCCATCGGCTGCCGGAGGTCCTCGCGGGGTACGGCCGGGACAGCCACGCGGAGCCGGTGCCGTATCCACACGCGTGCGTACGGGAGTCCCGCTCGGCGTCGGCGCCGTTGGCGCTGCTGACGGCGGTCGGGGGCGCGTAGCGGGGCGGTCGGCGAGGCGTTTGCCGGGTGTTTGCCGAGGAGTGGGCAAAAGTGCTGAACACCGGACGGAGGCGAACCGTACGGGACTGTGGCGGATCCGATCCCCTCACATCGGATCCGCCGCTCCACCGGGCTTCGTACGGAAGGACCTTCGGGTGCCTGTCTTCACGCGCTTCCATCGGCCGACGGAAACGACCGACGACACTACGTCTGTCACAACGCCGACCGAGGAGCCAACAGAGGTGCCGAGCGAAGCCGTAGCGGAAAAGCAGTCGGAGCCGGGGGCGCCCGCCGGGGAAGCCGAGCAAGGGGCGGCTGCCCGGGAGACCGAGCCGGGGGCGGCTGCCCGGGAGACCGAGCCGGGGGCGACTGCCCGGGAGACCGAGCCGGGGGCGACTGCCCGGGAGACCGAGCCGGGCGGGCCTGCTGGGGAAGCCGAGCCCGAGGCTCCCGCCGGGCCGGCCGAGCCGGAGACCCACGCCGAGGAGCAGGCCGGGTCACAGGTACCGACCGAGGGCACAGCAGGGGCGGATGCCCCCACCGAGGTTCCGGCCGAGCCGGAGACCATCGCCCAGGTGCTGGCCGATCCGGATGTCCCCGCCGAGGACCGGGCCGGGCCGAAGGCACCGGCCGCTGACACGGCCAACCCTCAGCCACCGGCCGAGGGACAGGCTCCGCCAGAGACACCGGCCAGTGACACGGCCGAGCCGGAGGCACCCGCCGAGGACCCGGCCGGGCCGAAGGCACCGGCCGCTGACACGGCCGCCTCGGAACCACCGGCCGGAAACCTGACCAAGCCCCACCCCTCTGCTGACGAAACAGCCCAGCCGGAGGCCCCCGCCGAGGCCAAGGCTGAGCCACAGGCAACAGCCGAGGACCAGGATCGGCCAGCGGCACCGCCCGGTGACCCGGCCAAGCCGAACGCCCCCACCGAGACCGAGACCAGGCCGGAGACTCCGGCCCTGGACACGGCCAGGACTCAGCCACCGGCCGAGGGACAGGCTCCGCCAGAGACACCGGCCAGTGACACGGCCGAGCCGGTGGCACCCGCCGAGGACCCGGCCGAGCCGGTGGCATCCCCCGAGGACCCGGCCGAGCCGGTGGCATCCCCCGAGGTCCCGGCCGAGCCGGTGGCATCCCCCGAGGTCCCGGCCGAGCCGGAGGCATCCCCCGAGGTCCCGGCCGAGCCGGTGGCATCCGCCGAGGTCCCGGCGGAGCCGGATGCCCCCGCCGAGGACCAGATCCTCCCGGAGCCGCCCGCCCGGGCAGAGGCAGCGGCCCAACCGCCCGCCGCCGCTCAACCTGCCGCAGCGCCCCAACCAGCCGCCGTCCCCGCCGATGAGACCGCCCCCTCCCACCCCACCCCCAGATCCCGTCTGGCCCACTGGCGTGCCTGGCGGACCCGGTATCCCGTTGCCGCCCGCACCCTCTACTGGACCACCACCGCCCTCGCCGTCCTCCTCGTCTTCGGGGCGTTGCTGCTGCCCAACACCCTTGCCTCGTTGCAGAGCAACCGGTTCACGCGGTTGCCGGCGGAGGCGATCGTGGGGGCTGCCGTGTTGCTCGCGTTGCCGCGGCGGGTGCGGATGGGTGTGGCGGCGTTGTTCGGGGTAGTGCTCGGGGCGTTGACCGTGGTGAATCTGCTCGACATGGGGTTCACCGAGTATCTCGGCCGGGGCTTCAATCTCGTCCTCGACTGGGGGCTGTTGGACGACGCCCAGGCCTATGTCGAGGATTCCATGGGGCGTGCGATGGCCGTCGGCGCCACCATCGGCGCGGGCCTCCTCATCGTCATGCTGTTCGTCGTCATGGCCCTCGCGACCGTCCGGCTCAGCAATCTGCTCGTCCGCAACACCCAGGCCTCCACCCGCGCCACGCTCATCGCCGGCACCGTGTGGATCACCTGCTCCACCCTCGGCCTCCAGTTCAACGGCATGCCGATCGCCTCCAACCGCGCCGCCGGCGCCCTGGAGACCCAGGCCAGGCGGGTGAAGGACACTCTCCGGGACGAGGCCGCCTTCGCGAAGGAGGCCAAGGCCGACACCTTCGGCAACACCCCCGCCGACCAGCTCGTCCCCGACCTGCGCGGCAAGGACGTACTCTTCACCTTCATCGAGAGCTACGGCCGCAGCGCCGTCGAGGACCCGGACATCGCCCCCGGCGTCAACCAGACCCTCGACGTGAGCAACGAGGCCCTGAAGAAGGCCGGTTACCACGCCAAGAGCGGCTGGCTGACGTCGGCGACGTTCGGCGGCAGCAGCTGGCTCGGCCACTCCACCACCATGTCCGGCCTGTGGATCGACAACCAGCAGCGCTACCGCACGGTGACGGCCGGCGACCACCTCACCCTCACCAAGGCCTTCCAGAAGACGGGCGCCTGGGACACGGTCGGCGTCATGCCGGGTGTGCAGAAGGGCTGGCCGGAGCAGAAGTGGTACGGCCTCGACAAGCTCTACGACGCCTTCGACCTCGGTTACAAGGGGCCGAAGTTCAGCTGGTCGACCATGCCGGACCAGTACGCGCTGGAGGCCTTCCAGCGCCAGGTGCACGGCAAGAAGCGCGACAAGCCGCTGATGGCGGAGGTCATCCTCACGTCCAGTCACCAGCCCTGGGCGCCGATCCCGAAGATGGTCGGCTGGGACCAGCTCGGTGACGGCAAGATCTTCGGGCCCATCGCGAAGGCCGGCCGCAACTCCTCGGAGGTCCTCACCGACTCCGACCTCTCCCAGCAGGAGTACGGCAAGTCCATCAGTTACTCCATCACCAGCCTCACCCAGTGGATGGAGCGCTACGGCACCGACGACACCGTCCTCGTCTTCCTCGGCGACCACCAGCCCATCGCCCGGGTCAGCGGCAACAACGCCAGCCGTGACGTGCCCGTCTCGATCGTCGCCAAGGACCCGAAGGTCCTCGACAAGGTCGCGAACTGGAACTGGACGGACGGGATCAAGCCCGCCACCGACGCCCCGGTGTGGAAGATGAGTTCGTTCCGCGACCGGTTCCTGACGGCGTACGGCTCGACGCCCCATCCGTCCAAGGACTGAGCCCTTTTCCTCCAAGGACTGAGCCCTTGTCCGGAGTCAGCCCCCGGACGTGTCCAGCTCCGCGTCCTCGCTCACGCCCACGCAGTCGTACGGGTCCTTCAGCCAGCCGTCCGGCAGCACCACCCGGTTGTTGCCGGACGTACGGCCGCGGGGCCCGTCGGCGCCGGCGGGCCAGGGCTGGTCGAGGTCCAGCTCGTCCAGCCCGGCGCGGAGTTCCTCAAGGGACGAGGTGATGGCGAGCCGCTTGCGCATCTCCGAGCCGACCGCGAAGCCCTTCAGGTACCAGGCCACGTGCTTGCGGAAGTCGATGACCCCGCGCGTCTCGTCACCGATCCACTCGCCGAGCAGGGTGGCGTGGCGGACCATGACGTCGGCGACCTCCCGCAACACCGGCTCACGGAAGTCCTGTCGGCCCTCGAACGCCGCCACCAGGTCCGCGAACAGCCAAGGCCGCCCCAGGCATCCGCGCCCGACGACCACCCCGTCGCACCCGGTCTCCCGCACCATCCTCAGCGCGTCCTGCGCCGACCAGATGTCTCCGTTGCCGAGCACCGGGATCTCCGGGACGTGCTCCTTCAGCCGGGCGATGGCGTCCCAGTCGGCCGTGCCACCGTAGTGCTGGGCGGCGGTACGGCCGTGCAGCGCGATGGCGCTCACGCCCTCCTCGACGGCGATCCGCCCGGCGTCCAGGTAGGTGATGTGGTCGTCGTCGATGCCCTTGCGCATCTTCATGGTCACCGGGAGGTCCCCGGCCCCGCTGACCGCCTCCCGCAGGATCGCCCGCAGCAGGTTCCGCTTGTACGGCAGCGCGGAACCGCCGCCCTTGCGCGTCACCTTCGGGACCGGGCAGCCGAAGTTCAGGTCGATGTGATCGGCCAGGTCCTCCTCCGCGATCATGCGGACGGCCTTGCCGACGGTCGCCGGGTCGACGCCGTACAGCTGGATCGAGCGCGGCTTCTCGGTCGCGTCGAAGTGGATCAGCTGCATGGTCTTCTCGTTGCGCTCGACCAGCGCCCGGGTGGTGATCATCTCGCTCACGAACAGGCCCTTGCCACCACTGAACTCCCTGCACAGGGTGCGGAAAGGCGCGTTGGTGATCCCGGCCATGGGGGCCAGGACGACGGGCGGCTGGACGGGGTGCGGACCGATCTGCAGGGGCGTGGACATCTCTCCATTGTGCCGCGCCATGAGCTGGGAAATTCGTTAGTTAGACGCACTATCATTTTCGGCGTACGATGAGGGTCATGCCCGAGCTCAGTTCCCGCCGCCGCATGCTGGTGCTCGCGATCTGCTGCATGAGCCTGTTGATCGTGAGCCTCGACAACACCGTGCTCAACGTGGCCCTGCCGTCCATGCAGCGCGAACTGCACGCGAGTACGTCCGGTCTGCAGTGGACGATCGACGGGTACACGCTGGTCCTGGCCTCCCTGCTGATGCTCGCGGGATCCACGGCCGACCGGATCGGCCGCAAGCGCGTCTTCATGGCCGGCCTGGTCGTCTTCACGGTCGGCTCCGCGCTGTGCTCCGTCGCCCCGAACCTGGGTGCGCTGGTCGCCTTCCGGATGGTGCAGGCGGTGGGCGGCTCGATGCTCAACCCGGTCGCCATGTCGATCATCACCAACACCTTCACCGACCCGCGCGAGCGGGCGCGGGCGATCGGGACGTGGGGCGCGGTGGTCGGCATCTCGATGGCGGCCGGGCCGCTGGTCGGCGGGCTGCTCGTGGAGTCGGTCGGCTGGCGGTTGATCTTCTGGATCAATCTGCCGGTGGGGCTGGCCGCGCTCGTGCTCACCCTGCGGTACGTTCCCGAGTCCCGTGCGCCCAAGGCGCGGCGCCCCGACCCGGTCGGACAGGTCCTGGTGATCGCGCTGTTCGGCTCGCTCACGTACGCGATCATCGAGGCGCCGAACTCGGGCGTCGTCACCGTGCTGCCGTTCGCGGTGATCGCGGTGGCCGCACTGGTCGGGCTGCTCCGGTACGAGCCTCGACGCACTGACCCCCTCATCGACCTGCGGTTCTTCCGCTCGGCGCCGTTCAGTGGGGCCACGGTGATCGCGATGAGCGCGTTCGCGGCGCTGGGTGGCTTCCTGTTCCTGTCGACGCTGTATCTGCAGAACGTGCGGGGGTTGGACGCCCTGCACGCGGGGCTGTGGATGCTGCCGATGGCCGTCCCGACCTTCCTGTGCGCGCCGTTGTCCGGCCGTCTGGTCGGCACCCTCGGGCCGCGCGTGCCGCTGCTGGTCGCGGGGGTCGCGATGACCGCGAGCGCCCTGCTCTTCGCCGGCTTCGAGGCCGAGACGTCCGACGTCACGCTGTTCATCGGATACGCCCTGTTCGGCATCGGCTTCGGATTCGTCAACGCGCCGATCACCAACACGGCGGTCTCCGGGATGCCGCGCAGCCAGGCCGGGGTGGCCGCGGCCGTCGCCTCCACCAGCCGGCAGCTGGGGCAGACGCTCGGCGTCGCGGTGATCGGGGCGGTGCTGGCGGCGGGCGTGGGGGCGTCGTCGTACCGGGATGCCTTCGTCTCCGCCGCCGCGCCGGGGTGGTGGATCCTCGTCGGCTGCGGTGTCGCGGTGCTCGTCCTGGGCGCCCTGACCAGCGGGCGCTGGGCTCGGCGGACGGCGGCGCGGACGGCCGAGCGACTGGAGTCCCCTGAGGTGCGGGACGCTGCGGGCGTCCGCGTCTAGTGCCCCGGCAGGCAACGTTCGCCCGTCAAGGAGCGGCGTCCGGTGCGTGCTCTCGGCGTGCCGGCCGGAAGCCCTCGTACTGGACGTACTTGGGCTTTCGGCCGGTGCGGCGAGAGCACGTGCCGGGCGTCGCGACGGGGCGGACGTTGCCTGTCGGGGCACTAGTGCCGCGGCAGGCAACGTTTGCCCGTCAAGGAGCGGCGTCCGGTGCGTGCTCTCGGCGTGCCGGGCGCAGGCCCTCGTACTGGATGTACTTGGGTCTGTGCCCGGTGCGGCGAGTGGGGGCACCTCCCACGCCTTTAGGGCAGTGGGGGAGCGTGCCGGGCGTCGCGACGGGGCAAACGTTGCCTGCCGCGGCACTAGGTGCGCACCCTGGAGCGCCGTAAGTGCCTCGGGCCTGTGGCGAGCGGTCCGGAGCGCGGTCAGCGGCGACGGTCGGTCCGTGGGCGGAGAGCCTGCTTGAACTCGCGGCTGAGCGCCCAGGCGTCCGCCACCGGACCCACGTGGGCGAGCTTGTCGGGGTTGCTCACCGAGCGGATCATCTGGATCCGTCCGTCGAGTACGTCGAGCGTGAAGGTGTTGAGCACCCTGTGGTCCCGGTCACGGAGGACCGCGCCCGGCTGGCCGTTCACCTCGCGTTGCTCGAACTCCACTCCGATCCGGACGACCGAGGGGAAGACCGAGGCGAGCAGCCGGGCCACCTTGTCGGCGCCGATGATGTCCCTGGCCAGCTGCGGGACCTTGCCGCCGCCGTCCCCGACCAGCTGGACATCGGCGGCGAGCAACTCCCGCAGGCCCTCGACGTCGCCTTCCCGGAGCGCCTCGAAGAAGCGCGCCGCCAGTTCCTCCCGCTCCCGGCGGTCCGCCTCGAACCGAGGGCGCCCGGCGTCCATGTGGCGCCGCGCCCGCACCGCGAGCTGGCGGCACGCCGCCTCCGACCTGCCCACCGCCGACGCGACCTCGGGGAAGCCGAACCCGAACACCTCCCGCAGCACGAAGACCGCCCGCTCCAGCGGGCTGAGGCGCTCGAGCAGCAACAGGGCCGCCATCGACAACGAGTCGGCCAGCTCCGCCGAGCGCTCCGGGTCCTCGTAGGGGTCGGTGAGCAGCGGCTCGGGGAGCCACTGCCCGACGTACTCCTCCCGCCGGACGCGGGCCGACCGCAGGACGTCGATCGAGACCCGGGTGACCACGGCCGAGAGGAAGGCCTTGGTCGACGTGGGTCGTGTCGGGGAGGCCGCGTAGCGCAGCCAGGTCTCCTGGACCGCGTCCTCCGCCTCGCTCACGCTGCCGAGGATCCGGTAGGCGATGGAGAACAGCAGCGGTCGTAGCTCCTCGAAGTCCTCGGTGCGGGTCACGCGAGCTCCTCCTTGAAGCCCTGGCGCCACGAGGGATGACGCAGCTCCCAGCCGAGCTCCCGCTTGGTCTTGGCGTTGGAGAAGCCACGGCCCTCGGTCATCAGGGTCACCGCGAACTCCCCGGCCAGCAGCCTGGCCAGCCATCTGGGAACCCGCATCGGCCGCTTCGCCCCCGCGCACGCGGCCAGATAGGGCAGCCACTCGCGGACCTGGGCGGGCTCGTCGTCGACGATGTTGAACACACCCCTCGCCTGCTGCTCCACGACCAGTACGGTCGCGCTCGCCGCGTCATCGAGGTGCACCCACGAGTTCCAGCCGGTGCCCTCCCCGACGAGCGGGAACTTCCGCTTGCGCACGAACTCGACCACGTCGTCACTGGCGCCCGGCCCGTAGAACCCGCCGTATCGCAGGACCGTGCCACCGGCCTTGGGCACCACGTCCTGGATGTGCAGGACCCCTGCCGAGAGCCTGCGCGCCATCGTCCCCCTGCCCGGGTCGATCGGGTCCTCCTCGGTCAGCAGCCCCGCGCCGGGCCCGTAGCTCTGCGCGAAGCTCTGCACGACGACGTGGGGCACGCCGGTCGCCTGGGCGGCGGCCAGCAGGTGGTCCGTGCCCTCGATGCGCAGCCGGTTGGTGGTGGCGAAGAACCGGTCGGGGTGCCGCATGTCGGGCTTGCCGGAGATCGCGGTCATCTCATGCACGATCGCGTCCGGCCGGGCCGCGGCCACCGCCTCACCGACCGACACCGCGTCCAGCCCGTCCATCACGACAGCCTCCGCGCCCAGCTGTTTCAGCGAGCCCGCCTTGGCCGCGCTCCTCGTCGTAGCCGTCACCTGATGGCCCCGGGCCACGAGCTGCGGCACCAGCCGCCTCCCGATGGCCCCGGTCCCGCCTGCCACGAACACCCGCACAACCCTCACCTCACTGATTCCGGAACTGCCTCTCATCACAGAGACGAGACAGACCCGGACTTCTGTGACATGGGGACGGGGAAGAGAGGGGAAGAGAACAGTCGGGAGAATCAAGCGGCCAACGCCGGCCACCGCTTGAGCACGGCCTCCTCCACGTACGGCAGCGCCCGCTGTCCCGCCAGCGCCAGCGCGATCGCCGCCGCCACCCCCGCCCAGGCGACCGGGCCCAGGGGCGTGCAGCCGACCATCTGGCTCGCGCCCGGTGTCTCCACCAGGGCGACCAGCACGGCCGCCGAGCCCAGGGACGTGAGGCGGACCAGCGGGCTGTCGCGGCGGTCGGCCAGGGTCTGGGCCAGTTGGGTGCCCACCACGGCGCACAGGGCCATGGTCGTCGAGCGGCGGGCCGTACCGGGGGTGAAGCGGCCGAACAGCCAGGCGGCGGTCGCGCCGAGGCACGTGGTCAGGGCGCGGTGCCGGATCTGGCGGATCAGGGGCGCGCCCAGGACGGACGTACCCAGAGGCTCGTCAAGGCCTGTGTCGGCAGGCCCTGTCTCGGCAGGCCCTGTGTCGGCTGTCTCCTCCTGCTGCTCCGGCGTCACCGCCACCGCCATCGCCGGGAACAGGTCCGTGAACAGGTTCACCAGCAGCATCTGGCGGGTGGACAGCGGCGCGGAGCCCGACAGCAGGGTGCCGACGATGCCGAAGCTCACCTCGCCGGCGTTGCCGCCGATCAGGATGGCGATGGCGTCGGCGACGCTGTGCCACAGGGCGCGGCCCTCGTGGACCGCCTCGATGAGCACCGACAGGTCGTCGCGGGTGACGACGAGGTCGGCGGCGTTGCGCGCGGCGGCCGAGCCGCGGGCGCTGATGCCGACGCCGATGTCGGCGGCGCGGATGGCGGCGGCGTCGTTGGCGCCGTCGCCGACCATGCCGACCACCCGGCCGGCGTCCCTGAGGGACTCCACGACCTGGAGCTTCTGCTCGGGCGCGACCCGGGCCACGACGTCGGCGTCCCGCAGCATCCGGGCGCGGGCCGACCGGTCGGCGGCGGCGAGTTCGTCGCCGGTGACCACGCCGGCGTCCTGAGGCCAGCCCAGGTCGGCGGCGATGGCACGGGCGGTCTGCGGGTGGTCGCCGGTCAGCACGACCGGCCGTACGCCCGCCTCGCGCAGCCCGCGCACCAGCGCGGGGGACGTCTCGCGGGCCACGTCGGCCAGGGCCAGCAGTCCGGTGAACTCCAGATCGCGCAGCGGCTCTTCGAGTACGTCCGTCGCCTCGTCGTCCTCCTTCAGCGGGCGTCGGGCGACGGCCAGGACGCGGAGTCCGTCCCGGGCCAGCGACTGGGCGGCGTCGGAGATGTGGTCCGGGAGGTCGGCGCAGGCCGGCAGGACGGTCTCCGGGGCGCCCTTGACGACCAGGACCGGTGTGCCGTCCCCGGCCCGCCCGACGGCGGCGGCGTAGCCGCGGGCGGCCTCGAAGGGCAGGCCCTCGGTCTGGGTCCACTCCGGGTCGGGTCCGGCGGCGTCCAGGACGGCCTCGTCGGTGGCGTGGGCCGGGCGAGTGGAGTCGCCGTCGCCGTTCAGGCTGGGGCAGGCGCGGGCGGCGACCCGCAGCGGGCCGTCCGCGTCGGGCGCGTCGAGGGTGTGAACGGTGCCGTCGGCGTCGGCCACGCGCACCAGCCGCAGCCGGTTCTCGGTGAGGGTGCCGGTCTTGTCGAAGCAGATGGTGTCCATGCGGCCCAGCGCCTCCAGCGTGCGCGGGGTGCGCACGAGCAGGCCGCGGCTGCTGAGCCGGCGGGCGGCGGCCAGCTGCGCCACCGTGGCCACCAGCGGCAGCCCTTCGGGTACGGCGGCCACCGCGACCGCCACTCCACCGCTCACCGCCTGCCGGATGGGCGTGCCGCGCAGCAGCGACAGGCCGGTCACCGCGGCGCCGCCCGCCATGGTCAACGGCAGTGCCTTGCGGGTGAGTTCCTGGAGCCGGGCCTGCACTCCGGCGGCCGACGGGACCCGGGCGGCGAGGGAGACGGCCCGGGCGGCCTCGGTGCGGTCGCCGGTGTCGACGACGACGGCCTGGGCGCGTCCGGCCACCACGGTCGTGCCCTCGAAGACCATGCAGTGCCGCTCGGCGACGGGGGCATGCGGAGTGGCGTCCATGGCCTTGTCCACGGGCAGGGACTCGCCGGTCAGCGCGGACTCGTCCACCTCCAGACCGTCCTCCCACAGCAGGCGGGCGTCGGCGGGCACGACGTCGTCGGCCTTGAGGTCGATGACGTCGCCGGGGCTGAGCTTGGCGGCGTCGACGACATGGGCTTCCTCGGGGGAGTCGGCGACCCTCGCCTTCTGCTTCTGCTGGGCGAGCAGTCCGCTCAGCGCGCGCTCGGCGCGCATCCGCTGGATGCCGCCGACCAGGGCGTTGAGGTCGAGGGCGCCGAGGACCAGCAGGGCGTCCACGACGGAGCCGAGGATCGCCGACGCGGCCGAACCGACCGCCAGGACCGGGGTGAGCGGATCGTGCAGCTCGCCGCGTACGGCCCGGCCGAGTTGCAGGGACGATCGCACGGGGGCCAGCACGGGGAGTCGTACGACGGCGTCGGCGACCGCGCGCACCCGGGCGGTCGCCTGCTCGACGGCGGTCGTCTCCGGGGGTGCCTGGTGCTCCAGCCGTTCGCGGACGTCGTCCGGGTCCAGCTCGTGCCAGGCCACCCGGGGCCGGGGGTGCGGGGCGCGGGCCGCCGCCACGCCGAGGGCGGCGCGCGCCCCGCTGAACAGGGCGAGCGCCGCGCTCGCGTCGACGGGCGCGTGCCGCAGACCGGGCAGGGGCGTGGGGCGGCCCCGGCGGGACTCGCCGACGGCCACGAGCAGCCCGGACAGCGCGGCGCCGGACCGGGCCAGGGTCTGGGAGCGGTGGCCGACGGCACGGGCCGCCGGTACGGCGGTCAGCAGCCGCCATACGTCGGGCAGGCCGTGCGGCGCGAGGAGGTCGGCGCCCCACACCACCTGGCCGCCGCCGTCGGTGAGGGCGACGGCCACGTCACCGCGCAGGAGCCCGGAGGTCACCTCGGCGTCGTCGTACGGACGGGGACGGGCGACGGTGACGATGCCGCCGTCTTCGTCCCGCAGTTCGTCCACCACTCGGCTCAACGGCCGGTCGGCGGGGACGACTTGGTCGGCGAGGCCGGTGAAGTCGGCGAGTGCGGGATCGTCCACGACGACGACCCGCAGTCCGGCGCGCCGGGCCGCGTCGAGGACGGCCTCGACCCAGGGGTCGGCGCCCGCGCCGGGTGTCCTGAGCGCGCTGGGGTGGAGGACGACCGTGCCGGCCATCTCCAGCTGCCGCAGCCGGTCCGGGTCGCGCACCAGGACACCCGTCCGGGACAGGGCGCCGCTCAGTACGGCGTGGAAGGCGGCGGGACCGTAGCGCGCGGCCTTGGGCGAGCCGGCCAGGACCGCCTCCGCCGCTTCTCGGACGTCGTGCTTGACGAGCAGGGTCGCGGCGGCGCCCGCCACACTGCCGGCCGAGGCGTGCGCGGCGTACTCCTGGGCCGGGGATGTCCTCAGCGGCGGGCGTACGGCGGGATCCGCGGGCACGCTGTCCCGGCCGGGCGCGCACAGCTGGTCGTGCACGGTCTCGAAGGTGGCCGTACGGACCATCGCCTCGGCGAGCTGGCAGGTGCGCAGGGCGCCATCGAGGAGGAGTGAGGTGGGGGTGTGTCCGGCGCCGTGGGCTGCGGCGTTGGCGAGGGCGAGGGCCATGTCCATGCGGGAGTTGCCGAGCCGGCCGCGCAGCCAGGCACGGAAGCGGGGGTTCTCGCGCAGCAGGGTCACGCCGGCGGTCACCAGGCGGGGTGAGGGCGGCAGGCGCAGCATGGACCCGGTCAGGGCCGCCACGACGCCCGCAGCATCGGCGGCGAGCGTGGCGGCGGCGGCCCGCACGGAGGCCGGATCGCCGGGGTGGGCGAGCTCCTCCACGCCGTCCTCGTCCGGCACCAGCCCGTGCCGCTCGGCGAGCGCGGCGGCCCGCTCGATCACCCGGTCGCTGACGGCTTCCTCGGTGGCCGCCACGACCAGCCGGGCCAGCCCTCGGTCCCAGTACGCGAACGCCACGTCGGGGTGCTCGGCGAGGGCCTCGGCGACGCGCCGGGCGAGGTGTTCGGTACGGCGGGACGGGGGGACCGCCTGCTCAAGGGCGGTGGATAGGGCGGTGGATTCGGAGGGTGGGGCCTGAGTGTCGGAGGGTGGGGCCTGCGCGTCGGTCGGCTCCATCGGCTCGGTCGGCTCCATCGGCTCGGTCGGCTCGCGGAGCGGGAGTGGTTCCCCCGCCGCGGCCTCCCGCAGGGCCAGGTGAGCTCTGGTGCCGGAGCGCCAGTCGTGAGGGCTGCCCGGGAGGGCCGTACGGGCCACTCGGGCCAGGCCCAGCGCGAAGTCCGCGGTCCGGACACCGGCCCTGGCCGTGCCCGCCGCCGCTCCGGCGGCCGCGCCCACCGCGGGTGCCGTGCCGCGTGCGAGCAGGCGCGGGCCGGTCAGGAGTACCCCGGCGGCCGCCGACGACGAAAGGGTGAGAAGTCCACGGCTCATTGATCGCCCTCAGCCGTTCGTATGGGTGTGGGTGGGCAGCTTGCCGGAGGGCGTGGGGGGCGGCGACGCCGTGTGCTGCGCCTGCTCCGCCTGCTCCACCTCTTGCGCCTCCCGTGCCTCCCGCGTCTCCCGCGTCTCCCGCGCGGACGACTTGCTGGGGGACGGGGCGTGCGGCGGGGCGTGCGCCGGCATCACGCGCGGCGTGGGCGCCTCGCCGTGGGCGTCGTCCGATCCGCCGCTCCGCGTGGCGTCGCTGTTGGTCCCGGGGTTGTGTTCCTCCGCCTTGTCTCCCCGCGGCTGCGTGAGCCACGCCACCGCCGCCCCCGTGATCGCGACCGGCCACTCCACGACGCCCGCGACGCCGAGCACCCCGGCGCCCGTGTACACCGCGATCCGCCGCCCGCGCGGCGACACCGCTCCGATCCTGTCCAGCGTGCCCTCGGCCGCCCGCCCCACCAACCCGGCGCCCGGCACCTTGCTCAACACCGAGGTCGCCGCTCGCAGCGGCTGGGCGATCTTCTGTTCGGCCCTTTCCTCAACCCTCTGCTCAGCCATGGCCTTCTCGACTCTCCTCGGACGGACCTCACCTTTCGGACCGCCCGAGTTCCCGCACTTCGCAGAGTCATCCCAGGTCCGGAGGAGTTCCCGGTTCCCGGCCAGTGCTTCAGCCCCGTTCCGCCTCCCGTTCCCGGGCGATCGCGTGCAGCCGCTCCAGCCGGGCCCGTGACTCCTCGTCCGCCGGTACGTACGTCACCATGCGCGGCCCGGTCTGCGGCCCGAGCCACAGGTCGGTGTGGTCGACGACGACCCGCCCGACGTACCGGTTGAGGAACTCCTTGCGCCGCACCCGGTGCGCACCGACCTCGTGCCGGTCCCAGGCCGCGCGGAAGTCCGGCGACTGCGCGCGCAGCCGTTTGAGCAGCATCTTCCAGGCGGGCTCGGCGAGGTGACCGGCCATCGTGGCGCGGAAACGGGCGGCCATCAGGCGCCGGGTCTCCTCCAGGTGCACGATCGAGGAACTCCACTCCTCGTGCGTGTAGCAAAGGATCATGCAGTTGCGGTCCTCGGGGGGCACCGCGTCCAGGTCGCACAGCAGCAGGCCGTACGTGCGGTTGTAGGCGAGGATGTCGTACCGGCTGTTCTGCACACAGGCCGGCACCGGTTCGAGCTGCTCCAGCACGGCCCGCAGCGCCGGCGTGATCGACGGGCAGTTGGTGGCCGGCGTCGGGTCCACGGCCCCGGCGAGCTGGAAGAGATGGGCGCGTTCGCTGGGGTCGAGCAGCAAGGTGCGGGCGAGCGCGTCCAGGACCTGGACGGAGACCTGGATGTCCCGGGCCTGCTCCAACCACGTGTACCAGGTGACGCCGACCGCCGAGAGGTGGGCGACCTCTTCGCGGCGCAGGCCCGGCGTACGGCGTCGTCGGCCGCGCGGCAGGCCGACCTGCTCGGGGGTGATGTGCTCGCGGCGGTGGCGCAGGAAGGCGGCGAGTTCGTGCCGCCGGATCGCCGCCACAGTCGTACCGCCGCTACCGTCGGCCGCCTGGGTCGTCTCCTGGGCCGTCTCCTGGGCCGTCTCCTGGGCCATGGTCGTCATGCCTCCAGCCTGCCGCCGCCCGGAGCCTGATTCCAGGTGGTCCCGCTACCAGGATAAGAAGACTCTGGTACCAGCCTGAGCGGCGCCGCAGCCTCGTAGTCGTGACCGAAACCACGACCACTCCACGCTCCCTGCGGCCCGCCCCGGCGTCACCCTCGCTGGGCGGCCTCGGACTGTTCACGGTGCTGCTGGCCGCCGCACTCCCCCTCGTCGACTTCTTCATCGTCAATGTCGCCCTGCCCACCATCGGCAAGGACCTGGCCGCGAGCGAGTCGGTCCTCGAACTGGTCGTCGCCGGGTACGGCCTGGCGTACGCCGTCCTCCTCGTCCTCGGCGGCCGGCTCGGCGACCTGTTCGGCCGGCGCCGCCTCTTCCTGGGCGGCATGGCCGCGTTCGGCCTGACCTCGCTGGCGTGCGGGCTCGCGCCCACCGCCTGGACCCTGGTCGCGGCGCGGGTCGCGCAGGGCGCGGCGTCCGCCGCGATGCTGCCGCAGGTGCTCGCCACCATCCAGGCGGCCACCTCCGGGCCGCGCCGCGCCAAGGCGATGGGCCTGTACGGCGCCACGGCCGGCCTGTCCATGGTGGCCGGGCAGATCCTCGGCGGCGTCCTCGTCTCCGCCGACCTCGCGGGCACCGGCTGGCGTTCGGTGTTCCTGGTGAACGTGCCGGTGGTCGTCGTCGGCCTGGTCCTCGCGGCCCGCGTGGTCCCGGAGACCCGTGCGCAGCGCCCGGAGCCGGTGGACGGCCCGGGCACGGTCCTGCTGGCCGTCTCGCTGCTCACCCTGCTGGCCCCGCTGACCGAGGGCCGGGCGGCGGGCTGGCCCCTGTGGACGTGGCTGTCGCTGGCGGCGTTCCCGTTCGTGGCGGCGGCGTTCTACGCGGTGGAGCGCAGGGCGGACCGCCAGGGCCGCACACCTCTGGTACCCCCGAGCCTGTTCGCGCTGGTGTCGCTGCGGCGCGGGCTGGTGATCATCCTGCCGTTCTCCATCGGCTTCAGCGGCTTCATGTTCGTGATCGCGGTGGCGTTGCAGCAGGGCGCGGGCCTCGGTCCCGTCCAGGCGGGCCTGGCGCTGGTCCCGCTGGCGGTGACGTTCTTCTTCACGTCGATCGCCGGTCCGCGGCTCATCGCCCGGTACGGCACCCGGGTGGTGACGGCCGGCTCCCTGCTCCAGGGGGTGGGCGTGGGCCTGATCGCCCTGGCCGCCTGGCGTTCCTGGCCGGACCTCGGCCTCCTCGCCCTGCTCCCGGGCGGCGCGGTCGCGGGCGTGGGCCAGGCCCTCCAACTCCCGGTGATCTTCCGGATCGTGCTGTCGGAGGTGCCGCCCGCCCGGGCCGGTGTCGGCAGCGGCGTGATGACCACCACCCAGCAGTCCGCCCTGGCACTCGGCGTGGCCACCCTCGGCACGCTCTTCCTGTCCCTGATCCCCAGCATGGGCATGCGAAACGCCCTGGTCACCACGCTCCTGGTCCAGTTGGCGACGATCGCGCTCACGGGTCTGCTCAGCCTGCGACTCCCCAGGACGATCGCCTGAGAAGTAGCGAGAACTACGGAGAGCCGCCGAAATCCACTGTGAGCCACTGAGAGATAGGGCACGGCTTGGCGAAGTCGCTGTGAAGGATCCCCTGTTGATGTTGGTCTTGCTGCACACTCCGTGCTGCGTCGACCGACTCACAGGGCGCGGCCTCTGGAGGCAGCATGTTGGAGATCAACACGAGCAAGGTGAGCCGCTGGGATCAGCACGGGCGCGAACACGTCGTCCGCGTACAGCGCACGGGCGTACAGCGCACGATCAGATGCGACACGTGCGGCTGGCAGAAGAGCGCGCAGTTCCTGCCGTGGCTGAAGGCGCAGGAGCACCTCGCCGAGGAGCATCAGGCGACGGTGGACCCGGCGGGGGCGTGAACGGCCCGCCGGACCGATGACTTTCGGCCGCGGCAGCAGTCGTACCCCTACGACCACTGGACCGCGACGCACCGGAAGGCCCACCGATGAGCTCACTGCACGACATCCTGCGACGGCACGTCGCCGACGGATCGATCCCGGGAGCCGTCGGCCTCGTGGCGCGAGGCGACGACGTCGAGGTGGTGACGGTCGGCCACCAGGACGCCGACGGCACCACCCCGATGGCCCGGGACTCGATCTTCCGTATCGCCTCGATCACCAAGCCGATCACAGCGGCGGCGGTGCTGACGCTGGTGGAGGAGGGGCGGATCGGGCTGGAGGATCCGGTGGACGAGTGGCTGCCGGAGCTGTCGAAGCCGATGGTGGTGCGCAGCCCGGCCGCCCCCGTCGACGACGTGGTCCCGGCGGACCGCCCGATCACGGTCGAGGACCTGCTCAGCTCCCGGGCGGGCTGGGGCTTCCCGTCGGACTTCTCGCTGCCCGCGGTGCGGGCGCTGTTCGAGGTCCAGAAGGACGGCCGGGCCCCACAGGCCTACCCGGACCCGGACACCTGGCTGGCCGCCCTCGCCCGGGTCCCGCTGCTGCACCAGCCGGGCGCGGCCTGGCTGTACCAGACGTGCTCCGACCTGCAAGGCATCCTGGTCGCCCGGGCCTCGGGCCGGACGCTCCCCGAGTTCCTGGCGGAACGGATCTTCGAGCCGCTGGGCATGACGGACTCGGCGTTCGAGGTCCCGCCGGCCAAACGCCACCGCTTCACCAGCCACTACGGCGCGACCGACCTGGGCGCCCTGGAACTGGCGGATGCCCCGGACGGCGAATGGGCCGCCCTCCCCGCCTTCCCCTCGGGCGGCGGCGGCCTGGTCTCCACGGCCGACGACTGGCTGGCCTTCGCCCGCATGCTGCTGGCGGGCGGCACGGCGAACGGCCACCGCCTGCTGACCCCGACCTCGGTGAGCCGCATGACCAGCAACCACCTCACCGCCTGCCAGCGCGAGTTGGGCTTCCTGTTCCTGGAGGGCCAGGGCTGGGGCTACGGCGGCCAGGTCGACGTCACCCCGATCGACCCCTGGAACGTCCCCGGCCGCTACGGCTGGGTCGGCGGCACCGGCACGACGGCCCACGTCATCCCGACGACGAGCACGGTCACCATCCTCCTGACCCAGGTGGCGATGCAGAGCCCGACGCCGCCGGGGGTGATGCGGGACTTCTGGCGGTGTACGGCGGCGGAAGGTCAGGGCCTGTCCGGCGGATCAGGTCGCAGGAAATCGGCGGCGCCCTAGGCCCGCAGGCCGCGCAGTATCAGGTCCAGCACCGCCCGGAAGTCCTCCCCGATGCCCGGCTGTTCCCACTCCCCGGCATAACGCGGGTCGTGGAAGCGGTCGCTGGCGTGGAAGACGGCGCGGGCGGTGACCGCCGGGTCGGCCGAGGTGAACGTGCCGGACTCGACGCCGGCCTCGATGATCCGGGTCAGCTGGGCGATCAGCTCGGTGAGGTGTTCTCCGACGACCTCGCCGGTCTCGCCGGTCAGCACCGTGTACGTGACGAACAGCTCGGGATCGTCGCCCGCCTTGCGGCGCTTGGCCTCGAAGAGGCCCTCGAGCCAGTCGCACAACCGCGTCCGCGGGTCACGGGTCTCGTCGGCGACGATCCCGGACAGGGCCTCGGAGGTGCGGTCCAGCCACCGCTTCGTCACCGCCTCGCGCAGCGCCGCCTTCGTCCGGAAGTGCCGGTAGACGCTGCCGTGGCTGACGCCGAGCGCGCGGGCGACGTCCACCACGGTGGCCTTGGCCGGACCGTGGCGGCGCAGCACCTCCTCGGTGGCTTCGAGGATGCGCTCGGCGGTCAGGATCTCCCTGGTCGGTGACATGAGGGAAACGTACCTGGCGCCCGCGTCAGCGCTCGACCTGCGCCATCTGCGCCGCCGGATAGCGGTCGCCCGCGGCGGCGCCGGGCGGCACGGCCTCCTCGATCGCGGCGAGGTCGGCCGCGTCCAGCGTGACGTCCAGCGCGCCCAGCGACTCCGCCAGCCGCTCCCGGGTCCGCGCGCCGACGAGCGGCACGATGTCCTCGCCCCGGGACAGCACCCAGGCGATGGCGATCTGCGCGACCGAGACCCCCTTCTGCTCGGCGATCTTCCGGAGTGCCTCCACCAGGTTGAGGTTGTGCTGGAGGTTCTCGCCCTGGAAGCGGGGCGAGAGCGCGCGGTAGTCGTTCGCGGCGAGCTGCCGGCCGGGGGTGAAGTGGCCGGAGATCAGGCCCCGGGACAGGACGCCGTACGCCGTGACGGAGATGCCCAGTTCCCGGGTGGTCGGCAGGATCTCCGTCTCGATGCCGCGCGAGATGAGGGAGTACTCGATCTGGAGGTCCGAGATGGGCGCGGTGGCGGCGGCCCGGCGGATCGTCTCGGCGCCGACCTCGCTCAGGCCGATGTGACGGACGTGCCCCTTCTCGACCAGTTCGGCGATCGCGCCGACCGTTTCCTCGATCGGTACGTCCGGGTCGAGCCGGGCGATCCGGTAGACGTCGATGTGGTCGACGCCGAGACGCTGGAGCGAGTAGGCGGCGAAGTTCTTCACGGCGGCCGGGCGGCCGTCGTACCCGGACCAGCCGCCGTCGGGGTCGCGCAGCGCCCCGAACTTCACGCTGACCAGTGCCTGTTCGCGCCGGGCGGCGGGCGCGGAGCGCAGCGCCTCACCGATCAGCAGTTCGTTGTGGCCCATGCCGTAGAAGTCGCCGGTGTCGAGCAGCGTCACGCCCGCCTCGAGCGCGGCGTGGATCGTGGCGATCGACTCGGCCCGGTCGGCGTCGCCGTACAGCGCCGACATGCCCATGCAGCCGAGGCCGAGGGCGGAGACCTGGGGGCCGGCGCTTCCGAGGGTGCGAGTGTGCAGCGTCATGACATCCACCATGGCATGACAGATGACAGATTTCAATATCTGTCATTCGCTACCTGCTGTCACCTGCCATCCGTTACCTGTCAGCTGTCGCCTGCCACCTGCTTTCCGTCTCCATCGGCCCCGGTGTCCCAGGGCACTGAGCCGGGAAGGAGCCACGCCATGACCACCCCGCACACTTTCCCCCTGAAGCCCGCCCCGATCCATGTGCCCGACGAGGTCCTCGATGACCTGCGCGCCCGTCTCACACTGACCCGTCCGCCGCTGGACGAGGGGAATGGCGACTGGTCCTACGGCGTCCCGGACAGCTATCTCCGTGAGCTGGTCGCCTACTGGCGGGACGGCTACGACTGGCGCAAGGCCGAGGCCGCCATCAACGCCTACGAGCACTACCAGGTGAGCGTCGCCGGTGTCCCGGTGCACTTCATGCGCAAGCCCGGCCGCGGCCCCCGCCCGATCCCGTTGATCCTCACCCACGGCTGGCCGTGGACGTTCTGGCACTGGTCGAAGGTGATCGACCCGCTCGCCGACCCGGCCGCGTTCGGCGGTGACCCCGCCGACGCGTTCGACGTCATCGTGCCGTCCCTGCCCGGCTTCGGTTTTCCCGGCCCGCTCACCGGCTTTCCGGACGTCAACTTCTGGAAGGTCTCCGACCTCTGGCACACCCTGATGACCGAGACCCTGGGATACGAGAAGTACGCCGCCGGGGGCTGCGACATCGGCGGGATCGTCTCCAGCCAGCTCGGCCACAAGTACGCCGACGAGCTGTACGGCATCCACATCGGCTCCGGGCTGCCGCTCGACTTCTTCACCGGCCCCCGCGCCTGGGACTTCGCCCGGAATGGGCCCCTCACCGACGATCAGCCCCCCGAGGTCCGCGCCCGCATCATCGAGCTGGACCACCGCTGGGCGCCCCACCTCGCCGTGCACATGCTCGACGGCGCCACCCTGGCCCACGGGCTGAGCGACTCACCCGCCGGACTGCTCGCCTGGCTGCTGGAGCGCTGGAACGCCTGGAGCGACAACGGCGGTGACGTCGAGTCCGTCTTCACCAAGGACGACCTGCTCACCCACGCCACGATCTACTGGGTGAACAACTCCATCGCCACGTCGATGCGTTACTACGCCAACGCCAACCGCTACCCCTGGACCCCCGCCCACGACCGCACCCCGGTCGTGCAGGCCCCGGTCGGCCTCACCTTCGTCACGTACGAGAACCCGCCCGGCATCCACACCGCCGACGAGCGCGTCCGGGCGTTCAAGAACGGCCCGCAGGCCGGTTGGTTCAACCACGTCAACGTCAACGCCCACGACCGCGGCGGCCACTTCATCCCCTGGGAGAACCCCGACGCCTGGGTGAGCGACCTGCGCCGCACCTTCCAGGGCCGCAGGCCCTGAACGACCCGCGGGCTTGTCCGGCGACAGGCGTCCGAGCCAGGACTCCCGGGCCCTACCGCGCCGTGAACGCCAGCTTCGCCCCCAGCACCACGAACGACCCCGCGAAACTCCGCCGCAGCCACGCCATCACCCCGGGCCGCGAGGTGACATGCCGGCGCACGGACGCCGCGAGGAGGCCGTACGCGAGGAAGACGACAAAGGTGACCAGCATGAACACGCCGCCGAGCGCCAGCATCCGTACGGCGGAGTGCGGCTGCCCGGGGCTGACGAACTGCGGCAGGAAGGCCAAGAAGAAGATCGTCACCTTCGGATTGAGGACGTTGATCAGCACGGCACGGACGATCACCTGCCCCGCGGAGAGGGGCGCGGCGCTCTGATCGACGTCGAGGGTGCCCTTGTCCCGGACCATGGCCCACGCCATGTAGAGCAGGTAGACGACACCGGCGTACTTGAGGATCTGGAAGGCAGTCGCACTCGCGTGCAGCAGTGCGGCGAGGCCGGTGGCGGTGGCCAGCACATGCGGGACGATCGCGAGTGTGCAGCCGACGGCGGCGACGACGCTCGCGCGGCGGCCCCGGGAGAGCCCGGTGGCGAGGGTGTAGACGACCCCGGTGCCGGGGGTGACGCAGACGACGAGGGTGGTCAACAGGAACGCGATGCTCATGCTGATCACCCTGGTAGCACGATGGCCCTTGATACAGGTCCATAGAGGTACCCGTATCAAGGGCCAAAGAGGCCGATCAAGGGCCAAAGAGGCCGAAGAGGCGTTGAGCGGCTTTGAGCGGCCCGGAGTGCCGGCGCTAGCAGCCCAGCAGACGCCCGGCCAGGTATCCCTCGATCTGGTCCAGCGACACGCGCTCCTGCTTCATCGAGTCGCGCTCGCGCACCGTCACCGCGTTGTCGTCCAGGGTGTCGAAGTCGACCGTCACGCAGTACGGCGTACCGATCTCGTCCTGGCGGCGGTAGCGGCGGCCGATGGCGCCCGCGTCGTCGAACTCGATGTTCCAGTTCTGCCGCAGCGTCTGGGCGAGGCCCTTGGCCTTGGGGGAAAGCTCAGGGTTCCTCGAAAGGGGAAGCACCGCGACCTTCACGGGAGCCAGGCGGGGGTCGAGGCGCAGCACCGTGCGCTTCTCCATCTTGCCCTTGGCGTTGGGGGCCTCGTCCTCGATGTAGGCGTCGAGCAGGAAGGCGAGCATCGCCCGGCCGACACCGGCCGCCGGCTCGATGACGTACGGCGTCCAGCGCTCGCCGGCCTCCTGGTCGAAGTAGGACAGGTCCTGGCCCGAGGCCTTCGAGTGCGCACCGAGGTCGTAGTCCGTCCGGTTCGCGACACCCTCCAGCTCGCCCCACTCGTTGCCGCCGAAGTTGAAGCGGTACTCGATGTCGGCGGTGCGCTTGGAGTAGTGGGAGAGCTTCTCCTTCGGGTGCTCGAACCAGCGCATGTTCTCCTCACGGAGACCCAGGCCGGTGTACCAGCTCCAGCGCTGCTCCATCCAGTACTCCTGCCACTTCTCGTCCTCGCCCGGCTTGACGAAGAATTCCATCTCCATCTGCTCGAACTCACGGGTGCGGAAGATGAAGTTGCCCGGCGTGATCTCGTTGCGGAACGACTTGCCCATCTGGGCGATGCCGAACGGCGGCTTGCGGCGCGAGGTGGTCTGCACCTGGCCGAAGTTGGTGAAGATGCCCTGCGCGGTCTCGGGACGCAGGTAGGCGATGGAGCCGCTGTCCTGGGTCGGACCGAGGTGGGTGGAGAGCAGACCCGAGAACTGCTTGGGCTCGGTGAACTGACCCTTGTTGCCGCAGTGCGGGCAGTTGACGTCCGCCAGGCCGTTCTCCGGGGGGCGGCCGTGCTTGGCCTCGTAGGCCTCCTCCAGGTGGTCCGCGCGGAACCGCTTGTGACAGGAGGTGCACTCGGTGAGCGGGTCCGTGAAGGTGGCGACGTGGCCGGAGGCGACCCAGACCTCGGGGGCCAGGATCACGGACGAGTCGATACCGACGACGTCCTCGCGCGACGTGACCATGTAGCGCCACCACTGGCGCTTGAGGTTCTCCTTGAGCTCGACACCCAGCGGCCCGTAGTCCCAGGCGGCGCGCTGTCCGCCGTAGATCTCACTGCAGGGGAATACGAAGCCACGGCGCTTGCTCAGGCTGACGATGGTGTCGATCTTGTCGGCGGCCACGGTGCTCTCTTCATTACGACGACGGGCGACGAAGCGAGGTGCTTCCAGCGAATGCTTCAGGTTACCGGCGCAGGCTCCCCCTCAACCAAATCGGGCCGCCTTTATGCCCACCCTGGACGTTTGTTGACAATCGTTTCCAGATTCATTGAAAATGACTGTCATGAACGTACGACGTCGCCTGATACCCACCGCAGCGGTGACCGCCCTCGGTCTCGCGGCCCTCTCCGCCTGCTCCAGCGACAGCGACACGGCGGGCAACACGGACAAGTTCGACGTCGTCGCGTCGTTCTACCCGATGCAGTTCCTCGCCGAGCAGATCGGCGGGGACCACGTGAACGTCACCACCCTCACCGAGCCCGGTCAGGAGCCGCACGACCTGGAGCTCAGCACCAAGCAGACCGCCGACCTCGGCGAGGCGGACGCGGTGCTCTACCTCAAGACCCTCCAGCCTGCCGTCGACGAGGCCGTCTCGCAGTCCCAGGTCAAGAACAAGATCGACGCGGCCACGCTGACCAAGCTCGAGGACCACGGCAGCACCGAGCACGAACACGAGGGCGAGGAGGCACCCGCCGAGGAGAAGCCCTCCGAGGAGGAGGAGCACGCCCTCGACCCGCACATCTGGCTCGACCCGGTGAAGTACGCCGAGGTCGCCAAGGGCGTCGGAGCGGCCCTCGAGAAGGGCGACCCGGACCACGCGGACGACTACAAGAAGAACACCGACGCACTGGTCAAGAAGCTCGACGACCTGAACACCCGGTTCACGAACGGCCTGAAGACCACCGACACCAAGGTCTTCTTCACCAACCACGCCGCCTTCGGCTACCTCGCCGAGCGCTACGGCCTGACCCAGGAGGCCATCTCCGGCCTCGACCCGGAGAGCGAGCCCAGCCCGGCCCGGATCAAGGAACTCCAGACCGAGGCCAAGGCCGACGGCGTCACCACCGTCTTCTACGAGACACTGGTGTCCGACAAGACCGCGAAGACCCTCGCCAAGGACGCGGGACTGAAGACGGACGTCCTCGACCCGCTCGAGGGCATCACCGACAAGTCCAAGGGCGACGACTACTTCCAGGTCATGGAGTCCAATCTCAAGTCGCTGGAGACGGCCTTGGGAGCCAAGTGATCAGCACAGTTCGGAGGACGACCCATGGGTGAGCCCGTCATATCGATGCGCGGTGTCCGCGCCGAACTGGGCTCACGCCCCGTCCTGCGCGGCATCGACCTCACCGCCCACCGCGGTGAGGTCGTCGCGCTGCTCGGCGCGAACGGCTCGGGCAAGTCGACGGCCGTGCGCAGCCTCATCGGCCAAGTGCCGGTCAGCGCCGGCGAGATCGAGCTGTTCGGCACCCCCAGGCGCCGGTTCCGCGACTGGGCGCGCGTGGGCTACGTCCCGCAGCGCACCACCGCCGCGGGCGGCGTGCCCGCCACGGTGACGGAGGTCGTCTCCTCCGGCCGCCTGTCCCGCGCCCGCTTCGGCATGCTCCGCAAGGCGGACCACGAGGCCGTACGCCGCACTCTGGAGCTGGTGGGGATGGCCGACCGGGCGAAGGATTCTGTGAATGCGTTGTCGGGCGGCCAGCACCAGCGAGTGCTGATAGCCCGCGCCCTGGCCTCCGAACCCGAACTGCTGATCATGGACGAGCCGATGGCCGGCGTGGACCTGGCGAGCCAGGAGGTCCTCGCGCGCACCCTCAGGGACCAGGCGGCTTCCGGTACGACCGTCCTGCTCGTCCTGCACGAACTGGGCCCCCTGGAGCCCCTGATCAACCGCGCGATCGTGCTCCGCGACGGCTGCGTCGTACACGACGGCCCGCCCCCGAAGGCGGTCGGCCAGCACGCGCTGCCCGGCCACGACCACGTCCACCCGCACGCGGCTCACGACGCCGAACCGATCCGGACGGGACTGCTGAGCTGATGGAAATCCTCGACTACGCCTTCATGCAGCGGGCCCTGCTCGCCGCCGTCCTGGTCGGCATCACGGCCCCCGCGATCGGCATCTACCTCGTCCAGCGCCGCCAGGCCCTCATGGGCGACGGCATCGGCCACGTCGCGATGACCGGCGTCGGCCTCGGCTTCCTGCTCTCCTGGTCACCGGTGTGGATGGCCACGCTCGTGGCGGTCATCGGCGCGGTCCTCATGGAGCTGATCCGCTGGTACGGCAAGACACGCGGCGACATCGCCCTCGCGATGCTCTTCTACGGCGGTATGGCCGGCGGCGTGATGTTCATCAACCTCGCGCCGACGGGCTCGAACGCGAATCTGACGTCGTACCTCTTCGGCTCACTGTCGACGGTGTCCGAATCGGACGTCACGGCGATCTGCCTGTTGGCCGCCTTCGTGGTCCTGGTCACCCTCGGCCTGCGCCGCCAGCTGTTCGCGGTGAGCCAGGACGAGGAGTTCGCACGGGTCACGGGCCTGCCGGTGCGCGCGCTCAACCTCCTGACGGCGATCACGGCGGCGGTCACGGTGACGGTCGCGATGCGCGTGGTCGGCCTGCTGCTGGTGTCGGCCCTCATGGTGGTGCCGGTGGCGGCGGCCCAGCAGCTGAGCCGCAGCTTTGCGGCCACTTTCGCGATCGCGGTGGCGATCGGGGTCGGCGTGACGATCGGCGGGACCGTCACCTCGTATTACCAGGACGTGCCGCCCGGCGCGACGATCGTGCTCCTGACCATCGGGGCGTTCATCGTGCTGACCGCGCTGGCGGCCCCGCTGGCCCGGCGCCGCGCGCGGGCACGGACCGCCGCACACCCCACCGGGGACCCGGCGGAGTGTGCGATTCCAGCCACCCGGGAGGCCGAGGGCAAGGTCGGCGTCTGACCGCCCACAGGCCGGGCTGGCACAATGGCCCGGCAAGCGCAGACGTGAGGAGGCAACCGGTGACGACCGCTGGACCGCCAGTGAAGGGCCGCGCGACCCGGCAGCGGGCCGCCGTGGCGGCGGCGCTCGACGAGGTCGACGAGTTCCGCAGTGCACAGGAACTGCACGACATGCTCAAGCACAAGGGCGATTCCGTCGGCCTGACCACGGTCTACCGCACGCTTCAGTCCCTTGCCGACGCCGGCGAGGTCGATGTCCTGCGCACGTCCGACGGCGAGTCCGTCTACCGCCGCTGCTCGACGGGTGAACACCACCACCATCTGGTCTGCCGCATGTGCGGCAAGGCGGTCGAGGTCGAGGGCCCGGCGGTGGAGAAGTGGGCGGACGCGATCGCGGCGGAACACGGGTTCGTGAACGTGGCGCACACGGTGGAGATCTTCGGGACGTGCGTGGACTGCGCGGCGGCGTCGGCGTAGCTGCGGGCAGTCGTGCAGCTGGGGCGGCACGGGTGGGCGCAGCGGCACTCGCCAGCGCCGGGTTGCGCGCCCACCCCCGCCCAGCAGCAACGCCGGGTCCGCTCCAGGGCTACTCCTGCTTGCCCTCCATGGCCAGCAGCTCCTCGTTCGGAATCGCTCCCCCGAACCGCCGGTCCCGCGAAGCGAACTCCACGCACGCCCGCCACAGATCACGCCGATCGAAGTCCGGCCACAGCACGTTCTGGAAGACCATCTCGGCGTAGGCGCTCTGCCAGAGCAGGTAATTGGAGGTGCGCTGCTCGCCGCTGGGCCGGAGGAACAGGTCCACGTCCGGCATGTCGGGGTAGTAGAGGTACTTCGCGAAGGTCTTCTCCGTGACCTTGGACGGATCCAGCCGCCCGGCCCGTACATCCTCCGCCAACGCCTGCGCCGCGTCGGAGATCTCGGCCCGCCCGCCGTAGTTCATGCAGAAGTACAGGGTCAGCTTGTCGTTGCCCTGGGTCTGCTCCTGAGCGACCTGAAGCTCCTTGGCGACCGACTTCCACAACTTGGGCATCCGCCCCACCCACCGCACCCGGATCCCCAGCTGATCGAGCTGATCCCGGGTCTTACGGATGAAGTCACGGTTGAAGTTCATCAGGAAGCGCACCTCGTCCGGAGACCGCTTCCAGTTCTCGGTCGAGAAGGCGTACAGCGAGATCGCCCCCACGCCCATCTCGATCGCGCCCTGCAGCACGTCCAGCACCCGCTCGGCACCGACCTTGTGCCCCTCGGTACGCGGCAGCCCCCGCTCCTTCGCCCACCGCCCGTTCCCGTCCATGACGATCGCCACATGCTTCGGGATCAGCTCGCCGGGCAGCTTCGGCGCGCGGGCACCGGACGGGTGCGGCTCCGGCTTCTTGTACTCGCGGCGCTGGCGCCCCAGGAACCCGCGTGTGGCCATGTGCTTCTCGTCTCCCTAAGCCTGTGCTTTGGCGCTTGTTTCTCAGCGCTTGTTTCTCAGCGCTTATTTCTCTACGTACCGAAGTGAGCGCAGCCCGCGCTCCAGATGCCAGTGCAGGTACGCGGACACCAGCCCGCTCCCTTCCCGGACGTACCGCGGCTCGCAAGCGTCCGCGGTCTCCCAGTCTCCCGTAAGCAGCGCGCCGAGGAGTTCCAGGGCCTGCGGCGACGGTACGACACTCCCCGCCACCCTGCAGTCCACACAGACGGACCCCCCGGACGCCACCGAGAAGAACCGGTTCGGCCCGGGCATGCCGCACTTCGCGCAGTCGGTGAAGGTGGGCGCGTAGCCGTTCACGGCGAGCGAGCGGAGGAGAAAGGCATCGAGGATGAGGTGCGGCGCGTGCTCGCCCCGGGCGAGCGTCCGCAGGGCGCCGACGAGCAGCAGATACTGCTGCACCGCCGGCTCGCCCTCGTGGTCGGTGAACCGCTCGGCGGTCTCCAGCATGGCCGTCCCGGCGGTGTACCGCGCGTAGTCGGCGACGATCCCACCCCCGTACGGCGCGATGGTCTCGCTCTGCGTACACAGCGGCAGCCCGCGCCCGATCAGCTCGCTCCCCCGCGCGAAGAACTGCACGTCCACGTGCGAGAAGGGTTCGAGCCGCGCCCCGAACTTCGACTTGGTCCGGCGCACGCCCCTGGCCACGGCCCGTACCCGGCCGTGCCCGCGCGTGAGCAGCGTGATGATCCGGTCCGCCTCACCCAGCTTCTGGGTGCGCAGCACGATGCCGTCGTCGCGGAACAGACTCATGGGCCCATTCTCGCCCACGGCAGGTGTGCGTCGTGTGTCGAGTGCTTCGACTGCGGTTCATTCGAGTGCTTCGACTGCGGTTTCAAGGAACCTCACCTCGGCTGCGGGCGTTGGCGTACGCCGTCGCCGCGCTGAGCCGCTCGGCAGGGGTGGCCAGACGCACGGCCCCGGGATCGGCGTCCCACTCGCGCCCGCCGCCGTACGGTCTCAGCTGCACGTACGGCCCCACGTGCCCCATGACGATCCCGACCCTCCCGGTACGGGTATCCACGACATACGAACCCACCGGCGGTTTCATCGCAGCACCGCCGCGAGTCGCTGCGCGGTCTCGACGGAACACCGCCCCAATTCGACGAGTGGACACGGTGCCTCCCGCGCAAGACTCACCGGGTCGAGCCCGAGTGAGGGCAGAATAATTCCGGCTTTCCTGAGTGCCGCGCGCAATTCTTTCACCGTGTCCTCCGCTTCTTCGACGCAGAGCGCCGAGTGCTGTGCCTCCACCGTGCTCCCCTTCTTCCCGGGTTTCACTCTTCGTGTCCCTACAGTGCCTCTCCGCAACTACACTCGGCAGGAGTCTGTGCACTACAAATGCGGGTCAGTGCAAGGAGGTTGGTCGTGGCCAACGGTTCACGACAGGCGGCTTGGGAGTTCTTCGGGACGGAGTTGAAGCGGCGGCGGGAGGACGCGGGGATCACTCAAGTAGGGCTGGGGGAGCGGGTCTTCGTTTCCGGTGGGTATATCGGGCAGTTCGAACAGGCCATTCGCAAACCGCAGTTGGATGTGGCTCAGCGGATTGATGAGGTGCTACAAACCGACGGTATTTTCGAGCGGTTGTGGCTGAAGCTCATCAAAGAACAGCGGTACACGGATTACTTCGCTCACGCGGCCGAGCTGGAGCGGCTGGCGACGAGCATCTTCGAGTGGGCGCCCGCTGTTGTCCCAGGCCTGCTCCAGACGCCCGAGTATGCCCGTGCGATCTACCTGGCAAGCAACCCTCTCGCCACGGAGGAATACCTCGAGGAGATGGTCGGTCTCCGTATGGAGCGTGCCCAGATCCTCAAGGACGCTACACGGCCGGTGTATTGGGTGGTCCTGCATGAGACGGTGCTGCGTGTCCCGGTCGGCTCGCCTGCCGTGATGGCCCAGCAGCTCGAGCACATCGCAGCCCTGGTGCGCAACCGCAAGCTGCTGGTGCAGGTGCTTTCGTTCTCTGCCGGGGCACATCCGCAGATGGGCAAGCTGTTGAGGCTCATGGAGTTCGAAGACGCGCCGCCAACCGTCTATACAGAGGGGGTGTTTTCAGGGACCCTGCTGGATGATCCGGCCGTAGTGAAGCGGACACAGGCGAATTACGATCATCTCAGGGCCGCCGCACTGTCACTGGAGGCGTCCCTGGGCCTGATCGAATCGGCGGCGGAGGACTACAGACGATGCAGGGGTACGACCTGACCAACGCTCGCTGGCGCAAGAGCACCTACAGCGGCGGCAGCGACGGCGAGGAGTGCGTCGAGGTCGCGTACGACTTCCCGGGCGCCGCCCGCTGGCGCAAGAGCACGTACAGCGACGGCAACGGGGGCGACTGCGTCGAGGTAGCCGACGGAGTCCCCGGCGTAGTCCCGGTCCGCGACAGCAAGGTGCCCGGCGGTTCTGCTCTGCTCATCGGGTCGGCCGCCTGGACGGAGTTCATCGGCACCGTCGGGGCCACTCGCTTCTTGGCCAGTGTCGTGCTTCCGCGACCCGAGTAAAGGGCGCTCCGCGTCGCCTTCGGCGATCGGCCTACGGCCGACCCTTGACTCGGCTCGCTCCAGCACGGGGAAGAGGCGAGCGAGCGGCCCGGAAAGACGGGTGCCCAGGTCCGCCAGTCCCTTGGGTCGGTTGGGGGGGTGAGCCAGGGTTCGGGGGCGCACTCGCGCCTCGCCAGCACGCCGGGTGGGCTTGGCGGCGAGCGGTGAGTGGGTGGCTGGGGACGCGCTGGCCGAGTGGCGGCACGCCGGGTCGGCTCAGCGGCGTGCGGTGAGTGGGCGGCTGAGGGCGCACCGGCCGAGTGGCCGCACGCCGGGGCGGCTTGGCGACCGGCGGCCCGAGGGTGGCTGGGGACGCGCCGGCCGGATGGCGGCACGCCGGGTCGGCTCAGCGGCGTGCGGTGAGTCGCTCAGCCGGTCCGGTGTCTCCCCGCCCACGCCCCCGCCGACGCGCACGCCGCCACCATCACGTCCCCACCCACTCATCGCAAGCCGCCAAGCCCACCCGGCGTGCCGCCACTCAGCCGGTGCGGCCCAGCCCCAGGCGCGGACGGGCCGATCGCCGCTGAGCCGTCCCGGCGTGCCCCCACCCAGGCAGCGCGCCCCCAACCACCCACTCACCGCTCGCCGCCAAGCCGACCCGGCGTGCTGGCGAGACGCGACCGCGCCCCCTGAACCCCGGCCCACCCCCCCAACCAACCCAAGGGACCCCCACCTGGGCCACCCATCCCTCCGGGCCGCCCGCTCGCTTCTCACCCGTGCTGGAGCGAGCCGAGTCAAGGGTCGGCCGCAGGCCGATCGCCGAAGGCGACGCGGAGCGACAGCGGAGCGCCCTTTACTCGGGTCGCGGAAGCACGACACTGCCAAAGAAGCGGGCGGCCCCACGGCCAACCTGCAAACGCCGGTGGGACAGCCGGCCTCCAGGGTGCGGCTGTGGTGGGCAAGGTGCCCGCATCAAGGCGGCCGGCGCCCCTCAGCGAGCCCGCGCCCGCCTCTGCCGCGCCTCGGTCGCATCACGGAACGCGCCCAGCGCGGCCCGGCGGCGGCGCAGATCCGCGATGTCTGCGTCCATCCGCTCCAGGTGCGCGGTCATCGTCCGCAGTACCTCCGGGCAGGGCTCGATCCCCGGCCCGGCGTCGGTGGCGCACGGCAGCATCTCGCGGATGGCGTCGGTGGTCAGCCCGGCCGCCAGCATGCCTCGGATGCGGGCGACGATGTACGGGGCGTCGGGCGCGTACACGCGGTATCCGCTGCTGTCGCGGTCGGGGCACAGCAGGCCCTGCTCCTCGTAGTACCGCAGCAGCCGGGCCACCACTCCAGTCCGCCGTGACAGCTCGCCTATCAGCACCGATTCTCCTCACCACGCCTGGGACTTGACCTTCACACCGGTGTGATGGGTCAACGTACGAGGCATGCGCGATTCATTCCCCGCCCTCGCCACCACCGTCACCGGAACCGGCCCAGGACTGCTGCTCGCCCACGGAGCCACCGGCAGCATCGAAGACAACTTCGCCCCGGTTCTGCCCGCCCTCGCCGCCGCCCACACCGTCGTCGCCCCGGACTACCCCGGCTCGGGTCGCACCCCGGTCGCCGCCGCCCCACTGGACCTCGACGAGCTCACGGACGCTGTCGTCGACTCCGCCGTACGGCGCGGCGTCGGGCGGTTCGCGGTGCTCGGCTTCTCGCTCGGCACGCTGGTGGCGGTGCGCGCCGCCGTACGCCATCCCGAGCGGGTGACCGCGCTCGTACTGACCGCCGGGTTCGCGCGGCCCGACGACCATGTGCTCGGCCTCCTCCCCGGCTGGCGGGCCGAGGTGCCACCCCCACTCCACCCGCACATCGACCTGATCCCCTCCCTCGACACCACCGGTGACCTGGCCGAAGTCTCCGCCCCCACGCTGGTCGTCGCGACGACCGCCGACAGCATGGTCCTGCCTGCCGGCTCCCGCGCCTTGGCGGCCGGGATCCGGGGCGCGCGGTACACGGAGATCGACAGCGACCATGTGGTCATGGTCGAGCGGTCGGAGGAGTGGTTGAAGCCCGTCCTCGACTTTCTCCACTTCCTTTCGCTTTCGGAAGGGAAGGACGGTGAGGGGGAGTGAAGCTGCAGGTGGTCCTCCCGAACGAGGCCGCGGGGGCCGACCCGCGCCGACTCGCCGACCTGGCACGGCAGGCCGAGGCCCTCGGCTACGACACGGCATGGCTCCCCGACCACATCCTGCCGCCCGGCGAGTACGGCCCGGTGTACGGAGGGGTCCTCGAACCGCTGGTGACCATGGGCTGGCTGGCAGCCGCGACCACCCGGATCCGGTTCGGCACCTCCGTGCTCGTCCTGCCCATGCGCAGTCCTTTCGTGGTGGCCAAACAGGTCGCGACCCTCCACGGGCTGTCCGGCGGACGGATCACCCTGGGTGTGGGGATCGGCTGGGACGAACGCGAGTTCACCGCCGTCGGCGCCGACTTCAGGAGCCGGGCGGCCCGCACGGACGAAGCCATCGCACTGCTCCGGCACCTGTTCCGGGTCGGCCGGGGCCCCTTCGAGGGCCGCTGGTACGGCTTCGAGACAGGCGTCTTCGAGCCACGCCCCGACGGTCCGGTGCCGGTGATGACCGGCGGTGTCACCGACGCCGCCCTGCGCCGGGCGGCCCGGTATGCGGACGTCTGGCAGGGCGTGGGCCTGGACCCGACAGCGTTCGCCGAACGGCTGGCGTACCTGCGGGCGCGTACGGACGGCCGCGTTGTGTCCCCCGGCACCCGGATCGACTGGCACGGCCCGGACCGCACCGTCGGCGAGGCCGCCCGCACCGCCGAGGCCTTCCGGGCCGCTGGAGCCGAACACCTCGCGGTGCACTTCGGCGACCCGGACGGTTACGCCCGACGGATGGCCGCCTTCGCCCGGGACGGATCCGCCACGAAGGAAGGGGGAGCATGACGCACCAGGCCGCCACTACCGGGCGGGATCTGCCCGACCCGCCCCGGCGGCCTACCCACACCTGGGCTACGGTCACCCCGCGTCCTACGGCATGCCGCGCGCCGTTCCTGTGTCCGCCCTCGCGGCCTTGTTGGGGGACGCCTCGGCACACGGATGCTGGATTTGGTCGCATCAGGCGGGCATGAGGCAGGAGCAGCAGACAGATGAAGGTCATGCGCCGGGTGGCGCTGTATGTGGTGATGCCGCTGGCAATGGTCCTTGCCGGGGGTTACGGCTGGTACAGGCTGAGCGACACCGGCAAGGGCTGGCGCTACGAGGACAAGCTGGCCACGTACTGCGACGGCCTGATCCCCTACAAAGAGTCCGCTGTATTCACCGGCCTCAATACGGAAACAGGCTTGTCTGGCGACGAGGAGGGTGGCTTCGGTGACGAAAGCGTCCACAACTGCAAGGTCGCCGACATGCGCCTGACGATCGCTCTGATCCCCGACGATGCCGTCGGATCCGGCTCAGACAGCGATGACGTGCTCGACACCCTGCGCCCGGAGACCGCGACGGATGCCTTGCCCGTGGCCCTCGGCGGCGGCTGGCATGGATATACGAACATGCAAGACGCAGGCGTCGTTCTCGCCTGTGACAACAAGCCTGTCTCCGTCGTGGTTTCCATCGACGGAGACGCGCAGGAGCCGCCTGCGAGCACCGCCCGTGCGAAGGGGGAACTCGCGGCCTCCACAGCGAGGAAGGCGGCGGACCGCTGGTCATGCAGAGCCGAGGAAGGAGGGCGGATCCCCCCAGTTCCGGCGCCGGAGGGGGAGAGTTCCCCATACGCGGCCAGCGGCACTTGCCGCGGCATCCCGATCCCCGAGGACCAATACGAGATCGACTGGCTCATCGAAACGAAGGCGACGGGAACCGCGCCGTTGGAGAACTGTGTGCTGGGCGAGACAGGGGCACGTTCCGAGCCTTTGTACTGGCTGGATGCCTCGTTCGGGCCCTTCGCGCAGGGCCTGCGATCAGCGACCGACGAACCGTTCGCTGTGAACACCGATGCGGGCCTCGAGCGCGACAGCGCATGGGCGACCGCTGCGTGCCCCGGCGCTGCTCGGGCGATCTTCCGCATCTCAGCGACTGTGTACGCAGATCCACGCAAGGGCTTCCTCACCACTGCCCTACGCGCGTTCGCTGAACGTTCAGCGAAACAGCACGGCTGCACAGACCTGAAGCTGCCGGACTGATCACCGGCTCGACTCCAGATCCTGGACGACCGGGGGAGCCGGGCAGGCAAGGGGCTCAAGCGCGGTACTGGGGAAAACCCCCGGCGAAACAGGGCTGTTTCCCGGATGTGGCGGACGTCGGGGTTCCGCGAGGCTCGTCCGTATGAACCGTATGGACCGTATGAAGCAGATCACGCGCCACGCCCCCGTCCTCGCAGCCTCCGCCCTCCTCCTCGGTCTCACCGGCCCGTTGGCCGCATCCTCCTCCGCCGCCGCACCCTCGGCCCCCTCCACCCCTTCCACCCCCTCCCTCAAGTGGACGAAATGCGAGGGCAACGGGCTCGATCCGCGGCAGCGGTGCGCGAGCATCGAGGTGCCGATGGACTACGCGGAGCCGGACGGCAGGACGATCGACCTCGTCATTTCCCGTATCCCCAGCGCGAATCCGGACGCCCGCCGCGGGGCGCTGCTGATGATTCCGGGCGGGCCGGGCGGCTCCAGCCTCAAGGACCCGTCGGAGAAGGGGCAGAAGTTACCCGAGGGCGTGCGGGACGCCTACGACCTGGTCGGGTTCGCGCCCCGCGGGAACGCCCCCTCCAGCACCGTCAGCTGCGGCCTCGCCACCGGTGACCTCGCCACGACCACGCTGCGGCCGTGGCCCGCCCCGGACGGCTCGGTCGCCCAGAACATGGCCTCCGCGCGCCGGATGGCGAACGCCTGCGCCCACAGCGGCAACCCACTGCTCCGGCACATCAGCACGGTCGACAACGCCCGCGACGTCGACCGCATCCGGGCCGCCCTCGGCGAGCGCAAGCTCTCCATCTGGGGCGTCTCGTACGGCACGTACGTCGGCGCGGTCTACAGCCAGCTGTTCCCGTTCCGCACCGACCGCGTCGTACTGGACAGCAACGACGACCCCGACCCCACCCGGGTCAACCGAGCCTGGCTCGCCGCGCACGAGCAGGGCGTCGAGGACACCTTCCCCGACTTCGCGGCCTGGGCGGCGGCGCCCGGCAACCCGTACCGGCTGGCCGGGTCGGCGGCGGACGTACGGCCGCTGTTCCTGCGCCTGGCCGAGCGGCTGGACCGGGATCCGATCCCGTGGCCCGGCGCCAACCCCGAGGAGCTGAACGGCAATGTGCTGCGCCAGAACCTGCTGAACACCCTCTACGAACCCGACAACTACCCCGTCCTGGCCAAGCTGATCCTCGCCGCGCAGGACGGCACCGTACCGACCGCGCCGGCCGCCCCGCCGGAGGCCGCGCTGCAGAACGGCGCCGCGGTCGGCGCCGCCACGCTGTGCAATGACGTCGCCTGGCCCAGGTCGGCCGCCGTGTACCAGAAGGAGGTGGCCGAGAGCCGGGCCGAGTACCCGCTGACCGCGGGCATGCCGCGCAACGCGATGGTCTGTGCCGCCTGGCCGTACGCGCCGAAGCAGGCCCCCGTCCACATCACCGACAGCGGCCCGTCCGACATCCTGCTCGTGCAGAACGAGCGCGACCCTGCCACCCCGCTCAGCGGTGCCCTCAAGCTCCGGGAGGCCCTCGGTGACCGTGCCGTCATGGTCACCGTGAACTCCACCGGCCACGACTCCTACCTCGCCAACGGCAACGCCTGCGGCGACCGGACCGTCTCCCGCTTCCTGGCGACGGGAGAGCGGCCGGACGAGGACGTCTATTGCGAGTGATGTCCACTGCGAGTGACGTCCACTGCGAGTGACGTCCACTGCGAGTGACGTCTACTACCGCGAGTGACGTGAACGGCACGCCCTGGCGTAGCGCTGCGCCAGGGCGTGGAACGCCTCCTTCGGCTCCCAGTGCCAGTCCGAGTTCGGGTCGTCGGGGCGGTCCTTGAGGGGCTTGGTGATGGCGTAGCTCGCCATGTCGATGTCGAGACGCGGGTTGTCGGGGCGGTGCGGGGCGTCCGCGGTGATGAACTCGAAGGCCATCGCCGCGTACAGGCCCATCGACTCGAAGACGTCCAGCAGATCGGTGAGGTAGGCGGCCTGGGTGCGTTCGCTGCGGACGAGGTCGCCCTTGATCTCCGGCGGGTTCTCGTCGTGGTCGACGATGTTCCAGAGGCGTTCGACGCCGTCTCCGGTGACGTCGACGGTGTCGGCGTGCAGGTCGTCGCGGATGGCCCGGATGTCCTGGCGCATGCGAGCGAGGCTGAAGGCCGTGCCGGGCGTCTCCGAGCCGCGGCACCGCCCAGGAACCGCGCCCGGCTGATTCCCTTGCTCCCCCTTGATCCCCTTTGATCCCCTTGTTCCCCGCGTTGTTCCCCGTGGTCTTGTCCGACCCGCTGAGCAGCCCGCTCAGCCCCGGAACCGCCGCACGTACCTCCGCTGCCACGGCGTCTCCACCGCATGCCGGTCGTAGTGGCGGCGGACGTAGGCGACGGCCTCCTCGGGCGGTACGCCGTCCAGCACCGCCAGACATGCCAGCGCCGTCCCCGTACGCCCCCGCCCGCCGTCGCAGGCGACCTCCACGCGTTCCTCGGCGGCCCGCTCCCAGGCCTCGGTGAGCACCGCGCGGGCGGACGTGCGGTCCGTGGGCAGCCAGAAGTCGGGCCAGCGGAGCCAGCGGGACTCCCAGGGGACGTCCGGGGGCGGCTTTCCGAGGAGGTAGACGCCGTACGACGGACTCGGCGCCCCCGGTTCCAGGGGGCGCCGCAGGCCCCGGCCCCGGACCAGCCGCCCGGAGGGCAGCCGCAGGACACCGGCGCCCCGCTCCTCCCACAACTCCGCACTCCCCACGACACTCTCCACAAGCCCATTCGAACCCGGTGCCGGAAACCGGGCAACCGGAATCGCGGCAATGGTGGTCTGGAGGGCGAGGGAGGGTGCTTGATGCAGGCCGAACAAGAGGCCCAGTTCCAGGAATTCGTCAGAGCGCGGTGGTCCCGTCTCGTACGGACCGCCTATCTGCTCACGGGCGACGCGCACCACGCCGAGGACCTGACACAGACCGCGCTGGCGAAGGCGTACCGCTCCTGGCGGCGCGTGGCACGCAGCGACAACCCGGAGGCGTACGTCCGGAAGATGCTCGTCAGCTGCAACAGTGACCGCTTCCGCAAGCGGCGCGTGCCGGAGGCGTTGACCGCGGCGCCGCCGGAGGTGGCGGGGCGGGACGAGGCCGTGGCGCGGGCCGACGAGCGCAGCGCCCTGCTCGGCGCGCTGGCCGGGCTGCCGCCCAAGCAGCGGGCGGTGATCGTCCTGCGGTACTGGGAGGACCTGTCCGAGGCGGAGGTCGCCGAGATCCTCGGCTGTTCCCCCGGCACGGTCAAGAGTCAGGCGTCCAAGGGGCTGGCGAAGTTGCGTACGTATCCGGGGCTCGCGCAGGCCATGGACGGGCCTGGGCGCAGCCGCACTTCTTCGGGGCAGGGAGGCAGCAGGTGAGCGGGGAGCGGCAGCGGCCGGAAGACGAAGGGGGCTTCGAGGGGCGGGGAGCCGAGGGGGACTTCGAGGGGCAGGGGGCCGAGGAGGGCTTGGAGGAGCAGCTGCGTGAGTTGCTCGCCGAGGACGCGTACACGATCCAGCCGTCGCCGGCGCCGTATCCCGCGATCCGCCGCCGGGGCATGGTCGAGCGGCGGCACCGGGTGGCGGTGGCCGGGGCGGCGCTGGTGACGCTGGCTGCGGCGCCGGTGGGGGCGTACGCGCTGACCGGGCCGGACGGGAGCGGGGGCACGGCCGCACCACAGACCTCGGCCAGTGCCACGCGGTCCGCGACACCGACCCCCAGCCCGAGCCCGACGCCGACCGGGCCCAAGGGACCCGCCACGCCGGGGCAGTTGCTCGACGGGATCACGCTCGCGCAGGCCTCGGACGGCCTGGAGATGTGCCTCGCCGACAAGCGGTGGAACGGCTCCGCGAGCAGGATCGGCGCCGCGGCGGACCTCGGCAAGGCCGACGGCTACCGGATCATCCTGGCGATGAACAGCACCGGCGACTCCAACGCGCCCGGCGACGGCATGTTCGTCGTCGCCGTGAAGGAGAAGCCGTACACCCGGCTGATCTGCAACATCAAGAACGGCGAGGCCTCGGGGCTCAACACCAGCGTCGGCGACGACCTGGAGAGCGTGCCGGGCGCCGGACCCGTGATGGCCGACCCCAACGGCGGCAAGCTGCACCGGCAGTCGATGCTCGACGACGGCAACTGGAAACTCCCGTTCCGCTGGGGTGTCATCGGCAGGGTCGAGCCGTCGGTGGCCAAGGTGACCGTCTCCTACGGCGGCGCCACCGTGTCGGCCGTCCTGGACCACGGCTGGTTCGTCGCCACCGGCATCCTGAACCAGCACGTCACCAAGGCTCCCCACATCGAGGGCTACGACGCCGCGGGCAAGCGGGTCTACGACTCCGACCAGGACAACGGCTACGAGAAGACCCTCTAGTGCCGCCATCTCACGGTGCGTGTCGGCGACCCGCCCGCCGAGCGGGTGCCCCTTCCGTACGCGATGCTGGAAGGCGGACACGCGACCTCGTACACCACAGTGAGTCCAAGGAGCCTTGATGACCTTCCCCGCCCCGCTTACCGGTGTCGTCCCGCCCGTCTGCACGCCCCTGACATCGGACCGCGAGGTGGACGTCCCCTCGCTCCACCGGCTGATCGACCATCTGGTGGCCGGCGGGGTGCACGGCCTGTTCGTGCTCGGTACGACGTCGGAAGCGGCGTATCTGACGGACCGGCAACGGCGGCTGGTGGTGGAGGTGACCGTGGCCCATGTGGGTGGTCGCATCCCCGTGCTGGCCGGGGCGATCGACATGACGACGCCCCGCGTCCTGGACCGCATCGCGTGCGTCACGGCGGCAGGCGCGGACGCGGTGGTCGTCACCGCGCCGTTCTACACCCGTACCCACCCGGCGGAGATCGCCCGCCACTACCGTCTGGTCGCGGCCGCGTCCCCGGTGCCGGTCCTCGCCTACGATCTTCCGGTGGCCGTCCACACCAAGCTCCCCGCCGGTCTGGTGCTGGAGCTGGCCGCCGAGGGGGTGCTGGCCGGCCTGAAGGACTCCAGCGGTGACCTCGGCGCCTTCCGGGAGGTGGTGACCGGTGCCCGTGAGCACCCCGACATCACCGGCTTCAGCGCGCTGACCGGCTCCGAGCTGATCGTCGACGCGGCATTGGCGGTGGGGGCGGACGGGGCGGTGCCGGGGCTGGCGAACGTGGATCCCGAGGGGTACGTCCGTCTCGACGCGCTGTGCCGTGCCGGTGACCGGGCCGGGGCGCGGGCCGAACAGGAACGTCTGTGTGCCCTGTTCGGCATGGTGGGTGTCGGTGACCCGGGGCGGATGGGGGGCAGTTCGTCGGCCATCGGCGCGTTCAAGGCCGCGCTGCATCTGCGGGGGGTCATCGACTGCCCGGCGACGGCGGAGCCGCAGGTGCCGCTGGACGGTGCCGAGGTGGAGAGGGTGGGCAAGTTCCTGGCGGCGGCGGGGTTGCTGTAAGCCTTTCCTCGCCCGTGACTGACTGCCCGTCACATGCTCCCGGGCGTGACCATCCCCGACTCGTACGCCACGATGACCAACTGCGCCCGATCCCGCGCCCCCAGCTTCCCCATGATCCGGCTGACGTGCGTCTTCGCCGTCAGCGGGCTCAGGCCCAACGCCTCGGCGACCTCGGTGTTGTTGAGCCCGCGCGCCACCAGGGTGAGCACCTCGCGCTCCCGTTCGGACAGGCATTCGGGCCCGCCCGCCGCCGGTGGAGCCGAAGGGCTGCGCAGAAGTCGCTCGATCAGCCGTGCCGTCGGCCCTGGCGACAGCAGCGCCTCCCCGGCCGCCACCGTCCGGATCGCGTCAAGCAGTTCGGCCGGACGGGTGTCCTTCACCAGGAACCCGGACGCGCCGGCCCGCAGCGCCTCGATGATGTGCTCGTCGGTGTCATAGGTGGTGAGGACGAGAACCTTGACGCCCGCCAGGTCCTCGTCGGCGGCGATCTGCCGGGTCGCCTCGATGCCGTCCAGGTCGGGCATGCGGATGTCCATCACCACGAGGTCGGCGCGTTCGCTGCGGGCCATTTCCAGTGCCTCGCGGCCCGTCGCCGCCTGTCCCACGACCTCCATGTCCGGCGCGGACTCGACGAGCATGGCGAACGCGGCCCGGACGAGGGTCTGGTCGTCGGCGAGCAGGACGCGGATGGTCACGTGGCTCCTCCCAGCGGAAGTACGGCGGTCACCTGGAAGCCGCCCCGGTCGCGCGGCCCGGCGTCGAGTGTGCCGCCCACGCTGCGGGCGCGCTCGCGCATCCCGACGAGGCCGAAGCCCGGCGCCTTCCCGGGGGTCGGTCCGGTGCCGTCGTCGGTGACGGCGAGGTGCAGGGCGCCGTCCTTCTCGTACAGGTCGACGGCGACGGCCGGTTCGGGGCCTGCGTGCCGTACGGCGTTGGTGAGCGCCTCCTGGACGATCCGGTAGGCGGCTGCGCCGACGGCGGGCGGCGCCTGCCGTATCGCCACCGTCTGCTGGACCTTCGCGCCCGCGAGCCGGGCGGCCTCCACCAGGTCGGGCAGCCCGTCGAGGCCGGGCAGCGGGCCGCGCGCGTCGACCGAGCCGTGCTCGCGCAGCACCTCCAGGGTGGTGCGCAGTTCGCCGCGCGCGGAGCGGCAGGTCCCGGCGATGTCGTCGAGGGCCTTGGCGAGCGTCTGCCGGTCCAGGCGTTCAGGGTCGGCGGCCAGCACATGGGCGGCGACGGAGGTCTGCACGCCGATGAGGGTGATGCTGTGCGCGAGCAGGTCGTGCAGGTCCCGGGCGATCCGCAGGCGCTCCTCGGCGACGCGGCGGCGGGCCTCCTCCTCCCGGGTGCGTTCGGCGCGTACCGCGCGTTCGACGATGGCGGCGACGTACTGGCGGTAGTAGCGGACGTCGATGCCGAGGAAGAGGACGGCGACGACCCAGCCGGAGATCCGCAGGAGCTCCACCACCCCGTCGGGGTTGGTGAGGGCGTTCATGATCAGCGTCACGCCGAGGACCGTGGTGCCGGTGAGCAGCGTACGGCGCACCGTGCCGGTCGCCGCGATCGTGTACAGCACCACCATGGTCGCCGGAATGGGCGCGGTGTGGTTGTTGTCGAGGGCGTGGTACGGAGCGACGCAGGCCAGCGCCACGAGCAGCACCGGCACGGGGTGGCGGCGCCGCCACACGAGCGGCACATGCGCGGCGAGCAGCAGGCTCCAGCCGAGCGCGTCGGGCCGCAGCCCGTCGTTGACGAGCAGGGCGAGGGCCGTGGCGACGACGGCGAGCGCCCCGGCCAGCAGCGCGTCGTTGCGCATGCCGTGCGGGGCGGTGCGGGGGTCGCGGTTGATCGCCGCCATGACCCGCTCGCCGAGGCGGGGAGATGCCGTGGTGGTTGCCTGCACAGGGTCATCTTCCGTGAGGAGGGCGCCCCTCCGGGAGGGAGGGGCGCCTGTTCGGGTCAGTGGGCGGACGCGGTCACCGGCTCGGGTTCCTTCGGCGGCATTGGCGGTCCGGGCTCGCGGGAGAGGCGGCCCGGCCACCACACCTTGCGGCGCAGCGCGACGCTCGCGCTGGTGACCAGGTAGGTGCGGACGAGGAAGGTGTCGAGCAGGACGCCCACCGCGATGACGAAGCCCAGCTCGACGAGTTGGACGAGCGGCATGTTGATGAGCACCGCGAAGGTGGCCGCGAGGACCAGTCCCGCGGAGGCGATGACCCCGCCCGTCGTCCGCAGCGCGGTGAGGGCGGCCGCCACGGGCTCGGCGCCCTTCAACGCCTCCTCCCGCATCCGGTGCATCAGGAAGATGCCGTAGTCGACGCCGAGGGCGACGAGGAACACGAAGGACAGCAGCCCGAGTCCGGGGTCGGTGCCCTCGAAGCCGAACACCGGCCCGAAGACCAGCCCGCCGATGCCGAGCGCCGCGCCCCACACCGCGACCACGGCGGCCACCAGCAGCAGCGGCGCGACGATGCTGCGCAGCAGCACGACGAGGATCAGCAGGACCGACAGCAGCACGAGCGGTACGACGATCAGCCGGTCGCGGGCGTTGGTGTCCTTCAGGTCGATCTGCTCGGCGCTCACTCCGCCGACGTAGGAGCCGTCGAGCCGGTCGCGCAGATCCTCGATGGTGCGTGTCTCGCCCGGGGACTGCGGCGGGGCGGCGGCGAGTACGGAGATCTCGGTCCAGCCGTCGCCGCTGCGACCGCGTTCGGCGCTCTCCACGCCGCCCGTATCGCGGATGTCGGCCAGGGCGGCGTCGGCGCGGTCGGTGGGCGCGATGACGCTGATGGGCTGCGTGCCCTGCTCGGGGTAGGCCTTGGCCAGGGTCTCCATGGCGGCTACAGCTTCGGGCTTGTTGGTGAAGGAGTCCTCCTGCTTGATGGTGCCGGGCAGGTTCAGTGTGCCCAGCGCGAGCGCCCCGAGCAGGACGGCGCCACCGGCGAGCACGGTCAGCGGGCGTCGCCCGGCGGAGCTGCCCATCGCGGAGAACAGCGACCGGCGGACCTTGGGTGTACTGCCGTAGCGCGGCACCAGCGGCCAGAACACCCGCCGGCCCAGCAGCACCAGCAGCGCGGGCAGCAGGGTCAGCATGGCCACCAGCGCGCACAGCACGCCGAGGGCGCCGAGCGGGCCCATGCCCCGGCTGGAGTTGAGGTCGGCGGCGAGCAGGCACAGCAGTCCGGCGGCGACGGTGCCCGAGGAGGCGAGCACGGCGGGCCCGCAGCCGCGCAGGGCGGTGACCATGGCGTCGTACGGCCGCTCGATGCGCCGCAGTTCCTCCCGGTACCGGGAGACGAGCAGCAACGCGTAGTCGGTCCCCGCGCCGATCACGAGGATCGTCATGATGCCGGAACTCTGGCCGGACACGGACGTCCCGAACCACTGGTTGAGCCCGTAGGCGAGGCCCATCGACAGATAGTCGGCCATACCGGCGACGAAGAGCGGCAGCAGCCACAGGAACGGGCTGCGGTAGATGAGGATCAGCAGCAGCGCGACGACCGCGAGGGCGGTGTAGAGCAGCGGTCCGTCGAGCGAGTCGTAGACCTCGGAGGCGTCCGTGTCGAGCGCCTCCGGACCGCCGACGTCGACGCTCAGCCCGTCGCCGCCCTGCGCGATGTCCCGTACGTCGATGACCAGCTCCTCCCGGGCCTTCTCGTCCGTGCCGGGCTCGGTGCTGGCCACCGGGTAGATCAGGGTGGTGCCGTCCCGGGACGGCACTCCGGCCGGTTCGCCGGTCAGGGTGTGCGCGTCGGCGATCCGGTCGATCTGGCCGGCGGCGGTGGCCTTGTCGGCGGCGGTCAGTCCGCCGTCGCGGTGGTAGACGACGACCATTTCGGTGGCCTCACCACCGGGCAGCCGCTCCTCGATCTTGGCGGCCTGGGTGGAGTCGGCACTGGCCGGCAGATAGTCGACGGCACGGTCACGCTGGACGTCGCCGAGTTTCGAGGCGAACGGCGAGGCGATCGCCAGTACGGCGATCCACAGCCCGAGCACCAGCCAGGGCACGGCTCGCCGCCGCCGTACGGATGTCCTTGCGGCCCCCATATGACGGGCCTCCCTCCGGTCGGGTTGTCTGGGTCGGTTCCAGACTCCCGGCGGGAAGGGGCCGATTCGTCGGGCCCGAGGGCGAGTTGGGGGTTACTGCCAGAGGTGGCCGGACGGGCCCGTTACTCCCCCGGGAGTAATCCGGTCGAGTGGGCGACGGACGCCGGCGAGTCCGCTGAGTACCTGTACTCAGGACCCGGTCCCGCATGCGAGGGAAGCTTGCCCCCATGACCGACCTCGCCTCTCGACGGCCCCGCGGCCTCCCGCGGTTCCACGGCGGCAACGTGCCGCCCCCGCCAACCGGACGCCGGAGGCTGCCCCTCGCCGGGGACATCGCCCTGGGCGCCGGGCTGCTCGTCCTCGACGGCATCGGGGCCGTCGCGGCGTTCCTGCTCGGCATCGACTACAGCGGCTGGAAGCCGTTCGATCCCGGCGCGGACAACTCCGACATCTCCCTCAGCCCCAACTGGCTGTACGTGGGCATCGCAGGCGCTGTCGTGGTGCTGACCGTCGCACCGCTGTACCGGCTCCGTGCCGTCGTCAGCGCCTGCCTGCAGGGGCTCGCCGGCATCGCCGTACTGGTCATCGCGGTGGGCGGCGCGCAGATCGACGAACACCGCGGCGCCCGGACCGACGCGTCCGTGTCCGGCCACCCGGCCGCATCACACCGCTGATCACCACTGATCACCACGGCCGTCCGGCCCCGGGCACAACCGACCGGTCATCGCGCCGACGGAGGAGCCCGGTGGACGGCGGCGGGCACCTGTTGCCGGGCATACGACGGCGGCGGGCACCCGGTGCCGGGCTTGCCGCTGTGCTCGCGGCCGCGCCTACGACGGCGTCCGCGCCGCCGCCAGCAGCCTGGTCACGTCGTCCGAGCAGATGGTCAGCGCGGCGCCCACGGTCGCGAGGACGTCCCGCTCGGCGGGGGTGTACGGCCCGTCGGCCAGGGCGATGCGCGCGCCCTGCAGCAGGATCGATTCGCGGCCGGCCGGAGCGAGGTGCGGGGCGAGCGGGTCCAGTGCCTCGTGCAGCTCTATGGCGAGCCCGGCTCCGCAGGGGCGGCCGTAGACCCGGCCGGTGTCCGCCTCGAGGGCCTCGACGAGGGCGCCCAGCTGGTCCTCGGTGCAGTCGTCGAAGCCGGCGGCGCGGACCGTGGCGGCGGCGGTCTCCAGGGACGTACGGGAGCAGGTGCCGCCCGCGGCGAGCACCGCGAGGGCGACCGTGTGGACGGCGTCGCGGAGCATCGCGGAGAAGCGGGTGGTGGTGGGGTGGTCGAGGACGTCCGTGCCGAAGTGGCGGCTGCAGGCGGCGCACTCCACGACGGGACCGGTCTCGCCGCGCGGGACGACGGGCACGCTGAGGAGGGTGAAGCGGCGGCGGCCGGTCAGCCGCTGGTAGTTGCGGTCCCCTCCGCACCCGGGGCAGAAGAACTCGCCGTCGCCGACGGTCGTCCACGCGGTCCGGGTGCCCAGGAGTCGCACAGGCCTGGCAGCACGGCCGTTTCGTCCCCGTCCTGGCAGCACGTCGCACCTCCGTAACCACGCGGCAACATCGCCGCGCTTGCGTGATGTTAGCCACATCCGGGAGGCGTAGTCAGTACCCCGGACGAGACCTACCCGTGACCTGCACAGGGATTGGCCGGTATACGACGGGACCCCGCCCGCCGTGGAAAAGGCGAACGGGGTCCTCGAACCGCCGGTCCGGCTGGTCAGCGAGCGGCTCGGTTGACGGCGGAGACGACCGCCTTCAGCGAGGCGCGTGTCGTGTTCGCATCGATGCCGATGCCCCACAGAACCTTGCCGTCGATCGCGCATTCGATGTACGAGGCGGCCTGCGCGGAGGCACCCTCGCTCATCGTGTGCTCCTGGTAGTCCAGCAGGCGGGCGTCGATGCCGATGCCCTGCAGCGCGTGGAAGAACGCGGAGATCGGACCGTTGCCGGTGCCCACCAGGGTGGTCTCGACGCCGTCCACCTCGGCCTCGACGGTCAGCGTGTCGACGCCGTCCTTGTCCGTGCTCGACTGGCCGTTCTTGACCTGAATACGGCCCCACGGGTTCTCGGGGTTGGGCAGGTACTCGTCCTGGAAGGTCGCCCAGATGTCGTTGCCGGTGACCTCGCCGCCCTCGGCGTCCGTCTTGGCCTGGATGAGCTTGGAGAACTCGATCTGCATCCGGCGCGGCAGGTCCAGCTTGTGGTCGTTCTTCAGGACGTACGCGATCCCGCCCTTGCCGGACTGCGAGTTGACCCGGATGACCGCCTCGTAGGACCGGCCGACGTCCTTGGGGTCGATCGGCAGGTACGGCACGGCCCACTCGATGTCGTCGACGGTGACGCCCTTGGCGGCCGCGTCGGCCTCCATCGCGTCGAAGCCCTTCTTGATGGCGTCCTGGTGGGAGCCGGAGAAGGACGTGTAGACCAGGTCGCCCACGTACGGGTGGCGCGGGTGGACCTCCATCTGGTTGCAGTACTCCCACGTACGACGGATCTCATCGATGTCGGAGAAGTCGATCTGCGGGTCGACGCCCTGGGAGAACAGGTTCATGCCCAGGGTGACCAGGTCGACGTTGCCGGTGCGCTCGCCCTGACCGAACAGGCAGCCCTCGACGCGGTCGGCGCCGGCCATCAGCGCCAGCTCGGCGGCGGCGACGGCCGTACCGCGGTCGTTGTGCGGGTGGATCGACAGGCAGACGTACTCGCGGCGGGAGAGGTTGCGGCCCATCCACTCGAAGCGGTCGGCGTGCGTGGACGGCGTCGAACGCTCCACCGTGGCGGGCAGGTTGAGGATGATCTCGCGGTCCGGACCGGGCTGCCAGACGTCCATGACCGCCTCGCAGACCTCCAGCGCGAAGTCCAGCTCGGTGTCGGTGAAGATCTCGGGGCTGTACTGGTAGCCGAACTCGGTCTCGGGGCCCAGCAGCTTCTCCGCGTACTCCATGACCAGCCGCGTGCCGTCCACGGCGATCTGCTTGATGTCGTCCTTGGAACCGCGGAAGACCACGCGGCGGAAGACGGGCGCGGTGGCGTTGTACAGGTGCACGGTGGCGCGCTTGGCGCCCTTCAGCGACTCGACGGTCCGCTCGATCAGGTCCTCGCGGGCCTGGGTCAGTACGGAGATGGTGACGTCGTCGGGGATGGCCCCCGGCTCCTCGATGATCGACCGTACGAAGTCGAAGTCCGTCTGTCCCGACGCCGGGAAGCCGACCTCGATCTCCTTGTAGCCCATCTTGACCAGCTGGTCGAACATCCGGCGCTTGCGCTCGGGCGACATGGGGTCGATCAGGGCCTGGTTGCCGTCACGCAGGTCCGTGGAGAGCCAGCGGGGGGCGGCGGTGATCCGCTTCTGAGGCCAGGTGCGGTCGGGGATGTCGACCTGCTCGTACTGGCCGTACTTGTGGACCGGCATGGAAGTGGGCTGCTGGCGGTTCTGACGCTTCGCCATAATGCTTCGGGCTCCTCAGGATGTCCGGAAGGACGGCCGACGACGCAACGCCAAGCTCCGCGGGGAGGGAGTCGGCCTCGACTACAGGCCCTCGCCGCGGCAGCTAAGGAGAAGCAGCCCGAAACGCATGATGCTCCGTAGCGTAGCGGAGCCACTCCGGTTGCGCGGGTGCGTATCAGTATGCGGGACCGGAGGGATCAACGGGACAAAAAGTGCTCCATACCACTTTCGGGCCTGTCTCCACCCCTCTTGTCCGCACATTTCACCAATCATGGTTGCGGGTGATGACAGCGCAATGACTCAGTGCAAGGGTGCCGGGCATGACGACCAACGGGGGCTTCGAGCCCGTCTTCTGCACCGTCGTACCACCGCATGTCCTCGACAAGCTGGCACGGAACGACGACCCCGCACTCTCCGGTCCCGCCCGGCGCACCCTGATGCGCGACAGCGAGCTGCGCGGCCGCCGCCGCGTGACCACCGAGTTCCGCCTGGCCGCTGCTCCGACGGCGAAGGCACCATCCGAGCAGCCGCTGCGCACCATCTACGACGCCGAGCACAAGACCGGCCTGCCCGGCACCGAGGTGCGCGGCGAGGGCACGGAGCCCGGCCAGGACGCCACGGTCAACCGCGCCTACTCCGGCCTCGGCGCCACCTTCGACCTCTTCCTCAAGGCCTACGGCCGCCACTCCATCGACGGCGACGGCCTGCCCCTGGACGCCACCGTCCACTACGACGAGAACTACAACAACGCCTTCTGGAACGGCGAGCAGATGGTGTTCGGCGACGGCGACGGCGAGATCTTCCTCGACTTCACCATCCCGATCGACGTCATCGGCCACGAGCTCACCCACGGCGTCACCCAGTACACGGCGAACCTCACCTACTACGGCCAGCCGGGTGCCCTGAACGAGTCGATGTCCGACGTCTTCGGCGCGCTCATCAAGCAGTACACGCTCGGCCAGACCGCCGCCGAGGCCGACTGGCTGATCGGCGCGGGCCTGCTCGCCCCGAGCGTGACCGGCAAGGCCCTGCGCTCCATGAAGGCGCCGGGCACCGCGTACGACGACGACGTCCTCGGCAAGGACCCGCAGCCCGCGACCATGGACGACTACGTCCGCACCGGCCGCGACAACGGCGGCGTCCACATCAACTCCGGCATCCCCAACCACGCCTTCTACCTGGCCGCGACCGCCCTCGGCGGCTACGCCTGGGAGAAGGCGGGCCAGGTCTGGTACGACGTCCTGACCGGCGGCGAGCTGACGGAGCGGGCGCTGTTCACCGACTTCGCCAAGCTGACGGTGAAGGCGGCGCGGGAGCGGTACGGCGACGGGGGCGAGGAGCTCCAGGCCGTGGAGAAGGCATGGGAGCAAGTCGGGGTGCGCATCCTCTGACTCCGTACTAGACAGGAACCCATGCGTATTCAGGTGAGGCGCACGGGCGGATTCGCGGGCATCGAGCGGCATGCCGAGGTGGACACCTCGGGGCGGCCCGATGCCCAGGAGTGGCACGCCCTGGCCGAGAGCGCGGTGGCCTCCGGCCGGGGCACGCCCCCCATCGGGGTGCCGGACGGCTTCAGCTACCAGATCACCGTGGACGGGAAGACGGTGTACGCGGCCGATCCCCGGCTCACGGACGAGCAGCGGAAACTGATCTCCAGGGTCTTGAAGGAGGGCGCGTAAGCAACTCGCTGTTCACGCCCGCCGGTTGACTTCCGTTACCCCCGGTACGGATGATCCGGCGCATGGCGACGAACCCGATACCCGTACCTGAGGTACCTGAGCTCCCGGCGTTCCCCGACGGCTTCCTGTGGGGCGTGTCGACCTCGGCCCACCAGATCGAGGGCGCGGCCGACGAGCGCGAGGCGTCCGTCTGGGACGCCTTCACGGCCGAGCCCGGACGGGTGAAGGACGGCTCGACGGCGGCGGTGGCCTGCGACCACTACCACCGCTACCGCGAGGACGTGGCGCTCCTGGCCGGCCTCGGCGTGGACGCGTACCGCTTCTCGATCTCCTGGCCGCGGGTGCGCTTCGCAGGCGGCCTGGACTTCTACGACCGCCTGGTGGACGAGCTGTGCGCGGCGGGGATACGGCCGGTGCCGACGCTGTTCCACTGGGACCTGCCGTTGGGACTGGACTGGCTGGAGCGGGACACCGCGTCGCGTTTCGCGGAGTACGTGTCGGTCGTGGCGGACCGGCTGGGCGACCGAGTGCAGAAGTGGATCACGATCAACGAGCCGGCCGAACACACGCTGTTCGGCCATGCCCTCGGCGCGCACGCACCGGGCAAGCAGCTGATGTTCGACGCGCTCCCGGCCGCCCACCACCAGCTGCTCGCCCACGGTCTCGGCGTACGTGCCCTGCGCGCGGCCGGCGCCACGGACATCGGGATCGCGAACTCCCACGGGCCGACCTGGCCGGCGTCGCGGGAGCCCGCGGACGTGGAGGCGGCGGAGTTCTACGACGTCCTGCTGAACCGCCTGTTCGCGGACCCGGTGCTGCTGGGCGAATACCCGGCGGGCCTCGGCGAGTTGATGCCGGGGGACGTCCCGGCCGACCTCAAGATCATCGGCGAGCCGCTGGACTGGTACGGCATCAACTACTACGCGCCGACACGGGTGGGCGCGCCGCAGGGCGCGGACATCGAGTTCGGCGGTCTCACCATCCCGGCCGAACTCCCCTTCTCCGTCCGGGAGATCGAAGGAGTCCCGGTCACGGACTTCGGCTGGCCGGTGGTCCCCGAGGGCCTGACCGAGCTGCTGACCACCTTCCACGCCCGCTACGGCGACCGACTCCCGCCGATCGTCATCACCGAGAACGGCTGCTCGTACGAGGGCCGTGACGACCAGGCCCGCATCACCTACCTGGACGGCCACATCCGGGCGCTGCACCGGGCGGTGGAGGCGGGGGTGGACGTACGCGGCTATTTCGTGTGGTCGCTCCTGGACAACTTCGAGTGGGCGGAGGGGTACGCACGCCGGTTCGGGCTGGTGCACGTGGACTACGGGACGCTGGAGAGGACGCCGAAGGCGTCGTACGACTGGTACCGGGAGGTGCTGCGGGCGCAGCACTGAATGGTCAGCCGGCGCGGCGGGGGCGAAACCCCACCCATGAGGGCCGGGCCTGTCAAGGGTCGTAGACGGCCACCGCCTGCGGCCTTTCGGTTGGATGCCGGGGCGTTTTCCTTGTGGAGCTTCCTCGCGGTCCCGACCGCCGCTCGTCGGCCTCCGGCTCGGACGCCGAGGAAGCGTCACGGATGTTCAGGGCTGCGGTCGTTGACGTCCCCGATGCATGCTGAGCGCGCTGGCCAGGGCCCTGCGCCTGACGGACGACGAACGCGACCACCTCTTCCACCTGGCCGGAGAGGAACCACCGCGCCGCGAGACCACTTCCGCGCACGTACGCCCTGGCCTCCTCCTGGTCCTGGACCGCCTGCACGACACCCCGGCGCAGGTGCTGACCGACTGCGGTGACGTCCTCGCGCAGAACGTGATGGCAAGGGCGCTGAGCGGCGACGCCTTCGCGCGCCCACCACGCGAACGCAACCTCGTCCGCCGCTTCTTCCTCGACCCGACGGCCCGCGACCTCTACCCTCCGGAGGACCTCCCGGACCACGCCCGCGCCCACGTCTCGAACCTGCGCGCGGTCGCGGCCGCCCGCCCCGACGACCCGGAACCGGCCGCGCTGGCCGCCGAACTACGCTCGGGCAGCGAGGAGTTCGCCCGCTTGTGGGACGAACACGAGGTGGCCCTGCGCCGCTCGTCGACCAAGCGCTTCCGCCACCCCCTGGTGGGCCTCCTGGAACTGGACTGCGAGGTCCTCCTCAACCACGAACACCACCACCTGCTGATCGTCCACACGGCCCGCCCGGGTTCGGAGTCGTACGAGCGGTTGCGGTTGCTGCGGGTGGTGGGCTTGCAGGACATGTCCCCCAGCCAGACCTGACCGTACGGCTTCCTCCGCCCCGCTGCTCTCGTCCGCTGCCCTCCCCGCTCCCCTCCCCGCCGCTCTCCCCCGCACGAGGGATACGCCCCCCGCCCGCGGGGGATCTCCCCGTGCCGCCCGGCGGCTGTACTGAAGCGGTCGGAGACAGACAGCGACAGTCGGTCGGGGAGGAATCGCGATGCGAACGTGGAGCAGGCGCCTGGTGACGGCGGCGACGGCGATGGCAGGGGTCCTGACCCTGACGGCGGCCGCGCCCGCCATGCCGGCGACGGCCGAGTGGGGAGGTTCCCGGACGGGCGACGGGTCCGTTTCCCGGCAGGGCGACATCCTCGACGCCCTGCGGGCCCTGCCCGGCCTGCGGGTGATCGAGGAACGGCCGGCCGCGGATCCGGGGTACCGCTTCTTCGTCCTCGGTCTGCGCCAGCCGGTCGATCACGCCCGTCCGTCGGCAGGCACCTTCGAGCAGCGGCTGACGTTGCTCCACAAAGCGGCGGACCGTCCCACGGTGCTGTCCACGACGGGCTACGAGGTACCGCTGTCACCGCGTCGGACCGAACCGACCGAACTGCTCGACGGCAACCAGATCGGAGTCGAGCACCGCTTCTTCGGCACCTCCCGCCCGGCGACGGTGGACTGGTCCCACCTGACCGTCCGGCAGGCCGCCGAGGACCACCACCGTGTCGTACAGCTGTTCAGGAAGCTCTACCGCGGAACGTGGATCTCGACGGGCGGCAGCAAGGGCGGCATGGCCTCCGTCTACCACCGCCGTTTCCACCCGGGCGACGTGGACGGCACGGTCGCGTACTCGGCCCCGAACAACGTCGACGACCACGACGACTCCGCGTATTTGAGGTTCCTCGACACGGTGGGCACGCCCTCCTGCCGCGACGCCCTCAAGACGGCGCAGCGGCAGCTACTGCTGCGCCGGGGGGAGATGGTCGCCCGCTACAAGGCCTGGGCGGCGTCCACCGGCGCCACGTTCCGCATCGTGGGCAGCGCCGACAAGGCCTTCGAGACGGCGGTGCTGCGGGCGCCGGCGATGTTCTGGCAGAACCACCCCGCGTCGGCCTGCGCCACCGTGCCCGGCCCGGAGGCAACGACCGACGAGCTCTACAGCTGGCTGGACACCACGGCGGTACTCGAGGTGTACGCCGATCCGGTCGCGGAGCACTACATCCCGTACTTCTACCAACTGGGCACGCAGCTCGGGTACGGCACCGTCTCCACGGCCCACCTGAAGGGTCTCCTGCGCTACCCGGACCCCGTGGACCCCCGCAACTTCGTCCCCCGCGACATCCCGATGCGCTACGACGCCCGCGCGATGCCCGACATCGACCGCTGGGTCCGCACGGCGGGCAGCCGCCTGCTCTTCGTCAACGGCACCCAGGACCCCGCGGTCGCCGAACCCTTCCGCCTGGGCCCCGGCACCCGGGACTCCCGCATCCTCCGGGCCGAGGGGATCAACCACCACGCCAGGCTCGCGAACCTCTCCCCCACGACCCGCGCCGAAGCCACGGCCACCATCCTGCGCTGGGCCGGCCTGTGACTGTCCCGGACGAGGCGTGGCCCCACCCGTCAGAAACCCAGCCGCCGCAACTGCTTCGGGTCCCGCTGCCAGTCCTTCGCCACCTTCACATGCAGGTCGAGGAACACCGGCGTGCCGAGCAGCGCCTCGATCTGCTTGCGCGACTTGATGCCGACGTCCTTCAGCCGCTTGCCCTTGGGACCGATGATGATCCCCTTCTGGCTGGGCCGCTCGATGAAGAGGTTGGCGTGGATGTCGAGGAGCGGCTTGTCCGCCGGCCGGTCCTCGCGGGGCAGCATCTCCTCCACCACGACCGCGATGGAGTGGGGAAGCTCGTCGCGTACGCCCTCCAGGGCCGCCTCTCGGATCAGCTCGGCGATCATGACCTGCTCGGGCTCGTCCGTCAGGTCGCCCTCGGGGTAGAGGGCCGGGCCCTCCGGGAGGAGCGGGACCAGCAGGTCCGCCAGCAGGCTCACCTGCTTGTCGCCGACCGCCGACACCGGGACGATCTCCGCCCACTCGAAGCCCAGCTCCTTGCCCAGCTGGTCGATCGCGATCAACTGCTCGGCGAGGGTCTTGGAGTCCACCAGGTCCGTCTTCGTGACGATCGCGACCTTGGGGGTCTTCCGGATACCCGCCAGTTCCTTGGCGATGAAGCGGTCACCGGGGCCCAGCTTCTCGTTCGCCGGCAGGCAGAAGCCGATGATGTCCACCTCTGCCCAGGTGGTCCGCACCACGTCGTTCAGCCGCTCGCCCAGCAGCGTGCGCGGCTTGTGCAGGCCCGGGGTGTCCACCAGGATCAGCTGCGCGTCCGGGCGGTGCACGATCCCCCGTACCGTGTGCCGCGTCGTCTGCGGCTGATTCGCCGTGATCGCCACCTTCTGCCCGACGAGAGCGTTCGTGAGGGTGGACTTGCCCGCGTTGGGGCGGCCGACGAAACAGGCGAAGCCCGCCCGGTGGGCGGCCTCCGGCGATTCCGACGGCTGGGATGACTGGCTGCGAACGCTCATGGGGCCCATTCTCCCTGATCCACAGAGCCCCGCCGTACAACAGACCGACCGTGCCCTCGCCGCGCGGAGCAGGAGCACACGGGCCCGCACCTTACGGTGCACGCCGAGACCGTCATACGATCACAGCGCCCTGGGCAATGGCGCCCCGGTCACCCTCCCCCGTCCACTCCGCCCAGAAGGTCAAGCCCCAGGCATGAAGCTCATCACCGCGATCGTCAAGCCGTACCGCCTCGACGAGGTCAAGACCGCCCTCCAGGAGCTCGGCGTGCACGGCCTGACCGTGACCGAGGCCAGTGGCTACGGCCGTCAGCGCGGCCACACCGAGGTGTACCGCGGCGCCGAGTACCAGGTCGACCTGGTCCCCAAGGTCCGGATCGAGGTCGTCGTAGCGGACGCCGACTCGGACACCGTCATCGACGCGATCGTCAAGGCCGCGCAGACGGGGAAGATCGGGGACGGGAAGGTGTGGGTGCTGCCGGTGGAGACGGCCGTACGGGTGCGGACGGGCGAGCGCGGCCCCGACGCGCTGTAGGCGACGCCGGGACCGCGCCCGTCACGACAGACAGCCGTCGAAGGGTCAGTCGAACACGAACGGGCCCGGCGACTGCGGACCGGTGGCCGTGCACGTGATCGTGATGCCGATGACGGTCATCCGCAGCGAGCCGCCGCCCGCCTCCAGGCTGTCCCCGGAGGCGACGGTCCCGGCGAGCGGGCCGACGGTGACGGGGTCGCCGGCGGCCATGGCCGGGTTCTCGGTGCCGGTGAAGGCGGTGGTGCCGCCGCCCGCCTTCACGAAGGTGAGCGTCGAAGAGATGGAGTCCGCTCCCAGCGCGATCGGCGCGGTGATCGCGGAGGACTTGACGGTGACCGTGGCGGCGGTGCCGTCCTGCGTCGCCGTCAGCGTGGCCTCGCCGCCACCGAAGGTGCCGCAGTCGGCGGTGATCGTCGCGGTGTCCGGGGTGACGGCCGCGGCGGTGGGGGCGAGAGCGAGGCCGGTGATCGCGAGGGCGCCGGCTGCGAGGGCCGCACCTGTTGTCGTTCGCTTGCGTCTCATGGGATCCGGTTCCCTTCCCGAGTGGGATTGCCATGTGGGGATGGACGGGAGAGGCGAGTTCCGGCGGACGACTGCCTCGCGGACGCGGTGCGGAACGCTGCGCGAGGCGCGGATCTGACGGCCCATCGGAACTACCGATTCCATTGATGCGTGAGTGTTGGAGGACGGCAAGGTGAATTCCGGCCGACGCCCAACCCCGCCCGACACCTCAAGATCAACAAGCCGCGCCTCCGCCGACCCGGAGAGGCGGAGCTTCAAGATCGGTGGGACGACAGCACCCGAGGAAGGCCCCCGCCACGCCAGAGGGCCCGAAAGGAGGCCGGTGCCGAAAAGGCCTACGGCGTTGTCAGTACCCCGGCGTACCCTTGAAATCGCCAGGCGGCCCACGTGGCGCGCGAGTCGTTTCGAGGAGGACGAGCAAGGCCTACAGAGCCGGCCCATGACTCAGACACCCACAGCTCACACACCCGCACAGGGACAGGCGAGAGCACAGTTCACCGTCCCCGCCCAGCACCCCATGGTGACCGTGCTGGGGTCCGGCGACTCCCTGCTGCGCGTGATCGAGAAGGCCTTCCCGGCAGCCGACATCCACGTCCGGGGCAACGAGATCAGCGTGGTCGGCGACCCAGTCGATGTCGCCCTCATTTCGCGCATGTTCGAAGAGATGATGCTGGTGCTCCGCACCGGGCAGCCGATGACGGAGGACGCAGTGGAACGCTCGATCGCCATGCTCAAGGCGAGCGAGAACGGGGAGAGCGACGGCCAGGAGACCCCGGCCGAGGTGCTCACGCAGAACATCCTGTCCTCTCGCGGCCGCACGATCCGCCCCAAGACCCTCAACCAGAAGCGGTACGTCGACGCCATCGACAAGCACACGATCGTCTTCGGTATCGGCCCCGCCGGTACCGGCAAGACCTACCTCGCCATGGCCAAGGCGGTGCAGGCTCTGCAGTCCAAGCAGGTCAACCGCATCATCCTGACCCGGCCGGCGGTCGAGGCGGGCGAGCGGCTCGGCTTCCTGCCTGGAACGCTGTACGAGAAGATCGACCCTTATCTGCGGCCGCTGTATGACGCGCTTCACGACATGCTTGATCCTGACTCGATTCCTCGGTTGATGGCGGCGGGGACTATTGAGGTGGCGCCGCTGGCGTATATGAGAGGTCGCGCACACCCGATCTTCACAAACGTCCTCACACCGGATGGCTGGCGCCCCATCGGCGATCTTCAGGTCGGTGACCTGGTCATCGGTTCGAATGGTGAGCCGACCCCGGTCCTGGGCGTTTACCCGCAGGGCGAGAAGGACGTCTACCGAGTCACGTCCCAGGACGGGGCTTGGACCCTCTGCTGCGGCGAGCACCTGTGGACGGTCCGGACGCGCGACGACAAACGCCGCGACAAGCCGTGGCGGGTCCTGGAGACCCAGGAGATGATCGGCAACCTGCGGGCGGCGCACTATCGCCGGTACGAGCTGCCGCTGCTAACGGCGCCGGTCTGCTTCCCCGAACGCGAGGTTCCGCTGGACCCGTACGCGCTGGGGCTGCTACTCGGCGACGGCTGCGTCTCCGGGCGCCGTACACCTTCGTTCACCACGGCCGACCTGGAGTTGGTCTCGGCTCTGGAGACGGCAGTGCCCGGCATCAAGGTGCGGTCGCGTGGCGGCTACGACTACCTCATCAACCGTATGCCGACACCCCGCGACGCTGAGGGAGGCCGGCTGACACATCCGCTCAAGCAGGCGCTGCGCACCTTGGACCTGCTCGGCAGCAAGTCGTACTCCAAGTTCGTGCCGGACGACTACCTGTACAACTCGGCCGAAGTGCGCCTCGCGGTGCTCCAAGGGCTCCTCGACACCGACGGAGGCCCAGAGACCCAGTCCGATCGCACCTGCCGCATCAAGTACACGACCACGTCCATCTTGCTCCGTGACGACGTGATCTCGTTGGTCCAGTCGCTGGGTGGTGTCGCGTACACCCGACGTCGTATGGCCGAGGGGCGTAAGCAGGGGAGTGCACTGGGCGCGCACCGCCGCGACACCCACATCATCGACATCCGCCTCCCCGAAGGCATAGAGCCCTTCCGTCTGGCCCGCAAGCGCGACAAGTACCACGCGGCCGGAGGCGGCGGACGCCCGATGCGCTTCATCGACAGCATCGAGCCCGCAGGCAAGGAGGAAACCGTCTGCATCCAGGTGGCCGCCGAGGACTCGCTGTACGTCACCCAGGACTACCTGCTGACGCACAACACCCTCAACGACGCCTTCATCATCCTGGACGAAGCCCAGAACACCAGCCCCGAGCAGATGAAGATGTTCCTCACCCGCCTCGGCTTCGACTCGAAGATCGTGATCACGGGTGACGTGACGCAGGTGGACCTCCCGACCGGGACGAAGTCCGGCCTGCGCCAGGTCCAGGACATCCTTGAGGGCCTGGACGACGTCCACTTCTCCCGGTTGTCGTCCCACGATGTCGTACGGCACAAGCTGGTCGGCCGTATCGTCGACGCCTACGAGGAGTACGACAACAAGCACGGCACTCAGAACGGCACGCACAAGGGCCGGGGCAAGTCCGGGCACAAGGGGAAGTAGACCGAGCACCACCATGTCGATCGACGTCAACAACGAGTCCGGAACCGAGGTCGACGAGCAGGCGATCCTCGACATCGCCCGCTACGCGCTCGCGCGGATGCGCATCCACCCGCTCTCCGAGCTCTCGGTGATCGTCGTGGACGCCGACGCCATGGAGCAGCTGCACATCCAGTGGATGGACCTGCCCGGCCCGACCGATGTCATGTCCTTCCCCATGGACGAGCTGCGCCCGCCGTCCAAGGACGAGGCCGAACCCCCGCAGGGGCTCCTCGGCGACATCGTGCTGTGTCCCGAGGTCGCCGCCAAGCAGGGGGCGGAAGCGGACACGCAGCACTCCATGGACGAGGAGCTCCAGCTCCTGACCGTCCATGGAGTGCTGCACCTGCTGGGCTACGACCACGAGGAGCCGGACGAGAAGGCCGAGATGTTCGGCCTCCAGGCGGCCATCGTGGACGGCTGGCGTGCGGAGAAGGGCCTGACCGGCCCGTCCCCGGCCCCGACCGTGTCATGAGCCCCACCCTCGTCTCCGGCGCGATCGCCCTGGTCGTCGTGGCGTGGCTCGCCGCCTGCGCGGAGGCGGGCCTCGCGCGCGTCTCCAGCTTCCGCGCCGAGGAGGCCGTACGCACCGGCCGCCGGGGCAGCGCCAAGCTCGCCCGGGTCGCCGCCGACCCCACCCGCTACCTCAACGTGGCGCTGCTGGTCCGCGTCGCCTGCGAGATGGCCGCGGCCGCCCTCATCACCTACGCCTGCCTCCAGGAGTTCGCCGGCACCACCGAGGCCCTCCTGGTCGCGATCGGCGTCATGGTCCTGGTGTCGTACGTCGCGGTCGGTGTCTCCCCGCGCACCATCGGCCGCCAGCACCCGCTGAACACGGCGACGGCGGCCGCGTACATCCTGGTGCCGCTGGCCCGCGTCATGGGCCCGATCCCCTCCCTCCTCATCCTCATCGGCAACGCGCTCACCCCCGGCAAGGGCTTCCGCCGCGGCCCCTTCGCCTCCGAGGCGGAGCTGCGCGCGCTGGTCGACCTCGCCGAGGCCGAGTCCCTGATCGAGGACGACGAGCGCCGCATGGTGCACTCGGTCTTCGAGCTGGGCGACACCCTCGTCCGGGAGGTGATGGTCCCGAGGACCGACCTCGTCGTCATCGAGCGCTACAAGACCATCCGCCAGGCCCTCACCCTCGCCCTGCGCTCCGGCTTCTCCCGCATCCCGGTGACCGGTGAGAGCGAGGACGACATCGTCGGGATCGTGTACCTGAAGGATCTGGTCCGCAAGACGCACATCAGCCGGGAAGCGGAGAGCGAACTGGTCTCCACGGCCATGCGCCCGGCGGCCTTCGTCCCCGACACCAAGAACGCCGGCGACCTGCTGCGCGAGATGCAGCAGGACCGCAACCACGTGGCTGTCGTCATCGACGAGTACGGCGGCACGGCCGGCATCGTCACCATCGAGGACATCCTCGAGGAGATCGTCGGCGAGATCACCGACGAGTACGACCGTGAGCTGCCGCCCGTGGAGGACCTCGGCGACGACCGCTACCGCGTCACCGCCCGCCTCGACATCACCGACCTCGGCGAGCTGTACGGCCTGGAGGAGTACGACGACGAGGACGTGGAGACGGTCGGCGGCCTGCTCGCCAAGGCCCTGGGCCGGGTCCCCATCGCCGGCGCCTCGTCGGCGGTCGACCTCCCCGACGGCCGCGAGCTGCGTCTGACTGCGGAGGCCGCGGCGGGCCGCCGGAACAAGATCGTGACGGTGCTGGTGGAGCCGGTGGGCCCGCTGGATCCGCCGGAGGACGAGGAGAAGGAGCCGGAGTGACCCCGCAGGAGCTGCGCGCGTTCTGCCTGTCCTTCAACGCGGTCGTGGAGGACTTCCCGTTCGACCCGGAGACCTCGGTCTTCAAGGTCCGGGGCAAGCTCTTCGCCCTCACGAACCTGGACGCCCGCCCGCTCACGGTCAACCTCAAGTGCGACCCGGACGACGCGATCCGCCTGCGCGGCGAGCACCCCGGCCAGATCATCCCCGGCTGGCACATGAACAAGCGCCACTGGAACACGGTGACGGCCGACGGCGACCTCCCGGACCGGCTGGTCCGCGAGCTCATCGAGGACTCGTACGACCTGGTGGTGGCGGGCCTGCCGAGGGCCGAGCGGCTCCGCCTCGACCGCTCGTGAAGGACCGCTCGTGAAGGATTCAGCGTAAGCCGCGAAGCCGTACGCCGCTTCGAGGCTTCCCGGGCGGCGGCACCCGGAGGTGGGCGCCCCGCGCGGCCGTGTCCGGTCGGCGGGGCGCCCCTCGGGCCCACCCCCGTCAGGCCCGGGTCCCGCGGCCGGTGCGCAGTCCCACGCCGACCAGTACCGCCGCCGCCAGGACGATCGCCGCGTCGAGGGCCAGCACCGTGTGGACGCCGGACATCAGGTCCGAGGACGTGGTGGCCAGCACGCCGAGGAGCGGGATGCCGATGGTGATCCCCACCTGCTGGGTCGAGGTGACCAGGCCGGTGGCCAGGCCCTGCTCCTCGTCCGGGACGCCGGAGGTGACCGTCAGGCCGTACGAGATGATCGCGCCCAGGTGGCACATGCTCGCCAGCGAGACGGCGGCCGTGGCCAGCCACACCGACCAGCCGCCCTCGTCGAGGGCCAGCAGGGTCGCGATCAGGGCGCCCTGGCCGGTGAGAGAGGCGACGAGCGTACGGCGGGCACCGAAGCGGCCGATGACCTTCGCGGCGTACGAGCCCGCCACCGCCGACAGCACGCCCTGGACGCCGAAGACGAGCCCCGTCTCGAAGGCGGACAGGCCCAGGACCTCCTGGAGGTAGAGGGTCAGCACGAACACGACCGTCGACATCATCGAGAAGGTGACCAGACCGCCCAGGTTGCCCCACGCCACCGTGCGGCGGCGCAACATGGGCAGGGAGACCAGGGGCGCCGCCGTACGGGACTCGACGGCGACGAAGGCGGCGAGGAGCAGCACGCCCGCGACCAGCGTCACGATGACGTCCGTACGGCCGAAACCGTGGTCGGCGGCCGTCGACAGGGCGTAGATCAGCGAGAGCAGCCCGCCGGTGACCGTGATGGCGCCGGGCACGTCCAGGCGCGGGCGCTCAGGAGTGCGGGACTCCGGCAGCAACGCCGGTGCGAGGGGCAGCACGAGCAGGGCGAACAGCGTGAGAAGGCCCATCGTGGAGCGCCAGCCGAGCACGTCGGTGAGGACACCGCCGGCCACCATGCCGACGGTGAAGCCGAGGGAGAGGAGGGTGCCCGAGATGCCGAGCGCGCGGTCGCGGGCGGGACCCTCGGGGAAGGTAGTGGTCAGCAGGGACATGCCGGTGGGTACGATCGCCGCCGCGCCGAGGCCTTGCAGCGCGCGTCCGGCGAGGAACGACGCCGGGTCCCAGGCGAACGTCGCCAGCAGCGAGGCCGCGCCGAACAGGGCCAGGCCCGTCAGGAACAGCAGGCGACGGCCGTACAGGTCGCCCATGCGGCCGAAGAGGAGCAGGAAGCCGCCGGACGGCAGCGCGAACGCCGTGACCGCCCACTGCAGGGCGGACTGGCTCATGCCGAGGTCCGCGCCGAGGACGGGCAGGGCGACGTTCAGGACGGAGAAGTCGAGCGCGACCATGAACTGGGCCGCGCACAGCACGAAGAGGACGAGCTTGTCGCGCGTCGACAGCCGGGGGGTGTCGAGCGAGGGACTTGCGGAAGTGGTGGGGTCGGTGTCGATCGCCATGGGCAAGAGCCTGCGGGCACCGGAATAGCCGTGGGGAGCGGGAAGTTGTCCTGTTGGTGGTACCACCAGGCAGGGCCCGAGGCTTCAGCACGGGCTTGAGCAGGGGCCTGAACAGGATCAGGGGGAGTACGTGGCGGACGTGGTCGAGACGGACGCGGGCAAGGCGCACCGGCTACGCGAGCTGCGCGAGTTCCTGATGAGCCGGCGGGCCCGGGTCTCCCCGGCCGAGGCGGGGCTGCCGGACGGCGGGGCCCGGCGCCGGACGCCCGGGCTGCGGCGCGAGGAGGTCGCCGTGCTCGCCGGGGTGGGCGCCTCCTGGTACCAGTGGCTGGAGCAGGGGCGGGACATCTCCGTCTCCCCGCAGGTCCTCGACTCGGTCGCGCGCGTCCTGCGGCTGCGCAACGCCGAGCGGCGGCATCTGTACGTCCTCGCCGGGCTGAATCCGCCCGTGCCCGAGGTCGAGCCCGAGAAGCAGCACATGTGCGAGGGGCTGCGGCGGCTGATCGACGCGTGGATGCCGTATCCGGCCCACATCATGGACATGTACTACAACTGCGTGCTGTACAACGACGCCGCCGCGGCGGTGCTCGGGATGCGGCCCGACACCACGCAGAACTGCATCGTCGACTTCTTCACCGATCCGCTGTACCGGTCGCGTTCCAAGAGCTGGGAGCGCAACGCGCGCACGGTCGTCGCCCAGTTCCGGGCCGCGTGCTCGGCGTACCCCGACGACGAGGGCTACCAGGCCGTGCTGACGGACCTGAAGGCCGCCAGTACCGAGTTCTCCGAGCTGTGGGAGCGGCGGGACATCGAGGACGCCGGGCAGATCCGCAAGGAGCTCGACCATCCGCTGGTCGGGCTGTTGTGCGTGGAATCGACGGCGATGAAGCTGCCGGCGCGGCCCGACCTCACGGTGGTGCTGCACACGCCGCTGGACGAGGCGAACACGGCGGCGAAGCTGGAGTGGCTGGCGTCGGCGGAGGGGCGGCGCGGGGCGATGTACCCCGTGGCGGGGTGACAGGTGTGGTTCTTCGTATGCTCAGGGCATGACCGACAGTGCGCTTGACCCCGAGGACCGCAAGATCGTCACCCTGGCCCGTTCGGCGCGGGCCCGTAACGGTGTGCCCGAGGGGGCGGCCGTGCGGGACGAGACGGGCCGTACGTATGTCGCCGGAACCGTCGCCCTCGAGTCGCTGCGGCTGAGCGCGCTGCGTACGGCGGTGGCGATGGCGGTGGCTTCGGGAGCGAAGTCGTTGGAGGCGGCGGCGGTGGTGACCGAGGCGGAGGGGGTTTCGGCCGAGGACCGGGCTGCCGTACGGGATCTCGGAGGGCCGGAAACTCCTGTGCTGCTGGCTTCGCCGGACGGGACTGTCCGACTGACGGTCTCGGCGGGCTGAGGCCGGGGGGCTCCGCCCTCAGCCCGCCGACTAGGGCTCTTCGTCCTCAAACGCTGGGACGGATTGGATGGCGCGGACCGTACGCACCGGCGCTGAAGGGTGCCGCCCCCTCACGCCGACCTGCGGAACCCGATCGTCGGCACCGCCCGCCTGAGCGGCCACGGCCGTGCCGCTCCCTCCTCCGGCACCAGGCCCGCCAGGAACGCGTACCGTCTCAGGGCCGCCGGATCCTGCCGGTCGAGCGACTGGACCTTGCGCCACCACGCCCCGATCTCGGACCAGCCCGGCGCCGACAGCGACCCCCCGAATTCCTGGACGGAGAGCGCGGCCGTCAGGCCCGCGAAGGCCAGGCGGTCGGCCAGCGGCCAGCCGGCCAGCGTGCCGGTGACGAAGCCCGCCACGAAGACGTCCCCCGCGCCGGTCGGGTCGAGGGCCTCGACGGCGATGGCCGGTACCTCGGCGCTCTCGCCGGTCCGCCGGTCCACCGCGTACGCGCCGTCCGCGCCGAGGGTGACGACCGCGAGCGGTACGTGCTCGGTGAGCGCGTGTGCGGCGGCGCGCGGGCAGGTCGCGCCCGTGTAGCGCATCGCCTCGTCCGCGTTGGGCAGGAACGCCTCGCAGTGGGCGAGGTCGGCCAGGCTCGCCAGGTCCCACGCCCCGGTGTCGTCCCAGCCGACGTCGGCGAAGACGCGGGCGCCCTTGCTCGCGGCCTGGGCGATCCAAGGGGCGCGGGTGCCGGGCGTGAGGGAGGCGATGGCGGCACGCGCGCGTGGGGGGCAGTCGGGCGCGGGCTCCTCCGGGGGCGGCTCGTGGCCGTGCGAGACCATCGTGCGCTCGCCCTCGTACGCCATGGAGACGGTGACCGGGGAGTGCCAGCCGGGGACCGTGCGGGACGGCTCGAGATCGATGCCCTCGCCGGTTTCCAGCGCGTCCCAGCAGTAGTCGCCGTAGTGGTCGTCGCCGAACGCGGCCGCCAACGAGGTCCTCAGGCCGAGCCGTGCCAGCGCGGTCGCCATGTTGGCCACGCCGCCGGGGCTCGACCCCATCCCGCGCGCCCAGGACTCGGTCCCGCGCACCGGGGCGGAGTCGAGCCCGGTGAAGACGATGTCGAGGAAGACCGTGCCCGTCAGATACACGTCCCACGGCGGATCGTCCGGCCTGCGCAGGGCGGCCAGCGGGTCGACCTGGGGCCGGTTGCGGTGGTCCTCTCCGAGGGATGCGGTGGACGCGATCACGGTGCGCTCCCATGACGTGGTGCCGATCAGGCCAGTCTGCACCACACCACCGACAACGTGCCGCGCTCACGCCCGAGCCGCGCCTCGCTTCAGGTCGTCGTGACCCGGATCGGGTCATCGCGCCCACCGCCTCGTGCGGCCCGGCTGGTACCCGGCGGCTACCAGCGAGGCACCGACGGCGCGACCCACTCCGGCTCGGCGACCCGCATCGCCGCCGCGTCGTCGCGCTCGCGCAGCGAACCGTCGTCGTCGAGCCACCGCCGGTGCAGGAACTCCAGCTGGTCACGGTCGAGTTCGACGCCGAGGCCGGGCGCGTCGGAGACGGTGACCTTGCCGTCGTCGAAGGTCAGCCGTTCGGTGAGCACGTCCTCCGACTGCCAGGGGTAGTGGGAGTCGCAGGCGTGGTGGAGGTTCGGCACGGTGGACGCGACGTGGGTCATCGCGGCCAGGCTGATCCCCAGGTGGGTGTTGGAGTGCATGGACACCCCGACACCGAAGGTGCGGCAGATGGCGGCCAGTTGCTGCGTGTTGCGCAGCCCGCCCCAGTAGTGGTGGTCGGAGAGCACCACCTGGACGGCATCGCGCGTGAACGCCTCCTTGATCTCGGCGAAGGTCGTCACGCACATGTTGGTGGCGAGCGGCACGTCGGTGCCGGCGGCCACCTCGGCCATGGCGTGGACGCCGAGCGCCGGGTCCTCCAGGTACTCGAGGACGTCCCCGAGCTCCTTGGCCACCTTCAGCGAAGTCTCCACACTCCACGCCCCGTTGGGGTCCAGCCGCAACGGATGCCCGGGGAACGCCTCGGCCAGGGCCCGTACGGCCGCGATCTCCTCCTCCGGCGGGAAGACACCGCCCTTCAGCTTGAAGGAGGTGAACCCGTACCGCTCGGTGAACTTGCGCGCCTGTTCGACGACCCCGGCCGGGTCGACGGCGGCGCCCCAGTCGTCCTTCTCCGCCGCCACGCCCTGGGGATGGCCGGCCCACTTGTAGAACAGGTACGCGCTGTACTCGACCGCGTCCCGCACCTTGCCGCCGAGCAGCGCGTGCACGGGCAGGCCGAGCGCCTTGCCGAGGGCGTCGAGGCAGGCGACCTCGAAGGCGGAGGCGACGGACAGCCGCAGCTTGTCGGCGGTCTGGACACCGCGCAGCCCGCCGACGTCGACCTGGCCCACGACACGGGAGTCGTCGACGGAAACCTCGTCGGCGATGCGGAACAGGCCGTTCAGATCACTGACTTGACGCCCTTTCAGCTTCTCGGCGAACGGCCGTGCCAGCTCCAGGTACTTGGTGTCGCCGTACGTCTCTCCAACCCCCGTGACCCCCTCCGCCGTCACGACCTCCACGATCAGCCGGGGCGTGTACGGCTGGTGGACGCCCTGCGTGTTCAGCAGCGGCGGGTCGGCGACGAGGATCGGGGTCAGCCGTACGTCTGTAATGGCGAGGTTCACCGGCGCATCTCCCCATGTAGACATCATCTATGTATGAAAATGAAGGTTAGATAGCCGAACGAGACCCGTCAATGGCCGGTCGCCCCCGTTTACGATCGGCGCATGTCAGAGACAGGCGGCGTCCGCGAGGTGAAGTCGGCGGCACGCACGGTCGAGCTGCTGGAGCTGCTGGCCGCGCGCGGCGACCGTCCGGCACGATTGCAGGAGCTCGCGGACGAGCTGGGCGTGCCGCGCAGCTCGATGTACGCGCTGTTGCAGACCCTGATCTCGCGCGGCTGGGTTCGCACGGACGTCACCGGCTCGCTGTACGGCATCGGCATCCACGCCCTGCTCACCGGCACGAGCTACCTCGACTCCGACCCGCGCGTGCGCGTCGTACGGCCGTATCTCGACGAGGCGTCCCAGGCGCTGGGCGAGACGATCCACATGGGACGCCTCGACGGCCGGGACGTGGCGTATCTGGCGACGCGGGAGTCGCACGAGTACCTGAGGACGATCAGCCGGGTCGGGCGGCGGCTGCCGGCCCACGTGGGCGCGCTGGGCAAGGCGCTGCTGGCCGAGCGGGACGACGCCGAGTTGCCCGCGGGGCCGTACGAGGCGCTGACTCCCCACTCGCACACGAGCCGGGAGTCACTGGTGGCGGATCTGACGGAGGTGCGCGCGCGGGGCTACTCCGTCGACCGCGAGGAGGGCGTGCTCGGGATCGTCGGCTTCGGCTTCGCGTTGCGGTACGACACGCCTGCGCAGGACGCGATCAGCTGCTCGGTGCCGGTGGCTCGGCTGACGCCGGGGCATGAGGGGCGGATTGTCGCGGTGATGCGGGAGATCAGGGGGAAGATCGAGGCGACGGTCGCTCCGGGGGGCGGAACGGTGCATTGGCGGTAGGGCAATTCAGCCCGTCCGGCGTTTGAGGACGAGGCCGTTCAGGCCGAAGCGGGGGTCCGGGGGCGGCAGCCCCCGGAGAGGCCCGCACCAACGCCGCGAAGCCCGCGGCTACCCGAACTCGTACGCCTCCACCTCGGCGAGGTACCTCCCCCGCCGCTCCTCGTCATGCTCCAGGAAGGCCGCGACGAAGGAATTGCGGGCCAGCTCACGCAACCGCTCCTCGCCCAGGCCCAGCGCCACGCGTACCGCGTCGAAGTTGTCACCCGCGTAGCCCCCGAAGTAGGCCGGGTCATCGGAGTTGACCGTGCACAGCAGGCCCGCGTCGAGCATGGCCGGCAGCGGGTGGTCGGTCAGGACGTCGACGGCCCGGAGCCGGACGTTGGACAGCGGGCACACGGTCAGCGGGACCCGGTCCCGGACCAGGCGGGCGACCAGCGCCTCGTCCTCCATGCAGCGCAGCCCGTGGTCGATCCGCTCGACGCCGAGCACGTCCAGGGCCTCGGTGATGTACTCCGGCGGCCCCTCCTCTCCGGCGTGCGCCACGCGCCGCAGGCCCAGGGCGGCGGCGGCCTCGTACACCTCGCGGAACTTCACCGGCGGGTGCCCGACCTCGGCCGAGTCGAGGCCGACGCCGACGATCCGGTCGAGGTGGGGCCGGGCCGCCTGAAGGGTCTCCATGGCCGAGGCGGCGGACTCGTCGCGCAGGAAGCACATGATCAGCTCGGTGGAGACGCCGTGCGCGGCCTCGCTGTTCCCCAGTGCCCGCCACAGCCCTTCCACGACCGTGCCCATGCCGACGCCCCGCGCGAGGTGGGCCTGCGGGTCGAAGAAGATCTCCGCGTGCCGGACGCCCTGCGCGGCGGCGCGGGCGAGGTAGGCGTTCGCGAGGTCCTCGAAGTCCCGCTCGGTGCGCAGCACGGCCATGAGCTCGTAGTACAGGTTCAGGAAGGACTGGAGGTCCTCGAACTGGTACGCCTTGCGCAGCTCGTCGGTGCCGGCGTACGGCAGCTCGACGCCGTTGCGGGCGGCCAGCTCGAAGGCCAGCTCCGGCTCCAGCGTGCCTTCGATATGGAGGTGCAGTTCTGCTTTGGGGATGGGCATCGAAGCATCGTACGGCGGTTTCACCGACGCTTCGGAACCGGCACCCGCAGCAGATCGTGCGCGACGGTCAGCTCGCCCTCGAACCCGGCGGCCCGTGCCTGCCGTTCGAACTCTCCCCCAGACTCCGTCCGGGAGGTGCCCCCAGGCTCGGTGTAGCGCTGGCTGAAGTGGGTGAGGACGAGATGCCGTACGCCGGTGTCCCGGGCGACGCGGGCCGCCTGAGCGGCCGTCAAGTGACCGTACTCCGCGGCCAGTTCGACGTCCTCGTCCAGGAACGTCGACTCGATGACGAGCATGTCGCAGCCCTCGGCCAGTGCGTGCACGCCGTCGCACAGCCGGGTGTCCATGACGAACGCGAACCGCTGGCCGCGGCGCGTCTCGCTGACGTCGTGGAGAAAGACGCCGTCGAGTACGCCCTCCCGTTGGATCCGTCCGACGTCCGGCCCCTTGATGCCGTGCGCGGCGAGGCGGTCGGGCAGCATGCGGCGGCCGTCGGGCTCGATGAGGCGGTAGCCGTAGGACTCAACGGGGTGGGAGAGCTTGCGGGCCTCCAGGGTGTACCCGCCGGTCTCGGCGATCACCCCGTCCGACGCCACCGGTGCCTCGACCAGCTCGACCGTTTCGCGGTAGGCGGTGGCGTACCGCAGCCGGTTGAAGAAGCGTTGCCCGGAGCGCGGGTAGTGGGCGGTGACCTCGTGCGGGACCTTGTCGAGGTTGATGCGCTGGATGACTCCCGCGAGGCCCAGTGAGTGGTCGCCGTGGAAGTGCGTGACGCAGATCCGGTTCAGGTCGTGGGCGGCGACCCCGGCGCGCAGCATCTGGCGCTGCGTGCCCTCGCCGGGGTCGAACAGGATGCCCTCGCCGTCCCAGCGCAGCAGGTAGCCGTTGTGGTTGCGGTGCCGGGTCGGGACCTGGCTGGCGGTGCCGAGGACGACCAGTTCACGTACGGACACGACGAGTTACCCGGGGGGCCATTCCAGGCCGCGGCCGCCGAGGACGTGCGCGTGGGCGTGCCAGACGGTCTGCCCGGCGCCGCTGCCGGTGTTGAAGATGGTGCGGTAGCTCTCCAGCTTCTCGTCGTCGGCGACGGCCTGGGTCTCGCGCAGGACGTCGGCGGCTAGCTCGGGGGCGCCGGTGGCGAGGGAGGCGGCGTTCTCGTAATGCGCTTTCGGAATCACCAGGACGTGGGTGGGTGCCTGGGGATTTATGTCCCGGAAGGCCACGGTCGTCTCGGTCTCGCGGACGATCGTCGCCGGGATCTGTCCCGCGACGATCTTGCAGAACAGACAGTCGTCCTGAGGTTCCCCTGCCATGCGTGTGCCTCCTCACGCCGGTGATCTCTGACTTGGGCATCGTAGTCGCCCAGCTGCGGGCAGTCGTGCCGCTGGGGCGGCTCCCGACCCACAGAGAGCGGCACCCCGCAGCGCCGGGCCGCGCGACCCACCCCCGCCCAGCACCAACGCCGGTTACGGCAAACCAGGCGGCACCTTCGCCGGCGTCTCCTCCAACGCAGCCAAGGCCAACCTCACAGCCTCGTCCAGCTGCACGTCCCTCCCCGCCCCGTAATCCTGAGGCCGCTGCACCACCTCCACGTCCGGGTCGACGCCGTGGTTCTCCACCCCCCACTCATAACCCTCCAGCCAGAACGCGTACTTCGGCTGAGTGATCAGCGTCCCGTCGACCAGCCGGTACCGGCTGTCGATCCCGATCACCCCGCCCCACGTCCGCGTCCCGACCACCGGCCCGATCCCCAGCGCCTTGATCGCCGCGTTGACGATGTCCCCGTCGGAGCCGGAGAACTCGTTGGCGACGGCGACGACGGGCCCGCGGGGCGCGTCTCCCGGATAGCTGTACGGCCGCATCCCGCGCGGCAGCGCCCAGCCGACGATCCGGCGGGCCAGTTTCTCGACGACCAGCTGGGAGGTGTGCCCGCCCCGGTTCTCGCGGACGTCCACGACCAAGCCCTCCCGGGCCACCTCGACGCGCAGGTCGCGGTGGATCTGGGCCCAGCCGGGCGCCTGCATGTCCGGCACGTGGAGGTATCCCAGGCGTCCGCCGGACTTCTCGTGGACGTAGGCCCGCCGGTCCTCGACCCAGGCGTGGTAGCGCAGCGGCTCCTCGTCGGCGGTCGGGACGACGACCGCGTGCCGTACCTCGCCCCCGCCGGCCGGGGAGATGGTGAGCTCGACGGGCTTGCCCGCCGTACCGACGAGGAGGGGGCCGGGGCCGGTCACCGGGTCCACCGGCACTCCGTTCACCGCGACGATCGCGTCCCCGGCGCGCACCGCGACGCCGGGTGCGGCGAGCGGGGAGCGGGCGTCCGGGTCGGAGGTCTCGGTCGGCAGGATGCGGTCGATGCGCCACTGTGCCGATTCCTGTGGGCCGTCCTGGTGGCGGGAGATGTCGGCGCCGAGCAGTCCCTGCCGGGGTCCGCCGCCGTGTCCGCCGCGCGGGACGACGTAGGCGTGCGAGGTGCCGAGTTCGCCCTGGACCTCCCAGAGGAGGTCGACGAGGTCGTCGTGGGTGGCGACGCGGTCGAGGACGGGGCGGTAGCGGTCGAGGACGCCGGTCCAGTCGACGCCGTTCATGTCCGGCCGCCAGAAGTGGTCCCGCATGATGCGGCCGGTCTCGTCGTACATCTGCCGCCACTCGGCGGCCGGGTCGACGGTCTGCCGGACTCGGCTGAGGTCGACGGTGATGTTCGTGTCGCTGTCGTCGTCGTTCGAGGCGCGCCGGTCGCTGGGGACGACCTTGAGCCGCCCGTCGGTCCACAGCAGGACCCGCTTGCCGTCGCCGCTGACCTGGAAGTGGTCGGCGTCGACGGCGAGATGCTCGATGCGCTGCTGGGCGAGGTCGTAGCGCTCCAGCTCGGTCTGCGGGTCCGGGTCGTCCGGGGTGGCCCGGGAGGAGCCGAGGACACCGCGCACCGGATGCCGCAGCCACAGCACGCCGTCCTTCGCGGCCCGCAGGTTGGAGTAGCGGGCCGCCTCGACCGGGAACGGCACGATCCGGTCGGCGAGGCCTTCGAGGTCGATACGGGTGGCCGGGGTGCCCTCGCTGTCGGGCGTCTCGTCCTTGTCCGGCGCCTCGAAGGGGCGGCCGTGCCGCTGCGGTCCGAAGGGCGAGGGCGTGGTCGCGGCCAGTGTGATCAGGTGCGGGCGGTCGCCGACGACGAAGGCCAGGTCGAAGACGTGCTCGTCGTAGACCGGGTCGAAGGAGCGGTTGGACAGGAAGGCGAGGTGCTTGCCGTCGAGGGTGAACGCCGGCGCGTAGTCCTGGAAGCGCAGCGGGGTCGCCTCGGTGACCGACAGGTCGGTGGTGTTGGCGAGCCGCAGCTGGCGCAGGGGGCGCGGGCCGGGGTGCGACCAGGCGAGCCAGGCGGAGTCGGGTGAGAAGACCAGCCCGGTCACGTCTCCTTCCTCGCTGCGGTCGACCTCGCGGACCTCGCCGGTCTCGCGCTCGACGAGCAGTACCCGTCCGTCGTGCGCGGCGACCGCGGCCCGGCTGCCGTCGGGCGCCATGGCGAGCCCGAGGACGCGGCCGAGCTGTCCGGCGGCGAGGCGGCGCGGGGTGGCGCCGGGCGCGTTGCCGGTGGCGGGCGCGAACTCCAGGGCGTCGTCGCCCTCCGCGTCCGTCACCCACACCACCCACTCCTCGCCCTCCGCGCGGAAGGTGCGCGGCAGCCGGGCCCGGACGCCGGGTTCGGCGGCGAGCGCGCGGGCCGGTCCGGAGCGGTGGGTGACCCAGTGCACGGCACCGCGCACGGCGACCGCGCTGCCGCGCGCGGTGTGGTCGGGGGCGGCGGACCCGAACCAGCGGGAGGCGTTGACCTGGAACGGCTGCCGGTCGGTGTGCTGGCCGCCGAGCCGGATGTCGAGGCGGCGGGGTTCGGCGCCGTCGAGGTCGTCCAGGATCCACAGTTCGCCGGCACTGGCGTAGACGACACGGGTGCCGTCGCCGGCGGCGTGCCGGGCGTAGAACCCGTCGAGGGGGGTGTGCCGTCGTAGGTCGGACCCGTCCGCGAGGGAGGAGTACAGCGCGCCGACGCCCTCGTGGTCGGACAGGAAGGCGATCCGGTCCCCCGCCCACAGCGGGTACTCGAGGTTTCCGTCCAGCTCTTCGTGCAGCCGTACGAACTCGCCGGCACCCTCCCCGTCGCGGACGTCGCTGTCGATCCACAGTTTGCCCGCCGTGCCGCCCCGGTACCGCTTCCACCAGGCGGCCTCCCGGCCCATGGGCGCCGACAGCAGGACGGTCGCCGGGCCGTGCGCGACATGGCCGACGGGGCCGTACGGCAGGACCGTGGACGGTCCGCCGTCGAGCGGGACGGCGTGCGCCCAGCTGCGGCGCAGGCTCGCCTGGCCGTAGGAGCTGATGGCGAGGACCTGTCCGTCCGGGGTCCAATCGCGCACCTGGGTGCGCGAACTGCCCCAGTGCGTGAGGCGCTTGGCGGGACCGCCGTCGACCGGGGCGATGTGCACCTCGGGCGCGCCGTCGCGGGTGGAGGTCCAGGCGACGGTGGTGCCGTCGGGTGAGATGCGGGGGTGGGTCACCGGCACGTTGTCGGCGCTGACCCGCCAGGCCCGCCCGCCGTCGAGGGGCGCGAGCCACACGTCGTCCTCGGCGGTGAAGGCGACCAACTCGCCTCGCAGGTGCGGAAACCGGAGATACGAAGAAGACCCCGTCATTGCTGGCTGTGTCACCCGATCACCCTATGCACGCCCGGCGACCGAGGACAGGGGTTTGGATCACTTGCCCTCGGGCCAGCACTCGGGCGCCTTCTGGCAGTAGACGGTCTTGGTGACGGTCACCGTGACGGTCGGACCGGGCTGCTGGGGATTGTTGACGGGCGGGGTGGTCTTCGCGTCGCAGTTGCCCAGCCCCTCCACGTGGAACCACTGCTTGCCGTCGATCTTGGCGGTGAGGTCCCCGCGGACACACGCGCCGCTGACCGCGCGGGTGATCCTGCCGGTGACGGTGATGTCCTTGCCGTCGTCCGTCTCGCCCTCGCAGTCGACCTCGGCGACGGCGTTCTCGGTCGCGGTGGGTGTCGAGCCGCCGTCCCCGTACGAGGCCGTGCAGTTGAGCCAGCGCACATCGGCCTTCTGCCGCTCCAGCTCGTCCGTCACGGTCTGGTCGGTCGTGTACGCCACGGTCGCGGAGTTCAGCCCGGCCGGGTCACAGGCGACCGCTCCTCCCACCGTGAGCCCCGCGAATGCCACCGCGACCGCCACGCGCCGCGCACGCGGCCGACGCCATATCCGCCTCAATGCCCCCATGCACGGCAGCCTGCCACCGTCGCGCTCGCCGCGGTAGAGCGCATACGGCCATGAGGTGCCGTCGGACTCTCGGCGCCCGGCGTTGGTGTGACCCCCGACTGGGGGCTGCCGCCCCCAGACCCCCGCTTCGGCCTGAACGGCCTTGTCCTCAAACGCCGGACAGGCTGACTTTCACTGGCCGTCCCTCAGCCGCACAGCAGCAGCCACTCCTGCGGTGCCGGCAGGCGACTGGGGCTTCAGGCCGAGGACCTCGGCTTAGTAGCGGTAGCAGGCGGCGAAGTCGGTGACGAGCAGACGTACCTGGGCGAGTTCCACGAGCCGTTCTCCCGAGATCAGGACCAGCGGCCGGAGCGGCCGAGGAGCAGGGCGGTCGCCGCGGTCCCGGCGGTCGACGTGCGCAGTACCGTACGCCCCAGCCGGTACGCCTTCGCACCCGCTTCCTCGAACAGCGCCAACTCCTCGGGGGAGACACCGCCTTCGGGACCGACGACCAGCACGATCTCACCCTGGGCGGGCAGTTCGGCCGTGGCCAGGGCTTCTTCACCGCTCTCGTGGAGTACGGCGGCGAAGTCGGCTTTGGCGAGAAGTGCGGCAACCTCCTTGGCCGTCGCCGCGTCCGCGATCTCCGGGAAGCGCACTCGGCGGGACTGCTTGCCGGCCTCGCGGGCGGTGGCGCGCCACTTGGCGAGCGCCTTCTGGCCGCGTTCGCCCTTCCACTGGGTGATGCAGCGGGCGGCGGCCCACGGCACGATCGCGTCGACGCCGGTCTCGGTCATCGTCTCGACGGCCAGCTCACCGCGGTCGCCCTTGGGGAGGGCCTGGACGACGGTGACGCGCGGGGACTCGGGGGGTTCCTCGGAGACGCCGGTCATGTGGACGATCAGCCGGTCCTTGCCCTCGGCGCCGACCACGTCGCACTCCGCCCACCGTCCGGCGCCGTCGGTGAGGACGACCCGCTCCCCCTGCCGCAGTCGCTTCACGGAGACGGCGTGCCGCCCTTCGGGGCCGTCGAGGACGTACTGCCCGGCACCGTCCGCGCGGAAGTGCTCGACGACGAACACCGGCGCGGTCATCAGACGCCTCCCGCCGGGGGAAACATCGACAACGCCGCCCTGGCGTCGGCGAGTTCACCGGCCAGCACCTCCACCAGCTGCCCCGCGGGCAGTTCGCGGGCCATACGGTGCCCCTGTCCCGCCCACAGCGCCATGCCCTGCGCGTCGCCCGCCTTGGCGGCCGCCTTGCGCAGCGGCGAGGTGAGGTGGTGGATCTCGGGGTAGGCGGCGGGCGCGTACGGGCCGTGCTCGCGCAGGAACCGGTTGACCAGGCCGCGGGCCGGGCGGCCGGAGAAGGCGCGGGTCAGCTCCGTACGGACGTACAGGGGGTTGGTCAGCGCCTGCTTGTGCACGGCGTTCGCACCGGACTCGGGCGTGGCGAGGAACGCCGTGCCGAGCTGGGCCGCGCTCGCGCCCGCGGCGAGTGCGGCGGCGATCTGGCCGCCGCGCATGATGCCGCCGGCGGCGAGGATCGGGATGCGTACGGTCTCGCGGATCTGCGCGATCAGGGACAGCAGTCCGATACCGGCACCGTCGTTCTCCGGGATGTCACGGTGGGTGCCCTGGTGGCCGCCGGCCTCCACGCCCTGCGCGATCACCGCGTCGGCGCCCGCCCGCTCGACGGCGAGGGCCTCGTCGGTGGTGGTCGCGGTGACCAGGGTGAAGGTGCCGGCCCGACGCAGTGAGTCCAGTACGTCAGGACTCGGCGCGCCGAAGTGGAAGGAGACCACCGGTACCGGGTTGTCGAGCAGAACGGCGAGCTTGGCCTCGTAGCCGTCGTCGCGGCCGCTTTCGGGGTCACCCAGCTCGGTGTCGTACCAGGCGGCCTCGCCGGCCAGTTGGTGGGCGTAGACGTCCACGGCGGCGGGGTCGGCGTACTCGGGCTGCGGCATGAAGAGGTTCACGCCGAAGGGGCGGGCCGTGAGGCTCCGCAACTGCTTGATCTCCTGGTACAGGCCGTCGGCCGTCTTGTACCCGGCGGCGAGGAACCCCAGCCCGCCGGCCTCGCACACGGCCGCGGCGAGCGTCGGCACGGAGACGCCGCCCGCCATGGGGGCCTGCACGATCGGATGGGGGAAGAGATCGGTCAGTGCGGAGGACATGACGGCATGTTGTCACGTCCTCAGAACAAGTCCGAATCGACCCTTCGCTTTGGGTAGGGGCGGCGGGGACGCTGCATCCATCAGCGGCTCCGCCGGCGGGCAACCGCCCGCAGACACCCGTCAGCGCCCGTTGAACGCATCCTTCAACCGCGAGAACAACCCCTGCTGCCCCGGCTGACCGTGCCTGCCCGGGGGCCGACCCCCGGACCCCCAGCAGTCCGCCCTCAGCTCACCTCAGCGACCATTGAACGCATCCTTCAACCGCGAGAACAACCCTTGCTGCCCCGGCTGGAACTGCCCCTGCGGCCGCTCCTCGCCCCGCAGCTTGGCCAGCTCGCGCAGCAACCGCTCCTGCTCCACGTCGAGCTTGGTCGGGGTCTGGACCTCGACGTGGACGATCAGGTCACCCCGGCCGCCGCCGCGCAGATGCGTGACGCCCCGGCCGTGCAGCGGGATCGACTGGCCGGACTGGGTGCCGGGCCGGATGTCGACCTCCTCCAGGCCGTCCAGCGTCTCCAGCGGGACCTTGGTACCGAGGGAGGCCGCGGTCATCGGGAGGGTGACCGTGCAGTGCAGATCGTCGCCCCGACGCTGGAACTGCGAGTGCGGCAGCTCGTGGATCTCGACGTACAGGTCACCGGCGGGACCGCCACCGGGCCCGACCTCGCCCTCGCCGGCGAGCTGGATGCGGGTGCCGTTGTCGACACCGGCGGGGATCTTCACGGTCAGGGTCCGACGGGAGCGGACCCGGCCGTCGCCGGCGCACTCCGGGCACGGAGTGGGCACCACGGTCCCGAAGCCCTGGCACTGCGGGCACGGACGCGAGGTCATGACCTGGCCCAGGAAGGACCGCGTCACCTGCGACACCTCACCGCGGCCGCGGCACATGTCACACGTCTGCGCGCTCGTCCCCGGCGCCGCACCCTCACCGCTACAGGTGGTGCAGACGATCGCCGTGTCGACCTGGATGTCCTTCGTCGTACCGAAGGCCGCCTCGTCGAGCTCGATGTCCAGCCGGATCATCGCGTCCTGGCCGCGCCGGGTGCGCGAGCGCGGACCGCGCTGGGACGCCGTACCGAAGAAGGCGTCCATGATGTCGGAGAAGTTCCCGAAGCCACCCGCCCCGAAGCCGCCGGCACCCGCGCCGGCCGCCTGCGAGAGCGGGTCGCCGCCGAGGTCGTAGACCTGCTTCTTCTGCGGGTCCGACAGCACCTCGTAAGCGGCGTTGATCTCCTTGAACCGCTCCTGGGTCTTCGGATCGGGGTTGACGTCCGGGTGCAGCTCGCGCGCGAGCCGCCGGAAGGCCTTCTTGATCTCTTCCTGCGACGCGTCGCGACGCACGCCGAGAACGGCGTAATAGTCCGTGGCCACTTACGACTCCGCCAGGATCTGTCCGACGTACCGTGCCACTGCGCGTACCGCTCCCATCGTTCCCGGGTAATCCATGCGGGTCGGTCCGACCACGCCGAGCTTGGCGACTGCCTCGTTGCCCGAACCGTAGCCGACCGACACCACGGACGTGGAGTTGAGTCCCTCGTAGGCGTTCTCGTGACCGATGCGTACGGTCATGCCCGAATCCCCCGCCTCGCCAAGGAGTTTGAGGAGCACGACCTGCTCCTCCAAGGCCTCCAGGACGGGCCGGATGGTGAGGGGAAAGTCATGTCCGAAGCGGGTCAGATTGGCGGTGCCGCCGATCATCAGCCGCTCCTCGTTCTCCTCGACCAGCGTCTCCAGCAGGGTGGAGAGGACGGTCGAGACCGTGCCGCGGTCCTCTATGTCGAAGCCTTCGGGAAGGTCCTCGACGAGCCTGGGCACATCGGTGAAGCGCCGCCCCGCGACCCGGCTGTTGAGCCGCGCCCGCAGATCGGCGAGGGAGGCCTCGCCGAACGGCGCCGGGCAGTCGATCATCCGCTGCTCGACCCGCCCCGTGTCCGTGATCAGCACGAGCATCACGCGCGCGGGCGCGAGCGACAGCAGCTCCACGTGCCGGACGGTGGACCGGGTGAGCGACGGATACTGCACGACGGCGACCTGCCGGGTGAGCTGCGCGAGCAGCCGTACGGTCCGCGCCACGACATCGTCGAGGTCGACGGCGCCGTCGAGGAAGTTCTGGATCGCGCGCCGCTCGGGCGGGGTCATCGGCTTGACGCCGGCGAGCTTGTCGACGAAGAGCCGGTAGCCCTTGTCCGTGGGGATCCGCCCGGCGCTGGTGTGCGGCTGGGCGATGTACCCCTCGTCCTCCAGGGCGGCCATGTCGTTGCGCACGGTCGCCGGGGAAACGCCGAGGTTGTGCCGCTCGGTGAGCGCCTTCGACCCCACCGGCTCCTCGGTGCCGACATAGTCCTGGACGATGGCGCGCAGCACCTGAAGCCGTCGTTCACTCAGCATTCGCGCACACCTCCAGAAATCGTCCCCTCGGCGCCTGGCCTGGCACTCTTCACATCCGAGTGCCAACGTTCCCCGGCCCAGTGTACGGCCGTGGGGTACGCCCCGGGCAAGGGCGGCCCTCCGTTGCCGTGCCCGGACGTGCTGTCTTGGCTAGCGTCGCGGTATGACGGTGACTTGGGAAGAGCTGGGGTGGGAGCGGTTGGCGGCCGGGGTGGGCCGGTGCCGTCTTCCCGGCTGGGACTGCACGGTGGGGCTGGTCGTCGGGGAGGGCACGGCCTTGTTGATCGACGCCGGGTCGAGCCTCGGGGAGGGCGCGCGGCTGCGGGCGCAGGCGGAGGCGTTCACCGGTCACCGTGTGACTCATCTCGCGCTCACACACCCCCATTTCGACCACGTCTTCGGGGCGGCGGCGTTCGCGGGGGCGGAGGTGTTCGGCGCGGTGGGCATCGACACGGTGTTCACCGCCCGGCACGCGCGCGAGGAGCTGCGCGCGGACGCGGTACGCAACGGGCTGGAGGCCGGCTCGGCGGACGAGGCGGTCGACGCGCTCACCCCGCCCCGCCACTACGTCTCCGGCGAGTGGACCCTCGACCTGGACGGCGGCCGGCAGGTCCTGCTGGCGAACGTAGGCCCGGGCCACACGGCCCACGACCTCGCGATCCTGGTACCGGGCTCACCCGAGGTCGTCTTCTGCGGCGACCTGGTCGAGGAGTCCGGCGAACCGCAGGCGGGCCCCGACGCCGTACCGTCGCACTGGCCTGCGGCACTGGACCGGCTGCTGGACCTTGGCGGCGAGGACGCGCTGTACGTGCCCGGTCACGGAACGGTGGTGGGCGCGGCGTTCGTACGGGCGCAGCGGGACGCGTTGGCGACGCGTTTCGGCGTGTCGTGAGCACGCGCCGGTCACTTCTCCTATCGTCACCCGAATGCGCCAGTACTCCGCCGACCTGACCCCTCCCTGGAAGAAGCCGAAGCCCGCCCCGGAGGTTCCGGCGGAGCCCGGCCTGGTGGTGGAGGAGCCCGGCACCGGTTTCTGCGGCGCGGTGATCCGCTGCGAGGCGGGCACGGTCACCCTGGAGGACCGCTTCGGCAAGCACCGCGTGTTCCCGCTGGAGCCGCGGGGGTTCCTGCTGGAGGGCCGGGTGGTGACGCTGGTCCGGCCGCCGTCGTCGGCTCCGGTACGACCCACCCGTACGGCCTCCGGTTCGGTCGCCGTCCCCGGCGCACGCGCACGCGTGGCCCGCGCCGGGCGCATCTACGTCGAGGGCCGGCACGACGCCGAACTGGTCGAGAAGGTGTGGGGCGACGACCTGCGCATCGAGGGCGTGGTCGTGGAGTACCTGGAGGGCGTGGACGACCTGCCGTCGATCGTGGCCGAATTCGCACCGGGTCCGGACGCGCGGTTGGGCGTCCTGGTGGACCACTTGGTGCCGGGCACGAAGGAGTGGCGCATCGCGGAGGCGGTGACCAGCGAGCACGCGCTGGTGGTGGGCCACCCGTACATCGACATCTGGGAGGCGGTGAAGCCGTCGTCCCTGGGGATTCCGGGGTGGCCCCGGGTGCCGCGAGGGCAGGACTGGAAGACGGGCGTGTGCCGGGCGCTGGGGTGGCCGGAAAACACCGGGGCGGTTTGGCAGGGGATTCTGGGGCGGGTGGGGTCTTACAGGGATCTGGAGCCGGAGTTGTTGGGGCGGGTGGAGGAGTTGATCGACTTCGTCACGGATAGCGGTGGGGCTTAACGCCCTTGTAGGTGCCGAATTCGGCGGTGTCGAGTTCGATGCTGAGGTGCTCCAGCGGGAGCGGGGCACCGAACTTCGTAACTTGCTGCACTTGGTAGTCGGCGTCCTCTCCCTCTCCGACAGGCTTCGTCAACAGGACGCAGTGCGCCATGATCGGGTCGACGATGAGGTAGGCGGGGATCTCGCCGGCAGCGTAGATCGAGCGCTTGACTCCATAGTCCCGGGCGACACTGGTCTTGGAGACGACCTCGACGACCATCGTGATCAGTCGACACGGCAGCAGGCGACCAGATGCGGGCATGGCGTTTCGCTCCAGGACGACCAGATCCGGCACGGGCTCGCTGGCCTCATCAATGATGTCGACGTCCTGAGTCTGGAGCCGGGACCATCGCTTACGCGGGAACTGGTCCAGCACATCCTCGACGATCATGTTGTGGACCAGATCAGGGCTGGCCATCATCACGATTTCCCCCCGGAGAAGCTCGACCTTGACGCCCTCGGGAGGCTCGAACTCCTCGAAGTATTTGGTCATCCCACGCTCGTCCACAGCGGTCATCTCCGTGGCCCTCCACATCCGCCGCGTACTTGTTAGCGGCAGCCTACGAATCAGGTTAGGTGCCGAATGGGCACTCCGCACCGATTCACCCGCCCGAGTGATCAATCCACGAGGTCCCTGACCACCGCATCCGCCAGCAGCCGCCCCCGAAGCGTCAGCACCGCACGCCCCTCCCCGTAGGGCCCCTCCTGAAGCAACCCACCCCCCAGCGCCCGCCGAGAAGCCGCCAGCCCCTCCTCCCGCAGCAACTCCAACGGCACCCCCTCCCGAAGCCGCAGCTCCAGCAGAATCCGCTCCACCCGCCGGTCCTCCTCCGAAAGGATCTCCCGCCCCGCCCCCGGCGACCGCCCCGCCGCCAAGGCCGCCGCGTACGCCCCCGGATGCTTCACGTTCCACCACCGCACCCCGCCCACATGGCTGTGCGCGCCCGGCCCCGCGCCCCACCAGTCGGCGCCACGCCAGTACAGCTCGTTGTGCAGGCAGCGGCCCGCGTCCGAGGTCGCCCAGTTCGACACCTCGTACCAGTCGAAACCGGCCGCCGACAGCGCCTCCTCCGCGATCAGATACCGGTCCGCGTGCACGTCGTCGTCCGTCATCGGGACCTCGCCCCGCCGGATCCGCCGGGCCAGCTGCGTACCCTCCTCGACGATCAGCGCGTACGCCGAGACGTGGTCCGGGCCGGCGCCGAGCGCTGCCTCGAGCGACGCCCGCCAGTCGTCGTCCGACTCCCCCGGCGTGCCGTAGATCAGGTCCAGGTTCACGTGCTCGAAGCCCGCCGCCCGGGCCTGAGCCACGCACGCCTCCGGCCGCCCCGGCGTGTGCGTGCGGTCCAGGACCTTCAGCACATGCTGCTTCGCGCTCTGCATGCCGAAGGAGATCCGGTTGAAGCCGCCCTCCCGGAGCGTGGCCAGATACGCCGGATCCACCGACTCCGGATTCGCCTCCGTCGTGACCTCCGCATCGGCCGCGAGGCCGAACTCGTCGCGGATCGCCCCCAGCATCCGTACGAGATCACCCGCGGCCAGCAGTGTCGGCGTACCGCCGCCCACGAACACCGTGCGCACCGGACGCGGATCGTCGCCGAGGACCTTGCGGGCCAGGCGGATCTCGTCGATCAGGGTGTCCGCGTAGTTGTCGCGGGAGGCGAGGACGCCGCCCGTGCCGCGCAGCTCGGTCGCCGTGTAGGTGTTGAAGTCGCAGTAGCCGCAGCGGGTCGCGCAGTACGGGACGTGCAGGTAGAAGCCGAGCGGACGGTCGGCGGCCCCGGCGAGCGCGGACGCGGGGAGCGCGCCGTCGTCGGGGACGGGCTCGCCGTCGGGGAGTGCGGAAGGCATGCCTTCCATTGTCCAGCACCCGAACGGGTTACTCGGCCTTGCTCGGCCTTACTCGGCCTTGCTCGCCCTTACTCGGCCTGGAGGACCAGCAGCGCCAGGTCGTCCTCCGGCGGGCGCACCCCGAACTCGTGCACCAGCCGCTTGATCCGCTCCGCGATCAGCTCCGCGTCCAGCCCCGCGCACCCCGCCAGCGCCTGAGCGAGCCCGTCCTCGTCGTCGAACAGGCGTGAGCCGCTGCGCCGCTCGGTCACCCCGTCCGTCACGCACAGCAGGCTGTCGCCGGACCGCAGCTCGAAGGTCTCGCTGGTGTACGTCGCGTCCTCGATCACCCCGAGGAGGGTCTGCGGCTGCGCGGCCGTACCGACCTCGCCGCCCGCTCCGAGGAGCAGCGGCAGGGGATGTCCGGCGGAGGCGAGGGTGCAGCGCACGCCGCCGTCGAAGGGCGCCAGTTCGCCGTAGAGGAGGGAGAGGAAGCGGGTCTGCGGGCCGTCCCCGGCGGACGGCGGCCGGCCGCCCGCGGAGGCCAGCGCGCGGGCGGCGGCGTCCGCGGCCTCCGTCGCGTCGTCGAGGAGCAGCTGGTTGAGGCGGTCGAGGACGTCGGCGACGCGGTAGCCCTCGCGGGCCAGCAGCCGCAGCCAGGGCCGGGCGAGGCCGATGACCACGGCGGCCTCGGGTCCCTTGCCCTGGACGTCGCCCACGGCGAAGCACCAGCGGCCGTCGCCGGCCGGGAAGAGGTCGTAGAAGTCGCCGCTGGGCCCGCCCTTGTCGCACGGCTCGTAGACCAGGGCGCTGCGCATCCCGGGGATCTCGGCGACCGCGCCGGGCAGCAGTCCGCGCTGCAGTACGGCGCTGATGGTGGCCTGTCGCGCGTACTGGCGGGCGGCGCCGATGGCGAGCGCGACCCGGCGGCTGAGGTCCTCCACGAGCCCGGTGATCTCGTCGGGGAAGCGGTCGGGCCCGGACCGTCCGATGACCAGGGTGCCGAGCGGGCGGCCGCCGGCCGTCAGGCGGTAGGCGAGCGCGCAGCCGCGGGTGCCGTGCGGGCCCAGTGCCTCGCCGGGCCAGGGGAAGGGGGCGGGGGCGGGTCCGGCCCGTAACGTCTGGGGGGCGTGCGGTGGCTCCTTCTCCAGGACCCGGCGCAGCTCCTCGATGCGGTTCTCGCTGCTGTGCCACACGCGGGCGAGCCGGGGCCCGGTTCCGCCGGCGCCGTCGGCCGCCCAGCCCCCGCGGCCCGTGACCTCATCCTCCAGCCACACCGCGCACCAGTCGGCCAGCCGGGGCACGATCAGCTGTCCGGCGAGGGCGGCCACCAGGTTCTCGTCGAGCTGTCCGGCGAGCAGGTCGGAGGCCTCGGCGAGGAAGGACAGGGCGCCGCGGCCGAGCCAGTCCCGGTCGCGCTCGGCGCGTTGGGGGTATCCCCGCTCGTGGGCGGTCGAGGGTGGGGGCGGCTCGGGGGCGAGTATCTCGGCGACGCGCAGTCCGCGCTCGAGGGCGCGCTCCCCGGCGTAGGCCTGGATCCCGTCGGCGGCTTCCTTGCCCTCGGCGGGCAGCCGCGCCCACACCGTCTTGGCGCCGGTGCGGTAGGTGATGCCCCAGGACTCGGCGAGCGTGGCGACGAGCCGCAGGCCGCGTCCGTACTCGGGGGTGTCGTGCGGCGCTTCGGCGGGGCTGTCGCGCGGGGCGCGGGAGGGGTGGTGGTCCAGGACCTCGAGGACGAGGGCGCCCGTCTCCGGCTCCAGCCGGCAGTCCAGCTCGACGTCGGTGCCCGCGTGCACGATGGCGTTGGTGACGAGTTCGCTGACCACGAGCAGGGCGTCGTCGGCCAGGCGGTCGGTGAGGTGCTCGGTGCCGGGCAGGCCGCGTTCGGCCCATTCGGCGAGCGTGCCGCGCAGGAGCGCGCGGGCGGCGCCGGGCGCGAAGGGGCTTCCGGACAGGGTCGCGTGCGCCTCGGCGCGGGGGTGTGCGTCGGCGTGCGGTGGCGCGTCGGGGTGTCGTGGCGCGTCGGCGCGGCCGTGCGCCTCGGTGTGCGCGGGCGCGTCTGCGCAGGCGTGCGCTGGCGTGTCGGCGCAGGCGTGCGCGGGCGCGTCGGCGCAGGCGTGCGCGGGCGCGTCTGCTTGTTGCTGCGCCTCGGCGGGCGGGCGCGCGCCCCCGGGCCCAGGCGCATCAGAGGCACGGGAGACGTTCTCCCGTTGCGTCGGAATGGGCCCCATGGACAGCTCCCCGAGCGGTTCGTACGAATACGCCTCAGTCGATGCCGACAGAGTGACAGACTGGCCACGCCCATAAGCACCGAGTTACCGAAGTGGGCCGCCATGAGTGAGAACAGTGCTACGCGTGTGCTCGAAGACGGACAGAAAGACGGTCAGATTCGAGCATCCGATCTGCGTCCCCTGCTCGCCGCGATGACCGCCGCCCGGGACGGTGACTTCTCGAAGGTGCCGGAAACCGGCCACGGCATGGTGGCCGAGCTGACCGCCGTCTTCAACCAGATCATGGACCGCAGCACTCACTTCAACACCGAGATGCAGCGCGTCAAGCGGGACTTGGTGCGGTACGGCCGCCTCGACGAACGGCTCTCGGCGAGCCCGGGCCAGGGCGCGTGGACGTCCCGGGTCAACGATGTGAACCAGGTTCTCGACGCCCTGGTGGCCCCGGCGGCCAACGCGACCCGCGTGCTGGACGCGGTGGCCGGCGGCGATCTGACCCAGCGCGTCGACCTGCACGACGGCAGCAGGCAGTTACGCGGCGACCTGCGGCGTCTCGGCCGGGCCGTGAACAAGATGGTGGACCAGCTGTCCCTGTTCACGGGCGAGGTGACGCGGGTCGCCCGCGAGGTCGGCACCGAGGGACGGCTCGGCGGGCGGGCCAAGGTGCGGGGCCTTTCGGGCAGTTGGCGGGACGTGACCGAAGCGGTCAACACGATGGCGTCCCGGTTGACGGCCCAGGTGCGCGACATCGCCCTGGTGACCACGGCGGTGGCCCGCGGCGACCTGACCCGCACGGTCACCGTCGAGGCGACCGGCGAACTGCTCGAACTGAAGCTGACGGTCAACACGATGGTGGACCAGCTGTCCGCCTTCGCCGACGAGGTCACCCGGGTGGCCCGCGAGGTCGGTACGGAGGGCCAGTTGGGCGGGCGGGCCCAGGTGAGAGGCGTCTCCGGCGTCTGGAAGGACCTCACCGACAACGTCAACTTCATGGCCTCGAACCTGACCTCGCAGGTACGGAACATCGCCCAGGTGACGACCGCCGTGGCCAACGGCGACCTGAGCCAGAAGATCACGGTCGACGCCCAGGGCGAGATCCTGGAGCTGAAGTCCACCATCAACACGATGGTCGATCAGCTCTCCGCCTTCGCCGACGAGGTCACCCGCGTCGCCCGCGAGGTCGGCACCGAAGGCAACCTCGGCGGCCGGGCCCAGGTGCGCGGCGTCTCCGGCGTCTGGAAAGACCTCACCGACAACGTCAACTTCATGGCGGACAACCTGACGTCGCAGGTCCGCAACATCGCCCTCGTCTCCACGGCCGTCGCCCAGGGCGACCTCGGCAAGAAGATCACGGTGGAGGCCAAGGGCGAGATCCTGGAGCTGAAGTCGACGATCAACACGATGGTCGACCAGCTCTCCGCCTTCGCCGACGAGGTCACCCGCGTCGCCCGCGAGGTCGGCACCGAAGGCAACCTCGGCGGTCAGGCCCAGGTGCGCGGCGTCTCCGGCGTCTGGAAGGACTTGACCGACAACGTCAACTTCATGGCGCTGAACCTCACTTCTCAGGTACGGAACATCGCTCAGGTGACGACCGCGGTCGCCAACGGCGATTTGTCCAAGAAGATCACGGTTGACGCCCGCGGCGAGATCCTCGAGCTCAAGGACACCGTCAACACGATGGTCGAGCAGCTGCGCGCCTTCGCCGACGAGGTGACGCGCGTGGCCCGCGAGGTCGGCACCGACGGCCGGCTCGGCGGCCGGGCCCAGGTGCTGGGCGTCTCCGGCGTCTGGCGGGACCTGACGGACAACGTCAACTCCATGGCGGACAACCTGACCTCACAGGTGCGGAACATCGCCCAGGTGACCACGGCCGTCGCCAACGGCGACCTCTCCAAGAAGATCGACGTGGACGCCCGCGGCGAGATCCTGGAGCTGAAGACGGCCATCAACACGATGGTGGACACGCTCTCGTCGTTCTCCTCCGAGGTCACCCGCGTGGCCCGCGAGGTCGGCTCCGAGGGCCAACTCGGCGGCCAGGCGCGGGTCGAGGGCGTGTACGGCACCTGGAAGCGCCTGACGACGAACGTGAACGAGCTCGCCTCCAACCTCACCACCCAGGTCCGCGCGATCGCCGAGGTCGCCTCCGCGGTGGCCCAGGGCGACATGTCCCGCTCCATCACCGTGGAGACCCGCGGCGAGGTCGCCGAGCTGAAGGACAACATCAACCTGATGGTGGCCAACCTCCGCGAGACCACCCGCGCGAAGGACTGGCTGGAGTCCAACCTGGCCCGCCTGGCCGCCCTGATGCAGGGCCACCGCGACCTGATGGAGGTCGCCGACCTGATCCTGCGCGAGCTGACGCCCCTGGTCAACGCCCAGTACGGCGCGTTCTTCCTGGCCGACCCGGACGAGGACGGGGCGGCCCTGCGCACCCCCGTTCCCGCGAAGGGGCTCGCGTTCATCGCGGGCTACGGCTCGGCGCAGGGCGCGACCGTGGAGACCGGCGGCCTCCCGGTGCACGGCCTGGTCCGCCAGGCGGCCCGCGAGAAGAAGCGGATCCTCGTCGAGGAGGCCCCGCCGGACTACATCAAGATCAACAGCGGTCTCGGCGAGGCCGCCCCGACGAGCGTGGTCATCATCCCGATCCTCTTCGAGGACAAGCTCCTCGGCGTGATCGAACTCGCGTCCTTCTCCCGCTTCTCCGACGTCCACCTGGCCTTCTTCGACCAGTTCGTGAACACCATCGGCGTCGCGATCAACACCATCATCGCCAACTCCCGTACGGAGTCCCTGCTCGGCGAGTCCCAGCGACTGGCCATGCAGCTCCAGGAGCGCTCGGACGAACTCCAGAAGCAGCAGGCGGAGTTGCAGCGCTCCAACGCCGAACTGGAGGAGAAGGCCGCGCTCCTCGCGACGTCGTCGCAGTACAAGTCGGAGTTCCTGGCGAACATGTCGCACGAGCTGCGTACGCCACTCAACTCCCTGCTGATCCTGGCCAGGCTGCTGTCGGACAACCCGGACGGCCGTCTGTCGGACCAGGAGGTGCAGTTCGCGACGACGATCCACCGCTCGGGCTCCGACCTCCTCCAGCTGATCAACGACATCCTCGACCTGTCGAAGATCGAGGCGGGCCGAATGGACGTACGCCCCAAGCGGCTGCCGTTGATCAAACTGCTGGACTACGTCCACGCCACCTTCCGCCCGCTCACCCTCGACCGGGGGCTCGCCTTCGAGTTGGCGGTCGGCGAGGACGTACCGCGCGAGATGTTCTCCGACGAGCAGCGCCTCCAGCAGATCCTGCGCAACCTCCTGTCCAACGCGATCAAGTTCACCGCGACGGGCCGGGTCGAGCTGCGCGTGAACCGGGTCATGGACCCCGAGCACCACTACGTCCAGGGCAGCGACGAGGTGATCGCCTTCGCTGTCTCCGACACCGGCATCGGCATCGCCCCCGAGAAACTCCCGGTGATCTTCGAGGCGTTCCAGCAGGCCGACGGCACGACGAACCGCAAGTACGGCGGCACGGGACTGGGACTGTCCATCAGTCGCGAGATCGCGGGCCTGCTGGGCGGCCGTATCGTCGCCGAGAGCGAGCCCGGCAAGGGCTCCACCTTCACTCTGTACGTCCCTGTCGTCAGTCCCGGCCACACGGCGACCGGCCCGGCTCCCGAGGAACGCGCCCTGCCGGTGCCGGACGACCTGTCGGCCGAGCCCTTCGCGACCATCCCCGACACCGACGACAGCCACGACAGCCACGACACGGACGACACCTGGCCGGCGCCGACGAAGCTGGAGGCGTGGAGGTCGGGCCGGGCGGGCCAGGTCCTCCCCGGGCGTCGGGTGCTGATCGTGGACGACGACATCCGCAACGTCTTCGCCCTCACCCATGTCCTGGGGCGCGTCGGCATGCCCGTCCTCTACGCGGAGAACGGCCGGGAGGGCATCGAGACGCTGGAGCGCAACCCGGACGTCGAACTCGTCCTGATGGACATCATGATGCCGGAGATGGACGGCTACGAGACCATCGCCGCCATCCGCCGCACCCCGCGCTGGACGGGCCTGCCCATCGTCGCGCTGACCGCGAAGGCGATGCCGGGAGACCGCGAGAAGTCCATCGCGCGGGGCGCCAACGACTACGTACCGAAGCCGGTGGACGTCGACCGGCTCCTGACGATCGTGTGCGACCTGCTGGACCCGGAGCACACCGCGGAAGAGGCACAGCGATCATGAGCACCGAGGGCATACCCGACGAACGCGCCGGCATCCTCCTGGTCGACGACATGGAGGACAACCTGATCGCGCTGGAGGCCGTCCTGGGCTCCCTCAACGAACGGCTCGTCCGCGCACGTTCGGGCGAGGAGGCGATGAAGGCACTGCTGCGGCAGCAGTTCGCCGTCGTCCTGCTCGACGTGCGCATGCCGGGCATGGACGGCTTCGAGACCGCCGCGAACATCAAACGGCTCGATCAGACCAAGGACGTCCCGATCATCTTCCTGACCGGAGCGGACGACTCCGGCTACGCGTTCCGGGGCTACGCGACGGGAGCGGCCGACTACCTGACCAAGCCGTTCGATCCATGGGTGCTACGGGCGAAGGTGAGCGTGTTCCTGGACCTGCACCGGAAGAGCCGGCACCTGGAGCGGTTGCTGGCATTTCTGGAGGCCCAGCTGGCGGGGGACGACCCTCCGGACGTACCGGCACTGCGCACACAGGTCAGGGAGATACGTCAGCTGGTGAACAGGGGGCGAGGTACCTAAGCCCCCCGGCCACCTCCTACGACTCGCGCGAACCGGCGTACATCTCATCGATCAGGTGCTTGTACTCCCGCTCCACAACCGGCCGCTTCAGCTTCAGGCTCGGCGTGATCTCCCCGTGCTCCACATCGAGATCCCGGGGCAGCAACCGGAACTTCTTGATCGTCTGCCACCGCTGCAAGCCCCCGTTGAGCTGCTTCACATACGCGTCGACCATCTCCACCGTGGCCGGCGCGGCCACGATCTCGGCGTACGACTTGCCCTCCAGGCCGTTCTCCTTCGCCCAGGCCTGGATCGACACCTCGTCCAGTGCGATGAGCGCCGTGCAGAAGTTCCGGTCGGCCCCGTGCACCAGGATGTTGGACACGTACGGGCACACCGCCTTGAACTGCCCCTCGACCTCGGCCGGCGCGATGTACTTGCCGCCCGACGTCTTGATCAGGTCCTTCTTGCGGTCGGTGATCCGCAGATACCCGTCGGGCGACAGCTCCCCGATGTCCCCGGTGTGGAACCAGCCGTCCGGCTCCAGAACCTCCGCCGTCTTCTCGGGCAGCTTGTGGTAGCCCTCCATGATCCCCGGCCCACGCAGCAGGATCTCCCCGTCGTCCGCGATGCGGACCTCCGTACCGGGCAACGGCTTGCCGACCGTGCCGGTGCGGTACGCCTCGCCGGGGTTCACGAACGACGCCGCGGAGGACTCGGTCAGCCCGTACCCCTCCAGGATGTGAATCCCGGCGCCCGAGAAGAAGTACCCGATCTCCGGCGCCAGCGCCGCACTGCCGGACACGCACGCCCGCAGGTTTCCGCCGAACGCCTCACGGATCTTCGCGTACACGAGCGCGTCGGCGACCTTGTGCTTCGCGCCGAGCCCGAAGGGAACCGACGCCGTCCCGGTGCGCCGGAAGTTGTCCTGCGCGACCTTGGCGTACTCACGGGCGACCTCCGCCGCCCACTGGAAGATCTTGTACTTGGCGCCGCCGCCCGCCCGGGCCTTCGCGGCGACCCCGTTGTAGACCTTCTCGAAGATGCGCGGCACGGCCGCCATGTACGTCGGCTGCACGACCGGCAGATTCTCGATGATCTTGTCCACGCGGCCGTCGACAGCGGTGACGTGCCCCACCTCGATCTGCCCGGAGGTGAGCACCTTGCCGAAGACGTGCGCGAGCGGCAGCCACAGGTACTGCACGTCCTCGCTGCTGATCAGCCCGGTCGCGGCGGTCGCCTTGGCCATGTACGCCCAGTTGTCGTGCGGGAGCCGCACGCCCTTGGGCCGCCCGGTGGTGCCGGAGGTGTAGATCAGCGTCGCGAGCTGGTCCTTGGTGATCGCGCCGACCCGCTCCTTGATCAGGTCGGGGTCCTTCTCCAGCCGGGCGGCACCGCGGGCCTCCAGCTCGGTGAGGGTGAGGACCCAGTCGCCGGTCTCCACGCCGGCCGGGTCGACGACCACGACATGGGTGAGCTCGGGCAACTCGGCGCGCTTCTCCCGCGCCTTGGCCAGCTGCTCGGCGTTCTCCGCGATGAGCACCTTGCTCTCGGAGTCCGAGAGGATGAACGCCGACTCCTCGGCATTGGTCTGCGGGTAGACCGTGGTCGTGGCGGCACCGGCGCACAGGATGCCCAGGTCCGCGAGGATCCACTCGACCCGGGTGGAGGAGGACAGGGCGACCCGCTGCTCGGGCTGCACACCGAGCTCGATCAGCCCGGCCGCGATGGCGTAGACCCGCTCGGCGGACTGCGCCCAGCTCAGCGACTTCCAGTCGTCCGGCCCCTGACCGGAGGCCGGCGGTACGGGATAGCGGTATGCCTCGGCGTCCGGTGTGGCCGCAACGCGCTCGAGGAAGAGGGTCGCCACGCTCGGCGGACGGTTCTCGATCAGTGTCTGTGTGTCGCTCACGACATCCTCCGGGGCCCGCGACGACGCGGCTGGCTCAGTGCGGCTGGTTTCACTCACGCGCTATATCACTCGCACGCTGTAATCGCTCACGCGCTCTTGTTTAACTCGCGAGTAACTCTCGAGCAGGGATCAGAGTAAAGCGCGACCGCCCGCCGCGTAAGGGCCCGCGCCCTGTCACTTCCAACAGAGAGCGACCTTACGCACGCGTAGGGGCCCGCCGCACTTTGTACGACGAACCCCTGTTGTACCCGGTTTGCCGGGGTAACCCGCGGTAGCACGCGATCCCGTGCTGTTACTTCGTGCTCTTGGCCGTTACTTCTTGCTCTTGCCCGACCCCGCGCTGTCATCACTGCTCAGAACGGCGATGAAAGCCTCCTGCGGAACCTCCACGGAACCCACCATCTTCATCCGCTTCTTGCCTTCCTTCTGCTTCTCCAGCAACTTCCGCTTACGGGAGATGTCACCGCCGTAGCACTTGGCGAGGACGTCCTTGCGGATGGCGCGGATGGTCTCGCGGGCGATCACCCGGGAACCGATGGCGGCCTGGATGGGCACCTCGAAGGCCTGCCGCGGGATGAGCTCGCGCAGCTTGGCGACGAGCCGCACACCGTACGCGTACGCCGCGTCCTTGTGGGTGATCGCCGAGAAGGCGTCCACCTTGTCGCCGTGCAACAGGATGTCGACCTTGACCAGGCTGGAGGTCTGCTCGCCGGTGGGCTCGTAGTCCAAAGACGCGTATCCGCGCGTCTTCGACTTCAGCTGGTCGAAGAAGTCGAAGACGATCTCGGCGAGCGGGAGGGTGTAGCGGATCTCGACCCGGTCCTCGGAGAGGTAGTCCATGCCGAGCAGGACACCGCGCCGGGTCTGGCACAGCTCCATGATCGAACCGATGAACTCGCTGGGCGCCAGGATCGTGGCCCGCACGACCGGCTCGTAGACCTCCGAGATCTTCCCCTCGGGGAACTCGCTCGGGTTGGTGACCGTGTGCTCGGTGCCGTCCTCCATGAGGACGCGGTAGACCACGTTCGGCGCGGTGGCGATGAGGTCGAGCCCGAACTCGCGCTCCAGCCGTTCGCGGATCACGTCGAGGTGCAGCAGGCCCAGGAAGCCGACGCGGAAGCCGAAGCCGAGGGCGGCGGAGGTCTCCGGCTCGTAGACCAGCGCGGCGTCGTTGAGCTGCAGCTTGTCGAGGGCGTCGCGCAGCTCGGGGTAGTCGGAGCCGTCCAGCGGATACAGACCCGAGAAGACCATCGGCTTGGGGTCCTTGTAGCCGCCGAGCGCCTCGGTGGCGCCCTTGTGCAGGCTGGTGATCGTGTCACCGACCTTGGACTGCCGGACGTCCTTCACACCGGTGATGATGTAGCCGACCTCGCCGACGCCGAGACCGTCGGCGGACAGCATCTCGGGCGAGTTGGTCCCGATCTCGAGCAGCTCATGGGTGGCGTTGGTGGACATCATCCGGATGCGCTCGCGCTTGTTGAGCTGGCCGTCGATGACTCGTACGTAGGTGACCACACCCCGGTAGGAGTCGTAGACGGAGTCGAAGATCATCGCGCGGGCGGGGGCGTCGGCGGCGCCGATCGGAGGCGGGACCTCGGCGACGACCTTGTCGAGCAGCGCCTCGACGCCCAGGCCGGTCTTGGCGGAGACCTTCAGCACGTCGTCGGGGTCGCAGCCGATGAGGTTGGCGAGTTCCTCGGAGAACTTCTCCGGTTGGGCGGCCGGCAAGTCGATCTTGTTCAGTACGGGGATGATCTTGAGGTCGTTCTCCATCGCCAGGTAGAGGTTGGCGAGGGTCTGGGCCTCGATACCCTGGGCCGCGTCGACCAGGAGGACGGTCCCCTCGCAGGCTGCGAGCGACCGCGAGACCTCGTACGTGAAGTCGACGTGGCCCGGGGTGTCGATCATGTTGAGGATGTGCGTGGTGCCCTTGTCCTCGGTGGGCGCCCAGGGCAGGCGCACGGCCTGTGACTTGATCGTGATGCCGCGCTCACGCTCGATGTCCATGCGGTCGAGGTACTGAGCACGCATCTGCCGCTGCTCGACCACTCCGGTCAGCTGGAGCATCCGGTCGGCGAGCGTGGACTTGCCGTGGTCGATGTGCGCGATGATGCAGAAGTTGCGGATCAGAGCCGGGTCGGTACGGCTCGGTTCGGGCACATGGCTAGGGATCGCGGGCACGCAGGGTCCTGATTCTTGAGGCGTCCGCAGTGTCTGCGGTCTCGGGTCGGATCGATACGTAGCCTCCATGGTCCCACGGGCGGGGCCGTGCGACCGGTTTGGGCCGGTAGAACAGGACTGGTAGCCTGGGTGGCTGTGTCTCATGCCCTCTCAGCAGGAGGCACGTCTTCAAGAAATCATCGGCACGGGACCCATGCGGCCCCGTGCCTGAACCTGTAGAGGCTCATTCGTGGCGAACATCAAGTCCCAGATCAAGCGGATCAAGACCAACGAGAAGGCTCGGCTGCGCAACAAGGCCGTCAAGTCCTCCCTGAAGACCGCGATCCGCAAGGCCCGTGAGGCCGCTGCCGCGGGTGACGTCGAGAAGGCCACCGAGTACCAGCGCATTGCCGCGCGTCAGCTCGACAAGGCCGTCTCCAAGGGCGTCATCCACAAGAACCAGGCCGCCAACAAGAAGTCGGCGCTCGCTTCGAAGGTCGCGTCCCTCAAGGGCTGAACCCCTTCTTTGATCTGACCGCCGGAAGGACCCAGGGCGGGCCCTCTCTCTTCCGCCCCCGACCCGGCACCCCGGATCCGCGCGCGGCCTGCGTTCGCCACGCGGGCGCGGATCCAGCAGTTTGATCAGTTCGATCAGCTTGATACGAAGGCCCCGGCGCCTCGCCCTTCCCCAGGGCGGGCGGCGGGGCCTTCGGCTTGCCCTGCGGTGCCCAGCGCGCGTCACGACCAGAAGTCGTTGGCCTTGTCGATGTCCTGGACGCACTCGTCGAGGTCGCTGACCTTGTCTCCGACGATCCGGAAGACGATGCTTCCTTTCTCGTCGAGGTGCTTGTCTCCCCGGTCGGCGGTGAAGCGATTCACGGAGATGGCGTGCCCGCGGCCGTCGACGAACACATCGTGCAGCTCGACCCGGAACGACCCGCCCGTCTCCGAGGAGAGCTTGCCGTAGTACTCGAGGGCCGATTCGACCCCCTTGTGGTCCCCCGAGAGCGGGTGGGAGCCGGGTACATGGTGCGTGCAGTCCCCGGTCATTATTCCGCGGAGGGTGTCCATGTCTCCGCGCTGGAAGGCTTCGTAGCCCATGCGGACGAGCGCGGCGTGCGGGTGTTCAGCCATGGCGACGCGCCACCTTTCGCAATTCCGGTGATTACGGCTGATACGCCTGATTCTCCCTTACCGCCGCCGCTGGGGAACCTACCGTTCCTAAAGACTGAGCGGGAGTGAGTCCTGTCGCCAGAACTCATGCTCAGCCGAACGCCCCGAACGGTGTTGGGCGTTCTGGTCCACCGCGTTCTCGCCGCGTCCGGCGCGCACGGATCGTGTCCGTGGTCCGGGGATGCGGGGGCGGTTTCCCTCACGCCCCGGGGCCACTGATTCGGCCTGGACGGTCCGATGCCCGCACCCATCGCTCCGGTGGGTGCGGGGCGGTGCCGTCCGTCGCCGGATCGGGTGCCCCAGGGCGCGCCTGCCGATCGCCACGGCGGCCGCGTCGTGGCGAGTGGTCTTCCTGGTGTTGGTGGTGAGGGGCTTCTGCCAGTGCTGGGCGCCCCACTTGGAGGTGTAGGCCGGGTCGACGGCGACGATGGTGATGCCGAGTTCGGCCGCCATGGACACCAGCCGGGCCCGCAGCCGGGAGGTGGGCATGCCGGAGATGAGCTTGCGGAACCTTTTACGGCGGCCGTGCTTCTCCCGGGTCTTCTCCGCTTGGAAGTCGAGGTCTTCGACCGCGACCGCGAGGCTGCGGCGTTTGGCCCAGTGCAGCAGGCGGATGAGGGCGTGCCTCACCTGCGCGTCGCGGTGGCCGGCGGTGCCGGACAGGTCGTAGCCGAACCGGAGCGGTGCGCCGACGGGGTTGCCGTGCTGGTCGAGGCGCCAGGCAGCGAGATGGTCGGCGTTGGTGTCCACGCCGACCAGCCCGCCCGCGCGGGCCGCCTCCAGCGGCACCATCTGGACCGGCGGGAGCGTCCATGACGCGGTCAGGTACCAGCGACCCCGCTGCACGTCTTCGTGGATGCGGTAGGCCACGGCCCGGTTGGCGGTGACCCGGTCACGCCACTGCTCGCCCCGGTGCGAAAAGCTCACGCGGGCGGCGAGGACGTACCGGCCGTGCGGCGCGTTCGCCAGGTGCGCCAGTGGCGCTGGGAGCTTGATAGATACCTCGCCGTCGTCGGTGACGCGGATGGTCTCGTTGCCGTACCGCTTCCCGGACTCGCCGTCGGCCTGGAGGAACCGCCGCCCGGCCTCCCACCGGGCGCGCCACCCGACCTCGGTAAGCTGCGCTTCCTGGAGGTGGTGGCGAGTGTTCAGCAGCCGCTTGCCGCCACGCACCACGCGTACCCGCCCGGCCTCACGGTCGGCCCGGACCGTGTCGAGTCGGTCTTCGAGCACGTGCAGGCGGCGGGACTTGGCGAACCACTCCTGCCTGCTGCGGTAGCCGCCCGGCGCCTGCTTGGTGCCCTTCTCGCCGATGGGCCGGGACAGTCGGTGCGAGATCGTCTCGATCCCGGCTTCCAGGCTCCGGATGTGCGTGTGCTGGCCGCGCCGGGCGAGCGCCCACTGATCGTGGGTGGCCTTGGTGATGCTGCCTGCCCAGCGCGACGTGGACTCCTCGGTCAGGACACGCTTACGCTGCGCCCACTGCTCGGTGTCGTGCTCCAGACCGGCCGCGCACCGCGCCTTCAGATCACGGGAAGCAAGCGAACCGAGCAGGTCGCCGACCAGGCGAAGCACCTTCTCGTCCCCAGCGGTCAGGCCCTTGAACCGGGTACGGATCGCGACCCCCGAGGGACCGGGCACCACGAACGGCGCCACCACCTCCCGCAGCCCACCCACCCCGTCACCCCCCCGGCCCGGTATCGAAGAAATCCCTCACCACACCAACGACCACCACCAGCGAAGGTCACGCATTCGACGCAAGAACTCCCGTTCCCCGCCGGAGAGCATGCCTGACGCTGCCGGGAGGCTCACTCATACGCGCCAGAACACGCTCAAGTACCGTCGATCCCCACCTGCTCACTACCCCCGCCCCCTCGACCGAGCCGCCCGCGCAATCGTCACAACCGCCTTCTCCAGGGCGTACTCAGGATCGTCCCCGCCACCCTTCACCCCGGCATCGGCCTCGGCCACGGCCCGCAACGCCACAGCCACCCCGTCCGGAGTCCACCCCCGCATCTGCTGCCGCACCCGGTCGATCTTCCAGGGCGGCATCCCCAGCTCCCGCGCGAGATCCGCCGGCCGCCCGCCACGCGCCGACGACAGCTTCCCGATGGCCCGCACGCCCTGGGCGAGGGCGCTGGTGATCAGCACGGGCGCCACGCCGGTGGCCAGCGACCACCGCAGCGCCTCCAGCGCCTCGGCGGCCCGCCCCTCCACGGCCCGGTCGGCCACAGTGAAGCTCGACGCCTCGGCCCGCCCGGTGTAGTACCGTCCGACGACGGCCTCGTCGATGGTGCCCTCGACATCGGCGACCAGCTGGGACACGGCCGACGCCAGCTCCCGCAGATCGCTGCCGATGGCGTCCACGAGCGCCTGGCAGGCCTCGGGGGTGGCGGACCTGCCGACCGCCCGGAACTCCCCCCGCACGAACGCCAGCCGGTCCGCCGGCTTCGTCATCTTGGGGCACGCCACCTCCCGCGCCCCGGCCTTGCGCGCGGCATCGAGCAGGCCCTTGCCCTTGGCTGCGCCCGCATGCAGCAGCACGAGGGTGATCTCCTCGGCGGGCGCCCCGAGATACGCCTTCACGTCCTTGATCGTGTCGGCCGGCAGATCCTGCGCATTGCGTACGACGACGACCTTCCGCTCCGCGAAGAGCGACGGGCTCGTCAGCTCGGCGAGTGTCCCGGGATGCAGCTGGTCCGGGGTCAGGTCACGTACGTCCGTGTCGGCGTCGGCGGCCTTGGCGGCGGCCACCACCTCCTGCACGGCACGGTCGAGCAGAAGGTCCTCCTGGCCCACGGCAACAGTCACCGGGGCGAGAGGGTCGTCATTCGCAGTCTTCCTGGCCATCGCGTAAAGCATCCCATGGGCCACTGACAACGGCGCCGGCCGCCGTCGGCGTAGCTACGCTCGGCGGATCCGCCGCAGCCGCGGCCAGTCGCATGCCGCCATAGCCGCGGGCACCCGCATGCCGCCATAGCTGCGGGCAGTCGTGCCGCTGGGGCGGCACGGGTGGGCGCAGCGGCACCCCGTCAGCGCCGGGCAGCGCGACCCACCCCCGCCCAGCACCACCGCTGGGCAAGCCGAAAGCAAGCCGCACGCTGATCACCCAACGTCCCCGCCCCGGCCCGGCCCGCCCCGCAGGGCTACGGCTCCTCCCGCCAACCCTCCCACTCCCCCACAAACTCATCCAGCTCCCCCGGATCCAACCGCTCCCCCTCATCCCGCAGCACAACAAGCCACTGCGCATCCTCCGCATCGTCCTCCCCTGCCAACGCATCCCGCACCAGCCACGGCTCCTCATCGATCCCGAACCGCTCCCCGAGCGCCTCCGCCACCTCCTCCGCGGCATCACGGTCGGGCAGCACCAGCACATGTCTCACATCACTCACGCGGCCATTTTCCGACACCCCCACACCACCCCGACCACAGCCCGAGTCACACGTGAGGCCCACCCCCACGCACCGCCGGCACAGCATCGAGTTCGATCCCGAACCGCTCCCGATACACCCCCAGCACCTCCTCGTCCGTCGTCAGCTCACGCTCCTCCCGCGTCCCGTCGCCCGCCGTCACCTTGAAGTTCCGACCGCTGAGCGTGATCCTCCCCCCGTCCCCCGTGACCCGTGAGCACACCAGCGACCGCGTGAAGTGCGACTCCGGCGAGGTGCTGTGCCACCAGGCCCCGGCCACGAAGTCACCGAGCGCCCGGGGCCGCACCTCCAGCCGGTACTGAGCCCTGCCGTCCACGAGGACGTCCAGGTCCGCCGCCTGAACCCCACCGTGCCCGCCCCGCACCCCCGCCGCGTCCGGCCCGGCCTCGACGATCCTGAACGTGCCGCCGGGATCCTCCTGCTCACCCCGCGCCTCGAACGCCAACGGATAGTGGCTGTGCGCACCGAATCCGACATCGGCCAGCCACTCACCGCCGTCCACCGTCCGCACCCGCAGCACGAGATGGTCGTACGGAATCCCGAGCCGCCCCTCCGGCCCGTACACCCGCGCCGCGAGCAGCGTGACGTCGAACCCCAGCGCGGCGAGCAACGCTCCGAAGGCGCCGTTCAGTTCGTAGCAGAACCCGCCGCGCCGCGCGCCCACCAGCTTGTCCAGCAGCCGCTTCTCCTCCAGCACGATCTCCTGGCCGAGGTGGACCGACAGGTTCTCGAAGGGCACGGCCTGCAAGTGCCGCAGATGCAGATCACGCAGGACGTCGAGGGTGGGCCACGCCGGGTGCTCGGCTCCCAGGCGGCGGAGGTAGGCATCGGCCTGTGCGGAATCCATGGCCTCAGTCTCGCCCCACCCGAAGCCCTCCGCCGCCCGGAACCCCACCCGGACCGCCACCCGGACGCCCACCCGTACCGGCGACTGCGAGCGCCCCGTCCCGGTCGGTCCGCAGCACCGCCGCACCCCCGGCACGCAGTGCCGCGACCGTACTGGGAGCCGGGTGACCGTACGGATTGTCCGCACCACAAGAGATCAACGCCAGCCGCGGGGCCACCCAGCGTCGCCGCCCACCACACCCAGGAATCCTTCTGCGAGGCCACCGGGCCGAGCCGTAGCCACCTCCAGCGCATCGAGTGCTCGTGGACTGACAGGGAAGGCCCCGCCCATCCGCCACGGGGGAAGCAGACGAGCGGGGCTGGTTCAGGGCCGGTCAGCCGGACTGGTGCTGGCGGCTTCGCGGCCGTCGCGGCGGCGGGCTGCCGGGCGGATCAGGGCCCGGTGCAGGCGGCGTCGCGTCTACCCTCATAAGTGTTCCCCTCCTTTCCTGGAGTCGGGAGCTGGGCGCCTCGACCACTTGACCTTTGCGAGAGTGAGAGTGGTCGGGGCGTCATCCCGTGTGTGACGGCCGCTGCGTTCGGCTCGCACCCGCAGGGGCACAGACGGGGCAGACATCCACACCAGCCAGAAGCGGGATCATCTGCTGGTCACGGTGCACCCGGCAGTACCTTCGGCCCCGTACCTGGTCGATCAGCCGTTCCTCCTCGGCCAGTTGCCTCGGGGTCAGGGGGCGGTATCCGTTCGCGGCCATGGACACTCCTAGTTGTTCTCGTCCGGGGTGGGAGGGTCGTCGTCGGGCTTCGGCACGGGCGGCCAGGTCCTGACGACTCCGAGGTTGCTGTGCATGGCACCTCCCTTCAGCGCGTCAGCCGACTTCGGTCAAAGCCGGTCATCGGACTTGCGACCCGCCCCAGGCTCGACCTGTCCAGGGTGGGGACCTGGGGCGGGAGTCTTGGAGGCCCGTCCCGCCGGAGGTTTGCGGTCTCCCGACGGGACGGGCGATCTTGGTGCGACCCTGACCCTGCGGTCGCCATGGGGGTGCGCTAGGTGTATTGCCCTGAGAGGTTAGGGACGCGGCTGGCGGGTGGTTGGCCCTTGAGCGCGGTGTGTCCGCGGTGGTGATTGTAGGTGTGCAGCCAGCTGGGGAAGGCGTCGCGTCGTTCCTGCTCTGATCGGTAGGGGCGGGCGTAGGCCCATTCGTCGAGCAGGGTGCGGTTGAAGCGTTCGACCTTGCCGTTCGTCTGCGGCCGGTAGGCGCGGGTTCGCTTGTGCGTGATCCCGGCTGCTGCCAGGGCGTCTCGCCACAGGTGGGATTTGTAGCAGGAGCCGTTGTCGGTCAGGACGCGTTCGACGGTGATCCCGCAGGTGGCGAAGTACGCCTGGGCGCGACTCCAGAAGCCGACAGCGGTCTCCTTCTTCTCGTCTGCGTGGATCTCGCTGTAGGCCAGGCGGGAGTGGTCGTCGACGGCGTTGTGGAGGTAGCTGTAGCCGGCGCCGGACCGGGTCTTGCGGCCCGCCTGGCGTCCGAGGGTCTTGTGGCCGCCGCCGTCGGGGATGTTGCCGAGCTTCTTGATGTCGACGTGGACCAGTTCGCCGGGCTTGGCACGTTCGTAGCGACGGATGACGCGCCCAGTGGCCCGGTCGAGGTGGGTCAGGCGGGCCAGGCCGTAGCGGGTCAGCACCCGGTGCACGGTGGACGGCACCAGGCGGAGCAGGCCTGCGATCCGTGCTGGCCCCCACCTGCGCAGTACGCGGACTTTGATGATCCTGCGCTCGGTACGGGTCGGGGTCCGTCGCGGGCTGGTGCGGGGGCGGCTGGAGTGGTCGGCCATGCCAGGCTCGCCGAGCCGGCGGTAGCGGTCGGCCCATCGCTGTGCGGTGGTTGGCGAGACTTGGAATCGCTCAGCGGCCCGGCGCAGGGTCCAGCCGTCCTCGACCACGCAGCGGGCCAGGCGCAGGCGTCCGGTCTCGGTCAGGGGTGCATTACGGTGGGGCACGAGGGCCTTTCTGTCGTCCGGCGTAGATGTCGCAATCCACACCGAGCCAGAAGGCCCTCACCCATTTCAAGACCACACGTCAGTGATCGCTGTCACCAACCTCCGTGGACAGAACAGCTAGGACGGGGTCCGCGCCAGCACCAGCGCGAGGACGGGCACCGTCACGGCCGGCCACATACAGCAGGAGGCCAGTGATCGCCCTCACGATGCGCGCCTGGCCCATGGGTGGCAGGTGCAGCCGCAGCGGCGCTGGAGCAGGATGCCGGACGCGTGGGGCAGCGGGATGTCCTTCGTCTGGCGGCAGTCGCGGTGCAGGCCCTTGTAGTCGGGCCGCTGGGCGAGCGTGCATTCAGCCGACCGGGGCGGGGCTTCCGCCACGGGCGCGATCACGACTCATCCTCCCCGGGCAGGCAGTCGCACAGGGCGAGGACGGAGCGGGCGAGCCGGTGTAGCACCGAGTAGCGGACGGGCAGGGTGTTCCCCGGCCCCAGCCAGAGCCGCATCCGGGCCTCTCCGGCGCACGTCAGTGCGTGCTCGCGCCGACTGTCTCCCCAGGGCAGCGGAGAGACCGACTGCTCGACCTCGGGGATGAGCAACTGGATGTACCCCCGCAGCCGAAGCCTCACCGTCTCCAGCTCCTCATCAGACAGCGGCTCGGGACCACGCGCCAGCAGCCGCTCCGCGTCGGCGTGCATGGTCGTGATGTCCAGCGGCAGGGCGTTCGTCGCGGGCCCCGTCATGGACCCGTCGTCCTCGTCGTCGGCCAGATAGTTGCCCGCGATGACGACCGCCAGCGCGTCGCCGGCCCTGCACAGGCCGCCCGGCCGGGCGGGCGGCACCACCCAGTACGAGGCGCGCGTCTGTTCGGTGCGGTCGGTGCGCGGCACGCCCAGATAGGTTCCCTCACCCAGGCACTCGACGACCTTCGCCCGCCACTGCTTCGCGCTGCCGGGCGGTACGAGGGCGTAGTAGCGGGCGAACCCGAGGTCGTGGATTACGGGGCCGTTGAGGTACTGGGCCAGGTACGCCCGCACGATGTCCGGGTCGTCGGTCCCGGCACCAGCGTGCACGATCCGCTCGGGGAGGCGGACTGCATCGAAGGTATGTCCGAGGGGGATCATCGCGAGCTTCGCGGCACTACCCCACTCCCGCCGCACCGCATCTGGTGACGGGTGGGCGGAGGCCAGCCACTCCTGAATCGGTCCGCCGGGCGCCGGGCTGGGTGGGGATGTGGGAGGGCCTGCGGGGACTGTAGCGTTTCTCATTGTCGACCTGCTCTCTCAGGTTGGCCGCGCCCCGGGGCCGTCGCGAGCGGCCGCCGGGGTCTCTTGCTTGTGCCTCTGGCGTTCACGCCGCGGCCGCCTTGTTGCAGCATCCGCACGTGACGATCTGCCACACGCGGGTGCTGTCACGGACCACGACGTGCCCAGCCGCGCGCAGGGTTTTGTTGACGGCCCCACAGTCGAAGCAGGCCTCACCGTGCAGTCGGACGATGCTCACGGACCCCTCGATGACCATGGGCGCGAGCGGGAGTGCGTTGGGCATCCCCGGTTCCCATCTGCTGGTTCCTACGCGTGCAACAGATGGTGGGGGTAGCAAGGGCCAACAAGTACCCCGTCAAGGGGTAGTTGGGGTAGCTCGCTCAGGTGGCGGAGCACCACTCGGCGAAGTTGGTGAGGGTCTCCGAGTCTGCTCGCTTCAGCCGGCGCAGCGTGGCGGCGTCCTCCCGCACCCACGGATGTTCGCGGGTGTGCTGCGGGGCGATGTGTCGCGCGACCTTCAGCGACTCGAACGCGTCATCCGCGAGTCCCGACCATAGCTGAGCACGGGCGAGCTCGATGTAGAACCCGGAACGCCGTTCGGCGGGAAGGTCCTTCGGCGGCTTCCACTCGCCAGCAATGTCGAGGGCGCGGCCGACGTGCGCGTCTCCGAGGCTGACCGCAACGGACACCTGGTGGGTCCTCACGGAGTCTGGGCCGAACGCGGTTCCGCAGTACACGTCCTCGGCTACCCGGTCGGCTAGGTCGCTCGCCTCATTGAGGTGTGTGACGGCCGCTGAAGCATCACGTGCCCGGCCCGCGATGACGGCGGCCCGCATGTGTAGGGCGCCCTTCACCGCAATCTCCAGCGGAGCGGCGGGGGCGGGGGCGGCATCCATGGCCTGTTCCAGGAGGCGCAGTCCGGCCGCATGGGCGCGGGCGGCGAAGAATGTCTCCGTGCGCACATAGGCCACGGACGCGGACAGCAGCGGATCGCCAGCCTCGGGGACGGCCCACCGCATGAGTTCGATGAGGCGCGCGGACAGGTCGTGGGCACCGAACTTGTAGGCGACAGCGTCTGCGGAGCGGTAGCCCTTCACTAGAAGGCCAGCTAGCTCCGGCCGCTCGGCGCCGGGAGCCGCGTGGTAGGCGCGGGCGAGTTCGGTGAGCAGGTCAGGCAGCTTGCGGGCAATGCGGGTGTACTGGGCGGCCAGTCGCCAGCGGGCGGCCTCGGCGACGGCCGCGCGCAGTTCATGGGTGGGACGGATGGGGCCGTCGTCGGGGAGGTCGTACGTGGCAAGCGCGGCGGAGAGCACTGGCAACGCCTCGTGCACGTGAGTGTGGGCGGCTCCACGGTCGGTCAGCAGACGCGTTGGGTCGATGCCGAGGGCATCCGCGATGGCTTCGAGTGTGGCTTGAGTGACGCCGCGCTCACCACGTTCGATCTTGCGGATGGTGCCGAGCGCCACGCAGGCTGCATCCGCGAGCTGCTGTTGCGTCATCTTCGGTCGCATGACGCTTCGGTAGTAGGCGATCCGCGCGCCTACTCCACCCTTGGTCCGTGTGGGCATACTGGCTCCGGTTCGGTGCGTCCACTTCGAACGGTACTCGCGCCGAGACGCCGCGTGTGCACGAACGGCCGCGGTTTCGGCTGTTGGGGCCGCATCGTTCCAGTCACGCCGTCACGATCTCGGTCAGCTGAGTGAGGCTGTCGATCCGCCAGTCCGCTGCCGCTCCAACGTCCGGGTCGTCTGCCCACAGGCACCCCCAAGGTCCACGGCGAAGGTGCGCCACCCGCAGCCCGGCCGCCTTCGCGGGGAAGACGTCGTTGGCCGGGTGGTCGCCGACGTACAGGGTCGCGCTCGGAGCGGCCTGTGCCACCTCCAGCACGCGCCGGAAGAACTCCGGCTGCGGCTTCGCCACGCCCCACTCCCCCGAGGTGACGATGAGATCGGCGGGCAGGTCCATGTCGCGCAGCAGCTCAGCCGCGCGGTGGGTCTGGTTGCCCGCGATGATGACTCGGATGCCAGCCTTCCTGAGCTCGGACAGGGCCGGGCGGACGTCGTCATAGAGGTCATCCTCGTCCAGGTGCTCACCCCGACCGGCGGCTTCGCGGGCCTGGTACTCGGCGGCGATGTCGATTCCCGGGCGGGCGAGACGGAGGGCTTCGGCATTGTCGCGACCTTGAGCGACGACGGCTCCGACGAGCGCTGAGAGTGTGTGTCGGGGAATGCCCAACCAGTCGGCCCAGGAAGCCCAGTAGCGGTCGTCTCGGGTGATCGTCTCGCCGACGTCGAACACGATGGTCTCAATCACGCCTGGAAGCCTAGGGCCACAAGCTCAGGCGGGGGGAGGTGTACCAGGGGCCACCCGTGCTGGGAGAAGTCGAGGGCAGCCCTCGGCGCTGAGGTGGCCAGGGTGCCGGTCTCGGAGAGGCCACAAGCCTCAGTCTCGCCCCACCCGAAGCTCTCCGCCGCCCGGACCGTCACCCAGACCCCCACCCGTACCGGCGACCGCGAGCGCCCCGTCCCGGTCGGTCCGCAGCACCGCCGCACCCCCGGCACGCAGTGCCGCGACCGTACTGGGAGCCGGGTGACCGTACGGGTTGTCCGCACCGCATGAGATGAGCGCCAGCCGCGGGGCCACCCGGCGTATGAGCTCCGGGTCCTGGTAGGCCGAGCCGTGGTGGGCGACCTTGAGTACGTCCATCCCGCCCAGCCGCGCCCCGGCCGGTGATCTCAGCAGCGCCTGCTGCGCCGGGGGTTCGAGGTCCCCGAGCAGCAGGAACCGCAGCCCGGCCGACCGCACCAGCAGCGCCACACTGGCGTCGTTCGGCCCCTCGGGCTCCGGTGCCGGTGCGGGCGGCGGCCACAGCACCTCCCAGGACAGCGCTCCGGTACGCCGCTGCGCCCCGGCGACGGCACGCGTCACCGGAATCCGCCGGGCCGCCGCCTGCCTCCGTACGAACCCGGCCTGGTCCGCGGGCTCTTCGTGGCCCGTCGTCTCGATGGCGGCCACCGAGCGCCCCCGCAGCACTCCGGGCAGCCCCGCCACATGGTCGGCGTGGAAGTGGGTCAGCACGACCAGCGGGATCCTGGTGATGCCGAGCGTGCGCAGGCAGTGGTCGACGAGCGCCGGGTCGGGCCCCGCGTCCACGACCACGCCCGTGCCCTCGCCCGCCGCGAGCACCGTCGCGTCGCCCTGGCCCACGTCGCACATCGCCATCCGCCAGCCCGGCGGCGGCCAGCCCGTGATCACCCTGGTCAGCGGTGGCGGCTGCACCACCGCCAGCAGCACCAGCAGCCCGCAGGCACCACACAGCCAGGGGTGTCTCAGCAGCCGTCGGCCGACGAGCAGGACGACCACCGTGACCAGGCAGAGCAGTCCCGCCCCGGCCCAGGTGTCCGGCCAGTCCACTCCCGCGCCGGGCAACGCCGCCCCGGTACGGGCGATCCCGGCGATCCACTCCGCGGGCCAAGCCGCGCACCAGGCCAGCGCTTCGGCCACCGGCATCGCCACCGGCGCCGTCGCCAGCGCCGCGAAGCCCAGCACCGTGGCCGGAGCGACCGCGAACTCCGCGAGGAGGTTGCACGGCACCGCCACCAGGCTCACCCGCGCCGACAGCACCGCGACGACCGGCGCGCACAGGGCCTGCGCGGCAGCGGCGGCGGCCAGCGCCTCGGCCAGGCGCGGCGGCACCCGGCGCCGGCGCAGCGCGATGCTCCAGCGCGGCGCGAGGGTGAGCAGGGCGCCGGTGGCCAGCACGGACAGCAGGAAGCCGTAGCTCCTGGCCAGCCACGGATCGTAGAGCACCAGCAGCAGTACGGCCGTCGCCAGCGCCGGGATCAGCGATCTGCGGCGTCCGGTCGCGAGTGCGAGCAGCGCGACGGCTCCGCAGGCCGCGGCCCGCAGCACACTCGGGTCCGGTCTGCACACGACGACGAAGGCGAGCGTGAGTCCGCCGCCCAACAGCGCGGTCGTCCTCAGCGAGATACCGAGGCGGGGCGCGAGTCCGCGGCGCTCGGCGAGCTGGGCCAGGCCTGGCGGTCCGATGAGCAGAGCCAGGATGATCGTGAGGTTGCTCCCGGACACGGCGAGGGTGTGCGCGAGGTCGGTCTCCTTGAAAGCCTCGTCCAGTTCCGGGGTGATCCGTGCGGTGTCCCCCACGACCAGGCCGGGCAGCAGCGCCCGGGCGTCCTCCGACAGCCCGTCCGTGGCCTCCCTCAGCCCGGCGCGCAGTCGGCCCGCCAGCCGCTGCGGTGCCGACGGCTCCGCCACGACCTCCGGCGCCGCCCGGCCCCGTACGCGCAGCACGGCCGCGAACCGGTCGCCGCCCGTCATCGCGGGCGCCGACCGCGCGGTGACGCGCAGCCGCGTGGACGGCAGCAGCCCCAGCCACGGCGAACGGCCCGGCCCTTCGGTGACGGGCCGTGAGCCACCCGACGCACCGCCACCCGACGCACCGCCACCTGACACCCCGCCGCCCGACGCACCGCCGCCTGACGCACCGCCACCCGACGCACCGCCACCCGACGCACCGCCACCCGACGCACCGCCACCTGACACCCCGCCCCCCGACGCACCGCCGTCAGACACCCCGCCACCCGGCCCACCGCTGCCCAAGGCCCCGCCACCCGAAGCCCCGTCGACCGGTCGCCCAGCCCTCGAACCCGCGTCGACGATCAGCAGCACCGGCGCCCGTGTCGCCACCGCCGTCCCGTCCGCCGACTCGACGCGGCGTACGTCGGCGTTGATCAGCACGGAGGCCGGGGCCACGTGATTCCCGCTGATCCGGGGCCGGGTGAGCCGGGGATCGGAGGTCACCTCGACCTCGGCCGTCACGGTGGCGTACTGCCGTGCCAGTGCCGGTACCGGCCCGCGCCGCAGATCGGCCCCGTGGAGCCCGGCGGACACGGCGGCGGCCGCGACACAGAGCAGCACGGCCGCGACCGACGCCCGCGCCCAGGTGGCCCGCGTGGGTCGGGCACGCGCCGAGACGGCCGGCGCGGATCGGACACGCGAGGCCATGAGGAGCACACAGGCCGTGGCAAGGCACAGGGCCGCGATGCCGGTGACCCACTCCGACGGGGCGTCCAGCGTCACCGCGGCCGTCGCCCAGGCCGCGAGCGCGGGTGGTACGAGTCGTAGATCCGTCGGTCCTTCCTGTCGGGGGTGGGAGGCCCCGAGCCGTTTCCCGGAAGCGGCGTGGACGGCGGGGCGCGGGCGCGGGCCGGGGGCGTCGTGCTCGGGCGGCACGTCGGGGCTGTGCCTCATGGCCGTACGAGATTCCGCAGGTCCGCGAAGCGGCGTTCGCCGATGCCGTTGACCTCGCGCAGCTCGTCCACCGAACGGAAACCGCCGTGCTGTGTGCGGTAGTCGATGATGTGCTGGGCCAGCACGGGGCCGACGCCCGGCAGCGTGTCGAGCTGGTCCACGGTGGCCGTGTTGAGGGAGACGGGGCCCGCCGGTGCCGCCCCCGCCGCCGAACCGGCGGGACCGCCGACGACCGTGCCACCCGAGCCGCCCCCTGGAGCAGCGGCCGGAGTACCGACGATCACCTGTTCCCCGTCCACGAGGAAGCGCGCCCGGTTCAGGCCGTCGGTGTTCGCACCGGGTCGCACTCCGCCGGCCGCGCGCAACGCGTCCGCGACACGCGAACCGGCCGGAAGCCGGTGGATGCCGGGATCGCGGACCTTGCCACCGATGTCCACGACGATCTCGGCCCCTGCCCCGCCCACGGTGTTCGGCGCACCGGCCGAGGAAGCCGGCTCCGTGTGCTCGCTGTGCTGCCCCTCCGCGTAGGGGGCGGCCGCGCGCACCACCTCGGGCGCTCGCACGGATTCGGTCCGCCCGGTCCAGAAGTGCTGCACGGCGAAGCCCGCGGCGACGACGAGCAGCACGGTGAGTGCGAGCACGCTCCGCCGCTCCAGACCACACCTCGCCTGCAGCCACACGGGCATCCGCTCCCGCAGGGCAAGTCCGACCCGCGCCCGACGACCGCCTGCTGCGGGGCCGGCCCCGGCGGCCGGGCCGACGTCCTGGTCCTGCGAGCCTGCGAAAGCTGCTCCAGCCAGGTGGTCAGGTGGATCCGCCCACCGCCGGGACCTGGGGTCAGGCGGATCCGCCGTCCCCTCAGCCACGTGGCCGGGCGAAGCGGTCACCCCCACAGCCATGCCGGCCGGCCGGACCTCCCGACCGACCGGGTCCACGGCGATGTCAGCATGCGGAGCCTCCCGACCCACGGAGATGTCAGCATGCGCAGCCCCCCGGCCCACGGCCACATCAACCTGCGGACCCTCCATCCCGACGGCCGGCTCGGCGCGCCGGTCCTCCGAGCCCGCAACCACGTCGGTCGGCGGCCCCTCCCATCTCACGGCCGAGTCGGCCGCCGGCGGCCCCACCCCCGACTCCCGCCACTGCCCCGCACGTTCGGCGAAGAGTTCCTCCGCCCGGCGGCGGAGTTCGGCCGCCGAAGCGTGCCGGTGTCGTGTCCGGCCGCGGGAGGGCGGGCGGCGATGACGGGCGCGGCCGTCGGAGGCAGGGGCGCGCCCCGGGCCACTGGTTGCGTTCGCTGTGCGTGAGCGTGATCGAAGTGCCATGCGCCGAGGATCCGGCACATCGGCCCTTCCGCGATGATCTTGGTCAATTCCCGTGGATTACCGCCCGGTTGTGGACAACTCCGTCACCCACACGGGTGGTCGAGCCGAAGCCCCTTCGCCCACCGCGCCCCCGATCTCACCGCATCCCCGATCTCACCGCATCCCCGATCTCACTGCGCCCCCGATGTCACCGCGCCGAGACCACAACTCCCAGCAACCCGGGCCCCGTGTGCGCCCCGATCACCGCCCCGACCTCGCTCACATGCAGCTCGGCCAGCCCCGGCACCCGCGTCCGTAGCCGCTCCGCCAGGGCCGAAGCCCGGTCGGGCGCGGCGAGGTGGTGGACGGCGATGTCGACCTGCGCGCCGCCGGCCCGGTCGACCGCGATCTCCTCGAGCCGGGCGATGGCCTTGGACGCCGTACGCACCTTCTCCAGCGGTTCGATACGACCGCCTTCGAGCTGGAGCAACGGCTTCACCGCGAGCGCGGAGCCGAACAGCGCCTGCGCGGCGCCGATCCGGCCCCCGCGGCGCAGATAGTCGAGGGTGTCGACGTAGAAGTAGGCGGACGTGCCCGCAGCACGCTTGTCCGCGGCCGTGACGGCCTCGTCCACCGTGCCGCCCGTCTCCGCCGCCTCGGCCGCCGCGACCGCGCAGAACCCGAGGGCCATCGCGACCATCCCGGTGTCCACCACCCGCACCGGCACCGGTGCCTCGCGCGCCGCCACCACCGCCGCGTCGTGCGTTCCGGACAGTTCGGCGGACAGGTGCAGGGAGACGATGCCGGAGGCGCCGGACTCGGCGACCTTGCGGTAGGTCTCCGCGAACACCTGGGGGCTGGGGCGCGAGGTGGTGACGGGGCGTCGCTTCTGCAACGCCTGGGCCAGGGAACGGGTGGAGATCTCGGTGCCCTCGTCCAGCGCCCGGTCGCCAAGGACCACGGTCAGCGGCACCGATGTGATGCCGTGGCGCTCCATCGTCCGTAGCGGCAGGTAGGCCGTTGAATCGGTGACGATCGCGACATGGCGGGACATGAGCTGGAGGTTACCTGGCGTAGCGGCCCTACGGCAGCCCGGCCCCTCTCATCTGAGCGGCCGTGTCCGGATCAAGTCGTGCTCTCGGGACGGGTCTTCTTCTGCCAGGGATAGGCGGGCCGCCGGCTCGGCGGGGTGATCGCGGGCCGCGCCGGCTCCTCGGCCGTGTCGGCCCGAGATGTCTCTGGCCAGGCCTGCTGTGAAGTCGCGCCCTCGGCCGCTGGGGCCTGAGGCCACGGCGGCGGTGTGGCGGACGTCGGCTCCGACATCGGCTCCGACATCGGCTCTGCCGTCGTCCAGTGCCGCAGCGCACCGGCCTCCACGTCGATCTGCGCGCTCAGCGAGTCCAGGTCGTCGTCGGCGAAACGGCGGGCCCGGTCGCGGGCCGCCCAGCGCAGCGAGTCCGCCGACTGAGTGATGCGCTCGGTGCGCTCGCGCAACGAGGGCAACCGCTCGGCGAGCGTGGCCCGGTCGGGCTCGGACTCCAGGCGCCTGAGTTCGGCGTCCAGTTCGTGTCCGTGCGCGCTGAGGCGCTCGAAGAGGCCGAGGGACTCCTTGAGGGACTCGTCCTCGCCCACGCCCGCGTGCAGCGCGTCCTGGGTGGCGCGCATCGACGTGCGCAGCTTCAGCCGCAGCTGGGCGATCTCGCCCGCCGGGCCCAGCTGGGCGAAGGACTTTGCGCGCAACGTGTGGTCCTCGACAGTGCGGCGGGCCTGGGTGATGGTGCGGTCCACACCGCGCTTGGCGGCGCCGACCGCTTTCACCGTGGCATAGGCACCGAGCACCACGAAGAGCACGAAAAGCAGGGCGAATACTGCGATCACTGCTTCCACCAGCTCCTCCTCCGACGGTCGCGGCACGCACCGCGTCGCTCTTCAACGGTAAACGCAACGGGCAGGTCCGGAGTTCCAGAAGAACCCCGAACCTGCCCGTAGGGGACCACCCCGAGACTCACGCCCGGGCACACAAGCGATCACGCCGGAACGATGTTCACCAGCTTCGGCGCCCGCACGATCACCTTGCGGATGCCCGCGCCGTCCAGCGCCGCCACGACCTTCTCGTCGGCCAGGGCGACCTTCTCCAGCTCGTCCTCGGAGATGGACGGGGAGACCTCCAGGCGGGCCTTGACCTTGCCCTTGACCTGGACCACGCAGGTGACGGTCTCGTCCACGACGTACGCCGGGTCGGCCACGGGAAAGTCCTGGTGCACCACCGAGTCGGTGTGCCCCAGCTTGCGCCACAGCTCCTCGGCGATGTGCGGGGCCAGCGGCGCGACCAGCAGCACCAGCGACTCCGCGACGGACCGCGACAACGGGCCGCCCGCCTTGGTCAGGTGGTTGTTCAGCTCGGTGACCTTGGCGATGGCGGTGTTGAACCGCAGGCCCTCCAGGTCCTGGCGCACACCGTCGATCGCCTTGTGCAGGGCGCGCAGCGTGTGCTCGTCGGGCTCGGTGTCGACCACCGTCAGCGCGCCGGTCGCCTCGTCCACGACGTTGCGCCACAGCCGCTGCAGCAGCCGGAACTGGCCCACCACCGCGCGCGTGTCCCACGGTCGCGACACGTCCAGCGGGCCCATCGCCATCTCGTACAGGCGCAGCGTGTCCGCCCCGTACTCGTCGCAGATCTCGTCCGGAGTGACCGCGTTCTTCAGGGACTTGCCCATCTTGCCCAGCAGTCGGGAGACCTTCTCGCCCTGGTAGTAGTAGGCGCCGTCGCGCTCCTCCACCTCGGCGGCCGGCACCGCGATGCCCCGGCTGTCGCGGTAGACGTAGGCCTGGATCATGCCCTGGTTGAACAGCTTGTGGAACGGCTCGGCCGAGGAGACGTGCCCCAGGTCGTACAGCACCTTGGACCAGAAGCGCGCGTACAGCAGGTGCAGTACGGCGTGTTCGGCGCCGCCGACGTACAGGTCGACGCCACCGTGCGGCTGCCCCTCGCGCGGGCCCATCCAGTACCGCTCGACCTCCGGGTCGACCAGCTTGTCGCTGTTGTGCGGGTCCAGGTAGCGCAGCTCGTACCAGCAGGAACCGGCCCAGTTGGGCATGGTGTTGGTCTCGCGGCGGTACTGGCGCGGGCCGCGGCCGTCACCCAGGTCCAGCGTGACGTTGACCCACTCCTCGTTGCGCGACAGCGGGGTCTCGGGCTGGGTGTCGGCGTCGTCCGGGTCGAAGGTGCGGGGCGAGTAGTCCTCGACCTCCGGCAGCTCCAGCGGCAGCATCGACTCGGGCAGGGCGTGGGCGGTGCCGTCCTCGTCGTAGACGATCGGGAAGGGCTCGCCCCAGTAGCGCTGGCGGCTGAACAGCCAGTCGCGCAGGCGGAAGTTGACGGTGCCCTCGCCGATGCCCTTGCGCTCCAGCCACTCGGTGATGCGCGCCTTGGCGTCGGCGACGCCCAGGCCGTCCAGGGAGACATCGGCACCGGAGGAGTTCACGATCTTCGCGTCGTACGACACGAAGGCGTCGTCCCACGTCGAGGGGTCCGTGCCCCGGTCGTCGGTGGGCTGGACGACGCAGCGGATCGGCAGCTCGAAGGCGCGCGCGAAGGCGAAGTCGCGCGTGTCGTGGGCCGGAACGGCCATGATCGCGCCGGTGCCGTAGCCCATCAGGACGTAGTCGGCGATGAAGACCGGGACCTTCTCGCCGTTGACCGGGTTGGTCGCGTACGCGCCCGTGAAGACGCCGGTCTTGTCCTTGGCCTCGGCCTGCCGCTCGACGTCGGACTTGGAAGCGGCCTGCGCGCGGTACGCGGCGACGGCCTCGGACGGGCTCGCGTGGCCGCCGGTCCACACTTCGTGCGTGCCCTCGGGCCAGGCGGCCGGGGTGAACTTCTCGACCAGCGGGTGCTCGGGCGCCAGCACCATGTAGGTCGCGCCGAACAGGGTGTCCTGGCGCGTGGTGAAGACCGTGATGTGCTCGCCGTCTACGGGGAAGTCGACGCGGGCGCCCTCGGAGCGGCCGATCCAGTTGCGCTGCTGCAGCTTGATGGCCTCGGGCCAGTCCAGCGCCTCCAGGTCGTCAAGGAGCCGGTCGGCATAAGAGGTAATCCGCATGTTCCACTGGCGCAGCTTGGCCTTGAAGACCGGGAAGTTGCCGCGCTCGGAGCGGCCGTCGGCGGTGACCTCCTCGTTGGCCAGCACGGTGCCCAGGCCGGGGCACCAGTTGACCGGCGCGTCGGAGGCGTAGGCCAGGCGGTACTCGCCCAGGACGTCGGCGCGCTCGGCGGCGCTCAGCGCGCTCCAGGTGCGCCCGCCGGGCACCGCGCGCTCACCGGACTCGAACCGGTCGATCAGCTCGGAGACCGGGCGGGCCTTCTTCGCCTCGTCGTCGTACCAGGAGTTGAAGATCTGCAGGAAGATCCACTGGGTCCACTTGTAGTAGTCCGGGTCGATGGTGGCGAACGACCGGCGCTTGTCGTGGCCCAGGCCCAGCCGGCGCAGCTGGACCTTCATGTTCTCGATGTTGGCCTCGGTGGACACGCGCGGGTGCGTGCCGGTCTGCACGGCGTACTGCTCGGCGGGCAGGCCGAAGGCGTCGAAGCCCAGCGTGTGCAGGACGTTGTGGCCGGTCATGCGCTGGAACCGGGCGAAGACATCGGTGGCGATGTAGCCCAGGGGGTGACCGACGTGCAGGCCCGCACCCGAGGGGTACGGGAACATGTCCATGACGAACTTCTTGGGCCTGGCGGCCAGCTCTGCGTCCCCGGCCAGGTCGCCGTTCGGGTTCGGCGCCGCGTAGGTGCCCTCGGCGTCCCAGAAGTCCTGCCAGCGTGCCTCGATGTCGGCTGCCATGGCGGCCGTGTAGCGGTGCGGCGCGGCCACCTCGGCGGCGGCAGCGGGGTTCGTCTCGCTCATGATCCTCAAAGCTCCATCGATCGTCTCTGCCGGCGGCTGTGACGTTGCGGGAAACGAAAAATCCCCTCGCACAGGAGGGGACGCCGCGCCGATTCCGACCACGGTCTCACCGATGGTCGGGACTGATCAGCGCGGCCCGCTAAGCAGAAGGCGTACGGCACGCATGGCGTTAGGGTACCGCAGCCGTTGAGCAGGACGCGACGCGCTTACGTATGCCTTATGGGCACCGGGTGCCGCCCTGACCGACCCGACCGAGCGCACCGACCGCATCCGACAAAAGCTGAACCAAGGTCAAATGTTACTTCGCGTAACAGCCACTAAGGGACATCACAACGGCCCCATTGTCCTTTGATAACAACGCAATAACTCAAACCTCGTACCCATCGGTATGGAGCCACTTAGAGTGCGGCAGCGGGACCGCTTTCCCGAAACTGCTCGGAGTTGCCCCCATGAACCCTCGTCGTAGTAACAGCTCGCTCCCCCAGCCGGGCCGGTCGGCCTATGGGGTGGCGTCGGCTGTCTTCCTGCTCCTCATACCCGTGATCGTGCTGGTCGGAGGTGACACTTTCCGTGAGTTCCTGAACTTCGGCGCCGGCGTGCTGTCCCTCGTCTCGCTCAGCTGCTCGGTGATCTGGGGCCTGGTCGCCCAGGACCGGATCTTCCTGAACATCCGCCAGCGGATCATCGGGCAAGCGGTGCACCGGACGACAGCCGTCGCCTCCATCGCGTTCCTGCTGCTGCACATCACCACCAAGATCGCGCTCGACCACGTGTCACTGATCGGCGCGCTGATCCCCTTCTCGCTCGGCGTCACCGGACTCGAGGGCCTGATCGGTCTCGGTTCCCTGGCCGGGCTGCTCATGATCTTCGTGGGCGTCACCGGCGCGCTGCGCAGCAGGTTCGCCTCCCCCGCCCCGGTGGCGGCCCGCTGGCGGGCCATGCACATGCTGGCCTACCCGGCCTGGTGCGCCGCGCTGCTGCACGGCCTGTACGCGGGCCGCGCGGCGAAGCCGGTCTTCGTGATCCTTTACGGCCTGTCCGTGCTCGGCGTCACCGCGGCCCTGGCCCTGCGTGCCGCGCCGCGCCCGGTCAAGCGCCAGGTCGCCGACCGGATCGCCGCCTTCCTGGGCACCGAGGAGCGGCCGGGCCGCGAGGAGCTGGACGCGAGCCGGGCCAGGGTGGCGGCGGAGTCCACGGGCGCCCTGCCGGGCTACGAGAACCAGCGGGGGACGCCGTCCCGAACGCGTATGACGCCCCCGTACGAGGCGCCCGCCCCGGAGCCCGCGAACGGCTTCGCGGCCGCCTACCGGGCCGTCTCGACGCCCTCACGCGCGCGCCAGCAGCAGCCTTTCGAGCAACCGTTCGACCAGCCTTTCGCTCAGCCTTTCGCGGCCGACCAGACCGCCGGCATGGACCTACCGCTGGACATGCAGCCCACGGAGTCCATTTCGCGTGTCGACAGCGGCGGCAGCACGTCGGGCAGCTGGCCGATCCCGTCCCCGCCGCCGGTCGGCGAAGCGCCGCCGTCGGCGTACGACCCGCTCAACGACACCGGATACAACATCCCGGCCTATGGCAATTCGGGCGCCTCGGGCTACGGCTCGAGTGACGTGTACGACACCAGTGAGATGAACGCCGTCTACGACACGTACTACCCGAACGACACGTACAACAACAGCGGTCCCGCCACTGAATCACTCCCCGGTGCCTCCTACGACTTCGACGCACCGGGTTCGGGCGAACCTTGGAACACGCCTTCCGGAGGCTTTAAGTGAACGAGGCCCTGCCCGACGTACCAGAAGTCCGCGTGGTCGGCCTTCCCCAGCTCACGTCGGGCTTCGACCTTGTGGAAAGACTCGACCTGCCCATGCATCTGAAGGTGCACGGGCCGCTCGAACCGATGGGCGGAGAGCAGCTCGCGCAGCTTTCCGAGCGCATCAACCTGAAGGGCCGCGGCGGCGCGGGCTTCCCCTTCCACAAGAAGCTGCGCTCGGTCGCCGAATCGGCGATCAAACGCGGCGTACGGCCGGTCGTGGTCGTCAACGGCAGCGAGGACGAGCCGGCCTGCCGCAAGGACACGGTGCTGATCAACCGTGCCCCGCATCTCATCCTGGACGGCGCGCTGCTGTGCGCCGAGGCCCTGGGTGCCCGCACGCTCGTGGTGGGGGTGACACGTGAATCCACCCAGCGCTCCATGGAGGCCGCGCTCGCCGAACGAGGGCTCAGCAACGGCCGCCGATCGGCTCTTCGCGCGCGCGTGCAGCGCAATCCGGTCCGCATGGTCACCGGCGCCGCCGCGTCGCTGATCCGCTCCATCGACGGCGGCCCGGCGATCCCGCCCGGCCGCAAGGTCAGCGCCTCGCAGAACGGCGTCGGCGGCGCGCCCACCCTGCTGTCGAACGCCGAGACCTTCGCTCAGCTTGCCATCGCCGCCCGCATCGGCCCCGAGCGCTACGGCAACACCGGCCTGTACGACGAGCCCGGCACCGTCATGCTCACGGTCTCCGGCGCGGTCGCCCGCCCGATGGTGATCGAGGTCCCCACGGGCGTACCGCTGCGCTACGTCCTGCAGCTGGCCGGCGCCCCGCCGGTCCCGCAGGGCGTGCTGACCGGCGGCTACCACGGCAAGTGGATCGACGCGGCGACGGTCAACGAGGCGATCGTCTCGCGCAACTCCCTGGACGCGGTGGGCGGTTCGCTGGGCGCGGGCGCGATCCTGCCGATCAGTCAGGAGACCTGCCCGCTGGGCGAGTCGCTGCGCGTGGCGCAGTGGCTGGCCGAGGAGAGCGCGGGACAGTGCGGTCCCTGCTACCTCGGCCTGCCGGCCGCCGCGCGCGGCATGGAGGACATCCTCAACGGCGGCGGCCCGGCCGCCCTGGAGGCGCTCAAGCAGGTCGCCAAGAACGTGAAGCGGCGCGGCGCGTGCTCGCACCCGGACGGCTCCGCGATGTTCCTGGAGTCGACCATCAAGGCGTTCACGGACGACCTGGCCGCGCACGTCCTCGGAAACGGCTGCGGACGGCCCGTGGAGGGCGTTCTGCCGCTCTTCGAGGGCGGCCAGATGCCCACGGGCATCCCCGGCGGCGGCGAGTCCGAGGAGAACGGCCCCAGCCGCCAGAAGATCTACGTCGACTGGACGCTGTGCCGGGGCCACGGCCTGTGCGCGGACATCCTCCCGGAGGTCTTCGAACTGGGCGCCGACGGCTTCCCGACCGTCGCCCAGGCACAGGTGCCGCGCTACGCGGAGGCCAAGGCTCTACGCGCGGTGCGCCGCTGCCCGGCACTCGCCCTGCGCATCGAGGAGGACACCCGGTCGCAAGGCAACACCCGCAACAACCTGCCGGTCCTCTCCCAGGGCCGCGGACGCCGCGCCCTGGGCCGCTGACACCACGACGAAGGCGGGTCATCCGAAAGGATGACCCGCCTTCAACTTCTGTGGAGCTAAGGAGAATTGAACTCCTGACCTCCTGCATGCCATGCAGGCGCTCTACCAACTGAGCTATAGCCCCTCGCAATGTTCCGCCGGGTTTCCCCTGCGGCGACGCCAACTTTACCGGCCCACCGGGTGGAGCACCAAATCGTTTCCCTTCTGTCCGGTTACGGCAGCCGATGTCGGCTTACGCGGCGGGCTGACCAGCGCGCGCCCCGGCTACACCGCCTCACGCCGTGACGAAAGAGTAGAAGCGTTTGAGCGTGCAGTGTTCCTCGAGGAGCCGGCCGTAGATCGGCTCGCCCTCGAGTTCGCGGTACGTCTCGATCGGGTCGCCCTTTATGATCAGCGCCCGCGCGCACTCCTCGCACCAGTACTGGTAGTCGGGGTTGACCGGCTCCATGTCACGGACGATCGGCGTCCCGCTGCCGCACCAGTCGCACTTTCGCCTGTGTGCACCCATCGATCAGCTCCAGATGTGGCCGCAGGCCGTGCACACGTAGGAGATTCCGCCGTTGTCCCCGAGGACTTGGGCGACATGGACGGAACCGCAGGAAGGGCAGCTGAGGCGGACGACCGTGTCCCGTGTCGCCGCTGCTTCGCGGAGGTGGCCGACCTCCACGAGGATGCTCGCAGGCATCACTACTCCCTCCCGTCGGGCCGCGCCCCCTTCCGGCCGTTTGATTCTGCCACGGCCGGACCAATACGGTCAGCGACGCCTTAGTACCAGTCCGGACACGGCACCCGCCGCGACCGCCCCGGACAGCGCGAACGTGCACGCCACGGCGCCTCTGGAGAGATATACGCCCCGCAGGCCCAAGTGACTCAAGCCGGGAAGCAGCAAAAAAGATCCCGTCCCTCAGGGGACGGGATCTTTCATACCGTGGAGCTAAGGAGAATTGAACTCCTGACCTCCTGCATGCCATGCAGGCGCTCTACCAACTGAGCTATAGCCCCTTGCGCCACGCGGCGGAGCCGCATGGTGTTTCGCCCCGCTCGGCGGGGCGAACAAGAAGAACTTTAGCCTGCGACCTGCCGGAAAGTGAAATCCAGGTCAGTCGTCGTCACCGAGCACCGGCTCCGGGAGCGTGCCGGCGTTGTGCTCCAGGAGGCGCCAGCCCCTGACGCTCTCACCGAGGACGGACCAGCAGCAGTTGGAGAGGCCGCCGAGGCTCTCCCAGTGCTGGGCCTGAAGGCCGAGGAGGCGTCCGATGGTCGTACGGATCGTGCCGCCGTGGCTGACCACGACGAGCGTGCCGTCGTCGGGCAGCTTCTCGGCGTGCCGGAGCACGACGGGGGCGGCGCGCTCGGCGACCTCGGTCTCCAGCTCGCCTCCGCCGCGGCGGACCGGCTCTCCGCGCTTCCACGCGGCGTACTCGTCGCCGTGGCGGGCGATGATCTCCTCGTGGGTCAGGCCCTGCCAGACGCCCGCGTACGTCTCCCGCAGGCCCTCGTCGTGGGTGACGTCCAGGCCGGTGAGCGCGGCGAGCTCGGCGGCCGTGTGGGCGGCCCGCTGGAGGTCGGAGGCCACGATCGCGTCGGGCTCCAGCGAGGCGAGCAGCCGGGCGGCGCGGCGGGCCTGGGTGACGCCGGTCTCGGTGAGGGCGACGTCCGTGGTGCCCTGGAAGCGGCGCTCCACGTTCCACGAGGTCTGGCCGTGCCGCCAGAGGATGAGGCGGCGGCCGCGGCCCGGCTTGCGGCCGGCGTCGGCTCCCGCGGGGGCGCTCACCGCGGCTCCCCGAACTCGGCGGCTTCCTCCTCGGCCCGCAGCTTGGCGTGCTCCTGGGCCTTGCCGCGGGTCGCCTTGGCGTCGGCGGGCAGCTCGATCTCGGGACAGTCCTTCCACAGCCGCTCCAGGGCGTAGAAGACACGCTCCTCGCTGTGCTGGACGTGGACGACGATGTCGACGTAGTCGAGCAGGACCCAGCGGGCCTCGCGGTCGCCCTCGCGGCGCACCGGCTTGGCGCCGAGCTCCTTCATCAGGCGCTCCTCGATCTCGTCGACGATCGACTTGACCTGGCGGTCATTGGGCGCGGAGGCCAGCAGGAAGGCATCGGTGATCGACAGGACGTCACTGACGTCGTAGGCGATGACATCGTGGGCGAGCTTGTCGGCGGCCGCCTGGGCGGCGGTGCTGATGAGCTCGAGAGAGCGGTCGGTAACGGTCACTACAAGGCTTTCGGTCGGCGGTCACTTGCCACCAAGGGTCTCACGGACCGCCGAGGGCGCCCCACGCGATGGGTGGATCACGTGGGGTGCCGCCGTGCCGCCCCCTGCCAGGACTTCCGGCTAGTGCCGCGGCAGGCAACGTTTGCCCGTCAAGGAGCGGCGTCCGGTGCGTGCTCTCGGCGTGCCGGGCGCAGGCCCTCGTACTGGATGTACTTGGGTCTGCGCCCGGTGCGGCGAGAGGGGGCACCTCCCACGCCTTTAGGGCAGTGGGGGAGCGTGCCGGGCGTCGCGACGGGGCAAACGTTGCCTGCCGCGGCACTAGGACTCCGAGGGCTTGTAATCCCGGCCCAGGACCACGGAGACGTCCGCGTTCGCGGAGACCGTGCCCTTGGTGACGGCGCTGTCGGGCAGGCCCAGGGTCTTGGCGACCTCGGTGGCGTTCTCCTTGCCGGCGGCGTCGCCGTAGAGGACCTTCGACGTGGACTGCGCGGCGGTCGCCGTGCCGCCCTCCAGGAAGGTGAAGCCGCCGTTGAGGAGCACCACGCGGGCCTGTTCGGAGTTGTCCCTGACGCCGCTGGCGTTCTGGACGGAGACGCTGACGGCCGCGTCCTTGTCGGGGCTCTTCGCGGTGCCGCCGAGGACGTCCTTGACCACACCGGCGCTGGCCTCGGTGTTCAGCGTGCCGTCGGCCTGGACGGGCAGCAGCGCGGTCTTGTAGTCGCCGCCCTTGGCGAGGTCGGCGAGCTTGGCGAGGAAGGTGCCGAGGTCCTTGTCGGTCAGCGGCGGCTCGATGATCTGCCCCAGCGTCTGCACGGTGACGGTCGCGCCCTGCGCGTCGGAGGACAGCTTGCGCATCATGCCCTGCATGACCTGCCCGAACCGCTCCAGCTGGGCGTTCTGGGCCTCCCCGGGGGCGCGGTAGGTGGCGTAGGCGACGGCCATCTTGCCGCTGAGCGTCTGGTCCTTGCCCTTGCTGACCAGCGGCGCCTCGCCCTTCTTCTTGGCCTTCGGATCGGGCACGTCGGCGTCGGTGTCGACCTCGATGTTGCCGACCAGGTCGACCAGGTTCTGCAGGTAGGGGGTGTCAAGGCGCCAGGTGCCCTGGATGTCGGTGCCGAGGACGGTGTCGATCGCGTCGCGCGTACCGGAGGAGCCGTCGTCGTCGACCGACTTGGCGAGGGTGGTCGTGTTGCCGTCGTCGTCCGTCAGGACGAGGGAGTTGGGCAGCAGGACGGTGGTGCCCTCCTTGGTGGTCGTGTTGTCGACGAGCAGCGCCGTGGAGGTGCCACCCCCCGCGGTGTTGTGCAGGTGGACGACGATCACGTCGCGGTTCTGGGCACCCGCGGCCGTCGCGGTCGTGGTCTTCGCGTCGGACGAGGACAGGCCGGGCAGCTTCCCGGCGTACCAGAGGTAACCGACGCCGCCGACCGCCACCAGCGCCAGGACCACGGTGAGGGCGATGAGCCGGCTGCGGGCACGCCGCTTGGCCTCCTCACGGCGTTCGGTGCGGTTCTCCGTGAAGTTCAGCCAGTCGATGACGTCCTCGGAGTCGCCGTCGGGCTCCTCGACGAAGGCGAACTGCTCGGTGTGGTAATCCCGTCGGGGCTCGGCGCGGTTGTCCCCGGCAGGAGCCTGGGTGTCCCGCGGCTGCTCCGCCGGTCCGGCCTGCTGCGGGATGTAGGCGGTCTGCTCGGCGACGCGGGGCTGGTGGCCACTGGTGGCGCTCTGGCCGTAGGGGTCGTACGACGGTGCCGGCCCGCCGGGCTGCTGCGCACCGGTGCCGTACGGGTCGTAGGGCGGCACGGGCGCCTGCTGACCGGTCCCGTAGGAGTCGTACGGCGGCTGCTGCTGCCCGCCGGTGGCGTACGGGTCGTATCCGTAGCCCTGCTGCTGCGCGTACGGGTCGTACGGCTGCTGCGGCTGCTGCGGCTGCTGCGGAACCTGCTGTTGCGGCGCGGCCTGCCGGTACACAGGTCGGCCGTACTCGTCGTAGCCGACGACCTGGTACTGGTCGTCGTGATTGCCGCCGTATCCCGCGTCGTATCGGTCGTTCACCGGTGCCCCTCTCGGCTCACTCGCCGCGGTACAGCTCGCGCTTGTCGATGTAGCGCACGACTCCGTCCGGCACCAGATACCAGACGGGTTCGCCCTTGGCGACTCTCGCACGGCAATCGGTGGAGGAGATGGCGAGGGCGGGGACCTCGACGAGCGAGACGCCGCCCTCCGGGAGGCCGGGGTCGGACAGGACATGGCCCGGCCGGGTGACCCCGATGAAGTGCGCGAGGGAGAACAACTCCTCCGTGTCCCGCCAGGTGAGGATCTGGCCGAGGGCGTCGGCGCCGGTGATGAAGAAGAGGTCGGTGTCGGGGTTGAGCGCCTTCAGGTCGCGCAAGGTGTCCGTGGTGTAGGTCGGGCCGCCGCGGTCGATGTCGATGCGGCTCACCGAGAACTGCGGGTTCTCGGCGGTCGCGATGACCGTCATCAGGTAGCGGTCCTCGGCCGGGGAGACCTTGCGGTGGGTCTTCTGCCACGGTTGACCGGTCGGGACGAACACCACCTCGTCCAGGTGGAACTGTGCGGCGACCTCGCTGGCCGCCACGAGGTGTCCGTGGTGGATCGGGTCGAACGTTCCGCCCATGACGCCGAGACGGCGCTTGCCGGGGTTCGACGGGCCGTTGCCCGGGCTGCTCGACGTGTCGTTCACCGGACCGGTAGGCATGTCCTGCTCTCCCATGCGGCAGACCCTACCGGCCCGGCCTGAGGACCCCGGCCGACAGATCCCCGGGCGGCCCGGGCCGGGGGCCCTGCCGTGCGACCGCCGTCACTCAGCGGTCGCGGTTGAAACGGGTGGTGATCCACAGCAGCAGCATCAGGAGGATGAAGGCGCCGCCGCCGGTCACCCAGGGGTTGAGGCTTTCATGGTTGCCGCCGTGCTCCTCGCCCTCGGCGGCGAGCGTGACCAACTGGGCTGCGGTGCTGTGGAAGCTCATCTTCGGCAGAACCTATCCGGTGTGGGCGGGATAAAGATGTCGGCTCATCGTAAGCGGGCGCCGCGAGGGCGATCACGCCGACTCCGGCGTTGGGGAACCGCCGGGGGAACCTTCCCGTGTCCTCAGTCGTCTTTCCGCTTGTACCCCCGCAGCAGGAACCACGCGGTCAGCACACAACCCAGCACCGTCACGATCAGGACGACCCGGAGCAGATTGCCCGGCCCTTGCTGCTCGGCGGCGCTCGCGGCCTCGGCGAGCCAGGCGGATGCGGCGTTGTGCTCCATGGCGCGGAACTCCTTCGCTGTAGTGCCCGTCCACGGTATCTCCGCCTAGGCTGGGCACTGCTTCGGGGGCGCAAAGGACCGCACAAGGGTCCGCAAAGGGCCACACACACGCACATGGGGGAAGACATGTCCGACGGCCACGAGCAGAACGGGCACGAGAACGTGCCGAGCAGGCAGCGCAGGCGCTTCCCGGGAATCTCCTCGCGTGCGTACGAGCACCCGGCCGACCGCTCCGCCCTGGTGGCGCTGCGCAAGCTGAGCGGTTTCGACACGGTCTTCAAGGCGCTCAGCGGTCTGCTTCCCGAACGCAGTCTCAGGCTGCTGTTCCTGTCCGACTCGGTGCGCGTCTCCGACCAGCAGTTCGCACATCTCAACGACATGCTGCGGGACGCCTGTTACATCCTGGACCTGGAGAAGGTCCCACCGATGTACGTCAACCAGGACCCGCAGCCGAACGCGATGTGCATCGGCCTGGACGAGCCGATCATCGTGGTCACCACGGGCCTGGTCGAGCTGCTCGACGAGGAGGAGATGCGGGCGGTCGTCGGCCACGAGGTGGGGCACGCCCTGTCCGGCCACTCGGTGTACCGCACGATCCTGCTGTTCCTGACCAGCCTCGCCCTGAGGGTGGCCTGGATCCCGCTGGGCAACATCGCGATCATGGCGATCGTGACGGCGCTGCGCGAGTGGTTCCGCAAGTCGGAGCTGTCCGCGGACCGCGCGGGCCTGCTGGTCGGCCAGGACCTGAAGGCCTCGATGCGTGGCCTGATGAAGCTCGCGGGCGGCAACCACCTGCACGAGATGAACGTGGACGCGTTCCTGAAGCAGGCCGAGGAGTACGAGGCCGGGGGCGACCTGCGCGACTCCGTGCTGAAGATCATGAACGTGCTGCCGCGCTCCCACCCCTTCGCCACCATCCGTGCGGCCGAGCTGAAGAAGTGGTCCGAGTCGCGGGAGTACCAGCGGATCATGGACGGCCACTACCCGCGGCGTACCGAGGACAAGGACACCTCGGTCACGGACTCCTTCCGGGAGTCGGCATCGCACTACGCCACGCACGTCAAGAGCTCCAAGGACCCGCTGATGAAGCTGGTCAGCGACATAGCCGGCGGGGCCGGGGACCTGGGCGGCCGGGTGCGGCGCGGCTTCGGCGGCTTTACGCAGGCTCCGCCCAAGGACCAGCCGCCGACCGACCAGCCGCCGACGGACACGCCGCCGCGGGACGACGACTGACGTCACAGAGGCACGACGTCACAGAGGTCACAGAGTCCAGTCGCAGGCTCCTGAGCGTCACACCTTCGGCTGCGCGCTCGTCGCCAGCGACCCGCACAGCGGCGTCGCGCCGCCCGTCGCGTACGGGTCCGTGCCGGCCGGGCCGCCCGCCTTGGCGGTCTGGCCGGCGAGCAGGGGCCGCAGCCGGTTCGTGGAGTCCTCGGCGCAGGACAGGGGCCCGGCCTGGACGTGGGAGACGACGAGCTGGGCCGTGTTCAGGCGCAGGTCGTCGCGGTCGAAGCGGAAGTGCAGCTCGCGCCGGACGGTGAACAGGGAGGCCTTGGCCTTGTCGTCGGCGCCGGCCGGCCGCAGCGCGTACACGAAGGTGTGGTCCGCGGTGACCTCCAGCGTGGACGCGTCGGTCTCGGCGGCCTGGAGGGTGCCCTGAACCCGGATCCTGCGGTCGGCCAGCTCCGCGGCGGCCGGGTCGAAGCGAACCAGCCATCCGGTCGGGGCGTGCCGGCCGTCGGCAGCCGGATGGTCGAAGCTCTGGTCGAACTGGTCGAGTTGGTCCGTGGCGAGCAGGACCCGCGCGGGACGGACCTGCTCACCGGTGAGGACCTCCGGGTAGAGCGCGGACCGGACGATGTAGGCCTTGGCGGTGCTCAGGGCGGCCACCACCTGGCTGTCCGAGAAGTGCGCGGTGCGCCGGGAGGCGGGCAGCGGAATGCCCTCGGCGCCGATGCGGTACTGCGCGGCGGGGCTGTGCGCGTACAGGTACTCGGGGTCGGTGTGCCCGGGCACCTTTCCCTGCGGGGCGAGCGGGATGACGGTCATCCGCAGCGGCTCGGCGGGCTGCCGGGCGGCGGGTTCCTGATAGGGGTGCCGTACGCCCATGTAGATCGCGGTGCCGAAGGCGACGGCGATCAGCAGGACCAGCACCAGCGCCTGCCGGGACAGCCCGCGGCGCAGCGGCGGGCGACGGCGGACGGCGGGCGCGTGGTCGGCGATGCGCTCCTCGGCGGAGTACTCCTGGAGGCGGGCAGCACGGACGAACGACTCGTCGAAGACGACGGATCGGTACTCGTCCTCGCCACCTCCGGGGCCGCCCTCGGGAGTCCCCTCGGGTGGGTTTCCAGGCCCTCCCATATCTTCAGAGTAGGTCGCGGGCGGCTCAGGTAAACGCCCTGGTACACGACAAGTTCTGACAGGTTCTCAACAGGATCGGCAACCAGCCACCGGCCGCTGCTCAGGGCGTACGGGCCGGTGCTCAGGGCGTGCGCGGCACCGCCGACACGGCCGGCTGGGAGTAGTCGGCCGAGGCGGAGGGCGCCGCCGACGTGCCCTGTTCGACGCCGGTCGAGGCGGGCGGCGGAGCCGGGGCACGGCCTCCGGAGGAGGCACTCCGGTACACCGCCGCGAAGGCCAGCGCGACCATGCCGATCCCCATCAGGAGGGCCAGCATCCAGGCGACGGGGCGGTGCCAGCGGACCTGCTTGCCGTACGTCCCGTGAGCGCCGTAGCGGCCTTCGAGGAGTTCGGCGTCGTCCAGGTCGTCGAAGTCGGGATCATGGCCGAATCCGGCGGGGGCGTACCCGTCCTCGTAGCGCTCGCGCCTGCCGTGCGCGCGGCGGGCCTCGGCCTCGGAGGCCTCCGCTCTCGCCTGGGCGGCGGCCAGGAGGCGTTCGACGGCGGTCGGCTCGTGCACCACGGCCGCCCGTACGAAGGCCTCGTCGAAGACCACGGAGGCGAACTCTTCGTCCGACACTCCGCGGTCGTGGTCGTCGTCGGGCTCCCAGCCGTCAGGGAACGGCGTGCCCCCCACGTCCTCCGGCACGGATCCAGAGTAGACCTGGGGGGTCAATTTGGGCAGACGGTATGGAAATTCATCCGAGGTTGAGATGCGGACGACATGTGGGCGACACGTAGCACGAGCCCGCCGTACGACTCCTGCGACTGCTACGACCGCTTCGTGCGCCTCAGCGCCGTACGTGCCCGTCGCCGGTGACGATGTACTTCGTGCTGGTCAGCTCGGGCAGGCCCATCGGACCGCGGGCGTGCAGCTTCTGCGTCGAGATGCCGATCTCCGCGCCGAAGCCGAACTGGCCGCCGTCCGTGAAGCGGGTGGAGGCGTTCACGGCGACCGTCGTGGAATCGACCAGCTGGGTGAAACGGCGGGCGGCCTGCTGCGACGTCGTCACGATGGCCTCGGTGTGGCCGGAGGTCCACAGACGGATGTGCTCGACGGCCCGGTCCAGGGAGTCGACGACCGCGGCGGCGATGTCGTAGGAGAGGTACTCGGTCTCCCAGTCCTCCGGCGTGGCCTCGACGACGGTGGCCTTGGAGTCCTTGGCGTACGCCAGCACCCGCTCGTCGGCGTGCACGGTCACGCCCGCCTCCGCGAGGGCGTCCAGGGCGCGGGGCAGGAACACGGGGGCGATGTCCTGGTGGACCAGGAGCGTCTCGGCGGCGTTGCACACGCTCGGCCGCTGCGCCTTGGAGTTGATCAGGATGTCGAGGGCCATGTCGAGGTCGGCGTGGGCGTCGACGTAGACATGGCAGTTGCCGGTGCCGGTCTCGATGACCGGGACGGTGGACTCGGCGACGACGGTCTGGATCAGGGAGGCGCCGCCGCGCGGGATGAGCACGTCGACCAGGCCGCGGGCCCGCATCAGCTCGCGCACGCTCTCGCGGCTCTCGCCGGGCACCAGCTGCACGGCGTCGGCGGGCAGCCCGGCCCCGCCGACGGCGTCGCGGAGCACCCGGACCAGGGCGGTGTTCGACTCGAACGCCGAGGCCGAGCCGCGCAGCAGCACCGCGTTGCCGGCCTTCAGGCACAGGGCGGCGGCGTCGACGGTGACGTTCGGGCGGGCCTCGTAGATGATCCCGACGACGCCGAGGGGGACACGGACCTGGCGCAGGTCGATGCCGTTCGGGAGCGTCGAGCCGCGGACGACCTCGCCGACCGGGTCGGGCAGCGCCACGACGTCCCGGACGTCGGAGGCGATGGCCCGGACCCGCTCCGGGGTCAGGGTCAGCCGGTCGATGATGGCCTCGCTGGTGCCGGCCTCGCGGGCCTTGGCGATGTCCTTGGCGTTGGCCTCGACGATCTCGCTCGTCCGGACCTCCAGCGCGTCCGCGATGGCTTGCAGCGCGTCGTCCTTCTCGGCCCTGGGCAGCGGGGCGAGGTCGGCGGCGGCGGCCTTGGCGCGGTAGGCGGCCCGGGTGACCGGGGACATGGAGTCGTACGGCGAAAGCGTGGTCATGTAGGGAAGCGTAGTGCGCAGGGCGAGGGCGTCCACCCCGCGTTCCATACCCCGAGATGGGGTCAAAATGGATGTACCCCGACCGGCGTGGCGGGCGCCGGTCCGTATCCCTCGGAGATGCGCTGGTGGTAGGTCTGGCGGTCGATGACCTCCAGACCGACGATCTCCCACGGCGGGAGTCCCGCGCTCTGGCGATGCTCGCCCCACAGGCGCAGGGCGACGGCGGCGGCGTCGTGCAGGTCGCGGGCCTCCTCCCAGTACCGGATCTCGGCGTGGTCGTTCGCGTATCTGCTGGTCAGGAGGAAGGGGTGGTCGTGGGCGAGCTGTTCGAGGGCGCGCCGGACCTCCTTGAGCGGGGCCTCGTCGCCGGAGACGCTCAGGGTGACGTGCCACAGGCGCGGCAGGTCCTCGGGCTCCTCGCCCTCGTAGCGGTCACCGGCCGCGACGCTGGTCAGGGCACGCTCCTCGCCGGTTGCGCGGGAGGCGGTACCACCGCGGGACGCCGCCGCCCCAGGGCGCACTCGTCTCACGACGGCCTCCTTTAGCCACAGGTCGAGTGGTGCTCGTTGGGATCGTGCCCTTGAGACAAAGTTGAGCAGGCCGCAAGGGCTCGCGTGGCGGTTTTGCGGAACGTCCACCTCAGGGCGACGCATGTGTCGGGGCGTTCACCCCGTTTTCGGGTGTCCCGTACCGGGCCGCGGGCCTTCAGGGGTGCGGGATCCCTCCTCAGGGGCGCGGGAACCCCTTGCTCAGGGATGCGGGGTCCCCTCCTCAGGGGCGCGGGAACCCGTTCTCAGCGATGCGGGATCCTTCTCAGGGATGCAGGATCACCAGATCGTCCCGGTGCACGACCTCGCGTTCGTACGCCGGGCCCAGCTCGCGGGCCAGTTCCCGGGTCGAGCGGCCGATCAGCCGGGGGATCTCCTTGGCGTCGAAGTTGACGAGCCCGCGGGCCACCGCGTGCCCCTCGTCGTCGCGCAGTTCGACGGGATCGCCCGCGACGAACTCGCCCTCGACGGCGGCGATACCGGCCGGCAGCAGCGACTTGCGGCGCTGCACCACCGCCTGCACCGCGCCGTCGTCCAGCGTCAGGGAACCCTGCGGGGTGGACGCGTGCTGGAGCCACAGCAGCCGGTCGGCGGAGCGCTTGTCGGCGGGGTGGAAGTAGGTGCCGGTGTCCTTGCCGGACAGGGCGTCGGCCGCGTGGACGGTGCTGGTCAGCACCACGGGGATGCCGGCGGCGGCCGCGATCCGGGCCGCCTCGACCTTGGTGACCATGCCGCCGGTGCCGACGCCTGCCTTCCCGGCGCTGCCGATGTCCACACCGGACAGGTCGGCGGGCTCCCGCACCTGAGCGATCCGGGAGGTGCCCGGCTTGCTGGGATCGCCGTCGTACACGCCGTCCACGTCGGACAACAGTACGAGCAGGTCGGCGTGGACGAGGTGGGCGACGAGGGCGGCGAGGCGGTCGTTGTCGCCGAAGCGGATCTCGTCGGTGGCGACGGTGTCGTTCTCGTTGACGATCGGGCAGGCGCCCATCGCCAGCAGCTTGTCGAGGGTGCGGGAGGCGTTGCGGTGGTGGGCGCGGCGGCTCATGTCGTCGGAGGTGAGCAGCACCTGGCCGACCCGAACGCCGTAGCGGGCGAAGGATGCGGTGTAGCGGGCCACGAGCAGGCCCTGGCCGACGCTCGCGGCCGCCTGCTGGCGGGCGAGGTCCCTGGGCCGGCGACGCAGGCCCAGCGGTGCGAGCCCGGCGGCGATGGCGCCGGAGGAGACGAGGACGACCTCCTTCTCTCCCCCGCTGCGGCTCTTGGCGAGGACATCGACGAGCGCGTCGACGCGGTCGGCGTCCAGGCCGCCGGACGCGGTGGTCAGCGACGAGGAACCCACCTTGACGACGATCCTGCGGGCCTCGCGCACGGCCTGCCTTGCCCCTGCCACCTTTTCCGTCCCCTCGCACCTCGGCTGCTTCCGCAATCTACGCGAAGGGGATCGGGCGGCGCGCGTCGGTTTCAGTCCCCGGACACGCGGCCCCACAACACCGGCGATCACTCGAACCTCGCTGGACACGTGCGTGTCGTCCAGTGGTCGGCGCGCGTTAACCCGGGCGCACGATGTCCTGCGCCGACCTTGGAGTGACCTCAGTGCCTGTTCCCCTCCCTCACCGGCAGACCATGGTCAAGGCGCTCGTGGCGGCCGTCCTCGCGGCCGCGTTCGCCGCCCAGGCCATGGCGGCCCTTCACCCGCACGTCCCGCTGCTGCTCGTCGCTACGGCCGCGTCCCTGGCCGTCGAGGGCGTCCTGTACCGGTGGCAGCGCCGCATGGTGTCGCTGTTCGCCAAGTCGCACGCCGACCTCACCGTGCGGCACGTGCTGCGTGATCTGCTGCTGGTCGTGGGCCTGCTGCGGCTGGGCGGGCAGGACCGGGAGACGGCGTACGCCCCGCTCGTCGTCGGGCTGCTCGTCTTCTACGCGCTGCACTGCGCGATCCAGGCGGTCTCGGTCCTGGTCCGCCGCACCCGCACCCTGCCGGTGGTCACCCGGAACATCGACGCCTCCGCGCTGCGCCTGTCCCCCGCCCCGCCCGTCCTGCTGCGCCGCCCCGGCCACCGTCTGCTGGTCTTCGGCCTGCCCGCCACCGCCGGTCTGCTGGCCACGACGGCGACCGACCAGCCCGGCTGTGCGGCCTTCGGGATCGCCGCGTCCCTCGGGCTGGCGCTGAAGGGCCTGTCCGACCTTCTCGTACGGCTGCTGCCGAGCCGCCGTCCGGCGAGCGAGCAGGAGGTACTGGACTGGCTCGACGCGTGGCTCGCCGAGTGCAAGCCCACCGTCGGCCTGTACTTCTCCGGTGGCGCGTCGTCGGCGTACCAGGCGAACATGTGGCTGGAGCCGCTCGCGAAGCTGGACGGCCGGCCGCTGATCGTGCTGCGCGAACGCTTCATGGTGCAGAAGATCGCGGCGACCGACATCCCCGTCCTGTGCCTGCCGAAGGTCTCCACCCTGATGCGCCTGGAGCACTCCACCCTCCAGGTCCTCATCCACCCGTCGAACTCCGGCAAGACCTCGCAGATCCTGCGCATCCCGACGATCAAGCACACCTTCGTCAACCACGGCGAGAGCGACAAGCTGTCGTCCTGCAACCCGTACGCCAAGGCCTACGACGAGGTCTGGGTGGCCGGTCCGGCGGCGCGCGAGCGGTACGCGGCGGCGGAGGTCGGCGTCGAGGACAAGGACGTGGTGGAGATCGGCCGCCCGCAGCTGGACGCCGTACGGCCGTACGCCGGTTCGGCCACGGGGCCCCGCGGCGGAGCCGCTGACGGACACCGCAGCACGGTCCTGTACGCGCCCACCTGGGAGGGCTGGGACGGCAACCCCGGCAACACCTCGGTGATCGAGGCCGGCGAGAACCTCGTACGGGCGCTGCTCGCGGACCCGGGCGTACGGCTGCTGTACAAGCCGCATCCGCTGACGGGCTCCGTCGATCCCCGGGCGGGCGCGGCGGACCTCAGGATCCGGGAGCTGGTGCGTGCCGCGAACCGGGAGCGGGCCGGTGAGCGACCCGTCCCCGACGGCGAACTCACCCTTCGCACACGCGAGTTGGACCGGCTCACCACGACCGACTGCCGGGCAGGTGCCGATCAGGTCGAGCGGATGCTGGCTCAGTCCGCGCCCGAACCGGGGCGGGCCGAGGCGGTGGCGCGGGCCACGGCCGCCTGGGAGGAGGCGTACTGGGCCTCGCTGCCCGAGTGGGAGCACCAGGTGGTCACGGACGCCCGGCCCACGCTGTACGCCTGCTTCAACCGGGCCGATCTGCTGATCAGCGACGTGTCGAGCGTCGTCAGCGACTTCCTGGCGAGCGGCAAGCCCTATGCGGTGGCCAACACCAGCGGGCTGACGGAGGAGGCGTTCCGCGAGGCCTTCCCGACGGTGCGCGCGGCGACCGTACTGACGCCGGACGCGGCGGGAGTGCCCGGGCTGCTGGACGCCGTACGGCACCCGGAGCGGGACGAACTGGCCGAGGCGCGGACCGAGTTGAAGCGGCACCTGCTGGGACCGGACGAACCGGCGTCGCAGGACCGCTTCAACGAGGCCGTACAGGCGCTGTGTTCGGCGGCACGGGAGCACCGGGCGCGGATGGCGGAGCGGCTCGCGGCGGAGTTCCCCGGGCAGCGGGGGCCGGTGGAGGAAGTGCCGGAGCTGGACCCCACCGCGGAGACCTGATCCGGGCGGCGCCTCAGGCCGAGGCGGGCCGGTCCGGAGACAGGACCGGGTCCGCCCGGCGGCACGGTCAGGCCGCTGCCCGCAGGTCGCGCGAGTGGAGAAGGCGGCGGGCCTTGCGCACCGCCCGCTGCACGAACGAGTCGAACGGGTCCTCGCGGTAGCCCGGGTAGGCGCGGGCCTCGCGTGCGTCGGCGAGGTAGACGGAGTCGGGTATGCCCGCCTCCGGGTCACGGAAGTGGGGGTAGCCCAGGTAGAGGCGGCGGCCCTTCTTCTCGATGAGGGCCGCGGCCTCCTTCTTGGCCCTGACGAACTTCACCACGTCCAGGAGGAGGTCGGGCCGCTCGGCGGCCACCAGGTGCAGCCGCAGGCGCTCGTGGACCCGGAGGCGGCGGGCGACGTCCTCGTTCCAGTACGCCCGCATCAGCGGCTTCGCCAGTTCGAACTTGTGCCGCCGGATCTCCTCGCTGTCCGTGGCGTATTTGGGGCCGAACTGCGGGAGCAGCGTGACGAGGAACGGGCGGACCATGAGCACGTCACGCTTGGGGCCCGCGGGGAGCATGTCCGCGATCAGGTTCATCAGGGCGCGCGCGGAGTCGAAGCGCAGGGTGTAGCTGCCGCTCTTGGTCACGTGCTTGCCGTCGTCGCGGCCCACCAGGTAGTAGCAGGTGTGATCGGCGATCACGGAGACGCCGTCGGCCCGCAGGTAGGCCTCCATCGTGAACAGCGCGTCCTCGCCGGTGAACAGGGACTCGTCGAAGCGCATGCCGTGCCGGTCGAGGAGCTCGCGGCGAAAGAGTTTCTGGGCGCTCAGCGTGAACTTGATGTTGGAGGAGAAGACGTCGGTGCGCCCCACGGTCTTGCCGAACATCGACTTCGGCGCGCTGCGGTTGACGCCCTCGACCTTGCCGAGGACGACGTCCGTGCCGTGCTCGTCGGCCATGGCGACCATGCGCTGAAGGGCCTCGGGGCCGAGCCTGTCGTCGGCGTCGAGGAAGAAGACGTAACGCCCCGCGGCCTTGCCGAGGCCGACATTGCGCGGGCCGCTGGGGCCGCCGGAGTTGTCCTGCCGGATCACCGTCACCGGCATGGCCGCGCGGGCCGCGAACTCCTCCAGGTACTCCCCCGTCCCGTCCGTCGATCCGTCGTCGACGGCGATGACCTCGATGCGCGTCGGGTCGATGGTCTGCGCCTCCACGGACGCCAGGCATTCGACCAGGTACGGCATCGCTTCGTATGCCCCGATGATCACAGTCACATCAGGCTGCGAAACGGTCACTCTTGTCCCCTTGTCACGGAAATTTTCCCCCGTATCGCCTCATTGGCAACCTCCAAGACGGATGACCAGGGAAATCGGTTGCCCTCACCCCCTGATTTCGTGAGCTGGTTCATATACGCAAAAAGGCCCGGTCCTCGAGGATCACCCTCAAGGACCGGGCCCTGTGGCCAGAGCTGTCAGCCCGCGGACACGCCGTCCGCCTCGCCGTCCGCCGACGCCCGCTGTCCGGGCACCGCGTTCGCCATTTCCGCCTCAGCCTCCGCCTCAGCCGTTTCGGCCGCGGCCCGTGACTCCTGGCCGACGTTGCGCGTCTCGGCCTTGATCGCCAGGTTCGCCACCGCCGTGTTGAACTGGTCGATCGACGTCGGCTCGTCCGGGCCCAGCAGGTAGCGCTTGAGCTCGCCACGGTCCTCGGCCAGCGGGTCGGCCGCGGGATCGCGTACGGCGTCAAGGAGGCCGCCCAACTCACCCGCGCTATTGGACAGGATGACCGCGGCCCGCACGGCGGTGTTCTGCCGCTTGAACTCCTCCACGCCGAGCTCGGCGGAGTCCGTGACGGCGTAGGGCTTGCCGCTCGCGATGAAGTCGGAGACCACGCTGGAGATGTCGGAGACCATCGCGTCGGAGACGTTGAAGCAGTCGTACAGGCGCGGCTCGGCGCCTGTGATCACGCGGTGCTCGTAGGAGGGGAAGGAACGCCAGTAGGCGTCGTTCCACTCGGCGCGCAGGCGGGCGATCTCCTCGTGCTTCTTGACGTCGACCAGACCGTCGCGGGTGGCCTCGGCCTCGTCACCCTTCTCGGTGCCGCCACCAGACAGCTCGGCGAGCCGGGCCTCGATGCCGGCCAGCTCAGCCTTGGCGCGGTCCTGGGCCGCCGTATCCGCCGTGAACCGCGAGTCGGCGGCGCGCTCCGCGGCGGCCTTCTGCACCAGGGCGGTGATGCGCTGGTGGGCGGCCTTGGCCTGCGGGCTGCGGGTGCCGGTGAAGGGGTGCGGCTTGTACAGGACACGGACCGGCGGGTCGGCCTTGACCAGCTTCTTCACGATGTTCTCGCCGGCCAGCAAGATCGAGGTGTTGCCCGGGTTGTCGTCCCAGCCCTCCCAAGTGGGGGCGTACAGCACCGTCGGCATACGGCCGTCCGGCACCCCCTGCCAGGTCTGGATCGGCGCCAGTTGCGGTCGGCCGACCTCGACGATGTCCTCGTCACGGACGCCGACGTCGGCGATGGCGTAACGGTCGCGGCCCGCGCGGCCGGCGGTCCACACCTCGTCGTAGACCTTGCTGAACGGGTTGACGCTGGCCAGCTTGTCGCTGTCGCCGTGGCCGATGAAGACGTGCTTCATGGTGGGCACGCGCAGCATGTGGATGTTCTTGCCGACGTTCGCCGCGTACAGGGTCACGCGTACCGTGGACAGGTCCATGTTCATCAGGTGCACCCCTCCGGGCACGCAGACGACGGGGACCGTGGTGGGCGCCAGGTTCGCGAGGATGACCCGCTCGCGCAGGATGATCAGCGGCCTGGAGTCCAGCTGCTCCATGGTCTCCAGCCACATGTTGACCTGGTACGCGGAGTCCTTGGAGCCGGAGAAGTACAGCACCGTCTCGGGCTTGTACTCGCGCAGCCACTCGTCGACCGCGTCCAGCACCTTCTGTGGGTTCGGCGGGGTCTTGCGACCGCGGACGTACGGCATGAGCTTGAGGACGTACCCGGTGCCCAGGCCGAGGGTGATGCCGATGCCGTAGAAGCCGAACGCGGCCGACTCCACGGCGGCGGAGACCAGGATGCCGGCCACGGCCGCGAGGTCGAGGTGGAGCATCTTCTCGGCGGAGCGGTTCAGCAGCCCCTTCGGCGGGGCGTCCGGGATGCGGATGCGCGAGGCCAGGTCGATGTTGCGGGTGGCGACCGGCATCCGGCGGCGGTTGCGGATCAGGGTGACCAGCGCGCCGTGCGGGGCCTGGAGGCCGTAGAAGGCGATGAAGCAGGCGATCGCGCCGTAGTAGATCAGGTTGTCCGCGAGGGACAGCCGGGCCAGCAGCAGGATCAGCAGCAGCTGCCGGATCAGGAAACGGATCGACAGGCCGGCCCGTACCTTGCTGAGGCGGTTGATCAGATAGCTGCCCTTGCGGTGCAGATAGTGGTCCGCCAGGTACGTCACGGCGGCCGCGGTGGCGAAGGCGGGAACGCTCGGGACGAGCGCGGCCAGCATGAGTGCCGGGTAGCCCAGCATCATGAGGGCCGCCGCGGCCAGCTCGGCCGCGCTGCCCACCCGGGCGACGCGAATAGCGGTGGATATCACGGAGAACCTGCTCTGGGAGGGGTGCCGGTTGTAAAAGCCGAGAACGTCCGGAAAGCGAATGGTGAAGGCTCCGGGAGAGTACGGATTCAGGCCCCTGCGAACACTCCCTGAACAGGAAGCCACAGAGGCCTGAATGGCAGACGACTATTTGCTGGTGATTATGCCACGCCGTCCTGGCGGTCCAGGACGGCGGCCAGCGCCTGCTCGAAGCCGGAGGCCTTCCCGGCGGCCGCCGTCGGGTCCTGCTGGCGGACGTCGATGACGTGCCCGGTCAGCTCGGACAGCAGCACGTCGAGCGAGGTGCGGGCCACGGCCTCGGAGGAGAGCAGGCTGCCCGCGGGCTCCTGACCGAAGGCCTTGGTGCGCATCGGGGTGGCGGTGCGCTCGGGGTTGATGCAGTTGACGCGGATGTCGTCGCCCGCCCACTCGTCGGACAGGGCCTGGGTGAGGTTCACCATGGCGGCCTTGGTCGAGGAGTAGAGGCTGTACTCGGCGCGGCCGCGGGTGTAGCTGCTGGAGGTGTACAGCAGCAGCTGTCCCTTGGTCTCGGCCAGGTACTTGTAGGAGGAGCGCGCGATCTGCACCGGGGCCAGGTAGTTGACCTTCAGCGCTTCCTCGATGGTGGCGTTGTCGGTCTCGGCCAGCTTGCCGATGCGCAGCACTCCGGCGGTGTTGACGACGTAGTCGATGCGCCCGGTCTCGGCGTACGCCTTGGACAGCGCGTCGTCGACCTCCTCCGGGTTCTCGACGTGCGTGCCGGTGGTGGAGCGGCCCAGCGCGTACACCTTGGAGCCGTAGGACTCGGCGAGTTCGGCGATGTCCTTGCCGATGCCGTAACTGCCGCCGAAGACGACGACCGTCTTGCCGGTCAGCAGCTCGCGGTAGGCCTCCTCGGAGACCTGCTCGGGCGCGGCGGTCGAGGCCAGCTGGAACAGCTTGTCGGCGATGAAGACGTCGACGGGCTGGGTGACCTTCATGTTGTACTCGTCGCCCGCGACGACGTGGATCGGCACGTCCGGAAGGTACTTGAGTACGACGGAGCAGTCGTCCGTGGCCTGGAAGTTGGGGTCGCCCGCGGCGACCTCGTAGGCGCGACGGATGGTGGACAGCTTGAAGGCCTGCGGGGTCTGGCCGCGGCGCAGGCGGGAGCGGTCCGGGATCTCGGTGATGAACTCGCCGTCCTCGCCGTGCGTGCGCGTGACGATGATGGTGTCCGCGGACGGGATGGCGACGTCGACGGCCTGGTAGCGCTCCAGCGCGGCGACGCAGTCGTCGATGACGCGCTGCGCCAGCAGGGGGCGTACGGCGTCGTGGAACAGGACGTTCGCGTCCTCGCCGTCGGCCAGCCCCTCGCCCAGGGCGGCGATGGCGCGCTCGGTCGTCTCGTTCCGGGTGGAGCCACCCTCGATGATCTTCTTGACCTTCTGGAACCCGGCCTTGGCGACGATCTTCTCGATGTCGGGCACGTAGCCCGGCGCCATCAGCACGATGATGTCGTCGATCGAGTCGGCCTTCTCGAAGGTGGTCAGGGTGTGCTCGATGACTGCCTTGCCGGCGATCTTCAGCAGCTGCTTGGGGATCGACAGACCCACCCGCTGACCGGTGCCACCGGCCAGGATCACTGCGGTGGTTCGGGGCTTGGCTATGCGCTGTGACACAGGTGACCTACCTTGGGGCGACAGGGAACTTGGAAATGGTCCCACTTCGGGTAACCGCAGTGCAAGGTGAGCGACCGCCACCGCATATGTGCGCGCAACCTGTCATTCACCTTGGACTGCCGGTGATTGGCGAACCGTTCCGTCGGCGCCTGTCGCCGACCCGTGGAAATGCTGTGAGTAAGTCCACAGCTCAGTGCCGTCGCAGTGCCGCGGCGCCGGCCACGAGCGCTCTGTGAGGCAGGTCGATCTTCACGTCGCCGAAACCAGGAGTGCACGTATTCTTCATATGCGTCACAGCACCCTATCGGACGCGCTGTGAATACAGCTCGCCGGGAGGCCATTGCCGCGGATCCCACGGAATTCCATTCGCCATGTCCGGAACCTGCTGCGGAACATGACAAAAGGCCTGGGACACCGATGGGTCCCAGGCCTTCGCGGCTGCTACGGCGTCACACGACCCGCACGCCCGGCCGTCCCGCCTCGACCCGCAGCTTGGCCAGCGTGCTCGGCGTGGACTTCGGCTGTCGCACCGTGTCCACGATCCGCACCCGCGCGTCGATGCCGTCCCGGCGGATGTCGAGGAGGTGGTAGCCGCGGTGGGCGTCGAGCAGCTTCCAGTGCGGGTTGTCCCCCATCCGCGGGTCCCATTCCTTGCGGAAGGCCGCCTGGTCCTGGTCGCCGTTGGCGGAGATGGAGGTGCCGACGAACTCGGCGCCGACGACGGCGGACTTCGGATCGGCGAAGTCCTCCTTGAGGTCGCTGATCATCGTCAGGTGCCGGTCGCCGGTGAGCACGACCGGGTTGCTGACGCGCTTGAACTCCTTCAGGAACTGGTTGCGTTCGACCTGGTAGCCGTCCCAGGCGTCGTAGAACCAGAGCTTGCCGGCGCCGACCTGGAGGTCGGTCTCGGCCATCATGATCTGCGAGGCGATCAGGTTCCAGCGGGCGGGCGACTCGCGCAGCCCCTTCAGCAGCCACTGCTTCTGGTCGGCGCCGAGCATCGTCAGCTTCGGGTCCTGGGCGCCGGCCTGGCTGGTCGCCTGGTCGCTGCGGAACTGCCGGGTGTCCAGCACGTTCAGCCGGGCCAGGCGGCCGAACTCCAGGCGGCGGTACATCCGGATGTGCGGGCCGTTCGGTACGGCCGTCGCGCGCACCGGCATGTGCTCGTAGTACGCCTGGTAGGCCGCGGTCAGCCGGGCCACGAACGCGTCGTGCGTCTGCTTGTCCGGGTCCTGCGGGATCTCGCCGGCGAAGTCGTTGTCCACCTCGTGGTCGTCGAAGGTGACCACGAAGGGCGCGTTCGCGTGCATGGTGGCGAGGTCGGGGTCGGTGCGGTACTGCGCGTACCGGTTGCGGTACTGGGTCAGCGAGAACGGCTCCCCGGTGCCCTCGTGCCGCCGTACGCCCGTCGCCGACGGCGTCGACTCGTAGATGTAGTCACCGACGAACAGCACGATGTCCGGGTCCTGGTCCAGCATGTCGGCGTACGGCGTGAAGTAGCCGTGCTGCCAGTTCTGGCAGGAGGCGAGCGCCACCTTCAGGTTGCCGCCGGAGCTGTACCAGGAGGGCGCGGTGCGGGTGCGGCCGGTACGGGAGATCTGGCCGCCGGTGCGGAAGCGGTACCAGTACGTACGGCCCGGGCGCAGGCCTCGTACATCCACGTGAACGCTGTGCCCGTATTCGGGCCGGGCCTGGGCGGTGCCCCGGCGGACGACCGTTCTGAACCTGGCGTCCTCGGCGAGCTCCCACTGCACCGCGACCGCGCGGTTGGGCATGCCGCCGCCGTTCAGCGGGTCCGGCGCGAGCCGCGTCCACAGCACGATGCCGTCCGGCAGCGGGTCACCGGACGCGACACCGAGCTTGAACACGCCGTCGGGCAGCGGGGGTTCGGCTGCTCGGGCGGTGTTCGGCAGCCACAGCTGGGCGGAGGCCGTGGCGCCGAGCACGGCGGCCCCGGCGGTCAGAAAACGGCGTCGGTCGGGCGATACTGCTCCCGTCATCGGGTGAACTCCCTTGCATCGCTGGCCTCTTGGACACTGCGAAGTTCACCCGCCGGGCGGTCCGTCCGCTGAACACGCGTATGCGTGCGCATGACAGCTAGGGAGACAACAGAAGACCCGTTGCGACACGGGAACCACGCGGTGAACGTGAGCTTGTCGCAACGGGTCTAACGGGGTGTCAGTTGACAGAGATGCGGGCGCTGTTCAGGACGACTTCAGGACGACGGATACGCCAGAAAAAGCCGGAGCAGCCGGAACGGTCAGAACAGCCGGAACGGTCAGAACAGCCAGAACGGTCAGAACGGCTCGAAGTCGTCGAACTCCTGCGTCGCCTCGTCCCGCTCCGCCTGCCGGTCCCGGCGGCGCTGGGCCGCGGGGCGCGGGGCCTCGAAGCGGTGGTCCTCGCCGCGACGGCCCAGCATCTCGGCGCCGGACATCATCGACGGCTCCCAGTCGAAGACGACCGCGTTGTCCTCGGGCCCGATGGCGACACCGTCGCCCGACCGGGCGCCCGCCTTCATCAACTCCTCTTCCACACCGAGGCGGTTGAGACGGTCGGCCAGGTATCCCACGGCCTCGTCGTTGTTGAAGTCGGTCTGCCGCACCCAGCGTTCGGGCTTCTCGCCCCGGACCCGGAACAGCCCCTCGTCCTCGCGCGTGACGGTGAAGCCCGCGTCGTCCACGGCCTTGGGCCGGATGACGATCCGCGTGGCCTCCTCCTTCGGCTTGGCGGCCCGCGCCTTGGCGACCAGGTCGGCGAGCGCGAAGGACAGCTCCTTGAGACCCATGTGCGCGACGGCGGACACCTCGAAGACCCGGTACCCGCGAGCCTCCAGGTCCGGCCGGACCAGCTCCGCCAGTTCCTTGCCGTCCGGTACGTCGATCTTGTTCAGGACGACGATGCGGGGACGGTTGTCCAGGCCGCCGTACTCGCGCAGCTCCGCCTCGATGACGTCGAGGTCGGAGACGGGGTCGCGGTCGGACTCCAGGGTGGCGGTGTCCAGCACGTGCACGAGTACGCTGCACCGCTCCACGTGCCGCAGGAACTCCAGGCCGAGGCCCTTGCCCTGGCTGGCGCCCGGGATGAGTCCCGGCACGTCGGCGATGGTGTAGACGGTGGATCCGGCGGTGACGACACCCAGGTTCGGGACGAGGGTGGTGAAGGGGTAGTCCGCGATCTTCGGCTTGGCGGCGCTCAGCACCGAGATCAGCGAGGACTTACCGGCGCTCGGGTAGCCGACCAGCGCCACGTCGGCGACGGTCTTCAGCTCCAGGACGATGTCCTGGAGGTCCCCCGGCTCGCCGAGCAGCGCGAACCCGGGCGCCTTGCGGCGCGCGGAGGCCAGCGCCGCGTTGCCGAGCCCGCCCCGGCCGCCCTGCGCGGCGACGTACGACGTGCCGTGCCCGACCAGGTCGGCGAGCACGTTGCCCGCCCTGTCCAGCACCACCGTGCCGTCCGGCACCGGCAGGATCAGGTCCTGCCCGTCCTTGCCGGAGCGGTTGCCGCCCTCGCCGGGCTTGCCGTTGGTGGCCTTGCGGTGCGGGGAGTGGTGGTAGTCGAGCAGCGTGGTGACGGACTGGTCGACCGTGAGAATCACATCGCCGCCACGCCCGCCGTTGCCGCCGTCCGGGCCGCCGAGCGGCTTGAACTTCTCACGGTGGACGGAGGCACAGCCGTGACCTCCGTTACCCGCGGCGACGTGCAGCTCGACGCGGTCCACGAAGGTGGTCATGGGATGTGCCTCCAGTTACGTACGGGAATGTCTGTTGATCAACCTGATCAACACGCGAAAGGCGGACCCGCTTCCCGTGAGGGAAGTGAGGTCCGCCTCGCGAAAGCTTCCGATCAGGCGACCGGAACGATGTTCACGACCTTGCGGCCACGGCTGGTGCCGAACTCCACCGCACCGGCCTGCAGCGCGAACAGCGTGTCGTCGCCGCCACGGCCGACGCCCGCGCCCGGGTGGAAGTGGGTGCCGCGCTGGCGGACCAGGATCTCGCCCGCGTTGACGACCTGACCGCCGAAGCGCTTCACGCCGAGGCGCTGAGCGTTGGAGTCACGACCGTTACGGGTGGACGATGCGCCCTTCTTGTGTGCCATCTCTCCTCAGTCCCTTACTTCGCAGCCGCGGGGATCTCAGTGACCTTGATCGCCGTGTACTGCTGGCGGTGGCCCTGACGACGGCGGTAGCCGGTCTTGTTCTTGTAGCGCAGAATGTCGATCTTCTGGCCCTTGTGGTGGTCCACGACCTCGGCCTGGACCTTGATGCCGGCCAGCACCCACGGGTCGCTGGTCACAGCGTCGCCGTCGACAACGAGCAGGGTCGAGAGCTCGACCGTGTCGCCAACCTGGGCGGTGGAAATCTTGTCAACCTCAACGATGTCGCCGACAGCAACCTTGTGCTGGCGACCACCGCTGCGCACGATGGCGTACACGCGGATCTCACTCTCTCGCTCGGGAACGGCACCCCCGCAGTCCAGCCGCACGACGCACCGGCGGCCTCTCCAGAACACCCAGTGCCCTGGAGGAAGAGGTTTACGGGGATGTGGCACGTCTATGGACACGCCGACGGTCAAGGTTACGGGGCCACGACCGAAAGGGTCAAACCGGGGTTAGGCCGGGGGGTCAGGCCCGGAAGCCCCGGTTCAGCGGCCGAGGCTCTCCCGATAGGCCACGCAGTCCTCGTAAGAAGGCAGCAGGCCCTGCTCGCGGGCCTGGGCCAGGGTGGGCGCCTGCTCGTCCTTGGGGGAGAGCAGCGGGGTGACGTCCGCGGGCCAGTCGATGCCGAGGGCCGGGTCGAGCGGGTGGATGCCGTGCTCACGCTCGGGGGCGTAGCCCTCGGAGCAGAGGTAGACCACGGTGGCGTCCTCGGTGAGCGCCATGAAGCCGTGACCGAGGCCCTCGGACAGGTAGACCGCGTGGTGGTCCTGGTCGTCGAGCCGGACCGCCTCCCACTGACCGAAGGTGGGCGAGCCGGTCCGGATGTCCACGATCACGTCGAGGACCGCGCCGCGCACGCACTTGACGTACTTGGCCTGGCCGGGCGGCACGTCCGCGAAGTGGATGCCGCGCAGGGTGCCCCGGCTGGAGACGGACATGTTCGCCTGGGCGAGGGTGAGCGGGTGGCCGGCCGCCTCGGTGAAGACAGGTGCCTTGAACCACTCGTGGAAGCTGCCCCGGCCGTCGGGGAAGACCTTCGGCTCGTGCACCCAGGCGCCGGAAAGGGAAAGGGGTCGCATCGCGGAGTCCTCAGCTCTTCTTCCTACTTCTTCTTGCTACTACTTCTTACTTCTTCTTACTTCTTCTTCTGCTGGTTCGTCAGGGCGCGCTTGAGTCGCCCGGCAGCCCGGCGCCACAGCGGACGCGTCGGACGCGGCCGGGCGGGCTTCTTCTCCGCGGCGGGCTTGGCCGGCGGGGTGTGCCGGTCGATCACCCGGGCGGTGCCCTCGGCGTCCACCACCACGTCGACGGGGAGCCGGGTCCAGCGTGCCTCACCACGGGCGGGGGACGGCACGCCGATCCGGACCGCCCAGCGGCGCCCGGTGAGCTGCCCCAGCAGCAGCGGGGCGCTCACGGTACGGCCGTCCACCACGGCGTCGGCGGGGAACTTGCCCACGTTCTTGCGCTCGAAGCGGAGCCGCACCGGCTCTGCGGAGTCCGCCGCGAGGTGCAGCGGCAACGGGAGCCGGACGGTGGAGCCGTCGACCACGCCCGCGGCCGGGTCCATCAGCGCCACGGCCTCGCGCTCCAGCTTGCCGGTGTGCTGGTCCACGTCGAGGGAGAGGTTGCCCGGCCCGTCGGTCCAGTACGGCAGGACCATCCGCCTCGGCTCACCGGTGAGCGCGGCCAGCCGCCCGGCCTCCACGTCCTCGCCGCGCACCGCGCCGAGCCGGGTCTCCTTGCTCCAGCCGCAGGACTTGATGCGCAGGTGCAGGTCCCAGATCCCCTTGGACAGGGGCGCGCCCGCGGCCGCGGTCTCCGGGTCGAGTACGGCGCGGGCGGTGATCTGCTGGCGGAAGGAGCCGTCGCCCGCCTCCAGGCGGTGCGTTTCGCAGTTCACCGGGAGGTAGTACTGGGTGGCGTCCTCGCGGTGCCGGACCACCAGGTCCACGTCGCTGCGGTCCAGCGGGGCGTCCAGCGCGATGCCTTGGTCGGCCAGGGTCTTCAGCGCCTTGTCGGAGAGCGGCAGGCCGAGCAGATCGCGGTCGTCGTCCCGGCGGAAGGTCATCGGAGCGCCGTCGACCTCGTACTCGGCGCTGAGGCCGACGTTCAGGACGCCTCCCTCCCAGGCCAGGGAGGTCAGGCTGCCGGTGGGCTTGATCCCGGCCTCCCAGCGGGCGAGTTCCCTGACGTCCTGGTAGAGATCGGCGATGACCAGTCCGGCCACCACCCGCTGGGTGAGGGCGACACGGGCGAGGACGCCCGGTCCGAAGCGTTCGGTGACCACGCCGCGGATCTCGCGGTAGAGCTCCTCGGCGTAGTCCTCGGGAAGCTTGAGGAGCCGGTTGCCGCGCAGCCGCTCGACCATCTCGTTGCGCAGCCAGCGGCTGAACAGCTTGTCGCGCAGCGGACCCGGCTCGGTGAGTTCCTCGACCACGTCGAGGGCCTCACGGAGGTTCCCGAAGTAGCCGACCGGGTCGAAGCGCTGGAAGCCGGCGTTGGAGCCGTCGTCCCGGGTGATGTGGTAGTAGCACAGGTAGTCGCCGAGGACGGCGACGCTCTTCGCCCGGAGATACGCCTCGGCGACGAAGACGTGGTCCTCCAGCCGGCGGCGGCCCTCCTTGAAGCGCATGTCGTGCTCGTTCAGGAACTCCCGGCGGAACATCTTGTGCGGGGTGAGGCTGTCGATCAGCGGCGCGTTCTCCACCGTGGCGCGCGGCCGGTTGACCCGGAACAGCTCCTGCGGGACCGGGCGGCCGATGCCCGCCATCTTGCCCACGACGACATCGGCGTCGTTCGCCTTGCCGTAGTCGTACATCCGCTCCAGGGCCTCGTCGCCGAGCCAGTCGTCGTGGTCGACGAACATCACGTACTCGCCGCGGGCGGCCGCGATGCCGGTGTTGCGGGGGCGGCCGGACCAGCCGGAGGACTCCTGGTGGATGACGTGCATATGGGAGTGCTCGGCCGCCAGCTGGTCCAGGCGGGCGGGCGTCTCGTCGGTGGAGCCGTCGTCGACGAAGAAGACCTCGAATTCGTCGGGGGTGAGGCTCTGCCGCAGCAGGGACGAGACGCAGTCCTCGACGTACTTGCCGGGGTTGTAGACCGCGATGACGACGCTGACCTTGACCGTCACGCCGGATTCTCCTTCGTCTGGGCCCGGTGGATCTCCGGGAATGCCTCGGTGAGCGCCGCGCGCCAGTCGCGCGGCGGCTCGATGCCGACCGCGCGGAGGCGGTCGTGGCCGAGGACGCTGTAGGTCGGTCGGGGGGCGGGGCGGGTGAATGCCTCGCTGGTGGTGGGGCGGACCCGGTCCGGGTCGGTGCCGAGCTGGCGGAAGATCTCCCGGGTGAAGCCGTACCAGGTGGTCTCGCCGGAGCTGGTGCCGTGGTAGATCCCGGCCGGGGCGGTGCCGGCCAGGGCTGCGCGCCCCAGGGCGAGCAGCAGGCCGGCCAGGTCGGCGCTCCAGGTGGGCTGGCCGCGCTGGTCGTCCACGACGTCCAGGGTCTCGCGCTCGCCCGCCAGGCGGATCATGGTGCGGACGAAGTTGGGGCCGCCCGTGCCGTACAGCCAGGCGGTGCGGACCACGTAGCCGTGGTCCGGGAGGGTCTTGAGGACGGCCTGCTCGCCGGCGAGCTTGGTGCGGCCGTAGGCGCTGCGCGGGGCGGTGGGGGCGTCCTCGGCGTACGGGGTGGTGGCGTCGCCGGCGAAGACGTAGTCGGTGGAGACGTGCAGCAGGACGGCTCCGGTACTGGCGCAGGCGGCGGCGAGGTGGGCCGGGCCGTCGGCGTTGACGCGGTGCGCCTCGGCCTCTCGGGTCTCGGCGTCGTCGACGGCGGTCCAGGCCGCGCAGTTGACGACCACGGCGGGGCGGTGACGCTCCAGCGCCCGCTGTACGGCCTGGGCGTCGGTGAGATCCAGCTCCGCGCGGGCCGGCGCGACGGACCGCTCGCCCTCGGCGGCCAGCCTGGCCAGCACGTCCTGGCCGAGCATGCCGTTCGCTCCGGTGACCAGCCAGCCGGCCGGGGCGCTTGCCTGTTCCTGTATCGGGTTCATGCCTCTTCTTGTCCTGTGTGCACGAGGGCGGGGGCCGCCGCCGGTGGCCCGGGCGCGCGGAACGCATGAACGGGCCCGGGACGGACCCGGGCCCGCGGAGATGGGCGGCGCGTCAGTTCAGGGCCGCGCGCTCCTTGAGCGGTTCCCACCAGGCGCGGTTGTCGCGGTACCACCGCACGGTCTCGGCGAGGCCTTCGCGGAAGTCCTTGCGGGGCGCGTACCCGAGCTCCTCGCGAATCTTGGTGCAGTCCACCGAGTAGCGGCGGTCGTGGCCCTTGCGGTCCTCGACGTACTCGACGCTGGTCTCCCAGTCGGCGCCGCACGCCTCCAGAAGCAGCCCGGTGAGCTCCTTGTTGGAGAGTTCGGTGCCGCCGCCGATGTTGTAGACCTCGCCCGCGCGGCCCTTGGTGCGGACCAGTTCGATGCCCTGGACGTGGTCGTCGATGTGCAGCCAGTCGCGGACGTTGCCGCCGTCGCCGTACAGCGGGACCTTCTTGCCGTCGAGGAGGTTGGTCACGAAGAGCGGGATGACCTTCTCGGGGAAGTGGTGGTGCCCGTAGTTGTTGGAGCAGCGGGTGACGCGGACGTCCAGGCCGTGGGTGCGGTGGTAGGACAGCGCGATCAGGTCGCTGGACGCCTTCGCCGATGAGTAGGGCGAGTTGGGTTCCAGGGGGTGGGTCTCGGGCCAGGAGCCCTCGTCGATCGAGCCGTAGACCTCGTCGGTGGAGATGTGCACGAAGGTCTTGACGCCGGCCCGGTGCGCCGCGTCGATGAGCGTGTGCGTGCCCACCACGTTCGTGCGGACGAACTCCGCGCCGCCGTCGATGGAACGGTCGACGTGCGACTCGGCGGCGAAGTGCACGACCTGGTCGTGCTCGGCCATCAGCTTGCCGACCAGCTCGGGGTCGCAGATGTCGCCCTGCACGAAGGCGAACCCGGGGTGCGTGCGCACCTCGTCGAGGTTGGCCGGGTTGCCCGCGTATGTCAGCTTGTCCAGGACGGTGATCGCGACATCACCGGGGCCCTGGGGGCCGAGCAGCGTACGGACGTAGTGCGAGCCGATGAAACCGGCACCGCCGGTCACCAGAATCCGGGTCGGGTGGGCGGGAGAGGTGGGGGCCGTCATGAAGAGATCTGCACCTTGCTGTGATCACCGAGCACGAGCCGGTGGGCCTTGAGGTTACGGGGAGCGGGCGTGACTTCGACGTCGCGCCCGATGAGCGAGGCCTCCACCCGGCGCACGCCGGTCACGGAGGAGCCGCGCAGCACGATGGAGTACTCGATTTCGCTGTCCTCGATCCGGCAGTCCTCGGAGACCGAGGTGAAGGGGCCGATGTACGCGTCGTTCACCACCGAGCCGGCACCGATGATCGCGGGTCCGACGATCCGGCTGCCGCTGACACGGGCGCCCGCCTCGATGCGCACCCGGCCGATGATCTCGCTGCCCTCGTCCACCGTGCCCTCGTTCACCGGCTGCACGGTCTCCAGGACGGACCGGTTGACCTCCAGCATGTCGGTGACGTTGCCGGTGTCCTTCCAGTAGCCGGAGATCGTGGTGGAACGGACGTCGCGCTGGGCGTCGATCAGCCACTGGATGGCGTGCGTGATCTCCAACTCGCCGCGCCAGGAGGGCTCGATGGAGCGGACGGCCTCGTGTATGGCCGGGGTGAACAGGTAGACGCCGACGAGCGCCAGATCGCTCTTGGGCTGCTTCGGCTTCTCCTCCAGGCCCACCACCCGGCCGTCGCCGTCGAGTTCGGCGACACCGAAGGAGGTCGGGTTGGGGACCTTGGTCAGCAGGATCTGCGCGTCGGGCCGCTCGGTGCGGAACTCCTCCACCAGACCGGTGATGCCACCGACGATGAAGTTGTCGCCGAGGTACATGACGAAGTCGTCGTCACCGAGGAAGTCCTGGGCGATGAGTACGGCATGGGCGAGTCCCAGCGGCGCTTCCTGCGGAATGTAGGTGACCTTGATCCCGAAGAGGGAGCCGTCGCCCACCGCCTCGCGGATTTCGTCCGCGGTGTCGCCGACGATGATTCCGACCTCACTGATCCCCGCTTCGGCGATCGCTTCCAGACCGTAGAAGAGCACAGGCTTGTTGGCGACCGGCACCAACTGCTTGGCCGAGGTGTGGGTGATCGGGCGGAGGCGGGTGCCCGCTCCCCCGGAAAGCACGAGAGCCTTCACGTATTGCGCCCCAATACTCTGCTTATACGGGGACTAAAATCCCAGTTTGTCCGAATTTAGCCTCAATCTAGGTTCACATCATAACCTTGCTCGGCGGTCATCCATTCACCTGCGATTCACGCATTCGATTCCAGTGCGACGGACCGCGGGTCGCGTGAGAAATACGTGAGAAACAAGGTGAGAAACCAGGTGAGGAACAACGTGATCCGCCCCCAGTCGGACCGGGGGCGGATCACCTTTCTCGTACTGCGGCGCGTCAGCCCTCGTCGGCGGTGGACGAGACGGACGGGAGCGACCGGTGCTCGGCCGCCACCGTCTTCTTCGACGCCGCCTTGGCGGCGGTCGTCTTCTTGGCCGCCGCCTTCTTGGCGGTCGTCTTCTTCGCGGCGGTCTTCTTCGCAGCCGTCTTCTTGGCCGCCGTCTTCTTGGTGGCGGCCTTCTTCGCCGTCGCCTTCTTCGCCGTCTTACGGGCCGCCTTCTTCGCCGGAGCCGCTTCCTCGGCCTCGGTGGCCTCCTCCTCGGCGGCCTCCTCCGCAGCGGCCGGTGCCTCCTCCGCGGCCGACGGGACGACCACGACGGCCGCCTCCTCGGACGCGGTGGGCGCGGTGGCCTTGCGCACGGCGCGACGCCGCGGGCGGGCCGGGGCGGCGCTCTCGGCGGGCGCCTCGGTCTGCTCGGCCGGGGCCTGCTCGACCTGCGGTTCGGGCTGCGCCTGAGGCGCCGGCGCGGTCTCGGTGACCGTCACCACGGCCGCCTCGGCCCCCGCGGGGGAACCGGCCGGCGCGGACACCTTGCGGGTGGCGCGGCGGCGTGTACGGCCCTTGGGCGCGGCCTCCTCCACGGCTGGAGCCTCGACGACCGGATCTTCTATGGCGGCGGGCTCGGCGTGCGCGACGGCGGCCTCCTCCGGCTGCACCGGACGCCGGATCTCCTCCTGGACGGACACGTCCTGAGCCGTGGGAGCCTCGGCCCGCGCCTCCTCCCGCCTCTCCTCACGCCGGTCCTCGCGCCTCGGCGCGCCCGCCGGAGCCGACGCCCGCCGGCTCGTCCGGCGCCGCGTACGACCGCGCGTGGCCGCGGCCTCCGCCTCGGCGACGCTGCCGTACAGCTCCTCGTCCGGCGCGAACTCTGGCTCGGGCAGCGCGATGGGCTCGGCAGCCTCGGCCACCACCTCGGCGACCGTCTCCTCAGGAAGCTCAGGAACCTCAGCAACCTCTACGGTCGCCACGGCCTCGTGCTCATGCACATGCCCGTCCCCACCGCGGCCGCGCTTGCGGCGCTTGCCGCCGCCCCCGACGGCGGTCGGCTGCTCCATGTGCACGATGACACCGCGACCGTTGCAGTGGACGCAGGTCTCGGAGAACGACTCCAGCAGACCCTGCCCGACCCGCTTGCGGGTCATCTGCACGAGCCCCAGCGAGGTCACCTCGGCCACCTGGTGCTTCGTACGGTCCCGGCCCAGGCACTCGAGGAGACGCCGCAGGACAAGATCCCGGTTGGACTCCAGGACCATGTCGATGAAGTCGATGACGATGATGCCGCCGAGGTCGCGCAGCCGCAGCTGGCGCACGATCTCCTCGGCCGCCTCCAGGTTGTTCCTGGTGACCGTCTCCTCCAGGTTGCCGCCCTGACCGGTGAACTTTCCGGTGTTGACGTCGACGACGACCATCGCCTCGGTCCGGTCGATCACCAGCGAACCGCCACTGGGCAGCCAGACCTTGCGGTCGAGGGCCTTGGCGAGCTGCTCGTCGATCCGGTACGTGGCGAAGACGTCGACCTCGGAGGTCCACTTCTGCAGCCGCTCGGCGAGATCCGGCGCGACGTGCGAGACGTACCCGTGGATGGTCTCCCACGCGTCGCCGCCGCTGACGACGACCTTGGTGAAGTCCTCGTTGAAGATGTCCCGCACGACCCGGACGGTCATGTCCGGCTCGCCGTACAGCAACGTCGGCGCGTTGCCGCCGTTCTTGGCCTTCTTCTGGATGTCCTCCCACTGCCCCTGCAGCCGCTCGACATCACGGCGCAGCTCGTCCTCGCTGGCGCCCTCGGCGGCGGTGCGCACGATGACGCCCGCGTCCTCGGGGACGATCTTCTTGAGGATCGTCTTCAGCCGGGCCCGCTCGGTGTCGGGCAGCTTGCGGCTGATGCCGGTCATCGAGCCCTCGGGCACGTAGACCAGGTAGCGGCCCGGGAGGGACACCTGGCTGGTGAGGCGGGCGCCCTTGTGGCCGATCGGGTCCTTCGTCACCTGGACGAGCACCGACTGGCCGGACTTCAGGGCGGACTCGATGCGCCGCGGCCCGTTGGCCATGCCCAGCGCCTCGAAGTTGACCTCACCCGCGTACAGCACGGCGTTGCGGCCCTTGCCGATGTCGATGAAGGCGGCCTCCATCGACGGCAGCACGTTCTGCACCTTGCCGAGGTAGACGTTGCCGACGTACGAGGTCGACTGCTCCTTGTTGACGTAGTGCTCGACGAGCACGCCGTCCTCCAGGACGCCGATCTGCGTACGGTCGCCGTGCTGGCGGACGACCATCACCCGCTCGACGGCCTCGCGCCGGGCCAGGAACTCGGCCTCGGTGATGATCGGCACGCGCCGGCGGCCCTGCTCACGGCCTTCTCGGCGACGCTGCTTCTTGGCCTCCAGGCGGGTCGAGCCCTTGATGGACTGCACCTCGTCGGACGGCTCGGCCTTCGGGCGGGGCTCGCGGACCTTGACGACGGTGCGCTCGGGGTCGCTGTCGCCGGGCTCGGCCTCGACGGACGTGTCACCGGCCCGCCGACGACGGCGCCGGCGGCGACGGCTGCTGCTGCTGGAGCCACCGGACTCCTCGCGGTCCTCCGCGGTGTCCCCGGCGTCCTCGGTGTCTTCCTCGACCTGCTCGGCGGTGTCCTCGGCGTCCTGCGCGGCCTGCGCTGCGGCGAGCTCGTCGCTGTCGGCCTCCTGGGACTCGTTCGACTCGCCCTCAGCGGACTCGCCGCGGCGACGGCGACGGCCGCCCCGACGCCGACGACGGCGCGAGCCGGTGTCCTCGGCCTCGTCACCCTCGACGGTGTCCTCGGCGGACTCCTCGGCCTCCTCCGGCTCCTCCTCCGCCACGGCGGTCTCGGCGGCGGGCCGGGCCTCGGACTCCTGTGCCTGGTCGGAGCCGCGCCGACGGCGGCGACGCCGCGCCCCGGCCTGCTCCTCCGGGACCTCCTCGGTCTCCTCGGCCACCTCGACCTCCGCCTCGGCGGCGGCCTGGGCGGCGGCCCTCTCCGGCGTCTGGAACTGCGGCTCGGTGAACACGGGCGCCTGGAACACGGCGACGGCGGGCCGTGCCGGCCGGCGCGGACCCTCGTCCTCGGCAGCCTCAGCAGCCTCGGCGCCCTCGGCCACGGCCGACCGCGCGGGCTCGGCGAACCCGGTGGCGGCCTTGCGCGCGGCCCTACGACGCCGACGCGGGGTTTCCTCCACGGGAGCCTGCGGCGCCTCGGCGCTCTGGACGGGCTTGCGCTCGACAGCGGCGGGTGCCTGCGGCTCCTGGGCGGTCTCGCCCTCGAGGGCGGCGGGGTGCGCCTCGGGCTCGAGCGCGCCCGTCACCGCGGCCGCCTCGACCGTCTCGGCCTCGGTTCCGGCCTCGGCAGGTGCCGCGACGGGCGCGGACACGCGGCGGGAGGCGCGCCGACGGGTACGACGCGGGGCGGTGTCGTCGGCAGTCTCAGCGGACGCGGGCTGCTCGGACGTGGCTTGCTCGGACGCGGGCTGCTCGGCGGCCACGGCTGCGGTACCGGTTGTGAGGTCCACCGGCTCACCGGCGCTCTCCGCCGTCTCGGCGGCCTGCGCCGCCTCAACCGTCTCGGTGGCGTCGGCCGCCTGCGGCGCACCGGCGGGGGCGGAGGCGCGACGAGAGGCACGCCGACGCGTACGAGCGGGGGGCGCGGCCTCGGAAGCGGCCTCGGAAGCAGCCGGGGCCTCGGCAGCAGGCGCTTCGGTGTCGGCGATCGCGGGCACGACTGTCTCGGCAGCCTCAGCGGCAACAGGGGCAACGGCAGGCGCGGACACCCGACGGGTCGCACGCCGACGCGTACGAGGCGGCGCGGCGTCCTCGGATGCGGTCCCCGTCTCCGTCCCCGTCTCCATCTCTGTCTCCATCTCTGTCTCCGCGACATGCGCAGGCTCCTGCGCGACGGCGGCAACGGCGGCAGCGGGGACAGTCGGGGCACTCGCCGCCACAACAGTCTCAGCGGCCTCAGAAGCAACAGGCGCGGACACCCGACGGGTCGCACGGCGACGCGTACGAGCGGGGGGCGCGGCCTCGGAAGCGGCCTCGGAAGCAGCCGGGGCCTCATCGGCCCCTTCGGCCTCGGCACTCTCGACAGCCTCAGCGGCGACGGCAGTCTCCTCGGTGGCCTTGTCGTCCTCGTCTGTCACGAGTTCGGTGACAAGTTCGGTGACGAGTTCCTCGGGCTCCGCGGCCGCCACGGCCGTCGCGACGGTCTCCGTCGGCGTCTCGGAGGACCCGACCGGCGGACCCGCCGGCCGGGAAGCGGCACGGCGCCGACGGCGCGGCGGCAGGGTGTCGCTGGGGGTGTTCGGTTCGGAGCCCATGGCGGACTCTGTGGGTTCGGTCGGTTCGAGCATGCGGGCGTTTCTCCCGTCAGGCTCCCGGGCGCCGCACCTGGTCCGGCTAGGGTGCCGGTGACGTCCGCGGCTCGCGCTGTGCGCGGTGCCGCCGTCCGGGGCGCGGGCGCCGCACGGGAGCTCTCTGTGTCCTGTCTCGCCGGTTCCGTACGCCGAATGCGTACGGCCTGGCGAAAGTCTTCTGGTCGGTGCGCTGCCCGACCCAGGTGGCTCCCGAGTCCCAGGGCGGCGCTTACGACGTCCGTCCCTACGCGGAACCTTCCGGCACCAACGCCGTCGCGGCGGCAGCGTGAGCGGCCGTCGAGAGGGCCACCGCTGCCTCGCGGTCGGGCGCGAGCGGGTCGGTCACCGTGCCGGTCTCTTCATCGAAAAGCCCCTGCGCCAGCCTGGTCACCGCTGCGGGGACCGGCGGCGCCAGGTCGGCCACGGCGCGGAGACCGGACAGGACGTCGTCGGGTCGTACGGCAGGCGTCACGTGCCGAACCACCAGCCGCAGTATCGCACAGGGCTGGTCGGTCGGCCTATCAGCCGTCGAACCATGCGTTTCAAGCTGCGAGACCGCCGGGCGGGCGTCGAAGGTCCGGACGCCGTTCTTGGTCTTGCGCTGGACCTCCACGGACTCGGCGGCCTTGAACGCCGCGACCGCGCGCTCGGCCTCCGCCGGGTCCACGCCGTCGAGCCTGAGCTCCCACACGGAAGCCGTCAGCCGGTCGGCGAGACCCGAGGTCCGGGCCGCGACCGCGTCGATGACGTCGAGCCCGGCGGGCAGCGACTCGTCGAGCAGCACCCTGAGCTTGTCCGGGTCGCGCGGCTCGGTGAGTGCGATCTCCAGGTACTCCGCCTCACTGCCCGTGCCGGTGGGTGCGGCATTGGCGTACGACACCTTCGGATGCGGCGTGAACCCCGCCGAGTACGCCATCGGCACGTCGGCACGGCGCAGCGCACGCTCGAAGGCGCGCTGGAAGTCACGGTGGCTGGTGAACCGGAGGCGGCCGCGCTTGGTGTAGCGCAGTCGGATGCGCTGCACCGCGGGTGCGGGCGGCGGGCCTTCGGGCTGTCGCTTGCCCAGTGTCGTTCAGTCCTTCGTGAGAGCGGTCGTACTGGTACCAAGAGTACGTGTGTCGCCGCCCGTGGGTTCCCGCCGCTCCACCACCTGCGGCCGCCTCGGCTCCCCGAAGACCATCCGCCGGAAGTCGGCGCGCGCCTGCCGGGCGGACTCCCGGGCGGAGGCCAGGGCCTGCCGGGTGACCCGCCCCACACCGCGCGCGGCCTCGGCGACGGGCCGCAGCACCGCATCGCGCACGGCATGCCCGACCGGCGTCAGCACGCTCCGGTACGCCCATCGCACCGGCTCCACGAAGATCCACCGGAAGAGCGTTCCGAGGAACCTGCCGACGGCGAGCGAGATGTGCCCGGCGATCCGCCAGGCGTGCCCCAGCGCCTCCCCGATCTCCCGCCCGACGACGGCGAGGACGCGTCCGACGGGTACGAGGACCCAGCGCCACAGGGCGAGGGCGGGCAGGACGAGCAGGATCCGTGCGATCCAGTACAGGGCGATCCCGATCCCGGTGACGATCATGCCCAGGCCCCACACCAGGCCCTTCGCGCACCAGGCGATCGCGTGTCCGACAGGCGTGAGGATCCACTCGTACACCCACACGGCGGGGACGACGACGAGATACCGCACCAGCCAGGCCACGACGGTGTAGATGCCGACCCCCAGGGCGGCGAGCACCGCACCCAGACCCTTGAGCACCCACATGAAGGCGTGCCCCACGGGCGTCAGCACGCGCGCGTAGACCCACGCCAGGGCGGCCCCGATCCCCCGCCCGCACCACGCCAGCGCCGCCCCGATCCCGCGGGCGCACCACACGATGGCCGCCCCGATCCCGCGCGCGCACCACGCGAGGGCCTGCCCGACGGGCGTCAGCACATACCGGTACAGCCAGACGGACGGCACGACGACGAACACATGCCCGAGCCACGCGAGCGCCGTGCCGAGGGGAACGAGGACATACCGCCACAGCCCCACGAGCGGCCAGACGAACACCACCCGCCCGACCCACATCAGCGTCCACTCCAGCGCCCGGCCCACCGGCCGCAGCACGGCGTCGTTCAGGAACCGCCCCGCGACGACGAGCGCGTCCCACACCATCCGCACCGGCACGACCAGCACGAGCACCACGATCCGCACGGGCAGGCGCACAGCCACCACGAGACATCCCTCGGGCCCCTGTGCCTGGTCGTGCTGCCGCGGTGGCGACGGCGACGACGGCTTCTCCAGATCCATACCGGCGTAGACGCCTCAGCCGCCCGTCCGGATCCAGTACCTCAACTTCTCGCCCCGCTCGTCCTCGAATTCTCCCCCGCCGGCCTCGATCACCTTGCGGGAGGCGGTGTTGGTGGTGTCACAGGTGACGAGCACCCGCTCCAGCCCCAGCGCCCGCGCGTGGGGCAGCACCTCCCGCAGCATCGCGGTCGCGTGCCCGCGCCGACGCGCGGTCGGCCGTACGCCGTACCCGATGTGACCGCCGTAGTCGCGCAGCTGGTCCGTCAACCGGTGCCGGATCTGGATACGCCCGAGATACGTGTCCCCGTCCACGTACCAGTACCAGGTGCCGGGCACGAACCCCGCGGGTCGCCGCCCCTCCTCCAGCTCTTCCTCCCTTACGGCGGCCACGTACCGCGCGAATCCCTCCGGCGTGTCCCAGTCGTCGCCGTACACCCGCAGCTCCCGCTCGAGGGTGCCGCCGAAGTACTCCCCTGCGGCGACCTCCTCTCGTACGGCGTCCAGGAAGGAGGTCCGGAACCGGGCATCCGGTGCGACGAGTCGAGGCATGCTCCAGTTTCCCGTGCCGCGCGAGGCCGGGGCCACGGGTTTTCCCAGGTGTATTGACCCGCGGTGTTGTCCTGGTCGGTGTTGTGCCAGTCGGTGTTGTCCTAGTGCCGCGGCAGGCAACGTTTGCCCGTCAAGGAGCGGCGTCCGGTGCGTGCTCTCGGCGTGCCGGGCGCAGGCCCTCGTACTGGATGTACTTGGGTCTGTGCCCGGTGCGGCGAGAGTGCGTGCCGGGCGTCGCGACGGGGCAAACGTTGCCTGCCGCGGCACTAGGTGGCGCATGCCGTCAGCAGCCCCGCGATCAGCGCCGTACGCGAAGGCACATGGTCGAGGAGCACGTGCTCGTGCCGGGCATGCGCCCCGTCCCCCACCCCGCCCAGGCCGTCGAGGACGGGCCGGCCGAGGGCGGCGACGAAGTTGCCGTCGCTCGCTCCGCCGACGGCGGTCTCCCGGGCCGTGAAGCCGAGGTCGGCGGCGATCGACTGCGCCTGTTTGAACAGGAGCCCGGAGCCGGGGTTGGGCACCATCGGGGGGCGGGCCCAGCCTCCGGTGACCGTCGCCGTCACCCGGGGGTCGGAGGGCCGCAGTGCGGCGAGGGCGGTGTCGATGCGGGCCGTCTCGGCGGGCACGGCGATCCGTACGTCGATGCCGCAACGGGCCTGTCCGGCCACGACGTTGCGTCCCGTACCGCCGCTGATCACTCCGACGTTGACCGTGGTGCCCAGCTCCGGCGACCTCAACTCGACGATCTGGGTGACGAGTTCGGCGAGGGCGTGCACGGCGCTCGCGCCCCGCTCCGGTTCGAGACCGGCATGCGCCTCCACCCCGTCCACCGTCAGCTCGAAGATGCCGCCACCCTTGCGGGACGTCTTCAGCGCCCCCTCGGGCCCGGCCGCCGCCTCGCACACCAGCGTGGCCGCCGCGTCCTCGCTCAGCCGCTCGACGTGCGCCTGGGACACCGGGCTGCCGATCTCCTCGTCGCCGTTGAGGAACAGCCGTACCGCGGGGCGCGGCAGATCGAGCTCGCGCAGCAGGCGCAGCGCCCACACGGCCTGCATCAGGCCGCACTTCATGTCGAACACGCCCGGCCCGCTCGCCCGGCCGTCCTCGGCGACGTGGAACGGCCACTGCGCGAGGGTGCCGGCCGGCCACACCGTGTCGTAGTGGCACAGCACCAGCACGGTCGCGGGCGAGGTGCCCCGGTACAGCAGTTCCAGCATGTCGCCGTGCGGGCCGCCGTCGTGGCGGCGCGCCTCGTCGGGCGGGCCGAGCCGTTCGTATGCCCGGGCTTCGACGGCCGCGAGACCGGCGTTCAGCAACTCCTTGTCGTCGCTGGGCGTTTCGTGTTCGACCAGCATCCGCAGGTCGTCGGTCATCTCGGGCAGGGCGGTGCGGGCCAGGGACGCGATGCGGTGCAGTGACACGGGCAGTTCTCCTCCTACGTACATACGTACGTCGTCGTCGGCGGCGGGGGGGCGGGGGCGGGGCGGGGGTCAGCGGACGGGCACCCCTGGCCCGAGCGGGATACCCAACGCCCACCAGGCATAGAAGAGCACCGTCCAGGTCACCAGCATGGCCAGGCAGAGCGGCAGGGTCAGGGACAGCAGCGTGCCGATGCCGGCCGAACGGCGGTCGCGCTGGATGACGCCCAGGGTCATGACGAAGTAGGCGCTCATCGGGGTCGCCGCGTTGGTGCACGAGTCGGCGATCCGGTAGACCGCCTGCGTCACCTCCGGTGAGATGTCGAGGAGCATGAACATCGGCACGAACACCGGCCCGACCAGGGCCCATTGGGCGGAGCCGCTGGTGACCAGCAGGTTGATCACCGTGCACACGGCCAGGACGCCGAGGAAGGCCACCGGCCCGGTGATGCCGGCCGACTCGAGCAGATCGGCGCCCCGGATCGCCATGACCTCGCCGACGCCGGTCCACTTGAAGTACGCCAGGAACTGCGAGATGGCGAAGAACAGCACCAGGATCGGCGCCATCTCGCGCAGCCCCTTCGCCATGTGGTCGGGGATGTCCCGGGCGGTGCGCACGGTGCCGACGACCCGCCCGTACACGGCGCCGACGATGAGAAACGCCACCGCCAGGACTACGGCGATACCGGTGAGCACTGGCGACTGCACGATGCTGCCGCCCTCACCCCGCAGCGGCGACCCTGAGGGGATCATCACCGCCACGATCAGCGCGGCGTAGACGAGGAGCGCGAGGCCCGCGCGGCGCAGCCCGCGCCGCTCCTCGTCGCGCAAGGTCAGCTGGTCGACGGTCTCCCCGTCCTCCGGGGAATCGTCCTCCGGGGTCCCGTCTTCCGGGGTCCCGTCCTCCGTGGTCTCGTCCTCCTCCGGCATCGCCGCCACCCGCCGGGCGATGACCTTCTCGGTGACGACGGTGACGACGGCGGCCAGGACCACCGAGGATCCGATGGAGAAGAAGTAGTTGGACAGCGGGGTGACCACGTAGCCCGGGTCGATGGTCTGGGCGGCGGCGGTGGTGAGCCCGGAGAGCACCGCGTCCGTCGGGGTGACCAGGGGGCTCGCGTCGTACCCGGCGGACACCGACACGAACGCCACCACCGCGCCCAGCATGGGGCTGCGCCCCACCGCCTTGAACGCCATCGCGCCGAGCGGGACCAGCACCACGTACGCGGCGTCGGAGGCGACGTGCGCGACCATCGCGCTGAACGCCAGCGTGAACGTCAGCCACTTCGCCGGAACGCGCGCGACGGCGGCACGCAGCATCGCCGGCAGCAGACCGGACCGGTCGGCGACGGACACGCCCAGCATGACGACGAGGATCGTGCCGAGCGGCGGGAACGTGGCGTAGTTGGTGACCGCGTCGTCGATCATCATCCGCAGCCCCTCGCCGGAGACGAGGCTGTGGACGGTCACGGTCTTGTCGGTGGCCGGGTTCAGCGCGGAGGCCCCGGCGGCGGACAGCGCCCAGCTGGCGAGGGCGAGGACGACGCTGAGCACGCCGAACAGCCAGAAGGGGTGGGGCAGTTTGTTGCCCATGCGCTCGATGCGCACGAGCACGGCGAGCAGTCCGGTGAGCGGCTTCGAGGACGGATCCGAGGACGGTTTCGGGGAGCGGGGAGTAGTGGCGGTCACCTCCCCATTGACGACCAACGTGACGGCATCATGCAAGTAAAAAGCTGATGTCGCTTGTATCGTTCGCGTGAATCTGCTGATTGACGGATTCATTCGATGAAATGTCTATGGGTGGATGGACGAGATGGACGACACGAAGGCACTGGACGACGACGAACTCGACCTCGTCGCCGCGCTCCAGCACGCCCCGCGGGCACCGTTGAGCCTGCTGGCGGAGGTGCTGGGCGTCTCGGCGAGCACCGCGGGACGCCGGCTGGCCCGGCTGGAGTCCGACCGGCTGCTGCGGGTGATCGGCCAGCTCGACTGGTCGGTGTCCGGCGAGGGCCACCCCTGGCACGTCTGGGTGACCGCGGAACCCGGCCGGGCCACGGAGGTGGCCCGACGCCTCGCCGACCTGCCCGAGACCAGCCACGTCGCCGTCACCGCGGGACAGGCGGACGTCTACTGCTCGGTCCAGCCGTCCCGCCGCGACCACACCACCGAACTGCTGGCCCGCACCATCCCCGCCACCCCCGGCGTACGCTCCGCCCGCTCCGAACTGGTCCTCTCAGCCACCACCAAGTCCGACTCCTGGCGTCTGCCTCGCCTGGACGCGGACCAGGTAGCACGGCTCACCCGCCACGCGGCCCAGGACGAGGCCGTGAAAGAGCCGCCGCCCCGTCACGCCGCACTCACCGACGACGAAGAGCGCGCCCTGCGCCTGCTCGCCGCCGACGGCCGAATGACCGCCGCCCAGATCGCCAGGGAACTCGGCATCGCCCAGTCCACCGCCTACCGCACCACCCAGTCACTCCTCCAACGCGGCCTGGTCCGGCCCCGGGTGGAGATCGAGCCCGGCCTGCTCGGCTACGCCCTGGAGGTCGCGATCACCCTCACCGTCTCCCCGAGCGCGATGGCCGAGGTGGCCCGCTCCCTCGCCCGCCACCCCTCCGCGCGCTACGTGACGACAACCGCCGGCACGTCCTGCGTCGTCCACCACGGCGTCTTCCGCGACGAGGACGGCCTCGCCGAGTTCCTCACCCGGGACCTGGCCGAGCTGCCCGGGGTGACGTCCTTCGACGTCCTGGTCGTACTGGACGCACTACGACGGCACTGGCTGGACCGCGAGGACGGCCGCCTGGCCACGCCCGCCGAGACCGACACCGCGAACGGAGACGCATGACGACACGGGACACAGCCATCGCCCGGGCGACCGCCTACTACGACTCCGGAGCCTTCCTGACCGACCTGCGCCGCCGGGTCGCCTACCCGACGGTGAGCCAACCGCCCACCGACACGGCGGCACTGCGCACGTACCTGGTGGACGAACTCGCCCCGGCCGTGACCCGCCTGGGAGCAACCGCCCGCATCATCGACAACCCCACCCCCGAGGCGGGCCCCCTCCTCCTCGCCCACCGCCACGAGGCCGACCACCTCCCCACCGTCCTCGTCTACGGCCACGCGGACGTCGTCCCCGGCCAGGACGACCGCTGGCGCACGGGCCTCTCCCCCTGGCACCTGGTCGTCGAGGACGACCGCCTCTACGGCCGCGGCACGGCGGACAACAAGGGCCAGCACACGGTCAACATCGCCGCCCTGGAACAGGTCCTGACCACCCGAGGCAGCACCCTCGGCTTCAACCTCAAGTTCCTCATGGAGACCGGCGAGGAGTCGGGCTCTCCCGGCCTGCACGAGTTCTGCCGCCGCTTCAAGGACGACCTCACCGCCGACCTCCTCATCGCCTCCGACGGCCCCCGCCTCGCGGCAGACCGCCCGACCCTGTTCCTCGGCTCACGCGGCGCCGCCAACCTCCGCCTCCGCGTCCCCCTGCGCGACGGCGCCCACCACTCGGGCAACTGGGGCGGCGCACTGCGCAACCCGGCGACCGTACTGGCGGCCGCCCTGGCCACCATGGTCGACGCCAGGGGCCGCATCCTGGTGGAGGGCCTACGGCCGCCGGCGATCCCGGAACCGGTCAGGGCGGCCCTGGCAGATCTCACCGTCGGCGGCGGCGAGGCCGACCCCACGGTCGACACGGACTGGGGCGAACCGCACCTCACCCCCGCCGAACGGGTCTTCGCCTGGAACACCCTGGAGATCCTCACCCTCTCCGCAGGAGACCCGGCCAAACCGGTCGGCGCGATACCGGGCACGGCCCACGCCGACATCCAGCTCCGCTTCGTAGTCGGCACGGACTGGCAGCGCCTGGAACAGACAATCCGAGCCCACCTCGACGCCCACGCCCTCCCCATGGTCGAGGTCGACCTCCTCCAGGCCGTCCCCGCGACCCGCCTCGACCCCGACTCCCCCTGGGTCCACTGGGCCACGACCTCCCTGCACCGCACCACCGGCAAACCCCCGGCCATCCTCCCCAACCTCGGCGGCACCCTCCCCAACGACGCCTTCGCCGACATCCTCGCCCTCCCCACGATCTGGATCCCCCACTCCCACCCGTCCTGCCGCCAACACGCCCCCGACGAGCACCTGTTGGGCTCGGTGGCCCGAGAGGGGCTGGGCATCATGGCGGGGCTGTTCTGGGACCTGGGCGAGCCACTCCCCGAGGCCTGCCGGACCTGAAGTCGGTCGTGACTGCCTGACGGCGTGACGGCGTGACGGCGTGACGGCGTGACTGTCGCTAGGACCACCCCCTCATCCGGTGTCCAGGCCCAGCGACGAGAAGCGCCGAGAACGGCAGCATTCACGTCATCGGGAACACACCGACAAGGCCCACCACACGGACCCGGGGGACACCCATGAACGAGACCATCGCCAGGCGCCTGACCGGCCTCGCCGGCATCGCAGCCGCGGTCGCCCTCATCGTCGAAGTACCCCTGTACTTCATCTACTCCGGCCCGCCGCCGGACGCCAACGTCCTGAGCAGGGTCACTAACAGCGGACCGATTGGCTTGGGTTTCCTTGGTGTTGCTGTGATTCTTCCGGTCTCTTCGGGGCTCTTGCGGTTGCTGCGTGACCTTTCCGGGCGGGGTGCGTTGTGTAAGTGAGTTCGATGATCGGACAGCAGTTCTGGTGGCCGGGCGGGGGGTGTAGGGGTGCGGCGGAAGGTCCGGCTGGGTGAGGGGGAGACGGAGCGGGTGGCGTGCGCGTCGGCGTCCGCGTTCCGCGGCCTGGATGCCGTCACCGGTGAGGTCCTGGGCGCCGATGCGCTGGCCGGGAGGGTGGGCTGGCTGACGGCCCTGGTCGAGAGCATGTGTGCCGAAGTGACCGGCGCCCGCTGGAACCGCCCGGATCTGGCCCAACTCGCCTCCGGCAAAGACCGGTCGGGGGTGCGGTTGCCGTCGAACGCGTGGATGGCGTTGCGCATGCTGGGCTGGGCGGCGACTGCCCCGGAGGGGGTGTACGTTCCTGACCGGGTGCGGCGGGTCGCCGAGGAGCAGGCCGGGCGGGCGCTGCGTTCGGCCTGGTGGCGTACTCAGATCACCGATGCGGTACTGGCGACCTGGCCCACCGGCCCCGACGCTGATCCGATGCGGCGTACCGGGGCCGAGTGGGAGGCGCTGCGGGCGGCCTGCCCGGACGGGCAGGGTGTGGCGGCCTCGATCCTGCGCACCCGCACCCGGCAGATCGCTGCTTTCCTCACCGCCCATGGCCGTCTGCCCGCCGGTCTGTGCGAGCTGGAGGCGGCGCCGGGCGGCGGCCGTCAGGTGGTGCTCGCCGCCGCCGACAAGCAACTGGCCACGCTGGCCCGCTGCGAGGACGACCCGGCCCGCTACGCGGTCCTGACCGTGCGCCTGCCGGTGCGGCCCGACCCCCGCACCCGCGCCGACTGGCACCCCGTGGTGATCCGGTTCCGCCTTCCGCCCACCATCCCCGTCACGGCCGCCCTGCACGCCCCGACCCTGCGCCTGCGCGGCGGACGCCTGCGCCTGGACCTCGCCCACACCACCGCCGTGCCCACGACCCGGCGGGACGGGCATGCGCGGGCGGTGGCCTTCGACTACGGGCTGAACACCCTGCTCACCGGCGGGACACTGACCCTGACCGGCGGCACCCAGCCGGCCGTGCACACCGACGCCCGCCCCGTCTTCTTCCGTGCGGACGGGGTACTGGCCAAGGCCGACCGGCTGCGCATCCAGGCCGAACAGCTGGGGGCCAAGGCCGCCCACCTGCAGTCCCTGACCGACGGTCACACCGCATCCGGGCTGCGCCCCGATCCGCTCACGGCGGGGAAACTGGCGGTGCTGCGCACCGAGCACACCCGGGTGAGCAAGCGTCGTACGCGGCTGAACGAGCAGCTCGCCAAGGCCGCCGCCCACTTCATGGTCGGCCACGCCCGCGCCGCAAGAGCGTCGGTGATCTACCTGGAGGACCTGCGGGACATGGAGGCCCGGGGCAAGGGCCGCACCCTCAACACCCGCCTCTCCAGCAGTGTGCGCGGACAGATCGTCGCCCACACCCGCCACCAGGCCGCCCGCTACGGGATCGCGGTGGTCATCGTCCCCGCCCGCGGCACCTCCAGGTACTGCCCCACCTGCCTGACCGTCTTCCGGCACCGCGCCGCCCCCGACCGCACCACACCGGGCTGGAAATGGGCGAGCTGCCCCAACACCGCCTGCGGCTACAGCACCGACCGGGACGTCGCCGCCTGGCAGCGGATCGGCGCCCGCGGCCTGCAACACCAGCACACAACCGTCCTGGACCGCGCGAGTGGCACCTACGTGATCCGCCGCACGGCCCCGGAGCTGGACCAACCGGTCCGGCACACCCCCCACCCCAGGCCCACCACCGAGTCCGGTCCGCAGCACACTGCCGCTGACCGGACGAAGGCGGGACCGACGAGAAACCGCCCTGTGCCCAGGCAGCGACGCAGGGCCCCCGCCCCACCCACAACACCCGCAGCGCGGACCGCTGTTGCGGGCCCGGGTGGAAAGCGTCCGGCGGGGCGGACGCCCCAGTCACCCACCCGCCGCACCCAGCGGCGGCGCAGGCGGCAGGCACCGCACACGATGAGCACCCCCACCCGGCACCAGCCGTACGGGGCCAGACTCGGCGCAGGCTTCCACCTGCACACCCACGCCACCCCCGTCACACGACGGATACAGCCAGGGGCACAGCCGAGATCACTTTTCCACCGGAGCCGGGCCGACAACCCAGCCCCACACAGGAAAACCTAAGCTCATCCGTGACGCTGCTGATCGCCATCTTCGCGCTGGCGTTCCTGGTCGTGTTCGTGACGGCCTTCCGCGAACTGGTCAAGCGGGTGAACCCCGCCTACGAATGGCTCGGCACGATGGCCTTCGCCACCGGGCTGGTCTACGCGACGATCACCCTGGTCTCCAGCGGCCTGGAAGCCGGCGCGGTCATCGCCGCCGACCACCCGATCGACCCGACCATCACGGTCAGCGGCACCTACATCCTCTACGGGTCGATCAGCCGCCTCATGCTCGCGTTCTTCCTGACCACGGTGGGCTACGGCATCTCCCGTACGAACCTGCTCCCGCGCTGGACCGGCCGCTCCGCCTACGTCCTGGCAGGGATCAACCTGGCCTTCGTCCCGTCCCTGTTCTTCGGCAACGACCCCGCACACTTCTACGCGGCCAACGGCTGGGGCACGACCGCCCTGATGGGCGCGATCCTCAGCTACTGGATGCTCGCCCTGGGCGTCACCACGTACCGCAGCGCCACACGCCGCACGCCCGTCGGCTCACCGGCCCTGCGACACTGACGCCGCACCTGTACAGAAGATGGCCGCTGCCACGGTCCTCCGGCGGGACGGGCGGTAACCGTGGCGGCCCAGTATTCGTCGCAGGTCACCCAACAACCAGGCACCACCTACCGTCTCGCTGCCTATGGTGACCTGGCGAAGACCACGATTGTCCGGTGACTCGACAATGACCCAGGGGCGGATGCTCATGGGACCAGGCTCAAACCTGAGCCGAATCTGTGCACCCGGAGCTACACCGTTTGGCATCCCACTGGTGTCCATCTGCGGGGGAATGACCAATAAGAACTGCCGCAAGCTGTCAGTAGCTGGCGGTGCGATTGAAGCTGGTGATGTTGAGTTTGACGCCCTTCGCGCTCTTGAGCGTCGTGGGGTACTCGCCTCGGGCGGTCTGGCCAGGCTGCAGGTCGGTCTCCAGTTGAGTTCCGTTCTCCAAGCGGGTGCCGTTGGTGTCGACCGCCTCCCAGTCCCATGAGTAGTCGGACTTCTCGCTGCTGCTGTTCTTGATCGTCCAAGCGACCCAGATGTTGGTGAGATCAGCCTCTGAACGGTCGTCCAGTCGGAAGCTGACAAGGTCCGCTCGTTCGCTGTTGCCCTGGGGTTCCTGCTCCGTCTCCTGCGTCGTGTTGCCAGCGGTGGTCTTGCTGGGCGCAGGTGTGGTGCTCTCATCGCCGTCCCCGAACGCGATCACCAGCACGACCACAACGATGACGACCACCGCGGCCAAGGCGCCGACGCATCCCCAGAGACAGCCACGCCCCCGCCGCTGCTTCTGCGGCGGCCCAGGAGGAGATGCCCACTGCCCAGGAGGGGGAGCACCTCCCCGGCTCCCCCACTGCGGACCATTCGCCGGATATCCCCCCGCTGGCGGCTCACTCACTGGCATGTCCACCTCCTCCGTAGCGAATATCGCCACGCTAGGAAGCAGGGAGACCTACCGCGAGCTGAGAGCGCCACTCAGGCGACAGCCGCCGTACGGCCCTCTCGCCCTGGGCGACCAACGCCTTGGATCCGCTCCACTTTGGAGTGAACGACCGCCGAGCCCCCAGGCGGCGGCAAGGGCGTCCTCGACGTCTCCCGAACGATCACTGTCGCCCGCGCTGGGTACCGAGCGTGATGAGGACGGCAGCTCTTCCTCGCCGCCGTCCCCCAAGGACTCCACGATGCGCCGCAACGCCTCACTCACGTCAGTGAGCGTGTCCGCTGGTCTCAGGCTTCTTGACCGTAAGAGGCAGCAGCTTCTTCCCCGTAGGCCCGGCCTGAATGGTGGTGTCCATGGCAGGACAAACCCCACAATCAAAGCAAGGCGTCCACCGGCAGTCCTCGACCTCCGTCTCGTCGAGGGAGTCCTGCCAGTCCTCCCACAGCCAGTCCTTGTCCAACCCCGAGTCCAGGTGGTCCCACGGCAGGACCTCCTCGTACGTGCGCTCGCGCGTCGTGTACCAGTCGATGTCCACACCGAAAGCGGCCAGCGCCTTGTCCGCGCAGCTCATCCACCGGTCGTACGAGAAGTGCTCGCGCCAGCCGTCGAAGCGGCCGCCGTCCTCGTAGACCGCGCGGATCACCGATCCGATGCGGCGGTCGCCGCGGGACAGCAGGCCCTCCACGATGCCCGGCTTGCCGTCGTGGTAGCGGAAGCCGATCGAGCGGCCGTACTTCTTGTCGCCGCGGATCTTGTCGCGGAGCTTTTCGAGGCGGGCGTCCGTCTCCTCCGCCGACAGCTGCGGGGCCCACTGGAAGGGGGTGTGGGGCTTCGGCACGAAGCCGCCGATCGAGACCGTGCAGCGGATGTCGTTCGAGCCGGAGACCTCGCGGCCCTTCTGGATGACGTTCATCGCCATGTCGGCGATCTGGAGGACGTCCTCGTCCGTCTCCGTCGGCAGGCCGCACATGAAGTACAGCTTCACCTGGCGCCAGCCGTTGCCGTAGGCGGTGGCCACCGTGCGGATCAGGTCCTCTTCCGAGACCATCTTGTTGATGACCTTGCGCATGCGCTCCGAGCCGCCCTCGGGGGCGAAGGTCAGGCCGGAGCGGCGGCCGTTGCGCGTCAGCTCGTTCGCCAGGTCGACGTTGAAGGCGTCCACGCGGGTCGAGGGGAGCGAGAGGCCGATCTTGTCTTCCTCGTACCTGTCCGCCAGGCCCTTCGCGATGTCGCCGATCTCCGAGTGGTCCGCGGAGGACAGGGACAGCAGGCCGACTTCCTCGAAGCCCGTCGCCTTCAGCCCCTTCTCCACCATGTCGCCGATGCCCGTGATCGAGCGCTCGCGCACCGGGCGCGTGATCATGCCCGCCTGGCAGAAGCGGCAGCCACGCGTGCAGCCGCGGAAGATCTCCACGGACATGCGCTCGTGGACGGTCTCGGCCAGGGGGACCAGGGGCTGCTTCGGGTACGGCCACTCGTCCAGGTCCATCACCGTGTGCTTGGACACGCGCCACGGGACACCCGACTTGTTGGGGACCACGCGGGCGATGCGGCCGTCGGGCAGGTACTCGACGTCGTAGAACGCCGGGATGTACACCCCGCCCGTCTTCGCCAGGCGGAAGAGGGCCTCCTCACGGCCGCCCGGGCAGCCCTCGGCCTTCCACTCGCGGATGATCCGCGTCATGTCGAGCACGGCCTGCTCGCCGTCGCCGATGATCGCCGCGTCGATGAAGTCGGCGATCGGCTCGGGGTTGAAGGCGGCGTGGCCGCCGGCCAGGACGATCGGGTCGTCCAGGCCACGGTCCTTCGACTCCAGCGGGATGCCCGCCAGGTCGAGCGCCGTGAGCATGTTCGTGTAGCCGAGCTCCGTCGAGAACGACAGGCCCAGCACGTCGAAGGCCTTCACCGGCCGGTGGCTGTCCACCGTGAACTGCGGGACGCCGTGCTCCCGCATCAGCGCCTCCAGGTCCGGCCACACACTGTAGGTGCGCTCGGCGAGGACGCCCTCCTGCTCGTTCAGGACCTCGTAGAGAATCGTGACGCCCTGGTTGGGCAGCCCGACCTCGTAGGCGTCCGGGTACATGAGCGCCCAGCGGACGTCGCACGACTCCCACGGTTTGACCGTGGAGTTGAGCTCTCCGCCGACGTACTGGATCGGCTTCTGCACGTGCGGGAGCAGAGCTTCGAGCTGCGGGAACACCGACGCAGCGACTTCGGCAGGCATCTCGCGAACCTTCGTGAGCTGGACTGAACGGACAGGGGTGACCATCTAGCGTAACGCGGCCGCGGACCTCCCCCGACCTCCGCTCAGACCTCCATCCCGCCCTTGATCGACCGCCACGCCTCCGGCAGCGCCGCCTCGACCAGCTCGGCCCGCCGTTCCTCGTGCCCGTACAGCACCCCGTACGTGAACGCGCTCTCCCCGGCCGCATGCGCCTGACCTGCCAGGTCGCGCAGGGCCTCGCGGGTCATCACGCTGTCCTGGTGGTCGCCGAGCAGGCCTTGGAGGGATTTCATCGACCTCAGCAGATCGATGGCGTGCTCCCCGAGGGCCCGGGTGGCCGCCTCCGCCGCGTACCGCGTCCGCTTGGCCTTCTTGCGTGCCTCGTGCAGCGCGAGGTCGCGGTCCTGGCTGGGCGGCAGGACCACCGCCCGTTCGACGAGGACGGCCAGGGCCGCGAAGTCGTCCCGTACGGCCTTGCCGATCACCTTCGCCGGCTTTCCCGCGGCCGCCTTCAGCAGCGGCGGTTCGTCGACCAGCCCGTCCAAGGCCGTCAGCAGCTCCAGATACCTCTTTCCGTCCAGTACGGCGATCAGGCGCCGGCGCGATCCCCCGCGCCGGGCATGCGACCAGGTGCGCAGCCGGGTGCGGACCGGGCCGGACAGGAGGGTGCGGGGCAGTTCGTCGAGGGCGGCGGTCAGGCGGTCGGTGAGCACCTCCTGGTCGCGGTCCACGCCCAGCTCGGCCGCGAGCCACTTCAGCTCCTCGCCGATCGGGTCGGTGACGGTCCGGTCGAGGACCTTCCGGTACGAGCGGAAGGCGCTGCGCATCCGGCGGGTGGCGACGCGCATGCGGTGCACGGAGTCGTACACGTCACGCCGTACGGCGGGGTCGAGCTCGACGATGGCGTCGCGCTGGGCGCGGATGTACGCGAGGACGTGGTCGCCGGCGGTCACGGGAGCCTGCGCGACCGGCGCCTGCCCAACCTGCGCCTTCTTCTTCCGCGGCTTCTTCTTCGGGGCCGTCTCCGCCAGTGCCCGCGCGAGCTTCGACGCCGATGCGGACGGCCGTACACCCGCTTTACGGAACCGTTTCTCCACCTTGTCGAGGAAGGCCGGGTCGCCGCCGTCGGCGAGTTCCACCTCGATCTCGGTCCACTGGACCGAGCCGCCCTCCCCGGTCAGCCGCTCCGCCTGTACGGCGTCCACGCTGACCTCGGCGAGCAGCCGGCCCTCCGCGTCCACCAGGTCGCGCACATCGCGGTCGGAGCGGAGCCGGACCACGGGCGCCAGTTCGGCCTCCCGGACGCGGGAGCGGATCAGGCCGGCCAGGGTGCGCGGCAGGGTGTCGGAGAGGGGCGCCTGGATCTCGTCCCGCACGCCCGGGGCCACGGGGAACTTCAGATGCCAGCCGGCGTCCGATCCGCCGGTGCGGCGGCGCAGCGTGACCGAGGACGCGGCAAGGCGTTCGTCCGCGGTGTCGTAGTAGGTGGCGTCCAGATGAGCGACACCCTTGTCGACCACGGTCGCGACCCCGGCGACGCCGGTCAGGTCGGGCAGCCCGCTCTCGTCGGACTCGTACTTCCGCTCGATCTCACGCTTCGTGTCCGCCATGAGGTGAATCTAGTGGGAGTCGCGGCGAGATGGCAGGGGCAACTGTGCGTGAATCCCAGGGGAACCCAAGGAAACGCAGGGAAAACAGGAGATAACCGGAAGTACCGCTACGCCGACATCGGCCGTTGCACCCGGATCGACTGCAACAACCCCACGGCCACCCACACCGCGAACATCGAGGACCCGCCGTACGACACGAACGGCAGCGGAAGGCCCGTGACCGGCATGATGCCGAGCGTCATGCCGATGTTCTCGAAGGACTGGAAGGCGAACCACGCCACGATCCCGGCGGCGACGATCGTGCCGTACAGCTCGGTCGTCTCGCGGGCGATGCGGCAGGCGCGCCACAGCACCACGCCCAGGAGAAGGATGATCAGGCCAGCTCCGACGAAGCCCAGTTCCTCTCCCGCGACCGTGAACACGAAGTCCGTCTGCTGTTCCGGCACGAACTGGCCGGTCGTCTGCGAGCCCTGGAACAGCCCGGAGCCCGTCAGCCCGCCCGAGCCGATCGCGATGCGCGCCTGGTTGGTGTTGTAGCCGACGCCGGCGGGGTCGAGGCTGGGGTTGGCGAAGGCCGCGAAGCGGGCGATCTGGTAGTCGTCGAGGATGTGCAGCTGCCAGCCGGCGATCGCGCCGATCGCGCCGGCGCCCAGCAGGCCGAACACCCAGCGGTTGGTGGCGCCGGAGGCGAGCAGCACGCCCAGCACGATGATGACCATCACCATGACCGACCCGAGGTCGGGCATGAGCATCACGATCAGCATCGGGACGGCGGCAAGTCCCAGCGCCTGCAGCACCGTTCGGTGGTCCGGGTACGGCTTGTCGCCCGCGTCCACTCGCGCGGCGAGCAGCATCGCCATGCCCAGGATGATCGTGATCTTCACGAACTCCGAGGGCTGGAGGGAGAATCCGCCCCCGATCTGGATCCACGAGTGGGCGCCGTTGACGGTGGACCCGAGCGGGGTCAGCACCAGCAGGATCAGGAAGACCGAGATGCCGTACAGGATCGGCACAGCCGTGCGCAGGGTGCGGTGGCCGAGCCAGACCGTGCCCACCATCAGGGCGAACCCGATGCCGGTGTTCAGGATGTGCCGGACCAGGAAGTAGTACGGATCGCCCTGGTTGATCTCGGTGCGGTTGCGGGTCGCGGAGAAGACGAGCAGCGAGCCGAGCCCGGAGAGCGCCAGCGCGGCCAGCAGTATCGGCCAGTCCAGCCGGCGGGCGACCGAGTCGCGGGCGAACAGGCGGGTCCAGCCCGCGGGCCGGGGTCCGTATCCGGGTACCTGGAAGCTGTTGACGCCGGTCATGTGAGCATCCTCCGGCTCCCCCTCTTGCGCGGCCGTCGCCGTGTGTTCCGGTTCCCCGTCGGGGGCGTCGTCACGGTCGCCGCCTGTTGCTGTCCGTCCTGCTCGGCCGTGCCCTTCTGGGTGGCCCGCTGGTCCTTCGCCGGGTCCTTGGGCACCTTGGGGGCCTTGATCGTCCCGTCCGTCTGGACCTTCGGCAGTGCCGCCTCGGGCCTCGGCAGCAGCGCGTTCTTCGGGTTGATCGCGCCGTCGTCGGACACGCCGTACAGCGCGTCGTAGATGTTGCGGACCGCGGGACCCGACGCACCGGAGCCCGTACCACCCTGCGAGATCGTCATCACGACCGTGTAGTCCTTGGTGTACGTGGCGAACCACGACGTCGTCTGCTTGCCGTAGACCTCCGCGGTACCGGTCTTGGCGTGCATCGGGATCTTGTCCTGCGGCCAGCCGACCTGCGCGAACCGCCAGGCGGCGGTACCGCGGGTGGCAACGCCGGCGAGGGCGTCGTCCATCTCGGCCAGCGTCTGCCTGCTTATGGGCAGCTTGCCGTGCGCCTTGGGCTTGATCTCGGTGACGTTCTTGCCGTCGTTGCTGATGACCGCCTTGCCGACGGAGGGGTCGTAGAGGGTGCCGCCGTTGGCGATGGCGCCGTAGATGGTGGCCATCTGGATGGGGGTGACGAGGGTGTCGCCCTGTCCGATGGAGTAGTTGACGGAGTCACCGGCGCGCAGCCGGTTGCCTTCGAGGCAGTTCTCGTAGGCGATGCGCTCGGCGTAGCCGCCGTCCTTCTTGCCGGTCTTGCACCAGGCGTCCTTGTTGGCCTTCCAGTAGTTCTGCTTCCACTGGCGGTCGGGGATGCGGCCGGTGACCTCGTTGGGCAGGTCGATGCCGGTCTCGGCGCCGAGGCCGAACTGGTGGGCGGTCTTGTAGAACCAGTCGTTGGGGTGCTTCTTCGGCTTGGAGCCGCCGTCCCGCTTCCACTCCTCGTGGGAGAGCCGGTAGAAGACGGTGTCGCAGGAGACCTCCAGGGCGCGGCCGAGGCTGATCGGGCCGTACCCCTTGGACTCGAAGTTCTTGAAGACCTGGCCGCCGAGGGAGTACGAGCTGGAGCATTCGTAGGGGCCGTCGAAGGAGTAGCCCGCGTTGATGGCGGCGGCCGTCGGGACCACCTTGAAGATGGAGCCGGGCGCCGACTGGCCCTGGATCGCGCGGTTCAGCAGCGGGTAGTTGGAGTCCTTGCCGGTGAGCTTGGCGTAGTCCTTGGCGGAGATGCCGCCGACCCAGGCGTTCGGGTCGTACGCAGGGTTGGACGCCATGGCGACGACGCGGCCGGTCTTGGCCTCCATCACCACGACCGCGCCGGAGTCGGCCTTGTAGTTGGTGCCGGTGTTCCGGTCCATCTGCTTGCGCGCCTCCTTCATCGCCTCGTTCAGCTCGTACTCGGCGACGCGCTGCACGCGTGCGTCGATGCTGGTGACGAGAGTGGAGCCGGGCTGGGCGGGGTCGGGCTTGGCCTGGCCGATGACGCGGCCGAGGTTGTCGACCTCGTAGCGGGTGACGCCGGCCTTGCCGCGCAGCTCCTTGTCGTACTGGCGTTCAAGGCCGGAGCGGCCGACCTGGTCGGAGCGCAGGTAGGGCGAGTCGGTGTGCTGCGCCTTGGTGATCTCCTCGTCGGTGACCGGCGAGAGGTAGCCGAGGACCTGGGCGGTGTTGGCCTCGCCGGGGCTCGGGTAGCGGCGCACGGCCTGCGGCTCGGCGGTGATGCCGGGGAAGTCCTCGGCCCGCTCGCGGATCTGCAGGGCCTGCTTGGGGGTGGCCTCGTCGGTGATGGGGATGGGCTGGTACGGCGAGCCGTTCCAGCAGGGCTGCGGCGTCTTGGCGTCGCACAGCCGGACCTTCTCCTGGACCTCCTTGGGCGTCATGCCCAGCACGCCGGCCAGCTTGGCGAGGACGGCCTCGCCGTCGTCCTTCATCTTCAGCAGGTCGGTGCGGGAGGCGGAGACGACGAGGCGGGTCTCGTTGTCGGCGAGGGGCACTCCGCGCGCGTCCAGGATCGAGCCGCGTACCGCGGGATCCACGACCTGCTGGACGTGGTTGCCGGACGCCTCCTTGGCGTACGCGTCGCCCTCGCGGATCTGGAGGTACCACAGGCGCCCGAAGAGGGTACCGAGCAGGGAGAGGACGAGGATCTGGATGACGATGAGCCGGATCTGGACCCGTGGGGTCCGGCCGGTCTCGGGGATGTTGGTCACTGCTGCTGCCTCCCCCTCTCAGTGTGTGTATGTGTCGCTTGTATGCGTCATATGTGCATGTGTCATATACGACGAACCTGTGAGGCCTTGAGGCCGTACGGCGGCCGACTCCCCCGCTCTCACAGCCGCTTGACCCCCTTGATGCGGCCGGCGCGGGCCGTGCGGGCCCGGGCGGCCTTCACCTTCAGCCCACCGAGGCCGCCGCGCTGGCCGCCGATCCGCAGACCCGTGCCGCCGGAGAGCCAGCCCGAGGAGATGTCGGGTTTCTTCGCGGAGGAGGTGGTGTCGGCGAGCGGATCGTTCTCCGCGCGCCGGGCCAGCGCCATGATCCCGGGGACGACGAACGGGGCGAGCAGCAGGTCGTACAGCGCGGCCGTGAACAGCAGGCTGCCGAGGCCGACATGGCGGGCGGCGGTGTCGCCGACGAGGGCGCCGACACCGGCGTACAGCAGGGTGGAGCCGATGGCGGCGGCGACCACGACGAGCATGGGGCCGGTGGCGGACTTCAGGCGCCCGTTCTCCGGTTTGATCAGCCCGGCGGCATAGCCGATGACGCTGAGCACGAGGGCGTAGCGGCCGGCGGCGTGGTCGGCGGGCGGGGCGAGGTCGGCGAGCAGACCGGCGCCGAAGCCGACGAGGGCGCCGCCCACATGGCCGTAGACCATGGCGAGGCCGAGGACGGTGAGCAGCAGCAGGTCGGGGACGGCGCCGGGGAGGTGCAGGCGGGCGAGGACGCTCACCTGGAGGACCAGGGCGACGACGATCAGGGACGTGGACAGCAGGATCCGGTTGACGCGCATGGGCTACAGCTCCTACTGCTCTTGCTCTGGCGGGATCTGGCCGTCGACCGGCGCCTCGGCGGACGGGGTCGCGGTCACCGTCACGGTCGGGGTGGGGGTCGGCCTGGGCTTGTCGGGCAGCACCGTGTCGCGCGGGTCCTGCTTCGGGGCCTCGACGACGACACCGACGATGTCGAGCTTGGTGAAGCTGACGTACGGCGTGACGTAGAGGGTGCGGGTGAGGTCGCCGCCGGAGGGGTCGACGCGGGAGACCACGCCGACGGGCACGCCGGGTACGAAGGGCTTGTCGGCCTGCGAGCCGAAGGTGACGAGGCGGTCGCCCTTCTTGATCTCGGCCTTGCCGTTGAGGAGTTCGACGCGCAGTGGGCGGTCGCCCTGTCCGGAGGCGAAGCCGAGTTCGTCGCTGGCCTCCATCCGGGTGCCGACGGTGAAGTCGGGGTCGCTGGCGAGCAGGACGGTCGCGGTGTTGGGGCCGACGGTGGTCACGCGCCCGACGAGCCCGTCGCCGTTGAGGACGGTCATGTCGCGCTTGATGCCGTCGTTCGCCCCGATGTCGATGGTGACGGTCCAGGAGAAGCCCTGGGCCGCTCCTATCGCGATGACCTCGGCGCCCTTGATGCCGTACTGGCCTCTGCCCGCGATCTTCAGCATCTTGTCGAGCTGGGCGAGGCGGGAGCGGTTGCGGTCGTCGCTGCCGAGTTTCGCCTCGAGGGCCGCGTTCTCCTTCTCCAGCTCCGCGAGCCGGTCGTGGCGTTCGCCGGAGTCACGGATGGCGGATACGGCGTTGCCGACCGGGTCGACCGCGGCCGACATCCCGTCCTCGATCGGGCCGAAGACGGTGGCCGCGCCCTGGCGGGCACCGTCGACCGGTGAGTCCTCCCCGCCGCGGATGTCCACCGTGATCAGCGCGAACGCGACGGCGACCAGCAGCACCAGGAGCAGCCGGCTCTCTCGTGTGTCCCTCACGTGCGGCGGCCGTGCCCTTTCCTCGTAGGAGCTTCTTTTGTAGGAGCTTGTTCTGCCGGTTTTGCAGGAGCTCCTTTTGCCGGAGTTTATGACTCCATATCAACGATCCGCCGTACGAGAGGGGATCATCTCGTACGGCGGAATCGAAGAGTTACGTCATCTGCGCGGCTGGGCGTCCAGCACCTGCTGGAGCGCCTCGAACTCCTCGACGCACTTTCCGGAGCCGAGCGCCACGCTGTCCAGCGGGTCCTCGGCGATGTGGATCGGCATGCCGGTCTCGCGGCGCAGCCGCTCGTCGAGGCCGCGCAGCAGCGCTCCGCCGCCGGTCAGAACGATTCCTCGGTCCATGATGTCGCCGGACAGCTCCGGCGGGCACTTGTCGAGGGTGGTCTTGACGGCGTCGACGATGGCGTTGACGGGCTCCTCGATCGCCTTGCGGACTTCGGCGGCCGAGATCACGACGGTCTTGGGCAGCCCGGAGACGAGATCCCGGCCGCGGATTTCGGTGTGTTCGTCAGCGTCGAGGTCGTACGCCGAACCGATCGTGATCTTGATCTGTTCGGCCGTCCGCTCACCCAGCAGGAGGGAGTACTCCTTCTTGATGTGCTGGATGATCGCGTTGTCCAGTTCGTCGCCCGCGACACGGATGGACTGGGCGGTGACGATGCCGCCGAGGGAGATGACCGCGACCTCCGTGGTGCCGCCGCCGATGTCCACCACCATGTTGCCCGTGGCCTCGTGGACCGGCAGGCCGGAGCCGATGGCCGCGGCCATGGGCTCCTCGATGATGTGCACCTGACGGGCGCCGGCCTGGGACGACGCCTCGATGACGGCGCGGCGCTCGACGCCCGTGATGCCGGAGGGCACACAGACGACGACCCGCGGACGAGCCAGATACCGCCGCTTGTGGATCTTCAGGATGAAGTAGCGGAGCATCCGCTCGGTGATCTCGAAGTCGGCGATCACGCCGTCCTTCAGCGGACGTACGGCAACGATGTTGCCGGGCGTGCGCCCGATCATCTTCTTGGCTTCGGCGCCGACCGCGAGGATGCCACCGGTGTTGGTGTTGATCGCGACGACGGACGGCTCGTTGAGTACGATCCCGCGACCCCTGACGTACACCAGCGTGTTGGCGGTCCCGAGGTCGACAGCCATGTCACGGCCGATGAACGACATTGAGTTCCCCATCAGGATTCGTCTGGCCTTCCTGGGAGCTTTTGAGGGCATTTCAGGTCGGCGAAGTGGGTGCGGTGACGTGAAGGCTTCCATCGTAGACGCGCCTGCACGAACACTGCGCGAGGGTCTTCGCCATTGTCAGCATGTGATGTACCGCCTCGCTTGTGGAGACGTGCCATCGGGGGCACTCGTTCCCCCGATCGGCACGCATATGCCGAGGGACGGCCGACAACGTTCGGCCGTCCCTGGTCAGACGGGGGAGCGGTTTGACATCACGTCAGGAAAATTCCCGAGAAACGCCCGGGCGGGTCAGCGCCCTGCCCGACAGGACCTAGGCCCGGCCGGGGAAGAAGATCTTCACCTCGCGCTCGGCGGACTCCTCGGAGTCGGAGGCGTGGATGAGGTTCTCGCGGACGATCACGCCGTAGTCGCCGCGGATGGAGCCGGGCGCGGCGGCGATCGGGTCGGTCGGGCCGGCGAGCACGCGCAGCCCCTCGATGACCCGCTCCCCCTCGACGATCATCGCCACGACCGGACCGGAGGCCATGAACTCCACCAGCGGCTCGTAGAAGGGCTTGCCCTTGTGCTCGCCGTAGTGCTGCTCCAGGGTGTCCTGGTCCAGGGTGCGCAGCTCCAGCGCGGTGATCTGCCAGCCGGCCTTGCGCTCGATACGGCTGATGATCTCGCCGGTCAGGCCACGACGAACGGCGTCGGGCTTGAGGAGGACGAGGGTGCGCTGGCTCACGACGAGCTCCTTCTGATCAAGGATGGTGCGGGATGCCCTGAGATTACAGGGCGTGTCCGGGTCCCTGTTACACAGCGTCAGATGCGGAGGGCGTCACGCGGGGTCGGGCGTCGAGGAGTCGGCCTGGGCGGCGAATCTCGCCTTCGCCTCGTCGATCTTCCGTCCGTAGTGCACGGACGCCCACCACAGGGCCGCGAAGACCGCCCCCAGGAAGAACATCGACGGGACGATGAAGCCCGAGGCGATCAGGGCCGCCTGGAGGGCCCAGCCGAGGGCGACGCCGCCGGGGCGGGTCACCATGCCGCACAGCAGCAGGCACAGGAACATGGCGATGCCGCTGACCGTCCACACCGTCGACATGGACAGGTCGGGATCCTTCATCGCGACCAGCCCGGCGAAACCGATGATGAAGAACTCGCCGATCAGGGTCGAAGCACAGAGCGTACGCATGGTCGAGTCTCAGCCCTTCCCCAGCAGCAGCCGGGCCTCGCCGACAGTGATGACGGAGCCGGTGACGAGCACACCGCCGCCCGCGAACTCGCCTTCCTCCTCGGCCAGCGTGATCGCCGCCTCCAGGGCGTCCGGCAGCCGCGGCTCGACCTGCACGCGCTCCTCGCCGAACACCTCGACGGCGATGGCGGCGAGCTCGTCGGCGTCCATGGCGCGGTGACTGGAGTTCTGGGTGACGACGACCTCGGCGAAGATCGGCTCGAACGCCTCGAGCAGCCCCCGCACGTTCTTGTCCCCGCTGGCCCCGACCACGCCGATCAACCGGCTGAAGTCGAAGGCCTCCCCGATCCCCTCGGCGGTGGCACGGGCGCCGGCCGGGTTGTGGGCGGCGTCCAGGACGACGGTCGGGGACCGCCGTACGATTTCCAGCCGGCCCGGCGAGGACACGGCGGCGAAGGCCTTGCGGACCGTGTCGATGTCGAGCCGCCCGTGCCGCTGGGAGCCGACGCCGAAGAAGGCCTCCACGGCGGCGAGGGCGACGGCGGCGTTGTGCGCCTGGTAGGCGCCGTGCAGCGGGAGATACACCTCGTCGTACTCCCCGCCGAGCCCGCGCAGGGTGAGCAGCTGGCCGCCGACGGCGACCTGACGGGCCACGACCCCGAACTCGAGCCCCTCCCGGGCCACGGTGGCGTCGACCTCCACGGCCTTCTTCAGCAGCACCTGGGCCGCGTCGACCGGCTGTTGGGCCAGGATGACGGTGGCGTCCTGCTTGACGATGCCGGCCTTCTCGGAGGCGATGGCGGCGAGGTTGTCACCGAGCCGGTCGGTGTGGTCGAGGTCGATGGGCGTGACGACGGCGACATCCCCGTCGATGACGTTGGTGGCGTCCCAGGAGCCGCCCATGCCGACCTCGACGACGCCGACGTCGACGGGCGCGTCGGCGAAGGCGGCGTAGGCCATCCCCGTGAGCACCTCGAAGAAGGACAGCCGGTACTCCTGCTGGGCGTCGACCATCTCGATGTACGGCTTGATGTCCTGGTACGTCTCGATGAACCGCTCGGCGGAGATCGGCGCCCCGTCGAGGCTGATGCGCTCGGTGACCGACTGGACGTGCGGGGACGTGTACCGCCCGGTCCGCAGCTCGAAGGCACCCAGCAGGGCCTCGATCATCCGGGCGGTGGAGGTCTTGCCGTTCGTCCCCGTGATGTGGATGGAGGGATACGACCGCTGCGGCTCCCCCAGCACGTCCATCAGCGCGGCGATCCGGCTGACCGACGGCTCCAGCTTGGTCTCACCCCAGCGGGTGGCGAGCTCCGCCTCGACCTCCCGCAGCGCCTTGTCGACCTCCGGGTCCGCGGGACGCGCGGGGACATCGGCCTGCGGCGGACCGCCCTGCGTACGCAGGGTGCGGCTGCCGGCCTCGATCACCGCGAGATCGGGATCACGGTCGGTCTCGGCCGCGACGATCTCCTCGAAGGGGTCGACGGAATCGGGCTGCTCGCTGTCATCGTGCGGGGGCTGCTCACTCACGGGGCCCAGTCTACGGAGCCCCGGGGGCTCGGGTGCGGCTCGGTGGGGGTCACCGTCCCTGGGGGCAGCCGTCCCGCGCAGCTGCGGGCAGTCGTGCCGCTGGGGCGGCACGGGTGGGCGCAGCGGCACCCCGTAAGCGCCGGGCTGCGCGACCCACCTCACAGCAACCGAAGGCGCCCGGAACCCCAACAGCTCCGGGCGCCTTCACCAACGTACGAACCGTACGAACGCTTACGCCGCCGGCAGCCGATCCAGCTGCGCGGCGATCCGTGCGATGTCCTCGTCCGCCTTCGCCAGCCGCGTCCGGATCTTCTCCACCACATGATCCGGAGCCTTCGCCAGGAACGCCTCGTTCCCGAGCTTCGCGTTCGCCTGGGCCTTCTCCTTCTCCGCAGCGGCAAGATCCTTCGCCAGCCGCTTCCGCTCCGCCGCGACATCGATCACGCCCGAGAGGTCCAGCGCGACCTCGGCCCCGGACACCGGCAGAGTCGCCGTCGCCGCGAAGGACTCCCCCTCCGGCTGCAACCGCAGCAACTGCCGGATCGCCGCCTCGTGAGGCGCCAGCGCCGTACCGTCGAGAGACAGCCGCGCCGGAACCCGCTGCCCCGGCTGCAACCCCTGGTCCGCACGGAAGCGACGAACCTCCGTGATCACGGACTGAAGCGTCTCGATCTCCTTCTCGGCGCCCGTGTCCCGGAAGCCGCTGTCCGACGGCCATTCGGCGATGACCAGCGACTCACCACCCGTCAGCGTCGTCCACAGCGTCTCCGTGACGAACGGAACGACCGGGTGCAGCAGCCGCAGCGTGACGTCCAGGACTTCACCCAGGACGCGCTTCGAGACCTCGGCGGCCGCACCGCCGGCGGCGAACGTCGTCTTCGACAGCTCGACGTACCAGTCGAACACCTCGTCCCACGCGAAGTGGAACAGCGCGTCGGAGAGCTTCGCGAACTGGTAGTCCTCGTAGTACGCGTCGACCTCGGCGACAACGGAGTTGAGCCGGGACAGGATCCACCGATCGGTCGCCGACATCGCCGACGGCTCCGGCAGCGGCCCCTGAACCGTCGCGCCATTCATCAGCGCGAACCGCGTCGCGTTCCAGATCTTGTTGGCGAAGTTGCGGGAACCCTGGACCCAGTCCTCGCCGATCGGGACGTCGACGCCGGGGTTCGCGCCGCGGACGAGCGTGAAGCGGAGGGCATCGGACCCGTACTTGTCCATCCAGTCCAGCGGGTTGACCGCGTTGCCGAAGGACTTCGACATCTTCTTGCCGAACTGGTCGCGGACCATGCCGTGCAGAGCGATGGTGTGGAACGGCGGGGTGCCGTCCATCGCGTACAGCCCGAACATCATCATCCGGGCGACCCAGAAGAACAGGATGTCGTAGCCGGTGACCAGGACGGAGTTCGGGTAGAACTTCGCGAGCGATTCGGTCTGTTCGGGCCAGCCGAGGGTCGAGAACGGCCACAGGCCGGAGGAGAACCAAGTGTCGAGGACGTCCGTGTCCTGACGCCAGCCCTCACCGCTCGGCGGCCCCTCGTCGGGGCCGACACAGACGACCTCACCCTCCGGCCCGTACCAGACGGGAATCCGGTGCCCCCACCACAACTGGCGCGAAATACACCAGTCGTGGAGGTTGTCGACCCAGTCGAAGTACCGCTTCTCCATCTCCTGCGGATGGATCTTGACGCGCCCGTCCCGGACGGCGTCACCGGCCGCCTTGGCCAGCGGGCCGACCTTGACCCACCACTGCATGGAGAGCCGGGGCTCGATCGTGGTCTTGCACCGCGAGCAGTGCCCGACGCTGTGGACGTACGGCCGCTTCTCGGCGACGATCCGCCCCTCGGCGCGCAGCGCGGCGACGATGGCCGAGCGGGCCTCCAGCCGGTCCAGGCCCTGGAAGGGGCCGTGGGCGGTGATGACGGCGTGCTCGTCCATGATCGCGACGGCGGGCAGGTCGTGCCGCTGGCCGATCTCGAAGTCGTTCGGGTCGTGGGCCGGGGTGACCTTGACGGCGCCCGTGCCGAACTCGGGGTCGACGTGCTCGTCGGCGACGACCGGGATGGAGCGGTCGGTCAGCGGCAGCCGGATCAGCTTGCCGACCAGGTGCTTGTACCGCTCGTCCTCGGGGTGGACGGCGACGGCCGTGTCACCGAGCATGGTCTCGGCCCGGGTCGTGGCGACGACGATGGTCTCGTCCCCGTCGCCGTACTTCATGGAGACGAGCTCGCCGTCGTCGTCCTGGTACTCGACCTCGATGTCCGAGATGGCCGTCAGACAGCGTGGACACCAGTTGATGATGCGTTCGGCGCGGTAGATCAGCTCTTCGTCGTAGAGCCGCTTGAAGATGGTCTGGACGGCCTGGGACAGGCCCTCGTCCATCGTGAAGCGCTCACGCGACCACGCGACGCCGTCGCCGAGACGCCGCATCTGACCGCTGATCTGCCCGCCGGACTCGGCCTTCCACTGCCAGACACGCTCGACGAACGCCTCCCGGCCGAGGTCGTGCCGGGACTTGCCCTCCTTGCCCAGCTCCCGCTCGACGACGTTCTGCGTGGCGATGCCGGCGTGGTCCATGCCGGGCTGCCACAGCGTCTCGTAGCCCTGCATCCGCTTGCGGCGGGTGAGGGCGTCGATGAGCGTGTGCTCGAAGGCGTGCCCGAGGTGCAGGCTGCCAGTGACGTTCGGCGGCGGGATGACGATGGTGTACGGCGGCTTGTCGCTCTTCGCGTCCGCCTCGAAGTAACCCCGCTCCACCCAGCGCTCGTACAGCGGCCCCTCTACGTCGGCCGGCGCGTACTGGGTCGGCAGTTCGGTGTTGGGCGCTGGTGGCTGCTGCTGAGCGTTCTCGGTCACGGGCTCAGTTTAGGGGTGTCACGGCGGAGTCCCGAAACGCGTTTTTTGTGTAACGGGCGGGCCCCCGGTGGCATGCGCACGTTCGGTCTGCGCCAGGATGTCTGGATCACATAAGCATCTGGAGGGGAACCCAGAGATGAGCTACAACCAGCCGGGCCCGTACGACGGGCAGCCCCAGCAGCCTGGACCGTACGGTCAGCAACCGGGCCCCTACGGCCAGCCGCCGCAGGCTCCGCCCGCCCAGCCCGGCTACGGCTTCCCCCAGCAGGCTCCCCCGCCCCAGCAGCAGCCCGGCTACGGCTACCCGCAGCAGCCCCCACAGGGCGGCGTCCCGCCGCAGCAGCCGCCGTACGGCCAGCAGGCCCCGTACGGTCAGCAGGCCCCGTACGGTCAGCAGGCCCCCGGTCAGCAGGCCCCCGGTCAGCAGCCGCCCTACGGCCAGGCCCCGTACGGCGTGCCGCAGCCGCCCGCCGCGGGTGGCGGCAAGAAGAAGACGGGCATCATCATCGGCTCCGTCGCCGTCGTGGCCGCGATCGGCGTGGGGGCGTACTTCGTGATCGGCGGGGGCGCCGGCGCGGGTGGTCTGGAGGACGACGGGGCGCACACGCTGTCGACGCCGGCGAAGGCGCTCGGCGAGTACTACCGGGCCTCCAAGGACGGCGCGAGCGCCGGTGCCGATTCGGCCGCGGAGCTGGAGAAGAGCGGCGTCAAGAACGGCAAGAGCGTGTTCGGGTTCTACACGACCATCGAGGGCTACGACCCCAACGACCCGAGCACCGCGCCCAGCCCCGCCGAGGCGGCGAAGGCCAAGAGCATCTCGTTCGTGGGCGTCCACGGTGAGATCGCCGACCCGGAGAAGGCCCTGGACATCTTCTTCGCCAATTTCAAGAAGTCCAGCGAGGAGGAGTCTTCCGAAAGCGGCAGCGCCGGCCAGCCCAAGCTGGTCGGCGAGCCCGAGGAGGTCGACCTCGACGGCGCGCTCATGAAGTGCCAGGCGGCCAAGGGCACGAACCAGACGACCAAGCAGGAGAAGACCGACTGGTTCTGCGCGTGGGCCGACTACAGCACCTTGGCGATGGTGTCGCCGGGTGACGGCACCAAGGACGTCGCCAAGGACGTGGCGGCGGACATCACCACGAAGTTCCGCAAGGAGGCCCGCGTCAAGGCCTGACGCCGGACACCTCAACGGCGAAGGGGCCCCGGTCGGTTGGCGGTTTCTAGGTGTCGTCGCAACACGTGGTTGTGTTGATCAGGCGGTGAGCAGTTTATGCAGGCGCTCGGCTGGGGTTTCCCAGCCGAGCGTTTTGCGTGGGCGGCCGTTCAGCTCGGCGGCGACGGCGTCGAGGTGCTCGCGGGTGTGGACGGCGAGGTCGGTGCCCTTGGGGAAGTACTGCCGGAGCAGGCCGTTGGTGTTCTCGTTCGAGCCGCGCTGCCAGGGGCTGGCCGGATCGCAGAAGTAGACCGGGACGTCGGTGGCGATGGTGAACGCGCCGTGGCTGCCCATTTCCGAGCCCTGGTCCCACGTCAGGGACCGTCGCAGGTGGGACGGCAGGGTCCGGACCGTGGTGACCAGCGCGTCGCGAACGCTCTCGGCGCCGTGGTCGCCGGGCAGATGCAGGAGCATGACGTAGCGGGTGGCCCGCTCGACCAGGGTACCGATCGCCGACTTTCCGTCCTTGCCGATGATGAGATCACCCTCCCAGTGCCCGGGGACCGCCCGGTCCTCGGCTTCGGCCGGACGCTCGCTGATCATGACCATCGGGGTGGCGAACCGGGGCCGGCGCTGCTGGGCCTGGCGGCGAGGTCTGCGCCGGGCGCGTCCGGTGCGCAGGGCGCGGGCCAGTTCGCGGCGCAGCTCACCCCGGCCCTGGACGTAGAGGGCCTGGTAGACCGTCTCGTGGACCACGTGCATCTCCGGCCGCTGGGGAAACCGTGCCCGCAGAGCCTGACAGATCTGCTCCGGGCTCCACCGTAGGTCCAGGTGGTCCTGGATGAAGTTGCGCAGCTGCGGGTTCTGGCCGATCTTCCCGGGCTTCGGACGGGGCCGGCGGGCATCGGCACGGGCCTGGGCCGCGTGCGGGCGGTACTGGCCGCCCGTCGGGTGACGGTTGCGGCGGATCTCCCGGCTGACCGTCGACGGGCTGCGGCCCAGCTCCGCGGCTATCGCCCGCACGGTCGCCTTCTCCCGCAGCCGGTCGGCGATGTGAATGCGGTCTTCCTCGCGCAGGTACCGGGACGGCCCGCAGGGCGCTGCCACCGCGTTGATCGGTGGCAGCGCCTTCCGGTTACCGTATGCCTGACGACCGTTGCGCCACTTCTGGCCGGTCCGGCGGTCGATCCCGACGATCCGGCACGCTTCCCGGTTGCTCACACCCTGCTGCATGAGCCGGGAGTATGCCTCCCGCTCCCTGGCGAGCTTCTTCCTGCCCTGAGGCCTCTCCCGGTCCTTACGGATCTCGAAGTCCATCGCACCCCTTGAACTGGGGTGTTGCAACGACTCCTAGAACCCAAGGTTGACCGGGGCCCCTTCGCTCACGCCTGTGGCTGCCTATTCGCTCACGCCTGTGACCGCCTACGCAGTCTTCTGCTCGCCCGGCCCGCGTCCCCGCGCCTCCCGCGGGATCAGCGTCGGGTTGACGTTGGAGTGGACGACGTCCGCCGTGATGACGACGCGGGCCACGTCCTTGCGGGACGGGACCTCGTACATCACGGACATGAGGACTTCCTCCATGATGGCGCGCAGGCCGCGCGCGCCGGTCTGGCGGAGGATGGCCTGGTCGGCGATGGCCTCCAGGGCCTCGCGCTCGAAGTCCAGCTCCACGCCGTCGAGTTCGAAGAGGCGCTGGTACTGCTTGACGAGCGCGTTGCGCGGCTCGACGAGGATCTGGAGGAGCGCCTCGCGGTCGAGGTTGTGGACCGAAGTGATCACGGGCAGGCGGCCGATGAACTCGGGGATCATGCCGAACTTGACCAGGTCCTCGGGCATGACGTCCTCGAACTGGTCCTTGGCCTCCAGCTCGCGCTTGGAGCGGATGGTCGCGCCGAAGCCGATGCCCTTCGCGCCGGCCCGGGACTCGATGATCTTCTCCAGTCCCGCGAAGGCGCCGCCCACGATGAACAGGACGTTCGTCGTGTCGATCTGGATGAACTCCTGGTGGGGGTGTTTGCGGCCACCCTGCGGCGGGACCGAGGCGGTCGTGCCTTCCAGGATCTTCAGCAGGGCCTGCTGCACGCCCTCGCCGCTCACATCGCGGGTGATCGACGGGTTTTCGCTCTTACGGGCGACCTTGTCGATCTCGTCGATGTAGATGATGCCCGTCTCGGCCTTCTTGACGTCGTAGTCCGCCGCCTGGATCAGCTTCAGCAGGATGTTCTCGACGTCCTCGCCGACGTATCCCGCCTCCGTCAGCGCCGTCGCGTCGGCGATGGCGAACGGGACGTTGAGCATGCGCGCGAGGGTCTGGGCGAGGAGGGTCTTGCCGGAACCCGTGGGGCCCAGCAGGAGGATGTTGGACTTCGCCAACTCGATGGCGTCCTCGCGGCTTTGACCGCCGCCGTTCTCACCGGCCTGGACCCGCTTGTAGTGGTTGTACACCGCGACGGAGAGGGCCTTCTTGGCCGCTTCCTGTCCGACTACATATCCCTCGAGGAACTCGTAGATCTCGCGAGGCTTCGGGAGTTCCTCCCAGCGGACCTCGCTGGTTTCGGCGAGCTCCTCCTCGATGATCTCGTTGCAGAGGTCGATGCACTCGTCGCAGATGTACACACCGGGCCCTGCGATGAGCTTCTTGACCTGCTTCTGGCTCTTGCCGCAGAACGAGCACTTGAGCAGATCGCCGCCGTCACCGATGCGTGCCACGGTGTGCTTCCCCTTCGCCTGGGAGACGCCTAGGTCCAGCGGCTCCTGGTGCTGCCTTATGTCCGACGGTACCTTGCCGGGCCCCCCGTTCGGGCCCCCCTTGGCACGGTTCACTTTGTCGTGCACTTTTGTCGTGCACAGTGCCGAACCGTGCCAAGGAGCGGCAGACGATACAGGGCCGCGTCAGCGGACCTCAGCGTTGTTCATCTTCCGGGTGGAGATGATCTGGTCGATCAGCCCGTACGACAGCGCGTCCTCGGCCGTGAGGATCTTGTCGCGCTCGATGTCCTCGCGGATCTTCTCGATCGGCGTGGTGGAGTGCTTGGCCAGCATCTCCTCCAGCTGCGCACGCATCCGGAGGATCTCGTTGGCCGCGATCTCCAGGTCGGAGACCTGGCCGCGGCCGGTCTCGCTGTACGGCTGGTGGATCAGCACACGGGCGTTCGGCAGCGCCATGCGCTTGCCGGGCGTGCCGGCGGCCAGCAGGATGGCCGCGGCGGAGGCCGCCTGGCCCATGCAGACCGTCTGGATGTCCGGCTTCACGAACTGCATCGTGTCGTAAATGGCCGTGAGCGCGGTGAAGGAGCCGCCCGGGCTGTTGATGTAGACCGAGATGTCGCGGTCGGGGTCCATCGACTCCAGGCACAGCAGCTGCGCCATGACGTCGTTGGCCGAGGCGTCGTCGATCTGGACGCCGAGGAAGATCACGCGCTCTTCGAAGAGCTTCGCGTACGGGTCGTACTCGCGGATGCCCTGCGAGGTGCGCTCGACGAAGCGGGGGATCACATAGCGGGACTCCGCGACGGGACCCGTGTACTCGGCGCTCGTGCGGTCGTACAGGCCGCTGCCGGGGAAGTCGTTCACTGTCTGTCTCCTAGGGGCTGAGGCGGTCGCTGGGGGCTCTGTGGGGGCCTCAGGCCCCGGTGCCGCCGCCGCCCGGCATGCCGGCGGCCGTGGGCATGACCTCGTCGATGAGGCCGTACTCCTTGGCCTCGATGGCGTCGAACCAGCGGTCGCGGTCCGAGTCGCGGGTGATCTGCTCGATCGTCTGACCGGTGTGCTGGGACGTGAGCTCGGCCATGCGCTTCTTGGTGTGCAGCAGCCGCTCGGCGTGGATCTTGATGTCGGAGGCCGAGCCGGCCAGGCCCGCGGAGGGCTGGTGGATCAGGATCTCGGCGTTCGGGAGCGCGAAGCGCTTGCCCGGCGTACCCGCGCTGAGCAGGAACTGTCCCATCGAGGCGGCGAGGCCCATGGCGATGGTCACCACGTCGTTCTTGATGTACTGCATGGTGTCGTAGATCGCCATGCCGGCCGTGATCGAGCCGCCGGGGCTGTTGATGTACAGGAAGATGTCCTTGTCCGGGTCGGCGGCAAGGAGCAGCAGCTGCGCGGTGATCTTGTTGGCAATGTCGTCGTCGACCGGCTGGCCGAGGAAGATGATCCGCTCGTTGAGCAGCCGGTTGTAGACCTGGTCGCCGAGGCCACCGCCGATGGAAGGCTCGCCGGCGGCGGAGGGCATCAGATTCGTCACGTATCCACCTGCTCGTCTTACGACGGCGTCCGGGCCGTCTTACGTGTTCTGCCGGGGCTGGGCCGTTTCGGAAACTTGCCTGCCCTCGTACTCATGGACCCTAACGCGCGGGTCCCTCCGAGGAATCCCGGAGCGGGGGGTGTTCGCTGTCAGCGCAGGTTGCTCGGATCCCGGCGTCGGTGGTCCGTCGCGGGCTTCGCCCGGGCCCCGGCGCGTGTCGCCGTGGGCGCGTCGGCGGTGGACGGCCGCGTGTCCGCAGGGGCCCGTCGCGCCCACGCGGCGGGGCCGCCCACCGGTACAGCCACGCGCCCCTCGGGCAAGACAACGGGCCCTGGGATGCGATGTCCCCAGGGCCCGTCATACGGCGTTCGAGGCGCCGTGGGCGTCAGCCCTCGGTCTTCTCGGTCTTCTCGTCGGCCTCGGCGTCGGCCTCGGCGGCGTCGGCCTCGGCGTCGGTGGCGTCGGCCTCGGTGGCCTCCGCGGCGATCTCCGCGGCCGTCTCCGTCTCGTCCTCGTCGTCCAGGTCGATGATCTCGCCGTTGGTGTCCTTGACCGTGGCCTTCTCGACCACGACGGCCAGGGCCTTGCCGCGGGCGACCTCGCCGACCAGGAGCGGCACCTGACCGCCCTCGACGACCGCCTGGGCGAACTGGTCGGGGGACATGCCGGAGGACTGCGCGCGCCGCATGAGGTGCTCGGTGAGCTCCTCCTGGTTGACGTTGAGCTTCTCCACCTTGACGAGCTGGTCGAGCACGAACTGGGTCTTGATGCCCTTGACCGCGGCCTCGCGGGTCTCGTTCTCGAACTCCTCGACGGTCTTGCCCTGGATCTCCAGGTACTTCTCGAGGTCGAGGCCCATCTGGCCGAGCTGGTGGTGCTCGAGGTTGTGCTTGCGGGTGTTGACCTCGTCCTCGAGCAGCTTCTCGGGAACGGGCACCTCGACGAGCTCCAGCAGCTTCTCCAGGACGCGCTCCTGGGCCTGCGTGGCCTGGTCGTACTGCTTCATGTTCTCCAGGCGCTTGCGGCTGTCCGCCTTGAGCTCCTCGAGGGTGTCGAACTCGGAGGCGAGCTGCGCGAAGTCGTCGTCCAGCTCGGGCAGTTCGCGCGCGGCGACCTGGGTGACCTTGACGGTGACCTCGGACTCCTTGCCGGCCGCCGAGCCGCCCTTGAGTTCGGAGGTGAAGGTGGCCTCCTCGCCGGCGGACAGGCCCTTCACGGCGTCGTCGATGCCTTCCAGCAGCTCGCCGGAGCCGATGGTGTAGGACACGCCGCTGGCGACGCCGTCCTCCAGGACCTCGCCGTCGACCTTGGCCTCCAGGTCGATCGTCACGACGTCGCCGTCCTCGGCGGCGCGCTCGACCGGGGAGGTGGAGGCGAAGCGCTCGCGGAGCTCCTCGACCGACTTCTCGATGTCCTCCTCGGTCACCTCGACGGCGTCGACCTCGACCTCGATGCCGGAGTAGTCCGGGATCTCGAGGGCCGGGCGGACGTCGACCTCGGCGGTGAAGTTCAGCGTCTCGCCGTCCTTCAGCTCGGTGATGTCCACCTCGGGCTGGCCCAGGACGTCGATCTCGGCGTCGTTGACCGCTTCGGTGTAGAACTTCGGAAGCGCGTCGTTGACGGCCTCCTCCAGAACCGCACCGCGGCCGAACCGCTGGTCGATGACGCGGGCCGGGATCTTGCCCTTGCGGAAGCCCTTCACCGTGACCTGCTGGTTGATCTTCTTGTACGCCGCGTCGAGGCTGTCCTTGAGCTCCTCGAAGGGCACCTCGACAGTGAGCCGAACCCGAGTCGGGTTCAGGGTCTCCACGGCGCTCTTCACGGTTCGGTCTCCTTGTGGCTGACTTCTTGGGTTCTGCCGGAACCAGAATGGTCCGGCGGATTCGCCGCCCGGAGACTTCACACGAGAGACACACGGGCGTGCAGCTTGCATAGTAACGGCAGCGGCGACACGCCCCAAAGGCGATCACGGGACGCGATCACCCGAGGTGACCGCGAGGGTGGCCGGTAACGGCCGGTAATGGCCGATCGGCGACCGCTCGGCGATCGGTCGGTGGTCGGGGTGGCGGGATTTGAACCCACGGCCTTCCGCTCCCAAAGCGGACGCGCTACCAAGCTGCGCCACACCCCGTCTGGTGCGACACGTAGGGTACATGCCCGCAGGCGGCGTGGCCGCCGCATTTCACAAGCGCGCGTGCGGACGGCGGCTCGGGCGGAATCGGGTGTGCGGCGAGGGCGCACGACCCGCTACGATGCCTTCGGTGTCGCGGTCATCCGACCTGCGGCGCGTGCTGTGCGGGCGTAGCTCAATGGTAGAGCCCTAGTCTTCCAAACTAGCTACGCGGGTTCGATTCCCGTCGCCCGCTCCAAGAGGCCTCCGGCCCGGTCCTTCAGGGATCGGGCCGGAGGCCTTTCTGACGTCCCGCGCCGTCCGTGGCGTACGGGACGTACCGGACGTACGAGACGTACGGGACGTACATGAGGGCAGGGTTCTGCGGCGGCGGACCATGGCGTGCGCCCAGGGCCGGGCGGCCCTAGAACTGGATCGAGTTGATGGTCTCCGCTATGGAGTTCAGGAACCGTTGGATGTCGTCGGCCATGCCGGTCGACGCGAGGAAGAAGCCGAAGAGCACGGCGACCACGGCAGGGCCGGCCTTGAGCGAGCCTCCTCTGATCAACACCACCAAGATGATCGCCAACAGCAACACCACTGACAGCGAAATGGCCACAACTGATCACACCCTCGGTCGGTCCGCTCTCCCGGCCCGGGGACGCAACCCCGCGCACCCCCGCCAGAACCATCGTGCCACCAACGGGGCCCGCATATGCGGCGCGTGACCCAACGTTGGCCTGAGCCGGACCCGAGCTTGCGCGCGCGCCCGCACGCGCGGGGCCTTCGCCGCAGCGCCCGCACAGCAATTCGACACGACACCCGCACAGGTAAGCACCGGGGAAACACAGGGAATTCGACCGGATCGTTTCCATGTCCACACAACGTGTTCGCAGGTAACTCGAATTGCGACCACAGACACACCGATGACTGACCTTATGCACCATTTAGTCGGGATGAATCGCAACAAGAGGGACGCATATGCATAGGGGTCGCGACATCAACTCCTGGGAAAACAGGGGTAGTCGAAGCCATTAAGCGGGAATGACGTGGAGGGTTTTACGAAAACCCGCGGCCGAGGCTAGGGTGCCTCAGATGTTCCACGCTGCCTCATCCCCCACCTGCGCAGCGAGGCCCCCGATCGTCTCTCCCCATTCCTGGTGGGAGGGTCTGTGACGAACTCGCTGCGACCGCACGGCCAGAACCGAGCGCCACTCCCCCCGGCCCAGTCATCGGCGGGTGGAGTGCCGAGTCCGCGCTCGCCGCAGGACCAGCAGAAACGACAGCCCGCCAACCCGTCCGGCAAACAGCGCGACGCGTTCTTCGACAACGCCAAGTACCTGGCGATCGTGCTGGTGGCGGTCGCCCACTCCTGGGAGCCGATCAAGAGCGACAGCCGGGTCCTCGAGGGCGCGTACATGATGGTGTACGCGTTCCACATGCCGGCGTTCATCATCATCTCCGGCTTCTTCTCGCGCAGTTTCGACATGCGCGCCGACCGGCTGCAGCGCCTGATCACCGGCGTCGCCGTGCCGTACATCCTCTTCGAGACGGCCTACCCGCTGTTCAAGCGCTTCGCCGACGACGCGCCGGACCAGGACATCAGCCTGCTGGATCCCTGGTACCTGACCTGGTTCCTGGTCGCGCTGTTCATCTGGCGGCTGACCACCCCGATCTGGAAGCTGGTGCGGTGGCCGCTGCCGCTCGCGCTGTCCATCGCCATGCTGGCGTCCGTCACGCCGAACATCGGCGACGACCTGGACCTCCAGCGGGTGCTGCAGTTCCTGCCGTTCTTCGTGCTCGGCCTGTGCATGAAGCCGGAGCACTTCCGGCTGGTGCGCCGCCGTTCGGTGCGGATCCTGGCGGTGCCGGTGTTCGCGGCCGCGCTGGCCGTCGGCTGGTGGGCGGTGCCGCGCATGAACACGGCGTGGTTCTACCACCGTGACGCCGCGCAGCAGCTGGGGACGCCGTGGTGGACCGGACCGGTCATGGTGCTCGCCCTGTTCGGCTGCTCGCTGCTGCTGACCGCGTGCTTCTTCGCCTGGGTGCCGGGCCGGACGATGTGGTTCACGGCGCTCGGCGCGGGCACGCTGTACGGCTACCTGCTGCACGGCTTCCTGGTGAAGGGCGGCGACTACTGGGGCTGGTTCGACCACGCCTGGCTGCACCGGCCGCTCGGCGAGATCTTCGTCAGCGTCCTCGCGGCCGTCGCCGTCACCCTGCTGTGCACCTCGCCGGTGCGGCGGCTCTTCCGGTTCGCGATGGAGCCGAAGATGGACTGGGCCTTCAAGCGGGACGCGGCCGACCTGGCCCGCGGGCGCGAACAAGGCGAGAAGCGCGAGCAGCCCGCCGTACGCGAGAAGGTCAACGCCTAGTAGCCGTCGCGATCGACCGATCGACCGCCCCCGCACCGGCCTGACCGGGCGGGGGCGCTGTCATTCGTCCGGCGTGTCGCCGCGCAGGGCCGCGCGGGCCGGGAGGGTGGCGGCCGCAAGGCCCAGGGCGACGATCGTGCCGGCGAAGGCGCCGTACAGCAGCGGCGGTATGTACGGTCCCTGTCCCGTCAGCCCCTTCATCATCGGCACCAGGGTGGCCAGCGCGATCGCCGTGCCGAGGGCGATGCCCGCGAGGGCGACCAGGAGGGCCTCCCAGCGGACCATGCGCAGCACCTGGCGGCGGGTGGAGCCGATCAGGCGGAGCGTGTCGAGTTCGCCGCGGCGGTCGAGGACCGTCATCACCAGCGTGTTGACGGCGGCGACGGCCGCGAATCCGCCGAGGACGGCGGCCATCACGGTGTTCGCCCAGGCGTTGAGCTCGCGGTCGGCGGACTGGGCGGTGGTGTGGTCGGCGCGGTCCCGGACCGTGCCGAGTGCCTTCAGGCCCGCCGCCGTGCCGCCCTTGGTCCACAGTTCCGTGTCGAAGGCGGAGGTGACGTGGGTGGCGAGGTCGGCGCGGTTCATCGTCACCTGGGGCAGTCCCAGGCCGCGTCCGTACGTCGCCACGATCCGCGGCTCGGTCTTCGTGCCGTCGGGGAGGCGCAGGGGCAGGCGGTCGCCGACCTCGCGGTCGGCGTTGCCGGCGAGGGAGGCATCGACCGCGATCTCGCCCGGTTCCAGGGAGAGCCGGCCGTGCTTGAGGTCCAGGTCCTGTACGGCGGCCAGGGCGCGGGCGGATCCGGTGACACCCTGCGCGGAGACCGACGTCAGCACGCCGCCCGAGGCGGGGGCGAGTACCGAGGTCTTCAACAGGCCGACGGCGGCGGTGACTTCGGGGGTGCGCTCGGCCCGTCGTACGGCGTCCGGGGCCAGGCCCGGGTCGGCGGTGACGATGTGGTCGGCGAGGATGCCCTCCCGCTGCTGCCGCTCGATGGCGCGGTCCTCGCTGGTGTGCATGAAGACCAGCACGGAGGAGAACGCCATGGCGAGGACGATCGGGGTGATCGCGGAGGCCAGACGGCGGGCGTTCGTACGGGAGTTGGCGGCCGCGAGGGAGGCCGGGGCGTCGGCACCGCGCAGCGGGAGGCCGAACAGGCCGGCGCAGGCGCGGGCGACCAGCGGGCCGAGCAGGGCGACGGCGAGCATGAACAGCGTGACGATGCCGAGCGCGGCGTTGGCCGCGTCCTCGCCGGTCAGTGAGGCGGCCAGGCCCGCGCAGACGCAGCCGCCGGCCGCGGCGGCGATCCCGAGCGGGGTGCGGATCCAGCCGACGCGCAGCCGCTCCACGGACGCCTCGCCCAGCGCCTGACCGGGCTTGATGCGGGAGCTGCGGTGGGCGGCGGTGTAACCGGCGAGCAGGGCGGCGACGAGCCCGGCGCCGACGGCGCAGACCAGCGGGATCCAGGAGACGGCCAGGTCGACGGCCTCCGGGACCGCGCCCCTGTCCTTCAGCTGCCCGAACCACCAGCGCGCCAGGGCGATTCCGGGCAGGCAGCCGACCGCGCCCGCGAGCGGGGCGACCAGGAGGGTCTCGGTGGCGATGGTTCGGCGGATCTGGCGGGGTTTGGCGCCGACCGCGCGCAGCAGCGCGAACTCGCGGGCGCGCTGGCCGACGGCCAGGGCGACGGTGCCGGCCGCGGTGAAGACGGCGACCATGGTCGCCGTGCCGCCGAAGGAGCCGCCGATTCCGATGAGCACCTCCTTGGCTTCGGCGAGGGTCGGGTCCTCGACAGCGCCTCGGTCGTCGCCGGTGTGGACCTCGACGTGGGGGTGGCCACGCAGGGCGCGGGCGACCTGGGAGGCGAGGGCGTCGGCGGTGACGCCGGGCTCGGGGAGCACGGCGACGGCGTCGATGCGGCCGGGGTGCCCGGAGAGCCGTACGGCTTCGGTGTCGGCGAACCAGACGGTGTCGTGCCCGGTGCCGGTGGTGCCGGAGACCCGGTAGGCGCGGGTGCCGTCGGGGGTGGTGAGGGTGACGCGGGAGCCGACGGTGCCGTGGTCCAGGACCACCTCGCCGGGGCGCGGGGCGCGGCCCGCGGTGAGATGCTCGCGGGTGAACGCGGTGGAGGCCCAGTTGTGGGCGGTGAGCGGGCCGCGCGGGCCGGCGGCCGGGAAGGTGATGTCCGCTACGGCCGTGCGCGCGCCGGGGGCCGAGGCCGCCTTCGCCACCAGGGAGTCGTCCAGGCGGGCGCGGTCCGGGACCGGTTCGCTGTCCTTGCTGTCCCCGCTGCCGTAGTGGGCGCGCTGGTCGGCGGCGGCCACCACCGGGGCGCCCGCGTAGCGCTGTGGCGGCACGGTGGCGCGCAGGCCCGTCTCCAGCAGGATGCCGCAGGCCGAGACGATCGCCGCGGCCAGGACGAGCGCGACCAGCGTCCCGACGAACGCTGCGGGCCGGAACCGGACGGCGGCACGGGCGAGGCCGTTGGGCACGAACATCAGGCGGCCGCTCGCGAGAGAGACGACGGTGCCGTGAGCGCCGTCATGCGGGCGGCGATCCGGTCCGCCGGGGCGCGGTCGAGGTGGTCGACGATCTCGCCGTCGGCCAGGAACAGGACGCGGTCCGCCCAGGCGGCGGCCGACGGGTCGTGGGTGACCATGACGACGGTCGCGCCCTGGATGTCCACGGCCTGACGGAGCAGGCCGAGGATCTCGGCGGCCGTCGTGGTGTCCAGGGCGCCGGTCGGCTCGTCCGCGAACACGACGTCGGGGCGGGTGACCAGCGCACGCGCGATCGCGACGCGCTGCTGCTGGCCACCGGAGAGCTGGCCGGGGCGGCGCCGGGCCTTGTCGGCCAGGCCGACCTCGGCGAGCACCTCGGCGGTGCGGCGGCGGTCGGGGCGTCGGCCGGCCAGCCGCATCGGCAGGACGACGTTCTGCTCGACCGTCAGGGAGGGCAGCAGGTTGAAGGCCTGGAAGACGAAGCCGAGGCGGGTGCGGCGCAGGGCGGTGAGCTTGTTCTCCCCCATGCCCGTGATCTCCGTACCACCGAGGCGGACCGTGCCGGCCGTGGGGCGGTCGAGGCCGGCCGCGCACTGGAGGAACGTGGACTTGCCGGAGCCGGAGGGGCCCATCACGGCGGTGAAGCTGCCGTGCGGGAGCGTGAGGTCGATGCCGCTCAGGGCGTGCACGGCGGTGCGGCCGCGGCCGTAGCGCTTGCGGACACCGTGCAGTTCTACAGCCCAGTCGGCTGCCATACGTGTTTCCTCCGGTCCGTCGTTCGTCGGGCAGGGCATCGCTCGTGGTGATGCGTCGAACGTACGGACCGGAGGTGGAGGTGGACCATGAGGTCGACCGCCGAAAAGACCTGGGGAAAACCCCACCCCTGCGCGTCGGCGCAGGTCAGGAGGGAGTCAGGCTCAACTGCCCTTCCGGAGTCAGGTCAGCTGCCTTTCAGGAGTCAGTTCAGCTGCCCTTCAAATGCCTCATCAGCCGCTCGAAGTCCTGCCAGCCCGACAGGTCCGACGGATCGCCCGGCAGGGGGTAGTAGAGCGCCGGGCGGGTCTTCGGGCCCAGTTCGCGCGGAGCCTCGGCGAGCGGGGTGTTGCGGGCCCGGTCGCCGGGCATCGTGCGGACCTCCTCGGCTCCCAGGACGAACGCGTACGGCACGCCAGGGCCTTCGAAGCGCGGCGGCACGGACAGGTCCCGGCGGGCGCGGCGGATCTGGACCAGCATGGACTGCAGGTCGTGTTGCGTGGCGAGGGCCTCCGCCGCGGCGATGACGGCGTCCGTCGGCATCTGCTCGCCCGGGCCGTAGCCGAAGGCCAGCGTCACGTCCTCCTCCACGCCGCCCTTGGTGCGGGTGATGCGGACGGTCGCGAGGCCGGGGCGTTCCGGGCTGCCGACGGCCACCAGCCAGGTCGGCTCGGGCGCTCGCTCGTAGGCCACGTCGGTCAACTGCCGCAGGGACCAGGGGAGGTTGGCGGGTTCCTCGGTGCCCCAGCCGGCCGGCCGCTCACCGGTGATCTCCTGCCATACGGCTTCCAGGGCGCCGCCGAGGACGAGCCGTTCGTCGGCCGGGTGGATGGTGCGGAAGGAGATGGCCAGCTGGCGTTCCCCGGTGTCCTGGACGCCCTCACCGAAGGAGGCGGCGACCGGTGTGCGCGGGTCCTGAGGGGTGGCCTCCGGCGACTCGACCGTCACGAAGAGGCCGTTGCTCCACTGCAGGACGGCTCCGGACAGACCGTCGTAGTAGCCGTCCCGTTCGTCCTGCACCACCCAGCGCGAGGGCCAGCCCGGCAGGCTGTTGCGGACCGCCGGGGAGAGGCGGGTGCCCGCGGGGGTGACGATCTGCAGGCCGAGCCCGGCGTTCGCGGCGGCGCGGAAGGCGTCCGAGAGCCAGGCGGTCATCGCGACGACCGGGCGGTCCTGGATGATGACGGCGACCTTGTCGGTGAGCACGTCCACGGCCGGCTGGGCGGCGGCCGGTACCGGCGCCACGCTCATCCCGTCCGTCTTGACCACGGCCAGCGACCACGCGGCCCCGGGCGGCCAGGCGGTCCCGCCGACCAGCGTGGCGATGCGCGCGGCGAAGGTCCCGGCGAGTTCCTCGGCCTCCTTGACGCCGGTGGTGGCGCGGGCCTCGGTCCACCAGTACGGCACCTCGGGCTCACGCGCCCCGAGCAGCCGCTCGGCCTCGCCCCGGACCTGCACCAGCAGCGGCGCCTCCACGGAGACGAGCGGGCGGCCCTGCTCGTCGCAGAGCTGTACCACCGCGCCCTCTCCCTCGACGCCCACCATCCGGTCCGGGCCGCCGGAGAGCAGACCCGCGAGCACGCTCAACGGGTCGGGCATCTGCTTCGTGAGGGCGATGACGTCCTTCGTCATGGATTCACCTGTGTCCCCGTGTAGACGGTCTGGATCAGCCGGTTCGGTTGGCCCCTGCGGACCAACACCCCACGGCCGGGCGGCTGCTGGCTCGCGTACACGCCGGGGAAGAGCTGGCCTTCACTCCGGTCGCCCGCCATCACCAGCGCCGAGGCGCCGGACTCGCGCAGGCCCTGCATCAGCGGCTCGTACAGGCCGCGGGAGGCGCCCGCGACCCGGCGGGTGAGGACGAAGTGCAGGCCGATGTCGACGGCCGAGGGGATGTACGGCACGAAGGGCGCGAGCGGCTGCTGGCCGGCGGTGGTGAGGACGTCGTAGTCGTCGACGAGGATCACGATCCGCGGGCCCGAGAAGCTGCCCGGCTCCAGGTCCTCGCCGCCCGCGCTCTCGTCGGGCAGCCGCTTCTCCAGCTCGGTGGCGATACCGGCGGCGAGGCCGGCGCACAGCTTGGCGTTGTAGGCGTAACCGCCCCGGTACTCCTCCGGGATGACGCCGCGCAGGCCGCGGCGCGGGTCGAAGACCCCGAAGACCAGTTCATTGTCGCCGTAGCGCTCGATCAGGCTCTGGGCGACGACCTTGAGCAGGTTGGTCTTGCCGCACTCGCTGTCGCCCATGATCAGCAGGTGCTGGTCGTGTTCGAACAGGTCGATCAGGACGGGGGCCAGCTGCGTCTGGTCCAGGCCGATCGGGACCCGGCGAGGTTCGGACGCCGGGCCGGGCAGCTGCTGCGCCTCCAGGACGTGCGGCAGCACGCGGACCGGCTGGGCGACCTCGCCGGTCCAGGTGGCGCGGATCGAGCGGGCGGTGTGCTCCAGGACCGCGCCGAGGTCGGAGGTGTCGGCGAGGCCGTCGGTGCGGGGCAGGGCGACCTGCGCGAAGAGCTTGCCGTCGGTGAGGATGCGGCCCTTCTCCTCGGGCGAGAGGGTCTCGGCGAGCTTGCGGTCGATGCTGGACTCGCTCGGGTCGTTCAGGCGCAGCTCGACCCGGGTGCCGAACTGGGACTGCGTGGCGATGCGCACGTCGTTCCAGCGGAGCATGCCGGCGACGACGTGGATGCCGTAGCCGCTGCCGCGCTTGAGGATGTCGACGACCGAGTCGTCGAGGTCCTCGAAGTCGTCGCGCAGGGCGCCGAATCCGTCGATGAGCAGCACGATCTCGGTGGAGGCCAGCTCGGGCACACGACCCGCGGCGCGCAGGGTGCGCAGCTGCTCCAGGGAGTCGATGTTGTGGATGCGGAAGAGTTCCTCGCGCTGGTCGAGCATGGCGCGTACGGAGTCGATGGTGCGGGCGGCGCGCTCGCGGTCGGCGCGGCCGGCGACCCCGCCGACGTGCGGCAGACCGGAGAGCGCCTGCAGGCCGCCGCCGACCAGGTCGAGGCCGTAGACGCCGACCTCCTGCGGGGTGTGCGTCAGGGCCAGGGAGAGGGCCAGGGAGCGCAGCAGGGTGGTCTTGCCGGACTGCGGGCCGCCGATGATGGCCGCGTGGCCGCCGGCGAGGGTGAGGTCCAGGTACCACTGGCCCTGCCACTGCTTGGTCGGGTCGTCGAGCAGGCCCAACGGCACCTGGAGCGGGCCGCGCCGCTTGGCGAGCTGCATGCCGCGCGGGCCGATCTCCACGGGACCGGCGACCCTGTCGAGGGGTACCCCGGCGGGCAGCGGGGGCAGCCAGATCTGGCGCACCGAGCGGGCGCCGGCCCTCTGGAGCTGGTCGATGATCACGCCCATCTCGGTGGGCCCGGTCTCCCGGCGCCGCATCTGCGGCTCCTCGGCGCCCGAACTCTCGTCCTGGCCCAGGGTGTTGTAGGCCTCGTACTCCAGGGCCAGCGGCCCGGTGTCCTCGGTGTCGCGCTGCACGGGGCCGCGGTAGGCGCCGGAGACGTAGCTGGCCTTGAACCGCTCGTAGTGGCTGGTGTCGACCTTGAGGTAGCCGAAGCCGGGCAGCGGGGGCAGGTGGAAGGCGTCCGTGGTGTCCAGGACCGTACGGGACTCGTCGGGCGAGAAGGTGCGCAGGCCGAGCCGGTACGACAGGTAGGTGTCCAGGCCCTTGAGCTTGCCGCCCTCGATGCGCTGGCTGGACAGCAGCAGGTGGACGCCGATGGAGCGGCCGATGCGGCCGATGGACAGGAACAGGTCGATGAAGTCCGGCTTGGCGGTGAGCAGTTCGCCGAACTCGTCGATCACCACGAACAGGTGCGGCAGCGGCTCCAGGTCGGGCCGCCGCTCGGCGCGCAGCGCGGCGTAGTGGCCGATGTCGGCGACGTTGCCCGCGTCCTTGAGTACCTGCTGGCGGCGCTTGACCTCGCCGGCGAGGGAGGCGTGGACGCGCTCGACGAGGCCGGCCTGGTTCTCCAGGTTGGTGATGACGCCGGCGACGTGCGGGAGGTCGGCGAAGGGGGCGAAGGTGGCGCCGCCCTTGTAGTCGACGAGGACCATGGCCAGGTCCTCCGGCGGGTGCGTGGCGACCAGGGCGAGGACGAGGGTGCGCAGCAGCTCGGACTTGCCGGAGCCGGTGGCGCCGACGCACAGGCCGTGCGGGCCCATGCCCAGTTCGGAGGACTCCTTCAGGTCCAGAAGCACGGGCTCCTTGGAGTCGCTGACGCCGATGGGCACGCGCAGGAAGGCCCGTTCGCCGCGCGGCGCCCACAGCCGGTTCAGTTCGAGGCCGGCCACGTCGTCGATGCCGAGCAGTTCGGCGAAGTCGACCGGGCCGGTGAGCGGCGCGTCGACCATCGACTCCGCGGACAGCCGGAGCGGGGCGAGCATCCGGGCGAAGCCCTCGGCGAAGGGGATGCCGATCTCGTCGACGGTGCCGTGCGCGCTGATCGGCTCCGGCATGCGCATGTCCTCGATGACGACGCGCTCGCCGTCGACGGTGATGCGCACGCCCACACTGCCGGGTTCCTGGACCCGCTGGTCGAGCAGGTGCAGGACGGTGACGCCCATGTCGCGCAGGCCGACCGCGTCGTCGGGGCGCGGCAGGTCGACGGCGTCGCCGCCGTGTCCGTCGGCGACGACGAGCAGCCGGGAGGTCATGGCGAGGGCGTCCTTGCCGGACAGACCGCGGCGCACTTCAGCCGCGTAGGAGGCGCGGCGGCGCAGCTCGGGGCCGATCTGCCGGGCCAGTTGGGGCAGGGAGGGCGCGATCCGGCGGGCGGAGACGGGGCCGTCGAACTGCTCGCTGTCGAGCAGGTGCGGCAGCCACTTGGCCCATTCCCAGTCGGCGATCCGGTCGCCGGGCGCGGCCAGCGCCATGGCCACGTCGTCGGGTGCGTGCGTGGCGGCGGCCTGCGCGATCAGCGCGCGGGCGACCCGGAGGGTGTCCTCGCGCTCGCCGATGACGGTGATGTTGCCGACGCGGTCGAGCGGGACGGTGAGCGGGAGTTCGGTGCCGCTGCTGAAGCGGGACACCAGCGCGGAGGCCTCGTTCAGCATGAACTCGTCGGGCGGGGTGAGCACGGAGGACCCGGGCGGGGCCACCTTCAGGTCGCGCACCGGCATCTCGCCGGTGCCGACGCGGACCCGCAGGAAGTCGGCGTCGAGGCGGCGCCGCTCCCACAGCCGGGCGGGGTCGCGCACGATGTCGTAGAGCGCGTCCGGCGGCGGGTTGAGCACCTGGGTGCTCTCGCGCCGCTCCTTCTCCTCGTTCGACAACTCCTCCCGCAGGTCCTCCAGGTAGGCGAGGTAGGCCTCGCGCTGGGTGCGGCGGGTGCGCTGGGCCTTGCCGCGCTGGGAGAAGACCATGACGAGCGAGCCGATGATGGTGACGACGAGGATGATCGCGCCCAGCCCCGCGAACTGGCTGTTGCGTACGACCGTCATCATCACGACGGACGACATGACACCGGCGACGGGCAGCAGCGAGGTCGCTATGGAGCCCGTCTTGCCGTCGGGCAGGTTGGGCGGCGCCTCGATGGTGCGCGGCTCGGGAGAGGCCGGGGGCCGGGTGGTCCGGGCCGGCCGGTGGATCAGTCGGGTGCTCATCGTCCTTCTAGCCTTTGTCCTCGAGGTCCTTCGAGATGCTTCGAGATCCCTTCGAGATCGTTCGAGATCCCTTCGTGCTCGGGAGGGTTCAGCGGCGCTTCTGGGAGAGCTGGAAGGCCTCCGCGGCCAGGCGGGTGGCGGCCTCCCGGGTGTCCCGCGCGAGCAGGTCGGTGCGGATGATGCCGCCGGCCGCCAGATGACGGTCGTAGGGCAGGACCCGCACGCTCGCCCCGGTCTCCCTCAGCTGCTCGGCGGCCTTGTCGAGGTCGATGCCGGCGTGCGGCACGGTCTCGGTGAGCACGACGACCGTCGTGGTGGTGATGTCCCGGGGCAGACCGCGCATCCACTCCAGGACCGCGTGCGTGCTGGCGATGCCCTCGATCGTCGCGGGGACGGTGAGGATGCGGGCCTGGGCGGCGGACAGCGCGGTGCGGGCGACCTCGGCGGGCAGCGTCTCGCAGTCGACGACGGTCACGCCGAAGTAGCGGCGCGACGACACCATGATCCGCTCGTAGCCCTTGGTGTCGAGCATCGCCCCGACCTGGCCCTGGCTGCCGGGCAGCAGCCAGGCGTTGTCGGGCAGTTGGACCAGGTAGCCGGTGACGTCGAGCAGCGTCATCTGCGGTTCGACGACCTCGGCGAGGTCGCCGGTGGTCCAGCGCGTGCTCTCCGCGCCGAGCCGCACCGGCAGCGAGCCGAGCGCCGGATCGGCCTCGATGACGAGGACCGGGTCCTGGCGGTAGTGGGCGTAGGTGGTGCCGAGCAGGGCGGCGACCGTCGTCTTGCCCGAGCCGCCGCGGATGGAGGTCACCGCGATCTGCCGGCCGGTGGTGACCGGCTGCTGCAGTATCTCGGCGGTCGCGGTGGTCTCGGCGACCTCGCGCGCTGCCGAGGAGGACACGGTCCGGCGTACGGCACGCAGGGCGCGGGCGGTGAACGGCTCCCCGCGCCGGGGCGACCGGACGGAGGAGACGAGCTTCTTGTCGACCACGGGGCGGGTCTCGCGGGTGGCGCGGGACGACCGGGCGCGTGGGGCGGGGGTCCGCTCGGCGTACTGCTGGGGCTGGGGTTGGGCCCCGGGGTTCTGCTGCGGCTGGGCTTGGGGCTGGCCGGCGTACGGCTGCTGCGCCTGCTGCTGCGCCTGCGCGGGGTGAGGCTGCTGGTGGGCGTAGGCCTGCTGGGCATAGGCCTGGTCGGTGTACGGCTGCCCCTGCGCCGGGTAGGGCTGCTGCGGCTGGGCGGCGTACTGGCCGCCGTACGCCTGCTGCTGGGCCGCGGCCTGGTCGCCGTACGCCTGCCCAGCCTGGTCGCCGTACGCCTGCTGCTGGTACTGCGGGTTCGACGGCGCGGGCTGCTGGTACTGCGGGTCGGAGGGCGCGGGCTGCTGGTGCTGCGGGTCGGAGGGCGCGGGCTGCTGGTACTGCGGGTCGGACGGCGCGGGGTGCTGCGGGTAGCCGTACGCCGGTGCCTCGCCCTGCGCCGGGGCGGGCCCGCCCTGCTGCGCTGCATGCTGCTGGGGCGCCTGCTGTTCCCGCTGCTGGGGCGCCTGTGGTGGCCGGCCGTCCTGTTGCGCGGCACGCTGCTGGGGCGTGCCGCCCCTCAGGTCGCGCAGCACGTCGTTCTGCCAGTTGTCCCCGCTCGGCATGTCGCCCTTCTCTCCTGCCACGCCCCCGTCTCGTCGTCCCGTGGGAGCGACAGCACGTCGGCGTCTGGTCTTCGAAGCCTCAGAACTTGTTGAGCAGCTGCCCGTAGATACCGAACACCCCGATGGCGAGCGGGAACAGCCCGATCACGCCGAGGGACTCGATCAGATCGGCGAACCGCCGCAGCCGTACCCGGACGTGCTCCGGCGGCTCGACCCCGAGGACCAGCAGCGGCAGCAGTGCCGCGGCGCCCAGCAGGACGAGGGCTCCGGCGCCCCCGGTGTGGTCCAGCCACAGCACGGCGAGGCGTACGACGAGCAGCGCCGCCGCCCCGAACAGCGCCACGACCTCGACGACCAGCGGGAAGGCCCGCGCCCGGGACAGCAGTACGACGGCGGTGAGCGAGGCGAGGGTAACCGTCCAGGCGGTCGGTTCCTTCGCGGTGGTCAGCAGCCAGCCGCCGGCGGCGGCCGACGCGGCGGTGACCACGGTGGCGAGGGCCAGTCCGCGGTGGGTGGCGGCGAGGGCGTTGGCGACCTGGTGCCGGCTCACCGACGTGCCCGTGGAGCGCTTGTCGTCGAGCGCGGTGAGTCCCGAGGCCATCAGCGCGAACCGGGGCAGCAGCCCGAGCAGGATGACGGAGACCACGGCCATCACCGCGCCGATCCGGTCCCCCCGGTCCTGTACGGCGGCCACGACCTCCCACACGAGGGCCACACCGATGACCGCCCCGGCCCCGATGAGTCCGCCGCGGCCGAGCGGCGAGCAGTAGGCGAGCAGCACGAGCGTGAGCACCAGCGCGGCGGCGATTCCGCCCAACCGGGCCGTCCCGCCCCAGTCGTAGGCGTCGGCGGCGGTCCAGGCGGTGAGCAGGCCGAGCACGCCGGAGGCGAGCAGCAGCGCGGTGGCCAGGCCCTGGTTGCCCTCGCCGATCTTCGCGATGAGCGCACCGGCGATCACGAACAGGACGGTGACGGCGGCGAGCCCGGTGGCAACGGACTCCAGCGAGAACTCCTGCCGGGCCAGCACGGCCGCGGCCACGGCGAACACGACGGTGGCCACCCCGGCGCTGACCCGGCGCGCGGCCGGACGCCAGCGCCAGCTCCGCAGGTCGAGGTCGTCGGCGACCTGGTCGGTGACGTCGTGCACGACGGGCGCGGGCGGAGCGGCATGGGCACGCACGAGGCGCAGCACGGCTCCGTCGGGGACCTCCGACGACGACAGCGTGGCGTCATGCGGCAGCGCCGAACCGTCGGAGGTGATCAGCTGGCGGGTGGTCGGCCGGGTGGCGGCCCGGTCGTCCAGCAACCGCAGTATGTCGGGGAGCAGTTGGCCGATCGGAGTGTCCGACGGCAGCACGAGGTCGGCGCGTCGCCGCTCGCCGATCAGGGTGACCCGGCTCAGCTGGGTCCGAGACATCGTTGGGGTGCTCACCACTCACCGGAACCTATCATCGCGTCATTTCGGCCACGGGCGTGCGTTGGCGTGATCACGCCGACCGCGCACACCGTATTCACTGCTTCTCCCCAGAGGGACTCGCCGTCGGGTTGTACAGCTGTTCCTGCTGCTGTTGCTGCTTCTCCTGCTCGGCCTTCTGCTTGTCCAAGGTGGACTGGAGGAAGGACCAGCCGATGCATCCGGCGCACAGTACGGCCGCGATCGCGATGCCCGCGAACATCTTGCCGAACCGCTCGTCCGCCGTCCGCCGACCGCGCTGCGCGCCGAACAGCAGCGCGTCACGCATCCGGCGCCGGCGCACCGCCACCGACTCCAGCAGCTGGCTGTCGTAGTCCCGTGCCATTCAAGTCGTCCTGTGCGTGTGGGGTCAGTTGGGATGCCTGGGGGTGTTGGGATCAGTCGCCCGGGGCGAGGCCGAGGTGCTGCCGCATGGCGGCGTACTTCTGCTTCAGCCGGCGGGCGGTGTGCTCGTCGAGTACGGCGAGCCGGCCGGGGTCGGCGTTGTGCGCGAGATCGGCCGCCTTGACCAGCCGGGCGCCGGGGGTGGCCAGGATCCGGCGCGCGTACGCCTCCTGCTCCTCGTCCGGCCGCTTGGTCATGGCCCGTACGACGTCCTTGGTGCTCTGCGGCAGGGCGGCCGTTTCCAGCCACTCCTCGCTCAGCACTCCGTCCTCGACGGCGTCGTGCAGCCACGCGGCGGCGATGAGCTCGTCTCCCCCGCCCCGGGCGCGGACGCCCTCGGCGACGGCCGACAGATGCTCGACGTACGGCCGTCCGGCCTTGTCCGTCTGCCCGGCGTGCGCGGCACGGGCGACGGCCTCGACCTCGGCCGGACTCATCTCCTGCGGCACGTCCTGCGGCTTGTCCTGCGGCTTGTCCTGCGCCTTGTTCTGCGGCATGTCCTGCGGCATGCGGAATCCCCCTGACTTCGCTTCCGCAACATAAGTCATGGACGCGCCACCCGTACAGCCGGGTTGCGGCAGCCTCTCCTCTTCATCACACGCCTCCCGACAACCCCGTCACGATCATGAAGAGCACCCACACCACAGGGATGAGCGCGACATACGCACGCGGCCGCCGGTGGATGGGGAGGCCGGGGTCGTAGCGCGGGCCGAGCATGCCGGGCCCGGGGGCGGCGAGCTGCTTCACCTTCCGCACGGCGAGGAGGTTCCGTACCAGCGTCAACGGCGCGAAGACGAAGAGGGAGAACGGGCTCCACCAGCCCACGCAGAGCGTGTGGGTGGTCAGGGCGCGGTACACGGCCAGTCCGCAGGTCATGCACATGGGGCCGTCCATCTTCTTGAACCCGAAGAAGATGATCAGGCCTCGGTGGGCTCGGAAGGTGACGTCGGCGGCGGGGGAACCTCCACAGAACTTGCACATGGAGGGGGTGGGGTCGGGGGCATCCTGGAGGGCCCTCGGCTGGGGGGTGGGGGCGGTGGAGGGCTGCTCGACGGGAGGGGCGGCGTCGGGCGAGGGCTGGTCGGCGTCAGGATCGGCGTCGGGCGAGGGCTGGTCGGCGTCAGGATCGGCGTACCAGGTGCGGAGCGAGTTGGCTATGGCGTCCAGGAGGCCGCTCTTCAGGGCCTTGTCGATCGTCCCGTCGGAGAATTTCTCCCCGCGCACGACTGTGGTCGCGGCGCGCACGGCGTCGGCGGGCCGCAGCCGTCCGTCCGGCGGCACTTGGAGCATCGGACTGTCCACCCACCGGTGCTCGGGGGTTACGGCGCCGACGCCGAGCAGGGCGCTGACAGCCCGGTGCAGCGGCTGGCTGTACATGGGGAACGGCACCTGAATGGCACCGCTCGGCGACTTCTGCCCCCCGCCCCACTTCACGTCCCGGTCCTCGTCCGTGAGCGCGTCGAAGGCGTCGGCGAGTTCCTGCCATGCCTCCGCGTCGTCACGGTCGAGCTGGGCGAGCAGGCGCCGGTCGTCGGCCGGGGTGACGATTCGGGCGAGTTCCTCGATCGCGGCGACATCGGGGGCCTCGGTGACGGGGCCGACGCCGGGTTCGTGGCTGAGGAGGTTGAGGACACCGAGGGGCGTCAGGCCGCGTTCGTGGGCCTCGCGGACCCTGCCGTACCACTCCATCCCCGCGTCGTAGGCGCTGCTGCTGCTCGCCTTCCGGTTGATCCACTCGACGTCGGTGGCATCGCCCCAGGCGTATCCGATGACTTCGCCGTCGGGGGCGGTGACGGTGATGTAGTGCACGGGACTGGACATGCTGCTCAGGCCTCGGGGGCCGGTTCCTCCACGGGTGCTCGGCTGATCAGCGTCCGCTAATCGGCCTGGGCGAGGGCCTCGACGGCTGCGGCGTTCGGGGCGTCGGTGAGGGAGTCCGGCAGGGCCCGGCCGCGGTTGCCCTCCGGGTTGGACAGCATCTCCGCGAGGGCCTGGGACGGCAGGATGCCCCGTCCTTTGGCCTCCCGCAGCCGGGCGTACCAGTGACCGCCCTCGGCGAAGGCCCGGGGTCCGACGGCCTCGCGCGGTTCCCACATGGCGGCGTCGTCCTCGTCGCTCGCCCACACGTAGCCGAGGACCCCACCGCCCTTCTTGTCGACCACCGTGAAGTACTGCACCGGCTTGTCGGTGTGGTTCTTGTATCGCGGCGGACCCGACACGAGGTTGAAGTGCACGTCCTCGTCGAAGCGCGGGTTGACCGGCCGGGGCTCAGCCACCAGAGGCCCTTTCTCTGAGTGCGGCAAGGGTCGGGGCCCCAGTGAGGGGGCCAGGGACAGCATGGCTCAGCTTGTTGTCGTTCGTGCCCCGTGCCAGCTCGGCGAGAAGGGCAGTAGGAGCTAGTCCCCGGGCCTTACCGCTGTGCAGCGCCTGCAGCCACGACACGCCGACGTTCACGGCGCTCGGCGAAAGCCCCGGTGGCACCACCCAACCGGCCGCGCCGTCCCTGTCGTTGGCCCATACGTGCCCGATGATCGCGCCCATCCGCTCAGCGATGCTCAGGTACGCGACTTGCCCGTCGGTCTTGCGGCCGTACGTCGGAGGACCGTCCACCCGCTTGAACTGCATGTCGTCGTCAAAGCGCGGATTGAGCAACAGTTTCCTACTCATCCTTGGTCAGTGCCTTGACCACGCCGGCGTTCGGGGCGTCGGTGACGGAGTCCGGCAGGACCCGGCCGAATTTGCCCACCGCAGGCTCGGCCAGCATCTCCGCGAGGCCTGGGACGGTCGAATGCCCCGCTCCTTGGCACTCTCCAGCCGATTGAACCAGCCGAGACCCTCCATCAACGCCCTGGGGCCTCCGGCCTGGCGTGGTTCCCATGCGGCAGCGTCGTCATCGTCGGCGGCCCACACGTACCCGAGAACCACGCCGTTCTCCTTGTCGACGACCGAGACGTACCACACCGGCTTGTCGCTCCGGGTCCGGTAACGCGGTGGCCCCGGCGACACCTCACGGCCGAACATGTCATCGTCAAAACGCGGGTTGACCGGTCGCTGCTCGCTAGTCCCCCTGGGCAAGAGCCTCGACCACGCCGGCGTTCGGGGCGTCAGTGAGGGAGCCGGGCAAAGGCCGACCCCTACCGCCCGGCTCGGGGTCTTCGTACAGCTCAGCGAGAGCCTGGGACGGTCGAATGCCCCGCGCCTTGGCCTCACTCAGCCGGCTGATCCAGGACATGCTCTCGTTCGCCCCCACGGGTCCGGCGGCCTGCCGCGGTTCATACGCAGCAGCATCGTCCTCGTCGCCGGCCCACAGGTAGCCGAGGACCTCGCCATCCTGCTTGCCGACCACCGTGAAGTAACGCACCGGCTTGTCGGTGCGGTTTCGGTATCGCGGCGGACCCGACACGAGGTTGAAGTGCACGTCGTCATTGAGGCGTGGGTTGATCGGTCGTTCACTGCTCATGAAGTCGCATTCTCTGATTGCGCCTGATACGCAACGCTCGCCCCTGCTGCGGAAAAGGAGGAGGCAGCCCGGCCCTCACGGGTGACGAGAGGGCGCTGCGGTCATGGACGGCTCAGCTCATCTCGGCCAGGCCCTTGACGGTCTCAAGGCCCGGGGCCTCTTTGAGGGAACCGGGAACGACATGGCTGGAACCCGCAGGATCGGAGTTTCTGATCATTTCGGCCAAAGCAGCCGTCGGCGCGAGCCCACGGGCTTTGGCGTCGTGCAGTTTCCGCGCCCATCGCGCGCCCTTGTTGAACGCCTCGTCACCGCCCGCCTTGCGTACTTTCCATCCGGCGGCATCATCCTCATCATTCGCCCACACGTATCCGATCACCTTGCCATCCCTGTCGGCCACGGTGACGTACTGCACGGGCTTGTCGGTCGTCGGGCTGTACAGTGCGGGCCCTCCCGGCTTGGGGTTGAACCGCAGGTCCTCGTTCAGCCTCGGATTGAGCCGCTGTTCCTCAGCCATCAGTGCAGTGCTTCCTCACGCCGGGGCAGGACTTCGCCGTATACGTGGACCTTGCCATTGTCCATGAAGACCCTGGTCACCTTGTACTCGGTGCCACGGGCAAGCAGTAGCTCGCGTTCTCCCCCGCCGTACTGGCTGACCTTCTCGAGCCAGAGAGCCGGCGTGTCCTTAGGCAGCCGCAGGTGCATGACGGCCTCCTTGTCCTTGAACGCTCCCACCGGGTGATCACCGAGTGACGTGGAGGTGTACCCCTTGTCCGGGAATGTCTGGCCGAGCATGTCCATCGGCGAACCCAGTTTGAGGTAACCCAGGTCAGTGCCCCGCACCACCATGATGGTGTCTGGAACAGGACGCGAGGACAGTACGCGGTCCATCTCGGCGATGTCGTGACTTACCTCTGGGGTCCGATCTTTGTATCCCTCAGTTTCGCGCAAGTAACCGTTGATGTCCTTGTACGACGGGAAGGTGTCGCCGGAGTAGTCATTGAGCGCCTGGCGTGCAGACGGGTCCAGGTTGTCGACGTAGTCGTTCCAGTGGTCCTGTCCGTACCTGATCGCTGCGTCGCTGTCCGCAAACGGCAAGGTCCCTTCCGCCAACTCGGCAGATGCGACCTTGTGCTTCTCCGCGACCGAGAGCTCGTCGAACTCGTCCGCGGACACGTGCGGCTTGTACTCGAACGGCTCCTCTGCCCGGTGCCCCGGAACATCCGCGCCCTGATGCCCCGGAGCGACCGGAGCATCAGTGCCGTGGTGCGCGGCGGCGTCCCCGACGCCCGCGTGATCACCGGCGTGCGCTGCATCGTCCGCGTGATGACCGACACCGTCGTCACCATGTCCGGCCCCGTGCGAGGCATCGTCGGCGTGACCGACGCCGGGAGCGCCGTGCCCCGGTCCGTGCGGGGCATCCGGGGTGTGGCCGCCGGTGCCGGGAACGTCGTGACCGCCGGTGTGCGGCACAGTGGTCGGGACGTCGTGCGCTGCGTTGGCCGCCGGGGTCTGGTGGTACCACGGAGTCGCGCCCCCGGGATGGGCAGCACCGCCAGGAACATCGTGACCACCGCTGTGCGGCGTCGGCGCCGGAGCGTCGTGCGGCGCAGTGGTCGGGGCCTGGTCGTACGCGGCGTTGGCCCCCGGAGTCTGGTGGTACCACGGAGTCGCGCCCCCAGGGTGGACAGCGCCACCGGGAACATTCGGACCACCGGTGTGCGGCGTCGGCGCCGGAGCGTCGTGCGGCGCAGTGGCCGGAGTCTGATCGTACGACGACGGCGACGGGGCGTGATCGTACGCGGACGGCGCGGGGCCATAGCCGGACGGGCTCGGCGCGTGGCCGTACCCGGAGGCGCTCGGCGCCTGGCCGTACCCGGACGGCGAGGGCGCGTGGTCGTACGCCGACGACGTGGGCGTCGTATCGAAGCCGCCCCCCGGCGCATGCCCCGCGGCCGTGGTCGGCGCGGCGGTGGTGGGCGTGTTGTAGTGCCCGGCACCGGCTGCGTTGTCGACCGTGTGCGCGGCCCCGTCGTATGCGCCCGCCTGGGCGGCCGCATACGACGGGGTCGGGGCCCCCTGCGTCGTCCAGTGGGCCGGCAGCGTCGGCGTGGTCCCGGCGCCGTGCGGGACCGTCGGGCTCGCGTCGTGGGGAACCGGCGTCGTGTCGATCGTGCCGTTGGGCGCGACGAGGTTGCCGTTCGGGTCCATCAGGCGACCGTCGGGCAGGCTGACGGCGCCGTCGGGGAGGGTGGGGATGTCGATGTTGCCGACGCCCTTGAGCCCCTTGGCGATGTCGCCGATCTTCGACAGACCGGCACCCGCGCCCTTGGCGACGTAGGTCATCGGGTCGATGATGTGCCCCGCCTTGCCGGCCACGGACAAGGCCTTCGCCACCGCGCCCGCCTTGCCCGCGCCCGCCACACCGGCACCCGCGCCACCGGTGAACACGGTCGTCACCACGTTGAAGGTGACCGCACCGGCAGCACGCGCGGGGTTCTTGCCCCACTGATCCCACGCCACCAGCGCCTTGCCCGTCTCCTTCATCGCCGTACGCGAATCACGGATCCAGGCAGGGAGCTTGTCGTCCGGCAGAGCCCAGAACGCGAGCTGCGCGCCCGGCATCATGCTCAGGGTCAGACCGGTGGCCAGCTGGGCAAGGCCCTTCCAAGCCTGCCCCATGGCGTCCCAGCCGCCGAAGCCCACCAGCATGCCGAGACCCTTGATGGTGCCCCAGATGCCGTCCACGATCAGGCCGTCCCAGATGAACGACTTCACCCAGTGGCCGACCTCGTACCAGTGGTGCTTCTCCTCCACCGGGTCACCCCAGGGAAGCTTCGCGTCCTTCATGTCCTCGGCGTTGAACCCGTACTGGTCCTTACGCTCCGAACCATCCCCCGCCACCATCTGCGTCCCGCCCCACAGGGCGGTGATCTTGTTGTGGCAGGTCCGCTCCGCGGCCCAGAACGCCGCCACCGTCGCGGTGATGTCGTCCCGGATCTGGTTGTGCTCGTCGACCTTGTCGCCGTCGTACTCCCACTCGTCGTCATCCTTGACGGAATCGACGAACGTCACGGCCTTGGCCTTCAGCTCTTTCAACTTGTCGACGAGCGGCCGGATCTCCGTCGCATACGACGACAAGGCACCCGAGACGGTCTCCAGATCCGTGGCGAAATCGTCTGACCGCTGCTTGACCGGCTTCGTGGTGGCGAACAACTGCTCCGCTTCCGGAGCCGTGTAATACGCCGACAGGCCCTGGAACTGATCGTGCACGTCCTCGCCGGTCTTACGGACATGACCGGCGTCCTTCTTCAGGTCCGCGTAGTCGATCTCCAGCTGCGGCAGGTTCCCGGTGAACTGCGGAATCTTTTCGGGCTGGATCACGACTTGCCCACCCCCGGCATATCAAGCTTCGGCGCGGACAGCGTGTTGCGCTGCGCCTCCGACGCCATCTCCTGGTCGCCGTTCAGATACGCCGTCGTGGCATCCGCCGCACCCTGCAACGACTTACCCGCCCGAGCCGCCACGAACTGCAGGTCCTTCGACGCCCGCTCCGCATACTGCGACAAGGCAAGGGCCACCAGCCCACCCGCGGCCTTCTCGCCGCCCTCGCCGCCGCCACCGCCCTCGGCGGAAACTGTGCCCGCGCTCGTCGCCGCCGACGTCAAGTGCTTCCCGAACGCCTTCGCATACTTCTCCATGTTCGACGCCGTCTCACCCGTCGTCTTCAGAACATGCGAAATACCCTGCGGATTCAAATCCCAGCCGGGCACCGAAACCCCCGTTTACCTAACTTCCGAAACCAAACAAACCGACTGTCAGCCGATGTTGTCGACCGCTGCCTTCGCCCGCTGGATCGTCGACTGGGCCGTGCCGTCGTTCTTCTCCAGCGTCGACTTCAGCAGGCCGATGATGTTCTTCACTTCCTGCGAGGCGTTGTTCCACCGCTGTTCCTTGCCGTGGTACTCGTCCGCCACGCCGTCCGCCGTGAAGTCCGCCATCGCCGACTTCACCTGACGGTCACGGTTACCGATCACCTCTTCCAGACGGCCGATCACCACCTGGATGTTGGACTGAGCGTCCGCCGACGCGCCCGTGTCGTACGACCGACGATCCGAACCCGCACCAGCCATCACACACCACTCCCCGAGAAACCAAGCAAACAGAAAGAATCCGACGAAACCAGGGCCTCAACACCCCGGCCGACAAACACGACTCGGCTCAGCGCCCGCCGAACCGCGCCGCGTCGAAGTTGGCGGCGCCCATCTGCTGCCGCGCGTTGTCGCCCTGCTCCTGGTCACCCGAGCTGAACGCTGAGTCCATCCCCGACTGACCGCCGAGGATCGCCGACAGCGACCCGTTCAGATCCGAAGTGATCCGGTCGGCCTGCGCCTTGAACTGGTCGAACATCACGCGACCCGAACCGTTGAACTTGCCCTCCAGCGGCTGCGCCGCCTGCACCAACTGCTTGATCAGCGACCCGAGATCATCACCCGACCCCCGCGAATCACGCTGCAGCGTGGACAGAGTCTGCGCGCCCATGTCGAACTTCACTGTGCCTCCCCCGTTGGGCTCCTACGGCGACCGATCCCGGCCTGCCTCGTCTATTCCCAGCCATCTCTATCAACTCGGTAGTTGCCTGTGCAATCGAGGTCCCCGGCACTCACAGAAGCACCACAACTCGGACCGGAGTCCGTTACTCGCGGCGGGTGGTCGGTCAAATACGCCACGTAACTTCCGGCGTTGAGGTTGAGCCCGCGCACCGCCCTCGTCCCGCCCGAAGCTGATCGATCTGGATAAGGTCCAGCCCTCCCACGGCATCAACCCCGCAGCGTCCACGCCCGCGTCAACCGACCGTTCCCGGGACGGATCATGCGGCAGCCGCATGCCCTGATCCATGTCGAGTCTCGAAGGCCGACCTGACGCGGAGCCGCAACGGCCGGCTCGGCCTCGTCACTGTCGACCATGTGGACGACCGACCGCAGTGCCCCTTGGGGACCCTTCTCACCCGCCAGCCGGCGTGCGATGCCCTCAGCGGCCGAACGGATGAGCGCGTGGGGCACGTGGGGCGCGTCGGGCGAGTCCGGTGCATCCATGTGCCGAGATGTTCTCCTTCGTGGAGCTCACCCAGTGATTGGCAGATCTGTTCCACCAGCACGGCCACATGACCTGCGGTTTTCCCTCGCCGGGGTGGAACAGATCTGCCAATCAACCCTCGCTGAGATTCCGGGTGAACGGCTCGTCGCAGGTCCGTCCCTCGGCGCCGGACGATTCCACGCGGACTGCTCGGGCGGCGGCTGCCGGGCCGGTCCCGCATGAGCAGCGCAGGCGAGGTCGCGTGGTCGTATGCCGCGGCGTCGTCGCTCCAGTCGATGGCTCTGAGTCGTTCGAGTGCCACGCGTGAATGAGCGTCGGTCACTTCGGTCCAGCCCCGTCGCTTTCAGTTACTGGACGATATCGTTCACGAAGTCATCGATGCCGGTATGGCGGGGTCCGTAACGGTGGAGTTGGGCTTGAGAGCCTCGACGAATGTCGCGAAGACTCCGGCCGGGACGAAGAGGGTGCCGTAGGCGGGGTCCTTGGAGTCACGTATCGCTACTCGGGTGAGGTCGTTTGCGATCTCTACGCAGGCGTTGCCGTCGCCGCTGCCGGAGTAGGACGACTTCCGCCAGTTGTCGGGGGTGGTCACCGGGCGCCTCACTCTTCCTTGGCCAGCCTGTGGATGAAGTCACGCGACCGATCGGGGTCGAGTGACACCGCCTCCAACGAGTGGTTGTGACCTATCGGTTCGACAACAGCTCGAAGACCCGCACTCGCCGGCCGCAGCTGGGGAAACGTCGTTGCCCCCTGAGCGCGGGTGCCGGTGGGGTCAGCAATGAGGTGTGGGCGTACGCCGCCAAGGCCGGCCGCTGCACGACAGCGGACATGGCGACTCTCAGAACTGATCAGTCAGGTCCGGACCCCGTCCGTCGACTACTTCCGGCTCCATGACCCCGTAACCCACGGCCCTCCCGAAATACGTCGGCTCGCCAGGCTCTGCCGCCGCCCCCAGCAGTTCCTCCAGCTCATTCAGCGCGGCAGCGAGCCGCGGAGCATTCTGTCCGTGCACTTCTGGATGCGGCGCGCCACGGAAGTCGAACGGTCCCCAAATGTCGTGGAAGACGGAAATATCGGCTGACAGACCAAAGGGTTCCGAGGAGACCGTCAATTCCACCAGGCGGTCCTCCTGATGCTGTGCACCATGCTCGTCGAGCCACTTTCCCGGCCCTACGATCAGGAATCCACTGAACTCCGCTTTCGGGTATCCAACGGGCCGCAGTGCCTCAATGCGCTGCACCACCTGGTCATCGTCGAGCGGCCTCGTGAGCGGCAAACGCGTCTTCCCGACCGCACCACCCAGATCAGGCACGATCCAATGCCATTCCAAGGCGCCTGGCTTCAGCAAATCATGTTTCTGCAGGACGGCTGACATCCGGGCAGCGGTCAGGAGCGCTGATTTCAGTCCGGCCGGCGCGTATTCCTCCAAGTCCCAGTACCAGGACGCGCATTCACGCGGCGCCCGCATGAGCATGGAGATAACTCTTTCCTTACGGATAAGTAGGGCCGTTGGCCGGAACGGTGATCGAGCCATCCTCGAACCGCAGCACGAAGGTGGCATTCGTCAGCCTAGCGCGGTGGGCAACAAGCCCGAGGATCTTGTCCGTGAGCGCAGCTTTGATGTCATGCACGTCCAGGATAGCCACCTTCTGACCGTCAATCTGTCCTAGCAGCTGCTTCTCGGCGATACCTCGCGTCGCGCTCTTGAGGGACGAGGCACTATCCACGTCCTTGAGCTGGACGCCGTACTCGATTCGGTCACCCGACCTGACCAGTACGTCCAACGAGAGCTGCTCCTTCGCCAGCCTCACGATGCCGAGATCCACGACCGCCTGGATATCCGCAAGGTTGTCGACCACGAGATCACGGCGCAGCAGAGCGCCGATGCGCCGGTCGAACTGGACGCGGTCCGCGATGGCCAGCAGAGCCCGCACGGCTTGCAGACGCTCAGTGCCGGTGCCGCGTTCTTCGACCATGTCGTCGCTGTCTCCCACGGCGTCAGCGAGCAGCCAGAAGGTGTCGTCTTGGCTGTGGAACCTGTCGTACGACACACCTCGCCACGGCACCAATTCGGGTGTCCGGGCGGCCTCCGCCACCGCGTCGTAGGCCTCGTCCGCCCAGCGTGTCAACGCCAGACAGGCGAGGAAGCGCGACCATGGACCTTCGTCCAGGTCACGCAACACATCGGCCAATTCCTCGGTCCGGTCTCGATAGCCGCCGTCGAGTCCTTCGCTGATGACTTCATCGGGATTCGCGGGCGCGCCTTCGAAGTCCAGGAAGAGCAGGCCGGCGACTCTGGCGCCCGGCTCCCAGGACCCCTCGCTGCTGGACAGGTGCGTCACCCTTGCGGAGTCGTGTTCTCCCAAGCGCGGGTCGGGCGCCCCTCCTCATCCCACTCGTAGTGAGAGAGCGGGGTCCCGCCCTCCGCATTGTGAAGCTTCTTCGTGGCGAGAACGCCGTTCTCGTGCCAGCTCTTGTACTCCCCCGACAGACAACCCATCCGCATCGTTCCCTCTGCGCGAAGGACTCCGCTCTTGTACCACTCGCGGAACGGGCCGTCGCGGTAACCGTCCGTGTACGTCACGAGACTCACCCGATGCCCTGCGAGGTACTCCTCGACCTCGCCGGTGAAGAGTTCGCCCCGGTACAGGAGTCGCTGGGCATAGTCGAGGTCCACCTCGGGATCATCGAGGTCGATACGCTGCATGAGAATCACCATGGAATGTAGTTCGTGTTGATGTCCGGCGGGTGCCCCAGGAAGCGACCGGAACCGCTCGGAACATCATGCAACAGGTGGGAACAGTTGACGCAGAAAGGAGCCCTCTTCGGAACGACCTTAACGCCCATCGCGTTGGGTTCCTTCATAAAGGGAAAGTAGACGGAGGCATGCATCTGAGCCATGGCCTGCGTATCGGTCGGTAGCCCAAGCTTAGTGCGCTCGTGCAGCAGTTGGTTGACCGCCTTCACCTCAGCGTGTTCAAGCAATTCAGCGGGGTGGGGTTTGTTCCGCGAGATCTGATGATAGCGCTCGGCAAGCGTTGGGTGCAGGTCTTCGAGGGGGATCAGGTGTTGGCCCGGCCGACCGTTGATTCCCTCGTAGACGAGTCCAGTGCGCCTGTCCAGAACCACACCAACAGCCTGTCCCGTTTCCGTCTTCGGGAAGTCACCCGTGTTCTTTGCCTCGATATAGACGTGGGTTCTTTCTCGAGACAAAGCCTGCATAAAACTTTCGACCGAGTGCCCGTCAATCTGTGTGATCAACCCGTTCTCAGTCTGCACTCGACTCTCGTCGAGCTGTCCCAGGAACTTGTCCCCAGGCCCGGCGGCAGGCATCGGGGAGTTCTCGCCAAAGGCGTCCGACGCCCGGTATTCGTCCGGAATCCCATCAAGGAAGTCCGGGACGTTGTCACGGAAGTGCGGAATCTCGTGCGGCGGGAGACCGTCAAGGCCAGGAATACCAGGAACGCTGCTGCGGTCCACGATGTCCTCTGCGCCGTGGCCTGTCTCACCGCCGTGGTGCACGCCGTCGCCTGTCCCGTGATGTGCAGCGCTCTCGGTCGTGTGGTGCGCTCCATCGCTGGCATGCCCGTGCGGCGTTGAACCCTCGTGGGCAGGCGTGGAAGCATACGGGTCGTTCGGGCCGCCGCCATTACCGCCGGAGTGGCCACTTGGCGGCTCATGCGATGCGGTAGGACCGCTGCTGAGGTCGTCGGCCCGGCCACCAGGCAGGTGGTCACCCGCCCCGCCGCCCGGTAGGTCGCCGGCGGCGTGGACGGTGGGTACGTCGCCACCCGCATGCACCGCAGCCGCGGTGGGCACGTCATCGCCGACACGGCCGACGTCGCCGAGATCGCTGCCCAGGCGGATGTGCTGGCCAGCTTGATCGGCGGTGTGGGCGCCCGCGCCGACCAGGGCCGGTTCCCGGACTGGGGAGTCCACGCGCGGCACGTCCGCGCCAGTGGCCGGGGTGCCCGCGTCGGGCTGGTCGACAATATCTCCGGGGCCGTCCTCGGCCTTCTGGAGGACGTTGCCGCGCTCGTCGAGGATGTTGCCGTCCGGGTCGTAGTAGCGCGCCGGGGCCCCTTCGTCCGTGGGCAGCCTGGTGGTGCCTTCCGGCAGCGCCGGGGCGTCGTCGGGCAGCTTGACGTTGCCGTCCGGCAGCCGGGTCGCGCCGTCCGGGATCGCCGCGCCCTCCGGCAGATTCACCGTGCCATCCGGCAGCTTGACCGCTCCCTCCGGGAGCGTGATCGCGTTCTCGGGGAGGGCCGGGATGTCGATGTTCCCGACGCCCTTCAGGCTGGCGGCGATGTCGCCGATCTTCGACAGGCCCGCGCCCGCGCCCTTGGCGATGTAGGTCATGGGGTCGATGACCCGGCCCGCCTTGCCGGCCACGGACAGCGCCTTCGCCACCGCACCCGCCTTGCCCGCACCCGCCACACCGGCACCCGCACCACCGGTGAACACGGTCGTCACCACGTTGAAGGTGACCGCTCCCGCCGCGCGGGCGGGGTTCTTGCCCCACTGATCCCACGCCACCAGCGCCTTGCCGGTCTCCTTCATCGCCGTACGGGAGTCGCGCAGCCAGGAGGGCATCTGGTCGGCGGGCATTGTCCAGAACATCGCCCCCACCCCAGGGATGGAGGAAATCGCCAGACCGGTGGCGAGCTGGGCGAGGCCCTTCCAGGCCTGGCCCATGGCGTCCCAGCCGCCGAAGCCGACCAGCGTGCCGAGGCCCTTGATGGTGCCCCAGATGCCGTCGACGATCAGGCCGTCCCAGACGAAGGACTTCACCCAGTGGCCGACCTCGTACCAGTGGTGCTTCTCCTCCACCGGGTCGCCCCACGGCACCTGGGCGTTCTTCATGTCGTCGGCGGAGAAGCCGTACTGGTCCTTGCGGTCGGAGCCGTCCCCGGCGACCATCTGCGTGCCGCCCCACAGGGCGGTGATCTTGTTGTGGCAGGTGCGTTCCGCGGCCCAGAACGCCGCCACCGTCGCGGTGATGTCGTCCCTGAGCTGGTTGTGCTCGTCGACCTTGTCGCCGTCGTACTCCCACTCGTCGTCATCCTTGACGGAGCCGACGAAGGTGACGGCCTTGGCCTTCAGCTCCTTCAGCTTGTCCACCAGCGGGCGGATCTCCGTCGCGTACGACGACAGCGCACCGGACACCGTCTCCAGGTCCGTGGCGAAATCGTCCGCCCGCTCCTTCACCGGCTTCGTCGTCGCGAAGAGCTGCTCCGCCTCCGGCGCCGTGTAGTACGCCGACAGGCCCTGGAACCGCGAGTGCACATCCTCGCCGGTCTTGCGGACATGACCCGCGTCCTTCTTCAAGTCCGCGTAGTCGATCTCCAGTTGCGGCAGGTTCCCCGTGAACTGCGGAATCTGGTCCGGCTTGATCACGCCTTGCCCACCCCCGGCATATCAAGCTTCGGCGCAGACAGCGTGTTGCGCTGCGCCTCCGCCGCCATCTCCTGATCGCCGTTGAGATAGGCCGTCGTGGCATCCGCCGCACCCTGCAACGACTTACCCGCCCGAGCCGCGACGAACTGCAGGTCCTTCGACGCCCGCTCCGCATACTGTGACAAGGCAAGGGCCACCAGACCACCCGCGGCCTTCTCGCCGCCCTCGCCGCCGCCGCCCTCGGCCGAGACCGTGCCCGCGCTCGTCGCCGCCGACGTCAGGTGTTCCCCGAACGCCTTCGCGTACTTCTCCAGGTTCGACGCCGTCTCACCCGTCGTCTTCAGAACATGCGAAATACCCTGCGGCTTCAGATCCCAGCCCGGCACGACAGCCCCCGAATCCCCGAAATTCCCACAGTCCTACGGTTTTACAGTCCTGCGGCCCTACAGACAGTCCTGCAGCCCTACAGACAGGCCTGGGGCCCTCTCATGGAGAACCCCACGGCCCTACGCCCTACCCCCTGCCCGACACGAACCTCAGCCGATGTTGTCGACCGCGGCCTTCGCCCGCTGGATCGTCGACTGCGCCGTGCCGTCGTTCTTCTCCAGCGTCGACTTCAGAAGGCCGATGATGTTCTTCACTTCCTGCGAGGCGTTGTTCCACCGCTGTTCCTTGCCGTGGTACTCGTCCGCCACGCCGTCCGCCGTGAAGTCCGCCATCGCCGCCTTGACCTGACGGTCACGGTTCGCGATCACCTCTTCCAGACGGCCGATGACCACCTGGATGTTGGACTGGGCATCCGCCGACGCGCCCGTGTCGTACGAGCGACGGTCCGCTCCCGAACCCGCCATCACACACCACTCCCCGAAAGTTGAAAGAAGATCAGCACAGTCCGCGCAGAAAGAAGCGCAGAGAGAAGTGCAGAAAGAAGATCAGAAAAAAGCTCAGCGTCCGCCGAAGCGCGCCGCGTCGAAGTTGGCGGCGCCCATCTGCTGCCGCGCGTTGTCGCCCTGCTCCTGGTCACCCGAGCTGAACGCGGAGTCCATGCCCGACTGGCCGCCGAGGATCGCCGACAGCGACCCGTTGAGGTCGCTCGTGATCTGGTCCGCCCGCGCCTTGAACTGGTCGAACATCACTCGGCCCGAACCGTTGAACTTGCCCTCCAGCGGCTGTGCCGCCTGCACCAACTGCCGGATCAGCGTGCCGAGGTCGTCGCTCGATCCCCGCGAATCACGCTGGAGCGTGGACAGTGTCTGCGCACCCATGTCGAACTTCATGCACGCCTCCCCGTTGGGTCCCCACCATCACATCGTGTGCATTACATCTCTACCAACCTCGCGATTGCTCAGGCAATCGAGAACCACGGGTAGTTACAGAGGTCGCACAAACCCATGACCAAACCAGGGGAGCGTACGTGGGCAAACGAGGCGAATGTGTGTGTCAACGGGCGGACATCGCCGCCGTCGGCCCCTCTCGGCAGATCAGCAGCAGCGCCCGGTCGTCGTTGACGTCCTTCGCCACCGCCTCGATCAGGTGCCAGGCGGCTCCGTGGAAGCCTCCGGCGACGTAGCGGTCGGCCTCGCCGGTGAGGCGGTCTATGCCCTCGACGATGTCCCGGTCGGAGGTTTCCACCAGACCGTCCGTGAACAGCATCAACACGTCGCCGGGGCGGAGTGAGCCCTTCACGGGGTCGAACTGGGCGCCGTCGTACACACCCAGCAGCGGACCCTCGGCCGTCTTCTCCTCCCAACGGCCGCTGCCCGCGCTGAGCTGAAGCCCCGGCGGGTGCCCCGCGGAGTACAGCTCGTAGTCTCCCGAGTCCAGGTCCAGGACCAGGTGGATCGAGGTCGCGAAGCCCTCGTCCCAGTCCTGGCGCAGGAGATAGCCGTTCGCCGCCGGCAAGAACGCGTGCGGCGGCAGTGAGCCGAGCAGGCCGCCGAAGGCGCCCGACAGCAGCAGCGCGCGCGAGCCCGCGTCCATGCCCTTGCCGGACACGTCCGTGAGGACGACCTCCAGCGTGCGGCCGCCGTTCGTACGCGCCGCGACCACGAAGTCGCCCGAGAACGACTGGCCGCCCGCCGGGCGCAGCGCCATCTCCCGGTGCCAGCCCCGCGGCAGCTGCGGCAGCTTGCTCTGTACCCGGATGCGTTCGCGCAGGTCGAAGAGCATCGTGCCGCCACGCCGCCAGGGCACGCCGACCCGGCTGCGGAACTGGGCGATCAGCAGGCCGAAGAAGCCGCACGCGGCGACCACGAGCACGACGCCGGGGGTGACGCGGGAGGGGCCCTCCGTGTAGGGCCCCAGCTGCACCGACTCCACGATCAATGCCGTCGCCGCCGCCGCGTACAGGCCCAGCAGGCTCGCCGGGCGCAGCAGCAGGCCGCCCGCGACGATCGGCAGGACCAGCGCGGCCGGCGAGCACCACACCGAGTTCGCCAGGGTGGTGGCCGCGATCAGCGGGACGGTCAGCAGCAGGCCGGCGAGCGCGACCCAGTCCGAGCCGTCCCCCCGGAAGTAGTCGACGGCGCTTCGGCGCATGCCGACGCGGGCCCGGTGCCACTGCATCTTCAACCGGGCCGTGAACGTCTCGGCTTCCGCGCGCCGCTCTCGTCCTGCTGCCATTAGTTCGGGACCCTATCCATCGGACCAGCTGCTTGGCACGGGAGGTCCCACTTGTCCCCCGTCCGAGGTTCAACTTCACAGTGAACTTCACAGGAAGCAACCGTGCCGTCATCACGCCGAAATTCCCTGGCCGGTCCCGCAATGCCCTGATAGGCATGGCCCATGGGCACTGACATGGGGACTGACTTGCGGGTGCTGCGGCCGGACGACTGGCACCAGTGGTACGACAAGCTGATCCGCGCCTTCGGTGGCGTCCCGGAGCCGTCCGAGGAGCGGGAGCTGTGGAACGCGCTCACGGAGGTGGACCGTTCGATCGGCGCGTGGGACGGGGACGTCTGCGTGGGGACGGCGGGGGCGTTCAGCTTCCGGCTGACCGTGCCGGGCGAAGCCTCGGTGCCGGCCGCGGGCGTCACCATGGTGAGCGTGGCCGCCACGCACCGGCGGCGCGGGGTGCTGCGCTCCATGATGCGGCGGCAGCTGGACGACGTACGGGAATGGGGCTGGCCGCTGGCGGTGCTGACGGCCTCCGAGCCCGCGATCTACGGCCGGTTCGGGTACGGCGCCGCTACTCACCACGTCAACGTCGAGGTCGACACGTCGCGCGTACGGCTGTCCGCGCCGCCCGGCACCGATGACGTACGCCTGCGGTACGCCGCGCCGGCCGATGTCCTCGACGCCTGCGAGGCGGTGTACGCGCGCAAGGTGCCCGGCCGACCGGGGATGCCGGCGCGGCTGCCCGGGTGGGAGCGGCTGGCGCTGCTCGATCCGGAGAGCGGACGGGACGGGGCGTCGCCGTTGCAGTGCGTGGTCGCGGAGCGCGGTGGCGAGGTTGTGGGGTACGCGCGGTTCCGGGTCAAGCCGGAGTGGGAGACCGCCGGGCCCGAGGGGGTGGTGCTTCTGCGGGACACCGAGGCGCTCGACGCGGCGGCGCATGCCGCGCTGTGGCGGTTCCTGTTCGAGATCGACCTGACGTCGACGCTCAAGGCGTGGGGGCGGCCGATCGACGAGCCGTGGCTGTCCATGGTGTCCGACATCCGGCGGTGCGGGCTGCGGGTGCGGGATTCGTTGTACGTCCGGCTGGTGGACGTCGGGGCCGCGCTGGAGGCGCGGACGTATCAGGCGCCGGTGGACGTGGTGTTCGAGGTCGAGGACGATTTCTGCCCCTGGAACGCGGGGCGTTGGCGGCTGACGGGGGACGCGAAGGGGGCGTCATGCCGTCGTACGACGGACGCGGCTGATCTTGCTTTGTCCGTACGGGAGTTGGGGGCGGCGTATCTCGGTGGCATGAGCCTGGCTTCGCTGGGTGCGGCCGGGCGGGTGCGGGAGATTCGGCAGGGGGCGTTGGGCGAGGCCGCGGTGGGGTTCGGGTCGGTGGTGTCGCCATGGCTGCCGCACGGGTTCTAGCGGCAGGGCTTTCCAGGCCGACGTCAGTTTTTCTGGCAGGTCGGGCACCAGAAGAGGTTGCGGGCGGCGAGATCGGCGGTGCGGATCTCGCCGCCACAGATGTGGCAGGGCAGGTTGGCCCTGCGGTAGACGTAGACCTCGCCGCCGTGGTCGTCGACGCGCGGCGGGCGGGCCATCGCCTCCGGGGTGTGTTCCGGGCGGACGGTGTCGATGCGGTTGTTCTTGACGCCCTCGTGCATGAGTTCGACGAGGTCGGTCCAGATCATGTCCCACTCGGTGGGGGTGACGTCCTTGCCGGCACGGTACGGGTCGATGCGGTGCCGGAAGAGGACCTCGGCGCGGTAGACGTTGCCGACGCCGGCGATGACCTTCTGGTCCATGAGCAGGGCGGCGACCGTCGTACGGCTGCGGGAGATCCGTCGGTACGCGACTTGCGGGTCGGCGTCCTCGCGCAGGGGGTCGGGGCCGAGGCGGTCGTGTATCGCGCCCTTCTCGGTGGGGGTGATCAGGGCGCAGGTCGTGGGGCCGCGGAGGTCGACGTACGACGTGCTGTTCGCGAGGCGGAGGCGGACGGTGGCCGTGGGCGGGGGCGCGGGGGCGGCTCCGAAGGTGACCTTGCCGAAGAGGCCGAGGTGGATGTGGACCCAGTCGCTCTCGCGGAAGCCGAGGAAGAGGTGCTTGCCGTGGGCTTCGGTGTGGGTGAGTTCGCCTCCGGTGAGGAGGGTGGCGGCGTCGGTGAACTTGCCCTGGGGGCTGGTCACCCGCGGGGCTGTGCCGGTGAAGGCGGCGGCGTAGTCCTTGGCCAACCGGTGAATGGTGTGCCCTTCCGGCACGGTGCGGTTCCTTTCGTCGCCGTGGCCTCCGGGGCGGCGGTTCCTACTGCTGCGGGTGGTGGGCCGGGATCGGGGGCAGGTCGCCCGTCGTTTCGTAGTCGGCCAGCATGTCGATGCGGCGGATGTGGCGTTCGTCACCGGAGAACGGGGTGTTGAGGAAGGTCTCGACGAACTTCGTCGCCTCCTCCTGCGTGTGCATGCGCGCGCCCACCGCGACGACGTTGGCGTTGTTGTGCTGGCGGCCCAGCGACGCCGTCTCCTCGCTCCAGGCCAGCGCGGCACGGACGCCCTTCACCTTGTTCGCCGCGATCTGCTCGCCGTTGCCGGAGCCGCCGATCACGATGCCGAGGGCGTCGGGGTCCGCCGCCGTCCTCTCGGCCGCGCGGAGGCAGAACGGGGGGTAGTCGTCCTGGGCGTCGTAGATGTGGGGGCCGCAGTCGACCGGGTCGTGGCCCGCCGCCTTCAGCCAGTCGACGAGGTGGTTCTTGAGTTCGAAGCCCGCATGGTCGGAGCCGAGATACACGCGCATGGGACGAGTGTGACACGGCTGTTTCCGGGCAGCAGCTTCGGGGGCTGTCCAAGAAAACTGTGGGCAACACTACAGAACCTCAGGAAAAGCTCAAGTAACGATCTGGAATCAAAGGTTCACGAATTCCTTTACCTCCGATTCACTGGACCGATTCGTACGCCCCCCGTACACCGCTCGTATGGGGAACAGTTCAACCGGCGCAAAGGAATTCCGTCCCATGACCTCGCAGCCGACCCTCCCCAAGGCCGGTCACGGCCCCCAGCCCCCCGGCGAACCCGGCGGCGGTCTCCAGGCAGGACTCAAGAACCGTCATCTTTCGATGATCGCCATCGGTGGTGTCATCGGGGCCGGGTTGTTCGTGGGTTCCAGCACCGGTATCGCCACCGCCGGGCCCGGCATCCTGCTGTCGTACGCCCTCGTCGGCACGCTCGTGGTGCTGGTGATGCGGATGCTCGGTGAGATGTCCGCCGCCAACCCGACGTCCGGCTCGTTCTCCGCGCACGCCGACCGCGCGCTCGGGCCGTGGGCCGGGTTCTCCATCGGCTGGCTGTACTGGTTCTTCTGGGTCGTCGTGCTGGCGGTCGAGGCGACCGCCGGGGCGAAGATCCTCGAAGGGTGGATACCCGCCGTTCCCCAGTGGGGGTGGGCCCTCATCGTGATGATGGTGCTGACCGCCACCAACCTCGTCTCCGTGGGCTCCTACGGCGAGTTCGAGTTCTGGTTCGCCGGGATCAAGGTCGTGGCGATCGGTGCGTTCATCGTCGTGGGCGGCCTCGCCGTGTTCGGGGTGCTGCCCGGCGTCGACAGTGATCAGGCGGGCCTGGCCAACCTCACCGACCACGGTGGCTTCCTGCCCAACGGGCCCGGCGCGATCCTCACCGGTGTGCTGCTCGTCGTCTTCTCCTTCATGGGGAGCGAGATCGCGACCCTGGCTGCCGGTGAGTCCGAGAACCCGCAGCGGGCCGTCACCAAGTCGACCAACAGCATCATCTGGCGTATCGCCGTGTTCTATCTGGGGTCGATCTTCGTGGTCGTGACCCTGCTGCCGTGGGACGCCCAGTCCATCCAGGACGACGGCTCGTACGTCGCCGCCCTCGACTCCCTCGGTATCGCGCACGCCGGTCAGATCATGAACTTCATCGTGCTGACGTCCGTACTGTCCTGCCTCAACTCCGGCCTGTACACGGCGTCCCGGATGGCCTTCTCGCTCGGCGAGCGCGGTGACGCGCCGAAGGCCTTCGCGCGGACCACCAGCCGGGGTGTGCCGCTCGCGGCGATCATCGCCTCCGTGGTGTTCGGGTTCGTCGCCGTCTTCTTCAACTACAAGTTCCCCGACTCCGTCTTCCTCTTCCTCGTCAACTCCAGTGGGGCGGTCGCCCTGTTCGTCTGGCTGGTGATCTGCTTCTCGCAGCTGCGCATGCGGAAGATCATCCAGGCCGAGGCGCCGGAGAAGCTGGTGGTGAGGATGTGGCTGTACCCGTACCTGACCTGGGCGACGGCCGCGCTGATCGTGTTCGTGCTCGGGTACATGCTCACCGACACCGAGCACGACGGGCGGGACACGGTGCTGCTGTCGCTGCTGGTCGCCGCGGTGGTGCTGGCCATCGCCTTCGTCAAGGACAAGGTTCGGGGCAACGCCCGGGGCGCGGTCCAGGACGAGAACCAGGACAAGGACAAGGACGAGGACGAGGTCTCGGTCGGCTGATCCCCACGGGATGAGATGAGACGACGGAGGGCCCGCGGTGCGTGTGCGCCGAGGGCCCTCCGCCGTCTCCGTCAGCTCCGTCGTCTCCGTTCTGCGGTCACAGCACTGTGAAGCTGTCCTTGACCTTGTCGTACGTCTTCAAGGCCTGCGCTTCGATGTCCGGCTGGTACCAGGTGTTGATCTGGTAGGACTTGCCGTTCGCGTTGAAGCCGAGGAGCCGGGCGTGCCAGGGGACGCCCTCCAGCGTGAAGGTGTACTCCCAGACGACCGCGGGATGGCCGCGGAACGTCGTCTCCTCCAGGCGGATCTTCCGGTAGTCCTGGCCCTGGTGGGCGTTCTGTTCCGAGGTCCGCCAGGTCTCCATGAGGTCGCCGCGGGCGAGGGAGGACTTGGCCGCCAGCTCCTGTTTGCCGTCGGGGGACGTGTAGTGCACCTCGGCGCCCGTCTTCACGTCCCGCCGCCAGCCGTCGGGCGTCGCCCACGCGAACCCGCCGGCCTCGCGGTGCGCGCCCGGCGGCAAGCTCTGCGGCCTGGACGTGCCCCCGACCGTGGGCGACGGGCTCTCGCTCGGGGTGCTGCCGGACGGGGCCTGCGACGACGCGGACGACGACGGTGCGGATCCCGCCCTGGTGTCGTCCGGCGATCCGAAGGTCGCCGCGAGCACGACCACGACGACGGCACCAGTGGTGAGGACGCTTGCGGCGGCGATGAGGGCGGTACGACGGCGGGTGCGGCGGGGGGTGTCGGCCGGGAGGGCAGGGCCGGGCGGTTCGCCTGGCGGCATGGGGAGGGGACGGGGGGCAGGGCCGGGATCAGGGGTGGACCCGGGGCCGGGCGCCGGCGCCGGGCGGCTCTCGGTCTCCGCCTCCGCGCGGGCCGGCGAGACACCCGCACCGATACGAGGGTCGGCACTTGCGCCCGCACTCACACCCGCACCTGGCCCAGGGGGTACGGCCCCTCGATGTGCGCCTCCCACGGAGTTGCCGGACGGGGTCTCGGAGCGGGTCTCCGAGCACCTCTCGGAGGCGGCCTCGGTGGAGGCGTTGGGAGTTGGTGGGACCAGGGGTGCCGACGGGGCGAGGGGCGCGGAAGACGCGGACTGCGCGGACTGCGCGGACTGCGCGGACTGCGCGGCGGGATCGGGGGGCGCAGGTGTGCCGTCCGGGAGGGCGTGCGGTATCGCGTCGTGGATGGGCTCGGCCCCAGGTTCGGGCTCCTCGTGCCTGGCCTCGGGATCGGGGGCGGGCTCGGGTCGGGGTCCGGGTCCTGGCCCGGGTCCGGGTCCTGGCCCGGGTCCGGGTCCTGGCGCAGACCCGAGCTCACCACCGGGCTCGCGCTCAGCCCCGGACTCGTGCTCATCCCCGGGCTCGGCATCAGACGCAGCACCCCGTTCGGGCTCGGGCTGGGACTCGGGATCGGGCTCAGAACCAGGCTGGACTCCAGCCATCAACCCGGGCTGCCTGGCGTCGCGCGCCCTGCCCAGGAACCGGGTCTCACGGGAACCCGGAGTGGGTGAGCCAGGTGACTCGTGCGGTGCCACGGGGAGGGAAGGCCTCGGGTCGTCGACGTCCGGCACCTCAGGCGTCTCCAGCGCCGCCGGCGTGCCTGGCGCCGCCGGCGTGCCTGGCGCGCCCGGAGTCCCCGGTGCCGGCGGCATCCCCAGCACCACCGGCTCCACCACTGTCCCCGGCCGCTCCGTCCCGGCGTCACCCGCTGGTTCCGGCCCACTCCCCTCGCCACGCCACTCAGCCGCCTCCTCCTCAGCCCCGCCCTCCGAAGGCACCCCCATCAAAGGCACCCCAGTCAAAGGCACCCCCTCAGGACCCTCGACCTCCGAAGCCCCTCCCTCCGAAGCCCCCTCCGCCAGCACCACTGGCACCGTCGGCGTAGGCACCGGATACGCAAGTGACCGCAGCGAGGTCTCCAGATCCTCCAACCCGGGCCGAACCGACGGATCCTTCTCCAGCAGCGCGGCCAGGATGTCCCGCAACGGGCCCGCCGTGGCGGGGAGTTCGGGCTCCTCGTACAGGACCGCGTGCAGGGTCGCCAGCGTGGTCTCGCGGGTGAACGGGGAGCGGCCACCCAGGGCCGCGCACAGTGTCGCGCCGAGGGACCATATGTCGGACGGCGGGCCCTGGGGGCGGCCGGAGACGCGCTCGGGGGCCATGTAGTCGGGCGAGCCGACCAGCATGCCGACCATGGTGAGCGCCTTGGCGTCCTGGATCGCGGCGATGCCGAAGTCCGTGAGGACGATCCGTCGTCCGCCACTCTCCCAGCCCTCCACCAGGACGTTTCCGGGTTTGATGTCCCGGTGCAGGACGCCCCGGGCATGCACCTGCCGCAGCGCCTCCACCAGCCCGAGTCCGAGCAGTGCCGCCTCGCGCGGGCCCAGTGGGCCCTGCTCCGTCAGGATCCGTTCCAGGGAGCGGCCGACGACCAACTCCATGACGATCCAAAGGCGTTCGCCCTCGTCCACGACGTCGTACACCCGCACGACGTTGGGGTGGTCGATCCGGGCCGTGGCCCTGGCCTCGCGCAGGGTGCGTTCGCGCCGGGTGCGGGTGTCCTCGGCGTCCAGGCCGTCTATGCGCATCTCCTTGACGGCGACCTGCCGGTCGAGTATTTCGTCGGCGGCACGCCACACCCGCCCCATTCCCCCCTGGCCGATACTTTCGGCCAATCGATAGCGCCCCGCCACCAACACCCCTGGAATTCCACCGCCGCTCACATTCCCCGGCAATCCGCTGCACCCCCCTAATGTCTTCCGGACCTTCCCGACTGAAACACGATGGTCACACTTCGCGCCGTACCAGCATAGTGCGGAGAAATCTTGTGGTACCTCTTCAAGTACTGCGAATTCAGGCGCAGCCAAGGGGGACGAACATGAGTTCTCGTCGTATGACGACCATCGCGGTGTCGCTGGTCACGGCATCTTTCTCGGCGGTGATGGTGCTTTCCGCCACCGCCGCCGCGGATGACCAGGGACCTGGGAGCAGCAAGGGGGGAAAAGCCGTTGACGAGGCGCCGACGGGGGTGAAGCTGACCACGCTGCTGCCCGGGAAGATCTCGGTGGACAACGGTTCGCAGGAAACGGAGATCACCGCCACGGCGAAGAACGAGGGAACCAAGGACAGCGGCAAGATCCGGCTGTGGGTCGTCGGTTTTGACGGGCTCATGGTCAAGAATGTTCAAGGCTGCTCTCCGATCGACGAAAAGAATCTTCCGGAGGGCTCGAACAGCGGTTTCAGCTGCCCCATCGACAATCTCGCGGCCGGCCAGTCGAAGTCGTACGCCGTCGACGCGACGTTCGACCTGAGCAAGACCGGGAAGATCTGTCTGCCGGTGCAGACCAGCGACGGAAAGAAGACGTTCTGGCAGCAGGGACCGGTTCCGTTCGGTACGACGAACCCGTCGCCGAACGCTCCCGCCACCCCGCTGCTGCTCGGCACCGACAACAAGCCGGTGGGACCGGGCGGCGACGAGCTGCCCAAGACCGGTGTGGAGCGTGACGTCCTGCCGCTGGGCGCGGCGGGCGCGGCGCTGATGGCCGCCGGTGTGGCCGGGCTGTGGTGGTCGCAGCGGCGGCAGCCGGCACGGCAGCGGGAGAGCTGACGCCGCGACGTCACCGAGCAACCCCGAACCTGGAACCTGGAGGCATAACCTGACGGCACCTGTCAGGTTATGCCTCCAGCATCAGCCGCATGAACTCCCTGACCGAGACCACAGACGGCACCGCAGACAGCACCACAAACCTGCACGTACTGCGCCCCGGCGACCCCGGCTACGACGACGAACTCGCCGGTTTCCAGACCGGGTTCACCCAGCGGCCCGCCGTGATCGTCGCCGCCCGTTCCTCCGGCGACGTGATCGCCGCCGTCCGGCACGCGGCCGACCGGAACCTGCCGATCGGCGTCCAGGCCACCGGGCACGGCCTGCCCGGCCCGTCGGAGGGCGGTGTTCTCGTCACCACGAAGCGCATGGACGGCGTGTACGTCGATCCGGCGGCCCGCACCGTCCGCGTCCAGGCCGGCGTGCGCTGGAGCCAGGTCGTGGCCGCCGCCGAACCGTACGGGCTCGCGCCCCTCAACGGCTCCGCGCCCGGCGTCGGCGCCGTGTCGTACACGCTGGGTGGCGGACTCGGCATCCTGGCGAGGGAGTTCGGCTACGCGGCCGACCACGTGCGCGCCCTCGACATCGTCACCGCCGACGGCCGACTGCGGCACGTCACCCGGGCGTCCGACCCCGAGCTCTACTGGGCGCTGCTCGGCGGCGGCCACGCCTTCGGCGTCGTCACCGAGATGGAGATCGGCCTCGTGCCCGTGCGCACGCTCTACGGCGGCTCGCTCGCGTTCGACGGACGGGAGGTCGGTCCGGCGGTCGTGCTGCGGGCGTACGAGGAGTGGACGCGGACCGTGCCCGACAGCCTGACCTCGTCCTTCGCCGCCGTACCGTATCCGGACATTCCGGCGTTGCCGCCGCGGCTGCGCGGGCGGTACGTCGTCTCCGTGCGGGTCGCTCACACCGGCGCCGACGGTGAGCGACTCGTCGCCCCGTTGCGGGAGATCGGGCCGGTGCTCGCCGACTCGCTGCGCGAGATGCCGTACGCCGAGAGCCACACCATCCACAGTGACCCGGACTTCCCGCACGCCTACTACGGCGACAGCGCGGTGCTGAGCGAGCTGGACACGGAGAAGGCCGCCGAGTTGCTCGCCCGTACCGGGCCGGACACGGGCGACGGCACCATGTGCGTCGTACAGGTCAATCACCTCGGCGGGGCGCTGTCACGGCCCGCGCCGAACTGCGTGCCGTACCGCGAAGGGCGTTTTCTGCTGCGGTTGTTGGCGGTGGGGGATCGCCAGGAGGTCCGCCGGATCCTGGATCCCGCCTTCGCGCTGCTCGCGCCCGTCACGCTCGGGCGGGCGGTGAACTTCGCGTTCGGGGCGGGCGATCGGAGCGAGGGGCTGTACGACGCGGAGACGCGCAAGAGGCTCGCCGGGCTGAAGTCGCAGTACGACCCGGCGAACCTCTTCCGGAACGGCTACCGGGTCAGCGCTTGACGAGCTTCCAGGCGGAGGGCAGCAGGCCCATCGCCAGGGCCGCCTTCACGGCGTCGCCGATCAGGAACGGCGTCAGGCCGGCCGCGATCGCGGCGGACATCGAGAGGTCGGCCGCGTAGGCGAGGTACGGGACACCGACGGCGTAGATGATCGCCTCGCCCACCAGCATCGTGCCCGCCATCCGGAGCATCGAGCGGTCGGCGCCGCGGCGGGCCAGGGCACCCACGGCGGCGGAGGCGAGCAGCATGCCGAGGATGTAGCCGAAGGAGGCGGAGACCCCGGAGGTGCCGCCCGCGAACCACGGCACACCGGCGAGACCGGCCAGCGCGTACAGGACGAGCGCGGAGAGGCCGCGGCTCGCGCCGAGCGTGGTGCCGACCAGCAGCGCGGCGAAGGTCTGGCCGGTCACCGGCACCGGGGAGCCCGGCACGGGCACCGCGATCTGGGCGGCCAGGCCGGTGAGCGCGGCGCCGCCGACCACGAGGGCCACGTCCCGGACACGGGAGACGGGGAGCAGGTCGGCGAGGACCTGTCCCGGGCGAGCGGGGGCGACGGCGGCGGTGCTCATGGGGACTCCGCGGGGTGTAAGGGCACGGGGGACACGGCGACGCTATCCCAGCGCCTTCGCGCCGATCACCGTCAGCGCTCGACAAAGGGTGGAGCGCGGGCTTGGTGGGCTCCGGACAAAGGATGGGGATTACACGGTGTTCGGGGTGATGCTGGTCACTGAGGTGACGTGGTGTGGGATACGGAGGGGCGGCGGGCCGGATCTGTCGGATCCCACCAAGGGGATCGCCGCGTGGACACCCGCCGTCTCGCCCGTCGGTCGCCGTCTGGGCAGCGGGGGACCGTTTTGCTAGCTTCGGGCGCATGGTTGCCCAGGCCCGGAACTTCTCGTCGCGTCGCCACGTCGACCTGCGACGCGTGGGCACGGCCGTCTGTCGCCGCCGGTAGGTCGGGGCGGGCGGAGCGGATCCGGTGCGCCTCGACTCATGAGACGGCGCGCTGTCGGACCCGTTCCCGAGGAAGATTCCCATGCCCCGTACCACGGCTGCACACCCTCCTGCCCCCTCTTCGTCTCCCGTCTCTTCGATTCCGCGCGCCGCCGATCCCGACCGGCGCCGAACCAGTGCGAGTGTCGTGCTGCGCTCCGTGCTGGAGCACGGGCCGGTCGCGCGCAGCACCATCGCCCGGCTGACCGGGCTGTCCCCGGCGTCGGTGACCGACTACTGCGCCCGCTTCGCGCGGGCCGGTCTGATCCGTGAGTGCGCCGCGCCCCGGCAGTCGAAGGGTGTGGGCCGGCCACATGTGCCGGTCGACCTGGACGACTCACGGTTCGTTGTGGGCGCCATCCATGTGGCCGTGCCCTACACCACGGTCGCGCTGCTGGATCTGCGCGGCCGGGTGGTGGCCGAGCGGCAGTTGAAGCACGTGGCCGGGGCTGTCGAGCCCGGTCAGGTGCTGACGCGGGCCGCCGACGGGCTGGCCACACTGCTCGACGGGGCCCCGGAGTGCCGGCCGCTGGGTATCGGTGTGGCCGTCGGCGGCTGGGTGGACCGGGACTCCGGGACCGTGGTCGCGCACCCGCTGCTGGGCTGGCGGGATGTGCCGGTGCGCGATGTGGTCGGCGCACACACCGGGCTGCCGGTCCATGTGGACGGACATGCGCGGGCGTTGGTCAACGCAGAGCGCCTGTTCGGGCGGGCACGTGGCAGCAGGAGCGTGCTGCACCTGTTCGTCGGCAACGTGGTCGACGCGGCGTTCGCCACCCACGACGAGGTGCACCACGGGCCGCGCAGCCAGGCGGGCGCCATCGCGCATCTGCCGGTGCCGGGCGGCACGGAGGTGTGCGAGTGCGGGCGTACCGGCTGCCTCCAGGCCGAGTTGAGCGAGCGCACGCTGTGCCGGCGGGCGCGGGAGGCGGGTGTCACCGACGGCGTGAACCCGATGCACGTGGTCGCCGCGGCGGCCGACGGCGACCTGGCCGCCGCAGGGCTGTTGGTGGACCGTGCGCGTCGGGTCGGGCGGGCGGTCGGTCTGCTGCTCGACGTGCTCAATCCGGAGACCGTCGTCGTCACCGAGATCGGCGTCCTGCATCGTGAGGACTGCCTTTCCGCGCTGCGGGACGAGGTCGGGGCGGAGCGGGCGGCGGCCGTGGTGCCGACGAGTTTCGCGGATTCCGTGCTTGCCGTGGCGGGTGGATCAGTCGCTCTGGACGTGCTCTATCGGGATCCGTTGGGCGTTTCACCTGAGCGGAATTAATTCAGAAATGCGGAATGTTGACAGGCCCCCTCCGAGGGAAGGAACATCCTGGTCATGAGCTGTCGCACCCTCTGTTGCTGACGCGTTGCCGCGCTTGAAGCGCGCGCCCACCTCTCTTCCCGCGTGAATTCCCTTGTCGGGCCCGGGCTTTCCGCTGCCCGGCATCGCGCGCGCGTTTCCCTTCACTTCTCGCTTCACTTCTCGCTTCACTTCTCGCTTCACTTCTCGGCTTACGGAGTCCTCCCATGCCTTCCCCACCCCTGCCCGGAATCGACCGGCGGCTCTTTCTCACCTCCCTGCTCGGCGTCTCCGCCGCTGCCGCAGGCCTCAGCGGCTGCGCGGGCGACAGCGCGGCGGCCTCGAAGACGTCCCTCTCCGAGCCGCTGGCGAAGACGGTCCCCGCCGGCACCAGCCTGAAGGTCGCCTCGTACCAGAGCGTCCAGCAACTCCAATTCAGGCTCGCGAAGTTCGGCCGGCTTCCCTTCAAGGTGAGCAGCTGGGCGAACATCGGCGCCGGACCCGATGTCATCAACGCCTTCCGCGCCGGATCCCTGGACATCGCCAACAACGCGGGCATCCCGCCGATCCAGGCGCAGTTCCAGGGCTACGACGCGAAAATCGTCGCGATCAACGTCACCCGCAAGCCGAACTACCTCTTCGCCACCAAGCCGGGCAGCGACATCCGCTCGGTCGAGGACTTCAAGGGGACGAAGCTGGCGTTTTCGCAGGGCCAGGCGCAAGGTGTCGTACTCCTGCGGGCGTTGAAGAAGGCCGGGCTGGCGTACGACGACGTGAAGCTCGTACCGCTGACCAGCAACCAGTTCCTCACGGCGCTTCAGTCGGGGCAGGTGGACATCGCGCCGCTCGCCAACCAGCAGGCGCCCGCCTATCTCCAGCAGTACGCGTCCAAGGGCGCCCACGCCGCAAGAGCACGCTGCTGCGGGCGGTCGCCGGCCTCGACCACGAGGTGGCGGGGAGCGGTCGGCTGACCGCGCCGGAACGGGTGTCGGTCGTCTTCCAGGACTCCCGGCTGCTGCCCTGGCAGCGCGTCCTCGACAACGTCCTGCTCGGCCTCGACGGCAAGGAGGCCGACCGGAAGGGTCGCGAGGCCCTCGCCGAAGTGGGCCTGAAGGGCCGCGAACGGGCCTGGCCGAGCGAGCTGTCCGGCGGCGAGGCCCAGCGTGCCGCCCTGGCCCGCTCTCTGGTCCGCGAGCCGGAACTCCTGCTGGCCGACGAGCCGTTCGGCGCCCTCGACGCGCTCACCCGGATCCGGATGCACGTCCTGCTGAGGCAGCTGTGGGAGCGCCACCGGCCCTCCGTGCTGCTCGTCACCCACGACGTGGACGAGGCGATCGTGCTCGCCGACCGGGTCCTCGTCCTCGACCAGGGCCGTATCGGCCTCGACCTGACCATCGACCGCCCGCACCCGCGCTCCTACCGGGATCCGCTGCTGGGCGAGTACCGGGAGCGGCTGCTGGCCGCGCTCGGCGTGACGGAGGACCACCAGTGACCACCAGACAGCTGCATCTCAACGCGTTCCTGATGAACACCGGCCACCACGAGGCTTCGTGGCGGCTGCCGGAGAGCGACCCGTACGCGCACGTGGACCTCGCGCACTACGTCCGCCTCGCCCGGATCGCCGAACGCGGCACCTTCGACTCCCTCTTCCTGGCCGACGGACCGCAGCTGTGGGGCAACCTGGCCCAGCGGCCCGCCGGCGCCCTGGAGCCGCTCACCCTGCTGACCGCGCTGGCGACGGCCACCGAGCACATCGGCCTGATCGCCACCGCCTCCACCTCCTACAACTCCCCCTACAACCTGGCCCGCAAGTTCGCCTCGCTCGACATCATCAGCGGCGGCCGGGCGGGCTGGAACATCGTCACCACGGCCGGTGCCGAGGCCGCCCGCAACTTCGGTCTCGCCGCCGAACCCGCGCACGCCGGGCGGTATGCCCGCGCCGCCGAGTTCCTCGATGTGGCGTTGAAGCTCTGGGACAGCTGGGAGGACGACGCGATCGTCGCCGACAAGGCGGCCGGCGTCTGGGGCGACGACACGAAGATCCATCCACCCCGGCACCAGGGGACGTACTTCAGCGTCGAGGGCGCCCTCAACGTGCCGCGCACCCCGCAGGGTTACCCGCTGCTGGTGCAGGCGGGGTCGAGCGAGGACGGGAAACGCTTCGCGACGCGGTACGCGGAGGCCGTGTTCACCGCCCAGCAGACCATCGAGGACGCGCAGGCCTTCTACGCCGACCTCAAGTCCCGTACGGCCGCGGCCGGTCGCGACCCCGACCACATCAAGGTGCTGCCCGGGATCGTGCCGGTGATCGGGTCGACGGAGGCGGAGGCCCGTGCCAAGGAGCAGCTCCTCGAAGACCACATCGTGTACACGCACGGCGTGGCCCGGCTGGAGAGCCTGCTGCAACTGGAACCGGGGACACTGGAGTTGGACGCCCGACTCCCCGCCGACCTGCCGCCGGAGAGTGCCATCGAGGGTGCCAAGAGCCGCTACACGCTCATCGTCGAGCTCGGCCGGCGCGAACGCCTCACCGTGCGGCAGTTGATCGGGCGGCTCGGCGGCGGCCGGGGGCACCTCACCTTCGCGGGCACGCCCGAGCAGGTCGCCGACGCGATCGAGACCTGGTTCACGCACGGTGCCGCCGACGGCTTCAACATCATGCCCGCGGTCCTGCCCTCGGGCCTCGACACCTTCGTCGACCACGTCGTCCCGATCCTGCGCACCCGCGGCCTGCTCCGCACGGAATACGGCCCGCGCCGGACCCTGCGGGAGCGATACGGCCTCCCGCGCCCCGCCAACCAGTACGTCACGCCCGTTCAGGGATCCGCCAAGGGATCCGCCAAGGGACCCGCCAAGGGATCCGCCGAGGGACCCGCCAAAGGACCCGCCAAGGGACCCGCCAAGGGATCCGCCGAGGAATCCGCACTCGCCCGAGTCTGAAAGGACCCGCTCCCCATGACCGACATCCACATCAGCAAGGTCACCGCCAACATCGGCGCCCGGATCACCGGCGTCGACCTCGCCAAGCCCCTCGACGAGGAGACGGTCGTCGCCCTCCGCGACGCGCTGAACACCCACAAGGCCCTGGTCTTCGACGACGTCGACCTCGACGACGAGGGCCAGCAGGCCTTCGTCCGGCACTTCGGGGACATCACCACCGCCCACCCGACCGTGCCGTCCGTCGACGGCGTGCCGAACGTCCTGCCCGTCGACAGCGAGCGCGGCCGCGCCGCCAACCACTGGCACACGGACGTCACCTTCGTCCTCAACCCGCCGCAGGCCAGCACCCTGCGCAGCATCACGATCCCGCCGTACGGCGGCGAGACCCTGATCGCCAACTCGGCCGCCGCCTACCGCGACCTGCCGCAGCCGCTGCGGCTGCTGGCCGACACCCTGTGGGCCGAGCACACCAACGACTACGACTACGCGGTGCCGGAGGAGACCGTCGACGAGGCCCAGGCCGCCGCCCGCGCCCAGTTCACGTCCATCAAGTACCGCACGGCCCACCCGATCGTCCGCGTCCACCCGCTGACCGGCGAGCGCGGCCTGTTCATCGGCGGGTTCGCACAGCGGATCGTCGGCCTGTCCGCGGGCGAGTCCCGCAAGATCCTCGACCTGCTCCAGACGTACGTCACCCGCTCGGAGAACATCCTGCGCCACCGCTGGTCGGAGAACCAGCTCGTCCTCTTCGACAACCGCATCACCCAGCACTACGCCATCGACAACTACGACGGCCTGCCGCGCCGCCTGCACCGCGTGACCGTCGCCGGCGACGTGCCGGTGGGCGTGGAGGGCAAGGAAAGCTACGTGATCGAGGGAGACGCCTCGCACTACACGTCCGTGGCGGCGTAACCGCCCCTTCTCCGGTCAGTAGTTCCACGGCACGTCCGGCTCGCACGGCACGTTGAGGGAGAGAAGTGCGGCGGAACCGTCGGTGTTCATGCGGAGTTCGCTGATCGCCACGTTGCGCAACCGCGGGAACACCCTGCGGTACTCGGCCGGCGGGATCGACAGCAGGGTGCACAGCACCAGGCGGAGCAGGGAGTTGTGGGCGACCACGAGGACGCGTCCGCCGGGGTGGGCGGCGGCGATGCGGCGCAGGGCGGCGGATCCGCGGGCGGCGGCGGCCGCGGGGTCCTCGGCGCCGGGGAAGGGGTGGGCGACCGGGTCCGCGCGGAAGGCGTCCGCCGCCGTCGGGTCCTCGGCCGCGAACTCGGCGAGGGTACGGCCCTCCACCACGCCGAAGTCGCATTCCCGCAGGTCGGGTTCGCGGTGCGGGGTGAGGTCGAGGGCGCGGCAGGCGGGGTCGGCGGTGGCGACGGCACGGGAGAGCGGCGAGGTCCAGATCGCGTCGACGGGGTGGGCGGCGGCCCAGCGGCCGAGGGCCTCGGCCTGGGCGCGGCCGGTGTCGGTGAGGGGCACGTCGCTGATGCCGGCGTAACGGTTCTCGGCGTGCCAGATCGTCTGTCCGTGCCGGGCCAGGAGAAGGGTCGTACTCATGGATCCAGCAGTATCCAGGTCCGGGGGCGTGCTCATGAACCCGCCGTATCCCTGTCCAGGCGGGCGCGTGCATGCGCCGCGACCGGGGCCGGGAGCCAGCCGCGGGCCGTCAGTTCGTCGATGAGACGGGCGTACGGCTCGGCGAAGGCTGCCGTGCGGCCGGGGCGGGGTTCGAGGACGGTACGGGTGCGGACCATGCGTTCGGCGACGTCCGCGACGTGGAGGTGGCGTGGTGTCTCCGTTCCGTACGCCGCCAGCACGGCCATGCCCAGGGCCGGTTCGGTCTGCTCCGGTACGCGGGCCGGGCGGCCGAGGATGTCGGCGCGCAACTGGTTCCAGTACGTGCTGCGGGCGGCGCCGCCGGTGAAGGTGAGCGGGCCGTCGAGCGGGGCACCCAGGTGGTGCAGGTAGTCCAGACACAGCCGTTCCGTGAAGGCGACGCCCTGGAGCAGCCCGGCCCACAGGTCGGCGTCGCCGGCGGGCTCGCCGAGGAGCAGGGCAGTGGCGTCCGGCGCCAGGAACGGGAACCGTTCCCCCGGTGACACCAGCGGGTAGGCGACCACGCCGGACGGCTCGAACGCGGCCGCCCTGCGGTCCATGGCCTCCGGGTCCGCTCTGCCGAAGGCCGCCGTGAGCACGCCCGCGCCGACGCTGGAGGCGCCGCCGGGCAGCCAGGTTCCGTCCGGTGCACGGTGGTTGTAGACCACGCCGGTGGGGTCGCGGACGGGGGTCGAGGAGGCGCCCTTGAGGACGAGGGTGGTGCCGAGGACCGAGTTCCAGGCGCCGTGCCGCAGGGCTCCCGAGGCGATCTGGGCCGCGCAGCCGTCGGTCATCCCGGCGATCACGGGTGTGCCGGCCGGAATGCCGGTGGCCTCGGCGGAGGTCGGACAGACCTCGCCGAGGCGAGTGCCGGGCGGTACGACGTCGGGCAACAGGCCGTCAGGGAGCCCGAGTTCGGCCGTCACGGTGTACGGCCACGCCTTGCCCTCCAGGTCGTAGCCGGTCTTGAGGGCGTGGCTGGAGTCGGCGGGGGGCACCTCGCCGGTGAGGCGGGCGACGATCAGATCGGGCTGGTGGGTGATCCGTCCCGGCGCGTAGGTCTGCCCCTGCTCGTAGGTCTGCCCCCGCCCGTAGGTCTGCCCCCGCCCGTAGGTCTCGATGAGCCACAACGCCTTCGGCAACGCCCACGTGTCCTGTACCGACAGCCCCGCCGCCCGGACCCGCGCCGCCTCCTGACCCGCGCGCCCGTCGTCGTACATCAGCGCCGGGCTCACCGGACGCCCCGCGCCGTCCGTCAGCAGTACCGTCCCGGACGTCCCGCACACCGCGAGCCCGCCGATCCGTACGCCGGGCAGCCCGGCGAGGGCCGAGCGGGACGCCGTACACACCGCCTCCCACCACTCCCCCGGGTCCTGCTCGTGCCGCACCCCCTCGCGGCGCCCGGTCAGCGGGGCCGAGCCGCCGCCGAGGACCGTGCCGTCACCGGTGACCACCAGGACCCGGACGCTCTGCGTCCCCAGGTCGATGCCCAGCCACGCCACACCGCCGTCGCCCACGTCCGCCATCCGGACCTCCCTGCACTCTCCAGCACATCGCGACCCGGTCTGTGAACTTCTCACTCCCCTTCGATATTGACCCGAGATTTTCGCTTGCGCGAGGGATTGATGCGTGAGGGATTGACGCACAAGTTCCGCCGTTCCACTCTCTGTTGAGATGAACAGCGGCGACAGCGCACCCCATGGACCGGCCGCCCGGCAGGTGGCCATGGCCGAGCAGGTGCTGGCCGACGGTTTGGCGACCGCGGCGGAGCTCGCCGAGCGCTTCGGGGTGAGCGTCGCTGATGAGCTTAGGTTCCCTGGACGATCCAGGGTTTCCTGGATGCCGGGAAGTGGTCCGTCGTGCTGGGCGGGGTTTGGACGCCTGCCGTGGGACCGTGGGCCGTCGCCGCCGGGTGCGGTGCGGGTGCTCATCGTGTGCGGTACCTGCCGCCTGTGGCGCCGCCGGCTGCGGCGATTCGGAGGCTGCGGTATCCGCCCCGCCGGACGCTTTCCGCCCGGTGTGGACCCGGGCGGGGCGGGGACCCCGCGTCGCTTTCCTCGACGAGCTGGAGCGGCAGGGGGTCGTACGGAAGTTCAGGGGCGGGGTGACCGCGCAGCCGTCCGCGGTGTTCGAGTCGAACGTGCAGTACCGGCTGAGGACGATGCGGGCGGAGAAGGCCGCCGTCGCCGACCGGGTCCGTTACGAGGTGTGCCCGACGGGAGGCGGCGACGGCCGCACTGGAACTACGTGACGGGAGACTCCCTGCGATGACCGAACCTGTACGTGTGGTGGCCGCCGGCGACCACTTCGTCCTGCCGAGGCTGATCGCCCGGGAGGTCACCCATGAAGTGGGCGAACAGCCCGTGGACGTGACTGAACTGACCCTCGGCTGGCCCCTCGAACCCTTCGGTCCGGTGGCCGAGGTCCAGGAGGCCAGCGACGCCGAGGAGCACCTGATCGAGGCGCTGGCCGGTGCGCAGGTCCTGGTCACCCAGATGGGCCCGGTCACCGAACGGGTGCTGGACGCCTGCCCGGACCTGCGGCTGGTCGTCGTCTGCCGGGGCGGCCCGGTCAACGTCAACCTCGACGCGGCGAAGGCGCACGACGTCCGCGTGTGCTTCGCGCCCGGCCGCAACGCCGCCGCCACCGCCGAGTTCACCGTCGGCCTGCTGCTGGCGGCCCTGCGCCGCATCCCCCAGGCCCACGACCTGCTGGCGCGGCAGGGCAGCTGGGAAGGCGCCGCCTACTACACGTACGAGCACAGCGGTCTGGAGCTGGAGGACCTGCCCGTCGGGCTGATCGGCTACGGAGCCGTCGGCAGCCGGGTCGCCCGCGTGCTGTGCGCCTTCGGCGCGCAGGTGATGGTGTACGACCCCTATGTGCGCGGCGAGATCCACGGCCTGCGCGTGTCCTCACTCGACACCCTGCTCACCCGCTCCCACGTGATCACCCTGCACGCCCGCCTCACCGAGGAGACCCGCGGCCTGATCGGCGCCCGTGAGCTGTCGCTGCTGCCGTCCGGCGCGGTGGTGGTGAACGTGGCGCGCGGGCCCCTGCTGGACGAGGAGGCGCTGTGCGACGCGTTGGAGAGCGGGCAGGTGTCGGCGGCGGCGCTGGACACGTTCGAGCGGGAGCCGCTCCCGGCGGACTCCCGGCTACTGGGCCTCGGCCGGCAGGTGGTACTCACCCCGCACCTGGGCGGGGCGAGCCGCGCGGTGGCGGAGAAGGCGGCGCGGATCGCCGCGGAGGAGGTCGGGCGCTGGGTGCGCGGGGAGCCGTTGGCGCACTGCCTGACGTGAGCGGCCTGGGGGTGGGGGCCTGGGGGTGGGGGCCTGGGGGTGGGGGCCTGGGGTTCGGGGCCTGGGGTTCGGGCCCACCAACAAGCACTGTCCCAACGCGTCGGCCGCGAGGGAGCCGAAGGGGCGCGCCGGTGTCGAGACGGCATGGGGGCACCTCCCGCGCGAGCGAAGCCGAGCGTGGGGGAGCGCGGAGGCCCGAAGGGCTGAGCACGAGCGCCGTCTCGACACCGGCACAGAGCGCCCCGTAGGCGACCGAGCCATCAAAAGAGGAGGCCCCATGTACGTCGGTGTCGATGTGGGCACGTCCATGGTCAAGGCGGCGGCCTTCGACGGCACGGGCCGTGAACTGGCCGTCGAGTCCCGGCATGTGGGCCTCGATCTGCGCGGTGGTGTCGTCGAGCAGGACATGGAGGAGGTGTACGGGACGGTCGTCGCCGTACTCGAGGAGCTGATGGCTCGCGTGCCGGAACCGGTCGAGCTGGCCGGGCTCACCGGGCAGGGCGACGGGGTGTGGCTGGTGGACGCGGAGGGCCGTCCGGTGCGGGCCGCGGCCTCGTGGATGGACGGCCGGGCGCACGAGCTGCTCGACCAGTGGCTGGCGGACGGCACCTTCGAGACGGTGTTCCGGCGCACCGGCAGCGCCATGTTCCCGGGCTGCCCGGGCCCGCTGCTGGCCTGGCTGGACCGCCACGAGCCCACGTCCCTCGACGCCGCGCGGGCCGCCGTCTACTGCAAGGACATGGTCTTCCAGCGGTTGACGGGCGCTGCGCGGGCGACGACGGACGTGTCGGACGCCTCGATGCCGTTCCTGGACCCGCGCACGAGGACGTACGACAACGGGGTCGTGGAGCTGCTGGGTCTGACCCACCGGCGCGGGCTGCTCGCCCCGGTCAGCGACCCGATCGCGACCTCGCGGACGCGGGGCGAGGGCCTGCCGTCCGGTGTCCGGATCGCGAACGGGCCGTACGACCTCCCCGCCTGCGCACTCGGCGCCGGAGTCACCGCCCCCGGCGACGGCCTGCTCATCGTCGGCACCTGCCTGGCCGCACTGGTCGCGACCACCGACCTGGACCTGACCGGGGAACCCGCCGGCCTGTACATCTCCACCGACCGCCCCGGCCACCGTCTGCGCGCCATGCCCGCGATGGTCGGCACGGCCGCGCTGGACTGGGTGCTGTCGACTACGGGCGTGCGTCACGAGGAGGTGGACGGGCTGCTGGCGTCGACCCCGCCCGGCGCGCACGGGGTGCGGGTCCTGCCGTACTTCGCGCCCTCCGGCGAGCGCGCCCCCTTCGTGGAGCCGCGCCTGCGCGCCGAACTCACCGGCGTTTCCCTGGAGTCGACCCGCGCCGACCTGGTGCGGGCGGTGTGCGAGGGCATCGGCTACGCGGCCCGGCACTGCCTGGAGGCGGCCGGACTGACGGGCTCGCTGGCCGTGTGCGGCGGCGGCACCCGCAGCCCCGCGTGGATGCGGCTGCTGGCCGACGTCCTGGGCCGGCCCCTGCGGGTCGTCGAGGGTGAGGTGGGTGCGCGGGGCGCGGTGCTGGCGGCGGCCGAGCGGTACGGCGTGGCGCTGGACACGGCCGTGTGGACCCGCCCCACGGCGATCGTCGAGCCGGACCCGGGCCGGGCCGCGTACTACGCGGAGGGATACCAGGAGCACCTGGCCCGGCTGACGGAGGCCAGGAGCCGGGCGCGTACGTGACCGGCCACGGGCCCGTACGTGCGTGAATGGCCACGGGCCCGTACGTGAGCAGCCGTATTCCGATCGATTCCCGGGGCGCGTCCGCGCAGTACGCGCTGTACTACCGACCGGGAGTCGACGCGGTGGTGGCCGGCTTCCCGGATCTGGCGGTGACTGCGAGGAGGGCTTGATGGCGACGACGCGCACACTGGACTGCCCGAACTGCCGCGGCATGCAGGTGTTCCGGCTTCTCAACGACGAGGAGAAGGCCGCGATCCGTGCGCAGAAGGGAGACCGCCACCAGGTGGACAACCTGTGGCGCTGCACCGCCAAGGGCTGCCTGACGTACTACCGCCATCTGAACAAGGGCGACCGCGACCTCCTCCCCGAGAGGTTCCGCGAGGAGGAGGGCGCCGCCGCCGAGTGAGTCCGTCCTACAGGTTGCTGAAGTCCGGCCCCTTGGTGCGGGTGCGCTTGATCTCGTAGAAGCCGGGGACCGAGGCCACGGCGAGGGTGCCGTCCCAGAGGCGGGCGGCCTCCTCGCCCTTGGGCGCGGGGGTGACGACCGGGCCGAAGAACGCGATCTGCTCGCCGTCGGAGCCGGGCACGGCGATGACCGGGGTGCCGACGTCCTGGCCGACCTTGTCGATGCCCTCCTTGTGGGAGGCGCGCAGCTCGGCGTCGAACTCGAAGTCCTCCTGGTCGGCGTACTCGATCAGCTCGGCGGGCAGGCCGGCGTCGTCGAGCGCGGCCGCTATGGCCTCGACGGTCGGGCCCTCGCCCTGGTTGTGGAAGCGGGTGCCGAGGGCGGTGTAGAGGGGGCCGAGGACGTCGGCGCCGTGCTTCTGCCAGGCGGCGGTCGCCACCCGCACCGGCTTCCAGGCGTGGGTGGCGAGCATCTCCCGGTACTCCTCGGGCAGCTCGTCGATCTTGTCCTCGTTCAGCACCGCGAGGCTCATGATGTGCCAGCGCACCTCGATGTCGCGGACCTTCTCCACCTCCAGGACCCACCGGGAGGTCATCCAGGCCCAGGGACACAGCGGGTCGAACCAGAAGTCGACGGGGGTCTTGCCGGAGGTGTTCGGGGTCTCGGACATGAGTCTCCTCGAAAAAGTGAGTTTCACCAGGCAACACCGACGCCTGCCCGACCCATTCCCGACTGCCCGGTGTCAGGGGCACATGGCAGGATCAGCCCTGTCCACATGCTGAACATCACTCGAGGGAGTACCGCCCGTGCCCGGTGAGAATCTGTCCCGCGACGAGGCCCGGGAGCGGGCCGCACTGCTGTCCGTCGACGGCTACGACGTGTCCCTCGACCTGCGCTCGGCGATCGGTGACGGGGCCGGGAACGGTGCCGGGGACGGTGCGCGGACCTTCCGGTCCGTGACCACGATCCGCTTCCGCTGCGCCGAGCCGGGCGCGACGAGCTTCGCGGACCTGATCGCACCGGGCGTCACCGCCGTCTCGCTCAACGGCAGGGATCTCGATCCCGGCGAGGTCTTCGACGGCTCCCGGATCGCCCTGGAGGACCTCGCCGCCGACAACGAACTGGTCGTCGACGCCCAGTGCGCCTACTCCCGCACCGGCGAGGGCCTGCACCGCTTCGTCGACCCGGAGGACGGCGAGGTGTACCTGTACACGCAGTACGAGCCGGCCGACTCGCGCCGCGTGTTCGCGAACTTCGAGCAGCCGGACCTCAAGGCGCCGTTCCGCTTCGAGGTGCGGGCACCGGAGGGGTGGAGTGTGTGGAGCAACGGCGCCGGTGAACTGACGGACGGCGTGTGGCGTTTCGCGGAGACGAAGCCGATCTCGACGTACATCACGTGCGTGGTGGCGGGCCCGTACCACTACGTGACGGACACGTACTCCCGCGATCTGGGTGACGGCACGACTCTCGACATCCCCCTCGGCGCCCTGTGCCGCAAGGGCCTCGCGCCCCACTTCGACTCCGACGACGTGTTCCTGGTGACCAAGCAGGGCCTGGACTTCTTCCACGAGCACTTCGACTACCCGTACCCCTTCGGGAAGTACGACCAGGCGTTCGTGCCCGAGTACAACCTCGGCGCGATGGAGAACCCGGGTCTGGTGACCTTCCGGGAGGAGTTCATCTTCCGGGGGAAGGTCACGCAGGCGTCGTACGAGGGCCGGGCGAACGTCGTCCTGCACGAGATGGCGCACATGTGGTTCGGCGACCTGGTCACCATGGAGTGGTGGGACGACCTGTGGCTGAAGGAGTCCTTCGCCGACTTCATGGGCGCCTTCGCCCTGGTGGGCGCCACCCGCTTCGAGAACGGCTGGATCACCTTCGCCAACCGCCGCAAGGCCTGGGCGTACCGCGCCGACCAGCTCCCCTCCACCCACCCGATCACGGCCGACATCCGTGACCTCCAGGACGCCAAGCTGAACTTCGACGGCATCACGTACGCCAAGGGAGCCAGCGTCCTGAAGCAGTTGGTGGCGTACGTCGGCCAGGACGCGTTCCTGGAGGGCGCGCGGCGCTACTTCAAGCGGCACGCGTACGGCAACACGCGCCTGGGCGACCTGCTGTCGGTGCTGGAGGAGACCAGTGGGCGGGACATGGGCGTGTGGGCGCGTTCCTGGCTCCAGACAGCCGGCGTGAACGCGTTGACTCCGCAGGTGCTGTTGAGCGCGCAGGGCCGGGTGGACGAGCTGGCGGTGGTGCAGGAGGCCGCCGAGACCCACCCCGAGCTGCGGCCGCACCGGGTGGCGGTGGGGCTGTACCGGCGAGCCGATGGCGGTGCCCTGGAGCGGTACGCGCGAGCCGAGGTGGACGTCGAGGGCGCGCGTACGGTCGTGGCGGAGCCGGCCGGTTCTGAGGCGCCCGAGCTGGTGCTGGTCAACGACGACGATCTGACGTACTGCAAGATCCGCTTCGACGCGACCTCGCTGGAGACGCTGAAGGACGGGCTGGGCGACCTCACCGACCCCCTGGCCCGCGCCCTTTGCTGGTCGGCGCTGTGGAACATGACGCGGGACGCGCTGCTGCCCGCGCGGGACTTCGTGGACCTGGTGCTGCGGTTCGCCGGCCGGGAGTCGCAGATCGGCGTGCTGCAGATGCTGCACGCGTGGGCCGAGTCGGCGCTGGTGAACTACGCGGCACCTCAGTGGCGCGAGCGAGGCGGTGCACTGCTCTCCGCGTGCGCCGAGCGCGAGCTGTACGGCGCCGAGCCGGGCAGCGAGCAGCAGTTGGCGTGGGCGCGTTTCTACGCCCGGACGGCGGAGGCCCCGGGCGCCTTCGAGACGCTGCGGGGCCTGCTGGACGGCACGTCGGCCATCGAGGGACTGGAGGTCGACCAGGAGCTGCGGTGGGCGTTCCTGGAGCCGCTGGTCGTGCACGGGTACGCCGACGAGAAGGCACTGGCCGCGGAACTGGCCCGCGACGACACCGCGTCCGGCAAGCGCCACCAGGTCCGCTGCCTCGCCGCCCGGCCGTCGGCGGCGGTCAAGGCGCAGGCCTGGGCACAGGTGGTGGAGTCGGACGCGCTGTCCAACGCCCTGGTCGAGGCGACCATCGCGGGCTTCGACCGGCCCTCGCAGCGGGAGCTGCTCGCGCCGTACGCGGAGAAGTACTTCGCCGCGATCGAGCGGGTGTGGCAGGAGCGGTCGATCCAGATCGCGATGCACATCGTCTCCGGGCTGTTCCCGTCGCTCCAGCAGTCGCAGGAGACGCTGGACGCGACGGACGCGTGGCTCGCGGCCCACGAGGACGCGGCACCGGCGCTGCGGAGGCTGGTGCTGGAGGCGCGGGACGACCTGGCGCGGGGGCTGCGGGGGCAGGCGTGTGACGCGAGGGCGGCCGGGTGAGGTTGTGGTGAGACCTGATGCCGAGCTCTGGCCTGATGCGAGCTTTGACCTGCCGCCGAGCTTTGGCCTGAGATTCGGCGTCCGGTAGCCGTTACGGAATTCAGGCAATAGTCGCCGTAACCCCTGGTCCACACCCGAACGGACCAGGGGTTTTCCGCGCCTATTCGGCATCCGAACATGCGTCCTTTAGTGCTGGCTTGTCCGGATTTTCCGACGGCCGTGTAACAGCGGTTCAAGGCCGGATCGACTGCGGGAACCTCCGGGTCATGAACCACAACACCCCGCTCCCCCCGCTTTCCCCCCGCCCCCTCCGGCACCTCTCCGAGGGGCACCGCGGCGTAGTCACGGCCGCACAGCTGCGCGCGCACGGCGTCACGGCCGCCGACACCAACGAGCAGTGCCGCCCCGGCGGCCCCTGGCAGCAGATCCTCCCCGGCGTCTTCCTCCTCCACTCCGGCCCGCCGACCAGCGAGGAGCGACTGCACGCGGTGCTGATGTACGCGGCACGGCAGCAGACCACGTCGGTCCCGGCCCAGCCCGGCGCGGAGGAACCGCACCGGCCGGTGTACACGGAGGCGGTGATCACGGGCATGACCGCGCTCACGCTGCACGGCTTCTCCTCGACTCCCCCGCCGACCTCCCTGGACACGATCGACGTCCTGGTCCCCCGCCTGCGCCGGCTGCGCTCGACGGGCTGCGCCCGCATCGTCCGTACGGCGGCCCTGCCGGCCCCGCAGCATGTCACCGGCGTCCCGGTCGCCCCGGTGCCGCGCGCCCTGGCCGACGCGGTGGCCGAACTGGCGGACGCGGGCGCCGTACGCCGCCTGCTGACGGAGGCGGTGCGCGGCGGCCACTGCGAACCCTCCGCCGTCGTACGGGAGCTGAACCGGGCGAAGCTGCTGAGCCGGCCGCATGTGGTGGACGCGGTGGACTCCCTGCTGGCCGAGGGACGGGCGATCGCGGAGGACGGTCTGTACCGGATGGTCCGGGAGTACGGCCTGCCGGACCCGGTCTGGAACGTGGACCTGAGGCTCCCCGGCGGGCCCCACCTCGGCGGCCTGGACGCGTACTGGCCGGAGCAGGCGGTCGCGGTGGAGCTGGACACCCGCGCCCCCCGCCAAGGCCATCGGCAGGAGGACGACGCCCTGTGGTCCGAGTACGCCCGCAAGCGCGAGCACTTGGAGCGGCTGGGCATCACGGTCGTCCACATCACACCGAAGAAGCTGCGGGAGGCGCTTGAGCAGCAGGCGACGGTGGTCCGTACGGCACTGATGGCGGCCGGCGACCGTGAACCGGCCGCGTATGTCGTGGTGCTGCCCCGGTAGTGACGTACCGGGGCCGGCATCAGGAGGGGAGAGGAGGGGCCGCCGGACGCGAACCGGGGCCCCTCCTCGCATGTGCGACGGGGCGTGGCGGTCCCCGTTGCCCGGAGTGCCCCGGCCTCCGCCGGCCAGGCGCGTCAGTCAGGGAACTGGTAGTCGGTGACGATGCGGCCGTCCCGGTCGAGGAGCAGGATGTCGAGCCCGCCCCCCGCATCCACCCCGTCGGCGGTGCGTACCGCGCGCCAGGTGAGTTTGACCGCGTCGCGGAGGCGTACCGGGGTGCCGCCCAGCGCGAAGGTGAGTTCGCCGGTGGCGACGAAGTCCTCGTAGGCACGGGTGACACGGGTTTCGATCGCCTCGTGACCGTGGGCTTCGAGGGCCGGGGAGCCGAAGCCCAGACCGGCGGCGGCCTTCCTGATCTCCTCGGACGGGTGCAGGACATGGGCGCCGTCCGCCGCCCACAGGCTCCGGACGGCCGTGCGGCGGGCAACGGGGTCCGGCTCGTTCCAGAGCGTCACGTAAGTCTCGGCCAGTTCGTGCAGTGCGTTGTCCGTCATGGCAGGAGCATGCGCGGCGGAGGGCATGGGGCCAATTCCCTCTGGGGAATCGCCACGGCCCGGACAATGGGGCCATGACCTTCGGGGAGACCCTGCGCGGGTACCGGCAGCGGCGCAGGCTGAGCCAGCTGGATCTGGCCCTGCGGGCGAACACGACGCAGCGCCACCTGAGCTTCGTCGAGAGCGGCCGCTCGACGCCGGGACGGGACCTCGTCGTACGGCTCGCCACGTCGCTGGACCTCCCCCTGCGGGAGCAGAACGGCCTGCTGCTCGCCGCGGGATTCGCCCCTCTCGTGTCCGACAGTGGCCCGGACGGGCCGGAGTTGAGCGCCGTACGTCAGGCGCTGCAGGAGGTTCTCGACGGGCACCGGCCCTATCCGGCGTTCGTCATGAACCGTCACGGAGACGTGCTCGCGGTCAACGACGCGATGGGGGTCATGACCGAGGGCGCCGCGCCGGAGCTGTGCCAAGGCCGATGGAACGCCTACCGAATGGGATTGCATCCGCAGGGAATGGCGCCCCGGGTGCGCAATCTCGCCCACTGGTCACGCCACATTCTCGGGAACCTGCGCGCGGAACTCACCCGCAACCCCGACGACCGTCTCGCCGCCCTCGTCACCGAACTCGAGGGCTACGCGCCGCCCGCCGCGGACGTACCCCATCTGGGCTTCGCGGTGCCCCTCGAACTCGCCTCTCGCCAGGGCGATCTCAGGCTCCTCGCCATGATCGCGACCTTCACCACCGCCCACGACGCCGCCGTCACCGACCTCAAGCTGGAGACGTTCCTCCCCGCCGACCCGAACACGGCGACCAGACTTCGCGCCGCGCAGCCGGACCGGACGCTCATCCAGTGATTGGCAGATGTGTTCCACCGGCACGGCCACGTGACCTGCGGTTTTCCCTCGCAGGGGTGGAACGGATCCGCCAATTTCCCCCTTCGGCTCGCCCAGGGCCGCCAGCGTGCCCTCGGCCACCGGCGGCGACATGAATCGCGTCATCTGCTCTCGGGCCTCCTCACGGGTCTGCTCCACGAAGTGGACCCGCTCCCCCAGCGCCTCGGCGATCGCTGCCGCACGCTCGCGCGGAGTGGTCGCCGCCGGGCCGGTCAGGGTGTAGGTCGCGCCGTCGTGACCGTCCTCGCGCAGGACGGCTGCGCCGACCGCCGTGCGTGAGCAGGTTTCAGCCCTTCTTCAGCACCAGCTCGGTGTTGCGGTCGTCGGAGTCGCCCCCCAGGTGCGTCTGTGCGCCCGGTGCGTTGAAGGACAGCTCTCGGTAGAGGGCCGCGAGGCCGGTCTGGGAGAGGTCGGCGAAGTCCGTGCGGTGGGGAGCCGAGGACTCGATGCAGGTGGTGAAGAGGGAGATGGTGCCGTCCTTGTTGTCCGCCACCTCGATGACGCGGGCGAGCTGGGGGTAGTCGACGTGGGAGGCGGTGGAGATCTCCCAGAAGGAGCGGCCGTCGGGGGCGGAGTGCGGGGTGATGTCGTTGCGGTGGATGTGGCCGTTCACCCACGCGAGCACGCCCGCGTGACTGGCGAGGAGGGCGATGACCTCCTCGCCGTTGTGGCGGCGCTCGCCGGGGCGGGCGGGGTCGGGGCGGGTGTTCTCCATCGTCTTGCTGGTGTGGTGGCTGAAGACGATCGCGTACGAGTCCTTGTTGTCCCGCAGGGTCTTGTCCAGCCACTTCAGCTGGGCCGTCCCGATGGAGCCGTTGTAGTGGCCGCCGGGGTCGGTGGTGTCGAGGCTGATGCCGATGACGTCGTCGGCGATGCGGAAGCTGTAGTACTGGGTGCCCGTGTCGAGGTTCGCGGTGGAGTAGCCGTGGCCGACCGGGCCGAGGCCGCGGTGGGTCGGGTCCAGGTGGGCCTTGAGGTACTCGGCGGCGGTGTAGGGGGCGCGCCGCTCGTCCGGCGTGACCGAGCGCATGTCCCGGGTGTGCGCCTTGAGCAGGTCGCGGAAGCCGGTGCCCTTGGGGTCCTCGTCGTTCTTGATGGTGTCCTGGAGCTTCTTCGCCTCGGACGCGGACAGGCTCATCAGCTTCTTGCCGCCGACGGCGTACTCGGCGAGCCAGGAGTCGCCGAGGCCGTAGCAGCCCAGCGGCATGGAGTCGTGGTTGCCGACGGTGGAGTACCAGGGCAGGTTGAGTCCGGGGCTGTTCAACTCCCGTACGGCGGCGGCCAGGAAGCCTTCGAGGTGCGGGAAGCCGAGCTGCTTGTCGGCGTCGCGGGCGGTGGTGTCGGGCTGCCAGTACTGCTTGAGGCCGCTGTTCTGGACGCCCTCGTAGCGGCGCGGGTCCCCGGTGTTGGGGGTGATGCGGCCACCGCTCATGACCTTCAGGAACCACTCCAGCTCGGACCCCGCGTTGTTGTCCGTGTTGTCGCCGGTGGTCATGGCGAAGTGCAGCGGGGCGCCGGTGACGGGGGCGCCCCGCAGCGCGTTGATCCGTTCGACGAGCGAGACGGCGCCGTGCACGGTCAGCGCCTCGTGCGGCCGCCAGGCGTGGATGTCGGCGGAGCGCAGGTACTCGAGCCGCATCGGGTGCTGAGCGTCGATCAGGTGCAGGTCGGTGAGCTGCACGAAGGCGGCGAGTGTGGTGCGGCGGCCGGCCCGGCCGGTCTTCGGCGCGGCCAGCTCGCCGCGGACCCGGCGGTTCCAGCCGGGGCCGTCGCCGAGGCGGCGGTAGCCGGAGCTGGTGCGCGGGGCGGCGACCGTGGCGAGCGTGGTGCCGCGGGTGTACGGCGCGAGGGGCGCGGCCGGCGCCCTGCGGGACTGTGCCACGGGCGCCTCGGCCGGGCGGGCGCCCGTGTCCGTGGTGGCGGCCCGGCTGTCGGTGGGCCGCAGGGCGTAGCCGACGCCTGCGGAGACGGACACCGCCGCGGTGGCGGCGAGGACGGTACGGCGGTGGACCCCCAGCGTGGGGCCGGCGACAGAGCGTGTGCGCGACATGGCGCGATCTCCCCGAGTGCGAACGCGTCGGCAGTGGTTCGCGGGCGGTCGCTGTAGCGAACATCCCGCTCACTGTGGATCGTTGGCACCGGGAATGACCTGCGCGTGAACGAGACGGCAACGGGCAACGCCGATCACCGTACGTCGATCTTGGACTACCCTGCGCGTCCATGACCCGCTCCCGGACGGCCGGGAACCGGTTACTCCATGTTCATCTCCCGGGGCAGGGGAGCGGTTCCCCGGTCCTGCCGAGGGAGTTGCCGAGGGAGTTGCCGAGGGAGTTACTCGTCCACGAGTGCAACCCGCCCCGATGCCGGCCGCTGGCGCCACAGCGTTAGTCCGATGTCCACCATCCGGACGCGGTTCAGGGCGGGTACGGCGTCCAGGTCGTGCCAGGCGGCCATGTCCGTGGAGCCGCCGATCTCGTAGCGGAGTTCGCCGCCGGTGACCCGGGCCTCGTAGACGAGCCGTACGCCGTGGTGGTCGACGGCACGCCGGCCGAAGCGGCGGGGGGAGGTGCGGCGGCTGGAGTCCACGCCGAGGAGGCAGGTGGCCTCGATGCGGTACCCGGTCTCCTCCTCCACCTCCCGCAGGACGGTGTCATGCGGGTCCTCGCCGTGCTCCATGCCGCCGCCTGGCAGGACCCACTCGGGCGGGCCGCCGTCGAGTGCCGGGGAGCGGGAGAGCAGGAGTTGTCCGTCGCGCACACAAATGGCGTAGGCCGCCACCCTCAACTTCGTTCGCACTCCGGGACGTTAACCCGTCGGGTCGGGATTGGCAGGCGAGTATTCGGGCGCGGACCAGCGCAACGGCACGGCTCCTTCGGTCTCGACGGACTCAGTGAGCGTGAAGCGCACCCGGCGCTCGCCGTCCGCGTCGAACTCCGTCCGCGCCTCGCCGGTGAGGTGCAGGACCGTGCCCGTCGTCCAGTCGAGGAAGAGCAGGCCCGCGCGCGGGTCCGTCGTCAGGTTGCCGAGGGTGAGGAACATGGCGTTGCCGGGGTAGTCGGGCCAGCTCAGTTCGCGGGGTGAATCGACGCGTACGAAGCCGGGGTTGCCGCCCCGGTGGCTGGCGTCGGCTCCGTCCGGGTGCACGGTGGCCAGGAAGAAGGTGTCGGCCGCGGTCACCAACGCCTCTTGCCGTGGGGTCAGTTCGCCGCCGCGCCGGGGAGTTCCCGGGGTGCGGTCGTCGACCGTCTCGTACGACTCCCTCTTCTGCAGGTATTTCGGGCAGTTGGCGAACACCCGGTCGGCCTCGACGGCGAATCCCCGTGCCGTGGGCCGCAGTCGGCCGTTGAGGCGCATACGGCGGCGGGTGCGGGGGTCGAGGGCGATGGTGCCGACGGGGGTGCCCGGCGTGGCGAGCGCCGTCGCTGGGGGCACCGCCCACGCGTTAAGCAGTGGGGGAGGGTCGGCCGGGGATGGCCCGCCCGCGACGGAGACCGCGACGGAGATCTGGTGGGGCCCCGTCGCCCGCACGAACCCGGGCGGGCCGGTCACCACCGTCGACCACACCCTGCCCGTCTCCGGGTCGGCGGCACCCAGCACCAGGAAGGGCTGGAGCTCCAGGAAGGCCGCGGCCACCGGTTTGATGCCCTGCCCGACGGCCCGGCCGACGTGGTCGGCGAGGTCCCGTACGCCGACCCGGTCCTGCACCGCGCGCGAGCCCGCGTGATACACGCCCATGACTAGAAGAACCCGCAGGTCGGAGCGGCATCGTGGGGCACGGGCGCCCCTTGTGCGCCCTCCGGCACCGAGATCTCCAGGCGGGTGCCGTCCGGGTCGTGGAAGAAGATGCCGCCGGACGCCGTGCCCTCGCCGTGGGCGACCACGCCGTCGTGGGCGAAGTCGACGCCGTAGGCGCGCAGTGCCTCCTCGTACCGCCTAATGGGAGCTGTCGGGTCGTAGAGACTCGGTGCCGTAGCCGCCAGCAGGTGAGCACTCACGCCGCCGGAAGTATCCGACTTCTGAGGTCAGACCGTGCCCCTGCTGGTCGGCCGGGAGGCCAGACCGTTGATGGGGTGGCGTGCCCGCCGGGCAGTGGGGCGTGAGCACTGGATCCATTAGGCCGCGTGCCGCGCCTTCCGCGGGCTGCACGGAGCGAAGTACCGGACTGGGAGGGTGAGTTGCTGCTGATCGGCGATGACTGGGCCGAAGACCACCATGATGTCGAGGTCCAGGACGAGGCGGGCCGGAAACTGGCCGTGGCGAGGCTGTCCGAGGGCGTGGAGGGGATCGCGAAGCTGCACGAGCTCGTTGCGAAGCACGGCGGCGAGGACCTTGATCCGGCCGGGGTGGTGATCGGGATCGAGACCGACCGTGGTTCGTGGGTGCAGGCGCTGATCGCCTCCGGCTACCGGGTCTATGCCATCAACCCCCGGCAGGCCGCCCGGTTCAAGGAGCGGTACGGCTCCTCCGGTGCCAAGAGCGACAAGGGCGACGCGCACGCGCTGGCCGACATGGTCCGCATCGACCGGGACCAGCTGCGTCCGGTGGCCGGGGACAGCGAGCAGGCCCAGGCCGTCAAGGTCGTCGCCCGCGCCCACCAGACCTTGATCTGGGAACGCACCCGCACCTTCCAGCGGCTGCGCAGCACGCTGCGCGAGTACTTCCCCGCCGCCCTGCACGCCTACGCGGATCTCACGCTGACCAGCACGGACGCGCTGGAACTGCTGATCAAGGCCCCCACCCCGGCGGCCGGGGCAAAGCTGACCCGCACCCAGATCACCGCCGTCCTGGCCCGCGCCCGCCGGCACAACCGGGACGCGAAGGCAGCCACGATCATCACCGCGCTGCGCGAGAAGCAACTCGGCCTGCCCGAGCCGGTCACCGCCGCCTACGCGGCCACCGCCACCGCCCACGCGAAGCTGCTGATCGCCCTCAACGAGCAGATAACCGACCTGGAAAAGCAGGTGAAGGCCCATTTTCTGAAGCACCCGGACGCTGAGATCTACCTCTCGATGCCCGGCATCGCGGAGATCACCGGCGCCCGGGTGCTCGCCGAGTTCGGAGACGACCCCACCCGCTACGCGTCCGCGAAAGCCCGCAAGAACTACGCCGGCACCAGCCCCATCACCCGGGCCTCCGGCAAGAACCACACCGTCCAGGCCCGCTACGTCCGCAACAACCGCCTCGCCGACGCGCTGCAGACCCAGGCGTTCTCCGCCCTGCGGGCATCCCCCGGCGCCCGCCGCTACTACGACAAGCAACGCGCCCGCGAAGCCGGTTACAACCCGGCCCTGCGCCAACTCGGCAACCGCCTCGTCGGCATCCTCCACGGATGCCTCAAAACCCGAACCCCCTACGACGAAGCGACCGCCTGGTCACACCACGCCCACACCCCGGCCGCTTGACACCAAACGACATGGGGTGTCTGACCTGCTCGATCGACGCCGCCTCGAAGGCGAGGTGGTGCAGGCCGGCGCGGCCGGTGTCGTACGGCTGTCCCGCCTGCTGCCAGAGGGTGAGCACGAGGCTCTCGCCGTCGCCGAGGAACGCGTACCGCCGGTCCTCCTCCTTGCCCTCGGCGATCACGGAGAACTCCAGGACGTCCCGGTAGAAGGCGAGCGAGCGGTCGAGGTCGGTGACGTTCAGGCCGATGTGGCCGGTGTGCAGGGTCATGGCGGTCCCCTTCGTGTGCAACCCTCGTATGTAACCGTCGTAATCGAGATTAAGGGTTAGAAGGAGAGGTCGTCAACCGGTGACGTACCCTTGACCGGTTAGCACGGAAGGAGCCCCACATGTCCGCCGCTCGCGACCCGCGCCCGCTCACCGGTGAGCCGCTCGCGCTCGACCTGCTCAATACGCGGTGGATGCGGGAGGGAGAGGCCCAGGACCTCCTCGCCGACCTCGACGGGCTCGCGGTGTGGCTCGACACGAACGGGCTGAGCGGCGGGTACGCCCCCGACACCAAGGTCCTGCGCCACACCCTTCAGGCCCGCGACGCGCTGAAGGCGGCCGTGGACGGACCACCGGAAGAGGGCGCCCGCCTCGTCGACGCCGTTCTCGCGCACGGGCGGATCCGGGCCACGCTCACCGCGCAAGGGCCCGGCGAACTGCCCGAGTTCGCCGACCCCTCATGGGGCCCCGCCTGGCTCGCCGCCCGCAACTACCTGGAGCTGCTCACCACCGCGCCCGACCGGATCCGCGGCTGCGCCCACGAGGCGTGCATCCTGCACTTCTTCGACACCTCGCGGAACGGCACGCGCCGCTGGTGCTCGATGGCCGCGTGCGGGAACCGGGCGAAGGCGTCCCGCCATTACGCGCGCACGAAGGGCGTCTGAGTGACTTGTCGCCTTTGCGGCTCATCTCCAGAAAAGGGATAGCGGGTTTTCCCCATACATCTCTTGAGATTCAGCCAACTCTCACCAAACTCACACCCCTTGCATAAAGCTGAGCGATCGTCCGGGAGCATCTTTCGGACGATCGCGGCCAAGGCTGATCAGCCTCGGTCGCTGACGCTCGTTCCTTTACGCACAAGGGATGCCGATGACCCTCACCCCCCAGCAGGAACCGATACCGGGCGCGAGACGCATGGCCCGTATCGCCGTGGCCGCCGGTCTCGTGGCCGCGCTCTCCGCGGCCGGGCCGATACCCCTGGCCTTCGCCGCCGACGACACGCCCGTCGCCGCCGACCCGAGCGTGAAGTCCGCCCAGGACAAGCTCGGTTCCGACGACGCCGACGCACTCGCCGAGGCCAAGGCCGACGGCGACAAGAGCGTCACGATGATGGTCGCGACCGCGCCCGGGCAGACCGAGAAGGTCGCCGACCAGCTCGACTCGGTCAAGGGCGGCCTGGTCGGCCGTACTTACGACAAGCTCGGTTACGTCCGCGCCACCGTGCCCACTTCGAAGGCCGACGCGGCCATCGCCGCCGCCGCGAAGCTCTCCTCCGTGCACGGCATCGACCTGCGGCAGGAGATCCCGCTGGACGACCCGACGCCGAGCGCGGACGCCGCCGAGGGCGCCACGGCCAAGGGCACGGCCGCACCCACGGCGCCGAACAGGAAGACCCCCGCCGAGAACCCGTACAACCCGTCCTTCGAGACGGGCGCCGTCGACTTCGTGGAGGACCACCCGAAGGCGGACGGCCGCGGCGTCACCATCGGCATCCTCGACTCGGGCGTGGACCTCGCCCACCCGGCGCTGCGGAAGACCACCACCGGCGAGCGGAAGATCGTCGACTGGGTGACGTCGACCGACCCGGTCTCCGACGGCGACGGCTCGTGGCGGCGGATGCTCGCCTCGGTGGCCGGTCCGGCGTTCTCCGCCACCCCGGCCAACACGGGTGTCGCCGAGACGTTCAAGGCCCCGGCCGGCTCGTACAAGTTCAACTACTTCTACGAGTCCGCGACCGCCGGCGGCGACCAGGCGGGCGACGTCAATCGCGACGGCGACAAGACCGACGCCTGGGGCGTGCTGTTCGACGCCGCGTCCGGCACCGTGCGTGTCGACCTCGACGACGACCTCGACTTCGGTGACGAAGAGCCGATGAAGCCGTACAAGGACGGCTACCAGATCGGCTACTTCGGCACGGACAACCCGGCGACCGAGGTCGCCGAGCGCATCCCGTTCGTCGTCGAGATCCGCAAGGACGTCGTCTACAACGACGCCGGAGCCAAGGCCGACTACGTCAACATCGGCATGATCTCCAGCGAGCACGGCACCCACGTCGCCGGCATCACCGCCGCGAACGGCCTGTTCGGCGGCAAGATGAACGGTGCCGCTCCGGGCGCGAAGATCGTCTCGTCCCGGGCCTGCGAGTTCGGCCCCGGCTGCACCAACGTGGCGCTCACCGAGGGCATGATCGACCTGGTCGTCAACCGCGGCGTCGACATCGTCAACATGTCGATCGGCGGCCTCCCGGCGCTGAACGACGGCAACAACGCGCGCGCCGAGCTGTACACGCGGCTGATCGACACCTACGGCGTCCAGCTGGTGGTCTCGGCCGGCAACTCCGGCCCCGGCGCCAACACCATCGGCGACCCGGCCCTGGCCGACAAGGTCATCTCCGTCGGCGCGTCCATCTCCAAGCAGACCTGGGCCTCCAACTACGGCTCGGTCGTGGAGAAGAAGTACGCGATGATGCCGTTCTCCTCGCGCGGCCCGCGTGAGGACGGCGGGTTCACGCCGACGCTGGTCGCCCCCGGCGCCGCGGTCAACACCATCCAGACCTGGCTGCCGGGCGCCCCGGTCGCCGAGGCGGGCTACGCGCTGCCGGCCGGTTACGGCATGCTCCAGGGCACGTCGATGGCGTCCCCGCAGGCCGCGGGCGCCTCCGCGCTGCTGCTGAGCGCCGCCAAGGCGAAGAAGATCGACCTCGCCCCGGCCACCCTGCGCACCGCGCTGACCTCCACCGCCGACCACATCAAGGGTGTGCAGGCGTACGAGGAGGGCGCGGGCCTCATCGACATCGAGGACGCCTGGGACTCCATCCTCGACGACGCCACCGCGCACACCTACGCGGTCAAGGCGCCGGTCGACACCGCGATCGACCAGTTCCTCAAGACGCCGGGCTTCGGTACGGGTCTGTACGACCGTGAGGGCGGCCTGAAGGCCGGCCAGAAGAAGACGTACGAGATCACGCTGACCCGTACGTCCGGCGCCGACAAGGCGATCCGGCACGAGCTGCGCTTCGAGAACAACGCCGCGAGCACCTTCAAGATCGTCGGCTCGGACGAGGTCAAGCTGCCGCTGAACCAGCCGGTGACCGTCAAGGTCCAGGCCGCGCCGAAGTCCGCGGGCCTCAAGAGCGCGATCCTGGAGGTCGACGACCCGAAGACCGAGGGCGTCGACCGGCAGGTCCTGACGACGGTCGTGGTCTCGACGCCGCTGAACTACACCCACTCCACGTCGAGTTCGGTGCAGCGCAACAGCAACCACTCGTACTTCGTGACCGTGCCCGAGGGCGCCAAGTCCCTGGAGGTCGCGATCGGCGGGCTGAAGGGCAAGAGCCAGACGCGGTTCATCGCCATCCACCCGTACGGCGTTCCGGTCGACTCGACGGCGACGATCGACTGCTACCCGAACTACACCAACCCGGCGAGCACCCCCTGCCGACCCGACGTGCGTTCGTACGCCGACCCCGTGCCGGGTGTCTGGGAGGTCGAGGTCGAGTCGCGCCGTACGTCGCCGCTGCTCGACAACCCCTACAAGCTGGACGTCACCGTCCTCGGCGCGGCCTTCGACCCGGAGACCGTGACCGTGTCCGAGGCCAAGGTCGGCACCCCGGCCGCCGCCTCCTGGAAGGTGACGAACAAGCTCGCCGCCATCGACGGCAAGCTGGTGGGCGGCCCGCTCGGCTCCTCCAAGTCGGCCCGGCCGACCATCGCCGAGGACGAGACCCACACCACCACGGTCGAGGTGCCCGCGGGCGCCAAGTCCCTGGACGTGGCGATCGGCAACGTCTCGGACGCGGCGGCCGACCTTGACCTGGTTGTCTACGACGCGGCCGGCGAGGAAGTCGGCAGCTCCGCCGACGGTGACTCGGAGGAGTCGGTCTCCGTGGCCGACCCGGCCGCCGGCACGTACACCGTCCAGGTCATCGGCTACGCGGTCCCGGCCGGTTCCACCGCGTACGACTACCAGGACGTGTTCTTCTCCTCCGCGCTCGGCACCGTCACGGTCGACGGGTCGGCGCCGGTGAAGCTCGGCACGGGCGACTCGGCGACGGTCTCCGGCAGCGTCACGGCGCTGGCCGCCGCGCCGGAGGGCCGTGAGTTCTTCGGCCAGGTCCAGCTGGTCAACGCGCGCGGCACGGTCGCGGGCATCGGCAGCGTGAAGATCGAGAAGGTCACGCCGTAACCGATCCGGTACGGCCGAGGGGCGGGCGTCCGTACGGGCGCCCGCCCCTTCTCATGTGCTCGTGTGCTCATTCGCAGGTGAGCTGCCGCGACTCGGCCAACGAGCCGGTGATCCAGGCCCGTTCGCGGGCGACGTTCTGAGCACCTACCACCCAGTGGTCGGGCACGGCGGCGCCCTGCGGGATACCGAGCAGCACCGGGTCGCCCCGCTCGACGCGGGTGACGTCGTACCGGTCGATCACGAAGACCAGTTCCTCCTCGCCCTTGGCCGGCTTGTAGTAGCGGGTCACGTGCACGGCGACGCGCAAGGTGTCGGTGCCGGGGAGTCGCTCGACACCGGTGACCTTGCCCTCGACGACGGTGCGGGCGCAGGCCAGATAGCGGGGGCTGCCGAAGCGGGTGCCGTCCTCCTGCTTGGAGGCCGCGCTGTCGCTTCCGCTGCCGCTGTCCGACGAGGCGCCGATGCCGCCCCCGGCCTGCGCCAGCAGCCACCCCATGCCCGCCACCACGGCCGCCGCGGCGGCCACGGCGAGGGTGCCGAAGGCGAGGTTGAACGCGCGGCGCCGGGGCCGGGGCCGGGACCAGGACGGCCGTACCGGAACGGGCTCGGGGGCCTTCGGCGGCTCGCCGAGGGTGCGGCCGATGATCCCCAGCTGCTCCCGCAGCAGCGCCACATCGGCGGCCGCCGACCGGTGCTCGGCCATGAAGGCGGCGTCCGCGCGGGCCTCGTCCGTGAGCGGCTCGTCGGTGATCGCGGCCATCAGCGCGTCCAGGCCGGCGGGTCCTCCGGCCGGTCCTCCGGCCGGTCCTCCAGGGTGTCCTTCGTGTTCGGCGGTCACGTCACACCACCTCGTCCTCGTGCAGGCGGGCGCGCAGGGCCCGTACCGCCGTGTGCAGCCGGCTCTTGACCGTGCCCTCGGGGATGCCGAGCTCCTCGGCGATCCCGCGCACCGGCAGGTCGGCGTAGAAACGCAGGACGAGGACCTGGCGCTGGGCGTCGGGCAGCTCGTCCAGGCCCTGGGCGACGGCCAGGGAGAGCAGGCTGGTGTCCTCGTCGGAGAGGTGTTCCAACTGGCGCAGGGAGGCCAGGCGCTCGCCGACGCGCTCCTGGCGGCGTTTGGCCCGGTGCCAGTCCATGGCCAGGTTGGAGGCGACGACCGCCGCCCACGCGGACACGTCACGCGGCGCCTCGTCCCCGCGCGCCGTGCGTTCCAGCAACCGCAGGCGGACCTGCTGCACCCCGTCCGGCAGGTCCGCCTGCGGCACGCCACCGAGCGCGAGCACCGCCCGCACCCGGCGTTCCTGAGCCGCGTCCAGAGGATCGCCGTGTGCTTCCCCCTGGGCGCGGCGGGCCTTTCTGCGCAGCACAGACACCCCTCCCCTCACCGCGTTTCTTCTACGACGCCGCAGCGCGCGGAAACGTTCGGCACAACCTCGGGCAATCGTTCAGAGGCGTACGTCACACTGCCGCGGGAGGCAGCACAGCTTGCGGTGCCGAGCGGCCGTAGGGCGAAATTCCTGCAGCTCAGTAGGGGTGTGGACGGGAGTTGTGCAACCGTCGGCCGATCCGGGGTGTCCCAGTCCTCGGGCATGGCGCGCAAAGAATTGGACAGGCGGACCGGGGTCGGCCGCATGATGGAAAAACCTCGGCCAGGAAACACGTACGTAAACACAGGCAGAGACAGACAGAGGGAGTCGCCGTGAGGGTCGGAATCGTCGGAGCCACCGGTCAGGTCGGCACGGTCATGCGCAGGATCCTCACGGAGCGGAACTTCCCGGTCACCGAGCTGCGCCTGTTCGCCTCGGCCCGCTCGGCGGGGACGGTCCTGGACGGCGTGACGGTGGAGGACGCGTCGACGGCCGACTACAGCGGCCTGGACATCGTGCTGTTCTCCGCGGGCGGCTCGACCTCGAAGGCGCTGGCCGAGAAGGTCGCCTCGCAGGGCGCGGTGGTGATCGACAACTCCTCCGCATGGCGGCGGCACCCGGAGGTACCGCTCGTGGTCGCCGAGGTGAACCCGCACGCGATCGCCAACCGCCCCAAGGGCATCATCGCCAACCCGAACTGCACGACGATGGCCGCGATGCCCGTGCTGAAGCCGCTGCACGCGGAGGCGGAGCTCGAGGCCCTGGTCGTCGCCACCTACCAGGCGGTGTCCGGCTCCGGTCTGGCCGGCGTGGACGAGCTGTTCGAGCAGGTCAAGAAGGTCGGCGAGGACGCGCCGAAGCTGACGCACGACGGCTCGGCTGCGGAGTTCCCGGCGCCGAACAAGTACGTCGCGCCGATCGCGTACAACGTCCTCCCCCTCGCCGGCTCGATCGTGGACGACGGTCTGAACGAGACCGACGAGGAGCAGAAGCTCCGCCACGAGTCCCGCAAGATCCTGGAGATCCCGGAGCTGAAGGTGTCCGGCACCTGCGTCCGCGTGCCCGTCTTCACCGGCCACTCCCTCCAGGTCAACGCCCGGTTCGCCCGCCCCATCACCGTGGAGCGCGCGAAGGAGCTGCTGGGCGGGGCCCCCGGCGTCGCGGTCACCGAAGTCCCGACCCCTCTCCAGGCCGCCGGCCAGGACCCGTCGTACGTCGGCCGCATCCGCAGCGACGAGACGGTCGACAACGGCCTCGCCTTCTTCGTCTCCAACGACAACCTCCGCAAGGGCGCCGCGCTGAACGCGGTGCAGATCGCGGAGCTGGTGGCGGCCGAGCTCAAGGGCTGACCTTCAAGGCCTGCGCACCTCGTAGCTGACCCTCAAGGCCTGCGCACCTCGTAGAGGAAGCATCCGTATTCGACGGCCCGGACGTGGACGAGCGCCACGGCCGGGTCGTCGAACGCGTTCCGGAAGGCGGCCTCGAACCCGTCCTGCCCGTCCGGCTCCTCCACGATCCGCCCGCCCAGGATGTGCCCCTCGGCCGAGTACCGGCGGACCGTGCGGTGGGCGTTGGTGAAGGGGAGGTCGTCCCCGTCCGGCCCCGCGCACTCCTCCGCGTGGATGAACACCGGTCCCTGCTCGTCGTACGCTCCCGGGTCGGCGCCCGTCTCGGCCGCCCAGCGGCGCAGGGGCGCGTAGGAGACGAGGGCGATCCGCTCACCCCGCTCGCTGCGGCGCAGACAGCAGCGGAGCATGGCCCCGCCCTCGTCATCGATCACGGGAACCATTTTCCGTCCCTGATCGTCAGCAGAGCGCAGGTCCTTCAGGACCACCTGGTCGATGGGTCGTGCGGGGTACGTCGTCATGTCCTAAGGCTCGCGCGCCCGCACCCTGCCCACCGGCGGGAAACGGACATCGCGTTCCGTACCGGTCCCATGGAAGGATGGCCGAACCGACACATATCGAGGAGATGACCGGTGCCTGGCACAAACCTGACCCGCGAAGAGGCGCAGCAGCGGGCGAAGCTGCTCACCGTTGACTCGTACGAGATCGATCTCGACCTCTCCGGCGCGCAGGAGGGCGGTACCTACCGGTCCGTGACGACGGTGCGCTTCGACGTCGCGGAGAACGGCGCCGCGTCCTTCATCGACCTGGTCGCCCCGACCGTCCACGAGGTGACGCTCAACGGCGACCAGCTGGACCCCGCCGAGGTCTTCGCGGACTCCCGGATCGCGCTGACGGGGCTGCTGGAGGGCCGCAACATCCTCCGGGTCGTCGCCGACTGCGCGTACACCAACACCGGTGAGGGTCTGCACCGGTTCGTCGACCCCGTCGACAACCAGGCCTACCTCTACACCCAGTTCGAGGTCCCGGACGCGCGAAGGGTCTTCGCGAGCTTCGAGCAGCCGGACCTGAAGGCCACCTTCCAGTTCACCGTGAAGGCACCGGACGGCTGGACGGTCATCTCCAACTCCCCGACCCCCCAGCCCAAGGACAGCGTCTGGGAGTTCGAGCCGACGCCACGCATCTCGACGTACATCACGGCCCTGATCGTCGGCCCGTACCACTCCGTCCACAGCGTGTACGAGAAGGACGGCCGGTCCGTGCCGCTCGGCATCTACTGCCGCCCCTCACTCGCCGAGCACCTCGACTCGGACGCGATCTTCGAGGTGACCCGGCAGGGCTTCGACTGGTTCCAGGAGAAGTTCGACTACGCGTACCCGTTCAAGAAGTACGACCAGCTGTTCGTGCCGGAGTTCAACGCGGGCGCGATGGAGAACGCCGGTGCCGTGACCATCCGGGACCAGTACGTGTTCCGGTCCAAGGTCACCGACGCCGCGTACGAGACGCGCGCCGAGACCATCCTGCACGAGCTGGCCCACATGTGGTTCGGCGACCTGGTCACCATGGAGTGGTGGAACGACCTGTGGCTGAACGAGTCGTTCGCCACCTACACCTCCATCGCCTGCCAGGCGTACTCCCCGGACTCGCGCTGGCCGCACTCCTGGACCACCTTCGCCAACTCCATGAAGACGTGGGCCTACCGCCAGGACCAGTTGCCGTCCACGCACCCGATCATGGCCGAGATCCGCGACCTCGACGACGTGCTCGTCAACTTCGACGGCATCACGTACGCGAAGGGTGCTTCCGTGCTGAAGCAGCTCGTCGCGTACGTCGGCATGGACGAGTTCTTCAAGGGCGTACAGGCCTACTTCAAGCGTCACGCCTACGGCAACACCCGCCTCTCCGACCTCCTCGGTGCCCTGGAGGAGACCTCCGGGCGTGATCTGAAGGCCTGGTCGAAGTCGTGGCTGGAGACCGCCGGCATCAACATCCTGCGCCCGGAGATCGAGACGGACGCCGACGGTGTCATCACGTCCTTCGCGATCCGCCAGGAGGCCCCGGCACTGCCCACCGGCGCCAAGGGCGAGCCGACCCTGCGCCCGCACCGCATCGCGGTGGGCCTGTACGAACTCGACGACGACAGCGGCAAGCTGGTGCGCGACGAGCGCATCGAGCTGGACGTCGACGGCGAGCTGACCGCCGTACCGCAGCTGGTCGGCAAGCGCCGTCCGGCCGTGGTGCTGCTGAACGACGACGACCTGTCGTACGCGAAGGTCCGCCTCGACGAGCAGTCGCTGGCCTTCGTCACGGAGCACCTCGGCGACTTCGAGTCCTCCCTCCCCCGTGCCCTGTGCTGGGCGTCGGCGTGGGACATGACGAGGGACGCGGAACTCGCGGCCCGCGACTACCTCTCCCTCGCCCTGTCGGGCATCGGCAAGGAGTCCGGCATCGGTGTCGTGCAGTCGCTGCACCGCCAGGTGAAGATGGCGATCGAGTTCTACTCCGAGCCGACCGCCCGCGAGGCCCTGCTGACCCGCTGGACGGACGCCACGCTGGCCCACCTGCGCTCGGCAGCGGCGGGCAGCGACCACCAGCTGGCGTGGGCGCGCGCCTTCATGGCGACCGCCCGTACGCCGGAGCAGCTGGACCTGCTGGAGGGGCTGCTGGACGGCTCCCAGACGATCGAGGGCCTGGTCGTCGACACGGAGCTGCGCTGGGCGCTGGTGCAGCGGCTGGCCGCGGTGGGCCGCTTCGACGAGGCGGAGATCGCGGCCGAGTACGAGCGCGACAAGACGGCGGCGGGCGAACGGCACGCGGCCACCGCCCGGGCCGCCCGCCCGACGCAGAGCGCCAAGGCGGAGGCGTGGGCATCGGTCGTCGAGTCCGACAAGCTCCCGAACGCCGTCCAGGAGGCCGTCATCTCCGGCTTCGTCCAGACGGACCAGCGAGAGCTCCTGGCCCCCTACGCGGACAAGTACTTCGAGGTGGTCAAGGACATCTGGGAGTCCCGCTCGCACGAGATGGCCCAGCAGATCGCGGTCGGCCTCTACCCGACCATCCAGGTCTCCGAGGAGACCCTGCGCAAGACGGACGAGTGGCTGGCCTCCGCCGAGCCCAACGCGTCCCTGCGGCGGCTCGTTTCGGAGTCGCGGGCGGGCGTGGAGCGCGCGCTGAAGGCGCAGGCGGCGGACGCGGCGGCCGCGCAGTAGCAGGAGGCGGTCATACGGTTGTGAGGGCGCCCGGCTTTGTGCCGGGCGCCCTCTTGCTGTCGGCGATCGGGGTGGTGGCTCCCGGCCGTATCTGGCCCGCCAGCGTCGCCCCGAACGCCAGCGCCATCCCCGCCAACTGCACCGGTGTCAGCGCCTGCCCGAGCGCCGCCCAGCCGACCACGGCGGCGGTCAGCGGAGACAGCGGGCTGAGGAAGGTGACCTGCGTGGCGGTGAGGCGGCCGATGCCGCGGAACCACAGCCAGTACGAGACCGCCGTGTTCGCCAGCGCGAGGTAGAGGTATCCGCCGACCGCCCGGCCGTCCAGCGCGGGCGGCGCGCCCTCGACCAGGAGGGCGATGGGGGCGATGAGCAGGCCGCCGGCGGTCAGCTGCCAGGCGGCGAGCGCGAGCGGGCCGACGCCGTCGGGGCGGCCCCAGCGCTTGGTGAGCACGGTGCCGGCGGACATCGAGGCGGTCGAGGCGAGGGCCGCCAGTACGCCGACCAGGTCGAGCGCCCCGGCCGCCTGCAGGACGACCAGGCTGACGCCGAACGCGGCCACCGCCCCGGTGATCACACTGCGGACCGTCGGCCGCTGTCCCAGCAGCAGCGCCGACAGGCCCACGACGAACAGCGGCCCGACCGACGAGACGACCGCCGCCATCCCGCCCGGCATCCGGTACGCGGAGAGGAACAGCAGCGGGAAGAAGGCGCCGATGTTCAGCGCGCCGAGCACGGCCGCCTTGCCCCACCAGGCGCCGCGCGGCAGCACCCGGGCGAAGGCGAGCAGGACGAGTCCGGCGGGCAGGGCGCGCATGAGGCCGGTGAACAGGGGGCGGTCGGCCGGGAGGAACTCGGTCGTGACGGCGTAGGTGGTGCCCCAGGAGATGGGGGCGAGGGCGGTGAGCAGGACGGTGGCGGGCCGTTTCATGACCGGCATCCTTCTGGGACGGTAGCTTGGCGGAAGGTAGCTTGACGGAAAGTAGCTTAGAGCTAAGCAACTTACAGTCAAGCTACTTTCTTGCCGCCGACCGGAACCGGGCGGGATACTCACCGCATGAGTGCAGAGCACAAGGACCCCGTCGACGCGATCATCGGGCAGTGGGCGGCCGTACGACCCGACCTGGACACCAGGGCCATGGAGGTCTTCGGGCGGATCTACCGCCTCGCGCGCACGATGGGCGACCGCACGGAGAAGGTGTACTCGGCCCTCGGGATCGCCCGCGGCGAGTTCGACGTGCTGGCCACCCTGCGCCGCTCCGGCGAGCCGTACGCGCTCTCACCCCGCCAGTTGTCGGCGACGCTCATGCTCACCAGCGGCGGGATGACCGGTCGCCTCGACAAGCTGGAACGGGCCGGACTGCTGCGCCGCTCCCCCGACCCCCACGACCGCCGAGGTCTCCAGGTGACGCTGACCGAGCAGGGACTGGACCTGGTCGACCGGGCGGTCGGCGCGGGCCTCGCCGCCCAGACGGAGGCCCTGTCCGCCCTGGACACCGAACAGGTCGACCACCTGGCCGACCTGCTGCGGGAACTGCTGCTCGCTACGGAGAAGTGACGGGGCCGACAGGTAGGCAGCGCCCCGTCATTACCGGAAAAACGCGCCATTACGGGAAAACACGCCGAGGGCACCGATCTCGCCCCGTACGGCGGATGCGCGTACGTACGGCGAGGTCGGCGCCCTCGGTGAAGAAGTGGGCGTCAGGCCTTCGACTCGGCCTTGGGCCTGGTCTTGATGTTGCGGGTGGTCACCCGGTGCGATTCGTGCGACTTGTCGAGGACCATCACCAGGCCCGCGATGACCGCGAAAATGGCGAGCGGGGCCGCGACGTAGAGGCCCAGCGTCTCGATGACGCTCAGGCCCGGGCCGGGGTCGTCGCCGTCGTCGCGGGTCAGCGCGAGCGCGGGGGACGACATGAGCAGCATCATCAGCGTCGTACCGGCCGCCAGGGTGCCGGCGCGCAGGGCGTTCTTCTTGTCCACGGTGCAAAAGTAGCGAACGCCGATCGAGGACGCGCGCCCGGGGTGCCGTATGGGACCGAGCACCTGATCATCCCGCTCGCAGCACCTCCACCAGCGCGTGCAGCCTCGCCGCCCCCGCCAGTTCCTCCAGCGTCACCGGCCTGCCCTGCGCGTCCGCGATCGGCAACCGCCAGTTCGGGTACTGGTCCCACGTCCCCGGCAGGTTCTGCGGGCGGCGGTCGCCGATGGTGTCGGGGAGCCAGATGCCGACCATGCGGGCCGGGGTGCGCAGCAGGTAGCGGTGGACGGCCTGGATCTCGGCCTCCTCCGACGACGTGTCGGTGCCGCCGCCCGCGCCCCGCAGCAGACCGAGCCGGGTCAGCAGGCCCAGCCACTCCGCCGTGTCCGCCGCCGCCTCCGCCCGTTCCTCCTCCAGGGGACGCGTCAACAGGCCGAGGCTGTCGCGCAGTTCGACGTGCTCGCCGGTGAGGCGGGCGGCGGTGGGGGGCAGGTCGTGGGTGGTGGCGGTGGCGAGGCAGTCGGCGCGCCAGCGGTCCGGGGGCAGGGGACGGCCGTCGCCCTCCCAGTCGCGCTCGAACCACAGCACCGACGTGCCGAGCACCCCGCGCTCGCGCAGCGTCTCGCGCACGCCGGGCTCCACCGTGCCCAGGTCCTCGCCGATCACCACCGCGCCGGCCCGCGAGGCCTCCAGTACCAGTACGGCGAGCATGGCCTCGGCGTCGTAGCGGACGTACGTGCCCTCGGTGGGCGCCTCCCCCTGCGGGACCCACCACAGGCGGAACAGGCCCATGACGTGGTCGATGCGCAGCGCGCCCGCGTAGCGGAACAGGGCGCGCAGGAGGCGCCGGAAGGGGGCGTAGCCGGACTCGGCGAGTCGGTCCGGTCTCCAGGGCGGCAGGCCCCAGTCCTGGCCGCGGGCGTTGAAGGCGTCCGGGGGCGCGCCCACCGACATCCCGGCCGCGAAGTACTCCTGCTGCGCCCAGGCGTCGGCGCCCCCGGGGTGGACACCCACCGCCAGGTCGTGGACGACCCCCACCGGCATGCCCGCCTCGCGCGCGGTGCGCTGCGCGGCGGTGAGCTGGGCGTCGGTGAGCCAGGCGAGGCGTGACCAGAAGTCGACCCGGTCCATCAGCTCGGAGCGGGCGCGTGCGGTTTCGGCGGAGCGGGGGTCGCGCAGGCCGGCCGGCCACCGGTGCCAGTCGGCGCCGTGCACCTCGGCGAGCGCGCACCAGGTGGCGTGGTCCTCCAGCTCGTCGCCCTGCTCGGCGAGGAAGTCGCAGTAGGCGGCGCGCCGGCCCGGCCCGAGCGGCACCTGCCGCACCAGCTCCAGCGCCTCCCGCTTGAGCTCCCACACGGCGTCCCGGTCGATCAGCGCGCCCTTCTCCAGCACCGACGCGCGCAACCGGTCGGCCCGCTCCCGCAGCGCCCGCGGACTCTCGGTGTACCCGGCAGCTCGCGGACTCTCGGCGTCCCCGGCATGGGCGTACTCGGGGATGTCCTCGATCCGCAGATACACGGGGTCGGGGAAGCGCCGCGAGGAGGGCCGGTAGGGCGAGGGGTCGGTGGGCGTGCCGGGCACGGCCACGTGCAGCGGGTTGACCTGGACGAATCCGGCGCCGAGCGCGCGGCCGGCCCAGGAGGTCAGTTCGGCGAGGTCACCGAGGTCGCCCATGCCCCAGGAGTGCCGTGAGAGGAGGGAGTAGAGCTGGACGAGGAGCCCGTACGAGCGTCCGGGCGGGGTGGGCAGCCGGGGCGGGGCGACGATCAAGTGGGCGTCGGCGGTCCGGCCGTCGGGTGCGGTGGCCGTCAAACGGTGGACGCCGGGCGGGAGCTGGTCGGCCGCGGCGCGGGTCTCGCCCTGTTCGGTCGTGATGCTGAGGTGGGTGCCGGCCGGGAGGGCGTCGAGAGCGGCGGACGTACCGCCGCTCCAGCACACCACCGTCGGCGGCAGCAATCGCTCGCGCAGCTCGCGCTCGCGGGCGGCGAGCGCGGCGCGCACGGCCCCGGGGGTGCCGGCGTCGACGCCGAGGGCAGCCAGGACCCGGGTGACGGCGGTGGCGGAGGCCGCGACCGTGCGATCCGGGGCCGGGCTGTAGGAAGTGGCGACGCCATGCAGCTCGGCGAGCCGTGAGAGGTCCTCGGCGGGTGGCTCGGCCGGCCGGGGTGCGGTCATCTACAACTCCGCGAGGGCATCGGACTCGCTGGTCAGCGGGGCGGCGTCGGCGAGCGGCGGCTCGCTGGTGAGGGGTTCGGCGTCGGGCAGGGGGGGTTCGCTGGTCAGGGGCGCCTCGGCGCAGGCCCCCTCCGCGCTGAACACGCACACCTGAAGATCGGATGCGGCGGACGGTCCCGCCTCGGGATAGGCGGACGGTTCCATGTGGGGAAGGGCGGACGGCTCCGCCTGGAGGTAGGCGGTGGGCTCCGCCTCGGGTTTGGAGAGGGCCGGGAGCAGAAGGTGTGCCGATGCGGCCACGGGGGCCTCCTTGTCGAGTGCATCGAGGTCGAGTACGACGTGCGGATATCGCAGCCCTACCCAGCGGTCGCGGCGACAGACGTGCAGAAGGAAACAACGTGCGTCGAGTCACATTCTCTTCCGGTTCTTTTCCATCTGTTCCGGCTTTCTTCGGGATCTCTTCCGGCGCGGTACTGCGAACCGGTCGCGCCCGGCCCGTCGATAGACGGGGTGTGAGACTGTTCCGCCCCATGGGGGGCCACCGGGAGAAGGACGAGGGGGACTCGGACGCGGCGCTGCTGCGCGCCGTCGCGGCCGGGGACTCGGCGGCGATGGCCGCGCTGTACGACCGGCACGCGGGCTGGCTGCACGCGCGGCTGACCCGGCGCTGCGCCGACGCCGAGGTCGTGCGGGAGGTGCTCCAGGACACGTTCGTCACGGTGTGGCGGTCGGCGCACGGGCATCGCGGCGAGGAGGCCGGCGGCTGGCTGTGGACCATCGCCGCGCGCCGCCTGATCGACGCCCGGCGGGCGCACGAGCGGGCGGGAAGGCTGCCGACGACCCCGATGAACTCGCCGACCGACGAGGCTCGGGTCGCTCACGCCCCGGCCGCTGCCGCGCCGTCCGCGGAGGACCGGGTGCTGGCGGGGCTGGAGTACGGCGATGTCGGCACCGCCCTCGACCGGATCTCGCCCGAGCTGCGCGAGGTGCTGCGCGCCACGGTCGTCGACGGGCTGACCACCCGCGAGGCCGCCCGGCTGCTGGGCATCCCCGAGGGCACCGTCAAGTCCCGTGCGCTGCGGGCCCGCGCCGAACTGCGCGCCGCCCTCGCCCAGTTGAACCCGTCCGCGATGGGAGGCCCGGCATGACCGGCTGGCACGCGTCCGACGACCTCGTCACCCGATACGGCGACGGTTCCCTGCCGGAACCGGACGCCTGGTCGCTGGAGAAACATCTGGAGACGTGCGGCGGGTGCGCGGCCCGGGTCTCGCGGGCGGTGCGGGGGACGGCGGCGGGGGTGGTGCTGGCGGAGGTGCGGGAGGCGGTGCTGAACGTGCCACGGGAGGCGTCCGTGTCGTGGGCACCGGTCCGGGAGACGCGGACGCCGCCCGCCCGCCTGCGCCTCACCCACGTCCTGTGGGCCGCCGGCCCCGCCGTACGCGGAGCCTGGCTGCCGGCCGTGCTGCTCGTGGCGTTCGGCGCGGTCGCCCTCGCGTACGGGGCCGGCTTCAGGGGCGCGCTGCCCCTGCTGCTGGCCGTCGCCCCCGTCGTACCGGTCGCCGGGGTCGCCCTCTCCTACGGCGCGCACGCCGACCCGCTGCACGAGATCGCCGCGGCCACACCGTCCGCCGGGCTGCGCCTGCTGCTGACCCGGACGGCCGCCGTCCTGGCGGTGAGCCTGCCCCTGCTGACCCTCGCCGGTGTGCTGCTGCCCTCCTCAGGTGCCCCGGGCGCCGCCGCCTGGCTGCTGCCGGGGCTCACGCTGACGCTGGCCTCGCTGACGCTCGCCGGATACGTCGGCTGCCGTACGGCGACGGCCGTGACCGGCGGCGGCTGGCTGTGCGCCGTCCTCGTCCCGGCGCTCGCCGCCCCGGGCGGCCGCCTGACGGCCCGCCTGTCCGAGCAGCTCTCGTACTACCTCGACGGCGCCCCGGCGCAGAGCGGCTGGGCGGCGGCGGCCGTCCTGTGCGCCGCGCTGCTGGCCGCCCGCCGTCCCGCCTACGACCACCTGGAGAACCGTTGAGCACGATACGAGTGACCGGACTGCACGTCCGGCACCGCAGAACCGTCGCCCTCGAATCGGTGGACCTCGACTTCGGCCCCGGCGTGCACGGGCTGCTCGGCCCGAACGGTGCCGGCAAGACCTCGCTGATCCGGGTCCTCGCCACGGTCGCCGCCCCGGACGGCGGCCGGGTGGAGCTGCTCGGGGACGACATCCGCGACCACCGGCGGCGGGCCGCGGTGCGGCGGCGGCTGGGCTACCTGCCGCAGGAGTTCGGGTACTACCCGGGATTCACCGTGCGGGAGTTCGTCGCGTACGTGGCCTGGCTGAAGGAGATGCCCGCCACCGAGACCCCCGCCGCCGTCGAACGGGCCGTCGCCCGCGTCGGCCTCGCCGACCGTATCGACGCGAAGGTCAAGACGCTGTCCGGCGGCATGATCCGCCGCGTCGGCATCGCGCAGGCCATCGTCAACGAACCCGACGTCCTACTGCTCGACGAGCCCACGGCCGGCCTCGATCCGGAGCAGCGCGTGGAGTTCCGCGCGCTGCTGCGCGAACTGGGCGCCCGGTCGACCGTCATCGTCTCCACCCACCTGGTGGAGGACGTGGCCGCGGCCTGCACCGAGGTCACCCTCGTCGAGTCGGGCCGGGTCGCCTACCGGGGCACGCCCGCGGCACTCGCCGAGCTCGGCGAGGCGGCGGACGGCGTCGGCGACAACCCGATCGAGCGCGGATATACGGCGGCTCTGCGCGCCCACCGTGGCCTGGAAGGGGCGGCGCGATGACCCTCGTGGCGGAGAGAGAAGACCGGAAGCAGGGCGTTTCGCACCACTCCCTGCACCACCTCCTGCACCACCCTCTGCGCGCCGAGGTCGTCCGCGGCTTCGCGCCCTGGGTCGGCGCCGCCGTCCTGCTGACGCTCGCGGTCACGCTGGCCGTCGAATCGAAGCAGTGGCAGGGCGGCTGGGCCGAGACCCGCGACGAGCTGCACATCGCTTCCGGGTTGCTCTGCGTCCCGCTGGCCCTGGCCGCGGGCTGCTGGCACGGCGGGCGCGAGCGCAGACGCGGTACCGGAGAGCTGCTGGCGACGGCCGCCCGCGGCACCCTCGCCCGGCTGCTCGCCTCGGCCCTGCCGCTGGCGCTCTGGGTGGTCGCCGGGTACGCGATCGCGGCCGGCCTCGCCCTGCTCGCCACCTGGTACTGCGCCACCGGCGACAGCCCCTACCTGATCGCGCCGCTCACGGACGCGTTCGTCCTGGCAGCGGCCACCCTGCTGGGCCAGGTCGTGGGACGACTGGTGGCCTGGCGGCTGGCGGCACCGCTGCTGGCGGCGGGCGCGTACGTCGTCCTCGGCTTCCTCGCCTACGACAGTCGACGCGCCGTTCGGTACCTGTCTCCCGTCCTCGACGTTTCGACCAGCTCGGTCCCCGTGTGGTGGCAGCCGATGACGCTGATGGTGTGGACGGGCGGTCTCGCGACCGCCGCGGTCCTGGCGTACGCGGCCCGCCGCCGCTGGACCGCGCTGCTCCCGCTGGCCGCCGCGACCGCCGCGGGCGCGCTGCTGGTGCAGACCGGGGACGGCCTGTGGCACACCAGCCCACTCGCCGGCCGAGAGGTGTGCGACACGTCCACGACCCCGCAGGTCTGCGTCAACGCCCGCTATGAGCGCCTCCTGCCGCAGGTCACGGATGCCCTGTCCGGCCTGACGGACCGCTTGGAGGGCGTACGGAACCTGCCGGTGCGGTACGAGGACATACCGGGCGAGCCGACGCGGGACGAGGCGCAGCTGCCGATCGTCACGCCGATCGGCTGGAGGGTCGTACGGGGACAGCTCACCGATCCGGAGCAGTACGCGTGGGAGGCCGGGATGATGCTGTCCGGCCGGGGCGAGTGCGACGAGGTGGATCCGCGCCTGGACGCGGTCGACAACGCCGTGCAGCACTATCTGGCGCCCAACCCGCTGGAGAAGCAGATGGACGAGCAGTTCGCCAAGTGGGGCGACAAGGCCGACCGCGCCAGGCTCGACGCCCGGGTCGCGGCCCGCGCCCGCCTGAAGGCGATGGGCGAGGAGGAGCGCCGTACCTGGCTGTCGGCGTACTTCGCGACGGTGGACGAGTGCGACCCGGGGAAGGTGCCGACGCTGTGACCGACGGCCTTCTCCTCCGCGCCCGTACCCGCGCACGCATCAGCGCCCCACCCGCTGGTCTGCTCCTGTACGCCCGCTCGCGCACCGTCCCGCGCGCCCTCGCCGTGCTCCTCGCGACCACCGCCCTCGCCGTTTGGGCGGCACACGGTCTGGACGCCTACGTCGATTCGAACCGGCGGGTGCCGGCCGTGGCACTGGCCCCGCTGCTCGCGGCCGCGGTGATCGGGGCGAGCCTGTACACCGCGTCCGAAGAGCTGGACCGTACGGCCGCACGCCCCTGGTGGCAGCGGCGCCTGGTCCATCTCCTGGCCCTCACCGCCCTCGCCGCGGCCCTGCTGTCAGTGGCGGTGCTCGGGCACGGGTCCGTGTTCGGCCCGCCCGCCATGATCCGCAACACGCTCGGCTGCACGGGCGTCACCGTGGCCGCGGCCGCCGTGCTCGGCGCCCGGCTGAGCTGGCTGCCGGCCTTCGGCTACGTCAGCGCCGTGTACCTGGCGTCGGCCGGGGCGCACGGGCGCGCGGTCACGATGTGGGCGTGGCCGGTGCAGCCGGGCGGCGAGGCGGGCGCCTGGGCGATGGCGCTGGGGGCGTTCGTTGTGGGGGGAGCGCTGTACGTCGTACGGGGGGCGCGGGCGGAGGGGATGCGCGCCTGAACCCATGGGAGGCGGCACCCCGAGGGGCCCCGCGTCACGTGGACGTGGGGCCCCTCGGGGTCACCGAAGTCCGGTCACCGGCTCTCGGTCACGCCGGTCGACGACTGCCGGTCACCGACTGTCACCGGGTATGCAAAAGCCCGGATTCTCAGGCGGAAATGCCGTCGATCCGGGCCAAGGCGTCGTCCGCGCCGTACGGCTGCAAGTAGGGCAACCAGCGCGGATCCCTATGGCCGGTCCCGATGATGCGCCAGGCCAGGCCAGTGGGCGGGGCGGGTTTGTGGCGCAGGCGCCAGCCGATCTCGAAGAGATGGCGGTCGGCCTTGACGTGGTTGCAGCGACGGCAGGACGCGACGACGTTGTCCCAGACGTGCTTGCCCCCGCGACTGCGCGGGATGACGTGGTCGACGCTGGTTGCGACGCCACCGCAGTACATGCACCGGCCCCCGTCGCGGGCGAACAGCGCCCGACGGGTCAGAGGAACGGGCCCCCGGTAGGGAACCCGCACGAATCGCTTGAGCCGGACCACGCTGGGTGCGGGGAGTGTGACGGTTGCACTGTGCAGATAGGCGCCGGATTCCTCGAGGCACACGGCCTTGTTCTCCAGGACGAGGACGAGCGCGCGGCGGAGCGGTACGACGCCGAGCGGCTCGTACGACGCGTTCAGGACCAGGACTTGCGGCACGGATGGCCTCCTTGGACGCCGGCGGCGCGTGGCTCGCGCCGGGACGATTCGTAAGTCAGTCTCCCCTCATGCCTGGTGGAAGCGCCACCATGTGCCGGTAACGGGCTGGGAGTGTTTTCGACCACATCTCATTCATCCCCAGGATCATGAGCAGTTCATCCCACCTGTACATCCCCAGATGAGCGCGTTCTCTCCCTCGAACATCACACCGATCCACACACGATGCCCCGATAGTGTGGTGGGCCTGCCCCACCGGTGACCTTTTCGTGACCTTGATCGGCCGCGGACGACCTTGACCACTGCCGGTGGGGCGGACCGCTGCACCTGGAGGTTCCTGCCGTGTCCTTGTCCGCCGCCCTACTGGCCGCCGGCCCGTCGCCGTCGCCGTCCCCATCGGAGACGCCGACAGCCCCGACGGTGCCGTCACTCCAGGACGCCCACGAGAGCGCGACGAACGCCGCCAGCTGGATCGAGCAGAACTGGTCCACCTGGCTCGCGATCGGCCTGAGAGTCCTGCTGATCCTGGTGATCGCTGCGGTGCTGAGAGTCGTGGTCCGGCGGGCGATCACCAAGCTCATAGATCGCATGAACCGCACGGTCCAGGCGGTCGACGGCACGGCCCTCGGCGGCCTCCTCGTCAACGTCGAACGCCGCCGCCAGCGCTCCCAGGCGATCGGCTCGGTCCTGCGCTCGGTGGCGAGCTTCATCATCCTGGGCACCGCGGCCCTGATGATCCTCGGCACCTTCGAGATCAACCTGGCCCCGCTCCTCGCCTCCGCCGGTGTCGCGGGCGTGGCGATCGGTTTCGGCGCCCGCAACCTGGTGACGGACTTCCTCTCCGGCGTATTCATGATCCTGGAGGATCAGTACGGCGTAGGCGACTCGATCGACGCGGGTGTCGCGTCCGGCGAGGTCATCGAGGTGGGCCTGCGCGTGACGAAACTCCGCGGCGACAACGGCGAGATCTGGTACGTCCGCAACGGCGAGGTCAAGCGCATCGGCAACCTCTCCCAGGGCTGGGCCACGGCCGGCGTGGACGTGACCGTCCGCTCGGACGAGGACCTGGACAAGGTGAAGCGGACCATCGGCGAGGTCGCAGAGAAGATGAGCAAGGAGGAGCCCTGGAACGAGCTCCTGTGGGGCCCGATCGAGGTCCTGGGCCTGGACAGCGTGCTCCTGGACTCGATGGTGGTGCGCGTGTCCGCGAAGACGATGCCCGGCAAGGCCCTGACCGTGGAACGCGAACTCCGCTGGCGCATCAAGCGCGCCTTCGACGCGGCGAGCATCCCGATCGTGGGCGGCCCGCCCGTCCTGGTGGAGGGGGCGGCCGACGCGGACCCGACTGCGGGGATGGCACCCCCGTCGGCGTACTCCAACACGGGGTCTCCGCAGGCGCAGGCGGCTACGCCGCTTACGCCGCCGAGTCCGACGAAGTAGGGGCAGCACGAGCGGAACGGTTCAGCACGCTCGTTCGAGTGAACGGTCGGGGCATTCCGGCGCGGGGAGCGCACGGGGTGCCCCATCGTTCTGCCGGGGCACCCAGCGTGGGCTTAGCCTGGCATCAGCGTGACGAGGAGAACCAGGGATGAGTGCCGAACCCATCATGGAGCCGGTCATGACGCAGATGGACCCCATCGACCTGTTGAACGCGATCGGAGAGGCGTCGCCGACGCCGATTCGACCGGAGTATGTCGAGGGGACGGTCGTCGTGCCGCCACAGCCGAACGACAACCACAACGACGGCGCCTTGGAGCTGAGCTTCCAGTTCCGTGCTGCAGGGTTCCGACTTGTCGGCATGGGCAACGGCTACCGCGCCGCCCACAAAGACGGCAGCACCATGGCCCTGCTCATTCCGGACTTCTACGTGCGCCACCGTAAGGCCTCCGAACTCGACGAGTCGTACCGCAAGGCCCACCGAGGCTGGTACCCCGTCGACATGATCACCTTGGTCGGAGAGGTCACCTCGACCAACCACTGGACGGACACCGGCCCCAAGTTCCGCACCTACGCCGCCGCCGACATCCCCGTCTACGTCCTCATCGACCGTCACTCCAAGACGGCCCACTGCTACACGGACCCGATCCTCCCCGGCGACGACCCCACCGAGGCCTACTACGCCACGGACACCAAGGTCGACCTCGGCGAGCCCCTCCCCCTCCCGGCCCCGTACCCCACCTTGGACACGGCCCCGTTCGTCACGGACTGCTAGAGCCCACCTGGGAATGGGTCGATATGGATCACCGCAATTCGCCCTTCACCTGTGCCAGGAATGACGCCCACGGTGTCGCCCCGAAAACCAGCACCTGACCGTCCGGCACCTTGCTGTCGCGCACGGGGATGAGGCCGGTGTAGCCGTCGGCGACCTCGACGCAGTTCGTGCCACCCCCGTCGCTGTAGGACGACTTGCGCCACACAGCGGTGGTCAGGTCGGGGTTTCGGTTCATGATCTGCACTCCTCCAGAAGGCGTTTGATGAACGCCGTCGACTCCACGGGAGTCAGAGCCGCGTCCCTGACGAGATCGTAGGACAAGCGGAAGGACAAGACCTTGTCCAGATCATCGATGAGTTCGCCGAATCCATTGCCTTCCACGTAGGCAACGGGGTCGCCGGCTCGCTGCCATAGGAGCCAGAGATGGCTGTCCATGAGGTCGTGCACGCCGGCCGTGTAGGGCAGCACTTGTAGCGCGACATTGGGAAGTTCCGCCGCGTCCACCAGATGCGACAACTGGTCCGTCCACACCTTCGCGTCGGGAACCGGGCGCCGCAGCGCTCCCTCGTCCAGGATCACGCGCACGTTCGGCGCCGGATCGCGGTACAGCAGCTCCTTCCGTCCCATGCGCAAGGCCACCTGCTCTTCGACTTCCTCGCCGTTGCCAGCCGTTGTCTGCGCTCCAGACAACCCTGACAACACCGCACGGGCATAGTCCTCGGTCTGCAGCACTCCCGGCACCCGCAGCTGGAACAACCACATGACCCGAGCCGTCGCCTCCAAGTCCATGAACGCCTTGTACTTGTCCTTGATCACCTCCTTACGCGCGTCCCGCCACAGACGAACCAGCAGGTCACCGGAGCCGTGATACCTGTCCAGGTCCTCCATGACAGCCCGTTTGGAGAGCCGCTCCCCCTTCTCCAGGCGGTACAGATAGCTCTTGTCGTACGCCGTCTCCTCCGCCAGCTGCCCCAGCGACTTATCGGCCTTCTCCCGCAGGAACCGCAGCGTCCGCCCGAGAGCCGCCCGCCTCGACTCCCCCTCAGCGACCGGATGTTCGGTCATGTCACCCCTCACCGTTGCCTGGCGCCCGGACAACGCCAGCCCTCTTCCGCAGCATACGAGCAACCAGTGACGATCGAGACACGAACGGTAGTCACCGCTCGTCCCGCACCGATCGACCACGACGAGGAGCGCGAAGTATGGGCGAACGCATGGCGGAACTCGGGAAGTTGCTGCTCATGGCAGCGGTGTACGCACTGCTGCCGACCACGGGCGTCTGTCGCAAACGCAGACTCCAACGGCAGCGCCGTCGCGCCCTGTGGCTCGCCACGTACGGCATCGACGTCGGGCCTCGCCGGATCCACGGCATGGAGGTGACACGGTGAGCACCCGCAACGCGACCCCACCCTCCGACACCCTCCGCCTCCTACCCTGGACCACTCCCGACGGCAAACCCTGCTACCTCAGCACCGACAACGACCACAGCAGGCTCTCCCTCCTCGCCGACGACGTGGAAGAGGCCCAACTGGACTCGGGCGAACAGGTACTCGCGGGAGCCAGAGCCGTACTCGCCGACCCCAAGGCCGGCGAACGAGCCGTGCGCTTCGCGCTCACCCGGGCGACGGAGTCCCTGTCCGACACCCTCCGCATCGCAGTCAGCCGCGGCGAACGCATCCCCCGGAGCCACCCATGAAAATCACCCTCACTGATCTGGACGGCCGCTCCGCGCTCTACGACTTCCTGCCCACCCGCCGCCTGGCCTCCCTGACCATCGGCCGCGCCCGCCGCACCCCCGCCCACGCCCACGCCCACGCTGACTACGTCCAGCGCCATCTGGAAGAGGCCGCCCGATGACCGCCCCCAAGCGCAAGAAGACCCGCGCCAACAGCGAAGGCACTATCTACCAGCGCAAGGACGGACGTTGGGAAGCCGCCGGCTACGTCCTCACCGCCGACGGCACCCGCAAACGCGTCCGCGTCTACGGCAGCACGCGGAGAGAAGATCGCCGACAGCAACCACGGCCTCCCTGTCGCCACCGCCGACAGCACAGTGAACGACTACCTCACCTACTGGCTGAACAGCATCGCCATCCACCGGCTCCGCGAAAACACCCACACCCGCTACGCCGCCTGCGTCCGCCTCCACCTCACCCCCAGCCTCGGTACTGCCAAGGACGTACGCGCCTTCCTCGACCGGCTCCGCACCACTGCCAGCCGATGCGTCTTGAGTGACGTCCGCCTCGTCAGCGCCTCTGACGCAGGCGTCGAGTCAGGCGCTTGATGCTCATACGCCCTCGACGCGGACGGGACGGGAGAGATGGCCGGGGCCGCGGTTCCCCCAGCCTCGCGTTGTGGCCCGCCGGTCGCCAGTGGCCGTCCGGCGACAACAGGGGCGCCTTGCGCTCCGTCTGCGCCTTGATCTCCTGATAGGACTCGTGAGAGGTCACGCGGTACGCCTCCTCCCACGACGCCAGAGCCGCGCGAACGGCCGTCCCCGCGCTACCGCGGCGACGCACATGAGACGCCAGCCATGCAAAGCCGCACAGAATCGCGGCGAGACTGCCGAAGATTGCCAGTAACGGCAAGGCATCACTCATGCCTCGAGCCTAACCCCCAATGGCCACCGGCCCACGAGTGCGATGAGCGCATCGCGCAGGGCTCAGGCAGAACTCACAAGCGGTCTGGAATGGTGCCTATGGTGGCCTCATGAGCGCAGAAGAACCTTCCCACCACGTCACCCCCTTCCGCATCGACATCCCGTCGGTGGCCCTGGACGACCTGCATGACCGGCTCAACCGGACCCGCTGGCCCGAGGACGAGTTACCCGGTATCGGCTGGAGCCAGGGCGTGCCCCCTGCCTACCTCAGGGACCTCGCCGCCTTCTGGCGCCACTCCTATGACTGGCGTGCCCACGAGGCCGAACTGAACAAGCTGCCCCAGTTCACCACCGAGATCGACGGCGCGAACCTCCATTTCGTCCACGCCCGTTCCCCCAGGTCGGACACGCTGCCCGTGGTCCTCATGCACGGATGGCCCGGATCGATCCTCGAGCACACCGCCCTCGTCGACCCGCTCCTCGCCGACGGCCTCGACGTCGTCATTCTGTCCCTGCCTGGCTTCGGATTCTCCGGCCCGACCCGCGCCCCGGGATGGGACATCGTGCGCATCGCCCATGCCGGTGCCGAGTTGATGCGCCGCCTTGGATACGACCGGTACGCCCTCCACGGCAGCGACTGGGGCGCGATGATCGCCCGCGACTGGGGCCGCCTCCACCCCGACCACGTGGCCGGGGTGCACGTGACCATGCTCCTGTCCGCCATGGCCACCGCCGAACCGACAGAGCAGGAGGCGGCCCACCTCACCGAAGCCGAGATCGACCGCATGCGCGCCTCAGCCGCCCGCCGCGCCCACAACCAGCGTGAGGAGATGGGCTACGGCATTCTCCAGTCCACGCGCCCGCAGACCCTCGGGTTCGCCCTCACCGACTCCCCGGTCGGCCAACTCGCCTGGATCATCGAGAAGTTCAAAGCCTTCACCGACTGCCGCGAGTCACCAGAGGAAACCATCAGCCGCGACACTCTGCTGACCAACGTCATGCTCTACTGGCTCACCCGCACTGCCACGTCCTCCGCCCGGCTCTACTACGCGACCGCCCACTCGGGCACAGGCTTCGCCGGCGCCACCGAACCCTCCCCCACACCCACCGGCCTGGCCTCCTTCCCAGGCGACACTTCTGTGCCCGTACGGCACCTTGCCGAACGGATCGACAACATCGTCCACTGGACGGAGTTCCAACGCGGGGGTCATTTCCCGGGCCTGGAGACCCCCGGCCTCCTACTCACAGACCTCCAGACCTTCCTCCGAAACCTACGGGATCTTCCTGCTCCGACGGCCATCAAAAGTTGAAGCGGTAGATCTTCCACAACGCAATGACCTGCTAAAACACCGTCTCTCGGAACTCGATCTGGTCGGCCAGGTCAAGGCGTGTGCTGCCCAGGAGGTGAACGTCCTGGCGGTGCTGCGGTCGGAGGAGTTCTAGTTATCGCATCAAGGCGACCCGCTGGCGCGGGTCGCGCGCGGCACGGCCGCCCGCCCGGCCCGCTCTCGACTCCGCCACCGCGGGCCGGCCAGCGACAGCTCGATCGTGCTGATCACTCAAGCATCAAGAGTCACACTCGACGTCCGCGCTCCCATACCGCTCGCAACCGCGTACCACCACGGCACCAGCGATCCGCCACCCACCGTCAAAAACCCGCGCGAAGGTCGCCACGAAGACTCCGTTGCCGGTCCAGCCCCGGTGCAAGAAGACGACATCGCCCTCCGCGAAGATGTCCCACTTCTCGCCCCTGTCCCGCGACGAGTAGCCGAGCTGATCCGCTCCCAGTCGTCATCTGACCAGATCCGCTGCGGCACATGTGACATCGGCTGAGGGCTGGATATCGACTGGATGCGACCGGGAGCAGTAATTGGCAGATCTGTTCCACCCCCAAGAGAAGAAACCCCACCCATGAGGGCCGGGCCTGTCAGGTCACGCGCCCGCACCAGTGGAACACTTCTGCCAATCGCCGGCTCCGTCCCCCGACGCGCCCCGCGCAGAGCCGCGGTCGAGAGACGAGGCACCCCTCGCCCCCGTCAAGGCGCCAGGTAACAACTCGGTCGCCTACCGCCCAGCACCCATTGACGCCCCCTCCCCAGCGGCTCTATGGTCCAGACCACCAACAGGAAACCTTCCTAACAATCCCCCTCCGGATGGACTTCCCAACCACGCCCCTGGGAAGCTGGTCAGCCGAAAGGCAGGTGTACACCCCATGGCAGGAACCGCAGGCACCCCCGGCACCCCGCGCGTCCTGCGTGCCATGAACGACCGGGCTGCCCTGGACCTCCTCCTGGAGCACGGGCCGCTGTCCCGTACGCGGATCGGTAAGCTCACCGGCCTTTCGAAGCCGACCGCATCCCAGCTCCTGGCTCGCCTGGAGGCCTCGGGGCTGGTTCTCGCGACCGGTACCAGTGAGGGCCGGCCGGGGCCCAACGCCCAGTTGTACGAGGTCAACCCGGCCGCCGCCTACGCCGCCGGGCTCGACGTCAGCCCCGAGCGCATCCTCGCCGCCGTCGCCGACGTCACCGGCCGCACGGTGGGGTCGTACGAACTCCCGACCCCGGAGAAACGTCCCACCCAGCCCGTCGTACGGCAGGTCACCGACGCCCTCGACGGCGCGGTCAAGGTGGCGGGGCTCGCCCGTGACGACGTCCATCGGGTCGTCATCGGCACCCCCGGCGCCTTCGACCCCAACACCGGCCGCCTGCGCTACGCCGCCCACCTCCCCGGCTGGCACTCCCCCACGCTGCTCGACGAACTCGCCGCCGCTCTACCCATGCCGGTCGAGTACGAGAACGACGTCAACCTCGTCGCCGTGGCCGAACAGCGGCTGGGGGCGGCCCGGGGGCACGGGGACTTCGTGCTGTTGTGGAACGAAGGGGGCCTGGGTGCCGCCCTGGTCCTCGGCGGGCGGCTGCACCGGGGCTGGACCGGCGGTGCCGGCGAGGTCGGCTTCCTGCCGGTGCCGGGCGCGCCCCTGGTCCGCCAGGTGAGCAAGGCCGGCAGCGGCGGTTTCCAGGAGCTCGCCGGTTCGCAGGCCCTGCCCGCGCTGGCCCGTGAACTCGGCGTCGACGACATCCCGTCGGGGCCGTACGCCGAGGTCGCCGCCGCCCTCGTCGCCCGCGCCGCGGAGGCCGACGACGGTCCCCACCGGCGCCTGCTGGAGACCTACGCGACGAACCTCGCCACCGGTCTCGCCTCCCTCGTCTCCGTCCTCGACCCCGAACTCGTCGTCCTCAGCGGAGCCTCGCTGACCTCGGGCGGCGAACCCCTGCGCGCCCTCGTCCAGGCCGAACTGGCGGAGCTGGCCGCACCCCGACCCCGGCTCGTCATCGGCGACGTCCGTGAACACCCTGTGCTGCGCGGCGCGTTGGAGAGCGCACTCGCGGCCACCCGCGACGAGGTTTTCGACACCTCCCGCTGAATCACCACACCCCCTGGCCGAATCGCCACGCCCCAGCCGAATCACCACACCCCGGCTGAATCGCCACACCCCGGCCGAATCGCCAACCCCCCACTTGAACCGTCCCTCACCCACCTCGCCCTGCCCTAGGGAGACCCCGTCATGCCCGGAATGTCCCGTAGAGCGGCTGTCGCGCTCGCCGCCTCCGCCTCGATCGCCCTCCTCGCCACCGCCTGCACCGGCCAGTCCGACTCCAACGCGAGCGACGACGCCTCCCAGGAGACGACCCTCAACTTCTGGCACGCCTGGAGCGCGCCCGCCGAGGTGAAGGCAGTGAAGTCGCTGGTCGCCGGCTTCGAGAAGGCCCACCCCAACATCCACGTGAACGTCGTCGGCAACATGACCGACGACAAGATCAACCAGGCGCTGCGGGCGGGTGGCGACAAGGCGCCCGACGTGATCTCCTCCTTCACCACCAACAACGTGGGCAAGTTCTGCACCTCCGGTGCCCTGATCGACCTCAACCCCTTCTTCGAGAAGTCGGGCGTCGACCCGGAGAAGACCTTCCCGAAGGCGATGAACGAGTACACCCAGTTCGACGGGAACCGGTGCAGCGTCCCGCTGCTGGGCGACGCCTACGGCCTCTACTACAACAAGACGGCATTCGAGAAGGCGGGCATCGACAGCCCGCCGAAGACCTGGTCCGAATTCGAGGCCGACGCCAAGAAGTTGACGATCTCCGACGGTGACAGTTACAAGCAGCTCGGCTTCATGCCGAACTACCACGGCTGGGAGACGACCACCGAGCACTACCTCGGTCAGTTCTCCCCGACCTATTTCGACTCCAGCGGCAAGTCGAACGTCGCCAAGGACCCCGCATTCAAGGCCGGTTTCACCCTCCAGAAGAAGCTCGTCGACGAACTCGGCGGCTACAAGCGGCTGGAGAAGTACCGCTCCACACTCGGGGACGAATGGGGCCCGAAGCACCCCTTCCACACCGGCCAGGTGGCCATGCAGCTCGACGGCGAATGGCGCCTGGGCATGGCCCTGGACGCCAAGCCGGACTTCGAGATCGGCGTCGCCCCGCTGCCCGTCCCCGACGACCAGGCCGACCAGTACGGCAAGGGCTACATCACCGGGACCATCGCCGGCATCGCCGCCACCAGCAAGAAGCAGAACGCGGCCTGGGAGCTGGTGAAGTACATGACCACGGACACGGACGCGGTGGTGGGCTTCTCCAACGCCATCCACAATGTGCCGTCCACGCTCGCGGCCCTGAAATCCCCGAAGCTGAAGTACGACCCGCGCTTCAAGACGTTCCTGGAGATCGCGGCGAACCCGAACTCCACGACCACTCCCGCCTCCGTCAACGGCGGCGTGTACCTCGCAACGATCCAGGAGTTCGGGTACGCCTACGAGAGCGGCAAGGTCAAGGACCTCAAGGCCGGCCTGGCGGCCACGGCCAAGCAGATCGACACGGATATCGCACAGGCGAAGTAATGAGTACGATCACGCTCGCGTCGAAGCGCCGCCGGTCGGCGCTTCGTACGGCCGCCTTCATGTCGCCCTGGCTGATCGGCTTCGCGGTCTTCTTCGCGTATCCGCTGATCTCTACGGTCTATTTCTCGTTCATGCACTACGACGGCTTCAAACCGCCGACGTGGAGCGGAACGAAAAACTGGACATACGTCTTCGAGCACTACCCCCTCTTCTGGCCCGCCCTGCGCAACACCCTGTGGCTGGTCCTCGTCATGGTCACTCTCCGGGTCGCCTTCGGCCTGGGCGTCGGCATCCTGATCACGAAGATCAAGACGGGCACGGGTGTCTTCCGCACCCTGTTCTACCTGCCGTACCTCGCCCCGCCCGTGGCGGCCACCATGGCTTTCGCCTTCCTCCTCAATCCCGGCACGGGCCCGGTCAACTCGATACTCGAGAGCATCGGGCTGCCGGCCCCCGGCTGGTTCAACGACCCCTCCTGGTCCAAGCCGGCCCTCACCCTGCTCGCCCTGTGGGGCATCGGCGACCTGATGGTCATCTTCATGGCCGCGCTGCTCGACGTACCGCAGGAGCAGTACGAGGCGGCCGAGCTGGACGGGGCCTCGGCGTGGCAGCGCTTCCGCTACGTCACCCTCCCCAACATCTCGCCGATCGTCATGTTCGCCGTGGTCACCGGCGTGATCCAGACGATGCAGTACTACGCGCAGCCGCTGATCGCCGGAAAGGTCGCCTCGGGCGTGATCCAGGGCGCGGGCACGCAGTTCGAGCCCGGCTACCCGGACAAGTCCACGCTCACCCTCCCCCAGCTCGTCTACAACCTCGGCTTCCAGCGCTTCGACTACGGCTCCGCGTGCGTCGTCGCCCTCGTCCTCTTCGCCCTCTCCATGGCCTTCACCGCGTTCCTGATGCGGCGCCGGGGCGGTCTCATCCAGGCAGGTGACTGACCATGACCCAAGTACTGGACAGGCCCGTCGAGTTGACGGCACCCACGTCGGCGGAACGCACGGCGCGCCGCAGGGCCGTACTCGAATGGATCGCGATCCACTCCCTCGGACTCGCCGCGGCCCTCTTCTTCACCCTCCCCTTCGTGTTCGTGTTCCTGACGTCCCTCATGAGCGACACCCAGGCCCTCAGCCGCGACCTGATCCCGCACACCTGGGAGTGGGGCAACTACCGCGAGGTCTTCGACACGCCGGGCTTCCTGACCTGGTGGAGGAACACGCTCCTGTACGCCGGCGCGGGCACCGTCCTCACCGTCGTGTCCTCGATTCCCGTGGCGTACGCGCTCGCCAAGTTCCGCTTCCGGGGCCGCAATCTGTCGCTCATGCTGGTGATCTCGATGATGATGCTGCCGCCGCAGGTGGTCATCATCCCGATGTACCTGTTCTGGGCGAAGCAGCTGGACCTGTCCGGCACGCTGTGGCCGCTGATCATCCCGATGGCGTTCGGTGACGCGTTCTCGATATTCCTCCTACGCCAATTCCTGACGACCATCCCGAACGAGTACCTGGACGCGGCGAGGGTGGACGGCTGCGGCGAGCTGCGCACGCTCCTGAAAGTCGTCCTCCCCATGGCGAAACCGGGAATCGCCGCCGTAGCCCTCTTCCAGTTCTTCTACGCCTGGAACGACTACTTCGGCCCCCAGATCTACGCCTCCGAGAACCCCGGCGCCTGGACCCTCTCCTACGGCCTGGAGTCGTTCAAGGGCGCGCACCACACCGACTGGAACCTGACCATGGCCGCCACCGTTCTGGTCATGGCCCCCGTGATCCTCGTGTTCTTCTTCGCGCAGAAGGCGTTCGTCGAGGGCGTCACGCTCACCGGAGTGAAGGGTTAACCACGTATGAAACTCACCGTGGTCGGCGGAGGCTCGACCTACACACCGGAACTCATCGACGGCTTCGCGCGCCTGAGGGACACCCTTCCCATCGAGGAACTGGTCCTGGTGGACCCGGCGGCCGGGCGACTGGAGCTGGTGGGCGGACTGGCCCGCCGCATCTTCGCCCGCCAGGGCCACGACGGCCGGATCGTCACGACCGACAACCTCGACGCGGGCGTCGAAGGGGCGGACGCCGTGCTGCTCCAACTCCGCGTCGGCGGCCAGGCGGCCCGCGAGCAGGACGAGACGTGGCCCCTGGAGTGCGGCTGCGTGGGCCAGGAGACCACGGGCGCGGGCGGCCTGGCCAAGGCCCTGCGCACGGTCCCGGTCGTCCTGGACATCGCCGAACGGGTCCGCCGTACCAACCCGGACGCCTGGATCATCGACTTCACCAACCCGGTCGGCATCGTCACCCGCGCCCTGCTCCAGGCCGGCCACAAGGCGGTCGGTCTGTGCAACGTGGCGATCGGCCTCCAGCGGAAGTTCGCGGCGCTGCTCGGCATGGAGCCCCGGGATGTCCACCTGGACCACATCGGCCTCAACCACCTCACCTGGGAGACGGGCGTACGCCTGGGCGGCCCGGAGGGCGAGGACGTCCTCCCCGAACTCCTGTCCGACCACGGCGACAAGATCGCCGCTGACCTGCACCTCCCCCGCCCCCTCCTCGACCACCTGGGAGTGGTCCCGTCCTACTACCTGCGCTACTACTACGCGCACGACGAGGTCGTACGGGAACTGCGCACGAAGCCCTCCCGGGCGGCCGAAGTGGCCGCGATGGAACGCCGGTTGCTGGAGATGTACGCGGACCCGGCCCTCGACTCGAAGCCGGACCTCCTCGCCAAGCGGGGCGGCGCCTACTACTCGGAGGCGGCGGTGGACCTGGCAGCCGGGCTCCTGGGCGGAGGCGGGAGCCCCTACCAGGTCGTCAACACGTACAACCGGGGCACGCTCCCCTTCCTCCCCTCCGACGCGGTGATCGAGGTACAGGCGGCGGTGGGCGGGAAGGGCGCGACACCGCTGCCCGTGCCGACGGTGGACCCGCTGTACGCGGGCCTGATGGCGAGCGTGACGACGTACGAGGACCTGGCCCTGGAGGCCGCCCTGCGCGGCGGCCGCGAGCGGGTCTTCCGAGCCCTCCTCGCCCACCCCCTCATCGCCCAGTACGAGTACGCCGAATCGCTCACCGACCGACTGATCGCACACAACCGGGAGCATCTCGCGTGGGCCTGACCGCAAGTGTCCTCGCCGTAGACGCGGGCAACAGCAAGACCGACGTGGCGGTCGTGGCGGCCGACGGGACCGTCCTCGCCACGGCCCGCGGGGGCGGGTTCCGGCCGCCTGCGGTGGGCGTCGAGGCGGCGGTGGACAAGGTGGCGGAAACGGTGGCACGCGCCTTCGCCACCGCCCGGGTCACCTCCGTCGACCACGTCTCCGCCTGCCTGGCCAACGCCGACTTCCCGGTGGAGGAGGAACAACTGGCGGCCGCGTTGCACGCGCGCGCGTGGGGCACGAGCGTGCGGGTCCGCAACGACACCTTCGCGGTCCTGCGCGCCGGCGTCACCGAACCGCGCGGTGTCGCCGTCGTCTGCGGAGCGGGCATCAACTGCGTCGGCATGCGCCCCGACGGGCGCACCGCCCGCTTCCCCGCGCTCGGCCGCATCTCCGGCGACTGGGGCGGCGGCTGGGGCCTGGCGGAGGAGGCCCTGTGGCACGCGGCCCGCGCGGAGGACGGCCGCGGCGCCCCTACGGCCCTCGCGCGCACCCTCCCCGCCCACTTCGGACTGCCGTCCATGTACGCCCTGATCGAGGCACTGCACCTGGAACACGTCGAGCCGACCCGCCGCCACGAACTGACGCCGGTCCTCTTCTCCACGGCGGCCTCCGGAGACCGGGTGGCCCGCGCCCTCGTCGACCGCCTGGCCGACGAGGTGACGACCATGGCGACGGTGGCGCTGACCCGGCTGGACCTGCTGGACGAGGAGACCCCGGTCCTGCTCGGCGGCGGCGTCCTGGCCGCCCGGCACCCCCAACTGGACGATGGCGTACGGGACCTGCTGGCGGAGCGAGCGCCCAAGGCCGTACCGCGGGTGGTGACGGCGAGTCCGGTGCTGGGGGCGGCACTGTTGGGGTTGGACCGGATGGGGGTGTCGTTGGCGGTGCAGGAGCAGGTGCGGGCGTACTACGAGCAGTGAAGCGCGCAGTACCCCCGCCTGGACGCTAAGCCGACGGGGCAGCCAGGGTCGTGCGCAGTGCTCCTGATGGCCTGTGGCTCCTTGGTGCGACTGGGTATCACGGGGTGGTGTTCAATGTGGTGAGATCAGCCTTTTATGGCACTTTCCGGTGATTGTTCATCGTGAGGTGCGGGAGCGTGATGGTGCATTCGGTAGCGTGCGTGTCACTGCGAGGCCGGTGAGAGCAGCAGTCACGATTCCGGTCTCCTTGAGAATCCGCCCCGTGCCCAGGAAAGCGACGCGGGGTCCCCGCCCCGCCCGGGTCCACACCGGGCGGAAAGCGTCCGGCGGGGCGGATACCCCAGCCTCCGAATCGCCGCAGCCGGCGGCGCCACAGGCGGCAGGTACCGCACACGATGAGCACCCGCACCGCACCCGGCGGCGACGGCCCACGGTCCCACGGCAGGCGTCCAAACCCCGCCCAGCACGACGGACCACTTCCCGGCATCCAGGAAAACCCCAGGATCGCCCAGGGAACCTCAGCTCATCAGCGACGCTCTCGGGCTGCCCCGCGCGACGGGGCGACGAAGCCGTCGGCCTTGAGCTCCTCGACCAGTTCCCGCAGGAATCGGACGGTCTCCGGACCGCCGGGTGGTGGTCGCGCCGACGACCCTGACGGGGACGTGTCGGGGGGTGTCCGCCCGCAGCGGTTGGCGCGTCAACACGGGCGAGTTGGTAAGTGGCCGATTCCGCGCCGTTCCGAGGACGGACACCCCCGACACGTCCCCGACCCACCACCCACCCGCACGCGCTACGCGCACCCCCACCGAACCCGCGCAGGCCGCCGCTGGCATCCCCCGACCCACCACCCTCACAAGCCCTCGCAAGCCCCCACAAGGGAACCGAACCGATTCCGACGGCGTATTCATGGGCAGGGGGTGGTGCGGCGGGACACCGCCAAGCCGCCGGCAGGCATTCCGCTGCGATCCGATCAAGATCCAGCCAAGGCCGGTGCGGATGTCAGTCCCGGCAGCGATACTTGCGGCGACGGATGACCATGGGGGAGGTCACAGTGACACACCCGAAGAGCAGCGCGGCACCACCACCGGGATCCGGCATGCCCACCATGCCGGCCGTGCCTCCACAACCCGGCGCACCCGGCGCACCCGGCCCAACCGCGCCTCCCGTCCCCGCCGCCCCCGCGCCGCAGGCAACCGCACCCACGCCCACGTCCACACCCACGCCCCCACGCCGCACGGCCTTCGCCGAGGGCGTCGACCGACTACGCGCCGCCGCCACCACCGAACCCGGCCGGCTCCGCATCATCGGCGCGGTCCTCGCCCTCCTCGTCGTCGCCTTCGGCGCCGTCACGGCCTGGCAGACGACCGACCGCTCCACCGCCGCCGACGACGTGCTGAACAACAGCCAGCCGCTCAGTTCCGCCGCCGACATCTACCGCGCGCTGGCCGACGCCAACACCGCCGCCTCCAGTGGCTTCCTGGCCGGCGGTCAGGAGACGCCCGCCTCCCGCGACCGGTACGAGAAGGACATCGACACCGCCGCAGAGGGCCTGGTCCAGGCCGCCGCCAACTCCGAACCCGACTCCCCGTCGGCGCAGACCGTGGCCAAGCTCAACCGGCTGCTGCCGGAGTACAAGGGCCTGGTCGAGCGGGCCCGGACGTACAACCGCCAGGGCTTCCCGGTCGGCGGCGCCTACCTGCGGTACGCCAACGAGAAGATGCAGGAGCAGATGCTCCCGGCGGCCGAGGACCTCTACAAGAAGGAGAACGAGCGCCTGCGCGCCGACTACGCCGCCGCCACGCCCTACCCCTGGGCGGCGATCGGCCTCGGCGTCCTCGCACTGGCCGCGCTCGCCTGGGCCCAGCACCGCAACTACCGCCGCACCAACCGCGTCCTGAACCACGGCCTGGTCGCCGCCACGGCCACCGCCACGGTGGTGCTGCTGTGGCTGGTCGTCGGCCACAGCGTCGCGCGCGCGAACCTGAACGACTCCTACGACCACGGCGTCCGCTCGCTGAAGGTGCTGCACGACGCCCGCATCGCCTCCCTGAAGGCCCGCGGCAACGAGAACCTGACGCTGGTGGCCCGCGGCGCCGAGACGGTCAAGGTGGGCGACAACACCGTCGACGCCTACGACCACGACTTCCAGACGAACATGAGCCTCCTCGGCAAGGGCCTGACCGAGGCGGAGAAGCTCGCCGACGACAGCACCGGCGAGCAGCCGGTCACGGCGGCCGTGGGGAACATGACGGAGTGGAAGAAACGCCACACCGACGCCCGCGCACAGGACGAGAACGGCAACTACGAAGCGGCGCTGGACAAGGTGATCGGCGCCAAGGGCGCGACCGGCGAGTGCTTCGACAGTGTCGACGCGAATCTCGTCAAGGCGCTCGATCATGAGGAGACCGAGTTCAAGCAGGCGGCCGGTGACGGGGTGGGCGCGATGTCCGGGCTGCCGGTGGGCACCGCCGCTCTCGCGGTCCTGGGCGCGGCCGGCGCGGTGCTGGGCATCGGCCGCAGGCTGTCGGAATACCGGTGAGGGCCCGATGAACCCGATGAAAGGGGGCGTGACGATGCGGGGACGACGTTTGCGGGCCGTCCTGAGGGGCTGGGGCGGTGTGGGTGCGATGGCGGTCGTGTGCGCCCTGGCGGTGGTCTTCGCGCTGCTGCTGCCGCTGATCCAGCCTGAAACCGACAGCGGAGGCACGGCCACCGGCGGCGGAGGCGTCACGCACGGCATCCAGGCGCGGGCCGACGCGGAGTGCGAGGCCCCGGAGAAGCAGACCCTGTCCCCGTCGGGCGCGGACGGCGCCACGATCGACGCGATCAGGAGCCGCCAGGGCGGGAAGCGCAAGCTGATCGTCGGCGTCGACCAGAACAGCTTCCGCTGGGGCTACCGCGACCCGAACAGCGGCGCCGGCGCCGACCTGGAGGGCTTCGACATCGACCTGGTCCACCGGATCGCCGAGGACATACTCGGCGACCCGGACGCGGTCCAGTTCAAGGCCATCCCCACCGACCAGCGCATCCCGGCGATCAAGGACGGCCGCGTCGACATGGTCGTCCGGACGATGACGATCAACTGTGAGCGGCTGGGCGAAGTGGCGTTCTCCGCGCCCTACTTCAAGACCGGCCAGCAGCTCCTGGTGCCCAAGTCCTCGACGATCACCGGGTACGACGGCTCGCTCGCGGACCAGAGGATCTGCACCGCCAAGGGCTCCACGGCGAACACCAAGCTGGCCGGCGACCAGAAGGCGGGCGAGCTCGTCTCCTCCGCCGACATCGCGACGACGGTCCCCAACCAACTCGACTGCCTGGTAAGGCTCCAGCTCGGGGAGGTCGACGCCGTGGTCACCGACGGCGCGCTCGCCGCGAGCCAGGCCGCGCAGGACCCGACGGTCGAACTGAGGGGCTCCCCCTTCACCACCGAGTACTACGGCGTGGCGATGAAGAAGGACGCCGACGATCTGGTACGCCGGGTCAACCAGATCCTGGTGGAGTACCGGCAGGACACCGTCGGCGGCTGGCAGGCGTCGTACGACAAGTGGCTGTCGGCGACACTGGGCAAGAACTCCGCGAAAGCGCAACCGCCGTCACCGCAGTACCTGCGCAAGAGCTGACGGAACAGCACCACATATCAACAACGCACCGCAGATCGACGACACACCGCAGATCAACAACACACCGCAGATCAGCAACGCGCCGCATATCCACAGCGCACCAAGGACAGAGAACCCGACGTAACACAACGCACCCGCCGGAACACAACGCAGCGAGAGGTGATCGATGGGCGTCACGGACCCCGCCGGGCCGGTGATGGACCGGGACGAGGTGGACCGTGCGCTGGCGCGGCTCGGCGCGGAGCACGAGGCGATCGAGACCTCGCTCCTCGCCCTTCAGGACCACGCGGGCCGCAGACTCCTCGAAGGCGCCGAGCTCACGGGCACGACCAAGGAGCGCTGGCAGGCCACGGAGGCGTCGATCACCTTGCTGTGGGCGTACTTCGACGCGTACAGCGACGCGTTGCGCTCCGCGCGGGAGATCCGCGCCCGCCGCCGCTGGTCCAGCCGTGACGACCTGGTGGAGCTGACCGAGCTGCTGCGCGGCGAGTCCGTCACGGTGGCGGGCTCTGCCACCGCGACCGCCAACGCACCGACGCTGCACGGCGGTTCGAGCAAGCTCAGCGAACAGTTCTCCCTGGTCACGCTGGTGGACCGGATGAACGAGCTGTACGCGACCTCGCTGGACATGGTGGTCGCCGCCGACGCCGTGTGGTCGGCGCTGCCCGCCCGGATCGATCTCCTGGCCGCGGAGCTCCAGCGCACGCGCCGCCTCGCGCACTCCGTCGGCGTGCGGCCCGGCGAGCACCCCGCGGGCGACGACCTGGAGCGCATCACGCGCACCCTGACGTCCCTGCGTGAGCAGGTGGTCTCCGACCCGCTCGCGTTCTGGAAGCCCGCCGAGGGCAGCACGGCGCCGGGCGGGGGCAGGCCGGACACCACGGTGTACGACCGTGAGGCGCGCGCCCTGGAGGACGTGCGCCGGGAGATCGACGCCGTCCTGACCGTCCGGCAGGACGCGGAGGCACGGCTGGTCAAGCTGCGGGACGTGCTCTCCCGCGCGGACCGCACGCTCGCCGAGGCGCGCACCGCGCGCGGCGAGGTCCTGGCGAAGATCGCCGCCACGGAGGTGCCGGCGGTCAGCGGCCCGCCGACCGTGCTGCAGGAGCAGCTGGCGACGGCCGCCGAGTACCGCAGACACGCCCAGTGGCACCGCCTGTCGCCGCTCCTGGAGTCGCTGGAGCAGAAGGCCGAGGACGAACTGCTGCGCGCCCGCGAGTCGTTGACCGCGGTCACCGCGCCTCTGGCGGTCCGCGCGGAGTTGCGCGGCCGGCTCGACGCGTACAAGGCGAAGGTCGCCCGGCACGGGCTCGCCGAGGACCCGTTCCTCATCGAGCGGTACGACGCGGCGCGGCGGATGCTGTGGAGCGCGCCCTGCGATCTGCGCGTCGCCGAACAGGCCGTGCTGCGCTACCAGCAGGCGGCCGCCGAACTGCTCGCCACTCCGCGCGTGCCCGGCCAGGGCGGGCCCGAGGACCGTAGGGGGCCCGGAGCGTGAGCGACAAAGGGGGTAGGCCGTCGTCATGAATCAGGCACAACAGACCTGCCAGCGGCCCGAATGCGAGGGGTCGTACGAGGACGTGGGCGGCGGTGAGCTGTACTGCGACACCTGTGGTCTCGCCCCGGTCGTCTCGTCGACCGGCATGGTCGGCTCACCGCCCACCGGGATCACCGGCGGCGGCAAGGGCTCCCGGGGTTCGTCGGGGAGCGGGAGTTCCCGCTCCAGCAGCCGCAGTTCGCGTACGTCGTCGCAGTCGTCGAAGTCGCGGCGCTCGGTGTCGGGACGGCTCTCGCGCGCGGTGTCGGGCAAGTCCACGGGCCGCTCGGTGTCGGTGCGCAGCTCCGGTTCCGGCGCCGGGTCCTCGTCCCGCGGGCGGCTGGGGGCGGGCCTGGTCGACGTGCCGGGCGTGCCGCGGCCCGACCCGCGTGAGATGGTCCTGGACAATCCGGAGGTACCCGAGCGGAAGCGGTTCTGCTCGCGCTCCGACTGCGGGGCGCCGGTCGGGCGGGCGCGCGGGGAGCTGCCGGGGCGTACGGAGGGCTTCTGCACGAAGTGCGGGCACCCGTACTCCTTCGTCCCGAAGCTGAAGACCGGCGACGTGGTGCACGGCCAGTACGAGGTCGTGGGCTGTCTGGCGCACGGCGGCCTCGGCTGGATCTACCTCGCCGTGGACCGCGCGGTCTCCGACCGCTGGGTCGTCCTCAAGGGCCTGCTGGACACCGGCGACCAGGACGCGATGGCGGCGGCGATCTCCGAGCGGCGTTTCCTCGCGGAGATCGAGCACTCCAACATCGTGCGGATCTACAACTTCGTCGAGCATCTCGACCAGCGCACCGGCTCGCTGGACGGGTACATCGTCATGGAGTACGTCGGCGGCAAGTCCCTGAAGGAGATCGCGAACGCACGCCGTACGCCGGACGGCAGGCGCGACCCGCTGCCGGTGGAGCAGGCGTGCGCGTACGGCATCGAGGCCCTGGAGGCGCTCGGCCATCTGCACAGCCGCAACCTGCTGTACTGCGACTTCAAGGTCGACAACGCCATCCAGTCGGAGGACCAGCTCAAACTGATCGACATGGGCGCGGTGCGCAGGATGGACGACGAGGAGTCGGCCATCTACGGCACGGTCGGCTACCAGGCGCCGGAGGTCGCGGAGGTCGGCCCGTCGGTGGCGAGCGACCTGTACACGGTGGGCCGCACGCTCGCGGTGCTGACCTTCGACTTCCAGGGCTATACGAACGTGTTCGTGGACTCCCTGCCCGACCCGGACAACATCGAGGTCTTCCGCCAGTACGAGTCCTTCTACCGGCTGCTGGTGCGCGCCACCGACCCGGATCCGGCCCGCCGGTTCGCCTCCGCGCAGGAGATGGCGGAGCAGCTGACGGGCGTCCTGCGGGAGGTCGTCTCCGTGCAGACGGGCCGGGCCCGGCCGGCCCTGTCGACGCTGTTCGGACCGGAAGTGAAAGTCACCGACACGGAGTTGTTCCCGAAGCCGGCCGGGGAGGTGTCGCGGTTGGGGGCGCGGGTCGTGCCCGCGCGCGGACGCGCTTCCGAGCCTGCCGAGCGCCCGGCGATCACAGCGGGCGGTACGGCGAGCCTGGTCAAGCCCGTCAACGCCGCCGGCGCCGCCCTCGCGCTGCCGGTCCCGCATGTCGACCCCGGCGACCCGAACGCCGGTTTCCTGGCCGGCCTGATGACGACCGCGCCGGCCGAGCTGCTCGGCGCCCTCGCGGCGGCGCCGGCCCCGTCGACCGAGACGCGGCTGCGGCAGATCCGCGCCTGGCTGGAGAACGGCGACACGCACACCGCGCACGAGGCACTGCTCCGGCTGGAGGAGGAACGCCCCGACGACTGGCGGGTCGTCTGGTACCGGGGCGCGGCCGCGCTGGTGACCGGCGACCACGAGGGCGCCGCGCTCGCCTTCGACGCGATCTACGACGCCTTCCCCGGCGAGATCGCGCCCAAGCTCGCCCTCGGCGTGTGCGCGGAGGTGCTCGGCCAGCTGGACAACGCCGCCGAGTACTACCGCCTGGTGTGGTCGACGGACCCGAGCTATGTGAGCTCCGCCTTCGGCCTGGCCCGCGTCCAGCTGGCCACCGGCGACCGGCGGGGCGCCGTACGGACGCTGGAGTCGGTCCCGGAGTCCTCCATCCACTACACGGCCGCGCGCGTGGCGGCCGTGCGGGCGCGGCTGCGGCAACGCACGGCGGCCGCATCCGACGTACCCTTCCTGGACGATCTGACCGCGGCCGCCGGTCAGGTCGAGGCCCTGGATGCGTACGGTCTGGATCCCGCCCGGCGTGAGCAGTTGTCGGTGGAAGTCCTCGGCTGCGCGCTGGACTGGATACTCTCCGGTGGCCAGGGTTCCGTCCCGCCCTCCGCCGGAGGGCGGGTGCTGCTCGGCAGCGGCCTGGACGAGCGGGGCCTGCGCTTCGGCCTGGAGCGTTCGTACCGCACGCTGGCCCGGCTCGCCCGGGGCGGCGAGGAGAGGATCGACCTGGTGGAACGTGCCAACCGTTACCGCCCCCGGACATGGGTGTAGTTGATGTCGCAGATGCCCCAGCAGACCGCCCTGTCGAGGTGTCCGAGCTGCGAGGAGCCGCTCGAGTCGGGTGACCGTTTCTGCGGTGCGTGCGGATACGACCTGTCCGCCGTGCCCGCACGGCCTTCGGACCACCCGACCGTCGCCCTGAACGGCACGACCCTGCCGGAGGGCACCCCCGGCATGACCTGGCCCGTCGCGCCCGAGCCCGGTGGCTCCGGCCACCCGGCCGGAACGCATCTGCCGACGGACCTCCAGGGCACCGACTCGGGCGGCCGCGAACTGCAGGCCGTGCCCGAGGTGCCCCCCTTCACGGGCGGGCCGGTGTCCCCGGCCTCGGGCGTGCGGTTCGACCACCCGTCGGAGCCCGACGAGTACGTGCTGCAGGCGCCCGACCCACGCGTGGCCGACACCGCCTTTTCCGATGTCCCGATCCCGGCCGCTGCCGAGGGCACCAAGGTGTGCGTGGCGTGCCGGGCGGGCCGGGTCGACAGGGACGGCTACTGCGAGAACTGCGGGCACGCCCAGCCGCGCGAGCGCGACCACATGGAGCAGGACGCCGGCCCGGTCGCCGCCGTCAGCGACCGGGGCCTGCGCCACCACCGCAATGAGGACGCGTTCGGCCTCGGCTGCGCCGCGCTGCCGGACGGCTCGTCCGCGGTCCTGGCGATCGTCTGCGACGGCGTGTCCTCCGCGACCCGCCCGGACGACGCGTCGCTGGCCGCGTCCCGGGCGGCGAGCGAGGCGCTGCTGGCGGCCCTGCCGCTCGGCACGCACCCGCAGCAGGCGATGCACGACGCGATCGTCGCCGCTTCCCGCGCGGTCAACTCCCTGGCCGCCGAGCCCGCCACGGCCCTGGAGCAGCTCCCCCACCAGAACGCCCCCGCCTGCACGCTCGTCGGCGCGGTGGTGACCTCCGGTCTGCTGGTCGTCGGCTGGGTCGGCGACAGCCGCGCCTACTGGGTGCCGGTGGACCGCAGCGCTCCCCCGGCCCGGCTCACCGAGGACGACTCGTGGGCCGCGCAGATGGTCGCGGCGGGCCTGATGAGCGAGGCGGAGGCGTACGCGGACGAGCGCGCCCACGCGATCACCGGCTGGCTCGGCGCGGACGCCTACGAACTGGAGCCGCACACCGCTTCCTTCAAGCCGGACCGGCCGGGTGTGGTGGTGGTGTGCACCGACGGCCTGTGGAACTACGCGGAGGGGGCCGGGGAGATGGCCGAGGTCGTGCCGCTGGACGCCGCCGTGCGGCCCCTGCACAGCGCCCGTGTCCTGGTCGGCCACGCGCTCGACGGCGGGGGCCACGACAACGTAACAGTGGCCGTCCTGCCGTTCCCCGCGCCGCCGCAAGGGGCAGGATCGGTCTGAGGCATACGCCGCATACGGCTGCGTACGGCCGCACATCGGCCGGCTACGGCCGCGTACTGCCACGAACGGGGAAGTCGGGCGGACCGGAGGGGACCGGTCCGCCCACAGTCATCGCCTCGCCTCGGCGGGGTCTTCGAGGGGGATTTGAGTAGGCATGGCCAATTTCTCTAAGTCGAACGTGCCGCAGTTCTCGGTGGACGTGTACCAGAACGAGTACCTGCCCGAGGGCGGGCGCGAGGTCAACTCGATCGTCACGGTGACCGCCACCGGCGGCGGCACGGTCGGCAGCGCGGTCGCGGCACCCCACCTCTACTCGCCGGGGCAGGGACCGTCCGCGGCCGTGGCGATCATGGTCGACTGCTCGGGGTCGATGGACTACCCGCCGACCAAGATGCGCAACGCCCGGGACGCGACGTCCGCCGCCATCGACACCCTGCGCGACGGCGTGCACTTCGCGGTGATCGGCGGCACGCACCTCGCCAAGGAGGTCTATCCGGGCGGCGGCCGTCTCGCCGTCGCCGGCGCCACCACCCGCGACCAGGCCAAGCATGCCCTGCGCAAGCTCAGCGCGGGCGGCGGTACGGCCATCGGCACCTGGCTCAAGCTGGCCGACCGGCTGCTGTCCTCGGCGGACGTCGCCATCCGGCACGGCATCCTGCTCACCGACGGCCGCAACGAACACGAGTCGGCCGAGGACCTGAAGGCGTCCCTGGACGCCTGCGCCGGCCGCTTCACGTGTGACGCGCGTGGCGTGGGCACCGACTGGGAAGTGAAAGAAGTCACAGGGATCGCCTCCGCGCTGCTCGGCACCGCCGACATCGTCGCCGATCCGGCGGGCCTGGCCGCCGACTTCACGCGGATGATGGAGACGGCCATGGGCAAGGAGGTCGCGGACGTCGCCCTCAGGCTGTGGACGCCGGTGGGCACGACTGTGAAATTCGTCAAGCAGGTCGCCCCTACCGTCGAGGAGTTGACCGACCGCCGCACCGAGGCCGGCCCGCGCGCCGGGGACTACCCCACCGGCTCCTGGGGAGACGAGTCCCGTGACTACCACGTGTGCGTCGAGGTCCCGGCCGCGAACGTCGGCCAGGAGATGCTGGCGGCCCGGGTCTCCCTGGTCGTCCCGCAGTCCGACGGCACCGCCCAACCCCTGGGCGCCCAGGGTCTCGTACGGGCCGTGTGGACCGACGACATGGTCGCGTCCACGTCGATCAACCCTCAAGTCGCCCACTACACCGGGCAGGCCGAACTGGCCCAAGCCATCCAGCAAGGGCTCGATCTGCGCAAAGCCGGAGATATGGACGGAGCAACGGCCAAACTGGGCCGGGCCGTTCAGCTCGCGAGCGCCTCGGGAAACGCGGATACTGCGAAACTGCTTGCGAAGGTGGTGGACGTGGTCGATGCCGCGACAGGTACTGTGCGACTGAAGGCGAAGGTCGAGGAGGCCGATGAGATGACTCTCGAGACACGGTCGACAAAGACTGTTCGTGTAAAGAAGTAGACGTAGCAGGACCCTGGAACCCCAGAGAAACCCTGGAAAGCAGCGAGCCTGACCCCTCGGGGTTGGAGAAATCCGGTCGAACCGGCCGGAAAAGGAGAGGGGGAAGCGCCGACATGCCGACCTGCCCGAACGGACACCAGTCGGGTTCCGACGACTGGTGCGAGGTGTGCGGTCACCGCATGGCCGGAACCGTGCCTCCGCCCCCTCCGCCGCCGCCTCCGGGCGGGGGTTACGGCTTCCCGCCGCCCGGCGGTCCCGGTCCCGGCGGCCCCGGTGGCCCTGGTGGTCAGCCCGGTGGCCGTCCGCCGCACATGAACCCCGAGCCCGAGCTCTGCCCGCAGTGCCGTACGCCCCGTGAGGGCGGCGCGCCGTTCTGCGAGGAGTGCCGGTGGAACTTCCTGACCAACACGGCCACGTCCTACACGCCGGCCGCGCCGCCCCAGCCGGGGCCCGGCCCCAGCCCGGACGTGCGCTTCCAGCAGCAGCCGCCCGGGCCGTCGTACGGCGGCGGTGACTCGTACGAGTACCAGGGTTCCCGCCCCTCGCAGATGAACCGGCCCGCCGAGCCGATCCCGCCGGGCCCGCCGTTCGGCGGCCCGCAGGGGCCTGGTGGTCCCGGTGGACCTGGCGGTCCCGGCTATGGGCCTGGCGGTCAGGGTGGTCCGGGTGGGCCCGGGCCCGGTCCGGGTGGTCCCGGGCCCGGTCCGGGTGGTCCGGGTGGTCCCGGGCCCTACGGCGGCGATCCGTCGCGGCCGGTTCCGCCGCCGCCCGGTCCCGGTGGGCCTGGTGGCCCCGGAGGCCACGGTGGGCCAGGTGGTCCCGGAGGTCACGGTGGTCCTGGTGGTCCCGGTGGCCATGGAGGTCCGCCCCAGGCTCCTCAGGCGTTCCAGCAGCCCGGTCCCGGCGGCCCGCCCGGACCGGGGGCCCCGCCTTGGGCCCCGCCGGAGCCCAACCGGCCGCAGCAGGGCGGTCCGTCCTTCGGCGGCGGTGGCGACGACTGGGTGATCTCCCCGCCGGGCGGCCCCGGCCCGAACGGTCCCGGCGGCCCGGGTGGCCCAGGCGGTCCCGGCGGTCCCGGCCAGGGCGGTGGCTACGGCTACCCGCAGCCCGGCTCGACGCAGGCCCCGCCCGCGCCCGGCCCCGGCTACCCGCAGCAGCCGTCGACCTGGACGGCGACCATCGGCCCGGACCGCGACTACTTCATGGCGATGATGCAGCGCTCCGGCCCGGAGGCCGCGGGTCTGAACCTGCCCGCGTACTCGCCCGAGCAGCAGCGCACGCTCAGCGGCAACCAGGTCACCATCGGCCGCCGCCGCCACTCCACCGGTGACACCCCCGACATCGATCTGTCGGTGCCGCCGGAGGACCCGGGCGTCTCGCACCAGCACGCGGTGCTCGTGCAGCAGCCGGACGGTACCTGGGCGGTCGTCGACCAGAACTCAACCAACGGCACGACCGTCAACGGCGGGGAGGAGCCGATCCAGCCCTTCGTGCCGGTGCCGTTGCAGGACGGCGACCGGGTGCACGTCGGCGCCTGGACGACGATCACGATTCGCAGGGGCTGACCCCCGGCGGGGCGGATTCAGGTGAGGGGCCAGGCGTACGGCCCCTCCGGATCGTCCAGCCACGCCCACTCGTGGGCGCCGCTGACCGTGATGCCGTACCGCTCGCGCTGCGGCTGCCCCTCGCGCTCCCACAGCGTGTACGCCTCCTGCGGATCGAGGCTGCCGCGGGTCAGGGACAGCAGGAACCGGAAGAGTTCGTGCTCCCTGGCCCGGCGCGGCACCCCGCCCAGCGGGGCCCGTTCCGGCTCGGGCGGGACGTCGCCGCGCAGTGGGACGAAGTAGGCGGGCGTGTGCAGGAAGCGCCCCTCGGCATGCTCGATGTCCCGCACGGTGAGGGCGACCAGGCCCGTGGCGAGCGGGGTCAGGATCCGGGCGCCGGGGCGGCACTGGGCCGGCCAGGCGTGCGGGATCGACGACAGGGTGCAGGTCGCGATGATCCGGTCGAAGGGGGCGCGCTCGGGCACTCCGCGCGCTCCGTCGCCGGTGACGACGACGGGGTGGTAGCCGGCGGCGGCCAAGTGCTGCCGCGCCGCCTCGGTGATCTCCGGTTCCAGGTCGACGGTGGTGACCAGGTCGTCGTCGCCGAGCCGATGGGCCAGAAGGGCCGCGTTGTACCCCGTGCCCGCGCCGATCTCCAGGACTCTGTTCCCGTCCTCCACCCGCAGCTCGGCCAGCATCATCGCCATCAGCGAGGGCTGGCTGCTGGAGGAGACCAGTTCGCCGTCGCGCAGCCGCGTGGCCAACGGCACGTCGGCGTACGCGCCGCGCACCCAGCGCTCGCGGGCGTCCGGGTCGGGGTTCTCGCACCAGCGGCGCTCGTAGCCGCCCGCGACACCGACGTAGTAGTAGGGCACGAAGAGGTGGCGCGGGACCGCCGCGAAGACCTCCCGCCACACCGGGTCGGAGGCCCAGGCCCCGCTCGCGTCGATCTCCCGCACCAGCGACGCCCGCGCCGATGCGGCGAGGTCGGCGAGGCCCTCGTCGTCCATGTCGTCCTTATCGTGACCGTGCTTGCCATGCTTATTGAGTGCGTGCGCGCTCATGTCTCCACTGTCCTGCGCGACGCGGCGCGAGGCGAGCGCCGCGGCCGGCCGATACGGGGTGGTCCTAAGCCTTGAGTCCTCGGTCACCCCGTCTGAGACCATGGGTGACGTGAAAGAGATTCGGCGCGGCACGCTTCAGGAGCAGACCTTCTACGAGCAGGTCGGCGGGGAGGAGACCTTCCGTCGCCTGGTCCACCGTTTCTACGAGGGAGTCGCCGAGGACCCGGTCCTGCGGCCCATGTACCCCGAGGAGGACCTGGGCCCGGCCGAGGAGCGCCTCACGCTCTTCCTGATCCAGTACTGGGGCGGCCCGACGACGTACAGCGACAACCGCGGCCACCCGCGCCTGCGCATGCGCCACGCCCCCTTCACCGTGAACCGCGAGGCGCACGACGCCTGGCTGAAGCACATGCGGGACGCCGTCGACTCCCTCGGCCTGTCCGAGGAGCACGAGCACACACTGTGGAGCTACCTGACGTACGCGGCGGCCTCGATGGTGAACACCCCCGACTGATCCCGGTCACAATCCGGTCAAGTACGGTCCACAAGCGCTTACCCGGGGCCCGCGCCCTCTGACAACATCTGACAGCATCACGCGGAGGTCTGGACAACAGCGGGGGACCGCGGCGGGGAAACGGCGGGGGGCCGGGTGACGGGGTTAGGCGGAGCCGCGAGGTTCGTCCTCCTGCGCGCACGGGCGCATCGCCTGCTGCTCGCCGCCGCACTGCTCACCGTCCTGCTGACCACGGCGGTCCTGGCGACCCTCGCCGCCTACTCCGGCGCGATCGGCGACGCCGCCCTGCGCCACTCCCTGGGCGATGCCCGCAACGCCGCCGACACCGCGCTGATCGTCAAGGCCGACGTGCCCGCGGACGGTCGCAAGGCCGCCGACACCGCCGTACGCAACGGGGCCCGGAAGACCTTCGACGGGCTGCCGGTGACCGTGCGGGCCCTGATGCGGTCGGGTCCGTACGCGCTGCCCCGCTCCCTGCAACCGCCCGCCGAGCGGTCCGGCGACCCGGACCTGACCCACTTCGCCGCTCTGGACCGGTCGCAGGTGCGGCTCGTCGCCGGGCGGTTACCCGGCCCGGCGGAACGGGGCGTCGAGGTGGCCCTCCCGCAGACCGCCGCCCAGCGCCTCGGCCTGGAGCCCGGCGCCCGTCTCACCCTCACCGACCGGCTCAGCGGGCCGAAGGTGCCCGTCACGGTCACCGGCCTGTACCGGCCCGCCCGGACGGACGCGCCGTACTGGCAACTCGACGATCTGCGCGGCCGGGGCATCAGCAAGCTCGACTTCACGACGTACGGCCCGCTCCTGACCGATCCCGGCGTCGTGACCGGCGCAAAGGTGAGCGCCGGACCCTCCGCCTGGCTCGCGTCCGCCGACTTCTCGACGCTGACGACCGAGGGGATCGACACCCTGCGCGAGGCGGCCCGCGCCGGGAACGCGGCGTTGCGCGAGCAGCCGGCGCTCAGCGGCACCACGGCCGCGAGCACCGCGCTGCCCGAGGTCCTCGACCGCGTCGACCGCTCGCTGCTCGTCTCCCGCTCCACGCTGCTGATCGTCGCCCTCCAGCTGGTGCTGCTCGCCGCCTGTGCCCTGCTGCTGGTGGCCCGGCTGCTGAGTACCGAACGCACGGGCGAGACCCGGCTGCTGCGGGCCCGCGGCGCCTCCCGCCGCCGGATCGCGGGGCTCGCCGCCCTGGAGGCGCTGCTGCTGGCCGTCCCCTCGGTGCTCTGCGCCCCGCTGCTCGCGGGTCCGCTGACCCGGCTGCTGGCCGGGCAGGGGCCGCTGTCCCGGATCGGGCTGCACCTGGACGTGCCGGCCGGCGGGCGCGTCGGGGTGTGGCTGGTGGCGGCGGGCGTGGCGCTGGGCTGCGCGCTGGCGGTGACGCTGCCCGCGCTGACCTCCTCCGCCGACTCCTTCACCTCCGGCCGGGCCCGGGCGCTGCCCGACGCGGTGCGCTCCGGTGCGGACCTCGGGCTGCTGGCGGTGGCCGGTGTCGCGTACTGGCAGCTCGACCGGCAGACGTCCGGCGCCGTCACCGGGGACCGGTCGGGCGCTCTCGGCATCGATCCACTGCTGGTGGCGGCGCCCGCGCTCGCGCTGCTGGCGGGGACGGTGCTGACGCTGCGGCTGCTGCCGCCGGTGGCGCGGCTCGCCGAACGCCGGGCGGCCGGCGGGCGCGGGCTGACCGCGGCGCTGGCGGGCTGGCAGATCGCCCGCCGCCCGATGCGCGGCGCGGGCCCGGTGCTGCTGCTGGTCCTGGCCGTCGCGCTCGGCATGCTGGCGATCGGGCAGGGCGCCTCCTGGGACCGCTCGCAGGACGACCAGGCCGACTTCCGGGCCGGGGTGCCGGTGCGCGTCCTGGCCGCCGGGGACGGCGGGCCCGGCCGCACCGAGGAGTACGCGGCCGTCCCGCACGTACGGCAGGTCGCCCCCGCGGTGCGTGCGGAGCTGCCGCTGTCCGGCAACCGGACCGCGACGGTGCTGGCGCTGGACACCGCGCACGCGGCGGACGACGTGCTGATGCGCTCCGACCTGGCGTCCGAGCCGGTACGGCCGCTGCTGGCGGGGCTGGGCCCCAAGGGGGCGACGGCGGGCGCGAAGGTCCCGGCGGACACCGCCCGGCTGCGGCTGACGGCGAGCCTGGACAGTTCGGGATCCGGCACGACGGCGGACGTGACGGCCACCCTGGAGGACCGCTTCGGCACTCCCTACCGGGTGCCGGCGGGCGAACTCCCCGCCGACGGCCGCGGACACACGCTGGACCTGCCCGCCTCGCCGGGCCCGCTGACCCTCACCGACCTGCAACTCGTCATGACCCGGCCGATCGACCGCGCGGAGCGACACCGGCTCACGATCGAGGAGTTGACCGCCACGGACGCCGACGGGACGGTACGGCGGCTGCCCCTGCCCGACGCCTGGAAGGCCACCGTGCACAGCGACGGGGAGGTGTCGTCGCCGGACGAGCGCACGAAACCGACCAAACCCCGCGTGAGCATGTCGTCCGGGTCGCCGACGGTCGAGTACGGCACGGGGTACGTCCCGCGCGAGGAGACCTGGGTCATCTCGTCGTTGACGGTGCGGCTGCGGGTCGCGCAGCCCGCGCCGCCCGAGGTCACGGCCGTCGCGACCGACCGCTTCCTGTCCTCGGCGGGCGCCCGTGCCGGGCAGCGCGTGGACGTGCCGTTCGGCGGCGGGACCGTACCGGTGCGGATCGTGGACTCGGTGCGGGCGCTGCCGGCCACGACCGCGGCCGGATCCGGTGCCGACGGCGGGGCCCTGCTGGTCGATCTGCGGGCCGTGAACCGGGTGATTCAGGCGCGGTACGGCACGAGCGTCACGCCCACCGAATGGTGGCTGGGGACGGCGCCGGGCGAGGCGGCCGACGTGGCGGCCGCCCTGCGGGCGCGGCCCGACATGGATCCGGCGCAGGTCGTGGTGCGGGACGAGATCGCCGAGCAGTTGCGCGACGACCCGTTCGGCGCGGGCCCCGAGGCCGCGTTCACGGCGGCTGCCGGGGTGGCGGCGGCGCTGGCCGCGGTCGGCTTCGCGGTGAGCGCGGCGGGCTCCCTGCGGGAGCGGGGCGCCGAGTTCGCCGTCCTGCGCGCCCTGGGTGCCCCGCGCCGCCGGCTGGCCCGCACGATCGCCGTCGAGCAGGGCGTTCTGCTGGCGCTGGCGCTGCTGGTGGGCGCAGCCCTGGGCACCGTGCTGACGCGGGCCGTGGTCCCGCTGATCGTGCTGACCTCCGAGGCCGCGCAGCCGGTCCCGCGGGTGCTGGTCGAGTTGCCCGTCCCCGACGTGACGGTCCTGCTGGCGGCCGTGGCCATCACCCCGGTGCTCGTCACGGCGGCGCTCGCACTGCGCCGGGCCGATCCGGTGACGTCGCTGCGCGAGCAGGAGGGCGAGTGACGCGGACGGCGGTGCGGGCGAGGCGAAGGGGAGGGCGAGTCACGCGAGCGAGGCGGACGGGAGGGCCGGTCACGCAAAGGCCGGTGACGCGAAGGCCGGTGACGCGAGGGCCGGTGACGCGAGGGAGGCGGGCGCGAGGGCCGGTGACGCGAAGGCCGGTGACGCGAGGGAGGCGGGCGCGAGGGCCGGTGACGCGAAGGCCGGTGACGCGAGGGAGGCGGGCGCGAGGGCCGGTGACGCGAAGGCCGGTGACGCGAGGAAGGCGGGCGCGAGGGCCGGTGACGCGAACGGAGGCGCGCGTGAGGCGAACGGGAGGGCGAGAAGCGGGAGGGCCAGTGGCGGCAGGGCCAGTGGCGGCAGGGCCGGTGGCGGCAGGGCCGGTGGCGGGAGAGCGAGCAGCGGCAGGGCCAGTGACGGGAGGGCGAGTGCGGTGAATCCGGTCCTGGCTTCCTGGGTGCGCACGCGGCTGCGGTCCGCCCCCGGCGCGGCATGTGCCCTCGCCCTGCTGGTGGCGCTGACCGCGTGCCTGGCCGCCGCGTTCCCGCGGGCCGTCGACCGGTACGAGGACGCCGGCCTGCGCCGGGCCCTCGACCAGGCCCGCCCCGAGCAGATCGGCGTCGAACTCGCCGCCACGCTGCCCGACCTCGGCCTGACGCAGGCCCAACGGGAGGACGCCCTGCGCCCCGGCCCCCTGTCCCGGCAGTACGCCCGGGCCCTCGCCACCGTCGAACGGCCGCTGGTCGCCGACCGCGCCCAGTCGGCGTACGGCGTGCGTACCACCCGGGACCTGCCCGCGACGGACCCCTGGCTCCCGAGGCCCACCGGTCTGCCCGCGCAGGTCTCCCTCGTGGCCCAGCAGGGCCTGGCCGACCACGCGGACGTGCGCACGGGACGCCTTCCGCGCGCGGCCGACCCGGTCACCGCGGCGACGGCCGAGGTGGAGGCCGCAGTCAGCGCCGAGACGGCCGAGAGCCTGCGCATCAAGGTCGGTTCGGTGATCCACGTACCCGGCGTGGAACGCGCCCCGCTCGCCGTCCGCGTCACCGCGATCGTCACCCCGCGCGACCCGGCCGGCGCCTACTGGTCGACCCAGCCCCTCCTGCGTACCCCCAGCCTGGTCCGCCTGCCCGGTCCGTCCTCGGAGGCGGACCGGTACTGGCTCGGCGCCCTGCTGCTGCCCTCCGAGGCGGCCCCGGCCATGCTGGGCACGACCGGCAGCCCCTGGCGGTACTGGCAGCTGGCGCCCGCAGCCGACGCGCTGCACGCCCACGACCTGGAGGAACTCCGCTCCACGATCGCCTCCCTGGAATCCGGCCCGGGACTGAGCCGGGCCCGCGCTGCGACCGACCCGCTCACGAACGTCAACACCGACCTCGACGAGGTCCTCGCCTCCTACGGCCGCCTGCGCGAGGGTGTCCAACCGCTCGTCGCCGTCGCCGCGTTCGGCACCGGCGCGGTCGCCGCCGTCGTGCTGCTGATGGCGGGCGGTCTCGCCGCCGACCGCCGCCGCACCGAACTCGCCCTGCTGCGCGCCCGAGGGGCCTCCCTGCGCGGTGTGGCGGGGCGGCTGCTCGCCGAGACGGCGGTGGTCGCCCTGCCCGCCGGCGCGTTCGGCCTCGCGGCGGCCCTGCTGGCGCTCCCCGGCGCCCGCGCCGTCCCCGCGATCGCGGCGGCCGCCACGGTCACGGCCGTCGCCTGCGCCGTCCTGCCCCTGCGGGCCGCTGCCGCCCACCGGGTGGTACGCGTCCACGGCGGCCGCGAGGACGTAGTGTCCGTACGTCCGTCCCGGCGCCGTACGGTCGCGGAGCTCACCCTCGTCGTGCTGGGCGCCGGCGCGGTCGAGACCCTGCGCCGGCGCGGCACGTCGGACTCCGCCGGAGACCAACTGGCCGCGCTGGCGCCCGTCCTGGTCGGGGTGATCGCCGCGCTGGTCCTGGTCCGCCTCTACCCGCTCCCGTTGCGCGCGCTGGCCCGCCCGGCCGGCCGTCTGCGGGGCATCCTGGGCCACCTCTCCCTGGCCCGCGCGGGCCGTACGTCCGCCTCCGCGGTACTCCCCCTGCTGGCGCTGCTCACCGCCCTGACCAGCGCGGCCTTCGGCGGTTCGGTCCTGGCGGGCGTGCGGGAGGCCCGTGACCACGCGGCCCTCCTCGCGGTCGGCGCCGACGCCCGCATCGAATCGACCGCCCCGCTCCCGGCCGCCCTCCCCGACCGCGTCCGCCGCGCCCCCGGCGTGCGCGACCTGGCCGAGGCGAGCATCACGTATCAGGCGAGGCCGGACGCGGGCGAGCAGACGGTACCGATGGTGGGCGTGGACCCCGGCGCGTACGCGGCGTTGGCGGGGCGGACGGGGCTCGGGGCTTTCGGGGAGGGAGAGTTGAGGGATCCGGCCGCGGGGAAGTCCGCGGGTGGGACCGGCTCAGCGGGTGAGACCGGCTCAGCGGGTGGGACCGGCTCAGCGGGTGAGACCGGCCCTGGAGGTGAGACCGACCCTGCGGGTGGGACCGGTTCTGCGGGTGGGACCGGCTCAGCGGGTGAGACCGGCTCCGCGGGTGAGACCGGCTCCGCGGGTGAGACCGGCTCAGCGGGTGAGACCGGCGCAGGGACGCGTCAGGAAGTGCCGCTCCCCGCCCTGGCCTCTCCGTCCACCGCCCGGACGTACGGCACCCGGCCCTTCCCGGTGCGCCTGGAGGACGGCACCACGGTCACCGTCCGGATCGCCCTCGTCCGGGACCGGACCCCGGCGGTCACGGGCGCCGACTTCCTGGTCGTGGACCGCGCCGGGCTGAGCGACGCCGCCGCCCGCCCGACTGCCCTGCTCGTGACCGGCGACCACTTGGACGCGGGGGCGCTGCGCAGTGCGGCGGGCGAGTCGGGGCACGTGCGGCTGCGGGCCGAGGAGCGCGCCGGGTACGTCGACTCCCCCCTCCAGTCAGGTGCCGAGCGCGTCTACGCCGCCGCGGTGGCGGCCGGCGCCGGCTACGCCGTCCTGGCCCTCCTCCTCGCCCTCCTGCGCACCGCCCCCGAACGCATCGCCCTGCTGGCCCGCCTCCGCACCATGGGCCTCACCCGCGCCCAGGGCCGCCGCCTGCTGATCCTGGAGTCCCTCCCCCAGGCCTTCCTGGCCGCAGCGGGCGGCGCCCTGACCGGCTGGGCCACGATCCGCCTCCTCTCCCCCGGCGTCGACCTGACCACCATCGCCCTGGCCTCGACGCAACCCCCTCCGGGAGAGACCGAGCTGCACACGGACGCCCTCTCCCTGGCGGTACCGGCACTCTCGGTCCTGCTGCTGGCGGTGGGGGTTGCGGTGGGGCAGGCGTGGTGGTCGGGGCGGAGGGGGTCGGTGAAGGAGCTGAGGGCGGGTGATGCGCGATGAGCCCTGGCCGTAACTGCGGGCAGCCGATCCACGCACCCGGCGGACGCCGATCCCGCCCAGTCCCCACCCCGGGCCACTGTCGAACGACCCCCCGCTCAGGAGACCCCAGATGACGGCCGACCCCACCCTCACCGACCTGGCCCACCGGGCAAAAACGGCCCGCACCCGCCCCACCTACGGCCACGACGCCCTCATTACCTGCGACCGCCTCGTCCGCATCTTCACCACGGACGGCATAGAAGTCCAAGCCCTCCAAGGCCTCGACCTCCTCGTCCGTGAGGGCGAACTCATGGCCCTCGTCGGCGCCTCCGGCAGCGGCAAGTCCACGCTCATGAACATCCTCGCCGGCCTCGACACCCCCACCGCCGGCGCCGCCCGCGTCGCCGGCCGCGACCTGCTCACGATGACCGCCAAGGACCGCCTCGCCTACCGTCGCGAAGTCGTCGGCTTCGTCTGGCAGCAGACCGCCCGCAACCTCCTCCCCTACCTGACCGCCGCCCAGAACATCGCCCTCCCGATGCAACTGTCCGGCCGAACCGGCACTCGTACCCGCACCCGCAAGGCCCGCCGCACCCACGCCGAACGCGCCCTGGAGCTCCTGGAGTTGCTGGAGGCAGGGGACTGCCGCGACCGCCGCCCCCACCAGATGTCCGGCGGCCAGCAACAACGCGTCGCCATCGCCGTGGCCCTCGCCAACAACCCCGCGGTCCTGCTCGCCGACGAACCCACCGGCGAACTCGACTCCCACACCGCGGAACAGGTCTTCGCCGCCTTCCGCACCGCGAACGAGCAGCTGGGCACCACCATCGTCATCGTCACGCACGACCAGGCGGTCGCCGGCGAGGTCCGCCGCACGGTGGCCATCCACGACGGCCGCACGTCCACGGAGGTCCTGCGCCGCAGCGAGGTCGACGCGGCGACCGGCCACGAGACGGTGGTGGCCCGTGAGTACGCCATGCTCGACCGCGCGGGCCGCCTTCAGCTCCCCGCCGACTACACCCAGGCCCTGGGCATGCGCGACCGCGTGGCACTGGAACTGGAGACCGACCACATCGGCGTCTGGCCCGACGACAGCGAACAGGACTGACCGGAAACCGCCGGTGTGACCCCGTCCCCCAAGGGCTCAGCGCACGCTGACGCCCAACGCCCCGAGTCCCCCTCGCCGTACGGCGATCGACCCGTACGGCGTCCGCAACCTCAGCCACGCCCCCGACGAGAAGAGCCCCAGCTCCTCCTCGCCCACGGCCCCCGCCACCCGCAGGAACCCCAACGACTGGGCCGCGTGCACGGCCCGCACCGGCAGCTCGGTGGCGCCCACCGTCCGGGACCAGATCTCCCGCCCGATCCGGTCGAGCTCGGCCCTCGTACGCTGCTCGGGCGCCAACTCCTGTGTACGGGACCGGAATTCACCGACCGCCGCGGCGACCATCGCACGCAGCGCGTCCGGCGCCGGCAGTCCGGGCTCGGGCCGCCAGCCACCGCGCGGCGGCAGCACCCCGGCCCACGGCGGCCCGGTGACCGCGGCCGGGACGACGGCCGTGCCCGCCGCCTCGTCGAGGGACTCCAGCAGCTCCCCCGCGGACACGGTCACATCCAGCGTGACGTCCAGCCCGTTCTCGTACGGCTTGCCGAGCCGTGCCGCGCGGATCGCCAGCACCTCGAAGGACGGCGGCCGTCCGAAGACGGCGAGCGCGGTGCCGGCCGCCTGGAGGCGCACCGCGGCTCCACGGTCGTAGTGGAGCAGCCGGGAGAGGAAGGCCGCGAGATCCGCCGCCTCCCCCTCGTCGGCGAGGTGGAGCACCGTCATGCGGCGGCGGCCTCCTCCTCGTCGGAGTCCTCGGCCCCGTCGGCCGCGTCGGCCGCATCGACCGCGTCGTCCATGTACTCCTCCAGGAACTCGCGTTCCTCCGCCGTGATCCGGCGCGGCCGCTGCGACTCGAAGTCGAACGGCACTATCACCGTCGAGGCCCGGACGTAGACCTGGTCCGGGTCCTTGACCTCGTAGGTGAGCGTGAAGGAGGCCGCCCTGATCCGGGTTACCCACAGCTCGATGTCCACGGGGGTGTGCCGGTGCACGAGCTGCCGCTTGTAGTCGATCTCATGGCGCGCCACCACGGACCCCTGCTGGAAATCCTTGTCCGGGCGGAACAGGAAGTCGATACGGGCTTCCTCCAGGTAGCGGAGGAAGACCACGTTGTTGACGTGGCCGTATGCGTCCATGTCCGCCCAGCGCAGCGGGCAGCGGTAGATGTGCCGCAAGATCAGCCCCGGGTCAGCTTCTTGTAGGTGGCGCGGTGCGGACGCGCGGCGTCCGGCCCGAGCCGCTCGATCTTGTTCTTCTCGTACGACTCGAAGTTGCCCTCGAACCAGAACCACTTGGACTCGCCCTCGTAGGCGAGGATGTGCGTGGCGACACGGTCGAGGAACCACCGGTCGTGGGAGACGACCACGGCGCACCCGGGGAACTCCAGCAGAGCGTTCTCCAGCGACGACAGCGTCTCGACGTCCAGGTCGTTGGTCGGCTCGTCGAGGAGCAGCAGGTTGCCGCCCTGCTTGAGGGTGAGCGCCAGGTTGAGGCGGTTGCGCTCACCGCCGGACAGGACGCCGGCCGGCTTCTGCTGGTCCGGGCCCTTGAAGCCGAAGGCGGAGACATAGGCCCGCGAGGGCATCTCCACCTGCCCGACGTTGATGTAGTCGAGCTCGTCCGAGACCACGGCCCACAGGGTCTTCTTCGGGTCGATGTTCTCGCGGCTCTGGTCGACGTAGGAGATCTTGACGGTGTCGCCGACCTTGATGCTGCCGGAGTCAGGCTCCTCGAAGCCCTGGATCATCTTGAACAGGGTCGTCTTGCCGGCGCCGTTCGGGCCGATGATGCCCACGATGCCGTTGCGCGGCAGCGTGAAGGAGAGGTCGTCGATGAGCACCTTCTCCCCGAAGCCCTTGCTGAGGTTGTTGACCTCGACGACGATGCTGCCCAGCCGGGGCCCCGGCGGGATCTGGATCTCCTCGAAGTCCAGCTTCCGCATCTTGTCGGCCTCGGCCGCCATCTCCTCGTACCGGGCGAGGCGTGCCTTGGACTTGGCCTGCCGCCCCTTGGCGTTCGACCGCACCCACTCCAGCTCTTCCTTGAGCCGCTTCTGCCGCTTGGCGTCCTTCTGGCCCTCGACCTTGAGTCGGGCGGCCTTGGTCTCCAGGTACTTGGAGTAGTTGCCCTCGTAGGGGAAGAGGCGGCCGCGGTCGACCTCACAGATCCACTGAGCGACGTTGTCGAGGAAGTACCGGTCGTGGGTGACGGCTACGACGGTGCCGGGGTACTTGGCCAGGTGCTGCTCGAGCCAGTTCACGGACTCGGCGTCGAGGTGGTTGGTGGGCTCGTCGAGCAGCAGCAGGTCGGGCTGCTCGAGAAGGAGCTTGCACAGGGCGACGCGGCGCTTCTCACCACCGGAGAGGTTGGTCACGGGCCAGTCGCCGGGCGGGCAGCCCAGCGCGTCCATGGCCTGCTCCAGCTGGGCGTCCAGGTCCCAGGCCTCGGCGTGGTCGAGCTCCTCCTGGAGCTTGCCCATCTCCTCCAGCAGCGCGTCCGAGTAATCGGTGGCCATCTGCTCGGCGATCTCGTTGAACCGGTCGAGCTTGCCCTTGATCTCGGCGACACCCTCCTGGACGTTCTCCAGGACGGTCTTGTCCTCGGTCAGCGGAGGCTCCTGGAGAAGGATGCCCACGCTGTAACCCGGGGTGAGGAAGGCGTCACCGTTCGACGGCTGCTCGATACCCGCCATGATCTTCAGGATCGTCGACTTGCCGGCGCCGTTCGGGCCGACGACGCCGATCTTCGCCCCCGGGAGGAAGCTCGTCGTCACGTCGTCGAGGATCACCTTGTCGCCGTGCGCCTTACGCGCCTTGCGCATGGTGTAAATGAACTCAGCCAAGAGAAACCGTCCGGCAGCTTGAAATCTGGCAGTGGGCAGATACAGCCCATCTTGCCTGAACGCTACCCCTGGGGGGAAACGCGTATGGCGGGGGGCCTCTGACCTGGAGCTTCGCTGTCGGTGGCGGTGGCTTGAGCGCGATCGAACACCAGGGGGACGTGCTGCCCCTGGGGGACGGCGAGCGTTGTTCAGGAGGTTGCGGGCCCCAACGCGGTGTCCGTGCGCGGGGCGCCGGGCCGGGGTCAGGACGGATCCGGCAGAAGCAGCGCACACGCGACGCCCTCGTCGAGGCCGCCCGGTCCCTGCTGGAGAGCGGACACACCCCGACGGTGGAACAGTCGGCCGACGCCGCCGGCATCTCCCGCACCACGGCCTACCGCTACTTCCCGAACCAGAGACAGCTGCTCCTGGCCGCGATCCCGACGATCGACCGGCCCAGCCTGCTCGACCAGGACGCACCCGATGACGTCCACCCCCGCCTCGACCTGGTCATGGCCGAGCAGACGGAGATCCTGCGCAAGTGGGAGCCGCAACTGCGAGCCGCCCTGCGGCTGTCCCTGGATCAGGAACCACAGACGCCGCGCGAGGCCCGCCCGGCGCTGCGGCAAGGCAGGGCCATCACATGGTTCGAGGACGCCCTGGCACCGCTGGCCGAGTCGCATCCGCACATCGACCGCAGACGACTCGCTGTCGCCATTCGCGCCGGCTGCGGAATCGAGGCCTGGGTCTGGATGGTCGACATCGCAGCTGTGTCACGGCTGGAGGCCGCAACCCTCATGCGCGAGTCGGCGCAGGCGCTGCCGGCCGCGGCCCTGGCGCAAACCGGTGCACCTTCCCGGCCATAGGACCCGACGCCGGGAAAAGGCTCAATAAGAGGTGCACCCGCGGGTCACCACGCCGTCACTCTCTGTTGAGTTGGCAAGGAGCCGTACCGCTCGTTTCCGTCATGCGCCGGTGTCCTTCCTGCCGACCACGACCAGGGCCGCGCCGCCGATCACTACGAGGGCGATGGCGACGCCCGCGATGATCGGGGTCGCGCTGGAACCGCCGGTCGCGGCGAGGTTCACGTCGGTGGCGGGGCTGCCCACCGTGGCGGGGCTGGGCTCGCTGAGCGTCTGGGTCGAGGCGCCGGTCTCGCTGCCCTGCGTCCGGCAGTCGAGGACGCCGGTGAACCGCTTCTCGAAGCCGCCCGGCACCGTGATCGTGAAGTCGTACGCCTGGTCCTCCTGGAGCGGGATCGTCACCGTCCGTGACACGCCCGCCGCGATGCTGTGCTCGACGCCCAGCAGCGCGAAGGTGAACGCCTCGTCGCCCTTGTTGGCCGCGGTGATGTCCAGGCCGCCCTTGGCGCAGTTCCGCACCGCGGACAGTGCGGGTATGGCGCCCTTCTTCGCCCAGGTCCCGCTCGCCGTCGCCGAGACGGTCGACTCGCTGGAGCCTGCCAGGATCTGTGTCTGGCTGCGGCCCTGGGAAGCGAAGGCGCGACCGACCGGGACGGTCGTGGAGGCCTGCACGGTCAGGTCGGACGAACCGTTGGCCGCGTCCTCGGGCACCTCGAAGAACACCTGGCCGCCATGGACCGCGGACGTGACCGCCGCGCCGTCCTTGTCGACGATGCGCACTCCACTCGTGGCCGCATCCGCCGGCGGCGTCACCGTCACGCCGGCGGCGTTGGTGTGCACTGTCACCGGGCCGAGCCGCTCACCGGGGCGACCGGAGACCGCGGGCGGGTCCAGGGTCAGGGACGCCTCGGGCTCCGCCAGATCGCGGGCGCTCTTCCGCAGGTAGTCCGCGAGCTTCTCGGCCTGCGGGTCGACTGCGTCGACGTCCGCGCCGTCCGAGTAGCGCCAGATGGCCACCTGGGTGCCGGCCGCCGCGTCCTGCTCGGTGAGCCCGCCGCCCACGCCCGCCGCGAGGCCCAACGCCGCGAGGTCGTTGACCTGCGGATAGGAGTTCTGCAGAATCCAACGGATCTTGCCCGCGTCCTTGTTGGCGCCGAGCGAGGTGCCGCTCCACGGCGTCTCGTTGTACTTGGCGTCCCGCTGCGCGGGGTTGTGGAGATCGACGCAGTACGTCTGCAGGGTGCCGCCGCCCTCGACGGACATCTCGAACAGGCCCGCCGGCACCTTCAGGTCGCCGGCGGCGTCGTGTATCACGGCGTCGCCGTACGTCTTCAGGCCGCTCATGGTGGCGGTCGCCCCGCCCGGGTTCTGCGCCGTCTCGTCCGCGGTGGCCGCACCGGCACCGGCCAGCACACCGGCGGCGACGAGCCCGGACACCAACGTGGCGGCGGCGAGGCGGGCCGCCCCTCGCCTGCGCATCGACAGCGCAGAGAACGCAGCAAACACAGAATTCCCCTTCGAGCAGGACCCGTTGACGTGGGGGCACGGTCCCACCAGCAGAATCTTCGGCCCCATGGGCCACGTTGGGCATCCTAGGGACGCGGCGCACCACGGCTCCCAGTGATCCCGTCGGACGACCGATCCGACTCGGAATCGTTATCGCCAAGATCGCCCGCGAGCTGGGCTTATCGACAAATCCACCGAATCGTTCGGAACGCATTCGCCGATAAGCCGCACTTCAGGCACTTCGGTGCGCTCAGGACCTGACGTCACGTCACCGCGACGGCTTCCTGCGCCTGTTGAGTGTCCGCCTCCGTCGTCGGTGTCTCCGCAGGCGGCGTCTCCCAAGTGGGCTCGGGCTGCTGCGGTGAGCCGGCGGTCTGCGTCTCCGGCCTGCCCGAACGCAGGAAGGCCGACGTACCGCGCGCGAGATCGTGGCCGATCGCCACCGCGTCGATGTCCGCCGAGGTCCAGCTCTGTCCCTCGCGGACGTCCGAGCGCACCTTCAGCCTGCCCTGCACGATCACGGGTTGGCCCACCTCCAGCGATGCCGAGGTGTTCGTGGCGAGCTGCCGGTTGGCCCACACCGTGAAGAAGTTGGTGTGCCCGTCCGTCCACGTGCTCTTCTCCCGGTCCCAGTAACGCGAGGTCACCGCCAGCCGGAAGCGCGCCGAGGCACCCGACGCCAGCTCCCGGTACACCGGCTTCGTCGCCACGTTGCCCACTACACAGACGTTCGTCTCGTTCATCCCGAACCCCTCCCTCACCCGAGCGCTCACGTCGGGCGGATACGCGTACGGGCCCGTCCCGTACGGATGCGTCTGCCGTGACGACCGCGAGCCTTGCGCCCACCGTCATCACCGTGACGACCGCGTCCGTCGCGATCGCCGTGAAGCCAGACTGCCTCCGCCGGGCCGAGCCCGCTGAGCGCTGTGGATCACCGCCTGCCTGTGGAAAACTTCGTCACCCTGACGGGTGGCCCCCGCCCCGGATCACCTCACTCCCGCGCCCACAACCCGCCCGTACTGTTCCCTGACCTCCCGGTACCGCAGCAGTTCCGCCGCCACCGGATCCAGCACCCGCGCCCGCCCGCACCCGGCGGCCGCCTCTCTGAGCCGCCGCTCCGCCTCCAGGCCGTAGCGCCGGGCGGGCCCGCGCGCCGCCATCCGGCAGCCCCACTCGACGACCGGCCCGCCGCAGATCCCGGCCAGCATCAGCAGCACCGGCACGCCCAGGTTCGGCGACATGACTCCGATGATCTGCCCCAACAGCCACAGGCCCCCGATGACCTGAAGGATCGTCATGGACGCCTGGGCGAGGACGGCCGCCGGCCACCAGCCCGGCCGGGGCGGCCGGCCCGGCGGCAGTCCCGCCCGCGCCGCCAGCTCGTCCAGCGCCTCGGGCAGCCCCTGCGAGCCGCGTACGGCCGCCTCCCGCACCGCCTGAGCCCACGGCGCGGGCAGCCCCGCCGAGGCCCGGTCGGACAGTGTCCGCACCGCGTGCTCGACCCGTTGGCGGGCCGTGGCCTCCTCGTCCGCCGGGGCGCGCAGCGGCAGCCGCCCCGTGGGGGGCTCGCACCGGTCCTGGTACCACCGCCACAGCCGCAGCCAGGGCGTCCCGCACGCGCGGTTGGCGTTGCGCAGCCACGCCCGCTCGGCCGCCTCGCCCGCAGCGGTGGCTCCCACCGCGTCCGCGAGCCGCGCGGCGAACTCGTCCCGCGCCTCCTCGCTGAGGCCCACGCGGCGCCCTGTGGCGTAGAGGGGCCGCAGCCGCCACGCGGCGTTGTCCACATCGGCCGAGATCCGGCGGGCCGCCGCCCCGCGCTCCGCCACGAACTGGGCGAGTGCCTCGCGCAGTTCGCCGATCCCGTCTCCGGTGAGGGCGGACAGCGCGAGCACGGTCGCGCCCGGTTCGCCGTGCTCGCCGAGCGCGATCCCGTCCTCGTCGAGCAGCCGCCGCAGGTCGTCGAGGACCTGCTCGGTGGCCTCCCCGGGCAGCCGGTCGGTCTGGTTCAGGACGATGAACATGATCTCCGCGTGTCCCGCCATGGGCCGCAGATAGCGCTCGTGCAGGACGGCGTCGGCGTATTTCTCGGGGTCGACGACCCAGATGACCGCGTCGACCAGCGCCAGGACGCGGTCCACCTGCTCGCGGTGCTCCACGGCGGCCGAGTCGTGGTCGGGCAGGTCGACCAGGACGAGCCCGCGCAGCTGCGCCTCCGCCTCGGGGCTCTGCATCGGGCGCCGCCGCAGCCGTCCCGGGATGCCGAGCCGGTCGATGAGGGTCGCCGCCCCGTCGCTCCAGCTGCACGCGATGGGCGCGGCGGTGGTCGGCCGTCGTACGCCCGTCTCCGAGATCGCCACTCCGGCGAGCGCGTTGAACAGCTGCGACTTGCCGCTGCCGGTCGCGCCCGCGATCGCGACGACCGTGTGCTGCCCGGAGAGCCTGCGCCGCGCCGCCGCCTCGTCCAGGACCCGGCCCGCCTCGGCGAGCGTCCTGCTGTCGAGCCGGGTGCGGGAGAGCCCCACCAGCTCGCGCAGCGCGTCGAGGCGTGACCGCAGCGGGCCGTCGTAGGCGAGCGGGAGCACTACTTGGGTACCGCCCGTCCTGGTCTCCACCCTGTTCTCCACCGCGGCGACGTGCTGCGCGGCGGTCTCCTCGGTGGCCCTCCGTGCGATCAGCCCGTCGTCCCAGGTGTCCTCGGGGTCGGTACGAGCGGGGGACTCGGTGTGAGCGGAGGTGTCCGAACAAGCAGAAGTGTCGGAACGAGCGGAGGTATCGGAACGAGCGGAAGTGTCGGAACGAGCGGAAGTGTCGAGACGAGCAGAAGCGTCGGGACGAGCAGAAGTATCGGAACGAGCGGTGTCCGTGCGACCGGAGGCGTCCTCGTTCTGCACGCGCGTGTGGCGGTCGTCTTTCTGCACGCGCGCGTGGTGATCGTCCTTCTGCACGCGCGCGTGGTGATCGTCCTTCTGCACGCGCGCGTGGTGATCGTCCTTCTGCACCCGCGCGTGGCGGTCCTCCTTCTGCACCCGCGCGGGCCGGTCATCGCTCTGCACCCGCGCGGGCCGGTCATCGCTCTGCACACGCGCGAGGCGTTCATCGCCGTCCTTCGCACGCGCGGGGCGGTCGTCATCCCCCACGTCCGCCGCGCGCGCGTCGCGGTCCTCCGCACGCTTCTCCGGTACCTCGGGTACGTCGGCCACCTCAGGCTCCTCAAGCTCCTCAAGCTCCTCAAGCTCCTCGTGCGCGCCGCTGTCCTGGGTGGCGACGGAAACGTCACCCTCGGCGACGGCCTGCCCGGGGACGATGTCTTCAGGACGCCTGTCTTGCTCCGCTTGCTCCGTGTGGTCCTGGTCCGTGACGGCGGTCACCGGTCATCTCTCCTTCAGCAGTACGGACAGCGCGGCGATGAGTTCGGCCTGGGGCTCGGCATGGACTTCGAGGGCGTCGAGGGGGGCGAGGCGGCGCTCGCGTTCGGTGTGCATGACCCGGTCCAGGTGGTCGGCGAGCAGCCGCCCGCCGCGGTCGCGCAGCCGCAGCGCGCCGTGCGCACCGATCCGCTCGGCGAGCCCCTCGCCGGCCGACCGCGCCCGGCGCCCGCCCAGCAGCGCGGTGGCGACAAGGGCGGCGACCACCTCGGAGTCGGGTACGACGCTCCGGTCGACGTAGCGCACCTCCTCCTCGGCGTACTCCTCCAGCTCCCGCCGCCACCGCCGTACCGCCACCCCGATGCGGTGCTCCGCGCTCCCCGAGTAGGGATCGCGGCAGGCCAGCTCCGGGGCGTCCGCCGCCGGTTCCCGCCGCCAGGCCTCGTCGACGCGCTCGTCGGCCGCGGTGACGGCGCACAGCAGGAGCGCGCCCAGGCTCTCCACGAGCGCGTCGAGGAGTTCTCCGGCGGTGCAGTCGAGCGGGAAGGCCCGCCAGCGCTTCAGGGCGTCACCGGCGAGCACGGCACCGGCCTGGAGCCGGCCCCGTAGGCGCCCGTACTCGCTGTCGTACGCCCCGTCGACGGCGGAGGTGAGCCTGAGCGCGGCCGCGTACTGGGCGGCGGCGGCGTTGGCCAGCTCGGGCAGCCGGGCCTTGAGCGAGTCGAGGACGCCGTATGCCGTACGGGCCAGGGCGTGCTGCCGGGCCGCCGGGTCCTGTGCCTGCTGGAGGAGCCAGGTCCGCAGGGGTGCCACGGCGGTGGCCGGCAGCAGCCCGCCGCCCCAGGCGGACTCGGGCAGCTCGGGCACGGTGAAGCGGGGTACGTCGCCGAGCCCGGCCTTGGTGAGCAGGGCGCCGTACTGCCGCGACACCTCGGAGACGACCTGGTGGGGCACCCGGTCGAGGACGGTGACGAGGGTGACGTCGTACTCCTTGGCGGTGCGCAGCAGGTGCCAGGGCACGGCGTCGGCGTACCGGGCGGCCGTGGTCACCATGACCCAGATGTCGGCCGCGCAGATCAGCTCGGCGGCGAGGACCCGGTTGTCGGCGACGAGGCAGTCGACGTCGGGCGCGTCGAGGAGGGCGAGGCCCGGTGGCAGGGTGTCGGCGGTCTCGACCCGCAGCACCCGCGCGGGGTCCTCGCCGGGCAGCAGGAGCTCCTCCGTCCGATCCTGTTGTTGCACCCACACGCGCGTGAGGTCGGGCAGCACCCGCATCCCGCTGAACCAGTGATGGTCCTCCGGATGGCATACCAGCACCGGGGTCCGTGTGGTCGGCCGCAGCACGCCCGCCTCGCTCACCCGCCGGCCCACCAGGGAGTTGAGCAGTGTCGACTTCCCGGCCCCGGTGGAACCCCCGATGACGGCCAGCAAGGGCGCTTCGGGTTCCCTCAACCGGGGCACCAAGTAGTCGTCGAGCTGGGCGAGCAGCTCGTCGCGGTTGGCACGCGCGCGTGGGGCCCCCGCCAGGGGCAGCGGGAAGCGTGCGGCGGCGACACGGTCGCGCAGTGCGGAGAGTGCGTCGAGCAGCTGAGGCCGTACGTCCAAGGTCACCACATGCGAAGAATGCCCAATTTTAGGGGAATTTTGAAGCATATGAGCATGTCTGCGCGCCGACCGGACACAACGGACGGAAGGGACGACTGGGACGCGGGCACAGTCCAGGCATAACGAGTGGACAACACCCGATGCGCAAGACGCCAAAAGCGGTGCACGATTCGTACCTGCCTGCGATTATCAGGACCGCTTCACCGAACCTCCACATCGAGCCACGGAGGCGAAGCAACAGGGACCAGGATGCGGGAGCCCTATCCTTGTCCCCGGCGACGTCACGGATCGGCCCACACCCGGGCACCCAAGACAGAGGCCACCACACCCGGCCCCCGTAGCTCAGTGGATAGAGCAGGCGCCTTCTAAGCGCTTGGCCGCAGGTTCGAGTCCTGCCGGGGGCGCCCTCTTTCCGCCCTCCCATCGGGAGGGCGTTTTCGCTGGTCAGAGGCTGTTTATCGGGCTCGGCGGAGCAGCTTCGCGGGTGCGGGTGGGCCCTCGGGCGGAGTCGGCGGGTGTCCGGCTGGAGACAATTTCGTCCGGTCCTCGGCGGGTGTCCTTCCCGAAAACTTCCCGAAGTTTCGGTGCGGTCTCTCTGCAATCCCTCTGCGGTCGACGCGCGACGACCACCCGGCCACGCCCCTCAGATGAGGGCAAATCGCCATACAGGTTGAAGGAGGGCTGGATATCAGATCATCCTTGCCGTCATGAGTCTCGTCTCCGCCTCCTTCGGTGTGCCCGCGATGGGCGACTACGCCTACGACTGGGCCTTGGTTGATGTGGAGACGTCGGGCCTCATGGCCCGGCGAGACCGTGTGCTGTCCGTCGCGGTGATCACGATCGGTCCGGACGGCGAGCAGACCGGGGAGTTCTCGACCCTGCTCAATCCGGGCTGCGATCCGGGACCGGTGGAGGTGCACGGGCTGACCGTCGAGCGACTGCGGGGTTCGCCGACGTTCGACCAGATCGCCGGGCGGATCGGAGCGATGCTTCAGGACCGGGTCCTGGTCGCCCACAACGCCCAGTTCGACTACGACTTCCTGGCCTACGAGTTCGCCCGTGCGCGGATGTGGCTGCCGGTGTCGCAGCGGCTGTGCACCCTGGCTCTGAATCGCCAGGTGGATCCGCCGACGGACGACATGAAGCTCGGCACCCTCGCCGCCCATTACGGCGTCCCCCAGCAGCGTGCGCACGATGCGCTGGACGACACCCGTGTGCTGGCCGGGATCCTGCGGGCGTCGCTGCGCGAGGCAGCGCGGCTCGATCTGCCCTTGCCGCTGGTGACCTGCCCGCCCCGGGCGGAGTCGCAGTTCACGCCGAATCCGCCGAAGACTCCCTGCGCCTACCGCAATCCGGGACGCCTGACTCCGGGCGGGCCTCTCCAGCAGGGGATGAAGGTCGCGATCACCGGTGAGACCGCCCATGCCCGGGCCGAGCTGGTCGGGCGGGCGGTTGCCGCCGGGCTGAACATGATGGCCTCCGTCAGCCGGCACACCAGCGTGCTGGTCACCAATGAACCGGCGTCCGGTTCGGCAAAGGCCCGACGCGCCCTCGCCGAAGGCGTGCCGGTCATCGACGAGCACACCTTCCTGCGGCTGCTGGCCGACGTACGGCCGGGGACAGAGCATGAGGCAACGGCCGTCGCTGTCGCCCCGGTGGCCGAGCCGGAAGCCGAACCAGTCGTCGGACCCGTGGAGTCGGCGCCCACCACGACCTCTGCCGCATCCGTCCCGGAAGCAGCGGCCCTCCCCACGGCCGCCCCCGGTATGCCGGTACCCGCTCCGCGCCAACCGGTGCCCTCCATCGGCACCTTGGACAAGCCTCTGGCGGGGTGTCGCGTGCTGGTGCTCGGTGGTGTCCATGCCGATGCCGCGGCGGCCCGTACCCGCATCGTCGAGCTGGGCGGGTCCGCGGCAATCAACCTGTCCGCCAGCGTCACCGACGTCGTACTCCTGGAGGGAGGGCAGGGCGACCGGCGCATGAGCCGCATCATCGACCTCCAACTCCCCGTGCACGACCTCCACTGGCTCGCCGCTCCGACCGCCACCGCCCCGGTCGCTGCGACGCTCCGGACTCAGGAGCCGCACGTGATGCCGAGAGGGGGCGTCATCGACCTGCCCATGCCGCACGGCAGACCCGCGCCGGAGTGGTACATCACCGTCGGCTGGGCCCCGCAGACCGACTACGAGATCGACGTCGTCGCCTTCCTCCTCGACGAGGACGAACAGGTCACCTTCGACGAGGACTTCATCTTCTACGGAGCTCCCGAGAGCCCCGCCGGAACCGTGCGACTGCTCACCGGCGGCCCGGCCGAACAGACCATCGCCCTCAACCTGGCCTCCCTGCCACCCGCGACGCGCAAGGTCGTCGTCGCCGCCGCCATCGACCGCGCCGCCACCTTCGGGACGGTCGGTGCGATCCAGATCGGTGCCGCCCCCGGCAGCAGCGGCGCACCGCTCGCCCGGGGCAGCCCTGGACGCCGCCACCACCGAACGCACCATGCTGCTCGCGGAGATCTACCGCAGGGGCCCGGTCTGGCGCCTTCGAGCCGTCGGCCAGGGCTACGACCACGGCCTCGACGCCCTCGCACGCGGATACGGAGTCGACATCGCCGAGTGAACACCGGTGCCGGAGGCAGAGGTCCGTGCGTCTCCTGGGTCCGGGTCAGGCCCGGCGACGCGGTGCGGACGTGGATCCAGGCGGGGGAACCGGCATGCTCGGGGCCCGCCCCACCGGCAGTCGCTGGGGACCTTCGATGCGCTGCTGGAGCTCGGCGAGCTGGCCCGTGATGCAGCGGGCGTAGGTGGCGAGCAGGACGGGGACGCTGTTGCCGGCCCACTCGGCGACCTGGGCGGGTGGGATGCCGTGGTTGAGCCAGGTGGTCAGGCAGGTGTGGCGCTGGTCGTAGACGCGCTTGCCCACGGGTGACTCGTATTCGTGCTCCGGCAGGACCGGCTTGCGGGCCTTGTTCCAGGCGCGGCGGAAGACCGATCCGGCCAGCAGCCCGCCCTTCTCGCCGGGGAAGAAGAGGTCGCCCGGCTGGAGGCCGTCCCTCTTGATCAGGTCGCGGAGGACAGCGACGAGTGCCGGGTGGGCGGGGACGGGGCGGGTGTCGCCCTCGGCGCGGCCCTTGAGGTCGCGGGTCTCATGGACGCGGCCGTCGTCGGTCCACTGGCTGCCGACCTCGGGCTCGGCGGTGTGGACGAGCAGCTCGCCCCAGCCCTCGGCGGGCAGTGTGGCGGCGCTGACGCGGAGGGCTACGGCCTCCTCCGGCCGCAGACCGGCGTAGTACAAGGTGGCGAAGAAGGCATGGAGGCGGTGGCCGGTGCGAGGGCGGTCGGCGATCCAGGCCAGGAGGCGGGCGACCTGACCCGGATTGAGCAGCGATCGCTTGTCGACGGCCTCGGCCACCTAGGGGGCGGCGCCCTCCTCCTTGCCCTTCGGGAGCGGGTTGGCGGTGAGGAGCTTCTGCCGGACGGCGTACTTCATCGCCACGTTGAGGATCCGCTGCTCGCGCTTGACGGAGCTGGCGGCGGCCGGGCTGCCGTCCAGAAGTGTGTCGAGCGCGTGCAGGACGGCGTCGACGCGTTTGGTGTCCTCCCAAGCCGTCACCGGCAGGGAGTTGCGGGCTATCCACGACAGGATAGTGCGGACCTCGGGCGGCGCCTCGTCGCGTCGGATCTTGTTGAAGGCGTACTCGCCCAGGGCCCGGCGTACGTCGATCGGGTCGAAGCGGTCCGGGAGTTCGGTGCGCAGCAATGCGAGGGTGACCTTGGTGAGGGCCTTGGCGGTGTTCTTGCGGTTGTTGGCCGAGATGCGCGGCCACTTCATGTCGACGTGCTGGAGGGCGAATTCGTAGTTGGTGACCTCGGCGGCCGATGTGGCTTGTGAGACCGGCAGGCCGGTGTCCATGTCGAACGGTTCGCCGTTGTTCGCGGCTACGCGCAGCGTCGAGCGGAAGGATTCGGCGAGCGCGCTCGTGGCGTAACTCTGGCCATGGCGCCTTCCGTTGACGGACCACCGGACGGTGTAGCTGGTCTTGCGCTTTCCCCTGTAGATCTCCGTGTCGTAGAAGCGGACCTTGTAGGACCGGTTGCTCAAGCGTGGTCCTCGCAGTCGGTCAGCCAGTTCTCGTAGTCACTGCGGCGGATGCGCAAAGCCCCGTTGGGGATACGTATGCAGCGCGGGGCTGTGCCCTTCTTTCGCCAGTCGTAGAAGGTTGAGCGGGAGATGCGGAGGTCGTCGCAGAACTCGTCGACCGTGAGTTTGTCGGTGGGGCGGCGGGGCGGAGACGTCAAGCGGTGTTCCTTGGGCAGGGGGCGGGGCTGTCCTGCGTTTGCGCCGGGTCGGTGCGAAAGGCAGGCGGACTGGGGAGTTGCCAGTCGATAGCGGTGTAGGTCCGTGGTCGGGAGCAGCCTCGATTGGCACCACAACTATCCATAGAATCGCCGGTTTGGATAACCGGCGATCGTGGTCTATGTTGCGCTCGCGCGGTTCACTGCGAAGCGGTTCCCCGGGAGCGGGAAGAGCCGAGGGCCGAAATGTCGATCGACACTCTCGCGGCTGCTCTGACGTGGGGTGTTGTGTTGTAGATTCCCGGCCGGTGACACGTCGACGGCTTCCCGATGTGATGCTTCTGGCTCGGAGTCCGGGACAACTATTTGGTCAACCGGCGATCGTGCCCTACCGTTTTGTCACCGCCTTCTACCGCCTGCTTTTTCGGCAGCCTTTCTGCCGTGAGAGATGTCGCGGGATTGGGCTGGACTTGCCGCGGCCCGGGTGTGGCTATGTGTTGACGGCACCCCCGGAAAGCGCGAGCGGCCACCAGTGCGCCACGCGCCGCCGGCCGGTCAACTCCCCCACCCCTGATGCCCGTACCGCCACGACGACGGTGAGTCGTGGGCCGGCACGGGCGTCTGGGTCTCACCTGGCAAGGACCGATGGGCGGCCCTGCTCACCAACAAGCTCTACTACACCCGCGACCGCGAGCCGCTGACCCACGTCCGCAACGCATTCCGCTCACTCGCCTTCGCGTGAGCCGAGCGCGCTGCTGGTGCTCCGGCACCGGGACCCTCCTTGCTTGGTCGCTGCCTGTACCCATTCCATCAGCGTCTGACGGACGCCGCGGCCAGGACACCGGCACCGACCGATATACCGGCAAGAGGCCCGAAGAGCGCCGGATACCCCCCCCCGTTATGTTCTTCGCGGTCCTGCAAGAGGGCCGCTGGCCTCCGGGCCCGGCATGGCTGTTCCCCCCTGTCGAAGGCATGACCTGGGGGGTGGTGTCAGTGCGCCGTGAGGCGCTGCAATTCGTGCGGAGGTGAGAGACCGTCGCCGTCGTCCCTGTCGCAGCAGGGTGATGAAGCTGGGGGCAGCCTGATCCGGGAGGTGCCGGTGAGGGCGAGAGCGGCCCCGACAAAGCCGGGACAGGCCAGAACTGCCAGATGGCCCGGGTCCGGCGAGCGTGATGGAGAGGAGTACGAGAGGAACCAGCGTTTACGTCTCTCAACCCCCCGCCGGCTCAAACCTGTGCAGATATGGGCCGGGTGCGGTGCGTCTTCGAACCGGGTGACTGGAGCGGGGAACTCCTGGGCGGGCTTTGACATGCCCGTCGGGAGGCCACGGTGAAGTGCTGCGGGGTAGCCGTGGCGATGCCGCAGGGACAGAGCTGGGCTCCTACTCCGTCGAGCGAATTGCAGTGAACACGGGAACCGTTCCGGCTCACGCCCGCTGCCAGGGATCCGTCCTGGCGGACGGGCTGGGTTCATCGTCGGCCGATCGGGCCGGAACGGGGCGGAGTCGCCGTAGTACTTCGAGCGCACGAGAGGTGCGCACATGGGGAAGGGCGGCAGCGGTATCGAGAAGGGAAGGAGGCTGTAATGCCGAAAGATGCACCGATGAACGGCGGTGCTCCGCCTGTCGAGGACCCGGAAGAGTCCGGCGGGAGGGTATCGGGGATGCAGGCCAAGCTTCACCGTTGGGCGGCGGCCGATCCTGGCCGCAGGTTCGACGACCTGTTCAACTTCGTGCACGACCCGATGACGCTGCGCTATGCGTTCTACCGGGTCGCGGGCAACAAGGGGGCCCGGACTGCGGGCATGGACGGCGTTACCGTCGCTCATGTTGAAGAGCAGATCGGTGTCCTCCGGTTCCTGGACGACGTGCGGACCAGTCTCAAGGATGGTTCGTTCCGGCCTCAGCCGGTGCGGGAACGCAAGATCCCCAAGCCGGGTGGTTCCGGAAAGGTCCGCAGCCTAGGTATTCCGACGGTGGCGGACCGGGTTGTCCAGGCGGCGCTGAAGCTGGTGCTGGAACCCATCTTCGAGGCCGACTTTGATCCGGTCTCCTACGGGTTCCGGCCCGAGCGGCGTGCTCACGACGCGATCGCCGAGATTCAGCTGTTCGGCTCCAAGGGTTACCGCTGGGTGCTGGATGCTGACGTGGAAGCGGCCTTCGACAACGTTTCGCACTCTGCTCTCCTTGAGCGGATACGCAAGCGGGTCAAGGACAAGCGAGTCGTGGCCCTGGTGAAGGCGTTCCTCAAGGCCGGAGTTCTCACCGAACTCGGAGACCAGAGGGCCTCCGACGCCGGGACGCCGCAGGGAGGCATCCTGTCTCCGTTGCTGTTCAACATAGCCATGTCGGCGCTCGATGAGCGTCTGCAGGAGCCGTGGAAGGACGGCGGGACGATGGGAACCGCTGCCCGACGCGTCCGACGCCGGGCGAAGGGCCTGCCGAACTGGAAGGTCTCCCGCTACGCGGACGACCTTGTGGTGCTCGTGAATGGCTCCCGCGCCGACGTCGAGGACCTGAAGCATGAGGTCACTGAAGTGCTCGAACCACTCGGGTTACGGCTGTCACCAGCCAAGACCCGGATCGTGCACATGAGTGAAGCGTTCGACTTCCTTGGGTTCCGCATCCAGTGGAAACGCAAGCGAGGAACGGACAAGTGGTACGTCTACACGTTCATCGCGGACCGGCCCATCCGGTCGCTGAAGGACAGGATTCGTGCCCTGACACGCAGGAAGTCGCAGCAGAACCCCAGAGAGGTGCTGGCCAGACTCAATCTGATCATGCACGGCTGGGCCAACTACTTCAGGCATGCAGTCTGCAAACACACCCTGAGCAACCTGGCGAATTTCGTCTGGTGGCGGGTGGTCAAGTGGATGCAGACCCTGCATCGCTGGAGGTGGAAGGACGTCCGCCGCTGGCTGAAGGCACCCAATGGGAGCTGGAAGCCGATCTCGGTGGACGGGGTCGAGTTGTTCGATATGGCAGCGGTGCCGGTTACCCGCTACCGCTACCGGGGCAGCAAGATTCCCAATCCTTGGGTCCCTGCATAACCACGCGGAACGGCAGAGACCGTGGAGAGCCCGTTGCGTCGTGAGGCGCACGGCGGGTTCGGCGAGCGGTCTGGGGAGACGGACCGAGAGCAATCCCGGCACCGCGCCCCAGGCCGACTCAACCCGGGCCCGAGGGGTGCCGTTGGAGACGCTGATGAGTGCCTCTGTGTGTCAAGCGGTCGGAGCCAGAGTCGTGTGGCGGTCGCGTTTGAGTGTGCGGTAGACGACGTTCGACAGGCGTCGTTTGAGGGCCCTGCGGGCCTCTGCAGGCGTCTTGCCTTCGGCGATTTTCCGCAGGTAGTAGTCCTGGCCTCGGCCGCCGTCGCGGATCTGGCAGACCGCGATGATGTGCAGCACGGAGTTCAGCGCGCGGTTGCCTCCGGTGTTGAGGCGGTGGCGGGTGTTCTTGCCGCTGGACGCGTCCAGGGGCGCGGTGCCGGTGTAGCTGGCGAAGTGGTGCTCGGTGGGGAAACGTGTGACGTCGCCGACGTGTCCAAGGAGCTTGGCGGCGAGCACGGTGCCCAAGCCGGGCAGAGCGGTCAGCGCGGTGCGGGCGGCGGCCAGAGCGTCACGCATCTGGGCCTCGTTGTCGCGGACCTGGCGGTCGACGCGCCGCAGGTCGACAAGGAGATCCCGGGCGAGGTCGCGGCGGCAGCAGTCGGTGGCGGTGGCTGGACGGATGCCCTTCATCAGGGCGGCAGCCTTCTCCGCGGACAGGCGGGTGGGGGCGCCGCCGGGCAGCAGGTCTCGCAGCACGGCGTGGAGGCGGTTGATGATGCGGGTGCGTTCGTTGACCAGGTCATCGTGCCGCTCGGTCAGCAACCGCAGGATCGTCGACTGGTCTTCGGGCTCGACCTTGCGCAGGTCGTGTCGGAAGAGGGCGACCTGAGCGACGTGCAGGGCGTCGGCCGCATCAGTCTTGCGGTCCCCGCCGGTGGCCAGGAGCCGGGCCCGGGCGGAAAGGGTGGAGGGCACGTCCACCACGTGCTCGCCGGCTGCGGCGAGCTGCTGGGCGAGGCTGCGGCCGAGTCCTTTGGCGCCTTCGACGGCGAAGCGGCGCTCGGGCCACCGCTCGCACCAGCGCGTCAGCTGCCGGACGGTCCCTGCGTTGACGACGAAGCGGCGCTGGGCGAGCTGGTGTCCTGCGGCGTCGACGGCGACGGCGGTGTGGGAGGACTTGTGGGGGTCGATACCGATAGTGATCACGTGCACCTTGCCCAGGTCGAGTGGGATGGGACGGGTGCGGTGGGCACTCTGACTTGAAGTCTCAGCGTCGATTGGTCACGCCTCTGTCGAGCCACACCGCGCGGGTGCCGACCGGCGGCGGCAAACTCATCATGAGCCAGCCCGAGTTGGGGCGGCATGAGGTCACGCGAGCCCGTGCCGGTCGGCACCCTGGACGCTACGGCTGCAGACCGCGCGTCTGGGTCTGATTCAACAAGTCAGAGGTCCGACTACCGCCTGGCCGAGCGCAACGCCCGGCCGCGTACGGGCGGCAGGTCTGCATAACGTGGATGCGCGCACGACGCCAACGCCCAGGCCAGCACCGCACCGAAGCAGTTGGGAGCACGATGTTCGACATCGGCGACGTGGGCGTCTTCCTCGGCCTGGACGTCGGCAAGACCGCTCACCACGGTCACGGACTCACCCCGGCCGGCAAGAAGGTCTTCGACAAGCAGCTGCCCAACAGCGAGCCCAAGCTGCGGGCCGTCTTCGACAAGCTGGCCGCGAAGTTCGGCACCGTGCTCGTCATCGTCGACCAGCCCGCCTCCATCGGCGCCCTCCCGCTCACCGTCGCCCGCGACGCCGGCTGCAAGGTCGCCTACCTGCCCGGACTCGCCATGCGCCGGATCGCCGATCTCTACCCGGGCGAGGCGAAGACCGACTCCAAGGACGCCGCGGTCATCGCCGACGCAGCCCGCACGATGCCGCACACGCTGCGCTCGCTGGAGCTCACCGACGAAATCACCGCCGAACTGACCGTGCTGGTCGGCTTCGACCAGGACCTCGCCGCCGAGGCCACCCGCACCTCCAACCGGATACGCGGCCTGCTCACCCAGTTCCACCCCAGCCTGGAGCGCGTCATCGGCCCCCGCCTGGACCACCCAGCCGTCACCTGGCTGCTGGAACGCTACGGCTCCCCGGCCGCCCTGCGGAAAGCCGGCCGCCGCAGACTCGTCGAGGTGATCAGACCCAAGGCCCCGCGCATGGCCGCCCGGCTGATCGACGAGATCTTCGACGCGCTCGACGAACAAACCGTCGTCGTTCCCGGGACGGGCACCCTTGACGTCGTCATCCCGTCCCTGGCCCGCTCCCTGGCCGCCGTCCACGAACAGCGCCGGGCTCTGGAAGCCCAGATCAAAGCCCTGTTGGAGGAGCACCCTCTTTCCCAGGTCCTGACCTCGATGCCGGGGGTCGCGGTCAGGACCGCCGCCGTGCTGCTGATCACCGTCGGCGACGGCACCAGCTTCCCCACCGCCGCCCACCTCGCCTCCTACGCCGGACTCGCCCCGACAACGAAGTCCTCGGGGACCTCGATCCACGGCGAACACGCACCCAGAGGCGGAAACCGGCAGCTCAAACGGGCCATGTTCCTCTCGGCCTTCGCCGCCCTGCACGATCCCGCCTCCCGCACCTACTACGACAAATGCCGGGCCCGGGGAAAGACCCACACCCAGGCCCTCTTCCGCCTCGCCCGCCACCGCATCAGCGTCCTCTTCGCCATGCTCCGCGACGGCACCTTCTACGAATCACGCGAACCCGAAGCAGCCGTCGCATGACCGCTCAGGCTTGACGAAGGACATAGAGGCACCCCCCCCCGAGTTCTCCGGCGAGGGCTGCCCCGGCGAAGTGTGCGATCGCGCTGGCAACGGTGACCGGTGCGGCAAGGAGGCCGGAGAGGGGGCCGATGGGGGCACCTCCCGCTCGAGCGGAGCCGAGAGTGGGGGGTGCCCCAGCGGTCCGTGACGGCGGTGGCCTGGAGAAGGGTGAGGTTGCCGCGGACCATGCCCGCCGCGATGGCCAGGAGGAGAAGTAGGGGACGGGCCCGGTGTGAGCGCGAGGGCCGCGGTGGTGGCACCGCCCGCGACGATCAACGTGACCGTGCGGGTGGTAACTCCACCGCGCCGGTGTGTCGGGCCAGGGCCGCATAGAGGGTGCGGCCCAGGGGCTGGCCCGCACCGCCCAGGCCGAGGGCCCACGCTGCTGCGGTCGGGCTCGCGCCACGTTCGGTCACCAGGGGGACCAGGGCGATGACGACGGCGTACATCGCGAAGCCGTTGAGACTTCGCTGGTCCGGTGGCCCTGTGGCCGGGGTGCCGGTGGCCAGGGAGCTCGGAGTGCGAGCGCGTGGGCGGGGATGGTGACGGCGGCGAGGATCGCCGCGAGAATCCGGTGCCCCCGCCGAACGCGGGACCTCGCCCTCTCAGTCGTCCTCTCACCGTAAGTCGTGCGTTGCCGCACCGGCTGCGCCTGCCTGCGGTGCCGGACTCGTTGCCTCTCGGTAAAGTGCCTGCTCACGAGCATGCCTGGGGGCCTCGGAGCGGCGTAGAGTGAAGCGAACGGGAGTACTTCGCACACCGGCCGCCACGTCGGTGTCGTTCCCGGCGAGAAACAACACCGACCTCCAGGAGGAGGCCGGAGACAGGTCCGCGTCATGACCGCGACCATCGAACCAACGATCATCAAAGAGCGCCTGCCTTCGGCGTCGGCCAGGCTGTCCCTGGCCCCGACCGGCTCGGTTCCAGCTCTCCTGGACGGCGCCTGGTGGCCCCGCTCCCGTGACCTCCTCCGGGAGATCCCCACTCTGACGAACGCGCTGGACGCGTGCTGGGGCCGGATCACCCACGTCACTGTGAACCCGGCCCACTGGCCCGTCATCCCGCGCAAGGTCCCCGTCACGGGGCACACGGTGCATGTCGGCTGGTTCGCCGACGAGCAGGACCCGAACAAAGTGATCCTCCTCTCCTACACGGTGGGCCGCCTGGACCTGCTGGTGATCCCTCCGGAGACGGGGCCGGCCGCCGCCGCCCGGCTGATGGCAGCAGCAACCGTTCCAGGAGGTATTCACACCGCCAGCGGTCTGATGGCCGACGAGGCCATCGGCCACGCCGCGGCGGAGGCTCGGAGCCGGGAGGAGGAATGGGAGACCGACGGCGGAGCCAGCCGCTTCGGCGACCGGAGCCGCGATCGGGATCTTGACTTCCGCCCTGAGGAGGTGAGGACGTGGAGACAGCCGTCACCGTCGCCGTGATCATCTTCGTGATCATCGCGGGAGTGTTCCTGATCCACCGGCTCAACGCGCAGCATGACGAAAGGATCGGGGCGTTCCGCTACAGCGACGCCCTACCGGGAATCGGTCGGCGGGCCCGTAAGAGCTCACGGGCGACCGCACCGAAGGCTCCTCCTGCCGACGCCACACGCCGTGAGTATCGAGAGGGGAGCCGCTGATGACGCAGACCTGCTTCCAGCCGGGGTGGGTGTGGGGCGACGGCCGTCGCACCCACCGACACGTCGCCCCTGATGCACGTAGTCCTGTATGAGCAACGGGTCACCACGAACTCCCGGAACTGCCGTCGGCCGGGCACGCGGAGGTTCGTATCGTCGCCGCGGACCCGGAGGCGACTCGCCATGTCGCGGAGCTTCTCCGCCGTTGTTTCGCCGCCACCGAAGCGCGCAGCTACCCCGCGGACGCTGACGGCGGAACACGCCTCCACCTCACCGTGGACACCACGCGCATGGCGGAGCCGGTGCGCTCCTGGCTGATGACCAGCCAGTCCTCCCGGGACGATCACACACAGCCGGACGAAATCCGAGGAGACGACACTCAGCGGGGGAAGGTGGATACCGCCCCGGACGTCCGGGTTTCCGTCAGTGCCGGCACGAGAGGCAGGCGACCATGGCGACACTGCACGAGCGGCAGCACTACCGCGAGGCGATCATGAAGAACCTTTACGAGGCCATGGAAGGCAATCGCCTCCTCGGCCTCACCGGGGCGCAGCTGCGCGAGGACCTCTCCATGCCCGAGGAGGACCTGGCCGCCGCCTGCACGTACTTGGCGGCCGAGGGACTGATCCAGGTCGACTGGGCGAGAGGAAACACACCCGCGATGGTCACACTGACGCACAAGGGGATCCAGTTCATGGAGACCGAGGAGAAGGACAGCGACTGACACGGCACGAGCCGCCCTCAGGGCTCCGGCCGGTCACGTGACAGCCACACCCTCCCATATGGCTGATATGACCGAAATGACGTCCCGGGCATACCCTGGTGAGTGGGTCCGCGCACTCTCACGTGCAACGACCCGGAAGGGCGGCCCCGGTGTGTATACGCCGGGGCCGTTGCGTCACCGGTACATGCCACCTGGAGAAGACGTGATCCACTCGGCCGATCTCCGCGAGTGACACAACTGCGTCGTCGTTGACCCGACCTGCCCCTCTGCGTGGGATACCACCGCCGCCTCTGGGCGCAATGCCCGACATCGCTCACATGCCACTTGCCTGAGCGAGGTCGGGCACTCGCCGTTAGCGTGAAAGAAAAGGAAGGGGCACGACAGGCTGCCTGTGGCGTCGGAAAGTGGTGACCGAAGATGACGGAAACCGGACTACCGAACCAGCCCGAGACCCCTCGCGCGGGATCATTGGGCGAGCGCGGCGGGAAGAGTGCGGGGGTGCCGCACGGAAGCGATCCGGGGGCGCGCGGCCATACGACAATCGCCGACGGTGTGGTGGCGAAGATCGCCGGGCTGGCGGCCCCGGGATGTGCCGGGCGTCCATGCGATGGGCGGTGGGTTCGCCCGTGGCATGGGGGCCATGCGCGAACGTGTGCCCGGTGCCGGCGGGAAGTCCGTCACCAGCGGGGTGAAGGTCGAGGTCGGCGAGGTACGGACCGCGGTCGACCTGGAGCTCGTCGTCGAGTACGGCGTCTCCATCATCGAGGTCGCGGGCGACGTCAGAGAGAACGTGATCGCTGCCATCGAGCGGATGACCGGTCTGGAAGTTGTCGAGGTCAACATCGCGGTCGGCGATGTGCATCTGCTCGACGAGGACGAGGAACAACCAGAACGGCGGCTGGAGTAATCGCTTGCCGGAGCCAAAGCGAGCGAGGAGCGCGCGATGGGTACGGCCGCGGTTGGCCTGTTCACCGGGATGGCGCTGGGTTTCGCCGGACGGTTCGCCGACGGTGAGGGGAACTCGGCGACCTCTTCCACACCCGCGAGCACGGCAACCGGCGGCGGCGAGACCAGCCGGTCCTCAAAGGACGACCGCCGACAGAAGTGAGCCGACGTCCAGGAGCGGTCCGTTCGGCCTCTTCGGGAAGTAGCGTGAATGCATCGGGAGCATTTCGCACACCGGCTCCGATGCCGGTGTCGTTCCCAGTGAGCAAACGACACCGGGCAGCTGCGCTCGCGCAGAGGTCCGGAGACGGGTTCGCGTGATGTCCGCGACCGCCTCTCCTCCCCCGCTACGGGCCGTTCCCTTCAGGACCCCGACCGCGCGCCTCGTGCTGAAACCGGTGAGTCCTTCACCAGGGCACGTCGAGCTGGACGGCGCTTGGTGGCCTCGGTCACGTGACCTTACATCGCGGGCCGCTGGGACCTCCTGGTGATCCCCCCCCGGAGCCGGGCGCCCTCTCGGCTGCCCGGCCGATGGCGGCCGCGAGCGCGAACACCGGCCCGCCGACGACCGCGACCGCCCTCGTGGCGGCGGAACAGGCCGGCGAAACCTCCTCGTCGTGCGAGGCCACCACCGGCCGGCCAGGCCGACTGATGGTTGGGATGTGACGGTCGTCGTCGCCGAACCTGGCCGTCGGTGCCCTGATGATTTCGCCGGGCAGTCCGTGGTGGGCCGGATCAGTCGTGGCCACTTGCCGCGGCTGCCATGAGCGGTTCCGCGGCTTCCTCAGTCGTATCCGGAGGCACGACCAGCAGGTCCCAGCGCCCCCGGCCGGGGGCGAGCAGGACGATCGTGTGCGGGGCGGATGCCGCCACGGTCCTGCGCAGTCGTACGACCTGGTTGGAGACGAGCATCCGGCCGGGCACCGCGGACCATGTCGCCCCGTTGACGGTGACGCTGGTGATGTGACCCCATGCGCGAGGCAACCCGGCGAGCAGCGACGGGAGTTCCGCGAGCAGGTCGTATGAGCGAGGCCACCACGCTCCGTCGATGGGCCGGGGCATGCCGCTGCGGGATGCGAGACGCAGCCGGAGGAGGGGGTGGGAGGGGAGCGAGGACTGCAGTGCGGTGGTCATGAAGGCTCCTGCCAACTGCCTTAAGAGATTGAGTGGTCGGTGTCAGGCGCGACGGGCCGCGACCCGCTCCGCCGTCGGCCAGCACACGTCGTGCACCCAGCCGAGGCGTTCGAGGAGGCGGATGACGGCGGCGGAGGGGTCGAGCTGGCCGCGGTCGACGCCGTGGCGCGCTGGTGGGGTCGGCGTGGTGGAGGTTGTGCCAGCTCTCGCCGAACGAGAGCAGGGCGAGGGGCCACAGGTTGGTGGCCCGGTCGTGACGCCGGGTGCGGAACGGCCGCTCGCCGATCATGTGGCAGAGGGAGTTCACGCTCCAGGTGACGTGGTGGAGCAGGGCGATGCGGACGAGTCCCGCCCACAGCAGGGCGGTCAGCGCGTGCACCCAGGTCCCGCCGATGAGCCAGCCCGCTACGAACGGCAGGGCGAGGGTGAGGACGCACAGCGCCGGGAAGGCGCGGGCGACGGCGCGGATGTCGCGGTCGGCCAGCAGGTCGGGGGCGTAACGCTCCGGCGGCGTACGGTCGTTGCGGAAGAGCCAGCCGACGTGCGCGTGCACCAGCCCGCGCAACTGGCCGCGCAGATGCGTGCCGTAGCGGTACGGGGAGTGCGGATCCCCCGGCCGGTCGGTGAAGGCGTGGTGGCGGCGGTGCGTGGCGACCCAGCCGATGACGTCACCCTGGAAACTCATCGACCCGGCCACCGCGAGCGCGATGCGCACGGGACGGACGGCCCGGTAGCCGCCGTGGGTGAGACCACGGTGGAAGCCGACCGTGACGCCGAGACCCGTGATCGTGTAGAGGACGAGGGCGATCACGATGTCGGCGGGATGGATGAGCCTCCCCCACAGCAGCCAGCCGGCCAGGCCGATCGCCACGAACGGCAGAACGACGATCACCGCCGTCACCGTGACGTACAGCCGGTCACTGCCGCTACGCGCGGGCGCCGGGCCGTCCGGCGGGAAGGGGGACGTCCCGTCGTAGCCCTGGGGCGGCGGGGCGGGGCCCGACGGTGTGACCGTCGTGGACGTGGTGGGACTGAGTGGCATACGTGGCTCCTCGGCCTGGACGCGGATGGCGCGGCCGGGGTCACGGGCTGCCCATGGGATGGGAGTCGCGAGGAGGGGGCCGGACACCGGCTCCGAAGCGCCTCGCTTTCTCCACCGTACTCCCACACGCTCCGAGACGAGGCGGGCCCGATAGCGTGGCCACCGCGTTGACACGGACCGTGGCGGGACGTTGACTGGCAGCACGGTGCAGGGCCATGCCACCCCGGAACACACGGCGAAGCATTCCGCCTTCCCGCCTCGCCCAGACCCCGCGGGAACCCGCCTACCCGACAACAGCGAGGCCGGCCATGACCGTTTCACGGACCATCAGGAACCAGGCGCAGACGATGAAGGGCAGGATCACGGAAGAGCTCGGCCGGGTCACCCGCAACAGGCGACTGCAGCGCCGCGGCAGGACCGACCGGGTCTCCGGAAGCCTGAAACAGGCCGTCGAGAAGGCCAAGGGCGCCTTCAGGCGTAGCGGAAGCGGCCCTCGATGATGTACGACCAGACACGCGCCCAGCAGCCCGCCGGCCAGACCCGGAGCCCCGCCGAGCGCCGTACCCCGGGCCCGGAGCCGCTGCTCCCGTCGGACGAACAGGACAAGATCGTCCAACGCCTCCGGCACGCCCTCAACACCTTCGCCGACACTCCGCGTGAGGCGCTGGAAGAGGCCGAGAGCGCCTATGACGAAGCCACCGCCCAGCTCGTGAACGCCCTCGCGGAACGGCGGCGTCTCCTGCGTGCCGGCTGGCAGGACCAGGACCCGGAGGCACAGTCCGATGGACTGCGGCTCGCGCTGAGGCAGTACCGGGAGATCACCCAGCGACTGCTCCACATCTAGGCGGCCACTCCTCCGCGCCGCAGGGGAGCGCGGAGTAGTGTGGACAGTACTGAGGGCATTTCGCACGCTGGCTTCCACGCCGGGTCGTCCTCGGCGAAAGATGAAACCCGGGCCGCCGCAGAGGCGGCCCGGAGACGGGTCCGCATCATGTCGGCGACCTTGCTTCCACCACTGCCGCAACCCGAGCCCGTCGCAGCCCCGGCCGCGCGTCTCGCCCTGAAGACCGACGGCACCTCCCGTGGACTCCTGGACGGTGCCTGGTGGCCCCGCTCCCGGGACCTGCTGAGCGAACTGCCCGCACTGACCGACGTGCTGGACCCCTTGTGGGGCCGCATCACCCGCATCGCCGTCAACCCCGAGCACTGGCCGGTCATCCCCGGCAAGGTTCCCGTGGACGGCCACATCGTCAAGGTCGGCTGGTTCACCCCGGAAATCGACCCGCACAAGCTGCTGTTGCTCTCCTACGGCACCGGCCGTTGGGACCTGTTGGTCATCCCGCCCGAGACCGGCGCGGAGTCGGCGGCCCGTCTGATGGCTGCCGCGTCCGACTACGACGGCCCGCCACTGACCGCGAGCGCGCTCATCGCCGCGGACCAGGCCCGGCACGGCGTCTCCGCGACCGACGGGCCACTGGACCCGGACGCGGCATGGGAGTACGAGGGCGGCGCCTCGGCGGCGGCCGCGGCCGTTCCGGAACAGACCGGTCCGCCCGGTCGGGTTAGTCGGGTCAGCCGCCTGATCGTCGGTATGTGAGGTGACCGCAATGAACGCCTTCCTGACGGCCGCCGCCTTCGTGGTTCTCATCGCAGGGGCGGCATACGTGATCCACCGGCTCAACATCCAGCACGCCGACAGAATCGCCGTGCACCGGTACAGCGCCCCCCTGCCCAGCCGCCGCGGCCGCAGCACCCCACAGCCCCCGGTGGGACCGGACCGGTCCGAGTCGCCGACCACGGGCGAACGGCGGGACCACCGCGACGGGGGCCGCGGCCGTTTCCCGCCGCGCCGCCGCCGCAGCCGTACGTCGCCGGGACTATGACTGTGCGAGGAGCGGGCCGGGTCCCATGAACTGAGGCGTCATGACTCTTCCGCAGCTGAACATCTACCGGCACGACCGGGGCAGGCGAGCACTGATCACCCTGGCCGGTGAGATCGGCCCGGCCACCGCGCCCCAGGTGCGCGCCGCTCTGGAGCGGTGCCTGCTTGACGGCATCACCACCATCGACGTCGATCTGACCACCGTCGGCCTCTGCGACAACAGCGGCCTGAGCGTCTTCCGCGATGCGTCGCGGCACGCCGCCGAGACCCACGCGTCCCTGCGGCTGCACCACCCGTCCCCGCAGACCGCACGGCTCCTCACGGACAGCGGCTGCGGTCTTCTGCTCCTGTGAGGGCTCCGGGAGAGATGTGGTGCACAACGGGACCCAGAGCCATCTGTTCCGACCGTGTGTGACATGCCGCCTCTGGAGTAATGGGCTGTTCGGCGCGGCCCGCCGCGTCACGCTGTGCGGGTTGATCGCGGTCGTGTCAGGAGCCCGTGTGTGCAGATCACGTGAGCGGGTCGAGCGCATCCGCCGCGACCGCAGGACGTACCGCGCGTGTCGGTGCGGGCGCTGGACTCACGGCACGAGGTGAGCATGGACACGGCGGCCGAAGCCTCGACGACGCCGGTGCGGGAGTGCGGTTATGGCGGAAGGTGAGCGCCGACCCGACGAGGGCGTGCTGGACCGGTCGGAAGGGTTCGGTGAGCGGCTGCTGGGGGTGCTGCTGGACCGGGCACACGAGATGCCGCCGCAGCTGATCGCCCCGCTGATCGCGGAGGAGGTGGCCAGGGTCGGTGGCCGCGACGTCTCGATCCTGCTGCAGGACTATGGGCAGCTGGTGTTGGTGCCGTTGCCGGGTCGGCGGCTGATGGTCGGCGAGCCTGAGCCGATCGGTGACTCTCCGGCCGGCACAGCCTTTCTGCACGCGACCACTGTCGAGGTGCCGCAGTCCGACGGCATCCGGATGTACCTGCCGTTGCTGGACGGCAGCGACCAGGTGGGCGTGATGGCCCTCACCCTGGTCGCCGTCGATGACGACGACCGGCGGCTGCTGCGCAGGCTCGCCGGCCTGGTCGCCGACATGCTGGTCACCAAGCACAGCTACACCGATCAGTTCTTCTTCGCCCGGCGCCGCGAACCGATGAGCCTGGCCGCGGAGATCCAGTGGTCCCTGCTGCCGCCGCTGGCGATGTCCGTCCCGCGGGTCGCGGTGGCCGGAATCCTGGAGCCCGCCTACGACGTCGCAGGCGACAGCTTCGGCTACGCCCTCAACGAGGACATCCTGCACGTGGCCATGGTCGATGCGATGGGCCACGGCCTGGACGCCGCCACGATGGCGACCGTCGCCGTCGGGGCCTACCGGCACGCCAGACGTGCCGACATCGGCCTGTCCGAGATCTACACGTTCATGGACCGGGCCATCGCCGAGCAGTTCGGGCCCGACCACTTCGTCACCGCCCAGATGATGCGTCTGAACATCACGACGGGCCACCTGCAGTGGGTCAACGCGGGCCATCCCGCACCGCTGCTGATCCGTGACGACAAGGTCGTCCGGCAACTGGCAGGCCCAACCACCTTGCCCGTCGGCTTCGGCGGTGAAGAGCCCCGGATCAGCGGGCAGATGCTCCAACGCGGCGACCGAGTACTGTGCTTCACCGACGGCCTGATCGAGGAGCACGAAGCTGGCGAAGAACAACTCATCCACTGGGTCAACCGCATCGAACACACCGAGAAGGGAGTACGAGCGGTGGTGCGCTCCCTCTCCCACGCCCTGAAGCAGGAGCGCGGCGGCCGCACCACCGACGACGCGACCCTCTTCCTGATCGAATGGCGAGGGGCCGCCGCCGACCACCTCGCGCTCCTGTAGTGAGCCGGCAACCGCACGACCGGCTCCGTCATGCGAGCCACCGCGTGTTTTGCACCGTCCATATCCTGGGATTGGGCTGCTTCAGACCGTCCGTGGCCCGACGTGAGGACTACTCTGCTGTGTAGACGTCCCAGACCCCGGCGGCATGCTGTTGCTGAACACAGATGGCTGCGGGGTGCGGACTCTTCGCCTGTCACCCGGCGCCTCCCTGGAGAGAACTGGGTGGTCCTCTGTCCTGCTACGCAGGCTGTCGGACCGGCCGCTGCTCTGCCTCCGCCGAAAGTACGCCCCTGCCGGGAGCGCACCCAGAGGGCCGGAACTCCGGCTCACCGTGCCGCTGCCGGATGGTCTTCCGAACCGAGGCGTCATGCCCCTCTCACAGCTCACCGTCCACCGCCGTGACCAAAGGAAACAGGCGCTGATCACCCTGTCCGGTGAGATCGACCTCGAATCCGCGCCGTTGGTGCGCGAGTCCCTGGAACGGTGCCTGCGGGACGGTATCCGCACCATCGACGTCGACCTCACCCCCGTCACCTTCTGCGACTGCAGCGGACTCAACTCATTCCTCCACGCTGCGCAGCAGACCACCGTGGCCGGTGGGACCCTGCGACTGCACCATCCGCCGACGACACTGGCTCGGATTCTCGACCTGGCCGGCTGCGGGTTCCTGCTCCTCAACCCTCCGTTCGACCACCTGCCATCTCCTCTCGGCGACAGCCCGGCCGCGCCCCGTCCGGCCCCGCCGCACCGCTCTGTCCCGCTTGCGCCTGTTCTCTCGGGCGATGTGCGATGACGGCCGATCCCGGGCGGGGACAGTCACGGAAGCCGGGGGACGGCCAGCCGCCCGCCGTGGCTCCGGCGCGGTTGCGTCGGCTGAGCCGTTGGCTGGTGGACGGCCTGCGTGAGGATCTGGTGGCTCTGTACGTGGAGTCCCGCGCAACGCCGCCGGGTGATCCATACCGCCGTCCCAGCCGCCAGAACTTCCTGAACCGTCTCACCGTGGACATGCGCCGACCGGGATTCGCCATGGTGATCGCCGAGACGGACAGCCTGACGGGATGCGCCTTCGGATTCCCGGTAGGCGGCGACGGCTCCTGGTGGCTCGGATTCGACGGAGTATTGCCGCGCAGCGTCGAGCAACTCACCGTGTCCGACCACATCTTCGCGTTCGCCGACATTCTGATCCGGCCGCACCCACAGGACCGGGAACCCGCCCGTTGTTTGCAGGAGTGGCTGCCGACCGACCATCAGGTATCGCTCGGCGCCACCCTGGTGGACCGGGCCGATCGCCAGGCCCTCGCTGCGCTCCGCTCCTGGGGGTGGCTGGACATCGGAGAGCTTCGCAGGCCGGCGGGCGCCACTACATTCCGCGCGCTGGTACTTCCCTTCGGGGAACGCACCACGGCGAGGCTGGAGGGCCTTGTCACGATGCCCGGAGACGGTGGCCCCAGTGGGGCCTGACAGGCGGTCGACCCGCATTCGGATGCTGGTGGCCGAGCAGGCGGTGCGACGAGGTGCCCGGGTGAGTGTGGTGGACGTATGCACCGCGGCCGTGGCCGCGCTGCCGGTCGGCGGGGCCGGGCTGTCGGCGATGTCCAAGGCCGCGGCGAGCCATCCGTTGTGCAGCACCGACGACATCAGCGAGCAACTGGAGGAGCTCCAGCTCACGCTGGGCGAGGGGCCCTGCGTGGACGCCTTTGTACGCGGCTCGGCCGTCCTGACACCCGATCTGCTCACCACTGAACTTCAGGATCACTGGACCGTGTTCGCCGATGCGGCCCTGGAAGCCGGAGCCCGCGCGGTGTTCTCGCTCCCTCTGCAGAAGGGAGCGATCAGACCGGGGGTTCTGGACCTGTACGCCAACATTCCGACCGTACTGGACGCGGAGGAGCTGGCCGACGCACTGGCGTTCGCCGATCTCGCGACGCTGCTCCTGCTCGACACAAGGATCGACGAGACGGGCGCACCGACCGGCGGGCCGACCGGCGGACGGACCGGCAGGCCGACGCCGGACCGCGGCTTCGAGGACCTGGGCGCATACCGAGCGGAGATCGACCAGGCCACCGGGATGCTCACTGCTCAGCTCGGAGTCGGCATCGAAGAAGCCTTCGTGCGGCTCCGCGCCTACGCCTATGCGCAGGGACGTCGGCTCGCGGACGTGGCCGCCGACGTGGTGGCCCGACGGCTTCGTTTCTCCCCGGACGCGGAGCCGGATCAGGACGAGGAGGAAACCTGACGTGTGGGTCCCGGCCGAGGAACGCGCCGTACTTCCCGCCCCTTCGGGCAGGGACTAGTCTCAATCGAGGGTGCCCACGATGGACCAACAGCTTCTGGCCAAGACCTTCGTCGAGCTGGCCGACAATCTGGTCGCCGACTTCGACATCATCGATTTCCTGCGCCTGCTGACCGACCGCTGCGTCGGCATGCTCGATGCGAGCGCCGCCGGGGTGCTGCTCGCCGACCGGGAGGGCAGACTCCGCGTCATGGCCGCCTCCGACGAACGGGTGCGCCTGCTGGAGCTCTTCCAGCTCCAGAACGACGAAGGCCCCTGCCTCGAATGCTTCCGCACCGGCGTACCGGTGATCGTCCCCGATCTCGGCACGGCGACCGCCCGCTGGCCGCGCTTCGCGGTGGCGGCCCAGCGCAGCGGGTTCGGGGCAGTCCAGGCTCTGCCCATGCGTTTGCGGGACGAGATCGTCGGCGCCCTGAACCTCTTCCGCCCCGCTCCCGGCCCCTTCGACCCGGCCGCCGCACCTGTCGCGCAGGCCCTGGCCGACGTCGCCACCATCAGCCTGCTGCAACAACGCACCGCTCAGCGCAGCACGGTGCTCAACGAACAACTGCAGACGGCGCTGAACAGCCGGGTACTGATCGAACAGGCCAAGGGGAAGCTCGCCGAACGCCAGGGCATCGACATGGAGCAGGCGTTCACCGCGCTGCGCGGCTACGCCCGCTCCCACAACCGGCGCCTGGCCGATGTGGCCCGCGCCCTCATCGACAGTTCCGAACCCCTCACCGGTCTGGGGTCCTGACCCACGCCTTGCCGGAGCCCGCTACGGTGTTGGTGTTGGTGTTGGTCCAACTCCTGCTCGATGAACAGCATCCGCAGCGCGAAGGCGATTGCGTGGATGCAGACGAACCCATCGCCCCCTGTCCTCAGGGCACCGCCGGTAACCGGGAACGGCCCACACCGCCCGCTGGCGGTCCGGCGCCGCCCGTGGGGCAACTGCGGCTGCCTACAGGCGATGCGGAGCGAGCAACGGACGAGGAACCGCACGACCGGTGTTTGAGATCCACGAGGCGGGCTACACAACAGAGGCGTCCGACGGCCGTCCTGGACGAAGGCGCCGGAGGGTTGAGCTCACAGCTCCCGGTGCCGTATCCGCCGGGTGCGCACACCGTCATCTCCGGTCCGCCGCGTGGAGGCGCCTCAGTGCTCGGCGCAGCTCCCGCTGTATCGGTTCCGGCAGCATCCGGTCCTTCGTCGTGGCGACCAGGGCCGCGGCCACGTCCCGGAGCTTGATGTTGCAGTGCTGCGACACGTCCACCAGCAAGTCCCAGGCCCTCTCGCTGGAACACGGCGCCAGGGCCATCACCATGCCTCGTGCCTGGTCGATGACGCACGGCTCGCCAGCGCCCGACCCAACTGCTGGTTTCTGGCGTGCAGTTCGACGACCTCGGCCAGCAACGCAGCATCCCCCTCAGAAGGCACAGTCCTCAACAGCCGCTGTTCTTCACGGGGCGGCGTCATTTGGTGCACGGTCGGTACCTCACAGGGCAGTCATCCCGTCCCTGGGTGATCAGCGGCGCGCGAGTCGCCGTTCGCCGGCCGCACCCGGCTGGTAGGGCAGTCCGTAGTGCCTGAAGACCGCTTCCTCCTGCTCGGCAGGCAGCACATCGTCGGTGCCGATCGAAGGGGCCTGTTTCACCAGCGTTCTGGCATAACCGACCCTGAGACAGCCAGGCCCGACGATCGCGTCTGCCGAGCAGGCGGCGACCAGGACCCCGGCCGCCTCCGAACGCAACCCGTGGCTGCCCGGCCACTTCACGGGTACCTGCGGTGTTCGCGGTCCCGACGGTCCTCGCGCCGCCAGCGCGCCCGGTTCTGACGGCTGTAGCGGCGGTCCCAGCGTTCCTGGCTATTCCGGCGCTCCTGGTAGTCCCGGTAGTCCCCGAGATCGGAACTGCCGCTGCGGCTCCGGCCGCCGCCACGATCGCGGCCGTGTCGGGTGGCGGCATAGACCAGCACCGCCGCAGCCACCCACCAAATGGGATCGAGGAAGCCGAAGCCGAACAGGACCGTGATGAGGATGAGGAGCAGGACGAACACGGTGGGCCTCCCCGGGAGCGGGACACAGCATCGATACCGGGGACTGGGGCCTCACCCCACAGCGTAGTCCTGCCCAACGGTTGCGGATAGCGTGCGACGTAAGCGCGTCCTGCCCTGTATGGATGGCTGCTTGAGACCTGTTCGGGAACTGCGGCGAGGTCTAGCGTGCGACATGCCGCCCCTGCCCCCGGCAGCGTCGCACCGCCAGCGCGCTCTCCAGGGGGCGCACCCTGCGCATCGGTGCCGGAACCCGCCGCGTCACGAGCGAGGCCGTTCCGTACGCGCCCATCGTCACGCGGTCCCGGTCGCGCCCCGATGCGCCCCGAGCGGGCACCGGTCTGCTGCCCGCCGCGTCGCACGCATCCCACACCAGGCGGTACACATGTACGCGCTGATCGTTCCCGCTTCGACCCCCTTCGTCCTGCTCGCCACCGTGATGGCCCTGTCCTGGTGGGAGGACCACATCCTGCCGACGCCGCCGACCGAGCCGGCCGAAGCCCCCGCCGAGGCTCCGTTCGCCCCGGCGGCTCCTGCCCAGCTCCCAGAACTCCTCAGTGCCGGCGCTGCGTTGACAACGGACGTTGCCAGGCATTGACTGGCAGCACGGCGTAGCTGCGCAACTCCCGGTTATTCGGCGCAGCATTCCACCTTCCCGACTCGCCCGGCCCCCGCGGAATCAAGGAAATCCCCGCTACCTGGAGGCCCTGCAATGCTCTGGATTCTTCTCCTTCTTGTGATCCTGGTGGTCCTCTGGATCGTCGGCTTCGCCGTGCGCGGAGGCAGCAGTGGCAGGCGCCGGTACAGCCGCAGCCGCAGGTAATCCACTCCCCATCCCCCACTCCCCATCCCCCGCGGGAACGACCCCGTACGGCGATCACGCGCGGGAGCCCGTCCAGTCCAGTTGCAGGGCCGCACCTCATCTGCGCCGTTTCAATGCGTGTGCCATGCGTGGGAGTTCCTCGTACAGCAGCCGACCGACCAGCGCCCCGCCGAAGACGACGACACCCACGCCGACCAGCCAGGACTGGATGACGAGGACGGTTCCGACGGGTCCGTAGGTGACGGCGTTGGATGCGATCAACGGCGAGAAGACGAGCCTGGAGAAGACCCTCAGGCCGAGCAGCCCGATCACGGTGGCCACGGCGCCGGGCAACAGGGCACGCCAGCGGATCCTCCCGCCGAGCAGCAGGCGCTGGGACCACCACAGCAACAGCACGGCACTCAGCGACGCGACGGCCCCACCTGCCAGAGGTTCACGCCGCAGCGTGGTGGTGGCGGAGACGTAGAGGTATCCGGTGAGGACGCCGAGCCACACCACATGCCGCCACCTTGCCCACCAGCGGGCCGGAGGCAGGTCCCAGACCTTCTCATATCCGGTCTGCACCGCCGCCCCGAAGGTCAGACCGAACACGGCAAGGGCGGCGATACCGAACGCGGTCGTGGTCCGCAGTGCCTGGCCGGGCCGGATGAACAACTGCTCGACCTGCTGCCTGGAGGACGTCGACACGCCGAGCCCTTCCCCCAGCCACTGTGCGAACCCCCGCCCGCGCTCGGGGTCGGCGGAGGAGACAATGATCAGCAGCGGCACCAGCGTGAGAAACCCCAGCGCGGCAAAGCCCAGCGAGCGCGACCACAGCTCAATTTCCCTGCTCCGCCGCCATCCGCGCCCGACGGGCGAACGGCTGATCATATGGCGCAGCGGCCCGAACCGAGATGAACGGTCCGCGGCACCGGAAGGCTTCATCGGCATGCCTGTCGACTACCACGTTCGGAACCCCTGCCGCTTGAGGGCGCGACGCAGAGATACCCGGATAACCTGGAAGAACAAAGGGCTACCGGGCTCAGCGGGCTGCGACTGCCCGAGGGGGCGGCTCGCACCGGCCCGGATCAGCGGCTCAGGAGGCAAGCCATGATCCATTCAGCCGATATCCGTGAGTGGCGCAACCGCAGCGTCGTCGACCCGAAGGGCCACAAGATCGGCGTACTCGAAGCGGTCTACGTCGACACCACCACCGACGAACCGGCCATGGCCACGGTCCGCACCGGACTCCCCACCCGCCACCACCTGGCCTTCGTCCCCCTCGACGAGGCGACCCTCGGACCGGACTACGTCAAGGTCTCCTACACCAAGACGCTGGTGAAGAAAGCGCCCTCGGTCGGCATGGACGACATCCTGCCCGCCGAGTCGGAGGAAGCGATCTTCCAGCACTACGACATGCCTTACCAGACGGGCGCAGGCGGCGAGCGGCAACTCGCGCGCCGCTGATCGCCCGCTCAGCCACCCAAGGGAGGTGGACGCGTCATGGCCCTCTTGCTGTTTCTCCTTCTGGTCGCCGTCGTGCTGGGAATCATCGGGGTGGCGGCAGAGGGGCTGGGCTACCTGCTGATCATCGGCATTGTGATCCTTGTAGCTGCGCTGGGCCTCATCGCCGTCCGCTGGTCCCAGCGCACTGGTCACCGCCCCCTCCGATAACTAACGACACCCTGTTACTCCGTGGAAGCCCAGCCGTCGGGAGCCGTTCGGGGCCGACCCGCTCCCCGAGCCCTCCCCCACACCGCCCAAGACACACCGAACTCAACGCCCTGAACTGCGAAAATGCCAAACTGACAGGTGTCGATCACGCCCGATCCTCAGCCGGGACGAGAAGGTCGCGAGTTCAGAACTCGCAGCAGCGAGTGCAGCGGGTTCGAAGGGCCGCTCGCTGCACCGTCACGCACCCAGCAGTAGTCGGGGCCGGTTGGCCCGTTCCCGAGAACGCCGGAAAATACCCTGACAGCCGGTCAGGACAACGCGTAAGGGCAGGTCAGAGGCACAGCAGACGCGCCCCGGCCAGGCGCCTTCTAAGCGCTTGGCCGCAGGTTCGAGTCCTGCCGGGGGCGCCAACAGCATCTGTAGATGCTGTGACTTTTTCCCGCACCACCACTGCACACCCGCGGATCACCAAAGACGTCCGACGGTCACCCGAAGGGCGGGGCGTCCGCCGGGCACACCGTGCCGTCGGGGGGAACGTCGCCCTCGGTGAGGTACCGGGTGGCCAAGCGGTCCACGCAAGCGTTGAGCCCCATCGCGGTGTGTCCGTACATGTCGACGCCGAGCAGACGTGCGTCGGCGAGCCGGGCAGCCATGGTTTCGGCGAAGGAGTACGGAGTGACCGGGTCGAACCGGTTGCCGATGACCAGCGCGGTGCGCGCGACAGGACGGTCCCAGGGGCCGGTGTAGGCGCCGGTGTTGTCGCTCGCCCGCACGGGCCAGGTGGCGCAGGGCAGGGCGTCGAACGCCTGTGACCGCCCGAAGGTCGGGCTGGTCCGCTCCCATCGCTCCGCCAGCGCCGGCCACACTCCGGCGGGCAACGGGTACGGCTTCTCACCGCAGTTCACGGCATTGCCGGAGTCGTTGCCGCGATAGGCGGTCCTCTTTTCGGGGGCCACGTGGGCCGCACTCTTCGGACTCTCGGGCGCCACCTGGGCCGCACTCTTCGGACTCTCGGGCGCCACCTGGGCCGCACTCTTCGGATTCTCGGGCGCCACCTGGGCCGCACTCTTCGGGCTCTCGGGGGCCACGCGTGCCGCCCCCTTCGAACGAGGCGACGGCGCCTGGGAGACCGCGGCGTGGAGGGTGTGCAGCCAACGGGCCAGTCCTGACAGGTCGCCTGCCGACAGCCTGCCGAGCACCTGATCGCCGAAGCCGCCGAAGTCGACCACCTTGCCGTCCGGAAGGGTGAGTGGTCCCTGCCGCAGCCTGTGGCGGATCGCGTCGAAGGCCGCGGCGGGGGCTCCCCCGCCGAAGGCGCACCGGTCGGGTTCGCCCGCGCAGGCACGCAGGAACGCCGTCAGTACCTCTTCCGCGCCGACGGCCCGCTGCCGGTCGTACTCGACACCGTCCGTCATGCGCAGCAGGGGGTCGATGTTGCCGTCGAGGATCAGCGCTCCGGTGTGCCGTGGGAAGAGGTTGGCGTACGTGGCGCCGATCATCGAGCCGTAGGAGAACCCGGCGAAGTTCAGGCGCTGGGCGCCGACGCCCTGGCGCAGCAGGTCCAGGTCGCGGGCGACATCGGCGGTGGTCATGTGCGGGAGCAGGGGGCCGCCGTCGCGCGCGCAGGCGTCGGTGTAGGCCCGCTCGGCGTGCAGCGTCGCCGCCGTCTCGCCGGGGGTCAGCGGCGGTTCGTGCTTTCCGCCGAGCGCGGCGTCGGCCTCTTCCTGGCTGGTGAAGCACTTCACGGCCGCGCTCTGTCCCACTCCGCGCGGGTCGAAGCCGATCACGTCGTACCGTGCGAGGACCTCGGGGGTCAGGTATTTCTCCGCCCGGTAGGCGAAGTGCAGCCCCGACTGGCCGGGTCCGCCGGGGTTGACGAAGAGGGTGCCCAGGCGGTTGGCCGGGTCCTTGGCCTTGTGCCGGAGCATGACCACGCCGACGGTTTTCCCGGCCGGGTGCGCGTGATCGCGCGGCACCTGCCGCACCGCGCAGTCGGCGATGTCCGGGTCCAGCGGGGGCGCCGGCTTCAGCACCTGATCGCACGGCAGCCAGTGCACGCGCTGCTGCTGGCGCGGCTGCTCCGCGCGGGCGGTCGGCCCGGGGTACGTCAGCATGGTCAGGACGGCGGCGCAGGCTGCGGTGGTTCGGACGGTGCGACGGAAGGCCGGGGTGGGTCGGCTGGGCATGCGGCTCCTCAGTTCCCTCGTGAGTTCCCTCGTGAGTTCCCTCGTGTGGCGGACTCGGGTGTGCGCTCCCGCCCGGCGAGGCAGGCGCGCAGGGGTGCGGCGATCGCGCCCCGGTAGCGGCGGCGGATGTGCGGGGGTGCCCCGGCCAGCCGGTCACGCATGAGCAGGGCGCGGCTGACCGGGGCGACGGCTCCCGCCAGGGCGGCGCCTTCGCGCAACTCCCCCGGCGGTCGGTGTCCGGTCCAGGCCGTGAGGTAGCTGTCGAGGACCGTTCCGTGGGCCGCCGTCGAGCCCAGGGCGGCGGCCAGATCGCCGAGCAGTACGTCCAGTTGGAGGAAGGGATGGGCCAGCACGCTGTCGGCCCAGTCGAACAGCAGCGCCTCGTCACCGTCGACCCGGAAGTTGCCCCGCCACAGGTCGTGGTGGACGAGCGTCTCCGGGAGGCCGAGGAGTGCCAGCCGCGCGCAGTCACGGGCGAACCCGGGGACGAGGCGCCGCAGCCGTAGCGACTCCTCGCCGGCCAGCTCCCCCTGCTCGGCGGACGCCTGCGTGATCAGCTTCTCGAACATGTCCGGCAGCCGGGCGAGCCGGTGCGCGGGACAGCCGGTGGCGGCGAGCTGGGCCGTCCTCGCCGCCGAGTCCCGCTGTATCAGGCCGATTCGCCGGGCCACCCTCCCGAAGTCGGCGACGATGCGGGCCGCCCCTTCCGGACGGCGCACCGGGCCGAAGTCCGACGTCAGCATCAGACGCCCTCCGGGGTCCCAGGCCAGCACGGAGGGGACCGCTCCGGGGAACCACTCGGCCAGCAGCCGGGTAAGCCCGGGTTCGTGGCCGTGCGGTGGCGGGCTCGCCTTGAGATGGACCACGCCGGCCGTGGTCGGCAGCCGGAGCTGGCAGGACCAGGCCCGGAATCCGTCCTGTTCGGCGGGGCCCACGGTCTCGATGCCGAGCCCGCGCAGCTCCGCCACCGCCCAGGCGGTGGCCCTGGTGAACCACCCCGGGCGCTGCCAGGGCAGCCACTCGTCTCCCTGACCTCCGCCGCCCTCGCGGCGGTGTCGGCGCGCGGACCAGAGACCGAGCATCCGGTGGTGGGCGGGCAGGGCGCGGCGGGGATCGGCCAGCTCCGCCACGGGCGCCCAGCGTGCACCGGGGGGCAGGGCCGGGCCGGCGCTGTGCGTCTCGTGTACGAAGAGGTACGAAGGCGGCGCGTCCCTGTCGCCGCCGGGTGAGGTCTCCGGGGGGATCCGCAGGACGTCCAGAGTGCTGACCTCCACTCCGAAGCGGTGGCGGATCCAGGAGTTCACCTCGCCCGGCTCGGGGTGCCGGTGCTCGGGCAGTCTCCAGCGCGTTCCGCCGTCGAGGATCAGCAGACATACGGCGCCGCCGCGTTCCATGGGGATGGCGCTGAAATTCACTGATTTCCTCGCTAGTGTCGTGTGAATGAAGTCCTTGGACGATGAACTGGGGTGCGGTTGAATGGCGTATGCCTGTCGCCCTGCCGTTGGCCGTGTCCGATGCGGACCGTAAGGTTCTGCGTTCGTGGGTCCGCTCGCCGTCGTCCCCGTCGGGGCTGGTGACGCGGGCCCGGATCGTGCTCCTTGCCTCGGAAGGCACTTCGAACACCGAGATCGCGCGGCGGCTTGAGCTCTCCCGGCAGACGGTGGTGACCTGGCGCGGCCGGTACCGCTCGGCCGGCCTGTCCGGGCTGGAGGACCGGCCTCGCTCGGGCCGGCCCGGCACCGTGGACGAGGCCGAAGTGGTGGTGCGGACCCTGGAGGGCCCGCCGGAAAAACTTGGCGTGACCCACTGGTCCTCCCGGCTGCTCGCCGCCGAACTGCGCCTGTCCAACGTCGCGGTGGCCAAGGTGTGGCGCAAGTGGAAGATCCAGCCCTGGCGGAGCGAGACGTTCAAGTTCTCCACCGACCCGGAACTGGAGGCCAAGGTCCGCGACGTGGTCGGGCTGTACCTGGCCCCGCCGGAGAAGGCGGTGGTGGTCTGCGTCGATGAGAAGTCGCAGATCCAGGCGCTGGACCGGACCGCCCCGATGCTGCCGGTCCGGCCGGGCCTGGCGGAGCGGCGCACCCACGACTACGTCCGCCACGGCACCACCACCTTGTTCGCCGCCCTGGACGTCGCCACCGGGAAGATCACCGCCGACGCCTGCTACGACCGGCACCGCAACGACGAGTTCCTGCGCTTCCTCAAGCAGGTCGCCAAGGCCCACCCGAGGGTGAAGCTGCACGTGGTCGCCGACAACTACGCCACCCACAAGCACCCCCGCGTGAAGGCGTGGCTGGCGAAGAACCCGCGGATCACCCTGCACTTCACCCCGACCTCCTGCTCGTGGCTGAACCTGGTGGAAATCTTCTTCGGCATCATCACGCGCCAGGCCATACGCCGCGGCACCTTCACCTCGGTCGCCGACCTCACCGACGCCATCCGCCGCTACATCGACGCCTACAACGACCGCTGCCAGCCGTTCACCTGGACCAAGACCGCTGACGAAATCCTCGAACACGCCACACCCAAACGTCCAAGAACTTCATTCACACGACACTAGGGGTGAGGAGACACCGGATTTAAGAACGCCGGATTTGAGAACGCATTCACGATGTAAATCTGCGATTCACCGCCACGTCAATACTTCCGCGCAGTCCGTCCTGGCCGGGACAGTCCGGGACAGTCCGGGACGGGCGGCAATGCTTGCCGGATCGACGGAAGCGCTCCTAGCGTCATTTCCGACGAGAAACCGGATAGGGCGGTACGGGTGATCCGGCCGCCCGGGAATCGGAAGGAAAAGCCATGACGGGTGTTTCTGTTGCCGAGCGCATAGCTGCTGGAGGCCTTCAGCAGCACATGTTCTCGGAACCCACCGCGGTCGCCGAGGAGTGCAAGCGTCCCGGCCAGAGCTGCTGGTTCGACTCCGACTGCTGCGACCCGCGCTTCTGTGAGTGGTGGACCTGCCGCGCCTGAGCGGCCGGTTCCCCCACCTGAGGGAAGGAAAAGTCATGACGGGTGTTTCTGTGACCGAGCGCATTGCCGCCGGTGGCCTTCAGCAGCACATGTTCTCGGAACCCACCGAGATCGCTGAGGCGTGCAGTCCGTCCGGAGCGAGGTGCGTCTGGGACTCCGACTGCTGCTACGGGCTCATCTGTGAATGGTGGGCATGCGAGACGCCCTGACATTCACCGGTGCCGTCGGCGGCCGTTCGGTCGCCGACGGCACCACCGGGTCGGATTCCGAAAAATGCCTGGCGGAACATGACGGAAAAGGTGTGCGGGAATGGTGATGAATGTGTCGGCGCTGCTGCGATCGGCGCGCGCGGGAAAGGTGTTTCTGGAGTCCTCCCGGCGGAACGGCGGAAAATTCGAATTCGCCCCCTGGCCTCAGGCGGCCGCCCCGCGCTTCGGCCCGGTGGGACGGGCGCGGTCCGCCGTGTCCGGTCTGCGCGCCGTCGAGCGGTTGACGGTCGGCTTCCTGGATCCGGTGGAGGACGCGATCTACCTGACGGTCGGCCTGCGCCGGATGGGATTCCCCGCCTCGTTCCATCTCGGCAGGGAAGTGGCCCCGGCCGTACCGCCCGCGGGGTTCTACGCCTGGGTGCGGTGCGGCGGCGATGTCCTCAGCACCTCGCTCCCCGTGAAAGAGGAGTACGTCGAGATCTACCGGAACGCGCCGGAGGGTGAGCACAGTGCGTGACGTCGTCGAATTCACGGGCGGCCGGGTGAGCCGCAGTCGTCCGGCGCTGGCCGCCGAACCACTGGGCGCGAGCGGTGTCCGGACCGACGCGGCGTTCGAACTGCGACGGGACCTGCCCGGCCCGGCACCGCTGTACTACCGGGTCGGTTACGGCCGACTGGAGTGGAGCGGCGACCTGGCCGACTTCCAGGACGGCGAACCTCTGCCCCCTCCCGATCCGGGAGCGCTGCTCGCCATGGCCCTCGGATCCGCGCCCGCACCCGACAGCACCCCGTTGCCGGGCGTGCACCGGCTGGCCACCGGAGTGACGGTACGGCTGGACCGCGACGGCGTCCGGGTGAGCAGGCACCGGCCGGAGACCGCCACTACGCGGCGCACGCCCGTACGTGCCGCGGGCGAGGCCCTCGACTCGTTGTCCGGCCCGTACGCGATCTCCTACAGCGGCGGCCTGTCCTCGGCGTTCGTCGCGGTCGGCGCGGTGCGGGCGGGGCATCGGCCGCCTCTGGTGCACGCGGATTTCGGCGCCCGGTTCGGTGGGTCGGCGCTGCCCCGGATCCCGGAACTGCGGTGCGAGCGAGTGCCGTTGGACCTGCTGGAGCTGCTGGACCATCACCGGATCACCGGGGAGGAACCGTTCCCCCCGCTTCCGGACACCGAGGTGCCCCGGCTGCTGACCGAACGGCTCGGCGCCCACACCGGGCTTCCGGTGGTGAGCGGCGGGCTGCTGGACCCGCTGATGGCGGCGCGGCTGCCCGACGCGAGCCTCGGGCCGCGCAGTTGGCGGCTGCTGGCCTGCGAACCCTTTCACGTGTCCGGCACCCTGCGTTCGCTCGCGGAGGCCCGAGAGCTCTTCGACAAGGGCGTCGTACACGATCCGGACCGGGTGGCGGCCGACATCCCGGACAGCCAGCCGGTGAGCGCGCCTGCTCCGCCCTCGCCGACCGGCGCGGACCGGGTGCCCGGACTCACCGGCAAGGGCCGGGAGGCGTTCGACGCGGCCAGGCGCGGTTCGCTGGCGGTGTGGCGCGAGCACCTGGAGTTCCTGCCGTCCGCGATCGGCCGGGCGGACGCCGCGCTGACCGAGTACGGGGACGGCGGCGCGCACCTGCCGGCGCTGGACCCCCGGGTGCTCGCCTCGGTCGGTGCGCTGCCACCGACCCGGCTCGGCCGGATCCGGGGCGGCACCTTCCAGTCGCACGTTCCCATGCGCACGGCGGTGGCGGCGCACCGTGTCACCGGCGTACGGAAGAGCGCCCCGCGCTACTGGCTGCGGCTCGCGGCGGCCGAACACCTGCACCGCGAGCGGTCCAAGGTCATCGCCGAGCTCGAGCACGGAAGCGCGCTGGCGGACATGGGCCTGATCGATCCGACCGCTCTCATCGGCATCCTGCGGGACGGCCGTGACCTCAGCGCCCAGGCCCTGATCCTGCTCAGGATGGTCTGGCTCGACCGATGGCTGCGAGGTTGACCATGACCACGACCATGCCCACTCCTCCCACCGCCTCCCACGGTGGCGGGCCGCGGCTCGCCCCCCAGGTGCGGTTCACCCCCCTGCCGTTCGGCGGCGCCGTCCTGGTCCATGCCTCGACCCTGAGCGTGGCTGAATGCGGGGAACACGAGGCGCGCGTCATCGAACGCCTGCTCAGCCACGGGCTCCCGGGCCCCGACACCGGTCCGGCCGGCGAAGCGGTACGGCGTATGAGCCAGGAACTCGTGGCGGCCGGCTGGCTCGAGACCGCGCCGGCGGCCGTGCCCGCCGCGCATGACTCGGCGCCGCCCGCTCCGAGTGAACCAGGCGCGCCAAAAGCGGGTGAACCAGGCGCGCCCCCAGCGGGTGAGTCAGCCCCGCCCACGGCGCCCGACTCCGCCGTACGGGCCACGGACCCGTCAGCCATCACCCCGGCGGACACCACCGCGCCGGACACCCAACGGAGGTAGGTCCCTTGCGAGTCACCCTTGGCCGGACGCTTCGTCACCTGCTGCCCGACATGGCGGTCGCCGCGCTCGCCGGCCCTCTCGCGGTCTCCGGCATCGCCAAGGCGGTCACCCCCGCCGAAGATCTCGACTGGCCCGTCGACTCGGGTCCGCTGTCGGCGCCCGACGGCGCGAAAATCGTCGGTGCGGCCGAACTGGCGACCGCGGCCGTGACCCTCGTCGCACCCGGCCGGCTCGCCGCGCTCGCCCCGATGGGCGCCTACGCCGTCCTGACCGTCGCCGCCCACCGGATGAAGGGGGCGAAGTGCGCCTGCTTCGGAAGCGCGCGCCTGGCCGCGATCGGACGGACGCACGTCGGGGCGAACGCGGTGGCGTCGCTCGTCGCGGCCGCCGCGCTGGCGGCAGCCCCGGAACGCAGGCGCCTGGTCCGTGCGGGCACCGCCGTGCTCTCGTCCGCGGTCACCTACGGCGTCGTACGCACCCTCGACCGCCGGGCCGGGAAGAACTCAGCAGCGGCGGCGCAGGCTTGCCAGGACCCGGTGAGCTCCGTACGGCTCTACGTCTCCGACGACTGCCCCGCCTGCCGGTCCCTGAAGCACCTGCTGCGGTTCATGGAGTCGGCCCGCCGCGACGCGGTCAGTACGACCGTGGTGAGCGGCGAGGACGAACTCCCGCCAGAACTGGCCGACTTGGGGGTGCCGTGCGCCCTGGGACTGGACGCCCGGGGCGAACCGGTCTGCGCGCCCGTGTCCGGGATCGGCGGGGTGAAGGCGCTGATCGACAGTGTCACGCTCAGTGCACCGGGGGTCCGCCGTGCGGGCTGACACGGCGTGCCGGACCGCCCTGTCGTACGGGGACGCCTCCGGCCGTGACACCAGGTCCGGGGACGAAACCGTCGGGGACAACGAGGAGGCGGGCGACGCCATCCGGCACAACGAGCACGCGGACGGCACCCTCCGGAACACCCGGCCCGCGGACAGCCCCGCCCAGAACACCCGGCACGCGGACGGCACCGTCCGAAACAACGAGCACACGGACAGCACCCTCCGGAACACCCGGCCCGCGAACAGCCCCGCCCAGAACACCCGGCACGCGGACGGCACCGTCCGAAACAACGAGCACACGGACAGCACCCTCCGGAACACCCGGCCCGCGAACAGCCCCGCCCAGAACACCCGGCACGCGGACAGCCCCGCCCAGAACACCCGGCACGCGGACGGCACCGTCCGAAACAACGAGCACACGGACAGCACCCTCCGGAACACCCGGCCCGCGGACAGCCCCGCCCAGAACACCCGGCACGCGGACGGCACCGTCCGAAACAACGAGCACGCGGACGGCACCGTCCAGAACACCCGGCAGCGGGTCGACGCTTCGCCCGACCTGTCCGCGTGGGCACTGATCACGGCGCCCGTGCACCCGAGTCTCCGGGAAGCGCACCCGGACACAGCCCTCTGGGGCGAGTTGCGGGTCGACCCCGGGCTTGCGGGGCTCGACGTCGGACGGGCCCGTCCGATCCGGGTCGAGATCGGCTGCCGGGACGTCGAGGGCCTGTGGCGAGTGCCCGTCGAGGACATCACGCCGAGCGCGCTGGCGTGGCACCCGCGGCTGCCCCTGGTGGCCGGGCTGGCCATGCGCGGCCGCCACGCGCATCCGTGGATCGCCGACTACCGTGCGCATACGGTCGTGGTGCACGACCGGGTCCGGGCGGCCACGTCGCTCACCGGTCTCGGGGGCGCGGGGCAGCCGCCGCTCGTGTGGTGCGGTTCCGGGCTCGTCGTCCTCACCCCCGCGACGCCACCGCCCGCCCCGGCCGACGCCGGAGGGGAGCCGAGCCGGGCGGCCGTGACCTGCGAGGCGAACGGCCCCGGCTGGCTCGCGTTCCCCCAGGGCGTACGGGAGCTTTCGGCCCTGGCCGCCGTCCGGGTGACGGAGTTGCACCCCGACGGCGACGCCCCCCGGGTGCTCACCGGGCCGCTGCTGGTCCGGGGACTCGATCCCGCCCCGGGCGACGGACATCTGCTGGTCACGCACCTCGACGAGGAGGTCTCCCACTCCCAGCAGCTGCGCTGGGCCGCGTCGGTGGTCGAGGCCGGCCCGTCGGGGCGGGACGCCTGCGCGCGGCCGGTTCCACCCGGATCCCGTTGGGCCATTGGCGCCCCCGCCGTACTGGCGTGGCCCGACGACACCGACGACGACACCGACAGCGGCCGACGGATCCTGATGTGCCACGCCGCCGATCACGCGGCCGGTGACACCTCGAGCGTCCCCGTCTCCGTCCCCCTCCCCGTACCCGCTCACAGCCCGGCCCGGGAGTGGTGGCCCCTGTGGCACGACGGAGCACCCTGGGTGCTCGGCATGCAGGACAGCGGCCCGTACCTGTCCTCGCCTCGGCACACGGTCCCCCTCCCCGCACCCGCCGGCCTGCGGCTCGGCCACCCCTCCCCGGCCGAGGATCCCGCGGCCGGATTCCTGCTGGACTGCCGGGACGGCGAGGACAGGTACGGGATCGCGGCCCTGAACCCCGGAGGCCCAGGACGCCCCGGAGGCCCCGGACGCCCCGAACTCACCATCACCAGGGCGGCCGACCGAGACATACCGGCCGCGGTACGGGCCGTCCGCGCCTTCGGTGGACGGTCGGGCCAGGGGCTGGCAGTGGAGAGCGCCACACAGCACTATGCCGGGCAACGCGCCGCAGCGCTCCCGCACCAGAGCCGGCGTACGACAGCACTGACCCTGCTCGACGACGGCGAGACCACGGCCCGCGGCCCCCTCCTGCTGTGGCTCCGGGCACAGGAGCCCGGCACGGGCGGCGAGGCCACGCCGTGCCCCGGGGCAGGACCGGTCGCCCACCTGGACCTGCTACCCCGGTGGCCGGCCGACGCCACCGTCGGTTTCCTGCACTCCCAGATCACCGGCGCCGTCCGGGAGGCCCTGGACACGCTCGCCGAACACCGGCCCGGCCTCCTCGGCCGGGGTGTGGTCGTCGGCGGGCACAGTTTCGGCGCGAGCCTCGCGCTCCACGCGATGGCCCACGTCCCCCGGCTGGCTGGCGCCATCGTGCACAGCGGCTGCTACAACCGCACCCTCACCCCGGGCGGCTTCCAGTACGAGCGGCGCTCCTACTGGCAGGCGCCCGAGGTCTACCACGCCTTCAGCGCCCTGCTGTTCGCTCACCGGCTGGACCGGCCCGTCCTCATCGTGCACGGCACCCAGGACACCAACCCCGCGACGACGCCCGAACAGGCCGTCGGGCTCTACCGGGGCATCGTCGCCGCCGGCGGTCACGCACGTCTGGTGCTGCTGCCCGGCGAAGGCCACAACTTCCAGTACGCGGAGAGCCACCAAACCCTCGCGCATGAGCACAGGCGATGGCTGGATCGGTGCGCACGCACTCCGGAAAGGGTGTGACCCATGGCCGCTGAAGCGGGCGCGGCGAAGATCGGCACACGTGAGCAGATCGCCTGCCTGGCGTTCGCGGTACGGCTGGTCTGGCGGGCGGACCGGCGCCGCCTCATCGAGGTGGTCATCGCCCAACTCGCCTCGGCGCTGGGCATCATGGCCCTGATCCTGCTGGTCAGGAACGTCTTCGGAACGGTGCTCGCCGCCGGGTCCGGCCCCGGTGCGGGCGGCGGTCGGCAGGCGATCGTCTCCGTCGTCCTCATCGTCGCGATCGGTTCGCTGGGTGGCGTGCTGCGCCTGTTCAGTTCCTCCCGGAACCGGGTCCTGGCAGCCAAGGCCGACCGCCATGTCATCAGTACGGTGCTCGCCTCGGCGACCAGGGCGGAACTGGCGCGCTTCGAGGATCCCGTGTTCCACGACGCGTTGCAGCGGGCGGTGTTCGCCTCCCGTTCGCAGCCGACGATGGTGGTCGCCATGCTGGTCGCGGCCTCGCAGGCGGCGCTCACCGCCCTCGCCGTCGGCGCCGCCTTCGTGGTGATGGCCTGGTGGCTGCTGCCCGTCGCGTTCCTCAGCGCGCTGCCGGTGCTCCGGGCCGCCCGCGCCGAACGCAACGCCGGATACGGACTGCACCGCAGGCTCGCCGAGGACCGCAGAGTGCGCCAGTACGTGGAGCAGTTGCTCACCGGCAGGGACGGCGCCAAGGAAGTGCGGGCACTGGACCTCGGCCGGATCCTGCGCGCCAGGTGGGACGCGGAGTACGAGCGCGAGATCGACGACATCGTGTCCTGGCAGCGGGGTTATCTGCGGACGCGGATCGCGGCCCGGCTCGGATCGGACGCGATGATCCTGGCGATCATCGGCTCGGTCTGGTGGCTGATCGGCTCCGACGTGGTCAGCCTGCCCACCGCGGTCGCCGCCGTCACCGGCCTCTTCCTGATGACCAGCCGGGTGCAGGCGCTCGGCGCGCTCCTCAACGGAATCGGCGAATCGCTCTTCTACCTCATGGATCTGCGCACCTTCGCGGCCGACGCCGACAGCGAGGCCGACAGCGAACCGGTCCCGCCCCCGCCCGGCGGACCCTCCGGCGACGGATTCACCGGGCTGAGCGCCGAGTCGATCGACTTCACCTACCCCGGGTCGCCCCGACCGGCGCTGCGCGATGTCACCCTCACCGTGCGCAGGGGCGAGTTCATCGCCCTGGTCGGCGAGAACGGGTCGGGCAAGACGACGCTGGCCAAGATCCTCGGCGGGCTGTACCCGCCGGACAGCGGTCGCCTGGTACTCGACGGCACACCTGCGCCCGATCCGGCCCGGCTCCGTGAGACCTGCGCCCCGGTCTTCCAGGACTTCCTGCGCTACAAGTTCACGGCCGGCGACTCCATCGCCTTCGGCCGCGCCGACGTCCCGCCGGACACCGGCGCGATCGTCGCCGCGGCCGAGCGGGCGGGCGCCCACGCCTTCCTGGAGCGGCTGCCGCGCGGCTACGACACCGTGCTGGGCAAGGAGTTCAGCGACGGCTGCGACCTGTCGCTGGGCCAGTGGCAACGCCTGGCGCTGGCCCGGGCCTTCTACCGGGACTCGCCGTTCCTGATCCTCGACGAGCCGACCGCCTCGCTCGACCCGCAGGCGGAGGCTGACCTGGCCGACCGCCTGCGGGCCCTGTTCGCGGACCGCACGGTGCTGCTGATCTCGCACCGGTTCTCGGCGGTGCGCGGCGCCGACCGGATCTACGTCATGGCCGGCGGACGGGTGGTGGAACAGGGACGGCACGAGGAGCTCATGGCCGAGAACGGGACATACGCACGACTCTTCCGGCTCCAGGCCCTGCCCTACCACGACGACAGCGCCAAGGCCAATGCCGACAACGCCGACAACGCCGACAACGCCGCCCGAAGGCTGAGCCACCGCTGAACACCGTCCGCAGCCCCGCCGCCCCGCCGCCCCGCCGCGCCGCCGCGCCCTACCCCGCGGATTCCTCGACCATGGCACGTTCGCGAGCGTAGAGCCGTACGAGATCGTGCATCCGGTACCTCGTACCGCCGACGCCTTCGGCGGGCACTGCGGCGAGCAGGCTGGCGTCGACGAGCGCTTCGAGGTGGGTCTCGGCCAGGCCGACCGGACAGTCCAGCAGCACTGCGGCGTCCCCGGCGGTGAAGTGCGGCACCTCCAGCAGCCCCAGCAGCCGGAAGGTCCGCCGGGTGGCGTCCGGCAGTGCCGCGTACTCCGGCTCCAGGCTTTCGCGTACGGCGAGGTCGCCGATGGTCAGCTCGTCGAGCCGGCGCTGTTCGTCCCGGAGCAGGCCCGCCAGCCGGCCCAACGGCCACTGCCGTCGGCAGGCCAGCCGGGCGCCGGCGACCCGCACGGCCAGCGGGCACTGTCCGCACAGCCGGACGATGTCGGCCGCCGCTTCGGGTTCCGCGGCGACCCGGTCCGCTCCGACGATCCGCGCGAGCATCTCCACGCCGTGTTCCGGTGGGAGCGGGCCCAGCTCCACGGACCGCACTGCCCCTATCGAGGTCAGCCGGTGCCTGCTGGTGACCAGCACCGCCGGGCCGCCGACGCCGGGGAGCAGGGGCCGGATCTGACGCTCCGAGGCGGCGTTGTCCAGCACGACCAGGATCCTGCGATCGGCCGACAGGGTGCGGTAGAGGACCGCGAGTTCCTCCACCGAGTCCGGTACGGCGGCCGAGCCGGGCACTCCGAGGGCGCGGAGGAAGCGGACGAGCACCTCCCCCGGCTCGACCGGCGCCGCGTTCGCCCCCCGCAGATCGACGAACAACCGGCCGTCGCTGAACCGTTCGCTCAGCTCGTGCGCGGCGTGCACCGCGAGGGAGGTCTTGCCGACCCCGGCCATGCCGGAGACCGCCACCATGGGCACCACACCGTTAGGCGTTCCGCTCGCACCGGTCAATTCTTCTTCCACTGCCTGTAGTTGGGCTTCACGGCCGGTGAAGTCGGCGATGTCGCTGGGCAACTGGGCCGGAACCAAGGGCACGGCGGGCACTTCCGCACCGTGCGCTGCGGGCGCCGCGGGCGCGGCGCAGGCCGCCGCTATGCGCTGCCTGGCGCCCAGCCACGGCTCGGGGGTCAGACCGCAGGCCGCCACGTAGGCGTGTACGAACCCGGCGCGGGGCAGCGCGCCACGGCCGAGTACGGCGGCGGTGGTGCTCCGCGCCAGATGCAGTCCGTGCCGCTGGGCGCGGACCTCCAGCTCCCTGTACGTCAGCTCGGACCAGGCCCTCAGCCGCCGCAGCAGCCGGACGAACTCCTCCGGTGTGCGGGCCTCGTCCGGGCTCGGCAGGACATTGCTCTGTGCCATGTGCTTCTCCCCGTGGTGAGCCGGCCGCGTGCGGTCCCGGGCTCACGGCTCGGGGCGGCCGACGACTGCGCACGCCGTGCGGCGCCGGGTCCGGATCCCATGCCAGGGGCTGGACCCCCGTCCTGCCCATGCCGCCCGTCCCCGTCGCCGTTCGGCACTATCTGTACGACGTCAGGTCTAGCCGGTCGGCGTTGTTCGGCATCGGGGAACGGACGACGAACAAACGGACGCCGAACAACCGCGAGCGCGAGATCGAAGGCGCGCCGTCGCGTTCGGAACCCTGGTGCCCATCGGACAAGTCCTGAAGAATGTGACGTCACCGCGCTGGTGACGACCTGTGGGAAACGGGGAACTACGGGGAGGTGCGGCGATGCCGCGCGGAGAACGACCGCTGGAGGCGGGGGACGGTCCGTTGCTGGCGTTCGCCGCGGGGCTGCGCCGGCTGCGGCAGAAGGCCGGCAGTCCGCCGTACCGGAGCCTGGCGGAGAAGGCACACTACTCGATCTCGACCCTGTCCTCCGCGGCGTCCGGGCAGCGGCTGCCGACGCTGGCGGTGACGCTGGCGTACGTGCGTGCCTGTGACGGGGACGTGCGGAAGTGGGAGCGCCGCTGGCGGGAGGTGGCCCAGCAGCTCGGCGAGGAGGATCCCGATCCGGCTCGGGAGGAGGAGTCCGGCGCGCCCCCGCCGTACGCAGGTCTGCGGCCGTTCCGGGAGCGGGACGCGGAGTGGTTCTTCGGCCGGGAGCAACTGGTGGACGAGCTCGCCGGGCGGCTGGAGCGGCAGCGGTTCGTGGTGGTGATCGGGGCCTCGGGTTCGGGCAAGTCCTCGCTGTTGCGGGCGGGGTTGGTGCCGCGGCTGCGGTCCGCGGGGACGTCGGTGGTGGTGTTGACGCCGGGGCCGCGGCCCCTGGAGGAGTGCGCCGTGCGGCTGGGCGGGCCGGCAGGGGTTACGCCCGGCGGGCTGTACGGGGAGTTGCGGGAGGATCCGGAGAACCTGGGCCGCGTGCTACGGCAGATCACCGCGCGTTCCGAAACCGGCGACGGCGGCGACGGCGACGGCGACGTGGTGCTGGTCGTCGACCAGTTCGAGGAAACTTTCACGTTGTGCCGGGACGACGCCGAGCGGGACCGCTTCGTCGAGGCGCTGATCACCGCCGCCTCGGCCGAGGCGGGACGCTGCCGGGTGATCCTGGGCGTGCGGGCCGACTTCTACGCGCACTGCACCCGCAACGCGCTGCTGGTGACGGCGATGCGCGACGCGCAGGTGCCGGTCGGGCCGATGAGCCTGGACGACCTGCGCCGGGCGGTGGCGCAGCCCGCCCGGCAGGCCGGGCTGACCATCGAGGGTGCGCTCCTCGCGACATTGACGGCGCAGGCACACGGCCAGGTCGGAGTGCTGCCGCTGCTGTCGCACGCCTTGCTGCAGACGTGGCGGCGACGGCGGGGCAACGCCCTCACGCTGGAGGCGTTCGAGGCGGCGGGCGGCCTCGAGGGCGCGCTGGCGCGCACCGCGGAGGAGTTCTACCAGCAACTGGACGCGGAGCAGCGGGAGCTGGCCCGCAGCGTGTTCGTGCGGCTGACCGCGCTGGGCGAAGGCACGGAGGACACCCGGCGGCCGGCCCGCCGGGCGGAGCTGGAGGGCCTGGCCGGGGCGGACGACGGTCGCGTCGGCGCCGTACTCGATCGCGCGGCCGCGGCACGGCTGCTGACGCTCGACCACGAGCAGGCGGAACTGGCCCACGAGGCGCTGATCCGGTGCTGGCCCCGGCTGCACGGCTGGCTGGCAGAGGACCGCGAGGCCACCCGGACCCTGCGCCGGCTCACCGACGCGGCACAGACCTGGGAGTCGTTGGGGCGGGATCCCGGCGCGTTGTACCGCGGCACCCGCCTCGACATGGCCACCGCCCTCGACCACGCCTCGTTGTCCGGGCAGGAGCGGCGGTTCCTCGACGCGAGCTTGGCCGCTCGGGCGGCCGAACAGGCCGCCGCGCGGCGCCGCACACGGTTTCGACGCGGGGCGGTGGCGCTGTTGAGCGTCCTGCTCGTGCTGTCGAGCATGACCGCGTTCCTCGCCGTGCGGGCGCAGCGGATCGCGGACGTGCAGCGCGACGCCGTCAGTTCGCAGCGAGCCGCCGACAGGGCCGCGGCGCTGCGGACGCTCGACCCGGCTCTGGCCGCGCAGCTGGGTCTGGCCGCCTACCGCCTGTCACCCACCGAAGAGGCGCGTGGCAGTGTCCTGAGCACCTTCGCCACCGCGTACGCGACTTCGCTGACCGGGCAGACCGGCATGGTCACCACCATGGCGTTCGGCGCCGACGGCCGGGTCCTGGCCACCGGCGGCACCGATCGGACCCTGCGGTTGTGGCAGGCCACGGATCCTCATCACCCGCGCGCGCTCGGCGCGGCCCTGCGGCCGGCGAGTCCGCCTCGTACGGTCGCCGTCAGCGCCGACAGCCGACTCGTGGCCGCGGGAGGCGAGGACGGCACGGTGTGGGTGTGGGACATCGGCGACGCACGGCGGCCCCGGCTCGCGGCACGCCTGCCGGCCGATGCCGGTGCGATCGTCTCCCTGAGGTTCGGTCCCGGCGGGAGCACCTTGGCGACGGCCGCCCGCACCGGAATCCGGCTGTGGCAACTGACGGATCTCCGAAAGCCGCGCACCCTCGCCGTACGGCACGTGCCCGCCGACGTGACCGGGGCCGGTTTCACCCCGGACGGCCGGACGCTGGCCACGGGCCATGCCGACCGTACGGTTCGGCTGTGGGAGACGGCCGGGTCGGACGGGCGGGTGCGCGAGCTGTCGGCCGTGGACGAGCCCGGCGGCCAGGTGAACGCGCTGGCGTTCGCCCCGGACGGGCGCAGGCTGGCGACCGGGAGCACCGACTTCGCGGTGCGGCTGTGGGACGTGCGCAGCCCGCGCGACGCCCGCGTGGTGGAGGTGCTCAAGGGGCACACCGACGCGGTCAACACGGTGGGCTTCAGCCCCGACGGCTCCACGCTGGCCAGCGGCAGCACCGACGCCACCGTACGCCGGTGGGAGGTGACCGGTTCCGGTCCCGCCCGTGAACTGGCGGTCTTCACCGGCCACACCGGCAGTGTCGGATCGCTGGCCTTCAGCCCGGACGGCCGTGCGCTGGCCACGGGCAGCGAGGACCAGACCGCGCGCCTGTGGGACCTGCCCGGTCCGGCCCTGACCGGCCACAGCAGTTCGGTCTACTCCGTCGCCTTCAGCCCGGACGGGCGTCTGCTGGCCACCGGAAGTTACGACCGCACGGTGCGCCTGTGGCCCCTGGCGGACGGACGCCGCCCCGGGCGGCCGGACCGGCTCACGGGCCATACGGGTCCCGTCAACTCGGTGGCCTTCCGGCCGGACGGGCGCACCCTGGCCAGCGGCAGCGCCGACGGCACGCTACGGCTGTGGAGCACGGCAGCCGCACAACACCCCCGCCTGCTCGCTGCCATTCCCGGCCGTATCGGCCACGTCAACTCACTGGCGTTCAGCCCCGACGGCCGCACCATGGCCACCGGCGGCGAGCAGGGCTCCGTACGCCTGTGGGACACGGCGGACGTACGGCGTCCCCGTCCGCTGGCCGCACTGCCGGGTCCCGGCGCGGTGGACTCCGTGGCGTTCGCCCCCGACGGCCGCACCCTGGCCGTGGCCGGCCGCAACCACACCGCCGTGCTGTGGAACGTGACCGACCGACACCACCCCACACAGGGGGCCGTCCTCAGGGGACATGCCAGCGCGGTGAAGAGCGTCGCGTTCAGTCCCGACGGCCGGACGCTGGCCACCGGCAGCGAGGACCGCACCATACGGCTGTGGGATCTCACCGATCCTGACCGTCCCGTCCTGCGGAACCGGCTCACCGGCTACACCGACGGCGTCATGTCCGTCGCCTTCGCCCCGAACGGCCGGACGCTCGCCGCCGCAAGCTCGGACCACACCGCGCGGCTGTACGACGTGAGCGGCCGGGGCGCCCCGGAACGGGCCGTGCTGTCAGGCCACACCAAGGCCGTCGACACGCTCGCCTTCAGCCCGGACGGGGTCCTCGCCACCGGCGGTGAGGACTGGACGACGCTGCTGTGGGACCCGGACGTCCAGCGCGTCGCCACCCGCATCTGCGACACCGCCTCCCCCGCCATGACCCGCGCCGAGTGGCGGCAGTACTTTCCCCAGCACGCGTACCGGCCGCCCTGCTGACATGCCGACGTGTCATCAGGGCATCGGCCCGGATCGCCGCCTTGGGCAAGGGACAAAGCGCCCCCCGTCCGGTGATGTCACCGACCGCCCACAGCCCGTCCCCGGGCCGGATCTGCCCGTTCGTGGGCACGGCTGACGCGCTAAGACTTTTGGATTCCCACCGGGTGCTGGTCGAGGACCCGACCCACTGGCGCGCCGCCGAGATGATGTGCCCGCCCGCACTGCGGCCCGCCGTGCCGTCCTGCCGGCCGGAACACCACCGGGGCACGGATCGGGATCACCGGGGATATCTCAGCCATTACTCGGGGCAGACCACAACTGATTCAGGACTTGGCAGGCTCGGGCGGTGCCGTTCTCGGCTTCCAGGGTCTGGCCGAGCCGACGCGCGGTCTCCGCATAAGGAGAGTGCCGGGTGAGGGCGTGCAGGCGTTCGGTGAGGGCGGGAACGGTGAGATCACGGGCTGGTAGAGGTGGTGGCCCCGCGCCCAGCTCGCGCACCCGCGCGGCCCAGTAGGCCTGGTCGCCGAAGAACGGGCAGACCAGTGAGGGTCTTCCGGCACGCAGCGCTGAGGCAGTCGTGCCCGCCCCTCCGTGGTGGACGACGGCGGCCGTCCTGGGAAACAGCCAGTCGTGGGGGGTATCGCCGACCACGAAGATGTCGTCTTCGCTGGTGGCGGGATCTCCGGCCAGCACTCCGCGCAGTTCTGCTCGTCGCAGCGCCCTCCGTACCAGGGTGTCGGTCGCTTCGGGGTCGCTGGTTTTCATGCTGCCGAATCCGACGTAGACGGGCGGGGGCCCGTCGGCCAGGAAGGCGAGCAGTTGCCGCGGGGGTTTCCACCTCGGTCGGTCGTGGTGCCAGAAGCCGGTGACGTGGACGTTCGGTCCCCAGTCGGACGGCCGCGGTACGAGGGTGGGACTGAACGCACAGAGCACGGGGGCTCGGCGAACCTGCCGGAAAGGGGCCGACAGGGACAGCTCCGGGAGGCCGAGGTGCTCCCGGCGCCACGAGTTGATGAAGTGACGGCAGACAAGCCAGGACCCGAGGTCGACCGCGTCGAAACTGAGTCGGTTGCCCAAGGCCCCCAGCATTCGGGCAGCCGGTGCGAACGGGTGCGGAAAGGTCTTCGTGGGCTGGCTCGGTTGGAAGTGGATGATGGCGTGCGGGACTTGGAGGTACTGGCTCAGGTGAACGCCGAGGAAGCCGAAGGTGGGTGCCAGAACAAGGTCGGCTCCCTTCGCGCCGACCTGTGTCTCTTCCAGCATCGGCATGAAGTGGGGTCGCAGGACTCGGTCGATTCGGCGGATGAATGCCACCGGGTTGCTTCGGCCGGCGAGCAGTTCTTGCCCCTCGGCGGACTCGATGATCTCTGCGGGGTCGGCCGGAAGGGGATGGAAATTCAGTCCCGCTTCGGCAATCAGATGCTGATAGCGCATGCTGGCGAGGACCCTTGCCGTGTCGCCCTGACGGGTCAGTGCTCGGCCCAGCGCCAGGCAGGGCTGGACGTCGCCGCGGGATCCCGCGGCGAAGATCACCACTGTTCGCCCCATGGCGTTGCCTCTCTCACGCTACTGGAGTGACTCCATGACCGTGGGCCAGATGCTATGCAGCTCCTTTTGCCAGTAGGGCCAGGAATGCGTCCCCGGCGAATAGATGTGCGCCGAGACCTCGACGCCCTCCGAGTAAAGCGCGGAAGCGAATCTCTTGATTTGCTCCGGCAGCACTGCTTCGCCTGCCACGCCTGCCAGTAGCACACCGAGTGAGTGACCCTGGTCCATAGGTCCAGGCATACCATTGCCCACGGACAGATGGACCCGCATTCCGCGAAAGGAACGTGGCATGGCAGCGGGGTTGTGGGCTTGCCATACTTCGGCGTCCTCCACCGGGTCGCCCCAAACCTGTTTGATATCAGTGCCTTCCCTCATGGAGCTGACTCCGATGATCAGGCGCACAAGAGGGTCGTCGAGATCCGTGTAGGAGCTTATGGCCGCCACGTACCGAAACATCCCGGGGTGGCGTGCCGAGTAGTTGAGTGCGCCGAAGCCTCCCATGGACAGTCCCATGATCGCCCGCGATGGGCCGGCACGATACTCCTTCTCCATGAGCCGCACGAGTTCGCTGGTGTGGAATGTTTCCCAGCGGGGCGTACCGGCGAGCCAATCGCTGTAGTAGCCGGACTTTCCGCCGTCGGGCATCACGATGAGCACGTCGGAGTTCTTCGACAGTGCCTCCACATCCGTCTCGCGCGTCCAAGACGTGTAGTTGTCTTCGCCGCCGTGGAGCATGTACAGAACTGGAAAGGAGGCGTTTGGCCTTGTGCTCCAACTCTCGGGGAGAATGACGCGCACAGGGACAGACGCACCCATGGCCGGCGAACTGACCGTAAGGTCGCGCATTCGTTCGCCGAGCGTTTTCACTGCGGTGATACGAGCGTCTCGGCCATCGGCCCAGGAGGCGCTGTCCACCCTCCGCTCAGCCGCATTCGCCTGGGTTGAGAGCAGAGCGGCGACGAGTGAGAGACACACCAGGAAGAACTTACCGGTGAATCGAGAAAGGCCGACGAAACGATCGACGACGGACGACATGGGCTGCGGTGACTCCTCGGGAAGGAATAATCTCAAAAACAGATCATGTAGAAATGTGCTGTTCATTACCAGAGGACACGCCGTCCAGGACCCGTTGCTGTCACAGCGTCAGCTCACCCCGCGCCGGCGAACAGCCGGAGCGATCCGCTCGTATGGCAGAGCAGCAGTTGCGGGGCAGCAGGTCAGCGGTTCTCTTGGAACAGTCGTGGAGCATGACGAGATTGGAGCCGAAATGACATCGCCCCTGTCCGAAGCTGTCATCGCGGGTGCGGACGCAGCGGACCTCGAGTCACTTCCTCTTCCGGATTACTTCCCGGCGGCCTGTGTGCGCGCCAGCGACGTCGACATGTTCGAGGGTGTCAATGACAAGGACGTGCGCAAGTCCCTGTTCGTCGAGAAAGTTCCGATGCCTCAGCTCGCTCCGGACGAGGCTCTGATCGCCGTGATGGCGAGTTCGATCAACTACAACACGGTCTGGACGGCCATGTTCGAGCCGTTGCCCACCTTCCAGTTCCTCAAGGAAATGGGGAAGGCCGGGGGATGGGAGGCACGGCACGATCTGCCGTACCACATCGTGGGTTCCGATGCTTCGGGCGTCATCGTCCGTACGGGATCGTCCGTGCGCAGGTGGAAGGTCGGTGATCACGTTTCGATCTCGCCGGTCTATGTCGACGAGCAGGATCCTGACACCCATTGCGACGGCATGCTGGGGCACGGGCAGAAGGCGTGGGGGTTCGAGACGAACTTCGGCGGTCTGGCTCACTACGCCGTCGTCCGGGCGAGCCAGTTGATGCCGAAGCCTCCCGCCCTGACCTGGGAGGAAGCGGCCGTCAATCCCCTGTGTGCCAGTACGGCCTACCGCATGCTGGTCAGTGACCGCGGTGCGCGGATGAAGCAGGGCGACATCGTGCTGGTCTGGGGCGCGACCGGTGGGTTGGGGTCCTACGCCGTCCAACTGGTGCGCAACGGAGGCGGAATCCCGGTCGGCGTGGTGAATTCCGACGAGAAGGCACGTCTGCTCAGGTCACTCGGATGCGATGCCGTCATCAACCGCCAAGAGGTTCTGGGCGGGGACGACACGCTCCTGCAGCGTTTCGAGGGGTGGAAGAAGATGGGGAGGGCGATCCGCGAGGTGGTCGGTGAGGACCCACACATCGTGTTCGAGCACGTAGGCAGGCAGACTTTTCCGGCGTCCGTGTTCCTGACCAGGCGAGGCGGGACGGTCGTTACCTGCGGATCCAGTACCGGCTACGAGCACACATATGACAACCGATATCTGTGGATGCGGCTGAAGCGGATCATCGGCAGTCACGGCGCGAACCTTCACGAGCAGTGTGAGGTCAACCGGCTCATCACCATGGGCAACGTGGTTCCTGCCCTGTCGAGGACGTATCCGCTGGCGGAGGTCGCTGCGGCTGCGCGGACTGTCCAGGCCAATGAGCACATCGGCAAGGTCGGTGTGCTGTGTCTGGCTCCCCGTCCTGGGCTTGGCGTTACCGACCCGCAGGCCCGTGCTCAGGTGGGTGAGGAGCGGTTGCGCCTGTTCCGCAGGTGAGCCCCACACAACAGGCGCGATTCAGCGATCACTGGGTGTGCCGCCCGATGGCACGGGCGACGTGCCGCGCGATGGTCCGGACGTGGGGCGGGTCGATGACGGACAGGTGGTCGCCCTCGACGGGGACGATCTCGAGAGACTCGCACAGGGGCGCCCATCCGAGGTCCGCGTCCTGCCGGAGGTAGCGCGGGTCCAGAGCGGTGGTGAGCTGCTGCGGTTGCTGGGCGCGGTAGAGCACTACGTGGCCGTCGTGGGGACGGGGGACGTACCGTTCGCCGACGCGGGCATCGACGTACGAGGTCCGCTGGTGCTCCATGATCCCTGGGCTCATGTCGAGGCCGGCGTCGGCGACCAGACGCATGATCACATCGATCTGCTGCTCGTCCGGGGTGGCCGCCAGCTCTTCGTAGGGCAGGTCCAGACGGTGGCCGTACGTCTTCTCGATGTATTCGGCGAAACGGCCGAAACGCTCGAGCAGGAACTCCGGTGATTCCCGCTGCGGCAGAGCGGCGGGCAGGATGGTGTCGATCAGTCCGAGGAACCCGATGTCCTGTCCCTCTTGCTTCATCTGACAAGCCACTTCGTAGGCGAGGCATCCTCCGAAGGACCAGCCGAGCAGGTGGTAGGGCCCTTCCGGCTGGACGTCACGCATGAGCGCGCGGTAGTGGGCTGCCTTGTCCTCCATGGTCCTCAACTCTTCGACGCGTTCCAGCCCGTACACAGGTTGTTCGGCCGGCAAGAGCCCCGTCAGAGGCAGGTAGACCGAGGTCGGTCCGCCGGCTGGGTGGAAGGTGAACAGCGGAGGCCGCTGTGACCCGGCGGATGCGGGGCGCAGGGTGGTGAGTGCCGACTGGCCGGTTCGGTTGACCACCGGCCGGATCAGTTCGGCGACGGCTGCGACGGTGCGGTGAGCGAGGATGGCGGGGGCCGTCAGGCTCAGCCGGGTGTCGTTGCCCAGCCGCCGGCGGATGACGACCGCCATGGCCTCGGCGGCGCGTTGGTCTCCGCCGGCAGCGGTGAAGTCCTCATGGATGTCCGTGGGCCCACGGTGCAGGACTTCGGCCCAGGCGCTCGCGACCAGCCGCTCTGCGGCGTCCCGGGCACCGAGGGAGCTTGGCAGCGAGGGTGCGGACGGCTGTGCCTGTCGGGTGCTGTCAGGCGCTGCAGGTGGGGAGCCGGCCTCCGGCGCGGCGGAGCCGAGGCCGAGTTGTTCCAGCACCGCGCCGCCGAGTTCGCGCAGGCAGGCGCCACGCAGGAGGCTTGAGGCAGGCAGGTCGATGCCGAAGTCCTGGCGAACCGCGTTGTGGATCCGCACCGCCATCAGGGAGTCCAGTCCGAGATCGGTCAGCGCAGTGGTCTCGTTGAGTTCGTGGGCGCTGAACCCCATGATGGCTGCCGCCCTCTTGACCAGGCGTGCGTATACCGTGTCCGGGGCTGAGCTTCCGAGGGCTGCGATGCCGGCGGGGCCGACCCAGTCGTCGGCGCTGAGCGCCCCGTCCTCGAGAACGTCGGTGAAGAAGGGGATGGCTGACAGACCGGGGAACGCCGCCAGCACGCGGTCCGTATCGAGGTGCACGACGCCGACGTGCGTACGGTTGAGAGTGACGAGCGCCTGCAGGGCGTCCATTCCCTCGGTCAGGTGGATGGGATCCAGGGCCAGCGCCGGGTTCCCGGCCGCCCCACCGACGTTCTCCCAGGGGCCCCAGGCGATGGCGGTCGTCGGCCGGCCGGAGGCTCTGCGGTGGTGAGCCATGGCGTCGAGCCAGGCATTGGCGGCCGCGTAGGCGGACTGTCCCGGTGAGCCGACAAGTGCTGCGGCGGAGCTGTAGATCACCCACCAGTCCAGATCGTGGTCGGCGGTGGCTGCCTGAAGGTTCCGGGCTCCGACGGTCTTCGGCCGCAGCACGGTGTCGAGGTCCGCCGGCTCGAGGTCCGTGATCATGCGATCGTGCAGGACACCGGCACAGTGCGCGATGCCGCGCAAGGTGTGGCCTTCGGCAAGAGCGGCACGCACGAGGCTGGGGGCGACATCCGGTTCTGCGATGTCTCCTTGGACCACGGCAACGGAGATTCCCTGGGCCAGCAGCTCGGCCAGCACAGACTGAGCCTCGGGCCCGGGGGCACGGCGTCCGTTGAGGACGATGCGGCCGACGCCCTGCTCGGCGAGTCGGCCTGCCGTTGCCAGGCCCAGTCCGGTCAGACCACCGGTGATGATGTAGGCGCCGTCGGGACGTGTGAATGCCACCTCGTCGTTGCGCTGAGGGGTGAGGTCGGCACGGGCGAGACAGGCCGTGAGGCGGGTGCCGGCCCTCCAGGCGATTTCATCGGCGTCACCGCCCGCAAGGAGTTCCTGGACGAGGTCGCCGACCGCGCCGGGCTGTTTGTCGATGTCCACCAGCGAGGTCCGCAGATGGGGGTGTTCGAGTGCCATGACACGGACGAGTCCACGCAGGCAGGCAAGATGCGGCGTCCCGGGTTCCCCAGGCCCTGTCGCCTGTGCCAGCACGGTGGCCATCCACAGGCGCGGCGGTTGCTGGTGCGTGCCGCCGGCCAGGCATCGGGCCACCCGTGCCGCCGTGCGCAGTGGCCGCATGTCGTCGTCGCGTTCGTGCTGCGGGAAGAGCAGAACGACGGCGCTCGGGCCGTCCTGTGGGATCTGCAGCCATGCGTCCAGTACGGAGTCGCAGGCGTCGTCCTGGGCATCGGTCAGCGTGACGCCGACACCCCCGGCTTCCAGGGCCGACGCGAGCGAGGCCGTGATGCCGCCTGCGGCGTGCGGTTCGTCGCTCACTAGGAGGGCACGGTGCAGGCCCAGCGGCAGGGGGACGGTGGACTTCTTCCACTGGATGTCGTAGGTGCACGTTTCGAGGGGCCGGGGGACCTCGCGCTGCTCGATGGGACGCAGCAGAACGGACCGGGCGACGATCTCGCTTGTGGCGCCTTGGGCAGTGACGTGCCACTGGTCGGCGTCGGTGTCCGCCGAGTCGGCGCCGACGGCAGGCGTGCAGCGGATGTCGTAACCGGTGTCGAGGATGCCCGGCCCCTTGATGTGCAAGGTCCGTACGCCGACCGGGACGGTGTGCGCGGTGGCCTGGACGGCGCGGTCACTGCCTGGTGGCGTGCTCTCGGCGCCGGCCGCACTCAGCGATTCGAACATGGCGGTCAACAGGTGCGCGTAGGACGGCCGGTGTGGGTGCTGCAGGTCCGCGGAGGCGAAGTGCTGGATGAAGGCCGGGGCCTGTTCCACGTCGGGGTGGTGCTCACCCGGTGGTTCGGGTTCGCGGGTGATGCGGGCCGAGGCGTAGCAGCGCCAGGCGGTGCCGGTGCCGCGGGCGTGGAGGGTGACGGTCCCGTGTGTGCCGGAGGCCGGTTCCCACACCGCGGTCAGGGGGGTGCTGCTGGAGATGGCGAGCCACTGGTGGATCCGCAGGTCCTCGATGCCGAGGTGGGTGATGCCCTCTCGGGCCCAGAGGTCCAGGCCGGCTTCGATCATCAGCTCCGCGGCCTCGGCGAGGGTCAGCACCGCTCTGTCGTGGACCGTGCTCCCGGGGCGGTGCCGACGGGTACCGACGTCTCCCAGCCACAGCACAGCGCCGGTCCTCGGGTCGTCGGTGCGCACGCCCAGCAGGGGGTGGCCGCCGACCGGGGTCGAGCCGACGTGGCGGGAGAACCAGAACCGTTTGTGACGCCAGGCGGGGGTGGGCAGTGCGGTGCGCGCCCCGGCGGGCCACAGCCCGGTGCTCATCGTGACGCCTGCGAAGTGCAGCCTGGCCAGCGCGGCGCGTACGGCGACGGTGTCGTCCGCGTTCTTGTGCAGGGTCGGGACGGCCAAGGCCTGGTCACCCCCCGGTGTCGCGTCGAGCGTCTCGGTGAGCGGGACGACGGCAATGGGGTGGGGTGAGATTTCCAGGAACAGAGTGTGGCCGTCTTCGGTGGCCGCGGTCACCGCCTGTTGCAGACGCACCGGGCGGCGGACGTTGGCGCACCAGTAGCTCGCGTCGGCTGCCGGGTCCGCGCGGGGATCGTCGAGGACTGTGCTGTACCAGGGCGTAGTGGGTGCGCTCGGGCGCAGAGCGACAAGATCTTCGCGCAGGGGCGGCAGAATGGGATCGACTGCGGCTGAGTGTCCGGCTCCACCGACCTCCAGCAGCCGGGCGAGGCGACCCTGCTCGGTCAACTCATCCACCAGGTCGCGCACCGCTTGGGCCGGTCCGGCCACCGTGCAGCGCTGCGGCGAGGAGTGGACGGCGACCTCCACACCGGGAAAGCGGCTGAGGATGTCCGTCCGGGACTGTGCGGGCAGCTCGATCGCGGCCATCGCACCGGCCTGTTCGGCGTCGATGGTGGCGAGGCGGGCCGATCGGCAGGCGATGACGCGAAGTCCGTCGCCGGCGTCGAGTGCGCCCGCGACCACGGCGGCTGTGACTTCGCCCATCGAATGGCCGATGACGGCCGCGGGTTCCACGCCGTAGGCCCGCATGGTCTGCGCCAGGGCCAGCTGGATTCCGAAGAGCAGCGGCTGGGTCCGGTCCACTGTCCGGCCGGATTCGGACGTGAGCATGTCGGTCAGTGAGGAGCCGCTCTCCGCGATGAAGACCGGATCGAGCGCGGACACCTGGGCGGCGAAGACGGAGTCTTCGGTCAGCAGCCGCCGCCCCATGCCCTTCCACTGTGAGCCGTAACCGGAGAAGACGAAGACGGGTCGGCGCGCTGTGGACGACTGAGCCGCTCCGGCGTCGGTGCAAGCAGCGACTACTCCGGGAACAGTCTCGTCCCGGGCCAGCGCGGCGAGCCTGGCAGCAGCCTCGGGGTGGGTCCGCGCGACGACGGCGGCGCAGGACGGGCCACGGCGATGCGACGCGAGGGTGTGGGCGATATCGATGAGCGCGGGTGCGTCGTCGGCGGCCACCCACCGCGACAGACTCGCAGCCACGTCGGCGAGCCGGTCCGGGGAGCGGGCGGACACCACCAGGATGTGCGGGTGGTTGCCCTCTTCGTCGTCGGCCGGCGAAGGCAACGCGGGACTCGGAACGGTTGGCGGCGCCTGCTCAAGGACGGCGTGGGCGTTCGTACCGCCGAATCCGAAGGCGGACACACCGGCGCGTCCCGGACGGTGACCCGGGGTGGGCCAGACGGTCGGTTCGGTCACCACGCGCAGGCCCAGTTCGGCGAAGTCGATGTGGGGGTTGGGGCTGCGGAAGTGCAGGCTGGCCGGAATGCGGCTGCGCTGCAGGGCCAGCGCGGTCTTGATCAGGCCGATGATGCCGGCTGCGCCTTCGAGGTGCCCCAGATTGCTCTTGACCGATCCGATGAGCAGCGGCTGGTCGGGCCGCCTGCCGCGGCCGACGACCGCTCCGAGGGCTGCTGCCTCGATGGGGTCTCCCAGCAGGGTGCCCGTTCCGTGCGCTTCGACATAGTCGACGTCGGCGGCGTCGATCCGTGCGTCACGCAGGGCGTCGCGCAGCAGCGCTTCCTGCGCCGTCGGGTTGGGTGCCATGAGCCCCGCCGACCGGCCGTCCTGATTCACGGCGGTACCCCTGACGACGGCGATGACCCTGTCGCCGTCGCGCTGGGCATCGGCGAGACGCTTGAGGACGACGACGCCGCAGCCCTCACCGCGGGTGATTCCGTCCGCCGCGGCGTCGAAGGGCTTGCACTTGCCGTCCGCGGCCAGCGCACCGGCCTGTTCGAACGAGGCCGTGACCGCCGGGGACAGGAGCACGTTGACACCTGCGGCCAGTGCTGTGTCGCACTCCCCACTGCGCAGGCTGCGGCAGGCCAGGTGCACCGCCACGAGGGACGACGAGCAGGCCGAGTCGGTGGTGATGCTGGGGCCGCGGAGGTCGAGCAGGTAGGACACGCGGTTGGCGACGATGCTGCCGGCGGCTCCGGTGCTGGTCCACGGTGTCAGGCGCGCGGGGTCGGAAGTGGTCAGATGCCCGTACTCGAGGGCACTCAGGCCGACGAAGACGCCGGTGCGGGTGCCCTGGAGGGCGTGGGCAGGTACTCCCGCATGGTCCAGCGCCTCGCAGCTGACTTCGAGCAGCAGCCGCTGCTGGGGATCCATGACTTCGGCCTCGAGGGGCGTGATGCCGAAGAAGTCCGCGTCGAATCCCTCGATGTCGTCGAGGAAGGCGCCGCACTGTGTGGTGGATTCCATCAGGGCGGTGACGTCGGGCGCTGTGCCGGTGAAGTTCCGCCACCGTCCTTCGGGCACCTGGCTGACCGCGTCCGTTCCCGCCAGGAGTTGTTCCCAGAACGCGTCCGGTCCGTGCACGTTTCCGGGCAGGCGGCAGCCGATGCCGACGATCGCGATGGCGCGGTCGTCAGTGCTGGAAGTGGCGGCCGCTTCGTCGGACGTATCGAGCTGCTCGTCCGATTCCGCGCTGTCGGCGTTGTCGGCGTTGTCGGCGGTCGTCAGGGTGCTGACCAGTTGTCCGATGGTGGGGTGTTCCCACAGCAACGTGGCGGGCAGTGACCGGTCCAGCATCTTCTCCAGCTCGCCGGCCAGTCCGACGGCGTCGCGGGAGGTGAGGCCGTATTCCGCCAAAGGGCGGGCGTCGTCGAGTTGTTCCGGGGAGATGCCGCTGATGTCCGAGACCAGCTGCACCAGCGCGTTCCGCAGGTCGGTAACGCCCGATCCGGCGCGACTGTCCGTGGTGGAGGTCGTGGTCGGGGTGTCCTCGACCGGCTCCTTGTGTCCGCCTGGTTGCTTCATCCGGTGCCGGTCTCCCTCTGTGCTCGCGTGTCGGAGCTCCAGGCGCCCTGGAGGTAGCGCTCACGGCATGCTCCGCGGGCGACCTTGCCGCTGGTGGTGTGGGGAACGGTGCCCGGCTGGGCAAGGACGAAGTCGTGAAGGGCGATGGCGTGGCCGGCGGACACCGCCGCGCGGACGGCGCGTGTCGCCTCGTCCAGGACGCTGTGGGGTTCTGCGAGGTCACGGGCGTGCTCGGCGACGACGACCAGGCGTTCTCCGTCATCGGTGAGGACGGAGAACGCTGCGGTGTGGTGGCGGCGGACGGCCGGATGGGCCGTCTCGACGGTCTGCTCGATGTCCTGCGGATAGTGATTGGTGCCGTCGATGATCACGAGGTCCTTGATGCGGCCGGTGATGTAGAGCTGCTTGTCGTGAAACAGTCCGAGATCGCCGGTGCGCAGCCAGTGATGCGTGTGGTCGCTCGGGGAGTCACCGTGGAGTGTGGCGCGGAAGGTGGTTTCGCTCTGTTCCGGGCGTCTCCAGTAGCCACGTCCGACGTTGGGCCCGCGAAGCCAGATCTCGCCGACGTGCCCGTCCTCCAGACGGACGCGGGTGAGCGGGTCGACGATGGCGGCCTCCTGCTCGGTCGGCTGTCCGCATCCGACCAGGCGGGTCACTGCCTGCGCTTCGGTCGCCTCGACCACACGGGCGGTGCCGTCCGCCAGCGCGTCACGGTCGAAGCAGGTGACGGTCGGTTCCTCCCCGGCCGGTGAGGCGGAGACGAACACGGTCGCCTCGGCCAGCCCGTAGGACGGGCGCATGGCTGTGCGGACCATGCCGACCGGGGCGAAGGCCTGCTGGAACCGTTGTAGCGTCTGCTCGACGATGGGTTCACTGCCGTTGACCATGGCAGCAACCGATCCCAGTGACAGCTCGCTGCGCTCCTCGTCGGTGACGCGGCGCGCACAGTAGTCGTAGGCGAAGTTGGGAGCGGCGGTGAGCGCTCCCGGGTACCGGGTGAGCAGACGCAGCCACCTGATGGGCTGTTGCACGAAGGCCAACGGCTCCATGAGTACCGAGTGGACGTGGCCGACGATGGGCAGCACGACCGCCAGAACCAGCCCCATGTCGTGGTACAGCGGAAGCCAGCCGACGGTGCGGTTGCGCCCGGTGCGGATGTCGTACGCCTCCAGGGCCTGGCGTGCGTTGGCGCAGACGTTGGCGTGGGTGATCTCCACTCCGGACGGCACGCGGGTGGAGCCCGAGGTGTACTGCAGGTAGGCGCAGTCCTCGGGTCGCGGGTGAAGGGTCTCCTCGCCCGTCGGTACGACCCCTGGCGCCGGCCCTGAGAGCAGTTCCTGCTCGGTGACCACGCGTACGCGGAGGCCGTCCTGGTTGGCACAGAACTTCTCCGCGGCCTGAAGCGAGTCGGGGCTGGTGAGGGCGAGCACCGGGTCGGCGTCGGTGAGTGCGGCGGCGAGCTTGTCCGCATGGCCGGGCAGGGCCGGAGGGAAGAGAGGGACGGCGATCGCGCCGGCGCACGTGGCCGCGAGAAAGCCGACGACGTAGTCCAGGTTCTGCGGTGCCACGACAGCCACGCGCTCGCCGGCTGCGCCGGTGTGACGCAGGGCGGCCGCGAGGGTGCGCACCCGCTTCTCCAGTTGGCGCCACGTCAGGCTGGAGGGGACTCCGTCGCGTTCGGTGCTGAAGTCCACGAAAGTGAACGCTGTCTCGTCGGGGGTTTGTGCTGCGGCCTGAGCGAGATGGTGGCTGATCGTGTCACTAACGGTTTCCAGCACTGAGTCACCGAACCTTCGTTCCGGGCAAGGATTGGACTCTTTGGCCGTTAGGCCGTAAGGCGGAGTTGATGGCAACCGTCGCCGCCCAGCACCTTTTTCCACTGAATGCTGGCAGTGGTGAGTGATCAGCCAAACACGGAGACATGGCTGGCTTCCAGTGACACACCGAATCGGCCACCCGGCCGGTGCAACGAGGCCGAGCAGCATGCCTTTGCAGCACCGAATACCCTAATCAGGGTCTTCACAAGTCGCACTTGAGTCACCCAGAGGGCAGCGTATGCCGAAGGGGCATGAAGAACGTGTCTGCCCATCCATGCCCTCCCCCGCTGCTCGAGGCAGGTCCCATGAGTCGACTGCGTATCCTCGCCATCCTCATGGCCGTTCTTCTGCCGTCATTCATGACGGCCCTGGACAACACCATCGTCAATGTGGCACTGCCTCAAATCCGAGCCGAACTCGCATTGGGTGACGCCGACATGAAATGGGCAGCAGTCATTTACCCCCTCACCCTCTCAAGCTTTCTCCTCCTGGGCGGGCACCTGGCCGACACCGTCGGGCGGCGCGCGACGCTGTTGCTCGGCGTCGCCTTCTTCACCGTTTCCTCGGTCGGATGCAGCGTGGCGACCTCAGGAATGGTGCTGATCGCTTTCAGAGGGCTGCAAGGAGCCGGCGCAGCGCTGATCCTGCCGGCCTCACTGGCGGTCCTGTCGCACGACCTTCCGCCCCGCGCACGCAATACCGCCTTCAGCGCCATCACCGCAACGCTGGCCTCGGCGCTGGCTTGCGGACCCGTTGTCTCCGGTGTGATGACGCAGCACCTGGGCTGGGAATCGGTCTTTGCGATCAACGCGCCGCTGGGATGCGCGAGCCTCCTCGTCGGTTTCGTCGTTCCCCGGCCCGGCTCCTCGCCCGGCTCTGCGCCCACACCATCGGCCACCCTCTCTCTCCGCATTGTGGCATTGGCCTGTTCCTCGCTGGCGGCCCTCGCCTACTGCCTGATCGAAGGACCCGGGCGTGGATACGTCAGCCTTCCCGTGGCCGCGTCGGGAATCATTGCCGTCGCCTCGGCCGTCGGCCTGTCGTACGAGCTGACGATGCGCCGGAATGCCGCGCTGCGGCTTCTCTTTCGGCCGCGTCCCTTCATCGGCGGGATCATCACTCAGCTGCTGTGGGGGCTGAGCGTGAGCGGAGTCTATTTCTTCACCTCTCAATTCCTGCAGAACGGGCTCGGTCTCACCCCGACGTCAGCCGGACTGACGTTCATCCCCGTGGCGCTTTCCCTGCTGGTCATCGCTCCCTTCATCGCCCGGATGGCGCGGCGCTGGGGAGACGGGCCAATCTCCGCTCTGGGCCTGCTCATGGTTGGCCTCGGCCTGCTCATGGTCGCCCTGGGAAGCTCCGGAGGAAATCTGGTCCACATTTTGCCGGGTCTTTCGACCATCGGCTTCGGCTCCGCACTGGCTGTTCCGCTGAGCACCCGTGCGCTGGAATCCTCGCCCGACCACCTTTCCGGCATCGCCGCCGGGTTGTTCAGCGCCATCCGCGAGGCGTCCGGAGTCGTCGGGATCGCCTTGGTGGGCGCGATGGTGTCGTTCGTGGAGCATGACGCAGCCGCCGCAGGAGCCAATGACTCGGACGCGTTCCTCTCCGGCTACCAAGCCGGTCTGTGTCTGGCCGCCGCGCTGGTCGGGGCAGGAGTACCCGTCGCGTTGTGGGCGCTGCGACGCCACGGGGGCACGGCACATGGCGGCAAGGGGCAGTCGCCCTTGAATGTGGACACCTTGAAGCCTGGATCGTGAGCACGCCACAGTCCGGCGCGGCGGCCCGCGGCCGTGGCACGCCTCCGGCCCGGCGGCATACAGGGGTGGCCGGGACCCGGTATCGGGTCCCGGCCACCCCCGTATGTACGGATGGACTTACGCGAGTGCTGCCGACGACAAAAGGCGCCTCGGCCGTCTCGGTCTGACGTCAGGACTGCTTGCCAGGGACGGAGAAGCTGCTGACGCAGTCGATCTGACCGCCTGAGGCCGGACAGTCCTGTGTCGAGTGGTTGACGACGGTGATGTTTCCGCGCTTGTCGGTGGTGACCTGGTACTCCTTCACCTGCGAACAGCTCTTGTAGCCGTTGCCGTTGTCGACGCACCCGCTGGAGCGGTCATCGGCGAAGGCCTGGACGGCACCGGCACCGATCAGAGCAAAGCTCCCCAGGACGCCCACTGCCGCTGCGATCTTCTTCGAATTGAACATCTGCCTTTTCCTTTTACCGTCGGCCCCCGTGACTGGACTGCGGTGCGTTCCGGACGCGTGGCCCGGGAACGAAGTCAGTGGCAACTCCGAGGCTCGGACACCTGGTCGGCCCCTGATGGCTGCCTACACCCGATGAGCGACTACTTGCCGGCGGGGACGACCTGAGTGCACTTCACCGACTTGCGCTCGCTCTGGTCGACGAACTGGACGCCGAGGAGGTTGATCACGAGATTCACGTCGCCGACATTGACCAGTCCCCAATTGGCCTCGTCCGTGGAGCACTTCTGGTTCTGCTGGGGGTTGTCGGCCTTGGCCTTCGAGTCCCCGTCCGCAGCCTGGCCGACGCCGGCGCCCAGGAAGCTGACGCTGCCGAGCATGGCAACGGCGACTGCCGCCTTCTGGTACTTGCGCATTACTTCTCCGTTCTCGTTTAGTCACGGCCAGTAACAGAACAGCCGCGCACAGTTGTCAACTGTAAGGGATGTTAGGGGTATCAGTGAGCGAAACACCCAAGATGGGGATTTCCCCAAAAAGACCCATAATCTAGCTTTTGTGTCCGCATACGAGTGACCGCCTGGCCGACTCAGGCGACCTGCGCAGAGAACCCAAACAGCGGGCCCCGGGGTTCGAACGCCTGGTTCGAACCCCGGGGCCCGCTTGAGATCACCCGGCCAGCACTTACCGGCCGATGGTGAAGAGCTGAGCACACTCCACCGACGTACGCTTACTCTGGTCGATGAACTGGAAGCCCGCCGCATTGGTCGGCGCGAAGACGTCCGCCAAGTCGGAGCCCTTGATGTTGACCTCGTCCGCCGAGCACTCCTGGCTCTGCTTGTTGTCGAGCTTGACCTTCGGGTCCCCGTCAGCGTGGCCGACACCGGCACCCAGGAAGCTGACACTGCCGAGCATGGCCGCGACGACTGCGACCTTCTGGTACTTGTGCATTACGTCTCCGTTTCTTGTGTCGACACAGTCCGTTAGGGACTGGTCACCGACAGTCCTCACCTTAAGGAGCGTTTCTGGCTTTTTGCTACGCGAAACGCCCATTGCGCTCTCATCTCGAGAGGTTTTCCGTCACGGGGTACTTGCTGCGGCGTCCGCAAGCAGGCAGCGAGCCGACCATCCCGGCCATGCCGGGCAGGCTCGCCGCGCAGTACGACACGTCGGCTGCGCATGATCGCGGGATCCGACGACGACCTGGCGGACATGCTCACCCGCGTCGCGAACCAGCCGACGACCCGCTGAGCCAGAGGCACCAATCGGGCATCCGGCCACGCTCCGGCTCCTGGAAAACATCGACTCCCCCGCCCGGATCCGTGAGGCCGGACGCGCGCCGACCGATCACGATCCCGCACCCCAGGTCCGCGCACAGCCGAGCATGCGACCCAAGGCATCTTCACCGCTCGGGGTGAACCGACTTGTTGCCCCGGCAGGACGCCGCCGTGGTCGTGACCAAGATCGGCGGGAACCTGACCTCACCCCAAGCAGAACAGCAGGCCCCGGGGCTCGAACGGTGTTCGAGCCCCGGGGCCTGCTAGATCACCTGATCAGCGCTTACCGCCGATGGTGAAGAGCTGAGCACACTCCACCGACGTACGCTCACTCCGGTCGACGAACTGGAGGCCCGCCGCATTGGTCGGCGCGAAGGCGTCCGCCGCCTCAGTGCCCGTGATGTTGACCTCGTCCGCCGAGCACTTCTGGCTCTGCTTGTTGTCGAGCTTGACCTTCGGGTCCCCGTCAGCGTGACCGACACCGGCACCCAGGAAGCTGACACTGCCGAGCATGGCCACGACGACTGCGGCCTTCTGGTACTTGCGCATTACGTCTCCGTTTCTCGTACCGACACAGCCCGTTACGGTCTGGTCACCTACAGCACTCATCGTAGGTGACTTTTTCGACTTTCAGCGCGCGAGACACTCAAAGGCAAAAACAAGACAATTGACAATGAACTCGGACAGACCAACGTCACCCCGCTCGGCAAGCCGCGGCAGACCCCGGGCCTCGAACTCCTGGTTCGAGGCCCGAGGCCTGCCTGAGTCACCTGATCAGTGATCAGCCGCCGAACCCGAAGAGCTGACCACAGCGCACCGAGTTGCGGTCACTCGCGTCGATGATCTGGACACCGGCCCCATTGGTCGGCGCGAAGACGTCCGCCGCCTCGGTACCAACGATGTTCACCTCGTCCGCCGAGCAGATCTGGGTCTGGTCACTGCCGAGCTTGAGCTTGTGACCCTCGTCGCCGGCGTGACTGACGCCGGCGCCCAGGAAGCTGACGCTGCCGAGCATGGCCGCGACGACTGCGGCCTTCTGGTACTTGCGCATTTCCTCTCCGTTTCTTGAGTAGGCACAGTGCGTGATCGACTGTGCGCGAACAGTCATGAAGATACCGTGACGTTTGTGATATTTCATGATGAAACGCCGAGTGCTTGATCTTTCCGAAAGGTCGCAGGCCGGGGTGCCGCTGCGCGTCCCTCAAGTGGCCGAACCGGGTGGTCACCTTCGGCCGCACACACATCCCGGGCAAAGAGGGTGATCCGGAGGTACTCGCCGTGACCGGGGCGAAAGCGGCGCGTTGAAGGGGAAGTGCGATCGCCCATTCCGCTACCGCACTCACCGAGCCAATAAGGAGAACGTCTCTATGTCTCGCATCGCGAAGGTCGGCACTCTCGCTCTCGGCGCGGGCGCCGTGGTGCTCAGCGTGCCCGGTGTCGCCGCGGCGGACGCCGACGCCAAGGCCGCTGCGTTCAACTCGCCCGGCAATGTGATCCAGGTCCCGATCCACGCGCCGATCAACGTGTGCGGAAACACCCTCACCGTGTTCGGCGGTCTCAACCGGGCCGTCGGCAGCGTCTGCGAGAACAAGCACCACAAGAAGCACGCCGAGAACCAGCTCAAGGCGCACGACAAGAAGCACCACAAGGCGCACGACAAGAAGCACCACAAGGCGCACGACAAGAACCAGCTCAAGGCGCACGACAAGAAGCAGTGCAAGGGGCACGACACGCACGACAAGAAGCACCTCAAGAAGCACGCCGAGAACCAGCTCAAGGCGCACGACACGCACGACAAGAAGCACCTCAAGAAGCACGCCGAGAACCAGCTCAAGGCGCACGACACGCACGACAAGAAGCACCTCAAGAAGCACGCAGAGAACCAGCTCAAGGCGCACGACACGCACGACAAGAAGCACCTCAAGAAGCACGCCGAGAACCAGCTCAAGGCGCACGACACGAAGAGCCTCAAGAAGCACGCCGAGAAGGTTCACGAGGTTTACGGCCGCTGACGCGTCGTCCTCACCGAAGAGCCCCGGCGTCCTGGAACGCCGGGGCTCTCCTCTTGGGCATGCCTCACTCACGCGTACCGGTAGATCCGGCCGACGTCCTCGAGCTCGTCCGGCGACACGTCCCACGGCGGCAGCTTCTGGTGCCGGGCCACGATCCGGCCGTGCTGCTCGTCGTCAGGGCCCGGCGGTGTGGCGGGGAGGTAGCGGGCTCCGCGATGACGGCGCTGCCAGCGGTACCACAGCAGGTCGATGGAGGCGTGGTGCAGCCAGAAGACGGGGTCGTTGACGGAGGCGGCACCGAGCATGGCCCCGCCGACCCAGCGGTGCACTCGGTTGTGATTGCGCCAGGAGCTCCTGCCCCGGCCGGTGCCCCAGCCCTCCAGTCGGTTGCGGAAACCTCGCGTGACCGTCGAGTCCCAGGGCGCCACATCGTAGGCGGGTTCCTTCAGCGCCCACTCCAGTTCCCTCTTCGTGGGCAGGTCGAGCGGGGCCCGCGGCCTGCCGAGGTCCCGGGTGAGGAACTTCTCGTCGGTCACGCCCACCTTGATGATCCAGTTGCCCTCCCGGTAGGCGAACGGACCTGTCATCACCTGGCGGTCGGATCGGCGCCCGGTGCCGCCCAGAAGGTCCGCCGTCCACGGCGCGGAGGTGGTCGTGCGGTCGCGCGTCCAGTCCCAGTACGGCAGGGTCACCGACGGGTCCACTCGGCGTAGGGCGCGCTCCAGTTCGAGCAGAAACTGGCGGTGCCACGGCAGGAAGGAAGGGGCCATGTGCGCGGTGCGCAGTCCGTGCTCGCCATCGGCGGAGAAGTGCGCGATGTGCAGGCGCACGAACTCGTCGTACTCGCCGCGCCGTTTGAGCTCCAGCAGCGCCTTGACGAACCGTCGCTTCTCGGCCCTGGTGAGCGTGCCGGCGTCTTTACGCACGTACGCCATGCGGGTGACCCCTGTGCAGGTGTCCACCGTCCACCGGTTGCGGCCCCAGGGCACGCAACCGCTGACCGGAACCGAGTTCGTCGACGGCGGCGCGGGCCGCCTCGAGCGGTGTCGGGTACGAACAGTAGTGGTCCACCATGCTCAGCCAGGTGCCGTCGGCGCGGCGCATCAGATGCAGGGGGCGGCCGTCCACCGTGACATGCCACCGGCCGTCCTCGGGTGTGCCGCCCCCGGGGAGCCACCGACCGCGGATACGGCGGCCGCGGTACGCGACGTCGAAGGCCGTGTCACCCGGGGCGATGCCGGGTCGGGGGTGCCGAGGCCGGGAGGCGGCGGACCCTGAGGTAAGGGCGGCGATGAGTGCGCAGGAGTACAGTCCGCGCGCCAGTTCCCGCCGTGTTCTGCCCAGTGCTTCGGGCCGTGCCGGGTCCGGTGCTCCGTCCCTGGCACCCAGCGGCACTCCGCCGGCGCTGACGACCATGCTCACTCCTCGTCCGGTTCGGTTGGTCCGTAGCGGTAACCGCCGAACGCCCCGCGCGGTCACCGCCGCGCGACCAGGACAGTGATCATCGACGGCCATTCCGGTGACTTGGGGACAGACGAGAGAGCCCCCCGTACGGAGTCGGCCCTCGGACTCACCGAGGGCCGACTCCGTACGGGGGGCGTAGCCCTACATCCACAGATTGCCGCGCAGCGGCTTGGCCTCGTTCAGTGCCTCTGCGGTCTCCTTCACCGTGGGGAGCAGCGACTTGCTGCCCGTGGCACTCGCCTCGAGGGGCAGCTTGGTCTTCACGCCGCCGTTGAGGTCGGTGGCCGCCAGGTCAGCGCTCTGCGGGGCGGAGGCCGGAGCCGGAGCGCTCTGCGGGGCCGGGGCGCTCTGCGGGGCCGGGGCGCTCTGCGGGGCGGGCGCCGGAGCCGGAGCACTCTGCGGGGCCGGGGCGCTCTGCGGAGCCGGAGCCGAAACCGGGGCCGGAGCGGCCTGCGCGGCGGGAGCCGGAGCCGGAGCACTCTGCGGGGCCGGGGCGCTCTGCGGAGCCGGAGCCGGAGCCGAAACCGGGGCCGGAGCCGGAGCCGGAGCACCCTGCGCGGCGGGCGCCACGTCGGGGGCGCTCTGTCCCGGGGCGGCCAGGGTGGGAGCGGTGTTGTGGGCGAACGCCGGCGTGGCGGCACTCGCGGCGATCAAGGACCCGGCAAGGACGGCGGCAGCCTTCAGGGACTTCATCATTGTTCCTTTCTTCGGCAACGCGTGTCACCGGAAGGGGGATTCTGTCGCCGTGCCTAACGAGCTGTGGTCGGCGCGGAAACCGGAGGTGCCGAAGATCGTGAGTCCTCATATGAGATCTCAAAGGGCCGGGCCCCGAACGCGATAAGACCAGAACAAAGTCGGGAGAAACGAAGGAACAACAACATTCGTGGTGCCGCTTCCCGAGGCGGCACCACGAATGGACGAGCTTGGACGAGTGAGAGCCGTACCCGTACGACGCTCATATGACGCTCACAAGGCCGGCCGCAGCACCGTCGTCGACACCGTATTCCCATCGATCGTGAGGGTCTGCTCCGAAGACACCGACGTCGAAGCCGACGTGTCGGTCAGCTCCGGCAGAAGGGCCGGCCCGATGTCGAGCAGCCCGTCGAGGAGGCTGTCCACCTCGGTGAGCAGGTCATCGACCGACGGAAGCACCTCGGTGTCGACACCGGAGGTGATCGCCTCCAGGAGGGTGTCGAGGGCCTCCTCCCAGGCGTCCAGTGCGTCACTCGTTTCGTCGGCACTCGGCTCGGAGGTCCTGAACTCGACGGCGGGCCGGGCGGGAGCTGGCAGCGACACCACGCCCTCCGCCGGAGCTTTGGCGGCCGCCTTGGCCAAGGCGGCCTTCGCGGCGGCGCCCAGTTTCCTGGCCTTGGCGGGAGACAGTTGGCCGTCGTCCTCCTCGAGCACGGCCTTCAGCAGGTGGGCGACCGGGGTGAGTTCGCCCCCCATTTTCTTGACCAGCGCGAGACGCGCGTCCGCGCCGGGGATTCGTCCCTCGGGCGACGCCACATGGCTGTGCTCGCGGGCCGAGTCGGCCGCCATGGCGGCGGGGCCGGTGATCCCGACCAGGAGGGCGGCGCAGAATGCGCTGGACGCGATGCGCCGTGCGGGCAGAGCACACATGGGGATTCCTTTCGACGGGCGATGCATCTTGAGCCCACCGTGAAAGCACCCATGCCTTCCCGCAACCGCTCATACGTTTTTCGTGATCCCGCATTTCCCTCTGTCGCCGAGCCCTGCCTGATCAGACGGTATGTCAGACCGACCGGAGCCCGACTCACGTTCGGGGGAACGGAACCGGCCATGACATTCCCCGACGGGAAGGCGGAGTGCGGGGTTCACGGATCCGACACACTTGTCTGGTTTCACCATATTTGTCTGGTTAGCGACTAGGGTTCGGACGTCTCGAACGCACCCCTCCTGGCGGACACAGCGCACTCGTGCCGCCGCTGCCACCGCCACCTGTTCCGAAAGGGCATCGACGGTCATGCGCCATTCCCTGCGTCCGCTGTTTCGCGGTGCGACCGTGGGCGTCCTCGCCCTTGCCGCGCTGTGGACACCCGGCGGCTTCCCGGCCGCCGCTTCGGCCGCTCCGGCCGCACCGGAGGCGAACAGCCTCGCGTTCGCCCAGCGGTACCGCGCCCGCCAGCACGGCGGCATCGTGCGCGCGGCCAACTCCAGCATCAGCTGCGTGCAGGCCTCGGCGTCTTCGTGCTCGGACGTGCGTGCGGGCGGGCGCGGGGTGAACGGCGACTTCGACATGTTCTACATCGACATCGACCGCGACGCGAACACCTACAACTCCTCCCGCGCGGAGGTTCGTCTGCCCAATGGCTCCCGGGTGTCGTACGCGCGCCTGTACTGGGGCGGCAACCTGCGCGTCGGCGAACAGAAGCCGCCGGAGGACAACGGGCGGGTGCTGATCGCCGAACCCGGCGGGGAGTACAAGGAAGTTCTCGCGGACACGGACGTCGGACACCGCGTGGCGGACGGCGTGGACGCCTTCCAGGCCTCGGCGGACGTCACGCGGCTGGTCCGCGAGGGCGGGGCGGGCCAGTACACCGTGGCGCAGGTCAACGTGGCCATGGGCAAGTCGGAGGCCGGGGCGTGGGGCGGCTGGACGCTGGTCGTGGCGTACGAGAACCCGGAGGAGCCGCTGCGGCACCTCGCGATCTGGGACGGCTTCACCTCGCTGAGATCCGGCGGACCGGAGATCCGGATGGAGGGCGTGAACTTCCCCGCGGGCGCGGGGGGTCGGGCGGGCCTGGTGGCGTATGACGGCGACCGCGGCATCAACGGCGACTCGCTCACCCTGACGACCGGGGCCGGCTCCCTCGCCCTCAGCGACTCCGCCAACCCCCAGGACGACGTCCTGAACTCCACCATCACTCAGCCCGGATCGGATCCGGAGCGTGTGCCGGCGTACGCGAACACCCTCGGCTACGACTCCGACGTGTTCGATCTCGGAAGAGGCCTGCAGCAGGCCGGTGACCAGGTGACCTTCCGGCTTCGTTCCGAGCAGGACGCGGCGTGGGCCGGTGTGCTCTTCGTCGCCGTCGACGCCCAGCGGTGAGCCCGTTGCCGACCACCCCCAGCGCTTTTGTGAGCGAGGAGGCCGCGCATATGCACCTGCCATCCACCGACCCCCGGCCGCGGGTCCTGCACCTCACCCAACCGGTGGACGGTGGGGTCGCGCGCGTCGTGACGGACCTGGTCCGGGCACAGCTGGCGGACGGTCTCGACGTCACCGTGGCCTGCCCCGACAGCGCCCTCACCGCACAACTGCGGGCGCTCGGCGCGAACGTACGGTCCTGGTCCGCGACGCGGTCACCGGGACCGTCGCTCGTGCGGGAAGTACGGCACCTGGCACGCGTGATCGACGAGGCGCGCCCCGATCTGGTGCACGCGCACAGCGCGAAGGCCGGGCTCGCCGGGCGGCTCGCGGTGCGCGGGCGGATTCCGACGGTCTTCCAGCCGCACGCCTGGTCGTTCGAGGCGGTCGGCGGAGCCACCGCGGCCCTGGCGCTCAAGTGGGAACGATTCGGGGCGCGTTGGGCCGCGCGGACGGTGTGTGTGAGCGAGGCGGAACGCGCGACCGGCGTGCGCGCCGGGATCACCGGCCGGTGGACCGTCGTCCCCAACGGCATCGACCCCGAGCGCTTCCGCCCCGCCGACGCCACCGCCGTACGGGCCGGGCTCGCACCGCTCGCCGGCCTCCCCCCGGCGGCGCCGCTCGCCGTCTGCGTCGGGCGGCTGTGCCGGCAGAAGGGGCAGGACGTCCTGCTGCAGGCGTGGGACGCCGTCGCACACCGAGTGCCCGAGGCCCGCCTCGTCCTGGTCGGCGACGGTCCGGACCGCGACCGGCTGCGCGAAGTCGCCCCGGAGTCCGTGCTGTTCGCCGGAGCCGTCACCGACGCCGCCCCCTGGTACCAGGCCGCCGATCTCGTCGTCCTGCCGTCCCGCTGGGAGGGCATGGCGTTGGCGCCGCTGGAGGCCATGGCTTGCGGGCGGCCCGTGGTGGTCACGGATGTCGACGGCGCCCGCGAGAGCCTGCCGTCCTCCGTCGCCGCCCGGTGCCTGGTCCCGCCGGAGAACCCGGCGGTGCTGGCCGAGGCCGTCACCGAATTGCTGCTCGACCCGCCACTGCGTGAGTCGCTCGGCAACCAGAGCCGCCGGCACGTGCTGTCCACCCACGACGTGCGGCACACCGCCGAGGCTGTCGCGGACGTCTACCGCGACCTGCTCGGCACACGGCCCGCCTCCGACGGCGCGCGCCCGTCCCGAGCGGTCGAGCCCGCCGAGGCCTGCGGCGCCAAGAACGGTCAGCCGCTCGACACAGGCTGTGGCGCCGAGGCGAACCAGACAACACAGCGTGTCGAGCCCACAGAGCACAGGGAGTCGATCCACTCGTGACCGCCGAACATACCGTCCCCTCCCCCGGCGCAGAGCCTCGGGAGCAGAGATTCTCAGCAGTCTCGGTCATGCCGCCGCGCGGCACCGCCACCGGTTTCCGGTCCCCCGCCCCGCGACGCCCGACCCGGTCGGCCTCACCGGTCCCGCTGCTCCTCGCAGACGGTGTCGCCGCCCTGTTGGGCACTCTGGCCCTCGCCGAGGCCCAGCGTCAGCCCCTGTTCATCGCCCTGCTGATCGTCGCGTCGCTACTGCTGCGCCCGCGCGACGGCCGGCCGCCGGTGCCGAGGCTGCTGGAGGAAGTGCCCGCCGTCTGCGGCCGCATCGCGGTGGCCTGGCTGGCGGTCTCGGCGCTCTTGGCGGCGTACCGGCCGGAGCACGCGTTGTCCGTCTCTACGGTGCTGATGGGCCTCGCCCTGCAGGCGGCGGCGGGCTGTGTGCTGCGCGGAGCCGTGCACGGGCGCCGGCAGGCCGCACTGCTGCGCCACCCGCACACCGCGCTCGTGATCGGGCCGGCGGCGACCGCGCAGCGCGTGGCCGCCGCCGTGCTGCGCCATCCGCGGTGCGGCGTGCGGCCGGTGGGGATCGTCGCCGAGCAGCCGGACGGCGGCGAGGGCCTGCCGGTGCTGACGACCGGTGAGGAGGTCGAGCGCGCGGTCATCCAGAACGGGGTGCGTGCGGTACTGGCCGTTCACCCCTCCGTACGCGCCGAACAGGGGCCGCTGCTGCGGGCGCTGGCCGAGTCGGGCTGCGTGGTCTGGGAGGTCGACGCCGACACCCCGTCGTACGCGACGCGGGAGCGGCTGGCCGGGTTCTCCTGCCGGCGTCTGGACATGTCCCCGGCGCGCCGCGGCGGAGCGGGCAAGCGGGCCCTCGACATGCTCGTGTCCGGGACGCTGTTGCTGCTGGTCAGTCCGCTGCTCCTGGCATGCGCGGTGACGCTGCGGATCAGCGACGGGCCGGGCGTGGTGTTCCGGCAGGAGCGCATCGGCAGGAACGGAAGACCGTTCACGCTGCTGAAGTTCCGTACGCACCGCCCGGTCGACGAGCACGAGTCGGCGACCCGGTGGAGCGTGGCGAACGAGCACGAGATGCGCTGGTTCTGCCGGATGCTGCGGCGCACCTCGCTCGACGAGCTGCTCCAGCTGTGGAACGTGCTCCGCGGCGACATGAGCCTGGTCGGGCCCCGGCCCGAACGTCCCTACTTCGTCGGGCAGTTCAGCCAGAACTACCCCGGTTACGCGGCCCGCCACCGCATGCGGACCGGCATCACCGGCCTCGCCCAGATCCACGGGCTGCGCGGCGACACCTCGATCGAGGACCGCTGCCGGTTCGACAACGCCTACGTCGACGACTGGTCGCTGTGGCAGGACATCTGCATCCTGCTGCGCACGGCGTCCCTGCTGGTGCGTCCGACGGGGAGCTGAGAGACGTGAGCCACGCCCTGACATCGCTCCCGCGCCGGGCCGCCGCGCTGACGCCGGTCCTGCCCGTGGTGGCCGTGCCCGTCCTGCTGGCCCTGCCGCTGACGCCGGACGGCGCGGGGCCCGCCGACGTGATCTCAGGGCTGGCGGTGGTGTACTGCGGTGTCCGTCTTCTGCGCGAACGGCGGCGCCCGCTGACGCCCGCCGCGGCCATGGTGCTGGCCCTGCCGGTGGTGGGGCTGGCGCTCGCCGCCGTGGGGGCGTCCTCGCCTCAGGCCGGGCTCACCGGCCTGGGGCGTTATCTGCAGATCTTCGTGCTCGTCCCGGCGGCCGTGCTGCTGCTGATCCGCGACCGGGCCGACTTCAGGCTGCTGGCCTGGTCGGTCGTGGGGCTCGGGCTGTGCCAGGGCGCCCTCGGCGTGCACCAGTACGTGACCCGGACCGGCGCCTCCTACCAGGGCGCGGACATCCGGGCGGTCGGCACCTTCGGGCCGCACGACGTGATGGGCATGGCGACGGCGGTCTCCCTCGGCCTGGTGTGCGCGGTCGGGATCGCGCTGGGCCCGGCGTCGGTACGGCAGCGGGCGACCGCCGCCGGGTGCGCTCTGGCGCTGCTCGTGCCGCTCGCGCTCTCCTTCAGCCGGGGCGCCTGGATCGCGACCGTCCTGACCTGCGCCGTGCAGCTGGCGCTGGCCGGGCTGCGGCGCGCGCTGAAGGTGGGCGCGGCCGTGGCCGCCGCGGGCATGGTCCTGGTGGGCGGGTTCGGTGTCGGCTCGGAGCTGCTGCAGGAGCGCATCGACAGCATCACGCAGGTCACGGACGCCCCCGACCACTCCGTCGTCGACCGGTACACCCTGTGGGCGTCCGCCACCGACATGTGGAGCCAACACCCCCTGACCGGCGTCGGGTTGAAGAGCTTTCCCGAGTACCGGGACGGACACGCCACCCTGGCGCTGTCGTCCGCCAGTGACATCGACGGCGCGGGAGTGTCCTTCGACAGGCAGCCGCTGCTGTCGCCGCACAACATGTACCTGCTGGTGCTGAGCGAGCAGGGCCTGATCGGGCTGCTCGGGCTCGCCGGGAGCTGGCTGGCGCTGCTGGTGTGCGGACTGCGCCGGCTGCTGCGCGTCCGCGACCGCGGACCGGGACTCGACTGCGCGCTCGTCGCCTGCGGGCTGCTGGTCTGGCTGCTGACCGACTTCGTGTACGGAGACATCGGCGGCCCCTCGACCGTGCTGACCGCGGTGGCCCTGGGCCTCGTGGCCTGGTGGGCGCTGGCCGGCCACGAGCGGGTGGACGTGTCGCGGGGCGGGGCACGAGAGCGCGTCGAGGAGGCCCTGGCGCGATGACGGTGGTGCCTTCGCAACCCCCCGGATCCGAAAAGGACGCCGCGGCGACCGTACCCGCGGCGCGTGCCGCCACCCAGGCCGGGGACGGCGCCGATCCGGCCCCGTCCTCCCGGAAGTTCCTCGCCAGGGCCGCGCTCGCCACGGCGTCGCTGTCCATCGCCGCCTCCCTGCTCGGCCTGGTGCGCGACCAGGCGCTGGCGCGGCTGTTCGGTGCCGGGAGCGACACGGACGCCTTTCTGGTCGCGTGGACCGTGCCGGAGTTCGCCGCCACGCTGCTCATCGAGGACGGGCTGGCGATCGCGCTGATCCCGGCGTTCAGCATGGCGCTGGCCCGCGGCGCCCGGGGGGCCCCGGGCGACCCGGTCCGCGCCCTGGTCGCCGCCACCCTGCCCCGCCTGTGCCTCGCCTTCGCCGCGGTGGCCGCGCTGGTCGCCGGCACGGCTCCCTACCTGGTCCGGGCCCTCGCGCCCGGCCTGCCCGACCCCCACCTCGCCGCCGACTGCACCCGGCTCACCGCGACCTGCGTGCTGACCTTCGGGCTCGCCGGGTACTGCAGCGCCGCCCTGCGGGCGCACCGCCGCTTCCTCGCGCCCGCGGCGATCTACATCGCCTACAACACCGGCATCATCTCCGCGATGTTCCTGTTCGGCGACCGCTGGGGGGTGCGTTCCGCCGCGGTCGGGGTCGCGGCGGGCGGCTGCCTGATGATCGCGGTGCAACTGCCGTCACTGTGGCGCCAGTTGGTGTCGGACAGGCCGGCCCTCGGCGGGGCCGGGGCCGACGTCGAGGCACGGCCGATGCAACTCGCCCTGGTCGCCTCCGTCCTCCTGTTCGCCCTGTGCCGGCAGTCGCAGGTCCTCGTCGAACGCTTCCTCGCCTCCACGCTGCCCTCCGGGGCCATCTCGCATCTGAACTACGCGCAGAAGGTCGCCCAGATCCCGATGACGCTGTCGCTGATGGTGTGCACGGTCACCTTCCCGATGGTGGCGCGGGCGCTCGCGGACGGCGACACCGAACGGGCCCGCAGCCGCGTGCAGCGGGATCTGGCGCTGGCCTCCTGTCTGGTCCTGCTGGGCATGTGCGCGGTGGTCGCCTGTGCCCCGCAGATGATCGAGCTGCTCTTCCAGCGGGGCGCGTTCACCCCGAGCGACACCGCGGCGACCGCGGACGTCATGCGCGTGTACGCCCTGGGGCTGCTGGGCCAGACCCTGGTGGGCGCCCTGCTCCGCTCCTACTTCTCGGCGGGCCGACCCACCTGGTACCCCTTCGGCGCGATGGCCGCGGGCATCGCCGTGACGTCCGCGATCGGAGCCGTGACCGTACACGCTTGGGGCGTGGCGGGGATCGCCGCCGCCAACGCCCTCGGCATCACCGTCACGGCCGCCCTGATGCTCGCCGGCCTGCGAACGGCCCGGCACGGCAGCCCCTACGGCGTCTCGATCCGCGTCCGGCAGGTACTGGCCGAGCTGAGCAGGCCCGTGTGCGCCGCGGTCGTCGCCACCGTCGCCGGGGCGTTCGCCGCCGGCCGGTTCACGTCCCCGGAGGCCGGTCTGGTGGCCGGCTGCGTGACCGTGACCGCCGTCTTCGTCCCGCTCTCCTGGGCCCTGGGCGCCCAGGGCTCCCCGTCCGCACTGCGCTCCGTACGCACCCTCACACGAAGGCTCACACATGGTCGCTTCCGTTGATTCCATCGGCATCGGCAGACTCCCCGCCGCGCGCCCGGGCCCGGTCCCCTGGGTGGCGATGTACCACTCGGTGGGCGACTGCTCGGACGACCCGTACCGCATCACGGTCACGCCGGAGCGGCTCGAGAGGCAGCTGGCCTGGCTGCGCCGGCGCGGGCTGCGGGGCGTGTCCGTGGCCGAGCTGCTCGCCGCCCGCGCCCGGGGCGAGGGGCGGCGCCTGGTCGGGCTCACCTTCGACGACGGGTACGCCGACTTCGCCACCGACGCCCTGCCGCTGCTGCGCCGCTGGAACTGCGGCGCCACCCTCTTCGTACTGCCCGGACGACTCGGCGGCGACAACGCCTGGGACCCGCTCGGCCCGCGCAAGCCGCTGCTGACCGCGGACGGCATCCGGCACGCGGCCGCCGAGGGCGTGGAGATCGGCTCGCACGGCCTGACGCACGTCGACCTCACCAAGGCCGACGACCTCACCCTCAAGACCGAGGTCGCCGAAAGCCGCGCCCTGCTCACCGAATTGACCGGCACCCGGGTCGACGGCTTCTGCTATCCGTACGGCACGATCGACACCCGCGCCGTCGAGGCCGTACGGGAAGCGGGATACGCCTACGCCTGCGCCATCGACCCCGGCCCGCTGACCGGCCCGCACGCCCTGCCGCGCGTGTACATCGGCCAGGACGACACGGCCTTGCGTCTGCACCTGAAGCACTGGCTGCACCGGCTGCGCCGGCGCCCGGTGGAGGGCCTGTGAGATGAGAGCTCTGCACATCATCACCGGCCTCGGCGTCGGCGGCGCCGAGCAGCAACTGCGCCTGCTGCTGCGGCACCTGCCCGTCGACTGCGACGTCGTCACGCTCACCAACCCCGGCGCGGTCGCCGACGGCCTCACCGCCGACGGCGTCCGCGTCGTGCATCTCGGCATGGGCGGCAACCGCGACCTGGCCGCGCTCCCGCGCCTGGTGCGGCTGATCCGCGCCGGCGGCTACGACCTGGTCCACACGCACCTGTACCGGGCCTGCGTCTACGGCCGGCTCGCCGCACGCGTCGCCGGGGTCCGCGCGGTCGTCGCCACCGAACACTCCCTGGGCGACTCGCAGATGGAGGGCCGCAGGCTGACGGCAGGGGTACGCGCGCTGTACCTCGCCAGCGAGCGGCTCGGTTCGGCGACGGTCGCCGTGTCCTCGGCGGTGGCCGAGCGCCTGAAGCGCTGGGGGGTGCCCGCGCCCCGCATCGAGGTCGTCCCGAACGGCATCGACGTGGACCGCTTCCGCTTCGACCCGGAGCGGCGCGAGCGCACCCGCCGGCGCCTCGGCCTGCCGGAGGGTGCCTGGGTCATCGGCGGCGTCGGCCGGCTCGCCCGGGGCAAGCGGTTCGACGTCCTGGTCCACGCGCTCACCCGGCTCCCGGACGACCACTGGCTGCTGCTGGTGGGCGGCGGCCCCGAGGAGCACGTCCTGCGCCGCATGGCGCACCGGGCCGGCGTGGCCGACCGCGTCCTGTTCACCGGCGAACGCCCCTACGTCCCCGACGGCTCCCCCGGCCCCGACCTGCCCTCCCTCACCTCCGCGATGGACCTGCTCGCGTCCCCGTCCCCGGAGGAGGCCTTCGGCCTGGCCGCCGTGGAGGCCCTGGCCGCCGGCCTGCCCGTGCTCTACGCCTCCTGCCCGGCGATCGAGGACCTGCCGCCGGCCGCCGCCGACGCCCGGCGCGTGCGCGGCGGCCACGAGGCGTACGCCCGCGCGATCGCCGAGGTCCGCGCGGCGGGCCCCCGGCCGCGCACGGCACCGGAGGCCGCGCACCGCCACAGCATCACCCGCAGCGCAGCGCGCCTCATGGACGTGTATGCGGCAGCGGTCTCCCGATCGTCCTCGTCCCCCTCCTCCCCCTCCCCTCTCTCACCTCTGGGAGCCAGCCCCTCATGACCGACACTCCGACCCCGTGGCGCCACCTGTCCCTGGACCGTGTCAGGAGGCTGCCGTCCTGGTGCGTGCTCGCGGCCGGCACCCTCGTCGGGGGCCTGGTCGGCGGCGCGTACGGCCTGCTGACACCCCCGACGTTCACGGCGACCAGTTACGTCGTCGCCGTACCGAACGCGAAGTCCGACCCCGCGCCGGACTCCGCCCTCGGTTTCGCGCAGGCGTACGGCCGGGTCGCCACGCAGCTCGCGGTGCTCGGGGACGCGCAGGTGTGGGCTGGCGTGCCGGTGCGGACACTGCAGCGCAGCGTGCGCACGGCGACCTCGCCGGACGCGCCGATGGTCGCCGTCTCGGCCACGTCCGCGCGCCCCGGTCTCGCCGTCGACATGGCGAACGCGGTCTCCCGCGCGCTGACCCGGCACGCGGACAACACGAGCGGCAACACCCAGGTCCGGCTCGTGCAGTTCTCGCGAGCGGTGCAGCCGACCGAACCGACGTCCGCGTCGGCGGGGGTGACCTCTTTGGTGGGCGCGAGCGCGGGCGGGCTGCTCGGCGGCCTGGCCCTGCTGGCGTGGCCGAGGAAGAGCGGCGAGGACGACGACCCCGTCCCCGCCGCCTCGGTGCCCGGCCCGGCCGCCGCGGCCGACGTGCGATGAGAGCGGCGACGACCGGGCCGGCCGGTGTAGCGGGTGCCCTACTACCAGTCGAAGCGGAAGCAGAGCCTCCCGCCGATCCAGTACTCCACCCAGCTGCCCAGATCCAGCGGCGTGCAGTCCGCCGGGGGCGGCGGTGTGGTGGGCGGGACCGGCTCGGGTGTGGGGGTCGGAGTCGGGGTCACCTCGTCGGTGCGGCCGAGGAAGGCGGACCGGTAGACGCGGGACGACTCGGGGTTGGCCTCGCACTGCCACACACCGTGCGGGCAGTAGTCGGTCAGCGTGTTGTAGAGCGGCCTGTGCTCCTCGATCCACGCGAGCATGCGCCGCATGTACTCGGGATTGTCGCCGTTGCGGAAGAGCCCCCATTCCGGATACGAGATGGGCTTGCCGTGGGCCTTCGCGAAATCCAGGTGTGCCTGCAGCCCGTACGGCTCTGTCACCTGCTCGTCGAAGGACATCCCGGCCGGCTGGTCGTAGGAGTCCATGCCGATGATGTCGACCGTGTCGTCCCCCGGATAGCACTCCGTCCAGGGAACTGCGTCCCGGCCGCGGGTCGGCGTGAAATCGAACCGGAACTTCTGGCCCGGCACCGAACGCATGGTGGTGACGATCCTGTTCCAGTACTTCTTCCAGGCTTCCGGGTCCGGCCCGCAGCGATGGGTGTACGTGGTGCCGTTCATCTCCCAGCCGAGTACGACCACCGTGTCCGGCACCTCCAGCGCGACCAGCTGCTCGGCGAGGGCGCGGAAGTGGTGATCGAACTTCCCGGCAGCGCCCTGCCGCAGCAGCTCCCGGACCTCGTCGTCGGGGACGCCCTCCTCGTTGCGCTCCTGCATGGGGACGTTGAGGACGAGGATCCGGTCGGCCTTCTTGTTGCGCCACTTCGCCCACGCGTCGAGGAAGCCGGGGGCACCCTCGATGTCGCGCCAGCGGTGGCCGGGCAGATAGGTGTGGCCGACGCGGAGCTCGGCACCGCCCAGCCAGTGGCTGAACAGTTCCATGCGGGCCACGCCCCGGGCGTCGGACTTGAGGAAGGCACCGAAGGCCGGCACCTCCTTGCCCGCTGCCGGGCCCGGCATCGGGCTGGTCGCCGGGCCGGTCGCCGGGCTGGTCGCCGGGGTCGGCACCGGAGGACGAGCATCGTCGGGTCGCACCACGTCCACCCCCGCCGGGGAACCGGACGCCAGGGCGACCGACGCGGCGACCACCACCGCGCCCGCGGCCAGCCAGCCGACCCGGACCCGCTTGTGCTGTGGGGTCATGCCTGCTCCTTTCTTCGCTCTCGTCCGGCCTTCTGCCTAAGTTCTCTTTATTGACGAGCAGTCATACGAAGTCAGGCACAGAAAAGCCAATGGCGCCATTGCCGTTGGGGCTTTCGAGTTGCCGCGCTCGCCCGTGCGGGTGAGCCGATCCGAAAGAAGGAGGAGAATTCGTGTCGCTTCTTGACACCCGCGTCCCCGCTGTTTTGCTGCGGATCGACCGGAATCCCTTTCACCACGGAACGCTGGGAGCCGTGCGTTCGCTCGGCAGGGCGGGAGTGGAGGTGCATGTCGTCGCCGATTCGGCGAGAAGTCCCGTCCACTCGTCCCGTTACGTACGTCAGATGCATCCCCCGCCGCTCCCGGGAGCGTCCGCGGACGACATCCTCGGCGTGCTGCGCCGCGTGGCCGACCGGGTCGCCCGTCCCGCCGTCCTGGTACCGCTGGACGACGCGAGCGCGATCGCCGTGGGACGCATGAGGGACGAACTCGCCCCCTCCTACCTGCTGCCGTCGATGCCGGGCACGCTGGCCGAACGCGTCGCCGACAAGGCGGAACTGGCCGCCGTGTGCGCGTCCGCGGGCGTCCCGCACCCGGTGACGCTGATCCCGGACAGTCCGGCGCAGGTCGCCGCCGACGCGCGGCGGCTCGGGCTGCCGCTGGTAGCGAAGTGGAGCCGGCCCTGGCTGCTGCCCGCTGGCAGCGGGCTGCGCAGCACGATGCTGGTCCAGTCCGTGCGGCAGGCGCGGGAGCTGTACCTGCGCACCGAGGAGGCGGGCAGCCGGCTGCTGCTGCAGGCGTACCTGGCGCCGGGAGAGGACCGGGACTGGTTCTTCCACGGCTACGCCGACCACTCGGGCGCCGTGCGCGCGGGCGGGCCGGGCCGCAAGCAGCTGTCCTGGCCGCGGGGAGCGGGGCTGACCGCGGTGGGCTGCTGGACGCCCAACACACAGGTGCAGGCGCTGGCCGAGCGGCTCGCGGGCGAGTTGGGCTACCGCGGCGTCTTCGACCTCGACTTCCGCCGCTGCGGCACGACGGGCCGCTACCACCTGCTCGACTTCAACCCGCGCCCCGGCGCCCAGTTCCGGCTCTTCACGGACAGCGCGGGGCTGGACGTCGTACGGGCCCTGCACCTGGACCTGACGGGCCGTCCGCTGCCGGATGGAGTCCCCAGGGTCGGGCGGGCCTTCGTGGTGGAGAACTACGCGCCGCTGGCCGCGCTGCGTCCGTCGCCGGGCGGACGCGAACTGGCCTGGTACGCCCCGGACGACCGCGTTCCCGGATGGGCGATGTGGGCCATGTGGTGCCGCCATGTGTCCCTTCGGCTGCGGGAGCGGTTGGGCACGACGACGACCGCGGCGGCCGGGCCGGCGCCAGGCCTGATTCCCCGGGCGACCTCGCCCTCCTTTACCGACAACGAGAAAGCGAGCAGTTGAATATGTACGACCTTCTGGTGGTGGGCGCAGGCCCGTACGGTCTGTCGATCGCGTCCCACGCCGCGGCCGCCGGGCTGAACCTGCGCGTGTTCGGCCGGCCCATGGCGTCCTGGCGGGACAACATGCCCCGCGGCATGTTCCTGAAGTCCGAGCCGTGGGCTTCCAACCTCTCCGATCCGGCCGGGCGTTGGCGCCTGGACGCCTACTGCGCGGAGCAGGGCCTGGCGGCGCGTCACGCCAAGCCGATTCCGGTGGAGGCGTTCGCGGCGTACGGCCTGTGGTTCGCACGCCATGCCGTGCCGGAGGTGGACGAGCGCATCGTGACCCGCGTGGCGCCCTGCCCCGGCGGTTTCGCGGTGGTCACCGAGGACGGCGAGGAACTGCACGCGCGGACGGTGGCACTGGCGGTCGGTGTGATGCCGTTCGTCGAGGTACCGCCCGCCCTGCGCGGACTGCACCCGGCGCTGGTGACGCACAGCAGCCACCACAGCGACCTCGACCGCTTCCGCGGCAAGGACGTCACGGTCATCGGTGGCGGCCAGGCGGCCCTGGAGACCGCGGCGCTGCTCTCCGAACAGGGCACGCGCGTACGGGTGCTGGCGCGGGCGGAGCAGCTGCGGTGGAACGATGTGCCGCCGCCCTGGGAGCGCCCCTGGTGGCAGTCGGTTCGCTCCCCGCACAGCGGCCTGGGCCCCGGCTGGCGGAACTGGTTCTACTCGGAGCGCCCCGGCCTGTTCCGGCGGCTGCCGGAGCCGACCCGGGCACGCATCGCGACCACGGCACTGGGGCCGGCCGGCGCGTGGTGGGTACGGGACCGGGTGGAGGGCGTGGTGGAGCTGCTGCCGGGCCACGAGGTCGCCGCGGCCTGTGCGGTGCCGGGCGGCGTACGGCTGGACACGGTGAGCCGCGAGGGCGCCCTGCGCACCCTGGAGACCGAACACGTCATCGCCGCCACGGGGTTCCGGGCGCGCTGCGACCGCCTCGGACTGCTCGCACCCGAGCTGCGCCGGGCGTTGGCTGCCCTGCCCGACGGTTCCCCGGCGGTCGGGCATACTTTCGAGTCCTCCCACCCCGGCCTGTTCCTCGCGGGCCTGCTGACCGCCTCCGGCTTCGGCCCGGCCATGCGCTTCGTCCAGGGCGCGACCTTCACGGCGTCGACGCTCGTCCGAGGAGTACGGCGCCGGCTCGGGGCGACCCCGGCGGGCGGGACGGTCCCCGCACCGGGGGGCAGCAGCCGCAACGAGTCGCCGTCGCCGGTGCGCCGCTGACGACACAAGCCGAACGGGCGGGCCGCTGACGGAGACAGTCGTCAGCGGCCCGCCCGTGTGGTGGCCGTGCGTGCTGGGACGGGTGCCGGACGGGTCGCGTCCGGCACCCTGGCGCGGCTACCGGTAGGAAGCGGCGCGGCCGCGGCGGTACATCAGCACTCCGCCCGCGATCAGTGCGGCACTGGCGGCCGAGACCGCCGCCATGGCCTCGCTGCTGGTCTCACTGCCGGTCTCGGCCAGCTGCGGCGGCTCGCCGACGGGCTGCTCGGCGGGCTTCTCAGGGTGGGTCGCGGGCGGCTTCTCGTCGCTGGTCCGCGTGGGCGGAGTCTTGGGACGGTGCGTCTCGCTGATGCGCGTGGGAGGCGGGGTGGCCTTGTGGACGGGCGGAGGCGTCTTCCGCACGATCGGCGCCAGGGGCGTGTCGTCCTCGGCGCCGTAGCCGTCGTCGTCGCCGTGGCCGTGGCCGTACGAGTCGTTGACGCAGAGATTGCCGTACGCGCGGCCGAGCACCTCGATCACGCTGATGGTGTTGCCGCACACGTTCACCGGCACCTCGATCGGCACCTGCACGATGTTCCCGGACAGCACACCGCCGGAATCCTTGGCGACTGCCGTCGCGTCCGTGTCGGCGAAGGCGGGGCTGCCGTAGAGGGACAGAATGCCCGTGGCGGCGGCCGCCGCGAACACTCCCCTGCTCAGGGTCTGTCGCAAGGTGATTGCCTTCCTGCTTGGAGAATCGGGAAAACCGGCCTTGGAAGGGAGATCGACGTCCAAGGCCGGCCATGACGCAGCCGGGAGGATGGTGCGTGGGGCGGTCAGCCGTTGCTCGGCACGGTTTTCGACCCGGTCGAGTGCCGACGCCAAATAGGCCGTGTCACCGCGGACGGCCCGGGCTGAGGAATCGGGAACCGGCTCAGTACTATCGCCTTCTCGAGCACTGCGCGTTCCTTTCTCATGGCGTCGCATGCCGTACCGCTTCATCAACCCGACGCATGAGAATTGGTTTCGCGGGTTCACCCGGTTGGCCCGCGCCGCATTCCCCCCACGAAAGGACACACCCCGTGCGTTCCTCACTTCTCCGGTCGGCGGTGGTCGCCGTCTGTGCCTCCGCCGCCGTGGTCCTGTCCGGTACCGCGCCCGCGGTCGCGCAGTCCCCCGCACCAGCGGTCGCCGTCGCGCCCGGACTCACCCCGCTGACCGATCTGTTCGCCGAGCGGCTGTTGCTCGCCGACAAGGTGGCCGCGGCCAAGTACGGCACCGACAAGCCGATCGACGACCCGGTGCGCGAGCAGCAGATACTGGACGACGTGGCCGCCCGGGCAGTCGGGCTCGGGCTGGACCCGGACGCCGTGCAGGCCGTCTTCCGGGACCAGATAGAGGCGAACAAGCTGGTGCAGCGCGGGCTGTACGCCCGCTGGGACGCACACCCCGAGCAGCGGCCCACCGAGCGGCCGGACCTGGTGAAGGAGGTCCGGCCGCAGCTGGACCGCATCACGACACAGGTGCTCTCCGAGTTGGAGCAGACGGAGGGGCTGCGGGCCAAGCCCTCCTGCGCGCCGCGGCTGTCCGTCGCCGCCGCGCGATCCGCCCACGGCCATCGGTTGGACCTGCTGCATCTGGAGGGGCTGGCGCGGGCGTTGCCGTCCGTCTGCGCCGACTAGTCCCCCCGTTCCGGCGAGGGCTTTGCGGGCCGTGACCGCGGTGTCCGGGTCCCGGCCCTCGCCGGGTACGGCGCCCTCGTCGTGGCGGACGAAGGGACGTAAGGGCTGATCAACCCGTGAGATGCGTCGCCCGGCCGATGGTGTCGGCGAGGCCGCGTACCGCCTCGTCCTCGGTGGTGTCCGCCAAGTCGTCGGCCTTTTCGCCCAGTTCACGGACGGACGGGGCGCCGGGCAGGGAGTGCCGGCGTTCGTCGCCCCTGCGCAGGGCGTCGGCGAAGTAGGCGGCCACGGCGGTGACTTGGAGGCGGGGGCTCGCGCTCCACAGGGAGTCGTCGAGGGAGCCGGACTCCAGTTGGCCGGACTCCTCGTGCGGGGTGCGGGTCTCGGGGTCCTGCCAGCGGACGGTCGCGGTGGCGAGGTGGCCGTCGGCGCCGGGCTTGGTGCGCACGGCGTAGAGGGCGGTGACCGTGTGGCCGGGGCCGACCTCGCCGCCGTCGACACGGTCGTCCCGGAAGTCGTCGTCGGCGACGCGGCGGTTGTCGTAGCCGACGAGACGGAACTCGGCGACCGTCTCCGGGTCGAAGGCGACCTGCGCCTTGGCGTCGCGGGCGGTGAGGTCGATGTGCCGCGGAAGCTGTTCGCAGAAGACCTGTTCGGCCTCGTCCTCCCCGGACACGTAGACCGTGTGGCCGTCGCCCTTGTCGGCGAGGCGTTCCATCAGGGCGTCGCCGTAGTCGCTGCCGACGCCGACTCCGAAGAGGGTGATGCCGTGCTCGCGGCGGGCACCGTCGATGCGTTCGAGGATGGAGTCGGGGTCGGTGTCGCCGTCGTTGGCGAGGGCGTCGGAGACCAGGACGACTCGGTTGGTGGCGCCCTCGCGCAGGCCCTCCACGGCCGTCGCGTAGCCGGTCTCGACGCCCGCGCCGAGGTTGGTGGAGTACGTCGGCTCCAGGCCGTCGATCGCGTCGTGGATCTCGTCCCGGTTGCCGTCGAGCCGGGTCATCGGCAGGACGGTCTCGGCCTCGTCGCTGAAGGTGACGATCGCCACCGAGTCGTCGTCGCGCAGCCGGTCGGTCATCACGCCGAGGGACTCCTGCGCGAGGTCCAGGCGGCCGGGTTCGGCCATGGAGCCGGAGATGTCGATGACGAAGGTGAGGGCGGCGGGCGGGCGTTCGCCCCGCTGTTCGGCGGGGCGGGTGGCCAGGCCGACGCGGACCAGGGACCAGTCCTCCTCGTCGGTGCGGGCGCCGTCGACGGTCACCGAGAAGCCGTTGCCGTCGGGGCGTTCGTAGTCCTGGCGGAAGCTGTTGACGAACTCCTCGGGGCGGATGGTCGAGGGGTCGGGGCGCCGGCCCTCGGCGAGGGTGCGGCGGGCGTAGCCGTAGGAGGCGGTGTCGACGTCGAGGGCGAAGGTGGAGAGGTAGTCGGGGGACGGGGCGATGTCGCGGGATTCGTCGTCGGGGCCGGTACGGTCCTGTTCCCCCTGGCTGTAGTGGGGGGCCGGGAAGCCGGTCGCCCCTTCCGCCCGGTCCATGCTGCTGCTCCCGTCGTCGGTGTCGCTCGCGCCGCAGCCGGCGAGCAGCAGGCCGCTCGCCGCGGTGAGGGCGAGCAGAGCGCCGCGTATTCGGTACCGTTCCATTTTCCGTGCCCCCTGGGTCCGTCAGGTCAGTCCTGTGACGTCGACATCTGTGACTGTGACGGGCCAGGGGGCGGGAACGTGCGCCACGGAGCGTTGCGGAAGGGTCTCGAAGAGGCCACGCGGCAGGGGCGTCGAGACCGGTAGGTGATCCTCCGTTGACCTAGGGCCTGTGTCGGAAGTGGCGTCGTCCGCCCGGAGGGCGGGCCGGGCGCCCGCCGCGATGGGGGTCCCCCCGCTCGAGCGAAGCCGAGAGTGGGGGAGGCTGATGACTGCGTTGGTGCGTGCTCTCGGCGCGCCGGGCGGAAGGCCCCGTCGATGGACCGGATGTACTTGGGCTTTCGCCCGGTGCGGCGAGTGGGGGCACCTCCCACGCCCTTAAGGCAGTGGGGGAGCGTGCCGGGCGTCGCCCGGCAGGCGCCACTTCCGACACAGGCCCTAGGACACCACGTCCTTGCGGGCGAAACCCCTGAAGGCCAGGGCGAACAGCACGAGGGCGTACGTTACCGACAGGGCCGTGCCCTCGATCATGCGGGACCACTCGAGTTGCGGCTGCACGGTGTCGAGCCAGGCGTACTGCCAGTGCGCGGGCAGGAAGTCGCGCCAGTCGCCGAGGGCCGTCACCTGGTCCAGCACGTTGCCGACGATGGTCAGACCGACCGCGCCGCCGACCGCGCCCAGCGGCGCGTCCGTCTTCGTGGACAGCCAGAACGCCAGGGCCGCGGTGACCAGTTGGTACACGAAGAGGTACGCCACGGTGATCGCCAGGCGCTCGGCCGCGGTGCCGAAGGCCAGCGTGCCGCCGGTGGGCAGCTCCAGCGGGCCCGTGCCGTACGCCGCCATGCCGACCGCGAGCGCGACGAGCGGCAGCAGCACCATCGCCGCGAGGCTCAGGCTCAGCCCGACGACGAGCTTGGACCACAGCAGGCGGGCGCGCGGCACGGGGGCGGCGAGGAGATAGCGCAGGGAGGACCAGCTGGCCTCCGAGGCGACCGTGTCCCCGCAGAACAGCGCGACGGGGATGACGAGCAGGAAGCCCGCGGAGGCGAAGAGGTTCACCGCGGCGAAGTTCGCCCCGGACGCGGTGGCCGTGTCCATGAGGGTCACGCCCTCGTTGCCGCCGCCCGGTTCGCCACCGACCTGGAAGGCGATGAGCAGGACGAACGGCAGGGCGAACAGGATGCCGCCCATGACGAGCGTGCGGCGCCGCTTCAGCTGCCGGACCAGCTCGACCCGGATGGGCAGCGTACGGCCGGCGCGGTAGCCGTCGGCGACCTCGACGGGCTTGGCGCGGTCGGTCACCGTGCTCATGCTTCAGTCTCCGATCAGGGTGAGGAAGGCCTCTTCGAGGCCGCGGTGGGGGCCCACCGACGCCACGGGCACTTCCAGCCGGACGAGTTCGGCGACCAGGCGCTGTGCGGTGCCGTCGGGGTCGAGCCGTACCACCAGACCGTCGTCGGTGCGGACCGCCGAGGCCACGCCGGGCAGCGCGGCGACCTTGTCGACGACGGGCTCGTCGACGGGTGCGGCCGTGCCGACCAGCAGCGTGTCGCCCGAGCCGATGATCTCCGCGACCGGACCCGCCTGGACGAGTCGGCCGTGGTCCATGACCACCAGGTGGGTGCAGGTCTGCTCGACCTCCGCGAGGAGGTGGCTGGAGACGATCACCGTGCGGCCGGCCGCCGCGTAGCGGATCATCACCTCGCGCATCTCGCGGATCTGCGGCGGGTCGAGACCGTTGGTCGGCTCGTCGAGGATCAGCAGGTCCGGCAGGCCGAGCATGGCCTGCGCGATGGCGAGCCGCTGGCGCATGCCCTGGGAGTACGTGCGGACCGCGCGGGCCAGCGCCTCGCCGAGGCCGGCGATCTCCAGGGCCTCGTCCAGGTGGGCGTCCTCGGGCGGGCGGCCGGTGGCCCGCCAGTACAGCTCCAGGTTCTCGCGGCCGGACAGGTGCGGGAGGAAGCCCGCGCCCTCGACGAAGGCTCCGACGCGGGACAGCACCGGGGCGCCGGCCACGATCGCGTGGCCGAAGACGCGGATCTCGCCGCCGTCCGGCTTGATCAGGCCCATCAGCATGCGCAGGGTCGTCGTCTTGCCCGCGCCGTTCGGGCCGAGCAGGCCGAGGACCTGGCCCTTCTCCACGCGGAAGGACAGGTCCCGGACCGCGTACCGGTCCGCCGACTTGGCGTACCGCTTGCTCAGGTCCGTGATCTGGAGGGGGACTTCGGCCAGCGCGGGGTCGGGGGCGGGCGTCGCGGTGCGGCGCCGGGCCGACAGCAGCAGGGCCAGCGCGATCGCCGCGCCGACGGGCGGCAGCCACCACACCCATCCGGCGAGCTGCGCCGCCTGGTCCGTCTCGCCGAGGGCCGTCGGCACCTTCAGGTCGCCCTTCAGGGAGACCGTGTACGTCGCCGGCGTCACCGGGGACGCGTAGCCGAGGTCCGTCGAAGCCAGGACCAGGCGCAGGCGGTGGCCCTGGTCGACCTCGTGGTCGATCGCCGGGAGGGTGATCTCGACGTCCTTGCCGGCCTTGGCGCCCTCGACCCGGATGGGCTCGACCAACTGGGAGGGCAGCACCTGCTGCTGACCGCCGCCGGGGCCGACGTCGTACACCTTGGCGAAGAGCACGGCGTCGTCGCTGGTGGACTTCACATGGACGGTGGCCGTCGGCGAGCCGGTGATCTGCACGCCGTCCGTCACGGGCGCGGACTCGAACGCGGCGAACTGGCCCGGGAAGTCCAGCGAGATCCCGATGCCGAGCGTGGACAGCTGGGCGAGGCCGCCGCCGGCGCTGCCGAGGCCGGGCAGGGCCGACACGGCGGGCGGGTTGGCGCCGGCCGGGTTGTCGAAGCTCTGCTCGCGCCCGGCGAGGGCGATCGAGCGCGGGTCGCCCTCCAGGCCCGGGTACGTGACGTCGCTCACGCCGCTGAGCCGTGTCTCGCCGTCCCCGCTTCCGGTGCCGAGGGTGCGGGTGACCCGGAACTCGGGGCCGGTGTCGGCGCCCTTGTCGTCCTTGAGGTACCGGTCGAACCAGGACTGCACGCGCCCCTGGACGCGGCTCGTCTCCATGTCGCCGCCGTCGTGGCCGCCCGAGATCCAGTCGACGTCGACCGGGGCGCCGTTGGCACGGATCGCCTTCGCGGCCGCGTCGGCCTGGCCGAGCGGGAAGAGGGAGTCGGTCTGCCCCTGGAGGAGGAGCGTGGGCACCTTGATGCGGTCACCGACGGCGGACGGCGAGCGCTCCTCCAGCATCTGCCGGGCCTGTGCGTCCGGGGTGCCGGACTCGGCGACCCGCTCGTACATCTGGCAGATCTGGGTCTCGAACTTCTCGCAGCCGCCTGCGGAGTTGACGAAGATGCCCGCCCAGAGCTTCTTGAAGACGCCGTTCGGGAAGAGGGCGTCCGCGAGGTTCCAGTACGTGATCGCCGGGGCGATGGCGTCCACCCGGTCGTCGTATCCGGCGGCCAGCAGCGAGATCGCGCCGCCGTACGAGGCTCCGGCGACGCCCACGCGGGGGTCGCCGGTCTTGTCGAGCTGAACCTGCGGCTGCTTCGCCAGCCAGTCGATCAGCTTGGAGACGTCGGCGACCTCGCCCTTGGGGTCGTTCAGCCCGACCTTGCCGGTCGACCTGCCGAAGCCGCGGGCCGACCAGGTCAGGACCGCGTACCCGTCCCGGGCGAGGTCCTGCGCCTGCTGCCGTACGTCGTTCTTGCTGCCGCCGAAGCCGTGGGCGAGGAGGACGGCGGGGCGGCGGCCCGAGGCGCCGGAGGTGAAGTACGAGGTGTCGATCCGCACCCCGCCACCCATGTCCATGACCCGGTCGGTGCTGCGCACCGGCGGCGCGTCATCTGAGGCGACGGCCGTCCATGTACCGGCACCGGCGAGGACGACGACGGAGGCCGCGGCGGCTATCCACCGTCGCGGCCTCCGCATGCGCCCCCGCAGTCCGGGCAATCGAAGATCCATGCTTCAACGGTACGGGGTCAACCTGTCGGCAAGTTATCTACTGGAGACCGAGCCGGGGGCCCTCCCAGGGGTGTACGGCCGTCCGGCGTGTACCGCAGGCGTGGTACGGCGAGCATGGACCAGGCCGGCCCCTCGACGCCATACACCTCCGCGTCGTCGAATCCGGCCGTGGCCACCTCGTCGCGCAGCTGCTCACCACGGTGGAAGTACGCGACGGTGAACGCCTTTTTCCCGTCGTGGATCTGCGAGGCGAGGATGCCGCCGATACTTCCGCATCGGCGCCTTGTACAGGTGTGCGAACGCGGCGTGCTCGAACAGGCTGGAGTACCGTCGGTCGTCAGCGGCCGCGGGTGGGGACTGTCGACCGGATGACGTCGTGGGTGAGCGTGTCGAGGTCCAGGGCGGTCCTTTCCTCGGCGTGGGCCCGCCAGATCCGTACCTGCACCACCAGGACCCGGATCACGACAAGGAAGGCGAACAGGCCCTCGGGGTCCGCGTCGTTCAACTCCGCGCCGCGCACGTCGGGCAGCAGAACGTCCGCGAGATGGTGGCCGGTCGTGGTGATCGCCTGTTTGGTGCGGACGTGGGAGCCGCTGGCGACGGCCGCGTGCAGGTCCCGGATGGTGCCGGGGTGGGCCTTTTCCAGCCGGTTCATCACTCTGTTCTCTTCGGCGGTGATCTGTGGGGTGGCGGCGGGGAGCCCGGGGAAGTGGCGGGCGAGGGCGTCGCCCACGGGGCCGTGTCCGAAGAAGACGCCGCGGAAGACGGTGCGCGCGTCGTGGACGGTGGAGTGCTGTTGGTGGGTGGCGGTGGGCGTCCTGTGTTCGGTGGCGGCGGTGGGGGCCGCCGCGTACAGGCCACCCGCCGCAAGCGCGGTGCACAGTGTCCACGCGACGAACTTGATCCTTCGGTTCACGGTGCTTGCCGTCCCTTCGGTTTCCGAAGTTCTGCAGTTCTGGTTCTGCAGTTCTGGTTCTGCGGTTCTGGGGTTGAGGTTTCCGGGTTCAGCGGGGCGCCGTGTGTCGGACCAGGTCGTGGACCAAGTCGTCGATCCGCAGGACGCGGTCGGTATCGCGGGCCGTGTAGTAGTCCTGGATCTCCCACAGCTGCATCGCGACGTAGCCCCACTGGATCATGACCACCGCCAGATAGAGCGCGAGGCACTTCCCCGACGGGTCACCGGTGTCGACTTGGAGGCCGTGGGCCCGGAGGGTGTCCACGAGGGTGCGGCTGGTACGGGTGATCGCCTGTTTGGTGCGGACGTGGGAGCCGCTGGCGACGGCCGCGTGGAAGTCGCGGATGGTGCCGGGGTGGGCCTCTTCCAGCCGGTTCATCACTCTGTTCTCTTCGGCGGTGATCTGTGGGGTGGCGGCGGGGAGCCCGGGGAAGTGGCGGGCGAGGGCGTCGCCCACGGGGCCGTGTCCGAAGAAGACGCCGCGGAAGACGGTGCGCGCGTCGTGGACGGTGGAGTGCTGTTGGTGGGTGGCGGTGGGCGTCCTGTGCTCGGTGGCGGCGGTGGGGGCCGCCGCGTACAGGCCACCCGCCGCAAGCGCGGTGCACAGTGTCCACGCGACCACCCGGGTCCTGGTGCTCGGCGCCTTGGTGTTTTTCGCCATGTCTGTGGATTCCTTCGTACGGTTCGGACGCACATGTCTTCACGCGCGCGTGCGAGGTGGGTGCTAGTGAGGGGCGGGATCCTTCTTCTGCGCTGGTACGGCTTTCTGCGCCAGTAGGGCAGGCCCCGCCGTTCCCCGCAGAAACCAGCCACGCGGCTCGGCCCAATGCGGCCGGGAGAAGGAATGGTCGGCCCGGCGGAGGAAGATGATGTCCAGGGCAATCATCGCGAGCGCGAAGGAAACAAGGCCCAGCGTCACCGCGATGCCGACGTGGAAGAGAACGGCGCCCCACAGAAATAGCCGCCACCGGCGTGCGGGGAGGACGAGCGCGACGGCCAGCGCGATCTCGCCCAGCGGGACCGCCCATGTGAGCAGAGCAACACCGGTTCCGCTGTGAGTGACGGGATCGACGAGGAACCGCTGCCACGCGGGCGCCCCCATGACGGGATCGGCGAGCCAGTAATACATGGCCGTGCCGTCCGCCCATTCGGCGACCCCGAATTTCGCCACACCGGCGTGGAAATACACCGCCGCCGCCTGAAAACGAATCACGGACAGGGCGATCCAGCCGAAGAAACCACCGAGAAGCGCCCCCTCTCCGGTGCTTTCCCTGGCCGGTACCGGCGCACCCCAGTGCGTTTTCCTTCCGTCGCAGAGGCCTACCGGAATCAGCAGCAGGGTCAGTACGGCGGCGATCTGGTCGCCGCCATCCACCACCGAGGCGGAGATGTTCAGGCTGAAGGCGACATACCAGTGGGGGATCACCGTCCAGCGTGGGAAGACGCCGACCATCACCGTGAGCAGGACGGCGAGGGAGAGCCACCTTCCGGGTACCGGACCGGCCATGCAGTAGACGGACACGGCCGTGAACCCGTCGCACTGGGGCGGTGGAGCCATTCCGCTGCCGGCGGTGAAGAGGGTGTCCGTCGGGTTCAGCGCCAGCGTGAGGAACGTGCCCGTCGCCAGCAGGCTGCGCGCCACGCCGTAGACGTTGGTGAACGGTGACGTGCGCAGAGTGTGCGTCACCCATGCTCCGAGTCGTGCCAGGGGATCGCGCATCAGCACGTCACCCGTGCCCGGAGGACCTGTACGGGCATCTGCTCGTCCACGCCGTGCCGTGCCCAGCTCCAGGGCAGCGGCTCCTGCCGGGTGAAGGCGACCGCACCGCACACGGCTGGCGTACGGCTCCCGTTGCTCACCCGGACGGGCGAGGGCGCGTCCCGCGTGGCGGAGGCGCAGCGCCCCACCATGTCGGGCAGGGATGCGGCGGCGTCACGGACTTCGCAGTCGCTCCAGCGCGCGCCCTTTTCCAGGGCACGGGTGAGGAGGACCCCCATCTCCATGTTTCGGGCGCGCTGTTCCCTCCGTGCCCCGAACCATTCCCCGGCCGATCCCTGATGGGCGGACCGCTGCCGCCATTCGCCGGCGGTCGTCCCCGGCTGCCACAGCAGGACATCCTTTTCGCGAGGAGAGCGCGTAAAGAACGCCCAGCCCTGCGGGAGCAGTGAACGGAGGACTTTCTCGTTCTGTCCCGGAAGCCCGAGCGCGTTCGTCGGAAGCGACGAGTCGACCGCGTAAAGGGCGATCATCCCGTAAAGGCAGACGATCGCCGCCACCGCGGTTCCACGACGCCGAAATAAAGTCGCGGACGGTAGTTTCTGGGCAGGCATGATTCTTCTTTCTCACTTGGACGTCGTCAAGTACTCAGGAAAACGGCCGAGTCAGAAAATGGTATGCCCACCGACCGGCGTGGAGATTCGCCCGTTCGAGTTACCCGGTAGTGCGTGGAAAAAGGTCTTCTACCGGCGCGCGCGCCGGTAGAAGGAAGGCCTGCAGGACCTTGAACTCGGAGAAATCTTCGATCTGTCGGGCTGCACCCGCACACGGCCGTGGTCGACATCACCGGGGACCTGCCGGAGGGGGCCGCTCGCGACCACCCTCGCCGGAACCGGGCTGATCGTCACTGCGGACAAGACCGAGGACGGCGGCGCCGTGAGCCGCGTCGAGCCCGACGCGGCCCGGTTCATGCGTACCAGCTGTGGGAGCAGGTGAAGCGGGCCGACGGTGAGCACGTGAGCACGAGCCGGTATCCGCTGCTTTACGTGCCGGACTCGTGGGAGGTGATGTCGATGCTCGAACTCCTCGTGCCCGGCATCGACCACCGTATGGCGGTCGACGGCGACGAACGAACCGTGTGGATGCTGCACCCTGACGGCTCCTGGGCCCGCGCCACCGCGGCCGGGTTCCTCGACTCGCCGACGGTGCACCAGGGCGGCCCCCGCCGCCTGTGGGATGAGCTGGAGCGGATCCGTCACCGGCTCAACCGCGAGGGCGGATTGCCGGTGTACGGGGCGCGGGTCCGGATCACCCCGGACGGCACCCTCACCCTCTCGCGTGGAGGGCGGTCGGTGATCGTGGACTGACCGCCGAGAACCGTTCCCCGGAGTGAAGTCGCCCGTCACGCGGACGACTTCACTCGCCGCTTCGCCGACCGTCAGTGGTTGCGCGGGAAGCCCAGGTCCACGCCGGAGGGGGCGTCGGCCGGGTCCGGCCAGCGGGTGGTGACGACCTTGCCGCGGGTGCAGAAGTGCGTGCCGTCGTTCCGGGAAGGCAATCGCCCTCGCCACCTACCGCAGTCACCCACGGGTCGGCGCCCCGGTGGGCCCGATCTGCCAGGATGCTCGAGTGCAGCGACCGTACGGACGCCGACGTCCGCCAGCTGCGCGCCGACATGGAGACGGAGATTGACGAGCTGCGCTCTGAGCTGAAGAAGGGCCGCTGGCCGCTCGCGCAGATCGCGCCCTGGTCGGCGTGGGTGGACTGATCGCCGCCGTCATCGCACTGTTCGTCACCTGATCCGACCCACCATCTACGGATCGTCCATTGAGTCCCTCCGCCCGCCTTGCGCGGGCGGCGGGGGCTTTGCCATGTTCGGATTCAGGCTGGCCGACGGCCGACGGCGAGCAGATGAGAGCTCGCCGCGAGCAACTCCGGGTAGGGCTCGGCCATGCGCGCCGCGGTCAGGGCGGACTCGAAGAGGGGTGTGTCGCGGAAGTCGCCGCCGGTGTTCCGCTCGGTCGCCGCGAGCATGGACCAGGCCGGTCCCTCGACGCCATACACCTCCGCGTCGTCGAATCCGGCCGCGGCCACCTCGTCGCGCAGCTGCTCGCCGCTGTGGAAGTACGCGACGGTGAACGCCTTTTTCCCGTCGTGGATCTGCGAGGCGAGGATGCCGCCGATGCTCTTCTGCATCGGCGCCTTGTACAGGTGTGCGAACGCAGCGTGCTCGAACAGGCTGGAGTACCGGTTGATGCCGGCCGCCGCCAGGAGACCCCCTGGCCGCAGCACGCGGTAGGCCTCGGCCAGGGCCTGGCCGCGGTCCGCGCGTTCCGGCAGGTGGTAGAGCGGACCGAGCAGGAGGACCACATCAAAGGAGGCGTCGGCGGCTGTGAGCTTGCGTGCTTCGCCGAGTTCCACGGTGGCCCCGGCGGCCTTGGCCTGATCGATGTGGCGGGGGATCGGGTCGACGAGGTGCACGCTGTAGCCGTCCTCGACGAGCCACCGAGCATGGGCGCCTGGACCACCGCCGACATCGATGACCCGCGCGGGCGGGGCTGGGAGGTGACGGCGCAGCAGTTCCTGCGTGCGTACCATCTCCAGACGTCCATCGGCTGTGGTGGCCAGGCGATCCGCCTCGTCGATGGTCTCGGTGTAGAACCTCACGATCTCCGGCGCTACCTCAGGGCTCGTCATGCGGGCATTGTGGTAGCTCACCGGTGGACCAGTCCAGTGATCGGATCAAGCGCCATGCCGCTGCTGAAGTACGAGCAGATCGCCGAGGATCTGCGCACAAGGATCGCAAATGGCGAGTTCGGGCCCGGTGACCTGCTGCCCTCCGGCCGTGACCTGGCCGAACAGTGGGATGTGTCGCGTGCCACCGTCGTGAAGGCATACGACGTGTTGCGCAATGACGGCCTGGTGGTGGCCCGGCAGGGTTCTGGATTCACCGTCGCCGAGACGCCAGTCGCCCGGCCCGCCGGCGGACGACGCGCGGGCTCCACCCGCGTGTCTGGCGGAGCTCCCTACCGGCGTCTCGGCGTCCCGGACCGTACGGTCCCGCCGCCGCACGTCGCCGAGGCGCTGGGGCTGAAGCCGAGGGAGGAGGCGCTGCGCAGGATCCGGCTGGTACTACTGGACGACGGATCGCCCCTCAGCCTGGTCACCGCATGGTTCCCGCCTGCCATCGCAGACGCCGCACCGCGCCTGGCTGCCAGCGGGCCGATCGCCGAGGGCACGACGCACTACGTACGCCGCCAGACGGGGCGCTCGCCTGCCGAGGGCGTGGACATCACGACAGTGCGGCTGGCCACTGAAGACGAAGCACGGCTGCTGGAAGTGGAAACGCCGACGGCGGTGGCCGTCGTGCTGCACGTGGCGCTTGACCAGAGCCGCCAACCCCTCGTGTGCGAAGAGGGCGTCACTGCGTCGCACGTCTTCGAGCAGGTCGACAACTACCCGATGGGGTAGGGAAACTGCAGCTTCACTTGACTGGACCGGTCCACCGGTCCAGTCTCTTTTGTAGCGCCATACAGGCCAGTTGCTGCGGGCGTGCCATGCCTGGCGGCAGACCAGACGAACCCCGGCGACCGCTGTCACGGTCCCGGGGCGCGGCCAACCTGAGAGAGCAGGTCGACAGTGAGAAACGCTACAGTCCCCGCAGGTCCCCCCACATCCCCACCCTTCCCGTCGCCCGGCGGACCGGTTGAGAGGTGGCTGGCCTCGGCTCACCCATCACCGGAGACCGTACGAAACGAGTGGATCAGCGCCGGGAAGCTCGCGCTGATCCCGCTGGGGAAGACCTTCGACGCGGTCCGCATCCCCGAGCCTGTCGTGTACAGCGCCGCCCAGAGCAACGAACCGTCCACCGTGGGCCCGTGGCTCGCTCGGCATCTGCACGGTCCGGTCATCCACGACCCGGGCTTCCGTCGTTACTACGCCCTCGTACCGCCCGGCACAGCCCCGGCTTGGGCGGCGCGGAGCACAGAGTGCCTGAGCGACGGCACCTACCTGGGCGTTCCACGCACCGACCGCACGGAACTGGACGAGCACACGCAGGCCTCGTACTGGTCGGTGCCGATGGCCCGGCCGGGGGACCTGTGCCGGACCGCCGACGTACTGGAACTGGTGCTCCTCGGCCACGTCCTGGCCGACGACGAGGACGATGAGTCATGACGGGGCCCGCGACGAACGCGCTGCCGCTGGACATCACGACCATGCGCGCCGAGGCAGAGCGGCTGCTGACGCGTGGCGCCGAGCCGCTCTCCGATGAAGGGCTGGAGACGATGAGGCTCCAGTTGCGGGGGCACATCCAGTTACTTATCCCCGAGGTCGAGCAGTCGGTCTCCGGGCTCCCAAGGGGAGACCGCCGACGCGAGCACGCACTGACGTGCGCCGGAGAGGCCCGGATGCGGCTCCGACTGGGGCCGGGGAACACCCTGGCCGTCCGCTACTCGGTGCTCCATCGGCTCGCCCGCTCCGTCCGCGACCTGTGCGACTGCTACGAGAAGCCGGGCGGCTGCCTGCCCGGCGAGGATGAGTCGTGACGGCGCCCGTGGCGGAGGCCCCGCCGCGGTCGGCGGAATGCACGCTCGCCCAGCGGCCCGGGTACAAGGGCCTGCACCGCGACTGCCGCCAGACGAAGGACATCCCGCTGCCCCACGCGTCCGGCATCCTGCTCCAGCGCCGCTGCGGCTGCACCTGCCACCCATGGGCCAGGCGCGCATCGTGAGGGCGATCACTGGCCTCCTGCTGTATGTGGCGGCCGTGACGGTACCTGTCCTCGCGCTGGTGCTGGCGCGGACTCCGTCCTGACGCACCCCCACGGCGACCGCAGGGTCAGGGTCGCACCACACACGCCCGTCCCGTCGGAGGCCCCGGAAGGACCCCGGCGGGACGGGTCAAGCTCCGGCCGTCCGCTCCCCCCGTGGCGGGGCGGCCGGAGCCAACTACGAAAGTGCGAGCCGCGCAGGAGTGCCGGTGATCTGGCTCGGCCCGGTGCAATGGGACGGGCAACACGCCCCGTTCTACGCGTGCGAGCCGTGCCTCAACCGCCTCAAGAAGCAGGCGCTCGCCTACCTCATTGACCGGCAGCCGGCCATCGCCTGACGTACATCACACCAAGGAGGACACGGATGACAATCGCTCCCGAGACACCCGCAACACCCTTACCCCTGACGTTCCTTGAGCTGGAGATCACCGGCCGCTGTCAGCTCACGTGCGCGTCGCACTGCTACGCCCAGGCCGGGCCGACGAAGGACCATGGCACCATGACCGCCGAGGACTGGCGGCGCGTCATCGACGAGGCCGCTGAGCTCGGCGTGAAAACGGTGCAGTTCATCGGCGGCGAGCCGACATTGCACCCGGAGTTCACGGAGCTCGTCGAGCACGCCCTGAGCGTCGGCCTGCGGGTCCAGGTGTTCAGCAACCTGTACCGGGTGCGCGCGGAGCACTGGGAGCTGTTCTCTCACCCGCGCTTGACCCTGGGCACGTCGTACTACTCCGACGACCCCGACGAGCACGACCAGATCACCGGCCGGAAGGGCTCCCACGACTCCACCCGCGCCAACATCATCGAGGCCGTACGCCGCGGCATTCACGTGAAGGTCGGCATCATCCACATGCGCGAGGGGCAGCGCTCCGAGGAGGCCCGCGCCGAGATGGCAACGTTGGGGGTAGCCCGGGTGCACGTCGACCGCGTGCGCGGCGTCGGCAACGCCGCGACGACACAGATCCCATCCACATCCCAGCTGTGCGGGCGGTGCGCGGACGGGAAAGCCGCGATCCTGCCCGACGGGAAGGTTGCCCCCTGCGTGCTGGGCCGGTTCCTGCCCGCCGGTGACGTCAAGTCCGGGTCGCTGGCGGAGGTGTTCGCCGCGCCGCAGTGGGCGCAGGTCGCCGCCAGCATCCCGCGGGTCCGCCGTCGCGGATGCACGCCGGACGAAGACTCCTGCATGCCCTCGCCCGGCAAGGCCCACAGCTGCAACCCTGATCAGGACGGCTCCGACTGTTCCCCCGCCGAGACCCCGGCCTGTGAGCCGGCGTACGACTAGGAGGCGCACCCGGATGGATTGGGAGACGCACGCGCGGCGCCTGGCGGCCGACGTGGTCCGGCCTGAGTCGCGCTGGTACGAGCCGCTCGCCACCACGCCGCGGCACGTGTTCGTGCCCCGCTGGTGGGCGCGCGACGATCAGGGGTGGGAGCTGCGCGACGGCCTGACCGATCCCGAAGCGTGGATGCAAACGGCCTACGCGGATCGGACGCTCGTGACCCGTATCGGCTCCGCGCACGCCGACCACGCTGACCCTGGCGCCACGATCGCGATGGGGAAACCCACGTCATCGTCGACGCTGCCGGGCCTGGTGGTGACCATGTATCGGCACGCGATGATCGCCGACGATTCCCGAGTGTTGGTGACGACCGGCACCGGCTACGGCACCGCGCTGCTCTGCCGGCGACTCGGCGACGAGCGGCTGACGAGCGTGGACATAGACCCGCACCTGGTCAAGGTCGCGGGTGAACGGCTCGACTCCATCGGGCTGCACCCGCACACGGCCGTGGTCGACATCACCGGGGACCTGCCGGGGGCGTACGACCGGATCGTGTCCACGGTGTCCGTACGGCCCGTGCCGGCCTCGTGGCTGGCCGCCCTGCGGCCTGGCGGACGGCTCGTGACCACCCTCGCCGGAACCGGGCTGATCGTCACCGCGGACAAGACCGAGGACGGCGGCGCCGTGGGCCGCGTCGAGCCCGACGCGGCCGGGTTCATGCGCACCCGCCACGGCGACGACTACGAGCGACCAACGGATGAGCTGTGGGAGCGGGTGAAGCGGGCTGACGGTGAGCACGCGAGCACGAGCCGGTATCCGCTGCTTTACGTGCCGGACTCGTGGGAGGTGATGTCGATGCTCGAACTCCTCGTGCCCGGCATCGACCACCGTATGGCGGTCGACGGCGACGAACGAACCGTGTGGATGCTGCACCCTGACGGCTCCTGGGCCCGCGCCACCGCGGCCGGGTTCCTCGACTCGCCGACGGTGCACCAGGGCGGCCCCCGCCGCCTGTGGGATGAGCTGGAGCGGATCCGTCACCGGCTCAACCGCGAGGGCGGATTGCCGGTGTACGGGGCGCGGGTCCGGATCACCCCGGACGGCACTCTCACCCTCAGGCGCGGAGGCTGGTCGGTGACCGTGGACTGACCGCCGAGACTCCCCAGGTGCACCAGGGCGGCCCCCGCCGCCAAGCCGTCCCACGGAGTGAAATCGCCCGTGGCGCGGACGACTTCACTCGCCGGGTTGGCCGACCGTCAGTGGTTGCGCGGGAAGCCCAGGTCCACGCCGGAGGGGGCGTCGGCCGGGTCCGGCCAGCGCGTGGTGACGACCTTGCCGCGGGTGTAGAAGTGCGTGCCGTCGTTGCCGTAGATGTGGTGGTCGCCGAAGAGGGAGTCCTTCCAGCCGCCGAAGCTGTGGTAGCCGACGGGGACCGGGATCGGGACGTTCACGCCGACCATGCCGGCCTCGATCTCCAGCTGGAAGCGGCGGGCCGCGCCGCCGTCCCGGGTGAAGATCGCGGTGCCGTTGCCGAAGGGCGAGCTGTTGATGAGGGCCACGCCCTCGTCGTACGTGTCGACGCGCAGCACGCACAGCACCGGGCCGAAGATCTCGTCCTGGTATGCCTTCGCCGACGTGGGCACCTTGTCGAGGAGCGAGATGCCGATCCAGTGGCCGTCCTCGAAGCCCTCGACCGTGTAGCCGGTGCCGTCGAGCACGACCTCCGCGCCCTCGGCCGCCGCGCCCTCCACGTACGAGGCCACCTTGTCGCGGTGGACGGCAGTGATCAGCGGGCCCATCTCGGACGTCGGGTCGTTGCCGGGGCCGATCTTGATCTTCTCCGCGCGCTCGCGGATCTTCTCCACCAACTCGTCGCCGATCGCGCCGACCGCGACCACGGCGGAGATCGCCATGCAGCGCTCGCCCGCCGAGCCGTAGGCGGCGGACACAGCGGCGTCCGCGGCCGCGTCCAGGTCGGCGTCCGGCAGGACCAGCATGTGGTTCTTGGCGCCGCCGAGGGCCTGGACGCGCTTGTGGTTCGCGGAGGCCGTGGTGTGGATGTAGCGGGCGATCGGGGTCGAGCCGACGAAGGAGACGGCCTTGACGTCCGGGTGCTCCAGGAGGCGGTCGACGGCCACCTTGTCGCCGTGTACGACGTTGAACACGCCGTCGGGCAGACCGGCCTCCGCAAGGAGTTCGGCGATCTTGAGAGACGCGGACGGGTCCTTCTCCGACGGCTTCAGCACGAACGTGTTGCCGCACGCGATGGCCATCGGGAACATCCACATCGGGACCATCGCCGGGAAGTTGAACGGCGTGATGCCGGCGACGACGCCGAGCGGCTGGCGGAGGGACGACACGTCCACGCGGGTGGCGACCTGCGTCGACAGCTCACCCTTCAGCTGCACGCTGATGCCGCAGGCCAGGTCGACGATCTCCAGGCCGCGGGCGACCTCGCCGAGGGCGTCGCTGTGCACCTTGCCGTGCTCGGCGGTGATCAGCTCGGCGATGGCGTCACGGTTGGCGTCGAGCAGGGCGCGGAAGCGGAAGAGGATCTCCGTGCGCTTGGCGAGCGAGGACTGGCCCCAGGTGGCGAACGCGTCCTTGGCGGCGGCGACCGCGGCGTCGACCTCGTCGACGGTGGCGAACGGGACCTTCGTGGTGACCGCGCCGGTCGCCGGGTCGGTGACCGGCCCGTACGTGCCCGACGCGCCTTCGACGGTCTTGCCGCCGATCCAGTGGTTGACGATCTTCGTCATGACCGAGTGCTCCTTCACAGATGGCGGCGTCGGGTAGAGACGTGCCGTTCGTACAGCTCACGGGCCTTGACCGCGGACGCGCGGGTCGCGGTTTCGGCCACAGGTACATCCCACCAGGCTTGCGCCGGAGGCGCGCCCGACACTGTGTCTGCGGTTTCGGTCTCCACGTAGACACATGTGGGAGTGTCCGCGGCCCGCGCCTCGGCGAGGGCGGCGCGGAGGTCTCGTACGGTCTTCGCGCGCAGCACGCGCATACCGAGGCTGGCCGCGTTCGCGGCGAGGTCGACGGGGAGCGGGGCGCCCGAGAACGTCCCGTCGTCGAGGCGGTGGCGATAGGCGGTGCCGAAGCGCTCGGCGCCGGTCTCCTCCGACAGGCCGCCGATGGAGGCGTAGCCGTGGTTCTGCACGAGCAGGATCTTGATCGCGATCCCCTCCTGCACGGCCGTGACGATCTCCGTCGGCATCATCAGATAGGTGCCGTCGCCGACCAGCGCCCAGACGTTGCGCTCGGGAGCGGCCATCTTCACGCCGATCGCGGCCGGGATCTCGTAGCCCATGCAGGAGTAGCCGTACTCCAGGTGGTACTGGTCCCGGGAGCGCGCCCGCCACATCTTGTGCAGGTCGCCGGGGAGCGAACCGGCCGCGTTGATGATCACATCGGACTCGTCGACGAGGGCGTCCAGGGCGCCGAGGACCTGCGGCTGCGTCGGCCGTACGTCCGGCTCCTCGGCCTCGTAGCAGGCCTCGACGCGCTGCTCCCAGCGCTCCTTGTCGAGGCTGTACTCGGCGACGTACGCGTCCGTGACCCGGTGCGCGTGCATTCCCAGGGACTGGGTCAGCTCCGCCAGGGTGTTGCGGGCGTCCGCGACCAGCGGCAGTCCGGCGAGCTTGTGGCTGTCGTACGGGGCGGTGTTGAGGTTGAGGAAGCGGACGCCGTCGCCCGTGAACAGCGTGCCGGAGGCGGTGGTGAAGTCGGTGTACCGCGTGCCGACGCCGATCACCAGGTCGGCCTGGCGGGCGAGTTCGTTGGCGGTGGCCGTGCCGGTGTGGCCGACGCCGCCGACGTCCTGGGGGTGGTCGTGGCGCAGGGAGCCCTTGCCGGCCTGGGTGGAGGCGACCGGGATGCCGGTGGCCCCGGCGAACTCGGCGAGGGCTTCCTCGGCGCGGCTGTGGTGGACGCCGCCGCCGGCGATGAGCAGCGGGCGGTGGGCGGCCCGGATCGCCCGGACCGCATCGGCGAGTTCGGTCGGGTCGGCGCCCGGGCGTCGTACGACCCAGGTGCGCTCGGCGAAGAACTCCTCCGGCCAGTCGTACGCCTCGGCCTGCACGTCCTGCGGGAGGGCGAGGGTCACCGCGCCCGTCTCCACCGGGTCGGTGAGCACCCGCATGGCTTGCAGGGCCGCCGGGATCAGGGCCTGAGGGCGCATGATCCGGTCGAAGTACCTCGACACCGGGCGCAGGCTGTCGTTGACGGACACATCGCCCGCGTAGGGCACTTCGAGCTGCTGGAGGACCGGGTCGGCGACGCGGGTGGCGAAGATGTCGCCCGGGAGGAGCAGGACCGGGAGGTGGTTGACGGTCGCGAGGGCGGCGCCGGTGACCAGGTTGGTGGCGCCCGGGCCGATGGAGGTCGTCACCGCGTGGGTGGACAGCCGGTTGGACTGGCGGGCGTACCCGACGGCCGCGTGCACCATGGACTGCTCGTTGCGGCCCTGGTGGTACGGCATGTCGTCGGCGTACTCGAGCAGCGCCTGGCCGAGCCCGGCGACGTTCCCGTGGCCGAAGATGCCCCAGGTCGCGCCGATCAGCCGCTGCCGTACCCCGTCCCGCTCCGAGTACTGGGCGGACAGGAAGCGGACGAGCGCCTGCGCGACCGTGAGCCTCGTCGTCGAGGTCGTCGAGGTCGTCGAGGTCGTCGGAGTCATCTGTACCCCCCTGTGCTTTCAACGTGGGCCGGGTGGAAGCAGATCCGCCACTCCCGAGTCTCACCCGGTCCCGCCATGACGTTCAGGTAGTACATGTCGTGGCCGGGCTGGGCGATCGACGGGCCGTGCCATCCGTCGGGGACGAGGACGGCGTCGCCGGATCGGACCTCCGCGAGGACGTCCGATCCGCCCTCACGCGAAGGGGATACGCGCTGATAGCCGAACCCGTTCGGGCCGTCGATCTCGAAGTAGTAGATCTCCTCCAGCTCCGCTTCCTCGCCCGGCCGGTGCTCGTCGTGCTTGTGCGGCGGGTACGAGGACCAGTTGCCGCCGGGCGTGATCACCTCGACCGCGATCAGCTTGTCGCAGTCGAAGGCGTCGGCCGAGGCGAAGTTGCGGACGTGGCGCGTGCAGGTGCCGCTGCCGCGCTCTTCCACGGGGACCTCCGGCGCGGGGCCGTAGCGGGCGGGGAGTCGTCGCTCGCACTTCGCTCCTGCCAAAGCAAAGCGGCCTCCCGCGCCGGAGGCGATCTGTGCCCGGGCGTCACGGGGCACGTACGCGAAGTCGGTGACTCCGCTGAACACGCTGTCCCGGCCCGAGAGTTGGAACTCTTCACCCTCTGCTTGCACGGTACATCCGCCTTGCAGCGGCAGCACGATCCACTCACTGTCCCCGGTGGTGAACGTGTGTGTGCCGCCCGGCTCCAGTTCGACGATCCGCAGGCTGCTGTGGATCCAGCCGGCCCGCTTGGGGTCGATGTCGACGGAGTACTGGGCGCCCGTCGTGGCGCCCTTCGCGACGTAGAGGTCGTTGCTCGTCATGCGGCCCTCACAGCAGTCCTACGGCGGTGTCCACGGCGGCGGCCACGTCGCCGTCCGCCGGGTACAGCAGCGAACGGCCGACCACCAGGCCCTGGACGGTGGGCAGTTGCAGGGCGCCGCGCCACTTCTCGTACGCGCCGTCCTGGTCGTCGCCGACCTCGCCGCCGAGGAGGACGGCGGGCAGCGTGGAGGTCGCCATGACCTCGGCCATGTCGTCGGGGTTCTCGGTGACCGGCACCTTCAGCCAGGTGTAGGCCGAAGTACCGCCCAGGCCGGAGGCGATGGCGATCGACTTGGTGACGGCCTCGGCGGAGAGGTCGTTGCGGAGCTTTCCCTCGGGGGAACGGCGGCTGATGAACGGCTCGACGAATATGGGCAGTCGGCGGGCGGCCATGTCGTCGATGGCGCGGGCCGTGGACTCCAGGGTGGTGAGGGAGCCCGGGTCGTCGTAGTCGATCCGCAGCAGCAGCTTGCCCGCGTCGAAGCCGAGGCGCTCGATGTCCTCGGGGCGGTGGCCGGTGAAGCGGTCGTCGAGCTCGAAGCTGGCGCCCTGGAGGCCGCCGCGGTTCATCGAGCCCATGACGACCTTGCCGTCGAGAGCGCCGAGCAGGAGCAGGTCGTCGAGGATGTCGGCGGTGGCGAGGACGCCGTCCACGCCGGGGCGGGACAGGGCCAGGCAGAGGCGTTCGAGCAGGTCGGCACGGTTGGCCATGGCGAACTTGCGGTCGCCGACACCGAGGGCGCCGCGGGCCGGGTGGTCGGCCGCGACGATCATCAGGCGACCGTCGTCGTTGAGCAGCGGCCGGCGCGTGCGGCGGGCGGCGGCCTCCGCGACGGCCTCGGGCCGGTGGGTACGGGTGCGGACGAGTTCCGCGATGTCGACGGTCACCGTACGGCCCCTGCCGCGAGCGCCGCTTCGACTTCGTCCGGGGTCGGCATCGCGGAGGAGCACTCCAGGCGGGAGGCGACGATGGCGCCGGCCGCGTTGGCGTGCCGCATGATCTTCTCCAGGTCCCAGCCTTCGAGCAGGCCGTGGCAGAGGGATCCGCCGAAGGCGTCGCCGGCGCCGAGGCCGTTGAGGACGTTCACCGGGAGCGGGGGGACTTCGGCCGACTCGCCCTTGTCGTTGACGGCGAGGACGCCCTTGGGGCCCTGCTTGACGACGGCGAGTTCGACGCCGGCGTCCAGGAGCGCGCGGGCGGCGGCGTGCGGCTCGCGCACCCCGGTGGCGACCTCCACCTCGTCGAGATTGCCGACGGCGACCGTGGTGTGCTTCAGGGCCTCGGTGTAGAAGGGGCGGGCCGAGGCGGGGTCCTTCCAGAACATCGGGCGCCAGTCGAGGTCGAAGACCGTGGTGCCGGCCTTGGCCCGGTGGGCCAGGGCGGCGAGGGTCGCCGTACGGCTGGGCTCCTCGCTCAGGCCGGTGCCGGTCACCCAGAAGATGCGGGCCTCGCGGAGTGCGTCCAGGTCGAGCTCGTGGGCGTCGATCTCCAGGTCGGGCGCCTTGGGCTGCCGGTAGAAGTACAGCGGGAAGTCGTCCGGCGGGAAGACCTCGCAGAAGGTGACCGGGGTCGGCAGTCCGGCGACCGGGGTGACCCAGCGGTCGTCGACGCCGAAGTCGCGCAGGGCCTCGTGGAGGTACTCGCCGAACGGGTCGTCGCCGGTGCGCGTGATCACCGCGGTGCGCCGTCCCAGACGGGCCGCTGCGACCGCCACGTTCGTGGCCGATCCGCCGAGGAACTTGCCGAAGGACGACACCTGTGGCAAGGGGACGCCCGTCTGCAGCGGATAGAGGTCCACTCCGATCCGCCCCATGGTGATCACGTCGTACGCCATCGAGTTCCCTTCGTATCGGCTCTCCACGGCTTTCTAGCCCCGCACAGGGAGTCCTGTCAATGCTTTGTCCAGACATTCGGACCAGGCCTTGACAGCCTCGCCCGGGGAACCGCACGCTGGCGGCCATGACGTCGTTGTCACCTCAGCCCTCAGTTTCCGGTCTCTCGCGTATCCGTGTCGGATCGGCACCCGATTCCTGGGGCGTCTGGTTCCCGGACGATCCTCAGCAGGTCCCGTGGCAGCGCTTCCTCGACGAGGTCGCCTCCTCCGGCTACGAGTGGATCGAGCTGGGGCCGTACGGATACCTGCCGACCGATCCCGCCCTCCTCGCCGAGGAGACCACGCGACGTGGCCTGAAAGTGTCGGCGGGCACCGTCTTCACGGGCCTGCACCACGGCGAGGCGGTCTGGGAGAAGACCTGGGCGCACGTCGCGGACAACGCGGCCCTGGCCCAGGCGATGGGCGCGTCCCACCTGGTGGTCATCCCGTCCTTCTGGCGCGACGACAAGACCGGTGACGTCCTCGAACCGGACACGCTCACGCCCGAACAGTGGCGGAACCTCACCTCCCTGACCGAGCGCCTGGGCAAGGAGGTGCGGGAGCGCTACGGCCTCCAGATCGTCGTCCACCCGCACGCCGACACCCACATCGACAGCGAGGACAACGTCGTCCGCTTCCTCGACGGGACGGACTCGGCGGTGGTGTCGCTGTGCCTGGACACCGGGCACTACGCCTACTGCGGCGGCGACAGCGTCAAGCTCATCGAGACCTACGGCGAGCGGATCGGGTACCTGCACCTCAAGCAGGTCGACCCGGAGATCCTGGCCGATGTGCGGGCCAACGAGGTCCCGTTCGGGCCGGCGGTCGCCCGCGGTGTGATGTGCGAGCCGCCCGCCGGGGTGCCGGCGCTGGGGCCGGTACTGGATGCGGCGCAGAAGCTGGACGTCGACCTGTTCGCGATCGTCGAGCAGGACATGTACCCGTGCGAGCCGGACACTCCGTTGCCGATCGCCCAGCGGACGCGGGCGTTTTTGAGGTCGTGCGGGGCGTAGCCCTCCGGGGGTGGGACGGGGCGCCTATTGGGGTGCGGGGTTCCGTTTTTGGGCGAGTGCGGGTTGTCTGTGGCTTGTCGCGCCCACGCGGCGGAGCCGCATATTGACACTGGCCCGCGCCCCTAGGGCGTTGCAGCATGGGTGGATGACAGGTGCTGTGGGTGTCCGGTCGGGGCACGGTCCCTGGGGCTCGTGGGAGACCGCCCTTGCGTTGCCCCATCCGCGGCTGCGGCCCGGCGTGTTGAGCTACCGCGGGGTCCGGCTGGCGATGGACCGGCCCCGCCGCCGGCTGGAGGTGCCCATCGGGGCGGCGACCCTGTTGCTGGGCTTCGACCAGCCCGTACGCATCTCGCGCGCCGGCCGGCCCACGGCCACCCTCGTGTCGGTCTACTCCGGGCCCACGACCACACCCGCCGTTGGCGAACACGCGGGACGGCTGTCCGGCATCGAGGTACTGCTCACGCCCTGGGCCGCGTTCAGCCTCTTCGGCACCCCGCAGTACGAACTCGCCGACCGCACCGTCGATCCCGACCAGCTGCCGCACGCCCTGGCCACGCGCCGGGCGGGCGACCGGCGGCGCAGCATCCGCGAACTGTCCGCCGCGCTGGCCTCCCTGCCGACGTGGGAGGACCGTTTCGGGCTGCTCGACGACGTGTTCGCACGCTGGTGGGAGGTCGGCACGCCGAGTTCGGCCCGGGTGGTGCGGGCCTGGTCGGAGCTGGTGCGCACGGGCGGCGCGATGCCGGTACGACGGCTCGCCGACGAGGTCGGCTGGAGCGTACGGCACCTGGAGAACCGCTTCCGCGAACAGATCGGGCTCGGTCCGAAGGCCGCGGCGCGTGTACTGCGGCTGCAACGGGCCCGGCGGCTGCTGGCGGCGGGGCGGGGACAGGCGGAGACGGCCGCGGTCTGCGGCTTCTACGACCAGGCGCATCTCAGCGGTGAGTTCAAGGCGATGACGGGATGCACGCCGCGGGAGTTCGTGGTGGCCCGGCAGGGACCGGTCGAGTCCGGGGCACCGGCCGGCGACCGGATGACCGGGGAGGCGACGAGCCTCGTCCTCGCGCCGCCCGGACGGACGTAGAACGTGTTGCAACCCAGTGCGGTTTTCTCCAAGACCGGCGGGGTGTGCCGAAGGCACGCTGTGCCTCCGGCCGGCTGATCGGGGGACGCACCCGGGGGGATGCAGCGGGCGGTTGCACGGGGGATGCGGGGAAGCCGACGGGTCGGGCCCGGCGCAGCGGGTCCGGCCCGTCTTGCTGTGCCCTTTTGCTGGTGGCGAGCGCCGGCCTTTTGTGCCGCTCGTGTCACAAACGCCCTGTTCGTGTCACGCATGTCGCGTGTCTGCGGGTCTTGCGTCACACCCGGCGCACAAGCCCTGCCCCACCCCCGCTCCACGTCGTTCACCGGGCACAGGCTCTGTGATCGCCAGCGCAGTACCCGGCTCCCCCGCCGGCCGCTCCGGCCGCCGCCGCGGTACGCGCGGGGAGGTGTAACTGATGACCGACCGAAGGCTCTGGTCCTACAAGGAGATCGCGGCGCACATCCGGGTTCAGCCGGACACCGTGCGCTCCTACCGCAAGCACGGACTGCTGCCACCGCCCGACCACGTCGAGGCCGGCAAACCCTTCTGGTACGCGGAGACCGTCCGGGCATGGGCGGCGTCCCGCCCCGGAAACCGCGGCCGAAGAGCAGATTGACCTCCCGGAAAACGGCCTGTGCCCCACCTGTCGTGTGGGGCACAGTGGTCCCATGAGCTTCTCCGTCAAACCCACGCTCACCGGCGACAGGACCGTGCTCCGGCCGTTCACCGAGGCCGACGCCGAGACCATGTGGGAGATCATCGGCGACCCCGAGGTCGTGCGGTTCACCGGGGAGCCGTCCACCGAGCTCACTCCGGGACGACTGCGGACCTGGTACGGCTCCCGCAACGACCGGCCCGACCGGCTCGATCTCGCCGTCACCGACCGCGCCACCGGCGAACTCGTCGGCGAGGTCGTCCTGTACGAATGGGATCCGGACGCCCGCAGCTGCACCTTTCGCACGCTCATCGGGCCGCGCGGCCGCGGCCGGGGTCTCGGCACCGAGGCCACCCGCCTCATCGTCGGCCACGGCTTCGAGCAACTCGGTCTGCACCGGATCCAGTTGGACGCATACGGCCACAACCACCGTGCCCTGCGCGTCTACGAGAAGGTCGGGTTCGTGGTCGAAGGGGTCCGCCGGGAGGCCGAGTTGAGGGAGGGCATCTGGGTCGATGAGGTGATCATGGCCATCCTCGACCGCGAGTGGGCCGCCCTCACCTCCACGGTTCGATGACCGTCACCCCCGCCCCCGGCGCCGTCCCCATCGCCGCCAGGGCGGCCGGGACCGCCTCCAGCGAGATCGTGGACGTGACCAGCAGGTCGGGCCGCAGCACATCCGTCCGGACCAGCTCCAGCATCGGCGGATAGGTGTGGGCGGCCATGCCGTGGCTGCCCAGGAGTTCGAGTTCCAGGGCAATCATGCGGGCCATGGGGACCGGTGTCGTGCCGGTCGGTGAGGGCAGCAGGCCGACCTGGACGTGCCGGCCGCGGCGGCGCAGGCCGTCCACGGAGGCGGCGCAGGTGGCGGGTGAGCCGAGGGCGTCGAGGGAGAGGTGGGCACCGCCGCCCGTCAGGTCCCGGATCGCCTCCGCCGTGTTCGGCGTGCGGGAGGCGTCCACGCATTCCACGGCGCCGAACTTCCGCGCCAGGTCCAGGGCCCCCGGGGACACGTCGACGGCGACCACCCGCGCTCCCGACGCCGCCGCGATCATCACCGCGGACAGGCCGACGCCCCCGCAGCCGTGCACGGCGACCCACTCCCCCGCCGCCAACCGGCCCTGCTGGACCACCGCGCGGAACGCCGTGGCGAACCGGCAGCCGAGCGAGGCCGCCGTTGCGAAGGACATCTCCTCCGGTACGGCGACGAGGTTCACGTCGGCGTGGTCCAGCGCCACGTACTGGGCGAAGGAGCCCCAGTGGGTGAAGCCGGGCTGGGTCTGCCGCTCGCACACCTGCTGGTCGCCCGCCACGCAGGCCGGGCAGATGCCGCAGGCGCAGACGAAGGGCACGGTGACCCGGTCTCCGGGGCGCCACCCGGTCACCCGGGCGCCCACCGCCTCGACGACTCCGGCGAGTTCGTGCCCCGGCACGTGCGGCAGCGTGATGTCCGGGTCGTGGCCCTGCCATCCGTGCCAGTCGCTGCGGCACAGCCCCGTGGCCTCGACGCGCACCACGACCCCGTGGTCCGCGGGCTCCGGGTCCGCCACGTCCCGCACTTCGGCCGGCTCCCCGTACCGCTCGAACACGACAGCCCGCATGAGTCTCCCCCTCTTTTTTGGCTCGGGTCACCTCCGGGGCGCCCGAGCCTGTGTCGAGAGCACCCGCGTTCGTCCCCAGTATCGCGACGATGCCGATGCCGAGCGGCAGCAGGGCGGCGACCGCGCGGCCGAAGACCATCACCAGCAGCACCAGCGTCACCGGCAGGCGATCAGCTCGGCCCGGGTCAGGTCCTCCTGGTTGATCGTCTGCATCTCGTACCGCACGGCCACCGGGCCGCCGACCGTCACGTCCACGGGCCATTAGCGCCCCAGAGCGAGGGCGCAATGCGGTCCAGGGTCTCGCCCATCTGCTTCTCGTCGCCCGTGATGCGGGCGACGATCAGCGCTTCCTTGCCATCCTCCGCGCGCAGGGTGGGGGCGCCGGACTGCCAGTAGGAGCTGACCGTTCCCGATCAGTGAGCAGGAGTGAGTCTTGGACCCGTACCTGGTCACTGCGGACATCCCGAACGGTGTTGGATGTCCTGGTCGCCCGCTTTCGCTCCGCGTCCGGTGACACGGATCGTGTCCGTGGTCCGGGGATACGGGGGCGGGCTTCCTCACGCCGCTGGGTGTCCGAGGCAGCCTGGACGGTCCGATGCCCACACCCATCGCTCCGGTGGGTGTGGGGCGGTGCCGTCCGTCGCCGGATCGGGTGCCCGAGGGCGCGTCGCCCGACCGCGATGCTCGCCGCATCGTGCCGGGAAATCTTGCGAGTCGGTGTGGTGAGTGGCTGCTGCCAGTGCTGGGCGCCCCAGCGGCTGGTGTAGGCGGGGTCGACCGCGACGACGGCGATGTCCTGCTCGGCGGCCATCGACACCAGCCGGGCCCTGAGCCTCGCGGTCGGGAAACGGGACAGCAGCCGCCGGAAGCGCTTGTTGCGGCCGTGCTTCTCGCGGCTGGTGCCGTCGGTGAAGTCGAGGTCCTCGATGGCGATCGCGGCCGCCCCGCAGCGGCGGGTGTAATGCAGCAGGCGGGTCAGCGCGTGCCGGATCTGCGCATCGCGGTGCTCACTGCTGCCGGTCAGGTCGTAGAAGAAGCGCCGCGGCTCACCGACGGGATTGCCGTGGGTGTCGAGGTGCCAGGCGGCGAGGTGGTCGTCGTTCATGTCCACCCCCACCACACCCCGGGCCAGCGCCGCGTCCAGCGGCAGGATGGGGGCGGCGGTGCGCTGCCAGGACGCGGTGACATACCAGCGGCCGCGCAGCACGTCATGGTGGATGCGGTAGGCCACCGCCCGGTTTGCGGTGACACGATCACGCCACTCCTGGCCCCGGTGCTGGAACCGTACGGTCGCATCCAGGACGTATCTGTCGTGGGGTGCGTTGGCCAGGTGGGCCAGCGGGGCGGGGAGTTTGATCGAGACCTGTCCGGTGTCGGTGATGCGGATGGTTTCGTTACCGAAGCGTTTGCCGGACTCCCCGTCGGCGGCCAGGAACATCCGCTGCGCCTGCCAGCGTTCCCGCCACGCCTGCTCACTCAGCCCGGCCGCCGCCAGGTGGTGGCGGGCGTGGGCGAGGTGCCTGCCGCCGCGCACCACGTGCACTCGGCCCGCCGCCCAGTTGGCCTCCACCACCGCCAGCCGGGCCTTCAGCATCTGCAGCCGACGCGACTTGGCGTGCCACTCGCCCCGCGAGCCGTACCCGCGCGCCAGGCCTTCCCGCTTGTCGGCCCTGGCGCCCAGCGGCCGGGCCAGCCGCGCCTCGACCCATTCGATCTCGCCGCGCAGCCTGGCCATATGGGCGGCCTGCCCGCGCCTGGCCAGCGCCCACTGGTTATGCGTGGCCTTGGTGATACTGCCCGCCCAGCGCGCCGACGACTTCCCCGTCAGCTCCCGCTTGCGCACCGCCCACCCGGCCGCATCATGCGCCAGCCCCTGCCGACACCGCACGGCCAGATCCCCGGCGGCCAGCGAACCCAGGAACACCCCCACCTCAGCCAGCACCACCGCATCCGCCGCCGACACCCGCAACCGGTCCCGGACCGCCACCCCGGCCGGACCGGGCACCACGAACGGAGACGCCAACTCCCGCAACCCGCCCACCCGTCCACCCCCGCCCGGAGTTCGAAGACCCACCGTCACCGCAGTCAACGAGCACCACCCGCAAAGGTCACCCGTTCGACCCAAGAACTTCCGTTCCCCTCGAAAAGCCGGACCCGGAACACAGCCATCGCAGCGGAGAACACCCCGGCACACTGCGGATGACCGCCCACTACATCGGCAGCAGTTTCCACCCCCCTGGAGGAGGCGGTCGGCGCGACCGTCGACCGCCTCATCGCCTTCAACTGCGACCATCTGCACTGCGCACATGTGCCTCGGGCTGTACAAGGCGGGCCTGGAGCTGGTCCTGGCCCGCGAGGGCGCAGAGCGCGAGGCGTACGTCCAGGAGCTGAAGAACGCGCTGACGCGCTATCTCGAACCGCTGGCCGGCCCGAGTACCGCCCGGCCCACGAGCCGACCCACGAGCCGCGCACGCAAGGCCTCTTGGAATAGCGGTACCCCCTAGGGGTATAGTGTGGGTTATGCGGGCCCCTCCCGTGGGTCACGCAGGCCCCACACGCCTCGACGAGGAGAACGACATGAGCGCCCAGACCGAAACCCCGGGTTCCGTCACCACCGTCTACAAGGTGAGCGGCATGAGCTGCGGGCACTGCGAGGGCTCCGTTTCCAGCGAGATCTCCGAGATCCCCGGCGTCAGCTCGGTGAAGGCCGTCGCCTCGTCCGGTGAGGTCACCGTCGTGTCCGCGGCCCCGCTCGACGAGGAGGCGGTACGCGCGGCCGTCGACGAGGCCGGCTACGAGCTGGTCGGCAAGGCCTGACGCACATCTGACCCGGGTCGTGCCGGTCGGCACCGGCTCCGCACGACCCGGTCCGCGCCCTGGAGTACGGACATGACGAGCACGACCGCCGAGACGCCGACAGCCGACACCGCCGAAGTCGAACTGCTCATCGGCGGCATGACCTGCGCCTCCTGCGCGGCCCGCGTCGAGAAGAAGCTCAGCCGCATGGACGGCGTCACCGCCACGGTGAACTTCGCGACGGAGAAGGCCAAGGTCACCTACCCGGCGGGCATCGGGGTCGCCGATCTGATCGCGACCGTGGTGAAGACCGGCTACACGGCCGAGGAGCCTGCGCCGCCCCAGGAGACACCCCGCGACGAGGATCGCGAGCAGGACCCCGAGCTCGCCTCCCTCCGGCAGCGGCTCCTCGTCTCCGCCCTCCTCGCCGTCCCCGTCGTGCTGCTCTCCATGGTCCCGGCGCTGCAGTTCGACAACTGGCAGTGGCTGGCGCTCACGCTCGCCTCGCCGGTCGTGGTCTGGGGCGGATGGCCGTTCCACAAGGCCGCCTGGGCGAACGTACGGCACGGCGCGGCCACCATGGACACCCTCGTCTCGCTCGGCACGCTGGCCGCGTTCGGCTGGTCGCTGTGGGCGCTCTTCTTCGGCGACGCGGGCATGCCGGGCATGCGTCACGGCTTCGAGTTCACCGTCTCTCGCATGGACGGCGCCTCGACGATCTACCTGGAGGTCGCCGCGGGAGTCACCGCCTTCATCCTCCTCGGCCGCTACCTGGAGGCCCGCGCCAAGCGGCGCGCGGGGGCGGCGCTCAGGGCGCTGATGGAGCTGGGCGTGAAGGATGTGTCCGTCCTGAGGGACGGGCGGGAGGTGCGGATTCCGGTGGCGCGGCTGGCCGTCGGCGACCGGTTCGTCGTACGGCCCGGGGAGAAGATCGCCACCGACGGCACGGTCGTCGAGGGCGTCTCCGCGGTGGACGCGTCCATGCTCACCGGTGAGTCCGTCCCGGTGGACGTCACGGTCGGCGACACCGTCACCGGCGCCACCGTCAACGCCGGCGGCCGGCTCGTCGTGAAGGCCACCCGCGTCGGCGCGGACACCCAGCTCGCGCGGATGGCGAAGCTGGTGGAGGACGCGCAGAACGGCAAGGCCGAGGTGCAGCGGCTGGCCGACCGGATCTCCGCGGTCTTCGTGCCGGTGGTCATCGCCCTGGCGGTGGGCACCTTCGGGGTGTGGCTCGGCGCGACCGATGACACGGTCGCCGCGTTCACCGCCGCCGTCGCCGTGCTGATCATCGCCTGCCCCTGCGCGCTGGGCCTGGCCACACCGACCGCGCTGATGGTCGGCACCGGGCGCGGGGCCCAGCTCGGCATCCTCATCAAGGGTCCCGAGGTACTGGAGTCCACGCGCCGCGTCGACACCGTCGTCCTGGACAAGACCGGCACGGTCACCACCGGCCGGATGACCCTCCAGCATGTGTACGTCGCCCAGAACGCCGAGGACGCCGAGGACACGGACGAGAAGCAGCTACTGCGGCTCGCGGGCGCCCTGGAGCACGCCTCCGAGCATCCCGTCGCCCGGGCGGTCGCCGCGGGCGCCGAGATGGGGGTCCCCCCGCTCGAGCGAAGCCGAGAGTGGGGGAAGGTCGGGCCACTCCCGCGGGCCGAGCACTTCGAGAACGTGCCCGGGCGGGGCGTACGCGGCCGCGTGGAAGGCCGTGAAGTGGCCGTGGGCCGCCTTTTCGAGGACCTGCCCGAGGACTTGGCCCGCGCCAAGGACGAGGCCGAGAGGGGCGGTCGTACGGCCGTCGTGGTCGGCTGGGACGGTGCGGCACGTGGCGTGCTGGCCGTCGCGGACGCGGTCAAGGAGACCAGCGCCGAGGCCGTGCGCGAGCTGCGCGCGCTGGGGCTCACGCCGGTGCTGCTGACCGGGGACAACCGGGCGGTGGCGGAGGCGGTGGCCCGGGCCGTCGGGATCGACCAGGTCGTCGCGGACGTACTGCCCGAGGACAAAGTGCGGGCCGTCCAGCGGCTCCAGGCCGAGGGCCGGACCGTCGCCATGGTCGGCGACGGGGTCAACGACGCGGCCGCCCTCGCCACCGCCGATCTGGGCCTGGCGATGGGGACCGGGACCGACGCGGCGATCGAGGCGGGCGATCTGACGCTGGTGCGCGGGGACCTGCGGGTGGCCGCGGACGCGATCCGGCTGTCCCGCAGGACGCTGTCCACGATCAAGGGCAACCTCGTGTGGGCCTTCGGCTACAACGTGGCCGCGCTGCCGCTGGCCGCCGCGGGGCTGCTGAACCCGATGATCGCGGGGGCGACGATGGCCTTCTCGTCGGTGTTCGTGGTGACGAACAGCCTCCGGCTGCGGGCATTCCGGTGAAGAACTCCTCTGGAGTCCTGCGCCGCACTCACATAAGCTCTTCACAAGGCTCGCGCATCATCCTTACACTTGGGTCCCGTCAGACAGATCCGGGCCCTTGCGTATCTAACGGACATATGCAAGAGACGCAGATCACAGTGATGTGAACGTAACCATCGAAGGGGTTCGAAGGTCTAAGTTGACGATGTCAGGAAGCGTCTTGGGGGGCGCCTACTGGCATCTGGGGATGTCTTGGGGGACCTCTCCAGAGATGCGTTGCCGGGGCACGTACACCGGGAAGCTTTGAGCGGCCCTCCCGGCGTGCGATGTCCCGGCAGACCGCACACACGAGTAGTACGAGGAATTTTGCTCGTTCTGCTCAATGGCAGCACCAAGCAGTACCGCAACACAGCGATTCAGGCGCTGGTTCTCCAGACGCCCGGCCGGATCCCGTGGGGGGAATCCGTACCGGGACAAGGGAAGGCGCCCTGGACGTCGGCCCGTGGGGGGACCGACGCCAGGGCGCCTTCTGTTTTGCGCTTACTTTCGCGCTTACAGGGTCAGCGCGACTCGACCGGAACGAAGTCCCGCTCCACCACGCCCGTGTAGATCTGGCGCGGACGGCCGATGCGGGAGCCCGGCTCCTTGATCATCTCGTGCCACTGGGCGATCCAGCCCGGGAGGCGGCCGAGGGCGAACAGGACCGTGAACATCTCGGTCGGGAAGCCCATGGCGCGGTAGATCAGGCCGGTGTAGAAGTCGACGTTCGGGTAGAGGCTGCGCGAGACGAAGTAGTCGTCGGAGAGCGCGTGCTCCTCCAGCTTCAGGGCGATGTCCAGCAGCTCGTCGGACTTGCCGAGGGCCGAGAGGACATCGTGCGCCGCCGCCTTGATGATCTTGGCGCGCGGGTCGAAGTTCTTGTAGACCCGGTGGCCGAAGCCCATCAGCCGGACGCCGTCCTCCTTGTTCTTCACCTTGCGGATGAAGGAGTCGACGTCACCGCCGGCGTCGCGGATGCCCTCGAGCATCTCCAGCACGGACTGGTTGGCGCCGCCGTGCAGCGGGCCCCAGAGCGCGTTGATGCCGGCCGAGATCGACGCGAACATGTTGGCCTGGGACGAGCCCACCAGGCGGACCGTCGACGTCGAACAGTTCTGCTCGTGGTCCGCGTGCAGGATCAGCAGCTTGTCCAGGGCGGAGACCACGGTCGGGTCGAGGTCGTACTCCTGCGCGGGGACCGAGAACGTCATACGGAGGAAGTTCTCGACGTAACCGAGGTCGTTGCGCGGGTAGACGAACGGGTGACCGATCGACTTCTTGTACGCGTACGCCGCGATCGTCGGAAGCTTGGCGAGCAGCCGGATCGTGGAGAGGTTGCGCTGTGTCTCGTCGAACGGGTTGTGGCTGTCCTGGTAGAACGTCGACAGCGCCGAGACGACCGACGACAGCATGGCCATCGGGTGCGCGTCGCGCGGGAAGCCCTTGTAGAAGTTCTTGACGTCCTCGTGCAGCAGGGTGTGCTGCGTGATGTCGTTCCTGAAGGTCGAGAGCTCGTCGACGGTCGGCAGCTCGCCGTTGATGAGCAGGTAGGCGACCTCCAGGAAGGTGGAGCGCTCGGCCAGCTGCTCGATCGGGTAGCCGCGGTACCGGAGGATGCCGGCCTCGCCGTCCAGGTACGTAATGGAGGATTTATAGGCGGCGGTGTTGCCGTAGCCGCTGTCCAGCGTCACCAGACCGGTCTGGGCGCGGAGCTTGCCGATGTCGAAGCCCTTGTCGCCGACGGTGCTGTCGATCACCGGGTAGGTGTACTCGCCGTCGCCGTACCGCAGTACTACAGAGTTGTCGCTCACGTCTTCCCTCACCGACGTTGTGCCTCATCTTCGAGGTTGCCCTGACTGTCTCTACCATCCCCCATTTGGCGCAGGAGAGTGCACTCGGGGTCGGCCAATGGGCTCGTCGGCGGCACTCAGTGCCGCCAACTCGCTCATCCTCCTCCCTCTGTTCCCCATCTGGAAGGCCTCTGTGACCTTTCCGACTCATTTGATCGATCATTTTTTGTGATGCCTGTCCCGTGTGGCTGGAACCCGCCGAGTCAGGAGCCCGCGAGCCGGAAGTCCAGGGCCGTGCAGCGACGTCCCGCCGACACCGTGCGCACCGCCTGGCCGATCGCCTTGCGTGAACCGACGAGCACGACCAGCTTCTTGGCGCGGGTGACCGCCGTATACAGCAGGTTGCGCTGAAGCATCATCCAGGCACTGGTGGTGACCGGGATCACCACCGCCGGATACTCACTTCCCTGGGAACGGTGGATCGTCACCGCGTACGCGTGGGCCAGTTCGTCCAGCTCGTCGAATTCGTACGGCACCTCCTCGTCCTCGTCCGTCAGCACCGTCAGGCGCTGGTCGACCGGGTCGAGCGAGGTGACCACGCCCACGGTGCCGTTGAAGACACCGTTCTCCCCTTTCTCGTAATTGTTGCGAATCTGGGTGACCTTGTCGCCGACGCGGAAGACCCGGCCGCCGAACCGCTTCTCCGACAGGTCCGGGCGGCCCGGGGTGATGGCCTGCTGGAGCAGGCCGTTGAGATTGCCCGCGCCGGCCGGCCCCCGGTGCATGGGGGCGAGCACCTGCACGTCCCGGCGCGGGTCGAGACCGAACTTGGCCGGAATCCGCCGGGCCGCCACATCCACCGTGAGCCGGCCGACCTCCTCCGTGTCGTCCTCGACGAAGAGGAAGAAGTCCTTCATGCCGTCGGTGACCGGGTGCTGCCCGGAGTTGATCCGGTGCGCGTTGGTCACGACTCCGGACTGCTGGGCCTGGCGGAACACGCGCGTGAGGCGCACGGCCGGGATGGGGCCGCCGTCGGCGAGCAGATCGCGCAGGACCTCGCCGGCGCCGACGCTGGGCAGCTGGTCCACGTCACCGACGAAGAGGAGATGGGCGCCCGGGGGTACGGCCTTCACGAGCTTGTTGGCGAGCAGCAGGTCGAGCATGGAGGCCTCGTCGACCACCACCAGGTCGGCGTCCAGCGGGCGGTCCTTGTCGTAGGCCGCGTCGCCGCCGGGCCTCAGCTCCAGCAGGCGGTGGACGGTGGAGGCCTCGGCGCCGGTGAGCTCGGACAGGCGCTTGGCGGCGCGGCCGGTGGGGGCGGCGAGCACGACCTTGGCCTTCTTGGCGCGGGCCAGCTCCACGATCGAACGGACGGTGAAGGACTTGCCGCAGCCGGGACCGCCGGTGAGGACCGCGACCTTCTGGGTGAGCGCCAGTTTGACGGCGGCCTCCTGCTCGGGGGCGAGGTCGACGCCCGTGCGACCCTTCAGCCAGCCCAGCGCCTTGTCCCAGGCCACGTCCTTGAAGCCGGGCATCCGGTCCTGGTCGGTGCGCAGCAGGCGCATCAGCTGGGCGGAGAGGGAGAGTTCGGCGCGGTGGAAGGGGACGAGGTAGACGGCCGTGACGGGGTCACCGTCCGGTCCGGGGACCTTCTCCCGTACGACACCGGGGTCCTCTCCCTCCTCCGGGGGCGCCGCGAGCTCGGCGAGGCACTCGATGACCAGGCCCGTGTCGACCTGGAGCAGCTTCACCGCGTCCGCGATCAGCTGCTCCTCGGGGAGGTAGCAGTTGCCCTGGTCGGTGGCCTGCGACAGCGCGTACTGCAGGCCCGCCTTGACGCGCTCCGGGCTGTCGTGCGGGATGCCGACGGACTGGGCGATCTTGTCGGCGGTGAGGAAGCCGATGCCCCAGACGTCGGCGGCCAGCCGGTAGGGCTGGTTCTTGACGACCGAGATGGAGGCGTCGCCGTACTTCTTGTAAATGCGGACCGCGATCGACGTGGACACCTCGACGGTCTGGAGGAAGAGCATGACCTCCTTGATCGCCTTCTGCTCCTCCCAGGCGTCGGCGATCTTCTTGGTGCGCTTGGGGCCGAGGCCGGGGACCTCGATCAGCCGCTTCGGCTCCTCCTCGATGACCTGCAGGGTGTCCAGGCCGAAGTGCTGGGTGATGCGGTCGGCGAAGACCGGGCCGATGCCCTTGACCAGGCCGGAGCCGAGGTAGCGGCGGATGCCCTGGACGGTGGCAGGGAGGACGGTGGTGTAGTTCTCGACCGTGAACTGCTTGCCGTACTGCGGATGGGAGCCCCAACGGCCCTCCATCCGCAGGGACTCGCCGACCTGGGCGCCGAGCAGCGCGCCGACGACCGTGAGGAGGTCGCCGCCGCCTCGGCCGGTGTCCACGCGCGCCACCGTGTAGCCGTTCTCCTCGTTGGCGTACGTGATCCGCTCCAGGACGCCTTCGAGTACGGCCAGTCGACGCTCTTCGCTCCCCGTTGGTTGGGCCATGATCCGACGGTACCGCCCGGCACCGACAGCTCCGCCTCGGAGAACTCCTCGCCCTCGGGCGCCCGGCAGGTGACCGGACAGCGGCCCGCGGAAAACGACTGGTCAGTGAGATGCAGAAAGCGGCTGACGAGGCGCACGGCTGGTTACGGGAGCTGAAGACCACCTACGGTCGGCCCACGGCCCAACCGTGGTCGCCGGAGCAGACAGAGACGTACGAGAAGGCCTGGCAGGACTGGTGGAACCCGGCACCCGGCACCCGAACCGGCGCCTCGATTCGCTGCCGGGCAGCGGCGCCGTATCCGCCGCGCGGCCCCTCGAAAGGGCGAGGCTCGTGAACGGCCAGCTCGACCTGCTCACAGTGGAGTTGGGAAGCCAAGGGCATCTGGGGTTAGCTCCGGATCTGGCCTGCGGCGGAGGGGTGTCGGCGCCTGGCGGGCGGTCGAATGGTTCCCCGGTGTTCCCCGTGGTTCCCCGTGGTTCCCCGCAGGATCTGGCACGGATCTGGCACGGCCGAACTCTCGGCTGGGAGACGTGTGTGCCGCGAGGCCCGCCGTCCCGGGGGACCTCAAGCGATCGACGTGCCGGCCGGTTCAGGCGGAGGGGCGGGGACGGTTCTGGTCGCGCCAAGCCCGGGGCGAGACTCCGTATGCCTGTCTGAACACTTTGCTGAAGTGGGTCGCGTCCACGAAGCCCCAACTCCGGCCTATCGCCGCGATGGTCCGCAGCCGGCCGTTCGGGCCGGCCAGCTCTCGTCTGCATTCCGCCAACCGGTGCGAGCGTATCCACTCGCCAAGACTGATACCCGAACGGGCCAGCACCGTGTAGAGATGACGGACCGAGATGCCGTGCACGGCGGCGATCCTCGCGGCCGACAGGTCGGCATCAGCCAGGTGCGCTCGGATGTACTGAGTGATCCGCAGGCTGAGCGTTGCCTCCATCGGCGCTCTGGCCAGGCTGGAGCTTCCGAGCTGGGACGCCACGACGGCACGAACGAGTTCGATGCTGGGCTCCACGATTGCGTCGGCGTGCAGGCCTCGGCGCAGTTCTTCGCTGACGGCCAGTTGGGAAAAGTACGTGGAGGCGAGGCCGGCGACGGGGTTGTCGGAGCCGAGGGGGACTGCGGCAATGTCTCGTAGCGATCGCTCAGGGAGCGCGAGTGCCGCGCGGGGGAAACGCAAGAAGTGGTGGGCGACGCCCTCGTTGAAGTGAAGGGTATAGGGGGCGATTGTTTCGTAGAGGGCGAAGTCTCCGGGTCTCAGTAGGGACTGGCGATCGTTCTGCGCCACCAGGCTGGTGCCCGTCAGCTGAAGGCCGAGGAAGACGGCTGGCTCCTCATCCTCCCTGGCCAGCCGCTCCGTCCGTTGCACGGTCAGTGCGGTCGCTCGCGCCGAACAAATCCTGATGGGCCCGAGGGCGCCGAGCCCGATACGCACCGAGAGGTCCTTGGGCGGGAGATGGTGATCTATATCGACCGGCACGACGGATTCCCATACCGCATGCCGGATGGTCTCCTCCCGGTCTCGCGGTGGTACGAGCGCGGTGTCCAGGACGGGGCTCATGGGGCCGACCTTCGTTCCGTATCGGCCATGGGGCCGGCGTGGTGATGCGTCGTTCCGTGCCCTCACAAGCCCCTCAACACCATCTGGCCGCGAATCAACACGATCTGGCCGCGAAGATGAGCATGTCAGGCCGCCGTCTCGCTGTGCAACGGCATCGAGGTCGCCCCTCAGGGCAGCCACCTGGCACGACGTCAGCCACCCCGTGCCCTCGCCGGCCCCGGGCGGGCGCGTGGCCGGTTGCGGTGTGTAGCGCGCCGGGTTGTGCCGACGGCCCCCGACGGGCAGCCGATGTCGATGGAGCGCCGCTGACAAAGTTTCCCGCACGCATGACACATTCCGGGCCCGGCCATCGTCCTATGGTTTGGCCGAAAAGGAGTCGCCTGTTGTGCCGCCGACGCGGAGACCGGGCGGCAATGGGCCGCACTTGCAGCCGGAAGGTGGATCACCGCGAATGAACTGGCGCCCCGCGCACGGCAGTTGTGTGCGTCGGCGACATCGAAGGAGCCGGCCTCACCCCGAAGGTGTTCAAGGGCCCACTGAATGCGGCCGTTGAGCCAGCGCTGGACAGCCTGCACGGCCGAGCTGCCGGCCCGGTCGCCGTAGACATCGGCCGCGCCGACTTCTTCCGCGATGAAGCATGAGCTGGGCATGGCGGACGGCACCGCCAACCGCTTATGCGCAGAACCGATTCATCGAGCGCGTATTCCTGATCGTTTCTCACACTCACAAAACAGGGGGACATAATGTGGCGCACGGGGCGCAACAAGAGGATTGCGGCCGCAGCGGCGATGGGCGCACTGACGGTGCTTCTCGCCACCGGATGCTCCTTCAGCATTGGCGACGCGGAGAAGAAGAACGAGGCGACGGCCAGCGAGGCCGCAGCCGCCGTTGAGGAGGCCCCGAAGGAGGAGTCGCCGACGGCCCAGGAGAAGCCGGTCGGTGACGCCCCCGCGAAGCCCGAGAACACGGGCGTCAGCGAGGAAGGGGCCGTCCACAAGGCCCGAGTCGCGCTGACGATCTCCGACAAGATCGCCGCGGACACCGGCAAGCGTCCCAAGAGGGTCACCTGCCGTGAGCACCTCCCCGCCCGGGTCGGCGCCACGATCCGCTGCGACGTCACTACCAGCAGCGACATCCTCGTTGTCATTGTCACTGCCACCTCGGTCAACGGCAATCGGGTCAGTTACAACCTCAAGGTCGACGACAACGTCGAGTAAACACCGAGCCCGCGCGACCCGTTCGGGAAACGAACGGCCCGGGTCGGAGATCCGGGCCGTTCGTAACGGCCAGGCGGCATCGCGTGGCTGCCGACGGCACCCCCTGCATCGCGCACGCGACGGGGGTGACGCACACATGGCGTGCGGCCGCTCGTCCGGCGCCTGTGTGACGCGGGCATCCTGCTGCGCGGGCTCCGCGCGGGCCGGGGCGCCGACTGCGAGGCGGTCGGCGCATCCCTGTGCATCGGTCGGGCGTGGTCGGTGTCGCGGCTTGATCAGACGTCCTTGCGGACCTGGGGAGTGCCGAGCGGCACCGGCCGGCGCCCCGGGCCTCGCACGCGGTCGGGCGGCGCCTGCGGAACCTCGGACGGCCGTGTGGGCGGCCCGTCCGAGGTGGTGCGGTGAGGTCACGCGAGGCGACTGCCGCGCCACCCGGAGCAGCGGGGACGGGGTGCGCAAAAGGGGTCCGGCCGGTCGTCGTGACGCGTTCAGATCAGCCGCTGATCGGCGCGCGTCAGCAGCGAGCGGAGCTCGTCCGCGTCACCGGCGAGCGGCGCGAACAGCTCGGACTCCTGCCGTTCCACAGTCCGCTGCAGCGAGCGGTACACCTTGCGGCCGCGAGGAGTGAGGAGCGCCAGGACGCGCCGCCGGTCGTTCTCGTCCACCCTGCGATGCACGAGGTTGGCGGCCACCATGCGGTCGACCACCTTCGTCAGCGTCGGTGCCGGCAGGAGGGCGTAGTCCGCCAGCTCTGTCATCGTGTGCCCGCGGTTGTCCGCGAGCAGGCAAAGGATCCGCCACTGTTCGAGACTGCTGCCCGCCGACTGGAGGGTGGCGGCGAGCCGACCGGAGACCTTGCGTTCGACCGCGGCCAGGAGTCGCGGGAGGTCTCCGCCCACCACGGTGCCCGCTGCGGGTGCATGCGGCGGCGTCTGCTGTGAAGCCATCCACCCCACCTGTACTCTTTCACAAAGGAAATTTTCACCGGCGAAACACTCGCATAGTAGCGTCTTGCGCAGCACGGGAGAGTCTCCCCGCCGTGAACAGCGGTGGGGGTCGGGAGCGAAAGGCCGCTCATGGCCCTGATCGACTCAACGCCTGTACACGGTCTCGCGGAGGAGGCCCCGGACTGCCGGGAGAAGGTCCTCGACCGGCGGCGCGGACCGTCCGACCCGCTTCGCATCGCCCTCGTCGTGCCGCTGCAGGGGCCGGCCGGCATTTTCGGCCCGTCGTCAGAGTTCTGTGCCGAGCTGGCCGCCGAGGAGGTCAACTCCGCCGGCGGAGTGCTCGGCAGACCGATCGAGTTCGTCGTGGTCGACGGTGGGGCGCCGCCGCACTCGGTGGCCGGCGAAGTCGACCTGCTGGTCTCGGCGGGCGCGGTGGACGCCGTCATCGGATGGCACATCTCCAGCGTCCGGAAGGCATTGATCCCACGCATGGCCGACCGGGTGCCGTACGTCTACACCGCCTTGTACGAGGGGGGCGAGCGCGCGCCCTGCGTATTTCTGGCGGGCGAGACACCGGGGCGTCAACTGCGCCCGGCCCTCGCCTGGTTCGCGCGGGAGCTCGGCGTGCGCCGGTGGGCGGTGGTCGGGGACGACTATGTCTGGCCTCGGCGCACCGCGGCGGCCGCGCGCCGCTATCTGGCACAGATCGGCGGGGTCATCGGCGAGGAGGTCTTCGTCGCGCTCGGCACGGAGACGTACGGCGATGTGGTCCGGCGCCTGGGTGCGGCCGCCCCGCAGGGTGTGCTGATGCTGCTCGTGGGCGCTGACGCGGTCGCTTTCAACCGCGCGTTCGCCGATGCGGGACTGCACGAGACGTGCGTTCGCTTCTCTCCGCTGATGGACGAGACCATAGTGCTGGGCAGCGGCGCTGCCGCGACCGAGGGGCTGTTCGCGGCTGCCGGTTTCTTCGAGACCCTGATCACTGCCGACAGTCTCGACTTCAGTGCCCGCTATCACCGCCGTTTCGGGGCCCTGGCGCCGGTGCTCAACAGCATGGGCGAGTCCTGTTACGAGGGGGTCCGGCTGCTGGTCGAGCTGTTCAACAGGGCGGGAAGTACCGACTTGCGGCAGATCAGGGAGTCGTCGCACGGCCTTGCCTACGACAGTCCGCGCGGCCCGGTGCACCTGCGGGGTCAGCACCTGGAACAGCGAGTGTTCCTCGCGGCCGTCGACGGCCTCGAATTCGATGTGCTTCAGCGCTTCTGACGGCACTCATCATTTTCTGCCCCGATCGGGGCGTGCGGATCCTTCCAGTCGTCGGCCGCCGGCGGCCGCGGGCTCACCTTGACATATACTTCCATCTGACATAGTTTCTGAAGGAAGTAATTGATTGTGGGCGGCTCAGTCGCCGGATGCGAGAAAGGACGTCCCATGCGTCACGGAGACATCAGCTCGAGCCCGGACACCGTTGGCGTCGCGGTGGTCAACTACAAGATTCCGCGCCTGCACACGACGGCCGAAGTCCTCGACAACGCCGGGAAGATCGCCGAGATGGTCGTCGGGATCAAGCAGGGGCTTCCCGGCATGGACCTCATCGTCTTCCCCGAGTACTCGACGATGGGGATCATGTACGACAAGGACGAGATGTTCGCGACCGCGACGACCATCCCCGGCCCCGAGACCGACATCTTCGCCGAGGCCTGCCGGAAGGCCAAGACCTGGGGCGTGTTCTCGCTCACCGGTGAGCGCCACGAGAACCACCCGGACAAGCCGCCGTACAACACGCTCGTCCTCATCGACGACCAGGGCGAGATCGTGCAGAAGTACCGCAAGGTCCTGCCCTGGAACCCCATCGAGGGCTGGTATCCGGGCGGCCAGACCTATGTGACCGAGGGCCCCAAGGGCCTGAAGGTCTCGCTCATCGTGTGCGACGACGGCAACTACCCGGAGATCTGGCGGGACTGCGCCATGAAGGGCGCCGAGCTCATCGTGCGCTGCCAGGGCTACATGTACCCGGCGAAAGACCAGCAGGTCCTCATGGCCAAGGCCATGGCATGGGCCAACAACTGCTATGTCGCGGTGGCGAACTGCGCCGGCTTCGACGGCGTCTACACCTACTTCGGGCACTCCGCGATCATCGGCTTCGACGGGCACACGCTCGGCGAGACCGGCGCGGAGGAGTACGGCATCCAATACGCGCAGCTGTCGGTCCCCGAGATCCGCGACGCCCGCAAGAACGACCAGGCGCAGAACCACCTCTTCAAGCTCTTGCACCGCGGCTACACGGGCGTGTGGAACTCCGGCGACGGCGACAAGGGCATCGCCGACTGCCCCTTCGACTTCTACAAGACCTGGGTGAACGACGCGAAGAAGGCGCAGGAGCAGGTGGAGGCCATCACCCGCGACACGATCGGAGTGGCCGACTGCCCGGTCTACGACCTGCCCACCGAGAAGGCCATGGAGGCTTGAGCACCGCGAGCTCCGAGGCAGGACTGATGCTTCTCGAAGTGAGCGACCTCAGGGAGCAGTTGAGGGCGCGCGTGATCGGCCAGGATCACGCGGTCGAGGCGCTCGTCCGGGCCGTCACGATCGGGAGATCGGGCCTCCTGGAGCCCGACCGCCCGCTCGCCGGACTGCTGTTCGTCGGGCCGACCGGGGTCGGCAAGACCCAGCTCGTGCGCGCACTCGCCGAGGTGCTGCGCTCAGGGCCGGACGACTTCTGCCGCGTCGACATGAGCGCGCTCGCGCAGGAGCACTACGCGGCGTCGCTGGCCGGGGCGCCGCCGGGATACGCGGGCAGCAAGGAGGGACTCACCGTACTCGACCGCGCGCGCATCGAGTCGCACGGTGACCGGCCGGGGATCGTCCTCTTCGACGAGATCGAGAAGGCGCACCCCACGGTCGTGCGCACGCTGCTGCACGTACTCGACAGCGGGCGCTTCACGCTCTCGAGCGGAAGCCGGACGATCGACTTCCGTAACTGCGTCGTCGTCATGACCTCCAACCTCGGCGCCCGGAAGATCGCGGAGCATCGCAGGAACCGCGGGGCCGGTAGCGGGCGGCGGTGGTCCCTGGGGCGCTCGAAGTCCCGGACCCGGGCGAGCGAGCTCGCGAGTCTGCTCGTCCACCCGTCGGTGGAGGCCGGGCAGAACGCGGAGGCCGACATCCTCGCGGCCGCTCTTCAGGACTTCTTCGATCCCGAGTTCCTGAACAGGTTCGACGAGATCGTGGCGTTCGGTGACCTCGACAGCCGAACCGTTGCCGAGATCGCAGGGCGCGAGGTCCTGCTCGTTGTCGACCGCCTGCTCACGCGCTCGGTGCGCGTCCACGTCACCCGGGACGTCGTCACCCATCTCGCGCGCATCGGCCATGACGAGGCGTTCGGCGTACGGGCCCTCAAGCGTGCCGTGCGCCGGGAGTTGCTCACGCCCCTCGCGGAGGCGCTCGCACCCGAACGGCCCCGTCCTGACGCGCCGGTGTCCGTCCACGTCCACATGAACGGGGGCCGGGTCGAGTGCAGCACCACCCGGGAAGCGCTTCACTCGCCGCGGGACTGTGCCGAACCGGAAGAAACTGACCGCTCGCCGGCCTTCCCGCAACAGCAGGCAGGACCGCAGGCCCTCGCCGGTCGGCCACCACGCGATCCGTGACACGCGGAAGCATGTGCTCCGCATTGAGCGCCAGGGCCACGGCCCTGCATCACGCCGTCACCATGGGCTGTTCGGGCCTCGATACCAGCAAGGGCCCGGCGCTGTGCCCGTGACTCCGGAACCGGGTTGATCAGCGGGCCCCGGCTGTAGTGCCGGTGGCAGGCGTAGAAGCTGCTGACCACGGTCAGGCAGTGGTTGATCGGTACGGGCGGGTGCTGGAGGGAAGGCGAAGCTGGCCGCTGCAGAGGCCCGCTTGTGGGCCGGGCTGTCGCTCTTTGGCGCCGTCAGTTGGCGCCGGTCAGCCCGGCTTTCGTATGGCGGGCGCAGGTGGCCTCGGCAGCCGGAGGCGTGGCGGGAGGACTGCGAGGGCGGCGCAGCTCGGTGGAAAGGGTTCCGCAGGAGGCGTGACGGTGGCCCGCCGAGGCGGTCCGCAGTGGCCCTCCCGGACTGTGTCCTGCCTGCGGAGGGCTCGGGCAGGGTGATCCTGCACCTCGCTCGGCTCAGGCGGGCAAGTACGAGCCGGAGGCACCGCGCGGGCTGCTCGGCGCTCTCGGTTTCGGACGGCGTGGCCATGACGCGGAGGTTGAAGCCGCCCACCGGCACATGTCACCGCCAAGGCTTGGCGTCAGGCTGAGGGAAGACGATCTATCAGCGCACCGAGCAGCGCAAAGAGGTCGTCGGCATCGCCCGCTCCGAGTTGGTCGACAATCCGGGCCTCTTCGTTGCTCACGGCAACCTCGAGCTCGCGGAACAGTTGCCTGCCGCGAGCGGACAGGAAGACGAGGACCCGCCGGCGGTCCGCGTGGTCAGCGTGTCGGTAAACGAGGGCTCGGTCCGCCAGCTTGTCGACTTGCTTCGTCAGGGTTGGGCGCGGAACGAGCGCATAGCTGGCGATTTCAGACATAGCATGACCCGCGCCGTCGGACAGGCAGCACAGCACACGCCATTGTTCGATCGTGACACCGGCAGGCTGGAGCACTTGCTGGATCCGGTACTCCACCTGCCAGCCGGCCCTGCTCAGCCGGTCGGTCAGTCGGGTCTGGGGCGATGTCGTCAGGTCGTCCACGCGTCTACCGTTCCTCATCCTGTCGCTAGTTCCCACGATAGTCTACTTGGAAACATTTTCGAAACGAAGTATCGTTAGATTGTCCGAATCTCAGCGTCGTCGGCAAGATTGTCCGAATCCCAGCGTCGCGGCCTGGCGCCCAGGAGGTTGATGGTGACCGTTGGTGTGCTGGACGTGGCTCTTGTCATCCCTTTGAGTAGTCCGGCCGGCCTGTTCGGGCCTTCCGCCGAGTTGTGCGGGCAGCTTGCGGCCGAGGAGATCAACAGGCACGGTGGCCTGCTCGGCAGGGAACTGCGGCTCCGCATCGTGGACGGGGGGCAGGCGCCGGGCAGGGTCGCGGCCGAGGTGGACTCTTTGGTCTCCCGAGGGTCGGTGCAGGCCGTGGTGGGCTGGCACATATCTGCCGTCCGCCGACAGGTTGCGCCGCGAACGGTGGGCCGAGTGCCGTACATCTACACATCGCTCTACGAGGGCAGCGAGCGGACGCCAGGCGTGTTCCTCACCGGCGAGACACCGGCCCAGCAGGTGTTGCCGGCGATGCGATGGATGGCGAGCGAGCTGGGAATCCGGAGCTGGTGCGTGGTCGGGGCCGACTACGTGTGGCCCAGGGCATCTGCGGCTGCCGCTCGCCTTTACGCCACCCAGTGCGGAGTGGAGATCCGGGACGAGGTTTTCGTCCCGCTGGGAACAGAGGAGTTCGGCCCGGTTCTTCGCCGGGTGGAGAGAAGTCGGGCGCAAGGTGTGCTCATGTTCCTCGTGGGATCGGACGCGGCGCGGTTCAACCGGGAGTTCACCCAAATGCGGCTGGACGATCTGTGCGTGCGCCTCAGTCCGCTGATGGACGAGAACATGTTGATGGCCACCGGTTCTGCGAACGCCCGCGAACTGTATTCGGCCGCCGGCTACTTCAAGTCGCTGACCACAGCAAGCTCCCTCGATTTCCAGCGGATGTATGTGCGGAGGTTCGGATTGGACGCGCCTGTTCTGAACTCGCCAGGGGAGTCATGCTACGAGGGTGTCCTCCTGCTGTCCCGCCTCATGGAGCGCGCACGCAGCCTCGATGTCAGGTCCGTGTGCAACAGCGCGCAGGCGGTGGGCTACGACGGCCCGCGTGGCTCCGTGAGCCTTCAGGGCAACCACCTTCGGCAGCGCGTCTACATCGCTCGTGCGGACGGGTTGGAGTTCGATGTGCTCGACGAGCTGCGGGAAGCAGCCAACTGATGATGTGAATCCTGATAGGCGGTCGGCGACGAAGTTCATGGCGACAGACCGCACTTGCGCGCCGCCCTGGAACGACGGCAGCTCGACTACATGCTGGCGGTCTCCAGCATCCACCGCCTGCCCACCCCGGCTGGGGGGTGGCTCCGGCGAGCCCGCGTCTCCCGCTGTCGCGTGCCCGGGAAGGGTTGACAGTTACTTCCGACAGGAATAGTGTCAAACGAAAGCGTTAACGGACCGGCATGGGAGTGGCGATGCGGCACGGAGACGGCAGCAGCGACGATGCGGTCGGCGTGGCGGTTGTGAACCACAAGATGCCGCGTCTTCACACCCGTGCAAAGGTTCGCGACAACTGCCCGCGCACCGCTGACGTGATCGTGGGATCCAGCGGGGCTCTCCGGCATGGCAGCACACGATGAACTCCGCTTGATCCGGGACGCCCGGGCGAACTGACAGTCGCAGAACGGGTGACTGACCCGAGGCAGCTCAGCGCCAGGTCGAATCCCTGACCCGCTCCACTATCGGCACTGCCGAGTCTCCGATCGAGGGCACCCCGCATCAGGCCGACAACGGCGAGGTGCCGGCCGACAAGGCGCGCGCTTCGCACTGACTGCGGTGGCGTGCGGCCTCAGCGACTCCGCATGAACCACAGATCTGCCAACGCATCGGCGGTGCGCCGGCACCGGCATCGGATTCCCGCAACACTTGACAGGAGCAGTGTCCCATGGCTGACGAACATGACCACGACCATGACCACGGGTCCGATCTCGCACGTGTCGAAGCCCTGAAGAACGAGGGCGTGCATCGGGCAGGCGAGCACGAGGGCCCGTTCTCATTGCACGTCGTGGGGTTGGGTGGAGCAGGTGCGGGGATCATCACCGCACTGCTCGAAAACCGGCCTACCGACTTCCTTGCCCACGAGGCAACTAGATTCACTGCACTTGCCGTCGACATAGGCCACGATGCGGACCTCGCGAAGGTGCGCGCTGCGGCGACCGACCTGCCCGACGATCGGGCGCAGGTCCGCACGGTCGAGATCCCGGCGCCCACAAAAAAGGAATTGAGCACCTCTCTCAACCGGTATCGCGAGTTCCTGAAGATGGAGTACCCGCGGTATTACTGGAACCCCAACTACGAGCCGTGGCTCCCCTCGGCCGTCGAGATCGCAGGTCCCGGCGAGCATTTCTCCCGCGCTGTCGCCAAAGCCATCTACGGCGCCGCGTACTACCAGAACCGGGAGATCATTCGGGAACTCGACGCCTTCGCGGAGAGCGTCAACGCGAGTGAAACCACCCCCATCGTGGTCATCGCCTTCAGCCTCGCAGGCGGGGTCGGCAGTGGGATCGTGGTGGAGCTGGCACGCCACCTGTCGACAGTCAAGCTGGGACGGCGACCGTGGGTCGTCGGCATCGGGGTCATGCCCTGCGACGGAGACCCGGCCGGACTGGACGACGGCTCGCTGTTCCCGGTCATCAACGAGCTCGACTGCATGATCGACAATGAGAAGAACGCCGGCGTCATGGCGGTCTGGGGAGATCTGTACAAGAACCCCTTCACCGGCGGATTCTTCGCCGTTCCGCAGAACGACGTGTACCAGCTGACCGGCGACCTCGCCGCGACGCACAGATACGTCGACGAAGGAATCGGCAACTTCTTGGTCCGTGATGGATCCGTACATCTCTACGAGACCCTCAAGGCCCTGAACTGGTTGGCGGTACCTGGCGACCAGTGGCATCCCGCCATTCGCGGCCAGCAGGGTGACCGATGGCTGAACCTGCTGTCCGTGCGCAAGCTCGACGACGTGGACACCGCCCCTACGTTTGGGCTGGTCAGCGGCTTCCACACCGAGTACGCCGAGGTGCGCGTGTTCGGACCCAAGAAGGAGACGACGAAAGTCGCCAAAGCGGTCGTCGCAGAGATCGCCGAGATTGCGGCAACCCCACTCGAGCCAACGGTGCTCACCTTCGACACGAAGGACGACCCGATGGTGAGCGTGGTTCTCCCGCGAGCGTCCAAGTTGGACCTCGCGAGCTTCGTTCCGGCTCGGGACACATACGACACGCTCGAATGGGAGGACAAGCTGCTCATGCACTCGTGGTTGCTTGACCTCGGCGTCATGCTCTGTGAACCATCCATCCGATTTGACGGAATGGGCGGGGAATGCATCTGGGGCTGCGCATGCTGGGTCGTCGTCCCGCACGCCGCGATCCGCGGGGAGCGGATCGAGCCTCCCATCTCCATTGCGGCCCCGACCGCATCATGAGCCACGAGTGACGAGGAGCGTTCCGATGCCTTTGGACTGGGCCGAAGTCGTCAAGCGGTACGAAAACGGAGCCGAGCTTCCGTCCATGCCGGGAGCGCGAACGCTGCAGGTGACCGGTGCGGACGAAGAATTCATCTACGTCTCGCACCGACTATGGACCGACAAGCTGACGCGAGCCTATATCGAGAAGGCCGTGGCTCTCCTTGAAAGTGGCCGGATGACGCGCAACTACGGCGACATCATCGACTATTACCGCACCTACATCGCGGATGAGCGGCCGACCACTGCGGCGACCGTCCTGAAGGATCTCGGATACGTGGAATAGGCGCAAATTGCGCCAAGGAAGGGAAGAGCTGTCATGGGTTTGTCGATGTACCACAGCGCGACCGGAAATCAGTCGCCGCACTGCATTCACGCCATCGGTATCGGTAAGACCGGCGCCTACATGGTCGAGGCACTTCTCCGCACCGGCGAGATCGAGGACATGCTCGAAGACCCCCGCGCGCGGTTCACGGGTCTTGCCATCGACATCGGCGAGCAGGACATGCACGAGCTCGACGAGTACGCGAGCGGATTCAACGAGCGCCTCGACGATCGTGGAATCCCGCGCGAGCGCGCCCAGGTCCGCACGGTGGCCCTTGATGTACCGGATCGGCGGGACCTGCAGACCAGTCTGAACCGCTGGCGCGAGTTCCTGAAAATGGAGTATCCGCGCTACTACTGGAACCCCAACTACGAGCCCTGGCTGCCTGCCGACCTTGAGCTGCCGGAGGCCGGCGAATCCTTCCCCCGAGCGGTAGCCAAGGCCATCTACGGGCATTACTACTACGGCGGCGAGCGGACGCTGGAGAAAGAGCTGGACGACTTCGTCGCCAGCATCAATGCCACCAAGCTGCCCTCCATCGTGCTGGTGTTCTTCTCCATGGCCGGGGGCACCGGCAGCGGCATGGTGGTGGACCTCGCCCGGCACCTGTCCAATGTCAAGCTCGGCCGCCGTATCCCGGTGGTGGGGGTCGCGGCACTGCCGTTCTCCGGCGACGAGGAGCACGCCGGCGGCAAAGCCGCGCTCTACCCGACGATCAACGAGTTCGACTGCATGCTCGACGACAAGAAGAACGACGGTGTGATGGCGGTCTGGGGCGACCTGTACAAGAACCCCTTCACCGGCGGGTTCCTGGTCCTGCCCCAGGAGCATTCGTGGCAGCGGCTCGGTCAGTACACAAAGACCGGTCAGCCGGCGATCCGCGATGCGCTCCGCAAGGGCGTGACGAGGAAGTTCGTCGACGATTCGTTCTGCCGGTTCATCGTGCAGGACTATGGACGCCTGCTGTTCAAGATGCTGCGCCCGGCCGGCTTTACCGGCGCACCACATGAGCGCAACATCAGTGGCGACCGGACATGGACGGTGTTCGACGTCGCAAAGTTCACGCACCCCGGTGTGGAGGTGCTCCCTGGCGAGCCGAGGAGCAAGTGGCGCGAAGTCGTCTCCAAGTGGATCCGCTACGTTCCGCAGTGGTCCGGCCTCAAGGAGGGCTTCAAGACCGACTACATCGAGGCCCACACGGTCGCGCCGCGAGAGCTCTGGAACGACACTCTGCAGAGCACGCTCGAAGAAACCCTTCGCGGATATCTGCTGCCCGAGGAGGACTCGACCCTGAACACCTCCACGGGCGAGTTCTTCGATGAGCTGACGGCCTACTCGAACATCGTCATCCCCGGCGTCGCGAAGACCGACCTCACGGCGTTCTACGAGGCCAGAGACGCCTACGACCAGATCGAGGACTGGGAGGAGAAGCTGCTCATGCACTCCTGGATCCTCGACCTGGGCGTCATCCTCAGCGAACAGTCGATCCGGTTCGACGGCATGGCCGGCGAGTGCATCTGGGGCTGCGCATGCTGGGTCGTGGTTCCCCACGAGGCGATCCGGGGCGACGCGCCATCGTCCGCGAACCTGACGGTCGTGCAGCAGGAGCACATCGCACCGATGGTCAAGACCGTGGTGCCGACGCCGTAGAGGCGGGGCTGCGGTGGGGCCGGCAGGCACGGCTCATGCGCCTGTCGGCCCCCAAGGAGCGTGCGATGGATGAGATGGCGGCGCTGGATCCGGAGTACCGGACGTGGCTGGAACGCGTCAGGGCGACCTACGAAGCGGTCGGCTTCACGTGTGGCTGTCGCCTCGGCGATCGGGAGCTCGGCAACCGGGTGAGCGCTGCCGTCGTCGCCGCGCTGGTGTCAAGGCCGAGGGTCTTCCGCTACCAGGGGCTGCCGTTCTCCGGGCGGATCGCCGCCCTTGCGGAGGACCTGTTGGTGCAGGCGCGCGAAGGCAGGCTCCCATCGGGCCCCGGCTGGCCCGACCTGCATGCCGCACTCCTTCGGGTACCTGCTGATGTCCAGGACGTCTTCGTGCAGTCCTGCGTGCATGGCAGGGACACCGAGCAGATCGCGGCCACCCTCGGCTGCGACCCGAAGACCGCGAAGGCCCGGTGCGCCGGCGCCCTCAGGATCATGCGTGGCATCGGCGGCGTGGCCGGGGCCGCGACCGCAGAGACAGAACGTTAAAGGAGCCACCCATGCCTCTGGACTGGGCGGAAGTCACCAAGCGTTACGCGGGCGGAGCCAAGATTCCCACGGTTGCGGGGGGCCGTTCGTTCGAGGTCGCCGGTGTGGACGACGAGGCGGTGTACATTCGCACCCCGCTGTGGTCCGACGCCCTCCGGCGCGAACACCTCGAGAAGGCCGTCGACCAGCTCGATCAGGGTGGGCTGTCCCGCCGCGCCGGGCAGTTCGTCGAGCTCTACCGCACCGAGGTCGCCGATGTCCGCCCGACCTCCGTGGCGCACGTACTCAAAGACCTCGGTTTTCTCGAATGAGGCTCGCCACGATGGTGATCGATCAGGGCATCCCCTTCGACTGAACAGTGCTGAGCCATCACCGCAGTACGTCGTGGGGCACAAGGCGGCCGAGCCGGAGGAGCGGCAGTGAAGAACCTCGACTGGAATGTGGTGCGAGCCCACTACGCAACACGGACGACGGTGCGGCCGCTGACCGGCCAGTCGACGTTGGCCGTGGTTCATGTCGATGACGAAAAGGTCTGTTTCAGGCAGCGACTGTGGCGCGACTGCGTCACAAGGCGGGCAATTGAGACGGCGATGACTCTGCTGGACGGCCGAGAGTTGCCGGTGAAGGCGATTGAGTTCGCCGAGGAACTGAGGATCCACTACTCGAACGGACCGACCGTGGTCACGGGGTGCTCGCGCATTCCCAACCTGTCGGCTGTGGTGCTGAAGGACCTGGGGTACCTCTGCTGACTGCTCCAGGCGCACGGCGAGCAACCGTCAAAGGTTGCACCTGACCCCGATACCGGCGCGCGGTCGGTGGACCGGCCAGCCAGGAGACCGGCCACGGCAGCGCACAAGTTTCATCCGCTGGAAAGGATGCCACCGATGTCCCTGCCCGAAGACTGCTCACGATCCCCCACGTCCCCACGTCCCGTGCCGTCGCCACCCCCGGCCGTCCCGGTGGCTGATGCGGCGTCGTGGATCCCACGCTTGCGCGGGCAACGACTGCGCGTCGGCGTCCTGTTCGCCGCCATCGCCGGGCTGCCCGCCGCCTGAGCCGCACCCGGACACCAGAGAAGGGGAATCCCATGGAGGCCACCGCCACCACCGCGCCCCTGCACGAAACCTGCGTCACGGAGATGAACGCACCCACCTTCGACGCCGACTGGCAGCGCCGGGCGTTCGGCGTCGCCGTCGTCCTGTCGGAGTTCGGCCACTACCCCTGGGACGCGTTCCAGCAGCAACTCATCGCCGCCATCGGCGCATGGGAGGCCGCCCCCGCGACCGAGCAGGGCAGCCGGCAGTACTACGAGCACTGGCTCGCGGCGCTCGAACGCGTACTGGTCGATCACGATCTGGTCGCCGACGACGAGATGCGTGCCCTGGAACCAAGACACTGGCCCGTCGCCCTCCGTACCAGGGCGAGTGAACCCCGAGAAGGAGCATGAAATGTCGAACATCCTCCCCCTGTCCACCGCAGAAGCCGGCGCGTCGTCCGGTCTGGTCGTCCGTCCGCTGCGCGACGGGCTGATCGTCGTGGCCGTGGTGGCTCTCGCGCTGGTCGCGCTGGTCGCCGTCTTCCTGGACCAAGGGCAGTTGCTGTCCCCGGCGCTGGGCCAGATCGCCGAAAAGGCCAACTACATCCACGAGTTCGCTCACGATGGCCGGCACCTGCTCGGTGCTCCGTGCCACTGACGAAGGCGGTCATCCGATGACTTCTGTCCTGTCCCTGCTCGGTCGTGGTGCTGTGGCTGGTGCCGCGGCCGGGCTGCTGAGCGGTGGCTTCTCGTACCTGCTGGTCGAGCCGGTGATCGATCGCGCGGTGGATTTGCAGGCGGTCCACCAGGCCGCCGAGCACACAACGGCGTCGGCCGAGATCTTCTCCCGTTCCACCCAGCACATCGGGCTGATCGTCTCCGCCACAGCTGTCGGGTTGGCCCTCGGCGCCCTGTTCGGCGTTGTCTACGCCTTCGTCCATCGGCGTGACCCGGGCACTGCGGCGTGGACGCGCTCGCAGCATCTGGCCGCGGCGGCGTTCACGGGGATCTGGCTGCTGCCGTTCCTGCGCTACCCGGCCAACCCGCCCGGCGTCGGTGACCCCGGCACGATCGACCAGCGCACCGACTTCTGGCTGGCGGCCCTCGGCATCAGCCTGATCGCCGTAGTCCTGGCCTGGAACATCCATCGCCGCCTCGCCGTACGCAGCGCCGGGGCCCCTGCGCGGCAACTCGCCGTCGCCGGGATCCTCATCGCCGCGGTGGCGGCGCTGTTCGCACTTCCCGCCAATCCGGACGCCGTCACGGTGCCCGCGAAGCTGCTGTGGGAGTTCCGGCTCTGGTCGGTCGCCACCTCGGTGCTCCTGTGGGGCACACTCGGCCTCGTCTTCGGTCTGCTCGGCCAACGCGCCGGGCACCTGGGCGGTGCCGCGGGACCGGCCGTCACCGCTCCGGCCGCCGGGGCACTTGTCTGACCGGGGCAGCGAGTTCGTCGATGGCGGCGACGCTTGGTCAGGTCGCCGCCATCGCGCCGCACTGGGGCACCGCTGCCCATGACGTCGCCACGTGCAGCCTCCCCGACCATCCCCGGGCCGCCGGGCAGGCCCGCGAATACGTCCGCAAGCACCTGGTCGCATGGGGACTGGACGACCTGATCCTCACCAGCGAACTCCTGGCCAGCGAGCTGGTCGGTAACGCCGTCCGACATGGCAAGGGCCCTTTGAGCCTGCGCCTTCTGCACAGTGGGTCACTGATCTGCGAGGTGTACGACGCCAGCCTGACCACGCCCCGCATCCGCCGAGCGGCTTCGACACAGCCACCGAGGTCACCCTGATGATGATGGCCGGTTCCGGCGCCCGCCGCCGGCCTGCCCTTTGTACGCCGTGCTGTGCCTGCCGCTGCTGTTCGCCGCCGGGATGACCCTGTTCGACACTCTCGACGGCGCCTTCATGGCCGTGGCCTACCGGTGGGCATTCGCCAACCCCACCCGGAAGATCTACTACAACCTGACCATCACCGGCCTGTCCGTCGCCGTCGCGCTCGTCATCGGCACCATCTCACTCGTCGGGGTCCTGCACGACAAGCTCGACCTGCGGGACGGCGTCACCGGCTGGATCGCCGGGTTCGACCTCGGCAACGTGGGCTACATCATCGTCGGCCTCTTCATCGCCGTCTGGGCGGCGGCCCTGTCCTACTGGCACCTCGCCAAGGTCGAACACCGCTGGGCGGTGCCGGCACCGGCACCGGCGGCATCAGCGGTCTCAGCGATCGACGTCGAATAGCCGCCAGGTGGCCCGACCGAGCCGCCGCGCGACCGACCCGGGCACGACTGATGCTGACGGTTCGCTCTTCCTGTTCAGCGAGTGGTCGCTGGTCACTGTGCCGTAATGCGGCTTCGGCGGCGGTAAGGCCATAGGCGGCGAACTGCTTGTCCATATGGCGTGGGACGCGGGCGAGTGAGTCGGCGAACATCCGTAGATGGCCGGGGAGACGTCCGAGAGCCGGTGCACAGCCCCCGTGGCTGGCCGCTTGGGTCTCCCCGGTCCGTCCCCGCCGCGAACACGACACCACCTGCGCCCGCACCCACGGCCTGATCGCCGCCCTCAACCGGCCGGCCGTCACCCTGGACATCCCGACCCGGTCAAAAAGATCCACGGCGTCGCCGAACCCCGGCAGCATCTCCCGGATCGCCCGCGTCGCCCTCGTCCTGCTCGAGCTGGAACACGGCCGCTACACCTTGAACGAAGATCACAAACCGTCACGAGACGTTACCGAGAAGGGTTCAGCAACTGGAAGGAGACCTGCCCTTCACAATCAATGCACAATTGAAACTCATAACTTTACACTTCAAGTAATAAATTCGCGCCCTTCTCTCGGCTTCCCCGTGAGAGGCTGCAAGGGCTCACCGAGAGAGCGTACTCAACATTTTCCGGTGAATTCGAAGTACTAGATCAGCGCATTCCGAAGCAAGAAACGTGAACCCCCCACATGTCTTCACACCCCTGCCTCGCAAAACAGAAAAAACCGAGCGGAAGTGCCGTTCCGCCACCGCGGACCGAGCCGGACGACACGCCACCGCCGACCCCGCCCCCACCGCCGGTACCGCCGTACCGGGAACGGTGGCGCCGGATCGCTCGCGCGTCGCGCTTCCCCTTCGCCGTCTATGGAGCCGCACTCCTGCTGCACCTCGTGATGCTGGCCGCGATGAACCCGCCGGGCGGCCCGGGGATCCGCGACCGGCTGCTGTCGTGGGACGGCCAGTGGTTCCTGGACATCGCGCGCAACGGCTACCCCCAGGAGTTCTCCTTCACGGCGGACGGTCTCAGCGGCGGCCCCCTGGCCTTCTTCCCGGCCTACCCGTTCCTGGTCCGCACCGTTCACACCCTGACCGGACTCGGCTACGAGTCCGCCGCGCTCGTCACCTCCCATGTCGCCCTGCTGGCCGGGCTCCTGTGCGTCCACCAGCTCCTGCTCCGCCTGTACGACCGGCGGACCGCGCGTATCACGACCGTCCTGGTGGCCTGCGCCCAGCCGATGGCGCTGGTGTTCTTCATGGCCTACAGCGAGTCTCTCTTCCTCGCCCTGGCGGCCGGTGCGCTGCTGGCGCTCCACCGGAAGGCCTGGCTGACAGCGGGCGTGCTCACGCTGTTCGCCGGCCTGACCCGGCCCGTCGCCGTCGCCTTGATCGCGGCCCTGGGGGTCGCCGTCGTCCTGCACCTGCGGCGGGAACGCCGCATCACCTGGCGCCCGCCGACCGCCCTGCTGCTGTCCTACTGCGGCATACCCGCGTACCTGGGATGGGTGGGTCTGCGCACCGGGCAGTCCGATGCCTGGTTCAAGATCCAGGAGGCGGGTTGGAGCACCCGCTGGGACAACGGCAGTGCCTTCACCGCATTCCTCGTGAAGACCCTCTCGGAGGGCGACGGCTGGGTCCCCGTCAGCACGGCCCTGCTGATCCTCGCCCTCGTGGCCGCCACCGTGGTCGCCTGGTCCGACGAGATCTGGCCACCCCTGATGGTCTACGGCACCGCCGTCCTGATCACCACGCTCGGGCAGAGCAATTACTACCACGCCAAGCTGCGCCTGCTGATTCCCGCGCTGGTCTTCGTCATTCCCGTCGCCCGCGCCCTCGCCCGCGTCCGCACGCGAACCGCCGTCATCACGCTGGCCGTCGCCGCGCTATTCGGATCCTGGTATGGCGCTTACATGCTCACCGTGTGGGGCTACGCCATTTAGCACGCCATTCGCCATTTAGCACGCCTTCAGAAAGAGTCACCGTCGGCCGCAGAATTCACATGGCCGCCATCCCGTCAGGTCGCGGCGGATGGCGGCCCGCAGACCGCTCATCTGAGCGCGGTTCATCACGATCCGGTCTCGGCATGCCGTTCGGGTCTTGAACAACCCGCATGTAATCGATTCCAATCCTCCGTACACGTCGATGTAATCGATTCCATGACGATCCACGAGGAGGTGGAACGGCGATGGCGAGCATCAAGGACGTCGCCACCGAGGCGGGGGTCTCCGTCGCCACGGTGTCGCGCGTGCTCAACGACCACCCGTCGGTCAGCGCGGACGCACGCACGCGCGTGCTGGCCGCCGTCGAGACGCTGGGCTACCGCCCGAACGCCGTCGCCCGTTCCCTGCGCACCGACCAGACCCACACCCTCGGCCTGGTCATCAGCGACGTGATGAACCCGTACTTCACGGAGCTGGCCCGCTCCGTCGAGGAGGAGGCCCGCGCGCTGGGCTACAGCGTCATCATCGGCAACGCCGACGAGCGGCCCGAGTTGCAGGACCACCACGTACGGAACCTGCTGGACCGCCGTATCGACGGCCTCCTCGTCTCCCCCACCGACGGCGGCTCGCCGCTGATGCTGGACGCCGCGCGCGGGGGGACGCCGATGGTGTTCGTCGACCGGTGGATCCCGGGCATGGACGTGCCGGTCGTACGGGCGGACGGGCGGGCCGCCGTGCGGGACCTCGTCGCCCATCTGCACGGGCTGGGACACAGGCGGCTCGCGATCATCGCCGGACCCGCGGCCACCACCACCGGCAGCGAGCGCGTCGAGGCCTTCCGAGAGGCCCTGGCCGAGTACGGCATCCCCCTCCCCGACGCCTACACGGGCCAGGGCGACTTCCAGGCCGAGAGCGGGCGGCGGGTCACCGAGGGCTTCCTCGACCTGCCCGAGCCGCCCGAGGTCGTGTTCGCGGCCGACAACCTGATGGCACTGGGTGCGCTGGACGCCGTACGCGCGCGTGGGATGCGTGTTCCGGACGACATCGCCCTGGCCGCCTTCGACGACATCCCGTGGTTCGTGCACACCGACCCGCCGATCACCGCGATCGCCCAGCCCACGGGCGAGTTGGGGCGCGCCGCCGTGCGCGCGCTGGTCGACCGCATCGAGGGACGGCCTCCCGAGTCCGTCACCCTCCCCGCCCGTCTCGTCGTACGCCGCTCGTGCGGCGAGCCGGCCCTTCAAGAGCAGCCCGCGCATCAAGAGCAGCCCGCACAGTCCCCCGTACGAAGGAGCAAGCCGTGAGCAACCAGGACGAGTTGCTGCGCATCGAGGGCATACGGAAGGTCTTCCCTGGCGTCGTCGCGCTCGACGGCGTCGACTTCGACCTGCGCCGGGGCGAGGTGCATGTGCTCCTCGGTGAGAACGGCGCCGGCAAGAGCACCCTCATCAAAATGCTCTCCGGCGCCTACACGCCCGACGCCGGCCGGATCCTGGTCGGCGGCGAGGAGGTGCGCATCCACGGTGCGCAGGACTCCGAGCGCCTCGGGATCGCCACCATCTACCAGGAGTTCAACCTCGTTCCCGATCTGACGGTCGCCGAGAACATCTTCCTGGGGCGGCAGCCGCGCCGCCTCGGCATGATCGACCGGAAGCGGATGGAGGCCGATGCCGCCGTCCTCCTGGAGCGGGTCGGCGTGAAGGTGTCTCCACGCGCGCGTGTGCGGGAACTCGGCATCGCCCGCCTGCAGATGGTGGAGATCGCCAAGGCGCTGAGCCTGAACACACGCGTGCTGATCATGGACGAGCCGACCGCGGTGCTCACCTCCGAGGAGGTGGAGAAGCTCTTCGCGATCGTGCGCAAGCTGCGCGAGGACGGCGTCGGGATCGTCTTCATCACCCATCACCTGGAGGAGATCGCCGCCCTGGGAGACCGGGTCACGGTCATCCGCGACGGCAGGAGCGTCGGCCAGGTCCCCGCGACCACGCCCGAGGACGAGCTCGTACGGCTGATGGTGGGGCGGTCCATCGAGCAGCAGTACCCGCGGGAACGGGCCGACGCGGGGGCCGCGTTGCTCACCGTCGAGGGACTGACCCGGGACGGCGTCTTCCACGACGTCACCTTCGAGGTGCACGCGGGCGAGGTCGTCGGCATCGCGGGGCTCGTCGGGGCCGGTCGTACGGAGGTCGTGCGGGCCGTGTTCGGGGCGGATCCGTACGACAAGGGGGCCGTCAAGGTCTCCGGCGCGTCGGTCCCCCGGTACGACGTCAACGCGGCGATGACCGCGGGCATCGGCCTGGTACCCGAGGACCGCAAGGGCCAGGGGCTGGTACTGGACGCCTCCGTCGAGGAGAACCTCGGGCTGGTGACCATGCGCGCCGCGACCCGAGCCGGTCTCGTCGACCTCAAGGGCCAGCGCGAGTCGGCCGCGCGGATCGCCGAGCAGCTGGGCGTGCGGATGGCCGGACTCGGCCAGCACGTGCGGACCCTCTCCGGGGGCAACCAGCAGAAGGTCGTCATCGGCAAGTGGCTGCTCGCGGACACCAAGGTGCTGATTCTCGACGAGCCGACGCGCGGTATCGACGTCGGCGCCAAGGTCGAGATCTACCAGCTGATCAACGAACTGACGGCCGCCGGCGCCGCCGTCCTGATGATCTCCAGCGATCTGCCCGAGGTGCTCGGCATGAGCGACCGGGTGCTGGTGATGGCGCAGGGCCGGATCGCGGGCGAGCTGTCCGCCGACGAGGCCACGCAGGACACGGTCATGGCACTCGCGGTAAGCAACCCCACTGAAGCGGTAAGCACCCCCACCACCACTGAACTGGAGGCCGGCCGTGGCCGCTGACACGCTCAAGAGCACATCGGGCGCCGGTGGCGCCGCGGCGGTCCGCCGTCTGCTCCTCGACAACGGCGCGCTGACCGCGCTGATCGTCCTCGTCGTCGCCATGTCGGCGCTGTCCGGGGACTTCCTGACCACCGACAACCTCCTGAACGTGGGCGTCCAGGCGGCCGTGACCGCCATCCTCGCCTTCGGCGTGACCTTCGTGATCGTCTCGGCGGGCATCGACCTGTCGGTCGGCTCGGTGGCGGCCCTGTCCGCCACGGTCCTCGCCTGGAGCGCCACTTCGCACGGCGTCCCGGTCGTCATAGCGGTCCTCCTGGCCGTCGCCACCGGTATCGCGGCCGGCCTGGTCAACGGCTTCCTCATCGCCTACGGCAAGCTGCCGCCGTTCATCGCGACGCTCGCCATGCTGTCGGTGGCCCGCGGTCTGTCGCTGGTGATCTCCGAGGGCTCGCCGATCGCCTTCCCCGACTCCGTCTCGCACCTCGGGGACACGCTCGGCGGCTGGCTGCCGGTGCCGGTGCTCGTGATGGTCGTGATGGGTCTGATCGCCGCGTTCGTGCTCGGCCGGACATACATCGGCCGCTCCATGTACGCGATCGGCGGCAACGAGGAGGCCGCCCGGCTGTCCGGCCTGCGGGTGAAGAAGCAGAAGCTCGCCATCTACGCCCTGTCCGGCGTGTTCGCCGCCGCCGCGGGCGTCGTGCTCGCTTCCCGGCTGTCCTCGGCGCAGCCGCAGGCGGCCGACGGCTACGAGCTGGACGCGATCGCCGCGGTCGTCATCGGCGGCGCTTCCCTCGCGGGCGGCACCGGCAAGGCGTCCGGCACGCTGATCGGCGCGCTGATCCTGGCGGTGCTGAGGAACGGGCTCAACCTCCTTTCGGTGTCCGCCTTCTGGCAGCAGGTCGTCATCGGTGTCGTGATCGCGCTGGCGGTGCTGCTCGACACCCTGCGCCGCAAGGCAGGGGCGACCCCGCTGACCGCGGGCATGTCGGGCGGGGGCAAGGGCAAGCAGGCGACGACGTACGCGCTGGCGGCGGTGGTCACCGTGGCCATCGTCGGTGCGACCTCCTTCCTGCACAACGGCTCCTCGTCCGCTTCGACGCCGAAGGTCGGTCTGTCCCTGTCCACCCTCAACAACCCCTTCTTCGTGCAGATCCGCGCGGGCGCCCAGGCCGAGGCGAGGAAGCAGGGCGTGGACCTGACCGTCACGGACGCGCAGAACGACGCCTCCCAGCAGGCCAACCAGCTGCAGAACTTCACCAGTTCGGGCTTCGGCGCGATCATCGTCAACCCGGTGGACTCGGACGCGGCGGGCCCGTCGGTACGGGCCGCCGACAAGGCGAAGATCCCGGTCATCGCCGTCGACCGGGTCGTCAACAAGGCCACCACGGACACGCTGGTCGCCTCCGACAACGTCGCGGGCGGTGAACTCGCCGCCAAGACGATCGCGGACAGGCTCGGCGGCAAGGGCAAGATCGTGATCCTCCAGGGCCAGGCGGGCACCTCCGCCGCCCGCGAGCGCGCCGAGGGCTTCGCCAACGGCCTGAAGGCCTACCCGGGCATCCAGGTCGTGGCCCAGCAGCCGGCCGACTTCGACCGCACCAAGGGCCTCGACGTGATGTCGAACCTGCTCCAGGCCCACCCGGACGTCCAGGGCGTCATCGCCGCCAACGACGAGATGGCCCTCGGCGCGATCAAGGCGCTGGGCTCCAAGGCCGGCAAGTCGGTCTCCGTGGTCGGCTTCGACGGCACGCCGGACGGCCTGAACGCGGTCAAGGACGGCACGCTGTACGCGTCCGTGGCGCAGCAGCCGACCCAGCTGGGGAAGATCGCCGTGGACAACGCGCTGAAGGCGCTCCAGGGCAAGAAGGTCGAGCAGACGGTGAAGGTGCCGGTGAAGGTGGTCACGGAGGCGAACGTGGCCGGGTTCAGCGGCTGACATCGGGGAACGGGCGGGCGGTCGCTTCGGCCGTCCGCCCCAAGGCATCTATTCGGCCTATGGCATCTATGCGGCCTAAGGCATCTATGCGGGGAGTCATCTCATGTACGACTACGACCTCCTGGTCGTAGGGTCGGCCAACGCCGACCTGGTGATCGGTGTCGAGCGCCGGCCGGAGGCCGGGGAGACCGTGCTCGGCTCCGACCTGGCCGTCCACCCGGGCGGCAAGGGCGCGAACCAGGCGGTCGCGGCCGCCCGGCTCGGGGCCCGTACGGCCCTGCTGGCCCGGGTCGGCGACGACGGCCACGGCCGGCTGCTGCTCGACTCGCAGCGGGCGGCCGGCGTGGACACGGTGGGCGTGCTGGTCGGCGGGGCGCCGACCGGGGTCGCGCTGATCACCGTGGACCCGTCGGGGGACAACAGCATCGTGGTCTCGCCGGGCGCGAACGGCCGGCTCAGGCCCGAGGACGTGCGAGCGGCGGGCAGTCTCTTCCACGCCTCCCGCGTCGTCTCGGCGCAGTTGGAGATTCCGCTGGAGACGGTCGTGGAGGTCGTACGGAGCCTGACGCCGGGCAGCCGCTTCGTGCTGAACCCGTCGCCGCCCCGGCCCCTCCCCTCGGAGGTCCTGGCGGCCTGCGACCCGCTGATCGTCAACGAGCACGAGGCGAAGGTCATCCTGGGCGAGGCGCGGGTGGGCGAGGAGCCCGAGGACTGGGCGCGCGTCCTGCTCGCGCGCGGGCCGCGCTCGGTGGTGGTGACGCTGGGCGCGGAGGGCGCCCTGGTGGCCTCGACGGAGGGTGTGACCCGGGTCCCGTCCGTGCGGGTGGAGGCCGTGGACACGACGGGCGCGGGCGACGCGTTCACCGCGGCGCTGGCGTGGCGGCTGGGGGCGGGCTCGTCCCTGGCGGAGGCGGCGGCGTACGCGGCCCGGGTCGGGGCGGCGGCCGTCACGAAGCAGGGCGCGCAGGACTCCTTCCCCACGGCGGCGGAGGTCGACGCCCCGTGAAGAAGGCCGGGATCCTGAACCGTCATCTGTCCGGAGCCCTCGCCGAGTTGGGCCACGGAGACGGGGTGCTGGTGTGCGACGCCGGCATGCCGATACCCGACGGCCCGCGGGTCGTGGACCTCGCCTTCCGGGCCGGGGTGCCGTCCTTCGCCGAGGTACTGGACGGTCTGCTGACCGAGCTGGTGGTGGAGGGCGCGATGGCGGCGGAGGAGATACGGCACGCCAATCCGGCGGCGTCGAGCGTGCTGTCCGCTCACTTTCCCGACCTGGGCCTCGTCCCGCACAAGAGGCTCAAGGAGTTGTCGGGGGGCGCGCGTCTGGTCGTACGCACCGGGGAAGCGCGGCCGTACGCGAATGTGCTGCTGAGGTGCGGGGTGTTCTTCTGAGTGTTCTTCTGCGTGTCCTTCTGAACCGGAAATGACCCGGACAGGCTTCGAGGGAGCCCGGCGCATCGGCCGGGCTCCCTCGGCTTTTCCCTCCCCGTCAGAACCCCCGCGATCCCCCCAGATCCCCCTCCGAGAAGTCCTGATGCCAAGTACGACCCGCGGGGTGGAGGAAGGGTTGCACGGTCTCCGCGGATTTTTTCCGACTGGCGCTCACGACGGAGTGGGTCGACGATTGGTATAGGGCAAGAAGGTGATTTGTCACGACTGATGGTGAGCAGAAGAAGGCACGCGGCTCGTCGGGGAACACGTCCGCCGGGGAACGGGTGTCTGCCTCCGAGGCCACGAAGAGCGCGATTGAGCAGCTCACCGAACTGCTGGGACGGGCTCCCGAGACGGTTTCCGCGCTGAGGCCGACCGAGCAGGGCTGGGAGGCCGAGGTCGAGGTCCTGGAGCTGGAGCGCGTCCCGGAGACGAGCAGCGTGATGGCCAGCTACCAGATCGTTCTGGATCCCGCGGGCAGGCTCATGGCGTACGAGCGCGGACGCCGGTACACGCGCGCACAAGTCGACAGAGACAGCCGCCGCTGAGTGCGGCTGCCCTCAGCAGGAAGGGAAGAACATCGTGACTGTGGTGCCGCAGGGCGACGGCGGCGCCGTAGCAGGCGCCGGGGGTGGCGGGTCGGGGAGCCTCTACGACGTGCTGGAACTCGTCCTCGACCGGGGGTTGGTCATCGACGTGTTCGCACGGGTGTCCCTGGTGGGCATCGAGATCGCGAAGGTGGACGCCCGCGTCGTCGTCGCCAGCGTCGACACGTATCTGCGCTTCGCGGAGGCGGCCAACCGGCTGGACCTGGAGGCAGGCCGCAAGGCCCCCGCGCAGCTGTCGGACATCGTCCAGGGCACTGTCGAGTCGGGCGCCCGGGGAAAGAGCAAGGGAGCACTGACCGGCGCGGTCGAGGCGGTCACCGAGTCGCTCCAGAAGGGGCGGGGGGACGACCGTGAGCGCGAGCCCAGGCGGGAGAAGCAACACGAGCACACCGACCGCGGCTCCGGCCGCCGTTCCTCGAGGGACCGGGAGGAGTGAGCGAGCCGATGTCCCTGTACGTGTACGCGATCACCAAGGCGTCGCATCCATTGAACCTCGAGGGCCTCAAGGGCGTCGGGGAGCCGCCCGCGGAGTTGCACGCGGTCCGCAACGGTGAGCTGTGCGCCGTCGTCAGCGAGGCCCCTGAGGACCTTTCGATCGCACGCCGTGACGTGGGGGCGCATCACGAGGTCCAGGAGCGTCTGTGGGCCCACGGCACCACTCTGCCGTTGAGTTTCGGCTTCGTCGCCCCGGACGAGGACGCCGTACAGGCCCTTCTCGAGGAGCGGGCCGAGGCCTTCACACAGCGCCTCGACGAGCTCACCGGGATGGTGGAGTTCAACGTCAAGGGAGTGCAGGACGAGGACACGGTGCTGCGCGCCGTCCTGGAGGAGTCCGAGCAGGCCCGTGCGCTGAGCGAGGCGACCCGCGAGGGCGGCGGAACGTACGAGGACCGGCTGGCGCTCGGCCAGCTCGTGGCCCAGGAGGTGCAGAACCGACAGCAGGCGCTCGGCGAAGAGGTCCTCGCCGCCCTGCGTCCGTTTGTGGTGTCCGAGAGGCTCGCTCCACCGTCCCAGCAGTACTTCGTGAACGTGTCCTTCCTGGTGGAGGACGAGCGGTCCAAGGAATTCGCCGACGCCGGCAGCGAGCTGGCCGAGCGTTTCGGAGAGGGGATCGAGCTGCGGCTACGAGGCCCCTTGCCGCCGTACAGCTTCGTCTGATTCGTCTGATTCGTCTGAGGAGGCGATGTGGGACTGGTCACGGGGATCCTGACCCTGCCGTTCGCCCCCGTGCGGGGCATCGGCTGGGTGCTCGACAAGGTCGTCAAGACCGCCGAGAACGAGTTCTACGACCCCGCTCCCGTACAGGAAGCACTCGTGAACCTGCAGCGGGCATGGGACGAGGGCCGCATCGACGAGGAGACATTCGCACGGCGCGAGGAGGAGTTGCTGCGCCGCATGGAGGAGATCAGGGTCTACCAGCTCCAGCGGGGCGGGCAGCCCGGACTGTGACGCCTGGGCAGGAAGAAGACAGGATCATGAACAACGCCAAGATCGGCGCCGCCGTCCTCGGTGGTTATGCCCTGGGGCGGACGAAGAAGGCCAAGCTCGCCCTGAGTATCGGCGCGGCGCTGGCCGGGTCACGGGTCAGGCCCGGGCAGCTCGGCAAGGCGCTCGACACCTCGTTCCTCAGCGGCATCCGCAAGCAGGTGCGCACCGAGCTGACGGAGGCGAGCAAGGCGGCGGCGACATCCGTACTGACGGCGAAGGCCGAGAGCCTGGCCGAGACCCTGCACGAACGCACCGCGGGCCTGCAGGAAAAGGCACACCTGGAGGGCGAAAAGGAGGAGGGCGAGGGCGGCCGGGAGGACGAGCCCCGGGCCGAAGAAGAGCGTGAGGACGAAGAGGACCGGGACGAAGAAGAGGACCGGGACGAAGAGGACCGGGCCACGGGGCGCGAGGACGAAGGACGCGAAGCCGAAGGACGTCGCGAGGAGCGGAAGGGCGAAGAGCGGCAGAGCCGGGCGCGGCGAGCCCCGGCGCGTCGGGGCGAGGGCCGCGAGAAGGCGCAGCACCGCGGGTCGGACCAGGGGAGCGAGCCGCGCAAGAGGAAGACGGGCTCCGCACAGAGCCGCCCGAAGAGCGGCACCTCAGGGTCGAGGAGGCAGGACGATGGCTGAGGGCAAGGCGGCAGAAGGCGGCTCGGCGGGTGCCGGGACCCTCACCAAGGCCCGGGAACAGGCACAACAGGCCCCGGGCGCCAACCGGTTGAAGGAGGAGCTGGAGAGCTACATCCAGGCCCGCGTGCAGCTGATGCTGGAGGGCGTGGGCCACCGGCTGGGCTCCGGAGCGCGCCGGCTGGGCGAAGCGCACATGAATCCTGGCGGGCTGGCCAAGACCGTGGGCAAGGGCGCCAAGAAGCTCGGCGCGCAGCTGCCGACGGGCAAGGAGGTCCTGGCCTCGACCGCGTCCCATGCCAAGGACGCACTGGTGGACAAGGCGAAGGACGTACTCCCCGGGAAGACGCACGGGAAGGGTCCTGCGGGCGGCACCGGCCGGGAGCTCACCATCATCGAGGACATCGACGTGGGCGTCCCGGTGCGCGAGGCGTACGACCAATGGACGCAGTTCCAGGAGTTCGACCGGTTCGCCAAGGGCGTGGTCGACGTCGAGCAGAAGGACGACACCACCACCGAGTGGGAGGTGAAGATCGCCAAGGCGAGCCGTCGCTGGCACGGCAACATCACGGAACAGGTGCCCGACGAGCGGATCGCCTGGACGACCGAGGGGGACAAGGCCACCACCAAGGGCGTCGTCACCTTCCACCCGCTCGGCGAGAACCTCACCAAGGTGCTCCTCGTCCTGGAGTACTTCCCCAAGGGTGTGGTCGAGAAGACCGGGAGCCTGTGGCGGGCCCAGGGCCGTCGCGCACGGCTGGATCTGAAGCTCTACCGCACCTTCGTCATGATGCGCGGAGAGGCCACCGGGGGGTGGCGCGGGGAGATCCGCGAGGGCGAGGTGGTCCGGACGCCGGAGGAGGTCGAGGAGGCCGAGGCCGAGGGCCGCGAGGAGGAGGCCGAGGGCCGCTCCGAGGAAGAGGAGCGCGAAGAGGAGCGCGCGGAGAAGGAGCCCGAAGAGGAAGAACCCGAAGAGCGCTACGAGGAGGAAGAGGAAGAGGAAGAAGGGCCCGAGGACCGATTCGACGAGGATGAGGAGGAGGACGAGGACGAAGGACCGGAGCCCGACGACCGTTACGACGACGCCGACGACGCCGAGGACGCCGAGGAAGAAGCGCCCGAGAAGCGCCGCCGCCACGGCTAGAAAACGAGGTCGAGTGTGCCGTGAGCCAGTCCGACTCCCCGGTCCCCACGCCTTCACGGGCCCTCTCCCCGTACGGCGGCCAGGGGTCCAGCGCGAACCTCGCCGACATTCTTGAACGCGTGCTCGACAAGGGCATCGTGATCGTCGGCGACATCAAGATCAACCTGCTCGACATCGAGCTGCTCACCATCAAACTCCGTCTCCTGGTGGCTTCGGTCGACAAGGCCAAGGAGATCGGCATCGACTGGTGGGAGCACGATCCGGCCCTGTCGTCCCGTGCCGACGGCCGGCGCTCCCTGGAGGAGCAGAACGAGCGCCTGCGCGCCGAGGTGGAGGAGCTGCGCAGACGGGTCGCGAGGTCGTCCCCGGCGGAGCTGTCCGAGAGCAGGTCGGGCGAGCGCCGCCGATCGCATGACGCCGAGCGGGAGCCCCGTACCGAGTCACGCGCGGAGCGACGCACAGAGCCCCGTAGGGAGCGGCGCGCGGAGCCGGAGGGTGAGCAGCGCACTGAGCCGCGACGCAAGCGGCGGAAGACCGAGGACGCCGAGGACGCCAAGGACGTCGAGAACCGGAGCCGACGACAGTGAACGGGCAGCTGAGCTACGCGTACGCCGTGCTGCGGTCCTCCCCCGCGCTGGAGCGGACCGCGCTCGCCGGTGTCCATGGCGTGGAGGGCGCCCCGGTCACACTGGTCCACTCGGGCGCGGTGGCCGCCGCGGTCGGTGCCGTGCCCCTGGAGGAGTTCTCGGAGGCGGCGCTGAAGGTCCGGCTGGAGGACCTGGAATGGCTGGAGGCGACGGCCCGGGCCCACCACCTCGTCATCGAGACCCTGGCCGCGCACACCACGGTCCTCCCCCTGCGGCTGGCCACCGTGTACCTCGACGACGACCGGGTCCGGGAGATGCTGAGCGAGCGGGAGGAGGCCTTCTCCGCGATGCTGGACCGGCTCGCCGACCACGAGGAGTGGGGCGTCAAGGTCTACGCCGAGCCCCCGCCCCCGGCTCCATCGGCCGGCCCGGCCGACGAGGCGGACGAGCAGAGCCCGGGACGCACGTACCTGCGGGACCGCAGGCGTCGGCGCCAGACACGCGAGGACACGTGGCGGGTCGCCGAGGAGGCCGTACAGCGGACGGAGCTGCAGGCCCGCGGTCTGGCGGTGGAGCGCGCCCGCCACCGGCCGCAGCAGGGAAACCTCGCCCAGGTGTCCGGCGAGAACGTCGCCAACGACGCCTACCTCGTCCCACGCCGTCTGGCCGACGAGTTCCGCAGCCGGATGCTGCACGCCGCCGACGGCCTCCCCGGCGTCCGCGTGGACGTCACCGGCCCGTGGGCCCCGTACTCCTTCGCCATGCCTCCGGAGCCCTACGAGCGGGAAGGGGCAGTACGACAGTGAGCGAGTACGGCGACTACGACGCCCGCCCGGTCAGCCAGCCCCAGGTGGCGTTGATCGACCTGCTCGACCGGCTGCTGAGCGGCGGCGTCGTGCTGACCGGCGACCTCGTCCTGTCGATCGCCGACATCGACCTGGTCCGGATCTCGCTGCGCGCGGTGGTGGTCGCCGTCCGAGAGCAGATGGACGAACAGTGGGCACCCTTCATCCCGGAACGGGCCCTCACGGGACAAGGCGGCCACGATGACGAGCCCGCCTGACCGTCCGCCCGCCGACCGGCTGCGGGAAGTGGCCGACGCCGCGACCCGGGCCTTCTCCCTGCTGCCCGCCCAACCGGACGACGTGGCCCCGCCCCGCACCGACCGGGGCCGGGCCGCCGCGCGCCGCCTGCGGACCGATCCCGACACGGTGGAGCGGGACCTCGTCAAGCTGGTCCTCACCATCGTCGAGCTGCTGCGCCAGCTGATGGAGCGGCAGGCCCTGCACCGCGTCGACGAGGGCAACCTGACCGAGGAGCAGGAGGAACGGCTCGGCCTGACCCTGATGCTCCTCCACGACCGGATGGCCGAACTGTGCGACCGCTACGGCCTGACCATGGAGGATCTCAACCTCGACCTGGGACCGCTCGGGACGCTGCTGCCGCCCTGAGGCGTCCGCGGCCCTCGGGTCAGTCACACAACCGCGCTCCCCTGCTCTCCGCGACGCGCTTGACGTCCAGGAGGGACTCGCTGAGCCGACTGGCGAGGTAGTGCAACTCCCCTCGGGTCGTGTCTGCCTGTGCAAGGAGTTCGGCTGCGTGGCCGAGGAGATCGCTGGCCATGCCGAGTTGGACGCGTTCCGTCTCGTCGGCGAGACGCGAGACATACCCCGTGCCGTCGCCCACGACGTAGCAGCGTTTGCCCTCCTGCCCTGTCCAGGGCAACAGGCGGGCGGTCGACTGCTCGTGGCCCGCACTGCTCACCGGATCCTCCCCTCTCGGCCGATCACCATCGAGCCGAGGCCTCCGGATCCCTGCATCGGCGGAGTGCTCTCGGGGGGAGGTGCCGGGAGGCGGCGTCTGCGTGCCGGGGAGAGGAGGCGCAGGAACGGCTCGAAGAGCCGGGTGATGCGGTTTGCCACGTCGACCTGCTTTCCCACCTGCGGTGACTGCGTTCTGTTGCGAATCACTCACAGAATGGGGTCGGCGGTGGCTACGCTGCCAGAGGTGGGGACTTGACATCGCCTCTGTCAGGAACGGGAGTTGGCCTCATGAGCGAGACTCGCAAGCCTCGGACGCAACGACAGAAGTACGGAGAGGAACTGAGGCTGCGACGGGCGGCAGCCGGGCTCACCCAGGAGGAACTGGGCGATCAGGTCGTGTGCTCGCCCACGCTGATCAGCCACTTCGAGGCCGGGAGACGGCTGCCGAAGCCTGATGACGCGCAGCGGATCGACCGGGCGCTGGGAACGGACGGGTTCTTCGCTCGGTGGCTGGAGGATCTGGAGAGCAAGTACGACGTCCACTTCGCTGCCGCCGCCGCGCTGGAGCAACAAGCCACCCTGATCCAGCAGTTCGCCCTCTCCCTGGTTCCCGGGATGCTTCAGACCCCCGACTACGCGCGGGCGGTATTCGCTGCGTACCGCCCCAACCACACGGCCGAGGAACTTGACGACGAAGTTGTCATTCGAACAGAGCGTGCCCGGATTCTGGACGGGCCGTTGAAACCGGTCATTTGGACACTGCTCGACGAGGCCGTACTCCGGCGTCGCGTCGGTGGCCCGCAGGTCATGGCGGAACAACTGCACAAAATCGCAGACATGGCAGAGGCCGGTCGGTTGCGCCTGCATGTCCTTCCGTACGGCGTCGGCGCACATGCTCTGATGCATAGCCTGCTCACTCTCATGAGCTTCGAGGATTCCGCTCCCGTGGCCTACGTCGAAGGCTTCCTCGTCGGCCAACTGCTTGACGATCCAGCCCTGGTGAACGCCTGCCAGGCCTCTTACGCTCTTGCCCTGAGCGACGCGTTGTCGAAGCAGGAGTCCCTGGCGCTCGTCAGGGTGGCAGCAGAGGAACACGAGCATGGTCAGCAGTGAGCACACCGTCTCCGACTCGTCCAACCTCACCGGGTGGTACAAGTCGAGCTACAGCGGCGGCAACCAGGGCGAGTGCCTTGAGGTCGCCTGCGGTCACCACGGCGTGCCCGTCCGCGACAGCAAGGCCCCCACCGGCCCGGCGCTGGTCTTCTCAGCGGGCGGCTGGACGTCGTTCGTCACCGCCGTCAAGGACGGCCGCATCGGCGGCTGAGGTGCCGTCACGTCCGGTCCTCCACGTCCAGGAATCCGGTGCGTAATTCTGGATCGCGGAGGAGGGTGAGTACGTCGCCCTCCTCCGCGAACAGGATCTCCGCGGCGGGCAGCGGCACATGGGCGTCGGCATCCGTTCGTTCGGGTGTCGCGCCCGATCCTACGGCCGTGGCCTGCCCGTCCGTGGCGGAGGCGGGCAGGCCGCTGATCGGTCAGTCCGCCGTGTGCGTCACGAAGCGTTCTGCGGTCTCGGCGAGCACTTCCCTGCCGTCTCGCGCCCACAGCCCGTCGTTGAACAGCTCCACCTCGATGGCCCCGCTGTACCCGGCGGCCTCGACGTAGCCCTGCCACTCCCGCATGTCGATCGCCCCGTCGCCGATCTGCCCGCGGCCATTGAGGACGCCCTCGGGCAACGGCGTGGTCCAGTCGGCGAGCTGGAAGGTGTGGATGCGGCCGGAGGCGCCGGCCCGGGCGATCTGCTCGGGTGCGTTGTCGTCCCACCAGATGTGGTACGTGTCCACCGTGACGCCGACCTGCTGGGCCGGGAAGCGTTCCGCGAGGTCGAGGGCCTGGGTGAGGGTGGAGACCACGCAGCGGTCGGAGGCGTACATCGGGTGGAGCGGCTCGATGGCCAGCTTCACGCCGTGCTCCTGCGCGTACGGGCCCAGCTCTCCCAGCGCGTCGGCGATCCGCTCCCGCGCGCCGTGCAGGTCCTTGGAGCCGGCCGGCAGACCGCCGGAGACCAGGACCAGCACGTCGGTGCCGAGGGTGGCGGCCTCGTCGACCGCCCGGCGGTTGTCGTCCAGCGCCTTGGCGCGCTCGGCCGGGTCGATCGCCGTGAAGAAGCCGCCGCGGCAGAGGGTGGTGACGGTCAGGCCCGCGTCGCGGACCAGCTTGGCCGTGGCCTCCAGGCCGTACGACTGGACCGGCTCGCGCCAGAGGCCGATGTTCTGGACGCCCAACTCACCGCATGCCTCAACCAGTTCGGGCATCGACAGCTGCTTGACCGTCATCTGGTTGATGGAGAAGCGTTCGAGGCCGGTCACTGGTTCACTCCGTACAGGCTCAGCAGGTTCTTCATCCGCTCCTCCGCCAGCTTCGGGTCCGGGAACAAGCCCAGGCCGTCGGCGAGTTCGTAGGCGCGGGCGAAGTGCGGGAGGGAGCGGGCCGACTGCAGGCCGCCGACCATCGTGAAGTGCGACTGGTGGCCGGCCAGCCAGGCCAGGAAGACCACGCCCGTCTTGTAGAAGCGGGTGGGGGTCTGGAAGAGGTGGCGGGAGAGTTCGACGGTGGGGTCGAGCAGGTCGCGGAAGCCCTGCACGTGGCCCGTGTCCAGGACCCGTACCGCCTCGGCCGCCAGCGGGCCCAGCGGGTCGAAGATGCCCAGCAGGGCGTGGCTGAAGCCCTGCTCGTCGCCCGCGATCAGCTCGGGGTAGTTGAAGTCGTCGCCCGTGTAGCAGCGGACGCCGTCGGGGAGCTTGCGGCGCAGGTCGATCTCGCGCTGGGCGTCCAGGAGGGAGACCTTGATGCCGTCGACCTTGTCGGGGTGCGCGGCGATGACCTCCAGGAAGGTGTTCGTGGCCGCGTCCAGGTCGGTGGAACCCCAGTAGCCCTCCAGCGCCGGGTCGAACATCGGGCCCAGCCAGTGCAGGATCACCGGCTCGGAGGACTGGCGCAGGAGATGGCCGTAGACCTCCATGTAGTCCTCGGGGCTCTTGGCCACGGCGGCCAGGGCCCGGGAGGCCATGAGGATGGCCTGGGAGCCCGACTCCTCGACCACCGCGAGCTGTTCCTCGTACCCGGCCCGGATCTCGTCGAGGCTGTACGGGTAGCCGATCTCCGTGGCGGCCAGCTGGTCCGTACCCACGCCGCACGCGATCCGGCCGCCGACCGCCTTCGCCTCGGCGGCGCTGCGGCGGATCAGCTCGGCCGCGCCCGCCCAGTCCAGGCCCATGCCGCGCTGGGCGGTGTCCATGGCCTCCGCCACGCCCAGCCCGTGCGACCACAGGTGGCGGCGGAAGGCGAGGGTGGCGTCCCAGTCGACGGCGGCGGGCGCGTCGGGGGACACGTCGGCGTACGGGTCGGCCACGACATGGGCGGCGGAGAAGACCGTACGGGAGGTGAAGGGGGAAGCCGGGGTGAGGGCGAGGGGTTCCGTGCGGGGTTCGTAGGTCCGCAAGGCTCCGCTGCTGTCGGGCAGTCGGATGCTCACAGCGCGACCTCCGGGACGTCGATACGGCGGCCCTCGGCCGACGATGCCAGGCCCAGCTCGGCGAGCTGGACGCCGCGGGCGCCGGCGAGGAGGTCCCAGTGGTAGGGGGCGTCGGCGTAGACGTGCCGGAGGAACAGCTCCCACTGGGCCTTGAAGCCGTTGTCGAACTCGGCGTTGTCGGGGACCTCCTGCCACTGGTCGCGGAAGACCTCGGTGGCGGGGATGTCCGGGTTCCAGACGGGCTTGGGGGTGGCGCTGCGGTGCTGGACGCGGCAGTTGCGCAGACCGGCGACGGCGGATCCCTCGGTGCCGTCCACCTGGAACTCCACCAGCTCGTCGCGGTTGACGCGGACCGCCCAGGAGGAGTTGATCTGGGCGATGGCGCCGCCCTCGAGCTCGAAGATGCCGTACGCGGCGTCGTCCGCCGTCGCGTCGTACGGCTTGCCGTTCTCGTCCCAGCGCTGCGGGATGTGGGTGGTGGCGATGGCCTGGACGGACTTCACGCGGCCGAAGAGCTCGTGGAGCACGTACTCCCAGTGCGGGAACATGTCGACAACGATGCCACCGCCGTCCTCGGAACGATAGTTCCAGGAGGGGCGCTGGGCCGCCTGCCAGTCGCCCTCGAAGACCCAGTAGCCGAACTCGCCGCGGATGGACAGGATGCGGCCGAAGAAACCGCCGTCGATGAGGCGCTTGAGCTTGAGCAGGCCCGGGAGGAAGAGCTTGTCCTGGACCACGCCGTGCTTGATGCCGGCGTCGGCGGCGAGGCGGGCGAGCTCCAGGGCGCCCTCGAGGCCCGTGGCCGTGGGCTTCTCGGTGTAGATGTGCTTGCCCGCGGCGATCGCCTTCTTGAGCGCCTCCTCGCGGGCGGAGGTGACCTGGGCGTCGAAGTAGATGTCCACGGTCGGGTCGGCGAGGACCGCGTCCAGGTCCGTCGAGACGTGCTCCAGGCCGTGCTGCTCGGCGAGCGCCCTGAGGGCGTGCTCGCGGCGGCCGACCAGGATCGGCTCCGGCCACAGCACGGTGCCGTCGCCGAGGTCGAGGCCGCCCTGCTCGCGGAGGGCCAGGATGGAGCGGACCAGGTGCTGGCGGTAGCCCATGCGCCCGGTCACGCCGTTCATGGCGATACGCACCGTCTTGCGTGTCACGTCATTCCCTTCGTAGGCGTCGTACGCAGCGTCGTACGCGAGTCGTACATGAGTCGTACGTGAATGTGTGCGCCGTGGACGCCCTCACTGATGAGCGTTGCAGCAAGCGCTTTCTATCCAATGAGAAGCTAGCCTCTGACCAGCGGTCTGGACAAGACCGCGACGAGGTCGAGTTGTTCGAGGGGACGAACAACGGAGGTCGGGGGCTTTAAGGTCTGCTCGACACCATGGGTGAGGGAACCGGTGGGGGCCGTTGGCCCGTGTTCGACGAGGTACGACGAGGGACGACGGAGTACGACGAGATGCGCGACCGGAGGACGACGAGATGACGGTGACCCTGGCGGACGTGGCGGCCCGCGCCCAGGTCTCCCCCGCGACGGTGTCGCGCGTACTGAACGGGAACTACCCCGTCGCCGCCTCGACCCGTGAGCGGGTGCTACGGGCGGTGGACGAGCTGGACTACGTACTGAACGGCCCGGCGAGTGCCCTGGCCGCCGCGACCTCGGACCTGGTCGGGATCCTGGTGAACGACATCGCCGACCCGTTCTTCGGGATCATGGCGGGCGCGATCCAGTCGGAGATCGGGGGGCCGGGCGGACGGGCCGGCGGGGAACGGCTGGCGGTGGTGTGCAACACCGGTGGCTCTCCCGAGCGGGAGCTGACGTACTTGACCCTGCTCCAGCGGCAGCGGGCCGCGGCGGTCGTGCTGACCGGCGGTGCCATCGAGGACGCGGCGCACAGCGCGGCGATGTCGGCGAAGATGCGGAGGCTGGAGGACGCGGGGACGCGGGTGGTGCTGTGCGGGCGGCCGCCGGCGCCGGACACCCGGGCGATCGCGCTGACCTTCGACAACCGCGGGGGCGGGCGTGAGCTGACGGAACACCTGATCGACCTGGGGCACCGGCGACTCGGCTACATCGCGGGTCCCGAGGAGCGTACGACGACCCGCCACCGACTGGAGGGCCACCGGGCGGCACTGGAGGCCCACGGGATCGAGGAGGATCCGCGCTGGACGGTGCACGGGCGGTACGACCGGCGGTCCGGCTACGAGGCCACGCTGGAGCTGCTGCGGCGGGATCCGTCCCTGACGGCCGTGGTCGCCGCGAACGACTCCGTCGCGCTGGGGGCGTGCGCGGCGCTGCGGGACTCCGGGCTGCGGATCCCGGAGGACGTGTCGGTCGCCGGGTTCGACGACCTGCCGTTCAGCATCGACGCGGTGCCTTCGCTCACGACGGTGAGGTTGCCGCTGGCGGAGGCGGGGGCGCGGGCCGGGCGTATCGCGATGGGGCGGGAGGAGCCGCCGCCCGGGGGGATCGCGACGGTTCGGGGGGAGCTGATGGTACGGGGGTCCTCCGGGGTGCCGCGGGGTTGATGGTGCCGTTGCTCTGAGAAGTGACCGGCGTGGGTGCGGGGGGCCTCCGGGGCCGTCGCTCTGAGGGGTGACCGGCGTTTGTGCGGGCCTCGCTGGGGGCTCTGCCCCCAGACCCCCGGGCCTATGCCCACCCACCACCCGACTCGGTCGGCCGAGAGGGTGCCGATGCCCCCGGAGGCTCCGACCCCTGACCCCCGTACCGCGCGGCGGCCGACTGCCGGAAATCCATGGACGGACGGCGTCCTGCGGCCTACGCTCGACCCAACGATATCTCTGACTGAGTCAATGATCCGGGGGTCGACGATCATGAGCGTCCAGGACATCCGTGCCTTCAACCGCTTCTACACGAACGTCATCGGCGCCCTCGACTACAGCCGCCACCTCTACGCCCCCTACACCCTCACCGAGTCCCGCGTCCTGTACGAGCTCGCGCACTCCCCGCGTACGGACGTGGCCGATCTGCGCACCGAGCTCTCCCTGGACGCCGGGTACCTGAGCCGCATCCTGAACAAGTTCGAGCAGGACGGGCTCGTCGAGCGCGCCCCGTCCGCGCGCGATCCACGCCGTCGCCGCATCACGCTCACCGCGCGCGGCCGCGAGACCGCCGTGCTGCTGGCCGAGCGCGCCAACGAGAGCGTCGGCGCGCTGCTCGCCACCGTCCCGTCCGCCGACCGCCCCCGCCTGTCCGAGGCGATGCGGACCGTCCGCGAGCTCCTCTCCGACGGCCGCCCTCCCCGCCGCGAGGACGTCGTCCTGCGCGAACCGCGCCCCGGCGACCTCGGCTGGATCGTGCAGCGCAACGCCGCCCTGTACGCCGCCGAGTACGGCTTCAACACCGACTACGAGGGGCTGGTCGCGAGGATCGTCGCCGACTTCGCCGAGGATCACGATCCGCATCTGGAGCGGGTGTGGATCGCCGAGCTGGACGGGCGTCCGGTGGGGTGCGTGATGTGCGTACGGGACGAGGCTCCCGCCACCGCCCGCCTGCGGCTCCTGCTCGTCGAGCCCGACGCCCGCGGTCTCGGCATCGGCGACCGGCTCGTGCGGGCCGTCGTCGACTTCGCCCGCGGCGTCGGCTACCGGGATGTGGTCCTGTGGACCAACGACATCCTCGCCGCCGCCCGCCGCATCTACCAGCGCCACGGTTTCGTCCTGGTCGCCGAGAAACCCCACCGTTCCTTCGGCCAGGACCTCAACGGCCAGGACTGGCGCCTGGAGCTGCACGGCGGGGAAGATTGACCGGAGAGCCGCTCGCTGCGTCTGGGCGCGGGACCGCCACGAGGCGCCCCCGTCTGGACCCGAGCACCCCGGCGAGTGACAGTAGGGACCATGAAACTGGCGTTCTCCACCCTCGGCGTCCCCGGCCTCCCCCTCCCGGAAGTGCTGCGGCTCGCGACCACGCACGGCTACCACGGCGTCGAACTGCGCGCGCATCCGGAGGAGCCGGTGCACACCGGCCTCGACCTGACCCGCCGTACCGATACGGCGGCCGAGTTCAAGGCGGCGGGAGTGGAACTCCTCGGCCTCGCGGGGTACGCCCGGGTGGCCGCACCGGGCGACGACGAGCCCGTGATAGAGGAGATCCGCCGCCTGCTCGACCTCGCCCGCGACCTGGGCGCCCCCTTCGTCCGGGTCTTCCCCGGCGCCACCGCGGAACAGAGCCGCGAGGAGGCCGACGCCACGGCCGCCCGGAGGCTCGGCACGGCCGCGGAGTACGCCACCGACTGCGGCGTACGCATCCTGCTCGAAACCCACGACTCGCACCGCACCGGCGCCGACGCGATCCGCGTCCTCGGCCTGGTGGGCCACCGCCAGGTCGGCTCGCTCTGGGACGTCATGCACACCTGGCTGGGCGGCGAGCAGCCCTCGGAGACGTACGCGGCGCTCTCGCCGTACCTCGGATACGTCCAGGTCAAGGACATCGCCTCGGCCGAGGACACGACCCCGGTACCCCTCGGCGCCGGCGTCCTGCCGCTCACCGAGTGCGTGGACGTCCTCTCCCGCCACGAGTGGGACGGCTGGCTCTGCTGGGAGTACGAGAAGCGCTGGTACGAGGCGGCGCCGCCGCTGCCCACCCTGCTGGCCGCAGGCCGCGACCACCTGTCCCGACTACTGAACGACTCGGCCTGACGCACCGGCGTTGAGGCACCCAGCGATTGGCAGATCTGTTCCACCGGCACTCTCACGTGACCTGACCCTATGAGGGCCGGGCCCCCTCCGCCTGGACCTGCATCTCGTAGTACGAGTCCGCCGCCGTCCCGTGGAACGCCTCGTCGTAGGCCGCCATCGCCCCGCGCAGCGCCCCACCCGCCGTACCCCGCCGGCGGATGTGCCTCGCCAGCCAGGTGAAGAAGCCGAGCACAACCGCCAGGAAGGCGATGACCATCAGGAGCGGCAGAAGCTGATCCATGCGCTCGACCATACGTCCGCGTCGCCCGCACACACCACCCCGTTCAACCCACCACCCCCGCCCCCACCGACTTCGGGAAATCAGGCCGGAGCCGGGAACCCCGCCCCACTCCCGCTCGTCCAATCCGCAAGCTGCCGGAGAGTCACCGTGGTGCGGTGTCAGCCCTCGCTGCTGGCTGCGATCGCTGACCAACCCTCTCCGCCGTGCCACGGCCGGCAGCACGCCGCCATCGGCGCGCCCCCCTCCAACTGCGCCGATGGCGGCCCCTCCATGGCCCCATGGCCGGTGCGTGGTCCCTTGACCGGCAGAAACTTCCCGGATATTGCTGGCTCCTCGGAAGTTTCCTTCAACGGACTCCGGAAGGAGCGCACATGCCCTCCAGACGCACCTTTCTCGCCGGCACCGCAGGCATCACCACGGCCCTGACGATCGGCAACCCCGCCCACGCGGGCGCCACGAACGACAAGAGCGACAAGAGCGACAAGAGCGACAAGCAACTCCGAGCCCTGATCTCCCGCATGACCCTCCCGGAAAAGGTCGGCCAGCTCTTCGTGACGCGGGTGTACGGCCACTCCGCCACCGCCCCCGACCAGGCCGACATCGACGCCAACCTCAAGGAGCTCGGCGTCCGCACGGCCGCCGAGCTGGTCGCCCGGTACCGGGTCGGCGGGATCATCTACTTCACCTGGGCGCACAACACCCGGGATCCGCATCAGATCGCCGACCTGTCCAACGGGATCCAGAAGGCGTCCCTGGAGCGGCAGCGCGGGCTGCCCGTGCTCATCTCCACCGACCAGGAGCACGGCATCGTCTGCCGCGTCGGCGAGCCCGCCACCCTCTTCCCCGGCGCCATGGCCGTCGGCGCCGGCGGCTCCCGCGCCGACGCCCGCACCCTCGGCCGTATCGCCGGCCAGGAGTTGCGCGCGATCGGCGTCCGGCAGAACTACTCCCCCGTCGCCGACGTGAACGTCAACCCGGCCAACCCGGTCATCGGCGTACGCTCCTTCGGCTCCGAGCCGGACGCCGTCGCCGGCCTGGTCGCCGCCGAGGTCGCCGGGTACCAGCGCTCCCAGGTCGCCGCCACCGCCAAGCACTTCCCGGGGCACGGCGACACCTCCGTCGACAGCCACTACGGCTTCCCGGTCATCACCCACACACGTGCGCAGTGGGACGCGCTGGACGCGCCGCCCTTCCGGGCCGCCATCCGGGCCGGCATCGACTCGATCATGACCGCGCACATCCAGTTCCCGGCCCTCGACGACTCCGGCGACCCGGCCACCCTCTCCCGCCCGATCCTCACCGGCATCCTGCGTGAGGAGCTCGGTTACGACGGGGTCGTGGTGACCGACTCGCTCGGCATGGAGGGCGTGCGGACCAAGTACGGCGACGACCGCGTGCCCGTGCTCGCGCTCAAGGCCGGCGTGGACCAGCTCCTCAACCCGCCCTCCCTGGCCGTCGCGTGGAACGCCGTGCTGAAGGCCGTACAGGAGGGGGAACTGACCGAGGAGCGGCTCGACGCGTCGATCCTGCGGATTCTGCGGCTGAAGGCGGGACTGCGGCTGTTCGAGTCCCCGTACGTCAGCCAGGCCGGCGTCACCCGGACCGTCGGCACCGCCGCACACCTGGCGGCGGCCGACCGGATCGCCGAACGGACGACCACGCTGCTGGTCAACGAGGGGCGTCTGCTGCCGCTCTCCCGTCGCCGCCACCCGAGGCTCCTCGTCGTCGGCGCCGACCCCGCCTCACCGTCGGGGACCACCGGCCCGCCCACCGGCGTCCTCGCCACCGCCCTCACCGAACTCGGCTTCACGGCCACCGCCCTGTCCACCGGCACGACGCCTTCCGCCACCACCATCGCCCAGGCCGTCGCGGCGGCGCGGGGCGTGGACGCGGTGGTGGCCGGGACCTACAACGTCACGGCGACCAGCGCCCAGAAGACCCTCGTCGAGCAGCTGGTGGCCACGGGGAAGCCGGTCGTGGCGGTCGCGATCCGCAATCCGTACGACGTGGCCCACCTGCCGTCCGTCCGGGCTTGCTTGGCGGCATACTCCTGGACCGACGTCGAACTGCGCGCCGCCGCACGGGTGATCGCGGGCCGGGTCGAGCCGCGCGGGAAGCTGCCGGTGCCGGTGCAGCGGGCGGACGAGCCCACGCGGGTGCTGTATCCGGTCGGCTACGGGCTGTCGTACTAGACGTACGCCACGCAACCGGCGCACCATCCCCAAAAGGCGCAAAGCCCCCCGAATGTCTGGCATGGCCCGCCACGGCGGGTCACGCTGGACGGGGTTACCCGGGGGGATGGCGATGCGCGAGAGAGGCTCCGTGGGGGTGGTGTGCGCACTGCTGGCGCTGCTCGCCGCCCTGCTCACGGGATGTTCGGGGTCGGCGTCCGGTGCGGGCGGAGCAGGCGAGGAGGACGGCCGGCTCGGCGGGGAGGTGACGCCCTCGCCGACGCGGACCTCCGGGTACGGCGCGGTGTTCCTCGCGGTCGACGAGTGCAGTTCCTTCGGTACGACCAGCTTCACCGAGGTCGCGTGTACGGGTGAGCGGGCGGCGGCGCGGGTCGTGGCGCGGCGTGACGGCACGGTGGGCGACGGGCCGCCGTGTCCGGCGACCACGGACTTCGTGCTGCACATCAGCGCGCAGAGCCCGGCGTCGGACGAGGACGGCGACGGGACGGTGGCGCAGGGCTACGCCTGCATGCGCAACCTGCAGCCGCCGCATCCGGGCGACCCGGGCGGCGGGGGCGGGCCGCGCACCATCGTCGGAGACTGCGTCTACGCCCTGGGCGACGGCCAGGTCCGGGAGACGGCGTGCGACGGCGAGGGCGAGAGGAAGCCGGAGTACGAGGTGACGAAGGCGGTCGGCAAGCGCGCCGAATGCCCGCTGTCGACCGCCCTGTACGTCCAGCTCGGCGGCGAGCAGCCGGTGGGCTGTGCCCGGCCGGTGTGACCAACGGCCGGGCACAACAGGTGAGTTACGGCGGCAGAGTTACGGCCGTAGAGTCATCTCGCGCTCCACGTCCCGCTTGTCCAGCTTCGCGTCGAACTTCGCCAGCGGCTTGGCCGCCGACGGGTCGGCCTGGACGGCGGACGGGGCCACGCCCGCCCAGTCGAGGATCCTGGCCGTGGCGAGCGCCTTCTGATCCGGCACCAGACCGGCCACGTTCGCGCCGTGGTTCAGGCCGGGGGCGGTGAAGACGTAACTGTCCTTCGCGCCCTTGCCGAGGCGGAACGGCTCCGCGCCCCACGGGTCGTTCTCGCCGTAGACGAAGAGCATCTGCCGGGCGTTGTGCCGCACCCAGCTGTCCACGTCAAGCATCGCGAACGGCTGGAACTTCATCGGGATCGAGCGCGGGACGAAGTTCCGGGGCGGCTGGTAGCCGTAGCGGTTGTACTTCTTCTCGATGTGCGGGAAGTGGATCGTCGGCGCGCCGAGCTGCGTGCCCGCCTGGTAGTAGTACGGCGTGTACGGCGACAGGCCCTGGTCGGTGTAGAAGGAGAACCCGGCGATGGTGTCGATGGAGTCCCAGATCTCCTGGTCGGTGGCGTTCTTCGCGTCGGCCGGGATCGAGCCGCAGTCGGAGAGCAGGCTGTACTGCCAGAAGCCCCAGACGTAGTCAAGGACCGTGGCCTCGTAAGCCTTGTCAAGGCTGCCGACGGTGTCGAAGGTGTAGCCGTTCTCCGCCGCGTACGCCGCGTACCTCTTCTCCATCGGTTCCCGGCGCACCAGCGCCTCCCGCTGCACGCCGTTCAGCCGGTCGCGGCACTCCTTGGTGCCGACGGTGGCGAAGAAGCGGTCGTAGGCCGAGTCCTCCTTGTTCACCACGTCGTTGGGGGCGACGTAGGCGACGACGCCGTCCATGTCGCGCGGGTAGAAGCGCTCGTAGTAGGTGGCGGTCATGCCGCCCTTGGAGCCGCCCGTGGAGAGCCACTTCTCGGTGTAGATCGCCTTCAGGGCCTTGAAGATACGGTGCTGGTCGCTGGCCGCCTGCCAGATGTCCAGCTTGGTCCAGTCGGCCGGGTCGGGCCGGGACGGGGTGAAGAAGCGGTACTCCATGGAGACCTGGTTGCCGTCCACGATCTGGGTCGGCTCGCTGCGGCGGGGCGTGGTGGAGACGTTGTAGCCGCTGGTGAAGAAGACCGTCGGGCGGCTGACGTCCTTGTGCAGCAGGGTGATCCGCTGCTGGAACGTGCCCTTGGACGGGTGCCGGTGGTCCACCGGCTGGGTGTAGTCGAGGACGAAGAAGCGGTACCCGGTGTAGGGCTTCTCCTCGATCAGGCTCATCCCCGGTATGGAGAGCAGCCGTTCCTTGATGTCCGTGGTCGCGGTGGTGCCTGTAGTGCCTGTGGTGCCTTCGGCCTCCGGCTCGGCGGCGGTGGCCGCGCCCGCCGTGCTCAACGTGCCTATGAGCACTGTGAACGCCAGCAGCCATCTGAGCGCCTTGCGCATGCACCCTCCCCTGTGAGTACAGATGTGCGCCGGAAGCTAGCGGAGCAAGTCGCCTCAGCACCAGGGGATATGACGGTTGATGGGGAAAACCCTGTAGCGGGCCGCGACTCAGTGCCTGTGACTCAGTGCCTGTGTTCAGAAGCGGATCCAGCGCCCGGAGTCGACCGATCCCCGGCCCACCGCGCCCTCCACCCACACGCTCCGCCGGCCGGCGTGCACGGTCACCGGCCCGGCGCGGTAGGCGTACCGCCCTTGGTCGACGACCGGGCGGAAGGCCCACATCTTCACGCTGACCATCATGTGCCGCTTGACGCCGGGCCTCTTGGGGAGCGTGACCGCGCAGACGTAGCCGCGCCGCTTGTAGATCTGCACCGAGCCGGTGGAGAACGTGAGCGTCTTGACCTTGCGTCCGGCGCAGGGCGCGGTGGCGGCCCGCGCGTCGGTCGGGGTGGCGACGGCGAGCAGTCCGGACGTGGTCAGCACGGCCATGCCGAGCGCGAGGCGCCGCCGTATCACACCACAGCTCACTGTCGTCCTCCCGTACCGCGACGATGTGCGTACGGGTGTACGGACGCATGACGTAAGTCGGATGGTTGCGCGACCGTCACTGGGACGCGCCGACCGGCTCCTCCGGCTCGGGCGCCCCGACGAACGTCCGCCACAGCTCGGCGTACCGCCCGTCCCGGGCCAGCAACTCGTCGTGCGTACCGTCCTCGACGACCCGCCCGTGATCCATCACCACCACCCGGTCCGCGCGGGCGGCCGTGGTCAGCCGGTGGGCGACCACGAGTGTCGTACGGCGGCCTGCCAGGCGGTCCGTCGCCTGGTTGACCTGGGCCTCCGTGGCCAGGTCCAGGGCCGCCGTCGCCTCGTCGAGGAGGAGGACGTCCGGGTCGACCAGTTCGGCGCGGGCCAGGGCTATCAGCTGGCGCTGTCCGGCGGAGAGGTTGCGGCCGCGCTCGGCGACCTCGTGGAGGTAGCCGCCCTCCAGCGTGGCGATCATCTCGTGCGCGCCGACCGCGCGAGCCGCCGCCTCCACCTCGGCGTCCGTGGCGTCCGGGCGGCCGTAGGCGATGGCGTCGCGGACGGTGCCCTGGAAGAGGTACGCCTCCTGCGGGACGACGCCCAGGCGGTGGCGGTACGACGTGATGTCGAGGGCCCGCAGGTCCGTGCCGTCGACCGTGACCCGGCCGCCCGTCGGGTCGTAGAAGCGGGCCACCAGCTTGACCAGCGTCGACTTGCCCGCGCCCGTCTCACCGACGAAGGCGACCGTCTGCCCGGCGGGGACGCGCAGGTCGATGCCGCTCAGGGCTTCCTCCTCCTCGCCGTACTTGAAGTGCACGTCCTCGAAGGCGATCTCGCCCCGCAGGGACAGCACCTCGAGCGGCTCGTCCGCGTCCTTGGTCGACGTCGGCTCCTGGAGGAGTTCCTGGATGCGGCCCAGCGAGACGGTCGCCTGCTGGTAGCCGTCGAAGACCTGGGAGAGCTGCTGGACGGGCGCGAAGAACAGGTCGATGTAGAGCAGGTACGCCACCAGGGCGCCGGTGGTCAGCGTGGCGTCGTCGACCCGGGCGCCGCCCACGATCAGCACCGCCGCCGCGGCGACCGACGACAGGAACTGCACGAAGGGGAAGTAGATCGAGATCAGCCACTGGCCGCGGATACGGGCCTTGCGGTAGCTGTCGCTGCGCTCCGCGAACCGCGCCCCGCCGTCCCGCTCGCGCCGGAACGCCTGCACGATCCTGAGCCCCGACACCGACTCCTGGAGGTCGGCGTTGACCAACGACACCCGCTCACGGGCCAGCTCGTACGCCTTCACGCTCGCCCGGCGGAAGAAGAACGTGGCGACGATCAGCGGGGGCAGGGTCGCGAAGACGACGAGCGCGAGCTGTACGTCGATCACCAGCAGGGCGACCATGATGCCGAAGAAGGTGACGACCGAGACGAACGCCGTGACCAGGCCCGTCTGCAGGAACGTCGACAGCGCGTCGACGTCCGTCGTCATCCTCGTCATGATCCGGCCGGTCAACTCCCGCTCGTAGTAGTCGAGTCCGAGCCGCTGGAGCTGGGCGAAGATCTTCAGTCGGAGGGAGTACAGGACCCGCTCACCCGTGCGCCCGGTCATCCGGATCTCGCCGGTCTGCGCCGCCCACTGGACGAGGACGAAGAGCAGGGCGAGGAGGGAGGCCGCCCAGATGGCGCCGAGCGCCATCTGGGAGACGCCGTCGTCGATGCCGTGCCGGATCATGACGGGGAGGAGCAGGCCCATCCCCGCGTCCACGGCGACCAGGCCCAGGCTGACGAGGAGAGGCAGACCGAAGCCGCGCAGCAGCCGTCGTAGGCCGTAGGACTCCTCCGGCGTGACCGCGCGGGCCTCGTCGATGTCCGGGACGTCGGTCGCCGGGGGCAGCGCGTCGACCTGGGCGAGGAGTTCGGGGGTGGCCGGGCTCTCGTCCATCGCGAGGTCCCGGCGCTCGCGCTCCCCCGCCCAGAGCCTGGGCGTGATGCCGCTCTCCGCGTCGAACTCGGCGTCCAGCTCGTCCCTCCCCCACCCTCGAATGCACTCGGGCGGGGGGACCCCCATGGAGGTGTCCTCCTGCGGGCAGGCGGGCTGGGCGTGGCCGGGCGAGACGCCGCCCAGTTCGTCGGGGTCGGTGAGCAGGCGGCGGTAGAGGGCGGAGCGCTGCTGGAGCTCCTCGTGGGTGCCGAGGTCGGCGAGCCGGCCGCCGTCCAGGACGGCGATGCGGTCGGCGAGGTTGAGGGTGGAGCGGCGGTGGGCGATCAGGAGGGTGGTCCGGCCCTGCATGACCTGCTTCAGCGCCTCGTGGATCTCGTGCTCGACGCGGGCGTCCACGGCGGAGGTGGCGTCGTCGAGGACCAGCAGGCGCGGGTCGGTGAGGATCGCGCGGGCGAGCGCGACGCGCTGGCGCTGGCCGCCGGAGAGGGTGAGGCCGTGCTCGCCGACCGTGGTGTCGTAGCCGTCGGGGAGCTCCCTGATGAACCGGTCCGCCTGGGCGGCGCGGGCGGCCTTCTCGATCTCCTCCTGGGTCGCGTCCGGGCGGCCGTACGCGATGTTGTTGCGGACCGTGTCCGAGAAGAGGAAGGAGTCCTCGGGGACCAGCCCGATCGCGGACCTGAGCGAGTCGAGGGTGAGCTCGCGGACGTCGTGGCCGCCGATGAGGACGGCGCCGCGCGTCACGTCGTAGAACCGCGGGAGGAGGAGGGAGACCGTGGACTTGCCTGAGCCGGAGGAGCCGACCACGGCGAGGGTCTCGCCGGGGCGGATCTCGAAGGTGAGGCCGTCGAGGACGGGGCGCTCGTTGTCGTACCCGAAGGTGACGTCGTCGAACTCGACGGTCGCCGGGGCGTCGGCCGGGAGCTCCTTGCCGCCGTCCCGCATCGACGGCTCGGTGTCGATCAGCTCCAGGACGCGCTCGGTGCCGGCCCGGGCCTGCTGGCCGACGGTCAGGACCATGGCGAGCATGCGGACCGGGCCGACGAGCTGGGCGAGGTAGGTGGAGAAGGCGACGAACGTGCCCAGCGTGATGTGCCCGCGCACCGCGAGCCAGCCGCCGAGCGCGAGCATCGCGACCTGGCCGAGGGCGGGGACGGCCTGGAGGGCCGGGGTGTACCTGGAGTTGAAGCGGATGGTGCGCAGGCGTCCCGCGAAGAGCCGCCGCCCGACCTCCCGCAGCTTCCCGGTCTCCTGGTCCTCCTGCCCGAAGCCCTTCACCACGCGTACGCCGCTGACGGCGCCGTCGACCACGCCCGCGACGGCGGCGGCCTGCGCCTGGGCGTACCAGGTGGCGGGGTGCAGCTTGGTGCGGGAGCGCTTCGCGATCCACCAGATGGCGGGGGCGACGGCCAGGGCGACCAGCGTGAGCGGCACGGACAGCCACGCCATGATCACCAGGGAGATCAGGAAGAGCATGAAGTTCCCGATGGTCATCGGGAGCATGAAGAGCAGGCCCTGGATCAGCTGGAGGTCGCTGGTGGCACGCCCGACGACCTGGCCGGTGGACAGCTCGTCCTGACGGCGGCCGTCGAGGCGGGTGATCGTCCCGAACATCTCGGTACGCAGGTCGTGCTGGACGTCCAGGGCGAGACGGCCGCCGTAGTAGCGGCGGATGTAGGTGAGGACGTAGACGACGAGGGCCGCGCCGATCAGGGCGCCCGCCCAGGGGGCCATGTCCCGGCTGTGGTCGCCGATCACGTCGTCGATGATCACCTTGGTGATCAGCGGGACCAGCGCCATGACGGCCATGCCGCCGAGGGAGGAGCCGAGGGCGAGGACGACGTCCTTGGGGTGGCGCCACGCGTAACCGGCCAGCCTGCGCGCCCAGCTCTGTGTCTCCCCCTGTTGCGCTGCCACGCGGGTGCCTTCCGTTCGACCTGTTAGACCTGATCTACCGGAAGACACCAACGCGAAAATAAGCGGATTTCATCCCTCCGCAACAAAAACGGGAGGGAGTGGTCAGATGCGCACCCGGAGGTAGTAGAACCGGGTCGTCTGTACGGCGTTCTGGTTGTCGTCGCTGACCAGGAGCACCCGCAGGGCGCCCTTGCTCGTGCCCGTGATCGCCATGCCCTCGATGTTGTCCAGCAGCGGGTTCGGCTGGGGCTGCTTCGCCGTGGCGCCCAGGGTCGGGCAGTCGGCGATGTCGGCGAGGAGGGTCTTCTTGATCAGCCGTACGCCGTCCTGGCCCGTCAGGTTCTCGATACCGCTCGTGTCCGTCGCGCGGCGCGGGTCGGCCAGGTAGAGGCGGACGGTGTTGCCGACGCCGGAGGTGAAGCCGCGTTCCAGGACGAGCAGGCGGCCGTCGGGGGTGGCCTGGACCTCGGGGACGCCGAGGCCGGTGTCCGTGCGGTAGGCGTACTGGGCGCCGAGCGCGAAGCCCTTGCGGTGCCGCTCCCAGGTCTGGAAGCGGACGATGCCCGGACTGTCGCCGGAGAGGGCGTACTCCATCGACGCGAGCAGCGTGCGGCCGCCGGGGAGCATGGTCAGGCCCTCGAAGGTGCCGTTGGAGACTGCGCGGCCGGCCGGGGCGACCTGGAGGGAGGGCGGGACGGGGAGGCGGTCGAGGATCTTGCCCTGGGGGCTGTAGCGGCGTACCGACGGCTCGGTCTCCGAGGTGATCAGCCGGGTGCCGTCACGGTCGATCACCAAGCCCTCCGAGTCGAGCGCGGCGCCCTTCTCATCAGCGAGCGGCACGACGTCCTGGGGCTCAAGGGTCTTCGCGTCCAGCGCGAAGAGCGAGGAGCGGTCGGAGAGGGCCGCCAGGGAGCCGTCCCTGTCCACCGCGAGCGCGGAGAAGTTGCCGACGAAGGTGCCGTCGTACGTCGTCTTGTCGAGCGCGTCGGAGAAGCGGTCGATGGAGACGGCGGGCGAGCAGGCGTGGTCTTCCTGTGCGGTGGCGGGGCTGGCGGCGGACAGACAAGTGGCCGCCGCCAGGGCCGCGGTGGTGGTCGCGAGTACGGTTCTCAGACGCATGGGGTCACCGTAGGGCGGGTCGGTGACGGACGGGAGACCGGCTCATGAAGGGTCGAGGGGTCGGGAGGGTGTCGCGGGATCGAGGTGTGGGGATCGAGGGGTCAGCTCGCGGCCAGATCCCTGTGCACGACCTTGGCCACGCCCTGGATGGTCGTGATGCCGTAGTTCATGGTGCCGTTGCCGTGCGAGAGGACGGTGATCATGTAGTCGTGCCCGCCCCCCTTGAACGCGCCGACGCTGTGCACCCGCCAGCCGTTCGTGGCCCGCTGCAGCCAGCCGTTCTTGACGGCCACGGAGACGCCGGACGGCACTCCGTACGGCGTCCCCCAGCGCTGCGAGGAGACGACCTGGCCCATCAACTTCAGGATGTATGCGCGGGAGTTGTCGCTCAGGACGGCGTTCTTCGCGGTGACGAGCTTGAGCAGCTTCTGCTCGTCGGTGACGGTGATCTGGGTCAGGCCCCAGTAGCCGTTCGCGCCCGGCTTGGTCTGGGTCATGCCGGCGGCGGTGAGGAAGCCCTTGATCTTCGTCATGCCCAGCTGCTTCCAGAGCGTGCTGGTCGCGGTGTTGTCCGACTTGGTGATCATGGCCTTGGCGAGGGAGGCCTCGCGGTCGGTGAGGTACCGGTTGTGCTTCTTGGCGTCCCACAGCAGCGTAGCGAGGACGGTGACCTTCACGACGCTGGCCGAGTCGTAGGCCGTTGAAGGGCGCAGCGTGCAGGTGGTCTTGGTGGAGCGGTCGTAGACGCCGACGGCGATCGTGCCCTTGCGATTCACGAGGGCGGCCGTGATGTCCTTCTTCAGCTTGGCGGCGAGGCCCGCCTTGGCGGACGTGCAGCTGACGGTCGGTGTGGCCGCGGCCGCGGGCGCGGCGGCGGCCAGGACGGGTACGAGCGCGCCGACAGCCGTGCCGGCCGCCAGGAGTCTCGTGCGGCGGGATATCGCTCGCGTACGACGGGATATCGCTGGAGTCATGCCCCAGTTGACTCACACGCCCAGGGGAAAGGTTGTACGCCCCGTCACTTCTCCTCGGCCTTCTCACAGCTGTGCAGGGGGTAATTGGCAGATCTGTTCCACTCCCGCGAAGGAAAACCCCAGGTCGGGTGGCCGTACCCGTGGAACAGATCTGCCAATTACTGGGTGAGCGTCACGTTGGAGCGCGCGATGCGGAATCCTACGTCGTCGACCTGGAATGTCGGGTGGCTGCGGCGCCGCGCAGAGGCCCGGCAACTCCAGTGCTCGTCGAACCAGCCACCGCCGCGGAGCACCCGGTAGGTGCCGTAGACCTCGGCGTCGTAGACGTCCCAGCACCAGTCCCAGACGTTGCCGAGCATGTCGTGAAGACCCCACGGGTTGGGGTGTTTGCCGCCCACGGCGTGAATGCGCTCCTGCGAGTTGCCGCGGTACCAGGCGATCTCGTCGAGCGGCGCGTACTGCGGCCCGGTCGTACCGGCACGGCAGGCGTGCTCCCACTCGGCTTCGGTCGGCAGCCGGTACCCGTCGGCGGATGCGTCCCACTCGATGCCTTCACTGTCGGCAGGGAGGTGGTAGGCGGGCGTGAACCCGTCGCGCAGGGACAGGGCGTTGCAGAACCGTGCCGCGTCCCACCAGGAAACGCACTCGACGGGCAACTGGTCCCCATGGGCGGCGCTGGGCCGCCGGCCGGTGATTTGTGCGTACAACCCCTGGGTGACCGGGAATGCCGCGAGCTGGTAGGGCGCAAGCTCGACCGACCAACTGCGACGCGTCCGCCGGTCCGACAGGGTTACCTGCCCCGGCGGGATGGCGACCATCTCGTTTCCCGTGATCAGGTCCATGATCAAGAGATCCTACCGGGACGCGTCGCGGGCGGCTCAGACTCGCGGAACCAGGTCGCTGTCGTGGACGGGTACGGCAAGGCGCGCGCCCCGGCTCTCCGCGATGCGGTGAGCGTCGCGCAGCGCCTCGGCCATACGGGCCGCCAGGAAGCGGAGTTGCGCGGAGGTGGCCTTGTCGTCGGCGAGTATGTCGGCCGCGTGGTCGAGGAGTTCGCCGGCCATACCGAGCTGCACGCTCTCGATGTTGTCGGCGACGCGGGAGAGGTAGCCGGTCCCGTCGGTCACCAGGTAGCAAAGCTTGCCTCCTGACCCTGCCCAGGGCAGCAGTCGTGCGCCGCCCACGCCGTTCGCGCTGTTCATGCCGTCCGTCACCTGCCGGCCTTCACTACCACTGTGGGCATGCCGCCGCACGATCCGATACCGATCCCGGGTACGGCGACCGGACGTGCCGCCTGCGGGGATCGAATGGGGCGGCGCAGGAATCGCCACAGCGACTGGAAGAGGCGGGCGATACGGTGACTCATGTCGTCAGCTCCGTTGCGTTCGTTGATGGCCATGCCCCCGGACCGGTCGGACGGTCGCGGGGGTCTCGCGTTCTGTAGCGATCCACTCACAGAGTGAGACGGGTCGGGCTAGGCTCGCCAGAGGGTCGGGTGTGACCAGGCATTTGTCACAAGGGAGTTGGCCATGACCAACACGTACGGTGACTGGCTCAGGCAGAAGCGTGAGACGGCGGGGCTGACACAGCAGCAGCTGGCCGACCGGGCGATCATGACGCGTTCGCACATCGCGCATATCGAGGCGGGGCGGCGGGTGCCTTCGAAGGAGGACGCGCGGCGGCTGGACAGGGCTCTGGGCACGGGGAATGTGCTGAGTAGCTTTCTGCCGCAGGACGATGTGGCGACGGCCGACTACTTCGAGGCGGTGCGCGTACTCGAACAGCAGGCGGTGATGATCCGCGAGTACGCGCTGGCGTACTTCCCGGGCATCCTCCAGACGAAAAGGTACGCACGTGCGGTCCTGGGCTCGGCGTTCCCTCCGGTGAGTGAGGAGGAATGTGACAGGCGCGTGGTCACACGCCTGGAGCGCGCGAAGATCCTCGAAGATCCCCTGACGCCCGTGGTCTGGGCGCTGCTTGACGAGGCGCTACTACGGCGCCCTGTAGGCAGCCGGGACGTCATGGGGGAGCAGATCCTGCACGTCGTACGTCTCGCCGAGACCGGACGTATCCGCGCGCATGTGATGCCGTTTGACGTGGGTTTTCATCCACTCATCGGCAGCATGCTCACGCTGATGTGGTTCGAGGACCAACCGCCGCTGGCATACGGTGAAGGCGGGCATACAGCGAGGTTGCACGATTCCCCGGCCGTGGTCCGGAAGTGGCAGCATCGCTACGACCTCGCGCTGAGCGACGCGCTGCCGCAGAAGGAATCACTGGCCCTGCTAAGGGCCACTGCTGAGGAGTACGGACACCATGACTGACCGATCCATCCCGAACGCGGCCATGCTGAGCGGCTGGCGCAAGTCGTCGCACAGCGATGACAACGCGGGCAGCTGCCTCGAAGTCCTCGACAACCACCCCTCCGGCATCCCCGTCCGCGACTCCAAGGTCCCGCACGGCCCGGCACTGGTCTTCCCCGCCGCCGGCTGGTCGGCCTTCGTCTCAGCCGTCAAGGAATCCCAGCCCTGAGCCACGAACGCCGCGTGGAGCCGGCGGCGAGCAAAGTTGGCCATTAGACCTTCGGGTCACCAAGGCAGCTCTCCTGCGTCGTTGAAGAAGCCGCCGGTGGGGCCGTCATCGGGCAGGGTCGCGAGCCGGATCGCGGTCGCCGCGCCCTGTTCCGGGGTGCGAACGCCGCTGAAACCCGTGAGGTCGGTCGCGCAAAAGCCGGGGCAGGCGGCGTTGATCAGGATGTTCGTGTCACGCAGTTCCTTGGCGTACTGGATCGTGACGGCGTTCAGGAACGTCTTCGTCGGCGTGTAAGCGCCGTCGATCGGGCCCGTTTCGGCGCCGGCAGTGGTCTGCAGGGTGAGTGAGCCCAACCCGCTGGACACGTTCACGATCCGCGGCGCCCCCGAGCGGCGCAGCAACGGCAGCATCGCGTTGGTGACGCGGATGACGCCGATCACGTTGGTCTCCACGGCCGCCCGCACCGTCGCGACGTCGGCGGTGGTAGGCGTCTGTTGCGTGCCGCCCCCGGCGTTGTTGACGAGCGCGTCGAGGCGTCCGGCGCGGTCCTCGATCAGCCCGGCGGCGGCGGCCACGCTCGCGTCGTCGGTCACGTCGAGCGGTACGCCGAACGCGTCGACGTCGGCCGCACGCAGTTTCTCCACAGCGGCCTCGCGACGCTCATCGTTCCGGGCGCCGACACCGACCCTCCAGCCGAGGGCGCCCAGACCGGCCGCGATCTCGTACCCGATGCCCTTGTTCGCGCCGGTCACCAGCGCGATCGTCTGTTCGCTCATACGGCTCATCCTGTCCGGACCAGGGGGAACCGGCCAACACCGATCGGGTGGGCAGCGATACCGCGCGGGTATCGATCCCGAGGGGGCCGATACCATGACGGCGTGGAGACACGGGAGTTGCGGTACTTCGTCGCCGTCGCCGAAGAGCTGCACTTCGGGAGGGCCGCGCAGCGGCTCGGGCTCACGCAGCCCCCGCTGTCGCGGGCGATCCACCAACTCGAACGGCGCCTCGGGGCGGTGCTGCTGGAACGCACAAGCCGCACGGTCACTCTGACGGAGGCCGGGTCGGTGCTCCTGCGGGAGGCCCGAGCGGCGCTGGACGCGGTCGAGGCCGCCGAGCGCCGCACCCGCCGCGCCGCCCTCGCCGCGGCGGGCCACGTCGGCGTGGTCCTCGCCATGAAGGCCGGCGCGTCCGGCGAACTGCTGGCGAAACTGCTCGATGCCTACGCCGCCGAACCCGATGCGGTCACCGTCGACCTGCTCCTGTGCGGGCCGGCCGAGAGTGAACGACTGCTGCGCGACGGACGCGCCGATGTGGCTCTGCTGCACCGGCCGTTCGAGTCGACGGCCGGACTCGACATCGAAGAGCTCGGCACGGAGGGACAGGTCGTGATTCTGCCGGCCGGGCATCCCCTCACCGTCCGGAAGCAGGTGCGGTTGGCCGAAGTCACCGAGTTGCCTGGCCTGCCGTTGCCACGCTGGCCCGGCCGAGACGGCACGTACCCGGACGGCCCCGGTCCGCAGGTTCGGAACCCCGCGCAGTTACTCCAGCTGATCGCGCTCGGTCGCGCTTGCTGCATCGCACCGGAGTGGGCCCGAGACCAACTCCTCGACGGCCTCGCTGCCGTGCCGGTGCTGGACGCACCGACGATCACGACCGTGATCGCATGGCCGCCCCACAGCCGGTCCCGAGCCGTCGCGGGGCTCGTCCAGGCCGCGACACGTCTCTGGCCTCCCCGTTTCGCTTCCGGTGGCTGAGCTGGTGTGATGGCCATGAAGCGGCGGTTCTGGTTGTTGGCTGCCGGACGGGCATGGTGGAGGCCCGACGCGGAGGTAACCGGAGCGATCGTCGTGGGCATCGGACCGTCCAGGCCCGACCGGGCACCCGGCGGCGTGAGGAAGCCCGCCCCCTATCCCCGGACGGTGTCACCGGACGCGGAGCGAAGGCGGGTGACCAGGACATCCAACACCGTTCGGGATGTCCGCAGTGACCACGTACGGGTCCAAGACTCACTCCTGCTCACTGATCAGGAACGGTACGCAGGCCGATCAGGCGGGCGGCTTCCCTGGAGGGCCGCAGCAGGGGCAGAACGGCGAGACGCCGGGCGGCGGTCAGATGGTGCCCGGCGGTGGCAACGGCGAGCTCATCTCGTATCTCGAGAAGCACCAGGACGGCGCCAAGTGGCTGCTGGCGATGTCGAGTTCGCAGAGCGCTGCGCAGCTCATCGTCAGCAGCGGTGAACCCGTCATCTCCATGTGAGGCTGGTCCGGCAGCGACAAGGCGATGACCCTGGCCAAGCTCAAGGAGCTGGTGAAGAAGGGCGAGTTGCGCTACCTCCAGATCGGTGGGAGCGGCATGGCCGGCGGACCCTGCGGCGGGTCCGACGTCAGCTGACGCCGGAGACGGATTCCATGCACAACGGCCCCCGGCCTTCCCGCCGGGGGCCGTTTCGGCATATCAACTCGCGTAGACAAGGGGCGATTTGCCGGTCCCGGTCACCCAATCGACATGTGACGTCCATGGACAGGGCCACATGTCCATGTCACTCTCCCGTGTGCCGCCTTCCATTCAACCCGCGTAGATGGGACACCCCACATGCTGGCGACACGCATACGCCGCTGGAAGCCCGTGGCCCTGACCACCGCCGCCGTACTGGTCGGCCTGGCCACCCCGGCCCTGACCGCGACCTCGGCCGCGGCCACGACGACCGCGTACGACTCGACGTACTACAAGAGCGCGATCGGCAAGACGGGTACCGGCCTGAAGTCGGCCCTGCACACGATCATCACCCCCCAGACGAAGCTCTCGTACTCCGCCGTCTGGGAAGCGCTGAAGGCGACCGACCAGGACCCGAACAACAGCAACAACGTCAAGCTGCTCTACTCGGGGATCTCCCGCAGCAAGTCCCTGAACGGCGGCGACACCGGCGACTGGAACCGCGAGCACGTGTGGGCCCAGTCCCACGGCGACTTCGGCACCTCGGCCGGCCCGGGCACCGACCTCCACCACCTCCGCCCCGAGGACGTGCAGGTCAACTCCATCCGCGGCAACAAGGACTTCGACAACGGCGGCAGCAGCTTCACCAACTCCGGCGGCAGCCTCACCGACTCCAACTCCTTCGAGCCCCGCGACGCCGTCAAGGGCGACGTGGCCCGCATGATCCTCTACATGGCGGTCCGCTACGAGGGCGACGACAGCTGGCCCGACCTGGAGCCCAACGACGCCGTCACCAACGGCAGCGTCCCCCTCCACGGCCGCCTCTCGGTCCTGAAGCAGTGGAACGACGAGGACCCGCCGGACGCCTTCGAGGAGCGCCGCAACCAGCTCATCTACGACACCTACCAGAAGAACCGCAACCCCTTCATCGACCATCCGGAGTGGGTCGAGGCGATCTGGTAGAAGCGGTCCACACCGGGCGCGGTGCCCCGCCGCACCGCGCCCCGTCCGTGATCCGCTTCCCCGTCGCGGATCACGGACGTCGGCACTCGGCCTCGAGAACTTCCGCCAATCGGGAGACGGCGGTCAGATCCGGCAAGGTCCGCAGACAAGCGACGACCAGATTGCTCGCGAACTCGCGCTGTGCGGCGGTCACGGTCGGGTCGACCGCGCACTCGGCCTGTACCTGGACGAAGTTCAGGTCCGTTGCGAAAAGCATCGAGAACGAGTCCAGGCCCTTGATGACCGCCGGGCCTCCGGCATCCAGATACGCGCGCATCAACCGCCGGGCGGAATCGGCATGGAAGTGGTTCCCGCCCGCCCATACGTACACGGCACGTGCGAGTTCGCGTTCCGCCGAGATGGATCCGGCATTGTCCCAGTCGAGGAGAACCGGCCCGCCCGGCCCGACCAGAACATTCCGGGGCTGCATGTCGAGATGTGACGTCACCAGATCATCGCCGGTACCGGACGGCGTGACATGGAGCGCCAGTTCTGCCGCTGAGGTGTCGATGAACCGGCCCAGCGCGTCCGACCACGGCAGGTCGGCCCGGCGGATTTCCTTGTGCAGCTTTTCCCAGTCGGCACCCTGAGGACACTGTTCGTACCAGGCATTCGGTGTCTCGTCCGCGCTCTCTCCGGCCCGGTGGAGCATGGCCAGGGTCCGGCCGCACCAGCTCAGTATCTCCGGATCGGAAGCGTCCGTCTCGGTTCCGTCGACCCAGTCGTACAGCTTCACATAGGACCCGCCGAGCGAGGGGGCGAGCTGCGAAACGTACGCGTCGGTGCGATTCGGGATGAGCCGTGGCGAGGAAATGCCCAGCTTCTCCGTGGCGTTCCGCAGTGCCGCTTCCCGGTCGATCTGCCGCTCGTCACAGCCGAAGAGCAACTCCTTCACCGCCCATGAGGAGCCGTTCGCCGACAACTTCCAGATCTGCCCCAGCGCGCCACGGGTGACCGGTGTCATCGTCCACGGTCCGGTGCCCAGCGCGTAGGTGTCCGCGATGAAGTCGGCTGCACTCTGCATGTAGGTGCCTCTCTGGCTGCGGCATTGACGGTCCACCACTGCGCGGTCGGACCAAGGATTCCACGGAGCCGTACTCCAGCACGCCGAGGCGCTCGAAAACCAGTGGAGCAGCACCGCTGTGCGCCATTACCGTGCTGCCGAACCAAGTCGTCTGGGCAAGGACGTGCCGTTGTACACCGTGTGAGACCTCCCGAGAGCTGATGTGTCGCGCGTCGCGCATATGCGCCGTGCTCCTTTTTGCTGCGGACTTCTCACTGAAACCGGTGTACTTCTGTGCTCAATAGCTGGGTGGTCATGCCCACCTGCCTGCCGACCGTTCTCCGCCGTTGCCACGTGTGCGCGTCCGAGCGCTTCCGGGCAAACGGTAAATTTCGCGTCAACGCAAACCACAAACTCCTCGACGCCTGGCTCCTCGTGCTCTGTACCGTTTGCGGGGAAACCGCGAAGCTCACGGTCCTGGAGCGGATGAATGTGCGCTCCGTACGATCTGAGCTGCTGGACCGCCTGCATGACAACGACCCAGGACTGGCAGCCGAGTTGCTCCAGAATCCGGTCATGCGGCGACGCAATCGCATCGCCCTTGACTGGGACAACGCCTGGCGCCTCGACACCGGCGGATCGGATCACCTGGACCGCGAGGTGATCGACGTCTCGGTCCGCTTTGCGGCACGGATCCCTGTCCGGCCGGTGCGACTGATCGCTGAAGGGTGCGGTCTTTCGCGGGCCGAGGTCGAGAGACTGATCAAGGAGGGGAAACTCGTTTCGGCAGTCCGGCTGAACGGCAAGCTCTCCGGCGACTTCACCTTCACGCTCAAGCGCTGAGCCTCATCGGGCCAGGGGCCTGTCCGGCATGATCCGCCGGGCAGGCCTGGCCATAGGTACGCTTACGCAATGCGACCCCTTCGGTATTCCATCAACGTCACACTGGACGGCTGCTGCGATCACCGTGCAATGGTCCCGGACGAGGACTTGCATCGTCACGCGGTCGAGAACCTCGCCCAGGCCGATGCCCTCCTCTTCGGCCGGGTGACCTACGAAATGATGGAGGCGGCGTGGCGGCCGTCGGCGGCGACGGGAGCGATGCCTGATTGGACGGAACCCTTCGCCCGGACGATCGACGCGGCAAAGAAGTACGTCGTGTCGAGCACCTTGGATCGGGTCGATTGGAACGCGGAGCTCGTGCGCGGGGATCTGGGGAATGCCGTTCAGCAGCTCAAGCGGGAGTCCGGCAAGGGACTGTTCGTGGGAGGCGTGAAGCTCCCGCTGGCGTTGGCGGAGCTGGGATTGATCGATGAGTACGAGTTCGTGGTGCAGCCCAGGCTGGTGGGCCATGGGCCGACGTTGTTCGCGGGGCTGTCGAAGTACATCGACTTGAAGCTCGTGAGCCGGCTGGAGCTCAGCTCAGGGGCCGTGGCGATGCGGTATGAGCCGAGAAAGTAGCGAAAGCCCTCGTGGCACAGCAATGGCAGCGAAGCCGAGACACTGCGTCCCCCTCTACCGTGGCGGCCCCTCTGTGAGATCGTTCGGCCCATGACCAGCGACTACGACCGCATCCGCGCCGGCATCGAGTTCATGACCGCCTACGTGTCCGGAGACGACCTGCTGTCGGCGTACGTCGCCGAACGGCGACGCGAGGACCCCATGGCGACCGAGGCCCTCTTGGACGGCACCGCGGCCCTGTGCGCCCAGCTGCTGCGGACGATGGCCCGGATGACCGGGAAGACCGAACACGACATCCTGCAAGAGCTTGCCCGTGGCACCCATCGCCATGAGCAGCAGTCCGGGGACTGACTGGCTCACTCTCCGGACCTCCGCTGAACAACAGTGTCAACGAGTCCGTAAATACGCGCCTCTTCAGCACCGAATTCCCGACCCGAGTTCAAATCCCTACGAATCCGCGATCGGTCACCTCCCGTGTGCCGGGCCAGCAGCTCGGTAACCACTTTTCGCGTATGGCGGATTGCCGGGCTTCCCGCCGGCTTTCCCGGCCTCCGGAGCAGCCGGGCGAGCGGGGCTTCATCCCGCGCCCCTTCCTCCCTCTCCTCGCGAGGTCCCGTCATCACGATACGGGCGCCCGCCACGGCATGGCGTTTGCCTTGTGCGCCCGCCGAGAGCAGAAGTTGGCCCATCCCCGCGGCGAGGTCAGTCACGCACGTCGCCACGTCACAACTGACAAACTGCATCGTGTCGTAGATGGCCATCCCGGCGGTGACCGAGCCGCCTGGAGAGTCGATGCACAGCAGTATGTCCGCCTCGGGATCGGCATCCGCAAGCAGTAGCAACTGCGCTGCGACGCGGTTGGCCACGTCGTCGTCCACTTCCTGATCAAGCGTAATGATTCGATTCGGGCGGCTCATTGAGGGCACGCGGCGACTCTAATCAACCTATTCGGGACCGGTCCCGCCGGTCCCTCACCCCAAATGCGTCGGCGCGAACATCCGCAGGACCGCAGCCGGTCGTCCTGGCCTTGGATCACCACTACCGAAACGTGATCGCTCGCCGGAAAACTGGTCCGCCCGTACTCCCCCGCCCGCGACAATGGCCGGGCGGGCGGCGCGGGACAGCAAGTCGGCCGGCGCGACAGCCGGCCCCGGCCTGGAGCCTGACGACGCCAGTTCAAACCGACCGTCTCGCACCGCTCGTCAACGACACCTCTCCAACCGGAACCCAGGTAAAAGGCCGACTGCGACGCCATACTGATTGCACGTCAAATGTTGTGGGAGGGACGAGTGCCTGCCATGTGGTTGCTGGTTGAGTCCGACGACCCGGTCGAAGGGCTTGCGGAGCTGTCCGACTGGCTCGGTCAGGAGCCCGAGCTCAGGGGTCTGGTCAAGGCGAACACCACGCCGGGGCCGGGTGAACTCGGCTCGTTGGCCAACGCTCTGGTGGTCGCCGTGGGCAGCGGCGGCGTGTTGAGCGTGCTGGCAGCGTCGCTCAAGGCGTACCTCGCTCTGCCACGCCGCTCAGATGTGCGGATCAAGGTCGGCGGCAGGCCGGACGGGCGCACGGTGGAAATCGACGCCAAGCGCGTGAGCGACGTCGAGGTGCTGCTGCGAGAGGCACTCGGGCAGGACGAATGAGTGAGCGAGCGGTCGATCCCGCCCGCTCGAGGATCGTGTTGGTCGGGCCCGCCTACTACGAAGACCCTGAGCTGACGGACGTACCGGTGATCGCCAACAACATCAGCGATCTGGCTCAGGTGCTCACCGACGAAAAACTCGGCGGCTTCAACCCCTTCACCTGCATCGCGGTTCCTTCGACAGCCGGTGTGGCGCAGGTCGGCAGCGCGCTGGTGCATGCGGCCGCGGAGGCGGAGGACCTGCTGCTGTTCTACTACAGCGGACACGGGCTGCTCGGCCCGCGGCGCCGGGAGTTGTATCTGAGCCTGGCCTCGACCCGGAGCGACCAACTGGCCTTCACCGCGCTGCCGTTCGATGCGGTACGCGACGCGTGCCTGGACAGCAAGGCCACCAATCGCGTGGTGATCCTCGACAGTTGCTTCAGCGGGCGGGCGATCGGAGAGACGCTGTCCAGTGTCAAGGAGGCGGTGCTCGGCGAACTCGAGGTCTCAGGGACCTACACGCTGACGTCGTCCCCGGCGAACCGGACCGCAGTGGTCCTGCCCGGAGAGCGGCACACCGCGTTCACCGAGCGGCTGCTGGACATGCTGAACGCCGGCAGTCCGGCGGCCGGGACGATGATCAACCTCGGAGACATCTACCGGCACCTGCACACCCGGTTGCGCGCCGAGGGGCTGCCGGAGCCGCAACGATGCGGCGTGAACAACGCCGACCTGCTCGGGTTGGTGCGCAACGTCCACTCCGCACACGCGTCGGGCGACACATCGGCGGCGAACGACACCGCAGAACCCGAACATGCGCCTGGTACGGACATGACCGAGCGCCTGACACACGCCGAACGCATCGCCAACACGATCGGTGACGGCCTGTGGAGAACTCGGGCGTTGGCATGGGTGGCCCGCGCGGCGGCGGACACCTTCGCACCCGAGCACGTGGAACGCCTGATCGACCAGGCGGAGCAGGCCGCGAGCGCGGTCGGCCACGCTCCGGCGGAAGCCCTGACCGCCGTGGTGACCGCCCTGGCCGCCCTCGACCCGGACCGAGCCGAACGCATCGCCAACACACCGGCCGGCACAGAGACCAAGGGATACGTTCTGGCCGCTTTGACCAAGGCGGTGGCCGCCAGTGATCCCGAACGGGCCGAGTCCATCGCGGTCACCATCACCAGCAAGTACCAGAGGTGGCGAGCGCTCAGCGCCGTGGCCGTGGCGGTGGCCGCCACCAACCCCGACCGAGCCGAACGCATCGCGCGGTCCATCACCGACAAGGACTTCAAGTGGCCGGCGCTCAGCGCCGTGGCCGCAGCGGTGGCCGCCACCAACCCCGACCGGGCCGAGCACATCGCGAAGTCCATCACCGTCAAGCACCTCAGGCTGAAAGCGCTCAGCGCCGTGGCGAGGGCGGTGGCCGCAACCGACCCCGACCGGGCCGAGCACATCGCCCAGGCCATCACGTCCAAGGACTACAGGTGGCCGGCGCTCAGCACCACGGCGGCGGCGGTGGCCGCAACCGACCCCGACCGGGCCGAACGCATCGCCGGCGATATAGCCGGCGAGTACAACAGGTGGTCCCCATTGCTCTTCACTGAGCCGGTGGCAGCCACCTCCTTGGCCGCAGCGCTCAGAACGGTGGCCGCCGCGGTGGCCGCCGTTGCCCCTGACCGAGCCGAACGCATCGCATACGCGACACCTCACCAGTCCACCACCGAAACCGTATTGGCCGAGGTCGCGAAGGCGGTGGCCGCCACTGACCCCGACCGAGCCGAACGCATCGCGAACAGCATCAGCGACAAGTTCACACAAGTGACGGTCCTGGCCGCCGTGGCCTCAACTGCCGCGGCCGCCGGAGATCCCGATCATGCCGGCAGCCTGATCGGCCAGGCGAAACGAGCCGCGAGCACGGTCAAGGCCCACTCCAGGGCGGAGGCATTGACCACCGTAGTCACAGCGGCGGCCGCCTTCGACCCCGACCGGGCCGAACGCATGGCCTACGGGATATCCGAAAAGCCCACCCAAGAAAGGATGCTGGTCGCCCTCGGGAAGGCGGTGGCCGCAACCGACCCCGACCGAGCCGAACAAATCGCGGACGTCATCACCGACGAGTCCTCCCGGACGAAAGTACGGGCTGCGGTCGCCAGGGCGGTGGCCGTGACCGATCCCGACCGAGCCCGGCGCATCGCCAACCGGGCCTCCGGCGGGGCCAAGGCCGAGATCCTGTACTCAGTCGTCCTCGTACTGACCGACCCCAAGTAACCGACAGCCCCCAAGGAGCGGTCAGTCCAGGTGCGTCGGCGCGAACATCCGGAGCACCGTGGGCAGCAGCACCACGGACGGGCCGGGGGTCCCCAATGCCGTGGTGAGGTCCTCTTCGAGTTTCTCGGGTGTCGTACGGACCCCCGGCACCCCGAACGACTCCGCCAGCGCCCCATAGTCCGGCCGGGTCAGTTCCGTCGCCGTCGCCATCGTCTCGCCGAACGCGTCCGTCATGTACTCGCGCAGGATGCCGTAGCCGCCGTCGTCGACGATCAGCCAGGTGACGTTCAGGGCGTACTGGCGGGCCGTGGCCAGTTCGGCGACGGAGTAGAGGGCGCCGCCGTCGCCGGAGACCGCCAGGACCGGGCGGGTGGGGTCGGCGGTCGCCGCGCCCAGCGCCGCCGGGAAGGCGTAGCCGAGGCCGCCCGCGCCCTGGGCCGAGTGCATGGTGTTGGGACGGCGGGCGTCGAAGGCCGCCCACGCCCAGTAGGACAGAATCGTCATGTCCCAGAAGGAGGGGGAGTCCGCCGGAAGGGCGCGGCGGACCGACGCCAGCACCTCCTGTTCCAGGGTGAGTTCCTGGGCGGCGATGCGCTCACGAACGCGAGAGAGCAGCTCCCGTACGCGCTCCGGAGCCGTCGCGTCCGTGCGCTCCGACACCGTCTCCAGCAGCGCCTGGAGCGCGAGGCGCGCGTCCGCGTGGATGCCCAGCGCCGGGTGGTTGGACTCCAGTTTGCCGAGGTCCGCCTCGATCTGGATGACTCGGCCGCGCGGCTTGAACGTGTGGTAGTTGGAGGAGAGTTCGCCGAGGCCTGAGCCGACGACCAGGAGTACGTCCGCGTCCTCCAGGAAGTCCGTCGTGTGGCGGTCCTCCAGCCAGGACTGGAGGGACAGGGGGTGCGTCCAGGGGAACGCGCCCTTTCCGCCGTATGTCGTGACCACGGGGGCGCTCAGGCGTTCGGCGAGTTTCCGGAGCTTGCCCGAGGCGTCCGCCCGTACGACTCCGCCGCCCGCGATGATCGCCGGGCGGGCGGCGTGGGACAGCAAGTCGGCTGCCACCGCCGTGAGTTCGGGGCGCGGGGGCAGTTCCTCGGGGAAGGCGTCGCCCCCGGTCACCACCGGGATCGCCGTCTCCGCCAGCAGGACGTCCTGCGGGATCTCCACCCACACCGGGCCGTGCGGGGCGGACAGCGCCGACTTCCACGCCTCCGCGATCGCCGACGGGATCTGCGACTGGGCGCGGACCGTGTGGACCGACTTGACCACTCCCCGGAAGGAGGCCGCCTGGTCGGGGAGTTCGTGCAGGTAGCCGTGGCGGCCGCCGCCCAGACCCGCCGTCGGGATCTGGCTGCTGATCGCCAGGACGGGGGCAGAGGCAGCCGCTGCCTCCTGGAGCGCCGGGAGCGACGTCAGCGCGCCCGGTCCCGTCGACAGCAGCAGCGGGGCCGCCTCGCCCGTGATCCTGCCGTACGCGTCCGCCGCGAAGCCCGCGTTGTTCTCCACCCGCACGCCGATGTACCGCAGGTCCGAGCGGCGCAGCGCGTCGAACATGCCCAGCGCGTGCTGGCCAGGCAGGCCGAAGACCGTCGTCGCGCCGAGCCCGGCCAGTGTCTCCACGACCAGGTCTCCGCCGTTGCGGCCGGGGGGAGGGTTCAGGGCGGCCTCGGTCTGGGCCGGCGTCGGACGGAGCTCCAGGTCGTGGTCGTGGGTCACTGAGCTGCCTTCTCCCGCTTCACTTCGGCGATCCGGCGGGCCATGATCGTCGTCAGTTCGTACGCCGTGTGCGATGCCGCCACCGACGTGATCTCCGCGTGATCGTACGCGGGGGCCACCTCGACTACGTCCGCCGAGACCAGGTTGCAGGACGCCAGTCCCCGCAGGATCTCCAGCAGCTCGCGGGACGTCATGCCGCCGGCCTCCGGTGTGCCCGTGCCGGGGGCGTGGGCCGGGTCCAGGCAGTCGATGTCTATGGATATGTACAGGGGGCGGTCGCCGATGCGCCGGCGGAGCTGGTCGGCCACCTCGTCCACACCGCGCCGCATCACATCCGCCGACGTCACGATGCCGAAGCCCAGCTTCTCGTCGTCCGTCAGGTCCTGCTTGCCGTAGAGCGGGCCGCGGATGCCGACGTGGGAGAGGGCGGAGGTGTCCAGGATCCCCTCCTCCACCGCCCGCCGGAACGGCGTCCCGTGCGTGTACTCGGCGCCGAAGTACGTGTCCCAGGTGTCGAGGTGCGCGTCGAAGTGCAGCAGCGCCACCGGGCCGTGCTTCCTGGCGACCGACCTCAAAAGAGGCAGCGCGATCGTGTGGTCGCCGCCGAGGGTCATCAGGCGTGCGCCCGTGCCGAGCAGTTCGTCGGCCGCCGCCTCGATCGTCTCCACGGCCTCGTGGATGTTGAACGGGTTGACGGCTATGTCACCGCCGTCCGCCACCTGTGCGAGGGCGAAGGGGGACGCGTCCTGCGCCGGGTTGTACGGCCGCAGCAGCCGTGACGCCTCGCGGATGGCGTTGCCGCCGAAGCGGGCGCCGGGCCGGTAGGAGACACCCGAGTCGAACGGCACGCCGACCACGGCGACATCGGCGCGGCCGACCTCGTCGAGGCGGGGCAGCCGGGCGAAGGTGGCGGGGCCGGCGTATCGCGGGATGCGGGAGGAGTCGACGGGGCCGCGGGGCGTCTCGTTGCTGCTCATGGGTCCGACCCTAGGTGGCCGGAAAGCGACCGCGAAGTGTACGTTTCGTCCAGTCGAGCCGAGAAGAATGGAGCAAACGTCCACCGCGCCGAGGACCTCGCTCTGAGGCGTTCTGAGTGATCACGTCGGCAGGCTGAGTGATCACGTCGGCAGCCGCTGGGCCGCGTGGTGGTCGTGTGTCGGGATGATCGCGACTCGGTCCTTGACGGCGTGTAAGCGGTGAAGCGTCCGGAAGGTCTCGTCCCGGTCTTCGTCGGCGAGCCCGCCGGGATAGCCGGCCTTCTGCCGGATGAGGTCGATCTGGTCGGTGTGCCAGGCGGCGTCGCCGGCGAGCAGCACCCAGCCCGATGCCGTGTGCGCCAGAACTCCGACGCTGCCAGGGGTGTGTCCGGCGAGGTCGACGAGCACGACGGAGCCATCGCCGAAGAGGTCGTGGCCGGCGGCGAACGTGAGTATCGGCGGGCCGTCCAGTTCGTACTGGACGATGCCGCGGCCGCGCAGGGACTCGCGGACGCCACCCACGGGTGCGACAGGGCCTGACATGACCCAGTCGTGTTCGCGGCGGTGCAGATGTACCGGCAGTCCGGGAAGATCGAGCAGCCCGCACACGTGGTCCCAGTGCGTGTGCGTCGGCAGCGCGAAATCCAGGTCGGAACCCGGCCGCTCACGCAGCGCGGTGACGGTGGCGACGGTGTCGGCCGGGGGACGCACCGCGACCCGCAGGAATGCCGGCAGTTCGGCGATGGCGCGGCTGCCGGCATCCAGGCAGACACCCGGATCCACGATGAACGTCGCTTCCGGGTGGGTGATCACGAACGACAGCAGCGAATTCGCGACGCGCCGCGGCCGCCGCCGCCCCTCCACGACCATCGCGGTGGGCACCGACCGTGGCACCTGTCGCAGTGCGGACACCGTGACCGATACCGCCGTGTCCGGAGCCCGCGTCGGTCAAGCCGCGTAGAAACCGCTGGTCGGGGCATCGGGGACGGACCAGACCCGTTGCCAGGCTCGCGACCGCGCCGCAGCCGCGGCGGTGCTCTGCAGCGAGGACTTCGCCCGCCGGCACCGCGTGCGCTCCCCCGTCGTGATCCGCGCCCAGGCCATGACCAGCGACACCCCGGGCACCTTCGACTCGGGAGACATGATGCGGGTGGTCGGCTACGACATGACGCGGGAGGCCGCCCGGCAGGTCTACGAGGCGAGCGGGTACGGGCCGCAGGACATCGGCGTGGCCGAGCTGCACGACTGCTTCACGGTCAACGAGCTGATCAGCTACGAAGCGCTCGGCTTCACCCCGGAGGGTACGGCCGAGAAGTTCGTGCTCGACGGCGACAACACCTACGGCGGCAAGGTGGTCACGAACCGTTCCTAAGCAGTGTCCAGGAGTGAGCTTTGTACCCACGTCCCGGAACTGCGCGCATCCCGAACGGTTTTGGATGCACTGGTCCCCCGCGTTCGCTGAGAAGTCCCCGTCCGGGGACGTGCATCGCGTGCACGCTCCGTGATGGGTGGGCGGGTTTCCTCACGCCCTCGGACGCCCGATCCGGCCTGGACGGTCCGATGCCCGCACCCATCGCTCTGGTGGGTGCGGGGCGGTGCCGTCCGTCGCCGGATCGGGTGTCCGAGGGCGCGTCGCCCGACCGCGATGCTCGCGGCATCATGACGGGACATCTTGCGAGTCTTGCTGGTGAGGGGCTTGCGCCAGTGCTCATCGCCCCACACCGACGTGTAGGCTGGGTCAACGGCCACGATCGACAGGTCCTGCTCGGCAGCCATCGACACCAGCCGGGCTTTGAGCTTGCCGGTAGGCATGCCGGAGATCAACTGCCGGAACCGCTTGCGGTGGCCGTGCTTCTCGCGGGTCTTCTCCGCCGTGAAGTCCAGGTTCTCGATGCCGATGGCCTTCACTCCGCAGCGCTTCGTCCAGTGCAGCAGGCGGCTGATGGCGTGCCGGATCTGCGCGTCACGATGGTCGGCGGTTCCGGACAAGTCGAAGAAGAAGCGACGCGGGTCGCCGGTCGGGTTGCCGTTCCGGTCGAGTTGGTAGGCGGCGAAGTGGTCCGCGTTGGTGTCGACACCAACCATGCCGTCAGCGCGTGCGGTATCCAGCGGGACCGTCTTCACCACGGGCCGGGTCCACGAGGCGGTGAGGTACCAGCGTCCGCGTTCCACGTCGAGGTGGATGCGGTAGGCCACCGCTCGGTTCGCGGCTGTCCGGTCGCGCCATTCGGCACCCCGATGCTGGAATTGCACTTTCGAGGCGAGGGCGTACCTGCCGTGCTTGGCGTTCGCCAGGTGAGCAAGCGGCGCGGGGAGCTTGATGCTGACCTCGCCGTCCGGGGTGACGCGGATCGTCTCGTTTCCCCATCGCTTGCCGGACTCCCCGTCAGCGGCGAGGAACCAGCGCGAGGCCTCCCAGCGTTGCCGCCACTGCTCCTCGGTGAGCTGCGCGGCCTGGAGGTTATGACGGTTGTTGAGAAGGCGTCGACCTCCGCGCACGACATGCACGGCACCGGTTTCACGCTCAGCGCGGGCTACGTCGAGACGGTGTTCCAGGACCGCCAGGCGCCGGGACTTGTGGAACCACTCGCCCTTGGAGCGGTATCCGCCCGGTGTCCGCTTGGTGCCCTTCTCGCCGATCGGCTGGGACAGGCGGTGCATGAGCGTGCGGACCCCAGCTTCGAGGTTCTGGATGTGTGCGAGCTGGCACCGGCGGGACAGCGCCCACTGATCGTGTGTGGCTTTGGTGATCGACCCGGCCCAGCGCGACGACGACTCGGCTGTCAGGCCCTGCTTGCGGGCAGCCCACGTGTCGCTGTTGTGCTCCAGGCCGTCGCGGCAGCGGGCCTTGAGGTCCAGCGACGCCAGACGCCCCAGATGCTCACCCACCAGGCGGAGAACCTTCTCATCCTCGTCGGCGAGATGCTTGAGCCGGTCGCGAATCGCCACACCGGACGGGCCGAGGGCGACGAACGCATCATCGATGGCGCGAAGCTGCTTCTTACTCATCAGCAGCCGCCGCTTCAAGAGCCTTGCGTGCACGGTTCTTCGCCGAGCGGCGGCCGTACAGGCGGGCGCAAAACGAGGTCAGCACCTCCACCATGTCGCGCACCAGGTCGTCTTCGACCTCACCATCATCGAGCACGACGAGCCGGCGACCGGTGGCGGACAGGGCAGCTTCGACGAGTCCGACGTTCATACGACCGAGCCGGTCTTTGTGTTCCACCACCACGGCGGTCACGTTCGGGTCGGCCAGCAGCCGACGCGCCTTCGTCCGGGCGCCGTTCATGCCCGATGCGATCTCCGACTCAACCCGAACGACCTTGTGCCCGGCCTTGGCTGCCCACTCCGACAAGCGTGCGGTCTGCCGCTCCAAGTCGGCCTTCTGGTCGTGGGAGGAAACACGAGCGTACAAGCCCACACCGCCGGTCATGGACGGGGCGGTGTTCACGTCGATGTTCACCAGGATCGTGCGCGGCCCCACGCGTTCCGCGGGGACCGGCAACGTGCCCTCACGGAACCAGCGGTACGCAGTACGCGGGGCAATCCCCTGTGCGCGTGCCCATTCCGTCAGGTTCATACACGAGATCATACGTCACTCATGACATCTAAAGGACACTCATGGACACTCGTTCAAGAGCAGTCCTCCGGGGGCCTGCCCTCCAACGGACACCCTCTCGGAGCGACCGGCCTGGCCCAGTGCGCCGAGCTCGTCTGGCAGCTGCGCGGCCAGGCCGACGCGCGCCAGGTCGAGGGCGTACGGACCGCGCTCCAGCACAACATCGGTCTGGGCGGGGCCTGCGTGGTCACGCTCTACGAGAACGCACCGTAGACACGCCCCCGCACCCGTGAACTCCTCAACGTGTGATCCGCGTGACGCGCGTCCCAGCGTGCGGGACGCGGGGTGTTCCCCCAGTTGTCTGCCTCACAATGGTGAGCATGCCGATACCCGGGACACCCAGCCGCGCCGAGCTCGTCGAACACCTTGTGAAGACCCGTATCGCGGGCGATGTCGCCACCCCGCGTGAGAACAACCTCTCCCATTACCGCCAGTTGGCCAACGGCGTCCGGAACTTCTGGCTCGGCCTGGAGCTCGGCGACCGCTGGACCGACGAGCAGGACGTGCTCGCGGTGATGGCGGAGCGGGTGGGCGTGAGCGACGACCCGGAGTACCGGTACGGCCAGGACACCATCGACCCCGAACTGACCGTCACCGCCCTGGAGCGCATGGCGGGGCGCCTGCGCAAGGCGGCCGACGGGCAGCAGCGGGTCCTCTTCGCGACCGGCCACCCGGGCGGCCTGCTGGACGTGCACCGCGCCACGGCCGACGCGCTGCGGACGGCCGGCTGCGAGATCGTGGTCATCCCGGACGGGCTGCAGACGGACGAGGGATACGTCATGCAGTTCGCGGACGTGGCGGTGCTCGAGCACGGCGCCACGCTGTGGCACACCCACTCCGGCGAACCGATGAAGGCCATCCTCACCGCGCTGGAGAGCGAGGGCCGCCCGCTGCCCGACCTGGTCGTCGCCGACCACGGCTGGGCGGGTTACGCCGGCCAGCACGGCATCGACTCCATCGGCTACGCCGACTGCAACGACCCGGCCCTCTTCCTCGCCGAGTCGGAAGGCACCCTCCAGGTCGCGGTCCCCCTCGACGACCATGTGCTCAGCCCGCGGTTCTACGACCCGATGACGGCGTATCTGCTGGCAGAGGCGGGGCTGGTGTAGTCCGGCGAGGCAGCGGGGCGGGCGAGGAGGTCAGCTCCGGGTCGTTTTCGGAGTGTCGGTCGCCTCGCCCGGCAGCGTGACGACACCGCCGATCTCCTGGGTGACGCGGGCTTCGCCCTTGAGGAACGCGAGCCGGTTCAGCAGGGTGTATCCCTCGCACAGCACCGTCTCGTGGCCGGCGTACGACTCCAGGTTCAGAACGGCGGCCTCCACGTGAGCGATCTCGCTGACCAGCATCGGTATGCCGGACTGGCCGAGGGCGTGTGCGGCGCCGGCGCGTTCGTAGAGCACGGGCACGAGCGCGGATCCACTGGCGTCGGTGACCGTCGACGCTGAGCTGTCACTCAGCTTGCGCAGCTGCGCCCGGGCGTGCAGCGTGACGCGCTCGATCGACCCCAGCTCGTCCATGGTGATCACGAACGCCGGGGGCGGCTGTGGCGCGTCCACGGAAGCTGTACGCCTGGCAGCACGCTTGCTACGCCTTCCGAAGATCGACATATCGACCGGGCTCCTCACGGACGGGCGGACCCGAGTGGGGAGACCGAAAGCATGCCTTCGTACCGGGCTGAAGCGCTTTCCATGGTAGTGGCAGAAGGATCAACGAGGTGTGGCCAAAAACCTATGAATGCGTAAAGGCATGCGGTGGATCCGCATGGAGCGCCCCGCGGGGAACCGTCAGCGCGGGACGCGCACCACGCCCTCCTGGATCACCGAGATCGCGAGCCGGCCGTCCTGCGTGTAGATGCGGGCCTGGCCGAGGCCACGCCCGCCGTACGCGGACGGTGACTCCTGGTCGTACAGGAGCCATTCGTCGGCGCGGAACGGGCGGTGGAACCACATCGCGTGGTCGAGGGAGGCCCCGACGACGTCACCGACGGCCCAGCCGCCCCGGCCGTGCGCGAGCAGGACGGAGTCGAGGAGCGTCATGTCGGAGACGTACGTGGCGAGGACGACGTGCAGGAGCGGGTCGTCCGCGAGTTTGCCGTTGGTACGGAACCACACCTGGGAGTGCGGCTCGCGCGGCTCGCCGAAGGCGCCGTACGGCGGCTCGTCGACGTACCGCAGGTCGATCGCCTCGCGCGCCTCGATGAACTTCTCGACGACCTCGGGGGCGAGATGGTCGTAGCCGCGCACCTGCTCCTCGGTGGTGGGCAGCGTGGCCGGGTCGGGTGCGGGCGGCATCGGGGTCTGGTGGTCCAGGCCGTCCTCGTACGTCTGGAAGGACGCGGACAGGTGGAAGATCGGCTGTCCGTGCTGGACGGCGACGACCCGGCGGGTGGTGAAGGAGCGTCCGTCGCGGATGCGGTCCACGGTGTACACGATGGGCGCGCCGGGGTCGCCGGGGCGCAGGAAGTACGCGTGGAGGGAGTGGGCGAGCCGGTCCGCGGGGACCGTCCGCCCCGCGGCGACGAGCGCCTGTGCCGCGACCTGGCCGCCGAAGACGCGCGGGACGACGGCGGCCCGGGACCGGCCGCGGAAGATGTTCTCCTCGATCTGCTCCAGGTCGAGCAGATCGAGGAGACTCTGTAGTGCTTGGCTCATGGGTTGGTTGTACCGGCCGGGAATTGCGCCGGCCTTACAGGCCCATGTCCTTCGCGATGATCGTCTTCATGATCTCGCTGGTGCCGCCGTAGATGCGGTTGACGCGGTTGTCCGCGTACAGGCGGGCGATCGGGTACTCGTTCATGAAGCCGTAGCCACCGTGCAGCTGGAGGCAGCGGTCGATCACGCGGTGCGCGACCTCGGTGCAGAACAGCTTGGCGCTGGCGGCCTCGGCGGGGGTCAGCTCGCCCGCGTCGAGGGCTTCGAGCGCGCGGTCGGCGACCGCCTCGGCGGCGTCCACCTCGGCCTGGCAGGCGGCCAGCTCGAACTTGGTGTTCTGGAAGGCCGCGACGGGCTTGCCGAAGACGGTGCGCTCCTGCACGTACTCCTTGGCGAACCGGACGGCGGCCTTGGCCTGCGCGTAGGCGCCGAAGGCGATGCCCCAGCGCTCGGAGGCGAGGTTGTGGCCGAGGTAGGAGAAGCCCTTGTTCTCCTCGCCGAGGAGGTCCTCGGCGGGCACCTTGACGTCGACGAAGGCGAGCTCGGCGGTGTCGGAGGTCTTCAGGCCGAGCTTGTCGAGCTTGCGGCCGATGGAGTAGCCCTCGGACTTGGTGTCCACGGCGAACAGGGAGATGCCGTGGCGGCGGTCCTCGGCGGTGGGCGCGGCGGTGCGGGCGCACACGATCACGCGGTCGGCGTGGACGCCGCCGGTGATGAAGGTCTTGGCGCCGTTGAGGACGTAGTGCGTGCCGTCCTCGGAGAGCTTCGCGGTGGTCTTCATGCCCGCGAGGTCGGAACCGGTGCCCGGCTCGGTCATCGCGAGGGCCCACATCTCCTCACCGGAGACGAACTTCGGCAGGTAGCGCTTCTTCTGCTCGTCGGTGGCGAGCATCTTGATGTACGGCAGGCCGAGCAGCACGTGCACGCCGGAGCCGCCGAAGGAGACGCCCGCGCGGGCGGTCTCCTCGTACATCACGGCCTCGAACTTGTAGGAGTCGATGCCGGCGCCGCCGTACTCCTCGTCGACGCGGATGCCGAAGACGCCGAGCTCGGCGAGCTTGTAGTAGAAGTCGCGCGGCGCCTGGCCGGCGGCGAACCACTCGTCGTAGACCGGGACGACCTCGGCCTCGATGAAGGCCCGGAGGGTCTCCCGGAACGCCTCGTGATCCTCGTTGAACACCGTACGGCGCACCGCCGCCACCGCCCTTCTTTGCGCCTAAACCGGCGCCGCTCTCGCGTACGTGGTTGCTCGCCGTCGGGGTTCCTCAATTGATGGTTGCGGACCGATGGCTAAGCGCTTGCTCAGCCAAAAAGCTACCGGCCAGTTGGCGCACCTGTCCAGAGACGCACGTCACTCCTGGGCGACCGCCGCCCCGAACGCCCCCCGAGCCATCCGATGCAGCAACTCCGCCGTGGCCCCCCGCCCCGGCAGCGACCCCGCCCGCCCCAGATGCGGCGTCGAGTTCAGCAGGCCGAAAACCGAGTGCACCGCCGACCGCGCCGCGGGCTCGGTCAGGCCCGGATACACCTCCCGGACCACCCCCACCCACAGCTCGACGTACTGCCGCTGCAGCTGCCGTACCAGCTTGCGGTCGCTGTCCCGCAGGCGGTCCAGCTCGCGGTCGTGCAGGGTGATGAGGGGACGGTCGTCGATCGCGAAGTCGATGTGACCCTCGATGAGCGAGTCGAGGACCTCCTCCGGACCCACTCCGTCCGCCTCCTGGAGGCGGCGTTTCGCGCCGGTCAGCAGCTGACCGCTGATGCCGACCAGCAGCTCGGCGAGCATCGCGTCCTTGCCGGGGAAGTGGCGGTAGAGGCCGGGGCCGCTGATGCCGACCGCGGCGCCTATCTCGTCCACGCCGACGCCGTGGAACCCGCGTTCGGCGAAGAGCCGCGCGGCCTCCTTGAGGATCTGTTCGCGACGGGTGGGGGCGTCGGTTCTGGTGGCCATGGAAGCAATTCTAGACAGGGAGGTTAGCGCTCGTTAACCTGAAGGAAACGCGTTAACGCTCATTAACAAGGTGAGGGGCCGCAGGATGGAGCAGGCACCGGAGCTGACGAGCGCGGCAGACCCCGCGTCGGAGGCCTGGCGGGCCAACGAACAGGCCCACCTGGCACTCGTCGAGGAGCTGCACGCCAAGCTCACCGCCGCCCGGCTCGGCGGTGGGGAGAAGGCGCGGGCCCGGCACACCGCGCGCGGGAAGCTGCTGCCGCGGGACAGGGTCGACGGCCTCCTCGACCCCGGCTCGCCGTTCCTGGAGCTGGCTCCCCTCGCCGCCGACGGGATGTACGACGGGCAGGCCCCGGCCGCCGGGGTCATCGCCGGGATCGGACGCGTGAGCGGGCGGGAGTGCGTCGTCGTCGCCAATGACGCGACCGTCAAGGGTGGCACGTACTACCCGATGACGGTGAAGAAGCACCTGCGCGCGCAGGAAGTGGCCCTCGAGAACCGCCTGCCGTGCGTCTACCTCGTCGACTCCGGCGGCGCCTTCCTGCCGATGCAGGACGAGGTCTTCCCCGACCGGGAGCACTTCGGGCGGATCTTCTACAACCAGGCCCGGATGTCCGGCGCCGGGATCCCGCAGATCGCCGCCGTGCTCGGTTCCTGCACCGCGGGAGGGGCGTACGTGCCGGCCATGAGCGACGAGGCCGTCATCGTCCGCAACCAGGGGACGATCTTCCTCGGCGGGCCTCCCCTGGTGAAGGCCGCCACCGGCGAGGTCGTCACCGCGGAGGAGCTCGGCGGCGGAGACGTGCACGCGCGCGTGTCCGGCGTCACCGACCACCTCGCGGAGGACGACGCGCACGCCCTGCGCATCGTGCGGACCATCGCCGCCGCCCTCCCCGCGCGCGGGCCGCTCCCCTGGGAGGTCACGCCTTCCACAGAGCCCAAGGTGGACCCGTACGGGCTGTACGGCGCCGTGCCCGTCGACTCCCGCACCCCCTACGACGTACGCGAGATCATCGCGCGCGTGGTCGACGGCTCCCGTTTCGCCGAGTTCAAGGCCGAGTTCGGGCAGACCCTCGTCACCGGCTTCGCCCGGATCCACGGCCACCCGGTCGGAATCGTCGGCAACAACGGCATCCTGTTCTCCGAGTCCGCCCAGAAGGGCGCCCACTTCATCGAGCTGTGCGACCAGCGCGGCATCCCGCTGGTGTTCCTGCAGAACATCTCCGGCTTCATGGTCGGCAAGGACTACGAGGCCGGCGGCATCGCCAAGCACGGCGCCAAGATGGTGACGGCCGTCGCCTGCACGCGCGTGCCCAAGCTGACCGTCGTGGTCGGCGGGTCGTACGGCGCGGGGAACTACTCCATGTGCGGGCGGGCCTACTCCCCCCGCTTCCTGTGGATGTGGCCGAACGCCAAGATCTCCGTCATGGGCGGCGAGCAGGCCGCGTCCGTCCTCGCGACGGTCAAGCGGGACCAGCTGGAGGCCCGCGGGGAGGCTTGGCCCGCGCAGGACGAGGAGGCGTTCAAGGCGCCGATCCGCGCGCAGTACGAGCGCCAGGGGAACGCCTATTACGCCACCGCCCGCCTGTGGGACGACGGGGTCATCGACCCGCTGGAGACCCGGCAGGTGCTGGGGCTCGCCCTGACCGCCTGTGCCAACGCGCCTCTGGGTGAGCCCCAGTTCGGCGTCTTCCGGATGTGAGGACCCATGTTCGACACGGTGCTTGTAGCCAACCGGGGTGAGATCGCCGTCCGCGTCATCCGCACGCTGCGGTCGATGGGCGTGCGCTCGGTGGCGGTCTTCTCCGACGCGGACGCCGACGCCCGGCACGTCCGCGAGGCCGACACGGCCGTACGCATCGGACCGGCGCCCGCGGCCGAGAGCTATCTGTCCGTCGAGCGGATCCTGGAGGCCGCCGCCCGCACGGGCGCCCAGGCCGTGCACCCGGGATACGGCTTCCTCGCGGAGAACGCCGGCTTCGCACGCGCGTGTGCCGACGCGGGGCTCGTCTTCATCGGGCCGCCGGCCGAGGCGATCTCCCTCATGGGCGACAAGATCCGCGCCAAGGAGACGGTGCGGGCGGCCGGGGTGCCCGTCGTCCCCGGCTCCAGCGGCAGCGGGCTGACCGACGCGCAACTGGCCGACGCGGCCCGCGAGATCGGCATGCCCGTGCTGCTGAAGCCCTCCGCCGGTGGCGGCGGCAAGGGCATGCGGCTGGTACGGGACGCGGAGAAGCTGGCGGACGAGATCGCCGCCGCCCGCCGCGAGGCCCGCGCCTCCTTCGGCGACGACACGCTGCTCGTCGAGCGGTGGATCGACCGGCCCCGGCACATCGAGATCCAGGTCCTGGCGGACGGCCACGGCGGCGTGGTCCATCTGGGCGAGCGCGAGTGCTCCCTCCAGCGCCGCCACCAGAAGATCATCGAGGAGGCGCCCTCCGTCCTGCTGGACGAGGAGACCCGCGCGGCCATGGGCGAGGCGGCGGTCCAGGCGGCCCGTTCCTGCGGGTACGAGGGCGCGGGCACCGTGGAGTTCATCGTCCCCGGCGAGGACCCGAAGGCGCACTACTTCATGGAGATGAACACCCGCCTCCAGGTGGAGCACCCGGTCACCGAGCTGGTCACGGGCCTGGACCTGGTGGAGTGGCAGCTGCGGGTGGCGGCGGGCGAGCGGCTGCCGTTCGCGCAGGAGGAGATCCGGCTGACGGGCCACGCGATCGAGGCCCGCGTCTGCGCGGAAGACCCGTCGCGCGGGTTCCTGCCGTCCGGCGGCACGGTGCTGATGCTGCACGAGCCGCAGGGCGACGGCGTCCGCACCGACTCCGGGCTCGGCGAGGGCACCGAGGTCGGCAGCCGGTACGACCCGATGCTGTCCAAGGTGATCGCGTACGGCCCGGACCGCGCCACGGCGATCAGGAAACTCCGGGCGGCCCTCGCGGACACGGTCACGCTGGGCGTGCGGACGAACGCCGGGTTCCTGCGGCGGCTGCTCGCGCATCCGGCGGTCGTGGCGGGCGAGCTGGACACCGGGCTGGTCGAGCGGGACGTGGAGGGGCTGGTCTCGGCGGAGGTGCCGGAAGCGGTGTACGTGGCCGCCGCGCTGCTGCGTCAGGCCGCTCTGGTCCCGCGGGCGTCCGGCTGGGTCGATCCCTTCTCCGTGCCGGGCGGCTGGCGCCTGGGCGGCGAACGCGCCTGGACGGCCCACCACATGCGGGTGCCGGGGCACGACCCCGTGACCGTCCGCGTGCGCGGCACGGCGGACGACGGCGTCGAACTACTGCTCGACGGTACAGAGCGGCCTCTGATGAGGGCCAAGGGCCTGCCCACCGGCCCGGGACCGGATCTCCGGTTCACCTTCCGGCTCGACGGCGTGGTCCACACCTTCGCCGCCCTGCCGGGAGGCACCTGGGTGGGCCGTGACGGCGACGCCTGGCACGTGCGCGACCACGACCCGGTCGCCGCGTCACTGACCCGGGCCGCGCACTCCGGCGCCGACTCCCTCACCGCGCCCATGCCCGGCACGGTGACCGTCGTGAAGGTCGCCGTCGGCGACGAGGTCACCGCCGGTCAGAGCCTGCTGGTCGTGGAGGCGATGAAGATGGAGCACGTCATCTCCGCCCCGCACGCCGGCACGGTCGCCGAACTGGACGTGGCGCCGGGCACGACGGTCGCGATGGATCAGGTCCTGGCCGTCATCGCACCGCACGACGAGGAAGAGGCGGTGGCGGAATGACCGTTCAGGGACTGCCCATGACCGTACCGGCGGGGGACCTCCCCGCCCGCGTCCGCATCCACGAGGTCGGCGCCCGGGACGGCCTGCAGAACGAGAAGTCGACCGTGCCGACCGAGATCAAGGCGGAGTTCGTCCGCCGCCTCGCCGACGCGGGCCTGACCACCATCGAGGCCACCAGCTTCGTCCACCCCAAGTGGGTGCCCCAACTGGCCGATGCCGAGCAGCTGTTCCCCCTCGTCAGCGACCTGCCCGTCGCGCTCCCGGTCCTCGTGCCGAACGAACGCGGCCTGGACCGCGCCCTGACGCTGGGGGCGAACCGTGTCGCCGTCTTCGCCAGCGCCACCGAGTCCTTCGCCAAGGCCAACCTCAACCGCACGCTCGACGACGCCCTGGCGATGTTCGAGCCGGTGGTGGCGCGGGCGAAGGCGGCAGACGTCCACGTCCGCGGCTATCTCTCCATGTGCTTCGGCGACCCCTGGGAGGGCCCGGTCCCGGTCCCCCAGGTCGTCCGCGTCTGCGAGGCGCTCCTCGACATGGGCTGCGACGAGCTGAGCCTCGGCGACACCATCGGAGTCGCGACCCCCGGCCACGTCCGCGCGCTCCTCACCGCCCTCACCGAACAGGACATCCGCGTCGGCGCGTTGGGCGTGCACTTCCACGACACGTACGGCCAGGCGCTGTCCAACACCCTCGCCGCCCTCCAGCACGGCGTCACCACGGTCGACGCCTCCGCCGGCGGCCTCGGCGGCTGTCCGTTCGCGAAGTCCGCCACCGGAAACCTCGCCACGGAAGACCTGGTGTGGATGCTGCGGGGCCTCGGCATCGACACCGGCGTCGACCTCGGCCGTCTCGTCGCCACAAGCGTGTGGATGGCCGACCGGCTGGGCCGGCCCAGCCCGTCCCGCACCGTCCGGGCCCTCTCCCACCAGGAGCAGTGAAGAACAATGGACCACCGACTCTCCCCCGAACTCGAAGAACTGCGCCGTACGGTCGAGGAGTTCGCCCACGACGTCGTGGCGCCCAAGATCGGCGAGTTCTACGAGCACCACGAATTCCCGTACGAGATCGTCCGCGAGATGGCCCGCATGGGCCTGTTCGGGCTGCCGTTCCCGGAGGAGTACGGCGGTATGGGCGGCGACTATCTGGCACTGGGCGTGGCCCTGGAGGAACTGGCCCGGGTCGACTCCTCCGTGGCCATAACCCTCGAAGCGGGCGTCTCGCTCGGCGCCATGCCGATCCACCTCTTCGGCACCGAGGCCCAGAAGCGTCAGTGGCTGCCGCGGCTGTGCACGGGCGAGGTCCTCGGCGCGTTCGGCCTCACCGAGCCCGACGGCGGCACGGACGCGGGCGCGACCCGTACGACGGCCCGGATCGACCCGGAGACGGACGAGTGGGTGATCAACGGCACCAAGTGCTTCATCACCAACTCGGGCACGGACATCACGGGCCTGGTCACGGTCACGGCGGTGACCGGCCGCAAGCCGGACGGCAACCCGCGCATCTCGGCGATCATCGTCCCGTCCGGCACCCCGGGCTTCTCGGTCGCGGCCCCCTACTCGAAGGTCGGCTGGAACGCCTCGGACACCCGCGAGCTGTCCTTCTCCGACGTCCGGGTCCCGGCGGCGAACCTGCTGGGCGAGGAGGGCCGGGGCTACGCCCAGTTCCTGCGCATCCTGGACGAGGGCCGCATCGCGATCGCGGCGCTGGCGACCGGCCTGGCCCAGGGCTGTGTGGACGAGTCGGTGAAGTACGCGAAGGAACGCCACGCGTTCGGCAGGCCGATCGGCGCCAACCAGGCGATCCAGTTCAAGATCGCCGACATGGAGATGAAGGCCCACACGGCCCGCCTGGCCTGGCGCGACGCGGCCTCACGCCTGGTGGCCGGCGAGCCCTTCAAGAAGGAGGCGGCCCTCGCCAAGCTCTACTCCTCCACCATCGCCGTGGACAACGCCCGCGACGCCACCCAGATCCACGGCGGCTACGGCTTCATGAACGAGTACCCGGTGGCCCGCATGTGGCGCGACTCGAAGATCCTGGAGATCGGCGAGGGCACGAGCGAGGTGCAACGCATGTTGATCGCACGGGAGTTGGGACTGGCGGGCTGAGGCGCCCGAACCGCAGCCACTCGCGGGGCACCGTCGGCGATCAGCCGGCGGTGCCCTGCTTTGTGATCCGGATCACCGTCGCGGCGGGTATCGCCCCGCACCGCGAGGGGCATACGCACCAAGTCCCCCTGGACAAGATGTGAGGTTAGGCTAACCTAAGCTCCATTCCAGCCACCCGCAGGCACGCACCCCCAGTGGCCCCACGTACGTACGAAAGCAGATCCATCCCATGTCGAACGCCAGAACCGCCAACTTCTCCCGCCGCGGCCTGCTCGCCACCGGCGGCGCCCTCGGTCTCGGCGCCTTCCTGGCCGCGTGCGGCGACAGCCACTCGGAGAGCGGTGGCTCGGACTCGACGGCTTCCGGCAAGGCCTCCGGGCCCTGGTCCTTCAAGGACGACCGCGGCACCACCGTGAAGCTGGACAAGGTCCCCTCGAACATCGTCGCGTTCACCGGCGTCGCCGCCGCCCTCTACGACTACGGCGTCTCGGTCAAGGGCGTCTTCGGCCCGACCAAGACCGCGGACGGCAAGCCCGATGTGCAGGCCGGTGACATGGACGTCAGCAAGCTGACCGTCCTCGGCAACGCCTGGGACCAGTTCAACGTCGAGAAGTACGCGACCCTCGCGCCCGACGTGCTGATCAGCACGATGTTCGACGACGCCGGCACCCTCTGGTACGTGCCCGAGGCGTCCAAGGACAAGATCGCCCAACTGGCGCCGAGCGTGGGCCTCTCCGTCTACGACCGGCAGCTCACCAAGCCGCTGGAGCGCATGTGGGAGCTGGCCGAGTCGCTCGGCGGCGACATGACGTCCGCCAAGGTGACCGACGCCAAGAAGCGGTTCGAGGCGGCCGCCACCCGGCTGCGCGCGGCCGCCAAGGCCAAGCCCGAGATCAAGGTGCTGGCCGGCTCCGCGAGCCCGGAGCTGTTCTACGTCTCCGGCACCAACCTCTCCATCGACCTGGAGTACTTCAAGGCCCTCGGCGTGAACTTCGTCGAGCCGCCGGAGAGCGCCAAGAAGCAGGGCGGCGGCTGGTTCGAGAGCCTGAGCTGGGAGAACGTCGACAAGTATGCGGCCGACGTCATCATGATGGACGACCGCTCCTCGACGATCCAGCCGGCGGACATCGCTGAGGCGACCTGGAAGAAGCTGCCCGCGGTCAAGGCGGGGCAGGTTGTCGCGCGTTCGCCTGAGCCGATCCTGTCTTACGACAAGTGCGTGCCTCTGGTCGAGAACCTGGCCGAAGCTATCGAGAAGGCGAAGAAAGTCAGCTGATTAGGGGTGGCTGAGCTTGGCGGGTGGCTGCCGGCCGTATGTGGCTTGTCGCGCAGTTCCCCGCGCCCCTAGGCAACTATCCCTGACGGCGATTCAGGAGTTACCCCCCATGACTACGGCCGTAGCCGCCCCGTTCCGTTTCTTCTCCCTTCAGGTCGTACGGACGAGGCGGCTCGGCCCGTCTCTGGTCCGGGTCACCTTCGGCGGGCCCGACCTGAAGGACTTCCACTCCGACGGACGGGACCAGTCCCTGTCTTTGTTCCTGCCGCACCCGGGCCAGCCCGAGCCGGTCATCCCGATCGAGCTAGGGGACGGCTGGTGGCAGGGCTGGCGTGAACTCCCGGAGGACGTACGGGCGGTGATGCGCTCGTACACCCTCCGGGCCCTCAGGCGCGCCCCGGACGAGATAGACATCGACTTCGTGCTGCACGGCGTGGAGCCGGGGGCGGCCATCGCTGCGGGCCCCGCCTCCCGGTGGGCCGCGCGGGCCGCCGCCGGTGACAAGGTAGTGCTGCTCGGTCCGGCGATCGCGGACAACCGGGCGATCCGCTTCCGGCCGCCCGAGGACGCCGATCTGGTGGTCGTCTGGGGCGACGAGACCGCCGTACCCGCCGCCTGCGCCATCGTCGAGTCGCTGCCGGCCGGCACCCGTGCCCGGGTCTGGCTGGAGGTGCCGCATGCCGAGGACATCCAGGACGTCCGGACCGAGGCGGACGCCGAGATCACCTGGCTCGTCCAGGACGAGGGGAGCGTGGAGAGCTCCCCCATGGGCTCCCCCATGGCTCTCCACGCGATCCGTTCCGCCGAACTCCCGGACGCCTCGGACCCGTACGTCTGGATCGCGGGCGAGTCCGGGTGCGTGAAGGAGCTGCGCCGGCACTTCGTGCGCGAGCGCGGGATCGACCGCCGCAGAGTCACCTTCGTCGGCTACTGGCGGCAGGGCCTGACCGAGGAGCAGCTGCGCGAGGCGGGCTGACCCCTGCGCGGACCCCACGCGGGACCAACGCGCGCACATCCCCAACCAGTCGACGACAGCCCTGCGTTCAGAGTGACCGCAGTCACGGCAGAGGCAGGGTTTCGGTCGAGTTAATTAGGTTAGGCTAACCTAAGTTGAACCGGAGGCTCCGCCCCGCTCCCCGCCCCACGGACTGTCCCCACCGGAGGACCCGCACATGCGCTCGCACCTGCTCAACGACACGACCACGGAGCACTACCGCCGCTCCGTGACCGAAGGAATAGAGCGGGTGGCGGCCAAACTCGCCACCACCGTAAGTCCGTTCACCGGCGTCACCGTCGACGCCCTCGCTCCCCGCATCGACGAGATCGACCTCGACAAGCCGCTCCACGACACGGAGGCCGTGCTCGACGAACTGGAGGACGTCTACCTCCGGGACGCGATCTACTTCCACCACCCCCGCTACCTCGCCCACCTCAACTGCCCGGTCGTCATCCCGGCCGTGCTCGGCGAGGCGATCCTCTCCGCCGTCAACTCCTCCCTCGACACCTGGGACCAGTCGGCCGGCGGCACCCTCATCGAGCGCAAGCTCATCGACTGGACCACCGCCCGCATCGGCCTCGGCGAGAACGCCGACGGCGTGTTCACCTCCGGCGGCACCCAGTCCAACCTCCAGGCGCTGCTGCTGGCCCGCGAGGAGGCCAAGCCAGGGCGGGATGGGTGGGAAGGTCCAGCCAGCCTGGCCAAACTGCGCATCTTCGCCTCCGAGGCCGGCCACTTCAGCGTGAAGAAGTCCGCGCAGCTCCTCGGGCTCGGCCAGGACGCCGTGGTCTGCGTCCCCGTCGGCGCCGACAAGCGCATGCAGACCGTCGCGCTCGCCCGCGAGCTGGAGCGCTGCAAGCAGGACGGCCTCGTCCCCATGGCCGTCGTCGCCACCGCCGGCACCACCGACTTCGGCTCCATCGACCCGCTGCCCGAGGTCGCCGAGCTGTGCGAGCAGTACGGCGTGTGGATGCACGTGGACGCCGCCTACGGCTGCGGACTGCTCGCCTCCGTCAAGTACCGGGACCGCATCGACGGCATCGAGCGCGCCGACTCGGTCACCGTCGACTACCACAAGTCCTTCTTCCAGCCGGTGAGTTCGTCCGCCGTCCTGGTCCGGGACGCGGCCACCCTGCGCCACGCCACCTACCACGCGGAGTACCTCAACCCCCGCCGCATGGTGCAGGAACGTATCCCCAACCAGGTCGACAAGTCCCTCCAGACCACCCGCCGCTTCGACGCGCTCAAGCTGTGGATGACCCTGCGGGTGATGGGCGCCGACGGCATCGGGCAGCTCTTCGACGAGGTGTGCGAGCTGGCCGTGGAGGGCTGGAAGCTGCTGGCCGCCGACCCGCGCTACGACGTCGTGGTCGAGCCGACCCTGTCCACCCTCGTCTTCCGCTACATCCCGGCGGCCGTCACCGACCCGGCCGAGATCGACCGCGCCAACCTGTACGCCCGCAAGGCCCTGTTCGCCTCCGGCGACGCGATCGTCGCGGGCACCAAGGTCGGCGGCCGCCACTACCTGAAGTTCACCCTGCTCAACCCCGAGACGCAGGCGTCCGACATCGCCGCCGTCCTCGATCTGATCGCCGGCCATGCCGAGCAGTACCTGGGAGAGTCCCTTGACCGCGCTTCCTGAGCCCACTGGTGCCACGGAAAAGACCTATGACTTCGTGGGGATCGGGCTCGGCCCGTTCAACCTCGGCCTGGCCTGCCTCACCGAGCCCATCGCCGAACTCGACGGCGTCTTCCTGGAGTCCAAGCCGAACTTCGAGTGGCACGCGGGCATGTTCCTGGACGGCGCCCACCTCCAGACGCCGTTCATGTCGGACCTGGTCACCCTGGCCGACCCGACGTCGCCGTACTCGTTCCTCAACTACCTCAAGGACCAGGGCCGTCTGTACTCGTTCTACATCCGCGAGAACTTCTACCCGCTGCGGGTCGAGTACGACGACTACTGCCGCTGGGCCGCGGACAAGCTGAGCAGCATCCGGTTCAGCACGACGGTCGCCGAGGTCACGTACGAGGACGAGCACTACCTCGTACGCACCGAGGGCGGAGACGTGTACCGCGCCCGTCACCTCGTCCTCGGCACGGGCACGCCCCCGTACATCCCCGAGACCTGCCGGAACCTGGGCGGCGACTTCCTCCACAACTCCCGCTACATGCGGCACAAAGAGGAGTTGCGGAAGAAGGAGTCCATCACGCTGGTGGGTTCCGGCCAGTCCGCCGCCGAGATCTACTACGACCTGCTCAGCGAGATCGACGTCCACGGCTACCGGCTGAACTGGGTCACCCGATCCCCGCGCTTCTTCCCGCTGGAGTACACCAAGCTCACGCTGGAGATGACCTCCCCGGAGTACATCGACTACTTCCGTGAGCTGCCGGAGGCCACCCGCTACCGCCTCACCGACCAGCAGAAGGGCCTGTTCAAGGGCATCGACGGCGACCTGATCAACGAGATCTTCGACCTGCTGTACCGGAAGAACCTCGGCGGTCCCGTGCCCACGCGGCTGCTCACCAACTCCTCGCTCACCGGCGCGCGGTACGAGAACGGCACGTACACCCTGTCCTTCCGCCAGGAGGAGCAGGAGAAGGACTACGAGATCGAGTCCCAGGGGCTGATCCTGGCCACGGGCTACAAGTACGCCGAGCCGGAGTTCCTCGCGCCCGTCCGGGACCGCCTCCTCTACGACTCCCAGGGCAACTACGACGTGGCCCGCAACTACGCGATCGACGTGACCGGCAGAGGCGTCTTCCTGCAGAACGCCGGCGTCCACACGCACAGCATCACCAGCCCCGACCTGGGCATGGGCGCGTACCGCAACAGCTACATCATCCGTGAGCTGCTCGGCACCGAGTACTACCCGGTCGAGAAGTCCATCGCGTTCCAGGAGTTCGCCGTATGACCTTCACGTTCCGCCCGCTCGACCCCCTGAAGGACGCCGAGCTGCTGCACTCCTGGCTCACCCACCCCAAGGCCGCCTACTGGATGATGCAGGACGCCGGACTCGAGGACGTCGAGCGCGCCTACATGGAGATCGCGGCCGACGAGCACCAGCAGGCGTACCTCGGCCTGCGCGACGGCGAGCCCGCCTTCCTGATGGAGAAGTACGACCCCGCCCACCGCGAGCTGGTCGGCCTGTACGACCCGCGGCCGGGCGACGTCGGCATGCACTTCCTCGTGCCGCCCACCGACCGGCCCGTGCACGGCTTCACCAGGGCCGTCATCACCGCCGTCATGGCGTACCTCTTCGAGGACCCGGCGGTGGAACGCGTCGTCGTCGAGCCGGACGTGTCCAACAAGGCCGTCCACGCCCTGAACGAAGCCGTCGGATTCGTGCCCGAGCGCGAGATCCAGAAGCCGGAGAAGAAGGCGTTGCTGAGTTTCTGCACACGGGACCACTTCTTTGACACGCACAGCCGCAACAGGCACAGCCTCACGGCCACGGGGGTGACGGCATGACCCTCGCCGACGCCGTGGCCCACCTCTCCCCCGAGCGCTGGGAGCAGGCCAACCGCCGGCTGATCCGCAAGGCGCTCGCCGAGTTCGCGCACGAGCGGCTGATCGCGCCCGAGAAGGACGGCGACCAGAACGGCGACCAGTACGTCGTCCGCAGCGACGACGGTCTGACCCGCTACCGCTTCACCGCCACCCGCCGCGCCCTCGATCACTGGCAGGTGGACGCCGACTCGATCACCCGCACCCGGGACGGGGCCGACCTCCCGCTCGCCGCCCTGGACTTCTTCATCGAGCTGAAGCGGACGCTGGGCCTGAGCGACGAGATCCTGCCGGTCTACCTGGAGGAGATCTCCTCCACCCTCTCCGGCACCTGCTACAAGCTCACCAAACCGCAGATCCCGGTCGCCGAGCTCGCGAAAAGCGACTTCCAGGCGATCGAGACCGGCATGACCGAGGGCCACCCCTGCTTCGTCGCCAACAACGGACGGCTCGGCTTCGGGATCCACGAGTACCTGTCGTACGCCCCCGAGACCGCGAGCCCGGTCCGCCTGGTGTGGCTGGCCGCGCACCGCTCGCGGGCGGCGTTCACGGCGGGCATCGGGATCGAGTACGAGTCCTTCCTGCGGGACGAGCTGGGCGAGGTGACGCTGAACCGTTTCCACGACACCCTCACGGACCAGGGCCTCGACCCCGCCGACTACCTCCTCATCCCCGTCCACCCCTGGCAGTGGTGGAACAAGCTCACCGTCACCTTCGCCGCCGAGATCGCCCGTGGCCACCTCGTCTGCCTGGGCGAGGGCGACGACGAGTACCTGGCCCAGCAGTCCATCCGCACCTTCTTCAACCACTCGCACCCCCAGAAGCACTACGTGAAGACGGCCCTGTCCGTCCTCAACATGGGCTTCATGCGCGGTCTGTCGGCCGCCTACATGGAGGCGACCCCGGCGATCAACGACTGGCTCGGCCAGCTGATCGAGGGCGACCCGGTACTGAAGTCGACGGGCCTGTCGATCATCCGCGAGCGGGCGGCCGTCGGGTACCGGCACCTGGAGTACGAGGCGGCGACGGACCGCTACTCGCCGTACCGCAAGATGCTCGCCGCGCTGTGGCGGGAGAGCCCGGTGCCCTCGCTCCAGGAGGGCGAGCAGCTGGCCACCATGGCCTCCCTCGTCCACGTCGACCACGAGGGCGCGTCCTTCGCGGGCGCGCTGATCGAGCGGTCCGGGCTCACCCCGACGCAGTGGCTGCGCCGCTACCTGCGGGCCTACTTCACCCCGCTCCTCCACAGCTTCTACGCCTACGACCTGGTGTTCATGCCGCACGGCGAGAACGTGATCCTGGTCCTGAAGGACGGCGTGGTCCAGCGCGCGATCTACAAGGACATCGCCGAGGAGATCGCCGTGATGGACCCGAACGCGGTCCTCCCGCCCGAGGTGCGGCGCATCCGGGTCGAGGTCCCCGAGGACAAGAAACTCCTGTCGATCTTCACGGACGTCTTCGACTGCTTCTTCCGCTTCCTCGCGGCGAACCTCGCCACCGAGGGTGTCCTGGGGGAGGAGGACTTCTGGCGGACGGTCGCGGAGGTGACGCGCGACTACCAGCAGTCGGTGCCCGAACTCGCCGACAAGTTCAAGCGGTACGACATGTTCGCCCCCGAGTTCGCGCTGTCCTGCCTCAACCGGCTCCAGCTGCGTAACAACGAGCAGATGGTGGACCTCTCGGACCCGGCCGGCGCCCTCCAGCTGATCGGCAACCTGGAGAACCCGATCGCGGGGCTGTAGGCCCACACAGACGGGCGGGCATCCCCGGAGTACGGTCCTCCGGGGGTGCCCGTCTTTTGTGGTTCGGCCGTGTCCGGCCCAGCGATATTCGTATTTCATGTCGAGTTGCAGCTCTCTCCGGCACCTTCTCCGGAGACTCTCCCCTGGATCGCTCCGGTGAGTTGGACGGCGCTTGAGTCCGCCTGACGACTGCCCTGCCGGCAACCGGGAGGCGTCAGGGACCCCTCCGATGTGCCCACCAACTTGGTTGTCGCCAGCGGACGTTCACCACCGTAGCCGCCGCCCACGAGCCCTGGACCGTTTGCCCGAAGATACGCCCATCTCCCACCCGTACGAGTGACGCACTCACGTGGCTCCCCCGTCCCGGCGGTCGGCCGGGGACAGGATCAGCCCGGTCCCGCTCTGCGCGGCCTTGGCGACCTGGGCCTTCTCCTCGTCGCTGGTGGAGTCCAGCCCCCAGTACTGGGCGAGCGCGCCCTTCGCCGGGGTCGCGCCGGTCAGCTGGTGCCAACCGACCGACGTCTTGCCGTACTTGGCGACGATCGGCTGTACGCGGTCCATGAACTTGACGTAGTCCTCAGCTCGGCGTAGGAGGCCAGCGCCGCATTGGTGTGGCCCGGCATGTCCATCTCGGGGACGACCTCCAGGTAGCGGGAGGCCGCGTACCGGACGATCTCCTCGTAGTCGGCCTTGGTGTAGTGGCCGCCGGGGCCGCCGCCGATCTGCGTGGAGCCGCCGTACGTCGCCAGGCGGGGCCAGGAGTCGAGGGCGATGCGCCAGCCCTGGTCGTCGCTGAGGTGCAGATGCAGCTTGTTGATCTTGTAGAGGGCGAGTTGGTCGATGTACCGCTTGACCTGGTCGACGGTGAAGAAGTGCCGGGAGACGTCGAGCATCGCGCCGCGCCAGCCGTAGCGCGGGGCGTCCTGGACGGTGCCGCCCGCGACCAGCCACGGGCCGGGCTGCACGGAGTCCTCCTCGACGGCCGCCGGGAGCAGCTGGCGCAGGGTCTGCACGCCGTGGAAGAGCCCGGCGGGCCGGGCGGCGGTGATGGTGACGCCCGTGCCGTCACTGTCGATGCGGTAGCCCTCGGCGCCGAACGGGCCCTCGGCCAGGCGCAGGTGGATGCCGCCCCCGCCGTGCGTGGTGACGGGGAGGCGGTAGCCGGTCGACGGCTTGAGGACACCCGCGAGGTAGGCGCCGATACGGCGGGCCTCGCGCGAGTCGTCGACGCGGATGTGCGTGTCACGGGTGATGCGCTACGGCGATCCGCCGGGCGTGACCGAGGCGGGGGCCGGGACCACCCGGTCGAGCGGGGGCACGGTCGGTCCCACAAACGGTCCCTTCCTTGAGCCCTGACAGAGGGGTGACAGGTATGGACCAACTCTCCCTCAGAACCGGTGAAACAATCCTGCCATGGCGGAAATCCTCCAGAAGGACGGTACTTGGAGCTTCGACGGCGATGCCCTGCGACTGACCCCGGGGCGGGACAAGAACGTCGGCCTGCTCCGTAAAACCCTCGGTGAACTCGTCGTCCCGCTGGGCGCGTTGGCGGGGATCTCGTTCGAGCAGGGCAAGAAGACCGGGCGGTTGAGGCTGCGGCTGCGCGACGGCTCCGATCCGCTGCTGCTCGCCACCGGCGGCCGGCTCACCGAGCCGCACGATCCCTACCAGCTGACCGTCGAGTCCGACCGCTACGGCGTCGCCGAGTACTTCGTGGACGAGGTCCGGGACGCCCTGCTCCTGGACCAGGTCCCGGCCGACCCGGTGGACGCCTACCTGCTGCCGGGCCCGGCCGTGCCGCTGTCGGTCTCCGCGGGGGACGGCACCGCCCGCTTCGACGGCGAGTGCGTCCGCCTGGACTGGAACTGGAAGACCGAGGACGCCAAGGCCGCCGCCGGCACCCGCGTCATCGCACTGGCCGACATCGCCGCCGTGGAGTGGCATCCGGCGGTCGGCCTGGAGAACGGCTATCTCCGCTTCACCGTGCGGAACGCCCCGACCAAGGCCCCGCCCAAGTACGACCCGAATTCGGTGGAACTGTGGGGCTTCAAGAAGGACCCGCTGATGGCCCTGGTCGCGGCGGCCGTCCAGGCCCGCCTCCCGCATCCGGCCGCGGCGGCCCCGAAGGACGTACGACCGCCGCAGTCCGAGCCGGCCGCCACGTCCACCGGCGAGGACGACCACGACGCGCTGCTGCGCCGCTTGCGCGAGCTCGGCGAGCTGCACCGCACGGGCGTGCTGACGGACGAGGAGTTCGCGATGGCCAAGCAGGCGATCCTCAAGAGGATGTGATCTCGGCACGCGGGTAATCTCTGCCCGGAATCGGGCAGGATTCTTGCGAAAGTGTCGCCGATACCCCAGGATCTACCGGGTGCACGACGAACTTGTCGATCATCTGACGCGGTCCACGCCCCTCAGCCGGGGCGAGGCGCTGCGTGTGATCCAGGAAGTGCTCGCCTACTTCGACGAGACGACCGAGGACTACGTCCGTCGCCGCCACCGCGAGCTGCAGGCCCAGGGCCTGGTGAACGCGACGATCTTCGAACGGATCGGGGCGGACCTGAAATACCGGGCGGTGGCCCCGCCGGAGCTCACGCTCCGGCAACTGCGCCGCATGGTCTACGGCTGATCCAACGGAATACCGCGAGACACTGCGGACACCGCGAACACTGCGAAACACTGAGGAATACATATATATGTGCGGAATCGTCGGTTACATCGGGAAGCGCGACGTGGCGCCCCTGCTGCTGGAGGGCCTCCAGCGACTGGAGTACCGGGGCTACGACTCGGCGGGCATCGCCATCATCTCCCCGAAGACCTCCGGCCTGAAGACGGTCAAGGCCAAGGGCCGGGTCCGCGACCTTGAGGCGAAGGTCCCGGCGCGCTTCAAGGGCACGACCGGCATCGCCCACACCCGCTGGGCCACCCACGGCGCCCCCTCCGACGTGAACGCCCACCCGCACCTCGACGCCGAGGGCAAGGTCGCCGTCGTCCACAACGGCATCATCGACAACGCCTCCGACCTGCGCCGCAAGCTGGAGGCGGACGGCGTCGAGTTCCTCTCCGAGACCGACACCGAGGTCCTCACCCACCTCATCGCCCGTTCCCAGGCCGTCAAGCTGGAGGACAAGGTCCGCGAGACCCTGCGGGTCATCGAGGGCACCTACGGCATCGCCGTCCTGCACGCCGACTTCCCGGACCGGATCGTGGTCGCCCGCAACGGCTCCCCGGTCGTCCTCGGCATCGGCGAGAAGGAGATGTTCGTCGCCTCGGACATCGCCGCCCTGGTCGCCCACACCCGCCAGATAGTCACGCTGGACGACGGCGAGATGGCCACCCTCAAGGCCGACGACTTCCGCACGTACACCACCGAGGGCACGCGGACGACCGCCGAGCCGACCACCGTGGAGTGGGAGGCGGCCTCCTACGACATGGGCGGCCACGACACCTACATGCACAAGGAGATCCACGAGCAGGCCGACGCCGTGGACCGCGTGCTGCGCGGCCGCATCGACGACCGCTTCTCCACCGTGCACCTCGGCGGCCTCAACCTGGACGCCCGCGAGGCGCGCCAGATCCGCCGCGTGAAGATCCTCGGCTGCGGCACCTCGTACCACGCGGGCATGATCGGCGCCCAGATGATCGAGGAGCTGGCCCGCATCCCGGCGGACGCCGAGCCCGCTTCCGAATTCCGCTACCGCAACGCGGTCGTCGACCCCGACACCCTCTACATCGCCGTGTCGCAGTCCGGTGAGACGTACGACGTACTGGCGGCCGTCCAGGAGCTGAAGCGCAAGGGCGCCCGGGTGCTGGGCGTGGTGAACGTCGTCGGCTCGGCGATCGCCCGCGAGGCCGACGGCGGCATCTACGTCCACGCCGGTCCCGAGGTCTGCGTCGTCTCGACGAAGTGCTTCACCAACACCACGGTCGCCTTCGCCCTGCTCGCCCTGCACCTGGGCCGCACCCGCGACCTCTCCGTCCGCGACGGCAAGCGGATCATCGAGGGTCTGCGGAAGCTGCCCGGCCAGATCTCCGAGATGCTGGAGCAGGAGGAGGGGATCAAGAAGCTGGCCCAGGAGTACGCCGAGGCCCGCTCGATGCTCTTCATCGGCCGCGTCCGGGGCTACCCGGTGGCCCGCGAGGCCTCCCTGAAGCTCAAGGAGGTCTCGTACATCCACGCCGAGGCCTACCCGGCCTCCGAGCTCAAGCACGGCCCGCTGGCGCTGATCGAGCCCGCCCTGCCGACGGTCGCGATCGTCCCCGACGACGACCTCCTGGAGAAGAACCGCGCCGCCCTGGAGGAGATCAAGGCCCGCAGCGGCAAGATCCTCGCGGTGGCCCACCAGCACCAGGAGAAGGCCGACCAGACGATCGTCGTCCCGAAGAACGAGGACGAACTGGACCCCATCCTCATGGGCATCCCCCTCCAGCTCCTCGCCTACCACACGGCCTTGTCCCTGGGCAGGGACATCGACAAGCCGAGGAACCTCGCGAAGTCGGTGACGGTCGAGTAACAAGTCGAGTAACAAGAGGACGGACCCCCACGTGTGGCCACCGAACACGGGGGGTCCGTTCTCATCACCGGGGGCCGCCCAGCCCCCGGCCTGCGCAGCTAGGCCGTCGCCCTCCGGCCGGCAGCGCGTCGCGGAAGTGCGGTCGGCCAATGGGCCAGCGCTGCCGTGGCCGCGTACCAGGCCACCGCACCCGCGGCGACGGCGACCCAGCCCCCAGCCTTGGCGAGGCTGTCGTTCTCGGCGAAGGTCGCGATGGCGAGCAGAACCAGGGAGACGACGAACAGCCCGTACGTACCCTTGGCGAGCTGATCGCCGACGGCCACCGCGAGGGACAGCGCCACAAGGGCGAACAGCAGCAGGAACAGTCCGGCCGCGTTGGCGGAGACCTGGTTGTCGGCCGAGACGGCCCACGTGAACCAGAGGGCGCCGAGCGCCGAGAAGGCCGTCCCCGTAGCGGCGTCACGCTCGCGGAACGCCATGAGTCCGGCGACGAAGAGGGCGACTCCGCCCACGTACTGCGCGATCGAAACGGCATCCGCCGCCGTCACGCCGTCGATCACGTCGGTGTACCCGAGGCCGACGGCCAACAGGGTGATGCCGAGAGCGAGTCGGCCGACGATCGTGGTGGTGCTTCCCGCGGAGACGTCGTTGTCCACGGCGGGCTCCCTTCATGCATGTGCAGTTGTGCGGTGACCGGTATATGCCCTTCACAAGGGCACAAACACCTCTACGCACGAGTAGATTTATGCGGCGCACAAAGGGAGTTGGCCGTACCCAGGTCCCATCTCACCGGGGAGAACGGCGAGTTACGGAATGACAACGACGGGCCGCTTCGCCCGCTTGGCGAGCCGCCCCGCGACGGAGCCGAAGATCCGGCCCACGATGCCGTGCGTGGAGCCGACGACGATCGCGTCCGCCTCGTACTCCCGGCCCACCTCTTCGAGCTCGTGGCAGATGTCGCCGCCGCGCTCGACGAGGATCCAGGGCACCTCGGCGAGGTAGTCCGCACAGGCGAGCTCGAGGCCGAGCACCTCGGTGCGGTGATCGGGCACGTCGACGAAGACCGGCGGCTCGCAGCCCGCCCACACGGTGGTGGGCAGCCGGTTGGCGACATGGACGATGATCAGGCCCGATCCGGAGCGATGGGCCATGCCGATGGCGTACGCGAGGGCGCGCTCACTGGATGTGGAGCCGTCGAAGCCCACGACGACACCGTGCTTGAAGGCGGGGTCGCAGGACTGGCGTGGCTCTTCCGCCGCCAGGGGTTCGGCCGCCGTAGGGTCGGCGACCGGCCGCTTGCGGTCCGCGGGTTCGAAGAATTCGTGACCGGCCATGGCTGTCTCGGCGTTGTGATCCTTGATCGGGTGGGACGACAGTGGGCGGCTGAGCTGTGTCCGGGAATCATCTTCCCAACCCCATACCCCCAAGGGTACGGCGGCACGCCTCCTCAGCCCAGATCCCGCCCACGGTGCGTGGGGATTTCAGGGAGCATGCACGAGTGGGTGCCCGCAGCGCAATGGTCGCTGCGCTGTACAGGCGGTTCGCACAGGATTCACTTACCACCGGGTCACACCGGACACACAGTGACCGATCGGATCGAACACGCGTTGAACCCACGAGCCACGCCCCAGGGAGCACGCATGTCCGGTCCCAGATCCCGTTCCGAGGCCCGCCTCGCGACCTCACCCGGCCAGAACTCCGCCACGGACGTCGTCCGCTGGGCGATCTTCAGCTGCGTCCTCGTCCCCGTGGTCCTCCTCTGGTACGGCACCTCCCTCGCCGGCGCCACCGGCACCGCCCTCGGTCTCGCCGCCGTCACCGCCGTCTGCCGTATCCTCCTGCGCCAGTCCGAGCGCGGCGCGGCCCGCCTGCTCGCCGAGGAACGCGCCCCGCATCGCGGCCGCCATCACAGGACCGGAACGGGAGCACACCGAGGCGGACGTCACAGTGGGGGAAATACACCGGTCGGTTGACCGGTTTTCACGCACGCGCCCGACTCTTTTCAGCCAACTTCCGGCCCCCGCGTGTCCCCGGTCCGAACCACCCCCCAACCCCCGTTCCACCTGCACGGAAAGGGCCGCCGGGGGTCTGCGCACCCTACGTGGATTGGCCACTGCGACAAGGCGCACTTCCCTGCACGCCCCACGAGTGCAACGCTTCGTGATCGAATGCTTCACGCCAAGTTGCCAAGTCGACAATGTGCCGGATGACGAACTGGTCTTCCCGGCACCACGGGACGCAGTAGATTCGATCTTGACTGTCTTACGGCGGGGGACTCGTGCAGGACCGAGGGGAAACGTGCAGGAGCGACACAACCGAGGAGCCGCGACCACCGAGGGGGGCTTAGCAGTATGAGCCACGACTCCACTGCCGCGCCGGAAGCCGCGGCCCGGAAACTGTCCGGGCGACGCCGCAAGGAGATCGTCGCGGTGCTGCTGTTCAGCGGCGGCCCCATCTTCGAGAGTTCCATACCACTTTCGGTGTTCGGGATCGACCGCCAGGACGCCGGCGTACCGCGCTACCGACTGCTGGTGTGTGCCGGCGAGGAAGGCCCGCTGCGGACCACAGGGGGCCTGGAACTCACCGCGCCGCAGGGCCTGGAAGCGATCTCGCGGGCGGGCACGGTCGTCGTACCGGCCTGGCGTTCGATCACTTCCCCGCCCCCGGAGGAGGCGCTCGACGCACTGCGCCGGGCGCACGAGGAAGGCGCCCGCATAGTCGGGCTGTGCACCGGCGCCTTCGTCCTCGCGGCGGCGGGCCTGCTGGACGGCCGCCCCGCGACAACGCACTGGATGTACGCGCCGACGCTGGCCAAGCGCTATCCGTCGGTGCACGTCGATCCCAGGGAGCTGTTCGTCGACGACGGCGACGTACTGACGTCGGCGGGTACGGCGGCCGGGATCGACCTCTGTCTGCACATCGTGCGGACGGACCACGGCAACGAGGCGGCGGGCGCGCTGGCCCGGCGCCTGGTGGTCCCCCCGCGCCGGTCGGGCGGCCAGGAGCGCTACCTCGATCGGTCTTTACCAGAGGAGATCGGCGCCGACCCGCTCGCCGAGGTCGTCGCCTGGGCGCTGGAGCACCTCCACGAGCAGTTCGACGTGGAGACGCTGGCGGCGCGGGCGTACATGAGCCGTCGTACGTTCGACCGCCGGTTCCGCTCGCTGACCGGCAGCGCGCCGCTGCAGTGGCTGATCACGCAGCGCGTGCTCCAGGCCCAGCGCCTGCTGGAGACGTCGGACTACTCGGTGGACGAGGTCGCGGGACGTTGCGGCTTCCGTTCGCCGGTGGCGCTGCGTGGGCACTTCCGCCGCCAGCTGGGCTCCTCGCCGGCCGCGTACCGGGCCGCGTACCGCGCCCGCAGGCCGCAGGGAGAGCGGCCACCGACGGATGGTGACGGCACCGCGAGTCCGGTCGGGCCGGCGGGACATCCGGGGCAGGCGACCGCGCAGGCGTCCCTGCACCCCGAGGGCGGGCCTCTTCCGCTCCAGACCCGCCGCACGGCACCGCCGAGTCCGGTCGGGTCGTCGGCGTCGCTGTCCTCGTCCTCGCCCTCGTCCTCCTCTCCTGCGGAGAACGGTCGCGAGGCGTATGCGGGGAGCCGGGCGAGTCTGCCGGGGCAGCGCAGCGGGATGTGAGGGCTGGACCTGGCGGGGGCGAGCGCGGGGCCCGCGGCGAAGCCGCTGATGATGCAGCTCGCTCCCGCCGCCCCGCCGGGGGTCCAGAGGGCCGAGCCCCTGGCGTCAACGCCGGGGGACCTCAAAAGCGGACGTCAGCCGTAGGGTGGTCGCATGAACGATCGCATGGTGTGGATCGACTGCGAGATGACCGGCCTCTCGCTGTCCGACGACGCGCTCATCGAGGTGGCCGCCCTCGTCACCGACTCCGAGCTGAACATCCTCGGCGAAGGTGTGGACATCGTCATCCGCCCGCCGGAGCGGGCGCTGGAGACGATGCCGGAGGTGGTGCGTCAGATGCACACCGCGTCCGGACTGCTCACGGAGCTGCCCAGCGGCACGACACTCGCCGACGCCGAGGAGCAGGTGCTGGCGTACGTGAGGGAGCACGTGAAGGAACCCGGCAGGGCCCCGCTGTGCGGCAACTCCGTCGGCACGGACCGCGGTTTCCTCCTGCGGGACATGCCGACGCTGGAGGACTACCTGCACTACCGCATCGTCGACGTGTCGAGCATCAAGGAGCTCGCCCGGCGCTGGTACCCGCGGGCGTACTTCAACAGCCCCGAGAAGAACGGCAACCACCGCGCCCTCGCCGACATCCGCGAGTCGATCGCGGAACTCCGCTACTACCGCGAGGCGGTCTTCGTACCGCAGCCGGGCCCCGACTCCGACACGGCCAAGACGATCGCCGCGAAGTACGTTCTGCCGGCGCAGTAGGCCAGCTCAGGAGGACGCGCGAAAGGGGCGCCGCGAAAGCCTGGCGCGAGCACCCCTTCGGACCCTGTACACTTTTTCTCGGCCGGTCGGGAACAACCCAGCACCGGTCATGGTGGGTGTAGCTCAGCTGGTAGAGCACCTGGTTGTGGTCCAGGATGCCGCGGGTTCAAGTCCCGTCACTCACCCTGAATCTTCGGCCGGTGACCTTGGCGACAAGGTCACCGGCCGAAGTCGTGTCAGGGCGGAAAGCACATCAAACGCAGCCAAGCCGATCCGGAAGGAACGACACGATGATCATCTTCGGCACCAAGGGATACCTGTACCAGCTCGCGATACTGACGCTGGTGTGCGGCCAGTGCGGCAACCCCGCCGCGCACACGCTCAGGAAGCGCGTCACGAAGTTCACGCTGTTCTTCGTGCCGCTGTTCCCGATCTCGACGAAGTACGCGACGCAGTGCACCTTCTGCGGCGCGGAGCAGAAGGTGACGAAGGAACAGGCGGAGCAGTTGCAGGCGCAGGCCGCCGGCGGCCAGGGCGGTCAGCCGTACGGGCAGCCGCAGCAGCAGCCGTACCAGTCCTGAGCGCTGTCTCCCTCGGCCCGCAAGCATGGGCGTATTGTCGCCTTATGAGCCCTTCGTGAAGTTGGAGGCTCGTCATGCGGTCGCGGCGGATTCCCCGGTGGCGGCTGCTGACGTGGATGATCCTCGCGTTCAATCTGGCGATGCTGCTGTGGCTCGTGATCGCCCTCGACGAGGCGGGCGAGGGGGGCGGCAGGTGTGCCGGGGAGCTGTGCCGGGACGCCAACGACCTGGGTTCCACCGTCGGCGCCTGGCTGGTGATCTTCTTCTGGCTGGCGGGCGTCGTACTGCTGGGCGTCGCCTGGCTGGTCACCCACCGCACCGAGCAGCCGGGGCCGCGGCAGCGCAGAGGGTGGCACCGGCACTGACGCCGGCCAGGTCAGGACGAGTCGGGGTCAGGGCGAGTCGGGTCAGGACGACATCCGCGGCACCAGCTTCGTGGCCAGCACCATCTGCCGCCGCTCCAGCTCCCGGGACACCGTCGGACGGCGGTCCGCGATCTCCGACAGCAGCAGGTCGATCATCCTGCGGCCCATCTCCTCGATGGGCTGGCGGACGCTGGTGAGCGGCGGATCCATGTGGCGGGCGATGGCCGAGTCGTCGTAGCCGACCAGCGCCACGTCGTCGGGGATACGGCGGCCCGCCTCGCGCAGGACCTGACGGGCGCCGGCCGCCATCACGTCCGACCCCGCGAAGACCGCGTCCAGGTCGGGCCGGCGGGCCAGCAGGGTCGTCATCGCGCGGCGGCCGCCCTCCTCCGTGAAGTCGCCGGGCTCGATCAACTGCTCGTCCACCTCGTGCCCCGCGTCGAGCAGGGCGTCACGGTAGCCGTCGACGCGCCGCTGGGCACCGTAGACGTCGAGGCGGCCGGTGATGTGGGCGACCGCGCGGCAGCCGCGGGCCAGCAGGTGCTCGACCGCCGAGCGGCCGCCGCCGTAGTTGTCGGAGTCGACCGAGGGGAGCGTTTCCGCGGCCGACCTCGGGCCGCTGATCACCGCCGGGATCTCCAGCTGGGCGAGCAGGTCGGGCAGGGGGTCGTCCGCGTGGACGGACACCAGCAGGACGCCGTCCACCCGGTGCGCGGCCAGGTACTGGGCCAGCCTCCGCCTTTCGCGGTCGCTGCCCGCGAAGATCAGCAGCAACTGCATCTCGGTGTCGGAGATCTCCGCGCCGACCCCCTTGAGCATGTCCGAGAAGTACGGCTCGGCGAAGAACCGGGTCTCCGGCTCCGGGACGACGAGGGCGATCGCGTCCGTGCGGTTGGCGGCCAGGGCGCGCGCGGCCGTGTTGGGGACGTAGCCGAGCTCCGCGACCGCCGCCTCCACCGCCGCGCGGGTCGCGTCGCTGACCCGGGGCGAGCCGTTGATCACCCGGGAGACGGTGCCGCGCCCTACGCCCGCCCGCGCCGCCACCTCTTCGAGGGTGGGCCGGCCACCGCTCCGGCTCCGCGCTCCGTGGCTTGCCATGGGCTCCGCCCTCTCGTCGACCCGTACGTTGGCCTGGAATCTAACAGTCCTGTCGCGGGGGGCACCGTCCCTGGTGGGCTCGCCTCCGCCGCCCCCCGTTTCCCGAGGAGGGCCGCAGGAGGGGCTCCTGCGGCTGGCTGGATTGTTACCCCCTGGTTCCAGTTAACAGCCCGATAACTGAACGCAGCTCTCCGCTCCTAGTCCCTTGACACCCCCGCTCGGACCGACGAACCTTCAACACATCACAAGTGGGAGCGCTCCCACGGTACCTGGCACATACACAACCCGCACGTTCCCCGCCCGAGCCGCAGCAAGAACTAACGGGTCCAACAACGCAGTTGGCCGGGGGGTCGGCACGTCAGGGCAACAGGAGGACGCAATGCGAGCACGCAACCGAACCGCCCGCAAGGCGATGGTCCTCGCGGCCGTCGCGTCGCTGGGCGCCGGGCTGCTGGCCGGCTGTGCCGACGACGGAGGAGACGACAACTCCGGCTCGCCGTCGGGCGGCAACGGCGGCGGCAAGACCACGATCACTCTGGGGCTCTTCGGCACGATGGGCTTCAAGGAGGCCGGACTCTACGCCGAGTACGAGAAGCTCAACCCGAAGATCAAGATCGCCGACAACGTCATCCAGCGGAACGAGAACTACTACCCGCCGCTGCTGAACCACCTCACCACCAACAGCGGCCTGCTGGACGTCCAGGCCGTCGAGGTCGCCAACATCGCCGAGATCGTGAACACCCAGGCCGACAAGCTCACGGACTTCTCCAAGGTCTCGGGCGTGGACAAGAGCAAGTGGCTCGACTGGAAGTGGGAGCAGGCCACCACCAAGGACGGCCGGACGATCGGCCTCGGTACCGACGTGGGCCCGATGGCGATCTGCTACCGCACCGACCTGTTCAAGCAGGCCGGTCTGCCCACGGACCCCGCGGAGGTCGGCGCGCTGTGGGCCGGTGACTGGTCCAAGCTCATCACCGTCGGCGAGCGGTACAAGGCGAAGGCACCCAAGGGCACCTTCTTCATGGACTCCCCCGGCGGTCTGCTCAACGGGATCATCGGCAGCGAGAAGGAGAAGTTCTACGACTCCTCCGGCAAGGTCATCTACAAGACGAACCCGGCGGTCAGGGCCGCCTTCGACCTGACCGCGGAGGCCGCCGAGAAGGGGCTGGTCCAGTCGCAGACGCAGTTCCAGCCCGCCTGGAACTCGACGATCGCCAACAACAAGTTCGCCGCGATCTCCTGCCCGCCGTGGATGCTCGGCACGCTGAAGGACAACTCGAAGCCGGAGGCGAAGGGCAAGTGGGCCGTCGCCACCGCGCCCAAGAGCGGTAACTGGGGTGGCTCCTTCCTGACCGTGCCCAAGAGCGGCAAGAACGTGGAGGAGGCCCAGAAGTTCGTGGCCTGGCTGACCGCGCCGGAGCAGCAGGCGAAGCTGTTCAAGGTGCAGGGCAGCTTCCCGAGCGCCCCGGCCGCCTACACCTCACCCGAAGTCACCGGCGCGGTGAACGAGATGACCGGTGACCAGCCGATCGGCACCGTCTTCGCCGCGGCCGCCAAGGCCGCCCCGGTCCAGGTGATCGGCCCGAAGGACCAGATCATCCAGCAGGGTCTGTCGGACAACGGCGTCATCCTGGTGACGAAGGGCACGTCGCCGGAGGACGCCTGGGACGCCGCGGTCAAGTCCATCGACAACAAGCTGGACCAGTGACCCGTATGACCACCCGTCACAACACCGCCGCGCCCCCCGCGAAGGAGGGGGGCGCGGCCCCGGGCCGCGCGCCCGAGGACGGCGTCTCGGCCGCGGCGGAGAAGAAGCGGGCCCGGCTGTCCCGCCGCTGGCAGCGGGACATGCGCTGGAGCCCGTACGCCTTCGTCTCCCCGTTCTTCCTGCTGTTCATCGCGTTCGGCCTGTTCCCGCTGGTCTACACGGGCTGGGCGTCGCTGCACCAGGTGGAGCTGACGGCACCGACCGACATGGACTGGGTGGGGCTGCGCAACTACACCCGGATCTTCGACGACGAGTTCTTCTGGAACGCGGCGAAGAACACCCTGACCATCGGCATCATCTCCACCGTTCCGCAGCTGCTGATGGCCATGGGCATCGCCCACATCCTCAACTACAAGCTGCGGGCCTCGACCTTCTTCCGGGTCGCGATGCTCGCGCCGTACGCGACCTCGATCGCCGCCGCCTCGCTGGTGTTCGTCCTGCTCTTCGGCCGCGACTACGGCATGATCAACTGGGCGCTCGACGTCGTCGGCATCAACCCGGTCGACTGGCAGAACGACAAGTGGCCCTCGCAGATCGCCGTCTCGACGATCATCATCTGGCGCTGGACCGGCTACAACGCGCTGATCTACCTCGCCGCGATGCAGGCGATCCCACAGGACCTGTACGAGTCGGCGGCCCTGGACGGGGCCAGCCGCTGGAAGCAGTTCATCCATGTGACGCTGCCGGCGCTGCGCCCGACGATCCTGTTCACGTGTGTCGTCTCGACGATCGGGGCGAGCCAGGTCTTCGGTGAGCCGCTGCTGTTCGACGCCAACAAGGGCACCTCGGGCGGCGCGGAGCACCAGTTCCAGACGCTCGGCCTGTATCTGTACGAGCAGGGCTGGGTCGCCCAGCACCTGGGCCGTGCCTCCGCGATCGCCTGGACGATGTTCCTGATGCTGATCGTCATCGGCATCGTCAACTACGTCATCTCGCGCCGGCTGCGCGCCAGTAGTTAAGGAGTCCCGGCCGTGACGACGACTTTGACGCCACCCGACGACAAGCCCGCCGAGAAATCCAGGCGCCCGCGCCTGCCGAAGTCCGCGCGGGCCGGCGGGCAGATGCACGGCGGTCCGATCGCGTACGCGATCCTCATCCTGTTCACGATCGTCTCGCTGCTCCCGCTGGTGTGGACGGCGATCGCCGCCTCGCGCGACAACCAGCGCCTGGCTCAGACCCCGCCGCCGTTCTGGTTCGGCGGCGGTCTCTTCGACAAGCTCGAAGTGGCCTGGACGGACGCCAATCTGGGCGAGGCGTTCTTCAACACCACGATCGTGGCGGGCGTTTCGTCGCTGACCATCGTCTTCCTGTCGACGATCGCCGGTTTCGCCTTCGCCAAGCTGCGGTTCCGGGGCCGGGGCGCCCTGATGCTGATCGTGATCGGCACGATGATGGTGCCGCCGCAGCTGAGCGTGATCCCGCTGTACATGATGGTCGCCAAGCTGGACTGGACCGACCAGTTGCAGGCCGTCATCTTCCCGTCGCTGGTGAGCGCGTTCGGCGTGTTCTTCATGCGGCAGTACCTGATCCAGGCATTGCCGGACGAGATCATCGAGGCCGCCCGGGTCGACGGGGCGAGCAGCTGGCGTGTGGTGTGGCACGTGGTGTTCCCGGCGGCGCGGCCGGCGATGGCCGTGCTCGGCATGCTGACCTTCGTGCAGACCTGGAACGACTTCATGTGGCCGTTCCTGGTGCTGACCCAGACCGGCAATCCGACCGTGCAGGTCGCGGTCGCGGCCCTGGGCCGCGGCTACACGCCCGACCAGTCCCTGATCATGGCAGGCTCGCTGCTCGGCACGCTGCCGCTGCTCATCGTCTTCGCGATCTTCGGCAAGCAGATCGTGGGCGGCATCATGCAGGGCGCGGTCAAGGGCTGACCGTTCCGTCTTTCTTCGGGGGCCGGGTCACCGCCGCCTCGGCCCCTTCTCTCCTTCCCTTCTGTCCTCCCTTCCCCCCATCCACCAGTCGGTCTCCACGACCTCCTATGGGAGCGCTTCCATGCCTGAGTCCGAAACGCCGGCGACGCCGGCGACCTTTCCTCCCGCCTTCCTCTGGGGCGCAGCGACCTCCGCGTACCAGATCGAGGGGGCGGTGCGGGAGGACGGCCGTACGCCCTCGATCTGGGACACCTTCAGCCATACGCCGGGCAAGACGGCCGGCGGCGAGACCGGTGACATCGCTGTCGACCACTACCACCGCTACCGCGACGACGTGGCACTGATGGCGGAGCTGGGCCTGACGGCCTACCGCTTCTCCATCTCGTGGTCGCGGGTGCAGCCGACGGGCCGGGGCCCGGCCGTCCAGAAGGGCCTGGACTTCTACCGGCGACTGGTGGACGAGCTGCTGTCGGCCGGAATCAAACCGGCCGTCACGCTCTACCACTGGGACCTTCCCCAGGAGCTGGAGGACGCGGGCGGCTGGCCGGAGCGCGACACGGCGTACCGCTTCGCGGAGTACGCGCAGATCGTCGGCGAGGCGCTCGGCGACCGGGTGGAGCAGTGGATCACGCTCAACGAGCCGTGGTGCAGCGCCTTCCTGGGCTACGGCTCCGGCGTGCACGCGCCGGGCCGTACGGACGCGGCGGCTTCACTGAAGGCCGCGCACCACCTCAACCTGGCGCACGGGCTGGGCACATCGGCCCTGCGGGCCACGATGCCGGCGCGCAACTCGATCGCGGTGAGCCTCAACTCCTCGGTCGTACGCCCGCTCTCGCAGGACCCGGCCGACCTGGCGGCGGTCCAGAAGATCGACGACCTGGCCAACGGCGTCTTCCACGGCCCGATGCTGCACGGCGCCTACCCGGAGACGCTCCTGTCCGCCACGGCATCGATCACGGACTGGTCGTACGTCCTCGACGGCGACCTCTTGGCGATCAACCAGCCGCTGGACGCGCTCGGGTTGAACTACTACACCCCGGCGCTGGTGTCGGCTGCGAACTCGCAGGGCGAGGCCCCGCGCGCCGACGGCCACGGCACCAGCTCGTACTCCCCCTGGCCGGGCGCGGACGACGTCGCCTTCCACCAGACCCCTGGCGAGCGCACGGAGATGGGCTGGACGATCGACCCGACAGGCCTGCACGACCTGATCATGCGCTACACGCGCGAGGCCCCGGGTCTGCCGCTGTACGTGACGGAGAACGGCGCGGCGTACGACGACAAGCCCGACCCCGACGGCCGCGTCCACGACCCGGAGCGCATCGCCTACCTGCACGGCCACCTGCGCGCGGTCCGCCGCTCCATCGCGGACGGCGCGGACGTCCGCGGCTACTACCTGTGGTCCCTGATGGACAACTTCGAATGGGCGTACGGCTACGGCAAGCGCTTCGGCGCGGTCTACGTCGACTACGCGACCCTCGCCCGCACCCCCAAGTCGAGCGCGCTCTGGTACGGCCAGGCGGCCCGCACGGGAACCCTCCCGCCGCTGACGATGGACCTTCCACCGATGACCGCGGCCGACTAGGCCAGGTCACACACCCGGGGGGGAACCGGGGGATGGGGCGCGGCACATCGAGGGGGTGTGCCGCGCCCCGCTGTTGTTCGTCCCCCGTCACCGGCCGCCGCGCGGCTCCCGTACCACCACGGCCTCTCCCGGTGGGACGATGACCGAACCGCCGGGCAGTGGTTTGCCTGTCAGGAGTTCCGTCGCGTCCGGGGCCACCGGGACCTCCGCGCCCCGGCCGGAGTGGTCGATGAGGAACAGGTAGTCCGCGTCCTCGCTCCGCCGCAGTGCCGCCTCGACGCCCTCCGGGGTGACGCGTACGGGGTCGACGCCCGCCTCCGTGCGGATGCGGTCCAGTAGGGCGGCCAGAGCAGCGGGGTCCGGCTGGGTCGCCACGTACCACGTCGTGCCCGTGCCGTGGGTGTGGCGGGTCACCGCCGGGACGCCGGTGAGCGGGCCGGACGTGTACGAGGCCACCGCCTCGGCACCGGCCAGGCTCACCCGCTCCGACCACAGCGTCGCCGTACCGCCGCCGCTCAGCCCGACCGACTCCCCCGGCAGCAGCGGGAACAGTTCGTCCGTGCGGACGCCGAGGGCCTCGCGGAACGCGCCCGGGTAACCGCCCAGCCGGACGTGGCAGTTCTCGTCGACCGCGCCGCTGTGGAAGCCGACGGCCAGCGTCCCGCCGGTCTCGGCGAAGGAGGTCAGGTTCGCCGCGCCCGCCTCGTCCACCAGGTACAGGCTGGGGGCCAGGACCAGGCGGTACGGCGACAGGTCCGCGTCCGGGCGGACGAAGTCCACCGCGACGCCCGCGCGCCACAACGGCTCGTACCAGGAACGGACCTGGTCGAGGTAGCGGACCTGCTCGCTCGGCTGGGAGGGGAGCTCCAGGGCCCAGCGGGCGTTCCAGTCCCAGACGACGGCCACCGATGCCGTGCCCGTGCTGCCGCGTACCTCCGCCAGGGCCTTCAGGTCCGCGCCCAGGGCGACCACGTCCCGCCAGATCTGGCTGTCCGTGCCCGCGTGCGGCAGCATCGCCGAGTGCCACTGCTCGGCGCCCGCCTTCGCCGCCCGCCACTGGAAGTAGGCGATGCCGTCCGCGCCGCGCGCCACATGGGCGAGGGCGTTGCGCCGCATCTCCCCCGCCGTTTCGCCCGGTTGACCGGCTGCCAGTTGACCGCGCCCGTCGAGTGTTCCATCAGCAGCCAGGGGCGCCTGCCCGCCAGCGACCGCACCAGGTCGCCGCTGAGCGCGAGGTCGATCTCCGACTCCGGGTCCGTGGAGCGCAGGTAGTGGTCGTTCGAGACGACGTCCAGCTCCGGGGCCCAGCGCCAGTAGTCCAGCGCGTCGAAGCTGTACATCACCATGAAGTTGGTGGTGGCGGGGATCGACGGGGCCGCCGTACGCAGCACCTCCCGTTCCGCCTGGTACAGGGACAGCAGCTCGTCGCTGCAGAAGCGGCGCCAGTCCAGCTGGTGGGTCGGGTTCGGCACCGCGCCGGTCGGGCGGGGCGGCAGGATCTCGTCCCAGTCGTAATACCACTGGCTCCAGAACCGCCCAGGGGTGGTGAGCAGGTGGGGATCGACGGTGCTTGAGCGTGTTCTGGCGCACCAGTCTTTAGGAACGGTATGCCGGCGCCGAGCAGGGCCGCGCCGCCCATGCCGCGCAGCAGGGTGCGGCGGGTGGGAGCAGGGAGGGAGGGGGAGTGGTGGTGCATGGACGGCTCCTGAGGGCAGGGTCGGCGGTGTGGATCACTCTGGCGGCGCCGTGGCGGGCGGCTCCAGTTTCACGCCGACGCCCCGCAGAGTGTGCAGGTAGCGCGGCTGCGCGGCCGTCTCGCCCAGCTTGCGGCGCAACCAGGACAGATGGACGTCGATGGTCTGGTCGTCGCCGTACGACTGCTGCCACACCTCGGCGAGCAGCTCCTTGCGCGGGACGACGACACCGGGCCGGCGGGCCAGGAAGGCGAGCAGGTCGAACTCGCGCCGGGTGAGGTCGAGCCGTACGCCGTCCAGCTCGGCATGCCGTCTGAGCGGATCCACGGTCAGGCCGCCGACCCGGAGCACGGACTCCGGCGGCGCGTCTCCGGCTGCGGTGCGGGACCGTCGTAGAACGGCCGCCATCCGCGCCGACAGGTGCTCGGCCGAGAACGGCTTGGTCAGGTAGTCGTCCGCCCCGGCGTTCAGCAGTCGGACGATCTCCGTCTCGTCGTCCCGTGCGGTGGCGATGATCACGGGGACGTCGGTGATGCCGCGCAGCATCCTCAGGGCCTCGGAGCCGTCCAGATCGGGCAGACCGAGGTCCAGGATGACCACGTCGAAGTGGAAACGGGCGACCTCGCGCAGCGCCTCCAGTGCCGTACCGACGCTGCGCACGGTGTGCGAGGCGTCGGTCAGATGCCGGATGAGCGCCGAGCGTACGAACTGGTCGTCCTCGACCACGAGCACACTTGCCATGCGCGGCACCGTACGCCATGTCGAACAGGCCCATCCGGAACCTGTGGACAACTCCAGCGCTGTGGACAAGCCCGGGCCGCCAGGGGCATCGGGGGCCCCGCGTCACCTGAATACGGAGGGCGGCGGCGCCGGAGAGGCCACCGCGGCCGCGTCGGTGACCGGTACGGCTCCTCCCGTGAAGTCGGTGAGGGCCTTGCCGTGTTCCACGCGGCCCGGATGCGGGTCGGAGGCGGCGCGGCGGGTGAGTTCGGCGAGCGGGAGCGGGTGGTCGCAGGCGACGAGGATCGCGTTGCCGAAGCGTTTGCCGCGCAGGACGGTCGGGTCGGCGAGCAGCGCGAGCTCGGGGAAGCGGGCCGCCGCGGTGGCGATCTGGCCGCGCAGGTGGGCCAGCGGCGGCCCGTCGGCGAGGTTGGCGGCGTAGCATCCGCCCGGCTTCAGGGCCCGGCGGACCTCGTCGAGGAACTCGGTCGAGGTGAGGTGGGCCGGAGTGCGGGCGCCGCTGAAGACATCGGCGATGACGAGGTCGGCCCAGCCGTCGGGCACCTTGGCGAGGCCTTCGCGGGCGTCCGTCGACCTGACCCGGATCCGTGTGTTGGCGGCCAACGGCAGTTCCCGGCGGACCAGTTGGACGAGGGGCGCGTCGCGCTCGACGACCTGCTGGGTGGAGCGGGGGCGGGTGGCGGCGACGTAACGGGCCAGGGTCAGCGCGCCGCCGCCGAGGTGCACGGCGTGCACGGGCCGGCCGGGCGGGGCGACCAGGTCGATGACGTGCCCGAGCCGCCGCTGGTACTCGAAGGACAGATACGCCGGATCGTCCAGATCGACGTGCGACTGCGGCGCCCCGTCGACGAGCAGCGTCCAGGCCCGCGCGCGGTCCCGGTCGGGTATGAGCTCGGCCAGCCCGCCGTCGACGGCTTCGACGACGGTGGCCGCGCTTTCGCGCCGGGGGTTCCTGGACTTTCCCATTGGGCCATTATCCGGCGCGGTGGAGAGGTCGGCTCAGCAAGCCTGAACGGTCACGTGCAGTTGTCCGCCGCCTCGATCATGCGCGCCGCCTCTCCGAGTGCCGCGCGCAGCACCGCTGGATCGGTCGCGAGGTCCGCGTCGCCCGGCGGCAGCAGCCAGTCCGAGCCCTCGACCGGCGGCTCAGGGCTCAACCGCACCCCGCGCCCGTCCGTCTCCGTGCACGTGCTGCCCGGCACGTCCCATCCGGCCGCCGTCCCCGGCGGCACCACGAACCCGAGGGTGTCGCCGCCGTCGTCGTGCAGGACGGGCCCCACCGCCTCGTCACCCGCCCCGCGCCGCAGGATGTCGACCGCCTCGAGCCCGTGCCGCGTCGGCACCGTGACGACATCGCACCCGGGGTCCGGACACGACGCGGGCGGCGCACCGGACATGGTCGGCGTACAAGGATCGATGCTCTGGCTGGTCTCCATCCCGGCCTCCACCACGGAACCTCTCCTCCAACAAGCGGTTCGGGAGTCGGGCTGCTCCCGGTCCGCAAGGTTCAACGCGCCCACGCGTCAACGGCTACGGCGGAAGTCCGCCGCAAAGGATGGCAGTTCATGGCAGATCTCGGATGAGATATCCGGTTTGTAGCCAAACACCGCGTGGCGGGTCCGGCACAGCCGGTACGTTCTTGCCCGCCGGAGGCAGGGTGACAACATCGATTAATTCGATTAATCGGTCAAATCATCGTGAATCCGGCATGGTTCGACGGTTCGCACGAGAGGACCCGGCCATGGCGTCGTCACAGGAGACCCCTCCCCAGCCCCCAGCACCACCGCAGCCGAACCTCGCGTTCCGGCGCCTGCGCGGACAGCGCTCGCCGGCCGAGTTCGCCGCGGCGGTACGGCGGGCCGCCCGTGAGATCGGCGAGCGGGTCAGCTGCGACGCACGCTACGTCGGCCGGGTCGAGGCGGGTGAGATCCGCTGCCCCAACTACGCGTACGAGCGGGTGTTCTTGCACATGTTTCCCGGCCGCACCCTCACCGACCTGGGCTTCGCGCCCCGCTCGTCCGTACGCGGACGCCGGGCGCGCACATCCGAGGACGCGCCCTCCTCGGGCGCCACGCTCCCGGCGTACGCCACGAGTGAGTCGCCAGGGGCGTACGAGCCGTATGAAACGCAGGATCCGCACGATCCGTATGGCCCGCGAGACCCGTATGAACCGCACGACCCGCAGGACCTGTACGAGACGCACGACAACTACGAGGAGAGCGACGTGCTGCGTCGCGCATTCATTAGCGGCGGTGGTGCCACGGTGGCCGCCGCCTCCCTGGGCCCCATCGGGCTCGCCTTCGACGCCGCGGCCGCGGAACGTCCCGTCCGCCGCGTCGGGACGAGTGAGGTGAGCGCCCTCGAAGAGGCCGTCCGCAGGATCCGGCTGCTCGACGACCGGCACGGCGCCGACGGCCTGTACCGGCGCGCGGCCGAACCCCTGCGCGCTGCCTACGCACTGCTGGACGCGGGCGTGACCCGGCCGGCGAGCGCCGAACGGCTCCACTCGGGCGCCGGTGAGCTGGCCATCTCGGTGGGCTGGCTGGCCCACGACTCGGGCCGCTTCGACGACGCCCGCTCGCACTACGCGGAGGCACTCGCGACCGCCCGGATGACCGGCGACGACGCCCTGGAGGCGCACGCCTTCTGCAATACGGCGTTCCTCGCGCGCGACGCCGGACGGCCGCGGGAAGCAGTGCGCGCCGCGCAGGCCGCACAACGTGTCGCGCGCCCCCTGGGCTCCGCCCGCCTGATGTCGCTGCTCTCGCTGCGCGAGGCGGGCGGCTGGGCCGGGCTCGCCGACCGCACCGGCTGCGAACAGGCACTCGCCCGCGCGCAGGCCCTCTACGAGCGCGGCCGCTCGGACGCCGACCCCGAGTGGATGAGCTTCTACGGAGAGGCCGAGCTGGAGGGGCTGGAGGCACAGTGCTGGTCGATGCTGGGCGACTGGCCGCGCGCGGCCCGGCACGCGCGCCGCGCGGCCCGCCTCCAGGACCCGCACTTCACGCGGAACATCGCGCTGTACACGGCGGAGCTGGCGGACGACCTCGCGCGCGGCGGGCACCCCGACGAGGCCGCGGCGGCGGGGATGCGGGTGCTGGATCTGCTGGGCGAGGTCCAGTCGTCGCGCATCCAGACGATGCTGGCGGGGACGGCGAGGGTGTTGCTGCCGCATCGGCGGGCTTCGGGGGTTTCGGCGTTTTTGGAGAGGCACGGGTCGTTGCCGCGTACGGCGTGAACAATGGTGCCCGCGTGGGAGCTGGGCGGGGGTGGGGTGCGCATCCCGGCGCTCGCGGGGTGCCGCCTCTGTGGGTCGGGAGCCGCCCCAGCGGCACGACTGCCCGCAGCTATGCCAGGTGGCCGAGGTCGTTCCAGCTCTCGATCGCAGGCTCCCCATAAGCCCACCCGAGCACCGACAGTGACGTCGGATTCAGCCGTATCCGCGCCCCGAAGTCGATCGGCAGCCCCAGCCACCGCGCCCCGATGGTCCGCAGGATGTGCCCGTGCGCGAACACCAGCACATCCCGGTCCTCCGCCCGCGCCCAGGCCACCACCTCGTCCGCCCGCGCCGTCACCTCGGCGAGCGACTCACCCTCCGGCACCCCGTCGCGCCAGATCAGCCACCCCGGCCGCACGGCCTGGATCTCCTCCGGCGTCATCCCTTCGTACGCGCCGTAGTCCCACTCCATCAGCGTCTCCCACGTCCCCGCCCGCTCGCCGAACCCGGCGAGTTCGCACGTCTCACGCGCGCGTGCCAGCGGGCTGGTGCGCACCTCGACCCCGGTCAGGCCGTCGAACGGCGCCCGGTGCAGGCGCTCGCCGAGCAGCTTCGCGCCCCGGCGGCCCTCTTCAAGAAGCGGCACGTCGGTCCTGCCCGTGTGCTTGCCGGACAGCGACCACTGCGTCTGTCCGTGCCGGGCGAGCAGGATGCGCGGTGCCATGAACGGAACCTCCGGGAGAAATGAGAGGCGGAACCCCACCATCATCGCGCACGCTGTTCAGGGGCAACCTGACGGGCGATCTTTGCGTCTTTGATGGCCGGGGGCGCTCGACGGGAGCGCGCACACGCGCCGTTAAAGTGGCACGACCGAAAGACACCACGGGACGCCGCGCGACACGAAGGGGGAGGGCGATCGGATGCCGCAGACCGAGTCACCAGGCATCGAGGCGGTCCCGAGGACCCGGTTGCGCTGGTGGACCGAGCTGCCGCTGATCCTCCTGGTGTACGCCTGCTACTCGGCGGGCCGGCTGCTGGTGCGGGGTGACGTCACCAGTGCCGTCGACCACGGCCTGGCCATCCTGCGCGTCGAGAAGTTCCTGCGCATCAACGCGGAGCACCCGCTCAACCGGCTGTTCACGCGCGAGGCGTGGATAGGCATACCGGCCGACTTCTGGTACGCGTCGCTGCATTACCTGGTCACACCCGCGATCCTGATCTGGGTCTTCAGATCCCGCGCCGTGCACTACCGGATGGCCCGCACCTGGCTGATGACGTCCACCTTCATCGGTCTGATCGGCTTCACCCTGCTGCCGACCTGCCCACCCCGCCTGCTCTCCTCGGACCACGGCTTCGTCGACACGATGGCCCAGTACAGCTCGTACGGCTGGTGGGGCGGCGAGGCGAGCGCGCCGCGGGGCCTGGGCGGCATGACGAACCAGTACGCGGCCATGCCGAGTCTGCACGTGGGCTGGGCGCTGTGGTGCGGAGTGATGCTGTGGAAGTACGGCGGGACGCGTACGGCGAAGGTCGCGGGCGTCGTCTATCCGCTGGTGACGACGATCGTGGTGATGGGCACCGCGAACCACTACTTCCTGGACGCGGTCGCGGGCGGGGTCGTGATGGGGATCGGGCTGCTGCTCGCGCCGGTCGTGCTGCGGTACGCGGACCCGGTGATGGCGCGGATGCGGGCCCGGGTCGTGGCCGTCGCGCCGGTCTCTCTGGGCGCACGTGCCTCAATTGTCAGTGGCGGATGGAAGACTTCCGTGGGTGAGCGAATTCCACGGCAGCGCCAGTCACGGGTCCCGGACGGAGCCGAGCCGAGTGCCGCCCCCAAGGACGCGGGGGACGGCGCTCCGGCAGCGGCTCGCTGAACTGCGCGGTCCCGACGTACCGGCCAAGGCCCTGGACGCGCGCGCCCTCGCGGCGCTCGCCGCGAACCCCGGGTGCAGACGGCGCGCGATCCTCGACGGGGCCGGGGTGAACAAGGCGTCGCTGGCGAGCGCGCTGGGTTCGCCGTCCGCCTTCGGGCAGTCGCAGTTCGCCCTTACGCGAGGCAACGCCTTCGAGAAGCGGGTCAAGGCGGACGGCGGCGCGGAGCTGCTGCGGCTGGTGCACGAGAAGCTGGACCGCGGCGCGGAGCCGCCGTCGGACGCCGAGGTGCCCGAGCTCACCGCGATCGGCCCGGAGGGCCGCACGGCCCGTACGGCCCTCGCCCTGCGCGAGGCCACGGCGGCCGGTGGCTGGACGCTGCTCGACCATCCGATGCTGGCGCTCGACGTCGCCGGTTCGCCCGCCTTCCTGGAGCCGGACGCGGTGGTCGTGCACCCGGACGGCAGCTGGACGGTCGTGGAGATCAAGTCGTTCCCGATGCTGGACGGTTCGGCGGACCCGGCGAAGGTGGGCGCGGCCGCGCGGCAGGCGGCGGTGTACGTGCTGGCGTTGGAAGAGGTCTCGGCACGCCTCGGCGCGGAGCCGGAGGGGCGCGCCGGTGTCGAGGGGGCATGGGGGTCCCCCCGCTCGAGCGAAGCCGAGAGTGGGGGAGCGCGGAGGCCCGAAGGGTCGAGCACGGTCGTCCCCTCGACACCGGCTGAGGCGCCCCGGAGGCGGAGCGCCCAAAACAGCGGCCCACCGCCGCGTGTGCGCCACCACGTCCTGCTCGTCTGCCCCAAGGACTTCTCCAACCTGCCGACCGCGTCCGCCGTCGACGTCCGCAAGCAGCGTGCGGTGACCGCCCGTCAGCTGGCTCGCCTCACCCGTGTCCAGGACATCGCCGACGCCCTGCCGGAGGGCACCTGCTTCTCCCCCGACCTGCCGGCCGACGAGCTGACGGCCGCGGTCGAGTCGGTGCCGGCGACCTACGCGCCCGAGTGCCTGTCCGCGTGCGAGCTGGCCTTCCACTGCCGCGACCGCTCCCGGACGGAGGGCGCGGTGACCTCCCTCGGCCGCTCGGTGCGCGCCGAACTGGGCGGGCTGACGACGGTCGACGACGTCCTGGCGGCGGCCCACGGGGAGGCCGGGGATCCCGAGGACCCGGCCGTGGCGGCGCTGCGGCGGGCGGCGACCCTGCGGGCGGAAGCACTGGGGCCGCGAGCACTGGGGGCCCCATGTCGCTGATCGCCACGCTGGCCCGGCTGGAGGCCGTCAGCACCGGCCGCGCCCAGCCCGCCGCCACCGTCCGGCACCGGCACCTGTCCGAACGGCCGCTCGTCCTCGTGCCGCTCACCACCGCCGGTGAGGCCGGCGCGCCGCTCGGCGCGCTGGTGGGCACCGACCGGGACGCGCCGCGGCTGCTGGTCGTCCCGCAGCCACGCGACCGCGACCTCAGGTTCGCGTTCCTGGCCGAGCTGGCCGATGTCGTACTGCCGTATGTGGACGGTTACGCCGATGTCGTCGAGGCCGCCGAGCGCACCGAGACCGACGCGGAGACCGGCAAGCGGGTCAAGGTCGAGGTCGACCTGTGCGCGGACGCCCCGCAGCTGATCGTGCCGAGCCGCGCGGGCATCGAGTTCCTCCGGCTGCTCGGGCGCTCCATGCGCTTCAGGCGTACGGCGGAACAGGACCCGGAGACCCCGTACCCCGCGCCGCCCCGGCTGCCGTTGCTCGGCCGGTGGCTGACCCACTTCGCCGAGCGCGCCCGGGTGCCCGGCTCCTCGCTGCTGCTGGCCATGACGGACGTACTGTCCCGGCACTGGGCGACCGGCCAGTCCACCCTGGAGGACCAGCACCTCGGGGCGCTGCTCGCCTGGATCGACCCACCGGAGGGCACCACCGGCGCCGAGGCCGCGCTGCACGCCGAGCTACGGCGGGACGCGCAGGGCCAGCTGCTGTGCCCGCCCGCCGGGCCCGCCACCGACCCGGCGTTCGACAACAAGCTCCTCGCCCCGGCCATCGAGCGCTACGACCGCGCCCGCACGGCCCTGGCCGCCGCCGAGGACGGCCTGGAGGCCGACGACCGGCTCGGCGCGCTCACCGCCGCCGAGCGGGAGCTCCGCGCGCTGGTCGAGAGCCGGACGCGCCCCACCTGGGACGCGGTGTGGCGCGGCCTGGACCTGCTGCGGGCGCTGCCCGACGGCGCACACGTCGAGGAGCGGTGGACGCGCGACCGCTGGTCGTTCACCGGTCACCGCGACCGTGTCCTGGCCGGCGAACCCCCGCAGCCGCGCCGCGACGACGCGGTCACGGCCGCGAACAAGCTCGCCGCGCGCGAGCGCGAACAGGCCCGACTGGAGGCCCAGGAGGCCCTCGACGACCCGCTGGTGATGGCGGGGCGGCGACTGTCCGGGGAGGCGTTCGCGGGCGAGGTCACGGACGTGGTCATGGCGTACAGCGAGGGCAAGCGGCCGAGCCCCCGCCCGCTGGTGACCGTGCGGACCGACGACCGGCCGCACCTCGGCGAGCGGGCCAAGGTGTACCGGTCATTGGGCGGCAAACCGCAGGCGGCCGAGTTCGTGGGCCAGGAAGCGGACGATCTGCTGGTCCTGCGGATCGTGGACAAGATGGGCCGGGGCAAGGAACCCGAGGCCGGTTCGGTGCCGGAGAAGGGCGACCAGGTGTGCTTCACGCTCTTCGAGCACGAGCAGCGCGGCGGCGCGAAACTGCCCGACCCGGAGGACACACCGTGGACGCACGGCGGCCCGCCGGGCGAGGCGGCGACTCCCGATCCCGACCCCGTGACCGAGGAGGACGTCCTTTGACCACCCAGGCCTTCGACCCGCAGGCCTTCGACCCGCAGGCCTTCGACCCCGGCGCCGAGGCCTCCCGCGCCACCGACGCGATCCTCCGCGACACCCTGCACGGTCCGGCGCGTGGTGTCGTCGTGGACTCCCCGCCGGGCGCCGGCAAGTCCACGCTCGTGGTCCGCGCGGCGCTGGAACTCGCCGACGCGGGGCGCCCGTTGATGGTCGTGGCCCAGACGAACGCCCAGGTCGACGACCTCGTCCTCCGGCTCGCCGAGAAGAACCCCGAGCTGCCGGTCGGCCGACTGCACAGCAGCGACACCGACCCGTACGACAAGGCGCTGGACGACCTGCCGAACGTACGGAAGTCGGCGAAGGCGGCCGACCTCACCGGGCTCGCGGTCGTGATCTCCACCGCCGCCAAGTGGGGGCACGTCAAGGTCGACGAGCCCTGGCGGCACGCGATCGTCGACGAGGCCTACCAGATGCGCTCCGACGCGCTGCTCGCCGTGGCCGGCCTCTTCGAGCGGGCGCTGTTCGTGGGTGACCCGGGCCAGCTGGACCCGTTCGCGATCGTCGGCAGCGAGCAGTGGGCGGGGCTGTCGTACGACCCCTCGGCGTCCGCCGTGACCACGCTGCTCGCCCACAACCCCGAGCTCCCGCAGCACCGCCTGCCGGTGTCCTGGCGCCTCCCGGCGTCGGCCGCGCCCCTGGTCTCCGACGCCTTCTACCCGTACACGCCCTTCCGCAGCGGCACGGACCACGGCGACCGCCGTCTCGGCTTCGCGGTCCCCTCGGACGGCTCGGGCCCCGACCGGGTGATCGACGAGGCGGCCGAGTCGGGCTGGGGCCTGCTGGAGCTGCCCGCGCGGCACACCCCGCGGACGGACCCCGAGGCGGTGCGGGCGGTGGCGACGGTCGTACGACGGCTGCTGGACCGGGACGGGGCGGCCACGTCCGAGCGCTCCCCCGAGGCCACCCCCCTGACCGCCGACCGGATCGCCGTCGGCACGGCCCACCGCGACCAGGCGGCCGTCGTCCGCGCGGCCCTCACCGACCTCGGTGTCACGGACGTCACCGTCGACACGGCGAACCGTCTCCAGGGCCGCGAGTACGACGTCACGGTCGTCCTGCACCCGCTCTCCGGCCGCCCCGACGCCACCGCCTTCCACCTGGAGACGGGCCGCCTGTGCGTCCTGGCCTCCCGCCACCGCCACGCGTGCGTCGTGGTCTGCCGAGCGGGCGTGACCGACCTCCTGGACGACTACCCGTCGACGGAACCGGTCCAGCTGGGCACGGTCGTGAAGTTCCCGGACGGCTGGGACGCGATGCTTACCACATATCTCCACCTGCTGGAGCATCGCGTGTCCTGGCGTCCCTGACGTTCCACGGTGCCTTGGGCTTTCGGTGGCTGGTCATGCACAGTGCGCGTGACCAGCCGCCGTTCTACCTGCTCAGGCGGTATCGGCTGGTGACTCACACCCACGGGTCTATGCGACTTCGTGACTAGACGACGGGCCACCCTTGCCCCTCGCGTATGACGGTCCGTAACTTGCTGACCACACAGACTGGAGGGGGTCTCAGTGGACGAACTGCGGATGATTGCCGGCGGGCCGTGCAGGAGCGGCGACGACGACAAGTGCGGGAACGGCGACTGCCCTACCGTGTACGCCACCCCGGAGCCGGGCATGTTGGCCATTCAGGGCTACGACGTGGCCCACCCGACGCCGGAAGGTGAGTCGGTCGTATTGATCCCGGAAGACATCCTCAAGGAGGCCGCGCGTGCCCGTGGATGGCTCTAGCCCCGTACTGCTGGACGGCGACGAGTGGCAGGCGTACTTCCGCGACTTCAAGCGCTCCGCGTTCCGGCTGGAAGTTCACCAGACCTACACCATGCCTGCCGAGGCCGAGACGGTCCGTGACTTCCTCGCCGGTGCGTCGATGCCGGAGGGCTTCAACGCGCCATGGCACCAGACGATCCGGGACCATGCGGCGGCCGGGCGGACGATGACCCGAGCCAAGATCGTGCGCCGCCCGCTCACGCCGTACAGCCGGTACCTGTTCGAATGGTGCATCCCCGGAAACGTCGCGGCTGGAGAGGACTACCAAATAGTTGATTTGACGGATCGGCCGAACCCCGGGCTGCCGGAGCAAGATTTCTGGCTGTTCGACGAAACGACCGTGGTGCATCTCAACTACCGTCCCGACGGAACTCAGATCAATCGGGAACTGATCCAAGACCCGGACATCGGTAAGTATCTCGCGTGGCGGGATCTCGCGCTAGAAAGTGCCGTACCGTTCAGTGCCTATCGAACCTGAGACACAAGCACGGGAACGGAAGGATTTGGCGGAGGCCCTTCGGGGTCTCCGTCGTGCTTCCGGCCTCAGCGGCGAACGCCTGGCGCTGCGCTGCAACATGAGCCAAACGAAGATCAGCCGTATTGAGACCGGCCGCGCCCTGCCAACGGTCATCGATGTTGAGCGCATCCTCAAAGCGCTCGCTGTGCCTGACGAGGTGGCCGACGAACTTCTTCGATTGGCACGCCGAGCCAATGTGGACTATGCGTCCTGGCGTGCTTATGCGCGCGTTGGCCTCTATCACAAGCAAGCCGAGCTAAGAGCTCTTGAGTCTTCCTCGCGGGTGATGCGGCACTTCCTCCCAGCCATCCCCACCGGCCTGCTGCACGTGCGTGAGTACGCCATCGAGACTCTTTCGCCCACGGTGACCAGTGACCCGGCCAGGGACGTCGCACGGGCCGTGCAGGCCCGTATGGACCGTCAGGCCATCCTGGACGACCCATCGCGCTCGTTCTGGTTCTTGATGACCGAACAAGCCGTCAAGTGGCAACGGGCGAGCATCGAAGCCATGGCAGCCCAGTGCTCACACATGGCCGAGATCAACAGGAAACCCAACGTCGAGATTGGTATAGTCCCACAGGGGGTGCATGTTCCCGGCACCCCTATGAACATCTTCGTGGTCTACGACGACCGCCTGGTAACCGTCGAACTGTTCTCCGGTGAAGTCGTATTGCGTGACCCTCGGGACATAACCCAGCACCTTAGTTTGTTCGAACTTTTCTGGTCGCACGCGCTGACTGGTGACGACGCTTCCGCCTTCCTGGAACAGGCAGCCGGCGGCTTTATGCGTCAACGTAACTAGCGCTCCACACGGGCTCTTTGAGACGCCATGATGGGCTCATGGAGAGTGAACGGAAAAACTCGGTGCCCGGAGGCATTCTCACTGAAGGGACGTGCCTGGCCGAGTTGCCGCGCGAACCTTCGGCGATTCCCGGCTGTCCGACTTGCCTTTCCCATTCGGTCGCCAGGGAGAACGCTCGTTCCACGGGTGACTACAGCGCAGTGTCCGACAGCAACGTCAGGCTGCGCCAGCACCAGGCGGAGGCGCACTGATGGACATGCAGACGTGGCGGGACAGCCGCAGTCGCGCGGACAGCGCCACCAACGCACTCCGTGAAGCGCTGGCCGCTCTCGACCTCCCTGAACGCGTCCAGCGGCACCTTCGACCGATGGTCACCCACCAGGGCGCACCATTCGTACATGTGGGCATGCTCTCGGCCGAGCACGCCGAGCAGATAGTGGAAGCGCTCCGCATCGCGTCCGAGGCGCGGAGCCTGGCAGCCGCGTCCCGCGAAACCGGCTCGTAATTCCGGGCGTATCTCGCCTGTCTCTCCCCCTTGTACTCCCGTCCGACATGGGCGGCGGCGGTCAGTCATGGCCGCGATCAGTTGAGCAGGAAGGTGCAGTGATGCTGAACGGAACCGACCTGTACGCGCTCGACATCAACGGGGCCTCGTTCGTGAAAGCGTGCGGCGGCCCCTGCACCGAAGGGTGCGTGACCCTGGCCCGCATCGGCGACGACGCCTGGGCCCTCGGTGACAGCAAGCGGCCGGACGCGCAGCCGCTGCGGTTCACCACGGAGGAACTGGACGCGGCCGGGATCGACCCGGCGCGGTTCGGCCTGAACGTCTGATCCTCCGCCCTCTCCAACCGGCCCACGGTCCACCCCTCCACAGGACCGGGGCCGGTTGGTCCTTCGACCGTCAACACGGAACGGGAACGACTGGTGCACCATCACGGCTACCTGTGGACCGGCCCGAAAGAGCGTTTCGACAATGAGGCTTTACGACGACCGCCACCCCCTGACCCTCCGCCAGCACCGGTCTCCGATCAGGACGTACAGGCAGAGCGGCTACTCAAGCGTTACCGGGAAGTGGTCGCAGAGTTCCCCACTGCTGATCTCCCGCCGATCGAAACGGCGTACTGGCTCATCAAACCCCGTTCCCTCGTTCGTGGAAGCTGGGAGGAAGCCAAGGAGGCGGCTGCCTGGCTTGGTGAGACGCTGGCCGAGTACGCCCCTCGGTTCGCATCGGAGAGAGACCGGGACACCACACGGCTGGCCGAGCTGGTGAACACTGCTGCCGAACAACTGCACTCGGGTGCTGATGTGTCGCACGGCTTCTACCTCGAACGCCCCTCGTATCTTTCCCTGGCAGTGGTGACGTGTTCCCCGAATCGCGCGATTCCTGAACTGGCCTGCCCAGTCGCGTAGTCGAAGCAACAGAGAAGCCCTGTACGCCCAGGGCTATAGGGCAGACCACCAGCCCCCCGGTCGGTGCGAGCTGAACGGATCGGTGGGATCCGGGCAGTCCCCATCCGGGTGTCCCGGGCAGACCTCCACACTTCCCGTCTCAAATGGTTCAGCCGGTCATACGCACTTCCTAAAACCGGTCATACGCACTTCCTGAAAAAGTGGGAGGACCCCGGGCACAAACCCGGGGTCCTGGTGGGATCATGCGGGACGGCTACAGCTCGCGGTGGAAGTCATCCCTGTACTTCTCCTGCTTCAGTTCCTCCAGGTCCGTCAAGTTCGTGGATCAGCTCATCGAGCATGGTGCAGAAAGCCGCGTAGGCACCCTGCTCATACTCTTCGCCGTCGCTCGACGCCCAGTTGCCTTGCAGAGCGCCACTCGCCCGCTCTTGCAGATCCTTCGGGGTGATGAGGCCAATGGACAGCCCGATCTTGGGGCTGCCTACGAGAAAGATCCGGAACCCGGCCTTGCGAAGGAACGAACCACGCTCCTTCCATTCGGCCATCTGGTGCCACTTCGCGCGGTAGGTCTGGCCTGTGCTCGTCTCGTCCCAGCGGCCTGGGACGAAGGGTTCTTCCTGAAGCGTCGCCAGGTTCGTGGCATGACGCTCCAGCGTCGTCGTGAGTGCCGTAACGGCAGCAGCCGAGGAGGCTTGGGCGATGGCCTGGGAAAGGTTCTCCATCGCCGCCTCCAGCTCCTTGATCTGAGCCCTGTTGTCCTTGCCGGGGACATATGAGCGCTCAGTCATGTACTGGTCTCCCAGCTTGGAGAGGAACGACTCCTCTACGGCCTGGTAGATCTCTTCCTGTGGCCACGACGTGGAGAACCGGCACGCCTCACCGTTGGACCAAGAGGCGCAGCGGAAATACCGGTGCTTCTTGGTCTTGCCTGTCCGCAGGGTCACCAGGGAGCTGTTCTCGTACATCTTCATGCCGCACGGGCAGTACAGGACTCCCGTCATGGGGGACGCGTTCGACTTGATCCCCGCCCTGTACTTTCCCAGGTCGGCAACGGCGATCTGTAGCTTGTCGAACTCCTCGTCCGTCAAGATCGGATCAGCCCAACGGACGGGCAGTCCGTCTCTGAGCAGCGGCTCACCCTTGTGCATGGCCACGCCCTTGAGCGTGGGCTTCTTCAACATCTTGCCGAGAGTGGACGTGCTCCACTTGGTCCCCTTGATGTGCGTCTTGGCGCCCACCTTCTTCTCTTCGGCGTTGATGCTCCGCTGGTAGTCCTGGGAGGTCAGGACACCGCGCGGGCAGTCGCACTGCGGCGTCTCGCTGCCCTGCTCGTCGCAATCCGCGATATGCCGGCGGCGAGCGTTCCAAGCAGTGCAGAGCTGGCTCATGGACCATCCCTGCTCCGCGACACGTTCGTACGCTTCCCGGATGAGGGGGCCAGTCACCGGGTCGATCACGAGCTTGAACCGCTGCTTGCCATGGTGATCCACGACGACAGGCCGATAGCCGAAGGGCCACGTGCCGCCGCCCCACAGGCTTGCGTCCCGGTAGTACTGCGTCTGATTCCGACGCTTCTTCACGATGGCTTCGCGGTACTCCTGAGCCTGGGTCGCCTTGATGTAGGCGATCATGCGGCCCGTCGGCGTGTGGATGTCCAAGCTCGGGTCATCGAGACAGACGATCTCCTTGCTGCCCTTGTGGCAGCGCTCCGCGAACCTGTCCCAGTGGTGCTGATCCCGGGTGATCCGATCCAGCGACGTGACCATGATCGCGTCCCACTCGTGCCAGAGCGGGTCTTTCATCCACCGTCCCAGCTTCGGCCGGTCATCCAGGTTGACCGCGCCGGAGACACACACGTCGTCGACTTCACCGGCCACGGTGAAGCGGCCTTCGCTCGCCGCCCGGTCCAGCTCCTCCCCCTGGCGCAGAAGGGCAGAGCTGTCCTCGGTGTCGCGGCTGATACGCCGCACCTTGAGGACCCGCATACCGGGCAGGAGTCGCGCACTGGACATAGCCTCACCTTCCGCCACAGGACCCCGTAAGATTTGGTGATCCTATCTTCTCTGACTGGGAGGCCAACCACGCGATGCTGGCGCAACTGGCGGAACACCGAGTGACCTGGCGCGACGTCCGGGGAACATCGCGTGGCCCGCAGACCTTGATACCGCCGGAGTGACCGGGGATACCGCCGGAGGCACCGGCCCTCTTGCGCGTTCGCGGGACAATGGAAGGCGGCCCACACACCGACGGGTCATCCGGTACGTACGAGGAGGAGAAGACATGGCGGAGCCCACGCCGCGTCGGAACGAACCGCGGCTACGCCCCGCGCCCCTGCTCTTCGAGCCCGCGGAGGTCGCGGCCGACCCGGAGCACTTCTTCGACCTGGAGTCGATGGACGACCCCCGCGCGCTGCTGGCCCGCGCCACGGAGCTGACGCAGGCGTTCCGCGCGGCCACCGACCGTGCCGTGGAGTTCCAGGCGATCGCGGCGGCCCAGCTGGCCGACCCGCGGCGGTTCGACCGGCTGACGGCCGCGGACATCGCCGCGCGGGCCGAGTGGACCGAGGACTACGCGAAGAAGATGGTCGAGTTCGGCCGGGACCTGATGCGTGGCGCCGACGGCCGGGGACACCCCGACCCGGTGTGAGGCGCCCACAGCGCGGGGCATATGCCAGGCGGGCAAGGTACCCGCTCCCGCCCCCTCCCGTCCCGATTTCCGGCAACCCTCGGAGACGGACCGCTCACGCCCGGTAGACGTATGCGGCATGAGCAGCACACGTGATGAGACCTTCCACCACGCCTTCGGCGACCGCTTCGACGCCTCGGGGGTCACCCCGGACGGCGCCGCCTGGCTCGCTTCCGCGGGCACATACCCCCGCAGCACCCTCGCGCTCTGGGAGGAGCGGCCGGACGCACCGGTCGTCCTGCCCTGCGGCACCGTCTTCGACGTCGTCAGCGCGCCCGCGATCTTCGGGCGCCGGATGCTCGACCGGCTGTGGGACGAGGGCCCGGGGTCGGGGCCGGTGGCGGCGTTCCGGGGCAGGTTGCTGCTGTTCGCCGCTCCCGGCACGGCACAGCGGCTGCCCTCGCTGCTGCGCTGGGAGGAGTTCGGCCGCGCGGGGGCCGTCCCGCCGCTGCTGTGCCACGGCACCGGCGACGCGGTGACGGTTCCCGCCCCCTCGGCCGACGGCTCGCCCACCCGGTTCGGCTCGCGCTGGCTGGTCGCGCCGGACACCCGTCGTCCCTGGCTGCCGGGCCCCGAGGTCCTGCTGTGGGCGGCCGTGCGGGCGGCCCGCGCGGCCGTGCGGATATCGATTTTTCCTCCCGCCGATCAGGGTGCTAAGGTCTACGACGTCAGCAGGCGCCGCTAGCTCAGTTGGTTAGAGCAGCTGACTCTTAATCAGCGGGTCCGGGGTTCGAGTCCCTGGCGGCGCACGACACCGATAGGCCCCTCGCGAAAGCGAGGGGCCTTTTCGCATACCTCACCAGTCCCAACTGCCCCACCAGCCCCACAGGGCTCTACCCGACCGCGATCTTCACCGTCCACGCCCCCGAGCGCGTACGCCCCTCCACCGCCACCCGCACGTCCTCCCCCGGCACGGTGAAGCTCTCCCCGAGCGCGACCGGCGCGTCCGCGAGCGGAGGGTAGACGGAGTTCTCCCAGCAGGCCTCGGTGTGCGGGTGGGCGTCGATCACCTCGACCGGCCCGCGACCGGACTCGGCCCCGCTGTGCACCCGGTAGACGAGGATGCCCGGCCGGCAGGCCTGCGCGTCGTTGCCCACCGGCCCGCGCGCCTCGAAGGCGAGCACGCTGTCGATGCCGGTGCGCACGACCGCGAGCTTGGTCCCGCGGCCGAGCCCGAAGGCCGGCGCCCCGGCCGCGCCCTCGACGGGGACGCCGGGCCCCGCGCCGAGCGGCTCAAGGGTCAGCCGCGTCGGCTCGTACGCCCGTACGCACGCCACCTGCCGCGGCTTGATCCACCCGAGTTTCCACTTGTGCCAGCCGAACAGGTCCGGCGCCAGCCCGAACTGACTGCCCATCAGGTCCCAGTCCCCCACGAACGTGTCCCAGTCGCCCTTGCCGTCCACCGGCCGGTGGTACAGGTCCGGCAGGTCGAAGACATGCCCGGTCTCGTGGGCCAGCACCAGCCGGTCCGGCGGATGCCGCTCGAAGACCGTGACGACCCGCCGGAGGTCCGTGCCGTCGACCCGCAGCGGGGTCTCCAGGTTGACCACCTTCGTCGCGTCCGAGTCCACGCCGGGCGCGTGCGGATCGGCGACGAAGTAGACGATGTCGTAGCGCGAGAAGTCGACCCGCCCGTCGGTCACGGCGAGCGCGTCGCGCAGATAGGCGGCCCGGTGCGCGGTGCTCCAGTCGCGTTGCATGGCGTACGACGTCGAAGGCCGCGGCATCCGGATCCAGTGCCGCAGCGGGTGCGGGCGCAGGGTGAACCGGCCGTAGGAAGCGCGTTCGAAGAAGTCGCTGGTGGCCGGGAAGTGGTCGGCGGTCAGCTCGGCGGGCGTGGCCAGCGGGACCGAGTCCGGGAAGGACAGGAAGACCATCACCGCGTCGAGCGAGCGGGCCGGGCGCGGATACGCGGCGTTCCAGGTGTCCAGCCCCTCCGAGTGGTGGGCGTCGGTGCGCTCCAGGGCGCATGGGGCGGCCGCGAACGGCTCGGCGACCGAGGGGCCGGTCACGAGGGAGGTCGCGGCGAGCGCCGAAAGGGTGGTGAACACGGCCGCGGTGCTGCGCAGTCGGGGGCGCGGGAACTGACGCGGCACGGGGACCTCCGGGAACGGTTCACGGGATACCGAACCCAGCTTGTGATTATTTGTCATACAACGCCCTGTTTGCCTGCACCGGACGAGTGAGAGGGCGGAGGGATCGTCAGAAGCGACACCCGGGAGCGCTCACGGAACGTCACAACTGGTCAGGCGTCCGAGGAACCCGTCCAGACGCGAGCAGAAACGATCTGTCGGAAGTGCGGGTCGGTCCGGGACACTGGACAGTGGCTGGAAGGGCCCGGGGCCAGCCCCCTATGATCGGCACACTTTCCTGGCGGACAGCGATCGATTGCACTGCGGGAGTGAGCGGTGAGCGGAACGTCCGAAGGGCCGACGCCCGCGGCAGACCTCGACGGGTCAGCCGTCGCAGAGAGTGACAGCACCGCATCTCCACGTACGGCGGAGGCGTACCGTTCGGTGTTCGACGCCGCGCCGCTCGCCATGGCCGTCGTCGACCGCGAGGGTCTCGTCGTCGGCGCCAACGACAAGCTCGGCGAACTCCTCCACGTCGCACCGGAGGCGCTGGCCGGGCGTATCGCCGCCGACCTGGTGGACCTGGCCTCCGACGCCCGCTCCTGGCACGCCTACCGGGAGATCCTGCGCGGCCGGCAGGCCAAGCTGCGCTGCACGCGCCGCCTCAAGAACCCCGACGGCCAGTCCTTCTGGGCGCAGGTCACGGTCGCTCCCCTGCCCCAGGAGGGACCCGGCGTCGTCCTGCTGTGCGTCGCCGACGTCAGCGGCCACCGCGAACTCCAGGCCCGGCTGCACCACTTGCAGATGCACGACCCGGTGACCCAGCTGCCCAACCGCACCCTGTTCTTCGAACGCCTCACGGCCGCGCTGGAGGCGGAGTCGTACGAGCAGGGCGGCACCGGCCGGATCGGCCTGTGCTACCTGGACCTGGACGGCTTCAAGGCCGTCAACGACACTCTCGGCCACCGCGTCGGCGACCGCCTGCTGGCCGCCGTGGCCGAACGCCTCACGCACTGCGCGGAGGAAGCCGGCGCCGGCCGGGTGAGTACCCCGCTGGTGGCGCGGCTCGGCGGCGACGAATTCGCCCTGCTCGTCGAGGACTCCACGGGCACCGAGCAGCTCGCCGACCTCGCCGAGTCCGTCCTGACGGCGATTCAGGCGCCGTTCGACATCGCCGGCCGACGGCTGTCGGTCTCCGCCTCGATCGGTGTCGTGGAGCGGCAGGCGGCGGGCACGACGGCCACGGGCCTCATGCAGGCCGCCGATACGACGCTGTACTGGGCGAAGGCCGACGGCAAGTCCCGCTGGACGCTCTTCGACCCGGAGCGCAACGCCCACCGCATGACCCGCCAGGCCCTCGCCTCCACGCTCCGTCCGGCCATCGAACGCGGCGAGTTCACCCTCGAGTACCAGCCACTGGTGTGCATGGAGGACGGCCGGCTGCGGGGCGTCGAGGCGTTGGTGCGATGGAACCATCCGCAGTTCGGCGTACTGACGCCGAATCGGTTCATCGGATTGGCCGAGGAGGACGGCTCGATCGTGCCGCTCGGCCGCTGGGTCCTGGCCACCGCCTGCCGGCAGGCCCGCCGCTGGCAGTTGGACCACCCCGAGGAGCCGCCGATCTTCGTGAGCGTGAACGTGGCGGTGCGTCAGGTCTGGGACTCGGATCTGGTGGCGGACGTGGCGGAGATCCTCGCGGAGACGGGCCTGGAACCGGACTTGTTGCAGTTGGAGCTCACGGAGTCCGCGGTGATGGGCTCGGCGGGCCGCCCGCTCCAGGTGCTGCAGGCGCTCAGCGACATGGGCGTGCACATCGCCATCGACGACTTCGGCACGGGCTACTCGAACCTCGCGTACCTGAGCCGGCTGCCGGTGTCGGTACTGAAGCTGGACGGCTCCTTCGTCCGGGGGTTCCAGTACGAGGGGGAAGGCGTCCCCCCGAACCCGGCGGACGAGGTCGTCGTGGAGGCGATGATCCAGCTCGCCCACCGACTCGGCCTGACCGTCACCGCGGAGTGCGTGGAGACATCGGCGCAGGCCGCCCGGCTGCGGCGGATCGGATGCGACACCGGCCAGGGGTGGCTGTACTCGCGGCCGGTGCCGCCGGATCGTATCTCCGGATTGCTGGAGGTACGGGTCTGACGGGAGCCGCGAGACTCACGCCGTAGGCAGCCCGTAGGCGTCCGCGATCAGTTCGTACGACCGCAGGCGTACGTCCCCGCTGTGCGCGTTGCCCGTGATCATCAGCTCGTCGGCGCCGGTGCGCTTGTGCAGGTCGTCGAGGCCGGAGCGGACCTCGTCGGGGGTGCCGTGGATGACGTTGGCGTTCCAGGAGTCGACGAACTCCCGCTCCATCGGGCTGAACTCGTAGGCCTCCGCCTCTTCCGGGGTGGGGACGAGTCCAGGGCGGCCGGTGCGCAGGCGGATCATGTTCAGCGCGGCGGCCATGACCTGCCGGCGGGCCTCGTGGGGGTCCTCGGTGGCGAGGGCGGAGACGCCGATCAGGGCGTACGGCTCGTCCATGACGGCGGACGGCCGGAAGGACTCCCGGTACAGGTCCAGGGCCGGGACGGTGTTCTGCGCCGAGAAGTGGTGCGCGAAGGCGAAGGGCAGGCCGAGGGCGCCGGCGAGGCGGGCGCTGAAGCCGGAGGACCCGAGGAGCCAGACGGGCGGGCGGTGCGGGGACTGCACGCCGCCCGGGGAGGTCGCCTGGATCGGGCCCGGGACGGCGTGGATACGGCGGTAGCGGTGGCCGTCGGGAAAGTCGTCGTCGAGAAAACGGATCAGCTCGGCGAGCTGCTCGGGGAAGTCGTCGGCGCCTTCGTTGAGCCGCTCGGTACGGCGGAGGGCGGCGGCCGTGGCGCCGTCGGTGCCCGGCGCTCGACCGAGGCCGAGGTCGACGCGGCCCGGGGCCATGGCTTCCAGCGTGCCGAACTGCTCCGCGATGACCAGCGGGGCGTGATTGGGGAGCATCACGCCGCCCGAACCGAGGCGGATGCGGCTGGTGTGGGCGGCGAGGTGGGCGAGGATCACGGCGGGGGAGGACGAAGCCACGCCCGGCATGGAGTGGTGCTCGGCGACCCAGTAGCGGTGGAAGCCGCGGGACTCCGTGAGCTTGGCGATGGCGACGCTGGTGCGGAGGGCGTCGGTGGCGGTGCGGCCCGCGCCGACGGTGACCAGATCCAGGACGGAGAGGGGGGTGGGAGCGGTGCCGTGGGTTGTTCCCCGGATCTCGTGGGCCGTTGGGGTCACGGTGGGGGCCTCCTGTTGTGTGCCGTGCGTTGTCCTCCGGGGGTTAACAGGAGGGGGTCTCCGGTTATTCCCTTTGCCCACGAGCCCAGCCGACTCGGTCGGCCAAGAGGTGACCATCCCCTGAGGGCTCTCCGGGCTTTCGAGGTCCGCCGTGCTGCCGGAGGCGCGCGGACTGCGCGGACCGCTGTCCTGCCTCAGCGAGGCGCGGTACGGCGTCGCCTGGGGCGCGGCCCGCTCGGCCTTCCGGGCGGCGCTGGCCTACGCGGGCGACCGGGTCCAGTTCGGCCGCCCCGTCAGCGCCTACCAGCTGACCCAGGCCAAGCTGACCGACATGTCCCTCGAACCGACCAAGGGCACGTTGTTCGCCTTCCACCTCGGCCGTATCAAGGACGACCGGGGTCTGCGCCCTGAGCAGGTCGGTTACGGCAAAGCTCGACAACACCCGTACGGCACTGGAGATCTGCCACACCGACCTCGTGATCGGCCAGGCCCTGACGGGACAGGCCGCCTTCCGACGAACACCGCACCTCCGTCGGCGACGGACATCCGGCGGATCGGGTCGTCGGATGCGGCCACGGGACAGCACCACCATCGGGGCCGAAGCACCGCACCTCGACGAGTGGATCAGCCGGCGCTCTCCGGATGCGTGAGGTTCGTTCCGGTCGCGGGGTCGAACACGTGGGCCTTGGACATGTCGAGCCGCAGCTCCACGGGTTGGCCCTCGCGGGCGCGCGTGGCGGCGTCCAGGCGGGCCACGAGCTGCTGGGCCTCGGCGCCGGTGTCCCGCAGGCCCGAGTCCTTGGCGAGCTCCTCCAGTTCCGCGGTCGACGCGGGCCCGCCCTCCGCGGTGAAGTAGACGTACACATCGGAGCCCAGTGACTCCAGTACCTCCACGGTGGCGGTGTAGACCGGGCCGCGCCGGGCACCTCGCTCGGGCGACAGGGCCGCGTCCTCGAAGGCCTCGGGCCGCAGCCCGACGATGACCTCGCGGGGCGCGTTCCGCCGTTCGAGTGCCTGCCGCGTACGGTCGTCGAGGGGCAGGTCGCCCAGGGGCGAGCGCAGAACACCGGTCTCCAGCGTGGCGTTCAGGAAGTTCATCGCCGGGGAGCCGATGAAGCCCGCGACGAAGAGGTTGCGCGGAAAGTCGTAGAGCTGTGCCGGCGTGCCGATCTGCTGGACCAGGCCCTGCCGCATGACCACGACCCGGTCGCCGAGGGTCATCGCCTCGGTCTGGTCGTGGGTGACGTACACGGTGGTGGTGCCGAGGCGCCGTTGCAGACGGGAGATCTGGGTGCGCATCTGGACCCGCAGCTTGGCGTCCAGGTTGGACAGCGGCTCGTCCATCAGGAACGCCTTGGGATCACGGACGATGGCCCGCCCCATGGCCACCCGCTGACGCTGACCGCCCGAGAGGTTGGCGGGCTTGCGGTCCAGGTGCTCGGTCAGGTCGAGGATCCGGGCGGCTTCCTCGACCTTGGCGTTGACGGTGGATTTGTCCACCTTCGCCAGGCGCAGCGGAAAGCCCATGTTCTCGCGGACGCTCAAGTGCGGGTACAGGGCATAGCTCTGGAACACCATGGCGACGTCGCGTTCCTTGGGAGCGAGGTCGTTGACGACTCGGTCACCGATGCGCAGGGTGCCCTCGGTGATGTCCTCGAGTCCGGCGATCATGTTCAGGGTGGTGGACTTGCCGCATCCGGACGGACCGACCAGGATCACGAACTCGCCGTCGGCGATGTCGAGGTCCACATCCTGCACGGCGAGGGCTCCGTCGGGAAAGCGCTTGGTGACTCCCTCAAGGATGATCTCGGCCATGGCTGGTGCCTCCTTGCCTTGCGTGCCTTCCGGGTCCGGTCACCCCTTGACCGCCCCGGAGGTCAGTCCGGCGACGATCCGTCGCTGGAAGAGCAGAACGAAAACGATGATCGGGACGGTGATCACCACAGCAGCGGCGGCGATCGACCCGGTGGGCTGCTGGAACTGCGAGCTGCCGGTGAAGAACGCGATCGCGGCGGGCACGGTGCGCGCGGACTCGGTGGAGGTCAGCGAGATCGCGAACAGGAAGTCGTTCCAGCAGAAGATGAAGACGAGGATGGCGGTGGTGAACACGCCCGGCGCGGCCAGCGGCGCGATGACCAGCCGGAAGGCCTGTGCGGGAGTGGCCCCGTCCACCTTGGCGGCCTTCTCCAGGTCCCAGGGGATCTCCCGGAAGAACGCCGACAGGGTGTAGATGGCCAGCGGCAGGGAGAACGTCATGTACGGGATGATCAGCCCGGGCCAGGTGTCGAAAATCCCGATGATCCGTTCGATGTTGAACAGCGGTGACACCAGGGAGATCGGGGGAAACATCGCGATCAGCAGCGACATGCCGATGAGTACCTGCTTGCCGGGGAACCGCAGCCTGGCCACCGCGTAGGCCGCCATGGTGCCCAGCACCACCGCGATGGCGGTGGAGATCAGCGCGATGCCGATGGAGTTGATCAGCGCTCTGGTGAATTCGGAGGTCTCGAAGATGCCCCGGTAGTTCTCCCAGGTCCATTTCCTGGGGATGTAGTTGCCGTCCGTGAGGGTGCTGGGGTCCTTGAACGACAGCGCTGCGATCCACCACACCGGGAACAGGGCGTACAGCACCACCAGCACGTTCACGACGGCCCAGCGGGCGGCGTGCGTCTTCCCCACGGCGGCCATCAGCGCTTCACCTCCGCGCCGGGTGCGGCGGCGCCGAACAGTTTGACGAAGGTGAAGGCGATGATCCCGACGCAGATGAAGATCAGGACCGAGATCGCCGACCCGATGCCGAGGTTGAGCGCGGTGAAGAGGTTGTCGTAGCCGAGGATCGACACGGAGCCGGTGTCCTGGGCGCCCGCGGTCAGGATGTAGATGTTGTCGAAGATGCGGAACGCGTCCAGCGTGCGGAAGAGCAACGCCACCAGGATCGCCGGTGCCATCAGCGGCAGCGTGATCTTGGTGAAGCGCTGCCAGGCGGTGGCGCCGTCCACCATGGCCGCCTTCAGGGTCTCCTCGGGGACCAGGGCGAGTCCCGCGAGCAGCAGCAGCGCCATGAACGGCGTCGTCTTCCACACCTCGGCGAGAATGATCAGCCACAGGGCGGGCCACTGCTCGGTCAGCGGTGCCTCGCCGCTGGGCAGCAGCTCGGCGAGGTAGCCGAGTTCCGGCGTCCAGGCGTACTGCCAGGAGAACGCGGCGACGACGGTGACGATGCCGTACGGCACGAGGACCGAGGTGCGTACGGTGCCGCGTCCGAAGATCGTGCGGTGCATCACGGTGGCGATCGCCATGCCGAGGACCAGTTCGATGGCGACCGACACGACGGTGATGAACAGCGTCACCCAGAACGCGTCCCACCAGAACGAGGAGGACAGCACAGCCCCGTAGTTGCTCAGGCCCACGAACTCCGCCTGTCCCGGAAAGCGCAGGTCATACCGCTGGAGGGACAGGTAGACGGCGTACCCGATGGGATACGCGGTCACGGCGAGCATGACGACGACGGCCGGTGAGCAGAGCAGCCAGCCGAGTCGCCGCTCCTGCCGGGCGCCCGCCGAGAGTGCCGCCCGGCCCCGGCGCGTCCGCTCCGCCTCCGGGGGTGGCGGGGCTCCGGCCGGTTCCGCCTGCATGCTCATCTCGGACCGCCTGGGGACGGGACCCGCGCACGGCGGCGCCGGTCGGCGAAGTGGAGCGGGACCTGGTCGTTCACGGGATCACACCCTCGGATCGCAGGGCCTTGTCGATCTGTTCCCTGATGGTGTCGACCGAGCTTTCCGGGTCGATCTCGGAGGGCGGGGAGAGTGTGTGGGAGACCGCGATCGACACGTTCTGGTAGGCCGGGGTGAGCGGTCGCACGCTCGCCGACTCCAGGGCGGCCAGCACTTCCTTGGAGAAGGGGTACTCCTTCATGAACGCCGGTTCGTCGTACAGGGCGCGCAGGGTGGGCGGCAGGCCACCCTCCAGCGCGGCGGTGAGCTGGTTGTCGCGGTTGCGCAGGCACAGGGCCGCCTCGAAGGCCAGATCGGGGTGGCGCGAGTAGGCGCTCACCGCCAGGTCGATGCCGCCGATGGTGGGCCGTGCCGGACGGGCCGCGTCGACCCGCGGGTACGGCGCCCAGCGGAAGTTCTTGAACAGCTCCGGGTTGTTCTGCCTCATCGACGGATAGACGAACGGATAGTTGAGCTCGAACGCCGCCACCCCCGACTCCATGGCGAGGCGGTTCTGGTCCTCCATCTGGTTCGGCAGGGAGGGGTCCGCGGCCTCAGACCTCGCAAGGTCCCGCATGATCCCGGCGGCCCGCACGGCAGGAGAGCCCAGGGAGGGCTCGGTCGCGTTCCGGTTGAGGATCGAGCCGCCCGCACTGTTGATCAGCGTGTTGAACCAGACGGTCAGGCCCTCGTACTGGGCTCCCTGGATTTCCACGAGGTGTGGTTTTCCGTGCCGGGCAAGGTCACCGGCCATGTCCAGCATCTCGGCCCAGGTCCTGGGCGGGGTGGGCACCAGGTCCTTGCGGTACCAGAGCAGTTGGGTGTTGGTGTTGTACGGGACGGCGTACAGCTTGCCCTGCCAGGTCGAGGTCTGCAGCGGTACGCGCAGGGTGCCCTCGGTGGCCTGGCGCTTCACCGCCCCCGTCCATTCCCGGATCCAGCGCGCCTCGGCGAACTCCGCCGCCCAGGTGACGTCGAGGCCCAGGATGTCGAGCGCGGTGTCCTCGGCGGCGAGCCTGCGGACGAGTTGCTGGCGCTGGCCGTCGGCGGCACGCGGAAGCCTGTTGTAAGCGATCGAGTAGCGACCGCCCGACGCCTTGCTGCACCGGTCGGCCGCCTTCTGGAGTGCGCCGGAGTCGTCGGGGAAGTTGTACCAGTTCACGGTGGGCCGACCTGCGGCCTCGTCCCCGCCGCAGGCGGCGAGCATCGACGCCAGCAGGGGCAGTACGGCGAACGCCCGCAGTCGTCGCGTCCTTTGCGGACGGCGTTTCTTCCCGGAAATCGGCCGGCAGCCGCCACTCGCGTGCACGCGCTCCACACCTCGCTTCCGGGACGGTGACCACGGGGCTCGGAGCCCGCAGTGTTCTCTCCCGGCGACGCTAAGCATTATATAAACCAACATCAAGTACATACCGTCACATATCGACCAAATCGATCAGCAGTCCTCACCGGAAGAGAACCCCGGCCACAGGTCCTGCTGATGGTCACGGCCGCGCTGATCACACTCGCCGCGTTGAACAAGGACGCGCTGCCCGGCCGGAACTTCGTGGTCGGCTTTCTGCACGCTTGTGGGCTGAGCTAGCCGGGCCGTCTTCGGATGTGTGCGGCATCCGGGAAGAAACGGCCGCTACGGAACTCGGGGCAACTCGCCTCCAGCGGATGAACACGCACTGGGCGGGGCCGGCATGGATTCTGCTCGCAGGACGAAGAACAGGAATACAGGAAGCGCGGCTTGGCCGCGATGACTTCGGGGAACAGCTCGCGGGCGGCTGGATCAGGCTCTGGCTCGCTGATGACCGTGATCCGGAAACCTGCCGCGGTGAACGCCTCGATCATCGCGTGCAGCGGCCTGTGCCAGATACTCATCAGCGCGGTCTGGCCGCCCATGGTCCACTCTTCGGTCCAGTTGGTGGTGTCGAAATACTTGTACCCTGCCTCGCGGCCGACCTGGCGGTGCATGAGGTTGATGGCAAAGGGATGGTCGACAGACGCGATCAGCCGACCGCCGGGCTTGAGTATGCGTCGCAGCTCGGCCAGCGTCGGCCCCCAGTCCTCCCGGTAGTGCAGCACCAGGGACGCGACTACATCGTCGAACGTGTCACAGAGTAAGGAAGCGGGCTGCTCAGGTCAGCCACCTGCAGGTCCGCACTGTCGCCGAGCCGCCACCGGGCCAGCTCCAGCATCCCGGCACTCGCGTCGAAGCCGCTCACGATGGCGCCACGGTCGCGCAGCACCGCGAACAGGGCACCCGGAGCCCGCCGGCACGTCACCGGCAGCGCTTACAGCGTGCCGAGGAGGCCGGCCAACGCCTGTTCGCCGGACCACGAGCGGTGGGGCTCCTCGATGTGCTCGGAGACGGCGGGAAGGCGGGGCCGCCTGTAGTAGACGGCCCGCACCTCCTCCAGCCGCACGGAGCGGTACTCGTCAGCCAGGACCCCCGCCCAGGGTGCTGCAGCGTGCTCGACGGACAGGGAGACGGTGAGCGGGAAGTCGCCCGTGTCGAACCGCATCACCGGCACATGCCGGATCGTCAGCTCGTCGACCACCAGGTCCGCCGCGGGGTCCAGTTCCTTGGTGACGACCAGCACCGGGCCGCCGGACAGGTGCTGTGTCACCGCATCAAGTACGGGTCGGCGGTGTCGTCGTTCTTGCTGTCCCAGTTGGTGTTCGTGCAGCTTCCGGCCAGGTTGGCGGACCGGCTCCACAGGGCGCCGGTGCCCTCGGTCAGGACGTTGACCTGTCGGACCGGGTCGTACATGAACGAGCCCGCCTCCAGGGTCACGGTGTACGGGGTGCGTTCGGCGCGGGCGCCGAACGGGACGAGCGCTGCTGCTGTGGGCATGAGGTGCCTCCTGTCGTTGATGTTGCTCGGGCTGTTCTCCGCCCCGCCTACGCCCGAGGGCGGTGGCGAGGGTCTTGCGGGGGCCCGCTCCGCCCCGGTGGGGAGCCTGCTGTGTGGGGGCGGAGCGGGGGTCGTTCACCGTCTGGTGCCGGGCGCTCGGTCTCCGGCACCGGGCGGCGGTTCATGGAGCGCTGCCAGTGGTGTGCGGTGGGCGCAGGGCTCGCAGATCCACAGCTGGAACAACCGGCCGCGGTGACGCGCCACGCCCAACACATGGCCGACCGTCCCAAACCGGCGGGCGCAGCGCGTGCAGTCGACGGCCATCTGCCGGCGCGGGCCGAGCTGGGCGACGCGCGGCATCTCGGCCACGGCAGGCGCGCTCATGGTTCGCCGTCCGCGCGCAGCTCGGCCCACACGCGTTTCCCGCCGTGCACGAGCTCACTGCCCCACGCGTGAGCGAGGGCGTCGACGAGCATCAAGCCGCGGCCGTTCTCGTCGTCGGCCGCCGGTGTACCCGCGGTGAGTCTGGTGCGTGAGGTGTCGGTCACGACGATTCGCGCGGACTCCGTGCCGGTCCGGGTGATCGAAGCGCCGACCGTGGCGGCGTCCGTGTGCTCCACCGCGTTGGCGACCAGCTCGGTGACGACCTGCCGGGCCACGTCCGCCAGTTGTGGAAGGCCCCAGGCCTCCAGCGCCAGCGCTATGTCCCGCCGCGCCTGAACGGCGGCCTCCCGCGTCGCCGGATAGCGCCCCTGATAGCGCTGCGGTCCTACTGGTACGGCCGTCATGGTCATCGTCGCGCCCCCTGGGTGGTACTCGCGTTCGACGTCAACTGCACCTCTGCTGTCACGTAGAGACAACGGCCGTTCACGGAACGCCACCGGACCTACGCGCGGACCTTCCGCCGGACTTTTTCTCAGGCGCCGGACTTTTCGAGTCCAGCACGGCGGCTACGGTCGACGAGAGCAGACACCTTCGGGGAGGCCAGGGGTGGATGAAACGCTGACGCCGTTCGCACATGCCTGCATGGAGCGTGGATGGGCCAAACCGTCGACGTTTGTCCCGGCCTTCGAGGCGACCGCCGAATTAGTCGGGGAACAGGTGACCGTCACCGATCGCCAGTTCCGGCGGTGGCGGCAGCCGAATCCGCCCAGGCCACACCCCCCGGCCTGGCGGGTGCTGCACGCGATGTTCGGCATGAACCCCGCTGACCTCGGCTTCCCGGGGCCAGGGCCAGGCACGACGGCGGACGCACCTCAAGCACCGCCGAAAGAGGTGAACGTGGACCGCAGGACCTTCGTCGCCGACTCGATCGGCCTCGCCGCCGGCCTGGCGGTGGGACCTCGGGAGAGCACCGGGGTCCCGGATGCCGTGGGCACCGCTCACCTTCTCGAACTCCGCGAGGGCCTGCGGTCGCTGTACACGCTCGATGACGCATACGGAGGCGGCGACGTCCGGTCCCTTGCCGTCCGCCACCTCCGGCGTGTGCGCCGGATCATCAACACCAGCAGCTATCCGGACACCATCGGCCGCCAACTCCAGCTCCTCGCGGGCGAGACGGCCGAGCACTGTGCCTGGCTGTACTACGACGCCGACGAACAGGACACCGCCCGCCGCTACTGGGGCGAGGCCCTGACCACCGCGACCATGCTCCACGACGCAGGCCTTCAGGTCCTGATCCTCGTCTCGCTGAGCATGCAGGCCAGCTACGAAGGACGGCCCCGCGACGGCTACGACCTGGCGCGCGCAGCCCACTCGCTCGCCGTCCCCTTCGGCTCCCCGGCTCTGCTGTCCCTGATCTCCGCCCGTGAGGCCCGCGCCCTGGCTCTCATGAAGGACCAGAGCAGCGCACGCAAGCGGCTCGCCGACTCCATGCGCATGGTGGACCGCTCCGACCGCGGACGTCCTGCCCCGGACTGGGCCGCCTTCCACGGACAAGCCGAACTCGACTACGCCCAGGGCCTGCTGTACTCCGACACCGGGCACCACAAGGCCGCGGTGCCCTTCCTGCGCGCAGCGCTCGCCCACCAAGACCGGTCGTACGGGCGCAACCGAGCCCTGTACCGGATGACCCTCGCCCGCAGTCTCGTCCGGGCCGGCGAAGTCGACGAGGGCGCGGCCGAGGCGGTCGGCAGCCTCACCCACCTCGAAGAGGTGGAGTCCGGCCGCGTGAACCGCCGGGTCGCCGAGGTGCGCGACCTCCTTCGGAACGTCGACGCGGTGAGCGCCCGCGATGCCGCCTACGAGCTGACCGAGTACACCACCCAGCTGAAGGGAGCCGTGTGATGGCCGAGGTGACGTACGAGCGGCATGAGAGTCCGGGCGGCGCCCACCGACTCGACGCCTTCCTCCCCGCCTACGAGGAGGTGTACGCCGAGCCGCCGTACTGCGAGGGCCCGCGCGACGTCGCCGAGTTCATCGACCATTACCAGGTGCAAGCCCAGCGGCCCGGCTTCCGTCTCGTCCTGGCCCGCGAGGGAGACGAGGTCATCGGCTTCACATATGGCTACTACCTCGCCCCTGACACCCGCTGGTGGAAGAACCTCCAGGGCATCGAGCTGCCGGAGCACTTCACACGCGAGGACGGCCACCGCACGTTCGTCATCATCGAGCTGGCCGTACGGAAGGCGTGGCGCCGGCGAGGCATCGCCACCGCGCTGCACACGCGGCTCCTCGACGGCCTGGACGCCGAGCGGGTCACGCTGACGATGCGGCCAGAACCCGAGGCCGCGCCGGCGCAGTCCGCCTACGCGGCTTGGGGGTACCGGAACGTCGGCGTGTCCCATCCGTGGGACGAGGCGCCGCTGTACGACTGCATGGTCCGTGATCTCCGCTGAGGCGAGACGCCCACCCCGTGGCGGGCGCGGGCAGCAGACGGACCCGAGACGGAACACGTGCCGTCTCGGGGGCTGCTCAACTTCCGTCGCTGCCGGGAAGTGGCACGGCGGCACCCGCGGGGGTCTGGGGCGCAGCCCCGCAGGGGCGAGGGCCACCATCCGCCCGACCGAGTCAGATGGCGGGTGGGCGAAGGCCGGGTGTCTGGGCGCGAAGCCCACAGGCCATGGTCACCTCCCGGCCCACCGAGTCGGGTGGGCGGGTGGACGAAGGCCCCGGGGGGCGGAGCCCCCAGGGCGCACCCCAGAGCCCGGCCCTCAGGCCTGGACGATCGGCTCCCTGGTGAACAGCGCCCCCAGCGCCGGCGCGTTCACCCGGCGGTCCGTCAGCCTCAGCGCCTCCCACACCGTCACCTGGTTCGCCGTGAGGACCGGCTTGCCGATTTCCTTTTCCAGGGCCGGGATGTGGGCCGCCGTATGCAGCGCCGTGTCGGGCAGCAGGAGCGCCTGGGCATCCGGATCATCGGCCTCGCGTGCGAGCGCGAACACCTCCGCCTCGCCCCACGTGCCGACCTCCGCCGCCGTGATGATCCCGGAGCCGCGAAGCGCCACGACCTCCGCACCGCCCGCCCGCAGGAACTCCGCGAAGAGGTCCGCCACGTCGTCCGGGTACGTCGCGCCCACCGCGACCCGCCCGGCCCCCAGCTCCCGCACCGCGTGCATGAAGGCGAAGGACGTGGAGGACGCCGGCATGCCCGCCGTGAGGGCGAGGGTGCGCACCTGCTCGTGGGCGCCCTCCCAGCCGTAGACGAAGCTGCCGCTGGTGCAGGCCCACACCACGGACTCGGCGCCCGCCAGGCGGAGTTCCTCGACGCCCGCCGCGAGCCGCCCCGCGGAGCCCATCTCGCGCAGGGCGTCGACCCGGTGGGCGTCCTCACCGATGTCGGTGTGCACCACGTCCAGTCGGATGTCGCTGCCCAGCAGTTGCTCGATGCGCGGATAGTCGTCCTCGGCGGAGTGGCCCGGGTAGAGGAATCCGAGTGCTGTCATGTCCAGCCTTCCTGCTGCTGCTCTTCGTCCGGCAGTGCCGCCACTCCCGGGAGTCCGGTCGCGTCCGGCAGTACGGGACCGCCGGTCCGCGCCGCCGGATCGATCAGCGCCTGGTACGGTCCCACGGCTCGGGTACCCAGTCGGCGCAACGCCGCCCACATCGTCACCTGGTTGGCCGAGATCACCGGCATCCGCAGTTCCGCCTCCAGCTGGGGGATGACGTCGAACGTCGGCAGGTTCGTGCAGCTGATGAACAGCGCGTCGGCGTCGCCGCCCACGGCCTTGCGGGCCATGTCCGCCACATCGCGGTACGGGACCTTCCAGATGTGCCTGGTCAGGCCCATGTACGCGCATCCGCTGACCGTGACGCCGGCCTCCGCCACGTACTCCTCCAGCGCGCGGGTCACCGACACCGTGTACGGCGTCACCAGCGCCACCCGCCGTACGCCCAGCTCCTCCAGCGCCTCCAGCAGCGCCCCGGACGTCGTCACCGACGGCACGGCGCCCGCCGTGGTCATCGCCCCGCACATCGCTCGCTCCCCGGCGACCCCGCCGACGAAACTGCCGGACGTACACGCGTAGGCCACGACCTCGGGTGCGACCGCGGTCAGTGTGCGCACCGCCTCGTGCAGGGTCTCGTGCTCGCTGACCAGACGGGCCAGGTCGAGACTGACCTCGACCGGGACGTACGGAGTCCGCGTCAGGTGCAGGGACACCTCGTCGGGGACCCAGCGCCAGAGCTCGCGGTCGAGGGCGAAGTCGAACGGAGCGACGACACCGACACCGCGCTGGGGGCGGGGGCCACCCAGAAAGGAAACGTCCATGACAGACACCGGCCTCACACTGAGGGACCAGGGGACAACGGACCGTACACGCACCCGTTGTTGACGAAGGTAGGTTCGGGTGCGAGCGTGGGTCAATCCGTGCTTGTCACGCCCGTGTCACACCCCCGTCAATCCCTCGTATCCGCCCACGTCAGGCGGCTGTCCTGCCCGAAAATCGGCTTCCGAACGGCTCCCCCATGACAGCACCCGAATCCGGTCCGCCTCCCTCTTTCGGCGCTTCCGCCGAAGGCACCCCCACAGTCCTCGTCCTCGACGCCGATCCGCTGCCCCGGCTCGGCCGCCTCACCGGCCGCGCCCGGATCGAGCACGCGGATGAATCGACGCTCGCCGAGCGGCTGCCGTACGCCGATGTGCTGCTGGTGTGGGACTTCACCTCGCACGCGGTACGGGCGGCCTGGCCGGGTGAGGGCCCGCGGCCGCGCTGGGTGCACACGGCGAGCGCGGGCGTGGACCACCTGATGTGTCCCGAACTCGCCGCCTCCGACACGGTGGTGACGAACGCCCGGGGCGTCTTCGACCAGCCGATCGCCGAGTACGTCGCCGCGCTCGTGCTGGCGATGGCCAAGGATCTGCCCCGCACCTGGGACCTCCAGCGGGAGCGGACCTGGCGGCACCGCGAGTCGGAGCGGGTCTCCGGCACGCGCGCGTGCGTCGTGGGGGCCGGGCCCATCGGACGGGCGATCGTCTCCACGCTCGAGGCGCTCGGCATCACCGCCGCGCTCGTCGGCCGCACCCCGCGCGCCGGTGTCCACGGCCCCGAGGACCTCGACCGGCTGCTGGCCCGCGCCGACTGGGTGATCGCGGCGGCGCCGCTGACCGAGCAGACGCACGGCATGTTCGACGCCCGCCGCTTCGGCGTGATGCAGCCTTCCGCGCGGTTCGTCAACATCGGCCGGGGGCAGTTGGTGGTCGAGGACGCGCTCGCGGAGGCGCTGTCCAAGCGCTGGATCGCGGGTGCGGCCCTGGACGTCTTCGAGCATGAGCCGCTGACCGCCGACAGCCCGTTGTGGCAGGTCCCGAACCTGATCGTCTCCCCGCACATGAGCGGCGACACGGTTGGCTGGCGGGAGGAACTGGGCACTCAGTTCGTGGAGATGTACGAGCGCTGGGAGGCGGGAAAGCCGCTGCCGAACGTGGTCGACAAGCAGCGTGGGTACGTACCAGGCCACTGATCGTCCTGACCGTCCTACGGAGGCGCGGATGCCGGAGCTCACCGAACTGACCGCAGTACAACTCGTCGACGGCTACCGCAAGGGCGAATTCAGCCCCGTGGAGGCGACCCGCGCGGCCCTGGAGCGGGCGGAGGCGATCCAGCCGGAGGTGAACGCCTTCGTGCGCCTCCTCGCGGACCAGGCCCTCGCGCAGGCGCGGGCGTCGGCCGACCGATGGCGGCGCGGCGAGCCGGCCGGGCTGGTGGACGGCGTGCCGACCACGGTGAAGGACATCCTGCTGCTGCGCGGGGCGCCGACACTCAAGGGCTCGAAGGCGATCTCGGAGCACGGCCGCTGGGACGAGGACGCCCCGTCCGTCGCCCGGCTGCGCGAGCACGGTGCCGTCTTCCTCGGCAAGACCACGACACCCGAGTTCGGCTGGAAGGGCGTGACGGACTCGCCGCTGAACGGAGTGACCCGCAATCCCCACGACCCGTCGCGCACCGCGGGCGGCTCCAGCGGCGGCGCGGCGGCGGCCGTGGCTCGTGGCGCGGGACCGCTCGCCCTCGGCACGGACGGCGGCGGCAGTGTCCGTATCCCGGCGGCCTTCTGCGGCATCTTCGCGCTCAAGCCGACGTACGGCCGAGTCCCGCTGTACCCCGCGAGCGCTTTCGGCACCCTCGCCCACGTGGGCCCGATGACGCGCACCGCGGCGGACGCCGCCCTCCTCCTCGACGTCATCGGCACCCCCGACTCCCGTGACTGGTCGGCGCTCGGCGCGGCGCCCGGCTCGTTCGCGGCGGGGCTGTCGGGCGGGGTGCACGGTCTGCGCGTCGCCTACTCACCCACCCTCGGCGGCCAGGTGGCGGTGCAGCCGGCGGTCGCGGCGGCGGTGCGCCGGGCGGTGGAGCGGCTGGCGGATCTCGGCGCGTACGTGACCGAGGCCGACCCCGACTTCACCGAACCGGTGGACGCCTTCCACACCCTGTGGTTCAGCGGCGCGGCCCGGGTGACCCAGCCCTTCGGCCCGCACCAGCGGGAGCTGCTCGACCCCGGCCTCAGGGAGATCTGCGACCAGGGCGCCCGCTACAGCGCGCTCGACTACCTGGCCGCGGTCGACGTCCGCATGGAGCTCGGCCGCCGCATGGGCCACTTCCACGACTCCTACGACCTGCTGGTCACCCCCACCCTCCCGATCACCGCCTTCGAGGCGGGCGCCGAGGTCCCGAAGGGCTCGGGCCACCGCCGCTGGACGGGCTGGACGCCCTTCACGTACCCGTTCAACATGACCCAGCAGCCGGCCGCGTCCGTACCGGTGGGGACGGACGGCGACGGGCTGCCGGTGGGCCTGCAGATCGTGGCCGCCCGGCACCGGGACGATCTGGTGCTGCGGGCGGCGCACGCGTTGGACGAGGCGGGGGTGACGGGGGCCGGAAGCTGAGCGTCCTGGCTAGGGCCTGTTGCGAAAGTGGCGTCGTCGCCCGAAGGGCGGCCGCGCGGCGTCCGGTGCGGGCTCTCGGCGTGCCGCCCGGAAGCCCTCGTACTGGGCGTACTCGGGCTTTCGGGCGGTGCGCCGAGAGCCCGTGCCGGGCGTCGCGCGGCAGGCGCCACTTTCGCAACAGGCCCTAGGTCCGCACGTGCCCGGAGTGCGGCGTGTACCGGGATGCCGGGCCTGTTGCGCGGCTCAGAACATGGTGTTGTCGTTCGCCGATGTCTCCGGCACCTCCTGTATGACGTCCCAGTGCTCGACGATCTTCCCGTTCCGTACGCGGAAGATGTCCACGACCGCGCTGCCACGCTCGCCGGGCGCGGGGACGGAGTGGCTGTGGACGGCCACCAGGTCTCCCTCGGCGATGATCCGCTTCGGGGTGTTCGTCAGTTGCGGGTACTGCTGGAAGAGCCACCCCAGCCCGGCCTTCGCTCCCGCGGCGCCGTCCTCGATGTCGGGGTTGTGCTGGTGGTAGTCGGCGGCCACGTAGGTGTCGATGCCGGACAGGTCCTTGCGGACGAGAACCTGGTCGTAGTAGGCGGTCACCAGCTTCTTGTTGCGCGCGGTGAGCTGGCGCGATCCCGGCTCCTGGGTCCGCGGCAGGCTGAGCGTGGAGAACATGTCGTTGCCGCTGGTGGTGGTCTCCGGCACCTCCTGCGAGGCGTCCCAGTGCTCGGCGATCTTGCCGTTCTGGAAGCGGTAGATGTCGACGACCGCGTCGCCACGGGTACCCGGTGTCCTGACGAGGTTGGAGTGCATCACCACCAGGTTCCCCTCGGAGAAGACCCGCTTGACGTCGTACCTGGCGTTCGGGAACTGCTGGTGAAAGTACGCTCCGAGGTTCTTCAGGGCCTCGGCGCCGTTGGCAGAGTGCGGGTTGTGGGCGATGTAGTTCGGCTGTACGAACTGGTCGATGACCCTGGTGTCCCCCCGCTCGAACACGCCCTTGGTGAGACGGACGGCGGCGGACTCCTGGTAGCTGAGCCGAGCCTTCCCACCGTGGCCGACGCCGGAACCGGCGTCGCGGGCGGCGGTCGAGGGGGTGGCCGCGGCGGCGGGTACCACGGCGACGCCGGCTGCGAGGGCCGCGGTCATGAGCGCGGCGGTGACGGCTCTGCGGGCGTGTGCGGGAGTGGTGTTCATGGCGCTCTCCTTGGTGGTCATGGCGAATCAAGTACGACACGCTGACTAAAATAGTCAGCCGCTCTGACTAGTATGCGATCAGATTAGTCAGAGCGGCTGACTATCGTCAAGGAGTTCGCAGGAGCCGTGACCGGACGCCGAGCTCACCGGCCGAGGTACGGGTCCGTGATCTCACGGAGCTTCGCGAGACCCTCGCGCACCTGGTCCATCCGGCGCTTGCCGAGGTGGGCGGCCCACTCGGCCTCGATCTCGGCGATCGCCGCAACGGCGACGGGGTGTATGGCCTGCGCCTTGTCGGTCTTGCGGATCAGCCGGGCGCGGGCGTCCGTGGGATCCGGGCAGCGCTCCACGTATCCGCCGGCCTCCAACTGGTCGACCAGGTAGCCGGCGGTCTGTTTGGTCACCTGTGCGGCTTCGGCGAGTTCGCTGAGGCGGCTGCCGTCGGCGTTGATGCGCTGCAGGAGCTTGAACTGCGCCATGGTGACGTCGTCGTACCCGGCCTCGGTGATGGCGGCGAAGACCCGGTCGCCCATCGCCCGGTAGGCGATGAAGAGCAGGGACCCGATGTCGAGTTGGTCGGGCATGCGGCCACACCTCCTTCAATTTTCTCGGGAATCGTCAGGCTCTCTGACTGACTTAGAGTACCTAAGTGTCAGAGAGACTGACTATTTTGGTCAGGTACTGGCCCTTGGCCCCGAGCGAAGCCGGTCTGGTAGGCGATCACGACGAGTTGGGCACGGTCCCGGGCGCCGAGCTTGGTCATGATGCGGTTCACGTGGGTCTTGGCGGTCCAGGGCGAGACGTGGAGACGTTCGGCGATGGCGTCGTTGGAGAGACCGGCGGCCACGAGGACGAGCACTTGGCGCTCGCGTTCGGTCAGGCTCGTCAGTTCCGGCACCGGAGGGCCCTTGGGGTCCGGTGCGGCGAGGTAGCGGGCGATGAGAGCCTTGGTCGCCTTCGGTGACAGCAGTGCCTCTCCCCGGGCAACGAGACGGATGGCGTCGAGGAGGTCGGCGGGCTCCACACCCTTGCCGAGGAAGCCGCTGGCCCCGGCACGCAGCGCCTGGAAGACGTACTCGTCGGCTTCGAAGGTCGTCAGGATCAGCACCCGTACGCCCGCGAGGTCGTCGTCGGCCGTGATGGCGCCGGTGGCGGCGAGGCCGTCCATCTCGGGCATACGGATGTCCATCAGGACGACGTCGGCGAGGGTGCTGCGGGCCAGCCTGACCGCTTCGTCGCCCGTCGCCGCCTCTCCGACGACCTCCAGGTCGGGCTCCGACTCGATGATCATGCGGAAGCTGACACGGACAAGGGCCTGGTCGTCGGCGAGCAGGACGCGGATGGTCATGCGTGTCTCCCCTGCGCGGTGGTCGCATCCAGCTCTGTGTCAGATCCGCTCGGAGCATCCGCCGGTGTTTCGGTCTCCGGCAGGGGCAGACGCACGTCGAGGCGGAAGCGACCGTCGGCGCCTGCTCCGGCGTGGAAGCTGCCGCCGAGCGCGTGGGCGCGCTCACGCATGCCCGTCAGCCCGTGCCCGGTGCCCTGGGCATCCGGGACCGGGCCGGTGCGTACCGGGTTGGAGATCTCGATGTGCAGCGCGTCGGTCCGGTAGTCGACGAGCAGGTCCGTCACGGCGTCGGCGCCGTGCTTGTGGGCGTTGGTCAGCGCCTCCTGGAGGATGCGGTAGGCGGCCAGGTCGATGGCGGTCGGCAGGGGGCGCGGCGGGCCGACCTGCCGGTGGCGGACGCTCAGCCCGGCGGCGGTCAGCGATTCGATGAGCCGTCCGAGGCGGGACAGGCCGGGTACGGGTTCCGTCGGTTGCGCCTCATCCGTCTCGTCCGACTCGTCGCCGGACTGTCGTAGTACGTGCAGCAGCGAGCCCAGTTCATCCAGCACCGTGCGGCCGCCTTCGCGGATGTGGGCGAGCGCCGCGTCGGCCCGGTCCGGGCGGTCACGCAGGAAGTGTCCGGCCACGCCCGCCTGAATGGTGATCAGGGCGATGTGGTGGGCGACCACATCGTGGAGCTCCCGGGCGATGCGCAGCCGCTCCTCGGCGACCCGGCGGCGGGCCTCCACTTCCTTGCTCGCCTCCGCGCGTAGCGCCCGCTCCTCCATCGCGGCCGTGTAATCGCGCCAGGTGCGCACGGTTCCTCCGACAGCGGCGAACATGCCGACCCAGGCGAACACGGCGCCGCCCTCCGGGTCGGAGGCCGAGTCCGTCGGATAGGCGACGACGACGTACAGCGCGGTGGCCGTGACGGCAGCAGCGATCAGCGCGATCCGACGACGGACCGTACGGGCCACGGTGTAGACCGCGATCAGCGCGGTGACGGCGAGCACGGGCGACGGACGGGAGGCGAGGACGGTGAAGGCGGTCTCGCCGAGCACCGTCAGCGCCAGGACGGGCAGCGGTGCCCGGCGGCGGGCCAGCAGGAGGAGGACCGCGACCCCGGCGGCAACGGCGTCGGCGCCCGACGGTGCTACGCCGTCGGGCCCCAGCTCGAACAGCAGGGCCAGCAGGCCGCCACCGCCCACGACCGCGGCGACGGCGGCATCCAGCAGGCGTGGCTCCACGCCAGTCACCCGTCGCCACGACGCCGGGCCGGTCACGGCCGCACCGTCCCCTCGTACCGAGTCCCCTCGTACCGGCGGACGGGACTACCCGCCCGTACGCCACAGGGGTACGAGCGGGCAGGCGGAGCGCCGGCGGCGATGGGCTCAGGCATCGCGCCGCTTGAGCACGACGGCCGCGCCGGCCAGGAGCACCACGATGTACACGGCGAACACCGCCAGTCCGGACCCGGGTGACAGCGAGTCACCGGCCGTCTGCACGGACATGACCGAGTTCGCCGCGTTCGACGGCAGGTTCGGGCCGATGGCGTCGTTCCAACTGCTCGGCAGCAGCTGGATCAGGCCGGGCACCACGAACAGCGCGCCCACCACGAGGGTGATCGCCCCGGCGGTGTTGCGCAGCAGGGCCCCGACCGCCAGGCCGATCAGGCCGGCGCCGGTCAGGTAGACCGCCGCGCCGACGACCGCGCGGAACACCCCCGGATCGGACAGCGCGGCGGTGTCCATGTCGCGGGAGGACAGGACCGACTGGCCGAGCAGGAAGGCCGCCAGGGCCGCGACGAACATGAGCACGAAGCTGACCGCGGCGAAGACGACCACCTTGCCCCACAGCACCGGCAGGCGTGACGGGACCGCGGCCAGCGTGGCGCGGATGGTTCCGGTGGCGTACTCGCCGGCGCTCATCAGCACCCCGAGCACCGCGATGGCAAGCGCGGCGAGCATCACGCCGCCCAAGGTGATCGAGGTCGGGTCGCTGAAGTCTTCCTGGTCGGGGCCCTCTCCCGAGCCGACCAGGCTGCTGAACAGCAGGCCGAAGCCGATGAGGAGGGCGACCGTGATCGCCAGCGTGAGGGTCGTCGAGCGCAGCGACCTCAGCTTGATCCATTCCATGTGGACGACCCGCGGAAAGGTGACCCGCTGACGGCCGGCCGACCGGGGGGCCGTCGTGTCGGTGCCCTGAGGGGCGAAGTCGGTGGTGCTCATCGGTTCGTCCTTCCCGTCGTGACGGGCTCGGTGGAGGTGGCGTGGTATTCGACGGCGTCGCGGGTCAGCTCCATGAACGCCTCCTCCAGCGAGGGCTCCTGACGGAACAGCTCATGCAGGACCACGCCGGCGGCCGCGGCGCGTGCACCGATCTCGGCCGCCTCCAGTCCCGTCACCTCCAGCACGCCCGGCTCGCTGGTGGACACCGAGACGCCGTCGCCCAGCAGCAGGGCACGCAGGTCCGCGGCCTGCGGTGAGCGCACTCGTACGCTGCTGCTGGAGGATCCGGCGATGAATGCGGCGAGCGGACCGGCGGACAGCAGCCGCCCCCGTCCGATCACGATCAGGTCCTCGGCGATCAACGCCATCTCGGTCATCAGGTGAGAGGAGACGAAGACCGTCCGCCCCCGGTCCGCGAGGTCCTTCAACAGGTTGCGGATCCACAACACCCCTTCGGGGTCAAGGCCGTTGACCGGTTCGTCCAGCATGACGACCTGCGGGTCACCGAGCAGCGCCGAGGCGATGCCCAGCCGCTGCCCCATCCCCAGCGAGAACCCGCCCGCCCGCTTGCGGGTCACCTCCGTCAGCCCGACCATGTCGATCACTTCCAGCACCCGCCGCTTGCCGATGCCGTTGCTCGCCGCCAGCGCCAGCAGGTGGTTGTATGCCGAACGTCCGGGGTGGATCGCCTTCGCCTCCAGCAGCGCCCCGATCTCCTGCAGCGGGGCCTTGTGCCGCTCGTACGGGCGGCCGTTGACACGCGTCGTACCGGACGACGGCCGGTCAAGGCCCATGATCATCCGCATCGTGGTCGACTTGCCCGCACCGTTGGGCCCGAGGAACCCCGTCACCACACCGGAACGCACGGAGAAGCTCAGTTCATCGACTGCGAGCTTGTCGCCGTACCTCTTGCTGAGGTTGTCCACCTCGATCACAATCCACCTCCATATTTTGAGGTTTCAAGCTTCTCGAGGAAAGCGGAACGCGGCGTCAGCCCACGGCGTGCACTGCGCGTACCACGACCGCAGTACGCGACCGCTCTGGACAGCGACCGTGGGGCGACCCGCGGTGTCGCGGTCTCACGCCCGCCGAAAACTCAGCGTCTCCCCCGCCGCCCCCGACCGCCACAGGTCGTTGCAGGCGTCGGCCATGTCCTCCAGGCCCTCGACGATCTGGCCCCAGACGATGCCGGGGACCCAGCCGACGTCGGCGTTGAGGAGGAGGTTGTTGCGTTCGTAGAAGAGGGCCAGGTCGACCAGGGTGGTGCCGGGGCGGACCTCGCGGTCGTAGCCGTAGGCGCGGGTGCCGAGTTCCGCGCCGGCGAAGGAGAAGTAGCAGAGGTCGCCCGGGATCGGGGTGACGGTCGGGTTCTCCAGGGGCGGTTCCGTTTCCGCGAAGGGCGGGAAGAGGGCGTAGATCTCGTTGCGCGCGTACTTGGCGTGGTAGACGTCGCTGCTCAGGGGCAGCGCGTCCCACACCGCCGCGCACGTGATCGGTGCCCGGTCGTCGAGCAGCCGTGCCCGGCACCGGACCCCGCGCCGGTCCAGCGCGACCTCGACATAGCGTTCCGCCATTCCGTCCCCTTGGTGTTCCTCGGCGTTACCGGCGTACCTGGCGTACCCGGTGTTCCTTCGGGCCCATCTGCCCTGCGGGGCGCGTTCCAATGCACCAGGAGGGAGAGCGCCCCCCGTACGTGAAGAAACGGGGAGTGGCCGGAATACCCGGTGTCTATCGGGGTAGCCGCGCGCCCATGGTTGGACTGCAGGCAGACGACAACGGCTCACGAAGCACGAGGAGACCCGGCATACGCCGGCGCACCCTGCTCTCGGGATCGGCCGCCCTGGTCACGGCGGGCGCGGTCGGGGCGAGCAGCGGGTGCAGTCGGGTGGCCACGGCCGACACCGGGGACGGCGGGCACCTGCTCGACCAGTTGCGCGCCAACGGCACCGTGCGCCTGGGCATCGCGGGCGAGCAGCCGTACGGCTACATCGGAACGGACGGCAAGATCACCGGGTCGGCCCCGGCCATCGCCGAGCGCATCTTCGGCAACCTCGGCGTCGAGAAGGTCGAACCGTTCCCGACCGAGTTCGGCTCGCTGATCTTCGGACTGAACTCGCTCCAGTTCGACGTGGTCGCCGCCGGCATGTACATCAACCCCGAACGCTGCGAACAGGTGCTCTTCGCCGACCCCGAGTACCAGATGAAGGACGCCTTCATCGTGCCCAAGGGCAACCCGAAGAACCTGCGCACGTACGCCGACATCGCGCGGGCGAAGGCCCGGATGGCGACCGGCATCGGCTACGCGGAGATCGACTACGCCAAGGAGGCGGGTGTGAAGCAGATCGCCACCCTGCCCGACCAGCTGGCCGGTCTCCTCGCCGTCGAACAGGGCCGCGTCGACGTCTTCGTGGGCACCGCCGTCACCGTGCGCAACGTGGTGAAGCAGACCGGCAGCAAGAAGGTGGAGGCGACCGAGGAGGTCACGCCGTACATGGACGGTAAACCGGTCATCGACGTCGGCGCCTTCGCGTTCCGGACGCCGGAGCGGAACCTCCGGGACGCCTTCAACCGTGAGCTGCACAAGCTGAAGCGGAGCGGTGAGCTGCTGGAGATCATGCGGCCCTTCGGCTTCACGAAGGACCAGATGACGAACCTCACGGCCGAGGAGAAGTGTCGGTCATGAGTGACATCAACTCCCATCTGTGGGCCCTGATCTTCAACGGCCTCTGGATCACCGTCCAGCTGACCGTGTTCAGTGCCGCGCTCGGCGCGGTCGTCGCCTTCGTCGTGGGCATCGCCCGGACGCATCGGCTGTGGATCGTACGGTTCGTCTCGGGCGCGTACTTCGAGATATTCCGCGGCACCTCCGCCCTGGTCCTGATGATGTGGGTGTTCTTCGTGGTGCCGCTGACGCTGGGGTGGCAGCTCGTGCCGATGTGGGCCGCCGTGCTCACGCTGGGCTGCACCTACGGCGCCTACGGCTCGGAGGTCGTCCGGGGTGCGGTGGCCGCGGTGCCGCCGGCCCAGCGGGAGGCGGGCGTCGCCCTGGGCTTCACACCGGCCCAGCGGATGCGCAAGATCGTGCTGCCGCAGGCCTGGCCGGAGATGGTGCCGCCCTTCAACAACCTGCTCATCGAGCTGCTGAAGGGCACCGCCCTGGTGTCCGTCCTGGGCGTGGGCGACATCACCTTCGCGGCCCAGCTGGTGCGCAACGCCATCGGCAAGAGCGCCCCGGTCTACACCGTCATCCTCGTCATGTACTTCGTGCTGGCCTTCCTGCTCACCCGCGTGATGCGCCTGGTGGAACGCAGGGCCAAGGCCAGTGTCGGGCGGACCCCGCCCAAGAGCCGCGCCTCGACCACCGTGACCCGGCCCGGGCTCGGTAAGACCGACGCCGGCCGGCCGGACCTCGTCGCCGGTTCGTCCGCCGCCCCCGGAGGTGCCTCGTGAAGTGGGACTGGTCCACGCTGGGCGACTTCATGCCGGTCTTCTGGGACGGCGTCCTGGTCACGCTGCAGGCACTCGTGCTGGGCTCGCTGATCGCGTTCGCCCTCGGGCTGGTCTGGGCCCTGGCCCAGCGCTCGCCCCTGAAGGTGGTGCGCTGGCCGGTGACGGCGGTCACCGAGTTCATCCGCAACACCCCGCTGCTGGTGCAGCTCTTCTTCATCTTCTACGTCCTGCCGGAATGGGGCCTGACCCTCTCCGCGCTGGCGACGGGTGTGCTCGGCCTCGGCCTGCACTACTCCACGTACACCGCGGAGGTGTACCGCGCCGGCATCGACGGCGTGCCCGCCGGCCAGTGGGAGGCGGCGACCGCGCTCAGCATGCCGCGCTCGCGCACCTGGACCGCGGTGATCCTGCCGCAGGCACTGCGCCGCGTCGTGCCCGCCCTGGGCAACTACGTCATCGCGATGCTGAAGGACTCGCCGATGCTGATGACCATCGGCGTGCTGGAGATGCTCGGCGAGGCCCGCCAGTTCGGCTCGCAGACCTTCCAGATGAACGAGCCGATCGTGGCCGTAGGGATCGCCTTCATCCTCATCGCCTACCCCGCCTCCCTCCTCCTCCGAGCCCTGGAGCGTCGTCTTGCCCGCTGACACCGAACCCACGACACCGCCCGACAAGCAGCCCTCGGCGGCGGCACTCGACAAGCAGGCCGAGACCCCGGCCGTGGAGACCCGTGAGCTGATCCGCCTGGAGCAGGTCACCAAGCGCTTCGGCGGCAACACCGTCCTCGACCACCTCGACTTCTCCGTCGACACCGGCAAGCACGTCACGCTGATCGGCCCGTCCGGCTCCGGCAAGACGACGATCCTGCGGCTGCTGATGACCCTGACCGAGCCCGACGAGGGCAAGATCACCGTCGACGGGGAGCAGCTCTTCCCGGCTCCCGAGAAGCAGGTCCGCGAGGTCCGCAAGAAGATCGGGATGGTGTTCCAGCAGTTCAATCTCTTCCCGAACATGAAGGTGCTCAGGAACGTCACCGAGGCGCCGGTCACCGTCCTCGGCATGTCCAAGGACGAGGCCGAGCAGCGGGCCCGTGAGCTGCTCGACCTGGTGGGCCTCGGCGACAAGTGCGACGCCTATCCGACGCAGTTGTCGGGCGGCCAGCAGCAGCGGGTGGCGATCGCCCGGGCGCTGGCGATGCGGCCGCAGGTGCTCCTGCTGGACGAGGTGACGTCGGCGCTGGACCCGGAGCTCGTGGCCGGCGTGCTGGACGTGCTGCGCGACCTCGCCCGCAGCACCGACATCACGATGCTGTGCGTGACGCACGAGATGAACTTCGCCCGGGACATCTCGGACCAGGTGCTGATGTTCGACGAAGGCCGGGTCATCGAGTCCGGGCCGCCGGAGAAGCTCTTCGGCGACCCCGACCACGAACGGACGCGGGAGTTCCTGAACGCCGTTCTGTAGAGGCCCGTACGGGAGGGCGCCGGCACCGTGGCCGGCGCCCCGCCATGGGCATATGCGTATCGCATAATCCCCAGTTCACACCCCTCGCCGGGCCCCGACAACGCGCCCCGGAATCTGCGGAACAGCCCCTCCGCCGAAGCCCGTTGGCGGCTATCGTGGAAGAGCCCGGCTGTCCGGAAACCGGCCCTACAAGCGCAGGGGGAGCACCGTGGCGCTGATGCACGAGCCGACCGCGCCGTACCACTCGGCCCAGGACGCCCTGCGCGTCCTGGAGACGGTGGCGCGGCACACCACCGGAGTCACCGACGTCCAGCTCGCCCGCCTCACCGGCCTCAGCCCGGAGCGCCTGACCACGCTCCTGCGGATGCTGCGCCGCGAGGGATACGTCGAGCAGGTCACCGACGGCGCGTACGTCACCGGCGCCGCCCTCACCCGCCTCGGCTCCGCCGGGGGCGACCGCGAGCAGGCGCTGCGCGAGCGGCTCCAGCAGAACCTCGACCGGCTGCGCGACTCCGTCGGCGCCGCCGTCTACATCAGCCGGTACGTCGACGGCGAGATCAACGTCACCCAGTACGCCGACAGCCCGGCCACTCCCGCGGTCCACGAGTGGGTCGACTTCCGCTACTCCGCGCACGCCACCGCCATCGGCAAGAGCCTGCTCGGCCAGCTCGACCACAACGGCCGCCGCGACCACCTCTCCCGCCACAAGATGGCCCGCCTCACCTCGCGCACCATCACCAGCGACGAGCTGCTGCTCTCCCGCCTGGAGTCCCAGCCGCCGACGGTGCCCCACCTCGACCTCCAGGAGTACGCGGTCGGCACGGTCTGCGCGGCCGTCCCGATCACGGCCGGATCCTCGGTCGGCTGCCTGGCCCTGTCCCTCCCGGTCGAGCACGCCCACCGGCTCCGCCAGGCCGCGGACCGGCTGAACCGGGGCGCGGCGCCCGTACTGCTGTCCCTGGCGATCTAGAACACGATCCGGAACACACAGAGGCGATCCAGGCCACACGGATCGGCGTCAGAAGCACCCCCGCGGACCAGGTAGTATTTTGCCTGTCGCCGACCGCCGAGAGCGGACGGCGGGAGTCATGCGCCGCTAGCTCAGTTGGTTAGAGCAGCTGACTCTTAATCAGCGGGTCCGGGGTTCGAGTCCCTGGCGGCGCACAAATAAAGGGCCTCTCGTGGACACGAGGGGCCCTTCGGCTTCCTCCCTGGTCAGCCGCCGGTAGGCCGGCTCCCCCGGAGGCCGCCACCACACCGGGTCCGCGCACCGGAACCCTTCCCGCCGCAGCAGTGCCCGGTGGATCTTGTTCGTGGCCGTGACGGGCATCCGCTCCACCACCCGTACGAAGCGGGGCGCCATCTTCGTCCCCAGATCCGGCTGGGCGGACAGGAACGCGGCGAAGTCCCCGGGGTCGAAGTCACCCGCGATCGCCGCCATCACCTGGTCGCCGGTGACCGGATCCGGCACCGCGTAGACAGCGACGGCGACCGCGCCGTCGTACCGGGCGAGGATGTTCTCGATCATCGCGGCGGCCAGGTTCTCGCTGTCGACGCGGAGGCGGTCGTCGGTGCGGCCGGCGAAGTAGAGGTAGCCGTCGGCGTCCCGGTAGAAGAGGTCGCCGGTCCAGTACCAGCCGTCGTCCCGTCGCCGCTCGGCCTCCGCCTCCGGGTTGCGCCAGTAGCCCTCGAAGGGGCTGGGCCCGCGGTTCACCAGCTCCCCGATGGCCTCCTCGCCGTTCAGCAGCCGGCCGGACGGGTCGAAGACGGCCGGCGGGCACTCCTCGTGCGTCTCCGGGTCGAGGACGACCAGTCCGGGCGCCGCCGGGCCGACCGCGCCGGGCGGTGTGCCGGGCCGCCACTGGATCGCCGCGCCGCCCTCCGAGGACCCGTATCCCTCCACCAGCCGCACTCCGAACCGCCGCTCGAACGCCGCCGCGTCCACCGCTCCGGCCTCCGTGCCGAAACCCAGCCGCAGGGGATGGTCGCGGTCGTCGGGTCGGGGCTCGGTGGCGAGGATGTATTGCACGGCCCGGCCCACGTAGGTGAAGTACGTCGCCCGGTAGCGCCGTACGTCCGCCAGGAACCGCGACGCCGAGAACCGCCGCCGCAGCGCCACGCCGGCCCCGGCCGCGAGCGCGGGCGCCCAGTCGGCGATCACCGCGTTGCCGTGGAACATCGGCATGCAGACGTAGTGCACGTCGTCGGGCCCCACCTGGAACTGCTCGGCCAGCGAGCGTCCGGCGGCGGCCAGGCGGCCCTGGGAGCAGAGCGCGGCCTTGGGAGCGCCGGTCGAGCCGGAGGTGAAGTAGAGGAGCAGGCGGTCGGCGGGGGTGGCGCGGGAGGCGTCCGGCCGCGCGTCGGTGTACGGGGCGAGCAGGTCGCCGTATTCCTCCGTGTCGGTCACCAGTACACCTACGCCGGGCAGGTCGAAACCGGTGAGAAGGGGCAGGTGAGTGCGCTCCGTGACCAGGATCCGGCATTCGGTGTGCAGGATGTCGCGGGCGAGTTCGGGGCCCCGGCGGGCGGGATTGATTCCGGCCACGGCGGAGCGCGCGAGGGCCGCCGCGCTCAGCCACAGCGGGTACTCGGCGGTGTTGTCGAGCAGGACCCCGACATGCGCGCGGGATGGCAGCAGGTCGGCCAGCAGCGCGGCTCGTGCCGCGGCCCCCGCCGCCACCTCGTGGTGGGTCAGCGTCCGTTCCTCGCACCACAGACCCGGCCGGTGATCGCCCCACCGGTCGGCGACGAGTTCCGCGACCGTGCGCCTCCTGGACTCCATGGAGGAGCACGGTAGTTGACGTACCGTCAGATTACGAGGCCCCTTCGAGCCTCAGAACGTGACGTCCGAGCAGGCGTAGAACGCGTTGCCCGTGTCCGCGACCGTCCACACCGCCAGGATCACGTGGCGGCCGCTCAGCCCGGAGGGCAGCGTGCCGCTGTGGGAGAGCGTGGACGGGGGTCGCCGGCCGCCGTAGGGGACGGTCAGGAACGGGGTGAGGTTGAGGTCGGAGCGGGCCAGGTTGTGGTTCTGGTTCCAGCCCGGCTTGGTGACGTAGTACTTGAAGTCGGTCGTGGCGTGCATGGCCGTGAACTGCCAGCGGAACGTGTAGCGCTGGCCGCCCGTCACCCTGGTCGTCGGCCAGGCGCCGCCCGACGGGGTCCTGGGGCTGTCGAGCTGTGCGAACCGCGTGTGGCCGGCGGAACATATCCGGCCGTCGGCCGGTCCGGAGGCGGGGAAGCCCTTGGGACCCTCGACGCTCTGCGGCTCCCACTGGATGTCGCCGCAGTTCGTCACGGTGCCGTTCTGGCAGAGCTTCTGCCGGCTGACGGGGAGGTCTGTGTAGCCGTGGCTGCTGGCGCCACCGGAGGAGAGCACGAGGGTTCCGGCGGTGGCGAGGCCCACCACGGCGGCGTACGACTTGGCCCTTCTGCGCATGCTGCCGCTCCTGGAGAACGTGGGGGAGGTTCAGTGAGCTGTGCATGTAGGTCTAGACCAAGTCTGAGATTATTGCTGCGGGTTGGGCATGTCCATACCAATCACGGGACTTGTTCGACGGGGCGCCAGGGGGCCGTTTCCCCGCGTCCCGCGCAGAACGCCACCGTCAAGTCCTTCACCAGTACCTTCCGCTCGTAGTCGTCGAGTTCGACCAGCCCCCGCATGGTCAGCCGGGTCACCGTGTCCTCCACCGAGTCGACGAGCGAGGTGAGCACGCTCGCCTGGTGCTCGGCGTCGAGCGCGGCGATCCGGCGGCGGTGCATCGCGGCGGCGACCTCGGGGGCGTACTCCACCCGCAGCGGCTGCACCGAGAACACCTCGATCCCGACCGGCGCCGTGTCCGCCGCGACCCGCCGGGTCAGTGCGTCCTCGGCGGCGTCGACCGAGGCCCGGCCGGAGCCGGGCGTCTCCACCGGCACCCGCGCGAGCGCCGCCTCGACGCACTCGCGCAGGTACGTCTCGTGGCCCTCCACCCCCAGCGCGGCCCGCGCGGTGTCCCGCACCCGCCACACCACCAGCACCGCCACCCGCACAGCGACCCCGCTCGCGTCGGCCGCGTGCATCGGCTCGCTGCGCCAGTGCCGCAGCCGTACGTCGACCCGGCGGCGCAGCAGCAGCGGGTTGACCCACAGCAGGCCGGTGCGCCGGACGGTCCCCCGGTAGCGGCCGAACAGGCCGAGCACCCAGGCCCGCCCGGTCCGGCCGCGCGCCAGCCCGCCGAAGCCGAACAACCCCAGCGCGCCCGCGCCCGCGTACGCCGCCCACTGCGCGGGACCGAGGCCCGCGCCCGCGTACGAGGGCAGCCCCAGCGCCCCCAGCACGAGCGGCGGCAGCGCACCCGCCCACCAGGAGACGGCCACACATCCGGCCAGCCCGCAGGCACCGGCGAACACGCCCGCCGCGCCGGGCAGTACCCGTGCGGGCCGCTCCACCAGGGTGGGATCGACCCGCGGCACGGGCCGGGGCCGGACGGGAGCGGGTCCGCGCAGCCGCGGCTGCTCCCCCGTCCCGTACCGGCGCCCCACGACCGCGGGCTTCAGCGGCACCGGCACCGGCTCGGGTTCGTCGCGGAACAGCAGATGGACGGGGATCTCGGTGGTCGACTCGTTCTGGATGAGCCGGGCGGGCCGCGCGGGCGGCCCCGCGACCGGCCCCTCGGACTCCGGGGTATGGGAAGTGGTCGTACTCATGCGTGCCTCCAGCCTCCGCGCCAGATGCTTCACAACAGGGGGATCGTCACGGCAGGGGGATACGGCACCGAAGCCGCCGTTCAGGAAAAGAGCCGTCGCCAGGTCTCCGGCCCCGGGTAGCCGTCCGCCGCGCCGCCCCGCCAGCCCTGGGCGCGCTGGAAGGCCTCGACGCCGCGCCGGTCCGCCTCGCCCCAGCGCGGACCCGGCCCGGTGGTGCAGTACGTGCCGAACCCCTTCCTCACCAGCTGCCGCCCGAGCCGGGTGACGTACTCGTTGTTCGCGCCGGGCCGGAACAGCGCCCGCCCGGGATAGCCGGGCACCCCGTGGGAAGCAGGTACGGAAGGGGTGGCCGACCCGGCCGTGATGTCCCTGCCCTGCCCCGTCACCAGCAGCGCCCAGGTCCGCGGACCCGGCAGGCCGTCCGCGTCCCGGCCCCGCCGGCCCTGCGCCTGCTGGAAGGCCCGCGTGGCCCGCCGGTCCGCGTCCGACCAGCGCGGGCCGGGGCCGCAGGGGTAGTGGCGCCCGGCACCGCGCTCGACGAGCATCCGGCCGAGCTGGGTGACGTACTCGTTGTTCGCCCCGGGGCCGAAATACGCCGCCCCCGGGTACGGCGTCGGCGCCCCGGCCGGCGCGGCCGGAATCGCGGAGTCCGGCGTTACGGGATCCACGGGGTCCGGCGTTACGGGATCCACGGGGTCCGGCGTTGCGGGATCCGCGAAGCCCGGCTTCACCCCCGCCGTGCCGCCCACAGGGCGCGTGCGGTGCTGCACCTTCGCGGCGACCCATGTCCTGGCCCGCTTGATGAGCAGGACCCGCCGCCAGTGAACACATCCGGGGCAGTCGCAGTCGCTCGCGGGATCGAATTCCTCGAAGACCGGAGTCGCCATGCGATTCCCCTCACATCCCTGTCACATTCCTTAAGGAATTGTTCACACCTGTGCACGTTCGCCAGTTTCTCAACTGTCTTCCGGACACGCGCACGCTGACGGTCCGAATGATGTACAGGCCCCCTTCCAAGGGTCAGGCGGATGGTCAGGGACACTCCCCGGCGTCCGGTAAGGTTGTGCAGGTCAGCGGGCGCCGCTAGCTCAGTTGGTTAGAGCAGCTGACTCTTAATCAGCGGGTCCGGGGTTCGAGTCCCTGGCGGCGCACAGACAAGGCAGGCCCCTCGCGGAAGCGAGGGGCCTTCTGCATCTGGTTGAACCGGACGCGCCCCTCATCCGTATGGACACCCATCTGCCCACAACCGCTCCACACGATCCCCACATGGGCCACAATGAACGCGTATGACCGGTAAACACCGCGTTTCGCATCTTGCGATCATGATGAACGCCGTAGAACCCTGGTTCTTCAAGATGCCGCCGATTCGCGGCAGTTGGGGGGCAAGGAGCCGGTTGCCCGGTTGGTACGGGGAAAGGGGCCCCGTTCATGGCCGGATGCCGAGGGGGGCATCATGCAACCGGAAGGTCGCACACCGGTGTCTGTAAGTTGTGGAGCATGTGGTGACTGCGACCCACCGCTGAAACGCCTGTGAAGGTCGGGGGTGACTCGAGCAGGCGTAAGGAAACGAAACGAAACACGCGGTGACCCGCGTGTGGGGGGATGACTCATGACGTCGACGCCGACGGGCGCCGGGCAGGACTACGACCCGTCCAGGACCACCCAGCTCAGAGTGCCTTCGCATCGCACCGGCGCGTTCCGCAGAATCAAGAAGACGCTGCCGAAGTACGACTACGAGCACTACAGCCGGCTGGCCGGTCCCCTCACCCAGCCCGACCCGAACAAGCCGTACAGAGTGCAGTACCGCTCCCTGATCTCGCAGGAACCGCACCGCATAAGGGTCGCCTTGATGCTGGCCGCGGCGCCGGTGCTGTCGCTGGTGCTGCTGGTCTGGCTGCTGCAGCCGGAGCACTGGACCGAGCGCGACTACCCGGCCTTCGCCTGGCTTCCTGCGCTGGACATCGTGATGCTCGTCTCGATCGGTCTGATCGAGTTCTTCCGCTGCATGAACGTGCTGTCGAACGCGCACGCCACCCTGGTCGCCCGCGACCCGATCCCGGTGGTGCCCGAGACCGGCACCAGAGTGGCCTTCCTCACCTCCTTCGTGCCCGGCAAGGAGCCGCTGGAGATGGTGACGAAGACCCTCGAAGCCGCGGTGAAGATCCGCCACCGCGGCCTCATGCATGTCTGGCTCCTCGACGAGGGCGACGACCCCGAGGTGAAGGAGGTCTGCGCGCGCCTGGGCGTGCACCACTTCTCCCGCAAGGGCGTCGCGAAGTGGAACCAGCCCTCCGGCCCGCACCGCGCCAAGACCAAGCACGGCAACTACAACGCCTGGCTGGACGCGCACGGCGACAACTACGACTACTTCGCCTCCGTCGACACCGACCACGTGCCGCTGCCCAACTACCTGGAGCGGATGCTCGGCTTCTTCCGCGACCCGAACGTCGGCTTCGTCATCGGCCCGCAGGTGTACGGCAACTACGACAATTTCGTCACCAAGGCCGCCGAGTCGCAGCAGTTCCTCTTCCACGCGCTGATCCAGCGCGCCGGCAACCGCTACGGCGCGCCGATGTTCGTCGGTACGTCAAATGCCGTACGCATCAGGGCGCTCAAGCAGATCGGCGGTCTGTACGACTCGATCACCGAGGACATGGCGACCGGCTTCGAGATCCACCGCCACAAGAACCCGGCGACGGGCAAGAAGTGGCGCTCGGTCTACACCCCGGACGTGCTCGCGGTCGGTGAGGGTCCCAGCGCCTGGACGGACTTCTTCACCCAGCAGATGCGCTGGTCCCGCGGCACGTACGAGACGATCCTCAAGCAGTACTGGAAGGGCTGGTACTCGCTGCCGCCGAGCAAGCTCTTCAACTACACGATGATGATCATCTTCTATCCGATGTCCGCCCTCAACTGGATCCTCGCGGCGCTGAGTTGCGCCCTGTTCCTGGGCCTGGGCGCCTCGGGTGTGAACATCGACCCGACCGTGTGGCTGATGCTCTACGGCAACGCCTCGGCGCTTCAGATCGGCCTGTACATCTGGAACCGCCGGCACAACGTCTCCCCGCACGAGCCGGAGGGATCCGGCGGTGTGGCCGGCATGGTGATGTCGGCGCTGTCCGCGCCGCTCTACGCCAAGGCGCTGATCGACTCCGTCCTGCGCCGCAAGAGCAAGTTCGTGGTCACCCCCAAGGGCGATTCGGCCAGCCCGGACCGGTGGTTCGGGACCTTCCGGTACCACTGGTACTTCATCGTGATCTTCGGCGCCTCGATCGCCGCCGGTTTCGTCTTCGGGCACTCGCACCCCGCGATGATCATCTGGGCGACGTTCGCCACGCTGATCACCGCCACGCCGATGTTCGCCTGGCGCCACATGCTGCGTCAGGCGAAGAAGAGGCCCGCGGCGCCCGAGCAGGAGCCGCGGAACGCGGTTCCCGTCGCCCAGCCCGCTCAGCCCGCGGCTCCCGTGGGGGCCTACGAGCCGCAGTCCCTGCCCGTGCAGCGCACCGCGGCCCAGCACGCCCCGCAGCACAAGCCGAGTTGGGCCGCCTCGAACGCAGGCTCGGACGGGACGGGCGACCAGACCATGCAGATTGCCCTTGGTGGACTTGGGGGACGTAAGGAATGAACGACCGTGCAGGCCGCCGCCGCGCTCGTCGACTCGCGATAGGCACGGCGGTGGTGCTCGCGCTGGCCGGGATGAACGGGCCGTGGCTCTACCGCTTCGGGACCGAGAAATACCACCAGTACCAAATCAACAAACCGGAGTACAAAGCCGAGAACGGCAAGTGGGAAGTCATCGAGTTCCCCGAGGAGTACCGGCAGAACACCATCCACGCGGCGCTGCTGCACACCGGCAAGGTGCTGCTCGTCGCGGGGTCGGGCAACAATCAGGACAACTTCGACGACAAGAAGTTCGACACCCGGATCTGGGACCCGGTCAAGGGCACCATCAAGAAGATCCCCACGCCCAAGGACCTGTTCTGCACCGGCCACACCCAGCTCGCCAACGGCAACCTGCTGATCGCGGGCGGCACCAAGCGGTACGAGAAGCTGAAGGGTGACGTCACCAAGGCCGGCGGCCTGATGATCGTCCACAACGAGAACCCGGACAAGCCGATCACGCTGCGCGCGGGTACCAAGTTCGTGGGCAAGGAGAACGGCAAGACCTTCGTGTCGAAGGACCCGGTCACCGTCGAGCGGGCGACGAAGAACTTCGACAAGAAGACCGGCAAGTTCCTGGGCAACACCCCGGGTCTGGGCCGGATCTACGTCGAGGCGCAGAAGAGCGGCGCCAAGTACGAGACCGGCACGCAGGACAACTACACCGTCCAGGGCCTGACCGGCGCCGACGCCAAGAACACGTACGGCATCGCGCAGAAGCTCGCCCTCGACAAGAAGGACTTCCAGGGCATCCGGGACGCCTTCGAGTTCGATCCGGTCGCGGAGAAGTACATCAAGGTCGACCCGATGAAGGAGGCGCGCTGGTACCCGACGCTCACCACCCTGAGCGACGGCACGATCCTCAGCGTCTCCGGTCTCGACGACATCGGCCAGCTGGTCCCGGGCAAGAACGAGATCTTCGACCCGAAGACCAAGAAGTGGACCTACCTGCCGAAGACCATGCAGTTCCCGACGTACCCGGCGCTGTTCCTGATGCAGAACGGCAAGGTCTTCTACTCGGGTTCGAACGCGGGCTACGGGCCGGACGACGTGGGCCGTGAGCCGGGCGTCTGGGACGTGGAGACCAACAAGTTCACCAAGATTCCCGGGCTGAGCGATCCCAAGCTGATGGAGACGTCCGGCACGGTGCTGCTGCCTCCGGCGCAGGACGAGAAGTACATGGTGATCGGCGGCGGCGGGGTCGGCGAGTCGAAGCTGTCCAGCAAGAAGACGCGGATCGTCGACATGTTGGCCGACGACCCGAAGTTCGTGGACGGGCCCTCGCTGGAGAAGGGCACGCGGTACGCCCAGGCCTCGATCCTGCCGGACGACTCCGTGCTGGTGTCCGGTGGTTCGGAGGACTACCGGGGGCGCAGCGACTCCAACATCCTCCAGGCGCGGCTGTATCACCCGGAGACCCACACGTTCGACAAGGTCGCCGATCCGCTGGTGGGCCGGAACTACCACTCCGGGTCGCTGCTCCTGCCGGACGGGCGGGTGATGCTCTTCGGCTCGGACTCGTTGTACGCGGACAAGGCGAACACCAAGCCGGGCAAGTTCGAGCAGCGGATCGAGATCTACACGCCGCCGTATCTGTACCGGGACTCGCGGCCGTCGCTGTCGGGTGGGCCGAAGATCATCGAGCGGGGCGAGTCGGGGACGTTCACCTCGCAGCACGCCTCCTCGATCAAGAAGGTACGGCTGATCCGGCCGAGCGCGTCCACGCACGTGACGGACGTCGACCAGCGGTCGATCGCGCTGGACTTCAAGGCGTCCGGGGACAAGATCACGGTGACCGTGCCGAAGAACAAGAACCTTGTTCAGGCGGGGTGGTACATGCTGTTCGTGGACGACGACCAGGGCACGCCGAGCAAGGCGCAGTGGGTCAGGGTGCCATAAGCCGAACGTAGTTGGGGGCGCCGTCACGGAGGGCGCCCCCAGTCACGTATCGGGCGCTGTGCGGAGGCCACGTATCGGGCGCTATGCGGAGGCCTTCGCGAGGCCGAGCGCGTAGTCCGCCCACCACTGGCCCGCCTGCGGGCCGCCCTTGCACTCGCCGTCCGACTCACCGGGGCGCTTGACCCACAGGTAGGCGTCGACGAGCGGGTCCGCCGTCTTCGTCGTCGGGGTCTCCCCCAGGGCGCGGCCCGGAGGGTTGCACCAGCGCTCGTTCTGGTCGCCCTCGGTGTAGGGGCCGTTGCCGTTGCGGCTGGTGTCGATGACGAAGTGCTTGTTGCCGACCTTCGCGGAGAGCTCCTTGCCGTAGGCGATGGAGTCCTCGGTGGAGTAGAAGTTGGAGACGTTGACCGAGAAGCCGTCGGCCTGGTCGATGCCGGCCCGCTGGAGGGGTTCGGAGATGTCGTCGGGCTTGCCCCAGCCGACGTTGCCGGCGTCGATGTAGACCTTGGTGTTCTTCAGGGACTTGAGCTTGCCGACCGCCTCGTTGAGCAGGGCGTAGCGCTCCTCGTGGAACTCCTCGGGTGTGCAGTTGTCCACCATGTGCAGTACGGCGTCCGGCTCCAGGATCACCGTGGCGGGGCGGTCGCCGATGCCCTTGCTGACGCCGTCGACGAACGCCCGGTACGCGTCGCCGTCGGCGGCGCCGCCTCCCGAGAACTGGCCGCAGTCGCGGTGCGGGATGTTGTAGACGACGAGCAGGGCCTCGCGGTCGGCCTTCGCGGCGGCCTCGGTGAAGCCCCGGGCCTGTTCCTCGGGGTTCTCCGGGTTGATCCACTCGGCGGTCGGCTGCTCGGCGATCTTGCGGATCTGTTCGGCCTCCGCCTTCTTGCCGGCCTCCTCGTAGTCCTTCACCTGCTCTGCCGCGTTGCCGTCCGGGTTGACCCAGAACGGGTCCGTGCCCTTGGGCTGTTGGGTGATCCCGGCGCCGGCGCCGGCGCCGTCCTTCTTCTTTTCCTTGTCCTTTCCGTCCCCCGAGGAACAGCCTGCGATCAGCAGTGCCGCCCCCAGCACCGCCGCGGCAGCCCGCGTTCCAGCCCCCCTGCTGACGTACATCCAACTCCCCCTTGGGTGCACCGTTCCAAGTCTCAATCCTGACACATCCGTCGCCTGGCCCACGAGGTCGTCCGGGCCCTGGCCGACAGCTGTTACGGGAGATCCGGCCTGCGGCGGAACACAGGCGGAACACAGATGACCTCACAGGCCGGATCCCGTCAGATACGCCGAGACGATCACGTTCGCCGTGTAGCTGCGGCTCGCCCGGTCGAAGCTGCCGCCGCAGGTGATCAGCCGCAGCTCGGACCGTCCGGTGTGGCGGGGCCCGTACGCCTGCTGTGCGTCGAAGCCGTCGCGGGTGAGGACCTGGACGTCGTCCACGGTGAACTCGGCGACCTTGCCGTCGTCGCGGAGTACCCGGACCGTCTCGCCGGGCTGGAGGGCGCTGAGCCTGAAGAAGACGGCGGGCCGGGTCTCGGTGTCGACGTGCCCCACCATCAGCGCGGTCCCGGCCGCTCCGGGTTTCGCCCCGGCCGCGTACCAGCCGACGACTCCGAGCTGGTCGAACGGCGGCGGCGCGACGGCGCCCCGCGCGTCCAGACCGCGGGCCACGACCGGCGCCTGTACGTCGAGGCCGGGGATGTCGACGCGCTGCGGCAGGGCGTCGCCGAGGGGCCGGTGCGCGGGCGGCAGTTCCACGTCCGGCGGCCGTCCGACCGCCGCCATGTCGCCCGTGGCGGGCCCGGATATCCCGTGCCGTACGTCGGTCACCTCGCGGCCCCACAGCCACAGCCCGAGCAGCAGGACCACCCAGGCCACGCCGGTCAGGAGCCGGCCGCTGCGGGGCGTGCGTTCATCGTCGGACATGGCCGGTCAACCCGTCCCACGGCTCCGGCGGCGGCCCCGGATCACGACGGCCACCGCGGCGACCCCGGCGAGGACCAGCCCGGTCACCGTTTGCGCCACACCGGGACCGGCCCCGGCCTCGCGGGCGTCCGTGGCGGCGAGCCGGGCGGCGCCGCCACCGCCCGCCTGTACCGGGGCGACGGGCGAGGCGGCGGCGGAGGCGCCCGGCCGCGCCGAGCTCCCGCCGGCGGCGACGGTGAGCGTGCCGTTCAGCTGCGAGTCGGCGCAGCTGACCTTCACCTCGTAGGGGCCGGGCTCGATCGAGGAACGGACGCGGGTCTCGCCGGCGAGCGTGCCGCCGCTGCCCGTGAGCCGCGCGTCCGCGACGAACGCCGTCGACGCGGCGGTGGCCGTCTTCCCGGCGCAGCCGCTCACCCGCAGGGCGACCTCGGCGCCGGGAGCGGGGGACGAAGGGGTCGCCGAGATGCTGCCGCCGCCGTCCGCCGCGTGGGCGATCGGGATGAGGGCGGCGACAGCGAGGACTGCGGTACAGACAGTGAGGCGTAGGGAACCCATCGTGAACCTCCAGATATCTGGAGCCTCCCCCGACGACTCCTGCCCCGCACGCTCAGCGGGGCCTCACTGCTCCATACGGGTCCAGAAAGGTTTCAGATCAGGTGCGATCCGTTCGGATCCGGTCAGATTCCTGATCGCGTCAGATTCTGTCGACGAGGTCCGCGATCGAGTCCACGACCTTCGACGGCCGGTACGGGAAGTCCTCCACCTGCTCGGGCCGGGTCAGGCCGGTCAGCACCAGGAACGTCTGCATCCCGGCCTCCATACCGGCCAGCACATCGGTGTCCATACGGTCGCCGATCATCGCGCTGGTCTCGGAGTGCGCCCCGATCGCGTTGAGCCCGGTGCGCATCATCAGCGGGTTCGGCTTGCCCGCGAAGTACGGGCTCTTCCCGGTCGCCTTGGTGATCAGCGCGGCCACCGCGCCGGTCGCGGGCAGCGGGCCCTCGGCCGACGGCCCCGTCTCGTCGGGGTTGGTGCAGATGAAACGGGCCCCGTCGTTGATGAGCCGTACGGCCTTGGTCATGGCCTCGAAGGAGTAGGTGCGGGTCTCGCCGAGGACGACGTAGTCGGGCTCGTGGTCGGTGAGGATGTAGCCGATGTCGTGCAGCGCGGTCGTCAGGCCCGCCTCGCCGATGACGTACGCGGAGCCGCCGGGCCGCTGGTCGTCCAGGAACTGGGCGGTGGCCAGCGCCGAGGTCCAGATGGACTCGATCGGCACGTCCAGGCCCATGCGGCGCAGCCGGGCGTGCAGGTCGCGCGGGGTGTAGATCGAGTTGTTGGTGAGGACGAGGAAGGGCTTGCCGGACTCACGCAGCTTCTTCAGAAAGGCGTCGGCGCCGGGGATCGGTACGCCCTCGTGGATGAGCACACCGTCCATGTCGGTGAGCCACGACTCGATGGGCCTGCGTTCTGCCATGTGCTGGATCTCCTGCCGTACCCATAAGTGCGCGGTGCCTCGCGCGTGTACCCGGTGCCGGGTGCCGGGCGCGCCCCAGCGTCTCAGATGAGCTTAGGTTTTCCTGGGTGGGGCTGGGTTTTCGGCCCGGTCCCGGTGGAAAAGTGATCTCGGCTGTGCCCCGGGCTGTGTCCGTCGTGTGACGGGGGTGGCGTGGGTGTGCAGGTGGAAGCCTGCGCCGAGTCTGGCCCCACGTGGCTGGTGCCGGGTGGGGGTGCTCATCGTGTGCGGTGCCTGCCGCCTGCGCCGCCGCTGGGTGCGGTGGGTGGGTGACTGGGGCATCCGCCCCGCCGGACGCTTTCCACCCGGGCCCGCAGCAGTGGTCTGCGCTGCGGGTGTTGTGGGTGGGGCGGGGGCCCTGCGTCGCTGCCTGGGCACAGGGCGGTTTCTCGTCGGTCCCGCCTTCGTCCGGTCCACGGCAGCAGCGGACTGCTGCTGCGGACCGTCGGGGATGGCGGGTCCGGGGTGGGTGGTGTGCCGGACCGGCCGGTCCAGCTCCGGGGCCGTGCGGCGGATCACGTAGGTGCCACTGCTGCGGTCCAGGACGGTTGTGTGCTGGTGTTGCAGGCCGCGGGCGCCGATCCGCTGCCAGGCCGCGACGTCCCGGTCGGCGCTGTATCCGCAGGCGGTGTCGGGGCAGCTCGCCCATTTCCAGCCCGGTGTGGTGCGGTCGGGGGCGGCGCGGTGCCGCAAGACGCTCAGGCAGGTGGGGCAGTACCTGGAGGTGCCGCGCGCGGGGACGATGACCACCGCGATCCCGTAGCGGGCGGCCTGGTGGCGGGTGTGGGCGACGATCTGCCCGCGCACACTGCTGGACAGGCGGGTGTTCAGGGTGCGGCCCTTGCCCCGGGCCTCCATGTCCCGCAGGTCCTCCAGGTAGATCACCGACGCTCTCGCGGCGCGGGCGTGGCCGACCATGAAGTGGGCGGCGGCCCTGGCGAGCTGCTCGTTCAGCCGCGTACGACGCTTGCTCACCCGCGCGTGCTCGGTGCGCAGCACCGCCAGTTTCGCCGCGGTGAGCGGATCGGGGCGCAGCCCGGATGCGGTGTGGCCGTCGGTCAGGGACTGCAGGTGGGCGGCCTTGGCCCCCAGCTGCTCGGCCTGTATGCGCAGCCGGTCGGCCTTGGCCAGTACCCCGTCCGCACGGAAGAAGACAGGGTTTGCGTCGGTGTGCACGGCCGGCTGGGCGCCGCCGGCCAGGGTCAGCGTCCCGCCGGTGAGGAGGGTGTTCAGCCCGTAGTCGAAGGCCACCGCCCGCAGATGTCCGTCCCGCCGGGTCGTGGGGGCGGCGGTGGTGTGGGCGACGTCCAGGCGCAGGCGTCCGCCGCGCAGGCGCAGGGTCGGGGCGTGCAGGGCGGCCGTGACGGGGATGGTGGGCGGCAGGCGGAACCGGATCACCACGGAGTGCCAGTCACCCCGGGCGCGCGGATCGGGCCGCACCGGCAGGCGCACGGTCAGCACCGCGTAGCGGGCCGGGTCGTCCTCGCAGCGGGCCAGCCTGGCCAACTGCTTGTCGGCGGCGGCCAGCACCACCTGACGGCCACCGCCCGGCGCCGCCTCCAGCTCACACAGACCGGCGGGCAGCCGACCATGCGCGGTGTGGAAAGCAGCGATCTGCCGGGTGCGGGAGCGCAGCACCGAGGCCGCCACACCCTGCCCGTCCGGACAGGCCGCCCGCAACGCCTCCCACTCGCCCGCCGTGCGCCGCATCGGATCAGCGTCAGGGCCGGTGGGCCAGGTGGCCAGCACCGCGTCGGTGATCTGAGTACGCCACCAGGCCGAACGCAGCACCCGCCCCGCCTGCTCCTCGGCAACCCGCCGCACCCGGTCAGGAACGTACACCCCCTCCGGGGCAGTCGCCGCCCAGCCCAGCATCCGCAACGCCATCCACGCGTTCGACGGCAGCCGCTGCCCCGACAGGTCCCGCCCGCAGGCGAGCCGGGCCAGATCCGGACGGTTCCAGCGGGTGCCGGTCACTGACGTGCACATCGTCTCGACCAGGGCCGTCAGCCAGCCCACCCTCCCAGCACATCGGCGCCCAGAACCTCGCCTGTCGCCGTGTCCAGGCCACGGAACGCGGACGCCGACGCGCACGCCACCCGCTCCGTCTCCCCCTCACCCAGCCGGACCTTCCGCCGCACCCCTACACCCCCCACCCGGCCACCAGAACTGCTGTCCGATCATCGAACTCACCTACACAACGCACCCCGCCCGGAAAGGTCACGCAGCAACCGCAAGAGCCCCGAAGAGACCGGAAGAATCACAGCAACACCAAGGAAACCCAAGCCAATCGATCCACCGTTAGCGAAAACAGTGGCCGGATCTTGAGGGAACGACCGGGTTCGGCGGCGATGGGTACGTACGGCTGTGGGTTCAGCGACGCTTGCGGACCAGCAGCAGCGCGCCGCTGGTGACGAGCAGCAGGGCCGCGGCGGCGAGGGCGACCGTGGGGCCGAGTCCGGTGCCGGCGAGTTGGTCGGCGAGGGAGAGGTGGCCGTCGGGCGCCGGTGTGGTGGTGGCGGCGGCGTCGGGGGCAGGCGCGGACTCGGATGCGGACTTAGACGCGGACTTGGACGCGGACTTGGACGCGGACTTGGACGCGTACTCGGACGCGGGCTCGGACGCGGGCTCGGACGTGGACTTGGACGCGGGCTCGGACGCGGGCTCGGGCCGTCGGGCTGGTTCGGCCTCGATGTCGAAGCGGTAGTCGTTCGACTGGCCGACCCAGTCGCCGTCGCCGTCGTGGCGTTGTACGACGGCCGCGTTGGCGGTGACCTCGTTCGGTTCGGCGTCCGAGGTGAGCGCCAGCCGGACCTTCACGGTGAGGGTCTTGCCGGGGGCGACGGTGAAGCCGCGGAAGCGATCGCGGTCGTCGGTGAAGGCGCCGACGAGTTCGTCCGCGTCGGTGCGTTCGAAGCGGACGGGGTGCGGGCGGGCCCCCGCTGTGCCGTCGTAGAACTCCAGGCGGGGCTGAGTGGGCTCGAGGGCACGCCGCTCGTCGACGAGGACGACGACGGGGTGGATGTTCCCGCAGGTCCGCGTGGTCGTGTTGGTGAGGTCCAGGTACCAGGTGCCGTAGCCGCCGCCGGCCTCGTAGGAGTCGGGGCCGCCGTGGATGCGGGTGGTGACCGGGAAGGCGCGGTCGTCGGTGGCGGCGCAGGAGGGGCGGGGGGCGGCCTGCGCGGGGGACGACAGGAGGACGGCGGCGGCTGCGAGGCAGAGGGGGACGGGGGCGCAGAGGGATACAGGTGTGGGCAGTCGCATCATCAGCAGTCGCATGAACACATGACCATGCCGGGTGCTTCCGGCGGACGGTCGGTGCCGCTCCGTACGGGCCCGCAAGTCCCCTCGATCAGCGCACATGGGCGACCGGTGCCGCGCCTGGGACCGGGAAGCCCATGCACGCCGTGCCTCTGGCACGAACTCGCAGCATCCTGTGTGGTTCGCGACCTGCGAAAGTGGACCCATGACTGGCATCCCTCTTCGCGTAGGCCTCGTCGGCTACGGCCTCGCCGGCTCCGTCTTCCACGCCCCGCTGATCGCCGCCACCGAGGGCCTCGCCCTCGACACGGTGGTCACCTCGAACCCCGAGCGGCAGGAGCAGGCCCGCGCCGAGTTCCCCGACGTGCGCGTGGCCGCCGGTCCGGACGAGCTGTTCGACCGGGCCGGCGACCTGGACCTGATCGTCATCGCGTCCCCGAACAGGACGCACGTCCCGCTCGCCACCACCGCGCTCAAGGCCGGCCTGCCCGTCGTCGTGGACAAGCCCGTCGCCGGCACGGCCGCCGAGGCACGCGAGCTGGCCGCCCTGGCCGACGAGCGCGGCCTGCTCCTCTCCGTCTTCCAGAACCGCCGCTGGGACAACGACTTCCTGACCCTCCGAAGGCTCCTGGCCGACGGCGAGCTGGGCGACGTATGGCGCTTCGAGTCCCGCTTCGAGCGGTGGCGGCCGCAGCCGAAGGGCGGGTGGCGGGAGTCCGGCGACCCCGCAGAGATCGGAGGTCTGCTGTACGACCTCGGCAGCCATGTCGTCGACCAGGCGCTGGCCCTCTTCGGCCCGGCCGTCTCCGTGTACGCCGAGTCGGACATCCGCCGCCCGGGCGCGGAGACCGACGACGACACCTTCATCGCGCTCACGCACGCCAACGGCGTCCGCTCCCACCTGTACGTCTCCGCGACGGCCGCCCAGCTCGGCCCCCGCTTCCGGGTGCTGGGTTCGCAGGCGGGTTACGTCAAGTACGGCCTCGACCCGCAGGAGGCGGCGCTGCGGGAAGGCCTTCGGCCGGGCCCCGGCTGGGGCGCCGAACCCGAGGCGCTGTGGGGCCGCGTGGGCTCCGGTGAGTCCCCGCTGACCGGCGGCGGCCGCCCCGAACCTACCCTTCCGGGCGACTACCCCGCTTACTATGCGGCAGTGGCGAAAGCCCTGCTGGACGGCGGTCCCAACCCGGTGACCGCGCTGGAGGCGGCGTCCGCCCTCGACGTACTGGAGGCGGCACGCCGTTCGGCCCGCGAAGGAAGGGTGGTAGCGCTGTGACCCACAACCAGGAGCTCACCCCGAAGTTCCACCCGGAACTCACCCCGAGCCTGGAGGAGTTGGAGGCGCAGGAACGGCGCCTGGTCTTCCGCCAGTTCACCTACGACGACGCCTGGGCCCTGGGTTCCCTGCTCGTCGACCTGGCCCGCGAGCGCCAGGCCCCCGTAGCCGTCGACATCCACCGAGCCGGCCAGCAGCTCTTCCACGCGGCGCTGCCCGGCTCGGCTCCCGACAACGACGCCTGGATCGCCCGTAAGCGCCGGGTGGTGGAGCGCTACGGCGCCGCCTCCTACCTGGTCGGCACCCGCTTCCGCGCCAAGGGCACGACGTTCGAGGAATCCTCGCGCCTGGACCCGGACGTGTACGCGGCCCACGGCGGCTCCTTCCCGATCAACGTCGAGGGCGTCGGCGTCATCGGCGCGGTGACGGTGTCCGGGCTGCCGCAGCTGGAAGACCACCGTTTCGTGGTGGCGGCGCTGGAGCAGTTCCTGGGCCTCTGACCGGCCGCCGCGGGAAGATCCCGAGGCTCCCTCCGGTTGGCACCGCTGTACAGCACACCGACCGGAGGGAACCGCACCACATGAGTGACGCCTTGAAGGACACCGTCGGCCGGTACGGCATCTGGAGCGTCGGGCTGCGCTCGGAGGACCCGGCACGGCAGGGTGAACTCGCCGAGGCGGCAGCGGAGTTGGAGCAGCTCGGCTACGGCGCCGTCTGGCTCGGCGGCAACAGCGCCGCCCGCAACGCCGTACCGCTGATCGAGGCCACCTCGACGCTCACCGTCGGCACCAGCATCCAGAGCATCTGGGAGCACGAGCCCACCGACAGCGCGGCGGCCTTCGCCGACCTGGAGGCGAGGCACCCCGGCCGCTTCGCCCTCGGTATCGGAGTCAGCCACGCCAAGCTCGCGGAGCAGTACCGTCGCCCCTACTCGGCCCTGGTCGCCTACCTCGACGCCCTGGACGCGGCGGGCGTCCCGGCGAACCGCCGGCTCCTGGCGGCCCTCGGCCCCAAGAGCCTGAAGCTCGCCCGCGACCGCGCCGCCGGCTCGATCCCGTACCTGGTCACCGCCGAGCACACGGCCCAGGCCCGCGAGGCCCTGGGCGAAGCCCCGCTGCTGGCCCCCGAGCTGAAGGTCGTCCTGGAAACGGACCCGACCCGGGCCCGCACCGTGGCCCGCGATTACCTGGCCATCTATCTGGCCCTCCCGAACTACACCAACAACTTCCTCCGCCTCGGCTTCACGGAGGAGGACCTCGCGGACGGCGGCAGCGACCGCCTGGTCGACGCGGTGTTCGCCTGGGGCGACGAGTCGTCGATCCGCGCCCGCATCGACACGTTCCGAGAGGCGGGGGCGGACCACGTGGCGCTGCAGGTGGTGGACGGCGGGCCGCGCGACGCGCTCCCGCGCGAGGCATGGCGGAGGCTGGCTGCTCTCCTCGCGTGAGTGAATCCCCTTACGCCGGCCTGCGACGGAGTGGATCTCCTTGGAAGCTGTTGTCTTTTCCGGACTTGAGGACTGCGTTTTCGCTGGTGGGGCATAGGGTCGGTGATCGGGTGGGAGTGACGGCTTGTCATGTCGTCGTGCTGTAGGGGGCGTGGATGCCGTCGGTGGTCGGGCTGCTGGAACAGCGCGAGCTGGGTGCTCGCCGTAGGGTGGACGGGCTGCGGGAGGAGGCCGACCGCATCCAGGCCGAGTTGGCCGTGGCAGAGCCGGAATGGCAGGAGTGGGCCATCGCCCGCTCGAAGCCGTTGTCGACCAGGTAGCGGATCGCGTCCAGCATCGCGTGGTGGCAGTGCGCCTCCGGCTGCCCGCCGCGGCCGCGCATCCAGCCCGGCACCGGCAGCGACGGCCGGACCCGGGACCATTCCCCGTCCGTCATGTCGGTCGGGTAACGGAAGACTGCGGCACCGGGGCCTCCTGATGTTGCTCGGTGATTAGACACCAACGAGCTGTTCAGGAGGCCCCACTCGTATGCGCTCAGCGGTCCGCGACCACCCGATCGAGACTCCCGTTCGAAGCGCCTCTCTCAAGATCGAAAGGACAACAGCTTCTCGGCCGGACGCGGACTGAGCACAGCAGGGTCATCCCCAGGCATGCATCGCACCGGACGCGGTTCGTGTCCGGCTCGTCCGTGCCTGGAGGCCGCTGGTCAGTCGGCGGCCTCCAGGATCTTCCTCGGTGTCACGCAGGTCATGCTGTCATGCAGCCAGCAGGCGCACGACGTGTCCGTTGCCTGTCAGGGACTGGGTCAGCTTGACGACGACCAGCTTGCCGTCGCTGGCCACGCTGCGTGGTGTCCCTCCGTTGACGGACACCTGGTAGTTTCCGGCGGGCAGGTTGCGGAGGGTGAACTCGGGCGTGTAGCTGCCGGTGACCACGCTCTGAACAGTGATCTGGATGTCACGCAGGTCGGTGGAAACCTGTGCCCGGGCGTACTTGGCCCTGTCGACCTCCAGCGCGAACTTGCCCTTGTTGTACAGGGCGAGACGCTGACGCACTCCGTCCTTGGGCGTGACGACGTAGGCGTTGTTCTGCAGGACCACGTCGCCGCCGTAGGCGTACAGGCCCACGACCCGGTCCTCGACGACATTGACCGCGGCGGTCTTGAGGCCGCCCCAGAAGCCGAGGTCCGCCTCGCCCGACCAGGCCCACCAGCCGTCCAGATTGGCGATGTGGCCGTAGTTGCTGGTGCCCTTCTCGCTCTGGAACTGCCAGGAGGCCGCACCGATGTTCGCGGCGTCACCACTGATCTGACCGGCGTTGATGTTGGCCCAGCCGGCCACGTACGCACCGTAGGTGCTGCGCATCATCTCGTCGAACTCGGCACCGTTGGTGGAGGCGTAGGAGAACAGGTAGTCCTGCTGCTGCCACGCCCCCAGCTGGGTCTCGTAGCCGAGGTTCCACCACGACTCACCCATGTGCCGGTTGTCCGAGCCGTAGAAATACCACAGGGGCTGCATGCCGCGAGCTGCCAGCGACGCACGGGTGACCTTGTCCGCCAGTGCGGTGTTGCCGTACATCTTCGCCAGCGTGTAGCAGGCCTCGAAGCCCGTGGTGTCGATGCTCATCTCAGAGGCGAAGGGGTACTCCTGCGCGAAGATCTTGTCCCGCTTGCCTTGGACGAAGCCCTCCAGCAGCTGCGCCTCGGCAGTCAGCCCCTCGTCCTTCAGCCGCGCGATGATATCCGGGTAGAGCAGTTCGCCCATCAGGCCCAGATCGTGCGCGGCGTCCCCGATGGGGGTCGGCTGCGGGATCTTCGTGTACATCGCTTCGAGCGTCTTGAAGGCCATCAGCAGGTATTCGTTGGCACCCAGACGCGTCGTGATCTGCGTGTACCTCTTCGCGATCTTGTACATGTTGAGGTACGTGTTCGCGATGTGCACGTAGTTGTAGGCACGCCACACGCCTTGGTCCTTCGGTGTACCGTCCTGCCCGTCGTACCAGCGGTAGACCTGGTAGGTGCGCACGCCGTTGGAGGTCTTGCTCTGGAGGTAGCCCAGCAGGAACTTCTCGATGTAGTAGTCGAGGGAGGTGACCTCGCTCTGGCTGGGTGTGGCGATGTTCTTCTCGGAGAGGAAGACCGCGGGCGCGAGTCCGAGGTCGTCGGAGCCGCCGGCCATCCACTCCTTCCAGCCGCCGCCCGGGTAGTCGTCCCAGGTGATCAGCTTGTTGCGGCTCATGTCCCACTGCAGGTAGGCGCCGTTGTAGCCACGGGTTGTCTTCGCCTGCTGCTTGGTGGCGAGGAACGTCGCATGCGTCGCGACGAGTTCCTCGACCGGCTTGATGGAGTGGTACTGCAGCACCGATTGTTTACCGCCGCCGTACGTCACGGTGACGTAGTTGACACCGAGGACCGGAAAGGTGAGGTCGTAGAGGGTGTAGCCGTTCCTGGTGCCCTTGGAGGTGACGGTGATGTTCTTGCCGCTCTCACCGGTGACCTGCTGGATGCCGCCCTGGGCGCGGACCGCGAGGGTGGCCTTGGTGTCCTGGGAGATGACCATGCCGGGCAGCGAGATCGCGTCCACCACACCGGCGTCGTAGAGCACGTTGCGCATGTCCGCGTAGTTGGCGGCCCAGCGGAAGGTGAAGCTGTAGGTCTTCTCCGCACCGGGGTCGAGCACCAGGGACGTGGCGGGCAGGTACTTGGCGGTCTTCGCGGCGCGTTCGACGCAGATGTTCTTGGAGTGGATGAAGTACTCCACCACGCCTTCCCATGACGGGTCCGCCTCGGCGAAGGGCCCTTCGCCGTACCGCGCCTTGTTCTTGAACTCCAGAGAGGTACCGCTGTTCGGAACCATCATCAGGAACGGTCCGGTGCCGTTGGGACGCTGCCAGTAGATGTACGAACCGTCCTTGCCGACGAACGAGTGCCGTCCGACGTTCTGCTCGTAGATCCCCTTCTGGTCGCCGCCGTTCCACCACGCGTTCATCAGCAGCGCGAAGCCGAGGTCCTGGAACTCCAGACGCTCGGTGGAGGTGTTCTTCAGACGGATCGTCCACACCAGCTTGTCCCCGCCGGTCCCCGCCAGGGTGTAGGTCTGGAACAGCGAGAAGTTCCTGATCCCGTTCGCGTGAGCCGCGGTCCCCTCGTAGGCGACCTGCACTCCCCCGGTCACGGATGTCACCTTGCGGATGTCGTCCGACAGCGACGTCACGATCGGTGTGCCGACCGTCGCGGCACCCTTCTTCACGTTGAACACCATGTCGCCGACCCACCGCGAGTCGTTGATGTTGAACGCGCCGTGGATGTCCGGGTTCATCACATAGTTCGTGCCGAGACCGTCCTGGGGATTGGACAGCTGGTACACGCCACCGGTGGCCTGGTCGATGCTCACATCGAAGAACGACGATGTGACCTTGCTGACCGGACCGGGAAGAGCGGAAGCCGTCCGGGGAACTCCGAGGACGCTGATGGCAGCTCCGGCGAGACTCAGCGACATTACGCGTCGTCTTGATATGTCGGCTCGACCGTTCGGGTCTTCCGAGTGTCTTTTGCTCACGTCATTGTGTCCCTTCACTCAGATGATTCGTGCCGACCCGCCCTCCTGTCCTGTGAGGGTTCGGTCGGTGTTCCGGGAGGAGCACTCCCGGTGTTCCCGCACGGGCCTTTGGACGACCCCGGCCGTCCGGGGGCTGGATCCGTGGGGTGCCTGTGTCGACCCCTTTCGCGGCCGGGGGCTAAATGGTCGGCAGCCATACCCGCATGGTGGCCGGACCTCGGTTGGCCCAGGTGCAGTAGGGGATCAGGGTGAGTTCACCGAGGGCCGGGGGCTCGTGGGAGTGCGTTTCGTCCTCCGGCTCGAACGGCCAGCCGGCGTTGGTACGGCCGGCCAGCGCCGCTGACACCCGCACCGTGTCGCCTTCGCTGCGCGGCGGACTCGCCTGCGGGTCGACCAGGATCTGCGCGACGTCCCCGCCGTCCGGCAGGTCGACGGACTCCGCGCAGTACACCAGCGGACCGCGCTCGACGGCCACACAGCCCCGTACGGCGTCGATCCGCGGGTCGGGGGTGACGAAGCGGGGGCTGTCCGGCAGCTCCAGCAAGATCTCGTCGTCGGCGGCGAAGGCGCGTGCCACGTGCACGGTGCCAGGGCGTACCGTGCGGCGGGTGCCGTCGGGCTCGACCAGCCATGCCCTGCGGGATCCGACCCAGCCGGGCACGCGCATCGAGAGGGTCCACACCCGGCCGGGTGCGGCCGACGTGTCCACGACGACACGGACGCGCCCGTCGTAGGGGTATTCGGTGTGGACGCTGAGGGTGACGCGGCCGGCGCCCGGTATGGGCTCCGCCTCGATGCGGGCAGGCGCGTACTGGTGGATCTGGATGCCGCTGGTGCTGGTGCTGGCCAGGTACGCGGGCAGAACCGCCAGGGTGCGGGCGACGTTGGTCGGGCAGCAGGAAACAGCGAACCAGGGGGCACGCAGGCTCGACTCGGCTCGCGGGCTCTGCTCGTCGGCGGTTGGTACGGTCCCTGCGGTGCGCTGGTGCAGGGTGTTGGTATAGAAGAAGGAGCGGCCGTCCTGCGCCGGTGAAGCGGCGATGACGTTGTAGAGGGTGCGTTCCATCAGATCCGCGTACCGCGCCTTGCCGGTGGCCAGGAGCAGACGCCACGACAGCATGACGGATGCGACGCCCGCGCAGGTTTCGGCGTAGGCACGGTCGGCGGGAAGGACGTAGTCCTCACCGAACGACTCGTCGCGGTGGTGGGCTCCCATTCCGCCGGTGATGTAGGTGCGGCGGGCGACCGTCGCCTCCCACTGACGTTCGACGGCTGCCAGCAGCTCGGTGTCTTTGGTCTCGACCGCGATGTCGGTGGCGCCGGCGGCCAGGTAGAGCGCGCGGACGACATGCCCTCGCAGCACTTCCGCGTCGCGTACGGGGATGTCGTCCTGGTAGTACGGGCGGCCGAACTCGATGTCGGGCAGGGTGCCGTGGCCCCGCCGTTCCACGAACAGGCGGGCCTGTTCCAGGTAGCGGGGTTCGCCGGTGGCGCGGGCGAGTTCCGCGAGGGCCACTTCGATCTCGGGGTGGCCGCAGATGCCGGGCGTGTTCTCGCCGAAGGTGGCGCACACGTGGTCGGCGGCGCGTATCGCGGTCCGGGCGAGCAGGCCGCCGCCTCGGGTGCGCAGCTGCGCCACGCCGGCCTGGATCAGATGCCCGAAGCAGTAGAGCTCGTGTCCCCACTCCATGTCGCTGTAGCGGGGTTGCTGTCCGGGGCGGCCGAACTGGGTGTTGAGGTAGCCGTCCGGCTCCTGGGCTGCGGCGACCGTCGCGGAGAGCTCGTCGCACATGGCCTGCAGCTCGGCCTCGCGGTCCGCGTCGGTCTGCCGGGCGGCTTCCCAGACAAGTGCTTCCAGCAGCTTGTACACCTCGGAGTCGGAGAACTCCCGGCCCTGGCGGGCCTGGGGCAGCTCCCCTGTGACGGCGTGGCGGAAGTTCCCGGTCCAACCGGCCTGCTCCAGCCAGTGGTGGCAGTGTGCGAGTGTCGCGGCGGCGTTCACTCGTTGACGTTCGCCCCAGAAGCCACCGGTGATGGCCGCTTCGTCAAGTCCCAGCGGCAGCAGAGTGCTTTGTGACGGGCGGACGGGCGCGATGAGCGTGGCGGATTCTGGTGCGGCAGGAGTGACAACCGGCGACGTGATGGTCTCGGACATGGTCTCCCTCGGGTCGGTACCTGGTTGCGCGGGTGGCTGCGGCGGCGGGGAGGGGAATGTCATGGATGTCATCCCTTGAGAGCGCCGGCCATGAACCCGCGGATGTAGTGCCGCTGGAGCAGGAGGAACAGGGCGAGGCAGGGAACGGCCAGGACGACCACTCCCGCTTCGGTCGCGCCGTAGTCCACGGCTCCCATGGACTGCTGGCGAAGGTTGGCGATGGCGAGAGGCAGCGGCGCGCTCTGGCTGTCGCTGATGAGGATCAGAGGGGCGATGAAGTCGTTCCACGCGGCGAGGAACGCGAACAGGCCCACGGTGATCAGCCCGGGCTTCACCGCCGGCAGCATCACCCTGACCAGCGCGCCGGCGGTGCCGCACCCGTCGACCATCGCCGACTCCTCCAGTTCCTTCGGGACGGACTCGAAGGAGATCCGCATCATGAATGTGGCGAACGGCAGCTGGTACATGGCCAGTACCAGGCTCAGCCCCACCAGTGAGTTCTGCAGTCCCAGTTCGCCGAGCAGCACGTACAGCGGGATGAGCAGCGTGGCGTACGGAACCATCAGGATGGCGAGGGTGAGCAGGAACAGAACGTTCTTGCCGGGGAAGGTGAAGCGGGCGAAGGCGTAGCCGCCGAGGAGTGACACCAGCAAGGTCACCGCCACGGTCAGCACGGAAACGATGGTGCTGTTGACGAAGTAGCGGACCAGTCCCGCGTCGTAGTCGAGCAGGGTGCGGTAGTTGCCCAGACCGTATCCGGATGTCTGTCCCGTGCCGGGCTGGGGGCTGACCGATGCCCACAGGCTCCACAGCAGCGGGAAGAGGAACACAACGGCCAGCCCGCCGGCGACGACGTGGAAGGGGATGCGGCCCAGGGTTCGGGCGTTGGTGGTCACGAGACCAATCTCCTTGGTGCTGCGGGCAGAACAGAGACGGTGGGCACGGGAATGGGCACGGGAAGGTGCCGAGCTCGGTCGTTACTTGTCCGCATCGCGCAGTCCTCGGAACTGTACGAAGTTGAGGACGAGCAGTACGAGCAGCACGATCACCGACAGGGCACCGGCGGTGCCCAGGTTCATGCGCTGGAACGCCTCCCGGTAGATCAGTTGGACCACCGTGACCGTGGCGTTGTCCGGGCCGCCCTTGGTGAGAATGAAGAACTGGTCGAACGCGAGCAGTGAGCCGGTCACGCACAGCAGCAGGCACAGGGCCAGCGAGGGGCGGAGCAGCGGGAGGGTGATCGACCGGAACACCTGGAAGCGGGAGGCTCCGTCCATCCTGGCCGCCTCGTACACCTCGCCGGGGATGCGCTGCAGGCCCACCAGGAGGATGAGCATGTAGAAGCCGGCGAACTTCCAGACGATCAGGAAGACCGTCGACATGAGTGCCGCCGTCGGCGTGCCGAGGAAGGAGACCGGTTTGTCGGACAGGCCGAGTTCCTGGAGCAGGCCGCTGACCGGGCCGACGGTCGGGCTGTAGAAGCCGTAGAAGAGCAGGGCGGCCGAGGCCAGGCCCAGTGCGCTGGGCAGGAAGAACACGGTGCGGAAGAAGCCGACACCGCGCCGGGATTCCTGCACCAGCATCGCGAGGACGAGGGCCAGGCCGATCAGGAGCACTGTGGCGATCACGGTGTACAGCAACGTGAAACGGACGGCGGGCCAGAACAGCTCGCTGGAGACGACGTCGTCGTAGTTCTCCGGGGTGTTGTATCCGCGGTACCCGGTCAGTAGTGGCCAGTCGCTCAGCGACATCCGCCCGACGAGGAACAGGGGCCAGATGAAGAGCACTGCGACGAGGATGGCGGTGGGCGCCGCGTAGCCGAGGCCTTTGGCCTGGCGACTGCGCCACCAGGGGGCCTTGACCGAGGTGGCGGCCCGCCGGGGGGCGGGGACGCCCTCTGAACTGCTGGTGGCGGGCCGCCTGATGGTTTTGGTGTGCATGGGGGCAACAACTCTCAGGGAAGCGGGTCAGTCGGCCAGCGAGGCAGAGATGTCCTTGTTGAGGCTGTCCACCTTGGCGCCGTTGCTGAAGACCGCATCGCGCATCAGAGCGAGCCAGGGGCCGTTGGGGTCATTGAACGTCTGACCGAACTTGGCCGCGTAGGGAGTGCGTCCCTTGGCCACGAGTTTGTTTATGGTGACCAGTCGAGGATCGGCAGCCGAGTACTTGTTCTCCGCCAGGTCGGTGCGCGCCACGACATCCTTGTGTGCGGCCACGATGTCGATCTGCGCCTTGTCGTCCAGCGACCAGGCCAGGAAGTTCCACGCCTGATCCGCCTTGCCGCTGGTGGCGGAGATTCCGACGGAGTCACCGCCGATGAAGGTGGACTCGCCACCGCCGACCGCGGGGATGGGCGCGACGCCGATGTTCATGTCCTTGGGCATCAGCCCCAGCGTGGTGGACGGCATCGGCATGACGCCGACCTTGCCCTTGGGGAACACACCGGTCCAGGTGGCTCCGGTCTCCTCGCGGGTACCGGCGGCGGTGATGTCGTCCTTCGCCCAGCCGCGGTAGGTGTCGTACAGCTTCTTGGCCGTCGCCGAGGCCAGGTCCGCCGAGGTGCCGTCCTCGGACATCACGTCCTGGCCGGCTCCCCAGATCGACGGCCACCAGGTGAACACACCGCAGCCGCCACAGTTGCCTGCGAAGAAGGTCCCGTCGACGCCGGCGCCGAGCTTGTCGACCGCTCGGGCCTGCTCGTCCCACTCCTCCAGTGAGGTCGGCGGCTTCTCCGGGTCCAGCCCGGCCTTCTTGTACAGGTCCTTGTTGTAGAAGAGGACGGACAGGTCGAGGGTGTGGGGAACCACGTACTCCTTGCCCTCGTACGTGCCCGCCTTGATGTGCGACGGGGCGAGCTTGTCGCCGTACGGCAGCGCGGCGATGCGCTCGGTGAGGTCGCTGTACAGGCCGCTGGAGGTGTAGTTCGGTACGAAGACCACGTCGGCGGCGAACAGGTCCGGCAGGTCCTTGGACCCGGCAGCGGCTCCGACCTTGGCCTGGTAGTCGTCGGTGGGGATCACCGTCAGCTTGACCTGGTTCTTGTGGTTCTTGTTGTACGCGGCGACCAGGGCCTCGCTCTGCGTCTTGGTCGCGGCGCGGGTCCACATGGTCAACGTGGAACCATCGTCCAGCCCCTTCACCCCGCCCTTGCCCGAGCCGCCATTGCCGGCGGTGTTCTGACCGCCGTCGGCACAGCCTGCTGCGGCCAGCGCCGTCACCAGCGCGCACGCCACCCATACGACTCGTCTGCCCGGTGCGTTCCTCATTTGTTACTCCCCAGAAACGAAGGCTGTCTGCCAGGACAGCTGTGACGCACATGCCCCAAGCACGTGACCGAAAGGAAACGAAAAGGATTTCGGTGAACGTAGAGCCCTAATTCTCGGCTAGTCAACCCCTCTGCACTAGGAACTTTCTCCAGCTGGGCGCACACGGTCGCCGTCAGGTGCGAAACTCATCTAGTACGGTTTTCGTGTGAAGGACGAAGGACCGAAACGGTCGGCCAAACAACAGGAGGAGCACCTCATGACCCACCAGGCCCGCAGCCGGGAGGAGTCGAGCGCCGGGTCGACGGAGGGCGTCCGCCGCACGTCCAGCGTCACTCTCAGCGATGTGGCGCGGCTCGCCGGGGTCTCCGTCTCCACCGCTTCGAAGGCGCTCAACGGACGCGACCAGGTGCGAGCCGAAACCAGACAGCGCGTTCTCGACACCGCCGAACGGCTTGCCTTCCGCCCCAACCCCCTCGCCCGCGGTCTGCTCGCGGGTGCGACAGGCACAGTCGGCCTGCTCACCGGAGACCTGGAAGGCCGTTTCAGTCTGCCGATCCTGATGGGCGCGGAAGACGCGTTCGGCGCCGGGGAGCTGTCAGTGTTTCTCTGTGACGCCCGCGGCGACACCATCCGTGAGCGTCACCATGTGCGGGCACTGCTCGACCGGCGAGTCGACGGCCTGATCGTGGTGGGCAGCAGCACCGACCCCCGGCCTTCGCTCGGGCGTGACCTGCCGGTTCCCGTGGTGTACGTGTACGCGCCCTCCGAGGATCCGGCTGATCTTTCCTTCGTTCCTGACAACGTTGCTGCGGGCCGTATGGCCGTGGAGCACCTCATCGCCTGTGGTCGGACCCGGATCGCTCACATTGCGGGTGCCGCCACCTACGCAGCGACGACCGACCGGATGAAGGGCATCGCCGCAGCGCTGGCGGAGGCCGGGCTGGAGCCCGCCGCGGCCTCCCACACGGGCGCGTGGAGCGAGAGATGGGGGCGTGCGGCCGCCGCGATGCTGCTGGACCAGGGGACGGAGCTGGACGCCCTGGTATGCGGCAACGACCAGATCGCACGCGGAGCGGTGGATACTCTGCGTGATCTCGGCCGTCAGGTTCCTCATGATGTGGCTGTCATCGGATTCGACGACTGGCACGTGGTGACCGAGGGCTGCCGACCCGAGCTCACCAGCCTCGACATGAACCTCGAACAGCTCGGGCGCAACGCCGCCACAGCCCTGGCTCAGGCCATCGCTGACGGGAGCGCGCTCAGCGGCGGTGTGCGGACCCAGACTGCACGACTGGTCGTACGAGAGTCCACCGTCCCCCTCACATGAGGGAGGCCCCGCCGATGGAAGGGAGCGCACGGCAGCCGGCCCTGTGCCAACTGATGAGACCAGAACTTTACGGTTCGACGCTGGTGAGGAAGAAACGCCACTCAACTTTGAAGATGTCGGCGGCCTCCGCGCAAATGCTCTCCGCCTCCGCGCGAAGCGGCGGTGGAGGCTGTGGTTCATCACTGAGGCCGTAGCAGGGAATCGGGTGGCGCAGCCGCTCGATATCGGCCTTGAGGGGACCGGTGGTGACGAACACCGGGCCGTAGAGCAGGTCGGCGTGTTCAGGTTCCTTCTGCCGCAGCCGTCGTTCTGTGTCGGCGGCGACCTGCACGGCCGCGGTGAGCGCCGCCCCGCAGTCCTTGTCGTTCAGGGACGTGCTCCTCGTGCACTTGTCCAGGTCGGCGCCCGGGTGCGCCTTCATCGCGGCCTGGAAGGCATCGTGAACGTGCTGATCCAGATGCGATGTCGTCGGCGGTGCGGAGGAGGCCGGGACAGCTGAGGCAGAAGGTGGCGCCGACGACCTCGACGGGGATGCCGACGCAGAGGCCGACGGCGCGGTAGGTGCCGGATCGCCACTGCAGGCGGGGAGCAGTGCTCCGGCGGCTACCGCCAGCAGCAGCGGGCGAGTCCGCCGGAACGCTCCTGGTCCTGAGAACATGTCAGGACCGTACGGACCGGGCTCGGGAGGGGTCCCGCCCGATCTTCGCGTCGGCCGCCGTCGGGCGACAGAACCTAGTGCCCCGGCAGGCAACGTTTGCCCGTTGAGGAGCGCCCGCCGCGCAGCGGCCAAGGACCGCAGCCGGTGCGTGCTCTCGGCGTGCCGGCCGGAAGGCTCCGTCGATGGACCGGACGTACTTGGGCTTTCGGCCGGTGCGGCGAGTGGGGGCACCTCCCACGCCTTTAGGGCAGTGGGGGAGCGTGCCGGGCGTCGCGACGGGGCGAACGTTGCCTGTCGGGGCACTAGGCATCACCTAGGCGTCCTTGAACTCCTGCCGCTGCCGGCCGAGCCCCTCGATCTCCAGCTCCACCACATCCCCCGCCCGAAGAAACGGCTTCGGCTCGGGCGCCCCCAGCGCGACCCCCGCCGGCGTCCCGGTATTGATGACGTCGCCGGGATACAGCGTCATGAACTGGCTGACGTACCGCACGACCTCCCCCACCGGAAAGATCTGCTCGGCCGTCGTGCCGTCCTGCTTCAACTCCCCGTTGACCCACAGCTTCAGCGACAGGTCCTGCGGATCCGGCACTTCGTCCGCCGTCACCAGCCACGGCCCCAGCGGGTTGAACGTCTCGCAGTTCTTCCCCTTGTCCCAGGTCCCGCCCCGCTCGATCTGGAACTCCCGCTCGGACACGTCGTGCGCCACGGCATATCCGGCGACGCAGCCGAGCGCTTCCTCCACGGACTCCGCATACCGAGCCGTACGTCCGATGACGACGGCCAGCTCGACCTCCCAGTCGGTCTTCACCGACCCGCGAGGAACGAGCACCGTGTCGTGAGGCCCGACCACCGTGTCCGCGGCCTTGAAGAAGATCACCGGCTCGGCGGGCGGCTCGGCCCCCGTCTCCCGCGCGTGGTCGTGGTAGTTCAGCCCGATGCACACGATCTTGCCGATCCGGGCAACCGGAGGCCCGACCCGCAGCCCCGCCGCGTCCAGAGCGGGCAGCGAACCCGCCTCGGCGGCGGCGCGGATCCGGGCGAGCGCGTCGTCGTCGGCGAGCAGCGGTCCGTCGATGTCCGGGATCAGGCCGGAGAGGTCCCGCACGACACCTTCGGCGTCGAGCAGCGCGGGCCGCTCCGATCCCGCCGTACCGACTCGCAGCAGCTTCATGATCACAATCTCCCTCGATCGCGGGGCGCCGACCGATGGGTGCAGCCATCGGAGGACTGGTCGATCCTCCAAGGTCGGCGTCCAGTCCGCAATACCGTTCTCACGGACTGAGCAGAGGTGACGACTCAGAGGCTGCTGCTAGCTTGTCCGCGCTCAGCGATGCGCAGAGCAGATGGGAGCCTTCTCCGTGACAACAACCGACCCGCGCGAGACCGCCTGGCGGATCCACACATCTCTCGGCGAGTGGATCGCCCGGGTCGACGCGAAGGCGTCCTTCGCACTCACCCTCGAATCCGCGACCCTGGCCGGCATCGTGGCTCTGTCCGACGACGGCCGTCTGTTCGGAAACCTCCATGGCTGGGGGGCGCGGCCGCTCCTGTGGATCGGCACCGTGCTGATCCTCGTCGGCGCTGTGCTGGCCATCCTCGTCGTGGCCCCGCGGCTCCGCTCTCGCCCGGCTCTGCAGCAGGAGGCCAGTAAGAGCTTCATCTACTTCGGCCACCTGCAGTTCTGGAAGCCGACGGACCTTGAGGTCGCCTTGGAGCAGCAGGACATACTGCCCGTCCTGTCGCATCAGCTCATCAACATGAGCAAGATCGCCTGGCGCAAGCACCGCTTCGTCCAGCTCTCCTTCCTGCTCGCCGCGATCGGCGGCACCTTGGTCTTCCTCGCCGGCCTCGCTGCCTGAAGAGGCATCCATACGTGGCCGTATCGGCGAAACCTCCTCAACTTCCAGGAAAAATACGGATACCATGCGAGGCCGCAGCACACTCTGCCGGCCCGCGGTGCCCGGTAGCGCTGAGGGGAGCGGTGCGGTGCTCATACAGGATCAGGACTACGTCCTGCTGAAGGACGGACAGATCCTCGCAGTGCACGGCCATTCCCATCCGCCGGGCCATCTGGTGGGCGAACTGGCTTTTGTGCCGTCCGCCGTGGGTGACTACACGTTCTTCAACTCCCGGTATCGCAAGGCGTACGTGATGAGAGGCCGGGGCATCTCCGAGCGCGAGCGGGAGCATGTCCGTTTCGAGACGGGGACGTGCTTCGACCACGCCCATCCGTTCTCCGCGAAGTCGCTCGTCCCCCTCGCACAGGTCGAACTCCACTTATCGGCGGCCGTCGACCCACGGGCCGAGGCGGCGCCCGGCTCCTTCCTGCAGCGGTACGCCGACGCCCAACTGAACGAGCTCCACCGCGTCCTCGGCGACACGATGCCGGACGCGCCACTCGGGCTCACCGGATCAGCACGGCTGCTGCTCCAGGACCACTCGGTGCGGACGATGCACGACTTCGATGTGCTTTTCACCGGCGGTCCGGACCGGGTCCGGGAAATCGCCCGCCGCCTGGCCGCGCATGGCGAGGCCCACAAGGAAGCTCGGTTGCACGAGCACGGTAAGGGATGGCGCATCCGGTTACGCATGCGCGCGGGTATCCTCTGCCCATTCTTCCGCTACGCAGACCCCGCCGACGCCCCGCTGGCCGGGCTCACCGGTGCACGGACCCTGCTTCGGGACGTCACAGTGAGCGGACGGGTGATCGAGGACGCCCACGGGGCGTATCTCCCCACCTTCCTCGTGATCGCCCCGGACCGGGTTTCCACGGCGTTGCCGGGGGAGCTCGCCCATCGTCTTCCGGTACTCGTCAGTCATATGCGCGACCGGGGGGACTTCTTCGTCGGCGACCGGGGCACCTTCACGGGCGAGCTCTGCCATCTCCGCACCCGGCGAGGGGACTTCATCGCGCTGTCAGTGGTGGACGGTTCGGATTCGCGTCTGGACACACCGATTTGGCAAGAGTGCTGAGCCCCGGGCCCGCCGGCGGACCGGCGGCGTTGTCTCCTGTGCCCCCGCAGGCGGCGGCCCAGGCATGGGAGAGAGCCGTGGCCACGGTGTGGGGGCATCGGTTCGGCGCGGTCTCGGTGATGTACGAGGCAGTTGATCCCCGCTCGCTCAACAGCGTGATCAATCTCGTCGCCACCGGTAGGTTCGCCTCAGCGCAGGCGCTGCTGCACCTGTTCGTCGCGGCCGGGATCGCGCCGTACCAGCCGGTGCTGCTCTCCAGCCCGGACGGCGGCACTCTCCTGCTCGGCCCTCTGGTCGAACGTCATCCGAAAGGGCTGCTGATCCTCGATGGGGTGCATCGCAGTCTGGCTGCCCTTCGGCACGGCCTGAGCACCGTGTGGGCAGCCATTCTCACCACCCAAAGGCGTCCCGAGCCGGCCGGTCCGCTCGTCCCGCTCTCAGCAGTCACCCCTTCCACCGCTCCACAGACGTGGATCCCGCTCTTCCGGCACACGGACAACGACAACTTCCGGCCAACTCAGAGAATCCTCGAACAGGCGCAGTCGCGCCTCGAACTCGATCTCCGACTTCTCGCGAAAGAGGACCACATGGCACACGCCGACCACTCCTGGGACAAGGACGCGAACCTGAATGACGAACGCCTCGGTGCCGACGTCGTCCCCACGCGGTACGCGCTGACCGCGCCCCAGGTCGTCGTCAATGACGACAAGCAGATCCTCATCGTGGATCCGCATCCGGCGGGCACCTGGGACACCTGGATGTTCCCCTACGCCTCGCTGATCGTCACCCGCGAGGAGGTGTCCCAGGACTCGGCCGGCCAGGACACCGGGAGCAGCCCGATCCTCGCCATTGCCGAAGGCTCCACGTTCCGCGAACTCTCCGAAGCCTTGGGCGCACTGCGACGCGAGCGTCAGGACGAGTACGTCTCCGCCATCCAGACCGGTGTCAACAACGTCATCGCGGATCTCAATGGCACCTGGAGTGGAGCGGGGTTCTACACCAACTATTCCCTGAAGTTCTCCAAGACGTCGGGCAGTTACACGGCCTACGAGTTCAACTACTTCCTCAACCGAGTCGCCGCACTCCGCCTCGACATCCCGCACGTATGGATCGAGCCGGAGCGCCTGGCAGCCGAGCTGGAGGGGTCGGAGACACCGTTCGGCCGAAAGGTCTCGTCCAACGTGGCCGACGCCCTTCCTGCCATCCACTCCGCTCTGTAACAGACAACCGACGGTCGGGCTGTGGGGTGACCAATGACCTACCAAGTACTCAGTGGCGAAAGCCCCGAGAAGATGGCCCTGACGGCCGCCCCTTCCTCGGTGTGGATCATCTCGACGCTTGAGATTGCCGTCGGTTGGCGGGGCGAGCAGCATCTCATGCTGATCCATCCCAGCTATCCGCTCGCCGGACAGCCCAACAGCCCGACCCACGACGAGGGGTACTGGGCTCCCCCCTTCGTCGCGTATCCCGTCCACATCGACTACTCGCCGCCGACGACCGCCGGTTCACTGCTGCGGCTGGCCACCGAAGCCGCGAAGAGCGTCGACATCGAGGGGGGTCTGCACCATCTCGCTTATCAGATGGGTCTGCGGGACATTCACCTGAAACAGCGCAGCGCGTTCCTGGAACTGAAGGTTTCACCGCGTTCACCGAGTTTGGTGAAGGCGTACTACATACTCCGCCACGGTCTTGTGGGCGTGGACACCTCCAGTTACAGGAACCTCGCGGACCCTGAGCAGCGCCGCGGTTATGTCTTCCTGCCTCTCGGCCAGTACCAGTCGGCGACCCATCTGCGTCACAGCGAGGAGCACGGGCGCAGTGAGCGCTGGTTTCTCGGTAAACCGCTGATGAGCAATGTCGAACATGTCCTCGGCGACGACATGCGCAGGCTTGCCATCAGCGAGGAGAGCATCGATGTCGATGCCAACCTGTTCAACCGCGAGGAACGGGGAATCCTGTGCGTCGTGGACCTGGCCGGGTACGGTACCGCGCTGCGCTACGCGCTGGACCATATGCACACCTTCTCCACGGCGGCGGCGTCGGCTCAGGACGACTTCCGTCGGCAGGTGGCGCATGAGCTGCACACCATGCTCGGGGACATCGGCAGCACCCAAGCCCAGTTCGCCGGTGACGGGTTCGTCGCGGCGTTTCCCGAGCGGGTGTTCCCGGACGCCGCCGAGCTGACAGCGAAGATCCTCACCCGCTGGGAAAGACTCATCGATCTGGTCGAGCAACTCAACGGTGCCATCCGGGATCCGGAGAAACGCGTGGGCACCCGGCTGGTGCTCCATCACGGGGCGTACACCTACGGCCGGATCGCCGGCACACGAAGTTTCGCCGCAGCGTTCGACGGTGCGGCAGTGATCGAGGCGGTCCGGTTGGAACAGGGACTGGCCGCGGCCTCCAAGGAGAGGGGTACCGGGGTGTTTTCATCGCTTCCTCAACGCCTGCACCTGCTGGCCGTGAGCGCGGATCTGGAGGCACGACTGAAGACACCGGAGGGGGAGGCTCCGTTCGACCGTTGGTCCGCACTCGGACGGACAGAGCTGACCGCGAAGGAATACGACGGCGAGGCACTCATATTCCGGTTCATGACGCCGGACGGCGAGCGGTGAGTCCCCGTTCCGGATACACCCCGATGCCCGTGCAGGACACATCCGGCACTCCCGTCAACGAAATCCTGCCCGTTCGCAGCGACGACTTGCAGCACCTTCGCTTTCTCAACCGGGCGGCTGCGACCACCGACCGGTGCCTGGACGACACGGTGGCCGCGATCCGCGCGGGCGAGCTGGGCCGCGGTATGTGGCATCCCACGGGCTTTGCCACCTTCGAGGTCGCGCAAGTGGCCGAACTCGGGCTCGTCCGGGTGCACTTCTGGCCGGTTGGCCTGCGTCGGCAGTTGTCCGGCCACCCGCCCATCCATCAGCACTGTTTCCGTTTGTTCTCCCGCGTCCTGGCAGGCGAGTACCGGGAATCGCAGTACCGTCCGCTCAGCCGCACCGGCGCGGCAGAGCGACAGGGCACTCACGCCGATGGACGGCTGCTGCGTACATACGAGGTTCGCGACACCGGCGTCATGGGCAAGGACGAGGTCCACGACACCGGGGAGGACTTGTACGTGATCCCCACAGTGCGCTCTCTTCGCTTCCCCGCCGGCTCCTGGCACGAGGTCGCGGTGAACACGTTTCACGCGACGCCCATCCCTCGGAGCCGGTTCTGCGCGACGCTGGCGGTTCTCAGCCTGCCGGTGGCCGGTGCCCGCGACGTACTGCTGGGGCAGCCAGGCTTCGGACCGGCCTCCCACACCAGGCGCGTGGTGAGTGACGAGGAATGGCGGCGGATGCGCGGCCAGTTCCTGGACCTGTGGGAGACCTGACCCGCCACCTCCCGATCAGCGGTACAGCACCGCCCGCTCGACGGCACTCCACGTCGTACTGGTCACCACGTACAGCGCGGCGGCCAGTGGTACGACGGCCACCGTGAAGAGCGTGAAGAAGGACATGAACGGCATGACCTTGCTGACCGCCCCCATCCCGGGCGTCCGCTCACCGTCGGCCGCGGGGAGCGGACTGTTGGTGGGACTGTTGGTGGCCATCATCCGCTTCGTGCGGCGGTAATTGAACGCGGCGACCACGGCGACGACCGCGAACAGCCCGACGTACACGAGCCCGGCCGCCCCGAACATCCCGCCCTCGCCCAGCGCGTCCGCCCAGCGGTCGCCGAGAGGCGCGGCGAACAGCTGGTGCGTGAGCAGTTCGTTCGCCTCTCCGCCGATCGTCGTGTTCGAGAACAGGTGGTACAGGAGGAAGAACGCGGGCAGCTGGAACGCGCTGGGCAGGCAGCCGGACACCGGCGACACCTTCTCCTCGGCGTGCAGTTCCATGACGGCCTTCTGCAGTTTCTCGGGGTTCTTCTTGTGCTTCTTCCGCAGCTCGGCGATCTTCGGCTGCAGCGCGGTCCGGGCCTTCTGCCCGCGTGCGGCCGCCCGGGACAGGGGGTGCACGAGCAGCCGTACGAACGCGGTGAACAGGACGATCGCGGCGGCTGCCGCGGTGGCGCCGAAGAGCGGCTGGAGCAGGTCGGCCAGGTGCTGGACCAGGTCGGCGAAAACGGACATGGGTGAGCCCTCCGGGGGTCTCGTCGTGCCGGAAGTGGTGAAGGCGGCATGACGACCCGCGCGGGCAGGCTCTGGTCGGTCGTGGTCGGTGAGGTGCCCTACGCGACGGTCGTCGGGAGGGCGTGTCCGGGTGCTCGGGGCCGGGTGCGTCCCTTGGCGTCGGGGTCGCGTTGGGGCAGGAACGCCGTACGGCGGTCGCGGTCGCGGATGGCCGTACGCACCCGGGTGGGCGGCACGGCGGGCGCGGCGCGCGAGGCGAGCAGCGAGCAGGCGGCGAACGCGGAGCTCGCCGCGGCGGTCGCGGCGAGCGCGACGGTGGCGGAGAGGCTGCCGGAGTCGAGCAGCACGACGTCGAGGAAGAGGAGCAGCAGTACGGCGGCGGGGCGCGGCCAGGCCCAGCGACGGATCACGTGCACACCCCTCCCCTCGTACGTCTGTTTGTCCTGCCCTCGGTTATACCTGATCGGTCTCGATGAGCGGCAGTGCGAGGGCCTATGAGCGGTAGTGCGAGGGCCCATGAGCGGCAGTGCGAGGGCCCATGAGCGGCAGTGCGAGGGCCCATGAGCGGCAGTGCGAGGGCCTATGAGGGGCAGTGCGAGGGCCTACGTCCCGAGCCCTCGTCCCAGACCCGGCCGAGATCATCCGGACGCCCGATGCCGCCCCCCGGAGGCGGCAGCCACCATGCTGGTGGAGACCTGACGAAGGAGCGCATCATGTCGTTACCGGAACACCCCGAGTACCCCGAGTACCCAGAGCCCCGCTACCACGGCAACCAGGGCGAGGTGAACGCGTCCTTCCGCCCGGCCGACACGCCACCGGACATCTCCTCGCCCGGCGGCGCCACCCGCTACCTCGCCACCCACCAGTCGACCGGCGGCGAATTCGGCCTGTACCAGGTGGAGTTGGGGGCGCGGTCCGCCGGGGCCAAGACCCATTTCCACAAGGCCATGTCGGAGTCCTTCTACATCCTCTCCGGCGAACTGGAGCTCTACAACGGCGAGAAGTGGGTCACGGGACGCGCGGGCGACTTCCTGTACGTACCGGTCGGCGGCCTGCATGCCTTCAAGAACGTGACCGACGAGCCCATGTCCATGCTCATGCTCTTCTCCCCGGGTGCCCCACGCGAGGAGTACTTCGAGCGAGTCGCCGAGGTGACACAGCGCGGCGGCGAGGAACTCAAGCAGTTCCGCATCCGGCACGACAGCTACTTCGTGGAGGACTTCGAGCCTGGGGCGGAGTAGGGCCGGGGCCGTTGCGGGCCTGGTTCAGCGGGGCCGCACGGAGGCGTGCAAGTCACCAGGCCCGTACGCCGGTTCCCTGTTTCCGACGACGGCGACGCGTCCGAAATCCCGGACTTCCTCCACAGGTTTTAGAAAGGGCTGTCAGAACCCTCGACAACCTCACACACCACACCCGATGCTGCACCCGACGCTTCGTCCTGGCATGAGCGGGACAAGGCCACGGCGCCGGTTCAGGGACCGGCGCCGATCGACTCGGAGCCGGAGTAGCCATGATCAGACGCAGAACCCTGCTGGCCGCGGCAGGCGGAACGGTCCTCGGCAGCGCCCTGGCGACGGGCACCGCCCACGCGGACGCCACGATCGCCGTCAATCCCGGGACGTCGTACGGCACTTGGGAGGGCTGGGGCACGTCCCTGGCCTGGTGGGCCAACGTGTTCGGCGCCCGGGACGACTTCGCGGACATCTTCTTCACCACCAAGTCGGTCTCGTACAACGGCACGACACTCCCCGGCCTCGGCCTCAACATCGCCCGCTACAACCTGGGCGCGTGCAGCTGGAACACCGTCGGCGGCGAGTCGATGGTCGAATCGCCCAACATCCCCGCCTTCAAGCAGATCGAGGGCTTCTGGCAGGACTGGAACAACGAGGACTCCGCCTCCTCGGCCTGGGACTGGACGGCGGACGCCAACCAGCGGGCGATGCTGGTGAAGGCGACGCAGCGGGGCGCGGTGAGCGAGCTGTTCGCCAACTCCCCCATGTGGTGGATGTGCGGCAACCACAACCCGTCGGGCGCGGCGAACGGCGGCAACAACCTCCAGACCTGGAACTACCGCCAGCACGCCTCCCACCTGGCGGCGACCGCCCTGCGCGCGAAGAACAACTGGGGCGTGAACTTCGCGACGGTCGACCCCTTCAACGAGCCGGCCTCCACCTGGTGGACCGCCACCGGAACCCAGGAGGGCTGCCACATGGACCCCGCGGTCCAGGCGGCCGTACTCCCCTACATGCGCAGCGAGTTGGACAAGCGCGGCCTGACGGGTCTGCGCATCGCCGCGTCCGACGAGACGAACTACGACACGGCCCGCTCGACCTGGAGCTCCTTCGGATCGTCGACGAAGGCCCTGGTCAGCCAGGTCAACGTGCACGGCTACCAGGGCTCGGGCGGCCGCAGGGACCTGCTCTACACGGACGTGGTGACGACCTCCGGCAAGAAGCTGTGGAACTCGGAGACCGGCGACAGCGACGGCACGGGCCTCACCATGGCCTCGAACCTCTGCATGGACTTCCGCTGGCTGCACCCGACCGCCTGGGTCTACTGGCAGGTCATGGACCCGTCGTCGGGCTGGGCGATGATCGCGTACGACGCCAACACCCTGCAGCCGACGACGATCCAGACGAAGTACTACGTCATGGCCCAGTTCAGCCGCCACATCCGCCCGGGCATGCGCATCCTCGACACCGGCGTGAGCTACGCGGCGGCGGGCTACGACGCGGCGGCGAGGCGCCTGGTGATCGTGGCCGTGAACACCTCCACCTCCGCCCAGACCCTCACCTTCGACCTCTCCCGCTTCACGACGGTGGCGGGCGGCTCGGGCGGCCTGGTCCCACGCTGGAACACGGTCACGACGGGCGGCGACAAGTACCGGTCGTACTCGGACACGCGCCTGAGCGGGAAGTCGGTGAGCGTGCCGTTCGCGGCGAAGGCGGTGCAGACGTTGCAGATCGACGGGGTGGTGATCTGACCTGACGAACGGCGACAGGGCCTACGGCACACCGGGCGCACCGCCGGGCGGCCCCTACGGCACGCCCGGCGGCCTTCCCGGCGCCACACGGGACGGCGGGGGCGATGAACCGCGTGATCACCCGCGTGACGGATCACGCCCACGGCGTCCCCCTCGCCGCCGGCGCCAACGTCTCCGCGTCCAACATCGGCAACGCCCTCGGCGCCTGGCTCGGCGGCCTCGCCATCAGCGCGGGCCTCGGCTACACGGCTCCGCTGTATGTCGGGGCGGGCATCGTCCTGCTGGGCTTGGCGGTGATGACGTACGCGGCGGTGCGGGGGCACGCTCCTTGAGGGCCTGCCCCCTCTTCGGACTCCGCACGATCTCTCAACCGCAAGGCCTCGAAGTGACCGTTTCTTTGTCGGCGGTCGGCAGTACGGTGATCCCATGCGCCCCGACACGCCTGCCGAGAACGTCGACCACCCCGCCGAAGCGGCACGCCTGGAGCGGACCGCCGGCCTGTACCCCGAGGACGCGGAAGCTCTGCTGCTGCAGGCCGCGGCCCACCTGGAACTGGCCGGCGACCGCCCCGCCGCGACCAAGCTCTACGACCGCCTGCTGTCATCGTCCGACGGCCTGGAGAACGTGTATCTGGTACGCGCCTTGAAGGCGTCGAACCTCTGGGAGTACGGCCACGAGGCGGAAGCCCGGGCGATCATCGAGGGCGTCAGGATGGCGTCCCCCAGGGACCCGGCCCCCTGGGTGATCGTGGCGGAGGCCCTCGAGTCTCACGACGAGCTGGAGGCGGCGCAGGAGACGTTCACGGAGGGGGCGCGGCTGCTGTTGTCCGACGTCGCGGAGCCTCCGTACTCGACACATCCGCTCCTCTTCGGCCGCCACAGAGTACGGCGCATGCTGGGCGCCCCCCACGACGACTGGGATCTCCTGGCCGACACCCTCCACTCCTCCCCCGTCTCCCTGGACGAGCTCCACGACCCGAAGCGCGTCTGGTCCCTCGGCTCGAACAACCCCGCGGAACTGGAGGCGGAGATCTCCCGACTGCGGGCCGAGCTGGGGACGTACCGGGAGGCACTGTCCCGCCCCTTCCCGGTGGCGGTCCTGCACTGGCCGACGGACGAGCTGACGGAACTGCTGGCCTCGTATCCGACCCTCGCCGCCGAGTACCCCTCACATGAGGAGCATCTGGCGACGATAGAGGGGGCACTGCGGGAGCTGGCGGCGTCGGGAACGCCGAACCTGGGGATCGTGACGGGGACGGTGCCGTCGTACGAGGCGTTTGCGGCTTCGGAGGGGGCTTCGCCCGGGGACGTGAACTTGTTGCCGCAGTATGCGACGACGTTGGCGGCGAGGGGGCGGGCTGTCGGTTGGCCGCCGCAAAGGGGGGCGGCTTGCTGGTGTGGGTCCGGGCGGGCGTATGAGGGGTGCCACGGAACGGCTGTCTGACCGAACGACCGCGATGCGGCCCGGCCCAGCCCATGCAGCCCAGCCTTGGCTCTGGGCCCGTTTGTCGTGCGACGGGCCCGGGCACTCGGCACTGGACAGGAAGGCCGGCCGGAGCGAACGCGCGGTTACCGGGCCACGCCTATGCGCCGGCCTTCGTGGGAGTACGGCCATGGCAAAGATCCTCACAGTGCTCTATCCGGATCCCGTTGACGGCTACCCGCCCAGATACGCCCGAGATGAGATCCCCGTAATCAGCGGCTACCCCGGAGGACAGACGGCGCCCACCCCCCAGAGCATCGGCTTCAAGCCGGGTGAGCTGGTCGGCTGCGTCTCCGGCGAACTCGGTCTGCGTACGTTCCTGGAGGAACGGGGCCACACACTGGTCGTCACCTCCGACAAGGAGGGGCCCGATTGCGTGCTGGACCGCGAACTCCCCGACGCCGACGTGGTGATCTCGCAACCGTTCTGGCCCGCCTATCTCACCCCTGACCGGATCCGGCGCGCCCCGCGCCTGAAGCTGTCGGTCACAGCCGGGATCGGTTCGGACCACGTGGACCTTCCGAGCGCCATCGAGCACGACATCACCGTCGCGGAGGTCACCTACAGCAACAGCATCAGCGTGGCGGAGCACGCGGTCATGCAGATCCTCGCCCTCGTCCACAACTATCTGCCCGCCCATGAGTGGGTCACCGCCCGACGAGGCTGGCACGTGGCCGACAGCGTCTCGCGGAACTACGACCTGGAAGGCATGGACGTCGGCGTCTTCGGCGCCGGACGGATCGGCCTGGCAGTGCTCCGCCGGCTGAAGCCGTTCGATGTGAAGCTGCACTACAACGACGTGCACAGGCTGCCACCGGATCTCGAACGGGAGCTGGGGCTGACCTGGCACCCGGATGCCCGCTCCCTGGCGGCCGCCGTCGACGTGCTCTCCATCCACGCGCCGCTTCACGCCAAGACGGTCAACCTCTTCGACGACGAGATGCTCGCGACCATGAAACGCGGGTCGTACATCGTCAACACGGCCCGCGCACTGATCGTCGACCGGGACGCCGTGGTACGCGCTCTGGAACGAGGCCATCTGGCGGGCTACGCCGGTGACGTCTGGTACCCCGAGCCGCCGGAGGAGGACCACCCCTGGCGCAGCATGCCGCACGAGGGCATGACACCGCACGTGTCCGGTTCGACACTCTCCGCGCAGACCAGGTACGCGGCAGGCGTCCGAGAAATCCTGGAGTGCTGGTTCGACGACCGCCCGATCCGTCAGGAGTACCTCATCGTGGAGGGCGGGAGGCTGGCGGGGACCGGGGCTCGCTCGTACACGGTCTGAGGCACACGGTAGGAGTGGGCGGGGCCGTCACCGCCGCGGCCCTCGTCATCTGGCGCCGCATGTGATCGCCCGGACAGCCCTGGCAGGCCGGTTCAGGGTCACCTGTGCTGTGCCGGGACGGGGATAGCTGCGCCAGTACTCAGCCCTAGGATCTACTCCTGTGGACCGACTGCTCGCGGGTGGGAATGCGGTCCGCACCTTGCCCTGATTACGAGGAGGTCCGCACGTCTCTCAATCGCTACGGCGTAGACGGACGCGCGGCACTTCTCTCCGCCGCCAGACGAGTACATCAGCCAGGAGGCGGACAACTACCCGGAGAGTCCTACCTCTTTCGCAAGGTCGTCGAACGCGGGCATGACGGCGAGTACCGCGTTGGCGGCTGCTCGGCGTGCCTCGTCGATGAAGTCGTCGTCTGGGAGCGCGTGGCCAGCCTTCTTCATTCCGTCGAGCTTCCGCTGGAGGAGAAGCAGAGAAACGCCCACTCCGACGGCGTACTGCTCACGGGCACGCTTGTCGCTCGTCAACTCCTTGTTCCGAGCCGCAAGGTACTTCTTGAAGGGCGGGTATTCCTGGTTGAGCAGCACGGTCGGGATGAGCTGGCCACCGAGGGCTCGCAGTTCTGCATAGTCGGACTGTTGCTCAGCGAGAATGGATGCTGGCACGTCCTCGACGGCTCCGACGGTGACGCGATCCCAGTTCTCTTCCGAGTCGTGGCTTGTCCACCGAAGTGCAACATTGCCACCCGGCCCTGGTCCTCCCTGCCCCTGAGCACCCTTGGTCGGCTTCCCTGCACCCGTCCCCGTGCCGGGGATCTCTTCCACGAGCTCCAGCTTGGTGACGTATTCGAGCTTGTGGCCCAACCCGCCCGCAGCACGGATCCAATCCTCAAGCACCACGCGCAGTTCGTACGTGCCGAGTTCGGCGGTCTCAGGTATCGCTACCATGACGCGTACCCGGCCGTTGCGTCCCTTTCCTGTGGTGATCTCCCTGTCTTCGACGATATCGGGGTGCTCGCAGATAGCTCGTAGCCGTCCTCGCCGGTCGTAGAAGGAATCCTGGACATCAATGGTGTAGGTGATCGAGCGTGTTGTTCCAACAACGGCCCGGACGGTTGCTGGCCCCTTGATGCCAGTTGGGTCCGGGTTCAGCACCACAGGCTTGAGACTCCCACCGCCCCCGCCAGCACGGCCGGATGCCTCGCCGCCTCCCTGACCGCCGATGCCGGTGCCGGTGCCGAACGAGAATCCCTTGACGGTGAGCGCACGGCTGATCTTGCGAGCGATCTCGGCGGTTGGCTGGTTGGCCTTGTCCTGGTAGGAGGCGCGAATGAGCGCGTTATTGGCATCTCGGAGGACGGCCGAGTCCCGAATCAGGGCTCGGACGGCCTCCTCCAGGCGGAGTGCGACGTCGCCGCGTACCAGTTCGCTCCGGTCGGCGGTGAAGAGACTGGTGCGCAGGTGGATGGGCAGTTCATCCGTCTCCACAACGACGAGCAGGCGGTCGTAGAGCCTGTTCAGGCCTGTCTGATCCCGTACGTCCCGAGGGCTCCGGTGGTGGTGCACCTGGCCGTTGGATGTAAAGAGAACTGCGTGCTCGCTGGCAACGAACTTATCGCGCCCGCCGGGATCCTTGGGAGCTCCGGCGAACAGCCAGTAGCGGACCGGGAGCTGATAGGTCTGTCCCTGGTGGTGGAATGGCAGGACTTCCTCGCCTCGCTCAAATTCGTATTGCGATCGTTCCAGACGGTACGACAACCCTTCCAGTGTGGTGGCCCGACCCCGGGTCGTGTTGTTAACGAATCGAGTCGGAAATACGGGGTGGAAGAGCCGAGTGTTTGTTACGACATCGAAGGACTTCGCATCGCCCTCACGCCGGCGTTGGACGCCGTCCACCCGGTAAGAGATGAGGGCCAGGTGGGTGCCAGGCTCGAAGTCGTCGTAGTCCTCGTGGGGGCACGACCAGGGTTCCGCCGTGTCCCCCGCGGTATTCCACGCGCGATCCACGAGGTAGTAGGCCGTCTGTCCCTTGGTGTTGTCCTGCCACTGGACTACGGCGACCGTGATGCGATCCTCCTCGTCGTCCTGGAGTAGGGCTGGATCACGTCGGCTGACCACCACCACAGCCTTCGCATTGCGATAGGTCATCGCCCCTCCGAGGCCAAAGGCGCCTTGGAGGTAGAGAGCATCCTCCTTGTTGCTGCCTCCCAGAGCGAAGATCGTGTTCGGCACGCTGGCAGGCGTCATACCGCAGCCTTTGTCCCGGAAGATTGCAGTCAGGCGCTTGGTGTTGCTGGCGGGCGGGTCGGATTCCTCAAAGGTCGTGACGGCCAACGTGGACTGCTCGCCCGAGTCGAGGTATCCGAGAAGCCCGCTGGCCGCCTCGAAAGGAGTCTGAAATGGTACGTCCCTCCTGGAGCCATACTGCTGCAAAGCAAACCGCTCGATGACGCTGTCCTGCATGTTGGTCACGAGCTCGATGAGCTTCAAGTCGTAACTGCCCGACGACCCCATCAGCCCGAAGTTGTTCCACTTGTCCCCTACGGGACGGCGGTGTTCATCGGTGAAGGATTGCGCTACCAGGCTCTGAACCGCCTCAGCGTCGGCGACGGTGGCTGCGTTCAGGGCGGCGTGAACGATCTGACGGTTAAGTGCCGACACAAGAATCTCCTGATCTGCCGGAAACCAAGCTCAGGGCAACAACTCGGGACCGGTGGTCAGTTCGACTCGGAGCGACCGCCGAGGTGTTCGACGATCACATCCGCGGCACCCTCCCAAGCGCTTCGACCGGCAACGGCCTTGAACGTCCCGGGATCCACCAAAGTGCCAACAAGAGGGCTGTTGCGCCCTCGCGAAAAGTCGAAGCTGTGAAGCTCCTTCATGCAGGCCGATAGGTCGAGCCGCTTATCCTCGAACACGACCCGGTGAACGGCAGCGGAGATCGCGTAGAGGACATTGGCACTCAGTAGCCACGTGTCGTTGCGGAGCAAGGCGATCCCCTTCTCCCGCCCCAGCGACTCCTTGAGCGCGGGCAACTCCCCCAACCCCTGCCAGAACTCAACGATCTTGGCGACGACACCCTTCTCGTCTGAGGCGATCTTGAGCTCCACGGCATCTTCCCAGCCGCGGGTATCACGAAGCCCGGTGCCGACCAAGAGCGTCCCGCTGGCGTAGCGGAGCGTCTTGTACGACATCGTCTTGGCACTCAGCTTGCCCGGAGTGTCGGTGAGGAACTCGACGCGGCGCCCCTCAGTAAAGAGAGGAACGTCGTCCCGCTTGATGATCTTCTCGATCAGGATGCGGTTCAGGGCACGCCGGCGGTCCATGGACTGGCCGATGCTGGCGCTCAGAGGCTTGGCGTTCTTCTGAAGATCGGTGAAGTCCTGGGCGCGACGCACGTGATCGTCGTCGAGCACCACAATGATCGGCTGCCCGCTCGCGACCAGACGTTGGTACACGTCGTCATCGAGCTCGCGATGCGCCTCGACCACGTCGGTGTAGGCACCAGTACGGTGACCACCATCTCCGACCTTGAACTTGGCTCCTGGTCGGACATACAGCACCCCGGTCTTAACGGGCTGGCCGTCAGGGGCGCCCTCGTCGGGAACGAACCGAGCGTCCGCCTGCCCGATGTACACCAGGATGGAGTTCAGGACATAGTCCTCGGTCTCCTCGATGTACTTGGCGATGCGTTGCCGATGAGCCTTGTCTTCCTTGCGGTTGGTCCCGCCACCGGACAGCGGGTCCCAGACCTCCCGCGGCCCTACGACACCCGTGTACTCGACTGGCGTCATGGCAGTCGCCACCATCTGCCGTCCACCCATCCGGTACCCGATCGCCGGATAGGGGACGAACCCAAACATCCGCTGCTGCTTCGCCTCGGCCATGGTGATCTCCCTGAGCCTGCCCACGTCCCACGTAGAGACTATGCCTACGTGTGATTATAGGACCAGGAGTGAGACGCTTTTCAAGTAATCATCCCTACTACGTGAGAAGCGATTCTTTGTAACGGGGCAAGCGCAGGCAGTAGTCGCCAGGGGCCATCAAGCCCTCGCTCCCACTCACAGTGAGCCGCCGACCGTTCCGGCAGGCCCACCTGCATCGCACCCATGCGCCCACCGGAGGCCAGTCGCTTTACCAGCAGATACGCATCGGAGTGCTGATCCGGCCCCAGCCTAGCCAACAACCGAGCTCACGCTCCGCCAGCCGACCCGGACCCCGTTTCCCCCGCCCCACCCGCTCGCCTCTTCCCCGTGCTGGAGCGGCCCGAGTCAAGGGTGCCGGAGGCCGATCGCCGCACGTCGACGCGAGGCGCCCTTGAGCAGGCCGTGGAAGCACGACACTGCCAAAAAGCGGGCGGCCTCTCGGCAACCATGACGACGGACGGTTGCTTGGCCTCTGCAGAGTCGAGCTGCTTGTTGGCGTGGGTGCCTAGCGAACTCTCCGACCTGCGGCTAGGCAAACCAGCCATCACGTAACGTGGTTCTTGCTCCTAGCCGTCAACGTCAACCTGGCAAGGACGTCATGTCGCGAAAGAAGGCAGCCGAAGCCCTTGAGATCTGGGTCCCGCCAGAAGGCTCTTGGGCTTCTTCCGCGGCGAAACGGCGCAACATGCAGGCGGTGCGGAGCCGGGACACCAAACCGGAACTTCTCGTCAGGCGGCTCGTGCACGCTAGTGGGCTGCGGTATCGAGTCGCAGCGAGGCCGCTACCAGACCTTCGCCGGACAGCCGACATGGTGTTCCGCTCCGCCAAGGTCGCCGTATTTATAGACGGCTGCTACTGGCACGGCTGTCCGGAACACTATGTCTCTCCGAAGACCAACTCGGGCTACTGGTCGGACAAGGTAGCGCGCAACGTCGCACGTGATCGAGATACCGACAGGCAGCTAGAGAAGGCGGGGTGGCTCGTACTTCGCTACTGGGAGCACGCCTCCGCACAGTCCTCAGCCGCCGAGATCATCCAGCTGGTCAGGGCGAGGCGAAACTCCCAGTATGGCACCACTGCCCTTGGCTGACGTCTAGAGCACCCATTGCCCAAACACCAGCCAAGCTGTTCTCGCCTCCCGAAGGCTTGCGTTGGCGCCCAACTACCAAGAAGACCTGCGCAGATCGGGCAAAACCGCAGGCAGGAGCGATTGTCAGTCCGGCCGTCTACCCTCTCCTCCAGCATCACCTAGACGGGGAGGATGACCTTGCTGAGCAGTGAGAACCTGACCTCACTCGAGATCTGTGCAGGTGGCGGCGGACAGGCCATAGGGGTGGAACGAGCCGGCTTCCGACACCTCGCACTAGTGGAGCGCAAGGCTGAAGCGTGCGCAACGCTTCGTCTGAACCGTCCCTCTTGGAATGTTATAGAAAAAGATCTCCGCGAATTTGAGCCAGAGCGGGACGCCGGAATAAGCACCGTCGACCTCCTTGCCGGGGGCGTCCCCTGCACTCCCTACTCGATAGCCGGCGCACAGAAGGGCGCGGGCGACGAACGCGATCTACTACCCGAAGCCCTCAGACTCATCAAGATACTCCGCCCGCGCGCCGTAATGCTGGAAAATGTTAAGACTTTGGCACGGAGCCGCGAATTTTCTCCCGTCCGGAATCAAATAACGGACACGCTGGGGAACCTGGGCTACGAAGTGCAGTTCAACGTCTTGGATGCCCAAAATTTCGGTGTTCCTCAGACGAGGCAACGAACCCTTATCGTGGCTGTTCGAGAGGGGCTCAAAAAGTTTCAATGGCCGATGGGCTCCTGGGAACTCCCACAGACAGTAGGCGAGGTGCTGTACGAATCTATGCAGTCTGGGGGCTGGCCAGGAGCGGCAGAGTGGGCACGCCTCGCTAATGACATCGCTCCGACAATTGTCGGAGGCTCGGAAAAGCATGGCGGAGGAGACCTAGGTCCGGAACGTGCCAAGCAGAGGTGGGCCGAGCTGGCCGTCAACGGAAACTCCACGGCAGCGCAGGTTCCCGGGCCTGACTTCGTTCTGCAGCACAACGTCGGCAGGGGTGGCAGGAAGGGCTACCCGAAGCTCACTCCTGAGCAGGTCGCACTGCTTCAAGGCTTCCCGGAGGACTGGCAGTTCGCTGGAAGCAGGACCGCACAGTACAAGCAGATCGGGAACGCCTTCCCGCCTCCCGTTGCGCACGCTGTCGCATCCTCGATAGCCGACGTTCTGCGCGAATCCTCGGCAGACAAGGCGGCCTGACGTGCCCAGCGTGTCACTCACCGCAAGCGGTACGCTGCTATCCTCCGGCCAGGCCGGGGGGCGGCACGCCGAGTCTGTAGTCTGTCCGCCATGACCGCCCGCACCACTGCCACGATCAACGTCGTCGACCTCTTCGCTGGCTGCGGCGGGTTCACCCAAGGCTTCCACTCGTACAAGCCTGCTCCCGGCGAAGCATCGCCGTACCGCTCGGTTGCTGCGGTCGAGTTCGAAAAGTCCGCAGCTGCGACATATGCGGCGAACTTTAGCGATGGCACAAGCGGAACTTGCGACGTCTTCGCTGGCGATATCAAGGAGTGGGACCCCTCTCCCTACAAAGGGAAAGTCGATGTAATTCTCGGAGGCCCACCGTGCCAGGGTTTTTCAGGACTGGGAGAAGAGAATCCACTAGACCCGAGAAATAAGCTGTGGCGCGAGTACGTGCGCGCAGTCGCGTCACTGGAACCGAAGATCTTCGTCATTGAAAACGTAGATCGATTTTTCAACTCGCCTGAGTACAAGGCACTTCTCGTGTCGAACAAGAGAGGTCTACTGCGGCAATACAACCTCACCGAACGGACCGTTCTAAATGCTGCAGATTTTGGAGTACCTCAGGCCAGAAAGCGCGCTATTGTAATCGCCACACACAAGGATCTGCCAGCACTGGGCCATCCTGTCCCGACACATGAAAGGGATCCAGCGGACGACCCGGCACTGTTTGACGCTCCTGGACGTCTACCGTGGGTGACCGTCGAGGGAATTTTCAGAAAGACCCCCGAAGACCCTCCGACTAATTCACTCCCGGCGCGAGAGGCACAGATCCTCGGACATGTCGTTCCCGGCATCTACCGAACTAACGAACTCCACATCGGCAGAAATCCAACCGCTCTTTCTCTGGCCAGATACAAGGCAATTCCACCGGGCGGCAACAGGAAAGACCTTCGCGGCAAGACTGCGGTGATCGACGGAGAAGTTGTCAGCCTCTCAACGGAAAGTTGGGATCGCCACAATAGCGGCACAGGCGATGTAATGGGCCGGCTCCGACTGAAGACGCCATCCGTAACGATCCGCACTGAGTTTTTCAAGCCCGAAAAGGGTCGTTATCTTCACCCTTTTCTCGACCGGCCCATCACGCACTACGAAGCGGCTCTGATTCAGGGTTTCCCCGAGGAATTTAAGTGGTGCGGAACCAAACTGCAGATTGCCCGACAGATCGGAAACGCCGTTCCCGTCGGTCTAGCCGAGAGCTTGGCCAGGCACATTCACGAGCATCTCGCAGCAAACAACGCTCTTTGATCTAAGATCACTGTGCCGCCGCAGCTATTCAGCACGCGGCGGCACAGTCGTAGCGTTGACCTACTGAGCGTTTGCCCGGCTGCCGAACAGACCTCCGCCCTGTGTCAGGATTCGCTGCTCGACATTCACAAGCCCGAGTAGAGCCGACGACAAGGCAACGGGCTCCAGGAACAGTTGGACGTCCTCTTCGCTGATCACCGTCGGCTTTTTCTCGTTGTTGGCTACAACGGTGCCATTAAGTCTTTGCGCATGAACAACGTGGGCAACTGCTTCCTCGCCGTACACTCGGTGAACCAGCTCTTGGACCTGCTTTGGGTCTGCTTTGGGCCACACGCTGTCGACCCAATAGTTGCACTCCTGGATAAAGACAGGATGAGCCTCGTTGAGGAAGACGACTCCCTGAGACACGACACCCTCCGAAAGCGTCATCGTGTCATTCTGGTCGTACCTTGCCAGGAACTTGGCCTCATCCGGTTCAAACCTCTTCCACTCGAACGCCGGGAAGCCTCCCTTGGCCCTCGCGGACCTACCGGATGCAGTGCCGCCAACGGCAGGAGCTAGCACTTGCTGAGGACCCGCGCTGCCGCCAGCTCCACCAGCTGCTCCCCTGCCCCCACTGTTGCTCGTCGTTCGCTGGCCGCCCGGGATCCCCGTCGTTGCTCCGCTAGGAAATCCCATGACCAGCCCCGCTGCCGAGGAGAGGACTCTCGACGCTTTGAACCGAGGATTCAAGCGATCCAGAATCCGTGACAGATTCTTGGCCATCGAAGCATCGCTCTGCCCGCGATTGCCGGACCGGGCCTCGTCCCGTACACGGGCAAGCTCCTCAGGGAAACGTTCAAAGAACGCGTCCCCCCACTGGTCCCACGGAAGATCGACGCCTCCCTTGGCCATGAGCATGTTCCGGGACGCTTGAGTGAGGACGCCCCACTCCATCGGCCGGCTGTCGCTGTAGACAGGAGGACGCAGGATCAGCCAGGTGCGTCCCCTGATCTCGTCAGTGATGCCGAACTGCCGATACCGACTCTTAGCCGAGTCCGCATGGTAAAGCTCGCCCTGGTAGTCAACAGCGACGACTGGGCGCTGGTGGACGTAGTCCCGGGATCCCTTTACTGGGTCTTCTGGATCCGGAACGTAGAACCACTCAGCCTCCGTCCCGTGTTCGTCGACTTGGACGATCCCGGTGAGTTCGGTGCGAGGAATGAAGTGTCGGAGCCCGTAAATCCGACGCGGCCGCCAGACCATCTCCTGACCGCTCGGCAGGACCACGGTCTTGTCCTTGCTCGCGCGCCTCTCTGCGCTCTTACGTTCGTACAGGTCGAAGACCGTAGTCTCGATGGGCGCGCCGTTTCGCTCGGGTACCTTGAGCAGGCGGCCGTTGAGGTACTTGATCAACCCGTCGACGCTCTCGTGGCGGGAAGGCTCGGGGTCTCCCTGCCAAGTGCTCGACTCCGCGGACTGGCCGAGCAGCACCATGATGGTGCCGGTTTCCATCCAGTCAGGTCGAATCGCACCCCAGTCACAACCGTGCTCAAGGTCATTGAAAGGTTGAGGAGTAGACAGGTACGAGACGAAATCGCCATCCTCGTCTTGCGCTGCCCACTCCTTCAGGGCGTAGTTCCCTTGTTCATCCCGATAGATCCACAGCATGGCCCCGTCGGGGTTGTTCAGCGTGTAGCTGATGACTACGACCCCGTAAGGGTTCCACGGCAGGACGGCAGACTTGAATCCTTGCCCGAAATTCTGATCCATCCCGATGGGCTTGCCGCCACCACCGAACGTGGTGAGGAAGATCTTGAGATCCTCGGGCTCCATGCCCTCGCCGTTATCCATGATCGTCCGTCGTAGGACGCCGCGGCTCTCCGCGGCCTGTTCCTCGATCCCGAACTGGATGATCGAAGCATGGCTCTCTTCAGAGTTCTTCCACGCTTCCCTGGCCCACTGGTAGGGGCCACCCGCCTCGTACGCCTGCCGGATGAGCTGATGCGTTGCTTCCGTCGGCACATGCACGTACCTGGGCATGCTGAACTCTCCCTTCCCTAGAGCTGTAGCCCTAGAGCCTCAGCAAGAGCGGATGCCCTTGCCGGAAAGCACAATAGCCTCAGGCTTCCTCCTCTGCACACAGTTTCGAGATGCCGGAACCTGACCTGAACTAGCCGCTGGAGGCGCTCCGTTGTCTATCAAGGAGTCCGTTCCGTCTGAGCATCGAAGTGTCGCTGGGCACGGTCGATGATCTCGTCGGAATCGCAACCGTGCGCGCGAAGCCAGTGAAGAAGATCTGTCACGACGTCAATCACAGCCTCCTCAGCGATCGTTGAGCTCAACCGGCCCTCTTGGGAGTCGCCAGGCAGCTGCGTTCCTGCGTACAGGCCCAGCAACGCTTCAGCACGCGAAACGCTCAGGCCTCCAAGGTGCCCGTGCGGCGCGGTGAGCCCCGTTGCCAGCTCACACCAGGTCACCTTCCGGTCAGGACGAAGTTGAACGCCCCAACGGTCGGCCACAGCGTCGACGAGGGCCATACCGCGTCCGCCCTCCGAGTCGGAATCCGCGGCCATCAGCGTGGGGAGGGCGCGTGTGTCGGGGTCGTGGACTTCAATGCGCAGGTACGTGCCGTTCATGGAGACCGCGAGTGTGGCCGGCGTGCCGTTGCCGACGTGCGCGATGACGTTGGACACGAGCTCGCTGACGCAGAGCTGGGCTTCGTCCGTCACTTCGTGCAGTCCCCAGAGCCCCAGATGAAGTCGCATGACGCGCCGCAGGGCGGCTACTTCCTCGGGTTCGGCCGAGAAGGCCAGGTCCCACGGCTTTCGTGACATACACGCTTCCTGGATCACAAGGACCTCTCTCGTCGCATGTCGCCTCTGCACTGACCTCACATGATCAGCAGAGCGTTACGCGCACTCACAGTGAGTCGCGTTGCTCGCTAGAATGGCCTCCACTCATCCCGTTCTGCAATGTGCACGGCGGGATTCCCACTTCCGAGTGATTGGCAAGCACGCCCCTTGGCGTGAGACTGAACACCCGCTACTCCACGGATGGTTGAGAGGTTCGAGATGGCCGGTTCACCGACGGCACGCCGCCGCCGTCTCTCGATCGAGCTGAAGAAGCTCCGGGAGAAGAGCGCACTCACCTGCGCTCAGGTCGGCGAGGCGCTGGACTGGAGCGGCTCCAAGGTCAACCGGATGGAGACCGGCAGCGGCCGGGTCCAACCGTCGGACATCGATGCCCTGTGCCGGTTCTACGGCACCACCGACGAGCTGCGTGAGTTCCTCAAGTCATTGGCCCGGGAGGCCAAGACGCGTGGTTGGTGGCAGGTGCACGGATCCGGCGTCCCCGAGTGGTTCAACATCTACATCGGGCTGGAGCAGGAAGCCTCCACGTTCCGCCAGTACCAATGCGAGCTGATCCCAGGCCTCATGCAGACCGAGTCGTACACCTGCGAGCTCCACAAAACGGGAGCTCACATGTCGGCCGAGGACATCGACAAGGCCGTGCGTGTACGCATGGAGCGCCAGACCATGCTGACGCGAGCCGACGCCCCCGACGCCTGGTTCATCGTGAACGAGGGCGCTCTGCGCAACGTCATCGGGGATCGAGCACTCATGCGCGAGCAGCTTGAACGCGTCCTGGACATGAGCGAGTTGCCCAGCGTGAACTTGCAGGTGCTTCCCTTCGACTCAGGCACCTATCCAGCCACGGGTTCCTTCACAATGCTCGGCTTCCCCGACCCGGAAGACCAGGACTTGGTGTACCGGGACGGCATCACCGATGCCGTGTACTTGGAAGGCGAGCATCATGTTCGTGAGTACACGAGGGCATTCGACGGCTTGCGAGCCGCGGCCCTCAGTCCTCAGCGTTCGGCCCAACTGATCAACTCCGTCCTGAAGGAACACACAAGGTGAGCACTGCAAAGCCCAAGGACGACAGCCACCTGATCTGGTTCACGTCGACGTACAGCAATGGCGCGGGAGGCGAGTGCGTCGAGTGCGCGTTGACCGATGCGCGTGTGCTCGTACGCGACTCCAAGAGCGCGATGGGCCCCGTGGTCACGGTTCGACGTGATGCCTGGTGTAACTTCGCGCAGGCCTTGCAGCACGGCAAGTTGGCGTAGTCCCACATTCGTCTTCAGGAACAAGGCGCGCGCATCTGTTCCACAGACGTCCAGGTGCTGGTGACTTGCCGTTACTGATTGCTCGTTCGCTGAATGCTCGCCCTGGCTGTGCGACGGATCCGCTTGGTACGGCCTCGGCCCCGGCTCCCGCAGCCGCGCCTCGGCAAGGCGCACGTATAGCCCTTCGTCTCTCCCGCTTGCGCGCAATTCATGCCCGCCACACTGGATGCGCAATCTGCTGCAATCCTTGGATGCACCCGGTCGTGCCCAAGCATCCTAGATTTCCAACGAACGCAGACGGAGGGCCACATGACGCTCAGGTTCATCGGTACGACCAGCGACGACGGTGACTGCCCCACCCTGTACGACATCGAAGGAACGGACGAGGTCCTCGTCCAGGGCGAACGGGAGACCGACCCGGAGCATCTGGCCCAGCTGCGGGACGTCAAGGAGTCCGAGACGTTCGTCCGCGTGCCGCGCAGCCTGCTGACCCGTTACGCGCCCAGGAGCGACGCGCCCGAACTCCAGCCGTTCGCCTCGATCTCCCACCTCTTCAGCGATTTCAAGCACACCGCTTGGCGCCTGGAGACGCGCCGGGGCTACGCCTCCGACCGCAACAGCACCAAGTGGCAGCGGTTCCTCGCGGGCGAGGACATCGCCCAGGATCCGGACAACGCATGGCGTGAGAACGTCCGCGCGCAGACGGCGAAGGGCAAGCGGTTCGAACGCGTACGTTTCGTGGACGAACCGCCCACCCAGGGGCAGGAGTTCCTCCTCGCGAGCGCCCCGGGCAACGTGGCCGCGGGCGAGGACATTCGCAACCTGACCCGCGCCCAAGCGCAGGAACTGCGGCTGTCCGACTACGACTTCTGGCTCTTCGACTCCAAAATCCTCGTGCGCTTCGCGTTCGACGACGAAGACACCACCCTGGGCGTGTACGTCACCGAGGACCCGGCCGAAGTCCTCGCCGCCTGCCAGGCGCGGGACGCCGCCTGGCACCATGCTGTACGTACCGAAGAGTTCGCCAGGCGGGTACGTTCCACCGTGTGAGCACGGACTACCAGACCGCCAGAGAAGCCCTCGGCGCGCGGCTGCGCGAGCTGCGTACCGAGGCCGGTCTGGAAGGCAAGGACCTTGCCGCCAAGCTCGGCTGCCAACCGTCGAAGGTCTCCCGGCTCCAGAACGGCAAGCAAACTCCGACCGCAGCCGACCTCACCGCGTGGGCGCAGGCCTGCGGCAGACGCGACGTAGAGGAGGAGCTCCAAGGGCTGCGGGCCGGCTTGGAGATGAAGCAGCGGCACCGCTCCTGGCGGCGCCAGCTGGCCGGCGGACACCGTGGCCGCCAAGAGATTGCCGTCCGGCAGACCGAAGCCACGAAGGCGATCCGCGGGCTCGAAGTTTCTCGTGTTCCGGGGCTGTTCCAGACGCCGGAGTACGCGCGAGTCATCTTCGACGCCAACGCGGAGTTCCGGGGAATCCCCCCGACCACCGAGGCAGCGGTCGAGGCCCGCATGCGCCGCCAGGATGCGCTGTACGACCCTGAGAAGATCTTCCGGTTCCTCGTGTGCGAGGCCGCCCTGTACCACCGCTCATGCCCTGCGGACGTGATGGCCGAGCAACTGGACCGGCTGTACAACCTGGTGGGCCAGCGCCGGATTGAGCTGGGCATCCTCCCGTTCGGCGCACAGCTGCGCCGTACGGCCCCGCACGCCTTCTGGATCTACGACCGAAGGCTGGTCATCGTCGAGACGATCAGCGAAGAGCTGTGGCTCACCGGCGAGGAGGACATCCAACTGTACGAGCGGGCGTGGGACTGGTTCGCCGAGTCCGCTGAGTACGGGGCGCCTGCACGCCGCCTGATCGGCCGGGCGAGGGCTTCCTTGGACCTGCCATAGGCAATCGACCGCAAACGCTGTGCCCGTACGCGCAATCGCACGCAATCGCCGCGCAGGCGCGCAATTGCTCGGCCTAACGTCCTGGTCATGGTCACGAAGCCCATCACCGGAACCACCTGGCAGGCAGGCCAGGACTGGCTCCTCTCCTGCACTCGGACCCCCACTGACGTGCGTCGGGCGTGGGCCGCCGAGGACTACGCTCGAATCCCGAGTGGCGAGCACTGGCGCGTAGCCGAGGGCCCGTTGCTCCGGTCTGTCAGAGCCATGAAACACGTGAGCAGACGGCAACTCGGCCCCGTCCTGGTCGACGTTGCGACGGCGCAGGCCTGGTGGCTTCTACCCCCATGTCTCGGTGACGAACTGGACGACCTACAACAGCTGACAGTGCACCCGCCCGGTTGGGTGCTCGCCTGCCCGCCGGTTCTGTACGCAATCGACGAGCGCGCATGGCTGGAACGCCCGGACGGATCCGGTCGCCTCACCGACCCGAAAGCGCTCAGAGCAGCATTCGTCCAGGACGGACGACCTCTCGCGGAGGCACTCGGATGACGACCCCCACGATCTCCTCCTGCACATCGGTCGACGAGCCCGACGCACCGCAACTCGGCGAGCTCCTCGTGCGGTCAGCGGCCGACCTCCGCGACCGCACCGCGGTGCAGGCCCTCGTCGAAGAGCGGAAGCTCCTGGCCCGCGACAACGTCCGTGCAGCGCTCGTGACGAAGCAAGGCGGCGTCATGAAGTGTCGGTGGGAGGGCATGGCCGGACGCCTCTACTCGCTCGGGCTCGACGATGGCGAGCGCGCGTTTCTCGGGCTTGTGCTGTCGATCGTGGGCGTACGGCAGAGCTATCTCTCCGCCGCGGAGCACCTCGACGAGCGCCGCTTGAAGATCGTGCTCCAGGCGATGATGCGTCTGGCCGGCAACGACCGGATCGCCATCGGCGCGCGATTGTGAGCCTTCGCGGTCGGCATCCTGCCCGATCCCGCAGAAGAGACGGCCATCGTGACGCTCCAGTTGGCCGGTCGCTGACACACAAAACTATCTCTGACGACCTGCCAGCTTGATCTCCGTTTCCCGCTGCGTACGGGCTGCGTCACGTTGCGCGGCGGTCTATCTACCGGCTCCCTCTCCCTGAGCACACGACGGCATTCGGCACTCCGGGAGAGGGCTACCCATAGGTCCTCCAACTGTGAGGTGAACCCGTGCTCTGCACAACCCCGCCAGAAAGGCCACCCGGCCCAACCCCGCCCAGGAGCAGCGTGAGCATGAAGGAGGCGGCACGATGACTACCGCCGTCGCCTCAGAAACGCGCACCGGACGCTCCCTCGTCACCGACACCGAGTTCGACACGCTCGCCGCGTTCTGCGCCGACGAATACGGCCTGGAACGCTGTGTCGCCGAGCGCGTCGTCGACCAGGCTCTCGCCCTGGTCTTCGTCATGGGCTCGACGGGCGAGGGAGCCGCCATGGCGCCGTCCGAGCTGGTCGACCCGGGCTGGCACACGCTCATCCTGCACACTAGCTGGTACGCCGACTGGTGTGAGCGGAACTTCGGCTACTTCCTGCACCACCAGCCGAACTCGAAGGTCCGCACGCGCGGCCTGATGGTCGACGTCGTGGACAAGATCAAGTCCGCCGGGTTCGAGGTCGACGAACGGCTGTGGGGCACAGCTGCGGAGTGCAACGCGCCCGCCTGCTGCGGCGACGGCCCCTGCTGCTGACCCGCACTCCCCCTCAGAGCGGGTCGGCCCTCCCCCGGCCGGCCCGCTCGCCCTCCCGCGCCAGAACGGACAACACCCCATGTCCCTCACCGAGCTGACCGCGACCAGCCGTGTGACCGTCTTCCCCCTCGAAAGCCTCACCGTCGCCTACACCACCCAGTCCAGCGACGAGCGCGGCCTGGGAGACATCGGCCTCGTCACCGTCGTAGACGACGAGAGCGACGGCGAAGAGCTGTGGCGCCTGGCACGGGACCTCGGCGGCCGTACTCATGGCGGTGACCAAGCCCGATGGATCCTGACTCAGGCGAGCCGCGCCCGGATGGTCAAGGCGTACACAGACCTGCCGGATGCGAAGTGGTCCGCATACATCCGCCGACGCATCGTCCTCGACGCGCTCTTCGCCAATCACGACGTCCTGATGACCGGCCGGATTGCGCTGTTGAACCCGTAGGAGGAACCTCTTGTGAGCCTTGAGCTGCGGCACTGCGCCGACGTAGCCCTTCGCCGACTCACCGGTGTTCGCCGCGATGATGCGCGATCCGCTGCACGGGGTATGACTTCCGCTGGTTCACGATCAGCAACCGAAGGGAACGCACAGTGACCAGTTCGGTCCCCTGGCAGCAGCGGCTGTCCAGCGGCACGGAAGACATCCAGGACGAGGTGATCGGCTGGGTACCGGCAGACGCGGCACTGGCAAGGAATATGTCCCCGAAATGATCTGGGGCACGCTCCAGACCGAGGCTTATGCCACCGTGAGCCTCCGCCGAGTCGTCACCCCGGCCAGCACGTCGTCGGCTGGAGATCCCTCGCCGCAGGTCCAGTTCTTCTGGAGGTAAAGCGTGACCACCGTTCCGACGTTTGAGGACCTGTTCCGTGGCTGCCATGAGTCGGCGGTCCACCTGGAAATGCGAGATTCCTACATGAAGTCGGACCCGGCCTACATCGACTGGGCCGCCGGCGTCGCCATCGACCCCAGCGAGAGGTGGGCCGACTGGCTGGCCCTGGTGTCCGAGGCGACGGGCCGGGGTGTGAAGGTCCGCCGTGCGCGGATCGTGTCCGAGCCGGTGAGCAAGTACATCCGGTTCGAGCACGAGGTGACGAACGGCTTGAACATCGCCGCAGGCGAAGAAGTGCGCTGGCTGCCGCGCCGTAAGGCCACGGGCATTGCCTTGCCCGGCAACGACTTCTGGCTGTTCGACTCATCTCTGTTGCTGGTGAACCACTTTGACGGCGAGGGCGAGTGGCTGGGCCCCTCCATCAGCACGGACCCTGCGGAGATCAAACTGTGTGCGAGTGCCTTTGAAGCGGTCTGGGAAGTGGGCGTCCCGCACGCGGACTACCAGCTCACCTGATCGGCAAGGGAAGAGTTCAGCGCCACACCACACCGTGACCGGTTTTGCAGGGCCCTGTTGAGATCGGCCCCCACCCCGCAGATGATGTTCACAAGCGTCGGTGACCCGATGCCCAATGACTGACGACGGCAGAGCGGGGACACGGAGTGCTGCGGCAGCATAACGGCGTGCTGACGGCTGGTCCGTCATGAGGAACCGCCTCCAGCTGTTGCTCCAGGCAATGCTGGTGCTCGTCGCAAGCCTGCTGGGGATCGTCACCAACTACGCCACCAGCGAGAACGAAGCCCCGTGGCTCCTGCATCTGCTCCAGCAGGTTGCCATCCCGGCCATCGGCTTGCTGATCGTCACGATGGTGGTGATGCAGATCGTGGTCCATCGGCTGGAGAACCCTGCTCCTCCGCCGACGGACTGGCCCCACGACCGGGTCCCGTACCCCGGGCTGGATGCCTTCGTGGAGGACGAGGCCGCGGTCTTCTTCGGCAGGGAGAACCAGTCCGAGGATCTGACGCGGCGGCTGCACGCACCGCAGAACCAGCCCGTCGACAGGTTTCTCGTGCTCGTCGGGGCCTCGGGGAGCGGGAAATCGTCGCTCGTGAGAGCGGGGGTGTTGCCGCGGCTGCGCGTCCGGCGGTGGTCGATCCTGCCCGCCTTCTCGCCGGGCCCCAATCCGCTTGGGGCGTTGGCCTCCGCCATCTCCACGGCTGGTGGGGAGCACGAATCAGCGGGCGCGGTGTTACGACGCCTGCGGCAGGACCCTGCCTCCGTGCCTGCGGAGCTGGCCCGGCTGCGCGGAAGCAGGTTCCGCCACATGCTGGTCGTAGTCGATCAGTTCGAAGAGATCATTACTCTCGCCGGCGAGCGGGAGCGTGCCCAGTTCCTGGAGGCGCTGCATGCCTGCGTGACGCAGGATGCGAGGATCCGGGTGCTCGCCACGCTTCGTGTGGAGTTCCTGGGACAGCTCCTCGGTACGCGTCACGCCGAGTTGTTCCAGCACCCGGTCGCCATCGGCGCGCTGGGCAGGAACCAACTCGCCCAGGTGGTGGAGCGGCCCGGCGCACTCGTTGGTCTCTCCTTCGCGCCTGGCGTTGTGGAGGCCTTCGTCAACGACGTGGGCACGGACGACGCGCTGCCGCTGCTCGCGTATCTGTTGCAGGAGCTGTACTTCGCCTCCGGTCCTGGTGAGACGGTGTCGGAGGAGCTGTATCACAGCCTCGGCGGCGTCGCCGGGGCCCTCGCGCGTCAGGCTGACGACACCGTGTCGGAGCTCGGCTGCGGAGACGACGGTATCGACTTCGTACTGAAGGTGCTGCTCAGGTTCGTCACCGTGCAGGGTCAGGAAGTGGCCCGGCGCCGCGTACCGCTCGCCGAGCTGACGGCGCAGGAACGACGCGTCGTGGACGCCTTTGTCGACGCGCGCCTGCTGATGTCGGACGTACACGCGGGTCAAGATCCGTATGCCCAGGTGACGCACGAGGCTCTGTTCCGTCAGTGGGCCCCCTTGCGGCAGGAAGTCGAGGCACATACCGAGCAACTGCGTCAGCGCGCGGAGCTCGAACGATGGGCAGAGGACTGGGACCGCTCCGGACGCAGCCCCGACTACCTGCTCACCGGCGAACGGCTCACCCTGGCCCGACGATGGCTGCAGGCGCTGCAAGAGACCGGGCAGGCCTCGGGGACCGCGCAGTCTCTCGTCGAGTTCTCGCAGCGACGCGATCTCGCCTTTTGCGCCGCGTCTCGGACAGCATCGGGCAGTACGCGCTCGGCGCCGCGGAACTGCAACCGGAGCACTCGCTGCTGCTGACGCTGGCAGCGCTGGGGGAATGCACCCCGACCCCGGCTGCCAGACGCGGACTGATGACGGCTCTGGCATCCAGTCACCTGCGCACCCAACTGGACGGACACACCGACGTGGTCCGGCACATCGCATGGTCGCCGGACGGCTGCCTTCTGGCCACCGCGTCGAGAGACGGCACAGCTCGCCTATACGACGCGAGGTCGGGTCGCTCGCTGCACGTCCTCCCGTCCGGCGGCACGATGGTCGAGAGCGTGGCCTGGTCGTCGGACTCGGCCCGGGTCGCCACCGTGGGCCGCGAACAGGTCGTACGAATCTGGGACGCCACGTCGGGAGAACCACTGCGGTTGCTCACCGGCGCCGCCGACACCGGGCGACAGGTCGCCTGGTCACCCGACGGGCGCTGGATTGCCGCTACCGCACGCGACCAGGCGACGCGCGTGTGGAACGCCGAAACCGGGGATCTCGTCCACGAGCTGCGGGGACACCGGGACGACGTGTGGGGCCTCGCGTGGGCGCCGGACAGCACCCGCCTGGCCTCCGCCTCGCACGACCAGACCGCCCTGGTGTGGGACCTGGCCACCGGCACCTCGGTGACAACGCTGAGCGGCCACACCGACTTCGTGGAGGGCATCGCTTGGTCCCCGGACGGACGCCTCATAGCCACCGGCTCCGGTGACCACACGGTACGGATCTCCGATGCCGAGACCGGCGAACTGCGGCTCCTGGTACGCGGCCACACCGACTACGTCTGGAACATCGCCTGGTCACCCGACGGGCGGATGCTCGCCTCGGCCTCCTCCGACCGGACCGTACGCATCGTCGACGCGCACGACGCGAAGGTGATCGCCGTCCTGCGAGGACACACCGACACGGTCTGGGGTGTTGCGTGGTCCCCGTCGGGCGATCAGATCGTCACCAGCTCCACCGACGGCACCGCACGCGTATGGGACTTGAGGCCGCGCGGTGCCGAGAGTCTGCTTCTCGATGGGCACCACGGGCCCGTGAACCAGGCGGCCTGGTCGCACGACGAGACCTGGATTTCCACCGCGTCGGACGACGGAACGGTCCGAGTATGGGACGCCGCAACGGGCGCCCCTTCCAGCCATGTGATCGAAGAGACGGACCGCGTATGGAGCACCGCGTGGTCACCGATCGACGACCGCATGGCCATCAGCACCAACGACGGTCTCTTCCGCATCGTCCGCCCGGGTCAGGAGAGCGAGTTCGACCACCGGGGAGCTGTGGTCGAGTGTGTCGGCTGGGCCCCGGACGGCAACCGTGTCGCCACCGGAGACCACGACGGCACAGTGAGGGTGTGGGCGGCCCAAGATCGTGCAGAACTGAGTTGCCTGACGGGACATCAGGACTGGATCAGCCGAATTGCCTGGTCCTCCAGCGGCCGCTTCTTGGCCAGCGCCTCGGACGACCGCACATGCCGGCTCTGGGACGTGGCCGAATCCCGGCAGCTCACAGTGTTGCGCGGCCACGACAACTACGTCGACGATGTCGCCTGGTCCCCGAACGAGGAGCGGGTCGCCACCGCCGCCGGTGACTGGACAGCGGCCGTCTGGGACACCGCAACAGGCCGCCGCATCGAGGTCCTCAAGGGCCACGAGGGCCGCGTCCGTGCTGTCGCCTGGTCGCCGGACGGCCGGATCATCGCCACCGGGTCCGACGACCGCACCGTACGCATCTGGTCGTCGGCGACCCTTGAGGAGATCGCCATCGTCGGAGTGCACCAGGACAAGGTGACCTCGGTCGCATGGTCCCGGGACGGCACACGCCTGCTCACCGCGTCCTCCGACGGCACTGCCCGCGTATGGCTCGCCAACCCCGACTTCGACCGCCTGGAAGCGGAAGCGCGCGGCCGGGTCTTCCGCGTTCTCAGCAACGAGGAGCGGCGACACCACATGCTGCCGCTGGACCCGTGATCACAACTGCGGCTCGACCGTCCGGTCATCGGTGTGCACCAGGTACTCGTCCGGGTCCAGGTTCATCGCCTTTCGCTCCGGTGAAGCCCAGTAGGCCGCGTTGCGTTCGGCGAACGTCTCCGGGCCGTCGTACGAGATGAGCCACAGGAACTGATTGCGCTCCCGGTCCACCCAGGCGCCATCGATGGCGAACCCCAACTCCACGCGCAGCGGCACGATTTCCGCACGCCACCGCTCCACCCACTCGTCGAGCATTCCCTCCCGGACGGTGTAAGTGCGCAGTTGAGTAGTCCTGGGCATGCGGCTCCTCCTAGGTCGTAACTCCCGGACGGCAGGCTATGCGCCGCAGAGGGGTCAGCGACAGGAAGCGAGATCACTCGCGGCAGGCACCGGCTCCGCAGGAGACCTGACGAATCGGGGTACGGTCGACGACGTATCCCAAGGCCCGAGGGGCTGGAGTGTGCCGCGTGAGTACTGCTCCGAGAGCACTGCGGCAACTCCCACAGCAGCACACCGCCCTCACGGACTCAGCATGGGCTGGCCCGCTCATCCAGTTCCGCGTCGGAGGATCAAGGCGTCGTACAAAGGCACCTCGGGAAACGGCAGCACTTCGCCGAACCACTCGTAGCCCCAGGACTCGTACAGCGCACGGACCTTGGGATGGACCCGATCGACCAGGAGCGTGACACGTTCCTCCGTTCTGTCACGCAGCAGCTCATCGTGGATCTGCCGGGCGATGCCCGTGCCGCGAACCTTCTCGACGACCATGAGCTCCGAGAGAACCCGGCCGAAGTCCTCGCCGCCTGCCAGGCGCGGGACGCCGCCTGGCACCATGCTGTACGTACCGAAGAGTTCGCCAGGCGGGTACGTTCCACCGTGTGAGCGTGGACTACCAAACCATCGTATGAGTGCCGCCTAAAGAGGGCGCGCCGTTGAGCCAGAGCCAGCACCCGCACGTGCACGGTGACGAAGGGCGCTTTCACGGGGCAACCCGGCTTCTCGCGTTGGACTTTGACGGTTCGAAATCAATGTTTTCCTCACAGATGCATTAGACTTCAACTACTTGCGGGACCCCCCACAGAGGAAAGAGCATCCACATGACTTCTGCAGGATCCATGAAAAAGCGTCTCGCCGCGCGCATCACCGCGAGCCTGGCGACGGCCGCCGCAGTCTTCGGAATCGTGGCCTTCACGTTCGCCGGCGGCGGCGCCAGCAGCAATCAGGCCGACGCCCCGTGGGATTGCGATCGTTACGGCCAGAACTGCGACCAGTACTGACCTGGCCTTTTGGCTGCTCTGACGGACTGCTTTTGTCAGTGTGGGGAGAATATGTTCTCCCCACACCGACGCTTCGCGTATGACGCCGGTCAGCGTCCGCCCTCCAGCCACGGTGCGTGTGCGTCGGCCTCGGGCCGGTTGCGGGAGGGGGCGCGCGGTGAACGCCGGAACCCGCCTGAGAAACTGTCGGGTAACTGATCGATTACTGAACGCTGTGCTCTTTGATGCTCCACCGCGGAGCCGACCGGGTGAGTCTGGCCAGCATCAGACGGATCATGGCCACCTTGATCATCGCTTCCGAAGTGGCAGTCATGCGCTCGTAGTCCCGTGCCGGCCTGCGGTTGCGCACGAGCCAACTGAAGGTGCGTTCCACCACCCAGCGTCGCGGCAACACTTTGAATCCCTTCACGTCGTCGGTGCGCTTGACGATCTCCAGGACCATGCCGAGGGTCTCGCGAGCCCAAGAAAGTAGCTTCTTGTCAACGGAGTTGGCGTACCCGCCGTCGGCCCAGACCAGGCCAACCGTGCGGAATGAAGCCGCGAGACGCCGCAGGATCTCCTTGCCACCAGCGCGGTCCTGCATGGATGCAGAGGTCACCATCACGACCAGCAGCAGGCCCATCGTGTCCACTACCACGTGTCGCTTCCTGCCCGTCATTCGTTTGCCCGCGTCGTACCCGCGGGCCTCACCGCCGTCGCTGGACTTGATGGTCTGCACGTCCAGCACGGCTGCGGAGGGTCCGGGGTCGCGTCCGGCAGCTTCGCGGACCTGTCGGCGCAGAGCGTCATGAACGTGGTCCCAGATGCCGTCCTTACGCCACTTCGTGAACCACCGATGGGCGGCATCCCATGGCATCAAGTCGCGTGGCAGCATGCGCCACTGACAGCCCGACCGCAGCACGTAGAAGATGGAGTCGAGGATCAACCGGTCGTCGTACTTGCGCGGAGCTCCGCCTTTGCACAGGTTACGCACGGGAAGTAGCGGCCTGACAATCTGCCACATCGGATCGGTCAGGCTGGACGAATAGCATGAGCTGCAGTTGGCCCCGGAGTTATCGCCTGTACACACACCACGTGATCATTCCGGAGCCATCGCCACGTCCGGAGAGCGACCCAGGTGCCGCAACTGACCGTAACTGATCAGTCATCCGACATTTTCTGGGTCGGCGCGGTCGACAGTCGGGTGCCGGCTGAACCTCCGGATCACCCGTCGCCACGGGTGGCAGACTGCCAGACGAACGAATGAGTGTTGAGGACCACCCGCATGATGACCGATGTTTCGGACAGCGTCCCGGCTCGCAGCGACCTGCTCGGCCGCTTCCTACGCGCTGTCGTCCAGTACCCGCGACGCAGCCCGGCTACTCTCACCTACCTGGCGCTTCTGACTATCGGCACGGTGGTTGTCAAGCATGTGTTGCCAGGCCCGACCGCGGACCGGATATTTGAGGCTATCAGCACCAACCTGGACAACCTGCCCCGGCATCCAGTTACCACGCTCTTCGGGAGCCTGCTCGTTCTCGATGACGCCACATGGCTCGACAACCTACTGGTAGTCGGACTCGGCATCTCCGTCTGCCTCGCCCTCCTGGAACGCCGGCTCGGAGCCCTGCGCGCCCTAGGGGCAGCGTTGTTGGCCCACGTCAGCGCCACTCTCATCACATTGGTCGTCGTATCGATAGCGACCCGCGCGGAGACCTATCCGGCAGACAGCCGGCACGCGCTGGACTACGGCGTGAGCTACGCGTCCATCGCTGCCGTCGCTGCGGTCACACCACTCCTGCCGCGCCGAGGCCGCCCCTGGTGGTGCGCAGTAGCCGTGCTCTACCCCTTGACGGCAGCGCAATGGTACGGCTGGCTGCCGGACTTCACCACGATCGGCCACATCTCGGCGGCACTGATCGGATTGGCTATGGGGTTCGCCATGTTCCGGACCCGGTCAACGCGGGAAACAGCTGAATCTGTCTCCAGTGCCTGAAGCCCCTGAGTCGCCGGTGGAGCACTGCCGAGGCCACTCCCTCAGCGTAGCCGCATGGTTACCCGACAGTTTCTGAGCCGGGCAGTTCCCAGATGGCCATCGACACGTACCCGGCTCACCCCGAACGGGAAACGCGTCGGCCTGACCGGGCGGGGCACGGTCACGGCTGCACCGGACCGCGAGCGTCTCGTGGACGCGCTCGGCTGGCCTGACATGCCGCTGCCCTGGCTGCCGAAGGGCTGGTGCTGCCCGGTGAAAAGCCACACCCAGGACCGACACGCCGCCGCCCCTCGACCTCACGACCATGCGCGCCTGTGGCGGGTTGCTAGCCCGAGTTTCCTCACTACACCTCCCAGTCCAGCGACGAGCGCGGCCTGGGAGACATCGGCCTCGTCACCGTCGTAGACGAAGAGAGCGACGGCGAAGAGTTGTGGCGCCTGGCAGGGGACCTCGGCGGCCGTACCCATGGTGGTGACCAGGCCCGATGGATCCTGACTCAAGCGAGCCGCGCCCGGATGGTCAAGGCGTACACAGACCTGCCGTATGCGAAGTGGTCGGCACATATCCGCCGACGCATCGTCCTCGACGCGCTCTTCGCCAATCACGACGTCCTGATGACCGGCCGGATTGCGCTGCTGAGCCCGTGAGGAGGAACTCATGGTGAGCAGGTGGCTTGCCGTCACTGATTACTCGTTCGCTCGACGAGGCTCATCCTGGCTGTGTGACGGATCCGCTTGGTGCGGCCCTCGGCAGCGAGGAGCGTGAGAGCTGCGGAGGGGATGGCTGGGGTTGCCGCGATCTTGAGTTGCAGCCAGTTGGGGGCCTCTGCGAGGGATGCGGGATCCCACTGCTGGGTGACTGCGATGGATCGTAGAAGAGCCCAATCCCGAAGGCGCTGGGTCAGGAAGGGGTTGCCGGCTGTTGCTTGGGCGACTGATTCGGCCCAGGCGTCGTAGGCAGGGGTCGAGTAGCGGGTGGCGGCTTGTCGATCGATGTGGCGGACGATCGCTGATCGGGCCATCGTCTGGTCCGGGTCGGCGAGGATCCTGCGGATCAGGTCAGGTTCATCGGAAGCCGTGACCTGCTCCAAGGCCCTTGTGTAGGCGGCGAATCGGGTGTGCTCTGCCGGTTCGTGCTGTTCGGGAGCCTGGGAGTTCATCGGTTCGTACGTCCTTCCACTCCGGCAGCAATCTGTCCGTCCGGCACTGTGCCATGACCTCGGACGGCGTCCGCATTCCGTGTCCGTTCGCAGTCTTGATCAGTCGAACGATGAGTTTTTGCGGGCTGCCGGGTCAGTACGGACATGACTGCAACGAACACGCCGCCCGTCGTCTCCCGTGTGGAGTGGCTGGCCGCAATCGACACCCTGCGCACCCGGGAGAAGGCGCACACCCGGGAGGGCGACGCGATCGCCGCCGCCCGGCGCCGTCTGCCCATGACCGAGGTGGACCCCTCGACCTCGCTCGTCGGAGGCAAGGGACCCGTCCCCTTGATCGACGTCTTCGAGGGACGCACCCAGCTGTTCGTGTCGTATCACATGTGGCATGACGGCCGCCCCGCCGCCGAGCAGTGTGAGGGCTGCACCTTCTTCACCGGCCAGGTCCGTGAACTGTCCTATCTGCACCAGCGTGACGTCACGTTCGCCGTCTTCTGCCAGGGGCCCTACGAGGAGTCGGACCGCTACCGCCGATTCATGGGCTGGGAGCTGCCCTGGTACTCCGTACCCGCCGAGTCCCACGAACGGCTCGTCGCCGGTCGCCACTTCGGGATGAAGGCGTGCTACCTCCGCGACGGCGACCGTGTCTACGAGACGTACTGGACCACCAGCCGCGGCGTCGAACCCATGGCGGCGTCGTACGGCATCCTGGACATGACTGTCTACGGGCGGCAGGAGACCTGGGAGGACTGCCCGCCGGGCTGGCCGCAGCCGTACGAGACCCGCGGTCAGCAGTTCCGCCAGGACGGCCGGCCGACCGCGCAATGGGCACGGATCGCCGCCGGGCACGACGACGGCCTCCACGACGGGCCGGCCGGCACGGGCAGCTCGGGCTGCTGCTCTTGAGGCCGACCCCGAAGGCCACAGCCCAGCCGTCGCCCAGCCCCCTGTTGTCGCTCCGCGGTCCCCACCACGTGATTGGCAGATCTGTTCCACCCTCGTACAGGAAAACCCCACCCGGCGGCGACGGCGATCAGCCGGTTGGTCGTTCCGTCAGGGCCTCGCGGCGGCCTCGGCGCGGGACAGGGCGACTTCCAGGACGACCAGCAGAGCGTCGCGGACCGAGCCTGTCCTCCGGGCGTCGAAGACGACGAGGGGGACGTGCTCGGCGACGTCCAGTGCCCATCGCACCTCGCCGAGGTCGTGCTCGACCTCCCCGTCGAAGGCGTTGACGGCCACCGCGAAGGGGATGCCCTTGTCCTCGAAGTAGTCCACCGCCGCGTAGCAGTCGTCCAGTCGGCGGGTGTCCACGATCACCAGACCGCCGAGGGCGCCCTCCACCAGGTCGTCCCACATGAAGCCGAACCGGTCCTGGCCCGGGGTGCCGAACAGGTACAGCTTCAGTGTCGCGTCGATGGTGATGCAGCCGAAGTCCATGGCGACCGTGGTGGTGGTCTTGCCCGGTGTGTGGGTGAGATCGTCCACTCCTGCCGCGACCTCGGTGATCGCGGCTTCCGTGGTGAGCGGTCGTATCTCGGAGATCGAGCCCACGGTCGTGGTCTTGCCCACTCCGAAGCCGCCGGCGACAACCAGCTTGACCGGTGTCGGAGGCTGTTCAACGGGTGTCACGGAGTGGGCCCGGTGAGTCGGGGACGGCACGGAGACCATCGATAACCCTTCGCAGTACGGAGAGATCCTGGGTGGTCCTGGCGTTCGGCCGGTGAATCGACAGATGCCCTGCGGCACACAGGTCCTCGGCCAGCACGCGGACCACGTTGAGGTGCAGTCGCAGTGCGGCGGCCAGTTCCGCCACCGACTGCGGCCGTCGGCAGGTCGCGATGATGTCGTGGTGCTCGAAAGTGAGTGAGTGGAGGACGGAGAGCCCGGCCGCGGTCGACACGAGCTGGGTTTCTACCGGGATGGGCGGAGCGGCGCCGCCGCCCGACACCCGGCCGGCGGTCAGCAGGAACGGCCGGATCCCACGGGCGCGTCCGGTGGGCTCCGGCGAGTCCCCGGCGTCCCCCGCTGCCTCGTGTGGTGGTCCACCGACGGCCATCACGACCCCTTCTTCAAGTGCCTGTACCGCTGGCTCGGCCACGGAACGGTCAGCCGGCCGGCGCCGCGCCGACACTGTTCTTCAGCTCCAGAACCAGCTGGGGGGTGAGCGCGGCCCCGGCCCGGTTGGCGAAGAGGGTCATCTCGTAGGCGATGTTGCCCAGCTTCGCCTCCTTGGAGGTCACCACGCCGAGGACGGCGCCGCAGCCGATGGCCGACAGCAGCACATGGCCGCCCTCCAGGTCGATGATGACCTTGTCGAGGCCGCCGAGACCGTAGTTGCCGGAGGCGCCCGCGGCGAGACTCGTCAGGCCGGACACGATCGCGGCGAGCCGCTCGGAGTCGGCGTGCTCGCGCAGGTCGGATACGGCGATCAGCAGGCCGTCGGACGACACCGCGATGGCGTCGACCACACCGGCGGTGTCGGTGGCGAACCGGTCGAGCAGCCAGGCGAAATCGGCCGCGGCGGCTCGCAGATCGGTCGGTTCCGGCCGCTCGGAACTGCTGTCAGCTGTCGACGTGGTCACTGCCCGACTCCTTCTGGGATTCCTGGTGGTGCGACTTCTGGGATTCCTGGTGGTGTGCCGGTGCCGGCTCCGTCCGGGCGTGAGCGCTGTCCTGCTTCGCCCGGCGTACGGCTGCTTCGAACTCGTCGAGTTCCGAGCGGACGGCTTCGGCGTCGGCGGGCGGCCGGGCGGTTGACGCCCCTCGGTCGGCCGGTGACGCGGTCCTGGTGAGGGTGGCACCCCGTACCCGCCGCCGCAGCGTCCCGGAGGCCCGAACGGCGGGCGGTTGGCCGGAGGACCCGGAGGACGTGGTGCGCCCCCGGACGGTCTCCACGGCGGGCCCCTCGCCGGTCTCCACGGCGGGCCCCTCGCCGGTCCCCACGGCGGTCCCCTCGCCGGTCCCCACGGCGGTCCCCTCGCCGGTCTCCACAGCGGGCCCCCGGCCGGTCTCCACAGCGAGCCCCCGGCCGGTCCCCACAGCGGACCCCTCGCCGGTCTCCCCGACGGTCCCCTCGCCGGTCTCCGCAGCGGTCGCTTCCGCGGTGGCCGGCTCCCCGGCAGTCCCCTCCGCGGTGGCCGGCTCCGCGCCGGTGCGGGCCGGGACGCGGCGGGGGAGCGTGCCGGGCGGCGGCGGTGCCTCCGACCGCTGCTGGGGGACAGCGGCGGCGGATGCCTGTACGAGTGGCGGCGTGGGCGCGGCGGTCTCGTGCGACGGTCCGACCGGCCCGGTCCTCGCCGGGAACGCCGTCACGGTCCCGAACCGGCCCGTGTCCGCGGGCCGCGGGGGGTCCACGGGGCTCATGGTCAGCAGAAGCGCGGCGGGGATCCAGACGGTGCCGGTGACCCCGCCGCCCGATGTACGGCTCAGGGTCACGCGCACGCCCCAGCGCCGGGCGAGGCTGCCGACCACGAAGAGACCGAGCACCTTGGTCGGTACGACGTCGAGCCGTTCCCGGCGTACGAGCCGGGCGTTCTCCTCGGCGAAGCGCTCCGCGCTCATCCCGAGGCCGTGGTCGATGACCTCGATGAGCGCCCCGCCGTCCTCGGTGATGTCGGTACCGGGGCGGACGACCACTTCGACGGTCGTGTGGGAGGGCGAGAACGCGACCGCGTTCTCCAGCAGTTCGGCGAGCATCAGCGTCAGGTCGCCGATGATGTCGGGTGCGACGGTGACCTCCGTCTCGGACCGCAGGGTCACCCGCTGGTAGCCCTCGATCTGGCCGAGGGCCACCCGGATGACGTTGGCCAGGGGTGCCGGCCGGGCCTCGATGCCGGTTTCCCGGATTCCGGCGAGCAGCATCAGGCTGTCGGCGTTGCGCTGGAGGCGTACGGCGATGTGGTCGACGCGGTACAGCCGTTCGAGGAGGTCGGAGTCGGTCTCCTCGCGTTCGATGGCGTCGATCAGGTCGAGCTGCCGTGTCGTCAGATTGCTCACCCTGCGGCCGACGTTGCCGAACATCTCGGCGACGTTGCGGCGGCTCAGTACCTGCCGCTCCAGCAGCTGGGCGGCGGTGACCTGCACCTGGTTGAACGCCTCGGCCAGTTCGCCGATCTCGTCGCGGACCGGGACCGGGATCGGCCGCGGCCGCAGGGGGGTGCCGGCGCCGGACTCGTCGTCGGCGACCCGGGCGAGTTCCTCACCCGCCACCTCGACCACTTGCTGGGCGGCGCCGGTGAGGGCCGACAGGGGGCGTACGACCGAGCGTCGCACCAGGACACAGAAGGACAGCCAGACGGCGAAGCCGAGCAGGGCCATGCCGAGCAGGTACAGCGCGTTGCGCAGGGCGTCCGCGGACACGGCGTCGGCCCGGGCGGCGGTCTGCTCGATCAACGACCGGGTGATGGCGAGGCGGGATTCGGACTGCCGGGTTCCACTGGCGATCGCCTTGCGGAGCTGGTCCGGCGTCTGGGTCTGCAGGGCGCCGGGATCGATCTGGAGCTCCGTGAACCGGGCGGCGATGCCGTACCGCTCGGCACCGCGTTCGATGCCGTTCATGCTCATGACCTGGGCCGGTGTGGCGATGCGCTGGAAGCGGTCCGACTGGTAGTCGTAGAGCCCGCGGGCGTCGACCGCCCGGCTGTACTCGGTGAGGGCGTTGGCGTCACGGGTCTGCGCGGAGAACACGGCGCTCTCGAAGGCCGCGTGGGCGGCGTCGGCGCGCAGCACCGTGTCGAGGAGTGTCGTGACCGACGAGGTGTCGGAGTAACGGTCCAGCCCGATGCCGTCGATCAGGTACTCGACCGCGGAGGCGTAAGCGGGGTCGATGTTGGCGGCGGGGACATAGCCCCGCTCGAGCTTCTCGCGCAGGACGCCGAGGCCACGGATGTAGGCGAGCGCCTGCTCCTCCTCGAACGGCAGGTCCGAGGCGAACTCCGCGCGTACGGCGGCGACCTGCGCGTCGGTCTTCTGGTGTGCCCGGCGGTAGTCGCTGGTCGGCGGCAGGCGGACTCCGGGGCGGGCCTCGTCGTACTGCACGGAGAGCAGGAGTGCCTGCCGGTGTTCGGCCTGTACGTCGTTGATGAGCTTCGTGACCTGTTCACTGTCGCGCACCAGGTCCGCGATCCGGGCCGCGTCCTGGGCCTGCCGCACCTGACCGTAGGCGCCGATGCCGAGGAGCACGCCGACGGCCGCGATGGGAGCGATCACCAGGACGTTGAGCTTGCGCCGGAAGGGCCACCGGTCCAGAACGGTCGCCGCCTGCCGGCGCAGCCGCGAGGCTCGGTCGGCATGGCCGGGCGGGTCGGGTGCGAGCGGCGGGTTCCCTGTGGTCGCGGACACCCGGGCCTCCTTCGACTGTTGCTGAGCGGGGACGGAGGTGTCGTGGTTGACGGACCGCCGATCGGTCCGCACGGGATGTGACACTTTCGCCGCCGTCATCGCTGAGAGGAGCGGAAGGATCGCGCCATGTGTCTGGAACCGCTCGTGAGCGTAGCCGTGTTTACGGTGGCATGACAGGATCTGGCATCAAAAATCCATTACGAAATCTTTGTGAAGTACCTGAAGTATCTTCCGAACGTGATGCTTCGTCCGCCTCTTGCCCTGTGTTGGAGACCCCGTGCACCCCACCCGCAAGGCGGCCGTGACGGCCACCGCCCTCCTGGCGGCGGCCACCATCACCGTCGTCGCCGGCTGCGAGAGCGATTCCACCGCCGAATCCGTCGCCGGGTCCCCCGACGGCTCGTCCAGACCCGGCTGCCCCACCGCCCTCGCCGAGGCCAAGCGGGCCGTCAAGACGGCCGAGGACGTCAACTCCCCCTGGGCGGGACCGACCGGCGGACCCCGGGCCGTCCCCGACAAGACCATCGTCTACATCGCCCAGACCCTGACCAACCCCGGTGTCGCGGGCGTCGCCGCGGGCGTCCAGGAAGCCGCCGACGTCGTCGGCTGGCACGTCCGCACCATCAACGGCCAGGGCACGTCCGCCGGAATCAAGGCCGCCTTCGACGAGGCCCTCGCCCTCGGGCCCGACGGCATCGTCGTCGGCGGTTTCGACCCCACCTCCGTCGCCGCGCAGGTCGAGCAGGCGGACGCCGCCGGTATCCCGCTGATCGGCTGGCACGCCCTAACCGCTCCCGGCCCCAGTGAGACGCCGAAGCTGTTCAGCAACATCACCACAAGGGTCGAGGAGGTCGCGAAGATCAGCGCCGACTGGATCATCGCGCGGTCCAACGGCCGGGCGGGCGTCGTCCTGTTCACCGACGCCTCGATCCCCTTCGCCAAGCGCAAGTCCGACCTGATCAAGAAGGAACTCTCCACCTGCTCCGACGTCAAGCTGCTGAGTTACGAGAACATCCCCATCCCAGAGGCGAACAGCCTCACCATCGAAAGGGTCTCCTCCCTGGCCTCACGCTTCGGCGACAGGTGGACCCACTCCGCCGCCATCAACGACCTGTACTTCGACCACGCGGCCCCCGCCCTGCGCGCCGCCGGCCGAGAGGGTGGCGGTGCCCCGTTCAACATCGGTGCGGGTGACGGTGATCCGTCCGCCTTCCAACGCATCAACGGCAAGGAGTTCCAGGCCGCCACCGTGCCCGAGCCGCTGTCCGAACAGGGCTGGCAGATCATCGACGAGTTCAACCGCGCCTTCGCCGACAAGCCGGCCAGCGGGTACGTCGCCCCCGTCCACATCACCACCGCGGCCAACAGCGGCGGCGCACTCTCCTGGGACTCCGAGGGCTACCGCGAGGCTTACCGCAAGATCTGGGCCAAGTAGACCGGGAGTAATTGGCAGATCTGTTCCACCCTCGCGAAGGAAAACCCCACCCATGAGGGCCGGGCCGGTGGAACAGATCTGCCAATTACCGGGTGAGCACATTGCCGTCCAGGGCCGCCCGGCCCGCCCTGGGGCATCAGCTCCGAGGTCCTCACCGAGACGCTGCGGCGCCTGCAGTCCAACGCCTTCGAGTCCGACGGAATGGGGCTGGCCACAGCGCAGATCCGGGGGATGGCCGGAGTGAGGTGGAAGCGTCCGCGGCCTAGCGTGCGACAGATGCGGACCACTACACGGATACGGATGACCGTCGCCGGCGCCGCGGCGCTGGCCATAGGGGCAGCGGCGTTACCCGCCGCGGCTACGGAGCCGGTGGGGCTGGGGCGGTACTACGCCCAGCGCATCGACTGGCACGACTGCGCTCTCGGCCCCGACGACACCACGGGGCGGAAACTCGACGCGGCAGGCGCCCGGTGCGCCGACCTCACCGTGCCGCTGGACTACACCGACCCGGGCGGGCGGACCATCACCGTCGCCCTCTCCCGCCTTCCCGCCACCGACCCGGCGCATCGCGTCGGCCCGCTGCTGCTCAACGACGGCGGACCCGGCGGTCCGAGCCTGGGCATGCCGCTCACTGTGGGGGCGGCCATGGGCAAGGTCGCCCGGAAGTACGACCTGATCGGCATGGACCCGCGGTTCGTCGGCCGTTCCACGCCGCTCGACTGCGGGTGGGACATCGGTCAGCCCGTCTTCTCGGCCGGCCACGACCGGGCCTCGTTCAAGCGGTCCGTCGCCCTTCAGCGTGACCTGGCCGAGCGGTGCCGGCGGACGAACGGCGATGTGCTGCCGTATGTCACGACCCGCAACACCGCCCGCGACATGGACGTGGTCCGGGCCGCGCTGGGTGCGAAGCGGATCTCCTACCTCGGCTATTCCTACGGCAGTTATCTCGGCGAGGTCTACACGCAGATGTTCCCCGGCCGCACCGACCGGGTGGTTCTCGACGGGGTCATCGATCCCGGCCGGTACAGCCCGACGCTGCTCGCGGGTACCGAGCCGGCCAATGAGCGGTCGCTGCGCGCGTGGGCCGCATGGACGGCCGCCCGCGATGCCTGGTACGGCCTCGGCGACACGGCCGGCGCCGTGCTGGCCACGGTGGACCGGATCCAGCGGGCGGCGGCCGAGGAACCGTTGCGGGTCGGGGACTTCCGGGTGGACGAGCACTTCGTGCCGGTCGTGTTCTTCGCCGGTCTGGCCAGTGATCTCGACGAGCGTCGGGCCCGGTTGGCGACCACCACGCAGGTCCTGGCGCGCGCTGCCGACCGCGACCCGGCGGTGCGGCCGGGGCCGGAGCTGGCCGAGTTGCTGGAGTTCATGACGACCAAGGCGGGTTCGCAGGTGGGCAGCGTGCAGACCGCGATCATCTGCGGGGATGTCGCCGAACGGCGCGGGATCGACAGCTACTGGCGCGCCGTCCAGGCGAGCCGTGTCGCCTACCCTCTCGCCGGTCCGCTGGCGAACAACATCTCCGCCTGCGAGTTCTGGGACCGGCCGGCCGAGGCACCGACCGTGCTCGACAACGACGTACCGGCGCTGCTGGTGAGCGCGACCGGCGATCCCCGCACGATCCACGCCGGAGCAGTGCGGATACGTGACCAGTGGTCCAGGTCCCGACTGATCACCTTGCCGGGCGCCATCCAGCACGGCGTCTACGGCGAGTACGGCAACGCCTGTGCGGACCGGCAGGTGAATGTCTACCTGGACACCGGCAAGCTGCCCTCACGCGATCTGACCTGCGACAGCGCACGGAACGCGCTGGAAGGGGCGGCGGGCCGCGGTCACCCGACGGCAGATGCGCCCAGCAGGCAGGCCCCCACCACCTCGACCCAGAAATAGAACCACGCCGGATAGAACGCCGACGGGCGCTCCACCGCACGGGCCACCAGACGACCCAGAGCCATGCCCGCCAGCGCCACAGCGACCGCCAGCACGATGCCCCGTTGCAGATCGCCGGCAGCATCGAGAGCCGCCCAGCCGAGCAGGCCTCCGATCGCGACACCGAACCCGCCGTAGACGGCGCGGACTTCGGCGCGGGCTTCCGGGACGGTCAGTTCGATACCGAAGGGGCGGATGAGCACCGTGGGTGCGACGAGGCCGAGGAAGCCCATGCCGAGGAAGAAGAGAGCGACGACACCTATCCAGACAGCAGACATGACGGAGAGGCTGCCGCCGAAGCGCGTGCGGCTTCAATTACCTCCGGAGTAAGGCCGGAGTAACCGGAATAAGGGGTGACGCGCCGCTCCGCTCAAACGACCGGCTGGCCGATGCCCAGCAGGTTGCCCTCGCTGTCGCGGAACCTGGGTGAAGGTGCCGGGCGAGGTTCCCGTCGACTTGAACAGGGCGAACTCGGTGCCTCCGCACCGGTACAGCAGACCGCCGGGCCGTTGGTCGACGGGCTCGAGGCCGAGCTGCTCGGCGTAGAAACGCCGAGCACTGTGCCGGGAGTCCGGCTCCGCGCAGGGAAGGCCCGCCGACGCCGTCAGTCCGTGCCGGACTCCATCGCGGCGCGGTCCAGCAGCTCGTCGTCCTTGGAGACCTCGCCGCGGGAGGCGATGGCCTCGGCGCCGCCCTCCGGCATGGCCGGCATGGTGCCGATCAGGCCGGTCGCGGCCGCCTGGGCCGCACCGATGGCGGGGCTGCCGGTGCCGATCATGCCGAGGCCGGCGTACTGCTCCAGCTTGGCGCGCGAGTCGGCGATGTCGAGGTTGCGCATGGTGAGCTGGCCGATCCGGTCCACCGGGCCGAACGCGGAGTCCTCGGTGCGTTCCATCGACAGCTTGTCCGGGTGGTAGCTGAACGCCGGGCCCGTGGTGTCGAGGATCGAGTAGTCCTCGCCTCGTCGCAGTCGCAGGGTGACCTCGCCGGTGACCGCCGAGCCGACCCAGCGCTGCAGCGACTCCCGGATCATCAGCGCCTGCGGGTCCAGCCAGCGGCCCTCGTACATCAGGCGGCCCAGGCGCCGCCCCTCGGTGTGGTACTGGGCGAGGGTGTCCTCGTTGTGGATCGCGTTGACCAGGCGCTCGTAGGCCGCGTGCAGCAGGGCCATGCCGGGCGCCTCGTAGATGCCGCGGCTCTTGGCCTCGATGATCCGGTTCTCGATCTGGTCCGACATGCCCATGCCGTGGCGGCCGCCGATGGCGTTGGCCTCGATCACCAGGTCCACGGGGGAGGCGAACTCCTTGCCGTTGATCGACACCGGGCGGCCCTGGTCGAAGCCGATCGTCACGTCCTCGGCGACGATCTCGACCGACGGGTCCCAGAACCGCACGCCCATGATCGGCTCCACGGTCTCCACGCCGGTGTCCAGGTGCTCCAGGGTCTTGGCCTCGTGGGTGGCGCCCCAGATGTTGGCGTCGGTGGAGTACGCCTTCTCCGTGCTGTCGCGGTAGGGCAGGCCGTGGGCGAGCAGCCACTCCGACATTTCCTTGCGGCCGCCGAGCTCGGTCACGAAGTCCGCGTCCAGCCAGGGCTTGTAGATCCTGAGGTGCGGGTTGGCGAGCAGGCCGTAGCGGTAGAACCGCTCGATGTCGTTGCCCTTGAAGGTCGAGCCGTCGCCCCAGATCTGTACGTCGTCCTCGAGCATCGCCCGCACCAAGAGGGTGCCCGTGACGGCGCGGCCGAGCGGCGTGGTGTTGAAGTAGGCACGCCCGCCCGAGCGGATGTGGAACGCCCCGCAGGTGAGCGCGGCCAGGCCTTCCTCGACGAGCGCGGCGCGGCAGTCGACCAGGCGCGCGATCTCGGCGCCGTAGGCCTTCGCACGGCCGGGCACCGAGGCGATGTCGGGCTCGTCGTACTGGCCGATGTCGGCGGTGTACGTGCACGGGACGGCGCCCTTGTCGCGCATCCACGCGACCGCGACCGAGGTGTCGAGGCCGCCCGAGAAGGCGATGCCGACGCGCTCGCCGGCGGGAAGGGAGGTGAGGACCTTGGACATAGGAAGAGTATGCATAGAATTGCATGATCATGCAAAGCCGGCCGGGTCGGTCAGCCGGAAGTGCCAGATGAGCATGGCCGGGACCGCGTTGGCCGCTGCCGCCGCCTCGGGGACCATGTCGGCCAGGGACCAGGGCCAGACCTCCCACGGGCCCGGTTCCGTTGCCGGCTCGCTCGGCGTGTCCGGCGGCGTGTCCTGTCGTGTGTCCGGCGGCGCCGTGGGTTCCTCGCAGCGGCGGACCTGGAGTCCCAGCGGAAGCGCGGCGCGCAGGTAGTCGCCGACCAGGTGGCGGTGGCTCGCCAGGCGTCCCGGCCTGCCGTCCGGCAGTCGTACGGGTGGGATCGCGCCCCGCTCCAGCCGGTCCGGATGGATGTCGCACGTCATCAGGTGTCCGCCCGGGCGCAGTACTCGGGCGAACTCCGCCAGCACCGGCTTCAGGTCGGGGACGTGCGTCAACGCCAGGGAGCAGACGATCAGGTCCACGGAATCGTCGGGCACGGGCAGCCGGCTCAGGTCGCCCAGGTGGAAATCGCCGGCCGGCACACGTTCGCGGGCCCGGGCGAGCATGTCGGGGGAACTGTCCACGCCGATGATCCGGTGGCCGCGTTCGGCGAGCAGGGCCGAGAGCCGGCCGGTGCCGCAGGCGGCGTCGAGGGCCACGCCCTTCGGCAGGTCGGCGACGAGTTCCGCGAGGACGGGTTCGTCGTACTCGAAGGCCGAGTTGGGGCCGTCGTACGTCTCGGACCAGATCCGGTAGCCATCGACCGTGTTCACGCGAGCGACGTCGACGGCCGCGTTCGCCAGCGATTCGTCGTCGAGCAGCTTTCGGATCTCGGCGAGGCGGGAGTCGACGAAGTCCTGGTCGAACTCGCCGGTGAATGAGCGCAGGAGCGCGATGCCTTCGAGGCCCAGCAGGTATGCGAGTGGGTTCTCGTGGATCATGGCTCGACGCTAGCTACGTGCCTTCGGAGATCGCCACCGGATTACCGGATAAGTGGCCGTCCGGAACCTGGGGCGGCTGCCCGGCCGTTGGTCCGGCATGGTGCGTGCGATGGGGGTCGTGGGCGGTGTCGTGGTCGGTCTCGGCGTGCTCGGTCTGGTCGTCTTTCTCCTGGACCGCCTCCTGCTGTGGGCCGAACGCCGGGGCTGGATCTACTGGCGCAAGCGGAAGGGCTTGTCGTCCATCGGGGTCGAGTTCCTGCAGGAGGGCGACCCGGGTGCGCAGGCGGTGAAGCGGGCCATGGAGCAGGAACGCGTCCGCAAGAACGTCAAACCGGCGGAGGACCAGCCCTTCCGGGTCGACCTGGACGCGGGCGTGGTGCGGATTCGACGCCCGCCGGGTGAGGGGGGCGAGGGGCAGGAGCCGTAGCGCCCCGCCGGCTCGGCCTCAGGCCGACGACCGTCCCCGAGGGCATCAGGTCCGGCTCACCTCCCGCTCCACGGGTCCGCCCGGCGTGCCAGCCTGTGGGCTCGGCGGCGGAGGTCCGGCGGGAGGTGGTGGAGGAGGTCGCGGGTGGTGCGGCGCAGGCGGGGGGTGGCCGTGGTGTGCAGGAGGATGCGCTGGGGGACGGTGGCTCGGCCCGGTTGGCCCACGGCCAGGCGGAGTTGACCGCCCGGGCCGCCCCAGGTGGGGAGGATCAGTCGGGACGGGGTGCCGAGCTTCATCGTGGCGGGGCGGGGGCGCTCGCCGTCCGGGATGAGGCGGGTCCGGCGGCCGATGCCGAGGAGTTGGGCGCTGGCCCACACCAGGTGCGTACCGGGCTCCATCGCGTCTCCTCCGGCCAGCGTCAGCGGGTCGATGGACGTCTCGCCGGTGAGGACCACGCGGTGCCGGCCGCCGCCGAGGGGTTCCGTGCGCGGGCTGAGGTCGGCGTCCGGGAACCACCACAGGTTGCGGGCGGTGTCGTGGACGAGGAGTTCGCCGCGCGCGTGTCCGAGGGGGTGCGGGGCCTCCCACCCTTCGGCGCCCTTGATGCCGTCGAGGAGGTCGGGGTCCAGGAGCAGACGGCCGTGCCGTTCCACGAGGGTGAGAGGGCGGCCGTCGGGGCTGATCATGCCGATCGTGGTGGTGAGGCGGAGTCTGCCGGACTTCCAGCGGATGTCGTCGAGGGAGAGGTGCGGCTTGATCGCCTGGGTTCTCCGGGCGAGTTCGACCAGGGACTCCAGGTGGCCCTCCTCCAGCAGATGTCCTCTGAGTCGGCTGATCGCCGGGAGTCCCTCCCGTACGCCGGGCGGGTAGCAGTCGAGGGCCATCCGGCGCACGACGCCGAAGTGGCGTTCGAGGGCCTTGCCCGTGCGTTGCAGGACGCGGGGTTCGCTGACGGGGCGGAGGAGTTCGACGCGGTAGGAGCGGCGCAGGAAGTGGTCCTGGAGGGGGCCGGGTTCGGTGGCCTCCTTGATGGCTTCCACGACCGTGCGGAGATGGCCGTAGTAGTCCTCGGGGGCGGTCGCGCGTCCGCTGGTGTTGCCGCCGTCGTCGCGGCGGTTCCATATGTAGCAGGGGTGGTCGCCGAGGATGGCGACGGACTTGGCCCGCGGGTAGGCGCGGGCCATGAAGAGCTGGTCCTCCAGACGGACCGGTCCCTCGGGGAACTCGATTCCGTGCTCGAGCAGGAAGTCGCGGCGGAACATCTTGTGCGGGGTCAGGCTCTCGAAGAGGGGCATGTCCTCGGCCGTGCAGTGCTCGACGGTGCGTTTGAAGAGGCTGCTGGGGCCCTGCATGGTGCCGGTGACCTTGCCGAGGACGATGTCGGAGCCGTTGCGGGTGGCGAGGCGGTGGAGGCGTTCGAGGGCCTCGGGGGTGAGTTCGTCGTCCTGGTCGACGAACTGGACGTACTCGCCGCGGGCCGCGCGGATGCCGACGTTGCGCGGTTTGCCGGGCCAGCCGGAGTTCTCCTGGTGGATCACGCGGACGTGCGGGTGCTGGGCCGCCAGGCGGTCGAGGCGCTCGGCGGAGTCGTCGGTCGAGCCGTCGTCGACGTAGATGATCTCTAACGCGTCCCGGCCGAGGCTCTGGTTGATGAGCGACGGGGCGCAGAGCTCGATGTAATGGCCCGCGTTGTACACGGGCACCACAATGCTTACCTTGATCATCAACTTCCCCCCAAAAAACCAAATCCCCTTTGTTCGCTAAACGTTAAGGATCCGGCAAGCGTTCCTTAAGGAAAGTCACGATCGCCTCACAGAGCACCTCGGGCTGGTCCAGGTGTACGTCGTGGGACGCGTCACGGATGACGGTGTGGGCGGTGGCCGGTCGGGCGGCCGGCATGGCGGTCGGTTCGTCGGGGCGCATGGTGCCGTTCTCGCCCTGGATCAGGAGAGTCGGGCAGCGGATCCGCGACCACTGCGTCCAGTAGGCGTTCGCGGCCGGCTCCGCGACGGAGTCGATCAGCGTGTCGCGGTCCGTTCGCGGGTACCAGCCGTCCCGGCGTTGCTCCAGTCCCCGCACCCACGCTTCGTGCCCCAGGAACGCCGTTGCCTCCTCCAGGGACTTGAAGGGGATCGGCCAGCTGTCCAGCCAGGCCGCGATCCGGGCCGGGAGATCGGGGCTCGGGCCCGCCGGGCCCGCCTCCACGAGGATCAGGGAATCCACCAGATCCGGGCGGGCCGACGCCAGCAGCATCGCCGTATGGCCGCCCAGGGACTGGCCGATCAGGGTTACGGGGGCCAGGGCCAGGGCGTGGATCAGGGTGACCGCGTCCTCGACGTGGGCGGCACGGGTCGTGGTCGGGGGGCGGCGGATACTCGCGCCGTGGCCTCTGGCGTCGTACGCCACCACGCGGTGGCCGGCGGCGAGCAGACGGGCGGTCAGGTCTGGCATTCGGTGCTTCACGAGCCGTTGTGGCGGTCCTGTTGCCGGAACTGTGGGCTCCACCACAGCCTGGGTGGGGCGGGGGTGGTGGACTCTGCGGACTCATTGACGCATACGGGGGGCCGCGATGTTGTTCCTGCTGGTCATGCTGCTCGTCGTGGTGCTCTCGATCACCGCCTGCGCGCTCCTCGGGCGCGGCTGCGGCAGTCTGGCCGAGAAGGGGCTGCGGCGGACGAGCCTGCCGAAGGCGCTGCGCGGTTTCGCCTCGATCTCGGGGGCCGGGGCGGTCGCCGTATACGCGTGGGGGCTGCTCGGGGTCGCCGGGGCGATCATGGAGGCGGAGGACGGGGGGACGGACTCGGCGCCCAATCGGGCCTGCCGTACGTCCGGTTGGCTCGAGCGGGAGCGGAGCGGCGACGGGATCGTCGACTACTCGGTGAGCTGGGCGCCGCTCGACTACGTGTGCGAGACGAAGGGCGGTGGGAGCTACACCACCGACGACGTGCCCGGCTACGTCAACCCCGCCGTGGTGGGCTTCGGCCTCGCCGCCGCCGGGTGTGCGATCTCCGCGGGCTATGTCACGGAGCTGCGCCTCCGGGGCGGCGGGGCACGCGGAGAGGGCGAAACCCGGCGGGCGGGCGCCCCTTGAACAGGCCGGCGGTCAGGCCGTCGGTCAGGCCGTCGGTCAGGCCGTCGGTGTCAGTTCCGCGCGGCCGAACAACAGGGCGTATCCCGGTGGGAGCTGGGCGAGGATACGGTCCACCAGGTCGTCGCCGATCAGCGGTGGCAGGACGCTCAGGACCGAGCTGACGTCCCAGCGGGCCGTGGCCGACGTGGCGCCCTCGATCCGGCGGGCGATCGCGTCCACGAACTCCGCTGCCGTCAGCCGGCGGGTCGCCGGGATCTGGGACGCGACCACCCGGGCCGCCTCCTCGGGCAGGGCTCGGGCGAGGTCGACGCGTTCGTCGCCGATCACATGGCCGCCGAGGGCCGACAGGACGATCCGGGTGACGCGTTCCGCCTCCGCCCTGGTGGGGTACTGGCCGGCGTCCTGTACCGCGTCGACCAGGTCGGTCCATCTGGCCTTCTGCTGCCGGAGCTCGCTCTGGCTTGGCTGCCGTGGCTGCCGTGGCTGCCGTGGCTGCCGTGGCTGCCGTGGCGCGGGTGCGGGTCGCATGCTCAGTACGGTCATGTCGGGGGTCCTCCTCCGTTCCTCGGAGTGGTCGCACGGCGTCCCGCGGGCGCGCGAAGGGAAACTGCGGGCGCGCGCTCGCGGGACGCTGCTCCTACGGGTCGGTCCTGCATTTCGGTGCCAGGCTGGGGTGCCTGGACTTCGATTCCTTCGATTCCTCGGTTGTGTCAGCTGCTGATCCGCTTGCGGTCGCTGCCGCCGCCCGTGATCTGGATGCGGCGCGGCTTGGCCTGCTCGGCCACCGGGATGCGCAGCGTCAGGACGCCGGCGTCGTACGAGGCGTCGATCCGGTCCGTGTCGAGGGTGTCGCCGAGGAAGAGCTGGCGGGTGAAGGTACCCGTGGGGCGCTCGGCGACGATCAGTTCCGCGCCCTCGGGGGCGGGGGACTTGCGCTCGGCGCGGACGTTCAGGACGTTGCGTTCGACGTCCAGCTCGATCGTCTCGGGGTCGATGCCGGGCAGGTCGAAGTGGACGAGGAAGTCCTCCCCGGACCGGTAGGCGTCCATGGCCATCGCGGAGCGTTCGGAGGTGGTACCGAAGACCTGCTGCGCGAGTCGGTCGAGTTCACGGAAGGGGTCGGTACGCATGAGCATCACAGTCCATCTCCTCTCATCAGGCGCTGTCACAGCGGTGCAGCAGATGCCCTACGGCTTCTTATATAACTCGGGGGAGGAAACTTGACAAGCCCGGACTCAGGTTCAGGGCGTCGCCCAAGGTGAGGGCTAACCTCGGGTCAACCGGAGGGGCCTCGGGTCAACCGGAGGGACGGGGCATCCCGGGACGCACCAGACAGCAGGAGGCAGGCATGGCCAAGGTTCCGAGCGCAGTGGTCGCCGCGAGCGGGCTCGTCGGCGGATACGGCGTCGCACGCTGGACCAGGAGGCGGGAGCTGGGCGGCGCGGTCCTGGCCGTCGTGGGGGCCGCGGCAGGGCGGCAGTGGCGGCAGCAGGCGGGCGGGAAGGCAGCGGGAGCCCTGACGGCCGCGTACGTCGCCGCCTTCGCCGGTTCCCACCCCCTGGCCAAGAAGGTGGGCGCCTGGCCTGCCGTGTTCGGGGTGGCGGGGGCCGTGGCCCTGGTGTCGTGGGCGGTGGCGGACCGGAACGGCTGAGGCCGCCGAAGCCCGCTTCCTGGAGCGTCAGGTGTCGAGGGAAAAGGTGAGGGCGACGGTGCCGCGGAGGTCGAGCCAGGCCTTGTCCGGGCTGCGGACGAGGCGGAGGATCACGTGGTCGCAGTCGGGGCAGCGGCCGACGTATCCCGGGGCGTGCGCGTAGACGTGCAGCCGCGCCAGACGCCACTGGCTGCCGCACCCGGTGCAGCAGCCGAGAGCGGTGGTCGGATCGACCGCGAGGATTTCGGAGAGGGGCCCGGCCAGGGCGTTGCCGTCCTCGTACTGGCCGGTGTACGGGTCCGGGTGGGGGTGGTGGGGCATCTCATCCTCCGCTGGGGCCGAAACGTTCGGTGCGGATCCGGTCCGGGGCGTGGCCCAGGGCGACCAGCAGGTCGGCGGCCGTTTCGACGAAGCCGGTGGGACCGCAGACGTAGCAGGTGGGTTCGAACTCCGGGGGCCACCCGGCGCGCGACAGGTCCGCCGCGGTGAGCCGCCCGGCGGGCCTCGGCCACTGCGGCGGGGCGGAGCGGGTGTAGAGGTACGTCTTGTCGAGGCCGGGATCGTCCAGGCGCAGGTCGGGTACGTAGAGCCGGTCTTCGGGTGTGCGCACGGAGTAGACCAACCGGAAGGGCGTACGGCTGCCGGCCGCGCGGCGGACGCGGATCATCGCCATCAGCGGCACCAGGCCGGAGCCGCCGGCCACGAGAAGGACCGGTTCCTTCTGCTCGGGGCGCCACACGAACCAGCCGCCGACCGGTCCGCGCAGCTCTGTCAGGTCTCCGACCGCGAGTTCGTCCGTGAGGTACGGGGAGACCTCGCCGTCGGTGACGCGCTGCACCGTCAGTTCGACGCGTTCGCCGTCCGGCGCCGATGCCAGGGAGTAGCTTCGCTGTGTGCTGTAGCCGTCCTCCGCGGTGAGCCGCACATCGACGTGCTGGCCCGCCAGATGGCCCGGCCAGCCGGGTACGTCGAAGACCAGGGTGTGTGCGGCGGAGGACTCGGGGCGCCGGTCGGCCAGCCGGGCCGTCTTCCAGCGCAGCCGGGCGCCTAGTCGCCCTGGTACCGCTGCTCGCGCCATGGGTCCCCGTAGTCGTGATAGCCGGCGCTCTCCCAGAAGCCCGGTTCGTCCTCGAGGAGCAGCTGGATCCCGCGCACCCACTTCGCGGACTTCCACAGATACAGGTGCGGGACCAGCAGCCTGGCCGGGCCGCCGTGCTCGGGCGCCAGGTCCTCGCCGTCGTAGCGGTAGGCGATCCACGCCTTCCCGTCGAGCAGGTCCTCCAGGGGCAGGTCGGTCGTGTAGCCGCCGTAGGAGTGGACGAGCGCGAATTCGGCGGCGGTCTCCACCTCCTCCAGAAGGAGATCCAAGGACACCCCCTGCCACTCGGTGGCGAACTTCGACCACTTCGTGACGCAGTGCAGGTCCACCGTCGGCGTCTGGCTGGGCAGCGCCATGAACTGCGCCCAGGTCCAGCTGTGCCGCGCGCCCGTCTCGGTGCGGACGGTGAACTCCCATGCGTCACGATCGACCCTCGGCGTGGGCCCGGCGGACAGCACCGGGAAGTCGGTGGTCTCGTACTGCCCGGGAGGCAGTCTGTGGTGGGTATCGCCTGGTCGGCCGCGGAATCCGCGTGAAACGACAGCCATGCCGTGCCCGCCGTTCTGTGGAAGTGCACCGCTTTCCATTGTCGATGACGTCGCGCGGCACGGCATCTGTTGGGGGTGAACGGACAAGGCGGCGCAGGCTGCGGGTCACGGCGACAGCCGCGAGGTCGCCCCCACCCCGATCACGGCGATCTTGCGGACAGCGACGACGGCGGCGGCCAGCAGAATGCTGCTCCAGGAGACCTCTGCGGTCAGGCGGATCAGCCCGGCTCCGGTGAGTGCAAGTTGACGCCCTCGCGGCCGATCGTGCACACGCCGTCCTGGCGGCTCACCGGGACGCCTTCCCGGTCCGGTGCTGCAACACATTCACCACCCGCCCGTTCGGGTCCCGTACGAAGAAGCGCCGCACGCCCCACTCCTCGTCCCGCGGCTCCCTCACGATCTCCGCGCCCGACGCCGCCACCTGCGCGCACACCGCGTCCACGTCCTCGACCTCCACGCTCAGGTCGGAGACGACGGGTGCCGTTCGCTCCTCGGTGAAGAAGCTGACCTGGGCGGTGGGGTTGGCGGGTGAGGCGAGGGTCGTCACCCAGCCCATGTCCATGACTTCCTCGAAGCCGAGCAGGCCGTAGAAGTCGCTGCTCGTGCGCATCGATTCCGCGGACGCGACCTGGATGTTGGGGACGATTCTGCGGACGGTCATCGGGCGTCACTCCTCGCGCTCGTCATGTCGGGGCTCCAGTTTTCGTTATCCCCGGGGTCTTCCGCTCGTCTCCTCACCGTCCCAGCCACAGGCACGCGATTCGACCCCGAGGAACGAAGCCGTGACACGAGAGATCAGCCGCCGGTCCATGCTCAAGGCCGCAGGCGTCGCCGCCGGAGCCGTCGGCATCGGTACCGCCCTCGCCCCCAGCCCCGCCGCGGCCGCCGCGGCCGCCGGCACCGCATACGCGCACCCCGGCCTGCTGCACACCCTCGCCGACCTCGACCGCATGGCGGCCAAGGTGAAGGCGGGCGCCGCCCCCTACACCGCCGGCTTCGCCAAGCTGACCGCCAACCGGCATTCGGCGAGCAGCTGGACGGCCAACCCGCAGGCCACCGTGTACCGAGGGGCGGGCAGCCCGCAGAACTACACGACCCTCTACAACGACATCCACGCCGCCTACCAGAACGCCCTGCGCGGACACGTCAGCGGCGACAGCGCGCACCTCGACACCGCCGTGGCGATCATCAACGCCTGGTCGGCCAAGCTGACCGATCTGAAAGGCACCGCGGACGCCTTCCTCGCCGCCGGGCTCTACGGCTACCAGTTCGCGAACGCCGCCGAACTCGTCCGTGACCACGGCGACTTCGAGCTCGGCCGGTTCCAGGACATGCTGAGCAACGTCTTCGCACCGCTCAGCGACCGCTTCCTGGCCGACCACAACGGCGCCGTCATCACCAACTACTGGCCCAACTGGGACCTGTGCGCGATCGCCTGCGTGCTCGCCACCGGCATCTTCTGCGACGACAAGGCCCAAGTCGCCCGCGCGGTCGACTACTTCAAGAACGGTGAGGGGATGGGCTCGATCAAGCACGCCATCCCCGTCGTGCACGACGACGGTCTCGCCGAGTGGGTGGAGGCCGGCCGCGACCAGGGGCACGCGCTGCTCGGCGTCGGCCTGATGGGCACGGTGTGCGAGATGGCGTGGAACCAAGGGATCGACCTGTACGGCTACGACGACAGCCGGTTCCTCAAGGGCGCCCAGTACGTGGCCAAGTGGAGCCTGGGCGGGGATGTGGCCTACACCGCCAACACCCGCGCGAAGGGCGCGATCAACGGCTGGTCGGGCAGCGAGACCGCGACCGAGGCCGCGGGCGTGGACCCGGGCATGCAGCGGCCGATCTGGGCGATGATCGCCAACCACTACACCAAGCGCCGGGGGATGTCGGCCACGTACGTCACCCGGATCGCCGCCCAGGCCGCGCCGGAGGGTGGCGGTGGGGACTACGGTCCCAACAGCGGTGGCTACGACCAACTCGGCTTCGGCACGCTGGCGTTCACGCGGGACAAGGCGGCCGATACGGCGGCTTCGCCGAGGCCGGCCGCGTCGGCGTCCGGTGCGGTGGGTGGGGGCTCGGGGGCGGGTTCCGGTGCCGGTTCCGGTGCCGGTGCCGGTGCCCGGCCGCAGGGCGGTACGGCTACGGCCTCCGCGTCCGCCTCCCCGGCGGGCGGCGGTGACCTTGCCGCGACCGGCTCCGATGACATCGTCGGCTGGACCGCCGCGGCGGGGATCACCGCGATCGCTGGGGGGCTGCTGTTCCTGCGGCGGCGGGACCGGGTTCGGCGCGGCGGCGCTCATAGCTGAGGGCGTCGTCGGCGGGGGGATCGGAGGACACCGCCTGCTGCCCAGCCGCCCGGCGTGGGTGCTGGGCGGGGGTAGGTCGCGGCAGCCCGGCGCTTACGGGCTGCCGCCCTCTGTGGGTCGGGAGCCGCCCATGGGGTCCCCCAGGCCCTTGAGGCAGGCTCTTAAGACACGCAGTCGTAAGGGCCACGCGGCTGGCCCGGCCGTGACGGTTGCGGCCAGGTTCCCAGGTCCTAGTGCCGCGACAGGCAACGTTCGCCCCGTCGCGACGCCCGGCACGCTCCCCCACTGTCCTAAAGGCGTGGGAGGTGCCCCCACTCGCCGCACCGGCCGGAAGCCCAAGTACGTCCGGTCCATCGACGGAGCCTTCCGGCCGGCACGCCGAGAGCACGCACCGGACGCCGCTCCTTGAAGGGCAAACGTTGCCTGTCGCGGCACTAGCGGGTGATCGCGAGCTCCTTGTCCGTGAACGTGCCGTGGGGCAGGTTGATGTCGGTCTCGCCGCCCTTGCCGTCGCATCCGCGGTCGGGGTCGAACATCAGATACGTACCGGCCGAGCAGGGAATCCACATCTCGGCGTCGCCGCCGAGCACGAGGTCGCCGGACAGGTCAGCCCCGCCCTGCACGATCGCGTTGTCCTTGACCACCACGTCACCGCTGACCTTGGCGTCCCCGTTGACCCAGGCCAGGCCCTCGATGCGGACGTTGCCGGTCACGGTCGATTCGCCGTTGACCGCGGCGCGCGGACCGACGTAGACGGTGGAGGCGACCTTGGCACGGTCGTCGACCCAGCCGCCGCCGTTGGGGTGCCAGTGGCCGCCGCCCTTCGCGGCCGGCTTCTTGTAGCCGGGTTCGTGGCCGGAGGGCGTGGCACCGCTGATGCGGAACTCGTACGGGTATCGGTGGTTCTTGGTATAGCCGTCGAGGGACCCGTAGTGGTGCACGGTCTTCGGTGTGCCGGTGACGACGAGGTAGACCTCCTTCTCACCGGGCCGGGTCTGGAAGCTGATCTGGCCGTCGGGGCTGCTGGACACAGCTCCGTACCGGGGGGTGCCGTCCTTGACGGCGACGAAACCGTACGACCAGCCGGAGCCGGCGGCCTCGCTGGCGTGTCCCTTGAAGTGCAGCTTGATCCGGGCGCCGTCACGAGCGGGCACCAGCTTGATCTTGTTGTAGCCGTAGTCGGAGGGCGCGAGGGCGTCCGGGATCGCGTAGTGGCCGGTCCGCCGGTTCACCGCTTTGACGGGGACGCCGTTGTAGGCGTTGATGAAGCCCGCGCCATGCATGTTGTTGATGAACGGCATGAAGTGGCCGCGGTTGGAGTAGTCGAACGTGACCTGGTGCTGGGCGTACTCGGCGATCCTCGTATTGAGCTGATCCTGCGTCAGGTCGTTGATGCGGCGGTACGTCTCCAGCGGGTGCTCGGTGTTCTTCGCCTGGTTCCAGATGTCAGTGAAGGCCTTCATGCCGCCGTACTTGTCGACCAGGTACTGCACGAGCATCCAGTTGCCGTACTGGTGGCGGCCGGAGGAGTACGCCAGGTTCTCGGTGCGCAGGAACCGGCTCAGGTCGCCTGCGCCACCGTCCGGGTACACCTGCATCGCCATGTACTCGGCGCTGGTTTCATAGAACGTCTGGGCCGACTTGTCGGTCAAACCCCCGTCGCCGTCCTTACCGAGGTAGGTGAGGAACTGGAAGACGTGACCGAGTTCGTGGGCCAGGCCCCAGGAACCAGGCGCCGCGGCGGCGGGGGCGATCTTGATGGCGCCGACCTTTTCCTCGAGCTCCTCGTAGCCGCCGGCGGCCCAGTCATCGAGCCCGGGGACGTTCCAGGTCCGCGTGATGACCACGTCGATCTTGTACTTGGCCAACTGGCCCGCCTCCGGCGTGAACTTCATCGTGTCCATGTAGAAGGAGTACAGCTTCTCCAGCTGACTGAGGATGTCGTCCGGGTCGAACCGGTAGTCCTCCGGAGCGTTCTTCGGGTCGGTGCCCGACTTCTCGCCCCACAGCAGGACGAAGTTCGCCGACTCCTTGGTGCGGTCCCGCGCCCACGGGAGCTCGCCGATCCCGTCCCAGTTGGTCGGGATGTAGACGGCCTTCTCCGCCGTCGCCGACGCCACTCGTGCCGTCGGCCGCTGCGCCGCGGTGTCCGGACGCGCCGACGCGGGCGCGACGGCCAGGGCCGCGCCCAGCGCCCATATCGCCAGCACGGCACATAGGCGTTGGATGGATCTCAAGGGGGAACGTTCGGTGGCCGTCATGGTGGGGGGCTCTATTCAGGAAGGGGGTGGGGGGCTCCGCGTTCCTGGCGGAACCGCCATCGTGGCACGGGAGTTGATCTGATATCAGCGACAGCAGCCCAGGAGCAACATAAGCCCCCATATCTTCACCTGGCGCACGGAGTGCCACACTCTCCCGTCGGTGAAGGCGAGGTCCGGGACGTCAGTCAGGCCGGAGTCAGTCGGGGCGTCATGCTGCGTGCCCCGATCACGCCTCGCGGTCACGGAACGGTCACGGTTCCTGGCCCCGCAGAATGCCCATATACGGCTGTTTCCACAGGTCAGCGATCCAGCGCACCTCCGGTGCGCGCCGGGGGCGTGGTAAATGCCGTGGCGTGCGCCGAGGTGCTTCTTGTGTGCCCTGACGTGGGCTGGTGTCGGTCCGGGACGCTGGTGGGGTTCGTTCCGGCCGAAGCCGATTGCTCTGTGATGCCGGTGAGCTCGCAGGTCAGCGTGGCGCTGAGGGCCGTCCACGGGAACCGTGGAGTGTTGCTGTGAGCACGGGCGTCAGAATTCCTGTTCCACCCTGGCCCTCCCGGAACGGCGTACCGCTTGGCCATTCGGTGAGGGAGGGAGCGGGGCCGTGGACGTGCTGCACGAACGCTGCGCCGGTGTGGACATCAGCAAGAAGGACGCCAAGGCGTGCGTCCGCAGCCCGAGTACGAAACGGCGTGGCTCGTTCACCAACGAGACCACGACCTGGGGCTCGACCACGAACGCCGTGCTCGCCCTGCGGGATCACCTGCTCGCTGCCGAGGTCACACTCGTCGTGATCGAGGCGACCTCGGACTACTGGAAACCGTTCTACTACCTGCTGGCCGAGGACCTGAACGTGATCCTGGTCAACGCGCGGCAGGTCAAGAACCTGCCCGGCCGCAAGACCGACGTCTCCGACGCCGCCTGGCTGGCCCAGCTCGGCGCCCACGGCCTGGTCCGCCCCTCGTTCGTGCCACCCGCACCGGTGCGCGAACTGCGGGATCTGACCCGGGCCCGCACCCAGATGACCCGCGAGCGCGGGCAGATCGTGCAGCGACTGGAGAAGCTGCTGGAGGACACCGGGATCAAGCTGGCCGCGGTCGCCTCCGACATCATGGGCGTCTCGGGCCGGGCCATGCTGGAGGCCCTCATCGTCGGCGAACGCGACCCGCAGACGCTCGCGGACCTGGCCAAACGCAAGCTCCGCAACAAGATCCCCGAACTCACCGAGGCCCTGACCGGCCCGCTTCCGCGACCACCACGCCTTCCTCACCCGGCTGCACCTGGACCACTACGACCAGCTCACCGACGCCATCGGACAGCTGGATACGCGGATCGAGGAGGTGATGGCTCCCTTTCGGCCCGCCCTGGACCTGCTCGACACCATCCCCGGCATCAACCAGGCCGTCGCCGAAGTGATCATCGCGGAGACCGGCGGCGACATGGCCCGGTTCACCACCGCCAAACACCTCGCGTCCTGGGCCGGGGTCTGCCCCGGCCACCAGGAGTCCGCCGGCCGCACCAAGAACACCAAGGTCCGCCCCGGCAACCCGTACCTCAAAGGAGCCCTCGGCCTCGCGGCGTTCGGAGCGGTGAGAACCAACAACACCTACCTGCAAGCCCGTTACAAGCGGCTGACCGCCCGGCGCGGCCCACTCAGGGCCCTGGTCGCCGTCGAGCACTCGATCATCACCGCGATCTGGCACATGCTCACCGACAACGTCCCCTACCACGAGCTCGGCGGCACCTACTTCGCCCAGCGCGACCCCGAACGCGCCACCCGCCGCGCGATCACCGCACTCAACCAGCTCGGCTACACCGTCACCCTCAACCCGATCGAGGGCGCAGCCTGACACCCAGAACCCGGACACCCGGCGACCACCACGGCCACCGGGCACCCAGACCTGCCCACCACCACCCTGACCCGCACCTATTTACGCGTCAGAGATAGGTTCCTTTATGGCTGTCTCCCTAAGACACCGGGGGAGGCACGAATGCCCGCAGCTGACGCGGAGCGGCTGCCCGCAGCTGGGCGGAAGCGGCTGCCCGCAGCTGGCTGGGGGGGACGGCGTGCCCGCAGCCGCAGTTGCTACGCCGTCGCCGGCCGCGACCCGGACCCCGTCCCCGACCCGGGCCCTCGCCCCGACTCCGCCCCCGACCCCGACCCCGACCCCGACCGAGCCATCGAAGCCGTCGCCGATGAAGCCGCTGCCGTCAGGGGGCGGGCGATGTCCTCCAGGGAGCGGCGTTCCGCTCGTACCGCCAGTGCCGCTGCCACCAGGCCTGCCAGGCACATCAGGGCCGCGCCGATCTGGAAGGCCAGGACCGTGTCGCCGACCTTGCCCGTGCCGGTGAGGTCGGCGAAGAGCAGGGGGCCGCTGATGCCGCCGGCGGCGGTGCCGAGGGCGTAGAAGAAGGCGATGGACATCGCGCGGGTCTCCATCGGGAAGACCTCGGAGACCGTCAGGTAGGCGCTGGAGGCGCCGGCCGAGGCGAAGAACAGCACCGCGCACCAGCAGGCCGTCAGCGTGCCCGCGCTCAGCGCGCCCTGGTCGAAGAGCCAGGCTGTGCCGAAGAGCAGCAGACCGGAGATGAGGTAGGTGGACGAGATCATCACCCGGCGGCCGACCGTGTCGAAGAGCCTGCCCAGCAGCAGCGGGCCGCAGAAGTTGCCGACCGCGATGACCGCGAAGTAGTAGCCGGTGTCGCCGGACGGGACGTCGAAGAACGTCGTCAGGATCGCGCCGAAGCCGAAGGTGATCGCGTTGTAGAGGAAGGCCTGGCCGATGAAGAGGGCGAAGCCGAGGATCGCGCGCCTGCGGTAGCGGGAGAAGACCGTACGGCCGATCTCCAGGAAGGTGACGCTGCGGCGTTGGTGGATCGTGATCTCGCCCTGGGCCTTGGGGAGCGGCTCGCCCTTCTCTTCCTCGATCCGGCGTTCGATCGAGGACACGATCCGTTCGGCCTCTTCGTCCCTGCCGTGGATCAGCAGCCAGCGCGGGCTCTCCGGGACGTGGCGCCGTACGAGAAGGATCACCAGGGCGAGGACGGCGCCGAGGGCGAAGGTCAGCCGCCAGCCCACGTTCATCGCGAAGAGGTCGGTGTTCAGTGCGACGATCGACAGCAGCGAGCCGCCGACCGCGCCCAGCCAGAAGCTGCCGTTGATGATCAGGTCGACGCGGCCGCGGTACTCCGCGGGGATCAGTTCGTCGATCGCGGAGTTGATGGCCGCGTACTCGCCGCCGATACCGAAGCCGGTGAGGAAGCGGAAGGCGAAGAACCACCAGGAGTCGAAGGCGACGGACGTCAGCGCGGTCGCCGCGAGGTAGACCGCGAGCGTGATCATGAAGAGCTTCTTGCGGCCCCACTTGTCCGTCAGCCGACCCCAGAACAGGGCTCCCAGGCAGGCCCCGGCCACATACAGCGCGGCCGCGATTCCGGTGATCTCGCCCGAGGTGATCGGCAACCCGCTGCCGGGCTCGGAGAGGCGGCTCGCGATGTTGCCGACGACGGTGACCTCGAGTCCGTCGAGGATCCAGACCGTGCCGAGTCCGATGACGATCGTCCAATGCCAGCGCGACCATGGGAGGCGGTCGAGCCGGGCGGGGAGGTCGGTGGTCACGGTACGGCCGGTCTCGGCCTGCGCGGTGGTCATGGGCGGCTCCCTCCTCATCGAGCGAGAACCCGGGTCGGGTGCCCTGGACCAGTTGGGTTACGCCCCCAGCGCGCGCGACACCGTGTAGATCAACAACCCCGCCAGCGAACCGACCACCGTGCCGTTGATCCGGATGAACTGCAGGTCACGGCCGATGTTCGCCTCGATCTTCCGCGTCGTGTGCTCGGCGTCCCAGCTCGCCACCGTGTCCGTGATCAGGGAGGTGATCTCCCGGCGGTAGGTGGTGACGACGTACACGGCCGCGTCCTCCACCCACTTGTCGACCTTGCCCTGCACCTTCTCGTCGGCGGCCATCTGCGCGCCCAGGGACAGCAGGGAGGCCCGCACGCGCAGCCGCAGCTCGCTGCGCTCGTCCTCGGCGGCCGAGACGATCATGGATCGTACGGCGGTCCAGACGGAGGCGATCAGGTCCTGGACCTCGCCCCGGCCCAGCACCTCGCCCTTGAGCCGCTCGACCCGCGCGCGCGTGTCGGTGTCGGACTGCAGGTCGGAGGCGAAGTCGGTGAGGAAACGGTCGAGGGCGCCGCGCGCCGGGTGGGAGGGCATGTCGCGCATCTCCGCGCAGAAGCGCAGCAGCTCCTTGTAGACCCGCTCGCCGACCTTCTTGTCGACGAACCTCGGCGTCCAGCCGGGGGCGCCGCCCTGCACGGCGTCCATGACGGAGTCGCTGTGCAGCACCAGCCAGTCGTGCGCCCGGGTGACGACCAGGTCGACGGCCCGCCGGTGACCGCCGTCGGCGACGATCTTCTCCAGCGTCTTGCCGATGCCCGGCGCGACCTCCTGGGCGTTGGCGCGGCGGGTGATCGCCTCGCCGACCACGGCCTGGACGTCGGAGTCCCGCAGGACGGTCAAGGCGCCTCTGAGCGCGGCGGACAACTCGGCCGTCACCCGGTCGGCGTGTTCGGGTTCCGCGAGCCAGGCACCGAGCCGGCTGCCTATGCCGACGGCCCGCAGTCGCTGCCGTACGACGTCCTCGGAGAGGAAGTTCTCCCCGACGAACTCCCCCAGGGTCACACCCAGCTGGTCCTTCTTCGTGGGGATGATCGCGGTGTGCGGGATGGGGATGCCGAGGGGGTGGCGGAAGAGGGCGGTGACGGCGAACCAGTCGGCGAGCGCGCCGACCATGCCGGCCTCGGCGGCGGCCGCCACATAGCTGGCCCAGGTGCCGGCGCCCGCGTTCGACGCCCACTTCGCCAGGACGTACACCAGCGCCACGAACAGCAGCATCCCGGTCGCGGTGAGCTTCATCCGCCGTACGCCGCGCTGCTTCTCCATGTCGGCGGCGCTGAACGTCGTCATGGCGCGGTTCGTGAAGGCACCGGGGCGGGCATGCTGCCCTCCCGTGCCGATTGATCCCGTTTCCGTGCGTTCCATCCACTCCACCCGTTCGGTGATCCCTCACACATTGTCCCTTCCTGACCGACTCCCGGAACGGAACAAGAGTTCCCGGCGTCTGTCCGGTCGGGGGAACGCGGCGGGGTCCTGTCAGTTTCCCCCAGACCCATGGCTCACCATGGGTTCATCAGATCGGAGCCTCAGGCTCCCATCGCCCGAGGAGAACCGCACAGCATGACCCGGCGTCACGGTTACGCCCTGCTCGTCGCGATCGTCGCCGCGATCGTGGCGCTTTCCGCCATCATCTACATCGGGGTGGCAGCCGACCCCGGTACGAACGACCGGGCCACGCTGGCCGGCGGACGCCCCCCGCACAACTCCGCCGACCCCGCCTCCACCGGGGTCTGGGTCGGCTCCTGGTCCGCATCCCCGGTCGGCGCCGAACCCGGCACCGAGATCGTGGGCCTGGCGGACCGCTCGGTACGCAACGTCGTCCACGCGAGCATCGGCGGTACGAGTGCCCGCATCACGCTGTCCAATCTCTACGGCCAGTCCCCGCTGACCATCACGCACGCCTCGATCGCCGTCGCGGCCGGCACCGGCACCGCCCAGGCCGTCGCGGAGACCATGCGCAGGCTGACCTTCGGCGGCAACACCACGGTCGTCGTCCCGGCCGGGCAGCAGGTGCTCAGCGACGCCGTCCGCGTCACGATCCCCATGGGCAGCGACGTCCTGGTCACCACCTACTCCCCCACGCGCTCCGGCCCGGTCACCTACCACCCGCGCGCCCGCCAGATCTCGTACGCCGCCCAAGGCGACCTCACCGAGGACGTAACCGGGACCGCGTACACCGAGCGGGCCGAGTACTGGCGCTACCTGACCGCGCTGGACGTGCTGAGCGACGAGGCCGAGGGCACGATCGTCGCCTTCGGCGACTCGCTCACCGACGGCGTCGGCTCCACGGAGAACGCCAACAGCCGCTGGCCCGACCTGCTGTCCGAGCGGCTGCACAAGGCGATCGGGGCGGGCCGGGACCTGCCCCGCTACAGCGTCGTCAACCAGGGAATCGGCGGCAACCAGGTCCTCGCCGACGGCCTCGGCCTCCCCCACTCTCGGCTTCGCTCGAGCGGGGGGACCCCCATCGCCGAGAACCAGGCCGGCGTCAGCCGCTTCGCCCGGGACGTGCTCGGCCGGACGAACGTCAAGGTCGTCGTCATCGACCTCGGCATCAACGACATCCTCCGCAACCCGCGGCTGGCCGACCCCGACAGGATCCTCGACGGCCTGCGCACGATGGTCCGCCAGGCCCACGCCCACGGCATCAAGGTCATCGGCGCCACGCTGATGCCCTTCGGCGGCCACCGCGGCTACTCCGACGCCCGCGAGGCCGTACGGCAGGAGATCAACGCCGAGATCCGCTCGGGCAGGGTCTTCGACGACGTCGTCGACTTCGACAAGGCCGTCCGGGACGCCTACGACCCGCGCGAGTTCCGCTCCGACTACGACTCGGGCGACCACCTCCACCCGAGCGACAAGGGCTACGAGCGGATGGCGGCGGCGTTCGACCTGGACGACCTCAAGGGGGCGGCACCGGCGGAGCTGTAGGACTGCCGTCAGACTGCGGGCACCCGTCCCGCCCAGCTGCGGGCACCCGCCCGGCCCAGCTGCGGGCACGCTCCGCGCCAGCTGCGGGCATTCGTGCCTCCCCCAGTGCCCTAAGGGCCTGGGGGGACCCCCATGGGCGGGCACGGGTGGGCGCAGGCGGCACCCCGCAGCGCCGGGCCGCGCGACCCACCCCCGCCCAGCACCAACCCCGGTCAGCGCTCCCCGTCCCGGTACCGATCTCGCCGCTCCCGCCGCTCCCGCTTGCGTTCCCGCTGCCGCTCCCGCAGCTCCTCGTGGCGTTCCCGCCGGTCCTCGCGGCGGTCCCACGCAAGGTCCCGATGGCCTTCCAGCATCTTGCGATGAGCCTCATGCGTGTCGTCCCGGAGCGACTCCCGCACCTCCCGCATCGACGCCTTCCGGTCCAACTTCTCCTGCCGCCGCTCCGCCCGCGTCCGCTTGCGCTCGACCCCGACCCCACCCCAGAAGGCGAACCCCGTCACGACCACCCGCGGCGCCCCCGGATCCCCCAGCACACCATCCTCACGGTGATCAAAACCGCCCATGATCCCGATCCCGCGCACCACGACCTCGACACCGGGCGGCACGATCACCTGCACCCCACCCATGATCGCGACGCAGTTGATCTCGACCTCGCCGTCCGCGAAGTTCGCCTCGCGCAGATCGATCTCACCGCCGCCCCAGAAGGCGAAGCAGTTGAAACGCCGGGGCACCGTCCAACGCCCCCTGCGCTGAAACCCCGACATGACGGCCACGGCCCACGTCGACGACCCCTCGCCGCCGACGATCCGCCCCGCCCAACTCCCGCTCTGCGCGGGCTGCTTGGTCGTCGACACCGTGGGAACCGGAGCCCCGGCGGCCGGCAGATCACGCGTGATCGGCGTCAGCTCCCCGTAGGTACGCGCCTTGTACGTCGCGTCCAGCCGCTCCTCGAACTCCTCCATGTCGAGGCGCCCCTCCGCGAGGGCGTCCCGCAGGACCTCGGCGACTCGTTCACGATCGGCGTCGGAAGCGCGCAGCTCCGGGGCATCCTCGGTCATACAAGCAGCCTACGAGTTCCGGGCGACGGGCACTACGCGATCGACTGCCCGGCTCCCACGCAGTCGGCTTCGCGGTCGGCTATGCAGTCGGCTACGCGGTCGACCTCTCCGCATACATTTTCGCGATCACCGCCTCGATGTCCGGCTCCCGCACCGACAGGTCCACCAGCGGATACTCCGCCGCGATCCGCGCGACCAGCGGCGCCGCCGACTGAGACGCCGGGAAGGCCAGCCACTGCCGGGGCCCGTCCACCCGTACGACCCGCGCGGGCGGCGGCGCCTCGATCGGCGGCAGCTCGCGCTCCAGGTCCACCACCAGGGTCCGCTCGCTCTCCCCCGCCTCGTGCAGGCCGACGAGCGGGCCGTCGTACATCAGCCGCCCGTGGTCGATGACCATGACCCGCGAGCACAACTGCTCGATGTCCTGCAGGTCGTGCGTGGTCAGCAGCACAGTCGTGCCCTGCTCGGCGTTCAACTCCCGCAGGAACTCCCGCACCTTGGCCTTGGAGACGACGTCCAGGCCGATCGTCGGCTCGTCGAGGTAGAGCACCTCCGGGTCGTGCAGCAGGGCCGCCGCGATGTCGCCGCGCATCCGCTGGCCGAGCGAGAGCTGCCGTACCGCGACATCCAACAAGTCACCCAGTTCGAGGAGTTCGACGAGACGGTCGAGGTTCTCGCGGTAACGGGCGTCCGGGATGCGGTACATGCGGTGCATCAACCGGTAGGAGTCGATCAGCGGCAGGTCCCACCACAGCGTCGTACGCTGCCCGAACACCACCCCGATACGGTGCGCCAGCCGCGTCCGCTCCCGGGAGGGATCGAGACCGGCCACCCGCAACCGGCCGCCGCTCGGCGTCAGGATGCCGGTGAGCATCTTGATCGTCGTCGACTTCCCGGCGCCGTTCGGCCCGATGTACCCGACCATCTCACCGCGCGGCACGCTGAAGGAGAGGGAGTCCACCGCCCGCACCTGCCGCCGCTCCCGCTTCAGGAAACCGGCCTTCTTCCGCACCTCGAAAACCTTCTCGACGCGGTCCAGTTCGATGAAACGCGCATCCACCAGCACTCAGCTCCCCGTACTCCGATACGACCGCAGCCCCGCCCGCCAGGCCGACCCGGCCAGCGCACAGCACGCCACCGCCACCAACGGCGACGCGAACGCCGCCCCCTCCGGCAGGCCCAGCGGATACGGCCGCCCCAACACATAGGCCACGGGCACCCAGTTGACGAACGCCAGCGGCAGCACGAAGGTCACCCCGCGCACCAGGTCCTTGCCGAACACACTGGGCGGGTACTGCAGCATGGTCGTGCCGCCGTACGTGAACGCGCTCTGCACCTCGGCGGCGTCCTGCACCAGAATCTGGAAGGACGCGCCCGCGACGAACACCGCGCCGAAGATCGCCGCACCGCTGACCAGCATGACCGGCACCAGCAGCACCTTCAGCACGGTCCAGTCGACGTCGACCGCGACGAGCGCGTAGCCCAGCACCAGCGCCCCCTGCGTGAGGCGGGCGACACGGCGCAGCGCGAAGCGGTCCGCCGCGGCCTGCGCGAGCACCGGCGCCGGCCGCACGAACAGCGTGTCGAGCGTGCCGTCACGCACCCGCTGGCCCAGTTGGCCCAGCGAGTTGCACATCAGGTCCGCAAGGCCGAAGGACGTGACGGACAGGCCGTACAGCAGGGCGACCTCGGGCAGGGCGTAGCCGCCGAGCGAGTCGACCCGCGAGAACATCAGCAGGATCGCGACAAAGTCGAGCCCGGACAGCAGCAGATTGCCGAGCACGGTCATGGCGAAGGATGCGCGGTAGGCCAGGCTGGAGCGGATCCACATCCCGGCGATCAGCCCGTAGGCGCGCAGCCCGTCCGCCAGACGGCTGGTCTCACCCACCCTGGACCACCACCCGCCGGGTCGCCGACGACTGCAACAGTCGCCCGGCCGCCAGGAGCGCCACGGCCCAGGCCGCCGCGAAGACATAGGCACCCAGCGGATCGGCCTTCCCCATCAGGATGTCCGCGGGCAGCTGCAGCAGGGCCGACCACGGCAGGGCCCGTACGACCTCGCCCAGCACCCCCGGGAAGACGTTCAGCGGCAACGTCATCCCCGAACAGAACACCCCGGTGATCATCAGGAGTTGCAGCATGCCCTTGCCGTCCAGCAGCCAGAACGCGCTCAGCGCCACCAGGTAGCGGATCCCGAAACTGACGACCGCCCCGAGCAGGACCGCGACCAGGAACGCCAGCCAGGTCAGCGGATCGTGCGGCAGCGCCACCGGGAAGAAGAGCGCCCCGAAGACGAAGGGGATCACCCCCCGCCCCAGGAGCTGGAAGAGCGACCTGCCCAGATCGTTCGCCAGCCACCACAGCTGGAGGTCGGCCGGCCGGTAGAGGTCGATCGCGATCTCACCGGTACGGATGCGTTCCATGAGCTCGATCTCGAAGCCCCCGCCCTGGATGGCCAGCGCCGCGAGCAACGCCTGCCCCAGCCACACATAGGTGACGGCCTGTGCCTGGTCGTACCCCCCTAGGTGGGGTCTCTCGTCCCACAGCGCCAGATACGTGTACACCAGAATCAGGCCGAAAACGGTATTGGTGAACACCCCCGCGGCCGTGGCCGCCCGATACGTCGCGTATCTTCTGAAACCCCCCGCCGCGACGGCCGCGTACAACCGCCCCGAACCCACCGCAGCCGTCCTCCTCGCCCGCCCGACACCGAAGCGCAGGAGCCTAGTGCGCGGCCGGCTCGACCCGCCAGGCATTTTCCACACGGCAACACGTGCGGATTGTCGGGAACGGAACGCCTGGTGCGAGAGTCTTCAACAGGGGGCGTAGAAGGCGTACGAGACGTACGGGAACGTACGAGGCGAAACAGGAGTCCGTGCACGACATGAGTGACGAGCCGCAGCCGCAGCAGCCGAACCAGGGCTGGGCACCGACAGAGCCGGAAGCGGCCTCGGAACCCGCAGGGCCGGCCGGCCAGAAGCCCAAGCGCCCGGGGCGCACCGGCTGGCGCCGGATCATCCCGACCTGGCGCATGGTGCTCGGGACGTTCGTCATCGGGACCCTGCTCCTGATCGGCCTGTTCTTCCTCGGCTACTCCCTGGTCAAGATCCCGCCCGCCAACGCCCTCGCCACCAAGCAGAGCAACGTCTACCTCTACGCGGACGGCAGCCAGCTCGCCCGCGACGGCGAGGTCAACCGGGAGAACGTCTCCCTCGCCCGGATCTCCAAGGCCGCCCAGCACGCCGTCCTGGCCGCCGAGGACCGCGACTTCTACACGGAGTCCGCCATCGACCCCAAGGCGATGCTCCGCGCCGCCTGGAACACCGCCACCGGCAAGGGCAAACAGTCCGGCTCCACGATCACCCAGCAGTACGTGAAGAACTATTACCTGGCCCAGGAGCAGACCGTCACCCGCAAGGTGAAGGAGTTCTTCATCTCGATCAAGCTGGACCGCACCGAGTCCAAGGCCCAGATCCTCGAGGGCTACCTCAACACCAGCTACTTCGGCCGCAACGCCTACGGCATCCAGGCCGCCGCCCAGGCCTACTACGGCGTCGACGCCACCGAACTCACCGCCGCCCAGGGCGCCTACCTCGCCGCACTGGTCAACGCGCCCAGCGAGTACGACGTCGTCGCCCACCCGGAGAACAAGACCTCCGCCGAGGCCCGCTGGAACTACGTCCTGGACGGCATGGTCACCAAGGGCTGGCTCAGCGCCTCCGACCGCGCCGGCATGAAGTTCCCGATGCCCAAGGAGGCCACCCTCTCCACCGGCATGTCCGGGCAGCGCGGCTACATCGTCACCGCGATCAAGGACTACCTCACCAAGAACAAGATCGTCGACGCGGACTCGCTCGACGCCGGCGGCTACCGCATCACCACCACCCTGCAGAAGAGCAAGCAGAACGCCTTCGTGGACGCGGTCAACGACCAGCTGATGGACAAGCTCGACAAGAAGAACCGCAAGGTCGACACGTACGTCCGCGCGGGCGGCGCCGCCGTCGATCCCAAGACCGGCAAGGTGCTCGCGATGTACGGCGGCATCGACTACGTGAAGCAGTACACGAACAACGCCACCCGCGGTGACTTCCAGGTCGGCTCCACCTTCAAGCCGTTCGTGTTCACCTCCGCCGTCCAGAACGACTCCCTCACCCAGGACGGCCGCACGATCACCCCGAACACGATCTACGACGGCACCAACAAACGCCCCGTCGTCGGCTGGGACGGCGGACCGTACGCCCCCGAGAACGAGGACCAGGTCTCCTACGGCGACATCACCGTCCGCGAGGCCACGGACAAGTCCGTCAACTCGGTGTACGCGCAGATGGCCGTCGACGTCGGCTCCGACAAGGTCAAGAAGACCGCGATCGCCCTCGGCATCCCCGCCGACACCCCCGACCTGACCGCGTCCCCGTCCATCGCGCTCGGCCCGTCCACCGCCAGCGTCCTCGACATGGCTCAGGCCTACGCCACGCTCGCCAACCACGGCAAGCACGGCACGTACACCATGATCGAGAAGATCACCAAGGACGGCAGCCAGGAGATCGAACTGCCCCGGCAGAAGACCCGCCAGGCCGTCAGCCGCGAGGCCGCCGACACCACGACCTCCGTCCTGCAGAGCGTCGTCGAGAACGGCACCGCCACCGCCGCCCAGGCCGCCGGCCGCCCCGCCGCGGGCAAGACCGGAACGGCGGAGGAGGACACCGCGGCCTGGTTCGCCGGCTACACCCCCGACCTCGCCACCGTCGTCTCCGTCATGGGCCAGGACCCGGTCACCGCCGCCCACAAGCCGCTGTACAACGCGATGGGCCTGCCCCGCATCAACGGCGGCGGGGCGCCCGCCGAGATCTGGGCGCAGTTCACCAAGGACGCCCTCAAGGGCAAGCCCGTCACCGATTTCGACCTCGAGCTCCAGCCCGGCGCCGAGGAGACGCAGGCACCGCCCTCCGACGTCCCGGTGGACCCGACCGCGGGCGGCCAGGACAACGGCGGCACCACGGGCGACACCACCGGCGGCCAGGACACCGAGGGCCAGACCGGCGGCCAGAGCGAGAGCGCCACGCCGAGCACGCCCAGCACGAGCGCCCCCGCGGACGGCGGCACCACCGACGGAGGCACGACCACCGACGGCGGCACGACGGACGGAGCCACGGGCGGCACGACGGGCGACACCACGACCGGAGGCACGACGGACGGCGGCACCACCGGAGAGACGTCCGGCGACACCACGGACGGCTCACAGGGCGGACCGACCACCGGAGGCCTGACGCCACAGTTCACGGGCACGAGAAGGCAGTGACGGCAAAGGGGCCGGTGACGACAGTCACCGGCCCCTGAAGCCGCTGTTCCACAGCACGGTTGTTCTACAGGTACAACCCGGTGGTGTCCTCGGACCCCTCGAACCGATCCGCGGCCACAGCATGCAGGTCCCGCTCGCGCATGAGCACGTACGGGACACCCCGCACCTCGACCTCGGCCCGGTCCTCCGGATCGAACAGGACCCGGTCACCCGGCTCCACGGTCCGTACGTTCTGCCCCACCGCGACGACCTCCGCCCACGCCAGCCGACGGCCCACGGCCGCGGTGGCGGGAATCAGAATGCCGCCGCCCGAACGCCGCTCCCCCTCGCTGGTGTCCTGCCGCACGAGTACACGGTCGTGCAGCATCCGGATGGGCAGCTTGTCGTGCTGGGTGCTGTGCTCGTTCCTCTTGGCGCTCACGCCTTGAACCTACCTGTCTCCGGCACACCCGTACCCGGGTGGGTCAGCCCTTGCGCCGCCGGGTCCCCAGGGCCAGCAGCCCCACGACCCCGACCACGACGAGCGCGACGGGCACGACCCGCTCCAGCCTCGGCGCGCCCTCCTCGTCCACGAACTGAGCCTTGACGTCCGTCACGGCCCGATTGACCCCGACATAGGCCCGCCCAAGGGTGTGATCGATATTCGAAACGACCCTGGCCTTGGCATCGCCCACGATCGTCTTCGGATGCACCCGCACCCCGATCTCGTCGAGCGTCTCGCCCAGCATCTCGCGGCGGCGTCTGATGTCCGCCTCGATCTGCGCCGGGGTTCTCGTGTCCGACGTGTCCGCCACCGTACGGCCTCCGAAGTCTGCTGGTGCTGTGTTCTGGACAGTCTGTCAGTTCCGCCCGCGACCGCGCTGTCAGCACCCCCGGTTACTCTGGTCCGATGAGCGAGCGACTGCAGCCCGGGGACACCGCCCCCGCCTTCACCCTCCCCGACGCCGACGGCACCGAGGTGTCCCTCTCCGACCACAAGGGCCGCAAGGTCATCGTCTACTTCTATCCCGCGGCTCTGACCCCCGGCTGCACCAAGCAGGCGTGCGACTTCACGGACAACCTGGAACTGCTGGCCGGCGCCGGCTACGACGTCATCGGCATCTCCCCGGACAAGCCGGAGAAGCTGGCGAAGTTCCGCGACAAGGAGTCCCTCAGGATCACGCTCCTGGCAGACCCCGACAAGAAGGTCCTCGACGCCTACGGCGCCTTCGGCGAGAAGAAGAACTACGGCAGGACGTACATGGGCGTCATCCGCTCCACGGTGATCGTGGACGAGGAGGGCAAGGTCGACCGGGCCCTGTACAACGTCCGGGCGACGGGCCACGTGGCGAAGATCATCAAGGATCTGGGGATCTAAGAACTCGGGTACCTGAAGGAACCCCGGAGTGAAGTTGCTCAGAGGTCGTCCACGTCGACCAGCCCGTCCTGGATGGCGCGGGCCACCAGGCTTGCCTTGGTCCGCGCGGGGCGGCCGACGTTCGCGTACTTGATCCGCACGCGGTCCAGATACGAGTTGACCGTCCGTACGGAGATGCCGAGACGCTGCGCGACCAACTCCTTCGACTCCGACTGGAACCACTCGATGAGCACGTTCTCCTCGCGTACGGAGAGCTGGGGGCGGTCGGCGCGGGTGTTCGTTCCCAGCGCGCCGGCCAGCGCGGGCGGCATGTAGGGCCGCTCATCGGCTGCTGCCAGCGTCGCCTCGACCAGGTGCTGTCGGCCCTCGCTCTTGGTCAGAAAGGTCGCGGCTCCCAGGTCCAGGCAGCTGAGCGCTGTCTTCTCGTCGTCCCGCATCGAGTAGACGACCACCTGCCGCCCGGCGTCGACGAGTCTTCGAAGGCTGCCGAGGGCGGGGCCGCCGTCGCCCAGTTGCAGATCCAGGACGACGACATCGGCCGTGCTGCCCGGCTCGGTCCAGGCTTCCCGTACGGAGTCGCCGGCCGCGACCACGGTGATGGGCCGCCGCGATGCGGCGTACCACGCCTCTACACCCGCGAGGATGGCGGGATGGTCGTCCACGACGACCACGCTGACTGGTGCGTTGTCACTCATGTCAGCTCAACTCCGGAGGCCGCCGGTCTTCTCCAGCCGGCCTCCACCCACACACTTCCGCCGCGCGTCGTTCGTTCCACGGTCACCTTGGCGTCCGTGGCACGGCCGTGCGGATGAGCGGCCTCTTCCGTGCCGCGGCCGCCGGCGCAGTCCTCGCTGACCACGCTCACCCGGACCGCGCGGGGGGTCCACACGACAGTCACCCGCGCGGTCGAGCGTGTGCGGCCCAGAATCACCGCCAGCGGGTCGATCAACTCCCTGCGTACCTCCACAGGCACCTCACCCGGCCGGCCTCGTACGGCCAGACTCACCGTCACCCCCTGGTGCTCGACCACCTCGACGCACGCCCGCAACTCGTTCAGCAGCGGGTCGGAGACGGCATCGCCTTCCGCGAACAGGCGGCGCATACGGGCGGCTTCCACGCCGCACCGCAGCCTCACCTCCTCGTCGTTCGGGCTCAGCACACCGTGGCCGAGGCCCAGGAGCAGCGGCACTGTCGTCGCCGTGAGGGCGCGGTAGCGCTCTTTGTGATCACGCTGCATGTCCTCGTGGATACGTTCCCGGGTACGCATTTCTTCCTCCCGTGCGGCCGCGGTCCCCGCTGCCGGCGCCGTACCGTGGAGCAGGCGCGTCACCAGTACACCGACGGAGAGCTGGAAGCCGCAGGCGGAAATCGTGGAGATCCCCATGACGGCCAACTCGGCGGCGGTGGGCGCCCCCGACAAGAACACAGCGGTCGCGTTGAGCCCCATATGCGCCCCGAGGAACGCCGCGAAGAACCTGACCCGCAGGTCTGCCAGCAGGAACAGCGCATGCCAGCCGACCACTCCGAACGCCCAGTCCGGCGGACCTGTCGACTGCTCCGGCGGGAGCGTGAACGCGCATACCGCCGAAACGGCCAACACCGAGCCCAGGCTCCACCCGCGCACCCTCGGCGGGATCTGCCTGCCACGCAGCAGATAGGCGCCCCCGGCCACCGCGACGGCGGCCAGGCAGACGAAGGCGGCTGTCTGTGCCCACGCAGGGCTGTACACGTCCTGGTGGACGATGAGCCGACGCAGCGAGATGGCGAACTGCCACACCAGGCTGATCAGCAGCACGGCCAGTTGGGCCCCGTAAAGGAGCTGCCCGCGAATGAGGCGCACGGCAGCGGTGTGCTGTGCCTGGACGCGGGGCGGGCGCGGTACGCCGCCAGTCGCCTGTGTTTCGTCCACTGCCTGTGACGCCCGGGCCCGGCCGTGCCAGCGCCACTGCACGCGGGTCCCGGTGCCCGGATGGGAGGTAACGGAAGCGGAGCCTCCGGCCGTGTGCATCCTGCCGATGATGGAACCGGAGATGCCCCGGCGCCGCGCGGGGACGGATTCCGGGTCGAAGCCCCGTCCCAAGTCGGACAGTTCGACGACGGCGCCGTCCTCTTCTGCCCATGCCCTGAGCTCCGCTTCCCGCACCCCGGCATGGCGTGCCACATTGGTGACGGCCTCCCGGACCCCGTTGAATATCGCGAGCCCAGGGCCGGACGGAATCACCAGCGGGCCGTCGATGCGCGTTTTGAGCTGCACCCTGGCCGGTCCCTCGCCCTCGGGCACGCAGCCGAGAAGCGCCGCGAGGTCGACGCTTCCCGTCTCGAATCCAGGCATGGCGGACAACGCCTCCAGGTCCTGTCTGGCCCGCGGCGGCAGCCACGACCAGTCCCGGCCGTCGCCCTGGGAGACCATCAGCAGCGTCGCGCTCGCCGTGTCGTGCAGGGTCGCCAGGTACTCGCGCTCGGTTGCCCTCCGGGCGGCGGCGACAGCGGCCTCCCGGCGCGACGCCGCCCGGGCCGCGGCCGACCGGTCGGCCGCCCTGGCCCGCGCCCGAACCATGAGGTAGGCAGCCCTCGACAGGCCCACCTGGACAAACATGCGCACCAGGGGTACCACGTCGGGACTGTGCCCGGGCGAGGAGAGGACGTCACCCAGCACGCAGACGGCAGTCCCCAACGCAGCCAGGCCGAACGCGGCCACTGGGCGCGTCGCCCACTCGTATTGGAAAGCGACAACGCAGATGCCGACAATCGCCTCCACCATCACATCCGCGCCGTCGCCGCCGAGCACCGGCTGAGACAGCCCCGTCAACACCAACACGGCCGCGTCCAACGTCCACAGCAGGGCGGACGGGAGCGGGCGGCGCAGCGCGTAAAGGCGCACACCGCAGGCGAGGACAGCGGGCACCAGCAGAGACATCGCCAGGGGAATCTCCGCCCCGTCCGCCAAGCCGACGCCCAGCGCACCGCACAGGCAGACCACGGTGGAGCGGAGCCACACGCCGTACCGCTCGAGGGTCAGGATCACCAGGCGCTCCCCGGCCCCAGGGCCGTCCATCGGCGCAGCGGCGCCAGCCCTGTTCCCCTCGTGTCCCCCATGCACCATGGGGCGAGGGTAGTTGACCCCGATCAAGGCGGAGCGCCCATTCGCCTCCGGCCTCGGTGAAATGAAGGTGTCGAGATCGGGTGTATTCCGGGGTGTGCGGCGGCCGTTCGTTGTGGGGCAAATGACCGGCACACTCGGCGACCGGGCCGGGCTACTGTGCCCGTCGTACGGGGCTGGCGCCGCCCGTGGCGGGCGCGCATGAACTCACTTTCACTCTTCTGCTTTCCCTCTTCCGCTCATGACCCGGGCCAGGGTGCGTGCTGCGCACCTGGCCCCTGCGCACTGACGCTGCGCCATCTCCGACCATGTCCCCTCACGGGACGCTGCCATCATCGATGAAAGGTCCGTTATGTCTGCCATCTCTCGCCCCCGTGCGCTGACGGCATTGACCGCAGCCCTCACTGTGGTCGCCTCGACGCTCACGCTCTTCGTCGCGTCCACTCCCTCCGCGCAGGCCGCGACCTGCTCCAGCACCAACCTGAGCTACGGCAGCCGTGGCACCTGCGTGAGGCTGCTCCAGACGAATCTGGGTGGGCTCAAGGTGGACGGCGTGTACGGCTCGGGGACGCGCAGCCGCGTCCGGTCGTTCCAGGACGACGCCGGCATCGGCGTCGACGGCAAGGTCGGACCCCAGACCTGGCGGAAGCTGGCGACCTACGGCAAGGCGTTGGGATGGAAGGCCGGGGTCACCGTGTACATGTGCAAGGCGAATTCGACGCAATTCCGCTACTCCGTGTGGAACAACTCGGGCCAGAACGCCGACTGGGTGTTCTACGTGTCGGGCGGCTACATCAACGGAGACGCCATCTCGGACGACCGGATCGCCGCCCAGGGCCGGGTCGCCGCCAGGGCGTACGACAGCGAGAAGCTCGTGGTCTGGGTCGGGAGGTACGGCAGGGACAACGCCCAGACCACCACCAGCGTGCGCGACTTCTCGCGCAACACCCTGCCCGCCTGCGCCTAGCCGTCTGAGGAGACATTTCCATGCAACGAACCCGAAGATCTGCCTCGCTGCTCATAAGCAGCCTGGTGGCCTTGGCGATCGCGTTCACCTCGGCCGCTCCGGCGCATGCCGCTCCAGGTCGGAGCAACGGCGAGTCGACCGTCATCTTCGTCCACGGCTACCTCCCGGACGGAAAGACCAACTGCAACGCCGACTACTTCAAGAAGGCTCGAGACCACTTCAAGGGCAGCGACTGGGACGGAGCGCTCAGGACGTTCGGTTACTACGCAGCCGACGAGGGCTGCGATTACGAATACGGCGGTACCCGCAACACCTCGCTCAACACGGTTGCGAAGGCGTTGGCGCAGCGAATCCACAGGTCGTTCTCAGCGAACAACAAGAAGGTCGACATCGTCGCCCACTCCATGGGCGGCCTGATCGTTCGCACCATGCTCCGCCACGTCGCGCTGAAGGGCGGGACGGACGGCTGGCCCAGGCGCCTCTACATCGAGGATGTCGTGACCCTCGGTACCCCCCACGACGGCACGAGTTGGGCCGAGAGTTGCGACGGGTACCGCCAGTGCCGCCAGATGGAACCGGGGAGCGATTTCATCAGGAGCCTTGGGGAAGGGCTCTACCAGTCACATATGGGCACCGATTGGACCCTGATTTCGTCGTTCGACGATTGGGTCGTCAGCGAAGGTTCCGGTGTTGGCGCAAATTCGCAGCACAAGATCCAGTACAGGAATCTACCCAACGACGGTTTCGGCACCGGTGACCACAACTCACTGAGGAACGTCTCCACAGGGCTGCACACGGCCCGCATCAAGCACAGCATGTGGAGCGCCTATACCGGCATATCTTCACCAGTGGCAAGAGCACGCCTGGCGGTGTACCTGCACTCCGCGAACTGATCTCCACTTCACTGCATCTCAACCGCATCAGCGGCTCGAACAGAAGGAACAATTCCTTTGCGGAAACTCAGAACAGCCCTGATCGGTCTTGGTGCCACGGCCTCTGTCGTCGGGGGCGGCCTCGTCGGCGCACCCGCCGCCCAGGCCGCGGACACCTGGCAAGCCCACGACAAGGTCTGCAAGGCCCTCACGGGCGCCGACGCCCAGAGCCTCGGTTCGGCCTGCGCGGAGGTGCAGAAGCGCGTCACCGACGCCGGCTCGGTCAACGGTTACCGCGGGAGAGTCACCGTCAGCCCCGCCGCGGGTCAATGGGTGAAGCCGACCACCTACAACTGGAGCTCGGGTGGTTTGAGCCAGGTCTGCTCGGGCGGCTGTGCCCAGCAGACCTCCGCATGGACCTCCGCGTGGTCTCCGGTCACGACCACCGCCGGGACGTACACCGTTCGGGGCGAGATCTCCGGCGGCTACACCTTCGACGTCGCTGCCTCCTGGAGCAGTTGGGCACAGGTCGCCGAGAAGTGCGCCACCTACACCGCCGGCAAGTTCTGTGTCTACCGGCATGAACGCGGCTACCGGGACACCATGCAGGAGCGTGCCAAGCTGACGGTCGCCCCGGCCGCAGGCAAATGGATCGAGCCGCGGTGGGTCCGGGTCGGCACCGTCATGAACGGCACCAACACCTACAAGACCCGCGTCCTCTGCGACCCGTCCTGCACCCGGCGCACCGCCGGCTGGTCCGCCACCGTGGCCCGGACCATGCCCGGTCTCGCCAGCCCTCTCGAGCTCTACGCGTCCGCCAAGGTCGCGCTCCCCTCCGGAGACGTGAAGACCATCAGGGCCTCGCTCTTCGACTGACCCCGTCACCACCGCAGGGCCCGGCCCGTCGCCCAGCGGCGCGGCCGGGCCCGTGACAGTCAGGCGGGTGGTTGCACCTTCTCAAGATCGTCTGCCAGGGGGGACTTCGGTGCGGGTCAGGACAAGCAGGGCCCGCAGCAGCGTGGTCGCGTAACGGACGTGTAGGCGGATCGCCGACGTCGACATGGTGCACCAGCGGGCGCTCCACGCAGGCGCGGCGGAGGTGGAGCCACCTGCCGACAGGCCTTGGAAGCCACGCTCGCCCCTGTGTGACCGATCCCAGTGACAATCGCATCGACCTCTTCCAGGGCTGACCAGGACGCGCCTCATGCCCGACCTCTGGCCGCCTGGAGCCGAGCCGCACCCGCTCGGCGACACCGCACCGCACCCCGCGCGATCTGCAGGAAGGGGGCCAGCCCACAGGGCTGGCCCCCTTCTCGTGCGTAGTCAGCCGGTCAGGGGCTGCCACCGACCTTCCTGCGCGGGGTCGAGCCTGCTGCCCCACACCAGCGCCCCACCGACCAGGCCGGGCTTGTCCCGCGTGGCCAGGGCCGGGGCTTCGAGCATGTCGGCGACGTCTTCCAGGTAAGTGACCAGCGTGTCGAGCTCGTCGCCGGGGCCTTCGTCATAGCGGGACCAGCGGCCCAGGTAGCCAGCCGCGGCGTCCAGGCACAGGCCCGAAGTGCGGTCAGCCGGGCCCAGGGCGACAACCGGAATCCACTAAGAACTCGGGTACCTGAAGGAAACCCAGACGTCGGGAGCCAGGTCGGGCCGCCCCCGCACCGGCCTGCGCTCCTCACTCCACGCCCCCGGCGCCAGCTCCTCACCAACCCGCCGCCAGAAGCGCACGGCGTCGGCATTGTCGTCCTGAAAGGCGACCTCCCACTCCCCCGGATGCCGGGCGACAACCTCCCGCACGGCCGCCAGCCCGACCCCTTCCCTGCGCACACCCCGCACGACGAAGAAGCTGTTGAGCACGCGGATGGGCGCACTGAGCGCCCGCACAAAGGCGAACCCGACGGGATGCTCGCCGCGGCTGATCAGATACGGCGCCCAGTCGCCGGACCCGGAGAAGGCAGCCTCAAGCCGCTCACTGCGGAACGTCCCGTCAGGATTGGGCAGTTGCCCACCGAACTCGGACAGGTCATGCCGGAACATGAGCCAGAGGCGTTCGACGGTGGGGCGGTCGGCGGGGGTGGCTGGGCGGACGGTCGGCTCTGAAGAGGTCATGAAAAAAGCCTCCCGAGCGGGCAAGGTCCGCGCCCGGAAGGCGTCGTTGGTGAACGGCAGACCGCGGAGCCCGTCCGGCGCGACCCGCATGGGGCTCTGACCTAGGCAGATGAGTCACCGTTGGTTCCGGTCACGAGGGTCGATCCGGAAGACGAGAGGTGGCAGAGTGGATATGGCCGCCTGTGCAGAGGAACCAGACTCTCCATCACCAGCCCCGAAGACGGAGCGGACATGGACGACGTTGACACCACACTGTACGACCCGTTCAGCCCATCGGTGCACCGGGACCCCTTCCCCCTCTACCGTCGGCTCAGAGACCGCCGACCCGTCCTGCACAACGCCTCCAGGGGTTTCTGGGCCCTGTCCCGCTTCGCCGACGTCCGCACCGCCACGTGCGACTGGCGCACCTTCGCCAACGGTGCGGGAACCGACCTCGACCAGTTCGGCGACGTCATCGGCTCGGGCAGCGTCCTCAACCCGGATCCGCTGCTGCACCGGCAGTTGAAGAAGGCCGTACGCAAGCCGCTCACCACGACCACCGTGCCCCGGCAGGAGCACGCCATCCGCGACATCGTGACGCGGGCGCTCGACTCGCTGCTGGCGGCGGGCGGCGGCGAGACCACGGTCGAGTTCGCCTGGCAGGTGCCGACCGCCACCATCAGCCGGATCCTCGGCATCCCGGCTGCCGACGTACCGGACGTCAAGACCCTGCTGTTCCAGCTGTACGACCGCCGACTGGGCGAGCCCGTCGGCCCGGGCCCGCACCGGGCGGCGACCCGACTGCGCGGGTATCTTCAGGAGTTGGCGGTGGAGCGGCGCGCCCGGCCGAAGGAAGACCTGATCAGCGCGATCGCGGAGGTCGAACACGAAGGCAACAGGTTCGACGAGGAGCTGGGCGGCATCCTCTTCCTGCTGCTGCTCGCCGCCACGGAGACCACCGCGAGCCTTCTCGGCAGCGCCGTCGTGGCCCTGCACGACCACCCCGACCAGCGAGACCTGCTCAACCGGGGAAAGGTAACTCCGGAAGGCGCCGTGGAGGAGCTTCTGCGCCATCAGGCCCCCATCCAGAACCACCCCCGCATCACCACGCGCCCCGTCGAACTTCACGGCACGACCATCCCCGAGGGCGCCATGGTCCTGCTGCTGTACGGCTCCGCCAACCGCGACGAGCGGGTCTGGCCGGACGCCGACATCCTCGACCTGAGCCGGGCCCCGCGTCCGCACCTCACCTTCGGCGACGGTGTCCACCTGTGTGTCGGCGCGTGGCTCGCCCGCCTGGAGGCGCAGATCGCGGTGGCCGAATTCGCGCGTCGCGTGCCGCGCTACGAGATCGGGGCGGGTGTGCGGCGGCTGCCCATCCACTCCACTCGCGGGTTCATCAACCTGCCCATTTCCTTCGCCGCTTGAGTTTCAGCCCGCCGCCTCACCCTGCCCGGCGGCGTGCCTGGTACAGCAGGAAGAGGCTGCCCGCGGCTGCCGTCGTGAGGCCGGACACCAGCAGGACGCCGCGGACGGGCAGCGTGTCGCCCGCCCAGCCGCCGGTGAAGAAGCCGCACAGCACCGCCGCGTTCATGGTGGCCGCGTACCCCGCATAGGCCTCTCCGTGCACGGACGCGGGCAGGCGTGTGGCGACCATGGTGCGCATCGCCACGTTCTGCAGGCCGTTCGCCATGCCACCGACGACGAAGATCATCGCCACGGCGGTCGCGTACGGCAGCAGTGCCGCCCCTGTGATGGCGGCACCGATGCCGGTGGCTCCGAGGGCGGCGCCCGCGGCGAGGCGGTGCTCGGGGAGGCGGCGGACCACCAGCAACGGGCCGAGGACGAGCCCGAGGCCCCATGCGGAGCTCACCAGTCCGTAGACGGTGGCACCCGCGCCGATGGAGTGGCGGACGAAGAAGACGAGGACGACGTTCATGACCGAACTGGCGGCGACCGTCACGAACAGCGCGCCGAGCGCCGCCCGCAGAACGGGGTCGTACCAGATCCTTCGCATGCCGCCGCGCTCGGTCGCCGGCCGGATGGCGTCCTCCGCGGGCGGGTCCCGTGTGGCGCGGGGTGCGCGCAGGAGTGCCGCGGCGGTCGCCGCGGCGGCGAATGTCACCGCGTTGACGAGCAACGTCCCGGCGGTGCCCCAGATCCCGGCGAGTACGCCGCCCAGTGCGGGACCGGCGACGAAGCCGGTGTTGCGGACCGTCTCCACCCAGGCGTTGGTCGTACCGAGCCGGTCTCGGGGCACCAGCGTGGGGATGAACGCGAACAGCGCTGCGTTCGTCACGGCGCCGAACGAGCCCAGGACGAACGCCATGGCGATCAGCGCCCACGTCTGGTGCACGGGCACCATGAACAGCGCCACCACGGCCTGTGCGGTCAGCCCGGCCACCACGGTGCGGTGGCCGCCCCGCCGGTCCACCACGCGTCCCGCGATCGGCGCGAGGAGCACCGCGGCGCCGAGCCCGGCCGCCAGCAGGGCGGCCACGGCTCCCGTTCCCCCAGAGCTGCCGGACACACGGAAGGTGAGGCCGATGAGTGCCACCTCGTCCCCGGCCGTGGTCACCAGCAGGGCGCCGAGGGCCAGGAGCGTGCGCGGGCCGGTGGGACTGCGGCTCGTGGTCGCCGGAGTGCCGGCCTCGGTCCGGTCTCCGGGGCCCTTCGCCGTCGTCACCTGCCCGTCGGCCCCACGGCGTCGGGGCCCGGCTCCGCCCCGTCGTCCAGTACGTCGATCGCCCGCCAGGTGCGCAGCCGGTACAGCGTGGCGGCCAAGATGTCGGCGAACTCCTCCCCGGCCTGCTCACGGGCGAGTTCCTTCGCCGTCGTGACGCCGCCCTCATTCAGCCGGTCCAGTGCGGTCGGCAGTGCCGGGTGGGCCGGCAGTCGTGCGAGGTGCCCGTTCGCGGCGACCAGGAACGTGCTGCCGTCGTGGGTGGGGCTGTGCAGTACGGCGTAGCGGCGCAGCCTGATCCGATCGGCAGGCCGCACCGGTGGCAGGTCGAGCGGCGGTGGCAGATGGCCGAACCCCTGCGCGCTCGACTTCTTCAGCCACTGGGCGAGCAGGTGGTCGCGTGCCACGTTCCTGTCCAGGGCCGGCCACACGCTGTCCAAGGCCCGCTCGGTCGCGGGCGGCAGCTGCGTGCCGGGAGGTTCCGGTGCGGCGTCCTGGGACGGCGGGCCGACGGCTGAACGGACCTGGGACGTAAGGGATTCCACGAGTGGCGCCACCGGGTCGCCGTCGAAGAACATGGCGATGTTGAACTGCGCGGAGGAGTGTTCGGGGGATGCGCCGACATGCCAGTACTGGGAGGGGAAGTACCCAAGGTCCGTACGGCTCGCGGGCAGCACCTGGCCGGTGTCCGCGACGGCGGACCAGTCCGGTCGGTGCAGCGGCAGCCAGGTGCGGTCCTGAGGCGGCCACACGACCAGTTTCTTGGGTCCGGTCAGGCCGAACATGAAGTTGCCCGCGTTGTCGCAGTGGATACCGGCCGCGGAGGAGGCGTAGCGCCCCAGGAAGATGTCCGTGTCGGCGAAACCGCTGGGAAACCCGCCGAGTTCGCGCCACAGCCCTTCGAGGAAGCGGGCCGCACGCTCCCACAGCTCGTAACTGACGGAGTGCAGCCTGCTGAGCGCGACAGACCATTCGGCGCCCTCGACGAGCGCGTCCATCCGGGCCAGGTATCCGCCCAGGCCACCGTCCTCGGCACGAGGCAGGAACCGTGCCCGACCCCTGGTCAGGCGCTGGCCGGCGACCGACAGCTGGAGCAGCGGCCCGCGGCCGAGATCGCCGGCGTGGGCAGCCTCGGTGAAGACACGGAAGAACCAGTCGCCCGTCAGGTCCAGATCGACCGGAGCCGGGCCCAGCATGCCCGCCTTCCGCTCCCAGTAGCGCGGTACGAACGCGCGCCAGTAGGCCTCGATGTCGGTGGCGGTGGCGATGGGTCGGGGCTCGGTGGTCCGCGCGGTGTCCGGGCCGGTGATGCCGGTGGGGTGCGCAGAGGTCATACCGGTGCCTTTCGCTTTCGCAGAGTGGAACCGTGATCGGGGGCCGCCGCGGCCGCTCCGCCGCCCAGCCCGGCGCCGTGGAACTGGACCAGTTCCACACGCCCCATGTCCCGCAGTGTGGACCAGTGTTCGGCGGGCCGCGGGCCGGGCTCCGCGCACGCCCGCCACAGCAGGAACGCGTGGACGTTCAGGGCGACCTGACGGCCCGTGGCGTCATGGGTGAGCGTGGCCTGTCCGCTCTCCGCGTCGACCGACTCCCGCCAGCCGGTCACGGTGGACACGGTCAGGTGTTCGTCGGCTGTGGCGGGCAGGGGCCGTACCGCTTCGGTGGGGACGTGCAGGAGACCGAGGGTCCACAGCGAACAGAGCAGGACGCCGGGAGAGGTCCTGCCGTCGCCGGGACCCGCCGCGGCGGCCGCCTCGCGAAGGGTGGAGCCCGAGGCGAGCGTCCTGACGAGGCCGGCCCAGGCCCCGTCGAGCCGCAGGATGCTGTCGGAGCTCGGCGTGTACAGGCCGACGGACGCGTCGTGGCCAGACACTTGCCAGGCGACGTCGTCGGCGAGGCGGAGCGGTGCGCCGGCCGGGGGATCCAGGACGAGCGCACGCTCTGCGGGCCGGCCGGCGGGCAGTCCGCTGTCGTGCACGCAGCGCAGGAACGCGTACTCCTCCGACTCGCCGACCAGGCCCCGGTGCCGCAGCGGCGCCGTGGCGCTCACGTCGGGCATGGGGTCGGCGGCGGTGGCGAGCGCCCCGGCCGTCCTGCCGTCGATGCCGGACTCGACGGTGTAGTCGGCGTCGAGCGCGAGGTCCTCCTCGGGCGGCGGAGGCACGACCCGCACACCGAAACGCTCCGGGTGCGTGCCGACAGGCGACAACAGATCCAGGATGAAGGGCGAGTTGACGCTGGTGGAGTACGGCAGCCCGTACTCGTTCCGCGACCTGCGCAGGGTCTGCTCGGCGAACTCGGCGGTACGCCGGGCCTCGTCTTCCGTCTCACCGGGAAAGCCGCTGATGCAGAACAGGTGCACGGGGATGCCCGCACCCAGCAGCGCGTCGACGCAGGGCCGGATGTGCCGCTCCTGGGTGCCCTTGGCCATCAGGTCGAGGACACGCTGGTTGTACGACTCCAGGCCGAGATCCAGCCTGCGGCATCCGGAAGCGTGCAGTTGCCGGGCGAGGTCGCGGTCGATTCCGGCCGAGAAGCGGGTCTCCCCGTACCAGTGCAGTCCCGCGTCACGGCGTACCAGCGCCTCGCTCACCTGGCGCAGGGTGCGCTGGGTGAGGATCTCGTCGACGAACATGAACGAAGTGGCGCCGTAGCGCCGCGCCAGCAGCGTCATCTCGTCGACGACGGTGTCCGCGTCGCGGTACCGGTAGCGGTTGCTGGCGAACGGGATCGAGCAGAAGGCGCAGTTCCACGCACAGCTGCGGGATGCCGACACCGGGAGCACCGGGGAAGGCGAGAGATACGACGTGAGGTCGTAGTCGCCGAAGTCCGGTGCCGGAAGCGTCGCGAGGTCCACATCCAGGGGCGGGGCGAAGGAGAGCCGTCCGCCGGCGTCGAGGGTGCCGCGTCCGGGCACCTTGCCGGGCCCGTCCTCGAACAGGTGCTCGCAGAGGGCGACCAGGGCGTCCTCACCCTCGTACAGGACGAAGTCGTCGACCAGGTCGAAGAAGGGGTGGCGGGCGGTCCAGCGTCCCGCGACGCGGGTGATGTAGTTGCCGCCCATGACAATCCGTACATCGGGCCGCAGCTCCCTTACGATCGCCGCCGCCGTCATCGCGGCGATGAGCTGGGTGTCGGCGGACACGGAGATGCCGACGAGGCCGAGCCGCGGATCGGTGAGCTGCCCGGGTAGCAGCCGGTCGAAGGCCTGGCGGTAGGGGTTGCGCACCGGGTCCCGTACGGCTGCGAGGACGGAGGCGGTGGACCGTTCGCTGTAGTACTGACGGTTGGACCTCAGGTCGCAGGTGAAGTCCGGATAGGCCGCGGAGTGGCACACAAGCGCATTGCCGAGGGTGCGGGTGGCAGCGCGAAAGCGCACGTGGTCGTGGAGCACACCGAGGTCCGACGACAGGGCCAACCGGGCGCCGTCCACCTCCCGGACGACCGAGGGCAGCAGCAGTCGGGCCTCGTCGACCGCCTCCGGGTCGAGGCCCCGCTCACCCGCGCGGTCCAGCAGGGCGGGCAACTCCGCCACGCCTTCGCCTGACAGGAGGTGGCGGACGTAGGCGGCACTGAGGTCGTACGCCCGCACCGGCCAGCCGCGCTCGCGCAGCACCGCGGTGAGCAGCGGGACGGCCAGGTGGGGCGCATAGACGTTCCACAGCGGTGGGTTGACCAGAAGTATCGAAGGGCGGCTGGTCATGACACTCCATGGGACGCGCGGCCGCGCCGAGGAACGGAGCCGAGGAGCAGAAGGGGCCCGGTCGTCGCAGCCGCGATGCCGGTCAGTTCGCGGCCGGCACGGGCCGGATCAGGATTCCTCCTCCAGTGCGTCGGTCTCGTAGGGGTCGGGGAACAGCATGAACTTCGACGTACGGACCTGGGTGTCCATCGTCGTGACTTCCGGAAGTTCGTCGTCCTCGGCTGCGATCTGCTTCAGCCGGTCGATGTCGAAGGGTTTCTTCTCCATTGGGCTACTCCCTTTCTGGGACACTCTTTTTCGGTTCGGATTTCACAGAGCGGGTCGTGACGTCGATGAGCCCCTTCTGCTCCAAGTCGGAGAGACAGCTGCGTGTCATCTCAGACGCCTGTTCCGCCTTGTCGGGCAGTAACTCCGCGATGGCTTTCGCGATGTCCGCGCAGGTGGCCTGCTCGCACAATTCGAGGACCAGCCAGGAGTGCGAGTTCAGCCAGTGCAGTGCGGGTTTGTCGGGTGTGTAGGCCATGACCGCGTGCCAGGGCCAGAAAGGTCGGACGCGGAGTCGCGCATTCTTGTTGTAGACGGTCTCGTCCGTGCTGCGGATCATGATTTCGTCCGTGCTGCGGACGCCGGTTGCCGCCGGATCGATGGACACGTGGGATCACACTCCGGGCGCTGCTGTGCTCAGGGGGCGGGCGCCATGGTCCGGGGTGCGCCGAAGGGCAGATCAGCGATGCGGTCGGGCAACCGCGTCAAGTCGATCCCCCGGTTCATGTGCGTGCAGAACGGGTCGGGCGCGTCCCAGGAACCGCCGAACGCGTAGGCGGTGGAACGGCAACCGCCGGACCGGTTGCGGTCGTTCTCGGCGCACTCCGGGCACGCATCGTCGTCGGGGCTCGCCGCGCGCACCGCCCGGTACGTGGGGTCGCGCCAGGTGTCCATGAAGGACATCTCACGGACATTGCCGTAGTTGGCGAAGTCACGCAGGTAGGGGCAGCCGATGCTGTTGCCGTAGGCGTCGATTGCGGCCATCTGCCAGCAGCAGTTGGGGTCGTTGGGGTGCCACGACCGCATGAGTTCGAGGCCTTCGGGCACGTGTACGGCCTCCAGCGCCGCCATCTGCTCCCGCAACGGCACGGACAGCTCGGCCCAGTTCCTGCGGGCCAGGCCGAGCGGGTAGAGCCGCAGCACCCCCAGCTTCTCGGCGCCCAGTTCGGAGGCGAGATCGGCGAGCTGCTGCAGTTCACCGATGTTGCGCCGGTTGAGGATGGCGGTGACGAACGTCGGCACGCCGGCCTCCACCAGGTGGCGCACTCCCGCCTTGGACGCCTCGAAGGCGCCGTCCAGTCCGACGATGGCGTCGTGACTCGCGGCGTTCCCGCCCTCGATGTCGACGCAGACCACGCCCACCGAGGCCGCCTTGAGCCGGCGCGCCCGTTCGGCGGTCACCAGAGTGCCGTTGGTGCGGACGATGGTGAACGCCTGAGGGGTGGCGAACTCGACGAGGTCGAGAAAGTCCTCGCGCAAGAGGGGTTCGCCGCCTTCGAAGAAGGCACTGATGACATCTCTGTCGAACAACTCCTGCAGGGAGCCGGTGATTTCCTCGAAGGTCAGCTCCGTTGCGTCGGGACTGGGTACGTCGTAAGCGAGAAGGCTGTTGAGATTCGATCGCTTGGTCGGCTGCACCCAGATACTGAAGGGTTCGGGCATTTGGATGACCATGGTGAATCACACAGATCTTACAGATCGTGGGGGAAGGCTTTTTCGATCGTGGGGGGTCGTGGGAGGTCGTGGGGACGATCCTCTTCGACAACCGAGCAACCTAGAACTGAGCCGATGAGCCGTCAACCCCTCGGTTTTCAAGGGAACGCGGTTCGGACATCTCCTTCATCCGATGGAATACCCGGCGAATCAAGGGGTAGACGAGCGGCCTCACAGGAGGGGACGGGCAGAGGCAACAGGGAGGGACGGCATGCGCTATCGGTTACTGGGCAGGACGGGGCTGCGAGTGTCCGAGCTCTTCCTGGGAGCGATGACCTTCGGCAGGCCGGAGGGCCCGGACGGCATGGGACTGTCGCTGGCGGACTGCCGCGAGATCCTCGACGTCTACGCCGACCACGGCGGCAACGTCGTCGACACGGCCGTCAACTACCGCGGCGGAGCGAGCGAGGAGTTCCTCGGTGAACTGCTCGCCGGACGCCGGGACAGGTTCGTCGTCGCGTCCAAGTACACGGTGTCGCGGGACGGCACCGACCCCAACGCGGCCGGCAACCACCGCAAGAACCTGACGCGCTCGCTCGACACCAGCCTGCGCCGACTGCGCACCGACTACCTGGACGTCTACTGGATCCACCTGTGGGACCGGCACACGCCGGTGGAGGAGACGATGCGGGCTCTGGACGACGCGGTCACCGCGGGGAAGGTCCTTCACATCGGCATGTCCAACACCCCGGCGTGGGTGGTGGCCACGGCTCACACACTCGCCGGTTGCCGCGGCTGGTCACCGCTCGCCGCGATCCAGGTGCCGTACAGCCTGCTGAACCGCGACATCGAACGCGAGCTGCTGCCGATGGCGGAGGCGCGGGGGATGACGGTCGCGGCGTGGAGCCCGCTGGGCGGCGGAATCCTCTCCGGCAAGTACACCACCACGGCCGCGAACGGCGGCCGGAGGCAAAGCCGTTCGGAAGGCTCCTCGGACAGCGGCCGGCCACGGGCGCCAGGCCGTTTCGACAGTGACCTGCTGGGCAAGCGGGAGACCGCCGTGGTGCGCGCGGCAATGGAGGTCGCCGATGTGCTGGGCGTCACGCCGGCGCAGGTGGCACTCGCCTGGACTCGGGCACGGTCGTATGCCGTGCACCCGATCGTGGGGGCACGCACCGTGGATCAACTGACCGAGAATCTGGGCGCGTTGGACGTGGAGCTGCCGTCCGAGGCCCTGCTGGCCCTGGACCGGGCGACCGGCTTCCGGCGCGGCTATCCGGCCGACTTCATCGCCGAGACGTCCGCCGGGGCGTTCGGCGAGGTCTCGTCCCGGGTGGACGGGCGGCCGACACAGGCCGACGGCCCATGAGGAGAAAGGAGAGGGCGTGCCCCCGACGATCGCACTGGCCGGCGACATGCCGCCCCTGTACACCATCAAGCCCGAGCGTGGCCCCGAACTCCAGAACCTGCTGGAGCGATGCGACGACTACTCCCGGATGAACTTCGGCATCCCCACCGGAGACGCCGACGCGCAGAGCCAGTTCATCGAGGGCCTTCAGCACGTCCCACCGGAGCACAAGCACCTGATGGCGCTGGACGTGGACGGCACGATGACCGCCGCGGTGGACTTCCTGGAGGGCTACCCCGACGCCACGACAGGAGTGATCGGCCTGCTCGTGGTCGCCCCCGACCATCGCGGGCACGGCCTGGGCGCCGCAATCCTCCACGCCATCGCCTCCTGGCTCACCACCCGCGGCAGCCACCGCCTGCGCCTCGACTGCCACGTCGCAGAAAACACAGCCGCGGTCCCCCTACTGCACAGGCTGGGCTTCACAGAACAGTCCCGACAACTCATCGAGGTCGCCCGCGGCCAGACAAGAACGAGGGTCCAATGGCTGGCCCCCCTCCCATTGCCAACGGAAAATCCCAGGCCGGCTGCTGTCTGACCTGGGGTTCCTCGGAGCCGCCTTCGGGATTCGAACACGAGGCCTCTGCATTACGAGGGCTGGCTGGATCATGACGGGGGTGGGTTGTAACGGCCCAGGGCTCCGTCGTTCTCGCGATCGGCCGGTAATTTACGTTTCGAGCGTGACTGTCCGATAAGCGGTTCGTTACTCCGTGCGAGGCCACGAACGTGTGGCCGAGATCGGAGGGGAACGATGGGGGCCAGTGCGTATCCGAAGGAGCGGCTGGAGGAGGCGGCTCGGGGGTCGCGGACGTTGTCGGAGGCGTTGGTGAGGTTGGGGGTGGATCCGAAGGGCTGGAAGCGGCGGTACGTCTTCGAGCGGATGAAGGCGCTGGGGGTGGATGTTTCACACTTCGAGCGAGAAGGAGTCAAGTGGACGCGAGAGATCCTCCAGGAGGCCGTTTCTGCCTCGATGAACATGTCCGACGTGTTGCGGCGCCTCGGGCTTGAGGTCGTCGGCGGTCACCACACTCACATCAGCCGCAAGATCAAGGCGTACGGTATCGACACCTCGCATTTCCAGATCCCGACCCAGCGCGGTGAAGTCCGGCGCACTCGGACCGCCGAGGGCATCCTCGTCGAGCAGCCGGCCGAACGCGCCCGACGCATCCAGAGCAGTCGCCTCAAGCGGGCGATGCTTGAACGGGGGGCGGAGGAGCGCTGCGCCCTGTGCGGGCTCGGGGCGGTTTGGCTGGGTGAACCGTTGCCGCTTGAGGTCGACCACATCGACGGCAACTGGCGGAACAACCGGATGGAAAACCTGCGGTTCCTTTGCCCCAACTGCCACTCGACAACGGACAGTTATCGCGGACGCGGCAAGAGGCGTGACAGGAGCCGCGCCTCATGACCAGCAGAACGCCGTACACCCGCGAGCGACTGGCCGAAGCGGCCGCGCAGTGCTCCGACATCGATGAGGTGATCGCCTTTTTCGGCACCCAGCCCTACCGCAATCTTCGTCGACATCTGTACAAGCGGTTCGAGCACTTCAGCATCGACATCTCGCACTTTTCTCGTAGGCGGCGGGCCGCGGGCCCACCCCCGAGGCCGACCGCTGACGAGCTTCGGCGCGCCGTCGAGGGAGCGATCTCCATCGCAGGCGCCCTTCGCGCACTGGGCAGGCCCTGCAACGGCCAGCTACGCACGCTGTTCCACCAGTGGGTCAGAGAAGACGGCCTCGACACGTCCCACTTTCTGGGGCAGGCACACCAGCAGGGCAGGTCGGGCCCGACGGCCAAACACGCCGAGGACATTCTGGTCCGGCACGACGGCAAACACCGGACAAAGACCTCGCTGCTGCGCCGTGCGCTTCGCGAAGTTGGTGTACCTGAGAAGTGCGCCAGGTGCGGGGGTGCACCAGAGTGGCTCGGCAAGCCCATGACCCTGGAGGTCGATCACATCAACGGGGACTGGAGAGACAACCGGCGGGAGAACCTGCGGTTACTGTGCCCCAACTGCCACGCAGTCACTGCAACGTGGTGTCGAGGCGGCCGTCGACCTTCCTCACAAACGTGCGCCTCATGACCGGTACCATGGCCGTGCACGCGGCCGTGGCGGAATTGGCCTACGCGCAACACTTAGGATGTTGTGGGAGAAATCCCTTGAGGGTTCGAGTCCCTCCGGCCGCACGCCTTTGATTCGAAGGCCCGCCCATTTATCGGGCGGGCCTTCGTCGTCAGCCCAACAACTCCCGAACCACCGGCACCAACGCCCGAAACGCCTCCCCCCGATGACTGATCGCGTTCTTCTCCTCAGCGCTCAGCTCCGCACACGTCCGCGTCTCCCCCTCCGGCTGAAGAATCGGGTCGTACCCGAACCCGTTCGTGCCGACCGGCGCATGCCGCAGCACCCCCCGCAGCTGCCCCTCCACCACCCTCTCCGTACCGTCCGGCAGGGCGAGCGCCGCCGCGCACGCGAAGTGGGCGCCCCGGTGTTCGTCCGCGATGTCGGAGAGCTGGGCCAGCAGTAGTTCCAGGTTGGCTCGGTCGTCGCCGTGCTTGCCCGACCAGCGGGCGGAGAAGATGCCGGGGGCGCCGTTCAGGACGTCGACGCACAGGCCGGAGTCGTCGGCCACGGCGGGCAGGCCCGTGGCCTGGGCGAGGGCGTGGGCCTTCAGCAGCGCGTTCTCGGCGAACGTGACGCCCGTTTCCTTGACGTCGGGTACGTCCGGGTAGGCGTCCGCGCCGACCAGGTCGTGGGGCAGGTCCGCGGCGGCGAGGATCGACCTGAGTTCGGTGATCTTTCCGGCGTTACGGGTGGCGAGGATCAGGCGGGTCATGGGGTCCAGTATTCCGCTCTCGCCGACCGTTGCTTACGGCGTGCAGACCTTCGTCAGTTCGCCGGCCGCGTCCGTGACCGGGCTGATGTCGGGCGTCGCGTCGCCGTTCTTGACGGACGTGCGGACGTTCGTGACGGCGGTGCTCAGGTCGTCGACGGCCTTGTTGACGTCCGCGTTGTCCGTCTTGTCGCCGATCTCGTCGAGGTTCTTGTCGATCGAGTCGAGGGATTCCTCGAGCTGCGTCGGGTCGTTCGACGCGGCCTCCACGGCCTGCTGGAGTTCCGTGACGCTGTCGGCGATGGCGTCGGCGGTCTGGACGCAGTCCAGTGCCTTGCCGACGGCGTCGCATCCCGTGGTGAGGCCGACCGTCAGCCCGACGGCCGCGACTGCGGCGGCGATGGCGGTACGGCGACTACGGCGGCGTCGGCTCGCGGCCATGGATCGGATCCCTCCCGTTGGCGGGCCTCGTCGGCCCGTGCACTGGCCGGGCGCACGGTGGTGTGCCGTACGCCCGTACCCGTAGTGACGCGAGGTCGGTCGGCGCGGTTGCCCGCGGCGGCCGTCCTTCTTGGCGCGTCCTTTACTTTTCGAGGACGGTATCAAGCGCCTTGTGCTGGAGGACAGCGAGTTCCGTGCAGCCGGTGACCGCGAGGTCGAGGAGGGCGTCGAGTTCCTCGCGTGCGAAAGGTTCGGCCTCCGCGGTGCCCTGGACCTCGACGAAGCGGCCGTCGCCGGTGCAGACGACGTTCATGTCGGTCTCGGCGCGCACGTCCTCTTCGTAGCAGAGGTCCAGCAGGGGCACCCCTCCCACGATTCCCACCGACACCGCGCTGACCGTGCCGGTCAGTGGCTGGCGGCCGGCCTTGATGAGTTTCTTGCCCTGGGCCCAGGAGACGGCGTCGGCCAGTGCCACGTACGCGCCCGTGATGGCCGCCGTGCGGGTGCCGCCGTCCGCCTGCAGCACATCGCAGTCCAGGACGATGGTGTTCTCGCCGAGGGCCTTGTAGTCGATGACCGCGCGCAGGGAGCGGCCGATGAGGCGGGAGATCTCGTGGGTACGGCCGCCGATCTTGCCGCGTACGGATTCGCGGTCGCCGCGGGTGTTGGTGGCGCGGGGGAGCATGGAGTACTCGGCGGTGACCCAGCCTTCGCCGCTGCCTTTGCGCCAGCGCGGGACGCCTTCGGTGACGGAGGCGGTGCAGAAGACCTTGGTGTCGCCGAAGGAGACGAGGACGGAGCCTTCGGCGTGCTTGCTCCAGCCGCGTTCGATGGTGACCGGGCGGAGTTGTTCGGGGGTGCGGCCGTCGATTCGAGACATGGCCACGAGCCTAGTCGTACGGGGCGGCGAGCCTGGCCGTCGCCGTTGATGGGGAAGGGGCCTCTCCCGTGGTGGTCCCGTTGTGGTCCCGTGGTGGTCCCGTGGCGGGAAAGGCCCCTCGGAGGTGAGTGGGCGGTTCACATCATGTCTTCGATCTCCGCGGCGATGGGGTCGGCGTCGGTGCCGATGACGACCTGGATCGCGGTGCCCATCTTGACGACGCCGTGGGCGCCGGCGGCCTTCAGGGCGGCGTCGTTGACGAGCGAGGCGTCGCTGACCTCGGTGCGCAGCCGTGTGATGCAGCCTTCGACTTCTTCGATGTTGTCGATGCCGCCGAGCCCGGCAACGATCTTCTCAGCCTTGCTGGCCATGTTCTTTCTCCCTGGTCAGACCTGATCCGACGACGTGGTCGCGGTAACCCGCAGTAGCTGGTCTACACCACCGGGCGGGCGGCCGCCAAGCCATGTCGGGATCGCGACGTTCGATCCGCGGGCTGCGGGTAGAAAGGCCCAGGGGCCGCGGGTTCCTTATACGCCCTTCATCGTGCTACAAACAGGTCTACACCACTGAGTGGTGTAGACCACCACCGATGGAGGAAGTATGAGCTCCGCCACCGAAACGGCGGCCCCGGCGAAGAAGCGGGGATCCGGACTGTTCCAGGGCCTGCAGAAGGTCGGCCGTAGTCTGCAGCTCCCGATCGCCGTGTTGCCGGCGGCGGGCCTCCTGCTCCGCCTGGGCCAGGCTGACGTCCAGGAGAAGCTGCATCTGCCGGCCGACGTCGCCAAGGTGTTCGCCGGAGCCGGCGGCGCCATTCTGGACAGTTCGTTCGGGCTGCCTCTGCTGTTCTGCATAGGCGTGGCCATCGGCTTCGCGAAGAAGGCCGACGGCTCGACGGCGCTCGCGGCCGTGGTGGGCTTCCTCACCTACTACGCGGTGATCCACCAGTTCCCGATCAAGGACGGCCACGAGGGCGCGACGTACACGGCCGTCACCCCCTTCGGAGGCTTCTGGCAGAAGGGCAACGAGGCCGCCGAGGCCGCGACCTTCCAGAACCCGGGCGTGCTCGGCGGCATCATCCTCGGCCTGCTGACGGCCGTGCTGTGGCAGCGCTACCACCGCAAGAGGCTCGTCGACTGGCTCGGCTTCTTCAACGGCCGCCGGCTCGTGCCGATCATCACGGCCGCGGTCGGCACCCTCCTCGGTGTCCTGGTCGTCCTCGGCTGGCAGCCCATCGGTGACGTGATCACGAACTTCGGCGAGTGGATGACGGGTCTGGGCGCCTTCGGCTCCGCCCTCTTCGGCCTCATCAACCGCGCGCTGATCCCGATCGGCATGCACCAGTTCGTCAATTCCGTGGCGTGGTTCCAGATCGGCGACTTCACCAACTCCGCCGGCACCGTCTTCCACGGCGACCTGCCGCGCTTCTTCGCCGGTGACCCCGATGCCGGTATGTTCATGACCGGCTTCTTCCCGATCATGATGTTCGGTCTGCCGGCCGCCGCCCTCGCCATCGCGCACACGGCCCGCCCCGAGCGCCGCAAGGCCGTGATGGGCATGATGATGTCGCTGGCGCTGACCTCGTTCGTCACCGGTGTCACCGAGCCGATCGAGTTCTCGTTCATGTTCATCGCCCCGGTGCTGTACGCGATCCACGCGGTGCTCACCGCGATCTCGATGGCTGTGACGTGGGCGCTGGGCATGCACATGGGCTTCAGCTTCTCGGCCGGCCTGACCGACGTCGCCATCAACTGGGGCATCTCCACCAAGCCCTGGCTGCTGCTCCCCGTCGGTCTGGTCTTCGCCGCGATCTACTACTTCCTCTTCCGCTTCGCCATCACCAAGTTCAACCTCCCCACCCCGGGCCGCGAGCCCGAGGAGGAGGTCGAGGACCTCACCAAGGCGTGAGTGGTCCCTCAGGGACAGCGGGAGGCCCCCGGAGCCGTCGGGCTCCGGGGGCCTTGTCATGCCGTATGCGCTTGCGCTGGAAGCCGTATGCGCTAGATCTCGTACGTCTGCCTCGGCGCCGCCAGTCCCACCGGCCCGTCGAAGACCGCGCGGGCGTCGGCCAGGTTGACCTGCGGGTCGGTCCACGGGGGGATGTGGGTGAGGACCAGGCGGCGGGCGCCTGCGCGGGCCGCCGTCTCACCCGCCTCGCGGCCGTTGAGGTGCAGGTCGGGGATGTTCTCCTTGCCGTACGTGAACGCGGCCTCGCACAGGAACAGGTCGGTGTCGCGGGCGAGTTCGATCAGGGCCGGGCTCACGCCCGTGTCGCCGGAGTACGTCAGGGACTTCCCGCCGTGCTCGATGCGGATGCCGTACGCCTCCACCGGGTGCGCCACGCGCTCGGTGTGCACCGTGAACGGGCCGATCTCGAAGGTGGACGGCTTGACCGTGTGGAAGTCGAAGACCTCGCTCATGGACGAGGCGGTGGGGGTGTCCGCGTAGGCGGTGGTCAGCCGGTGTTCCGTGCCCTCGGGCCCGTAGACGGGGATCGGGTCGCAGCGGCCGCCGTCGTGGCGGTAGTAGCGCGCGACGAAGTACGCGCACATGTCGATGCAGTGGTCTGCGTGCAGGTGGCTGAGGAAGATCGCGTCGAGGTCGTAGAGACCGCAGTGGCGCTGCAGCTCGCCCAGGGCACCGTTGCCCAGGTCGAGAAGCAGCCGGAAGCCGTCGGCCTCGACGAGGTAGCTCGAGCAGGCCGATTCCGCGGACGGGAACGACCCCGAGCAGCCGACGACGGTGAGCTTCATGGAACAGAAACCTCCGCTGGCGGGGGAACGAGAGAAGGGGCGTCGGGGGTCGTGCGGTGCGTCGAGCGTAAGGCGCAAAACGCCGGGTCGCTCCTCCACCAGGGGCTGTTGTGGGCGAACTCACCTGTGGTGTCACCGGTTCGGCTGGTCGCGGGGCGCGTGAGGATTGAGAGGGGCGCGCGGTGGCAAGCGCGCCGGTAACGTCGTCCTCATGGACACGTCCTGGTGGCTCGCACTCGCTGCGGTGGTACTGCTCGCGCTCGTCGCCACGCTCGTCGACGGCTGGGGTCGCGGTCGGCGTCCGGCGGGGCGGCGGACCCGGCCGCCGGGGCGTGCGGAGGGGCCGGCCGGGCGGGCGCGTGTTCGTCCGGTGCCGGCGGAGATCTGGTGGGCGAGCGTGCCGTTCGAGGAGGGGCCCGGGGAGAAGGACCGGCCGTGTCTGGTGCTGGCGGTGCGGGGGCGTCACGCGACCGTCGCGAAGATCACCAGCAAGTACCGGGACGAGCGGTCCGGGGTGATCCCGCTGCCGCCGGGCTCGGTGGGTGACGCGCGCGGGCGCGCGAGTTTCCTTCAGACGGACGAGCTGCGGCGGGTGCCGGTGGGGGACTTCCGGCGGCGGGTGGGTGTGGTGGACCCGGTCCTGTGGGACCAGGTCCGTCACCTGGCGACATAGTTACGTGCAAGGACCCCTTAGGCCCAGAGCTGGCCCTGGAGGGTCTCGATGGCCTCTTCGGTGGTGGCCGCCGTGTAGACGCCCGTGGACAGGTACTTCCAGCCGCCGTCGGCGACGACGAACACGATGTCGGCGCTCTCGCCGGCCTTGACGGCCTTGTTGGCGACGCCGATCGCCGCGTGCAGGGCGGCGCCGGTGGAGACGCCGGCGAAGATGCCCTCCTGCTGCAAGAGCTCGCGGGTGCGGGTGACCGCGTCGGCGGAGCCGACCGAGAAGCGGGTGGTCAGGACGGAGGCGTCGTACAGCTCCGGTACGAAGCCCTCGTCGAGGTTGCGCAGGCCGTACACCAGGTCGTCGTAGCGCGGTTCGGCGGCGACGATATTGACGTCCGGCTTGTTCTCGCGGAGGTAGCGGCCGACGCCCATGAGGGTGCCGGTGGTGCCGAGGCCGGCGACGAAGTGGGTGACGGAGGGGAGGTCCGCGAGGATCTCGGGGCCTGTCGTCGCGTAGTGCGCGCCGGCGTTGTCCGGGTTGCCGTACTGGTAGAGCATCACCCAGTCGGGGTGCTCGGCGGCGATCTCCTTGGCGACCCGTACGGCGGTGTTGGAGCCGCCCGCGGCGGGGCTGGAGATGATCTCGGCGCCCCACATGCCGAGCAGGTCGCGCCTCTCCTGGGAGGTGTTCTCGGGCATGACGCAGACCATGCGGTAGCCCTTGAGCTTGGCCGCCATGGCGAGGGAGATGCCGGTGTTGCCGGAGGTGGGCTCGAGGATGGTGCAGCCCGGGGTCAGGCGGCCGTCCTTCTCCGCCTGCTCGATCATGTGCAGGGCGGGGCGGTCCTTGACCGAGCCGGTCGGGTTGCGGTCCTCCAGCTTGGCCCAGATGCTGACGTCGGCGGACGGCGACAGCCGCGGCAGGCGCACCAACGGGGTGTTGCCCACCGCGGCCAGCGGGGAGTCGTAACGCATCGGTGGTCAGGGCCCTCAGACCATGCCGCCGGCCACGGCCGGCAGGATGGTCACGTTGTCGCCGTCGGTGAGCTTGGTGTTGATGCCGTCGAGGAAGCGGACGTCCTCGTCGTTGAGGTAGACGTTGACGAAGCGGCGCAGTTCGCCGCTGTCCACGATGCGGGCGTGGATGCCCGTGTGCCGGGTCTCGAGGTCGTTGAAGAGCTCGGCGAGAGTGTCCCCGGTGCCCTCCACCGCCTTCTGGCCGTCGGTGTACTGGCGGAGGATGGTCGGGATGCGGACCTCGATGGCCATGGCTCAGGGCTCCTGTCGGAAGGTGTTCGGGTCGGTGGGCGCGCGGCAGCGCAGTTCAGCAAGGGGTGGTGCGGTCCGGGCGCCGCGGCTCACGGCCGTACGGCGGCAGGGGCAGCGTCAACAGATGGCGCTGGCGAGCCTGCACAGGTCGACGTGCAGCCGCGCCACGAGCAGCGTGCCCGGCGTCTTTTCGCTCACGTCGTGGGAAACCATGGGGTCATCGTATCGATTCCCGGTCCGGATCCCGATATGTGATCCCACATTCCGGACGATTTTCGGCCGGGGAGTGAGACGGTACAGCTCAGGACACCGCACGGCCCAGGGACGTGGCAGGCTCAGGGCACCGCACGTCTCAGGGAGGCGGCAGGCTCAGGCGGACTCGCGGAGGACCAGCCGGGTCGGCACCACGACCGAGGGCGCGTCGGGTGTGCCGGTCCGTGTGGTGCGGTCGTACAGCAGCCGGGCCATCAGGCGGCCCATGCCCTCGACGTCCTGGTGGACGGTGGTCAGCGGGGGGTCGGTCGTCTCGGCGATCTCGGCCAGGTCGTCGAAGCCGACGACGGCCACGTCGTCCGGCACGCGGTACCCGCGCTCCCGCAGCACTTGCAGGGCCCCGGACGCCATGAAGTCCGAGGCGACGAACACGGCGTCGAGGTCGGGGCACCGGTCGAGCAGCGCGGCCATGGCGTCGGCGCCGCCCTGTCGTGTGTAGTCGGCCCTTTCGACCAGGTGGGGTGCGTCCAGGAGGACGTCCCGGTAGCCGGCGAGCCGGTCGACGGCGGAGTTCTCCTGGTCGTAGGGACCGGTGATGGTCGCGATGCGCCGGCGGCCGAGCGAGACCAGGTGCTGGACGGCCTGCCGGGCTCCCCCGCGGTTGTCGCCGTCGACGTAGGTGTGTCCGCGCACGGTGTCGCCGTCCCGCAGGAGGGGGCGGCCGCCGAAGACGGTGGGCAGGGTGAGCCGGTCGATCATCGCGTGCAGCTGGTCGCCGGGTCGCAGGGAGAACAGCACGGCTCCGTCGACATGGCCGCCGCCGAGGAAGTCGGCCACGCGCGGGTAGTCGTCCGGTTCCTCCAGGAACAGCAGGACGGCCTGCGCGCCGTGCTCGGCGAGTTCTCTGCGGACGCCGCGCAGCAGAAGGTCGAAGAAGGGGTCGAGGAAGAGCCGGTTCTGCGGCTGGGTGGCGACGACGGCGACGGCGTTGGTGCGGTGGGTGACCAGTTGCCGGGCGGCCTGGTTGGGTACGTATCCGAGCTCGGCGATCACTTCCCGGACGCGGTCGACGACCTCCGCCCGCACCCGGGGCTCGGCGTTGATCACCCGGGACACCGTGGACTTCGAGACTCCCGCCCGGCGGGCGACGTCCTCCAGGGTGGGGCGCCGCCCGTTCGTCCACTGCGTCAACACCATCTCCGATACCGCGAGTTGTCCGGTGGCGTACGACGATCAGTATGCCTCTCAATACGCCTCTACGACCTTGACCTCCTCCTCGGTCACCTCGCCGTCGACGATCCGGTAGGAGCGGAACTGGAACTCGCCGAATCCGTCCGTGTCCGCGGTCGAGACGATGACGTAGTGGGCCTGGGGCTCGTGGGCGTAGGAGATGTCGGTGCGGGAGGGGTAGGCCTCGGTCGCGGTGTGCGAGTGGTAGACGACCACCGCCTCCTCGTCCCGGTCCCACATCTCGTCGTGCACCTTTTTGTGCTCGTCGCCGTCGAACCTGTAGAAGGTGGGCGAGCGCTCGGCGTTGAGCATCGGAATGTGGCGCTCGGGCCGGTCGGACTCCTCCGGGCCCGCGATGATGCCGCACGCCTCGTCGGGGTGGTCCGCGCGCGCGTGCGCGACGATCTTGTCGTACAACTCCCGGGTGATGGTCAGCATGCTGGTCAGGATAAGCAGAAGGGCCGTCCCGTACCGAGGGGTGGTACGGGACGGCCCACATGCCGGACACACCGACGGGTTCGTTCAGCCGACCTTGTCGAACCGCGTCTCGTGGCGGTCCGCGATCCGCGGGTTGCGGCTCTTCAGGATCGCCCAGCCGATGCCGAGGGCGGCGGCCCAGCCGGCCATCACGTAGAGGCAGACGCGGGCGTCGGCGTCGTAGGCGATGAGGCCGGTGACGAAGAGCAGGAAGGCGATGGCGACGTAGCTGCACTTCGCGCCGCCCGGCGCCGGGAAGGAGGAGGCGGGCAGGCGGCCCGCGTCGACCGCGCGGCGGTACAGGACGTGGCTGATCAGGATCATCAGCCAGGTCCAGATGCCGGCGGCGGTGGCGACGGAGGTGACGTAGCCGAAGGCCTTCTCCGGGACGACGTAGTTCAGGATCACGCCGATGCCCATGAAGAGCACGGAGACGAGGATGCCGAAGGCGGGCGTCTTGGTCGACGACAGCTTGCTGAAGGCCTTGGGGGCCTCGCCGCTCTCGGCCAGGTTCCGCAGCATGCGGCCGGTGGAGTACATGCCGGAGTTGCAGGAGGACAGGGCGGCGGTCAGCACGACGAAGTTGACGATGCCGGCGCCGGCGGGGATGCCGATGACCGCGAAGGCCTTCACGAAGGGGCTGACGCCGTCGGCGAACTCGGTCCACTTCACCACGCACAGGATGACGGTGAGGGCACCGACGTAGAACAGCGCGATGCGCCAGGGCAGGGTGTTGATCGCCTTGGGGAGGGTCTTCTCGGGGTTCTCGGACTCGCCGGCCGTGACGCCGACGAGCTCGACGGCGAGGTAGGCGAACATGACGCCCTGGAGGGTCATCAGGGACGAGCCGATGCCCTTGGGGAAGAAGCCGTCGAAGGCCCAGAGGTTGGAGACGGCCGCGGTGTCACCGGCGTTGCTGAAGCCGAAGGTGAGCACGCCCAGGCCGATGACGATCATGCCGATCAGGGCGGTGACCTTGACCATGGAGAACCAGAACTCCAGCTCGCCGAAGAGCTTCACGGAGATCAGGTTGACCCCGAAGAGGATCACCAGGAAGACCAGGGCCGTCACCCACTGCGGGATGGACGGGAACCAGTAGTTGACGTAGATCGCGGCGGCGGTGAGTTCCGCCATGCCGGTGACCACCCACATCAGCCAGTACGTCCAGCCGGTGAAGTAGCCGAAGAACGGGCCGAGGAATTCGCGGGAGTACTCCGCGAAGGAGCCCGAGACCGGGCGGTAGAGCAGCAGCTCGCCGAGCGCCCGCATGATGAAGAAGATGATCACGCCCGCGAGGGCGTACATGAGGATCAGGCTGGGTCCGGCCTTGGCGATGTTCGCCCCGGCGCCCAGGAAGAGGCCGACGCCGATGGCGCCGCCGATCGCGATCATCTGGACCTGACGACTGCCGAGCCCGCGCTCGTACCCCTCTTCGGGGGTCTTCTCCGTGTCGACCTGCGCTGAGGTCATGTTGTGGTGCGCCTTTCTCCATGCCGACCCGGGCCTCTCGTCGGCCTCGGATCGGGCCTCGATCCCCCCGGATTGATGGAGTTGAGCGGGCTTCGCGAGCCCGCTCGTGCCTGGCCGGCGATCCGCCGGCTCGGTGGCGCACCCGGCCGAACATACGGGTGGTGTTCGCCGGGCGGTCGTGAAGATTTATCACGGCCGCCACATTGATCACCTGGGGGGAGTGTGGCGCATCACACAGGCAGAGGAGGACAAAGAGGACACAAGAGGGGCACAGTCGGCCCATGCGGTGACGTGATCGTTATCCGGATTTGAGCGTCCTCTGAGCGAACACAGAACCGTCACAAGTCGGGAAACAAACCGTCACAAGTTACGGCAGAAGGGTGGCGACCAGCGTCTCCTGGAGCCCGCCCAGCCACAGATACGCCATCACCATCGGCTTGCGCGGGTCCTCGTCCGGCAGGCGGTAGAGGAGGTCGGTGTCCTCCTCGTCGGTGATCTCCAGCCGGGAGCCGATCGCCAGCCGCAGGTCGTTCAGGGCACCGAGCCACTGCTGGGACTCCTCGGGCGACAGCTTCAGGACCGCCCCGCCCTCACCGGCGGAGGCGAGCGCGTCCAGCGAGCGGATCACCGCGAGGGCGCTGTCGCGCTTGCCGGCCCTGAGGTCGTTCTCGGTGTAGCGGCGGAACTCGGCGGAGTACGCCCGCTGCTCCTCGGCCTCCCTGGCCTGCGGGGTGCCCTCGGGGTCGCTGTAGGCGTCCGGGAAGAGGCGCTTGAGGACCGGGTCGGCGGGCGGCTCGCTCGGGCCCTCGGAGAACAGCTCGGCGAGCGGATCGACATCGGCGTCCTCGGCGGGGCCGGGGCCGATGAGCTCCAGCAGCTGGACGGCCAGCGACCGGATGATGGAGATCTCGACGTCGTCGAGGGCGACGGCCGCGCCGCCGCCGGGGAGCGGTTCGAAGTGTCCTGGCATCAGGGGGTATCGCTACTTCCGGTCCTGCGGGCGGCTGGGGCGGGTCCGGTCCGGCACTGCGCGGCCGGGCCGGGTCATTTCCGGTCCTGCTGGAGCGTGGCCCACAGGCCGTAGCCGTGCATGGCCTGCACGTCGCGTTCCATCTCCTCGCGCGTCCCGCTGGAGACGACCGCCCGGCCCTTGTGGTGGACGTCCAGCATGAGTTTGGTGGCCTTGTCCTTGGAGTACCCGAAGTACGTCTGGAAGACGTAGGTCACATAGCTCATGAGGTTGACCGGGTCGTTGTGGACGATGGTGACCCAGGGGACGTCCGGCTCGGGGACGGCGAAGACCTCCTCCGCCGATTCGGTGCGTTCGATCTCTACGGGAGCGGGTGACGTCACATGGCCCATGCTGCCACGCACGCCATAAATCGTCACACTGACGCGAATGGGGGTAGCATTCGCTGCCATGAACACAGCGGACCTTGGGCTGCCGGTGGACGTTCCCTCTACGGCGCTCTTCACGGACCAGTACGAGCTCACGATGCTGCAAGGCGCCCTGAAGGCGGGCACCGCCGGGCGGCGCAGCGTGTTCGAGGTCTTCACACGGCGGTTGCCGGACGGGCGCCGTTACGGCGTGGTGGCGGGCACCGGCCGCGTGCTGGACGCGGTGGAGAACTTCCGCTTCGACGCGGACGTCCTCGGCTTCCTGCGCGAGCGCGGGATCGTCGACCGGGAGACCCTGGACTGGCTCGCCTCCTACCGCTTCAGCGGTGACATCTGGGGCTACCCCGAGGGCGAGGTGTACTTCCCGGGCTCGCCGATCATGCGGGTCGAGGGCACCTTCGCCGAGTGCGTGCTCCTGGAGACCGTGATCCTGTCGATCCTCAACCACGACTCGGCCATCGCCGCGGCCGCCTCCCGCATGTCCTCCGCCGCCGGAGACCGCCCGCTGATCGAGATGGGCGCCCGCCGCACCCACGAGCTGTCCGCCGTCGCCGCCGCGCGCGCCGCGTACGTCGGCGGCTTCGCCACCACCTCCGACCTGGCGGCCGGCTTCCGCTACGGCATCCCCACCGTGGGCACCAGCGCCCACGCCTTCACCCTGCTCCACGACCGCGAGCGGGACGCCTTCCAGGCCCAGGTCGAGTCGCTGGGCCGCAACACCACGCTGCTCGTGGACACGTACGACGTCACCGAGGCCGTCCGTACGGCCGTGGAGGTCGCCGGGCCCGAACTGGGCGCCGTGCGGATCGACTCCGGCGACCTGCTGCTGGTCGCGCACCGGGTGCGGCAGCAGCTGGACGAGCTGGGGGCGCGGGACACGAAGATCATCGTGACCTCGGACCTCGACGAGTACGCCATCGCCTCGATGGCGGCGGCGCCCGTGGACGCGTACGGCGTCGGCACCCAGCTGGTGACCGGCTCCGGGCACCCGACGGCCTCGATGGTCTACAAGCTGGTCGCTCGCGCCGAGTCCGCCGACCCCAAGGCCCCGCTCGTGCCGGTGGCGAAGAAGTCGACCGGCGGCAAGACCTCCATCGGCGGCCGCAAATGGGCCGCGCGCCGCCTGGACGAGTACGGCGTCGCGGAGGCCGAGGTCGTCGGCACCGGGCCCGTCCCGGGCGAGCTGGCCGACCGGCAGCTCCTTGTCGAGCTCGTCAAGGGCGGCGAGGTCATAGCCCGCGAGCCGCTGGACGTCGTACGCGACCGGCACGCGGCCGCGCGCGCCAACCTGCCGCTGTCGGCGACCCAGCTCTCGCGCGGGGAACCGGTCCTTCCGACGGAGTATGTGCACAAGGGCTCGGGTAGCTAAAGCTGGTGCCCGCATTCACGCGCCCTGTGGCGCCCCCTCCCATCCCGTCACCGAAGTCAATAGGCTCGGAAGTTCACCGGCCGGGCTCGCAGCACCCTTCACCCCCGACCCCATAGCCGAAGGACACCGACCATGCGCCGCGCCTTGATCGTCGTAGACGTGCAGAACGACTTCTGCGAGGGGGGCAGCCTCGCGGTGACCGGGGGTGCCGATGTGGCCGCCGCCGTCACCGAGTTGATCGGGCAGGCGGCCGGCTCCGGCTACCAGCACGTCGTCGCCACTCGCGACCACCACATCGCCCCCGGCGGCCACTTCGCCGACAACCCCGACTACGTCAGCTCCTGGCCCGCGCACTGCGTCGCCGGCACCGAGGGCGTGGGCTTCCACCCGAACTTCGCTCCCGCGGTCGCCTCCGGCGCGATCGACGCCGTCTTCGACAAGGGGGCGTACGCGGCGGCGTACAGCGGGTTCGAGGGCGCCGACGAGAACGGGGTGACGCTGGCCGACTGGCTGCGGGCCCGCGAGGTCGAGGAGGTGGACGTGGTGGGGATCGCCACCGACCACTGCGTCCGGGCCACCGCCCTGGACGCCATACGGGAGGGCTTCCGCACGCACGTGCTGCTCGACCTCACCGCCGGGGTGGCCGGGGAGACCACCGAGCGGGCGCTGGAGGAGATGCGGGAGGCGGGCGTGGAGCTCTCCGGGAAGCCCGTGGTCGCCTAGGTCGCCTAGGGCCCGCCCGTGGAGCCCCGAGGGCTCACGCCGCGGCCGGCGGGCGTCTCAGGAGCGCCCTGATCGGCTGCCACAGCTCCTGGACGAGCTCCGGACCGCCGACGCCGTTGTCGGGTGCCGTACGCCATATGAGGCCGTCCGGGTGGTGCAGGACCGCGGTGATCTCGTCCGGGGTCGGCGGTGCGGCGTTGCCCCGCAGGTACACCGCCCGCATGCCCAGGTTGCGCAGCCTGGTCAAGGCCCGCGCCCGGTTCTGGGCGTGCACGAGCACGCGGACGCTGCCCGTGCCGTGGGTCGTGGGGCTGGGCAGGTTCAGCGCCACCACCACACTGCCTGTCGGCAGCTTGCAGAAACCTCCTGCGGCCATGCGGTCACTCCCCCGTGCGAGTCGGCGTCGATGTCGGTGTCAATAAGCGAGGCACAGGACGCACCTAAACACGATCGGCGGCAACCCGCCAGGGGGTCATCGTTGACAAGCCTTTGACCTGCGGAAATGCTGTCTACTCTGCGGACGGGCCGAACTGGACCATGATCGTCGAACCGTCCGGAAACTCCTTGAAGATCTTGATCCGGGCGTTGGTGTCAGTGACGCGGGCGCCGGCGAGGGTTCATTTCTCGGATATGTGACGGCCAACCGAACAGGCGCGCGGATCCGTCCACCTGCTGGACGCCATGAACCTGTGCGCCCCCCGTGCACCGGCACTGTTGGTCAGGTCACGCTTACCGTTCGTTCCACTCGGGCATGCAGGCGATTAGAGTCGATTGGCGGAACGCCCCGAAAACGGCGGAAAGCCAGGCCGACACCCCCGTGGACCCCCACTTCCGAGGACACGATTGCCATGCCTCGTCCGACTGCCGCACAGCTCGCCTACGGCTCCTGCACCGTGATCTTCTCGACGCTCGCCATGCTGCTGCTGTCACAGACGAGTTCGGGCGTGGGGATCGCGGTCATCGCCGTCGCGGCGCTCGCCCTCGGGCTTCTGGTCGCCATGACGGCCCCGACACCGAAGTCCCGCCTGATCGCGGTACGGCAGCCCGCCGTGCAGGAGGCGGAGCAGGCGGAGGCGCCCGTGCCGGCCTCCATCGCCGCGAGGGCGTCCGAGCCCGTGCACGAGCGGGCTGCTTCCTGAACTCAGCCGGTACTGAAGCTCAGTCGGTGCTGAACTCACTGACGCTGATCGTCAGGTGGTGCTGACCACCACCGTCTTGGCCGCCTTGTCGTGCAGGCCCTGCTTGTAGGGCTTGTCGAAGAAGCTCCAACCGCCCGAGATCGCCGTCCAGATGCAGGCGCAGCAGAACGCGAACGGAATCCACAGCACCGCCGAGCGGATCAGCGTGCTCTGCACGGAGGGCGTGGCGCCGTTGTCGAGGTTCGCCACCCGCATGCCCAGCCACTTCTTGCCGAGCGTCTGACCCGACTTGGCGATCATGAAGGTGTCGTACCCGATGTAGAGCACCGCGGCGACCAGCGACTGTCCGAGGGACTTGCCGTACTCGACGTCGTCGCTGTCCACGTCGTACTCGTTGACCCCGAATCCCCAGGTGAGCAGCCAGACCACGACGCCCACGAGGATCATGTCGATGATCCGGGCGAGCGTGCGCTTGCCGCTGTCCGCGAGCGGCGGCATGCCCGCGAGCGGGTCGCCGGGGTAGCCGCCACCGCCGTAGGGGCCGCCGCCTTGGTCGGGCGGGGGCTGACCGCCGTACGGTGAGCCCGCGCCCTCGGCCGGCGGGGGCTGCTTCCTGAACGGGTCGTCTTCCGGTGGCTGCTGACCGGAGCCGGGAGGCGGTTCACTGCTCATGGCCCGAGTCGACCGCGAACACCCCGGTTCCGCATCCGGCGAGCGGCCGTCCGGGCTACCGAATTCCTTATGTCTTCCGCGGTACGACTCAGCCCGCTACGAACGTATGCGCGACCTTGTCGTGCCAGCACTGGTGCCAGGGCCTGTCGAACAGGCCCCACAGGACACCCACGAGACCGATGGCAAGCAGGCCGGGCACGCTGTAGACGGCCCAGCGGCGCAGGGCCGCGCCGAAGGACGGGGGCTCGTGGGCCTCGATGTCCCGCACCTCCAGACCGAGCAGCTTCTTGCCGAGCGTGCGGCCCCACTTGGCGGTGGGCAGCGCCTCGTAGAGGACACCGGCGAGGAGCAGGACGGCGAGGATGATGCCCAGGTACACGGAGGTCGTGCCGTCGAGCAGCCAGACGGTGACAGTCTCGCCGGACAGCTTGGCCGCGTCGATCTTCTCGTTGACGTGGTCGATCGCCTTGATGCCGAGCGGTACGGCGGCCACTGCGGTGACGGCCCCGAGGACGAGGGAGTCCACCAGGCGGGCGACCAGCCGCTTGCCGAGGCTCGCGGGGCGGGCGGAGGCCTGGCGCCGGGCGGCCGCCTGGAAGATGTCCTCGACCGGCGGCTTCCAGGGCGTGACGGGCTGCTCGTCGTCGGCGCCCGCGAGTCGGTGCACCTGCTGGGCCCAGGAGGGCTGACCGCCGCCGACGCCGCTCGTCACCGGGGCGGCGGCATTCGGGGCGGCGGACTGCGGGCCGCCGGGCTGCTGGGGCACGCTCGGGGCGGCCGCCTGCTGCTGCGGGCCGGCCGTCGGGGGTGCCTGCTGCGGGCCGGAGAGGGCGGCGGAGGCGGGGGCCTGGGCGGCTGCCGCGCGGGCCGCGGCGGCCTTTCCGGCGCCGAAGCCGGGGGCACCGGGAGTGCCGGGGGCGGGCTGTGCGCCCGCGGTGCCCGGTCCGCCCGTGCTCCCCTGCCGCGCCGTGCGCGGGGAGAGCGCGCGGAACGTCATGGTGCCGTCGTCGGACCCGGGGCCACCGGGGCCCGGTACGCCGGGTGTTCCCGCCCCCGCGCGGCCCGTCGCACCCGGGCCGGAGCGGTCGGCGCCGCCTGCCGCTCCCCCGGGCCCGGCCGTGGCCCGGCGGAAGACGAACGTGTTGCCGGAGGCGACGTCGCCCGCGTCCGGCTCGGCCGGCGGGATCGTCGCCGTGCCGTCCGTGCGGGCCGAGTGGCCGTCCGGCTGGGCGGGACCGTCGCCGGGGTCCGCCGGGCGCGGCACCCTCGGGTCGGCGCCCTGCGGGGCGCCCTGAGCGCTCTGAGCCCCTTGCGGAGCGTCTTGCGGGGACCCCCAGGACACCCGGCGGTCCGGTTCGCCCCCGAATCCCGTCTGCCGGGAGCGGTCGGCGCCCCAGGCGGACGCGGGCTCGGGCCGGCTGCCGTGCTGGGCCTCCGCGGCCGCGCCGGTCGTGCCGGGTTCGTCGGCCGGGTCCTCGTCGAAGAAGTGCGGGCCCGTCTCCTCGACCGGTGCCGCGTCCTGGCCCTGCTGGGCGCCGGGCGGCGGGGCGAGCGGTTCGCCGTCCGCGGGGGCCGGACGGCTGGTGCCCGGAACCCAGGAGGCACCGTTCCAGTACCGGACATATCCAGGAATGGACGGGTCCGGGTAATACCCTTCGCGGGGCCTGTCGTCACCGGGGGCCGGGGTTGGGGCGCTCATGTCCGTCGTCCGGTATCTGCTCGGGGGTCAAATAGGGGCCTCCACATCTATCAGACCGGCGCGACAACCACCGCCAGTCCCGCGGGACCCACCCCTTTCCGGGCAACCTCGTCCACGTACTTCTCACGTTCTGGAATCTCGCTGGGACGTCTCAGGAACGTCACTGGAACCACTCTCGCAACGCCTCTCGCAGCGGGCGCGAAAAAAAATCCGAGAACCCGCGTAATGCTTCCGCCCGCGCCCCCTCTCCACCCGTACGGGCCCACCGCGGGCCCGCGCGAGAGACCCGAGAGAGGAACGAACGCCATGCACTGCACCCTCGTGGAGCGCGACCTGGAGATCGGACTCGTCCTGTCCCCCGAGCGCAGCGTCCCGGTCCCGGCCCGGCTCGGCTACCGCTCCGACGACCCGTACGCCGTCCACATCACCTTCCACGTCAACTCCGCGCATCCGGTGCACTGGACGTTCTCCCGTGACGTCCTGGTGGAGGGGGTGTTCCGGCCGTCCGGGCACGGGGACGTGCGGGTGTGGCCGGCCAAGTCGGAGGGCCGCGGCGTCGTCCTGATGGCGCTGAGTTCCCCTGAGGGTGACGCCCTCCTGGAGGTCCCCGCCGCCCAGCTGTCCGCCTGGCTGGAGCGGACGCTGCGGGTGGTGCCCCCGGGGACCGAGGGCGAGCAGCTCGGCATCGACGAGGCGCTCGACGAGCTGTTCGCCCGGTGACGAGCGCCGGACGCGGTCAGAACAGCTTGCCCGGGTTCAGGATCCCCAGCGGGTCGAAGGCCGCCTTGATCGCCCGCTGCATCTCCACGCCCACCGGGCCGATCTCGCGGGCCAGCCACTCCTTCTTCAGGACACCAACGCCGTGCTCGCCGGTGATCGTGCCGCCGAGTTCCAGACCGAGGGCCATGATCTCGTCGAAGGACTCGCGGGCGCGCCGGGACTCGTCGGGGTCCGCCGCGTCGAAGCAGACCGTCGGGTGGGTGTTGCCGTCGCCGGCGTGGGCGACGACGCCGATGGTGAGCCGGTACTTCTCGGCGATCCGCTCGGTCCCTTCGAGCATCTCGCCGAGCCTGGAGCGGGGCACGCACACGTCGTCGATCATCGTGGTGCCCTTCACCGCCTCAAGGGCGGTGAGCGACAACCGCCGTGCCTGGAGGAGCAGCTCGGATTCGGCCGCGTCGTCGGCCGGGACGACCTGGGTGGCGCCGGCTGCCTCGCACAGCGCGCCGACCGCGGCGAGGTCGGCGGCCGGGTCCGCGGTGTCGAAGGCAGCCAGCAACAGGGCTTCCGTGCTGTCCGGGAGTCCCATGTGCGCCAGGTCGTTGACCGCCGTCACCGTCGTACGGTCCATCAGTTCGAGGAGGGACGGTACGTGGCCTCCCGCCATGATCCGGCACACGGCGTCGCAGGCGGCGGCCCCGGACGGGAACTCGGCCGCCAGCACCAACTGCTCGGGCGGCTGCGGCTTGAGGGCCAGGACCGCCCGGACGACGATGCCGAGCGAGCCCTCGGAGCCGACGAACAGGCGGGTCAGGTCGTATCCGGCGACACCCTTCGCCGTACGGCGGCCGGTGGACATCAAGCGTCCGTCGGCGAGGACGACGTCCAGGCCGAGGACGTACTCGGCCGTCACCCCGTACTTCACGCAGCACAGGCCGCCGGAGGCGGTGCCGATGTTGCCGCCGATGGTGCACATCTCCCAGCTGGAGGGGTCGGGAGGGTAGTAGAGGCCGTGTTCGTTGACCGCGCGGGACAGGGCCGCGTTGATGACGCCGGGCTCGACCACGGCGATGCGGTCGACCGGGTTGATCTCGAGGATGCGGTCCATCTTCGTCAGGGACAGCACGACGCAGTCGTCGGAGGCGTTGGCCGCGCCCGACAGGCCCGTGCGGGCGCCCTGCGGTACCACCGGGACGCGCAGCTCGGTGGCGGTGCGCATGACGTGCTGGACCTCTTCGACCGTGCGCGGGAGGACGACCACGGCGGGGGTGCCGGCCGGGCAGAAGCCGGCCATGTCGTTGGCGTAGGAGGCCGTGACGTCCGGGTCGGTGAGGACGGCCTCGGCGGGCAGACCGCCCAGCAGCCGGTCGACGAGGTCGCCGGTCGCTGCCACGTCTTTGTCGGCAGGCGCTTCGATGCGGCTCATGATCACAGGTTCGCACTCCACGGCCATCGGTGTGAACCCCGTGTACGGCAGCCGCCGTATGCCGGGGCGCGGTCGCCGTACTGACGCAGAGTGAGCGCCATGGAGAACCAAGCGGAGGAGCGGCCCTCACGTACCCGTCCACGTATCGGTCGGCGTGTGCTGATCGCCTCGGTCGCCGGGTGTGCCGTGCTCGGCGGTGTGCTGTGGTTGCTGCCCCGGGAAGGGACGGCGACGCGGGCGCCCGCACCGGCGCCGGGGGCGCAGGCGCAGGCGGCGGTCACCGGCCGGGTGCCGGCCGCGCTGCCGGATCTGGCGGTGCTGATCGGCGAGCGCGAGAGCCGGGTGCGCGAACATCCCAAGGACGCGCGGTCGTGGGCGCTGCTCGGGGCGGCCTACGTGGAGCAGGGGCGGCGGACGGCGGACCCGGCGTACTACCCGAAGGCCGAGAAGGCGCTGCGGACCTCGCTCAAGGTGCGGGCGAAGGGAAACGACGAAGAGGTCGCGGCGCTCGGGGGCCTGGCGGACCTCGCGAACGCGCGGCGGGACTTCCGGGCGGCGCGGACCTGGGCGGAGGCCGCGCGGAGGCTGGAACCGAAGCGGTGGACGACATATCCGCTGCTGATCGACGCCTACACCGGCCTCGGCGATCACAAGGCGGTCGGCAAGGTCCTCGACCAGCTCATGAAGCTGCACTCCGGGCCGGCCGTGATGGCGCGGGCGGCGGCCGTCTACCGCGACCGGGGCCGGCGGGAGGACGCGGCCGCGCAGCTCGCCGACGCGGTGGCGGGGGCCGAGGCGCCGGCGGAGCGGGCGGCGTATCTGGAGCGGGCCGGGCAGCTGGCCTGGGAGCGCGGGGACCGGGAGGTCGCGCTGCGGCACTTCCAGGAGGCCGTACGGATCGACCCCGACCAGCGGGCCGCGCAGGCCGGGCAGGGGCGGGCGCTGGCGGCGCTGGGGCGGACGACGGAGGCGCTGAACGCCTACCGGGCGGCTCTCGCCAAGCAGCCTTGTCCTCAGTACGCCCTGGAGCTGGGCGAGTTGTACGAGTCGCTGGGGCTCGGGCAGGCGGCGCGCGTGCAGTACGACCTGTTGCGGGAGCGGGTGCGCAAGGCCGCCGCGGGCGGGGCGGACGAGGAGCTGGTGCTCGGGCAGTTCGAGGCGGATCACGGTGATCCGCGGGAGGCGGTACGGCGGCTGCGGGCCGAGTGGGCCCGTCAGCCGGGCATCGCGGTGGCCGACGCGCTCGGGTGGGCGCTGCACCGGGCCGGCCGGCCGGAGGAGGCGCTGCGGTTCGCCACGAGGGCGACGGACGAGACGAAGGGGGGCGGGGTGCGCAGCGCGCTGTACGCGTATCACCGGGGCATGATCGAGCGGGAGCTGGAGCGGTACGGGTCGGCCCGCAGGCATCTGGAGGAGGCGCTGCGGATCAACCCGTACTTCTCTCCGCTGGGGGCGCGGATGGCTCGGGCGGTGTTGACGGAACTCGGGGAGCCGTCACTGGCGGGCGCGCCCGAGCGCTGACCTGGCGCGCGGGCCGCTACTACAGGTTGCCGCGCTTGGCCTGTTCGCGCTCGATCGCCTCGAACAGGGCCTTGAAGTTGCCCTTGCCGAAGCCCATCGAGCCGTGCCGTTCGATGAGTTCGAAGAACACCGTCGGCCGGTCCTGGACCGGCTTGGTGAAGATCTGCAGCAGGTAGCCGTCCTCGTCGCGGTCGGCGAGGATCTTCTGCTCGCGCAGGGTCTCGACCGGGACGCGGGTGTCGCCGACCCACTCGCCGAGGGTGTCGTAGTACGAGTCCGGGGTCTCCAGGAACTGGACGCCGGCCGCCCGCATGGTCCGTACCGTCTCGACGATGTCGTTGGTGTTGAGCGCGATGTGCTGGACGCCGGCGCCGCCGTAGAACTCCAGGTACTCGTCGATCTGGGACTTCTTCTTGGCGAGGGCGGGCTCGTTGATCGGGAACTTGACCTTGAGGGTGCCGTCGGCGACGACCTTCGACATCAGCGCGCTGTATTCGGTGGCGATGTCGTCGCCCACGAACTCCTTCATGTTCGTGAAGCCCATGACCTTGTTGTAGAAGCCGACCCACTCGTCCATCCGGCCGAGTTCGACGTTGCCGACGCAGTGGTCGATGGCCTGGAAGGTGCGGTGGGCGGGTGGTTCGACGAGGGGGCTCGCGGCGGCGAAGCCGGGGAGGTAAGGGCCGTCGTAGCCCGTCCGTTCGACGAGGGTGTGGCGGGTCTCGCCGTACGTGGCGATCGCGGCGAGGACGACCGTGCCGTGCTCGTCCTTCAGTTCGTACGGCTCGGCGATCGAGCGGGCGCCGTGCTCGACCGCGTAGGCGTAGGCGGCGCGCGCGTCCGGGACCTCGATGGCGAGGTCGATGACGCCGTCGCCGTGCTCGGCCACGTGCTGGGCGAGGAAGTGGCCCCAGGGGGTGGCGGGCTTGATGACGGAGGTGAGGACGAAGCGGGCGGAGCCGTTCTCCAGGACGTAGCTCGCGGTCTCACGGCTGCCGTTCTCCGGTCCGGAGTAGGCGACCAGCCGCATGCCGAAGGCGGTGGAGTAGTAGTGCGCCGCCTGCTTGGCGTTGCCCACGGCGAAGACGACCGCGTCCATTCCCTTGACCGGGAAGGGATCGGCCTGCCGGGCGGTGTCGGGAGTGTGGTGTGTGGTCTGCGTCATGATTGCAGCCTCGCGCCGCCTCGCAAGGTGCGCAATAGTTGGCTTTTTCGCTGGGCAAGGTGACCAGCTCAATGCGCGCTTCGGCGGGCTTTGTGTACAGGATGACCAGTGACAGGCCGATGCCGGGAGGCCGCTGTGGGGATCGACGAGTTGGACGGGCGGATCATCGTGCTGCTGGCGCGGGAGCCGCGCATCGGGGTGCTGGAGATGTCCCGGCGGCTGGGGGTTGCCCGGGGGACCGTGCAGGCGCGCCTGGACCGGCTTACGTCGAATGGAGTCATCCGCGGGTTCGGGCCGGACGTGGACTCGGCGGCGCTCGGATATCCGGTCACCGCGTTCGCGACGCTGCAGATCCGGCAGGGGCAAGGGGCGGACGTACGGGCGCACTTGGCGACCGTGCCGGAGGTGCTGGAGCTGCACACCACGACGGGGACCGGGGACATGCTGTGCCGCCTGGTGGCACGCTCGAACGCCGATCTCCAGCGGGTCATCGACCTGGTTGTCGGTTTTGATGGGATCGTCCGGGCCTCCACGGCGATCGTCATGGAGACCGCCGTTCCACTGCGGGTCATTCCGCTGGTGGAGCAGGCGGCGGGAGACCGCGAGAGCACTTAGGCCGACCTGGGGTGAGCTGACGTGAACTTCTGGGAGTACCTCGGCAACCGCCACCAACAGCTGCTGACGGACGCCTACCAGCACGCGAGCGCCGTCTTCCAGTGCATGGTCGTGGCGACGCTGATCGGGGTGCTGATCGGCGTCGTCACGTACCGGAGCGAGTGGGCGGGCAGCCTCGCGACCACGGCCACCTCGACCCTCCTGACCATTCCGTCGCTCGCCATGATCGGTCTGCTCATCCCGATCGTGGGCCTGGGCGTGCCGCCCACGGTGATCGCGCTGACGCTGTACGGGCTGCTGCCGATCGTGCGCAACTCGATCGTCGGGCTGCGCGGGGTCGATCCCTCGCTGGTGGAAGCGGCCCGGGGCATCGGCATGTCCCGGCTCGCGCGTCTTGCGCGGATCGAGCTGCCGCTGGCCTGGCCGCCGATCCTGACCGGCATCCGGGTCTCGACGCAGATGCTGATGGGCATCGCGGCGATCGCGGCCTTCGCCTCCGGGCCCGGCCTCGGCAACGTGATCTTCCGCGGCCTCGGCTCCCTCGGCAGCAAGAACGCGCTCAACCAGGTGCTCGCGGGAACCCTCGGGATCATCGTCCTGGCCCTGCTGTTCGACGCCGCGTACGTGCTGATCGGGCGGCTGACCATTCCCAGGGGGATCCGTGCCTGAGCCGAGTGTCGCGGGGCCGAGTGGCGGGGGGTCGAGTGTCGCGGGGTCGAGTGTCGCGGGGTCGAGTGTCGCGGGCGCCACCATCGAGCTGGAGCACCTGACCAAGCAGTATCCCGGCAATCCGTTGCCGTCCGTCGACAACGTCAACATGGAGATCGAGGCGGGCGAGATCGTCATCCTCGTCGGCCCGTCCGGCTGCGGTAAGTCCACAACCCTCAAGATGATCAACAGGTTGATCGAGCCGACCGGCGGACGCATCCGGATCAACGGCGAGGACGTCACCGACATGGACCCGGTCGAGCTGCGCCGCAAGATCGGGTACGCGATCCAGGCCTCCGGCCTCTTCCCGCACATGACGGTCGCCCAGAACATCGCGCTCGTACCGAAGATGATCGGCTGGCCGAAGGCCCGGATCAGGGCACGGGTCGAGGAGATGCTCGACCTGGTCGGGCTGGACCCCGGGGAGTTCCACGGCCGCTACCCCCGCCAGCTCTCCGGCGGCCAGCAGCAGCGGGTGGGGGTGGCGCGGGCGCTCGCCGCCGATCCGCCGGTGCTGTTGATGGACGAGCCGTTCGGCGCGGTCGACCCGATCACCCGGGACCATCTGCAGGACGAGTTGATCAGGTTGCAGCACGAGTTGCACAAGACGATCGTCTTCGTCACCCACGACTTCGACGAGGCGATCAAGCTGGGCGACCGGATCGCGGTGCTCCGGGAGCGGTCGCACATCGCCCAGTTCGACACTCCGGAGGCGATCCTCACCAACCCGGCGGACGACTTCGTGTCCGGTTTCGTGGGCGCGGGGGCCGCTTTGAAGCGGCTGAACCTGACCCGCGTACGGGACGTGGAGATCACCGACTACCCGACGCTGGCCATCGACGAACCGCTCCAGGAGATCTTCAGCAAGCTCCGCACCAGCGGCACCAACGAGATCCTGCTGCTCGACAAGCGCGGCCGGCCCTACAAGTGGCTCAGGCGCGGCGACCTGATGCGCGCCAAGGGCTCGCTGGCCAGGGCCGGGACGCTGGTGAGCGACACGGTGACCAGCGACGCGACCCTGCGGGACGCCCTGGAGGCGGTGCTCACCGACAGCTCGGGGCGGGTGGCGGTCACCGGGCGGCGCGGCGAGTACACGGGCGTCGTGGACGTGGAGACGCTGATGAACTCCGTGCACGAGCTGATGGAGGCGGACCGGCTGGAGGCGATCGAGGCCCGGCACGAGCTGGAGCAGACGCGCGCCCCGCAGACGCACGCCGAGCAGGAGGGCCACGGAGGGGAGCCGAAGGCGTGACCGGTACGGAGCTGGACGAGCCGCGGGAGGAGTCGGTGGAGCAGCCGGTGGAGCAGCCGGTGCCGCCGGGTCCGCCGAGGAGGCGCGTCAGCTGGCAGAAGCTGACCTTCCTGCCCACCGTGCTGGTGGCGGTGCTGCTGGCGACCTGGCTGTGGTTCCGGCAGGCCGACCTCGACCCGATCTCCGAGAACGCGCTGTCGAACGGGCAGGTGACGAAGGCGCTGTGGCAGCACATCGAGCTGACGGTGATCTCCACGTTCTTCGTGCTGATCATCGCGATCCCGCTGGGGATTCTGCTGACGCGGCGGTCGTTCAGGAAGGCGACCCCCGTGGCGATGGCGGTCGCCAACATGGGTCAGGCCACGCCGGCGATCGGCCTGCTCGCCCTGCTGGTGATCTGGCTGGGCATCGGCCGCAGGGCGGCCCTGATCGGCATCATCAGCTACGCCGTACTCCCGGTCCTGGCGAACACGATCGCGGGCCTGAAGGGGAACGACCCGACGCTGCTGGAGGCGGCGCGGGGCATCGGCATGTCGCCGATGGGGGTGCTGTCCCGCGTGGAACTGCCGCTGGCGGTCCCGCTGATCCTGGCGGGGGTCCGTACGGCTCTCGTCCTGAACGTCGGTACGGCGACCCTGGCGACCTTCGGCGGAGGCGGCGGGCTGGGCGTCCTGATCACGACCGGCATCACCAACCAGCGGATGCCGGTGCTGATGCTGGGCTCGATCCTCACGGTCGTCCTCGCGCTGCTGGTGGACTGGCTGGCGTCGCTGGCCGAAGTGCTGCTGCGGCCGCGAGGGCTGGAGGTGGGGAGGTGAGGCGGCGTGTGTGCCCGCTGCTCGCCGGGGTGCTGGTGGCGGCGAGTGCGTGCGGCCTGACCAGCGGCTCACCGATGGTCGACGACGTGGGCCCGGGCTCGATCGGCCGGGGCGAACCGCTCAAGGGCGCGGATCTGACGGTGACGTCGAAGGAGTTCACCGAGCAGCTGATCCTCGGCGCGATCATGGGCATCGCCTTCGAGGCGGCCGGCGCGGACGTGCTCGACCGCACCGGTATCCAGGGCTCCATCGGGGCGCGGGAGGCGGTCAGGTCCGGTGACGCGGACGGCATGTACGAGTACACGGGCACCGCCTGGATCAACTACCTGGGCAACAGCGAGCCGATCACCGACCCGCGGCAGCAGTGGCAGGCGGTACGCGACGCCGACCTGAAGAACGGCCTGACCTGGCTGCGGCCGGCCCCGCTCAACAACACCTACGCGCTGGCCATGAACCAGTCCCACTACAAGAGGTACGGCACGAGGACGCTGTCGGACGTGGCCGCCCTGTCCAAGTCCGACCCCGCAGCCGTGACGCTCTGCGTGGAGAGCCAGTTCGCCAACCGGGCGGACGGATTGCCGGGCATGCAGAAGGCGTACGGCATGAACGTCCCGGCGTCTCGGATCACGCAGATGGACACGGGGATCATCTACACGCAGGCCGCGAAGGGGAGCTGCACGTACGGAGAGGTCTTCACCACCGACGGCCGCATCAAGTCCATGAACCTGACGGTGATGCGGGACGACAAGAAGTTCTTCCCGAACTACAACGCCGCGCCGGAGATCAACAGCGAGACCCTGAAGAAGTGGCCGGCGATCGCGGACGTCCTCGACCCGATCACCGAGAAGCTCGACAACACGGTGGCGCGGACGCTGAACGCCAAGGTGGACGTGGACGGGGAGGACCCGCATCAGGTGGCGCTGGACTGGCTGAAGGAGGAGGGGTTCGTGAAGGAAGGCTGATCAGGAGCGTGCCTTCAGCAGCTGGGTACGGAGCCCTTGCCGCTCTCCAGGGCCGTCAGGGAATTGACCGCACTCTTCAGCGTGGTCACCGGAATCAGCCGTAGGCCCTTCGGCAGCTGGGCCTCCGCGTCGGAGCACTCGGCCTTCGGGACCAGGAACACCGTGGCGCCGTCCCGGCGCGCGGCCTGCGTCTTCAGGGCCACTCCCCCGACCGCGCCGACCGCGCCGTCCTCGGTGATCGTGCCCGTACCGGCGATGGTGCGGCCGCCCGTGAGGTCGCGGCCGCCGCCGTCGCCGTTCAGCTTGTCGATGATGCCGAGGGTGAACAGGAGACCCGCGCTGGGACCGCCGACGTCCGCGAGCTTCAGCGTGACCTTGACGTCCTTGTCCGCGAGGTCCAGATAGTTCAGCGCGGCCCGGGTCGCCGCGTCCTGGGACTCCTTCATCTCCTCGGTGTTGTGCTGCTCGATCTCCTTGACGTTCTGCCCGCTCGGGTACACCGCGTCAAGGGGCATGACCGCCCGGTCGGTGCGGAACCAGCTGTCGATCACATCGCCGAGCGAGACGTGCGCGTCCGGGTTCGTCGCCACGATGGTCGTCATCCGCAGCTGCCCGCTCGTGTCATGCGTCGGGGCACCCGAGATCGTGATCACCGGCGCGCCCTTGTTCTCGCCTAGCACGTTCGCCGTCATACCGGGCTGCGTCAACGAGAACGGCAGCGGCGCGAACACCGCGGTGGCTATCAGAGCCGCGACGGGCAGAGCGCAGACGGCGACGGCTTGGCGACGCGTGAGACGAGAGAGCACGGAATCAATCTAACGTGGGGGTGACATCAGGCCAGGTGGCAGGTTGCCTTCGCAGGCGGCTGTACGAACCTCAGCGCAACGCCTCCGCCACCTCCCGGGCCGCGTCCACCACCCGCGGACCCACCCGTTCCGGCACCGCGTCGGCCAACATCACGACGCCCACGCTGCCCTCGACCCCGGTCACGCCCAGCAACGGCGCCGCCGCCCCACTGGCCCCCGCCTCCAACTCCCCGTGCGTCAGCGTGTACCCCGGGTCCGAAACGGCCTGCTGCCGTGCCGCCAGGATCGCCCGCCCCGCGGCCCCCCGGTCCAGCGGATGCCGGAACCCGGCCCGGTAGGCCACGTGGTAGTCCGTCCACGTCGGCTCGACCACGGCCACGGCCAGCGCCTCCGCGCCGTCCACCAATGTCAGATGAGCCGTCGCCCCGATGTCCTCCGCCAGCGACCGCAAGGCGGGCAGCGCCGCCTCACGTACCAGCGGATGCACCTGGCGGCCCAGGCGCAGCACCCCGAGTCCGACGCGGGCACGCCCGCCCAGGTCACGCCGTACGAGAGCGTGCTGTTCGAGGGTGGCGAGCAACCGGTATACGACAGTCCGGTTCACGCCCAGTTTGTTGGAAAGCTCGGTGACGGTCAGCCCGTGGTCCGTATCGGCCAGCAGCTTGAGGACACGCAGTCCCCGGTCGAGCGTCTGAGAGGTCTCCGCGGTCACGACGCCCACTCCTCCAAGTGGTGAGGTCGACGGCCCCCTCGCGGCGGATGCGCCACCGAGTCCCGTCGGCGACGCGCTTCAGAGGCCGCCGATCGGCTGGCGGCCCGGCTTGCCCGGACCGCGTCGCTTCACGGCTGCGCTCCGCGGCGGCGCTGCCACGGGGCGTGTGCGTAGCGGGACAGTAGCGAAGGCGGTTCGCTGAGCGGAAGGCTCCGTCCAGAATCCGGGCACTACACGGTACGAACTGTTTCCATTTGTCCGCATATTCTCCACAATCGTACGGCGCGTGCAGCGCCTCGAAAGGGGCGCGGGGCTGCGTCGCAGCCGAAGCACGACAGATGCCCCCTAGGACAGATGCCTCCTAAAACGGCTCAGGCACAGCGCCCGGCGTCACCGCATCCGCGTGGCCCACTCCTGCACCTTGGCGATCCGCTGCCGCAGCTGCCCGGCCGTGGCCTCGGCGCTCGCCGGCCCGCCGCACACGCGCCGCAGCTCGGTGTGGATGACCCCGTGCGGCTTGCCGCTCTGATGGACGTACGCACCGACCATCGTGTTGAGCTGCTTCCTGAGCTCCATCATCTCCTTGTGCGAGACGACCGGCCGCCGCTCGGCGGGCAGCTCCAGGAGGTCCGCTTCCTCGGCCGGCTTCTTCCGGCTGTGCGCGATCTGCCGGGCCTGCCGCTTCTGGAGGAGCATCTGCACCTGATCGGGTTCGAGGAGCCCCGGAATCCCTAGGTAGTCCTGCTCCTCTTCACTCCCCGGGTGGGCCTGCATGCCGAACTCGGCGCCGTCGTACAGCACCCGGTCGAAGACGGCCTCGGACTCCAGCGCCTCGAAGGCGAACTGCTCCTGCTCGCCGGTGTCCTCGTCCTGCTCCTTGTTCGCCTCCTCCATCTCCTTCTCGGACTCGGCGTACGGGTCCTCCTCGCCCTCCTTCTTCGGCTTGTCGAGGGCGTGGTCCCGTTCCACCTCCATCTCGTTGGCGAAGGTGAGCAGGTCGGGCACGGTGGGGAGGAAGACGGAAGCGGTCTCGCCGCGCCGCCGGGACCGTACGAAACGGCCGACGGCCTGGGCGAAGAACAGGGGTGTGGAGATGGTGGTGGCGTACACCCCGACCGCGAGCCGAGGCACGTCGACGCCCTCGGACACCATCCGCACGGCGACCATCCACCGGTCGTTGCCGCCGCTGAACTCGTCGATCCGCGCGGACGCCCCGGCGTCGTCGGACAGCACGAGGGTCGCCTTGTTGCCCGTGATCTCACGGATGAGCTTGGCATAGGCCCGAGCGGAGTCCTGATCGGAGGCGATGACGAGCGCACCGGCGTCCGGGATGGCCTTCCTGACCTCGGTCAACCGCTGGTCGGCGGCGCGCAGCACGCTGGGCATCCACTCACCGCGCGGGTCGAGCGCGGTACGCCACGCCTGCGAGACGGCGTCCTTGGTCATGGGCTCGCCGAGCCGGGCGGCGATCTCGTCACCGGCCTTGGTCCGCCACCGCATGTTGCCGCTGTAACTCAGGAAGATGACCGGCCGGACGACCCCGTCGGACAGGGCGGACCCGTACCCGTACGTGTAGTCGGCGGCAGACCGCCGAATCCCGTCATTCCCTTCCTCGTACGTCACGAAGGGAATGGGGTTGGTGTCGGACCGGAAGGGCGTACCGGTGAGCGCGAGCCGTCGCGTGGCGGGTTCGAAGGCCTCGAGGCAGGCCTCGCCCCACGACTTGCTGTCACCGGCATGGTGAATCTCATCAAGAATCACAAGGGTCTTACGCTGCTCGACCCGATTCCTATGCAGCATGGGCCGCACGCCGACACCGGCGTACGTAACGGCGACCCCCTGATAATCCTTGCCGAGCGGCCCCGCGCTGTACTCCGGGTCCAGCTTGATCCCGATCCGCGCGGCCGCCTCGGCCCACTGCTTCTTCAGGTGCTCGGTCGGGGCGACGACGGTGACCTGCTGCACGACGTGATGGTGCAGCAGCCAGGACGCCAGCGTCAGCGCGAACGTCGTCTTCCCGGCGCCGGGCGTGGCGACGGCGAGAAAGTCACGCGGCTGCTCCTGGACGTACTTCTCCATCGCCCCTTGCTGCCAGGCACGCAGCTTGCTGGCGGTGCCCCAGGGGGCGCGGCCGGGAAAGGCGGGAGACAGATGATGGGAGGAGGCGGCGGTGGTAGTCACGGTCTCCAGATCGGGGGTCGGGCGGCTCGGCTACGTACGACAACCGGGCCACCCTACCGGCGCCCCGACGCTGTCAACGCGCGGACAAGGCCGGGTCGCCCCTGGGTGGGATCCACGTCACAGACAAACGTACGGTGCCGCGTCAGCGCGCGAAGCGCGGCAACTGAGCCGTGATCTTGGGTACGTCCAGGGCACCCTGACAGACATCCAGGACGAACTGCTCGGCCTCGTCCACGTCGAAGTCCGGGTCCAAGGGGTGCCCGTTCATGTGCAGGAAAACCCAAGTCGCGTACCAGGCGAGGCGCTTGTTGCCGTCGACGAGAGCGCGATTGCGGGCCAAGGACTCCATCAGCGCCGCGGCCTTCTGCCACACGTCCGGATAAGCGTCCTGCCCGAACACGCTCGACTGGGGGCGCGCCAGAGCCGAGTCCAGCAGGCCATAGTCGCGCACCTCGTCCGCCCCGAGCCGCTGAGCGAGGTTCAGCAGCTCGGGCAGAGTGAGGTAGTGCATCAGGCGAGCCTCCTGTTCAGCTCGGCGCTGGCCTTCAGCACATGCTCAGCGGCCTCGTTGAAAAGCCGCGAGTGCTCGTTTATGGCGGCGATCACCGCGTCGTGCGCGAACGCCTGCATGCTGCGTCCCTCTGCCGCCGCACGCTCACGCAGGGCGTCGAGCTCTTCGTCCGTAAATCGCAGGTTCAGTCCAGCCATGGCGCAATGGTACTGCCCGGTACCACTCGGTGTCATCCGGGCTCCGCCCGCAACCGCGTAGTCACCCAAGCCCCCACCAACGCCACCCCCGCCATCGGCAGGAACACCGCCGCGAAGGCCGCCGGATGGGAACCGGCACCGCTCGCCGCCTCCGTCGCCACGTGCGTCACCGTGCCGCCGCCCAGCGCGGCGAACGCGGCGCCGCCCACGGCCAGCAGGATGACGTTGGACAGGCCGTCGGAGATCTGGAGGGACGCCGAGTTGGTGCCGGCCTCCTCCGGGGCGGAGAGATGGAGCAGCAGCACGCTGGTGGAGGAGATCACCAGGCCCATTCCGAAGCAGCCGAAGGCCCAGGCGACGGCGAGGGTCCAGACCGGCACGGAGTCGATCAGCACGCTCGGCGCGGCGGCGATGGCGGCGGCCACCAGCACCATCCCCAGCGTCATCAGACGTTCCCGGTACGGCTCCACGCGCGGCCGCGACTGCACCCACGACCCCAGCGCCCACGTCCCTCCCCCCGCCGCGAGCGAGAGCCCGGCCAGCGTCGGGGACAACCCCCGTTGGGTGACCAGCATCAACGGCACGAAGGACTCGGCCGCGATGAAGGACCCCGCGGCCACTCCACGCAGCAGCACCACGGACGGCAGCCCACGCGCCGCCCGATACGTACCGCGCGGCAGCAGCCCGAGCACGGCCGGTACGAGCAGCGCGGCTCCCGCGACACCGGGGAGAAGCGACAGCCACCGCAGGTCCTGGGCGGCGTACTGAAGCAGCCCCGCGCCGAGCGAGATACCGAGGGCGAGCCGAATACGACGCCGGTCGAAGGAGGCGCCTTCCGCGGCGGCGTCCACCGACCCCGACGCCCGCCGCCGTATCTGCGGCAGCGCGAGCGCCAGCGGAAAGACGACAAGCACCGGGATCCCGACGAACACCCACCGCCAGCCGAGATGCTCGGTCACCGCGCCCGAGGCGAGCGGACCGACGATCGACGGCACGACCCAACTCGCCGCGAACGCCGCCATGATGGCCGGCCGCAACCGCTCGGGATACACCCGCCCCACGACGACGTACAACGCGACGATCACCAGCCCACCGCCGAGCCCCTGTACGGCTCGCCCGAGGATGAACAGCCACATCACGCCGGCGGTGCCGGACAGCAGCAGCCCGGCCGCGAATGCGGCGATCCCCGTGGTCAACGGCCCCAGCGGCCCCCGCCGATCCGACCATTGCCCGGAGAGCACCATCCCGAACAGGCTCGTCGTGAAGTACCCCGAGAACGCGAACGCGTACAGCGACACCCCGTCCAACTCCCGTGCCGCGACCGGCATCGCCGTCCCCACCGCCGTAGCCTCGAACGCGATCAACAGCACGACGGAGACGATCCCGACACTCAGCGCCCGGTAGGGACCGCTCAACACGGTCTCGTCGCGTTCGGGAGCGGCGGACGGGGCAGCGGCGTCGGTGACACCGGTGTCACCGGGTTCCAGGGCGGTCATGGACGCCAGCGTAAGGCGCACAACCCGGCTTGACCCCTGTCGGGAGGAGGCCTCGGGCTCGGACCTTGGTCTTACGACCACAGCCGGTCACGCGCCTTTGCGAACGCCGTATGGCCGTCCCGGGTGACGCCGTTCATGCCTCCATCTCCTCGGCAAGCGGTTGATGTTGGACAGCCGGGAGCTGTCCACACGCGCACGCCGCGAGCTGGACGGCATCAGGTATGCGATCCTCCCCCACTGCCTCAAGGGCGTGGGAGGTACCCCCACCGCCGAGGCGTGAGAGGAGTCCGAGCGTGGCCGACGAACTGGCCCAGGTGGCACGCTTCCTGTACGAAGCGGGAACGCTCAAGCAGTCCAAGCGCACCGGCTGGTGGATGGCTGGCGTACGCGACCCCGAAAGCGTGGCCGAGCACGCCTGGCGCACATCCCTGATCGCCTCGATCATCGCCAAATTGGAAGGCGCCGACCCGGCCCGCGCCGCATTCCTGGCCGTCTGGCACGACTCCCAGGAGACCCGAACCGGCGACGTCAACCACCTCGCCAAGAAGTACGCCGACGAGGCCGACCCCCAGGCCATCACCGCCGACCAGGTGACGGGCATGCCCGAGGCCCTCGCCTCCACCGTGCGGGACCTGATCGCAGAGTACGAGGCCCGCGAGTCCCCCGAAGCGATCTGCGCCCGCGACGCGGACAAGCTGGAGTGCATGCTGCAGGGCATCGAGTACAAGTCCCAGGGCTACGAACTGGCCCAGCGCTGGATCGACAACAGCCGCGCACGGTGATGGGCGAACGGCCCAGCTGAGCACAGCCATAGCAACGGTCCCTTCATGAACGGCGTGTGGCAGTCCCATTGCAGCACCTGCGATTCCCTTGGGCCCCCTCCCCACCTCGCCATACGGTCGTTTCACCAAGTCCGGAACGGAGCACCCAGCACCACGCTCCACCGACACGGCCGTGTGCCCGAGTGGTTGAGGGGCTCGCCTGCAAAGCGAGTTACGCGGGTTCGATTCCCGCCACGGCCTCTTGCTCCTTGACCAGGCAAAACGAAAGGGCGACACCCTGGAAAGTGTGCCGCCCTTTTTGTCGTCCGTCTCAGTTCCTGTCTCAGTTGGCCGCGTCGCCTGCTCGATCAGCCGCCGGGCCATGAGAGACAGAGAGGCTAGCTGCCTCCAAGAAAGCATCGTGGAGACCCCCGAACTGATGACGCAGCCTCTCTTCTTCGGCTTGCGCGGCAGCCCACGCCGGACCGTCCGTGCGGAGGGATGCATCCAACCAGGTCATGACGCATTCGTCGCTCTCGCCACGTTCGACGCCGCGATGGCGTACTCGTGATACGCCGCGAGCAGCGCGCCACATGCTTCCAATCGCTGTCCACGGAGCCAGTGTTCATGGTCAATCACAGCTTGGTCGCGCACCTGCTTGGCCGTGGCTCGTGCTGCCGTCTCCGCTCCAATGCGGCTTCCCCGCGCAGCCGCGATGCCACCGATGGCAGCACCGCCGATCGCGCCGACAAGCCTCACGCCCGCGGTCACCAACGTCACAAGGCCTTGAGCCATGAAGGCAGGATGCAGGCATAGGCCTCCAGTTCGAAAGCGCTTCGTCAACCTGCCGCGCTACGTCGGCGGCCCGCACCGCGTCGGCCAGCAGCACGGCGACGTCCTCGCCCCGGGCTCGGTCTGGCCCCGGATGCGGGGCCGCTGACGGTATGGCAGCGGACGTGGGAGATGATGGAGGAACGGACACGGCATCCTTGCAGATCGTGAAGCTTCGACACTTCCATGGCCCACAAGGGGCCGTGTCCGCTCGCTTCCCGCCCTCCTGCCCTGCCGATCACCGTAAACCGGGACAACCCGCCTGAGTGCCGGGGCCCGGGGGCGAACTCCCTCCCTGCGCACACGACTTCAAGGCGGCTCGCCCGGGAGCCGGGGGGGCGGTCAGGTGATGACGAGCCGCTGTTTTCCGTCGATGAGCTCCCGGACGGCGTCGAGGTGCCCGGCGTGGGTCGCGGTCTCTGTGATGACGTGCAGGACGACTTCGCGGATGTTGTCGTAGCGCCAGCCGTCGAAGAAGTCCGGCCACCAGGGCGTGGGCGCGTCCAGGTCGGCGCCGGCGAGGATCGCGTCGGAGAGCTCGCTCTCTTTGCGGTACAAGGCGAAAATCTCCTGTGCTGACTTCTCCGGTGCAGGCTTCCAAGCGTCGTCCTCGGAGCCCAGGATCTCATCGATGGCGACCCGCTCGCCCGCCGCGACGGCGCGGAACCAGAACTTCTCGTCGTCCAGGGCGAGATGGTGCACGAGGCCCAGGCAGGTCCAGCCGGACGGTAGCACCGGGCGCCGAAGCGCTTCGTCATCGAGACCCTCGAGGGTGCCCAGGACGTGCTTGCGCTTGTCGTTCAGGAAGCCCAGCAGCGTCATCATCTCGGTGTTGGACATTACTTGGCGATCTCCCAGACGTGGCCCGACGGGTCGGCGAAGGAGGCGGTCCGGATGCCCCAGGGCCGGTCCTGGGGACCGTTGCGGAGCTTCACCCCGCGTTCCGCGAGTTTCTCGCACACTGCATCCACATCCTCCACCTCGATCGTGATCTGAAAGCGCGCTCCGGCCTCGGGCTCCGCGAATTTTGCGGACGCCCACACCGTATACGGCAGCGGTGACAATCAGGGTCCGCCGCGGAGACGGCTCCTCTCCTGCCCTGCCGATCACCGTAAACCGGGACAACCCGCCTGAGTGCCGGGACCCTGGGGGACAGCAAGGTCCGTAGCGCTGGAAGACCCGCAGCTTGAAACGGCGCTGCCCAGGGCGTTCGCGAACGTTCCGCTGGCTGCTCCGGCTGCGACTACCCGTCAGAGAAAAGGCTGAGCGTCTGAGTGATCCTCGGTCAGGGTGTGCTCCGGCCTGCTGTCTCCGAAGCCGATCAGGAAGATCCTGGTTGACTGGATGAACGCCGTCACGTGAACAGGTCCAGCCCCGTGAGTTCAGTGGAGAGCTGCCACAGTCGCGACGCAGCCTCGCGGTCGACGGCCCACGGCTTCACCCCGCCGATGAGCATGTCGTCCGTATGGGCGGGTTCAGCGATGGCGCAGTCCTGGCAGTAGGCGCCACCGTGGCCGTCGAGCAGTGGTGAGGTCGCCGCCCATACCGCCGTCGCCGCGCCCTGGGCCGGGGTCTTGAACCCGGCTGCCGGCGTGCCGTCCGGGGTGATCCAGCCCTGGGCCAACTGTTCGTCGAGGGGGATGTGGCGCTGCAGTGGGGTCAGGATGCTGCCCGGGTGGACCGCGAAGGCGTGCAGCCCGCCGGCGGCGCCGAGCGTGTCGAGGTGTACGGCGAAGAGGGCGTTCGCGGTCTTGGACTGTGCGTAGGCCAGCCACCGGTCGTAGCCGTCGCGGAAGTGGAGGTCGTTCCAGCGCACGTCGGAGAGGAAGTGACCTGACGAGGCGACCGAAACCACCCGTGCCCCCTCCGCCAATGCCGGGCGGAGATGGTTGGTGAGAGCGAAGTGGCCGAGGTGGTTGATCGCGAAGTGGGCCTCCCAGCCCGGGCCTACGCGTGTCTCCGGACAGGCCATGATGCCCGCGCCGTTGATGATGAGGTCGAGGGTGCGGCCGGTGTCCAGGAAGTCGGCCGAGAACGCCCGGACGCTCTCCAGGTCCGCCAGGTCGAGGGCATGCACCTCCGCCCCGGTGACGCCCCGCAGGGCCTCTTCCGCTGCGGCGGGCCTGCGCGCGGGGACGATGACGTGTGCTCCCGCCCGGGTGAGGGCGAGCGTGGTCTCCAGTCCGAGGCCGGAGTAGCCGCCGGTGACCAGGGCGGTGGTGTGCGACAGGTCGATCCCGGCGAGGACGTCGTCCGCCGTGCTGTGGGCGCCGAATCCGGTGCCGGACGTGTGGTGCTGCTGTTGTTGCTGCGTCGTCATGCCCGGGACGCTAGGTTCTAGACCGTGCTCTAGGTCAAGGTACTGTCGGTGCGATGAGCAGGCATGAGGGTGATCTGTCGATCGGGGAGGTCGCCGAAGCGACCGGATTGAGCGTGCACGCTCTGCGGTTCTTCGAACGCGAGGGTCTCTTCCTCCGCCCGATCCCGCGTTCCAGCGGCGGGCAGCGGATCTACGAACCCGCGGACGTGGATTGGCTGCTGCTGTGCAACCGGCTCCGCGATTCGGGCATGCCCATCGCCATGCTGAAGGAGTTCGCCCGGCTCGTCCGGTCGGGGCCGGGCAACGAAGCGGAACGTCTCGCGCTGCTGCGGGAGCACGAGCAGGCCGTGCGGGCCAAGATCTCCGACTTGAATGCCGACCTGAAGGTCATCCACGGCAAGGTCGTCGCCTACGAGAAGCACGTCCGCGACGGGACCGCCGCCGGGGTCTGGTCGCCCACACCGTCTGGCTGATTCGTCCGACCGGCTCGGGACGAGGCGTCAGAACACCCCACCCGCCTCATCCCGAATCCCGAAACCGCTCCGTCCAGTAGTGCCAGTCGGTTCCGGCCATGGTTCCGGTCGGGTCGACCTTCGACAGGACCTGGATCAGCGTCTTGGCCACCTGGGCGCAGAGATTGTGGGTCAGTTCATGGGCCAGGGAGTCGTCGATCGTTCTCTCGCGGTGCAGGAGCCAGAGCGTGAAGGCCAGCGTGGAGATGTCTGTGTTCAGGGGGTGCAGCTTGGCCTCGGGCTCGTTCCAGTTCAGGATTTCGCCCGTGGTGCCGTCGATCACCAGGCTGTTGTCCTCGATCAGGTAGCCGAGGCGGATGAGGCGGTCGGCGTGGGCCGGGACGTCCTGGACCCGGGCGTCGGTGTAGCTCTCGGCGAGGGTCAGCAGGGGGACGTCCGTGTCCAGGGAGAAGAGGATGCCGTCCTCGGGCAGGCCCGTCTCGCTCAGGAAGCGGCGGGTCGGCTCGTGTGTGAGGGTCGCGGGGAAGTCGATGTCCTCGAAGCGCATCACCTTGCCCCGGCCGAACTCGTGGTCCAGGAGGCGGGGTGGGAGGTCCAGGGTGAGGCCGGACTCCGTGCCCGGGGCCGCGACCAGGGCCAGTGGGCGGATCAGGGCCGCGATCTTCCAGAAGGTCGGGACCTCGGCGCCGCCCATGCCCTCCTCGAACACCGACAGGAGCTGCCGTGTCGCCTCCTCCACCGTCGTCGGGCCGAAACGGCCGGCGTAGGACGCGAACTGGCCGCGTAGATCCGTCAGCTCGTCCGTCGCCGTCGCGAAGCGCACCAGCGTGTGCAGCGACGGCGCCAGCGGGGCGCGGGTCATGAGGTCCGGGCGGTCGTGGAGGAAGTACGTCGTCGAGAGCTCGCCCGTCGCGCCGTCGAGGAGGATCGTCTCCCGCTCCAGTCCGTCCAGGTCCGCCAGGCCGCCGATCACCAGTTGGTCGTGCAGTGCGGCGGTCAGGCGGTCCGGGTCGCCCGCCGAGTCCGCCACCGTCCGCAGGCCCTCCCGGTGCAGTTCCGCGAAGGTGAACAGGGCGCTGTCGCCGGGGAGTCCGGGGCCGGTGAGCCAGCGGCGCGTCGGCGCGTGGGTGACGTACGGATCGAGGATGTCCTCGGTCAAGGTGATCGCCGTGGTGTCGGCGTAGGTCGTGCTCATGGGCTCCCCCGAATGTGCTTCTCTCACAGTCCCGCGCAGGGCACGCCCGGCCGACAAACGACCTGATCCGGCAGCCGTCCCCCACTGCCCAGAACACTACGCGCCGGCACTGACAACGCCCCCGGACCAGGAGACGCTCAGAACACCCGGGCCCGTTCCCGTCCCGACACGATCGCGTCCACCGTCTGCGCCACCGTCAGCTCGGAGTTGTCCAGCCACAGCCCGATGCGCGGGGTCGCGGCCCGCAGGTCCGCGTCCAGTCGCTCGACCGTCCACGCTCCGTAGCCGGTCTTCGCCCGCCCCGCCTCGCGGGCGGCCACGGTCTTCGGGCTCGGCGCCAACACGACGACGTGGAGCGGGCGCGCGCGGACCAGGTCGACGTACGCCGCCAGGTCGTCGCCCAGCACCACGTCCTGGACGACCGCCGTGAAGCCCGCCCGCGCGTACGCGTCCGCCGTCGCCGCCGACAGCCGGTATCGCAGCCGGAGTTGGGCCTCCGCCTCGCCATCGGGCACGGCATCAGGAAGGTATTCCTCCCGACCCGACACGATCATCCGCCGGAAGACGTCCCCCCGGACGTGCGCCGCCCGAGGCAATCGCTCCGCCAGCGCCTGCGCCACCGTCGACTTCCCGGCCGCCATCACGCCGGTGACGAGGACGACTCCGTCCATCAAACCCCGTCCATCAGACCCGGTCCGTCACCAGCGAACACGCGCTCACTGCGCCGTGACCACCGCCGCCTGCGGGCGGATCGGCAGCCGGTTCACCGGGCGGCCCGTCGCCGCCCGGACCGCGGAGGCGATCGCCGCCGGGGAGGTCACGACCGGTACCGCGCTGACCGCCTTCGCCCCGAAGGGGGCGACCACGTCCCGCTCCTCGACCAGTTTCACGATCTGGATGTCCGGGGCGTCCAGGGCCGTCGGGAGCGCGTACCCGGTCAGGTCCGGGTGGCGGATCAGCCCGCGCGCGGAGCGCAGGTTCTCCGTCAGCGCTATGCCCACGCCCTGGGTGACGCCTGCCTCCAGGCGTGCCGTCAGCTGGGCCGGGTTCAGCACGCGGCCGACGTCCTGGGCGAGCGCCAGCTCCACCACGCGCACCGAGCCCAGCTCGATGTCGACGTCCACCACCGCGCGGATCGCGCAGAAGGCGAGGCCCACGAAGGCGTCGCCCTGTCCGGTGTCGCTCAGTGGCTCCGTCGGGTGCGGGCGGCACTGGGCCGTCGCCCACAGCTCCTTGCCGTCCATGGCCTCGGTGACGGTGGTCGACAGCACGCCGTCGTACGACGTGATCTTGCCGTCTGTGATCTGGAGCAACTCCGTGGACATGCCGAACTTGTGCGCCAGGGGCTGCAACAACTGCGTGCGGACCATCTTGGCCGCTCGTTCCACCGCGCCGCCCGACACCCAGGTGTGGCGGCCGCGGCAGCCCGCGCCGGCCGGTGGCTGGTCGGTGTCGACCGGGGCCACGTGCACCTCGTCGATGCCGAGCGTCTCCTGGACGATCTGGCGGGCCAGCGTGGTGAAGCCCTGGCCGGACTCCACCGCCGCGCACAGCACCGTCGCCACGCCGTCCTGGACCCGTACCGTCGCCGTGGAGACCTCGTCCGCGCCCTCCGCGCCCAGCATGTGCACCATGCCCAGGCCGTAGCCGACGCCCCGGCGCACCGCGCCCGGTTCGCCCGCGCCCTCGGGGCCGCCGGGCAGCAGCCACTCGTCCTCGGGCGTGTCCTTGGGCAGGGCGGGGAGGGGGAAGTCCCGTACGGCTTGCAGCAGTTCCGCGACCGGTGCCGGGCACGTCACCGTCTGGCCCGTGGGGAGCACGTCGCCCGTGGCCATCACGTTCCGCAGGCGTAGTTCCGCCGGGTCGATGCCGAGCTTCTTGGCCAGCTTGTCCATCTGCGCCTCGTAGGCGGCGCACACCTGCATGGCGCCCTCGCCGCGTACGTGGCCGGAGGGCGGGTTGTTGGTGCGGACGGCCCAGCCCTCGATGAAGGCGTTCGGGACGACGTACGGACCGCAGGCGAACGCCACCGCGGCGGCCAGGGCATCGGAGGACGTGTCGGCGTAGGCGCCCCCGTCCAGCAGGATCTGCGCCTCCACCTTCACGAGTCTGCCCTCGGCGTCGGCGTGGTGGCGGTATCTCAGCAGAGTCGGATGCCTGTGGGTGTGTCCCAGGAAGGACTCTTCGCGCGTCGCGGTGAGCTTGACGGGGCAGCCGGTCTTCAGCGCCAGCAGGCCGAGCGGGAGTTGGAAGCTCTGGTCCTCGCGGTCGGCGGTGGCGCCGGGCACGCCGGTGACGACGACCTTCACGCGCTCGGGCTCCAGGCCGTAGCTGGCGGCGGCCGAGTCGCGGTCGGTGTGCGGGTCCGTGGAGGCCACGTACAGCTCGACGCCGCCGTCGGGACGCGGCACGGCGAGGCCGGCCTCGGCGCCGATGGGGGCGGGGTCCTGGCGGCCGATGCGGTACTGGCCCTCGACGACGACCTCGCCGGCCGCGTCGGCGTCGCCGTGGCGCAGCGGGATGTGCCGGATCAGGTTGCCGTCGGGGTGCAGCGGCTCGGCCTCGAAGGCCTGCTCCGGGTCGGTCACCGGGTCGAGCACTTCGTATTCGACGATGACGGCGGCGGCGGCCATGCGCGCGGTGTCGGGGTGGTCGGCGGCGACGGCCGCGATGGGCTCGCCGTGGTGGCGGACGACCTCGGAGGCGAACACCGGGCGGTCGGCCTTGCCGCGGCCGTGCACCGGGCTGCCGGGGACGTCCTCATGGGTGACGACGGCCCGTACGCCGGGCATCTCGCGCGCGTGGGTGGTGTCGATGGAGACGATGCGCGCGTGCGCGTGCGGGGAGCGCAGTACGGCCGCCCACAGCAGGCCCTCGGCCCACAGGTCGGCGGCGTACGGGAACGTGCCCTCGGTCTTGGCGCGGGCGTCGGCGGGCGGCAGGGAGGCGCCGATGCCGTGCGGGATCGGCTCGGGGGCGGGGGCTGCCTCCGCGGTGGGGGTGGTCGCGGTGGCGGCTTCGTTGCTCACGCCTGGCCTCCGTCCTGTCCGTACGGCTGGTCATGCGGGCCCGGCGGGCCCGAGGCCTCGAATGCCGACGGTTTCACGCCGCCGGCTCCCGGGCCCGCCTGGTGAGGGATACGTGGCTCGTCGCCGTCCTGTTCGGCGTCGGGGGCGGCGTTGTGCGACTCGCGCTCCGCGACGACCTCCTTGACGGCCTCGACGACGCCTCGGTAGCCGGAGCAGCGGCACAGGTTGCCGCACAGCGCCTGGCGGGTCTCCATCTCGCTCGGCGCCGGGTTGCCCTCGAGCAGGTCGTGCACGGTCATCGCCATGCCCGGCACGCAGAACCCGCACTGCACCGCGCCGCACCGGGCGAGGGCACGCTGCACGTCCGAGGGCTGCCCGTCGACGGCCAGGCCCTCGACCGTACGGACCTCGCTGCCGGCCGCGGTCACGCCCGGCACCAGGCAGGAGGCGACGAGCCGCCCGTCGACCTGGACGTTGCAGGCCCCGCACTCGCCCTGCGAGCAGCCGTCCTTGGCGCCCGCGAGACCGAGCCGCTCGCGCAGCACGTAGAGCAGCGATTCGCCGATCCAGGCGTCGGTGACGGGGCGGTCCACGCCGTTGACGCGCAGGACGTAGGAGGCGAGGGGGTGTTCCTCGCCCGGGAGCGTGGGTGCCGACTCGTCGGCCGGAGCATCGGAGACGGCGGGCGCCGCGTCCTCGGCGGGCTCGGCGTGCGGCTCGGCGGCCTCTTCGGCGCCTTCTACGGCCTCTGTGGCGCCTGAGGCGTCCTCGTGCGCATCAAAGGCCTCGGGGGCCTCGTCGGTCGCGTGAGCGGGCTGTGCGGCGGCTACGGCGGGTTCGGCGGAGGTCTCCGCGTAGGGCTCGCCGGGTGCCTCCGCGTAGGCCTCGGCGCGCGTCTCCGTGTACGGATCGTCAGACGCTTCGGCGTACGGATCGTCAGGCGCTTCGGCATACGGGGCGTCAGGCGCCTCGGCGTACGCGTCGTCAGGCGCCTCGGCGTAAGGCTCATCACGCGCTTCGACGTACGACTCGGCAGGCGCTTCCTCGTACCGCTCTGCGGCCTGCTCGGCGGGCGCCGGGGACTGCTCATGGACGTGCGGGTGAGGCCGGTCGGGTCCCTGTCCGGCCCGGTCCCGCTCGGCCGGCCTGTGCCCCTCCGGCGCGGGCTGCCCCGGCCTGTGCGGGGCGGGCGGCATACCGGTGTCCGGCGCGGGCCGGTCGGGCGCGGTCGGCTCCGGTGCCGGCTGCCCCCACGGCTGTCCCGCGGCCTCCGTGGCCCAGGGGGCGGCCGCGCCCCCGGGGAGGGTGGCCGGCGGGGTGCCGCCGCCCCACTGCTCGACCAGGGACGACGTGGTGAACTCGCCCGATTCATCCGGAAGGTCGCCACCGGCGACGGGGATCGACCACTGTCCGGTCACGTCGTGACCCGGGGCCGGGGCCGCCCCCTCCGCCGCCGCGTTCTCCTCGAAGTTCCACTGCCCGGTGGCGCCGGGGTGGTACGTGAACCGGTCGTTCCGGGCGTCCCCGATCTCCGGGGGCAGCGCGTTCGGGTCGGGCCACTGGACGCCGTCGGCGGGCGCGGCGGGCGTCGCCCAGGAGCCCGTGGCCGCCGGGTCGGTGCCCGCACCGGTGTCCGGCGTCGCCGTTATCCGCGGCGGCACATAGCCGTGACCGGGCGCGGCGAGCGGACTGTCGGAGGAGGCCAGGAGGGCGTCGACACCCCCTTCGGGCAGTTTCACGAAGGCGGTGGCGCCGTCGTCGTAGTCGCCGTGAGGCAGCGGATCCCAGCGACCGCTGCCCTGGGGCGTGCCCTCTCCGTGCTGGTCGTCGGTCACGACAGTGCCCTCCCCAGTGCTCGTCGGGCCAGCGCGGCGACGGTGCGCCGCAGGTGCAGTACGGCGGGCGGAAGCTGCTGTACGGAGCCGTCCTCGGCCGGCACCGGGTCGGGGATGCAGGCCGCGGAGACGTACTCCCCGAAGGCGCTCAGCGCCTCCGGGACGATCGCGCGGTTGTTGTCCCAGTCGATCAGCCGGGCGACCCACTGCTCGGCCTCCAGGGGCCTGAGCGCCATCGGCGCTATGGCGCCCACGGCGCACCTGACTCCGCGCCGGGCGGGGTCGAGGACCAGCGCGACGGACGCGACCGCGCGGCCCGGGCCGGTGCGGCCGGTCGCCTTGAGGAAGACCTGCGGCGCGTGCAGCAGCGGCACGCGCACGTAGCCGATGAGTTCGCCGGCGCGCAGCATCTCCATGCCGGCCAGCAGGTGCGACACCGGGATCTCCCGACGGACTCCGCCCGGGCCCGCGATGATCAGTGTCGCCTCCAGGGCGGCCAGCACCGGCAGCGCGTCCCCGGTGGGGGCCGCCGAGGCGATGTTGCCGCCCAGGGTGCCGGCATTGCGGATCTGCGGCGGGCCGGCGGCGCGTGCGGCGGCGGCGAGCGCCGGGATCAGGGCGGCGAAGTCGGGGCGGCCCATCCGCGCGTGGGTGAGGCCCGCGCCCAGCAGGGCGTGGCCGTCCTGGTACTGCCAGCCGCGGATCTCGCTGATCCGGCCCAGGCCGACCAGTGCGGCGGGCCTGAGCTGTCCGGAGTTGACGGCTGCCATCAGGTCGGTGCCGCCCGCTACGGGCACGGCGGCGGGCATGGCGGCCAGGGCCGCCACGGCCTCGTCCAGAGTCGTGGGCAGCGTGACGGTCTGCGCCGCCTGTGGTGCGTGCGTGGTCAAACCGGCTGCCCCTTCCCGCTGCCCCACCTGGTCCCACCTGTGTTGCCGTACCGTACGTGCTGACAGGGCGGACGTGGCAACTCTGGCACATCTTCGCAGGACACGAAGACAGGGGTCCGGTAGGAGGCATTCGCCCGCCTCACCAGGGAGATGGTCCGTTTTCGTACGGCTTCACCCGTGCGTACCGATTGACACTCTTCGGTGAGTCTTGCGGGCTTTTTCCATGGCCTGTTCGGGGGTTACCTGTTCGGGGGCGGGCCGTCGATCGGCCGGCCCAGCACACCGGGCCGCTGCTGCCACGGCAACGGTCCGGCGGGCGGCCGGTACGCGACCCCCAGGGCGTCGAGTCGCCGGTAGTGGGCGGCCATCCGCCGCTCGAAGTCGGCGAAGTCCCGTTCGGCGGGGGCGGGCAGGCGGCTCCACGCCACCTCGGCGAAGGCGGCGAGCCTGGGGAAGGTCTGGTAGTCCACACGCGCGCGGTCCTCCATCACCTCGGTCCACACGTTGGCCTGCGTGCCGAGCACGTGCCGGGCCTCCTCGGGCGTCAACTCCGGTGGAACGGGCTCGAACCGAAAGACGTCCTCCAGTGTGCGGACGTACCCGATCGGAACCGGCTCGTCCGCGCCCGCGTGCTGCCGGTGGTCCAAGTAGACCTGCTGCTCGGGGCACATGACGACGTCGTGGCCGGCCCGCGCGGCGGCGATCCCGCCCTGGTATCCGCGCCACGAGGAAACGGCCGCCCCCTCGGCGAGTCCGCCCTCCAGGATCTCGTCCCAGCCGATGAGTCTGCGCCCGCGCGCGGAGAGCCACTTGTCGAAGTGACCGATGAACCACGACTGCAGCTCGTCCTCGTCGGCGAGGCCGAGTTCCCTGATGCGGGCCTGCGCGGTGGGCGACTGCCGCCACTGCTCCTTGGCGCATTCGTCGCCGCCGACGTGAATGAACTCGGAAGGGAACAGCTCCAGCAGTTCCTCGAACACCCCCTCGTAGAAGCGCAGGGTGTTGTCAGTGGGGGCGAGTACGTTCAAAGAGATGCCCCAGTTGTCCCAGACCGAGAGGGAGGCCGTGTCGATGACGTCGGTGTTGCCGAGTTCCGGGTACGCGGCGATGGCGGCCTGCGAGTGGCCGGGTACGTCGATTTCGGGGACGACGGTGATATGCCGCTCGGCGGCGTAGGCCACGATCTCCCGGATGTCGTCCTGGGTGTAGTAGCCACCGTGCGGCTTGTCCTCCCACAGCGGTGAGGCCCGGTGGCCGAATTTCGTGCGCGCCCGCCAGGAGCCGACCTCGGTCAGCCGGGGGTACCTCTTGATCTCGATCCGCCAGCCCTGGTCGTCCGTCAAGTGGAAGTGGAAGACGTTGAGTTTGTGCGCGGCCATCAGATCGAGATGGCGCAGGACGCCGTCCTTGGGCATGAAGTGCCGGGCCACGTCGAGCATGAAGCCGCGCCAGCGGAAGCGGGGCGCGTCGCGGATGGTGACCGCGGGTACTTCCCAGGCACGCTTGGAGGTGACCGGGGCGCGGCGGAAGACATCCGGACCGAGGAGCTGACGGAAGGTCTGGGCGCCGTGGAACAGGCCCGCTTCGCTCGCCGCGTCGATGACGACCGTTCCGCCGCTCGCGGTGAGGCGGTATGCCTCGGGGCCGCCGAGTTCGTCGGCGAGGGGCGGCCAGATCCGCAGAAGAATGTGGTTCTCACTGGATGAGTGCGGCCACAAGGGCAGGCCGGTCGCCGCGCCGACCGTCGTACGCAGCCAGTGTGCGACGCGCCAGGTGCCGCGGGCCGCCTGGATCTCAGTGGCCTGGTCCAGGACGAACCCCTGGCCACCCGGGGTGGCGACGCTCGACGGCGCCGGAATCAGTTCCGTCAGTGAAGTCACGTCAGTCCTTTACCGCTCCGCCCAGCCCGGAGACCAGTCGTCGCTGTACGAGTACGAAGAAGATCAGCACCGGAATCGTCATCACCGTCGAGGCCGCCATCACACCGCCCCAGTCCGGGTCGTCCGGCTTGTAGAAGACCAGCAGGGCCATCGGCAGTGTGGACTGCGACGTGTCGCTGATGATGAAGGACTTGGCGAACAGGAAGTCGTTCCAGGCGGAGATGAAGGAGAACACGCTCGTGGCCACCAACCCGGGGAAGACCAGTGGGAAAAGGATCTGCCACAGGAATCGCGCCCGGCTCGCCCCGTCGATGTACGCCGCCTCCTCCAGCGCCTCCGGTACGGCTTTCACGAACCCCCGCAGCATCCAGATCGCGAACGGCAGCGAGAAGGCGATGTGGGGCAGGATCAGCGAGCCCAGCGTGTTCAGCTGACCGAAGTCCCGCATGAGGAAGAACAAGGGGATCGTGAGGGCTTCCACGGGCACCATCTGGGCCACCAGAAACATGATCAGCAAGGTGGTCCGGAAGCGGAACCGGAATCGTGTGACGGCGGTCGCCGCGAGAAACGCGATCAACGCCGAGACGATCACGACACTGACCGCCACGACCAGGCTGTTGAGGAAGTAACGGCCGAATTCCTGCTGCTCGAAGACGCGTCGGAAGGAGTCCAGGGAGGGGTCCAGGGTCCACGGCCGGGGCTGGGCCGATTCTATTTCGCCGGCCGGTTTGAAGGCGCTGAGCACCATCCAGTACAGGGGGAAGGCGACGGCGACCGCGATCAGCAGGGCGGAGGCCTCGGCGGCCAGCCGCCAGGGACGTCGCACCAGGCCACGTAGAAGGTTCACAGTTCCTCCCCCTGCCGGCGCAACAGCCGCAGGTAGACGAGCGTGACGGCGAGCAGGATCAGCAGCATCACCACGCCGATGGCCGAGCCGAGGCCGTACTGCGAGGACGCGAACGCCTGTTGGTAGGCGTAGACGTTGAGCACGAGGTTCTGGCCGGCGATGCCGCCGCCGTTCGTCATGACGTAGATCTGTGTGAAGACCTTGAAGTCCCAGATGACCGACTGGATCGTGACGACCGTGAGGATCGGCCGGAGCATCGGCGCGAGCACCGACCGCCAGATGCGCCACTGCGAGGCGCCGTCCAGGGCGGCGGCCTCCAGGACCTCGCTCGGTACGGCGCGGATACCGGCGTACACCGTCACCATCACGAACGGGAAGGAGCACCACACCACTTCGAGCAGGACGAGGAAGAAGGCGCTGTAGCGGCCGTACGTCCAGGAGTGGTCGCCGAGCCCCAGCACGCGGTTCACCGGGCCGAAGTCCGGGTCGAAGAGGAACAGCCAGACCGTCGAACCCGTGATCGCCGGCGTCGCCCACGCGCCCAGCGCGGCCAGCATCAGTACGAGCCGGGGTACGGCACGCACGCGCGTGAGCAGTACGGCGAGCGCGCAGCCGACGGCGAGGGTGGAGGCGACACAGGCCGCCGCGAAGAGGACCGTCGCCAGCAGCACCTGCCAGAACTGGTCGTCCCCGAAGAGCTCGGTGTAGTTCCCGAAGCCCCGGAAGGTGGTCGGCTCGCCGCCGCTGACCTGGGCCTGGGTGTACTGGAAGAAGGAGATCAGGCCGAGTTGGTAGATGGGGTAGACGAGCAGCCCGCCGAGGACGACGAGGGCGGGAGCGAGGTAGAGCCAGGGAGCCTTTTGGCCCCGCGCACCCCCGCGCCCCAGGGGGCGCGGGGCAGGCACCGGCGTCACCCGACGGAGCCGAACGCGTCGTTCATCTTGGTCGCCGCGTCCTTCGAGGCCGTCGCCACGTTCTTCTTGCCGCTGATGACCTCCTGGAACATGGTCGGCAGGACCAGCGAGGAGTCGATCTGCGACCAGGCGGGCGAGGCGGGCACGAACTTGGTGTCGGCGGCGAGGGTCTCCACGAAGGGCTTCACGTACGGCTGCTCGGCCGCGACCTGCTGCCGTACGTCCGTGAAGGTCGGCAGGAAGCCCATCGCCCCGAACAGCTCTTCCTGCGTCTTCTTCGACGCCAGCTGCTTCATCAGGTCGACCGCGAGGGTGCGGTGCGAGGTGCTCTTCAGGACACCGAGGTTGTTGCCCCCGGCGAACGCCGGCGCGATCTGTCCGGCCTTCACGCCCGGCAGCGGTACGACCGCGTACTCGCCCTTCACCTTCCCGGCCTCCACGGCCGTGTGGTTGAAGTCGCCGCCGATCGCCATGCCCGCCTGACCGGCCGCGAACGCGGTGATCGTGTCGTTGCCGCCCATGCCCGCGCACTTGGCGGCGGGACAGTTGTCGTCCGAGAACAGCGACGTGTACGCCTTGATGCCCTTCTGGGCGGCCGCGCTGTCGATGGCGGAGGCGTACGACCCTCCCTTGCCCGTGGCGATCTCGCCGCCGTTGGCCCAGATGAACGGCATCGCGCCGTAGGTGAAGGCGCCGCCGACCACGAGGCCGTACAGGTCGGGCTTCGCGGCCCGGATCTCGCGGGCGGTGGTGGCCAACTCGGCCATGGTCTTCGGAACTTCGAGGTTCAGTTCCTTGAAGATGTCGGTGCGGTAGTACAGGGCCCGGACGCCGACGAAGTACGGGGCGCCGTAGATCTTGCCGTCCACCGTGACCGACTGTCTCGCGGTCGGGTCGGTGTCCTTGGCCTCGCTCCAGGACGAGAAGTCCTTGGTGACGTCGGCGAGTCCGCCGTCCTTGACATAGCCGGCGGTGTCGGTGTTGCCGTACTCGATGACGTCGGGGGCGCTCTTCGGGTCGTTGAAGGCCGCCTTCATGCGCTGGGCGCGGGTCTCGACGGGGATGTACTCGACGGTGACCTTGGTGTCCTTGTGCGCCTTCTTGAAATCGGCGAGGACGGAGTCGACGACCTTTTCCTTGGGCTGGTTGTTGACCTCCTGGAAGAGCCAGACGCGCAGGGTGCCGGTCTGCTCGTCCGTGTCGGAGGAGGAGTTGTCGGAGGTCTGAGGGGCACAGGCGGTGACGACGAGGGCGGCCAGGAGAACGGCCAGTCGGGGGGCGAGCTTCATGGAGTGTTCCTCCGGACGTGCGTTGCAAGATATGCAATGACGGTTTCGCTCTGCACAACGCAACGAAGGTTATGGAGTACATGAACATGTCCACAAGAGGTCTCAACCACTTCGTGACCCACGGGTGCGCGGACGCACGAAGGCCCCCGGGGCGCGTCAAGCGCGCCCCGGGGGCCTTCCAAGAACCTCAGACGGGCCGAACCCTCACCCGGACGGGACGGACAGGACTACTTGTCGCCGCCGCCCTTGCCCTTGTCGTCGCCGCCGGCGCCCATGGACTCGTAGATCTCCTTGCACATGGGACACACGGGGTACTTCTTCGGGTCGCGGCCCGGCACCCAGACCTTGCCGCACAGCGCCACGACGGGGGTGCCGTCGAGGGCGCTCGCCATGATCTTGTCCTTCTGGACGTAGTGGGCGAAGCGCTCGTGGTCGCCGTCACCGTGCGACGTCTGGGGCGCCGGCTCTACGAGGGTTCCCGTCCCAGTACCTCGCTGCGGCTGGGTCTCAGGCTCAAGAGTGCTCATAACAAACAAGAGTACTGAAGCTCACACGCATCAGTTGAGCGAAGGGTCGTCCGGATACGTCGCCACCATCGCGAGCTCGTTGCGCTGGCGGCGCAGGACCTCCCGCCAGAGTCTCTCCGGGGACGGGGACGACACGTCGCCGGGCTCCGACTCGACGACGTACCAGGCGCCCTCCACCAGCTCGTCCTCCAGCTGGCCGGGGCCCCAGCCGGCGTAACCGGCGAAGATCCGCAGGCTTCCCAGCGCCGAGGCGAGCAGCTCCGGCGGGGCCTCCAGGTCGACCAGACCGATCGCGCCGTGCACCCGGCGCCAGCCCAGCGGGGCCCCGTCGACGGACGCGCCGCCGGGGATGACGGCGACACCGAGCGCCGAGTCCAGGGACACCGGTCCGCCCTGGAAGACGACGCCGGGTTCGCCGGCGAGGTCGGCCCAGCCCTCCAGGATGTCGCCCACGTCCACCGGGGTGGGCCGGTTGAGGACGACACCGAGGGAGCCCTCCTCGTCGTGGTCGAGAAGGAGCACCACCGCGCGGTCGAAGTTCGGGTCCGCCAGGGCGGGTGTTGCCACGAGCAACCGCCCTGTGAGCGAGGACACCTCGGTCATGCCTGACATGATCCCGCATCCCACCTGCGCGTGGGTAGGCGATACGAAAACGGGCGCCGGCACATGATCGCACCGACGCCCCCGTGCACCCGTAGGGGGAACGGTTCGTGTTTTGAACCCTCCCGAGCTGACGCCGGGGATTCCTGGCTCACGCTGCTCGACCGCTCAGCGAACGGCCAAGGCTCACACGATCAGCACCAGCCGGGTTGGAACCAGCCCGGTTGACATCAACGTCATCGAACGTACGCGGCGCTTGGTTCTCGCACCGCACACCAGGCAGCTTAGTCGATTCTGTGTGCGGCGATTACCCTTTCCCTCCTGGCCCCTGCCCCACTCATCGGAACGCGAGATACATGACCGTCAACGGCAATGACGACGTACTGCTTGTCCACGGCGGAACCCCGCTGGAGGGCGAGATCCGTGTCCGCGGTGCGAAGAACCTCGTACCGAAGGCCATGGTCGCCGCCCTGCTGGGCAGCGGCCCGAGTCGACTGCGCAACGTTCCGGACATCCGTGACGTTCGTGTCGTACGCGGCCTCCTGCAACTGCACGGTGTGACGGTCCGTCCGGGTGAGGAACCGGGCGAACTCGTGATGGACCCGACGTCGGTGGAGAGCGCGAACGTCGCCGACATCGACGCCCACGCGGGTTCGAGCCGTATCCCGATCCTTCTGTGCGGTCCGCTGCTGCACCGCCTCGGGCACGCGTTCATCCCCGGTCTCGGCGGCTGCGACATCGGCGGCCGGCCCATCGACTTCCACTTCGAGGTGCTACGGCAGTTCGGCGCGACGATCGAGAAGCGGGCGGACGGTCAGTTCCTTCAGGCGCCGCGGCGGCTGCGCGGCACGAAGATCCGGCTGCCGTACCCGTCCGTCGGCGCGACCGAGCAGGTGCTGCTGACGGCCGTCCTCGCCGAGGGTGTCACCGAGCTCTCGAACGCGGCCGTGGAGCCGGAGATCGAGGACCTGATCTGCGTCCTGCAGAAGATGGGCGCCATCATCGCGATGGACACCGACCGCACCATCCGCGTCACCGGCGTGGACAGGCTCGGCGGCTACAACCACCGCGCCCTCCCGGACCGCCTGGAGGCCGCCTCCTGGGCGTCCGCGGCGCTCGCGACCGAGGGCGACATCTACGTCCGCGGCGCCCAGCAGCGCTCGATGATGACGTTCCTCAACACCTACCGGAAGGTGGGCGGTGCCTTCGAGATCGACGACGAGGGCATCCGCTTCTGGCACCCCGGCGGCCAGTTGAAGTCCATCGCCCTGGAGACGGACGTGCACCCCGGCTTCCAGACCGACTGGCAGCAGCCGCTGGTCGTCGCCCTGACGCAGGCGACCGGGCTGTCCATCATCCACGAGACGGTCTACGAGTCCCGGCTGGGCTTCACCTCCGCGCTGAACCAGATGGGCGCTCACATCCAGCTGTACCGCGAGTGCCTGGGCGGCTCGAACTGCCGCTTCGGCCAGCGCAACTTCCTGCACTCCGCGGTTGTCTCCGGCCCCACCCGGCTCCAGGGCTCCGACCTGGTCATCCCCGACCTCCGCGGCGGCTTCTCGTACCTCATCGCCGCCCTGGCCGCCCAAGGCACGTCACGGGTGCACGGCATCGACCTCATCAACCGGGGTTACGAGAACTTCATGGAGAAGCTGGTGGAGCTGGGGGCCAAGGTGGAGCTCCCGGGCAAGGCGCTCGGCTGACCGCCACCTCCTCGCTCCGGCCCAGCGCATCGCCGGTCTCGGCTGGGGGTCCGGGGGCCCGCGGCGGAGCCGCTGATGTCGCAGCCCCCGGATAGGCACAGCATGGAGAAGCTGGTGGAGCTGGGCGCCAAGGTCGAGCTCCCGGGCAAAGCGCTCGGGTAGATCCACCCGCTTGCGGTGAACGAGCCACGATGGGGCGGCCCCCGGAACCCGGGGGCCGCCCCATCGGCGTTACTCACGTGCCGCACACCGTCCCGTGGTGTAGCGGCAAGGTCACTGGCCCTTGGCCGCTTCCTTGAGCTTGCTGCCCGCGGAGACCTTCACGCTGTAGCCGGCCGGGATCTGGATCGGGTCGCCGGTCTGCGGGTTGCGCGCGGTGCGAGCGGCACGGTGGGTGCGCTCGAAGGTCAGGAAGCCGGGGATGGTGACCTTCTCGTCGCCCTTGGCGACGACCTCGCCGACGGTCTCGGCGAACGCGGCCAGAACGGCGTCGGCGTCCTTGCGGGTCACCTCGGCGCGATCGGCCAGCGCGGCCACCAGCTCACTGCGGTTCATGTCGTTACTCCCGTGTTCTTCTTGCCGTTGAGGCGTGCCACGCGGCAGAGCCGCATGATTCGGCACTGCGATGCCGATGCTGCCAGGGTCCTCGGACAGGCCCCGGACCCGGGTCCGTCGTCGGACCCTCGCGCCCAGGGACGCATCCTGCCCCTACCTGCGGCGGGAAAGCCAATCCGGCACCCGTAGGAGTCGTGAGAACACCCATGGGAGTCACACGAAAAGAGGGCCTGAGCCTGGCGACACGATAAACGGACGCCAAGAACCCCGGGTTCCACGACGCGCCGATGTCATGCCGTGGTGATCCTCACAGCGATGGCACACCGGGAGGCCACCACGACGGCACCACGACGGCCTACGACACCGAGGGAGCCGCCGCCCCCACGGCCTTCGCCGCTTCCCGCACCGCTCCGGCCACCGCGCCCGCGACCTTGTCGTTGAACACGCTCGGGACGATGTAGTTCGGGTTGAGCTCGTCCTCGGTCACCACGTCCGCGAGGGCCTTCGCGGCAGCGATCATCATCTCCGTGTTGACCGTGCGGGACTGGGCGTCCAGCAGGCCGCGGAAGACGCCCGGGAAGACCAGCACGTTGTTGATCTGGTTCGGGAAGTCGGAGCGGCCGGTGGCCACAACCGCCGCCGTCTGGCGGGCGATTGCCGGGTCCACCTCGGGGTCCGGGTTCGCGAGCGCGAACACGATCCCACCGTCGGCCATGGCGGCCACGTCGTCGCCGTCGAGGACGTTGGGAGCCGAGACACCGATGAAGACGTCCGCACCGCGCACGGCCTCCTTCAGCGTCCCCGTCAGCCCCTCGGGGTTGGTGTTGTCGGCGATCCAGCGCAGCGCCGAGTCCTCGGCGGCGTCGACCAGGTCCTCGCGGCCGGCGTGCACGACGCCGTGGATGTCGGCGACGACGGCGTTCTTCACGCCCGCGGCGATCAGCAGCTTGAGGATCGCCGTACCGGCCGCGCCGGCGCCGGACATGACGACGCGCACGTCCTCAATTGCCTTGCCCACCACGCGAAGTGCGTTGGTGAGGGCGGCGAGGACGACGATCGCCGTGCCGTGCTGGTCGTCGTGGAAGACGGGGATGTCGAGGGCCTCACGCAGCCGCGCCTCGATCTCGAAGCAGCGGGGCGCGGAGATGTCCTCGAGGTTGATGCCGGCGAAGCCGGGGGCGATCGCCTTGACGATCTCGACGATCGCGTCGGTGTCCTGGGTGTCCAGGCAGAGCGGCCAGGCGTCGATGCCGGCGAAGCGCTTGAAGAGGGCCGCCTTGCCCTCCATGACGGGCAGAGCGGCCTTGGGGCCGATGTTGCCGAGGCCCAGAACGGCCGAGCCGTCCGTCACTACCGCAACCGAATTGCGCTTGATGGTCAGACGCCGCGCGTCCTCGGGGTTCTCGGCGATCGCCATGCAGACGCGGGCCACGCCCGGCGTGTAGACCATGGACAGGTCGTCACGGTTGCGGATGGGGTGCTTGGACGCCATCTCGATCTTGCCGCCGAGGTGCATCAGGAACGTACGGTCGGAGACCTTGCCCAGCGTGACGCCCTCGATGCCACGCAGCTTCTCGACGATCTCGTCGGCGTGGCCGGTGGAGGTGGCCGCGATCGTGACGTCGATGCGGAGTTTCTCGTGACCGGACGCGGTGACGTCGAGGCCGGTCACCGAGCCTCCGGAGGACTCCACGGCGGTGGTGAGCTGCGAGACGGCGGTTCCGCTCGCGGGCACCTCCAGCCGGACCGTCATCGAGTAGGAGACGCTGGGCGCCGTTGCCATGGCCGACTTCCTCTGCTTTCACCGGGTGATGCTGGATGCCGTCCGATGGTCGCACCTACCGCGGAGTAGGCGTTAGCCGGGTGGTATTGCGAACTTTTTGTTCACAGCGAAAGAGGCTCACGTCACATCGGACGTGAGCCTCTCGCATGTTCAGTGACACCGACCCGCCATGCTCGCCTCGCGGCAAGTGGTCGCTCGTAGCGACGAAGGTTGGGCCCGGGGGCTTGGATCGGGCCGGTGCCACATCCAGGCTAACAAACAGTTCCCGTAAGGCCATTCCCGTACCGCGGATCAATCCCTGAGCAGTACCGCGGATCAATCCCTGAGCAGGTCGGGCACCCCGTTCGCGTCCGGTGCGTCCCGCTCCCCCGACACCACCGTGAGCTGCTGGGTCGCCCGGGTGAGGGCCACGTACAGCACCCGCAGACCGGCCGGGGACTCGTCCGCGATCTCCGCCGGGGAGACGACCACCGTCGCGTCGTACTCCAGGCCCTTCGCCTCCAGGCTGCCGAGGGCCACGACCCGGTCCCCGAGCCCGGCGACCCAGCGGGCCGCCTCCTCGCGACGGTTCATGGCCACGACGACACCGACGGTCCCGTCGACGAGGTCGAGGAGGCGGGCGGCCTCCGATCGGACCGTCTGGGCGAGAGACTCCCGTACGACCGAGAAGCGCGGCCGTACGCCCGTGGAGCGGACGGCCGACGGGGACTCGGAGCCCGGCATGGCCAGCGCCAGCACCTTCGCCGCGAGCTCGGCGATCTCGGCCGGGTTGCGGTAGTTCACGGTCAGCTGGAAGCGGCGGCGCGGACGGGTGCCGAGGGCCTCGTCGCGGGCCTGGGCCGCCTCGTCGGGGTCGGACCAGGACGACTGGGCGGGGTCGCCGACGACCGTCCAGGTGGCGTGCCGGCCCCTACGGCCGATCATGCGCCACTGCATCGGCGTGACGTCCTGGGCCTCGTCGACGATGACGTGCGCGTACTCGGTGCGCTCCTGGGCGAGCCGCTCGGCCCGCTCGCGCTGGGTCTCCTCGCGCACCGGCATCAGCTCCTCCAGGCCGGTGAGCTGGTCGAGCGGGTCCAGCTCGCGCTTGCGGCGAGGACGGGCCGGGGTGCCGAGGATGGACTGGAGCTCGTCGAGCATCGCGATGTCGTGCACGGTGTGGCCGTCGCGTCTCAGGGAGCGGGCCACCCTGCGCACCTCGCCCGGGTTCAGCACCCGCCGGGCCCAGCGCCCGAGCCGCCGCTCGTCGGCCATGGCGTCGAGTACGGCCTTCGGGGTCAGCTCCGGCCACCAGGCGTCCAGGAACTCGCCGAAGCTGTCCTCGGAGCTGACGTCCTCGTCGAAGGAGGAACGCAGCTCGGCGGCCAGCTCCGGGTCGGTGTGCCGGCCGGCGCTGCCGGACTGCGCCCACAGGGCGTCCAGGAGCAGCTTGCGGGCGCGGGGGCGGAGCAGGTTGACGGGCGCGGTGCCGCCGAGAGCGCTCTGGCGGATGCGGTTGAGCTCCTCGGCCTCCAGCTCCAGGCGGCGGCCGAAGGCGACGACCCGCAGCCGGGCCGGCGAATCGTTCAGCTCCAGGGCGCCGCGGGCGGCCTTCCGCAGCACCTTGAGCATGCGGTACGAGCCCTTGGCGCGGGCCGTGGCCGGGGAGTCGTACAGCGTGGCCTCGGCGCCGGCCGTGTCGCCGGCGAGTGAGCCGATCGCGCGGATGGCGACCTGGCCCTCCTCGCCGAGGGAGGGCAGCACGCCCTCGGTGTACGCCACGAGCAGCGGGGTCGGGGAGACGATCAGGATGCCGCCCGCGTACCGGCGCCGGTCCTGGTACAGCAGATACGCCGCCCGGTGCAGGGCGACGGCCGTCTTGCCCGTGCCCGGGCCGCCCTCGACGTAGGTCACGGAGGCGGCGGGGGCGCGGATCACCAGGTCCTGCTCGGCCTGGATGGAGGCGACGATGTCCCGCATGGTGTGGGTGCGGGCCTGGCCGAGGGCGGCCATCAGGGCGCCGTCGCCGATGACGGGCAGTTCCCGGCCGCCGATGAAGGCCTTCAGCTCGGGGCGCATCAGGTCGTCCTCGACGCCGAGCACGCGGCGCCCCTTGGAACGGATCACGCGTCGGCGCACGACCCGGCCCGGGTCGACCGGGGTGGACCGGTAGAAGGGGGCGGCGGCGGGCGCCCGCCAGTCGATCACCAGCGGGGCGTAGTCCTCGTCGAGGACACCGATGCGGCCGATGTGCAGGGTCTCGGCGATGTCGGCGGTGTTGTCGTCCCGCACGGCGCCTTCGGCGGGCTCCACGGCGGTGTAGGCGCCGTCGGGTCCCTTCTTGCCGTCCTTTCCGGGCAGGAGGTCGATCCGGCCGAAGAGGAAGTCCTCGAACTCGTTGTTCAGGCGGTTGAGGTGCACGCCCGCCCGGAAGACCTGGGCGTCCCGCTCGGCGAGCGCGCCGGGCGTGCCGACCTGGCCGCGCTTGGCCGCGTCGTTCATGAGGAACTCGGCCTCGTGGATCTTCTCCTCGAGGCGCCGGTACACCCGGTCCAGGTGTTCCTGTTCGATGCTGATCTCCCGGTCCCGAACCGAATCCGGTGCGGAGTCCTGAACCGAGTCGACCGCGATTTCCTGCTGAGCCTGAGCGGCCACCGGGCCCCCTTCTGACGTGCTGGGCAGCCGTCAACCGTACGCGAAGGGGGGCCCGGGAAGCTATGCGTCCGCTCTCAGTGATTTACGCGTCGACCTCGACGAGCTTCTTGCCGTCGAAGGTCATGACCTCGTAGTGGTCGATCTCGTTCGGGGTCTGGGCCGCTCCGCCGCCGATGTAGAGCGGGTTCCTGGACTTCTCGGTCTTGCCGTCGGGAAGGCCGTAGCCCCATGCCGGGACGGACCAGGAGGAGACCGTCTCGCGCTCGCCGTTCTTGCCGACGGCGATCAGGGAGCACTTGAGCGGGCCCTTGACACCCTTGAGCTCGAGGACCGCCTCGGTGCCCCAGTCCTTCTTCTCCGTGGCGACGGTCGCACTGACGCCCGTAGAGGGGTCCGTGCCCGTCGCCTTGTCGCCCATGCCGTCGAACAGGGTCTTGGCGGCGCTCGGCGCGGGGGCCGCCGAGGTGCCGCCCGAGTCCCCGCCGGTCGCTCCCACGGCGACGATCGGGCCGCCGATGATCAGCGCGGCCGCGGCCGCGACCATGTAGAAGCCCTTGCGGCGCTTCTGCGCGCGGCGGTCGGCGACCTCGTCGACGAGCTTGTTCACCAGGCGCGGGCTGGGCTTCGAGGACAGCGACTCGCCGATGGCGGGTGTGCCGGAGCCCGGCAGGTCCGCGAGGGCGGCCAGCATCGGTTCCATCCCGGCGAGCTCGTCGAGCTGCTGGGCGCACCATTCGCAGGTGGCGAGATGGGCCTCGAAAGCGGTTGCCTCGGCATCGTCGAGGATCCCGAGGGCGTAGGCGCCGACGGTTTCGTGCTCGTTCGGGCCCGGAGATCCCATCATGGGGCCAGACATACCCGAACCACCTGTTCCGAAGCCCCCGTAAACACTCATCACGCCGTCACCCCCCGCTCCTCCAGTGCCAGCTTCATCGACCGCAGGGCATAGAAGACCCGGGAGCGGACGGTGCCGCTGGGTATGCCCAGGGTCTCTGCCGCCTCGTTGACGGTACGCCCCTTGAAGTACGTCTCTACGAGCACCTCCCGGTGGGCCGGGGTCAGGTCGTCGAGCGCGTCGGACAACGTCATCAGCCACAGCGCCTTGTCGATCTCGTCCTCCGCGGGGATGACCTCCAGCGGCGACGGATCAACCTCCTGCGGCCGGGCCTGCCGGCTGCGGTGGCCGTCGATGACGATGCGACGGGCGACCGTCACCAGCCAGGGGCGTACCGATCCGGTCGCACGATTGAGCTGACCGGCGTTCTTCCAGGCTCGGATGAGTGTCTCCTGGACGACGTCCTCCGCGCGTTGCCGGTCTCCGGCGACCAGCCGCAGGACATACGCAAGGAGAGGTCCGGCGTGTTCTCTGTACAGAGCACGCATCAGCTCCTCATCAGGTTCCGAGGGCTGGGACATGCGATGTCGGGCCCTCGATCCACGTTCATTGGCCACGGCCGCATCCTTGCGCACGCCCACCTCCGGTGTCCGGGGGTTCCCCCAGTCGGTCGCTCGACCACGGGTACGGACGCGGGCAGTTGAGCGTTCAAAGTGACGTGACAGTTTTCTCGTGAGTGACGTGACGAGGCCGGACATGACCGCACATTCCCCCCGCGCGATCTTTACATTTCCGCCACACCGAAAAGATTGCGCCAGCTGCCCCGAGGCGGCCGAAGGTAAACGGCGTGTAATCGAAATCACTTCGACAGCCGCCGTACAGAAGGTGCGTAACGGACAGTCAGGCGCGGGCGACCGCCGCCCGTCGTCGATGCCGGGCCACCCTTTCGCGGTTCCCGCAGACCTCGCTGGAACACCAGCGGCGCCTGCGCCCCCGTGACGTATCGAGGTAGACGATCGGGCAGTTGTCCCCCTCGCACTGCCGGAGCCCCGCCCGCGCGACCGGATCCGTGAGGAGTTCCACGGCGTCCCGGGCGACGGCCCCGAGCAGCGCCGCGCACTCGGGCGGACCGTGCAACTCACGCACGAGCGTGCCGTCTTCACCGGGCACGGCACGCGGGGCCGGGGGCGCGGCGCGGGCGATCTCGTTGACGCGGCCGAGCGCGAGACCGTACAGCCGCCCCTGTGGCGCCGGCCCACCTGGCACCAACTGTCCGATACGACCACGAAGTTCGCGGAACCCGACGAGCCAGGAGGCGTCGGCGTGCGCCAGCGGGGTGCCCTCCGGGACGAGTCCGGACCCGGTGATCCAGGCACGCAGGACCACGAGGGAGTCGAGGCGTTCGACGGGGTGGGTGGTCGCGAGGAGATCCAGGCAGATCCGCCCGGCGTCGAACCGAAGCTCGTACGCGCCCGTGGCCGTACCCAATGCCATGTGCCTGTCACCGCCTAGAGGTCACCCGGCGAGAAGGGCGGGTGAGATCCGTGGGAGGGGGCTGAGGAACCGTTCCCTCTAACAGTGCCTGCCCGCTCGCGCCGCTGGAACCCCTCGTACCGGCGGCGGGCACAGGGGCTGGTTATGTACGCGTCATGTACGCGGGACGAGGCCGTTCAGGCCGACGCGGGGCGCCTGATCACACGTCCGAGTACTTCGCGTCAGCGGCGGGGTCGAGCGCCAACCGGTACCCCCGCTTGACCACCGTCTGAATCAACTTCGGCGCCCCCAAAGCCGTACGCAGCCGGGCCATGGCCGTCTCGACGGCATGCTCGTCCCGTCCCGCGCCCGGCAACGCCCGCAACAGCTCGGACCGGGACACCACCCACCCCGGCCGCCGCGACAACGACCGCAGCAGGGACATCCCGGCCGGCGGTACCGGCTTCAGGTCGCCGTCCACCAGCACCGCGTGCCCCCGGATCTCCACCCGGTGCCCGGCGATCGGCAGCGCCCGCGCCCGGCCCGGGAGTTCCTGGCAGAGCAGCTGGACGAGCGGGCCGAGCCGGAAGCGTTCCGGCTGGACCGTGTCGACGCCGTGGGCCTGGAGCGGCAGCGCGGTGACCGGGCCGACGCAGGCCGGCAGCACGTCGTGGTTGAGGGCGGCGAGCAGTTCGGGCAGCAGGCTGCGGTCCTCGGCACGGGACAGCAGCGACGCCGCCGCCGGCGCGCTCGTGAACGTGAGCGCGTCCAGGCCTCGGGAGACGGTCGCGTCCAGGAGCCGGTCCACCGGCCCGATGTCCTCCGGCGGCATCCACCGGTACACCGGCACCCCGACGACCTCCGCTCCGGCGGCCCGCAGCGCCTCCACGAACCCGGGCAGCGGCTCGCCGTGCAGCTGGACGGCGATACGGCGGCCGTCGACGCCCTCGTCCAGCAGCCGGTCGAGCACCTCGGCCATGGACTCCGACGACGGCGACCACTCCTCGGTCAGCCCGGCGGCCCGTACGGCGCCCTTGACCTTGGGGCCGCGCGCGAGCAGCTCCACGCCGCGCAGCTTCTCCAGCAGGTCCTCGCCCAGGCCCCATCCGTCGGCGGCCTCGATCCAGCCCCGGAAGCCGATCGCGGTCGTGGCGACCACGACATCCGGAACCTGGTGGATGACCTCCTTGGTCGACGCGAGCAGCTCACTGTCGTCGGACAGCGGCACGATGCGCAGGGCAGGGGCGTGCAGTACGGCGGCTCCGCGCCGCTGGAGCAGCGCGCCCAGCTCGTCGGCCCGGCGCGCGGCGGTCACTCCCACGGTGAACCCCGCCAGGGGCCCGTGGTCCGGTCGCTGCTGTTCGTCGTACATAACTCTCGTCCCGCACTCGAGTTGTCGCACCTATCCATCAGGTGCTTGCATCCACATGCCGACCGAGCCTGTCAACGGCTCGTGACAGGCTCGGTTCCGCTAGATGTCGACGGTGTTACCGATGCCCAGTACCCCCGAAGTGCCGGACGCGATCTCCGCCCTCCGGCCGGGGGTCCGGGGGTTGCCCCCCGGATGGGCACAGCGTCACACCTCGGCGTAGCTGAGCTGCGGCTTCGCCTCCGAGGTCGTGCTGTCGGCCTGTGTCCGGGCGGCCGTGCGGCGAAGGTATACGGCCCAGGTGACCGCGAAGCAGGCGGCGTAGAAGGCGAGGAAGGCGACGAACGCGCCGGTGCCGGAGCCGTAGGAGAGGAAGGACTGCCGGAAGGCGAGGTTGATGCCGACGCCGCCGAGCGCGCCGACCGCGCCGATGAGTCCCATGGAGGCACCGGAGAGGCGGCGGCCGTAGGCGGCGGCTTCCTCACCCTGCAGTCCCTTGGCCAGGGCCTTGGTCTGGAAGATGCCGGGGATCATCTTGTACGTCGAGCCGTTGCCGAGGCCGGTGAGCACGAACAGCACCACGAACGCGACGGTGAACAGGGCCAGCGACTTCTCCATGCTGGCGGCGATGAGGACGGCGGTGGCCACGCCCATGCCGACGTAGTTGTACAGCGTGATCTTGGCGCCGCCGTACTTGTCGGCGAGCCAGCCGCCGAAGGGCCGGATCAGCGAGCCGAGCAGCGGGCCGATGAAGGTGACGTACGCCGCCTCCAGCGGGGTCCGCCCGAACTGGTTCGTCAGCACCTGGCCGAAGGCGAAGCTGTATCCGATGAAGGAGCCGAAGGTGCCGATGTAGAGGAAGGACATGATCCAGGTGTGGGCGTCCTTCGCGGCGTCCTTGGCGGCGCCGGTGTCGTTCTTCACGTTCTCGATGTTGTCCATGAAGAGCGCGGCGAGGACGGCGGCGACGACGATGAACGGGATGTAGATCCCGAGCAGCACCCGCGGACCGGCGCTGGCACCGATGACGGCGAGCGCGACCAGCTGGATCACCGGTACGCCGATGTTGCCGCCGCCGGCGTTGAGGCCGAGCGCCCACCCCTTCTTACGGAGCGGGAAGAACGCGTTGATGTTGGTCATCGACGACGCGAAGTTGCCGCCGCCGATACCGGCCAGCAGGCCGACCAGCAGGAAGGTGTTGAAGGACGTCCCCGGCTCCATCACGGCGAACGCGGCGACGGTGGGGACGAGGAGGAGGCCGGCCGAGACGATCGTCCAGTTCCGTCCGCCGAAGATCGCGACGGCGAAGGTGTAGGGCACGCGGACGACGGCTCCGACCAGCGTGACCATGGACGTCAGCAGGAACTTGTCCGCCGGGGTGAGCCCGTACTCCGGGCCCATGAAGAGCACCAGCACGGACCACATGGTCCAGATCGAGAACCCGATGTGCTCGGAAAGGACGGAGAAGATCAGGTTGCGGCGGGCGACCTTCTCTCCGGTCTCCTTCCAGAAGGTCTCGTCCTCCGGATCCCACTGCTGGATCCAGCGGCCGCCCCTGCTCGGGGGTGCGGTACTAGGGGCTGTCATGACGCCTCCACGGTGCTCCGGGGCTCGGGTGGTTCTGCGCTTACAGGGAGTGGCTGAGTCCCGAAGGTAGGGAGGGCGCGTTTCCGCGCTGTGGCACCGAGTGACCGGAAGGGAACTTTGCTCTCACCAAGAGTGGAGGCGGCTTGAGAGGTCTCGGAACGTTATGTGACTCGGTTCACCTGTGTTTGGCGGTACGACCGCGTTCCGCTCCGTCCGGCCACAGCCGCGGCTTCCGCCGTGCCGCCAGGTCCTCCGCCCAGCCGAAGGCGACCACGCAGCCGCCGATGAGCAGCCAGACGAGGACCAGCACCGGCCAGGGGCTTTCCAGGAGCCAGGCGTACTGATCCGCCAGGACGTCGACGTTCCACAGCCGGTCCCAGAGGGTGGCCGCGACGAGGATGCACGCGTTGTGCCAGAGGTAGATCGTCACCGCTCGCGTGTTGAGGAGGGTGATCAGCCGCCTCCAGTGGCGCAGCCTGTCCGGCCACTCGGTCCACGACGGGCTGAGGTGCAGGAGCAGCAGCACCGTCGCGAAGGACCACACGGACTGGGCGAACGGGATTTCGTCCAGGTCGTGGCCCTGCCGGAAGCCGTGCTCCAGTGCGTACCACAGGCCGAGGCAGGCGATCGCCGGTGCCACCGAGGGGACGACGTACTGGGGGATGCGCTTCAGGACGCCCTCCTGGTGGGCCATGCCCAGGATCCAGCAGGCGCCGAACGTGCTGAAGTCGGTCAACGCCGAGGGGAATCGCTCGCCCGGCAGCGCGAGGTAGCCGAACTCGAAGGCCGCCGACAGGGCGATCGGCGCCAGGATCGTAGCCAAAGGCAGCGCGCGCAGGGCCTTCAGCAGGAAGGGGGACAGCAGCACGAACCAGAGGTACGCGCGGAGGTACCACAGCGGTCCCGCCAGCTCCGCCGCCCAGTCCTCGCCGACGAGCCCCTGGATCCCGGCCAGGCCTTCGGCGTACGGCGGGTCGCTCAGCGGCAGGATCCAGAACGTGAGGTGCAGCCACCACCAGCCGGGATGCCCTTCGGCGTCCGGGCCCCAGCCCTGCGCCAGCATGCCCGTCACACCCACCGCGCCGAGCAGCCACAGCGGGGGCAGCAGACGGCGCATCCGGCCGCGTACGACGTGGAGGGGCGGGCGGCTCCTGAGGGAGCGGGCCATGAGGTTGCCCGCCAGCGCGAACATCACCCCCATCGAGGGGAACACGAGCGGCAGCCAGGCCCAGCCCATGAGGTGGTAGAGGACGACCCGGAAGAGGGCGAGGGCCCTCAGGAGGTCGAAGTAGCGGTCGCGGACGGGGGACGACGGCTTGAGGATCTCGGGCTGGTCCCGCGTGACGGGCTGCGTGGGTGTCGTACTCATCCGACCGGCCTCCCGTCCACGACCTGCCTGTCCTGCGCGGGGGCGGCGCCCGGCGGCGCGGACACTCCGCCCTTGCGCCGCAGCTTCTGCCAGCGCAGCCGGCCGCCGGTCAGGGCGGTGATCCAGGACTGGAGCAGCACGACGTACATCAGCTGGCGGTAGAGGATCTGTTGCAGGGGCAGGGAGATGAGCGGGGTCAGGCGCTCGCGGTCGAGCACGAAGGCGTAGGTCGCGCAGGCCGCCTGGATGGCCAGGACGCCGAACCAGGCCGCGATCGTCTTGCCGGTGGGGCCGAAGACCAGGCCGTAGACGAGGAACACGTCGATCAGGGGCGCGAGCAGCGGGGCCAGAACCATGAAGAGGGAGACGAGAGGCAGTCCGACTCGGCCGAAGCGGCCCGACGGGCCCCGGTCGAAGAGGGCGCGGCGGTGCTTCCAGATCGCCTGCATGGTGCCGTACGACCAGCGGTAGCGCTGGGACCACAGCTGCTGGACGGACTCCGGGGCCTCGGTCCAGGCGCGGGCCTTCTCCGCGTAGACGACGCGCCAGCCGTCGCGGTGGATGGCCATGGTGATGTCGGTGTCCTCGGCGAGCGTGTCGTCGCTCATGCCACCGACCCGTTCGAGGGCCGATCGCCGGAAGGCTCCGACCGCGCCCGGGATGGTCGGCATGCAGTTCAGGACGTCGTACATACGGCGGTCGAGGTTGAAGCCCATCACGTACTCGATGTGCTGCCAGGCTCCGATGAGGGTGTCCTTGTTGCCGACCTTGGCGTTGCCGGCGACCGCGCCGACGCGGGGATCGCCGAACGGCTGGACGAGTTCGCGGACCGTGGACGGCTCGAAGACGGTGTCTCCGTCCATCATCACGACCAGGTCGTACCGGGCGTTCGCCACGCCCCGGTTGAGGGCGGCGGGCTTGCCCGCGTTGAGCTGACGGACCACGCGGACGCCCGGCAGGTCCAGGTTCTCGACGATCCGTGCCGTGCCGTCACTCGAACCGTCGTCGATGACGATCACTTCGATGGGATGGTCGCTCTCCATCAGCGAGCGGCAGGTGTTCTCGATGCACTTGGCCTCGTTGTACGCCGGGACCAGCACCGACACCGGTTCGGTGACCGGTTCTCCCCAGCGGAAGTCGCGGCGGCGCACCCGGCGGGCGTGGATGGCGGAGAGCAGGAGCATCAGCCCGAAGCGGGCGATGACCAGGAAGCCGATGATCGCGAGACCGACCACCAGGACGGCCGTGATGTTGTTGGAGGCCTGCACGAGGAAGACCCACGCCTTGCCCTTCCACAGGTCGACGCCGGCGACCCGGGTGTGCGCGCTGGGTGCGTCGAGGGCCTCGGTGAGGTGGTCGAACTCGTAGCCCTCGGCCTTCATCTGCGGCAGGAAGCGGTCCAGCGCCTCGACGGTCTGGTGGCGGTCGCCGCCGGAGTCGTGCATCAGGACGACCGCGCCCTTGCCGCCCTCGGGCGTGACGTTGCGGATGATCTGCTCGACTCCCGGCGTGCTCCAGTCCCGGCTGTCGACGCTGCTGAGGACGGAGATGTAGCCGCGGCTGCCGATGTACTGGGTGATCGGCCAGGTGTTGTTGTCCAGGGCGGCCGCGTACGAGGAGTACGGCGGCCGGAACAGCGAGGTGCGGATGCCGGCGGCGCCGCTGATCGCGAGCTGGTTCTGCGACAGCTCCCAGTCGATGCGCTCCTTCGACTGGAGGGAGAGGTCGGGGTGGTTGAAGGTGTGCAGACCGATCTCGTGGCCCTCGTCGACCAGGCGCTGGACCAGGTCCGGGTGGCGCGAGGCCATGGTGCCGGTGATGAAGAAGACGGCGTGCGCGTCGTGCTTCCTGAGCACGTCCAGGACCTTGGGGGTCCAGATCGGGTCCGGGCCGTCGTCGAAGGTGAGGACCATGCGGTGGTCGGGCACCTTCAGGCTGGTGGTGCGGCCGCCGCGGGTGTCGATGACCGGGCCGCCGTCGAGGATCCGCCGGGGCACCTGGTCGGCGGCGGCCTCGGGCTGGACGCGGTGGTCGGCGAGGATCTCGCTGTGCACGTAGCCGCGCAGCATCAGCATCGCCATCAGGGCGGCGAGGATCAGCACGGGCAGCAGCAGGCGCATGGGCAGGCGGCGGCGCCGGGAGCCGTCGGGGGCTCCGGTCGCAGCCCCGGGACGGCGGGTGCGGGATGCCATCAGAGGTTGTGCTCCGGGGACGGGGATGCCATCGCGGGGATGTGCATCAAGAGGGTGTGCACCGGGGTTGGGGCTGCCATCGGGCGGCGGTGTGCACGGGGAACGGCGGTGTGATCAGGGGATGCTCGCCAGGAACGGCGGTGTCATCGGCGGATGCGCACCGGGCAGGGCGATGCCGTCCGCGGAAGCGCACCGGGAGCGGCGCGGTCCCGGGCGGACGTGCACCTAGGGCCTGTGTCGGAAGTGGCGTCGTCCGCCCGGAGGGCGGGCCGGGCGGCGTCTGGTGCGTGCTCTCGGCGTGCCGGGCGGAAGCCCTCGTACTGGATGTACTTGGGCTTTCGCCCGGTGCGGCGAGTGGGGGCACCTCCCACGCCCTTAAGGCAGTGGGGGAGCGTGCCAGGCGTCGCCCGGCAGGCGCCACTTCCGACACAGGCCCTAGTGCCCCGGCAGGCAACGTTTGCCCGTTGAGGAGCGCCCGCCGCGATGGGGGTCCCCCCGCTCGAGCGAAGCCGAGAGTGGGGGAGGCCAAAGACCGCAGCCGGTGCGTGCTCTCGGCGTGCCGGGCGTCCTCGACGGGGCGAACGTTGCCTGCTGGGGCACTAAGAGACGTGCGATCAGGCGATGGGCGCCGGGGCGGGCTCAGGGCCCGGACCCGGACCGGGATCCGGACCGGCCGGTGTGCCCGGCTCCGTGGCGATCGGCGTCGGCTCGTTCGGGCCGTCCGCCACCGTGCCCGTGCCGGGGCCCGCGCTGTCACCGGTGCCGGTCGTCCCGGTCGGGGTCGGCGTGGGCGCGGTGTCGGTCGGAGTCGGGACGACCGGCGGGTCCGTGATCGTCGCCGTCGGCGACGGCGTCGGGGTGGGTTCGGTCGGTCCGGTGCCCGGGCCCGGCGCGGTTCTCGTCGGGCTCGCCTCGGGGCCGGGGGACGTGCCCGGCCGGTCGGGCCTGGTGGTGGCGCGGGGCGCGGAGGCACCGGGGGCCGGGACCGGGGCCGTGCCCTCGCTCACCGTCGGACGGGGTCCGGGCCACACGCCGCCGGTGGCGGAGGGCGGATCCGATTCCTCGGGCTGCGGCGAGGTCTCGACCTTGCCCGCCGGCCGGTCCTCCTCCTGGCCCGGCACCGGCAGCCAGGGTGCGTGGGAGTTGCCCGACAGCAGGGTGGCGACGATGACGACGGCGTAGACCGCGCAGGCCAGGCCGACGACCATGCCGATGCGGCGGAAACGGCGGCTGCGGCGCCCCGACTCGTCCACGAAGACCGGCCCGTCGGAGCCGTCCTGGCCACCGCCCGGTCCGCTGTCCGGTCCGCCGCCCTTGGCCTGCCGTACCAGCAGGTCCTCCCGCTGCTCACCGATGTCGTCGAGCTGAACCGTCACCTCGTCGGGGTCATGGGCGGCGCCGGTCCCTACGTGCGGGTTCTGGCCGGAACCCGACGCGTCGGACTCCTTCCACGGGTCGCGCACGGCGGCGGTCGGTACGGCGGCCCCCGGGCGCTCCCCGGTCTCGCCGGCCGACGCCAGGGCGTCGGCCCTGCCGGCTCCACCGGGCCGGTCGGCGTCCGGGAGGTCCCGGTCGCCGCTGCCGGATATCCCGGTCCGGCCCGCTTCAGCAGTGGCCTGTCTCGGGATTCCGCTTCCGATCGTCTCCGGAAAGGCCTGGGTGCCTTCACCCGTGGCAAAACGGTCCTCGACCGCGACCTCGGGCCATTCCGGTTGGGCGTCTTTCCGCCCCTTCTTCACGCGCACGCACATCCCCCCAAGGGAAAGTTCCGGGTGCGCGGACGACCTGAGCACACGTCGACCGAACCGAGCCCCCACTCGATCCGAGCGCCCCCTTTATCACGCCGTGCTCAGGGCCCTGAATGTAGCGCAGAGAGAGGGTGCGTGTTCGCTACGTGTCAATAGTGGGTGCCCATCAGGTCGGAATCATTGGCTGGAATCCATCCCTCGGCGGGCCGTCGCAGCCAGCCTTCCTCGACCGTGAGTTCGAGCGCGGCCCGGCGCAGCGCATCGAGTCCGGAATGCACCAGCCCCTTTCGCCACACGAGTGACACGGGTGACAGCGGAATCGGACGGATGAGCGGACGCCGCACCGTCGCGGGCATGGCCGGAAAATCCACCACTACGAGGATCGGATTCCGCGTCTTGGCCATGATCCGCTGGAACTCCTCGTCCCCGACGGCGAGCGGAGCGGGCGGCGCGACCTCGATGCCGCGCCCCTCGAAGAGCCGACGCGCGAGGTCGGTCCACTCCGGCGTGCGGGGATTCCCGGCGCCCGCGTACACGGCCTCGCCGGCGAGCGCGGAGAGCGGCACGGCCTCCAGCGCCGCCAGCGGGTGGTCCTCGGGCAGCAGGACCGCCATCGGCTCGTAGCGCACGGGCTGATGGTCGAGGCCCGCCCGCAGCGCCGGGGACAGACCGGCGAACCGCCCGAACGACGCGTCGAGCCGGCCCGCGAGCAACTCCCCCGCCGCGTAGGTCAGCCCGCTCTCGTAGCGGGCCATCAGCTCGTGCTCGGGGGCCAGTTCACGGGCCCGGTGCAGGACGCGGCGCCCGGTGGCCAGTCCGGGGGAGTTGAGGTCCACCAGCAGGGGCCGGGCCTGCCGGAAGGCGGCGAGCAGCTCGTCCTGGGCCTCCAGGGCGCGGCGGGCGTACGGCACCAGCCGCTCGCCGTCGGCCGTCAGCGTCACCTGCCGGGTGGTGCGGACGAAAAGCTCGGCGCCCAACTCCCGCTCCAGCCGCCGTACGTCCCGGCTGAGCGCCTGCTGGGCGACGTAGAGGCGGGCCGCGGCGCGTGTGAAGTGCAGTTCCTCGGCGACGGCGAGGAAGGCGCGCAGCAGACGGGGGTCGAGGTGGTGACCGGTGGCGGGCATGGCGCGAACTTACAACGCAGGTGTGTGAATCGGTACGGAACAGGTGTTGGACCCCTTGATCGGCCGCGGGCGACGGTGGGCCCATGCCGCGATCGACCCCGAGGAAGCCACCTCTGTACACCGTCACCGCCGACACCCTGGTCGCCGTCGACTTCCATCCCCGTACGAGGAACCGCCCGCCCGGCCCGTACCGCCGTCTCTTCACCGTCCCCGGCACCCGCGCCTTCACCGCCGGGAATCTGCTGGCCCGGCTGCCGATGGGCATGTTCAGCGTGAGCGCGGTCGTCATGATCGCCGGTACCCGGGGCTCGTACGCCCTCGCCGGTGCCGTCACCGCGACCGGGCTGGCGGCGACCGCGCTGGTCGCCCCGTGGACCGCGCGGCTCGTCGACCGGTACGGGCAGGCCCGGATCGCCGTGCCCGCCACCCTCCTCGCGGCGCTGGGCTCGCTCGCGCTGCTGCTGTGCGTGCGCTACGACGCCCCCGCCTGGACCCTCTTCGCCGCCTACGCCGCCACCGCGACCACGCCCAACCTCGGCGGCATGTCCCGCGCCCGCTGGGCCCACCTGCTGCAGGGCGACCACGAGGCCCTGCACACCGCGAACTCCTTCGAACAGGCCGTGGACGAGCTGTGCTTCATGCTGGGCCCGGCGCTCGCGGCATTCCTGTGCGGGACGTTCTTCCCGGAGGCGGGCACCCTCACCGGCGTGGTGCTGCTGGTGACAGGCATGCTGCTGTTCGCCGCGCAGCGCTCGACGCAGCCGCCGGCCCACCGGCGGACCTCGGCCGAAACGAAGTCACTCTTCCGTGTTCGCGGCCTGCCGCCCCTGCTCGCCGTCTGTCTCGCCATGGGCGTGGCGTTCGGGGCGATGGAGGTCGTCACGATCGCGTTCGCGGACGCGCGGGGGCACCGCGCGGCGGCCGGCGTGGTGCTCGGCCTGCAGGCGGCCGGTTCGTGCGCGGCGGGTCTGCTGTACGGGGCGCTGAGGCCGGCCGGTCCCCCGCGGAAACGCTACGTGTGGTGCATAGCCGCGATGACCGCCCTGCTGACGTTGCCGCTGCTCGCCGCCACCCTGACCGGCTCGCTCCTCGCCCTGGCGGGCGCGCTGCTGGTCGCCGGGATGGCGACGGCCCCGACGATGGTCACCGGCATGAGCCTGATCCAGCGAAGCACCCCCGAGGCCCGTCTCAACGAGGGCATGACCCTCGCGGTGACCGGCCTGCTCGGCGGGATCGCCGGCGGCAGCGCGCTGGGCGGCTGGCTGGCGGAGCACGTGTCGGCCACGGCGGGATTCGGGGTGCCGGTCACGGCGGCGGCGGTGGCGCTGCTGATCTCGCTCGCCCCGTTCGACCATCCGAACACTTGCCGCAATTCCCGCAGGACCCATTGACGCACCCACAGCTCCCACATACCTTCGCCCGTCGAAGCGCTTCGACGTCACCCATCGAATCGCTTCGATGAACACAGCGTGATGTCCAGCCCGGCACCCATCCGACTCCCTTGGAGGCACTGGATGTTAACGGCACGAAGGCGTGTGACGGCCCTGGCCGCGGCGGCTCTGAGCGGAGCCCTGCTCCTGACCTCCTGCGGCGATTCGGACAGCGGCGGTTCCTCCGACGGCAAGACGTTGAAGCTCTGGCACTACGAGGCCCCGAACAGCGCGATGGGGCAGGCCTGGGACGCGGCCATCAAGGAGTTCGAGGCCAAGCACCCGGGCGTGAAGGTGGAGTTCGAGGAGAAGGGCTTCGAACAGATCCAGAAGACCGCCCCGATGGTCCTGAACTCCTCCGACGCGCCCGACCTCATGGAGTACAACAAGGGCAACGCGACGGCGGGCCACCTCTCCCAGCAGGGCCTGCTCACCGACCTGACCGCTGAGGCGACCAAGCGCGGCTGGGACAAGAAGCTCGCCGAGGGCGTCCGCACCACCAGCCTCTACGACACCGACGGGGTCATGGGCTCCGGCAAGTGGTACGGCGTGACCAACTACGCCGAGTACACGATGGTCTTCTACAACAAGGACCTGTTCGCCAAGCACAAGATCGCCGAGCCGAAGACGTTCGACGAACTGACCGCCGCCATGGGCAAGTTCGTGGCCGAGGGCGTCACCCCGCTCGCCAACGCCGGCGCCGAATACCCCGCCCACCAGTACCTCTACCAGCTCGCCCTGTCGAAGGCCGACCGCGCCTGGGTCGACGCCTACGAGCTGTACAAGGGCAAGACCGACTTCCACGACGCCGCCTGGACCTACGCGGCCGACACCTTCGCCGACTGGGTGAAGAAGGGCTACATCAGCAAGGACTCCACCAGCTCCAAGGCGGAGGACGCCGGCGTCTCCTTCCTCCAGGGCAAGTCGCCGATCTTCTTCTCCGGCAGCTGGTGGTACGGCCGCTTCCAGGACGAGGCGAAGTTCGACTGGGGCACCTTCCTGTGGCCCGGCTCGAACCTCACCCTCGGCTCCGGCGGCAACCTGTGGGTGGTCCCCAAGGGCGCCAAGAACAAGGAACTCGCCTACGACTTCATCGACATCACCCTGTCGAAGCAGATCCAGACCCTGCTGGGCAACAAGGGCGGCGTCCCGGTGGCGGCGGACGCGAGCGCCATCACCGACCCGAAGTCCAAGACCCTCATCGACGACTTCAACACCCTCTCCCGGCGCGACGGCCTGGCCTTCTACCCCGACTGGCCGGTCTCCGGCTTCTACGACGTCCTCGTCTCCGAGACGCAGAAGCTGATGACGGGCGGTGCGAAACCCGACGACTACCTGGACGCGTTGCAGGAGGCGTACGACAAGGACGTACCGAAGCGATGACGGTCACCGTCGAACACGGCGGGCGGGTGACCGGCAAACAGGACCGCACGGGACACTCGCCCCGCCGCCCCCGCGACTCCTACGCCCTGTTCCTGCTCCCCGGTGTCCTCGCCTTCTTCGCCGTCATCGTCGTCCCGTTCCTGATGAACACGGGCGTGAGCTTCACCGACTGGGAGGGCGTGGGCTCCCCGGACTGGTCCGGGCTCGCCAACTACCGGGAGCTGCTGGACGACAGCGAGTTCTGGGCGTCCTTCCGGCACAGCCTGTTCATGGTCGTCGCCATGGCGGCCGTACCGACGGCGATCGGACTCGTCCTCGCCGCCGCGCTGTTCGACTACGTCGGCAAGCACTTCGGCAGCAAACCGGTCGCCGTCCTCCGCGCCTGCTTCTACCTCCCGCAGGTGCTGCCCATCGCCGTCGCCGGCATCGTCTGGAGCTGGATCCTCGCGCCGGACAACGGCTCGCTCAACGAAGTCCTGGGGGCCATAGGTCTGTCGTCCTGGCAGCAGGACTGGCTCGGCGACCCCGACCTCGCGCTGTACAGCGTGATGGGCGTGATGGTCTGGGTGCAGATCGGCTTCCCGATGGTCGTCTTCATGGCGGGGCTCCAGCGCGTCGACCCGCAGCTGCACGAGGCCGCCGAGCTGGACGGCGCCGGCTGGTGGCGCCGCTTCTGGCACATCACGCTGCCGCAGATCCGGCCCGAGGTCTACGTCGTGCTGACCTGGTGCACGATCGCCGCGCTGAAGGTCTTCGGCGCGGTGTACGTCCTGACGAAGGGCGGCCCGGGCGGCGCGACGAACGTGCCCTCCTACTTCTCCTTCACCACGTTCTTCGAGAAGACGCAGGTCGGCTACGGCGCCACGATCTCCACGGTGCTGACCGTGATCATCCTGCTGCTGTCCCTGGTCGGCCTGAAGCTCCAGACCCGCGCGGAGGAGTCGTGACCACAGCCCTGCGCCGCTACCCGGTGCTGATCGCCCTGTGCATCGCCGCCCTCTTCATGATCGTGCCGTTCCTCATCGTCACCGTCAACGCCTTCAAGTCCCCCGCGGAGTACGCCCAGAACGGCCCCCTCAGCCTCCCTGAGGGCTTCTACACCGAAGGCATCGAAGACTTCTGGGAACGCGTCGACTTCGGCCGGAAGCTCCTCAACTCGGTGCTGATCAGCGGGTCGGTGGCCGTGCTCGCCGTGGTCCTCTCGGTCCTGAACGCGTACGCGATCGGCATCGGGCGGATCAAGGGCCGCACCTGGGTACTGGCGTTCTTCGTCCTCGCCAACATGCTGCCGCAGGAGGCGCTGGTCTACCCGATCTACTACCTGAGCAAGGAGGCCGGCCTCTACGACACCAGGCTGAGCGTGATCATCGTCTTCACGGTCATCCAGGCGGCCTTCGGCACGTACCTCCTCTCCTCCGTCCTCGGCCAGTTCCCCCGCGAGATCATCGAGGCCGCCAGGATCGACGGCGCGAACAAGTGGCAGGTGCTGTGGCGGATCGTGGTCCCCGTCAGCCGCCCCACCATCGGCGTGCTCCTGGTCTTCTTCTTCATCTGGACCTGGAACGAGTTCCTGCTCCCCCTGGTCATGCTGATCTCCAACGACAACCAGACCGTGTCGGTGGCCCTCGGCGTCCTCCAGGGCCAGCGTCTGATGGACGCCACGATGACCAACGCGGCCGCCCTGCTCGGCGTCCTGCCCGCCCTCGTCTTCTTCCTCGTCTTCCAGAGAACCCTCACCCGTGGCATCGCCGTGGGTGCCGTGAAGTAAGGAACCCCCCACATGAAGTTCACCGACGGCTACTGGCTGCTGCGCGAGGGTGTCACCGCCGCCTATCCGGTCGAGGTGCTCGACGTCACCGCGCAGGACGGGGCGCTGGAGATCCACGCGCCGACCCAGCCCATCCGCCACCGCGGCGACCTGCTGAAGGGACCGGTCGTGACGATCAGCGCACAGGCACCGATGCCCGACGTCATCGGCGTCACCTTCACCCACTTCGACGGCGAGCAGCCGCGCTGCCCCGAGTTCGAGGTGCGGGAGGAGGAGGTCGCGACGCAGGTGTCGTACGACGACGAGCACGCGACCCTGACCTCCGGCGCACTGTCGGTCAAGGTCGCCCGCACCGGCACCTGGCACGTCGACTTCCTCGCCCACGGCCGCACACTCACCTCCAGCGGCACCAAGGGCATGGGCATCATGCGGGACGCGTCGGGCGGGCACTACCTGCGCGAGCAACTGAGCCTCGGGGTGGGAACGTCCGTCTACGGCCTCGGTGAGCGCTTCGGCCCGCTGGTCAAGAACGGCCAGGTCGTCGACATCTGGAACGCCGACGGCGGCACGGCCACCGAGCAGGCCTACAAGAACGTCCCGTTCTATCTGACGGACGCGGGCTACGGCGTCTTCGTCGACCACCCGGGCAAGGTGTCCTTCGAGGTCGGCTCGGAGGTGGTCTCGCGGGTGCAGTTCAGCGCGGAGACGCAGCAGTTGACGTACTACGTCATCTACGGCCCGACTCCGAAGGAGATCCTGCGCAAGTACACGGCCCTCACCGGCCGCCCGGCCCTGCCGCCCGCGTGGTCCTTCGGCCTGTGGCTGTCGACGTCCTTCACCACCTCGTACGACGAGGAGACCGTCACCTCCTTCATCGAGGGCATGCGGGAGCGCGAACTCCCGCTCTCCGTCTTCCACTTCGACTGCTTCTGGATGCGCGAGTTCAACTGGTGCGACTTCCAGTGGGACCCACGGGTCTTCCCCGACCCGGAGGGCATGCTGGCCCGGCTGCACGCGCGGGACCTGCGCGTGAGCGTGTGGATCAACCCGTACATCGCCCAGCGCTCCCCCCTGTTCGCGGAGGGCAAGGCGCTCGGGCACCTGCTGAAGCGGCCGGACGGGAGTGTCTGGCAGTGGGACCTGTGGCAGCCGGGCATGGCGCTGGTCGACTTCACCAGCCCGGCGGCCCGCGACTGGTACGCCTCGAAACTGGAGGCGCTGCTCGCGCAGGGCGTCGACTGCTTCAAGACCGACTTCGGCGAGCGGGTGCCCGTCGACGTGGCCTGGTCCGACGGCTCCGACCCGGAGCGCATGCACAACTACTACACGTACCTGTACAACCGCACGGTCTTCGACGTGCTGCGCAAGCACCGGGGCGAGGAGGAGGCGGTCGTCTTCGCGCGCTCGGCGACGACAGGGAGCCAGAAGTTCCCCGTGCACTGGGGCGGCGACTGCGAGGCGACGTACGAGTCGATGGCGGAGTCGCTGCGGGGAGGGCTGTCCCTCGGGCTCTCCGGCTTCGGCTACTGGAGTCACGACATCGGCGGCTTCGAGGGCACGCCGTCACCGGCGCTGTTCAAGCGGTGGGTCGCCTTCGGCCTGCTGTCGTCCCACAGCCGCCTGCACGGCAGCTCCTCCTACCGGGTTCCGTGGCTGTTCGACGAGGAGGCCGTGGACGTCCTGCGGCAGTTCACCAGGCTGAAGCTCAGCCTCATGCCCTACCTGTACGAGGCCGCGCGCACCGCCCACGCCGAGGGTGTGCCGATGATGCGGGCGATGGTGCTGGAGTTCCCGGACGATCCCGGGTGCGCGCACCTGGAACGGCAGTACATGCTCGGCCCGAACCTGCTGGTCGCGCCGGTGTTCTCCGACGACGGGGAGGTGGCTTACTACGTCCCCGAGGGCACCTGGACGCACTTCGTGACCGGCCGGACGGTGACCGGGCCCCGCTGGGTGCGCGAGAGCCACGACTTCCTGAGCGTGCCGCTGCTGGTGCGGCCCGGGGCGGTGATCCCGGTGGGCGCGGTGGACGACCGGCCCGACTACGACCACGCCGACGGGGTCACGCTCAGGGCCTACGGTCTGGAGCGGGGCGCGCAGGTGACGGTACGGGTCGGGGACGTGGCCTTCACCGTCGTACGCGAAGGGGATCTGCTGCGGGCCTCCTGCAGTGATCCCTCGGCGCCCTGGGGACTGGCCGTGGGCGGCGGACGCGAGGTGCGGGCGCAGGCCGGTACCGGGTTCCTCACGGTGGAGTCGGCCTGATGGTGAAGATCACTGACGTGGCACGGCACGCCGGGGTCTCCCCCAGCACCGTCTCCTACGCCCTCAGCGGCAAGCGCCCCATCTCCGAGGAGACCCGGCAACGGGTGGAGGAGGCCATCCGCGAGCTGGGCTACCGCCCGCACGCGGGCGCGCGGGCACTGGCCAGCAGCAAGTCGAACGTGCTGGCGCTGGTGGTGCCGCTGCGGGCCGGCATCCACGTGCCGACCGTCATGCAGTTCGCGGTGTCGGTCGTGACCACGGCCCGCCGCTACGACCACGACGTCCTGCTGCTCACCCAGGAGGAGGGCGAGGAGGGGCTGAGCCGGGTCACCGACACGGCGTTGGTCGACGCGCTGATCGTGATGGACGTACAACTGCACGATCCCCGGCTACCGCTGCTCCGGTCCCTGGACCGGCCGTCGGTGATGATCGGCTTCCCCGCCTCCGCCGAGGGTCTGACTTGCATCGACCTCGACTTCAAGGCGGCGGGCGAGGCATGCGTGGAGCATCTGGCGCGGCTCGGGCACCGGACGGTGGCGCTGGTCGGCTCACCGCCGGAGGTGTACGTCCGCCAGACCGCCTTCGCCCAGCGCGTGGTCCAGGGCTTCACGGCCGCCGCCGACCGCAACGGACTCGCCTCCTCGGTCCACCCCTGCGAGGCCGCACCCGACGCCGCCCGCGAGATGGCCGAGCGACTGCTGCGCGAGCAGCCCGCGTTGACCGGTGTCGTCGTCCACAACGAGCCCCTGCTGGAACCCCTGATCGACGCCTTCGAACAGCTGGGCCTGCGCGTCCCCGCCGATCTGTCGGTCACCGCCATCTGCCCCGACGAACTCACCGAGTCCCAACGCGTCCCGGTCACGTCCGTCGCCGTGCCGTCCGCCGAAGTGGGCACGCGGGCGGTGGAGTTGCTGATGCGGAAGCTGGGGGGTGCGGATGTGCCGGAGGCGACGTTGCTGGCGCCGAGGATGACGGAGAGGGGGAGTACGGGGCGGCGGGCGGTGGCGTGAACAGTGGCTGATCGGGGTGCTGGGTGGGGGGCTGTTGTGCTGTACTTGGGGGCGGGCGCCGCCTGGGGTCCGAATGCTTTAGTCAGGCGAAGGCCCAAGCTCATCAGGAGCGTGTCGGATGTCCCCAGGCTGGATGGGGATATGCGACTAGCTGCTGAGCCACCAGAGAAGGTGGGCCCCACTCAGAGCGCTAACTCCGAGAGGGGCCCCGGCTCAACAGGAGCCAGTCGGATGTCCCCAGGCTGTGTGGGGATATCCGGCTACCTGGTGAGCCACCAGAGCAGCCACCTCCTCGCGTGCTTTGCCACTCGCTCCGGCAAGAGCCGGATCAGCCGCATGACGAGAGTCGGTTCCTGCTCCTCGTGACAGCCCATGTGGGGGCGTCCTCCCTTCGACGTGAGGCGGCCTTGTCACAGCCCGGGACCGCTCTCGTCGGGCCGGGCCCCGAAGAGGAGGGGCCCGGAGTGAAGGGAGGACGCGCCCGTCGGGCGCGTCACGACGTCAGGCTATCGGCCCAAAACGCCTCTTCTGTACGGCAATCAACACGCGTCACCTATTCGAGGGATCGAAGCTGACCGGCACCTGTGCCTGCCGAGCTTCGCACCGCGCCGACAGCAGGGCCCCACTCCCGGTCTGCGGGAGAGGGGCCCGAAGAGCCTGCCGATCAGCCCTCCGACGCGGCGTCCTCGACGGCCTTCACAAGACCCTGGGCGAGGGCCAGGGCGTTCTCTCGGTAGAAGCCGAGTTGGACGTGGAAGGCCTCGTCCGAGGCGAACATGCTGTACACCGACAGCAGTACCGCGTGCAGGACGTGCAGGTCCTCGGCCGAGAGACGGCGCGTTCACCGCCGCTCAGCGATGGGCGAGCCACAGCAGCGCCCCGTCGACGAGGTCGCGCTGCGCTTCGATGAACCGGACGGAGAAGTCCGTTCCTTCCCGCCGCACGAGACCCGGGCACGACAAAGGCCCCGCCGCTCGCAAGCGACGGGGCCTCTGCCCACATGGGGTACCCACACGGGGTGGGCGAGTGGAGATGGCGGGAATCGAACCCGCGTCCAACGGTGCAGAATCAGGGCTTCTCCGTGTGCAGTCCGCTGTGCTTTTCTCAGCCCCGGAGATCACGCGGACAAGTCTCCGACGGGCTCAGTCACTGTGTGGTTTCCCTCTTCACCCCGTGACCGGGATCAAGGTTTAGTTCCCTGAATGATGCCAGGATCCGGGTCGGGAACACCCCCGGGCTGACACTCCCTTAAGTAGGGGAGCCGCTGCTCGCTACCTGAAGATCAGGCAGCGAGGGCGAGCTCGCCCTGGGAGATGGATCGCTTGGAATTGGCGATTATTTTTTCGGCCTGTGGTTTACGAGATCATGGCCGCTTCCTCGACACGCTTCCCCTGCTTCGACAGCCGCTGTCGAAACCGATCATCCCCATGTTGATTTTTCAATCATCCAGCGCACCCGCTGTGAGGTGCAGATGCCATCGTACGTGACCAACCCGCATCGATGCCACCGTATTCCCGGCGGTCACCCCGCCGTGGTGCCAGGTGCAACGCACTTGGGCGCCCGGGCATTCCCGCCCGGCCCACCGGCTCAGGCCCGCTGCTTCCTCCGCACCGCCGAGATCACCCGCTCCGCCTCACGCCGGTCCTGCTTCTCGCGGAGCGTCTGGCGCTTGTCGTACTCCTTCTTGCCTCGCGCCAGCGCGATCTCGATCTTGGCCCGGCCGTCCTTGAAGTACAGCGCGAGGGGCACGATCGTGTGCCCCGTCTCCTGGGACTTGGCCGCCAGCTTGTCGATCTCCTCGCGGTGCAGCAGGAGCTTGCGCTTGCGGCGGGCACTGTGGTTGGTCCAGGTGCCCTGGCTGTACTCCGGCACGTGCACGTTGTGCAGCCACGCCTCGTTCCCGTCGAGCTGCACGAAGCCGTCGACCAGCGAGGCCCGTCCCTGGCGCAACGACTTCACCTCGGTGCCGGTGAGGACCAGTCCGGCCTCGTAGGTGTCGAGGATGAGGTAGTCGTGCCGCGCCTTCTTGTTCTGCGCGATCAGCTTGCGCCCTTTTTCCTTAGCCATAGTGCGACCATTTTCGCACTACGGAGGGGCTGGACGGAAAGCGCATTAACGAGGGGCCCGGGGCCAGGTGAGGGGGCCGCTACTGCCCGAGCCCGCTGAGCACCGTCTCCGCCCGCTCCACGACGTGCTGCTCGACGTCCAGGTCGGGCGTGATGCCGCGGCCGTCGACCCCGCGGCCGGAGGGGGTGCGGTAGTGCCCGACGGTCAGCTCGGCGACGGATCCGTCGGGCAGCCGGCTCGGCATCTGGACCGAGCCCTTGCCGAAGGTGCGGGAGCCCACGACGACCGTGCGGCCGCGGTCCTGCAAGGCGCCGGTGAGGAGCTCGGCCGCGCTCATCGTGCCGCCGTCGACGAGCGCGACCAGGGGTCTGGTGGTGTCGCCGCCCGGCTCGGCGTGCAGGGCGCGCTGCTCGCCCTCGACGTCATACGTGGCGACCAGGCCGCCGTCGAGGAAGGCGGAGGCGGCGGTGACGGCCTCGGTGACCAGGCCGCCGGAGTTGCCGCGCAGGTCGAGGATGATCCCGGCGCCGACCGGGGCCTGCCGTACCGCGGCACGCACCATGTCACCGGATCCCTTGGTGAAGGCGCCGATCCGGATGACGGTGATGCCGCCGGCCAGTGTGCGCACCGTCACATCGTCCGTGGACAGGCGGGCCCGGCGCACCGTCTCGCTCCACGCGCGCGTGCCGCGTTCCAGCCCGAGGCGGACGGCCGTACCGGCCGCCGCGTCCGTGGCGTCACCGCGCAGCAAGGAGACGACCTCCGTGACCGGTCGCCCGTCGACCTTCTCGCCGTCGACGCTGCGCAGCCGGTCGCCCTCGTGGATCCCGGCGGCGGCCGCGGGCGAGCCGGAGGCGACCTTCGACACCTCGATACGGCCGTCGCGCTCGCGCCGCGCCCACAGGCCGACGCCGGTGTACTCACCGTCGAGGGCTTCCTCGAACTCCTCGTACTCGCCCTGGGAGTAGACGGCGCCCCAGCGGTCGCCGCTGCGGCTGACCGCGCGTTCGGCGGCCTCCATGGGGGACTTGCCGTCGGCCATGGCCTGCTCGGCCGCCTTCGCCACGTCCTGCTGCGGGCTCGCGTAGGCGGCCGAACGGGCCCGCTCGGAGGCCGATTTCCGGTCGAGGGGCTCTGGGACCGGGAAAGAGCCGGTCGCGGCAGCCGCCACCAGCACGCTCGCGAAGACCAACGTCAGCGCGGCCCCGCGGCGGATGCGGCGGGGCTGACAGAACGGGTCTCGGCCTGACATGCCGGTGAGTCTAGGACAACGCAAGAGGGCCGTACGGTCGGTTGACCGTACGGCCCTCTTGGCATGCGTCACACCTTCAAGTACTTGCGCAGAGCGAAGAACGCGGCCAACGCGGGCATCAGCAGACTCGTCGCCAGGATGAGCGGCAGCTTCGTCAGTACGGCGTCCCAGCCGATGAAGTTGATCAGGTTCAACTTCTCGGACAGGGCCAGACCGTGGTCGATGAGGAAGTACCGCGCGATCACCAGGAACCCGCACGCGACCGTGCCCCCGATCAGCCCGGCGACCGCGGCCTCCATGATGAACGGCGCCTGGATGTAGAAGCCCGAGGCGCCCACCAGGCGCATGATCCCGGTCTCACGCCGACGGCTGAACGCCGAGACGCGCACCGTGTTGACGATCAGCATCAGCGCGACGACCAGCATCAGCGCCATGACCGCCCGGGCGGCCCAGTTCATGCCGTTGAGGAGCCCGAAGAGGTTGTCGAGGATCCCCTTCTGGTCCTGCACGGACTGCACGCCGTCCCGCCCGTCGAAGGCGGTGGCGATGACCTGGTACTTCTCCGGGTCCTTCAGCTTGATGCGGTACGACTCCTGCATCTGGTCCGGCGTGAGGGAACTGGCCAGCGGGGAGTCGCCGAACTGCTCCTTGTAGTGCTTGTACGCCTGGTCCTGCGACTCGTAGGTGACCGTCTGCACGACCGACGACATCTTCTTCAGGTCGGCGAGGATGTCCTTCTTCTGGTCCTCGGTGACCGCGCCCTTGGCGCAGTTCGGGTCGGACTCGGCGTCGCTCTTGTTGCAGAGGAAGACCGAGACGTTGACCTTGTCGTACCAGTAGCCCTTCATGGTGCTGACCTGGTCGCTCATCAGGAGCGACCCGCCGAACAGGGCGAGCGACAGGGCGACGGAGACGATGACGGCGAAGGTCATCGTCAGATTGCGGCGGAGACCGACACCGATCTCGGAGAGTACGAACTGGGCGCGCATGGCGTCTGGTTAAGCCTTTCCGTGGAGCATGCCGGTCGTCAGTGCTGGTAGCCGTAGACGCCGCGTGCCTGGTCGCGGACGAGGCGGCCCTTCTCCAGCTCGATGACGCGCTTGCGCATCTGGTCCACGATGTTCTGGTCGTGCGTCGCCATCACCACGGTCGTGCCGGTCCGGTTGATCCGGTCGAGCAGCTTCATGATGCCGACGGAGGTCTGCGGGTCGAGGTTGCCGGTGGGCTCGTCGGCGATGAGCAGCTTGGGCCGGTTGACGAAGGCGCGCGCGATGGCCACACGCTGCTGCTCACCACCGGACAGCTCACCGGGCATCCGGTCCTCCTTGCCGCCGAGCCCGACGAGGTCGAGCACCTGCGGCACGGACTTGCGGATCTCGCCGCGCGACTTGCCGATGACCTCCTGCGCGAAGGCCACGTTCTCGGCGACCGTCTTGTTCGGCAGGAGACGGAAGTCCTGGAACACCGTCCCCAGCTGGCGGCGCATCTGCGGCACCTTCCAGTTGGAGAGGCGTGCGAGGTCCTTGCCCAGGACGTGCACCTGACCGTGGCTGCACCGCTCCTCACGGAGGACCAGCCGCAGGAAGGTGGACTTTCCGGAGCCGGAGGACCCCACGAGGAACACGAACTCGCCCTTGTCCACTTCCAGGGAGACATCCCTGAGTGCGGGGCGGGTCTGCTTGGGGTAGACCTTGGAGACGTTGTCGAATCGGATCACGGATGCACCACGGGTCGCCGGGGGTAGATGAGCGTGACCATACGCGAACCGGGTACGAGACCGCAGTCACCGGTAGGGGTTGCGTGAGGGTTGTGCGCTTTTGTGCCGGGCAAGCTGTAAACGGGGCTGAGGGCATCGTGCCTTTAGGGGCGCGGGGAACTGCGCGACCAGCCACACACGACCCGCAGCCGCGAGACAATGCAAGCCACCCCTTCGAAGGCGCCCGCGCCCTTTCCGGAGGAACCTGGCATCGTGAAGGGGAACGTTCGCACCGCCGCGAGCGTTGAGATACGTGGAACCGGTGCAAGGAGGGCGAGGCGCATGACGTACGACCGGTTGGTGTGCGCGAACTGCGCGGCGCCCGTGAGCGAGGGCCGGTGCCCCGTGTGCCGTGCGAACCGCGAGCGGCTGCAGCAGGACAATCTTTTCGCGGGGCTGAACCCCATGGCACTGATCGCCCTGCTGGCGGTGCTGATCGCGGCGGTGGCGCTGCTGGCCCACCAGACCGCATAGAGCGGCACAAGAGCCGTACAGGACGTACGAGGGGCCCCGGAGCGATGCACGCTCCGGGGCCCCTCGTCGCATGACGTGCGTACGTTCCGTACGCGGACGGCTACCGTCAGGCAGCCGCGCCGCCCCGGCCGCCCATGAGGCGCGGCAGGACGCGGAAGCCCACACCGCCGGCGATCATCGTGGCGGCGCCGATGATGAGGAAGGTGGTCTGCCCGGAACCGGTCTCGGCGAGCTCGTCACCCCCGGTGCCCTGGGCCGACGTGTCGGAGCCGGCCGGGGTGGTGTCCGTGCTGGTGTCCGTGCCGGTGTCGGTCAGGGACGAGGAACCCTCTTCCTGAGGCGAGGTGCCGCCGTCGGGGTCGGTGTTGTTGCCACCGCCGGCACCGTTGCCATTGCCGTTCCCGTTCCCATTGCCGTTGCCGTTGCCGTTGCCGTTCCCCGGGTCGGTCGGGTCCTGGGTGGGGGGCTCCTCGGTGGGCTCGGTCGGCTCCACCGTGGGCGGCTCCTCGGGCGGGGTGCCCGGGGCGGTCGTCGGCGGGACCTCCGGGCCGGTCGGGAGACCGGTCGGGACCGGCGGCGTCGGGGTCGGCGTCGGGGCCGGCGACTCGGGGCCGCACAGAAGGCCCAGGAGGCAGTCGTCCGGCTCGTCGGCGGAAGCGGCACCCGCGGCGGTCAGCGAAGCACCGGCGGCGATCACCGCACCGGCGGCCACCCGCGCGATCCGGATCCGCGTCTTGTTGGTCATCTGGTTGCTACCCCCAGTAGCTCATCGTCAGTGAGGCGGCGCTCGGGACCGTGATTCGACGGAGGTAGCTGCGCTCAAGGCCCCCGGATTCACATGCGTCCCAGAGATACGCATGCCGCGCTTTACCCTTCCCATTTTTCAAAGCAACGTCAAGGCCGTTGCGCGCGCATTGTCCGACTAAGAGATCTTTGCCGGAGATTGAAGGCTGTGAGTGTGATGTAAAACCCAGACATCGGGCATGCAACCGGGCACACAAAAGGCAACTGCCGCCAGGGAGGCGGCAGTTGCCTTGTCGACAAACTTACTTCTCGTGCTGCTTGCGCCAGCGAATTCCGGCCTCCAGGAACCCGTCGATCTCGCCGTTGAACACGGCCTCGGGGTTGCCGACCTCGAACTCGGTGCGCAGGTCCTTGACCATCTGGTACGGGTGCAGGACGTACGAACGCATCTGGTTGCCCCAGGAGTTTCCGCCGTCGCCCTTCAAGGCGTCCATCTTGGCCTGCTCCTCCTGGCGGCGCCGCTCGAGCAGCTTGGCCTGGAGGACGTTCATCGCGGTGGCCTTGTTCTGGATCTGCGACCGCTCGTTCTGGCAGGAGACGACGATGCCGGTGGGGATGTGGGTGATACGGACGGCGGAGTCGGTGGTGTTGACGCCCTGGCCGCCGGGCCCGGAGGACCGGTACACGTCGATACGCAGTTCGCTCTCGTCGATCTCGACGTGGTCGGACTGCTCGACGACGGGGAGGATCTCCACGCCGGCGAAGGAGGTCTGGCGGCGCCCCTGGTTGTCGAACGGGGAGATGCGCACCAGGCGGTGGGTGCCCTGCTCGACGGAGAGGGTGCCGTAGGCGTACGGCGACTGCACGGCGAAGGTGGTCGACTTGATGCCGGCCTCTTCGGCGTACGACGTCTCGTAGACCTCGGTCTTGAAGCCACGCTGCTCCGCCCAGCGCAGGTACATGCGCTGGAGCTTCTCGGCGAAGTCGGCGGCGTCGACGCCGCCGGCCTCGGCGCGGATGTTCACGAGCGCCTCGCGGGCGTCGTACTCCCCGCTGAGCAGCGTCCGCACCTCCATCTCGTCCAGCGCCTTCTTGACAGCGGTGAGCTCGGACTCGGCCTCGGCGCGGGTGTCCGGGTCGTCCTCCTCCTCGGCCATCTCGAACAGCACGGCGAGATCGTCGATCCGCGAGCGCAGGGCGTCGGCCTTCCTCACCTCCGCCTGGAGGTGGGAGAGCTTGCTGGTGATTTTCTGCGCCTCGTCCGGGTTGTCCCACAGGGACGGCGCGGCCGCCTGCTCCTCGAGCACGGCGATGTCTGCCCTCAGCTTGTCGAGGTCCAGAACGGCCTCGATCGACTCCATGGTCGAGGAGAGGGACTTGAGCTCTTCGGATACATCGACGACTGCCACGCCTCCCAGCGTAACGGCTGTGGCAACCGACCTCGGTCTTCCGGTGCCGGGCGCTGGGCACTAGGCCCTGTCGTCAGATTCCCGTCGTCCGCCCGAAGGGCGGGCCGCGCGGCGTCAGGTGCGTGCTCTCGGCGTGCCGGGCCCTGACTCACGTACTGGATGTACTTGGGTCAGGGCCCGGTGCGGCGAGTGGGGGCACCTCCCACGCCTTTAAGGCAGTGGGGGAGCGTGCATGGCGCCGCGCGGCAGGCGGGAATCTGACGACAGGGCCTAGGGGCGGAGCCCTGGCGGTCAGGGCGTCACAGGGGCCGAGTTCTTCGTGTCCGGGGGAGTCGCCCCGGCGTCCTCCCCCGCCGTGGCCCACCACGTCCCCACCCCGGCCGCCGCCACCAGAGCCAGCGCGGCCACCCCCAGGGCGACCCGCCGCCGCCGCGTCGCCGCCCGATGCCGAGCGGAACCGGGACGTGGAGCACCCGCGGTCCGAGGCGCCCGGGCGGTGCCCCGCGCACCCCCCGCCAGCTCGTCCGGCCCCGGCACCCTCATCGACGTATGCGTGTCCCGGTTGGAGTCGGCCGGCTTCGCCCCCGGCACCAGCGGCACCGCCCCCCGCCGCACCGGCGCCGAGGACACCGGCCCCTGAGGCGCGGCCTCCGGCTCCTCCGGGGACTCCGCGTCCGGCTCGTCCACCTCCAGCGGCGGCATCCCCGCCAGCATCGGCAGCAGCTCCCGCAGCCGTGCCCCCAGCTCCGAGGCCCGCAGCCGCGAGGCCGGCGCCTTGGCCAGGCACTGCACGACGAGCTGCCAGAGTTCGTCCGGGATGCCGGGGAGGGGGACGACCGTCTCGGTCACGTGACGGCGCAGCACCGCGCCCGGATGCCCCCCGCCGAACGGCGTGAAGCCCGCCAGCAGCTCGTACAGGACCGTGGCCAGCGCGTAGATGTCGACCGACGCCCGGGGCGGCAGCCCCTCCACGATCTCCGGCGCCAGATAGTCCGGCGTGCCGATGATCTTCGTGGCCTTCGTCCGCCGCGGCGAATCGATCAGCTTCGCCACTCCGAAGTCCGTCAGCAGCGCGGGGTGCGACCCGCCCGGCCCCAGCGGCCCCTGCATGTCCAGCAGCACGTTCTCCGGCTTCACGTCACGGTGTACGACCCCGGCCGCGTGCGCCGCCGCCAGCCCGTCCGCCACGTCCGCGACGATCGCCACGGCCGCCTCGGGCGCGAGCCGCTTCTCCCGGTCGAGCCGGGTGCGCAGGTCCGTGCCGCGCACGAGGTCCATGACGAGCGCGAGGTCGTTGCCGTCCACCACCAGGTCGCGCACGGAGACGACGTTCGGATGCTCCAGGCCGAGCAGCGCGGTGCGCTCCTGCACGAAGCGTCCGACGAGCTCCTGGTCGGAGGCGAGGTCCTCGCGCAGCAGCTTGACGGCGACGGGCCCGTCGGGTCCCTCACCCAGCCACACCGTGCCGGCGCTGCCCCGCCCCAGGATCTGGTGGGCGGTGTACCGGCTGCCGATCTTCCGTGCCAAGGCTGCTCCTACTGACGCGTGTTGTCGCTAAAACTACGCGCACGAAGAGCCAACCTTCACCGCGGAGACAGAAATCACCCGCCAGGTGTCGACAAATCACCAGAGTGGCCTCTACTGGCCGGAGGAGCCCCCGCCCAGATCCTCGATCCATCCGGTGGCGGTGGTGAACCAGTCGCTGAGCTGCTCCCAGTAGCCCTTGCCCGTGCCGATCCAGTCCTGCAGCGGGCTCAGTTCCCAGACCAGCCAGCCCGCCACGAACAGGATGACGATCGTGAACAGGCACCCCTTGAGGCAGCCGAGGCCGGGGATCTTCATCGGGTTGGCGCTGCGCTGCCGCGGCTGCCGGGGCTCGCGCACGGGCCGCTGGGGCTCCGGCTGCGGGGGCGGCGCGTACCGCTGGGGCTGCGGCTGCTGCCGGGGCTGCTGCTGTGGGGCGTACTGCTGGGGCTGTTGCTGCTGCGGATGGCCGTAACCGGCCGGTGGCCGCTGCTGGGGCTGTTGCTGCGGGGGCCGCTGCTGCGGACGGGCGACCTGCCGCTGGGGGCGGCGGCGCAGCGGGTCCTGGTTGGGGTCGAGGTACTGGACCTGCGTCTGTTCGTTGCGGTCCCGGGCGGCGCGCAGCTGGTTCTGCCAGGGGTGCGGGTCCTCGGGTCCGCCGGGCTCGCCGGGCTGCTGTCCGGGCTGGCCGGGCGCGCCGCGGTTCGGCAGTACGGCGGTGGGGTCGGCGGCGCCCGCGGGGCCGCCGGTGTGGGGCAGGACGCTGGTCGCGGCGTTCGGGTCGCCCGCGCTGAAGTCGTAGGCGTTCGGGTCGTACGCGCCCGCGCCGTGCTGCAGCACCTGCGTCGGGTCGGCGGCGCCGGGGACGCCCGGTACGGCCGTGGGGGCCGGGTCCGGGGCCAGCAGTGCACCGACGCCCTCCGCCGCGGCGATCTGCGCGGAGTTCGCGTGCACGCCGATGCCCTCGGCGACTACACGCAGCCCGCGTGCGAGGTTCTCGGCGCTGGGCCGTTCGTCCGGGTTCTTGCTCAGACAGCGCTCGATGATCGTCCACAGGGGGTCGGGAACCGTGGACGGACGGCGCGGTTCGGCGCTCAGGTGCTGGTGCAGGACCTCGAGGGCCGAGCCGCCGGAGAACGGCGGGCGGCCGGTGACCAGCTCGTACAGCAGGATGCCGGCGCCGTAGATGTCGACGGCGGAGGTCTGCGGGCGGCCCTCGGCGGACTCGGGCGCGATGTACGCGGGCGTGCCGACGAACTCGTGCGTGCGCGTCAGGCCCGGGGAGTCGGCGAGCCGCGCGATGCCGAAGTCGGTCAGCATCGGGTGCATCTCGCCGCCGTTCTGCCGCAGCAGGACGTTGGCCGGCTTCAGGTCGCGGTGGACGACGCCGTCGGCGTGGCTGGCGGCGAGCGCGTCGGCGATCTGCGCGGTGAGCAGCGCGGCGCCGACGGGCGTGAAGGGCCCGTTCTCGCGCAGGTAGCGGTGCAGGTCGGGGCCCTCGACGAGGTCCATGACCAGCGCCAGCAGATCGCCCTCGACGACCAGGTCGCGGACCCGGACGATGTTCGGGTGGGTCAGCCGGAGCAGGACGGACCTCTCCCGCAGGAACCGCATCACGACGTCCGCGTCGTTGGCGAGCTCCTCCTTGAGGACCTTGATCGCGACGGTCTCGCCGGGCTGGCCCGGCACGGCCGCCTCGGCGCCCGCGGTCTCTCGCTGGCGGGCTCGCCAGACGGTGCCCGTGGCGCCGCGTCCGAGCGGCTCCTCGAGCAGGTACTTGCTGCCTACCGGCCGCACGTCATGCGCTCCCTGCTGCTTGCCTGTGTTCCGACCCACTGTAGTGCCGCCGCGCGCGGCGGCAGCTTGTCGTCTCCGTCGCACACGTTCGAAGGAAAGACGCTCGACTCGGTCCGCTTGGTTGCCGGACCCCGACGTGACCGATCTCAAGCGGTTCTCAAACGGTCACCGGTGCGGCATCGGTCAGGCACTTTTGCGGGCAGAGCCGACCAATCAAGATCATTTGATGCCGCACTGCGGGCGCGTTGTCGGTGGCAGGTGCGAGGATGCCTCCAGTACTGGCCGACGTGCTCGTGTGTGCAGAAGGGACCCCTGACGGCGATGCAGATCCGGCTGACCGTCGTAGACCCGCTGGGCCCGCCTGCTCAGCCCCGGGGGTGCGACGTGCTGGTCACGGCGCCCGCGGGCACGGCCCTTGCCGCGGTGGCGTCGGCGCTGACCTCGGCGGTCCCGGCGGACGGGGGCGCCTCCACGCACGAGCGGAGCCGGGAGCTCGGCACCAGCCCGGTCGTGCTGTACGCCGGTGCGGAGCGGCTCGACACGCAGCGCTGCACGCTGGGCGAGCCCCCACTGATCGACGGCGCCGTGCTGTCCCTGGGCGCCCCCGGCGTGCCCGAACCCCATCCCGAGCTCGACGACGCCCCCGCCCAGCTGCAGGTGATCGCCGGTCCCGACGCCGGCGGGGTCCACCTTCTGCACGGCGGCCAGATCCACATCGGCCGTTCGGCCGACGCCGACGTCCCGCTCGACGACCCGGACGTCTCCCGGCTGCACTGCGCGGTGACGGTCGGCCCCGACGGCCGCGTCTCGGTCGCCGATCCCGGCTCGACGAACGGCACGACGCTGGACGGCAGGCATGTCGGCCCCCGCCCGGTCCGCTTCACGCCGGGCGCGCTGCTGCGGATCGGCGAGTCGGCCCTGCGGCTGGCCCCGGCCGGAGGGCCCGGCGCGCGCGTGCGGGCGACTCCGGACGGAGAGGGGCACGTGCGCGTGCCCGCCGGGGACGGGGCAGCACCCACCGGCACCAGCACCGATACCGGCACGGCGCAGGCACCCGCGCCCGAGGGCGGGCCCGGCCCGTCCGGCAGGACCCATCACGCGTACGGCTCGGCGGGCTGGGGCGCCTCGACCGGCACCCCGGGCGCCCAGGGGCACGGGCGGGCCGAACCGCCCGTCGTGCCGGGGCAGGGCGGGGCGCCGCGCATCGAGAGCCACGACGGCACCCTGAGCCTGCCCGCCCGGGGCGGCGCGGCCGACCCGGCTGCCGCTGCCGGTGACACCCACGCCGGCCGCTCCGGCATCGCGGGACTGGCCGGGACGGCCGGCATCGGCGGTTCACCCGACGCGTCCGCCCGTACGACGGCTGCGGACGACGCCTCCGACATCGCCGCCGGCGCCGACCCGGACCCCTCCGGATCCGGCCGCCGCAAGGGAACCCCCCTGCGGGGGACGGACGTGCCGCCGGGAATACGTCGGCGCGGCGGGCTCAAGGGCTGGGCGCGGCGGCTGACCGGCGGACGCGGCGAACAGGACGCGACCGGGCGCGGGACGTACGACGAGACCGGGGACGCCACGTCGGACACGGCACAGGCACCCCCCGCCACCGTCTCCCAGGCCCCCGAGGCCTGGCCGGATCCGGCGGCGCTGCTCCTGACGGCACTGGGCCCCGGGCCGCGCCTGTGGGAACGCGGCCCGGGCCATCCGGAGGCGCTGACGGTGCGGCTGGGCACGGCCGACCGGGCGGCACCGGACGGCTCGGGGCTGCTGCCCGCGGTGCCGGTGACCGCCGACCTGCGCGAGGTCGGGGCGCTGGGACTGGCCGGTCCGCGCGCGCGGCTCGCCGGGGTGGCCCGCGCGGTCGTCGCCCAGCTCGCCGCGCTGCACTCCCCCGACACCCTGGAAATCGTCCTGATCAGCGCGGACCGGTCCCGCTCTGTGCAGGAGCGCACCGCCGTGTGGTCCTGGCTGGGCTGGCTGCCGCATCTGCGCCCGGGCCACGGCCAGGACTGCCGCCTCCTGCTGGCCTACGACCGGGAACAGGCCACGGCCCGCACCGACGAGCTCCTGCGTCGCCTGGAGGATCACCTGGCGGATGCGGGACCCACTCCGGTCGTCGCCGCCCCGCCTGCCGTCGGCGTTCCCGACAGCGGTGCCTCGCGGCGCCCGTCCTGGGCCAGGGACGACGACCGGGCGGACGAGGACGGGGGCGGCTTCCCGGGGCCGTACACCGTGGTCGTCGTGGACGGCGACCCGCCGGGCGCAGCCGTGCGCGAGGCGGTGGCGCGGCTGGCGCTGGAGGGTCCACGGGCCGGCATACACGTCGTGTGTCTCGCCGAGACGGCACCCGCGTCGCCCGCCTCGCCGGTGACGGAGACCTACGAGGCGGCCTGCGCGGCGTCGCCGACGTTCCGGGAGTCCGGTGCGGTCGCCCTGCTCAGCGGCGACGTGGCGACGGCGCTGCGGCTGGTGCGTGTCGCGCGGACCTCGCAGTCCCCCCGCGTCGGCGCGGAGCCCGCTCGCCCCGAGCCGGACGCCTCCCGGCCCCGCTCGGCGGAGGCGCCCCGCAGCGGACCCGTCGGGCACGGCACCGTGGCCGCGGTGGACGCCGTGTCGCTCGCCTGGGCCGAGCGGTTCGCGCGGGCGCTGGCGCCGCTGCGGGCGGAGGCGACGGCCGGTGAGCGGCACGCGCGTGTGTCCATGCCGTTGCCTCAGGCGGCGCGGCTGCTGGACGAGTTGGGGCTCGCGAGGGCCACCCCGGCGTCGCTGATGGCGCGTTGGGCGGACGCGGCCGACGACACCGACTCGCTCGGCGGGCGGGCCTGGGCGGTGCTCGGGGCCGGGCCGCGCGGGCCGGTCTGCGCGGACCTCGCGGCCGAGGGCCCGCACCTGCTGATCGAGGGACCGCCGGGCAGCGGACGTACGGAGCTGCTGCGAGCCGTGGTCGCGTCCCTCGCCGCCGCCGAGCGCCCCGACCGGCTGAGCGTGGTCCTGATGGACGGCCGCGACAACGTGGGCACCAGCGGCGGCGGACACGGCGAAGGCCTGCGTGTCTGCACGGACCTGCCGCACGTCACCACCCACCTCTCCGCCAACGACCCCGTGCGGATGCGGGAGTTCGCCCAGTCCCTGAGCGCCGAGCTGAAGCGGCGCGCGGAGTTGCTCGGGCGGTGCGACTTCGCCGAGTGGCACACCGGGCGCGTGGTGTCGGGCCGCATGGTCGCGCAGCGGACGGCGGCGGCACGCGGCGCGTCCGGGAACGGGGCCGGGACCGGGACCGGGACCGGGACCGGGACCGGGACCGGGACCGGGACCGGGACCGGGACCGGGACCGGGACCGGGACCGGGGAGCCCACCGGAGACCTCGACACCCCGCCCAGCTCCACCATCCGCCTGCGTCCGGCGGCGGCGCGCCGCCGGGCGGAGGCCGCCCCGCCGCTGCCCCGGCTGGTCGTGGTCGTCGACGACCTGGACGCGCTGGTCTCCCCCGCGCTGGGCTCACCGGGCAGGCCCGCGGCCGGCTCGGTGATACGCGCGCTGGAGGCCGTGGCCCGGGACGGCGAGCGGCTCGGCGTGCACCTGGTGGCCGCGGCCGGAGTAGGCGGCCGTACGGCGCAGTCGGAACCGGCCCGCCGGGCCACCCTGCGCGTCACCCTCGACGCGCCGGCCGCCGGCCCGGACGAACCGGCCCCCGGGCGCGGGCGCCTGGCCCGACCGGACGGACGGATGACGCCCTTCCAGGGCGGCCGGGTCACGGGGCGGATTCCGCGCACGGCGACGCTGCGGCCGACGGTTGTGCCATTGGAGTGGGAGCGAATGGGGGATCCACCGGCCCGACGCCACGTGCGCGAGCTGGGCAACGGGCCGACGGACCTGGCGTTGTTGGCCAGCGCGTTGGAGCGGGCGGCGCGGGAGGTCGCGTCGGCCGAGGTGCCGTCCCTGCTGTAGTGCGGGATGCTGATGCGGGCGTTCCTCGCACACCGGGCAGACAGGTCCGGGCCTAGTAGTGCTTCGTTAGGTTGTGGGCTGTCTGCGGCTGCTCCGGGGGCTGGGCAGGGGGCGTCCGCAGGTGGTGCAGGTACCGGTCCAGCACCTCAGCAGGTCCTGAAGAACGTCGAGGACCTGGTAGAGGGTCAGGCCGGTATGTGGACTTTTGGGTCGAGCCGCCTGAGGGTGAGGAATGCCTGGGCGGCGGTGACGAGGGTGACGTGGTGGTGCCAGCCGCGCCAGGTGCGGCCCTCGAAGTGGTCCAGTCCCAGGCCATGCTTGAGCTCGCGGTAGTCATGTTCGATCCGCCAGCGCATCTTGGCCCACCGCACCAGGTCAGCGACGGGTGTGGTGGCGGGCAGGTTCGATATCCAGTAGTCCGTCGGGGCGTCCTGGCCCTCCGGCCATTCGACGAGGAGTGTCTGGACGGGCAGGACGCCGTCCCACCGGTTGCGGCCGCCGCCCGCCTCCTGAGCTGCGGCCAGGGACTGCTTGCCCGCGGGCCGCACTGTCAGCACCGCGAACCGTGAGGTCATCGCGCCCTTGCTGCCCTGCCTCCAGGTCACCTCGGTGAACCGCTCCGCACCCGCCTGCGCTGCGAGGACGCAGACGGCTCGCGGTGGGGTGCGGTAGCGGGGAAGGGGGGGCGGCCCGAGCCCGCCATAAGCGGGCTGGTGCGGCTCGGCATCCTCCGGGTGGGCGACTTCCTTCCCGTTCAGGGCCAGGACATAGGACAGCCCTCGCTCCTGGAGACCGAGCCGGAAGGGGGTGCTGACGCCGTAGCCGGCGTCGGCGACCACGACCGGTGCCTTCAACTGCCACTCGGCGAGTGTGTCCAGCAGGCCGAGCGCGAGACGCCACTTCTCCCGGTGCACCACGTGATCGGGGATGCCTGCCCTGCGGCATCGGTCCGGCTCGTCCGTCCACTCACGCGGCAGATATAACTGCCACTCCAACGGACACGAGGCGGTGTCGGTGGCGGCATGGACACTGACCGCGACCTGGCAGTTCGCCCGTTTGCCGACCGCTCCGCAGTACTGGCGGGCCACCCCGACCGACGCCTTGCCGCACTTGGGGAACGACACGTCGTCGATCACCCACACCTCAGGTGTGATCACCTCGGACAGCCGCTCGGCGATCCGCTGTCTGACCGGCAGCGGATCCCACGGCGACTGGTTCACGAACTGCTGCAGGGCCTGCATGTTCCCGTCCGGCAGACGCTCGGCCATCGGCTGGATCGACTTGCGCCGGCCGTCCAGCATCAGGCCCCGGACATAACACTCGCCCCACCGCCGCTGATCCCGCCGCGGCAACGACCCGAACACATCAGCAACGAACTCCGCCAACTCGCCCCGGAGCCGGTCCACTTCCCCCAACCTCACTCCGGAAAGCTACCCACGATCAGCCGAGATCACTCAACGTAACGAAGCACTACTAGGGCCTGTCCGGCGGATCATGCCGCAGACGCGGGGTCTGGTGCGTCCATCTGCCGCGTTGTCGTCACTCTCCCCCACGCTCGAACAGAGCTCGCGCGGGGGGACCCCCATCGCTCCGCGTCGACTCCCTCCTCCGCCTTGCAGCTGGACGCACCAGACCCCGCTCACCTGCGTTTACGAGGCGCCGTCGATTTTCTGCGACCTGATCCGCCGGACAGGCCCTAGTAGTGCTTCGTTACGTTGAGTGATCTCGGCTGATCGTGGGTAGCTTTCCGGAGTGAGGTTGGGGGAAGTGGACCGGCTCCGGGGCGAGTTGGCGGAGTTCGTTGCTGATGTGTTCGGGTCGTTGCCGCGGCGGGATCAGCGGCGGTGGGGCGAGTGTTATGTCCGGGGCCTGATGCTGGACGGCCGGCGCAAGTCGATCCAGCCGATGGCCGAGCGTCTGCCGGACGGGAACATGCAGGCCCTGCAGCAGTTCGTGAACCAGTCGCCGTGGGATCCGCTGCCGGTCAGACAGCGGATCGCCGAGCGGCTGTCCGAGGTGATCACACCTGAGGTGTGGGTGATCGACGACGTGTCGTTCCCCAAGTGCGGCAAGGCGTCGGTCGGGGTGGCCCGCCAGTACTGCGGAGCGGTCGGCAAACGGGCGAACTGCCAGGTCGCGGTCAGTGTCCATGCCGCCACCGACACCGCCTCGTGTCCGTTGGAGTGGCAGTTATATCTGCCGCGTGAGTGGACGGACGAGCCGGACCGATGCCGCAGGGCAGGCATCCCCGATCACGTGGTGCACCGGGAGAAGTGGCGTCTCGCGCTCGGCCTGCTGGACACACTCGCCGAGTGGCAGTTGAAGGCACCGGTCGTGGTCGCCGACGCCGGCTACGGCGTCAGCACCCCCTTCCGGCTCGGTCTCCAGGAGCGAGGGCTGTCCTATGTCCTGGCCCTGAACGGGAAGGAAGTCGCCCACCCGGAGGATGCCGAGCCGCACCAGCCCGCTTATGGCGGGCTCGGGCCGCCCCCCCTTCCCCGCTACCGCACCCCACCGCGAGCCGTCTGCGTCCTCGCAGCGCAGGCGGGTGCGGAGCGGTTCACCGAGGTGACCTGGAGGCAGGGCAGCAAGGGCGCGATGACCTCACGGTTCGCGGTGCTGACAGTGCGGCCCGCGGGCAAGCAGTCCCTGGCCGCAGCTCAGGAGGCGGGCGGCGGCCGCAACCGGTGGGACGGCGTCCTGCCCGTCCAGACACTCCTCGTCGAATGGCCGGAGGGCCAGGACGCCCCGACGGACTACTGGATATCGAACCTGCCCGCCACCACACCCGTCGCTGACCTGGTGCGGTGGGCCAAGATGCGCTGGCGGATCGAACATGACTACCGCGAGCTCAAGCATGGCCTGGGACTGGACCACTTCGAGGGCCGCACCTGGCGCGGCTGGCACCACCACGTCACCCTCGTCACCGCCGCCCAGGCATTCCTCACCCTCAGGCGGCTCGACCCAAAAGTCCACATACCGGCCTGACCCTCTACCAGGTCCTCGACGTTCTTCAGGACCTGCTGAGGTGCTGGACCGGTACCTGCACCACCTGCGGACGCCCCCTGCCCAGCCCCCGGAGCAGCCGCAGACAGCCCACAACCTAACGAAGCACTACTAGGCCCTGTCGTCAAATTCCCGCCTGCCGCGCGACGCCATGCACGCTCCCCCACTGCCTTAAAGGCGTGGGAGGGGCCCCCACTCGCCGCACCGGGCCCTGACCCAAGTACATCCAGTACGTGAGTCAGGGCCCGGCACGCCGAGAGCACGCACCTGACGCCGCGCGGCCCGCCCTTCGGGCGGACGACGGGAATCTGACGACAGGGCCTAGGGTCGCCACCGACGCCGGGTGCCTGGTCACAGGGGGGTCACGATCCCCCGCTTGACAGCGGACGCGCTCTTGCCGCCCCCCACCCCAAGGCGTAGACCAGAGCGCACGGGACAGCGTTCGGACGTTCGACGAGGAACGATGAACGGGGCATTGATGCGCAGGACTAGCAGCACCATCCGCAAGCACCGGCAGCACAGGTCCGCGAAAACCGCGGCCGCCCTCCTCGCGGGAGCCCTCGCGCTCTCGCTCACCGCCTGCGGTGGAGACGACGACAAGAGCAGCGACAGCGGTCCCACCGGTGGCACGGCGACCGGCAACACGGTCACCCTCCCCAAGCTCGGCGGGCAGAGCCTGGAGGTCGCCGCCGTCTGGACCGGCGCCGAGCAGGAGAACTTCAAGAAGGTCCTCGCGGAGTTCGAGAAGCGCACCGGCGCCAAGGTGACCTTCGTGCCCGCGCAGGACCCGATCATCAATTTCCTCGGCTCGAAGATCGCGGGCGGACAGCCGCCGGACATCGCGATGCTCCCGCAGCCGGGCGCCATCAAGCAGGCCGTGGACCGCAAGTGGGCCAAGCCGCTGGGCGCCGAAGCCACCAAGGAGCTGCAGGAGAACTACTCCCAGGGCTGGCAGGACATCGGCAAGGTCGACGGCAAGCAGTACGGGGTCTACTACAAGGCCGCGAACAAGTCCCTGATCTGGTACAACGCCCAGGTCTTCGAGAACGCGGGGGCGAGCGAGGCCAAGACGTGGGACGAGCTCCTCACCACCGCGCAGACGGTCTACGACTCCGGTGTCACCCCGTTCTCGGTCGCCGGCGCCGACGGCTGGACCCTCACGGACTGGTTCGAGAACGTCTACCTCTCGCAGGCGGGCCCGGAGAAGTACGACCAGCTCGCACAGCACCAGATCAAGTGGACGGACCCGTCCGTGAAGGACGCCCTCACCACCCTCGCCCAGATCTGGGGCAAGGCGGACTACGTCGCGGGCGGCGCGGACGGCGCGCTGCAGACGGAGTTCCCGGCGTCCGTGACGCAGACCTTCACCGGCGGTGACCAGCCCAAGGCGGGCATGGTGTTCGAGGCCGACTTCGTGCAGGTCAACATCGGCGAGACCGAGGCGAAGATCGGCACGGACGCGAAGGTGTTCCCGTTCCCGGCCGTGGGCAGCGCCGCGCCCGTGGTCACCGGCGGCGACGCGGCCGTGATCCTCAAGGAGTCCAAGGCGGCCCAGGCGCTGGCCACGTTCCTGGCCTCCCCGGACGCGGCGACCATCCAGGCGAAGCTGGGCGGTTACCTCTCGCCGAACAAGAACGTGCCGGACTCGGCGTACCCGAACGCGGTGCAGCAGAAGATGGCCAAGGCGCTCATCGCGGCCGGTGACGACTTCCGCTTCGACATGTCGGACCAGGCCCCGCAGGCCTTCGGCGGCACACCCGGCAAGGGCGAGTGGAAGGCCCTCCAGGACTTCCTGAAGAACCCGAAGGACGTCGCGGGAACGCAAGCCAAGCTGGAAGCCGACGCGGCCGCCGCCTACGGAGGCTGACGCGATGACGTCGGCTTCGGCGGCAGGGGTCCCACCGACCCCTGCCGCACCCAAGTCGCGCAAGAGCGTGACCGGCACCCGGAAGACCGTGGCAGCCCTGTTCCTGCTGCCCGCACTGGTGTTGCTGGGCGCGCTCGTGGTCTACCCGATCGGGTACTCGGTCGTCCGCAGTTTCTACGACCAGTCGGGCGACGGCTTCGCCGGATTCGACAACTACGAGGCCCTGTTCACCGATGAGGGCATCCGCACCGCCCTGAAGAACAACATCATCTGGGTGGTGTTCGCCCCGACGGTCGCCACCGCGCTCGGCCTGGTCTTCGCGGTGCTGACCGAACGGGTGCGCTGGGGCACGGCGTTCAAGCTGGTCGTCTTCATGCCGATGGCGATCTCGATGCTGGCGGCGGGCATCATCTTCCGCCTCGTCTACGACCAGGATCCCGACAAGGGCGTCGCGAACGCCGTATGGGTCGGCATCCACGACACCTTCGCCGAGGCGTCCGCGTTCCCGAAGGCCCACCCGGGCCGCGAGTCGCCGCTCGTGGCACAAGGGGGCGCGTTCATCACCAAGGCGACGGTCCACACCGGGGACACCGTCACTCTCCCCCTCGTGGGCGTCGCCCCCGACCAGATGCCCGACGACGCGAAGCGGGCCGTGGCACCGCAGGCCGACCCGGGGAAGATCTCCGGGACGACCTGGCAGGACTTCACGCGCGGAAAGGGCGTCGGCACGCTCGGCGCGCCCGACGCGTCCGAGTTCGGCTACCCCGGCATGAGGATCGAGGCGGTCAAGGACGGCAAGGTGGTCGAGTCGACGAAGGCCGCCGCCGACGGCACCTTCACCCTGTCGTCAAAGGCCGACGGAGCCCAACTACGCCTTCCGGCAAGCAACTTCAAGGAGGCGTACAACGGCGTGGACTGGCTCGGCCCGTCGCTGGTCACGCCGGCCATCATCGGGTCGTACATCTGGATGTGGGCGGGCTTCGCGATGGTGCTGATCGCGGCCGGCCTCGCCGGGGTCCCCCGTGAACTCCTGGAGGCCGCACGCGTCGACGGCGCGAGCGAGTGGCAGGTGTTCCGCAGGGTCACGGTCCCGCTGCTGGCGCCGGTCCTCGCGGTCGTCACCGTCACCCTGATGATCAATGTCCTGAAGATCTTCGACCTGGTCTTCATCATCGCCCCGGGCTCCTCGCAGGACGACGCGAACGTCCTCGCGCTGGAGCTGTACCGCAAGGGCTTCTCCGAGGACCAGCCGGGTATCGCGAGCGCCATCTCGGTGTTCCTGCTGCTCCTCGTCATTCCAGTGATGTGGTTCAACGTTCGCCGGCTGAGGCGGGAGGTCAGGCGATGAAGACGCGTCGGCCTCGGGGCGGCTGGGGGTCCGGGGGCCCGCGGCGGCAGCCGCTGATGTCAACGGCCCCGGATGTGCGCAGTAACGTTCGCAGGCTCAGGCGGGAGGTACGGCGATGACGGTGGACGCCGGCAGCATCAGCAAGGCGGCACCCCCGCCCGTCACGTTCCCCAAAGCCAAGCAGTCCCTCGGCTCCCGCCTCGCGGAACGCGTCAGCGGCGGTCTGGTCCGGGTCTTCCTCATCCTGGTCGGCGTGTTCTGGCTGGTCCCGACGATCGGTCTGCTGCTGTCCTCGCTGCGCACCCCGCAGGACATGGCGGCCGGCGGCTGGTGGGAAGTCCTCAGCAAACCGTCCCAACTCACCTTCGAGAGCTACGACAAGCTCCTGCAGAACAGCGACATCACCGACTCGCTCGTCAACACCGTGCTGATCACGGTCCCGGCGACGGTCCTCGTCGTCGTCATCGGCGCGCTCGCGGGCTACGCGTTCGCGTGGATGGAGTTCCCGGGCCGCGACTGGTGGTTCCTGGCCGTGGTCGGCCTGTTGGTGGTGCCGGTGCAGGTGGCGCTGATCCCGATCGCCGAACTCTTCGGAAAGATCGGCCTGTTCGGCTCGATGCTGGGTGTGATCCTCTTCCACACGGGCTTCGGTCTGCCGTTCGCGGTGTTCCTGCTGCGGAACTTCTTCGCGGAGATCCCGAGGGAGCTGCTGGAGGCGGCCCGCCTCGACGGCGCGGGTGAACTGCGCCTGTTCGCACGGGTCGTGATGCCGCTCGGCGGGCCGGCCATCGCGAGCCTGGGCATCTTCCAGTTCCTGTGGGTGTGGAACGACATGCTGATCGCGCTGGTGTTCACCGACTCCGGCAGCCAGCCGATCACGGTCGCTCTGCAGACGCAGGTACGCCAGTTCGGCAACAACATCGACGTGCTGGCACCCGGCGCGTTCATCTCCATGGTGATCCCGCTGGCCGTGTTCTTCGCGTTCCAGCGGCAGTTCGTGTCCGGCGTGATGGCCGGCGCGGTCAAGTAGCCGCGACACCAAGGCACTTCGCGAGGGGCGGACCGACACCGGTCCGCCCCTCGAAATTCATCCGGAATCCCCCGTATGCAGCACACAACGTAACCAACCGACTCCATCGGCCGTTCCCGGGCAAGGCCCTGTCGTCCGCGCCGACCCATGGATGTCCCTTGCCCAGGTTCAGTGTCATTGTCCCCGCGTACAAGGTTCAGGCGTATTTGCACGAATGCCTGGATTCGGTGCTCTCCCAGTCGTATCCGGATCTGGAGCTGATCGTGGTCGACGACTGCTCGCCGGACTCCTGCGGCGCGATCATCGACGAGTTCGCGGGCCGTGATCCGCGCGTCCGGCCCGTGCACCTGCCGCAGAACCAGGGGCTGGGCCCCGCTCGCAACGCCGGGATGCGCGAGGCGAGCGGCGACTACCTGCTCTTCCTGGACGGCGACGACACCCTCACCCCGCACGCGCTGCGCGCGATCGCCGACCGGCTGCTGGAGACCGGCGAGCCGGACGTCCTGGTCCACGACTACGCGCGCACCTACTGGTCGGGCCGGACCGTCCGCAACCAGGCCGCCGTCCAGCTCGCCGAGCGGGGCCCGGCGCCCTTCCGCCTGGAGGACCGCCCGGGCCTGCTGCACCAGCTCATGGTCGCGTGGAACAAGGCGTACCGCCGGGAGTTCGTCGAGCGAGCGGGCTTCACCTTCCCGCCCGGCTACTACGAGGACACCCCCTGGACGTACCCGGTGCTGATGGCCGCCGAGTCGATCGCGACCCTCGACCGGGTCTGCGTGCACTACCGGCAGCGCCGGCAGGGCAGCATCCTCGGCACCACCAGCAGCCGCCACTTCGACGTCTTCGAGCAGTACGACCGGGTGTTCGCGTACGTCGAGCAGCACCCCGAACTCGCCCGCTGGCGCCCGGTGCTGTTCCGCCGCATGGTCGACCATCTGGCGACCGTGTTCGTCCGGCGCGACCGGCTGCCGCGCGAGCTGCGGGCGGAGTTCCTGCGCACCGCCCGCGCCCACTGCCGCCGGCACCGCGTCCCGGGCGTCCCCCTGCACACCCGGCTGCGGCACACCCTGGTCCACCTGGGCCTGCACCGCACGTTCCGCGCCCTGCAAGTCGCCTCGGCCCTGCGCCGCCGTACCGTCAAGCTCACCGCCAAGGTCCTGCGCGCGACCCGGTCCGCCGCCCTGCGGCTGCACTACCGGATCCAGCGGCGCCTCCCGCTGCGCGCCGACCGTGCCGTCTTCTCCGCGTACGAGAGCCGTGGCCACGGCTGCAACCCGGGCGCCCTGGAGGCCGCGTTCCGCACCTTCGCGCCGCACATCCGCACGGCGTGGGTCGCCCGCCCCGAGTACCACCACACGGTTCCGGCCGCCACCCGCCGCCTCAGCCCCGGCACGGCCGCCTACTGGACGGCCCTGGCCCGCTCCAAGTACCTGATCGACAACGTCGACTTCGACCCCGGTCTGGTCAAGCGCCCCGGCCAGATCCTGGTCCAGACCCGGCACGGCACCCCGCTCAAGCACATGGGCCTCGACCTCCAGGAACACCCGGCGGCCGCCGCCGGCACGGACTTCGCCGAGCAGCTGCGGGGCGTCGACCAGTGGGACTACGTCGTGTCCGCCAACCGCCACTCCACCCTCGTCTGGGAACGCGTCCACCCCGGCGGCTACACCACGCTCGAGTACGGCCAGCCCCGCAACGACGTCTTCCAGAAGGCGACGTCGACGGAGGTGACCCGCCTGCGCGAGTCCCTCGGCATCCCCGAGGGCACGATCGCGATCCTGTACGCCCCCACCTACCGCGACTACCGGCGCACCCAGCGCACGACCCTCGACCTGGAGCGGGTCGTCCGCCGTCTCGGCCCGGCCTTCGTCGTCCTGGCCCGCGCCCACCACGCCTTCGGCGGGCCTCTCGTCGCCGGATCGAGCCGGGTCATCGACGTCACCGACCACCCGAGCGTCGAACAGTTGTGCCTCGCCTCCGACGCCCTGGTCACCGACTACTCCTCGATCATGTTCGACTACGCGGGCCTCGACCGGCCGATCGTCATCCACGCCACCGACGACGACTGGGCGGCGTACGAGGCGGCCCGGGGCACCTACTTCGACCTGCGCTCCTGCGCGCCGGGCGCGGTGGCGCGCAGCGAGGACGAGCTGATCGACATCTTCGCCACCGGCCACTGGCGCGGCTCGCGCTCCGCGCAGTTGCGCTCCGCCTTCCGCGCGCGGTTCTGCCCGTACGACGACGGACGCGCCGCCGAGCGGGTCGTACGGCATGTGGTGCTGGGGGAGACGGACCAGCCTCCGGCCGTACCGCTCGCCGAGCGCCACCCCGTGCCGTCCGCGGCCGAGGCGCTCATGCGCAGCCCGCTCACCACCGTGCCGCGTCCGGCCGGCCCGCTGACCGTCACCGACCACGCCTGAACGCCGTTTCCACTCCGGGGAGTTCGTATGCCCTCCAGTCCTTCGCGTCCCACACCGAGCCGGCCGTCCACCTGGCGTCCGTCCGGACGGCCCGGCCGCCCCGGCGCTGCGGCCCCTCGCACCGCGTGAGGCGCCGTAGCTCCTCACGAACCTTGAGAACATCCACAGAAAGAGCAGAATGCCCCGCTTCAGCATCATCGTCCCGTCCCATGGGGTAGCGGGCCGGCTGGCCCAGGCGCTGGACTCGGTCCTCGCCCAGTCCTTCGGCGACTTCGAGCTGATCCCGGTCTGCGACGCGCCCGACTCCCCCGCCGCGGACGTCGCCGCCGGGCACGCCCGCCGGGACTCGCGGGTGGCCCCGGTGCACTCGCCGCCGTCGGCGGGCCTGGCCGGGGCGCGCAACACCGGGATGCGGGCGGCGACCGGCGCGTATCTGCTGTTCCTCGACGGCGACGATGTCCTCGTCCCGGGCGCGCTGGCCGCGCTGGACGCACGCCTGACGAAGACCGGCGACGTCGACGTGCTGCACTTCGAGCACGAGCGCACGCCCTGGTGGGAGGGCGAGCCGAGCAACCCGGCGGCACCGGTGCTCGCGACGGCACCGCCCGGCGCCTTCTCCCCCGGCCGGGCTCCGCAGCTGACCGGCGTACAGCTCCCGGCGTGGAGCGCGGCCTACCGCCGCGCCTTCGTCACCGAGCAGCAACTTCCGTTCCCCGGCGGTCATTTCACCGACATCGGCTTCGGTGGTCTGGCCGCGCTGAAGGCGGAGCGGATCGCGGTGGAGCGCTCGGTCGTCGTCCGGCATCTGGTGCGCCGGCAGGGCAACCGGCTCAACCTGCCGGGCGAGCACCACTTCGAACTGCTCGACCAGGCCGACCTGGTGCTCACCCGCGCCGCCGAACAGGGCCTGTCCGGCGAGCGGCTGCACGCCCTGTTCGAGCACCTCTTCGCCGCCGTCCTGAAGACCGCCGCCCACCCCCGCCGGCTGCCCTCCCAGCGCCGCGCCTACTTCCGCCGGGCGAGCAGGCTGTACCGGCACCACCGCCCCGCCGGATTCCGGGCGCCGGGCGGCAGCCTGGGCGTGCAGCACCGGCTGCTGGCGAGCGGCTCGTACGCGGCGTTCCGCGCCCTGCGCGGCGCCAACCAGCAGGCCTCCAGGACGCTGGAGCACCTCCCGCGCCCCCACATGCTGCGCACCCGCCTGCTCTACCAGCACCATCTGCGCCGCCCCATGGACCCCGACCTCGCGGTGTACTGCGCCTACTGGGGCCGCGGTTACGCCTGCAACCCGGCCGCGATCCACGCCAAGGCCCGCGAACTCGCCCCGCACATCCGCTCGGTGTTCCTGGTGAAGGCCGACCAGGCGCACGCCATGCCCGACGGCATCGACCACGCCGTCATTGGCAGCCACCGCTACTGGGAGGTGCTGGCCCGCGCCAAGTACCTGATCAACAACGCCAACTTCGCGGAGGGCGTGGTCAAGCGCCCCGGCAGCGTGCACGTCCAGACGCAGCACGGCACCCCGCTGAAGAAGATGGGCGTCGACCAGTCGACGTACCCGGTGGTGGCGGCCGCGACCGGCAGCTTCGCCAAGCTGCTGGGCCGCGTGGACCGCTGGGACTACAACCTCTCCTCCAACCGCCATTCCACCCAGATGTGGGAGCGCGCCTTCCCGGGCTCGTACGAGCACCTGGAGTACGGCTATCCGCGCAACGACGTCTACTACACGGCGACCGCGGACGACGTGGCCCGGATCCGCCGGGAGCTGGGCGTCCCCGAGGGCAAGACGGCCGTGCTCTACGCCCCCACCCACCGCGACCACCACACCGGCTTCGAGAGCGGGCTGGACCTGGAGGCCTTCTGCGAGGAGGCCGGCGAGGACGTGGTCGTGCTGCTGCGCGCCCACTACTTCTACGACCGGGGCGGGAAGAAGAGCAGCGGCCGGATCATCGACGTGACCGCCCACCGCTCCTCCGAGGACGTCTGCCTGGCCGCCGACGCGCTGGTCACCGACTACTCGTCGATCATGTTCGACTACGCCAACCTGGACCGGCCGATCGTCGTGTACGCCGACGACTGGGAGGTCTACCGGGAGACGCGCGGCGTCTACTTCGACCTCATGGTGGCCCCGCCGGGCCCCGTGGCCCGGACGCCGGAGGATCTGGCGCGGGTCTTCCGCGACGGCTCCTACGCGGATCCCCGGTCGGCCGCGCACCGGGCCCGCTTCCGTGAGCGCTTCTGCCAGTTCGACGACGGACGCGCCGCCGAGCGCGTCGTACGCCGGGTGTTCCTGGGCGAGCCGCCCGAGGCGATCCCACCCGTGCTGCCGCTCGCGGAGCGCGTCCCGGCCCCCGCCGCCGCCACCCTCGTAAGGAGCTGACCCCGCAGTGCCCCGCTTCAGCGTGATCATCCCGTGTTTCAAGGTGCAGGGCTTCCTGCGCGAGTGCCTCGACTCGGTCCTGGAGCAGTCCTACCGGGACATCGAGGTCATCGCCGTGAACGACTGCTCACCGGACGGCTGCGGCGCGATCCTCGACGAGTACGCGGCCCGCGACGCGCGCGTCCGTGTCCTGCACCTGCCGGAGAACGTCGGCCTCGGCCGCGCCCGCAACGCCGGGATGCCGCACGCCACCGGCGACTTCCTGTTCTTCCTCGACAGCGACGACACCCTCACCCCGGGGGCGCTGCGCGCGATGGCAGACCGGTTGGCGGAGGCGTCCGACCCGGATGTGCTGGTCTTCGACTACGCGCGCACGTACTGGTGGGGCGGGACGCGCCGGAACGTACTGGCGCACGTGCTCGCGGAGGCCGGCGACGGTTGTTTCACCGTGGCCGAACGTCCCGAGATCCTCGACCTGCTGATGGTCGTGTGGAACAAGGTCTACCGCCGCGACTTCGTCGAGCGCGAGGGCTTCTCCTTCCCGCCGGGCTACTACGAGGACACGCCCTGGACGTTCCCCGTCCTGCTCAGCGCCGAGCGGATCGCCACGCTGGACCGGATCTGCCTGAACTACCGCCAGCGCCGCCAGGGCAACATCCTGTCCACGACCAGCCGCAAGCACTTCGACATCCACGACCAGTACGAGCGGGTCTTCGCGTACGTCGGCTCCCGGCCGCGGCTGGCGAGTTGGCGGCCGTATCTGCACGCCAAGATGGGCGAGCACTGCCTGGACATCCTCTCCAAGCCGGACCGGCTGCCCCCGTCCGACAAGGGCGAGTTCTTCCGCCGTACGGCCAGGATGTTCCGCGAGCACAAACCGCCGGGCGCGTCAGTCGCCCCGGAACTCCGCGTGCTGGAGGGCAGTTACGCCATGTACGCGGCCAAGCGGCAGGCCGGGCGGGCCGGGCGGGAACTCGGTCGGCGCGCACAGCAGGCACGACGGGCGGCGGCCGTACGGCTGGCGCGCGGCCGGTCCGCGCTGTCCGCACGCCGCTCCCTCGACCCGAACCTCGTCGTCTACTCGGCCTTCTCGCACCGGGGCATCCTCGGCGACCCGGCCGCGATCTACCACAAGGCGCGGGAGATCGCCCCGCACCTGCGCGGGGTGTGGGTCATGCAGGACGAGCAGCAGGCCGCGCTGCTCCCGCCCGACGTCGAGCACGTCCTCGTCGGCTCCCCGCGCTACCGCCGTATCACCGCCCGGGCCACCTACTTCGTCAACAACGTCAACTGGCCCGGCACCCTGCCCAAGCGCCCCGGCAGCGTCCACATCCACACCCACCAGGGCACGCCGCTCAAGTACATGGGCGCCGACCTGCTGGCCAAGCCCGGCGCCCGGCACGGCGTCGACGTGCCGCAGATGCTGCGCCGCGCCGACCGCTGGGACTACAGCCTGGTCGCCAACCGCCACTCCGAGCTGGTGTGGGAGCGGGCGTATCCGTGCCACTTCAGGTCACTGCGGACGGGCAGCCCGCGCAACGACGCGCTGGTCAACGCCCGGCCTGGCGACGCCGAGGCCGTCCGTGCCCGGCTGGGCATCCCAGCCGACCACACGGTCGTGCTGTACGCGCCGACCCGCCGCGACTACCGCCGGGGCGGTCATGTCGACCGCGTCGACCTGGCCAGGTTCGCCGAGGACCTCGGCGCCGGCCACACCCTCGTCGTCCGCCTGCACCCGTCCCTGGCCACCGGCCCGGCCCGCGGAATGGGCCTGGCCGAGCTGCACCGGCGCGGCATCCTGGTCGACGCCACCGACGAACCGCACGTCGAGGACGTCCTGCTCGCCTCCGACGTCCTGGTCACCGACTACTCGGCCCTGATGTTCGACTACGCCCTCCTGGACCGGCCGATCGTCGTCCACGCCGACGACTGGGGCGCGTACGCGGCGAGCCGGGGCACCTACTTCGACATCACCGCCGACTCCCCGGGCCACGTCTCGCGCTCCTACCGGGAGCTGGCGTGGCTGTTCGCCTCCCGGACCTGGCAGGACGAGGAGTCGGCGCGGCTGCGGGCCGCCTTCCGGGACCGGTTCTGCGAGTACGACGACGGACGCGCCGCCGAGCGGGTCGTACGGACGCTGCTGCTCGGCGAGGACGGGTGGGTGCCCGAGCCGGCACCGGTGCCCGAGCCGCTGCGGGCGCCCGCCGCCGACCGTGACCTGCTGACCTCCTCGTGAGGCCGCGCACCTGGGTGCTGGTCCTGGCCGCGGTGTTCGCCGTGCTCCAGCTCGCGAACGTCTCCGGCCGGGACACCCCCGACTCCAAGAACTACCTGGCGTACGCCCTGAGCCTGCGCGGCGACAGCAAGCGGGAGGCGGCGGCCGCGACCATCGACTACGCCTGCGCGGGCAGGGCGTCGATCGCGCACCGCAACCAGAAGGTGAACGTGGTGCGCTTCCACGCGCCGAGCCCGACCCGGTGGGTCCTTGAGCAGTGCCGGGCGGCGGAGTGGCGGAACGTGGACGCGCGGCTGCGGGCGGGGCAGACCGGCGGGCACACGGTCCCGTTCATGCCGGAGAGGTTCATGCGGATCTTCGAGGTGCGGCCCGGGTATCCGGTGTTCCTGGTGCCGTTCCTCGTCGTGTTCGGCGTGAAGTGGGGGGTGTGGGCGGCGGGGGTCGCGGTCACGGTCGCGGGTGGGGTGCTCGTCTTTCTGATCCTGCGCACCTTGTCCGTGGCGGTACCGCTCGCGCTGACCGGTCAGGCGCTGTACTACGTCCTGCCGTCCGGGACGACCGCCATGCGGCCGATGACGGAAGGGCTGCTGCTGGCCCTGACCCTGGCGGCGGTGTGGGGGTGCGCGCTGGTGCTGCACGGGCATCGGGAGCGGGCCGGTCTCGCGTTGGTGGGCGGCTCGCTGGCGGCCCTGTTCACGGTGAAGCACTCGCAGGCGCTGTTTCTGGGGATGTGCCTGGCGGGGGCGGGGGCGGTGATCGCCGTACGGCGGTGGCGGCGGGGTTCGGCCGCGGGGCGCGGGGTGGTGGCGCTCGCGGTCGTGGGCTGCGGTGCGGTGGCCGGGACGATGCTGCTGGCGAGGGTGCTGCACTATCCGTCCGAGTCCGAGAGCCTCCAGGATCTGCTCACCGGTCACTTCTCCCGGCCCGACCGGTCGCATCCGTGGCCGGAGTTCCTTCATCTCCAGGTCAACTTCTGGGGGGAGTGGCTGCGCCGACGGTTGTGGGAGCCGCTGTTCCTGGCGGCGCTGGCCGCCGGGGCGTGGGGTGTGTGGCGGGGGCGGCGGCGGGCGTTCGGCGGGTTTGTGCTGGGGGCCGCGTTCACCGGGATCCTCACGCAGGCCGGGCATCCGGACATCAACATCTGGGGCGAACGGCTGATCGTGCTGGCGTGGCTGCTGCCGGTGGTGGGGGTGCCGTTGCTGCTGGAGTCCGTCGTACGGGGCCGGGTGGTGATGCCGGCGCAGGGGCACCCCGATCGGGCTCACTCGATGAGGTGACGCGCGGCTAAGCCGTTGACCCCGGCGGGAACATACGGCCAATGGTTCAGCCCCTTCGTGTCTCCCCCGTCCGATGAGCGCCGTCCGATGAGCGCCGGCGTTCTGGTCCGGCGGACCGTGCGCGGTGCGAGCGCACTGCGCGGCCGCCGCAGCCGGCGTCCGACTCCGTACCAGGTCTTCGGCTTCCTGTTCTGGCTGGTGATGTCGCTGGCGTACTGGCGGGTGCCGCTGTGCTGCGACGCCGGGCAGCACGCGGCGGTCGTCGAACGCCTGAAGGCCGGCCTGCTCCACCCGCGCCACCCCATGGCCGATCTGCCGGGCGCGGGCAGCCCGTACTACTCGCCGTACGCCGTCGCGCAGGGCGCGTTCGCGCGGCTGACGGGGCTGGGCGGCTGGGAGGTGGTGCGGCTCGCCGGGCCGGTGAACCTGCTGGTCCTGCTGATGGGCATCGGCCGCTTCGTGCGCGTGCTGACGCCTCGGCAGTGGGCGCCGGTGCTGGCACTGGCCGCGATGACGCTGCTGTGGGGGACCGAGCGGGCGTGGTGGAGCGGGTACCTCGGGCTGATGTCGATGACGGGGAATCTGGGGTATCCGTCGACGTTCGCGATCGGGCTGGCGTTCTGGGCGTGGGGGGTCACGGGGGCGTGGGCTCGGGACCGGGGGCGGGCTCGCGATGTGGGGCGGGTTCCAGAGGGGAGCGTGCGGCGGGCGGTGGGGTGCGCCGGGCTCGGCGCGCTGTACGGGGTGATCCTGCTGATCCATCCGATCACGGCGGTGGCGGCCGTGCTGGGGGCGGTGGCCCTGGTCGCCGGATGGCAGCGGGGCTGGTCCGCGGCGGTCGTGGGGCGGTGGGTGCTGGTGGGTGCGGCCACGCTGCTGGTCGCCGCCTGCTGGCCGTACTTCGACGTGCTCGCGCTGGCCGGGGACGGCAGCGTGGACGCGATGCACCGGCGGCTCTACCAGGATCTCGACGGGCACTTCGGGCTGGCGCTGCTGGGGCTGCCGGCGCTGTGGCTCCGGGGGAGGCGGGGTTCCTGGCGGGATCCGCTGGGGCTGATGTTCGGCCTCGACTGCCTGGTGGTGGCGTACGGCTGGGTCAGCGGGCACTACACGTACGGCAGGATCCTCGGGCTCACGCTGGTGGCGCCGCAGTTCGCGCTGGCCGTGGAGCTGGCGGCGCCGCGGCCGTGGGGCGTGTGGCGGCGGGTGCTGGGCGGGGCCGCGGCGGCCGGGGCGTGCGTCGGCTTCCTCACGGTCCAGGCCGGGGCGGTCGTCCCGCGCTCACTGGACCCGGTCGGCTTCGCGCAGCCGCCGCGCTGGCCGACGTACGAGTGGGCCGCGCTGCACATCGGGCCCGGCGAGGTCGTGATCACCGACGGCTACTACTCCGTCCACGCGATCGCGGGATACGGCCCGAACCTCGCCGCGCCCGCCTGGCCGGACGCGGCCCTGGACGAACGCGAGCGGCTGCGGCGCCTCGCCGACATCCGCGCCTACCTCGCCCCGACCTCGACCCGCGCCGAACGCGTCGCCGTCGCCCGCCGCTATCACGTGCGCTGGCTGCTGCTGACGCGCTGGCACCCGGTGCCCGAGGAGGCGGTGGTGGTGGCGTGGAGCAGGCGGACGGGGGAGGTGTTGGCGCGGGTCGGATGAGGTGTGTGCGGGGTTTTCCGGCGGTTACCGGGGCTTTCCGGCGGTTACCGGGGCTTTCCGGCGGTTACTCGATGACGAGGTCGACCTCGATGTTGCCCCGGGTGGCGTTGGAGTAGGGGCAGACCTGGTGGGCCTGCTCGACCAGCTTGCGGCCGGTCTCCTCGTCCACGCTGTCGGGCAGCTCGACGCGGAGGGCGACCTTGAGGCCGAAGCCCTCGCCCTGCTTGCCGATGCCGACCTCGGCGGTGACGGCGGCGTCGCTCACGTCGACCTTGGCCTGACGGCCGACGAGGCCGAGGGCGCTGCCGAAGCAGGCGGCGTAACCGGCGGCGAACAGCTGCTCCGGGTTGGTGCCCTGCCCGTTGCCGCCCATCTCCACCGGTATGCCGAGCGCCAGGTCGATCTTGCCGTCGGAGGAGACGGCACGTCCGTCACGGCCGTGGGTGGCGGTGGCGACAGCGGTGTAGAGCGCGTCCATGAAAAAACCATCCCTCTTCAGTCACGTACTTCAGTCACGTACTTCTTCTGCGCTTCTTCTGCGACAAGTAGAGCACACAATTCAATTGTCTACAACTAAATGGCCCGCAAGAGCTATCCTGGAGACATGAGCACGATGCCGACACCCGCCACCACCGAAGAGAACTGGCTGCGCCTGGACTCCCAGATCTGCTTCTCCCTGCACGCCGCCTCGCGCGCCTTCAACGGCGTCTACCGCGTGGTCCTCAAGGAGCTCGGGCTGACGTACCCGCAGTACCTGGTGATGCTGGTGCTGTGGGAGCGGGGCGAGCTGCCCGTGAAGAAGCTGGGCGAACACCTGCGCCTCGACTCCGGCACGCTCTCGCCGCTGCTCAAGCGACTGGAGACGGCCGGCCTGGTACGCCGGGAGCGCAGCGCCCGCGACGAACGCTCCGTGGAGGTACGGCTGACCGAGGCGGGCGTGGCGCTGCGCGAGCGCGCGCTTCAGGTGCCGCGCCGGATCGCCGCCGCGACCGGCTTCGACCTAGAGGAGATCCGCGACCTGCGCGAACGCCTCGACCGACTCACCACGACCCTGGACGAGGCGGCGCTGGGGGAGACGCCGGGGTGCGAGTAGCAAGCTCCTGACCACCGTTTGGCGGCATATTGTCGCGCTCACGGCATTAGCCCGGCTTACGATCCGCCGTGATGAAACGTCCCTCCGACACTCCCCAGGTCACCGCCGTCACCGCCGTCGGCCTTGTCGGCGTTGTCGCCGTCGTCGTCATCGGCCACAACGACGCCTCCCACGTGACGGACGCCGTCCGCTCGGCCCTCGCGCAGGGCCCCGCGGTCGCCGAGGTCGTCGCCGTCGACGACTGCTCGACGGACGGCAGCGCGGACCTGCTCGCCGACCTGGCCACCACGGAACCGCGCGTACGGGTGCTCCGGCTCCCGGCCAACAGCGGCGGCTGCGGCACCCCCCGCAACACCGGACTCGACGCGGTGACCTCGCCGTACGTGATGTTCCTGGACAGCGACGACATCCTGCCGCCCGGCGCGGTGGACGCACTGCTCACAGCGGCGACGCAGGCGCACGCGGAGGTGGCGAGCGGCCTGTGCGTGCGCCGCGAGCTGCCCGAAGGGCGCGAAGTCCCCTGGCAGGCGCCCCTTTACGCAGCGCACGCCGTGATCGAGCACCCCGCACGGCGCCCCCGCCTCGTCCACGACACGATCTGCGTCAACAAGCTCTACCGCACGGATTTCCTGAACACGCACGGCATCCGCTTCCCCGAGGGCCGCTTCCCCTACGAGGACTTCGTCTTCACCGCGCGCGTGCTGGCCGCCGGCCCGCGCATCGTCCTCGTCCCGGACACGGTCTACGTCTGGCACGTGCGCCGGTCCGCCCACCGCCTGTCCATCTCCCTCGACCGCGCCGACATCGAGAACTGGCAGGCACGCACGCACGCGTGCCGACTGACGTACGAGATCCTCCTCGCCGCCGGCCAGAAGGTGCTCGCACGGGCGGCGCGCGCGAAGTTCCTCGACCACGAGCTGCGCATGTACGTCCACGAGCTGGGGTTGCACGACGCGAACTACCGGCGTGCGTGGTGGGCGCACACGCGGGCGTACCTCGCGGAGTACGACGCGGCCGACTGGGCCCGGAACCCCACCGCACCCGGCCGCCTCCTCGGCCGCGTGATCCTGGCCTCCCCCGAGCCGCGCGACCTGCCCCGCCTCCGGGAGCTCGCGGCCCGCCCCGCACGCCTCCTCCCTCCCTACGCGCACGCCCCGGACGGCACCCCCGTCTGGTCGGCCGACCTCCCCGGGATCACCCTGGAACCCCTCCTCACCTGCCCCGTCAGCCTCCTCCCCCTCACCGTCGACGCGGAACTGCGCCCACGCGCGCGTGCCGGCCGCCTGCACCTGCGGCTGCGCCTGCACGACCTGTACGGCCGACTGGCCGAGGCGGGCGGCGAATCGGGCCCGGACACAGTGGAGGTGGAGTGGCGGCACCGCACGGACTGCCGCGCGCGTCACAGCCGTACGACCGCGCTCGCCCCCGCCCCCGACGGCAGCTGGTCGGCCGAGACGACGGTCGACGCGGCCGCGCTCGGCGCGGGCACCTGGGACCTGCGCCTGCGCCTCGTCTTCCGCGACGGCGCGCACCGTGAGGTCACGGCGCACGCACTCGCGGGCGCCGGTCTGCTGCGCCGTCGTGCCGGGCTGAGCGCCCGTCACGGCCTGGTGCTGGTGCGGCCGTACGCCACGCATTCCGGGGCACTGGCGCTGCGCGTCGCCACGGGTTCACGCGGAGTTGCCGCCGTTGCCCGCCGCAGGCTCCGTCACCTGCTTCACTGATGATGATGACTGATGACCGGTACCTCACTTTTGACCGACCTTTGACCGACCTTTGACCGACGAGGGGGCGGCCGCACATGACCTGGCTGATCACCGGAGGCGCCGGCTACATCGGGGCGCATGTCGTACGGGCGATGACCCGGACGGGTGAGCGGGCGGTGGTGTACGACGACCTGTCCACCGGCATCGCCGAGCGCGTCCCCGCCGGGGTCCCGCTGGTGGTGGGCTCGGTCCTGGACGGCGACCGCGTCGCCCGCGCCCTCGCGGACCACGGCGTCACCGGCGTCGTCCATCTGGCGGCGAAGAAGCAGGTCGGCGAATCGGTCGATCTGCCGCTGCACTACTACCGGCAGAACGTCGAGGGCCTGCGCGTCCTCCTGGAGGCCGTGACGGCGGCCGGTGTGCCGTCCTTCGTCTTCTCGTCCTCCGCGGCGGTGTACGGCATGCCGGACGCCGCACTCCATGGCGACCTGGTGACGGAGGAGACGCCCTGCGTGCCGATGTCGCCGTACGGCGAGACGAAGCTGGCCGGCGAGTGGCTGGTGCGGGCGACAGGCAAGGCCACAGGCCTGTCCACGGCATCGCTCCGCTACTTCAACGTGGCGGGCGCGGCGAGCCCGGACCTCGCGGACGTCGGCGTCTTCAACCTCATCCCCATGGTCTTCGAGAAGCTCACGGAGAACGCGCCCCCGCGCATCTTCGGCGACGACTACGAGACCCCGGACGGGACGTGCGTACGCGACTACATCCACGTCGTCGACCTGGCGGAGGCCCATGTAGCGGCGGCCCGCGCTCTCCAGGCCTCCCCCGGTCGCGACCTCACCCTCAACATCGGCCGCGGGGAAGGCGTCTCGGTCCGGGAGATGATCGACCACATCAACGCCCTCACCGGCTACGACCGTCCCCCCACGGTCACCCCACGCCGCCCCGGCGACCCAGCCCGCGTCGTCGCCTCCGCCGACCGCGCCGCCAAGGAACTGGGCTGGACGGCCGAACACGACGTGCAGGACATGATCACGTCGGCGTGGGAGGGCTGGGTACGGCTGCATCCGGAGGCGGCGCGGGACTGAGCCACGGCGCACGTGGTCAGGCGACTTCGGTGCGGAAGCCGTCCACGTCTGCGATGACCTTCAGGCTTTCCGGTTTCTGCTTCAGGATCGTGTGGAGCAGGTCGGCGTTGATGCGATCTGCGGGGGCGGGGAGGAACCCGACTCGCCCGCCGGGTTGAGTGATCTCGAGCCGCACGTCCCCTCCAATGGCCTGGATATAGGCGGCCAGATCGAAGATGAGCTGGGCAAGGGGGATCAACTCGTCCGAGGTGCTGATCTCCAGTTCGTCGATGTGGGAGAGGTCGATATGAGGGAGGCTGACGGCGCCGGATTCCAGGGTGATGACACGGGCGAGTTCGACGCCCATGCGGCGGGCGACGTCTTCGCGGGTGGCGCGGGCGCGCTCGCGGAGTTCGATGAGCCTTGCACCGCGTTCCTCTGCGGCCAGGCGCTCAGCTTCCCGCTTGACTTCTTCGCGGTCTGCGGGATCGTCAAAGAATTCGGCGAGAAGGTCGTCAGGGGTGTCATAGACGCCCGCTTCGTGGTTGTTCATCGTCGGCCCTCCTCCATCTCCTTCAAGTGTCGCTCATATCGGTCTTCGGCGATCGGGATCGTCTCGTCGTACCAGCCGGTCCAGTTTCCGGCCTTGTTACCGGCGGCGAGAACAACCGCCTGGCGCTGGGGGTCGAAAACGTACAGCATGCGGATGGATACCCGACCGCCTGAGCGCGGCCGGAGTTCCTTCATCGCGTACTGGGACCCGGTGATCCGATCGGCTGTCGGGCGCCCCAGCCCTGGCCCTCGTTCCTGCAGCCGAGTGAGTGCGGCGGAGATGTGTTTCAGCGTTTCCGGGTCGTCCCGCCTGAGCTGGTGCAGCCAGTCTCGAACCTCTGGGACGATGACCAGCCGATAGACAAATGGGTTCGGTGGCTCCAAGAAGTGTTCCCCCTGTTGGTGGTTCAAGCGTCTCGGAAACTCTGTGTGTGCCTGAGGGTTTCAGGCTTTTCGGGCGCGGCGTGGCCGTGTGCCGTCACGGTGGGGTCCGAACCTCGGGGTGAGGGAGTGGACCTCGGTGGCGTGCACGTGGTGGAAGCCGGTCCGCTCGGCGGCGCGGGTGCGCTGCCGACAGGTTTCGCGTGAGAGCCGTCTCCCGTCGCCCGGAAGGAGTTCTTCCGGGCGACGGGGGGCGGGTACTCCATGACCTGGTCCCTGCCCCGGGGAGGGGGTGGGTGTCTGGGTGTCATGCCCCGCCGGACGCTTTACCGCCCCGGCGGGGGTGGTGGCGGGGACCGTAGGCACTGCGGGCATACGGCGGGAAGTCTTCGACCGGCGGGCCGGTGTGGGGCGGGCTTTGCCCGGGGTGGCCTTCGGTCCGGCCGGCCGGGTGGGGCGGGCTTGCGCGTGGCAGGCACGGCGCATGCGGCGGGTGGTCTTCTTCGGTCGGCGTACCACGGTGACAGGGCCGTCGACAGTGGTGCGGACGGTGCGGGTACCGGTGGCGTGGTCGGTGGTGGTGTGGGCCTGGGCGAGCAGGCCGCGGGAGACGATGCGGCGTGCGGCGGCGTGGTCGCGGTTGAGGGACAGGCCGCAGCCGGTGCAGTGGGCCCATTTCCAGCCGCGCTCGCCGAGCCGGTCGGGGGCCGGATGGTGGCCGAGCGCTGCCAGGCACCGCGGGCACAGGGCGGAGGTGCCGCGCGCGGGAACCGTGACGACGGTGAGGTCTCTCTTGGCGGCCAGGTGCCGGATCGCTTCGGTGAGAGTGCCGCGGACCTGCCCGGACAGCCGGGCATTGCCCCGGCGCCTGCCGCGGGTTTCCAGGGTGGCCAGGTCTTCGAGGTAGATCACGGACGCGCCGAGCGCGGCTGCCTGGTCGACGGCCCAGCGGGCGGCCGACCACGCCAGCGCGTCATTGAGGTGGCGGATGCGGGCGCATACCCGCTCATGCTCGCGCTCCAGCACCGCCGCACGGTCAAGGAGCTCGCCCCAGGCGCGGTGCGGCGCGCCGAGCCCGGCCGCGAGCGCCCGGTAGTGGTCGCGTTTGACCGCCAGGTGTTCGCGGTGGGTGCGCAGCCGGTGCAGTTTGGCACTGATCGCGGTGGCGTCGTAGACCAGGGGACGGCCGTCGGTGAGTACCCGTGCCGTGGTGCCACGCCCCGTCAGGCGGCCCACCGCGCCGGTCAGCAGGGTGTTCACCCCCCAGTCGAAACCGACCGCCACGGTGTGTCCGGTGGCTTTGGAGGTGGCCACCGGCCTTGAGTGCGGCAGATCCACCGCGATACGCCCGCCGGGGGTGGGGCGCAGGGTCGGGGCGTGCAGGAGCGCGTCGGCCTCGACGGTGGCGGGCAGGCGCAGGTCGATGACGTGCCAGGCCCAGTCGCGGCGGGAGACGGGTGCGGCGCACAGCGGGAGTTTCACCCGCAGCCGCGCCCGCCCAGGGTCCACGCGCTCCAGGGTGGTCTGCTGGCGGTCCATCGCCGCCAGCAGCACCAAGGCGGCCACCGCCGGGGGTTCCTCCAACTCGCACAGGCCTGCGGGCAGGCGCCCGTCATGGGCGCGGGCGAAGTCGCGGATCTGCCGGGTCCGGTTACGGATCTCAGCCGCACTCGTCCCGGCGGGCAGCACCTTGCGCAGGGCCGTCCACTCCGCCTGGGTACGCCGGGAAGGATCGGCGGGCCACGTCGCCAGCAGCGCCCCGGCCACGGCCCGGCGATGCAGGGCCAGGCGCAGCGTGCGGGCGGCCTGCTCCTCACCGGCCCGCCGCACCCGGTCCGGCACATACACCGTCACGGTCCCGCCCGCCCCGGCACACTCAGCAGAAGCAGAAGCAGAAGCAGAAGCCGGGCCGGGAGTGTTCCATCCCAGGCGGCGCAGGGCCATCCAGCCCTTGGACGGCAGCACCTCGCCCCGCTCGTCCACCCCAGGGGCCAGCACCTCCAGCGACGTCTCGTCCCACCGGGCCGCGACCAGCCGGGCGGTGAGGTCCCGGCACAAGACGGCCAGGAAACCCACCCGTTCGTACAGCACCCGCTGCCCGACCCTGTGCCCGCCGTCTTCGACGACGGCCCGGAAGGCGGTACACGTCGCCGTCGCCGTCAACCTAGCCACGGCCGTCCCCAGCCCGCACAGCATCGGTTTCGGGAGCAGGCAGGCGACCTGGACCTGGGATGCCGGTACCGCAGGGAGGACCATCGATTCGCTCATCGGCCTCGGCCAGCAGCCGCCGCCGCGCCTCGCGCGAGCGCAGCCCGTACATCCGTCCGGCGAAGGTGGCCACCAGAGACATGAAATCGTCCAGCAGCTCTTCCATCCCCCCGGCCGCGCCCTTGGCATGCAGGACCTCGACCGCCACCCCGCGATGAGCCAGCACCTCGATCAGCCAAGCCGCACCGAACCGGGCCAGACGGTCACGATGAGTGACCCGTACATGGGTGAACTCCCCCGCCACGGCCCGCTTCAGTAACCGGTCAAGACCCGGACGCGACTCCCGCAGCCCCGAGGCCCGGTCCCGGAACACCGCGACCACCACACCCGAAGCCGAAGCCCGCAACTCCGCCTCCTGAGCAGCCAGCGACGACTCCTGCCCGCTGGTGCCCGAAACCCGCACATACAGCGCCTCACGCCGCTCAGCCGACGCCGTACTCCCCGTCAACGCGTCCAACGCCTCGGTGGAGAAACGCCGTTCCCGGCCCACCCACACCACCGCGACCTTGCCCTCGTTCGCCCATAGCCGCAGTGTCCCCGGGTGCACACCCACCCTGCGCGCGGCCACCGCCAAACGAAGAAGCTCCATGACCACGGACCCTACGGCCGCCTCACCACCGGACAGCGCAAACCAGCGTGAACCCCGCACAATCGCATGACAGACCACCGGATTACCTACAGATCCACACCGATCCTGCTATGCAGCATCAACCAGGATCCATAAGCGAAGCACGCAACAGTTGAAGACCCTCGATCTCCTGCTCGGCCTCGCGCAGGATTCCGTTGATCTCCGCCTTGGCGGCATGAAACGCCTCTTCGCCGGCGCTGCCGTCCTGGGAGATCCGCTCGGCCTCATGCAGATGGGCCGCCCGCCTCGGATCCCGCTCGATCGCCACGAATACGCCCCAGCGTTTCAGGAAGATCTGGAGCGGAGCCGTGCTCCCGGTGTGACTGGCCTGGTCGAATGCCCGCCCGGCTTCCAGGTCGAACTGCGGGAGATTCACCAGGCTCAGCCGCTTCACGGCCTCGCGCAACGCATCCCTGGTCAACGGGGGCATCGGGATGATCGGCCCGTCGTGATGCACCGGCTGTGCGCTCATCCCTCGTTCCCCTCTCTCCCGCCGGTCAGGCCCAGCAGGCCCGCACTCATCATCTGCCGGCGTAGCCGTGCCCGTGCACGACCGGACGGTCATCGGCCGACCCCGGACGGGCCGGGTGCCCCGAGCTCGAACCAGACACCCTTCCCGCCCTCGCCTCTGCGCCCAGTCCGCCACCCACCACGCTCGGCTCCCCAGCGGCCCTCGGTCAGCGCGTCGAGGATCCACAACCCTCGCCCGCTCTCGGGGTCGTACCCCTCCCTCATGGCGGGCTGGGTCACGTCCCCGTCGAAGACCGTCGCGCGGATGCCGACCGGGTTGGTGACGAGGAGGAGCCCGGCGCCGGTTCCGGCCGCATGGACGCACGAGTTGGTGACCAACTCCGAGACGCAGAGCGCCGCGTCGTCGACGATGGCGCCGAGTTGCTGCGCCTGCAGTACGGAGGTGACGAAGTCGCGGGCGATGCGGGGCGAAGTGGCGTGGGATGGGATGCGGAGGCTGTATTCGGGCATGGGGGGTCAGCTCCAAGTTGCCATGGATACAGGGGAATTGAGGCAGGCGGAAGCCGTACGCAACGGAGGGTGCCGTCTGCATCACTGACAGTAGGGCGTAAGGTGGTGACGGCACAACCTGATGCCGGAAACTGGCCGTTCGGCACGGCATACTCATCAGCAAGCGACCAGGAAGTGAGCACGGATGCCGCCGAGGAGCAATCCCACCCTCCGACAGGAGCGGCTGGGGACCGAACTGCGCAAGATGCGTGAGCGAGCGGGCATCACGGCCCGTGCCGCCGCCGCACTGCTCGGCTCAAACCCCGTACAGCAGAGTGCCGTTGAGGCGGGCCGCAGCGGGATCAGCGAGGACCGCATCCGGCGCCTCGCGGCACACTGTGCTTGTGACGACTCCGCATACGTCGACGCACTGGTCGCCATGGCAACCGAGCGGGTCAAGGGCTGGTGGGAAGAGTTCCGCGGAATCGTCGCACCCTCGGGGCTCGACCTCGCGGACCACGAACAGCACGCCACGCGGATCCAGACCTTTGAAATGGCGCACATCCCGGGCCTGTTGCAGACCGAGGACCACATGCGGGCCGCATTCGGCTACGCAACGCCGAACTGGCCACGCAAGGAGCAGGACGCGCACGTGGCGTTCCGGTCGCGACGCCAGCAGATCCTCTCGGAGGAGCACGCAACGCCGTACGAGGCCGTGATCCATGAAGCAGCCCTCCGTCTCCGCGTCGGCGGACGCAAGGCAGCCCGAAGCCAGTTGGAACACATCCTCGACCGCTCCGAACTGGACCACGTGAGCGTCCGCGTTGTCCCCTTCGACAGTGAGGACTTCGCCGGCGCCGGGTACTCCATGCTCTATCTGCACGGCCCCGTCCCGCCGCTCGACACTGTGCAGATCGACACGGGTCACGGCGGAACCTTCATCGACGCCGAGTCCCGGCTGAAGCAGTACCGGCAACGCTACGACCGCGTTTCAACCTCAGCCCTGCCCCAGACCGCTTCCCGGGACCTGATCACCCGCATCGTCCGTGAGCTGTGAAAGGCGCTTCCATGTCCCCGGACCTCACCTGGCAAAAGTCCTCCTTCTCCGGCGGCGGAGACGGCGACAACTGCGTCGAACTGGCCCTCCCCACCCCGTCCCCCACCTCCATACACCTCCGCGAAAGCGACACCCCCACCACCGTCCTCACCACCAACCGCACCGCCCTCCACGCCCTCTTGGCCGCCCTCAAGAACGGCAACGACCTCCCCGGATGAGCGCCCCCTCCCGAAGGAACCGCGCCCTCGGCGCCGTCATCGGCTCCGCCGTAGGCGACGCCCTGGGCGCGCCCTTCGAGTTCGGCCCCGAAGGCGCGTTCTCCGCCCGCTTCCCCAAGCCGGGCCACGGCGGTGAGATGTGCGGGGGCGGCGGTTGGGAGCCGGGCGAGGCGACCGACGACACGCAGATGGCCGTACTCGTCGGGGAGTCGCTGCTGGAGTGCGGCGGACTCGAACTCCCGGACATCTTCCGACGGTTCCAGCGGTGGGCGGCCGCCGAGCCCAAGGACATCGGCCTCCAGACCGAGGCCGTACTGAGCAGCGGTGACCCGTGGAACACGGCAGCGGTCCTGCACTTCCAGGTCAGTCAACGGGCGGCGGGGAACGGGGCCTTGATGCGGGCGTCCCCCTCCGCCGTCTTCTTCGCGAACCGCGGGCAGGACGCCACGATGGACGCCGCCCGCCGCCTCGCCGCCCTCACCCACGGCGACCGGGCCGCGTGGGAAGGCACGGCGGTCTTCCACGAGTTGATACGGCTCGCGCTGGACGGTGACGACCCGCTCGACGCAATCGCCGACACGCTCACCGCCGTACATCCAGAACACCGGGACCGGTACGCCGTAGTCCTCGCCCCCGACTGGCACCCGGACCTGGCAACGGAGTTCAACGGCGCGGTCTGGCCCTGCCTCGGCTCCGCCGTCTGGGCCCTGCGTACGACCTCCTCGTACGAGGACGCCGTACGCGCCGCCATCGACCTCGGCGGCGACACGGACACCGTGGCGGCCGTGACGGGCGGGCTCGCCGGCGCCGTGCACGGGATCACCGCGGTCCCCGAACGCTGGACCACGCCGCTGCATGTACCGCTGCCGGGGTTCGACGGGCGGATTCTGGACGCGGAGGAACTCTCCGCACTCGCCCGCAAGCTGCATGCCGACGAGGGCTAGGACGAGTCACTGACCGACCTGAGCTGCCAGGTGGCGGGAGACGAAGTCGCGCCAGAGGGTGATGACAACGGGCTTTGTCTCGGCGTGGGGACCGGTGTAGCCGACCAGTTGCTTGTCCTGTGACCCGAGTGCGTCGAAGAGGGCCAGCTGACCGTCCCTGGGGAAGATCTCGTCGTGCCATTGGACGTGGAACAGGGCTGGGGCAGTGATCCGGCGGGCGTCCCTCGCCATGCGTTCCGGCGCTTCCATGCCTCTGTGCAGGGCCGGTCCTTGCCGGAGGCCGAACTTGCCGAGGACGACACAGCGGAGTTGGTCGCCCAGGGCGGCAGCCAAGGGGATACCGAACCGAGTCCCCATGGACATGCCCAGGTAGGCGAGATGGTCAGTGTCCGCGATGCCCAACGCCCCGAGGGCATTCACAGCCGCCTGCCAGTCGTCCGCCATTCGGTCGAGGACGACGTCGATCCCCTGATCGGCCATGCGGGCCTGGTACTCCGCGACTGAGAGCGGGCTGGGGACTCGTTGGCCATGGTACGGCCCGTCGATCGCGAGTGCGGCAAGGCCGGCACGGGACGCGAACCAGCGAGCCAGACCACCGATTCGCTCACTTCTCTTGTGCCCGCTGCCCCCGTGCCCCAGCAGGACCAGAGGAGGAGGCGACGAGACAGGCGATGGCGGTAGCCAGAGCACCCCAGGAACGACACCGGCTTCTCGGACCAGACGAAACCCGCGCTCGACGGCACCGTCGTCCACGACACGGCGGTCGGTCCACTCGACCTCAGCAGGAGGACCAGCCCTTCGCGCAGCAGAGCGTTGTCCCCGGCGATCACGACTCTCATGGCGCCCTCTTGCCCGGTGGCTCACAACGCTTTGAGCGCCTCCGCGGTGGCCCGCGCCAAGGCGCCCAGATAGCCCTTGGGGAGCTTCGGACTGCGGATCACCACCGAGCGCCAGTACAGGGGGCCCGAGATCAGGTCCAGGGCCAGTTCCGCGTCGAAGCCCGTGCGGATCTCACCGCGCTGCTCCGCCGCCACCACGATCTTGCTGGCGACGCCGTCCTGCCCCTCCCGCAGAGCCTTCTGCATGGCCTCGGCGATGTCCGGGTTGCGGGCCGCCTCGGCCTGGAGGTCGGGGATGATCTGCGAGGCCACGGGGTGGCGCAGGGCGCGGGACGTCACCTCGTACAGCAGCCGGAGGTCGCCCTCGAGGGATCCGGTGTCCGGGGCGGGCAGGCCCTGCACCGCGAGCGCCGAGACGACGTCGAGAACGAGGTGCAGCTTGGACCGCCAGCGGCGGTACACCGCGGTCTTGCCGACGCCCGCGCGGCGCGCGATGCCCTCGATGGACATCCGCGCATAGCCGACGGCCGCGAGCTCCTCGAAGACGGCCGCTCGGATGGCCTCCGTCACATCCTCCCGGAGCACGGCGGCTCCGGCGGGGGCCCGGCGGCGCGGACGCGTCTGCGGCTCGTCGGCGTTGGTCGTCATGCGGACCAGCATAGGGCGTTGCGACGAAACGGTCCCGTCCCGACGCCGACCGTTACGACGAGCCGGTCTCATCGCCACGCACCCGTCACGACGAAACGGTTGCGTTCCGACGTCAATTCGGCCTACGCTCGCGTTGCGACGAAACGGTCCCGTCCCGACGTAAGAAGACGTGAAGAGAAGCGTAAGAAAACGCCGGGTGACGGACACACCAGCCGCACGAGCACCGCACCACCCCACCCCCCGAGCGAAAGCAGCGGATGTGAGCCAGGTCCTCCACACACCGCCCCCGACGACGGCGACCCCACCCGCCGACGACGACCTCACGGCCCTCGCCGCCCGCCACGGCCTCTCCGTCAGCGGCGCCCGCCCCTCCCTGCCCGAGTACGTCCGCCAGCTGTGGGCGCGGCGCCACTTCATCTCCGCGTTCTCGACGGCCAAGCTCACCGCCCAGTACAGCCAGGCGAAGCTGGGCCAGGTCTGGCAGGTGATGACCCCGCTACTGAACGCGGCGGTCTACTACTTCATCTTCGGTGTGCTGCTGAACACCAAGAAGGGCGTGCCGGACTACATCCCGTTCCTGGTGACGGGCGTGTTCATCTGGACGTTCACGCAGAGCTCGATCATGGCGGGCACCCGGGCGATCTCCGGCAACCTGGGCCTCGTACGGGCCCTGCACTTCCCGCGGGCGGCGCTGCCGATCTCGTTCGCGCTGCAGCAGCTCCAGCAGCTGCTGTTCTCGATGGCCGCGCTGGTCGTGATCCTGCTCTGCTTCGGCGTGCCGGTGGCCGCGTCCTGGTTGCTGGCGATCCCGGCACTGGTGCTGCAGTTCACCTTCAACGCGGGCATCGCGATGATCATGGCGCGGCTGGGCGCGAAGACGCCGGACATCGCACAGCTGATGCCGTTCGTCCTGCGCACGTGGATGTACGTCTCGGGCGTGATGTGGAGCATCGACCACCTGCTCAGCAAGCACAACGACCTGCCGTCCTGGGTCGCCCCCGCCCTCCAGGCCAACCCGGCCGCCGTCTACATCGACCTGATGCGCTTCGCGCTGATCGACAGCTTCCATCACAGCCAGCTGCCGCAGCACGTGTGGCTGACCGCGACGGGCTGGGCCCTGCTCGCCGGAGTCGGCGGCTTCATCTACTTCTGGAAGGCTGAGGAGACGTACGGCCGTGGCTGACAACACCGAGACCATCACCGAGAGCATCTACGACGGCGCCAAGACCCCCACCGTCATCGCCGACGGCGTCGACATCGTCTACCGGGTCAACGGCACCGGCGCCGGACGCGGCTCCGCGACCGCCGCCCTCAACCGCATGCTGCGCCGCAAGCAGGCCGAGAAGGCGGCCGGCGTGCGCAAGGTGCACGCGGTGAAGAACGTGTCGTTCGTCGCGTACAAGGGCGAGGCGATCGGCCTGATCGGCACCAACGGCTCCGGCAAGTCGACCCTGCTCAAGGCGGTGGCGGGCCTGCTCCCGGTGGAGAACGGACGCATCTTCACCGACGGCCAGCCCTCCCTCCTCGGCGTCAACGCGGCCCTGATGAACGACCTGACCGGCGAGCGCAACGTCCACCTCGGCGGCCTCGCCATGGGCATGTCCCGCGAGCAGGTCAGGGACCGTTACCAGGAGATCGTCGACTTCTCCGGCATCAACGAGAAGGGCGACTTCATCACCCTCCCGATGCGGACGTACTCCTCCGGCATGGCCGCCCGGCTGCGCTTCTCCATCGCCGCCGCCAAGGACCACGACGTCCTCCTCATCGACGAGGCGCTGGCGACGGGCGACCGCTCCTTCCAGAAGCGTTCCGAGGAGCGCATCCGCGAGCTGCGCAAGCACGCGGGCACGGTCTTCCTGGTCAGCCACAGCAACAAGTCGATCCGCGACACCTGCGACCGGGTGCTGTGGCTGGAGCGCGGCGAGCTGCGCATGGACGGGCCGACGGAGGAGGTGCTGGAGGCGTACGAGGCATTCACGGGCGGCCCGGACAAGGCCGCGCAGGCCAAGCCCGAGCCGAAGCCTCAGCCGAAGCCCAAGGCGGTGCCTCTTTCATCATGAGGGGGAGTCCCTCGTGAGGCGCACCCCGCCCACCCCTTTCCTCACATTGATGCCAATATGACCGAAGAGGGTGCACCGGGAGCGAAGCCGAAGCGAAGGAGTCCCTGCGATGCCCGAGCTCAGCGTCATAGTCCACGGGCCGAACACGCAGGGACACCTGGCCGGACTCCTCGACTCCCTGGCCGCCGTACCGCTGCCGGGCGTCGAGGTGATCGTGGCCGCGGTCGGCGCCTGGGCCCAGGACACGGCCCAGGCGCACGCGGCTCCCGAGACGCTGGTGCTGCCCCTGCCGGACGGGACGGACGACGCGGCGGCCCGGGCGGCGGGCGCCGCGCGGGCGTCCGGCCGCTGGCTGCACTTCGTCCACGCCAAGGACGGCCTGCCCCCGGGCGCCCCGCGCACGGTCGCCGAGCGTGCCGCGGAGCTGCCGGACGAGGTGGACGTCCTCCTCTTCGACCACGTCCACAGCGCCTGGGACACGCCCGCGCTGCCCAGCCGGGACGGCCGCCTCCTCGCCCGCGCGGGCCGCACCGACCGGACCCTCGACGACGCCGCGAGACTCCTCCGCCTGACCCCGCTGCTGGGCAACCGCGCGATCCGCACGGACTTCTGGCGGACGTACGAGGACCAGCTCACCGATCAACTCCCCCATCCGCTCACCCCGGGGGGACCCCCACGCCGCCTCACCACGGACGACGAGCCGTTCACCGCCTACACCACCCTCCTCCTCGCGGACCGCATCGCCTGCCTGAACCAAGTCGCGTACGAGGACCGCCGCCTGCGCCCCGAGAGCCTCCCGCCGCGCACCGCACACCAGTACTACGCGCTCATCGACCGCTACGAACGACTCCTCACCCGCACCGAGGACCGCCCCGCCCCCCACGCCGTCCTCTACGACGTCATGGTCCGCGACTGTCTGCGCACCTTCGCCCGCGCCGACCTGCCGGAACCGGTGGCGCGGGAGTTCTTCCGCCGGGCGTCGCAGGCGGCCGTACGCCACCGCCCCGAGAACCACCGGCCCCCCTCCGGCCCCGAGGGCATGCGCCGGGCCCTCCTGGAAGAAGGCGCCTACACCAGGTACCGCGCCTTCCAGACCGCCAACCGGGCGCGCCGCGCGGTGAGATCGACCCTCAGGGACCGCAGGCGCGAAGCCGCGGCCAAGCTCCGCGACCACCAGTACCGCAGGGCGCTGAGCCGACCCGTCAACCCCGACCTGGCGGTCTTCGCCGCCTACTGGAACCGCGGGGTCGCCTGCAACCCGGCCGCGATCGCCGCCAAGCTCGCCGAACTCGCCCCGCGGATCCACCCGGTGTGGGTGGTGGCTCGGGAGCACGCCCCTCTCCTCCCACCCGGCACGGACCACGTCACGCCCGGCACCCGCCGTTACTGGGAGACGTTGGCGAGCGCGAAGTACCTGGTCAACAACGTCAACTTCCCGAACGCCGTGGTCAAACGCCCGGACGCCGTCCACCTCCAGACCCACCACGGCACCCCCCTCAAGCGCATGGGCCTGGACCAGATGGACTTCCCGGCCGCCGCGAAGGGACTGGACTTCGACGCCCTCCTGGCCCGCGTCGACAAGTGGGACTACAGCGTCTCCGCGAACAGCCACACGACCCGCATGTGGGAGCGGGCGTACCCCTCCCGTTTCGTCTCCCTCGACCACGGCTATCCGCGCAACGACGTCTACTACACGGCCGGAGCCGAGGAGATCCGCGTGATCCGCGCCCGCCTCGGCATCCCCCCGGGTCACCGCGCGATCCTCTACGCCCCCACCCACCGCGACTACGAGGCCGGCTGGACCCCCCGCCTCGACCTCGCCGCCCTGGCCGACCGCCTTGGCGAGGAAACGGTCCTGCTGGTCCGCGGCCACTACTTCTACGGCGGCTCGGCATCCCCCCTGACGCGCCCGCGCCGCACGGGCAGGAGCAGCCGGATCGTCGACGTCTCCTCCTACGACCCCGTCGAGGAGCTCTGCCTGGCCGCCGACGCGCTCGTCACGGACTACTCCTCGATCATGTTCGACTACGCCAACCTCGACCGCCCGATCGTCATCCACGCCGACGACTGGGAGACGTACCGCACCACACGCGGCGTCTACTTCGACCTGATGGCCGAACCACCGGGCCAGGTCTCGCGCACCCAGGAGGAACTGACGGACATCCTCACCACGGACGCCTGGCACGACGAGGGCGCGGCCAAGAGCCGGGCCGCCTTCCGGCGCCGGTTCTGCGAGTACGACGACGGACGCGCCGCCGAACGGGTCGTACGCCGTGTCTTCCTCGGCGAGAGCGAGGAGTCGCTGCCGCCGGTGATCCCGGTCGAGGACCGCACGCCGGCGCCCACCCCCCAGGAGGCCTCGTGAACCCGGATGTCACCGTGACGGTCATCGTCCACAACGACGCCGAACGCCTCCCCCGCGCGGTCGCCTCGGTCCGCCGCCAGACCCACCCCCACATCGAGATCATCATCAGCGACGACCACTCGACGGACGAGACACCCGCGGTGGCAAGGGAGTTGGCGGCTCAGGACCCCCGTATCCAGCTCCTCCGCCTGCCCGAGAACAGCGGCGGTTGCAGCGCCCCGCGCAACCGGGCGCTGGAGATCGCCCGGGCGCCGTATCTGATGTTCCTGGACAGCGACGACGAACTCACGGACGAGTCGGTCGAGTCGCTGCTCGCCGCCCACCGCGAGCAGGAGATCGACTTCGCGATGGGCGCGGTGCAGCGGGTCAGGGCGGACACCGGCCGCCGCTCGACGTGGATGCGGCACCTGGTGACCGAGCGCCGCACCCTCGACGGCATCGGGACCGACCCCCGTCTCCTCTTCGAGCACCTGGCGACGAGCAAGATGTACGCCCGAGCCTTCCTGGACCGCCACGAGCTGCGCTTCCCCGAGGGCATCCACTACGAGGACCAGCTGTTCACGGCCCAGGCCTACTGCCTGGCGAAGTCGTTCACCGTCATCCCCGACCCGGTCTACCGGTGGTACATCGCCCCGCAGGCGGACCCGCAAGCGGCGTCGATCTCCAACCAACGCCACAAGCTCACCAACGTCCGCGACCGCGTCCACGTGCAGCGCCTGATCGACGACTTCCTGGCCGCGTCCGGGCACGAGTCGCTGCGCGAGGACAAGGACTACAAGTTCCTCAAGCACGACTTCCGCATGTACGCCGGTGACCTGCCGTACCGCGACGAGTCATGGCTGGCGTCCTTCGCGGACCTGGTCGACCCGTACCTGGCGACGCTGACGCCCTCCGCGTACGCCCGCCTCCCGCGCGCCGAACGCGTGGTCGTCCAGCTGGTCCGCGACCGCCGCCTGCCCGAGGCCCAGCTGGCGGCCCGCGGCCTGGGCCACTCGGTCGCACCGAGGCAGGTGACGGCGGACGGACAAGGCAGAAGCTACTGGGGCGACCACATCCCGCCCTCGGAGGACTCCCGCCGCGAACTGGACGTCACCGACCTGGACCTGGACACGCGCCCTTTCCCGAACGCCCTGTTCCGCCACGAGATCACGGAACTCAGGCACGGCCCCGGCGCCTCGCTCGACCTCACCATCCGCACCTACGACCCCGGCCTCCGCCTCCCCGTGGGCCCCGTACGCGCAAGCCTCCTCCTGTCGCCCGGCCGACGCCGCCTGAACGTCCCCTTCCGCCTCTCCCCCCTCCGCCCCGGCGTCTTCGAGGGCCAGGTCCACCTGGACCTGGCCACGGCCCACCTCCCCCTCCAGGGCTTCGCCGGCACACGCCACCCCCTGCTCCGCCTCACCCACCACGACCTGACCCACACGTCCCTCCTCCTGGCCCCCCTGACCTTCCCGCCCCGCACCACCCAGGTCGACTACCACGCCGGCGCAACCCCGCACCGCGTCACGGCAGAACCGGAGGGCCGCGGCCCGGGCCGCCTCCAGCTGCGATGGGAACCGGTGGGGGTGACGGCGAGGGTGATACGTCCGGTGGTACGACGGGTGGCGCGACCGAGGGTGAGGAGCGCGGCGCGGTGGGTGCGGAGCGCGCTGAGGTGACGCCGCATGTTTCCTGGGGTCACCTCTTGAGGTACCTCACCGCACCACCGCGTACAGCACCTGCCCACCCGGCCCCCGAGCCACCACCCGCAACCCCGACCACCGAACGCCGCCCCGCTCCCGATCCACCACCCACCGGACCCCATACGCCCGCACAATCCCCCGCCGCTCCCCCACCGACGTCCCCACCGCGAAGAACCGCCGCACAGCAGCACCCCGTCGCCCCTCATCCGCCAGAAAGAAGTCGGGATACCCAGGCGCCACGGTGTACGCCCCATACGCCGGAATCTGCCGAGCCGGAAACGTCCGAGCCATCACCACGTCCCCGTACTTCACCCACGGAGTGATCCAGTGGTACCCCACCCAGGGCGCCCGGTACTTCGCCGCCACCGCCTCCGGCAACACCCCCCGCCCCACCACGTACCCCACGGTCCCCGCCTGCGTCCACGCCCCCACGGCCAACGCCCCGGCGAGCACACAGACCCACGCCGTCCGCGAGGCCCGCGGTTCGACCACCTCCACCGCCGCAGCGACCTGCGCCGGAATCAACGCGGCCGGCAGCACCCGCCCCCACGAGTAGTCCCCGCTCACCCCACCCACCGCGAACACCCCCACCCCCAGCACAAAGAACAACACCAGCGGATCCCACCGATCCCGCCGCCACCGCAGCACCAGCGCCCCCACCCCCACCAGCACCAGCCCGAACCGCCCGACCGGATCCCGGTACAGCGCCCGATGCACCGACCCCAGCTCCCCGCCCGCCCCGAACAACGCGAAGAAGTCGTAGTACGGCCACAACCACAGCACCACCACCCCCACCCCCAGCCCGCCTCCCAGCCGCGCCCACACGCCCCTGTCCGGCCGCGCGGCGACCACCGCGGCGACCACCGTGGCCAGCGCGCCCAGTGAGGCCACGACCCCCGAGAACTGGTGGCAGAGCAGAATCACCGCCCACAGCACCCCGAGCCCCAGCCACGTTCCCCACCCGGCCGGCCCGCGCAGCGCTCCCGCCAGCCACGCCCAGAAATGAAAAGCCAGCCCCAGCGCGAACACACTCGGATACGACACCGTCAACGCCAACGAGTTCAGCCCCAGAAACCCGCTCCACGCGAACAGCACCGGCCCCCACAGAAACAGCAGACACAGCAACGCCAACGCCGGCGCCGCCCGGCGCGCGCTCAGCGTGCGGACGTACCGCCACACGCCCGTCACGAGCAGCCCCAGCCCCACCACGGCCCCGATCCGCAGCACCACGAAGACCGAAAGTCCCGTCACCCGTGCGAGGCAGCCGAGCAGCAGCATCCACGGCGAGTAGTACGGACTCGGCGTGTCCGCGTCCACGAGCGGATTCCCGGGGTGCACCAGACTGTGCCGCAGCCGCTCGATCGTCGCCGCGTGCATCCCGAGGTCACCGGCCCACGGCAGCCGCACGATCACCAGGAGCAGCAGAAGCAGCACCAGCGCGGCGCCCGCCAGGGGCGAGCTTCTAATCGCGGCGCGCATCGTGCTGGAACACCCAGGTGCGGTACACGAGGAAACGGAAGGCCGAGGCGAGCACGATCGACAGGGCCTTCACCGCATTCGACTCCAGCGGCCCGGTCAGCCCCAGTCCGTGATAGCCGACGTAGAACAGCCCGCTTTCCATGACCACACCGAGCCCGCTGAAGACGAAGAACAACCCGATCTGGCGTGGCGTACGGGCCGCCCGGTCGCGATAGGCGAAATAGCGGAAGCCCAGGTAATTGGTGCCCATGGCGACGACGCTGGCCAGCACGGTCGCGACCATGGCCCGCCACCCGAGGCCGTGCAGCAGCAGGTTGAAGACGACGAGATTCACCGCGACGCCGCTTCCGCCGACGATCCCGAAGCTCACCACCTCACGGAGGACCCGCTGCACCGACCGGACACGAGCGAGGGGAGCGGTCACTCGCTCCTCGGAGAGGTTCACAGTCACCTCATAAGCCTTAGCCCGAAACGGTAAGTCCTCCACTCGATTCGCCCTAAAGCCCGCCTAAGGCACGCCAAAACCCGCCTAAGGCACGCCAAGAAAGGGCGCCCCGAGCCATTCCGGCCCGGGGCGCCCTGATCGTCGTACGGCCAATGCGTCCGTCTACGAATGCCTACGAATGCGACCGCAACAGCGTCCGCATCGTCCGCATCGCCACCGACAGATTCGCCAGGTCGAACGTCTCCGACCCCTGGATTTCCTCCAGAGTCGTCCGCGCCCGCCCGAGGATCGCCGCGTTCTTCTCCTCCCACGCCTTGAAGCGCTGCTCGGGAGTCGACGTGCCGTTGCCCGCCGCCAGCACGTCGGCCGTGACCGCCGAGTGGGCCGCGTACAGGTCCTCGCGGATGGAGGCGCGGGCCATGGACTGCCAGCGGTCCGCGCGGGGCAGCTCGATGATGCGTTCCATCAGCTGGGTGATGCGCAGGCGGTCGGCGAGGTCGTAGTAGACCTCGGCGACGTCCAGCGGCTCCCGGCCCATGCGGTCGCCGACCGAGACGATGTCGAGCGTGGGGAAGGCGGAGGAGAACCCGGACACCCGGGTGGCCAGCTCGTCCGGCACGCCGGCGCCGGTCAGCTCGTCGTAGATCTTCTGGTACCACTCCAGGTCCGCGCCCTTGAGCAGCTTCGGCAGCTGCGTCCACACCTGCTCGACGCGCTCGCCGAAGAAGTCGACGGTCTCGGCGAGCTGGAGCGGCTGGGGCCGGTTGTTGAGCAGCCAGCGCGTGCCGCGTTCCACCAGGCGGCGCGAGTGCAGCCGGATCCGGGTCAGTACGGCGGCCTCGACCTGGTTGTCGAGCGCCTCGACCCCGTCCCACACGACGCCGGAGCGGAAGATGGCGCGGGCCGCGGTCTGCGCCCGCACGATCTCCTCCAGCGAGGCTCCGGTCTCCTCGCGCAGGCGGTGCAGGTAGGTCGTACCGCCCGTGTTGACCGTGTCGTTGACCAGGACGGTCGTGGTGATCTCGCGGCGCAGCGGGTGGGCGTCGATCCGCTCGGCGAACTGTTCGCGCAGGGCGCTCGGGAAGTACGCGTGCAGCAGAGCGCGCAGGTAGGGGTCGTCCGGCAGCGAGGTGTGCAGCAGCTCCTCGGCGACCGTGATCTTCGTGTACGCCAGCAGGACGGCCGTCTCCGGGCTCGTCAGGCCCTGGCCCTGGCTGAGCCGCTCGCGGATCTGACGGTCGGTGGGCAGGAACTCCAGGGCCCGGTTCAGGTGGCCCTCGCGCACCAGGTGCTTCATGAAGCGCTGCTGGGCGTGGAGCATGTCCTTGGACTGGGCCAGCGCGTTGGCGATCGCCGTGTTCTGGGCGTAGTTGTTGCGCAGGACCAGGTGGCCGACCTCGTCGGTCATCTCGGCGAGCAGCTTGTTGCGCTGCTTGACGGTCATGTCGCCGTCCGCGACCAGGCCGTTGAGCAGGATCTTGATGTTCACCTCGTGGTCGGAGGTGTCCACGCCCGCGCTGTTGTCGATGGCGTCCGTGTTGATCTTGCCGCCGTTCAGCGCGAACTCGATCCGGCCGAGCTGGGTCAGCCCCAGGTTGCCGCCCTCGCCGACGACCTTGACGCGCAGGTCGGCGCCGTCCACCCGGATCGCGTCGTTGGCCTTGTCGCCGACGTCCGCGTGGGTTTCCGTGCTCGCCTTGACGTACGTGCCGATGCCGCCGTTCCACAACAGGTCCACCGGCGCCTTGAGGATGGCCTTCATCAGCTCCGCCGGGGTCATCTTGGAGACCTTGCCCTCGATGCCGAGGGCCTGGCGGATGTGCGCGTTGACCTGGATCGCCTTGGCGGAACGGGGGAACACGCCGCCGCCCGTGGAGATGAGCTCGGTGTCGTAGTCGGCCCAGCTGGAGCGCGGCAGCTCGAAGACGCGGCGGCGCTCGGCGTAGGAGGTGGCCGCGTCCGGCTTCGGGTCGATGAAGATGTGCCGGTGGTCGAAGGCGGCGACCAGGCGGATGTGCTCGCTGAGCAGCATGCCGTTGCCGAACACGTCACCGGACATGTCGCCGATGCCGACCACCGTGAAGTCCTCGGCCTGCGTGTTCACGCCCAGCTCGCGGAAGTGCCGCTTGACGGACTCCCAGGCGCCGCGGGCGGTGATACCCATGCCCTTGTGGTCGTAGCCGGCGGAGCCGCCGGAGGCGAAGGCGTCGCCGAGCCAGAAGTTGTAGGTCTCGGCGACCTGGTTGGCGATGTCGGAGAAGGTCGCGGTGCCCTTGTCGGCGGCGACGACGAGGTAGGTGTCGTCCTCGTCGTGACGGACGACGTCGGCGGGCGGGACCACCTGGCCGGCGACCATGTTGTCGGTGATGTCGAGCAGCGCGGAGATGAAGGTCTTGTAGCTGCGGATGCCCTCCGCCATCCAGGCGTCCCGGTCGACGGCCGGGTCGGGCAGCTGCTTGGCGACGAAGCCGCCCTTGGCGCCGACGGGCACGATGACGGTGTTCTTCACCATCTGCGCCTTCACCAGCCCGAGGATCTCGGTCCGGAAGTCCTCACGCCGGTCGGACCAGCGCAGCCCACCGCGCGCGACCTTCCCGAACCGCAGATGCACGCCTTCCACCCGCGGCGAGTACACCCAGATCTCGTACGCCGGACGCGGCGCCGGCAGATCCGGGATCATCTGCGGGTCGAACTTCATGGAGACGTACTCGTGCCGCTTGCCGCCCGCCGCCTCCTGGAAGAAGTTCGTACGCAGCGTCGCCTTGATGACGGTCAGGAAGGACCGCAGGATCCGGTCCTCGTCGAGACTCGCCACCTGGTCGAGGGCGGCGTCCAGCTCCTCCATCAGGGCGTCGGTCAGCTCGAGGCCGGCGCGCTGCCGGTCCGGCGACATCCGCGCCTCGAACAGCGATACGAGCAGCCGGGTGGTGTGGACGTTGTTGCGGAGGGTGTCCTCCATGTAGTCCTGGCTGAACGTCGAGCCCGCCTGGCGCAGGTACTTCGCGTACGCCCGCAGCACCATCGCCTGCCGCCAGTGCAACCCGGCGCTCAGCACGAGGGCGTTGAACCCGTCGTTCTCCGCCTGGCCGGTCCAGGTGGCGGCGAAGGCGTCCTGGAACCGCTCGCGCCCGTCGTCACCGAGGTAGTCGCCGCTCCCGCTCTTCGGCTGGGGCATCCGCAGCCCGAAGTCGTAGATCCAGGCCACACTGCGGTCGGAGCAGCGCAGCTCGTACGGCCGCTCGTCCATCACCTCGACGCCGAGGCGGTTGAGGACCGGCAGGACGGCCGACAGGGAGATGGAGTCGCCCTTGCGGTAGATCTTGAACCGGCGCTCCTCGGGAGCCGCGCCCACGGGCTCGTAGAGGCTCAGCGCGAAGTTCTTCTCCTCGGTGAGCTGTTCCACGTGGGCGAGGTCGGCGACCGCGGAGCGCGAGCTGTGGTCGGCCTTGTAGCCCTCGGGGAAGGCGTTGCCGTACCGGCGCAGCAGTTCCGCGGCCCGCTCCTCGCCGAACTCGGCGTTCAGCGCCTCCGCGAACCCGTCGGCCCACGACCGCGCCGCCTCCACCAGCCGCGCCTCGATGCGCTCCTTGTCGATGTCGGACAGCTGGGGCAGCTCGGTGCCCTGCGGGACGCGGACGACGAAGTGCAGCCGGGAGAGGATCGACTCGGTGTTCCAGGCGGTGAAGTCGACGCTGGTGCCGCCGAGTTCCTCCTTCAGGATGTCGATGATCCGCAGCCGTACGCTCGTGGTGTACCGGTCGCGGGGCAGGTAGACGAGGGCGGAGTAGTAGCGCCCGTACTCGTCCTGCCGCAGGTAGAGCCTGAGCCGCCGCCGCTCCTGGAGGTAGAGCACGGACGTGACGATGGTCTGCAACTCGTCGACGGGCGTCTGGAAGAGCTCGTCACGGGGATAGGTCTCGAGGATCTGCAGCAGATCCCGCCCGTCGTGACTGTTGGGCGAGAACCCGGCCCGCTCCAGCACGTCCTCGACCTTGCGCCGGATGACCGGCACGCGCCGCACGGACTCGGTGTACGCGGCGGACGAGAACAACCCGAGGAAGCGCCGCTCACCGACGACATTCCCGTCGGCGTCGAACTTCTTGACGCCGATGTAGTCCAGGTACGACGGCCGGTGCACGGTGGAGCGGCTGTTGGCCTTGGTCAGCACGAGCAGCTTGTGCTCGCGGGCCTTGGCGCGGGCGTCGGCGGGCAGCCGCTCGAAGGACGGGCTGACGGGGTGGCTCTCTTCGCCGGAGTGGTGCGGGTCGGAGCGCAGAATCCCCAGCCCGGTGCCGGGCACGGCGGCCAGCGAGTCGTCCTCCCGCAGCTGGTACTCCCGGAACCCGAGGAAGGTGAAGTGGTCGTCGGCGAGCCAGCGCAGCAGCTCGCGGGCCTCTTCGATCTCCATCTCGCGCAGGTCCGAGGCGATGGGCTCCTTGGGCAGTTCGTCGGCCATGCGCAGCGCCGCGTCCCGCATCTTCTCCCAGTCCTCGACCGCCTCACGGACGTCGGACAGGACGCGCAGCAGGTCGGCGGTGATCTGCTTCAGATCACCGCGGTCGGTCTCGCGGTCGATCTCGACATGGATCCAGGACTCGATGTGCGCGTCGTGCGACAGCTCACCCGTGGGCGGCGTGGTGAACACCTCGACGAGCTTGCCGGTGACATCGCGCCGGACGACGATCTGCGGATGGATGACGACGTGAATGCCCCGCCCCTGCCGCGTGAGCTCGTTCGTCACGGAGTCGACGAGGAAGGGCATGTCATCGGTGACGACTTCCACCACGGAGTGGCTGCAGGTCCACCCGTTCTCTTCCACAGTGGGCGTGTGCACCCGCACGTTGGCCGTGCCCTGCGGGCGGTTCTCGGCCAGCCGGTAGTGCGAGAGTGCGGCTCCGAAGACGTCGACCGGGTCGCGGCCGGACAGGTCCTCCGGGGCGGTGTGCAGGTAGTAGCGCTGGAGGAACGACAGCACGGAGTCATGGTCCGGGGTCTCCGGGGTGCCCGCGCCCGTCGTCCCAGTCGGTAGATGCCCCCCGACCGGGCTGTTCTCAGCGACCCGGGCGGCCCTCTCGAGCAGCTCGGCCTTGGCTTCGTCCAGCTTGGTCTGCATTGTCCTCTGGCTCCTGTCGCGCGCCGTTGCGTGACGTAGAAGGAAGTACGGTCTCTTCCCCTCCGACGTAACGCCGCGACGCGGGGTGTCCGGTCTGCTTCGACGCTATGCCGCAAGGTGAGATGAGCGGGGGGATATCAGCCATTCTCGACACGCCCGACGGGTGTGACGCTGCTCTCTGCGCCGCCGGTCGGGCTGTACACGGCGGCGTCCTCGGGACCTCTACGCCCCCATCCCGCCCGCGAAGACCAGCGACCGCCACCCGGTCACGGATGTCGTCCGTGCTCCCCGGGCGCAGGGCAGGGGCAAGAACGCCCCCGCGAACTATCGCGCTGATCACGCCACCAAGGCTATCGCTCCTTACAGGGGGCCCGTCATGAGCCGTATGTGTACAAAACTGGGGGTGGGACTTTGACAGTCTGCACATGGGCGGGGGGTGGCTGGGCGTGCGGGTCCGCGTCATTCGACGCGGCGAGCGTGGGCACGCGGAGCCTGCCCGGCCGCGCCTCAGGGTGCCGGGACGGTCAAGAGGACGCAGCACACAGGCGAACGCCGCTCGCATCTCAGCCGTCCGGCGTCTGAATACGAGCCCTGCCATCCCAACCCCACCCACCGCAGGGGTCACACCTCCCAGCGCCGACCAGCTGAACTCAGCCCGTCCAGCAGTCCGGCATATGAATACGAGCCCTGCCATCCCAACCCCACCCACCCGCACGGGCCACACCTCTCAGCGCCGACCAGCTGAACTCAGCCCGTCCGACATACGAATACGAGCCCTCTCAACGCCGACCAGCAGTACTCAGCCCGCCCGGCATACGAATACGAGCCCTCTCAACGCCGACCAGCAGTACTCAGCCCGCCCGGCGTTTGAGGACGAGGCCCTTCAGGCCGAAGCGGGGGTCTGGGGGCGGCGCCCCCAGTGGGGTGCAGGGGCGAAGCCCCGCCAGGGCCACACGGCGCCGCCCAGCAGGTCCAGGGGCGCAGCCCCTGGCGGGGTTGAAGGGGCGGAGCCCCTGGGGATGGGACGGGTAGGGGCGGCGGGGGCGAGAAACCCCGACCCGGCACCAGCCCACAGCACCCCGGCCGACCACCCCCCTTGGCAATCCCACCCCCAAGGTGCACGTTGCCCGTACACGGCCCACGCCCACCCGAGAGGAGCCACCCGCCATGCCAGCGAAAATCCTCATCGTCACCGGCGACGCAGCAGAGTCACTGGAGGTCCTGTACCCCTACCAGCGCCTCCGCGAAGAGGGCTACGACGTCCACATCGCGGCCCCCACCCGCAAAACCCTCCGTTTCGTCGTCCATGACTTCGAACCCGGCTTCGACACCTACACCGAAAAGCCCGGCTACACCTGGCCCGCCGACCTGGCCTTCGCCGAGGTCGACCCCGGCGAGTACGCCGCCCTGGTCATCCCCGGCGGCCGCGCCCCCGAATACCTCCGCAACGACCCAGAACTCCGCAAGATCCTGAAGTCCTTCTTCGACGCCGACAAACCCGTCGCCCAGATCTGTCACGGCCCCCTGCTCACCGCCGCGATCGACAGCCTCCGCGGCCGCCGCGTCACGGCGTACCCCGCCCTGGAACTGGACATGCAGGCCGCCGGCGCCACCTTCCAGGACGCCGAGACGGTGGTCGACGGCACCCTGGTCTCCGCCCGCGCCTGGCCGGACCACTCCCGCTGGATGCGCGAGTTCCTGACGGTGCTGCGCGCAAAGGCCCCGGCGATCTGACGCCACCGAGCCTTTCGCGGTTCGCAGGTGACATCAGGGGGACATCAGAAGGCCCCTCTGATCCTGGGCAGAAGCACGGCTGCGGAGTCCGGGGCAACCGGGGGCAACCGGGGCAACGGGGCAACCAACCCCGCCACCCCACGCCCAGTCCTGCCGCAGAGACAGCACCGGCGCGAAAACCTACGCCGCCAACCGCTCCGCCTCCACAACCGCCTCCGCCAACGTATCCACCACAGGCACCCCGACCTCCTCCAGACTGGCCCGGCTGTGCGACCCCCCGGTGTACAGCACAGCCCGCGCCCCCACATGCAACGCCGCCACCGCATCATCCGCGGCGTCCCCGATCACCACCGTACGAGCCGGGTCCACTCCCGCGAGCGCACCAAGATGCCGCACCATGTGCTGGGCCTTGCTCCCCCCGGACGGCCCGACCCGCCCGTCGACTCTCAGGAAGTGCGGCTCGATCCCGAACCCCCGCACCAACGGGACGAGTTCCTCATGGACGTACATGCTGAGCAGGGACTGGCTGCGCCCGGCGGACCGCCACTCCACGAGCAGCTCCGCCACACCCTCCGTAAGGCTGCACCGCACCCGGTGCTCGGCGTAGTACCGATGGAAGGTCTCGTCCATGATCTCCCACTCGGCGTCGGTCGGCAGCCGCCCCATCAGCCGCTCGTAGAACTTCGGCACCGGCACGCAGTACAGCGCCCGGTACTGCTCGATCGTGATCGGCTCCAGCCCCAGCTCGGCGAAAGCCGCGTTCGTCGCCCCGATGATCGCGTCATTGTCGTGGAACAGCGTCCCGTTCCAGTCCCACACAATGTGCGCGTCTGTCTGCTTCCCCATGCCAAAAACGTACCCGCCACCACTGACAATCATGAGACCCACAGGTCAAAGCGACGCTGAAGCAACTGTGAACCACCGAAGCAACCGTGAACCGCCGAAACAAGACGTGAACCGCCGAAACAAGACGTGATCCGCCGAAGCAACCGTGAACCCGCTCAGTCCCCGAGCCCCACCAGATTCGGAATCTCCTGCGTCGCGAACCACAGCAGCTCGTGGTCCTCGGCCCCGTCCACGACGAACTGCGCGTCGTCGTCCCCACCGTCCGCCGCGGCCAAGGCTTCCGCCGCCGCGGCCACGTCCGCCTCCGCGTCACCCGAGTCGACGTGCACGGAGGCAGCCTTGGCCAGCGCCACGCTCCCCGCGACCCGCACCTCGCCGAGTGCCGCCGGATCGAGCGCCCGGTCAGGATCGGCGGTCGCCGCCCCGTCGGGCACATCCACGGCGACCACGACCCGGCGCCGCACCGCTGCGGGGTCCGCCGCCAGCAGCCGCAGCGAGGCCAGCGCGGCCCGGTTCAGTGCCGCGTACTCCAGCTCCTCGATGTCATCGGAGAGGTACCACTCGCGCAACGCGGGCGTGACGGCGTACGCGACGAACGGCTCGCGCCCCAGCTCTCCCGCCTTGTACGCCTCGGCGAGACCGGGAAGGGTCAGGGGGACGTAGACGCGCATGGCTGGCCGCTTTCGGTCGGAGACTCCTCACACCCCTCGCGGAGGGTGTACGGCACCTCCCGCAGGGCCTTCAGGATACGTGCGCCGCGTCCCCTTTCGAGTCCCTGCCCGCACCACCTCAGGCGTTCACCCACGTCCCGGAATTCACCCGGCACGCCCCCGCCACCACGGACTTTCACCTCTCCCAATCACCCGGATAGGTGAACTCGCCAGCGACCCCGACCCGCACCTCCCCCACCTTGCCGTCATGGTCCGCAACCCCGTACAAGATCCCCAACCACGAAGTTACCGCCCGGTATCACCCGGGCCGATCGAGCGGGGACACCATGCACAAGGTCATGACCAGGGCAAACCACCACTCCGGCACCCGCCCGCCGAGCCGCCGCGACTCCCGCCGCCCCGGCGCCACACCACCCCGTACGCCGGGCGGTGGCACCGTCCGCACCACGGCCCCCGGCGGCCGTCCACCGGGCTCACCGGGCGCCGGCGGTACGTCCGCCCGCACCAGGCCCGCCGACACCCGCCCCCAGACGGCCTCCCGCACGCCCAGGACCACGCCCACCACCAAGACCCCCACCGCGACCACGACGCCGTCCAGGGCCACCGCTGCCGCGACCACGATGCCGACGTCGACGCCAACGAGGGCCACTGGCACCGCCCCCGCCCCGGCGGCCCCCGCCACCCCCACAGTCCCCACCCAGATCCTCCGCAGCCCGCTCCCCCAACCCCGCCCCACCGACGTCTTCGCCGACCGCCTCCTCGCGGTCCTGAGCGGCCAACGCCCCGTCCACTGCATGCTCCGGCACACCGCGGGCCGCGCCTACGACGAGCTGGCCTGGCTCGCCGAACGCGGCTCCCTGCGCCCCACCCGCGGCATCCTCCCCGTCGTCCGCGACATCGGCTACGACATTCCCCGCCCCGGCGCCATCGAGGCCTTCGCCCGCATCGGCGCCGGCGACCAGCTGCGCGCGATGGCGTTCCGCCTGGAACGGGGCCAGGACCTGCGCTGGCGCTGCACCGCGGTGGAACTGGGCGGCCCGCGCCCGCCCCGCACGGACGACGCCTGACCGACGGAACGCCGAAGGGCCGGGCACCCTCGGGTGACCCGGCCCCTTCAACACTCAGCCCTGCAAACGATTCAGTCCTGCAGACAACTCAGTCCTACAGACCACTCGGCCCCGCATAGCCGCTACGGCGCCGCATAGCCGCTACGGCACCGCATAGCCGCTACGGCACCACAGGCACCGTCACTTCTTGCGGCGCCGCCCGCCCCGGGCCTGCTTGCGCCGCTCCGCGCGCGTGAGGCCGTCCGCCTCGGAGCGCACGGGCTCGTCCTCGGCAAACTCGCCTTCGATGACACCGCCCTCGCCGTCCACCGTGGGCGCGGAGAAGTGCAGATCACGCCGCTGCGGAACGTCGAGCCCCTTGGCGCGGATCTCGGGACGCGAGCCCCCCTGCGCCGGCACGGCGTCCTGCTTGTCGAGCGACGGCTTGGTGTCCTCGACCGGGACCTCCTCGACCTGCTGCTCGACCTGGACCTCCAGGTTGAACAGGTAGCCGACGGACTCCTCCTTGATGCCCTCCATCATGGCGGTGAACATGTCGAAGCCCTCGCGCTGGTACTCGACCAGCGGGTCCTTCTGCGCCATCGCGCGCAGGCCGATGCCCTCCTGGAGGTAGTCCATCTCGTAGAGGTGCTCGCGCCACTTGCGGTCCAGGACCGACAGCACGACCCGACGCTCCAGCTCACGCATGATCTCGGAGCCGAGCTGCGCCTCACGCGCCTCGTACTGCTCGTGGATGTCGTCCTTGATGGAGTCGGAGATGAACTCGGCGGTCAGTCCGGCGCGGTCACCGGCCGCCTCCTCCAGCTCCTCGACAGTGACCTTCACCGGGTAGAGCTGCTTGAACGCACCCCACAGCCGGTCCAGGTCCCAGTCCTCCGGGAAGCCCTCGGCGGTCTCCGCGCCGACGTACGCGTCGATGGTGTCGTCCATGAAGTGCTGGACCTGCTCGTGCAGGTCCTCGCCCTCCAGGACGCGGCGCCGCTCGCCGTAGATGACCTCGCGCTGGCGGTTGAGGACCTCGTCGTACTTCAGGACGTTCTTACGCGTTTCGAAGTTCTGCTGCTCGACCTGCGACTGGGCGGACGCGATCGCGCGCGTGACCATCTTGTTCTCGATCGGCACGTCGTCCGGGACGTTCGCCATCGACATCACGCGCTCGACCATCTGGGCCTTGAACAGGCGCATCAGGTCGTCGCCGAGGGAGAGGTAGAAGCGGGACTCGCCGGGGTCGCCCTGACGGCCGGAACGACCGCGCAGCTGGTTGTCGATACGCCGCGACTCGTGCCGTTCGGTGCCCAGCACGTAGAGCCCGCCGAGGTCCTTGACCTCCTCGAACTCGGCCTGCACCGCCTTCTTGGCCCTCTCCAGGGCGGCGGGCAGCGCGGCGGCCCACTCCTCGATGTGCTCCTCGGGGTCGAGGCCGCGCTGGCGCAGCTCCGCCTCGGCGAGGTCTTCCGGGTTGCCGCCGAGCTTGATGTCCGTACCACGGCCGGCCATGTTCGTGGCCACCGTCACGGCGCCCTTACGGCCGGCCTGGGCGACGATCGCCGCCTCCCGGTCGTGCTGCTTGGCGTTCAGCACCTCGTGCTGGATTCCGCGCTTGCTCAGCTGCTGCGACAGGTACTCGGACTTCTCGACCGACGTCGTGCCGACGAGGATCGGCTGGCCCTTCTCGTGCTTCTCGGCGATGTCGTCGACGACCGCGTCGAACTTCGCGACCTCGGTGCGGTAGATCAGGTCCGACTGGTCCTTGCGGATCATCGGCTTGTTGGTCGGGATCGGGACGACACCGAGCTTGTAGATCTGGTGGAACTCGGCGGCCTCGGTCATCGCCGTACCGGTCATACCGGAGAGCTTGTCGTAGAGGCGGAAGAAGTTCTGCAGGGTGATCGTGGCGAGAGTCTGGTTCTCGTCCTTGATGTCCACCCCTTCCTTCGCCTCGATCGCCTGATGCATGCCCTCGTTGTAGCGGCGGCCGGCGAGGATACGGCCGGTGTGCTCGTCGACGATCATGACCTCGCCGTCGATGACGACGTAGTCCTTGTCCTTCTTGAAGAGCTCCTTGGCCTTGATGGCGTTGTTCAGGTAGCCGACCAGCGGCGTGTTCACCGACTCGTAGAGGTTGTCGATACCCAGCCAGTCCTCGACCTTCGAGACACCGGACTCGTGGATGGCGACCGTGCGCTTCTTCTCGTCGACGTCGTAGTCGCCGGTCTCCTCGAGGCCCTTGAGGGGGTTGCCCGCCTCGCCGCGCTTGAGGCGCGTGACCAGCTTGGCGAAGTCGCCGTACCACTTGGTGGCCTGGTCGGCCGGGCCGGAGATGATCAGCGGCGTACGGGCCTCGTCGACGAGGATCGAGTCGACCTCGTCGACGATCGCGAAGTTGTGGCCCCGCTGGACGAGCTCGTCCTTGGACCACGCCATGTTGTCGCGCAGGTAGTCGAAGCCGAACTCGTTGTTCGTGCCGTACGTGATGTCGCACGCGTACTGCTCGCGGCGCTGGGCCGGCGTCATGTTGGCGAGGATGCAGCCGACGGTCAGGCCCAGGAACTTGTGGACGCGGCTCATCAACTCGGACTGGCTCTCGGCCAGGTAGTCGTTGACCGTGATGAGGTGAACGCCGTCTCCGGAGAGAGCGTTCAGATACGCGGGCAGGGTGCCGACGAGGGTCTTGCCCTCACCGGTCTTCATCTCGGCCACATAGCCGAGATGCAGGGCGGCACCGCCCATCATCTGGACGTCGTAGTGCCGCTGGCCGAGGACGCGCTTGGCGGCCTCTCGCACGGTCGCGAACGCTTCGGGAAGCAGGTCGTCCAGGCTCTCACCATCGGCATAGCGCTGCTTGTACTCATCGGTGAGGGCCCGCAGCTCGGCGTCGGAGAGGTCGACGAAGTCCTCTTCGATGGAGTTGACCTGGTCCGCGATGCGGTGCAGCTTGCGCAGGATCTTGCCTTCGCCTGCACGCATGATCTTGGAGAGGACGGACACGGGGGTTGGTCTCCTTGCCGGTCGGGCCTGGGACGGTCGGTTTCCATTGGACTACTGCGCAACGGCCATCGTATGCGAGGACCCCGCCACGCCGGGAGGCCTGCCACGACGGCGACCGTCCACTGCTTCACATCTCTTCAATGGGGACAACGTCCGGGGCCCGCGGATGGTGCCGCGCGGCGCCGACGAATCACGCGAATTGTGATCACCCGCTTACACAGAGCAAAAACATGGCGCCTTTGTCGCTCTCCCGAGCAGAATCGCCCGATGGACCCCGTCACGCTCACCACCGACCGCCTCCTGCTGCGCACGGTCGGCCCGCAGGACACCGACGCCGTGTACGCGGCCGCCCAGGACCCCGACATCCAACGCTGGACGTCGATCCCCTCGCCCTACCTCCCCGAACACGCCGAGAGCTTCACGGAACAACTGGTCCCCGACGGCTGGGCGAGCGGTTCGTCGCTCACCTGGGGCATCTTCCTGCCCCGAGGGGAAGACCTGGCGGGCATGCTCAGCCTCGGCATGCGCTCTCCCGGCACGTTCGAGATCGGCTTCTGGTGCGGCAAGGACCACCGCGGCAACGGCTACATCACCGAGGCCGCCCGCGCCACGTCCCGCTGGGCCTTCACCCACCTGTCGGTGGACCGAGTGGAATGGCGCGCCGAGATCGGCAACAAGCCCTCCCGCGCGGTGGCGGAACGCGCCGGCTTCACCCTCGAGGGCGTCCTGCGCTCCGCGCTCATCCACCAGGGCGTACGCCGGGACTGCTGGATGGGTTCGCTCCTGCCCTCGGATCTGGGCCTGCCGTCGACGGCGCCCTATCTGCCGGCCCGCTCCTGACCGCCGCAGCGCACACCCGCGACGAATCCCCAGCCCACGCCCCGTTGTCAGACCCACCCCCTATCGTGCGGACCCATGACGACCTCGCGCCCCACCGCCGAACTCTCCGCAGACGAGGCCCGCCGCATCGCCCTTCGCGCCCAGGGTTTCCTCGGAGCCCCCCAGCGCAAAGCAGGCGTCCGCGGCCTCCTTCGCCACCTGGGCGCGGTGCAACTCGACACGATCTCGGTCCTCGCCCGCTCCCACGAACTCATCCCGTACGCCCGCCTGGGAGCCGTGGGCCGCAAGACGATCGAGAGCGCGTACTGGAAGCCGTCCGTCGGCGCCTCTCCGGCTCGACCGCACGCCTTCGAGTACTGGTCCCACGCCGCCTGCATACTCCCCATCGAGGAGTGGCCCCACTTCGCCTTCCGTCGCCGCGCCTACCGCAACCGCCCGCACTGGAACCACGAACTCCCCGACGGCGCCTACGACCAGGTCATCAAGCAGCTCCGCGCCGAGGGCCCCCTCACCGCCACGGAGCTGGGCGGCGCGAAGCGGACCAGTGAGTGGTGGGACTGGTCGGGTTCGAAGGTGGCCGTCGAGCGCGCCCTCATGTACGGCGAGGTGGTGTGCGTCGAGCGCCGCGGCTGGAAGCGCGTCTACGACCTGGCCGAACGCGCCGTCCCGGAAGCGCTGTTGCACGACGACCTGGACGACACCGAGTGCCTGCGCCGCCTGGTCCGGCTGGCCGGCCAGTCCCTGGGCGTCGGCACGCGCGCGGACATCGCCGACTACCACCGCCTCAAGGGCGAACAGGTCGAGGCGGTGATCGCCGACTCCGGCCTGGTCCCGGTCACCGTCGAGGGCTGGGGCAAGCCGGCCTGGGCCGACCCGGCCGCCCTGGAGACACCCCCGCGCGGCCGCCACCGCACCACGCTGCTGTCCCCCTTCGACTCCCTCATCTGGGAACGGGCACGCACGGAGCGGATCTTCGGCTTCACCCACCGCCTGGAGGCATACGTCCCCAAGCAGAAGCGGGTGTACGGCTACTTCGCGATGCCCGTGCTGGCCGGCGGCCACCTCGTCGGCCGCGTGGACCCGGCCCGCGAGGGCCGCACTCTGGTCGCCAAGCAGGTCACCCTGAACGGCCCGAAGGCAGTCCCGGCGGTGGCCCAGGCACTGGTCGAGGCGGCGAGCTGGGTGGACTGCACGGACGTACGCGTGGAACGGGTGGACGCACCGGACCTGCGCGAGCCCCTCACGAAGGAGCTCACCCGCACCCTCACCTGACTCTTACCGGATCTCGAGGATCTTCTCCCGCATCGCGTAGACCACGGCCTCCATCCTGGAGTGCAGCTGCAGCTTCTCCAGGATGTTGCGCACGTGGTTCTTCACGGTGTTCTCGGAGATGAACAACTCCTTGGCGATGTCCCGGTTGTTCATCCCGGTGGCGACGAGCTTGAGCACTTCCAGCTCACGGTCCGTAAGTCGCGGCGCCGGCACGAGACGGCGCTCGTCGGTCTTCTGGATCATCGACTTGAACTCGGTGAGCAGTTTCGACGCCATGGAAGGACTGATCTGCGACTGTCCGTCGGCCACCGCGCGAATGGCCGTGGCCACCTCGTCCGTCGAGATCTCCTTCAGGAGATAACCGGTCGCGCCCGCCTTGATCGCGTCGTAGAGGTCGGCCTCCTCGTCGCTGATCGTCAGCATGATGATCTTGGCGCTGGGGGCGACCTCCTTGATCGAGGTGCACGCCTCGATCCCGCCCCGCTTGGGCATCCGTACGTCCATCAGCACGATGTCCGGCAGCAGGTCGGCGGCCTTGTCCACGGCCTCCGCGCCGTCGCCCGCCTCCCCGATGACCTGGATGTCCTCCTCGGCTGCGAGCACGATCTCCAGGCCGCGGCGGAACAGGGCATGGTCGTCCACGACCAGCACACGGATCGGCTCCTTGCGTGGAGAGCCCGCGTCCGGGCCCATGTCGACGGCGCCGTCGCCGGCGTCCTCGTCCTGCATCGGTCCGAAGCTGTCCGCCATCGTTCCTCCCCCTGAAGGCTGTGGCCTGTGGTCCTGTGCCATCGCCAACCCAAGGCAACGGCCCAGCGGTTGGGCCGGTACGACCATGATTTCATGCCCGGACGACACTGCGGTGACGGGCGGGGCGCGAAGTGGTCGCACACCGGTGCCCCTGGGGGCGCACACGCGCACCAGGGGCACCGGCTCAGCTGTCAGCCGGATGATCAGCCGCCCAGCGTGCCACCCGCCACCGGGGGGTGCGCCTGGGTGACCATCGGGTCCGTGCTGAGGTGGATGACGCCGTAGTCGTAGGCGTGCCGCCGGTAGACGACACTCGGCTCCTTGGTCTCGGAGTCGATGAACAGGTAGAAGTCGTGCCCGACCAGTTCCATCTCGTAGAGGGCCTGGTCGAGGGTCATCGGGGAGGCGACGTGGGTCTTCTCGCGGACGACGAGGGGGCCTTCCCCCTTGACCTCCAGCGAGCCGATCTTCTTGGTGGGCACTGCGTCCGGCTCTTCCTCCCGGACGGCATGGCCGTTGCCGTTGAGCGTCGCCGCGTCCGGAACGTGGTCGGGGACCTCGGCTGCCGTGAGCCGTCGTGCGCCTCGGCGCGAGAAGCGCTTGTCGTGCTGCCTGCGCAGCCGGGCTTCCAGCTTTTCCGCCGCCAGGTCGAGTGCCGCGTACGGGTCGCTGGCTGCCGCCTCCGCCCGGATCACCGGACCGCGGGAGTGAAGTGTGATCTCCACTCGGTCACTGCGGTCGGCCTGTCGAGGGTTGGGCTCCTTGGACACCTCGACATCGAGGCTGATCACCTTGCCATCGAGCTTCTGGATCTTCTCCAGCTTCAGCTTCTCGGCCACGTGCTTGCGGAACCGCTCGGGCACCTCGGTCTTGCGGCCCTTGACGACGATGTCCACGCAGAACTCCGTTCCCGGATCGCTCCGCCTCGCTGCGGAGCATCTCCCTTTTGCACCAGGCTCCGGTGAACCCCGGAACCTCGGACTCGGTGACTTTCACCTCCTCCCCCGCGGGTGAGATCTCCACTCCACCGGTGCGGGTGACGGTTGAAAATCCCGCAGCACGGCATTCGGATACGAGAGGGCTGGCCTGCGCCTTTCTCTCACAACCGAACATATCTCGCCCGGACGGATGTCGTCACCCTCTACTGCGGCGTACCTCCGTTCCGGTGAATTGGGCCTCTCATTAGCTGCAACGATGCGTGTTCGCGGTCAGTTCCGGTTTATTTCGAAAGAGTCCGGCGAAGCCGCGACCACGGCCGCGCAGATCAGGTCACAGGCACCGTCGGCGTCCGCCGGTCTCGCCAGGACAGGCGCCCGCCCGGTCTCCTCCTCTGTCACTCCAGTCATCCGTTCCCCTCTGCATTCCCGAGTTGGTGCCTCGTACACCGCCGTTGCCCTCTCCCGGTGCACGACCGCCGTCATCGCCGCCCGCACGGCACGCGCCGCCTCCGTCAGGGAGGCGCCCGTCGTCATCAGGTCGTCGACGAGCACGACCCGACCGCCGGAGAGCAGCCGACCACCACCGGGCGCCACCACGAGCGCACCCGCCAGGTTCGCCAGCCGCTGCCGGGAGTTGAGTCCCGACTGGTCGGCCACCGCCCGCCGCTGCCGCAGTACGGCGACCACACGCGCCGGCGTCCCGGCCCGCCGCAGCTCACCGGCCGCCGCAAACGCGAGCCGCCGCGCCGGATCATGCCCCCGGGTCCGTACGGCCCCGCGCGAGGATGGCACGGGAACGAGCAGCACGGCCGTCTCGTCCGGCACTCGAGGGCCACGAAGCCCCGCTCGCCCTTCCGCCCGCACGGCCCCGTCGGTCCGTGCCCGAGCCGCTTCGCCCCCCGCCCGGTGCTCTGCCCGCATAGCCCCGTCGACGCCCTCCCGAGCCCCGTCAGGCCCCATCCGAGAACCCGGCCCCACAGCCCCACCAGCCAGCGGCCGAGCCTCATGGAAGCCCCCTCGAAGCCCAGTCGGCCCCTCTCCGCCAGAGCGCGCCCAAGCCTCCCGGAGCCCCGTCCGCACAGCCCCCGCCAGAGCCGTGCCGAGCGGTGCCGAGAGGGCCAGCGCGCCCCGTTCCTTGTGGGCCAGCAGCGCTGCCCGCACCTCGTCCGCGTACCGAGCCGCCGCATGCACGACCGGCAGCCCCGGCGGCTCCGGCACCGGTCGCACCCGGCGCGGCACGGCCCCGCTCAGGACCGCGCGGCACTCCGGGCAGAGCACCGTACGAGGCCTCCCGCAGCCTCCGCACTCGGCCGGCAGCACCAGGTCGGTGAGGTCCTGCCACCACCCCCGCATGCCCACCACTCTGCCAACGCCGACGCGACCCTGCCACCCCTGTGGAAAACTCCCTGTGGATAACTCCGCACTGCGGCACGGGGCCCTCACCAGCGGAAATCCCGGTCCCCGCATGGCAACGGCCGCCTCCGCCCGGGCTTCCCCCGGCAAAAGGCGGCCGCTTTCCTCAGGTTTCTGAGCGACTCACCGCGACTCACCCCGGATAAACCGGCGCCATCCCGTCCGCGTCCACCTTCTGCCACTGCCCGCCGGACGGCAGCCGTACGATCCCGTCCTCCGAGTACGCCACCAACGGCAGCTGGTCGTCCTCGGACGCGGCGATCTCCTTCACACCCGTGAGTGCCGCGGGCGCGGGCCCCTCCGGCGTGGAGCCGTCGACCTGGACGTAGCGCAGCTGCTGCACGCCTTCGTGCTCGCGCCCGACCACCACAAGCCGGCTGTCGCCGGCCCACGACATGGCCGTGACCTCTTCCAACTCCGGAGTAGCGGATCGCAGTTCCTGAACCGACGGCGGGTCCTCGGACTTGTCGTCCCGCTCGATCCGCCCGATGAACAGGGACTGCTCGCCGCCCTTCTCCACGACGAGCGCGATCCGCACCCCGTCGGCGGCCACACGCACGTCCTTGATGCGCCCGTCCAGCTTCGGCGTCTTCACCTCCAGCGGCTCACCCGCGCCCTCCTTCAGCAACAGCAACCGCGGGTTGCGCGGGTCGCGGTCGGCCACCCACAGGTCGCCCCGCGCGTCCCAGCTCGGCGCCGTCAGCCGGTCCTGGTCCGTCGCGCCCTGGCTGCGCAGCACGGGCTCGCCGAGCGAACCGCCCGACACCAGCGACCCGACGTACAACGCCTTGCCGTCGGCGCCGACCCCGGCCGCGGAGCGCTCGTCGCGCGACACCGCCACCGACCGCAACTGCTTGTCGCCCTCGCCCAACGCCCCCGGCACCGGATCGGCCTTCGTGCTGTCACCGCCGGCCGGTATCCGCACGAGCCGGTGCTCGCCGTCGACGAAGTACAGGTACGAGGGTTGCTGCACAGATCCGCGCGCGGCGACGGCATCGGCCCCCTCCTCGGTGAGTCCGCACAGCTGTTTGTCGTCCGCCTGCAGATCGACCTCGTCCACCGCCGGCGTAAGGCTGCGCAGGGTGAACAGCATCTGGGCCGCCATCTCGTCGCACCTGTCCGAACCGACCCGGGCGGCCTTGTCGTTCAGCGGCACGGTCAGCTTGTTCTGGTCGTCCGGCGTCAGCGAGTTGACGCCCTTCTTCAGCTGTGTCCCGGAGGGAAAGCCGGACCGGACCGGCCTGAGCCGGCTCGTGGGCCCGTTCAGCAGGGAACGCACCATCTGCGTCATGGGATCCACGCGCTCGCGCACGTACACGGGATCGGCGACAGCCACGGTCTCCGCGGTCGCGCCTTCCCTCTTGTTCGAGGCGAGGTAGTACTTGTTGACGGAGGTGTAGTTGCGCTCGAAGTCCGACTTGCCCATGACGACACCCTGCGGCAGCCCGTCGATGCGCCACTGCTCGGACTTCTGGTCCCGCACGAGGTGCACCGACTGTGTGTAGTCCCCATCGGCGGGCGCGTAGGACTGCCGCGCGTCCACTGTGGCGAGCTTGGTGCCCGTCAGCGCGTACGAGACGTCGTCGGGGTCCTCCCGGTCCCCCGGGCGCTCGAGCGCGAAATCCGGCCCGTTCGCCAGCACGGTGGTGGACAGCTCCGGTCGCCACTTCTGCGCGGCATCGGCGGTCAGGTATTTGCGAGCCGTCTCATAGTTCGGATCGTCACTGGTCAGCGCCTCCAGGAAGCCCTGGACGATCTCCGTGGCCGTCGCGTCCTCCGGGGGCGGCATGGCGAAGACCCGCACCTGCGTGTCCTGGCGCGATGTGGCCTCGACGCCCCGCATGTCCCCGTTGTCGGGCATCGAGGCGCACCCCGCCAGCAGTACGGCGGCACAGGCGACGTACGCCGCCGCGCGCCCCGGCCTGCGCCGGGTGCCCCCCTCGCGGTCAGCGCCCACGGAATGCCTCCCCTTGCTCGTACGACTCCTCCGACCCGGCGTCCGGACGGCTCGCGGCCTCACCTCGGGGCCCGTCCCCGGCGGGTGGCGTCTCGTCCGGCCGTCGCGGGCCCGACGCGAGCCGGGGCACCACGCGCGCGCCGTTGCCGGGCAGCGCCGTCGGGTCGGCCGTGGGCACGGCGGCGGCCGACCGCGGCCCGATCGGATCCCGCGACAGCACCGGCTCACCCGTGGGCTGGGCCGGCACGGTGGCCGCCTTTTCCCCGCCCCCGCGCGGCAGACCGGCGTCATTAAGTCCACGATTACGACGTGAGTCCTTGGGCTCCAGCGGTATCGGAGAGCCACGCAACGGCTCGTCCGCGGTCCGCGGCAACGTCAGCCGGAACTGCGAGCCGCCGCCCGGCTCACCCCACGCCTGCAGCCAGCCCCCGTGCAAACGCGCGTCCTCCAGAGCGATCGACAACCCCAGCCCCGTACCACCGGTGGTACGCGCGCGTGCCGGGTCGGCCCGCCAGAAGCGACTGAAGACGCGGGTCGCCTCGCCGGGCTTGAGCCCGACACCGTAGTCGCGCACCGCGACCGCGACCGCCCCACCCGCCGCGGCGAGCTTGACGACGACGTCCTTGCCCTCGCCGTGCTCCACGGCGTTGACGACGAGGTTGCGCAGCACCCGCTCCACGCGCCGGGCGTCGGCCTCGGCGACGATGGGCTGCTGGTCGCCCACGATCCGGACGTTCGTACCCTTGCGCTCGGCAAGTGGTTCGGCCCCGCTGACGACCCGCCGCACGACCTCCCGGAGGTCGATCGGCTCGGCCTCCAGCGCCGCCGCTCCCGCGTCGAAGCGGCTGATCTCCAGCAGGTCCGCGAGCAGCGACTCGAACCGGTCCAGCTGGTCGGCAAGCAGCTCCGCCGACCGCGCGGTCACGGGATCGAAGTCCTCGCGCGCCTCGTGGATGACGTCCGCGGCCATCCGTACGGTCGTCAACGGCGTCCGCAGCTCGTGCGACACGTCCGACACGAACCGCCGCTGCATCCGCGACAGGTCCTCCAGCTGCTGGATCTTCAGCTGAAGGTTCTGCGCCATCTTGTTGAAGGCCTCGCCGAGGCGCGCGATGTCGTCCTCGCCGGTGACCTTCATGCGTTCCTGCAGTCGTCCGGCGGACAGCCGCTCGGCGATCCCGGCCGCCATCCGCACCGGGGTGACGACCTGGCGCACCACGAGCCAGGCGATGGCCCCGAGGAGTACGACGACGAAGAGCCCGGCCGTCGCCAGTGTCCCCTTGACCAGGCTCAGCGACTTCTCCTCCTGGGTGAGCGGGAAGAGGTAGTACAGCTGGTACGGGTCACTGTTCGGATCGTTTACCTGCTTGCCGATGACCAGGGCCGGCTGGGCCTCCTTGTCGGCGGTGGGGTTGTAGATGATGCGGGTGTAACTCTGGGCCGCCGCCGTACTGCTGTCGATCCGCTTGCGCAGATCGTCGGGCACGCTCGCCGTCGGGTTCACGCCGCCGGAGGCGCGTGGCCCGCGCCCGCTGCCGCTGTCGTCGTCCGCGGGGAGGGTCACCACGTCGAAGGCGCCCTGGCCGCCGCTGGAGAGCGAGAACACGAGGTCGCTCATCCACTGGATGACGTTCTGCTCCGGGTGGCCGTCCACCGAGGTGCCGTCGTCGCCGGGACCGGCCGCCGCCTCGTCGGACTTCTGCTTGGCCACCGCGAACCCGCCGGCGGCCTGGCTCTGCGAGGCCTTCACCTTGGCGTCCAGCAGGCCGTTGCGCACCTGCCCGATGACGACGAAGCCCAGCAGCAGGACGACGCCCAGCGACATCAGCAGCGTCGTGACGACGACCTTGAGCTGGATGTTGCGCCGCCACAGCCGCATGACGGGCAGCAGCGGCCGCCGCACCCAGCGCATGAACAACCTAAGGACCGGGCTGCCCTGGACCCCGCCCTGCAGCAGCCCGCCCTCGAGGAGGAACTGTCCCCAGCGGGAGCCCGCCGACTGCCGGCCGACAGGCCGCCGCCCCGCGCGGCCCCCGGACCGGCCGGGCGCCGAAGCGGCACTGTCCCCGGACACGTCAGCTCGGCCCCGCCTTGTAACCGACGCCCCGGACGGTCACCACGATCTCCGGCCGCTCCGGATCCTTCTCCACCTTGGAGCGCAGCCGCTGCACATGCACGTTCACCAGACGGGTGTCCGCGGCGTGCCGGTAGCCCCATACCTGCTCGAGCAGCACCTCACGCGTGAACACCTGCCACGGCTTACGCGCGAGCGCCACCAGCAGGTCGAACTCCAGCGGCGTCAGCGCGATCGACTGTCCGTCCCGCTTCACGGAGTGACCGGCCACGTCGATGACCAGGTCACCGATGGCGAGCTGCTCGGGCGCAGGCTCCTCAGACCTCCTGAGCCGCGCCCGGATCCGGGCGACCAGCTCCTTCGGCTTGAACGGCTTCACGATGTAGTCGTCGGCGCCCGACTCCAGGCCCACGACGACGTCGACGGTGTCGCTCTTGGCCGTGAGCATCACGATCGGTACACCCGACTCCGCCCTGATCAGACGGCACACCTCGATACCGTCCCGTCCGGGCAGCATGAGATCGAGCAGCACCAGATCGGGCTTGGTCTCACGGAAAGCGGCCAGCGCCTTGTCGCCGTCGGCTACAAAAGACGGCTCAAAACCTTCACCACGCAGCACAATGCCGAGCATCTCGGCCAGTGCGGTGTCGTCGTCGACGACAAGGACTCGTCCCTTCATGAATGCCATCATCCCATTAACTAAATCGTTACCTGGCGTGACCTGTCACACAGCTCGGCGAGCGCCTCAGCCGTCACGGGCGATACGGCGCCCTCCTCGGTGACGATCGCCGTCACCAACTCGGGCGGCGTCACGTCGAACGCCGGGTTGTACGCCTGGGTCCCCAGGGGTGCCACCGGAATCCCGCCTCCCGCTTCCGCTCCCGCCACCGGCACCTGAGGTGCTGTGACCTCGGTCACTTCATGACCGGGGCGCTGCTCGACCTCGATAGATGCCCCGTCCGGCGTGTCCGGATCCACCGTCGTGACCGGCGCCACCACGATGAACGGCACATGGTGGTACCGCGCCAGCACCGCGAGCGGATAGCTCCCCACCTTGTTCGCCACCGAACCGTCGGCCGCGATCCGGTCCGCCCCGATCAGCACCGCATCCACCTCCCCGGCCGCGAACAGCGAGCCCGCCGCGTTGTCGGTCAGCAAGGTGTACGCCATACCGCTGCGAGCCGCCTCGTAAGCCGTCAGGCGAGCACCTTGCAGCAACGGACGCGTTTCGTCCACCCACAGGCGCCTGAGCCGCCCCGCCCGGTGCGCCGCGAGCGCCACCGCGAACGCCGTCCCCTCCCCGCCCGACACCAGCGACCCGGTGTTGCAATGCGTGAGAATCCGGTGCCCGCCGCCGGGCAGCAACTCGTCCAACAACGCCAGCCCTCGCTCGGCCATCCGCGCGCTGGCCTCGGCATCCTCCCGGTGCAGCCTGCGCGCCGCGGCCAACGCCGCCTCGCCGGCCTGCCGCCCGTCACCGCCCCTGCCGAGCTCCGCGCGGTAGGCGGACTGCGCCCGGCGCACCCCGACGGCGAGGTTCACTGCGGTGGGACGCGCACCCGCCAGCGCGTTCGCGGCGTCGTCCACGTCGAAGCCCCGCGCGGCGGCGAGCGCGACGCCGTATGCCCCGGCGATGCCGAGCAGCGGCGCCCCGCGCACGGCGAGCGAACGGATCGCCTCCACCAGCGCGGGCGCATCCGTACAGACCAGTTCGACCTCCTCGGCCGGCAGCCTCGTCTGGTCGAGAAGCACCAGTACAGGGCCTTCGGGTGGCTCGTCCCAACGGATCGTCGGTATCTCGGTCGGCCGGTTGTCCTCGCCGCTGTGCGCGTACTGATCAGCCATGCGGTCAGTCTGCCCCTTATCCGGCGGACAATTGAAGGTGTGCAGCCCATACCGCGGCTGGTCCGTCGACGACCACCCCATGGCACGATGGCTGCCAACCTGCCGCCGCGACCGCGGACGGGCACCGTGAAGGAGCGACGATGAACGACACTCCGGGCTGGGCCTCGCCCGGATCCGCCCCGTCCGACGGGCACGAGGCCGGCGCGTCCGGCCCCGCCGAGCCCGCTGACCGGCCGGGCGCCGCGAACCCCACGGAGCAGCCGGGACCGGACCCGCAGGACACCGGCTCGAAGTGGTCCAAGGAGCAGCCGCCACCGAGCCAGTGGTCCGCGCCCACCGGCGCCACGGCCCCCGGCCAGGCACCGCCTCCCCCACCGCCCGGCCCGGGCTGGGGCACCCCGCCCCCCGGCGGCCCGGGCGGATACGGGGGCCACGGGGGCTACGGCCCTCCCGGCGGCAGCGGCGGGAACAGTGGCTACGGCGGCTGGGGCGGTGGCTACGGCGCTCCCGGCGGGTATGGCGGCTGGGGCGGCCCCCCGCCCGCGGCCAAGCCCGGCGTGATCCCACTCCGACCGCTCGGCGTGGGCGAGATCCTCGACGGTGCGGTCTCCACCATGCGCAGCTACTGGCGCACGGTCCTCGGCATCTCGCTGACCGTCGCAGTCATCACCGAGATCGTCGTCATCCTGCTCCAGGGCTTCGTCCTCAACGACACCGTCGACGCCGAAGCCCTCAACGACCCGAGCGCCACACTCGACGAACTGACCCGCGCCATGGGCGACGCCATGCTCGGCTCCGTCGTCGTCCTGGTGATCTCCGTGATCGGCACGGTCCTGGCGACCGCCCTGCTCACGACCGTCACCAGCCGCGCGGTGCTCGGCAAGCCCGTCACCACCGGCGAGGCCTGGCGCGACGCCCGCCCGCAGGTGTTGAAACTGTTGGGTCTGATCCTCCTCCTGATTCTCATCGCCGCCGGAATCGTCTTCGTGGGCACCCTGCCCGGCATCCTGGTGGCCGTCTCGGGCGAGGGCGCGGGTGGCGCCGCGCTCGCCGTCCTGGGCGGCCTGGGCGCCGGTGTCGTCGCCGTGTGGCTGTTGATGCGATTCTCCCTGGCCTCGCCCGCGCTGATGCTGGAGAAGCAGGGCATCCTGAAGTCGATGAGCCGCTCCGCGAAGCTGGTGCGCGGCTCCTGGTGGCGGGTATTCGGCATCCAGCTCCTCGCGGCGATCATCGCGAACATCGTCGCCGCGATCGTCGTCATCCCCTTCACCTTCTTCGCCACGGCCCTGAGCGGTGATGGCGTCGGCGGCTTCCTGGAGGGCACCGGCGACCTCGGCTGGACGTTCCTCATCATCAGTGGGATCGGTTCGGTCATCGGCTCCATGATCACGTTCCCGATCACGGCCGGCGTCACCGTGCTTCTCTACATCGACCAGCGCATCCGCCGGGAAGCCCTCGACCTCGAACTGGCCCGCGCGGCCGGCGTCCAGGACTACGGCACCGGCCACACCCCCGGGAGCTGACGAAGTGAGCCTGGCGGGGGGAGTCCTCACGGCGGTACCAGCGCTGCCGCGCGCCGCCGATTCGGCCGTACGGACGGTGCTGCGCGCAGGCGACGCGTCCGTACGGGCCGTGCTGCGCGCCGACGGCACCTCCCTGCTGTCGCTCTCACGCTCCAGCGACGAACCTCCGTTGACGATCCCCCGCGACCCCGCGCAGGATGCGGCCCGGCGCGAGCTGACCAAGCGCATGTACCACGAGAACGACCCCGGCCTCTTCCAACGCGCGCTGGACGCCTTCTGGGACTGGGTCGACAAGCTGTTCAACACCGCCTCGGCCGCGACACCCGGCGGGCCGCTCGGCCTGGTCGTCGTCATCGTGGCCGTCCTCGCGGTCCTGGCCGCCCTGTGGTGGCGCCTGGGCACTCCGCGCCGCGAGCCCACGTCCACCGCCCCCATGTTCGATGACCGTCCCCGCAGCGCCGCCGAGCACCGCGCGGCCGCCGAGGCCCACGCAGCCCAGGCCCACTGGAACCAGGCCGTCCAGGAGCGCATGCGCGCCATCGTCCGTTCCCTGGAAGAACGGGCCCTTCTCGACGCTCGCCCCGGCCGCACCGCCGACGAGGCCGCCGCGGAGGCGGGACGGACCCTGCCGTCGCACGCGGACCGGCTTAGCGCCGCCGCCCGGGACTTCGATGACGTCACATACGGCGGACGGACAGCGACAGAGCAGTCGTACCACCGAACCGCCGAACTCGACCGCGACCTGGAGCGCACCAAGCCGCAGCTCACGAGCAGCAGCCACAGCGCGGCCCACAACACCCGCCAGGGAGCCGCCGAATGACCACCGAGGCCACGCTCCCGTCCACGTCGGCCTCGCCCACCGCGCGCCAGGTGTGGACCCGCGCACGAGGCGTCGCGCTCGCCCTGGTGCTCCTCCTTGCGGCGGCCGTCGCGATCGCCCTGATCCGCTCCGACGCCCGGCACGGCAACCTCGACCCGCGCTCCGCCGACCCTTCCGGCAGCCGCGCCGTCGCCGAACTCCTGGCCGACCGCGGCGTCTCCACGCGTGTGGTCACCACCCTGGACGAGGCACGCGCCGCCGCCGGCCCCGACACCACCCTCCTCGTCGCCTTGCCCGACCAACTGACGCACCGGCAACAGGGCCGACTGCATTCCGCGACCACCGATTCCGGCGGACGCACCGTCCTCGTCGCCCCCGGCAGCTGGTCCGTCGAACGACTCGCCCCCGGCGTCGTCGCGGACCCCGCCACCAGCCTCGACTCGGCACTCGCCCCCGACTGCGACCTGCCCGCCGCCCGGCGCGCGGGCACCGCCGACACGGGCGGCATCCGCTACACCGCCACCCGCCCCGGCGCCGACGAGTGCTACCCCAGCGAGCGTCTGGCCACCCTGGTGCGCGTACCGGAAGCGGCCGGGGACGGTGACACCGTCGTACTCGGCGCGCCCGACATCCTCCACAACGACCGCCTCGACGAGCAGGGCAACGCCTCGCTCGCCCTCCAACTCCTCGGCTCCCGCCCCCATCTGGTCTGGTACCTCCCCTCACTCTCCGACACCACGGCCGCCGACACCGACGACGAACGCGGCTTCTTCGACCTGCTCCCCTCGGGCTGGCTCTGGGGCACACTGCAACTCTTCGTCGCCGCCGCCCTCGCCGCCCTCTGGCGGGCACGCCGACTTGGCCCCCTCGTGCCCGAAAAACTCCCCGTGGCGATCCGCGCCTCCGAAACCGTCGAAGGCCGCGCCCGTCTCTACCGCAAGGCGAACGCCCGCGATCGCGCCGCCGCCGCTCTTCGCTCCACCACCCGCACCCGTCTCGCCCCCCTCGTAGGCGTCCCCGTCGCCCAGGCACACGCGCCCGAAGCCTTGCTCCCCGCCCTGTCCGCCCACCTCCACAGTCACGGAGACGGACAGGGCCTGCAGACCCTCCTCTACGGCCCGCCCCCCGGCGACGACGCCGCCCTCATCTCTCTCGCCGACCAACTCGACGCCCTCGAAAGAGAGGTACGCCGTCCATGATGGACCCGACCACTGACAACGCCGGGCAGACCGGGGACCCGGGCAACGCCCGAGCCGCCCTGGAAGCCCTGCGCGCCGAGATCGCCAAGGCCGTGGTCGGCCAGGATCCCGCCGTGACCGGCCTCGTCGTCGCCCTCCTCTGCCGCGGACACGTACTACTAGAAGGAGTCCCTGGAGTCGCCAAAACGTTGCTCGTCCGCGCCCTCGCATCCGCACTCGAACTCGACACCAAGCGCGTCCAGTTCACCCCGGACCTGATGCCGAGCGACGTGACGGGCTCCCTGGTCTACGACACGCGCACCGCCGAGTTCTCCTTCCAGCCCGGCCCGGTCTTCACCAACCTCCTCCTGGCCGACGAGATCAACCGCACCCCGCCGAAGACCCAGTCCTCCCTCCTGGAAGCCATGGAGGAACGCCAGGTCACGGTCGACGGCACCCCCCGCCCGCTCCCCGATCCGTTCCTGGTCGCCGCGACCCAGAACCCGGTCGAGTACGAAGGCACCTACCCCCTCCCCGAAGCCCAGCTGGACCGCTTCCTCCTCAAGCTCACGATCCCGCTCCCCTCCCGCGAGGACGAGATCCACGTCCTCACCCGCCACGCCGAGGGCTTCAACCCGCGCGACCTGCACGCCGCCGGCGTACGCCCCGTAGCAGGCCCGGCCGCCCTGGAAGCCGCCCGCGCCGCAGTGGCCAAAACGGCGGTCTCCCCCGACATCACGGCCTACGTCGTCGACATCTGCCGAGCCACGCGCGAATCGCCGTCCCTCACGCTTGGCGTCTCCCCCCGCGGCGCCACCGCCCTTCTCGCGACATCCCGCGCCTGGGCCTGGCTGACGGGTCGCGACTACGTCATCCCCGACGACGTCAAGGCACTCGCCCTCCCCACCCTCCGCCACCGCGTGCAGCTTCGACCGGAGGCCGAGATGGAAGGCGTGACGGCCGACTCCGTCATCAACGCGATCCTCGCCCACGTCCCCGTCCCCCGCTGATGGCCTTCACCGGACGCGCCGCGCTCCTCGCGGCCCTAGGCTCCCTCCCCGTCGGCATCTGGGAACCCGGCTGGACCGGCCTCCTCGCGGTCAACGCGCCTCTGGCCGTGGCCTGCGCCTGCGATTTCGTACTGGCAGCACCCGTACGACGCCTTGGCCTCACTCGCGCGGGCGACACCTCCGTGCGCCTGGGCGACACCGCCGACGTCACCCTCACGGTCACCAATCCGTCCCGCCGCCCCCTCCGCGCACGCCTCCGCGACGCCTGGCCGCCCAGCAGTTGGCAGTCCGGCACGGAATTCGCGGCCTCCCGGCACCGCTTGACGGTCCCGGCCGGCGAACGCCGACGCGTCACAACACGGCTACGCCCCACCCGCCGCGGTGACCGCCAAGCCGATCGCGTCACGATCCGCTCCTACGGCCCTCTCGGCCTCTTCTCCCGCCAAGGCACCCACCAGGTTCCCTGGACGGTACGCGTCCTGCCCCCCTTCACCAGCCGCAAGCACCTGCCTTCCAAGCTCGCCCGCCTGCGCGAACTGGACGGCCGCACCAGTGTGCTCACACGCGGCGAAGGCACGGAATTCGACAGCCTGCGCGAGTACGTCCCCGGCGACGACACCCGCTCCATCGACTGGCGCGCCACAGCCCGCCAGTCCGCGGTCGCCGTACGCACCTGGCGCCCCGAACGCGATCGCCACATCCTCCTGGTCCTCGACACCGGCCGTACCTCGGCCGGCCGCGTGGGCGACGCCCCCCGCCTCGACGCCTCCCTGGACGCTGCCTTGCTCTTGGCGGCACTGGCATCCCGAGCCGGCGACCGCGTGGACATGCTTGCCTACGACCGCCGGGTTCGCGCCCTCGTCCAGGGCCGCACGGCAGGCGACGTCCTTCCGTCCTTGGTCAACGCGATGGCGACCCTGGAACCCGAACTCGTCGAAACCGACGCCCGAGGTCTCACCGCTACGGCACTCCGGACGGCCCCTCGGCGCTCCTTGATCGTCCTACTGACAACCCTCGACGCTGCCCCAGTCGAAGAAGGCCTGCTGCCCGTCCTCTCGCGCCTCACCCAGCGCCACACCATCCTGCTGGCATCGGTAGCGGACCCGCACATCGCCCGAATGGCCACGGCCCGCGGAAACCCCGAGGCCATCTACGAGGCCGCAGCAGCCGCCCATGCCCAAGCCGAACGCCATCGGACTGCAGAGCAACTCCGCCGTCACGGCGTGACAGTCGTCGATGCGACGCCCGACGATCTGGCTCCAGCACTGGCAGACGCGTATCTGGCACTGAAAGCAGCGGGTCGCCTGTAACTTCGGGTGGTGCGCCCACCCCCGCCTAAAACGACCCTGAAATGCAGAAAACCCCGCACCATCCCGGTGCGGGGTTTTCCCAAGATTTGTTCGGCGGCGTCCTACTCTCCCACAGGGTCCCCCCTGCAGTACCATCGGCGCTGTAAGGCTTAGCTTCCGGGTTCGGAATGTAACCGGGCGTTTCCCTCACGCTATAACCACCGAAACACTATGAAACTGTGAACGCCACAACCATTGCCGTGGCCCGGCAACGGGGCTGTTCGTGGTTTCAGAACCAACACAGTGGACGCGAGCAACTGAGGACAAGCCCTCGGCCTATTAGTACCGGTCAACTCCACACCTTACGGTGCTTCCATATCCGGCCTATCAACCCAGTCGTCTACTGGGAGCCTTAACCCCTCAAAGGGGGTGGGAGTCCTCATCTCGAAGCAGGCTTCCCGCTTAGATGCTTTCAGCGGTTATCCCTCCCGAACGTAGCCAACCAGCCATGCCCTTGGCAGAACAACTGGCACACCAGAGGTTCGTCCGTCCCGGTCCTCTCGTACTAGGGACAGCCCTTCTCAAGACTCCTACGCGCACAGCGGATAGGGACCGAACTGTCTCACGACGTTCTAAACCCAGCTCGCGTACCGCTTTAATGGGCGAACAGCCCAACCCTTGGGACCGACTCCAGCCCCAGGATGCGACGAGCCGACATCGAGGTGCCAAACCATCCCGTCGATATGGACTCTTGGGGAAGATCAGCCTGTTATCCCCGGGGTACCTTTTATCCGTTGAGCGACGGCGCTTCCACAAGCCACCGCCGGATCACTAGTCCCGACTTTCGTCCCTGCTCGACCCGTCGGTCTCACAGTCAAGCTCCCTTGTGCACTTACACTCAACACCTGATTACCAACCAGGCTGAGGGAACCTTTGGGCGCCTCCGTTACTCTTTAGGAGGCAACCGCCCCAGTTAAACTACCCATCAGACACTGTCCCTGATCCGGATCACGGACCCAGGTTAGACATCCAGCACGACCAGACTGGTATTTCAACGACGACTCCACCACCACTGGCGTGACAGCTTCAAAGTCTCCCAGCTATCCTACACAAGCCGAACCGAACACCAATATCAAACTGTAGTAAAGGTCCCGGGGTCTTTCCGTCCTGCTGCGCGAAACGAGCATCTTTACTCGTAGTGCAATTTCACCGGGCCTATGGTTGAGACAGTCGAGAAGTCGTTACGCCATTCGTGCAGGTCGGAACTTACCCGACAAGGAATTTCGCTACCTTAGGATGGTTATAGTTACCACCGCCGTTTACTGGCGCTTAAGTTCTCAGCTTCGCCCGACCGAAATCGGACTAACCGGTCCCCTTAACGTTCCAGCACCGGGCAGGCGTCAGTCCGTATACATCGCCTTACGGCTTCGCACGGACCTGTGTTTTTAGTAAACAGTCGCTTCTCGCTGGTCTCTGCGGCCACCCCCAGCTCCAGGCGCAAAGCCCTTCACCGGACATGGCCCCCCTTCTCCCGAAGTTACGGGGGCATTTTGCCGAGTTCCTTAACCATAGTTCACCCGAACGCCTCGGTATTCTCTACCTGACCACCTGAGTCGGTTTAGGGTACGGGCCGCCATGAAACTCGCTAGAGGCTTTTCTCGACAGCATAGGATCATCCACTTCACCACAATCGGCTCGGCATCAGGTCTCAGCCTTAACGGTGTACGGATTTACCTGCACACCGGCCTACACCCTTACCCCGGGACAACCACCGCCCGGGATGGACTACCTTCCTGCGTCACCCCATCACTCACCTACTACCAGCTCGGGCCACCGGCTCCACCACTTTCCATTCCCCGAAGGGTCCGGAACGGCTTCACGGGCTTAGCATCACTGGATTCAATGTTTGACGCTTCACAGCGGGTACCGGAATATCAACCGGTTATCCATCGACTACGCCTGTCGGCCTCGCCTTAGGTCCCGACTTACCCTGGGCAGATCAGCTTGACCCAGGAACCCTTAGTCAATCGGCGCACACGTTTCCCACGTGTGTATCGCTACTCATGCCTGCATTCTCACTCGTCAACCGTCCACAACTCGCTTCCGCGGCTGCTTCACCCGGCAGACGACGCTCCCCTACCCATCACAGCGCCCGTTGGGGCTCATGCTGCAATGACACGACTTCGGCGGTACGCTTGAGCCCCGCTACATTGTCGGCGCGGAATCACTTGACCAGTGAGCTATTACGCACTCTTTCAAGGGTGGCTGCTTCTAAGCCAACCTCCTGGTTGTCTGTGCGACTCCACATCCTTTCCCACTTAGCGTACGCTTAGGGGCCTTAGTCGATGCTCTGGGCTGTTTCCCTCTCGACCATGGAGCTTATCCCCCACAGTCTCACTGCCGCGCTCTCACTTACCGGCATTCGGAGTTTGGCTAAGGTCAGTAACCCGGTAGGGCCCATCGCCTATCCAGTGCTCTACCTCCGGCAAGAAACACACGACGCTGCACCTAAATGCATTTCGGGGAGAACCAGCTATCACGGAGTTTGATTGGCCTTTCACCCCTAACCACAGGTCATCCCCCAGGTTTTCAACCCTGGTGGGTTCGGTCCTCCACGACCTCTTACAGCCGCTTCAACCTGCCCATGGCTAGATCACTCCGCTTCGGGTCTTGAGCATGCTACTAAAACGCCCTGTTCGGACTCGCTTTCGCTACGGCTTCCCCACACGGGTTAACCTCGCAACACACCGCAAACTCGCAGGCTCATTCTTCAAAAGGCACGCAGTCACGAGACAAACACAAGTGCTTGCCCGACGCTCCCACGGCTTGTAGGCACACGGTTTCAGGTACTATTTCACTCCGCTCCCGCGGTACTTTTCACCATTCCCTCACGGTACTATCCGCTATCGGTCACCAGGGAATATTTAGGCTTAGCGGGTGGTCCCGCCAGATTCACACGGGATTTCTCGGGCCCCGTGCTACTTGGGTGTCTCTCCAACGAGCCGCTGACGTTTCGACTACGGGGGTCTTACCCTCTACGCCGGACCTTTCGCATGTCCTTCGCCTACATCAACGGTTTCTGACTCGTCCCACGGCCGGCAGACCGTGAAAGAGAGATCCCACAACCCCGCATACGCAACCCCTGCCGGGTCTCACACGTATACGGTTTAGCCTCATCCGGTTTCGCTCGCCACTACTCCCGGAATCACGGTTGTTTTCTCTTCCTGCGGGTACTGAGATGTTTCACTTCCCCGCGTTCCCTCCACATACCCTATGTGTTCAGGTATGGGTGACAGCCCATGACGACTGCCGGGTTTCCCCATTCGGACACCCCCGGATCAAAGCCTGGTTGACGACTCCCCGGGGCCTATCGTGGCCTCCCACGTCCTTCATCGGTTCCTGGTACCAAGGCATCCACCGTGCGCCCTTAAAAACTTGGCCACAGATGCTCGCGTCCACTGTGCAGTTCTCAAACAACGACCAGCCACCCATCACCCCCGGAATTGATCCGGAGTTCACTGGGGCCGGCACCCGAAGACAGACCTTACGGCCGTGCCCTCAGACACCCAACAGCGTGCCCGACACCCTCACCGCTCCCCTCAACGTTCCACGCTCCGAAGAGCAGTACTAGAAGGAGAAGACGATCAAGTGTGCCGAGTAGTCAACGTTCCACCCATGAGCAACCAGCACCGGACGTTCGCCGATGAACTGGCCTCTGAACCAGCCCCGAAGGACCGGCTGAGAAGTGCTCCTTAGAAAGGAGGTGATCCAGCCGCACCTTCCGGTACGGCTACCTTGTTACGACTTCGTCCCAATCGCCAGTCCCACCTTCGACAGCTCCCTCCCCACAAGGGGGTTGGGCCACCGGCTTCGGGTGTTACCGACTTTCGTGACGTGACGGGCGGTGTGTACAAGGCCCGGGAACGTATTCACCGCAGCAATGCTGATCTGCGATTACTAGCAACTCCGACTTCATGGGGTCGAGTTGCAGACCCCAATCCGAACTGAGACCGGCTTTTTGAGATTCGCTCCACCTCACGGTATCGCAGCTCATTGTACCGGCCATTGTAGCACGTGTGCAGCCCAAGACATAAGGGGCATGATGACTTGACGTCGTCCCCACCTTCCTCCGAGTTGACCCCGGCGGTCTCCTGTGAGTCCCCATCACCCCGAAGGGCATGCTGGCAACACAGAACAAGGGTTGCGCTCGTTGCGGGACTTAACCCAACATCTCACGACACGAGCTGACGACAGCCATGCACCACCTGTACACCGACCACAAGGGGGCGCCCATCTCTGGACGTTTCCGGTGTATGTCAAGCCTTGGTAAGGTTCTTCGCGTTGCGTCGAATTAAGCCACATGCTCCGCTGCTTGTGCGGGCCCCCGTCAATTCCTTTGAGTTTTAGCCTTGCGGCCGTACTCCCCAGGCGGGGAACTTAATGCGTTAGCTGCGGCACCGACGACGTGGAATGTCGCCAACACCTAGTTCCCACCGTTTACGGCGTGGACTACCAGGGTATCTAATCCTGTTCGCTCCCCACGCTTTCGCTCCTCAGCGTCAGTAATGGCCCAGAGATCCGCCTTCGCCACCGGTGTTCCTCCTGATATCTGCGCATTTCACCGCTACACCAGGAATTCCGATCTCCCCTACCACACTCTAGCTAGCCCGTATCGAATGCAGACCCGGGGTTAAGCCCCGGGCTTTCACACCCGACGTGACAAGCCGCCTACGAGCTCTTTACGCCCAATAATTCCGGACAACGCTTGCGCCCTACGTATTACCGCGGCTGCTGGCACGTAGTTAGCCGGCGCTTCTTCTGCAGGTACCGTCACTTTCGCTTCTTCCCTGCTGAAAGAGGTTTACAACCCGAAGGCCGTCATCCCTCACGCGGCGTCGCTGCATCAGGCTTTCGCCCATTGTGCAATATTCCCCACTGCTGCCTCCCGTAGGAGTCTGGGCCGTGTCTCAGTCCCAGTGTGGCCGGTCGCCCTCTCAGGCCGGCTACCCGTCGTCGCCTTGGTGAGCCATTACCTCACCAACAAGCTGATAGGCCGCGGGCTCATCCTTCACCGCCGGAGCTTTCAACCCTCGCAGATGCCCACGAGAGTGCTATCCGGTATTAGACCCCGTTTCCAGGGCTTGTCCCAGAGTGAAGGGCAGATTGCCCACGTGTTACTCACCCGTTCGCCACTAATCCCCACCGAAGTGGTTCATCGTTCGACTTGCATGTGTTAAGCACGCCGCCAGCGTTCGTCCTGAGCCAGGATCAAACTCTCCGTGAATGTTTACCGGCTATCCGGTCGACACCACGAGAGCGGAACCTCCGGGCGGAATAAGCCCGGCGGTTCACAGCGTCCTCGCTGTGTATTCTTCAAAGGAACCTCGCCACCGGAAAGATCCGATGGACGGGGTATCAACATATCTGGCGTTGACTTTTGGCACGCTATTGAGTTCTCAAGGAACGGACGCTTCCTTTGTACTCACCCGAGAGACTCTCTCGCGGCTTTCCTCCGGGCGCTTCCCTTCGGTCTTGCGTTTCCGACTCTATCAGATCCTTTTCCGATCCGATTTCCTCGGTGCTTTCCAGGTTCCCGCTCTCGCGTTTCCCTTTCCGGCGCTCCCAACATTATCAGAACTTTTCAGCCGGACTGACCGGCCATCCGTTTCCGATTCATCGGGAAGGGGGGCTTCTTTGAAATCAATGTTCTTGAAGCCGACAGACACTCACTGCTGCCGAACCGGGACGACACCCAGCTCCAGACAACTGTTTGAATCTACCTCCCCAACCGCTCCGTGTCAACGGCTCCGGTGGGGCGAAGAAGACACTAGCAGCTCAGCCAGGTGCTCTGCACATCACGCGGCCGTCGGGACAGCGGCGCTGCGTTCGGCCGCCTCGACGTCGCCCGTTTCGCCGGCGCGTGCCGCACGGCCGCCCAGGACGTAAACGTATGCGAGGAAGGCCAGCTCAGCGGCGACGCCGATGCCGATACGGGCCCAGGTAGGCAGGCCGGACGGGGTGACGAAGCCTTCGATGGCGCCGGATATGAAGAGGACCAGGGCGAGGCCTATCGCCATGCCCACGGCGGCTCGACCCTCTTCAGCCAGGGCTGAGCGTCGGGTGCGCGGGCCCGGGTCGATCAGGGTCCAGCCGAGGCGCAGTCCCGTGCCGGCGGCTACGAAGACGGCGGTGAGTTCGAGCAGGCCGTGCGGGAGGATGAGGCCGAAGAAGGTGTCGAGGCGGCCTGCCGAGGACATCAGGCCGAAGCCGACACCCAGGTTGAGCATGTTCTGGAAGAGGATCCAGAGGACCGGGAGACCGAGGAAGACGCCGAGGACCAGGCACATGGCGGCGGCCTGAGCGTTGTTCGTCCAGACCTGGGCGGCGAAGGAGGTTGCGGGGTGGCTCGAGTAGTACGTCTCGTACTGGCCACCGGGGCGGGTGAGCTCGCGCAGTTCGGTGGGGGCGGCGATCGTGGCCTGTACTTCAGGGTGCGTGCCGATCCACCAGCCGAGGACGGCCGCGACGGCGCTGGACAGGAGCGCGGTGGGTACCCACCAGTGGCGCGACCTGTAGACAGCGGCCGGGAAGCCGTGGGTGAGGAAGCGGGTGACATCGCGCCAAGAGGCGCGTCGGGTACCTGTGACGGCACTACGCGCGCGTGCCACCAGTTGGCTGAGCCGACCGGTCAGCTGCGGATCGGGGGCGCTCGACTGGATCACGGAGAGGTGCGTGGCGGTGCGTTGATAGAGAGCGACGAGTTCGTCTGCCTCGGCGCCGGTGAGGCGGCGCTGGCGCCGGAGCAGGGCGTCGAGGCGGTCCCACTCGGCTCGGTGGGCGGTGACGAAGACGTCGAGGTCCATCGGTTTGCCTGCTCCTCGGCTGCTCGTCGGCGGTCCGTCGTAAGGATCAGCTTGTCGTACTGCGGCGCGATGCGCTCTCAGCTTGGCAGACTGGCCGTTCTCGAAGCAGGCCAGGGGAAGGACGGCGGGCGTGAGTGAGCTGGTGACGGGCGAGGCGGTGGCGCTTGAGTTGCGCCCTGCGAGGCTGCCCAGCAGGGCCTTGGCCGTGCTGATCGATCTGGCTGTGGCGATGGCCGCGTATATCGCTGTGACCATCGCGCTGGTGGCCTCCACCTCTTCTCTGGACGAGGCGGCGCAGATCGCGCTGTCGATTGCGGCGTTCCTTCTCGTGCTGGTGGGTGGGCCGATCGCGGTCGAGACGCTCAGCCATGGGCGTTCGCTCGGGAAGATGGCGTGCGGCCTGCGCGTGGTGCGGGACGACGGCGGGCCGATCCGCTTTCGGCACGCGCTGGTGCGAGGGGCAATCGGTGCGGTGGAGATTCTGATGACGTTCGGGGTCGTCGCCTGCATCGCTTCTCTGGTGTCGGCGCGGGGGCGTCGGCTCGGTGACGTGTTCGCCGGGACCCTGGTCGTGCGGGAACGGGTGCCGGTCACGCCGATGGGCTTCCTGCCTCCGCCGCCGCCCTGGCTGGCAGGGCGCTTCTCGGAGCTTGATCTGTCGGCTGTTCCCGATGGCTTGTGGCTGGCGATCCGCCAATACCTGACACGGATGCAGCAGCTGGATCCGCGGGTCGGCTGGGGCATGGCGGAGCGGCTCGCCGCCGATCTCGCGGCTCGTACGGGGGCTCCGGTGCCGCAAGGGGTCCCGCCGGCGGCGTTTCTGGCGGCGGTTGTGCAGGAGCGGCAGGCCCGGGAGACTCGGAGGGCCTTCGGGAGCGGTGCGGCCGCGGGTAGGGTGGCGACCGGTGCCGGGTCCGCCGGCGGTGCGCCGGGGACAGGCGGTGCGCCAGGCCCGTTCGGGGCTACGGCAGCGTGGCCCGCGCCGTCCCCTTTCCCGCCTGCCGCGCATGTCGCAGGGGCGGCTCCGACGGGAGGTCAACCTTCGGCTCCGGCAGGCGGCCAGGTTCCGGCTCCGGTAGTTGGTCAGGCTCCCGCTTCCCAAGAGGGGCAGCCGGACAGCCGGATGAGCGGCGAGCTCCAGGCCCCGGTTCAGCAGCCACAGTCCTCAGCAGTGAAGGAGACGCCGTCTCCCGATCGTCCCGGCACCGGGTTCGTACCGCCGGCGTAGCTCTGCGGGGCGGAGCGGCGGGGCCAGTTCCAGGCAGAGCGCACGGATCCAGGCAGAGCGCACGGGTCCTGGTCAGACGAACACCGACGGCGGCGAGTCGAGGTCTTCCAGCTCGATCCCGGGTGCTGACAGCACCACGTCGCCGGCGATGTGAACGGTGTGCTGCTCTCCCGTATCCAGGGCTGTGACCTGGTATTCGTCCACGGTCAGAGGGCCGTTGTCAGTGGCGTGTGCTTCTCTTTTCAGCAAGGCCCAGGACTGGTCCACGGTGCGCGGGGCGAGGACCGGGTCCGTGAAGGCGACGAGGCGTACGCGGGTTGCCGAGGCGGAAGGGGTGAGGCGCAGGAGACGGGTGGTGGCGATGAGGAATGCGGGGGATGTGCCGGTGAAGGCATGGGCGCGGACATTGCCTTCCGTGGCCTGGGTCCCGGTGGGGTCGGTTCGGACCCAGGTGACGCCGTCGAGGGCGGCGCCGCGTACCTGCCAGCTGGCGGCGTGGAGTTCGAGGCGGATGGGGCGGCCGAGTTCGTCAAGGGTGAGGTCGACGGAGCCGCTGTGATCGCCCGCGGGGGTGGTCAGCTGAGAGACGTAGCGCCAGCCGGAGGGGCCGGGGGCGCAGTGGAAGTGCTCTTCTGCGAGGGGGGTGTGATCGTGCGGATCGTGGAGCGAATAACGGCCGCGGGGCATGGGGGTCCTGGTCTTGACGGGCTGGTCCGGACGCCTTGACGTGCTGGTTCAGTCTGTACGACGGCTGGGCAGCCGGCCAAAGGGGCAGGCCCCCGGCACGGGGGTGCGGGGGCCTGCCTCGGCGGAACTGCTGCTGCGGGAGCGCGTCAGTGCACGGACGTGCTCCACGCGAGCGAGTTGCGGTCGGACTCCATAGCGCTCAGTAGCGGTAGTGGTCCGGCTTGAACGGGCCGTCGACCTCCACGCCGATGTACGCGGCCTGCTCGGGGCGGAGCGTGGTCAGCTTCACGCCGAGCGCGTCCAGGTGGAGGCGGGCGACCTTCTCGTCGAGGTGCTTGGGCAGCACGTAGACGTCGGTCGGGTACTCGTCGGGCTTGGTGAACAGCTCGATCTGGGCCAGGGTCTGGTCCGCGAAGGAGTTGGACATCACGAACGACGGGTGACCGGTGGCGTTGCCCAGGTTCAGCAGGCGGCCCTCGGACAGGACGATGAGCACCTTGCCGTCGGGGAACTTCCAGGTGTGGACCTGCGGCTTGACCTCGTCCTTGACGATGCCGGGGATCTTCGCGAGGCCGGCCATGTCGATCTCGTTGTCGAAGTGGCCGATGTTGCCGATGATCGCCTGGTGCTTCATCTTGGCCATGTCCGAGGCCATGATGATGTCCTTGTTGCCGGTCGTGGTGATGAAGATGTCGGCCTTGTCGACGACCTCGTCGAGGGTCGTGACCTGGTAGCCGTCCATCGCCGCCTGGAGGGCGCAGATCGGGTCGATCTCGGTGACGATGACGCGGGCGCCCTGTCCGCGCAGGGATTCCGCGCAGCCCTTGCCCACGTCGCCGTAACCGCAGACGACCGCGGTCTTGCCGCCGATGAGGACGTCGGTGGCGCGGTTGATGCCGTCGATCAGGGAGTGGCGGCAGCCGTACTTGTTGTCGAACTTCGACTTGGTGACGGCGTCGTTGACGTTGATCGCCGGGAACAGGAGGGTGCCGTCGCGGTGCATCTCGTACAGGCGGTGGACGCCGGTCGTGGTCTCCTCGGTAACGCCGCGGATCTCAGAGGCGAGCTGGGTCCACTTCTGCGAGCCGTCCGTGATGGTGCGGTGCAGGAGTTCGAGGATGACGCGGTGCTCGTCGGACTCGGCGGTGTCGACGTCCGGGACCTTGCCGTCCTTCTCGTACTCGACGCCCTTGTGGACGAGGAGGGTGGCGTCACCGCCGTCGTCCAGAATCATGTTCGGGCCGCCGGTGGGGGTGTTGGGCCAGGTCAGCGCCTGCTCCGTGCACCACCAGTACTCCTCCAGCGTCTCGCCCTTCCAGGCGAAGACCGGGATGCCCTGCGGGTTGTCGGGCGTGCCGTTCGGGCCGACGGCGATGGCGGCGGCCGCGTGGTCCTGGGTGGAGAAGATGTTGCAGGAGGCCCAGCGGACCTCGGCGCCCAGGGCGGCCAGGGTCTCGATGAGGACGGCGGTCTGCACGGTCATGTGCAGGGAGCCGGTGACGCGGGCGCCGGCGAGGGGCTGGGCCTCGGCGTATTCCTTGCGGATCGCCATCAGGCCGGGCATCTCGTGCTCGGCGAGGGTGATCTCCTTGCGGCCGAATTCGGCCAGGGAGAGGTCGGCGACCTTGAAGTCCTGTCGGTTGTCGACAGTCGTCATTGCGAGCTGCTCCTCGGGGTTGGGTCGAGGCGGGTACGGCTGGTCTGCGCGGCGGCGGACACAGGGGTGCCCGAAGAGGACACAGGCATGCCCGCGTGCGCGCAGCGCAGTCCGTCGGAGGCCCTCTCTCCCTCGGCCGGTCCGTGCTGGGACCGCCCGACCGCCATCAGCAGCGACGTCTGGCTCCGTTCCAAGCTACACGGTGCGCCCGGCCGTCCCCAGTCCGCCTCCGAACACATCCCGCCGTTCGCAAGGTGTCATCGGTATCGGCGAAGGGCATGCGCGACAGCGATAACAAGACACGTAGGGACGGGAGACGGGAGCGAACAGAGGAGGGCAAACCAGAACCTTCGGCCCTTGAGCCGGGGTGTGGGTGTTGCAGGATGCGTGGGGATCGGGAAGCTCTGATCGATCCTGCGGGGCGTCCGGGACGGCGTTCCGCGTGACAAAGGCGTTAGGAGATCGACGTGACCAGTCCGGCCGGCCCTCCCCCCACGGGCGGCGGCGATGGCGAGCGCGGGCGGTTGAAGCTGCTCGCGGTGACCGCATGCCCGACCGGCATCGCGCACACGTATATGGCGGCAGAGAGGCTCGCGCAGGCCGCCGAGAGCCGCGGCATCGAGATGAAGGTGGAGACGCAAGGGTCCATCGGGGCCGAAAACGTTCTCACCGACAACGATGTCAGCACGGCGGACGGCATCATCGTCGCCGCGGACAAGGACGTGGACCTGACCCGATTCGCGGGCAAAAGGGTTCTCACGGTCGGGGTGGCGGAGGGTATTCACCATCCAGAGCGGCTGATCGAGCGGGTGCGGTCGGCGCCCGTGCACAGCGAAGGCGGCGCGCCCGCGCCCTCGGCGGCCGACGGTGGCAAGGAGCGGAGCGTCGGGTACAAGGCGCTGATGAACGGGGTCAGTTACATGATCCCGTTCGTGGTGGTCGGCGGGTTGCTGATCGCGATCTCGCTCTCGCTCGGCGGGAACACCGACCCGTCGGGCGGTCTGGTCATCCCGAAGGACTCCTTCTGGATGGACGTGAACAACATCGGCGTCATCGGCTTCACGCTGATGGTGCCGATCCTGTCCGGATATATCGCCTACGCGATCGGAGACCGGCCCGCGTTGGTGCCGGGCATGATCGGTGGCTGGATCGCCAACACCGGGTCGTTGTACGACTCCAAGGCGGGTGCCGGGTTCATCGGGGCGATCGTGACCGGGTTCCTCGCCGGGTATCTGGTGCTGTGGATCAAGAAGGTCAGGGTCCCGAAGTTCGTGCAGCCGATCATGCCGATCATCGTGATCCCGATCGTGGCGACCACGTCGCTCGGGCTGTTCTTCGTCTACGTCATCGGCAAGCCGATCTCCTGGGTCTTCGAGCATCTGACCGACTGGCTCAGCGGGATGACGGGCACGAGCGTGATCCTGCTGGGCGCGATTCTCGGGCTCATGATCGCGTTCGACATGGGCGGGCCGGTCAACAAGACGGCGTTCCTGTTCGGCACGGGGCTCATCGCGACCGGCAACCAGACGGTGATGGGCATGTGCGCGGCCGCGATCCCGGTCATGCCGCTGGGTCAGGGCCTGGCCACGCTGATACGCAGGCGGCTGTACACCGAGCAGGAGCGGGAGACGGGGCTGGCCTCGCTGTTCATGGGCTGCTTCGGCATCTCCGAGGGCGCGATCCCGTTCGCGGCGGCGCGGCCCGCGCAGGTCATCCCGGCCAACATGGTCGGCGGCGCGGTGGCCGGCGCGATCGCCGGGGTCGCCGGGGTCGAGGACGCGGTGCCGCACGGCGGGCCGATCGTGGCGGTGCTGGGCGCGGTGAGCGGCGTACCGATGTTCTTCGTGGCCGTGGTGATCGGCACGGTGGTCACGGCGTTGACGACGGTTGCGCTGATCGACGTCAGTGAGCGGAAGCGGAGGGGGGCGCCGGTCGGCGGCGGGGGTGCGGCTGGGCCCGAGCCCGCGCTGGTCGGGGCCGGCGCGGGTGTGCCGGGCGCCGACACCGCCGTATCGCGGCAGGCCGTGGCCGAGTCCCGGGCGGTCGCCGCTGCGACCGAGACCGGTGCCGATGCCGAGACCGCCGGGGGCGAGGTGCTCTCCGGCTACCTCACCGAGCAGACCGTGAAAGTCCGGCTCGGAGCACGCGAGAAGGAGGCCGCCATCCGGGAGATGGCGGAGCTGCTCGTGCGAAGCGGCAGGGTGGCCGATGTGGACGAGTTGGTGCGGACGGCGCTGCGGCGCGAGGAGCAGGGCACGACCGGTCTCGGCGAGGAGATCGCGATCCCGCACGCCAAGACGGACGCGGTGACGGCGCCCGTGGTCGGTTTCGCGCGGTCCGTCGAGGGGGTCGAGTGGGGCTCTCTGGACGGTACGAAGGCCAGGCTGGTGTTCATGATCGCCGTACCGGAGGCGGCCGCGGGCGACGAGCACTTGCGGATTCTGGCGCTGCTGTCGCGGAAGTTGATGGACGCCGGGTTCCGGGAGCGTCTCTCCACCGCGCCGGACGAGAGGGCGGTTCTCGGCGTTCTTGATGAGATCCGGTAGTCGCCCCGCTACTCTCTGCGGTCGCGGATGTTCCGCGTGGGGAGGGATGCGTGATGGGCAAGGCTCGTCGATTCGCGCTCGTGGCCTGGGTGTTGGGGTGCCTGGGGCTGGTGCTCGTGATCGCGTCGCTCGGGTGGCTGCGGGCCGGCTATCTGCGCGCCACGGTGCCGAGCGACAGCATGTCGCCGACGTACGCCGTCGGGGACGGGATCGTCGCCGAGCGCGTCGGCGGGGACGAGGTGAGGCGGGGCGATGTGGTGCTGTACTCGGCACCGGAGCGCTACCGGTTCGCCGAGTCCGTCATGCAGCGCGTCGTCGGCGTGGGCGGCGACCGTGTGGTGTGCTGCGCGAGCGCGGGGTCGACGCGGGAGCGGATCACCGTCAACGGGAAGCCGCTGCATGAGCCTTACGTGAAGGACGGCATCGCGGACGGGTTGCACCGTCCGTATGACGTGACGGTGCCCGAGGGCAGGCTGTTCCTGCTCGGCGACCACCGGCTGAACTCGATGGACTCCCGGTTCTTCGCCGACGACCGCGGTGGGACGGTGCCGGTGGGGGCCGTCGAGGGCCGGGTGACGGACGACTACGCGGTGCCGGTGCTGCTCGCCGCCGGCGCGCTGCTGGGAAGCGTGCTCGCGCTTGCCGGGGTCGTCTTCGGGATCGCGGCACGGACCGTACGGCGGCGGGCGGCGACACAGTCGTCGCTGTGGCCCGAGCCCCTGTGACACGGCCGAGGACGAACCTCAGGACGGAACGGACGACGGGGTCCGCCGAGCGACTCGGCGGACCCCGCTGCTGTAACCGGAATCAGTGCCCGGCGTCGTGCGGTGTCGGTCCCCCGGGCTTCGCCTCGGGGTCGGCGCCCTTGGCGGCCTCGGCCTCGCTGTAGATGTCGGGCTCGAGGTAGATCACGCGGGCGATCGGGACGGCCTCGCGGATACGGGCCTCGGCGGCGTTGATGGCGGAGGCGATCTCGGTGGCCGTGTCGTCGTGCTGGACGGCGATCTTGGCGGCGACCAGCAGTTCCTCGGGGCCGAGGTGGAGCGTGCGCATGTGGATGATGCGGGTGACCGTGTCGCCGTCGACGATGGCGGCCTCGATCTTCTGGACCTCCTCCACGCCCGCGGCCTCACCGAGGAGCAGGGACTTGGTCTCGGCGGCCAGGACCAGCGCGATCAGGATCAGCAGGATGCCGATGCAGAGGGTGCCGATGCCGTCCCAGACGCCGTCGCCGGTCGCCAGGGCCAGGCCCACGCCGAAGAGGGCCAGGATCAGGCCGACGAGCGCGCCGAGGTCCTCCAGGAGGACGACGGGCAGTTCGGGGGCCTTGGCGTGGCGGACGAAGTCCTTCCACGACTTCCTGCCGCGCAGGGTGTTGGACTCCTTGATCGCCGTACGGAACGAGAAGGTCTCGGCGATGATCGCGAAGACCAGGACGCCGACCGGCCAGTACCAGTGCTCGATCTCGTGCGGGTGCTTGATCTTCTCGTAGCCCTCGTAGATGGCGAACATGCCGCCGACCGAGAAGAGGACGATCGAGACGAGGAAGGCGTAGATGTAACGCTCGCGGCCGTACCCGAAGGGGTGCTGCGGGGTCGCCTCGCGCTGGGCCTTCTTGCCGCCGACGAGCAGCAGGGCCTGGTTGCCGGAGTCGGCGAGCGAGTGCACGCCTTCGGCGAGCATCGACGACGAGCCGCTGAACGCGAACGCCACGAACTTCGATACCGCGATCGCGAGGTTGGCGGCGAGTGCCGCCACGATCGCCTTGGTGCCGCCTGACGCGCTCATGTGTTCGCGTGGTCCCTTCGCCTTCGTACGTACGCGGTCGTCCAAGGAGCCGGGCTTTTGCCCGTCCTTTGCCGGTGGGCCATTGTTGCAGCCCGGTCCGACAACGGCGCGCCGGGCCGCCTCAGGCGACCACGGTGGCCCTGAAGACCGTACCGGTACCCGACAGTTCGGTTTTCTCGCCCGCCGGGACGAAGACGGAGCCGCCCGGGGCCAGCTCGTGCTCCCCCGCCCGTACGGAACCGGCCGTGCACAGCAGGATCTGCGGGGTGGGGCGAGTGAGGTCGTGGGCGGTGGTGCCCTCCGCGAGGACGTACCGGGAGAGCCGGAACTCGTCGATCGGGGTCTCGTAAACCTCCTCGCCGTCGGGGGACGCCTCGGGGCGCAGGACGCCGGGGTCGCTCGGCTCGAAGCGGACGATGCGCAGGAGTTCGGGGACGTCGACGTGCTTGGGGGTCAGGCCGCAGCGCAGGACGTTGTCGGAGTTGGCCATGATCTCGACGCCGAGACCGTTCAGGTAGGCGTGCGGGATGCCGGCGCCGAGGAACAGGGCCTCGCCGGGCTGCAGGCGGACGTGGTTCAGGAGCATCGCGGCGATCACGCCCGGGTCGCCGGGGTAGTGGTGGGCGATGTCGGCGTACGGGGCGTGGTCACCGCCCAGGCGGGTGCAGGCGGCCGCGGCCTCGGCGACCGTGTGGGCCATCTCCGCGCGGTCGGCGGTCAGGACGGCGGTGAGGACCTCGCGCAGGGCCGCCTCCTCCGGGCGGGCGTGCAGCAGGTCGACGTACGGCTTGAGGGAGTCGACGCCGAGACCGTCGAGCAGGGCGGCGGCCCGGGCCGGGTCGCGGAAGCCGCACAGGCCGTCGAACTCGGTGAGCGCGCAGATCAGTTCGGGCTTGTGGTTGGCGTCCTTGTAGTTGCGGTGCCCGGCGTCCACGGGGATGCCGCGGCGCTCCTCGTCCTCGTAACCCTCCTTCGCCTGCTCCAGGTTGGGGTGCACCTGGAGGGAGAGCGGGGCGCCGGCGGCGAGGATCTTCAGCAGGAAGGGCAGGCGGGGGCCGAACTTGGCCACCGACGCCGGCCCGAGCTCCTTGCCGGGGTCCGCGTCGATCACCTCGACGAGCGTGCCCCGGTCGGTGCGCGAGGGTGCGCCCGGGTGGGCCCCCATCCACATCTCCGCCTGCGGCTCACCGGTCGGCTCGACGCCGAGCAGCTGCGGAATGGCGGTGGTCGAACCCCAGGCGTAGGGGCGGATGGTGTTGTCGAGGCGGTCCATGGGGTTCTTTCTGCCGGTTCTCTGTGCGTACGACGGTCAAGGCGTCCCGGGCAAGATCAGGCGCCCGAGGCGAGCGCCAGGTAAACGGCGGCGAAATCCGTGATGGCGATCAGCTCCGCGAGGGTCTCCACTTCGCCGCCGGACTCCGGCTCCAGCTCGCTGATCGGCGTGTCGTGGCTGAGGGCCAGGTCACGGGCGGAGGGGGCGGCGGTGAGGCTGCCGATCGGGCGGTCGCGGAGCAGCACCACGCGTGCGTGCAGGGCGGGCGGCTCCTCGACGCGGTCGCGGAAGAAGTCCTCGGGGTCGGCGCCGGCCGCGAGCGGGCCCGCGAGCAGGGCGCTGTGCGCGGCGAGCGCCTCGGGCAGTTCGGCGACGAGGGCGGGGCGGCCGGACAGCTCGGCGAGCGCGGCGGCGAAACGGCGGCCCGCCGGGCCCGCGGAGGTGCCCTCGGTCCAGATCACCGGGAGCGCGTCGGCGAGCTCGGCGGCCAGGGTCTTGGCCGGGTTGCTGTAGGTCGCGATGGCCGGTCCGCAGCGCTCGGCGATGCCGTCGAGGCGGTCGGCGACCTTCTCGATGGCGTCGGGCGGGGCGGCGAGCACGCCGATGCGGTCCAGCAGCGCGAGGAACGGCGTGAGCAGCGCCCACAGCACGCCAGGGGCGGACGCGGCGAGCAGCTGCTCGTCCTGCTCGTACGGGGCGGTCGCGATGGGGACGAAGAGGCCGTGCGCGCCGTGCACCGCCTCGTCGAGCGGGGTGCCGGCCGGGGCCACGGCGACGACCGCGCAGCCGCGGCGGTAGGCCGCGTCGGCGAGCAGGGACAGGCCCGGTTCGGTGCCGTCGGGGGTGGCGATCAGGAGCAGGTCCACGGAGCCGACCCAGCCGGGCAGCTCCCAGCGCAGGGCGCCCGCGGCGGGGGCGACGCCGGAGGGGGCGAGGCGGGTGACGGGGCTGCCGGCGCCGGCGAGCGTGCCGAGGAGGTCGGCGGTGTGCGTGGCGGCGGCGCCCGGGCCCGCGATGAGGACGGCGCGGGGGCGGCCGTCCGGTTTGAGGTCGTGCACGCCTGCCTCGGCGGCGTGCCGGGCGGCTGTGCGGACGCGGGCGCCGGCTTCGGCAGCGCCGCGGAGCAGGCCGCGGTGGTCGGCCTCCGCGAGCGCGTCGGGGGTGTCGAGCAGCGATTCGTCGAGCATGGGCGGCAGCCTCCGGTGGCCGGGTGTCCTGGTGCTCGGGCAGCGGGCCAGTCGTTACGCGGGGCGGCGGGCCTCGTCGACGAGGAGGACGGGGATGCCGTCGCGGACGGGGTACGCCAGGCCGCAGTCCTGGCCGGTGCAGATCAGCTCGGTGTCCTGCTCCTTGAGGGGGGCGTGGCAGGCCGGGCAGGCGAGGATCTCCAGGAGGCCGGCTTCGAGCGGCATGGGGGTTTCCCTTCGGGGCGGGCGGTACGTGTGCGTGTGCGTGTGCGGATGTGCTGGTCAGGGTACCGCCGGGTGGGGGCACGTGCCGGTGTCGGTGCGGGACCGGCGTGGGTGCGGGGCGCGGGTGGGTCGCGCGGCCCGGCGCTGCGGGGTGCCGCCCTCTGTGGGTCGGGAGCCACCCCAGCGGCACGACTGCCCGCAGCTGTGCGGGGTTGCTGCAACGGCAACCCGGCGTTGCCTCAGCCCCTGATGATCCCCAACACCTCGTCCCGTACCTTCGCCACCGTCGCTTCGTCCCTCGCCTCCGCGTTCAGGCGCAGGAGCGGTTCCGTGTTGGAGGGGCGGACGTTGAACCACCAGTCGGCGGAGGTGATCGTCAGGCCGTCCAGCTCGTCCAGTTCGACGCCCTCCCGGCCCTCGTACGCGGCCTTGATGGCCGCCAGGCGGGCCGTCTGGTCGTCGACCGTGGAGTTGATCTCGCCGGAGGCGGCGTAGCGGTCGTACTGCGCCACCAGGGCCGACAGCGTGCCTTCCTGGCCGCCCAGGGCCGCCAGGACGTGCAGAGCGGCCAGCATGCCCGTGTCGGCGTTCCAGAAGTCGCGGAAGTAGTAGTGGGCGGAGTGCTCGCCGCCGAAGATGGCGCCGGTCCGGGCCATCTCGGCCTTGATGAAGGAGTGGCCCACGCGCGTGCGTACCGGCGTGCCGCCGTTCTCCTTGACGACCTCCGGCACCGACCAGGACGTGATCAGGTTGTGGATGATCGTGCCCTTGCCGCCGTGCTTGGCGAGCTCGCGGGAGGCCACCAGGGCCGTGACGGCGGACGGGGAGACCGGGTCGCCGTGCTCGTCGACGACGAAGCAGCGGTCGGCGTCGCCGTCGAAGGCGATGCCGAGGTCGGCGCCCTCCTCGCGGACCCGCTTCTGGAGGTCGACGATGTTCGCCGGGTCGAGGGGGTTGGCCTCGTGGTTGGGGAACGTACCGTCCAGTTCGAAGTACATCGGGACCAGGGTCAGCGGCAGGCCGTCGAAGACCGTCGGAACCGTGTGTCCGCCCATGCCGTTGCCCGCGTCCACGACGACCTTCAAGGGGCGGATGGAGGTCAGGTCGACGAGGGAGCGGAGGTGGGCCGCGTAGTCCTCCAGCGTGTCGCGCTGCGTGATCGTCCCCGTCGACGCGCCCGGGTCCGGGGCGCCCGACTCGCTCCACTGCTCGACCAGTTCGCGGATCTGTGCCAGGCCCGTGTCCTGGCCGACCGGGGACGCGCCCGCGCGGCACATCTTGATGCCGTTGTACTGGGCCGGGTTGTGCGAGGCCGTGAACATCGCGCCGGGCAGGTTCAGCGCGCCCGAGGCGTAGTACAGCTGGTCGGTCGAGCACAGGCCGATCTCGGTGACGTCCACGCCGCGTGCGGCCGCTCCGCGTGCGAAGGCGCGGGACAGGCCCGGGGAGGACGGCCGCATGTCGTGGCCGATCACGATCGCCTCCGCCCCGGTCACCTGGACGAAGGCGGCCCCGAAGAGCTCGGCCAGCGACTCGTCCCACTGGTCCGGGACGACACCGCGCACGTCGTAAGCCTTTACGAGCTGTGACAGATCAGCAGCCACGGCCAACCCTCCTGAAAGTCCTGTCGGTCACCCCAAACTACCCGTACCCGCTGACAATGTGCTGTGCGAGGACCATGTGGACGCCCAGCCGTTACCTCAGGTCAGGGCAGCATCCAGTCCAGCACGGGCGAACTCTGCCCGACGACGATCAGGCACATCACCAACAGCAGCCCGATGCTCCAGGGCAGCACCTTGCGCAGCAGGTCCCCCTCGCGACCCGCCAGTCCCACCGCCGCGCAGGCGATGGTGAGGTTCTGCGGCGAGATCATCTTGCCGAGGACACCGCCCGAGCTGTTGGCGGCGGCGAGCAGTTCGGGCGACAGGCCCGACTCGCGGGCGGCGGTCACCTGGAAGGCCCCGAACAGCGCGTTGGCCGAGGTGTCCGAGCCGGAGACGGCCACGCCGAACCAGCCGAGGACGGGTGACAGGAAGGCGAGCCCAGCGCCCGCCGCCGCTACGAAGTGGCCGATCGTGGCGGCCTGTCCGGAGAGGTTCATGACATAGGCGAGGGCCAGGACTGAGGTCACGGTCAGGATGGCGAACCTCAACTCGTACACCGTGGCGGCCCATTCCCTGACCGCCACGCGCGCGTGCACCCCGAGGACGACGGCCGTGCACACCCCCGCCAGCAGTACGAGCGTGCCGCCGGTGGACACGATCGGCCAGCTGAAGATGTTCCCGCCGACCGGCTCCCTGTCGGTGTCGACGACATTGAGGAAAGGCCAGTCGTAGGTCTGGGTCGCTTCGGCCAGCCAGTCCTTGATCGCCGGGATCTGGGCGATGGAGAAGATCGCCACGATCAGCGCGTACGGGGCGTAGGCGCGCACGACTTCACCGCGCGGGTCGGCCTCGTCCAGCTCTTCGCTGCGGGCGCCGGTCAGCACGGCCGCGCGTACGGGCTCGGCGGCGGGCCTGCGCGCCTGCGGTACGGCGACCAGGGCGCCCGCGCCTGCCAAGGCGGCGCCGATGTCGGCGAGTTGGGCGGAGACGTAGTTGGAGGCGGCGAACTGGGCGACAGCGAAGGCGACTCCGCACGCCAGGGCGGGCACCCAGGTCTCGCGCAGGCCCCTGCGGCCGTCGACCAGGCCGACCAGCACCAGCGGCACCACCAGGGCCAGCAGCGGCGTCTGACGGCCCACCACGGAGGCCACGGTGTCCAGGGGCAGTTCGGTGACCTGGGCGAGGGCCACGACCGGCGTGCCCATCGCTCCGAAGGCGACGGCCGCCAGAAGGCCGGTACCCCCCGCCAGGTGCGCCTTGACGCGTACGCCGCCGAGCAGGACGAGGACGATCACGAGGGTGGGCAGCTGCTCGCGAGAGAGTGTGCATGAGGCCGATGTAGCTCGATCGTGTGATGGTCAGCTCGCGGGCTTGCGGCATGTTGGGCCGACCGGGTTAACGTGATCGTGCGATCTGGGACGCCGGGTACGGCGCCAGCGTGCGGGGCCCCCGCTCCACCAGAGGATGGTTCGGGGCCTCCCCGTCGCCACTGGCCGTACCCACCTGGCCAGGTTGCGCAGGGAACTGGCCTCCCGGGATCGGACCACGCACAGGATGCGTGTCGCCGCCCCGGGGCTGAGTACGCCGGGGACCAGTGCGCCCAAGACCGTTCGGGGCGTGCGGCCGAGCGGGCACACTCCTGCTCAGTCTTCAGGAACGGTAAGGCCGCCACGAGCGCGGACAGGCCGAGCGAGCCGGCGACGGGTTCCAGTTCCTGGACGTACACGGGCGCCTCCTCGGATTCCGCCGCGTTTTCGACCGTCTTTCCGCCATGCGAAAGCGATTTCTCGCTACCTCAAACGGAATGGTCGTGTCCGCGCCAACTACACGTCAATGGGTGTGCACGACTCGGCGAAACGCGGGTTCAGAAGAGGCGCGTTCGAAAGGGGTGGGTTGCGCGAAAGGGGATCAGTTGTCCGGCGAGCGCAGAACCCGCAGGTGGCCGCGGCGTGCGACTTCCATCGGGTCCGCCGCCCTGCCCGCGCCGCCGGCCTGGGCCGCGCGCTCCTGGGGGCGGGCCGCCTCGCGCACGGCGTTGGCAAGCGCTTCCAGATCGTCGCCGCTGGGGCGGGCCGGAGCCGAGCCGTCGAGGAGGCGGACGACCTCCCAGCCGCGCGGGGCGGTGAGGCGCTCGGAGTGCTCGGCGCACAGGTCGTAACAGTGGGGTTCGGCGTAGGTGGCGAGCGGGCCGAGGACCGCGGTCGAGTCGGCATAGACGTACGTCAGCGTCGCGACGGCGGGACGGCCGCAAGCGGTGCGCGAACAGCGACGTACAGGGCTCACGACGTTGGACGGTACCGCACTCTTGAGCGGGCTGCGACGACTCTCCCTCAGGTCACTCCACCGTGTCGTGTTGTGAAACGCCCCACACCCCTCTCCCGACTCACCTCGCTGACCTGCGCGGACACCCACTTCCGAAGGGTCGAACGATCCTGAAACCGGTCACCACTCGACACAAACCCCGTCAATTGCCTTGAGATCAACGGTCTTGGAGGCATACGGAATCGAGCCCAACCTTGGCTGGAATGGTCAACTGCCGACATGCCGTACGGGGTGGAGCGGCGTCGTCCGGGATGCCGTGTGGGGCCGGGCGGATGGCTCAAGCGAGGACTACGCTTCACCAGTGATGGACAACCCCGTACCACCCCGTTCCGCCGGCCCCGGGCCCCGCCGTCGTGATCGCCACGGCAGGGGCATGCGTGGGCCGATCGCGCCGCCCCAGGTGCCGCTTGCCGCGAGCCGTGCCGAGGCGTTCGCGGACCTGGTGCAGGACTCCGTGGAGCGCCTGGAGCGGCGGTGGCCGCAGCTCGCCGACATCGATTTCCTGGTGCTCGAGGTGCCGCGGTTGGACGGGCCCGGGCAGGTGTGGAACGACGAGGCCGTGCCGCTGGGTGGGACGGTGCCGTCCCGGGAGGGGCGGCGGGCTCGCGTGATCGTTTATCGGCGGCCGGTGGAGATCCGTACGAAGGGGCGGGATGAGCGGGCGGCGCTTGTGCATGAGGTTGTGGTCGAGCAAGTTGCCGAGTTGTTGGGGCTGACTCCGGAGACTGTGGATCCTCGGTACGGGGAGGACTGAGCCGCCTGCTGTCCGGTTGCCCGGCGTGGGTGTCGGGCGGGGTGGTGCCCGCAGCCCCCTACTTCTGCAGCACCGACAACTGCTCGTCCGCCTCCGGTACCGCCACCGTCCCCCGGTCGTCCGGGAGGGTCTGAATCGTGAAGCCCGGGACTCCTTCCTCCGTGGCCGTCAGGGTGCGGGCCGCGTAGACCGGGCCGCCCGACACCGGCTCGACCGTCAGCGCGTACGTGCCCTTCAGACCGCTCGGTACCGGTGCCTCCACGTTCTGGGTCGTGCCCGCCTTGATCGTGTACGTCTTGGACGCCGCCGTACCGCCGTCGCTGCCCGCCGAAGCGGTGACCTTGACCTCGGCGGCGCGGCTGGGGGCCGTCAGGGAGAGCGTGGTGCCCTTGGCGCTGTTGTCGGCGGACGTCGCGCGCTTGCCGACCGGGCTGGTGGCGGGGATGAACGCCGTCTCCTGGTCGTTGCCCTTGCCGCGTACGACCCGCAGGGCGGCGACCACCGGAACGGACTGGTCGGTCGGCGTCAGGATCAGGGAGCCGGCCTCGCCGCGCGTGACGTCGCCGAGGTCGACGGCGGTGGTCATGCCCGCCTTGACGTGCAGCGTCTCGTTCCCGGCGGGGGTGATCGCCCCGGACGGCGAGAGAAGGCGCACCTTCAGGTCGGCGTCGGAGTCGCCGGGCGTGAAGGCGACCAGGCGCACGGCGGTCGCGTCCTTCGGGATGCCCGGCAGGACGAGACTCGCCGCCGGGTCCGTGGACGCGGCCAGCCAGTCGCCGCCGAGCCGGTCGTCCAGGGCCTGCACGGCCGCGCCCACGCGCCCGCTGCGGACGTTCACGTGCACGGTGAGGTTCTCCTGCTTCTCGTCCGTGAGCGTGGACAGCAATATCGGCTCGCTGGAGTGCGGCTGGACGGTGATGCCCTCCCCCACCGTGGACTGCAGGGCGCCGTCCTTGCCGTAGAGCTCGATGTCCACGACGGCGGCGGAGTCGTCGGGGTTGGTCAGGTGCACGTAGTCGGTGCGGTCGGCGGCGGTGCTGGCGCCCGGGAACCAGAAGTCCGTGTCCGGCTCGGTGCAGTTGACGCCCTGGAGTCCGCGGCCCGTACCGGCGGCGACCTCGGTGGTCTCCTGGAGGGTCCAGCCGGGCGCGAACTTCCCCTCGGCGGTGCCGACGAGCGCGGGCGAGTCGGCCCCTGAGGCGTCCCCGGTGACCGGCTTGCCGGGCTCCTTCGGTTCCAGGACCGGCTTGGCGGCCTTCTTCTTGCCGCCCTTGTCGCCCGTGCCGTCCGCCGACTGCTGCGTGGCGGGCTGGAGTTCGGCCTTGCCGTCGCTCCCCGTGCCCTTGGTGACGGGCGTGAAGGACGTGTACGACGTCTCCGCGAGGTCGGAGATGCTGGGGGCCGGGCACAGCAGGCTCGTGCGTTCCACGGGCAGTTCGGCGGCCGCCTTGGCGGTGTCCGGGCCGGCGGCTTCGGGCGTGTCGAGCGCGGCGAATCCGGTGACGGCGGCGAGCGCGGTGGCGCCGGCGATCAGGGACAGGGTGGTGCGCTTCACTGCTGACTCCCGTCGGGGCGCTGCTCACTGCCGGTGCCCTGCGGGTGCGGCTGCTGCGCCGGGTCGTACGTCGGGTCGTATCCCTGATCGTCGTATCCCTGGTCGTAACCCTGCTGCGGGTACTGCTGGCCGTAGGCCGGGTCGTACGACGCCGACGGGGACTGCCCGCCGTACGCGTACGGGTCGTACTGGCCACCCTGGTACGGGTCCGCCTGGTACGACTGGTCGTACGCGCCCGCCGGGTACTGCTGGGTGCCCTGGTACTGCTGGTCGCCGTACCGGGCGCCCGCGTGGCTCGCCGTGTCCCTCCCCCAGGCTCGAACGTCCTCGCCCGGGGGCACCCCCATGCCGTAGGACTGCTGCTGCGGGACGGCGGCTGGGGCCTCCTGCGGAGGAGGCGGGAACTCCCCGGCCCGGCCCGCCTCTTCGGCCTCCGCCTGGGCGCGCAGGCGGCGGGCGCGGCGGCCCTCGCCGGCCACGGCCTGGGCGGGAACGGCCGGCTCGTCGGGCAGGTCGTCGTCGACGTCGCGGCGTCGGCCGGGCAGGGCCAGGACGACGAGGACGACGGCGAGGGCGCCCTGGGCCCACAGCCACGCGGTGTGGGTGATCGGGTCGTCGAAGGTGACGTTCAGCCTGCCGCCGGACGCGGGCAGTTGGAAGCCCTGGGCCCAGCCGTCGACCGTGGTGCGGGTGAGCGGCTTGCCGTCCAGGGTGGCGGTCCAGCCCTCGGCGGCGGTGTCGGCCAGGCGCAGGATCCGGCCGTCGCCGCCGGCCGGGATCGTGGTGTGGATGTCCACGGCTCCGGCGGCGACGGGCTGCGGATTCCCGGTCTTGGGGACGATGGTGGCGCGCGCGACCTCCTGGTCGACCCGCCACAGCCCGCTGCCGTCCTGCTGGCTGAGCCGGTTCAGGCCGGGCGTGGCGTCCAGGACCCGGGTGACCTCGCGGGGCGCGCCCTGGTGGACGAGGACGTAGCGCACGGCGAACTTGCCGAGTTGGTCGGCCTGGTCGGCGCCGGAGCCCGCCACGAGGTTGGCGACGACCTTGTCCAGGGTGCTGTTCTCGCCGTCGGCCGAGGCGACTTCGGCGTCACCGAGGCGGGCCCCGGAGCCGCGCACCAGCATGTAGCCGACGTGGGCGGCGGAGTCGCTGTCGAGGACGAGGGTGCGGGCCTGGTCGCGGGTGCCGCTCTCCTCGGCGACGAACGCGGGCACCTGCACGGGGTCGCGCCGCTCCAATGGACCGTCCGCGCCGCCGATCATCCAGCCGGCGGCGACGAGCAGCGGGCCCGCGGCCGAGGTGAAGGCGATCAGCACGGCGACCGGCTGGCGCCAGCCGAAGCTCTGCTCGGCCACGCGCGAGCGTGCCCCGTCGGCGCCGAGGACGGCGGCGGCCAGGAGAGCGAGGCCGTAGACGAGGGTCGCGGGGCCGGCCCAGGTGGAGCCGTTGGACAGGACCGCGAAGACGAGGCCCACCAGGGCGGCGGCCCAGGCCGTCCAGATTCCGAACTGTCGCTCGGAGCGCAGCAGGGCGGCCAGCGCGGCCAGGACGATCCCGATGAGCATCAGCCCGCTGACCGTGCCGGGCCCGCCGGGGCTGGCGCCGAGCAGGTCGAGGGCGGAGGCCGCCGAGGAGCCGTACTCCAGACCGGCTTCCTGGAAGAAGCCGAACGGCAGCAGACTCAGCGACCAGGGCGCGAGGATCAGCAGGGGCGTGCCGAGCTGGGCCAGGACGCGGGGGCCGTAGGCGGTGATCTCGGCGCGGCGCACGGCCAGCAGGGCGATGCCGAGGACCAGCGCGATGGGCCACACGATCGGCGTGAACGCGGTGGTGACCGTCAGCAGCAGCGCGTACGCCCAGGTGGCGCGCCAGCTGCCGCGCGTATCCGAGGCGTTTGCCAGGCCGCTGGCGGCGATGCCCGCGCGCGCGATGAGCGGCAGCAGGACGGCGAGGACGGCGGTGCCGAGCCGGCCGCCGGCGAGGGCGCCGGTGGCGGCGGGCAGGAAGGCGTAGACGACGGCCGCCCACGCGCGCAGCAGACGCGACTCGACCAGCGGGCGGGAGGCGAAGTACGCGGTGAGGCCGGCCAGCGGCACCGAGAAGACCAGCAGGAGCGTGACCGCGAGGCCGGTCGAGCCGAACAGCACGGAGGCGAGCATCGCCACCATCGCGAGGTACGGCGGTGCGGACGGGGTTCCGCCGGCGCCCACCGCGTGCCAGGAGTCGAGGTAGCGCGACCACAGCTCCGAGGAGTCGGCCGGGGCGGGCAGCAGGGCGCCGCCCGCGAGCGCCCCGCCGCCGAGGAGGGCGCGGCAGGCAACCAGGGAGACGAGCAGCAGCACCAGGAAGAGCACCGGGCCCGGCTTGCGGGCGATGCGCTTGAGGCGGGCGAACTGCTCGATCTCCAGGAAGTCGGCGTCGTCGCCGCCGGGCCCGGACTCGATCCCGCCGCCGTGCCGTCCGGCGCCCGAGGTGATCTCGGGGTCGGAGTCGGCGAAGAGGTTGCCCGCGGCCTGCTCGACGGTGGCGCGGACGGTCGCGCCGGGCGGCGGGAACAGCGGCCGCAGCTCGTCCTTGTCGACGGCCGGGCGGCCGCGCCTGCGCCTCCCGGCGAGGATCCGCTCGGGCCGCAGCAGGACGCCCAGCAGGCCGCGGATCTCGTCGAGGGCCTGTCCGGGGACCTTGCCGACGAGGTAGGCGACCGTCCGCAGCAGGGTGCCGAGGACGAGGCGCAGCAGTACCCAGGGCAGTACGGCCGTGCGCGCGTTGACGAGCAGGGCGTAGACGGCGCCGGCCTTGTCGACCTTGTGCGGGGAGGCGGTGGTGCGGCCCGCGCAGTCGACTGCGCGGCGCTCGCGTGAGGCGGCTTCGGCGTGTCGTACGACGGCCTCGGGGGCGATCAGGACGCGGTGGCCGGCGGCGTTGGCGCGCCAGCACAGGTCGACGTCGTCGCGCATCAGGGGCAGGCGCCGGTCGAAGCCGCCGAGCTGCTCGAAGACGTCGCGTCGGATCAGCATGCCGGCGGTGGACACGGACAGGACGGGCCGGACGTGGTCGTGCTGGCCCTGGTCCTGTTCGCGGCGGTCCAGGCCGGTCCAGCGGCGGCCGGAGTTGGCGATGGTGACGCCGACCTCCAGCAGCTGCCTGCGGTCGTACCAGCCGCGGAGCTTGGGGCCCACCACGGCCACGTCGTTCCGGCCCAGGTCGTACTCGTTCTCCACGACGCGCAGCAGCTGGGCGAGCGCGTCGGGTTCGGGGGCGCAGTCGTCGTGCAGCAGCCACAGCCACTGCACCGGTTCTCCGTGCGGGAGCTCGGGCAGGTCGTAGGCGTCGTCGCGCCACGTGCGCGTGACGGGGTCCCAGCCGCTGGGCCGCTTCAGGTACGGCAGGTCGTCCGGGGTGAGGACGGGGGCCATGCGGCCCACCTCCTCGACGGCCTGGCCGAAGCCGGTGCGCCGGGCGAGGTGCAGCACCCGGTCGGCGCCGAGGGCGTCGGTGACCAGCTGCGCGGAGGCGTCCGCGCTGCCGGTGTCGGCTCCCATGGCGTACTGCACGGGGCGCTCCTGGCCGAGCAGCCCGGCGAGCGCGTCGGGCAGCCAGCGGGCGCCGTCGTGGGAGACGAGGACCGCGGTCACCACATGACGCGGAAACTCAGGTGTGGCAGCTGGATCTTGCTGGGCTGCCGTGTGGCTGTGCACGGACATCGAGGTACGGGCCCCGGTTCGGTGGACTGCGGTGGACGCCTGTGCCCCGAGGGGGCAGCGGGGCGTCTCGGACGAGCAGCCACACTATCGGCAGAACCAAAAGGGGTGGCGCGTAGCGCCTCGATGAGGGGCGGTGGGCGGGCGACGGCGGCCCGCCGCCTGTGGATAACCCACCTGCGACGGGCCGTTCGTAACGTATGTGTGTGCGTAGGTGAGGCGGGTGCCCCTCGGATCAGACGGCGGCCTTCTTCAGCCGGCGGCGCTCGCGTTCGGACAGGCCGCCCCAGATGCCGAAGCGCTCGTCGTTGGCGAGGGCGTATTCGAGGCACTCGGAGCGGACCTCACAGGCGAGGCAGACCTTCTTGGCCTCGCGGGTGGAGCCGCCCTTCTCGGGAAAGAAGGACTCGGGGTCGGTCTGGGCGCACAGCGCGCGCTCCTGCCAGCCGAGTTCCTCGTCCGCGTCGTCGACCAGCAGTTGCTGCACCAGCTCGGTCATGTGCGCCCCTCGTCTGTACTTTCGCGTCCCCGTGATGCGGTCGTTACCGATTCCGGCTGAACGACACGAGTGAAATTACAAGTGTGCTGCTCCGGGCGAGTCAAGCCGAGATCTGCTATTGAGCCCCTTATTCACTCTGCGGAACCAAGGCCTAGCAGAAAGTGTTCAAATCGGCCTAAACCTTGACAAGCAGACGAGGCCCGAGGGGGCCTCCTACGCCCCGCCATGCCTTTCCGGACCTGTACGGAGAAGGACGCCCAGAGGTTCGATCTCGTTCCGACGCGCGTGTCGAAGCGAACCGGATCACATTCGGATCACGGGATCGCAACGAGGCTTGTGCTCTCGGATGTGCGCCATGTGTCCCGACTGACACCTGAACAAACCTTTCAGCTCACAGATGGACCGAATGAGGTGAAACATCTCCCACATGCCGGGCGTCGAGTTGACAGTGCAGGTATGAACCGATGTCCTTGTGGGCATGCTCGCGAACTTGGCACTCACCTCGACCCGCCCCGCCGGGTCCCCCGGTGCTGCCCGCGCTCGCTGTAGCTGTTGTTGCTGTTCCAGCTGTTGAGCCCAACGCGCTCCGGCTGCCTCTGAGTCCACCGCGACTCGGCTGCTTGTTCCCCACGCCCGGACCAGGGCATCTCTGTCCCCCGTGACCCGGGCGGACGGTAAGCGACACCCAGCCAGCCCCCACTCTTCCGCCGAGGAACCACCGCACCCATGAACAGCGACAGCGACCTCCAGATCGCCGGCGACATCCTCGAAGTCCCACACCTGCTCCAGGCCCCGCGCGAGCACCCGGCCACCGTCGCCGAGTTCGTCGGCCTGGCCCGCTCCATCGCCGCCGACCGCTCCCAGTGGGAGCACCTCGTCCAGTACGACGCGACCACGCGCTGGTACCACCGGCTGCGCACCGGCCCCGGCTACGAGGTGTGGCTGCTGTCCTGGGTGCCCGGTCAGGGCAGCGGGCCGCACGACCACGGCCGCTCCTCCGGCGTGCTGACCGTCCTGGACGGCGCACTCACCGAGCGCACGGCGCGCGGCACGCGCGCGTTGGGGCCCGGAGCACAGCACGTGTTCGCGCCGGGGTACGTGCACGAGGTGGTCAACGACGCGCTGGAGCCGGCGGTGAGCCTGCACGTCTACTACCCGGGCCTTACCGAGATGCCGATGCTCCCCCAGTCTCAACTTCGTTCGACCGGGGGGACCCCCATGGCTTGCGCCGCCCCCGCGGCCCACGACGAGATGGACGCCGTAACCGCGTGACGCGTTGTCGTACCCGCCTGCAAGACTTGCTCCCATGCGCATTGTGGTTCTGGCAGGCGGCATCGGTGGTGCCCGGTTCCTGCGCGGTCTGAAGCGGGCCGTGCCGGACGCGGACGTCACCGTCATCGGCAACACCGGGGACGACATCCACCTCTTCGGGCTGAAGGTCTGCCCGGACCTCGACACGGTGATGTACACGCTCGGCGGCGGCATCAACGAGGAGCAGGGCTGGGGACGGGCCGACGAGACCTTCCATCTCAAGGAGGAGCTCGCGGCGTACGGCGTCGGGCCCGAGTGGTTCGGGCTGGGTGACCGGGACTTCGCCACGCACATCGTGCGGACGCAGATGATCAGCGCCGGATATCCGCTGAGCGCGGTGACTCAGGCCCTGTGCGACCGGTGGAAGCCCGGCGTGCGGCTCATCCCGATGACCGACGACCGTGTCGAGACGCATGTCGCCGTCGAGGTCGACGGCGAGCGCAAGGCGGTCCACTTCCAGGAGTACTGGGTGCGGCTGCGGGCCTCGGTGCCGGCCGAGGCGGTCGTGCCGGTCGGGGCGGAGCAGGCCAAGCCGGCGCCCGGCGTCCTGGAGGCCATCGCGGAGGCGGACGTCGTGCTGTTCCCGCCGTCGAACCCGGTCGTCTCCGTCGGCACGATCCTCGCCGTGCCCGGCATCCGGGAGGCGATCGCCGACGCCGGGGTGCCGGTGGTGGGCCTGTCCCCCATCGTCGGGGACGCCCCCGTGCGCGGGATGGCCGACAAGGTGCTCGCCGCGGTCGGCGTGGAGTCGACGGCCGCCGCGGTCGCCGAGCACTACGGCTCGGGGCTGCTGGACGGCTGGCTCGTCGACACCGTGGACGCGGGCGTGGTGGAGCGGGTGGAGAGCGCCGGGATCCGGTGCCGGGCCGTGCCGCTGATGATGACCGACCTGGAGGCGACCGCGCAGATGGCCCGGGAGGCGCTGGCGCTGGCGGAGGAGGTGCGGGCGGTTTGAGCGGCGTGTCTGTCGACGAGTACGGCTCCAGGGATTACGGCGGTTACCGGGTCTGGCCCGTGCCCGGGCTCCCCGAGGTGCGGCAGGGTGACGACCTCGCCAAGCTGATCGCCGCCGCCGAGCCGGGGCTGGTGGACGGGGACGTGCTGCTCGTCACCTCCAAGATCGTGTCCAAGGCGGAGGGCCGGGTCGTGGAGGCGGTCGACCGGGAGGCCGCGATCGACGCCGAGACCGTACGGGTCGTGGCGCGGCGCGGGCCGCTGCGGATCGTCGAGAACCGGCAGGGACTGGTGATGGCCGCCGCCGGCGTCGACGCCTCCAACACCCCCTCCGGCACGGTGCTGTTGCTGCCCGAGGACCCGGACGCGTCCGCGCGGGTGATCCGGGACGGGCTGCGCGACGCCCTCGGCGTCAACGTCGGGGTCGTCGTGACGGACACCTTCGGGCGACCGTGGCGCACGGGGCTCACGGATGTCGCGATCGGCGCCGCCGGCGTGCGGGTGCTGGACGACCTGCGCGGGGGCACGGACGCGTACGGCAATCCGCTCAGCGCGACGGTCGTGGCGACGGCGGACGAACTGGCCGCGGCCGGCGACCTGGTGAAGGGCAAGGCAGCCGGGCTGCCCGTCGCGGTCCTGCGCGGGCTGCCGCATGTGGTGGCCGAGGGTCGTGACGAGCACGGCGAGGGGGCACGGGTCATGGTGCGCGGCGCACGCGACGACATGTTCCGGCTGGGGACGTCGGAGGCGGTCCGGGAGGCGGTGACCCAGCGGCGTACGGTACGGGCCTTCACCGACGAGCCCGTCGACCCGCAAGCCGTACGGCGGGCCGTGGCCGCGGCCGTGACGGCGCCGGCGCCGCACCACACGACGCCGTGGCGGTTCGTGCTGCTGGAGTCTCAGGCCGCGCGGACCGGGCTGCTGGACGCCATGCGCGACGCGTGGGTCGCGGATCTGCGGCGGGACGGGAAGTCGGAGGAGTCCATAGCCAAGCGGGTGCGGCGGGGGGACGTACTGCGCAAGGCGCCGTATCTCGTCGTGCCGTGTCTCGTCATGGACGGGTCGCACACGTACGGCGACGCGCGGCGGGACGGGGCCGAGCGGGAGATGTTCGTGGTCGCCGCCGGGGCCGGTGTGCAGAACTTCCTGGTCGCGCTGGCCGGGGAGCGGCTGGGGTCGGCGTGGGTGTCCTCGACGATGTTCTGCCGGGATGTCGTGCGGGAGGTGCTGGGGCTGCCGGAGGAGTGGGATCCGATGGGGGCCGTGGCGGTGGGGCATCCGGCGGAGGAGCCTCGGCCTCGGGGCGAGCGGGATGCGGGGGCGTTCATCGAGGTGCGGTGAGATTGGCCGGGCGGCCCTTGTTTCGGCGTACGGACGCATAGTCTCGTAGGGCAGCCAGGTACCTCGGACACCTCCGAAGACACCCCTCCTACTTCTCCGGGATCTCATTCGTGGCAGGACGTTTCGCTCCCCGGCCCACCCTCCCCCACAGCCTTGAGGGCGTGGGAGGGGCCCCCATGCCCGTGCGCGGCGGGGAAGTCGTCGTGCCCGCCGCGCGGAAGGCGGCTCCGGGCCCTGGGCGGGTGCGGACGTGGGTGCCGGAGGGGCCGTTCGACCTGGGGCTGGTGGTCGGGCCGCTGAGGCGTGGGCCGGGGGATCCGACGTTCCGGGCGATGCCGGACGGGTCTGTGTGGCGGGCCACTCTCACGCCTTCCGGGCCCGGGACGCTCCGGGTCGCTGTGTACGGCGGTGAGGTGCGCGGGCAGGCGTGGGGGCCCGGGGCCGAGTGGCTGTTGGAGCAGTTGCCGGATCTGCTGGGTGCCGCCGACGATCCGTCCGTCTTCGCGCCTCGGCATCGGGTGGTGGCGATGGCGCGGCATCGGCGGCCGGGGCTGCGGCTGACGCGGACCGGGCTGGTGCTGGAGTCGTTGATTCCGTCGATTCTGGAGCAGAAGGTCACGACGGACGAGGCGTATCGGGCGTGGCGGTTGCTGGTACGGAAGTTCGGGGAGCCGGCGCCCGGGCCCGCGCCGGAGCGGATGTATGTGATGCCCGCGCCTCGGACGTGGGCGTTGATTCCGTCGTGGGAGTGGCATCGGGCGGGGGTCGACAACAAGCGGGCGTCGACGATTCTTCGGGCTGTGCGGGTCGCGGCGCGGTTGGAGGAGGCGGTGCGGATGCCTCCGGCGGCGGCGCGGGCTCGGTTGGAGGTGGTGCCGGGGGTGGGGCCGTGGACGTCGGCGGAGGTGGTGCAGCGTAGTCATGGGGCGCCGGATGCGGTGACTGTGGGGGATCTGCATCTGCCGGGGATCGTGGGGTGGGCGTTGGCCGGGGATCGGTATGCCGATGACGCGGTGATGTTGGAGCTGCTGGAGCCGTATGCGGGGCAGCGGCATCGGGCGGCTCGGTTGATCATGTTGAGTGGGAGGGGGCCGGCTCGGCGGGCGCCTCGGATGCCTCGGGGGGACATCGGGCGGTTGTGAGGTGCCCGGTGCTGTGGTGAACGGGCCTCGTCCTCAGACGCCGGACGGGCCGAGCTGCCCGGCCGGCGTCCTTGGTGGCTACTGGTCCGAGGAGAAGCGCACCGCTCCTGCCGGGATTTGCGCGTCGCACCACACCCGCATGCCGTCACGGAGTTCGTTGTCGGGGCCGATGATCGCGCCGTCGCCTATGACCGTGCCGGTGAGGATCGAGCGTTCGCCCACTCGGGCGCGGGTGCCGATCAGGGAGTCGGTGATGACCGCGCCGGGTTCTATGACGGCGCCGGGGAGGATCGTGCTGCCGAACACCCGGGCGCCCTCCGCCACGAACGCGCCTTCTCCCACCACCGTGCCGCCCGTCAGCTTGGCGTCGGGGGCGACCCTCGCCGTCGGCAGGACCAGTCGGTCGCCGCAGCGGCCGGGGACCGCGGGGGACGGAGCGCGGCCCAGGACCAGGTCGGCGGAGCCGCGGACGAAGGCCGCCGGGGTGCCGAGGTCCAGCCAGTACGTGGAATCGACCATGCCCTGGAGGTGGGCTCCGGCGGAGAGGAGGTCCGGGAACGTCTCGCGCTCGACGGAGACCGGGCGGCCCTGCGGAATCGAGTCGATGACCGAGCGGCGGAAGACGTACGCCCCCGCGTTGATCTGGTCGGTGACGATCTCCTCGGGGGTCTGCGGTTTCTCCAGGAAGGCCAGGACCTTGCCGGTGTCGTCCGTGGGGACCAGGCCGTAGGCGCGCGGGTCCGTCACCTTGGTGAGGTGCAACGACACGTCCGCGCCCGTCGTCTCGTGCGTGTGCACCAGCGCCTTGATGTCCAGGCCCGTCAGGATGTCGCCGTTGAAGATCAGGACCGGGTCGTCGGGGGCGGAGTGGAGGCGCGACGCGACATTGCGGATCGCGCCTCCCGTACCGAGGGGCTCCTCCTCCGTCACGTACTCGATGTGCAGGCCCAGCGAGGAGCCGTCGCCGAAGTACGGTTCGAAGACCTCGGCCAGATAGGAGGTGGCGAGCACTATGTGGTCGACGCCCGCCGCTCTCGCTCTCGCCAGCTGATGCGTGAGGAAGGGGACTCCGGCCGCGCGGACCATGGGCTTGGGTGTGTGCACCGTGAGCGGCCGCAGCCGCGTGCCCTTGCCGCCGACCAGGAGGATCGCTTCTGTCACCTGTCGTCTCTGCTTCCTGCCGGGACCGGCCGAACTGTCTTTCGGCCGGCCAGTGTATGCAGACCGTTTGTGCGACGCCTTCGACGACCGTGCGGCATTCCGCCCCCTGCCCCCCGTCGGCGGTGAATGTGCGGGTGCCCCGATCCGGGTCCTAACGTCCCTGGTAGCGGGCCGAGTCCGCGCGGGCCGTGCCGAGCTTGCGGTAGAGCTGCCCGCCGGGGCAGGACGTGGCGAAGCCGTCACGGTGACCGGAGATCACATTCAGTCGTACATTCTTACCCTTTGGGTAGAGATTGCCGCCAGCTGACTTCAGATATGTCTTTCCACGCGGGTTGGCGCCGTGCAGGCCGAGCTTCCACGCGGTGAGCCGGGCGATGCCGTTGACCGCGGCGGCGGACGGCTTGCTGGAGCCGTAGCTGCCGAGGACGGCGACCCCCATGCTGTTGCTGTTGAACCCGAGCGTGTGTGCGCCCATGACCGGCTTCGCCACGCCCCCGGCGCGCCCCTCGTAGATGTTTCCGCACTTGTCGACGAGGAAGTTGTAGCCGATGTCGCGCCAGCCCATGCTCTTGACGTGGTAGCGGTAGATACCGCGAATGACGGAGGGCGCCTGCGCGCAGGTGTATGCGTTGCCGGAGGCCGTGTGGTGCACGAAGGCCGCCTTGACCTTCTTCGTGTAGATGAACTGCTTCTCCCGCAGCTTCTCGTCCGCGCCCCAGCCGCGCCGGGTGACGATGCGCGGGCGCGGACCGATGTACGGCTTCGCCAGCTGCTCCTGCGTCAGCTCGCCGTACTTCAGGGTGAACAGCTCCTGCTCCGTCTCGTACCGGCTCAACTCAGGGATCTCGGTGGCGCCGAGGGGGGCGAGGTCGGTGTTGGCGGCGGAGGCGTCCTCGGCGGCGAGGTCCTCCGTGGAGGCGTCCTCCGTTGCGACATCCTCGGTGGCGGCATCCTCGGTGGCGGCATCCTCGGTGGTGACGTCCTCCGTTGTGACGTCCTCGGTGGTGACGTCTTCCGTTGCGACGTCCTCCGTGGCGACATCCTCCGTTGCGACATCCTCCGTTGCGACGTCCTCCGTGGTGACATCGTCGGTGGCGACGTCGTCAGTGATGACATCGTCGGTAGTGACATCGTCGGTGGCGGCGTCGTCGGCCGGTTCGGCGTTGGGTGCGGCGTTGGGTGCGGCGGCCGGGGGCTGCTGCGCCGGTGGCGGTTCATCGCCCGGGTCGATCAGTTCGAGGTGGAGGCCGGAGGGGAGGGGGGAGACGACCGTGGTGGTGCGGGTGCCTTCGGCGGTTTCCTCGAGCCTGTGTTCGGCGTCCGCCTTGACGCGTACCTCCACGCCGTCCGAGGCGCCCACCCAGAGCGGGGCGGTGGCGCCGCGAACCCGGCCGGAGGTGCGCTCGAGCGTGTCCGGGTCGGCCGCGTGCTCGGCGTTGTGCGGCTCGATGTCCTGCCAGCCGGACCAGGTGTCCGAGCCGGCCGCACGTGTACGGACCTGGACTCGGCCGTGGAGTTCTGTCTCGGGACTGTCCCAGACGACACCGACGAGGGAGAAGCGTCGTACGTCCCGGCGGGGCAGGCCCTGTTCGGCGGGGGCGCCGGCGACGCGGTCGCGGGTCAGGGGTGCGAGGGGCAGCGACTGGGTGCTGCCTGGGGGTTCCGCGGACGACACCGGTCTCGCGGCCGTCGTGACCGGGACGCTCGCCGTGGCCGTTGGCGAGAGCAGGGGAAGGGCGAGGGCCGCCGTGCAAGTGACACCGATCGAGGAAGCAAGGAATCTGCGCATGCCCCTGATCTTGGACATAGTCATACATATCTGTCCATTGGGGAATTGACGGGCTGTCGGGCTTCGTTCCGCCGAACCGGTGGCGATCGGGCGGCCCGACCAGTCGGTGCGCGGCCGTGGGCCCGCGTACGCTTTTACGGGTGAACGCCACCGATCGCACCCCTGCCGACCTGCTGCGTTCCGCGCTTGCCGCGGATCCCGGACGCCCGCTGGTGACCTTCTACGACGACGCCACGGGCGAACGTGTCGAATTGTCCGTGGCCACCTTCGCCAATTGGGTGGCCAAGACCTCGAACCTCCTTCAGGGCGACCTCGCCGCGGGGCCCGGTGACCGGGTCGCGCTGTTGCTGCCCGCGCACTGGCAGACGGCGGTGTGGTTGCTGGCGTGTTCGTCGGTGGGGGTGATCGCGGACGTCGCCGGCGATCCGGCGGCGGCCGACGTCGTGGTGAGCGGGCCGGACACGTTGGAGGCGGCTCGTGCGTGCTCCGGGGAGCGGGTGGCGTTGGCCCTGCGTCCGCTGGGCGGGCGCTTCCCGCAGACCCCGGCCGGCTTCGTCGACTACGCCGTCGAAGTGCCGAGTCAGGGGGACCGGTTCGCGCCGTTCGCTCCGGTCGACCCGGAAGAGCCGGCGTTGATCGTGGCCGGGCGGGAGTTCAGTGCGGCGGAGGTCGTCGATCGGGCTCGGGCGGAGGCCACGGGGCTGGGGCTTACGGGGCCGGGGTCCAGGCTGTTGTCCGGGTTGCCGTACGACACGTGGGAGGGGCTCAACGCCGGGCTGTACGGGCCGTTGGCGACCGGGGGGTCCGTGGTGTTGTGCCGGAATCTCTCGCGCCTGGACGAAGAGGGATTGGCCAAGCGGATCGAGAGTGAGCGGGTTACTGCTACGGCGAGGTAGGCGCTCCGCGTTTTCGGTGCCCCGGCACCTGGGCCGGGCGGGGGTGGGTCGCGCGGCCCGGCGCTACGGGGTGCCGCTCTCTGTGGGTCGGGAGCCGCCCCAGCGGCACGACTGCCCGCAGCTGAGCCGGAGCCCGCCCCTCCCCCATTCAGCCCAACTCCGCCCACCCCCCACCCCCCATCCACGCCATCGTCGTAAGAGCAGCACGCACGACACGCTCGTACGCCGTGAGGGGTGGAGTCAGCCGTGACCGACACCGCAGGTGGGCGTCTCGGGCCGGGCCTGGGTGCCTCGGCCACCGGAGGAGGGCTGATCCGGCGGCGTCGGCGGCGGTGGATGCGGGGCGGCGGTCTGGCCGTCGCGCTGGTCGTGGTCGCGGCGGGCGGGGCCGGCTGGGCCGTCTACGCGAAGCTGGACGGCAACATCACGGCCGACGAGGCGGCCGCCGCCGAACTCGCCCGGTACGAGAAGGAGCGGCCCACCGCACTGGTCCGCGGGGCGCGGAACATCCTGGTGATGGGTTCGGACTCGCGTTCCGGGGACGACAACGGGCGCTACGGGCGGAACCCCGGGACCGAGCGCTCCGACACGACGATCCTGCTGCACCTGGCCGCCGGCCGGCGCAGCGCCACCGCCGTGTCCCTCCCCCGCGACCTGATGGTGGACGTACCGAGTTGCGCGCGCCCCGACGGCACCCGCACCGAGCCCAGGTTCGTGATGCTCAACTACGCCTTCGAGATGGGCGGTTCGGCCTGCGCGATCAGGACCGTGGAACGCCTCACCAACATCCGTGTGGATCACCACGTGGTCGTCGACTTCCACGCCTTCAAGGACATGGTCGACGCGGTCGACGGCGTCGAGGTGTGCCTGAAGGAGCCGATCCGCGACAAGGCCGCCGAACTCGACCTCCCCGCGGGTCGGGTGAAGCTCGACGGCGAGCAGGCCCTCGGATACGTCCGCGCCCGCAAGTCCCTCGGCAACGGCAGCGACACCGACCGCATGGACCGCCAGCAACGGTTCCTCGGGGCGCTCGTCAACAAGGTCCGGAGCAACGACGTACTACTGAATCCGGTCAAGCTCTACCCGGTGCTGGACGCGGCCACGTCCTCCCTGACCACCGATCCGGAACTGGCGAGTTTGCGCGGTTTGTACGAACTCGTGCGCGGGCTGCGCGACATCCCCACCGAACATGTGCAATTCCTTACAGTCCCGAGGGAGTCGTATGTCTACAACGCCAATCGCGACCAACTTGTGGAACCGGAAGCGCAACGACTTTTCGAACAACTGCGCGCGGATGCACCGGTGGAAGTGACACAGAACACCCCCCGGGATTCTCCGAAGAAAAGCCGCAATTCACCGGAGAGGCGAGACGAAGACGGCGAAAATCCGTATGGGGAGGGAGGCAACGGTACGGAGGAGCAGTCGCATGACTACAGCGAGTACCCCCACCAGGGCTCTTACCGCCCACCCGCGACCACCGTTTCACCCCCACCCACGTTCCGCGGGAACACGGCCGCCGAGGACACCTGCGGGTAAAGCATTCGCCAACCCTCAGAGCTACCGTCCGAGCAAATGGGCGGATTGCCCAGTTGTAGGGAAGTGGAATTTGTCACCGGCGTCGCTTGACGCCGAACAGGGCGGATAGTGTGAGCGACCCGGTGCACCCGGCCACGAGGTCTGACCTGAGGTCGTGCACTGTGTGACCGAGACCCGAGCGCCTTGTAGGGGGAAGGCGCCCCGTGGCCCCGACGGAGGTATTCGGACAACCGTGGACGCGCAAAGCCGTGGGCGGGCGGACAACATCGACCCCGCAGACCAGTGGGTACTCAATCCGAACACCGGCGAATACGAACTGCGACTGAGCCCTTCCGCACCGCAGTCGCCCGTTCCCGGCCCCCGCAGAGCCGCCGACGGCAGAATGGGCGCACCCGGGACCCCCCGCGCGCCCCGCAGCCGTACGGCATCCCCCGCGGCGCCCGGCCGCGAGGTGCCGCCCCAGCGCAGGCGTCGCGGTGCGCCCGAGGAGCCGTTGCCGGGGCGGCGCGGGCGCCGGCCGGTGAAGAAGAAGTCGAAGGCGAAGAAGGCGCTGCTGTGGACCGGCGGCACGATGGCGTTCGTGCTGGTGGCCGCGGCCGGGGCCGCGTACTTCTACATCGAGCACCTGAACGGCAACATCACCTCCGTCGCCGACGACGGCGCGAGCACCGGCGGTTTCCAGAAGGACAAGGCGATCAACATCCTGTTGATCGGCACCGACAAGCGCACCGGCGCGGGCAACGAGGGTTACGGCGACGCCGGCAGCGTCGGGCACGCCGACACCACGATCCTGCTGCACGTCTCCAAGGACCGCTCGAACGCGACCGCGCTGAGCATTCCGCGCGACCTGATCGTCGACGTCCCGGACTGCCCGACCACGCAGAAGGACGGCTCCACCGAGGTCATCCCGGGCACGCAGGACGTCCGCTTCAACACCAGCCTCGGCCAGGACGGCCGTACCCCCAGCTGCACCGTGCGGACCGTCACCGAACTGACCGGGGTCCAGGCAGACAACTTCATGGTGGCCGACTTCAACGCGGTCAAGACGCTGACCTCGGCCGTCGGCGGGGTCGACGTCTGTCTGGCGAAGGACATCAACGACCCGGACTCGCACCTCGACCTGAAGGCGGGCACGCAGCACATCTCGGGCGAGACGGCGCTCGCGTTCGTCCGCACCCGGCACGCCGTCGGCTTCGGCGGCGACCTGAGCCGGATCACGCTGCAACAGCAGTTCCTGAGCGCGCTGATGCGCAAGCTGAAGTCGAACGACACGCTGACCGACCCGTCGAAGATGATCAAGCTGGCCGAGGCGGGCACGAAGGCGCTGACCGTCGACTCCCAGCTGGACGACATCACCAAGCTGAAGGACCTCGGGATGGAGTTGGGCAAGCTCAACACCAAGAACCTGTCGTTCGTCACGGTGCCGGTGATCGACAACCCGGCGGAGAAGGTCAAGGCGACCGTCGTCCCCAACGAGGCGACGGCTCCCCAGGTCTTCGACATGATCAAGAACGATGTGTCGTTCACCGAGGTCGAGGCCCAGAAGAAGGAGAAGGCCGGCAAGCAGGCGGCCGCCGCGGCCGCCCGCCTCAAGGGCACCAAGGCCGACGCCTCGGAAGTGCGGGTGCGCGTCCTCAACGGCGGCGCCCCGGCCGGCAGCGCGCAGGAGACCCTCACCTGGCTGCAGAACGACAAGGGCGTGCTGAAGTCCGAGAACGGCGGCAACGCGGACGCGGAGTTGAGCAAGACCACCCTCGAGTACGCTCCCGACCAGGCCGATCAGGCACGCCGGCTCGCTGACATCATGGGCCTGTCCGGCGCGGCGATGAAGCCGGGCGAGAGCGTGACCAACTCCCAGGGCCTGCCCGCGATGACCCTGACCCTGGGCAAGGACTTCGAGGGGGCGGGTGCGTCCCTCGGCGCTCCGACGAAGGCGCCGGAGGGGGTCGACCAGTCCACGGCCGACAAGGTCGAGTGCGCCAAGTGACCTGAGGGGCCTGCCGTACGTCTTACCGGGCGTACGGCAGGTCCATTTCAGCGGCGCGAGGGTGGGGAGACGGGGATGACGCACAGCGGTGCGCAGCGGGAGGGAACGCGACCGGGCGCCCGGCGCGCTCGTGAGGTGAGCGGCGAGGACGGCTCCGGAAGAGGCGGCTCAGGGGGCGGCGGACACCGCGAGCCACGGCAGCCTCGGCGCAAGCACCGCCTGCTCCGATGGTCCGCGACCACCCTCGCCGTCCTCATACTCGGCACGGCCGGCGCCGGCTACCTCTACTACCAGCACCTCAACGGCAACATCCAGAAGGGCGAGCGCAGCAGCGGCGACTCCAAGGCGCGCAGGACGGGGCCGAACGCCGCCGGGCAGACGCCGATGAACATCCTGCTGATCGGCTCCGACAGCCGTAACTCCGACGAGAACGTGGCGTTGGGCGGCAGCAGGGACAGCCGCGGCAACCCACCGCTGGGCGACGTGCAGATGCTCATCCACCTCTCCGCGGACCGCGAGAGCGCGGCGGTGGTGAGCATTCCGCGCGACACCCGGGTCGACATCCCCGCGTGCAAGGACCCGGAGACCGGCGACACGTACCCGGCGACGAACAACATCATCAACACCTCGCTGGCCCGCGGCGGGCCCGGCTGCACCCTGGCCACCTGGGAGAACCTCACCGGGGTCTACATCGACCACTGGATGACGATCGACTTCGCGGGCGTGGTGAAGATGGCGGACGCGATCGGCGGGGTGGAGGTCTGCGTCAACCAGAACGTGTGGGACCGACCGTTGCCGGGCGTGCCCGGCGGTTCCGGCCTGAAGTTGACGGCGGGCAGGAAGAAGGTCGAGGGCAAGCAGGCCCTGCAGTGGCTGCGCACCCGGCACGCCTGGGGCAGCGACCCGCTGCGGGCCCGGGCCCAGCACATGTACATGAACTCGATGATCCGCACGCTGAAGGACCAGAACGTCTTCACCAGCGGCGGCCGGCTGATGGACCTGGCCGAGGCGGCCACCAGGTCGCTGAAGGTCTCCGAGGAGATCGGCACGGTCAAGAAGCTGTACGACCTGGGCATGCAGCTCAAGACGGTGCCCACGGACCGCATCACCATGACGACGATGCCGACCGTCCAGGACTCCGAGGACGCCAACCACCTGCTGCCGGACGGGGCGGACGCCGAGAAGATGTGGACGATGATCCGCGACGACGTCCCGTTCGACGCCAAAGGCTCGAAGGCGCGCCCGCGGCAGACGGCGAGCACCGAGAAGACCACCAAGGACCCCGCCGCGGAGGACGACCAGATCGGCGTCCTCGTGCAGAACGCCACCCGGTCCTCCACCCTCGGGCCCGTCAGCGGCCGGGCGGGCGCGATCGCGCGGGCACTCGTGGGCGAGGGTTTCGCCAGGGCGGCCCCGGACACCTCGGCGGCGCTCTCCGAGGAGCGGACGCTCGTGCGCTACCCGAGCGCCGAACTGGAGGGCGACGCCCAGGCGGTCGCCAAGTCCCTGGGAATCCCGGTGAGTTCGGTGCAGAAGTCCACCGACGTCTCCGGCGTCACCGTCGTCGTGGGCGGCGACTGGCGTACGGGCACGACGTATCCGAAGCAGTCGGCACCGAAGGCCGGGGACCTGCCGAGCACCTCCGACGCCATCAACGGCTCCGACACCAGTCGGTGCATGAACGTGTACGAGCCGTATCGCTGGTAGGCCTCCAATTGACCCAACTCCCGTTGCTCGAACTACTTTTCAAACAAAACCCAAGGAAAGTTCACTCGATCCCCAACTGTGCGGATAGTGTGAGCGATCCAGTGGGGTGGCACCGGATGGGCCCTGACGGAGGATTCGGACAACCTTGGACACACAAGGCCGTGGGCGGGTGGAGAACGTCGATCCCGCAGACCAGTGGGTACTCAATCCGAACACCGGCGAATACGAACTGCGACTGAGCCCTTCCGCACCGCAGTCGCCCGTTCCCGGCCCCCGCAGAACCACCACCGGCAAAGCGGGTGCGGCCCGCAGCCGTACGACGCCTCCCACCGCCCCCGGCCGGGAGGTCCCGCCCCAGCGCAGGCGCCGCCCCGCGGCCGACGAACCCGAGCCGGGGCGGCGCGGGCGGCGGCCGGAGAAGAAGAAGTCGAAGGGGAAGAAGGCTCTGCTGTGGACGGGCGGCACGATGGCGTTCGTCATGGTGGCCGCCGCGGGCGCCGGCTACTTCTACCTCAAGCACCTCGAAGGCAACGTCAAGACGACCGACGTCGGTGACGCGGGCGCGAGCAGCTTCAAGAAGGACGAGGCCTTCAACATCCTCGTCCTCGGCACCGACAAGCGCACCGGCGCGGGCAACGAGGGCTACGGCGACACGGGCAGCTCGGGCCACGCCGACACCACGATCCTGCTGCACGTGGCCAAGGACCGCTCGAACGCGACCGCGATGAGCATCCCGCGCGACCTGATCGTGGACATCCCGGACTGCCGGACGAAGCAGGACGACGGCAGCGAAGAGGTCGTTCCGGGGCTGCAGAACGTCCGCTTCAACCGGAGCCTCGGCGAGAGCGGCCGGGACCCGGGCTGCGCCATGCGCACGGTGAAGGAGTTCACCGGCATCTCGGTGGACCACTTCATGATGGCCGACTTCAACGCGGTCAAGACGCTGACCACGGCGGTGGAAGGCGTCAAGGTCTGCGTGGAGAACGCCGTCGACGACAAGCAGTCCAAGCTCCAGCTGCCCGCGGGCGAGTCGACGGTCGAGGGCGAGCGGGCCCTCGCCTTCCTCCGCACCCGCAAGGCCTTCGGCAACAGCGGCGACCTGGACCGCATCAAGGTGCAGCAGCAGTTCCTGGGCTCGCTGATGCGCAAGATGTCCTCCGGCGACACCCTCACCAGCCCCACGAAGCTGCTGAAGCTGGCCGAGGCCGCGACCGAGGCGCTGACCGTGGACTCCGCCATCGGCAAGGTCGGCACGCTCAAGGACCTCGCCCTGGAGCTGAAGAAGGTGCCGCCGAAGAACATCACCTTCACCACGGTGCCGGTGCGGGACAACCCCGCCGAGACGATCAAGGCGACGGTGGTCGTCAAGGAGACCACGGCGCCCCAGGTCTTCGACATGATCAAGAACGACATCTCGTTCACCGAGGTCAAGGCGCAGCAGAAGAAGGAGGCGGCCGCCGTGGCCGCCCGCCTCAAGGGCGCCAAGGCCGACGCCTCTCAAGTGCGGGTGCGGATCCTCAACGGCGGCGCCCCGTCCGGCAGCGCGCAGAACCAACTGGACTGGCTGCAGAACAGCGCGGGCGTCACCAAGTCCGAGAACGCGGGCAACGCGGACGCCGACGTGGCGAGGACGACGCTCGAGTACGCGCCCGACCAGGCCGACCAGGCGCGCCGGCTGGCCGACCTCATGGGCCTGGCCGGTGCGGCGATGAAGCCGGGCAAGAGCGTGACCAACGCGCAGGGCCTGCCCACGATGACCCTGACGCTGGGCAAGGACTTCAAGGGCGCGGGCGTGAAGCTCAACGCCGCCTCGGCGGCCACGCCGGACGTGGAGAAGTCCACGGCCGACAAGGTCCAGTGCGCCAGTTGACGTATCAATCGGTTGACGCGTTAACCAGTTGACGTTTCAGAGCAACCTGACGGGCCCGTCGTATGTCTCCAGGACATACGGCGGGCCCGCGCCATGGCGTGTGGGCGGGATGGTCGGGGAGGACGGGCAGTGACGCGGAGCAGTGTGCGGGAGGTCGAAGCGGCCGCCGAGGGAACCGGCGCCGAGGCGGGCGGCAGCCGCCGTCGGCCCCTGCGCAGGCGCGGCGTGCTCAGGTGGTCCGCGGCGACCCTGGCCGTCCTCATACTCGGCACGGCCACCGCCGGTTACCTCTACTACCGGCATCTGAACAGCAACATCAAGAAGGACGAGCTGAACCTGGGCGACAACAAGGTCGCCGAGCCGACGCCGAACGCCGCGGGCCAGACCCCGCTGAACATCCTGCTCATCGGCTCCGACGCCCGGGACACCGAGCAGAACCAGGAACTCGGCGGCGCCCGCGAGACGTTCGGCTCCACGCCGCTGGCGGACGTGCAGATGCTGGTGCACCTGTCCGCCGACCGCTCCAACATGTCGGTCGTCAGCATGCCGCGCGACACCCTCGTGAAGATCCCGAAGTGCACCGACCCGGACGACGACAAGGTGTACCCGGCGAGCGACGGGCGGACGATGACCAACCGGAGCCTCGGCCACGGCGGTCCCGGCTGCACGGTGGCCACCTGGCAGGAGCTCACCGGCATCCACATCGACCACTTCGTGATGGTCGACTTCGCGGGCGTGGTGTCGATGGCCGACGCCGTCGGCGGCGTCCCGGTCTGCGTGGACGCCAACATCCACTCCCGCGACAGCCAGGGCCACGGCTCCGGCCTGAAACTGGAGAAGGGCACGCACCCGGTGAAGGGCGAGCAGGCCCTGCAGTGGCTGCGCACCCGGTACGGCTTCGAGGACGGCAGCGACCTCGCCCGGGCCAAGGGCCAGCACATGTACATGAACTCGCTGGTCCGCACCCTGCGCGAGAACGCCACCATGAGCAACCCGATGAAGCTGCGCAGGCTCGCCGAGCAGGCCACCCAGGCCCTCACGGTCGACCCGGGCCTGGACACCGTGAAGAAGCTCTACGACCTCAGCAACGAACTGCGGAAGGTGGAGCCGAAACGCATCACCATGACCACGATGCCCAACCGCTACGTGGGCGCGCGCGTGGAGCCCACTGAGGACGCCGAGAAACTCTTCCGCCTGGTGCGGGAGGACATCGCGCTGGACGGCAAGGACGCCAAGAAGACCCCCGAGCCCGAGGAGTCACCGGCCGACCCGGCGGCCGAGGACGCGAAGATCGGCATCCTCGTCCAGAACGGCACCCGCACCGACACCCTCCGCGCCGCGAGCGGCCGAGCGAGCACGGTGACGGGGCTGCTCGCGGACAAGGGCTTCACCAAGGCGTCCGCGGACACCACCTCGGCCCTGAGCGAGGACCGTACGGTCGTCCGCTACCCGAGCGCCGATCTGGAGGGCGACGCCTGGCGCGTCGCCAAGTCCCTGGGGATTCCGGCGAGTTCGCTGCAGCGGACGACGGACGTCTCCGGTGTCACGCTCGTCGTGGGAGCGGACTGGCGCGAGGGTACGACGTACAAGGCGCCCCAGGAGGACGACAAGACCCCCGAGTCGGCCGAGGCCCTCAACGGCGCCGACGAGGACGCCTGCATGCACGTGAACCCGGGGTTCACCTGGTCCTGACCGGTTCAGCCGGTGCTCAGTGCGTGCCGGCGTCCGCGTGCACCGCGGGCCGCCGGCTCGCGATCACCTTGCGGGCCAGCGACCGCGGGCTGGTCAGGAAGCCCCAGCCCCACGACATGTGCATGGTGGCGAGGGCGACGGGGATCTGCAGCCGTGCCTTCAACGAGAGCCCCTTGCCCGCGGGCAGGGACCCGAGCACGATCGCCGCGAGATACCCGCCAGGTATCACCAATGCCCAGGGAGTCAGCGCGGCCCCCACCACGATCCCGGCCGCGATCGCGCACACCGCGGTCGGCGGGGCGAGGTAGCGCAGGTTGATGGAGCCCTCGTGGTAGCGGGCGACGACGTGCCGCCAGCGGCCGTAGTCCTTGTACTGCTTGGCGAGGGCGCGCACGCTCGGCCGGGGCCGGTACGACACCTTCAGCTCCGGCGAGAACCAGATCAGCCCGCCCGCCTCCCGGATCCGGAAGTTGAGCTCCCAGTCCTGGGCGCGGATGAACTCCTCGTTGTAGCCGCCCTGCTGCTCCAGCGCCTCGCGCCGGAACACCCCGAGGTACACGGTCTCGGCCTCGCCCGCGGCGCCTCCCGTGTGGAAGACGGCGTTCCCGACCCCGATCTTCGAGGTCATGGCGGCGGCGACCGCGCGCTCCCAGTCGTTCTCGCCCTCGGCGTGCATGATCCCGCCGACGTTCTGCGCGCCGGTCTCCTCCAGGAGCCGTACGGCGGTCGCGATGTAGTTCGGCGAGAGCATGCCGTGCCCGTCGACGCGCACGACGATCGGATGGCGGGAGGCCTTGATCGCGGCGTTGAGGGCGGCGGGCGTACGGCCGGTCGGATTCGGCACGGTGTGCACGCGCTTGTTCTTATTTGACGCAGTGTCGGCGACGAGTTCGGCGGCGATCTCGTCCGTGCGGTCCGTGGACGGACCGAGGGCGATCACGACCTCCATCTCGCCGGCGTACTCCTGCGCGAGGATCGCTTGGACGGCTCCGCGCAAATGCCGCTCCTCATCGAGGACCGGCATGATCACGGATACGGCGGGGAGCTGCACGTCGGGCTTGGCGTTCATAGGAGGCTCACGTTACCGCGAATGGGGGACACCAGTGCGCGCCGCCGGGGTCGCTGCCCCGGGCAGCAGATCGTATGGCCCTACGGTGCTCACGGATCCCACGTACGGCCGTCCTCGCGGAGGTGTCCTCCCTTGCCCACGCCGCCCCGCTCTCCCGCCAGGCCGCAGCGCCGCCCCCAGCAGTACCGCGCGCCGCGACCGCCCGTTCGGCGGAAGAAACCCCGTTGGGTCATGCGAGCGGTGACGACGCTGTCCGTGGTGGTCCTCGCTTCCGCCGGGATCGGCCACGCGGTGATCACGAGCCTCGACGCGGACATCGCCCGGGTGGACCCGTTCAAGGACATGAAGAACCGCCCGAGGGCGGGCCACGGCATGAACGTCCTCCTGGTCGGCACGGACGCCCGCGACAAGATCACCGAGCGGGAGCGGCGGAAGTACCGCCTGGGCGGCACGCCCTGCCACTGCACGGACACGATCATGATCGTGCACATCTCGGAGGACCGGGAGCGGGCCAGTGTGGTCAGCCTGCCGCGCGACTCGTACGCCATGACACCCGCGCACCTCGACCAGACCACGGGGCAGCGGCACGAGGGCCACCCGGTCAAGATCAACGCGGCGTACGCGGAAGGCGGGCCGAACCTGATCGTCCGCACGGTCGAGAACATGACCCGCGTGAAGATCGACCACTACCTGGAGGTCGACTTCACCAGCTTCATGAAGACGGTGGACGTGCTCGGCGGGGTCAAGATCTGCACCGCCGAACCGATGAAGGACACCTACACCGGCCTCAACCTGCCGCCCGGCACGCACACGCTGCGAGGCGGCCAGGCCCTCCAGTACGTTCGCGCCCGGCACGTCGACAGCGCCTCCGACCTGGGCCGCATGCAACGCCAGCAACGCTTCCTCGCGGCGTTGATCGAGCGGGCCACCTCCTCCGGGATCCTCCTGAACCCGATGAAGTTCCGGGACGTGACCCGGGCCGTGCTGGGCTCGGTCCGGGCCGACAAGGGCTTCGGCACGGGCGAGTTGCTCGCCCTCGGCCGGGCGATGCGCAACTTCTCCCCCTCCTCCTCGGAGTTCACGACCGTGCCGATCGAGCAGATGGGCCACGTCGTCAAGGGCGTGGGTTCCACGGTGAAGTGGGACGCCAAAAAGTCCGAGCGCGTCTTCCGCTCCCTCCGCGACGACCAGCCCCTGGCCGTGCACCAGCCCAAGAGCAGGGCCGTCCCCGTGGAGGTCGCCCCGCAACAGATCCGCGTCCAGGTGGAGAACGGCACGTCCACGGTCGGCCTCGGCAAACGCGTCGACACGGCCCTGGCAGCGAGGGGCTTCCGCACGACCCGCCTCCCGGTCGACGCGGCCCGCCCCGTGCCCCGCACGGTCGTCGCCTACGACCCCCGCTGGGACCGCTCGGCGAAGTCCCTGGCCGCGGCACTGCCCGGGAGCGAGCTGCGGCCGGTGAAGGGGATGGGGCCGACGCTGAAGGTGATCGCGGGGGCGGACTTCCGTGAGGTACGGGAGGTGAAGGCCGAGGATCCGGCTCGGGGGGAGAGCGGGGTGGTGCGGGGGAACGAGGTGGGGTGTCCCTAGTAGGCGTGGGGTGTCCGTAGGAGGCAGGGCCACCTGACGGCCACCGTTCCGTGATCCATGCTCCGGAGGCCGGCAACCGCGCCCGGCGCGGACGTTCATTCGTGGACGTCCGCGCCGGGCATCGTCCGTGCGAAGCCTTCACGGCGCCTGGCGCCTACTTGTCGAACAGACCGTCGAACAGGCCGTCGAACAGACCGTGGCCGTAGTAGCCCTTGTCGTGCCCGTACTTGTCGTGCCCGTACTTGTCGTGCCCGTACTTGTCGTGCCCGTACTTGTCGTGCCCGTACTTGTCGTGCTCGTCATACTCGTGCTTGTCGTACTCGTACTTGTCGTGCTCGTACGTGGCGCTCTTGTCGTACCCGGACTTGTCGTCCTTGTTGTACTCGTCCTTGTTGTACTCGTCCTTGTTGTACTCGTCCTTGTTGTACTCGTCCTTGTTGTACCCGGACTTGTCGTACCCGGACTTGTCGTACTCGTGCTTGTCGTGCCCGTACTTGTCGCCGTGGTCCTTGCTGCCCTTGTCGTCGGCGTAGCCCTTGGAGCAGGCGCGCTCCGTGTGGTTGTCGGCGGAGGCCACACCGGAGGCCATGAACAGGACGGGGGCAGTGAGGGCGCCGGCTATGGCGGCGCGGATGAGAGAACGCTTCACGGGGAGCGTTTCCTTTCGATGAGTTCGGCCCGCCTCGTTGGCGGCTGCCGTAATCGACGTTGCCCCACGCGCCCAGATCAGGCACCGCACGAGACGGTCCACATGACCGGGCGGCCGGTCATTTCCGCTGGTCAGCCTGCTTTTTCCGGTGATCGATCCCGTGCCTCTGAAAAGGTGACGCCGTCTCATCGCGGTGTCAGCACTGCGCCCTGTGGTGCCCTTGATCCTTGTGGGGCAGTCTGGCCACATGATCGATGCGACGGAATCCTTCGACGCCGCCGAGCGGGCGATGTGGGCGGGGCGGGTCGAGGCGTACGCGGGGAGCTTCGCACGGCTGTGTGCGTGGCCGGTGGAGGCGTTGCTGGACGCGGCGGGGGTGGCGGCGGGGTCGCACGTCCTCGATGCCGGGACCGGCACGGGGACGGCGGCCGTGGCGGCGCTCGGGCGTGGTGCGAGGGTGGCTGCCGTGGACGCCGACGCCGGGATGGTCGCGGCGGCGCGGGCCCGCGGAGTCGACGCGCGGGTGGCGGTGATGACGGAACTGCCTTACCCGAAGGGCGAGTTCGATGCCGTCGTCGGGAACTTCGTCCTCAACCACGTCGGGCGTCCGCGGGCCGCGCTCGCCGAGTTGCGGCGCGTGCTGCGGCCCGGCGGGCGGATCGCGGTGACGCTGTGGGGCGCGCGGCACGGGGCCGGGCAGGAACTGCTGGGGCGGGCCTGCGAGGCGGGCGGTGCCGTACCGCCGTCGTATCTGCCGCGGCTCGATCCGGGGTAGGACTTCGCTCGTACGCCGGAGGGCGTGGCGGTGCTGCTGGGTGAGGCCGGGTTCGAGGGGGCGCGGACCCGCGAACTCGCCTGGGACCACCGGACCACCGTCGACGAGTGGTGGGGCGGCGCCGCGGGCGGGGTCGCCACGATCGGGCTCGTCGTCACCTCGCAGGACGCGGAGACCGTCGTACGGATCCGGCGGGAGTACGAGCGGATGAGTGCCGAATTCCTCGATACCAACAGGGAGTTGGCGCTGCCGCACATCGCCCTGCTTGCGCACGGGACCGCTTAGCCGCAGCTGTTCACCCGCGATCCGAACTTGGCTCGGTGGTGCCGCCTGAGGGCGTTTCGGCTTTCGTGTGGAGAACCTCGCGGGCCTGCTCCGCCGCCCGGGCGGTGCTCTCGCTGACGAAGTCGAGGAAGCGGGCGATGTTCTCCAGGCGGGTGGCGGCCGGGGTGCCCGGGACGAAGACGCCGACGCCTTGCCGTGCGGTCTCGACGAGGGAGGCGATGGCGCGGGCGCTGGCCATCATCGACTGGTACCAGATGTCGTCGTCGACGACGTAGCGCTCGCGGCGGCGTTCGCCTTGTTCCCGGCGGACGAAGGCCTGGCTCTCGAGGAACGCGATCGCTTTGGAGATGGACGCCGGGCTGACCTGGAGGCGCTGGACGAGTTCGGACGCGGTGAGGCTGCCGGAGTCGGTGAGGGTGAGGCAGGCCATCACCCGGGCCATCATCGTGGGCATGCCCGAAGCCATCATGACGTTGGTGAACAGCTCCTCGTACTCGCGCACGGCCTCGGCGTCGCGCCCGTAGGCCTGCTCGGGCGCCTGCGGCGCCTGGGGCGTGGCCTGCCTGCGCCGTTGGGTGCGGCGTTCGGTGGCGCGGTGGGCCAGGTCGGCGCGGTAGGCGGTGGGGCCGCCGTTCCGCATCACCTCACGCGTGATCGTCGAGGTCGGCCGATCGAGACGTCTGGCGATCTCCGCGTAGGCGAGGCCGTCGGCCAGCCCCAACGCGATCTGCCGGCGTTCCTGCTGGGTGAGCCTGCCTCCCGGCATCGCGATCTCCTTCGTGCTTCGTAGTGCCAGTCAGCATAGCGTTCACTTCCAATCCATTGCAACGAATGGGATGGCTCTCGTTGCATTAAATCCGAGGACGTTGCAACGATTCTACAGCTCTGAGCTGCATTGATCGCGATTGAGTGCAACGAGTATGTTGCCGGATCTTCGAATGCAACGTAGCTTTTCCGTCATCGGAAACAGCGAACCAAGGAGAGCACGATGCACAAGTTCCACACCCCCGCCCCGGTCTCCGCCGTCCTCGACATCCCCGCGGGACGCATCCGGTTCATCGCCGCCGACCGGGCCGACACCACGGTCGAGGTCCTGCCCGCGGACACCTCGAACGGCCGCGACGTGAAGGCGGCGGAGCAGACCAAGGTCGAATACGGCGACGGCGTCCTGCGGATCGAGGCCTCGCCGGCCAAGAACCGGATCCTCGGCGCTTCCGGATCCATCGAGGTGACCATCCAGCTGCCCGCCGGCTCCCGCATCGAGGCGAAGACGGCCAGCGCCGAGTTCCGGGGCGTCGGACGGCTCGGCGACGTCGTCTTCGAGGGCGCGCAGGGCTCGGTCAAGCTCGACGAGACCGCGAGCGCCCGCCTCACCCTCCTCGCCGGCGACATCTCGGTCGGCCGCCTGGGCGGCCCCGCGGAGATCAGCACCCAAAAGGGCGACATCCGTATCGCCGAGGCCGTGCGCGGCGCGGTCGTGCTGCGCACCGAGTCCGGCGAGGTGTCGGTCGGCGCCGCCCGCGGAGTCTCCGCCTCCCTGGACGCCGGCACCACCTACGGCCGGATCCACAACGCGCTTCTGAACACCGACGGCGCCGCCGCCGGCCTGACCATCCGCGCGACCACCGCCTACGGCGACATCACCGCCCGCAGCCTCTGAGACGGTCCTCGACGGCAACGCGCTCAGATGAACAGCGGCTCCAACGCCCGCTCCAGATCCACCGGTTCCCGGAAGTGGAGCGGCCGCATGCCCAGGGCTGCCGCCGCCTCCACGTTCTCCGCGGTGTCGTCGACGAAGAGGCAGCGGTCGGCCGGTACGCCGGCCCGCTTCGCCGCCAGCTCGTAGATGCGGGGGTCCGGTTTCGCCAGGCCGACCCGGGCGCTGCTCACCACGTCGTCCGCGAGGTCGGCCAGGCCCAGGGAGGCGAGGTCGGCCTCGAGCCGGAGGAACGCGTTGGTGACGAGGATCAGCGGGACACGGGTGCGGGCGCGGCGCAGTGCGGCCACCACCCGCTCGTCGGCGTGGAAGGGCGAGTCCACGAGGGCCCGGCCGAGTGCGTCGGCCGTGGCCCCCGGCACCTGGCCCGTCAGGGCCTGGGCAATCGATTCCGCCCACTCGTGCGCGGTGATCCGGCCAAGGATCAGCGGCTCGACGCGCTCCGGCGCGAAGGCGACCTTCATGGTCGTGCCCTCGGCCAGTCCCGCCGCGCGTTCCAACGCGGTCAGCGGGGAGTTGTCGTAGTACCGGATCACGTTGTCCACGTCGCAGAGCACCGCGTCGAACGGTGCTCCGCCGACGGGGTCACTCACTCGACACCGTGACCTTCTCGTCGTTCTTCAGCTGGTCCACCAGCGTCTTCAGCTTGGCCTTGTCCCAGACGAGGTTGCCGTTGCTGGAGCCGGAGATGGGCATGTTCATCGACTTGCCGTCGCCGCCGTTGACGCTCTTCATCGCCCAGAACATGGAGCCGAGGTCCCACAGACCCATGTCCTTGTCGACGATCAGCGAGTCCAGGCCCGCGCCCATGGTCGGGTAGAGCTTGAAGGGGTTGAGGATCGTGCTCGGGGTGGCGACCTGGTTGGCGAGGGCGTTGAGGAACTTCTGCTGGTTCTTCGTACGGTCCAGGTCGGAGCCCGCCAGCGCGTACCGGGTACGGACGAAGGCCAGGGCCTCGTCGCCGTTCAGGGTCTGCTTGCCCTTCTTGAAGTCCGCGCCGGACTTGGTGTCCTTGATGTCCTGCGGGATGTCGATCTCCACGCCGCCGACCGAGTCCACGATGTTCGCGAAACCGGCGAAGCCGATCTCGACGTAGTGGTCGATGTGCAGGCCGGTGTTGAACTCGACGGTGCGGACGAGCAGCTCGGGGCCGTCCTCCGCGTAGGCCGCGTTCAGTTTCACGTGCCGGCCCGTGCCCTGGTAGGTCTTGCCTGAGTCGGATCCCTTGTACGTCGGGATCTCCACGTCCGAGTCACGGGGCAGGGAGACCAGGGTGTCGCCGTTGCTGCCGACGTGCAGCAGCATCATCGAGTCGGTGCGCTTGCCCTCGGCGGAGCCGGTGTGCAGCTCCTTCTTCTGCTCGTCGGACAGCCCGGCGCGGCTGTCGGAGCCGACGATCAGGTAGTTCGTGCCCTCGCCCGCCTCCGGCCGGTCGATGACCTTGGACAGGTCGACATCGCGGTTGAGCTTGGAGTCGGCCCAGAAGTACGTGCCGACGGTGGTGACGATCAGCACGGTCGTCACGGTTATCGCGGTCCACTTGATGCGCCGACGCCAGTTCGGCGCGGGGCGCGGGGCGCGGTCACCTCTGGGACCGCCGGGGCCACCGCCGCCGTAGACCTGGCCGGTGTTGTAGCCGCTGTCGTATCCGTTGTCGTAGGCGGGGTCGCTGCCGCTGCCGTCGACGTACGACGGCTGCTGCGGGACCCCGCCGTACTGCGGGGCGGCGGGGCCGGGGCCGCCGTACCCGCCCTGCCGGGGCGGCGCCGCCGGGCCGCGGCGGACCTGCCGCATCACGCGCGCGCCTTCAGGCTGTGCGCTCGCGCTGCCGCGTCCGTACCGGTTGCCGCGGTTGTCGTCGGACCATGCCTCGGGCCAATCGTTCATGCGCCCCAGTGTGCAGGGCAAAGCCGTACGGCTTACAAGGTTCGTGGGAAAATAAGGGCGGTCCTGTTGCGAAGCTGACACAAATTCCCCGGATGTCGCCTCGGCATAAGGTGGAGGCCATGACAGACCAGGCCTCCGCCGCGGAATCGGGAACTCCGGATATCCCGGGCAAGCCCACCTCGTGATCATGAAGCTGGTCGACGACGCGGCGGGCGCGGTGGCCGGCCGGCACAGCGGGACCCGCCGTCGCCGCCTCCATGGACGAGGCCGTCACCGCCTCCATGGATGAGATGGCGTTCCTGGAGCCGGTCCGCGTCGGCGATCTGGTCCATGTGAAAGCCAAGGTCAACTGGGCCGGCCGGACCTCGATGGAGGTCGGCGTGCGAGTCCTGGCCGGACGCGACAAGTGGCGGTCCGCGTTCACCCGTCGTTCCCCCAACTTCCGCAATATCCGGCGTCGTTCACGGGTCTCCGCCCCTGTCGGACCAGGCCGCAGCCATGCGAATGTCGTGCGCACCCACCGGTGCAAGAAGCCGGTGCCGAGAACGGAAACGCACATGCACGGCGACAAGCGCGACAGTTCAGTCCCCGACCACCGCCGGAAGGCACCCGGCAGGCGACGATTCCTCGGGGTGGCCGCGGCCGGGGCGGCGGCCGTTGGCGCTGCGGGGTACGGCTGGGCGGCCTTGGCGGACACGGCCCCGCCGCCCCGGACGTTCCGCTCGCAGTGGGGTGTCGACGGCCGTAAGCGGGCCGTCGCGAGGATCCTGAACGCCGCGGACCCGACGGCCCTCGCCGCCTGGATCACCGGCACGGGGTCCGCCCCCGACGCGATCAAGACGGAGATGGACACCCAGGTCAACGGACTGGCCGATGCCGCGGCGGCCGCCACGGACACGGCCCGTGACAAGGTCGTCGTCTCCTGGGTGCGCACCGCGGAGACTCAGCGCTCGATATGGGACCGTAAGTACGAGTTTCTGCGTACCGGTTCGGGTGGCGCCGGGACCTTCGGGACCATCACCGACGATGTGCGCTCCAAGTACCCCACTCAGCTGGGCTCGGACCCGCAGTGGGACCCGGACAAGGACTCCCACCGCGAGGTGTGGGCGTCCCTGACCCCCGACGATCGCCAGATCGAGATCCTCCGCACGTCGACGGCGCCCGGCGTCTCCCGCCACCACCTGGGCTGCGACGCGGACTTCTTCAACACGACGCCCCAGGACTGGACGGACAACGGCCCGGAGGCCGCCCACTACCAGTGGCTGCGCGCGAACGCGGCCCGGTACGGCTTCCTCCAGACGTACACGGCGGAGTCGGCCAAGAACGAGCCCGCGATCAGTGAGGAGCGCTGGCACTGGTCGTACGCGCCGGTCTCCGAGGCGGTCCTGGACTTCATCCGCGCGAACCAGGACGTGATCGCCGACGCGCTGGACGAGCTCTGGAGCTACGACCCAACGCGGTTCACGTACATCAATGCGCACTGGCGCGACTACATGTTCCACGTGAACGAGAAGGCGTACTTCGGCTGAGCCGAGGGCACCCCGCATGAGCGTTCAAGGGCACCCCTGAAGGTGCCCTTGAAGCCCGGCAGGCCGGGTCACATCGTGGCGCCCGCCATCGCGCGGCAGGTCTGGGCGCAGCGGCGGCAGGCCTCTGCGCAGGCCATCATCTGGGGGTCGTCGGGCAGGGACATGCACGCCTCGGCGCACGTGTCACAGGCCTTGGCGCACAGGGCGCACATGTCGGCCGACATCGGCGAGCGGCGCATCATCATGTCCGCACACATGCGGGTCGTCTCGGAACAGTCGATGAGCGCGCGCATGATCTGCATCTGGGCCTGGCCGCCCATCTGCATACAGGAGCTCATGGTCTCCTCGCACGCGCTGTGACAGGACATGCACGCCTCGACGCAGTCCTGCATCTCCTTGCTCATGGCGGTCGTGCCGGCAGGCTGCTGCATGGTTCCTCCTTGGAGAGGGAGGGCCCGGGGGCGGCCCTCACCCTTCCGTACTACGCTCGTCCGCCCGCGCCCGCTACGGGGCGGACCGGAGGAATCCACTCCGTGCGCGCCGGCCTGCTTACGGCTTCCTGCCCACCCCGCCGAAGTGCGTGACGTCCACGATCTCCTCCCGCGCCGCCTCGGGGCGCCAGCGGGAGCAGGAGACGAGGCCCGGTTCGAGGAGGTCGACGCGGTCGAAGAGGCGCAGGAGGTCCGTACGGCTGCGCAGGGTCATCGGGGCCGAACCCTGGCCGTTCCAGTAGTCCACCGCCGTCCTCATCGCCTCGGCGTCGACCTCCGTGGTGGGGTGGGAGACGACCAGGTAGCTGCCGGAGGGCACGGCGTCCAGGAGACGGTGCACGATGTCGACGGCCTCGTCGGTGTCCATGACGAAGTTGAGGACGCCCAGCATGGTGATGGCGACGGGCTCGTCGAAGTTCAGGATGCGCGCGGCGCGCTCGATGATCGCCCCGGGGTCGTGGACATCGGCCTCGATGTAGTCCGTGACCCCCTCGGGGCTGCTGGTGAGCAGGGCGTGCGCGTGGGCGAGGACGAGGGGGTCGTTGTCGACGTACACGATCCGGCACGACGGGTCGACGCCCTGCGCGACCTCGTGGGTGTTGTCGGCGGTCGGCAGGCCGGTGCCGACGTCCAGGAATTGCCGGACCCCCGCCTCCCCGGCCAGGAACCGCACCGCCCGCGCCAGAAAGCGCCGGTCCGCGACGGCGGAGCGGGGCAGCGCCGGCACGAAGGACAGGATCTGATCGCCGACCTCCTCGTCGACGGGGTAGTGGTCCTTGCCGCCCAGCCAGTAGTTCCAGATCCGCGCCGAGTGGGACACGTCGGTCCGCAGCCGGGCGGTGCGGGCGATGCCTTCGTCGCGGGACGCTGAGGGGTCGGACATGGTGCCTGGTCTCCTTCGGGCAGTACTGATCCGTTTTGGATCGGGTTCCGCCTCAACCTAGGCACAAGTTGTCGGGGATGGGGGGTAGTTGGGCAACTCCGTGGTCTGGCGGAGGGGTGCGCGGCCACGGTCCGCGTACCGTCGTGCCGAGCAGAAGCCCGGAGGGGCAGTCGCGAAGGGTTCACGAAAGCCAGCCGCGATCAAGATCGTCGATGGCAGACGACGGGCCTAGATCGTTTATTCCAGATCGGGAATAGTCCAGAGTCGGCATGGACGTGCAGCGATGTTCCTCCGTAGCGTCGTTGCGGAGGCGCCGAACGGGGCCCGAGAAGAGGAGGCACCGTGGCACGCGAGGGACTCACGCGACTCACCGGCAAGCTCGACGGGCCCAACTGCGATGACGACGACTGCCCGAACGTCTACCGCACGGCAAACGGCTCCCTCGTGGTTCAAGGCAACGTGTCCCACGCCTTCGTAGCACCGGAAGGCGAGGCCTTGGTGGAGATCCCGGAAGCAGTACTCAGGGAGGCCGTACGTGCTCTTGGATGATGACGAGTGGCGTCGGACCTTCGACGCGTACGAACGTGACGCATGGCGGTTCGAGGCCCAGCCCACCTACACGATGCCGAGGGAGGCCGAGAACGTCGCCCGCTTCCTTCGGGGGGAGCCGAAGCCCGCGGACCACAATTCACGCTGGCATGAGCGGGTACGGGGATTTGTGACGTCAGGGCGCTCCATCGGGCGCGTACGAGTCGTGCGGCAGCCGTTGACGGACTATCAGCGGTACCAATTCGCCTGGGGAATCCCCGGAAACATCAAAGCCGGGGAAGACATCCGCATCCTGGATGTCACACAGGATGACTACGGGCTCCCCCTCTCAGGAACGGATTGGTGGATGTTCGACGAAACGCGAATAGTACACCTCAACTTCCGGACGGACGGGACGCAGATCAACCGAGAGTTGTTCACGGGCGATCTTGCTCCGTATTTGGAGTGGAGGCGGATCGCCCTGGCTCACTCCGTACCGTTCGCCGAGTACGTGAAAGAATTCGGGTGACGTTTGATCCTGAGCAGCTGGGACAGTCGCGGACAGATCTAGCAGAAAGGCTCCGCGAACTGCGCAAGCGAGCCGGTCTCACAGGTGACCGGCTCGCTCGTCGCTGCAACATGTCCCAGAGCCAGATCAGTAAGTTCGAGACAGGCAAGAAGACGCCGAAACTGGTGGATGTTGAGCGTATTCTTCGAGCGCTCGACGCTCCCCCTGAACTGGTCTATGAGATTACAGCTCTCGCGCGCATCGCGAATACCGAGTGGCAGGATAAACGCTCTTCCTGGCGTCGAGGCATGGAGAAACGTCAGGCAGAGCTGGCCTCGCTGGAGTCCGACGCGACGGAGTTGAGATACTTCCTTCCTTCTATGATCACTGGCCTGTTGGCCACGCCCGAGTACATTCGCGGCAGCCTGAGCCATACGCCGGGCGACTCATCTAAGACTGCGGCACGCAAGTTGGAGCGCCAGGCCGTTCTCTACGACACGTCGAAGACTTTCACGTTCCTTCTCACGGAGCAGGCAGCAAGGTGGGCGATCCTGACGGCACCTGCTATGGCGGTGCAGATTGACCGTCTTGTTTCACTTTCCCACCTGCCGAACCTTCGCATCGGCGTAGTTCCGTTTGCCACTGTCATGCCCCGAGGCCCGATGAATACCTTCACGATCTATGACGACCGCCTGGCCACGGTGGAGAACTTCACTGGCCGCATGGTTTTTCGGGACTCTCGAGACGTATCCGAGTACCTTGCCGTGTTCTCGATTTTTGAGCAGCAGGCTTGCTTTGATAACGAGGCAAGGGGTTTGCTCCAACAGTGGGCAGATCTCTACCGATGACTGATCTTTAGTCCGTAACTGGAATATTGGCACACCTCACTCGCCACCCGGTGAATCATGAAAGTGTCATGAAACCGGGGAGGGCTGATGGCAGGTACGCAGAAACCTCAGGGGTACGGGCTGACAGAGCTGCCTCCGGAACCGAAAGCAAAACCAGGCTGCGGCGCCTGTCTCGGTATCTGCGTGCGGCGGCAAAACGCCCAGTCCAGAGGCGACTACAGCGCTGTTTCTGACGCGAATGTGGAACTGCGGCGGCACCAGGACGAAGCGCATGCGTCATGAGCAACGGACAGGATTCAGGACTCTTCACCGACTGGCCCTTGCTGACGCTGCGGGTGTCTCGCGACTCCGGGCAGACATGGGAGTCCGAACGGAACGTATTCGCAACGGATGATCTCCCGCCCCTGATGACGAATCAGTGGCCACCGTGTGAGTGCTGGCGCTGCACCAAGCGGTAGGCCCTCTGATCGCCTGGGAGAAATCCGTGTCTGTAGGGATCTGATGAACCTTCATGAGCGAATGAGGAAAGGCAGCAGCTCGCATTCACTTCCCCCAGCACGGTCCCAAGGTCAGCCAGAAAAACAAACTCCCGCCCGGCATGGGCGGCGGCGGTCAGTCATGGCCGCGACAGTTGAACAGGAAGGTGCAGTCATGCTGAACGGAAGTGACCTGTACGCGCTCGACATCGACGGGACCTCGTTCGTGAAGGCGTGCGGCGGTCCCTGCACCGAGGGGTGCGTGACGCTGGCCCGGATCGGCGACAACGCCTGGGCTCTCGGTGACAGCAAGCGGCCGGACGCGGAGCCGCTGCGGTTCACCACGGAGGAGTTGGACGCGGCCGGCATCGATCCGGTGCGGTTCGGCCTGTCCGTCTGACCCTTCTCCCTCGTCGGCCGGTCCCGACCCACCCCTCCATCGCGTCGGGACCGGCCGGCTTCGACTGCGAACACCGAACGGGAACGACTGGTGCACCATCACGGCTATCTGTGGACCGGCCCGAAAGAGCGCTTCGACGCCGAGGCCCTACGGCGACCTCCGCATACCGAGCCGCCTCCGGCTGGCAGCAAGCCGGAACTGATCCAGCGGTACCGGGAGGTGGTAGCGGAGTTCCCCGTAGTGGATCTGCCGCCACTGGAGACGGCCTACTGGCTCGTCAAGCCGCAAGCGCTGGTGCGAGGCACTTGGGACGAGCCGAAAGAGGCAGTCGCGTGGCTTGCCGCGCGGCTGTCCGAGTACGCACCCCGTTTCGCCTTCGCGGCGGAGCGCGACACTGCACACATGGCGAGGCTCGTCAACTCGGCGGTGGAGCGGCTGGGCTGGGGCGGTGACGTGTCGCTCGGCTTCTACCTCGAACGCCCTTCGTATCTCTCCCTGGCGGTGGTGACGTGTTCCCCGAACCGCTCGACTCCTGAGTTGGCCTGCCCTACCTAGTGATCGAAGCAACGAAGAGCCCAGCCAACCTTCGGTGGCTGGGCTGAAACACAGCTACCGAGCGTGCCTTGAGCGATCTGGCAGCTCGGCAGCGTCTCCAGTTCGCTACGCCAACGCCATCCCATGGAGTCTGGGCACGCCCGTTGCAGGAGTCGCCTGTCGGCCCAGTCCCAAGGTCCCGTCGATCGCGAGCCGCGCACGGTCAGGGGCGTCCGGCATCAGGTCCGCGTAATACCGCTCAGTGAAGCTCACCGACGTATGGCCCAGCCAGGCCGAGACCTCTGAGACCGGAACCCCCTGACTCAGAAGCGACGCCGCGTAGAAGTGCCGCAGGCTATGCGACTTGAAGTATTCGACGCCTGCTGTGGCAAGCGCGGGGCGCCAGATCCGGCCGTACCAGTAGTACGGGTACAGCAGTCCAGTGCCTGTCGCGTTGCTGAACAGTAGTTCCTCCTCACCCCAGGTGGCGTGATCCCTGAGGTGGCGGCGCAGGGCCATGCCCACCACATCAGGGAGCGGCACCCGACGGCCTTGCTCTCCGTCCTCACGCCACTTGGTGTGGCGCAGTCGCATGCTGCCGTACCGTCCCGACCCGGTGTCCCGGTCGCAGGCGACTTGCCGGTCGACTGTGATCAGTTGCCGGGTGAAGGAGATTCGGTCGCGGCCGAGTCCCATGGCCTCGCCGAGCCGCAGTCCACAACCGGCCATCAGCCAGAGCATCCCCCGGTACCGCTCCGGGGCGGCTCCGATGACGGCGAGTACCGTCTCCGTCCCAGGGACGTGGACCTCCGCGCGCTGGTCCCGGTACGTCCGGGCGCCGCTCACGGGGAGAGCCACTGCCCGGCACGGGTTGACGTCGACCAGCCCTTTCTCCATCGCCCAACTGAACACCGACATGAGGATGCTGAAGCGGAATCGAACGGTGGAGGGCTTGTGGCCAAGCGAATGGGTCATCCAGTCCACCCACTTCTCGACCTGTGACGAGGTAACGCCCCTGACGCCGTGGTCGCCGAAGAATGGCGCCACGGTCCGAGCCAGGATCGTCCGGTACTGCTTGACGCTGCTGTTCTCCACCCCTCTCGTCGTGGCCCATCGCTCGAAGACCGCCACAAGCGGCTCACCGTCCGTCGGCCCCGCCTCGTTCCCCGTCACGTGCATCGTCCCCCTCCAGGTGCCGCCTGGCCTTCTCGGTCAGGCGGTCCGCAGGTCTGCCCGGCGATCCGTCGAGGAAGCCCATGGCTCGTGCCCGTCGTACGCGTCCGCTGATGGTGTTGCGGCTGAGCCCCCACGCAGTCGCGAGCCTCGTGACAGGGCTTCGATACCCCTGCCGCACCAGGCGCACGTACTCACGTGCCATCAGGGCGTACTCCCGATCCGTCTCGACCCGCTGAAGCACCGCCGCAACGGTGGCCTCGTCAGTCGACCGGCCCAGGCACGCACGCAGTTCCTTCGCCGTTCTGCGGATCTCCGCGAGGGAGATCGATCGCATGAGCTCCGCCGTGATGCCGTCCGTATCGACTCTGGCGTGTGGATCATCAGGCGGATCGATGTGGAGGCTCGCCGGGCCGTCCCATGGCGCGTCGAGCCAGCTCACGACGGTCAGCTTCCAGCCGTGCAGTTCGGCTTCGTGGATGAGCTGCTCGCCATCCAGACGCCATCCCTCGGGCAATTCCTCACCTGATGATGTGGTCACAGGTCGAAACGTAGCGCGGCATACGACGTCCGCCGTGTGCCGGGAAGCCCCCGGCCACACCTGAAGGCTAGGACACGAGACACGACAGAAACCAAGTTCCATGTCTCTGTAATCCAAAAGAGTGAAGGGCGCCCTGCAGGGGGCGCCCTTCGACCGTCAGCTCACCAGCGGTTACGGCAGGTTGCGGGCCATGACTATCCGCTGGATCTGGTTCGTCCCCTCATACACCTGCGTAATCTTCGCATCCCGCATCATCCGCTCCACCGGATAATCCCGCGTATACCCGTATCCACCCAGCAACTGCACCGCGTCCACCGTCACCTCCATCGCCACATCCGACGCGAAACACTTCGCCGCCGCGCCCTGGAAGGTGAGGTCGGAATCACCTCGCTGGGACTTCGCCGCCGCCGCGTACGTCAGCTGGCGGGCCGCCTCGATCTTCATGGCCATGTCGGCGAGCATGAACTGGACGCCCTGGAAGTCGGCGATCGGCTTGCCGAACTGCTTGCGTTCCTGGACGTAGCCCTTCGCGTAGTCCAGCGCGCCCTGCGCGATGCCCAGCGCCTGCGCGGCGATCGTGATGCGGGTGTGGTCCAGGGTCTTCATCGCTGTGGCGAAGCCCGTGCCCTCCTCGCCGATCATGCGGTCGGCGGGGATGCGAACGTTGTCCAGGTAGACCTCGCGGGTCGGAGAGCCCTTGATGCCGAGCTTCTTCTCCGGGGCGCCGAAGGAGACACCCTCGTCCGACTTCTCGACCACGAACGCCGAGATGCCCTTCGAGCGCTTGGTGGGGTCGGTCACGGCCATCACCGTGTAGTACTCCGACTCGCCCGCGTTGGTGATCCAGCGCTTCACGCCGTTGAGGACGTAGTGGTCGCCGTCGCGGACCGCCTTCGTCTTCATGCCGGCCGCGTCCGAGCCCGCGTCGGGCTCGGACAGGCAGTACGAGAACATCGCGTCGCCCTTGGCGAGCGGGGTCATGTACTTCTTCTTCAGGTCCTGCGAGCCGGAGAGGATCACGGGCAGCGAACCCAGTTTGTTCACCGCCGGGATCAGGGAGGAGGAGGCACACACCCGCGCCACCTCCTCGATCACTATCACCGTGGCCAGCGCGTCCGCGCCCGCGCCGCCGTACTCCTCGGGGACGTGGACGGCGTGCAGGTCGTTGGCCACGAGGGCGTTCAGCGCCTCCTGGGGGAAGCGCGCCTCCTCGTCCACCACGGCGGCGTACGGCGCGATCTTCGCCTCGGCCAGCGAGCGGATGGCGTCACGGAGCATGTCGTGCTCCTCGGACGGGCGGTACAGGTCGAAGTCAGCCGATCCGGCCAAGGTCTCTCACGCTCCAAAGAGGCTGCGGGGTGCGGACGCTAATTACCGTTAAGTAACTCAAATTTTAGAGGCCCTCCCACGGGAGTGATACGTGAGCTTGGCGACAGCGGGAAAGTTGCCCGCCAAGGGGCTTTCCCATGCCCCGACTATGCTCTTGCCGCGCGCCCCCACGCGTACTACCCCGCACTACGCCGTCCCCCTGGAGCACCCCATGAGCCTCAAGATCACCGTGATCGGCACCGGCTACCTCGGCGCCACGCACGCCGCGGCCATGGCCGAGCTCGGGTTCGAGGTGCTGGGACTCGACGTCGTGCCCGAGAAGATCGCGAAGCTGGAGCGCGGCGAGGCTCCCATGTACGAGCCCGGCCTCGACGATCTGCTGCGCAAGCACGTCGCCGGCATCGAAGGGTCCAGCGGGCGTCTGAGGTTCACCATGGACTGGGCCGAGGTCGCCGCGTTCGGTGACGTCCACTTCGTGTGCGTGACCACCCCGCAACGTCACGGCGAGTACGCCTGCGACATGTCGTACGTCGACTCCGCGCTCGCCTCCCTCGCCCCGCACCTGACCGGTCCCGCCCTCGTCGTCGGCAAGTCGACCGTCCCGGTGGGGTCCGCCGACCGGCTGGCCCGCTACCTCGCCGACCACGCCCCCGCCGGTACGGACGCCGAACTGGCCTGGAATCCGGAGTTCCTGCGCGAGGGCTTCGCCGTGCAGGACACGCTGCATCCGGACCGGATCGTGGTGGGGGTGCGGAGCGAGCGGGCGGAGCAGCTGCTGCGGGAGGTGTATGCCACGCCGATCGCGGAGGGGTCTCCCTTCGTCGTCACCGACTTCCCGACCGCCGAGTTGGTGAAGACCTCGGCGAACTCCTTCCTCGCCACCAAGATCTCCTTCATCAACGCCATGGCGGAGATGTGCGAGGCCTCCGGTGGCGATGTCGCCAAACTGGCCGAGGCCATCGGGTACGACGACCGGATCGGGAAGAAGTTCCTGCGGGCCGGGATCGGGTTCGGGGGCGGCTGTCTGCCCAAGGACATCCGTGCCTTCATGGCGCGCGCCGGTGAGCTGGGCGCCGACCAGGCGCTGACCTTCCTGCGCGAGATCGACTCGATCAACATGCGCCAGCGCGGGCAGATGGTGGAGCTGGCGCGGCAGGCGCTGGGCGGCGGGCCCTTCCTGGGCAAGCGGGTCGCCGTACTCGGTGCGACCTTCAAGCCGGACTCGGACGACGTCCGGGACTCGCCTGCGCTGAATGTGGCCGGGCAGATCCACCTCCAGGGCGGCCAGGTGACGGTGTATGACCCGAAGGGCATGGACAACGCCCGCCGTATCTTCCCGACGCTCGGGTACGCCGACACCGCCGTCGAGGCCGTGCGGGGCGCGGACGCCGTACTGCATCTGACGGAGTGGCGGGAGTTCCGGGAGCTGGACCCGGCGGCGCTCGGCGAGGTGGCGGCGAGCCGGTTGATCCTCGACGGGCGCAACGCCCTCGACCCCGCGTTGTGGCGGAAGGCCGGATGGACGTACCGGGCGATGGGGCGGCCGACCGCCTGAGAGCCGGCCAGTTCCGGGAATTCGGTCGAGTTTCCTTGAATTAACGACAGGTTCGACATAACTCCAGGAATTCTCGCGTGGCTCGGTGAAGAAATGGGCGAGAATACGGAGATTTCCTGTACGACTTCACGGCGACGGCCGGTCTCACCGGCTGCGCACAGGCGTGCAGGACCAGGTCGAGCACGCCTACATATGCCTACCCTCCCTGAAATCATCAACACGCGTTCGAATTCCATTCGAGCAATATGAGGAATTGACCGTTCTCACAGTCCACCCCCCTGCGAAAGAGAGGTAGGCAACGGACGGTTAACCGACGCGTAGCCATGCGGAATCCGCCCTCCATTCCACTGGTCGTCATTCGCCACACCTTCCATTTGGTTGACCTGACCATGCCAGGAGTGATCATGCCCTTGTTCCGTAGGGCGGAGTGGCCAACGGACCACCGCGACGAAGTGGTGGCGGGCGCGCTCGTCGGCGCCGTGGTGATCGTGCTGGGATACGCCTCGGGCATCGGCGCCCCCGCCCGCACCACCGAGGCCGCCGTTCCCCCGACGTCACCGCCCGCGGCCACGGCACCGACGAGCCCGGCCGCCCCGGGAGACGCCGGTGCGCAGGATCCGGGAGCGGGGACGGGGCAATTCCCGGTGACCGGCGGGGGGTTGCCGCCGTACGGCGGTATCGGCGGGGACACCGGGTACGGCACCGGCGGCCAGGGCGGCCACACGGGCCACGGCGGCGACACCGGCCCCGGCGGCCACTCCGGCCACGAGACCCCGCCCCCCGGCGGGACCGCGTCCCCGACGCCCACTCCCACCCCTTCGCCGACCGACCCCGACACCTGCGAGGACGGCGAGGTCACCCTCGTACGGCCGCTGCTCACCGGACTCGCCCAGCCCGTGTTCGGCCTCCTCGACCCGACGGGGACCGACGGCACGGACGCGACCCCGGAGCCCGAACCGCAGCCCTCCCCCTGCGTGGGCCTCGCCCCCGTGACCAGTCTCCTCGGCGGCACCGCCTCCCCGCAGCCGGAGGCGACCCCGTGACACAGACCGTCCGCCGCACCCTGCTCCTGCTCGTCCTCACCCCGGTCCTCTACGGCCTGATCGGCGCACCCCAGGCCGCCTCCGCCCACACCGAACTGGTCGCCGCCTCCCCCAAGGACGGCACGGACCTGAAGCGGGCCCCCGACCACCTCACCCTCACCTTCGACGAACCCGTCGACCTCGCCGACGTCCGCGTGCTGACGGTGGCCGGCGACCGGCTCCCGGTGTCCCGCGCGCCGGGCGGCGGCGCCGACGCCGTGCGCGTCGCCCTCACCGCCCCGGCGCACGGCGATCTGGCCGTCGTCTGGTCGGTCGTCGACGCGGAGGACGGGCACGCCTCCTCCGGCCGGATCGCCTACACCATCGGTGCCGCACCGGCCGCTGTCGCCAAGGACGGCGGCGGCGAAGCCGCGGCCCCCGCTCCCGCACCCTCCCCCTCGGTGCGCAAGGGTCTCGTCGCCGCCCGCTGGGCCGGCTACCTGGCGCTGGCCCTGTTCGTCGGCGGGCTCGCCTTCGTCGCAATGCTGTGGCCGCGCGGCGCGCACGAGCCGCGGGCCCGGGCGCTGCTCACGCTCGCCTGGACGGTCGGACTGCTGGCCACGGTCGCGAGCCTCGGCCTCCAGGGCGCGTACACCGCCCTCGGCGGCCTGCGGGACGCGCTGCGCCCGGCGACGTACGCCGATGTACTGGCCACCGAACCCGGCGTGGTGATCGCCTCGCGCGGTCTGCTGTGGGTGCTGGCGGCCGTGGTGCTGGGCGCGCTGCTGCAGGGCGGGGAGGGCACCTCCCGCTCCCCCGGCTGGCGGGTGGGCGCGCTCGCGGTGACGTTCGGGCTGCTGCGTACGACCGGCATGGCGGGCCACAACTCCGAGGGCAGCGAACCGACTTGGGGTGCCGTCGCCGACTTCGTGCATCTGCTGGGCGCCTCGCTGTGGATCGGCGGGCTGGCGGTGCTCACGATGGCCGTGCTGCCGCGCCGCCGGGCCGGGGAGCTGGCCGCGGTGGTGCCGGGCTACTCGCGGCTCGCGACGGTGAGCGTCACCGGCATCGTCGGCGCCGGGCTGGTGCTCGCCTGGCAGGTGGTGGGGTCGTACGACGCCCTGCTGCACACCTCGTACGGACAGCTGCTGCTGATCAAGACGGCCGTCCTCGGGGGCGTCCTGCTGGCCGCGTACGCGAGCCGCCAGTGGGTGCGCACCCGCCTCGATCTCGCCGTGCTGCTGCGCGGCGACGCCGCCACCGTGCGGCCCTTCGGTTACTCGGTCGCGGTGGAGACGGGGCTCGTCCTCGTCGTGCTCGCCGTGACGAGTCTGCTGGTGACGGCCGATCCCGGCCGTTGAACCACCCAACGCACACCCTCAACGCACAAACCCGACCAACGCACAAATCCCAAAGCACAACCCCATGCACAAAGGAGTCGAAGTGAAACCAAGCGATGAGACCGGTGCGACCGGGCAGCGGCGGCGCAGGCCGCCCGCCGGGAACCGGGGTCTGCTGGTCGCCGGGCTCGGTGCGGCCCTGGCCGCCGTATTCAGTCTCGGGCTGCTGAGCGCGGCCTCGGGCTCCAGCCAGGTCGGCTCCTCGGAGCAGGTAGCGGACGCGGCTCAGGCGCCCGCTGCCGCCGAGGCGCAGCCCGCGGCGGCCGCCGAGGCCGACTACCAGGTCGACATCATGGGCAACAAGTTCGGCGACGGAAAGCAGTTCGTCGTCGAGGTCGGCCAGACGGTGCAGTGGACCAACCACGACAGCGTGCCGCACACGGTCACCACGACCAAGGCCCCGGTGAAATTCGACTCCGGGACGCTGAACCAGGGTGACTCGTGGTCGTACACCTTCACCAAGGCCGGGACGTACGAGTACTACTGCGCCGTGCACCCGGACATGGTGTCGTCGGTGAAGGTCGTCGAGGGCTCCGGCGGTGGTGGCGGATCGACGCCCACACCCACGCCCACACCTACGGCCCCGCCCACGACCGGCCCGACTCCCGCTCCTCCCACGACGCCCGCCCCCACGCCGACTCCCACGGGCGGTTCCGGTGGCGGCTCCGGTGACGACGAGCAGTGCACCAGCGTCCAGAACGTGCTGCTGCCGATCCTCCAGCACCTCTACGTGGCGCACCTGGAGCGGTCCCCGGGCGAGCAGGTGCAGGACGCGCTCGCGCTCGACTCGTACATCAAGATGCACACGGTGTGGGTCGAGAGCATCCTCAAGCCCGCCGTCGAAGGCGGCGGCACGGTGCTCGACGACACCCTCAGCGTGCTGCTGAACCACGTCAACAAGGCACACCTGGAGGAATCGCTCGGACAGCAGGTCACCGACCTGCTCAACCCCGACAGCTACGTGAAGATGCACACCGTCTGGGCCGGGCAGATGCTCACGCCCACCACGGACTTCCTCACCGACAACTGCTGACGGGACAGAGGTGGGCGCCGCTCCGGCCGGGGCTCAGCCGGCCGGAGCGGCGCCCACTCCATTCTCCACACCATCGCCACGCTTCGGGAACCGCATTCCAAGGAGACCGGGATGACGACCGTCACCCTGCCCACTGTTCCGCCCCCGCCCGAGTCCCAGGACTCCCTCGGTCAACTGCCCCTGTCCGGTCGGTACTCCGTGGCCCCCGGCCGCTCGCTCGTCGAACTCACCGCCTGGTACGGCCCGTTGCCGACCCTGCGCCGCCGGGTCCGCCTCGCCGGCGCCTCCCTCACGGTGTCCGACGACGGCGAAGAACCCCTCTTCCGTTACGAGTTCGACGGCAGCCCGCTCCATGCCGTGCTCAGCTCCGAGCGCGTCGACATCGACGGGACCGGCGACCGTCTCCGGCTCACCGCCGACCTCCACCTGAACGGCACCGCCTTCCCCGCCCTGCTCCACCTGCGCGTGGTCGACCGCGCCGACGACCGGCTGCTCGTCGTGGGCACCGCCCGGCTGCCGTACCGGCTGCTGCGCCGCGCCACCGGGTTCCGGCTGCCGTGGCGGCGTCCGGCCACCCGGCTGCGGCTGCTCGTCGCGGCGGAGTTCGCGTGAGGGCGCCACGGCGGGCGGCCCGGGGTGCCGTCACCTCCGCCGTCCTCGCGCTGCTCGCCCTGCCGCTGCTGCCGCCCGGGCAGGCGTCGGCGGCCACGTACCGGGTCGCGATGAAGGGGTACGCCTTCGCGCCCGCGTCCCTGACCGTCCCCGCCGGGTCCACGGTGACCTGGACCAACCAGGACACGGCACCGCACGACGTGAAGACCACCTCGGGCCCGGTCTCGATCCACTCCCCCATGCTCAGCAAGGGGCAGAGCTGGAGCTTCACGTTCACCGCGGCCGGGTCGTACGGCTACTACTGCACCGTCCACCCGGACATGACGGCCGGGATCACGGTCCGCGCGGCGGCACCGGAGACAACGCCGGCGGCGCCCCCGACCCACGAGCACGACTCCACGGGGGGACAAGCGGGCCACCACGCGACCGCGCCGAGCGCGAACCGCACCACGGCGAGCAGCAAGCGGCCGGCGACGCGGAAGCCGTCCTCGTCGCCGTCTCCGGCCGCCTCCGGGGCGGCCGTACCCCAGGCATCGCCGACGCCCCAGTCACCTCAGGGGTCACAGATGACTCAGACCCAGACCACCGCCTCGACGGTCCGCCCGCTCGATCCCCTGCTCGTGCTGGCGGGCATCGTGGCCGGTGTCGCGGTGCTGTGCCTGTTGCTGGTCGGTTCCCGGGCGGCGGCGCCGTACGGGAACGCGCCGGGGACCGCGCAGGGGAATGCGCAGGGGAATGCGCGCGGGAAGGAGGAGGCGTAGGTCAGTCCTTCGCCCGGTAGCGGCGCATCTTCGCGCGGGCCCCGCAGACCCGCATCGAGCACCAGCGGCCGCGGCCGGCCGGGCTGCGGTCGTAGTACGCCCAGTAGCAGTCGGCGGCCTCGCAGGCCTTCAGGCGTGACCAGGTGCCCGCGACCAGCGCCTCGGCGACGGCGGCGGCGACGCGGGAGAGCAGAGGACCCTCGTGGGCGGGGGCGAGGGCGGCCGAGCCGTCGCCCGCGTCGACCCTCACCAGCAGCGGAGCCGCCGCCAGCAGTTCCCCCAGCGGGGTCACCGCCCCGTGCGGCGGGTGGCCCGCGTGCGCGAGCAGGGTCGCGCGCAGCGACTCGCGCAGCGCCCGGGCGTCCGGGATCTCGTCCTGAGTCAGCCCGAAAGGCGCCCGGCCGTCAGCCGTGTCGAGCGCGTCGGTGCCGGACTCGATGTCCAGGGTGTTCACCAGGGACTCGACCAGGGCGAGGCCTCCCGGGGCGGGCGATCTCTCGCTCATGTCTGTGCGCCACCTCTCGAATTTCCCTTGCGACGTTACCTCCAATGCGGGAGCATGAGGTAACCGTTACCGGTTACCCGGCTTTATGGGTAACCCGAAGGCAGGTAACACCGACTTCGAGGAGGAAGTCATGGCTCTCGCCAAGCTGGGTTCCGTCGTCCTGGACTGTCCCGACCCGCGCGCCCTGGCCGGCTTCTATGCCGACGTGCTCGGCGGCACCGTCGTGGACGAGGGAGAGTGGGTGGACCTGAAGCTGCCCGACGGGCAGACGCTGGCTTTCCAGGCCGCCCCGGGCTTCGTACCGCCGAAGTGGCCCGAGCCCGACCGCTCGCAGCAGTTCCATCTGGATCTGGACGTGGAGGACCTGGACGCGGCCGAGAAGGAGGTGCTCGCGCTGGGCGCGAAGCCGCTGGACACGGAGGACCGCTCGCGGACCTTCCGGGTTTACGCGGACCCGGCGGGGCACCCGTTCTGTCTGTGCGCCGGCTGACGCCTGCCGATCGTCTCTCTGATCGCCTCTGACCGCCTCTGACCGTCTGTTGACCCGGGAGGATCCATGGCACCCGTGGCACGTTTCCGTTCCGTCGTCGTCGACTGTCCCGACCCGCACGCACTCGCCGCCTTCTACGCGCAGGTCGGCGGCGGCACGCCCGAGGCCGAGGACGACGACTGGGTCGTCCTGCGGATTCCGGACGGGCCCCGGCTCGCCTTCCAGCGGGCGCCGGGCTTCACCCCGCCTCAGTGGCCGCGCGCGGACCGGAACTCGCAGCAGTTCCACATCGACTTCGACGCCGGAACCACTTGGGAGGAGATCGACGCGGCCCACGAGAAGGTCCTGGCGCTGGGCGCGCGCCCGCTGGACCTGGAGGACCGGGAGAAGAAGGACTTCCAGGTGTACGCCGATCCGGCCGGCCATCCGTTCTGCCTCTGCCGGATCGATCCGATTTAGCCCCTTTGGGACTGCCTGGTGCCGGGGCACTACCCGTCGAGGTCCGCGATCTTCGCCGTGGACGGCTCCCGGCGCTGCTGGGCCGCGCGGGCGGTGAAGTCGGCCTCGCGCAGGACGCGCTGGACGTTGACCCAGGTCAGGTGGGCGATGTCGGTGTCGGTCCAGCCGCGGTTCAGCAGCTCTGCGACGAGGTGCGGGTAGCAGGAGGTGTCGCCGAGCTCCTGGGGGTGGGCGGTGCCGGCGTCGTAGGTGCCGGACAGGCCCACGGACTCCGGGCCCGCGACCGCGCGCACGTGGTCGAGGTGGTCGGCGACGTCCCGGACGGTCGCGCCGGTCTGCTCGGCGGTCAGCGGCACCATGCACAGGCCCTTGGCCTGGCCCAGCTCGGCGAGCAGGTCGTCGGGGAGGTTCGACGGGTGGGGGCGCAGGGCGCGGGCGGCGGAGCGGGTGCACAGCACGGGCGCCTTGGAGACCGCGAGCGTCCGGCGGATCGTCTCCGCGGAGGTGCCGGAGAGATCGGCGAGGACGCCGAGCCGGTTCATCTCCCTGAGGACCTCCTCGCCGAAGCGGGTCAGTCCGGCCTCGCTCGCCCAGGACACGCCCGACAGGGTGAGGACGCGCAGGCCGAGGGCGTGCAGGGAGCGCAGGATGCCGACGGAGTCGCCGAGGGCGGCGGCTCCGGCGGGGCCGAGCAGGACGGCGACGCGGCCGCAGTTGCGTGCGTCGATGGTCTGGCCGGCGGAGTGGGCGAGGCGCAGGCCCTCCGGGTGGGTGCGCACCACCGTCTTCACCAGGTCCAACTGCTCCAGAGTGGCACCGACGGCCCGGTCACCCGCGAGGCCCTCGGGCAGGTGCAGCGACGACAGCAGCGCACCGACGTGGCCCTCGCGCAGCCGCGGTACGTCCGTGTCGACGGCGCTCTCACCGAGCTCCAGGTCGTACCAGGGCAGGTGCCGCAGGGCCCAGGGCAGCCCGCTGTAGCCGTCGGCGACGGGGTAGGCGGCCAGGATGGCGCGGGCCCGCTCCAGCGGGGAGGCGTCCGGGTCGGCGACGGGGGCTGCCGGGAAGAGGTCGGCGGGCAGGAGCTCCGGCAGGTCGTCGAGCTCGTCGGCCACGGGGGTGGGGTGCAGGTCGTCCTGGAGGTCTGCCATGACGGGGCTCCGTACGTCGTGATCCGAAGTACGGCCACCGTCGCACGGGTCCGGGCGGGCTTGCCTGGTGGGCGGGGCGTTCGAGGGTAGGCCGGTTCAGCGACCCTGGCGGACCCTGGCGAGCCGGGTCCCGCAGCCTTTCCACGCACTTGGCGACCGGTACCGCTACACGGTCAGCCGTCCAGCGACCCGATCGTCGCGTTGGACGGCCCCCGCGCCGCCTGAAGATCACGTGCCACGTCCTCCGCCGCGCCCAGCACCCGTACCGCGTTCTGCCAGGTCAGCTTGGCCAGGTCGGGCTTGGACCAGCCTCGGTCGAGGAGTTCCGCGATCAGGTTCGGGTAGCCGGAGACGTCGTTCAGGCCGTCCGGGGTGAAGGCCGTGCCGTCGTAGTCGCCGCCGATGCCGAGGTGGTCGATGCCGGCCACCTCGCGCATGTGGTCCAGGTGGTCGGCCACCGTCGAGACCGTCGCCACCGGGCGCGGGTGCCGCTCCTCGAAGGCGCGGTGCACCTTCATCGCCTCGGGGGTGGTGGCGAGGTGGTGGAAGCCGTGGGCGCGCATGTTCTCGTCCGCCGCGGCCGTCCAGTCGACGGCCGCCTGGAGCACGAACTTCGGGACGAAGGTGACCATCGCCACGCCGCCGTTCGCGGGGAGGCGTTCCAGGACGTCGTCCGGGATGTTGCGCGGGTGGTCGCAGACGGCCCGCGAGGAGGAGTGGGAGAAGATCACCGGGGCGGATGTGGCGTCCAGCGCGTCCCGCATCGTCGTCGCCGCCACGTGCGAGAGGTCGACGAGCATGCCCTCCCGGTTCATCTCCCGCACGACCTCACGGCCGAAGGCCGACAGACCGCCGACGCCCGGCTTGTCGGTCGCGGAGTCCGCCCAGTCCACGTTGTAGTTGTGGGTGAGGGTCAGGTAGCGGACGCCGAGGGCGTACAACGCCCGCAGGGTGCCGAGGGAGTTGGCGATGGAGTGGCCGCCCTCCGCGCCCATCAACGAGGCGATACGGCCCTCCGCGCGCGCCGCCTCCATGTCGGCCGCCGTCAGCGCGGGGCGCAGATCCTTCGGATGGCGTGCCAGCAACTGCCGTACGCAGTCGATCTGTTCCAGCGTGGCCGGCACCGCGCCCGGCAGGTCGGCGCGCACGTACACCGACCAGTACTGCGCGCCGACGCCGCCCGCGCGCAACCTCCCCAGGTCGGTGTGCAGATGGGCGCTCTGGTCGCCGGCGATGTCGCGGGCGTCGAGGTCGTAGCGAACCTGTTCGCGCAGCGCCCAGGGGAGGTCGTTGTGGCCGTCGACGACGGGAAACTCGGCGAGGAGTTCCCGGGCTGCCTCCACCGAGGTCATGGCGGCCGTCACTTCCCGAAGCCGAAGCCGTTGCCCGATCCGTCGACCTTGGCCCGCAGGCGCTTGCCCTTGTCGGTGGCCTGGTCGTTCAGCTCCTGCTGGAAGTCCCGCATCCGGGAGCGGAGTTCGTCGTCGCTCGCCGCCAGGATCCGGACCGCGAGCAGGCCCGCGTTGCGCGCGCCGGCGACGGAGACGGTGGCGACCGGGACACCGGCCGGCATCTGCACGATGGACAGCAGCGAGTCCATGCCGTCGAGGTGCTTCAGGGGCACGGGTACGCCGATCACCGGCAGCGGGGTCACGGACGCGAGCATGCCGGGCAGGTGGGCGGCGCCGCCCGCACCCGCGATGATCACCTTCAGTCCGCGTTCGTCGGCCTGCTCGCCGTACGTGAGCATCTCGCGCGGCATGCGGTGCGCGGAGACGACGTCGACCTCGTATTCGATCTCGAACTCGTCGAGGGCCTTGGTGGCGGCCTCCATGACGGGCCAGTCGGAGTCGGAACCCATGACGATGCCAACAACAGGGCTCATTCGGTGATCGTGCCTCTCAGGTAGCCGGCAGCGTGACGGGCGCGCTCCAGCACGTCGTCCAGGTCGTCGCCGTAGGTGTTGACGTGGCCCACCTTGCGCCCGGGCTTCACGTCCTTGCCGTACATGTGGATCTTGAGCTGGGGGTCGCGGGCCATGCAGTGCAGGTACGCGGCGTACATGTCCGGGTAGTCGCCGCCGAGGACGTTGACCATGACCGTCCACTTCGCGCGCGTGCGCGGGTCGCCGAGGGGCAGGTCGAGGACGGCCCGGACGTGGTTGGCGAACTGGGACGTGATCGCGCCGTCCTGGGTCCAGTGTCCGGAGTTGTGCGGGCGCATCGCGAGTTCGTTGACGAGGATGCGGCCGTCGCGGGTCTGGAACAGCTCGACGGCGAGGTGGCCGACGACGTCCAGCTCCTTGGCGATGGTCAGGGCCATCTGCTCGGCCTTGAGCGCCAGGTCCTGGTCGAGGTCGGGGGCGGGCGCTATGACCGTGTCGCAGACGCCGCCCACCTGCTGGGACTCGACGACCGGGTAGGCGACGGCCTGGCCGTGCGGGGAGCGCACGACATTGGCGGCCAGCTCCCGGGCGAAGTCGACCTTCTCCTCGGCGAGAACGGGGACGCCGGCGCGGAAGGGCTCCTCGGCCTGCGCCGCGTCGTCGACGACCCACACGCCCTTGCCGTCGTAGCCGCCGCGGACGGTCTTCAGGACGACCGGGAAGCCGTCGCCCTCGGCGCCTTCGGGAAGACCTTCCGCCGCGAACGCGGCGACATCGGCCGGGTCGCTCACGATCCGGTGCCGCGGGCACGGCACCCCGATCGCGTCGAGCTTCGCCCGCATCACGCCCTTGTCCTGGGCGTGCACGAGCGCGTCCGGGCCGGGGCGGACGGGAATGCCCTCCGCCTCCAGCGCCCGAAGATGCTCGGTGGGTACGTGTTCGTGATCGAAGGTGATCACGTCACAGCCCCGCGCGAACTCGCGCAGCGTGTCGAGGTCGCGATAGTCGCCGATCACGACATCGCTCACCACCTGCGCCGCGGAATCCTGCGGGGTGTCACTGAGGAGCTTGAACCTTATGCCGAGCGGGATGCCCGCCTCGTGTGTCATACGAGCGAGCTGCCCCCCGCCGACCATGCCGACTACCGGAAACGTCACGCCCCTAGCGTATCGGCCACGCCACGGTGGCCGATTTCCCGTGCTGTGAGCCGCTCCTTCCGGACGCCTGGGCGCCTCTTTCTGGACGCCTGGTCCTGCTTTCCGTGCGCCCGGGCACCTCTTTCCGGACATCTGGGCGCCTCTTTCCGGACGTCGGCCCCGTGTTTCCGGACGTCCGGGCCCGTCGTTCCGGACCTGTGACCCCGTCCGCAGGCGATCACCGAAGGGGGGTGGTTAGCATGGCTGGGTTGACGAAACCGACCGGACGGGGGCCTGGACAGCCATGGAACGTGGTTCCAAGGGGCTCCGAACGGCGCCCGAAGCATCCCGCAGCGCGGCGCGGCAGCGACTCGACCGGCTCGCGCGCGAGGTCGCCAAGTTCGGCGCGGTGGGCGGAGCGGGCGTCCTGGTCAACCTCCTGGTGTTCAACCTGGTACGGCATGTGACCGACCTCCAGGTGGTCCGGGCGAGTGTCATAGCCACGATCGTCGCGATCGCCTTCAACTACGTCGGCTTCCGCTACTTCACCTACCGGGACCGCGACAAGAGCGGCCGTACCAGGGAACTCATGCTGTTCCTGGCGTTCAGCGCGGTCGGGCTGGTGATCGAGAACGGCGTGCTCTACACGGCGACGTACGGCTTCGGCTGGGACAGCTCCCTGCAGAGCAACATCTTCAAGTTCGTCGGCATCGGCGTCGCGACGCTGTTCCGCTTCTGGTCTTACCGCACGTGGGTGTTCCGGACGCTGCCGGCCAAGGAGGCCGTGGCGGGCGCGGAGTCGTTCCTGGAGGCGCAGGCGAAGAAGCCGCGCCCCAAGCAGCGCGTGCCGTAGGCCCTGTCGACGCGTGCTGTAGGCCCTGCCGAACAGCCGAACGGTCAGCGAACCGTCGGCTCCGCGTTCTCCGCCGCCGACTTCTTCACCGGCGTGCGCGACAGGAACAGTCCGAACACCGGCGGCTGGGCCTGGAGCATCTCCAGGCGTCCCCCGTCGGCCTCCGCGAGGTCACGGGCCACCGCCAGGCCGATGCCCGTGGAGTTGCGGCCGCTGATCGCGCGCTCGAAGATCCGTGCCCCGAGGTCGGCGGGGACGCCGGGCCCCTCGTCGGTGACCTCGATGACGGCCTGGTTGCCGGTGACGCGGGTGCGCAGCGCGACCGTGCCGCCGCCGTGCATGAGGGAGTTCTCGATCAGCGCGGCCAGCACCTGCGCGACCGCCCCCGGCGTGCCGACCGCCCGCAGATGCCGCTTGCCGGAGCTCACGATGGCCCGGCCCACGTTGCGGTAGGCGGGGCGCCACTCGGCGAGCTGCTGCTGGATGACCTCGTCGAGGTCGAAGGTGACGGCGGAGCCGGTGCGGGGGTCGCGGGAGTTCGTCAGCAGCCGCTCGACCACGTCCGTGAGGCGCTCGACCTGGGTGAGCGCGATCGTGGCCTCCTCCTTCACCGTGTCCGGGTCGTCGGTGAGGGTGATCTCCTCCAGGCGCATGGACAGGGCGGTGAGGGGTGTACGCAGCTGGTGGGAGGCGTCGGCGGCGAGCCGGCGTTCCGCGGTGAGCATGCGGGCGATGCGCTCGGCGGAGGAGTCGAGGACGTCGGCGACCCGGTCCAGCTCGGGGACGCCGTACCGCTTGTGCCGAGGGCGCGGGTCGCCCGAGCCGAGGCGCTCGGCGGTCTCCGCGAGGTCGGTGAGCGGGGAGGCGAGCCGGTTGGCCTGGCGGATCGCCAGCAGTACCGCGGCGATCACCGCCAGCAGCGCCACCAACCCGATGATCAGCAGCGTACGGCCGACCTCTCGGGTCACCGAGGAGCGCGGCTCCTCGACGACGACGGTCTCGCCCTCCTCGCCCTCGGCCTCGCCCCGGATGACGTCACCGCTGGGCCGGGAACCGACCTCGATGACCGGCTCCCCCGGAATCCGGATCACGGCGAAGCGCTCGCCCGTGACCTGGTCCTGGAGGACCTCCGCGTCGACGGTCCCCGCGCCGAGAAGCCGACTGTCCACGATGCTGGCCAGCCGCGCGGCCTCCAGGTCCACGCGTTCCTGGGCACTGTTGCTGATGGTGCGGGTCTCGACGATGACGAGGGAGACACCGAAGACAGCGATCACCACAAGCACGACAGCGAGGGTGGACTGGATGAGACGGCGACGCACGGGGCCCTCCGGGCGGTGACTCTATGGTGGCGTTGGGGGCAGCGCCCGGTTAGGGGGTGTGTCGGAAGGGGCGCCTCGCGCAACGCAAGCAGCCCGCTAACTCTTCTCGAAGCGGAACCCCACACCCCGCACAGTGGCGATGTACCGAGGATTGGCCGCATCGTCCCCCAGCTTCTTCCGCAACCAGGAGATGTGCATGTCCAGCGTCTTGGTCGACGACCACCACGTGGTGTCCCAGACCTCGCGCATCAGCTGGTCACGCGTGACCACGCGCCCCGCGTCCCGCACCAGAACCCGCAGCAGATCGAACTCCTTGGCGGTGAGCTGAAGCTCCTCGTCCCCCATCCACGCCCGGTGCGACTCGACGTCGATGCGCACGCCGTGCGTCGAGGGCGGCTGCGCCGGCTCCGCGGCGCCGCGCCGCAGCAGGGCCCGGACGCGGGCGAGCAGTTCGGCGAGCCGGAAGGGCTTGGTGACGTAGTCGTCGGCGCCCGCGTCCAGGCCGACGACGGTGTCCACCTCGTCGGCGCGCGCGGTCAGGATGAGAATCGGGATGGTGTGGCCTTCGGCGCGCAGCCGACGGGCCACCTCCAGGCCGTCCATCCCGGGCAGACCCAGGTCGAGCACGACCAGGTCGATGCCGCCCTGGATTCCGGCGTCGAGTGCGGTGGGGCCGTCCTCACGCACCTCCACCTCATACCCTTCCCGGCGCAGGGCGCGGGCCAGCGGCTCCGAGATGGACGCATCGTCCTCGGCGAGCAGTACACGGGTCATGAGGTGATGGTAGTCCGCCTATGACAAGAGCTGGAGTGTGATCCGTAAGCGTGATTCTTACCTTGGGACATTTTGCGTGAGTTGGTCACCCCAAACACCTCGGTTCCGAGACAGCGCGGGCTAGGGCCTGTGTCGAAAGTGGCGTCGTCCGCCCGGAGGGCGGGCCGGGCGCCCGCCGCGATGGGGGTCCCCCCGCTCGAGCGAAGCCGAGAGTGGGGGAGGCTGATGTCACTGCGGCGTCGCCCGGCAGGCGCCACTTTCGACACAGGCCCTAGCGCATCTTCCGTCCCGGCATGAACGCGAACACCGCCCCGCCCAGCAGGACCGCCGTCCCCGCCACCAGGCCCAGGGCCTTCAGGGTGCCGTCGTCCCCGGCGCCGGTCGCCGCCAGGCCGCCCGTCGAAGAGCCTCCCGAGCCGCCCGATGTGCCCGATGTGCCCGATGCGCCCGACCCGGCCGAGCCTCCGGACGCCCCGCCCGCCTGTTCCGCGGTGTCCAGGGTGAGGGAGGCCACCGACTTGGTCGGGGTGCACGTCGTGGTCGTGCCGAGGGCCTTGACCGTCAGGACGCCCGGCGACAACGTCGACCTGCCGCTCGCCCCCGGCTTGTACGTGCCGGTCAGGTCCGGGATCTCGATCGGCTCCCCGGACTTGATGTCCTCGTCGTTCACCGGGCCCTCCACATGCACCGTGCCCTTGTCGGCGCCACCCAGGACCACCTCCATCGACGGCTTCACCGAGCCCTTGGGAATGTCGGCCGGGCTGTCCATCACCGACGCCCCGAACCGCACCGTGAGATCGAAACTCCCGCCGTTCTTCTTGGCGTCGATCCGCACCGGCGAGGTCGCGTTCTTGTCCCCGATGGGCGTCTTGCAGGCGTACGGCACCCGGACCTCCTCGCCGGTGAAGTCGGTCTGCCCGCTCCCGCCTCCGGTACCGCCCGTGTCCGAGCCTCCGCTCCCCCCGCTCCCCCCGCTCTCACTCGCCGACGCGCTCGGCGTACTCGTGGGAGGCGTCGCGGAGGCGCTGCTCGTCGGATCGGGGGATCCGCTCGGCGTGGAGGTGGATGTTCCGTCGCCCGCCGTCACGTCGATGGTCGCCGCCGGCTGCACGGCACCCGTGGGCGCGCACTTCGTGTCCGTGGACATGACGTTGATGTCGTACGCGTCCGGCGTCAGCGTCACCTGCCCGGGCGCCGTCAGCTTCAGCTTGCCCTTCATGTCGGACAGCACCATGGCGCCGCCCTTGGGGATCGCGGGGTTCTCCCGAGGCCCCTGCATGGCGACAGCGGCGGTCTGCGCACCGGCCGCCTTCAGCGTGCCGGACGGCTGGACCGAGTTCGCCGGCAGGTCGATCAGGTCGGGGTTCTTCGAGGCGGCCTGGACGAACTTCCACGCCACCTCCACCTCCTCGCCGACCTTCGCCGTGGCCGGCGCGGTGATCTCCACCTTGGTCGTGCCCTCGACGGGCTCGAGGCCGGAGGCCGCGGGCGGCACGCACCGGGTCGCGTACGACACCTCGGCGGCCTGGGCGGGCCCCGCGGCCACACCGAGCAGGACGCCCGCGCCGCCGAGCACCAGCCCGAGACCCGCCGCGCCCGCTCTCCTCCCCGCACCGGCCGATGTGACTCTCCTTCGCTCGCTCACGTGGGTCCCTTTCTGGTGGGAGTCGTACTCGTCGGGCTGTCGTCGTGCGGTGCGGAGTCTTGCGGTGCGGAGAGGTGCGGTGCGGAGACATCGGAGTCGTGCGGTGCGGAGACGTGCGGTGTGGAGTCGTGCGGTGTGGAGACGTGCGGTGCGGAGACGTGCGGTCCGGAGACGTGCGGTCCGGAGACGTGCGGTCCGGAGACATTCGGTGCGGAGACATTCGGTGCGGAGACATTCGGTGCGGAGAGTCGACCGGCCGCGCCCGGATCGGCGTCCGGGGTGAACCACGGCAGGGCCGAAGCAGAGGGGGCCTCCGGCTCGGCGACTACGCCGGAAGCCTTCGATCCCGGGAGGCGCAGGGCGATTTCGGGCAGCCGCAGCCCGCGATGCCGGATCCCGCCGGCGCGCCGCGGCCGGACCCGGTCCACCACCGCCATGCCGGCGCGGAACACCGCGGCCGGGACGACCAGGCAGACCAGGATCCAGAACAGGGTCACGCCCCAGGGCCGCCCCACGCCCCAGGGCTGCTCGGCGAGGACCTTCCCGCCGTACTTCAGGGAGACGGTGTAGTCGCCGTGCGCTCCGCCCGCCAGCTCGACCGGCAGCTTGATCCGCGCCTTCTTCCCGGGCTGGACCGTGCCGCGCCACTGCTGTTCCTGCCACTGTGGGGCGAACACGCCGTGCGAGGTGCCGACTTGGAACACCGGGTTCTTGACGGCGGAGCTGCCGACGTTGCCGACGGTGAAGACGAGGGTGCGTGCGGGCGGTGCCCCGAACCAGGTCAGCAGCCCGCTCGACCCGTCGAGCCGGGTGTCGGTGAGCACCGACAGACGTCCGCCGGCCGGCTCCGCGGGCAGCGGTTCGACGGCATGCCCGGCGACCTGGAGGATCGCGTCGGCCTCGGCCTTCGCCCCCGTCACCGTCGCCACGTGCACCACGCACGGACACGGCACTGGCGGCTCGGCGACCGGCAGCTTCCGGCTGAAACGGCCCTCGGCGTCGGTGGTGACGGCCCGGCCGTCCGCGTTGGCACAGGAGTTGGTGCCGCCGACCACGCCCCGCGACGGCACGGACTGCCCGCAGATCAGGATCATCAGCAACGCCCGCGCCCGCCAGCCGTCACCGGTGACGGTGATCGAACCCCCGGTCCCCGCCTGCGACTTGGACAGCTTCACACTCGGCCCGTCCGCCGCCACGGCAGTGCCGCCCAAGGGCAGCAGGAGCAGCGCGAGCACCACCGCCAGCGTCGCCGGAATCCGCATCCGCATCCGCATCCGCATCCGCATCCGCATCCGCATCCGTGCCTTGCCGCTCACGTCGTCGCTCCCGTCAACTCGGCTTCCACACACGGGGATTCGGAGCGCGGCGCCGTCGTCCCTCCAGCGCCGTCGTCCCTACGGCGCCTTCGTCGTCGTACGGCGGTGAAGGAACCGCCACCGTCCGCGCGCACCGCGAGCCGCGGTACGAGGGCCGTCGTACCGCGGTTGGCCAGGCCGTACGCGATGTGGTCGCCGTGCACGGCGACGTGCTCGACCGTCAGCGCGGACAACTCGGGGACGGTGACGCGGAGTCGGAGACCGACGCGCTGGACGCCGCCGTCCACGCCGCACACGACGATCTCGGCAGCGCGGTCACCGGCCGGGACGGTCACCGTGGAGGGGATGTCGGCGCGGGTGCGGGCGGGGATCCGTACCGCGCGGCCGGACACCGCGTCCTGCAGCACGCTCCCCGGGGCGCCCTCGGCGTAGAACGCCGGCCGGCTGCCGCCGGAGGGCGAGGCGGACCACCCGTCGGCGGCGGACGACATCGGCGGCATCGGCGGCAGGGGCAGCATCGACGGCATCGGCGGCTCCAGAGGTCGTACGACAACCGGTCAGCGGCGCACGCGCGCCGTCTGGTTCCTCCGCGTCAGCCACAGCGCGCCCGCCGCACCCGCGAGCAGCACCGTTCCGCCGAGCGTGCCGAGGGCGATCGCGGAGTCCTCGGGGCCGGTCTGCGGGAGCTCGGCGCCGGATTCGCCGCTCGATTCGGAGCCGCTCTGGGGCGCCCCGCCGCCGCCCGCCGCCGTCACGTCCAGGGTCAGGGACGGCCCCGGGTCGTTCGTCGGCGTGCACGTCGTCGTCGTACCGAGCGCCTTGATGGTGAGCACGCCCGCCGTGAAGGTGACCTTGCCGGTCTTCTTCGGGGTGTACGTGCCCGACAGGTCGTTGATCTTGATCGGGGTGTTGGCGGGGATCGCCTCCTGGTTGGCCGGGCCGGTCACCGTCATGGTGCCGCTGTCGGCGCCGCCCAGCTTGATGGTGGCGCTCGGGTTCATCGAGCCCTTGCCGAGTTCGACCGGGCTGGAGGAGACGCCCTTCTGCCACGACATGGTGAGCTTGTAGCCGCCGCCGCTTTTGACGCCCTTGATGTCGATGGGCGAGACGGCGCTCTTGTCTCCGATCGGCGTCTTGCACTGGTAGTTGACGTCGACGACCTCGGCATGGGCTGCGGGGGCGGCCATCAGCACCGCCGAGCCGGCCAGGGCCGCGGCGGAGGCGAGCACGGCGGTTCGTTTCGGGTACGACACGGCACGGTCCCCTCATTCCTGATTTCCTGACGACACATCAGATCGGCCGTCAAGGTACGCCCGGGGCCTTGTGGAGGGAAGACAAAGTGCGCGCCGGATGTGTGGTGATCCGGCGCGCAATCGGTGATGCGGGGAGAAAACCGCGAACCGCGGGTAACCCTAGGTCGACGTTACGCCGGCGCCCCCAGCTCGGCCCAGACCGTCTTGCCCGCGACCCCGGGGGTGCGTACGACCCCCCAGTCCAGGCACAGCCGCTGCACGATGAACATGCCGTGGCCGCCGGGGCGGCCGGCGCGGTGCGGGGTGCGGGGGGCCGGCTGACCCGTGCCCTTGTCGGAGACCTCGACGCGGATCACCTTGCTGTCACAGGCGATCCACAGCTCGTCCGGACCTTCGGCGTGCAGACAGGCGTTGGTGACCAGCTCGGAGACGACGAGCAGCACGTCCTCGGCGGCGGCCCGCTGGTCGGCGGTGGCGGCGGGCAGCCAGCCCCACGCGTACAGCGCCTGGCGGGCGAAGTCGCGGGCGAGCGGGACGACCCCGCTCTCGCCGGCGAGGCTCAGCCTGCGGACGTGGCGCCCCCCCGACGACACGGCCACGTCCTCCACGGACGCCCCGGTCGCGGGCACGCCCCCCTCGGACGCCCCGGAAGCGCCGCTGGGCTCCGGGCCGCGGTCGCCCGGCGGGTAAGGCCGGGTGGTGCTCATCAGCGCTTCACCTCACCGATTCACCGGTTCACGATTCAAAAAGTCACGACACAGTCACTACAAGGTCAGTACGGCAGTCGGCTCGACCGGCACGGCGACCGGTCGGTCACGACAGGCAGTACGGATGTCTCCTGCCCGACCGGACCGGCAGAACACCCCTGTATTCGGCGCGAAGGGCGTGCCGCCCGGAAAGCGCCGGTCACAAGGGGAGGAGCGGGGGACGAGCACGGCAAGGGCGGCGGATGAGCGGGGCGACTCGAGGGACGAGCGGCGCGAGGCGGGGAACGAGCGGTGGACGGTCGGCACGACCGCGGCTGGATCCACCGGCTCAGCCGCCTTCGTCAACGCCGCCCGGTTCGTCGGCGAGGGCCGCCGCCACGGTCTCATGGACGGTGAAGACCGCATCCGCGCCGGTGATCTCGAAGACGCGCGCGACCACGGGCTGCATCCCCGCCAGATGCACTCCGCCTCCGGCGGCCTCGGCCTTCAGCCGCGCACCCAGCAGCACGTTCAGGCCGGTGGAGTCACAGAACTCCAGGCGCGAGCAGTCGACCACCAGCCGACTGAATCCTTTGGCGAGGCATTCCTCGAGTGGCTCACGCAACAAATCGGCCGTGTGGTGATCCAACTCACCCGCCGGGGTCACGACGGCACTGAAGCCCTCTTCGCGAACCTCCACCAGTAGCCGGCCAGACTGTGCGCTGCCGACCGTCCCGCGGTCCATGCCGTCTTCTCTCCCGACGTCGTGGCTGCTGACTGACGCCCTCGAACACTACGCCTTCCCCACGCCCTCCGACACCTGAACAATCGCACGCAAATGGACATTTGCGAACAAAACGCACTTGCGGCGGGCTCAGGAAAGCGGGTAGGGCTAGTAGGGACACGTACTCGACACGGCCGGCTTTGGAGGCGCCGCACACCGCAGTGCTACGGAACTGGCTTCGGCAGCCATATGCCGAGAACGATGGAGGACACCATGTCACCCCGGCTCGACGCATCGCATACCCATGAGGCGACGTCGACATCCCCCCCGGAACATCTGGATCCCATCGAGCGCAACGACGTACTCGTCGAAGTCGAACAGGACGCGACGGACGTCACAGTCGAACAGGACGACGTACTCGCCGGGCTTCCGGACATCCCCCCGTACGACCAGGTGGGACCGGTGGACGCACGGGCCCTGTCCAAGACCCTCTTCGAGCGCCTGGAGTCGCTGGAGGAAGGCACCCACGAATACTCGTACGTCCGCAACACGCTCGTCGAACTCAACCTCGCCCTGGTCAAGTTCGCCGCCTCCCGCTTCCGCTCCCGCAGCGAGCCGATGGAGGACATCATCCAGGTCGGCACGATCGGCCTGATCAAGGCGATCGACCGCTTCGAACTCAGCCGAGGTGTGGAGTTCCCCACCTTCGCGATGCCAACCATCGTCGGAGAGATCAAGCGCTTCTTCCGCGACACGTCCTGGTCGGTGCGCGTACCGCGCCGACTGCAGGAGCTCCGCCTCGACCTGGCCAAGGCCGGTGACGAACTGGCCCAGCAACTGGACCGGGCGCCCACGGTGACCGAGCTCGCCGGTCGCCTGGGCCTGTCCAACGACGAGGTCGTCGAGGGCATGGCCGCGTCGAACGCGTACACCGCCTCCTCGCTGGACGCCCAGCCGGAGGAGGACGACACCGAGGGCGCCCTCGCGGACCGTATCGGCTACGAGGACCACGGGCTCGAAGGCATCGAGTACGTCGAGTCGTTGAAGCCGCTGATCGCCGAACTTCCCTCCCGGGACCGGAAGATCCTCTCCCTGCGCTTCGTCGCCAACATGACCCAGTCCGAGATCGGCGACGAGCTCGGCATCTCGCAGATGCACGTGTCGCGGCTGCTGTCGCGGACGCTGGTGCGGTTGCGGAAGGGGCTGACCGTCGAGGAGTGACACGGGCTGCCGCCGCCGACAGTGACTGAGCGACCCGGCCTGGGGCGGGCCGGGTTGGTTGGTTGGTTACCCGTTGCCCGGTCACCCGTTGCCCGGTGACCCGTTGCCCGGTGACCCGTTGCCTGGTCACGCGTTGCCTGGTTACCCGTTGCCTGGTCACGCGTTGCCTGGTCACGCGTTGCCTGGTTACCCGCTGCCTGGTTACCCGCTGGTTGGTTACCCGGGGGAACCTCTTTCCTCACGAGGTCCCGTCCACCACTATGGGCACCCATCACAGACCGGCCGGTCCGTCAGGACGGGGTGGCGAGGAGGGCGGGTGGATGGCTCGGGCCGACGGGACCGACGACGAGGTCGGAGACGGGGACGGGGACGGGGACGGCAGGGACGGGACGGGCGGCGCCTACGCCGGTGCGTCCGACGCCCGCCTCACCGAACTGCTGCGCGCCGACCCGGCCACGGCCGACCTCGCCCTCCAGGAACTCCGCGCCCGGCACCGCCCGTCGGTCCTCGCCTACGCCCGCCTGTGCGCGACGAGCGAGTCCGCCGCACGGCAGCTGGCGGCGCAGGCCCTCACGCTCGCGGCCCGCGAGACGGCCCACGGCATCGACCCGGGCGTCCCGTGGCGGCACCGACTCCTACTGCTGACCGGGCGGGTGGCCGAGTCCTGGGCCGCCGACGAACGGTCGGCCGGACTCGACGCGGGCCTGCTGCTCGTCCTGAATACCGCGACCTCCGACGGCCTGGTCCCACCCCTGCTCGGACCGTTCCAGTCGTTGCCGTCCCGCGCCCAAGGGCTCATCTGGTACGGCGTGGTGGAGCAGGAGAGCGCGGACAGAACAGCCGGTTTCCTCGGCCTCACCCGCGAGGACGTGGTGTACGGCACTCAGCAGGCCCTCCAGGCCATGGCACAGGCCTGCCTGCGGTCCCGCCTCGCCGTCTCCGACGATCCGCGCTGCGGGGACTTCCGCCGTCTGATCGAGGAGTCGGTACGGCCGGACAGTCCCCGGGACAGCCCCGACCTGCACGCCCACATGGCGCACTGCGCGCACTGCACGACGGCGTACGAGGAACTGTCCGTCCTGCGGGACAGCCCGCGCGCCGCGCTGGCGGAGGGGCTGCTGCCGTGGGCGGGGACGGCGTACGGGCGGCGCGAGGCGAGCGAGGAGGATGCGGCCAAGGGCGTCAAGGGCCTTGCGCTGTCCGGGACTTGGCCGCCGTCCCGCCGTTTCGTGCTGGCCTCTGCGGCCCTGGGGGTGGCGCTGGCGCCGCTGCTGGTGTTCCTGCTGGCGCAGGGTGGTGAGTCGTCGCCGGAGTCGGCCGGGGCCTCGGTGAGCACGCCTGCGAGCCGGCCGCCGACGACGCTGCCGACGCCGGCCTCGCCCACGCCGTCCCCCTCCGCCACCTCCAAGTCACCCTCGCCCACGAGGAGTCCGACCCCGTCGAAGAGTCCCACCACCACCCCGTCGAGGACGGCACCGTCCTCGAAGCCGCCCACGTCCCCCGCCCCGCCCCCGCCGAAACCACCGGGCGGCACTTACGCCCAGGTCGTGAACACCGCCTCGGGCCTGTGCCTGGACATCCGCGACGGCAACCTGGAGCTGGGCACGGACGTCATCACGGCTTCCTGCGGCTCCTCCCCCACCCAGCGGTGGCGTGTGGACGCCGAGCGCGGCGTGCTCCAGTCGTACGCCGACCCCGACTTCTGCCTGGACAGCCGGGGTTCGGTGGACAAGGGCGTCGGCATCTGGGAGTGCGACTCGATCGACGGCAGCAACGGCCAGAACCTGCGGTTCGCGGTGGACGCGCAGGGCGTGATCCGCCCGGCCATCGCCCCCGACCACGCGGTGACGCCGGGCGGGGACGGCTCGGTGTCCCTGGTGAGGGAGGTGGGACGGGCGGACCAGCGGTGGCGGGCGGGGGCCGACCAGGGCCTGTTCTGAGTTGAGATCACGGTGGGCGGCGGGGTGCCGGCGAGAACGCCACTGGCTGACACTGCTGGACCCGGGCCTCTGCCTGCCAAGAACGACTGTCTTCCGTCGGTCACATTCCTCTGTCGCGATCCGTCAGGGCAGTGACAGCAACTTGAAAACCCGAAGGAGACGGCGATGGAAACACGTTCGATCACGGCGGAGGTCCCGATGGTTCCGCGGATGTCCGAGGACCCCGCGGCGCTCGTCCCCGAGCTGGCGGAGGTGTCGGCGGCGCTGTTCAGGGTCACCGGCAACGGTTCGGTACCGCGCTCCACGATCAGCCTGGTCCAGCTGCGTGCTGGTCAGATCGTCGGCAGCACCTACCTGACCGTTCTGCACGCGGGCTTCCTGCGCAAGGCCGGGGAGTCGGAGGAGCGGATCACGTCGGTGGCGTCCTGGCGGGACTCGCCGTACTTCACTGGTGCCGAGCGTGCCGCCCTGGCCCTTGTGGAAGCCGTGCTTCAGCCGTCCGCAGACGGCGAGAGGGTCTCCGACGAGCTGTATGCGCAGGCGGCCGAGCACTATGAGGGCAAGGCGCTCGCCACGCTGATGTTCGCGATCGGTCAGGTCAACTTCTTCATCCCCGTCGCGCTCATCGCCAAGCCGGTGCCGGGCCGGTCGTTCACCGACCCGTGGAAGTGAGGCCATCCGGGTAAGGCTCGATGTTCGGCTCCCGCCTCGGGACCCGAACGGGCCGACCCGCAGACGCGTCGAATGCGGCCAGGAGTTGAGGTCACGGAGTGGCCGGGAGGCTGCGCATCCACAGCATGGCTCCGCGGAGATGGGTTGCAGAGCGAGCCGTCGTGGCCGGCCGGGCGGCCGCCCTTGGAGCCCTTCTTCTTGCGGTTGGCCGCTTGGTCGGTCTTCTCCGGAATCACCGCCCGGATCTTGCGTTGGCGCAGGTTGGCGCGGTTGGCGCGGTTGGCGCGGGAAGAGTACGCCTTGTCTGCGGCGGGTGCGTCCGGCCGGGTCCTGGGCCGGCCGACCCGCCCGCGCGCTCTGATCTTCTCGACGACAGGGATGCGGTTCCGACGCTACCCTGCCCACGTGCCCCAAGCCGCTGTGGATGAAGTTCAGGAACCGCGAGCCGTCGTCGCCCTGACCGATGTGGCGGTCTACCGCCGCACCACGGGACAGGAGATCGTCCTCGACGGCATCAACTGGACCGTCCGGCCCGGCGAACACTGGGCGCTACTCGGTCCCAACGGAGCCGGCAAGACCACTCTGCTCCGGCTCATCGGGGCGGTCATGTACCCCACCACTGGCACCGTCGAGGTTCTCAATCACCGACTCGGCCGGGTCGACATGCGTGAGCTTCGAGCGCGCATCGGCCTGGTATCTGCAGCCCAGAAGGTCCCGCTTGACGCTTCCGCCCACACCATCGTCCTCACTGGGGCGACCGGGACCGTGCAGCCGCTATGGGGGATGTACGACACCGCGACTCGCGAGCGCGCCCACGCCCTGCTCGCCGAGCTGGGGTGCAAGGAACTCGCCGAACGCCGTTTCGGCGACTGCTCGGGAGGCCAGCGCGCCCGGATCCTCATCAGCCGTGCTCTGATGGCCGACCCGTCGCTGCTCCTGCTCGATGAGCCGTTCAACGCCCTTGACCTCCCGTCCCGTGAGGATCTCGTGGACGCGCTGCACCGACTGGCAGCCGACTGGGCTGACCTCGCGACCGTCACGGTCACCCACCACGTGGAGGAACTCCCGCCCAGCACCACTCATGCCTTTCTGCTCAGAGAAGGCCGCAGACTGGCATCCGGCCCGGTCGACCACGTCCTCACACCGGACAACATGAGTTCCTGCTTCGGGCGCCCCGTTCACGTCGCCTGCCATGACGGCCGCTGGTACGCCCGTTCGGGCCGCTGATGTGCTGTGACCCGCAGGGTCGCCATGCGCTCGGCCACGACACGCCGGGTGGGCTCAGCGGCGATCGGTGAGTGGGCGGTGAGGGCGCACGGGCCGCGTGGCGGCACGCCGGGTCGACCAAGCGGCATGCGGTGAGTGGGCGCCTGAGACCGAGTCAGCGGTGGCGGGGGGCGGGGCGCGCTGGGGCGTGACCGCAGCTGCAATTGGCAGATCTGTTCCAGGCTGTTGCGGTAGGACGCGACATATGCGCAGGTCACAGGGTCATGGATCCACGGATGGGGCCCCGGGGTGGAACAGATCTGCCAATCGCCGGCTTCTACCTCATGTGTCCGGCCGCCGCTTCAGGAGCGGTCGTCAGCGAAGAGGTCCCCCGCGTCGGTCACGTGCACAGCCCGCTGTGCCCATAGCTCGAGCTGGTTCAGGTCTGTGCAGGCACGGACCCGCTCGCGTACCGAATCCGGGATCTGGATGCCACGCCACTCGAGAATGTTCAGCGTCATCTCGACGCGGTCTTCGAGTCGGCCCTCCTCCCGACCTTCTTCCCGCCCCTCCTCGCGTACCTGCTCAGCGAGCGGGTGCCGCCAGAAGTACTGGATCGCCGTCATCAGGTCCCTCCACATCTGCTGGGCCCGGCGGTCTGCCAGGCATGAGTCGACGAACTGCACGAAGACCGCGGCGCTGTCCGCGTCGATGGTCCGCAGGGCGGCTGCCAGGGATTCCAGTATGGCGGCGGCCTGCGGACCGCGGCCATGTGTCATGGCCGAAAGCACCGCAAGGGGTACGTCCCGTTCGGCCTCCCGCTCGTCCGCGATCACCGGCACGTTGTCCGGGCCCAGCACGAACGGGCGCACTGTCAGCGAGGGACACCCCCGCACCCCGAAATGAATCGGCTCCGCCGCCCAGCGGGCCGTCGCACTACTCTGGGTGACGACGATGAGGACCGGCTCGCAGCGGTACTTCTCGTACAAGTAACTGAGGTAGTAGGGCCAGCTGCCGCGCTTACGCTCGTCCGGCTTGCCCTGCGATTCGACGACCAGGAGGTACGTGCCCTCGTCCGTCTCCGCCCGCAGCAGCGTGTCCACGCGCCGCTCGACCGGCTCGATCTCGGTGAGGTCCACGTTCATCGCGGCGAAGTCGCGCGGCTCGGGAAAGGGAATGCGTAACACACCCTGGAGCGCGCGGGTCAGTAGCGCGGGATCCTTCTGGAAGATCCGGTGCATCGCCTCGTGCGACGAGCCAGGCACTATGCCACCCCCAGTTCGCACCACACGTACTTGCCCCGGTCGCCGAATCGGGAGAGCGGCTGCCAGCCCCAGACGTCGGCGCAGGCGCGGATCAGGGCAAGACCGCGACCGCTCTCGGCGTCGGCGAGGTCGTCCAACCTGCCCGGCGGCTCGGGAGGTTCGGGGTCCGTGTCCCAGGCGCCGATCCGCAGGACGCCGGCCGACCAGCGGACGCGGAGGGTGGCGGGGCCCTTGGTGTGGAGTACGGCGTTGGAGACCAGCTCCGCTGCGAGGAGTTCGGCGGTGTCCGCGAGGCGGATCAGGCCGTGCATGGTGAGGATCAGGCGGAGGGTGCGGCGACAGATGGTGACGGCTCGTGGGTCGTGCGGGATGGAGAGGGAGTACTCCCAGGTTTCGGGTTCGGGTTCGGTTTCGGGTTCGGGTTCGGGTTCGGCTTCGGGTTCGAGCATGCGTCGGCTCCAGAGCGGTTGAGGGAATGAGCGATAGAAGCGTTTCCGCAGCGTGTACGTCGCGTCACAGAAGGTATTTCCTAGACTTAGGAAAGTGCAAGCCGCTGCCGTATCCTGACCCTCGAACGAGGTACGTCCGCAGGGCAGTTGGAAAGAGGAGGCGCAGGTTGCCGCCGAAGAGGCATCTCACGGCCCGCAGGGTGCGGCTGGGCGCCGAGCTGCGCAAACTACGCGAGGCGACGGGCATGAGGGCCCGGGAAGCCGCAGAACTCCTGGGAGCCGACGCGGTCCAAATGAGCCAGATCGAGTCCGGCGTCGTAGGCGTGAGCGCTAAACGAGTGCGCCGTCTCGCAGCTCACTACGCCTGCACGGACGAGGCGCTGATCGACGCCTTGGTCGCCATGGCAACCGACCGCACTCGAGGGTGGTGGGAGGAGTACCGGGGAGTGCTTCCCCCGGTGTTCCTGGACATGGCCGAGGCCGAGCACCATGCGGCGTTCCTGCGCGAAGTCGTCATCACTCACGTTCCCGGGCTCCTCCAGACCCCGGACTACGCCCGAGCGGTGTTCCGGTACATGCGCCCCGAACTACCCGGGAGCGAGCTGGAGCCCCGCGTGGAGCACCGGATGCGGCGACGCACTGTCATCGAGGGCGACAGCCCCACGCCATACGACACGATCATCCACGAGTTCGCCCTGCGCATCCGCGTGGCCGACCGTCAGGCCTCGCTCGCGCAACTCCGGCGGATCCTAGAACAGATCGAGCAGGGACACGCCGGTGTTCGTGTCATCCCCACTGATCAGGACGGCTTCGCCGGGGCCGGAGCCTCGATGATGTACATGGGCGGTCCGGTGCCCCGGCTGGACACTGGGCTACGGGACGCTCCGACCGGAACCGCGTTCATCGACGCGGAACCTCAGCTGAATCGGCTTCGCACACTCTTTCGTAAGGTGGAGAAAGCGTCGCTGGACCCCATGGCGTCGCGGGACTTCATCCACCGTTTGTCGAAGGAACTCTGAGGCGCGTCATGACCCGAGCCCTGCACTGGCAGAAATCGTCCTTCTCCGACGGCGGTGATGGCAACACCTGCGTCGAACTCGCCGCCACCCCCACCACCCTCCACCTCCGCGAAAGCGAAACCCCCGACACCGAACTCACCACCACCACCGAGCCCTTGGCTCACCTCATACTCGGCGTGAAGTCAGGCCGCTTCCACGCCGCCACACCCCGATAACCAACGGCACCCCCGGCCGGTAGGCCAGATGCACATGGCTCGGAGCGTCAAGCAGCACAAGGTCGGCGTACGCCCCCGGCGTGAGACGACCGATGTCCTCGCGCCTCAACGCCCGCGCTCCACCCTCCGTGGCCGACCACACCGCCTCGTCCGGGGTCATCCCCATGTCCCGTACCGCGAGCGCGATGCAGAACGGTACGGACGACGTGAAGGACGACCCCGGGTTGCAGTCGGTCGACAGGGCAACCGTGACCCCCGCGTCGAGCAGACGCCGCGCGTTCGGCCACTCGGCGCGCGTGGAGAACTCCGCGCCGGGCAAGAGCGTGGCGACCGTACGGCTACCCGCCAGCGCATCCACATCTGCGTCCGTCAGGTGCGTGCAGTGGTCCGCACTGGCGGCATCCAGCTCGACCGCGAGCTGCACGCCGGGGCCGTAGGACAGCTGGTTGGCATGGATGCGCGGGTGCAGGCCCTTCGCCTTGCCCGCCGTGAGGATGGCCCGGGCCTGGTCGCCGTCGAAGGCGCCCTTCTCGCAGAAGACGTCGATCCAACGGGCGTACGGGGCGCAGGCGTCGAGCATCTCGCCGGTGACCAGGGCGACGTAGGCGGCGGGGTCGTCGGCGTAGTCGGGGGAGACGATGTGGGCGCCGAGGTAGGTGACCTCGTCGGTGTGGGCGGCGGCGATACGCAGGGCGCGGGACTCGTCGGCGACGGTCAGGCCGTAGCCGGACTTGGTTTCGAAGGTGGTCGTGCCCTGGCGGAGGGCCTCGGCGAGGTAGCGGGTGAGATTGGCCTCCAGTTCGGCGTCCGTCGCGGCGCGGGTGGCGGCGACGGTGGTGCGGATGCCGCCCGCGCTGTAGGGCCGGCCGGACATGCGGGCGTTGAACTCCTGCGTGCGGTCGCCCGCGAAGACCAGGTGGGAGTGGGAGTCGACGAAGCCGGGGAGGACCGCCCGGCCGTCGGCGTCGACCCGATTGTCAGTGGCGGGTGCTTTGCTTGATTCACCGGTCCACGCGATGCGGTCGCCGTCGATGACGACGGCCGCGTCCTGGATCAGTCCGAGGGGGGAGCCGTCACCGAGGGAGGGGTCGTTGGTGACCAGCGTGGCGATGTTGGTGATGACGGTGCTGCTGCTCATCGTGTCCTCGTGGGGGCGGGGTTCGGCGGTCGTCGTCAGGCGCGCAGGGCTTGGATGGCTTGGGCGAGGGCCTGCGGCACATCGGGTACGAGGGCGTGGGCCCCGTCTCGTACGACGTGCCGCCCGCCCACGATCGTGTGCCGTACGTCCGCTGCTGTCCCGGCGAATACGGCCGTCTCGGCGCCGAGCCTGGGCAGCGGCCCCGCTGTTCTGACCGAGTCGAGCGCGATCGTCGTGAGGTCGGCGAGCGCTCCGGTCTCGATGGTGCCGGCCTCGTCCCAGCCGAGGGCCGCGTGGCCGTCGGCGGAGGCGGCCCGCAGCAGGGCGGCGGCGGTCCAGTGGCCGCGGGTGCGGGTGCGCAGGCGCTCGTTGAGCTCCATCGCGCGCGCCTCTTCGAGCAGGTCGATGACGGCGTGGCTGTCGGAGCCGAGGGAGAGTGCGGAGCCTGCCTGCTGAAGGGCGGTCGCGGGGCCGATGCCGTCCGCGAGGTCCCGTTCCGTCGTCGGGCACATGCAGGTGCCGGTGCCGCTGCCGCCGATGAGGGCGATGTCCTCGTCGGTGAGGTGGGTGTTGTGGACGCCGGTGGTGCGCCGCCCGAGGACCCCGTGCTCGGCGAGCAGCTGCGTGGGCGTGCACCCGTGAGCCTCCAGGCAGGCGTCGTTCTCGGCGGTCTGCTCGGACAGGTGCACATGGAGCGGGGCCCGCCGCTCCTCGGCCCAGCGCGCCACGGTCGCCAACTGCCCGGCGGGCACGGCCCGTACGGAGTGGACGGCAGCCCCGATCCGCGCGTGATCCCGTTCCTTGAGAACTGAACAGCGTTCCGCCCAGGCGTCCGCGCTCCCGTCGGAGAAGCGGAGCTGGTGGGTGGTGGGCGGCCGGCCGCTGTGCTTGTTCAAGATGCCGGAGGAGAGGTAGACGGTGTCGAGGAGCGTAATGCGGATACCGGCTTCGGCGGCGGCGTCGATGAGCGCCTCGCCCATCGCGTTGGGGTCGGCGTAAGGGGTGCCGCCGAGGGCGTGGTGGACGTAGTGGAACTCGCCCACGGCGGTGATGCCGGCCAGCGCCATCTCCGCGTACACCGCGCGGGCGAGGGCGTGGTAGGTCTCCGGGGTCAGCCGGTCGGCGGTGGCGTACATGACCTCGCGCCAGGTCCAGAAGGTTCCGGAGCCGACCTGGACGGTGCCGCGCAGGGCGCGGTGGAAGGCGTGCGAGTGGGCGTTCGCCAGGCCGGGGAGGGTGAGGCCGCGCAGCACCTCCGCGCCGGGCGGCGGTGTGTCGGTGCCCGTGCGGACGGCGGTGATGCGGCCGTCTCTCGTGTCCACCGCCACGCCCGGCTCGACGTGGGTGTCGAGCCAGGCGTGCTCCAGCCAGTACGTCTGCGTTTGCCGCGTCGGCGGATGCTGCGTCGGCGTCACCTGCAGGCCAGCCCTTCCAGTACGTCGGCGAGTGCGAGTACCCCGGCCACGCAGTCGTCCTCGGCCGCGTACTCGGCCGGGGAGTGCGAGACACCCGTGGGGTTGCGCACGAACAGCATGGCGGTCGGGATGCTCCCGGAGAGGATCCCGGCGTCGTGTCCGGCTCCCGTGCCGAGGACGGGGACCTTGAGGTCGGTCTCCTGGCCCAGGATGCGGGCGAGTTCGTCGCGCAGGGCGTGGTCGAACTCGACGACGGGCGTGAAGGACTCGCGGACGACATCGAGGTCCACGCCGTGGGCAGCGGCGTACTCACGGGCGGCGTGCTCTACCCCGCCGACCACGAGGTCGAGGCTTTCCTGGTCGGGGGCGCGGGAGTCGAGCCAGCCGCGGACCAGGGAGGGGATGGCGTTGACGCCGTTGGGCTCGACGGCGATCTTGCCGAAGGTGGCGACGGCTCCGGCGAGTTCGGCCTCGCGGCGGGCGGCGAGCACGGTCTCGGCGTACGACAGCATCGGGTCCCGCCGGTCGACCAGCCGGGTCGTCCCCGCGTGATTGGCCTCGCCCCGGAAGTCGAACCGCCACCGCCCGTGCGGCCAGATGGCACTGGCGATACCGACGCGATCACCGCTGAGGTCGAGCGCCCGCCCCTGCTCGACGTGCAGCTCGACGAAGGCGCCGATACGGGCGAGCCGCTCCGGGTCCGGCCCGATGGCGTCCGGGTCGTATCCGGCGGCCTCCATGGCCTGCGGCAGCGTGATCCCGTCCCCGTCGGTCAGCCGGTGCGCCTGCTCGACGGTGAGCTGCCCGGAGGTGAGCCGCGACCCGACACAGGCGAGCCCGAACCGGGCGCCCTCCTCGTCGCCGAAGTTGACGAGGGCGAGGGGCTTGGTGAACGTGGCTCGGCGCGCGCGGAGTTCATCGAGCGCGGCAAAGGAGGACACGACCCCGAGGGGCCCGTCGAAGGCCCCGCCATCGGGCACGGAATCGAGATGCGACCCGGTGACGACGGCGTCCCCGGCGGCGGGATCCCCGAGCCAGGCCCACTGATTCCCGTTCCGGTCGAGCTCGTACGTCAGCCCGCGCGCCTCGGCCTGCGCCTTGAACCAGGCCCGGCATTCGGCGTCGGCACCGGTCCAGGCGAAGCGGCGGTACCCACCGGAGTCGGGGTGCCGGCCGATCGGGTGCAGCTCACGCCACATCTGGTGAAAGGAGGTACCGACCACGCCGGCCTGCGGCGAGCCATCCGACACAGGCCGCGCCCCACCGAGCACCCCAGGCTGCGTCCCGCCAGCCCCGGCAGGCCGCGCCCCACCAGCCGACCCAGAGTGCGCCCCGCCCGCCCCGGCAGGCTCCGCGCCATCGCCCCGCACAGGCTCTGACCCATCACCGCCCACAGGCTGTGGGCAGTCACCCCCCACAGGCTGCGACCCGTCACCCCGCGCAGACTGCGCGCCATCGCCCCGCACAGACTGCGCGCCATCGCCCCGCACAGGCTGCGCGCCATCGCCCCGCACAGGCTGCGACCCGTCGCCACCCACAGACCGCGCGCCGCCCCCCACAGGCTGTGGGCCGCCGCCACCCACAGACTGCGCGCCGCCACCCCCCGCAGGCTGTGGGCAGTCGTTCCGCAGGGCGGGACGGGTGGGCACAGCCGGACCCGCGCCCGGCGACGAGGGCTCAGCCCCCACCGGAGCGTTGCCGCCTCGCCCACCATCACGCTGGATCACGCGTCGCCACCCTCGCGCATAGGAACCCGCACGCCCCGCTCACCGGCGACCGACTCCGCGATGTCGTACCCCGCGTCCACGTGCCGGATGACACCCGTCCCGGGGTCGTTCGTCAGCACCCGCCGGATCTTCTCCCCGCCCAGCTTCGTCCCGTCGGCCACCGTCACCTGCCCGGCGTGAATCGACCGGCCCATCCCGACCCCACCGCCATGGTGGATGGAAACCCAAGAGGCACCCGACGCCACGTTCACCATGGCATTCAGCAGCGGCCAGTCGGCAATCGCGTCCGACCCGTCCAGCATCGCCTCGGTCTCACGGTAGGGAGAAGCCACCGACCCGCAGTCCAAGTGATCGCGGCCGATCGCCAGCGGGGCCGCCAACTCCCCGCTCGCCACCATGTCGTTGAACCGCTCACCGGCCTTGTCCCGCTCGCCGTAGCCGAGCCAGCAGATCCGCGCGGGCAGGCCCTGGAAGTGGACCCGCTCCCCGGCCAGCTTGATCCAGCGGGCCAGCGACTCGTTCTCCGGGAACAGCTCCAGGATCGCCTTGTCGGTCTTGGCGATGTCCGACGCCTCCCCCGACAGCGCCGCCCACCGGAAGGGCCCCTTGCCCTCGCAGAACAGCGGCCGGATGTACGCGGGCACGAAGCCCGGGAAAGCGAACGCCCGCTCGTACCCGGCGAGTTGGGCCTCTCCCCGGATCGAGTTGCCGTAGTCGAAGACCTCCGCACCGGCGTCCATGAAGCCGACCATCGCCTCGACGTGCCGGGCCATGGACTCACGCGCACGGGTGGTGAAGCCCGCCGGGTCCTTGGCCGCACTGGACGCCATGTCGTCGAAGTCGACGCCCAGCGGCAGGTACGCCAGCGGATCGTGCGCCGAGGTCTGGTCGGTGACGATGTCGATGGGGGCACCCATGGCCAGCAGCTGCGGGACGAGCTCGGCGGCGTTGCCGAGGACGCCGATGGACAGCGGGCGGCGGGCGTCCCGCGCCTCCACCGCCAGCTGGAGCGCGTGGTCGAGGGAGTCGGCCTTCACGTCCAGGTACCGGTGCTCGATACGCCGCTCGATCGCCCGTGGGTCGCAGTCGACACAGATCACGACACCGTCGTTCATGGTCACGGCCAGCGGCTGGGCGCCGCCCATGCCGCCGAGGCCGGCGGTCAGGGTGATCGTCCCGGCCAGCGTGCCGCCGAACTTCTTCGCGGCGACGGCGGCGAAGGTCTCGTAGGTGCCCTGGAGGATGCCCTGGGTGCCGATGTAGATCCAGGAGCCGGCGGTCATCTGCCCGTACATGGTCAGACCCAGCTGTTCCAGTCGGCGGAACTCCTCCCAGTTGGCCCAGTCGCCGACGAGGTTGGAGTTGGCGAGGAGCACGCGCGGCGCCCACTCGTGGGTCTGCATGACGCCGACGGGGCGGCCGGACTGGACGAGCATGGTCTCGTCCTGCTTCAACGTCCTGAGCGTCCGCACCATCGCGTCGAAGGAGCGCCAGTCACGGGCGGCCTTGCCCGTCCCGCCGTAGACGACGAGCTTGTCGGGGTGTTCGGCGACCTCCGGGTCGAGGTTGTTCTGCAGCATCCGCAGGGCGGCTTCCTGCTGCCATCCCAGGGCGCTCAGTTCCGTGCCGCGCGGCGCTCGTACGGGGCGGGGTCCTGACACGGTCTGCCTCCTAGCGGATTGCTCCCAGTGGACTGTTAGTCCCGATATTCACATCCTGACGCCCTGAATAGAGCTAGTCAATAGAGCTGGAACCGGACGTCGGCCCGTCGGCGCGGGCACGTCGCTGTGTTTGGCTGGACACATGGACGCAGGCACCGACATGACGGGGGATGTTGTGGGCAACGCCAACGACGATCACGAGAGCGTTCACGACAGCGATCACGACAGCGATCACGAGAGCCGCTCCGACGCCGCGCGGGCGGGCCGACGGGACGAGGCGGTGCGGGCCGCCGTGGAGCAGGGGCTGCTCGGGCCGGGCACCCCCGTCGTCGGCCTGCTCGACGTCACCGGCATTCAGGAGTCGGCGGCGGCGCTGCGGGCGGCGTTCGACGCGGTCACCGCGCCCGGCACGCCGGTGCTGCACGCCTTCGCGGTGAAGGCCACCCCACTGGTGCCGGTGCTGCGGCTGCTGCGGGAGGAGGGGATCGGCGCCGAGGTGGCGAGCCCGGGCGAGCTGGCGCTGGCCCGGGCCGCGGGGCTGGCGCCGGCCCGGACGGTCCTGGACTCGCCCGCCAAGACGCCGGCCGAGCTGCGGGAGGCACTGGCGCTCGGGATCGCCGTCAACGCCGACAATCCGCAGGAGCTGGACCGCATCGACGGCCTGATGAGGTCCGCCCCCAGCCGCTCCCCCCTCGGGATCCGGGTGAACCCGCAGGTCGGCGGCGGTTCCATCGAGGCCCTGTCCACCGCCACGGCGACCTCGAAGTTCGGGGTGGCGCTGCGGGACGAGGGGGCGCGCGAGTGGGTGGTACGGGCGTATGCCGTGCGCCCCTGGCTGACGCGGTTGCACGCGCACACCGGCTCGCAGGGCATCCCGCTGTCACTGATGGCCGAGGGCGTGGCGGAGACGTACGGGCTCGCCGAGGAGATCAACCGGCGGATCGGGCGGCCGCAGATCGACACGATCGACATCGGCGGCGGACTGCCGGTGAACTTCATGTCGGACGCGACGACACCGACGTACGCGGAGTACGCGCGCGTGCTGCGGGAGGCGGTGCCGGGACTGTTCGACGGGCGGTACGGGCTGGTGACGGAGTTCGGGAGGTCGCTGCTGGCCAAGCACGGCACGGTGGTGGCCCGCGTCGAGTACGCCAAGAGCGCCGGCGGGCGGCCGGTCGCGGTCACGCACGCGGGCGTGCAGGTGGCGACGCGGACGGTGTACGCGCCGGGGGCGTGGCCGCTGAGGATCGCCGCGTACGACGGGAAGGGGCGGCCGAAGGAGGGGCCCGCGGTGGTGCAGGACGTCGCCGGTCCGGCGTGCTTCGCGGGTGACCTGCTGGCGACGGGGCGCGCGCTGCCGTTGCTGGAGCAGGGCGACTACGCGGCGGCGCTGGACACGGGCGCGTACTACTTCGCGCACCACTACGCCTACAACTCCCTCGCCCGGCCCGGGATCCACGGCTTCGCCCCGGACGGAGCCGGAGGCATCGCCTTCGCGACCGTACGCGAGCCGCAGAGCGTCGAGGAGATCGTGGCCGAGTCGGGAGGGGCGCACGCGGGCGCGCTGACCGCCCTCCGCGCGCCTGAGGGCCGTTGACGTACGCCGGAGCATCCGCTGATCAACTGACGCTGATCAACTGGCACTGATCAACGCGCCTGGAAAACCAGGCCAGTTGACCCACCTTAGCCACCCGTCGCATGTTCCACTGGAAAATGCCAGAAGCCTCACCCCTCCCCCACACGATGCGTAGTTTCGGGGTCACTCAGCCGAACTCCAGGCGGGAGGGGAGCCACGGTGCCCGGAATCGACGAGTGCCTGCTGGAAGCCATGCGACTGCCCGGTGCCCGGGGCGCCGCACTGGTCGACTGGACGAGCGGATTGGCCCTGGGCATCGTCGGGGAGTCCCCGGGCGGCGACCGGGAGGCGGCCGCGGTGGAGGCCGCCGAGCTCGCCCGGCTCGCCGCCGAGCAGCACGCCTTCGCGCCCGACCCTGACGGGGACGGCACCGAAGAGGACGGCGCCGATCCACCGGTCGAGGACCTGATCATCAGCAACCGGGACAGCTACCACGTGCTCCGGTTCGTGCCGACGTCCTTCGACAGCAGCGTGTGCCTGCACCTGTGGCTGACCCGCGCGGAGGGCAACCTCGCGCTGGCCCGCATCAGGCTCAGCGAGATGGCCGGACGGCTGGTGCTGGGATGACCGCCGTACGGACTCCTCCGCCGCCCCGGCTGCCCGTGCGGAACAAGGCGGCGGCCCGGGACCGGGGCTGGGGCGGCGTCTCGCCGATGCTGACCCGGCTGGCCGCCGAGCGAGCCACCGGCGTCCTCGTCCGGGAGCGCGGCACGCTCCATCTCACCGAGGGCCGGGTGGTGCACGCCGAGAGCCCGTCCGCCCCCGGCCTCGACGTCCTGCTCACGGCCCGCGGCACGCTGGACGCCGAGGCCTGGCGGGAGGCGGTGGCCGAGACCGGCGACGGGCACCGCGCCGGCCACCACCTGGTCGACGGCGGACACCTCGCCCCGGGCGCCCTGGAGCTGTGCCGGCTCACCGCGCTGTACGACGCGGCGTACTTCGTCCTCGCGCCCAGCAGCACCCCGGGCCGCTTCCGCTACGGCACCGAGGCCGGACCCGGCTGTGCCTGCCCGGTGCCGGTGGCCGCCGTGGAGCGCGAGACGCTGCGCCGCCGCGATCTGCTGCACCACATCTGGCCCGATCCGGCCACGGACAACGCCCCGCTCACCCGGGCGGACCGCGTAGCACCCCCGGCGCCCACCGCCCGCCAGCGGGCGGTCCTGGCCCGGCTGGACGATGTCCGCACGGCGACGGAGATCGCCCGGGACCTGGGCCGCCCGGCGTTCCACACGCTGGTGGACCTACGGCGGCTGGCGGCTGCCGGTGTCGTCGCGCCCCGCCCGCAGGCCCGCACCGAACCGCCCGATGAACTCAACGAACTGGAAGGGCTCGACGCGCTCGACCCGCTCCCGCCGGAGTTCACCGATCCCCACATCACGCTGCTGAAGAGGCTCAGGGATGCGTTGGAGGCGCTTTGAGCGGCGGCAGCGGCAGTGGACCCGCGCCGAGAGGAGAGACCTGATGGCAGCGGAGAGCGACATCCACGAGGAGTTACGCCGACTCAGAGCCCGCGTGCCCCAGCTCGCCGGCGCCCTCGCGGCCGGCGCCGACGGCCTCGTCCTCGCCCAGGACACCCCCGGCATCGACCCGGAGAACCTGGCCGCGCTCACGACGACCGCACGCGGCCTCGCCGCACAGCTGGCGGACGCCACCGGCCAGGGGGACTTCCGCGAACTGCTCGTACGCGGCGTGCACGGCTGCGTGGCGTCGTACGCGGCGGGCCCTGCCGCTGTCCTGACCCTGCTGGCCCAGGACCCCGTCAACGTGGGCCGCCTCCATCTGGAGGGCCGCCGGGCGGCCACCCGCATCGGGGAACTGGTCGACACCGCCACGGCACCCCCTGCCAAACCCCCGGCGAAGTCCCCTGCCAAGCACCCGGTCAAGTCCCCGGTCAAGTCCCCTGCCAAGCCCCCGGCGAAGACGGCCGCCAGGCCCCCCGCACCGCGCGCCAGAACCCCCCGCGCCCCCCGCTCCAAGCCCCCCGAAACCCCAGCCCCAGCCCCAGCCCCCACTCCCACCCCGCCCACCGAAGCGCCCACCGCACCGACGGTGGCGCGCACCACCACCGAAAGTTGAGAGGAACCGAGGGAACAGTCATGGCCAACACCGAAACCGCGCTGAAAGAGGCGCTCGCCTCCATCGAGGGCGCCACCGGCGTCGCGCTCGTCGACTACACCAGCGGCATGGCGCTGGGCACGATGGGCGGCGGCAAGAGCTTCGACCTCAACGTCGCCGCCGCCGGCAACACCGATGTGGTCCGCGCCAAGATGCGCACCATGGAGCACCTCGGGCTCAAGAGCCAGATCGAGGACATCCTGATCACGCTGTCCGACCAGTACCACCTGATCCGCCTGCTCCGCGGCCGGGGCGGCAACGGCCTGTTCCTCTACCTCGTCCTCGACGTGAAGAGGTCCAACCTGGCGATGGCCCGCCACCAGCTCCGAAGGATCGAGGAGGAGCTGGAGGTCTGACGGCTGGACCTGGCTGCATCAGGTCCGACGGCTAGACCAGGGCCGCGGTGCGGCGGCGTGCTCCGCCCGGGGCCGCGTCGCCCGCCGCGATGCCCGTGCTGCGGTAGGCCTTGACCGCCTTGCCGGCCGGGCGCCCACCGTTGGCGGCGAGCCAGTCGACGCGCACCCACAGCAGCGCGTCCTCGGCCCGCTCGCGCCGCCCGAGCCAGGCGGCCTTCAGCCGCAGCCCGGCACCGCATCCGGCGAGCAGCATGCCGCCCGCGGCGGGCACCGCGAACGCGCTGCCCAGCGCGGCCAGGAAAGCGAGCAGCAGCCACCAGCGGTGCCCCCGCCGCCAGTTGCGCGCGCTCACCGCACGGTCCTGGAGCACATCGTGCTTGCTGGCGCGGGCGGCCGAGCGGGCGAGGTCGGTGTAGCGCCTGCGGCGCCAGTACGCCACCGCCGCGGTCGCGACGATGAACAGCGCGGCCCCGGCCATCACCCCGATCCGCCGCCCCGTGATGCCCGGCACCAGAACGCCGATGCCCGCCGCGAGCACCCCGAGCCACCACATCGGCGTGGCTCCGGCCCGTACGACGACAGCCACCCGAGCCAGGCCATGAGCTCTGCGATCTCCGCGTGCCACGTTCCGCCTCCTTGTCGCCTCACAGCACTGCGATTCCTGACTGCGATTCCTGACAGTCAGTCCTGGTCGCGCAGATTAGCGAGCGAACGTGAGACGAGTCTTAGAGCTCGCCAAATTCACTCGGCTCCACCCGGCATCACTCGACGAACAGCCCGCGCGCCGCCGCCTTCGCGTCGAACTCCTCCAGTCGCGCCTGGGCGTCCGGCAGGTCGTCGCACATCGCCTCCAGCAGGACGCGGCCCAGCAGCATCGGCGCGCAGGCGGTGTCGAAGGCGAGCCCTGTGCCGACGGCGGCCGGCAGCAGCAGGTCGGACTCCTTGGCGACCGGCGCGAAGGCGGAGTCGGCGACCGTCACCACCGTCAGTCCGGCCTCCTTCGCGTAGGTCAGTGCGTCGACGACCTCGCGGGGATGCCGGGGCAGTGCGAAGCACAGCAGGGTCGTGGCGCCGGCCTGTACGGCGGAGTCGATCCGGTCGTGGATCATCGTGCCGCCCTCGTTCAGCAGCCGTACGTCCGGATGGACCTTGGCGGCGAAGTAGGCGAAGCCGTACGCCTGTGAGGCAGCGGCCCGCAGCCCGAGGACGGGAAGGGGGCGCGAGGCCGCGAGCAGACGCCCGGCCTTCTGCACGGGCCGCGGGTCGGCCAGCACCTCCGCCAGGTGCCGCAGGTTCTCGATCTCGGCCTCGACGGCCTGCTGGTACTCGTTGTACGACCCCGAGTCCGCCGCCGGTTCGGCGGGCGCGACCTCGCGCAGGTGCTTGCGCAGGGCCGGGTAGCCGTCGAAGCCGAGGGCGACCGCGAAGCGGGTCACCGACGGCTGGCTGACCCCGGCCAGTTCGGCCAGTTCCACGCTGGACAGGAACGGCACGTCGGCGGCCCGCCGCACCATGCTGTGCGCGATGCGCCGCTGGGTGGGCGTCAGCCGGTGCCCCTCGAAGAGCGCCTGCAGCCGCGCGGCGGGGCTGTCCGGCACACCCGCGCCGCGGCCCGCCACGCCTGCGTTCTCGTCCGCGCTCTTGTCCACCGCACCCGCACTCACGTCCGCACTCCCGTCCGCGCTCCCGTCCGCGCTCATGACTCGCTCCCTCTCCAGATGTCCGTGAACCGGTCCAGCAGTGCTGCCGCCGTCGTCACATCACCCGTGAGCGGGCGGTCGGCCGGGTCCTCGTCGAGCACCGACTCGGCGAGCTCCAGCGCGCGGCCCACCCCGAGCTCCGGGTCGGGCCGGGCGTCGCGCTGGCGCAGCGCCCGTACGGCGGCGACGAGTTCACAGCCGACGACGAGACGGTACGCGCCGCACGCGCGCAGCGTCTGACGTGCGGCGAGCGAGGCGAAGCTGGCCTGTTCCTCGACGCCTCGGGAGAGTACAGCGTGGCCGAGCGACGCGGGCGCCGAGAAGGCCCGCAGATCGCCGAGGGCGGCCCCGGCGGAGTACTCCAGGATCATCACGCCGGAGGAGGCGGGTTCCTGGTCGGCGAGGAAGGGCCTGAGCCGGGTGAAGGCGGGCTCGTTGAGCGTCGACAGGCGGGAGGTGGACAGGCGGGCCGCCTGGGTCATGGCCAGTCGGAAGTGGTCCAGGGCGAGGGCGAGTTGGGCCTGGTAGAAGCCGCCGTGGTGGTAGGCGGCCAGGTCCTCGGGGCAGATCAGCGGGTTCTCGGCGGCCGCGTTGATCTCGATGGTGAGGACCTGTTCCAGGGCGTCGGCCGCGTCGTGGGCCGGTCCGTGGATCTGGGGCAGGCAGCGGAAGCCGTAGGGGTCCTGGAGGCGGCCGAGCGGCGGGGTCGGCCGGTCGGCGGCGCCGATCAACTCCCGCATCCGGCGGGCGACCTCGCTGGAGCCGCGGTGCGGGCGGGCGGCGTGCACGGGGGCCGCGTACGCCTCGTGGGAGCCGTCGACTGCGAGCAGGGAGAGGGCACCGACGACCTGGGTGGCCTCCAGGAGCCGGCGCAGTTCGTGCAGCGCGAGGGCGGACTGGCCGAGGGTGAGGGCGTTGCTGCTGATGAAGGCCAGCGCGTCGTTGTTGTCGAGCGGCTGGGGTTCCGGGGCGCCCGGCCCCCGCCAGGGGTGCTCGCCGGCCAGCGCGAGGCCGGCCTGGGCGAGGGCGGCGATGTCGCCGGTGCCGACCGAGCCGAACTCGTTCACGACCGGGTACGCCCCGCTCTCCAGCGCCTGGCACAGGGCCGTGACGACGGTGGGCCTCAGGCCCGCGCCGCCGGCCAGCAGCTGGTTGGCACGGACGGCGAGCATCGCGCGTACCTGCCGGGCGGGCAACTCCTCGCCGATGGCGCCGGCATGACTGCGCAGCAGGCGCAGACCGTGTTCGGCGGCCGCCTCGGTGGGCACGTCCTCGTTCCGGTTGGCGCCGACGCCCGTGGAGCGACCGTAGACGCGGCCGGTCGCGGCGATACGGCGGGCGGCGTCCCAGGACTCCTCGACGCGTCGCATGCCCTCGCTCCCCGGGACCGGCCGCGCGGCGCCGTCGGCGAGACGGACGACGTCGGTGACGCCGAGGCCGACCCCGTCGAGGACGACAAGAGCAGAGCCCGCAGTCCGCGGTGCGTCCACGATCCGAGACGACATCAAGCCCAAACCCTCCTCGACAAGGACGCCCGATCTTGCTTTCCGGTCATCACTTGCCTCGGATTACGCCGAGGCATTGACAACCTATTCACCTATCGAGAACTCTGCATGACGTTATACAGCCGGGCAAGGGACAACTCATGATCCAGTTCGAATGGGGTCGCCGAGCTGATGGGGCTGCATCGGTGGGCCGGGAGTGGGTCGAGGTGTACGGCAGCCACGCCCGTCCGTTCCGCCTGCCGGCGTCGGGTGGAGACCGGCCTCGTGTCATGCCGGCGCAGCGGGGCAGGCCTCCGACGTGTTGCGCGCATTCCGTTCTCGGGAAGCCCTGTTCACAGTGGCTGCCCGCGGTTCGCGTGAACCAAGCACCTGAGCGGATTCGTTGGGTGCGGCCCCGCGTCGGCAGGGGCTGCGGCAGCGTTTCTCACGCTGGTGACGCCTCTGCCGGCAGCGGCTGACGTGCAGGAGTTGTCGCGGCGGTTGGCACCACTGGTGCGGATGGCGTCCTGTGTTCAGGCTTCCGGGTCAAGCCCGTGTGGTGCGGTCAGGGCTTTGTGGGTCGACTCCAGGATCTTCTCCGACAGCTCCGTGCCCGCCGTGGCCCGGGCGAGCAGGATCGCGCCGACCAGGGCGGCCACCATGGGAAGGCCGTCGTTGGTGTCGGTGGACAGCCACGCGGCGAATTCCTCGACTCCGGCTGCGTACGTCTCGCGCACCTGCCCGGCTGTGGCCTCGCGAGCCATGTCCCCGGCGAAGCCCGCGGTGGGACAGCCGGTGCCGGGCTGGTCACGGTGCTCGGCCGACAGGTAGAAGTCCACGAGGGCGCCGCGCGCGGTGCCGTGATCGCCGTGCGCCGTGTCGAACGACGCCAGGAGCAGGTCAAGGTCCCCGAAAGCGGCTTGTGCCGCCTCGGCGATCAGGGCCCCCTTGGAGGAGAACTGCTTGTAGAAGCCGCCCGTGGTCAGCCCGATGGACTTCACCAGATCGGCGACGCTGATGCCGTTCACGCCGCGCTCCCGGAAGAGCTGGGAGGCCGCGGCGACCGCACGCCTGCGGTTCTCGATCGCCTGTGCTTGCGAAACGCGACGTGGCGCCCCGGCCCCGGACCATGTCCGGTCCCGCGCGGCCCAAGGCCCAAGCGATCTGAGAGCGGCGGAGTACGCGGCACTCAGAACGGTGGTATCAACGCGCCACGATCAGACCGTCGCGAACCCCAGCACCAGCGGCGCCACGGCAAAGAGCATGATGGCGGCCGGGATGCCGATTCCCTTCTTGTCGCCTCCACGGACGTGCGTGATCACGGCGCCCAGGAAGTACAGGACGACACCGATCGCCGCCGCGATGCCCAACGGTCGGTAGGCGATGCCGGCAAGCAGCCCCAGAGCGCCCGCGATCTTGACCAGGCCGAGCGGCAAGAACCAGTTGTCGGGCACCCCGAGCGCCTTGAGCCCCTCTGTGACCTTCGGGTCGCGGGTGATGTCGGGAACGGCAGAGAAGACCAGCACCAGGGACAGCACGACAGCGAGGAGGACATAGGCGATGAACACGGAGAACTCCGGGGGAGAAGGGGACCGTCGATCGGTCCGGAATACAGGGCGGCAAGTGATGAGCCGCGGTCATGAGCGTGATGATCCGCTGCCGTCGACGATGTGCGGCAACGGCCGTGTGCTGCTCCGGGCGGTGCGGGTCACGGCATTGGCGGCGCTTGAGCAGGCCCGGCTCCCCGGAACACAGGTCACCGGCTGAAGCGATCAGTTGTGCTGCTCGGCATCCAGCAGTGCGAGGGCGTTGCGGATGCCCTGTTCGAGGAGTTCGTCGGCGAGCTGCCGGTCGGTCAGGGCACGGGAGAGCTGCAGTGTCCCGGCCAGCATGCCGAGGAGGCTGAGTGCCTTCAGACGCGCCGAGGGCGGATCGTGGGGTGCCAGGCGGGCGGCGAAGCCGTCGATGAGGACCAGCGCGCCGTCGGTGTACGCCTGCCGGGTCGCGTCTGTGGAGCGTGCGATCTCGTCGAGCAGGGCGGCGTTGGGGCAGCCGTCCTCGATGCTGTCGCGCTGCTCGGTGGAGAAGTACCAGCGAATCATCTGCTCGAGTCCGGCGCGGCCGGGTGCCGCCTGCGTGACGAGGTTCTCGTGTTGTGCGCGCATCTGGTCGGCGACCGCGGTGGCGATGAGTTCGTCCTTGGAGGGGAAGTAGGCGTAGAAGGTGCCGTTGGTCAGGCCCGCGTCCTTCATGAGCGTGGCGACTCCGGAGCCGTCGATGCCGTTGCGCTTGAGCCGACGGCCTGCCGTCGTGATGATCCGTTGCCTTGTCTGCTGTTTGTGTTCTTTCGTGTACCGCACGATGTGTTCCTCCGTCGCAGCCGGGGCTTGCGCCCCGGCTGCCGCCCTGGTCGGGTCAGTGTGCCGCGCCTGCGAGGAGAGCCGGGAAGTTGATCCTGGCGGTCTGCAGTTTCGGGTCGTGGGGCTCGGGGACGCCGCCGTCGGTGATGTACAGCCGGTCGCCGCGAACGGCGGTGGCGGAAGGCGAGGCGAGACCGTCCGCGCTGGTCAGGACGGGCTTGTAGGTGCCGTTCGGGTAGATCACCACGACCCTGTCCGGGCCGTTCTGCGAGGAGGAGCCGTTCTGGGCCGCGAACACCACATCGGACCAGGGGGTGAGGAAGCTGAGATCGTCGATGTTGGGCAGGCCGCCCGTGACGAGGTGGATGGGACCGGGCGCGCCGGTGCCGGTGACCGGTACCCGCAGCAGTGTTCCCTTGTTGAAGTTGCTGACCCACAGAGCGCCGTTGTGGAACCTGAGCCCGTTGGCACCGATCGGCAGGGCTTCGCTCGGCACCGGCGCCAGAGCGGCATCGGTCAGCCACGGGGTCGCCGATCCGCCCGAGGCCGGAACGGACCAGATGGTGCCCTTGAGGCTGTCCGCGATGTAAAGGGTGCGTCCGGCCGGGTCGATGGCCAGCCCGTTGGGGCCCGAGTCGGCGGGCAGAGCGGCGACGCGCTGCGGGGTACCGTCCCCAAGCAGCTTGTACACGCCGTTCCTGGCCGCGTTGCCCGGGGCCCACAAGCTGTAGTAGACGGTGCCGTCACTGCCACGGGTGTTGCCGCTGATCGCCTCGCCCACCTGCCCGGTGGCGAGCACCGTGCGCTCTCCGGACGGGGAGATGCGCATCAGCTGCGGCCCATGGGTGCGCTCGCACACCGCGCAGCTGCCGAGCATGGACAGGGTCACTGAGCCGTCGGGGTTGGCGGTGATGTTCTCGGGGATCTCGCCGCCGGCGTAGTCGAACGTCGCCGCGGTCCGTACGTCGGTGACAACGGGTCCGCCATACGACTGTCCCGTCCCTGCGGACGCGGACGGCGCCGACACCAGGACGGCCGCCGTCGCGGTGACCGCCAGCGCGATTCCGACGTTCCTCTTCAGCAAACGCCTTGCGCTTGATGCACCGCGCCGGGCCGTTTGCTGGCGTTGCTGCTGCATGACTCTCCTTGGCAAATCAACGAATGGCTGATCAATGGACTTTCGGCGACATCAGAGATGTCGGGCGCATGGGAGACATGCGGGTGGAATCGGCGCCCTTGAGGCCGGACCGGGGTGTCAGCCGGGCAGGTGGTTGTTCTTGCGGATCTGCTTGTCGAACGTCCCGGCGGGGACGAGGCGGCGTGCCGTGGTGACGCGTGAGGCCAGCGGGCCGGCGGTGTAGCGCAGCTTCGGCTTCTTGTCGGTGGCCGCCGTGACGATCGCCTTGGCGACGACGGCGGGGTCATCGCCCTTCTCCATCGCCTCCGCGATCATCGCGTCGAAGTCGCGCCGTCGCTCCGCGTACAGGGGCAGCGGGGTATCGGGCTGCGCGGCGTTGGTGTCGAAGCTGGTCTTGGTGTAGGCGGGCTGGACGAGGAGGACCCTCACGCCGTGCTCGCGGACCTCGTGGTCCAGCGACTCGGAGTAGCCCTCGATGGCGTGCTTCGACGCGACGTAAAGGGCCATGAAGGGCTGGGGAGCGACCCCGAGGACGGACGAGATGTTGATGACGCGTCCGCCGCCCTGGGCGCGCATGTGCGGCAGGACGGCCTTCGTCATACGCATGACACCCAGGACGTTGATGTTCAGGACGCTCTGGGCCTGGGCGACGGAGTTCTCCTCGACGGCGCCCGCCGAGCCGATGCCCGCGTTGTTGACCAGGATGTCGATGCGTCCGAACCGGTCGAGCACCTCTGCGACCGCGGCGGTGGCCGAGTCGTCACTGGCCACGTCGAGATCGAGGTACGTCACACCGGCGGGCGGGGTGAGTCCGGAGGTCTTGCGGCCGGTTCCGATCACCTCGTAACCCGCCGCGACGAAGGCGCGGGCCGTCTCCTTGCCGATCCCCGATGAGGCCCCTGTCACGAGCGCCACCGGCCGAGTTGCCGCCATCACGAACTCCCTTGCTTTGCATTACGTCCGTACGTCTTACGTTCGTATGTCTTACGTTCGTACGACCATACGGGTCTCGTCAGCCGCTGGCAAGTGGTCACGTCCGGCGATGGCGGTGCCCCCTCGAGTGCCGGGGTTCTTCGTCAGGCGGTGTGGGTGGGACAGCCGGTGCGGCCGGCTGCGCCGTCGATGTCGGCTAGCCGGTGTTCACCGGCTCTCCTGACGTGCGATGCCGAGGTAGTGGCCCAAGCGGAGTTCCAGCTCTTCGGGACCCTTTTCGGCAGCGAGCTTCTCGAACTGGGGCAGGAACGCCCGGACCGCCGGCCAGGTCAGGGAGTTCAGGAATTGTGTGTAGGCCGCTCGCAGGTCGGCATCGGGCGGGAGCGTCGCCCGGTTGACCTGAGCCTTGGCGGCTGCCAGCGCCGCCTTGTCGAATGACGCCAGCCGGGTCGCCACACCGTCCACGAAGTCGTCCAGCTCGGCGTCGGCGAGGGCGCGGGGCACCCATCCGTAGCGTTCTGCCGTGTCGGCGTCGTAGTCATCGCTGCTGAGGATGGCTTCGAGTGCCCGATCCCGTCCGATGAGCCGGGGCAGGTGTTCTGTGCCCCCGCCGCCGGGAAGAATCCCGCCGCCGACCTCGGGCTGGCCGAACACCGCGTGCTCGCGGCTGGCGTAGCGCAGATCGCAGGCCAGGGCCAGTTCGTCCCCGCCGCCCCTGGTCCGTCCGCGGATGGACGCGATGCTGATGAACGGAGCTGTGGACAGCCGTATCACGAGATCGATCCACGCCGGCGTCGCCTCCGGATCGGACGGCATGAAGTCGGCAACCCGGTCGAGATCGAAGTGGTTGAAGAAGTAGCCGGGTGTACTGCTGGTGAAGACGGCAACGTGAACCTGCGGGTCCTCGCTCAGCTCCGTGACGACCTCAACCAGTCGGGACACGGTCTCTCCGACGATGAGATTCACCGGTGGATTCGAGAATGTGATCTTGCGGATTCCTGGTGTCAGCCGCTCCACGCTGATCGTGCTGGGTTGCGTCATCGTTCGCTCCAAGGGTGACCCTGACGGTTCGTCGGGGAGGCGTGTTCGTCGGGGCGCCCTGAACTGGCAGAGGCGACGCCCAGAACCAGGTCTCGCAGACGCGGGGGCGCGAGTGCACTGATCACGCCCGACGCTACGGAGGAAGCGAGGAGAACGGATCCGTCACCGTGTCCGTCACCGTGTCCGTCACGTGTCCGTCAAGATATGGCCCGGCGTCGTTGAACTCGGGTTGCCGGCAGTGGTTCCGGGCGATCGCAACTGGTGCGACGGGGCCGATGGAGTAAGGCCGGCGCGCAGCTGCGTGTCCGCAGCGCGGCGGATGCCACGTCGGCCATCAGACGCGGAGCCGTGTCGCGTTCGGTGCCGGTGCCCTCGGCGACGGGCTCGGTGAAGCTGCCGAGTCACGCGCCGAACTCTGGCGTCGCCTTCCACATCGCCTACACCCACCACCGAAAGGTCATCCGCCACATCAGGCTCGCCCCGCAGAGCGCGAGGTGAGCGACCGCTAGCCGCACTCTGTCCCGCCCTCCACCCCACCCGGCCATCTCGCGAACGGATGACGCACTATCCGCCCATCGAAAGCCAACCATGTGGTAAGAATTTGCTCAGTGGGCTTGGGCGCCTCACCAGGGCGTCTCCGCCCCGCTGGTGCAGGAAGAAGGCGTCGAGCGCCCGGGGAGAGGGACAGTGATGACCAGGATGCCCATGCACGGGCTTCGCCGTGCCCCTGCGATCGACCTGACCGGCGAGTGGCAGTTCCGGCTGCTGCCACACGGCACCTGGAAGACGGTGCGGGTGCCGGACCTGTGGACGATGCGCGAGGAGGCCGACCCACCGCACTACACCAACGTGCCGATGCCGTTCCCCGAGGTACCGCCGCAGGTGCCCCGGGACAATCCGGTCGGTGTCTACCGGCGCGTGGTCGAGCTCTCGCCGCGCCCCGGGCGGCGGACCGTCCTGCACGTCGGAGCGGCCGAGGGCCTGCTCCACGTGACCGTCAACGACCGTGACCTGGGCACCAGCACCGACTCCCACCTGGCCGCCGAGTTCGACATCACCGACGCCGTGGTGGCCGGGCCGAACACGATCCAGCTCAGCGTGGAAAAGTGGTCGGCCGCCAGTTATCTGGAGGATCAGGACCACTGGTGGCAGTCCGGGCTGAGCCGTCCGGTCCATGTGTACACGGTGCCGGACACCCGGCTCGCCGATGTGCGGGTGGTCGCCGACTACGACCCGCGGACCGCGATGGGCGCCCTCGATGTGGAGGTTCTCACCGAAGGGCTGGATCATCTGCCGGAGTCGGGCTGGACGGCCAGGATCGTCGTACTCGGGCAGACGCACACGGCACCGGTGAATCCGCGATGGGCGGCGGCCACCGTGCCCCGGCCCGCCGACGCCCGCTCGGTCCGGCCCGAGCCGGTGCTCCCCGCCGATTTCGACTTCTCGGGCCTGGTCAGCCTCAAGGCGTCCGGCGCGCCGTTGGACGGGCCGATGCGCCAGGCGGCGGAGATGATGGTCAGCCACTCCCACCCGACCGTGCGGCCCGGCACGGCTACCTTCGCGCTCGGCGACCTGGCGGTCCGGCCCTGGTCGGCGGAGATCCCTCATCTGGAGGGGCTCGACGTCGAGCTGGTGGCGCCGGACGGCAGCGTGGTCGACCGCACCAGCATGGAGATCGGCTTCCGCCGCGTACGGATCGAGGGCCGTGACCTGCTGGTGAACGGCGAGCGGGTGCTCATCCAGGGGGTCAACCGCCACGACGTCGACGCGCGCACCGGCCGGGTGGTCTCCCGGGAACTCATGCTGGCCGAGCTGTCGTTGCTCAAGCGGTTCAACGTCAACGCCATCCGCACCTCGCACTACCCCAACGACCCCTACCTCCTCGACCTGGCCGACGAACTCGGCTTCTACGTCGTGGACGAGGCCGACATCGAGGCGCACGCGTTCACCAACACCGTCCCGCACGATCCGCGTTACCTGCCCGAATTCCTGGAGCGGGTCTCCCGGATGGTGCTGCGCGACCGCAACCACCCGAGCGTCGTCATCTGGTCGCTGGGCAACGAGACCGGGTACGGGGCCAACCACGACGCCGCCGCGGCATGGGCGCGCCGCTTCGATCCGACCCGTCCTGTGCAGTACGAGGGTGCCATCGCCGTCGACTGGCACGGCGGACATGGTGCGAGCGACATCGTCTGCCCGATGTACCCCCACCTCGACGCGCTCCGGGCCTTCGACGGCGACCGGCCGGTGATCCTGTGCGAGTACGCCTATTCGCAGGGCAACTCCACCGGTGGCCTGGCCGACTACTGGGAACTGTTCGAGACACTGCCGGGCGTGCAGGGCGGGTTCATCTGGCACTTCAAGGACCACGCGCTCGATCCCGACGGTGACGGCCGTCACCGCTACGGCGGCGACTTCGGGGACCACCCCAACGACGGTCCGGTCCTGCTGTACGGACTGGTCTTCCCCGACCTCACCCCCAAGCCGGCCTTCTACGAGATGCGGGGCCTGTTCAGTCCGGTCCGGGTCGCCCGGGACGACACGGACGGCCGCCGGCTGACGATCCGCAACCGGCAGTTCTTCGCCGACCTGAGCGGCTACGAACTGGAGCTCCGAGTGGAGACGGAGGCGGGACCGACCGCCGCCCGAACGGTACCGACACCCGCGGTCGCACCGCGGGGCGAGGCCCGTGTCCCGATCCCCGACGACCTCGTCAAGCAGCTCGACGGCGCGCTGGCGCTGACGGTGACCGTACGCACCCGCGAGGACAGTCGCTGGGCCCCCGCGGGCACGGAGATCGCCGCCCACCAGGTGACCTTCCCGCGCAGGCCGGTGGTACTCCCGCACGGCACAGCCCGGACCGAGGAGATCAGCCACCCGCTGCTGCGGACCCCGCCGCGGCTCAGCCTGTGGCGGGCGCTCACCGACAACGACCGTGCCTTCTCCCTGGACAACAGGTTCGAGCGCTCCGGGTTCTTCGAGCTGACGCCGATCGAGGGCGGCTACCGCACCGCGTGGGGAGACGAGATCGCACACCGGCGGACGGTCCGTCAGGTCGGTGAGGCCGACTGGGTGCTGTCGGAGCACGTCGTCCTTCCCGAGGGGACGCGGGACGGGCTGCGGGTGGGCATGGAGTTCACCCTCGTCGAGGGATTCGAGCACGCGCGATGGACCGGGCTCGGGCCCTGGGAGAACTATCCGGACCGCCGGTCCTCCGCCCTGCTCGGCGTCTGGGAGAGCCCGGTCGACGAACTGGCCGTGCCGTACATCGTGCCCTCGGAGAACGGCGGCCGCGGCGAGGTCACCCGGCTGGAGCTGAGCGGGCCCACGGGCACGGTACGCACGGCTCACTCGCCGCTGCACATGACGGTCGGCCGGCACACCGCGGCACAGCTCGAGGCGGCCGCCCACTGGTGGGAACTGCCGCAGAGCGGGGAGACGGTCATCCACCTGGACGTCGCCCACCGCGGAGTCGGCATGGCCGCCCTGGGCCCCGACACCCGCCCGGAGTTCCGTCTCACGGCCACCGAGTACGCCTGGGAATGGAGGCTCACACTCTCTGCCGGCCATGGGCCGGTGAAGTGAGCGGCGCCGCCCGCGCCACGGGGGATCCCCCGCCGGAACAGGGGGGCTAACCCCAGTGCGACGGGCGTTCCGGCTCCCTACCGTGGGTCATATGACCGGATTGGAAGCGCGGGACACCGAGCTGAAGAAGGAACTGAACGCCACCCTGCAGGCCCGCAGGGAACTGGGCGAGGAGTACGAGTCCGCGCTGGTCGACTCGTTCCTGGAGAAGGTCGATCAGCGCATCGACGGCGCGGTCGAGCGCCGGGCGCGCAGGCAGCTCGCCGAGCAGCAGATGGTGGTGGCCCGGGGTTCCCGCTCATCGCAGCCCACCGATTCCTGGGGCGAGCGCTTCGGTTTCGGCATCGTCTCGCTGGTCCTGGCGATCCCGCTGTCCGCGATCGGCGGCGGCGTCGCCCACCTCCCCGGCCTGCTCGTCGCCTGGGCCGGGATCGTCGGCGTCAACGTCGTCCAGGCCACCCGCACCAACCCCGGCTTCTTCGGCCGCCGTCGCCACAAACCCTCCGAGGACACCGACTGGGAAGACTGAACCTGTCGTCATCTAAAGCGAAGACCCCCGCAACCATCAATTGAGCAACCACGACGGCGAGCAACCACCTCCGCGAGAGCGGCGGCGGTTTAGCCGCAAAGGGGGTGTGCGCGGGGACCGCCGCACCCCCGTAAACGGGGGGCGGGACGACGGCGGTCCCCGCGAAGGACGCGGGCCGGGTCAGGGCCGGGCTCACGCGTCCGTGGCGTCCATGGAGGTCCGGGAGCCGCTCCGGAGGTCCTTGGCGCCGTTCGGTGTCGGCCGGGGCGGGGAGCCGCTCCCGCCCTGCCGACACCCACTAATGTGCCGGACCCGTGTTAAGCGTGTGCTGCGCGGACGTGACGCGCTCGTACCACTTCAGCGAAGTCGACGACTCCGCATGAAAACCGCAAGTTCGCCGCGTACACGGGCCGTTCACCGGATGTTTCCCGCTACTTCCCGCCCTTGGCCAGGAAGGCCAGCAGGTCCTGCCGGCTGACGACACCGGTCGGCTTGCCCTCGACGAGGACGATCGCCGCGTCGGCCCCGCCCAGCACGGACATCAGGTCCCCGACCGGCTCGCCGGAGCCGACCTGCGGCAGCGGGGCCGACATGTGCTTCTCCAGCGGGTCGTCGAGCGAGGCGTGCTGGGTGAACAGCGCGGCGAGGAGTTCGCGTTCGACGACGGACCCGACGACCTCGGCGGCCATTACGTCCGGGTGGCCGGCGCCGGGCTTGACGATCGGCATCTGCGAGACGCCGTACTCGCGCAGCACCTCGATGGCCTGGCCGACCGTCTCGTCCGGGTGCATGTGGACGAGGGAGGGGATGGCGTCGCCCTCCTTGTAGGCGAGGACGTCGCCGACGCGGGCGCTCGGTCCCGTGTCCTCCAGGAAGCCGTAGTCGGCCATCCACTCGTCGTTGAAGATCTTGCTGAGGTAGCCGCGACCGCTGTCCGGCAGGAGCACCACCACGACGTCATCGGGGCCCAGCCGCTCGGCGACCCGCAGCGCGGCCACGACGGCCATGCCGCAGGAGCCGCCGACGAGGAGCCCCTCCTCCTTGGCCAGCCGACGGGTCATCTGGAAGGAGTCCTTGTCGGACACTGCGACGATCTCGTCCGCGACCGTACGGTCGTACGCCGTCGGCCAGAAGTCCTCACCGACGCCCTCGACGAGGTACGGCCGCCCGGAGCCGCCCGAGTAGACGGAGCCCTCGGGGTCCGCGCCGATGACCTTGACCTTGCCGTCGCTGACGTCCTTCAGATACCGCCCGGTCCCGGAGATGGTCCCCCCGGTCCCGACACCCGCCACGAAGTGGGTGATCTTCCCGTCCGTCTGCTCCCACAGTTCGGGGCCGGTCGAGTGGTAGTGGGAGAGCGGGTTGTGGGGGTTGGAGTACTGGTCGGGCTTCCAGGCGCCAGGAGTCTCACGCACCAGCCGGTCGGAGACGTTGTAGTAGGAGTCCGGGTGCTCGGGGTCGACGGCCGTGGGGCAGACGACCACCTCGGCCCCATACGCCCGCAGTACGTTGATCTTGTCCGTGCTCACCTTGTCGGGGCACACGAAGATGCACTTGTACCCCTTCTGCTGGGCCACGATGGCGAGCCCGACCCCGGTGTTTCCGCTGGTCGGCTCGACGATGGTCCCGCCGGGCTGAAGCTCCCCGCTCTGCTCGGCCGCCTCGATCATGCGCACGGCGATGCGGTCCTTCACGGAACCGCCCGGGTTGAAGTACTCGACCTTGGCCAGGACGGTCGCCCGGATGCCGCTGGTCACGCTGTTGAGCCTCACCAGCGGGGTGTTGCCGACGAGGCTGATCATCGAGTCGTGGAATTGCACCGTTGTCTCCGGATGCTGCAAAAGATGTGGTCGTGATGTTCCGCCAGCCTATGGCCTGTACGAGGCGCATGACGGTCGTTCACTCGCTGTTGGGATTGGGCCACGGTCCGTACGGGGCAAGGAGTGGATGTACGGGCTAGGCGGAGGTGGCGGCGACGGATGACGAGCATGTCGAGGGCGAGGGTGGCCCGGCGGATCGCGGCCGGCGCGGCGTACGGCGGCGGCGGGATCGGTCTGGTCGGCGCGGCGGCCATGGGGCTGCTGCTGGCCGAGGTGCAGCTGGCCAAGCGCCATGTGGGCAACGGCACGGTGGCGCACGTGCCCCAGGCGGACGGCCGGTACGGCCGGACCTACACCACCCCCGGTGAACCGCCCCTGCGGCTGACGATGCTGGGCGACTCCACGGCCGCGGGCCAGGGCGTCCACCGGGCCGGGCAGACGCCGGGCGCGCTGCTGGCGTCGGGCCTGGCGGCGGTGGCGGAACGCCCGGTGGAACTCCGTAATGTCGCCTCCCCGGGGGCCCGCTCGGACGACCTGGACCGCCAGGTGGCCCTGACGCTGGCGGACCCGGCACGGGTGCCCGACATCTGCGTGATCATGATCGGCGCGAACGACGTGACGAACCGGATGCCGCCGACGCGTTCGGTACGCCATCTGTCCGCGGCGGTACGGCGGCTGCGCACGGCCGGCGCCGAGGTCGTGGTCGGCACCTGTCCCGACCTGGGCACGATCGAGCCGGTGCAGCAGCCGCTGCGGTGGCTCGCCCGCAGGGCCTCGCGGCAGCTGGCGGCCGCTCAGACCATCGGGGTCGTCGAGCAGGGGGGCCGCACGGTGTCGCTGGGCGACCTGCTGGGCCCGGAGTTCGCGGCCAACCCGCGTGAGCTCTTCGGCCCGGACAACTACCACCCCTCGGCGGAGGGGTACGCGACGGCGGCGATGGCGGTACTGCCGACGGTCTGCGCGACACTGGGTCTGTGGCCGGCGGAGGAGGAGCGCCCGGACGCCTCCCGTCGCGAGGGCTTCCTGCCGGTGGCCAAGGCGGCGGCGGAGGCCGCGTCCGAGGCCGGCACGGAGGTCGCGGCGGCGATGCCGACAGGACCGAAGGGGCCGTGGGCGCTCCTCAAGCGGCGCCGTCGGCGGCGGGTCCCGGAGCCGGACGCGACACCGGCGACTCCGTCGACGTGACCGACCCGGAGCATGGAGGACTACGCGAAAAAGCAAGCGCTTAGAAAACTGCGGCCAGAGTCACACACCGACAAGCGTGACCTGAACCATACGGACCGGTAACTTCCCAGACGACGACGCCCAACCCCCGTACGCCAATGGAGCCGTGATGCCCGAAGCCGTGATCGTCTCGACCGCCCGCTCCCCCATCGGCCGTGCCTTCAAGGGCTCCCTCAAGGACCTCCGCCCCGACGACCTGACCGCAACGATCATCCAGGCCGCCCTCGCGAAGGTCCCCGAGCTGGACCCGAGGGACATCGACGACCTGATGCTCGGCTGCGGCCTGCCCGGCGGGGAGCAGGGCAACAACCTCGGCCGTATCGTCGCCGTGCAGATGGGCATGGACCACCTCCCCGGCTGCACCATCACCCGGTACTGCTCCTCCTCCCTCCAGACCTCCCGCATGGCCCTGCACGCCATCAAGGCCGGCGAGGGCGACGTCTTCATCTCGGCCGGCGTCGAGATGGTCTCCCGCTTCACCAAGGGCAACTCCGACAGCCTCCCGGACACGCACAACCCCCTCTTCGCCGAGGCCGAGGCGCGCACCGCCGAGGTCGCCCAGCAGGAGGGCACGACCTGGCACGACCCACGTGAGGACGGCCTCGTCCCCGACCCTTACATCGCGATGGGCCAGACCGCGGAGAACCTCGCCCGCGCCAAGGGCATCACCCGCCAGGACATGGACGAGTTCGGCGTCCGCTCGCAGAACCTCGCCGAGGAAGCCATCAAGAACGGCTTCTGGGAGCGCGAGATCACCCCGGTCACGACCCCCGACGGCACGGTGGTCGGCAAGGACGACGGCCCCCGCCCCGGCGTCACCATGGATGGTGTCGCTGGCCTCAAGCCCGTCTTCCGCCCCGACGGCCTGGTCACCGCCGGCAACTGCTGCCCCCTGAACGACGGCGCCGCCGCGGTCGTCATCATGAGCGACACGAAGGCGCGCGAGCTCGGCCTCACGCCCCTCGCCCGCATCGTCTCCACCGGCGTCTCCGCCCTCTCCCCCGAGATCATGGGGCTCGGCCCGGTCGAGGCGTCCCAGCAGGCACTGGGCCGCGCGGGCCTCACCATCGACGACATCGACCTGGTCGAGATCAACGAGGCGTTCGCCGCCCAGGTGATCCCCTCCTACCGCGAGCTCGGCATCGACCTCGACAAGCTGAACGTCAACGGCGGCGCCATCGCCGTAGGACACCCCTTCGGCATGACCGGCGCGCGCATCACCGGCACGCTCATCAACTCCCTCCAGTTCCACGACAAGCAGTTCGGCCTGGAGACGATGTGCGTCGGCGGCGGCCAGGGCATGGCGATGGTCATCGAGCGCCTGAGCTGAATCCGTACCGAGACCCCTGCGGAGCCCTTCCGTGGTCGACTCGGAACCCAGCGTGACCCATCGGCCCAGAACCCAGGAATCACCAAGGTTCTGGGCCGATTTGTGATCCAATCTCCCCCAGGATGTGACCTATCTCCCTCGGAAGAGGGATATTCGCAGGTCAAGACCACTTCAGCAGCAAACCCCGGGCATAAAATCCTGTCCGTTTCGTGACGTTACGCACTGACAGCGGGTTAGTCCGCCCTTCAAGCTGATGTAGGAAGTCGGGGGTCGACTTTGAACCGGGAGTACGTCAGTGAGCGCCATGCCGATCGCGTTGTTGGTCACCACGGCCGCCACAGGCGCCGTGGGCGTCGCCGTCCTGCGCACCCTCATGGTGCTGCGCCGACAGGTCGCCGCCCTGCACGCCGAGCTCGCCCAGAACAACGCCGCGGCCGCGCGGGGCCGCGTGCCGGCCGCCCGCCGCTCCGCCGATGTCGACGAGATACGTGCCGCCGTGGCCGAGGCGCTCGCCGAGGAACGCGAGCGCGAACTCGCGGAGGCGCGGGCTTTCTGGGCCGCCCAGGAGTCCCGTGACGGCTCCGACGCGCCTTCGCTGCTGGGCCTGCCCGACAGTGAACTGTTCCTGCCCCGGCAGGCCGATTTCGTGGGCCTGGAGCCGGTCGCCGAGCACGGCGCGGACGCCGACGAGTTCGCCGGGGACTCCCCGGAACTGGCCGCGGCCCGCCGCCGCCACCCCTCCCACCCCGACTTCGTCCCGGTCGCGTCACCGGTGGTGAACGACCACGAACGAACGGTCGCCACGCTGGAGGAGCTGGCCGCCTCCCGGACCGAACTGGCCGACGTCCGCCCCGGCCCCCTGGGCACCCTCGACGTCTACGTCTTCGCCGACGGCACGACCCTGTGCATGACTCCCGGCCACCGCGAAACAGCGGAACGCCTGGCAGCGGCCCTGCGCGCCGGCGAGACGCCGATCCTGCTGGGCGGCTCGGGCATCTCAGGCGCGTACACCCTGACGTTCACGTGCGGCGAGGAGAAGGTCTACATCCTGGCGGACAGGGTCATAGCGTCCCTGTAGGGGCGCGGGGCTGTATCAATGTGCGGCTCCGCCGCGCCCGCAGTCGCCTACGGAGCAGTCACACCCCCGCCCTCTTCTGCGCCTCCGCGACCAAGGCCAGCGCATCCTCCACCTCGGCTTCAGTCGAAATCACCATCACCAAGTCATGGACGGCAACGGTGATCTGATCCGCGGCCGCGAACATCCCCGCATCCGGCATCACCCGGGGCTCCACCCCAGGCGCTTCCAAAAGCTGGGCCCGACGCGCCAATTCCCTGGCCAACTCCAGCGCTTGAGCCGCAGCCCCTCTCTGCAACCGACTCTGCGGCGCAGCCCGAAGACGATCGGCGAAGTGATCCACAGCCTGGGTCAGAACCGTCGTATCCACCACGCCGCGAGCCTACGCTTCGCACCGAGACTGTTGCCAACAGGCGAACGCTCAGGCACCGTGACCTGAAGGACCGGCTTACATCCCCTTTGCGTCCGGAGGCGCCGATGTCCCACGTCCTCTCCGAGGAGACCCATCGCAACATGCTCGCCCGCATCCCCCACTGCACCGGTCGTGAAGTGTCCGACTGGCTGCGCACCGTCGAAGAAGGCCCGGCTCTCTTCCGCTTCGAGGAGAAGGTCAGCTGGCTCCGCCACGAACACAACCTCGCGTACGGCCACGCGAAGGCCATCGTCCACGAGTACGACCTGAGGAGGGCGGCGCGCAAATTCCTCTAGGGCCTGTCCGGCGGATCAGGTCGCAGGAATTCGGCGGCGCCTAATAAGCGCCGGTGAGCGGGGTCTGGTGCGTCCAGCTGCAAGGCGGAGGAGGGAGTCGACGCGATGGGGGTCCCCCCGCTCGAGCGAAGCCGAGAGTGGGGGAGTCGGCGACCGACGACAACGCGGCAGATGGGCGTGCCAGACCCCGCGTCTGCGGCATGATCCGCCGGACAGGCCCTAGGCGCGCACAGACGGCAGAGGGCCCCGGCACGCGCCGGGGCCCTCTTGTGCACGACCGTCGGAGACTAGTCGCTGCTGTTGAGGATCGCGATGATCCGGAGGAACTCCATGTAGATCCACACCAGCGTCAGCGTCAGACCGAAGGCCGCCAGCCACGCCTCTTCGCGGGGGGCGCCGTAGGCGACGCCGTCCTCGACCTGCTTGAAGTCCAGGGCGAGGAAGCAGGCGCCGAGCAGGATGCCGACGACGCCGAAGATGACGCCGAGCGGGCCGCTGCGGAAGCCGAGGCCGTCACCGCCGCCGAAGACCGCGAACAGCAGGTTCACCATCATCAGCAGGATGAAGCCGAGCGCGGCCGCCATCACGAAGCCGACGAACCGGCGGTTGACGCGGATCCAGCCCGCCTTGTACGCCACCAGGACGCCGGCGAAGACGGCCAGCGTGCCGATCACGGCCTGCATGGCCGCGCCGTCGGCGATGCGGTTGTCGACGATGCTGGAGACGACCCCGAGGAACACGCCCTCGAAGGCGGCGTACGTCACGATCAGCGCGGGCGAGGCCTTGCGCTTGAAGGACTGGACGAACGCCAGGACCATGCCGATCAGCGCGGCACCGATACCGATGCCGTACGACCGGCTGATGTTCGCGTCGTCGACCGGCAGCAGCGCCCAGGCGAGCGCGGCCGTGACGACCAGGATGCCGAGCGTGGTGCCGGTTCGCAGGATGACGTCGTCGATCGTCATCCGGCCGGTGGTGACCGGGGCCTGCGGCGGTGCGCCGTGCTGAAGGTCCTGCTGCGCGTACGGGTTCTGCGCGTACGGGTTGCCCGCCTGCGGCTGCGCATACGGGTTGCCCTGCGTGCCTACAGCTGCGCCCCCGGCCTGCGGCGCGGTGTTGAAGCCCGCGTAGCCGTTGTCGCGGCTGAACCCCCGTCGCGAGAAGACCGGGTTGCTGCTCCTCATTTCACTCCTCCATGGCCACCCTGCGTGGCCTTGGCTCAAGAGTAATAGGTAGGCAAAGGATTGACCCTAGTGCTTGGGGAGGATCTTTCCCTCGTCGTGCTGCGCAACACGCTACGCGGATCCCTGATTCCCGGCAGCGGAGGGTCTCTTTCATGACCAAGCTGCGACACGCCCGTCACCGAAACGACCGTCACCCGAACGGGAACCCCGTGTACGCCTCGGCCAGATCGGTCTCGGCGGCCCGGGAGGAGGCGATCCGCTCCAGGCGGGCCAGCTGGAGGCGGTCCTCGAAGGGAGTGGCGTCGGGGGTGCGGTGCAGGAGCGTCGTCATGTCGTAGGAGAACCGCTCGGCCTGCCACACCCGGCGCAGGCAGGTCGCCGAGTACGCGTCGAGCAGCTCCGGCGAGCCCGTCTCCTTCTCGTGCGTCAGTGCCCGCGCGAACGTGACGACGTCCCCGACGGCGAGATTGAGGCCCTTCGCGCCCGTGGGCGGCACGATGTGGGCCGCGTCACCGGCCAGGTACAGGCGGCCGTACCGCATGGGCTCGTGGACGTAGGAGCGCATCGGGGTGACGGACTTCTGGGTGATCGGGCCGCGCTCCAGCCGCCAGTCGTCGGCGGTCTCGAAGCGGCGCTCCAGCTCCGCCCAGATGGCCTCGTCGCTCCAGCTCTCGGCGTCGGTGTCCGTCGGCACCTGGAGGTAGAGGCGGGAGACGGACGGGGAGCGCATGGACAGCAGGGCGAAGCCGCGGTCGTGGCGGGCGTAGACGAGCTCGTCGTGCGAGGGCGGTACGTCGGCGAGGATGCCGAGCCAGCCGAAGGGGTACGCGCGTTCGAACACCTGGGTGAGCTCGGACGGGATCGCCTGGCGGGCGACGCCCCAGAAGCCGTCGCAGCCGACGACGTAGTCGCACTCCAGGACGTCCTCGCGGCCCGCGTGCCGGAAGCGGACGCGCGGGTGGCCGGTGTCCGCGCCCTCGACGGCCAGGGCCTCCGCCTCGAACAGCAGCGGGCCGCCCTCCTTGAGTTGAAGGGCGATGAGGTCCTTGCAGACCTCGGTCTGCGCGTAGACCATCACCGACCGGCCGCCGGTGAGGGCGGGGAAGTCGACACGGTGGCGGTTCCTCGCGAACCGGAGTTCGATGCCGTCGTGACGAAGACCCTCGCGGTCCATGCGCTCCCCGGCACCGGCCGCGCGCAGCACGTCCACGGTCCCCTGCTCCAGGATTCCGGCCCGCTGCCGATGCTCGACATAGGCGCGGTCGCGGCTCTCCAGGACGACCGAGTCGATGCCCGCGTTGTGGAGCAGCCGGGCGAGAAGAAGGCCGGCGGGCCCGGCTCCGATGATGCCGACGGTGGTGCGCATCGACCAGCCTCTCTGTTCGCGCCCGGAGGCGTCTGTTCGCATAGTGAAGTTTACTTCACTATCTTCCTGACGTGAGTCTCTGACCGCATCCGCCCGCTGTCAACGGGGCGTGCGGTGAACTCTTCAATGAAGGGTGCAGGGAACCAGAGCCGCGAGAGGCGGCCGGCAGGAGTGTCGAAAGTGCCCGGAGCCGGACTTGAACCGGCACGCCCGCGAAGGGGCAGCGAGGTTTAAGCTCGCCGTGTCTGCATTCCACCATCCGGGCAGGCCATGGGCGCCGCTTCGAGGTTCCGAGACTATCCGGATGCATCCCTCGAACAGCGGGCGGGCGGACCGATGTTGTCTTATTTTATTGATGTCTGAGGGCGCATCAGCACACGGAACAGGCCATCCGCACTTGCCAACAGCCTTACGTGCGACGCTCGGCCGTGCATGCGGAATGACGGAATTTCACCGTCCAAACAAGGGGGCTCCACCTGTTCTCCGCCCACCCCGGCGTCGGCCACTCCTCAGGGGTGCCCGTCATCCCCAGGTATGACACGGCGGCGAGCGGTCCGCCCCGAGTCTGCCTTCAGAACCAGAACAGCGGGTGACTACACGGCGCTTCGCGGCCAGGACGATGGAGGACGTCCTCGACAACCCCCGCGTCCTTCAGGAGTGCTCTTCTCGTGACCACCGCATCCATCGTCGGCCGGACCACCACCGTGGCGGCGCGTGCCACGGATCTGTCGAAGATCTACGGACAGGGCGAGACCCAGGTGGTCGCCCTCGATCGGGTCTCCATCGACTTCCAACAGGCGGAGTTCACCGCGATCATGGGCCCCTCCGGGTCCGGCAAGTCCACGCTGATGCACTGCGTGGCCGGCCTGGACACCTTCTCCTCCGGCTCCGTGCGCATCGGCGACACCGAACTCGGGTCCCTGAAGGACAAGCAGCTCACCAAGCTGCGCCGCGACAAGATCGGCTTCATCTTCCAGGCGTTCAACCTGCTGCCGACGCTGACGGCCCTGGAGAACATCACGCTCCCGATGGACATCGCGGGCCGTAAGCCGGACAAGCAGTGGCTTGATTCGGTCATCCGGATGGTGGGTCTGGCCGACCGGCTCGGTCACCGGCCCTCCCAGCTCTCCGGCGGCCAGCAGCAGCGTGTCGCCGTGGCCCGCGCGCTGGCCTCCCGGCCCGAGATCATCTTCGGCGACGAGCCGACCGGAAACCTCGACTCGCGCTCCGGCGCCGAGGTCCTCGGCTTCCTGCGCAACTCGGTACGGGAGTTGGGACAGACCGTGGTGATGGTGACCCACGACCCGGTGGCCGCGGCGTACGCGGACCGGGTGGTGTTCCTGGCGGACGGGCGGCTCGTCGACGAGGTGTACGGGCCGACGGCGGACGCGGTCCTCGACCGCATGCTGCGTTTTTCTGGGGGGAACCCCCAGACCCCCGAGTTCGACGCCAAGGGCCGCACCAGCTGACGTCCGCTCACCCTCCCACCGCGAACTGAGACTTCCCATGTTCCGTACCGCCTTGCGCAACGTATTCGCGCACAAGGCCCGGCTCCTGATGACCGTGCTCGCCGTGATGCTCGGCGTGGCCTTCGTGTCGGGGACCCTGGTCTTCACCAACACCATCTCCGAGGCCTACCAGAAGAGTTCGGCCAAGGGCTTCGACCATGTCGACGTGGCCGTCGAGCCCGAGACCCAGGCCAACAAAGGCGACACCGTCGGCAGGACCGCCGAGCTGACGCAGGCGGTGCTCGACGAGAGCGCCAAGGTGCCCGGCGCCGCGTCCGCCATCGGTGTCGTCAACGGCTTCACCGCGATCGCCGGCAAGGACGGCAAGCTCATCGGCGGCGGCTTCCAGTCGCAGGGCGGGAACTACTGGGGCACCAAGGACGCCCGTTATCCGCTGGTCAGCGGGCACGCCCCGAAGGGCGCGGACGAGGTCCTCATCGACTCCGAGACCGCCGAGCGCGCCGGGTACGAGGTCGGCGACACCGTACGGCTCTCGGTGGACGGCCCGGTCCTCGACCCGAAGATCGTCGGCATCTTCACCACCGACGACGGCAATGTCGCGGCCGGCGGCAGTCTCGCCCTCTTCGACACGGCGACCGCGCAGCAGCTGTTCGGCAAGAAGGGCACGTACGACGAGATCGCCGTCAAGGCGAAGCCCGGTGTGACGCAGGCCGCGCTGCAGGCCGAGCTGGACAAGGCGCTGCCGAAGGACGTCGCGGAGACGACGACGGGGCAGCAACTCGCCGACGACCAGGCCGCGATGATCTCCTCGCAGATGTCCGGGATGAAGCAGGGCCTGCTGGTCTTCGCGGGCATCGCGCTCTTCGTCGGCACGTTCATCATCGCCAACACCTTCACCATGCTGGTCGCCCAGCGCACCAAGGAACTGGCTCTGCTGCGGGCCGTGGGGGCCTCGCGCCGGCAGGTCACCCGCTCCGTCCTCGTCGAGGCGTTCGTGGTCGGTACGGTCGCCGCGGTGACCGGTCTCGCCGCCGGCGTCGGCATCGGTGCGGGACTGCGGGCGCTGATGGGCACGTTCGACGCGGCCGTCCCGGACGGGCCGCTGATCATCTCGCCGAGCACGGTCGCCACGGCCCTCGCCGTCGGCATCCTCATCACCATGCTGGCGGCCTGGCTGCCGGGCCGCCGGGCCGCGAAGATCCCGCCGGTCGCGGCGATGAGCAGCGTGCACGCGCAGGCGACGACCAAGTCGCTGGTGCTGCGCAACACGCTGGGCGCGCTGTTCTCGGGAGCGGGCATCGCGGTCGTCCTCGCGGCGACGACGATGTCCGGCTCGGACGGCCAGGCCCCCATGGGCCTCGGCGCGGTCCTCCTCATCATCGGCGTCTTCATCCTCACCCCGCTCCTGTCCCGCCCGCTGATCGCGGCCGCGGCCCCGGTCCTGCGCGTGTTCGGTGTCTCCGGCAAGCTGGCCCGCCAGAACTCCGTGCGCAATCCCCGCCGTACGGCCGCCACCGCCTCCGCGCTGATGATCGGGCTCACCCTGATCACCGGTATGACGGTGATGGCGGGCAGCCTGCAGAAGTCGATCGACAAGATGGCGGCGTCCGCGATCAAGGCGGACTACGTGGTGTCCATGGCGAACTTCAACGAGTTGTCGCCGGACGTCGAGAAGAAGCTGAAGCAGCTCGACGACGTCACCGCCACCAGCCCGCTGCGCAACGCCCCCTCGCGCATCGACGGCGAGACCGAGTACCTCACCGGCGTCACGGGCGGCACGATCGGCAAGCTGACCGAACTGAAGGTCGACGACGGCTCCTTCAAGGTGAGCGGCGCGCAGGTGGTCGTGGACGCCGACACCGCCAAGCTGCACGACTGGAAGGCGGGTTCGAGCTTCACCGTCAACTACGAGGACCGCAAGAAGCAGAAGCTCACGGTCGCCGGTGTCTACGAGGGCAACGACATGATCCGGGGGATCCTCGTCGACAACGCCGCCCTCTCCCCGCACCAGACGGACCCGGCCGACATGCAGGTCATGGTCAAGACGTCCGACGGGGCGTCGAGCGCGACGAAGGACCGGATCGAGAAGGCCCTCGGCTCCAACCCGGCCATCAAGGTCCAGGACAAGAAGGACCTCTCCAACGAGATCGCGCAGATGTTCACGCTGATGCTGAACATGGTCTACGGCCTGCTGGCGATGGCAGTGCTCGTCGCGGTCCTCGGCGTCATCAACACCCTGGCCATGTCGGTCTTCGAGCGCTCCCAGGAGATCGGCATGCTGCGCGCGATCGGCCTGGACCGGGGGGGCATCAAGCGGATGGTCCGCCTGGAGTCCCTGGTCATCTCCCTCTTCGGCGGGGTGCTGGGCATCGGCCTCGGCGTGTTCTTCGGCTGGGCTGCCGGTGAACTGCTCGGCACGAGGATGGCGACCTACGAGCTGGTCCTGCCGTGGGCCCGGATGGCCGTGTTCCTGCTGCTTGCCGCGACGGTGGGCGTCCTTGCGGCGCTGTGGCCGGCCCGGCGGGCGGCGCGGCTGAACATGCTGGCGGCGATCAAGTCGGAGTAGTCGGGCATATGGCGACGGGGCCCGCTGCCGGGTGGCGGCGGGCCCCGTCCGCTTGCGCTCAGTTCCAGGTGCGGGAGCGCAGGGGCATCCCCGATTCGCCGGACTCGGGCGTCCTGATGGCGAGGACCTGGTTGACGCCGATGCGGTTGCGTTCGAAGGAGACGGCGGACGCGGCCATGTACAGCCGCCAGACGCGGGCCCGGCCCGGGCTGGTGAGCTTGACGGCCCGGTCCCAGCCGGCCTCCAGGTTGGCGACCCAGCGGCGCAGGGTGAGGGCGTAGTGCTCGCGGATCGACTCGACGTCGCGGACCTCGAACCCGGCGCGTTCGAGTTGGGTGACGGTGGTGCCGACGGGGGCGAGTTCGCCGTCGGGGAAGACGTAGCGGTCGATGAACTCGTCGATGTGGTAGGCCGACTCGTCCCTCTCCGGGCGGCGGGCGATCTGATGGTTGAGCAGCCGTCCTCCGGGCCCGAGGAGACTGTGCAGGACGGTGGCGTACTCCAGGTACCGGTCGGCGCCGACGTGTTCGGCCATGCCGATGGAGGAGATCGCGTCGTACGGCCCGTCGGTGACGTCCCGGTAGTCCTGTACGCGGATCTCGACCCGGTCGGTCAGTCCCTCGTCGGCGACGCGCTTACGGGCGTAGGCGGCCTGCTCGTGGGAGAGGGTGATGCCGACGACGCGCACGCCGTGCTCACGGGCGGCGTGGATGGCCATGGAGCCCCAGCCGCAGCCGACGTCCAGCAGGCGCCGGCCGGGGGTCAGGTCGAGCTTGCGGGCGATGAGTTCGAGCTTGTCCCGCTGGGCGGTCTCGAGGGTGCCGCCTGCGGATTCCGGGGCCGGCCAGTAGGCGCAGGAGTACACCATGCTCGGGCCCAGGACGAGCTCGTAGAAGTCGTTGCCGACGTCGTAGTGGTGGCTGATGGCGCGTCTGTCGCTGCGCTTGGTGTGCAGGTTGCGGCGTGGTCTGCGGATCTCCTCCCGGGGCGGGGCCGGGGGCAGCGGGGGTCCGGCGAACCTGACCAGTCCGCGTACGGCGGCCCGTACCCCGGGGTCGCGCAGGGCCTGGACGACGGTCCGGGCGTCCTCCCCGCGCTCCCACACGAGCTCTGCCAGCTCGTCGAGGGCGGCGTAGAGGTCTCCTTCGATGTCCAGGTCCCCCGCCACCCAGGCGCGGGCGAGCCCCAGCTCGCCGGGCTTCCACAGCAGGCGGCGCACGGCCCTGCGGTTGCGTACGACGAGGGCCGGCGCGTCCGGCGGGCCTGCCTGCGAACCGTCCCAGGCGCGGATACGCAGCGTGAGCGGAGCTCCCAGCAACTGTTCGATGAGGCTCTTCAGCCGCGGGGCGGCGTCTGACATGGCGTACACCTCCGTGACGGGCGATCCCGGAATGTCCAATACCCCGTAAACACCTGAGAGTCTGGGTCACAGTCCCTCATTCGCGTTATGACCAGGTAAAAAGCATGCACAGGGATGGTTTTCCACCCGCATGGAGGAGCCAGTCGGCACCGCACCCGGAAACGCCGAAGGGCCCCCCGCACCACGGATGGCAGGGGACCCTTCGGTCGGTTCGACGCGCCCGGCGTCAGGACGCCTTGGCCTGCTCGGCCTTGGGCTTCTCCTCGGCCTTGCTCGCGGCGGCGACCGGCGCCGGCTTGGCCGCCTCGTAGAACTCCTCGCGCGGAGTCTCCAGGGCGCCCAGCGCAACGACCTCACGCTTGAGGAACATGCCGAGCGTCCAGTCGGCGAAGACGCGGATCTTGCGGTTCCAGGTCGGCATGGCCATGCCGTGGTAGCCGCGGTGCATGTACCACGCCAGACGGCCCTTGAGCTTGATCTTCATCTTGCCCATGACGATCATCGCGACGCCCTTGTGGAGGCCGAGGCCCGCCACCGCGCCCTTGTTGGCGTGCGAGTAGTCCTTCTGCGGGAAGCCCCGCATGCCGGAGATCACGTTGTCGCCGAGGACACGCGCCTGACGGAGGGCGTGCTGCGCGTTCGGGGGGCACCAGGCGTTCTCGTTGCCCGCCTTGCGGCCGACGAGGTCGGGCACCTGGGCGTTGTCGCCCGCGGCCCAGATGTAGTCCGTGCCCTTGACCTGGAGCGTGGGCTCGCAGTCGACGTGACCGCGGGGGCCGAGCGGCAGGCCGTAGCGGGACAGGGCCGGGTTCGGCTTGACGCCCGCCGTCCAGACGATCGTGTTGGAGTCGACCTCGAGGCCGTTCTTCAGCACGACGTGGCCGTCGACGCAGGAGTCCATGGAGGTGGAGAGGTAGACCTCGACCCCGCGGGTCTCCAGGTGCTCCTTGCCGTACTGGCCGAGCTTGGGGCCGACCTCGGGCAGGATCTTGTCGGCGGCGTCGACGAGGATGAACCGCATGTCCTCGCGGGAGACGTTGTTGTAGTACTTCGCCGCGTCGCGGGCCATGTCCTCGACCTCGCCGATGGTCTCCGCACCCGCGAAGCCACCGCCGACGAAGACGAAGGTGAGCGCCTTGCGGCGGATCTCCTCGTCGTTCGTGGAGTCGGCCTTGTCCAGCTGCTCGAGGACGTGGTTGCGCAGCCCGATGGCCTCCTCGATGCCCTTCATGCCGATGCCCTGCTCGGCGAGGCCGGGGATCGGGAAGGTGCGGGAGACCGCGCCGAGCGCGATGACCAGGTAGTCGAAAGGCAGCTCGTACGCCTCGCCGACGAGCGGCGAGATCGTGGCGACCTTGCGGTCCTGATCGATGGTGGTGACCCGGCCGGTGAGGACCTCCGCCTTCGGAAGCACGCGTCGCAGTGGGACGACAACGTGTCGGGGGGAGATGCTGCCGGCGGCGGTTTCGGGAAGGAAGGGCTGGTAGGTCATGTACGACCGGGGGTCGACGACCGTGACGGTCGCCTCGCCGTAGCGCATCTTCTTCATGATGCGCCGAGCTGCGTACAGGCCTACGTACCCACCGCCTACTACGAGGATCCTGGGACGCTCCGTGGTGCTCATGCCATCGAGTATCCACCCGCTTCAGGGGGGTAGCTCGTGCGCCCCTTCACAAGCTTCCTCGGGGTGTGTGCTATCCTCCGCCACTCGCGTGATCCGCGTCATGGCGCGGAGGGGAAACCGGCGTGTACGGCGGGCCGTTGTCAATGCCGCGTGAGCTGCCTCTCTGCACGACCGGACCCTCCGTGAGCCACCCTCGCCGGGCCCTCTCGGGCACCTCCCGGAGCACCCTTCCCCGCCCCTTCTGAACACGTTCAATGACCTATCGGACCCCCAGACGGGTCAACGCAGCGCCTCTCGTGCTCCTACCGGGCCGTTTTCCTTGTGAAGAACTTCACGAACTTTCTCGGCGGGGCCTCACCGAGGGCCCCACGAAGCCCCCCGGCACGCTCAAACGGGCATCCGACCTGCTCAGCAGAGTGCCGCCCATGAGCAACAACCGATACCCGGCCCACCCTCTTCAGTGCGCGTCGAGCAGATGCACGGAGGCAAGTCGCAGCACTTCCCGCAGGATCGGCGGAGTGGCCCAGGGGACCACGGAGCGCAGGCCGGCGGCTGACGGCGCATCCGCGTCGAGGAGCAGAGCCGCGTGCAGCTCCGCGATCAACGGAGGGAGCGCGTGCGCGCAGCCGCCGGGGTGCTCGCTGGTCACGCCCGCGAGCACACCTTCCTCGAAGGTCTCGTGTTCGTCCGACTCGACCCACCAGGAGAAGTCCCGCAGGTGGGCGTACCTCAGTTCCGCCTCCCAGGCGGACAGCGGGAGGTCCTCGAACCGAGGGATACCCGCTCGCTGCGACGTACGCAGCGACAAGGCCATGTCCGTCAGGAACACCGTGCGTTCCCGGTCCCCGGCGGCCCTGTCGAGCCTCTGGAGGAAACCCGGCGGCAGGTCCCGGCCCGGAGAGGTCCGCAGATCTTCGGCGACGAGATCGAGGAGGGCCGCCACAGTGGCGCTCGGCATGGCCCACCGCGCGGCGGCACAGCTGTCGAGCGTCCGGTTGACGCGTGCGATCTCGTCCGTGAACGGGGCCGCCTCGCCTCGTTCGCGCGCCGAGGCGAGGATGTCGATGAGCCCCGCGACGATCCCGTTGTTGAAAACGGCGCCGGTGTAGGTGGTCACGGTCGGCCGCTGCTCCTTTCCGCTGCCGGCGTCTGTCGCCGACCGCTACGCGGTCGGCATGGACGTGAGGACGATAAAGGGTGGGACGAGACCTCTCTTGTACCGGAGGACGACGTTCGCGCCGTGGGCGTCGATCCCCTGTGCCTGAAGTCCGTCCGCGTCGTAGGCGGTACGGGGCACGGTGCGCCCCGTCACCTCGGTGAAGCTCTTGTCCAGGGTCAGGGTCGACCTCTCGTTGGCGACCGGCTCCCGCTCCAGCCGGTCCAGCCAGCGCTCGATCTTCTCCGCGTTCCGGATGTCGTCCAGGGTGTCCTGGGTGAACCGCTGCGCAGACGCCAGGTCCGGGTACGAGGACGCCGCCAGCGGCCGCACCGATCCGTCGGGGCGGGTGATCTGCTGGTCCCTGAGCCGCTGCGCGAGCTGCTCGTCCGTCTTGCCCACGTGTTTGTCCACGCTGTGGCCGCCGTAGAGGCCTTCGGCGTTGGCCAGGTCGATCGGGTAGAAGTGGTTCTTCTCGTCGGCGTCCGTCGTGTACTTGTGCTGCTTCTTGAAGTCGTTCAGCGCCCGCGCCCCGAAGGCCTCGGCGCGCGCCTCCTCGGCCGCGTAGGTAGGTGCGCTGCGGTGCGCCTCGTCCAGGGCCCCCGTCAGCGCGCCGAACCGCGGCGTGAGCGCGTTGACACGACGGTTGTACGCCTCGACCACGGCGTTCAGAGCGGCCGTGTCGATGTTCAGCGTGATCTCCACGCTGAGTTCCGCGGCTCCCGTGGCGAGCCCCTTCAGGAAGCGGCCGACTCCCTTGGCGCCCTCCTTGACGTCGTTGAGGTCGACGCCATCGCTGAGGTCGATGTCTCCGACGGCCTGCTTGACCGCTTCCATGTAGATGTCCCACACCTTGCCGTTCAGCTCGACCGCGGCCTCGGCGAACTCACGCAGCAGGTCGCTGATCTTCTTCGCCGTGTCGAACAGGACGGTCATGACCGGATGGCTGGCGGTCTGGGATCCGGAGCTGTCGTGCTTCCACTCGTAGCCCTCCCGGCTCTTCCCCCAGTCAGTCGTCCCCCACAGCGAGCTGCAGAACTGCCGCATCGCGTCGTACCACTCGCTGTTGCTCTGCAGCGTGATGCTGCTGACGAGCCCCGTCAGGCCGCTCTCCGTGATGGACAGCGACATCGTGGTGTTCGACCAGGCCTGGGACAGCGAGTTGAGGTAGTGCTGCTGCGGGTACGGGTAGACCTCGGCGACCTTGCCCCAGCGGAACGCGTGCTCCAGCAGCGGACGGATGATGTGCCACACGGCGTCCGGGATCCACTCCAGGATGGAGCGGATGAAGTCGTCACCGCCGTCGTCGTCGCCCCACTTCAGGTCCGGCACCGAGCCGTAGTCGGGCACCTTGTCGATGACGACCGGCGGCGGCTGGGTCCTGGCGACGGTCTGCCCCGAGGCGTCGTTGGCCGCCTCCGCCTTGGCGTAGGTGTTGGCCGTCGTCGCGAAGCCGACCGCGGCGCCTCCGACACTGACCACGGACTTGGCCCACACCTCGAGGAAGCGGTTGCCCGCCTGGACGTACGCGGTCGCGAACGCCTGTGCCGCCGTGCCGTACCCTCCGGCGTCCGGATACTCCTTGAGAGCGGTGACGAGGTCCTTGGCCGCCTTGTCGAACGGCGTCTGCTGCCCCGCGAAGCCGCCCGCCACCTGATGCAGGTTGGACGGCTTGACGTCGATGGTGCCGCCACCGGGTGGCGTCGGCGGAGTCCCCATCAGCCCGCTCCCCAGCCGCGCAGCACCGCCTGGTGCGCGGCCGCGTAGTTGGTGTGGCCGGTGGTGACGACCTCGTGCAGCCACTTCTGCGCCGCCTGGAGGTCCTGCGCGGAGCGGTCCCACTCCTCGAGCTTGTCGACGAATGCCTCGCGGGTCTCGCCGCTCCAGGACAGTACGACCGGTGCCACCCGGTCGTAGAGGTCGTCGAGCCTGCCGTTGAGCTGCTTGAGGATGTCCTCCAGATCGCCCGCCAGCCGTTGAAGCGTGGCGAGATGGGCGGTTATGTGGTCGTCATCGGCACCGGTCGGCATATGTCCCCCGTCAGACTGGTATCCATGACCTCATGATTCGCACATGTGAGCCTAGCCCAAAGGAAGTTGGGGGCGAGGCGGCGTCGCCCGGCAGTGATCGGGTCAGGTGAGGGACCAGGCGATGCCGTCGAGGATGTCGTGCTCGCTCACCACGACCTCCTCCGCACCGATCCGCTCCATGATCGACAGGAGGACGAGGGCCCCCGCGCCGATCACGTCGACGCGGCCCGGGTGCATGGAGGGGATGGCCGCGCGCTCGGCGTGGGTGGAGCGCAGGAGCCGGTCGGTGATCTCGCGGACCTTGTCGTACGGGACCCGGGAGTGGTGGATGGCCGTCGAGTCGTACTCGGGCAGGTCCTGCGCGATCGCCGAGACCGTCGTGACCGAGCCCGCCAGGCCCACCAGCGTGTGCGCCTCGCGCAGCGGGACCGTCCGCTCGGCGAGGTCCAGGGCCGCCTCGATGTCCGCCCGCATCGCCGCGATCTGCGCCTCGGACGGCGGGTCGCTGACGACCCCGTCGTGGACGAGGTGCCGCTCGGTCATCCGGACACAGCCGACGTCGACCGAGCGCGCCGCGCGCACGTGGTCGTCGCCGACGACGAACTCGGTCGAGCCGCCGCCGATGTCCACGACCAGGAACGGCCGGTGCAGGTCCTCCCGCCCCGTCAGCTCCTTGGTGGCGCCGGTGAAGGAGAACTCCGCCTCCTGGTCGCCGGTGATGACCTCCGGTTCCACACCCAGGATGTCCAGCACGCCTCGTACGAACTCGTCCCGGTTCTCGGCGTCCCGGGAGGCGGAGGTCGCCACGAAGCGCAGGCGCTCCACTCCGTGCTCCTTGATGATCGCCGCGTACTCGTGGCAGGCGGCGAAGGTGCGCTCCAGCGCCTCGGGGGCGAGCCGTCCGGTGCGGTCGACGCCCTGGCCGAGACGGACGATCGTCATACGGCGGTCCAGGTCGACCAGTTCACCGGTCACAGGGTCCGCGTCGGCGACGAGGAGACGGATGGAGTTCGTACCGCAGTCGATGGCGGCGACTCGGGTCACCGGTCCTCCCCCTGTACGGACCGTACGGACCGTACGGACCGTACGGACGTTTCCTCGACCGGCGTCACGCACGTCCCCTTGCGCCACCACTCCGGCAGCATCTCCAGCGCCTCGTCGCCCAGGGGGTTGACGCCGGGGCCGGCTGCCAGGGAGTGGGCGACCAGGACGTGCAGGCACTTCACCCGGTCCGGCATGCCGCCCGCGCTCGGGAAGCCCTTGAGTTCCTCGATCTCGTCGCGGCGCCGGATGTAGTCCTCGTGCGCGGCGCGGTAGGCGGCGGCGAGCACCGGGTCGGTCTCCAGCCGGGCCGTCATCTCCTTCATCACGCCGTTCGCCTCCAGGGTGCCGATCGCGGAGGACGCCTTCGGGCACGTCAGGTAGTACAGCGTCGGGAAGGGCGTGCCGTCGGGCAGGCGCGGGGCCGTCTCGACGACGTCGGGCTGCCCGCAGGGGCACCGGTGCGCGATGGCGCGCAGGCCGCGCGGCGGCCGCCCGAGCTGCTGCTTGAAGGCCTCTACGTCCGCGTCGGTGGGCTCGGTGCGCGGGGTGGGCGGCAGATCAAACAGCGTCAGCGCGCAGCGCTGCCCTTGAGGGGTGGTGGTCGGGCGGCGGGCGGGAGTATCCATGCCTGTACGAAAGTCTCTCTGTCAGTTCACTGGTCGGCGGCGTCGGACTTGTCGACCGCGTCCCAGACGTTCGAGTACCAGGGGCGGTCTGCCGCCCCCAGGTCGGCGCGCGACTGCTTGGCCGCGTCCGGGTCGATGACGATGTACCCCGTCTCCCCCGGCATCACATAGTGCAACCGCTGCCGGATCTGCTGCTCGGCGTACTTGTCGTCCTGCCAGCGTGCCTTGAGGTCCCGCAGCCGTTCGACCCGCTCGGCGGCGTCCTCCTTCTCCCGCTGCAGATCGGAGATCTCGGCGCGCTGGGAGACGTACTGCCTTATGGGATAGGCCATGGCCACGATCAGCGTGCACAGCACCAGGGCGAGCAGCGCCGCCCGGCCGGTGAGCCGGGAGCGGCGGGCCTGCCGCTTGGTCTGGGAGCGGTAGACGCGGGCCGCGGTCTGCTCGCCGAGCAGCCGGATCCTGGTCGCGGTGGAGAAACGGTCCCGGTCCTTCACGGCCATGTCCCCACGCCTCCCGCTGCACACGTACGTACGTCCCCGCACACGGTACGGGACCGAGTACGGGGACGTACGTACGACGCTGCCCTTAAAGGGCCGTCGTCAGCCCTTGAAGCGCGGGAACGCGCTACGGCCGGCGTACACCGCCGCGTCGTCGAGGATCTCCTCGATGCGCAGCAGCTGGTTGTACTTGGCGACGCGCTCGGAGCGGGCCGGGGCGCCGGTCTTGATCTGGCCGCAGTTGGTGGCGACGGCGAGGTCGGCGATGGTGACGTCCTCGGTCTCGCCGGAGCGGTGGGACATCATGCACTTGAAGCCGTTGCGCTGGGCCATCTCGACGGCGTCCAGGGTCTCGGTCAGCGAGCCGATCTGGTTGACCTTGACCAGCAGGGCGTTGGCGGCGCCGTCCTCGATGCCGCGGGCCAGGCGCTCGGGGTTGGTGACGAACAGGTCGTCGCCGACGAGCTGGACCTTGTCGCCGAGCTTGTCGGTGATGGTCTTCCAGCCGTCCCAGTCGTCCTCGAACAGCGGGTCCTCGATGGAGACGAGCGGGTAGGCCTCGACGAGCTCGGCGTAGTACTCGGTCATCTCGGCGGCCGTGCGCGTCTTGCCCTCGAAGAGGTAGGAGCCGTCCTTGTAGAACTCGGACGCGGCGACGTCGAGCGCGAGGGCGATCTGCTCGCCGGGGGTGTAGCCGGCCTCCTTGATCGCCTCGAGGATGAGGTCGAGGGCCTCGCGGTTGGAGCCGAGGTTCGGGGCGAAGCCGCCCTCGTCGCCGAGGCCGGTGGCCAGGCCCTTGCTCTTCAGGACCTTCTTGAGGGTGTGGTAGACCTCGGTGCCCCAGCGCAGGGCCTCGGAGAAGGTCTCCGCGCCGATCGGGGCGATCATGAACTCCTGGATGTCCACGTTGGAGTCGGCGTGCGAGCCGCCGTTCAGGATGTTCATCATCGGAACGGGCAGCAGGTGCGCGTTCGGGCCGCCCAGGTAGCGGAAGAGCGGGAGGTCGCTGGCCTCGGAGGCGGCGTGGGCGACGGCGAGGGAGACGCCGAGGATGGCGTTGGCGCCGAGGGAGCCCTTGTTGTCGGTGGCGTCCAGGTCGAACATCGCCTGGTCGATCAGACGCTGCTCGGTGGCGTCGTAGCCGACCAGCTCCGGGCCGATCTGCTCGATGACGGCCAGGACGGCCTTCTCGACGCCCTTGCCCTGGTAGCGGTTCGGGTCGCCGTCGCGGAGCTCGATGGCCTCGAAGGCGCCGGTGGAGGCGCCGGACGGGACGGCGGCACGACCCGTGCTGCCGTCGTCGAGGCCGACCTCGACCTCGACCGTGGGATTGCCTCGGGAGTCCAGGATTTCCCGGGCTACGACGACGTCGATGGACGGCACGAGCATCTCCTTCTTCAATGTGACGCGGGTCAGCAGGACCGCGGTGGGTTCTGCGAGACGAGCCTAACCGGCTCCGGGGGATCGGCCAGCCGGTCACCCACTCGTTGGGCAGAACCGAGAGTAAATTGTTTCCGAACGGAACAAAGAGTCCGTACAAAGGGCACGCCAAACAAGGGCGCACCGGCAAGGCGGGCAGGAAAAAACCCCGCCCCGGTGCGTACGGGGGAGACGCACCGGGGCGGGGAGCCCGTGGGGACGGGGGTGGCCCTCGCGAGGGCGGCCCGCTCTTACTTCAGGTGGAGCTGCTGACCCGGGTAGATGAGGTCGGCTTCCTGGACGATGTCCTTGTTCAGCTCGAACAGCTTCTCCCAGCCGCCCTTGACGTCGTGCGCCTCGGCGATGGAGCTGAGGGTGTCGCCCGCGACGACCTTGTACTCGCCGTCGCCCTTCTTGACCTTCTTGCCGGTCGGGGTGGTGACGGTCTTCTTGGCGGCCGGACGCTCGGCGGAACGCGAGGTCTGCTGCTCGGTCGAGCGGGTGCTGGTGCCGCTGTCGCTGGACGAGCTGTCGGCGGAGGAGGAGCCGCCGCTGTAGCCGCCGCTCGACAGGCCCTTGCCGCAGACCGGCCAGGCACCCTTGCCCTGGCCCGCGAGGACCTTCTCGGCGATCTCGATCTGCTGGGCCTTGGTGGCCTGGTCGGCGGTGGAGGCGTACTGCGTGCCGCCGTACCCGGCCCAGGTGGAGGCGGAGAACTGCAGACCGCCGTAGTAGCCGTTGCCGGTGTTGATGGCCCAGTTGCCGCCGGACTCGCACTGGGCGACGGTGTCCCACTCGGACGCGGTTGCAGCGGAGGCGTTGCCGGCCGCCATCAGCGGGGCGGCGACGGCGGCACCGGTGACACCGGCGATCGCGATGGCACGAGTGGCCTTGGACGGACGACGGTGCTTGCCCTTGCCGGAAAACAGCATGGAAGGATCCCCTCACCGACGCCTGCGAGGTGAGCTGTCGGGTTCGGGCCGGTTGAGTTGCCCGGTCGCGTCGCGCACGGTGATGTGCGCGGCACGGCTTCACCCCAAGCCGGTGCCGGCCGCGAGCACCCGAAGGGCCTCAACTGCCGGACCCGGCGCTTACCTTGGGTCCCCCGCTCCTGCCTACGGCGCTTGACGCGACGACTGTTCCCATGCGGCCGCTGGCAGGATTCGGCGTTGCGGCAGCCGGGGCTCGCGGTGGCGAGCGGTCCTGACCGTAGACACGCGATCGGCGGAATTTCAAAGACGATCAAGGCTTCTGAGACTCATCCCACACTTTCACCAAACCGGACATTCGGTAGCGAAGTAGGATGCGAACTCCCGCCGCTTATCACCCTATTCGGCACCCAGTTCAAGGGTCTGACCGGGGACGATATGGCCGGGATCGACGCCGATCGCCTCTTTGTTCTCGTCGTAGAGCGCACGCCACCCGCCCTGGAGGCCAAGGGAGTCGGCGATGGACGCGAGCGTGTCTCCGGGACGGACGGTGTACGAGTCGCCGCGGGCGGCGTGCCGGCCGGTGGAGTTGCCGGCGATGGCGGTGTCGGCGGCGCCCTCCTCGGCGCTGCCGCCGCGATGCCGACCCCCGCTGAGGGCCCCGGTGTCGACCAGACCGGAAAGGCCGCCCTCTTGCCAGGAGTTGTCCGAGTCGTCCTCGTTCGTCGCGCCGGTGGAGGAGCTGTCGGGTCCCTGTGAGGCGGCGGAGCCGGCGTCGGAATCAGGTGGCGTGTCGGACTTGGCCGAGTTGTCCGTCGCCTTGGACGGATCCGACGGGCTGCCGGGCGGAGTGTCGGACGGGGTGGGTGACTTGGACGGCGAAGGCGAGGAGGCGTCCGCGGACGAGTCCGTCGACGAGTCAGCGCCGGACAATCCGGATGAGTCGGATGACCCGGAAGAGTCGGATGACCCGGATGAACCGGATGAATTGGACAACCCCGTCGAGCCCGATGTGCCCCCGTCACCCGCCACGCCCGTGTCGACGTCGGCCGAGCCGGAGTCCTGGTCGAGCCCGTTGAGCAGGCCGCAGGTGGACCAGTAGCCCACACCCTTGTCCGCGAGGATCTTCTCGGCGACGGCTATCTGCTGGGAGCGGCTGGCCTGGTCGGCGCGCGAGGCGAAGTCGAGGCCGCCGTACTGTTCCCAGTCCTCCTGGGCGATCTCGAGGCCGCCGTACTTCCCGTCGCCGTTGTTCTCGCTCCAGGAGCCGCCGGTCTTGCAGTTCGCGACCTGGTCCCACGTGGTGCCGCTGGCCGCGCTCGCACCGCTGGCGGCGAGGAGCGGGATCGCGATGGCGGAGCCGGTCACCCCGGCCGCGACGAGGAGTGCCGGAGCCTGGCGGGGGCGACGGTGACGACCGTTCCCGGAGAGCATGCGGAAACCTTTCGCGAGACAGCTGTGACCGGCGCGACGAGTGGGGCTCGTCGCGCTGATCCGTGAACGTATAGGCAGGCGATCACTTGTCACAAGTTAATGCCGCGCAGATCACGTGAAGATCACAGACTTGAGTGCGTGTCACCTTTACGCAGGTGGGAGCACTCGACCACGGGGCGTGAACGCGACCGGCAAGGTACGCAGCCCACGCATGATGAGCCCACCCCGCCAGCGCAGATCGGCCGAATCCACCGCGAGTTGCAGGTCGGGGAGCCGGGTGAGCAGCGTGCCGAGAGCGGCCTGGCCCTCCAGGCGGGCGAGGGGGGCGCCGAGGCAGTAGTGGATGCCGTGGCCGTAACCGAGGTGTTGGTTGTCACTGCGGGAGAGGTCGAGGACGTCCGGGTCGGCGAACCGATCCGGATCCCGGTCCGCGGCGGCGAGGACGACGAGCACGGGGTCGCCGGGGGCGATGTCCTGCCCGCCGATGCTGAGCGGCCGGGTGGCGAACCGCCAGGTGGCGAGCTCCACGGGGCCGTCGTAGCGCAGGAGTTCCTCGACTCCGGTCTCCAGGAGGGCGCGTTCGCCGGCCGCCAGGGACGTCTGGAGGCGGGCGCGCTGGTCGGGGTGGGAGAGGAGGGCGTACGTGCCGTTCCCGATGAGATTGACGGTCGTCTCGAACCCGGCGAAGAGGAGGATGAACGCCATGGCGGCGGCCTCGTTCTCGGTGAGGTGCTCGCCGTGGTCGGAGGCGCGGATCAGGCCGGAGATGAGGTCCTCGCCGGGGGCGGCCGTCTCCGGAAGAGCCTCGCGCTTGCGGTGAATGAGATCGGCGAGATAGCCGCGCATCTTCTTGACGGATCTCGCGACTCCGCCCCTGGGCCCTCCCCCGTGACGGATCATCATGCCCGCCCAGTCCCGGAAGTCGTCCTGGTCCTCCCGGGGGACGCCGAGCAGGTCGCAGATCGCGTAGATGGGGAGGGGGAAGGCGAACTCGTGGATGAGGTCGGCGCTCCCCTTCTCCACGAACTGGTCGATGAGATGGTCCGTCAACTCCTGTACGCGGGGCGCGAACTCGGCGACCCGACGAGGCGTGAAGGCCTTGCTGACCAGCCGTCTGAGCCGGGTGTGGTCCGGCGGGTCGATGTTGAGCAGATGGGTCATCAACTCGGCCTTGCGCTCGCCGGGGATGCCGGTCTTGCCCTTGGCGTGCGCGGGCTCGTCGTGGTGCGCCGGGTTCTTGGAGAGCCGTGGGTCGGCCAGGGCCTGCTTGGCGTCGGCGTAACGGGTGACCAGCCAGGCCTCCACACCACTGGGCAACCTCGTCCGGTGCACGGGGGCGTGCTCGCGGAGCCAGGCGTACGCCGGGTACGGGTCGGTGGCGAACTCCCAGGTGAAGAGTTCAGGTACGCGAGGCTCGTCGTCATACATGCCATGAGCCTATGCAGCTACCTGGCGGCATCTCTTGGCGCGAGCGGGCCTGCACCTGGCCGCTGAACGCATCGCGTGCCCGCACGCCAAGCACGGTCGCCATCGGCCCGCCCCGATGGTCGGGCGCACACCGCGGGACGCCGAGCGGGCCGCCCGAGTCGTGCTCGCCCTCCTGGGCGCACACCTCGTGGGTGAGGCGCGTCCGCGGGCAGCCGGCCAGGCCCGGTGATGCTTCCGGGGATCACTCCCGGAGGGTGCACCACTCGTCCGTGCGGGCGGCGACGCGCTGCCAGACCTCCTCGGCCTCCTCGAACGTCATGAACGCGGCGTCCGCCTCGGGAAGCGGCCGGCACCCGTCCACGATCGCTTTGATCGCGTCAAGGCTGGCCTCGATGATGGCCCGGCCCTCGTCCACGGTGGCGAGATGGGCGTCGTCGCCCTGGGCGAAGCGGCCGAGCGGCGTGGTGGTGCGGTCGTCGATGCGGCCGAGGTCGACCAGTTCCGGACGGACGTACATCAGCTGGGAGACCTCGTAGCGGCCGGCGTGGTCGCCCTCGAACTGCCCGAGGACGAGTTCCGGGTCGCTGACGGCGGCGATCGGGATGTCACGGGCGCGGCGGAACTCCTCCACCGCCAGCCGCAGGTCGGGCTGGTTGGCGTTGTGGCCGGTGAGCACGACGACGGCGCGGAACCCCGCGTTGACGAACGCCCGGAGCTGGTAGACGAGCAGCCGCAGGACGACATCGGGCGGAAGGCTGCCCATGCGCGGGTTGACCTCGCCCATCACCTCCTTGAGCCATGGCCGGTGATAGCCGGTCTCGTGGATCTGGTAGGTCTGCGTCGGGGCGACGATGCCTCCGAAGCGGCGGGCGGACTCCTCGCACAGGTAGACGGCCTTGTGAGTGTCCAGGCCGAACGCGGCGACGTGTCCGTGTGGCTCGCACAGGCCCATCGGCAGGTAGACCAGGGGCAGTTGGGCCAGCCGCTGCTCGAACTCGCGCGGCAGCAGGTCCTCCCAGCGGACGTGATCGGGTTGTGCTGTCGTCATCGGTACTCCCCAAAGATCTTGGTTTCGTTGAAGTTCTTGATGAAGCGGTGCTTGAAGCGCAGCAGCTCGTGGATGTCCGTGGGCAGTTCGGGCTCGTCCAGCGCCGCGATGTTCGCCTCGCAGTGTTCGCGGACCTGCATCGAGGAGATCGCCGTGGTGACACCGGGTGCCTGGACGACGAACTTCAGGGCGAGCGCGGCGAGCGAGCCGGCGTATCGCGGCACGTACTGCCGCAGCGCGTCGACCTTCTCCAGGTAGACCGAGCGCGGCACGATGTCGTCGAAGTAGCCGTACCGGAAGTCGTCCTCGGCGAAGACGGTGTCCTCGGTGAGGCTGCCGGTCAGTCCGCCCTCGTCCAGGACGCACCGCGCGATCACGGCGACGTCGTGCTCGACGCAGGCCGGCAGGAGGTTGTCCAGGGCGATGGGGTCGAAGACGTTGATGATGGTCTGGACGGAGTCGATCAGGCCGGACTGCACCAGCGGCAGCGCCATGTCGCTGCGGTGGTCGGGGATCGATATCCCGATGTGGCGCACCAGTCCTTCCTGCTTGAGCTGCTGCAGTTCCTCCATCCAGTGCCCGGTCACGCCCCAGGTGGGCCACCAGATGTGCAGCTGGAGGAGGTCGACGTGGTCGAGGCCGAGTTCGGCGAGCGAGCGCCGGGCGCCGGCGAGGATGTGGCCGGGTGGGTGGGCGACTTCGGGGTCTACGGGGGTGCCCCAGCCGCGCTGTCCGGAGAGGTTCTCGACCTTGGTGGCGACGAAGGGTCGGGTGCCGGACCACTGGCTGAGCGCCTTTCCGACGATGCGTTCGGAGTTGCCGTAGGCCCGGGCGGTGTCGATGAAGTTCACGCCTCGGTCCAGCGCGTACAGCAGGCTGTCGATCCAGTTGGATTCCGAGTCGCCTGCGTTGCCGCCGAACCAGCCGGCGAATCCCATGGCCCCGAAGCCGAGTTTGCTGATCGGCTCGCCGGAGCGAGGGAAGGACGAGTGACGCATGGATGGTGCCTCCTGTTCAGCTCGGCGCCTGCCGCAGCAGGGCCTTGAGCGCAGTGGCCGGGTCGCTCAGCGCCGCCGGATCCGGGGTGGCCCGGCGGGCGATGAGCAGCTCGGCCAACCGGATGTCCCTGGCCACGGCGTTGCCGGTGCCGACTGCGGCGGCGGACAGCAGCCGGCCGTCGGTCCCGATCCCGAACCGGACCGTCACCCCGTCCGGACGGTGGCGCACCACCTCCTGCGCGGCGGTGTCGGGCAGTCCGGCGATCTGCAGGGTGAGGTCGAACTGGTCGGACCAGAACCACGGAACGGCGGCGAACGGCTGGTCGTCGCCCAGCATGTTCCGCGCCGCCGCCCGGCCCTGGTCCTGGGCGTTGCGCCAGGCTTCCAGGCGGATGCGGCGCCCGCCGTAGAGCGGGTGCGGAAAGGAGCAGCAGTCGCCGGCCGCGAAGATGTCGGGGTCGGAGGTGGTCAGGCGGGCGTCCACCCGTATCCCGTTGTCGACGGCAAGGCCGGCCTTCTCCGCCGACTCGGTCTCCGGTACGGCCCCGACACCCGCCACCACCGTGTCGCACTCCAACACCTCGCCGCCGCCCAGCTCCAGCGACAGCGTTCCGTTCCGGCGCGTCAGCCGTTCCACCGCCGCCCCGCAGCGCAGATCGACGCCCGCCTGCCGGTGGCGGTCGGCCACCGTGGTGGCGATGGCGGCCGGGACCGCACGGCTCAGAGGGCGTGGCGCCGCCTCGATCACGGTGACGGCACAGCCTCGCGCGGCCGCGGCGGCGGCCAGCTCCAGGCCGATGAAACCGGCGCCGATCACGCCGATGCGCGCCCCCGGCCGCAGTCGGTCCCGCAGGACGAGCGCGTCCGCGTGGCTGCGCAGATAGCGCACACCGCCCACGTCGGCGCCGGCCGGCGGCAGCCGCCGGGCCCTCGCCCCGGTCGCCAGCAGCAGCCGCTGGTAGGTGATCCGGCGCCCGTCGGCGAGCACGGCCTGGTGGCGGTCGCGGTCGATGCCGGTGACCTCGACCCCGGCGATGAACTCGATTCCGGCGTCCTGCAGTGCGCGGGCATCACAGAGCGGGGTGGGCCGACAGGCTCCCTCGGACCCGGTGAGTACGGACTTGGACAGGGGCGGGCGCTCGTACGGCAGCACGTTCTCCGCGCCCACCAGCGTGATCGGGCCGGGCCAGCCCGCCTCGCGCAGCTCGAACGCGGCCCGCGTGCCGCACTCGCCCGCCCCGACGACCACCATCCCCGCTGCCGCGGTCCCCGATGCCGTGCCCACCGGTCAGCCGATCTCGATGAAGACGGTGCCGTCCTCGATCCGGACCGGGTAGGTCCGCAGGTCGACGAGGACGGGAGCGCCCGCGGCCCTCCCGGTGGTGTAGTCGAACCGGCCGTTGTGCTTGGGGCATTCGATGGTGTTGTCCATGACCAGGCCGTCGCAGAGCAGCATTCGTTCGTGGGTGCAGTGGCCCGCGGTGGCGTAGAAGTCATCGTCCGGGGAGCGGTAGATGGCGTAGTCGACCCCCTCGTGCTGGAAGGGGACGACGTCCTCCGGTTCGATGTCGTCGGTCTGGCATGCGGCGATCCACTGGGACATCTCGGATGTGCCTCCTTGCGGGCGGGACGCGCGGGCGGGGATGGGACCGGACCTGGTGGTCACGGAACTACAGGGCGAGCGCGCGTCCGTCGGAACGGGCGTGCAACGCAGGTGCTCCCGGCGGCAGTTCGCGCCGCACGTAGTGGGTCGGGTCCTTCAGCTGGCGCAGCACCGCCGGGACGATCTCCTTGTAGGCGGCCCACAGGGAGGGGTACGCGGGTGCCAGCTCGTGCTTGATCTCCTCGTGCAGCTCCGGCAACCGGTGGTAGGGGACCATCGGGAACATGTGGTGCTCGACGTGGTAGTTCATGTTCCAGTACAGGAACCGGTTGACGCGGTTCATGTGCACGGTGCGGGTGTTGAGCCGGTGGTCGAGGACGTTCTCGCCCATCCCGGCGTGCTGCGTGAGGCCGTAGACGTAGAGCATGTAGCCGCCGTACATCCGCGGCAGGCCGACGAACATCGCCGGCAGGATCGAGCCGGTCAGCACGCAGGCGGCGATGACGGCGGCGTAGACCGCCAGCCAGACGCGCGCCGTGCGGAAGACCTTGGCCCGCTCGGTGTCGGGGACGAAGGTGGCCTGCTCCGCGGTGAGCCGTCCGCACGCGTGCAGGACGGTGTCGCGCAGCGCCAGGGGTACGTCGACCAGGCCGAGGAAGTTGGCCAGGAGGCGGGCCAGCCGGGCCGGGCGCATCACCTGGATCTCCGGGTCGCGGCCGAGGATCAGCGTGTCGGTGTGGTGGCGGGTGTGGCTCCAGCGGGACACGGTCGGGTTCCTCATGACCATGAACGAGGCCAGCCAGTACACGGCGTCGTCGAGCCGGCGGTTCTTGAAGGCGGTGCCGTGCCCGCACTCGTGCCAGCGTGAGTCGGATGCCGAGCCGTACAGCACTCCGTAGGCGGCGAAGAACGGCACCGCGAGCCAGCCGCCCCAGAAGAGGGCGCCCAGGGTCCCGAACACCGCCATGGCGCCCAGCCAGATGACCGTGTCGCGGATCGCCGGGTAGTCCGAGCGGCGCATCAGCTCCTTCATCCGGCGGCGCGGCACGTCGCTGCGGAACCAGTCGGTGCCGTCGGCCAGCCCCGCGGCCACCGCGCGGTCGCCCTCAGGGCCGATGAGGTTGTAGCGCCGCAGACGTTCTCTGGACTTCACCATGCATCCCTGTCCTCTCCGTCGAGCGGTCATGCGTGGGTACTGGAGCGCTCTAGTTGAGCGCTCCAGTAGAGCGCTCAAGTACCCGTATGGTGAGAGTGGCCCCATCTCATGTCAAGACATTCGGTTGCAACAAACCGAAACAGACCCGCTCGGAGCGGGCCACTGGGTCACTCCGCGAGACCCTCGGCACGCCGCACCGCGTCGCGGTAGGCCCGCGCCGCGCTGCGCAACGCGGCCTCCGGGTCCACCCCGGCCGCCTCCGCCCGGACCGCCAGGCCCAGCAACTCGTACCCGATGCCCTCCCCCGCAGGCAGCGGTACCTCCAGCCCCGCCGTCCGCACCCGCGACGCCAGCTTCGCCGCAAGCGCGAGGCCCGGCTGGCCGAGGGGGATGCCCTCCGTGACCGAGGTGCGCTGCTTCTCCACCGCCTTGGTGCGCAGCCAGTGCTCCTTGACCTCCTCGGGGGTGGTCGCCGTCTCGTCGCCGAAGACGTGCGGGTGGCGGTGGATCAGCTTGGTGACGATGCCCCCGGCCACGTCGTCGATGGAGAAGGGAGTGTCGGGGTCCTCCTCGGCGATGCGGGCATGGAAGACGACCTGGAGGAGGACGTCGCCGAGCTCCTCGCGCAGCTCGTCGCGGTCGCCGTCCTCGATCGCCTCGACGAGTTCGTACGCCTCCTCGATGCCGTACTTCGCCAGGCCCTTGTGGGTCTGCTGGGACGACCACGGGCACTCGGCGCGGATACGGTCCATGACCTGGACGAGGTCGAGGAGACGGGCGCCCGGCAGGTCGTAGGAGGCGGGGAGCAGCTCCAGCTCCGGCATCTGGACGCGGCCGGAGCCCGCGAGGCGGGCGAGGCCGTCCGTCAGGGCCGGCTCGCCCTCGCCGGTCGCCACGACGACCACGGTCCTGCCGCCGGCGCACACGTCGACCAGCTCCTCGGCCGTCGGCGACGCCTCCTCGACGGTTGTCCCCGCCTCACGCAGATACGGCAGCTGCGGGTGCGCGCCGTCCGCGCACAGCACGCGGTCGGCGGCGTGCAGCGCCTGCCAGGCGGGCCAGGACAGCAGACCGGGCGCGACGCGGTGGCTGGTGGTGAGCAGGACGATGCGGCCGGGGGCGGCGGCCATATCGGAGCCGGTGCCCTGTTCGGGGGTGGGTTCAAAGCTGGGTGCGTTCACCAGGTTCCTCCGAGAATGCCCCGGCCTTCAGGCCGGGGAGGAATCGGACTGCTGCGGAGCAGGACAGGGAAAGACGAGTCGCCGTCAGGGCGATTCGCCTTCTGCCTCGGCGACAGCGCGCTCACCCTCCAGACGGTAGACGATCTCGGAGTTGAGGGACCTGCGGGCGGACTTGGCCTCAGCGACCAGCCACGCATGAAGGTCGACAGGAAGGCGGAGTGTGATGCGTGTCGTCTCATCCATGGCTTCAGAATAGTTGCACTCTGACGGATTTCTGGCGGTAGTGTGACACCATGACGACGCAGCGGAAAACCGGGGACGCCGGGCATGCCCGGTACACCTATCGGCTGCGTGTGTCGTCGACCGCCCACGCGGCGCTGCTCGCCGAGTGGGACCGCTGCCGATGGATCTGGAATGAGTGCGTGGCCAAATCCAAGGCCGCTCACGCCTGGAACCACAACCGGCCCGTGGGCGAGGACAAGCGCACCTGCGGCCCGGCACAACTCGACAAGATGCTGACCGAGGCCCGCGAGCGTACGCCCTGGCTGCGCGAAGGCAGTTCGGTGCCGCAGCAGCAGATCATCCGGGACTTCGGCAAGTCGCGTGCAAAGGCGCAAAAGGACATCGAGGAACGCCTGCCTCTCAAGCGGCGAGCCGGGATGCCCGGGTGGAAGAAGAAGCGCGAAGCGGACCCGACACTGAACTACACGAAGCGCGGCTTCCGCCTGAAGAGCGGCCGCCTGTACCTCGCGGGCGGCATCGCCCTGACCGTGGCGTGGTCCCGCGCCCTGCCCGCCGCACCGTCCTCCGTACGTGTGTACCGCGACAGTCTCGGCCACTGGTACGCCTCTTTCGTCGTACCCGCCGAAGTCCAGCCGCTCCCCACCACCGGCGCGGTGATCGGTGTGGACTGGGGCGTGAAGGAGACAGCGACCACCACTAGCGACGAGTACGATCTCCCGCACGCCGAGCACGGCAGGAAAGCCGCCGCGAAGCTGTCGCGATACGACCGGATGATGGCCCGCCGCAAACCCGCCAAAGGGCAAGCGGCGTCAAAGGGCCACCGCGAGGCCAAGAAACTGCGGGCGAAGGCGTACAAGAAGGTCGCCCGCAAACGGCAGGACACCGGCCGCAAGTGGGCCAAGCGAGTCGTGACTGACCACGACGCCATCGCCGTGGAGGACTTCCACCCAAAATTCCTCGCCAAGACTTCGATGGCCCGCAAAGCCGCCGACGCCGCCATCGGCGCCACCAAGAAGGCCCTGATCGAGATGGGCCGCAAGCACGGGCGGGACATCCGCCTCGTCCACCCCGCGCACACCACCATGGAGTGCGCATCGTGCGGAGCGAGAACCAAGCACGCACTTCCTCTTTCGGAACGTACCTACACCTGCACCGCCTGCGGAGCCGTATCCCCCAGGGACAAGAACTCCGCCCGCGTGATGCTCGTCCGGGCGGGTCTGAACCCGGCTGGTGTCGAGGGCGTAAGACCTCCTGGAGCGCCGCTCCAGGAGGCAGCCTGAGCCAGGAATCCCCTCCCGTCAGGGAGGCGGGCAGTCAAGATTCGAAGCTAACGCCCGACCCGCCGGTCCGGTGCGCGGACCGAGGGGACTGATCAGAGGAGTCGGCAAGAGGAGTCGGCCAGGGGTGGCCGATCGGACGGCGTGGCACCCCTGGTGGGGGCCCGCCGTGGTGCACGCCGCCGCCTCAGATCGCCTAAGAACTCCTAACGAAATGATCTTCGACGTGGTTGGATCACTCTCAGACTGATTACCTGGGGTGGGGTGGCGCGGCCGCAGCCGTGGGAGGTCGATGACGAGCTGTGGGCGGTGATCGAGCCGCTGCTGCCCAAGATTGAGCGACGGACCGGCATCCCGGGCGCAAGCGGCATCCAGACCGGCTGGTGTTCCAGGGCATCCTGTTCGTGCTGCATACCGGGATCGCCTGGGAGCATCTGCCGCAGGAACTCGGCTTCGGTTCTGACATGACCTGCTGGCGCCGCCTGACCGAGTGGACCGAGGCCGGCGTGTGGAGTCGCCTCCACGAGGTCCTCGCCAAGCTGCGCGGTGCGAACGCCCTGGACTTCTCGCAGGCAGCCGTGGACGGCTCCCACATCCGCGCGTCAAAGGGGGAGCCAAGACCGGACGAAGCCCTGTTGACCGGGGCAGGACGGGCAGCAAGCACCACCTGATCACCGATGCCACCGGCATCCCGCTCGCCTCCACTTTGACCGGCGGCAACCGCAACGACGTCACCCAGCTGATGCCGCTCCTTGAGGTCGTGCCGCCGGTGCGGGGCAAGCGTGGCCCGCCCCGGCGCCGCCCGGACGTGGTGTTGGGCGACCGCGGCTACGACCACGACAAGTACCGCCGCATGGTCTGGGATCTCGGCGTGAAACCGCTGATCGCCCGTCGCGGCGCCGAGCACGGCTCCGGTCTCGGCACCCAACGCTGGGTCGTGGAACGCGCGTTCGCCCATCTGCGCTGGTTCCGCCGCCTGCGGATCCGCTGGGAGATCCGCGATGACATCCACGAAGCCTTCCTCACCCTCGGCTGCGCCCTGATCTGCTGGATGAGGCTCCGCCGACTACAGGCAGCATGAGGCGGCACCGCGGGGGTTCAGGGCCCAGTCGCCCCTTCCGCCAGATCCTTGATCGCGGCGAGGCGGTATTCCCACTGAGTGGCGAGGGCGTCCATCCAGTGCATTGCCTGCCTCAGCGGTTGCAGGTCGGCTTCGTAGCGGACCTCCCGTCCGGCGCGGTGGGTGCCTACCAGTCCGGCACGGTCGAGGACGGCCAGGTGTTTGGCCACCGCTTGGCGGGTGACGGGAAGCCCTGCTGCCAGGGAAGTCGAGGTCGCGCCGCCTTCGCGGACGAGGACGGCCAGCACCTCTCTGCGGGTCGGGTCGGCCAGGGCCACCAATACGTCCTCGGGGGCCACTTCACCCTCGGTGGTGCGGGTCATGCCGTGATCTGTTCGCAGTCCGCACGCAGTTGGTCGAGCTTGCCGGTCCAGTTCTGACTGTTGGCGCGCTGCCGGTCGGCGGCCTCGCCGGTGGGCAGCCCTAGGCTCGCGAAGCCGCTCTCCACCATGGTGAGCCGGGTGCCTCCCGCGGAGTCGTCCGCAGCCAGCGTGAACTCGACCAGGGTGGCATTGGTGTCGTCCGGCTCTTCGCCGGCGGCACCCTGGGACCACCGCCAGGACAAGACGCGCGGTGGTTCGACCGTCTCGATACGGGCGGGAATGACACCGTGGATGCCATGGTCGAAGACCAGAAGACCGCCGGGACGCAGGTCGATCTTGACCGGCTCTCCGCTGCCGAACCAGCGGCCGAGGAACGCGGGTTCCGTCAGAACGGACCAGACTCGTTCCCTGGAGGCATTGATCACGATGGCGCGTTCGATCGTGTTGGGGATCATTAGCAACCTCACCTCATCCAGATGCGCTACCCCAAGGTTGCACATCCGGAGTCTCATGCGCAACTAGATGGTTGCGCATGAGATCGGTGGTCGCCCGGACACCCCCCAGCGTCGGACGTCGGCTTTCATTCCGCTAGGCGTTCTAAACCTCACGTCGTCTGCTGCGTCCCCGGCGCCGTGACCTCCCGCACCCACGGTGTCTTCGCGTCGACGCGGCTGCTCTTCTGGACGTCCCAGTTGCCGTAGCGCGGGTTGAGGTCGACGCCGAGGTCCTCCGAGGCCTTGCTCAGGGTCTTCCAGAAGGCGGGATCGGCGGTGTCGGTGCCGAGCTTGGCGGCGAGCTTCTGGGCCTCCAGCTGGAGGCGGAGGTTCTCGTCGAGGCGCTCGGGGGCGATGCCGTACTCCTGCAGCCAGGCCGCCTCCAGTGCCTGGGGGCCGCCGGTCTGCTGCTCCAGGCCGGAGCGCATCTGCTGCATCTCCTTGCGGTTGACGGTCACGCCCGCGTCCTGGGCGGCGCGGTGCAGCACCCGGTCGAGGACCATGTTGTGCAGGGTGTCGCGGGTGAGGGTGCCGGTCTTTGCGATGGCCTGCTCGTACTGTGCGTCGTCCGGGACCGCCGCGCGCTGGGCCTCGCGCACCTCGTTCACCCGGGTCTCCAGCTGGGCGACGGTGATCCGCTGGCCTCCTACGACGGCCGCCGCGCCGGGATGCGCGTCGTTTCCGCAGGCGGTGAGGAGGGGCGCCGCGGCGATCGCGGCAGAGAGGAGGAGCGCGGTGCGACGGCGGCGGTGCAAGGGGGACCTCCCGAGGAGATTGTGCGACAGTGCACAAGGTCTTGCGGTGATCGATGGTAGGCAGTGGCCGAGCTCTGGCCAAGCCATTCGACCAACGATTCACCAGGACTTCGGGCACCGCCGCGCCCGTGCCGCTCAGTGCCGCTCGTCCATGGCGTGCTCGACGGCATCGGCGATGTCCGCACGCAGTCCGTCGCCGGTGGGGACTGCGGTGACGTTCGCACCGGCCGTCCCCGCGCCGTCGCCGACGAGGACGAAGCCCACCTTGCGGTACTGCGGTGCCGTCTGCGCCGCCGCCGTGACCTCGGGCTCACCGACGGCGAGGACGACGTCGCAGGAGCGCTGGAGGAGGCCGTTGAGGAAGGGGCGCGCATTGCCGGTGCTCTGCTCGCCGGTCACCGGCGCGTAGCTCACGCGCGCGTGCGTCTTCAGCGACGCGTCCTGCATGCCCTGCCAGACGGCGGCCGCGGTGGTGCCGGCCGTGATGCCCTGCTCGCCGGTGAGCAGACAGGCGTCGACGTCCGCGTAGGCGCGGGCGCGGGTGTCCGGGATGGGGGGCCGGTCGTCGTGCGAGAAGACGAGCACGCCGGTCACGGCCAGCGCGGCGACGACCGCGAGCGTGCCCGCCGCGAGGGCGATGGTGCGCCCACTCGCCCCGCGCAGCCACGCGGCGACGGCGCGCCCCACGGCGGACAAGCGCTTCGTACGTCCCGCGCGCTCCGTACGTCCCGCGCGCTCCGTCTGCGCCGGGCGCGCCTGGGACACCTGTCTGACCTGCTTGACCACGGACTCTCCCTACTCCCCTGCCTGCCGCCGGATCAGCCGACGACGGCGACCGGCGCGTCCCACGCGTCGCGGTCCACGGTGATCGTGTATCCGCCGCGTGATTCCTTGCTGTTGACCATGTACTGGTGGCCGCGGCTGTGGTTGGTGTATTGCGTGGAGCCCCACGGCCAGTCCGCGGTGGTGGTGTACTGCTTGTCCCACAGCGCGTACCAGAGATTGCCCGGCAGGTCGGTCTTGTTCGTGGCCGTCGCGATGGCCTTGGCGCTGGAGCTGCTGAAGCCGTAGTAGCCGGCACGGTAGATCTTCGCGCGCAGCGTCTTGGTGAAGGAGCGCACGTACGTCAGCACGGCGTCGTTGCACGACTTGTTCGTGATGTCGTACGGCTCCATGTCGAGGTAGATCGGGCTGCCGGCCTTCATGCCGAGCGCCGATGCCTTGGCCACCGCGTCCGCGGCGTCGGTCGAGCCGAGGGAGGCCGCGGTGGTGGCGGTGAGCTTCTCGGGGTTGGAGCCGGTCTGGCAGGGCGGCTGGGCGCCGACGTAGATCGGGATGAGTTTCCAGCCGACGGAGTTGACCGACTTCACCCAGGACGCGGTGAGGTTGGGCTGGGCGCAGCCGCGGTTCCTGCCTCCGACGTAGACGGCGGCGGCGCCGTAGAAGCCGGTGTGCCAGGCCTTCATCGCGGCCGCCGAGGGCGCGGTGCAGGTGTCGAAGGCACGGCCGGTGAAGGTCTTCTGGGCGGGCCAGGTGGTGGCCGCCATCGAGGTCTGCGCCGCGATCCCGGCGCCCGCGACGACGGCGGCGCCCACTGTGGCCCACGCGATGTAACGGCCCTTCTTGGACAGCCGGTGACTGGACATTCCCACCCCATATGCATGATTCACGACGCACGTCACGGCATGTATGACGTGCGGACCAAGGCACTGCAAAAGTCGGCGAATCCGTGGCGGCACCCGCACAATTCAGCTCACGAAGATCGCCTCCCCGTTGCCGCTGAGTCACGCCCGTTGACCGCTTCTCATCACCCTGCACGAACCGCGCGGGTCAAGTGCCGCAGGTACTGCTCCCCCAGTTGGCCGGACTTCTCCATCGCGTCCAGCCAAGCGGCGTCACGATTACCCGACAGCGAAACCTCCAGAGCGGCAAGAGCCTCTTCTTGACGCGCGAAGAACGCGGGCTCCGGAGCGGGAATGCCACTCTTTTCGAGTTGCCAGTCGACGTGACGCGCGAAGCGGGCTACCCACTCCTCAAGAGAGACCGGGGCATCATCAGGCAGATCACCTGTCGCGGATCGGCAGTACAACTCGAGGAGCATGGCAGCGGTATACGGATAGTAGACGTCACCTACCGGATCCTCGTCCAGCACGTCGAGAACTTCACCCAACGAGGATTGGAGCTGCTCGACATCCTCGAGACTCACCGCGTTCTCGTCATCACTGGAGATCTGAGCGAGGCGAATAGATTCAGCCCTTCCAGGAATCCCTCCGGACAGCATGAGCCATTCGTCGGACAGATCAGACTCGAAGATCGGAGCAAAACGCCTCATCGCGACGCGAAGCCTCAGGATTCGTCGAGAATTTTCGAGACTTTCCGGCATGTCCTCTCACCTCCTGCCAAAACTGAAGGAGCGTTGTCCCCACCTGAACTGGAACTTCGGGATGCCCTTGAGGAAGTAGTTGATCCTACCCTTCCAGCTGGCGGGGCCAGTCAATTGTCCCCCCGCATCCCGAATCGAATTTTCGCAGTAGGGACACACATTTCTGCTGGCGCCCCCGTCAATTGCCGTCCACCCCTGGTTTGCGATGTGCTGCAGAGCATTGGCTTCAGCATGCTCGGCCGGGTCGTTCAGCGCCGGCACTTCTCCGGCACGAAGAGCCCCGACCTGCGCGGCTGCCAGCCCATCTCCGCTGGCAGCAATCACGGAGACTACGCCGTCTCCCGTGTCGGCGCGAACCACAGAAACAGTCTGGTTCTTGTATGGCCTGCCTCCATCCCTCGAACCGTCATGAATCGCGCGCCGGATTTCCTCGGCACGGTCGACGTTGTCGCAGTTGTGGACGAGGACCGGCGTGTTTCCGGCTTCCACGTAGTAGGTGTGGAGGCTGCCGATCGTGAGGTCGTACGTCGTGGTGTTGGCGTGGTACAGGCGGATGCCGGTGACCTCGGTGGTGCCGGTCGGGGTCTGGAGGGTGTCTCCGGAGTGGAGGTCCTTGGCGTCGACGAACGCCGACTGGGTCTCGTCGTAGAACGGGTGATGGAACGTCGTCGTCAGGTGCTCGTCCTGTGCGGGCGTCGCGCTGCTGACCGCCGCCACCGGAGCTGTCGCCGGCTCCTGGCCGTGGCCGTGGCTCGCTCCCAGTGCGCCCAGTACCGCCGCCGAGGCCGCGAGGCCGAACGCCGCCTTGCGCGCCACCTTCCGGGCCAGGGATTTCGCCCCGCCTCTCACCGTCTGCTTCGCCGCCGACCCGGGTGTCTTCTTGAGGGTGACGTCGACGAAATCGTGGTCCGTGTGCGTCACGATCACCGCGGTGACCTTGTGCGCCTGCGTACCGGCCGTTCCAGGCACCGAGTTGGTGATCGTGTCACCCACCCGCACCTGGTCGATCGCCTTCGCCGAGCCGTCGGCCATCAGCACGCGCGTCGAGCCCGTGAAGCTGTGCACCGGGCAGCTGTTGCCCGACTCCGACTGACTCCTCGTCCCCGCCCCCTCAGCCTCCGCACGAGAGGCGGCCGCGTCCGTGGCATCAGCCGCCGCGGAATCCCCTGCCTCAGTGGCCCCCTTCCCGAACAACCCGCCCACGGCCTCCATCGCCTTGGGCGCCACCTTCGCCAGCAGCTTCCCGCCGAGCTCACCCAGCTTTCCGCCCGCCGCACCCAGAACCGCGCCCTCGACCGCCGAGCCCGCGAACGCGCCCACGCCGCAGTCACCGCCGCCGTTCTGCGCGCACTTGAAGCCCTGCTCCACCAGTGAGCCGGCCGCGCCCGCGAGCGCCGCGCAGCCGATCGTGCCGACGCCCGCGGTCGCCGCCTCGCAGCCCGCGAACACCGCCGTCGAGACCACGAACGAGGTGATCGCGGCGGCATGGTGCTTCACGAACTTCGCCGCCGTCTTCGCCGCCGAGACCGTCGCGTGATACGCCGTCCGCGTCGCATGGGCGACCGCCTTCGCGGCCTTCTTCACCGCGTGCGCGACCTTGTGGGCCGCGTGCTTGACCGCGTGCACCACGCGGTGCGCCGCGTGCGACACCTTGTGATACGCGGTATGCACCGCATGCACCGCCGCGTGATACACGCGTCTGACATGGCGTGACGCGTAGTGGTACACGCGCCGCGTCACGCGCACCGTCGCGTGGTACACGTCCCGCACGTGGTGCACGATCCTGTGCGCCACGTGCTTGACCGCGTGGACGATCTTCCGTGCCACGTGCTTGACCGCGTGGTAGACCTTGTGCACGACGTGCTTCACCGCGTGCTTGACGTGGTGCACGGCCTTCTTCGCCCCGCACACCACGTCGTACCAGGAGCAGTTGCCCGACTCGTCCGTGCCGGCCATCGGGTTGTCGTCGACGTAGGCGAACGGGTTCGCCGCCACCGAGTTGGGCACCGCGTCCAGCGACAGGCTGTCCTTGTTCAGGAACTGGCCCGTGCCGGGGTTGTACCAGCGCGATGCCGTCCCCACGTCCCCCGAGCCCGGCTCCGTCCAGCCCGACTGGAAGCCCAGCTGACCGGTGACCGTGTCGGTCGGGGAGACCACCTTGCCCAGCGGGTCGTACGACGCCGAGCCCGCCAGGGACGTCGCGCCCGACGTGAACGTACCCACCACGTCGTTGTGCTGGTCCGTCAGCGCCAGCACCCCGCTGCCGCCCGTCGGCTTGACGCCGATCACACCGCCCGCCGGGTCGTACGTGTAGGTGTTGTCGCCGTCCGAGGCGATCGTGTTGTCCGGGCCCGAATAGGCGAAGGTGCGCGTCGACTGCTGCGCGGTGTCCGTGTCGGTGATGTTCCGGCCCAGCGCGTCCAGCGTGTACGACTGCGTCCCGGCCGTGATCTGGCCGCCGAACGCGTCCGTCTTGTAGGCCACCGACCCCGACGCCTGCGATTCCTGCGTCATCGTGCCGCGCGCCGAGTAGCCGTAGGTGTGCGTGCCGTCCGACGTCAGCTCGTCACGGGCGTCGTACGTGTACACGTCCGCGCCGTTGCGGATCCGGTTGCCCGAGGCGTCGTACGCGTACTGCGTCGTGCTCGTGCCGTTGTTCCACGACGTCAGACGGTCCGACCAGTCGTAGGTGTAGGTGTTCGCCGACGCGCCCGACACCCCAGTGGTCGTCTTCGACGTCAGGTTGCCGTTGTGGTCGTAGCCGTACGTGAAGCTCGCCACCGTCGACGCGCCCTGCGTCAGCACATCGCTCGTCAGGTCGTGGGAGCTGTTGTAGCCGAAGGTGCGTGTCTGGCCCGTCGAGCCGTACTTGACCGACTTCAGGTCGTTCAACTGGCCGTAGGTGTACGTCAGTTGTGTGCCGGTCGCCGGATCGTCCAGCGAGGACAGGCGGCCTGCCGTGTCGTAGCCGTACGACGTGGTGCCCGCCGCGTCCGTCCGGGTCAGCATCGACGCGTCGTCGTTGTAGGTGAAGCTGGAGGAGCCGGCCGAGCCCGACGCCGTGAGGACGTCGCTACGGTCGTCGTACGTGAACGCGTCGTGTGTGGCGGCCTGGTGGTCCACCGCGCCCGCGATGCCCGCCTCGTCCGTGTCCGCCGACAGTACCCGGCCGTCCGCGTCGTAGTCGAAGCTGCGCTTCGCCGTCGCCGCGTCCGCGCCGGAGCCGGACATGGTCTTCAGCTGGCCGTTGGCGTCGTACGTCATGGACGTGGTGACACCGCCCGGCAGTGTGGCCGTGGTGAGCTGGCCGTCCGCGTCGTAGGCGAAGGTGGTCGTCGAGTCGGCGGCCGAGGTGTACGTGGCGGTCGTCGGCTCGGTCACCTTCTCCTGCTGGCCCCACGGCGTGTACGTGTAGCGCCAGGAATTGCCCCGGCCGTCGGTGAAGCGGGTGCGGTTGCCCGCCGCGTCGTAGCCGAAGGTCGTGGTGATCGAGGTGAATGCGTCCACCGGCTCGACCTGCTGCGTGATCGTGCTCGCCGCGTCGTACGTCCAGCGTGTGGTGTGGCCGTTCGCGTCGGTCGCCGCCGTCAGGTTGCCCACGCCGTCGTACTGCTGCGACGTCTGGGCGAGCAGGTTGTTGTTCGCGTCGTACTGCTTGTCGTACGCCGGGTCGCCCGCGGCGTTGTAGTCGGTCTCCGTCCAGGTGCCGTCCGCCAGGATCGTCTTCTGCTGGTTGCCCTGGAAGTCGTAGGTGTAGTGGGTGGTGTTGCCCGCGCCGTCCGTCACCGAGGTGACGTCACCGGCCCGGTTGTAGCCGTACGACGTCTGCACGCCGCCCGGCGAGGTGGTCGACGCGGTGTGCGCGCCGTACGGGTTGCCGGTGGTGATGGCGTACGAGTTCGTGGACGTCAGCGTTCTCGTCGACGGATAGCGCTCCATCGTCGTCGAGGTGAGCTGCCTGCCCAGGAAGTCGTACGTCGCCTGCGTCTGCGCGCCCGTGGCGTCCGCCGCCGACAGTTGGTCGCCCGCCGTGTCGTACGTGGCGTGCGTCTTCGAGCCGTCCGGTGCCGTGATCTGGGCGAGGTTGCCCGTCTGGTCGTAGAGGTACGAGGTGGTCCTGCCGCCCGGGCTGGTCTCGGAGGTCTGGTTGCCCTCGCTGTCGTACGTCCACACGGTGGTGCCGGCGTTGGGCGAGGAGGCGCCCGCCGGGGTGTACGACGGCAGTGTCTCGGAGACCTTGTCGCCGTCGGCGTCGTACGCCGTCGTCGTCACCAGACCGTTCGGGTCCTGCTCCTCGACGCCCTCGCCGAAGGTGTTGAAGCCGCTGGTGGTGACGGGGTGCACGGTCGCCGCGGTGGTGCCGTCGGGCTCTGCCTGGACGGCGGGCGCGGTGGTGACCGCGAGGTTGCCCGCCTCGTCGTAGGCGTATGTGGTCGTGTTCTGGTCGGCGTCCGTCGTGGACGTCGGCAGGCCGCGCTTGTCGTACGCGTACTTGGTCGTCTGCTCGTCGGAGGAGCCGACCGTGCCGCCGGTGCGGCCCTTGCCGTACAGCGAGGTGACGTCAGTGGCGGACAGAGCCCGCTGGTACACCTGCACATCGCCGACCGAGCCGGCGACGACGTCGCTCGTGGTGCCGTTCGCCGTCTCGGTACCGCCGATCGACAGCGGCCCGGTGCCGGTCCACGGCGAGGTGTCGGTGGCCGAGCCCGCCTGTGCGCCGTTGATGTACAGCTTCATCGAGCCGGTGGTCGAGTCGAAGACGCCGACCAGGTGCGTCCAGGTGTTCAGCGTCGGCGCCGCGGTGGCCGTGGCGTCGTAGAACGCGGACGGGGAGGCCGCGTCCGAGCTGGCCGCATGGAAACGGTAGGCGTTGTCCGCCTTCGAGTACTGCAGGTAGAAGGAGGCCCGGTTGGTGCCGCCCTGCGCGACGAAGGTGCGGTAGGTGGAGGTGTCGGCGAGGTTGACCCAGGCGGAGACCGTGTAGGAGGCGGTCGTGTCCAGGGCGGGGCTGTTGGTGGCGACGACGCCGCCGGTGCCGGTGGTCGTGCCCGCGAACTTCGCCGCGCTGTCCGACCAGGTCACGCCCGACCCGGCGGTGGCGGTGTTGCCGGTGCCGGAGGCGTCGGTGACATTGCTGCCGGAGGTCTGGTTGAGCTTCCACCAGCCGGCCGGGTGCCCGGAGGCGTCGCCGTACAGCGTCTCGCTGAGCAGGTTGCCCATGTCGTCGTACGTGCTGGTGGTGGTGCGGTCGTAGCCCGAGGAGTCGTGGTCGTTCTCGGTGGCCACCTGGTCGTCCGGGGTGTACGACACCGTGGTCACGCGGTCCACGCCGGTCGGGTCCAGCTCAGTGGACGTGGTGCGGGAGGCCGCGTCGATCGCGTACTTGGTGACGGTCTCGCCGTTGTCGGTGGTGGACTGGGTGAGGTTGCCGGCCGCGTCGTAAACGTCCGACTCCAGCACGTAACTGCTGGTGCCGTCGGCGCTGGTCCGCTTCACCGTCGCGGTCAGGCCGTCGTCGGTGTACGTGTACGCCGTGGTGTTGCCCATCGCGTCGGTGACGGACGCGAGCCGCCCGGCCGGGTCGTAGGCCCGGGAGGACTCCGTCAGCAGGGCCGCCGTCTGCGGGCTCACCGGGTCGCCGGTGTACATCAGGCCCTGCGTGAGCAGGTCGCCGTTGTCGTTGTAGGTGTACCGGGTCTCGTTGCCGGCGCTCGTCACCTCCTTGGTCTTGTTGCCGGAGGTGTCGTACGAGTACGTCGTGGTGTCGCCGTTGGACGCACCCGCGACGGCGTTGGCGTCCGACTCGGTCAGCAGGTGGTCGTAGGCGTCATAGGTCTGGGTCTCGGTGCGTGCGGTGTCGCCGCCGCTCGCGTCGGAGACGGTCTGCGAGGTGACGTTGCCGTCCTCGTCGTAGACGGTCGTGGAGACGGCGGAGTGCGTGGCGCCGGTGACGCGGTCGATGAGGGGCGGGTCGTCCTCCTCGACGACCTGGCCGGCGGCGTCGTAGCGGTAGGTCGTCACCAGGCCGTTCGGGTAGGTGTCGGAGACCACTTTCTGGGTGCGGACCTGGCCGATGCCGTCGTAGGTGTAGGTGGTCACCAGACCGATGGCGTCGGTGGTGGAGGCCACGTCGCCGTTCTTGAGGTACGCCACCTGGTTGGCCGCGCCGCCCGGCGAGACCGTCTTCACCGGCAGACCCTTGGGCACCACGCCGCCGTCGGCGGAGGGGTAGGTGCTGGTGCCGTCGCTGTAGACGGTGGAGGTGGTGCGGCCGCTGGGAAAGCCGGGCACGGCCGGGCCGGTGATGGCGGTCTGGTTGCCGGCCGAGTCGTACGTGTACTGGGTGAGGTACGTGGTGTCGGTGGCCGAGGCCGACCGGCCGTCGCGCTCGGTCAGTAGCTGGTCGTTGCGCGGGTCGGCGGTGGTCAGCTGGGCCGTGGTGTCGTCGGGGTAGTACGTGTAGTACTCGGTGTCGCACTTGTTCGCGGCCTGGTCCTGGCAGGACGTGGAGGACACCACGTTTCCGCGCACGTCGTGACCGGTGATGGTCATGGCCCCGTTGGGGTCGGTCACGGTGTGCTCGAAGCCGGCCGAGTCGTAGCCGAAGCTGGTCTTGTTGCCCAGTCCGTCGATCTCGGTCAGGGCCCGGTTGCCGTTGGTGACGTCGTAGGTGTACGTCAGCGTGGAGCTGGTCGGCGAGGTGACCTTCACCGTCTCCACGGGCAGCAGCCCGGTGGAGTTCTTCGCGGCCTCGAACTGCCCGGCGACGTCCGCGGCGGAGAGCTGGGAGCGGAAGAGGGCGACCTCGGCGACGGAACCCTTGAAGTGGGTCGCGTACCCGGTGTTGCTGGTGGAGCTGGTGTGCGCCTCGTCCGGCCAGTTGCCGCCGTTGAAGCCGGCGCCGACGTAGGTGTAGGTCTGCCCGGACATCGCGGCGGTGCCGGTCTGGGTGCCGACCAGAGTGCCGTCGAGGTACATGGACTGGCTGGTGGCGCTCGTCGACAGCACGACGTGGTGCCACTTGCCGTCGGTGACGGCGGCGGCGGAGGCGAGGGGCTTGGTGGAACCGCCGGAGAAGTAGAACTCGCCGTGCAGCTTGCCGCTGCTGCCCACGTACAGCACGGGCGTGTAGCTCGTGGTCGTGGTGCCCGCGCTCAGCGGGTCCTTGGACGCGCCGAGCAGGACGCCGTCCGCCGTGGTCGTCTTGAACCACATGCTCGTCGACTCCGCGCCGGAGCCCGGCACCGAGTTGCCCGGCAGCGTCAGCGAGGAGGTCGAGCCGTCGAAGGTGGCGGCCTTCTGGTCGCTGAAGGGCCCCGCGGTGCCCAGTGTCACGGCGCCGTAGGTGCCGTTGCCGCCGCGCACCTGGTCCACGGCCGTGGTCGCGCCGGCGGCCTCGCCGAGCCGGAAGTACTCCGAGGGCGCGTCCCCGAGGACGGCGCCGCGGTAGGTGTCGCTGGAGCCGGTGACGGTGGGGGCGCCGAGCGCCCAGCTGCCGCCGTTCTCGTCGGTGAGCTGCGACAGCGCGGTGGTGTTCGTGTCGTACGTCATCGCCGCGTACGTCTTGCCGGACGGCCGCTTGACGCTGTTCAGCAGGCTCGCGCTGTGGGTGCCGTACGTGTAGAGGGCGTTGACGTCGGCCGCGACCAAGGGGCGTTCGTACCAGGCGACGTCCGCGACGGAGCCGTTGAAGTAGGTGGCGTAGCCGGTCTTGTCGGAGGTCGAGGAGTGCGGCTCGTCGGGCCAGCCGCCGCCGAGGAAGCCGGTGCCCAGGTAGTTGAACGACTGGTTCTTGCCGAAGGCGACCGCGCTCTGGATGGAGATCGTGCCCGAGCGCGAGCCGACCTTGGCGTTGTCCAGGTAGAGGCTCTGCGAGTTGCCGGCCGCGGACAGGACGACGTGGTGCCACTTGCCGTCGGCGACGGAGGCGGAGGTGACGATCGGGTTGATGCCGCCGCTGTACCAGAACTCGGCGTTCAGCTTGCCGTCGCTTCCGACGTAGACGGACGGCGTGTAGAAGCCGGCCGCCTGCCCGGAGCCGATCGGCTGGGAGGCGTAGGAGTAGAGCACGCCGGGCCCGGCCGAGGTCTTGAACCAGAGCGAGAGCGCGCCGGAGTCGGTGTCGTTGCCGAGGTTCTTCGGCAACGAGATGTCGGAGGAGGTGCCGTTGAAGCCGGCCGCCGGCGCGGAGGAGCCGGTCAGCGGGCCTGTCTGGCCGAGGGTGACGTTCTCGTACGTGGCGTCGGTGGTGCCCTCGTTGGCGAGAACGGCGTCCTTGGCGCTGGTGCCGGTGGTCTCCGACAGCGGCCAGAAGGCGTGCGGGTCGAGGTCGAGGGCCGCGTTCCGGTAGCCGGAGCCGGTGGTGTAGCCGTACACCGTGCACTTGGTGGTCGACAGCGGCGAACAGACCTTGGTCAGTTGGTCGCCGGTGTAGCCGTAGGTCCACGTCTGGGCCGTCGTCGCGTCGCCGGAGGTGACGGGATCGGTGACGACGCTCGCCACGTGCGCGGCGAGCGCGCCGGTCGGAGTGGACCAGGTGAGGTTGAGGGAACGGGCGGAGACCGCGGAGGTCATCTTGGTGATGTGGCCGCTGGTCCAGGTGAGGTTGACGGCGCGGCCGTTCGCGTCGGTCACCGAGGTCAGGCCGTAGGCGCCGGCACCCAGGGACTGGGTGAAGGTGTAAAGGGTGTCGTCCTTGTCGGTCAGGGTGTAGCCGCCGGTGACCGACGTGAAGGTGGCGAAGCGTCCGTTGCCGGGTGTGAAGGTGCCGTCGCCGTTCTTGCCGTACCCGACCTGGGAGCCGTCGGGGTAGGTCACCTGCACGCTGGCGACCGCGCCCGAGGGGGTGTACTGCTCGGTCGCCCGCGCGTCGAAGATGCTCGACCAGCCGGTGCCGAACGCGCCCGTCCAGCGCGCGTCGCGGGAGTTGTAGTCGCGGTCGACGTCCAGGGACGGGCCGACGGTGGAGATCGAGGCGTCGGTGTCGGAGGTGGTGTAGTTGCCGATGGACGCGTCGAAACCGTGGTCGCTGCTGTTCTGGGACAGACCGGAGGTGATCACGGTCTGCGGTACCTGTACGGACAGCTCGTACGGGTCGGCGGGCGAGTACAGGTTGGTAGTGGAGTCGTACGCCTGCACCTGCCAGCTGTAGTTCTTGCCCCAGGCGAGCTTGCCTGCGGGCACGGTCCAGTCGCCGGTGGAGACCAGGCCCGAGTCGGCGACCTTGGTGCCGGCCGCGTCGTAGACCTGGAACAGGTACTGGTTGCTGCTGCCGCTGGTGGAGTTGGCGCCGCCCGCCCAGGCCGTGAGCTCCGGGGTGGTCGTGCCCACGACCGCGTTGTCGGCCGGGAACTGCTCGTACAGCTGCGGGGCGGTGTTGCCGGTGTACGTGACCTCGATCCAGGGGCCGTTGCTCGGGTCGTTGAAGGAGCCGAACTGCTTCCAGTGCAGGGCGTCGGCCGTCGACGCGTACACCGCCAGGCCGTGGTCGGCGCTCGTGCCGCTGAACCAGCCCTGGATCGCGGACGTCGACAGCGGGACGGAGACCCAGTCGCCGACGGTGCGGTCGGCGGCGGTGTTGGCGCAGGCGTGCGGCACGCTCGGGGTGGCACCGCCGATGGAGGAGCCCTTGGACGGGCCGGGGTAGCTGGTGACGCCCTCGGGGGTCCAGGCGCTGGTCACGAGCGCGACGTCGAAACGTTCCGCCGTGCAGGTGGAGGCCCAGGTGTCGAACAGGTGCAGGTTCGCGGAGGTGACGGTGGCGTTGCTGCCGTCCCAGGCGGTGTCCCAGTGGTTGACGAAGCTGTTGGCGGAGTGGGTGCCGGAGTCGTAGGAGCCGACCTTGACGGTCTGCTCGTAGGAGTGGTCGCCGGCGGCGCCGGACTCGGCGTAGGTGGTGGTCCAGCCGTCGTCGACGGTCGGGTCGACGGTGACCGGGAAGACGCGGTCCTCGGCGTGCAGCCAGGCGCTGTCGAGGGTCACCTTCAGCGCGTAGCCGTCCTGGTCGTGGACGAGCTCGGTGGTGACGAGGTGGGTGGTGGCCGGGTCGCCGGAGCGCGGGTTCACCTTGGAGTCGTAGGCGTACGCCGGAGGGATGCGCTCGACGGTCTCGCCGGCCGGGTCGCGGAGGTCGATCCAGCCGTTTTCGGTGTGCTGGACGGGTGTGAGGCCCTCAAGGGTGAGGGGGAAGGTCCAGGAGTTGTCCGCGTCCGCGGAGTCGAGGACCACGGACTCCTTGACGCCGGTCGCCGTGGGGGCGAGCTTCAGGTCGGTGGCGTCGAGGACGTGTCCGTACGTGACGGTCGAACCGTCCGCGGTGCCCTTCACGGGGGCGGCGCCCTTCAGGGCGTACGCGACGCGGTGCTTCGTGTCGGTCGCGAGGGAGGCGAGCGCGGGGTCGGTGGCCCGGGCGGCGAAGTCGACGGCGAGGGAGTTGGCCCGCTCGTGCCAGCGTCCGTCCGGACCGGCCCGCACGTCGATGTCGATCGGCGCCCATCTTCCCTTGCCGACCTGGTAGTTGACCGGGCTCGGGGATATTCGGCGGGTGACGGAACCGTCCGCGTTGTCGTAGACGGTCTCCGTCCGCGAGGACCGGGTGGCGCTGCGCTTGCTGGTCTTGGCGTTGAAGTGGGCGGTGCCGGCGCTGCGGCCCTGCTTGGTGGCCGGCGTGTGCGCCCGGTAGGCGGGGAGTTCACCCTTGCCCTTGCCGGGGGCCCGGCCCGCGCCGCGGTGGGCGGCGGTCGCGGCGGCGGACACCTGATGGCGGTGGCCGGCCGCGGTGCCGGACTGCTGGTGCGGCAGTTTGCCCCAGTGCGGGTCCGTGAACCAGGACGCCAGCGAGGCGAGGCTCAGGCTCGGCAGGTCGACGCTGCCCAACTCCAAGCCCTCGGCGACGGCCTGGTTCGTCGTCAGCATCAGGGCCAGGGCGGTGAGCACGAGCATCGCGACACCGCGCAGCGCACGACGACGGGAACGGCGTGCGCCGACCACCGGTCTGTGGCGGCGCAGACGGTAACGGCGTGCGCCGACCACAGGTCTGTGGCGGCGCGGACGGCGACTCAACGACCGGACAGGCAGCACGGCGTGGACTCCAACGATCAGGGAAAGCGACACGAAGCTCGCCGATCTTGCCCGCTGTGAACGACCTGTGGACAGAGCCGAGGCGCGATCTTGCACCTGGCTTGACCGCCTCTTACTCAACCTGACCGATTTGCCAACGCTTGCCCGTTTGCGACCGGTGGCCGCCTTTGCGAACTCCTCAATCAGGCCACACCGAGTCTTCACGCATGAGGTGCTCTGATGGAGCGCCGCGCGCGGCCCGGACGCGTCGATTCGTCAGCACGTGCGGCTTTCCGGTCAACCTCGGCGGGCTTGGTGTTTCTTGATCGACTCGGCTTGCGTTCGACGGTCTTGCCGGCGTCGGGGGGCTTGGCGCGCTGCTTGCTCTTCGAGCCGGGCGGCCGTCCGGGGTCCGGGGTCCGGGGTCCGGGCGGGAGAGTTTCAGTGCGGCGGCCGGGATCTGCGGTGGCTCGGGTGCCACGCTTTGCGGCCGGGTTCAGGACTCGGTCCCGCCGCCGGCGAAGCGGACAGGAGATACGAGAGCGATGCGAATCAGGCCGGGCTCGGGCGGTGGGGCATCGTAGACATAGGTGACGGTGAGGGCCGGACGCAGGTCCGTGCCTTCCAGCCGCGTCGTGTAGATCTTCATCCCTGCGACAGCGCTGCGGGCGCGCCGACCTAGCGTCGGGTTCTTCTCCAGCTCGGCGCGCAGGGCCTCAACGGCTTCGAGAGCTCCACCGCCGATGGCCTGGCAGCGGGCGCGGGCCTCTTGTGTGATCTCGGCGATGATCTGCTGTGGCCCCTCGGTCACTGGGTGATTCCCCGGGCCGCACGGATTTCGCCGACGGCCGCGGCGATGGCGGCATCGAAGCCGGGGTCCCGGCGGGCGATGATCCGGCCGCGGAACTCCTCGACCAGGCGGACGATGCCCGTGAGGTCGGCGGGGTCGGCGTGGTTGATCTCTCGGGCCAGTTCGGCCTCGAAGTCGTCGGCATCGCCGGGGAAGCCGTAGCCCATGGTGAGGGCGGCGCGGAGTTCGCCGATGGTGCGCATGGGGGGCAGGTGGGGCGGGCCGGAGTCTGCCGGGTGTGTCGTCATGACGGTCGTGGCTCCCGTTCGTGTTGTCGGTTTCACGGTACCGGTGCGCGATGCGCCGCGCTGTGGCTACGGCCGGTCGATCCCGAGCTCGTAGGCCACCGCCCAGCGGGCATCGGGGTTCCGCGTCCGCACCGGACGATCGCATCGAGTCAGGATTGCTACAGCCCTTCGGATCCGAAATATCGAGAGATCCGCTAAATGCGACAGAAATCGACGGATTCTCCTACCTGCGTTTTGCTACACTCCTGCAGTTCGGAAAGGCTTCATGTCGCTCCATTCCCAGAACAGCTTTCCCGCTGCGCGCTGTTCACTCATCAGCGCCACCAGAGGACCTGGATCCCCGCCTTCCGGAATGTTAACGGCCACATGGCGGTCACCGCTCCACTCCCGGCCGAAGCCCTCGCGCTGAGCCAGTGAGTTCACTCGATCTGCGAGGGCGACCACCTCCGCGTCAGTAAGCCCCGGCACAATCAAGGCACGCATTGTCCGGTGACCGCCGGAAGAGACAACCTCCGTCAGCGTATCGTTCTCGTCGATCCGTACGACGTCGAACAACGAAAGTCCGTAGATGCGGAACGGAATGCATTGCATCACGAAAAGACCATCATCGCGATGGCCGAGCCAGATCTGCTCCAACTGATCTGGGAAGCCGAAAGGTGCGAGGTCCACCATGGCGATGCGCTGCCGATCGGACAGGATCGCTGGGTCGTCGTGAACGATGTAGGTCTTGCTCACAAAATCACTCCTGAGGCTCTCTGCCAGCATAAGCGGGCCAGGCACCCCAGCAGGACGCCGAGGTGCCTCCGGTTCGGTAGCCCGGGTCGTCAAACGAAGAGAGCCGAGGCCGCACCCCCTTGAGGACCCAGCCCCGCCCCCGGTACCGCACGAAGAGCGCACCACCCGCACCGGAGATCTCATGAGCGCTCAGCCCGACGGCCCGCTAATCCCCGTGCCGGAGCTGACGCCCGACGCGCTGCGGGCGGCGGTCGCGCACATCGCCCCAAGTCGGATGCGCGCACTTTATTCCCCTCGAAAAGCGTGGCATGAAATAACAGGGCCACGCCACCGTGCGATACCGGCGGCGTGGCCCTTATACGGCTTGAACCGTTTTCCGACTGCTAGTCGGCCACCCCCAGATCCCTCAGTTCCTGATACCCGGCCAGCGCCTCGGTGAAATAGCTGGAGCGGCGTGGAGTTACAGCCACGATCGAGTCGAACGGAGTTACTTCGAACCGATCGACAGCGATCTTCGCAAACGTCGAAAGGGATCCAAGGTCAACCCTCGAGAGTCTATCCCGATGCAACAGAAACTGGGTCTCCGGGTTCCGTCGCACGAGATGGCCTGGGACGTAGTACAAGTCGACCTCCTCGAATTCTGCCTCCGAGATGTCGAGGGCCCAGTCCACATCAGGGTCGGCGTCCGAGTAGAACGCCTCAATGCCCGCCGCAAAGGCCGCTTGCATCTCGTCCAGGAGCGAATAATTGGGCGGCGTCGTCATGACAGGACCGATACACCCCCGCAGGGTCACGCGCCGGAACATACAGCCGTTCAGGTGCATGACCGACGGTGTAGCAAACCCGTCTACCACCACGTCTTCGAAGCGGACACCATCCGCGAAAGACCGCTTGGCGGTGACACGCTCCGCCATCACATTCCGCGCCACCAGACCCAAGCCAGGATCATCGAACTGTGCCAGGTCACACCCGTTGAACTCGCATCGAACCAACTCGTAGTCCGAAATTACGCGACCACTTCCGATGGACTTGATTTTCTGGAATTTCTGTTTTTCGAATCTCACTTCATACGCCAATCAGTCGTCCTTCGAAACTGCGCGTCGCGGTCGGGGGGCGAGCGCCTTCGGTGGTACGCGAGGTGCTCTGCAAGGAGAATCCCCCGGCCTTCAGCAGGGTGGCGACGGTGTCATGGCCGACCTGGTGCCCCTGGCGGGTCAGCTCGGCCGCCAAGTGCCGGGTGGACTTGACCGTCCAGCGCAGCGGGGACTCCGGATCACCACGCTGATCAGGCTCGATAAGTGACAGCAAGGCAGGGACCAGACGTCGTGATCAAAGAAGACGCGGGTGCACCCGCCGCTGCCCTCGGACACTCCCCCATCGGCGTCACCGCCGGCGTCTACGTCCACGTCCGACTCCGCCACCAACGCCAAGCCATCGACACCTGGGCCACGCCCTCCGGGTCACGACGACGCCCCCGAGGACCCGCCCGCCACACCCGTCGTCCGCTGATGTTGCCGTCACCGTTGCCGTCAAACGCCTCAGTGGCCCCCGTCGAGAATCCCACGGGGGCCACTGGGCGGCACACGGAACTTATCTCCCTGCATCAGCCGCTCACTGCCCGGACCGTAGACACACGTCGCCTCGTCCGTCGGCTCGCAACCCGCCTCTCCGCGCCCGAACACGCAGCCAGCCGCAGATCCGAAACTGACCCTATGTTCAGCGCGTTCAGGCACAGGTCCGATTCGACGTGCGTCAGCTGACCGGCCCTGTCACCGTCTTACGAGAGTGACGGCGCAGGTCATTGGGTAGACTCTCGCGGCGCGGTGTCGAGTTCGGCCCAGACTGTCAGGCCGTTACCCGTCTGCCGGGTTCCCCACCGAACGGAAAGCGCCTCGGTAATCAGCAGTCCGCGTCCGTGTTCCTGCTCCGGTCCCGGCGGTCGGGTCGGTGCACAGGCCAGCGGGGTGTTGATATCGCCCTCGTCGGTCACACTGATGGTGACCCTCTCGGCAATGAGGGCACAGGTGACCGTGATGGTGCGGCTGTCGCTGTGCTCCAGGGCGTTGGCGACCAGTTCGCCGGCGATCGTTTCCAGGTCGTCCGCCGTGCTGGGAGGCAGGCCCCATGATCGTGCGGTCTCGCGCACGTAGCGCCGGGCGGTACGTGCGGAGGTGAGGTCGCGGCCGGGGAAGGTCAGCGATCCGAACCCGTGGGGCTGGGCCGAGCTGTGAGCGAGGACATCGTGGATGGCCCCCGCGGGTGACGGTACTGCGGGAGGTCCGTCACCGAAAGCGCTGGGCTTTCCGGGTCCGCTGAGTCGGGCGCCCCGGGACCTGGCAATGAGCAGCACGTCGGTGAGCGCATCAGCCAGTTGCGCTGCCAGTTGACCGAATTCACCCGCATTCGACTCTCGTGCCGGGAGCACATCTCGTGTACGGCCCACAAGCCGGTCCGCGAGCCCGAGTTGCAAGGCCTCGATCCGGTCGGCGATCTGGGAGGCGGTGCCGACGCCGTCGGTGAGGAGGAGGCACGGCTGGCCGTGGGCGCCGGTCCAGGGCAGGAGCCGTACACGGGTGTCCTCACCGTTCATGACGCCGCTCCCAGGCAGGCGTGGATGTCGCGGGTGTCCAGGTCAACGCCGTACGTGGCACACCACAGGATGTCTCGGTGCAGCCGCTGCAGCCGGGCCTTCTCCTCACGCTCGTACGCGGTGAGATAGGGGCGGACCAGGGCGGAGACGGGGATTCCCACGGCGATGAAAAAGTACTGGAGCATGGGGGGCAGGGTCTTCCGCGCTTTCGGATCGACGTGCGAACGGATGACGTACGCGATCATCCCGGACGATCGATCGCAGGAAGCGCACAAATCCGCGACGGTTGCATACGAAGGCTTGGGCAGCGCGCGGCCATGACCTGGCTATACGAACGGGGCGCCCCCGCCTCACGGCGGGAGCGCCCTGTCATGACCACCTGGCTTGGCTACTCAGATGGTGATTCGGAGGAGCTTACAACCCAGCTGAGCGGAGTGACGCCGTCTTCGGGGTCGTAGACATTCCCGTAATACCACTCGGCACTGGTATTCTCCTCGGCTGCGTGATTCAGGATGCTCTCCAGCTCTCCGAAGCCGCTGGCCACCGGGACCGTCAGGACCGTCAGGTTCCGGGCCCGCCCATCCATACGTCCGCCCAGCGGGCGAATCGCCTCGGCCACGGAGTCGCCCACGGAGTGGTCACCGTAAAAGTGAACACAGATGTTCCCTCCCCTTGAGAGGACATCGAATTCACCGGATTCCGGGTTGACTCGCAGAACATCCCCTGCGGCCACTCCGAGCACCAGTCCTGGTGAAGCGACAACCCTGTACTCGTTCTCCGTGTCCAACTCGTCGACGAGCACATCTTCGAGCAGCGGCTCACCTGACTTCCTTTTGGCGGCGAACAGGGAAACTACACGCCGTGACATGCCGTCGACTCCTAGTCTTTTCTTCGATAGGGTGCGCCGCAACTACCTCGTTCAGCACACGATCTGCCGGGTTTCACCCCGCCGCGGTTGTTTGCGCTGAGATTGCATGCCGCTCCTTCGAGACACACATTTTCGGGCGCAAGATTGCCGCCCTTGGACGTCGGTACGTTCTTGTGCCCGAGATGCAGGTTGTCCGGGTTGTCCGTCTCCATGCCGCATCTCCAACACTGGAAGGACTCGCCGTCCGGTACGGAGTCGATCAACTGCTGACGCACCGCCGCCTGACCGACTCTGGTACCGCCGCCCGGCAAGCTGGCCGCTCGCTGAGCCGCACTCGACGTCTCACCGTCGCCCAGAACGAACAACGGCAGCTGGCAGGAGCCATCCGGACCAGGCCTCGCGTTGTGTACCAGAACAGCCGACGGCCCTGCGACGACATAGTACGTGTGCAGGTCCTCGATGCTCAGGTCGTAGGTGACGCGCTGCGCCGTGTACGACTTGACCTCGACGATCCGGGTCGGGGCACCGTCACCGTTCTGGAGCTCATGGCCCGCCTTCAGATCGCCGGCCTGGGTCCAGGCGTTGCGACTGGCCTCATAGAACTGGTGGTGCTTGGTGGTCTGGATCGTCTTGGGACCGGCCTTGGTATCGACGATCACGTCGACGTAGTTGCGGTCGGTCTTGGTGACGATCACCTGCTTGACCCGGTGGCTCTCCTTCTTCTTCTTGCCGGGCTCGGCAGTCAGGACGTAGTCCCCGGCCTTGACCTCGGAGATCGGCTTGACCATGCCGTTGGCCATCAGCACACCGGTCAGGCCGGTGAAGCTGTGCGGGGTGGTGCTGCAGGTTTTGGCCTTCTGCCCGTATTTGCTGACCGCGCCCCGAACTCACCACCGGTGACGGCACCGACCGTCGCGGCCTTGGCCGCCCCGCTCGCGCTGCACCCCTGCTCGCGGCGACCCACCGCACCGGAAGCCGCACCGCCGAGGGCGGACGCATCCGCCTTGACCAGAAGTGCCTATCCCCCAGGTACAGAGTGTTCTCCGCCGCCCTGAGAGCCATCAGCCGCTCACTACCTGGACCGTAGAACGCACGTCGCCTCGTCCGTCGGCTCCCACACCTGCCTCTCCGCGCCCGAACACGCAGCCAGTGGCAGATCCGAACCTGACCCTGTGTCCAGCGCGTCACTCTCATAAGACGGTGACGGCTGCCGGTCAGCTGACGCAGGTCGGGTCGTGGGCAGGCTCTCGCGGCTCGGTGTCGAGTTCGGCCCAGACTGTCAGGCCGTTACCCGTCTGCCGGGTTCCCCACCGAACGGAAAGCGCCTCGGTAATCAGCAGTCCGCGTCCGTGTTCCTGCTCCGGTCCCGGCGGTCGGGTCGGTGCACAGGCCAGCGGGGTGTTGATATCGCCCTCGTCGGTCACACTGATGGTGACCCTCTCGGCAATGAGGGCACAGGTGACCGTGATGGTGCGGCTGTCGCTGTGCTCCAGGGCGTTGGCGACCAGTTCGCCGGCGATCGTCTCCAGGTCGTCCGCCGTGCTGGGAGGCAGGCCCCATGATCGTGCGGTCTCGCGCACGTAGCGCCGGGCGGTACGTGCGGAGGTGAGGTCGCGGCCGGGGAAGGTCAGCGATCCGAACCCGTGGGGCTGGGCCGAGCTGTGAGCGAGGACATCGTGGATGGCCCCCGCGGGTGACGGTACTGCGGGAGGTCCGTCACCGAAAGCGCTGGGCTTTCCGGGTCCGCTGAGTCGGGCGCCCCGGGACCTGGCAATGAGCAGCACGTCGGTGAGCGCATCAGCCAGTTGCGCTGCCAGTTGACCGAATTCACCCGCATTCGACTCTCGTGCCGGGAGCACATCTCGTGTACGGCCCACAAGCCGGTCCGCCAATCCAAGTTGCATGTCCTCGATCCGATCGGCGAGCCGGGACGCGGCACCCCCCTCACCGTCCGTGAGGAGGAGGCAGGGCTGGCCGTGGATGCCGGTCCAGGGCAGAAGCCGTACCCGGTCCGCCTCACCCTTCATGCCGTTCACGAGGCCGCTCCCGTGCAGGCGTGGACGTCGTGGACGCCGAGATCGACGCCGTACGTCGCGCACCAGAGGATGTCCGGGCGCAGGCGCTGGAGGCATGCCTTCTCCGCACGCTCGTATGCAGTGAGGTAGGGGCGGACCAGAGGTGTTGAGGCGCCGTCGATGGGCCCGCACCGGGGACGGACAGCAAGGACAGGGCGGCACAGCTCCGGACCGACAGTCACACGCTGAGAAGTCTGCCGCTGGCGGAGCGGCAGGGGAAAACGTTCAGCGCGGTATCGGCCGGTCGGCACGGAGAACAGTTGCTTCCAGCCCGTGAGTTGATTGATCGGTCGTCGCATTCGGGCTCCCTTGGCGAGACAGCTTGCCGGTACAGATGGGCGCGCTCGCGAACCGGCCAACACAGTTGGTAGCCAGCCCAGCACGCGCCGCGCTCATTGAGTACGATGCCATTGAATTTCAATGGTCGATACTCGATTGGCTCAAGTCTCCCCCGAGTGGGTGAACTTCATGGCACGGGCCACGAGCACTGCAGCGCTGCATACGCTCTGCATGCCGCTCCGCAGGCAACAGACCAGTGACGACAACGGCCGAGTGGGAGACAAGACGGTGACCGAACGAGGATCAGCGGGACCTGCCGGCCGCATGCGGATCGCCCGCGGGCTCAAGGCACTCCGCGCCCGGGCCGGCCTCACGCAGGCCGAAGTGGCCAAGCGCGCAGGGGTTTCCGTCGGAACCGTAAACCGGTACGAGACATGGCAGGACCGCGCCAAACTCAAGATCCCCACCGTGAGGGCGATCGCCGACATCTGCGGCGCGACGCCCGAGGAACTGGACACGCTGATCCAGCTCGTTCGCAATCAGGAGAACGGCTGGTGGATGGACCACCCCGCCGTGCCCGAAGTCATGGACCCGCTGATGTCCTTCGAGGATGTCGCCGAATACGAGCACGTCTTCGCGAACGCTCTTGTACCAGGCCTGCTTCAGACCCCGCGTTACGCGCTCGCCCTGCACGAGGCACAAGACGTCCGCACCGAAGCCGATGTCATCGCAAGCAAAGTGGACGCTCGCATCAAACGCCAGGCGATTCTGGACCGCTCCCCTGCACTGCACCTGTGGGTCGTGCTCGACGACGCGGTCCTCAGGAGGCGTGTCGGGGGCTCCGACGTGATGGCCGAACAGATCGACCATGTGCACACCATGGCGCAGCGCCCCAACGTTGACATCCAGGTCCTCCAGTTCGCTGCCGGCGCGCACGCTGCCGGCTCGGGCGGCCACTTCCTGATCCTCGGCCGCGACGACGAAGGCGACCCACTCGGCAGCATGAACGTGGTCTATCTGGAACTCCACAAGCGGGGGCTCTACCTCGATGCCCCCGCCGATGTGCAGAGCTACAAGCTCATGTTTGACTACCTGCGATCGCAGGCGGCCGACACGTCGGTCAGCCTCGAAATGCTGGTCGCAGCCCGACAGGAGCTCACCCGATGAACGAGACACCAGTCAAGACACCAGCCATAGCCCGGCGCACGTCAGCGGAGTGGTTCAAGAGCAGCTACAGCGCAGCAGACAACGAGTGCGTGGAGGTAGCCCATGCCCTGCCTTTGGTGGGGATACGCGACTCCAAACTCTCCGGCCAAAGCGGAGTCATCGTGAGCGCCGACGCGTTTGTCGGGTTCATCGAAGGTCTGAAGAGCAGCTCGGAAATCCGGGGCAACTGAGCCCTTCGGACACGAGCAGTTTGCGATGGCACAGACGCAGGAAGCCGAAGACAACACCCAGCCAGAGGCCTGGCGAGCAAGCAGAAGCTGCTGGCCGTACTGTGTTTTGTTCGGGTGATCCGGTGCGTGGGGCACCTCTGAAGGTTATGTCCCGTCGGGTGGTGTAGCGACCTGGACTGGCGAACTCCGGATGGCCAGCACGAGGCCGACGACCGGGATCAAGGGGGAATTGGCAGATCTGTTCCACCCCCGCGAAGGAAAACCCCAAGTCATGTAGCCGTGCCGGTGGAACAGATCTGCCAATCACTGGGTGAGCGTCCGGACCCCAGCGCAGATCGCGTCGTGATCCGGGGCGGCGGCTGGCCGCCCCGACCCCGGTAGTCCGGATGGCTACACCACGTGGAGGGGCGCGGCCCAGTAGTGTCCCGCTGCGCAGTACGCGACGAGCTTTCGGCCGCCCTACAGCAAAGAGCCCCGACAGGGGTCGGGGCTCTTCACATTACGCCGCCAATCGGCTCCTACTGATCAACCGGTCACGAGATATCTGCCGTACCCAGCACGGATCCGCGACGCGGGTCCAGCAAGTTGACATCTCTCGTCTCGAACCTGTCCTCCAGGGGTTCCTGCCCCCGTCGACGGACATAGGCCGCTTCATTGGCGTAAACAGGAACAAGCCACAGAATCGAGATCTCTTGGCCTGCATCCTGGAAACTGCCGAATTCCGGGGGGGTACGCGTAAAACTGAGAGACAAGCACGTGGTCCGCTTCGCTCCCTTGCATCCACGGCCACCCGATACTCAGCAGAGTACCCACGTTTGCGTTACGCCCCGCAGCCTGCCAGTCCGCGACCATGGTCACCGTTTCGACATGGCGGGGGAAAGCGATTGGGGACAGCAACGCAAACTCGTGGCATCCCTCACCGACTACTGAGGCTCCCATCGAAACGTACACCCAGGGCTCGGACGCGTCAGTAGGCTGAATGCAACGGACGCGAAACCCAGGAATCATCTTCTCGATGGCTCCCGCCTCCCAGCGTGCGTCCGAGTGGATGCCACTCGGCCACATGCTCCGGAGGTGTCCGTCGAGCGCCGCCTGACGGCCATCGATCACGGAATCCATAGTCGCCTTTCCCAATCCGAAGGGTCACAAGGCGACCCCGCCCGTGGGTATGGGCGGGGTCGCCTGGCCAAGCGACTCTCACACCGATTCGGACTTATTCTGTCCGACCTGTGAGGACTACCACAAGCTGCTCCGACTCATCCGGATCATCACCGTAGATCTCAATCCGATTGATCCTCTCCTCTACGGGCAACTGGAGATTCACAGCACCGTTCGGATCGTAGACGGACAGCGTGGGCCGCGACAGCTCGATCGTTCCGGAATAAAGCAGATCGAGTCTCTCCGGAACATGCGGGCCGACAACACAGGTCACGGCGACTGGTCCGCTCACCGCTTGCTGCACCGACACATAGATCGAGTCCGGCCCCGCGTGAATCGGTTCGACGCTCGGATCCCAATCACTGTGGGCGTCAACACTGTCCGGTGAAGAGATCACGAGAAGGCCGTGAGCGAACCTCGCGATCGCAGCACCGTAGAGGCTATTCCATCCCGACGTCGGATTTATAAACTGGAAAGCCATCATACCGCTCCCTCAAAATTCCGTTCACTATCCCACCTTGTTTCCTTGAGCAGGCTTTGCAGTGAGGATAGAGCGTCCATGGCCCCTTCGGACTCAGCTGGCCGCCGGTCCAGTGCCCGTCTTTATTGCCGGACTTCTTTGCTCCGTATGCCGCACACCCATTCTTGTTGCCGAAGGTCACCAAGAGTGTCGGCTCCCGCGCGGCCGCCCTGGCGATGGTGTTCAAGCTCGTCGAGTCCGCCCAGGGTCGGGTCCACACCCGTCATCGGGTTCTGGTTGGCGTAGGCGTACTGGGTGGCGTTCGCCGACGCCGGCGACGGGTCGTTGCTCACCTTGTTCTGGCTGCTGAACCAGGTCGGCCCCGACGGTAAGCAGGTCGGCCGGACGCGGCAGCAGACGTCATTGCCCGCCCGGACCCGGAACGCCTCGCGGAGCCACTCGGCTGGCCTCCCCGCACTTGTCCCCGCTGCCGCACCGGACACGGCCCGCGCGCCCGGTAGCGGCGCCACGAGACGCTCCTTCGGATCCGAATTTTCAAGAGAGCCGCGAAACGCGACAGGAATCGACGGATTCTCCTACCTGCGCGTTTTGCTACATTCCTGCAATTCGGAAAGGCTTCATGTCGCTCCATTCCCAGAACAGCTTTCCCGCTGCGCGCTGTTCGCTCATCAGCGCCACCAGAGGACTCGGATCCCTGTCTCCCGGAATGTTGACGGCCACATGGCGGTCACCGCTCCACTCCCGGACGAAGCCCTCGCGCTGAGCCAGTGAGTTCACTCGATCTGCGAGGGCGGTCACCTCCACGTCAGTAAGACCCGGCACAGTCAAGGCACGCAATGTCCGGTGACCGCCGGAAGAGACAACCTCCGTCAGCATGTCGTCCTCGTCGATCCGTACGACGTCGAACAATGAAAGTCCGTAGATGCGGAACGGAATGCATTGCATCACGAAAAGACCATCATCGCGATGGCCGAGCCAGATCTGCTCCAACTGATCCGGGAAGCCGAAAGGCGCGAGGTCCACCATGGCGATACGCTGCCGATCGGACAGGATCGCAGGGATATCGTGAATGATATAGGTCCTGGTCATAAAATCACTCCTGAGACTCTCAGTCAGCATAAGCGGGCCCCAGCGTCCCGCGCTCTTCGGCTTGTACGGGCGTGTGCATGAAAATGCCATGCTGTGCGCCCGTGCTGCCGTCAAACACCTCAGAGGCCCCCGTCGAGAATCCGACGGGGGCCTCTGGCGGCGCGCGGAACTTATCTCCCTACACGAAGCCCCTCATGCGTCAGGAAATCGAGGAAACTGGCAGCCTCAAATTGAACTTGCCCATCCTCGTGATCCCAGAAATTAATCTGATCACCACAGCGACCATCAATTACTGAGAACCCCCACCAGTCTCCTGTGCCAACCGGGGCGACGGCGACAAAGTTGGCAGCATCGAATTCCCGAAGATTTACCTTCAGCAAATCGTCTTCCTGATCGCCAGAACCAACAACCGGTAGCAGGTCGAGGAAGAGGAACATTCCGCCGCCATGCCGCTTCATGAACTCCTTGTACTCACCGGGAAGCTGCGCATGGAGAGCAACTTCAGCTCGCAGGAGCTCATCTTCGGAGGCCGTGCGGCACTCAAAGACCTCAAAGCCTTCTGGACCGCTCAGGCCAGCACGTTTTGCACGCGCCGCAGCCAAGTGGGCCTCAAACTCTTCGAACTCCACGATCCCACCTAACGATCATCCGGGCCAGTTGTCGAACCAGTGGTCTGGGCTGTATGTGCCCCAACCCTGCTCCTGGGATCTGTACCACCAGTGCAACTGAGTGTCTTCCTTGCGCATGTCCTTCGTGACACCTTGGTTGTGCGGATTTCGGTGAAGATCCGTTCCGGCCCCTCGGTGCACATTTTGATCAAGCTCATGGATCGCCGAACCAGGCATCTGGTCTGCGTGATGGATCTCGATCCGATCTCCAAGCTGATTGGGCCGGAGCCCGAGCGAGCCTCGAATAATGTCGGAACGAGTCCAAGGACCAGAATTCCGGATCGGCACGTCCGCTGGGCCCGCACCCGTGCCAGGTGCGCAATTACATGCCACCCCCGGTGGAGTGGTGCCGCAGTTGTGTACGAGGACCGGCGTAGCCCCCGCCAGCACATGGTACGTGTGCAGGCCGTCGACGCTCAGGTCGTAGGTGACGCGTTGTGCCGTGTACGCCTTGACCTCGGCGATCTTGGTCGGCCCACCGTCACCGTTCTGGAGCTTGTAGCCCGCCTTGAGGTCGCCGGCCTGCGTCCAGGCGTTACGGGAGACCTCGTAGAACTGGTGGTGCTTGGTGGTCTGGATCGTCTTGGGACCGACCTTGGTATCGACGATCACGTCGACGTAGTTACGGTCGGTCTTGGTGACGATCACCTCCTTGACCCTGTGCTTCTCCTTCTTCTTCTTGCCGGGCTCGGCCGTCAGGACGTAGTCCCCGGCCTTGACCTCGGAAATCGGCTTGACCATGCCGTTGGCCATCAGCACACCGGTCAGGCCAGTGAAGCTGTGCGGGACACGGCAGCTGGGACCCGACGCGGGTGCCGAGTCCGGCTCCGGCTGTTGCCTCGACTTGGGCCCGTACTTACTGACCGCCGCCCCGAACACACCACCGGTGACAGCCCCGACGGCCGACGCCTTCGCCGCCCCGCTGGCGCTGCACCCCTCCTCGCTCGCCGCGCACGAGACGCCATACCCGACCGCGCCCTCCGCGGCGCCGCCCGCGGCACCCATCGCCGCGCCCTGGGCCACCTTCCCGCCGACCCCGGCGAGCAGGCGGCCCACCGCACCGGAGGCCGCGCCGCCGGCCGCGCCGCCGAGGGCGCCTGTGGCGGCGCCGATCGCGACCGCGCCCAGGAAACCGCCCACCGACTTCGGGCCGTCGCTCATCAGGTAGCCGACGCCATTGGCCGCCGCGCCCGCAAGCGCCGCGCAGCCGATCACGCCCGCACCGGCCGTGGCCGCGGTGCAGCCGGCGAAGACCACCACGCCCACCGCCACCGAGACGATGGTCGCGGCGTGCTGCTTGACGAAGTTGGCTGAGGCCTTGGCCGCCTTCTTGACGGCTCTGCCTATCTTCTTGACCGCCTTCTTGGCTGTCTTGACCGCCTTCTTCGCCACATGTTTGACGGCCTTGGCGACCTTGCGCACCGTCTTCTTGACGTGATGGACGACCTTATGGGCGTAGCGTTTTACGCGTTTGTAGGTGCGTTTGACGTATCTCTTGACCTTCTTGACGCTGTCGTTCACATAGCGCACCGTCTTGCGGACCGTGCGGTACACCTTGCGGGAGACCTTCTTGACCGCCCGCTTGACCTTCTTCACCGCCTTGCGGACCGTCTTCGCCGCCCGCTTGACGGTGTGCTTGGTCTTCTTCCAGGCCGACTTCGCGACCTTCTTGACCTTCTTCGTGACCTTCTTGACGGCCTTCTTGACGAACTCGAACCAGTGACCGGTCGGGTCCACACCCGTCATCGGGTTCTGGTTGGCGTAGGCGTACTGGTTGGCGTTCACCGACGCCGGCAGCGGGTCGTTGCTCACCGTGTCCCGGCTGCTGAACTGGCCGGTCTGCGGGGAGTACCAGCGCGCGGCCATGTTCACCTGGGCCGTGGCCGGGTCCGTCCAGCCGGACTGGTAGCCCAGATTGCCCAGCATCCCCACGGAGGCGGCTGCCTTGCCGAACGGCGTGTACGTCGCCGAACCGGACAGGACCTCACCTGTGTCTGTGAACTGGCCCACCACGTCGTCGTGGATGTCCGTCAGCACCTGCACCGACGACACGCCCGTCTTCACGCCGACCAGCGAACCGTCCGCGTTGCGGCTGTAGACGGCCGAACCGTCCGAGGCCACGTCGTTGCCGGCCCCGCTGTACTTGAAGGCGAACGCCTCCACGCCCAGCTCGTCCTTGGCGTTCAGGACACGGTCCAGACCGTCGTAGGTGTACGTCCGGTCACCCTCGCTGATCACACGGTTGAAGGCATCGGCCTTGACCGGGGTCTGCACCCCGCCCTCGTCCGTGATCGACCTCAGCGTGCCCCGCGCGGTGTACGCGTACGTGCTGTGCCCGTCCGAGGTGAGCCGGTTTCGGGCGTCGTACGTGTACGTGTCGCCGCCGACCCGTGTGCGGTTACCGGACGCGTCGTAGCCGTAGACCTCCGTCGTCGTCCCGTTGTTCCAGGACGTCAGGCGGTTCGCCCTGTCGTACGCGTACGTGTTCGACGAGGCACCGGCGACTCCCGTCGTCGTCTTCGACGTCAGGTTGTCGTTGTCGTCCCACCCGTAGGAGATGGAGGACAGCACCGCACCCGACGGCGAGGTCAGCTTGTCGCTGGTCAGCCGCTCCAACGCGTCGTAGGAGAACTCGCGTTTGGACTTGCCGGCGCCGTAGTCGACCTGCTTGACGTTGTTGTCGGTGTTGTAGCTGTAGGTCATCGTGGAGCCGGTGGCTCCGTCGTTGACCGTCTTCAGCCGGCCCGCGGTGTCGTACCCGTAGGTCGACGTGCCCGCCTCGTCCGTCCGTGAGGTCATCGCCCCGTCGCCGTCGTAGGCGAAGGACGAGGTGCCCGACGGGCCGGACGTGGACAGGAGCAGACCGCGGTCGTCGTAGCTGAAGGTGTTCAGCTCCGTGTCCACCCCCGCGACAGCCGTGACGCGGTCGTCGGAGTCGTACGCGTAGGTGTGGTCGACCGTGGCGGCCTCCGCACCCGCGCCGGTCTGTCTGGTCAGCCGGTTCTTGGCGTCGTACTCGTTGGTGACGACCACGCCGCCCGGGGAGCGCTGCTCCTTCGCCCGCCCGTTCGCGTCGTACACCGTGGTGAAGGTGCGGTCGGCGGCATCGGGATGGGCCGGGGTGGACGGCTCGATCAGCGACTCGGGCAGCCCCCAGGTGTTGTAGGTGGTGATGAACGGATTGCCCCGGCCGTCGGTGAACCGCGTACGGTTGCCCGCCGCGTCATAGCCGAACGTCGTCGTGACCGACTCGGTCGCCGAGACCGGCTCCACCGCCTTGGTCACCAGACCCGTGGCATCGAGCGTGAACGTGGTGGTGTGGCCGCGGTGGTCGGTCACCGACACCGGGTTGCCCGCTCGGTCATAACCCGCGCGGCTGGTGCGCAGCACCGCGCCGGCCGCGTCCAGGTCGCTCGTGGCGACGAGCTGGCCGTAACCGTCGTAGGTGTTCCTGGTGCTGGTGCCGTCGGCGTCCTTGGAGGTGAGGACCTCTCCGTCCATGTTGTAGGTGAACGTCGACACGTTGCCCGCGCCGTCGGTCACCTCGGTGACCTCGCCCAGGACGTCGTACTTGTACGACTCCGACACACCCGTCGGGCTCACCATGCGGGACAGCTCGCCGCCGGGCGCGTTGTACTCGTTGATCGCCGTGTACGCCCGCTGCGTCGGCTGACGCACGATGTCCGTGCTGGTCAGTTCACGCCCCAGGTAGTCCCAGGTGGACTCCTGACGCGCCCCGTTCGGCCGGGTCGCCGACAGCAGGTCGCCGTTGGTGTCGTACGTGAACCTCGACGTGCCGCCGCCCGGCTCGGTCACCGCGGCCAGATCGCCGAGCTGGGTGTACGTGTACGTCGTGCGGTTGCCCAGCGGGTCGACCTCCGCCGTGACCTGGCCGAGCTTGTTGTACTCGTTCCAGGCCGTGGCCGTGATCGGTGTCGTGGACCCCGGCGGGGTGTAGTTCGGCAGCTTGGTCGAGGTCTCCTGGCCCTCGGCGTCGTAGGCCGTGACCATGACGTTGCCGAGCGGGTCGGAGGTCTCGGTCATCTCGCCGAAGGTGTTGTACCCCATCATCGACACCGGGCGAACGGCCGTGGAAGTGCCGCCGTTCGTCTCGGCGTTGACGACCGGCTCGGTGACGGTGGTCTGCTGGGCGGCCTCGTCGTAGCCGTAGTCGGTGGTGTTGCCGTTGACGTCGGTCATCGACACGGGCAGACCGCGCTGGTCCAGCTTCCAGGTGGTGGACCGGACCGAACTGTCTGCCGCCGGCAGGGTGCCGCCGTAGACCCCCGAGACCTCGGAGGCCGACAGGGCCTGGCCGTAGATCTGGACGTCGTCGACACCGCCCGGCCAGAAGCCGGTGTACGAGCCCTGGTACTTGACCCGGCCGATCTGCAGGTCCCCGTTGGCCGGCCAGGGGGATGTGACGTCGTCGGTGCCCTGCAGGGCACCGTTGACATACAGCGAGACCTTGGCCGTCGAGGCGTCGTAGACGGACGTCAGGTGGGTCCATGTACCGACGGCCGGAGCAGCGGTGGAGTACACCAGCTGGGTGCCGAGCTGGCCGGAGGCGTCGTCGCGGGTCGGGATGCGGATGGCCCACTTGTTCGCCGACTGGACGTAGCCCAGCAGGAATCCGGCGTGGTAGTCGCCGTCCTGTGCGACCACCGTGTAGTTCGACGTGGTGGAGGTGAGCTTGACCCATGCGGAGACCGCGTAGCTTCCGGCCGTGTTCACGACCGGACCGTCCGTCTTCGCCCACGAGTTCGCATCGCCGTCGAGAACCGCGCTGCCGCCGTGGTCGGCGTTCCAGTGCATGCCGGTGCCGTGGGAACCGGTGTGGTTGGCGCCGGACGAGTCCCCGACGGAGAAGCCGGTGGTCTCGTCGAGCTTGTAGCGCGCCACCGGAGCCGTGGTGCCGTCGTGCACCGTGGTGCCCGTGACGTTGCCGAGGTCGTCGTACGTGGAGTCCGTCGTGCTGACGTCACCCGTCGCCGGATCGGTCTCCGTCTCCGTCACGACGTTGTCGTCCGGGTCGTAGGAGACCTTGGTGGTGCGGTTGGCCCCCGTCGGGTCGAGCACCGACGACGCGACGCGGTCGGCCGCGTCCACCGTGAAGGTGCTCGTGGTCAGGCCGTCGTTGGTCACCTGCTTGATCAGGTTCCCGGCCATGTCGTAGGTGTTGGACTCCTCGACGAACTGCTTGCCGTTCGCCGGATCCTTGCGTACGACCGTCGCCGGCATGCCGTCGTCGGTGTAGGTGTACGCGGTCACCCACCCCATCGAGTCGGTGATCGACGCGAGCCGGCCCGCCGGGTCGTACGCCCGCGACTCCTGCACCAGCGTCGTCGGCGCCGACGGGTTGTTCGGGTCGCCGGTGTGGTTGAGCAGACCGGTCGTCAGCGGCCGGCCCTCGGCGTCGAAGGTGTAGGTGTTGACGTTCTGCTCGGGGTCGGTCTCCTTCACCTTGTTGCCGTAGACGTCGTACTCGAACGACGTGACGCCGCCACCCGGGTCCGTCCGCGAGGCGAGACGGTTGTAGGCGTCGTACGTCATCGACGTGGTCCGCGAGGCGTCACCGCCGGTCAGGTCGGCGACGCTCTGCGAGGTGACGTTGCCGTCGGCGTCGTAGGCCGTGGTCGTCTTCGCCCGGTGGACCGCACCGGTGACCCGGTTGGTGACCGAGGGGGCGGTCTCGGTGAGCACCTGGTCGTTCTTGTCGTACGTCCAGGACGTGGTCAGGCCACTCGGATGGGCGTCGGACACCTCGGTCTTGGCGGACTGCCGGCCCAGGTTGTCGTACGTGTACGTGACCTTGGCGCCATTGGCGTCGGTGACCTCGGCGAGGTCGCCGTTGGCGAAGTAGACGTGCTTGGTCTTCTTGCCGCCCGGCGTCGTCACCGTGTCCACGAGACCGGCCGGCGCCACCGCCGTACCGCCCTCGGCCGCCGGGGTCGAGGACGTGGTGTACGTGGTGGTGGCGGTGCGGCCGTTCGGATGCCCGGCCACCGGCGGGCTGGTCACCGACAGCAGGTTGCCGCCGGTGTCATAGCTGTAGCCGGTCAGATAGGTGTTGTCCGTGGCGGACGCGGAACGGGCGTCCCGCTCGGTCAGGAGCAGGTCGTTGCGCGGGTCCATCGGCGGGAAGGCGGTGGTCGCGTCCGGATAGTACGTGTAGTAGTCCGTGGCGCACTTGTTCGCGGCCGTGTCCTGGCAGTCGGTCTGGGAGACCGTGTTGCCGCGGACGTCGTGACCGGTGATGCTGCGGTTGCCGTTGGCGTCGGTCACGGTGTGCAGGAAGCCGCCCGTGTCGTAGCCGTACGTCGTCCGCTTGCCGTTGGTGTCGATCGCGGCCAGCAGACGGTTGCCCATCTCCGCGTCGTAGACGTACGTCAGCGTCTTGTCGGTCGGGTCGGTGAGGGTGACCGTGCGCACCGGGGCGATGCCGGAGGAGGCCTTGTACGCCGACCAGTGCTGCTCGACCTGGTCCTCGCTCAGCGCGTGGCCGTATGCCGCGACCTCGGCGATGGAGCCCTTGAAGAAGCTCACGTCACCGGGCGAGCTGTACCAGGACTTGCCGAAACCCGCGCCGACGAAGGTGCGGGTGTTGGACTGGTCCTTGGCCTCTCCGCTGAAGTCGGCCTGCTTGGCACCGTCGAGGTACAGGGTCTGGGTCGTGCCCGAGGCGGACAGGACGGCGTGGTGCCACTTGTTGTCGTTGACGGTGTTCGTGGACCCGAAGGCGGTGCCGCCGGAGCCGGAGACGCTCCACCAGTGGCCGTGCAGCTTGCCGTCGGCGCCGACGTACAGCAGCGGGTTCCAGCTGCCGGTCGGGGTGGTGCCGGTGGGCGGCTGCGACTGGTCGGACAGGATCACGCCCGGGGTGCCGGTCTTGAACCACAGCTCGACGGCGCGCTGGGACGAGCCGTGCCACGGGGTGAACGGGATCTCGGCGTACGAGGAGGTGCCGTTGAAGGACGCGGCGGTGACGTCACCCGTGGCGAAGGGACCCGTCACGCCCTGGGTGACGGTGCTGTACGTGCCGACGCCGGTGTGGATCTCGTTGGCGGCCTGCGCGGCGCCCTGGGTGTCGGCCAGTCGCCAGTAGCCGGAGGGGGCGGAGCCCATCACGGCGGAGCGGTAGACCTGCGAGGAGCCGGTGACCGTGGGCGGGTTGAGCTTCCAGGTGCCGCCGTCGCCGTCCGTGGCCTGCGTGACCAGGTCGTCGGTGGTGCTGTAGACGACCTGGGCCTGGTTCTTCAGACCGGGCGTGGTGATCTTGCTGAGCAGACCGGCGGACCGCTTGGCGGCCTGGTACTGCGCGGTGATCACCGACGGGTCGAGCGGCTCGGAGTAGATGGCGGCCTCGGCCATCTGACCGGCGTAGTGCCCGAGCTGGTCGCTGGGGTCCATGGCCGGCCAGCCCTGGGTGTTCACGCCCGCGCCGAGCGAGATGTAGGGCTGCTCCCAGTCGTTGATGGTGCCGGTGAGGGAGCCCTGCGCCACGCCGTCGAGGTAGAGGGTCTGGCTGTTGGCCTGACCGGTGAGGACCGCGTTGTGCCACTGACCGTCGGTGACGGTGGCGCCGGAGGCGATGTTGGGGCTGCAGCTGGGCGACATGGCCAGGCAGCCGCGCAGCTTGCCGTCGGTGCCGACGTACACCGCGGGGGTGTTCTTCGTCGTGTTGTTCACCGGGTCGGCGTCGCTCAGCGGCTTGTCGCCGTAATAGAACAGCACGCCTCCGGCCGTGGTCGTCTTGAACCACAGCGAGACGGTCATGTACGACGGCGTAGCACCCGGTGCGGACGGCATCTCCACGTACGAGGTGCTGCCGTTGAACGTGGCCGTGGTCTGGGTGGAGCCCGCGAGAACGGAGGAACTGCCCAGGGTCACGTTGTGGTAGAGGCCGTTGTAGCGGCCCTGGCTGCTGTCGACCGTGTCCTTGGCGACGGTGGCTCCGGACGCTTCGCCCAGGCGCCAGTAGGCGTACGGGTCGGCGTCCAGCACCGTGGTGCGGTAGTGGTTGCCGGTGGCGTAGGTGTACGCGGTGCACTTGGACCAGTCGGCCGGCGGGCAGACCTTGGTCAGCTGGTCGCCGCTGTAGTTGTACTGCCAGGTCTGGGCGGAGTTGGAGTCCCCCGGGGTGGACGGGTCGGTGGCGACCGTCGCGACATGTGCGGCGGTGGCGCCCGTGGGGGTGGCCCAGGAGAGGGTCAGGGACCGCTTGGACGTCTCGTTGGTGATCTTGGTCAGCTGCTTGGACGCGTTGTACGTGAACGTCTCGGTGCGGCCCGCGAAGTCCTTGATGCCGGATATCGCATAGGTGCCGGTCTTCGCGGTGGCCTGCTTGAAGGCGTACTCCGTGAAGTCCTTGTCCGTCAGTGTGTAGCCGCCGGTCACCGACTGCAGACGGGCGTAACGGCCCAGCGGGGGCTGAAACGTTCCGTCACTGTTGCGGCCGAAGGCGACCTGCTCACCGCCCGGATAGGTGAGGATCACGCTGGTGACCGTGCCCGCCGGGTCCTTGACCTCGGCCGCCTTCATGTCCGCGACCGTCGACCAGCCGGCGCCGAACGCGCCGTCGATCCGCGGGTCGAGGCTGTTGTAGGAGCGGTCGATCTGCAGCGAGGGGCCGACCACCTCCACGTCCGCGTCGGTGTCCTCGGTGGTGTAGTTCGCGTCGGACGGATCGAACTCATGGCCGTCGGTGTTCTGGGCCAGGCCCGAGGTCACCGGCGGCTGCGGCACGGCGGTGGTGAAGCGGCTGGAGTACGTCACCTCCTCGTAGCCGTCGCTCACCCCCACGTACCAGGCGTAGTTCTTGGACCACTTGAGCTTGCCGGCGGGTATCTTCCAGCTGCTCTTGGAGAGGGCGCCGGAGGTGGCCACCGGCGTGGTGCTGCCGGAGTCGGCGTCGTAGACCTCGAAGGTGTACGTCAGGGCCGCGTTCGGCCACTTGTCCGCGTCCTGCGCGTAGACCAGCAGCTCCGGGCGCAGGGTGTTGGCCTGGAAGTTCTCGGGCGGGTACTGGGCGTTGACCTGCGGCTTGGTGTTGGGCGCGTAGGTCAGGTCCAGAGACGGGCGCCAGCCGGAGGTGGCCGAGTCCTCGGAGTGGAACTTCTTCCAGTGCAGGTTGTCCGTGGTCGGCGCGGTCATCGCGAGGCCGTAGTTGGCACCGCCGGTGGCGACCTGGGTGAACCACGACGTGGACAGCGTCACCGGCATCTTCACACCGACGCCGGTGCTGCCACTGGTGTTGGTGCACGAGGAGCCCGGGTTGACCGTGGCGGAGCCGATGGCGGAGCCGTAGGCCGGACCTGGGTACGTCGTGGTGGTCGACGGCGACCACGACTGGGTCACCGGGTACACGGAGAACGGCGTGGCGGTGCACGTCGAGGACCACAGCGCCCAGACGTTGAGGGTCGCCGCGGAGACCTTCTGGCCCGCGATCGTCGAGCTCAGTGACGAGAACTGCAGGAAGGAGTTGGCCTTGTTGGTGCCCGAGTCGTACGAACCGACCTTGATCTGGCTCTCCGCGGAGCGATTGGCGCTGAGGTCGGACTGCACATACGTCGCTTCGCTCGCGGCGAGGACCGTCGTCGGGTCGACGGTGACCGGGTAGACCCGCTCGGGGTCGTCCAGCCAGGCCCGGTCGGCGGTCATCCGCAGCGCCGGCTCGCCGTCCACGGTGGTCAGCTCGTAGGAGACCTCCTGGGAGCGGGTGCCGTCACCGGACCGCTGGTCGACCCTGGCGTCCTCCATGAAGCCATGGGGAATGGTGGCGGTCACCTTGCCGTCGGCGTCGGTGAACTCCACGCCCCCGTCCTTGGCAACGCGCGGCGTCAGGCCCTTCGCATCCAGCGAGAAGACCCAGGAGTTGGCCGCGTCCCTGGAATGCAGGACGAGGTTCTCCTTGAAGCCTTCGGCGATGGGGACGAGTTGCACGTCCGTCTCGGGCAGCACGTCGGCGTAGACGACGACGCCGCCCTCGTCCTCGGCCGCCACGGCCTTCCGCGCGCCCCGCAGCGAGTACGCCAGGGTCCGGCCGGCTCCGAAGTCGACGGAGGCCAGCTGCTCGTCGGCGGCGTTCGCGGCGAACCCGACGTCGAGGGAGTTGGCCTTCTGCTCGAACCGGCCGTCCTTGTCCTCGACCAGGGTGGTGTCGATCGGCTTCCAGGTGCCGTCGGCCGCCTTGAAGTTGGCGCGGCCGTTGTAGTGGCGGATCGTGGTGGAGCCGTCGGCGTTGACGTAGTAGTCCGACGTGGCCGTGGACTTCTCGGCGTCGCGCTCGCTGGTGCGCGGGTCGAAGCTCTTGCCCGTGATCGGGCCTGCGCCGGTGGCGGTCTTCTCGGGCCGGTCGACCGGGCGCTCGTAGGCGTCGAGTTGCCCCTTGCCCTCGCCGGGCTCGCGACCGACACCGCGGTCGGCGCTGGTGGCCTCGGCCGAGGCGCGGTGGCTCTTGCCGCGAGCGGTGCCGCCCTCCTGGTCCGGGGTGTCCGCCGAGGAGGGCTCGGTGGCCCATTTCCACAGGCCGGACAGCGACAACTCGGGCATTTTCACAGCCGACAGCGTGGCCCCGGAGGCCGCCGCCGTCTCGGTGGTGAGCATGAACGAGAAGGAGACAAGGACAGAAATGGCCGTAGCCCTCACTCTGCGCCTGCCGGTAGGCCCCGGCGGGAACAAGCGAGGGCTACGGACCCAGCGAACGCGCATGGGCAAGCCTTTACTTGAGAAGCACACAAAGCTTCGAAAGCTTGCACGTCATGGGCACATAAGCGCCACATAAGATTGACGTCGTTAGCTGATCTTTATCGGTCGGTGCCAGCCATATGCGCGTTCGTCACTTTTCGGCCATCCGCACGGCCCGCCGGATCGATTCAGCCACCGTCTCGTGGAGCTTCCCGTCGGGCTTCGCGACGGTGACGTTTCCGGCCTTGACCGCCTTGGCCGCCTTCGTGCCCGACGTGCCGTCCACCACGACGAAGTGCACCTCGGGGTGTTTCGCGGCGGCGGCCCGCGTGACCTGAACCTGCGAGGTGCCGACCGCCAGGACGACTTCGCACTGCCGCTGGATCAGGCTGTTGAAGAACGGCCCGGCATTGTCCACCGACTGCGGCCCCGTGACCGGCACGTAGTTGACCCGGGCCAGGGTCTCCAGGGACGCCTTCTGCATTCCCTCCCACACGGAAGCGGCAGTCGTGCCCTGCGTGATGCCCTCCTCCCCCGTCAGCAGGCACGCGTCGACCTCCGCGTACTGGCGCGCACGCGGATCAGGGGGCCCGTCCTGGTCGCCGGTGAGCAGCCACGCGCCCACCACCACCACGAGCACGAGGACACCCGCACCGCCCGCGGCCCAGCCCCTGCGGCCCCGCAACGCACCCGCGGTCGCGGCCGTCACACGGGCGACGGCCGCCTTGCGCGCGGGCTTGCCCCTGCTGTCGTCGCGCTTGTTCCCGCGCCAGGTACGCCGGATCTTCATCGCGGGTCACTCACGGACGATCTGCCCAGCAGGCAGTGCAGCGCGGCACCGACCGTGGCGACCAACAGCAGCAGCACATCGGCGACGTACTGCAGGCCATGGGTATCCACCGGCGTGAGCATCACGTCGGCCAGCCACGCGACATTGACCGCGGTGAAGATCACCGCCGCCGACCAGTCGGCACGCGTACCCCGCCGGAAGGCCAGCACCAGCGACGGCACCGCCGCCAGCATCCCCAGAGTCACCACCGGTACGGCCGCCAGTGCCGCCCTGGCGAGCAGCCCGGGGGCGGCGCCGGTCCCCGATCGAGCCGCGGTCGCGGCACCCACGTCGTGCTTCACGGCGATTTACCTCTGCTTCTCGGGAGCGTGCGTATGTATGCACGAGATAAGGGCAGGCGCCGTAGAGTACATCCCACGCCGGACCGCATCAGCCTGGGGCCCTTCTGGTGGATCTCCGCGGGAGAAGGAGCGGCGTTCGGTGCGTGCTCTCGGCGTGCCGGGCGGAAGCCCTTGTAGCGGAGCTACTAGGGCTTTTGTCCGGTGCGGCGAGAGTGCGTGCCGGGCGTCGCGACGCCGCGGAGATCCATCAGAAGGGCCCCAAGGCCCGGCGAGGCAGGGTCGAGCGGGTCCGCTCACAGAGCGTGCCGCACCCACACATTGGGCTCGACGTACACCGCGTAGCCGCGCTCCGGCTCGCAGCGCACCGGCACCAGCGCGCCGGGTACCTCGATGTCGCCCGCCGTGTCGAAGGGCAGCCCGGTCCAGCGGCGCCACTGCTCCAGTGAGCCGGGCACGGTCATGGAGGCCGGTGCGACGGAGTCGATGGTGGCGCCGACCCGGGCGTGGACGCGCAGCCACGGGTCGTGCGGGAGGCCGTCGGGGCGTACGCGGTGGGCGTACTCCTCGATCGGCGTGCGCGGTTCCAGGTGCTTGGCGTTGGGGCGGACGGGGGCGACCACCTCCTGGAAGCCCTGGGCGCGGGCGCTGTCGCGCATCGCCGACAGCATCAGCGCGGACAGGCCGCGGCCCTGCACGTGGGGAGCGACGCTGATGGCGATCGCGCTGACCGTGTCGGGGCGGACGCCGCGTCGCAGGTCGGCGAAGGCCCACAGGAGCACCTGGTCCCAGCCGAGGGCGGGCAGTTCACCGCGGCCCTCGACGGCGAGAGCGAAGGGCACGCTGTGGGCCTGCGCGACGACCTCGCCCCGCTCGTCCTCGGCGAACAGCACGTGCTGCGGGAGTTCGGTGGCGATCCGGCCGTAGTGGAAGGCGCCGACAGGGTCCGCCAGCACGAACTCCGGCCAGCTGGTGGCCATTTCGACCACTCGCTCATGCATCTCGGGACGCTCGGCGAGACTCGATACCTTCAGCTCCATGCGGTCACCGTAAGGGCCGGTGCGGGAGCGGGAAAGCGGGTTTCACGCCCCCCGGCTCCGGCTCCGACCGCCGTGCCGACCACTCGGTCTGGCCGCTTGGTCCGGCCGCTTGGTCCGGTCGCTTGGTCCGGCCGCTTGGTCCGGCCGCTCGTTCCAGCCGCTGGGCCCGGCCCTTGGGCGCCGGGGATCTTGACGACGTAGGTTGACGGCATGGTTGAGGGGGCGAAGACCACGGCGGAGGCCGTGTCTTCGGGCACGCGAGGGCGGCAGACGGTTGAGGCGCCTTCCGGGACTGAGAGCGGGTCGCCGCCGGCTCATCCCTGGCACTGCCGCAGCATCATCTGCCGGTCCGGCGCGGTCACCGACAGCTCGTACTTGAGGGCGACCTGGGTGAAGCGGACCGCGTAGGCGCACCGGATCCGCTTGTTCGGCGGGAGCCAGGCGGCGGGGCCGGAGTCGCCCTTGGCAGAGTTGGCCCGTCCCTCGGCCGGGATCAGGTTGAGCGGGTCGTTGGCCAGTTGCTCGCGCTTGTCCTCCGACCAGCGCGAGGCACCCATCTGCCAGCTGTAGGACAGCGGCACGACGTGGTCGATCTGTACCTCGGAGGCCTTTTGCTTGCGCCACTCGATGGCCGTGCCGGTGTAGGGGTCGTCCAGCGTCATCGCGATGACCACGCAGTCGGAACCGGAGCGGAAGCGCAGGCTCTGACCGTCGCGTTTCAGCAGGTCGTTGCGGGTGTCGCAGCCGTTGCGCGCCAGCGGGACACCGTCGGCCGTATCCATCCACGCGTACCCGAACTCGTCCCGGTCGTAGCCCGTTTTGGGTCCACGTCCCTTCGTCCGCAGCGACTCGATGAGCTTGCGAGCCGCGGCCTCGTCGGCCTCGCTCGTCAGGGGGGCGAGGCCCGGCTTGGTTCCGTCGGGGTTCTTCAGGGGGCTGACGGCGTGCCCGTCCGGGGCCGGAGCCGCCGCACCGCCGCCGGCCGAGGAACCCGCTTCCCCTTCGAGGCCTTCGCACCCGGCGACGAGGGCCATGGCGACGCACACGGCCAGTCCGGTCCTGACGGCCGCCGCCGCCCCGCCCCGCAGCCGCATCATCACGCGCGCCTCCCCTTGCCTCCAGGTCCCGCCCCGCACGGCGGTTTTCCTGGTCACACGGTAGCGGGCGAGAGGTCCAGACCATAGCGGCCCCAAATGGGCATCCCTCGCAAGTCGGGCGTATCGTCGATTCGAGTCACCTCCGGAAGGAGTTCTGGATGGGCATCTTCGACAGGTTCAAGGGCCAGGCGAAGGGCAGCAAGTCCAAGGACGTGTCCGACGCCGCGGAACGGAAAGTCAACAAGAAGACGGGCAACAAGTACGAGCGCCAGGTCGACGACGCGCAGCAGCGAATCGAAGGCTCGCTCGGCATGGATCGCGACAGGCCCGAACAGCCGTAAGGCCGGAGATTCACGGAGGTCATGGGGCCCGTCGGGCACGACGCTCGCCCGGGTTCCCCTGAGCCATCTTGAATCAGAGGCCGTCCGCGGAGACCCACCTCCCGCGGGCGGCTTCACGTTCCCCGAGGTCCCGTCACAGCTTCCGAGACCCGTCACACCTTCCCGCTCCTGAGCACAGGCGCACGGCCCTCTGAGCTCCCTCTGGCCTTCCTGACCGGGCCCACTTGACCTTGACACCGGCGTCAGGGTTCGACGATCCCTCCATGACTTCCGTGAACAACGTACAGACCAACGGCCCCCGAACCGTCCTCGTCACCGGCGCCGGCACCGGAATCGGCCGTGCCACCGCCCGTGCCTTCGCCGCGCAGGGCGCGCGCGTCGTCGCCGTGGGCCGCCGCGAGGCGCCCCTCGCCGAGACCGCCGAGGGCCACCCGGGGATCACCCCGCTGCCCGCCGACATCACCGCGGACGACGCCCCGGACCGCATCGTCCGAACGGTCCTCGACAGCCACGGCCGACTGGACGTGCTGGTCAACAACGCGGCGATCGTACGGAGGGAGTCGCTCGGCACGTACACCCGCACCGCCATCGACCCGCTCCTCGCGACGAACCTCACCGCCCCGGTCCTGCTCACCCAGGCCGCGCTGCCTGCCCTCACCGACAGCAAGGGCGTGATCGTCAACGTCAGTACGTCGGTCGGACAGCGCGCCTGGCCGGGCAACTCCCTCTACGCCGCCACGAAGACCGCCCTTGAACTCCTCACCCGCAGCTGGGCCGTGGAACTCGCCTCGCGCGGCATCCGGGTCGCCGCCGTCGCACCCGGCGCGATCCGCACGCCCATCGGCACCCACTCGGGCCTCACCCCGGAGCAGATGACGGCCTTCCGCGAGTGGCAGCTCGCCCACACCCCGCTGGGCCGCATCGGCGACCCCGAGGAGGTGGCCTGGGCGATCACCCAACTCGCCTCGCCCGACGCGTCCTTCGTCACCGGCGTCGTGTTCCCGGTGGACGGCGGTGCCGTACTCGCCTGACACTGCTCCCATGCGCATCGGCGAACTGGCGGCGGCGACCGGCACGACCCCGCGTGCCCTGCGGCACTACGAGCAGGCGGGCCTGATCACCTCCGAGCGCGCCGCGAACGGCTATCGGCTCTACGACCCCGGTACGGCCGTCCGCGTCCGCAACATCCGCCACCTCCTGGACGCCGGTCTCACCCTCGACGACGTACAGGTGTTCCTGCCGTGCCTGGACGGTGACGTCACCGCGGGGCCGGCCTCGGAGGCGGCCTTGCGGGTCGCCGCCGAGCGCCTCGCCGTGCTGGAGGGACGCATCGCCGCGCAGGCCGCCGTACGCGACCGGCTCGCGGCGGCCCTGCGCGAGGCCACCGGCGCCCGCATACGGCCGGTGGCCTGATCGCCCGTCACAACCTCCACGTCCCCGGAGAAGGGGACTCCTACGATCCCAGGATCGACGTCAGGAACTCGCCGACCCAGCCGAGCAGTTCCCGCCCGACCAGCGGCTTGCCGCCCACCTTCGCGGTCTTCGGGCGCGGCACGAGCAGCTGGTGCAGCGCCGGCTTGATGACGGTCCCCGGGTAGAGCCGCTTGACCCGCAGTTCCTGGGACTCGCGCAGTTCCACGGGCGCGAAGCGGATGTTGTTGCCCTGCAGGACGATCTCGCCGACCCCGCACGCCCGCGCGAGCATGCGCAGGCCCGCCACCAGCAGCAGGTTCTCCACCGGCTCGGGCAGCTTGCCGTAGCGGTCGACGAGTTCCTCGCGTACGGACTTGATGTCCTGCTCGGAGTTCACCGAGGCGATCGCCCGGTAGGCCTGGAGGCGCAGCCGCTCGCCGGGCGCGTACTCGTGCGGGACGTGCGCGTCGACCGGGAGCTCGATCTTGACCTCCAGCGGCGGCTCCTCCTCCACGCCGCCCTCCAGGGAGGCGCGGTAGTCCGCGACCGCCTCGCCGACCATACGGACGTACAGGTCGAAGCCGACGCCCGCGATGTGGCCGGACTGCTCGCCGCCGAGCAGGTTGCCCGCGCCGCGGATCTCCAGGTCCTTCATCGCCACGTACATGCCCGCGCCCATCTCCGTGTGCTGGGCGATGGTCGCCAGGCGCTCGTGGGCGGTCTCCGTGAGGGGCTTCTCCGGCGGGTAGAGGAAGTAGGCGTAGCCGCGCTCGCGGCCGCGGCCCACGCGACCGCGCAGCTGGTGCAGCTGCGAGAGGCCGAAGTTGTCGCCGCGCTCCACGATCAGGGTGTTGGCGTTGGAGATGTCGATGCCGGACTCGACGATCGTCGTGGAGACGAGGACGTCGAACCTCTTCTCCCAGAAGTCGACGACGACCTGCTCCAGGGCCTGCTCCGACATCTGGCCGTGGGCGATGGCGATCCGCGCCTCCGGGACGATCTCGCGCAGCCTCGCCGCCGCCCGGTCGATCGACTCCACCCGGTTGTGGATGTAGAAGACCTGGCCCTCGCGCAGCAGCTCGCGGCGGATGGCCGCGCCGATCTGCTTCTCCTCGTACGGGCCGACGAAGGTGAGCACCGGGTGGCGCTCCTCCGGCGGGGTGGTGATCGTGGACATCTCGCGGATGCCGGTGACCGCCATCTCCAGGGTCCTGGGGATCGGGGTCGCGGACATGGTCAGCACGTCCACGTTCGCGCGCAGCTTCTTCAGCTGCTCCTTGTGCTCGACGCCGAAGCGCTGCTCCTCGTCGACGATGACCAGGCCCAGGTCCTTGAACTTGGTCTCCGAGGAGAACAGCCGGTGGGTGCCGATGACGACGTCCACCGAACCCTCCCTGAGCCCCTCCAGGACCGCCTTGGCCTCCGTGTCGGTCTGGAAGCGGGACAGCGCCCGCACATTGACCGGGAACTGCGAGTAGCGCTCGGAGAACGTCCCGAAGTGCTGCTGCACCAGCAAGGTGGTGGGCACCAGTACCGCCACCTGCTTGCCGTCCTGTACGGCCTTGAAGGCGGCGCGGACCGCGATCTCCGTCTTGCCGTAGCCGACGTCGCCGCAGACCAGGCGGTCCATGGGGACCGACTTCTCCATGTCCTCCTTGACCTCGGCGATGGTGGTGAGCTGGTCGGGCGTCTCGGCGTACGGGAACGCGTCCTCCAGCTCGCGCTGCCAGGGGGTGTCGGCGCCGAAGGTGTACCCGGGTGCCGCCATGCGCGCGCTGTACAGCTTGATCAGGTCCGCCGCGATCTCCTTGACGGCCTTCTTCGCGCGCGCCTTGGTCTTCGTCCAGTCGGCGCCGCCCAGGCGGTGCAGGGTGGGGGCCTCGCCGCCGACGTACTTGGTGATCTGCTCCAGCTGGTCGGTGGGGATGTACAGCCGGTCGCCGGGCTGGCCGCGCTTGGCGGGCGCGTACTCCACCACCAGGTACTCGCGGGTGGCGCCCTGCACGGTGCGCTGCACCATCTCGATGTAGCGGCCCACGCCGTGCTGCTCGTGGACGATGTAGTCGCCCGCCTCCAGGGTCAGCGGGTCGATCGTCTTGCGGCGGCGGGCGGGCATCCGGGCGCCGTCCTTGCCGGCCGCCTTCTGGCCGGACAGGTCGGTCTCGGTCAGCACGGCGAGCTTCAGCGCCGGGGCGACGAAGCCGTAGTCGATGGACCCGCACGCCACGTGCACGACCGACGGGGAGATCTCCGCGAGGTCCGCGTCCAGCCGGGCGGCGATGCCCTCGCCGCCGAGCACCTCGACGGTACGGGCCGCCGGGCCGTGCGCCTCGGTCACGTAGACCGCGCGCCAGCCGTCGGCGAGCCAGCCCTTGGTGTCGGCGAGGGCCCTGGCGGTGTCGCCGCGGTAGGTCTCCGGGGCGTGCATCCCCAGCTTCAGGGTGTCCGCGTCAAGATCTTCGTCGGCCGCGAACGGCGACACCGACCACCACATCATGTCCAGCTCGCGCGCCCGGTCCCGGACGTCCGCGATGGACCACAGGGAGGCGGCGTCGACATCGATGGGCGCCTCGCCGCCCCCCGCGGTGGCCGCCCAGGACGCCTGCAGGAACTCCTGGCTCGTGGCCACGAGATCCGCGGCACGCGTGCGGACCCGCTCCGGATCGCATACGACGGCCATGGAGCCCTTCGGCAGGACGTCGAGCAGCAGTTCCATGTCGTCGACCAGCACCGGTGCCAGGGACTCCATGCCTTCCACGGCGATGCCCTCGGCGATCTTGCCGAGCAGTTCGCCGAGCTCCGGGTGCTGCTCGGCGAGGGCACGCGCGCGTGCGCGGACGTCGTCGGTGAGCAGCAGTTCGCGGCAGGGCGGGGCCCACAGGCCGTGCTCGGCGACTTCCAGGGAGCGCTGGTCGGCGACCTTGAAGTAGCGGATCTCCTCTACGTCGTCGCCCCAGAACTCGATGCGCAGGGGGTGTTCCTCGGTGGGCGGGAAGACGTCGAGGATGCCGCCGCGCACCGCGAACTCGCCGCGCTTCTCCACGAGCTCCACGCGCGCGTAGGCCGCCGCCGCGAGGGCTTCCACCACCTCGTTCAGGTCCGCGGTCCGGCCCGTGCGCAGGGCCACCGGCTCCAGGTCGCCGAGGCCCTTGACCTGCGGCTGGAGCACGGATCGTACGGGTGCCACGACCACCGAGACGGGGCCGGTCTCGGGGTCGTCGGGGCGGGGGTGGGCCAGTCGGCGCAGGACGGCGAGACGGCGGCCGACGGTGTCGCTGCGGGGGCTGAGGCGCTCGTGCGGGAGGGTCTCCCAGGACGGGTACTCCACGACCCCCTCCGAGGGGAGCAGGGAGCGCAGGGCCGCGGCGAGGTCCTCCGCCTCACGTCCCGTCGCCGTGACCGCCAGTACGGGGCGGGCGGCCTCGCGGGCGAGGGCGGCGACCGCGAAGGGGCGGGCCGCCGGGGGGCCGACCAGGTCGACGTGCATGCGGTTGCCGTCTGCGGCCGCGGTGATCGCTTCCGCGAGGGCGGTGTCCTTGACTACGGCGTCGAGCAGACCGTGCAGGCTCATTCGGGGGCGGCTTTCGTCCGGGGGTGGGCAACGCGAAGGGCCCGACGCGGTGACCGGCCGGGGGTCTCCAGCGTACGTCGCTGTGGATGCCGGTGGCGGGGGCTGTGGACAACGTGCGCTGTGCGGGTGCCCGGCGCGGGTGTGGGCCCACCCACCACCCCGACTCGGTCGGCCACAGGCAGACGACGAACCCGGCGCCGAGAAGTCCCCCGTACTTCTCGGCGCCGGGCTTCCCCCGTCTCTGTGGTAGCTCTGTGGTGGCTCTGTGGTGGCTCTGTGGTGGCTATTCCGTCGCGATCGCGTTCAGTACGTTCATCCGGCCCGCCCTGAACGCCGGGATCAGTGCCGCGAACAGGCCCACGAAGGCCGAGCCGATGAAGACGCCGATGATCGTCGGCCAGGGGATCTCGAGGACGTTCAGGCCCTCCAGGGCGAGGAGCTTGTGGGCGGTGGCGCCCCAGCTCATGCCCAGGCCCAGGCCCAGCAGCGCGCCGAACAGGGCGATGACCACCGACTCCATGCGGATCATCCGCCGCAGCTGGCGCCGCGACAGGCCGATCGCCCGCATCAGGCCGATCTCCCGCGTCCGCTCGACCACCGACAGGGCCAGCGTGTTCACCACGCCCAGCACCGCGACGATGATCGCCAGGGCCAGCAGGCCGTAGACCATGTTCAGGAGCTGGCCTATCTGGTCCTTCAGTTCCTGCTTGTAGTCGGTCTGGTCGCGGACCTGGTACTGCGGGTAGTCGTGCAGCGACTTCTTCAGCGCCGTGTACGCCTGATCCTGCTGGCCCTCCTTGGCCTGCGCGAACATGATCGTGTTCGGCGGGATCTGGTCGGCCGGGACGTACTTCCGCATGGTCTCGATGCTGGTGTAGCGGGCGCCCTGGTCGAGGGCGCTGTCGTCGCTCGTGATGGCCGCGACCTTCAGCTTGGCCGTCTCACCGCCCTTGAAGGCGACGGTGATGGTGTCGCCGACGCGCACGCCGTGCGCCTTGGCGTAGTCCGAGCCGACCGACATGGCGTCCTTGCCGTAGGCGGCCGAGAGGGTGCCCGCCGTGGTCGGGCGGCGCAGGTCCTGGGCGTACGTCGGGTCGGCGGCGGTGATGCCGGAGTCGTCCTTCTTGCCGTCGGGCGAGGTCAGCGTGGCGTTGAGTTCCTTGTAGCGGGTGACGTGGGTCAGGCCCGGCGTCTGCTGCATGGCCTTCTCGGCCTGCGGCACGATCCGCTGGTTGCCCTGGACGATGAAGTCCGCGCCGACCGACTTGTCCAGCTCGCTGGTGGCCGAGGCGACCATCGAGGAGCCGACCACCGACAGGCAGGCCACCAGGGCCAGGCCGATCATCAGGGCCGCGCCCGTGGCGCCGGTGCGGCGCGGGTTGCGCAGGGCGTTGCGCTCGGCCATGCGGCCCACCGGGCCGAAGGCCCGCAGCAGCACCGCGCTGATCACCCGCACGACCCCGCCGGCCAGCAGCGGCCCGATGACGACGAAGCCGATCAGGGACAGGACGATTCCCCCGCCGAGCGTCAGCGCGCCGTCGCTCGCCTTGTCGGCCGTGGCCGCCGTGTAGAGGGCGAACGCGCCCGCGCCCGTCAGCACGAGCCCGATCAGGCCGCGCACCAGGCCCGCCCTGCCGTCGGCCGGCGTACCGGCGTCACGCAGCGCGGCCATCGGGGAGACCTTGCCGGCGCGGCGGGCCGGCAGATAGGCGGCGAGGACGGTGACCACGACGCCGAGCACGAGACCGGCCACCGGGGTCGCCGCCTTCACCGTGAGGTCGTCGGTGGAGAGGTTCATGCCGGCCATCGACATGAGCTTCATCAGGCCGATGGCGATGCCGACGCCCGCGCCGACTCCGAGGATCGAGCCGACGAAGCCGAGCAGCAGGGCCTCCACCAGCACCGAGCGGTTGACCTGCTTGCGGGACGAGCCGATCGCCCGCATCAGGCCGATCTCGCGGGTGCGCTGGGCGACCAGCATCGAGAAGGTGTTGATGATCAGGAAGATGCCGACCAGGAACGCGATGCCGGCGAAGCCGAGCATGGCGTACTTGATGACGTTCATGAACTCGCCGACGTCCTTGCGGTTCTCGTCGGCGTTCTCCTTGGCCGTCTGGAGCTTGAACGTGCCGTCCAGCGTCCGAGCGATGTTCTGCTTGAGCTGCGTGTCGCTGACTCCGGCCGCGGCTGTGACGTTGACCTGCGTGAACCGGCCGGTGGCGCCGAGCAGTTCGCGCTGCGCGGTGGCGGTGTCGAAGAAGACGATCGCGGCACCGGGGTTGGTCACCTTGAAGGCGGCGATGCCGACGATCTTCGCCTTGAAGTCACCGGCGACGGAGATGGTGCGCAGTTCGTCGCCGAGCTTCAGGTCGTGCTTGTCGGCGGTGTCGGCGTCGACCATCAGCTCGGTCGGCCCGCGCGGGGCGTGGCCGGAGGTGATCTCCATCGACCGCAGGTCGTTCTTGGTCCAGTTGCCGGCGATCGTCGGGGCGCCGCTGCTGGACCCCATGTTCTCGTTGTCGTTGTCGACGACGGTCACGTTCATGGAACTGACCGCGCCCTCGGCCGACTTGACGCCGTCCGCCTTGGTCACCTGCTCCAGCATGGCGGCCGGCAGCGACTCGGGCTTGCCGTTCTGCGGGGTGTCTTCGCTCTTGGCCTCCTTCGGGGCGACGGTGACGTCGGAGGCGGTGGTCGCGAAGAGCTTGTCGAATGTCGTGTTCATGGTGTCGGTGAAGACGAGCGTGCCGCACACGAACGCCACCGACAGCAGCACGGCGACCGCCGACAGCGCCATGCGTCCCTTGTGCGCGAAGAAGTTGCGCATCGAGGTCTTCAGGACGGTCATGACGTACGCCCCCGGGCGTCGAAGTCCTTCATGCGGTCCAGGACGGCCTCGGCGGTCGGCTTGTACATCTCGTCGACGATCCGGCCGTCGGCGAGGTACAGCACACGGTCGGAGTACGAGGCGGCCACCGGGTCGTGCGTGACTATCACGATGGTCTGGCCCAGCTCGTCCACCGACTGCCGCAGGAAGCCCAGTACTTCGGCCCCCGCCCGCGAGTCCAGGTTTCCGGTCGGCTCGTCACCGAAGATGATCTCCGGGCGTGCGGCCAGGGCCCGCGCCACGGCGACCCGCTGCTGCTGACCGCCGGAGAGCTGGGTCGGCCGGTGCTTGAGCCGGTCGGAGAGCCCGACGGTGTCGACGACCCGGCCCAGCCAGGCCTTGTCGGGCTTCCGTCCGGCGATGTCCATGGGCAGCGTGATGTTCTCTATCGCGTTCAGCGTCGGCAGCAGGTTGAACGCCTGGAAGATGAAGCCGATCCGGTCCCGGCGCAGCTGTGTGAGTTTCTTGTCCTTCAAGCCGGTGATCTCGGTGTCGTCCAGGTAGATCTGTCCGGACGTCACCGTGTCGAGACCGGCGAGGCAGTGCATCAACGTGGATTTGCCGGACCCCGAAGGGCCCATGATCGCGGTGAACTGGCCGCGGGCGATGTCCACGTCGACATGGTCGAGGGCGACGACGCGGGTCTCCCCGGACCCGTACGCCTTCACGACCTGCCGCGCCCGCGCGGCAACGGCCGTACGCCCTCCAGCGCCCCCGTGCCTGGGAATGGTTACAGCCGATGTCACGGTAAGTCTCCTATGTCGGTCAGTAGGTGAAACGACGGACCCATCGGTCGGTCCATGAAGGTCCATGAATGAGTCGCGAGAACGGAACTGCTACGACGAAGAGTCTGGTCGGAGGCGGGGGTCCGGCGCGCTGGTGTTCAGCGCAGTCTTTTACTGAGGAAAACCCCACCCCCGTGGGTGCGGTGAACCGCCCCCGACCGCTTCCCAGCGGCGTAAAGCCAGGTTAAGGACAGCTTGCATCCCGTCTCGTCCTCCGACGGTACGAACCCTCCCCGAGCCGTAGTACGGAGGTACCCCTAGGGGCCCTCCACCGCCGGGTGGAGCGATTCTCGGGGTCCGCTCCACCCTCCGGCGCACTCAGGCTCCACCCTCCCGCGACGTGAGGGTCAAGTGGGAAGCTGTCCTGCGGCAGATAGATGCAAGGGGAAGGAATCCGCGTGGGCGACACGAGACCCGATATACGGGCGACCGCAGAGCCCACCACGACCGGCCGGCGGGGCGCCGTCGTAGCCGCCCTCATGCTCGCGATGGCACTGGCCGCCCTCGACTCCACCATCGTCTCCACGGCCGTCCCGCAGATCGTCGGCGATCTCGGCGGCTTCTCGATCTTCTCCTGGCTGTTCTCCGGCTACCTGCTCGCCGTCACCGTCACCCTCCCCCTCTACGGCAAGCTCTCCGACACCTTCGGCCGCAAACCGGTGCTGATCACGGGCGCGGCCCTCTTCCTGCTCGGCTCCCTGCTGTGCGCGCTGGCCTGGAACATGGGGGCGCTGATCGCCTTCCGTATCGTGCAGGGACTGGGCGGCGGGGCCTTGCAGGGCACGGTCCAGACCCTCGCCGCCGACCTCTACCCCCTGAAGGACCGACCGAAGATCCAGTCCAAGCTGTCCACGGTGTGGGCGGTGTCGGCGGTCGCGGGCCCCGGCGTGGGCGGGGTGCTGGCGGCGTACGCGGACTGGCGCTGGATCTTTCTGGTCAATCTGCCGATCGGGGCGGTGGCGTTGTGGCTGATCGTCCGGTATTTGCACGAACCGGAGCGGGACAGGGGACTTGGGGACCCTGATCGGGATACGGGCCTTGGGGACCGCGATCGGGATACGGGGCTCGAGGACCGTGATCGGGATACGGGGCTCGGGGACCGTGATCGGGATACGGGGCTCGGGGACCGTGATCGGGGTCGGGATACGGGACTTGGGGACCGCGATACGGCCTCCACGCGCGCGCGTGTCGACTGGGCGGGCGCGCTGGCGGTGTTCGCGTGCGGAGGCGTCCTGCTTACGGCGCTGGTACAGGGCGGGGTGGCGTGGCCCTGGCTGTCGGCCCCCTCGATCGCCCTGTTCGGCACGGGACTTGCCCTGGCGGCGGTCGTGGTGCTGGTGGAACGCCGGGCGGCCGAGCCGATCATCCCCGGGTGGGTGTGGCGCCGCCGTACGATCGCCGCGGTCAACCTCGCCCTCGGCGCGCTGGGGTTGCTGATGGTGGCGCCGACGGTGTTCCTGCCGACGTACGCCCAGTCGGTGCTGGGGCTCGCGCCCGTGACGGCCGGATTCGTGCTGTCGGTCTGGACGCTGAGCTGGCCGGTGTCGGCCGCGCTCAGCCAGCACGTCTACCGGCGCATCGGCTTCCGCAACACGGCGATGCTGGGCATCGGCGCGGCGACGCTGATCCTGTTCGCGTTCCCCTTCCTGCCGTACCCCGGCGAGGCCTGGCAGCCGACCCTGCTGATGCTGCTCCTCGGCGCGGCACTGGGCCTCTTCCAACTCCCGCTGCTCGTCGGGGTGCAGTCGACGGTGGGGTGGTCTGAGCGGGGTACGACGACGGCGTCGGTGCTGTTCTGCCGCCAGACGGGCCAGACAGCGGGGGCGGCGATCTTCGGGGCCGTGGCGAACGGGGTACTGGCCGCACGGCTCGGCAGCGCGAGCGACCTGGACTCGGTGACGCGGGCCCTGGACGCGGGCACCGCGCCCGAGGCGACCCGCCGGGCGATCGCGGACGCGGTGCACGCCGTCTACCTGGGCGCGTCCTGCGCGGCGGCGGTGGCCTTCCTGGTGCTGCTCGTGCTGGCGCCGCGCAGGTTTCCGGTGCTCAAGGAGTGACGCCCGGACAGGTCAGGGCAGTCGGACCGAGACCTCGGGGTTCGTGGGCGACGGGCCGTCGAGCGACGGCTGGGCGATCCCCTTCAGGTGCAGGTCGAAGAAGGCCGCGACGTACGCGCGCGTGAGGGCCTGCGAGCGCTCGAAGGGGAGCGGCGCGGTGTCGGGGATGCCGGCCAGCTCCGCGAGCAGCGGCACGTCGGTGAAGGAGCCGTGGTCGGCCCCGGCGACCGTCAGCCAGCGCTTCCAGCCGTCCAGGTGAGCCCATGCCTCGTCCCAGCTGTCGTCGAGGGTCCTGTCCTTCGCCCCGAACATCAGGAAGGGACGGCCGTCGAGGCCACGGTCCGGGACGGGAGCGAAGAAGGTGCCGTCCATGTTCACGCCGGCCCGCACGCGGGCGTCGGCGGCCATGGTCGCGGCGCTGGCGTTGCCGCCGATGGAGTGGCCGCCCATGCCGATCCGCCGCGCATCGATCATGCGGGCGTGGCGCCAGGCGGGGTGACGGCCGGTCAGCCGGTCCAGCACGAAGGAGAGGTCCCCGACCCGGCTCTTGGCGACGACCGCGGGCCCGCCCTCTGGGAGCGGGTCACAGATGGCGCAGGGCAGAGTCCGCCCGTCGGGCAGGGTCGTACCGGCGTTCTCATACGGATGATCGACCACAGCGACGACGTACCCACGGCTGGCCAGGTCCTCGGCGAGGCCGGTGAGGGTGGCGCGCGGGAAGGTGAAACCGGGAGAGAGCACGACGAGCGGGAATCTGCCGTGCGCCGGGCGCGCGCCGGTGTGCGCCCAGGTACGGACGCCGCTGATCACCTCGGGTGCGACGGTGGCATCCGGGGCCCTCAACCGCAGCAGGTGGCGGGCCTCTTCGATGGTCATGTACGGAGCGGTAGGTCCGCCCGCACCGGGCCGGGCGGGGTAGTACATGGACACCATCAACTGGCGCGCGCCGGCGGACGGTACCCAGGGGTCCGGACGGTCGGTGTCGACGAGGTGCAGTGTGCTGCGGCCGACGGGGTGAGGGCCGGTGGGGCGAGGCAGTTCGGCCCGCGCGTCGACGGTCGCCGAAGCGGCGGAGGGTGTCGGTGGTGCGGCGGACACGGCACCCGCACCGGCGATCGGCAGGGACAGCGACAGGGCGAGCGCGAGCGCGGCGGCCGCGGATAAGCGGCCGACGCGGCGGGATCTGTTCGTCATGCCGAAGACGGTAAGCCGCCCGATCACGGCCCGACATCGCCTCAGAGGCCCACGGCGGTGTCGTACCGTGAGACCACCGAGACCACCGAGTTCATACCTCGGACGGACATCCGTCGCTGTTGTCCCTGTCCTGGCGCCCATGGTGAGGATGGAGCTGCCACTTCGATGTGCTGGTGGACGGGGAGGGGCACCTCATCGGCCGCGTGAACCTGGTCGACGCCGAGGACGGTTCCGCTGAGCTCGGGCATCGCGTCGGCGAGCGGGCGGCGGGCAAGGGTGTCGCTACGGCGGCGGTCGCGGAGGTGTGCCGGGTGGCCGGTACGGCGTACGGGCTGACGTCCCTCGTCGCGGTCACCACCCTCGACAGGCCCCTGTCCTGCACTTCGCCAGGGCGGCGGGCACGCTGATCTCTCTCCCCCCAGCTCACCAAGAGTCTGCGTTTAATGCGGGTAACACCCGAGGTCAGCGTAGTAAGCGCATACCGACCGATCAGTTTGGTGAAAACCTCGCGCATCCCCGTTCCCAAGAAGTAGCGTGCGTGGCTCCCGCTCCCCCGGACCCGAGCCGCGCAAGGAGCACCGGGATGTCCTACGACCCATATCCGCCGCACTCGTACCCACCGCACCGGCACCCGCCGCACTCGTACTCTCCCCACGACGCGTCACCGCCGCATGCCCCCACCTCCCCGTGGCAGCCGCCCGCCGCGCCCGAACCGGCCGAGCGACGCCCCCGCCGCCACCCCGCCCTCGGCCACCACAGCGACCTGCGGATTCTGCGCAGCGCCTACCGCTGGCAGCGGCGTACGGCCACGCTCACCGCGCTCGGCTACTTCACGCTCTTTCTGGTGCTGTCCGCGTTCGCGCCGTCGTTCATGACGGGCACGGTCGGCGACGGACTGCCCACCGGCCTGCTGCTCGCGCTGCTCCAACTGCCCGTCACCTGGCTGGCCATCGCCCTGTACGAGCACACCGCCCGACGTTACGTCGATCCGCTCGCGGACCGCATCCGCAAGCACGCCGAGCTGGACGCGAAGCGGGAGGGGGCGGCGGCACGATGACGGGCTTCAGTGATTCCGCGCAGGCGATGTCCCTCGTCGGCTTCTCCACCGTCGCCACCATCACCCTGCTGCTGTGCGTGATGACCGGCCCGGACCGCGACGACCTCGACGAGTTCTACACCGGCTACAGCTCCCTGTCCCCCATGCGCAACGGCCTGGCGATCGCGGGTGATTACATCTCCGCCGCGACCGTGCTGGGCACCGGCGGGGTCATCGCCCTGTGGGGCTACGACGGGGTCGTCCTCGCCCTCAGTACGGCGCTGTCGCTGATGCTGCTGATGTTCCTGCTGGCCGAACCGCTGCGCAACGCCGGCCGATTCACGATGGGCGACGCGCTGGCGCGGCGGATGCCGGGGCGGGGTGTGCGTATCGCGGCGTGCGTGGTGACCCTCGCCGCGCTGCTGCCGCTGATGCTGGTGCAGCTCGCGGGGACGGGGCAGTTGCTGGCGTTCGTCCTGGGCTTCTCCGACGACTCGCTGAAGACGGGCTGCATCATCGGGCTGGGCGTGCTGATGATCAGTTACGCGGCGATCGGCGGGATGAAGGGCACCGCCCTCATCCAGATCCTGAAGATCGTGATGCTGCTCGGGTCGGGCGCCGTGGTCGCCGTACTGATCCTGAACAGGTTCGACTGGGACCCGGGCGCGCTGTTCGACAGGGCAGCGGAGCAGAGCGGGGTGGGATCCACGTTCCTGAGGTCCGGCCTGCAGTTCGAGAGCGGCCCGCATCCGGGCCTCGACATGATCAGCTCCCAGCTGGCCGTGGTCCTCGGCGGCGCCTGTCTGCCGCACGTCACCATGCGCATGTACACCGCCTCCAGCGCCCCTCAGGTGCGCCGTTCGATGTCCTGGGCGGTGTCGTTGGTGGTGCTGTTCGTGCTGGTCATCACGGTCGTCGGGTTCGGCGCGACGGCACTGATCGGGCGGGCGCTGATCGCGCAGGCGGATCCGCAGGGCAACACGGCGTACCTGCTGGTGTCGCGGGCGGCCTTCGGCGCGGACGTGTCGACGGCGGAGACACTGCTGTTCACGACGGTCACCACGGCGATCTTCCTCACGCTGCTCGCCTCCGTGGCCGGCATGATCCTCGCCTGCGCGAACTCCCTCGCGCACGACGTGTTCGCGGCCCGCGTGCAGCAGATGTCGGAGCGCCGCGAGATGATGCTGGCCCGCGTCTCGGCCCTCGCGGTCGGCGTCCCGGCGATCGTGCTGGCCACGCTGGTCCAGCACCGCAGCCTGCAGCCCCTGGTGACCCTGTCCTTCTGCCTGGGCGCCTCGGCCATCGCCCCCGCGCTGGTCTACAGCCTCTTCTGGCGCCGCTACACCCGAACGGGCCTGCTCAGCACGCTGATCGGCGGCTCGCTGGTGGTGCTGCTGCTGATGCCGGGCACCAACCTGGTCTCCGGCTCCCCCGTCTCCGCCTTCCCGGAAGCCGACTTCAACTGGGTCCCGTTCACGACGACGGGCCTGGTGTCGATCCCGGCGGGCTTCCTCTTCGGGTGGCTGGGGACGGTGGCCTCCGGGAAGCGGAAGGCGGAGGAGCAGCGGCGGCAGTACGAGGCGGTGGAGGGGTGGATCCTGGCGGGGGCGGTGAGGAGGGAGAGCTGAGGCCCCTTCGGCAACCGGGCCGCCGGGTTGGCGTCGGGGGCATCTCCCCAACATCGGCGCCTCCCCTCACTCCATCGGCCACTCCATCGACTCACTCCATCGGCTCACTCCATAGGCGCCCGCCCCGTCAACGCCGCCAAGCTGTTCCGTACGTGATCCATCTGCGCCTGCATGTCGTCCCACCTCTCCCCGTGCTCCCGCAGCACCCGCTCCGTCTCCCGGGCGATCCGCTCCGCCCGCGCCCGAGCCTCGGCCACGACCTCCACGGCCCGCTCCCGCGCATCCTCCTGCCGCTGCGGCGCCGACTCCTGCGCCTCGGCGAACGCCTGCTCCGCCTCCGCCAGCGCCGCCTCGGCCCGCGCCAGCCGCTCGGCGTTCCGGGTGTCCAGCGCGGCCGACCGTTCCTCCGCCTCGCGCTCGGACTCGGCCCACCGCTCGGCGTGCTCCTTGGCCTGCTCGGCGAGCATCCCGGTGGTGCGCTGCCGCATCTCGCGCAACGCGGCCATCGCCTCACCGCGGCACTCCTTCACCTCGCGCCGGGCGCCGATACGGATCTCGTCGGCCTCGGCGCGCGCCGCGAGCAGGCGCTGCCGGGCGCGTTCCAGGGCCTCGGCGCGTACGGCATCGGCGTGCGCCTGCGCGGCTTCGCGCAGGCCGTCCGCGTACTCTCGCGCCTCCTCGACCAGGCGCTGCGCCTCTTGCCGCGCGCTCTCCCGCACGGCCTCGGCCTCCTCCTGGACGAGCTGGTAGAGCCGCCGCGCGCCCTCCCCGAGCGCCTCGTACGTCTGCGGAGGCAGCGCCGCCACGGTCTCCCGCAGCTCTACGAGCTCCTCCTCCATCTCCCTGGCCAGCACGGTCAGCCGGGCGGCGCGTTCCCAGGCGGCGTCCCGGTTCCGGGAGAGGGCGTCGGTGTACGCGTCGACCTGCTCGGGGCGGTAGCCGCGCCCCCGTACAGCCTCGAAACCGCGTGGCGGCACCGATCCGCTGCTCATCCTGGAACCCCTCTCCGCCGAACGAACGCGACATAATGATTTCGCGCATATCTTGATGTATCGGACGGAAGTGTTCATAACGCGACACTCCGCGCGCAGGTCATGGTCTGCCCGCGCACCGTCTTCCCGCGCACGCGAGAGGGCCGGGCCCGGTCACACGACCGGGCCCGGCCCCACGTACGGGCGTTCAGCGCCTCACAACAACCCGTCCCACATCTGCTCCAGCAGCACCGACCACCAGCTCTCCGGCGAACCGAGCGCCGCCGGGTCGAGCGCGGCCAACTGGGCCTGGAAGTCGACGGTCCAACGGCCCGCCTGCTCCTGGTTCAGCCCGAACCTCAGCCGCCACATCCGGCCCAGCAGCGCCAGGCACCGCTGGAACTCGGGCAGCCCCGTGTTCACGAACTGCGGCGGCACGGGCCCACCGCCCGGCCCCGCCTCCACGGGCACGGCGACGATGTTCGCGGTCCCGTACTGCACGCAGATCGCCTTGCCGAAGTCGCTGCCCATGACGAGGTACGAACCCGCGTCCGAGGCCGGCTGCACCCCGCGCTCGGCCGCCAGCTCCGCCAGCGTCGGCACCGGCCGCCCCGGCTGGGACTGCGCCCAGAAGAACGGCCCCATGTCCGTCGGCAGCCCCGCCACCACCAGCGAGTGCGCCACGACCGGCGGCACACCCTGCCGGGACACGGCAGCCTGTTCGAACCGGAAGAGCCCCGGCCCGAACGCCCCCGCCAGCTCCTGCGCCACACCCTCCGGCGGAATCGGCGGCGCAGGCTGCACCTGGGGAAGCGGCGCGCGGATGGGCGCCGGCCGGGCAGGCCCGTCGGCCACCTGGTGCAGCTCGCCCTGGTGCGCGATCAGTTGCCGCATGCCCTGCTGCCGGCTCGCGTGATCCGTGCCGTACGGCGCGATGCTCGTGATCCGCGCCTGCGGCCACTGCTCCCGGATCATCCGCGCGCAGTACGCACCCGGCAGCTCGCACGACTCCAACTCCGTGTGCAGCTCCAGGACCTGATCCGGCGGCACGTTCATGGCGCGCAGCTCGTGGAAGATCTGCCACTCCGGGTGCGGCGTACCCGGCGCCGAACGCCGGATCAGCTGCTGCTCGGAACCGTCCTGCGCGCGGTACCGCAGTACGGCCTGATAGCCGGGGCCGACGGTCGGCGGCGCCTGCTGGGCCGGGTAGCCGTACGACGGCTGCTGTCCGGGCACGGCCTGCCCGGGCGGCGGCATGGCACCCGGCGGCGGCATCGCGCCGGGGGGCATCGGCTGGGGAGCGCCGGGAGGCATACCCGGGGCACCGGGAGCCGGCGGTGGGGGCATGCCAGGGCCGCCGGGGGCCGGGGGCGGCGGAGGCATGCCGGGTACGCCGGGGGCGTGCGGCGGAGGAGGCGTGCCTGGGCCGCCCGCCGGGGGCGCGGACAGCACGGTCTCCGCGTGGTGCACGGCACCTCGCGCACCACCGGAGGAGCCCTGCGAACCGGGGGCACCGGGCGGCGTGCCGGGGGCACCGGGCGGCGTGCCGGGGACACCGGGAGCGCCCGGAGGCTGCGGCACGCCCGGGGCGCCAGGCATGCCCGGGGCGCCCGGGGGATGGGGTGCGCCGGGGGAGCCAGGGGCACCCTGTGCCCCCGGAGCACCGGGAGCACCGGGAGCACCCGGCGGCTTGGGCGCACCCGGGGCACCAGGCACGCCCGGGGCGCCCGGAGGCTGCGGCGCACCTCTACCCGGGCCCATCCGGCCCGGATCGGCAAGCATGGTGGCGGCCTGGTGCACACCGCCCGGAGGCGTACCACCGGGCGCACCCGGGGCGCCGGGAGGATTCGGGGCACCGGGCGGGTTCGGCGCACCGGGAGGATTCGGGGCTCCCGGAGTATTCGGCGTACCGGGCGAGTGCGGCGCACCAGGCGGGTTCGGCGGGCCCGGAGCGTGCGGTGCCCCCGGCCCCTGCTGGGCACCAGGTCCCTGCGGGGCACCAGGTCCCTGCGGAGCCCCAGGTCCCGATCCGGGACCCTCAGGCCCGTCGGGGCCGAGCGCCGATACGAGCTGCGTCGGCACGTACCCGCCCGCCGGTGCACCCGGCGCACCGGGCCCGGACGGCGCAGGCGTGCTGCCCGGCCGCGCTCCCGGCGTCCCCGGGGCGCCCGGCGGAGGCGGCGGGTTCGCACCCGCGCCCCCACGACGCGGCGGAGGCGCCGCCTTGCTCGTCGCTGCATCGGCGATGTCCCCGGCATTCGGCGGAAGCGGCCGCCCCGGAGCACCGGCCCCGGCAGCCGGAGGCTGAGGAACCCCCGCACCACCGTCGGACCCCTGCGGATAGCCGTACGACGGCGCACCCGGCGGCGGCGGAGGCACAGCCCCCGGCGCACCACCCGGAGGCGGCGTACCCGGAACACCCCCACCCTGCGGATACCCGTACGACGACGGAGAGGGAGGCGGCGGCGTAACACCCCCAGCCGACCCACCCGGAGGCGGCGCACCCGCAGCGCCCGAACCCTGCGGATACCCGTACGACGACGGAGAGGGAGGCGGCGGCGTAGCACCCCCACCCGGCCCACCCGGAGGCGGCGTACCCGGACCACCCGGAGACGACGCACCCGACCCGTCCGGGTCGTCGAGTGCCGGCGCCTGTGCCGTCGGCGGAAGCCGGCTGCCGCCCGATATCAGGGCCGTCTTGGCGTCCGGCGTCGCCGTGGGCGGCGGAGGCCCGTCGTCGGCGCCGCTCAGCGGCGGCGCGAACACGGTCGCGGGCAGCGGCACGGAACGGTCCTCACCGGCGTCCGCGTTGGTGTCGGTCCCGGCCCAGGGCGTCGCCCCGGCCGGCACGCCCGGCGCACTCGGCGGCGCGGGCGCCGGCCCGCCACTCGACGCACCAGCACCAGCACCAGCACCAGCACCAGCACCAGCCTCCTGACCACCCCACGTCTCAGGCAACGACGGCGTACCACCGCCCGTCGAGGCAGCAGCCGCACCGGCACCCGACCCGGCACCCCCGGCCCCCCGCCGATCCGGAATCCCCAACTTGTCCGCCGCCTCCTGCAACCACTCCGGCGGAGTCAACAAGAACGACGTCTGATTCAGGTCCACCCGAGCCGCAGGCGCCGGCGCCGGTTCGGCCGCGCCGTTCGGGCGGCCGTACTCCTCCTCGTACCGGCGAATCACCTCACCCACCGGCAGCGAGGGCCACAGCGTGGCCTCCCCGCTGTCCCGCGCGATCACCAGCCGCTGCGCGCCCCCGTCCGAACGCGGCCCGTCCGCACGGTCCTCGGCCCACACCACGAACCCGAGTTCGAACTCCCGCACCAGCACCTCACGATGCTGGTACGACGGCACATCCCCGTTGATCCACTCTTCCGCGCGCTCCTGCGCCTGTGCGAACGTCACCATCGCGAAGCTCACTCCCCCACCGAAGGCGCCGAGGCCGCCGCATCCACAGGCACCGCACGCGCGAATCCGCCGTCCACCATCAGATTCGCCACCGTCTCCAACTCCGGCGGATTGCCCGCCAGCCGGGACAGAAACGCGTCGAAATCCTCACCGCACGGCAGCAACAAGCGCTCCACCCGCTCCGCCGGCGGCCACGCCGGATCCACGTCCCGCGCGTCGTCGTACGCGCAGAACCACACCGAACCGGTCCGCTCGCCCTTCACCTTCACGGCCAGCAACCCGCCCTGCACGAACCCGACCCCCAGATAGTCCTTGGTCAGATGGTCACGCAGACACTTGTTGACGTACACGAGGTCATTGACCGCCGCCTCGTCCCGCACCGTGAAGAACGGCTGGTCCACCAGCAGCCCCAACTCCGCGTCCAACGCCGCCCCCACCGGCGCACACCCGCCCGCCGCCTTCAAGAACGACCGGTACGCACCCGGCAGCCGGTACCCGAGGTCCTCCTCGACCCCCTGCACCTGCGACTCCGTCACCGCCACACCCGACTTCGGCAGCCGGAAATGCACCGGACGCGTCTCCTGAAGCGGCCGCGTCCCCCGCTTGTTCTGATCGACACGCGCCACCGCGATACCACCGTGATGCCGCAGCAACGCCTTCACCTCGACCGGAACCAACACCAGGTGCCGCGAACCCACCATGTGATGCCACGTCAAGCCGTGCGGCGTCGCCACCGCCGACACCGTGTCCCACAACTCGTGCCCACTCGCCGCCAGCGCCGCGTTCGCCGACACGTAATCCGTCAGCCGCAACTCGTCGACCCCGAAACCCTCCGGCGGCTCGGCGATCTCCGCGGCCGCACGCGCGTAGGGCGAGAAGTCGGGGTAGCCGCGCTCGTCCACCCGCACCCCTCTCGGGTGACGGGCCGCCCGGACCGGATCCGGGAAGTGCACGACCTGCCCGGCGTAGGCCGCGTTCGGCGGCGCGGCTTGTCCCCCAGCCTGGCGGCCGGGAGGTGCCCCCAGCCCGAGCCGACCTGTCGTCATGGCGGTTGCCCCCTGCGGCATTCTGTACGAACCGCAGTGACCAGCTCTGGCCCACTACGCCCCGTATCGACTGTCTCGTCCGTCTCGACTTCCGTCTCGACTTCTCTTCGTCAACCCTCCACGCGGAAACCGCGTGGATCGCGGTGCGGACAGCCTATGCGGTACGACGACACCGGTCACCGGGCCCCGGTCAGCGACCCTCCGCTTCCGTGACCAGCCGTCACCCCGTCGTGACAGCCCGCCCAAACCCGGGCGTGTCGCGAAGCCCCAGCTTCCCCACCAGCCTCGCCATTTGGCAGTCTGTCTCCGCCGGGGGGATGCTCGGGAGGGGATGACGATCATGAACACGACGCAGACGGGACCACAAGCAGCACCGCGACCAGGCACGCCCGCGGCCGCGTCCGGCGACCCCCGCATCGGCTGGAGCAGCACCGAAACCCCGCACGCCCCCGCTCTGCGCCACCGCCGCGACGGCATACTCCCCACCGTCGCCGCCGCCCTCTCCGTCCGCGGCGCCACCCTCACCGGCACCGCCGCCCGCGGCGACCAGCCACCCGCCCTGCACCCCCTCGTCCAGGACTTCCTGGACATCCTCCCCAGCGCCGGGCGCGACCGCTTCACCGGCCGCTGCGCCGAAACCATGCTCATCTCCCGTCACATCGCCGCCGCCGACGCCGCCCGCAGCAAACGCGCCGCCCGCAGACCGATGACCAACGGCGAAGCCCGCAAAGCCCTCAAACAGGCCAAACTCACCGCCAGACGCATCCGCGAGGACGGCGACCCCCTCCACGGCAGCTTCGCCGCACCCTGCCGCGCCTGCACAGCCCTCAGCGCCCACTTCGGCGTCCGCATCGTCGACCCCACGACGACAGCCGGCTGACCCGCAACACACCCTCCATCACCCCGTCACCCCATCACCCCATCACCCCGTCACCCCGTCACCCCGTCACCCCGTCACCCCTCACATCCCCCACAGCAAGGAAAACCGCACGACAGCGCCACCAGCGCTGGTCCCTGACCTCGACGAACGAACGGCAGATGCACCCCGACCGCACCTCCACCACACGCTTCCCGGTACCCGTCGACGCCGCCCTGCGCGCCGCCGGCTGGCAACCCGGACGCTGGGACATAAAGCAGGCCGAAATCTGGGCCGACGCCCTGCGCGACCACACCTCACCCGCCGGACACCGGCACGCCGTCTTCCCCGCAGCCGTCGAAGCCTGGGCCGAATTCGGCGGCCTCCACATCACCCCCACCGGACCCGGCCGCCAGATCGCCCCCGCCGCCCTCCACTTCGACCCGCTGCACGGCCTCCACATGGCCCGCACCCTCGGCGACCTCGGCCGCGCCCTCGACACCCAGGTCTGCCCCCTCGGCGCCGAAACCGACACCCAAGCACTCCTCGCCATCGACACCGCCGGCCGCGTCTACGCCCTCGACCACACCGGCGACTGGTACCTCGGCCCCGACCTCGACCAGGCCCTCGCCACCCTCGTCTCCGGCATAGAACCCAGCCGCCTGACAGCCGACTGAGCCCCGGCAGCGGCGGCCACGCGACCGACCGCACGGCGCCTACGCGGTCACGACGCCGGAAGCACCGCCGACACCCGAAAACCCCCCGCATCCGTCGGCCCCGACACAAACACACCGCCCAGCGCCGAAACCCGCTCCTTCATCCCCACCAGCCCATTGCCGCCGGACGGCAACCGCGCCGACGAGGCCGACGACACCTCGTCCGGCGGCTCGTTCTCCACCTGCATCGCGATCTCCGACGCCCGATGCGCCAACCGCACATGCGTCTTCGCCCCCGCCGCATGCTTGTGGACGTTCGTCAACGCCTCCTGCACCACACGGAACGCCGTCTGCTCGATCTCCGCCGCATACGACCGCGCCTCACCCTCCACCGACAGATCGACCACCATCCCCGCGGCCGCCGACTGCCCCACCAACACCTCCAGATCCGACAGACAAGGCCCCTCCGCCCCACCCTCGTCATCGGACACCCGCGACGCCGCCGCAGCAGCGGCCACCCCCACCGCCGCCAACGGCACACCCTCACGCCGCGCCACACCGCCGTCCCCGCTGCGCAGCACCCCGAGCATCTCCCGCAACTCGGTCAACGCCTGCCGCCCCATGTCCCCCACCAACGCGGCATTCTTCACAGCCTTCTCGGGATCCTTGCGAGCCACCGCCTGCAGCGCGGCCGCATGCACCACCATCAAGCTCACCCGATGAGCGACGACGTCATGCATCTCCCGCGCGATCCGAGTCCGCTCCTCATTCCGCGCCCACTCGGCCCGCTCCTCGGCCCGCTCCGCCAACAACTGAAGCTCCCGCTCCAGACTGTCCGCCCGCTCCCGCAGACTCTCCATCAACCGCCGCCGCGCCCCTATGTACAGACCCAGCAGAACCGGCGGCGCGGTCAGCCCCAGCGAAATCGTGATCGCCGCGAAGGGGACGAACCAGTCCCCGATCGTCAATTCCCCTTGCGCCATGTCCTGCCGCACCTGCACGAACGTCACGATCAACGTCCCCACCAGCGACATCCCCGCCAGCGATCCGATGATCCGCCGCGGCAACTCCGACGCCGCCAACGTGTACAGGCCGACGATGCCCATCAGGAAACCCATCTGAGCAGGCGTGATCGCGATCGTCACCAGCACCACCGCGACCGGCCACCTGCGCCGCACCACCAGCACAGAGCCGGCCAACAGCCCGAACACGATCCCGGCGGCCACCGGAATCCCCGCGTCCCGCGCGAAGGGATACCCCTCCACCGCGCACTCCGCCGACGACACCACCGCCAGACTCAAATCCAACGCCGCACTTCGCCGCCGCACCCACCACCACGGCCCTCCCAAGGCCGTCGTGTGGTCTTCCCCCGTCGTGGTCATGCCTCCAGCCTACGGGCGCCCGGCGCCCCTTTTCCGGTGAGTTTCGACGCCTGGCCCACACCACACTCCGTGATCGAACGGCGACGATTCCGCCTGAAATCCCTCGAACTGCTGAATCGCTCACCGTTCGACCCCGGAAGATCGGATTCCGGCCGGACGGTATGCGTATGGCACATGCGCATGGCAAGTACGCGGACTTCGAGGGGTTGCGGGAGCGGGCGGTGGGGCTGCGGCGCGAGGGACTCAGCCGACGCCAGATCCGCGACCGACTGCACGTCGACAACAACGACATCCTCAACCGCCTCCTGGAGGGCGAGCCGCCTCCGGAATGGACGAAGCGCCCGAACGCGAAGGACGACCTGAGGGACAGGGCGAGGGAACTGCGGCTCCAGGGCTGGACGTACGACCAGATCCAGGTGGAGCTGGGGTGCTCCAAGAGTTCGATCTCGTTGTGGGTACGGGATCTGCCGAAGCCGGAGCGTCGGAAGCGGACGCGGGAGGAGGCATCGGCGATCGCCAAGCGCGGCTGGGAAGCCACACTGCGTCTGCGGGAAGAGGAGCGCCAGCGGACCCAGCAGTCGGCGGCGCGAGAGATCGGGCAGCTGACGGACCGCGAGCTTTTCCTGGTGGGCATCGGCCTCTATTGGGCCGAGGGCTCGAAGAGCAAGCCGTACCGGCGACAGGAGCGCGTCACCTTCGTGAACAGCGACCCCGGCATGATCACCCTCTTCCTGGCCTGGCTCAATCTGCTCGGGGTGGAGCCGGAACGCCTCAGGTTCGCCGTGCAGATCCACGAGACCGCCGACGTGGCAAGCGCCGAGCAGTTCTGGGCAGATCATGTCGGCGTCGAACGATCAGCGCTTCTCAAGACGACACTCAAGAAGCACAAACCCAGCACGAACCGGAAGAACACAAACGAGACCTACTACGGCTGCCTCCGTGTCGATGCCCGGGGAGGAGCCGACCTGTACCGTCGTATCGAAGGCTGGTGGTCTGGCATGGTGGTGGAGGCCAAGCGGCGAACCGCGTAGGCTGCCCTCGGTAATCCCCCGTGGTGTAATCGGCAACACACTCCGCTTTGGACGGTGTATTTCAGGTTCGAGTCCTGGCGGGGGAGCAATGCTCGGTTCGGGCCCTGACTGACCTGTCAGGGCCCTTACTCATAACCCTCACGAAACCCCCCGGTATCCTGCGGATGTCCAACCCCCACCCATCCAAAGCCGAAGGGCAACCCCGTGAGCGCCATTCGCCCGGCAGCCGTCGTCGTTCTCGCAGCGGGTGAGGGCACCCGTATGAAGTCGGCCACACCCAAGGTCCTGCACGAGATCTGTGGCCGTTCCCTCGTGGGCCATGTGCTCGCCGCCGCGCGTGCGTTGCGGCCCGAGAACCTCGTCGTGGTCGTGGGCCACGCCCGTGAGAAGGTCACCGCGCACCTCGCCGAGATCGACGCCGAGGTCCGCACGGCGGTGCAGGCGCAGCAGAACGGCACCGGGCACGCCGTACGCATGGCGCTGGAGGAGCTCGGCGGTTCCGTCGACGGGACGGTGGTCGTCGTATGCGGGGATACGCCCTTGCTGACCGGCGAGACGCTTCAGGCCCTCGCCGCCACCCACTCGGCCGACGGCAACGCGGTCACCGTGCTCACCGCCGAGGTGCCGGACGCCACCGGTTACGGCCGTATCGTGCGCGACGGCGCCTCCGGGGCCGTCACCGCGATCGTCGAGCACAAGGACGCCTCCGAGTCGCAGCGGTCCATCCGGGAGATCAACTCCGGGGTGTTCGCGTTCGACGGGCAGTTGCTCGCGGACGCGCTCGGGAAGGTCCGTACGGACAACAGTCAGGGTGAGGAGTACCTCACCGACGTCCTCGGGATTCTCCGTGAGGCCGGTCACCGGGTCGGTGCCTCCGTGGCCGCCGATCACCGGGAGATCGCCGGGATCAACAACCGGGTGCAGCTCTCCGAGGCGCGCCGGATTCTCAACGACCGGCTGCTCACCGAGGCCATGCTGGCCGGCGTGACCGTCATCGACCCGGCGACGACCTGGGTCGACGTGACTGTCACCTTCGAGCAGGACGCCGTCGTGCACCCGGGTACTCAGCTGCACGGTTCCACGCATCTGGGTGAGGGCGCGGAGGTGGGCCCCAACAGCCGCCTCGTCGACACTCGTGTCGGGGCCGGCGCTCGCGTGGACAACACGGTTGCCAACGGTGCGGAGGTCGGTCCGCAGGCGAGTGTGGGGCCGTTCGCCTACCTCCGGCCGGGTACGTGCCTGGGTCCGAAGGGCAAGATCGGGACGTACGTGGAGACCAAGAACGCCTCCATCGGCGAGGGGACCAAGATCCCTCACCTCTCGTACGTCGGTGACGCCACCATCGGTGAGTACACGAACATCGGTGCCGCGAGTGTGTTCGTGAACTACGACGGGCAGGCCAAGCACCACACCACGGTGGGTTCGCACTGCCGTACCGGTTCGGACAACATGTTTGTGGCTCCTGTCACGGTCGGGGACGGCGCGTACACCGCGGCGGGCTCGGTGATCACGAAGGATGTGCCGCCGGGTTCGTTGGCCGTGGCCCGTGGTCAGCAGCGGAATATCGAGGGTTGGGTGGCTCGTAAGCGTCCGGGGAGCGCGGCTGCGAAGGCGGCCGAGGAGGCCTCCCGCCAGGGGGATGGCGAAGACTGACCGGAAACGGGCACGCCGGACACGGCGTACCGTGATAAGTGCACATCCACATAAGTGGACACCTGCACCCCACCAGCCGGGACGGCCTCTCGCAGCCAGCTGAGAGGGTTGTTCGGTACCAGTTGTGAGACCTCTGAGGAGACAGTGCTGTGACCGGGATCAAGACGACCGGCGAGAAGAAGATGATGTTCTTCTCCGGCCGCGCCCACCCCGAGCTTGCCGAGGAGGTCGCCCACCAGCTGGGTGTCGGGGTTGTCCCGACCAAGGCCTTCGACTTCGCCAACGGCGAGATCTATGTGCGTTATCAGGAGTCTGCGCGTGGTGCGGACTGCTTCGTGATTCAGAGCCATACGGCTCCGATCAATCAGTGGATCATGGAGCAGTTGATCATGATCGACGCGCTGAAGCGGGCGTCGGCGCGCTCCATCACGGTCATCGTGCCGTTCTACGGTTACGCGCGGCAGGACAAGAAGCACCGTGGACGTGAACCGATTTCGGCGCGTCTGATCGCGGACATGATGAAGACGGCGGGTGCGGATCGCATTCTGACCGTGGACCTGCACACCGATCAGATCCAGGGGTTCTTCGACGGGCCGGTGGATCATCTGTTCGCGCTTCCGCTTCTCGCGGACTATGTGGGCGAGAAGGTGGACAAGGGCAAGTTGACGGTGGTGTCCCCGGACGCCGGCCGGGTGCGGGTCGCGGACCGGTGGTGCGACCGGCTGGGTGCGCCGCTGGCGATCGTGCACAAGCGGCGTGACAAGGATGTGGCGAACCAGGTGACCGTCCACGAGGTGGTGGGTGAGGTCAAGGGGCGTGTGTGTGTGCTGGTCGACGACATGATCGACACGGGTGGCACGATCTGCGCGGCCGCGGACGCTCTTTTCGCGCACGGCGCGGAGGACGTCATCGTGACGGCTACGCACGGTGTGCTGTCGGGTCCGGCGGCGGACCGGTTGAAGAACTCCCGGGTGAGTGAGTTCGTGTTCACGAACACGCTGCCGACTCCGGGTGAGCTGAGCGATGGCCTGGACAAGATCACGGTGTTGTCGATCGCGCCGACGATCGCGAGTGCGGTGCGTGAGGTGTTCGAGGACGGTTCGGTGACGAGCTTGTTCGACGAGCAGTAGGGACAGTCGAGCAGTAGGGACGGTAGGGACCCCTCACAAGATCCTTTTGGGTACGGCCTTCCTCGCCGAGTAGACTGCTGAAGTTGCTCGGCGAGGGAGGCCGTTCTCCGTCTTACGGCGGTGGATTCGGCGATCCGTTATCGACGCGCTCTTCGTAGCAGGCCGTTCGTGGCCGGGTGACCACGTCCGTTACTGGTTTCTACGAGGAGTGATCACATGTCCGAGGTGAAGATCGCCGCCGCGACGCGTACCGAGTTCGGCAAGGGCGCTGCCCGCCGTATCCGCCGCGACAGCAAGGTCCCGGGTGTTCTGTACGGCCACGGTCTGGACCCGGTGCACCTGACCCTTCCGGGTCACGACCTGCTTCTTGCCCTGCGTACGCCGAACGTCCTGATCGCGCTGGACATCGACGGCAAGAAGAACGAGCTGGCGATTCCGAAGTCCGTGCAGCGTGACCCGATCAAGGGCTTCCTGGAGCACGTGGACCTGCTGCTCGTGAAGCGCGGCGAGAAGGTCAACGTCGACATCTACGTCCACACCGAGGGTGAGCTGGCGCCGGGCGGTTACCTGCTGGAGCACGTGCTGAACGCGCTGCCGGTGGAGGCCGAGGCCACGCACATCCCCGAGTCCGTCACGGTCTCCATCGAGGGTCTGGCGGCCGGTGACTCGGTCCTGGCCAAGGACATCCCGCTGCCGAGCGGCACCACGCTGGCCGTCGACGGGGACACGGTCGTCCTGCAGATCCTTTCCGCGCAGGCGGAGGAGGCCCCGGAGGGTGAGGCCGAGGGCGAAGAGGCCGCCGAGGCCTGATCCTCACCTTCGTCGTTTCGTCAGCCGCTGTTCCCCGTGGGGGCAGCGGCTGGCGCGTATCAAGGAGACATGCACGTGACGACCGATGCCAACGCGCCCTGGCTGATCGTGGGGCTGGGAAATCCGGGGCCCGAGTACGCCGGCAACCGGCACAACGTGGGGTTCATGGTCGCCGATCTGCTCGCGGAGCGGGTCGGGGGCAGGTTCAAGCGGGCCGGTAAGGCGCAGGCGCAGGTCGTGGAGGGGCGGATCGGGCCGCCTGGGCCGGCGAACCGGCGGGTGATTCTGGCGAAGCCGATGTCGTACATGAATCTGTCGGGCGGGCCGGTGAACGCGCTGAAGGACTTCTACAAGGTGCCTGTGGCGAACATCGTGGCCGTCCATGACGAGTTGGACATCGATTTCGGCACGCTGCGGTTGAAGTTCGGTGGCGGGGACAACGGTCACAACGGGCTGAAGTCGATGACGAAGGCGATGGGGTCCGACTATCACCGGGTGCGGTTCGGGATCGGGCGTCCTCCGGGTCGTATGCCGGTGGCGGATTTCGTGCTGAAGGACTTCTCGTCGGCGGAGCGCAAGGAGTTGGACTACTTCGTGGACCGGGCGGCGGATGCCGTGGAGTGCCTGGTGATCGAGGGGCTGGAGCGGGCGCAGGGGACGTACAACTCCTGAGGGTGCGCACAGCGTCGGACGTGGTCAGGTGGGGGGCAGGTAGGCCGCGAGGCTGGTCTGGATGTCTTCCGTGGCGTCGGGGTGGGCGGCGAGCCAGCGGTCGGCCTGGGTTCTGACGTCGGGGTGGCGGGGGGCGGCGGAATCGTAGGCGGCGAGCGTCCGCAGGACGTGTTTTGCTCTGCGTCGGGGTGCGTGTTCGCGTAGCCAGGCGAGTGCCACGGGGAGGACGTCGGGGTGCGGAGGAGGAGTCCTCCGCAGGCTGATCAAAAGGTGTTCCAGGAGGTATCCGGCGGTCTGGCTGGTGCCGTGCGGTGACCGGAGCTGGTTCATCGAGTGCTCGATCGTGGCCAGGCGTGTGCCGTGCGGGGGGTTGCGTAGGTCCAGCAGCGCGACAAGCAGGTTGCCCGCCCTTTCGTTGGGGGCGTAGGCCTTCAGCCAGTCGAGTGCGGCGCGCACCAGGTCGGGGTCGGGGTTCTCGTCGTCCGCACAGTGGGCCAGGAGTCTGCGGAGCACTCGGTTGTCGCTCGGCAAGGGGTGGTCGAGGTCGAGTCTGTTCCTCGCGCACCGGGCGGCGGGGGGCCAGATGTCCGGGTATTTCAGGCTCGTGCTCAACAGCAGATCCAGGAGGCTGTTCTCTTCGTCGGCGGTTTCCTGTGTGCGGTCGCGTGCGGCGAGCCGGGCCTGGACCGCCTCGAGCACTGCCCGGGCCCCGTCGTCGCCGAGTTCGTCGGCTTTTCTGAGTGCCTTTTCCAGGACTGGGAGGGCCTTGTCATGGGTGGGGCAGGCGCGGACCCAGTGCAGGGTGAGGCGGGTGAGCGTCGTCGTGTCGAGGTCGTCGGGGACGGTTTTGCGGGCGGAGCGGAGGGCGTCGAGTACGTAGACGGCTCTGTCGCTGTCGCCGTTCTTCGCCAGCCAGCGCAGCGCCCGATCGACGCCGGCCTTGACGGCGTCCGAGTTCTGGCCGTGGAGCACGCGGTAGAGGTAGGGGGCGATGACGAAGGAGGCCTGGGGGTCCTGGGGGTGGGCTTCGAGCCAGGTGCGTGCGTGCCGGAGGATGTCGTCCTGCTGGTCACCGCGCAGGCCGTTCATTCGCAGGAGTTCTTGCAGGACGAAGCTGTCGTCCAGGTCCGTGTCCGGGGTGGTGGGCATGCGTGCGAGGACCGCTTCCGCCGCCTTCTGCCGCTGCTCTTGGTGCATGTCGCTGGTGCGGGCGATGAAGGGGCCCAGGAGCTGCCGGTCCCATGTCCGGTTGGCCGTGAGCCAGGTGAAGGTGGCGGAGACGGCGATGTCGGTGACGCTGGGGTGGTCGGGGTCGGTGGTGGTGCTGTCCCGGTACTTCAGGAGGTGGCGCAGGACGAAGGTCGCCGTCGGCAGGAGCGGGTGCCGTTCGAGCCAGGCGAGTGCGGCTGCGACGCTGTCCGGGGCGGATTCGGGGGCGGCCGTGAGGGTGGCCTCGTGGAGCAGGGGGGCGAGGACGAAGGAGGCGTCGTCGTCCAGCCCGTTCTTCGGGTCGGAGAGCCAGGTGTGGGCGTACCGCACTGTTCGGCCGACGGTGTCGGGGTGCAGGTCAGGGGTTTTGAGCAGGGCTTTCAGGACGTAGCTGGCGTCGGTGCTGTCGCTGCGGCAGTGCAGCCAGGTGAGGGCGAACGCGGCGATGGGGTCGACGCGGGGCAGGTGGGGGCTGGGGAGGGCCGCTGTGTAGAGGTAGGTGGCCTGGTCGTGGGTGCCGTATTTGGTCAGCCACTCGTGGGTGGCTTTTGCCAGTCGGGCCCGGTCGGTGGCGGGGATGTGCTCGGTGCGGTGGAGGGTGGTGAGCAGGCGTCCGGTCGCGAGTTCCTGGCTGAGGTCGTCGGCGAGTTGCACGGCGGTGTGGGCGGCGTGAGCGGCGATGTCGGGGCGGTGTCCGGTGTGGCGCAGGAGGGTGCGCAGGCGGACGCGGCCTTCGCGCGTGGTGCCGTGCCGGTCGAGCCAGGTGCGGGCGGGGGCGGCGACGTACCGCTCGTAGTCGTCGGTGGGGCGGTCGGGGCCGATGGTGGCGCGGGCGAGGGCGTTGATGAGGTGGATGGCGTCGGGGTCCTGGTCGGCGTGCCGATCGAGCCATTCCTGGGCGGCTTCGAGGAGGGCGGTGGGGGCACGGCCGCAGTTGAGGGCGGCGCCCGTGAGGAAGGTACGGATGCGAGTGGGGTCGGCTCCCTCCAGCCAAGGGGTGACGAGGGTGTGCCATCGGTCGACGACTGCTCGGCGCCAGGGGGTGGCGGAGATCATCGCCAGGAGGGTGGACATGCCTTCGACAGGGTTGTCGCGGAACAGGCCGAGGACGGTTGCGGTGTTGGCCCCCAGCCAGGTGGCGCAGGCTCGGGCGAGTTCCCGGTGGTGGGTGTCCTCGAGGTCGGAGCCCCAGCGGTCGAGGTGCTCTACGGCGCGGTGCAGGGAGCGTATGTCGCCGCGGAGGGCGTTCAGGAACTGTGGGGGGATGTCCGGGGCGAAGGTGTAGTGGTCGGGAAGGCAGGTCTGGCTGAGGAAGAGGTCGGTGACGATGTCGTGGAAGGTGTCGAGGGTCTCTTCAGGCTGCTCGGCCGCGGTGACCAGCCATCCGTGTGATTTGAGACGGGCGACGACCCATGCGCCGGTGACGCCGGGGGTGTTCGTGTGGTGGTGCAGCAGGGTGTCGGCGGCCTGTTCGACGGCGTCGCGGGTGTGGACGCAGGCGAGGGTCGCGGCGGCCGCGGCGAGGAGTTCCGCACGGTCGGATGCCGCGCCGAATTCCTCTCCGGTGCGATTCACGAACCAGCCGATGAGGGTGTCGGGGCGGGGTGCATCGGTGGCGGAGGGGTCGAGCCGTCGGGCGTCGGCCAGTCGCTCGAGTTCGAGGGCGAGCAACAGGGCGAGGATGGGGCGGGTGGAGCAGAGGGCGGCCATCTTCTCGTCGCCGAGGATGCCGAGGGCGTTTTCGGCGACCTTTTCGAAGATGCGCTGGGCGACGGCTTGTTCGCGTTCGTCGTCGTTGCGGAGTTCGACGCGGGTGAAGAGATCCCGGTAGCCGCGGTTGCCGAGGGTTTCGAGGGCGCCAGGGCGGACGGAGGCGACGCAGGCGATGCGCAGGCCGTGCTCGGCCTCGGTGTGCAGGAGGGCGTTCAGGTCGGCCAGGTCGAGGTTGCCGTATCTGTCGAGGTAGTCGAGGACGAGGAGGACTTGGCCCTCGGGTCCGACGGCTTCGCGGACGCCGTCCAGGAGTTGTTCGGCGTTCAGGCCGGCGTCTCGCTGTGGGTGGAAGACCTGCCACTTTTTACTCAGTGCGCGTTGGGCGATTTCGAAGCAGGTGCGGGTCTTGCCGACGCCGGCGGGACCGGTGAGGAGGACGCCGCGTAGAGGTGCCCCGAAGCCGGTGGAGTCGCTGCTGCCGGTGAGGTCGGCGAGGATGCGGTCGGGGGAGGCTTTGTGGCGGGGGTCGGGCGGCAGGTAGGGCAGGCCGTTGTCGGTGAGGAATCTGCCCTTGGCGCCGAGCCGGGTGAGGGCCTCGTCGTGGGTGCGCAGCCAGTCGGGCCGGTTGACGGACGGTGTGGGGCGCAGGCGGGGGCCGGTCCAGTGTTCGTCGTCGATGCTGATGCTTTGGCTGCCCTCGGCGCGCAGGGCCGCGCGGACGGCTTCGGCGACGTGGGTGAGGTCGGGTGGCCATGCCTGGTGGTCACGGAGTTGGTCGAGGAGGGTGCGGGTGAACAGTCCGCCTTCGGAGCCGCTGTATGCGGCGCTTCCGGCCTGGGTGGCTTTGAGGGCGATGAGCAGGGTGGGTGGCCTGGGCCGGGGGACGGTGTTGGGGAAACTGTTGATTCCGTGGCCGTGGGCCATGGCTGTGGAGGGGGGTACGAGGCGGCAGGCGTCGATGAGGAGCACTTTGCGGGCGATGCCGTCGTAGCCGGGGTCGTGGAGCAGGGAGTCGCGCAGGCTTTTGGTGTCCAGGGCCCAGCTGCCGTCGGCGTACGGCAGGAGTTCGACACCGTCGGGTGGGAGGTGCACGCCGTGGCCGCTCCAGGCGAACCAGAGCAGGTCGGCCTGTTGGCCGTGCAGGCTGACGAGAGCGTCGCGGACGTCCGACTCGGTGGCGGTCCGCAGTCGGGTGATGCCCAGGTGCCGGGCCTCCTCCTCGGTGCGGGCGGCGTCGAGGGGGGACACGCACAGGTGGATGTGGTCGGCGGGGACGCCGTTCTCGGTCAGCCACCGTGCGTGGCCGAGTGCGTCGGCGGCTGCTCCGGGGAGCGGGTTGTGGCGGGTGGCGTACTGTTCGGCGCCGACGAGGACGGCGTGGGTGCGCCGTGGGTCGATGTCGGGGAGGGGCTCGGTCACGCCTCGCCTTCCCTGAGGATGCCGGCGAGGAGTGTGTGGAGGTCGGGGTTGCTGAAGTAGGCGCTGTGGGAGGCGGGGAAGGGCTGTCCCGATGTGCGCTCGATGTCCCTGGCCCGGCCGGGGAAGACCGGCTCGGCGAGGAAGGCGAGCAGGTCGCGCCTGTCGTAGACGTTGGTCCAGGACGGGAAGTGTTCGGGCAGGGGTTTGCCGGGGTCGAGGCAGGGCAGGGCGCCCAGTTCGTGGAGGTGGGCGGCTTGGGAGCCGACGGTGACTAGGTGGCGTACGCCGGGCAGTTCGTGCCGGGCGAGCAGGTCGACGGCGGCGACGCCGCCGAGGCTGTGGGCGACGAGCACGACGGGGCCGTGTTGTGCGGCGACGTCGGTCACGGTTTGCCGGATGTGGGTGCGCAGTCCGTCGCCTCGGGCGAGGTATTTGAGGATGTCGCCGGCTTTGGGGTGGGCCTTGTCCGTCATGGAGGCGCGTTTCCACATCAGGTAGCGCATCCCGCCCAGGTGGGCGAGCACGGTCCAGGTGCCGCCGAGGACGCCGCGTACGGTTCCGCCGCCGAGGGCCTGGGTGAGGAGGCGGACGGCCTCGTCGCGCTGTGCGGGGGACCAGGGCGGGGGGCTGCCGTCGCGGATGGCGCCACTGAGCAGGTGGGCGACGACGGCGGTGGCGACGGCGGTGGGCAGCTCCCCTGCGGGCAGGCCGTGGGTGAGGGCCTCCTGGCCGGCGGAGCTGTCGAGGACGGCGGTCATGGCGTCGGTGAACTCAGCGCGTGCGCCGGCCACGTCGAGGAGCGCGGCGAGATCGGCCGGTGGTTCGGCGGCGAGGGCGCGGGCCTGGTCGGCGAATCCGGGGCGGGGGCGTTCGTACAACGCCCGGGCGATGTCGGCCTGGTCGTCCGGCGCCGGTGGGCGCAGGGGTGTGAGGGGGGCGTCGTAGAGGACGCCCCAGATGTTGGCGGCCTCGTCGTCGGGGGGCAGGTCGGCGGACGTTTCCTCGGACGGTTTCCCGACCGTGGTGCCGGCCGTCGCAGCGGTCGGCTTCGCTGCGGTACGGACGGTCTTTGCCGCGCCCGGTACGGTCGTCCGGCCCTGCCCCTCGTGCACGCCGAAGACGTCACCCCAGTAGCACTCGTGCACCTTGGTGTCCGGTGCGATGTGCGCGAGCCCCTTGCGTAGTTCGGCTGTGGTCTTGTCGTAGGCCTTGCGTCTGACCCCGGTGCCGTGGACGAACATCAGCCCGGTCATGCCACTCCCCCCTCGTCCCGCTGTCCTCTCATCTTCCGTGTTTCGCAAGGAGGTTGAAAGCCCCGTGCTCCGGTCCCTCACCAGTCGGCATTGACTTTCCGACACTCCATGGCCAAGGATCGCCGCCATGCCTGCCACAGCCACCTCCCCCCGTCAGGCCACCGCCTCTTCCCGCCAGGCCTCGGTCGCCGCGCTGCGGTTCGGGCGGATCGCGGCGATGGGGACGGTCGCGGCGCTGATCCTGATCGCCGGTGTGTGGGCGTCCTGGGGGACCGCTCAGCACGTGATGCTCACCAAGGGGCGGGAGCGCGGCACGATCGAGGTGACGCGGTGCGGTGAGGAGACCTGTACGGGGCCGTACGCGCCGTTGTCGACGGGGTCCACGGCCCGGAAGAGCGTGGTCATCGAGCACACGGCCGCCGTGCGGAAGGGGCAGACGTACAGCGTTGTGGTGAAGCCGGGCAGCGATGACGTGGTGCGTTCCGGTCCCGCCGGGATCCTCTACGCGTGGGTGCCGCTGGGTGGGGCGTTGCTGCTCGCCTCGGTGGTGGTGGCGGGCGGGTTGCGGCGGACGCGGGTGGCGTGGGTGATGGCGGGGTCGGGGATCGCGCTGCTCACGGCGGTGTTCGTGACGATGTGAGGGGTTTCGGCGTTCTCAGGTCCTGTGGGGGGGCTTAGTGTTGCCTGTTCGTGATTGACCTGGTCATGGCGTGGGTGGATGCTGAGCCACACCCTCCACATCTTCTGTTCAGATCTCGAAGATGGACTACTGCCACATGCGAACCCTTCCCCGCGTCGGCGCCTTTGTCGCCGCCGCCTCGGCCGCTCTGCCGGTCGCTGTTCCGCTTGCCTCGCTGCTGCTCGTCGCGGGCGCCGCGGCACCGGCCTTCGCCTCCACCGACGACACGTACACCGTGCAGCTGCGGCAGGATCTTCCGCGCACCTCGACCACCGATGACGGCGGGGCCCCGCAGGAGTCCTCGGACCAGTGCCCCGGTGTTCCCGCGGGGCAGGACGGCTGGCACTTCGTGCTGCCCGGGAACTCCACGGACTTCGTCAAGCTGACGGTGACCTTCGAGCCGGGTGGGCAGCAGGTGGTCACCGACTTCGGGCCGCCGTCCGACAAGCACGCCTACGTGGCCTCGGCTCCGGGGGCGGAGCTGACCTCCGCCGTCGCCGAGGTGAGCGGCGGCGATCTGGAGCTGTTCAACCTCTCGCACACCTGCCCCGCGGCGGACGGCACGACGCCGGGGACGGACACGCCCGGCGCTTCGGTGGAGCCGACCGCGAGCGCGTCGCAGGAGTCGCCCGACGACACGGTGACGGAGCCCGGCGACACGGTCACGGAGCCTGGCGGGGAGGAGCCGGCGGGTGCGGTCTCGGGCGGGGCGTCGCCGTCCGCGAGCGTCGCGTCGTCGTCTTCGCCGGGGCAGGGCGGCGGGGGCGATCTCGCGGAGACCGGCAGCGGTGCTCCGGTCGGTCTGCTGGCGGCGGCTGCGGCGGCGCTGCTGGCCGCGGGCGGCTACCTGGTGTTCCGTCGTCGCAAGGCCTGATCCACGGCATGACGGTGCCCCCCGTGCTCGTACGGAGCACGGGGGGCATTCTCATGTGCGGGATCAGCCGGTGTTGCGCAGGCCCGCCGCCACGCCGTTGACGGTGAGGAGCAGGGCCCGGGACAGCAGCGGGTCCGGCTGCTCCCCGGCCGCCGCCGCGTCGCGCTGGCGCTTGAGCAGGGTGACCTGGAGGTAGGAGATCGGGTCCAGGTAGGCGTCGCGGATGGTGAAGGTCTGCTTGAGGACCGGTGCGGCGTCCAGCAGTTCCGGTTCGCCCGTCACTCGCAGTACCTCGCGCACGGTCAGTTCGTGCTCGGCCTTGATGGTGGCGAAGACGTGCTTGAGGTCGTCCGGGACGAGGGTGTCGACGTAGTGGGCGGCGATGCGCAGGTCCGTCTTGGCGAGGGTCATCTCGACGTTGGAGATGAAGTTGCGGAAGAAGTGCCACTGCTCGTGCATCTCGTCGAGGACGGTGTCGAGGCCGGCCTCGCGCAGGGCCTTCAGGCCCGAGCCCACGCCGAACCAGCCGGGCACGATCTGCCGCGACTGGGTCCAGCCGAAGACCCAGGGGATCGCCCGCAGACCGTCCAGACCGGCGCCGGAATCGGGGCGCCGCGAGGGGCGGGATCCCAGGTGGAGGTCGGCGAGCTGGTCCACCGGTGTGGAGGCGAAGAAGTACGCGGGCAGGTCGGGGTCCTCGACCAGGCTGCGGTAGGCGGAGTGTGCGGCGTCGCTGACGACGTCCATCGCCGCGTCCCAGCGGGCCAGTGCCTCCACGGACTGGCGGGGGGCGGTGTGCAGGGCGGAGGCCTGGAGGGTGGCGGCGACCGTCAGCTCCAGGTTCTCCCGGGCGAGGGAGGGCACGAGGTACTTGTCGGAGATGACCTCGCCCTGCTCGGTGACCTTGATCTCGCCTTCCAGGGTGCCCCAGGGCTGGGCGAGGATCGCGTCGTGGGAGGGGCCGCCGCCGCGGCCGACGGTGCCGCCGCGGCCGTGGAAGAGCCGGAGCCGGACGCCGTACCGGTGGGCGACGTCACGCAGGCGGCGCTGGGCGCGGTGGATCTCCCACTGGCTGGTGGTGATGCCGCCGAACTTCGAGGAGTCGGAGTAGCCGAGCATGACCTCCTGGACGTCGCCCCGGAGCGCGACGAGGCGCCGGTAGGACGGGTCGGAGAGCATGTCCTCCAGGATCGTGTCGGCGGCCTTGAGCTCGTCGGTGGTCTCCAGGAGCGGGACGATGCCGATCTTGGCCCAGCCGGCGTGCAGGTCGACGAGGCCGGCCTCGCGGGCGAGGACGGCGGCGGCGAACACGTCGTCCGCGCCCTGGCACATCGAGATGATGTACGACTCGATGACCTCGGGTCCGAAGACCTCCAGGGCTCGCTTGACGGTCTGGAAGACGCCGAAGGTCTTCTCGCCGGCCGCGTCGACGGGTGCCGGGGTGGGGGCGAGGGGCCTTCTGGACCGCAGTTCCTTGGCGAGCAGCTTGGTCCGGTACTCGCGGGGCATGTCGGCGTACCGCCAGGACTCCTCGCCGAGCCGGTCGAAGAGCTGGCCGAGGGCGTGGTGGTGGGCGTCGGCGTGTTCGCGTACGTCCATGGTGGCGAGCTGGAGGCCGAAGGCGGCGAGGGTGCGGATCGTGCGGTCCATGCGGCCGTCGGCGAAGAGGCCGCCGCGGTGTTCGCGCAGGGAGGTCTGGATGAGGGTGAGGTCGGCGAGCAGCTCGGAGGTGCCGAGGTAGTCGCGGCCCTCGTCGTGCGGGGTGCCCTTGGCGAGGCGCTGCTTGGTGTTCTCCAGCTTCTGCCGGATGCAGGTGGCCTTGAGGCGGTAGGGCTCCTCGGCGTTGAGGCGCTTGTAGCGGGGGCTGATCTCGGGCAGTCGCTCGAGGTCGGCCTGCAGTGACTCGAGCAGTTCCTCGGTGGCCCCGGTGTAGCGGATGGAGTTCGACAGGAAGCCGCGGAGCTCGTCGATCATCTCCAGGGCGTCGTTGATGCCGTGCTCGTGCTGGAGGATGAGGACGTCCCAGGTGACCTGGGGGGTGACGTTGGGGTTGCCGTCGCGGTCGCCGCCGATCCAGGTGCCGAAGGTGAGGGGGCGGGTGTGGTCGGGGAGCTTGACGCCGACCCGCTCCAGTTCGGCGGTGAGGTCCTCCAGCACGTCCCCCACCGCGCCGGCGTGCAGCTCGTCCAGGTAGTAGATGGCGTTGCGGGCCTCGTCGGCGGGCTCGGGGCGTACGACGCGCAGTTCGTCCGTCTGCCAGACGAGGTCGATGTTCTCGGCCAGGCGGGTGTCGTAGCGGCGGCGGTCGCTTTCGATGACGGGCAGCTCCAGGAGCGCGGCGATGCGCCGGAGCTTGTTGAGGACGGACCGGCGTGCGGCCTCGGTGGGGTGGGCCGTGAACACGGGGCGAACATTGAGGTGGGCGACCGTCTGGCGCAGGTGCTCGGGGTCGGCGTCCTTCAGCCGGTCGGCCGTACGGGCGAGGAGGCCGCCCTCGGCGGCGCGCTTGGCGCGCAGCTCGCGGCCGCGGTGGACCTGTTCGGTGACGTTGGCCAGGTGGAAGTAGGTGGAGAAGGCGCGGACCAGCTTGGCCGCGGTCTGCAGTTCGGTGCCGCGCAGCAGCTCGGCGGCGGCCTCGCCGTCCTCGCGGGTGAGGCGGCGGACCTTCTCGACGAGCTCGAGCAGCTCGGGACCCTCCTGTCGGACGAGGGTTTCGCCGAGGAGGTCACCCAGTCGCCTGATGTCGGCGCGCAACGCACTGCTGGTCGTCGTGGTGCTCGTTGTCAGGTCGTCGGCACTGCTCACAGGTGCGGCTCCTTGCAGTGTTGAAGCTCGTCCGGGAGGGAACCCGGAGGGCGGTCGGGCGGCTGTCACCGCATACGGGACCGGACATCCGGGAAGAAATCAGAGCGGACCGCGCTGTCCGACCGACTCCAGGATAGGTGTCCGTGCGGACGCGCAGGCTTTCGGGCTCTTGCCGCCGGACGCCGCGCTGCCATACTTACGATGCCGTAGGTTACGGAACCGTAGGAAGTACCGCACGGTTTTCCCGGCCCCGGCATCTGTCTCAATCCAAGACCCCACAGGGGACGCGCATGACCACGAGTTCCGACGTGATCGAAGACTCTTCGAAGACCACCGACGACACCCCCACTCCCTCCGCCACCCTGGGCGGCGAGCAGAAGCGTTCGATCGAGCAGATCACCCTGCTGCTCTTCATCACCGTCCCGTTCCTCGCGCTGCTGGCGGCGGTGCCGCTGGCGTGGGGCTGGGGTGTGAGCTGGCTGGACCTCGGTCTGCTGGTGTTCTTCTACTTCCTGGGCTGCCACGGCATCACGATCGGCTTCCACCGCTACTTCACGCACGGTTCCTTCAAGGCCAAGCGGCCGCTCAGGATCGCGTTGGCGGTCATGGGGTCGCTGGCGGTGGAGGGGCCGCTGGTGCGCTGGGTGGCCGATCACCGCAAGCACCACAAGTTCTCCGACGCGGACGGCGACCCGCATTCGCCGTGGCGTTTCGGCGAGACGGTCCCGGCGTTGATGAAGGGCCTGTGGTGGGCGCACATCGGCTGGATGTTCGACGAGGAGCAGACGCCGCAGGACAAGTACGCGCCGGATCTGATCAAGGACAAGGCGATCCGGACGATCTCGCGGCAGTTCATCATGTGGACGGTCGTGTCGCTGGCGCTGCCCGCGCTGATCGGCGGTCTGGTGACGATGTCCTGGTGGGGCGCGTTCACGGCGTTCTTCTGGGGGTCGCTCGTGCGGGTGGCTCTGCTCCACCATGTGACGTGGTCGATCAACTCGATCTGTCACGCGGTCGGCAAGCGTCCCTTCAAGTCGCGTGACCGTTCGGGCAACGTGTGGTGGCTGGCGGTCCTGTCCTGCGGCGAGTCCTGGCACAACCTGCACCATGCCGACCCGACGTCGGCGCGGCACGGTGTGGAGCGTGGTCAGCTGGACTCCTCGGCGCGGATCATCCGCTGGTTCGAGTTGTTCGGCTGGGCGTACGACGTGCGCTGGCCGTCACGCTCGCGTATCGATTCCCGCCGGAACACGGGTGAGGACGGTTCTCGACGCGAGAAGGAGGCCGCCGAGGCGGCATGATTGACGCCGTGGCGACCGACTCCAGCAGCACCCCGAGCAATGACAAGCCGCGGCGTGTGCGTCGCACCCGGATGACCGGTGCCGAGCGCCGGCAGCAGCTGCTGGAGATCGGTCGCACCCTGTTCGCGACGAAGGGTTTCGAGGGCACGTCGGTGGAGGAGATCGCGGCGAAGGCCGGGGTGTCCAAGCCGGTGGTGTACGAGCACTTCGGCGGCAAGGAGGGCCTGTACGCGGTCGTGGTGGACCGGGAGATGCGGCGGCTGCTGGAGATGGTGACCAGTTCCCTGACGGCCGGCCATCCCCGCGAGCTGTGCGAGCAGGCCGCCTTCGCTCTGCTGGACTACATCGAGGAGTACACGGACGGCTTCCGGATTCTGGTCCGTGACTCGCCCATCCCCCAGTCGACCGGCTCCTTCGCGTCGCTCATCTCCGACATCGCCACCCAGGTGGAGGACATCCTGGGCCGCGAGTTCAAGCGCCGCGGCTTCGACCCCAAGCTGGCCCCGCTGTACGCGCAGGCGCTGGTCGGCATGGTGGCGCTGACGGGGCAGTGGTGGCTGGACGTGCGGCGCCCGAAGAAGGCGGAGGTGGCGGCGCATCTGGTGAACCTGGCGTGGCACGGGCTGGACGGGCTGGAGCCGAAGCCGCGACTGATAGGGCGCCGGAAGAGCTGACGAGTCGGCTCTTCCGGCGCCCTGCGGACGTCAGCGTTTGAAGACGTCCTTGATCTTCTCCTTCGCCTGGCGTGCGTCACCCTTCGACTTCTCGGCCTGGCCTTCGGCCGCCATGCTCTCGTTGCCGACCGTGCGACCCGCGGTCCCCTTGGTCTTGCCCTTGAGCTGTTCCTTCTTCGCCTTGCCCTTGGCCTCTCGTGCCACCGTCCATCACTCCCAGCGAGGCTTGATCTCGGTGTCATCACAGCGAGTGACCCATATGGTGCTGTTCAAACGCGGGTGCGCGGCTCCAGGAACTCCAGGGTGAGCTGGACGTGGTCGACGGCGGTGAGCATCACGCCTCCTTGCCTGCCGGGGCACTGGCGACGGCGAAGATGCGGCGGAAGGGGAAGGGCGTGCCGTGCGGGCCGGTCGGATAGGCCTCGCGCAGGGCGGACCGGTAGGTGGCGAGGAACTCGTCCCGGGTCTCGGGGTCGTCGGCGAGGGCGGTGAGGACGGGGCGCAGGCCGGTTCCCTTCACCCAGTCGAGTACCGGGTCCTCGCCGTGCAGCAGATGGACGTACGTCGTCTCCCACACGTCCGCCGTGCAGCCCAGGTCGGCCAGTTTCTCCAGGTAGGCCTCGGGGGCGAGGACGGCGTCGTCGTGGCGCAGGGTGTCGGCGAGGCGGTTCTTGAAGCGGGCGGAGTGGGCGAGTTCGCGCATGAGCCGGTGGCTGGGGGCGCCGAAGTTCCCGGGCACCTGGAAGGCGAAGGTGCCGCCGTTCTTCAGGCCGGCGACCCACTCCGCGAACCGCTCGGCGTGCCCGGGGACCCACTGGAGGGTGGCGTTGCTGACGATCAGGTCGTACGGCTCCTCGGGCGCCCAGGTGACGGCGTCGGCGTGGGCGAAGTCGAGGTGGCCGCCGCCCGGGGTGGGCCCCGCGTGGGCTTGGGCCCGGGTGAGCATCTCGGGCGAGTTGTCGTACCCGGTGATGCGGGCGGTGGGCCAGCGTTCGGCGAGCAGGGTGGTGACGTTGCCGGGGCCGCAGCCGAGGTCGGCGATGCGGGGTGGTCCGGCGGGCGGCTCTGTGGGCAGGCCGGGGACGCGGGCGAGGAGGTCGGTGAAGGGGCGGGCGCGGTGGTCGGTGTGGCGCAGGTACTGGGCGGGGTCCCAGGTGGGGGCGGGCATCGGGCCTCCTGGTCGTGACCGTTCTCGACGATGCCAGCCTCACCCGAAGTCAAGCTCGACGTCAAGAGTCTTGATGTCAAGAGACTTCACGTCGACACAACCACTACACTGATCGTCATGGAGGACGAGGTCGATCGGCTGGTCGCAGCGTGGCGCCGGGAGCGCCCGGACCTCGACGTGGAACCGCTCGAGGTGCTCAGCCGGGTGAGCAGACTGGCCCGGCACCTGGACCGCGCACGCCGTCTGGCCTTCGCCGAGCACAGCTTGGAGCCCTGGGAGTTCGACGTGCTGACGGCGCTCAGGCGCGCCGGCACGCCGTATCAGCTCTCGCCGGGGCAACTGCTCACGCAGACCCTGGTCACCTCGGGCACGATGACGAACCGCATCGACCGGCTGGCCAAGAAGGGCCTGGTGGAGCGGCTGCCCGACCCGAGCGACCGGCGTGGCGTGCTGGTCCGGCTCACGGACGTGGGCCGGGACCGCGCGGACCAGGCCCTGGCCGGACTGCTGGACCAGGAGCGCGCGATCCTGGCGGAACTCTCCCACGCCCAGCGGAGCGAGCTGGCGGGACTGCTGCGCCAGCTGACCGCGCCGTTCGACAACATCCCCGGTTAGGGCCTGTGTCGAAAGTGGCGCCTGCCGGGCGGCGCCCGGCACGCTCCCCCACTGCCTTAAGGGCGTGGGAGGTGCCCCCACTCGCCGCACCGGGCGAAAGCCCAAGTACATCCAGTACGAGGGCTTCCGCCCGGCACGCCGAGAGCACGCACCAACGCAGTCATCAGCCGCTGCCGCGGCGGGCGCCCGGCCCGCCCTTCGGGCGGACGACGCCACTTTCGACACAGGCCCTAGGGCCGCCAGGCGCACGTGCCCGAACGGCTCACCGGAGCCGATCAGGCACTGCTGCTTTCCTCCACCCCGATCCGCCCGGCGGGCCCCAGGTCCGCGGGGCCGACACCCGCTCGCCGTGCCAGGGCGACGGCGGCCAGGGTGCTGTGCACGCCCAGCTTGCCGAGGACGTTCTGCATGTGGGTGCGAACGGTGTGCGGTGAGAGGAACAGGCGCTCGGCCACGGCCTTGCGCCCCAGCCCGGCCACCATGCACCGCAGCACCTCCCGCTCCCGGGGGGTGAGCGACTCGACGAGCCGCTCGCTCTCGGTGCGGTGCTTGCGGGCGGCGGTCAGCTCGCGCAGGACGCCGGTGAGCAGGGCGGGCGGCAGATGGGTCTCGTCGCGCAGCACCCCTCGGATGACGGTGAGCAGCCGGGACAGCGAGCAGTCCTTGGCGACCCACCCGGAGGCACCGGCCTGCAGGGCGAGCGCTGCCCGCCGGGGATCGTCCTTCTCGGCGAGCACGACGATCCGTACGGCCGGCTGCCCGGAACGCACCCCGGCGACCAGCGAGATCCCGTCGACCAGCCCGTCCTCGTTGCCCTCCTGAACGGGCACGGCGGGCCGTACGCCCGGCACGTTGCCCCCCAGATCGGCGTCGACGAGCAGCACGTCGAAGCGGCGCCCCTCGGCCGCCGCCCGTTCCAGGCTGCGCAGCGCGGCGGGACCACTGCCGGCGGCGGACACGTCGACGTCCGGCTCGGCTGCCAGAGCCGCTGCGAGCGACTCCGCGAAGATGCGATGGTCGTCGACGACCAGGACTCGGATGCGAACCACGAAACCCCCTTCCCCGAGCTCTCGAAGAGCAGGGGATACCCCATCGTCGAAGGACGACACCGGGAGACGACATCGGCGCGAGTACGACGCCCGAAGCGCGAAGGCCGCACGGCCGCCGCCGTGCAAGGACTGCTACCCCCACTTCGGGCGTCATACCCGACTGTCTCGCCCCCTGATCAGCACCGGCCCCCACCGGTGCTGTTCATCAGAGTACGGGCGGGGGCCGGGAGCGGAAGGTAATTTGCAGAACTGGTTGTCCAGGACGTTTATGGTGAGCCGCATGTTTCGTCTGGAGACAGAAGTCGACAGAGCCCGACACGATTTGCTGCGTGTGCGACTGCGGGAGACCAACACGGCGGCCTCACCCGTCCTGCGCGCGCTGCGCGGAACCCCCGGCGAACGGCAACTTCCGCTCCACGTCTGGGCCCTGGACTCCTCCGACGCCCTGGCCGGCGGCCTGGTCGGCCACACCTGGGCGACCTGGCTGCACGTGACGTACCTGTGGGTCGACGAACGCCACCGGGGATCGGGCCTCGGCTCCCGTCTGCTCGCCCGGGCGGAACGGGCGGCCCGCCGCGAGCGGGGCTGTACGGCCGTACGCCTGGAGACCTGGGACTTCCAGGCGCCGTCGTTCTACCAGAGGCAGGGGTACGAGGTGGTGTGCGTGATCCCCGACTATCCGCCGGGAATCACGGAGTACACGCTGACGAAGCGGCTCAGCTGACCCTGCGCGCCCCTGCCGAAGGCACCGCCTCGAACACCCGCGGGGCGGTGAACTCCGCCGCGGCGAAGGCCTCCTGGACGGCCTTGGTGATCGTGTCGACGTCGGCCGCCTCCGCCAGGACGATGGCCGAGCCGCCGAAGCCGCCGCCGGTCATGCGGGCGCCGAGGGCGCCGGAGGCCAGCGCGGTGTCCACGACCAGGTCCAGTTCCGGGCAGGAGATGCGGAAGTCGTCCCGCAGGGAGACGTGGCCCTCGATCAGGACCGGCCCGATCGCGCGGGTCTCGCCCGACTCCAGCAGCGAGATGACCTTCTCCACCCGGTGGTCCTCCGTGACGACGTGGCGGACCAGGCGGCGCACCTCCTCCTCGTCGCCGAGGCGCTCCAGCGCCGCGTCCAGCCCGTCGTACGGCACGTCCCTGAGCGCGTCGACGCCCAGCAGGGCCGCGCCCTTCTCGCAGCCGGCGCGGCGCTTGCCGTACTCGCCGCCGCTGTGGGCGTGCTTGACCTGGGTGTCGACGACCAGCAGGCGCATGCCTTCGGCGGCCAGGTCGAAGGGGATCTGCTTCTGGGACAGGTCGCGGGTGTCGAGGAACAGGGCGTGGCCGGCCTCGCAGCACGCGGACGCCGTCTGGTCCATGATGCCGGTGGGGGCGCCGACGTAGACGTTCTCGGCGCGCTGGCACAGGCGGGCCAGCTGCCAGCCCTTCAGGCCGAGGGCGAAGAGGTCGTTGAGGGCCAGGGCCACGACGACCTCCAGCGCCGCCGACGACGACAGGCCCGCGCCGGACGGCACGGTGGACGTGAGGTGGACGTCCGCGCCGGTGACCTGGTGGCCCGCCTCGCGCAGGGCCCAGACCACGCCCGCCGGGTACGCCGTCCAGTCGCTGTCCGTCTCCGGGGCCAGGTCCTCCAGCCGCAGTTCCACGACACCGGCCTCGATGTCCGCCGAGTGCAGGCGCAGGACGCCGTCCTCGCGCCGGGACACCGCCGCGACCGTGATGTGCGGCAGCGCGAACGGCATGACGAAGCCGTCGTTGTAGTCGGTGTGTTCGCCGATCAGGTTGACCCGGCCGGGCGCCGCCCACACTCCTTCCGGATCGGCCCCGTACAGCTCCTTGAACCGCTCGGCGACAACCCCTGCCACAGCCTCGCTCATGCCCTGACTCCTGACCCTTTCGTACGTTCTACTTGCCGCGTCGCTGCGCGAAGTCCCACGCGTCCGCGACGATCCCCGCGAGGTCCGCGCGGGACGGGTTCCAGCCCAGCTTCTCGCGGGCGGTGTCGGCGGACGCCACCAGGACCGCCGGGTCGCCGCCGCGGCGGGGGGCCACGATCTCGGGGATCGGGTGGCCGGTGACCGTGCGGACGGTCTCGATGACCTCGCGGACGGAGAAGCCGTTGCCGTTGCCGAGGTTGCAGATCAGGTGCTCGCCCGGCTGGGCGGCCTTGAGCGCCAGCAGGTGGGCCTCGGCCAGGTCGGCGACGTGGATGTAGTCGCGGACGCAGGTGCCGTCCGGCGTCGGGTAGTCGTCGCCGAAGACGGAGATGGCGTCCCGCTTGCCCTGCGCGACCTGGAGGACCAGCGGGATGAGGTGCGACTCGGGGTCGTGCCGCTCGCCGACGATGACATTCGACTGCGTGCCGTACGCGCCCGCCACGTTGAAGTAGCGCAGCGACACGGCGCCGAGGCCGTGGGCCGCCGCCTCGCCGGTGATCATGTGGTCGACGGCGAGCTTCGAGGCGCCGTACGGGTTGGTGGGCTTCGTGGGTGCCGTCTCGACGATCGGCACCTGCTCCGGCTCGCCGTAGGTCGCCGCCGTGGAGGAGAAGACCAGCTTGCGCACGCCCGCCTCGCGCATGGCGGCGAGCAGCGTCATCGTGCCGCCGACGTTGTTGTCCCAGTACTTCTCGGGCTTGACGACCGACTCGCCGACCTGGGAGAAGGCGGCGAAGTGCAGGACGGCGTCGAAGGAGGAGTCCAGCCATTTGGCGGCGTCCCGGATGTCACCCTCGACGAAGGTGGCACCGGCCGGGACGCCCTCGCGGAAGCCGGTCGTCAGGTTGTCTAGTACGACGACCTCGTGGCCGGCCTCCAGCAGATGCTGGGCGACCACGCTGCCGACGTAGCCCGCGCCACCGGTGACCAGGTACTTACCGCTCATGAACTCGCTACCTCTCGCAGTCGCTCGGCCGCGCGTTCCGGCGGCACGTCGTTGATGAACACGTTCATACCGGATTCGGAACCCGCGAGGAACTTCAGCTTGCCGGAGGTGCGGCGAATGGTGAAAAGCTCGAGGTGCAGCGCGAAGTCGTCACGGCTGACACCCTCGAACTCCTCCAGCTGCCCGAACGGCGCCTGGTGCCAGGCGGCGATGTAAGGCGTCGGAGGCTCCCCCTCACCGAAGATCCGGTCGAAGCGCCTCAAGAGTTCCAGATACACCTTGGGGAACTCTGTGCGCGCGTCCTCGTCGAGCCCGAGCAGATCGGGCACGCGACGCTTCGGGTACAGGTGGACCTCGTACGGCCAGTGCGCCGCGTACGGCACGAAGGCGACCCAGTGTTCGCCCTCCAGGACGACCCGCTCGTCGGCGAGCTCCTGCTCCAGGACGGCGTCGAAGAGGTTCTCACCTCCGGTCGCCTCCTTGTGAGTTGCGACAGAACGCAGCATCAGCGCGGTGCGCGGCGTGGTGAACGGGTAGGCGTAGATCTGCCCGTGCGGATGGCCCAGCGTCACACCGATCTCGGCGCCGCGGTTCTCGAAGCAGAACACCTGCTCCACGGAGGGGAGATGCGACAACTCCGACGTCCGGTCGGTCCACGCCTCCAGGACCAGCCCTGCCTGCTCCTCCGTCAGGTCGGCGAAGGCCGCGTTGTGGTCGGAGGTGAAGCAGACGACCTCACAGCGGCCGGAGTCGCCGGCGAGGGAGGGGAAACGGTTCTCGAAGACCACGGCGTCGTACGAGGAGTCCGGGATCTCGCTCAGCCGCTCGCCCTGGGACGGGCACAGGGGGCACTCGTCGGCCGGCGGATGGTAGGTACGCCCCTGCCGGTGCGAGGCGATGGCGACGGAGTCGCCGAGCAGGGGATCGCGGCGGACCTCGGACGTCGTCACGGTCCGCTCCAGCGGGCGCCGGTCGACGGCGTCCCGCACGGTGTCGTCCCGCAGGTCGTAGTAGATGAGCTCGCGACCGTCGGCCAGCCGGGTCGAGGTCTTCTTCACTGCGGACTCCTATTCGAGCCACTCAATCATCAAACAGAACCAAACACATTAGAACACAAGCCACCTCAACTGTCGACATCACAATCCAACAAAGAGCATCACCGGGGGTGTTCAATAACTGAACGCTGAGGCGTAGGTTCCGCCACGGATCAGTTCGCGCAACGAAGCGAGTTCTTATGCAAACCCCCACAAACCTGGCAGCCGAGCTGCGACTCCCCACGAACTGGCTCGACTACACGATCCTCGGCATCTACTTCGTCGTCGTGCTGGGCATCGGCTTCGCCGCCCGCAGATCGGTGAAGACCAGCCTCGACTTCTTCCTCTCCGGCCGCTCCCTGCCCGCCTGGGTCACCGGCCTCGCCTTCGTCGCCGCCAACCTGGGCGCCACCGAGATCCTCGGCATGGCCGCCAACAGCGCGCAGTACGGCGTCTACACCACTCACTGGTACTGGATCGGCGCCATCCCGGCCATGGTCTTCCTGGGCCTGGTGATGATGCCGTTCTACTACGGCAGCAAGGTCCGCTCGGTCCCGGAGTTCCTGCTCCTGCGCTTCGACAAGGCGGCGCACCTGCTCAGCTCGATCCTGTTCGCCTTCGCCGCCGTCCTGATCGCGGGCGTCAACCTCTACGCCCTCGCGATCGTGGTCGAAGCGCTGCTCGGCTGGCCGGAATGGGTCGCCATCGTCGTCGCCGGCACCTTCGTCCTCGCCTACATCACGCTCGGCGGCCTCTCCTCCGCGATCTACAACGAGGTCCTGCAGTTCTTCGTGATCCTGGCGGCGCTCATCCCCCTCTCCGTCCTCGGCCTGAAGAAGGTCGGCGGCTGGGACGGCCTGTCCGACTCCCTCAGCAAGACACACGGCGCCGACTTCATGACCTCATGGGGCGGCACGGGCATCGGCAGCGCCAACCCACTGGGCGCCAACTGGCTGACCATCGTGCTCGGCCTCGGCTTCGTCCTCTCCTTCGGCTACTGGACGACGAACTTCGCGGAGGTCCAGCGAGCCCTGTCGGCGAAGAACCTCTCGGCGGCCCAGCGCACCCCCCTCATCGCCGCCTTCCCGAAGATCTTCATCGTCTTCCTGGTGATGATCCCGGGCCTGGTGGCGGCCGTCCTGGTCCCGAAGATCGGCACGTCCGGCTCGGACCTCCAGTACAACGACGCGATCCCGTACCTGATGGAGGCCCTGCTCCCGAACGGCGTCCTCGGCATCGCGGTCACCGGCCTCCTCGCCGCCTTCATGGCGGGCATGGCGGCCAACATCTCGTCCTTCAACACGGTGTTCACGACCGACATCTGGGCGAAGTACGTAGTAAAGGACCGCGAGGACGACTACTACGTACGCTTCGGCCGCCTGATCACAGCGATAGGCGTCATGGCCTCCATCGGCACGGCGTTCCTGGCGTCGTCCTTCTCGAACATCATGAGCTACCTCCAGACGCTGTTCTCCTTCTTCAACGTCCCGATGTTCGTGGTCTTCATCATCGGCATGTTCTGGAAGCGGACGTCGATGAAGTCGGGCTTCTGGGGCCTGCTCGCCGGCACGACAGCCGCCATGCTGAACTACTTCTGGATCTACAAACAGGGCATCATCGACATCCCCTCCGACCAGGGCGCCAACTTCGTCTCCGCGATCGCGGGCTTCGTGGCGGGCGCGGTGGTCATGATCGCCGTAACCCTCTTCACGGCCCCCAAACCGACCGAGGAACTCCAGGGCCTGGTGTACGGCACCACGTCCCCCGGCATGGAGGAGCCGCCCGCGCCCGGCGACGAGGCCTGGTACCGCAAGCCGGCCCTGCTGGGCTGGGGCGCGATGATCCTGGCGGCCGCCTGCTACATCCCGTTCTCGTTCTGACGCGGGAGGATTGGAGACACCATGTCTGAACCTTCCGGGCCCTCCGGATACTCCGAGAAGGACGTCCTGCGAGAGGTCTCCGAACTGCAGACCAAGTCCGCGACGGCCGCCCGCCTCTTCGACATCCGGCGCATCATCGGCGGCCTGTTCGTCGTGTACGGCGTCATCGTCACGATCGCCGGCTTCACGGCGTCGGACGCGGACCTCGACAAGGCGGAGGGCGTGAACATCAACCTGTGGACCGGGTTGGGGATGCTGGCCCTCGGCGTGTTCTTCCTGGTGTGGCTGAAGCTGCGGCCTGTGGTTCCGCCGCCGCCGGATGTTGTGGCGGGGGAGGAAGAACCGGGGAAGTGACGGTGGGGCGGGGCGGCGCAGGCCGGGGGTACGGGGTGCCGCCCTCTCCCTCACTTGATTGCTGTACGGCGGTTTACGGCCGGGGTCATTGGGCGGCACCGCTGGAGGTGTCGGCGAGTACCTCGGCCCAGACGGTCAGGCCGTTGCCGCTCTGCCGGGTGCCCCAGCGGGCGGCGAGCGCTTCGGTGATCAGGAGGCCACGGCCGTGTTCCTGATCCGGTCCAGGCAGCCGAGACGGCAGGGGTGGCACTGCAGTACGACTATCCCCCTCGTCGGTCACGCTGATCGCGGCCGCTTCGGCGGTGAGGGCACACGTGACCGTGATGGTGCGGCTGTCACTGTGCTCCAGGGCGTTCGCGACCAGCTCTGCGGTGATCGACTCCAGGTCGTCCGCCGCGCCCACGGGCAGACCCCACGACCGGGCCGTGGCACGCACATGGTGCCGCGCAGCACGTGCGGAGGTGAGGTCGTGGCCGGGGAGGGTAAGCAAGCTGTACGCCCGGAGCCCGGCTGGGCGGTACGCCAGTACGCCGTGGACACTCCCCATGGACGAAGCTTCCGCCGTGGCCCCACCCGGCAGAGCCGTTGGCCGTCCCCTGAGTCGTGCGCCTCGCGATCTGGCGACAAACAGCGCGTCGGAGAGAGCGTCCGCCAACTGATCTGCCAGCGCGCCGAGTTCACCAACCTTCGCCGCCCCCTCAGCGAGCACATCCCGCGTTCGGCCAAGCAGTCTGTCCGCGAGCCCGAGTTGTACGTCCTCGACCCGGTCGGCAAACCGGGAGACGAAGCCGTCGCCGTCCGTGAGAAGCAAGCAGGGCTGGCCGTGAGCGCCGGTCCAGGGCAGGAGCCGTAGACGATTCACTTCCTCGCTCATGACGCCGCTCCCAGCCATGCGTGGATGTCGCGGGTGTCGAGATCGACGCCGTACGTGGCGAGCCACAGGGTGTCGCGCCGTAGCCGTTGGAGCCGGGCCTTCTCTTCGCGCTCGTGGGCCGTGAGGTAGGGGCGGACGAGGAGGGTGGTGGAGCCGTCGATGGGCTCGTACCAAGCCTGGACCGTCGAGGCGATGTGAGGAGGGGGCGGCATGAAGTGCTCGTACGGCAAGACGGAAGCACATCGCTCCGCTGGCGGCTGACCTGAACGGCGATACCAACTGACGGAGGTGACTCTCCGCAGCAAACGGGCCATGCGTTCCATGAGTCTGGTCATGCTCTCAACTCCTGACATCTGTCGGATTCACGGGAAGCCTTCCATGGGAATCCCATGACAAGAGAACCTGTGAAGGAAGTTCCCCAATGTGGGTGACGTGCTTCGAATCCACGTCCGGCACGCCGGAACACCTCATAAAGTCAGCGCCGTCGGCTGAGGGAAGCCAGTCGGAGCGATGCGCTCCGTGGCAGGAGGGATCTGGCACATGACCGCCACGCAGACAGGCCCGGCCGGGCGGATGCAAATCGCACGAGGCCTGATCTCCCTGCGCGAGCGATGCGGGCTGACACAGACTCAAGTGGCCAACCGCGCGGGGGTCAGCACCACAACGGTCAGTCGGTACGAGGCGTGGCAGGACCGCGCGCGCATCCGATGGGCCACGGTCAAGGCTCTGGCCGACGCCTGCGAAGCCACGCCCCAAGAACGTGAAGCCCTCGTAGCCATCGCCAAGTCACAGGCCGACGGCTGGTGGGTCGGCAACAGCGCGGTGCCTGAGTGGCTGGATCCGCTCGTGTCCTTCGAGCACGCGGCAGCGTACGAGCACGTCTTCGCGAACACCGCCATTCCCGGCCTGCTCCAGACAAGGGAGTACGCCGGCGCCATCCATCAGGCGCGTGAAGTGCGCAGCTCGAACGAGGAGATCGAGCGGATGGTGGAAGCGCGGATGAAGCGCCAGGACATCCTGGAACGAGACCCGGCACTGCATCTGTGGGTCGTCCTCGATGAGGCAGTGCTACGTAGGACAGTCGGGGACACCGAAACCATGGTTGAGCAGCTCAAGCACCTTCATGACGTCGCCCAGAGCCCCAACATCGACATCCAGGTCCTGCCGTTCAGCGCGGGAGCGCATGCCGCGGGTGCCGGGCATTTCGTGATCCTCGGGCGGGACGACGAACGAGAACCCCTCAACTCAATGGCGGTTGTTTACATCGAGATGCGTCGTCGCGGACTGTATCTGGACGATGCAGAGGACGTGAGTGCCTACAAGTTGACCTTCGACTACCTTCGTTCGCAGGCCGCCGACACACTTGCCTCGTCGCGGCTGATTGCCAGAGCACTACAGGAGCTGTCCTCATGACCGACATATCGACTCCCCTGGCCGAGTCGGCGGCCAGGGCCTGGTTCAAGAGCAGCCACAGCGGCGGCGAAGGCAACGAGTGCGTGGAGATCGCCGACCTCCGAACCCGTGTGGCTGTCCGGGACTCGAAGATCCTCCACGGGGCCACGCTCACGGTCTCGCCCAGCGCCTTCGCCGTGTTCGTCGAGGGGGTGGCGAAAGGCTGGCGCGGCAACTCACCGTCGTAGAAGCCGACAAGCCAACGCATGCGTCCTTCGCCGCGGTGCCAGTCAGCGGACCAAGGTGACAGTGGTGGAGGGACAGCTGCCTATAGTACGCTGACCTGCCGTCGGCCCTGCGAGGACGACAAGAGCTCAGCTGTTGAACAAGGCGCCAACCACAAGGGCCGGTGCCTCTTCGAATGGCGCACGCTCTCGATCTTCGACCGAGCGCGAAGCTCCAGAGAGCATCTTTCTTTGGTCCCCGCGACGACGAGCATCCAGGGCCGGTCAGAGACGACCCTGCTCTGGAACGAGCACCTCGCAGCGATCACACAGCACGAGAAGGATCCGCCTGCTCTCACGCAGTGATTAGCTGTTGTCATACCGACCTTGGGGTTCGTCGGTCGAACGGGAGTCCCGATTGGGTACGCGCGAGGTGCACGGCGCATACGAGCAGGGCCTCCTGAACAGCTTCCGCAGCCACGTATATATGAACGCCGAAGCCGTCCTGCTCCTCGATGACACCGGCTTCGTAGGGGAAGGCATCCGTTCGGCCGGCGTGCAGCAGCACTACGGCACCGCCGGACGCACCGAGAACTGCCAGATCGGTGTGTTCCTCGCCTACGACACCGGCCGCAGGCGCACGTTGATCGACCGCCGCCTGTATCAGCCCACGTCGTGGACGGATGACCGTACGCGGTGCCGACAGGCCGGCATCGACGACACGGTCGGCTCGAGACCAAGGTGGCCATGGCCAAGGCAATGCCGGGCGATCGCGGAGAAGATTCGCTTCAGGTGGGTCACCGCAGATGCCGCCTACGGCTTCAGCAAAGGCTGGCGATTCGAGCTGGAGCAGGCAGACGTCTTCCACGTCATGGCCACCACCCGCCACGACACAGTCGTCATCCGCTGGGCCCTCGACCACCCAGTCCATGACCTGTTGCCCGGCCTCGCCCGGAAGACTGGGTGATAGCCCGCCGCAGCGTCAGCTGGCCCGGGGAGATCACCTACTACTTCGCCTACTGTCCGGCCGAGACCACCCTCGACGTCGAATACGCCGGGCACCGCACCCCCGACGGCCTTCAGCGACTGCTCAACAGGGCAACCTGGAATGCTGCAGGCCGGCTGGATCCGGGTGCGGCTGCGGACGAGCGTCAACGACGGAAGGCCCACGGCGACGAGCCGGCCGCCGCAGTGCCATGGGTGGTGCTGCGGCGGCCGGCCGGCCGGAGAGCGGACGGCTTGGCCATGGCCCTCTCCCCGGATGAGCTGGACGGTTCGAGTGCGCGGGAGGCCGTTCGCTGCCCTTCTTGTCAGGACTGCCGGCGGGCCAGCCGTTCGGCGGTCTGGCGACGCTTCGGCTGGAACGGGTCGGCGCTGGCTCCAGCTCCCACGCCGGGAGTAGCAGTCCAGGCGCGGAACTTGTTCGCGACCTGGGTCAGCTGCTCGTTGCCCGGTTTGACGTCGATGTAGAACAGGGCCTCGTCCGGCTTCGGGTCATCACCGCCCCAGCGCACGACGCCTTCACAGTCGGCGAGAATGTCGCGGATCACCACGACCTGGTTCGCGAAGAATCCGCCCCGCTGCCCGGAGGGATAGAACCCGGGACGAATCTGCACCGCCGTGCCAGATGCCTGGTTAGATTCCGCCAGTCCCTTGCGCACGTCGCCGGGACGGCGCCATCCGATGAGGTCGTCGCGTCTGAGCTCGTCGATCTCGTAGTGGAAGCGGCGGATGACGTGCACCAGAGCCGTCTCCACATCCCCGAGGCGCACTTGTACGCCCCCGAGGGCAGTGCCGGGGAGGGGACGGGTCCAGATGGTGCCGCCGCCGTCGGCGACCTTCTCCATCTCCCATCCGTTCTTGGATGGCTTGCCCGTGTACACGCGCTCCTGTTCGGCCTTGTGACGGCGCAGGGCGCCGGAGATGTCTACGGGATCGGGGGACGGCGAAGGAGTGGCGGCGATTGCCTGCGGGCCGGTCCATGTGACCACAGCAGTACCGGCTGCAACCACGGTGGCATGCTTCAGGGCAGCACGACGTGATAAGGACATGTGAGTGGGAGGCTTTCTCTCAAGGCCGAGGGATCTCGGCATACAGGGAGGGGACGACGCTGAAGGCGACTGCCGGCGTGATGAGTGCTACGAATGCGATCAACGCGTACCACATGCGATGGACGTTGACCGTCTGGGCGACCAAGTAGTTGGCGAAGGCGCACATCAGCAGGTACGGGACGGTGAAGAAGATGATCGCGGCGACATCCGTCCCCATGCCGTCGTCGGTGTCCGTCGGGGACGGCTGAGGCGCCAATCCGTGCTCGGGAAGCACCCATACCTCCAGGAGGCGCCAGGGCATGTCAACGATGCTGTTGCCGAGGTAGCCGAGGATCAGATTGACGACGCTGGCCAGGGCAATCGTGGCCGCTGCACGCCCCTGCCGGGTATGCACCACAGCCAGGAACGTGCCCTCACTCCGTCCCGCACCGGTCACAAGCTGTCGCCTCGGGCGATCGCGTTGTACTTCTCGAAGATCGCGTACACCTTGAGCCTCTTCTCAGCCTCGCTCTCAGCGTTCGCGTTGTCACCCTGGTAGTACTTGAGGTACTTCAACACGTCGTCGGGCGAGGAAAGCAGGCTCGGGCGCGCAACGCCGTACTTGGCAGCATGATAGCGATGCACATATCCGACCTGTCGGATATTGAACTCGGGATCCTCGTTAAGCTTCTGCCAGATCGCCCACACGTCGCTGTCGCTGTTGGGATTCTGTGTCGCGCCGCCGAGGACGCCGTCCATGATGGCCTGGTTGCGCGCATTGATGGCGGTAGCGGCGAAGATCTGGCCAGGGCCAGTGCTGGAGTCCCGCTTGATGTAGCTGTCGGCGACGGGCGGCACCGTCTGCACACCCGAGTGGTAGACACGCACACCGAGATCGCCCGTGTAGTCCTTGAACGTGTCATAGTGGCGAGTCTCCCAGAGCACGGGAACCTGGATCAAAGACTTACGCATCTTCAATGCACGGGCCATACCGGTGATCAGTGCGTCATTGTGCAGCACCAGGTCGAGGCTTTCCTTGGTCGACCACTTGGTGTTCGACGACGTCTCCCCGATGCCAAGACCCACCATCGTCTGACGGATCTCGGTCAGAAGCGCCTCGTGCACCTCCACGGGAAGCTCGGCATCGAGAGGCACCCCGGCGGGGGCCGGGTCGAAGCTGCTCTGCCCGATGTCCCGCCCGGAAGCGATGTTGTGATCGACTTCGATTGCTCCGTCACCGGAACCAAGGGTCCGCGTGACGATCTGGTCGTACGCCCAGTTGGCGGGCATGGAGTAGCCGAGATTCCCGGAGTAACCGGACGACATGTCGGACACGAACGATGCGGAAGTGTGTCCGGCGGCGGAGACGCGAGAGCACACATTTCGGGTCCCATACACGCCCACCAGGTACGCGCCGTCGAGATAAGTCATCTCACGAGCGATGGACTGGAAGTAGGGGATAACGAATTCGGTGACCTCCGCATCCTGGGTGTCGTAGTCGACGGCGAAGAAGATCCGTGTGCCGTGCCTGAAGCCGTGCTTCGACGCCTGGGCGACTGCCAGCCGGGCGTCGGCTGTTCCCTGGGACGGACTGAAGTACTTGGCAGAGTCGGCGAAGGTCTGGAAGATCGGGAAGCAGCGCAGCCCGTTGTCGGCGATCGTCTTCAGTTCTCCCGGCTGGATCTCCTTGTGCTTCAGGTCCCCGCTGGGGGTGGGGTCCGGGTTGTACAGGTAGCGGCCGATGTACTTGATGCCCTCGGCCTTCAGCGTCTTCGCCCGCGCCGGAGTGATCATCGTGACTCCGTCGCAGGCTTCGCCCCTGCGGGACTGGTCGCCGTGCGAGACCACCAGCGAGGCCCACGTCTGGTAGTCGCCGATTCCAGTGACGGGGAGCTTCACGAACGACTGAAACGCTTGGACGCCGGCCTTCACGTCGCCCGTGAAGTTGCCGAACGGAACGTTGCGCCCGTTGAGAATCATTGCCGCGGTGAACAGGGTTGCCCACGTGCCGGTGGTGCCGACGGCAACGGTGTGGTTCTTCAAGCCGGCCTGCGTGCCGGGGCCGAAGTTGCCGTTGGCTGTGCCATCCGCCATTCCCAACTCGTACTGGATGGCGAAGAGAAGGGACTTGGCGACATCGCGAGAGTGGTGGCCGTCGCACGGGATGATGAAGAAGTCCTGGCGGTTTACGTATCGCCAGTTGAGCCACTGCTGGATCGATCGGATGGCTTCAGATCCGTTGTTGACGGTGACGTAGGCGTCCATGTTGAGCAAGCCTTTGAACACCTTCGGCACCAGGTCGGAGCCTGGGTACGTCTTGTCGACACCCATGTTTGCCTTGAGTTGGGCAATCGACGAGGCGACACGGTCGCTGTACTTGCCGTCGATGCCACCACCATCGTAGCCCTTGCAGTACAGACCTGACTGGATGATGCGCACTAAGTCGGCGGATGGCGCTGTGGACGCGTTGATTTTGGGGTGCTTCGACTGGAGCGTGGTTACGGTGGTGGGGCCGAAGTTGTTCGACAAGGCGCTGACCCCGAGTTCCCACTGGAGGGCTCGGGTGAGGGCGTACATTACCGGCCATCCGGTTCTGCCGTTCTCCTCGACGGTCATGCCGATTCTGCTGCCATAGACCTTGTTGACGAACTTCTGTGCCTGGAGAACCATCTCGTCGGCCATGGGGCGGTTTCTCCTTCAAGTGGACGCGGTTCAAAGAGGGACAGGGAAGGTGAAAAGGGGGCGAGCCAGAGGGCGCACCAGGGCGCGAGCGCGCCGACGCGAGCCTGCCGACGCAGTGCGATCGGCAGATGGTGCTGCGGCGGTCGGCCGCTCAGGGTTGGACAGCACCGCACGCGGCGATCCACGCTTCGGTGGCGCGGGCGCCGCATGCTCCGGGCGTCAGCCGTGGATGAGCGGGGAGCCCTGCAGTTCCTGAGTGATGAGGCCCTTCCCGTCTCCCTCGATGTCGTAGACGATCGTGGAGTCCGACGACCACCACAACTCACCGTCGTAGATGGTGGGCGGAGCAACGCAGGTGTTCGCGGGATCGTCCGCCGACCAGGAGTAGTGGTCGTTGACCATCTCGGTCAGGTCGCATGTCTTTTTGGTGACGACGTGATCCTCGGTGGTCTTGGTGAGGCGCTCCTCGATCCGCGTCGTGATCTTGAAGCTGGTGAACCGCTTGGAGCCGTCGATCACCTGGTCGCCGACGATCTGCCAGTAGACCGCGGACTTTCCGGTCATCGTCCCGCTCAACGCACCTACGTTCTCCACGTAGTAGGTCGTCTGCGGCTTCTGGCCGGGTAAGACGACGTCGAACTGGGACTTGCCCGTCGCGGCGGCCGCCGGACTGGCCAGCAACAGGCCCAGCGCAGCAGCGGACGAGACGAGACCGGTCGCCGTGAGGATCTTGCGCATATATATTCCTTCTTAGTTAGTCGGGTGTGTGGAAGCGGTGGCCCGGATTGGATGTATGGCAGAGCTGCCTGCGGGGCAGGCAAAGCCGTTGGGGGGCACGGGCCTGAGACCCGCCGCCGGGAGCAGGCGCACCAGTGGCGGATGGCGATAGTGTTGCTGCGGACTTGAAGCTGACGGCAGCGACAGGCTCTTTCAGCCACATTTCACAACGAATCTGCAGGGAATGCCGGACATCACATTGCTTGGTCACTCCCCTGACGGAACCGCCTCTGAAACCGGCCGTTCTATGGCTCCCGGCGAGCCGACCAGGCCCAGTTCCTGCGCTTTCGCGCCCAAGGCCACGCGGCCCTTGACCCTGAGCTGGCCCATAAGGTTCCCCACGCGGCGCTGCACAGTCCGGTGGCCGAGTCCCAATTGCCGTGCGACCCCCGCGTCGCTCAGTCCTACATACAGCAGCTCAGGATCTTGTGGTCCGTTTTCTCGAGCTGCGGCGCTGTCACAGCCAATCCTCCCTCTTAAGCGGTAGCCGGTCGGGGCCACCTCGTGAAGATTCTATGAAACGACCGACGAGAAACAACAGCCCCACAAGCCACATCAAATCAGACGCATGGAGCATAATCCTTGGCGTCTTTACGCCATCGTCGAATATCGATTTTTCGCCACCGTCGGAATATCGATATCCAGGACCTCCCGGCCCTCTAAAGCCGAAACTCGGCAAGACGTGCCGCGGCGCAGAACCCGCTACTCCCGGCTCTTCCGGTAAGCCGGCGAACTCATATTCCGGCCATATTCCGGTTCCGGTTCACCCTGCCCGAAGCACCGTCGTACGCTTTCCCAGAGCTCACCACCCGTCTGCCAGGAGCCGTACCTTTGCCCTTCCCGGCGTCCATAGCGTCACCCTCGGCGGCTCCCCCGCCGAGGGCACCGAACCACCCGCCGGCGACTGGGACTTGGCGATCTAGTGCCGGGGTGCCTTCGACCCCGGTGATCTGCGTGCGGACGGCTGCGAGGGGGAGGTCGGCGCCGTGCCGCCGGTGTCCGTGAAGCCACCGTGTCGCTCAGGGGTGCGGGAACTCGACCCCGGTCAGGCGTCGTTGGGACGGGTCCGCTGGGCCGACGGGGCCGCAAACGCGTCGTCGACCTGAACACGGCCCTTCGGCCCGCGCTCCTCGCCCTGACCGGGGACGTCGTCCGTCGTGCTCGGCCAGGGCGGATTTCAGCTTGGTGCCTGAGCGCCACCGCCTGCCCGGAGGCGCTCAAGGACCTCGCGGTGGAGGGCGGTGAGTCCTGCGGGCGATAGGGGAGCGGGGCTGCTGCCGGTGAGGTGATACCACTCCTCGGCGCCGGTGTACTGGACGGTGAGGGCTGCGCGGCCGCCGGGTTGGAGGGTGGTAGCGACGGTGAGGTCGCCGGTGACGATGCCGACATCGTCGGTCATGGCTCCGCCGGGTCCAGCCTCAACAGTGTCTAGCAGCCGCTCCGGTGCGTCCGGCGCCGAGGGCGTGTTCATGGGGTGCAGGTGTCCAACATCTTGGTGAGCATGGCTTTCTCGTCCTGGGTGACGGTCAGTTTGTAGGTGGCTTTGACGATGGTCCAAGAGCGGCCGTAGGTGCACCAGTAGGACAGATTCGGTGGCTGCCACTGGTCCGGCCCCTGGTCGCCCTTCGAGCGGATCGTGGCGGCGGATACGGCCAGCAGCTGCGGATGGGTGAGGTCGTTGGCGAAGGCTTCGCGCTCGACCTGTGTCCAGGTGTCGGCGCCAGAACGCCAGGCGTTGGCCAGGGGCACAGTGTGGTCGATGTCGAGGTCGGCAGCGGCGGTGAAGGTCTTGTTCTCGTAGACGCTCACCCATTTCCCGGACACGGCCCGGCACTCGTCATCGCGCTGCACATCGGTGCCGTCGCGCTGAAGAACCATTTCGCGGGTGTCACAGCTGTCGCCCTGGGAGGACCAGTTGGCGAACTTCGCGCGGCTGTAACCCGCCATCGACCCCTGAGCCGCCACTCTCAGACCATCCAGCGCGGTGCGGGCCTCTTCGGCGGTTGGCAGCCCCGGTAGCTTCGACGCTACCTCCGCCTGCCCACCTTCTGCTGCTCCTGCTGCGCTGCCTTCAGTGGGAGCGGCGGCGCCCGCAGGGGTGACGCCGCTGGCGTCGGGAGTCGGCTCGGTCACCGCCGAACACCCTGTCAGCATGACGGCCAGGACGGCCCCTGCCAGGCCCCACGTCCGTCGCCGCTGCTCATGCTTCACGTTCCGCACTCTGGCCTCTTCCGGCTCGACAATCGGACTCTGCACGCTATCCGCCCAGGGTGTCCAGGCAGCCATGTTCACGCCACACACGTTGATGGACAATCAGGTGGTGACGTACCGATCTGGGCATCGGGTGCAGCAGAGTGCTTGTGGGCGGAGGGGCTACCGCCTATCGCGCCAATACCCTTTTTGTGCCGACCCGCGCGGCGACGGGACCTCTGTCCGGGCCGAGCTCCGAAGCGGCGGGATTTCGTATGTGCGCTTGTCGGCCTCTGGCTTGTACGCCGTGGCCTGGATCACCGTTCGTTGGCGAATCCCTGAACTGTGCGGTCCCTGCACGCGATGCCGAGCTCACGTCCCTGCGTTGCCGGTAAGCACCTGGCCGAAGACGTCGTAGACGCTGACGCGGGTTTGTTGCGGTTTTATGTAGGCGTTGAACGTCTTCACGATGGTCTCTGCCGTGGACGTGGGGTCCTTGACCGGGGTCGGGCCGCCGTTGATGTCGGTGGAGATGAAGGCTGTTCCGGATTTGTCGTCCCAGTCACCGATGATCCTCTGGACTCGTGCGGCCGCCTTCTGCTGACTCCCGGTACCGTGCTTGTCCACCCACGACCGAAACTCCCGCGCCTGCTTGGAGGACTTGGCCCGATTACTGTCCTGGGGGAGTTTCGTGGCCACGCCGGTGGGACCAGGCCCGACGGAGTCGTCTTGAAGACTGCATCCGGTGAGCAGCGCGGCCGTAGCTGCGATGCCCAGCAGCGGGGTGATCACTGCGCGCATGGTCTCTCCAGCGTGGGGGGTGAAAGGAGCCCTTCCGGTGCCGAAGCCCGGAAGGGCGCAGGACTCAGTGTGTCAGAACAGGATGGCGTCGGCCTTGTCGTTCCAGCTGCCGCCGTAGGTGTAGTCGTAGTTACTGAAGTTGGACCAGAGGGTGTAGCCGGAGGCGAGGATCAGGCGGGGGTCGGGCAGACCGGAGCGGAAGTCGTACAGGGTGACACCACGCTGAGAGCGCATGACGGCCGCGCTGGACGCTTTGTCCCTGAAGGAGGGCGAGTATATGTCCAGGTGGCGGGTCTTGGACGTGTCGTAGGTGGGCCACTGCAGGCGGCGCCCCCTGTAGTTGGAGTCCTGCCAGAGGCAGACCCACCCATTGCGGCAGTCGTCAGAGGCGAGCGGGGAGGCGCTGCCTGTGGCCTGTCTCGCCTGCCCGGTGAGGGCAGCGGCGGCTCCCTGTCGGGCCTCCTTGGTGGGGGCGACGCTGGCCAGACGGCTGTTGGCCTCGGTGTCGTCATCGAAGCACTCCATGGTGCCGTCCTCGTCGACCTCGGCGCAGATCTGGGCGCCCTCCCAGTCGCCGGCCGGGTCGATCTTCTCGCCGTTGTAGTACATGTCCACCTTGAGATCGGGATCGGCTGCGGCATGCACCTCGGCCTCCTCCGCGGGCGTCAGGACGTCAGTGATGACGTCCTGTGCTGGCTCCACGTTCGGCGAGGCGGCTACCGCCGGCGCTGTGGTAGCGACCAATGCCACAGCGGTGGCAACAACGAGATGACGAATACGCACGAATGGTCTCCTTCGGAAATAAAATGAGAGCTGGAAAGCAGTGCTGGGCCGACCGGGCGGCAAGTGGGCACGCACGGTCTGACTTGATGGCTCACACCTGACTGCAGGGACAAGGAACGTCAGGCCACCCAAGTGATGATTGCGGTGACTGTGTCGAATCAACGGGCAATGCTCAATGCACGGCTTTCGAGGGCAGGAAAGCGCTGAAGGCGACGATGGCAGTACCCACCGGGCGGTGTGCCACGTACTGGCGCAAGATGCTCCTCGACTTCGGCAAGAGAGCCGAACCTCCATGCCATAGCCGTACTGGCTGCCCCCGCAAAACGATCCCCCGGATGATGAGCGACTTCTGTGCCTCAAACGCAGGTCACTGTAGTTGCAGAAATGGCGGGCAGGAGCACCCTGAATCGACTGTGACCGGAATAGATGCTCTCCCGTTCCGACGAAACGGAATCCATGTCGACCTGCCATGCGGCAGGTTTGTGCGTGCATATGGTGGCTAAGCGGAGTGATCCGGCGTGACCCGTGCCTTGATCAGGTTGACCAACATTCGTACCAGCGGCCCATTGCCTGGCTATTGGTCACTGGGGCTCGGCGCCTATGGCCTGAGACGAGAGAGGCGGTGCCGACCTTGTGGATCGAAATGAGCCAGTCACCTTGGCTGTGGCCAGCATTCGGACACATCCTGCGCGGCAGTAAAAGTCCAGGCCCAGTGGCAGCTCAGGACCGGCGAGTGCGCACTCCTGCAATTCCTGCTCGGCCGCGGCCAGCTCGGCCTGGACGCGATCCATGCGTGTAGGGAAGACGCTCCGTGAGTCCGCCGTCTTCGGCTGCCGGTTACGCTGCCCTTCCCGCCCGCACTCGGCCACGACACGGCCCACAGCTCCGGTGGAAACGTCCGCGTCAGCACCCCGACCTCGATCCGGTCCGACAACCGCTCGTTCGTCTCCGACTTGGCCTGCCCCGGCCGTGGCATCCCGGCACTCCTGCCACAGGCGCCCTACCAGCCATGTTCCTTAAGTCGGTGGTACTGAAGGCCAGTTGAGCTCAGCCAGTCGCATCGACGCCACAAATCGAACATCGTTGACATTCGGCCAGGGCGGCGCGAATCTCACTGATGTAACTACACGTGTAACTACACGCAGCTGTTTGACAGTTGCCTGAAAGGCCGATCCCCCCCATGACTCCTCCCCCCACGTCTCGGCTGCGCAGGGCCGTCGCCGGTGGTGCCGCCCTCGTCGGCGGCGCCGCCCTCGCCCTGGGGAGCACCGCCCCGGCGACCGCTTCCCCCTCCCCCGACAACTCGCCGCGCCCGACGGCGGCGATAGGCACCGACCACCGCACGATCCAGGCCGACGGCGTCACCTACACCCCCCGGCTCGCCGCCACCCGCATCCTCCCGGCCGACGGCGACGCCACCGCGGTCGTGGCGGGCACCGGGTACAACCGGGCGCAGGGCATCTACGTCGGTTTCTGCGTGATACCGCCGACGGTCGCACCCGGCGATCCGGCGACCTACACCGAAATGCCCGGGCCGTGCCCCGGCGGCAGCCGGCCCACGGACGGCTCCTCCCGGCGGATCACCGACGCGGACACCGGCACCCCGGGCGTCACCCTGCCCTATGAGCCCGGGGGCTCCTTCCGCACCACTTTGCAGCACCTGAAGCCGGAGATCGTCCCCGGCAAGGTCTGCGGCGAGAACGTCAAGTGCGCCATCGTCACCCTCTCCGACCTGACCGCCCCCACCGACCGCCGCTACGACCTGTACATCCCCGTAGAGTTCCGCTGAGTTCGTCCGGGACAGGGCGGCCGGGCCACGTCCGGCCGCCCTGCGCCTGCGGGGCGTTCTCGTCCTCCGCCGGTTCGGGGTACGGCTAGGCCGACCCCGGATCGGGACGGTTCCGGGGGCGGACGGTCATCCGCAGGCTGCGCGGCCGTACGGTGAGCCGGGCGACCTGGCGGATGACCTGGCCCTCGGCGAGTTCCAGCCGTACCGAACGCAGCATCGTCGCGAGCGCCGTGACCATCTCGGTGAGGGCGAGGCGGTCCCCCATGCACTTGTGCTTGCCGTCCCCGAAGGGCAGGAACGCGCCCGGCGGAGGCTCCTGCGCGGGGTCGGTCCACCGGTCCGGGTCATAGGTGTGCGGGTCGGGGAAGCGCTCGGGGTCGCGGTGCAGGGCGTGCTGGCAGTAGGCCAGTTCGGTGCCGGCGGGCAGCGTCCACTCGCCGAGCCGGGTCTCCTCGGTGGTGCGGCGGGTGACCAGCCAGCCGGGGTGGTGCAGCCGCAGGGTCTCGGTGATCACCCGGTTCAGGTACGGCAGCCGGGTCACGTCGTCGAGGGCGACCGGCCGTTCGCCGAGGACTTCGTCCAGCTCGGCCAGGACCCGGGCCTCGATGCCGGGGTGGCGGGCGAGTTCGTACAGGGTCCAGGACAGCACCGACGCGGTGGTCTCGGTGCCCGCCACGGCCAGGGTGAGGATCTCGGAGCAGATCTGATGCCCGGTCAGTGGCTCGCCGGTCTCCTCGTCGACGGCGCGCAGCAGCATGGAGAGCATGTCCCCGGTGTCGTGCCCGGAGGCCTGCAGTTCGTCGACGGCGGTGTTGATGGTGGCGCGCACGCCGGCCCGGGCCCGGTCGAAGCGGCGGTTGAAGGGCAGCGGCAGGCGCTCGGCCCAGTCGGGCAGCATGATGCGCACACCGACGTCGTTCAGCACCACCGACAGGTCGCTGCGCAGCCGGCGGAAGACGGCGTCGTCGAGGCTGCCGGCGAACACCGTCTTGGCCAGCATGTCGAGGCTGAGCCCGACCATCGCCTCGCGTACGTCGAGGGTCCGCCCGGGCTCCCAGCCGGCGACCGTGGCGGCCACCTCGGCACGCATGATGTCGACGTACCGGTTGATCTCGGTGTGGGCGAACGCTGGTTGCACCTGGCGGCGTTTGCGTACGTGGGTCCGGCCGGTGGCGGTGACGACGCTGTCGCCCAGCAGTTGGCCCAGCTTGTCGTAGAGCCGGCCCTTGTCGAGGGTGGGCGCCAGGGCCTTGAGCATCTGGTGAATCAGGGCCGGGTCCTGGACCACGACGGTGCGCGTCCCGGGTTGCAGGACGATCTCGACGAGTGGTTCCCGTGTCTCGCGCAGCGAGTCGATGAAGCCTAGGTTGTCGCGCATTTTCAGAGCGTGGCCGATGAATGGAAACGATCCTTCGGCTCGGGGTATTGGGGGAGGCGCAGTGGACGTCACGGGTCATCCCTTCACGGCAATCATGGGCATCCCCTATGGCTTCCCTGAACTTTCCCCAGCGCAATCCTGTCATGAACATGCCTGCACCACGCGGGACGAGCTCGTTGCGGGGGGAGCCCCCCACCTAGGACGCCGGCCCCCCTCCCGCCTCCGGCAGAGAGTGCGGCAGCGGCCCCGCCCGATCCAGCAACCCCGTCCTCGCCGCCAACGCCGCCGCTTCCAGCCTCGAACCCACGCCCAGTTTCATCAGTACGCGCTGGACATGGGTCCGGGCCGTCGACGGTGCGATGCCCATGCCCGCCGCGATCAGGCGGGTGTCCTCGCCGTCGGCGACCCTGACCAGGACCTCGACCTCCCTCGGCGTGAGCATCTGGAGCAGGCGCTGGCCCTCGTCGTCCGGCTGGGCCGCCGGGTTGAGGAGTTCGCTGAAGGCCCCTTGGAGGAGCTGCGGGGCGACCGCCGCCTCCCCCGCCCTCGCCTTCATGATCGCCCGCTCGACCCCCTCGATGCGCTCGTCATGCCGTACGTAGCCGGACGCGCCCGCGGCGAAGGCCGCCGCGATGCCGCGCGGGCTCGGTACCGGGCCCAGCACCAGGACCGCGACCTGCGGCCGCTCCCGCTTGATCCGGACCACCGGGTCGAACATGCCCGGCTCGGCCGGTGTCGCCGTCCCCAACAGGCACACCTCCGGCGCCCGGGTGATCACCAGTTCCGCCGCGCCCGCGGCGGGCGCCGCCGCGGCGAGCACCCGGTGCCCCCGCAGCTTCAGTGCCGAGGCCAGCGCCTCGGCGAGCAATCGGTGGTCGTCGACCACCATGAGCCGCACTCCCATCGAGCAAACCCCCCCAGTCCCCCAGTCCCCCCAATGGATCTCCGTGGATGCCCCTATGGCTGCCCACTTCGGATGCCCACTGGTCCGCACGGACGACGGACAGAAGCCCCCTCCCGGCTCCCCCCGCCCTTCATGCCCCCGGAAGCTACACGCTTGTTCGACGTTGCGCTTCCCCTACACGTGAGAAGTGCCCCGGATCGACGGAATTTCTGGCTTTCCGCTGATTCGAGGGTGATGAGCGGTACGCGCACGGCCCCGCCCCTGAACAGGGACGGGGCCGTGCGCGACAAGGCTCTCGCGACCGCTCAGCTCGTGCCGAACCCGATCAGCAGGTACTCCTTGTCGTTGGAACTCGTCAACTCGCTGGCGAAGACCTCGGACATGAACAGACGCCCTTGCGAGTACAGCATTTCGGAGTACTCCGGGCTCATGCTGGTCTCCGCGTCCCGCACCGACTCCGTGGCCGGGTTCTCCAGCAGCTTCGTCTCCTTGAAGGAACCGCCGTCGATGCTGACGATCTGACCGCCCTTGTCGTACGGCGGCCGCTTGTAGGCGATCAGGTTGGGGCCGTCCATGCGCATCGGGGTGATCGTGTAGTCGGCGCCCGCGTCGGCGCGCTGGCCGGTCTGCTTGCCGGTGGCCAGGTCGAAGGCGACGATCTCGTTGGTCTGGCTCAGCCCGTCGGAGTTGGCGTCGTGCTCCTCGGTCGCCAGGTAGAGCCGGTCGTTGCCGACCACCACCGCGAAGCACTCCTCGACCTTGGAGATGCCGTCGCAGCTGGCGCCGTACTGGTCGCTGGGCGCCGCGATCCGGGTGCGCAGCTTGCCGGTCTTGTTGTCGATGGAGAAGAAGTCCGAGATGCCGCTGCCGTCCTCCGCGGCGTCGCCGACGTCGGCGGCCACGACCAGCGGGTCGGTCGAGATGACGCTGGCGTACTCGATGCCGGTCGCCATCTTGTACTCGGTGATCACCTTCCCGGACTTCGGGTCGATGGTCTGGATGTGCAGCTCGCGCTGGTCGTACGCACCGCACTTGCGCACCGCGACCAGCTTGGGGCCGCCGCCGTACCCGGAGTCGTAGCAGGTGTCGGACGGCTTCGGGGCCCACAGCTGCTTGCCGGAGGGGATGTCGAAGGCGGCGCCGCCGTTGGTGCTGCCCACGGCGACCGTGCTCGCGCTGACGGTGATGTTGCTGAAGCTGATCGGCTGGTCACCGGACTTGGCGGTCTTCGTCCACAGCTTCTTGCCCGCGTCGAGGTCGATCGCCGCGATCTGGCTGCAGCCGTGCGAAGGCTCGGCCTTGGTCGGCATCTCGGGCTCGTAGATGATCGCCGTCTTGTTGTCGGCGGTGGTGTGGTTGCTGCCCTGGCACACCGGGCCGGGGAGCTTGATCGTCCACAGCTTGGTGCCCTTGTCGGGGTCGTAGCCGACGATCTCGGCGATGCCGCTCTTGGCGTACACCTTGTCGGTGAGCCAGGAGCCGGACGTGGAGATGGTGCTGTCGTCCTTCACCGCGGGCGCCGGGACCTGGAAGAGGACCTTGGAGGCGGGGTTGGCGGGCACCTTCTCGACCGCCTTGGTAGAGGTGCCCGAGGTGCCGCCGTCGGCGCCGTCGCCGTTCTTGCCGTCGTCCGTGCCGCCGGCGCCGCCGCTGGAGTTGGCGGTGTCGTCCTTCTTGCCGTCGTCACCGGAGGATGAGGCGTACCAGACACCGCCGCCGATGATCAGTGCGATCGCCACGACGGCCGCGACGATGATGAGCAGCTGCGCGTTGACCTTCCGCCCGCCGCCCGACGGCTGTCCCGGCTGCCCGGCCTGCGGCTGCATGGGCATGGTCGGCTGCTGGAAGCCGTAACCGGGCTGCTGGCCATAGGGGTTGGGCTGCTGCCCGTACGGGTTCGGAGTCGGGGTCGGGGCCGGGTTGGGTGCCTGACCGGGATAGCCGTAACCGGCGGGCGGCTGCGGCGGCTGGGGGGCGGCCTGCGGATAGCCGTAACCGGGAGGGGTCTGGGGCGGCTGTGACTGCTGGGGCTGCTGGGGCTGCTGGGGGTAGCCGTAACCCGGCTGCGGTTGCTGCCCCGGCGGAGGCGGTGGCGTCTGCGGGGCCTGGGGAGCACCGAAGCCACCCGGCTGCTGCGGCGGCTGGTCCTGTGGTGCGCCGAAACCCCCCTGCTGCGGAGGCTGGTTGGGCGACGGCGGCTGATTGGGTGGCTGGTTGGGCGGCGGGGGCGGTGGTTGGGTCATGGCGTGAGCACCTCGGAGGCGGGGACGACGGAGCGGACGAAGGGACAGAAGAGAAGGGTCACTTGCCGTAGGCGAGCATCAACTTCTCCTTCGCGTCGTCCTTGCCGTTCAGCCGGGCGGTCGAGATGTAGAAGCGGCCGTCGGCCCAGTCGATGGCCTTCGAGAAGAAGCCGCTCTCGATCTCCGCGGTGCCCTTCGGCATCTGCAACAGCTTCGTCGGCGTGTGGCTGCCGCCGGCCGTCGGGATCGACACGATCTGACCGCCCGCGTCGTACGACGGCTCCACATACGCGACGAGCTTGCCGCCCTCGATCCTCATCGGCAGCATCGACTCGTCCGCCAGGGACTTCACCCGCCATTTCTCCTTGCCGTCGGCGAGGTTGATCGCGACGATCTCGTTCGCCCCGGTCGTCGCCTCGGTGGGCAGGTAGAGGGTGCCCGCATCGGCGGCCACGCCCTCGCAGCCCTGGAGGTCGCGCGAGAGGAGGGCCCAGCCGCACTCGGGGGCGAAGTCCTCGTCGAAGCCGACCTGCGAGCGGAACTTGCCGGTGGCGGTGAACGTGGAGATGTTCCAGGCGTCCTTGTCGTCATTGGTGAGGTAGACGACCAGCGGGTCGACGGAGTAGGTCCGCGCGGCCCTCCAGCCCTTGTCGAACCTCTGGGTCCACTTGGCCTTGCCGGTCGTGGGATCCAGCTCCTGTATCTCGTCGTGCTCGTTGGTCCCGCCGGCGCCGCAGGACGAGACGACGACCAGCCGGGCGCCGCCCGCGAACGCGCTCGGGAAGCAGGACTCGCCGTACCTCTTCTTGTCGAACAGCTTCTTGCCGGTACGCACGTCGTACGCCGTGCCGGACTGCGAGCGGCCCACCATCAGCGTGTTGCCGGTGACGGACAGCCCGAGCTGGCTGGTGCTGTCGAACAGGTCGCCGTCCGCGACCTCGCCGGTCCAGCCCTTCTCGCCGGTGTTGAGGTCGATCTCCTGGAGCTGGTTGCAGTCGGCGCGGTCGGTGCTGCCGTTCTCGTACGCCACGACGATCTTGTCGTCGGCCGTCTTTTGCGGGGTGACCGCGCAGATCTTCTGCTCGAAGGTGATCGGGTCCCATGTGGGGTTGCCGTCGCCGACGTTGTAGGCGAAGAGCTGCTTGTACGCCGCCTTCACCGCGGTCTTGTCGGTGATCCACATGCCGGGGGCGTCGGCGCCGTCACCGGGCGCGTCGGGCGCGTCCTTGTACCAGAGCACCTTGGCCTCGCCCGCCTGGCGGCCCTCGTTGAGGTTCTGCGGGTCGGAGCCGCCGTCGCCGCTGCCGTCGCCGGGGTTGACCGGGTCCTCGGAGCCGGTGGCCTTGGGGCCGTCGCTCGGCCCGGCGACGGGCTTCTTCTCGCCCTTGCCGTCGTCACCGCCGCTCGTGACGGCGAATACGGTTCCGCCGATGACGAGCAGCGCGGCCACGGCTGCGCCGATGACCAGGGCGGGCTTGCCCTTGAAGGGGTTGCGCGAGCCGGAGGCGGGCGGCGGGGTGCCGGGCGGGCCGGGGAACTGGGGCTGCTGCGGGTAGCCGTAGCCGGGCTGCCCTCCGTACGGTCCCGGGTGCTGCGGCTGGCCGTACGGGCCGGGTGCGCCGGGCGTGCCGGGCGTGCCGGGCGTGCCGGGTGGTGCGCCGTAGGGGCCCGGCTGGGCGTACGGGCCGGGCTGGGCGTACGGGCCGGAGGGCTGCGGCTGCTGTGGTGGCTGCTCGGGATAGCCGTAACCAGGCTGCGGAGCCTGCGGAGTTGGTGGCGTCTGGGGCTGCCCCTGGGGCGGCGGTGGCGCCCCGAAGCCTCCCTGCTGCTGTGGTGGCTGGTCCTGCGGCGCTCCGAAGCCACCTTGCGGCGGCTGATTGGGCGGCTGAGTCATCAGCGGCTTCCCCCGTTCAATCACTGATTTTTAGCCACGCCCTGAGGTACGTGATGGACCCAGAGTCGTACTCATGAAGTTCTCAGGCGGCCCTTTCTATCACCCGGCACCGACAACGCAGTGGGCCGGTTCAGCCCCTGTTCCCAAGGGAGGACCGGCCCGTGATGCCCCCGTTATGCGCCTTCACGCACCCTTCACGCGTCTTCGGCGAGTTCCAGCCACCGCAGCTCCAGTTCGTCCCGCTCGCCGACCAAGTCCCGCAGCGCGGTGTCGAGTTCGGCCACCTTCGCGAAGTCCGTTGCGTTCTCGGCGATTTGGGCGTGCAGCTTGGTCTCCTTCTCGGAGATCTTGTCCAGCTGCCGTTCGATCTTCTGGAGTTCCTTCTTGGCGGCGCGCTGGTCGGCGGCGCTCTTCTCGTTCTTCTCGCTCTTGTCCGATACGGCCTTCAGGGCGGCCGGTGCCGAGGCGGCCGCCGCCTCCTCGATGCGCCGGCGCCGCTCCAGGTACTCGTCGATGCCGCGCGGCAGCATCCGCAGGGTGGCGTCGCCGAGGAGGGCGAAGACCCGGTCCGTGGTCCGCTCGACGAAGAACCGGTCGTGGGAGATGACGATCATCGAGCCGGGCCAGCCGTCGAGGACGTCCTCCAGCTGGGTCAGCGTCTCGATGTCGAGGTCGTTGGTGGGCTCGTCGAGGAAGAGGACGTTGGGCTCGTCCATGAGGAGGCGGAGGAGCTGGAGCCTGCGCCGCTCACCGCCGGACAGGTCCCCCACCGGCGTCCACTGCTTCTCCTTGTTGAAGCCGAAGGTCTCGCACAGCTGTCCGGCGGTCATCTCGCGCCCCTTGCCGAGGTCGACGCGCTCCCGCACCTGCTGAACGGCCTCCAGGACCCGCAGGCCGGGGTTGAGCTCACCGACCTCCTGGGAGAGGTAGGCGAGCTTGACTGTCTTGCCCACGTCGATCCGCCCGCCGGCCGGCTGTGCCTCGCCCTGTGTCCGGGCCGCCTCGGCCATGGCCCGCAGCAGGGAGGTCTTCCCGGCGCCGTTGACGCCGACGAGGGCGATGCGGTCCCCGGGGCCGAGGTGCCATGTCACGTGCTTGAGCAGCACCTTGGGGCCCGCCTGGACGGTGACGTCCTCGAGGTCGAAGACGCTCTTGCCGAGCCGTGACGACGCGAACTTCATCAACTCGCTGCTGTCCCGGGGCGGCGGGACGTCCTTGATGAGCTCGTTGGCGGCCTCGACGCGGAAGCGGGGCTTGGAGGTGCGTGCGGGGGCGCCGCGCCGCAGCCAGGCCAGCTCCTTGCGGACCAGGTTCTGCCGCTTGGTCTCCTCGGTGGCGGCGATGCGTTCGCGCTCGGCGCGGGCGAAGACGTAGTCGGAGTAGCCGCCCTCGTACTCGTAGACGGCTCCGCGCTGGACGTCCCACATGCGGGTGCAGACCTGGTCGAGGAACCAGCGGTCGTGGGTGACGCACACGAGCGCGGAGCGGCGCTCGCGCAGGTGCTTGGCCAGCCAGGCGATGCCTTCGACGTCGAGGTGGTTGGTGGGCTCGTCGAGGACGATCAGGTCCTGCTCGTCGATGAGCAGCTTGGCGAGTGCGATGCGGCGGCGCTCACCGCCGGAGAGGGGGCCGATGACGGTGTCGAGGCCCTGGGGGAATCCAGGCATGTCGAGGCCGCCGAAGAGGCCGGTCAGTACGTCCCTGATCTTGGCGTTGCCCGCCCATTCGTGGTCGGCCATGTCCCGGATGACCTCGTGCCGGACGGTGGCGGCCGGGTCGAGGGAGTCGTGCTGGGTGAGGACGCCGAGGCGGAGGCCGCCGGAGTGGGTGACCCTGCCGGTGTCGGACTCCTCCAGCTTGGCGAGCATGCGGATCAGGGTGGTCTTGCCGTCGCCGTTGCGGCCCACGACGCCGATGCGGTCCCCTTCGGAGACGCCGAGGGACACGCCGTCGAGGAGGGCACGAGTGCCGTACACCTTGCTGACGTTCTCGACATTGACCAGGTTGACGGCCATTTTTCTCCTGACAGGGGGGACGATCGACCTTCCAGGGTAGTCGGCTGGGCGGGTGGGTATCGGGGGGCCGGGTTTCTCGCCCCCGCCGCCCCTACCCGTCCCATCCCCAGGGGCGCTGCCCCTTCGACCCCGCCAGGGGCTCTGCCCCTTCGACCCCGCCAGGGGCTCTGCCCCTTCGACCCCGGCGGGGACTGCGTCCCCCGCACCCCTCGCGGGGCTCCGCCCCTGCACCCCACTGGGGGCTACGCCCCCAGACCCCCTCGGCCCGAACGGCCTCGTCCTCAAACGCCGGACGGGCTGGGAGGTGGCTGAGCAGCCCTCGTCAGTGCACGCCGGACGGGCTGGATGTGGTGCACCTCTCGGCCTACCGAGACGGGTGGTGGGTGGGCATAGGCCGGGGGTCTGGGGGCGGAGCCCCCAGCGACCGTCAGGCCCCGGGCAGCACCGTCGCCCCCTGCGCCGGCCCCGCCGCCGTACGTACCGTCCTGCACGTGCCGGATGCCCGCAGTGTCTCCGCCACCCTCGCCGCCGACTCGGCATCACGCGCGAGAAACGCCGTGGTCGGACCCGAGCCCGAGACCAGCGCGGCGAGCGCACCGGCGGCGCGGCCCGCCGCGAGGGTGTCGGCGAGTTCCGGGAAGAGGGAGAGCGCGGCCGGCTGGAGGTCGTTGGAGACGGCACCGGCGAGTGCGTCCGGGTCGCCCTTGGCGAGGGCGTCCAGGAGTTCCTGGGAGGCGACGGGGGCGGGGATGTCCAGCCCCTCCCCCAGGCGGTCGAACTCGCGGAAGACGGCGGGGGTCGACAGCCCGCGGCCCGCCATCGCGAACACCCAGTGGAAGGTGCCGCCCACCTCCAGGGGCCTGAGCTTCTCCCCGCGCCCGGTGCCGAGCGCCGCCCCGCCCACCAGGCTGAACGGCACGTCACTGCCCAACTCGGCGCAGATGTCGAGGAGTTCCTCGCGGGAGGCGTCGGTGCCCCACAGCGCGTCGCACGCCACCAGCGCGCCCGCGCCGTCCGCGCTGCCGCCCGCCATACCCCCCGCCACCGGGATGTCCTTGGCGATGTGGATGTGCACGGAAGGCTCAAGACCGCGGCGCTCCGCGAGAACCAGCGCCGCCCGTGCCGCCAGATTCGTACGGTCCAGAGGGACCTGGTCCGCGTCCGGCCCCGCGCAGGTGACGCGCAGCTCGTCGGACGGGGTCACCGTCACCTCGTCGTAGAGGCCGACCGCGAGGAAGACGTTGGCCAGGTCGTGGTAGCCGTCGGGGCGGGCGGCGCCCACCGCGAGCTGGACGTTGACCTTGGCGGGGACGCGTACGGTGACGCTCACTTGCCGGGCTCCTTGTGTTCAGCGATCCGCGCGAACTCCTCCACCGTCAGTGCCTCCCCGCGCGCCTGCGGCGAGACCCCCGCGGCGACCAGCGCCGCCTCCGCGGCCGCCGCCGACCCCGCCCACCCGGCGAGCGCGGCCCGCAGGGTCTTGCGGCGCTGGGCGAACGCCGCGTCGACGACGGCGAAGACCTCGCGCCGGGAGGCGGTGGTCTTCAGCGGCTCGGCCCGCCGCACCAGCGAGACCAGCCCGCTGTCGACGTTCGGCGCGGGCCAGAAGACGGTGCGCCCGATGGATCCGGCCCGCTTGACCTCGGCGTACCAGTTGGCCTTGACCGACGGGACGCCGTACACCTTCGAACCGGGCGCGGCGGCGAGGCGGTCGGCGACCTCCGCCTGGACCATGACGAGGGTGCGCTCGATGCTCGGGAAGGTCTCGAGCATGTGCAGCAGGACCGGTACGGCCACGTTGTACGGCAGGTTCGCGACCAGCGTGGTCGGGGCGGGGCCCGGCAGCTCGGTCACGCGCATCGCGTCGGAGTGGACGAGGTGGAAGCGGTCGGCGCGGTCGGGCATGCGGGCCGCGACGGTCGCGGGGAGCGCGGCGGCGAGGACGTCGTCGATCTCGACGGCGACGACCCGGTCGGCGGCCTCCAGCAGCGCGAGGGTGAGCGAGCCGAGCCCGGGTCCCACCTCGACCACCACGTCGTCGGGGCCGACCTGTGCGGTGCGGACGATACGGCGGACGGTGTTCGCGTCGATCACGAAGTTCTGGCCGCGTTGTTTGGTGGGGCGGACGCCGAGGGCCGTCGCGAGTTCACGGACGTCGGCGGGCCCGAGGAGGGCGTCGGGGGGAGGGCTGCTCACCCGACAAGGGTACGGGGCCGTACGAGGGCGGACGGGGCCGTGCGAGGGCGGTACGGGGGCTGTACTGGCGGCTATCCGCGATGTACCGGCGGCTATCCGTGCAGCCGCGTCCCGCAGTGCGGCCAGGGGGTCGCCCCTCTGCGCACGTACAGCTTCTTCGCCCGGAGCGTCTGCTCGGCCGCCGACGCGTCCTGCGGCCGCCCCTTCCCGCCCAGGCTCTGCCAGGTCTGGGTGTCGAACTGGTACAGCCCGCCGTACGTCCCCGAGGAGTCGACGGCGTTCGGCCGGCCCCCGGACTCGCAGGCCGCCAGCCCCTGCCAGTCGAGGTGGTCGGCGCCCTGTACGGACGTCGGCAGCGGCTTGGTCCCGACCTTCACCACCTGCGTGCGCGGCTGCCGCACCACCTCGGACTTGATCCGCCGCGGCTTCTGCCTGACCCCGTTGACGGTCCGCAGGGAGTACGTGACCCGGCGCAGCCCCGGCTGCCCGGGCCGCTCGACGATCTCCGTGCCGCGGAACAGGGAGGGGTCGTCCGTCCGCTCCACGTCGAACGGGATCGTCTCCTCGCGGACCTCCTTGGTCCCGATGATCCGCAGCACGGTGACGGTCTGCCCGTCGCGCGGGAAGCTCTCCGGCTTGACGGACGTGGTGTCCTGGCCTCGGAGGGTGATCCCGGCCTCCTCGACGGCCTCCCGCACGGTCGCCGCGTTCGTGCGGATCTTGCGGGCCCGGCCGTCCGCCATGATCGTCACCGAGCGTTCGGTGCGCACGTTCAGCGCGAGGCCTCCGCGCCCGATGCGCCGGGAGCGCGAAGCGGACAGATACGCGCCCTCCGCACGCACCCCCAGCTGTTCGAGCGCCTCGTCCACCGTGCGCGCCGTCGTCCACACCTCGCGCCGGTGGCCGTCGAGCGTGAGCCGTACGGGGCGGCCGTAACGCACCGCGACCTCGTCGCCGCTGGCGAGCGCGTCGTCGGGGGCGGGCGCGACCACGTCGTGCGCCCCGACCTCCACGCCCTCCTCCGTGAGCAGCTCGGTGACGTCGTCCGCGAAGGTGTGCAGCGTGCGCGGCTTGCCGTCGACGCTCAGCTCGATCGCCTTGTCCTTGGCGACGAAGGCGGTGGTGCCGCCGGCGAGGAAGGCGACGACCAGCGCCTGCGGGAGCAGTCGGCGCATGCCGTCGGAACGCTCGGCGTACCGCGCCCGGCGCCGGCGCGCTCCGCGCCGTCCCGCTCCGGCGCGCACGACGGGCGCGTCCGGCGTGCCCTGCCGCGGCAGCTCGGGCTCGGGCGACCCCGGTGCCTCGTAGGCGGGCCGGTACGTGTCCTCGTACGGCGACGACGACGCCGCGTGCATGCCGTAGGCCAGCGTCTGTGCGCTGTGCACGTCGGGGGGCAGGTCGAGTGGCGGACCGAGTGGCGGGCCGAGGGGCGGGTCGTACGCCGACGGCTCGCGGGCCGGATCCGCGCCGTACGGATCGCTCGGGCCGTACGTCTCGAACGTCTGGTACTGCGAGTTGCTCACGCCGACACGCTCCAGGGGCCGGAGGGGTCCAGAGGGGTCCGGATCGGGCCCCCAGAACCTAGCGGAGCAATCGTCACTCTCCAAAGCGACGCGGCTACCCAGCGTAGGTCACTAACGGGTCAGTAGCCGAACGCGCGTGCCGTGTTCGCCGCGAGTGCCGACGCCAGCGCGTCCTCGTCGATGCCCCGTACGGCGGCCATGGCACGCACGGTGACCGGAACGAGATAGGGGGCGTTGGGCCGTCCGCGGTACGGCACCGGGGTGAGGAAGGGGGCGTCCGTCTCCACGAGGACCAGCTCCAGCGGCGCCACGGCGAGGGCGTCGCGCAGGTTCTGGGCGTTCTTGAAGGTGACGTTGCCGGCGAAGGACATGAAGTATCCGGCGCGGGCGCAGATCTCGGCCATGTCCGCGTCGCCGGAGTAGCAGTGGAACACCGTCCGCTCGGGGGCGCCCTCCTCCTTGAGGACGCGCAGGACGTCCGCGTGGGCGTCGCGGTCGTGGATGACCAGGGCCTTGCCGTGCCGCTTGGCGATCTCGATGTGGGCGCGGAAGGACCTCTCCTGGGCCGCCTTGCCCTCCGGGCCGGTGCGGAAGTGGTCGAGGCCCGTCTCGCCGACGCCCTTGACCTGCTCCAGCGCGGCCAGCCGGTCGATCTCGGCGAGCGCCTCGTCGAGCCCGGCGTCCCCGCCCGGCTCGCGCGCGCCCTGCCGGGACCAGCCATCAGGGTCACCGTGGACGATGCGCGGGGCCTCGTTGGGGTGCAGGGCGACGGTCGCGTGGACGGCCTCGTACGCCGCGGCGGTCTCGGCGGCCCACTGTGAGCCGCGCACATCGCACCCCACCTGCACGACCGTGGTCACGCCCACCGACGCGGCCTTCGCCAGCCCTTCCTCCACCGTGCCGGACTGCATGTCCAGGTGGGTGTGGGAGTCGGCGACCGGTACCCGGAGGGGTTCCGGGAGCGGCGGCGCGGCGTTCTTGTCGGACGAGGGGGCGTTCGCAGGCATGCCCCGATCCTACGAAAGGGGCATGCCGTCACCGGTCCCGGAGGGCGTCGGCTCACCTTGCGCTCACCGGAGGGCGTCAGCTCGCCTTGCGCTGAAAGGCGTGCAGGAGATCGGACAGGTGCCAGTGATCGTGCTCCCTCTGGCCCTCCGCCCCGGTCGTCGGCGCCTCCACCGGCCCGGCGGGCGGCGTGCGGTGCTGCCGGTACGCGGCGTCCCGGGCCGACGCGACCCGGCCCGGCCGCATGATCCGGACGACGTGGTTGTCGCAGTTCTGGCACGTGGGCCTGCTGAGCGGGGACGGCACGACCTGGCCGTCCACCACGTACTGCACGAACTCCCGGCCATCGGCGTCCACGTGATGCTCTATCTCGTACGACTGCTCCCACCCGTGCCCGCAGCGCATGCAGGCGAAGGAATACGACTCGTGGACGACGGCGATCTCACTCATGCCAGCTCCTGGTGTCCGCTGGACGACAAGGACGGGTACGCCCTCTGCAACTCAGTGGACTCCTCAGCGGGCGCCAAGGCAGCAGACCTGCCGAGTGTTGGCGGTGATTTGGGCCTTCCTTTCCAAACCGACCTGTTGACCTTGTCCCGGCTTTGCCTTCCAAGGTGACTCTTTGCGCAGCCATGGGGCGCACGCTCAGAGGAGATACGCCCTGCTCAGGCGCGGTGTGCGCCCCCTTGTGCGCCCTTCTCGGCCCCGGCGTTCTTCGACGCCACCACCGCGTCGAACACCTCCCGCTTCGGCACCCCCGCCGCCACGGCCACCGCGGCGATCGCCTCCTTGCGCCGCTCCCCCGCCTCCTCGCGCACCCGCACCCGCCGCACGAGCTCCTCGGCGTCGAGCTCCTCGGGCCCCTGCTCCGGCGCGCCCTCCACGACGACCGTGATCTCCCCGCGGACGCCTTCCGCCGCCCACGCGGCCAGCTCGCCCAGCCCGCCGCGCCTGACCTCCTCGTACGTCTTGGTCAGCTCCCGGCAGACGGCGGCCCGCCGGTCGGCGCCGAACACCTCGGCCATGGCGGCGAGGGTGTCGTCGAGCCGGTGCGGGGCCTCGAAGTAGACGAGCGTGCGGCGCTCGTCCGCGACCTCCCGCAGCCGCGACAGCCGCTCGCCCGCCTTCCTCGGCAGGAACCCCTCGAAGCAGAACCGGTCGACCGGCAGCCCGGACAGCGCGAGCGCGGTGAGCACGGCGGACGGTCCCGGTACGGCGGTGACCCGGACGTCCTTCTCGACGGCCGCCGCGACCAGCCGGTACCCGGGGTCGGAGACGGACGGCATCCCGGCGTCGGTGACGAGCAGCACCCGCGCGCCCTTCACGAGCTCCTCCACCAGCTCGGGCGTGCGGGCGGACTCGTTGCCCTCGAAGTACGACACCACTCGTCCCTTGGGCGTCACGCCCAGCGCCTGCGTGAGCCGCCGCAGCCGCCGGGTGTCCTCCGCGGCGACGACATCGGCGCCGGCCAGCTCCTCGGCGAGCCGGGGTGGCGCGTCGGCGATGGCGCCGATGGGAGTGCCTGCGAGGACGAGGGTTCCGGGCGTAACTGTCACGTCCCCATCCTCCCAGGGCCCGGGGATGCGGACGCCTCCCCTCCACAGCCGCCGGATCCGGACGCATCCGCGCCTCTACCGCCCATGCGCGCGACTCACACAGAACGGTTCCCTACGATGGCGCGGTGACCAGTACCGCGTCCTCCACGGACACCCGGCAGGAGCAGGCCCATCAGGACCAGCGGCCGTCGTGGCAACAGCGGCTGCGCCGTTTCGGATACACGGGGCCCAGAGGCGACGGCAGTGCCGTCCGCGAACGGCTCGTGCCGCCGTACGTCCAGCCCAGCCCCCGGCTGTGGCAGGTCCTCGGTGTGTCCGGGACGCTCGCCGAGCGGATCACCCGCTGGTCCGGCTGGGGCGGTCCGCTCCTGGTGACCCTGTTCGCGGGCGTGCTGCGGTTCTGGAACCTGGGCAGCCCGAAGGCGGTGATATTCGACGAGACGTACTACGCCAAGGACGCGTGGGCGCTGGTCCACCGCGGGTTCGAGGTCAACTGGGACAAGAACGTCAACGACGTCATCCTGTCCAACAACGGGAACGTCCCGATCCCGACGGACGCGGCGTACGTCGTGCACCCGCCCGTCGGCAAGTACGTCATCGGGCTCGGGGAGCTGATCTTCGGGTTCAACCCGTTCGGCTGGCGGTTCATGACCGCTCTCCTCGGCACCCTGGCGATCCTGATGCTGTGCCGGATCGGCCGCCGCATCTTCCGCTCCACCTTCCTCGGCTGCCTGGCCGGCACGCTGATGGCGGTGGACGGCCTGGCTTTCGTGATGGCCCGCACCTCGCTGCTCGACGGCGTGCTGATGTTCTTCGTCCTCGCGACGTTCGGCTGCCTGGTGCTCGACCGCGACCGGGCGCGCGAGAAACTCGCCGCCGCCCTGCCGGTGGACCCCGACGGCCGGGTCCGCCCCGACGCGCACATCGCCGAGACCCTCAGCCTCGGCCGGCGCCCCTGGCGCTGGCTGGCGGGCCTGATGATGGGTCTGGCGATCGGCACCAAGTGGAACGGCCTCTACTTCCTCGTCTTCTTCTGCGTGCTGGCCGTGCTGTGGGACGTCGGCTCCCGCAAGGTGGCGGGCGCGGGCCGCCCGCACGTGGCGGTGCTCAAGCACGACCTGGGGCTGGCCTTCCTGGCCACCGTGCCGGTCGCGATCGCCACGTACATCGCCTCCTGGACGGGCTGGATCCTCTCCCCCGCGGACGGCACCGGCGGCTACTACCGCAACTGGGCGACTGCCGACGGCAGGGGCAGCAGCTGGTCGTGGCTCTTCCCGGACTGGTGGCGCAGCCTGTGGCACTACGAGCACGAGGTCTACGAGTTCAACATCAACCTCTCCTCGCCGCACACCTACCAGTCCAACCCGTGGAGCTGGCTCGTCACGGGCCGCCCGGTCTCGTACTTCTACGAGTCCCCCGCCCCCGGCAAGCAGGGCTGCCCCGTCGACGCGGGCGAGAAGTGCGCCCGCGAGGTACTGGCGCTCGGCACGCCGCTGCTGTGGTGGGTGGCCTGCCTGGCGATCCTGTACGTCCTGTGGCGCTGGTTCTTCCGCCGCGACTGGCGGGCGGGCGCGATCGCCTGCGGCATCGCGGCCGGGTACCTGCCCTGGTTCCTCTACCAGGACCGCACGATCTTCTTCTTCTACACGATCGTCTTCGTCCCGTTCCTGTGCCTGGCGGTCGCCATGCTCCTCGGCACGATCATCGGCCGCCCCGGCTCCAGCGACACGCGCCGCGTGGTGGGCGCGACGAGCGCGGGCGTCCTGGTCCTGCTGATCGCGTGGAACTTCATCTACTTCTGGCCGCTGTACACCGGCACGGCGATCCCTATCGACGAGTGGCGGTCGCGGATGTGGCTGGATACGTGGGTGTAGCTGGGCTGATGCGTCATGAGGGCGCGACAGCACGCCGTGCCCTCATGGTGGTTGTCGGTCGTTGCTGGCCGTCGCTGGTTCCCCCTCGGACGGCCCGGAGACGGCCCGGTTCTGCCCATCGGCAGATTTACATTCTGCGCGAGGGCAGCGCGCTACCTGGGCCTTGAAGTCCACGGCAGTCCGAGGCCCCACAGCTGCCCCACAGACAGGTACCTCAGGCTCGTCGTCAGTCGACGGCCGCATGTGGGGCGCCCGGCTCCGCACATGGCGTGCAACCCATGCCCTCACGCTGCCGTGAACTGCACGAACCCCTGACACGACGTCATCCTTCACCTAATGTGAGGAGGCTAGGCTTGGAGGGGGTCAGCTTGCTTCACACTCGTATGACGCGTGCCCGACTGAGACGCCGTTAGGGTCCTTTCAGGTGTCAAGCGTCACGCCGTGCTCTTTGAGCGTTGCGTTGCATGGCGTCACTTCCCAGGACGCGTCGGCAGGCTGTACCGGATGTCGGAGATCAGTGAAGAAGTTTCTAATCTCTGCGAAGACCTGGTACAGGTATCGCGCCCGAAGCGGGATGACGTTGCTGCTGGATCACCCCGCGGAATAGTAAAGGCCTGGCTGGGAACTTATGGGTTCATCTCGCACCCTGACTACCCCAGCGATGTTTTCTTTCCTGGGTCAGCAGTGCAGGAGAGCTCAAGTGGGACGTGGAACTCCCTCAACCCTGTGGGGGCTCACGTCATTTTCGAAGTAGACGAGCATGGTAAAGGGGATCGCCCACGAGCCAACTTCGTAGCTCCCCTTCCCCCGGATGCATAAGCACGCCGTAGCGTCCACATATCAGCGTTAACCTCGATTCGTCAGCGGCTGTTATTGGCTGACCGGGCTGTCGGTTCGCCCTGTTTGTTCCGCATGATCGCGGGCGGGGCCTTCGCGTATCGCTGCGGCTGCGCCGGGGTCCACGGCTCCGCCACGGATACGACGTAGACACTCGCATCCTCGCAGGTCAACGGCACCTTTCTGCTATCGGGGCGTCAGATCACCCACTTCCGCTGAATACCCAGGGTTAGCCGTTGTAAGGCTCCGCGTCCAGACCACCGCCCGCCGCCTCGGCGAAGTTGATCCCGAAACGGCTTGGAGCGTCGTTGGAATTGGCTCGTGGTGGCACGGGCGACGCCAGAATCGGTGGTTGCGGTGGCTGGCAGTGCACGTCGCTTACTTCCACCCATCCAGCGACACCTGAGGCCCATCGGTCAGGTAACGGTGCAGGGCACTGGCGGTGGTGTCCACGAACTCCTCGGGGATGGAGTCAGCATCGACCCACCTGACCTGGGCATGCTTGCGAGGTTCACGGTTCTCGGGTTCGCCAGTCCATTCGTGGGCGGCGAACACGACGGTGACAAAGCCGTTGGGGGCTTCTACGCCCCAGGCGCCGTGGATGATGTGCGCGACCTTCAGGGACTCTGGCTTCACCGTCAGGCCGGTCTCCTCGTACAGCTCACGTACGGCGGTTTCGGTGATCGGCTCGCCAGGTTCGCTCTTGCCGACAGGGAGGTCCCACATGCCCTGGGCGAACTTGGCGTTCTGGCTGCGCTGGAGCAGGACGACGCGGTTCGTCGTCTTGTCGTGGACGATGACGGCGGCGACCAGCAGGGTCATGGATTCGAGGGCGGGCTTGAGGGCTTTGGGCTGGTCGTCGGTCTGCGGCTGAGCCACGGTTGCGTCCCTTCGTCGGCCGGTTGGTGGGCAGCTTAGGCCAGTGTTTCGCGTGCGCGGCGGGCGAGTTCGGCGGCTCCGGGGACTTTGCGGCGCTGGTAGACGGAGAGGGTTGATCGGAGCGATGTGATCGCTTTGCGGGTGCGGTCGGAGGTCATGCCTTCCATCAAGGTCAGCGCCTGGGCCCAGGCTGCGATGGCTTCGTCGGCGCGGGCCTGGGCGGCGAGGCTGTCGCCGAGGTCGGCGTAGGTGAGGGCGTGGACGCGCTTGTACTTCTCGGGGTCCCAGCGGATCAGGGCGTCGCGGTGCTGCTGTTCGGTGCCGATGTGGTCGGCGAGGTCGGTGAGCGTGCGGGCGGTATGGCTGGCCACGGTGCCGGCGGCTGGGCCGCTGACGCGGGAGTAGCTGGGCTGTGGGCCGTCATCACGCAGCAGGGCGTCCTCGGCGGCGAGCAGGGCGCGGGCCGCTGCGGGCTTCTCACCGGTGGCGGCATAAGCGCGGGCGTGGGTGATGTGGAGCAGAGCTTCGGTCTGGCCGTCGACGTGGCTGAGGCACCGCCGTAGGGCGCCTTCGACGAGGTCGGCGCAGTGGTGGGGCTGCTTGAGGCTGAGGGCCTGGTGGGCGAGGGCGCGCATCATCCAGGCGGCGTGGCCGTGCGGGTCGGCTTCACAGGCGAGTTGGTAGCCGACCTGGTAGTAACGCTGGGCGGCGCCTTCCTGGCCAAGGTCGTGGTGCTTCCAGCCTGCTAGGTAGGCGAGTTCGGCCACGGCGCCGAAAGCTGCCTGTCGTAAGGCTTCGTTCGGGAAGCGGCCCCGCAGCATGGGGGCAGCGGTGTCGGCGAGGTAGGCGGTGACGGTGGTCAGGCCGTGGCCGCCGCCGAGGCGTTCGTCGGCTGCGCTGAAGGCCGCGGTGACCTGGCGTACGACGTCCACGTCCTCTGCCCCGACCACGGACTTGCCGGTACGGGCGCGGAGCATGCGGGCGGTAGCCTCCTGGTCGTGGGCGAGCGGCATGGCGACGCCGGCGGTGGTGAAGGCGGCCACCGCGAGGAAGCGGCTTCGCTCGACGTCGGCGCGGCCCAGGTCCATGGCGGCCAGGACAGGATCCCGCTCGTCCGCCCCTTCAGCATCGGGCGCGCGTAGGCCGATCTCGGTCTGGGTGACGGTGCGGCCTGCCCGGCGGGACAGGGCTTCGGCGAGGTACTGGCCAGTTCGGCCGGTGGGCTGGCGCGTGCCGTTTACCCAGTGGCAGACGGCTGACTTGTTGGTCTGGAGGATCTCGCCGTTCTCTGCGGCGATGCGCCGGACGTCCTTCGCCAGAGCCTCGTACGTGCAGCCAATCGCGTCGATGGTGTCGCGCAGGCGGGAGTTGGGTTCTCTCTGCGCTGCCACGATCGCCTCCCGTCCGGGGCTGTAAACCGCGTATACCGCTTCAACTGCCTCTCACCGTACCCACTGTGCGTGACGACGTGTTCACTAATCATCAGCCGCCCGGTCCCGGTCAGACACCCTGACCAGGCTCCACCTTCGGCCGGGCGGCCCCCGAAGTTCCGTACGCCTACACCGGGTTCGGGCATTCCTGTGCCCGAACCCGGCCGATCAGAGACGGAGACACGGTGACCACCACCGACACCGCGGCCATCACGGCCGTACTGCCCGAGGCGTTCGACGAGCGCTGGAGCCGTCTGCCCGGCATCCAGGTCGACGGCCGGCGCATCACCATCGAGCCGGCCGAGTACTTCTTCCGCTTCGAGTCCAGCACCTGGCTCGTCGCCGACTGGGAACTGGTCAAGGCCGAGCTTTTGGACGTGGAGGAGACGACCGAGAGCGCGGTCGAGCAGCTCGCGCTGGAGTTCATCAAGACCCACGCCGAGTCCACCTCGGACGCGGCCCGGGTGCTCGCCACCGCCTACGAGGTGTACGCGTACCTCATCCGCGACGAGCACCTCGCCGGACTCGGCCTGCCGCAGATCACCACCGAGCACCTGCGGATGCTGCGCGAGGCGGCCACGCTGATGGCGCTCAACAAGGTGGAGCGGGACGGACACATCTCCAACGTCGGCCCGTGCTGGTTCTTCCCCGCCGCCACCTCCGTCGTCTTCGACCTCGACGACGAGATGGGCGGGCTGCTCGACGAGGTCTACCACGGCGGCTGGTTCAACGAGCACCGCCGCATCGAGTCCATCAAGGCCCACGCCGCCCTCGGCGGTCGGCTCGTGCACGGCTGCCAGTCCGTGCCGGACCAGTCCGGCGGCGTCGTGGCGCCCTACGGTGCCTCGATGGCCACCTTCCGCGACGACCTCGCGGCCTTCAAGGCCGGATGGATCGAGCAGGTCTACGCCTACCGCGTGAGCCCTGCCGCGTAGCACCACAGTCCTGGCTCCGGGGCGGGCAGGCACTTTCTCGCCCGCCCCGGACGCCGCCAACAGCACTGGAGCCCCTGATGGACACAACCCTCAACGCCGATCTCCTGGACAACCTGCTGACCATCGCCGGCCGGTCCACCGCAGTGCGGGAGGAGGTACGCGTGTGGTCGATGTCCGGCGTCGAGCGCCTGACTTTCACCGACGGCACGACCGCCATCTTCAAGTACGCCAAGAAGCCGTTCGACAGCGAGGACCAAGCCCTTCGTCTGGCACGCACCCTCGGCGTCCCGGTGCCCACCGTTCGCGCGTCCGCAGTCGTGGACGGCTGGCTCGGGATGCTGCTGGAAGACCTCAGCCCTGCCGCCCGCGAGGCCGACGACCTCGACGGTGCCACCGCAGCCGTCGTCCTGCACCACACCCGCACCACCGCCGCCCTGCCGGTCCTCGACCAGGAAGGGCTGCGCCAGCTTCCGAGCCGGGCCCTGGAGCACCTCGGCCAACTCCGCAAAGCCGAGCGATGGCAAGACACGGACGACATCGAAGACGCCCTCGACCGCACCGCCCAGGGTGCTGAAACACGCTCGGCCGGTACGACGGTGGCCCCGTTCGGCTGGGTGCACTCCGAGTTCCACCCCACCAGCCTCCACATCGGCCGACACGGCTGGCGGCTGCTGGACTTCGCCCGCGCCTTCACCGGCCCCGGCCTGCTCGACCTCGCCAGCTGGCACGGCACCCTCGACACCCCCGACCCCGTCCGCCTGCGGGTCTTCCTGGAGACCTACGTCACCGAAGGCGGCACCCCCGACGCCCTCGCCGAACGGGGCGGACTTTCCGCCGAGAAGTGGGCGCTGGGCTGGCACCGCATGTGGGCCGTCGAGTGGTTCATGGAGCAGTCCATCCGCTGGATCAACGACCCAGCCACCGACCCCGCCTACATCAAGGCCGTACGCCGCCACCTCACCGATGTCCTCCGCCTCCTGGAGGTCTGACGTGCTCGCCCAGGCGTCCCCCTGGTACGTCCACGCTCTCCAGCGCACAACGGCCAGCCCTGCCGAACCCCTGTCCGTGCCCGTGCGGATGGAATGGACCACGCGGCCCGGCATCGGGCCCGGCGCCGACATCCTCGGCCCGGATCTGCGCCGCAAACGACTGCTGGAACTCGGCTGCGGCCCCGGCCACAACGCCGCCCACCTCGCCACCCGTTACGGCGCCCAGGTCACCGGCGTCGACCTCGTCGGCCTCCAGGTTCGCCGAGCCCGCTCGCACTACGGCCGACTGAACAACCTCACCTTTGCCGCCGGCCACGCCCTGCACTACCTGCACGCCTCCGACGAAGACTTCGACGCCATCTACTCCGTCTTCGGCGCCGTCGGCCTCGTAGCACCCGAACTTCTGCTCCCGGCCATCGCCCAGCACCTCAAGTCCGGCTGCACTCTCGCCTTCTCCGTCCCCCACCCCCAACGCGGCGGCAGGCGCCCCTCAACCGACGACCGCCCCAACCGCGACTACGTCACCCTCCCCGACCGCACCCGACTACCCATCGCCCGCTGGGACTTCGACGCCGAGCGCTGGGAGAAACACCTCGACCGCGCCGGCCTCTGGCTCACCTCGGCCCAGGAGTTCCACGACGCCCGCCACGGCCGCTGGCCCACCACCCTGCTGATCATCGCGCGCAAGCTCTGACCGCCACCCCGGCTCACTGGGAGAAACCGATGCGCCCGCCCTACCTGCTCCTCGACGTCGACGGCGTCCTCATCCCCTTCCCGGACGCTGAAGCGGCCAGTCCGGCGACCCACACCCACCACGACGTTGTACCTGCTGGCCGGAGCGCCGACGACCCGGTCACCATCTGGCTCAACCCTGCGCATGGCCCCTTGCTCATGCACGTGATCCGGACCGGCCTGGTCACCCCCGTCTGGTGCACCAGCTGGCGCCACGACGCCACCACCCTGATCGGACCGCTCCTCGGCCTCCCACCCCTGCCGTACGTCGACCTCCCGAGCCCGCAGATCACCACCAGCCATCCCGATGGGTACCTGTGGAAACGCGACCACGTCGACACCTGGCTGGGTGACTCGCCCGTCATCTGGATCGACGACGACTTCACCAACCTCGACCACGAATGGGCCGCAGAACGCACCGCACGTGGCCAAGCGACCGCGCTGGTCCAGCCTGATCCCCACGTCGGGCTGCTGGCCGAGCACCTGGTCGAGGTCCTGGCGTGGGCCGCGCTGTTGCCCATCCCACAGGCTGATGTCCCAGGCGTCCCACGTGAAGCCGAAGCCGCATAGCGGAGACAAGCCACAGGAGCACTGATGCCCTCGCCACCGCGAACAGCGAGGCCACCAACACCCGCTGGTCCGGCGGCTCACAGCGCTCGCGACGTGCCCGGCCGCGCCCGGACCGTCCACGATGCCGACTGATCACTCTTCGTCAACAAAATCCCCCAACAAAAGCAAACACCCGTTACAGCAGTCACCCCTTCCGCATAGAGTGCGAATCACAGCAAGCTTTTCTGAACGCGTTCAGAAGACGCGGGGGAAGGCCCGAACGGGGAGGGGACGCCCAATGGGCAGGGGGGTAAAGGCTGCCGTCGTCGGCAGTGTGTTCGCGGTGATGGTCGGTGGGGCCGGGTACGGCGCCTACAACATCATGTCCGCGCTGAACGGCGACGGGGGGAGCGCGCCCGGTGCGGCCGGGCCCGCGCCGGTGAAGAGCGGGCCGCCGAGTGCGGATGAGATCAAGGACACGACGGCGAAGTTCTTCGCGGCCTGGGAGAAGGGCGACGCGGCGACCGCGGCGTCGTACACGAACAACGACACGGTGGCCCAGCCGCTGCTGACGGCATACGACCAGGCCGCGCACATCAGTGACGTGAAGATCACGCCGGGTACGGCGTCCGGCGCCACCGTGCCCTACACGGTGAAGGCGAAGGTGGCGTACGAGGGCAAGTCCAAGCCGCTGACGTACAAGAGCGAGCTGACCGTCGTGCGCGGGGTCTCCACCGGGCGGGCGCTGGTCGACTGGCAACCCTCCGTGATCCACCCGGAGTTGCAGAGGGACGACACCCTGGTCACCGGAGAGTCGGCGAACCCGCCGATCGAGGCCGTGGACCGGAACGGGACCGTGCTGACGGAGGAGAAGTACCCCTCCCTCGGGCCGATCCTGGACGCCCTGCGCGGCAAGTACGGCGAGAAGGCCGGCGGCACACCCGGTGTCGAACTGGTGATCCGGCACGCCGACGAGGCCGCCGCCGACACCCCGCTGCTGACCCTCGCCAAGGGCAAGCCGGGCAAGCTGGAGACCACGATCAGCGCGAGCGCGCAGGCGGCGGCCGAGAAGGCGGTGAAGCAGTACGACCAGTCGTCGTTGGTGGCTGTCAAGCCGAGCACCGGTGAGGTGCTGGCCGTGGCCAACAACCGCACGGACGCCTTCAACGCGGCCTTCGAGGGGCGGGTCGCGCCCGGCTCCACCATGAAGATCATCACCGCGGCGATGCTCATAGACAACGGCGTGACCTCGATGAACGGCCCGGCGCCCTGCGAGGACTCCGCCGTCTGGCAGAGCCAGACCTTCAAGAACCTCACCGGCATGAAGGCCAACCCGAACGCCACGCTCGCCAACAGCTTCATGCGGTCCTGCAACACGGCCTTCATCAAGCTGATCGACGAGAAGCCGCTCACCGACGAGTCGCTGACCACCGAGGCCCAGACCCGGTTCGGGCTCGGCCGGGACGACTGGAAGACCGGCATCGTCTCCTTCGACGGCAGCGTCCCGGCGGTGAGCGGCCCGGACCGCGCCGCCAACGCCATAGGCCAGGGCCAGGTTCAGATGAGCCCGCTGAACATGGCCTCGGTGACGGCCACCGCGATCACCGGCGAGTTCCGCCAGCCCTACCTGGTCTCACCGGAGCTCGACGGCCGCCAGATAGCCACCGCCAAGGGGCTGCCGGCCGACACGGCCGCCCAGCTGAAGCAGATGATGCGGCTGACCGCGACCCAGGGCACCGCCGCCGAGGCGATGGCCGGGCTCGGCGGGGACATCGGCGCGAAGACCGGTTCCGCCGAGGTCGACGGGAACGCCAAGTCCAACAGCTGGTTCACCGGATTCCGGGGCGACGTCGCCGCGGCGGCCATGACCGAGGAGGGCGGCCACGGCGGCGACGCGGCCGGTCCGATTGTCGCAGCCGTGCTACGAGCGGGAGGCTGATCTCGGCCCGCACAGCACGGGACTCTAGGGTGGTTGCCGTCGTTGGGAGTCAAGAGGGCAACGGGGACCCTGGGATCTCGGAGGATCGAAGGCTGTGGGACAGAGAAAGCGCATCGCCGAGCGACGGAACACGAAGCCCGCCGTGATCGGCGGGATGATCGCCGTGGTCGTCGCCGGTGCCGGCTTCGGCGTCTACGCGCTGTACGACGGCGGAGCGGCGGCCGACGACGGCACGCGGACGACGTCCACCGGCGCCGACCAGAAGGCGAAGGACGTGCCGTCCGGCCCGCTCTCGGCGACCGAGGTCACCACCACGGCCCGGACGTTCCTCACGGCCTGGCAGCAGGGCAAGGTCGCCGCCGCGGCCGCCGCCACGGACGACTCCGCGGCGGCCACCACCCTGCTGACCGGCTACACCAAGGACGCCCACATCAAGGACGTCACGCTCACGCCGGGCACGCCCACGGGCGACAAGGTCCCCTTCACGGTGAAGGGGACGGTGGCGTACAAGGACACCAGCAAGCCGCTGACGTACGACAGCGCGCTCACCGTCGTACGGCGCGAGGCCGACGGAAAGCCGCTCGTCGGCTGGCACTCCTCGGTCGTCCACCCCGACCTCCAGGACGGCGACACCCTGGTCACCGGCGAGTCCGGCACCCCGCCGATCAAGGCGGTCGACCGGGACGGCGGCGCACTGACCGAGGACAGGTACCCGTCCGTGGGCCCGGTCCTCGACGGGCTGCGCGAGAAGTACGGCAAGACGGCCGGCGGCAAGGCGGGCGTCGAACTGCGCGTGATCCGCGGCAAGTCGTCGAAGTCGTCCGAGTCGTCCGAGTCGTCCGACAAGACGCTGCTGGAGCTCAGCAAGGGCACGCCGGGCACGGTGAAGACGACCCTGGACCCGGCGCTCCAGGCGGCGGCGGAGAAGCAGGTGGCCGAGAAGGCACGGTCGTCGGTCGTCGTACTGCGCCCGTCGACCGGCGAGATCCTCGCGGCCGCGAACGCATCCAAGGGCTTCAACACCGCCTTCCAGGGCTCCCTCGCCCCCGGCTCCACGATGAAGGTCATCACCTCCTCGCTGCTGATCGAGAAGGGCCTGGCGTCGGCGGACAAGAAGCATCCGTGCCCGAAGTACTTCACGTACGGCGGCTGGAAGTTCCAGAACGACGACAAGTTCCAGATCAAGAACGGCACCTTCAAGGCGAGCTTCGCCCGCTCCTGCAACACCGCCTTCATCAGCCAGGCGCCCAAGCTGAAGAACGACGACCTGACGAAGCAGGCCCAGCAGGTCTTCGGCCTCGGGCTCAACAACTGGGCCATCGGCGTGCCGTCCTTCGACGGCGCGGTGCCCGTGCAGTCGCAGGCCCAGATGGCCGCCTCGCTCATCGGCCAGGGCGCGGTCCGGATGAACCCGCTGAACATGGCGTCGGTCTCGGCGACGATCCAGGCGGGCACCTTCCACCAGCCCTACCTGGTGTCCCCCTCGGTCGACAACCGCAAGCTGGCGACGGCCTCCCGCACGATGTCCGCCACGGCCCTGTCCCAGCTGCGGGAGCTGATGTCGTACACGGCGGCCTACGGTACGGCGGCGGAGGCGATGTCCGGAGTCACGGGCAATGTCGGCGCGAAGACGGGCTCGGCGGAGGTCGACGGCCAGAAGAAGCCGAACGGCTGGTTCACCGCCTACCGGGGCGACCTCGCGGCCGCGGGCGTGGTCCAGCAGGGCGGTCACGGCGGTGACACGGCGGGCCCGATCGTGGCGGCGCTGCTGAAGGCGGGCGGCTGAGCCTCAGCTCGTGACGGGTGAACCTCACCTCGTGACGGGTGTCGCCGTCGCCATGTACGTCCGCCGCAGGAACCTGAGCAGTGCCTTCGTCTCGAACTGCACCACCGAGACGCCCTGCGGGGTGTGGAACTCGACCACGGCCTGCACGCGCCCGCACGGCCACACGCGGACCTCTCCGCTGCCGACCGGTGCGCGCAGGCCCTGCTCGAGGAGCGAGCGCGAGAAGATCCACTCGTCGTGGGTCCCGGGCAGACCGACCCGTACCGAGCGCGGGTCGATGTCGGGGTCGTAGCGCAGGACCACCGGGACGGCCTCGTCCTCCGAGATGTCCACGTCCGAGACGATGTGGGCTCGTGCGTACTGCTCGACTACAGACATCGTGACGGCCCTCTCACGCTGTGCAACCTGTGTGGAAGCTGTGCATCCGCTGCCCTTCCAATGTCGCACATTTCCTGGATTCCGCTCCTTGGACCGGACGGTAGCCCGCTCGGCCGGTCACCTATGACTGTTCGCGGACTGTTGGCGGACTGTTGGCGGTGCATCTCTCTTGCAAGCCATTCGCAACAAGCCACTATCATCGAACGGTGCATGTGCCTGATGGATTCATCGACGCCCCCACCTCCGTAGCGACCGGGGCGGTCGCCGCGGCCGCCGTCGCCGTGAGCCTGCGTGGCGCGCGCCGGGAACTGGACGAGCGCACCGCGCCGCTGGCCGGCCTGGTGGCCGCGTTCATCTTCGCCGTACAGATGCTCAACTTCCCCGTCGCGGCGGGAACAAGCGGCCACCTGCTCGGCGGCGCGCTCGCCGCGATACTCGTCGGCCCCTACACAGGGGTCCTGTGCGTCTCCGTCGTGCTGCTGATGCAGGGCATCCTCTTCGCGGACGGCGGCCTGACCGCGCTCGGCGTGAACATCACCTGCATGGCGATCGTCACGACGGTCGTCGCCTACGGCGTCTTCCGCGGGCTGGTGAAGGTCCTGCCGCGCGCCCGCCGGTCGGTGACCGTCGCCTCCTTCGTCGCCGCGCTGCTCTCGGTCCCGGCCGCGGCCCTCGCCTTCACGCTCCTGTACGCCGTCGGCGGCACCACGGACGTCGCGATCGGCAAGGTCGCCACCGCCATGATCGGCGTGCACGTCCTGATCGGCATCGGTGAGGCGACCATCACGGCCCTCACCGTCGGCGCCGTCATCGCCGTACGCCCGGACCTCGTGTACGGCGCGCGCGGCCTGCGGCAGAAGCTGAAGCTGCGGGTGAACGGCGAGCTCGTCGACGTACCCGCGACCGAACCGGCCGCCCCGGTGGCCGCCCGCTCCTCCCACCGCAAGGTGTGGGCGATCGGCCTGGTCACCTCCTTCGTCCTGGCCGGGTTCGTCAGCTTCTACGCCTCCGCCGACCCCGACGGCCTGGAGAAGGTCGCCGCCGACAAGGGCATCGACAAGAAGACCGAGGAGCACGCCACCGCGGACTCCCCGCTCGCCGACTACGGCGTCAAGGACGTCGCGGACGCCCGCCTGTCCGGCGGCCTCGCGGGCGTGATCGGCGTGGGCGTCACCGTCGTCGCGGGCAGCACTATGTTCTGGGCGGTGCGCAGGCGCCGTACGGAGGACGCCTCCCCCACGGCCGTAGACGTGGAGAACGTCTGACATGGGCGCCGGGCACGCGCACAGGCTCTACCGGCACGGGCACTCGCCCGTGCACGCCCTGCCGCCGCACACCAAGCTCGCGGCGGTCTTCGCCTTCGTCCTGGTCGTCGTGTCGACGCCGAGGGAGGCGATGTGGGCGTTCGGCCTGTACGCCGTGCTGCTGGGCGTCGTCGCGTACGTCGCCCGCGTGCCCGTCGGCTTCCTGCTCAAGCGGCTGCTGATCGAGGTGCCGTTCGTGGCCTTCGCGGTGCTCCTGCCGTTCGTGGCTGAGGGCGAGCAGGTAGAGGTGCTGGGGATGTCCCTGAGCGTCAGCGGACTGTGGGGCGCCTGGAACGTGCTCGCCAAAGGCACCCTCGGCGTCGCCGCCTCGGTCCTCCTCGCCTCCACCACCGAGCTGCGCGAACTCCTGCTGGGTCTGCAGCGGTTGAAGCTCCCGCCGCTGCTCGTGCAGATCGCCTCCTTCATGATCCGTTACGGCGATGTCATCGCGGACGAGATGCGGCGGATGCGCATCGCGCGGGAGTCGCGGGGCTTCGAGGCGAGCGGCGTCAAACACTGGGGCGTGCTGGCGAAGTCGGCCGGAGCCCTCTTCATCCGCTCCTACGAGCGCGGGGAGCGCGTGCACTTGGCCATGGTCAGCCGCGGTTACGCCGGTTCGATGCCGGTGATCGACGAGGTGACCGCGTCCCGGGCGCAGTGGTCGTACGCCTTCACCCTCCCCGTCGCCGCCCTCGTCGTCTGCGTGTTGGGATGGGCCCTGTGACAGCTTCACTGGACGTGGCCGGACTGGCCTTCGCGTACCCCGACGGGCATCAGGCCCTGTTCGGCGTCGACTTCTCGATCGCGCGCGGCGAGCGCGTCGCGCTGCTCGGACCCAACGGCGCCGGCAAGACGACGCTCGTACTCCACCTCAACGGCATCCTGACCGGCGGCACCGGCACGGTGCAGGTCGCCGGGCTGCCCGTCGGCAAGCAGCACATGGCCGAGATCCGGCGCAAGGTCGGCATCGTCTTCCAGGACCCGGACGACCAGCTGTTCATGCCGACCGTGCGGGAGGACGTGGCCTTCGGGCCGGCGGCGGCCGGGCTGAAGGGGCCCGAGCTTCAGGCGCGGGTGCGCACGGCCCTGGAACGGGTCGGCATGCAGGACTTCGCCGACCGGCCCCCGCACCACCTCTCCTTCGGTCAGCGGCGCCGGGTGGCGGTCGCGACCGTCCTCGCCATGGAGCCGGAGATCCTGGTCCTCGACGAGCCGTCCTCCAACCTCGACCCGGCCTCCCGCCGCGAACTCGCCGACATCCTGCGCTCGTTGGACGTGACGGTCCTGATGGTCACGCACGACCTGCCGTACGCCCTCGAGCTGTGCCCGCGCTCGCTGATCCTGAGCGACGGCACGATCGCGGCCGACGGCAAGACGGCGGAGCTGCTCTCCGACGACGAGCTGATGCGGGCCCACCGGCTGGAGCTGCCGTTCGGTTTCGACCCCCGCTCGGTGCCTGCCGCGCCGGGCCGTCCGTGACAATGGGCGCGTGGACAATGGGCGCGTGACGAACCAAGAGGACGCCGGGTCCCTGCTGCTGGACGACCAGCTGTGCTTCGCGCTGTACGCCGCCCAGCGCGCGGTGACGGCCGCGTACCGCCCGCTCCTCGACGAGCTCGGCCTCACCTACCCGCAGTACCTCGTGCTGCTGGTGCTGTGGGAGCGCGGCGAGACGACGGTCAAGGAGCTGGCGGGCGCGCTGCGGCTCGACTACGGCACCATGTCGCCGCTGCTGAAGCGGCTGGAGTCGGCGGGGCTCGTGCGCCGGGAGCGCGCGGTGAGCGACGAGCGCTCGGTGCTGGTCGAGTGCACGGAGCGTGCGCGGGAGCTGCGGGAGCGCGCGGCGCGTGTGCCCGGCGCGCTCCTCGCGGCGACCGAGCTCGAGGGTGCGGAGGTCGCGCGGTTGCGTGAGGAGTTGTGGCGGCTGGCGGAGAGGGCCGGGGTGGCGGCGGAGAGGGCCGGGGCGGCGGACCGTACGCGCTGATCACGGGTTACCCGGGGTTGCTACCCCCTGGTAGTGAACAGATCCCTACCGGCGGGTACCTTGTGCACGATGCATTTGCGCACACCTGTTCCGGGGGGAGCCGGCCATGACTGAGGACACTGCCGTCGACACCACTGTCGACGGTGTCGACACCGCCGTCGACACCCGTCCGTCGAAGATCGTGTACGTCGCCGAGGCCACCGCGCACGGCGGCCGGGACGGCTATGTCACCAGCCAGGACGGCCAGATCGAGCTGAAGGTCGCGATGCCGCCGGAGCTGGGCGGCGACGGCAACGGCACCAACCCGGAGCAGCTGTTCGCGGCCGGCTACAGCTCCTGCTTCCACAACGCGCTGGTCCTGGTCGGGCGCCGGGCCGGCTTCGACCTGACCGGCTCCACGGTCGCCGCGAAGGTCGGCATCGGCCCCAACAAGCAGCGCGGGTACAGCCTCGCGGTCGCCCTCAGCGTCTCCCTCCCCGTCCTGGACACGGCCATCGCGGCGAAGCTGGTGGACGCGGCCCACGAGGTCTGCCCGTACTCGAACGCGACCCGCGGGAACATCGACGTGGCGATTCTGCTTGGTTGAGAGAGACGCGGGCGACGGCTGAGCGAGGGGTACGGACGTGGATGTGAACGGCACAGTGGCCGAGGGCTTCGAGCCTGTCAGGGACGCGTTCGTACAGAACTTCGAGACGCTCGGCGACCGGGGCGCGGCCGTCGCCGTGTACCGGGACGGCCGCAAGGTCGTCGACCTGTGGGCCGGCACGCGCGATGTCGACGGCGATGTCGACGGCACCGAGCCCTGGCAGCGGGGCACCGCCCAGATCATGCGCTCCGCGACCAAGGGCGTCGCCGCCGCCGTACCGCTGCTGCTGCGTCAGCGCGGGGAGCTGGACCTGGACGCGCCGGTCGGCGAGTACTGGCCGGAGTTCAAGGCGCGCGGCAAGGAGCGGGTGCTCGTGCGGCACGTGCTGAACCATCGGGCTGGGCTCCCGGTGCTCGACCGGCCGCTCACGCCGGACGAGGCCCTGGAGCCGTTGAAGGGCCCCGAGGCCGTCGCCGCGCAAGCCCCCGTCTGGGCGCCCGGCACGGACCATGGCTATCACGCGCTGACGTACGGCTGGATGCTCGACGAGTTGGTGCGGCGCGTGACCGGCATGGGGGCCGGCGAGTGGATCGCGGCGGAGATCGCCGGGCCGCTGGACCTGGACCTGTGGCTGGGGCTGCCGGCGGACGAGGAGGCGGCGGGCCGGACGGGCCGCGTCGGCCGGATCGAGACGCCGGAGGCCGCCACCGGGGCGGGCCCGCGCTTGCGCCCGAAGCGTTCGGTCACTCAGGCCTACGACGACCCGGCCTCCCTCACCCGCCGGGCCTTCGCCGCGATCACCCCCTTCCCCGACCAGAACGACCCGGCGTACCGCGCGGCGGCCCTGCCCGCGACCAACGGCATCGCGACGGCCGACGGACTGGCCCGCTTCTACGCGGCGCTGATCAGCGAGGTCGACGGCATGCGGCTGTTCGCCCCGGCCACGGTGGAACTCGCCCGGGCCGAGGAATCGGCGGGACCGGACCGCGTCCTGGTGGTCAACACCCGCTTCGGCCTCGGCTACATGCTGCACGGCAGCGCGTCGCCCTTCCTCGGCCCGGGTTCCTTCGGCCACCCGGGCCGTGGCGGCGCCCTCGGCTTCGCCGACCCGGAGACCGGCATCGCCTTCGGTTATGTGACCAACGGTTTCCGCAAGACCGTGACGGCGGACCCGCGGGCCCAGGCGTTGGTCCGGGCGGTGCGGGCCGCGGCCGTACCGGCGTAAGGGCGTTGGCCTGACGGCTCAGACGTGGATCGGGTGGGACGTCCTGCCGGACGCCTGGTCGATCTCGTCGTGCGCCTTCGTCAGCAGCCGCATCGCGAGCTCGTTGAGAGCCCGCGCCGCGGCGATCTCCTCCCCCACCCTCGGCTGATTCGGGTCGGTGCGGTGGCGGCTCGCGTGTCCGTGCGCCCGCACCTCGGTGCCATCGGGCAGACGAACCAGCGCGGCCGCCTTCGTGTGCTGATCGTCCTCCTGGAACTCGAGCTCGACGTGCCATCCCACAGCGGTGTGCATCACGACGATCACCTCCGGAATATCTGCTTCCAGGGTGCTCCTTCGGGCCTGCTGTCGACTAGTCGGGCTCCGGGTGTCCCTCGGTGACTGAGCAGCCAGGGGTCCCGTACACCGGAGATGAGTGCCGACGGGACGCCACCGCGCGCCGGGGCCCGGACGCTCACCCAGTGATTGGCAGATCTGTTCCACCGGCACGGTCACCTCACCTGGGGTTTTCCTTCGCGGGGGTGGAACAGATCTGCCAATCACCCCCTATGCGGACAAGGGGCGCGGGGCCGGCGGGGCGAGCTATCCCGCGCGCAGCATCAGGCCGATCCCGACCACGATCAGGCCGGCCGCCGCGATCCTCGGCGCACCGAACCGCTCCTTGAAGAACGCGGCCCCGATCGCCGCCCCTACGATGATCGATGTCATAGCGGGCTCGTACGGTGTTTCCATGAGTCGATCGAAGTTAGCCAAGGCCGTGATCACCCCGGGCGAGCCCGCAGCGATCTACTGCCGGATCTCCCACGCCCGGGACGAGGACCAGACCGGAGTGGACCGGCAGGAACGCATCTGCCGGGAGATCGCGCAACGGCTTCAGCTCCGTGTCGAAGCGGCCCACGTCTACGTGGACAACAACCGCTCTGCGTGGCAGCGCAACCGCAAGCGGCCCGGGTGGGAAGAGATGTTGAAGGCGATGGGGGAAGGGGAGATCCGGCACGTCATCGTCTACCACCCCGACCGCCTTATGCGGCAGCCGAAGGACCTCGAAGAGCTTCTCTCAATAGCCGATGACAAGCGCGTCCTGCTACACGGCGAGGCGAACCGGCGGGATCTGTCGGACCCCGATGACCGGTTCATTCTCCGCATCGAGGTGGCCCACGCGTGCCGCTCGTCCGACGACACGTCACGACGACTGAAGGACGCTCTCAAGGACAAGGCCCGCGAGGGCAAGCCGCACGTGGGCAACCGTCCCTACGGCTACACCAGCAACGGTCAGGCGATCATCGAGGATGAGGCAAAGATCGTCCGCGAAGTCTTCCGGCGGTATCTGGACGGCGACTCACCTCAGCTCATAGCTGAGGACCTGACCATGCGGGGAGTGCCCACTTCCAAGGGCAAAGTGTGGCAGCCGGAGAACGTACGCCATCTGCTGTCGTCCAACTTCGTGGCGGGTGTCCGGATCCACCAGGGCGAAGAAGTGGGAACCGGGACGTGGCCCGCCATCATCGATCGCGGCCAGTGGGACGAGGTTCAGCGGCTCAGGGGATACCGAGCCAAGCAATCCAGGGACGGGCAGAAGCGGCCGGTCCGGGACTACCTGTTGCGCGGAGTCGCGACGTGCTCATGCGGAGCCCGCATGGCCGGTACGAACAGCGTGCGGTACGCCTACTACCGGTGCACGCGCGCCGACGAAGTCGGCCAGCAGAAGTGCGGACGTTCCGTATCCGCCGTACCCCTGGAAGCCTTCGCGCGGGATGTGGCGATCAAGGTTCTGACCAAGCTGGACACCTCGGGCTACGAACCCGCCACGACCACGCGTCCCGAGGCTGACGTTCTCGCGGACGAGAAGGACCGGGCGAAGCTGGAAGAGCTGAAACAGCTTTGGCTCAACGATGACGACTTCACGACTGCCGATTTCCAATCCATGCGTGCGCCCATCCTCAAGCGGATGAAGGAGCGGCAGCGGAAGACCGTCAAACGCCCTATTGCCGTCCTGGAGGGGATCGCCGGACCGGACGCCGAAGTCAACTGGGAGCGCCTGGAGAAAGAGGAGGACTACGCACGCATGAACGCGATCTATCGTTTCCTGTTCGCTGCCGTGGTCGTCCGTCCGCCGACGAGGAAGGGCAGGGGGTTCGACACCAACCGCGTGGACATCAAGCCGAACCCGCTGGACTAGGGCCTGTCCGGGCGATCAATGAGATTTTCAACAGTGACGTGACCTGTTGCGATATCGTCCCGTCACTGCTGTGGGGAGGGCGGGAACGTCATGGATTGGTTATCGGCTGAAGCAGTGGGTGCCTCTGCGGCCGCGCTGGCGTTTGGAGTGTCCGCGTGGTCCATGTTCTACCTGGCCAAGCAGACGAAAGCAGCCGCCGAGCAGACGCGAGCCGCTACCGAGCAGACCCGGGCGGCCACGGAGCAGACGAGGATCAGCAATGCTGTGGCTGCCGTCTCGGCGAACGACATGGTGCTCCGTTCGCTGCGTGAGGTGCACGTCCTGATGCTCCAATTCCCCGGCTCACGCGGGTGCTTCTACGACGGCAAGCCATTGCCCGAGGAAGCGGACGAGCGCGATGCGATCATCACTATCGCCGAACTGCTCGCTGACGTTTTGAGCAACGGCATGCACGTCCACCGAGAGATCCCCCACAGCACCAGCGCCGAGCCGTGGGAAGCCTACTGCCGACACATGCTGGAAAGCGGCCCGGTACTGCAGGATCTGGTGCGCACACACCTCGATTGGTGGACTTACCTCCCCGCCCTGCTCCCGGCGAACCAGTCGGCATAACTGCGGATCTTAGGAATCCCTCGGTGCAGGTCCGAGGAGCCGCGCGAGTCGCGCAGCGCTCTTCGGCCCTATGCGTGTGGGGAACTTGGCCGCTTGGCGCTCGACCGCCCGAGCCCACTGCTCGTTGTGGCGTCTCGTCACCGGGACACCTCACGTTCATCGCGAGCGATCTCGCTGCTCGCGGCGAGGTCTTCGGCGACTCCAGCGGCGATGAGGGCGGCGCCGGGAGTGTGGCCGGAGCCGACGTAGCGCCAATTCCGCTCGGTGACGGTGTCGAGGATGTCGGCGTGGCCGACGTGGTGCGCGCGTTCGGCGCGGAGGGCAGCGTACGTCGTCGAGTACGCGCGCGACTTGGTCAGGATGTGGCCCCGGTAGCCGAGCGTGTGAGCCCAGGTACGGAGGTGCAGGGGCGCGTACTCGGGGAGGCCGCCGAGGCGCCAGCAGGTCCGCATGAGGGCGCGGACGTGTCCGCTCACGGGTGCCGTGTCGATGTCGGCCCAGGTGGTGAGCTTGTGGTCGGTGCCGGCGCCTGTCTCGTCCGCTCCTTTGGTGACGTACTTGGCGACGTATGCGGCTACGGCGTCATCGTCGGGGCCGTCGCCGTCGGCGCGCAGCTGTCGGGCGTCGATCTGGGAGCCCCAGCGCAGCACCAGCTCACCCACGGCGGGGCTGTAGGGGGTGCGGACCAGGACCCGACGGGCCGAAGTCTGCACGGCATCGGTGAGCCGGTCGGCGGTGCCCCAGGCCGGGGGGTCATCAGCCGGTCCGTCCGGGCCGTCGAGCCGGACGACGGCATGCACGTGGACGGCCGCCCGCTTCTGGTACTCGGCGACGCGGGCGAAGGACAACCGCGCGTGCTGGGCGAACCGGGACTGCACGATGCCTGCCGAGGTGGCGAGGCGGCGCCGGACGTCGATGACGAACCGGTCCCACAGCTTGGAGGCGTGCGCGTGCCAGAGCACGTGGGCGGTGTAGTCGTAGCAGTCCGGGCAGATTGGTTGGCCGACGAGGGGATCGGCCGCGTCGTGAACGGCGCCGCAGCCGAGGGAGCGGCCGTGGTCACAGGTGCCGCGGTCGCGGCGAGGTCGGCACTGCTCACCAGTCCGGTGGACCGGCCCGAAGGACGGGGCGGTGAGGGTGACGAACAGGCGGGGCCGGGTGCGCACGGTGGCGGGGACGTTCTTGCCGCCGATCAGGCCCGCGCGGACGAGGTGGAAGGTGTCGCCCGCGTGGAGCCGGGAGCAGGCCGGGCAGATGGTTGCGCGGCGGTTGCGGCAGCGGATCAGGAGGCGTTCGCCGGGTTCGCTGCGAGTGTCGTAGTGGTGGAGGATCTCGCCGGTTGTCCCGTCCAGGACGGTGGTGGAGCCGGTCAGGTGGACGGGGTGGGAGCAGCCGCCGGTTGCGGTGATCTGCTCCAGCCAGCGCGGGAATTGAGGGCCTTGGGCGATGCGAATTGCGTCGCGGTCTGCTTCGGGGAGCTGACGCAGGCGCGCCGCGCGGTTGAGGACGGCGCGCCGGTCAGCCGGGGTGTACTCCGGGGTGATGGTGGTGACCTTCCGGGGTGGGCCGCCGAGGCGGCACGGGTGATGGGTGGTGGTGCGCCGTTGGTCATGGGGATCACTCCGTTGTGTGGGTGGGGTGGGCGGGGCTCAGCGGATGGTTCCGGTGCCCCGGCAGACGCGGCAGCGCCGCGACCGTCCGGTCCAGGTCTTCCGGGCTCCGTCGCCCTTGCAGTGGGGGCACCTCACGCGAGGCATGGGCATGGCCGTGCTTCCTTTCTGCTCAGGTGTGGGAGAAGCCGTTGATCAACCAGGTCAGGAGGCCGTGGACGGTGAAGAGCACCGGGGTCTGACCGAGGTAGAGGCCGAAGAGGCCGACGCAGACCGCTTCCCAGGCGCGGACGTCGCGGGAGCGGACGAGGAGGACGGTGATGATCCCGAAGATCACCGCGAACGTGAACGCCGTACCTTCGCTGATCACTTGTCGTCTCCTTCCAGCACCGCCAAGGCGCGGTCGAGGGCGGGCAGTTCCGGGGTCATGGCCGCGTGCTTCCGGGCCGTCGACACGGCCTCTTCGGTGGTCGTGAGGTGGGAGCGGGCGCGGCTCCAGCCGCCGTCCGGGCCGGTGCAGACGGCCACGCCCCGCTCCTCGGCTGTGATCGCTTGGGCGACGGCCACGGCGTCCTTGTTGAGGTCGCCCAAGGCCATCTCTGCCGTGCCGGGATCGTTGACCCGGTGGCAGATGCGACCGCCGAGTTGGGCCCGCAGGGCCGTGACGCCGGGCCCGAGGTCGGAGCCGACGCGTTGTCCGGCGACGACCAGGTGCAGGCCGAGGGCCGCCCCGAGCTGCGCCAGGCGCAGCAGGAGTGTGGAGCACTGTTCGGTTTCCGCCTTGCTGTCGCGGGTGCCGTCGGCCAGGTACAGCTCCGCGATCTCGTCGACGATCACGACGACGGGTATGGGCCTCAGCTTGTCGGGCAGCTCCCAGATCGAGCGGACACCCGCCGACCGGCACGCGCTCATCCGGTCCTGCATGTCGACGACCAGCGCGCTCAGCACGGCGACTGCTTCGCGTCGGCAGGTCGCCAGCGCGCTCAGCCGTCCGGTGAACAGGCCAAGTTCCATGCCGCCCTTGCAGTCGATGCCGACCAGGGCGACAGGCTGGGGCGCGAGTTGGGTGATCAGCCGGGCCAGCAGGGTGGACTTGCCTGACCGGGTGGCCCCGGCGATGAGCCAGTGCGGTACCAACCGCAGGTTCATCACCCACGCGCCGCCCGTTTCCAGCGCGCCGATGAGGGCGGAGAGCAGCTCGGTCGGGGCGGTGGCTAAGCCGGGCCGCTGAAGCGGATCAGTGGCCGTCGCCGTCAGCAGCACGAGGCCGCGTTCCGGCGAGGCGACCCGTACCGCGTGGACCTTCCACGCGTGTACGAGCGCATCGGCCGCCTTCATGTAGGTCGCGGGGGTCTGGCCCGCGTGCAGCCGTACGGCCACGGTCAGCCCCAGGCGGGTGGCACGCGGGAACGACAGCCGCGGAGCCACCGGCCGCACCGGATCACCCTTGACCAGCAGGTGCCCGACCAGCGTGCGCGCCGGAAGGCGGGACACGGAGAGGTCGTTGAGCATGGCGACCCGCCGCCAGGTGAACAGCACCCGGCACGCGGTCACCGGGTAGCCGACGACGTACCAGTGCCAGGCCGGACGGTGCCGCCGCACCAGGTCGCCGACGACGAGCACCCACGCGAGTACTGCCAGGGCGAAGGCAAGCAGGATCGGCTCCATCAGGCGTCACCGCCCTTGGAGTGCGCCGCCGTGCCGTGCACGGGCGTGATCGCGTCGGCCCGGAAGCTGACGCCGTGCCGGTCGCCCATTGACCAGGCGAACGCGGTCAGTCCGGTGACCTTGACGATCTGGCCTTCCTCGATGCCTTTGGGCTGACCGCTCACGGCGATCTCGATGACGGAGATACGCCGTCGGTCCTGCCGCACGGTGACGGCCACGGTGTAGACGGGGTTGCCGTCCCGGTCCTTCTTCACCTCCTGTGTCTCGGGGTTGCTGAGCTTTGCTTCGGGCGCGATGGCGCACCGCAGTACGCCGAGCCGCGCCGTGTCCACGGGAATGGACTGCATTGTGTTTGGCCTCCCTGGCCAATCGGGACGCCAGCGAGATGCTGACGTCACTTGTCCTTACGAGTTACGACTATGAAGTGCTGTACGGCGAGAGTGCAACTACTTATGCTGACGAGTGATGTCGCTCGTGCGACGTGACTACGACCTCAACCCGGAGATGCCGAGATGTCAGAGATCCAGCGCCCCGGAGCCCTCTACCAGCAGGTGGCCGCCGCCATCCGCGAGGCGATCCTGTCCGGCGAGTTCACGCCGGATTCCCTGCTGCCGTCCGAAGCTCAGCTCATGGCGCGCTACGGCGTCTCCCGTCCCACCGTCCGCAACGCCATCGCAGCCCTGCGAGCGGAAGGGCTGATCGACGTCCGGCACGGCAAGGGCAGCTTCGTACGCTCCGACGGCCAACCAGCGCTCACCCTCGAACGCCGCGTCAGCCGCACACCCGACGGCCGATTCGTGATGCCCAACGGCGACGTCTGGGACGAGGCCGAGGAGCCCAGCACGTATCGCACGCACACCACCAAGGCCACCGGCCGACTGCTCCAACTCGACGAGGAAGAAGCACTGTTCGGCTGTGACCGGCTGCTGATCGACGCCGCCACCGGCACGCGCGCGATGCACCGGACGTTGATCCCGTTCGAGGTGGCTGAGGCTGTTCCCATGCTGGCGGAGGAACCATGCAAGCGTCCGGCAGCGATCTACTGGGTACTCACCCAGGCCGGACACAAGCTGTGGTGGTCGGAGACGGTCCGCGCCCGCATGCCGCTGCCCGACGAGCGCACCACACTCCAGCTCCCGGACGCGACCCCGATACTGCACCTTGTCCGCGTCGCGCACGGCACCGACGACCGCCCGCTGATCCTCGAAGAGCTCAGCGTCGGTGCGGACCGCGCCGAACTCTCCTACCGGATCACCGCCGACAAGCAGCCCACCGGACGCGCCCGCACCTGAGGACCAACGGCCATCGGTCGAAACAACCTTCACTTCCTCAAGGGCGTGCCTCCGGCACGCCGGGGCGCCCGGCCGCCCCGGCCGGGCGTGCGGCGTGACCGCCGGTCCCGTCCGGTCACCCGGCGCCCCACACCGCAATACGCCCAAGGAGTCGAAGCGTCGACCGGCCACGGTGGCCCGGGGCGTGGGTGGCTGGGGGTCGACGGCCTCCGAGACTTTAGGCAGCTCCCATGGGGCGAGCCTCGAAGAACAGGGGGCCGATCGGGCTATTGCGGGCAGCTCCAAGGACTGCCCGATCCGCTGGCGAGCGTAAGGCCCCCTGTTCACTCGCCCCATGGCAGCTACCGCCCAAAGTCTCTGCGGCCGGCGACGTGCCCACGCGCGCCGCTCACCAGCGAAAAGGCCCCTCACACCGCACCGCCGTCGCCATCGGCGAGCGCCTCCAGGAGCCCGGCGAGCCGGTCAACAGCGTCCGGCCAGCCCGCCAGCCGCACGACCCCGCGCCCGCCCTCGTTCGTCGAGGCGACAGCCCGTAACTCGGACAGCCCGAACCCGGCACCGAGGAACGCCCGATTCAGCCGGTCTGCGGACTCCCGCGCCTCGCGCCAGCCCGCCATGTAGTCGACATCCGGCACCCACAGACCGAAGTCCGCGCCCGCGACATCATCGAGGCCATTGCTCAGCCAGCCCTCATCCGCGCCAGTCACCTTGCCCACCTCTGCCCTGATCTAGATAACGGGTCATCAACTCTCTTTGGCCCAGGGCAGATGCACAGCACAACGGCCCCGGTACCATCAGGCACCGGGGATCTTCGCGTTCCCCAGCCGGGCCACCCTTGTGCTTTCCAGGGCTAGGGGTGGCCCGGTCCGGTGTTCGGTTGTCGAAGCGGGCCTCCTGAGGCCGAGTGGGGAGCTCGGCGGATCGTCCCAGGAGGCCACGCCCCGTTCGCCGGAGGAATCACCCTCCAGCCCCGGGCAGCCGCCCGCTACCGTCGCGAAAGACACGAGGAAGCGACGGCCCGGAGATCATCAGTGCGGTCTGTGCTTGCCTTCGCCGTCCAGATCGAAGCGGCACCAGACCGTCTTGCCTCCGCCCTCCTTCGGCGTCCACCAGACCGCCGCCCCCACCCGCTGAGTGATCATCAATCCACGGCCGCTGTCGGGTAAGACAGCTTCCATCAGCTCCCCCGTCAACTCCGGGCAGAGCGCGTCGCCCATGGGAAGCAGAGGGGGTGTCGAGTCCTCATCCGCGACGCCGATGAAGAGCCACCTCGGATAGAGCTTGAAGGTCACATCGATACGCCGACAGCCGCCGGGACGGGCCAGATGACGCTCCGGCACCACATGGTTCACCACATTCCCGACCAGTTCCGAGACGGCCAGCCGGGCGTCAGACACGACCTCACCCACAATCACCCCGCGCAGGAACACGGCCACCGTGTCCCGCGCGATGCGTGCCGCGTCCCCGCACTCGGCGAACAGCGTCAGAGCCAGGAAGCGCCCGTCGGATGACGGATCCGGCACCGCGAACCAGTGAGCGTACGCCTCCAGTTCCTGCGCTACGTGTTCATGCCGCCGCGCATTTCTCGCGTCCATGACATGGTCCCGTCTCAGCTCACGTCTGCCGAGGCCCTCCCGGCAGGGTGACGAGAGTGCACCCCCTGCCCCGGCTGCCGCTCCCCCCTCTTGGGGACCCCCCTCATGGGTACACTCGCGAGACAGACCGTGAAGCGAAGATCGAAAGAGAAGATCAACCAACAAGAGACGTCAGGTCAATCACAATGGGGAAGTGAGATGACCGAAGCTGCACCGACACCGGCAGCTCTGCCTCCGCACGTGCTGGAACGCGCGGACGTGCGGTCGGCGATCGCCAACCACGACTTCGGTGAAGTCTTCAGACTGGCCAAGATCCACGGCCACATCAGCTACGCCAAGATCTCCGAGGCCATCGGCTACAAGCGCGAGCACATCGGCAAGATGGCCCGGCCCGAGACCGACGGCAAGGGCGTTCGCCCACGGATCACCCAGTTCCACAAGATCCTCGAAGTCGTCGATGGACTGCGCATCCCTGGTCATCTCGCAGGTGTCGCCCCACGCCCGTGGGAGTTGGAACGACCGGCCACCCCATCCAGGCTTGACGACCCCAGCGCCTTGATCGCACAAGGTGGCGCCGGATTGTGGGACATCGCCGAGATGCTACGGCGGACGGAGATGTCCAGCATCAACAGCGCCGCCCTGGAGTCGATCGAGCAGGGCATTGACCAACTGGCCCGCGCGTACCCGTACGCCGATGCCGACTACCTTCACGAGCGCACCCGGAACGGCTTGCAATACGTCACCAAGCAACTCGAAGGCCGGATGACCCTTCGACAGCACCGGGAACTACTCGTCGATACCGGATGGCTGTTCCTGCTGAACGCGTGTGTCCAGTACGACCGTGGCCAGCGCGAGGCCGCGAACCTCAGTAAGGCCGCTGCACTCCGCATAGGCGAGGAGGCCGGACACGGCGAGATCAAGGCTTGGGCGTGGGAGATAGAGGCGTGGTTCGCTCTCACCCAGAGCCGTTGGCAAGACATGCTCGACGCCGTCGAGGCCGGGCACGCCTCGGACCAGACGCATTCCGTCGGCGTGCAGTTGTACGCGCACAAGGCACGCGCCGCCGCCCGCATGGGAGACGCCCGACTGGTCCGTGACTCACTGGATGCCGGACGCGCACGCCTGGACCGGCTACCCCGCCCGGACCACCCGGAACACCACTTCATCATTGACCCGGACAAGTGGGACTTCTACGAGATGGACGCCTATCGTCTACTCGGAGACGACGAACGCTCCGCCGCCCACGCCCGATCAGTGATCCGCATCAGCACCGGCCCCGGCGGAACCGAGATCTCACCTATGCGCGCCGCAGAGGCACGCCTCACTCTCGGAGTCGCCGCCGCCCGCACGGGCGAGATCGAAGAAGCCATCGGCATGGGAACCAAGGCCCTCGAAGCCGACCGCAAGTCCCTCCCGTCTCTGCTTTTAGTCGCCGACGAGTTGGATAAGGAACTCCGGTCCCGCTACCCGCGCGAAGCCGCCACACGCGACTTCCACGAACAGATCATGACCATCAAGCGGGGGGCAGCCGGGCCCGAACTTCCGTTCTGAACTGACTGCCCACGGTCCGGGTCCATGCTTCCGGCGGGAAGCGGGTTCCGGTGTAGCGCCACCGCGCACACCTTGAATCTAGAGTGCCGATTAGCTCGACACCTCTGCCCAGGCATTCTTGCAGGAAAGTGGAATTCTCGACGCTGAGGCCTGGAAATAATCCAAAGCTTCTATACGACGACCTCTTCCATTGCACCGAATCAGGAGACTTGACACGTGAGAATCACTCCGTTTGACGAGTTCCGATCACTGGAGAACGGAAAAACCCCACAGCGTCGCGGAATTGAATTCGAGCGTTTCCTGTTGCGCCTCCTGCGCATAGCTGGACTCCGAGCAGAGCGAGATTCCTCGATTTCCCCACCGAGGCAGACTGATCTTGTCGCCTCCTATGGAGGACAAACGTACCTCATCGAAGCGAAATGGGAAAGCAAGCCCGTATCGATTGACGTGGTCGACGCGGTAGAGGCACGCCTTCGCCGGACATCTCCATCTGTCGTCGGCGTAATCGTCAGCATGTCCGGATTCAGCTCTACATGCCTTGAAGAGGTCGTTCGCAAAAGAGGAGATCGAGCGATCATCCTGATGGATCGAAACGACATTGAAGCTGCCATCGAAGACCCCGTAAAGCTTCGGTGGATTCTGCACACGAAACATCAGCGGCTAGTCCGGATGGCCGAGGTTTGGTTCCACGACTCAGTTTTAACCCGCGCCTACTCCCGCTGGCAGGAACCTGAAGATGATCACTCTCAGTTGATGAGCGTTAACGGCGGACCAATTCCATGGGTCGCCAATAGTACTGACTTCAAAAGCCCCGTGTTCGGCCATCTACACATTCCCCTCGATGAATTGGAGAGGCGCGGCGTTGCCGTTGTTGACCTGTTTCCCGCCATTCGGTCGTTGGCGTCCTTGCGGCAGCTCCTGATCGACCTTCACGAAAACGGAAAGTGTGATGGAGCTTTCCGATGGACGCTATCTAAGCGACCTAAAGCATTGCATGGAATCGGTCGCCCCTCATTGACTGATCTTTTGTCGTCCGAGAACGGATACGAGGGTCAACGCGCAACTCTGCACTGTTACGGATCAAGTGGCGACGAGTTCTGGAGCCTCTCAGTCGATATACATGACGAGGGCGAAGTTGACAACTGCGACTTGTCCTTCGTCATGCAGCAGCTACCACTCGACACGACGCGCTTTCAACATATCACTGACACTTTTGGGAGCTGGATGGAGAGTCGAGTTTCATGGGACCATGGAGTCAACTTCGCCCATGGACGCATCGACCCAGCCATCGAACTTGAAATCGCAGGCTATATAACCTCAAGAGAGGTTACATCTTCCGGCGAGGAGCAGCTACGGGTAACAGGGGTATTGGCACATAATCCGCTCAAAAATGGAACGCCTTTTCCGAAAAGTATCGGGATTGGTCCCAGCTGGAACGAAATTTCATACGTCCTATGCGACGTGGCTCCCCATTGCGCATGGAAGGAACGTAAGGGCAGGTACATGTTGACTGGTTGGGTTTCTGCTTTCGCAGCAGGAAGTGTGGTAGTTGCGCTCGAAGGAGCCAGGAATCCTCCTCGGCAGTATTGGAACCAGTAATCAGAAGTCGCTGAGTAGCGCAGCGAAAGCCCACTTCCGAGTGCGGTCCGACGAGCCTTCAAGGCCCGGCAGAGGCATCCGCGACTCCCGCTACGGTGCTTGCTGCACCTACTGGCCGCCTGGGTGTACAGGATGCCCTCACCCAGCCCCTTGGCCAGCCAAGTTATTACCGCATGAACCGAGGTTGACTGACGACTCCCGCAGAGCGGCGATCGGTGCCAGCTCGGCCTTCGTCTGGGCCCACAGGACGAGGCCGTACGCCGACACGGACAGCGCGGCGCCCAGCAGGCCGACTGCGGCGAACGGTCGTAGGACGGTGAGGAGTTCACCGCGCCGGCGAGTGAGGGCGTACGCCGGAACCGCGCCCCCCTGCACGGCCATCAGCCAGGCGATGTACCCGAGGGAGGACCCGGAGGCCCGCACGCCGAGCCCGTCGACGACGGTGTACGCCGCGATGGCCAGGCCGGTGGTCAACGCGGCCCCGATCGCGGCCCAGTTGGGCCGGTGCCCGCGCAGGCCCCACAGGGCGACGCCGGTCAGCCCCGCGCAGGACAGGGCGATGCCGGCGGCCGCCCAGCCGTCCGGGACCTCGTGCGCGAAGACCGCGGCGAGCAGCGTCACCACCAGGGGTGCGGTGCCGCGGGCGATCGGATACGCCTGCCCGAAGTCGCCCAGCCGGAAGGACTTCATCAGCAGGATGTAGTACCCGACGTGGATGACGGCCGAGGCGATCAGATACGGCCATGCCCCCGCCGCCGGGAACGGCACGAACGGCACCATGGCCAGCCCGATCAGCATCCCGCCGCCCGCGATCAGCGTGAACCCGACCAGCTTGTCGGTGATCTGGTGGGCGATCGCGTTCCAGCTGGCGTGGGTGACGGCGGCCACCAGCACGGCCGCGGTGACCAGCGGGGTCACGCGGTGCGCTCGCGCACGTCCACCAGTGTGGCGCCGGCGTGAGCGACAAGGTCCTTGGGCTCCATGGGGAAGACGGCGTGTGGATTGCCGGCGGCGGCCCACACGACGTCGTGGTCGAGCAGCGACCGGTCGGCGAGGACGCGGGTCCTGTTCCGGTGCCCGAAGGGCGGCACGCCGCCGATGGCGTACCCGGTCGTCTCCCGTACGACATCGGCCTTGGCCCGCGTGACCTTCTCGGCGCCGAGCTCCTGTCGGACGAGCTCGACGTCGACGCGGGACGCTCCGTCCATGAGCACCAGCACGGGTACCCCGTCCGCTGCGAAGATCAACGACTTGCAGATCTGGCTCAACTCGCACCCGATCGCCGCGGCGGCCTCGGCGGCGGTACGGGTGGCGTCCGGGAAGCGGCGGACCTCCAGGCCCTCAAGCCCCAGCTCGCGCAGGGCTTCGGCGAAACGGGGATGGGCTCCGGAGTCTTCGGTGTCAGTGGCGGTGGTCGTCATGGACGGCACGCTAGCGGTGTGTGTACGGGGCAGGCGACCGGGTTGTGGCGGGTCTCGAACCATTGTCGGCCGGAGTGAACTGGGTTGCGAGAGCGCTCCCCACCAAGCACCGTACGACGATGACTTCGGCACCCGCGTCCAAACCCGCACCCGCGATACGCCCCTATGCCCCCACCGACCGCCCCGCCCTCGACGACATCTGCGTCCGCACCGCCCACGTCGGCCAGGACAGCCGCCCCCACTACGCCGATCCCGGCATCTTCCCGGTGATCTTCGCGGCGCCGTACGTCCACCTGGAACCGGACCTGGCCTTCGTGCTGGACGACGGCCGCGGACATGCCGTCGGCTACATCCTCGGCACCGCGGACACGCCCCGTTTCGTCGAGGACTACCGGGCGAAGTGGCTGCCGCTGGTCGCCGAGCGGTACCCCGAGCCGACCACCCCGGCCCGCACCCCCGACGACGAGATCGTCCCTCTGCTCCACCACCCCGAACGCATGCTCGTGCCGGAGGTCGCCGCCTACCCCGCCCATCTCCACATCGACCTGCTCCCCGAGTGGCAGGGGCGTGGATACGGGCGGGCCCTGATCGAGACCTTCCTCGACGCCCTGCGCGAGAAGGGCGTACCGGCCGTGCACCTCTCCATGCTCACCGCCAACACCCCCGCCCGGTCCTTCTACGACCGCCTCGGCTTCCACGAGATCGAGGTGCCGGACGCCGACTCGACGGAGGTCACCTATCTCGGGCGCTCGACAAGTCCTGACCTTCGATAAGGCAGCCATAAGGTAGCCATGTACCGTATCCACGGTGAGCGACGCACCGAAGGCCCCCTCCCCCACCCCCGGCTACCTCGTCTGGCGCCTCGCCAACAAGTGGCGTACCGCCGTCGACCAGGCCCTCGCCCCGCTGAACCTGACCCACGCCCAGTACGTCCTGCTGGCCTCCCTGAGCGGGATGGAGCGGGCGGGGCGGCGGCCGAGTCAGCGGGAGCTCGCCGACTACACGGGGCTGGAGGCCCTGTACGTGTCGAAGCTCGCCCGGTCGCTGGAGTCGGCGGGGCTCGTGCGGCGGACCCGCGACGGCCATGACACCCGTGTCGTGCGGCTGGCCCTCACCGACGAGGGGCATGCCTCCGTGCGGCCCGCCATCGATGCCGTACAGGTGCTGCTCGACCAGCTCCTCACCCCGCTGGGCGGGCTGGACGACCCGCGCACCGAGGACTTCAAGCGCACCCTGACCACCCTCCTCGACACCCCCCTGGGCCCGGCATGAGAAGCGCGAACGAGGAAAGCCGGTGAGGGCTCCCCGTCCCCACGGGGCCCTCACCGGCTGGTCCTGCCGGAGCTGTCGCGTCAGGCGCTGACCAGTTCCTTCTTCTCGTCGGGATCCGCGTCGCCGGCCTTCTCCGAGTCGTCCAGGGTACGCAGACCCTCGCCCTCGACGTCGACGTTCGGCAGGGCGCGGTCCAGCCACTTCGGCAGCCACCAGGCCTTCTTGCCGAGCAGCGCGAGCACCGCCGGGACGATCACCATGCGGACCACGAACGCGTCGAAGAAGACGGCGATCGCGAGGCCGAAGCCGATCATCTTGATCATCGACTCGCTGGAGCTGATGAAGCCGCCGAAGACGGCCATCATGATGACCGCGGCGGCGGCCACGACCCGGCCACTGTGCTGGAAGCCGGTCACGATGGCCTGGCTCGGCGACTCGCCGTGGACGTACGCCTCCCGCATGCGGGTCACGAGGAACACCTCGTAGTCCATCGCCAGACCGAAGACCACGCCCACCATGAAGATCGGCATCATCGACATGATCGGGCCGGTCTCCTCCACGCCGATCAGGCCGGCGAGCCAGCCCCACTGGAAGACCGCGACCACGGCACCGAGCGCGGCGAGCACGCTGAGCAGGAAGCCGAGGGCCGCCTTCAGCGGGACGAGGATCGAGCGGAAGACCACGATGAGGAGGAGGAAGGCCAGGCCCACCACCAGGGCCAGATACGGGACCAGCGCGTCGGTGAGCTTCTGCGAGAAGTCGATGTTCATCGCGGTGGTGCCGGTGACCAGGACCTTCGCGCCCGTGTCGGCCTTGACGTCGGCGCCCTTGTCACGGATGGCGTGCACCAGGTCCTCGGTCTGCGTCGAGGACGGCTTGGAGTCGGGGATCACGGTGATCGTCGCGGTGTCGCCGGCCTTGTTGAAGGCGGCCGGGGTGACCGTCACGACGTCCTTGAGGCCCTTGATCCCGTCGGTCACCGTGGTGGCCGCCGCCTTCGGGTCGTCGCTGTTCTTGGCGTCGACCACGATCATCAGGGGGCCGTTGAAGCCGGGGCCGAAGCCCTCCGACAGCAGGTCGTACGCCCGACGCTGCGTCGTGGACGTCGGCTGTGAGCCGTCGTCGGGCAGGCCCAGCTCCAGCTGGGCGGCCGGGACGGCGATCGCGCCCAGACCGACCACGCCGAGCAGCAGCACGGCGGCCGGACGGCGGATGACGAAGCTCGCCCAGCGAACGCCCAGGCCCGGCTTGGCCTGCGCCGCGGACTTTTCGGGCGCCGCGGCCTTCTCGGGCGCCTCGGACGTGTCGCCGCCACGCCGCTTGCGCTTCTCCCCCGCCGGCCGGACCTTCTTGCCCGCGTACCCGAGCAGCGCCGGGATGAGGGTCAGTGCGATGAGGACGGAGACCACGACCGTGCCCGCCGCCGCGAGTCCCATCTTGGTCAGCATCGGAACACCGACGACCGAGAGGCCCGCGAGTGCGATCACGACGGTGAGACCCGCGAAGACCACCGCCGAGCCCGCAGTGCCGGTGGCCCGGCCCGCCGCCTCCTCGCGGTCGCGGCCGTCGGCCAGCTCGCCCCGGTAGCGCGAGACGATGAACAGCGCGTAGTCGATGCCGACCGCGAGGCCGATCATCAACGCGAGCGTGGAGGTGGTGTCGCCGAGGTCGAGCACGTTGGCGAGGGCGGTGATGGTCGAGACGCCGATACCGACGCCGATGATCGCCGTCAGCAGTGGCAGTCCGGCCGCGACCAGCGAGCCCAGGGTGAGGACGAGGACGACCGCGGCGATGGCGAGGCCGATGACCTCACCGATGGCCCCCGCCTCGGCGGCGGCCTGCAGGGCGTCACCTCCGACGTCGACGGTCAGCCCGGTGGCCCGGGCCTCGTCCGCGGCCGTCTCGAGGGCGTCCCGGGTCGCGTCCTTCAGCTCCATGCCGGGGGCGTCGTACTTCACCGAGGTGTAGGCGACCGTGCCGTCCTTGCTCACGGCGTTCGTCGTGAACGGGTCGGTGACGGAGACGACTTCGGAGCCGTCGCCCAGTTCCTTGACGGTCTTCGCGACGGTCGCCTTGTTGTCGGCGTCCGTCATCTTCTCGCCCTCGGGCGCCTTGAAGACGATGCGTCCGGTCGCTCCGTCGGCGCTGCCGCCGGGGAAACGCTGCTCCAGCAGGTCGAAGGCCTTCTGCGCCTCGGTGCCGGGGATCGAGAAGGAGGTGGCACCCGGGGCGGGCGCGGAGGCCGCGCCGACACCCGCGAGCGTCAGCAGGGCCACCCATATCAGGGCGACGAAATGCCGTCGCCTGAAGGCGAGCCGGCCGAGTTTGTAGAGGAACGTGGCCACGAAGGCGAACTCCCGGTCAGGTCGTGGGTCTTTCAGGGCAGGGATGATCAGCCCGACGACGTGAGCGGGCGCGTCAGGTGCTGCGGAGTGCTGTCAGGTGCTGCGGAGTGCTGGGGAGGACTCAGGCAGTGGGTACGCCGAGGGCGGGGAGGACCACGGCGTCGAGGTACGAGATGAGCCAGGCCTGCGTCGGCGGCTGGTCTTCGAGGAGCGCGCGACTGGCGAACCCCCCGATCAGCATGGGGAGCAGGTAGTCCAGTGCCGGGCAGTCCGCACGGACCTCGCCCCGGTCGACGGCGCGCTGCAGGACACGCCGGAACGCGCCCATCTCCGGTTCGATCAAGTGCTCCTGGAACGCACGGCGCAGATCCGGGTGGTTGTGCATCGCCATGGCCACGCCGCGCATCAGCGCGGTGTTCTGTTCCATGGTGCAGTCGTCCTCGCGCAGCGCCAGGGTGCGCATGTCGCCCCGGAGTGAGCCGGTGTCGACCTCGTCGGCCGGAACCGGCTTGTCATGCCGGAGCGCCTTGACCACCAGCTCGGCCTTGCCGCCCCACTGCCGGTAGAGCGTGGCCTTGCTGGACCGTGTGCGGGCGGCCACGGCGTCCATGGTGAGGGCGTCGTAGCCGACCTCGCGGAGCAGGTCGAGCACGGCCAGGTACAACTCGGCCTCGCGCTCGGGGGTGATCCGGCTGCGACGCGCCGTTGCGACCTCAGTCATTCCGCTCACCTTCCCACTCCGGACAACACGGTTTCGTACTTGAAGCTACGTGAAGAATGTAGCGCAGCCTCGTGCGAAACGAAACTGTTTCGTTCGTGTCCCGGATCACGTCAGTTTCCGGTCACGGTTTTCCGGCCACGGTTTACGCGGTTTCCAGCCGCCGACCGGTGCGCCGATTTTTCACAAGTTGACCAGATCCATCCCTCCGGCGAAGCATGGGGGAGGTGAGCTATCTGCGTCTGCCGCATCTGAACGGCGAACTGCTGTGCTTCGTCGCCGAGGACGACCTCTGGCTGGCCCCCCTCGACGGCCCGGGCCGCGCCTGGCGGCTCACCGTCGACCGCACCAAGACCGGCCACCCCCGCTTCTCGCCCGACGGCCGCCACCTCGCGTACACGAGCTGGCGCAGCCTGGTCCCGGAGATCCACCTGGTGCCGGTGGACGGGGGGCCGGGCCGGCAGCTCACGTACTGGGGCTCGCCCGACACGCAGGTCTGCGGCTGGACCCCGGAGGGCGACATCCTCGCCGTCGCCTCCCACGGCGAGCCCTTCTCGTACTTCACCTGGGCCTACAAGGTGCACCCCGACGGCGACCCCGGCCGCAAGCTCCCCTGGGGCCCGGTCTCCGACATCCAGGTCGCCGACCTCGACGGGCAGCACAAGACCCTGCTGCTGACCGGCACCCCGCCGCACGAACCGGCCGCCTGGAAGCGCTACCGGGGCGGCGCCATGGGCCGCCTGTGGCTGCACGGGGAACGCCTGCTCGCCGACCTCCCGGGGCACCTGCACTCCCCGATGTTCGTCGGCGGCCGCATCGCTTTCCTCTCCGACCACGAGGGCGTCGGCAACCTCTACTCGTGCGCCTACGACGGCTCCGACCTGCGCCGCCACACCGACCACGACGCCTTCTACGCCCGGCACGCCTCCAGTGACGGCACGCGGGTGGTGTACCAGTGCGCGGGCGACCTGTGGATCGTCGACGACCTCGCCGCGGACTCGGTCCCGCGCCGGCTCGACGTACGGATCGGCGGGCCGCGCGCGGGCCGCCGTACGTACCAGGTCTCGGCGACCCAGCACGTCGACGGTCTCTCGGTCGACGAGACGGGCCGCGCGAGCGCCGTCGTCGTACGCGGCAGCCTGTACTGGCTCACCCACCGCGACGGCCCCGCCCGCACCATCACCGACACGCCCGGTGTACGGGTCCGGCTCCCGGAGATGCTCGGCTCCGGCAGCCAGGTCGCCTACGTCACGGACGCGGAGGGCGAGGACGCGATCGAGATCGCCCATCTGCCCCGGGCGACGGGCGACCGCGCTCCTCGGCGGCCGGCCTCGGGCGAGCTGGGGCGGGTACTTGAGCTGGTCTCCGATGCGGAGGGCGAACGGCTGGCCATCGCCTCGCACGACGGACGGCTGCTGCTCATCGACGCGACGGAGGAGTCCCAGGGCGACGTCACCGAGCTGATCCGCTCGATCAACGGGCCGGTGCGCGACCTCGCCTTCTCGCCGGACGGGGCGTGGCTGACGTGGTCGCATCCGGGGATCGGCAGGTCGCTCAGGCAGATCAAGATGGCGCGGATGAAGGACCGGTTGATCGTCGACGTGACGAACGGCCGCTTCGAGGACGAGAACCCGGTGTTCACGAGGGACGGCCGCTATCTGGCGTTCCTGTCGTGGCGCGGCTTCGACCCGGTGTACGACGTGCACACAGGGGATCTGTCCTTCCCGCTCGGCTGCCGCCCCTACCTGGTGCCGCTCTCCTCCGCCACCCCCTCCCCCTTCGCACTGAACCCGGAGGGCCGCCCGGCCGCCGGGGGCCTGGACCCGGTGGAGGAGGACGAGGGCGGCGACGGCACGGTGACCGTCGAGGTGGAGGGCCTGGCCAGCCGCGTGACGCCCTTCCCCGTCGCCGCCTCCAAGTACTCGGCGCTGTTCCCCGTCGCGGGCGGTGGGCTGGTCTGGCTGCGCTGGCCGATCTCGGGCGCGCTCGGCGAGACGTTCGTGAACCCGGACGACACCAGCGGCCGGCCGACCCTCGAACACTTCAACATCAGCAAGGCGAAGAAGGCCGAACTCGTCGAGCACCTGGACTGGTTCGCGGTCAGCGGCGACGGTACGCGGCTGGTGGTCGTGGACGAGGGCGACCTGCGCGCGGTGCCGTCCAACGAACTGGGCGACCTCGACACGACGGTCTGGATCGACCTGCGCCGCATCCTCCACCAGGCCGACCCGGCCGCCGAGTGGCGTCAGGCGTACGAGGAGGCCGGCCGGCTCATCCGGGCGTACTTCTGGGAGCCGGGGATGTGCGGCATCGACTGGGACGCGGTGCTCGACCAGTACCGCCCGCTGGTCGAACGGGTCGCGTCCCCGGACGAGTTCGCGGACCTGCTGCGCGAGGTGCTCGGCGAACTGGGCACCTCGCACGCGTACGTCGCCGCCGCCCGCCGCAACGAGGGCCCGCCGCACTACCAGCGCCGGCAGGGCCTGCTCGGCGCCAACTTCGTCCACCGCGAGGAGGGTTGGGTGGTCCGACGGATCCTGCCCGGCGAGTCCTCCGACTCCAAGGCCCGCTCGCCGCTGGCGGGCACGGGCATCCGGGAGGGGTCGGTGCTCACCCACGTCGACGGCCGGCCGGTGGATCCGGCGACGGGCCCGTATCCGCTGCTGGCGGGGGCGGGCGGTACGACGGTGGAGCTGACGTTCACCCCGGCGGACGGGGAGGGAGGGGCGCGCCGGGTGGCGGTCGTCCCGTTGGTCGACGAGCGCCCCCTGCGCTACCAGGACTGGGTGGCCAAACGACGGGCCGTCGTACGGGAGTTGAGCGGCGGCCGGTGCGGCTATCTGCACATCCCCGACATGGGCGGCTCGGGCTGGGCGCAGTTCAACCGGGACCTGCGCATGGAGGTGTCCCGGCCCGCGCTGATCGTGGACGTGCGGGGCAACGCGGGCGGCCACATCAGCGAGTTGGTGGTGGAGAAGCTGACCCGCACGATCCTGGGCTGGGACCTGACCCGCGACGCCCAGCCGGTGTCGTACGCCTCCAGCGCGCCGCGCGGCCCGGTGGTCGCGCTGGCCGACGAGGCGACCTCCTCGGACGGCGACATGATCACGGCCGCCTTCAAGCTGCTGAAACTCGGCCCCGTGGTCGGTCAGCGGACTTGGGGCGGAGTGGTCGGCATGACCGGCCGCCACCAACTCGGCGACGGCACGGTGATCACGGTGCCGATGAACGCGGCCTGGTTCGACGCGTACGGCTGGACCGTGGAGAACCACGGCGTCATCCCCGACCTGGAAATCCTGCGCACCCCCCTGGACTGGGCGGAGGGCCGGCACGCACAGCTGGCCGACGCGGTACATCTGGCGCTGGACCTTCTGGAGACCAACCCCCCGGCGACGCCTCCGGATTACAAGAACGTCCCGGACCGCTCAAGGCCAAAGCTACCGCCGCGCTTCTGACAGAGGCCGCACCGGACGAGACAAAGCAAACGTGGGGCACCCTCCACAAGAAGGGCACCCCACGTCATCGGCTGAAGCCGAGCGCCGCGGTCAGGCGTCGTAGTCCTGGCTGAAGCGGTCCTCTTCCTCACGCCGGAGGCGCTCCGTCTCCTCGTCACGGTCGCGCATGCGCTCGCCCTGCTTACCGCGCTCCTGGCCCGGCTTGCCGCGCTGAGCCTGCTCACGGGCCTGCTGGGCCTTCTGCTTGGCCTGCTGCTGCCACTGCTCGGACTTCTCCTGGAACTGGTCCTTCATACCCATGTGGGTTCACTCCCGTAGTGGGTCGGGGATTGGCCCCTCAGTGGGGCCTCGACCAGATTCACACGGCCGGACACAGTGCGCATTTCGATCAACTACGGTGCGTAGCACGGGCCTCCTCGTCCGCCGCCCCACCTGCGCCGACGAGCCCCGTGCGCATGCCCTCCACCCGGGACGCGAACCGCCGCATCTCCCGCTGCCCCACCGTCCCGATGAGACCCGGCAGATACCCGCGCACCCCCTGCATCCCGCGCAGCCACCACTGCCCGTACACATGGCTCGACCGCCGCTCGATCCCGGCCACGATCCGGTCCACCGCAGGCCCGAGCGGATAGGTCTTGTTGGACGGCCACGGCAGCCGCTGCCGCAGCTCCCGCATCACCTCGTCCTGATCGGCCCCGCGCACCATGTCCGTGTCGGTCCACGACAGATACCCGACCCCGACCCGCACGCCCTTGTACCCGACCTCGGCCCGCAGACTGTGCGCGTACGCCTCCACACCCGACTTGGACGCGCAGTACGCGGTCATCATCGGCGCCGGAGTGATCGCGGCGAGGGACGCGATCTGAAGCAGGTACCCCCGGCTCTCCATCAGCACCGGCAGGAACGCCCGGGCCGTCACCGCCGACCCGATGAGATTCACCTCGATCACCCGCCGCCAGGCCTGCGGATCGGAGTCCACGAACGGCCCCCCGGTCGCCACACCCGCGTTGGCGACGACGATGTCGACCCTCCCGAACCGCTCCTTGACCTCCTGGGCGACCCGGGCCATCGCCTCATGGTCGGTGACGTCGGCGTGCCAGTGGTCGCTGTCGCCGTGCAGCCGTTCGCAGACCCGCTCGAGCGCGTCCGGCTCCAGCCCGACCAGCGCCACCGCCGCCCCGCGCGCCGACAGCTTGCGGGCCAGCAACTCCCCCACGCCCCGCGCCGCTCCGGTGACGACGGCGACCTGCCCTTCGAGACTCACCCTGTTCACGCGCCGACCTCCGAGATCTTCCGCATCACGGGGAGCCGCAGGACGTCGTACTCCCCCAGGTCCACCCGCCGCGTCGCCCGCCGGAACTCGGTCGTCGTGCCCGGCCAGATGGTGGTGTTGCGGCCGCCGGCGTCCTGGTACCAGCTGGTGCAGCCGCCGGTGTCCCACACCGTGCGCCGCATGCGCTCCCGCACCCGGCGGTTCCAGGCGTGCACGGCGCCCGGGCGGGCGTCGAGCGCGACCCGGCCGCCGAGGACGCCGAGTTGCCGTACGAAATCGGCCATGTAATTCAGCTGGGACTCGATGATGAGGATCATCGACGAGTTCCCGAGGCCGGTATTGGGCCCGATGATGGTCAGCCAGTTGGGGAATCCGGGCACCGACGCTCCCCGCAGCGCCTCCATCCCGCCGCCCTCGGCCCAGACTTCGGCGAGCGTCCGCCCGTCCGCGCCCACCACCCGGTCGGTGATCGGCATGTCCGTGACGTGGAAACCCGTACCGAACACGATCGCGTCGGCCTCGGCCGCACTGCCGCAGGCGGCGACCAGGGTCGAACCACGGACCTCGGTCAGCCCGCTCGCGACCACCTCGACATTCGGCCGGGTGAGCGCCGGGTAGTAGTCGCTGGACAGCAGGATCCGCTTGCAGCCGATGCGGTAGTCGGGGGTGAGCTTGGCGCGCAGGGCCGGGTCCTTGATGGAGCGGGCCATGTGACGCTTGGCCAACTGCTCGACCAGGCCGAGCTCGCCCGGGTGCTTGGTGAAGGCCTGCACCTGCAACTCCCGGATGCCCCACAGCAGTCCGCGCCGGAGCTGGGCGGTGAAGGGCAGCGCCCGGTGCAGGGCGCGCTCGGCGCCGCTGATGGGACGGTCGACGCGGGGCATCACCCACGGCGGTGTGCGCTGGAAGAGGGTGAGCTTGTCCACGAGGGGCTGGACGGCGGGCACGATCTGGATCGCGGACGCGCCCGTGCCGACCATCGCGACCCGCTTGCCGCGCAGGTCGTAGTCGTGGTCCCAGCGGGCGGAGTGGAAGACCTTGCCCGGGAAGGAGTCCAGCCCCGGGATGTCGGGGATCCGCGGGTCGGACAGCGGCCCGGTGGCGGAGACGACGAGGTCCGCGCAGAGCGACCCGGTGCTCGTCTCGATGTCCCAGCGAAGCTTCTGACTGTCCCAAGTCATCGTCTTGACCTCGGAGTCGAAGCGGATGTGGGGCCGGAGCCGGAACACGTCCGCCACATGCTCCAGGTACGCGCGGATGTGCCGCTGCCCGGAGAAGGTGCGCGGCCACTGCGCATGGGGCGCGAAGGAGAACGAGTACAGATGGGACGGCACGTCGCAGGCGCACCCCGGGTAACTGTTGTCCCGCCAGGTTCCGCCGACACTGTCCGCCCGCTCCAGGACGACGAAGTCGGTGACACCCTCGCGCCGCAGCCGTACGGCGGCCCCCAGCCCGCCGAACCCGGACCCGATCACCGCCACCCGCACATGCTCGGCCATCCGTGTCCTCCTTGCCCGCACGACCATGCCAGTGAACACTGGCGCAATGGGAGGTTAGAGCAGCTCCGTACCGATGGGTAGGGGAAGCGCGACGAAAGTTACCGGGGGTACGACATAGGGTGCGGGCGTGGCAGACAAGCGTGAATACCGTATGGAGGAGCTGGCCAGGGAAGCCGGGATCACAGTGCGCACCCTGCGCTTCTACCGCGAGCGCAAGCTGATCCGGCCACCGCGCCGCGAGGGCCGTATCGCCTGGTACGACGACAGCCACCTGGCCCGCCTGCGCACCATCTCCGCGCTCCTGGAACGCGGCCACACGCTGAACGGAATCGCCGAACTGGCGGAAGCCTTCGACCACGGCCGCAACGTCGGTGAACTCCTCGGCGTCGGCACCCCCACCGAGGAGGAGCCGGTCCGCCTCACCCCCGAGGAGCTCGCCGCCCGCTTCGAGGGCGAGGTCACCCCCGAGAACCTCGCCGCCGCCCTGGACCTCGGCTACCTCGCCATCGACGGCGACGAAATCGTCCACATCAGCCGCCGCCTCCTCGACGTCTCCTCGGCCCTGGTCCGCGAGGGCATCCCGCTGGCGGAGGTCCTGGCGGCGGGCGAACACGTCCGCGCACACGCCGACGCGCTGGCCGCCCTCTTCGCCGACCTGATCCTGCGCCACGGCCCCGAGGAGGACCTCCAGCGGCTACGGCCCCTGGCTCAGAGCGTGGTGGAGGCGGAACTTTCGCTGGCGCTGGACCGGCGGTTGCGGAAGCAGGATCAGAGGTCGTAGACGACGGTCACCGGAGCGTGGTCGGACCACCGCTCGGCGTGCGTCGCCGCCCGCTCCACGTAGCCCTTGACGGCCTTCGCCGCCAGACCCGGCGTCGAGACGTGGTAGTCGATGCGCCATCCGGTGCCTCGGTCAAAGGCCTGCCCCCTGTAAGACCACCAGGTGTACGGCCCCTCCACCTCCGGATGCAGCCCCCGCACGACATCGACGTAACCGCCCTCCGCCGCATCGAACACCCGCCCCATCCACTCCCGCTCCTCCGGCAGGAAACCGGAGTTCTTTTGGTTGCCGCGCCAGTTCTTCAGGTCGGCCTGCTGGTGGGCGATGTTCCAGTCGCCGCAGACGAGGACCTCGCGGCCGTCGGCGGCGGAGCGTTCGCGCAGTTCCTTGAGGTGGGCGAGGAACTCGGCCATGAAGCGGACCTTCTCGTCCTGCCGCTCGGTGCCGACCTCGCCGGAGGGCAGGTAGAGGGAGGCGACCGTGACGCCGGGCAGGTCGGCCTCGACGTAGCGGCCGCTGGTGTCGAACTCCGACGAGTCGAAGCCGACTTGGACGCGGTCGGGTTCGCGGCGGGTGTAGAGGGAGACGCCGGCGCGGCCCTTGGCGGCGGCGGGGGCGTGCATGACGTGCCAGCCGTCGGGCGTGCGGACGTGCTCGGGCAGTTGCTGCGGCTCGGCGCGCACCTCCTGGAGACAGAGCACATCGGCGGAGGTGCCGGCGAGCCACTCCACGAAGCCCTTCTTCGTGGCGGCGCGCAACCCGTTCACGTTTACCGAGGTCACTGTTAGCACAACGCTCCCCTTGTTCGATCGGGCAGCACGCTACCGGGCTTGGCTCACCTCCCACGGATCCGGCCCCCATACGGGATGCCTGGGCCTGTGGTCGTAGGCCGAAGGTCGGTGGTCAAGTGATCGGCGGCAGCGGAAGATCGAGGATGTGGAATCTTCTGGTTTTGATGTGGACGCTTTCCTGCAGCAGCCGCTCACTGCTCGCATAGCGACGAGCGGGCCGACGGTGCGTCCTGTCTGGTTCCTCTGGGAAGAGGGAGCCTTCTGGACTCTGACAGGACCATGGGCGCGGTTGTTCGACCGCGTGAAGGATGACCCGAGCGTCGCCCTCGTGGTGGATGAGTGCGATCTCGCGACAGGGCGTGTCCGGCAGGTGATCGCTCGAGGCCGGGCCGAGCTGGTGCCGTTCGATGTGGCGAGGGGGCGGCGGAAGCTGACCCGCTACTTGGGAGCCGACGAAGCTCTGTGGGACGCGCGCTTCGTACACTATCTGCACGACGATCCGGGCGAACGAGGCACCATGTGGTTGCGTTTGGTGCCCGCCTCACTCACCGCGCAGGATCTCAGTTACTCCGTGGCGCCGTGATGGCGCACTTCGTTTGTTTGGATTCATATACGGTAATCGGCATGGATATACGCCGCGTCTCCTTCGACCACCCCGACGCCGTCAAGCTCAACGACCAGGTCCAGGCCGAGTACCACGTCCGCTACGGCGACGGCGGCGATGCCACGCCCTTGGACCCGTCGGACTTCGATCCGCCGAACGGCGTGTATCTCATCGCGTACGACGAGAGCGACACCCCTGTCGCCACCGGCGGCTGGCGCGCCCAGGACGCCAACGACGAGGGCAACCTGGACGGGGACGCCGAGCTGAAGCGGATGTACGTCGTCGACGCGATGCGCGGCCGGGGCCTGGCCCGGCGGATGCTGACCGCCCTGGAGGAGGACGCCCGCTCGGCCGGCCGCAGACGCATGGTCCTGGAGACCGGCACCGAACAGCCGGAGGCCATCGCCCTGTACACCTCCAGCGGCTACGAGCCGTGCGGCAAGTTCGGCTATTACCGGTTCCACGAGAGCAGCCGGTGCTTCGCCAAACCACTCTGAGCGGTCAGCTTCTGAGGTAGGCGAGCACCGCCAGGACCCTGCGATGGATGTCGTCCGCCGGCGGCAGGTCCAGCTTGGTCAGGATGCTGCCGATGTGCTTGCCGACGGCCGCCTCGGACACAACCAGCGCCCGCGCGATCGCGCCGTTCGACTTCCCCTCCGCGATCAGCGCCAGCACCTCCCGCTCGCGCGGGGTGAGCCGCTCGAGCGGATCCCGGCGCCTGCGCAGCAGCTGTCGTACGACTTCGGGGTCGACGACCGTGCCGCCGGAGGCCACGTCCCTCAGGGCGTCCACGAACTGCTCCACCTGCCCCACCCGGTCCTTGAGCAGATAGCCGACGCCGGTGCCGTCCCCGGAGTCGAGCAGTTCGGCGGCGTACGCCCGCTGCACGTACTGGCTGAGGACCAGCACCGGCAGCCCGGGCCGCTCCTCGCGCAGCCGCACCGCCGCGTGGAGGCCCTCGTCCTGGAAGCCGGGCGGCATGCGGACGTCGGTGACGACGACGTCCGGCTCGTGCTCGGCGACGGCGGCGAGGAGCGCGTCCGCGTCACCGACGGCGGCCACGACCTCGTACCCGAAACGCGAGAGCAGCCCGATCAGGCCCTCGCGCAGCAGCACGCTGTCCTCGGCGAGGACTACTCGGACGGGGCTGTCGGCCGGCAAGGAATCTCCACACGCAGCAGGGTCGGTCCGCCCGGCGGGCTGGACAGGGAGAGTCTGCCATCGAGCACCGACACCCGGTCGGCGAGACCGGTCAGGCCGGTGCCGTCGGCGACTTGGGCACCCCCGCGTCCGTCGTCGCGGATGTGGAGGGTCAGCCGTCCGTCGTGGTAGCCCCCGCTGATGTCGGCCTGGCTCGCCCCGCTGTGCCTGGCCACGTTGGCGAGGGCCTCGCGGACCACGAAGTACGCGGCGGATTCGACGGGTTGGGGAAGGCGAACGGGCAGGTGCAGGTCCAGGTCGACGGGGACCGGGCTGCGGTCGGCGGCGTCGGCGACGGCGGCTTCGAGGCCGTAGTCGGTGAGGACCTTGGGGTGGATGCCGTGGATGAGTTCGCGCAGTTCCGCGAGGGCGTGCCCGGCCTCCTCGTGGGCCTTGGCGAGTTGGTCGGCGAGCGGGCCGGGCGGGGCGTCGAGGCGCGCGAGGCCGAGGGTCATCGTCAGGGCGACGAGCCGCTGTTGAGCGCCGTCGTGCAGATCGCGCTCGATGCGCCGCCGCTCCGTCTCGAAGGCGTCCACCAACCGCACCCGGGACCGCACGAGTTCGGTGACCCGTTCACTGTCCTTGAAGGTCAGCACGGCCCGCGTCAGCTCGGCCCGCGCCCCGGCCACGACGCCCAGGGCGTAGGCGCCGCCCGCCAGCAGGACCAGCCCGAGCGCGGCGACCCCGAACGCCCCCGGCCAGGTGTCGACGGTCCACAGCTTGACCACCTTCGCCTCGCCGTCGGCCGCGACCAGCGCGGGCACGGCGGCCATGGACAGCGGAACCCCGGCCGCGAAGGCGACGGCCAGCGCGTCGAGCGGCCACAGCACCAGCGCGAACAGCACCACGTACGCCAACTCCCGCCAGGTCGCCCCCTCCCGCAGCCGCGTCACCAGCCAGGCCCGCAGTCCCGGCCCGTCGGGCACCCGATGACCGTCGCCGGGCACCGGCCCGCCGGCCAGCCGCAGCCGTCGCCGCTCCACGGCGGCCACGGGGATCCCGGACAGCGCGGTCAGCACCAGCAGCGGCAGACCGAGGAGTACGACGGCCAGCACGCCGCCGACGACCACTCCGCCCAGGATCACGACGAGGACGACCGCGCCGAGGAGCGCCCCGCTCGTCAGATAGGCGACCGCCCGCCAGGGCCACCAAGACGCCAAGTACCCACGGCCGCTGAGGGCCTGCCACACGCTCATGGGGTCACCGTAGAAGTCGGGCGGGGGCGGGGCCATCGGCCTGGGCGGAGGGCCGGAGGTATGGCTGGGCCTACCCCAAGTCTCGGTTCTGCCGCACTGATTCAGGACGGGGTCGCGCGGTTGGGTGGACCCATCGACACCGAACCAGTGGGGGCAGGGGCACAGATGAGATCCAACGCGATCGAATTGCGCGCGGTGAGCAGGCAGTACGGGTCCGGCGGCGCCGGCGTGACCGCGCTGGACGGCGTCTCGCTCGCCTTTCCCACGGGCACGTTCACCGCCGTCATGGGCCCGTCCGGTTCGGGCAAGTCGACCTTGTTGCACTGCGCGGCCGGCCTGGACCGGCCCACCTCGGGTTCGGTGCGGCTCGGCGAGACGGAGCTGACGGCGCTGAGCGAGCGGCGGCTGACCCTGCTGCGCCGGGAGCGCGTCGGCTTCGTGTTCCAGGCGTTCAACCTGCTGCCGTCCCTGACCGCCGAGCAGAACGTCGCCCTGCCGCTGCGCCTGGCCGGCCGGCGTCCGCCGAAGGCCCGGGTCCGCGAGGTGCTGCACCAGGTCGGCCTGGGCGACCGGGGCCGCCACCGCCCCTCCCAGTTGTCCGGCGGCCAGCAGCAGCGCGTCGCCCTGGCCCGCGCGCTGATCACCTGTCCCGAGGTGCTGTTCGGTGACGAGCCGACGGGTGCGCTGGACCAGCAGACCGGGCGTGAGGTGCTGTCGCTGCTGCGGGGTCTGGTCGACACGGAGGGCGGCACGGTGGTGATGGTGACCCACGATCCGGTGGCCGCGTCGTATGCCGACCGGGTGGTGTTCCTGGTCGACGGGCGCGTGCACGGGGAACTGGGCGGGGCGTCGGCGGGCGAGATCGCGGCGCACATGACGGGGCTGGAGGCCGTGCCGTGCTGAGCATCGCCATCCGCACCCTGCGCGCCCGCTGGACCACCTTCACCGGCACCTTCGTGGCCCTCTCCCTCGGCGTCGCCCTGCTCACCGTCATGGGGCTGGCCCTGGCCTCCTCCCTCGACGCCCCCGAGCGGAGGCCGGAGCGGTTCGCGGCGGCGCCGGTCGTGGTGCGCGGGCAGGACACCCTGCGCGTGCCCACCCCGATCGGCGTCCGCACCGGGAAACTGGCGCACCCCCGCCCCGTCCCGCCCCGGACCGTCGCCGCGCTGCGTGCCCTCGGCCCGGTCGTCGAGGACCGCTCCTTCGCCGTACGGGCCACGGGCGGGCCCGCCGACCTGGTGGGCCACCCGTGGTCGACGGCCGCGTTCGCACCGTACGAACTGACGACGGGCCGGGCCCCTCAGCACGCCGGCGAGGTCGTGGCGACCGGCGGCTGGACGTCCGTGGGCGAGCGCCTGCACACGCCCACGGGCCCCGTCCGCGTGGTCGGGACGGTCCCCGACCTCGGCTTCGAGAGCGCCCTCTTCTACCCGGACGCGCAGGCGGCCCGGCTGTCGCCGACGAGCACCCAGCTGGTCGTGGACGCGGACGCGGCGGCGGTACGGCGGGCAGCCCCGGGCCTGACGGTCCTCACCGGCGACGCACGGCGGCTGGCGGACGCCGACCCGGACCGGGACCGGGAGGCGGTGACCGCGCTGAACGCGTTGTTCGGGACGGCCGGCGGGGTCGCCGGGTTCGTGTCCGTGTTCGTGGTCGCGTCCACCTTCGCCTTCGCGGTGGCACAGCGGCGCCGGGAGTTCGGCCTGCTGCGCACCGCGGGCGCCACCCCGGGCCAGGTCCGCCGGACGGTGGTCGCGGAGGCGCTGGTGATCGGCGTCCTCGCCTCGGCGGCGGGCTGCGCGCTCGGCGCGTACGCGGCCCCGCACCTGGCCGCACGGGTCGTGGCCGACGGTCTGGCACCCGCCTGGTTCACCATCGGCGACCACGTCTGGCCGTACCATCTGGCGTTCTGGACCGGCCTGTTGGTGGCGTTGAGCGGGGTGGTGGCCGCCTCTTGGCGGGCGGGCCGGACCGGGCCCGTGGAGGCCCTGCGGGAGGCGTCCGTAGACACGGGCACGATGACCTGGGGCCGTCTGCTGTGCGGTACGGCCCTGCTCCTCACCGCCGCCGTCACGCTGGCCCTGGCGCTGCTGACCGACCCGGGCGAGCTGCTGCACCGCAAGACGTACGTCAGCCGCCCGATGCTCCTGATCACCGCAGTCGCCCTGTTGTCGCCGCTCCTGGTGCGTCCCCTGACCCGGCTGATCACCTGGCTCCCGGCCCGGCTGCCCGCCGCCGGCATGCTGGTGCGCGCGAACACCGCCGCCGGCGTCCGCCGCACCGCCGCCGTCGCGGCCCCCGTCCTGGTCACGGTCGCCCTCACCGGCTCCCTGCTCGGCGCCACCGCCACCCTGAACGCGGCGAAGACGACAGAGCTACGGCAGCGCACCACCGCCGACTTCGTGGTGACCCCGGCGACCGGTGCGGGCCTGGACCCGGCGACGGTACGGCGGCTGCGCGCGGTGCCCGGCGCCGAGGTCTCCGTGAACGCGGCGAGCGCCGTCCATACCCTGGAGGACGGCGTCGCCCTGATCAGGTCCGAGGCCCGCGCGGCCGACCCGAGGACGCTCGCCGCGACCGTGGAGCTGCCCCTGCTCTCCGGCCGGATCACCGACCTCGACGACGACTCGATCGTCGTCAACGAGGAGTGGGCCCGGCATTCGGTGGGGCAGCGGGTCGAGGTCTGGCTCGGCGACGGCACGCCCAAGTCCCTGCGCATCGCCGCGGTCATGCCCACCGGCACCGGCGACAACGGCGTGTACGTCACCCCGGCCAACGCCCGGCACGCCCCCGTCGACCGGGTGGACGTCAAGGTGGCACCCGGCGCGGACGCGACGACAGTGGCGCAGGCCCTGCGCCGGGCGGTGCACGTCCCGGACGCCGAGGCACAGCTCCTCACCAGGGAGGAGTGGCTGCGAGCCACTTCCCCTCACCCCGACGGCACAACCCGCGTCGGCTTCTTCCTGGTCCTCGGCATAGCGCTCCTCTACACCGGCATCTCCCTCGCCAACACCCTCGTCATGGCGGCCTCCGACCGCATCCGGGACCTGGCGTCCCTACGGCTGGCCGGAGCCACCGGCGCCCAGATCCTGCGCCTGGTCACCGCGGAGGCCCTGACCACCGTGGCGGCCGGCGCGGCACTGGGCCTGCTGGTGGCCGCGCTCAACCTGCTCGGGATGTGGAGCGCGCTGGGCCTGCTGTCGGTGTGGACTCCGATCCGGCTCCCCTGGACGGCCCTGGGTACGGCGACGGCCGCCTGCGCACTCCTCGCGGTGGTCTCCGCACTGGTCCCGACGGCTCTCACCCTGCGCCGCCGCGGCCTGGAGAGGGCGGGCGCCTGACGGGGAGTCAGCCCCACGACACGTCAGAGCCCCGGTCGGCGATCCCGACCGGGGCTCTGAGCTGCGTGGACCTGTGGGGATTTGAACCCCAGACCCCCTCGATGCGAACGAGGTGCGCTACCAGACTGCGCCACAGGCCCTTGCAACGAGTGAAACTCTAGCATCCCCATCCGGGTGCTTGGAAATCCGTTCCCGGCTGGTCAGGGGCGGGCGTCACTGAGGTGCCACGGGTTACTCGTTGGCGGCCCGCGGCCGGTCCCCGTCCTCGTACTGGTCGAACAGCGGGGTGTGACCGCGTTCACGAGCGCGGCGGGCGGAGGCGGCGCGACGGGCGTCCGTGCGTCCGTCCGCCGCCGGTTTGTCATCCGCGCCGTCCATGCCGGACGGCGGCTCCTGCGCTCCCCCGTCCCGGGCGCCGTGCTGCGCCTCCTGCTCCGGCACGACGGCACTGGAGCGCGCCGAGCTCCACGCGTCCGGCGCCCCGAGATCCACGTCGGCGGTGGCGCGGGGGGCGACCGGCGCGGTCACGTACGTCGGCAGCGGCACCGGCACCGGGTCCCAGCTGTCGCCGTGGCCCGGCCGCTGCTGCCGCTCGCGCTGCTGGTCGACCCACTCCGCGTGGTCGGTCTGCTCGACGAGCGCGCGGCGGTCCGCGGCGAGCGCCGACATTCCGGGGTCCGTCTCCGGCTCGGGTCCCTCGTCCGGTTCGTCGGTGTCCACGCCCGCGTCGACGGAGCCGCGCCGACGCGGCTGGCGGGCGCGCTCGCGCAGTCGCTGCGCGGCGGCCTCGGCGCGGCGCCGGTCCATCTGGTAGGCGAAGCGTCGGCGTTCCTGGGAGCGCAGGTAGGCGATGTACGCACTGAGCAGCACCGCGGGCACGGCGGGCGCCCACAGGAACGCGAGCCCGCCGACCGCGGCGACGATCGTGCCGCAGGTGAAGGCGAGGAAGAGCATGACCGTGGTGCGCCGACGGCGCGCGAGGGCCTTCGTACGCCGGGCGCGCGCCGCGGCCGCCTCCGCGGCCGCCTCCGCCGCTGCCGTGCGCCGGGCGGGCGACATCGGGTTGTGCGCCGATGCGGCACCGGGCTCGTCGGAGGTGCCCGGGTCGAGGGGGCGTGCGGCCGCCTCTTCCCGCTCTTCCCGTCCACGCGGGGATTCCCGCGATTCGCGTACCGGCTCCCGGACCGGCTCGCACGCCTGTTCCGACCGTCCGGACGCCTGCGGTTGCACCGCCGCCTGCGCCTGAGGACGTGCCGGAGGCATGGCGAAGGCCCGGACGTCCACCGAATCGGTGACCGCGCCCGGGTCGTCGGCGCTGGACTCCTCCTCGTCGGTGGAGCGCGCCCGCAGGTCCTTGGCGTATCGGCGCTCCATCCCCGCCCTTCCGGACAGCAGCCGGATGGCGGTGCTGAAGCGTTCCGTCGGACGGGCCTCGTTCAGCTCGTCCTGCCTACGGAGCCACATCGGCACCAAGTAGGCGGCCCAGGCCCCGACAATGACTGCGTAGATGAGGCCGCTGCTGCTCACGCCTCACACGGTAGAGGGGTTTGCCTGAGGCCATCCGCCAATTGAGCCGGTGTGTCGCACGATCTGGCTGATATTTCGAGCTTTTTTTGTGACCGATGCGATCAGCAGGGTGCCCGATGTAGCGAATTCAATGCCCTGAGTTGGTCATCCGGCGATCAATTTCGAACGTTTATTCAATTCCTCGGCGGAGTGTTGCCGGGTGCGGAGGGCGCGCCCGGGGACGACGTGTTCTGGGAACGTGACCGGTGCCAACGTCTCAACAGCCCGTCCGGGACCTCTTCCGCGGTGAGCGCGAAGACGAGGTGGTCGCGCCAGGCTCCGTCGATGTGGAGATAGCGCGGCCTGAGCCCCTCCTGGCGGAATCCGAGTTTCTCCACGACCCGGCGGCTGGGCATGTTCTCGGGTCGAATGCATACCTCGATGCGGTGCAGACCCACGGTCCGGAAGCAGTGGTCCACCGCGAGGGCCACGGCCGTCGGCATCACGCCCCGTCCGGCCACCCCCTCGTCCACCCAGTAACCGACGTGGCCCGAGCACATCGAGCCCCAGGTGATTCCGGCGACCGTCAACTGCCCCACCAGCCGACCCTGGTACTCGATGACGAAGGGCAGCATCCGGCCCGCGTTCGCCTCGGACCGCAGATGCCGCACCATCTGGCGGTAGGTCGGCCGGTGCGCGATCGGCCCGCTGGGCGTGGGCGGCGGAATGGTCGCCTCCCAGGGCCGCAGCCAGTCCCGGTTGCGCCGGTTGACCTCGCGCCAGGCCCGCTGGTCGCGCATCTTTATCGGCCGGAGGACGACATCGCCGTCCGCCAGTACGACGGGCCAGGATGGGCTGTTCAGCTCGCACCCCCACTACTGCCGTCGGGTCTGGGGTGGTCACCGCCGCGGAGCTGGTCCACGGCGTGCGCCAACAGGGGCTCCAGGACGGCCAGTCCGTCCTTCACCCCGCCGCTGGAACCCGGCAGATTGACGATCAGCGTCCGCCCCGCCACTCCGGCCAGCCCTCGGGAGAGCGCCGCGGTCGGCACCTTCTCCCGGCCGAACGCCCGGATGGCCTCGGCGATGCCCGGCACCTCGTGGTCGATCACCCGGCGGGTCGCCTCGGGGGTGCGGTCGGTGGGCGAGATGCCGGTGCCGCCGGTGGTGACGACGACGTCGTATCCCGCGTCGACGGCGGCGCGCAGGGCGGCCTCCACGGGGTCTCCGTCGGGGACGACCTGCGGGCCCTCGACGGTGAACCCCATGCCCCCGAGGCCCTTGGCGATCAGCGGGCCGCCCTTGTCCTCGTAGACGCCGGCGGCGGCCCGGTTGGAGGCGGTGACGACAAGCGCGCGATACGTCATGCCCGACTCCAGTCGCCCGACTTGCCGCCCGTCTTCTCCTCGACCCGTACGTCCGTGATGACCGCTCCCTTGTCGACCGCCTTGACCATGTCGATCACGGTGAGCGCGGCGACGGAGACCGCGGTGAGGGCCTCCATCTCGACGCCCGTGCGGTCCGTCGTCTTCACCGTGGCCAGGATCTCCACGGCGTCGTCCGCGACCCGCAAGTCCAGTTTCACACCCGACACCGACAACGGGTGGCACAGCGGAATCAGGTCCGGGGTGCGTTTGGCGCCCATGATGCCCGCGATCCGCGCGGTGGCCAGGGCATCCCCCTTGGGGACTCCTTCACCGCGCAGGAGTTCGATCACGCGGGGCGAGACCAGGACGCGTCCGCTGGCGCGGGCGGTGCGCGCGGTCACGTCCTTGCCGGATACGTCGACCATGCGGGCGGCGCCCGCCTCGTCGATGTGGGTCAGTCGGTCCTGCGTACTCATGGTGGTGGTGCTCCCGGTCCGGGCCTGCTGTGCGCGACACGGTACCGCCAACCAGGAGTACTCAGCCGAGCAGGACCACCTCGACCTCGGCGCCGGGCTCCACGGATTCGACGTCCTCGGGGACGACGATCAGCGCGTCGGCGTGCGCGAGGGCGGCGACCAGGTGGGACCCGGCCCCGCCGACCGGGGTGACCGTGCCGTCAGTGTGCGTCGCGCGCAGGAACTGTCTGCGCCCCTTCGGCGAGGTCAGCGCCTTGTCGGCGGCCAGGGTCGCGGTCGTCCGCGGGCGGTGGACGTCCCTGAGGCCCATGAGGGTGCGGATGGCGGGGCGTACGAACAGCTCGAAGGAGACGTACGACGACACGGGGTTGCCCGGCAGTGCGAGCAGCGGTGTGTGGTCGGGGCCGATGGAGCCGAAGCCCTGGGGCTTGCCGGGCTGCATGGCGAGCTTGCGGAACTCGATGCCGCTGCCGGCCTCGTCCTCGTCGCCGACGTACGACAGCGCCTCCTTGACGACGTCGTACGCGCCGACGCTGACGCCGCCCGTGGTGACCATGAGGTCGGCGCGGACGAGCTGGTCCTCGATGGTGGACCTCAGGGTCTCGGCGTCGTCGGCGACGGCGCCCACCTTGTAGGCGATGGCGCCGGCGTCGCGGGCGGCGGCGGTGAGGGCGAAGCTGTTGGAGTCGTAGATCTGGCCGCTGCCGAGTTCCTCGCCGGGCTGGACGAGCTCGCTGCCGGTGGACATGACGACCACGCGCGGGCGCGGGCGTACGCGTACGGTGCCGCGGCCGATCGCGGCGAGCAGGGCGATCTGCGGCGGGCCGAGGACCTTACCGGCGGTGAGGGCGCGGTCGCCGGCCTTGACGTCGCTGCCCTTCGCGCGCACGTGCGCGCGGGCCTCGGCCGGCCGGTACACGTGCACATGTCCCTCTGCGCCCTCGGGAGCGAGGGTCCGGGCGCGCATCCCGGACACGGGGCCCTCGCCGAGGCCGCCGTCGGTCCACTCGACGGGGACGACGGTCTCGGCGCCGGGCGGCAGCGGGGCGCCCGTCATGATGCGGGCGGCCTGGCCGGGACCCACGTGAAGCAGGTCGGCCTGGCCCGCCGCGACGTCCCCGACGACGTCCAGGACGGCCGGGAACTCCTCGCTCGCGCCCGCGACGTCCGCGACCCGCACCGCGTACCCGTCCATGGAGCTGTTGTCGAACGGCGGCAGGGACACCGGCACCGTGACGTCGTCGACCAGGACGCAGCCCTGGGCGTCGAGCAGTTGCAGCTCGATGGGCTCGAGGGGGCGGACGGTCGCGAGGATGTCCTCCAGGTGCTCGTCCACCGACCACAGCTGGTCCTGGCCCGTGGTGCGGGGCGCGGCGCTGCTCAAATCTCTACATCTCCTCGGCTACGTAACTGCGAAGCCAGGTCCGGAAGTCCGGGCCCAGGTCTTCACGTTCGCATGCGAGTCTGACAATGGCACGCAGGTAGTCGCCGCGGTCGCCGGTGTCATAGCGGCGGCCCTTGAAGACGACGCCGTGCACCGGGCCGCCGAGCTTCTCGTCCGCCGCGAGCTGCTGGAGGGCGTCGGTGAGCTGGATCTCGCCGCCGCGGCCCGGCTCGGTCTTGCGCAGGATGTCGAAGATGTGGGGATCGAGGACGTAGCGGCCGATGACCGCGTAGTTCGACGGGGCGTCCGCCGCGGCGGGCTTCTCGACCAGGCCGCTCACCCTGACCACGTCGCTGTCCTCGGTCTCCTCGACGACGGCACAGCCGTAGAGGTGGATCTGCTCGGGCGCGACTTCCATGAGCGCGATGACGCTGCCCCCGTGCTGCTCCTGGACCTCGATCATCCGCTTGAGCAGCGCGTCGCGGGCGTCGATCAGGTCGTCGCCGAGCAGCACGGCGAAGGGCTCGTGGCCGACGTGCGGGGCGGCGCACAGCACGGCGTGGCCGAGGCCCTTGGGGTCGCCCTGGCGGACGTAGTGCATGGTCGCGAGGTCGCTGGACTCCTGCACCTTCGCGAGCCGGCTGGCGTCGCCCTTCTTCTGCAGGGCGGATTCCAGCTCGTAGTTGCGGTCGAAGTGGTCCTCCAGGGGGCGCTTGTTACGGCCCGTGATCATGAGAACGTCGTCCAGACCGGCGGACACGGCCTCCTCGACCACGTACTGGATCGCGGGCTTGTCGACGACCGGCAGCATCTCCTTGGGAGTGGCCTTGGTGGCCGGCAGGAACCGGGTGCCGAGACCTGCTGCGGGAATGACAGCCTTGCTGATCCGAGGGTGCGACTGAGTCATGGGCGCAACCTTATCCGGTGCGTTTGCAGGGATTCTGTCGCTCCGGTTAATTGGCTCTCATATGAGCGTATTGGAAGGGTACGGGACAACTCTTGAGTCACTTCGGACGTCTGGCCGAGCCTGACAAGCGCACGTTGCGGCGAGAGATCCTCGCGGCGAGGAACAGGTTGACGGCCGATGACGTGCGGGAAGCCGCCACCGCGCTGGCCGAGCGCGCCCTGGAGCTGCCCGAGGTGGCGGGGGCGCGCACGGTGGCGGCGTACGTCTCCGTGGGCGGCGAACCCGGCACACTCGCGCTGCTGGACGCCCTGCGCGAGCGGGGCGCGCGCGTCCTGCTCCCCGCGCTCCTGCCGGACAACGACCTGGACTGGGGCGCCTACACCGGCGAGGGCTCCCTCGCGCGCGTCCAACACCGCGGAAAGATCGCCCTCTTCGAACCGGTCGGGGAGCGCCTCGGCCCGGACGCCGTGACCGCCGCCGACGTCGTGCTGCTGCCCGGCCTGGCGGTCGACGCACGCGGCATGCGCCTGGGGCGCGGCGGGGGCTCGTACGACCGCGTCCTCACCCGTTTGGAGCAGGCGGGCGCACATCCCGCGCTGGTGATGCTGCTGTACGACTCCGAGGTCGTCGAGCGCCTGCCGACCGAGGCGCACGACCGGCCGGTGCACGCGGTGGTGACACCGTCGGCCGTACGCCGCTTCCGCCGCGGTTCCTGAGCCGCTCCCCGGCGGCTCGGCTCACGGCTTGAGCACCAGCGTGTCGCTCGTGCCGTCCTCGACCGCCTGGTCGGAGAAGGACCAGTCCAGCAGCTCGCCCTTGGCCCACTTGCCCGTCTGGTCGACGTAGTGGGCGCTGTAGGCGTGCCCGGAGGCTCCGGTGAGGTTGATCCACTTCGACTTGTCGAGGTCGCCGAGGTTGACCACCATCCGCATCGACGGCACCCAGACGACGTCGTAGCCGCCGGCGGCGTTCCAGCCGGTGGCGTTGACCGTCGCCTCGCCGCCGCTGAGCTTCCACGGGCCGCGGTTGAGCATGTACTGCATGAAGCCGGGACCGTCGGTGCCCAGGGTCTGGTTCTTCAGGAACAGGCGGTGCAGCCGGCCCCAGCTCCAGGTGTCGATGTCCTTGCCGAGCTTGGCGGTCAGCTCCCAGCGGGCGTCGATCATGGCGCGCTCGAACAGCTTGTCGCGGTTGTGGTCGGCGCCGGGGCGGTTGCGGTTGCTGGGCGTGGTCCACCAGTCGCTGTTCTCGTCGTCGATCAGCTTGCGCACCACCTCGAACCAGCGGTCGCCGCCGTCGGGCTGCGCCTGGTCGGGGTCGCGCTGGCCGCACTCGAGCACCTTGCCGGCCTCGTCCACGGGCCCGGTGGTGTTGACCGGGTCGACCCACAGGCACTGATCCTTGACGCGCAGTTCCTTGGGCAGCTTGTTGCCGAAGGCCAGCTTGAGGATGTTGCGCCAGACGGCGTTGAAGTAGGCGGCCGCCGCCGAGTCCGCGTCCTGGGTGTAGTCCCAGCCCTCGAGGAGCTCCTGCGCCGCCCGGACGTCGGGGTCGGCGAGGTTGATCTTCAGCAGCTTGGGCACGAGCAGCTTGGCGATCTCGCTGCTGTTGTCCGTCTGCATCTGACGCATGTCGTCGGTGGAGATCTTGCCGCCGTCCTTGATCTTCTGCTCGATCAGGTCGGTGATCCGCTGGCTGCGGGTGCCGTAGCCCCAGTCCGTGGTGAGCGTGTAGGGGTAGTCCGTCTTCTCCTTGTTGATCACGGCCTGGTTGGCGGTGACGATGTAGCCGCGCTGCGGGTTGTACTCGTAGGGCAGCGCGTCCTGCGGGATGTACCCGGTCCACTCGTACTTGGGGTCCCAGCCCGGCGCCGGGACGGAGCCGTCGTCGCCCTTCGCGCGCGTGGGGATCTTCCCGGGCAGCGTGTAGCCGATGTTGTCCTTGGTGTCGGCGTAGATCAGGTTCTGCGAGGGCACGTCGAACAGGGTCGCGGCCTCGCGGAAGTCGGTCCAGTCGGCCGCCTTGTCCATCGCGAAGACGGCGTCCATGGAGGTGCCCGGATCCAGCGCGGTCCAGCGCAGCGCGATGCCGTAGCCGTCGCCCCGGTCGGGGGCCGCGGCGTCGACGGCGGCCTTCCTGCCGACCTTCACGAGCTCGTCGTCGCGGTCGGACAGCAGTGGTCCGTTGTTCGTCTCGCGGACGACGATCTTCTTGGACGCGCCGCCGGCGACCTTGATGGTCTCCTCGCGCCGCTTGAAGGCCTTGACCTTGCCGTCGTAGAGGTAGCCGTCGCCGGAGAGCTTCTCCAGGTAGAGGTCGGTGACGTCGACGCCGGAGTTGGTCATGCCCCAGGCGATGTTCTGGTTGTGGCCGATGACCACGCCGGGCATGCCCGCGAAGGTGTAGCCGCTGACGTCGTACTGGCACTTGCTGGAGACGGTGCGGCAGTGCAGGCCCATCTGGTACCAGACGGATGGCAGCGAGGGCGACAGGTGCGGGTCGTTGGCCAGCAGGGGTTTGCCGGTGATCGTGTACTTCCCGCGCACGACCCAGGCGTTCGAGCCGATGCCGTTGCCGTTCACGCCGACGGCCGTGGGGAGGTTGTCCAGGACGCCCTGGAGGCCGCTGAGCTGGCTCTGGAGGGCCGATCCGGCCGACGTCGAGGCCGACTGCGTACCCGTGCCCGTCCCGCTCGTGGAGGAGCCGCCGGCGGACGCGCCGCCGCTTCCCTCGAAGGTCCTGGTGAGCTCGTCGTACTGGCCCTGCTGGACGATCGTCTGGTTCCGGCTGTAGGGGTACTCCGGGTACAGGTCGGCGATCTGCTTGGGGCCGAGGCGGCTGGTCATCAGGGCGCGGTCGATCTCGTCCTGCATGTTGCCGCGCAGGTCCCAGGCCATCGCCTTCAGCCACGAGATCGAGTCGACCGGGGTCCACTTCTCGGGCTTGTAGTCGTTGCTGAAGCCCAGGGCCGCGTACTCCAGGGAGATCTGCTCGCCGTCCTTGCCCTTCAGGTAGGCGTTGACTCCCTTGGCGTACGCCTGGAGGTACTTCTTCGTGGCCGGCGACAGCTTGGTGTCGTACTCCTTCTTCGCGACCCGGTCCCAGCCCAGGGTGCGCAGGAACTCGTCGTTGTCGACCTGGCTCTTGCCGAACATCTCCGACAGGCGCCCGGAGGTCATGTGGCGGCGCACGTCCATCTCGTAGAACCGGTCCTGCGCCTGGACGTAGCCCTGCGCCATGAACAGGTCCTCGTCGGAGGAGGCGTAGATCTGCGGGATGCCGTAGCCGTCGCGCTTGACGTCGACGGGGCCCGACAGGCCCGCCAGCGTGAGTGAGCCCTTGGTCTGCGGGAAGGAGGCCCGGACGGTGCTGACGGACCAGTACCCCCCGTAGGCGACGCCTCCGACGAGGGCCAGCACCAGGACCAGGACGATCAAGCGGGCTTTGCGCCCCTTCTTCCTGCCGGACTTGCCGGGCTGCTGACCCGTAGAGGCGGTGGTGTCGGTGGGCATCGCTGTCCTTGCTGTCCTAACGCGAGCGGCAGGCGGGCCGTGCTTTTGACTGAGCGCTGGAGCAACCATAGGCGCAGGGCCTGTGCCCACTTGACGCGGAGTCGGGAACCAGCACGGACGGACGTTCGATCATGCACCGCGAAGCGTCAAGAAATCGTCAAGAGTTAGGTAAGGTAACGAAGTACTTGGGTGCGAAGCGTCACGGCTTCGTGTCCTATGTACGTGAGCCCACGCGCGCGTGATGCGCGTCGGCCAGGGAAGGGAACGGCCGCTGACTGTCCACGACCTCAACCAGCTCCTGCTCGTCTGCTCGCTCGTCCTGCTCGTCGCCGTGGCAGCGGTCCGGATCTCCTCGCGCAGCGGGCTCCCCAGCCTGCTCGTATACCTGGGGATCGGCGTCGCCATGGGCCAGGACGGCATCGGCGACATCCACTTCAACAACGCCGAACTGACCCAGGTCATCGGATACGCGGCCCTGGTCGTGATCCTGGCCGAGGGCGGTCTGGGCACGAAGTGGAAGGAGGTCAAACCGGCCCTGCCGGCCGCCACGGCGCTGGCGCTGGCCGGGGTCGCGGTGAGTGTCGGGGTCACGGCGACGGCCTCTCACTACCTGATCGGGCTGGAGTGGCGCCAGGCGCTCATCATCGGGGCCGTGGTCTCCTCCACGGACGCCGCGGCCGTCTTCTCCGTCCTGCGGAAGATCCCCCTGCCCGCGCGCGTGACGGGCACCCTGGAGGCCGAGTCCGGCTTCAACGACGCCCCCGTGGTCATCCTGGTGGTCTCCTTCTCGATGGCGGGCCCGATCGAGCACTGGTACGTGCTGCTCGGCGAGATAGCCCTGGAGCTGGCCATCGGCGCCGCCATCGGCATCGCGGTGGGCTGGCTGGGCTCCTGGGGGCTCCGGCACGTGGCCCTGCCCGCCTCCGGCCTCTACCCGATCGCCGTCATGGCCATCGCCGTCACCGCGTACGCGGCGGGCGCGCAGGCACACGGCAGCGGCTTCCTCGCCGTCTACCTCGCCTCGATGGTGATGGGCAACGCCAAGCTGCCGCACTGGCCCGCCACCCGCGGGTTCGCCGACGGGGTCGGCTGGATCGCCCAGATCGGCATGTTCGTCCTGCTCGGGCTGCTGGTCACCCCGCACGAACTGGGCGACGACATCGTGCCCGCCCTCCTCATCGGGCTGGTGCTGACCATGGTGGCCCGCCCGCTGAGCGTCGTGCTGTGCCTGACACCGTTCCGGGTGTCGTGGCAGGAGCAGGCCCTGATGTCCTGGGCCGGGCTGCGCGGCGCCGTCCCCATCATCCTGGCGACCATCCCCATGGTGGAGGGCGTCGAGGCCAGCCGCCGGATCTTCAACATGGTCTTCGTCCTGGTCGTCGTCTACACCCTGGTCCAGGGGCCCACCCTGCCGTGGCTCGCCCGCAAGCTGCGCCTGGGCGACGGATCGGAGGCCGCCGACCTCGGCATCGAGTCGGCACCCCTGGAGCGGCTGCGCGGGCACCTGCTGTCCGTCCCGATCCCCGAGGGGTCGAGGATGCACGGCGTCGAGATCAACGAGCTGCGGTTGCCGGCCGGGGCCGCCGTCACCCTGGTCGTACGCGAGGGAAAGTCGTTCGTCCCGCTGCCCACGACGGTGCTGCGACGCGGCGACGAACTGCTCGTGGTCGCCACGGACCCCGTACGCGACGCGGCGGAGCGACGGCTGCGCGCGGTGGGACGCGGCGGCAAGCTGGCCGGATGGCTGGGGACGAACGGCGACGACACGGGTCGTTGAGGGCGCGTTTCGTACGGTTCACCCGCCCCGCAATCGCAGGTGGACGGGAGGATGGTGCTCCGTTTCACAGGCGTATCAGGTGTGATCCCTGTATGGTGAAGGCGCATTCCGATCGAACCACCTCTGCCTGACGCAGTGCTGGCGCGACCGTACGGCGGCCGGGACGCCCCGCAGTGGGCGCCGGTATCCACCGCAGTCCGCGCAAGAGGACAGCTCTCGGCGCCCGAGCCCTACAGGGGCCGCGCTACCAGGCGGCAGAAAGGCACGGGCCGTGGCATCCACGGTCACCTCCCGCCCCGGATACGGGCAGCTGCTGCGCACCCGCGGCGCCTGGACGTTCCTGCTCCCCGGCTTCGCGGCACGTCAGCCCTTCGCCATGCTCACCGTCTCCATCGTGCTGCTCGTCCAGCACACCACCGGCTCGTACGGTGTGGCGGGCGCCGCCGCTGCCGTCACCGGCGTCTCCATGGCGCTGTTCGCGCCCTACAGCGGGCGGCTCGCCGACCGTCACGGGCAGCGGACCGTGCTGATTCCGGGCGTGCTCGTGCACGCCCTGTCCGTTCTGACCCTGACGGCGCTCGCACTGGCGGACGCACCTCTGTGGGCCCTGCTCGCGGCGGCCCTCCCCACAGGGGCCTCGATACCGCAGATCGGGCCCATGGTGCGCGCCCGTTGGGCCGTGAAGCTCCAGGACTCGCCCCTGCTGCCCACCGCGGCGGCCTTCGAGTCCGTCACCGACGAGCTGACCTTCGTGGTCGGCCCGCTGCTCGCCACCGCCCTGTGCACGGCGGTGGACCCGGCCGCGGGGCTGGTGACGGAGGCGTCACTGACGCTGCTGGGCGGCCTGCTGTTCGCCGCACAGAGGAGCACCCAGCCCTCGGTCCCCGGCGGGACGGGCGAGGGGCACGCGCGCGTGGAGCGCGCTTCCGCTCTACGCGTCCCCGGGGTGCGCGTCCTGATCGTGGCCTTCCTCGGCATCGGTTCCGTCTTCGGCGGCATGCAGGTCTCGCTGGCCGCGTTCACCGAGTCCATCGGCGAGCCCGGCCTGAACGGCGTCCTGTACGGCACCTTCGCCGCGGGCAACATGCTCTCCGGCCTGGTCTGCGGAGCCATCGCCTGGAAGACCGCCCCGCAGCAGCGCCTGGTCGTCGGATACGCCGCCCTCGCGCTCACCGCCTCCGGCCTGCTGGCCGCCCACTCGGTGCTCGTCCTGGCCGGCCTCGGCCTGCTCGTCGGCATGTCCATCGCACCCACCTTGATCACCGGCTACACCCTGGTCGAGAACCTGGTCCCGGCCGGCGCCCGCACCGAGGCCTTCACCTGGCTGACCGGCGCGGTCGCACTGGGCCAGGCGGCCGCCGTCACCGTCGCCGGGCAGCTGGAGGACCGCCTTCGGGACGGCGCCGGTTTCCTGGTGCCGATGGGCGGCACGCTGCTCGCCCTGGCGACACTGCTGGCCCTGCGTTCGCGGCTCGCGGCACGGCCCCGCGGCCGCACCGTCGCACGTGGCGTCGGTCACCGCGTGCCGGTGACAGTGGACTGATCCTCAGGAATACGTCACACTGGACCGTCGTTTAGCACTCATTGAGTGAGAGTGCCAGGAGGAAGACAGTGCCCACCTACCAGTACCAGTGCACCGCGTGCGGCGAGGGCCTCGAGGCGGTGCAGAAGTTCACCGACGACGCCCTCACGGAGTGCCCCAGCTGCTCCGGCCGCCTGAAGAAGGTGTTCTCCGCGGTCGGCATTGTCTTCAAGGGCTCGGGCTTCTACCGCAACGACAGCCGTAGCTCCTCGTCGAGCAGCTCGCCGTCGTCGTCCGGGAAGTCGTCGACGTCCTCGTCGTCGTCTTCGTCCTCCGAGTCTTCGTCGTCTTCGTCGTCTTCTTCATCTTCTTCTTCGTCGGGGTCCTCGTCGTCGGACTCGAAGCCGTCGAGCACGGGTACCTCGTCCAGCAGCAGCTCCGCCGCGTAGGCGACGTCTCACCGGTTCTCGGCTGCGGATAATGTGCTGGGCATGGCGAACGCAGAGATCGGCGTAATCGGCGGCTCCGGCTTCTACTCGTTCCTCGACGACGTGACCGAGATCCAGGTGGAGACCCCCTACGGGCCTCCCAGCGACTCCCTCTTCCTCGGCGAGGTCGCCGGCCGACGGGTCGCCTTCCTGCCCCGGCACGGACGCGGCCACCATCTGCCGCCGCACCGGATCAACTACCGGGCCAATCTGTGGGCGCTGCGCTCGGTCGGCGTGCGTCAGGTCCTCGGCCCCTGCGCGGTGGGCGGTCTGCGCCCCGAGTACGGGCCGGGCACGCTGCTCGTGCCGGACCAGCTGGTCGACCGTACGAAGTCCCGGGCCGGGACGTACTTCGACGGGCTGCCGCTGCCGGACGGCACGGTGCCGAACGTCGTGCACGTGTCCCTGGCCGACCCCTACTGCTCGGCCGGACGGGCGGCGGCCTTGAAGGCGGCCCGCGGGCGGGACTGGGAGGCGGTGGACGGCGGCACGCTGGTCGTGATCGAGGGGCCGCGCTTCTCGACCCGTGCCGAATCGTTGTGGCACCAGGCGCAGGGGTGGTCCGTGGTGGGCATGACCGGGCACCCCGAGGCGGCCCTGGCCCGGGAGCTGGAGCTCTGCTATACGTCGATGACCCTGGTCACCGACCTCGACGCCGGCGCCGAGACCGGTGAGGGCGTCTCCCACGACGAGGTACTGCGGGTGTTCGCGGCCAACGTGGACCGGCTGCGGGGCGTGCTGTTCGACGCGGTGGCGGCGCTGCCGTCGGCGGAGGAGCGGGACTGCCTGTGCACGAACGCGCTGGGCGGGATGGACCCGGGGTTCGCGCTGCCGTAGCTCGCGGAACTTCCCGTTCGGGTGAGGGAGTTGTCCACAACCGGCCAGTAGCCCACCGGCGTCAGCGGGAATCGGCGCGAAGCCTCATCGTGGCAATCGCAAGCCGATTCCTCGTCGCAGGTGGTGGTCCACGTGTCCTTCGCTCCCTCTCCGAATCCGTCCTCCTATCCGTCTCCGTCTCCGTCCTCCTATCCGTCCTCCTATCCGTCCTCCCATCGCTCTTCCTCTTCCTCTTCCTCTCCCCTTCCTCCGCGCCCGCTCGGCACGGACGCTCCCCCGACGTGCGAGGTGCCGCACTTCGCTCCCGTGCGGGTACGCGGCGGGCGGTATCAGCTGCAACGGCTCGTGCGGCACCGAAGGCTGGCCCTGGCGGCCGGGCTGGCCGTCACCGCCGCCGCGCTCGTGGCGGCGGGGCCGCAGGACGGGGAACGGACGCGCGGTCACCCCGTGGCCAACCCCGTGCGGGAACGGCGTGCCGTCCAGCTCGTGACGGCGCCGGTGCGGATCGCCGACGGCGCCACGGTCCGGCTGCTGCGGCCGGGCGACCGGGTGGACGTCATCGCCGCCGAGGAGACCGCCACGGGCGGTGACGCCCGAGTGGTCGCGCGCGGGGCGCGGGTGACGAAAGTGCCGGAGCCGCTGGACGGTGCCACGGAGAGCGGGGCGCTGGTAGTGCTCTCGGTGCCGCGCGCCACCGCTGCGCACCTCGCCGGCGCGAGCGCGACGGCACGGCTGGCGGTGACGCTGTGCTGAGCCCAGTGCCACCCGAATGGACGGGGCTGCCTCACCCTGGCGTAGGTTGCGGAGCTGTTTGTTCCACACCCTGTGCATGCGAGGAGAGTCCCCGAGGTGAGCGAGAAGAAGCCGAGCGTCTGGCAGGGCTTCAAAGCCTTCCTGATGCGCGGGAACGTCGTCGATCTGGCAGTCGCGGTGGTCATCGGCGCTGCCTTCACCAACATCGTCAACTCGGTGGTGAAGGGGATCATCAACCCGGTCATCGGAGCGATCGGCACCAAGAGCCTCGACAGTTACAGCACGTGCATCAAGGATCCCTGCACGGGTACGGGCGACACCGCGACCGGTGTCCAGATCATGTGGGGCTCCGTCCTCGGCGCCACCCTCACCTTCGTGATCACCGCGGCCGTCGTCTACTTCCTGATGGTCCTGCCCATGTCGAAGTACCTGGCCCGGCAGGAGGCCCGCAGGAAGGCGAAGGAGGGCGCTCAGGAGGTCATCGAGGTGACCGAGCTGGAGGTGCTCAAGGAGATCCGCGACGCGCTGGTCGCACAGCGGGGCTCCGGCCACGACGAGCGGTAGCGGCAGCGGCCCGCGGAACTCATAGGTGGTGGGGCGGCTTCTCGTCGAGGAAGCGCTTGAGATCGGCCGCGCTGTCGGCGCCTGCGCCGGGACGCTCGCCCCACCCGCGGTCCGTGTCGTCCGAGGACTGCTGGTCCAGCGGGTCGTCGAAGACCAGCGCGGCCTTCGGGTCGCGCGGCTCGGGGGCGGGGTCGGGAGCGGTGCTCATACGTCCAGGGTACGTTCGCGGCGGCTGCACCAGACTGGGCTCATGACAGTTGACGCTCTGACGGACGTTTCCGGTGTGCGGGTGGGACATGCGACGCGAACCGGGGACGGTTGGCTCACCGGTACGACAGTCGTGCTGGCCCCGGAGGGTGGCGCCGTCGCCGCCGTGGACGTACGAGGCGGAGGTCCCGGTACCAAGGAGACCGACGCCCTCGACCCGCGCAACCTGGTGCAGAAGGTCGAGGCGATCGTGCTGACCGGCGGCAGCGCGTACGGGCTCGACGCGGCGTCCGGGGTGATGGCCTGGTTGGAGGAGCGGGGGCGCGGAGTGCCCGTGGGGGTGGATCCGGCGCATGTCGTGCCGGTGGTGCCGGCCGCCTGTGTCTTCGATCTGGGGCGGGGCGGCGACTTCCGGGCGAGACCGGACGCGGCGATGGGGCGGGCGGCGGTCGAGGCGGCCGCGGCGAGCGAGCCCGGCGAGCCGGTGCGGGAAGGGTGCGTGGGCGCGGGCACGGGCGCGGTGGTCGGGCAGTTGAAGGGCGGGGTCGGCAGCGCGAGTACCGTCCTCGACTCGGGGATCACGGTGGCCGCGCTGGTGGTGGCCAATGCTGCGGGGTCGGTGTGGGATCCGGAAACGGGCGTCCTGTACGGGGAGTTGTTCCAGGGGCGCGTGGAGTACCCGGAGGAGCGCGTCCATGATGCCGCGCGCCGACGCCTTGCCGAGGCCGCGGCGCGGAGCGGCCCTCCCCCGCTCAACACCACGCTCGCCGTGGTCGCCACCGACGCGGACCTGTCGAAGGCACAGGCCCAGAAGCTGGCCGGCACGGCCCACGACGGCATCGCCCGCGCCGTCCGCCCGGTGCACCTGCTCCACGACGGGGACACGGTGTTCGCACTGGCGACAGGGACGCGCCCACTCGACGCCGACAACCCGCTCGCGCTGAACGAGATCCTCGCGGCGGGCGCGGACCTGGTGACCCGCGCGATCGTACGGGCGGTGCACGCCGCCGAGTCGGTGGAGGGGCCGGGTGGGGTGTGGCCGTCGTGCGGGGAGTTGTACGGGGGCCGTTGAAGGGGGCGGGGCGGGGGCGGGACGGGGGCGGGGGCGGGGCGGGGGCGGGACGGGGGCGGGGGCGGGGGCCCAGGAGGGCCCGGGGGGAGGGGGGCGCCCCCCTCCGGGGCAAACAACCTCCCCCGCACGGTGATTGTCCTGGTTCTGTCACGTGATGGCGTTCATGGCGAACGGAGGGAACCCGGCCCGGGGCCGGTCCCCTCTTTCCCTACGCACTGGAGCTTTTCTCCATGCACCGGAATGGATCGCACACATCACACGAACCTGGAGCAGCCCGTGACAAGGCCGGACACAGCAGCGCGGCGCGTACTCGGGGCCTGTGCCGCCCTGATGGTCGGCGCCCTCACCCTCACCGCCTGTGGCGGCAGCGCCAACGCCAAGAGCGGTGGCAAGAACGGCAAGGAGTCCGTCAAGACGTCGGTCGCGAAGATCGCCATCTCGGCCGAGGACGGGTCGACCGGTGCGTCGATCAACACCACCGGCGTGAAGGTCAGCGACGGCAGGCTGACCGACGTGAAGATGACGTTGGCGGGGACGGGGACGGCCGTACCGGGGTCGATGTCCGCGGATGGCGGCAGTTGGAAGCCGAAGGAGCAGTTGGAGCGCGGGACGAAGTACGAGATATCGGCGACCGCGAAGGACGCCGACGGCCGTACCGCGGCCGCCAACTCCATCTTCACCACGGTCTCTTCGGCGAACAGCTTCATCGGGACGTACACGCCGGACAACGGCACGACGGTCGGGGTCGGGATGCCGGTGTCGTTCACCTTCGACAAGGTGATCAGCGACAAGAAGGCCGTGCAGTCGCACATCACGGTGTCGTCGAACAGCGGGCAGAAGGTGGTCGGGCACTGGTTCGGCTCGCAGCGGCTCGACTTCCGGCCCGAGGAGTACTGGAAGGCCGGCTCCAAGGTCACGATGAAGATCGACCTGGACGGGGTCGAGGGCGCGAACGGCGTCTTCGGAGTGCAGAAGAAGACCGTCAGCTTCACGATCGGCCGCTCACAGGTCTCCACCGTCGACGTGAACGCGCAGACCATGACGGTCGTGCGGGACGGTAAGACGATCAAGACGGTGCCGATCTCGGCCGGCAGCGCCCAGAACCCGACGTACAACGGGCAGATGGTCATCTCCGAGAAGTTCACGCAGACGCGGATGAATGGCACGACGGTCGGCTTCGGCGGCGAGTACGACATCCCGGACGTGCCGCACGCGATGCGACTGACCACGTCGGGGACCTTCATCCACGGCAACTACTGGTACAACAAGGGCAATCCGCCCTTCGGCCGCCAGGGCACCAGCCACGGCTGTGTCGGGCTCGCGGACGTACAGGGCGCGCGGGGTGCCACGCCCGCCAAGTGGTTCTACGACAACTCGCTCATCGGGGACGTCGTGACCGTGAAGAACTCCCCCGACAAGACCGTGGCCCCCGACAACGGGCTGAACGGCTGGAACATGGCATGGAGCGAGTGGATCGCGGGAAGTGCCACCTGAGCACACCACACGCCGGAAGTGGTCTCTGACCGGCGGTTTTTGACGGATCATCGGGCCGCGTGGGAACTTTCCCCGCGGCCCGGACGTTTTCCGGGCGTACGTTTTCTCGGTTCCCGGACATGATGTCCGACCGAGGGGCTACGGTATGCACCCACAAGGTGACATGCAGCAACGCCGGGAGAAACCTTGAGCGTTCCGTACGAGACAGCAGCGTACGAGCCACCCGAGTCGCCCGAGTCTCCGGAGGAGCACCTCGCGCGGCTCCTCGGCCGCGCCCTGAACTCCTTCGAGTTGCCCGACGAGACGATACGGCGACTGGACTGCGCGCTGGCGCACGACAGTTCGCTGCACTCCGCGCACCACAGCGCGGGGCTGCATCGCGAGACGTACCGGCACACCTGGCTGCTCGAGGACGGCTCGGCGCTCACCCTGTGGGAGCTCGTCCACAACACCGCCCCGGGCAGCGTCCCGCAGCACGAGGTGTACGTGGACGAGGAGGAGTTGCGCATCGCCACCGCGCGGCTGCCCCTGCCGCCGGACGCGCCGGACTTCGAGTTGCCGGTGACGGTGCAGCTGTCGCCGATCCCCGCGCCGCGCCCCGCGTACCTGCCGGGCGACTCGGCGGACCACGCGCGCCGGGTGCTGCGCCGGGCGGAGAACCCGGACCGGCCGGGCGGGGAGACGGCCGCACTGCTGGCCACGGCGTGGGCGCACCGGATCACGCAGGCCTTCGGGCGCCCCTGCCGGGCGGGCCGTGCGGGGCTGTGCTTCGCGCTCTACGAGCACGCGTTCCTGCTGCGTGACGGCGAGGAGGTCTCCCTCTGGGAGGTAGAGCACACGGTGACGCCCGACGGACGGCACATGTGCGAGGTGTATGGGAGCGAGGACGCGGCCAGGGACGCGATGGAGCGGCGGGCGGCGCAGTTCTCCTGAGAGGGGCCCTGAGCGGGCGCGTGCGGTGGGCTCGGGGCGCGTTCCGCGGGGCGCGGGGACGGCTCAGCGGTCGGCGCTGAGCTGTCGTACCAGACCCGCGAACGCGTCCTTCTCCGCCGGGGTCAGTTCGACGGACTCGCGCGGGGGGCCGGTCTGCCGCTGGTGCGGAAGCGTGGGCAGGGTGTGGGCGGCCCGCCACAGGGCCGCCTCGCCGCGGCCGTGGCGCAGCATGAGGATCAGGCCGATCGTCCAGGCGACGGTCACCAGGACGAGGAAGGTCATACCCAGCAGTTGGTAGACGGAGACGTGCGCAGGCATGCGCCCCAGTAGACACCACGGTCCGGGACTTGAGTCCCGGACCGTGACGTATCTCGCAGGTCAGCCTCCGCGTCGCAGGTCAGCCTCCGCGTCTACGCGCGGCTCCCAGGTGCCTAAGCGGCGACCGGCTGCTTCCGCTCGGCCGGTGCCGCGGCCGTGCCCTCCGCCGCCTCCGGGGCAGCGGCTCCGGGTGCCGGCTTGCGCATGCTCTTCAGGACGACGACCAGCGCCGTGGTGACGCACACGCCCACCGCGATGGCGATCAGGTAGAGGAACGGGTTGCCGATCAGCGGGACCACGAAGATGCCGCCGTGCGGGGCGCGCAGGGTGGCGTCGAAGGCCATCGACAGGGCGCCGGTGATGGCGCCGCCCACCATCGAGGACGGGATGACGCGCAGCGGGTCGGCGGCGGCGAACGGGATCGCGCCCTCCGAGATGAAGGAGGCACCCAGGACCCAGGCGGCCTTGCCGTTCTCGCGCTCGGTCTGGGTGAAGAGCTTGCCGCGGACCGTCGTGGCCAGCGCCATCGCGAGCGGCGGGACCATGCCGGCCGCCATCACGGCCGCCATGATCTTCATGGCGGAGTCGCTGGGGCTGGCGACCGCGATACCGGCGGTGGCGAAGGTGTACGCGACCTTGTTGACCGGGCCGCCGAGGTCGAAGCACATCATCAGGCCGAGCAGGGCGCCGAGCAGGATGGCGTTGCTGCCGGACAGGCCGTTCAGCCAGTCGGTCATGCCCTTCTGCGCCTCGGCGATGGGCTTGCCGATCACGACGAACATCAGGAAGCCGACGATCGCCGAGGAGATCAGCGGGATCACCACCACCGGCATGATGCCGCGCAGCGCCGCCGGGATGTTGACCTTCTGGATCGCCATCACCACGCCACCGGCGATCAGACCGGCCGCGAGGCCGCCGAGGAAGCCGGCGTTGATGTTGAACGCGATCATGCCGCCGACGAAGCCGGGGACGATACCGGGCCGGTCCGCCATGCCGTACGCGATGTAGCCGGCCAGGACCGGAACCAGGAACCCGAAGGCCACGCCGCCGATCTGGAAGAGCAGGGCCGCCCAGCTGTCGGCCTGGGTCCACAGGAAGTGGTCCATCACCGACGGCGCCTTGTCGACCTTCCAGCCGCCGATCGCGAAGCCGAGGGCGATGAGCAGGCCGCCCGCCGCGACGAAGGGGACCATGTAGCTGACGCCGGACATCAGCCACTTGCGCAGCTTGGTTCCGTAGCCCTCGCCGGAGTCGCCGGCGCGTTCGACGGGCGTCGTGCCCGGGGATCCGACGGTGACCTCGCCGCGGGACGCCTTCCCCCGGACCTCGGTGATCAGCTCGGCGGGCCGGTTGATGCCGGCCTTCACGCCGACGTCGACGGTGGGCTTGCCGGCGAAGCGGTCCTTGTCGCGTACGGGCACGTCGTGGGCGAAGATCACGCCGTCCGCGGCGGCGATGACGGCCGGGTCGAGCCGGGTGAAGCCGGCCGAGCCCTGGGTCTCGACGACGAGTTCGACGCCCGCCTCACGGCCGGCGTTCTCCAGCGACTCGGCCGCCATGTAGGTGTGGGCGATGCCGGTGGGGCAGGAGGTGACGGCGACGATGCGGAAGGGGACCTCATCGCGCTCTTCGCGCTCCTCGGAGGCCCCGCCCTCGTCGGTACCCGCTGCGGCGTCGGCGGAGGCCGCCGCCGACGCCGCAGCGGAGTCTTGGGAACCGGCCGTCTCCTCGGCCGTCGGCGCCTCGTCCCCGCGGATCAGCGCCGCCGCGGCCGCCGCGTCGCCCGCCGACCGCAGCGCGTCGGTGAACTCAACGTTCATCAGCTGCCGGGCCAGCGACGACAGGATGGTCAGGTGGGCGTCGTCGGCGCCGGCGGGCGCGGCGATCAGGAAGATCAGGTCGGCGGGGCCGTCCGCGGCACCGAAGTCGATCCCGGCGGCGCTGCGCCCGAAGGCGAGCGTCGGCTCGGTGACGTGCTCGCTGCGGCAGTGCGGGATGCCTATGCCGCCGTCGAGGCCGGTCGGCATCTGTGCCTCGCGGGCGGCCACGTCGGCGAGGAAGCCCTCCAGGTCGGTCACCCGGCCCAGGGCGACCATGCGCTCGGCGAGGGCACGCGCCGCCGCTTGCTTGGTGTCGGCGGACAGGTCGAGATCGACCAGGTCCGCGGTGATCATGTCGCTCATCGCGGGCTCCTTCGCACGCGTATCGCCCGGGGAGAGGAGTGGGCGGAAAGGGGGACGGGGGTGCAGTGGGGGGTTGTATGGGTGGGGGCGGGGCCGGGGAAGCCCCGCCCCCACGGGGCGGCAGGGCGGCTCAGGTGGCCCTGCCGTCCATCGGCCGCGGCGAGTAAGGAGGAGGATTCTCGCCGCTTCGGGGCCGGTCCGCACAGCCTGTTCAGGGCCGGTCCACTCTGCATCTTCAGCGCCGATGTCTTCAGCGCCATCTTGAGCGCCGGTGTCTTCAGCGCCGGTCCGGACAGTGCGTACGACGTCATGACACCGGCTCCTTCAGTACGCGATCCACGGGCACCTCGGCCGTGACGGTCACCGCCGCCGGGTCCAGGTCGCCCGGCGTCGGCATCACGCTGCCGGGCAGTTGTACGGCCGCCGCGCCGTGTGCGACCGCGGAGGCCAGTGCCTCCGGCCCGCTGCCGCCGGCGATCAGGAAGCCGGCGAGCGAGGAGTCGCCGGCGCCCACATTGCTGCGTACGACGTCCACGCGCGCGCTGCCGAACCAGGCGCCCGCGTCGTCGACGAGCAGCTGCCCGTCGGCGCCGAGGCTCGCGAGCACGGCGCGCGCGCCCATCGCGCGCAACTCCTCGGCGGCCTTCACCGCGTCGCCCACGGTGAACAGGGGGCGCCCGACGGCCTCCGCGAGCTCCTCGGCGTTCGGCTTCACGACGTCGGGGCGCTCGCGCAGGGCCGCGAGGAGCGCGGGGCCGGAGGTGTCGAGCGCGATGCGCGCTCCGGCGGCGTGCGCCCGCGCGACCAGCTCGGCGTACCACGGTGGCGTGAGCCCGCGCGGCAGGCTTCCGCAGCACGCGATCCAGGCGGCGTCGCGCGACTGTACGCGCATCGTCTCCAGGAGCAGTTCCTGCTCGGCGGCGGACAGCTCGGGTCCCGGCGCGTTGATCTTCGTCAGGACGCCGTCCGACTCCGCGAGGGCGATGTTGGAGCGGGTGGCTCCGGCGACCGGTACCGGCGCGACCTCGATGCCCTGCGCGTCGAGCAGATCGGCGACGAGTGCGCCCGGCGCACCACCCAGGGGCAGGACCGCGACCGTGCGCTGTCCGGCGGCCGAGACGGCGCGCGAGACGTTCACGCCCTTGCCGCCGGGGTCCATGCGCTCGCCGGTGGCACGGATGACCTCTCCGCGCTCCAGCGAGGGGACCTCGTACGTGCGGTCCAGGGAGGGGTTGGGGGTGACGGTGAGGATCATGCGCGCACTACTTCCGTGCCGCCGCGCTCGATCGCGGTGGCGTCTTCGGGGCTCAGGCCGCTGTCGGTGATCAGCAGGTCCACGTCGCTCAGGTCGCCGAAGCGGGCGAAGTGCTCCTGGCCGTGCTTGGAGGAGTCGGCGAGCAGCACCACGCGCCGGGCCGCGGCCAGCGCCGCCCGCTTCACGGCGGCCTCGGCGAGGTCGGGCGTGGTCAGGCCGTGCTCGGCGGAGAAGCCGTTGGCCGCCACGAACAGGACATCGGCCCGGATCTCGCCGTACGCCCGCAGCGCCCAGGCGTCCACGGCGGCGCGCGTACGGTGCCGTACGCGCCCTCCGACGAGGTGGAGCTGGATGCCGGGGTGGTCGGCGAGGCGGGCGGCGATCGGGAGGCTGTGCGTGACGACGGTGAGCGAGGCCTCCAGGGGGATGGCGGCGGCCAGGCGGGCGACCGTCGTCCCGGCGTCGAGGATCATGGTGCCCTCGGTCGGCAGTTCCGCGAGGGCCGCCTTGGCGATGTGGTCCTTCTCGTCGGCCGCCGTCGTCTCGCGCTCGGCGAGGTCCGGCTCGAAGTCGAGGCGGCCGGCCGGGATGGCGCCGCCGTGCACCCGGCGGACGAGGCCGGCGCGGTCGAGGGCCTTCAGGTCCCGGCGGATCGTCTCCGCCGTGACCTGGAACTCCTCGGCCAGCGACACCACGTCCACCCGCCCGCCGTCACGGGCGAGCCGGAGGATCTCCTGCTGCCGCTCCGGTGCGTACATGTCCGTTCGCCTCCGACCTGTGCCCGAACTTGTGGTTTCGGTGGGAGGCTACGCTCGGATTTCCGGAAAGTAAACAGGTTCGGACGTGATTCGGGCATGAACGGACTTGTCCGCAGGTCGGGGCGCAACGCGAAGGGCCCGGCACGTGAGTGCCGGGCCCTTTCGCCGCGCCTTGGCCGCGCCGTCGCCGCGCCTTGGCCGCGCGTTCAGGACGCGAACTCGGGCTTCTTCTCCGCCTCCGTCCCGTGCTCCGGATCAGCCCCTCCCCCACGCAGCGCCGGCCGCTTCGGCAGGGCGAACATCAGCAGGAAGATGGCCGTCATGAGCGCCGCGACCCACACCAGGGCGTACTGGAAGGCGTCGGCGAAGGCCGGGCCCACCTGGGTGGGGCGCAGGTTGTCGTCGATGACGCCGAAGAAGACCACCGACACCAGGCCGAGGCCGAGCGCGTTGCCCATCTGCTGCACCGTGTTGAGCAGGCCCGAGGCCGAGCCCGAGTGCTCGCGGGGCACCTCGGAGAGGATGACGTCCGTCAGCGGGGCGATGATCAGGCCCATGCCGGCGCCCATCACGGCCAGCGGCAGCGCCATCTGCCAGGAGGCGATGCCGAGGCCGTACCGCTCGGCCTCCCAGAGGTAGAGCAGCACGCCGACCGCCATCACCAGTGCGCCCGCCTGGAGCACCTTGCGGCCGAAGCGCGGGACCAGCTGCTGCACCGACAGCCCGGCCGCCAGCGACACGGCGATGGAGAAGGGCACGCCGGTCAGGCCGGCCCGCAGCGGCCGCCAGCCCAGGCCGACCTGCAGGTACAGGGTCCACACCAGGAAGAAGATGCCCAGCACGACACCGAAGGCCGTCTGTACGGCGATACCGGCCGCGAAGCTCTTCACCTTGAACAGGGACAGTTCGATCAGCGGGGAGCCGTCGCGTGCCGCCTTGCGCCGCTCGTACGCCACCAGCGCGGCGAACACGACGAGCGAGCCGGCCATCGAGAGGTACCCCCACAGCGGCCAGTCCAGCTCGCGGCCACGGGTGAGCGGGTAGAGCAGCATCAGCAGGGCGACGACGACCAGCGCGACGCCGACGAGGTCCAGTTTCAGTGCCTTCGGCGCCTTGGACTCGGTGATGAAACGGATGCCGAGGATCAGGCCCGCGATACCGACGGGCAGGTTGATGAGGAAGATGGGCCGCCACTCCAGACCGAACAGGTTCCACTCGGTCAGCAGCGCGCCGAGCAGTGGGCCGGAGACCGCGCCCAGGCCGACGACCGCGCCGAACAGGCCGAAGACCTTGCCGCGTTCGTGGGCCGGGAAGGTGGCGTGCACGATCGACAGGACCTGCGGCACCATCAGCGCCGCCATGGCGCCCTGGAGGATGCGGGAGGCGACCAGCATCTCCGGGTTCGCGGCGAATCCGCACAGCGCGGAGGCGACGGTGAAGCCGCCGATGCCGATCAGGAACAGCCGCTTGCGGCCGTGGATGTCGCCGAGGCGCCCGCCGGTGATCAGGCCGGCGGCGAAGGCGAGCGCGTAGCCGGCGGTGATCCACTGGATCTGGCTGTCGGATGCGCCCTCGTTCTCCTGGATCGACGGGATGGCGATGTTGACGATCGTGACGTCGACGAGGTCCATGAAGGCCGCGGTCATCACGATGGCGAGGGCGAACCAGCGGCGGCGGTCGCCCGCGGTGGGCTTCAGGGGCTCACTGGATGTGGGCTCGGTGGAGGTCATGTCCCCAAGCTATGACCTCATTAGGTCAAATCCTGACCTATTACTGCGGCATCCTCGGAGTCATGACGACGGACACTCCGGCCCGGCTGCTCCAGCTCCTCTCCCTCCTCCAGACGCCACGCGAATGGCCCGGCGGCGAGCTCGCCGACCGGCTCCGGGTGTCGCGCCGTACGGTTCGGCGGGACATCGACCGGCTGCGCGAGCTGGGTTACCCCGTGCAGGCGACGAAAGGGGCGGAGGGCGGTTACCGGCTGGTCGCCGGCAAGGCGATACCGCCGCTCGTGCTCGACGACGAGGAGGCGGTGGCGATAGCGGTCGGGCTGCGCGCCGGGGCCGGACACGCGCTTCAGGGCGTGGACGAGGCGTCGGTACGGGCGCTGGCCAAGCTGGAACAGGTGCTGCCGTCCCGGCTACGGCACCGCGTGGCCACGCTGCAGGCCGCGACGACCCCGCTGACCAGCGGCGACGGGGCGAGTATCGCGCCGGAGACGCTGACCGCGATGGCCTCGACGGTGGCCGGGCGGGAGCGGCTGCGGTTCGCCTACCGGGCGAGGGACGGAATCGAGTCGCGGCGCGTGGTCGAGCCGTATCGGCTCGTGTCGACCGGGCAGCGGTGGTATCTCGTCGCGTACGACCTCGATCGGGGCGACTGGCGCACGTTCCGGGTCGACCGGGTGAGCGAGCCGTTCGCGACCGGGGCGCGGTTCGCTCCGCGGGAGCTGCCGACGGGGAGTGCGGCGGAGTATCTGCGGCAGTCGATGTACGGCCGCCAGGAGACGTACGGCTTCACGGTGACGTTCGACGCGACCCCGGAGGCGGTCGCGGCTCGGGCGCCGGCATGGCTGGGGGTGCCGGAAGCGCTCGACGGCGGTGGGTGTGTGATGCGGGGCGTCGTCGGCGATTCCGTGGAGTGGCTGGCGGTCCGGCTGGCGATGCTCGGGTTCGACTTCACGGTGCGGGAGCCGGAGGAACTGGTGCGATGCGTACGGGAGTTGGGCGGGCGGTTGGCTCGGGCGGGGAGTGGGACGAGGTAGGGGGCCAGGGCCTGTTGCGGATGCGGCGTCGTCGCCCGAAGGGCGGAGCCACTGTGGCAACAGGCCCTATGAGCGGTGTGCAAGCTGAAGTTGCTGGTCACGGGGTGGTGTGCGTGGGCATCGGGATGCTCGTGCTGGTCGCTGGCGCGTGACTTTGGTGGAGATCGTCGGTCATCTGGAGACTTCGCGGTTCGTGAGGATCAGCAGGGCCCTGACCAGGGCGGTCGCCCACTTCGGGTCGGTGCGGACGTACAGGCCGGCGCCGATTCTCAGCTGGTCCAGACGACCGGGCTGTCGCGGTACGCGTCGCCCTCGTCGAACGAGGCGCCGACGATGGGCGAGCTTTTCGTGGCGCTGAGCGAGCAGGTCTCGTACGACGCGCCCTTGGTGGTGAACTCGGTGGGCGCGCTCTCGCGGTCGCACTTGCCCTGGATGTCACCGAACAGTACGACGCCCGTCCCGGCTCCACCTTCCAGCACACCGTCCAGCTTCAGCGACGCGTAGGACAGGTCGGTGCCGCCGACGTTCTCCACCTTCATCTTGATGAAGTAGGGCGTCATTCCCTTCGCCTTCTCACCGAAGGCGGCCATGTCGGCCTCGGCGCCCTTCTCGATCGCCGTGACGGTTACGGCGATGGTGCCCTTCTTCTCGCTCGTGTACTCGAAGGGCAGGACAGCCCTGTCGCCGACCTTGAGTTCCGTGCCCGGCGCGGTGACGTCACCCTCGGCCGGCGCGGCACTGTCGTCGCCGCTGTCGGCAGTCGGGCTCTCGCTGCTCGGCGCGGACGAGGCCGGGGCCGGGGCTGACGCCGCCGGCGAGTCCTGCGCCACCGGCTCTTCCCCGTCGCCGGCGCAGGCCGAAAGCGCGAGCCCCATGGTGGCCAGAGCAGCCGCGAACACGATACGTCCCTTGTGCACTACTACTACCTCACTGGTAACGAGAGCTGTCCGATACGGCAGCTTGGAACAGTCGATGGTTTCGAGAAATGACCGACCACACAGCCGGACATGCCAGAGCGGCTTCATGCGCGCCCGCCACGGCCTGTGTCAGCCCTGAACGACGGGAACAGTAACCCGACCCGGTCGCTGAGTGTGCCGGTCGTTTGCCCCACAAGGAACGGCAGCCGCCTCGTCGGCCAGGTGCCTCGCGGCGGTGTCGTCTCCCGCCGCGGCCCGCAGCCGGGCGAGCCTTTCCAGCACACCCGCGAGCAGGTACGGGTAGTCGATACCCCGGCGTACTCACCTCGGGCCAGGTGGAGACAGCCCCAGGCGTGGGCCGTGTAGAACGCGCCCGGTGACCCGACGTCCCGGGCATACGCGGTCAGCTCGGTGAACGACTCCTCAGCCTCCGCATGACGGCCGAGTGCGAGCTGCGCCTGGCCGAGCCAGTAGGTGTCCCGCGCGATCAGGGTCCGGATCCCCTGCTTCCTCGCCCCGGCGACGATCTCCGTGAGGACCTCTACCGCGACCTCTGGCCTGCCCGCCTGTAGATGAGCGAGGCCAACCTGTGAGTACGCGTGCGCCGCCGCAGCCTGCCCGCCGGCGTTGAGCCGTTCGTAGGCCTCGCAGCCCGCCGTGATCGCCTCGGCCAAATGTCCGTTGGGCACGAGGAAGAACGGTGCGTTACTCAGCGCCTCCAGGTAGCCCCGCTCGTCCCCGATCCGCTCGAACAGGCCCATGGCCTCGGTGTTGGCCTCCTCGGCCGGACCGTACCGACGCCGGGTGTAGCGCAGTCCGGCCATCGAGATGAGCAATCTGGCCCGGCCCCGCATGTTGTCCGCAGCCTTGGCCAGGCCCATCGCCGTCTCGTAGCACTCCTGCCAGTCGTCGTAGTACCGCTGCGTCTCGAACAGCGCGTGCCCACCCACGGCCAGCTCCCAGCAGAGCTCGTCCCTGCCCAGCTCCGCGGCTTGCCGCACCCCTGCCACCAACGGGATACGCTCCGAATCCAGTAACTCCATCCGCGGTACGGAAGGAGGCAGGCTTGCCTCCACCCGCGTCGGCTGCCACCGGTCGGCGTCCCGCTGGAACATGTTCTGTCCCATGTGGTCACGGTCGGCGATGTCCGTGAGGGCCAGGAGGGCGCTGAGGACGCGGACGACGGCTTCGTCCCGGGCCTCCACCGGCTCCTCCACCTCCGCGCGTTCCCTTGCGTACGCGCGGATCAGGTCGTAGAAGCCGTAACGCGCCTGACCCTTCGGCGTTCCGGTGACGTCGAGCAGGTGGACATCGACCAGCTCGTCGAGGAGTTCCTGAGCTGCGCGCAGTTCGGTGTCGACCGCGGCGGCAGCCGCCCAGAGCGGGAAATCGAGTGCCTCCAGGAGCCCAAGGAACCGGAACAGCCGCCGTGCCTCGGGCCGGAGCCCCTCGTAGCTCAGCCCGAAACTGGCCCGCACTTCGAGATCGCGATAGCGGAGCGCGTCCAGCCGATGAGCGGTGTGCGGCAAACAGGTCCTATGTGGTTCGGCCGCCCCGCACGCCCTCCCAAATGAAGTCCCCCAGCGCCCCCAGGTTCCGTAGCGCCAGTCCTGCCGGGCCCTCCGGGCCGTCCGCCGGGGCGTCTCCGGCCACCCAGGTCTCGATGGCCGTACGGACCGCGGCGCTCGCCACAGCGGCGGCGTATCGCAGCTCCGGGGATGCGGCGAGGGATTCGGCAACGTTGTCGGCATCCGGCGTCGGCCGCCGGTCCAGCCGCTCCGCCAGGATCTCCAGCCGCTCCGCCAGGATCTCCGCCAGCGTTCGTTCCGATGCGTGGCACACCTCCGCCCAGACTCTCCGCAGCCCAGGGCTCGCCTCGGTCAGGCGGAGCAGGGTGCGGACCCATTCCCAGGAGGACGCCGATACTCCGGCGCCCGGTGACAGGGTGTGGCGGACCGCGTGTTCCAGGGCCTGGGGGACGGACAGGTCCGCGGGGGCCTCGCGTACCGCCTCTGCCCAGAGGTCGGCGCCGGCCGCGTAGAGCGGGGCGACGGCCTCCTCCTTGGTGGCGAAGTAGCGGTAGAAGGTGCGCGGGGCGATGCCCGCGGCGTGGGCGATGTCCTCGGCTCGGGTGGCCCGCAGGCCGTGCCGTACGAAGAGCCCGGCCGCCGCGCGGGCGATCTCCATCCGGGTCTCGGCCTTGCGCCGTTCGGTGAGGGAGAGGGTCACATCGGCAGGTTATGCCGATGTGACAGAATCTGCCGTCCGGCGGGCCACCCCGGGGTTCAGGTTCGGGGTGTCCCGCCTTTCGCCATGCCAAGCAGGCCCACCAGGCTCAGACCCAGGCCCCCGGGCACCCCCGGACGGGCCACCAAGACCCCAGACATCCCCAGACACCCCCCAAGACAGAAGTGAGCCGGACTCCGGCGCCCGGGGGGGATGGGCGCCGAAGTCCGACTCGGGAGAGTCCCGGCGCCGGGGGGATTGCGACGGGACTTGGCTCAGTGGTCTGAGATCTGGGTCGGGGGCCTGGGGTCAAGAGGCTTGGGTCAGGGTCAGGGGCAGGGTCCGGGATCGGAGATCCGGGAGGCGTTCCCGGCCCGAACTCCCGGGCCCTGAAGTTTTGTTCCCTGGGCCCTGTCGGTTGAAGCGGCGTCTCACCGCCATGTTTGCGCTGTCTTTCGCCACCCGGCGTACGCCGCCCGCGAGAGGCAGGCGTCACGCCGCCGCGTCGAAGCCGGTTTGGCGGGCCAGCTTCTTCAGCTCCAGCAGCGCGTGCTTCTCGATCTGGCGGATGCGCTCGCGCGTCAGTCCGTGCTCCTTGCCGACCTCGGTCAGCGTGCGCTCCCGGCCGTCCTCGATGCCGTAGCGCATCTTGATGATGGAGGCCGTGCGCTGGTCGAGGCGGCCGATGAGGTCGTCCAGCTCCTCGCTGCGCAGGAGGGTCAGGACGGACTGCTCGGGCGAGACCGCGGAGGTGTCCTCGAGCAGGTCGCCGAACTGGGTCTCGCCCTCGTCGTCCACCGACATGTTCAAGGAGACCGGGTCGCGGGCCCAGTCCAGGACGTCCACCACACGCTCCGGGTTCGAGCCGAGCTCCGCGGCGATCTCCGCGGGCTCCGGGTCCCGGCCGTGCTCGCGGTTGAACTCGCGCTGCACGCGCCGGATCCGGCCCAGCTCCTCCACCAGGTGGACGGGCAGGCGGATCGTGCGCGACTGGTCCGCTATCGAGCGGGTGATCGCCTGGCGGATCCACCAGGTCGCGTACGTGGAGAACTTGAAGCCCTTGCGGTAGTCGAACTTCTCGACCGCGCGCACCAGACCGGCGTTGCCCTCCTGGATCAGGTCGAGGAGCGGAAGGCCGCTACGGGGGTAGCGGCGGGCGACCGCGACGACCAGACGGAGGTTGGAGCGGATGAAGATGTCCTTGGCCCGCTCGCCGTCGGCGATCAGGGCCTCGAGCTCCTCGCGGGTGGCGTCCGCCTTGGGCTCCTCGTATCCGTCGAGGATCTGTCGTGCGAACACACCCGCCTCGATGATCTGGGACAGCTCGACCTCCTTGGCGGCGTCGAGCAGCGGTGTGCGCGCGATCTCGTCGAGGTACATGCCGACCAGATCCCGGTCGGCGATCTCGCCGGCGTGGGCGCGGACACTGCGTGCCGCGTCGACCGTCTCGCCGGCGGCGGACTGACGACGGGCGACGGCACGGGTTGCCATGCGTGCTCCCTTGCGATGGTGAGGTCAGCGGGTGGTCCTTAAGACGCTTGGCACTCTCCTCGGGTGCCCGGCATCCGATGGAAACAACGACTGGAATCAGGACAGAATTCCCAACCCGCACCTAAATTTTTCTGATCATGCAGTACCCTGTCCGGCCACACGAGGAGGCGTGATGTCGTCGGAACGTACAGAGGTGCAGGTCAGGCCCGGAGTCGAGAGTGACCTCGAAGCCCTCACCGACCTCTACAACCACTACGTACGTGAGACGCCCATCACATTCGATACCGCCGTCTTCACTCCGGAAGAGCGCCGCCCTTGGCTGCTCTCCCACCCTGAAGACGGCCCGCACCGCCTGATGGTTGCCGTGGACACCGGTTCGCAGGAGATTCTGGGCTACGTCACATCCAGCCCTTACCGCGTGAAGCCCGCGTACGTGACCTCGGTGGAGACCACGGTCTACGTCGCCCCGCACGCCGGCCGCCGCGGCATCGGCACGCTCCTCTACAAGGCCCTCTTCGAGGCCCTGGCCGACGAGGACCTGCACCGCGCCTACGCGGGCATCGCGCAGCCCAACGAGGCGTCCACGCGGCTGCACGAGCGCTTCGGGTTCCGGTACGTCGGGACGTACCGGGAGGTCGGCCGGAAGTTCGGCCGCTACTGGGACGTGGCCTGGTACGAGAAGGAGCTTTAGGCCGGCCGTACGCGAGAAGCGGCCGCAGGCCGGCCCTACACGAGCAGGAGCCGCAGGACACGAGAAAGAGCCACAGGACGGCCGTTCTCAGCCGAACTGCACCGACCGCTTCGCCAGCCCTCCCCAGAACCCGTCGATCACCGACTTCTGTTCCTTCAGCTCGCCGGCCGCGTCCGCCGCGCCCATCGTCACGAAAAGGGGCGCGAAGTGCTCGGTGCGCGGGTGGGCGAGCCGGCCCGCCGGGGATTTGCGGAGGAAGTCGAGCAGCGCGTCCACGTCACCGGCCTCCAGCGAGCGCCGGCCCCAGTCGTCGAACTCGGCCGACCAGGCGGGGACGCCGCCCTGCCGCAGCGCGGCCAGGTTGTGGGTGAAGAAGCCGGAGCCGACGATCAGCACACCCTCGTCGCGCAGCGGCGCCAGCTTGCGGCCGATCTCCATGAGCCGCACCGGGTCGAGGGTCGGCATGGAGACCTGCAGAACCGGAATGTCTGCTTCGGGGAACATCTCGACCAGCGGGACGTAGGCTCCGTGGTCCAGGCCACGATCCGGGACGTCCTGCACCGGTATGCCCGGGGCGCGCAGCAACTTCCGTATGGATTCGGCCAGTTCGGGCGCGCCGGGGGCCTCGTACGTGACCTTGTAGTAGTGCTCGGGGAAGCCCCAGAAGTCGTAGACGAGAGGGACCGTTTCGATGGCACCGATGGCGAGCGGCGCCTCCTCCCAGTGGGCGGAGACGATGAGGATCGCCGTGGGGCGCGGCAGGTCGGCCGACCAGGCGGCGAGTTCGCCGGGCCAGATCGGGTCGTCCGCCAGAGGTGGGGCACCGTGGCTGAGATAGAGCGCCGGCATGCGCTCCTGGGCGGCGGCGGACATGGCGACGGCTCCTTCCGGGAATTTCTCGCTTGAAGCCTCAAGCTACTGACGCGTAGGCCTAGGCTACTGACGCGTAGACCCGAGCTACTGATGCGTAGATCCAAGGTGCTGACGCGTGTAAACCATACGACATATTGGTTTAATATTCAAGGAGTGCTCTCGTACAGTGGAGTACATGAAGGCATCCACATCCGCACCCACCGAGGACCTCCGTGAGGAGCCTCGCTGGCTCACCGACGAGGAACAGCGCATCTGGCGTTCCTACATCCACGCCTCCACGCTCCTGGAGGACCACATGGACCGCCAACTCCAACGGGACGCGGGCATGCCGCACATCTACTACGGCCTCCTCGTCAAGCTCGCCGAGTCCGCGCAGCGGCGGCTGCGCATGACCGAGCTGGCCATGCACGCGAAGATCACCCGCTCCCGCCTGTCCCATGCGATCGCCCGCCTGGAGAAGAACGGCTGGGTACGACGCGAGGACTGCCCCTCCGACAAGCGGGGCCAGTTCGCGGTGCTCACCGACGAGGGCTTCGAAGTGCTGAAGCGGGCCGCGCCGGGCCACGTGGCGGCCGTACGGAACGCGGTGTTCGACCGGCTCACCCCCGAACAGCAGAAGTCCCTCGGCGACATCATGGAGATCGTCGCCGAGGGACTCCAGCCGAACGATGCGGGAGCGGACCTGCCCTGGCTCCGCTGAACCGCTCGGTCAGGGAGCCAGGGCAGGTCCTGGGTCGTACGTACGGAGCGTCCCCATCCCCGTACGTACGGATGGCCCGAAGGTAGGTCCGGACGGTCGTCGTCAAGCCCGGTGGAGGCTCAGCCCGGTAGAGGCTCAGCCCGCTAGAGGCTCAGCCCGCTAGAGGCTCAGTGAGCGACGACCGGCACCGACAGTTCGTCCTCGGCCGACTCGCCGGAGCCCGCCACCGTGGTGCCGTCCGGGCGGCCGGCGTTGATGAAGGTCAGGGCGATGGCCGCGGCCACGACCAGGATGCCGACGGCGAACCAGATCGCGCTGGTGTAGCCCTGCACCTGGCCCTCCAGCTGAACCAGCTGCTGCTGGGAACGGCTGGTGGCGGAGCCGATGTGGTCCGCGACGTACGACGTGGTGGCCGACGCGGCGATCGTGTTCAGCAGCGCCGTGCCGATCGCACCGCCCACCTGCTGCGAGGTGTTGACCATCGCGGAGGCGACTCCGGAGTCCCGCGGCTCGACGCCCTGCGTGGCCAGGGACATGGCCGGCATGAACGCCGTACCCATGCCGAGGCCCAGCAGCAGCATCCCCGGCAGCAGCAGTGACGCGTACGAGGAACCGATCTCCATCTGGGTCAGCAGCAGCATGCCGAGAGCGGCGACCAGGAAGCCGGGGCCCATCAGCAGGCGCGGCGCGACCCGGGTCATCAGGCGGGTGCCGATCTGGGTGGAGCCCGTGATCATGCCGACGATCATCGGCATGAAGGCGAAACCGGTCTTGACCGGCGAGTAGCCCTTCACGATCTGCAGGTAGTAGGTCAGGAAGAGGAACAGGCCGAACATCGCGATGATGGCGAGGCCCAGGGAGAGGTAGACGCCGCCGCGGTTGCGCTCGGTGATCACGCGCAGCGGCAGCAGCGGGGCCTTGACCCTCGCCTCGACGAGCACGAAGGCGATCAGCAGCACGGCCGAGGTGACGAACATGCCGATGGTCAGGGAGTCGCTCCAGCCGTCGGATTCGGCGCGGGTGAAGCCGTAGACCAGCGCGACCAGACCGAGGGTGGACAGCAGGACGCCGGGGATGTCGAGCGGGTTGCGGTTGCGGCCGCCCTCCGGCTCACGGATGACGAAGTAGGCGCCGGCCGCGGCCACGATGGCGAACGGGATGTTCACGAAGAACGTCCAGCGCCAGTCCAGGTACTCGGTGAGGAAGCCGCCGAGGATCAGACCGACGGCGCCGCCGCCACCCGCGATCGCGCCGTAGATGCCGAACGCCTTGGCGCGCTCCTTGGCGTCCGTGAACATCACGGCGAGCAGGGAGAGCGCGGCCGGGGCGAGCAGGGCACCGAAGACGCCCTGCAGGGCGCGGGAGCCGAACATCATCGCCTCGTTGGTGGCCGCGCCGCCCAGCGCCGAGGCGGCCGCGAAGCCGCCGAGGCCGAGGACGAAGGTGCGCTTACGGCCCCACAGGTCGGCGATCCGGCCGCCGAAGAGGAGGAGACCGCCGAAGGCCAGGGCGTAGGCCGTGACGACCCACTGCCGGTTGCCGTCGGATATCCCCAGGTCCTGCTGGGCGGACGGGAGAGCGATGTTCACGATGGTCGCGTCGAGCACGACCATCAGCTGGGCCAGCGCGATGAAGACCAGCGCTTTCCAGCGGTTGGCGTCGGGGACCTTGCCCGCGGCGCCGGGAGCCTTTGCGGCTGTTTCAGACATGGGGGTACCCACTTCGGGACTTCGTGACGGAAAAAGCGTGTGTAAAGGGGACGGCTCGTCGTCGGTGACGGCCGAGAAGTTGATGTGGTGACTGAGGTGGAGCTCTGAACTGATCGGTCACTGATCGGTCGCTGATCGGGTCACTGATCGGGTCACTGATCGGGTCACTGATCGGTCGGAGCTGATCGTCAGGCTTGGCGCAGCTCCTCCATGGTCGCGGGCGTGCCCGGCAGGGTGGAGCCGGCCGGGGCCCGCAGTCCGTCGATGAACAGTTGCAGGTGCCTGTGCAGGAAACGGTCGGCGTTGAGGCAGGCGGTGCCCGCCGGGGGCCGGCTGAGCTGGGCCACGGCGACCATCAGGTCACCGACGCCCACGTCGGGGCGGAGCTGTCCGGCCACCCGGGCGCGCTCCATGAGCTTCTCGACGGTCCGCTCGAGGCGTTCCCGTGCGTCCTCCAGATCCGGGTGGTTCTTGTCGAACGTGCCCTGGACCATCGGGCACAGCGCGCTGATCCGCTCGTCGGAGGACGCGTGCACGAACCGCTCCAGCGCTTCGAAGGCGTCCCCGGTCTCCCTGAGCGCCAGCTCGGCCGCCCCGACCGTACGGTCCATGACCGAGCAGACGACCTCGCGCACCAGCGCCTCGCGGTCGGGGAAGTTGCGGTACACCGTGGCGTTGCCGACGCCGGCCCGGCGGGCGATCTCGTCGAGCGGGACGTCCGGGCCCAGCTCGACGAACATCTCCCGGGCGGCGGTGACGATCCGCTCCCGGTTGCGCAGGGCGTCGGCGCGCGGCCGGGACACCTTGGGCTGCGCGGGGTTCGGAGACGTCACGGTCTGCACGGCGTACCTCCTAGAAAGCGATGGAGCGACGGAACGATGGAGCAATGGAGCAATGGAGCAATGGAGCAATGGAGCAATGGAGCAATGGAGCGATGAAGCGATGAAGCGATGAAGCGATGAAGCGATGATGTGGAGTTGGATCCGGGGAGGGAGTCCCCGTTTCGCTCCGACACATGGCTAAACGGGGAAGCGGTCCCCGGTTATTTCCCACCCTTCCGAGAAATTCTTGTGACCTGAGTCACAGGCTCATGGGCGGAAAACCCACGTTCGGGCTCACCCAACGCGCGCCCGCGCACCCCTCGACACAGGGTGATCGCAAGGGTGCAGCCGGAGACCGGCGGCTGCCGTGGACGGAAAGGCCCCCGCATGCAGCCGCTCCGCCGTCGGATACGCCCGCGCCGCGCGGCCGCCCTGGCGGCCGTGACCGCGCTGACCTTCGCGGTGAGCACCTCGGCCGGTACCGGACCCTTCGCGCCGGGCCCCGCGCCGGCCGGGGCGGGGCCGATCGCCGTCGCCCGTTCCCCCTCCCACAGCCCCTGCATGATCAGCGGTGCCCCGACGGTGCAGTTGTCGGAGGGCCTGCCCACCCCGGCCGGCTACTCCCGCTCCACCGGCACCGTCCGCGCCCTCACCCTGATGGTCGACTTCTCCGATGTCCCCGGTCCGGGCAGCGCGCTCGACCGGTTCCGGGAGTTCTTCCCCCAGACCCAGCAGTGGTTCCGCACCAGCTCCTACGGCCGTCTCGACTACCGCCCCGAAACCCCGCTGCCCGACTGGCTGCGGATGCCCAAGCCGTTCAAGGCGTACGGCATAGAGCGCGGCGCCCCCTTCGACCCCGGCTACCGGCAGCTGGTCCAGGACATCGTGGCCGAGGCCGATCCCGAGGTGGACTTCCGGTCGTACGACTTCTTGAACGTGCTGATGACGCCGAACGCCGGGCCGTCCGCGCTGGACACGGTCCTGTCGGTGACGTTCGCCGGCAACCCGGAGGCCCCGGTCGCCGACGGCATACCGGTCGCGAACGCCTCCTTCGTCTACTCCCGCCAGGACGACGGCTCCGGCTCCTACGCGCGGACCGGCTACCGCGTCCTCCCCCACGAGAACGGCCATGTCTTCGGCCTGCCCGACCTCTACACACAGGAGGGCGGGGGCGCGGTCGGCCACTGGGACATCATGAGCGAGGACTGGGGGGCCAACAACGACCTCCTCGGCTGGCACAAGTGGAAGCTGGGCTGGCTGGACGCGACGCAGGTGAGCTGTGTGGCGACGCCGGGGACGACGGAGTACACGCTGACGCCGCTGGCCCGGGCGGGCGGCCCGAAGCTGATCTTCGTGCCCGTCGACCGGCACAGCGGATACGCCGTCGAGCTGCGCACCGGCGAGGGCAACGACGAGACCGTGTGCCGACCGGGCGTGCTGATCTACCGGGTCGACGCGGACGTGGACACCGGCCGGGGACCGGTGACGGTGTACGACTCCCGGCGGGACAGCGGAGGCTGCACCCGCAGCCCGAACGTCCACGCGGAACTCTCCGACGCGACGTTCGCCCCCGGCGAGGAGTTCCGGGATCTGCGGCGGGGCATCCGGATCGTGGTGGCGGGGGCGGGGGCAGGGGCGGGGGAGGACACGGACGTCGGGGGTGGGCATCGGGTGCGGGTGACGCGGAGGTAGGGGGTGGTGCGGGACTTCAGGGGCGCTCGGGGACTGCCGGCCCGTGTCGGCCGGCCGGTCGCACGGGCGTCGTAAGGGCGTCGTAAGAGCGTCGTAAGTGACCGCTTCCGGATTACCGTGGGGCTGCCCCGACCGCCGTACCGGAGATCCGATGCCCGCTGAGACGACCCTGGACGCGCCGGAGCCGGCCGACTCCCCCGCCGTACCGGCCGAGGCGGTCACGCCGTTGATCCGCGGGGTCACCGTGCTGCGGCGGCTGACCGAGGCCGGAGGGACGCTGAGCGCGAGCGGGCTGGAACGCGCCACCGGCCTCGCCCGCTCCACGGTCGACCGGATCGCCTCCACGCTCGCGCGCATGGAATACGTCCGTCTCGACGGCCGGGACGTGGTCCTCGCGCCCCGTCTGATGGAACTGGGCAACGCCTACCTGGCCGCACTCCGCCTCCCCGCGCTGCTGGACGCGCGCGCGGACGCGCTCGCCGACGAACTCGACGAGTCGGTGTCGCTGGCGGTCGGCGACCGCGACGGCATCCGCTTCATCCACCAGGCCACCCGCCGCCGCGCGATGTCCCTGAGCTTCCGCATCGGCGACCTGCTGCCGGCCGAACGCACCGCGCCGGGCCCGTTGTTCGCCACGGAGTGGACGCAGGAGGACTGGCGAGCGTGGCGGGCACGCCGGGCGGCGGACCCGGAGGACAGGGGCTTTCCCGCCGTTCCACCGCGCGAACACACCGAAAAGGACGAGGAGTTCGGGCAGCGGGCGGCACGGGCGCGGGAGGACGGCTGGGCGTTGGACGACCAGTTGATCGAACCGGGGCTGGTCGCGGTCTCCGTGCCCGTACGTGATCCACGCAGCGGCCGGATCGCCTGCGTGGCGAGCGTGGTGAGCCACACGAGCCGGCACACGGCGGCGGATCTGCGCGACACGCTGCTGCCCCGGCTGCGGGGGGCGGTGACGGACATGGAACGCGAGCTGCGCGAGGCGCCGGAGGCTGAGGCGGAGGCGGGGGCGGCGCCCTCGGGCTTGGCGGCCTGGACGGGGGCGTCGAAGCAGGAACTGGGCAGGGAGTTCATCGAGTCCCTCGCCCGTGGACTGACCGTGCTGACCGCCTTCGGGGAGGGCCGGGCGGAGCTGACGCTCACGGAGGTGGCGAAGGCGACGGGGCTGGCGCGGGCGACGGCGCGCAGGGCGTTGCTCACGTACGAGCATCTGGGACTGGTGGCGCCGAGCTCGCGGCGCACGTTCGTCCTCACCCCCCGGGTGCTGTCCCTCGGCTTTCCACCCCTGTCCCGCACCTCACTCCCCCGGATCGCGGGCCCCCACCTGGCGGATCTCGCCGCCCGGGTGCAGGAGTCCGCGTCGCTGGCGGTACTGACCGCCTCGGGCGAGGAGGTCCAGGTCACGGCCCGGGCGGCTGCGCGCCGGGTGATGAGCGTGGACATCAGGGTCGGCACGCGGCTGCCGGCCGCCGCGACGTCCCTGGGGCGCGTGCTGTTGGCGGGCGCCGGGGAGACGGGTGCGTTGGAGGTGGGGGAAGTGCGGGCGCGTGGTGCGGACGGCCGGGACTCGGGTGCGCTGGAGGCGCGGGCGCGTGGTACGGACGGCCGGGATACGGGTGCGCTGGAGGCGCGGGCGCGTGGTACGGACGGCCGGGATACGGGTGCGCTGGAAGAGGCACGGGCGCACGGTGCGGACGCCCGGGACTCGGGTGCGCTGGGGGAGGCGCGGGCGCGCGGTTATGCCCTCGTCGACGAGGAGTGGGAGGAGGGCCTGCGCTCGATCGCGGTCCCGGTCCGCGACCGTACGGGCAAGGTGGTGGCCGCCGCGAACGTGGCCCTGCACGCGGCCCGCCGCACGGCCGAGGAGTGCGTCCTGGACGTCCTGCCCGAGCTGACGGCGACGGCCGCCCGGATCGAGGCGGACCTGGGGGTGGCGGGGCGGTTCACGCGGGTGCCGCTGGTCTGAGCGGGGGCTGCGGGAGGCGGCCGGCCCTTCCGCCACCAACTCGACTTCGCCTACACCTCCCTCGAGCCGATCTTCGAGGAGAACCTGCGGGAGCTGTGTGCCCTGCACAATCTGGACTACGAGCCGCCACAGCCGCCGTCGACACCGATCCCGCCCCCTCCGTGATCCACCAACCGCTACACTGTCGACGGTGACACGGGTGCCAGCGCGCCCTTGTCGGCTTCGCCTTCGTAGCTCAGGGGATAGAGCACCGCTCTCCTAAAGCGGGTGTCGCAGGTTCGAATCCTGCCGGGGGCACAACGCATTGCCGCTCTGACCTGGAGTTTCTCCCCCAGGGAGGGCTCCTACTCGGCCTCGGACTCCTCGTCCGGGGCCGTTTGCGTGAGCGGTGCGTGAGCGGACGGAGAGCTGATCTCCGGAATTCCTCCCAACTGATCAGCATCATCCGGCACGAACTCCGGGCCGGGATGCTGCACGCCGTCGGGCTCGGGCTCCGCTTCGGGAGCGGCGTTCTCAGAGGTGGCGCGGGCGCGCGGTACGAGCCGGGCTGCGGCCTCTGCGATCGCCGAGTCCGCTTCGGGGAGCAGGCTCGTGTACGTGTCGGCCGTGATGGTGATCGAGGAGTGGCCGAGCATCTCCTGGATGTCCTTCAAGTCGGCCCCGGCCGCGTGGGCGAGGGTCGCGGCACCGTGGCGGAGGTCGTGAGGCCGAACCAGCGGGAGACCGATCTCCTCGTACAGCTCGATGAACCGCCGGGTGACGTTGGCGGGGTGGAGCATCTCGCCGTTCTCCTTGGTGAGGACTCGGCCGGTCTCCACCCAGGCGTTCTCCCACTCCTTACGGCCCTTGTCCTGCTGGGCTCGGTGTCGCCTGAGGGCCTGGACCGTGTCGGAGTCGAGCGCGATGGTCCGCGCGCCGGCGTCGGTCTTGGGGTCGTCTTCGTACACCTCCCAGCCGTCCACGACGAGTTGCTTGGCGACAGTGATGAGACCGGTTCACGGCCGTCCTCGCATACGCCGACGGACAACCAGTCGGCTACGCCTTTCCCCCCAGGCCGCTTGAACGTGTCGTCCACCGAGATCACCAGCGGCGCTTCCTCGGCGATCAGTAGGCGCACCATGGGGGCCAGAGGGCGGACAGGCAGCGGTGGGCGTGGTGCTCGGCGGCCGCCGGTCGGCGGCGAAGCCCCCCGTTACCTTTTTCGTGGCCCCGCAATGGGGCGCCTGGCCCCCGGGTCCGGTATGGCTGTGTGCCCCCTGTCGTACGGATGACCTGGGGGGTGTTGCCGCCGGGCTTCGGGGCACCGCTTGACCGCTGATGAGGGGCCTGACGACCGCCTGGTCCGGCGCAATGCCGGGCCGTTTCACTGGTGGCATGTCTGCGTAACGTGGTTGCCGGCGTGTGGTGCCGCAGGGACGGCCGGGAGTTGAGGAGACGAGTGGCGAGGGGCACGCGTACATGGTCGACACGACCGCGATAGATCTTTTCCTCGGCCTGGACCTGGGCAAGGAGTTCCACCACGCCCACGGCCGGACCGAAGACGGCAGAACCGTGCACGACAAGCGGCTGCCCAACACCGAGCCGAAACTGCTGGAGCTGTTCACCAGGCTGGTGGCGAAGTTCGGCACTGTCCTGGTGATCGTGGACCAGGTCGCCAACATCGGCGCGCTGCCGCTGACGGTGGCCCGCGCGGCCGGCTGCCGGGTGGCCTACCTGCCCGGGCTGTCGATGCGGCGGGCCGCCGACCTGCACCCGGGCGAGGCCAAGACCGACGCCCGCGACGCGTTCGTGATCGCCGAGACCGCCCGCACCATGCCGCACACCCTGCGCGCGGTGGACCGCGACGACGAGGTGCTGGCCGAGCTGACCATGCTCACCGGCTACGACAACGACCTGGCCGGCGAGGTCAACCGCGCCACCAACCGGCTGCGCGGCCTGCTCTCTCAGATCCACCCCTCTCTCGAGCGTGTGCTCGGCCCGCGCCTGGCCTACCCCTATATCCAGGCGCTCCTCCAACGGCACGGCTCCCCGGCGAGACTGAGGAAACTGGGCCGGGCCCGCTGCGAGGCCCTGCTCAAGGTGCACGGTTCGCGCAAGGCCCACCACCTGACCGCAGAGATCTTCGACGCGCTCGCCGAGCAGACCCTTGTCGTGCCGGGCACCGAGGCATCCGCGCTGATCGTGCCGGGACTCGCCGCCCAGCTCGCCGCCGCCCACACCCAGCGCCGCCAGGCCGAGCAGGAGATCGCCGCCCTGCTGGAGGCCCTCCCTCTTTTCCACCTCCTGACCTCCCTGCCCGGCCTGGGCGTCAGGACCACAGCGGCCGTGATCGTCGCGATCGGCGACGGCACCGGCTTCCCCACCGCCGGACACCTCGCCTCCTACGCCGGACTCGCCCCCGCCACGAAGTCCTCGGGCACCTCCATCCGCGGCGAGCACGCACCCCACCGCGGCAACCGGCTCCTCAAACGCGCCCTGTTCCAGGCCGCGTTCGCCGCGATCGGCTGCAAAGCCGACCCGTCCTCCCGGATCTACTACGACCGGCAACGCGCACGCGGCAAGACCCACACCCAGGCGATCCTCCGCCTGGCCCGCCAGCGCGTGAACGTCATCCACGCCATGATCCGCACCGGGGCCCTCTACGAAGCACGCACCCCGAACGACGTCGACCTCGCCGCCTGACGACTCCACCGCCCCTACCCTCCAAGCCCCATCACGCCCGCGCACCGGCACGGCCACTCCGGCCCTGCCGGCCACCGGGATGCCCATCAGCCACCCGATCCGCCAGGAACATCCCGCTTCGCGGGACGTTCCCGAAAACCACGATCAACCCCTACAAGCCGACCCCCCGGGGTTGACGAAACAGATAGGGGCACCCCCCCCCGCCCGGCTCGTAGAGCACCGCCGAGGCCGACAGCCGGACGGTAAGGGTTGCGCGGTCGGGCAGATACCGCAGCGCCCGCCCGTGGCAGGCGACGTCGGCGACCACGTGCACACGACAGCGCACCAGCCCGACGCCGGCCGAGAAGTACACCGAGCGCCCGGCCGTGGCCCTGAAGGAGATCGGCGTCCGGCCAACCTGGCGCAAGACCGGCACCGCCCGCTGCGGGACAGAGCCAAGGCCCAGCAGGTCGGCGCTCCAGCTCGCCCTGGAGAAGAAGGCGTGAGCGCCGTGGTGGGACCAGCACCGCTCACTTCCCGCGCCCAACAGCATGCCGGTGACAGCGCCCGGCCGGTCTGCGCGATCAGCCCGGCGACCAGGGCAGCGAAGGGGCAGGAGAAACGGCCGCGCAGCGATTCCAAGGCGGCGAGCAGCCGGGCGGATCCGATCGGATCGGGAAGCATCGGTGGGCCCCTCTATGAGGCGGCGAACGGCACCGCCGATGCTTCTCTCGTGTCCGCCGCACCGTGGAGACACAGACCCTTTACCGCTCGCGTGGGCGACTGGCTGACGAATAGTCAGGACGTCGGAGTTGAGATCTTCAACTTCCGTACGATTAGGCACACTTGCACCCAATCGGCCGACCGGAAGGGTCTCGCATCCTGAGAAGATCCTCAGAATCTCTTGCTAGCTACACGATCATTCATCCAGTCTGATCTTTGATGGGGGGCGGCAACCGCTTTAGCGGTGACCATCCCCCACCATTACGGGGCAACGGCGCGCTCTGCACAGCGGGGCGCAGCGGGGGGAATCGGAAACTACGACACTTCTCACTTGTCGTTCCACGAGAACGTTGTCACGGAACGGGGTCGTCCAGCGAGCCGCCGACAGGGCGGCGTGACAGCCAAAGAGCCAGCCACACTGCGCTCTCGCGCGCACGGACTGCCGACGCCCCATTGCCACTTGAAGCTGAGGGACTTTCAGGTAATGACCAAGCCGCGCAAAATCGTCCTGGCCTTTTCAGGGGGACTCGACACGTCAGTCATTCTGAAGTGGCTGCAGATCGAGTACGACGCAGAAATCGTCACGTTCACCGCCGATCTCGGCCAGGGCGAGGAACTGGAAGCCGCCAGGCAACGGGCCCTGGCACTGGGCGTGAAGCCCGAAAACATCTTCATCGAAGACCTTCGGCACGAACTGGTGTCCGAGTATGCCTTCCCGATGTATCGCGCGAACGCTGCATACGAGGGCAATTACCTGATGGGGACGCCCATAGCCAGACCGCTGGTGGCCAAGCGGCAGATCGAGATCGCGCGCCAGGTGGGCGCCGACGCGGTCGCCCACGGCGCGACGGGCAAGGGCAACGACCAGTTGCGCTTCGAGCTGGCCTACTACGCCCTCGCACCGGACATCCAGGTGATCGCGCCCTGGCGGGAATGGGACATGGCCGGCCGTGCTCAGCTGATCGAGTTCGCTGACCTGCACGGCATCCAGGTCGCCAAGGACAAGCGCGGTGGGGCCCCCTACTCGGCCGACTCCAACATGCTGCACATCTCCTGCGAGGGCAAAGAGCTCGAAGACCCCTGGGTCACACCGGAGGACGAGGCCTGGGTCCGGACCAAGTCGCCGGAAGAAGCCCCCGACAGGCCGACCACCATCGAGATCGAGTTCTCGAAGGGCGACCCCGTCGCGATCGACGGTGAGACACTCGACCCGGTGTCCCTGCTGGACCGCCTGAACGAACTCGGTGCGGAGAACGGCATCGGCAGGATCGACATCGTCGACACCCGGTACGTCGGGATGAAGTGCCGTGGCCTGTTCGAGACTCCCGGCGGGACCATCTGGCTGCAGGCGCACCGTGCCATCGAATCCATCACGCTCGACCGCGGGGAAGCCCACCTCAAGGACGAGCTGATGCCGCGTTATGCGGAACTCATCTACAACGGTTACTGGTTCACCCCGGAGCGGGAAATGCTCCAGGCTCTCGTCGACAAGAGCCAGGAGCGCGTCACCGGAACCGTACGCCTCAAGCTCTACAAGGGGAACGTCATCGTCGAGGGCCGCAAGAGCCCGAAATCCCTCTACAGCCAGGATCTGGTCACCTTCGAGGAGGGCGGCGGATACCAGCAGCGGGATGCGACCGGGTTCATTCGCATCAACTCTCTGCGGCTGCGCCAGTTGGGACACGTGCGCAAGAGTGGGTCGTAGACCGACATTCACGCGCACCGCACCCGGCGTAGACATCCTCCGGACGGATTCACGTCCCAGGCGAGAGAAATATGTGCATGACTCACAAGCAGTTGCTGACGATCGACGATCTCACCACATCCGATGTGCTGGACATCATTGAGGTCGCCGACCTCCTGGAAAAGCACCGCAGGCGCTTCGGCTATCTTCCCGCCCTGTTGCGCGGGAAATGCCTCGGCATGATCTTCGACGAGACATCGCTGCGCACGCGTACCGCATTCGAACGGGCCATAGGAGATCTGGGCGGCCAGGCGATCCACTACAACGGCGCGGAAGCCCGCGTCGGACGCCACGCGGCGAAAACCGAGCACCTGCCCGACTTCGTGAAAGTGGCGGGCGGATTCAACGATGTGCTGCTGAGCCGCATCTACGACTTCGCCACCCAGGAACAGATCTGTGCGCTGTCCCCGGTTCCGTTCATCAACGGCATGTGCGACGAGCACCACCCCACGCAGGCCCTCTGCGACTTCCTCACCATCAAGCGACAGTTCGGCGCCGTGGAGGGAATCAACATCGCCTTCGTCGGCGACGGGACGAACATCGCCCTCTCGCTCGCACAGACCGCCGCCAAGGTTGGCGCACGCTTCACCTGTGCGACGCCGGAGAAGTTCGCGCTGCCGGCGGACCAGACCGCGCATCTGGCCGGATTCACCGCCACCACCGACGCGGAGGCCGCCGTCAAGGACGCTCACGTGGTCGTCGCCGACGCCTGGATCCCGATGAACAAGGCCCTCGAGGCCGAGCTGCGCCGTGAGGTCCTGGCTCCCTACCGCGTCACGCCCGCCCTCATGACACAGGCCCGCACGGACGCGGTCTTCCTTCACAACCTTCCCGCCTACCGGGGCGACGAGGTCGTGCCCGAGGTCATCGACGGACCGCAGTCGGTGATCTACGACGAGGCCGTCGCTCGGCTGCACATCGCCCGGGCCCTGCTGCTGTACTGCCTGCGGCCCGACTGGGCGGACCTGGTGGCCGCCGCGAACGCCGGAACGACCGAGGCGTTCGACCGCCACCTGGACGAGATCGCGGCACGCTCGGCCTCCCGGAGCCTGTCGTGAGCACCGACGAGCGGTCCCTGGCCGCCCGGCGGATGGACGCGATCGGTACGAGCGCGCACTACGATCGCCGGCTCGCGCCGTACGACATCGCCGCCTCGCAGGCGCACGTCACGATGCTGCACAAGCAGGGGATCGTTCCGGCCGATGCCGCGGCCGAGCTCCACCGCGGTCTCGACCTGCTCAAGGAGCGGATCGAGACGGGAGCCGACCCGCTCGATCCGACTGCCGAGGACGTACACACCGCGATAGAGCAGTACCTGGAGACGCAGATCGGGGCCGACGCGGGCTGGCTCGGGACCGCGCGCGCCCGCAACGATCTCGCCGTGACGGCGCTACGGCTCTGGATCCGCGACCAGGTGGGCGCGTTGACCGGGAAGGTCCTGGCGCTGACAGAGGCGTTGGCCGCACAGGCCGAGCAGCACAGCGCGACGGTGATGCCTGGTTTCTCTCATCTGCAGATCGCGCAGCCGGTGACGTTCGGTCATGTCTGCCTAGCCTACGCGGAGACGTTCCTGCGCGACGCCGAGCGGCTGCGCTTCGTACTGGCTCTGCAGGACGAGTCCCCCATGGGCTCCGCGGCGCTCGCAGGCACCGGATTCCCGATCGATCGGGAGTCCGTGGCGCGGAGTCTCGGGTTCGACCGACCGACCGCGAACTCGCTGGAGAGCGTCGGGGACCGTGGCTTCGCGCTCGACTTCCTGGCTGCCGGTACGTCCCTGGCTCTCGACCTCTCCCGCTTCGGCGCGGAGATCGTCTTCTGGTCCTCGCAGCCCATCGGCCTGGTCTCGCTGCCCGACGAACTGGTCAGTTCCTCGGCGGCTCTGCCGCACAAGCGCAATCCCGACGCAGCGGAGCTGATACGCGGCAAGAGCGGCCGGGTCCTGGGCAACCTCCACACCCTGCAAACGGTGGTCAAGGGGCTGCCGCTGAGCTACTTCAGGGATCTGCAGGAGGACAAGGAGCCGCTGTTCGACACCGCGGACACGTTGGTGCTGGTGCTGGACGCGGCGATCTCCATCGCCACCCTGACGCGGCCGAACGTGGACGCGATGCGCGCCGCGTCGGATCTCAGCTTCGTCACGTCCGGTGATCTGGCGGACTGGCTGACGCGTGAGCGGAAGATCCCATTCCGTGAGGCCCACCATCTCGTCACCAAACTGGTGCGCTTGGCCGAGGAACACCGACTTTCGCTCGGTGAACTGTCCTTGGAGCTGCGTGGCGGTGTCGACGAGCGGCTGGCCTTTTCCGAATGGCCGGACATCACCGTCGATGCCTCGGTCGCGTCTCGCGACAGCCAGGGGGGCACGGCTCCGAGCCGTGTGCTCGAGGCCGCCGCACAACTACGTTCAAAACTGGCCGAGTTCACAGCACGCGCTGCCGACCGGTAGATCTTCGACCAAGAAGGGGAGGTCCAGCGTTGCTTGCGACGACGGATCTGGCGGAGAAGACAGAGCAGTACTGGAAAGACGGCTACACCGTCCTGACCGGCGTGTACGGAGAGGACGAAGTCGAGGGCCTGCGGCGCGAATGCGACCGCCTCTGGACGCTCGACGGGCTGGACGACGACCTCAACCTGCGCACCGAGTTCCGGCGCGGACCCGACGGTGAGTACATCTTCGACCGTCTCGACCCTGTCCTCGACATCTCGCCGCCGCTGAACGCGGCCGCGACGCACCCAGCCCTGCTGGAGGCGCTCGCTGCCATCCTCGGCGGCCCCACGAAGCTCCTCAAGGCCAAGTTGATCCAGAAGCAGCCGGGTGTGCGGGGCTACGCCGCCCACCAGGACTTTCTGTACTGGAAGTGGCTCGACAAGGGTCCGGACACCCTGTGCACGGTGGTCATCAACCTCTTTCCCAGCGACGAGCGCTCGGGCGGAATCGGGTTCTACCGCGGCAGCCACCAGCAACTGCTCCCCGGCCCCGCGGACAATCCGGAAGGCGATTTCGACCCGGCTCAGCTCGACGCGTCGACCATCGAGGTCCCCGCGCTGAACGCCGGTGACGTCCTGGTGTTCCATTCCCTGGCCCCCCACTTCAGCGGCCCCAACACGAGTGACCGCCCGCGGACCGTACTGCTGCCGTCGTACTGCATGACGGACGAAGCCGACCTGTACCAGAAGTACTACAAGCGCGAAGTGGTGCGGCGGTGCAAGGAAATGGTGGGATTCGAGCGGTACTTCGCCTCGCTTGACGCCTCCAAAGGTGCGTGAACATGCATATCCTGCTGCTCCACCCGGTCGCCGAATGGTCATTGGAACGCGTTGCCGCGGTCTGTGACCGTGAGGGCTGGCAGCTGACGATCGTGACGATCGAGAGTTCGACGGTCGGGGACGACGTCACCACACTCCACGAGTGGATCAGGGTGCCGGCGCTGTCGGACTCGCCCGGGGAACTGCTGTCACAGATCGGGGCGCGGCGGTTCGACGCGGTGGCCGCGGGCAATGAGTTCGCGGTGATCGCGGCGGACGTCCTGGCGCGAGAACTGGGGCTGTATCACAACGACGTCGACACGATTCGCGCCTCCCGGAACAAGGCCCTCATGCGTGAGGTGTTCGAGGAGCTCCGAGTTCCGCAGCCGCGGACGATCGCCAGGCTGTCCTCGGCCGAGGACAGCCTGGCGATCGACTGGGAGAACGTCGCCTTCCCCGTGATCGTCAAACCGGTCGACATGGCCATGAGCCTGTTCGTGCGCAAGTGCGACTCACGGGCCGAGGTGGAGGAGACACTCGCGAAGATGTCGGCCTTCAAGACGTCCCGGCTGACCAACTACGCGTTCAGCGCCGGCGCCCTCGTCGAGGAGTTCGTGGCGGGGCCCGAGTTCAGCCTCGAATGCGTCGTGCAGGGCGGGCAGGTGGTCGCCCACGCCTTGACGCAGAAATACCTGTCACCGCTTCCGGCGTGCTACGAGATCGGCCATGTCTCGGGCAGCGACCTGCCGGCGCAGCACGAACGAGAACTGCTCGAGGCGATCGAACGCATCGCCTCGGGCTGGGGCATGGCGCAGGGCGTGATGCACGTGGAGTTCAAGATGACTCCCGATCGCGTCAGCGTCATCGAAGCCGCCGCCCGCCCCGCGGGAGACCACGTGCCCGAGCTCGTCGAACTGCAGCACGGCTTGTCCCTGGAGGAGGCGTACCTGCACGCGCGAGGGGGCCTGGACTGGAAGGTGGCGCCACGCGAACCGCGGGATGTCTGGCACGGGATCCGCTTCGCGTTCGACGAGCGCTCCGCCGTGACACCGCCCGACAGCGTCGAAGTGCTGCACGTCCACGACGACACGAGCGGAGTCGTCGCCGGCGCGGAACCCTTCTCGGTGAATCGGCGTACCGGATTCTCCATGCTGCGCGGTGAGTCGTTGACCGACCTGGAAACCTACGTTCGGACACCGTGATGAAGAATCCAAAGCAGGTCGTCGTCGTGGGCGGCGGTCCCGGGCTGTGCGACCGTGTGCGCCTGCTCGGTGCCGACATCACGCTGGTGGACACGCCGACGGGATACGACGAGGCGCTGGTCGCGACCGCGCGACGCAGCGTTTTGACCGACTACGACGATCCGTCGCTGATCCCGATGCTGTCGGCGATCCACCGCGAGACGCCCTTCAGCGCGGTGCTCTCCCTGACGGAGCACGGGCTGATGCCCGCGGCGCGGATCGCGGAGGCACTCGGGGTTCCGGGCCTCTCCCCCGAGGTCGTCGGCCGCTCCCGGGACAAGTTCGCCATGCGCACATGGCTGCTGGACAAGGGGTTCTCCGCCGTCCCCTGCACGGTCGTGCGGGATGTCGCCGACATCCGGGACTTCGCGGCCGAGCACGGATATCCGGTGATCGTGAAGCCACGTCACGGCCGGGGAAGCGAGCATGTGTCGTGCTTCCGCCGGGCCGAAGAGGTGGTCATGCCGCCCGTGACCGCCGACGAGTACATCGCAGAGCCGTTCCTCTCCGGTCCGGAGTTCTCGGTCGAGGCGTTCAGCTGCGCCGGCGAACACCACGTGGTGGCGATCACGGGCAAGTTCACTCACGACGACGACCCGGCGAACCCCTTCGTGGAGATCGGTCACGTGGTCCCGGCGCCGCTCGAACCCGCAGACTCGGCGGCAATCGTGGCATACGTCTCCGAGTTCCTCGACATCATGGGAATCACGGACGGCTGCAGCCATACGGAGCTGCGCCTGACACCGTCGGGCTCGGAGGTCATCGAGACGCACACCCGGGTCGGCGGAGACTCGATCCCGACACTCGTCAGGCAGGCCACGGGGCACGATCTGCTCGACCTGCTGGTCCAGTGGTCCCTCGACGGCGTCAGGCCCCAGGAACCGGCGCTCACGGTCGCCGGTGCCGCTGCGATCCGGTTCTTCGCGCCACCGCCGGGGACAGTCACCGGCATCAGCGGGGCGCAGCGGTGGCAGGGGCTGCCCGGTGTCCTCAAGTTCCACCTTCCACTGAAGGCGGGGGACCGGATCTCGCAGATACGGGACTCCCACACCCGGGTCGGTTATGTGCTGACCACGGCCCCGACCGCCGCGCAGGCGATCGAGCTGTGCCGAGATGTCGTGTCGGGGGTCCACATCGATGTCGGGTAGCGTGCCGCAGGTTTGACGTCACAGATTTTCTCTTCATTCCAGAAAGGTGGCGCAGCACGTGAGCGACCAGGCGAGCAAGGGCAGCGGGTTGATCAGGGGCCGATTCGGTGAGGGCATGTCCGAGGTGATGGAGCAGATCAACGCCTCCATCGGCTTCGACCAGCGGATGGCCATGCAGGACATCGACGGCTCGGTCGCCCATGTCACGATGCTCTGTCAGCAGGACATCGTCTCCGAGGCGGACGCCACGGCCATCAAGGACGGCCTGGAGGTGATTCGGGCCGAAATCACCTCCGGGAACTTCACGTTCTCGGCGGAGCTCGAAGACATTCACATGAACATCGAGTCCCGGCTCCGCGAGCTGATCGGCGCCGCGGCCGGGCGACTGCACACGGCCCGCAGCCGCAACGACCAGGTCGCCACGAGCTTCCGTCTCTGGGTGCGCGACGCCAACGACCGCGCACTGCGTCTGGTCCGGCAGCTCATCGAGGTTCTGGTCGAGCAGGCCGGACAGCACACGGCGACCATCCTGCCCGGATACACCCATCTGCAAAGCGCTCAGCCGGTGTCGTTCGGTCACCATCTGATGGCGTACGTCGAGATGTTCGGGCGCGACTACGGACGTCTGCACGACTGTCGCGAACGTCTGAACGAGTCCCCGCTCGGCGCGGCGGCGCTGGCCGGGACGTCCTTCCCGATCGACCGCGAACTCACCGCGGAGCTGCTGGGGTTCGCCCGGCCGATGGCCAACTCCCTGGACGCGGTCTCGGACCGGGACTTCGCCCTCGAATATCTCTCGGCCGCCTCGATGTGCATGACGCATCTGTCGCGCCTGGCCGAGGAGATCGTGCTGTGGATGTCGCCGCAGTTCGGCTTCATCGAACTGTCGGACGCCTGGACGACCGGCTCGTCGATCATGCCGCAGAAGCGGAATCCCGACGCCGCCGAGCTGGTCCGGGGCAAGACCGGCCGGGTGCACGGCTCCTTGTTCGGCCTTCTGACGGTCATGAAGGCGCTGCCGCTGACGTTCTCCAAGGACATGCAAGAGGACAAGGAACGGACCTTCGACGGTGCCGACACCTTCGAGCTGTGTCTGAAGGCGATGATCGGCATGATCGGGGACCTGAAGGCCCGCGCAGCGGAGATGCGGGCGGCGGCCGGCGCCGGCCACGCGACGGCGACCGACCTCGCCGACTGGCTGACGCGTGAGTTGGGCATGCCGTTCCGGGAGGCCCACCACATCACGGGCCGACTGGTGCGGCTGGCGGACGAACGAGCGTGCGGCCTGGACGAGTTGCCGCTGAAGGAGATGCAGGAGGTTGATTCCCGCATCAACGCGGACGTGTTCGCGGTGCTCGGGGTGGAGGATTCGGTGAACTCGCGCCGCAGTCTTGGCGGTACCTCGCCGGAGTGTGTGGCGCGTCAGGTCGGGCTGTGGCGAGTTCGTATCGATCAGTTGCCCGGCACATGACGACCTACCGCGAGATCTTCAGGATCCGTGAGTTCCGGGCCCTGTTCGTGGTCCGCCTGTTCGCGATGACGGGTGTCGTGCTCTCCAGCCTGGCGCTCGGCACCGTGATGTACCACCAGACGGGATCGCCGTTCCTGACGGCGATCTCCCTCTTCGGCGGACCGCTCGTGCAACTCGTCGCTGCACGCTATCTGTTGGCCACCTCGGACCTGATGCGTCCACGCACCGCGATGATCTTCATGGCGAGCGTGTCCACGACGACGGCCGCGTTGCAGACACTCCCGGGTCTGGGCTGGTGGCTGCGGTTCCTGATCCTCGCGGGCGGCTACGTGGCGATGGCCGCGACATCGGGGGCCGTCATCGCGCTGCTGTCCGACATCGTGCCGAAGGACGCGTTCGTGCTGGCGCGCGCCACAATGAACATCACGGTCGGCGGCATGCAGATCATCGGAAACGGCATAGGTGCCGTGCTGCTCGCCGTGGTGTCGCCGTCCTGGCTGTTCGGCATCGCGGCGGCGGTCGGCGTCACCGCCGGCGTCAACGCGCGGCTCGGGCTCCCGGACCGCCCGCCGCGCGCCGCAGGAAAGACGGTCGAGCGCAGCCGCCGTATCAACCGCGAGCTGCTCACCTCGCCGGTCGTCCGGCCGCTCTACCTGATGATGTGGCTGCCCAACGGCCTGGTGACGGGGTGCGAAGCGCTGTTCATCCCGTACGCCAGGGACCACGCCGGATTTCTGCTGGCGGCCGGCGCGGGCGGCATGCTCGCCGGTGACATCGTGGTCGGACGCTTCGTCCCCCTGGCGTTGCGGGACCGGCTGGTCCTGCCGCTGTGCGTGTTGCTGGGGGTGCCGTTCCTGCTGTTCCCGCTGTCGCCACCGGTACCGGTTGCAGCGGCGCTGGTCGCGCTGTCCGCCTTCGGCTGTGCGGCGCTGCTGCCGTTGCAGGAGCGGCTGGTGGGCCGGACCCACGAGGACACGCGCGGCCAGGCGTTCGGCCTGTTCAGCACCGGCCTGATGGTGGCTCAGGGCCTGGGAGCCGCATTGGCCGGCGGCATCGCCCAGCTGCTCCCCGGCGCGGACGCGGTGGGCTGGGCGATGGCCTCGATGGCCGTGATGTCGCTGCTGGTCACCGCGCTGCTGCTCAAGGGAGTGCAGCGGTCCACCGACCTGGCCGCCCACGTGTAGCCGCTGACACAGCGAGGCCCGACGACCCCTTCGTGGGGTGGCCTCGCTCTGTCCTGCTGCCCTGATCACCAACCAACTCACCGAGGACCACCAGACAATAGGGGGTAATTTCTGATGTCCGAAACCTCGATCTCTCCGCGAGTGCTGTATCAGCGGGCACCCGTCCGCGCCAAGGACGAGGCCGTCTTCATCGGCAAGATATGCGTGCTCGCCGTACTGACAGCGGCGGGGATCGTGCTCGCCGTTCAGTCCTCGTACGCAGTGACCGCGGTCGGTGTGGTCGTCCTGGGGGCGGCGTACACCCACGCGGTGGAACTGCAGCACCAGTGCCTGCACCATTCGGCCTTCCGCGGTTCACGTGCGCACCGCATCGTCGGTGTGCCGCTGGGCACGCCCATGTTCGTGTCCTACAGCCACTACCGAGTACGTCATCTGCAGCACCACCGCTACCTGGGGACCCCGCAGGACACGGAGTTCTTCGGATTCGACACGCGCAAGCCGCTCACCCTGGGCGCCCTGGCCAAGGGGCTGTTCGACGTGAGTCGTCTCGTGGACGTGGGGCGTGACATCGTCCAGTGCGTGCCGGGCCGCTGGCAGTACGACATGGGGCAGATCTCCCCGAAGAGCCGCAAGGCGATCATCGCCGAATACCGATGGTTCGGGATCTTCCTCGCACTCCTCGTGACGGTCTGCGCCCTCGGCGGTGGGTCGCTGGTGGTACGCCTGTGGCTGCTGCCCTTCCTCGTGGCGATGCCGATGCACTTCGTGGTGGAGCTGCCCGAGCACATCCTGTGCGACACCGACAGTGTCGACGTGTTGCGCAACACTCGCTCGATAACCGGCAGTTGGCTGACGACCTGGTTCACCAACGGAAACAACCTGCACATCGAGCACCACGCCGCGATGAACGTCCCGATCAACCGCCTCCGCGAAAGGCACGCCGACACCCAGGAGTTCGCGCTGAACGTGCAGCGCACGTACTTCGAGTTCTTCACGATCGTGATGCGGGAGGTCTGGAAGAACAGAAGAGCAGTGGCCTGACGACGGCAGGGCGGGCCACGGGCCTACGCTCGGCACATTCCTGGCCGACCGATTTCTCCCACAGGGAGGGCTCCTGCTCGGCCTCGGACTCCTCGTCCGGGGCCGTTTGCGTGAGCGGACAGAGTTTGATCCCCCCCCCCAACGAATCCGGCGGATCAGCATGACCCAACGCGGACTCCGGACCGACATCTCCGTGCTGGGGGTCGCGCGAGCGCGCGGTACGGGCGGCTTGTGTCACGACCGAGGCCATGAAAGCCGGTCCGGCAGGAGGCTTCTTCTCGTTCGTCGAACCGTCTGGCGACGTTGGCGAGGTGGAGCAGTCCCCCGTTCTCGCGGACAGAGACTTCGCGACTCCGCCATGGGGTTCAGCAACACGAACCCCGGCGAGGGTCGTCGGCGGGCGGCGGGCTCGGTGAGCCCGGTCATCTGCGGCCATCCAGGACGAGGCGGCGCAGGGCGCGGCGGGTGTCGCACGGGGCGGGGTCGTCGACGCACTGCTCGCCGGTCCCGGTGTGGTCGCCGTACTCCCGGAGAGCGGCTTCCTTCAGACAGTCACGGCAGCTGCGTGGGAACCAGTGAGCGACGACTCCGGCCAAGGAGTCGCTGCGGGTGCCGAGGTCTATGGCGCTCTCGCCGGTCAGGGCGGTGGTGCACCAGACACACGCGGCGCCTCTGATCTGGCCCTCAGCGAGGAGGCTGACGGGGGGGCAGTGGTAGCTCCGCGAGCACGTCGATGGTGGGGGTGGTGCTCGCGTTCTCACTGGGCATGGCTCACGCCTCCACGGTCACGGTGATCCGTCTCACACCTGTGACCGTAGGACGCGGTACAACAGACACGGGCACGCAAAGTGCGTGCCTTGCTCCGGGGGTACGCAATGGACACTTCTGGCATCGGCCGCCGCATCGCCTACTGGCGAGAACGGCGAGGCTTCACCCAGACCGACTTCGGTCAGCTCATGGGCCAGACGAAGCGCTGGGTGCAGGACATCGAAGGCGGCAAACGCCAGCAAGACCCACGCCTGTCGGTACTGGTGCGCGCGGCCGACGTCCTGCGCGTCCCCCTGGAGCAACTCTTGTCCGACAGCCCGCCCGCACCACCTGCGGGCAGCGGCCCGCCCGCCGAAGCCCTCGGCGTCATCGACGCCCTGTACCGGCCGGCCCCGGACACCAACCCGCCCGCGCTCGCCGTCTTGCAACGGCGGCTCGACTACTGCTGCGCCGCATTCCAGGCGTGCCACTACGCCTCCCTCGCCCGCGAACTCCCGCCGCTCATCGTGGGCGCGGGGCAGGTAGCGCACGGCGCACCCGTCGGCGCTCAGTCCGAGGCCCAGGCCGTACTGTCCCGCGTCTTACAACTGGTGACGTCATACCTGCACAAGTACGGGGCAGCGACGGTGATTCAGGCCGCGCTCGCCGCTGACCGGGCGCTGGTCGCCGCCGAGCGGTCCGGTGATCCGGTGCAGATCGGGGCTGCGTCGCGGCGGGTGGCGAAGAGCCTCGTCCATCAGCAGCGGCCCGAAGCTGCCGTGGAGTTCGCGACTGCGGCTGCCCGGCGCCTCGGAGGCGACCTCGCCGAGCAGGGGCCGCTCGGGCTGTCGACGCTCGGCATGTTGTACCTGTCGGCTGCCCTCGCAGCTTCGTCGCAGGAGCGGACCACGGCGCGGGTGCGCGCGGCCGGCACGTCGACGAAGCGGCCGACGCCGCCGACCGGCAAGGCGGAGACCGGAATGAGGACTGGACGATGTTCGGTCCGACCAACGTTTGCCTGCACCGGGTGGACATGCTGTTGCGTTTCGAGGATGGCTGGTCGGCGCTCGAAGTCGCCGCGGGCCTGGGCCGGGAGGCCCTCTCCGGTATGTCTCGGGAGCGGCAGGCCGGCCACCGTGTTGCGATGGCACGAGCTTCGCTCCTGACTCGACGTAAGGACGACGCGGCGCGAGCGCTGTTGGAGGCCGACGAGCTGGCGCCGGAGGAGGTGCGAAACACGCCGAGCACGGTGAACCTGGCCAAGGACGTCGTGTGCGCAACCCCCAACCCTGGGGGCGAGTTGCGTGCGCTGGCCGAGCGCTGTGGACTGCGCGCATGACTCGCGTGCTCTACTTCATCGCCTGCGCCGCAGGGCCCACCCAGTACATCGATGACGGCGTGCGCGCTGCCCAGGCCGACGGGTGGGATGTGTGCCTCATCCTCACGCCGTCTGCGGCAAATTGGTGGGAACCGCGCATACAGGAACTCGTCGACCTGACCGGACACCCGGTGCGGTCGCGGTACAAGCTGCCGTGGGAGTCGGACGTGCTGCCGAAGGCGGACGCGATGCTGGTGGCGCCGATGTCGTGCACGACGCTGAACAAGTGGGGCGCGGGGATCGCGGACACCGTGGCGATCGGTATCCCGTCGGAGGCGGTGCACATGGGTGTGCCTGTGGTGGCGATGCCGTACTTCAACCAGGCGCAGGGTGCGCAGCCGGCGGTAGCGCGGTCGATCGCCGTTCTGCGGGACCAGGGCGTTCTCGTTCTCGACGGTCCGAACGGGTACGAGTCGCATCCTCCGAAGCGAGGGAACCCGAAGCAGTACCCATGGGAGAAGGCGCTCGCCGGTGTGAGAACTCTGGGAAAGCCAGGGCCGCCATGAGTGAAGCGGGGGTGCCGCTCGACAGGGTCGACCAGCATCACCCCACCGACCATGCCCATCTGCCACAACTGCATCGCACGGTCCCGCTGCCAGCGCTTGTAATCCGGCCGCTTCCGCCGCCGGACTCCGGATCCACCAGGCCATGCCGCACCAGGATCCGATACACGGTCATCCGCGACGGCACCGGGCTTACCGCCCCGGACCGCTCCATGACATGAGGATCCTCCGCGGACCCCACCGGGGATGCTTGCGCCGCAGCTCACACACAGCCGCCTCCACCTCGGCAGAAGCCTGATGCGGACACGAGGCCGGCCTGCGGGACCGGTCCGCCAGCCCGGCCAGCCCCGAGGCCTCATACCGGGACTTTCTAGAACTGACGATCATCGTTGACATCTGGGTCTCCGATCACTACGGAGATCCACATGCCGAAGTCCACCCCCACCGCCCCGCCGCTTGACCGCGAGGCCAAGCGGCGCCTGGCCGTCATACGCCACGTCGAAGAGGTCAGCGGAAACGTCGCGATGTCCTGCCGGTACTTCGGGATCAGTCGGCAGGCGTACTACACCTGGTACCGCCGCTACCAGGCCGAGGGAGCCGACGGGCTGCGCACCCGCTCCAAGGCACCGAAGCACAGCCCCAACGCGACGCACGTCGAGGTGGTCGGGAAGATCATCTATCTGCGGCAGAACTACCACTTCGGGCCCGAGAAGCTCACGGCGCTCGGTCGCACTCGGCGCGCGACTCCAGCCGACCGTTGGGAGGAGGGTGGCAGTATCGTGGCGAGCGTCGTACGGGCGTATCACGCAGAGGCTGTGCCGCTACTTGAGCTCGTCGGCGGTGAAGTAGCCGTCCGAGACCAGAACCCCGTAGTTGGTCTTGTCGACGGTCGTCGGCTGCAGCAAGACGGCGCGCACGACCTTGACGCCGTTGTTGTATTCCCCTGTGTTGTCTATGCGCGGCGTCCTGCCGGTGAGTATGTCGTCGACCATTTCTGCGGCAGCCCTGGCGAGCAGGCGGACGTCCTTGTAGACGGTCTGCGACTGCTGACCCGCGATGATTGACCTCACCGAGGCCAGTTCGGCGTCCTGACCCGTGATGACCGGGAGCGGCTTGCTGTCGGAGTCGTAGCCGTCCGACGTCAGCGCAGACAGGACGCCCCTGGAGATGCCGTCGTACGGCGACAGGACCGCGTCGACCTGCTTGCTGCCGTACCACTCGGTGAGGATGCCGCTCATGCGCTTTTGCGCGGTGGCCCCGTCCCAGCGCAGGGTGGTGACCTGGTTGAGCTTGGTCTGGCCGGACGGGACGACCAACTGCTTGCTGTCCAGGAACGGCTGCAGGAGTGCCATCGAACCTTCGAAGAAGTATTTGGTGTTGTTGTCGTCGGGGGAGCCGGCGAACAGCTCTATGTTGAAGGGGCCTTTGCCCTCCTCCAGACCGAGCTTGTCGATGATGTGGCGGGCTTCGAGCCGGCCGACCATCTCGTTGTCGAAGGAGACGTAGTAGTCGACGTTCTTGGTGCCGAGGATGAGCCGGTCGTAGGAGATCACCGGAATGTCCGCATCAGCGGCCTGTTGCAGCACGCCGTTCAGCGATTTGGCGTCGATGGCCGCGATGATCAGTGCATCGACGCCCTGCTTGATCAGGTTCCCGATCTGCGAGACCTGGGCTTTCGGGTCGTCGTCGCCGTAGACCAGCTCGGTCTTGTACCCATCGCCCTTCAGGTCCTCGACGAGGCTCTTGCCGTCGGTGAGCCAGCGCTCTGAGGCCCGGGTCGGCATGGCGATGCCGACGGTACCGCCCTCGGAGCTGCCCTCGGAGCTGACCTCGCTGTTCTGGCCGCAGGCGGTCAAGGTGAGGGCGAGGGCGAGGGCGGCGGCTCCGGCGAGGGTGGCTCTTCGGTTGAACATGGTGATCGTTCCTTGTTCTTCGCGTCGTTGAGGGGGAGACGGCGTATCAGATGCCGAGGGGAAGCGGTGAAGCGGGCCGGGCAGTCGGCAGGCAGGGCGAGATGGGCTCGCCGGCGCCGCCGCCCCGAACTTCGGACAGAGCTGTGCGCCGGGGCGGATCAGCTCGGCGCCCTCATGGATCCGCACGCAGCCGCCGAGGTCGTCGGGGCCTTGGTGCACAGGTTCAAGGGCGACTGAACAACCGGCGGACCTACGCTCAGGATGGAGGTCAGGTCTGCCCGGCACGTTGCTTGAGTCGGTGCTCAGGCGCCTCGGGGTCCCGCAGGTCGCCGATCAGCGTTGCTGTGGCCCGGCATCCGAGGCTCGCCGACTCACGTGATCCTTTTGCCGGTGTGCACCTGTAAGTGCGTCAGGCCGCGCCACGGCCTTCCGGCCACGTGCGTGCTGATTCCGGGGAGCACAGGGCACTTACCTTCCAAAGGTTCGAAATCTCGTCACATGTTCGGAATGGTGAGGTGACAGTAAGGGGGCGTGTGCGGAGTGTCAACGGGTCGAACTGGAACGGTTGCAGAAAGGTGTTGGAGATCGTTTCTGGTCTCCACCAGGGCAGCCGCGATGCGCCAGTGGGACGGCGGGAAGAAGGCGGGCGGGGAGACACGCCGCAGTCGCTATTTCCGCAGGTCACAGCCCCGCCCCGAGAAAACTCCTTAAAGCGGGTGTCGCAGGTTCGAATCCTGCCGGGGGCACCAAAGTAGTTGTATTCGAACCTTCGACACCCCGAACGGGGGTCGAAAGGTGAACAGAGAGACCCCCAGCCAGCGTGCTGGGGGTCTTCTTGTTGGCGGACGATGCAGGTCGTTCCAGGACTTCGCGCAGCTTGGCTTGTCCCTCCGCGCGATCAGCCAGGGCGGCCCGACCCGCGTCGAGGACGTCTCCATCGAGCAGCGTGTCGAACGGTTCGGCGTACTCGCTGTGGACGCCGTCCTCGTCGATCATGAGGTGGGTGAAAAACGCCTGGTTAAACAGCCTGCGCAGCTGCGGATCAGACGCCAGGTAGGCGGCGTGACAGTCGCGGGCAAGGTCGAGTGCGCGTGTGAGGTTGGCCTCGATGGCGTCGAAGGTGGCCGTCGCCGCGCCGAGCCTAGCCTCGATGGCCGTGAGCTGGTCGGTGATGCGCTGCTGCTCGCTGGCGATGAGGTCCATCGGCACCGCACCGCTGTAGATCGCTTCGAGAAGCTTCTGACGTTGCGCGGTGAGCTTCGCCTTCTCGGCCACGAGCTGCTTGTGCTCGTCTTCAGCTTCCTTGCGGTGGGTGGCGAGCTCGCTTCGGAGCCCCTCCTCGATGGCGTCGCGGAGTTCGGGGGCGAGTCGGACGGTGCTCCAGTGGTCCTCGACCATTTTCTCGATCTTGGTGATGAGCAGCGCCTTGCGCGTGCAGCTGGTGGTCTTCTGGTGCCGTCCCAGACAGACGAAGTACGGGTAGACCACGCCGTGGCGGTTCTTAGCGTTGGTGATGATCAGGCGGCTGCCACAGTCGCCGCAGAAGACGCTGGACTTGAGGTAGTGCGGGTGGTCGCGCTGTCGCTCACCGACGAGGTTGGCAGCAAGGACATCCTGGACCTTCTGCCAGGTGACCAGGTTGGTGAGCGGCGTGTGGCGGCCGGGGTAGATGACGCCCTGATACACGACCTCGCCCCTGTAGTAGGGATTGGTCAGGATGCTGTGCAGGACGTTGGGCCGGATCGGGCGCGACGGCATCTTGGGGGTCCGCTTCGTGGTGAGCCCCCTGGTTTCCAGCTCGTCGGCCAGCGACCGCAGCGTCCACGTACCGCTCGCGAAGGCTTCGAATGCCCAGCTGATCAGCTCGGCGCGCTCAGGGTCCACCTCTACCGTGCGCTCCTCGCGCCCTTCAAGTGTGCGAAGTACGACGTTCAAGTAGCCGAGTGGAGCCTTGCCCGGGGTGCCACCGGTCTTGGCCTTCTGGCTCATCCCCTTGTGCACCTCGGTGGCGAGGTTGCGGGAGTAGAACTCCGCGATGGACGACATGATGCCGTGGAGCAGCATCCCGGAGGGCGTCTCATCGATGTTTTCCGTCGCGGAGACCAGAGTCGCGCCGGCCTTTTTGATAGCCAGAGTGATCTCTACGTCGTCCACGCGGTTCCTTGCCAGACGATCCACCTTGTGGACGAAAACGTAATCGACGGGGTTCTCTGCGAGGTAGCGCAGCATCCTCTGGAGGTCAGGCCGGTCTGCTGACTTCGCCGACTCCCCTGCGTCGATGAACTCGGCGACGATCACGACGCCGATGCTTTCCGCCTTGCGACGGTTAGCCTCACGCTGCGCGGGGATGGAGAACCCCTCTGCCTGACCACCTTTCTCGGCCTGTTCTTTCGTCGAGACTCGCAGGTAGGAGATTCCTATCTTTATGGCATCAGTTACGGTCATCGCACACCTCCCTTTTCTTCGATTCCCTGTACGCGGTGGACGGATTCGCCTGCACCGTTGTTCGCGTTGAGATTTCTGTTCACAGGCTTCCCTCCTTTCTCTTTACGCCGAGGACGCTGTCAGTTCATGGACCAGCGCCACACAAGCGAATTGCTTGGCCAGGGCGTCCCAGTCTGCGTCACTAAAGGCAGTCGTCACTCGACGGATCGGATGGTCGATGATGTGTTTCAGTTGGTGGAGCACCGTGAATGCCCGCTCGTCGGCCGAGTCGTCTTCACGTACATGGATGTGCCAGTGGCGATTCGCCCAGTAGGTAATTCCGGGTACGGGCAGGCGGGCAACCGACTCCACGACGATGCTCGGGATGAGGTTCGCGAGGTCGGCGGAAGCTTGGCGCGTCGGGCCAGGCAGAAGCTCCCGGAGCAGCCGGGCCTGCTGGGTAGCGATACGGCGCATAGCCGCCATGGAGCTGGCTGGTTCACGACCGAGGTCACGTAGCGCGGCGAGTGCTCCAGGACTGACGGTGGGGGTGGCGTCTCTTGCAGTTTTCATAGTGATCCTCCTCTCCCCATCCAATACTTATTTCTTTGACGGATTCTCCGACTCGTCTTCGAACGGAGCTGGGCCGTTAGGGTCGAGTCCGCGCTCGTCGATGAGGCGCTGGACATACTCGTCAACCGAGGCGATCGTCTCTTCTGGCAGGCCGTAGCGCGTACGCAGATAGGTGCTCATGCTGGGCAGGTCGGATGGGGTGACGTACCCAGCCATAGTGAACAGGTCGGAGGACGGAACTTCGAGCGCTGTCGCCAGCGCCTTGAGCGTGTCCAGCGTTGGAGAGATCTTTCCTTGCTCGATCCGCGTGATTCCGCCAGCATCCAGTTCGGCCCTTCTGGCTAGTTCCCGGACACCCAACCCCTTTGATTGGCGTAAGCCCTTGAGGTAGTCACCGAATTGTTGTTGAGTGTCCTGCGTCACCATCTCGAAGTCTCCTTTATTTATTTTCCCATTTTACCTCTCCCGTTCCTTGAAATCAGCAATTGTTGACAATTCCGCAACGTAATTCCGTGGATACTTTCCGGAGTTCCGGGGGATGCGTGACGCTTACCTATAGTGCGCTCCTTTCTTGAAAGCAAGCTGAGATGCGGGTAGCACTTCAGCTTGCGTTTTGGGGTCGGCTCATGGCGGACCAGACCCCTCGACCGCTTGGTCTGCGTGGTCGCCGAGGATGAGGCCTCTGAACTCGTCGACGACGACCACCCGGAAGAGCCCCGGCTGTACCCCTGTGTCGGCCGACAGGGCGGCCTCCAGGGCCTCACGTCGGGCTGTATCCGGGACGACCCAGGTGACGGCGGGAAACAGGCCGTGTCGGGCCTGGTGGGCGCCCGTGGCCGCGTAGCGCTGGTAGGTCTTGGCCTTGCGGACGACGACCGTGGGGTGCTCGGTGGCGCGGTCGGCTTCGAGAAACCAGTGGTCCTCGTAGTCGCCGCTGGCGGTAACGGCGTAGAGGTCGGGCTTGAGCCACTCAAGCGTGCCGTGCGGGTTGACGAACGAGCGCCAGCACGAAGGCTCTGTCTCGACGCTGAGTAGTTCGATCGCCCTTTGGCCGGCGAACTCGTGTAGCTGTACGGCCAGTTCAGCTACAGCCAACGTGTGCGCTGTAAACGCCAGAGACGGCTCAACGTAGCGTCGGCGTTTCTTCTCGCCGTGAACGGTGCGCAGCAGACGCTCGCCCGTCGAGGCGAGCTGCCAGACGATCCCCGACGAACCGCTGCGCACCCCGCCGATGCGCCGGGTAAGCCGCCCCACCAAGCCGTGCGATTCGAGCCGGACGAGGACACGCATGGTGGCTCCCGAAGCCGCCGTGACGGTGGCGTGGCCCTCTGCGAAGTGCAGGCGGCGGATCTGGGCGGTGCCGAGGAGTCGGTGAGCGCGTAGCGATTCCAGGACGGCAAGGTCACGTTCGGAGAGCCGTAGCAGCAGGCTGGGGACATCGTTCGGACTCATAGGGCACCTCCCGTCCGAAGTCGAAGCAGGTGGCAGCCGCTAGGCCCGCCGCCGTGACCCCCGAGTAGGGGGTCAGTCCCATCCCACAAGGTGGGGCGTAGGCCGGGTGAACTGCGGAAATGGCCTGCTGGCAGGGTCGCGAACAGTCGGGCGAAGACAGGGGCGAAGAGAGACGTCATCGGCGCCTCCGTTTCCGACCGATCTGGTCGACGGCCGTGGACGAGGCAGTCGTTTCAGGCGCCTGTGGCTCGTCGCTTTCCACGACGCTCGTGTCGGGCGTGGGCTGGATCGGATCCGGTGCGTAGTTGCTTCGAGCCGTAGCTCGCACGGCTTCCGGGTCGGTGGTGACAGGCGGAGGCGGCAACGTCTCGACCAGTGCCCAGCCGGACGGCAGACCGTCGGCGACGAGGTTGGCGTAGGCGTGGAAGCGCGGAAGTGCCTGGAAGTCCTCGGCAATCAGGGACCGGGCCAGCTTGGCCATGTCCCGCGCGTCCTCGTACTCGGTGGCGAACGCGATCTTGGAGCGGGCGTTCATGTCCACCGCGGTGCGTAGCGCGGGTGGGAACTGGCTGCGGAACTGAGCAGCCAGGAACCAGCCAACGGACAATGATCTTGATACAGCCAGGGCATCGGCGAGCGACACAGGGAGGTTCAGGAAGCGCGGAGCCTCGTCGATGTAGACGACTCCAGGACGTTTGTCAGCCCCTGGCTCGTCGGCACGCTCCTGGGTGGCCTGCCACAGGTCGGCGATGATGAGGCTGCCGAGCAGCGATGCAGTACCCGGCCCGATGAGTCCCTCATTCAGGGGGACGAGCACGATCTTGTTCTCGCGGAAGATGTCGCGCAGCCGGAACTTGCCGGTGCGTTGGTCGAGCATGTGGATCAGGGCCGGGCGGAGGAGGAACTGCCGCAGTTTGTTGAGCGGTGGCGCGATGGCGGCAGCCTGCGCCTGCGGCGACTGTGCCTCGTACCAGGACCAGAATCCGGCGAGACCAACGTCGCCGTGCACCCGCCCGACCTGCTGGCGACGGAACCTGGGATCGGTGAGCAGCCGTGGCAGATCAACCAAGGTGGCCGGCCTGCTCGGTGTACTGGCCCTGGCCAGAGTGCGGAGGCTGGCCGAAAAAATGTCCGCCGAGCGCGGTCCCCAGCCGTCAGCAAAGACGGCTTCGAAGACCGCCAGGACACCATCGATGACGACGTCGGGATCGCGGCCGGTGACGTCCAACGGATTGAATCCCACCGGGCTCTCGTCGCTGGCGTTCAATTCGACTACATCACCCGTGCGATGCGCTGGGATGCGCGCGAGGATGTCGTCGATGAGCTGGCGCTTAGGGTCAAGCACCGCGACCGGGCGGCCTGCCTCGATGTCCGCAAGGATCAATCGCAGCGCAACGTTGGTCTTGCCGGAGCCGCTGGGGCCGTATGCAACGGCGTGGAATGTCTGATCTTTTGGCCCGATGCCGAGCAAGCGGTCATCGCCGGGTACGGCGCTCTGTGCAAAGACGCGCGGTCCGGTGTGGACGTCGGCGGCGGCGCGGAGGAGCCTCGGGTGTGCGGGCGGGAGGCCCGGAAAGTCACCATCGTTCAAAGGCCAACCGAGCAGACCGACAAGCTCGGACACACCGAGCGACAGCGGCCAATGCCATGGCGAACGTGCCTTGTTGATGTGCTTGGGATGCTCGCGCACCAGGTCGATGTGTACCCCGGGGCTCTGGGCAGTAGAAATCGCGCTGAGCAGACTCCCGATGAATCGGCGGCGCCGGCCGGAATCCGGACTCGACGCACCAAGCCGGATGGTGGCCGCGAACCCCGGCTGTGAGGCGCGCTCTTTGAGTCGCGCCCGCGTCTCGGTGCTGGCCGGACGCTCGCCCTGGGTAAGGAGCTGGAGCAGGGTGGTGCTGGGATCGGGAACGCCCACCGGAACCGCCCGCGGAGCGCGCCGTGGTCCGAACAGCACCTGCACGACGATCTGTTCACCCTGCCGGAGTGGCGTTGCGAGGCTGGAGAGCAACGCCCGGGTGGTGGCCTCGTGATCGTCGCTCCGCAGCGGCAGTGCGAATGGACGGAGATGCAACCGCCCTGCCTCTTCCACGCGTGAACGAGATTCAGTTGTGCCGGTGCCCGGTGTGCTCAGCAGGCTGCCTGGGATCAGGTCACCGAGCATCCGGCGGAGCGCTTGGACGTCGGTGGCTTGGCAACCGAGCAGGTGTCGGATGCCGCCAGGGTCGGCCCGGACTTCGAGAACGACGCGGGGCGCGTCACGGTCGGAGGCCAGGCGGGTCAGGAATCCGGCGACAGCTGCGGGATCCAGTGGACGGGGCAAGTAAAGGCCGGAGAACACCAGCTCGCTGTGGCTACCCATCCAGCTCACCCCTTCCTCACCTCCGTGTCAGCAGAGGCGGCCTCTGCTTCCGGCTGACGGGCGGCTTGCTGGGCCTGGGCCTCGCGTTCCGCCTCGGCCATTGCCAGGCCGATGAGTGCCTTTGCGAGCTTGCGAATGTCGGGTGGGTCGCGGCGGATCCCGCGTACCGTGAACCGGCGCTCTTCGCGCCCTCTACGTTCCTTGTTGTTCCCCCTTCTTTTTGAAGCCATAAGGTCACCTCCTTTCCTTCCGGGTGTTGACTGAAATCAACACCCCACATATCCAGTTATCGTTGATCTTGGTCAACACGTCAACGGAATGAGTGAATTCCACAACGCGTGACCTCCGTCGGGCAGTTGCTACCATCTCGAATGTCTCCACCGCACGATGGCGACTGCGATCCACGCGCATGAACCCAGCGCGATAGCGGCGACGATCCAGGGCAACACAGGGCGCAGGAACGCGACGGCGAGATTGATGGCGATGGCTGCGCCGAGACACAGCAGGCTGGCGCGCAGGACCCACACGAACGGATTTCCCATCGAGGATTCGCCTTTCTTCTCGCTGGTCATATGGCCCGCTCGTCGCGGCGACGGTCGCTGGGCACTGGGTAGCCGGGGAGCGACACGTCGGCGTCGATCTGGTTGCCCCACACGAACCAGGGCGAGTTGCTCGGTGGCCGACGCCTGGCGAACAGCTCCAGGTACGGGCCGGGCGACAGGCGCTCGATGAGCGGGTACTGCTCTTCGGGCTTGTGGGAGTGGTCTTGGACCGGGGCGGTGATCCACGTCGGTTGCGCACGGAACTGGACCGGCGCCTTGCCACGGGTGGCGAAGAGCAGGTGCTCGGTCGCGTTGCGCAGGTAGACACCGAGACCGAGCCGGAACTTGATCCAGGTCAGTGGCGACCGGACGGTGAAGCCCCAACTTTCGGCGACGTCGTAGCCCTCGCGCAGCGTGGCGTTGGTGACCCACAGCCAGAGATGAGCGTCGTCCTCGGCCAGCTCGGCGACGGGCATGGCCTTGATGCGCTCCAGGGTCATGAGCGGGTAGTGTCGCTCCGCCCCCCGTCCGCCCTTCTGCTGGATGTCCCATGGAGGGTCAGCCAGGATGGTGCGGAACCTACGCGGGACGTTTGCCCCGGTGGATTCGTTGATGGTGTTTGTCATGTCGTTTTCTCCTTTCCGTCTCCGGCGATCGCCGGATGTGCGACGTGCCGGAATCTGCTTCTAGTTATGAAGCTGGACTGCGAGTTAGGAAATCGTCGACTCGGTCGAATGATCGCCCGAATATTCGGCCTCGCAGAGCGGCCTTTCCCCGGTTCCTGGTTGATGCACGGGCTACGAGAAATGTGTTGTGGAATCGGCTACGACCCAGTCAGAGAGCACGTCACATCGGCGCGTGTACGTGACTTCCGGGGCGTCGGGCGACAAGGCTTGAGAACAAGGCTCGCGCAACCGCGCCGGGCGGATCGTCCCGCTCGATATGAGTCACGGTGATGCGCTCGTCGAGCACTCGTGAGCCCATGCGGTTGCCAAGAACTACCGCGTGAACGTCACCGGGGAACCCCGCCAACTCGGCAAGCACGCTGGACGGTTCAGGGTCCAGCAACCAGAAGTCCGAGAGCACAACGAGCGTTGCCGCGTGATCGGGGTGGGCATCGGCAATCGCGATCGCTCGGCGGAGGCTGGGGCCAAGCTCGCTCGTACCTGCACCGTCCGGCGGAACGTGGAGGCCGGAGCGCAGCCTCGCAAGTCCGCGCCGGGTGATCGGGGTGGTACGGACTTCACCGCTCGACGGGGTGTCGAAGTGCAGCACGGCCCCCAGCTCGTGGCGCGCACCACGACGAGCAACAACCGAGAAGGCGTGGGCCACTTCGGCAAACCGGTTCGACAGGGGGTCGGTTCCGATCGGGCTGGTGACCGACCCCGAGTTGTCGAAGTCCGCAATGAGCAGCGTCGGCACGGTAGCCGGACGGCCAGCACTACCGAGCAGGTAGTCCGTACGGGCTCGTCTGGCCGGCGTGCCCGGCGTCGGGCATCCAAGTAGGCGACTGCCGAGAAGCGTGCTCGGAAACAACGGACCGATGCGCTTCACGCGGCACCTCCTCGACGCGTACGCCTCCCGATAACTCCGCCCTGTTCACCGACCGGAAAGCCGTGTCCGAGCACCTGCGGGTTGCGGCGCTGCACCCTCCAGGACAGGGACTCCACCCGCTTGCCAGCGGCCTGGCCGCGCAGCTGGTACTCGTCCCGGATGGAACGCGCTGCCTCCTCGGCCTGCGCCTTGTCCCTGAACGCCGATGACTTGACCAGCTTGAGGTATCGCTGTTCGGCCTTCTGAGCGCGCTTGGCCATTGCCGCAAGCAGGTCTGCCACCTCGTCGGCGGCCGAGTAGCCGAGCAACCCCGACCCGATCGCCGTCGCCGCAGCCAGCAACCCGAACGTCAGCCCCGAGGCACTGCCCTCAATGCTGGCCCGCAGATTGAAGATGCCGACGGCGAGCAGCGCTACGACGACGAGGGAGAAGAAGCTGATGAGCGTCACGATGCTGCCGCCGTTGTCGGTGTCCGCGAACAGTCGCGCATACCGCGCCTCGTCCTCGGTCAGCGACTCGGGATCGCGCTGTCGGGCCTTGGCCATACGGATGTACTTCAGCTCGGCCCCGACCAGTCCGGCGCAGGCGGCGGCCAGGCCGGAGGCGAGTGACTGCCCGAACGCGATTGAGGGAACGTCGCCGTTGGTGACCGCCGCCGACCAGACGCCTGCGGTGTCACCGAACCAAAGCACCGGCCAGCAGATCCAGTAACGCAGCTTCGCTCCGGGCTCCCGCCGTGTATGTGGGGTCAGGACCCACGCCGCGTGCTGGTAGTCGGCCCGTGCTTGGCGAACCTCGTGCTCCTGCTCCGACAGCAGGAACTCAGTCCCCGCGGCCACGCGGTCCAGGCTGTGTGCCCGTTCCTGGAACGGCCGGGCCGCGCGCTCGCCCTCGGCCGGCCAGATCAGTTCCTGCTCGTCGGCCAGTGCGTGATACTCCTGCTCGGCATAGGTCACGCCGACACCGGACGGGCGGGCGTGACCGCCGACCTCGTCCAACCGGGGCAGCGAAACCGCGTCGGCTTCCTGCGTCCATGCGTCCAGGGGTGCGGTCGTTTGACGGAGAAGCTTCACGGCAGTCACCGGCCCTCGGAGGTGTAGTCGGTGACGGAGACACACTTCGCCGCGCCGGTCTTCTTGCACAGGGCGTCATAGAAGTTGACCAAGCCCTCGACGATGTCTGAACGAGGCGGCGAACCGGCTACGCGACCGAGACCAGCGACGGTCACCGAAGCGCCAGGGAGCTTCGGCACGTCCGTCTTGTTCGCCAGCTCCACGGCCTCCTGTTTGCTGATGGCTCGCTTGCCAAGATCGACGCCGACGTTCTGGAAGCCGTCTGTGAGTAGGACGAGGTGCAGGCGAAAGCCCTCGCCGACTTGGTTGCTCCACTCACCGGCCAGCCGGTACTGGGCCGTGATGTCGCTACCCTTGCCCTTGAGGCTGGCGACCGCGGGCCCGTATGCGTCCCGGATCCCGGTCATGGCGTCGTCGACTACCTTCGCGACCCGCTTGAGCCTGGCGTTGTCGGTAGCGCCGTGGAGAGGGAGCGGCCCGTCGAAGAGCATCGCCGTGGCCGCACTGGATGCAGAGAAGACGGTCACCCGTAGGCGGCCGGAGCAAATGGCAGTGGTGCGGACGATCTGCTCGATGGCGGCCATCCGCTCCTCGGTGATGACCTTCGAGGCGCTCGACCCCGTGCCGTCGATCTGAATGTCCGAGGCGGGCGGCGCGGCTGCATCGCACGAGGCGAGGATCCGCTTGTCCTGGGCGAGTTTGCCGTGCGGGGACGAGCCGACGGAGCAGGCGCTCGTGGTCGTCGCGGCAGCAAGTGCAACGACCGTAGCGAGCCGAAGTCGCCGTGACAGCCGAGACGGCGCGCGGCGAAGACGAGCGGTCGTGGTGTGAATGGTGAGGCGCATAGCAGGACCTCCTCTGGTGATGTCGTGTGTGCCTGGGGGTGTTCCGGGGTTGGGGCTCCAGAAGGAGCCCCAACCCCGGAAGGCGTTTTAACTACGCCTGGTTCGCGCCGCGAAAGCGCTCCGGCTTGTGTCGCCGGTTCTGCTCGCGACGGAGGCGATGACGTTCCTTGCCGTCGCCGGCGGTCTGGACCAAGGAGACGTCACCGTCCTTGCGGCTGAGGCTCTTTGCGAGGCTGATCATTTCCTCTGTCTGCTGTGCGATCTGGGCGCGTTCGGCGTTGTGGATTCGGGCGATGTAACGGTTTCGAGGCATGGCGGTGCTCCCTTCGATTACGGGTGAATTGGTGGTGCCGGGCGTTTCCTCCGTTAAGGGGTGTCGCCCTCGCAACATCAAAATTAGGCACCAGCGTTCGGGAGCACCATGGTTTGCCGCTCGACTTGGCGCTCACGTTGTGAGCGCCAAGTCGAGCGGCAAGTTATTGACCTGAAGAGAAACGGCACGCACGCGCACACACGATCCTTATATGCCTTGAAAAGGCGGCCAAAGAATGCCATAGTTGATCTTGAAGGAATAGATTCACCATGGAACACGAACCAAAATCATCAAGAGAATTACCAGAATGGCAAACCTTGCCAGCGACAGAATTCAAGCCCTCTCCGGAGCGCCTCCAGGAATTACCTCCCCAGACCTTTAACGTCGAGCAAATGGAATCTGGACAGGTAGCTGCGTTAGTGATGGCGCTGGAAGCTGGAATCGACCTCGCAGAAAAACCCGAAGGGAGTTACATCCGGGACAGCGGAGGAGGACGCGGCGGAATCGATGAACTTACTAGCCTTTTGGAACGTGACCTCACATGCCTCCCTGCGCGAAACTTAGAAAAAGCGCGAGAAGTTATTTTTGCACTCGCCACCCACAAACACTATTTCGTTCGCGCAGTGGCTGGCGACGCCATCTCCTCACTTTTTCGCTTCCAGCCAGTCGATGATCACCTTGCGCGACAACAGGTGATCGACGTATGGGTGGGACTTCTACAAGACGAGGACGAGGTGGCTCGCGAGGGCGCGGAAGTGTCAATGTCTCGGACAGTCGATTCCGACTGGATCGATGAGCCCACGGCGCGGTATCTAGACAGCAAGCTCCCGCCTGAGTGGCAACGCGAAGACTGGTGGACGTAGCGCGAGGCCCGTTTCCCAGCGTGTACCGCTGGCACCATCCTCGTGTCGCATACTGGTCTGGTGACAGTGGACAAACAGCGAGTGGTAGCCGTGGGAGCCGAGCTTGCCGCTGTGGCAGGACGCCTCACCGAGCGAGTCTTTGAGCCAGTGGGAAACCAGCCCCCGCTGCCTATACCGAACCTCCGTTTCCTCGCCGCTCATCACTTTCCAGATGAGTGGCAGCGGGACCGCGTCGTCGCGCTGGAAGCATTGTTGAGACGGGGCAGCTCGCACCTCAATGGCTTATTTGCAGAAAGCCTCATGACCGTCCAGGAAGCCGCCTTGCGACTTTTTAATCTTGACGGCGGCGCAGATTTCCCTACAGTCAAGAAGAGAGATCTTGGCTATCTCGGGCACGACAGCGACAAGAAGTACAGCGAATTGCGCAACGATCTGAAAAAGAGGGTTGACCCCAGGGGAGAGTCGACCTTTGGAAGAGATCTCAGGAAGCTACGACTTTCCCTGGCTCGAGTACTCCTCGACCCCGACTTCCCGTTCGAAGGCGATACCGCAGGAACCGAAACGTTCATCAGCGATGGCAACGTAGCCGACGTTTCAATTCCGGCACTTCCTGGAGCGCACAATGTCGCAAGGTTCCAAAACTTCGATGCCCGCTACGCAGCCCGCCCAGAAATACATGCGCAGTTCAGAATCATTATGGAAGCAGGAATAAAATGTGTCCTACTAACTGGGCCTGCGGGTATGGGGAAGACCCGCCTGGCAACAGAAGTCCCCAAAGAATACGCAAGCAGTGATGAGATATTGCACCTGCGGGCAGATACAGTAGATTCGCTGAGTTTGGACGTGCTGGCAGCAATGCACAAGTACGGGCTGACCTCCCGAATCTCCTCAACAATCTCAGTCAATCACTGCATGGCTGAGCTGCTAGCTTCGCCGCAGGGGCCGATGTTCACCATTATTGATAACGTCGAGTCTCCAAGCCAGCTGCTAAATATAGTGCCGAGCAGTTTGCATTCGACGGTGATAGCAACATGTCGCACATCTACTCGCTTGCCTGAGGGATGGAGTGTTATCAATGTTGGCAGAATGACAGAGGATGAATCATGCGACATGATAGCGAGGGCGCTTCCCGATTTGCGTCAACATGAGGTGCGCGACTTAGCAGTGCACCTACATGGATATGCTCTGGTTACAAAATATTCCTGTTTGCTTCTCGAGCATGGTCACCTCTCGGTTCTCGACTTCATTCGAGAGTTCGGGAGAAGCCGGTCAGGGTTTCTCGCCAAGGTGCCGTCTGGGCGAGAAGAGCTGCTCGGCGACGTCTTGAAGCGTGTCAGGGAGCAAGTGAGGCACAGAAGCATCGATGCCGACTTCCTCTTGTCTTGCCTCGGGACCATCAAAGATATTTGCGGCACTGCCGCCGATGTTCCGCATAATTACCTTTCCGCATGTCTCCAGATTGCCCATGGCGTTAGACCCAATCGGGACGGAACAACATTTGAGTACGCTATTGCTTTACGGACACTCCAGGACTTTGGTTTTCTCGAGCGAGAAAATCTCGGATGTTTTCAGACTCATCCACTCATCAGTGAACTAATGGTGACGTTGGCGGAGGATAGCTTCGCCAAAACCTGTCCGATTTTGATGCGCGCCCACGCGAGCTCGCTACCGGAAGGAACTTTGTCCAGTAGGGGCATGTGGTTTAAGAAGAAGAGCTATAGCGACGCGCTCGCAAGCGTCATTGGCCATTCGGCAACTAAAGAGCTCGCGTACCTATACCTCGATCAAACACTGACTCGATTTGGATTAAATCAAAAGAATCTAACATGGCTCAAAAAAAGGAAGCGGCCTAAAATTGATTGGGGAGACGGGCGTATGGCCTGGAACCTCATCGAGGGCCCCGGAAAGCCACTACGCCTCATCCTCTGGGAAGATGAAGTAATCGGTGGGCGCAGAAAAACTTGGGAGGAATTCCGCAAGGATTTCCGAGTGGAATAGCATCGCAATCTCCATCAGGCTAACGCAGCACCATCCCAGGCATTCATCATCGTGCTGCGCCTCGTCAGGCAATACTGTTCTCACCTGGATTGCGGGGTATTTTGAAAACAGGCGGGACCCCGCCCAGGAAACGACGCAAATCGCATCCGGGCAGGCTCCCGCCTTGTGCCTCCCCTGAGCTCACGCTCGAAGGTGAAGCAGTGTGTTACTCGTCGGAGGTCTTACCTCGGCGAGTAGCCGGACGGCCGGCGGGAGCCGACTCTTCAGTCTTCTCCTCCGCGGTGTCCTCGGCACCGAAGATTGCCGAAATGGCGTTGCGGCGCGTCTGCGCCTCCCGCTCGATCTCGGCACGGATTGCCGCTGCCTTCTGAAGGATGGCCGGGTCAGACTTGGTCTTCTCGACCCAGTGCTCCAGGGCGACCCGAATCTCTTCGGTGGTGCTGCGACCGGTGATCTGCGCGACAACGTCCAGCTGTGCTCGCAGGTCTTCGGTGATCCGGACAGCCAGCGTGCGGAGCTGGCCTGTCCCTGTTGGCTGCTCGCTCATTGCGAGCCACCTCCTCGGTGAATTGCGGCCGACGAACCCAGATGGTTCATCTCGTGAAGCCGCAGGACACCGACGAGATACTTACGTGTTGATTTCGGTCAACACTTCTATTTATGAACCATGTGTTGATCGAAGTCAACACTTTCTCAATCGAGTTGTGCATATTACGGCGTTCTGCCCCTGATCCGGTTCGTGTTCGCGAGGACCGATACCTCAGCTGTCAGTGAGACAGCACTCTGTTCGCCCGAGCAATGCATGCCGCCCGGGGTCAGCGCCCGCGGTCGCTCCTGGCCACGACGCTTAATGCCTCAAGAATGTGTCGCGCACACCCCGATGCTTCTGTGGCTGAGAACGGGCGCGACCTTTGTGTTGTGCTGTCGTTGTAAATTCTGCTCTCTGCAAGCTGAGGAAAATATGTCATTAATAGTCTTCAGGTATGGCGATAGCTACCGTTGAAACTCCGCCTCCCGTCTCATGCTCCCGGATGGTCGAGGCGGCAATCCAGCCAGATCAGAGGGTTTTCCATTATCCCCTCCACTGCCAAATTGAGGCCAATGTCGGTAATGCTTGCAATTAAAGTGAATTTACCTCATAATTCCCCGACAGTGAGAGCGGGTACGAAATCCATTCGCACTCCGTAATGCCACGTCGTTTCGGTCAGATGCCGGGCGACTTGTTGGCGTGAATCTCGCACTTTCACAACCCCTACACCCAAACCCCGGGGAGCAGAAGAATGCCTTCCATTCGCAACCGCTTCATTCGCAAGGTGGCCATATTGATGGCCCCCCTCACGATGGCTTCGGCCGTCATGCTGGCGGCACCGAACACGGCCGCTGCCGACACCATCGACACGGTCACGTCGTCGGAGGTAGCCGCCGCTCTGAGTGGCACCGAGTCCGGAAACGGCGACCTGGTCGCCGAGCCGGTCAAGTCCGCCGTGGACTCCGACTCAGCCGCCGTCGTCACCAAGAACGGCATGACCACCGATGTCCCCAAGGACCCGGAGGACGGCGTGTCCCTCGGAGCCGACGGTGCGCCATCGGTGATCATCGGACTTCCGAACGCCGACGAGGCCAAGGACGCCCAGCGGACGGACGACGGCAGCATCATCTACGCCGGAACCGACGGCAGTGCCCAGGCGGTCATCCCGACCGCCAGTGGCGCTCAGGTCCTGACCACCATCGCCAACGCCGACGCCCCGACGCGGTACACGTACGACGTGACCGTGCCGGACGGCGGCAAGGTGGAACTGACCGACAACGGCGAGGCTGTCGTCTTCGACGGCAGTGGCGCTGTGATGCTCGTGGCTCCCGTGCCGTGGGCCGAGGACTCCAAGGGCAACGCCGTCCCGACGCACTACGAGACGGACGGCAAGAGCCTGACGCAGGTGGTCGAGCACAACACCGGGAACTACGCGTACCCGGTCGTCGCCGACCCCTCGTTCTGGGGCTTCGTCGGCTGCATCCTCGGCACCGGCCTGCCCATCGGGCTGGCCATCGCCGTGGCGTACGCCCCGAACACGTGGGGTGCCATGTTCTCCGTCCTCCGGGCGATGAACATGCAGCCCATGAACGCGACGCGTTACACGAACATGGTGTGGGGTTGGTGCCGTAAGGCCATTTGGTAAAGCTTCGGCTGACCAGAGGGCGATGTGGTGTTGAAAGACACCACCTCGCCCAAAACCAACACTAAACAGGAACCTATATGACAGTAATTATCAACTCATTTATGGTAGCGGGTATCATACTCTCAATTTTATTACAGCAGTGGAATCTGAAATCCGCTCGAGTCAGGATCGCTGTGATTGCATGGTGGGCCATCTCCGCCTTTGTGGCAATTGCGATCGCAGTTGACCTTGCACTTAACGCCAGCTTGTTACAGGCGACGTTCCCAGTCATCGCTGCACTCCTATTCCTGATCGAGGCAGCGGCTGCTTCAAAGTGGAAGCTAGGTGAAAAATATCCGCCTATTCAGGATTGGTTTAAGAGGTAGGTGCACGACATGGATGGACTCGGCGAAACACTTCTCACGTTTTTCTTAATGTTCTCATTGCTGCTTGCTATTTTTTCTGGCCCAATCATAAATTGGTACATGCGTAAGCGTAACGAGCAGACTCGACGCAAGTAGGGTTACAAACTCCAGACTTCCCACCTCCTACTACCTAGCACAGTGCACCTTTGCTGCATAGGTCAAGGTTTGCAAGCAAAACATACTGCATCAAAGGGAAGGGGGGTGACTTGCTTCAGTAATAGTGCAGCTTCACTTGATCAGCTTGATTGCGACGAACGCCCCGTGACGATGAAAGTCACGGGGCGTTCGTGGATAAGGACCGATGTGTCAAATCAAGGACGGCCGCCGGCCTTCGCTTGAGTCGTGTGGTTCAAATCGGCTGCGGCTCATCCCATTGGTACAGAGCATCAAGGAAGCGTTGCAACAGTGCCTCCTCTGCCATCGTGTGAACTGGCCCCTTGGGTGGTTTGGTGGCTCCCGGGATGCGTACTGGCATGGTGGTGAGTGGTGGTGTCTTCGCCGCCCTGTCCAGTTCGAGTTCTGCCCACACGATTTTCCCTCCGGCGTGCGGGCGGAAGACATCCCACTGCTTCGCCATCGCCCCGATGAGCAACAGTCCGCGTCCACCTTCGGCATCGTCGCCGGGGCTCTCCGTTACGGGTACGTCAGAGCTTCTGTCCCAGACGTCCAACACCAGGCTCGTACCGGTGGCGCGGAGCTGTACCCCGATGACTTGCTCCGCCGTAATTTCCCACGACTTCGCTTCCGGGTCGGTGAGCCCGGTTGCCCGCAGAGCATTGGTGACAAGCTCCGACATCACCAGCTCCGCCGTCTCAACGTAGTCGGCCAACTTCCACCGTGTCAGCGTCAGCCGGACGAGCATCCGTGAGCAACTGGCAGCCGACGGTACGGCTGCCAGTTGCAAGCTGCTGGTGTAGACCCAATCGCGGTTCGGCGGTGCCTCTTGTTCCTCGGTCACGAGGCGGTCACCTCGAAGACCTCGGCGCCTGCATCCAGTTCCAACTTCATGAGCAGGTGAACCTGCAACAGCGGATGAAGCGCCAGATGATCCATGGTCGGTACGACCACGTGGTGGCCACCGACACGGGTGAGTTCAGCGACCAACGCCGTGAACACTCTCGTGCAGCCGGGTTCGAACTCTTGAAAGGTCTGTGCGTATCGGTAGCCCTCGGAAGCGGCGAAGCGTTGGAGGTCAAGCTCAAGGACGTGGAGCTCCTTGTCCGTCTGGCTTCGCTCGACTCGCATGTACCCGTAGATCAGGGGACGTTCTTGGTCGGTCACGCGCGCCGCCCCTGAACTACCCAGATGCGAGCACCGGTTTCCTGTTCGATGTGCTGCGTCATGGCCTCCTGGAGGCCGGGGAGTCGGGCGAAGTGCCAGAGCGAGGGGACGATGATGTCCTTGACCTCGTGGTGCTTCAAGGCGTCGAGCATCACGGAGAAGGCAGATTCCGAACACCTGATGTTCTCGGTGAACACCTGGTCGAGCGCGAAGCCTTCGCGCTGGGCGTACTGGGCCAACTCGCGCTTCACACGCTCGGATTCGTCGTCTGCTTCGTCGCTGCTCACGACGCGCATGTAGCCGTAAATTGCAGGTCGCATGAAGTCCCCTTTCGCCGCTTCGAAGCCGGTCCAATGGCGGGCTTGGGGCCAGGCGCCGCTGGACCGGCGTAACGGCCAGAAAAGCCCCTTGACCTGCGGAAACCCAGAGCGAAGGAGGGGCAAGAACGACGCAAAAATGAGGCAAGGGCGGCCTTGACCTGCGTAAACGGCCCCCGGGTGGCTATGGTGGGTACGCCCCCGAGCCCCGGGAGGGAAGTGCGATGGCGGCCAAGCGCATGCGGCTCGCTCAGCGTCGCAAATCTGCGGGCTACAGCCAAGACAAGCTCGCCGAACGACTGGGCATCGAGCGCTCGACGGTCGTGCGCTGGGAAACAGCCGAGAGCGAACCCCAGCCGTGGGTGCGTCCCAAGCTCGCCGCCGCGCTCAACGTGACGCTCGACGAGTTGGAGTCCCTGCTCGACGACGTGACAGTCATCCAGGTGAAGCCCAGCGAGCGCATGAGCTACGTTCTGGAACACCCTTCGTCAGTTGACCTGGTGGCAGTCGCCTACTTACACGAGCGGATTCGCCAACTCGACGAGCGGTACGACAGAGCACCTTCGACGGCCCTGCTCGGACCCGCCGGCCAGGTCCACGGGCAGGTGAAGTTCCTTCGAGAGAACGCGACCAACCCCCGCGTGCGCAAAGCCCTCTTCGAGGTCGAAGCCGAGTCGGCCACGTTCATGGGACAGCTCGTCTGGGATGTAAGCCAGCGGCGCGACCACGACGCACCTGTCGCCTACCTGGATGAGGCGGTGACCGCGGCCCGCCACGTGCGTGATCCGTACGCCGAGGCATACGCGACGCTACGCAAGAGCTTCGTGGCGCTCTACGGCGAGAAGAATCCCCTCAAGGGCGCGACGCTCGCGGGACAGGCGGCGGAGGTCGCACGATCCGCCAGTCCTTCCCTTACCGGGCTGAGCTTGCTTCACGTGGCCGAGGGCTACGCCATGAGCGGCGACCTCAAGTCATGCGAGGAGGCGCTGACGAAGGCAGAGGCACAACTCGACCGGGTCAGTGCCGACGACGTAGCGGCTGAGTACTACACGATCAACGAGTTCAGCCGCTTGTCCGGGTCGTGCTACCTCTTCTTGAACCTGCCCGAGCGGGCCGAGCCCATTCTGCGTATGACCGCCAGAGCGCTCGCCGCGAAGCAGAAGAGCCAGGCCATCGCGCTCGGGAATCTCACCTTGTCGCTGATCCGCCAGCGCAAGCTCGACGAAGCGGCGACCACAATGCACCGGACGATCGACGCCGTGGAGCTGACACGGGGTGGCGGCGGTCTTAATCTGGCATTCGCCGCTGGTCGAGAGCTTCGCGAGTGGCGGCACGAGCCGTGGGTGCAGGACGTCAACGACCGCCTTCTGGCTCTCATGGCAGCTATCTAACGGGACCGGTAGGGGCACGTGAGCGACATCGACCAGGCCAAGGAAGCCGTCCGCGACCAGGTGTGGCGCCTGCTCGAACGTGAAGGCGCTGTGCCCGAAGACTCGTACGGCAAGATCCCCGGCTTCTACGGCGCGGAGGCGACGGCTGAGCGCCTGGCCGAGCTGGAGGTGTGGAAGCAGGCCCGGACGGTCAAGGCGAACCCCGACTGGGCCCAACTACCGGTCCGCATCCGCGCGCTCCAGGACGACAAGCTGCTGTACATGGCCGTGCCGAGGATGGCGAGCCTCCAGCCGTTTTTCATGCTCGACCCAACGACGCTTGAGATACCCGCCGAGGAAGCAGCCGAGAAGAAGGGCGCCGCGCAGGTCGCCCGTCGCATTGGCGTCGAGGACATGCAGCCGATCGACATCGTGATCTGTGGCAGCGTGGCCGTGAACCGCTCCGGGGCGCGCATCGGCAAGGGTGCCGGGTACTCCGACCTGGAGGTTGCGCTCCTCATCGAGGCGGGCCTCGTGACGGACGAGACGGTCATCGTCGCGCCCGTCCACCAGCTCCAGGTGGTCGACGAGGAGATCCCCGAAACCGAGCACGACTTCAGTGTGGACCTCATCATCACACCAGGCGAGGTGATCCAGTGCTCGGGGCGGCGCCGGCCACAGGGGCTCGTCTGGAACGACCTGACAGCGGACAAGATCGCAGCGATCCCTGCTCTCGCCGCACAGGCAAGCGCTCGTCGTTCTAAATAGAAGCCGCGCGTACGACCTCCGCACACAGCGGGGTGCGGAATACGCGGCATCCCTACCACCAAGCACGTTAGTGAGTGGAAGTAGAAATTTCACACAGAGTCACTTCCTGTCGATATAATCCAACCATGAAGCTGTCTTCTAAAATCCTCGCCAGCCTCGTCACCTTTCCATGCCCTCGCTGCCGGTACAAGGTTGAGATTCAGCTTCTTGATGCCCGCGTGCAGGTATATCGGTACTGCCCATGCTGCCGAGCACGCATCCGCCTGGTTGACGCCGACGGCTCCATGTTCGGAGGGCTTGAGGAAGTAGACCTTGCCATGGAACAGCTAACTAAGGCCCTGAAAGGACTCTTCTGATGCGCTACGAACGCGACCTACAGGTCAAGCTGCAAGAAAGATACCGTCGCCTTTACAAGACGGACTACACGGTATTCGACCGAGAGATCAAGTATTTTTACGACTTCATTCAGCAGTCGGCCGCCCTGCGCGCGATCATAGAGCGGGTGGCATCCAGCCTCCCTGAACTGGACGCAGATAAGTGGATTGAGGAGAACTTCACGCGTCGAGGCTACTATGACTGGCCCGACTCGGAGATTGGCCGCACTAAGGTTGCGTGGCGATTCATCACAAGATGGGCTGGCGGGGAAGACCCACAGAATCACGCAAGATGCTTCTCTACTGACACCAACTTTAACGCTATGATCCGGGACTTGACTGAAAAAACAGTCGAGCCGTTCGTTGAGTACCTGCAAGAGCAGATCGGTTCGGCAAGTGAGATCCTCTACATGCTCGAACGGTTTGCTCGGCGTCTTGAGTGGTTCGATCAAGCAGAGCTATTCGATAAATACGAAGCAGACACGAAGCACGGCGAGGACCTGTACGACCAGTATCTTCGCAAGTTCCTGTTTGACCAGGGCATCGACTATCCGTTCTCTCAGCCGAAATCTGCTTCCGGTCAGGCCGACATCGTGAGTGGCCTTGAAGGTGACGATCCGCTCGTCTGCGAGGTCAAGCTGTACTCCCCCGAGAAGAGTTACGACGTGGGGTACGTGGCTCAAGGGTTCCAACAGGCCGTCAGCTACGCCCACAACTACGGCAAGAACGTGGCCTACCTCGTCGTCTTCAATCTGAGCGACCAGGGCCTACAGCTCCCCACCGATGAGGACACGAAGCCGTGGCCGCCACGGCTCCACGTTGAAGGCGTCACCGTATACATCGTGACGGTGCACGCCAAGCCGCGTCCTTCCGCCAGCAAGCGCGGGAAGTCGAGTCCGCGCGTGGTCCGACGCGACGAGCTGGTGCGGCAGACGGGCACTTAGATCGAGGAGGCCAACCAGCGGCCGGCCGCACCCCGTGGATCAGACCCGTTCAGCGCGCCCGAGCACACCCCACGTTGGCAGACACGGTGGAGACGTCGCACCACAGGCACACCGCTAGTCCATCGTGAACCCAGCCGTCTACACTGGCCCGTTGTTCCTGTTAGCCCGTCTTCAACCACTTACGCGATTCCTGGTCCTATGAGGTGTTCGTGTCACTGATCCCCGACGGCATCCCTGAGTCACACCGAGCGATCGCGCAAGAAGCCGACCGCATCCACGAGAGTGCGCTGTGGAGCGCACAAGGCCAGTTCGAGCAGGCCAAGTTGTGGCGGCTCATCAACCTGATGCTTGGCGTCCCGGCAGCAGCACTCGCCGCCATCTCCGGTGGAACCGCTCTCGGCGGTGACCTCGGTATCTGGCCGGGGGTGTTGGCTCTTATCTCGGCTGCCTTCAGCGCCACCCTGACTACCGTGAACGCGTCGCGTCGTATGACACAGGCCCAGGCTTCGGCCAGTGCCTACCTTGAACTTCAGACAGCCGCACGGCAGTTCCTCACCATCGACCTGGCCGATCTTAGTCGCGAAGACGCGCGGGATGCGTTGCGCAATCTCACCAACACTCGGGATGAGCTCAACAAGACGTCCGACCCACCGGGTCGCCTCGCATACAAGAAGTCCAGCAAGAACATCAGCGGCGGTGGCCAAAGCTATGCCACAGACGAGGGGGAGTAGGAATGGCAACGACCATCGTGGCTGCGTTCAACGAGTTCGACACCGAGGTAAAGCCCTCGCCTGCCACCTGGACCAAGGTCTACGAGCGCCGAGACATCGTCGTGAACGTCATCAAGGCGGCGTTCCCTGCCGGGAACGACATCCGCTACCAATCCCACAAGATCATCGGCTCACTCGGACGGAACACTGCTTGCAATCCTGTCGATGACATTGACCTCATGGTGCATCTGCATGTCGACCAGGACTTGTGGAACCAAAAATACCGGGATAATTCCTCCGAGTTTCTATATCGGGTGCGGAAGGTTCTTAACGAAAACTCGCCCGTACGTAAGATTGGTGCTCGCGGCCAGGCTGTGCGGTTCTTCTACGCCGACGGCCTGAGCGTGGACGTGGCGCCGGTCGAGAAATATACGAGTGGCGATTACGGCATCCCTGATGGCGCGGGCAACTGGTTGACTACCAATCCCAACAAGCATGAGACATATCTCAACGAGCGTAACAGCGCCTTGGACGGTGACCTCAAGAAGATCATCCGGTTCGCCAAGAAGTGGAACAAGGCACATAGTTCACGTCTTTCATCCTTCCACCTTGAGATGCTGGTTGCGCGAACATACGGAACTCTAGGCAGTAATTCGCGCAAAGCGTTGCGGTTGTTCTTCGACTACAATCTCTACAACCTTTCAGTGCAGGACCCTGCTGGATTTAGCGGTGACCTTTCCGCCTACTTGAACTGGGCGAGCAAGGACGCCGTAAACGACAGTCTCAAGAGTGCGCGGGACAGGGCGGACCTTGCTCTAGCGGCGGAGGATCGAGGCGACTACCGTGAAGCCATCCGTCTTTGGCGGATCATCCTGGGCAATGACTTTCCGACGTACGGATGAATTTTCCGATGACCAGATGAAGGGAGAGGGTCATAAATGGCTAGTATTAAAGGTCGTTTTGAGTATCCTGACGATCTGACTCCTGGCCATTCAAAAGATGGTGGCCTTCATCATAATCTGTACGATGACCAAAAGAACCTCGCCGGGCACGCTAAATTCATTCCTGAAGATGAGAACGAGGAAGACCCACCAACGGAACCGCCGCCGCTCTTCTTCGATACGAACAAGTGCGACTGCGAGTCGGATTCCCAAACACGGGAGCGCCTGGACCCCGAGGAGATAGTCGAAGCTCTGATTATTCTCATCAAATTTGCGGAGTGGACTGCACCACGCCTTAAGAAATTGTGGAACGCTCAGGCCCTCCCGTTCATAAAGTCGACGCGCAACAGATTTGCCCGGACTCGTAAGACTGACAGCCCGGACGCACCTCCCGAGTCAGCCACCTTGATCGAATCCACATCCTCGGATTCCTCACAAGAAGTGATTGCGAAACTCGAAGAAAATCAAGTGAGCATGAGTAGCGAAGAAGCATCGGCACGCTTTGCCGCAGCCCTGATGGCTAGGCTATTCAGCGATGAACAGATGAGAATTTTGCGCAGCGCTCGGATCGAGGACGAGGCTGACCCCCTGGAGTTGAGCACCGCCGAAAATCCCACGCGTCAGCAAATCGCGGAAAATGTTAGATTGATACTTGAGGCGAATCCTTCACTTCTCACCAACGAGTCCTTGGCTGAGCTTGGGAAGATTCTCGCAAGAATTCAATCCAGGCCAAGTATATGATGCGCCTGACTGAGTCGTAGAAGCGAAATACGTTCAATCATCTACCTGACAACTGGTAGCAATAGGGTCGGGCCAACCCGACCTGCCCCCCATTTGTTATAAAATTAATCCTGAATGTGTAGTCCAGAAATGAAGAACACCCCGCGCCCGACCAGCGGACACGACGTGTTCTTCGCTGGGGGGTGCACCTCACTACGCCACCGGCGGGCGCATCCTCACCCCCGCCCGCTTGAGTGCCTTCCACACCGTGCTGCCGCTGATGCCGAACTTCTTCCCGATCTGATTCGTGCTCAGGCCCTGCCCGTAAAGCTCCTTTGCTTGCTCCACCTTCGCTGGCGTCATCTTGGTCATCTGCCGCTTCGAAACGCCTGCGCGTTCCAGGTGCCGGTCTACCGTGTGGCGATGAACTCCGTACCGTCGAGACAGTTCGTTCATCTCGGCTCCATGTCGGTATGCATCTACAAGCTCAGCCACTTCGTCGGGTGAGAGCATCCGGCACTCACGGATATCTGTCGCTACCGCCGGGTCGGCCAGTACCGGCTCCACCTGCGGCAATGTCGTTTCACTAGCCCGTTCCAGCGCCTTCAGTAGCCGCGCCAGGGGCTTACCAGGGTTCGAAAGCGAGTCACGGAGGCGCACAGAGAAACACCTGGATCAGCGAGCCGGCCGCCGGGGATGCTGCTGACGCCATCGACGCAGAACTCCGCGGCCGCGAGTAGAAGCAAGTACGGTCGGCTGTCGCCGCCCCACCTTTGATGAAGAGCCTGCGCAGCAGGCCGGAAATCTGTCGAGCCCGACCCTGGTGTGGCTCTACCCTTCCCGCATGGCCCATGGAAAGACCTCGTACGTTTGCCTGCCCTGCCGGGCCTCGTACAAGCAGCCCTACCCCGGCTACCAGGACCACGACCGGGTCTGTCCACGCTGCGCCGAACCACTGATCCACATCGGCTCCGCCTTCGCGGCACCCAAGAGGCGGGACACCGCTGCCTGGCGCACCCTCTCCGTGCTGCTGCACGCCGGTGTGCGCTTCCACAAGAGCTGCTGCGGCGGCCCCGGCTACCGCCCACGCACCCTCAGCGAGGTGCGTGAGCGGATGGCTTACGCCCGGGCCACCGGAGAACCATTCGCTCAGGCGTTGGTCCGCCGCGACCTGCCCTAGCAGCCCGAATGCAGGGGGCGTTCCGCCGCGCCGCCGAAGCGGCCCCTGCTGTCATACACAGCACGCATAAGGCACACATCACGCCGCGGGATCCTCCAGGACGGCCACGGCCACGGCCTCGGCAGCCTTGCGGGCCTTCTTCTCCGCCTTCTCCAGCTTGGCCTTCGCCTTGGCCAGTTGCTTGGAGCGGCGCTCGTGCATCTTCTTCGATGCCTCGTCCAGGCGGTCGGGGAGGAGGTGCCCGTACGCGTCCAGGGTCAGCGTCGCGGACTTGTGGCCCAGCCCGGCCTTCGCGACCGCCAGCGCGAAGAAGCGCTGCCGCGAGCCACTCGGCGATGCCCTCGAAGTGGATGCGGTCCCGGGCACGTACGACGAGGCGACCGAGGAGTGCACGCCGGGCACCCGCCCCCGGCTACGGAGCCACTCCTCAAGGACGGCATGAAGCTGCCCGGCGAGGACGTCCCCACCATCGGCGACATCGCCCAAGCCCATGGTGTCTCAGTCAGCACCGCTCACCGCGCCTTCACCCAGTTCAAGAACGACGGCCTCATCGAGGTCAGCCGCGGCCGCCGAGCCGTCGTCCGCAGTGTGCAACTGCATCGAGTCGGCGAGAGCCTGCGCCGCGAGCCGGAGGGATGCTGAGCCTTCCAGGAGGCGATGACGGGCTCGATCAGGGCCCACCGCTCGTCGGACAAGTCGGTCTTGTAAGGCTGGCGGTCGCTCACGAAGAACACTCCAGCACGACAGGACTCCCCGATCAGCCCCGATACGCCTGCGCCACACGATCCAGCGACAAGTGTGAGGCGCCGCCTCCCCGGAGGTGAAGGAGACGGTGCCTCGGTGCTCTGGTGAGTGGTCCTCATCCCCACCCGGCCGACGGGTCCATCTCCTCGTCGTCTTCGTCGTCTTCCCCGAAGGGGTCGGCGAAGATCGAGGGGAGGCTGTCATGGACCTTGTTGCCGACTTCATCCTCGGTGAGGAGGATCCTCCGGATTGCGTTCAGCGGGTACACGTAGCTGTCCGGGTCGCCGGGGGCGCCGACGCAGGGGTGATCGAGGGCGGAGGTCTCCGCGCCCGCGTTGAAGAACGGTTCAAGCTGTCCGCTGACGAGGTCCGGGATGTACTTCCACACCATGCCCTTGTGGCGGCAGAACACTTCCCCGACGTACCAGATCGCGCCCTGAACGAAGGGTGTCATGCGCCGGTCGGTGATCTCCTCCATGCTGTTCGCGGCTTCCCGGATCAGGTCGTCCAGGATCGCCAGGGAGGCCGGTGAGAAGTCGAGGACGCCGGCGAAGGAGGTCTGTGCGGCCCACGCGGCGTGAGCGCCCTCGCGTTCGGCGAGCCACGCGAGCAGGTCGGGGTGCCGGGTCGGGTCGTACGTCTCGTCAGCTTCGGTCATGCAGGCGACGGTAACAGCCCCAACAGGCCCCCCGTCTTTGCACAGTTCTCACACAACAAACCAACAGGTCTCTTGTATCTGATGGGGCGTCAGTCACTAGGCTTGCCGGCGGACGGGCGGCGCAAAACGGGGGCCCTGCCTCGCCCGCGTCCCTTTCCTGTCCCATGGCCCCCAACCAGGGGGACACAGCTTTGAGTACACCGATACGAATCCGCCTGCGGCGGCGTCTGGGCTCGTGCCTGGCGGTCGTCGCCTCGGCGGGGATGATGCTCGTCGGGCTTCCCGCGAGCCCGGCTGTGGCGGCGCCGGGCGACTACGCGAAGGTGACCAGCGGCGGCCGGTGCGACAAGATGCACCTCGGCAGAACGTTCCCCCGCACCCCGGCGAACTCCGGAGCGCCGAGCGGACAGCACCACTGGACGAGGTCCGGCCCGGATGAAGAGTATTACTTCAACCTGGAGTTCAAGGGCTTCGAGAACGTCTCCGCCCCCACCCGCGCTGACCTGAACAGTGTCGGCAACACCGACGCCGACATCCGCAAGTGGGACAACGCTTACCGGGCGTCGAAGAGCCCCGAGGACATGAAGCGGGCCATCTGGGCTCGCTACGCCCGTTACATCCAGGGCAAGCCGTCCCCGAAGCCTTTCGCCAAGTGGGTGCCGCAGAACCTGATCGGCGCCCAGCACTCCCGGGAGAAGGGAGGCGTCTTCGAGCGGAAGACCATCCAGGACTACCGTCTCATCGGCCCGGACTGGCTGTGTGAGGTGACCGTCGAGATCTTCGACAAGGACGGCAACAAGATCGCCTCCCGCCGGTATGACGCCTACAACCAGCGCACCGGTGACCTCGGTGAGTTCAAGGCCGACGGCAAGCGTAAGCCGGGCCAGTTCAAGAACGACAAGATCATCCTGCGGCACAAGGACGCGAAGTACGACTTCACGAAGTCGCGGTTCACCATGTACGCCGGGGAGAAGCCCAACGGGGCCACCACCCGCGAGTACAAGTCGGAGAACGCCAAGCTCCGGGGCGAGCGCGGCACCGGCAACAACCCGATCCGGATCGCTGAGCGTCGCGCCACGGCGAAGGGGTTGTGGCCGCAGACGAAGTACACGAAGTCCTACCCGGTGTTCAACCCCAGGCCGAACACCGGCACGCAGGGGCCGATCAACTCCATCGCCTACGGTTCGGGGAAGAACCCGGCGCAGGCGAAGCAGATCCAGCAGCAGCACAACCAGGCCAACACCCGCGGCGTCCTCGGCCGCGGCCCGGGTGGCGTCGACTTCTCCACCCTTGAGCTTCAGTACGTCGGCAACCCCGTCAAGGGCAAGGGACTCGACTACAGCATGAAGGCCGACTTCATGCCCGACGAGGACACTGAACCCGGCTGGGGCGGTCAGGCGAAGCTGGAACTCGCCTCCGATGCCCTGTTCACGTGGCTGGCGCTCACCCCGGACCGCATGTGGGTGAACCTGAACCCGGACCAGCCCGACACGATCATGGACAAGGACTTCGGGGAGACCGACACTGGCCGCGTCCTCCTCGAAGCCGACATGGAGATGAAGCGGGACTTCTCCCGCGCCATGAACCCCGAAGTCTCGCCCGGCAAGGAGTTCATGAACGCCGCGCCGAAGGTCGACGGGGTTCCGTGCTGGGGATCCGGCCGCAACTGGATCGTGCCCGACCGGGCGAAGGTCCGCGAGCAGGACGGCGGCATCTACATCCTGGACGCGCCGCTGAAGGTCAACCACGCGGCGATGGACTTCGACACCCCCGTCCAGGGTGAGGACTGCTCCAAGAAGCTGACCAAGGAGGAGAAGGAGTACAGCCACCGGCTGATCGACCGCTACCTCGTCCCCCACGTCCAGAAGCAGATCAACACCGAGAAGAAGTACGCCGACCTGCGCCGCGTCTACAAGTCCCGCGTCGCGGCCGAGTGGATCCGCATCCAGGACGCGAAGAAGGCAACCGACTTCCGGCCCATCATCAACAGCAACAACCTGAAGCGGTGGCCGCTGCGCGGCGAGAACGCCGACTGGGACAAGCGGACCGTGTGGCAGGAGATGCGGAAGTCGTTCACTGAGGGCGACTTCACGTATGAGTGGCCTCTCGCCGACGGCCGCATCTACACCTTCTTCGTCGGTGGGGTCGACTTCGCGAAGGCGCCGAAGCGGAACATCTCCGGTGTGGAGTTCCAGCTCCAGAATCGCGAGCTGCCTCGTACGACGAAGGACTCTGTTCGCGCGGAGACCTCGGCCCGCGACACCGACACCGCGTTCCTCGGCGGGAACGGGGCCGCCAACACCAGCGACGGCAAGCCGGATCCCACGCCGACGCCGACGCCGACCGGTTCCGGGAAGCCGGACCCCACCCCGACACCGACGCCGACCGGCCCGGAGCCGGATCCGACGCCGACCGGGACCGTTCCGGGTAAGCCCGACGACAACACCCCGGACCCTGACGGCGACCTCGCCGACACCGGATCAGACACCCCCGTGGGGCTGATTTCCGCCCTCGCCGCGGCTGCGGTGGCGGCCGGTGCCGCACTCGTCTGGTGGCGCCGGCGCAGGGCTCGCGCCGGGAGCTGACGCACACGACGGCGCCCCACCCCCAAGCGGGCGGGGGTGGGGCGCCGTCGCGTTTGGGTCGCTCGGTGGGCGGCGGCGACCGCCGGTGTGGATCGAGTTGCGTGGCTCCCCCTGCCAAGAGTCGGTCACTCTCTGGTGGTGGGCGAGGACGTCAGTGCCGTGCACCCCAATGTTTCCGCAGGTCACATCCCCTCTCAGGGAGAACTCCTGAAGCGGATGTCGCAGGTTCGAATCCTGCCGGGGGCACATCAGTAAGGGCCAGTTCAGAGGGCTGATCCCCTCGAACGGGCCCTTTGGCGACGGACCGGGCGACGGACACGACGGTGGGACCGTCGTTCTGGTGACGGTCGTTGGGCCCGATGCCGCTCAGCTGGCGGCTATATGGCGGTGGGGTGATCCTCGGTATGAAGGGCCCAGCGAATGGGACCGTCCTGACGGAAATGGGAGCAAGGACATGGTTTACGTAGTAGGCGGAGCCCTCGCCGCCGGATTGATCGGCTACGGGGTGTACAGCGTAGCCAAGGCCATGCAACGCAACATAGCCCGTGAGGCGCCTAAGTGACGTACCCCGGATGACCTCCTCGACGCGTCCAGCGGGCCGTATACCGCAAGCGCTTGTTGAGCAACGTGCGTCATCTGCGGTACGGCCGCTCGGGCGCAGAGGCGCTATCCAGGCGGCCAAAAATATTCTTCTTCCCGATCCTTAAGGGTGCCCCTTCCCAGGCGATGTTGGACCCCTTGGCATCGTCACCGATCTACGCGTTCTCGGGAACGCCGGACAAGACGCTGACCGAGATCTGAACGCTCGACCATGGCCCACTACCGCAAGCGGCCGAGCAACGCCTCTGCGCCACAACCGCACCAGATAGAGCGGGGAATAGCGGGGAGTCACGGTGAGAGCAGCCAAGCCCGAGGAGGCCACGGCACGGCCGTTCGCCCAGGTCGACGCCCCAACGAGCCTCAGAAGACCGCAACTTCCCAAGCTGAGACCGTGAGTTCAGGGGCTGGGCCATCGAGCGGCCCTTGGGCCCACTCATCCATCAACCTCTCGCCCGGCCTGCGACTACGAGATCCTGTCCGCCCGCTCCGAAGCCGTGACCCACCTCGCGGTGACCGGGTGATGACCCGCTGCCTCGCCGGCGAGGCCACCATCACCCGGCGCGACCCTGCGCCACGGGACCAAGCACTCATGCCGTTATGAAATGCCGAGCGAAATAACCTCTCAACCTGATCAAGGTTATTGGGTACCGGTTTCGGCCTTGTGCAGCATCTGGGCCAGCAGCAGGGCGCCTCCGGTCGCTGCCCCTACCGCTCCCGCGGCCAGGAAACCGCGAGAGGAACGCCAGGACAGCACCGACCACCGCGACTGCGCGGAAAACAACGATCCCGTACTCAGCCACGAACCGGTTGAGATCAGCGACAGGGCGGAACCGATCGAGCCGACCGACAGGGCACTTCCGATCGAACCGACGGACAAGGCCGAACCCACGGACCCCACGGACAGGACCGATCCCACTGAGCCGATCGACAACACGGAGTCCTGTGACCACAACGACAGCACCGAACCGGAGGAGGCACGACGGACCGACCGTACGGAAAGCTTTGTCATGAGGCCATCTTGCCCGCTGGTCTCTCTGTCTCGGGAGGCACGCCGCACTCGCATCGAACTCCCAATGCGGGTGTCGCAGGTTCAGGGAGCCCCGCGCTGCCCCTGCGGGAGCACGGAAAGCGCAGGTCCTGGGGCCGTGCCGGAGTGATTCCGGCACGGCCCCAGGACGTTTGTGGCCTCAGGCGCACCAGTTGTGCACCTTGGCCAGGTCCTTCTCACGCTGCTGGAGGGTCGGTACGAGGGACTTGCGGAAGGCCAGTTGGTCATCGAGGTACTTCGCGACCGCGCTCTCGTGGGCGGCCTTCGCCGCGTCGGCCCGCTTCTCCAGCCGGGCGATGGAGCCCTTCCCCGATCCGTCCAGCCGCCTGAGCTTCTTCTCGATCCGCTGTTCCCTCTTCGGAGCGTGCTCGCACAGCTTGTTGGTGCCGTCCTTTCCGGCCGCGGCGACGGGCTTCCGTGACGGGGAAGCGCTGGAGTTCTCCGCCACAGCGGTGCCCGCAACGCCCATCAGGGCAGCCACCGCCGCGGCGATGACGACGGTCTTCCTGGCTCGCATGATGTGTCCCTTCCTTCGTGTGAGGCACGGTGCCTGACACCGAGGAAGCTAGGAGGCGTCTTTGTGGGAACCTTGTGATGTCCCGGGCGCCGAGAGCCAGTCTCCGCGCGGCGGCGGAAGCGTGCGGTCCGCCCTCGTCGGAAGGCGTACCTCGAACCGTGTGCCGCGCCGCCCGTCCGGGCGGTCCCCGACCCTGACGCCGCCCTGGTGCAGCGCGATCTGCTGTGCGACCAGGGTGAGCCCCAATCCCGAACCGGGGCTGTCCGGACGGCGGTGGAACCGTTGGAACACGGCCTCGCGCTGTTCAGGCGGGATGCCCGGCCCCCGGTCGTCCACGGTGAGCACAGCCTCCTGCCCGTCCCGCCGCAGGGTCACCTCGATACGGGCCCGTTCGTACTCGGACCGCCCATGGGTGCAGGCGTTGGCCAGCAGGTTGTCCGCGGCGGATCGCAGTCCCTGCTCCCAGCCGTACGTCCACAGACCCGGGGAGCCGGCCACGGTCACGTGCGCGTCCGGACATCTGCGGCGCAGGTCGGCGACCGAGGCGTCAACGACCTCCGTCAAGTCGACCGGGCCGAGAGCGTCCGCCTCGACCAGGTCGCCCCGGGCCAGCGCCCGGAGCATCACCAGCAGCCCCAGCAGCCGGGTGTGCTCGCGCCGCAGGTCCGCCAGCACCTCGGTGCGGTCCGGTTCCGCCAGGTCCGGGTGTTCGCTGAGGATGTCCAGGTTGGTCCGCATGCTCATCAGCGGGGTGCGCAGCTCGTGCGAGGCGGCGGCCGAGAACGAGCGGGCCACCTCCAGGGCTTCCGCGGTGCGGGCGGTCTGCTGGTCGTAGCGAGCGAGCACGGTACGGATCGTCCGGGCCAGGTCGTCCACCTCGGCGATCCCGGTCGCGGTGTGATCGAGGCGCGTGGCGCTGCTCCTGGGGTCGAGGCCGCTGGTACGCCGCTGCAGCCGCCGCAGCGGTCGTACGGCACCGGCAGCCGCCGCCCAGGCCACGGCCCCGGTGAGCGGGGCGGCCAGAAGCGCGACGGTGAGCATCCGCCCGCGCACCAGTCGGATCTGCGCCTGGTTCGCGGTGTCCGGGGAGAACAGCCACAGGGTGCCGTCCACCGCCGGGCGCTTGACGGACACCGGTACCGACAGCACCCGCCAACTGCCCTCACCGGCCACGCGTACGGTGACGGGTGTCGTGGCGCTCGGCGGCAGTGGCACGGACACGTTCGGCTGGGGGCCGCCGGCGGTCAGCGTGCCGGCTGGTCGCGTCAGCCGTACACCCACGTCGAGCGCGGCCGCGAACAGCCGCCGTTCACGGGCGTGTTCGACGGACGGCGACCTGGAGGCGGTGGCCCGCAGCAGCGCCTTGGCGTCCGGGGTGAGGGCGGCGGCCCGATCGCTCAACCCGGCGTCCTGCTGCTGGTGCAGGTCCCTGGTGACAATGCCCAGCAGCAACAGGCCGGACGCCAGTACCAGCAGCGGTACGGTGACGCCGACGGCGATCGCGATCCGCGTGGACAGCCTCACGGCAGGGCGTCCCGGGGCTCGCGGAGGACGAAGCCGACCCCGCGCACGGTGTGCAGCATCCGGGGCCGGCCACCGGCCTCCAGCTTGCGGCGCAGGTAGCTGACGAAGGTGTCCACCGCGTCCGTGCGCACCTCGAAGTCGTAGCCCCACACCAGGTCCAGCAGTTGGTCCCGGGTGAGTACGATCCCGGCGTTGCGGGCCAGCACCTCCAGCAGCTCGAACTCGCGCCGCGTGAGTTTCAGCGGTTCACCGTCGATGTGCGCCTCGCGCGCGGCCGGCTCCAGGACCAGCGGTCCGACACGCATCCGGTCGTCTGCGGCGGGCGGCCGGCGGCGCAGGAGCGCACCCAGCCGTAGCACCAGCTCCTGGAGGGCGAAGGGCTTGATGAGATAGTCGTCACCGCCCGCCTGGAGTCCGGCGACCCGGTCGCAGACCTCGTCGAGGGCGGAGAGCATCAGCACGGGCACCTCGTTGTCGCTTCCCCGCAGCGTGCGGCACACGTCGATGCCGCTCAGGCCGGGCATGGAGACGTCCAGCACCACCACGTCCGGCGACCCGTCGCGCACCGCATCCAGTGCCGCGCGGCCGCTGTCGGCCAGTACGACGGAGAAGCCGTTCAGCCGCAGGCCCCGCTCCAGCGAGCGCCGGATGGCGGCGTCGTCGTCGACGACCAGCACACGACCGTTCACCGGGTTCACGGCTGCGATGCTACGAGTCGTACTGAAGACCGCTGCTCGGCCGCGGAGCGGCGCAGGAGCGGGCACGGCCGGAACGGATGCCGGATCCTCGTGATCGGGGCGCGCGGAGTACGGCCGCCCGTGGCCCCAACTCAACACGCGGGCGGTCGAGTTGCGCGTCGTACCGGTTTCCGGCGGAAGCTTCGGACGCGGGCGCGGCCGGGCGCCGGGAATGGCCTCGGCTGATCCATAACTCTTGTCCGTTGCTTACCTCTTCAGAGGACGAGCGGGACCTGTTCAAAGGACGAGCGGGACCTGGAACGCCCCGGACGTGCCCCCGCCGTCCGGCGCCGCGCCCAGTCCACCTTCCGCAGCAAGGTTGTCGGCCCGCACTACGTCACCCGGCTGCAGACTGACAAGTGAGGACTGCCATGGCACCGCCCGAGCTCGGAGCAATTGGCCGTCCGATCCGCCCCCGCATGGCGATGCGCGGCGAGGGAGGCGAAAATGGGATCAGCCGGACAGGAGCCACCCGATCAGCGGACACGACGTCGGCTTCAGCGCTGGGAAGGCGGCAATCCGTCCACAGCGCGCTCGAAGCCGATCCGACGGTAGCGGGGTGCAGCAGCCAGGTGACCGGCGGACTCATTGAACACAGGTGATCGCTCATGTGCCGATGGCTCGCTTACTCGGGAACACCCCTGCTGCTCGACACCATCCTCTACAAACCGGCCCACTCGCTGATCGATCAGAGCCTCCACTCCAGACTGGGAGTCGAGACGACGAACGGCGACGGTTTCGGCGTCGGATGGTACTCGCAGGAAAGCATCGACACCCCTGCCCTGCTCAAGGACATCGGCCCCGCCTGGAACAACCGCAACCTGAGGGAGATCGCGGATCATGTCCGCTCCCCGTTGTTCTTCGCCCACATACGGGCGTCGACCGGCACGGCGGTGCAGCAGACGAATTGCCATCCGTTCCGGCACGGCCGTTGGATGTGGATGCACAACGGTGCCATCACAGGCTTCCACCTCATGCGCCGCGAGCTGTCCCTGCTCGTCGACCCTGAGCTGTACTCCGACATCGAAGGAACGACGGACTCGGAGATGATGCTCTACCTGGCGGTCACCTTCGGCCTGGAGCAGGACCCGCCGGGCGCCGTGGCGCGGATGGTGGGAGTGGTGGAGCGCAGCGGACGCGACCACGGTGTGGAGTTCCCGCTCCAGATGACCATCGGCGTGAGCGACGGCGAACGCGTATGGGCCTTCCGCTACTCGAGCCAGGGTGCTTCCCGGTCGTTGTTCTACAGCACCCGCGTGGACGCCCTGCGCAAGCTGTACCCCGATACGGCGTTCCTGCGGGAAGTGTCCGACGACACCCGCCTCATCGTGTCCGAGCCCCTCGGTGACCTGCCGGGTGCCTGGAACGAGGTACCCGAGAGCAGCTACGGCGTCATACAGGCCGGAGCCGACGAGTTGCATCCCTTCGCCCCGGAACCGGCGTAACCGATCATGGCAGCTGGGTTTCAAACAGCGCCGGCCGTTCCGACCGTTCCGTGCGCCGATCCCCAGGGAGACCCGTTCCTGCGCACCCGGTTCGCCCTCCCGGCGAGACCCGCCACGTTCCTGCGGCGGCAGCGGCTCGTCGACCACCTCGACCAGGCTCGCGGGACGCCGTTGACACTGGTCAACGGGGCGGCCGGGGCCGGCAAAACGCTGCTCGCCGCCGACTGGGCCGCCGGACTGCGGCCGCCGGTCGCCTGGCTCACCGTCGAAGTGGGGGACCGGCGTCCCGGGGTGTTCTGGGCGTACGTCCTTCAGGCCCTGCGCGCCTGCGGTGCACCGGCATCCGACGCGGTCGGGGCCCCGGCGGACGCGACCGGAGTGGACCAGAAGCTGCTGGCGGCGCTCGCCGCCGAGCTGAACGATCGCGACCGGCCCGTGGTCCTCGTGCTCGACGAGTACGACCGCGTGACCGCTCCGGAGGTCGCGGAGCAGTTGGAGTTCGTCCTGCACCACGCCGGGCGGGGCTTGCACCTCGTCCTCGTCACCCGCACCGAACCGCTGCTTCCGCTGCACCGTTACCGGGCGGCCGGCGAGCTGACGGAGATCCGCGCCGCCGAGCTGGCCTTCACGCCGGAAGAGGCCGTCACACTCCTCGAGCTGCACGGTCTGAGCCTTCCGGTCGACGCCGCGCGCCCCCTGGTGGACCGCACCCGAGGCTGGGCCGCCGGCTTGCGCCTGTGCGCCCTGGCCGCTCGGGAAAGCGCCGACCCGGAGCTCTACCTGAAGGAGTTCGAGGCGGACCGCAGTACGGTCGCGGACTTCCTGCTGACCGAGGTCCTCAAGGGTCAGCCGGAGGAGACACAGGACCTCCTGCTGCGCGTCAGCGTCCTGGAGCGCTTCTGTCCCGATCTTGCCAACGCGCTGACCCTCCGCAACGATGCCGAGCCCATCCTCGCCGGACTGCACCGCGACAACGCGTTCGTCGAGCACCTCGGGCACTCGTGGTACCAGCTCCACCCGCTGTTCGGGGAGATACTCCGGGCCCATCTGCGCGTGCGCCTGCCCGGGCTGGAGCCGGAACTCCACCGGCGGGCCGCGCGGTGGCTGCGTCGTTCCGGATTGCTGCCGGAGACACTCGCCCACGGCGCCGCCGCGGGCGACTGGGACTTCGCCGCCGGCGCCCTCGTCGACGACCTGGCGATCGGACAGCTCTTCACCGGCCTGCGCTCGGGTGACCTGACCGAGTTGTTCTCCCACATGGGGCCCGAGGCCAGGAGTCCGGCGACGGACCTCGTGCGCGCGGCCCGCGACCTGTCCCGGTACGACCTCGACCGCGGTCTGACCCGCCTGCGCCACGCCGAGGAGCATCTGGCCGACGACCCGCCCGACCCGGCGGCCGCCCAGCTGAGCTGTGCGCTGCTGGAGGCACTGGCCGCCCGGCTGACCGGATGTCCCCCACGGGCCGAAAGGGCCGCCGAAGCGGCCGACGAACTGCGGCGGGAAGTCCCGGCTCACCTCCTGGACAAGCATCCTGAACTCATCGCTCTCCTGCTGACCCATCTGGGCTCGGCCCGCCTGTGGGCCGGGCACTTCGAGGACGCGCGCGCTGCCCTGACCACGGCGGCCGGCGCTCCCGGCGGAGCCTCCACCGCGGTGCCCCGGGAGGAGTCGATGGGGCACCTGGCCCTGCTCCACTACCTGAACGGCTGGCTCGGCAGGGCGGAGCGCAAGGCCCTGGCGGCCGTGTCCGAGGCGGAGCGGGTCGGCCTTCCCCAGCCGTCCGGCTCCGGCATCGGACATCTGGTCCTGGCCGCCGTGGCCGTCGACCGCCACGAACTGGGCCGGGCCCAGGCCCTCCTCGACGAGACGGCCCAGCTCCCCTCGGGAACGCGTGATCCGGTGATGGCGGCGGGACGAGCCCTCGCCACAGCTCGCCTCCTGCTGGTCAGGGGCAAGGCACGGGCCGCCGTAGAGGCGGCGGGCCCGGCCGTCTCCGCCGCCGTGGCCTCACCCTGGGCGGCAAGCCATGAAGCGCTCGTCGCCGCCGCCGCCCACCTGGCCGAAGGACGGCCGGGCGAAGCCGCCGAGTTGCTCCAGGGCGTGTCCGGCGACCAGCCGGCGTGTGCCGCGGAGGCCGCGGCGATCCAGCTCGCCGCAGGCCGTACCGGAGCGGCCATCGACCTGCTCGACAGCATCCGCACCGGGGGCCGGGCCGGGCCGGCGGTGACCGTGAGGGCAGCGCTGGTGCGGGCTCAGGCGGCCGAGGCGGCGGGAGACACCGCCACCGCCCGCAGGCTCGTGGCGCATGCGCTCCTCGACGCCCGGCGCGAGCGGCTGCGGCGCCCGTTCCTCGACACCGGAGCGTGGCTCCGGCCCCTCCTGGCCACGGCTCCGCTGGACGAGCTGGCCTCGGGCTGGCTCACGCCCGGCTCGCCACGACGGGGTGAGCGGCCGCCGCCTCAATCGCCGCCCTCGCCGCTCGTCGCGGTGGAGCTGAGCGGACGCGAGCGCGACGTCCTTGAGCGGCTGGCCCGGATGATGTCGACGGAGGAGATCGCCGCCGACCTGTACGTGTCGGCGAACACGGTGAAGACCCACCTCAAGAGCGTCTACCGGAAGCTGGCGGTGAACCGGCGAGGCGACGCGGTACGCCGCGCGCGCGACCTCCGCCTGCTGTGAACGCGCCTCGGTGACCGGGGCACAGCCCTTCCCCCGCGGCGGGTGAGGCACGGAGGGCGTGCCTCGGATGCGATGGGAGGAGCGGCGAGGCGTGCGCCGGCCCACTGCCCCGCCGACTCCGGCGGCGTACCTGGGCGGACGACTCTGCGAGGTGGACACCGTGAAGCACTGGCGGGCTCTGATCGTCCTCGGTACGGCCCAGTTCCTGATGGTCCTGGACACCTCCGTCATGAACGTGTCCATCAGTCAGCTGGTCGAGGACTTCGACACGGAGGTCACCGCCATCCAGGCCGTCATCACTCTGTACGCGCTGGTCATGGCGGCGTTCATGATCATCGGTGGCAGGTGCGGGGACATCCTGGGGCGTCGCCGCATGTTCCTCCTGGGGCTGGTCGTCTACGGCGCCGGGTCGGCCCTGACCGCCGTGGCACCCACTCTGTGGGTCCTCACACTGGGCTGGTCCGTCATCGAGGGACTCGGAGCCGCCATGGTGCTGCCCGCCATGGCCGCCCTCGTCGCGGAGTCGTATCGCGGGAAGGACCGGGCCGTCGCCTACGCGGTCATCGGCGGGCTCGCCGGTGCCGGGATCGCGGTCGGCCCGCTGCTGGGCGGCTGGGTGACGACGTACCTGACCTGGCGGCTGGTCTTCGCCGGCGAGGTCGTGGTCGTCGTGGCCGTCCTGCTGTGCCGCCGGGTGATCACGACGCCCGCTCCGACCGGCCCGCGCCCCCGGCTGGACGGGGTCGGTGCGGTGCTCTCCGCGGCCGGACTGGGGCTGGGCGTGCTCGGGGTGCTGCAGAGCAGCACCTGGGGATGGGTGCAGCCCCGCAACCCGCCTTTCACCGTCCTCGGCTTCGCCCCGACGCTGTTCGTAGTCGGCGCGGGGGCGGCCGTCCTGGCCCTCTTCCGGCACTGGGAGCGGCGGCGGGAGCACCGGGGCGCCGACCCCCTCGTCCACCTGTCCCTGCTGGGCAGGCCCGTGCTGCGGTCCGGCCTGATGACGCTGCTGAGCCAGAACCTCATCCTGCTGGGGCTGTTCTTCACCATCCCGCTGTACTTGCAGGTGGTGCAGGGGTTCGACGCCTTCGAGACGGGGCTGCGCCTGCTCCCGGTGTCCGCCACCATGCTCGTGACCTCCCTGTGCGGGTCCTCGCTGGGGCGGGTGATGGGGCCGCGCAGGGTGGTCCGGCTGGCCTTGCTGACCCTGGCGGCGGCCATCGTGTGGCTGCTGGCCACCATCGACCCGGTCATCGACGACGCGCAGTTCGCCGGAGCCATGGCCCTGCTGGGCGTGGGCGTAGGCCTGCTCGCGTCGCAGCTGGGCAACGTCGTCCAGTCCGGCGTCGGCGAGGAGGAACGCAGTGAGGCCGGAGGACTCCAGTTCACGGCACAGAATCTGGGCTCCGCGCTGGGCACCGCGCTCATCGGGTCGATCCTCATCGGTGGGCTGGCCCACGCCGTCACCACGCAGGTGGACGACAATCCGCAGCTGTCCGAACAGACCCGTGAGCAGGTCGGTGTCGCTCTCGAGGCCGGGATCACCTTCGTCTCCACCGATCAGGTGCGCTCGGCGGCCGAACGTGCCGGGTTGCCGCCGTCCCAGGTCGACGCCGTCGCGGACTCCTACGCCTCCGCGCAGTTGGACGGCCTGAAGGCGGCGATCCTGGCCACCGGCGGCATCGCTCTCGCCAGTTTCCTGGTCACACCGCACCTGCCGACCGGCCGGGAAGGCCGTCGGCGGCAGCCGGACGCCGATGCTCCGGCCGGAGTGACCGGGTCGACGCGCTGAGTCCGGAGGGAGTCACCGGTGTCCAGGACCAGGACCGGCCCGGCCACGGCCCGCGCGGACCGCCGTGCCGAGCGCCGGGCCCGCACGGACTACACGGGCGGCGTCTATGGATCCATGCTCGCGGCCTCCGTGGTGATCGGCGCCGGCTCACTGGGTTCGTTCCCCCGCATCGAGCTGGTGCTGCTGCTGTTGCTCACCGGCGTGGTGTTCTGGGTCGCGCATGTGCATGCCCAGTTGTTCGGGGCACGGCTGGCCCAACAGGCTCCGGATCGCCGGGTGGTACTGCGCGTGTGCCGTGACGAGTGGCCGATCGTCAAGGCCGCCGTCCCGCCGGCCGCCGCGGTGGCCGTCAGCCCGCTCCTGGGCCTCGACGTGCGAGGTGCCCTCTGGCTGGCTCTCGCCGTCGCCGTGGCCGGGCAGGTGGGCTGGTCCGTGGCCGCGGCGCGCCGCGCCGGTGCTTCGCGGCGGCTTGTGGCCGCGACCGCTTCGGTCAACCTGCTGCTCGGTCTGCTGATCATCTCCTTCAAGATCGTTCTGACGCATTGATCCGTAGCACTGATCCGTGGCACTGATCCGTGGCACTGATCCGTGGCGTTCGGTTGCCGGGCAACGGTCACCTGTACCGGGTGAGGCCCGAAGGTGCACGGAGGCGGACGATTTCAGGGAAGGGCGCCGTCCGCCTGCCCCAGGCAGTCCATGGGAGGACCGCTCGTGCGCTACGAGATCCGAGTCGAAGGACACCTGTCAGAAACGCTGGCCAAAGCCTTTCCGGAGCTGGGCCACGTGGTGATGTCCGGACAGACCGTCCTGTTCGGCCCTGTGGTGGACGAAGCGCACCTGTACGGGCTGCTGGCGCGCTGCCAGTCACTGGGACTGCGTGTCTTGGAGATGCGGCAGCTGCCGGAGTGACGGGACCGCAGTGCCGTACTCGAAGCCGCTCCGCACTCAAAGCCGCTCCGCCCTGATCCGGCCGGAGCGGCATGCGGCTGCCAGCGCCTCGTGGTCCCGCTCGTTCTGATCGGCGTAGGACTGGGCGAACTCGGTGAGCGCGCGGTCGAAGCGGTCGCTGCCGCCCAGGTAGGCGGCGAGGGCGATGGGATCGCCCGAGCGGGCGTGGGCCCGCGCCAGGGACGCCCCGCACAGCCGGCCGAAGAGGGAGAGCAGGCCCGGCCCCATGGTCTCCGGCCGTGCGATGCCCTTCCAGTCCCACAGCTGGCGCACGTAGAAATCCCGGCCCTGCCCGTCGAGGCCCACGACGTGCGTCCAGCCCAGGAAGATGTCGCCGGCCGTCTGCATCAGGCGCTGTCCGGCGACCACCCGGCGGCCCTGGTTGTCGTAGTGTTCGCCGCCCGTGTGTGCGGCCAGCACCGACTCCTGGGCCTCCTTGGCCTGGAGCAGCAGCGGGTCGTCGTCGTCCCTGCCGAGCAGGAGCAGCACCCAGCAGCGCGTACCGACACTGCCGACGCCCACCACCTTCCGCGCCATGTCCACCAGGTGGTAGTGACGCAACAGGTGCCGGCGTTCGGACGGCAGGGTCCGCGCGTATCCGTCCAGGAGGGCCTGGAGTTCCTTCTCACGTCCGGCCTCGGACGAGTCGGCGGCCGGCAGTTGGCCGAGCGGAGTGATCAGCGGTGGGTCCGGTGCGATGCGCCGGCCCTCGGCCGTGACGCGGGTGAGTTTCGCGAAGGCCCTCAGGTGCGTACGTGTGCGGGCCCGCGCCGTGGCCTCGGCGGTGCGGCGCCTGGCCTCCCTGTCCAGCGACTTGTCCCTCGACGACGCCCTCGACGACGCCAGCAGTTCCCGCAGCCGGTCGGCGTCGTCCTGGGCGTACCAGATGTCCAGGGTGCGCAGTCCGGCGAACTCGCGCATCCGCTCCCGGTAGGCCCGCACGCAGGCCCGCACGGTGCTGTTCTGCTCCTTGAGCGAGAAGCCGTTCGCCCTCCCCGCCGTCACGAAACCGGCCGCCAGCCGCTTGACGTCCCATTCGAACGGCCCGGGCAGGGTCTCGTCGAAGTCGTTGATGTCGAAGACCAGACGGCGCTCCGGCGAGGCGAGCAGCCGGAAGTTCAGCGGGTGGGCGTCCCCGCAGAGCTGCACCCGCAGCCCGGTGCTGGGGAGGGGCGCCAGGTCCGCCGCCATGATCGCGGCCGCGCCGCGGTAGAAGCGGAACGGCGACTCGAGCATGCGGCCGTAGCGGATCGGCACCAACTCCGGTACCCGATCGGCTGACTGACGCTCTATCACCCCGATCGGATCGGGTCGCCGCTGCGCCGTCTCGTACCAGCCGTGGCACGAACGCGACGCGCGTCTGCGCGCGTTCCTGCCGTACGCCGCTCGCTCGGCCGGTGCCAGGGACGCGGTGAAAGCGCTGGGTACGGTCATGGTCCGGCCTCCCGGTCCGGCGTCCCGGCGTCGGTACCGGAACGCGGCTGAGCCGACGGCTCCCGGCGCTGTCGGCGCAGCCCCGCCTGGACCGCGCTCGCCAGCGCCCGTGCGGCGACGCCCACGAGCAGCAGCCCTCCCGCCATCTGCACCATCGTCAGCACGCGCCCGGTCTGGGAGCGTGCCGTGATGTCCCCGAAGCCGACGGTGCTGAACGTGCTCAGAGTGAAGTACAAGGCGTCCGTCCTGGTCAGCGGCTCGCTGAAGGAGCCCGGGGCGGAGCGGTCCAGCAAGTAGTAGGCGCCGGCGAAGAGGACCAGGAACAGCACCAGCGTGGCGGCCAGGGCCTCGGCGGCCTTCAGGCGGGGGTGGGGTGAGCGCGCGATGGCCCGTATCTCCCACCCGAACACCAGCAGCACCGCCACCAGGCCGCACACGAGGAGCGCCGACGCGCCGGCCTTACCGCGCTCGTCCAGGGGCAGCAGGTAGTAGGCGGTGACCAGGCCGGCGGCGATGAGCACGGCGCGGGCGACGGCGACGGCCGCCGCCCACCGGCGGGGGCGGAGCCGCCGGCGCGGGTGCGCGTCCGGCCCGGACCGGGTGCGGTCCGTCCGGGCAGTGCTCGGATCGCTCATCTCGTGTCTCTTCGTTCTCCGGCCGGAAGGCCGATGGGCCAGGCGCACCGGCGATGGGCCAGGCGCGCCGGCCTTCCGGCCGGACGGCCGGTGGTCCAGGCCCCGGAGATTCCCACCTCACCGCCTCGGCCGCGTCGCCGGATCACCCGTGGCGGGTGACCCCGGCACCCGGCGACAGGCATGACCCTGGATCGGTCAGGTCCTGTCACACCGCCCCCTCACACACCGCCCCCTCACGCACCGCCCCGTCGGCGGTCCGGAAACGACCGCTCGATCACGCGAGGAGGAGCCATGACCATGCCGAGTGGTCCGCAATCGCGCACCGGACAGGAACACGAGCCCGACGGGGCGACCCCCGGTCCGATGGACGACCCCGCGCAGGCACTGGGGCGGCTCGGCCGTTCATGGACCTGGCTCCTGGCCTCGGCCGCCGCGACCCTGCTACTGGGCGTCCTGGTACTGGTCTGGCCGGAGGCGACCCTGCACATCCTGGCGGTCCTCATCGGCCTGCACCTGCTGGTGACCGGGGCGTTCCGGTTCGTGAACGTCTTCGCACGGAGCGGGCACGAACGGCTCCCAGGGCTGCTCCTGGCCGTGCTGTACGTCCTCGCCGGGGTGCTGTGCCTGCGAAACCCGCTGCAGACGATCGCCGCGCTCTCACTGATCGTCGGGGTCGTCTGGCTGGTGTCCGGCATCCTCACCCTCTACACGGCGCTTGCCGCCGAGGACCTGCCGCATCGTGGCGTAGTCCTGGGCGTCGCGGTGCTCGCCATCGTCGCGGGGATCGTGGTGCTCGCCCTGCCTGCCGAGTCGGCCCGCGCCCTGACCCGGCTGCTCGGCCTGTGGCTCGTCCTGCTCGGCCTGGGCGAGGCGGTGGTCGCCCTCGCGTGGCGGGCCGCGCTCCGAAAGACGCACCTCACGGGGCCGCACTCCCCCGCCGAGACGGCCTGACACCGCACCCGCCGCTCCGGTGCGCGCGACAAACGCACCGGGCCCGTGCGGTCGCCCCACCACGGTCGTCCCGACCGGCGGCCTTCGTGGCCGGGGCGGCGCACACGCGGAAAGGAGCACCCATGAACCCGGCCTCGACCCCGGATTCGCCGGACTCCGGCGGAGCCTCGCACCAGAAACACGTCATGACCGCCGAGGAGCGAGCGGAATACGAGCGACTGCGCCGTCACGCGGCGGTGCGCCACCGGCGGGTACGCCGCGCCGGCTCCTCGGTCCTCCTCCTGCTGGCCCTGCTGCTCGCGCCCCTGGCCGTCGTCGCGGCCTGGGTCCAGGACACGGTCTCCGACACCGACAGGTACGTGGAGACCGTCGCGCCGCTGGCGTCCGAGCCGCCCGTGCAGGAGGTCGTGATCAACCGGCTCACGGACCGGGTGGTTGCCAACGTGGACGTCAAGGCGGTGACGGACTCGCTCACCAAGGCCCTCCAGGACGCCGGGGCACCACCCCGCGTCGTGGAGGGGGCCGAGTCCCTCGAGGGTCCGCTGCGCAACGCGGTCAGGACCGTCGTGGACCGCACCGTGACCCGCGTGATCACCAGCGACGCCTTCCAGCAGGTGTGGGAAGGCGCCAACCGACGGTCGCACGCGGCAGTGGTGAACATGCTCACCGGTGAGAGGGAGGGCGCTCTGCGCGCCGAGGGCGACACGGTCCAGCTGGACGTGGGAGCGGTCGTCGACGAGGTACGGGAGCGGCTCGTCGACGCCGGCTTCGACAAGGCGGCCGCCATCCCCGACACCGACCGGACGATCACGCTGTTCCAGACCGAGGAACTGGGCAAGGCGCAGGACACGATGCGGCTGCTGGACATTCTCGGCACCTGGCTGCCCGTCCTGACCGTCGTACTCGCCGCGCTCGCCGTGTGGACCGCTCCGGCACACCGGGTGATGCTGATGATCACCGCGACGGGTGTCGGCGTGATGATGGTGGTGCTGCTCGTCGCGCTGGCCGTGGTCCGACGGGTCTATCTGGACTCGGTCCCGCCCACGACGCTGCCCACCGACGCGGCCGCGGCGATCTACGACACGTTCGTCCGGTTCCTGCGCGACAGCACGCGCACCCTGCTGGTCGTCGCGGTGGTCACGGCACTGGTGGCGTACCTGTACGGTCCCGGACGTCCCGCCCGCGCCGTCCGCACGGCGGCGGTACGGGGCACGACGGCCGCCGGCCGGGATCTGCGTCGTGCCGGTGTGCGCACCGGGTCCACCGGACGCTGGCTGGCGGACCACCGGGCATGGACCACGGGTGGCGTCATCGCGGCGGGAGCGCTGGCGCTGGTGCTCTGGAACCACCCCTCGGTCGGAGCGGTGGCACTCGTTCTGGGCATCGCCGTGGCCGTCCTGATCGTGCTGGCGGTCCTCGCGGCCGCCGCGGGCCCGGCCGCCGGGCATGAGGACCGGGCGGCGGCCCCGTGAGCCATGGCGAGGAAACCCGGCTCCGCCCCGGCGCCCCGCAGGCGCACGGCGGTGGAGCGGGCCCTGGCGAGCCTGCGGTCCGGTCCGGTGGCCAGGCTGCTCCCCCGCCTGTCGGCGCTCAACGTCGTGGAGGGCTCCGTGCGGCTGGCCGCGCAAGCCTTCATCACCGCGCTCCCGCTGCTGATGACCGTCGCGGCGTTCGCCCCCCGAGGGGTGCAGGACCTGCTGACCGACTCCCTCCGTGCGGTTCTGGGGGTGCGCGGCAACACGCTCGACGAGGTACGCCGTGCCTTCACCGCCACCGGCACACCACGGGACGCCGCCGGAGCTGTGGGCGTGGTGGTGACTCTCGTGTCCGCCACGGCCTTCAGCCGGGCGCTTCAGGCGGTCTGCGAGCGGTGCTGGCACCTGCCCCGGACACCGGTGCGGGCCGCCGTCTGGCGCTGGCTGCTCTGGCTGCTCGTCTGGCTGGGCGTCCTCCTGGTCCAGGCACCGCTGCGCGGCGGGTTCGGCGGCGGCGCGGTGATCGGAGGAGTGCTGTCCGTGCTGTCGGCGACGCTGCTGTGGTGGTGGTCCCAGCACCTCCTGCTGGGCGGCAGGATCGGCTGGCGGGACCTGCTGCCGGGAGCGCTGCTCGCGGGTACGGGCACGGTCGTGCTGAGCTGGGCCGCCGGGCTGTTCGTGCCCACGGTCATGGAGCGCAGCCTGCGGGAGTTCGGCCCGCTGGGGCCCGTCTTCACGTTCCTCTCCTGGTTGATCGCCGTGTTCCTGGTGGCCGTCTCGGGCCTCGCCCTCGGCCAGTACGTCGCCTCCTCCGACTGGTACCGGACAGCCGCCGTCCCCCGCCGTACGCGGGCCGGACCCTGATCCTGCCCGCCGCGGGAGCGCATCCATCGAGTGCCGGGCCGCCCACAGGATCACCCGCGTCGGGTGAGGCACCCGGCCCTGGCCGTGTCCACGCTGAAGACAGCACACAACGGCGGCCGGGCGAGCGCCGGGGACGGAGAAGAGATATGAGCGCGCAGACGTACCTGGCGTACGACTACCCCCTGCTGAGCGTCTTCTGGAGCATGCTCCTGTTCTTCCTGTGGATCTTGTGGTTCGTCCTGCTCTTCCGCATCGTCGTCGACATCTTCCGTGACGACGAGATGAGCGGGTGGGCGAAAGCCGGCTGGCTGGCGTTCACCGTCCTGCTGCCCTTCCTGGGCGTCTTCGTCTACGTGGTCGCCCGCGGCAAGAACATGGGCCGTCGGGAGGTAGCGCAGGCCCGAGCACAGCAGGAAGCCTTCGACGCCCACATCAGGGAGGCCGCAGGCGGCACGGGCCGGCCCAGCAGCATCGACGAACTCGCCAAGCTGTCCGAGATCCGCGCCCGCGGCGACATCACGGACGAGGAGTTCCGCAGGGCCAAGGAACTGGTCCTGACCGGCCACGGCCCGGCGGAGCACACCGGCTCCACCGCCCGCACCCCCCGTCGCTGAGCATCCGCACACCATGAATCGAGGCGCAAGATGACCGCGATACACACCCGGCCCGCACACACGGCGAAACAGGAATGGGCAACCGGCCTGACGGCCTTCGCGGCAGTGATGCTCTTCCTCGTCGGCCTGCTCGACATCTTCCGGGGCATCATGGCCATCGCCGAGGACGACATCTTCGTCACGACGCGCAATTACGTGTTCGAGTGGGACCTGACCGGCTGGGGCTGGATGCACCTCGCTCTGGGCGTGGTCGCCGTGCTCGTCAGCATCGGGCTGCTCAAGGTCTCGGCGTGGGCGCGCGTCGCCGCCGTGGCCATCGCCGGACTCGTCATCATCGCCAACTTCCTCTCCCTGCCGTACTACCCCGTCTGGTCCGTAGTGATGATCACGATCTCGGGCTTCATCATCTGGGCCGTGTGTGTGGTCCAGCGCGACAACCTCTTCGACCTGTCCGAGGAGCGTCAGCTGTCCGAGGAGCGCCGACCCTACGAGGAGCGCCGAACCTACGGGCAGCGTCCACCGTCGTAGTGCGACGCGGCGTACGTATGGGCAGTGCCGGACGGGCTCGCCTTGCCGTGCTCGCCCTGCTGGCAAGCGTCACGGTGCCGCTCGTCGCCGCCGGTCTGCGGAGCGTGCTGTGGGCGCTGGCCGGCATCGCCGGCCTGGCGCTCGCCGCCGTCGGTGTGTGGTGGACCCTGGCGCACACCGGTGCGCTCCGTGCCCTCGGGGTGGCCCTGTCGGTGACCGCGCCGATCGCTGTCCTCACCCTCTATGCCACGTTCGGCATGCTGGGGCCGGCCCTGCTGTCCCTGGGCCTGTGGCTGCTGGCCGTCACGGCGGCACGTACGGCCCTGACACCTGGTCACGCACCTGGTCGCACCGCCTCCGAACAGACTGTCGCCGAGGCGCCCCGCGCCCCCTGGGTCCTCATGAATCCGCGCTCCGGCGGCGGCAAGGTGGGGCGTTTCGGCCTGGTGGAGAAGGCCCGGACGGCGGGCTGCCGGGTGGCCCTGCTCGACGCGGGCCGACACCAGGACGTCACCGAACTGGCCCTGCAAGCCGTCACCGAGGGAGCCGACCTCCTGGCGGTGGCGGGCGGCGACGGCACCCAGGCGCTGGTTGCCGAGGTCGCGGCGCGCCACAACCTTCCCTTCGTGGTGATTCCCGCCGGTACCCGCAACCACTTCGCCCTCGACCTCGGCCTGGACCGCGATGATCCGGCGGCGGCCCTGGAAGCCCTGACCGACGGCGTCGAGCTGGGCGTCGACCTCGGGTACGCCGCGGACCGGGTCTTCGTCAACAACGCCTCGTTCGGCACGTACGCGTCCATCGTCACCGACCCCGCGTACCGGGACGCCAAAGCCCGCACGACCCTACGCACCCTCCCCGGCCTCCTCACCGGCGAGGACGCGCCCAGACTGCGGGCGCAAGCCGACGGAACTCACCTCGACGGACTTCAGGCAGTCCTCGTCAGCAACAATCCCTACGGACGTGCCGTTGACGCGGCCCATCCAGGGCGCAGGGAACGGCTGGACTCGGGCCTCCTCGGTGTCGTGTGCGTGCGGGTCGGCAACACCGCTCAGGCGGCGCGCATCGTGCGCGGTCCGCGCTCCGGGCAACTCATCCGGCTGAACGCCGGGGAAGTCGTCGTCGAAGCCGGCACGGACACCCTCCCGGTCGGCATCGACGGAGAGTACGTCGTTCTACCGTCACCCGTCGTGTGCCGCAGCGCGCCCGGGGCGCTCCGGGTGCGTGTGCCGCGCCGTCGCCCCCACGCACCGCTGGTCAGCGGCGGGGCGACCGACTGGCCGCGCGTGGCACGGTTGGCGCTGGGCCGCCTCTCCCCTGGCTCCACCTTGGGGACGGCAAACTTATGGCAGTGACCGTGCCGCGGTAAGGGCTGTCACCTGATTGGGCGGCGTCCTCTCCGCGTAGCCCGCCCAGGTGGTGGTAGATCGTGGAGACCGACGTTGTCGTATGGGGTGGGTGTGCTCTTCGCTGACGAGCAGTTCGCCGATCTGTTTCCGTCCCGGGGCAGGCCCGCGTGGTCGCCGGGGCGGCTGGCGCTGGTACTGGTGCTGCAGTGGGCGGAGACCTCAGGCGGCCGTTCTCCACTCCGTAGGGCTCGCTGCAGGAGCGGTGTTCCCGGCCAGTAGAAGCGGCCGAAGCGGCACGCTAGGGGCGGGTGGAGCACCGCAAACACGAACAGCACCTGGCACCCCCACCTTTACTCGCGAGCGAGCCGAAGCTCTGCGGGTCTCGGCGGCGACGCCGTCAGTGGCCACCCTCGTGGTGGCGGCAGCCGCCGGGGAACTGCTCCCGGAGAGCGTGGAACCGGGACAGGGACGGAGGAGACGCCGATGACATTGATGCATGCAGGGAATGATTTGTCCGGCGCTCTCGGGTCCCGCAGGGACAGTACGCTGATTCCAGCGGGATCAGGCCCGCCCGACGGGTGTCCGGGAGGAGCGTCATGACTGCCGAGACGGTGGCCCCTGCGTGGATGCATGAGCAGATCACGGCGGAACAGTACGACTCCTGGTCCGAGGAGCAGTGTTCGGGGATCGAGATCGTGGACGGGATGGTCGTCGTGAGTCCCAGTGCGTCCAAGCGGCACAACCGCCTCGCCCGGATCCTGGCGAACGCGCTGGATGCCGCGGCCGGACCGGACTGGAACGCCGACACGGACTTCGATGTCCGCCTCCAGGACGTGCCGCTCACCAACCGCCGCCCAGACGTCGTGATCTATCGGGCGGACACCATCGACGTCACACCCACTCGCCCCGAGCATGTGCTGTTGGTGGCCGAGGTCGTCTCGCCGGGGTCGGAGACCACTGACCGGATCGTGAAAGTGGACCAGTACGCCAAGGCTGGTATCGCGTTCTACTGGCGGATCGAGCAGGCCGCCACCGGCGTTCCGCTGATCTACACCTACGTCCTCGACCCGGCGACAAACAGTTACCGGACCGGCGACATGTTCACCGGTGTCGTCAAGGTTTCCGCTCCCTTCACCGTGGAGATCGACCTCGGCCAGCTCTGACTCGCGCTCAAGCGTCACCAGCGCGAGCCTCCACGCGAAGCCGATCAGGAGCCGGCACCACATAGCAACGCCAGGGCACCCCGCGGCAGGGATTCGATCCCACTCCTGAAGCGGGCGCCGCAGGTTCGAATCCTGCCGGGAGCACAGAGAAACACCTGGTCAGGGCCCTTCCGTCCGTCTGACAGGAGGGCCTTCGTACGCGCAGCACACATATGGCACACATACGGCTGCGGGCAGAGGTGGGGAGCTGTGCGAGATGCCCCGCGAAGGACGAGCCGGCCCGGCGCCGGTACGAGAAGCTGGTCGACCGGCTTGAGTCGCTGATGCGGGCCGTTCTGAAGCCGGAGCACGAGGGCTACTACGGACAGCTGATCCTCGGCGCTGAAGTGGCGGCCGCTGCTGCGATTGGCCGAGCCTGGCAGGAAGGCCAGTCATCGTCGGTGGTCCCCTGTCGCCCGGGCTCAGAAATCAGGGCCTTCCTCGAGTGAGGCAGGTCGGGACTCAGGAAGAGGATGCTGCGGTCGCGCTGCCGCCGGCAGCCGATGCCATGGCTCTGGCGGGAGCAGCCCTGTTGTTGTTCTTGGTCGGGATGTCGCAGTCGGAGCGAATCATGAGAGCATACCGCGAGACACCATCTCTCATATCGTAATACGGGCTCGGCGCTGGGGTCGCCTCCGCGTTGGCTTTTCAGTCAGGTGGGCCGCAATGCAGCGCCCACGTCCGGATCGCACCCGAAGTGAGCTCCCGATGCGTCGTATCGCCATAGCCGTGGCCGCCGCCACGATCTCCGTCTCGCTCGCCGGCTGCGGCACGCTCAACGCGACGGGCAGCGACGACGCGAGCCCGACCAAGGGCAACGACATCACCGTGGGTCTGCTGCTGCCGGAGAAGTCCAACCCTCAGTACGAGCAATTCCACTACCCCGTCATCAAAGCGAATGTCGCATCCCTCACCCACGGCCAGGGCCGGGTCGAGTACGCCAACGCCGAGGCGGACGCGGGCAAGCAGGCCCGGCAACTGCAGCAGATGATCGACGACCGGGTCGACGTGATCCTGCTGGACCCCATCGACACGCACGCCATCGCCAACGAGGTGACGAAGGCCAAGGAGGCCGGTATTCCGGTCATCTCCTACGACCGGCTGGCCGAGGGTCCGATCGACGCGTACATCACCTTCGACAACGAACTCGTCGGCGAGGTGCAGGGCCGCTCCCTGCTGACCGCCCTCGGTAAGGACGCCGGCGTCTCCGACAAGATCGTCATGATGAACGGCATGCCCACCGACCCCAACGCCAAGCAGTTCAAGGCGGGCGCGCTCAACGTGCTCGAAGGCAGGGTGACGATCGCCAAGTCGTTCGACACCGAGGGCTGGAAGCCGGCGAACGCCGAGAAGAACATGACCGTGGCGATCAACGAGATCGGCAAGGACGACATCAAGGCCGTCTACGCCGCCAACGACGGCCTGGCGGGCAGCATCGTCAAGGCACTGAAGGCCGCGGGCGTGACTGACCTGCCGCCGATCACCGGGCAGGACGCGGAACTCTCGGCGGTGCAGCGGATCGTCACCGGCGAGCAGTACATGAGCGTGTACAAGCCGTACCCGCAGGAGGCCGAGAACGCCGCGAGGATGGCTGTGACGAAGGCCCAGGGCAAGAACATCCAGTTCGACGCCCTCACCAGCCAAACGGCCCACAGCCCCACCAACAAGGGCATTCCCACGCAGCTCGTGCCCGTCATCGCCGTGACGAAGGACAACATCAAGGACACGGTCATCAAGGACGGCATGTACAAACTTTCCGACATCTGCACGCCCGAGCTCACGGCCGACTGCGCGGCGACAGGCCTGAAGAAGTAGGTCCGCGGGGGCGAAGGATCAGCAAGGCAACTTCGAAGAACAGCGACGCCTCTCGGACGGCGGCAACGCAGCGGCCACCGACCAGCTGCTCGAACTCGCCACCGAGCAGGACAACATGGACGAGCTACGACGCCTCGCTGACTTGATCCGGTTGACGTGGCCCTCCACGACGCCGGAGTTCCGCGGTGCTGAGAGGCCGGCAGTGACGGCGCCGAGGTCGCGTTCGAGGTGCTGGGGGAACCTGCGGAGACTGGGCAGGTCGGTAGCGGCAGGCGGCTGAGGCCGACGTCGCCCCTGGTCAGCGCACCGCACCGCCGAACGCGAACTCACCCGTGGTTGGCCTGAGGCAAGTTCACTGGCCGGACCTCTGGCATTCACTCGTGGGTTCAGTCGTCGCTCGAGAACTCGCGTTCGCTGCACAGGAGTTGCGTTTGCCAAGCATGAACGCGCGTTTCGAGCGCCGTGTCATGTGTGCAACCCAGTGTGTGCAAGTGAGCTGTGCACGCGATGCTCGTCCGCGACCTAGGAGTGCCTGTGGCCCTCGTACGCCGTTCGTTCCGAGTTTCCGTGAAGGCGTCGGCGGTTGCCGTCGCCGCGGCGGGACTTGTCGCCCCCGGAGTCGTCGTCGACCAGTACGACAACACCGCAGCCACTGCTGCCACCACAGCCACCGCTTCGACGACCGCCGTTCCTCGGCCGATCGCCGACTGGCAGCACGATCGCCTCGCCTCCGGAGTCGATCTGTACCAGGGGCGGATCTCGGGCCGTCCCGGTGCGGACCACTGGACGGTCACGGTACGTGCCGGCGGCGCTCACCTCGCCACCGAGCAGGGCGCGGAGGCGCTGGCGGAGCGACTGCGTGGCGCCGGGTTCAGCGCTCGTGGTGAGCGGGTCGAATGGCCGCGGGGTGCGGACCGCAAGGGGCTGGTGGGTGTGCGGGTCCGGGTGGGGGAGTACGCCGCCCGGAACGAGGCCGAGGCGCAGCGTCAGGCCCTCGCGGCCGCGGGGTTCGACGCTGTCAGCGAGTGGACCGGCGCGGACGGTGTGCCCGGGACCGGTCTTGCCCAGGTCAAGGTGGCGATCATCGACCCGAAGCGTTACGGCGGTGCGCTGAAGGCGACGTACGGCATGGGTGTCGCCGGCCGGGAGAAGGTGAGCGACATGGCCGTCGGCGACGACGCCCTGCTCGGCGTCAACGCGGGCTTCTTCGTCATGGAGGGCAAGGACGGCGTGCCGGGCGCCTCGGCCGGTATTGCCGCGTACGACGGGGAGCTGCAGAGCGCGGCGACCAACGGCCGGATCGCGGCGGTGCTGCGCGGCGACGGTCTGCGCCCGGAGTTCAAGAAGCTCCGCACGGAGCTCAGGGTCGGAGCGGCCGGGGCGTCCGCGATCGTGGATGGTGTCAACCGCGTGCCCGGCCTGGTCCGCAACTGCGGTGGCGTCGGCGGCGACTCCCCGACCGAGCGGCCGCAGCACGATGTGACCTGCACCGATCCCGACGAGATCGTCGAGTTCACCGACGAGTTGGGCGCGCGCACCCCGGCCGGTGACGGCGTCGAGGCGGTGCTCGACGCGAGCGGCCGGGTGCGGGAGGTGCGTCCGCGCGGCGGTGCCGTGCCGGCTGGCGGCAGCGTCCTGGCGGGCGTCGGTGAAGGAGCCTCCTGGCTGCGTACGCACGCGAAGCCGGGCAGCGAACTGAAGGTGCGGCAGCGGATCCTGGACGAGCGCGGCCGCGAGCTCGAACTCGGCCCGCAGGACGACATCGTCAACGGCGGCCCCGAGCTGGTGCGCGACGGAAAGGTCGCGGTGAACTACGGGGCCGACGGCATCGAACGGATCGGCGACCCGTCCTTCGCGTACACCTGGGGCATCAAGCGCAACCCGCGCATGCTCCTGGGCGTCGACCGGCGGGGCCGTGTGCTCCTGGTCGCCGCGGACGGCCGCCAGCCCGGCTACAGCGACGGATTGGGGCTCGCCGAAGGGGCGGAGCTGATGAAGTCGCTGGGTGCGGTGCGCGCCATGGCCCTTGACGGCGGTGGTTCGGTCACCACGGTGGTGAACGGCAAGGTGATCAACTCGCCGTCGGACGGCACCGAGCGGGCTGTGGGCGACGCGTTGCTGCTCACCCGCTGACGGCCGGCGTCATCCAGGTTGTCAGGTCTCGTGTCCGGCGGTGCGGGCGCAGGGCTGCGTCGGCCGCGCCCTCGCCGAACCAAGCCTCCGCGACCGCGTCCGAGCAGTCGTTCATGCCTACCGCCAAGGCAGGCCTGGTGACCTGACGCGACACTTGGGCGACGGGTATCACGCCGGGCGCGGCGGCGCCCGCCTACCGCAGCCGCGAGTTGGGCTTGAGCACCGCGACGGTGACGATACTGCCCGCCCAGCGCGCCGACGACTTCCCCGTCAGCTCCCGCTCGCGCACCGCCCACCCGGCCGCATCATGACCCAGCCCCTGCCGACACCGCACTGCCAGATCACAGGCGGCCAGCGAACTCAGGAACACCCCCACCTCAGCCAGCATTGCCGCATCCGCCTGCGACACCCGCAGCCGGTCCCTGACCGCGACCCCGGCGGGGCCTTGCACCACGAACGGCGCCGCCAACCACCGCAGCCCGCCGCCCGTTCACCTCCGCCCGAAGTTCGAAGATCCACCGTCACCGCACCGTGAGGCGGCAGCCGCCTCCGGACTGGGCGGTGCCGCGCGCGCATCAGGTCCCCGCGAGCGTCCTCGCATGCCCGCACCAGGTCCCGGGCGGCTTCCTCGGTCTCGCTGGGCACCCGTACAACACGACAGCTCACCGATCCGCAGCAGTCGCGCCAGCCGTTCGGCATCCGACGAGACCGCCCTACCTGCGCCGGCTTCCTCGCCCGCGCCGCCGCGTGGTTCGCCGCCCGAGGCGTCACCGTCGAGCGCGTGTTCACCGACAACGCCTGGGCCTACAGCAAGAACACCTGGCGACAGACAGCGTTTCCCGGCTGGCTGGACTTGTACAACCAACCACCGACCCCATACCGGAACCAGCGGCCGAACCCCAGCCGGCCGCGTCACCAATCTGCCCGGACAGCGCAGCTAGTGCCCCGGCAGGCAACGTTTGCCCGTTAAGGAGCGGCGTCCGGTGCGTGCTCTCGGCGTGCCGGCCGAAAGCCCTCGTACTGGACGTACTTGGGCTTTCGGCCGGTGCGGCGAGTGGGGGCACCTCCCACGCCTTTAGGGCAGTGGGGGAGCGTGCCGGGCGTCGCGACGGGGCGAACGTTGCCTGTCGGGGCACTAGCTCGGGCAGATCGCGGCCTCGATGTGGGCCAGCTGGGCGGCGAGGATCTCTTCGAACGCGGCGCGGCGATCCACCCCAAGGGGGCGGACGTCGCGCGCGAAGTGGGCCAGAGCCGGGAAGCGTTCGGGGTCGGCGCCCAGAACCGCCACGCGGAACAGCTCCATGCCCTGTTCGTACTCTCCGGGGGTGACGGTGCTGACCCCGGCCTCGGAGGCGATCAACGCGGCGATGAGGACCGCAAGCCGGTGGTAGCGCGCCGGGATCTCCTCGTCGGGCAGCCCCGACGTGCGCAGTGCCTGCAGTACCTCTTCCATGACCAGCCGGGAGCCGGTGCCGCTTGATGCGTAGCGTCCCCAGACCGCGGCGAGCTGGGGCTGCCGTCCGAAGGCCTCTCTCACACGCATGGCCAAAGACGTGATGCGCTGCTTCCAGTCACCCTCGGGGCGGTAGCCGTCCATCGCGGCCAGAAGAATCCGGTCGGCGACCGCGCGCAGCAGTTCGGTCTTGCTACGGAAGTGCCGGTAGAGGCTGGAGGAATCGGTCCCGAGAACCGTAGCCAGCTTGCGCACGCTGAACGAATCCGCGTCGCTCGTGCGCAGCAGTTCCGCCGCCGCGTCCAGGATCTCTTCGGTTGACCAACGCCTTCGACCTGCCATCTTGCTCCCCTCAGCAGATCTCAGCCTAACCTATGCACTCGGTGTTGCACGCACCGCGTGCATAATGGGGGGCATAGGCAGGCCGGGCGGGCCGGCATGCCACTCGTGCCCTGTTGTCCGGGTCAGGCGACCGATGCGGAGCTCGCCCCGGGGAACACGAAAGGACGCATGACGTGAAGAACCCACTGGATTGCGCGGCACTGAACGCAGCCATCGAAAACGTCCACCGCGCCGGGATACCGGGACTGTTCGCCGAGGTGCGAGACAGCGACCAGGTCTGGCGCGGCGCCGCCGGGGTCGCCGATGTTGTCACCGGCCGTCCCGTCACCGCCGACATGCGGCACCGAGTCGGCAGCATCACCAAGACCTTCACCGCCGCCGCAGTTCTGCAGCAAGTCGAGAGCGGTCAGATCGGTCTCGACACACCGATCGGCCGGTACCTTCCGAAGCTGGTTCCCGGAGAACGCGGTGACGCGATCACGGTCCGGATGCTGATCAACCACACCAGCGGCCTCGCCGAGTATCTCCCGTACGCCTACCCCTCCCTCAAGGCGTACCCCGCCCTCGCGGACACCGGGCCCCAGAGCCTGGACGACCACCGGCTCACGCGGTTCGACCCCGCGGAACTGATCGAGATGGGGGTCACCGCACCTGCCGTCGGCGCCCCGGGCGGTGCTCCGGGGGTGTACTCCAACACCAACTACCTGCTCCTCGGCGAACTCCTGGAACAGGTGACCGGCACTACGGCCGAGCGGTACATCACCCAGCACGTCATCGAGCGCGCCGGGCTCCGGGACACCGAACTCCCCGCCGGACCGCACGTCAGCGGGCCGCACTCGCAGCTCTACGAGGCATGGTTCGGCATGATCGACCCACCGCGCGACTACAGCGTCTACGACATGTCATGGGTGGGGCCGTCGGCCTCGCTGATATCGACCGTCACGGACCTCAACCGCTTCTTCGGCATGCTGCTGGCCGGGGAGATCGTCAGTCCGTCGTCGCTGGCGCAGATGCAACGTACCGTCCCGGTCGTCTCCCAAGAGGGAAAGACCATCGACTACGGCCTCGGCCTGCACCCGATGGAGGGGCCCGGCCAGGGCACCTTCTGGGGCCATGGCGGCACGGTATGGGGCGGTGGAGCGCTGGCCATGACCCGTGCCGACGGCAAACGGCAGATGTCCGTCGCGGTGAACCTGCAGAGGTGGAACAGGCTCGATTCCTCCGGCAAGCCGCAGCCCCACCCCATCGACGACGCGCTTGTGACTCTGTACCGCGTGGCGATGTACGGCTGACCGGGCTGGCGGTCGGTAATGCTCAGCAGCGAGTTGAGTGAGTGCTGGGGCCGGAGGTGTGGGGCGGGTCGTCCGCGGTGCGCCATGGATGTTCTTCGGCCAGGGGTGCGTGTTCTGGGCTGATTTTCCGGTGGGAACGAGAGTTCCTGAGTCGAACGGGTGACCTTTGCGGGTGGTGCTCGTTGACTGCGGTGACGGGGGTCTTCGAACTCCGGGCGCGGGTGGGCGGGTTGCGGGAGTTGGCGGCGCCGTTCGTGGTGCCCGGTCCCGCCGGGTGGCCGTCCGGGACCGGCTGCGGGTGTCGAAGGCTGACGCGGCGGTACTGGCTGAGGTGGGGGTGTTCCTGGGTTCGCTGGCGGCCGGTGATCTCGCCGTGCGGTGTCGGCAGGGGCTGGCGCATGATGCGGCCGGGTGGGCGGTGCGCAAGCGGGAGCTGACGGGGAAGTCGTCGGCGCGCTGGGCGGGCAGCATCACCAAGGCCACCATGACCAGTGGGCGCTGGCACGGCGCGGGCAGGCAGCACACATGGCCAGGCTGCGCGGCGAGATCGAACGGGTCGAGGCGCGGCTGGCCCGCCCGCTGGGCGCCAGGGCCGACAAGCGGGAAGGCCTGGCGCGCGGGTACGGCTCGCGGGGTGAGTGGCATGCCAAGTCCCGCCGCCTGCAGGCCATGAGGGACCGGACGGCGGTGGTGGAGGCGAACTGGGCGGCGGGCCGGGTACGCATGGTGCGCGACGGCAAACACCTCGCACGCGCCCGCCACCACCTGGCGGCGGCCGGCATGGACGAAACGGCGTGGCGCCAGCGGTGGCAGGCGGAGCGGATGTTCCTGGCCGCCGACGAGGAGTCCGGCAAACGCTTCGGCAAGGACCCCGCGCTCAGCGCCTTTGACCTGGACTTCTTCGACGGCCTACGGCGCTGGCGGCCGGATGGAGCGTCCGGTTCGAGGGTGTACCGCCGGTTCGAGGTGTACCGCCGGTTCGCTAGGCTCGGCCTGTTCTCAACGTCCCCAAGTGCATTACCAGTTCGCTGAGGTCCCACCCCCCACTTCATGGAGGCCCAGAACATGTCCCCGAACCAAGCCCGGCCGTCCCGGCGCACCGTTCTCGGCGGGGCCGCCGCCGCCGCGCTCACGCTGGCGGCCGGTGCCGGCACGGCCAGTGCCGCCGCCGGAACCGTAACGAGTGCGTGGCCGACTGAGTTCCCGCTCCCGGACGGCTGGCTGCCCGAGGGCATCACCATCGGCAGAAAGCCGTACGCCTACATGGGCTCCCGCGCGAACGGCGCCGTCTACCGCACCGACCTGCGCACCGGCAAGGGCGGCGTCCTGTTCGAGGGAGCCACGGGCACGGCATCCATCGGCCTGAAGCTGGACCGCGACGGTCTGCTCTACCTCGCCGGAGGCGCCGGAGGCACCGCGCGCATAGTCGACTCCCGTAGCGGCAAGCTCAAGGCCACGTACCAACTGACCGACAACGCCGCCCCGTTCATCAATGACGTCATCCTCCTCGGCGACCGCGCCTGGTTCACCGACTCGCGCGACGCCGTACTCTACGGCGTACCTCGGGGCCGTGGTGGCGAAGTCCGCAGCCTGCCGCTCGGCGGTGAGTGGACGCAGACGCCCGACGTCAACAACGCCAATGGCATCGTCGACACCCCCGACGGCCGCGGCCTGATCGTCGTCAAGAGCACGCCGGGCGAGCTCTACAACGTGAACCTCAAGACCGGTGAGGCGAAGAAGATCACACTGAAGGGCCAGGCAAATGTCGCCAACGGTGACGGTCTGCTCCGTATCGGCCGCACCTTGTACGTCGTGCAGAACCCACAGACCCTGATCAGCGTGTGGGACCTTTACGTCACGCGGAACCGGCAGAGCCTGGTCAGCGTGTGGGACCTCGACGCGAAGGCCACCACCGCCACTCTGAAGCGGACGATCACCGATCCCCGGTTCGACGTTCCGACCACTGCCGCCCGCTGGGGGGACCGGTTGTATCTCGTCAACGCCCGGTTCACCAGCCCTCAGAAGCCCGAGACGACGTTCAACGGCGTCGCCGTTCCTGCCTAGTGCCGGGGCACTAGCTGCGCAAGAAGGCGCGCCTCCGTCAGTGTCCGTTCTCAATGAGGTTGGTGGACTGCCTGGCTCTGAGCTGGGAGTTGTCATCTTGGAGTGAGACGGTGCCGCACCTTGATGTGTCAGGGGCTGTGCGGCGGGTTCGACCAGGACTTCGTGGGTCAACGAGGGTGGAAGCGGTAGGACCGCTGACCTGCGGGTTGTCAGTCTGATTGAGACAGGGAGAGCCTCGGTCTCAGGGAAGTTGCCAGTTTCTGGAGGGCTGCCAGCTCGCGGCTCCCTGCCTTGAGCTGGAACCGGCGTGCGATCTCCGGGGCCGATTCCTGGTGATCGCGCCAGTGCGGTGATGAGAGCAGGCTGGTGAGGATGACCGTTTCGGGGTAGGTCGCGATCTCGATGCGGTTCGGAGACGGGCGGAGTGGGTCTCCGTAGATGTCTTCGCCGAGGAGATGAATCCGGTCCGTCCACCGCTGTTGGAGCTGTGTCTCGGCGGCGGTGTGGAACCACTTCAGCAAGCTGTCACGTGCGGTGCGGTAGCTCTGCTCGGGGGCGGAGCCCCTGCGGCGGCTCGTGAGTCGCCGGTGGCGCTGGTTGGCTCTGCGAACGTCGGGCAGAACGCGGAGGAGATGCTGCTCGTCGCCCAGGAGCCAGCGGTGATGTCGTGGGCAGACTGCTTCGTGGGGCAGGGTCTCGCGGACGACGAGGCCGTCGATTCCGCGCCGGGCCATGCAGGGGCGGCATGCCGGACGGTGAAGGGCATCGCCGTGGCCGGTGCTCGGGCGTGGACCGATTCGTTGGCCCTCGCTGAGTTCGGCGAGAGCTGGCATCGCATGCACGAGTTCGGCGGGTGCCCGGCCGGTCAGGGCGGATAGTCCGAGCAGGGCCCGTGGGGTCCAGTGGTCCGTGCGGTTGTCGTCACGGCGGTGATGACGGTTGTGACCGAGAAGACCGGCCAGATAGCGGACCGGCAGGCGGTTGGCGTCCGCGAGCCGGTTCAGATAGGAGCCGACCGTCTCGCGGTGCACTGGCGAGAGGGGGACAGGCAGTATGCGCGGGTGTGTACTCAACTGGCCTTCCTCGTCGCGGGAGTCGAGGGACGGCGTCTGGTCTGCTGTGCAACGGCCCGGTCGAGTTCGACTTCATCGAGTCCGGTGCGTGTGATCTTCTCTGTGCCGCTGATGATGGCGTCCAGTGCGGCTTCGCGGACGAGGTGGGACAGGCTGCCGATCATGCCCCCGGTGCGGTCGTGCAGGTAGGCGCTCAGCTTGAGGAGGGTCTGCGGGCGGTGGGCATAAAGCCGTAGGGCCTCCTCCAGCGTGGTCACCAAGGACTGCCAGGCTTCTTTGTCCTTGGCCGTCTTGTGGGGGAAGGGGCGAGTGGTGATCTCGGTGTAGCGGCTGGCGATCTGCCCGCCGCGGCGGCCCGTGAACAGCCCAGTGTCCTCAACATCGACTCCGGCCAAGACGAACGTCGCCGGGATGCGCTCGGACAGATACTTGATCTGATCGGAGGCTTCGGCGCCGGTCTTGGTGCGGATGTCGAGGTTATGGAGCTCGTCGATCAGCACCAGGCGGCAGCTCCTGCTGCAGAGCAGGTCGCAGACGCGGTTGGTGATGTCGACCTGGCTGAAACGGCTGGGCAGCGGCAGGCCGATGAAGCGGGCGAGTTCGACCGCGAGCATCTTGGGTGTCGCTGCGGGCGGGACGGTGACATAGACGACGGGCAGGGCCTGGTGCCCGACTTCGCCGCGGCGGCGGCCGAGGAGTTCGTAGTTCTTGCCGAGCTGCGTGATCGCGGTGGTCTTTCCCGTGCCCGCGGGCCCGCTGACGATCAGTCCGCGGCGGGCCGACTGCTGGCGACGGTTGAGGAGGATCCGCTTGCGGCCGGTGGTGGTGACGTGCTGGATCGTGGGAGTGCGGACGATGACCAACTGCGCGTGATAGTCCTCGCGTTCACGCTCACGGGCAGTCCGCTGGTCCGGACTCAGACGCTGAATTGCGGCGGGTGAGAGCACCTCGGGAGGCATGGTCTCTTCGGCGACGAAGCATGCCCAGCCCTCCTTCGTGCTCAGCGGGTGGACGTCCTCTGGTTCCTGCCCGGCGTCCGGGGGCGGGTTCATGGACGGCTCCCGTCGGTGAAGGCGTCGAAGACCCCGAAGGGAATGACCTTGCCGACTGGTTGGTCCTCGTCCTCCGGGCCTTCCTGCGGTTCTTCGGGGAGGGCAGGCCGAAGGCCAGGGTGAACGGGGTGGCTGGCTGCCGCGTGGGTGCGGGCGGCAACTTTGCGGTCCGGGCCGTTCTGAGCCCGGGTGAGCAGGTCTTCCACAACTGCGGCGATCGCGCCTTCGTCGGTGTCGTCGGCGCCCTGGGCGGCCAGGACAGAACGGGCGTGTCGCCAGGTGAAGTCGGCGAAGGGGGCGGAGACGGAGTCCAGCCGGGTCCAGGGGACGGTGATCCAGCCGCCTGCCCGGTGATCGCGGATCCAGATGTGGGACAGATCGTAGGGGTCGTAGTGGACTTCCCAGAGGCCGCCCTTGAGGTCGACGCCAGAAGGCTGGCGCCGGTAGGGCGCCAGGTCGCGGCAGTCGTAGGTGCGGTAGTCCATGACGACGCCGTAGTCGTTGATCTTCCGCCACTCCGCGGGCAGGAGTTCGATGTAGTCGTCGCCGGTCAGGCAGACCGGCAGGTGTCCGCTGCGGGCCACAAGCATCGCGTAGACGTCGTTCGGGGACAGAGCCTGGCCCGGCAGGAACGGGCTGCGGAGGCTGTCGTGGGGCCTCGTCTGCCATCGGGCAACGACCCATTCGTCGAAGAGGTCGGCGAGTTCTCGCAGGGTCCAAACAGCCTGGACGTCCTCACCACGCCGGGTGGGGTTGGAGCCGACGTAGCCGGCGACGTGCTGGCAGAACAGCGTGTTGATCGAGGAAAAGGTGCGTTCCACCACGCCTTTGTCGGTCGGGGTGGCGGGCCGGGCCGGCTGGACGGAGACGCCCAGGGTCTGGCAGGCCGTCACGAACGTCTCCGAGATGAACACCTTGCCGTGGTCGACCACGATGGTGTCCGGGACGATCACCGGTTTCGCGGCGGCGTGTTCCAGGCGGGCATCCACGCTCATCAGCCGCGCGTGCGGGATGAGCGAGACGGACATCCGAAGAGCGTCGTGCCAGCCCGGCCGCATCGGCTCGGGGACCAGGATGCGGGCCAGTAGTAGAGCCGCATCCACGGCCTTGGTGCCCGCAGGCCGCAGGACGGCCGCGCAGATCGTCCGTGTTGCGACGTCGACCGCGATGGTCAGCTCGACCCGGCCCGTCACGCCGTCGTCCAGGATCGCCAGCACGTCCAGCGGGGTGGTGTCGATCTGCACGACCTCGCCGGGCCGGGCGGCCTTCGACGGGGTGAACACCCCTTGCGGGCGGCGGGCTCGTGACCGGCGGGCCGTGGCAGTGCCGAAGGAGTGCATCCCCTCCGACAGGGACCGCACCAGCCGGTAGAGGGTGGACCGTGAAGGCAGCTCGACGGCTCCCTCACCGTGACGCTCGACGAGGATCCGCTCAGCCTCGCGGAGCACCCGGCTCCGGGTTCCCGTGGACAGCTTCTCCTGCCCGGCCAGTGCCTCCGTGATGGCGGTGACCAGCCGTTCGTCCGCGTGCCCGGTCGGCTTGGAGACGCGGGTGGCACGGTGGTCGACCAGCCCCCAAAGTCCCTGCTCGCGCCAGCAGCCCCGCAACCGGAACAGGGTCCGGGCGGTCATCGGCGTCCCGAGAGCGGCCAGTTCCTCCGCCTTCGCCGCGATCCGTTCGTTCACCGTGCGCCACTTCGGGTCGTACTCGGGCCGGGGCCTGGCGGTCGGCTCCGCGCCGGGCAGCAGTCCGGTCTCCATCTCGACCATGTGCCGCTCAAGCAACCGGGCCCGCCGCAGGGCGGGCTCGGGAACGGTGTCCAGCAGTCCGAACGACGGCAACCCCGGCGCTTCGGGCAGGGAGTCGAGCATCTCGAAGCCGTCCGCCGCCAGCAGATGGGAGAACAGCACCAACGATGCTCCGCCGGACTCGCCCTGCAGCCGCACCGTGGTGCCGGCCAGACCCGCCACGAGGTGGACCTGTCCGTCGAACCGGACCCGGTCACCGACCCGCAGCACTCCACGAGGCCCCGAGGCAGTCACCGGCCCGCCTCCCCGGTCATCACCACGGTGCGATCACTCAGGCGACGGCCCAGGTCGGCCCGCAGCAGCCCGCGCCAGAGCAGGTGGAAGACCACCGGGAGCACGCCGATCGGATCACCCAGCGTTGCAGCCTGCCCGAGCAACGGTGCGGGAGTCGCGAAGGCCGCGCAGACCGCCGCCGTCATCCCCTCCGACACGGCGAAGCGCGGATGGCGATAGCCCGCCAGCCAGCGCAGATTCGCCACTCGGACGGGATCGATCTCACTGGCGACACGGTAGGCCCAGCCCACCGCGTCACACGCTTCCCGCGCCCGCTTGAACGACTCGGCGGCCCTCTGGTCGATCCGGTCCGCCGGACGGCAGTCCACCACCAGGCCACTTCCGTCCGCAGCCCGCGCGAAGTAGTCCGGAGCGTGTGACCGGCTGCGGCCTGATCCCTCGTCCCGCCAGCTCAGCCAGAACGGCTGCGAGGAGAACCCCGTCACCAGCGGATCGAAGTCGAGCAGCATCGCGTGATCCCGCTCCAGCCACGATTCGAACCCCACATGCCGACCGGTCGTCACCGCCCAGTACAGCCCCGGAAAATGGCGCTGGCCGCGGTACGACGGGAAGTCCCGCACCGGCAGCGCGTCCTCGAAAGCGACATCCCCGGCCTCGGTCAACGGCCGACGTCTCGTCCCGCCGTCCGCTTCAACCCAGCCGATCTCGTACCTCGACGCATCCGCGTACACGGAAACGTGCTCAACCCCCTGCGGCCCTTCAGGCACCGCCGTCCCCACACGAACCCTCATGGGACGACCATCCAGGGTTCGATGACACAGACCAGATCAGATGAGACCCAAACCACCCTGAAGTCGGAAAACCGGGCACCGGCTCACATGCACCACCGAGACCAGCCACGCTGAACTGCCAACTCGTCTGAGAACAGCAGGCTTCACCGATACGGGACAGTAAGAAGGCGCGCCTCCGTCAGGAGCCCACGAGCGACGGCGTTCAGAAGCACTCGCTCAACCTTCGGTGAGAACCGCTCAACCTTCGCTGCGACAGGTCAACCGGGCCACCGCCAACCGGGCGGTGGCCTACCGCATCCACCACGACGTGCTGCGCGCCCGCTGGTATGTGACAGCGTCCTGGCAGCGCGCCGCCGCCCCCATCCTGCCGCTTCAGGCGGCGCTGGCCCGGGGTGTGGTGGGGGTGGACATGAACGACGACCACCTCGCCGCCTGGCACCTCGATACGCACGGCAACCCGGTCGGTGAGCCGCGACGGTTCTTCTACGACGTGACCGGCAGCACCGAGCACCGCGATGCACGGATCCGGCACGTGCTGACCCGGCTGCTGCACTCCCGCCGCTGCGGGGGGCCGCGATCGCCCCCCTCTCGATGGGGGACCTCGACTTCACCGACGGCACCAGCCAAGAGAAGCACGGCCGCAACAAACGCTTCCGCCGCCCCATCTCCCGCTTCCCGACCGCGAAGCTCAAGGCCCGGCTGGTGTCGATGGCCGCCGAACAGGACATCGCCGTCGTCGCGGTCGACCCCACCTACACCAGCCGCTGGGGTGCCCAGCACTGGCAGCAGCCCCTCACCACACCGACTCGCACGATGTCCCGGCACGATGCGGCAAGTATCGCGATCGGGCGACGCGCCCTCGGACACCCGATCCGGCTGGGGACACCTCCAACACTGAAAGCATCGTCAAACAGCTTGACGTCCTTGACGACCGCTGTAAGGTGTTAACCATCCACTATCCGACTGGCCCGAGAGGTGCGGAACCCCACGCCATGCCCGAGCAGCCACCAGCCCAACTGGCGCCCTCCGCGCACGTGACAGCCGCCGAGATCTCCCGCATCGCAGGGGTCACGCGCGCCACGGTCAGCAACTGGCGGCGCCGCCACGACGACTTCCCGGCCCCCAGCGCAGGCACGGAAGCCAGCCCGCTCTACGACCTGTCGGCCGTCCAGGCATGGCTGCGGGGACGCGGGCACACCTCCGCCGCCTCGCCGACCGAGGAGCTGCGTACGGCGCTACGGCTGCTGGGACCCGGCTCGGGAGTGGCCGCGCGACTGTTCCCGCTGGTGGCTGCCGCGTCCCGCCGCACGCCGGAGGAGCTGGCCGAGCTCGCCGCCGCGCCCGACGACCAGTTGATCGCCCGAGCGGAGAAGACCGCGGGCGAGCTCCCGGCCGCCGTGCCCGAGGCCGAGCCGGTCCGCTACGGTCCGGACGACGCGGGCGCGGTCCGCGCGCTGCTGGGTTGCGTCCGCGAGGCGGGGGCACAGGCCGCCGTCGACGTCCTCGCCGAACGCGAACTGGACGAGGGCGCCGCCTCCGGCGTCTACCGGACCCCGGAAGGCCTGGCCCTGCTCATGGCACGGCTTCTGCCCGCCGGCGCGTCCCGCGTCCTCGACCCTGCCTGCGGCAGCGGCACGCTCCTCGCCGCCGCAGCCCGGCAGGGCGCACAGGAGCTGTTCGGGCAGGACTCGCTTCCCGTCCAGGGCCGGCGCACCATGGTCCGGCTGCTGCTCACCGCACCCGAGGCCGGGACGGCGATCCGCGTCGGCGACAGCCTGCGCGCCGACGCCTTCCCCGACGTCACCGTGGACGCCGTCCTGTGCAACCCGCCGTTCGCCGACCGCGATTGGGGTCACGACGAGCTGGCCTACGACCCGAGGTGGGCGTACGGACTCCCACCGCGCTTCGAATCCGAACTGGCCTGGGTGCAACACGCCCTCGCGCACCTGGAGCCCGGCGGGCACGCGGTCATGCTGCTGCCGCCCGCGCTCGCCTTCCGCGCCTCCGGCCGCCGCATCCGCGCGGAACTCATTCGCAGCGGGGCCCTGCGCGCCGTCGTCTCACTTCCCGCACGTGCTGCGTATCCGCTCCACATCGCCCTGCAGATCTGGGTGTTCCAACGCCCCGAGCCGGGCGGCACGGACCGTACGACGGTGCTGTTCGTCGACGGCGAAGGCGAGCAGCGGGGCGGCGCCACGGGCACGCCGTCCGCCACCGATACGGCCACGGCCGGCACCGGCACCCGCGGCGGCTCACGCCCCCGCCGATCCGGCTCCTCCTCTTCCGCCGCCTCCTCCGTCCCCGCCTCGCCCCCCTCTGCCGCCTCCTTGGACTGGGCGGGGCTGACCGACCGGGTCCTCGCCCAGTGGGCCGCGTTCACCACCGCCCCAGACACCTACACCGACGAGCCCGGTGTCGCCCGCGCGGTGCCGCTCGTAGACCTCCTCGACGACGTCGTCGACGTCACCCCGGCCCGCCATGTGCGGGCGACCGCGGCCGACATCGACCCGGCCGCCCTGGCCCGGCGCGTCCACGACCTGCACGAGCAACTGGCCGAGCAGGTCGCCGCCTTGGCGGCCGCCTCCGCGTCCGGCGGATGGCAGCCGTCCGGAGAGGCGGCCCGCGAGTGGCGTACGGCGACCGTCTCCGACCTGGCACGCGGCGGGGCCCTGACCGTGCTGCGGGCGGCGACGCCCGGGACACGAGGCTCCAAGGGCGGCGGCACCGCCCCCACCGTGGACCGGCCGGTCCTCACCGCTCAGGACATCTCCGCCGGAAACCCCCCGTCCAGCGGGCCCGTTGACATCCACGCGGACGCCACGCAACCCGTCGCCGCCGGTGACGTCCTCGTACGCGCCGTCGCCGGCGGCGGCGACGCGCCCGCGATGACCCGGGTCGCCGACGACCAGGACGCCGGAGCCCTGCTCGGCCCGCACATCCACCTACTGCGCCCCGACCCTGCCCGCCTCGACCCGTGGTTCCTGGCCGGGTTCCTCGGCGCCGAGGACAACATCGCCTCCGCGTCCACCGGCAGCACCCTCGTGCACGTCACGCCGGGCCGCCTGCGCGTACCGCTGCTGCCCCTGGAGGAACAGCGGCGCTACGGGGAGGCCTTCCGCCGCGTGTACGAGCTCCGCGCGGCCGTCGGCCGAACCGCCGGCCTCGCCGCCGACACCGCGGCCACCCTCACGACCGGCCTCACCGCAGGCGTACTCCTGCCACCGGACACCACGGACACCCCGGAGACCCCGGAGACCCCGGACAGTCAATCCGTCTGAAACGCCCCACACGTCCCACCGCACACGACCACACTGGATCCCTGCCGTCCCACGCCCGGACGGTGCTCTTCGGAAGGAAGCCGGGACCTCTTGAACATCAGCAAGCACACGGAGCTGGCGAACCACGCCTGGTCCGTCGCCGATCTCCTGCGCGGTGACTACCGACAGTCCGACTACGGCAAGGTCATCCTGCCGTTCACCGTGCTGCGCCGCCTGGAGTGCGTCCTGGAACCCACGCGCGAGAAGGTCGTCGAGACCGTCGCCAAGTTCGCGGGCCAGGAGATCGACACCGACCACTTCCTGCGCAAGGCCTCGGGCCACTCCTTCTACAACAAGAGCGACCTCACGCTGCGGAAGATCGCGGCCGACCCGCAGAACGCCGCGAAGAACCTGCAGATCTACGTCGGCGCCTTCTCCGACAACGCCCGCGAGGTCCTCGACAAGTACGAGTTCAACCAGCAGGTCAGGAAGCTCGACGGTGCGAACCTGCTCTACCAGGTCATCGGCAGGTTCACCGGCCTCGACCTGCACCCCGATGTCGTGCCCAACCACAACATGGGCTACATCTTCGAGGAGTTGATCCGCCGCTTCGCCGAGCAGTCGAACGAGACCGCCGGTGAGCACTTCACCCCGCGCGAGGTCATCAAGCTGATGGTCAACCTGCTGGTGGCGCCCGACGCGGACGCCCTCAGCCTGCCCGGTGTCGTCCGCACGGTCATGGACCCGGCCTGCGGCACGGGCGGCATGCTCAGCGCCGCCGACGACCGCATCAAGGCCCTCAACCCGGACGCCACGGTCGAGGTGTACGGGCAGGAGCTCAACCCCGAGTCCTGGGCGATCTGCCGGTCCGACCTCATGATCAAGGGCCAGGATCCGGAGAACATCCGCTTCGGGAACTCCTTCTCCGACGACGGCCACGCCCGCCGCAGGTTCGACTACATCCTCGCCAACCCGCCGTTCGGCGTGGAGTGGAAGAAGGTCAAGGAGGAGGTCGAGTACGAGCACAAGTCGCTCGGCGACGCCGGCCGCTTCGGCGCGGGTCTGCCGCGCATCAACGACGGCTCGCTGCTCTTCCTCCAGCACATGATCTCGAAGATGAAGCCGGTGGACGTGAACGGCGGGGGCGGCTCCCGCATCGCCATCGTCTTCAACGGCTCCCCGCTGTTCACGGGCGCGGCCGAGTCCGGCGAGTCCAACATCCGCCGCTGGATCCTGGAGAACGACTGGCTGGAGGCGATCGTCGCCCTCCCCGACCAGCTCTTCTACAACACCGGCATCTCCACCTACTTCTGGATCCTCACCAACCGCAAGGACGCCGACCACAAGGGCAAGGTCGTCCTGCTCGACGCGCGCGACCAGTGGCAGAAGATGCGCAAGTCGCTCGGCGACAAGCGCAAGGAACTCGGCGACGGGACGAACGGCCGCCCCGACCACATCGGCGACATCACCCGGCTGTACGCGGAGGCCCTCCAGGTCGCCAAGGACCCCGAGCACCCGCTGCGCGGCAAGGTCAAGGTCTTCGCCAACGAGGACTTCGGCTACCAGCGCATCACCGTCGAACGCCCCCTGAAGCTGCGCTTCGAGGTCACGGAGGAGACATTGGCGGCGCTGGCGGAGGCCAAGCCGGTGGCCAAGCTGGAACGGAGTGAGGAATTCGTCGCGGCGGTGCGTACGTTGCTCGGCTCGTCCTGGACGACGAAGTCCGAGGCGTTCGTCGCGCTCAAGGACGCGGTGGTCGCGGCCGGCCTGACATGGCCGTCGGGAGCGCCGTTCGCGAAGGCGGTACGGGAGACGATCGGCGTCCCGGACCCGGAGGGCGAGGTCCAGAAGCTCAAGGGTGCCCCGGAACCGGATACGGACCTGCGGGAATACGAGAACGTCCCGCTCGGCGAGGACGTCGAGGACTACCTCAAGCGCGAGGTGCTGCCGCACGTGCCGGATGCGTGGATCGACCACTCGAAGACGAAGATCGGCTACGAGATTCCCTTCACGCGGCACTTCTATGTGCATCAGCCACCGAGGCCGCTGGCGGAGATCGATGCGGAGTTGAAGTCGTTGGAGGCGGAGATTCAGGCGCTGCTGGGTGAGGTGACGAAGTGACGACGCCTGCTGCAACAGAGGTCGCTTTGAAATGGGTCTTGACCCTGCGGAGCGGGACTTCGTGCTCGGAGCGCACCGAAGACGGCGCCTTCCCTGTAATGGGGGCAGCCGGCCCCATCGGGCGCACCTCCAGGGCAAACACGCGGTCGGGGTCCACCCTCATCGGCCGAGTCGGCACCGTCGGCGCAATCAATCTCGCGCGCGAAGAGTGCTGGGCTTCCGATAACGTCATCGTTGCTTCCCCTGGCCCGACCCTCGAGAGTACGTACACGTATTACCTGCTGATGAGTGCGCGTCTGCCTGAACTGGCTTCGAAGACGGCTCAACCGCTGCTGACGGCTTCTGCGGTTGCAGGACTCCGTTTCCCCATCCCTCCGCTGGAGGAGCAGCGCCGCATCGCCGGCTTCCTCGACGCCGAGACCGCCCGCATCGACGCATTGACACGAACTTACGTGAAGCTCCGAGAATTGGTGTCCGAGCGGTCTCAGCGCGTGATCGACTCCGAGATCGAGCAGCACCGGAATCTCACCCCCTTCCGCTATTTGGTTCGCTTCCGCGAAGGCCCCGGAATCATGGCGGTTGACTTCCACGATGAAGGAATCCCGCTCATTCGGATTTCAGGTCTCCAGCGCGGGGAAGTCACGTTGAATGGATGCAACTATCTCGACCCTGAGAAGGCAGCCCGCCAGTGGTCACAGTTTCGCCTCAAGTTGGGTGATCGGCTGATCAGCGGAAGCGCCACCATGGGCGGAGTTTCCGTCGTGAAAGACCCGTCCGTCGTCGGGGCGATTCCCTACACCGGCTTGATTATTCTGCGCCCCGCTCGGCAGGACGTAGAAATGAAGTACGTAGAGGCATTCCTTCGGTCGTCACTCTTCTCCCGTCAAATCGACGTGTTGAAGACGGGGGCCACGATGCAGCACTTCGGCCCCACTCACCTGTCGCAGATTCAAGCCCCGATGCCGTCGCATCATGAGCAGCTGCGGATCGTGGGGAACGTACAGGCCGCACTCGCACATGCCGACCGATGCGACGATCTTGTCGATCGACAGTTGGCCTTGCTCACTGAACGCCGCCAGTCCCTCATCGCCGCCGCGGTGACCGGCCAGTTCGACGTCTCCACCGCCGGCGGACGCAACGTAACGGACGGAGTGAGCGCGTAGCCATGAGCCCCATCCACACGGAGTCCGCCTTCGGCGACGCCATCGTCTCCGCCATGGTCGAGCGCGGCTGGCGCGAGGCACGCCCGCGGGACTACCGGGCCGATCTCGGCCTGGACACCAACGAGTTGTTCACGTTCATCGAGGCGACCCAGCCCGACGAGTGGAGCGAACTGCTCACCGTCTACGGCGGCGACCCGAACGAGGCCCAGCGCGGGTTCGCCGGCCGCCTCGACCAGGCCATCGCCACCAACGGCCTCCTCGACGTGCTCCGCAACGGCGTCAAGGACCGGGGCGTCCTCCTCCGCGTCGCCTACTTCAAACCGAACCTCGTCGCCCACGACTCCGTGCTCGACGGCTACCGGGCCAACCGCCTCACCGTCGTCCGCGAACTCGAGTACGCGACGAAGCAGGCGGACTGGGGCAACCGGCTCGACCTCACCCTCTTCCTCAACGGAATCCCGGTCGCCACGGCCGAGTTGAAGAACCCGCTGACCAGGCAAGGGGTGGAGCAGGCCAAGGAGCAGTACCGCACCGACCGCGATCCCACCGAGCTGATCTTCACGCGCCGCGTCGTCGCGAACTTCGCCGTCGACCCGGACCTCGTCTTCGTCGCCACCCAGCTCAAGGGCAGGAACACCCGCTTCCTCCCCTTCAACACCGGCTCCAACGGCCCCGGTCAGCCGGGCGGCGCCGGCAACCCGGCCCCCACCGCCTACGGCACGTACGCGACCTCCTACCTCTGGGAGCAGGTCTGGCAGCCGGACAACTGGCTGGACCTGCTCCAGCGGTTCGTGCACCTGCACAAGAGCAAGACGCCCGGCGGCGGCAGCACGAAGACGTTGGTCTTCCCCCGGTTCCAGCAGTGGGACGCGGTCAAGAAGCTCACCGCGCACGCCGCCGCCCGCGGCGCCGGCCACGACTACCTGGTCATGGCCTCGGCCGGCTCGGGCAAGTCGAACACCATCGGCTGGCTCGCGCACCGCCTCAGCGACCTGCACACCCCCACCGACCCGCGCGAACTCGACCCCGAGGCCATCGCCAAGGGCCTCAAGCCGGGCGTGCCGGTCTTCGACAAGGTCATCGTCATCACCGACCGCCGCAACCTGGACGCGCAACTGCGGGAAACCGTCGGCAATTTCGAGCAGACCGCCGGCCTCGTCGTGAAGATCGACGAGAAGCACGGGGCGAAGGGCGAGCAGCTCGCCAAGGCCCTCTCCCGCGACACCGGGAAGATCGTCACCGTCACGCTGCACTCCTTCCCGGCGCTGCTGGACTACCTCCAGCGCAACCCCACCGAGATCCAGGGCAGCCGCTTCGCGATCATCGTGGACGAGGCGCACTCCTCGCAGTCCGGCGACGCCGCCACCGCCGTACGGTCGGCCCTGCGCGACCTCGGCCTGGACTCCGACTCGGAGGAGGTGGGCGCGACCACGGTCAAGGCCCCGGCGACCGCCACCCTCGACGAGCAGCTCAAGAAGAAGGCCGAGCAGCGTTCCCGCGCCGCGAACCTCTCCTACTTCGCGTTCACCGCCACGCCGAAGGCCAAGACCCTCGAACTCTTCGGCACGCTCCAGGACATCGACGGCAAGGCCACGTACCGGCCCTTCCACACGTACTCCATGCGGCAGGCGATCGAGGAGGGCTTCATCCTCGATCCGCTGCGCAACTACGTCACGTACAACACGTACTGGAAGCTGGTGAACCAGAACCCCGACGAGCGGGAGGTCGACCCGTCGAAGGCGAACTCCCTGCTCGCCCGGTACGCGCTGACCCATGACTCGACGGTCGCCCAGCACGCCCAGGTGATCGTGGAGCACTTCGTGGCGCACAGCCGGGGCCGCCTGGGCGGCCGGGCCAAGTCCATGGTGGTGACCGCCTCGCGGCAGTCCGCCGTACAGATGGCGCGCGCCATCAAGAGCTACATCAAGGACCGGGACTACGACACCAAGTACCCCGACCTGGGTGTCCTGGTCGCCTTCTCCGGCTCGCTCACCGTCGACGGCGAGGAGACCACCGAGCCGAAGGAGAACGGCGGGCTGTCGGAGAGCGCGCTGCCGAAGGCGTTCGCGTACACGCGCGCCGACGACAAGGCCGCCCGAGCGGGCGGCACGGGCCAGCGCGAGTACAGGATCCTGGTCGTGGCGGAGAAGTACCAGACCGGGTTCGACCAGCCGCTGCTGACGACGATGTACGTCAACAAGCCGCTGACCGGCATCTCCGCCGTCCAGACCCTGTCCCGGCTGAACCGGACCGCGGAGCGCAAGACCCAGGCGGACCTGGCGGTCCTGGACTTCGTCAACGACGCCAACGACATACAGGACTCATTCCGCCCGTACTTCGAGGAGGCGATGACCCTCCCCTCCGACCCCAACCTGCTCTACACCGCGCAGAGCCGGGTCATGCGGGCGTCGATCCTCTCGGGGCAGGAGATGGACGAGTTCGCCGCCGCGTACTTCGTGGCCAAGGAGAAGGCGGCAGGCTCACAACCCAAGTGGGAGAAGCTGCACGCCGAGCTGTACCGGCTGCTCTCCCCCGCCGTAACCCGCTTCACGCACCTGCTCGAAAGCGAGGACGAGGACGACCAGGAGACGGCGGAGGGCTTCCGCGCCGACCTCAACGACTACGTCAGGAAGTACGGCTTCCTCGCGCAGATCGTCCCCTACCGGGACGCCGAGCTGGAGCGGCTGCACCTCTACGGCCGCTACCTCCTCAACCGGCTGCCGCGCCGGGCGGACGGCGGCGTGGACATAGGCGAGGTCGACCTCAGCCATATGCGGGTGGAGAAGACCGGCGAGTACGACGTCTCCCTCACGGCGGAGGGGCCGACGACGATGCAGGGCTTCGGTGACGGCTCGGGCGGCGCGAAGGAAGCGGAGAAGTCGCTGCTCTCGCAGCTGATCGACAAGTTCAACGAACGCTTCGGCACCGAGTTCACCGAGCAGGACGTCATCCGCCCGTTCGAGGAGGCCAAGGCCGACCCGAAGGTGCGGGCCGCGGCCGTCGTCAACGACGAGGACAACTTCGGCCTCGTCTTCGACAACGTCTTCGCGGACAAGATGGCCGACCACATCGACACCATCGCGGGCATGGGCCGCCAGTATTTCGGCCCCGACAAGGGCTTCAAGTCCAGCCTGGACCGCAGCGCCCGCAAGGCCGCCTGGCGGATGATCCGCCGCGAGGAGGGCCTGGACGACGACGTTTGAGTCGTACGCCCCGGCTGGATGTGCAGCAGGCTACGGCCGGTGTCGCGGATTTCTGCGTACAAAACTGTGCGCAGTGCGAGTTGTCCTCTTCATGAGGTGCAACGAATATGGGGGGCAGTAATGAACCACGCGGCGGGCGAGCTCGAAGGATCTCGGCTTCAGAAGGCCGTCGAGACAATCGTCATCACACCGGAGGCGGCCACAAAGCTCGTGGGCGGTTACCGTGCGACTTTCGAGACCAAGTTCAAGCGGGAGCCCGATAGCCTGGAGGACAAGCGCCGGATCGCGGCCAAGATCATTGGCCGGTACTCCAAACTTTCGGCAGCCGCTGGGGCGGTCACCGCAGCCCCGAGCGTGATTCCAGGGATCGGGACGGCGGTCGCGGTCTTGGGCGGCGGTGCCACTGATATCGCCGTGGCACTCAAGCTTCAGGTCGACATGTGCATGTGCCTGGTCGAGTTGTACGAGACCGAGCTGAGCAGTGAGGACAAGAAGCACCTCGCCTTCGTGCTCGCATTGGCGGGTTCAGCAGAACAAATGGCGGCAAAGGGCGGCAAGGCAGCCGTCCTGAAGATCGCCGAGAAATTGGTCTACCAGTACCTGCGAGGGCCCGCCTTGATCACGATCAAGCAATTGTTCAAGCGGGTGTCCATCACTTTCACCCAGAAGGCGATGGCCAAGGCGATACCAGCCGGCGTAGGTGTCGCTTTCAGTAGCTCAACCAACTACGTCCTGACGACGGTGGTGGGCAAGGTTGCCGTCGCCGTCCTGGCCAAAGATGTGAAATAGCAACGCCGCAAGGGGGCAAGGTGCCGCAGGAGGCGATCTCCGACCGTTACGAACTCCTGGAGGAGCTCAGCCACGGCGGCATGGGCGACGTGTGGCGCGGCTACGACGCCGTGCTCGACCGGCCCGTCGCCGTGAAGCTCATCCGGCAGGCGTCGGTCACCTCCGCGCAGCTGGCCGAGGAGTTCGCCAAGCGCTTCCGCCGCGAGGCCCGCATCACCGCGCGCATCCAGCACCCCGGCGTGCCGCAGGTGTACGACGCGGTGCTCGACGCGTCGTACGAGCGGCTGTTCCTGGTGATGGAGCTCGTCGACGGCGTACCGCTGTCCGCCTACCTCGACCCCGGCCGGCCGCTGCCGGTCAGCTGGGCCGCCGCCGTCGCCGCGCAGGTCGCGACCGTGCTGTCGTACGCCCACGACGTGCCGGTGATCCACCGGGACCTCAAGCCGGGCAACATCCTCGTCGCCCGCGACGGCACCGTGAAGGTCCTCGACTTCGGCATCGCGGCGATTCTGCGCACCGACGTCACCAAACTGACCGCCACCGGCAGCCCCATCGGCACCCACCAGTACATGTCGCCCGAGCAGGTCCGCGGCGGACGCATCACCCCGCAGACCGATCTGTACGCGCTGGGCTGTGTGCTGCACGAACTCCTCGGCGGGCGCCTCGTGTTCGAGGCGGAGAGCGAGTACCTGCTGATGTACCAGCACATCAACGCCGCCCCCACCCCGCTGCGACAGCTGCGGCCCGACGTCCCCGAGGCGCTGGAGGAACTGGTCCTGCACCTGCTGCGCAAGGCGCCCGAGGCGCGGCCCGCAGACACGCAGGAGGTGTACGCGCGGCTGCTGCCGTTCCTCCCGCCGCCAGGCCAGGAGCCCGGCACGGCGGATGCCGGGCCGGCCGGCGCGCCCGACCCGACGGGCGTGTTCCGTCGCCCTTTCGCGCCCCGCGCCCGCGCCCAGGCACCCGCACCCGGTGGTTCGACGCCGACAGCCGTCCTCTCGGGGGCCCAGCCGGTGCCCGTCCCCGCCCAGCTGCGCGAGGACATCAAGGAGGCGTACGCCCATTCCGACGCCCTGCTGGAGGAGGAGCGGTTCGCGCAGGCCGCCGAGGTACTCGGCGAGGTCATCGAACCCGCGGCCCTCGCCCTCGGCTCCGAGAGCAAGCAGGTCCTGGCGCTGCGCCGCCGGCGAGCGGCGATCCGCCTCCTCGGCGGCGACTACCGGGCCGCCCTGCCCGAGTTCGACGCCCTCGCCGACGCGTACGCCCGTATCGCCGGCCCCACCGGCGAACAGGCCCGCGCCTACCGTGCCCAGGCGGCCCGCTGCCGCGCCGAACTCGGCCAGGTCACCGACGCGCTCGCCGCGCTCCAGGGCGTGCTGAACGTCGTGCGGGACGTCGACAGCGACGTGAGCGAGGAAGCCGTGGAACTACGGCACAACATCGGGACGCTGCTGCTCGCCCAGGGCCGGGCCACCGAGGCCCGGCAGGTCCTCGAACCGCTCCACCAGGACATGTGCATGGTGTTCGGCCCCGACGACGAGATGACCGTCGAGATCGCCGAGGCACTCGCCGTGATCCGCCTCGGCCTCGACGGTTCGGCTTCCTGACCCGCTTCCTGCTGCTCCAGGTTCGGCGTTCGGCCCTACTTACTGCGAAGAAAGCCTTCGATCAACTCGACGTCCGCCTCGCTGAGCAGAATCCGGACGTCCCCCCTTCCGGGGACGGTGTAGCGCAGGATCGCGAGACCGGGGCGCCAACTCGTTTCCCTGCGAACCCAGTCGCTCCGAGGCAGGGGCAGACTCACCATGCCACCCCTTCGCCGAGAAAACGCCAATCCCTCGTTCGCAGCCAGAACCTTGCCGTACACAAAGGATTTCTTTCCCGTCCCAGCCTCCCAGGACAACCGGCACGGGAACTCCGTAGATCTGGATTCGGCCAATTCGGCGCTTCGCCCGGTCGCCCGCCTGCGAGTTGTTGAGCGAACAATCATCGCCGCCGCATAAGCAAGAATTCCCAGAAGCAGGAGTTCGATCAGTGTTGACATTTCATATCAACTCACCCAATTGAAGAGGCCAGTGAACGCCATACATCAGAGAACATTTGACGGTGTGTCCCATGGCGCGGCGAGCAGCAGCCACACCAAGCATGGAGCCGAGACACGCACCGACGGGAACGCCGAACCACGCAGGTCCCGCGACGAACAGTACAACGAGACACGCTGCCAGCCATATGAGGATTCCGTACCAAGCGTCGCGCAACACCTCCTTCCACCCCACGCGCAGTCCTGACTCTCCACGGTCGGTCAGGTAGCTCAGATAGATGTGATCAAGTGTCCCGCACAGGGAATCATTCACCATCGCCTCACGCCATGAGTTCCGTATTCGACATCATGTGGATAAGTGGCATCCGGGGGCCGGAAGAATTCCCGGCCCTTCTCCGTTCGTCCAGCCGTAGGACTCGTAGCCGTCACTGCGCAGCAAGGTCCGCTCGGACTCGCCCCAGGTCACCGTCGGGTCGATGTACAGCGGAAACGCCGACGCCTCCGCCCTGGTCAGCATCTCCGCGTCCGGTACGACCGACAGCGCGTCGTCGGAGACCTTCACGTCCATGGTGGTGACGGTGTCTCCCGCGCCCGGTTCAGCACCCTCCGCGGCAGACGCACCCACCTCGGCGGGATCCGAACCCTCATCCTCTGCGGCATCCGTCGAGGCGGCCGCCAGGGACATCGGCTGTGCGCCGGATGCCGTACCGGCGGAGTCCCACATCTGCGCGGGCGGGGCCCGGAAGACCCGGTTGCCATCGTCGTCGATCGCGGTCAGGTTGCCCGCCTTCCCCTTGATCAGGCTCAGGCCGGTCGCCTTCAACGAGTAGTCGATCTCCTTCAGTTCCTCCTGGGCCGCGGCCTCGGGAGACTTGACCACCAGCACATGGCGGAACCCCTCCACGGACGCCGTGATCCTCAGATCGACACCCGGAAGCACTTCCGCGTACACCGCGCCGGCCCCGTCCAGCTCCGGTTCGGGAAGCTTGCCGGGCCAGCCCATCTGGAGCGACCGTCCCTTGTCGGAGATCTTCACCAGCGGTTCGGTCGTCCCTCCCCCGGAGAACTCCCTCTCGACTGCCGCGGCCTTCGGCGCCACCGTCCCGTCCCCGCGGACCTCCAAGGTGGCGTCCGGCGCCTGCCAGCCCCCGCCGGCCGTGGGCACCCGCACGGGGACCGCGGACTCCTCCAACGTGAAGGTGAAACCGTCCGGGTTGGCGAAAACCGTCGTACGCTCCGACCGCTCGCCGGTGACCTCGACCCGCTTCCCCGACTCCTGGGCCTCGGCGAGCGCCTTCTGCCCCTCCGACAGCGGTGGCCGAGTCTCAGCCGCCACCGCCTGGGAAACCGCCCCCCATGCGGGGAGAGTTGCCAGGACAGCCACAACAGTCGCGGCGGAAACCAGAGTCCGCGTCGGTCTTCCGTGCACGCCGCCGGCGCGCTGCCTTCAAGGGGCACCAGGCGCAGAGCCGTCGCGACTCACGGGCGAGGTGCCGGACGGGACCGGATGACGACGTCGTCGGAGCCGGCACGGGTTCCGGGCCACCCGGGCCGCGTTGTCCGCGTCGCCGGGCTCGGGTTCCGCTTCATGCCCCGTCGATGACTCCATGCGCGGTCGGTACAGCCGCTTCGGTGCTGGATCATGCCCAGCGCCACCCCGACGATGATGATCAGGCCGCCCGTCACCTGGGCGAGCCGGATCGACTCCCCGTTGATGACGACGGCGCCGATGACGCCGAAGACCGGAACCAGGTTGAGGATGTTGACCGCGACGCTCGACGGCATCCTGCGCAGGCCGTAGTTGTAGAGCAGGAAGCCGCCGACCGAGCACGCCACGGCCAGGTAGACCAGCAGCGACGAGGCGGTCGCGCCCGGCATCCGCCAGTCGTCGGCCTCCAGCAGGGACGCGAGCAGGAAGCCGGCCGCGCCCGCCAGGGTCTGGTAGTAGGTGACGCTCGCGGCGTCCTGGCCGGCGCTCGCGCGCTTGCCGAGCACGTTGTAGCCGGCCCAGGCCAGCCCGCCGACCAGCAGCAGGACGTCGCCCAGCCAGCGCGAACTGCCGCCGACCTCGGCCCCGTTGCGTACGACGAGGAAGGCGCCGACGGTGGCCAGCAGCACGCCCGTCACCCTCAGCAGTGGCATCCGGGTGCGGAGGACGACCAGTTCCACCAGCATCGTCATCAGCGGGTACGTGGCCACGATCAGCGACGCGTCGGACGCCGTGGACAGGTCGACGCCGACGTTCTCCAGGATGAAGTACACGGTGATGCCGAGGAACCCGCTCAGGTAGAGCTGCCGCCGCTGCCGCGGGTCCGGCCGGGCCGGGCGGTGCCGGCTCAGCCGTACCGTCACGGCCAGGAGTAACGCCGCGAGGGTGAACCTGATGGCGCCGATACTGAGCGGGCCGACATCCTCCAGCACCTGCTTGGTCACCGCGTACGAACTGCTCCAGAACAGCGCGGCCGCCATGACCGCACACACCGCCCCCACCGTGGGTCCTCGTTCACGCATATCAAGTCGCCCTCTCCACCACTCTCCGCCGCTGACCACACCGCGACCGAACGAACGTCAGTGAACTAGGCTGGAGGCTAACAAGATCATCGAAGGTGATGGGACAAGTCCGAATTACCTTCGGAATTCGGCGGGGTGAGGCAAGCGTGGACGAACTAGATTCGGCGTTGGTGCGGATGCTCCAGGAGGACGGTCGGCGCACCAACCGGGACATGGCCCAGGAACTCGGGATCGCCCCGTCCACGTGTCTGGAGCGAATCCGGTCGCTGCGCAGGAGCGGCATCCTGACGGGATTTCACGCGGAGGCGGACCTCGCGGCGATCGGCCGCGGGCTGCAGGCGGTGATCGCCGTACGGGTCCGCCCGCCGACACGTGCGGTGATCGAGGCCTTCCAGACCTTCCTGGAGGGGATGCCCGAGGTCATCTCGCTCTTCGTCCTCACCGGGAACGACGACTTCCTCGTGCATGTCGCCGTACGGGACACCGACCATCTGCACGCGGTGGTCCTGGACAAGCTGACGAAGCGCCCGGAACTCGCCGACGTACGGACGTCGGTGGTCTACGGGCACATGCGCAAGAAGGTCATCGGTCCGGCGTGACGGGTCGTGGGTAGGGATGTACGAACTGTTGTGCTCGGGCTTGCACCACCCAGAGGCGTTCGGTTACCCGACACAGTCAGGCCGTGCGGGCGCGGAGGCGGCGCAGCATGCGCGGGTCCTCGAAACCGACTGCGCGGGCGGCGGCGTCGATCGTCGCGCCGTGGCTGATGAGGTTCTGGGCGCGTTCGAGGCGGAGGGTCTGCTGGTAGCGCAGTGGGGTGAGCCCGGTGGCGCGGCTGAAGAGGCGGGTGAGGGTGCGTTCGCTCACGCCGACGGCCGCGGCCAGGGCCGGCAAGGGGAGTGGTTGGTCGAAGCGGGCGTCGATGAGGTCCTGGGCGCGGTGCACGGTGTCGTCGAGGTGGGACCGATGCCGGAGCATCGCACTGGACTGCGGTTCATGGCCGTTGCGGCGAGCGTAGACGACCATTTCCCGGGCCACTTGGGCGGCGGCGGCCGGGCCGTGCCGGGTCGCGACCAGGTGCAGGGCCAGATCGATGCCGCTGGCGATGCCGGCCGAGGTGATCACCCGGTCGTCGGTGGTGAACAGGACGTCGCGGACGACCACCGCCCTGGGGTGGCGCAGGGCCAGCTCGTCCTGCACGTCGTGGTGGGTGGTGCAGTGGCGGCCGTCGAGCAGGCCGGCCTGCCCGAGCGCCTCGGCTCCGGCGCAGACGCTGGCCACCGTCCCGCCCCTGGCATGGTGGTCCCGGAGGACCTGGAGGGAGGCGTCGCCGATGGCGGGGCCGTCGGCCAGGGTGCCTGTCCGCCAGCCGGGCACGACGATCAGATCGTCGGGCCCGAGCTCGGGCCAGTCGAGCCGGGCCACCAGCGGCAGGCCCTGGGCGGTGGAGACCTGGGGCTGCTCGGCGACGTAGGTGAGCGTGTAGGGGTGCCTGAAGTCGGCGGCCGTGGAGAAGACCTGCGCGGGGCCGGCCAGGTCCAGCAAGTGGACTCCGGGCACCAGGAAGAAGACGATGTGGCTCACGATTCGGTCATCATGCCTGAAGCTCTGCTGCGGCCTCCAGCTGGTCGATCGTCGCTATGGTGGCGAAGCGTCCGGCGAGGGCGTACTCAGTGCGCCTGATGACGTCTTCGGCAGGCAGCGTGCGGGGGTCGGCCAGGAGATCGGCGACGCTCTGGTCGGCGGGCGCGTCGCGGTGGGGGATGGGATTGGTCGCGGTCGCGTCGACGACAAAGGTGACCTGGTAGCCGAGGTCGCCGGCGACGCGGGTGGTCGTCTCCACGCACTGCTCGGTGCGGATGCCGCAGACGGTGAGCTCGCGGATGCCGCGCGCGGTGAGCAGTTGCTGCAGGTTGGTCGTGGTGAAGGCGTTGTGCGAGGTCTTGTGGATCAGCGGCTCCTCGTCCGCTCGCTCCAGCTCCTCCATCAGCCGGACATGGCCGAGGGACGGGTCGAAGACACCGCCGGAGCCGGGCTCGGAGTGCAGTACCCACACCACCAGGTCCCCGGCCTGACGGGAGAGCCGGACCAGGCGGTTCACCCGGTCGGCGATCTTCGGGTCGGAGGTGGTTTCCCACAGCGGACGGGCGCGGAAGGACTCCTGGACATCAATGACGATCAGTGCTCGGGCCATGTCCTCAAGTCTGGGCCGCGCGGGCGGGGCGCCGACAGGCCGGGTCGGGCCCGGCAGCGGACCGATCCGGTCATCAGCAGGTCAGGCAGTTGAGCAACCACAGCAGTGCCACGCCGGGCGCGAAGGCGCCCGCCTACCCCTGCCGCGGGTTGGGCTTGAGCACGGCGAAGACCGCACCCGAGGTGTCCGCCAGCCACGCGAGCATGCGCGCCTCCAGGGCTCTGCGGGACCACCGCTCCGTAGCCCCGTACGAACCCCGCAACGATGCCCACGCCGGCCCGCCCCACCCCGCACACGCGGCGCGGCGGACCGCCGGATTCATACTCCGGGATGATGCGCTTCTGCCGACCTGATGCAGCGTCAGTCCGATCCCTGCCAGTGCTTGAGCTTCAGCCACGGACCTGCGGCGGTGAAGCCACGCCCCGGCGCCCCACACCGGTCGAATGGCTGAAAACCATCGGTGGAGAGAGGCCGCGGCTCCGGAGGATCCACTCCGGGAGCAGGGCGAGTGAGGACACATTTCCCCACACCTACCTGGTCCAGCGCACCGACCGGGCTCAGCGTCACAGTCGCCGTGGTGCGGTGGCCGCCGGTCCGATTCGGACACACCCACGGCATCGGCTGTAGCTACACTCGCCGCCCATGCACGAGCTCGCCCCCTACACAAATCCGCAGAAAACTCCTCGCCGTTCATCGGGCTCCGACGCCTCCGGCCAGCATGTGAAGACCGCGTGGCGTGCGACAGCACACGCCCTCCGCGCTGCCGGGCCGACGCCCTCCGCCGATACGCGCGGGCTCGGGTGCGCTCTTGGACGTGGCCTCGGGCACGGACCTGGACAGAGCCTCGGGCGCGGTGCGGGGGCACGCGGGACGGCGGCCGTTCGGCGAGGCCGTACCGGCAGACCCGCGCAGGTGTCAGCGCGGCCCGGCACCGCAGCGGCCATCCCCGTCGGCGCCCACCGTTCGCCGGACCGCACCGGGCTCGCAACGGCCACGGCCGTCATCGGCTCCCGCCGAACAAGCCCCAATTCCTCTGTGAACAACGTCACTCCGGGGATGGTGACGTGAGTCGCTCGGCACGACGTCGGCACGCCCGTTCCCGCGACCCCCGCGGGCACTGGCGGCTACTGGCCCTGACCCTGCCCGTGATCTTCGCCGCCCTGCTTTTCGAGGGCTGGACCACCCACGAGGTGGACGCTGCCAAGACGCGGCGCCCGTGCACCAGCCCCGTGCCGGGAACTGTGGAGCGGAGCGGCCCCGTCCTGCGTCGTATCAGCGGGGACAAGGTGTCGTCCGCCGCGGTGCCCGCGCGCACCGTGGCGCTCACGTTCGACGGCGGACCTGACCCGGTGTGGACCCCGCGCCTCCTCGACCTGCTGCGCAAGCATCACGCGCACGCCACCTTCTTCGTGTTCGGCGCCCGGGCGGCACGCCATCCGGACCTGATCCGGCGGATCCTCGACGAGGGCCACGAGATCGGCTCGAACACGTATACGGGGGCCGACCTCGGCTCCTCGTCGCCTGTCCGCACCGCGATGGAACTGACGCTCACCCAGCAGACCCTCGCGGGCTCGGCCGGCATCCGCACCGACCTGCTGCGGATGCCGCTGACCACCCAGGTGGACACGCTGTGCGGCGCCGAGTGGAAGGCGGCCCGGAGCGCCGCCGCGGACGGCTACGTCCTGGTCGCCGCCAACCGGCCGGACCGTGATCCGGCGCACGGCCTGGTCCGGCAGTTCAGCCAGACGGAACTGGCGTACCAGGAGACGAAGAAGCTCCTCGGCGACCCGCACGCCGACCGGTTCACCACCGTGACGGACGCGGTCGGGATGCCCTCCGCCGACACCCGGGTGTCCACGGTCGAACGATGGCGAGGCAGGGTACTGAACTGGGCCGTGACCGCCGGTCACGCGTTCACGCAAGCCATGACCTGGGTGCTGGGCGTGGCCGGAACGCTGGGCGTGCTGCGGCTGGTGCTGCTGACCGTCTTCGCCCGCACCCATGTCCGGCGCCTCACCCGCCTGCGCTCCGGCGCGCCCTGGCTGCGGGAGGTCAACGCACCCGTGACCGTGCTCGTTCCCGCCTACAACGAAGAGGCCGGCATCGAGTCCACCGTCCATTCGCTGCTCGCCTCCACGCACCGGTACCTGGAGGTCATCGTGATCGACGACGGCTCGACGGATCAGACGGCCGACCTCGCCACCTGGATCAACGACCCCCGGGTGCGGGTGATCCGGCAGCCCAACTCGGGCAAGGCGGCGGCGCTCAACACCGGTCTGGCGAACGCGTCCTACGACATCGTGGTGATGGTCGACGCGGACACGGTCCTCGAGACCGACGCCATCCACCGGCTCATCCAGGCCCTCGCGCATCCGGCCGTGGGCGCCGTCAGCGGCAACACCAAGGTGGGCAACCGGCGCGGGCTGCTCGGCAGATGGCAGCATCTGGAGTACGTCTTCGGCTTCAACCTCGACCGGCGGATGTTCGAGGTGCTGGAGTGCATGCCGACGGTCCCCGGCGCCATCGGCGCCTTCCGCCGGGACGCGCTCATGGGCGTCGGCGGGGTCAGCGAGGACACCCTCGCCGAGGACACCGACCTCACGATGGCCCTGTGGCGGGCCGGCTGGCGAGTGGTCTACGAGGAGTCGGCCGTCGCCTGGACCGAAGTGCCCACCTCACTACGGCAGTTGTGGCGGCAGCGCTACCGCTGGTGCTACGGCACGCTCCAGGCGATGTGGAAGCACCGCCGAGCCGTCGTCGAACTGGGCCCACCCGGACGCTTCGCCCGCCGTGGGCTGACGTACCTGGCCCTCTTCCAGGTGGCCCTGCCGCTGATCGCGCCGGTCGTCGACCTCTTCGCGCTGTACGGCGTGCTCTTCCTCGACCCCGTACGGTCGGCCGGCGTGTGGTTCGGCTTCCTCACCGTCCAGCTGATCTGTGCCGGTTACGCGTTGAGGCTCGACGGCGAGCGCCTGCGGACCCTGTGGTCGATGCCGCTGCAGCTGTTCGTCTACCGGCAGCTGATGTATCTGGTCGTCATCCAGTCCGTGGTCGCCCTGCTGCTCGGCACCCGGCTGAGGTGGCAGCGCATGCACCGTTCCGGCACCGCCGCCACCGAGCAGCTCAGGCAACCGGTCGCCGAACGACAGCTGTCGTCGAGGGGATGAGGGTGGTCAAGCCCATGAGTGACCGACCGGACGCATGGTCCGGCACCAGCCGGCGGCACGCCGACGGGGAGACACCGAGGCAACACGTGATCACGGGGCAGGTGTGGCACGGAAGCACAGCTCCACCTCAGACGCCCGCCGGGCCGTACGGCAGCCCTGTCGACGGGCCGTACGGCAGCCCTGTCGACATGCCGTACGGCAGCCCTGCCGTCGGGCCGGACGGCAGCCCTGTCGCCTGGCCGGACAGGGGCCCTGTCGCCGGGCCGGACAGCGGCAGCGGCGTCGGCGGCCCCACCCGGCACCACGGCGGCGGCCACAGCCGCGGTGTCAGACCTCTCTGGGTGCGCCCCAGCCGGCGCCGCCGTATCGCCCGCCTGTTCGCGGTCCTGCTCTGCGCACTGCTCCTCACCGGCGCGGGTACCTACGCCTGGGCCGACCTCAGGCTCGACAGGGCGGTCGACCTGGGCAAGATCGCGGACCGTCCGCCGCAGGGGAAGGGGACCACGTACCTCATCGTGGGCTCCGACAGCCGTGACGGGCTGTCCGAGCAGGCCAGAAAGGAGCTGCACACGGGCTCGGCCGGAGGCGGACGCACCGACTCGATGATGCTCCTGCACACCGGCGCCCACGGCACCACGATGGTGAGTCTGCCGCGCGACTCCTGGCTGACTCTGCCGTCGTACGTCGATCCGGACACCGGCAAGCACTACCGGGCGTCGAAGGACAAGCTGAACGCGGCCTACTCCCTGGGCGGGCCCCGACTGCTCATCCGGACCATCGAGCTGAACACCGGCCTACGCATCGATCACTACACGGAGATCGGCTTCGCTGGGTTCGTCGGCGTCGTGGACGCGGTCGGCGGTGTGGAGATGTGCCTGGACCGGAACATCAAGGATCCGAAATCGGGAGCCAACCTGACGAAGGGCTGTCACAACCTGAACGGCACCGAGGCTCTGGCGTTCGTCCGCGAGAGGCACCAGGAGGCACAGGGCGACCTGGGGCGCTCCAGGAACCAGCGGAAGTTCCTGTCCGCCCTCGCCCGCAAGGCCGCGGCACCGGGGACCGCGCTCGATCCGTTCCGGACCTACCCCGCCCTGAGCGCGGCGCTGGACACCCTCGTCGTGGACAAGGACATGGAGCTGCCGACCCTCGTGTCGCTGTTCCAGGCGATGAGGAGCGTCTCGGGCGGCAGCGGCAGGCAGCTCAACGTCCCCGTCTCCGGCCTCGGTTTCAGCACGTCCAAGGGCAGCGCCGTGAAGTGGGACACGGCGAAGGCGAAGCAGCTCTTCACCGAGCTGAGGAACGACCGGCCGGTGAGCATCGATTCGCCCTCGGATGAAGCGGGGAACTGAGGCACCGGAATATGTGCCGGCGCGGACATGACCCGTAGGGTTCCCCCATGGTGACTGCGACTGTCCGCGAGTGGAGCGCCGAGGACGGGTGGGGTGTGCTCGACTCGCCCGAGACTCCGGGCGGGTGCTTCGCTCACTTCTCCGACATCCGGACGACCGGCTTCCGCACGCTGTCGCCCGGACAGCAGGTCGACCTCACATGGGAAGCTCCCGGCTTCAAGCAGGACGGCTACGACTACCGCGCGGTGAGCGTCGTGCCTCGGGCTGCCTGACATACACAGCCGACATCAGCGACGGGCACGCCCACGGTCTCCAGCAGCTCACACCAGGTCCTGAGGCGAACGACGGCCTTCGTCACGGAGGTGGCGAGCAGCGTGAAGGACGTCTTGGTGACTCCACAGAGGCCCCGGCCCGGCAGAACCTGCTCTGGCCGGGCCGTCCCTCGGCACCGTCCTGGCCCCGTCGGCGTGGGCGGTCGTCAGTCGACGGAGGCCATGAAGTTCAGCATCCTGCGGTTGATCTCCTCCGCGTGGTCGATCTGCGGCCCGTGGCCCGTGTTGGAGATGATCTCGGCTCGGGCGCCGGGGATCAGGCGCGGCACACGCTCCGCCTGCCGTTGCGGGTGCAGGAGGAGGCTTCGCTTGCCGAGCGCCAGATAGAGCGGAGTCCGGATGGTGGACAGCTCCTCCTCCGACAGGGGAAGCGGCGACGGGCGGCGTATGCGGTAGGCACGAACGGCCGTTCTGATCATCGTGCGCAGTTCCGGCACGACAAGGACCGGCTGTTCCAGCCAGGCCGCCAGTCGCGGGCGCAGTGCCTTGGGCGCGAAGGTCGCGAAGAGGCCGGCGAAGAGCCAGACGAAGAAGCGCAGTCCCACCTTCTCCAGGCCGCCGGGGTCGAGCAAGGTGACCGAGGCGAGGCGGCCGGGGCTGCGGTGCGCTTGGTTCAGGGCGAGCCATCCGCCGTAGGAGGTGCCGACGAGGTGGACGCGGTCGAGGCCGAGCCCGGCGAGCGTCTCGTCCAGCCACTGCGCGGCGCGTTCGGGCTGGTGTATGGGTTCGCGCTGCACGCTGCGGCCGGGATCGCCCGGGGTGTCGATCGCGTAGACCGGCCGGTCGGCGCTGAGGGCCGGGGTGTTCGGGTACCAGATGGCTGAGCAGGAGCCCGCCCCGTGCACCAGGACGACAGGGGTTCGGGACCGGGCGGCCGGGTCCGCGGGGCCGTAGCGGTAGACGTGCGTGGTGCCGAAGGACGTCTCCACGTCCTGTTCCGCGAGCGCGGGTGCCCCCAGTGCGTAGACCGCATCGCAGGCCGTGAAGTAGCGCTCCCGCCAGGCATCGCTCACGTAGCGGCCGACATCGGCCTGGGTGCGGGCAGCGGTCTCGGTCATGGCCACCTCCAGCGTCTCGGTTTTCGTGATACGAACGTACCACGATTTTTGGTACAGCTGTATCATCAAAAGGCCCAACGGGGGCCACAGCAGGAACGACGAGCGGAGACCAGCCGATGCCCAAGCGCGTGGACCACGCAGAACGGCGCACCGAGATCGCCGAGGCGCTCGTCCGGGTCGCCGGACGACGCGGGCTGCATGCCGTGGGGATGCGCGATGTGGCAGCGGAGGCGGGCGTATCACTGCGGCTGGTGCAGTACTACTTCCAGACCAAGGAGAAGTTGATGCTCTTCGGGCTCGAGCATCTGGCGCAGAGATTCGGGGAGCGGGTCTCCGCCCGTGTACGGGCCGCCGGGGACGGCCCTGGTCCGCGCGCGATGGTCGAGGCGCTGCTGATGGCCGCGCTGCCGACAGACGACGAGAGCCGCACCTTCCATCACCTCTACACGTCCTACGCCGTTCTGTCCGTGAACGACCGGGCGCTCGCAGCCCAGCCCTTCATCAAGAACCCTGATGCCGCCGAAGACGCCCTGACCGAACTCCTCCGGCAGGCGCAAGAGGCAGCTCTGCTCGAACCCGGTGTGGACGCACAGTTGGAAGCAGCCGGCCTGCTTGCCATGTCTGCGGGACTCGGCACCAGCATCCTCGTCGGCCAGCGCACCCCGGAGTCCGCCACCACCATCCTGGCCCACCATCTGAACCGAATCTTCCGCACCGGTGATGCGGCGAGTTGACGGGCGGCCGCCTCACCGCGTGGGAGCCGCTGCCGACGGGGCGGCCGCGCGCCCACGGTCCACTTGGACCGGCCGACCAGACCCTCAGGGCGAAACTCACGGGACCGTTGTCACAGCCGTGCGATAGAAAAGCCGTTCGGCCGCGACATCAACCGCAGACACGCGGAGCGATCGCGGCACGGGATTCGACACATCCCTGGGGGACTGATGTTCAGAAGACGGGCGGCCTGGGCCGCCATCGGCACCGTCGCACTGCTGTTGACCGGCACCCCGGCGGCGAACGCCGTGGAGGGGGAGGCTCCTGACGTCCGGTGGGCGAGCAGTGTCTCCGACGACCTCGGCACCCTGGCCGTCGGTATCAGTTCCGACAGCGCCATCACGGGAATCACAGCCCATATCGTCTCCGCGGCCACACAGCAGGAAGTCGCCGTCGTGGAGTACGACGCGTTCGGCCTCGTCTCCGGCACACCGGACAACGGCGTGTGGCACACGAAGCAGCCTCTCGACCTTCCCGACCTGGGCACCTACGACGTCCGCCTCGAGGCCACGGACGCCGACGGCGACCGCACCGTCGACAACTCCGCGGGCTCTCTCGCCTACTACGTCGCGGCTGTTTTCGAGGACGTGCGCACCGACCGCACGGAGGTCGACACCGACAACCGTCAGGTGCGCGTCGACGGCACCCTGAAGGGACGGTGGCCGGCGACCCGCGAGCTGAAGCCCCTGGCCGACCACCCGGTGGACCTCGATGTGGACTACTGGACGGAGAACACCGTCCGCACCGACGCGGAGGGCCGCTTCTCCGGCACGGTCACCGTGAACGACGCGGTGCCGATCCAGGCCGTCTACCGGCACGTCAGCGAGCACCCGTACGTCCTGTACGGCGAGTCCTCGTCGGTGCGGATCGGCGTCCGGCAGGTGGCCACGCGCTGGACGGTCCAGGCCCCTGCGGAGGCCGGGACGATCGACTTCGGGCAGGAGGTCGCCCTCACCGCGACGCTGGAGCGCGAGACCCCGCAGGGCTGGGTTCCCTTCGCGGGCCAGAGCGGTGGGGTGCTGTACGAGTCCTCCTCCGGCGGTCAGTTCGCCAGTGTCGGCTACTTCACCACCGGTGAGGACGGCAAGGTCAGCTTCACCCACACCCCGTGGGAGACCGGCAGCTTCCGGGTGTCGTCGCGCAGCGACGACCCGTTCATCGCCCCCGCCTCCGTGAACAGCGCCCAGATCACCGTGCTGCGTGCCTCGGTCTTCACCTCGTTCTCGGCCACCCGTACGCAGGACCGCAGCGTGCACGTCGAGGGTGCGATGGACTTCCCCGACGGCTGGACGCCCGCCACCATCCCGGTGCACATCCAGTACTCGCGTGACGGCAAACAGTGGACGGACCTGCTCACGGCGGAGGCCACCTGGTCCGGCAGCGGCCACGCCTTCTCGGCCGACATCGCCGGTGCGAGGCGCGGTTACTTCCGTGCGCACTTCGAGGGGACGGAGTCGTTCCGCGCGGCGACTTCGGAGGCCGTGAAGGCGAGCCGGTGAACATCCACGGCTGACATCGACGCCGCCGGGCAGCGACACCTTCAGGTGGTCCTGAACGGCGTCGGGACCGTCACGTCCAGCCCGTTCCCGTCACTTGGCTGCGGTGCCCCGTACCAAGACGTGCCCGTGCCGCCGCCTCGAGGGGTGGCGGCACGTTCAGGCCGGTGAGCACACCGCGCAGGACGTGGCGGAGTTCGCGGGTGAGCTGTAGAACTCCGGGTTCTCCCTGACCGTACGTTCCAAGCGGTAAGGCGACCGGGCGCTCTCCTGGACGGACACTCCTTCGGGCACCAGCAGAGCCGTGCCCTCCAGCTGTTCGTCGTCGATGGTGGCGGGCGTGGCCTTTGACGCCGTACGCGGCGCGGGTCTCCGGCGACCTCTTCGGTGTCCACAGGAACACCGCGACCCAGTGGGCGGCGCTCGCCCAGGACAGCTGGGCCGGCTACCTCGCGGCCCTCAGAACTACCGAATAGGCACTTCACTTCAGACCGAAAGCCGACGGCGCGCCCCCACCATCATGCAGGCCTGCTCCTGCTCTCGACGAGAGTCGTCCGGCGGTAGCTGGAGTTCTGTCGGTATCTCGGCGAGACGGCTGCCTTTCGTCTGCCGAACCCTTTCTCCAGTTGGCGGGCGCGACAGGCCCCTGCGACCAGCGGACTTCCCGATTCGCCGGTCACGAACTTGACCTTGACACGGTGACAAGGTTTTCGATTGGGCGCAGGAGGTGGTCCCGATCGACACGACCGACGTAACCCCGCAGAACACCCGTGTGACCAACGCCCTGGGCGCCGAGGACTCGTCGGTCCGGCTTCGGACGGCCCTGGCGGTCGGCTCGAACCCCGACCCTGTGTTCTTGGAGATGCTCGTCGAGCGGTGCGCGGTCGAGCCGGACTTCTTCGTACGAGACATGCTGTCCTGGGCGCTGACCCGTCTCCCGCCGGAGATCGGTCTGCCCCGGATCCGCCAGGAGCTCGACTCCGAGCGTACCCAGGCCCGCAGCCAGGCGCTGCACACACTCTCCAAGATCGGCGACAAGAGCACGTGGGCCTGGATCACCCGCGACATGCTGCGGGACGCCGACGACGAGGTCGCGCGGACTGCGTGGCGCGTCGCGGTCGTCCTCGTGCCTGAGGACGAGGAGAAGGACCTGGCCGACGAACTGGTTCTGCAGCTCGGCCGTGGCGACCGCCATGTGCAGCTGAGTCTGAGCCGGGCCTTGGTCGACCTCGGTGACGTGATCAAGCCCGCGCTGGAGAGGGCCGCGGAGAGTTCCGACCCGGCGGTGGCCGCGCACGCCCGTGCCACCGAGCTGCTCTGGCAGAACCCGGGGACCGGTTTCGACGTGGCCCTCGACGAGGCGAAGCGCGTGGTCGCACTCGGCCCGGAACGAGCCGCTGCCGCCGCGGCTGCGTCAGCAGGCACCGAGACCTCGGAGACCGCCGAGCCCGCGGAGACGACCGAGCCGATGGAGGCCGCGAAGGCAGCAGAGGCCTAGGAGTGCGCGGATTGCTGATCGGCGATGTGGCCCGCCGCTCCGGGGTGAGCACCCGGATGCTGCGGCACTATGACGCCCTGGGGTTGGTGCGGCCCACGGGCCGCACTGTCGGTGGCTACCGCGAGTACTCCGCCGAGGATGTCCGCAGGATCTTCCACGTGGAGAGCCTGCGGTCCCTCGGGCTCTCGCTCAAGCAGATCGGGCGCGCGCTGGAGGACCCGGCCTTCACACCGTCCGCCCTGGTCAGCGACCTCATCCGGCGGACTGAGGACCGCCTGGCGCGGGAACGGGAGCTGCTCGAGCGGCTCCGTGCGATCGACGCGTCGGCGCCCACCGACTGGCAGGGAGTACTGCGCATCGTCGAACTCATGCGGGAACTCAACTCGACCAGCGCCGCGCGCAGACAGCAGGCCGTCCTGGCCCGCCCGGAGGACGTGTCGGTACCCGCCGAACTGCTGGCCGGGGCGGTCCTGACCGAATCCGACCCGCACGTCGCAGGCGCCCTGCGCTGGGCGCTCGCCCGAGCGGGCGGCGACGGCGTGGCGACGCTGACCGCCGGCACGCACTCGGAGGATGCCGACATCCGGCGGCGCGCGGTGCTGGCAATCGCCGAGATGTCTGAGGCTCCGGGTGCTGTCGAGGTGCTCGCGAACGCCCTCGGTGACGCGGACACGACGGTGCGCAGGCACGCTGCTCTGGCTCTGGGCAGGCAGGGCGTGGCCGCGGCCGTGCCCACACTCGTCAGCATGGTGGTGGAGGGCTCCAACGACGTGGACGCGGCGGAGGTTCTGGGAACGCTGTCCCTGGACCCCGCGTGCACGGATCGGATCACGACCGCCCTGGTCGACGAACTGGCCGCGCCCACCGCGGACTCCGCGACGCGGATCCGCCTTACCCAGGCGCTGGTCGAGCTCGCGGGAACCACCGCGCAGGAGGTCCTGCGCCGACTGGCCCACGACGACGACAGCGCTGTCGCCCTCGTCGCCTCGTCCCTTGTCGGAGTTCTCAAGGACCAGTCCCTCGAAGACCGAGCTGACGAGCATTCGTGCACACCGCAGGTGCGTCTCGGACCGGGAATCGCCGGGTGAGCGCCTCGGCCCCCCGGACGCAGGCAGCGGGTCGGTGCTCATACGTCGATCCTCCAGGCAGCGGAATGGCGCAGCCCTGGAACACTGCCCCTTCACCAGTAGGACATGCTGTTGCGTTTCGAGGATGGCTGGTCGGCGCTCGGGAGCGACAGGCCGGCCACCGTGTTGCGATGGCACGAGCTTCGCTCCTGACTCGACGTAAGGACGACGCGGCGCGAGCCCTGTTGGAGGCCGACGAGCTGGCGCCGGAGGAGGTGCGAAACACGCCGAGCACGGTGAACCTGGCCAAGGACGTCGTGGGCGCAACCCCCAACCCTGGGGGCGAGTTGCGTGCGCTGGCCGAGCGCTGTGGACTGCGCGCATGACTCGCGTGCTCTACTTCATCGCCTGCCGTGGGAGTCTGACGTGCTACCGAAGGCGGACGCGATGCTGGTGGAGCCGATGTCGTGCACGACGCTGAACAAGTGGGGCGCGGGGATCGCGGACACCGTGGCGATCGGTATCCCGTCGGAGGCGGTGCACATGGGTGTGCCTGTGGTGGCGATGCCGTACTTCAACCAGGCGCAAGGTGCGCAGCCGGCGGTAGCGCGGTCGATCGCCGTGCTGCGGGACCAGGGCGTTCTCGTTCTCGACGGTCCGGACGGGTACGAGTCGGAACTCTGGGAAAGCCAGGGCCGCCATGAGTGAACTGCATCGCAGGGTCCCGCTGCGAGCGCTTGTAATCCGGCCGCTTCCGCCGCCGTACTCCCGGCTCCACCAGGCCATGCCGGACCAGGATCCGATACACCATCATCCGCGACGGCACCGGGCTCACCGGCCCGGACCGCTCCAGCACAGGAGCGATCCGCCGCGGACCCCACCGGGGATGCTTGCGCCGCAGCTCACACACAGCCGCCTCCACCTCGGCAGAAGCCTGATGCGGACTGAAACTCGCAGCCACGGAGCGTCACGGAGTCCACGTAGGTTTCCGAAGCTCGATCGCCGTTTACCGGAAAGTCATATTCGGTGCGGTACGGCTCCGTCCTGCCAGCGGTAGAGGTCGCGCAGCAGGGAAATCTCGGCGCCGTGATGGATCAGCTCCCTGTTGACGTGCAGGACGATGCCCTCCATGGGAAACCGCTCGGGACCCACCGTGGGCGGATTCTCCAGGTCAGTGTCCGAGAGCTCGCGGACCCCAGCGTTCCATCTCCCATACATCTCATCGAGCTGTTTCAGCGCCTCGTCAGCGGTCCCCGCGTAGGCGAATGTCTGGGAGTCGACGTCCTGGCCGCCGAAGTGCCAGCCGACCCGATAGCCCAGGCAGGAGACGATGATGTGCGCCAGCCGCCAGGCAATCGTGGTCACCGGTGCCGGCACCGGGTCAGGGGACGCGAAGTCCATCGTCCATTCCCCCGAACCTGCCGACATCGGTGCGGCCGCCGTGCCACGTGGGCGGATGCTCCAGCAGCCGCGCACCGGCTCCCAGAAGTACTCCTCATCGGCAAGACCGTGCAGCCGCGGCCGCAGGTTCTTGTGCCAGTGCCGGTCCAGCTGGTCCGCGAGTCGCTCGCTTCTTGTCATTTCCGCACCCTACGTACAACGGAGATCTGACTGCGACCCTCGCGGGCACCGTCGCCGGCCGTGGGTCTCGGTTTCCGTCTCATTCAGCCCCGTTCACGACCGTCCAAACGGGACCAGGAGCAGGGCGCGGCCAGTGAGCTGGCCGCCCTTGAACGCAGGTGAACTACCGGGGGTGGACGGTGGACGGTGGGCGAGTGGAAGCAGGGGAAGTGCGGTTGGCCAACGGCGGCCGGCGGTCGTTGCCAGAACAAGACAGTCAAGGGCACATCGCGCTGCTACCTCCACCAGGACTGACGAACTCCGCATGATCGCCACGAATCCGACGACCGGGATCAAGGGGAAATTGGCAGATCTGTTCCACCCCCGCGAAGGAAAACCCCAGGTGAGGTGGCCGTGCCGGTGGAACAGATCTGCCAATAACTGGGTGAGCGTCCGGGCCCGCGCGCAGATCGCGTCGTGACCCGGGGTGGTGGCCTCGGGCAGTCGCCCGGAGTCCGGCAGTCCGGCAGTCCGGCAGTCCGGCAGTCCGGCAGTCCGGATGGCTACACCACGCGGTGGGACGCCACCCCGGCCGGCCGCTGTGTCTTGCTCTGGTCGAGGGCACCGCCGTCAGTCGACCGCGGCCCTGCACCCGGCAAGGCTGGACCGCTTCTGGGCCTCCGGCGCCGCACGGATCGCCGAGGTTCGCGACGGGCGCGGGCGCGGGGCAGGGCAGTACCGGGCAGGGCTCATGGTCGTGCGGCGCTCGGGTGCACAACGGTCTCCCCGAGCCTCACCGCACCGCCAGCGTCACCGGCTGTCCCGTGCGCAGTGACTCGTACGCGGCCAGCACGATCCGCAGGGTACGCAGGCCCGACGCGCCGTCCGGAGACGGTCGCCGTCCGGTGCGGGCCGCGTCGAGGAACTCGTCGAGCATGGCGGCGTCCAGGTCCGTCCCGCCTGCCTCCCAGCGGTCGCGGCCGGTGGTGGAGTCGAAGCCGCCGAGCAGCGGGGGGAAGGCGTCGAACTCCACGATCGCCTTCTCGCCGACGCAGGTCATGGCGAGTCCGCCCCAGGTCGGGTGGTCCGGCGGGTGGCTCCAGCTGGCGTCCACGGCGGCGACCAGCCCGCCGGGGTAGCGGATGGTGACCAGGCCCGCGGTCTCGACGTGCTGTGTGGGGCCGCCATCGTCCAGGATGCTGTTCGCCTGGGCGTACACCTCCGCCGCCTGCTCGCCGTCCAGCAGCGCGTCCACGAGGTCGGCGATGTGGACGGTGTGGTCGGCCAGTGCTCCGCCGCCCGACAGTTCCGGGTCGGCGAACCAAGGGTGCGAACGGGCCGGGTTCGAGCCGTTGTTGGCTCCGTGGACACTGACGAGCCCGCCGAGCGAGCCGTCGGCGAGGGCGCGGCGCAGGGCGGTGAACACGGGGCTGAACCGTACGGGATAGGCGGTCATCAGCCCGACCCCGGCCGTTTCGCAAGCGTCGATCATGGCTTGTGCGTCCGCTTCCGTCGTCGCGAGTGGCTTCTCGCAGAGCACGTGTGCTCCGGTCGCGGCGGCCCGTTCGACCAGGTGCCGGTGGCGGGCGTTCTCGCTGGTGACCACCACGGCGTCGGGGCGCAGGGCGAATATCTCGTCCCAGCTGTCGGCGTAGGCGGCGCCGAGCTCTTCGGCGAGGGCCCGGCCGCGGGTGGGGTCGTCCGGCGGGGCTTCGGGGTCGGCGGTGATCAGTTCGATGCCGTCGCGGTCGCGCAGCAGCCTGATGTAGGTCGCCGCGTGCACATGGGCGAAGGACAGTACGGCGACTCTCACTGGTCAATTCCCCCTGTGGGTACGGTGGTTGCCTGTGCTGTGAGTTCGACGGTCCGGCCGGTGCGGGCCGACTCCGCCGCGGCCTCCGCGATGCGGACGGCCGCCACGCCGTCCCGGGCGCTCACCCGGGGTTCCGGACCTCCCGCGAACGCCTCTGCGAACTCGCGGATCTGGATGAGGTAGGGCGACTCCCCGAGGTCCCCGAAGCCCCCGAGGTCCCCAGCCGGTATGCCGTCCGCCGGTCCGCCGGACGCGGCACCGGTGATCCGCAGATCGAGGTGCGCCCGCGAGTCGTGCTGGACGGTACCGCCGGTGCCCGACACGTGGAACGTGGTGCGGAACGGTGTCGCCGTAGGTCCCCACACCCCTACGACCTGCGTGATGGCGCCTCCGGCGTGGGTGAGTACGGCGGTACCGGTGGCGACCGCACCTTCCGGGGCCGGGGCGGTGAGATGCCCCTGCTGGCGGGCGTGGACCCGGACGACGTCGCCGAAGAGCCAGCGGGCGATGTCCATGTCGTGGATCATCTGGTCCGTCAGGATCCCGCCCGAGCGGGCCGGGTCGGCGAACCAGCCGCTCCACGTGGGATAGCGGCCGGTGCGGGTGAACCGGGCGACCGCCACCCGGCCCAGCCCGCCCCCGGCGACCAGGTCGCGCAGGCGGGCGTAGGCGGGGAAGAAGCGCACGACGTGTCCCGGATACAGCCTCACCCCGGCCGCTTCGGCCGCGTCGGCCATGTCCCCGGCCTCGGTCGCGTTGAGCGCCAGCGGTTTCTCGCACAGGACATGGGCACCTGCCGCGACGGCGGTCAAAGTGATCTCCCGGTGGGTGTCGGTCGGCGTGCATACGTCCACCACGTGGGCCCCGGCGATCGCCTCGCCCAGGGAGCCCACGGAGGTCGCGCCGAACTCCCGGGCGAGCGCGGGGGCGCGGCCGTCGGGGGCGTAGACGCGTACGCGCGCGCCGAGGGCGGCCCACGCGGGCAGATGGGCGCGGGCGATGCCACCCGCGCCGATCAGCGCGACTTCGAGTTCTGCCATGGAATTCTCCGACCTCCTGTGTGGTCAGCCTTTGTCAGCCTCTGTGTGGTGGGCCCATGCGCGTTCAGCCCTTGAGCGCGCCGCTGAGCACGCCGCTGATGAAGTGCCGCTGGAAGAACAGGTAGACGAGCACCACCGGGGCGATCACGATCAGGGTGGCCGCGGCGAGCAGTGGTACGTCGACGCCGAACTGCCCGGTGAAGAAACCCAGTCCGGCGGGGGCCGTACGGCGGGCCGGGTCCTGGATGAGGATCAGCGGGAGCAGGAACTGGTTCCAGCTCCAGACGAAGTACAGAACGCCCAACGTGGTCACCGCGGGGCGGGAGTTGGGCAGGAGGATCCGCCAGAGCGTCACCCAGGACGAGGCGCCGTCCAGCCGTGCGGCTTCCATCAGGCTGCGCGGCATGGTCGCGAAGTGGGCGCGCATCCAGAAGACCCCGAACGGCATGAACGCGCCGATCTCCGCGAGCGCCAGCCCCGGCACCGTGTTCGTCAGACCGACGGCGCGCAGGTCGTAGTAGAGCGGGATGATCGTGCCCTCGGTGGGGATGGACAGGCCGAGCAGCAGGTACGCGTAGAGCCTTCCGCGGCCGGGGACGTCCAGGGTCGCCAGCGCGTATCCGGCCAGGGTCGCGCACAGCACCGCGGCCGGCACCACGCACAGCGCGATCACCACGCTCGACCGCAGCAAGGTGCCGAACCCCGCGGCGGACCAGGCGCGGGAGAAGTTCTCCAGATGCAGCCCGTCCGGCAGGGCGAAGCCGGTCAGGGGAGCGCCCGCGGGCTGGAGTGACGCCAGCAGCAGGGAGGCGAACGGCACGAGTACGGCGGCCATGAAGAGCGTGAGCAGGACGGGTGCCGCCAGTCGCCCGGTGAGCGCCTTTGTGCCGGTGGGTGAGGTCACGGTGGTCACGGTGCCTCCCTGGACAGCCTGTTGATCACCAGGACGGCGAGGGAGATGACCGCCGTCAGCGCGATCGCCAGGGCGCTGGCCACACCGACCGCTCCGCCCCCGAAGGCCAGGCGGTAGATGAGGATTCCGGGCACGACGGTGCTGTTGCCCGGGCCTCCCCCGGTGGTGATGTAGATGAGGTCGAAACTGGACAGGGCGGCGATGACGGTGATGGACAGCGCCACCGCGAACTCCGGTCGCAGCAGCGGGACGGTGATCGCGGTGAACTCGCGTACCGGGCCTGCCCCGTCCATCCGTGCCGCCTCGTAGATCTCCTGGTCGATGCGCTGGGTCCCGGACAGGAACAGCACCATGCACAGGCCCGAGACGACCCAGGTCCCGATCAGTCCTACGGCCGGCAGGGCCCAGGTGAAGCTGCCGAGCCAGGCGTCGGCGAGGCCGCCCAGGCCGATCGCCCGCAGCGCCTGGTTGAGGATGCCGTCCTCGGCGTACACCCAGCGCCAGAGGATGCCGACCGCGACCAGCGGGATGACCTGGGGCAGGAACAGCACGGTGCGGACCAGGCCGGTGCCCCGGCGCCCGGCACGCCGGGACACGATCGCCGCCGAGACCAGGCCAACGCAGATCGGCAGCACGGAGAAGAACAGGATCAGTGCGCCTGCGTGCCAGGCGGCGGCGCGCAGTTGCGGGTCGTCGGCGATACGGCGGTAGTTGTCGAGGCCGACGAAGGACGGGAGGGTCACGCCGTCCCAGTCGAACAGCGAGAGGTAGGCGGTGTGCAGCAGCGGCAGTACGGCGAAGAGCGTGTAGGGCAGAAGGGCAGGCAACAGGTACAGCAACGCCACGGCACGCCTGCCGCGGCGGCCGGACCGTGCCGTGCGGGGGCGTCGGCGCACGGCACGGTGCTCCCCGTGCTCCCCGTGCTCCCCGTGCTTCGCCGGGCGCGGGGCGCCGGGTGTGCCGGGAGCGCGGGCGGGATCGGTCAGTCGGTCGGCAGTGGTCATTGGTGGTAGTTCTCGAAGTCCGTCTGCAGACCGGCCAGAAACTTCTCGGGGGTGGCTTTGCCTCCGGCGAGGAGTTGCAGCTGAGTGGTGAGGGTGTCGCCCATCGTCGGGCTGGAGGAGTTCTGGATGAACGGCTGCAGGCCGGCGTCCTTGACGATCGTCTGCCAGCCCGTCCGGACATCGCCCAGCAGTCCGGTCTGGCTCGGCATGGCGCCCGCGTCCGGAGCCATGAAACCCCCCTTGGCGATGATGGCGGCGGCCTGCGCTTCGGCGGCGAAGTCGAGGAACGCGGCGGCCGCGGCCGCGTTCTTCGACTTGCTGGAGACGCAGTAGTACACGCCGGCGCCGGTGGTGCGTACCTTCCCGCCGGAGGTGACGGGCGGCATGTTGAAGTAGCCGGCCCGCTCGCCCAGGCCCTTGGCCACCGCGGCCGCCGCCCAGTTGCCGCTGATCCGGAAGACGCCGTCGCCCTTGGCGAAGGCGGCGGTGGCGTCGTTGTCACTGACGCCGTTGACCTTGGGGGTGACGTACCCCTTGTCCACCCAGCGCTTGAGGGTCTCGGCCGCCTGCTCGGCCTCCGGCAGCACGATGGTGGCGCCCTTGTGTCCGTAGGCCCACGCTTCGCGGTCCCGGGGCGTCAGGTAGGCCGAAAGCAGCACGTTGAAGGGGTGGTTGAGACCGCCGTCGAGGTTTCCGGCGACGAGTGCGGTCTCACCGGCCGCCTTGGCCTTGGCGAACAGGGCCTCCAGCTCGTCCAAAGTGGCCGGGGGGACGGTCAGGCCCAGCTTCTGGGCCTTGGCCTTGTTGTAGTAGACGCCCTCGAACGACAGGCCCGCCCCCACCCCGTACAGGTCACCGGTGCCTACGGTCTTGCCGTCGGCGGTGAGGGTGATCTGGTCCAGGCCGGGGAACTTCTCCGCCCAGCCGTACGCCTTGCCGTACTCGCCGACCTTGAGCAGCAGCCGTCCGGGGATGAGGTTCTGCATGCCGGAGGTGAACTGGGCGATGTCGGGGGCGCTGTCGGCCGACATGGTGGTGTTGATGCTCTTGAGGTAGTCGTCCCAGCCCGTGTACTGGCGCTTGACGGTGATGTTGGGGTGCTTCTCGCGGAAGGCCGCGATGAGGCCCGGGGTCATGGTGGTGTCGTCGGCGTCGGCGACCACCAGCGTGATCTTCTTGTCGGCCGGTACCGCCGTGGAGACCGGGCCGGTGCTGCTCTTCTCGGACGACGAGGCACCCGGGGTCAGATCGCTGCACGCGGTGAGTGCCGCGGCGCCGATCGCGCCGGTGGCCGTGAGGAAGGTACGTCTCGAGAAGGTACGTCTCGAGGCGGTATGTCTAGAGACGGCAGGTCTCGAAAGGGGCGACGGGCTGGGGCTCATGAGGTCTCCCGGGCGTGGCGCGACAGAGGGAGCCGACGGCGGGGACGCCGGCGGGGGCGTGATGCATGAGGCCGCGGGGGTGTGCGGCGCGGAGGGCGCGAGGAGGTCGGAAGGCGCCGTGGAACGGCAGCTCGACAGTTCGACTGCCGCTTGGGTAGTTCGATAAAGCAGTTGCGTTTTATAATCGGAGGCAGTTCGACCCGCGTCAAGGACTCACGGCTGGATTGTTATCGTCGGTGCGGCCGCGCCGGTCCCCGCCGCACCACTCCCCAGGAGGTTGATCATGCAGGCGCTGTGGCCGCTCGGAGGGCCGGCGGAGCCGAACGCTCCCGGGCACGAACTGCCCGCGGTGGTGGGCGTCGCGGACCTGCGTGCCACGAACGCCGCGGCCATCCTCGCCGCCGTCCGCTCGACGGACCCGCACCCCCGGCTGTCCACACTGGCCGAGGCGACCAAGCTCTCCCGGCCCACAGTCGAAGCGATCGTCGAGGAACTGACCGACTGCGGCCTCATCGAGGTCGCCCCGGCCGTCTCCGCCCGTGGCCAGCGGTCGCCCGGTCGCCCGGCCCGCCGGTTCCGGTTCCGCCCGCACGCGGGCTTCGTCGTCGGCGTGGACGTACGGCCCCGATCGGTGAGTGCCTGCCTCGCCGACCTCGACGGCCGGGTGGTGGCCGTCGAACGCAGGTCGGTGCGCGCCGATCTGGGCGGCCAGGCCCGTGCCCGCGCCGTCACCGCGGTGGTGCGGCGCGCGATCGACAGTTCCGGAGCCGATGCCCGGAGAGTGTGGGCCGCGACGATAGGCACCCCCGGTCTGGTGAACCGGAGCAACACCCGTATCCGGCAGGCCGACAACCTCAAGGGCTGGGCCGAGGCGGACGTCGTCACCACCCTCCGCGACGCCCTCGGCTGCCCGGTCGCCGTGGAGAACGACGCCAACCTCGCCGCGCTGGGCGAGCAGTGGCGCGGGGTCGGCGGCTCGGCCGACGAGATGGTCTTCGTCCTGCTCGGTGAACGCCTCGGTGCCGGCATCATCACCGGCGGACGCCTGCTGCGCGGGCACCGCGGCGCGGCCGGTGAGATCGGATTCATCCGCTTCCCCGGCAGCACCTCGTCGCAGCCGGGCCTCGAACCCCTGGTCGAGAACGTCGAGAACCATGGCGCGGACCTGGTACGTAGCGCAGGCGCCGACATCGTCCGTGGCGCCGCCTCGGGGGATCCGGAAGCGGTCGCGGCCATCACGTCGTACGGGAGGAGACTGGCCGCCGGGATCGCCCCCGTGCTGCTCGCGCTCGACCCGGCCCTGGTCGTGCTCGGCACCAGCCTGTTCGCCGCTCCCGACCTGCTCCCGGCGGGGGAACTCCTCCTGAGTGCCGCCGAGGAGGAAGCCGGCAGCCTCCTCGTCGACCTGCCGCAGTGGCGGCTGTCCTCCCTGGGTGACGAGGCCGTGATCACCGGCGCGGTACGTTTCGCCCTCTCCTCCGTCGAAGAGGTGCTGCGCACCCGGCCCACGCTCCTTCCGGCCCGGGGGCGGTGACGCGCTCGGCTCGCGCCTAGTCCCGTGAGGGAAGGCGTGCGGGGGCCGTGTTGCTCACCTGCTGAAAGATGACCGACGTGCGGAAGCCGGTGATTTCGCCGCGCTTGCTGAGCCGGTCGGTGAGGAAGGCGTGCAGGTGGTCCAGGTCCTGGACGGCGACGTGGAGGAGGAAGTCGTCGCCCCCGGAGAGGACGAAGACGTGGAGGACTTCCGGCAGGCCGCCGGCGAAGGCCTTGAAGGTGTCGATGACGGCGCGGCTGAGCGGGCGTACCTGAACCGACACGAGCGCCTGAACGCCGCGGTTGAGGGCCGCGGGATCGATGTCGGCGTGGTAGCCGCGGATGACGCCCCGGCGGTGGAGCGCCCGGACCCGCTCCAGGCAGGTCGACGGGGCGATGCCGAGCTGTCGGGCGAGTTCGCGGTTGGACTGCCGGGCATCTGTCTGGAGAAGCCGGACGATCTCCGAATCAAGTTCATCCATGGCCGGGTACGGTACCCAATCTTCAGCCAAACGTTCGGTCGAGCCCCTGAGTGATGAGTCGGTCGTCCAGTATGGCGTCGTCGAAGCGGACGAACGAGAAGCATATGAAAGACGGACGAACGAAGGGGCTGCGGACTCATGCTCGATCACGAGCAGGTCGCGATCCACACCGGTCGGCGTTCCCGGCTGCCGGTGATCGTGGCTGTTCACTCGACGGCACTCGGCCCGGCGGCCGGCGGCCTGCGGCTCTGGCACTACCCCGACTGGCGGGACGGCCTCACCGACGCCCTTCGGCTGTCGGCGGCGATGACCTCGAAGTTCGCCGTGGCCGGGCTGCCCAGCGGGGGCGGGAAGGCCGTCGTGGTCCTGCCGGAGGGGACGGAGCTCGATGACGGGCGGCGCCGCGACGTGCTGCATGACGTGGCGGACGTCATCGCGTCGCTGGGCGGTGTGTACGCCACCGGGCCGGATGTCGGGACCGGGCCCGAGGACATGGCTTTGATCGGGGAAATCACTCCTCATGTGTTCTGCCGGCCGGCCCGTCTGGGCGGCAGCGGCGACTCGTCCCCGCACACCGCGCAGGGAACCCTCGCCGCACTGCGGGCCGTCGGCCGACGGCTGTACGGCAGCTCGAGTCCGGTCGGCCGCCGTCTCGCCGTGGTCGGTCTGGGCCGTGTCGGCGCCGGGCTCGCCCGTCTGCTCGCCGCCGAGGGAGCCGCTCTGACGGTGACCGACATCGATCCGGACAAGCGGAAGATCAGCGACGAGCTCGGCGCTGTCTGGCGGTCGCCCGAGGAGATCCTCGCCGCGGACGTGGACATCGTGGTCCCCGCGGCTCTCGGCTCCGTCCTGACCAGGCGGTCCGTGGCGGATCTCCGCTGCCGAGCCGTGGTCGGACCGGCGAACAACCAGCTCGCCACGCCGGATGTGGCGGACCTGCTGCACCAGCGCGGCATCATCTGGGTGCCGGACTATGTCGCGAGCGCGGGAGGAGTCATCAACGCCGTCAGCACCGAGCTCCACCGCGTCGGTGCCGACGACGCCCGTGCACGAGTCCGCGCCATCGAGGACACCGTCGACGACCTGCTGGACACCGCGCGGCGCAGCGGCCAGACCCCGGCGCGGGCGGCGAGCGAGCTGGCCCGGCGTCGGCTGGGTGCCGCCGGCTCGCCCACGGCGTCGTCACGGTTGCGGGCCGCGGGGCCTGGTGACGCCGAGAGCGTGGCACTGCTGCACGCCGACAGCTGGCGTCGGCACTACCGCGGCGCGTACTCCGACGCGTTCCTGGACGGCGATGTGGTGGCCGACCGGCGGTCCGTCTGGTCCGCGCGCCTGTCCGCCCCGGGCAGCAGTGCGACGGTCGTGGCCGAGGACGACACCGGGCTTACGGGGTTCGTCCACGTCGTCTTCGACGAGGACGGCCGCTGGGGCAGCCGCGTCGACAATCTGCACGTCACCCAGCACCGCCGGCGATCGGGCCTCGGCACCGCGCTGCTCTCCCGCGCCGCCAAGGCCGTTACCGAGCGCGCGAGGGGCGACGGCATGTACCTGTGGGTGCTCGAACAGAACACGGCGGCACAGGCGTTCTACCAGGCCATGGGCGGCACCCGCGTCGAGAAGGCGCCGGTCCCAGCCCCCGGCGGCGTGGCGTCCCGGCTCGCCGGCTCCCCCGCCATGCTTCGCTTCACCTGGCCCGACGCCTCACTGCTCGCGCAGACAGGCGGACCGCAAGGCGTACAGACAACCCGGAGGACTACGCCATGACCCCCGACGCGGGTACCGCCGTCGACCACTACGACCGCCTCCTCGCCGAGCACTACACCTGGATGCTGGGCGGTGACGTCCACGAGGTCGCCGACCGCCAGGCCGCGCTGCTCGCTGAACTCGGCTTGGCGGGGGCCGAAGCCGACGGGACGGCCGTCGACCTGGGCTGCGGCTCCGGTGCCCAGACGCTGGCGCTGGTCCGCCTCGGCTTCTCCCCCGTGATCGCCGTGGACACCAGCCGCCTGCTGCTCGACGAGCTCGTCTCGTACGTCCGGGGCGACGAAAACCTCCGGAGCGCCGAGGTGGTACGGCCGGTGCATGGCGACATCCGTACCGTGCTGCCCGCGGCGGCCGGGCCGGGCACGGTCGCGGCCGTCGTCTGCATGGGTGACACGCTTCCCCACCTCCCGTCCAAGGCGGACGTCCCCGTGTTGCTCGGCCACATCAGCCGCGCGCTCGCCTCGGGCGGGCACCTCGTCGTCACTTACCGCGATCTCACAGCGGAGCTGCGCGGCACGGACCGCTTCGTCCCGGTCCGCAGCAGCGACGACCGGCTGCTCACCTGCTTCCTCGAATACCGTGACGAGGACACGGTGATCGTCCACGACCTGCTCCACACCCGGACCAACGGCTCCTGGCGCCAACGGACAAGCAGCTACCCCAAGCTGCGGATCGCGTCCTCCTGGCTGGTCGAACAGTGCCGGGCGGCCGGACTGGACGTCCGCCACGATGCCGCGGACTCCAGGGGGATGCGGATCCTCCACGCCGTAAAGCCCTGACGGGCATGCGTGACTCCGACTACCGTGCGCACCGCGCGAACCGAAGGGCGGACATGAGCGATCCCACCAGAAGAGCCGAACTGTTCGGCGGCGCCGACAGCGGTCGCCGGTTCACCGGCCCGACGACCGGCGACGAAGGGCGGATGCTCATCGATGTCCTGAGTGCCCAGCGGGCCACGCTGCGGTTGAAGTGCTCCGGCCTGGGCCGGGAGTTGTCCCTGCGGTCCGTGGAGCCGTCCACGCTCTCGCTGCTCGGCCTGGTCCGACACCTCGCCGATGTGGAACGCCGCTGGTTCCGGCGGGTCCTGGCCGGGCAGGACGCGCCGACCCTTTTCTCCTCGACTACCGACCCCGACGAGGACTTCAACGGTGCCACGGACGACCCCGGAGTCGTCGCCGCGGCGTGGGAGGCGTGGCGGGCCGAGGTGGCCTTCGCCGAACAGTTCGTCACCGAGGCCCCCGACCTCGACGTCGAGGGCGACGACTCCTGGCGCGGAACGGTGTCGCTGCGCTGGGTACTCATCCACGTGATCGAGGAGTACGCCCGCCACAATGGCCATGCCGACCTGCTCCGCGAGCGCATCGACGGAGCGGTCGGCGTGTGAGGCCGGATCCACTTCGACCGGCCGTCGATGCCGAGCGGCCTTCCGTTCGGCCACCGTAGCCGTCCGGAGCAGGCCGCCACGATGCCAAGAGCGTCCTCGTATCGGGCTCCCCTGGCTGCAGGACAGTAGCGAAGGGCAGCAATCGCTACCTACAACCGCCGGCGGCGGGCTGACCATCTCGCTGAACGTCTACAACCGCCCAGCCGGCACGCCCGAGATGGACGAGGCCCCGCGCAACGCCCGGTGGGTCGCGCAGAGCCTCGTGCAGGCGGGTTGGTGCTCAGTCCGTCGCGGCGGCCCGAGGCACCGGCCGACTCGGGGTATCGAGCCAGATGCGCTGTCCCTCGGCGGTCACGGTCACCCCGAAGCGCTCACGGCCCGGCCGGCCGTGCTCGACGTACAGCTCGTGCGCGGCCTCCACCGCATCCCACAGCAGGCGCGGCCCGGCCTGCCGTACGGTGCCGTCCTCGGCGCGCGCCCACGCGCCGTCAGCGCCCCACAGCTCCACGGCCGTCACGCGGCCATCGTCGCCGCGCTCGAAGGCGAACGCGGTGTCGGGGGCGACGAGGGACAGCACGAACCGGAACGCCTCGTCCTCGGCGACGACGTTCAGGTCCAAGCCCGTGAGCCGGCCGCTTGTCGCGTCCGGCCTGCCGGGGTGGGCCGGGGCGCCGGTGGTGCCGGCGTCGCGTACGGCCATGAAGTACGAGCCGACGGGCAGGAACCTGCCCTCGGCGCGGCCGTCGTCGGCGACGACCAGGCGCACCGTGCCCCAGCCCACCGGGCACACGATCAGGCCCGCGGGCTTCACCTGCTCCAGCCACGCGGCCGGGACCGTGCTGAACCCACAGGTCGCGATCAGCCGGTCGTACGGGGCACGGGCCGCGTACCCCTCGCGCCCGTCCCCGGTGATGACGAGCGGGGTGTATCCGGAGCACCGCAGCCGCGATCCCGCCAGCCGCGCCAGCACCGGGTCAACCTCCACCGTCACCACCTGGTGGCTGCCCAGTCGCTCGGACAGCAGCGCGGCGTTGTAGCCGGTGCCGGTCGCGATCTCCAGCACGCGGTGACCGTCGGCGACGTCGAGGGCCTGGAGCATGACGAGCATCAGCCCAGGGGCCGTCGACGACGAGGTGGCCACGCCGTCCGTGAGCTGCGTGGCCAGCGCGTCATCCGCGTAGACCAGGTCAAGCCAGTCCGGATCGGCGGACGTCACTCGCCGCTGCCCCTCGCTGGTCAGGGTCCAGAACTCCGGCACGTACGGGTGGCGCGGAACGGTCTCGAACACCTTCCGCCATGTCGGGTCGGTCAGTTGGCCGCTGGCCTCCAGACCGTCAGCCAGCGCCGAGCGCAGCTCCTCGGCGCGCTCTTCGGTGTGCGTCGTCATGGTCGTCCCTTGGCGAGTAGGTCAGCGATGTGCGCGGCGATGGGCAGGCCGGTGCGGTTCTGGATCCAGGACCACTCTCCGGACGGGTTGCATTCGAACATCACCCAGTCCCCGGACGGGGTGACGGCGAAGTCGAACGCGCCGAAGTTGAGCCGGAAGTGCTCCAGCCAGCCCAGCACGCCCGCCCTCACGTCGTCCGGCACTTTGCACACGTCGTAGGTGAGCGCGTCGTAGTCGCTGCGCCAGTCCACGCGGGCCGCGTCGCTGCCCGCGTGGATCTCGGCCGCGAACATCTCCGTGCCCACGACGGTCAGCCGCACCTCGTGCGACTTGGGCACCCACTCCTGGAACAGGTGCGCCGTCAGGGACACGGAGTCGTCGATGGCGTCGGGGTCGACCACGTGTGTGGGGACCCCGGTGCGACGGCCGTCCGGGTACTCCAGCGGGCCGCCCATGAGCGGCTTGCAGATCACCCGGCCGCCCACTTGGTGGCAGAACTTGCGGACCGCCTCCGGGTCGGTGGTGATCAGCGAGCGGGGCGTACGGAGCCCGTGGGCCGCCGCCACCGGGAGTTGTCCGGGCTTGTGGGAGGCGATGCCGTCCGCCTCGGGCCGGTTGACCCATGTCACCGGCAGCGCGTACAGCGTGCCGAGCAGGCCGGCCAACGCCTGTTCGTTCGCCCACGAGCGGTGGGGCTCCTCCATGTGCTCGGAGACGGCGGGAAGGCGGGGCCGCCTGTAGTAGACGGCCCTCACCTCCTCCAGCCGCACGGAGCGATACTCGTCAGCCAGGATCCCCGCCCAGGGTGCTGCAGCGTGTGCGACGGACAGGGAGATGGTCTGTGGGAAGTCGCCCATGTCGAACCTCATGACCGGCACGTGCCGGATCGTCAGCTCGTCGACCACCAGGTCCGCCGCGGGGTCCAGTTCCTTGGTGACGACCAGCACCGGGCCGCCGGACAGGTGCTGCGTCACCGCATCAGGTACGGGTCGGCGGTGTCGTCGTTCTTGCTGTCCCAGTTGGTGTTCGTGCAGCTTCCGGCCAGGTTGGCGGACCGGCTCCACAGGGCGCCGGTGCCCTCGGTCATGACGTTGACCTGCCGGACCGGGTCGTACGTGAACGAGCCCGCCTCCAGGGTCACGGTGTACGGGGTGCGTTCGGCGCGGGCGCCGAACGGGACGAGTGCTGCTGCTGTGGGCATGCGTGCCTCCTGTCGTTGATGCTGCTCGGACTGTTCTCCGCCCCACCTACGTCCGAGGACGGTGGCGAGGGTCTTGCAGGGCCCGTTCCGCCCCGGTGGGGAGCCCGCTGTGTGGGGGCGGAGCGGGGGTCGTACACCGCCCGGTGCCAGGCGCTCGGTCTCCGGCACCAGGCGGCGGCTTGAGGGGCACCGCCAGTGACAGGCGGGGAGCGCAGAACTCGCAGACCCACAGCTGGAACAACCAGCCGCGGTGACGCGCCTCACCCCACACAAGGCCGGCCATCCCCAACCGGCGAGCGCAGCGCGCGCAGTCGATGGCCATCTGCTGGCGCGGGCTGAGCTGGTCGACGCGCGGCAGCTCGGCCACAGGTGCCGCACTCACTGTTCGCCGTCCGCGCGCAGCTCGGCCCACACCCGTTTCCCGCCGTGCACCAGCTCGCTGCCCCAGGCGTGCGCGAGGACGTCGACCAGGAGGAGGCCGCGGCCGTGCTCGTCGTCAGGGGACGGCGTGCCCGGGGCGGGCCTGGCGCGCGAGGTGTCCGTCACGACGATTCGCGTGGAGTCCTCGCCGGTCCGGGTGATCGAGACGCCGACCGTCGCCGCGTCGGTGTGCTCCACCGCGTTGGCCACCAGCTCCGTGACGACCTGCTCGGCGGCCTCCACCAGACGGTGCAGCCCCCAAGTCTCCAGCGCCAGCGCTATGTCCCGACGGGCTTGAACAGCGGCCTCCAGCCTCGCCGCGTACCGCTCCTGGTAACGCTGTGGCCCCACCGTTGCAGCTGTCATGGTCATCGTCGCGTCCCTGGGGGTGCTCGTGTTCCGTGTAGCCCGACCACCGGCCGCCAGGCTGGGAGCGTCAGCAACGTCACCCACGGTGACAGCCTCCCTACTAGGCTGGTCCAGTGATGCCTACGACGGTAGGGCGCTGTGATCAGCGCTTGAAGTGACCGTGAGTACAAGTGGTTCGCCGCGATTGCGCGGGAGTGAGGCTGTCATGCGATCAAGTTCGCGACGAACCCTGACTGACAGTCAGGGTTCACCTGGACGCCCCCGCGCGGGCGTCATCTCCGGCTACGTCTTCCGGCTCGTCCGAGAGCAGCAGAGACACACCCAAGAGGAAGCAGCCGAACAGCTGCGCGTATCGCCGGACACGATCGCCGGGTGGGAGTCCGGCCGCCGCCCCCTGACCGCCGTACCGGTCGGGCAGATGCTTGTGCACCGTCATCGGCTGATGCGGATGGGCACCGCCCCCGCGCTCCTGCAAGCCCTGGACCTCGCCCTGGAGGCGGACGTCCTCATCGCCGGCGCCCTCGACGACAAGGCCGCAGCCGAGGAAAGCCCGCTCGGAGCCTGGGTAATGCAGCGCGACCTCGTCGAAGTCCTCGCCTGGCCCCTCAACCATGTACCACCCCAGTCCGTCCGCGACCTGCCCGATCCGCCCCGGAAGCGCCGAGGACCCGCGCCGACCGGACCAGAGCTGTCGGTCTCCGACCGGGCACGGTTCTTCACGCAGATCCGGCGTACCGCGGAGCAGGCTCGCGGCGAGGACCAGTTCCTGCTCCGCCGCCAGGCCCTCTACCTCTCCGGGTACGACGGCCAGGCCGACACATCGGAGTGGCTGGCCCACCAGCAGGCCACGGAACGTCCCGGTGACTGGCTCACGCGCTGGCTCAACTCCCGGTCCGTCGCCGCTGTATCGGCCCGGAGAGGTGACCGAGACCGTATGAACTACTTCATCGACACCTCTCTCATCGACGACGACGCAGGCGAGGCCGCGAACCTGAACTACTGGGCGTACTGGGTCGGCGAGACCGCTCACCTGGAGTTGAGCGACGACTTCATCGCCGCCCGCATGCCCGGACCGTGGCCGGGTGACAGGCTCCTCGCCCACCTCGCTCAGGGGCTCGCGCCGCATCACGGCTACGTGGACCTCAACATCCACTCCGTCTGGTCCCTGCTCCAGGTCCGGCCCAGCCTGCTGCGATCCGGCGCAGCAGGCCGCACCCTGCGCGACCGGCTGCCCGTGATGTTGGATAGCCGGGAGCTGACGGCGCGCGGGCGCCGGGAGCTGGAGAGCATCCGGTATGCGATCGGCCTCGCCGAGGCGTGAGAGGAGTCCGACGGTGACTGAAGACCTGTCAACGGTAGCGCGGTTTCTGTACGAGGCGGGGACGTTGAAGCAGACCAGGCGCACCGGCTGGTGGATGGCCGGCGTACGCGACCCAGAGTCGGTGGCGGAGCACTCCTGGCGTACCGCGCTCATCGCGACCATCATCGCGAAGCTCGAAGGAGCGGATCCCGCCCGGGCCGCGTTCCTCGCGGTGTGGCACGACTCGCAGGAGACCCGCACCGGCGACGTGAACCATCTGGGCAAGAAGTACGCCCCGGGAGCGGACCCGCGCGCGGTCACGGACGACCAGGTCGCGGGCATGCCCGAAGTCCTCGCCTCCGCGGTGCGCGAACTCGTGGCCGAGTACGAGTCGAAGGAGTCCCCCGAAGCCGTCTGCGCCCGGGACGCCGACAAGCTGGAGTGCATGATCCAGGGCATCGAGTACAAAGCCCAGGGCTACGAGAACGCCCAGCGGTGGATCGACAACAGCCGCGGCCGCCTCACCACGAAGTCGGCCAACGAACTCGCCGACGCGGTAATGGCGACCGGATCCCTGGACTGGCTGCGCGCTGCCCTCGGAGAGAAGCAGGACTGACCTCGGTCCGCTGCCGCTGGACCATGCCACGCGAGAGCCGGACGGGCCGCCGGCTCCTCCCCGAGTCGAGCGCGTCCACTGGCGGACGGGCTACGGCATGCGCACCATGGGTGAGTTGGGGTTCCGCCTCAGTAGTCCGGCGCGGCCGGTCGCGTCGGCATCCGTGGCGGACGTGCCAGAACAAGAGCTGGGCGTGGACCGCCCTGCCTTCGTGATGGACGGCGCGGGTGCTGCCCTGTCGGTCATCCCGCTCGGGGCCGCCACGGCGAACCCGCCAGTCCGGATCGGCATCGGTGACGTGCGGGCCATCGACCGAGCCGTCAGCCAGATCTACGCACACGGCTACGACCACGGCTCCGCCACCCTGCGCCGCGCTGCCTCCGAGGCGCTGCACACCGCCTATCAATGGCTCAAAGAGGGGACGTACACGGCACAACGTCGAGAGCGCGCTTCAGCGGCACGCCGCCGTCCCGGCGGTTGCTGACTGGCTGGAGGAGTACCGCACCATCACCGGTGTCAGCTGAGGAGGAGACGGTGACCACCCCGAGCACGCGTACCAACGTGGTGATCCGCACCTACGGGCCCGGCAAGGTGCCGCCGATGCTCGACGTGCTCGCCGACATCTGGGCCGACGCTCACCCCGAACTCGTCGACAATCCGAGCGCGGAGGCACTCGGCCTGTCCGTGCCCGCCTTGCGCCGCCAGGTCGAAAGCCACCTCAAGCACCCCGGCTTCACTCTGGTCGTCGCGTACGCGGGCGGCACTCCCGTGGGCTTCGGCTACGGCTTCCCCTGCTCCGCCGACTACTGGTTCGGCTCCGGCCTTGTCGACCAGGTCCCCGAGGGCGCCCGCACGGAGCGCCTGATGGGGCTGTGCGAACTGGCCGTGCGCCCACCGTGGCAGTCCCAGGGCATCGGCACACGGCTGCACACCGCGCTGCTCCAGGCCATCAATCCGAAGTGGTCCTCACTGCTCGCACTGCCCTCCAACCAGCGCGGCCAGGATCTCTACGCGCGGCTGGGCTACAGGTATGCGGGCGAGTACAGGAACACACCCGACGGCCCGGCCTTCGATCTGCTGCTTCTCCGTGTCGAGGACGTGGACTGACGAAGGAGCGTGGCTCGCCCTCGGCTACAGCGTCTCGGGGGATCTGGAACGCTCATGCGAGGTCGGTGAGACCGCTGCTGCCCGCCTCAGCACGGTGCGGTCGCCGAGAAGCGTGGGTCTCCTGCGCGGATTTGGTACGTCGCGCAGGTGCCGACATCGTCCTCGTCGACCTGCCGCAGTGGCGGCTGTCCTCCCTGGGCGACGAGGCCGTGATCACCGGCGCGGTACGTTTCGCCCTCTCCTCCGTCGAAGAGGTGCTCCGAACCCGGCCCACCCTCCTTCCGGCCCGGGGGCGGTAACTCGCTTGGCTCGCCGGGAGCGCGATCAGTCGGTGCGGAGGCCGTCGATCAGACGGTTGAGGAACCGGGTGAACGTGGCTTCGGGCGTGACGGCGCGTGCGGGGGCGGAGAGCGCTTCGGCGAGTTCCGGGTGGCGGCCGTCCGCGGCGACAGCGGCGAGGTAGCGGGCTTCGGCTGCGACCCGGTCGGGGGACTGGGTGGCTGCCGCCTGCGTGATCTCGTGGGTGACGTGCCCGGCGACGAATGCGGTGAGCTGGGCGAACACCTCCAGCTTCGCCGCGCCGTCCAGCCCGGTGGGCCGCAAGGCGGCGAGTGCGTGTTCCAGGAACGCCAGGGTGTTGGGCCCGAGGCTGCGGCGGGTGGACAAGGCGGCGGGCAGCCAGGGGTGGCGCAGCATGAGGCCACGCTGGAGGTGGGCGATGGCCTTCAGGTCGGCGCGCCAGTCGCCGGTGAGCGCACCCGACGTCGGCAGTTCGCCGCTGACGTGGTCGACCATCAGTTCCAGCAGTGTTTCCTTGTCGGAGGCGTAGCTGTAGAGCGACATGACTCCGGCTCCGACCTGTGCGGCGACCCGCCGCATGGTGACCGCTTCGAGCCCTTCCGCATCCGCCAGCGCGACGGCGGCCGCCGTGATCGCTTCGCGGCTGAAGGCGGGCCGGCGGCCCCTGCGGGACTGAGCGGGGCTCAGCCACAGCTGCTCGGGGTCGACACCCGTGGTGCCGGACCCGCCATCACGCGTCACGGTCTTCGCACTCCTTCTGCCGATCACTGATGACTCATCACGAGGCGTCATCACCACGAGGCCTCTTCACTGAGGCCTCATCACCGAGGCCGTTGTCGGGCCCATCCAAGCATCCTCTATTCTCGTACAACGTACGGGAAATCGAGGAGGGGAACCATGGCATCACACACCCACGACGCCGGGCCCAGGCCGGCCTGGACACCGCCCGCCCGGAAGCCGCCGCTGTCCTCACGGATGTTGAGGGCGATCTGGCGCAGTCTCCCGGCCAAGCGGCACGACGTCGGATGGGAGCCGGGGCTGGCGGTACCGGCCGCCGACGGCAGCCCGTTGATCACGGACCACTACTTCCCGCGCGCCGACGGCGATTTCCCCACCCTGCTGGTGCGCTCGCCGTACGGCAGGGGCCTGCCATGGTCGCCCATGTACGGCATGCTCTTCGCCGAACAGGGCTTCCACGTGGTCCTGCAGAGCTGCCGCGGCACCGGCGGCTCAGGCGGTGAGTTCGACCTGTGGCGCAACGAGGCCGCCGACGGCCGGGCCACGGTGTCCTGGCTGCGCGAACAGCCGTGGTTCAACGGGACCCTGGGGACGGTCGGCCCCAGCTACCTGGGGTACGTACAGTGGGCGCTCGCCCTGGACCCCCCACCGGAGCTGAAGGCGATGGTGGTGCAGGTGGGTCTGCACGACCCCTACGCCTTGTTCCACACTGACGGGGTCCTCCAACTGGAGAACGCCCTCCTCGTCGGCGCGGGCATGACGCACCAGCATCGGGGGATCGCACCCTTCGCGAGGGCGACGCTGCGCCTGCAGCGCCGACTGCGCGCCATCATCACCGCACGGCCGCTGCGCGGGGCGTACGCGTCCGCCCTCGGCGACATACCGTGGCTGGACGACGTGATGACGCACCAGGACGCCGGCGACCCCTACTGGAACGGCGCCTCCCTGGCACGGGCGGCCGAGCGGATGAGCGTCCCCACGAGCCTGATCACCGGATGGTACGACGCCCTGGTCGACCAGAGCTTCGAGCAGTACGCCCGCCTGCGTCAGGCCGGCTGCGACACCGCCCTGCTCGTCGGCCCCTGGACCCATGCGTCCGCACTGCAGCAGGGCTGGCCCGAGGTGTTCGCCGAGAGCCTCGCCTGGCTGCGCGCCCACCTGTGCGCCGAGCCCTCCGGCCTGCGCCCCACCGCCGTGCGCGTGCACGTCGGCGGCGAAGACGCGTGGCGGGACCTCGACGACTGGCCGCTCTCCCCCGGCACCACCTCATGGTTCCCCACCCCGGACGGGCATCTCACCCAGCAGGCCCCCGCGGACTCCGTACCACTGACGTCCTTTCGCTACGACCCGGCCGACCCCACGCCCTCCATCGGCGGCCCCCTGCTCTCCCGCACGGCCGGTCCCCGCGACAACAGCGCCCTGGAGGCCCGAGAGGACGTCCTGACGTTCACCGGCCCACAGCTGGCCGAACCCGTGGACATCCTCGGCCCGGTCGCCGCGCGGCTGAGTATCTCCACGGACACCGGATACACCGACGTCTTCGCCCGCCTGTGCGATGTGGACGCGCAGGGCCGCTCCACCAATGTCTGTGACGGACTGGCACGGCTTCGGACGGTGGGACAGGCACCCTCGGAGGTCACCGTACCGATGAGCACCACCGCCTACCGCTTCTCGGCCGGCCACCGTATTCGCTGGCAGATCAGCGGGGGTGCCCATCCGCGCTACGCCCGCAATCCCGGCACCGGAAAGTCTCCGGCGGACGCCGTCGACTTCATACCGACACGCATCACGCTCCACACCGACTCCGCGCTGATACTCCCCCACGGTTCCCGGACCACGGGGCCCTCCGGAGCTGGACACCCCGACGCGTAGACACCGTGGCGAACAGCAAGGGCCCGGGCCCGCCGACCTCGACGCACCCGGGCACCTTCCTACGGCACTGGCACCGGCACTGGCACCGGCGGCGGTCGCCGCCGGAGGTCGCCGCCGGTGGTCAGTGGCTCATCGCACCTCCTTCGCGTACGGCGCGACGGTGAGCCGGTCGATCAACGGCGCGTAGCGGGACCGGAGCAGGACGCCCGGGAAGGTGTCCGAGGCGTACGTCGTGCCGTCGAAGTTCGGCAGTTCCTCGGAGCGGAAGACGATCGTGTTCTGGCCCTTCTTCAGGTGGACCGGGACGGTCAGCTCCCAGAAGTTGTTCTGGTGGAAGCTGTGCGGGAAGCCGACGCGTCGCACCTCGCCGCCGTTGACGCTGATGTCGGCGTGGCGGGCGAGTGGGTCCGGGTTGTAGTGGGTGGCCTCGGACTGTTCCGGGTTGGAGTAGCGGACGCGGAGCGCGTAGAGGCCGTCGCGGTCGGCGGTGACGGTGAACGTCGCGGTGTTGCCGTTGCCGGGATCGCCGCCTATGCCGGCGATCGCCGTGCCGCCTGTGGCCAGCGAGAGCGGGGTGAGCGTGGCCGAGCCCGCCAGCTTGGCGGCATCCGCCTCGTACGTACGCGCCGGCAGCGCGCCCTCGGTCGGCGTGACCCTGAGGCGGTCGACGAGGGTGGTGGACGAACCTCCGGTCAGCGTCACCTTGTTGACGCCGCCCGAGAGGGAGACCGCCGCGCTGTTCCTGCCCTTGGCCAGGCGCAGGACGTCGTGGCCGTTGACGGAGAGCCGGGCGCCCGAGCCGCCGAGGGTGTCGACCTTGAGGGTGGCCTCACGGTCGGCGGGCGAGTAGACCCAGAACGTGGCGGTCTGGCCCTTGGCGAGCCGGGCCGCGCCCGATCCGGTGGCCGCCTGCTTCGGCAGGTCGTAGACGGGTCGCGCTCCGCCGTCCAGCCAGGACAGTTCGCCCTCGTAGACCTGAGTGCCGGCTGAAGCCTCCGGCAAGGACAGGGTGAGGCGGTCGACGATGGCGTCACCCTTCGTGACGCGCTCGCCGTCGGCGCTCTTCGCGGCGAGCGTCAGGGTGTGCTTGCCCTTGGTGAGCTCGACCTTGGTGTCGGTGTGGTCCCAGACCACCCACTTGTAGCCGAGCGGCAGGTACAGCTCCTGCTCGCTGTCCGCCTTGCCGTCCACGCTCAGGAAGACGTTGGTCGGGCCCTGTTCCTTCACCTTGTCGAAGGTGTTGAGGGAGTTGGCGAAGACGCTCAGGTCGTAGGTGCCGTCCTGCGGTACGTCCACGGTGAAGTCGAGCGTGACGTCCGAGCCGGTGCGCAGGCCGCCCACGTCGTAGCCGCCGGAGGTGTAGAACTTCGACACGTCGCGGGGCGAGCCCTCCGGGCCGTTCTTGGAGTAGCCGGACCCGGTGTGGGCGGCGTCCTCCGCCTCGTACGAGCCCTGCCAGCGCACGGGCGGCGACTGGGTGCCCGCCGCCTTCCCGGCCGGGCTGAGGACGATCTCGTACGCCGACGACTCCTTCAGCGTCGGCAGCGCGCCGTCGCCGAAGTCGACGACCACCGTGCCGTCGTCACCGATCTTCAGGTTCTGCTCGGAGAGCAGCTTCGGGCCGGGGTTGTCGCCCACCTGCCCGCTCCAGTCGATCTCCTTCACCCAGGCGTGCACGCGGTCGCCGAAGAGCTTCTTCGGGACGTTGTCGAAGGTGATGTGGCCCTTGCCGGTGGAGCCACCGAAGATCAGCCGGGACTGCTTCTTCTTCTCGTCGAGCGTGGCGACGCCCTGCATGGTGTAGTTCTCGCCGGGGAACGGCGGGGTCACCTTCACCGTGTGCCCGCTCATCGAGGCGTACGAGTTCAGCAGCCACCACTGGCCGTTGCCGCGGTTGGACTGCACCGCGGAGTCGGAGAGGTTGCCGTCGATGTTCCAGTACGCGATGTCGGCGTCGACCTTGGACTCCTCGATCGCGGACACCCACTGGATCATCTGGCCGGGGACCGAGGTGTGGTAGTTGAAGGCGTACTCGTTGATGTTGACGGGGAGTTCGGTACCCGCCTTGGCGGTGCCCTTGAAGAGGTCCTTCTCCCACGCCCGGTACTTGGCGACGCTCTCGCGCACCGCCTCCGGGTGGCTCAGCTCGTGCCAGGTGATGACGTCCGGGAGGGTGCCGGCGGCCAGGGCATGGGTGAGGAAGCCCTTCACCTGGTCGTACAGGACGCTGGTGTTGGGGCCGGCGATGCGGGCGTCGGGCATCTTGCCCTTGATGAGCTTGTAGAAGTCGTCCCAGGCGGCGAAGTAGTCGTCGGGGTCGTTGAGCCAGCTGACCTTGTCGTAGCTCCACTCGCCGGTGCCGAACATGTTGCCCTCGGGCTCGTTGAACGGCACGAAGACGATGTTGTCCTGGTACTCCTTCGGCAGCTTCAGGACCTGGTCGACCTGCTTCGCGATCTTCTCCCGGTAGAGCTTGAGCTTCTCCTCGGGAGTGCTGCCCGGCCACTGGTACGGGAAGCCGCGGTGGATGTCGGTCATGTAGATGTACACGTCACCGTCGGTGGAGTCGGCCAGCGGCTTGACCACTTCCAGCGCGTCGGCACCGGGGTGCTGCGGGCCGTCCTGCGCCTTCGTGGAAACGGTGCGCAGGCCCATGCCCTCGATGAGGTTGTTGGTGGGGACGTCCGGTCCGTACACGCCGTAGAGGGTGCCGGAGGCGCCGCCGTGGAACGCGCCGGTGTCCGAGCCGAGGTCGACGTTGAGCTGTCCCTCGCGGACCACGGTGACGGTCGCCTTCACAGCGCGCCCGGCCGCGGTTCCGGCCACCGTGAACGTCCCTGGCTGCGCGTACTTCTCGGGCGGTACGGCGTCCCAGGTGATCGGCGTGTCACGGTCGTAGCCGTCGGAGAAGGAGGAGCGGACGGCGGCGGGGAGGGAGGGGGCGGTGCCGGTCGTGGTGCGTGCCTCGAAGGACGTCTGCGAGAGCTGCTGGAGGGTGGGCACGGTCCCGACCGTGCCGGCCACCTGCTCGGAGCTGAGCGCCGCGTGCCACACGGTGAAGTCGTCGATCGCGCCCTTGAGCAGCGGGTCCGGCCAGAAGGACTTGCCGATGTAACCGGCGGCCGTGGCCGAAGCGTCCAGCAGGTCCCTGGCCTTGACGTCGGTGGCAGCGGAGGAGACCGCCACGCCGTCGAGGTAGGTGGTGACCCGGTGGGCTGTGCTGTCGAGGGTGACGGTGACGGTCCGCCACTGGTTCGCGGGAAGCTCCGCGTACCCGCTGACCTGTGCCTCCACGCCCCCTCCCCCGGTGGTCACGGCCGTGCGCAGCACTCCGCCGTTGTTGGACGGGGTGGTGAAGAGGTACTTGGTGTTGTTGGTGCCGAGGTCGAAGACGCGCTGCCAGGACGCCTTGTCGTCGCCCCACTTCAGGCGGGCGGAGACGGTCAGGTCGGCCGCGTCGCCGAGGATCTCGCGGGGGAGACGGACGTACGCGCCGTTGGAGTCGGGTGACCCGCCGGGCAGGGCGAGCGCCTTGCCCCCGATCGCGCCCTCGACGGACTGGGCGGTGGAGCCGTTCACCAGGTCTGCCGTCAGGCCGTTGCCGGAACTGTCGGTGATCTTCCCGGAGGTGAGGTCGTCCTGGTCGAAGGTGTAACGGGCGGTGGGCTGGGGCGTGTCCGCCGCCTGCGCGGGGGCGACCGGCGCGGCCAGCAGGCCCGCGCCGAGGGCCAGCGCTACGGCGGCCGGGGCTCTGCCCCGCGCGGTTCTGTGAGCGGATGGCATGGTGGCGTCCTTTCTGGAGGCCGTCGAACCGGTTCGACAGCTTCCGCAGCGGCTCTTACCGATCGGCGGGGCCTACCGGGTGGACAGGTGGTGCGGGGTGCTCTGGTGGTGCGGGGGGCTCAGGTGTTGCGGGGGGGTGCTCAGGCGTTACGGGGCAGCTCAGGTGTCGGGGAACGCGGCGCGCGGCTGCCTCTCAACTCGCCCCAGCTATTCGGCTTTTCGAACATGGTTCGCAGTGTCGGCGAGACGGTAGGGGCAGGTGAGTGGGATGGTCAAGAGTTTGCGCACGGCGACGGATCGTCGGCGGCCGTCACTTTCGCTACCGGTTCAAGGCGGCCGACTCCGCGCGGCGTCGCCCTGAGTTGATTCGACTTCTCGTGCACCAATAATGCGCAACCGAGCGGCCGTTATTACCCGAAGGGGTTAATTGAGGGGTCCCTTCCGCCCTGAACGGGCATCGCACCATCAGCGGAGAGTGGTCAGCAATCAATTGAATCCACTTGAATCCACTCTGCTTTTGAGGAGGGGGATGGCCGGCCGTCGTGCAGCCAACGACTCCCTGCGGATGCTGCTCTCCACAGCCGACTGGACGTACGAGGCCCTGGCCCGGAACGTCAACGCGCTCGGTGCCGAGAACGGCATCCGCCTGTGCTACGACCGCACCTCGGTGGCCCACTGGCTGGCGGGGTCGGTTCCCCCAGGCCCGTACCAGGGAGTTGATCGCCGAGGCGTTCACTCGCAGACTGCGCCGCCCGGTGACTCTCGCCGAGCTGGGCATGGGCGATTCCGCTCCCGATCTCCTGAACGACGTCGATCCGCACGGCGGGACGATCGCCGGGAGCCGGACGCACGCGGTGGCGCGTCTGGCCGCGCTGTGCGCGATGGACGCCGATCCCGCGCGCCGGTGCCTGTGCAGCAGTCCGTCTACCCTTTGATCTTGCGCAGTGCGCCCGCCCGAAGACCTCCCCTGGACCGACCGCCCGCTGGACACCAGCGACGAACCGCCGCCACTGCCGTCCATCACCTGGTGGTGGGACGACCTCACCCTCTGAGGGCGGTCAAGGGCCGGGACGAGCCGCCGCGTTCACGCCTGGATCCACCGCCTCAGCGCCTCGACCGTGTTCTCCGGCGCCGTGTTGAAGCACAGCCGGATCCCGGGCGCCGTCTCGGTGAGGACGTTGACCAGCCGCTCGAACAGCAGAGTGTTCTCCGGTGCCATACGTATGGCACCGCCGATCATCGCCAAGCCGTACACATGCTCCTGGAGATGCTCCCGGACGGTCGCCTCGGCGCGGTCCAAAGAGGTGTCGATCAGGCACGGGACAGCATCGAACCCCGACTCGCGCAGCGCCGCGTTCGCGGCCTTGATCCGGGCGGTGAGCACCGCCTCGTCGAGACCTTCGGGCATCCGGCTGTAGTCGAACGCACTCGGATGCAGCCCGATGGACAGCACCTTCGTATCGCTCGGCAGAGGAGTTGTTGAGGTCGTAGGCAGGCCCATGGGCGGTGCCCTCTCTGTTGGAGACGCGGTGATCTTTCCGGTGTATCACGGAAGCCGGGGAAGGGCCCGATCCGGATGCCGAAGGCTCCCCGCCGAAGACGGCGGGGAGCCTTGAAGGGCCGTACGTACGGCAGTCCGCCGCGCCTACCGGGACGCGACCGCGTCCTCCGGGCTCTTCGGGCGCATCCGCTCCCGCACCAGGGCGACCGCGATCACCAGCGCGGCGACGAGCACGGAGAGCAGCACCTGGCTGCGGCCACCGCCCTCCTTGTCGTCGGTGAGCATGTAGAGGAGCACGAACGTGATCATCCCGATCGTCGCCCACGTCAGATACGGGAACAGCCACATCCGGACGACGAGCTTGTCCGGGTTCTCGCGCAGGATGATTCCGCGCATCCGCAGTTGCGAGAAGCAGATGACCAGCCATACGAAGAGCGCGACCGCGCCCGAGGAGTTCAGCAGGAACTGGAACACCGTGTCCGGCCACAGGTAGTTGAAGCCGACCGCCAGGAAGCCGAAGGCCACGGAGGCCAGGATCGCGGCCTGCGGGACACCTCGCGCGTTCGTCCGTGCGAAGGACCGCGGGGCGTCGTCGCGCTGCCCGAGGGAGAAGGCCATCCGGGAGGCGGTGTACAGGCCGGAGTTGAGACAGGACAGCACGGCGGTCAGCACGATGAAGTTCATGATCTCGCCGGCGTGCGGGATGCCGATCGTGTCCAGGGCCGCGACGTACGAGCCCTTCTTCTCGATCGAGGGGTCGTTCCACGGCAGCAGGGAGACCACGACGAGGATCGAACCGACGTAGAAGACGCCGACCCGCCAGATCACGCTCCTGGTGGCCTTGGCGACCGCCTGCCGCGCGTCCGGGGCCTCACCGGCGGCGAGGGTGACGATCTCGCTGCCCATGAAGGAGAAGACGACCAGCAGGATGCCGGTGAGGATCGTGCCGGGCCCGTTCGGCAGGAAGCCGCCGTGTTCGGTGAGGTTGCTGAAGCCCGTCGCGGCGTGGTCGGAACCGGGCAGCACACCGAAGATCGCCAGGCCGCCGAGGAGGATGAAGCCCGAGATGGCCACGACCTTGATGCCGGCGAACCAGAACTCGAACTCGCCGAAGGAGCCGACCGAGATCAGGTTCGTGGCGGTGAGGACCACCATCACGATCAGTGCCCAGGCCCACTGCGGTACGGCCGGCACCCACCCTTCCAGGATCACGGCACCGGCGGTCGCCTCCACGGCGAGCACGACGACCCAGAAGAACCAGTACAGCCAGCCGATCGAGAACCCGGCCCAGCGGCCCAGCGCCCGGTCCGCGTAGGCGGAGAAGGAGCCGGAGGACGGGTTGGCGGCGGCCATCTCGCCGAGCATCCGCATCACGAAGACGACCAGGGCGCCGACCAGCGCGTACGACACCAGGATGCCGGGCCCGGCGGCGGCGATACCGGAGGCGGAGCCCACGAAGAGACCCGCGCCGATCACGCCGCCGATGGCGATCATGGACAGATGGCGGTTCTTGAGGCCGGCCTGCAGACCGTCCTGCTCCGGAGGCTGACCGGTGGCGGGTGGGGCGGCGGCGGGGGCTGGAGAATCGGGGGGACGTGTAGTCATGTCGACATCCATCGAGTCGTTGGGAGGGCGGGGCCGTGCGGGGAGTGGCTGCCCGGATCGCCTCAGTGCCGGGATGAGCAGGCCGGTTGTGCGCGGGGGAAGCGGTCGTGGCCCTGACGATTCCCGAAAGCGTTCACGGTGCGCGGCGCGGTATCCGGATGTCGTGCGGGTGATGAGGTCGTCACTCGCACGTCCGCGCTGCGCTTCGTCTCCTCGTGGGAGGCGGTCCGCGGAACTTGGGGAAAACACTTGCGGAAATTGATTTGCGCAAGCGTATGAAAGGTCATGGGGCGATGTGTTTGTGCGGGACGACAAACTCGCCCTCGATGGCTGTACGACCGGCCAATGCGGAACCGGGGTCAGCCGTTCGGCGGCAGCCGCAGCTGGAGCATGGCCAGCAGCCGCTGGTCGGGCCGGCTCAGATCGAGACCGGTCAGCTCCTCGGCCCGGCGCATGCGGTAGCGCAGCGTGTTGGGGTGCACATGCAGCTGGGCGGCGGCCGCTCGTACGTCACCGAAGGAGTTCAGGTACGTCAGAAGGGTCTCGGCCAGGCTGCCCTTGTAGCGGTTGTCGTGCTCGACGAGGGCGGTCAGCCGCGGATCCCGTATCTCGGGATGGGCGGACAGCAGCGTCAGTACCTCACTGACCAGCACTTCCGCCTGGATGTCCGGCAGCGCGGCGACCGCGGTGGACAGGTCCGCCCCCGCCATGGCGTCGAGGATGCGGTCGGCCTCCCGGCGTGACTCGGGGACGTCCCCCAGTCCGGGCACCACGCAGCCGACCGAGCCACGCAGGGGCAGGCCCAGGTGGCGGCGTACGGCGTCGGTGATCTCCTGGCCCCAGCCGCGCATCGTGTCGATGTCGATGCTGCGGGGCAGCTGGGGCAGGAGCACGTAGATACGGGGATCGACCTGGGTGACCAGGGCGCTGCGGTGCCGGGCGGCGATGTGCACGGAGACCAGGTTGGTGACCTCGGTGTGGGTCAGCTCCGGTGCGGCGACGATCTCCGCGGTGTCGTACGCCTCTGTGGTCCCGTAGGCCTCCGCGGTCCCGTACGAGAAGCCCAGGACTGCGGCCGGGCGGGTCGCGTCGAATCCCAGGTGGGTGGCCAGCGGCTGCGGCCCGGTGCTCCCCTCCAGCAGGCCGGCCAGCAGGGTCCGGGTGAGGGTCAGGCCCTCCGAGCGTTCCCGGCGGCGGCGCACCAGGTGGAGCGCGGCGACCCGGGCGGCACCCAGCAGTGCCTGGTCCGAGCGTTCGGACAGCGGCGTCGAGCCCTCCTGCACCCAGATGGCCCCCAACTGCCGGTCCCCCGACCGGATGGCCACCGCGAGCCGGCGGCGGATCCCCAGCTCGGGGTGGCTGTCGATGCTGATCACGTCGTCACTGGAGTGCAGGTGCTGGAACACGCCCCATTCGCGCAGCTTCGCCAGATACGCCTCCGGTCCCTGCCAGCCGAGGATGGAGCGCCGCCGCATGTCGTCGATCTCGTCGGAGTCGGTGGACCGGGAGTACGCCAGCACCCGGTTGGCGGTGTCCTCGATGCTGACGATGCCGCTGGTGAGGATGGCGGTGGTCTGGGCGAGCGAGAACAGGTCGCCCTCCTCGGCCCCTTCGCCGGCCTGGCCCGGCGGTGCGTCGTCGAGGGCGGCGCGGGCCAGCGCGTTCACCTGTTCCCAGCGTGCTTCGCTGCGCAGCGAGAGCAGCGCGACCTGGGCCTCGGCGGCGGTCTCGCTGAGGGCCGCGGCCTGGCCGGGACCGTCCAGTTTGACCACGACGGCGGCGGCTCCGTCCCGTCCGGCGGCCCGCAGCGCCGGATGAGCGGCCCGGCCGCGGGCACCGATGGCGAGCACCAGCTCGCCCGGCTGGGCGGACGGCGGGTCCTCGGGGTCGAGCAGGGCGACGCCGCGGATCTCGACGTCCAGTCCGGCCGGAGCGGTCTGCACTTCCACCAGGGAATCACCCAGGGCCACCAGCAACTGGCGCAGGCCGATGCTCGCTGTGGGCGGCGGTACCGCGGCCGGATCCATGATGTTCGCCTCTTGCTGGGAGCCACGCCGGAGCCTTGATGCTATCCGTCGGGGTGACGGGGCGGGTGACCGCTGTGCGAGAGCCACCTCGCGCAGATCACGCGCGAGCACCGACTCGCCCGGCTGGACGGTCGCCGCCGCGCCGGCCCGGCGGACACCGCCCGGCGGTACCTGCGGGCCCACCCCGACGTCTTCGGACTCTCCGCCGAGCAGGTCCAGGGCCTGATCCTGCGCAAGGAGTACACCGACGTCGTCGGGATACGGCATCCGTCGTTCGTTCAGTCGGTCGACGGCGTGCCGGAGTTCGGCAACGGCGTCAAGGCCGACGTCGCCCGCGACGTGCGGCTGATCAGCGTGCTCGGCTCCACGGCGAGGTGCCCCCTCCGGCGTTCCGCGCGGAGCACGGCGCGGGCCGCCGCGAGGATCTCCCCGTCCGTCTCCACTCCGGAAGCCGTCAGCACCTGGAGCAGCCGGGTACGCCACACATCGGGATCCGTCTCGTACGCGTCCAGCACCCGTACGCCGTAACCGCCTCCCCCGCTGCTGCCGCCGCCTCCGGCCAACCGCCGGCGGACCGCCTCTCTCAGCCCGGTGCACAGGTCGTGAACGGCTCCGGGTGCGGTGTTCGTGAGTCCGGCCGCCGCCCCTGTGGCCAACGCGGTGGCCACCAACTCCACTTCGGTCACTCGGACCCCCTTCAGTTGTGCGGGTTGTGCGATGTCGTCTGCGTCACCATGGCCGGGGGTGCTGCAATGCTGCCTGCGCCAGCTCGGCCTCCCGTCCGATCAGGTGGCCCGCGTCGCCCGGCAGACGGGTCGGCAAGACCGCGCTCGTCGTCCGCGCGGCCCGTGAGCTCAGCGCCCAGTACCCGGACGGCTGCCTGTTCGTGGACCTGCGCGCGCACAGCACGCAGCGGCGGCAGACGCCGGAGCGGGCGCTGCAGCGACTGCTGCGGTCGCTCGGCGCGGCCAAGGGCGAACTGCCGAGCGACCTCGAGGAACTCACCGCCGTCTGGCGCGCGGCGACCAGCCCGCTACGACCGCTCCTCGTGCTGGACGACGCCCTGGACGCCGACCAGATACGGCCGCTGCTGCCCGCGGGAGCGGGAAGCAGGGTGCTGGTGGCCGGCCGGCGACGACTGGCCGAACTGGACGCCGACCGGCGGGTCTCCCTGGAGGTGGGCCGTATGGCGGGCGACGAGCACCGGCTCGGCGAACTGAGCGTCGGGGATCGCAGCGTGGAGGCCGCCTTCCGCCTGTCGTACGACCAGCTCACGCCCGAGCAGCAGCGCGGATTTCGCTCCCTGGGCCTGGCCCCGACGGTCGAGTTCGACCTGCTGACGCCGGCGACCATGCTCGACGGTCCGTCCCACGACATCGAGCGGATCCTGGAAAGCGTCACGGATGAGCTTAGGTTTTCCTGTGTGGGGCTGGGTTGTCGGCCCGGCTCCGGTGGAAAAGTGATCTCGGCTGTGCCCCTGGCTGTATCCGTCGTGTGACGGGGGTGGCGTGGGTGTGCAGGTGGAAGCCTGCGCCGAGTCTGGCCCCGTACGGCTGGTGCCGGGTGGGGGTGCTCATCGTGTGCGGTGCCTGCCGCCTGCGCCGCCGCTGGGTGCGGTGGGTGGGTGACTGGGGCATCCGCCCCGCCGGACGCTTTCCACCCGGGCCCGCAGCAGCGGTCTGCGCTGCGGGTGTTCCGGGTGGGGCGGGGACCCTGCGTCGCTGCCTGGGCACAGGGCGGTTTCTCGTCGGGCCCGCTTTCGTCCGGTCCACGGCAGCAGCGGACTGCTGCTGCGGACCGTCGGGGATGGCGGGCCTGGGGTGGGTGGTGTGCCGGACCGGCTGGTCCAGCTCCGGGGCCGTGCGGCGGATCACGTAGGTGCCACTCGCGCGGTCCAGGACGGTTGTGTGCTGGTGTTGCAGGCCGCGGGCGCCGATCCGCTGCCAGGCCGCGACATCCCGGTCCGCGCTGTATCCGCAGGCGGTGTCGGGGCAGCTCGCCCATTTCCAGCCCGGTGTGGTGCGGTCGGGGGCGGCGCGGTGGCGAAAGACGCTCAGGCAGGTGGGGCAGTACCTGGAGGTGCCGCGGGCGGGGACGATGACCACCGCGATGCCGTATTTCGCGGCCTGGTGGCGGGTGTGGGCGACGATCTGCCCGCGCACACTGCTGGACAGGCGGGTGTTCAGGGTGCGGCCCTTGCCCCGGGCCTCCATGTCCCGCAGGTCCTCCAGGTAGATCACCGACGCTCTCGCGGCGCGGGCGTGGCCGACCATGAAGTGGGCGGCGGCCTTGGCGAGCTGCTCGTTCAGCCGCGTACGACGCTTGCTCACCCGGGCGTGCTCGGTGCGCAGCACCGCCAGCTTCGCCGCCGTGAGCGGATCGGGGCGCAGCCCGGATGCGGTGTGACCGTCGGCCAGGGACTGCAGGTGGGCGGCCTTGGCCCAGAGCTGTTCGGCCTGGATGCGCAGCCGGTCGGCCTTGGCCAGCACCCCGTCCGCACGGAAGAAGACGGGGCGGGCGTCGGTGTGCACGGCCGGCTGGGTGCCGCCGGTCAGGGTCAGTGTCCCGCCGGTGAGGAGGGTGTTCAGCCCGTAGTCGAAGGCCACCGCCCGCAGATGTCCGTCGCGCCGGGTCGCGGGGGCGGCGGTGGTGTGCGCGAGGTCCAGGTGCAGGCGTCCGCCGCGCAGGCGCAGGGTCGGTGCGTGCAGGGCGGCCGTGACGGGGATGGTGGGCGGCAGCCGGAACCGGATCACCACGGGGTGCCAGTCGGCGCGGGTGCGGGGGTCGGGCCGCACCGGCAGGCGCACGGTCAGCACCGCATAGTGGGCCGGGTCGTCCTCGCAGCGGGTCAGTGTGGCCAGTTGCTTGTCGGCGGCGGCGAGCACCACCTGACGGCCGCCGCCCGGCGCCGCCTCCAGCTCACAGATGTCGGCGGGCAGACGGCCATGCGTGGTGTGGAAGGCGGCCACCTGCCGGGTACGGGAGCGCAGCACCGAGGCCGCCACCGCTTGCCCGTCCGGACAGGCCGCCCGCAGCGCCTCCCACTCGCCCGCGGTGCGCCGCATCGGATCAGCGTCGGGGCCGGTGGGCCAGGTGGCCAGTACCGCGTCGGTGATCTGCGTACGCCACCAGGCCGAGCGCAGCGCCCGCCCGGCCTGCTCCTCGGCGACCCGCCGCACCCGGTCAGGAACGTACAGTCCTTCGGGCACGGTGGCCGCCCAGCCCAGCATCCGCAGCGCCATCCACGCATGTGACGGCAACCGCACCCCCGACCGGTCCCGCCCGCAGGCGAGCCGGGCCAGGTCCGGGCGGTTCCAGCGGGTGCCGGCCACTTCCGCGCACATGCTCTCGACCAGGGCCGTCAGCCAGCCCACCCTCCCGGCCAGCACATCGGCGCCCAGGGCCTCACCGGTGACGGTGTCCAGGCCGCGGAACGCGGACGCCGACGCGCACGCCACCCGCTCCGTCTCCCCCTCACCCAGCCGGACCTTCCGCCGCACCCTGTCACCCCCCGCCCGGCTACCCAGAACTGCTGTCCGATCATCGAACTCACTTGCACAACGCACCCCGCCCGGAAAGGTCACGCAGCAGCCGCAAGAACCCCGATGAGACCGGAAGGATCACAGCAACACTGAGGAAACCCAAGCCAATCGGTCCGCTGTTAGTGACCCTGGTCGACGCGAGTCTGGTGCAGGAGCCGCGTCCGGGGCGCTACCGGCTGCACGACCTGGTGCGCGTGCACGCACGACGCCTCGCGGAAGCCGTGCCCGACGAGACCGCCGCGGCACGCACAGCCGCCCTCCGCCTCTACCTGGAGGCGGGCCGGATCGCCAGTGACTGGGGGCCCGTCGGTTTCCCCACCGGACCCCGGCCCACCGGACCCCGATCCACCGGACCCGGGCCCGCTGGACCCCAACCCGCTGGAGCACCGTTCACGTACTGGCAGGACGCGGAGACCTGGCTGGACGCGGCCGGTGGCGAGCTCGTCGACGTCGTCGGACACGCCGCGGCCCTCGGCGAAGCCGACTACGCCTGCTGGATCGCCGAGGCGCTGTGCGACTACTTCGTACGGCAGGGCCGCTACCACGAGTCCCAGACGGCTCTGGAGATCGCGCTCGCGCACGTGGACGAGGCCACCGACCGGCGGATGGCCGCCGCACTGCGGAACTGCCTGGGCTACACCGCCGTACACCAACGCCGGTACCGGCAGGCCCACACCTGTTGCACCGAGGCGCTGGACCTCAGTCGGCGCCGCCCCGACCCGGGCCAAGAAGCCGCGGCTCTCACCGGGCTGGGGGCCGTCTACCTGAGTGTGGGCGAGGGCGACCAGGCGATTCCCCATCTCACCGCGGCGGTGGACCTGTCCCGACGGTTGCGCCACGACTGGCTCGCCTGGATGGACCTGGTCATCCTCGGCCTCGTGCACTATTTCCGGGGACGGAACGAGGAGGCGCTGGCCTGCTTCGCCGACGCCCATGTCCACGCCGCCAGGGCCGGCAGCCCGCGCATGCTCGGCAGGGTCTTGAGCTGCGCCGCCGACGCCCACCTCCGCCTCGGCCACTACGGCGAGGCCAAGATCTGGTTCCGTCAGGCGGTCGAGCTGGGTGAGCAGGTCGGGGACATCTTCCTCTGCGCGCGCAGTCTGACCCGGCTCGGCACGGCAGAGCTGGGCGAGGGCAACCCGACGGCGGCCATAGCCCTCCATCACCAGGCCCTCCTTCAGCACCAGTTACTGAATCCGCTCACCGACCCCAGCTACGACTGGCTCGAAATGGACATCCGTTCCCGCCTGGGCCGCGCATGCCTCGCGACAGGCCGCGTCCGCGAGGCACGCGAGCAGTTCCAGGCCGTGCTCGACGTGCACGGCGACCGTGCGCACCGCGCCGGCCGGAGGCCGACACCCAAGGGCGTCACATAGTCCAGGCCTGCCGCCCCGCGGCAGCGGAGCCGAGGGGCACCGCCGACGCCCCCGGAGGACAGCCGGACGGCGCGGACCGCGTCCCGCGGTCGTTCCCACGGAATCAAGCCACGGTCGCCTCGGCCCGTCCGTGCCGGGCGCACACTGGAAGCAGAAGGCCATGCATGCAGAAGGCCATGCGTCGTGAGCCGAACGTGGAGGTGAGCCATGAGCACCCTCGAAAAGCACGTCGACGTCGGAGTTCCGATCGCCAAGGCCTGGGACAGCCTGCACCGGATGGAGGACTATCCACGCTTCGTGGAAGGCGTACGCGACGCCCGTACTGAGGCGGGGCGCCGAGCGCACCTGGACGTCGAGGCCGGCGGCCGGTCCCGGGAGATCGAGGCCGAGGTCTCCGACCACGAGGACGAACGCGTGATGGAGTGGCACACCACGGGCGCCCCGGAACTGACGGGTTCCTTCTCACTGCAGCCGCTCGACCAGAACCACACCCGGGTCCGGACACGGATCGAGTACGACCCCGACACGCTCAGGGAAGCGTTCGGCGGACCGAAGGGATTCGCCCAGGCCAACGCGATCGAACGCCTGGTAGGCAGCGACCTGGCCCACCTGAAGGACTACCTGGAACAAGGCCGCTGAGCGACACCCGCTCACCCAGTGATCACTTCTTGCCGCCTCTCGAACCGGTCCCGCATCCGTTCAGTCGAGGATCGCGGTGGCTTCGATCTCGACCAGGTGTTCGGGGACGTCCAGTGCCGCAACGCCTATCAGCGTGGCCGGCGGAACCGGGGTGACCCCCAGCTTCGCGGCGGCCCGGGAGATGCCCTCCAGGAGCGCGGGCATCTTGTCGGCGGTCCAGTCGACGACGTAGAAGGTCAGTTTCGCCACGTCGTCGAAGGAGCCGCCGACCCCGGCCAGGGCGGTGCCGATGTTGAGGTAGCACTGCTCGACCTGAGCGGCGAGGTCGCCTTCGCCGACCGTGACCCCCTGGGCATCCCAGGCCACCTGCCCCGCGACGAAGACCAGTTTCGAACCGGATGCGATCGACACCTGCCGGTAGACATCGATTTCGGGCAATCCGCTGGGGTTCACCAAGGTGAGGGCCACGCTGTCCGCCTCCTTGCCCTGAGCACACGTGGGACACGCGACCAAGGCGTCTCGCTCTCTTGTGGTTACTCGGAAACCATAGGAGAGTGACGGCTGACGTGGAAGAACGCACTTTTCGGTGACTGGGGAACTTGATGGTGACCAAGCAGTTCGGGGGCTCACCCGAGGAAGCGGACCTGATGCGCGCGGATTCCTTGGCGCGTGAGATCTTCTCCGACGTCGCCAACAAGTGGGCGTTCCTGATCATCGAGACTCTCGGTGAACGCACACTGCGCTTCAGCGAACTGCGGAACGAGATCGACGGCATCAGCCACAAGATGCTGACCCAGAACCTACGCATGCTGGAGCGCAACGGCTTGGTCGAGCGCACCGTGCACCCCACGGTGCCGCCCCGGGTCGAGTACACCCTCACCGAGCCGGGCCAGGGCCTGCGCGCAACCGTCGATGGAATGTGCGACTGGACCCACACCTACCTGGGTGACATCGAGGCCGCCCGCCGCCGCTTCGAGACCTGACACCCGCAGCACGCGCCTGCCGAACCGATTCAGGCCCTAGTGCCCCGACAGGCAACGTTCGCCCCGTCGCGACGCCCGGCACGCCCTCTCGCCGCACCGGCCGAAAGCCCAAGTACATCCAGTACGAGGGCTTCCGGCCGGCACTCCCCCAGAGGGGGGACCCCCAGAGCACGCACCGGACGCCGCTCCTTGAAGGGCAAACGTTGCCTGTCGGGGCACTAGCATCGGCCCATGTCGTTGACTGCAGGTCCTCGCGCCCGACTCGACGAACTCGGCCTCCGACTTCCCGGGGTGAGCCCCCCTAAGGGGGCGTACATCCCGGCACTTCGCAGTGGCAGCCACGTGTACGTCGCGGGCCAGGTGCCCATGGAGAACGGCGAACTCGTCGCCACGGGCAGGGTGGGGGCCGCTGTCACGCCGGCGGACGCGAAGGAGCTGAGCAAGCGGTGCGCTCTGGCCGCGCTCGCCGCCGTGGACTCGGTCGTGGGTCTGGACAGCGTCGTACGGGTGGTGAAGGTGACGGGGTACGTCGCCTCCGCCCCCGGCTTCACCGGTCAGCCCGGGGTGGTCGACGGAGCCAGCGACCTCTTCGTCTCCGTCTTCGGCGAGGCGGGGCGGCATGCGCGCAGCGTCGTCGGGGTCGCCGACCTTCCGCTCGGCTCACCTGTCGAGATCGAGGTCGTCGTCGAGATCGGCGTCGAGGTCAGCGGCTGACGGCAGGGGCACCCTGTGCAGGTCCAGGAGGTCCAGGAGGTCCAGGAGGCCCTAGAGCGGCACGGCGCTTCCCGAGACCCCGATACCGCTGCCCGGCTCCGCAGGCACCGACACGGTGATGGTGCTGGGCCGTCCCATGTCGTAGCCCTGATGAACCGTCAGGGTGGTGGGCGGGGTCACCAGTCCCAGCTCCCGCAGATATCCGCCGAACGCGGCAGCCGCCGCGCCTGTGGCGGGATCCTCGACGACTCCGCCCGGCGGGAAGGGGTTTCGCGCGTGGTACACCGTCGGGGACTCCCGCTGGACGAGGTCGACGGTGACCCAGCCCTCACGGTCCATCAGCTCGGCGAGTGCGTCGAAGTCGTAGTCCAGGTCGGCCAGCCGTTCACGGCCGGCCGCGGCGATGATCGGGTGCCAGGCGCCGCCGTATGCCGCGCGTGGCGGCAGGCCGGGGTCCAGGTCATCGGCCGACCAGCGCAGAGCGGCGAGCAGTTCGGCGAGTACGGGGTCGGGAATGGGCGCCGTGCGCGGTGCGACGCTCACCAGCGTCGCGGCGACCGGACCGTCCTCCAAGGCGCGGGTGGTGACGGTGACCGGGCCCGCTTTGGTGCGCAACCGCAGCGTGCCGACACCATGGCGCTCGGCGTGGGCGACCGCCGTGGCGATGGTGGCGTGCCCGCAGAACGGCACCTCCGCGCGCGGGCTGAAGTACCGGATGCCGAATGCGCCCTTGTCCCCGTCTTCGCCGTCTCCCCCGTCTCCCTCCGGCGGCACGAGGAACGCCGTCTCGGAGTAGCCGATGTCCGCGGCCGTCGCCAGCATCGTCGCCTCGTCGGCTCCGGTGGCGTCGAGGACCACTCCGGCGGGATTGCCGCCGACCGGGTCGGTGGTGAACGCTGTGTATCGGAGAACCTGCATCGGGTGACCGTAACGGGCGCCGACCAGCCCGTCAAAGCCTTTGCCGCACACGGGTTCCGCGTCCTTTTGATCGGGTCGCACCCCCGTCCGACTCACCCCCAGGTGAGCAATTCCCCGGTCGCGGTGAGCCCCATGGAGAACCCCAGCGCGATACGCCGTGCGCCCCGGCCCGCCCGCACCGCGTGGAAGTTCCGCGGGTCGAGCAGCAGCGCCTCCCCCACCGCGGGTTTGATCTCGACCGATTCGGCGTCGCCCACCACCGCCTCGGCATAGCCGTAGGACTGCGGCAGCCGGAACGCCTCGTCGCGCGGATGCCAGCGGTGTCGCCAGATCACGGTCTCTCCCCCGGCCTCCGGCACACTCAGGTAGAGGTTGAACGCGAACTGCGCCACCAAGGGTGCGTCGAGCAGGTCGCCCTCGAACTCGCGCAGGGCGTCGTCGAAGTGGACCTGGAAGCCGTCGTTCGGCTCGCGGGCGACCCCGGGTGCCATCTCCCGGCCGCCACGGCGTCCCACCGCCACGGTCCCCGGCCAGTCCACGGCCAGCGCTTCCCGGCACTTCTCGAAGGGGTCGTACGGGAGTCCGAGCCCCTGCCAGGCACGGCGACCGGCCTCGACGGCGGGCCAGTAGCCGGCGGCGACCGCGCCTTTCGCGCGATGGTCGCTGACGCCGACGCCGAACCGCAGCACCGGAGGCTGGACGCGTTGCCTGCCGTAGGAATCGAACGGGGCGTTCTCCAGGGCGTGCAGGATCTCCTCGCACACGGCCCTCGGCACGAATTCGGGCACGCGTACGGCCGCACACCGTCCGGCCGCGAGATCGATGATGTCCCCGCGGGTGAAAGTGGACGAGGTGGTGACGTGGAAGAAGGTGTCATGCGGAGCGGTCGGTGAACCAACGGGTAAATCGGCAGTACGCATTTAGAAGCCCCCGAATCTCCTGAGCCTTGGATCGCCGGGCCGGTGCACCACCTGAGCGAGAGAGCCGCCTGACGACTCGGTCCGTCAGACCGGCCGGGCGTGGCTGAAGTCCCGGAACGCCGTCGCCGCGCTGAGCTCCAGCACCTGACGATCGGCGGCCAGGGCCTCCCGCGCGATTCTCCGCGCGATCTCCAGCCGTGATGTCCGGTCGCTCTCCCCCATTTCCGGTTCATCCTCTTGCCGTAACGGCTCGTCCGCGTGTTCGTCCGGTAGTGGCATGGTCTGGTCCCCCCCAAGGTGCCGGTCCGGATCGGCATCGGTGTCTCTGATCGGCGTCGGTGTCTCTGTGTAATCGCCTCCACTCAGAGAGTGGAGGCTGCAGATGCTACGCGCAAGAGGTCAACCGGCCCTGGTTTTCGCCGAATTCGCGCCGGACTTTACAAGTCTTTCAATGTTTTGTTCAGCAGATCGCTGGTCCGTCGCACTTCCCCGTGATCCTCGCCGAGCACTCTGCGTTGATCTCCGAGCAGCGCGGTGAGCAACTCCACTGTTTCCGGTACGCGCAGTTGCATCAGCAGTGCGAGGCCGAGTTGATACCGCAGACGTAGGACCGGGTGGGAGTCGACGGACCGCTCGGCGCACTCCAGTGCGCCCCGGATCTCCCGCTCCGCCTCCACGACCCGTTCCTGCTCCAGCAGACAGCGGGCCAGCGTCTCCCGCACATGCAGGGTCTCCGGTGTGCTGGGCTCTCCGGTGGCCAGCCGGACGCGCAGGATCTCCCGGAGGTCCGTCTCCGCCTCCGTGACGCGCCCCTGCGACATGACCGTCCGCGCCAGGCTGTGCCAGACGACGAGCGTGTCCGAGTGCTCCGGTCCACGCTCGGGGTTCTGCCGCTCGTCCTCCACGACCGCGCGCAGCACCTGCTCCGCCTCGCCCCACCTGTTCTGCTCCAGGATGGCCCGGGCCAGCTTGTGGCGGCTGGCGAGCGTGTCGGAGTGCTTCTCGCCCAGGGCGACGGCGCGTCCCGCGACGACCCTGCGCAGTTCCTCCTCCGCATCCTGGTGTTCGCCGTACTCCAGCGAGATACGGCCTTTCTCGTGGCGCAGCGCGAGGATCTCCCGGTCGTCGCAGTGATAGCCCAGCGACTCGCACGCGGCGATGATCGGCAGCAGCAGATCACGGGCCTCCCTGAGCAGGCTCGCCACCAGGAGATAGCGGGTGGTGAGCCGAGCGAGCTCCAGAGCGCGTGCGATCAGGTCCTGGTCTCCTGTCGGCACGGCCCGACCGCCGGTGGTACGGCGGTGCAGGAGGGCCCGCGTCACCTCGATGCAGTGCGGTGCGACGGTGGCCCACGTCTGCCAACTGCGCGGCTGGTCCGGGTCCCGGTCCCGCACCGCGTCGAGCAGCATCCGCACGTTGAGCCCGAAGTACTCGGCGTGCCGGCGCCTGACGTCGTCGTCGTCGCGGAAGATGCCCCGCACCACCGGATGCAGCGACAGCACCTGTGACAGATACCGGTCGCTGGTCTCGTGCACCGGTGCCACCTCGACCAGACCGAGGTTCTCCAGTCCCGAGAGCGCTCTGCGGCGCTGCTCGGACGTCGAGCCCGCGAAGAGCGGGGACCGTTCCAGGGCGTCACCGCGCACCATGAGGCGCAGGGGTATCGGAGTGTTGCTCAGACAGGCGAGCGCTTTCAGCAAGGGCGCCGCCTGGTGAAGCCCGCGCTGTTCCAGCAGCCGCAGGGACATGCGGTAGACGTGCCCGACCTTCTCCAGCCCGAGCAGTTCGCCGGTCTGCTCGCTCCGGGTCCCCGCCGGGGAATCGAAGAGGCGTCGAAGGGCCTCGCCGTAGCTCTCGAAGTCCTTGGCTTCCGTGCCGTCGAGCGACACTCCCGACTCGGCGACCTCCCTGATGTAGTCGGCGGCGGCCACCAGGGCCAGGGGGATGCCGCCCAGCTGGCGTGCCAGCAGGCGCGCCTGCTCCATCGTTCCGCACTGCCGCCCGGCACGCTCCATGAGCAGCGACGCGCTGTCACGTTCATCGAGCAGCGGTACGTCGTGCACGCGGCTCCAGCGGCCCCAGACCTGCCGGCTCCGGTCCCTGCCGGTGACGATCACCAGCCCGTCGGGGGCCGTGGGGGCCCGCAACCAGCCGGTGCCGTCCGAGACCGCTCCGCCGCCCGGCCCGAGCTGCCGCGGCTCGTCGACGTTGTCGAAGACCAGCAGCCACGGTTCCTCCATCGCGTTGAGGTAGCTCCAGATCAGGTCCGTCTGGCTGCCGTTGCCACGCCAGGTGGCATCGGTGATGCTGGCGGGTATGCCGACGAGCCGGGCGACCTCCAGCATGCTCTGGCTCAGCCGGTCGGCCCTGACCCACCACACGTGCCGCCCCCGCTCACGCGCGAGATACGCGGCTTCCAGGGCCATCCGGCTCTTTCCGCGGCCCCCGGGTCCCGCCAGGACATGGACGCGTTCGTCGTGTCCGGCCGAGAGGATCGCGGAGACGATGCCCTTTCGGTCCTGGCCATGGAGCGTGCCGTCCTTGAACGGCAGAGTGACGGAGTAGGGCCCCTGCTCGTCATCGGCCGATTCAGGGGATTTCGGGGGTTCCTGAGGTAAGAGAGGCTCCTGGGAAGACTCGGCCGCTCCTTCGATCGCGGCTTTCAGCACGTGGTAGGACTGCGCCTTCCTGTTGGCGGGCTGGACGATGGTGAAATGGTCTCCCTCGACGACGCCACCGTCGGTGAAGCCCGTTTTCGCGTCAACAGCGAGTACTACGTTGTCGGTCGCCCCTCCGTACGCATATATAGGAATTGGGCATTCCGTCTCACTGAGCGTGCGGGCATGCACCACGGACTTGATGACTCGCGCCCGCGCCTCCTGAACATGCCGATTGCTGATCGGACGCAGTTCCCGCTCCTGGGGATGGTTCCAGAACCAGAGAAACTTCCTGAGAAAGAAAAAGAATCCCGAGCCGCTGTTGGGACACGCGTACATCACGATGCGCTTGATCTGCGCGAGCTCACGGCCCAGGGCGTCGGCCAGCTTGCGGGCGAGGAACCGCTGGACGACCAGCCCGCCCTGACTGTGCGTGGCGAGCACGATCGGCGCGCCGTCGGCACAGCGTGTTTTCAGCCAGGTCCCCAACTGGTCCGCGATGTCGTTGATTTCGGAGATCCGGCGGTCCGGCCGCAGACGGAACTTGGGCGAGTTGTACTCGAAGCAGTGCACGACGACGCGCCCCTTGAGCGTCCGGTCCGCGGCAATACGCCTCTTGAAGACGCCCCACGTACCGGCATCCCCGAAAAGGCCATGCACAAAGACCAGATGAACGGGTCTGGGTATCCCCATGGGGTACCTCCGCGGCCGTCACGGCCAGTTGTCGCCGAGGAGATGTGCGCCGCACCAATCATGCATGAGAGGCCGCCCGAGGGCCAAGGCTGCGCCATGCGTCATCAATGCCGCCAGAGAATGCGCCCTCCTGCGCCCCCCTACGCGCCCCTGCGCCCTGCTTTGCTTTCGGCGACCGGCGGCTCGTTCACCGAAATCGCCGAACGCCATTCGCGGACTCTTGGAGGTCTTTTTCACAGGCGGCCAGCCCTCACGCCCGTCACAGCACCCATGCCTCCGCATCAGCCGGCCACGGTCCATGGACGTACACGCCGGCGCACCGGCCGCTTCCGGCTCAACGGCGCCTCAGGCCGCCGTGTATCCGAGTTGACGCCTCATGTACGGGGTCATGAGGGTCTTCGCCTTGGCCAGGGTGCTGGTACGGCCGCCGAGGACCGCGGTCTCGCCACCCGGCACGGGCAAGACGGTCACTCCGTCGGCCGAGCCGAAGGGCACGATGAGGGGGGTGCGGTGGATCGGCCGGTAGAAGCGGGGCTCCTTGCGGTGCCGGCCGGAACTCTGCAGGTAGACGCGGATGTTGTGGGCGGCGAGGTCCGCCTGGGCGAGCGCGGCGGGGGTGATCTTGAGCTCGGTGGCGTCGTTCACGTCGCCGACCGCGTACACGTCCGGTTTCCCCTCGACGCGGAGGGTGCGGTCGACCTTGATGTGCCCGGCCGGGTTCAGCCAGTCTCCGTGCCCGGCCAGCCGCACCCACAGGGTGTTGGGGGTGGTGCCCGTCGCCCAGAAGGAGACGTCGGCGTCGACGATGTCGCCCCGGGCGTCGCGATAGGTGCCGAAGTCGTTGCCGGGGGACATGAAGGAGTCGAGCCGGACCTCCACGCCGTGGGACTCCAGCCAGGCGCGGGCCTTGTCCCCGGCCCGCCCGCTGCCCGTGGAGTGGAGCAGGGCAGGTCCGTCGTGGGCGAGCGTGACCCGGGCGTCCGGCCGGGCCAGGCGGATCTCGGCGCTGAGCTCGACGCCGGAGGGGCCGCCGCCGACGACGAGGACGTGCTCGGCGGCGGCGATCTTCTGCTGGTGCGCGGCGAACGTCTTGGCCGCTTCCTCGGTGGTGGTGCCGGTGAAGCGGGCGGGCTCCGGGTAGTCGGCGCCGGTGGCGATCACCACCACGTCGTACGGCAGCCGTTCGCCCGTGGCCAGCACCACCTGCCGCTCGGAGGTGTCGATACGGACCGCCTTGCCCACGGCCACCCGTCCGTTGCGCAGCAGCCGGTCGTACGGGATGAAGGGGGTCACCGTCCACTCCGGACGCACACCGGCACGCAGGGAGGCGATGCGGTGGAAGAAGATCTCCTTACGGTCCACCAGCGTGACCCGCGCGGTCCCGTCCAGCCGTTTCGCCAGCCGCACGCCGGCATAGCCGCCGCCGATCACCACTACGTCGCCGTCATGCACAACGAGTCTCCTGTGCCTGCGTGGGGGGAGTGGTCGCGGCGGGGGGCCGTCGTCGGCCACAGCAGTGCCGGTGAGCGTAACGCTTGAAACCTAAAGTTTTGGCCAGGCTTTGTGCGCGTTGTGTGAAGTGACGGCGGGGAGGGGCGTACGTCACCACAAGGGACCCGCCTCGGCCACTCAGTACGTCGCGCGCCTCGCCAACGCTCTCGCTGCCGCAGGGGCCTGCCGCGTGCGTCACCGCGCCGCTGATCGGGACGCGCGGTCTGGACCGGCCTCGCAGGTGACGGCCGCCGGAGCGCTCACAGCGGAGGATGACAGACTGGCCACGGCGGCTTTCACCGCTCCAGCTACGGGAGTTGAAGCCGGGCGGTGGTTGCCCCGGAGCGGCAGCGACTGCGGAAACCCCCCACCGAAGGACGAAGGATGACCTCAGTGCCGATCGACACCAGCCGTCCCCACCCAGCTCGTATGTACGACTACTACCTCGGCGGGAAGGACCACTACCCCGTCGACGAAGAGGCGGCCGAGCGGGTGATATCCCTGGTGCCCGACATCAAGCAGGTTGCGCGGATCAACAGGCGGTTCATGCATCGGGCCGTCCGGCTGCTGGCCGAGCGAGGGATTCGTCAGTACCTCGACATCGGAACCGGTATCCCGACAGAACCCAATCTCCATCAGGTGGTTCAGGGGGTGGAGCCCAGCGCGCGTGTCATGTACGTCGACAACGACCCGATCGTTCTGCGGCACGCGGAAGCGCTCCTGCGGAGCACGCCTGAGGGTCTGACGAGGTACGCGCAGGCGGATGCCCGGGAACCCGACAAGATCATTGCCGCCGCGCGGGACATCCTCGACTTCGATCAGCCCGTCGCACTCTCCATGGTCGCGCTGCTGCACTTCCTGTCCGACGAGCACGATCCCTACGGACTCGTCGACGCCTTGCTGGCGCCGCTTCCTTCTGGGAGCTGCGTGGTGCTCTCTCACGTGACCGGCGACTTCGACCCGGAGGGATGGGGCAAGGCCGTCGAGATCTACCGGCAGAGCGGCGTACCGGCCCAGGTGCGCTCGCGGGACGAGTTCGCCCGCTTCTTCTCCGGCATGGAGCTCATCGAGCCGGGGGTGCAGGTCGCCACCCGGTGGCACCCCGAGCCCGGCCGGACGGCCGACGAGAACGACAAGACCGCGCTGTATGTAGGGGTGGCGCAGAAATAGCGGAAATAGCCGTGACGCCGTTGGGGAACAGCTCCATACGCATGACTCCACGCGTAGTACTCTGAGCGAAGTGGTTCAAAACGTAGTACTACGCCTGGAGTGGTGCCAATGGTGAGACGGAACGACCAGCGGCGCGCCGCCCTCGTCGACGCCGCGATCGAGGTGCTGGCCAGGGAAGGCGCACGAGGCCTGACGTTCCGGGCGGTGGACGCCGAGGCCGCCGTACCCGCCGGTACGGCGTCCAACTACTTCGCCAACCGCGACGACCTGCTCACCCAGGCCGGCGCCCGGGTCTACGAGCGGCTCCAGCCCGACGAGGCCACCATCGCCCGCCAGCGGGCGGCCGGCCGCGACCGGGAGACCTACGCGGAGCTGATGCGCGAACTCGTCGGCCGCGTCGCCTCCTTCCGCACCGGCTACCTCGCGCTGCTCGAACTGCGCCTGGAGGCCACCCGCCGCCCCGAACTGCGCAAGGTCCTCACCGAGCGGGTCCGGGCGGACGTGGACGCCAACGTCGCCTACCACGAGGCCTCCGGCCTCCCCGGCGACGCCATGGCCGTCAAGCTGCTCATGCTGGCTCTGAACTGGCTGATCGTCGAGCAGCTCACCCTGCCGGACGTCTACACGGAGGCGGAGCGCGAACAGCTGGTGACGGCCGTGGTGGAGCGTGTCGTGACGACGGAGTAGGCCGCCGGGGCACCCGATGCGGGTGGCGCCCCCGGCGCCGGCATCGGTGGCGATAACCCATGAATAACGGGGCCTCCTACCCTCTGGAACCGCAGCGGTGGCCGCACCAGAAGGGGGTGCCCCATGGAGTTTCGGGTCCTAGGGCCGGTGGAGGCCGTGATGGGGGGCGAACGGGTCGCCCTCTCCGGTTCGAAGATTCATACCGTGCTTGCGGCCCTGTTGCTGTCACAGGACCGGGTCGTGTCCGACGCTCGGCTCAGCTCTCTGTTGTGGGGCTGGGAACCGCCGGCGACAGCGAGTGCGCAGATCTACACGTACATGTCGCGGCTGCGCAAGCAGTTGGGGGAGGAAGCGGAGATCGTACGGCGGCCTCCCGGGTACGTGCTGCGGGCGCCCGGCGCCCGTGTGGACCTCGTCGAGTTCCGGCAGTTGGAGCGGGACGGGCGGCGGGCGCTGGCGGAGCGGCGGTTCGAGGAGGCCTCGGAGTTGCTGCGCCGGGCGCTGCGGCTGTGGCGCGGGGCGGCGCTCGCGAACGTCACCGAGCACATGCTGGACGCCGAGCTCGCGCCGCTTGAGGAGAAGCGGATGCTCGCCCTGGAGTCCCGGATCGAGGCCGATCTGGAGCTGGGGCGGCACGAACAGGTGACCGCGGAGCTGACCGGGCTGGTCGCCGGGTTCCCCGTACGGGAGCGGCTGCGGGCCCAGTTGATGACCGCGCTGTACCGGTGCGGGCGGCAGGCCGACGCGCTGCACGCCTATTACGAGGGACGCAAGGTGCTCGCCGAGCAGCTCGGGATCGATCCCGGCGAGGTGCTGGGGTCGACCTATCAGGCCGTGCTCGGCGGGGAGTTGGGGCTCGGGCGGGCCGCCGGGGCGTCCAGCGGACGTGCCGTTCCCGTGCCGTCCATGCTGCCCGCCACCGACGGCGAGCTCGTCGGGAGGCAGCGTGAGCTCGATGCGCTGCGGGGGCGGCTCGGCCACGACGGCGGCGAGGAACAGCGGCGGATCCTGGTGACCGGCATGGCAGGCATCGGCAAGACCGCGCTCGCGGTACGGGCGGCGGCCGAGAACGGGGAGTTCTTCCCGGACGGGCTGCTGTACGCCGAGCTGTGCGGGCTGGACGGTGCTCCCCGCGCTCCGCGCGCCGTGCTGGCGCAGCTGCTGCGGGCGCTCGGAGAGGGTGATCCGAACCTGCCCGCCGGGGATCTGGACGAGCTGGTACGGCTGTACCGGACGCGGACCGCCGGGCGGCGGCTGCTGCTGGTGCTGGACAACGTCTCCGGCGACCGGCAGCTCGCGCCGCTGCTGCCGGCCGGGCCGTCCGCCGTACTCATCACCAGCAGGCGGCGGCTGGCCCGGGTCACCGCGGGCGACACGTTCGCGCTGCCGCTGCTCGACGACGAGGCGGGCCTGGATCTGCTGGCCGCGCGGGCGGGACGGCAGCGGCTGCTGGCGGACCCGGACGCGTCCGACGACCTCGTGGCGTACTGCGGCGGGCTGCCGCTGGCGCTCGCCATCGCGGGCGCCCGGCTCGCGGCCCGTCCGCACTGGACGGTGGCCCGGCTGGCCGGCCGGCTCGCCGACCCGGCCACGCGGCTGGCCGAACTCTCCTTCGGCGACCTGGACCTGAGCCGGGTGCTGGGGTCCTCGATGGAGCAGCTGGAGATGCTGGAGCGGACGGTGCTGGGCGGGCTCGCGGAGACGGAGGGCGAGCCGATCTCCGCCCTGTGGGCGGGTGACCGGCTCGGGCTGTCGGAGGACGCGGCGGAGAACGCCCTGGAGTCACTCGTCGACGCAGCGCTCCTGGAACTGTCGGGACTGGACGACCAGGGCCGGCCGCTGTACCGCTGCCACGAACTCGTACGACTGCTCGCCGCCGCCCGCCCGCAGGGTCCGGGGAAGCCGGAGCGGGCCGGGCAGGAGACGTGGGAACGGCAGGACCCGATCGCCGGGACGGTCCGGATCGACGGTACGGCGACGGCCGCGACCGCGGCCGCCGTCCGGGCGGGGTGACCCGTAGCTGGGAGTGGGTCCGGGGAGTCGTGCGGGGCGCCGCCTCAGGGGGAGGACGGCGGGTGCAGGTGGACCGGGCCGCGGGCCGCGGGACCGGCCGGGCGGGCCAGGGCCACCGCGAGGCGGTCGGTCAGGCGCAGGTCCTCGACGGTCCAGGCGGTGGTACGGCCGGTGCCGTGGTGGGTGACGTGGAGCGGGCCGTCCCGGTCGGGGTGGGTGTCCAGCCGGTCCAGTTCGGTGCCGGCCAGGCCCAGGCCGACCGCCTTGACGACGGCCTCCTTGCGGGTCCACACCCGGTGGAACGCGGCGTGCCTGGCCGGGCCCGGCACCGTGGCGAGCAGATGGCGCCGCTCGCCCGCGGTCAGCACCGAGCCGCTGAACAGGGTTTCGCGCACCGGGCGCAGCGCCTCCGCGTCGACGCCTATGCCGGTGCCGGCGCCGACCGCGAAGACGCCCCAGCCGGCGGTACGGCTCAGGCTGATCGCCAGCGGGAGGGCGGGCCGGACCAGCAGCGGAGGGCCGTGGTCGTCCGCGCCGCAGCCCGGGCAGCGGCGTTGGCCCAGGTCGGTGGAGCCGGGCGGGATGCCCAGCAGTTCGCCGAGCGCGCGCCGGGCTCCCGCCCGGGTGCACACGAACTCCGCCGCGTCGCGTTCGGCGAGCATGCCGAGGGCGCGCCGGAACTCCTCCGTGCCCAGCAGGGCCAGATCGGCGGGATCGACGCTCTCGGAGCACCGCCACCACCACACGTGCGCCTCGCCTCGGGCGACGATCCGGTCCGCCGCGCCGGATCCCGCCGTCGGCTGTTTCGTGCGTCCTTGCCGACCTTGCCGTCCTTGCCGTCCTTGCCGTTCTTGCCGTCCTTGCCGTCCTTGCCGTTCTTGCCGACCGCTGTCGTCCGCCCGGTCCCGATCACGTGGGAACGGCGTCATCCGCCGCCTCCTTTGGTGGTGAGCGGTGCCGTCACTCGCGGGAGCCGATGACGTCGGCCGGGCGGCCGGTCAGCGACAGGCGGCCCGGGATCACCGTCGCCACGAGCGCCAGGACGCCCGCGAAGCCGATGACGCCCAGGTACATCCACGGGTCCACGGACGGTGCCGCCGCCCCGGTCATGCCGATGCTGAACGCGGTGAGCACGGCGAAGGCGATGCCGCTGCCGAGCGCCGCCGCCACGAGCACGACGACCAGGGACTCGATGCGCAGCATGCCCATGATCTGCCGGCGGGTGGTGCCGACCAGGCGCAGCAGGGCGAACTCGCGGAAGCGGTCGGAGACCGACATGGCGAGCGTGTTGACCACGGCGATCGCGGTGAACGCGATGATCAGGCCCATGGCGAGGTAGTTGACCTCGGCGTTGGACTGCTGGACCTCGGCCTGGAGGTCCTCGACCTGGCCGCGGTCGAGCACGCCGACGCCCGGGAACTTGCCGACGGCCGCCCGCAGTTGCTCCCGGTCGGCCTTGCCGTCGCCGGCGGTCTTGACCAGGACGGAGGCGGCGAGCGGGTTGTCGACGTGCTCGGCGACCAGGTCGTGCGCCATGGTCAGGTCGCCGAAGCCGAGGCCGCGGGCGTAGACGGCGGTGACCTTGAGGGTGACGGCGGTGCCGTCGCCCAGGGTCACCTTGAGGGTGTCGCCGGGCTTCTTGCCGAGGTGGTCGGCGGCGACCTCGCTGAGCGCGAGGCTGCCCGACCCGAAGCCGGCCAGGGAGCCCTCGGTGACGTCCGGGTCCCAGTTCTGCCGCAGTCCGTCCGTGGACAGGCCCTGCGCGGGGTACTTGTCGAGGCCGACGCGGACGGACGTACGGACCACCTCGGTGATGGCGGTGACGCCCGGCGTCCCGCGCAGCGCCTCGGCGGCCTGCTCGGGCACGCCCGGGCCGGACGAGGCGACCACCCAGTCCGCCTTGTTGCCGTCCTCGGCCTGGGCGGAGGCGGCGTCGCCCATGGTGGTCTGCACGAACAGCACCGTGCAGGCCATACCGATCAGCAGGGCCAGCGGGGTGATCGCGGACGCCATCCGCTTGGTGTTGGCGCGGACGTTGGCGGTGGCCAGGTGACCGGCGACGCGCGAGGCGCGCAGCGGCACCCCGAGGATCGCGACGGCGAGCCGGGCGATGAGCGGGCCGAGCAGCGACACCGCGACCGCCAGCACCACGACCGACAGGAACGTCACCGGTGTGGAGGCGGGTTCGGTGTTCAGCACGCTCAGCACGGCGAGCAGCACGATCCCGCCCGCGAGCGTGAGCACCCCGGCGAGGAACCGGCCCCAGGCGAAGCCCTGCCGCTCCGTCGCGGACTCGGCGAGCGCCTCCGCGGGGCGGATCCGGGCCGTGCGACGGGCGGAGATGCGGGCCGCGGACCAGGCGCCCAGCAGGGCGGCGCCGACGGCGGCGAAGAACGGGAAGACGCTGAAGGTGACCTCCAGGGTGTCCGGGATGGCGCCGAACCCGACGAACTCGCGATGCAGCCAGTACGCGATCGGCAGACCGGCGATCGAGCCGGTGACGCCGGCCAGCAGACCGACGATCAGCGCCTCGCGGCCGATGAGCTGCCGCACCTGCTTGGGGGTGGCGGCGATGGCGCGGAGCAGGGCGAGTTCGCGGTAGCGCTGCTGGATGGACAGGGCGAAGGTGCCCACGACCACGAGGATCGCGACCAGCAGCGAGGTGCCGCCGATCGCGCCGCCCATGGAGACGAGCTTCACGCGCGCCTTGGCGGCGTCCAGGAACTCGACGGGCCCGCGGTCACCGCCGGTGGCCACCTGCGCGGTGGTCCCGTCCAGCGCCTTGCGCACCTGCGCCGCCAACTCGCCGGTGTCGACCCCCTTCTTGGGCAGCACGCCGATGGCGGAGACCTGCCCGTCCCGCCCGGACAGCCGCTCGGCCTCATCGGCCGAGAAGAACAGCGAGGTCTGCTGCTTCAGATCGCCGCCGGCGGGCGCCGCGATACCGCTGACGGTGTAGGTGCGGGGCGCGTCGGTGGACTGCACGGTGACCTCGGAGCCGACCTTCAGTCCGGTACGGCCGGCCAGTTCGCGGTCGACGACGACGTCGGCGGCACCGGCGGGCGCCTTGCCGTCGACGAGCTTGAACGGGGTGAGGGCGGCGGAGGTCCAGGCGTGTCCGTAGGAGGCCTTGCCGTCGACGCCTTCCACGACCTGCCCCTCGCGGCTCACCGCGTAGGCGGGGAAGGTCACTTCCGGTACGACGGCCTCGGCGCCCGGCAGGCCGTCGAGCCGCTCGACGATGTCGGAGGGCAGCCACACGCGCTCCGCCAGCGGCTTGGCCTTGTGCTTGACCTTGGTCTTGCCCTTCTTCTCCTTGACGGTGGTCTGGTGGACGTTCTGGTCGCCGCCGACGATCACCGGGGCGGAGGCGTAGCGCTCGGTGCCGATGGTGCCGCGCAGGCCGGTCTCCAGGAGGATGCCGCACGCGGTGACCAGGGCCGCGGCGCACATCAGCGCGAGGAACGCGCCGATGAAGCCGCCCTTTCGGGCCTTGAGGGTCTGGAAGGCGTAACGCAGCATCAGGCCCACGCTCCCAGGTGCGTCATGCGGTCGGCGACGCGGTCGGCGGTCGGGGCGTGCATACGGTCGGCGAGGCGGCCGTCGGCGAGGAAGAGGACGGTGTCGGCGTAGGAGGCGGCGACCGGGTCGTGGGTGACCATGACGACGGTCTGGCCGGTGTCGTCCACGCAGGAACGCAGCAGGGAGAGGATCTCCTTGGCGGTGACGGTGTCCAGGGCGCCGGTCGGCTCGTCGCCGAAGATGACGTCGGGGCGGGTGATCAGGGCGCGGGCGATCGCGACGCGCTGCTGCTGGCCGCCGGAGAGTTCGGCGGGACGGTGGCTCGCGCGGCCGCCGAGGCCGACGCGCTCGAGGATCTCCTCCAGCCAGCGCTTGTCCAGCCGCTCGCCCGCCAGGCGCAGGGGCAGCTCGACGTTCTGGCGCACGGAGAGGGACGGGATCAGGTTGAAGGCCTGGAAGACGAAGCCGATGCGCCGGCGGCGCAGCTTGGTCAGCTGCGTCTCGTTCATCCCACCGAGTTCGGTGTCGCCGATCCAGGCGCGTCCGGAGGTCGGCTGGTCAAGTCCGGCCGCGCAGTGCAGGAAGGTCGACTTGCCGGAGCCGGAGGGCCCCATGACCGCGGTGAAGGAACCGCGGTCGATGCCCACCGAGACGCCGTCGAGGGCCCGGACGCCTCGGCCGTTCTTGCCGTAGACCTTGGTGACCGCGTCGAGCCGCAGGGCGTGGCTCCGGGTCACGGTGCCGCTGCGCGGCTCGGTGTTGGTCCTCTCGGTCATCATGCGAGACCAGTCCTCTCCATCCGTCGTTCGTGGGGGCCATGAGCGACCTCCGCCGACGGCGAACGACAGCGAAAGCGCATCGCATCGAACGTGACCGGGGGATCTATATCGGGGCTATGGGGAGGGTGGGGGGGCATGTCTTTTCGGCCGATCCGAGAAAGATCGGCCGAAAAATGGGATGCGCCGGTCGGGCCTGTCGGTCATATTCCGGCCGTGCGGCCGGGGGCGCGGCTGGCGGCCGGTCAGGAAGTCAGGGACTCTCTCCCGGAGGGCAGCGGGCAGCCAATCCCGAGACACGGTCGCCAGTACGGCGCCGACGAGTTCGTTCAAACCCGAGGCCGACGACCGGGATCAGGGGGTGATTGGCAGATCTGTTCCACCCCTGCGAAGGAAAGCCCCAGGTGGAGTGGCCGTGCCGGTGGAACAGATCTGCCAATTACTGGGTGAGAGTCCGGGGCCCCGCGCAGATCGCGTCGTGCACCGGGGCCGTGGCCTCGTGCAGCCGCCCGGACTCCTGCAGTCCGGATGGCTGCACCACGCGGCGTTACGCCACCACGGGTGCGCGACAGGCGCTTGAGGTACTCGCCCCAGAGGCGCCGCCCATCAGGGCATCCCCCTGACATCGTCTTTCTCGACGGGTTGACTCGCACCCGATTCCTAGAAACTATTTCGAGTTTGCTGCCCTGGGCGACGGCCGGACAGCAGTCCGGCAGAGCCTCGCGCCCAACGGTCCGGCCCTGGTCTACTCGCCCGGCGAGGTCGCGGCACTGATCGAGGTAGCTGTGTATCCGGTGCCGCTGTGGCCATTCGCTGAAACTGCGGCGCGCGCGGTCCGCGCGAAACAAGCGTCGATGTCGGGGCCACCACTTGACCTCTGCTCCGTGTGTATCTCCTCAGAGCATGTCGGTGAGGTCTGGGCCCCGGCCGTCGATCAGACCGGGCGCCTCGACGCCGTACCCTTCCGCCCGCCCGATGGCGACATCATGCACCCCAATTTTCGGCAGACGGTCGTACCGGCCGAAACTGGGCAGCCCCTTATCGACGATTCGTGCCGCCTGGGGCGGCGTGGGCGCAGGCGGCACCCCGTCAGCGCCGGGCCGCGCGACCCACCCCCGGCCAGCACCAACGCCGGGCAACTGGACACCGACGGCACCCTGCATCCCCCTCAGCCGTCCCCAGAATCCCCCTCCAACAACGCCAACGCCCGGTCCGTCTCCTCCAGCCACCGCGGCGCCTCCACCCGAACGAACACCGCATGCGCGGCGCTCAAACGTTCACGAGCCTCGGCAAGACGCCCCTGCCGCCGCCGAGCCTCCCCCAGCGCCAAATTGACACGGCCGTCAACAAGCGGACTGTCGATCCGCTCCACGATCTCCAGCGCCTCACTGAGCGTCTCCTCGGCCGCGTCCACCTCGCCCGCCCCCAGCCGACTCTCCCCGAGCCCGAGCAGCGCGTAGACGAGACCGACCCGGTCGGAGGTGTCCGTGGCCAGCGCGATCACCTGCTGAAAAGCTTTTTCGGCTTGCTCGAAGTCCGCTCGGGCCAGATGCACGCGCCCCAGCCGATGGATGGTCTGCGCGGCGCCACGCCGATTGCCCCCCGCGATCGACTCCATCAGCTGCACCGCTTCCAGGCTGAGTTTCATCGCCAGGTCGGTGTTGCCCCGGTCGAGTTCGATCTGCGCCATGTTGTCGAGCGTGTGCGCCTCGGACGAGGTGTCACCGACCTGCCGCAGAATGTCCCGCGCGGCCCGCAGCCGCTCCATGGCCGGGTCCAGGTCCCCCCGGAACCGCTCCAGGATCGACAGGTTCCGCAGATTCAGCGCCCGCCCGTGATCCTCACCGGCCCGCTCGAACAGCTCCAGCGCCTCGTTGTACCGCGCGTGCGCCTCTCCCAGCCGCCGGTACGACTGCGCCACCCCGCCGAGCTGGTGCAGCATGGCCGCCTGCCCGCGCAGGTTGCCCGTCTTGCGGGCCGCCGCCAGCGCGGCCTCGGAGCAGACCCGCCAGTCCTCCAGGTAGTGCCGCGTCTCGAAGAGCACCGCCGCCGACACCGTGATGTCCCACGCGAGGTCGTCCATGCCCAGGGACGCCGTCTGCTCGACCGCCGCCACCAGCGACAGCCGCTCCGCCTCCAGCCACTCCAGCGGCGAGTCGAGCAGCTCGTCGATGAGGAAGGCCTCCAGCGGCCGGCGCGGCACCTCGCTGTGCACCACGCTGAAGTGCCCGCCGTACTCCCGCCGATGGGCCTCCTCCGCGATCGTCAGCCAGGTACGGAAGGCGCGCTCGCGGGCGGCACGCTGCGCGTCCTCCGGCTCCTCCTCGTACGCCCGCTCCCGCGCGTACAGCCGCATCAGGTTCTGCAGCCGGTACCGCAGCCGCCCGGTGGCGTCGACGCCTACGACCTCCAGGAACTGCGCGTCGACCAGGTCCTCCATGATCCGCTCGGCGTCCGGCACGTCGATGTCGAGCAGCGCCCCGCCCACCCAGGCCGCGAAGTCCGGCACGTCCAACAGCCCGAGCCGCCGGTACAGCAGCGCGGCCTCCTCGGGCAGATAGCGGTACGACAGCGCGAAGCCGGCCCGCACCCGGGAGGCGCCCTGGCTCAGCTCGTCCAGCCGCCGCCGCTCGTCGTTCAGCCGCGTCACCAGGTGCCGTACCGTCCAGTGCGGCTTGGAGGCGAGGCGCGCGGCGGCGATCCGCAGCGCCAGCGGCAGCCGGTCGCACAGTTCGGCCAGTCGCCCGGTGTCGGCCTTGGCGGAGGCGATGCGCTCCACGCCGACGATCCGCCCGAGCAGCTCCACGGCCTCCGGCTCGGGCAGCACCCCGAGGTGCACCCGGGCCTCCTGCGGCCAGGTCACCAGCTCCTCCAGCTGCTCCCTGCTGGTCACCAGCACCGCGCAGCGCCCGCTGCCGGGCAGCAGGGTGCGCAGCTGGGCGTAGGAGCGGACGTTGTCGAGGACGACGAGCACCTGCCGCTCGGCGAGCACGCTCCGGTACAGCGCGACGAGGGCCTCGGGCTCGGGCGGTATCCGGTCGCTGGGCACCCCCAGCGAGCGCAGGAAGCGGCTGATCACGTCGGAGGCGACGGTCGGCTCGTGGTCCTCGTCGTAGCCGCGCAGGTCGGCGAAGAGCTGCCCGTCCGGGAAGTGCGCGGCGGACCGGTGCGCCCAGCGCACCGCGAGACCGGTCTTGCCGACGCCCGCGATCCCGGTGATCAGCCCGAAGGCGGGCCCCTGTTGCCGGTCCCGACCGGTCACCAGCGTGTCCAGCAGGGCGAGTTCCCCCGCCCTGCCCGTGAACCCGGGGATGTCGGGCGGGAGTTCGGAGGGCACGATGACGGCGTCGGAGCGCAGCACATCGGTGGAGACGACGGGCGGCGCGGGCGCGAGGGAGGGGTCGTCGCGCAGGATCGCGTCGTGCAGCTCCTGGAGATCCGGCCCCGGCTCCATCCCCAGTTCCTCGACGAACTGCTCGCGCGCCTCCCGGAACGTGGCCATCGCCTCGGCCCGCCGCCCCGACCGGTACTGCGCGAGCATCAGATGGTGCCGGGTCCGCTCCCGCAGCGGATGCTCCCGCACGACGGCCGCGAGCTCCGGCAGCAGGTCCTGGTCGTTGCCGAGTTCCAGCAGTACGGCGGTGGCGTCGTCGTAGGCGTTGAGCCGCTGTTCCTCCAGCCGGGCCGCCTCGTCCTCCACCACGGGGCTCGCGATCCCGGCGAACGCGGGCCCGGTCCACAGGGCGAGGGCCTTGGCGTACTTGTCGGCGGCCTCGACGGGCCGCCCCTGCTCCACGTCCGCCTCGGCGTCCTTGACCAGCCGGGCGAAGTCGACCGAGTCGACCGAATGGCCCTCGGGTCTGAGCCGGTACCCGGGGTGGGCGGTGACGATGATGTCCTCGGTGACGCCCTCGGCCTTGAAGGTCTTGCGCAGGGCGGCGATCACGATGGCGATCTGGGTGCGGGCGGTGGCCGGAGGGGAACTGTTCCAGACGGCGTCGACGAGCGTGTCCACCGGCACGATCCGGCCGGGGTTGAGCAACAGCAGAGCAAGGACCGTGCGCTGGCGCCCAGCGCCGACGGTCAGCGCGCGGCCGTTCGCCCTCACCGTCAGGGGCCCGAGCATCTTGAAACCGAGCTGCTCGCCCACGGACGTTTCCCCCAGAACTCCACCCACCGTCACACCGGAGCGCCTTGACGACAATACCCGAGCAACTCTTCGGCTTCCGTGATGTTTTCCAGCCGCCCCCGAGCACCCCCGCCAGCCCCCGCCCCGAACGGTTTTTTCCGAAGCGCCACCGGCACCGGTCACTGCCTCAGCCCTCGCGCCAGGCACAGCGTCACCGCGACCGACGCCACCGCCATCACCGTCATCCCCGTGGCAGGCGAGGTGAGTTGGGCCACCGTGCCCGCCAGGAACGCGCTCACGCCCTGCATCGTCAGCATTCCGGCGGAGTGCAACCCCAGGGTGTGACCGCCGAGTTCGTCCGGAGTGAGTGCCAACAGCCGCTCCTGCTGGACCAGACTCGCGCCGAACCCGACGGACGCGACGGCGACGCAGACCGCCGCGAGCGGCAGCGCCGGCCGCAGGGCGAAGAACAGATACGGCACGGCCAGCAGCAGGAGCAGGGGCACGCCCAGCCGGGAACGCAGGGCGGGCGGAACGAAACGGCCGACGGCCACGTCACCGACGAACATCCCGAACGCCGCGCAGGCGAACAGCGTGCCTGCGGCCTGGGGGGCGTAGGAGACGTAGAGCGATTCGCAGCCGACGACCAGGCCGTTGGGGATCCACAGGGCGAGGTAGAGGTGGCGGCGGGGGCGGGAGGACCACAGGAGGGCGTTGGTGCGCCAGGTGGCCGAGACGGAGGGGCGGCCCGTGGCACGGGGCGGGCGGCGGGTCAGGCCGAGCCGGAGACCGGCCGCCGCCGCGACGTACAGCGCCGCCGACAGCCCCAGACACAAGCGCGGAGACGACACAGCCACCAGCACGCCGCCCACCGCGAACCCGGTGATCTGCATGATTCCGGCCATCATGTTGAACACCGAGCGCCCCAGCAGATATCCGTCCTTGGCGAGGATCTCGTTCAGCAGCCCCCACAGGACCCCACCGCCCAGCGAGGCGACCAGGCCCTGCGCGAGGAGGACGACGAAGACCGCCCAGATCGGCAGGCCGGGCAGCGCCAGGACCGCCGCACCGCCCGCGAAGGCCAGGGAGATGCCCGTCATCGTGGCCCGCGGGGCCAGCCGGTCCGCGCCGGAGAGGAAGAAGGCCGCCCCCAGCACCTGCGCCAGCGAGTGCCCGAACATGCTCACCGCGGACAGCAGCGGCGAGTCCGTCGCCCGGTACACCAGGGTGGCGAGCGCCGGCCCGGCGATCGTCTGGGCCACCGTGTGGGTCGACGAAGACAGGAAGAGTGGGGTGAACTCCCGTGTGCGGAACAGGAGTTGGTAGCTACGCATGGACGGAGTCTGTGGCGGCCCGGAAACGGCCGTTATTGTTTCGCCCTGGTGCGAAAGGTCCAGGGGGTGGCGCGCATGGGCTGGTGGCAGGTCAACGCCGACACGCTCGCCGGCAGCCGGTTCGTCCTCTCCCCGCTCGCCGAGACCTTCGCCTGCCTGAAGCTGCTGAACGCGGGCGTGCCCGCACACCCCGGTGAACAGGCCTGGCTGCGCGACCACCTGCCCGCCTACCGGGCCCGCCTGGCCGCCGACCCCGTCACCGCCCGCCTCGCCCGCGCCGGCATCGGACGGGACTGGATCGCCGACTTCCTCACCCCCACCCCGAGGGACCGGGAGACCTTCGAGGAGGGTGTGGAGCGTGTCCGGGCGGCCCGCCCCGACGAGGCCCGCGCGCATCTACGGATCTCCCTCGCCGGCCCCCTGCCCTCCGAACTGGACCGGGACGACCTCCCCGAGCGCGCGGCCCGCCTCCTGGAGTACGTCTGGGCCGAGGCCGTACGGCCGTACTGGGACCGGCGTCGCCGCGTCCTGGAGGCCGATGTCGTCGCCCGTACCGCGCAGGTCGGCCGGTCGGGCTGGGCGGCCGCGCTGGACGCGCTGCGGCCGGGCACCCGCTGGCTCGGTGAAAATCGACTCCAGGTGAACACGCACGAATACCCGCCGCGCGAGATCTCCGGCGCCGAGCTCGTGTTCGTCCCCGTGACACCGCAACGACACGGCTGGGTGGCCTGGGAGGAGGACGGGCAGCGGTACGCGTTGGTCTACCCGTGCGCCGGGGCCCTCGCCGAGGGCCGAAGCCGGGCCGTGTCCGCGAGCCTCGGCGCGCTGCTCGGCACCGCGCGCGCCGGAGTACTCGTCCTCCTCGGCTCCCCCATGAGCACAAGCCAGCTCGTCGCCGTGACCGGGCAGGGGCTCGGTTCGGTCGGACGGCATCTGAGAGTGCTGCTCGACGCGGGGCTGGTGGAGCGGCGGAGGTCCGGCAAGTCGGTGCTGTATGTGCGGACGGCCGCCGGGGAGGTCGTCGTACGGGCGTCAGGGTCGGGTCAGGGGGCCGCCATGTCGCGGAGTTAGCATCCGGTCATGACGACTGCAGACAGCAACGGTGTTTCTCCCCTCGACGTCGAGATCGAATCCCTCAAAGGCGGTTCCGCGAACCTTTCCCAGTACGCCGGCCAGGCCGTGCTCGTCGTGAACGTGGCCTCCAAGTGCGGGCTGACCCCGCAGTACACGGGCCTCGAGCGGCTGCACGAGCAGTACGCAGACCAGGGCTTCACCGTGCTCGGGGTGCCCTGCAACCAGTTCCTCGGGCAGGAGCCCGGCAGCGCCGACGAGATCGCCGAGTTCTGCTCGGCGACGTACGGCGTGACCTTCCCGCTGACCGAGAAGGTCGAGGTGAACGGCGAGGGCCGGCACCCGCTGTACGAGCGCCTCGTCGGCTTCGCCGACGCCGAGGGGCACAGCGGGGACATCCGCTGGAACTTCGAGAAGTTCCTGATCGGCCGGGACGGCGAGGTCGTCGCCCGCTTCTCGCCGCAGACCGAGCCGGACGCGTCGGAGGTCGTGGCCGCCGTGGAGGCCCAGCTGGCCGGTTGACCTTGCCCCTGGGGCAAGGTCGAACGTCCTCTCACCGGGCGGAAGAAGCCGCCCGGTGACGGAGGATGACGTGGTGGACGACGAAGAGCTGCTCACCATCGGCGCGTTCGCCGCGCGGGCACGGCTGTCCGCCAAGGCCCTGCGGCTGTACGACCGGCTCGGCCTGCTGGCCCCGGCGTACGTCGACGAGGTCAGCGGCTACCGCTACTACCGCGCGGGCCAGGTGGAACGCGCCCGGCTCGTGGCGCTCCTGCGCCGGCTGGACATGCCGCTGGCGCGGATCGCCGAGGTGGTCGAGGCCCCGGGCCCCGAGGCCGCCGACCGGCTCGCCGCGTACTGGGCGGATGTCGAGGCGCGGCTGGCCGGGCAGCGGACGCTCGCCGAGTACCTCCGTGGACGACTGTCGGGGAGGAGCTCCGAGATGTACGGGAAGTTCGTGGTCGAGACGGTGGACGTACCCGAGCAGGTGCTGATCACCGAGACGCGGCATGTGCTGGCGGACGAGCTGCCGGCCTGGATCGGCGCGTCGCTGGGGCGTCTGGAGGAGGGGGCGCGGGAGTGCGGCGGCATCACGGCGGCGCCGTTCGTCGTGTACCACTCCGACGTGTCGATGGAGAGCGACGGTCCGGCCGAGTCGTGCGTGCCGGTGGCCGACGAGGCCGCGGCTCGGGCGTGGGTGGAGGGCCGGGGCCGGTCCCGGGGTGCGGCCGTACGGGTGGAGACGGCCGGGCGGCTGGCGTACACCCGGATCACCAAGGCGCAGGTGGCGCATCCTCAGATCCTGGCGGCGTTCGAGGCGGTGGAGGAGTGGCTGGCGGCCCAGGGGCTGAAGCCGACGGGCCCGTGCCGTGAGGTGTACTTCGCGGACTGGGACGCGGCGGGGGCGGACGATCCGGTGTGTGATGTGGCGTTCCCCGTGAGCTGACGGGAGCTGACGGGCCTCTGGCGCCGGCGCACCAGGACTGTCGGGGCACAAGCCGAGCCCTCTCGGCAAGGACGGCGGCTGGTCGAGAGGGCTCTTCCCGTGGTGCTTGTGCACTTGTCGGTGGTGGACTCGGGCGAGGATCAGGAAGACCTTCCCCTCACTCCTTGACCGATGCCACGAACGCGCTCCACGCGTCGGTGGGGAACGCCAGGAAGGGCCCCTCGGGGACCTTGGAGTCACGCACGGCCAGCAGCGACTGCGTAGGAGACTTGACCTCCACGCACGCACCACCTCCGTTGGTGTACGAGGAACTCGTCCACGTTTCCGTGGCACCCTGCAGAATTGCCATGTTTGCTCCGGTAGCCAGTTGCACGGTTTGCGCCAACACCGTTGATCGGTTGGCGTGATCGACGCTACTCGCCGACTTCCTCATTCGGAGCAGTCATTCACTCGACCGGATGGCATATTCCAGGTGGGTCTTCCAGCCGGATCTGTCAGAGGTGTATTATCCGGCGCTTCTCCGCGCCGCGGCTCAGCGCGCGTAGTCCTTCGCGACGTCTTCGATGAGCTGGCGGGACTGGTCCACGTTCAGCGCCTGGGCCCGCAGATGCTCGTACATCACCGTGTATTTCTGCACGTCGTGCGGCTTCTCCAGATACAGGTCGCTGGTCACGCCCTCGATGTAGACGACGCTGGAGTCGGCCGCGTCGGAGAACTCCAGGATCGAGTACTGGCCGTTGAGACCGGGATGCGCGCCTACGTCGAACGGCAGCACCTGCACGGTGATGTGCGGCGCCTGGGACATCTCGGCCACGTGCTCCAACTGCTCCCGCATCACCTGCCGGGTCCCGACGAGCCGGCGCAGCGAGGCCTCGTCCAGCACGACCCACAGGCGCAGCGGGTCCTTCTCGGCGGTGACGCGGTCCTGCCGCCGCAGCCGGACCTGGACGCGCTTGTCGATCTCCGGCTCCGACGTCTCCGGCGAGCCGCCCCGGATGATGGCCTCGGCATAGGCGCGGGTCTGCAACAGCCCGGTGATGATCTGGGGTTCGTAGACCCGCAGCGACTCGGCGTCCGTCTCCAGCCCGATGTAGACGCTGTACGGGATGTCCCCGAACGCGTGCCACCAGCCCTGCTGGCGGGAGTCCTTGGCCATCTGCATCAGCGACTCGACGATGCGCTGGTCCTCGACCTCGTAGACCCCGCACAGGTCGCGGACGTCGCGCTGGCTGATGCTGCGTCGGCCGTTCTCCAGCCGGCTGATCTTCGACTGCGACACCAGCAGTCTCTCCGCCACTTCCTCGGCCGTCATGCCCTTGAGCTCGCGGAGCCGGCGCAGCTCCTGGCCCAGCCGGCGTCGCCTGACGGTGGGATTGACATTGGACGCCACGGGACGTGCACCTCCGGCTGCGTGCCTCGTACTTACCACTTTGTGTATCTGCTGTTGAGCAGACTGCCACCAAGGGGCTGAGTACCGCTGGGAAACAGTGGATATGCACTGTGTTCATGCCGCATAAATGCGCGACACGGCGTGACACAAGGGCGCGCGGGGCGGCGGGACCGCGTCGTCGTCCGGACGTACGGCCCTGCCGCCCCGCGCGAACCAGCGGCTCCCGTACCGGGTCTTGGGGACTGCGGTGCGGCGCTCGGTGGAGCGTGGTGCGTGGTGCGTGTGCGTGGTGCGGTCGTTGCTGTTTTCGGCTCTGCTTGGTGCTGTGTGCTGCCGTGGACCGCGGCTCAGTGAGCCACGGCGCGCGCCATGGATCCGCGGCGCGGTTGCATCGGAACGCCGTGTGCGGGTTCCGGTGCGGGCCTGGCTCCGGGGGCGGCCTGACGGCCGGCCGGTGCCGGGCTGCGGCGCGGCTGGGCCGCCACACCGTTCTGAACGTCCATCACGGCGTGCGCCACGAGGCCGCCCATGGGGTCGTGCCGGATCAGATCCCTGAGCCGGGAGCGGGAGGACCGCCCCTCGTTCCCGGGATACAGATGCTTGCCGAGTCCGACCGCGTGCGCCAGTGCGGCGAGTGCGGCCGTCCGCGGGTCCGGCGGCACGCCGGTGCGGATCGCGGAGTCCAGACGGGCCCTGATCTCCCGGCTGATCTCGTTGTCCGTCGCCTGATAGCGCGTCGTCGGCAACACCCCGCACATCTGGCCCGCCACGGCATGCACCATGCCGCACCGCTCCAGATGCGAGAGGTAGGTCTGGCGCAGCCCCAGCCGGGGTCCGCCAATCCAGTTCACCGCGCGTACCGGAGCGCCACGCCTTCGCAGCAACTCCAACGCGCAGTCCAAAGTTGGATCTCCTGTCGGCCGTGGTGCGACCACGGCGATACGATCCCCGTCTGGGGCTATCCGTCCGGCCAACGCCAGCTCCACTAGCTGTGCTCCGGCCAGACCGAGGTCGAGCGACTGCGGCTGTGCAGTGGTACCCGTGGCCGGGTCCAGTGCCAGCAGCAGAAGCTCTTCCGGAAGTGTTCTGCGGCTCCTGCCCATCCATGCCTCCCCGCGTGGATGAAAGACAGGGTGACCCCTCTCACATTGGTCTGTCGAGGGTGCGTGACCTCTTTGTGAGGGAACCGGCAGGTATGTCGTTCTCGTCTACCGCTTGAGTTCGGTCCGCACACAGGACACTGGTACATGGTTCGGACACCGCGGGGGAGCGGTGTTCCGGGCGAGGTTCACGGTTCGATAGCCGCACGGACACGGATGGCGTGCGGCACACGGAGGAGGCATCGGTGGCGGGCGAGTCCCCCGACAGGTCGAAGCAGCGCGAGTCGTCGGCAGAACCGACGTCGGGGAGCGCGGGTCAGGTTCCCGAAGCCAGGAGCGACTCCCCCGAGCGCCGCGACCCCCGGCTCGCGGTGGCCCGCGAATCCGGCCCCTCCACGACGAGCGGCGGCGTCGACACGGCGACGAGGGTCTTCTCGGTACGAGATCTCACGACGGATCAGGAGACGCCGCCACAGGACTCCACAGGGGCGCAGAGCGGCCCGCAGGACGCCACGGGGGCGGAGACGCCCCAGAAGCCCGCACAGGACGCCACAGGGGCGGAGACGGCGCACAAGCCCGCACAGGACGCCACGGAGGCGGAGACGGCGCACAAGCCCGCACAGGACGCCACGGAGGCGGAGACGGCGCACAAGCCCGCACAGGACGCCACGGAGGCGGAGACGGGCGCACAGGACGCCGCCGGGGCGGAACCGGCCGGGGTGGCGACGAAGGACGCCGCGGTCGAGGCCGAGGAGCGGGGCGCGGCGGGCGAGGACACCGACACCGACGCCGACGGGCGGGACGCGGCGGACACCGACACCGACGCCGACGCCGACGGGCGGGACGCGGCGGGCGCAGACGCCGACGCCGACGCCGACGCCGACGAGCAGGACACGGCAGGCACGGACACCGACACCGACGCCGACGCCGACGGGCGGGACACGGCGGGCGCAGACTCCGACACCGACGCGCCGGACACGGCGGGCACGGACACCGACGCCGACGCCGACACGCGGGACGCAGCGGGCGCAGACTCCGACACCGACAAGCCGGACACGGCAGAGACCGCTGCCGAGCCGCAGGACGGGAACGCCACCGGCCAGGACACGGCGGAGCCGGAGGTTGGCGAGGTCGTTGACCTGGATGCGGCGGAGACGGCTGCCGACGAGGCGACCAACGACGCAGCCGAGCCGGAAACCGAGCAGGACGCCACAGACTCCCCCGCCGAGCAGGCCACACGGCCCGACACCGAGCCGCAGGACGAGGAGCCGGCCCAGAACGCCGAAGAGCCGCAGGTCGACGAGGCCACCGGACAGGACGCGGCAGAAGCCGCTGCCGACGAGGCGACCAAGGACTCTGCCGAGCCGGAAGACGGCGCGGCCCTCGACGAGGTCGGTGCGAATGGTGACGCCCGGCTTCGGGATGCCGTGGCCGCGTGGGTGGCGTCGGCGGACGAGGAGCCGGAGGCGGACAGCGGTGACGCCGGTGAGGTGAAGGCCGACGGGGGCGAAGAGGCCGAGGGCGCCACGGACACGGGCGCCGAGGCCGAGGCGGAAGCCGACCGCGAGTCTCCGTCTGACGCTGAGACAGAGGCCGCCGACGCCGAGCCCGACGACAAGCCGTCCGCCACCGACAAGCCCGCCGTAGACCAGCCCACCACCACCTTCAAAGCCGTACGGCCCCCCGCGCCCGCCGTGGATCAGCCGACGACCATGCTGAAGCTGGGCGATGCCGCCAAGGACGCCAAGGACACCAAGGACGGCGAAGACGGCCGCACGCCCGAGGCCGACGTCGAGCGCACCAGCAAGTTCGTCGCGCTCAAGCCCCTCGACGACCCGGCGACGCGCAAGCCGAAGGCCGACGCCCCCGCCGACGCCACCGCCCCCTTCCCGCACGTCGGGCCGGAGCGGACCACTCAGCAGCCGTTGCCGCCGAAGCCGCCGTTGGATCTGCTGGCGGAGCTGACGAACACCCCGCCGCCGCCGGAGACCCCGGTCCGCACGCTCGTCCGCCGGGTCAAGATCTGGACCCCGCTGGTGCTGCTGCTCGCGGTCGTCTTTGCGATCGTGCAGGCCGTACGCCCGCTGCCGACCCCGTCGCTCGACCTCACCGCGAAGGACAGCTACACCTTCGAGGGCAACAAGGTCGACATCCCGTGGCCGTCCGACGGGCAGGCCGCGCTCGACGTGCAGGGCATCGGCACGTTCGGCTCGTCCGGCGAGCAGAAGGCCGTGCCGATCGCCAGTGTCGCCAAGGTCATGACGGCGTACGTCATCCTGCGCGACCACCCCCTCAAGAGCGGCGCCCCCGGTCCGAAGATCGAGATCGACCAGGCCGCCGAGGACCAGTCGGACGCCGGCCAGGAGTCGACCGTCGACGTGACCAAGGGCGACACCATCTCCCAGCGCGAGGCCCTGGAGAGCATCCTGATCGCGTCCGCGAACAACGTGGCGCGATTGCTCGCCCGTTGGGACGCCGGATCGGAGAAGTCGTTCGTGGAGAAGATGAACGCCGCGGCCGACGACCTCGGCATGACCAACACCACCTACACCGACCCCTCGGGCCTCAACAACACGACCGTCAGCACGGCCGTGGACCAGGTGAAACTGGCCAAGGCGGCGATGAAGCAGCCCGCCTTCCGCGAGGTCGCCACGATGATGTCGTACGTCGACTACAAGGGCACCAAGCACAACAACTGGAACCAGCTGGTCGGCTACAACGACGTCGTCGGCATCAAGACCGGCACCACCACCTCCGCCCTCGGCAACCTCGTCTTCGCGGCGAAGAAGGAGGTCGGCGGCGAGACGCGCACCATCGTCGGCGCCGTGGTGCGCCAGCCCGCGGGCGGCTCGGACAACACCATCCTCCAGGGCGCCCTCTCCGCGGGCGACCGGCTGATCCGGGCCGCGCAGGGCGCGCTGGAGACCGCGACCATCCTGAAGAAGGGTGACGTCGTCGGGTACGCCGACGACGGCCTCGGCGGCCGTACACCGGTCGTCGTCACCAAGGACGTCACGGCCGTCGGCTGGGCGGATCTGACCGTCAAGCTGACGTTCGCGGCCGATGACCTGCCGCACACGGCGAAGGCCGGCACCCCGGTGGGCTCGCTCACCGTCGGCGACGGCTCCGGCAGCGCCGTCAAGGTCCCGGTCGCCCTGCAGAAGGACCTCGTGGAGCCGGGCTTCACGGACAAGTTGACGCGCCTCGGCTGATAAGAGCCGCCAAGTGACCGCCACGCCCCGCCGACCGGAGCCCGCCCTGGTTCCGGTCGGCGGGGTGCGTGCTAGCGTCACGAAACGGGACAGAAACGCGGCGGGTCACTCACGGGACGCGGCCGGGAACAGTACGAGAACAAAAGACGGGACACCACGGGGAGTGCCTTCAGGTGGCCACTGCGGAGCCGACACGCGCCGACGACACCGATCCGGGCCCGGGAACCGGCCCGCGAATACGCGTGTCCGCACCTGACACCGAGGACCGCGAGAGACCCTCCACCCCCTCCACGGGCCAGACCCGAGAGTCCTCCGAGTCCCCCAAGCCCGCCAAGCCCGCCGAGTCCGCAAAGCCCTCGGAATCGGCCAAGTCACCGGAGCCCGCCAAGTCGGACGAGTCCGCCCAGTCCTCGCTCAGGACCGCCTTCCTGGCCCTGCGTGAGCGTCTGCTGCGCCACCCCGTCCTCTGGGTCACCGTCCTCGCCGGCGCGCTCCACGTCGTCTGGTTCTTCACGTTCGCCAACAGCGGCGGCGACCTGGCGGCGCAGGACGCGTGGGCCGAGTTCGTCGGCCGGCACCCGGACTCGGCGTACAACCTCGCCTGGTACGGCGGCATGCACCCGGTGTCGTACAGCGTGGTGTCGCCGTATCTGATGTCGGTCCTCGGCGTCCGTACGACGATGATGATCGCGGGAACGCTCTCCGCCGGGCTGCTGACGATGCTCCTCATCCGCAGCCTCCCCCACTCTCGGCTTCGCTCGAGCGGGGGGACCCCCATCGTGAGGAACCCCCTGTGGGCGTCCCTGGCGGGCGTGTTCGCGTTCCTGTGCAACGCGGCGTCCGGGCGGGTGACGTTCGGCCTCGGCACGATGTTCGCGCTGGGCGCGGTCGCCGTCGTCTTCTGCTGGCCGTACCGCTGGCGCTACAAACGCTGGGCCAAGGCCCTGTGCGCGGCCCCGCTCGCCGCGCTCGCCACCATGGCGTCCCCCGTCGCGGGCCTGTTCGTGGGCCTGGTGGCGGTGGCGTTGTTCCTGCAGAAACGCCGGCCGGGCGCCTGGGCGCTGGGCATCGCGCCCACGGCCGTCGTCGCGGTGTCCGCCTGGCTGTTCCCGTTCTCCGGCACCCAGCCGATGAAGGTCGGCTCGGTGATCCTCCCGCTGGCGTACGCGCTGCTGGTCCTCTTCCTCGTCCCGAAGGAGTGGAAGACGGTCCGGATCACGTCCGCGGTGTACGCCGTCGGAATCGTCCTGGTCTGGCTGGTCAGCTCGCAGATCGGATCCAACATCTCGCGCCTCGCGATGCTGTTCGCGGGGGTGGCCCTGGCTGCCGCGCTGCCGTTCGCGGTGCCGCGCACCCTCAAGTGGTACGCGATCGTGGTGGCCTTCGTCGGTTTCACCGCCTGGATCGGCTTCAAGTCGGTCGACGACATCGTCCACACCACCCCGGCCGCCTCCTGGGCGCGCGAGCTGGCGCCGCTCGTCAACGAGCTCCAGGAGGTCGGCGCCGAGAAGGGCCGCGTGGAGGTCGTACCGGCCCGCTCCCACCGCGAGGCCTCCGCCCTCGCCCCGTACGTCAACCTGGCCCGCGGCTGGAACCGCCAGGCCGACATGGAGCGCAACCCCCTCTTCTACGACGACACGCTCAACTCGGCGAACTACCACGAATGGCTCAAGCGCTGGGCCGTGCACTTCGTGGTGCTGCCGAAGGACGAGCCGGACGGCGACGGGGGCGAGCGCGAGCGTGAGCTGGTGCAGCGGGGCATGCCGTATCTGAAGCAGATCTGGGGCGACGCCAACTGGCAGCTGTTCCGGGTGACGGACCCGACGCCGCTCGCCGAGCCGAACACCGTCGTGGACCGTGCCGCGCAGGGCGAGATGACGATGCGGGTGAGTCAGCCGGGCCGGATCCTCATCCGCATCCCGTACTCGCCCTGGCTGAGCATCGTCGACGCCAAGGGCAACAGGCTGAAGCCGCCTCAGGAGACGAAGGAGTCCAAGAACCGCCCCGACGGCATGCCGAAGTCGTACGACAACGTCAACGGCTGTCTGATGGAGACGGAGGAGGACGCCGACGGCGACCGCTGGACCATGCTGCTCGCGCCGAAGGCGGGGACGTACCGGCTGGCGGCGCCATACGCGGTCCAGCGCGGCACGCCCTGCCCGGACGAGTGGAAATAGTCGGTTCGCAATCACTCTCCCAATCTGACGTTTCGTCAGCTACACCGGATCCATGACCGACAACGGATCCATGGCCGACAACGGGCCCACGACCGACGACGCGACGCACACACCTGAAACCCGCAGCCACCTGTACGCGGAACTGGCCGCCGTAGGCCCCTACGGAGCCGACCTCGGGCACGCCCTCATCACCATGGTCGAACCGCACCCCGGCCGGGAGCGCGAATACAATCGCTGGTACGAAGACGACCACTACATCGCCGGCGCGATGGCCATGCCGTGGATGTACGCCGGACGCCGCTGGGTCGCGACCCGGGATCTGCAACTCCTGCGCTACCCGGAGACCTCCACCGTCGCGCAGCCGATGACGGCGGGATGCTACATATCCGTCTACTGGATGACCGCCGGCCGCTACGCCGACCACATGCGCTGGACCGTCGGCATCAACAAACGCCTCAACCGCGACCACCGCGTCTTCCAGGACCGCACGCACATCTTCACGGCCTTCCAGGACCACGCGGCGACCGTCTACCGCGACGGCGACCACGGCCCGCGTGACATCCACGCCCTCGACCACCCCTACGCCGGGCTCGTCGTCCAGGTCATCGACGCCGACTCCCCCGGCAGGCGCGGGGAACTGCTCGCGTGGCTGCGCGACGACCACCTTCCGAAGCGGCTGGCGGGCTCCCCCGCCGCCATGGTGGCCGTCTTCACGCCGACGCCGCTGCCCTTGGACCGCATGACCTACGTCAAGCAGGTCGAGGGCGTCGACACCCGCCTGACCCTGCTGTGGTTCCTCCAGCACGATCCCCGCGACAACTGGAGCGACCACTTCGCGGACCTGGACACGGCAGTGGGGGCATCAGGCCTGGGCGACGTGCGGTTCGTCGCACCGTTCATCCCGACGGTGCCTGGGACGGACCGTTACGTGGACGAGCTGAGAGGTTCGGCGTAGTGACGGAAGGCGTCCCGCGTGCGGTGGATGTCGTACAGGTCGTCCAGGCCATGGCGCGCGCCGCCGAGTCACAGCGCTGATCCCTGTAGTGAGACAGCGGAATGAAGCCGCGTAACGAGACAGCGGAATGAAGCCGCCCAGAGCTTCCCTCTTCCTGTGGTCGCCCCTACTCTGACGCTCCGTCAGATAATGCGCCAGGATCGGGGAGGCCACCGATGGCACTGCTCACGGACAAGACCGTCGTCGTGTCGGGAGTCGGCGCCGGGCTCGGTCACCAGGTCGCGGCGGCCGTCGTACGGGACGGCGGGAACGCGGTGCTCGGGGCGCGGACGGAGGCGAACCTCGCCAAGAGCGCGGCCGAGATCGATCCGGACGGGGCGCACACCGCGTACCGGGCGACCGATGTCACGGACGAGGGGCAGTGCGAGGCGCTGGCGGCGCTGGCCCGGGAGCGGTTCGGGCGGATCGACGCCGTCGTCCATGTGGCCGCCCTGGACAGTTACTTCGGCGGGCTGGAGGACGCCGACTTCGCCACCTGGCAGTCGGTGATCGACGTGAACCTGCTGGGGACACTGCGGATGACCCGGGCCTGCCTGCCGGGGCTGAAGGAGCGCGGCGGCTCGGTGGTCTTCATCGGGACGCAGTCGGCGGTGGCGGCCCCGTCGCAGGTACGGCAGGCGGCGTACGCGGCCTCGAAAGGGGCGCTGACGAGTGCGATGTACTCGCTGGCGAGGGAGCTGGGCCCTGACCGCGTCCGCGTCAACACGGTGCTGCCGGGCTGGATGTGGGGCCCGCCGGTGCGGGCGTACGTCCAGTTCACGGCGCAGACGGAGGGCGTCCCGGAGGACGAGGTCCTGAAGCGCCTCACCGACCGGATGGCGCTGCCGGAGCTGGCCTCGGACGCGGACGTGGCGGACGCGGCGGTGTTCCTGGCCTCGGACCGGGCGCGGGCGATCACAGGGCAGTCGCTACTCGTCAACGCCGGGGAGCTGATGCGCTGACCTGACCTTTTCAGCCAACTCTCGCATTCACATATACAAACCCAGGCCATAACGCAGAACAATTTTACGTGCTCTTGACCCTCCTCTTGCTTGCCGTGAGCACGCCACCCCACTCAGAGTTCACATGCCTGACCCTGGCGGCGGACCCTGGAAGGGGGCCCATGAACAGTCTCGACTGGGCCGTGCTCATCGGCTACTTCGGCGTGATGGTCGCAATCGGCGTGTGGTCGCACAAGCGTGTGGACAACGTCAGCGACTTCTTCACCGCCGGAGGCAAGATGCCCTGGTGGCTCTCCGGCATCTCGCACCACATGTCGGGCTACAGCGCGGTGATGTTCACCGGCTACGCGGGCATCGCCTACACCTACGGCGTCACCTCCTTCGTCACCTGGTCGTTCCCGATCGCGCTCGGCATCGCCATCGGGTCGCAGTTGTTCGCACCGCGCATCAACCGGTTACGGTCCAGGCTCCATGTGGCCTCCCCGCTGGAGTACCTGAAGAACCGTTACGACCTGAAGACCCAGCAGGCGCTGGCCTGGTCCGGCATGCTGCTGAAGATCGTGGACGTGGGCGCGAAGTGGGCCGCGATCGCCACGCTGCTGTCCGTCTTCACCGGCATCTCCCTGAACCAGGGCATCCTCATCACCGGCACCATCACGGCGGTCTACTGCACGATCGGCGGCCTGTGGGCTGACGCGCTGACCGAGCTGGGCCAGTTCGTCATCCAGCTCCTCGCCGGTGTCGCGATGTTCATCGCCGTGGTCGTGGAACTCGGTGACAGGAACATCGGGTTCATCGACGCCTGGGACCAGCCGGCGCTGCAGGGCCATGAGAAACCGCTGGTCGCCGACTACGGCGCGGTGTTCCTGCTGGCCTTCCTCTTCATCAAGCTCTTCGAGTACAACGGCGGCATGCTCAACCAGGCCCAGCGCTACATGGCCACCTCCAGCCCCCGCGAGGCGGCGCGTTCGGCCCGGCTGTCGGCGGTGCTGTGGCTCGTCTGGCCGCTGGTCCTGTTCTACCCGATGTGGATGTCGCCGCTGCTGGTGAAGGCGCAGAAGCCGGACGGCTCGGACTCGTACGGCCTGATGACCGAACAGCTCCTGCCGCACGGCCTGTTGGGCCTGGTCATCGTCGGCTTCTTCTCGCACACCATGGCCATGTGCTCCTCCGACGCCAACGCCATCGCGGCCGTCTTCACCCGGGACTGCGCGCCGGTGATATCGGCGCGGGCGCGGGCGTGGAGCCAGCGGACGGGCCTGATCGCGGCCCGGATCGCGACGGTCGTCTTCCTCGGCCTGTCCATGGCGGCGGCCACGCAGGTCAACTCGCCCGCCTTCAAGGACATCATCACGGTCGTCATCAAGTGGGTCGCCGGCCTCATGGGCCCGATGGCCATCCCGATGATGCTGGGCCTGCTGCGCCCGTTCCGCCGCTCCGGCCCGACCGCGGCGCTGGTCAGCTGGTCCATGGGCCTGTTCGCCTTCTGGCTGGTCAACTACCCCATCAACTGGAACGTCGACGGCGGCGTCCCGCTCCAGTACCAGGTGTCGATCCCGCTGGCCGTCTCGCTGATCCTCTACATCCTCGTCGGCTTCCTGAGGCCGGAGGACACCCCGGAACGCCTCGCGATCATCGAGAAGATCAACACGGACGACGACGGAACGGCCGCGGCGGCGATCCCGACGCCGGCCGATCCGATGGACGACGCGATGCGCGCACCGGTGAAGGACTGACGCCGCGCGCGGCGAACCTGAGGTCTCCTCAACTCCCTTGGCTCGAATGGGAAATGACCTTTGCCGGATCATTGCCACCTGATCACTCAAAAGTTCAACAGACCGCTGTGTGATCAGGTGGTATGAACCTCTCCCACCCCCCACGGAGCGCGCGGGCGGCGATAGTCGCCGCCTGCGCCCTGATCCTGGTGGCGGGCCGCGCCGACGCGGCGTCGCTCGCCACCCCGCACGACCACCTCAGACCCGGTCCGGTCAGCCCCACGGCGGACACCGCGGCCGGCGCCCTGGTCGCGAACGACGCCGACGACGACCCCGGCGGTGACGACCCCGGCGGTGACGACGGTGACCGGGACGACCCGACCGCCGCCTTCGCCCAGCAGGCCCGCATGAAGACGGCCCCCGGCGTCGCGGTCGGGCCCGGCGCGCTGGTCGACGCCCGTCTCCACGCCGGCCGGCTGCCGACCGTACCGACCGCGTGGTCGGAGGTCACGAACGTCCCGCTCCAGCCGGAGGACAAGCGGTACGCCGACCCCGTCGCGTCGAACTTCGGCCAGGGATTCGGCCTGAACGGCGGCCGCGTCTCCTCGCTCGCCGTCGACGGGCACACGGTGTACCAGGGTGCCGCGGGCGGCGGCCTGTGGCGCTCGGACGACGACGGACGGCACTGGCGTCCCCTGTCCGACCACCAGCAGACCCTCTCCATGGGCGCCCTGGCCGTGAACCCCGCCGACCACTCCCTGTGGATCGGCACCGGCGAGCCCAGCAACTCCGGCGACTCCTACACCGGCCTCGGCATCTACCGCTCCACCGACCGGGGCCGCACCTGGAAGCAGGTGGGCGAGCGGATCGACGGCAGCATCGTCCCCCGCATCACCTTCGACGGCCAGGGACACGTCTACGCGGCCACCGACCAGGGCGTCCTGCGCCGCGACGCCGACGACACCAGCGCCGACTGGACGGTCGCCCTCGCCCCCGGCGCCCCGGACACCCGCATGTCCTCGGCCGCCACCGACGTCGCCGTACGCCCCGGAACCGGCGGCCGGCAGGTGACCGCCGTGATAGCCCGTCGGTTCACCGCCGCCGGCGACGCGAACGGCGTCTACCAGTCCGACGACTACGGAAAGCCCGGCACCTGGCACAAGGTCACCCCGACCGGCGACCTGACGGGCGTCACCCCCGGCCGCTCGACCCTCTCCTACTCGGCCGACGGCCGCGACCTGTTCGCCCTCGTCGGAGACGCCACGGGCAGCAGCGACGAGGGCGCGGTGTACCGCTCGGCCTCCGGCGACGCGGCCGGTCCCTGGACGACCGTCGCCGACGAGGACGTCCTCAAGGCGGCGGGCGCGCAGAACAGCGAACCGGCCGGCGCCGCCTGGTACAACCAGTACGTCGCCGTGGACCCCGCCGACCCGAACCACGTCTACGCCGCCTTCTCCGAGGTCTTCGAGAGCTGGGACGCCGGAAAGACCTGGGCGACCATAGGCCCGTACTGGAACTTCGGCCTGAAGTGCTACACGCAGGGCGCCATAGCGGGCGGCTGCCCGATGACCACCCACGCCGACCAGCACGCCATCGCCTTCGGCCCCGGCCACCGCGTCTACTTCGGCAACGACGGCGGCGTCTACGAACGCTCCGCGACCCTCCACCCCGACCCCGCGCTGCCCTCCAAGGGCTGGACCAACCTCAACCAGGACCTGCGCACCCTCCAGTACTACGACGCCGCCTACGGCCGCGACCCGGCCACCGGCGCCCTGTCCACCTGGGGCGGCACCCAGGACAACGGCACCGTGCTGAGCCTGCCGGGCGCGCGTGAGCTGTACGAGCCCGCGGGCGGCGACGGCGGCTACGTCATCGTCGACCCGGCGAACGCCGACCGGGCCGTGTACGAGTACGTCAACCTCAACATGGGGCTGACCACCAACGGCGGCCGCTCCGACGGCACGGAGAACTCGAACTCCTTCACGAACATCTCGCCCGCCTGCGACTGGAACGCCGACCTCAAGGGCTGCGACCCGAGCCCCGAGTTCATCGCCCCCTACACCTCCGACGTCGCCGACCTGAACCACTGGGTCGCGGGCGGCCGGTACGTGTGGGACAACGGCGGCAAGGGCTGGAACACCCGCTGCACCGCCACCTCCTGCGACTGGCGGTCCGTCCACGACACCGGCGAGAACCACTCCATCACCGCCCTCACCGCGAACGGCGCCGTGACGTACGCGGGCTGGGAGGACTGGAGCGGCACCCAGTACGCCAGCGGCATCGACACCAACGCGGGCGGCACCTGGCACCGGGTCACGGCACCGCTGCCGAACCGGTACGTCACCTCACTCACCGCCGACCCTCACGACCCCCGTCACGTCTGGGCCACGTACGGCGGCTTCACCCGCTCATACGTCTCCGGCGCGGGCGAGGGCCACGTCTTCGAGAGCACCGACGGCGGCACCACCTGGACCGACCGCACGGGCGACCTGCCCGACGCGCCGGTCGGGGCACTCACCCTCTGGCACGGCCACGTGGTCGTCGGCACGGACGTCGGCGTCTTCGCGGCGGCGCCCAACACCCACGGCGGCTACACCTGGTACCGGCTGGGCGGGGCCCTGCCCAACGCCGGGATCGTGTCCCTGGACGTCTCGCCGGACGGCGGACGGCTGCTGGTGGCGACACACGGTCGGGGACTGTGGTCGGCGCTGGCGCCGCTGTGATCGGCGGGAAGGAAGCGCTGGACTAGGGCTGGACTAGGGCTGGACTAGGGCTGGACTAGGGCTGGACTAGGGCTGGGCTCGGGCCACGGGCCCTAGGCACCCCTGGGGTATCTGGCCAGCCACCCCGGGGACGACCCCGCCGGCCCGTGCAGCGCGGGCCCCTGGGTCATCTCCATCGCGAAGTCGTCGGCCAGCTCCAGCAGCGTGGGACGGCCCTCCAGCTCGGCCAGCCAGGCCGGGGGGAGGGCCGTCTCGCCGTGCAGAGCACCGAGCAGCCCGCCGGTCAGAGCACCGGCGGCGGCCGAAGGCCCGTCGTGATTCACGGCGAGACACAGCCCGTGCCGTACGTCCTCCCCCACCAGCGCGCAGTACACGGCGGCCGCCAGCAGCCCGTCCGCCGAGCCGTCCGCCGCCAGCTCCTCCACCCGCGCCGGGGTGGGCATCCCCTGCCGTACGGCACCCAGCGCATGCTGCAACGCGTCGGACACGGGCTCGTGCCCGGGCCTGGCGGCGAGCAGCGCGAGCGCCCGCTGCACGGCCCCGTCGAGGCTCTCGCCGCGGGCCAGACCGTGCACGATCACGGCGTACGCGCCCGCCGACAGGTAGGCGATGGGGTGCCCGTGGGTCTGCGCCGCGCACTCCACGGCGAGCTGGACGACCAGCTGCGGCTCCCACCCCACCAGCAGCCCGAAGGGCGCGGAACGGGCAGTGGCCTCGGGCCCGAGCTCGGTGGGGTTCTTGGGCGACTCCAGCGTGCCCATGTTCTCGTCCCCGAACCCGATGAGCAGCGACCGGGCGGGATCCCGCCGGGCATACAGCCACTCCTCCCGGGCAAGCCACCCGTCATCCTTCCGCCGCTCATCGGGCCCCCAGTCCCGCTGTGTAGCGGCCCACCGCAGATACGCCCGATGCAGATCGGTCGGCGGATGCCAGGCCCCGGTGTCCCGCCGCACCTGGGCGCGTATCAGCCCGTCCACGGTGAACAGCGTGAGCTGCGTGAGATGACTGACGGCACCCCGCCGCCCGTACCCGAACCCCAGATCGACGAGCCCCTCGGCCCCGTAGGCCTCCCGGATCTCGTCCAACCCCAGCCCGTCTACGGGCGCCCCGAGGGCATCCCCCACGGCCGTCCCGAGCAACGTCCCCCGCACCCTGCTCCGAAAGTCCTGCTGCTCGGCCCGCCCCCACACGGCCCCGGCTGTCGCACTCACCAAGACCTCCCACGGCGACCGTCCGTACGTACGACAGCTCAGCACTGTAATCGAACGGGGACGGTGGGTTCAGGGGGTGCATCGGTATGCCTGGTGTGAAGCCATTAACCCCTGAATGGTCGGTTATCACCCATACCAGGTGACATTGCAGATGTGGACACACTCATGGCGTGGCACTGCCAGACAGAAAACTGATGAATCCACGCCCGCCCAGGATGTCGAATTCACGCAATCCGCCCTCCCGGTCGAGCGGCCTGCCCACCTTCACGGAATCGTGGCCGAGCGCGGCCAACTCAGTAGCCAGCCGCTCCACCTCCGCCACCACGCCGGGCGGCAACCCCTCGGTGACGTATTCGGCACTCGGGTTGCAGTCCCAGGCCCAGTCCGTCACAATCCCGCCTCCGCCTCGGCCGCCTCTCGGATCGCGCGGATCTCGGTGATGGCCTCTGCCGGGTCCTGCTCTCCCGCGTCCACGATCTGCTCCAGCTCACGCAGCCGGGCGGCGCGTTCCGGGTGCCGTTCGATCGCCACGAACACGGCCCAGGAGTGTACGAAGGCTCGCAGCGGCGCCAAGCTCTGCGTCTGCTGCGCGTTCGTCGTGGCTTCGAAGAGGTGCTGTGTGAGGGCCGGGATCCGGCTCGGCGCGATGCGCATGACCGCTGCCCGCAGGGCGTCCGGAGTGAGTTCGGGCATGGGGATCAGCGGTCCGTACGGGCCGTCGGTCTGGGCGCTCACGGTGACCTCCGGTGCGGGTGGCTCGGTCCTCGTACGGTACCGGCGGAGTCGGCGGCGCGGTGCTCGGGCAGCGCTTGTCACTGGGCAGACTTCCGGATCTCTATGCCGCCACGCAGGCCGGACGGCAGTCCCGGCAGCGGCCTGGCCGCGGGGACCGGAAGGCCCGGTCGCAGCCGTCGCAGTTCTGGAGGGGGGCGGGGCGGGCGGTGGCGGCCTCCGGCTCTGGTTCGAAGGGGGAAGGCAGGAGAGCGGTGAGGCGATGGGCCAGGAAGCCCGCCGGGTGGCGTACGCCTTCCGGCGGCAGCCCTGCCGAGAGTGTTCGCTGTACGTCGTCGGGGGCCATGCCTCGCTCCAGCCAGACGGCCACGGCGGGGGCGAGCCGGCGTACGTCGCGCTCGGCGAGGTGGAGGCGGGGGTCGCGGGTGCGGAGGCCTGCCAGTACGTTGCGGGCGGTGCGGTGGGCGGGCAGGTCAGGCGTGTCCGGGAGGGGAAGCCGTCCGGTCGGAGCCGTCGGGGCCGGATGTTCCGGCTCCTTGAGGTCCGGGACCGGTTCGCGGCGAGCTGCGGGTGCGACATGGGCGGTACGGGCCGTACGCGTCTGGGGCTTGTTGTACGAGATCGTGCGCGTCACGATCTGCCCCGAGGGCAGGCGCTCCTTGGTGCGGGACAGATAGCCGTGCTTCTCCAGCTCCCGCAGGGCCGAGGCGATCCGCGTCTCGCCCTCGGGGAACTTGGCCGCCAAGACCTTGATCCCGACCAGGGCCCCCTCCGGAAGCGACTGGATGTGGGTGGCCAGACCGATGGCTGTCAGCGACAGATCGGGATGCTGGGCCAGATGGTTTCCGACGACGGTGAACTCTTCGGGCTATGGAATGATCCGGGCGCAGGCCCTCACGCCCCGCGAGTCACTGGCCTTCGTCGAGAAAGTCATGGGAGAAGAGACATGACCTCCACCCTTGAGTGGTTCAAGAGCAGCTACAGCAGCAACGACGGCCCTGATTGCCTCGAGGTCGCCATAGCCGCGGCCGACGCGACGGTCCACGTACGCGACTCCAAAAACAGGGAAGGCGCACGTCTCGCGTTCGCGGACGGCGCCTGGACTGAGTTCCTCGCGTTCACATCGGGACGCTGAGGTCACTCAACGGGCTCTGCTTCGGTGACGGCTGTCGCTTCACTGGCCGCGTGCCCTTCATCGGCTCGCGACTCCTCTTCACGCTGCTTTGCCAGCGCGAGTTCCCTGGCCAGCTTCTCCGAGTGCAGCCTCATTTCTGCCTCTTTCCGGAAATCGAACATCGCTTCCTCCTCTCTTTACCTGAACATTACCCTGCGACCAAGGGTCAAGTCACGGTCGAATTACAGTCGCACACAGGTAATTTGGGCACTGTTCACCGTCACGGCGAGAATCTCTACCTGACGCCAGCACGCCACGATCTCTGAGCGCAGCCCACCAGCCCCCGCTCCCCCAGTAATTGGCAGATCTGTTCCACCCACACATCCACCTGACCTGCGGTTTTCCCTCGCGGAGGTGGAACAGATCTGCCAATTACCGCTCAGGGGCAGGCAGGGGGCGAGTGGCGAGGAGCGTTGCTCGCTGGGTCAGGGCCCAGGTGTAGGTCGGCCTCAGCTGTAGTGCGCGGTTCAGGTCGGTCAGGGCCTCCTCGTGGCGGCCCAGGCGGGACAAGGAGGCGCCCCGGCTCGCGTAGGCCGACGCGTACTCGGGGTCGAGGGCGAGTGCGCGGTCGTAGTCGGTGAGGGCCTCCTCGTCGCGGCCGGCCGCGCGCAGGGCGTCGCCGCGTTCGCAGCGGGTCCAGGCCCAGTCGGGATCCAGGGCGAGGGCACGGTCGAGGTCGGCCAGTTGCCGGGTGGGGTCACCGAGGGCGCGCCACGCCCGCGCCCTGCGCACCAGCGCCCAGACGTACTCCGGCCTGAGTTCCAGCGCCTGGTTCAGGTCGGCGAGTGCCTCGTCGAGTTCGCCGCGGGCGAGGCGGGTGGCGCCGCGGGAGGCCCAGGCGAAGTGGTGGGCCGGGTCGAGCCGGATGCTGTGGTCCAGGTCGGCGAGGGCCCGGTCGTGGTGCCCGAGGATGCGGTGATACTCACCACGGGCCGCATGGCTGCGGGCGTCGTCCGGTGACAGCGCGAGCGCCCGGTCCATGTCGGTGATCGCCCTGTTGTGGTCGCCCTGCCTGGCGTGGAGGATCGCCCGGCTTCGGTAGGCGCGGGCCAGGCCCGGATCGAGCGCGACGGCCCGGTCGTACGCGGCCAGAGCCTCTTCGTGTGCGCCGGCGTCCCGCAGTGCGCTGCCCTGTACGGCGTGGCCCAGGGCCTGGGTGCGCTCGTCGAGGCCCGCCCGGCGCAGCACCGCCCCCAGCGCGGCGGCCGTACCGCCCTCGCCGAGCGCCCGCGTCAGCTCACCGCCCCACCGCTGCGCCGTCCGGGCCCCCGCGTCCCGGCCCGCGTCGGTGAGGGTCCGTGCCCAGCGGCCGGCGGTGACGTCACCGTCGGCGGCGGCCCGGACGAAGTCCCGCAGGACCTCCGGCAGCGCGGCCCGCTCCCCCGCGCACAGCGAGTGGTACGACTCCGCGAGCCGCAGCTCCCGCCATTCCTCGTCCGCCCACACCTCTTCGACGTCCCGGCCGGCCTCGGCCTCGGAGCGCCACTGGGCGAACACCTCGGCCAGCCGCCGCTGTGTTCGCGCCCACCCGCGAGGGGAGCGCCGCCGCTGCAGCCGGAGCATCGGCGCGCGTACGACGTCGTGGTACCGCAGCCCCTCCCCGTACTGGACCCCGTCCCCGCGCTCGCTGACGAACGGCAGGCCCGTCAACCACCCGTACAGGGCGTCGACTTCGTCGTCCGAGCCGTCGACCAGCGCCCGGAACACGTCCGCGTCCAGCCGCCGGGGCAGCGAGCCCGCCAGCGCGGCGGCGCGCCGTACCGGATCCTGCTCCCACTTCAGGAAGCGGTCCACGGCTGTGGCGCTCGGATCGCCGATGTCGTCCGGGTCGCCGGGGCGGGTCTCCGCCAGGGTCGACACGAGGACGGGCAGGCAGCCGGTGAGCCGCAGCACCTCCTCGACGACCGGCTCGGCGACCACATCCTTCCCGGCGAGCAGCCTGCGCGCCTCGGCCTCCGTGAACGGACCGAGCGGCACGTCCGCCACCGCGTCCGCGAAGCCGCCCCAGCGGGCGGCGTCCAGGGGCCGCTGACCGGCGGTGACCACGACGACGGTCGCCGGCAGCTTGCCGTGCGGCTCCTCACGCGTGACGACCTTGTGCAGCCACTGGTCGAGGAACGGCCCTGTCCGCTCGTACGTGTCGAAGAACAGGACGATCCACGGGACGGCGGAGGCGGCGTCGCGCAGTTCGCGGAGCAGGACCGGTGTGAGCACCGTCTCCGGCGACATCACCAGTTCCACGTCCTCGTGGTTGCGGAAGCGGGCGCTGAGGCCGGCCCGCAGCCGGTCCGCGCCCCGGGCGAGCCGGGCCTCGTCGACGACGTTCGTGAAGGGTCCGGCGCCCGGCACGGTGGCGCTCACCGTCGCGAGGCCCATCCGCACCAGGGCCGTGCTGCCGGCCGACGGCTCCTGCGACTCGGGGTCGAGGACGGCGAGCGCGGCCGCCTCCGCCTCGTGCCGCCGCTCCCGGTACGTGGCCAGCAGCCGCTCCAGATCCTTCAACTTCCGTCCCTGAACCGCGAACTGACGGCACACCGCGGTCAGTGCCTCCGGCAGGCTGCCCGCGCTCTCGTCGACGTACGCCGTCAGGGCGCCGCGTTCGCGCGCGAGGTGCTCCAACTCCCGTACCAGGAACGATTTTCCGACGCCCGCGTTGCCGTGCACATGGAAGCGGAAGCGGTGCCGGGGGTCGTCCAGCGGGATGTCGAAGTTCCGCTGGAACAGGGCTCGTTCGGCGTTCCGGCCCACGAATGCGGCTCGTCTGTGCTGCTGGACGATCTCCTGCATCGACGGTTGCGACGCCATCCACGCCCTCCCCTCGTACGGCCCGACCTCCTCCATTCTGGCTCAATGCGTACGAGGCGTACCGAGGCACCGCCCCCGTGCAGGGAAAATGGCCGCCATGGCCACAACAACCCCACGCAGCGCCCTCCACCTCACCGCCACCCTCCTCACCGCCTCCGTCGCCCTCTACATGACCCTCGTCGCGTTCGGGAACATCACGGACTTCGGCACCAACCAGCAGTTCGTCAGGCACGTCTTCGCCATGGATACGACGTTCAAGGACGACGACCTGATGTGGCGGGCCATCACCAACAAGGGGGTGCAGGACGCGGCGTACGTCGCCATCATCGTGTGGGAGACCGTCGCCGCGCTCGTGCTCCTCTACGGCACCTGGCTGTGGGCCCGGCGGGACCACGACGGTGCCCGCCGCATCTCCACGTACGGTCTGCTCATGGTCATGCTGCTGTTCGGCGCCGGGTTCATCGCGATCGGCGGCGAGTGGTTCGCGATGTGGCAGTCCGGGGACTGGAACGGTCTGGACGCGGCGACGCGGGCGTTCCTGTTCAGTGGCGTGGTCCTGGTCGCCGTACACCTGCCCATGAAGCCGACCGGCTCGACCGCTTGACCACTACGGCCGCTTGACCACTACGACCGCTTGACCACTACGACCGCTTGACCACTACGGCTGCTTGACCAGCACGACTACTCGACCAGCACGGCTACTTGACCACCACGACCGTCGTCCCCGTCTCGCCGAACGTCCACAGCGCCGACCCGTCCGCCTTGCCCGTGCGGATGCCGCTGGTCCGGATCCCCTGGGCGGGCGGGGGCGACGAGCCGTCCACCGCGTTCGAGAAGGCGATGGACAGACCGGACTTGGCGGCGAAGTACAGGATGTGCTCGATCTCCACGCCGTCGGAGCCCGTGGTGGCCTCCGTGCGCTGGGAGATCGTGTAGGTGCCGGGGTCGGGGCTCACCGTCCCCGGCCACACCGTGAAGGTCCGGCGGGAGACGTCGCTGGCGTCGACCAGCCACACCCGCTTCTGTCCGAGGGAGTAGACGACGCGCCGCCCGGTGCCGGAGCCGTCCGGTACCACGGCGGGGGCCTCGGACTTCGTGGGCTTGGGCTGCGCGCCCGCCGACGCCGACGCGCCCGGCCGGGCGGGCGTGGCGGTCGGGTGCGCGCCCTTGTCCGCCTGTACGCCCAGGACGGCGACCGCCACGATCGCGCCCGCCGTCAGGCCGGTCACCCAGACCCACGAGGGAAGCCGTCGGGCAGGCACGGGCACGCATCTCCTCAGCTACGGGACCCCTCCGATCAGGGGTCCGATCATCGTACTGGGAGCTTGGGTGTGGCCTCGCTCCAACCGGCCCCGGCCCGCCCCTCAGTCCAACACCGGCAACAGCTCCGGCAGATGCCCGTCCGACACGGCCGCCGCCCGCTGCCGTTCCTCCGGCACCTGTGCGTACAGCGTCGTGCGCGGACGTGCCGGGCGGCCCGCCGCCTCCGCCACCGCGATCAGGTCCTTGACCGACTTGTAGGAGCCGTAGGAGGAGCCGGCCATGCGGGAGATGGTCTCCTCCATCAGCGTGCCGCCCAGGTCGTTCGCCCCGGAGCGCAGCATCTCCGCCGCGCCCTCCGTGCCCAGCTTCACCCAGCTGGTCTGGATGTTGGGGATGTGCGGGTGGAGCAGGAGCCGGGCCATCGCCGTGACCGCCCGGTTGTCCCGCGTCGTCGGGCCGGGGCGGGCGATTCCCGCCAGGTACACGGGCGCGTTGGTGTGGATGAAGGGGAGCGTGACGAACTCGGTGAAGCCGCCGGTCCGTTCCTGGATCCCGGCCAGGGTCCGCAGGTGCCCGAGCCAGTGCCTCGGCTGGTCCACATGCCCGTACATCATCGTCGACGACGAGCGGATGCCCAGCTCGTGCGCCGTCGTGACCACCTCGATCCAGGTCGCCGTGGGCAGCTTGCCCTTGGTCAGGATCCAGCGGACCTCGTCGTCGAGGATCTCGGCCGCCGTCCCCGGGATCGAGTCGAGGCCCGCCTCCTTCGCCGCCGTCAGCCACTCGCGGACGGACATCCCGGTGCGGGTCGCGCCGTTGACGACCTCCATCGGCGAGAACGCGTGCACGTGCATCCCCGGGACGCGCTCCTTCACCGCGCGCGCGATGTCGAAGTACGCCGTCCCCGGCAGGTCCGGATGGATGCCGCCCTGCATGCACACCTCGACCGCGCCCACCTCCCACGCCTGCTGCGCCCGGTCGGCCACCTGGTCCAGCGACAGCGTGTACGCGTCCGCGTCCGTCCGGCGCTGCGCGAAGGCGCAGAAGCGGCAGCCGGTGTAGCAGACGTTGGTGAAGTTGATGTTCCGCGTGACGATGTACGTCACGTCGTCGCCGACCATCGACTTGCGGACGTCGTCCGCGATGCGGGTGAGGGCGTCGAGCGCGGGGCCGTCGGCGTGCAGGAGCGCCAGCGCCTCGTCGTCGGTGAGGCGGGTCGGGTCGTCGGCCGCCGTCGCCAGCGCCTGCCGTACGTCCGTGTCGATGCGCTCCGGCACCATGCCGGGCGCGGCCGCCTCGCGCAGGGCGCCCCAGTCGCCGTACACCTCGTCGAAGTCGTCGCGGCGGTCGGACGTACGGCCGTCGGTGTCGATGGTGCGGTGCAGGTCCGTACGGCCGGAGGGCTGGAAGGCCTCGTCCGGTTCCTGCCACGGGTGGCCCTCGACGGTCGCGTCCGGCAGGGCCAGGCCCGTCTCCGGGTCCGCCAGCGCCCGTACGTGCGGACGCAGCCGCGGGTCCAGCCACGGCTCGCCCCGCTGGACGAACTCGGGGTACACGCACAGGCGTTCCCGCAGCTCGAAACCGGCCGCGCGGGACTTCTCCGCCAGCTCCTCGATCTGCGGCCAGGGCCGCTCCGGGTTGACGTGGTCGATGGTGAGCGGCGACACCCCGCCCCAGTCGTCGATACCGGCGCCGATGAGGCGCTCGTACTCGGAGTCGACGAGGTTGGGCGGCGCCTGGAGACAGGCGGCGGGCCCCATGATGTGCCTCGCCACCGCCACCGTGGCGACCAGCTCGTCCAGTTCCGCGTCCGGCATGCCGCGCATCGCGGTGTCCGGCTTGGCGCGGAAGTTCTGGATGATCAGTTCCTGGATGCCGTGGTACGACCGGGACACGCGGCGCAGTGCGAAGAGGGACTCGGCCCGCTCCTCGTACGTCTCGCCGATGCCGATGAGGAGGCCGGAGGTGAAGGGCACGGAGGAGCGGCCGGCGTCCTCCAGTACGCGCAGGCGTACGGCCGGCTCCTTGTCCGGGGAGCCGTGGTGCGGGCCGCCGGGCTCGGACCACAGGCGGGTCGCCGTCGTCTCCAGCATCATGCCCATGCTGGGCGCGACGGGCTTGAGCCGCTGGAAGTCGGTCCAGCTCATCACCCCGGGGTTGAGGTGCGGCAGCAGGCCCGTCTCCTCCAGGATCCGGATGGAGATGGCGCGGACGTACGCGATGGTGTCGTCGTAGCCGTGCGCGTCGAGCCACTCCCGCGCCTCGGGCCAGCGCTCCTCGGGCTTGTCGCCGAGGGTGATCAGGGCTTCCTTGCAGCCGAGGGCCGCGCCGCGGCGGGCGATGTCGAGGACCTCGTCGGGGGACATGAACATCCCGTGCCCGGCACGGCGCAGCTTGCCGGGGACGGTGACGAAGGTGCAGTAGTGGCATTTGTCCCGGCACAGCCGGGTGAGGGGGATGAAGACGCTCTTCGAGTACGTGATGACGCCGGAGCGGCCGGCCGCGTCGAGGCCGGCGTCCCGCACCCGGGCGGCGGAGGCGGTGAGGTCGTCGAGGTGCTCGCCGCGCGCTTGCAGCAGAACCGCCGCCTCCGTCACATCCAGCGCGACGCCGTCCCGAGCGCGTTTGAGGGCGCGACGCATGGAGTTCTCGGTGGGGCCGGTTCCGGAGGTCGCGGAAGTCGTCATCCTTCGAGCATACGAGCGACGTGATCAAACCCGGCAGGCGCCGCCCGATTCGTCCCCGGGGGCCGGTCGTTACACGGTGCCACGAGCATCGGTGACATAACGGGCATAGTCGTCGAGCACCTTCAGCACCTCCGCCTCCCCCGCCGGCGGCAACTGCACCACGACCTCCTCGATACCGAGTTCCGCGTAGTGCGCGAGCTTGCCCGGGTTCGGGTGGACGGCGTACGGGACGACCTGCAACGCCTCGGGGTCCCGACCGGCGTCCGTCCACGCGGCGCGCAGGGCGGGCAGCGACTCCGACAGGCCCCGCCCGCCGATGGGCAGCCACCCGTCGGCGTACTCGCAGATGTGCGCGAACAGCTTCGGCCCGGCCGCCCCGCCGACGAGCGTGCGCGGACCGACGACCGGACCGCGCGCCTTCTGTACGGGTTTGGGGTGCGCGAAGCTGGCCCGGACGCCCCCGAACTCCCCTTCGTGGGAAGTCGGCTCCTCGCTCCACAGGGCGCGCATCAGCGCCATCCGGTCCCTGACGAGCTCGCGCCGCGTACGCCACTCGACGCCGTGGTCGGCGGCCTCCTCCACATTCCACCCGAAGCCGACGCCGAGCGTGACGCGCCCGCCGGAGAGGTGGTCCACGGTCGCGACCTGCTTGGCGAGGTCGATCGGGTCGTGCTGGGCGACCAGCGTGATGCCCGTGCCGAGGCCGAGCCGCTCGGTGACGGCGGCCGCCTGGCCGAGCGCGACGAACGGGTCGAGGGTACGGCCGTACTCGCGGGGCAGTTCGCCGCCCGCCGGGTAGGGGCTGGTCCGCTCGACGGGGATGTGTGTGTGCTCGGGCAGATACAGCCCGGCGAATCCACGCTGCTCCAGCTCACGGGCGAGCCGGGTCGGGGTGATCGTCTCGTCGGTGAGAAAGACCGTCACGGAGATACGCATGGCTCATCTGTACCTGGCCACATCCGATCTGTCCATACCGACTGGTCGGCATCTTGGCGTTCAAACGTGGGGCGGCGAGTCGGGATCCGGCCGAGAAGTCATGGCAGTGGAGCCGCCGCCGCGCTTACGTTGGGAAGCGTGAGCTTCGCTTCAGCGGCCGAGGGAACCGACGGGACCGACGGGACCGACGGGAACCAGGAGACGAAGACGGTGCGCGGCACGCTGCCCATCGGCTCGCCCGACTTCGTGTACGTACCCGTCGAAATCCCCTCCGGCGTCCGGGAGATCAAGGTCTCCTACACCTACGACAAGCCGTCCGTCCCGGCCGGCACGCCCGGCAACGCCCTCGACATCGGCATCTTCGACGAACGCGGCACCGAGCTCGGCGGGAAGGGCTTCCGTGGCTGGTCGGGAGGCGCCCGGACCGAGTTCTTCCTCCGCGCGGACGACGCCACGCCGGGCTACATCCCGGGCCCGGTGCGCGAGGGCACCTGGCACATCGCGCTCGGCCCGTACACGGTGTCCCCGCAGGGCCTGTCGTACGAGATCACCGTCACCCTCACCTACGGCGAGCAGGGCGAGGCCGTACGGCCGACCTACCCGCCCGTGCGTGCGAAGGGCCGGGGCCGCGCCTGGTACCGGGGGGACTGCCACCTGCACTCCTGGTACTCCGACGGCCGCCGCACCCCGGCCGAGATCGGGGCGCTGGCGCGGGCCGCCGGGCTGGACTTCATCAACACCTCGGAGCACAACACGCACGCGGCGCACGCCCACTGGGCGGACGTGGCGGGCGACGACCTGCTGGTCCTGACGGGCGAGGAGGTCACCACGCGCAACGGCCACGTGCTGGCGCTGGGCACGGACCCGGGCACCTTCGTCGACTGGCGCTACCGGGCCCGCGACAACCGCTTCGGCCGTTTCGCCGGCCAGATCCGCCGGGCCGGAGGGCTCGTCGTCCCCGCCCACCCGCACGCCACCTGCGTCGGCTGCAACTGGAAGTTCGGCTTCGGCGAGGCGGACGCGGTGGAGGTGTGGAACGGGCCCTACACGCCCGACGACGAGGTGGCGCTGGCGGACTGGGACGGCATGCTGGTCGCGTCCGTGCGGGACGGCGGCCGCGACTGGATCCCGGCGATGGGGAACAGCGACGCACACCGGGCTCCGGACCCGGTCGGCTCCCCGCAGACGGTCGTCCTGGCCGACGACCTGACGCGGGAGGCGATCCAGGAGGGGATCCGGGCGGGACGGTCGTATGTGGCCGAGTCGAAGAAGGTCTCGCTGGCCTTCACGGTGTCGGACGGGCGGGGTGAACACGCGGGTATCGGGGAGCGGTTGTCCGTCGCCCGCGACACCCCGGTCACCGCCCGCCTGGAGGTCACCGGCGCCCCGCGCTGCCGGGTCCGCTTCGTCACCGACCAGGGCGTGCTGTTCACCAGCGCACCGCTCCCGGTGGCGGGGTCGGGGGTGGTCGAGTGGCGGACGACGCCCTCCTACGCGGCCTACATCCGTGCGGAGTTGCGGCACGAGACGGCGGCGGGGCCGCTGCCGGGGGCGCTGGCGGCGTTCACCAACCCGATCTTCCTGGGGCGCGGCGTCGAGTGACGTACTCGGTCAGTTCCGCGTGCGGGCCCTCGTCAGGTGCTTCACCTCGATGATCGTCGCAACGGCTCCCAGCCAGCGGGCCGCCGCCTCGTCGGCGGGGGCGCCGCCCGCGAGCTGCGTGGCGGCCTCCAGCCAGTCGCGTACGACGGCTGCCGCCTCCGGGCGCGGCAACGGCTCGGGCAGCTCCGCGGCGTATGCCAGGCCTCCGGCCCGGACCACCTCGGCGAGGAAGGCCACCGAGCGCGGCTGGGTGCCGAGGCGGTCGAGGATCACGGCGGCGGCCGCGGCGCCGTCGCCGAAAAGGGCGGTGCGGCGGGGGCCGGGGGCGGCGGTGAGGCCGTAGCGCAGGAGCACGGTGACGTCGAACTCGGCCAGTTCGTCGTCGGTGTGGGACGGGTGGTCGGGGGTCGTGTTCATCGCGGGCCTCGGCTCAGCTGACGGTGACGGTGTAGGTGACCCGCTCGGGCTCGGACGGGGTGGCGGACGCGCTCGGCGTCGCTGCCCGTGTCGGGGAAGCCGTGCCGCTGCCGTCGCCCTCGCAGGTGGTGGCGAACGTGCAGTGCGTCAGCACGATCTCGGTGCTGCCCTTGCCGGTGGCCTCGAAGGTGAAGGTGAGGCTGCTGCCGGCACCGGGCACCGGCTCGTCGCCGGAGTCCGACTCGCTCTTGTGACCTCGGCTGCGGACCACCGAGGCGTCGGGCGCGGGGTCGCCCAAGTACCAGTGCTCGCGGGTGGAGGCGTTCTCCTTGACGGTGAGCGTGAAGCGCTCGCCGACCTCGGCGGAGATGCTGCTGTCCTGGGTGGGGTGACTGGAGGGCGTGGCGGGCTTTTCGGGCTCGTCGGTGCCCGTCCCGCAGCCCGTGGCGAGGGCGAGGAGCGCTACCGCGGTGACCGCCGCCCTGCTCCGGGAGATGGACGTGGACGCGGTACGCATCGTTGGGTTCACTGTTCGCTCTTCGCTTCCTTGTCCCTCAGTACCGGGCCCTCAGTACTGGGACAGAACCGAGGGCCGCTCGGCGAAGGTCGGCATCGTCGTCATCTCGCTGTCGCCCACGCTCACGCCGCTGACCCGGGTCTCGACCAGGCCGTCGCTGCCGGAGTACGCCCCCTTGGCGAGGTGCACCTTGTCGGCGAGCTCGTGCAGCGCGTCCTCGATCGTGCGCGCCTCCGCCGCCCAGGCCGCGGCGTAGGAGTTGAACGCCTCCGCGGAGTCGGCGCCGCCCAGCGTGTCCGTCGCGTAGCAGGCCCTGGAGTCGATCGCGGTACGGATCTTCCCCGCGTCGTCGCCCGCGCCGTTCAGTTCTTTCGCCTGGCCGGTGAGACCGCTCTTCTGTACCGAGAAGTCCCGCGCGGACGTGGAGTCCTGTGCGGAAGCCATCGTCATCCCCCGTATCCCGTATCCCCGTCGATCACGTCGGCGGGAGGCTAACACGCGGCGGTGGCGCGGATATCCGCCGCTCACACGCCCCGCACGCGGCTCCCACACCATCCCCGCGCAGCCCTCCGGCCTACTGCCCTACTACCGCTGCCCTACTGCCCTACTGCGGGACGTAGACGCTGTACGCGTCGTCGAGTTCGCCGTTCGACGCCTTGCCCATGTCGCCGTTGATGAAGTCGTCCTCGCTGACCCACGTGGTGGTGCCCCAGGGGTTGTAGATCTGCAGCATGTCGCCCTCCTGGCCGATGATGGTCATCGCGTGGGCGCCGTCGTCGCTCTTGACGTCGACCGGTACCGGCTTCCCTTCCGCGACCGACTTCTCCACCTCGGTCAGAACCTGCCTGCGCTCGTCGGCGCTGTTCATGTCGTGGCGCTGGTAGTCCTCGCCGGTGGCGCCGCCGATGGCGTCATCGGCGATACGTTCCTGCCCCTCGGGGCCCATGCCGGTCCAGTTGGCGCCGCCGTCGCCCTCCGTGTGCAGCCGGTGCTGTTCCTCCACCAAGCGCTCACGGAAGGCGTCCGGGTCGTCCTCCTGCCCGCTGGGTCCGCCGGTGAGTTCGAGGGCGTAGAGGGGGTCGACCATGGCGCGCGCGGTGACGGTGGACGAGGCCACGCAGGTGCCCTCCGAGCCGTCGCCGCCCTGGATCCATTTCTGGCCGTCGAACATCTGGTCGTCGGTGTTGACGCTGGATCCGTTGGGGTTCGTCCCCTCGTCGTTCAGGCTGTCGGCCTCGGTGGTGATCGGCGACAGGTGCCGCTGCAGCCACGCCGGGTCCTTGCCCTGGATCTTGAAGGCGAACTCGTCGATCTCGTCGACGCTACGCCCCGCGGCGAGGGCCTTCATCAGATACGCCTTCTCCTGCGGGGACGACGTGTTCGCCATCAGCAGCTCCATGCGGGCCCGGTCGGCCGGCGGAAGGTTCTCCATGGCCCGCCCCGAACGCTCCAGTTCATGAGCGGAGAGGATCTCGTTGTACTCGGCCTCGCCCTTCACACCGCTGGCGTCGGCGAGCATGAGTCGGTCGACCGGGGACAGCTCGTCGGTGTCCATCTTCCCGGCACGGGCCTCGGCAGCCCACTTGTTCAGGTCCCGGGCCGCGATACGGCGTGCCTCGCCGGCGGCGAGGACGGCGTCCCGCATCAGGCCGACGCCGTAGGAGGCGAAGTGGGCGGCGTTCTTCCGGTCCCACTCCTCCTCGTCGTTCTCGCGCAGGTTGTCGAAGAAGCCCTCGCGGTCGCTGCCGATCTCTGCCAGCGCCTGCTTCAGCTTCCCCCGGCCCTCGCTGTCCTGGCTCTGGGCCTCCGTGATCGCGTCGGCCAGGACGATCAGCGCCCTGAAACCGCCCTCGAACGCCTCCGCCATGTCCGACACGGCCCGCCCCGCGGCGCTCACCGCGTCCGAGGCGAGAACACTCGTGTCGCCGACCCAGACCTCCGGCAGCCCCTTGCGGGCCACCCTCTCCACCCGGTCGTGCAAGCTCATGGCGTCGTCGAGCTGGTCGCGGTACCGCCTGCCCAGCGACTCCAACGTCCCCGGATCACCCTCTGGCCGGGGCTCCGCGGCCGCCTGCTCGATCAGATCCAGCAGCTCGTTCTTGCTCCCGGCCGCCAGCATCCGCTCGCTCAGCCCCGCCAGCCGCTCGGCGCGCTCGGTCGCGGACTCGTTGATCCGCCGCAGGACTCCTGACATCGCCGGCCCCGTTCCCCCGTTTTCCGTCACCGCGACACCGACGCCGTCAACCCGGCTTCCTGCGCGGCGCACTGAACATGATCATGCCCGCGGGACGCTAACACGCGCGGAGACCGCACCAGCGGGGGATCACACGCCGCGCACACGGCTCCCACAGCATCCCCGTGAGGGCTTCATCCGGCCGGCGTGCCGGGCCGCAGAAGGCGCTGAAGGATCAGGCGCAGGGTGCGGAGCTGGGCGGCCGGACTGAAGGACGGCTTGGTAGCCCGCTCCTCGTCCTGCTCACGGCTCAGCAGCGCTTCGAGTTCGGGATCGCGGTAGGCCTGGATCATCGCCTCCATGACGAGGGCGGGGACCAGCGGCTCCGTGGCCGGTGCGGCGAGAAGGTCCACGGTGTCGAGGAGGGCGACCCACGGATCGTCGCCCACGACGAGAAACGCCGCCAGTACTGGAGGCCGGCATCGGTAGATCGAGCAATTGGAGGAACTGTTCCAGGCCCCTGAGACAAAACCGCAGGTCAGCCCAGAGCAGGCTGGAACAAATCCTCCAATTACCGCCTGGACGCGCCGCCGACCCACCCTGCCGCGCGCCCCCACCACCCACCGACCGCAAGCCGCTCAACCCACCCGGCGTGCAGGCGAGACGCGCCCGCGCCCGCCGACCCCGGCCCGTAAGCCAGCCGACCTCACCGCAAACGCACCTCGGCTGCCCGCTCGCTTCTCCCCCGTGCTGGAGCGGCCCGGGTCAAGGGTCGGCCGCAGGCCGATCGCCGAAGGCGACGCGGAGCGACAGCGGAGCGACAGCGGAGCGACAGCGGAGCGACAGCGGAGCGACAGCGGAGCGACAGCGGAGCGACAGCAGAGCGCCCTCGACGCGGGCCGCGGAAGCACGACACTGACCAGCAAGCGGGCGGCCCAACGGCCACGCCTCCAACAGACGCCCACCCGAGACGCCCCCGACCCCGAGCACAGAGGGACCTCAGTCCACCACCTGTGGATCACGGAAGTAGTAGACGACCGTCACGCCCAGGCCCGGCGTGTGCGTGTGCGTGTGCGTGTGCGTCTATACGACGGTGATCGCCTCGGCCGAGTCACGGGCAAGTGGTGTCGTGTACGTGTATTCCACGGACGGAAGCCGCCAGCCGGGGATCTCGCGACCCACCGCCGGGTCGTGGCCGATGGCCACGAGTGCCTCCCGGACGACTTCCCGCTCCCCCTCCGTCAGGTCACCGAACGCCTTCCTGGCGGGCTCGGCCTCCTCCAACGGGACTTCGTTCACGTGCCGCCGCCTCCGGCGCGCGCTTCTTCCAGGGCCGCCATGATCTCGGGCGAGTTCCTGATCAGGATCCGGTGCCGGTAGGCCCGGACGACAGCGGCGGCGCCCGCGAAGTCGTTGGTGGGGGAGGCTCCTATGGCGGCCGCCAGCTCTTCCTCGAACCGATCCCGGTCGCCCGGGAAGCCGTAGCGGCTGAGCGCGCTGCGCAGGTCGTCCACGGTCCGGATCTCGGGCACCGGCATCGCTCCCCAGCCGTGCTCGGGCTGTGCGCTCATCGTCTGCTCCTGGTGAAAGGGCATGGCTCCGCCTCCCAATATGGCGCCGCCCGCCCAGGGCAGACAGCGCGCTCCCTCGCCCACGCCCCGTACGACCCCGCTCACCATGGCGCCGCCCCGCTCCCGCACTCGGCCCACAGCAGCTTCCCGCCCTTCGACGCGCCCCACGCGTTCGCGCAGGAAAGGACCAGGTGCAGTCCACGGCCGTCTTCCGCGTCCAGTGGGGGTGCGGGGCCATCCCGGTCCGCGAAGCCGGGCGGTACCTGCGGGTCCGTGTCCCAGACGGCCACCCGGAGCCGGGCGGGCTCGGCCGAGCGGAGGCGGAGGGCGTACGGGCCCTTGGTGTGACGGTGGAAGTTGGTCAGCAGCTCGGCCGCCAGCAGTTCCGCGTTGGGGGTGAGCTCGGGCATCTCGTGCGCGGCCAGAATCAGTCTGAGGGCGCCCCGCGCGATGCCCGGTGCGCGTGGATCGTGCGGGAGGTGCAGGGTGTAGTTCCAGGACGGGGATACGGTGGCCATGGAAGTCTCCGGTCACTGAGGGGAGTTGGGCGGATGCGCGCCTGGAAATGAAGACAGAGGCTCAGCAAATGCCATTTGCGAGCTCTGGAGATACTTCCCCTCAACTTCCCTCGTGTGAGTGACCCGCCCACGGAACACGCGTTCAGGAGGAGTTCGCACATGCCCGCCAGACCCCCTCTGACGGCCCGCCGCCTCCGGCTCGCCGTGGAGCTGCGCAAGATGCGCGAGCGCGCGGGCATGACGGCGACCGAGGCCGCGCGCACGCTCAGCACGAGCCAGGGACAGCTCAGTAACGTGGAGTCCGGCCGATTCGGGGTAAGTCCGGAGCGCGTCAGAGCGCTGGCCCGCATCTACTCCTGCCCGGACCAGAGATTTATCGAGGCCCTGGTCGGCATGGCGACCGACAAGACGTTCGGCTGGTGGGAGTCGTACCGCGAGGTGCTGCCGTCCGGGCTCCTCGACCTCGCCGAACTGGAACACCACGCCACCGCCGTGCGCACCGCGTACACCTCCCACATGCCGGGGCTGCTCCAGACCGCCGATCACGCCCGTGAGATCTTCCGGCACGTCATCCCCGCGCCCACACCGCCCGAGGTCGAGCACCGCGTTTCGCACCGGATCAAACGGCAAGGGATGCTGTACGGGTCCCACCCGACTCCGTACAGCACCGTCGTGCACGAGGCAGCCCTGCACATGGGCGTCGGCGGCCGGAGCGTGGCTCGCGCCCAGTTGCAGCATCTGCTCGACATGAGCGAGCGAGAGCACATCACCCTCCGCGTACTCCCGTTCGGCGTCGGCGCGTTCCCTGGATCGGGCCAGTCCATCAACTACCTGTACGGCCCCGTTCCGCAGCTCGACACCGCGCAACTCGACCAGTTCCACGGCCCGGTCCTTCTCGACGCCGAGGCCCTCCTGCAGAAGTACCGGAACCTCCTCGACATCGTGGAAGCCACCGCCCTCAGCCCCGAGAAATCCCGGGATCTGATCCACACCATCACCCAGAACCTGTAAGGGAGCCGACATGTCCTGGCACCACTGGCAGAAGTCGTCCTACTGCCAGGAAGGCGACGCCTGCGTCCACATATCCGCCACCCACGAATCCGTCCAGGTCACCGAAAGCGCCGACCCCACCCAAACCGTCCTCACCACCACCCCCATCACCTTCAGCGCCCTGCTCGACACACTCAAGGCGTCGAAATGATGTCCCGCCAATCCGAGACGAAGTACCGGGCGGTCACCGCCTTCCAGCGCCGGATCGGCAACCCGGTCCTGCGCCGCCTGCCGACCCAGACCCTCCTGGAGACCACCGGCCGCACCTCCGGCCTGCCGCGCCACACGCCGGTGGGCGGGCGCCGGGTCGGGAACTCCTTCTGGCTGGTCTCCGAGTTCGGCGAACGGTCCCAGTACGTCCGCAACATCAAGGCGGACCCGAGGGTCAGGGTCCGCATCCGGGGCCGCTGGCACACCGGTACGGCCCATCTCCTCCCCGACGACGACCCCGTCGCCCGCCTGCGCAGCCTGCCCCGGTTCAACAGCGCGGCGGTGCGAGTGGTGGGGGCGGGGCTGCTGACGGTGCGGGTGGACCTGGACGAGTAGATGAGGAACGGAGGGAACGCCCCGTCACCGCACCGGTTCTCCGTACGCCGGGCATGGCAGGCCGTATGATGACAGCATGACGATGAACATGACGATGAGCCTGCCGGACGATGTGGCCGCTTTCGTGAAGTCCAAGGGCAACGCTTCGGCCTACACGGCCCGCATACTGCGTCGGCAGATGCTCGCCGAGGAACTGGAGAAATCCGCGCGTGTGCGCGCCGAAGCCGGGATCGTAGCGACGACCGCAGAGCCCGCCGAGAGCGAAGAGGACACCTTGGAGCGGTGGGCGCGGGTGGCAGGTCGGTGAAGCGGGGGCACATCTACGCACTGTCCTTCGCTGGAGGACCGGCGCACGTTCTCGTCATCTCGTCCGACGCCCTCAATGCCCAGCACAAGTCCGCGACCTGCGTACTGATCTACCCGCAGCGAGTACGCGAGGCGACGCTCGTGGACATCCCCGTCGATGCGCCCTCGGTCGGCACCATCGTGCTCGGCGAGTTCCGCACGCTGTCCGCCGTCCGCTTCACCGAGGAGCTGGGCCCTGTGGAGGAGCGGGTCATGGAGGCAGTGGAGATCGGCCTCCGCGCGGTGTTCGATCTGTAGCCGCGAGCAAGCTCCCCGCCCCTCACCCCGGCCAAACGATCGCCTGCACCTCGCTGTACGCGTGCAGGGCATAAGACCCCACATCCCGCCCGACCCCGCTCTTCTTGAACCCCCCGAACGGCGCCTCCATGTTGCGGCCGACCGTGTTCACCCCCACCCCGCCGGCCCGCAGTCGCCTCGCCACCCGGAAGGCGCGGGAGACGTCCGCCGACCAGACGTAGTCGATGAGCCCGTAGTCGGTGTCGTTGGCCAGTTCCACTCCCTCCTCCTCTTCCTCGAAGGGAATGACGACGATCACCGGGCCGAAGATCTCCTCCCGGGCCACCCGCATGTCGTTCGTGCAGTCGGCGAGGAGGGTCGGCGCCACATAGAAACCCCGGTCGGACACAGCCGGCCGTTCACCACCCGCGACCACCACCGCCCCCTCCTTCCGGCCGAGCTCCACATACGCCTCCACGCGGTCCCGGTGCGCCGCCGAGATCACCGGCCCCACCACCGTGTCCGGCTCCCTCGGGTCGCCCACCTTCAACCGGCCCGCGTACGCCGCCAGTTGCTCGACCAGCCGGTCGTACACCCCGCGCTGGGCCAGCACCCGCGTCGGTGCCGTGCAGATCTGACCGCTGTAGAAGGAGAAGGTCGTGCCGATGCCCGCCACCGCCGAGCCGACGTCCGCGTCGTCGAGGACGACCGCCGCGCCCTTCCCGCCCAGCTCCATCAACTGCCGTTTCATGTCCCGGCCGCAGACGGAGGCGATGCGGCGGCCGACCGCCGTCGAACCGGTGAAGCTCACCATGTCCACGTCCGGCGACTCCACGGCCGCCTCGCCGACCTCCACCGAGCGCCCGGACACCACGTTCACGACCCCGCGCGGCACCCCCGCCGCCTCCAGCGCCTCCGCCATCCGGTAGACCGACAGCGGATCCTGCGGGGCCGGCTTCACCACCACCGTGTTGCCCATCGCGAGCGCGGGGGCGACCTTCCCGGCCGGGTTCGCCCACGGGTTGTTGTACGACGTGATGCAGGTGACGACCCCGACGGGCTGGCGCACGGCCAGCGCGCCCATCACCGCCGCCCGCCCCATCGGCCCGGCCTCGTTGATCTGCGGCGGGATCGCCCACTCGGCGGGCTCCACGCGCGCGTACCGCCGGAAGCGGGCGGCGGCCACGCCCACCTGCATGCGCCGCGCCGTCGCCGTGGTCGCCCCGGTCTCCGCCCGGGCCAGCTCCGCGTACGGCTCCAGCCGGCCGCCGATGATCTGCGCGGCCCGCGCCAGTACGGCCGCCCGCTCCTCCGGCGTCGTACGCGACCACGGCCCGAAGGCCTCGCGGGCCGCGGCACAGGCCGCGAGCACCTGATCCCGCGAGGCCTCCGGAGCCCGGCCGACGGTCTCCTCGGTCGCCGGGTCGACGACCTCGTAGTGGCCGGCGTCCGGCTCGACCCAGGCGCCACCGACGAACAGCCGCTGCCCCTCGGCAGTCACCCGAGCGGTCACCTGGTCGCCACCGTCCGCGTGTCCCGCCCCGAGCGCAGCACCTTCCCCGGCACCGCCCCGCTCACCCGGTCGTCCCGGATCGCCTCGACCCCGTTGACCCACACGGCCCGGATCCCGATCGCCTTGGAGTCCAGCCGGGGGTTGTCGCCCGGCAGGTCGTGCACCAGGGTGGCCGTGCCGGCCTCGATCCGTTCCGGGTCGAAGAGGACCAGGTCGGCATGCCAGCCCTCCCGTATCCGACCCCGTTCCCTGAGCCCGAACAGCCGCGCCGGGTCGTCCGTCAGCATCTTCACGGCCTGCTCCAGGCTCGCCAGCTTCCGCCCGCGCAGGCAGTCCCCGATGAAGCGGGTGGTGTACGGCGCCCCGCACATCCGGTCCAGATGCGCGCCCGCGTCCGAACCACCGAGGAGCACGTCCTCGTGCTGCCAGGTCTCGGCGCGCAGGGACCAGGACGCCGGGTCGTTGTCGGTGGGCATGGGCCACAGGACCGTACGCAGCTCGTCGGCCGCGCAGATCTCCACCAGGCAGTGGAACGGGTCCTGGCCGCGCTCCGCCGCGATGTCCTCCACGACCCGTCCGCTCAGGCCGCGGTTGGCCTCGCTGTAGGTGTCGCCGATGACGTACCGCCCGAAGTTCGTCAGCCGCCGGAAGACGCCCGCCTCCTTGGAGTGGGCGCGCTGGAGCATCTCGGCCCGGACGTCCGGGTCGCGCAACCGCGCGATCCGCTCCGGGACCGGTAGCCCGAGGATCGGGCCCCACCCGGGGATCAGATTCAGCGCGCAGAACGTGCCCAGGGACATGTTCATCGGCGTGAGGATCGGCATGGTCAGGGCGACGACCCTGCCGCCCGCCTTCCGGGCCCGTTCGCTCGCGAGCAGCTGCCTGGGCACCCGCTCGGGGACGGACGCGTCGATCGTCAGGACGTTCCAGTTCAGGGGGCGTCCCGCCGCCGCGCTCATCTCCACGAACAGGTCGATCTCCGCGTCGCTGAACTGGTCGAGACAGCCCGCGACGATCGCCTCGATCTGGGTGCCCTCGTGTTCACCGACGGCGCGCGACAGGGCCACCAGCTCGTCCGGCCGCGCGTGCCGGGAGGCGACCGGCTTGCCGTCCCCGTCGGAGTGGCTGGACGACTGGGTGGTGGACAGCCCCCAGGCGCCGGCCTCCATGGCCTCGTGGAGCAGCCGGAGCATGGCCGCGAGCTGCTCCTCGCTCGGCTGCCCGCCGATCGCCTCCGGCCCCATCACGTACCGCCGCAGCGCACAGTGCCCCACCATGAAACCGGCGTTGACGGCGATCCGCCCCTCCAGGGCGTCCAGATACTCACCGAACGAGTTCCAGCCCCAGGGCGCCCCCTCCTCCAGCGCGACCAGGGACATGCCCTCGACCCTGGACATCATGCGGCGGGTGTAGTCGGCGTCCTCGGGGCGCTCGGGATTGAGCGGGGCGAGCGTGAAGCCGCAGTTGCCGGCCGCGACCGTGGTCACCCCGTGGTTCAGGGACGGGGTGGCGTACGGGTCCCAGAACAGCTGGGCGTCGTAGTGGGTGTGCGGGTCGACGAAGCCGGGGGCGAGGACGAGGCCGGTGGCGTCCTCGGTGGTGCGGGACTCCTCGGCGACCTCACGACCGATCACGGCGATACGACCGTCACGTATCCCCACGTCGGCGGTGGAGGCGGGGGCGCCCGTCCCGTCGACAACGGTCGCGCCCTTGATCAGGTGGTCGAGCATGACGTCGCTTGCCTCCTCAACTCCGGTGCGGGTGACGCCCTTCAGGGGCGCGGGGCTGTGTCAATATGCGGCTCCGCCGCGTGGGCGCGACCAGCCAAAGACGGCCCGCAGCCGCGAACGACCCGCAAGCTCCACGGCGATCAGGCAGACTGCCGAAACCACGTAGTGCGGTGCACAGGATCCGTATCGATCTTCGGAATCACGTGCTCCCCGATCAGCCGAATCGTCTGCAGCGTCTCCTCCTTCGGCACCCCCACCGGCAGCCCGAAGCTCAGCTGATCGGCCCCCGCCTGCTCCCACCGCTTGCACTGCTGGAACACCTCGTCCGGGTCACCGCAGATCAGCAGTTCCTCCTCGATGAGGACCTCGACGAAGTCGGCGGTGTACTCGGGCAGCGTCTCCGGCCACACCGGGAAGCCCTCGGGGCGCGGGAAGGTGTCGTGGTAGCGGAAGACGAGGGACGGCAGGTAGTGCAGCCCGCCGTGCACGGCGATCCGCACCGCCTCCTCGTGCGTCGGCGCGCAGATGGCGGTCGTCGTCACCATCACGTTGTCGTTGACGAAGGCACCGATCGGCTCGGCGTCCACGACCGCCGTCTTGTACTGCTCGAGGACCCACTCCATGTCGGAGACCTTCTGCACGCTGAAGCCGAGCACCCCGAGGCCCTTGCGGGCGGCCATGGCGTACGAGGGGGGCGACCCGGCGGCGTACCACATGGCGGGGTGGGACTTCCCGTACGGCTTGGGAAGGACCTTCCTCGGCGGGAGCTGCCAGTGCTTGCCCTGGAAGCCCTCGTACTCGTCCTGGAGCCACATCTTGGGGAACTCGGCGATGGTCTCTTCCCAGATCTCCTTGGTGTGGTTCATGTCGGTGATGCCCGGGAGGAAGCCGAGGATCTCGTGCGACCCCGCCCCGCGCCCGCTGCCGAACTCGAAGCGGTTGCCGCTGAGGTGGTCCAGCATGGCGACCTTCTCGGCGACCTTCACGGGGTGGTTGACCTGGGCGAGGGGGTTGAAGATCCCGGACCCGAGGTGAATGCGCTCGGTGGCATGCGCCAGATATCCGAGAAAGACGTCATTCGCCGACAGGTGCGAGTACTCCTCCAGGAAGTGGTGCTCCGACGCCCAGGCGTACTTGAAGCCGGACCTGTCCGCCTGGATGACGTACTCGGTCTCCTCCATCAGCGCCTTGTGCTCGGCCAGCGGGTCGGTCTCGGCGCGTTTGCCCACGTATCCCTGTACAAAGAGCCCGAATTCCAAGGAGGTTCACCGTCCCCAGTCTGTTTCCGACTGTCATTTCTGACGCACCGTCAGATTTGCCGATCTGCCGCCGACTGTGGCACCGGGCGCGTGGACCGTCAATAGCTGACGGCCAGTCAGAAATACTCGGACGGCACTCGGACGGCACTCGGACAGCATCAGACGATGGACACCCCGGCCAGCCACCCTCCGTCGATCACGAACGGCTGCCCGGTGATGTAGGACGAGTCGTCGCACGACAGGAACAGCGCGAGCCGCGCCACCTCCTCCGGCTTCCCGATCCGCCCGAGCGGCACGAGCTTGCGGTAGAACCGGTCGAGCCCCCGGGATGCCTCCTCGGCGTCCGCCGCCGGATCCAGCTGGGCCGGGTTGGACATCGCGGTGTCGATGGCGCCCGGGCACATGGCGTTGACCCGGATCTTCCGGGCCGCCAGCTCCAGGGCGGCGACCCGGGTGAGCCCGAGGATCGCGTGCTTGGTGGCCGCGTAGGCGCCCACGGCCGCCATCCCGGTCACGCCGGTGTACGAGGCGGTGTTGACGATCGTGCCGCCGTCGCCCATCTCTGGGGCGACCGTCCTGATCCCGAGGAAGCAGCCGACCTGGTTGACCCGCACGACCTGCATGAACTCGTCGAGGGGCGTGTCGACGAGGGAGTTGAACCGCAGGATTCCGGCGTTGTTGACGAGCCCGTCGATGCGGCCGTGGGCGTCCCTGGCGGCGGCGACGGCGGAACGCCAGTCGCTCTCCTCGCTCACGTCGAGGTGGACGTACAGCGCTCCCAACTCCTTGGCCAGCGCCGCCCCTTGATCGTCCAGTACGTCCGCTACGACGACCTCGGCGCCCTCCGCCGCGAAGAGCCGCACCTCCTGCTCGCCCTGACCGCGTGCGGCGCCGGTGACGATGACGACCCGTCCGTCGAGCTTGCCCATACGGGACCTCCTTCACGGGGTGGAAGGCGGCATCGTACTGATGCTCCGTCAGATATGGAACGCCCCAGAGCGCGACATCGGCGAAACGAAGATCACCGCTTTAGCAAAGTGAGATAGGCCACTCCAAGTGACTTGCGAGTAGGGACATTTAACCCTGTCCACCCTCTGCGCGCGGCCCAATAATCCTGAGGCAGAAGGCAAAGAAGCCGCCAAGGACGGAGCATGAAATGGCCAAGAGGGCCCTGAAGAACAAGAAGATCCGCATCATCGCGATCGGAGCCGCGCTCTCCACCGGTGCCGCGATCGTCTCTTTCCTGCCGTCGGCCAACGCGGCGGACGAAAAGACGCCCGAAGAGATCATGGTCATGTGCAACCGTGCCGAGTTCATCAACGGCGAGAAGCAGAGTCTGCGCCAACCCGTCGGAGACAATTTCCTGGCCGACACCTGCGATTTCGTGGAGACGAAGTTCGAAACCTTCAACGGTCCCACGGTGAAGCAGACGCAGGACTTCTCGAACTGCGAACCCAACGCCACCAAACCGGCGACGGTCACGGCCGCATGGACGGAGTCGGTGGCGCAGGGACAGGGCACTTACAGCGTGACCCAGCAGGGCGCCTCGGGCGGGCTCTTCGGATTTCTGACCGGCGCCTGGAAGAAGCACAAGGCGACGTTGGACATGACCATCAAGGAGGCGACCGTCAGCGAGTCGGAGCTGAGGTCGGTCCCGGTCGGCAAGGTGCTCCACGTCGAGTTCACGCCGAAGATGCAGCGCATGACCGGCGTCTGGAAGGTGCATCTCGACGCCCGCGCGGCGAGCCTCGGCGTCAACGCCCAGCCCGAGAAGAACTTCGAGGCCCCGGAAGTGGTCGAGGGTCCCGTCGTCCTGGGGTCGGCCGCGGGCGCACCCGGAATCGCGGACGGCATCTCGAAGGCGGTCCTGACCGACTGCTGACCGACCTCACCTCCCCTCACCTCCCCTTACGTCCCTTCCCCCGGTACAGGAGACACACGATGACACGCACCGGCCGCAGCGGAAGCCACCGGAGCAAGAAGAAGCGCATCACCCTCGTCCTGGCCCCCGTGGCCGCCCTCGCGGTCGCGGTCCCCCTGATGAACAGCGCGGGCGCCGCCACCCCCAGCGAGGTGGCCACCGACTGCGAGAACGACTCGGACAAGCTGGAGAACTGCGAGTTCGTCGACGTCCAGTTCAAGAGGAACAGCCTCGGGCCCAACGAGCGGGTGTCCGGCGTGTCCGAAAACTGCGGAGTCCAGAGCACGGCGACGAAGTCCTTCAGCGTGAGCTCGTCGGTTACCAGGGTCATCCAGCTGGAGAACGGATCCAGCGTCGACATCGGGACCAAGCTGGAGTCGTCGATCTTCAATATCGGCGTCGAATTCAACTCGCAGGAGATCAACATCACGCGCGACGACAAGAGGACTTCGTTCTCCTTCACGCTCAGCAACACGGTGGAGGCGGACCACATCGGCTTCTTCATGTGGTCCCACAAGCGCACCGACGTGAGCGGATACCTCAAGGCCACCTACAAGGATCCACAGGACGGCCAGACCGTTTTCTTCTCCCCCAGCGAGGGGTCCGCCGAGATACACGTCTTCTACCCGCAGATCCTGAACAACGGGACCCCGGACGGCCGTCTCTGGCTGCGCAACGTGAAGTGTGGAACCCCGCAGGCCGACGCGATTCTCAAGAGCGAAAACAGCGTCCGCATCGAACCCGGATTCGGTGAGGGCGGCGAAAACGTCACCGACGTCGAAATCCCGGTGTCGGAGATTCCGGCTCCGTAACGGATTCTCCCGCACGCCAGGTTTTCAGATGCGAAGCACGGATGCGGCTCCCAGCCACCTCAGTACCGCGTCCGTGCTTCCACGGGCGTCCAGCTTGGCGTAGATGTTGCTGAGGTTGTTGCGGACGGTCTTCTCGCTCAGCCCCAGCCCCAGCCCGATCTCCTGCGCTCCCAGGCCGGTCGAGAGCAGGTCCATGATCTGCCGCTCGCGCGGGGAGAGCAGGGACCGTAGGCGCTCCAGCGCGGTGCCGGCCGCCGACATCCGCCGGACGCCCTCCCGGACGGCGTCGCAGGCGAGGGGCGAGAGGTAGGTGTGGCCGATGGTGGCCGCGAGGACGGCGGCGGACAGCAAGCAGGTGCAGTAGTCGCCCTCGACCAGGTAGGCCCCGCCGCCGCGGAACACATCGAGGACCGACTCGGTGTCCCGGCGCGCGCTGATCACGATCACGGGGACACCTAACTCCCCCATGGCACCGAGGAGTTCGGGGAAGCTCGTCGCCGGATCCGTGCAGCGGAGTACGACGACGTCGACGTCCTCGGGCACACGGAAGGGCCGGGACAGGTGCACGACCCGGCCTACGTGGCGGTCGTCCGGGGCGGGCCAGTCCTCGTGCGGCCATCCGCCGTCAGGGCAGGCCAGGGCTAGGGAGAGTCGCTGGGGGGATCGCACGCCACGGTGTCCTTCCGCCGAAGTCTCACGTCCGTACGTCCGTACGTACGCGAAGCGGCGTGCACATGTTCAAAGTTTCAAGAAAAAGGAGGTCGGACTGTCAGACAGGTTGTCCGGAATCCCTCACAGCAGCGGCGCCACCTCCGCCCCGAACGCGGCGATCTGGTCGGTGAGTTCGGTGCGGCTCCGGCTGCGGAACCGCACTTGGATCTGGTGCACGCCCATCGCGCGGTAGGCGCGCAGCGACTCGGCGAGTTCCTGCGGCCCTCCGCTGAGGGTGCGGGGCTTCACGTCCCAGGTGGGGGTGCCGACGTAGAGGGGCTCGGCGATGGCGCCGATGGTGAAGGGCCCCTGGATGGCGTGCTTTGCGCGGATGTCCCGGATCCGCTGGATCTGCTCGGGCAGTCGATCACGCGGATCCCCCTGCGGCAGCCAGCCGTCGCCCTTGAGCGCGGCCCGGCGTACGGCGGCGGGGGACGATCCGCCGACCCAGAGCGGCACGCTGGACTGGGCCGGGCGGGGCCGCTGCCCGAGCCCGTCGAAGTCGTAGAGCTTGCCGTGGTGTTCGGGGAACTCGTCGGGCCCGAGGGCGGCGCGCAGCGCGTCGACGCACTCGTCGAGCACGGCCCCCCGCTGCCGGAAGCCGACCCCGAGCGCCTCGAACTCCTCCCGCACATGCCCGGCGCCGACCCCGAGGATCAGCCGCCCGCCGCTCAGATGGTCGAGGGTGGCGTACTGCTTGGCGGTGAGCAGCGGATGCCGCAGCCCGACGACGGCGACGTGACTGAGCAGCCGTACCCGCTCGGTCGCGGCGGCGAGGAAGGCGAGGGTGGCGACGGGGTCGTACCAGACCGTGCTCATCGCGGGCGCGAGGCGGCGCGGGATGGCGACGTGGTCGCAGCAGGCGACGTAGGAGAAGCCGGCGCGGTCGGCGATACGGGCGATGTCGAGGAGGTCCTCCGGACCGGCGGCGGCCTCCCACGGTTCGGCGTAGATCGTGCTCTGGGACTGGACGGGGAGCTGGATGCCGTACTGGATCACCGTGGGCCGTCCCAGAATCACCGTGGACCGTCCCAGAATCCGTCGGGTGTCAGCCCGAGCAGCTCGATCGCGTTCCCCCGTACGATCCGCTCCACCACGTCGGCGTCCAGGTGCCCCATCTGCGCCTCGCCGACCTCCCGGGACTTCGGCCAGGTGGAGTCGGAGTGCGGGTAGTCGGTCTCGTAGAGCACGTTCCCGACCCCGATGGATTCCAGGTTCCGCAGCCCGAAGGCGTCGTCGAAGAAGCAGCCGTGGACGTGCTCGGCGAACAGCTCGGACGGCGGCCGGTGGACCTTGTCGGAGACGCCGCCCCAGGCCCGGTTCTCCTCCCACACCACGTCGGCGCGCTCCAGGATGTAGGGGATCCAGCCGATCTGCCCTTCCGCGTACATGACCTTCAGGTTCGAAAAGCGCTCGAACTTGCCGCTCATCAGCCAGTCGACCATCGAGAAACAGCAGTTGGCGAAGGTGATGGTGGAGCCGACGGCGGGCGGGGCGTCGGCGGAGGTGGAGGGCATACGGCTGCTGGAGCCGATGTGCATGGCGATGATGGTGCCGGTCTCGTCGCACGCGGCGAGGAAGGGGTCCCAGTCGTCGGTGTGGACGGAGGGCAGTCCGAGGTGCGGGGGTATCTCGGAGAAGGCGACGGCACGGACGCCGCGGGCGGCGTTCCGCCGCACTTCCCGGGCCGCCAGCTCGGCGTCCCAGAGGGGGATGAGGGTGAGGGGGATGAGCCGCCCCTGCGCCTGCGGCCCGCACCACTCCTCCACCATCCAGTCGTTGTAGGCCTGGACGCAGAGGAGCCCCAGCTCGTGGTCCTTCGCCTCCGTGAAGGTCTGGCCGCAGAAGCGGGGGAAGGTCGGGAAGCAGAGGGCGGACTGGACGTGGTTGACGTCCATGTCGGCGAGGCGGGCGGGCACGTCGTACGACCCCGCCCGCATCTGCTCGTAGGTGATGACCTCGAGCTTGATCTCGTCCCTGCTGTAGCCGACGGCGGTGTCGAGGCGGGTGAGGGGGCGGTGGAGGTCCTCGTAGACCCACCAGTCGCCGATGGGCCCGTCTTCCGTGCCCGGGGTGCCCATCACGGGCTTGAAGCGGCCGCCGAGGAAGGTCATTTCCTTCAGGGGCGCACGGACGACGCGGGGCCCGATGTCGAGGTACTTCTTCGGGAGCCGGTCCTGCCAGACGGTGCTCGGCTCCACGGTGTGGTCGTCGACGGAGATGATCAGCGGGAGTGGGGGCTGCGTGGTGGCGGCCTGGGCGGAGGTCTGGGCGGAGGTCTGGGCGGAGGTCTGGGTGGAGGTCTGGGTGTCCATGACGCTCACGGTAGCGCCGATCTGACGGTCCGTCAGCTATGGCGATGCGGCCTGCTTGCGGCCGCCCCCGTGCGGATAAGTGCGAAGAACATGTGAGGGCCTCGTGATATCCCGCGCGCCTCCCTGTGATCACCTTCTCCACAGCTGACGCATCTGCCATGAGCAAGGCAAACTGGCGGGGTTGCTCAGGATTTCTAGGGGGACGACGGGATGGACGGTGTACCGCGAGTGCCCGAGGTACCGCGAGTGCCGGAGCAGAGGCGTCCCGACTCCGGCTTCGGGGAGGGGGTGGAGGCGGAGGCGGTGGCGGTGGCGCCGCGTTTCAGCGTGCTCGGTCCGATACGCGCCTGGCGCGGCGAGGAGTCGCTGAACACCGGTTCACCCCAGCAACGCGCCCTCCTCGCCGCCCTGCTGCTGCGCGAGGGCCGTACGGCGACCGCGGCCGAGCTGATCGACGCCCTGTGGGGCGAGGAACCCCCCTCACAGGCCCTGGCGGCGCTGCGGACGTACGCCTCCCGGCTGCGCAAGGTCCTCGGCCCCGGCGTCCTGGTGAGCGAGTCGGGCGGGTACGCGGTGCGTTCGGTGGGGGAAGGTGCCCTGGACCTCGCGGTGGCCCAGGAGCTGGGGGCGGAGGCGGAGAAGGCGCGGAACGCCGGGAACCTGTGCCACGCACGTGACGTACTGAACCGGGTGCTGGCCCTCTGGGACGGCGAGGCGCTGGCGGGCGTGCCGGGCCCGTACGCGGAGACACAGCGGGTCCGCCTGGAGGAGTGGCGGCTCCAGTTGCTGGAGTCCCGCCTCGACATGGACCTGGAGCAGGGCTGCCACGCGGAGGCGGTCTCGGAACTGACGGCCCTGACGGCGGCGCACCCGTTGCGCGAGCGCCTGCGCGAACTGCTGATGCTGGCGCTGTACCGCAGCGGCCGCCAGGCGGAGGCCCTGGCGGTGTACGCGGACACGCGCCGCCTCCTCGCCGACGAACTCGGCGTGGACCCCCGCCCGGGCCTGAGCGAACTCCAGCAGCGCATCCTCCAGGCGGACCCGGGCCTGGCCGAAACGTCGGCACCGGTGACGGAACCTGCCGCCGTACCGGTCCGCCCCGCCCAACTCCCGGCAACCGTCCCCGACTTCACGGGCCGCACATCCTTCGTCTCCGAGCTGAGCGAGGTGCTGGCGTCGGCGGAGGGCCGGGTGATGGCGGTGTCGGCGCTGGCGGGTATCGGCGGCGTCGGCAAGACGACCCTGGCGGTACACGTGGCGCACCAGGCGCGGGGCGCGTTCCCCGACGGCCAGCTGTACGTCGACCTCCAGGGCGCCGGCGCGAGGGCGGCGGAACCGGAGACGGTGCTCGGCTCCTTCCTGCGGGCGTTGGGCACCGCGGATTCCTCCATCCCCGACTCACTGGAGGAGCGCTCGGCCCTGTACCGCTCGGTTCTGGACGGCCGGCGGGTGCTGGTGCTGCTGGACAACGCCCGCGATGCCGCCCAGGTGAGGCCCTTGCTGCCCGGCACGGAGGGCTGCGCGGCGCTCGTGACCTCGCGGGTCCGGATGGTCGACCTGGCGGGGGCGCATCTGGTGGACCTGGACGTGATGTCCCCCGACGAGGCACTGTCCCTCTTCACCAAGATCGTCGGCGAGGAGCGAGTCCGCTCGGAACGCGAGGCGGCGCTGGACGTGGTGGCGGCGTGCGGCTTCCTGCCCCTGGCCATCCGCATCGCGGCATCCCGCCTGGCGGCCCGCCGCACCTGGACGGTCTCGGTCCTGGCGGCGAAGCTCGCGGACGAACGCCGCCGCCTGGACGAACTCCAGGCCGGCGACCTGGCGGTGAAGGCGACCTTCGAGCTGGGATACGGGGCGCTGGAGCCGGCACAGGCACGGGCCTTCCGGCTGCTGGGGCTGGCGGACGGGCCGGACATCTCACTCGCGGCGGCTGCGGCGGTGCTGGACCTCCCGGTGGAGGACACGGAGGACCTGCTGGAGTCCCTCGTGGACACGTCGCTGCTGGAGTCGGCGGCTCCTGGCCGGTATCGCTTCCATGACCTGGTCCGGCTCTACGCGCGTGCGTGCGCGGAGAGGGACGAGGAGCCGGCGAGCGCGCGGGATGCGGCGATGTCGCGGTTGCTGGACTTTTATCTGGCTACTGCGGCGGGGGTTTATGCGATTGAGCGGCCGGGGGATCGGCTGGTGGATCACTTGGAGGCGACCGCTTACCCAGGCCTCGTATTCGAGACCCCGCGCGCTGCGCAGGATTGGCTCTACTCCGAAGCGAACTGCCTCATAGCGTGCGTACGCCAGTCCATCGACGCCCGGACTCTGAGAAGGGGCGTTGATCTGCTGTGGGCAACCAAGGACTTGGCGGAGTCAGGCGCCAACGCACGCGCCTATGAAGTGGCGGCCCGTACGGTGCGGGACGCCGCGCACGCGGCCGGAGACACCCGCACCGAGGGCCGTGCCCGCACTGTGCTGACGAACGTCCATCTTGTCGCGGGTCGCTTCAGCGAAGCAGATGAGGAAGCACGACTCGCCTTGGAACTCGCCGGGGATGCCGACGACCCGCTCCCAAGCTGCTGGGCTCCCAACGACCGAGGCATCATCGCCATTTACCAGAATCGGCATGCCGACGGTGAACGCTACTTGCAGCAGGCGATCGACAACTTCCGAGACGACGGCAACGACGTCGGCGAGGCAAGTGCACTGTGCAATCTCTCTCGAATCCACCTCGCCATGGGTCGGACTGGCAGTGCGATCGAGCTTGCTCAGCGGGGCATCGACATCTACGACCGTATGGGCCTCACGCTGAGGCTCGCCAACGGCCGATACGCCCTGGGCATCGCTCTGACTCAGGCCGGACAATTCGCGGATGCCCTCGAGCAGCTCACCGATGCGCTGGCATTGTTCCACGACAATCGTCAGCCTCTCTGGGAAGGCGTCACGCACTTCCGAATTGCGGAGGTGCACCTTGCCGCCCATCGCCCCACACTCGCAGCGAGCCACGCCGAACAGGCGATTGCGCTGCGCGGCATCGGCGGGGAGTGGCGACGCGGAACCGTACTCACCGTCCTGGGGAAGGCCCTCGCCGAGCTCGGCCAGTCCGACCGCGCGACCGCCTGCTGGCGAGAAGCTCTTTCCATTTACGAGCAGTTGGGTTCCCCCGAAGCCGACGAGCTACGTGAGCTCCTGGCCCCGGCGGCTGCCGCGTAGCAGGTAACGGCACCGTTCATCGTTCGTTTATCGCCGCTCGGCACTCTTACGTACATCGATCCGTCGCGTCGGGGGGCAGACGGATCATGGAGAGGCCACACCGTTAGGGTGAGCGGCCCAAATGCGCCCGTCCGACGGCCCTCGGGGGAGTCGTCGGACGGGTCGCTCCGACTGTTTGCGGTACGACTTGCTGGAGTTGATGATCATGAATGAGGCCGAGAAGGACGACGATGTCGTCAAGCCGCTCGACAACCACGCGTCCGCTGTTGAGGAGAACGTCACCAACGCCAAGAAGGATCAGGCGTCGGAGAGCGAGATAACCACCCTGGACAACCATGCGTCGGGGGGAGGGGCTGCCACACCCCAGGACAATCACGCCTCCGACGAGACTGCGTGAAGTTGTTCTGACGGGGGAGTCGGCCGCGGCGGCGCCGAGGGGGAGCCGCCGCGGCCGATGTGCAACTGCATGATCCATGCCATTTCCTGGCGCGAACCGTTCGATCCTCTCGAACAGTCGCCCCCCACGGCACTAGCGTCACGTGATGTTCAGAGGTCCACTCTTCTACCAGGAGCTGGAATGACTCGCACCAAGAAGATCGTCGCCACCATCGCCCTGGTTCTCAGTGCCACCGCCGCTGCCGCAAGCCCGGCCCTGGCCGAGAACCATGCCACGACGTCGCCGCAGGAAACTGTCGTGGCGCCGCTGGAGAACCACGCCACCTGATATCAAGTCGGCAACTGACAGCGATGTGGCCGGGCTTGGGCTCGGCCACATCGCCATGTCACCCCGGTGCCGTCGGGCGGTTCAACCTCCCACACCAGGAGCCTCTTCGATCTCATCGAACAGACCGCTATAACCGTCGAGCACATCCTGGCCCGCGGTTCATCGTCACCATCACAGCGCAACGACCCGAACCCCCTCCCCGCACAACTTCGTCATGTCGTCCTCGTCGGACGTGTAGAGCACGACGCTCCCGCCCAGCCGCCCGGCGATCACGGCCAGCGCCGCATCGATCGCGTACTTGTGGCCGTGCAGTCCGGTGTCCCGCAGCAACCCGACCGCCCTCTCGGCAACGTCCCGCGTGACCGGCTCCACCACGACCCGGGACATCGCCCACGCCCAGGCGGCATGCTGCACCTGCCCGTGATAGGCCTCGATCAGGGTCATGGAGCTGGTGACGACGCGGATGCCGGAGCGGTGGGCGTCCTTCAGGCGGGCGATCATCTGGCGGTCACCACGAACCGCCCTGGACAGCCCTTCGCAGTCCAGCACGTAACTGGTAGCAGCAGTCATCAGCCCGCCATCGGGTAGTGAGAGCCGTCACCATCGGCCGCGTCAGCCTCGAGGGCAGCGAAGTGTCGCTCATGTTCCCGCCGTTCCGCCTCGGCCTCGGCAAGCTCGGCCTCCGTGAGAGGACCGTGCTCTTCCTCAAGCCAGGCCACCAGCTCCCCCAGCCGGTCCTGCTCCCGCTGACGCTCTATGGCCCGCGTGACGTACGCACTGAAGTTGCCTGCCCCCACCTCACGCCGGATCTCCTCGGCGAGCTCCTCCGGCAGCGTCACGGTGTACTTCTTGGTTGCCATACCGCTCACCATACCGCCGTACGCCACGCTCAGCCCGACGCTCACTCGCCCTCCGCCAGCTCGCACCAAACCGTCTTGCCCGATGCCCCCTGCTCCACGCCCCAGCGCAGCGCCACCGCGTCGAGGAGAGCGAGGCCGCGCCCGGCCTCGTCGTCGCCGGTGGCACGCACGAGCACCGGGAGGGCTCGCGTATCGGGATCGGTGACCTCGACCCGAATCCGGCCACCGTCACCGTCCACACGGGCCACCCGCACACGGACCGGCGTCCCCTCCCCCACATGCCGGATCACGTTGGCCACGAGCTCGGTGACGCACAGCTGCACATCGGCGCAGGGTCCACCCAGATGCAGGCGTACGGCACGACGAAGGTCCGGGACCGCCTTGGGGGTGGCCGGCAGGTCGAGGTCCAGGCCTCCCCGCAGCACCGCCGCGAGCTTGCGCGCCGTCACGGTGTTGCAGTTGCCGAGCGCGACCAGGCCTGCCGGGGGCGCATAGGTGCCCGCGAAGGTCGGCAGGTCTGCGCGGAGGGAGGGAAGCGTGATGCCGTGGGCGGCGAGGGCGGTACGAAGGTCGGTCACGCAGTGGTCCACGTCGGCGGCGGGGGGCTGAGGGTCTTGCATGGGGCGGCGCCTTCCTGTGCGCTCTGTGACGAATCACTCACACAGTGGCGTGACATTGCGTACCGTAAAAGAGGTTTACGTTGCGCAACGCAACTGGAAAGAGACGGTGGTGAGTTGTGCCCCCACGCAAGGATCCCGACGCCTCGGCGAACGTCCCGTCCTTCTACGGCGCCGAGTTGCGCTACCAGAGGGAGCTCGCGGGTCTGACGCTCGAACAGTTGGCGGAAGGGAGCTTCCACGGCATCCCCTTTCTGAGCCAGATCGAGCGCGGTGAGCGCCGGATGCCCCTGGATCTCGCCCAGCACGTCGACAAGGTGCTGAGGACGGACGGGTTTTTCGAGCGGCGTTGTGAAGACGCCCGCAGGGCCCGGCAGTCGGGGCATGCGGAGTATTTCGCGGACGCGGCGGAGATGGAGCAGCACGCGGAGACGATCGAGGACTGGGCACCGATGATCGTGCCCGGGCTGCTGCAGACGGCACCGTACGCACGGGTGATCGTGCGAGCGGCCATGCCCCGAGCCTCGGACGGGGAGGTCGAGGAGAAGGTGGACGCCCGGATGGGGCGGGCCAAGCTCTTCACCTCGGAGAACCCGCCCAAGTTCTGGGCGATCCTCGACGAGTCCCTGATCCGCCGAGCCGCTCTTCCTCCTGTGGAGATGGCGGAGCTGCTGGAGCACATCTCGGGGGTGATCAGGACCACGCACTCCCTTTTGCAGATCGTCCCGGAAACCTCCGCCGCGCACCCGTTCATGATGGGCATGACCAGGATCATGACCTTCGCGGACGCTCCTCCCGTGGTGTACACCGAGAGCCTGCACAGCGGCCAACTCATCGACTATCCGGCGCTCGTGAAGCAGTACCGGGAGTCGTACGATCTGCTCAGGGCCGTCGCAATGCCGCCTGAGGCGTCCCTTGCGATGATCGAGGCTGCGGCAGAGGACTATCGACATGGCAAGTCACGAGAATGACTTCAGCGCCGCCCGCTGGCGCAAGAGCAGCTACAGCAACGGCACTGGCGGCGAATGCGTCGAGGTCGCCCCCAACCTCCCCACCACCGTCCCGGTCCGCGACTCGAAGCGGGCCGGCGATGGCCCCGTACTCCTCTTCAGGGCCTCGGCCTGGACCACCTTCCTCACGTCCGTGAAGCGCTGACCTCCACCGGTTGTCCACAGGGGCGAGCAGGCAGGCGGCTCCTCCGGGACAGTGGACGGGTGGAGCGGGTGGAGCGGGTGGAGCGTACGGAGTTGAGGGCGCTGGTCGAGGGAGGCGTGTTGCTCACCTCGCGGGCGCTGGGGGCCGGGTGGTCTCGGGTTCCCCTCTTCCGGAGGCTGGACTCGGAAGGGTGGACCCGGGTCCGGAGCGGCGCCTGGGCCGAGCCGGGGCGGAGGATCGATCTGGCCGTACGGCTGAAGGCCGCCCAACTCCTCAGGCCGAGGCTGGTCGTGAGCCATCGTTCGGCTGCCTGGCTCTTGCAGATCGAGACCCTGGACGTACGTAGGGAGGACCGAAAGCCCCCGGCCCTCGAGTTCACCGACCCGGGGCTCCGCATCCGGCAGAGCCTCACGGACGTACGGGTCCACCGGATGCCCCTCGCCGAAGTCGACATCGTGCAGTGCGAGGGGCTGCGCGTCACGGACGTCCCCCGCACCGTCGCCGACCTCCTGCGAGCCGGGCCGCGGGAGGGCGCCCTGGTAGCCGTCGAGTCCGCGCTCGGCTACCGCACCGTCGCGGGCGTACGCCGCCCACCGCTCACCACCCCGGCCGCGCTGGCCATCGCCCTCAAACCCCCTTTCCACGGAGCCGCCCGCGCTCGGGACTGGCTCAGCCTCGCCGACCGCCGCTCCGGCTCACCGGCGGAAACCGTCGCCCGCCTGCGCATGCTCGACGCCGGCCTGCGTCCCGAGTCCCAGGTCGAGCTCCGCGTCCCCGGCGGCGGCCGCCGGTTCCTCGACTTCCTCTTCCGGCGGGAGGGAGTGGCGGTCGAGATCGAGGGCTACGCCTACCACGGCACGCGCGAGGCGCACCGACGGGACGTCTCCCGCTTCAACCAAGTCCTCCGCTGCCCCGAGGTACGCACCCTGCTCCGCTACACCGCCGAGGTCGTCTTCCACCACCCGGCGCAGATGATCCAGGAGATCCGCTCCGCCCTGAGCGCGGCCGCGACTGGCGAGGCACTCGGCCGCTCCGTGGAGGGTGTTGGGCACCCCGGCGTCTTCAAGTGACCGTCGGGGCCGCCCGCTTCTTTGCCAGTGTCGTGCTTCCGCGAGCCGAGTCAAGGGCGCTGCGTTCCGCTGCGCTCCACTCCGCGTCGCCTCCGGCGATCGGCCTCCGGCCGACCCTTGACACGGCTCGCTCCAGCACGGGTGAGAAGCGAGCGGGCGGCCCGGAAAGGCGGGTGGCCAGGTCGGCAGCCCTTTCGGGTAGGTCGGGGGGTGGCCCGGCGTCCGGGGGCGCGCTCGCGCCTCGCCAGCACGCCGGGTGGTCTCAGCGGCGATCGGCGAGTGGGGGGTGCGGGCGCACCAGCGGGACGGGGGCACGCCGGGTGGTCTCGGCGGCGATCGGCGAGTGGGGGGTGCGGAGCGCGCTGGCAGGGCGAAGGCACGCCGGGCCGGTTCAGCGGCGATCGGCGAGTGGGGGCGCGGAGCGCGCTGGCCGGGCGGGGCACACCGGGTCGGCTCAGCGGCGATCGGCGAGTGGGGGCGCGGAGCGCGCTGGCCGGGCGGGGCACACCGGGTCGGCTCAGCGGCGATCGGCAAGTGGGGGTGCGGCGCGGTGGCTGGGACGGGCGCTCGTGTCGGCTCAGCGACGCTCGGCCCGCCCGTGGCCGGAGGCGCACCAGGGTGGCGGCACGCCGGGTCGGTTCGGCGGCTTGCAGTGAGTGAGGGGTGCGGAGTGGGGTCCGCCCCCTTCGAGTCAGCTGAGCGCCGGACGCTCCCCCCATAATTGGCAGATCTGTTCCACCCACCGGGACCGCCGACCTGGGCTTTTCCCCTCCCAAGGTGGAACAGATCTGCCAATTACCTGACCCTGACAAGTTCGGACCGGTGCGGGCCGCCGTGGTGGCTCGGCCCCGGCTAGCCATCGGCCGCCTGGTCGGCTCGGCGTGCCGCCACCCGGCCTGCCTGGCCGGCCGGTGCGCCCGGCAGCCGCCCGCTCACCGCGAGACGCCGAACCGGCCCGGCGTGCCCCCGCCCGGCCAGCGCGCTCCGCACCCCCCACTCGCCGATCGCCGCCGAGACCACCCGGCGTGCCCCCGTCCCGCTGGTGCGCCCGCACCCCCCACTCGCCGATCGCCGCCGAGACCACCCGGCGTGCTGGCGAGGCGCGAGCGCGCCCCCGGACGCCGGGCCACCCCCCGACCTACCCGAAAGGGCTGCCGACCTGGCCACCCGCCTTTCCGGGCCGCTCGCTCGCTTCTTCCCCGTGCTGGAGCGAGCCGTGTCAAGGGTCGGCCGGAGGCCGATCGCCGGAGGCGACGCGGAGTGGAGCGCAGCGGAACGCAGCGCCCTTGACTCGGCTCGCGGAAGCACGACACTGACAAAGAAGCGGGCGGCCCCGACGGCCACTCCACAAACCGGCGTTCACACCAACCCAGCCCCGGCCACCTCAAGCCCGGGCAAGGAGCCGTTGGAGTGCTGAGGTGACCTCGGCCGGGTGTTCGTCCATCACCCAGTGGCCGGCCTCGTCGAGCATCGTCAGTTCGGCGTGCGGGATGCGCTCGGCCAGTTCCGTGGCGATCTCGGGGCGCAGGTAGGTGTCGTCCCGGCCCCAGATGATCGCGGTCGGGCAGGCGATCCCGCCCAGCCTCCGGCGCAGCTCGGGACGGACCGCGACGCGGTACTCACTGCAGAAGTGGACCAGCCAGCGGCGGCCCTCCGGCGTGCGCATCCAGCCGACGTAGCTGTCCAGGAGCTCGTCGTCGATGATGCCGTGGCGGACGAGGGAACCGAGCGCGCTGCGGTGGATGTCGACGAGGGGGAGTCGCGCCATCAGGGTCCGGAGCACGGGCGTCCGTCCAGCCAGGCTGGCCAGGCCGAAGACGGCCGTCCAGTGGGGGACGAAGGTGGACTGCGCGCGGCTGTTGCACAGGGCCAGTCGGCGGACGCGGTCGGGGTGGGTCTCGGTGAAGCCGAGGGAGAGGAAGCCACCGTAGTCGTGGCCGGCCAGGTTCACGGTCTCGATGCCGAGCGCGTCCAGGAGCCGGCCGACGCGGGCCACTTCGGTGTCGTAGTCGAAGCGCAGGTGCAGTGGGCGCTCGGACCGGCCCCAGCCGAGGAGATCCGGCGCGATCACCCGGTACTCGCGGGCCAGTGCCGGGATTTGGTGGCGCCAGCTGCGGTGGCTCGCGGGGTAGCCGTGCAGGAGCAGGACAGGCTCACCGTCGGACGGCCCCGACTCCCAGCAGGCCATCCGGGCACCGTCCACCAGAACCGTGCGGGCGCGTCCAGTCCCCGCGCCGGGCTCCCTCGCACTCATCCAATCCCTAGCCCCTGCTCCCTCATGTTCAGCTCGGCGATGTGCTTCCGGTGACGCTTCTCGGCTGATGCTGCTCCACGCCCTTGACTCATGCGGAGAGATGCCCTCACTGATCACTCCACCGAGTGACGCCCGAGTGACCCCCCAGCCCACCCCCGCAACTCCCCCTTCACCACCTTCCCACTCGCATTCCGAGGCAGCTCCCCCACGAACTCCACCGCCCTCGGCACCTTGTAGTTCGCCATTTCCCGTCGGCCCCAGGCGATCAGGTCGTCCGCCGTCAGTACCGCCCCGGCCCGCCGGACGACGTACGCCTTGCCGACCTCCCCCAGTCGCGGATCCGGTACGCCGATCACCGCCACGTCCGCCACATCCGGATGGAGGCCCAGTGTCTGCTCGATCTCCGCCGGGTACGCGTTGAAGCCGCCGACGATGAACATGTCCTTGAGGCGGTCCGTGATGCGCAAAAAACCCGCCTCGTCCAGGACCCCCACGTCCCCCGTCCGCAGCCAGCCGCCGTCCTCCATCACCTCGGCCGTAGCCGTCAACACCTCGGCCGTGGCCGTCTCGTCCTCGTAGTAGCCCCGCATGACATTGAAGCCGCGGACCAGGACCTCGCCGGGGACGCCGGCCGGCAACGGCCTGCCTCCCGCGTCCACCACCCGCACCTCCGTCCCGGGTATCGCCCGGCCCGACGTCGACGCGATCACGGAGGGGTCGTCGCCTCGGCGGCACATCGTGACGATGCCCGTCGCCTCCGACAGGCCGTAGGCCGTCAGTACCGTGTCCACGCCCAGTTCGGCCCGCAGCCGTTCCACCAGCCTCAGCGGCACCACCGCCGCGCCCGTCACCACCAGCCTCAGCGCCGAGAGGTCGTGCGCGTCGCGGGCCGGGTGGTCCAGCAGCGACTGGTGGAGCGTCGGTGGGCCCGGGAGGACCGAGACCCGCTCCGCCGCTATGTTCGCCATGACCGTGTCCACGTTGAACACCGGCTGCGGGATCATCGTCGCGCCCCGCATCAGGCAGGCCACGACGCCCGCCTTGTAGCCGAAGGTGTGGAAGAAGGGGTTCACGATCAGGTAGCGGTCCCCGCGGCGCAGCCCCGCCAGGTCGGTCCAGATCTCGTACGCCCGTAGCGTCTGTGCGTGGGTGATCACCGCGCCCTTGGGGCGGCCCGTCGTACCCGACGTGTAGATGATGTCCGATGGGAAGGACGGGGCGAGCGCCGACACCCGCGCCCGCACCTCCGCCTTCCCCACCCCGTCCCCGCTCGCCAGGAAGTCCTTCCAGGTGCGGAAGTCCGCCGGGGCGTCGTCGGAGAGGACCACCACCTGTTCCAGCGCCGGCAGGTCCGGCAGCGGTCCGGGACCGCCTGCCCACTCCCCCGCCGCCGCCCTCCTCAGCGACGCCACGTACGACGTCCCAAGGAACGTCCCCGTCACGAAGAGCAGGCGGGCACCGCTCCGGTGCAGCACGTCCGCCGCCTCCGCGCCCTTGAAGCGCGTGTTCAGCGGGACCAGTACCGCGCCCGCCGACACCGCACCCAGCGCCGAGACGATCCAGTCGAGGGTGTTCGGGGCCCAGATCGCGACCCGGTCGCCCACCGCCACCCCGTTCGCGATGCACGCCGCCGCCGCACGTTCCACTCGGGCGCCCAGCTCGCCGTACGAGATGCGGGTACGGCCGTCCACCACCGCCTCGACGTCCGCGTACCGCTCGGCCGCCGACCGGACCAGCCCGGGGATGGTTCCCCACTCCAAGTCACCGCGCACAGCAGGCCTCCAGTCCAGTCCCCGTTTCACTAGCTGACTACCCGTCAGATTAGCTGTAGTCTGACGCCCTGTCAGCCGCCCAGCGAGCGTGCGGAGGTAACGCCCAGCATGGCCGGAGCAGCAGGAACGGAAGGAACGGCAGGAACAGCAGGAACAGCGGGAACAGCAGGAACAGCGGGAACAGCAGGAACAGCGGCAGCCAGAGCAGCCGGCATCAAAGACGCCACCGCCATCGTCGGCATCGGTCAGACGCCCTTCGCCAAACGCCTCCCCGAGGACGAGAAGACCCTCGCCTGCCGTGCCGTCCTCGCCGCCCTCGACGACGCCGGGATCGCGCCCGGCGAGGTCGACGCCCTCGCCTCGTACACGATGGAGGAGACCGACGAGGTGGAGCTCGCGAAGGCCGTCGGCTTCGGTGACCTCACCTTCTTCAGCAAGGTCGGGTACGGCGGCGGCGGTTCCTGCGCCACCGTCGCCCACCTCGCCGCCGCCATCGCCTCGGGGCAGGCCACCGTCGGCGTCGCCTGGCGGTCGCGGAAGCGGGGGTCCGGGCCCCGGCCATGGCGCAACACCGCCGTCCAACTGCCGACCCCCGCCCAGTGGACCCGGCCCTTCGGCCTCCTGCGGCCCGTCGACGAGATCGCCATGCTCGCCCGCCGGTACATGCACGAATACGGCGCCACCCGCGACCACCTCTTCAACGTCGCCCTCGCCTGCCGCAACCGGGCGAACCAGAACCCCGCCGCGATCATGTACGACCGCCCCCTCACCCGCGAGATGTACATGACCTCCCGCTGGATCAGCGAGCCGCTCTGCCTCTTCGACAACTGTCTGGAGACGGACGGGGCGTTGGCCTGCGTCGTCGTCAGCAAGGAGCGTGCGCGGGACTGCCGGCACAGACCCGTCCACATCCACTCCGCCGCCCAAGGGCTGCCCGCCCAGCACCACGGCATGGTCAACTACTGGAACGACGACCCGCTCACCGGCCCCGCCTGGACCGCCGCCCGACACCTGTGGAAACACGCCGACTTCACGCCCCAGGACGTCGACGTCGCCCAGATCTACGACGCGTTCACCGCCCTCATACCGCTCTCCCTGGAGGGTTACGGCTTCTGCGCCCGCGGAGAAGGCGGGGCCTTCACGGAGGGGGGCGCACTGGAGATCGGCGGGCGGCTGCCCCTCAACACCGGCGGCGGCGGGCTCAGCGAGGCGTACGTGCACGGCTTCAACCTCATCAACGAAGGCGTCAAGCAGCTCCGGGGGACGAGTACGGCTCAAGTACCGGGCGCCGCCACCTGTCTCGTCACCGCCGGTGAAGGCGTCCCCACCTCCGCGTTGCTCCTGAGGAGTTGATCCAGGTTGCTCTCCCCCGTCATCGACCCCGACGGCGCCCCCTTCTGGCAGTACGCCGCCCAGGGCGAGCTGCGTGTCCAGGCGTGCGCCGACTGCGGTGAGCTCCGGTTCCCGCCCCGGCCCTGCTGCCCGCACTGCCAGTCCTTCGCGAGCGAGTGGCGGCGGTTGTCGGGGCAGGGGCGGATCTGGTCGTACGTCGTTCCCCATCCGCCTCTCCTGCCCGAGTACGCGGAGCAGGCGCCGTACAACGTCATCGTCGTCGAGCTCGCCGAGGCTCCGCGCGTACGGATGGTCGGCAACCTGGTCAGCGAGGCCGGAGCGGCTCTCAATTCCCTTGATCCGCACGGCATTCGTATCGGGGCGAAGGTGCGTGTCGTGTTCGGGCCGACAGGGCGGGACACGGCCCCTCTTCCCCAGTGGATCCTGGAGCGCCCGTGACCGTACGCCTCACCGCCGACAAGGACACCGGCGTCGCCGTCGTCACCCTCGACCGGCCGGGCAAGCTCAATGCCGTCGACCTCGCCATGGCCGAAGAACTCCGGGAGATCTGGCGGGGGTTGCGGTTCGACGACTCCGTACGCGCCGTCGTGCTCACAGGCGCCGGCGAACGGGCCTTCTGCACCGGCCTCGACCGGGACGCCGTCGTGCCGCAGCCGAGCTCGCCGTACATGCAGGACGATCCCCTGCTGCGGATCGGGCCGAAGGCGAACGACCTGTGGAAGCCGGTCGTCGCCGCTGTGGAGGGGATGGCCTGCGGCGGGGCCTTCTATCTGCTCGGGGAGTGCGAGTTCGTCGTCGCCGGTGCCGACGCCGCCTTCTTCGATCCGCACACCACCTACGGCATGGTCAGCGCGTACGAGTCGATGCTCATGGTGCAGCGGATGCCGTACGGGGAGGTCGCGCGGATGATGCTGATGGGGACGGCGGAGCGGATCTCCGCGCGGCGGGCGTACGAGGTCGGGCTGGTGTCCGAGGTCGCCGAGGCGGGTGGGGCGTTGGACGCCGCGGTCGCCTGCGCCGCCGTCATCGCCGGGTATCCGGCCGAGGGTGTGCAGGGGACCGTCCGTGCGCTGTGGGCGGCGCGGGAGGCGGCGCTGGCGCCGGGGTTCGCCCAGGCGCCGCACCTCATCTCGCTGGGCAACCTGCCCGCGGGCCGCCAGGCGGAGCTGTTCGCCGCCCGGCGGGGCGACGGGTTCACGATGCGGTGACCCACCGCCGCTATGCCGTCCGCGCCGTCCCCGTCCCCTTCTCCGCGTCCAGCGCGTACACGCACCGGTCCTTGCTGCACGCGTACACCACCCCGTCCTTGACGACCGGGGAGCCGGTGATCTCGCCGCCCGTCGCGAGCTTCCAGCGCAGGCGGCCGTCGTCGGCCTTGAGCGTGTACAGCAGGTGGTCGGTCGAGCCGAAGTGGATACGGCCCTCCGCCACCGCCGGCGCGCCGACGATGTCGCCGCCCGCCTGGAAGCGCCACTTCGGGGTGCCGGTGACGGCGTCCAGGGTGTAGAGCCCCTTGCCGCTGCCCACGTGCACATGTCCCGCGGCCACCAGCACCGGCTCGATGGACGCCCGGGCCTCGGTGGCGATGCGCCATCGGTCGCGGCCGTCGGTGGCGTCGAGGGCGTAGACCGTGCCGAGGTAGTCGGCCAGGTAGATGCCGCCGCCGGCGACCGCCGGGCCCGGTACGAAGGTCGGCGCGCACAGGAAGACCGCCGGCGCCTCGAAGTGCCAGCGCACCCGGCCGCTCGCCATGTCCAGGGCGAGGACACGGGTGCCGGCGGACACGTACACGTATCCGTCGTGGGCCTGCGCCACCCGCACCGGCACCCCGCCGCAGGAGGCGGCGTCGCCGATCGGGTACGACCAGCGCTCGTCGCCCGTGCGGGCGTCCAGGGCGCGCAGCCGGGCGTCCTTCCAGAGGTACACCGTGCCCTCGTGCAGCGTCGGTCCGGCTTCCGGGGACTCGAAGTCGGTCTGGCAGCCGGTGATCTCCCACAGCTTCTGGCCGTTGGAGGCCTCCCAGGCCTGGACGCCGCCACCGCGCGTGCCGGTGATCACGGTGCCCCGGTCGGCCTTCAGGGAGTACACCCAGGCGTCCGTCGACAGCCGCCACAGGTCGGCGCCCTCGCGGGCGTCGAGGGCGAACAGGGTGGGTCCGTCGGAGGCGTGGATACGGCCGTCCGCGACCGCCATCGACCAGGCCACGTCCCGCGTCTTGAAGCGACGCCGACCGGTGGCCACGTCGAGGGCGTGAACCTCGAAGGAGGTGACGTAGACGAGGTCGCCGGCGACCGAGGGGGTGCCCCAGACGTCGTTCGACATGCGGAAACGCCAGGGCCGCCAGCCGGCCGCCGTCTCCGGGGGCGCGGGGGGCGCCGCCGGTACGGCAGGGCCTACGGCAGGGTCTGTGCCGTTGACGCCGGGGCGGGGCTTGGACCAGGAGGCGACCAGGCCGGCCTCCGGCGGGGGCGCCTTGACGGCGGCGGCGCGGGCGTCGGCGACGCGCGGGCCGGGCCCGATCGGCACCGCCGCGCCGGCCAGGCGGACGGGGCCGATGTCGGGGGCGCCGACGGGCGCGGGGGCCGCGGCGGAGGACGGCACCGGGCCGGGGCCGGGCGCCGGAACGACGGGGTCGCGGGACGGCGGGGGCGGGATGGGGGCGGCGGGGGCCACTCGGCCGCCGCCGCTGCGGCCACCGCCGCCCTGCGTCGGTTTCACCGCGGGCCGGCCGCCGCGCCGCGTCTCGATCAGGCCGACCGCCCGCTCGGGCAGCCACGCCGACGCCGTGCCGCTGTCGTCTGAGCCGGAGCCGAAGAGGTGGGGGGCGAGCTGGGCCTGGAGGTCGGCCGGGTTGGGGCGGGCCGTGGCCTCCATCTGCATACAGGATTCGATCAGGGGGCGCAGCTCGTCCGGGAGGCCTTCGAGGTCCGGGCCCTCCCGCAGCAGCATGAACACCGTCTCGACCGGGTTGGCGCCATGGAAGGGCGGGTGTCCCGTGGCGGCGAAGACCAGCATGGAGCCGAGCGAGAAGACGTCGCTGGCGCCCGTGACGCTGCGCGAGTCCTTCGCCTGCTCCGGGGACATGTAGGCGGGCGTGCCGACGGCTACGTTGGTCATCGTCAGACGTGTGTTCGACACGCCGGACGCGATACCGAAGTCGATCACCCGCGGGCCGTCCTCCACCACGAGGACGTTGGACGGCTTGAGGTCGCGGTGCACCAGACCGGCACCGTGAATGGACTGCAGGGCTTCCGCCACGCCCGCCGCCAGCCAGCGCACCGCCTGGGCCGGGAGCGGCCCGCACTCGTTCACTATTTCCTCGAGCGAGGGCGCGGGGACGTACGCGGTGGCCAGCCACGGCACGGCGGCACGAGGATCGGCGTCGACCACGGCCGCCGTATAGAAACCGGAGACCGCTCGGGCCGCCTCCACCTCACGGGTGAAGCGGACGCGGAAGAGCTGGTCCTCGGCGAGCTCCGTGCGGACCGTCTTGATCGCCACGCGCCGGCCGGACGCCGAGCGCGCGAGATAGACCAGCCCCATGCCGCCGGCACCCAGCCGTCCCAGCACCTCGAACGGCCCGATCCGCCGCGGATCGTGCTGCGTCAGCTGATCCACCACTTGCCTGCCACCTCCCCGTACGGGCCGCGTCATTCCACATATGTACGCGACCCCGTGCAGCGTCTCACCACCGCACCGCCATGGCGGCACGCACCCCGATTCTTCCTGGCCGGGGCCCTGGTTGCGAACCCGGTGACAAATGGGGTGTCTCACATCAAATCTCACATCAAGGCAGAGCGATACATCGCCCCGGCACCTCGATCTACCCCTCCGGCACCCCGATCTACCGCTCCAGCACCGCGATCTACCGCTCCAGCACCGCGAACGACGCCCCCTGATTGTCGGTGACCACGGCCACCCTGCCGTACGACGTCTCGAAGGGTGGCGCCTGGACTCGTCCGCCGAGCCGGTTCACCGTTCCGAGGACGGTCTCGCAGTCCTCGACACCGAAGTGGACGAGGAAGTGGGGCGGCATCTCGGTCGGGAAGACGTCGGAGACGGGGGCGCGGCCGAAGTCGGGGTGGGCCTCCGGCCCGAAGAGGGCATCGTGGAAGAGCCCGCCGTAGAAGGTGTTGGCGGTTTCGATGTCCCGGGTGTACAGCTCGGCCCAGACGAAGGTGCCCGGCTCGTGCCGGCTGCCGAAGCCCGCGTGGCTGCCCGGCTGCCAGAGACCGAAGACGGCGCCCTCGGGATCGGCCACGAGGGCGGCCGCGCCCAGGTCGCCGACCGGTACCGGCGCGGTGACGACCTGACCGCCGGCCGCCCAGACGCGGTCGGCCAGCCCCTCGATGTCCGGGGTGGCGAAGTACACCGTCCAGACGGTCGGCAGACGCCCGTCGGCCTTGCGGTCGAGGGCGGCGACGGGCCTGCCCTCACGACGGGCCCATACGGAACCGCCGTACGCCTCCTCGAAGGTCCATCCGAAGAGCTCGCCGTAGAACCGCTTGCCCGCCTCGACGTCGGGAAGCTGCGCGTCGACCCAGCAGGGGACGCCCTCCGCGTAGACGTCCTCTCCGTACCCCGATGCCCTGTTTTCGGCCATGCCGCCAAAGTAACGGCGTCGCACGCACCTCGCAGACCAGGCACACCATCCCCCACACCTTCGTGCACCCCATTTGCAGTCGGCCGAATCGCGCTCCCATCACCCCTCGGTAAGCTGACGTCATGACAGGACAAGTGCGTACCGTCGACGGCCGCGTGGCCGGCCGGCGTGGGCAGGCGACCCGGCAGAAGCTGCTCGACTGCCTCAGCGAGATGCTCAGCTCCTCCCCCTACCGGGACGTCAAAGTCATCGATGTCGCCCGAAAAGCGGGCACTTCGCCCGCAACCTTCTACCAGTACTTCCCGGACGTCGAGGGCGCCGTCCTGGAGATCGCCGAGCAAATGGCCGCCGAGGGCGCCGGGTTGACCGAGTTGCTCGAAGGGCGGTCCTGGGTCGGCAAGGCCGGCTGGCAGACCGCTCAGGAACTCGTCGACGGTTTCCTGGAGTTCTGGCGCAAGAACGACGCGATCCTCAGAGTCGTCGATCTGGGCGCCGCCGAAGGCGACAAACGTTTCTACAAGATCCGCATGAAGATCCTCAATTCAGTCAACAACTCCCTGGTGGACGCCGTCGCCGAGTTGCAGGCCAAGGGCCGGGTGGACAAGGACGTCAGCCCGGCGGCGGTCGCGGGCTCGATCGTCGCGATGCTCGCGGCCGTCGCCTCGCACCAGAAGGGCTTCCAGACGTGGGGCGTGAAGCAGGCTGAACTCAAGCCGAATCTCGCCCTGTTGGTGCATCTGGGCGTGACCGGCAAGAAGCCGACCAGGTAATACCCTTTCTTTTTTCAGGCCCCAAGTCCTGTCACGCAGGCGGCAGCCCACCCGGTGGGCTGCCGCCTGCGGCGTTATGGGCGCTCACTTTCGTACGATCCTGTCCGTACGATCCTGAAGAGCCGTATCTCCCGCTCCACCCGTGCCTGATACGTGGCGTACGGCGGCCAGAATGCCAGCACCGCCTTCCAGGCGGCCGCCCGCTCCTCGCCCTCCAGCAGCCGGGCCGTGACGGGGATGTCCCGTCCCTTCCAGCTGATGGAGGCGTCCGGATGGGCGAGCAGGTTGCCGGTCCAGGCGGGATGGCCGGGCCGCCCGAAGTTGGAGCCGATGAGGATCCAGCTCGCGCCGCCCTCCTCAGGCATGCAGGCCAGCGGCGTCCGCCGGGGCAGGCCGCTCTTGGCCCCCGTCGAGGTCAGGATCATCCCGGGCAGCAGCTGCGCGCTGAGCAGCACACGGCCGCGCGTGAGCCGGTGGACGGCACGGTCCAGGGCGGGGACGACATGGGGGGCGACTTTGGCGAAGCCACGGGTCGACGACACCTTCTGGACCGTCTCCTGCGCCGTCTTCCGGACCACCCTCTGGACCCCCTGCGGGATCGCCCTCCGGACCATCATCCGTGCGCCGCTCACACCGTCACCTCCTTCGCCTCGAAGAGCCGGGCCGCGTCGGCGGCGTGCGCCCGCAGCCGGTGCACTGGCCCGAACAGCAGTTCGTCTCCCGAGGCGCGCTTGAAGTACGAGTGGGCCTCGTGCTCCCAGGTGAAACCGATGCCGCCGTGCAGCTGGATCGCCTCGGCGGCGGCGTACCGCAGCGCCTCCAGCGCCTGCGCGAGGGCGAGCCCGCCGACGCGCTCCCCGTTCGCGGTGGCCCAGGCCGCGTAGTACGCCGCCGAGCGCGCCGCCCGCACCTGTACGTACACGTCGGCCAGCCGGTGCTGCACCGCCTGGAAGGACCCGATCGCCCGCCCGAACTGCTCCCGCTGCCGGACGTACTCCACGGTCCGCCCCAGCGCCTGATCGGCGGCCCCCACGGCCTCGCCCGCGAGGACGGCGGCGGCGGTGTCACCGACGGCGGCGAGGGCGGCGAGTACGTCCGCCTCCTCGCCACCCAGCAACTCCCCCTTGACATCCCGCAGTTGGACCCGCGCCTGCGGCCGGGTCGCGTCGAGGGCGGTCTGCCGTACGCGCACCAGCCCGTCCGCGTCCCCGGGCACGAGGAAGAGCAGCGTCCGCGAGCGGGCGTACCCGCCGGCGTGTGCGGCCACCACGAGGAGACCCGCGCTGTGCCCGTCGAGCACCTGGTCGGCCTGCCCGTACAGCCGCCAGCCGTCTCCCGCCCGCCTGGCCTGCACGCCCCCGGCGCGCCCGCCGCCGGCCCATGCGCCGCCGTGGACGCCATTGACGCCGTGAGCGCCATTGGTGCCGTTCTCGCCGGTGAGCGCGAGGGCTGCGGCGAGGGCGGTGCCGGGTACGGCGAGGGTGGCGGTGAGGGAGCCGGAGGCGATCCGCGGGAGCAGCTCGGTCCGCTGGGCGTCGGTCCCCAGCGCGAGGATCAGCGGCGCGGCGAGCACGGCGGTGGCGAGCAGCGGCGAGGGTGCCAGCGCGCGCCCCGTCTCCTCGCAGGCGAGGGCGAGCTCGGTCGCCGAGCAGCCGACACCGCCGTAGGCCTCGGGAAGGGCGAGCCCGGGCAGGCCGAGGCGTTCGGCGAGGGCGGCCCACAGGGCGGGGTCGTGTCCGGCGGGGCTGTCCACGGCGGCTCGCACCGCATCCGGTCCGCACCGCTTGCGCAGCAGTTCGCGCAGGGTACGGCGGATCTCGTCCTGCTCGGCGGTGAAGCTGGCGTCCATCAGGGTGCCCTCCTCCGGATCTGACGGTGCGTCATATTAGGACGCGGGGAGCGGGATGCCCAGAGGTGCGACGCCGGGGGGCGGAATGCCCAGAGGTACAACGCCGGGGGACGGAATGCCCAGAGGTACGACTACGACACCTGCCCACACCGAACCGCATCTGATGTACCGTCAGTTTCATGACGAGGGCATCACGGAACGTCGCGATCGTCGGTGTCTCCCTCTCCGACTGCGGCCGTGTGGACGACGCCACCCCGTACAGCCTGCACGCGCAGGCGGCCCGCCGGGCCGTGGCCGACGCGGGCCTGGACCACTCACTGATCGACGGCTTCGCCTCGGCCGGCACGGGCACACTCGCGCCCGTCGAGGTCGCCGAGTACCTGGGCCTGCGCCCCGCCTGGGTCGACTCGACCTCGGTCGGCGGCTCAACCTGGGAGGTCATGGCGGCCCACGCGGCGGACGCGATCGCGGCGGGGCACGCCAACGCGGTACTGCTGGCGTACGGGTCCACAGCCCGCTCCGACATCAGGGCGGGCCGGCGCACCGGCACCCTCTCCTTCGGCTCGCGCGGCCCGCTCCAGTTCGAGGTGCCCTACGGCCACACCCTCATCGCCAAGTACGCGATGGCTGCCCGCCGCCACATGCTCGAACACGGCACGACCATCGAGCAGTTGGCCTCCGTCGCTGTCCAAGCGCGGGCCAATGCGGCGCTGAACCCGGAGGCCATGTTCCGCGACCCGATCACCGCCGACGACGTACGGTCCGGCCCGATGATCGCCGACCCCTTCACCAAGCTGCACTGCTGCATCCGCTCCGACGGCGGGGCGGCGGTGCTGCTGGCGGCCGAGGAGTACGTACGGGACTGCCGTACGGAGCCGGTGTGGGTGCTCGGGAGCGGGGAGCACGTCTCGCACGCGTCCATGTCCGAGTGGCCGGACTTCACGGTCTCCCCGGCCGCCGTGAGCGGACGGCTCGCCTTCGAGCGGGCGGGGGTGCGGCCGGACGAGATCGACTTCGCCGAGATATACGACGCCTTCACCTACATGACCCTGGTGACCTTGGAGGACCTGGGTTTCTGTGGGAAGGGCGAGGGCGGGGCGTTCGTGGAGAAGGGGCGGCTGTCGGTCGAGGGCGGGGAGCTGCCGGTGAACACGGACGGGGGTGGGTTGTCGGCACAACATCCGGGGATGCGGGGGCTGTTTCTGCTGGTTGAGGCGGTGCGGCAGCTGCGCGGAGAGGCCGGGGAACGGCAAGTGCGCGCTCGGGGCGGAGAGTTGCCGCGGCTGGCGGTGGCATCGGGGACCGGGGGGTGGTTCTGCTCGTCGGGGACGGTGGTGTTGGGGCGGGGGTGAAGGCCGCCCGGAGGGACGCCGGGGAACACGAATCCGCTCGGCCGACGTTATGCAAAGGAATGGAAAGGACACGCCCGAGCCGCTGAGGGAGACCGACATGGCCCTGACCCGCGAGCAGCGTGAACAGTTCCTGGCCGAGCCGCATGTCGCCGCGCTGGCGGTCGACGCGGGAGCGGGACGCGCCCCGCTCGCCGTACCCATCTGGTACCAGTACGAGCCCGGCGGCGACATCTGGATCATGACCGCGCTCGACTCCCGCAAGAACCGACTGATCAGCGCGGCGGGCCGGTTCTCGCTGATGGTCGACCGGCTCGAACCGTCCATCCGGTACGTGTCGGTCGAGGGGCCGGTCGTCGACACGACCCCGGCCACCCTCCAACAGCTCCGGGAGATCTCGGCCCGCTACCTCCCGGCCGAGCGGGTCGACGCCTATGTCGACTTCGCCTGGAAGAACCACGGCGAGCAGGTGGTCATCCACATGCGGCCCGAACGCTGGGTGTCCTCCGATCTCGGTACCGCGGACGACTACGCTCCGCTGGAAGCCGGTCCCGCGTGACAATCGTGGGATGACAACGGATCTTGACGAGTTGCTGCGGTCACTGCGGGTGTGGGACCCGGAGGTCACCGAGCTGCCACCCTTCGACCCGGCGGCCGCACCCGCCGACCCGCTGTCCCTGTTCACCGAGTGGTTCGCCGCGGCGGTGACGGCCGGGCAGACCGAGCCGCACACCATGTCCCTCGCGACCGCGGACGAGGAGGGCCTGCCGGACGTACGGATCGTGATGCTGCACGGCGCGGACGCGGACGGCTGGTCCTTCGCGACCCACGCGACCAGCCGGAAGGGCCACCACCTCGCCGCCCGCCCGTACGCCGCCCTCGGCTTCTACTGGCCGCTCCTGGGCCGCCAGGTGCGGGTCCGGGGCCCGGTCACCGCAGCTCCGGAGAAGGCGGGACAAGCGGATCTCCACGCGCGGTCGACGGGGGCTCTGGCCGCCGCGCTGACCGGCTGCCAGAGCGAAGCCCTCGGCTCCCTGGCCGAGTTGGCCCGAGCCTCCGAAGCGGCCTGGGAGCACGCCCAGCGGGAACCGGACGCCCCGGTGCCGTCCTGGACGCTCTACCACCTCCAGCCGGAGGAGGTGGAGTTCTTCCAGGGTGATGCGCGACGGCGGCACGTGAGGCTCAACTACCGCAGGGGGTCGGGAGGTTGGGCCAAGGAGTTGCTGTGGCCGTGACCCTTCATCCCACCGCCGGCTCCGGGTCCGTCGCCAGCCGCGCGTGGAGGTGCCTGTCCCGGAACGCGTCGTGCCGGCCCGCCTCGAAGATCGCACCCCTCAGCGTCCCCTCGTACCGGAGTCCGCACCGCTCGGCGATGCGGCAGGATGCCTCGTGGCCGACGGCGTGGCCGAGTTCGAGGCGGTGAAGGCCGAGGTCGGTGAAGGCCCAGTGGGCGGTGAGGGCCAGGGCGCGGGTGGCTACGCGGCGGCCTCGGGCCTCGGGGAGGACCCAGTAGCCGACGCGGGCGGAGCGCATGTCGGGATTGATCCCGTCGACGCCGATGTGGCCGAGGGGCGTACCGGTGTCGGCGTCCGTCACGCAGTACGACGCCGCCCTCCCCTCCGCCGCCCGCATCGCCTTGAAGCGCAGTGACTCGCGCGCGCTGTCGGCGTCGGTGACCGGCTTGAGCGGCGTGTTCCAGCGCCGGAACTCCGGGTCCGTCGTGCCGCGCAGCCAGGTCGCGACGTCGGCGTCGGATTCGGGGCTCCAGGGGCGCAGGCGTATGCCGGGGCCGTTCAGCTCGGGGAAGGGGTGGGCGGCGTATCGGTCGTCGACGTGGGCCATCAGGCCATTGAAGCCGCTCGGATCCGCGTGGCGGGGTGGCGGTCGGCAAGTCCCTCGCCCGCCGCCCCGCGCAACCTCACCGGCACGGCCGGAACACCGGAACCCCGTCCCGGAAGGCGACCTCCAGCTCCATCCCCGGCCGCAGGTCGTCGTGGGCGCACTCCACGACCTCCGTCATCATCCGCGGGCCCTCGGCGAGGTCGACGACCGCGGCGACGTACGGTGTGCGCCCGGTGAAGGGCGGCAGGTCGTTTCGGTGGACGACGGACCAGGTGTAGAGCGCGGCCCGGCCGCTCGCCGGCTCCCAGGTCACGTCCTCGCTCCAGCAGTGCGGGCAGAACTCGCGCGGGTAGTGGTGGGCCCGCCCGCACGCCCCGCAGCGCCGCAGCAGCAGCCGCCCCCGCTCCGCCGCGTCCCAGTAGGTCCGGGTGAAGGCGTCCGCTTCGGGGAGGTCGTAGCGCGGGCTGACCGGACTCCGCGGGCTCTCCGGGCTCCGCTCGGTTTCCGGACTCCGCGAGCTCTCCGGGCTCCGCGCGCTCACTGGAAGAGCCCCAGCGCGTTGTCGATCGACCAGGACTGCCACGACATCCCGAACAAGGCCACCAGGGAGATGAGGGCCATCATCGAGTTCTGCCCCTGCTCGGCCCAGTCGTGGATCATGAGGGTGAAGTAGAGGACGTTGAGCAGCAGGCCTCCGACGAGCGCGAGCGGGGTCAGGAAGCCGAGGATCAGCCCTAGTCCCAGGGCCAGTTCGGCGTAGGCGACGACGTACGCCATGGTCCTCGGGCGCGGCGCCACGACCACGTCGAAGCCGCTGCGCACGGCGTTCCAGCGGTGTTTGGCCGCCACGTCCGCCGCCCAGGTGATCCCGCCGCCCTCGAACCATGTCTTCTTGTCCTTGTGCCGCCAGCTCTCCAGCCACCACAACCCGAGTCCTATGCGCAGGACCGCCAGCCACTGCGCACCGGTGAGCCAGATCGTGTCCATGGATCTGACGGTACGTCAGATACGAGCCTTCGGGAAGCCCGCGTCATTCATGGCACTGTTCACGCATCCACGCCACCCCGCCGCCACGCCGCCACGCCGCCACGCCGCCACGCCGCCACGCCGCCACCACAACCAGACTCCCTACGCCACCAGCCCCACCCACTCCCCCTACAGCCGTGATCGATCCGCAATCGATTCCGGTCTTGACCGAGACCAATCAACCCCAGTCATCACTACGCTCGCGCACATGGCCGACCCCACAGCGTCCGCGAACCCCGCGGAGCCGACGAACCACACAGACCTCCCCGTGTACGTCATCGGCGCCGGACCGGGCGGTCTCGCCGCCGCGTACGCGCTGCGCGCCCGGGGCCTTCGCGCCGTCGTCCTGGAGAAGTCCGACCGCGTCGGGGCGTCCTGGCGGCGCCACTACGACCGGCTCCACCTGCACACCACCCGCCGCCTGTCGGGCCTGCCCGGGCTCCCGATGCCCCGCCGGTTCGGGCGCTGGGTCTCCCGGGACAACGTGGTGCGCTACCTGGAGAAGTACGCCGAACACCACGAGCTGGAGATCGTCACCGGCGTCGAGGTCTCCCGCATCGACCGCTCCCCCGACGGCACCGGCTGGCTGCTGCACGCCACCGGCGGCCGCGAGCTGACCGGCGCCGCCGTGGTCGTCGCCACCGGCCACAACCACACCCCGCGCATCCCGGACTGGCCCGGCCGCGACACCTGCACCGGCGAACTCCTGCACGCCGCCGACTACCGCAACGCGAAGCCCTTCGCCGACCGTGACGTCCTCGTCGTCGGCATCGGCAACACCGGCGCCGAGATCGCCGTCGACCTGGTGGAGGGCGGCGCCTCGCGGGTACGGCTGTCCGTCCGCACCGCCCCGCACATCGTGCGCCGCACGACGGCGGGCTGGGCCGCCCAGTACACGGCCGTGCTCGTACGACGGCTGCCGGTCGGCCTCGTCGACCGGCTCGCCAGACCCGTGGCCAAGCTGAGCGTGCCCGACCTGTCGGCCCACGGCCTGCCCCGCCCCGACACCGGCCTCTACAGCCGGGTGACCGAGGGCTCCATCCCGGTGCAGGACGTCGGCCTGATCGACGCCGTCCGCAAGGGCAGCGTGGAGATCGTCGCCGCCGTCGAGGGTTTCGAGGACGGCAAGGTCACCCTCGCCGACGGCACCCGCGTCGAGCCGGACGCCGTGATCGCGGCCACCGGCTACCGGCGCGCCCTGGAGGGCCTCGTCGGCCACCTCGACGTGCTGGATCCCCGCGGCAGGCCGGTCGTGCACGGCGCCCGCACCCCGGACAACGCCCCCGGCCTCTTCTTCACGGGCTACACCAACCCCATCAGCGGCATGTTCCGCGAGATGGCGATCGACGCGGAGAAGATCGCGAAGGCGATCGCCGCGGACGGGGCGGGGAAGGTGTCACACCTCCCGGGCTGACCGCACCGCCCGCGCCCTGGCCGTGACCGCACCGCCCGCGCCCTCTCCGCCCCGACCGCACCGCCCGCGCCCTGGCCGGGCTCGCCACCGCGCCGTCCAACTTTGACCTGTGCACAGCCGTTCCTGACGTCGCGTCAGTTCAGTAATCTGACAGAGCGTCAGTTAATCGCTGTCACACAGGAGCGGGCGGACCGATGCTTGGATCAACCCACGGCACCCTCACCACCGACTCCCGCCGGGCCCGGGTCATCGCCTGCGGCGAGCAGCCCGGACCCGCCGTCCACGGCCGCCCGGCCGAGGTCGACGATCTCGATGTCAGCGGCCGGCCGTTGTATACGGACGTCCCCGATCTGGACCGCCTCTTCCGGCCCGAGTCCGTCGCCGTGATCGGCGCCTCGGACGCCGAGGGACGGCCGAACACCGGTGTCACCCGGCAGCTGATCACCTGGGCCGAGCGCGTCGGGGCCCGGCTGCACCCGGTGCACCCGAGCCGCCCGTCCGTCTTCGGCATCCCCTGCTCCCCTTCCGTCGCCGACCTGCCCGAGCAGGTCGATCTCGCCGTACTGCTGGTCGCCGACCCCCTTCCCGTGATCGAGGAACTGGCCGAGGCCAAGGTGAAGTTCGCGGTCGTCTTCGCTTCCGGTTTCGCGGAGACCGGCGAGGCCGGCGCGGCCGCCCAGGACCGGCTCGCAGCCGCCGTCGCACGGTCCGGGATGCGGATGCTCGGCCCGAACACCAACCTCAACGCCTTCGAACGGTTCCGGGAGGACCTGGACGGCCCGGCCATCGCCCTCATCACGCAGTCCGGGCACCAAGGGCGTCCCGTCTTCGCCCTCCAGGAACTCGGCATCCGTCTCTCCCACTGGGCGCCCACCGGCAACGAGGCCGACCTGGAGACCGCCGACTTCCTCTCCTACTTCGCCGAGCAGCCCGAGGTCGGCGTCATCGCCTGCTACGTCGAGGGGTTGAAGGACGGCCGCTCCTTTCTGCTCGCCGCCGACCGGGCCGCCCGGCGCGGCGTGCCGGTCGTCGCGGTGAAGGTGGGCCGCACCGAGACCGGCGCCCGCACGGCCGCCTCACACACCGGCAAGCTGACCGGCGCGGACACGGTGGTGGACGCGGCGATGCGGCAGTACGGCGTGATCCGCGTGGACGGTCTCGACGAACTCCAGGACACCGCCGCCCTGCTGGCCCGTGCCCGGCCGCCCCGCGCCGACGGGGTCGTCGTCTATTCGATCTCGGGCGGCACGGGCGCGCACGTCGCCGACCTGGCCACCGAGGCGGGACTGCGGCTGCCCGTCCTGTCGGAGGCCAAGCAGGCCGAACTGCACCAGTGGATACCCGAGTACCTCAGCGTGGCCAATCCGGTCGACAACGGCGGGCATCCGGTCGGCGACTGGCGCGGGCGGAAGATCATCGACGCGATCCTCGACGACCCGGAGGTCGGGGTGCTGATCTGCCCCGTCACCGGCCCCTTCCCGCCGCTCAGTGACCGGCTCGTGCAGGACCTGGTCGACGCGGCCGAGCGGACGGACAAGCTGGTGTGCGTGGTGTGGGGGTCGCCGGTCGGCACCGAGCCGGCGTACCGCGAGGTGCTGTTGGGCTCCTCGCGCGTGGCCACCTTCCGCACGGTCACGAACTGCCTGACCGCAGTCCGCGCTCACCTCGACCACCACCGCTTCTTGACCGGCTACCGCTCCCCCTTCGACTCGGCACCCCGCACCCCGTCCCCCTCCTTCCGCAAGGCGCAGGAGCTGATGCGGCCAGGACAACAGCTGAGCGAGCACGCGGCGAAGCAGCTGCTGCGGGCGTACGGCATTCGCGTACCGCGCGAGCAGTTGGTGACCAGCGCGGCGGCGGCCGTGCGCGCTGCGGGGCTGGTGGGCTACCCGGTGGTGATGAAGGCGTCCGGCGCGCAGATAGCCCACAAGACCGAGCTCGGCCTGGTGAAGATCGGACTGACCTCGGCCAGCCAGGTCCGGGACGGCTACCGGGAGTTGACGGACATCGCCCGCTACGAGGGCGTCTCGCTGGACGGCGTACTGGTGTGCCAGATGGTCGAGCGGGGTGTGGAGATGGTCGTCGGCATCGCCCACGACGAGCTGTTCGGGCCGACGGTGACGGTCGGGCTCGGTGGTGTGCTGGTCGAGGTGCTGCGGGACGTGGCCGTACGCGTGCCGCCCTTCGGTGAGGAGCAGGCGCGGGACATGTGCGCCGAACTGCGCGGGCGGGCTCTGCTCGACGGGGTCCGGGGGCGCCCCCCGGCGGACCTGGACGCGCTCGTCGAGGTCGTGCTGCGGGTGCAGCGCATGGCGCTGGAGCTCGGGGACGATCTCGCGGAGCTCGACATCAATCCGCTGATGGTGCTGCCCAGGGGTCAGGGAGCCGTGGCGCTGGACGCGCTGGCGGTGTGCCGCTGAGATGAACACGTCTGAGTCGAACACGTCTGGGTCGAACACGTCTGGGTCGAACACGCCGGATTCCCCCTGTACTTACGCAAAGACAACAGAGCGGGAAAGTCCCGACACAGCGGGAAATTCCATTGAGTCATTGGTACAGCACGCCACTGACAATCACGTCTCGCGCATCACCCTCAACCGGCCCGAGGCCCTCAACGCCATCGCCCCTGACCAGCGGGAACGCATTATCGGGCTGCTGTCGGAGGCCTCCGCCGACCCGGACGTACGGGCGGTCGTGATCACCGGCACGGGCCGCGGGTTCTGCGCCGGCGCGGACCTCCGCGGCACGGCCGTGGCCGGGGAGCGGATCGCCGGTGACGTCGCCCGTACGATCCGCGCCGGCGCCCAGCGGCTGATCGCCGCCGTCCTCGACTGCGAGAAGCCGGTACTCGCCGCCGTGAACGGGACGGCGGCGGGCATCGGCGCCCATCTCGCGTTCGCCTGCGACCTCGTCCTCGCCGCGGAATCCGCCCGGTTCATCGAGGTGTTCGTACGACGCGGGCTCGTCCCGGACGGCGGCGGCGCGTACCTGCTGCCCCGTTTGATCGGCCCGCAGCGGGCGAAGGAGCTGATGTTCTTCGGCGACGCGCTCGCCGCGAAGGACGCCGAGCGTCTCGGCCTGGTCAATCGCGTCGTACCTGACGGGGAGCTGGCCAAGACGGCTCGCGAGTGGGCGGACCGCCTCGCCGCCGGCCCCACCCGCACCCTCGCCCTCACCAAACAACTGGTCAACGCCTCACTCGACACCGACCGCACGACCGCCTTCGCCGCCGAAGCCGTCGCGCAGGAGATCAACATGACGACGGCGGACGCGCGGGAGGGGGTGGCGAGTTTCGTGGAGCGGCGGAAGGCCGAGTTCAAGGGCCGGTGAGGCTCAGGAGGCCGGTTTCAGGATCCGCAGTTCCCCGGCGTCCGGATCCCCGAAGATCACGAACAACTCGGGAAAACGAGCCGTCCCGGCCACCGTCCAGGCCGTCTCGTTCCCGCAGCCGCTGCCGGTGCCGCTGCCGCTGCCGCTGCCGCTGCCGCTTTCGAGACGTACGACGACGCCGTCCCGGGCGTGGTACTCGCTCTCCTCGTCAAGGGACCACCTCCCTGTGCCCTGGCACACTGCGAAGTCCTCGCTCGCCTCGAACCCTGCCTCGACCGGCATCCGGGTCAGCTCCGCCCGCCCGTCCGGCCGCAGCCGCAGCACCGCCCCGTCGTCGCCGCGCCACACGCCGGCCAGCTGAGCGGCCGACAGCTCGGGAGCCTCGTACTCCTCGATGAGGCCCGTGACGGCCACCAGGCCGCCCGCGAGAGTCAGGACGAACAGGGCGACAGAGGCAACCCCCGCACGCCACCAGATGCTCCAGGTCCCCCACATCCGGCCGGTGTTCCGTGCCCGCACGCGCGCGTACCCGACGGCGAGGACCGGCAGCACGCCGAGGGCGACCAGGACCGGACCCGCGGTGAGGAACGGCCACCCCCAGACCATCGCGCCCAGGAGAGCCCACAAAGTGCCGATGACCGCCGTGCCCAGCAGATGCCGGACCCACCACGGCCACCGGACGCGGCGCAGCGCTAGCGCCCCGACAGGCAACGTTCGCCCCGTCGCGACGCCCGGCACGCACTCTCGCCGCACCGGCCGAAAGCCCAAGTACGTCCAGTACGAGGGCTTCCGGCCGGCACGCCGAGAGCACGCACCGGACGCCGCTCCTTGACGGGCAAACGTTGCCTGCCGGGGCACTAGGTCAGCGACGACGGCACCCGGCAGGGTCTGCACGCACGCGTGCAGCAAGCCGAGCACTGGCAGGTACACAGGCGCGAAAATGACCAGACAGGCGATGCCGAACGCGCCGCCGTAGCCGCTGCCGTAGGGATCGTTAGCCACCGCATGGATCCACCAGAGCAGAAAGGCAGCCGGAAGCTGTGCCGCCCCCGCCGCGGCTGCCGCGTTCACATCGGCGTCCGCCCTGTTCAGACCGGCCTTGCGCCGGAAATGCCACCACCCCATGGAGGCAGCGTACGGACCGCCGCGTCGCCAGCCGGGCCCGCCTCTGCCTACACGAACAAGCCGGTGATCGCCCTCACGACGACGCGCCCCCAGCCCGCACGTGGCAGGGGCATCGGCAGCGGGCCACGAGCAGCACCCTGGCCGTGTGAGGCAGGGGCACGTCATTGGTCTGGCGGCACTGTCTGTGGAGATCCGCGTAGCCGGGCCGCCGCGCCAGGGTGCACTCGACGGACAACGCGCGGGGTTCAGTGTTCACGGGCGACCGCCGAGGACCTCGTAGTGGTCGCACAGGAGTTTCAGGACGCGGGCCAGCCGCCGGGCGTGACCGGCTTCTCCGCCGTACCTGCGGCTGGGCTCGGCAGCGAGCCTGCTGCGTGCCTCCCACACGCAGGTGCGAGCGGCGTGGACGAGGGTGTTCTCCCCGCCCAGCTGAGCGGCCTCCGCCTCGACCTCGGAGATGATCAACTCCAGGTGACCGCGCAGCGTGGCCGTGAGCGTCACCAACTCGGTCCCGGACGGCGGCTCGGCGACCGGCGCACCCTCGATGTCCAGGAGAAGGCTCACGGACTCGCGCATCGTCGCGAGATCCACTGTCGTATTCACCGGGCCGCCTCCAGCGCCTGGCGCAGGACGGCGGCCGGAGTCAGTCCGCACTCCTGGGAGAGGAGCCAGTACGGTCCGGGCGGCGCCTCCTTGTGGGTCGGGGGGGATCACCACATGGGAGTTCCGTCCGAGAGCGGTGGTCTCTGGCACGTCCCAGTCGAGAGCACTGCCCGGCGGGAGGAAGAAGTACAGCACCGGTTCGGGCGGTGCCGGGTCAACGGCCACAGCGCCCGGGGTCGCGATCCGATCGATCGCGCGCAATGCCAGGTGCCGACTGACCTTGACCGCGTCCCACTGAACGCCGACAGGGGCAAGCCGCGTCCCAGCCGCGCTCATCATCTGTGCCGCATCGCTGATCATCTGTCGTCCGTCCTTCGTTTGCGATGTGCAGCGAAGGTACGGCTGGAACAACCGCCCTACCCGAACTCGCAGTTCGGGTGAACTACGAGTTCGGGGTCACAGGAGCTGGAGCCGACCCGCGAGATCGTCCACCTGCCGACAGAAAGTGGAACGGACGCGCTTCCGAAGGCCGAAGATCATGTCTCGGGCGAGTGGGCTGCGCGCCAGATCTTCAGGAGCCACCTCTTCCAGGTGAAGCAGGTGCACGAGGACTGCCGCGTCCTCCCGGCGCAAGTCATAGCACCTGGCCAGTTCCAGGCCGAAGGTGAACTGCCGTTCGCGGCTGGGCAGCACAGTCGTGTCGATCTTGTCGGCCACGCGCAGACCTTCGGCTGCCTCACCGGCCAGCATCTCGATGCTCATGGCGTGCATGGAGACGTTCGACGGCCCGAAGACGGTCCACTGCACATTGCCCTCGCCGACTTGCGCGGCGAGCGGCACCGCCCGCTGGTCAAGCCGTTCACGGGCAGCCCACCAGCGACGACGGCGAGCATCGGAGACGACAGCCACCAGTTCAAGGGCTCCCTTCACGGCCTGAGTCTCAGCCGTCGCAGGTGCCCGGCTGAGCTGATCAATGGCCTGCACAGCGACTTCCTTGGCCTCCTCTACGGCGTCGGGCTCGGCGTGAGAGAGAAGGACGTGGCCGAGGTTCCACTGAGCCGCCGCGATACGCAGGGGGTCGTCCGCGTCCTCGGCGGCCCGGATCGCCCGGTCGGCAACCATGAGCGACAGATCGAGCCGTCCGGCGCGGCGGCAGTATGACCGCAGCAGCCCGTACAGATCAGCGGCCACGCGCAGGATTTCGCGCCGCGCGACAGCGTCGGTGCCGCTGCGGTGGGCTCGTACTGCATGCTCGACATCACCGATCAGGTCAGGGAGGAGTGCGGCTGCTTCCGTGAACCGGTCCTTCGACGACTGCCAGATCCCCCAGGCCAGCTCCACGCGCTCCCGGAGCTGTGCCGGGCTCACCGGGGCAGGGCTGAGCGGCGGCCCGTAGCCCATGAGCGCGCGGGCGACCTCGGGTGCAGCGGTGACGACCGTGGCCGCCGGTTCCTCCGCTGAGTCTTCGGTGAGCAGGGCCGCCAACGGCACGCCGAGCTCAGCGGCGAGGCGAGCGAGCACCTCGGCGGACGGTACCTTCTGGCCGGCCTCGATCTGTTGCAGGTAGCGTTCGGTGATGCCGCACAGTCCGGCGATTGCCGCCTGGGTGCGATTTCCGTTCTTGCGCCGGTAGTGCTTGACCTTCTGTCCCACGGGCAGTCTCGGTGAGGTCACCGTTCCGCCCCCTCCCCCGCTTGCGTCTCGTACCGTCAGCGTAGGACGGAGCGCGGCACCGCGTGCAGAGTCCGCACGTTCGTGTGACACGCAATGCCCAGGAATGATGGGGAGTTGAGGAGGCGTCATGGCCCGGCTGGTCTTGTGGGACATCGACCACACGTTGATCGACACGCGCGGTGTGGGCCGTGAGCTGTCGGCCGCGGCGTTCCAGCAGACAGTGGGCCTGGCGATGCGCGAGCAGGCAAAGATCGACGGCATCACGGAGCCCGTCATATTCCGGGAGACGGCGAAGCTGCACGGCTTGACGACGGATCGCAGTGACTTCGAGCGGTTCGCTGCCGCCCTGACAGAAGAGCATCTGGCACGGGCGGCTGACCTACGCGAGCGGGGCCATGCCCTGCCGGGCACGGTCGCCGCACTCGATCTGCTCGCTGCGGACGGCATCCAACAGACCGTGGTGTCCGGGAACATCCGCCCCGTCGCCGAGATCAAGCTCCAGGTCTTCGGTCTCGACCGGCACATCCTGTGGGAGCTCGGCGCCTACGGTGAGGACAACGACCTGCGTGCCGAACTCGTGAGGCTGTCCCTTGACCGCGCGAATGCCGCGCCCACCGAGGCCGTTCTCATTGGTGACACCCCAGCCGATGTTGAAGGCGCGCACGCAAACGGCGTACGAGTGATCGCCGTGGCGTCGGGACGGAGTAACGAAGCCGTGCTCCAAGACACCGGCGCCGAGACAGTGCTTCCCGATCTGCGAGACGCTGAGCTACTGAGGAAGCTGGTGCGCGGCTCGAGCGCCCGGTGACGAGCGGGACGGCTCGATAGGCGGTGCGAGCGAAGACCCCGGAAGCCATCTTCACTTAACGCATCCACGCGCGCACTCTCCGTACGATACGGTCACCTCGACAACTCCCCCTTGTCGGAAGCCTTCCCGGCACACAACAAGGCGGCCCCCGCAACGGTTGCACCCGTTGGCGAGGGCCTAAACCACCAGTGGAAAGCGACTCCACCGTGATTTACCGGCACCATATCGCGCCCCCGCGCGCCTACACCCAGCTCTCCCACGACATCATTCGGCATCCCCGCCTCTCCTCCGATGCCGTCCGCCTCCTGACCTGGCAGCTCTCTCTCCCTCAGGGGGCGCGCGAACCCCTCTCGCGCACCGCCGAACGCGCCCGTATCGGCGCCTGCGCCTTCACCCGGGCCAAACGCCAGCTCAAGGACGAGGGCTTTGTGCACGAACGGCGCCTGCAAGGCCCCGGCGGCCAATGGATCACCCAACAGCTCGTCTCCAGCGTCCCGTTGAGCGCCGCTGAGGCAGCCAAGATTCTCGGACGGATGCCCGTAGGCGTGGGCACCACCACCGAGCGGGTGTCGCCGCAGCTCGCACCGGGTTCCCATATCCCGGCCGTCGGTGAACCGACCACTCCGCCGACCGACGGTTATCCAGAGGCAGACCCTTGCGGGAACACCGCCCACCAGCCCCCCAAACCCCCCGCGCAGTCGGCGTCTTCAGAGCCCTCAGAGCCGGAGGCACCTACAGAGCCAGAGACCCCGCAGCTCCTCGAAGATGCCCGCAACCTGGTCTCCTCGTTCCCACACCTCTCCCCCGCACTCCGCCACATCCCCCGTGCCATGCACGCCGAACTGACGCACCTCACCGCCCGCTGGCTCGCCGCCGGGCACGCACCGACCGCCGTCCGCTCCCACATCCTGCGCGGCCTTCCCGACGCCGACACCCCCGTGCATCGCCCCGGCGGCCTGCTGCGGTACCTGCTCCGCGACATCCCTCCCGTACCCGAAACCGGCCCACATGCCCCGCCGCCCCGACCGGCACCCACGTCCGAACCCGCACCGGGTCCCCGCCTGTCACTGCGCCTCACTGGAGCCCGGGAGTGCGAGGGCGACCACGCCCAGCCCATGCTCTTCCGGCCGATCGGCGAGGAGGTCCTGTGCCGGGAATGCATCGCCCGCCACTCCCGCACAACCCTTCCTATCTGACATACCGTCAGTTTCAATGGTGTGCGTGATGGGACAAGCAGGAATGGCGGAAGCCGCCGTCCGCTACCTCAGGTCAATGAAAACACCGCCCGTGGTAGCGCTGCCGCGCCCCGAGTTGAGGTGTGTCGGCGAGGACGAACGGGCCCCGGTCGACCGGGCCGAGTTCCGGCGTGTCCTGGGGAGCTTCGCGACGGGCGTGACCGTCGTCACGGCACCCGCCGCCGACGTCGAGGGCACCACCGGGGTGACCCCGGGCCCCGCCGGTTTCGCCTGTCAGTCCTTCTCCTCCCTCTCCCTCGACCCGCCGCTCGTCGCCTTCATGGTCGGCCGTACGTCGACGACGTGGCCAAGGATCGCCCGTGCTGGCGTCTTCTGCGTCAACGTCCTGGGGGCGAGCCAGGGCGAACTCTGCCGTGCCTTCGCGGTGAGCGGTGCCGACAAGTTCGCCGGGGTGGAGTACGACGCCGCCCCCGCGTCCGGCTCCCCGCGCCTGGCCGGCACGCTCGCCTGGATCGACTGCACGATCCACGCGGTGCATACGGGCGGCGACCACCTCATCGTCGTAGGCCGGGTGAACGCTCTGGGGGCGGCAGACGGGGACGAACCGCCGCTGCTGTTCCGCAAGGGGCGGTTCCTATGAGAGGAACTGTGTACCGCGATACGCACGTCATGCGCACATGACGACTTCTCAGACCTCGCTGCGAGTCGCGAGCCTCGACGACCTGGACAGCATCGCCGACCTGCACACTCAGGCCCGCGCCGCCTACTACCGGGCAGGTGGGACATTGGCGGCGGAGCTCGTCTCTCCCAAGGCGCACTCCGATCGGCGGGGCGGGTGGATGCGTGCCCTCCAGGCGGACAATCGGACGGTGCTGTGTGCCGTGCGAGAGGGTGCGTTGGTCGGCATCCTTTCGATGGGCGATCCGGTGGACACCGACGTGGACGCCACGACCGCCCTCCAACTGCACCAGATCCACGTCCGTCCGAGCAGTTGGGGCCAAGGCATCGGCAGCCGTCTGCACGACGCATTCGTACGGTTCCTGCGCGACGCGTCCCTCACGACCGGGGTCCTCGAAGCCTGGGAACGCAACACCCGGGCCCAGACCTTCCACGCCCGCCACGGCTGGGCCCCGGACGGCCACTGGCGCCCAGGCCCAGCCGCTGCGGACTACGTCCGCCTGCGGCTGGACTTGGGCCCTTCGGTCAGCTGAACAGCACCGTCGCTGCCCTTGAACAGCACCGTCGCTGCCCTTCACCTGATCCGCCGGACACGCCCTAGCCGCGCCGCCCCGACGGATCATGGGCGACCGTGTCCCGGTCTTCGCCGGAGGCCGACCCGGAACCGATGGATCCGGCGCCTGTGCCGATGGCCGCTTCTTCCGCCCGGTCCCCGTGCCCCGGCCACCAGGCCGCGTGGCCGATCAGCGCGGTGAGGCTCGGCGTGAAGAACATCGCCATCACGAAGGCGGCGATGGCGATGCCGAAGGAGACCGCGAAACCCATCTCCGAGAGCAGCGCGTTGCCCGCCAGCATCATCGTGGCGAAGGTCGCCGCCAGGATGAAGCCCGCTGCGGCCACGGTCGGGCCGGCGTGCCGCAGCGCCATGCCGGCCGCCTCGCGCGGTTCGCGGCCCTCGCGGGCCTCCTCGCGGAGCCGGGCGATCATGAGGATGTTGTAGTCGGTGCCGATGGCGACCACGAAGAGATACATGATCACCGGGAGCATGAACATCAGGCCCGAATGCCCCTGCCCGTCCTGGAAGATCCATACGGTGGTGCCCAGTGTGGCACCGAAGCCGAGGCCCACCGAGGCGATCAGATACCAGGGGGCGACCACACTGCGCAGCAGCAGCCCCAGGATGACCATGATCAGGACGGCGGCGACGGGGAAGACCGTCTTGTAGTCCTGGTTGACCGCCGTGTCGATGTCCTTGTAGATCGAGGACATGCCCCCGACCAGGGCTTCCGTGCCGTCAGGAGCGTCGGCGTGCGCAACGTTCCGGACTCGCGCCACCGCGTCGATCGCCTGGTCCGTCGACGCCTCGTACTTGAGCGTGACGGTGAAGTCCGCAGTGGTGCCTTCCTTGTTGACCTCGGTCATGCTCGCGTTCGCGACACCGTCCACGGCGCCGAGCTTCTGCGCGTACGCGTCGAAGGCGGACCTGTCCAGCGGCTTGCCGTCGGTGCTGGAGAGGTAGACATCGGTGGGCGCGGCGGCACCCGCCGAGTACGCCTTCTGCATCTCGTCCTGGACGACCATGGACTCCTTGGTCTTGGGCATGGAGCCGGCCGCCAGGTCGAAGGTGGCGTTGAAACCGAACGTCCCCAGCGACAGCACGACCAGGACGAGACCGGACACCACGGCGAACAGGGCGGGGCGGCGCTGCATGCCGCGGCCCATGGCGGCGAACCGGGCGTTCTCCGGCTCGCGTTGCCAGGACTTCGACGGCCAGAAGACCTTCGGGCCGATGAGCGAGACCACGGCGGGGATCAGGGTCAGGCCCGCGACCAGGGTCGCGCCGACGGCGATGGCGAGCGCCGGGCCCATCTGCTTGAGGAAGCCCAGAGTGGACAGCACCAGCGCGAAGAAGGCGATGATGACCGCCCCGGCAGCCGAGGCGATGGCCTCGCCGACCCGGTCCACCGCGTTGATCATGGCCTGTTTGGGCTCGTCACCGAGGCGCAGACGTTCGCGGTAACGGAACATCAGGAACAGGAAATAGTCCGTGCCGACGCCGAACAGCACGACGATCAGAATCGACGAGATCGAGCTGTTGGCCTGGAGATCGAACAGCTTGGTCGCAAACGCGATCAGCCCATTGGCGATCGCGGACACCAATCCGATCAGAATCAGGGGCAGTACGGCGAGGATCGGTGCCCTGAAGATGATCAGCAGCGTCACCAGAATGATCACGAAGGTGCCGATACCGATGAGCGCTTCACCGCGCTTGGACGACTCCTGTTGATCGAGGGCCTGCGCGGCGGAACCGCCGAGTTTGACGTCGAGCTCGGTGCCCTTGGCCAGGTCCTTCGCTTGCTCGCGCAACTCCTCCGCCGCGTCCGCCTGTTTGGGCTGACCGGCGTACTTCTCGTCCATCTGGACCAGGGTCAGGGCGTATTCGCCGTCCTTGGACGGCTGGCCGGGGACGACCTTCTGCACCTGGTCGATCTTCTTCTGGCCCAGTTCGGTGGTGATCCGGGCGACGTCCTGCTTGTCGGCGGCGGTGAGCTTGCCGCCGTCTGTGCGCTGGTACAGCGCGATCGCGGACGGGGTGAAGGCGCTGGGGAATGCCTCCTGCTGGACCTCCGCGGCCTTGATGGATTCATAACTCTTGGGGAGGAAACTACTTTCGTCGCTGGTTGAGGGCAGGCTCGGAGCGGTGGCGACGATCGCCACCGCGGCGATTAACCATGCCACGATCGTCCAGACGGGATGTCGGACGACAGCGTCCCCAATGCGTCGGAACATGCGGGGGGCCTCCTACGTAGGAAGATCACCGCAGCCCGGGGAGCGGACCCTGGCATCGGCGACCCCGACCGGCACTCGCCATCGGGCCGGCCGAACGGTTGTCTTGGCTCCGATCGTAGTGACCCCCCACGCCGAGATCATTCCATTTGCCGTCATCGTGGCGTGGGCCGAACGACAGGCCTAGGGCCTGTCCGGCGACCTGATCCGCCGGACAGGCCCTAGCCCGCCACCACCCCAACGCCCTCCACCCGCCGCCGGATCACCAACGCCATCAGCGCCGCCACCGCACACAGCGCCCCGGACGCGTACCAGACCATGTCGTACGAGCCGAAGACGTCCCGGGCCACCCCGCCCAGGAAGGCCACGAGCGCGGCGCCGACCTGGTGGGAGGCGAGCACCCAGCCGAAGACGATCGCGCTGTCCTCGCCGTACTGCTCCCGGCACAGCGCCACGGTGGGCGGGACGGTGGCGACCCAGTCCAGGCCGTAGAAGACGATGAAGAAGAGCATCGACGGGTGGACGCCCGGCGCCAGCGCCAGCAGCATCGGCAGGAAGAGGAGCGAGATGCCGCGCAGGGCGTAGTACACCGCGAGCAGCCGGCGCGGTTCGTAGCGGTCGGTGAACCAGCCGGAGGCGATCGTGCCGACCACGTCGAACACGCCGATGACCGCGAGCAGCGAGGCCGCCGCCGTGACGGGCATGCCGTCGTCGTGGGCGGCGGGCACGAAGTGGGTCTGGATCAGGCCGTTGGTGGAGGCGCCGCAGATCGCGAAGGTGCCGGCCAGCAGCCAGAAGGGGCCGGTGCGGGCGGCCGAGAACAGGACCGTGATCGCCCGGCGGGCGGCCCCGCGCGCGGGCGGCGGCTTCGGTACGAACTCCTTCGCGCCGTACGGCTTCAGGCCCACGTCGGCGGGGTGGTCGCGCAGCAGCAGCCAGACGAAGGGGACGACCGCGAGGGCGGCGAGGGCCACCGTGACGGCGGCGGGGCGCCAGTCGTGCTTCTCGACCATCCAGGACAGTACGGGCAGGAAGATCAGCTGGCCGGAGGCCGAGGCGGCGGTGAGGATGCCGGTGACCAGGCCGCGCCGCTCGGTGAACCAGCGGTTGGTGACGGTCGCGGCGAAGGCCAGCGCCATCGAACCGCTGCCCAGGCCGACCAACAGACCCCAGCACAGCAGCAGTTGCCAGGCCGCCGTCATCCACACCGTCAGGCCCGAGCCGATCGCGATCACCGTGAGCGCGACCGCGACCACCCGCCGGATGCCGAAACGATCCATCAGCGCGGCCGCGAAGGGCGCGGTGAGGCCGTACAGCGCGAGGTTGACCGAGACCGCCGCGCCGATCGTGCCGCGCGACCAGCCGTACTCCTGGTTCAGCGGGTCGATGAGCAGGCCGGGGAGCGAGCGGAATGCTGCCGCGCCGGTGATCGTCACGAAGGTGACGGCGGCGACGAACCAGGCGCGGTGAATGCGGCGCTTCGTCGGGGACGGGGCTTCCTCTACGGCGGTGGCGGCTTCGGTCGCATCGGTCGCATCGGTCGCATCGGTCGCTGGGGTCGTCTGAGTCACGACATAGAGCTTCCTCTCCGATCACCACTCCCATCCACTGGCCCGAAGGACAGCATTCGCTAGGATCGGGCCATGAATCCGGCCGTTGGCTTCCGTCCCCACCGCGTCGTCGTCCTCGCCCTCGACGGGCTGCTCCCCTTCGAACTGGGCATCCCGCACCGGATCTTCGGACGCGCCAAGGATGCCGAGCGGCGGCGTCTGTACGAGGTCGTCACCTGCTCGATCCGGCCGCCGGGCCCGGTCCACACCGACGCCGACTTCGCCATCCACGTCGGCAACGGCCCCGAGGCCCTGGCCACCGCAGACACGGTCGTCGTCCCGGCGTCGTACGAGCTCGGCCCGGTCTACGAGCAGGGCGTGCTCACCGACGAGCTGGCCGCCGCCCTCGCCCGCATCCGGCCCGGCACCCGCCTCGCCTCCATCTGCACCGGCGTCTACGTCCTCGCCGCCGCCGGCCGCCTCGACGGCCGCCCGGCCACCACGCACTGGTCGGACGCCGACCGCTTCCAGCGGCTCTTCCCGCAGATCGCGGTCGACGCGGACGTCCTGTTCATCGACGACGGCGACGTGCTCACCTCCGCCGGGGTCGCGGCCGGGATCGACCTGTGCCTGCACATGGTGCGCCGCGACCACGGCACGGCGGTCGCCAACGAGGTGGCCCGTCGCACGGTCGTACCGCCGCACCGCGACGGCGGGCAGGCGCAGTACATCCACCGTCCCGTGCCCGAACCGCAGTTGGCGTCCACGACCAACGCCCGCGCCTGGGCGCTGGGCCGTCTGCACGAGCCGATCCAGCTGCGCGACATGGCCGAGCAGGAGGCCATGTCCGTACGGACCTTCACGCGCCGCTTCCGCGAGGAGGTCGGCGTCAGCCCGGGGCAGTGGCTCACCCAGCAGCGGGTGGAACGGGCCCGGCACCTGCTGGAGTCCACCGACCTGTCCGTCGACCAGGTGGCCCGGGACGCGGGCTTCGGCACCGCGCAGTCGATGCGGCAGCACCTACAGCAGACGCTCGGCGTCACTCCGACCGCCTATCGCCGGACCTTCCGAGCCGGGGGCGACGGGATCGGAGGCGGCCCGACGGGAAGCGGCGGGCCGGGAAGCGACAGGATGGGAAGCGGCAGGGCCGACAGCTACGGCGGTGTCGGCTCCCGGCGCTGAACGGCCGGCCCGGCGCACCTCGCCCCACCAGCCGACCCCCGTCAGCACCAGCGTCAGGCCCACCCCGGCCAGGATGGCCGTGGACGGTGCCACCACTTTGAGGAGGGCACCGGCGAGCGACCCCGTCGCCGCGTAACCCGCACCCGCCGCCGCGTACATCACCGAGTACCCCGCGGCCAGAGCACCCGGCGGAAGCGCCTCGCGCAGGGACAGGTTGCGGGTGAGCATCGCGCACGACTGGAGCGTGCCCCCCACGACGAGCGCGACGGCGATCCCGGCCGTGTCCGGTATCAGCGCGGCGAGGGCCACGCAGACCGACGTCCCGCACATCAGCACCACGCTGCGGGTGCGCAGCCGCCCCGGCCAGGAGCGAAGACCATGGACGAAGGCACCGAGCCCGCCGCCCACCGCCATCCCGGTCAGCAGCGGACCGGACCAGCCGACGCCGACGCCGCGCTGTTCGAGCAGGGCCGGCAGAACGAGCTCGGCCAGGCCGAGCAGGGCCAGACTGGCCGCACCCATGACATACACCGGCCAGGCGCCGGTCAGGAGGCGGAGCATCGACGTGCCCGTCCGGTCCTCCGCGCCCGTGTCGTCCGCGCCCCAGCCGGCCGGAAGAAGCCACAGGCCGGCGACCGACGACGCCATCAGGGCGGCGGCGAGGAGCAGCGGGACGGGCGGTGCGACGCCGAGGGCCAGGCCGGCGACCGCGGCCGGGGAAACGGCCCAGACGCCGGCCGTCAGTATCGACTCGACGGACAGCGCCTGCGCCGCCGCCCGCTCCGGGACGAGCACGGTGAGCAGGGTGCGCAAGCCACCCGTGGCGGCGGCCGGGGCCGCACCGGAGACGAACGCGAACCCGGCGAGAACCGCCGGGTGCGCCTCGGGGAACACCCCGAGCCCCGCGAAGGCGGCGGCTCCGACCGCGAGGCCGACGGCCAGGTGAGCGCGGGCGCGGTCGGGGCGCAGGCGCATCCCGAGGACGGGGGCGCCGGCGATCTCGCCGATGACGTAGGCCGCCGCGAGGATCGCGCCCAGGGAGTAGCCGCCCGGCCGCTCGCGTACCAGGAAGACCAGGGCCAGCGGGGCCATGGCCACGGGCATGCGGGCGCCGATGGCGGTGCAGGCCCAGACCAGGACCTGTTTGGAGGCGACGTCGCGGTAACTCATGGGACGACGCTAAAGCCCGGCACTGACAACGCCCCAGGCGATTTCCGGCGCCTGTGGAAAACTCGTGAGCACGCCGTCCCGACAGTCAACACGCCCTTCAGGAAGTCAGCACCACGCTCAGAAAGTCAGCACCCCGCGCGCCACCCGCCCCGCCTCCGCGTCCCCCACCGCCTTCTCGAAGTCCTCGACGGGGTAGGTCTCGGTCACCAACTCGTCGAGCAGCAGCCGCCCTTCCCGGTACAGCTCGGCGTAGAGCGGGATGTCGCGCTGCGGGCGGGAGGAGCCGTAGCGACAGCCGAGGATCGCCTTGTCCAGGAACATCGAGGCGACCACGAAGGACGCCTCGGCCGACGCCGACGGGACACCGAGCAGCACCGCTTGGCCGTGACGGTCCAGCAGATCGACCGCATCCCGGACCAGTTCCACGCGGCCCACGCATTCGAACGCATGGTCCACCCCCATCGGCAGAATGTCCCGCACCCCTTCCGTCGAGGTCAGGAAATGAGTGGCGCCGAACCGCCGCGCCACCGCCTCCTTGGCCGGATTCGAATCCACCGCCACGATCCGCAGCGCGCCCGCGATCCGCGCTCCCTGGATGACGTTCAACCCGATCCCGCCCGTACCGATCACCAGCACGCTGTCCCCACGGTCCACCTTCGCCCGGTTGAGCACGGCGCCCACCCCGGTCAGCACCCCGCACCCGATGAGCGCCGCCGAAGGCATCGGAATGTCCTGCGGGATACGGACCGCCTGCACCGCCTTCACCACGGTCCGTTCCGCGAAGGCCGAGTTGGACGCGAACTGGTACACCGGCCGCCCGTCCCGCGTGAACGGCTGCCCCGGCCGTCCGATGGCCTGCCGGCACATCGTCGGCCGCCCCCGGTCGCATTCCGCGCACGCGCCGCAGTTGGCGAGCGTGGACAGGGCCACATGGTCGCCGGGGCTCACATGGGTGACGCCGTCACCCACCGCCGCCACGACACCCGCCCCCTCATGGCCCAGCACCACAGGAACGGGGAAAAGTATGGTCCCGTCCACCACGGACAGATCGCTGTGACACAGCCCCGCCGCCGAGACGGCCACCTGCACCTCACCCGGGCCCGGATCCCGTACGACGAGATCGTCCACGACCTCGATCCGCTTCCCGTCGAACACGACGCCTCGCATCACGCAGCTCCTGTCAGCCCTTCGGCTCTCTCGGCAGGCCGAGCACGCGCTCGGCGATGATCGTGCGCTGGATCTGGTCGGAGCCGCCGTAGATCGTGTCGGCCCGGGAGAAGAGGAACAGGTGCTGGAACGGGTCGAGTTCGTACGGCGTCGAAGGCGTCCAGTCCGACGGCCCTACGGCCGCCTGCGCGCCCCGCACCTGCATCGCCAGCTCTCCGAGTCGCTGATGCCAGCCGCTCCACAGGAGTTTCGCCACACTCGGCGCGCCCGGCTCCTGCGAACTCCCCAGCGTGCGCAGGGAGTTCCAGCGCATCGTCCGCAGCTCGGCCCACTGACGGACGAGCCGGTCCCGTACGACGGGATCGCGCACCGCGCCCGTCTCGACGGCCGTCCGTACGACCCGCCCCAACTCTTGGGCGAACCCGATCTGCTGGGCGAGCGTCGAGACCCCGCGTTCGAAGCCGAGGAGGCTCATCGCGACGCGCCAGCCGTCGCCCTCGCCCCCGACGACGTGCTCCACGCGCGCGCGTGCCCCGTCGAAGAAGACCTCGTTGAAGTCGCTCGTGCCGGTCATCTGGCGGATGGGACGGACCTCGACACAGCCCGGCTGGTCCATGGGAAGGAGCAGGAAGCTCAGGCCGTGGTGGCGCCGTGAGCCGGGTTCCGTACGGGCGAGGACGAAGCACCAGTCGGCCTCGTGCGCGAGCGAGGTCCAGATCTTCTGGCCGGTGACGCGGTAGTACGACCCCTGCGGCTCGCGTACCGCCGTGGTGCGCACGCCGGCCAGGTCCGAGCCCGCGCCGGGTTCGCTGTAGCCCTGGCACCAGAGTTCCTCGCCGGCGGCGATCGGGGGGAGGAAGCGGGACTTCTGGTCGTCGGTGCCGTGGGCGAGGAGGGTGGGGGCGAGGAGGTTCTCGCCGATGTGGCCGGAGCGTGGGGGTGCGGGTGAGCGGGCGTACTCCTCGGCCCAGGCGACCTGTTGGGTGAGGGTGGCGGTGCGATTTCCGTAGCCGGGTTCGGGCCAGCCGAGGCCTATCCAGCCGGCTTTGCCGAGGGTGCGTTCCCATGAGCGCCGGTCTTGTGATCCGTCGGCGTGGGATGCAAGCCATTCGCGAGCCTCGGTGCGGAAGGCGTCATCCTGTGCGGTGAATGCGAAGTCCATGGTCCGCCTCTCTGAAGGTGACCGGCGTGGGGGCTGGGCGGGGGTTGGTCGCGCAGCCCGGCGCTACGGGGTGCCGCCCGCGCCCACCCGTGCCGCCCTAGTGCCGCGGCAGGCAACGTTTGCCCGTCAAGGAGCGGCGTCCGGTGCGTGCTCTCGGCGTGCCGGGCGCAGGCCCTCGTACTGGATGTACTTGGGTCTGTGCCCGGTGCGGCGAGTGGGGGCACCTCCCACGCCTTTAGGGCAGTGGGGGAGCGTGCCGGGCGTCGCGACGGGGCAAACGTTGCCTGCCGCGGCACTAGGCGGCACGATTGCCCGCGGATCGCGCTACTCGTTCGGCCGCGTTCCCTCCTTCGCCGCCCTCTCCATCCCCGCCACCTGCGACAGCATCGGCATCGGATCCACCCCCACCGTCCCCGGCAGAAAATCCGCGATGCGTTCCGGCGTCCAAGAGCCCTCGGTGTACGCGGCACGCAGTTCTCTCGGCTGGGCCCACACCGCGAGCTTGGGGCCCGCGATCGTGTAGACCTGGCCCGTCACACCCTGCTCCTTCGCCCGCTCCGAGAGCAGGTAGACCACCAGTGCCGCCACGTCTTCGGGTTCGCCGATCTCCGTCAGCTCCATGGGGACGTTCGCCGACATACGCGTACGGGCGACCGGGGCGACGGCATTCGCGGTCACCCCATACTTGTGCAAGCCCAGCGCAGCGCTCCGCACCAGCGAGATGATCCCGCCCTTCGCCGCGCTGTAGTTGGCCTGCGACACAGACCCCTGATGGTTGCCGCTGGTGAACCCGATCAAGGTCCCCGCCCGCTGCTTCCGCATCACCGCCGACGCGGCCCGGAACACGGTGAACGTGCCCTTCAGGTGAGTCGCCACGACCGGATCCCACTCCTCCTCGGCCATGTTGAACAGCATCCGCTCCCGCAGGATCCCGGCCACGCACACGACCCCGTCGATACGGCCGTACGACGTCACCGCCGCGTCCACGACCCGCTGTCCACCCGCCATCGTGGAGATGTCGTCGGCCACGGCGACCGCCTCACCGCCCGCCGCCTCGATCTCCTTGACCACGGACTCGGCGACCTCGCTCGTCGGCGAGGCGCCGTCCACCGCCACGCCGTAGTCGTTGACGACGACCCGCGCCCCGTCGGCCGCCGCGGCCAGCGCCACCGCCCGGCCGATCCCCCGCCCGGCGCCCGTCACGGCGACGATCTTGCCTGCCAAGAAGTTCCCCACGCCCGGCCCCTTCCCGCAGTTTCTGACGGTCCGTTAGATTCAGTTCGATTCTACGGCCCGTCAGACGGACCGGGACAAGCCCCAGGGAGGACAGATGTCAGCGCCTGCGCTCCATCCCACGTTCCACGACATCGCCAAGCGCGTGAACAACTGGGGCCGTTGGGGTGCCGACGACGAGATCGGCACGCTGAACCTGATCAGCGACGAGGTCGTGCGCGAGGCCGCCGCGTGCGTCCGGAGCGGGCGGCGCGTCCCGCTCGCGCTTCCGCTCCGGCAGGACGGCGTGCAGACCGGGATGATGCCGGGGCGGGTGAATCCCCTGCACGCCATGGTGCAGATCAACCAGGAGATCTTCGGGCCGGGGACGGTGGCGTGCAGCGACGACGCCGTGACCATGGGCCTTCAGGCGGCCACCCACTGGGACGCGCTGACGCACGTCTCCCATTCGGGCAGGCTCTACAACGGCCGACCGGCCGACTCCATCACCCCCCACGGCGGCGCCGAGTTCAGCGGCATCGACAAGGCGCGGCACATCGTCTCGCGCGGGGTGCTGCTCGACGTGGCCCGGGCGCACGGCACGGACCGGCTCGACGGCTCGCACGCCGTCACTCCCGAGGACCTGGAGGCCGCCGAGGAACTCGCCGGTACGCGCGTGCGTGCCGGTGACATCGTGCTCGTACGGACGGGGCAGATCCAGGTGTACCTCGCCGGCGACAAGCACGCGTACGGCTATCCGTCGCCGGGGCTGTCGATCCGTACCCCGGAGTGGTTCCACGCGCGCGATGTCGCCGCGGTCGCGAACGACACGCTCTCTTTTGAGATATTTCCGCCCGAGATAGAGGGTTTGTGGCTTCCCGTACACGCGCTCGATCTCGTGGAGATGGGGATGCTGCAGGGCCAGAACTGGAATCTCGAAGAGTTGTCCACAGCCTGTGGACAAGAAGGCCGCTACACGTTCCTGCTGTCGGCGATGCCCGAGCCGTTCGTCGGCGCGACGGGCACCCCGGTGGCACCGGTCGCGCTGCTGTGAGAAAGGTCGGCTGGCGGCGCGCCCCTGCCCGCCCCGAGCACGGCATCGCGCGCCACCATCCGACTCCGGCGTACCCGCCCCGACTCCCCTTGGCCCCGAAAGGGAGCCGACGCCGAATCACGACCCACACTCGTCGAGGGCTCCCGTCACCGAAACCCTCGTCGTCCCCTCGCGGCGAATCGCTGACCACAAGCGTGATCAAACGGACACGTGGCGTCAACACCCGTACGGGGAATTATCACTTATGCCGTCTATGTCGTGGCCGCGCACGGAAGCACGTCCCGGCGCACGGATTTACCGATGACCAGCGGGGACAGCGCCTTCTGCGACCGTGCGCCGAAGCGCCGGGACCTGCCGGGACATACAGGAGGCCGCCGCACCCATGCGCCGGTCAGACCGCCTCGAAGGCCAGCCCCTCGTACGCCGAAGCGCCGCCCCCGCAGGCCGCCGCGGCCTCCCGCGACTGGGCGCACCGGTCCAGTTCGCACCAGATGCGCTTGCCCGCACCTTCGGGGCTCCACCCCCAGCGGTCGGCGAGACCGTCGACGAGGGCGAGACCCCGGCCGCCGGTCTGCTCGCTGTCCACACACCGGGGCACCGGGGCGCGGTCACTGCGGTCGGCCACCTCTAGGCGGACAGTGGCCGACTCCGCCGCCCCGGACGGCAGGGACAGCCGCAGTACGGCCGGACAGCCGGTGTGCACCACGGCATTGGTGACGAGCTCGGAGACGAGCAGGATCAGCGTCTCGGCGAGCGACTCGTCGGCCTCTATGCCGGCCCCGGCGAGGCGCGACCGGGCCCACTTCCGGGCTCGCCCCACCTCCGCGGGGTCGGGCCGGATCTCCAGCTGCACTTGAAGCACCTGCACCGCTCACACCATCCGAACCGGCGGACACATAGCCTCGCGCCTGACAGGGGCCACGAGGGCCACGATCGTAGCCATTTTTTGCATGGCCAGAACAATGGCCAAAGTCGAGGTCACGGAACGTGAATCCCTTGTGGGACAGCATGGTTGGCGTACAGTCACGCCAACAAGCGCTTCGGGCATATTCCAGCGCGAAGGAGTACCCGTGCGGCATACTGTGCGACGCTCGTCGCAGGGAGTCGAACAGGCGGGGTCAACAGGCATTCCCGCCCCGCGAGCAGCGGCGCGCACCGCCGGATCCGGAGCCGCCCCAGGGGCAACACCGGCCTGGCTCATGCTCGGAACCACTCGCATCCCACACAAGGTACCGGAGCGGGCGGCCGACTCCGGGATGTGACGAGTCACACGTAGGACACAAGCCGATATCAACGCTCCGTAATTCCGGTATGCCACGATCCGCGACATCCATCCGGACCGGCCACGCGACTTCGCAGTCCAGCGCCCTCGACGGCCCCTCAGGACAGTAGCTCGGCCGCGAGCGTTTCCTCACTCTCCGTGACTCTTCCCCCACGGTGCGTTCGCACCCATGTCCGTTTCAGAAGCAGCTGCACCTCGCTCTCCCAGGTGAAGCCCATGCCGCCGTGCACCTGGAGGCAGTCGCGCGCGCCGCGTACGGCGGCCTCGTCGGCGAGCAGCCGGGCCGCCGCGATGTCGGCCGGGTCGGCGGTGACGGCGGCCGCGTAGACCGCCGCTCGGGCCACCTCCGCCCGCACCAGCATGTCGGCGCACAGGTGTTTCACTGCCTGGAAGGCCCCGATCGGCTGCCCGAACTGCTCACGCGTCCGGGCGTGTTGCACCGCCGTCTCGCACGCGCGCGTGGCGGTACCCAGCTGCTCGGCAGCGGTGAGGAGCACGGCGACCGGATCCGCAGGGCTGACCGCGGCCGGCTCCGTGGGGCTCACGGAGGCCACCCGGTGCAGCGGCGTCAGGGGGTCCACCGACCGCAGCGGTACGGCCCCGGCCGCGTCCCCGCGTACGACGTCCGCCTCCGCCAGCCACTCCACCAGTCCGCCGTCCACGGCGGTCACGACCGCTTCCCCGGTGGCCGCGCCCGGCACGGTCCCGGCGGCGAGGTGCGTGGCCACCAGCGGGCCGGGCAGCAGCGCTCGCCCGGCCTCCTCGAAGGCCAACACCGCCTCGGGCAGGCCGAGTCCGACCCCGCCGTCCTTCTCCGGCAGCCGCAGCGCGAAGAACCCGGCCTCGCCCAGCCCCCGCCACAGCGCGCGGTCCAGCCCCGGCGCCCGAACGGCCGCCCGCAGCGCCTCACGGTCGAACCGCCGCGCCAGCAGCTGCCGTACGCCGTCCCGCAACGCTCGCTGGTCCTCGGTGAGTTGGAATCTCATACTCGCTCTCACCGCCCCTTCGGCAGCCCGAGGATTCGCTCGGCCACGATGTTCCGCTGGATCTGCGAGGTGCCGGCGGCGATGGTGTACGAGAGGGAGGACAGCCGGTCGAGCGTCCACGGCCGGTCGAGATCGAGGGCGTCAGGGCCCAGGACCTCGGCCGCGGTGTCATACAGCTCCTGCCGCGCGTGCGAGTACCTCAGTTTGAAAACCGAACCGCCCACGCCCGGTACGCCACCGGTGCGTTCCGCCTCGCTGACGTTCCACTGCGTCAGCCGCCACAGGGCGCGGAACTCGGCGTTCAGCCGGCCCAGCCGCCGCCGGAGCACGGGATCGTCCCAGCGGCCGTTCTCGCGTGCCGTACGGGCGAGTTCGCCCAGGACGCGGCGGCAGGCCACGACCTCGCCCACGAAGGCCGTGCCGCGCTCGAAGGACAGCGTGACCATGGTGACGCGCCAGCCGTCGTTCTCCTCCCCGACCCGGCCCGAGACCGGCACCCGCACCTCGTCGAGGAACACCTCGGCGAACTCGGCGGAGCCGGCGAGGGTCTTCAAGGGCCGCACGGTGACACCCGGCGCGTCCATGGGCAGGGCGAGCCAGGTGATGCCCCGGTGCTTCGGTGCCTCGGGGTCCGTGCGCACCAACAGCTCGCACCAGTCGGCGACTTCGGCATGGGAGGTCCAGATCTTGGACCCGCTCACCACGTAGTCGTCGCCGTCCCTACGCGCGCGCGTGCGCAGCGCCGCGAGGTCGCTCCCGGCGTCCGGTTCGCTGAACCCCTGGCACCACACCTCCGCGCCGCGCAGGATCGGCGGCAGCCAGCGGGCCCGCTGCTCGGCCGTCCCCTCGGCGGCGATCGTCGGCCCCGCGTGCAGCAGTCCGACGAAATTGGCCCCCACATAGGGGGCGCCCGCCTTCTCCGTCTCCTCCAGGAAGATCAAGTGCTGGGTGGGGGTGGCACCCTGCCCGCCGGCGTCGACGGGCCAGTGCAGGCCCGCGTACCCGGCGTCGTACAGCATCCGCTGCCAGCCGAGGTCGTAGGCGCGGCGGCCCGGCCAGTCCTCGGGGGACGGCTTCGGGGGCAGCGTGGGCAGCGCCTTCGCCAGCCACTCCCGCAACCGCGCCCGGAACTCCTGCTCTTCGGGCGTGTCCGCGAGGTCCATGCCCCCTCCGATCTGATGGTATGTCAGATCTTTGCCCTCCGGGAAGACTAGCCCCGCACCCCTGGACCGACAAGGCGCCGGACTCTACGCTCTGCGCACGATCTGACTATCCGTCAGCCAGCTAGCAGCAGGGGGCCGCCGTGAACGCCACCGCCCACGAGCTCAGCACATCCCGCACCCTCTGGGACCTGGCCGCCCGCCGCGCCGACCTCACCCCCGACCGCCCGGTCCTCCTCCAGGACGACCGCACGCTGACCTTCGGCGAGCTGCGCGGCCGGGCCGAGCGCGCGGCGGCCGGGCTGTACGGCATGGGCGTACGCCCCGGCACGGTCGTCGCCTGGCAACTGCCCACCCGCCTCGAGACGGCGGTGCTGTCCTTCGCGCTGGCCCGCCTGGGCGCCGTACAGACGCCGGTCATGCCCTTCTACCGGGACCGCGAGGTCGGGTTCGCGCTGCGGGAGTCCAGGGCGGACTACTTCGCCGTACCGGGCGAGTGGCGCGGCTTCGACCACACGGAGATGGCGCGGCGGCTGGGCGCCAAAGGGGTCTTCGAGGCGTACGACCGTCTGCCGGACGGCGATCCGTCCGTGCTGCCCCCGCCACCCGCCGAGGGCACCTCGGTCCGCTGGATCTACTGGACGTCGGGGACGAGCTCCGCCCCCAAGGGCGTGCTGCACACGGACCGTTCGCTCATCGCGGGCGGCTCCTGCCTCGCTCACGCGCTGCGACCCTCCGCGTCCGACGTCGGCTCGATCGCCTTCCCGTACGCCCACATCGGCGGCCCGGACTACATGGTGATGCTGCTGCTGTACGGCTTCCCCGCCGTGATGTTCGAACAGTTCGCGCTGCCGGACGCGCTGGAGGGGTACCGCGCGCACGGGGTGACGATGGCGGGCGGGTCGACGGCGTTCTACTCGATGTTCCTGGCCGAGCAGCGCAAGCAGCCGGGGGTGCCGGTCATCCCGACCCTGCGGTTGCTCGCGGGCGGCGGGGCGCCCAAGCCGCCGGAGCTGTACCACGCCGTCGTACGGGAGATGGGCGTGCGGCTCACCCATGGGTACGGCATGACCGAGGTGCCGATGATCACGATGGGGGCGGCGGACGACACGGCGGAGAACCTGGCCACCACGGAGGGGCGGCCGCCGGAGGAGATGGAGATCCGGATCGTGGACGGCGAGGTGCGGCTGCGCGGGGAGGCCGTGTGCCAGGGGTATCTGGATCCGGCCCAGACGGCGGAGGCCTTCGACGAGGAGGGGTTTCTGCGCACCGGTGACCTCGGGCGGCTGACGGACAGCGGGCATCTGGTGCTCACCGGGCGGCTCAAGGACGTCATCATCCGCAAGGGCGAGAACGTCTCGGCCAAGGAGATCGAGGACCTGCTGCACCGGCACCCGGCCGTCGGGGACGTGGCGGTGATCGGGCTGCCGGACGCGGCGCGCGGGGAGCTGGTCTGTGCCGTGGTCGAGGCGGCCGAACAGCCGTCGGGGGCCGAGGTGCTGACGCTGGAGGCGGTGACGTCGTATCTGCGCGCGGAAGGGCTGTCGGTGCACAAGCTGCCGGAGCGGCTGGAGGTGGTCGACGCCCTTCCGCGGGGCGAGACGCTGCGGAAGGTGCTCAAGTACAAGCTGCGGGAGCGGTATGCGGGGACGTGAACCGGAGCGTCACTCGGGGAGTGAACGGGAGCGGTTTTCGGGAACGGCGGGGATGGTGCCGTAACGGTCATTCCGGGACAGTGAAGTACCGGGCGAAAGCCGACACGATCTCGGTCTCCGCCACCCTGCCGTCGCCGTCCTGGTCGAGCGTGGCGGCCGCCGCGCGGGCGATGTCCTCGGGCGCACCGAGGGCCTTCAGCACTCGTACGGTGTCCTCGACGGTGGCCTTTCCGTCGCCGTCCGGGTCGGCCAGGTCGAGGGCCGCGTGCAGGAAGGGGCGGGCGATCTCGGCGAACCGCTCGGGGTTGTCGCGCAGGCGCTTGACCGCGCTGCCGACGAACTCGTCCCGGGTGATGCGCTGGTCGCCGTCCCGGTCCGCGATGCCGGCCATGCCCTGCCAGAACGCCTCGGCGCCGAGGTAGAGGGCCTGCCCCTTGTCGGACCGGGCGGCCGTACCGAACTCCGCGAGCAGCGCCTTGGCCGCCACGCTGAAGTCCTCACGGTCGATATAGCCGTTGCCGTCCTGGTCGAAGGTGGCGAACCGGGCGGCGATCCTGCGCTCGTACTCGCTGCTGACCATGTCTTTCGAGCCGCCTTTACGTCACGTCGGGTGCATGCTGGCACGGAGCGTACGACGCCGAGGCGCCTGCGGGCGCGGAAAAACGACGCTTGTGCCAAGACCGGGGGAATTTCGGGACAACGCCGTGGCAGAGCCGTGACTCCGGTCGCTTCCGTCGGGTCGGTCGGTGCCCCGGGCTTCGGTCACGCCGACAGCGGATCGACGTCCTCCTCGACCGCCGACGCCAGGTCCACGTGGACGTCGAACAGGCGGCGGACGCCCAGCGCGCCCAGGACCCGGTTGACGTGGGAACCGTCCACCGCTCCGTTGGCCGGCAGGATCAGGCGCAGGCGGCCCTGGCAGGAACGGATGAGGCGGCGGGAGGCTATGAGCACGCCGACGCCGCTGGAGTCGCAGAAGAAGACCTCGGAGAGGTCGAGGACGAGGTTGTGGCGGCCCTCGGCCACCGCGTCGTGCACCCGCTGACGCAGCGCCGGCGACGTCACCAGGTCCAGCTCGCCCGACACCCTGAGCACGGCCCACTCGCCCTGCCCACTGCCGGTCACATTGAACGCCACCACCATGCCCTTCGTCCGCCGGAAAGCAAACGGAAGCCATCCTTACGCTTCCTTGCAGCGCGGCTGCCCAGCGGCGGTTCCCTGAAACACGGCCCGAGAAACGGAAACAAATCGAAAGCGGCTTGTTTCCGCCGCAATCAATCCTGTTCGATCAGGTCTGATCACACGCTGCGTGGGTAGACGCCGCGTGCGAGGGCCGGGTGCGAGGGTCACGTGCGTCAAGGTCCACTACCACCTGCGGACCTCGGGGGGCGCGCATTGCCACAAAGGAGCGTGCGTTGTCGGAGGTGCCGACTACATTCGAGGAGACGGTGGGCACAGGCTTGACCCGGGGACGGGCAGGGTGAGGGGGCCACATGGCGAAGAAGGACGCACCGCCCCGCTGGGACCGCAAGATGCAGCAGCGGCTCGCACGCGGTGAGGCGGCCGCCCTCGGCGAGCTCTACGACCGCTTCGCTTCCCTCGTGTACAGCCTCGCCCACCGCGTACTCGGAGACGAGCGCGCCTCCGAAGCCACCACCCGCGAGGTCTTCGCCCACGTCTGGGAACACCCCGACGCCTACGACCCCAAGCAGGGCCCCCTGCGTTCCTGGGTGGCCACGCTGACCCACCGCCTCGCCGTGCAGCGGCTGCGCGCCACCGAGACGGCCGCGCTCGCCCAGGACGGCCACGGTTCCACCGAGGAACTGGAGCGCAAGGTCCGCCACGCCTCGGTCGCCGCCCGCGCCGACTACATCGTCCAGTCCATGCCCGTCCCGCTGCGCACCGCCCTGGAGATGGCCTACTTCCACCGCCGCGACTACCGCCAGACCGCCGCCGACCTCGGCCTCACCGAGGACGAGGCCCGACGCCGCCTGCGCCTCGGCCTGCAACTGCTGTCCACCGCCCACAACGCCGCGGCGCCGGGGGCTCCGCCCGGATACGGGGGTGCGGTGTGAGCGGAGCGGGTCGCTTCGAGGCGTATGACGAGCACGGCGACGAACACGGTGCCGAGCACGGCGACGAGCACGGCGGCGACGAGGAAAAGGAAGGCTACGGCGGCTCCCGCAAGGGCGGCGAGGGCGGTGAGGGCTGCGAGGACGCCAAGGACGCCAAGGACGCCACAGACGACCAGCAGTTCGGATACGGCAGCCAGGTCGGTCCAGGCAGTCCGGGCAGCCCTAGCGGCCCGGGCAGCCCTAGCGGCCCGGGCAGCCCAAGCGGCCCTGACGGCCCGGGAGGCGGCAGCGGTCCCGGAAGCGGCGACAGCCCCGGCCCCGGCCCCGGCCCATCGCCCCGCATACCCATGCCCCGCGCCTCCGTAGAGGACGGCGACCGGCCGCTGCCCACGCTGGAGGAGCTGGGAGACCTGGCACCCCGGCCCGCCCCCGCCCCACTCGTCCTGGAACACCACGTCCTGAAGTCACTCCTCGGGGCATGGGCGCTGGCCGCGTGCTCGGCTCAGGAGACGGCGGCCGTCGAGGAACACCTCGGCGACTGCGGCACCTGCGCGGACGAGGCGCTGCGGCTGCGCGAGGCGGTAGGCCTGTTGCAGCGCCCGGAGACCCTCGACCTGGACCCCGGCCTGCGCACCCGCGTCCTGCAGAGCTGCCTGGACCGGCGCCCACCGCGCATCCCGGTGCCCCGGTGGGCCGCTCCGTACGACGCCGAGACCGCCCGCCTGGATGCCCTGTTGCAGGACATAGGCGACGCGGAGTGGCACGCGCCCGTGCGGCTGCGCTGGTTCGAGGGCGAGGAGCAGACGAGCCGTCGTACGACGGTCGCCGGGGTCATCGCGCATCTACTCACGGTGGACGGCCTGGTCGCGGTCGCCCTCGGGCTCGACGACCCGCTGGGCGACATCGTCGCGCAGGCCCCCACGCCGTCCGCGCGCACCGAGGCCTACTGGCGGGCCTCGCACTTCCCGCCCACCCGTTCCGTGCGGGCGCCCTGGCGGGAGCAGAGCCACGACCTGGTGCGCACGGTGTCGTTCACCGGCGAAGGCCCCGGGAAGCTGGCGGTGTCGTACGGCGGCTGCGAACTGCCGCTGCACGACGCGATGCTGGACCGCGCCTTCGAGTGCTGGGTGCACGCGGAGGACATCGCAGAGGCGGTGGACTACCCGTACGGGCCGCCCTCCCCGCGCCACCTCAACCGCATGATCGACCTCGCGGCCCGGATGCTGCCCGGCGCGCTGGCCGTGCGGCGGCGGAACGGGCTGGCCTCACCGGCGCTCGGACGACACCTCGTCCCGGCCGGCGCGCCCGGCCGCAGCCTGCGGCTGGAGATCGAGGGGCATGGGGGCGGCGAGTGGCTGATCCCGCTGGACTCCCCCGGCGCGATGGGCTCCGCCGAGCACGAGGTGGCACACGTGGCGCTGGACGGCGTGGAGTTCTGCCGGCTGGCGGCGGGACATGTGTCTCCGACGGAGGCGGCGGCCGGGCAACTCGGTGACCGCGAGGCGATCAGGGATGTGCTGTTCGCCGCGGCGTCGTTGAGCCGGATGTAGGTTGCCGTCACCATGCGGTAATTGGCAGATCTGTTCCACCCGCGCCCTGGTGTCACCTGGGGTTTTTCGTCTCGGGGGTGGAACAGATCTGCCAATTGCCCCCGCATCAGAGCCGGCCTAGGCGAAGACGACCGTCCGGCGCCCGTTCAGCAGAATCCGGCGCTCCGCATGCCACTTGACCGCCCGCGCCAGCGCCTGGCACTCCACGTCCCGGCCGATCGCGACCAGCTGGTCCGGGGTCACGTCGTGGCCGACCCGCTCGACCTCCTGCTCGATGATCGGGCCCTCGTCGAGGTCGGCGGTCACGTAGTGGGCGGTGGCGCCGATCAGCTTCACGCCGCGCGCGTGGGCCTGGTGGTACGGCTTCGCGCCCTTGAAGCTCGGCAGGAAGGAGTGGTGGATGTTGATGATCCGCCCGCTGAGCTGCTTGCACAGGTCGTCGGAGAGCACCTGCATGTAGCGGGCGAGCACGACCAGCTCGACGTTCTCGTCGCGCACGATCTCCAGCAGTCGCGCCTCGGCCTCCGACTTGGTGTCCTTCGTCACCGGAATGTGGTGGAAGGGGATGTTGTACGACCCCACGAGCTCGGCGAAGTCGGTGTGGTTGGACACGACGGCGGCGATCTCCACCGGCAGCGCGCCGATGCGGGCGCGGAAGAGCAGGTCGTTGAGGCAGTGGCCGAACTTGCTGACCATCAGCACGATCCGCATCTTCTCCTCGGCCCGGTGGATCTGCCAGTCCATCTGGAAGGAGTCACCGATCGCCGCGAAGCTGGCCCGCAGCTTGTCCACGGTCACCGGCGCCTCCGCCGAGAAGTGGACGCGCATGAAGAACAGTCCCGTGTCGTGGTCGCCGAACTGCTGGCTGTCCTCGATGTTGCAGCCGGTCATGAAGAGGTAGCTCGACACGGCGTGCACGATGCCCTGCTTGTCGGGGCAGGACAGGATCAGGACGTACTGGTCGGCGGGAGCGGCGGCTCGGGGGGACTGCTCGTTCATGCGGACAGGGTCCCATATCCGGCACCCGGGCCCGCCCGCCGTCTCGTCAGGCAGACCACGTCAAGGCCGGCCGCCCCGGGCCGACCGACCACATCAAGGCCCGACCGCCTCAAGCCGACCGACCGCATCAAGCCGACCCGACCACATCAAGGCCGACCGGCTCAGGCCCACCGCCTCAAGTCGGCCGACCACATCAAGCCCGACCGCCTCAAGCCGACCGACCGCATCAAGCCGACCCGACCACATCAAGGCCGACCGGCTCAGGCCCACCGCCTCAAGTCGGCCGACCACATCAAGCCCGACCGCCTCAGGCCGACCGCGTGAGTATCCGCAGTACCTCGAGCGTGCGCGGTGGTGTGTCCGGGTCCTCGCTGTCGGCCATCGACATCCTGACGTGCGCGTCCCGCGCCGCCCGGACCGCTTCCGGCCAGGCCTGGTGGTCGACGTAGGCGGAGACGGGTGCGTCCGGGCCGACCTGGTGCATGATCCGCAGCACCCGGAGTACGGCGGTGTCGACCAGCGCGGCCTCCTGGGAGTCCCGGAAGATCGTGCCGACGTACTTCTCGGCGGACCAGTTGTCCAGCCAGGTGTCCTCGACCAGGCGGTACACGGCGTCGGTGACGTCCCCGTATCCCTCGACGCCGGCCAGCCAGACGTCCCGCTGGAACACCGGATCGGAGAGCATGTGCAGCGCGGAGCGCACATTGCTGCGCCAGCGCCACCACGGCATGTCGTTGAGTGGCATGCCGCCCATGGTGGAGGAGCGACGGCCGTGACGGGAAGAGTTCTCCGAATCCTGCACGGTCACCGATCGTACGTTCCCCTCCGCAAGGGCCTCACCGGCCCCCCTCTGTTCACCTTTACGCCACCGACAGATAACCAAGGGGCACACCCGGGTTAGCGATGTGGCGGAAGCGTGTCTGTCCATGACCGGCAAGCGACGCTTCCGCAGCACCACCATGCCCAGGTCCACCAGGTCCACCAGGCCCGTCAGGGCCACCGCCCTCGCCACGGGGACGCTGCTGGCGTGTGCGTCGTTCGCCGCCGGATGCGGGGTCGTCCCCGGTACCACGGGGGGTTCAGGGGACGACCCGATCAAGGTTATGACCTGGGCCCCGGAGAACACCAACGCGACCAACAAACCCGGCATGCCGGCCTTCGCCCAGGCCTACGCCCGCTGGGTCAACTCCCGGGGCGGCATCAACGGCCGCGAGCTCACCGTACTGACCTGCAACGACCGTAACGACAGCGTGGCCGCCGCCCGGTGCGCCCGGCGCGCGGTCAAGGAGAACGTGGTCGCGGTCGTCGGCTCCTACAGCCAGCACGCCGACTCCTTCTTCCCGCCCCTGGAGGGCGCGGGCATCCCGTACATAGGCGGCTACGGCGTCACCTCCGCCGAGTTCACCAGCCCGCTCTCCTACCCCGTGAACGGCGGCCAGCCCGCGCTCCTGGCCGGTCTCGGCAAGTCGCTCGCCGGCTGCGGACCCGTCGCGCTGGTACGGCCCGACACCATCGCGGGCGACGAGCTGCCGAACCTGCTCGACTCCGGCCTGACGGCGGGCGGGCACGAGGCCTCGCAGGACCTGCGGGCGGCGGACGACGCCACCGAGTACTCCGAGCAGTCGGATCAGGCGCTCGAGAGCACCACCACCGAGCTGGAGAAGAAGGGGTGCGTGGTGCCCGCGCTCGGCGACCGCACCGGCACCTTCATGGACTCCTTCCGCCGCGCCCGCGAGGACTACCCCGAGGTGCGCACCGGCATGGTGCTCGGCGACGTGGACCAGACGGGGATCGACGCATCCGGCGGGAAGTCAGGTCCCTACGAGGGGTCGTACATCACCGGCTGGTACCCGGTGGAGACGGACACGCGCTGGGACGGGATGAAGAAGGTCATCAGCGAGAAGGCCTTCGACGACAACCGCATCGACGCGGCGGACGCCGGTGTGCAGACCACCTGGATCGCGTACACCGTGTTGCAGAAGGTCATCGAGTCGCTCGGCGACGGTCAGGTGTCCTCCGACACCGTACGGGAGACCCTGGACCACGGGCTCAAGGTCGGCACGGGCGGACTGACGCCGACGCTCCAGTGGCGGTTCCAGGGTCCGCTCGCCTCCGTCGGCTTCCCGCGCCTGGTCAACACCGACGTGACCCTGCAGGTGGTACGGCAGGGTCGGCTGGTGTCGGCCAGGAAGGGCTTCACCGACGTGACGGCCACGCTGCGGAACGCCGAGGTGAACTGAGGGACCGGGCGGCTCCGGCCCCTCTCCGGTCAGGCCCGGTTCAGGTCCCGGTCAGAGCTGGACCGGCTGGCGCTGGGTCAGGCCGTACGTCTTCGCGATCTCGTTCCACAGCCGGGCCGCCTTGACCTTCTCGGTGCTGGCCGTGCCGCTCGCCCGGTTGCCTGCCAGGGTCTGCCCGGTCACGCGGGCCTGGCCCTTCTTGCAGCCCTTCTTGCCGGCCGCCTGGTCGGCCCAGGCCGCGTAGTGGTTGTCGGCCGACGCGGACGCCTTCCACGCCTTGGTGAGGGCGTCGGTCAGCGCGGCGTGGTTGGGCAGCTTGTCGACCGAGAGGGCCGACAGGCTGGTCACCAGGCCGTTGCGCTGCTGGGCGGCATCGCGCAGGTCCTTGGCCGCCTGGCCGAGGTTCTTGCAGGACTTCACGGCGGCCACCGCGTTGATCACCGAGGTCCGGCTGTCCCCGCTGTCCGCGAGCAGCTTGTCCAGGGCGACGGCCTGCTGCTTCGCCGGGTCGGCGGACGGCGAGGCCGAGCCGTCGGTCGCCGGGGCGGTGGCGGAGACGGTCTGGTTCTTGCCGTCGCCCTTGTCGTCGCCCCCGCCCGCGAGCAGCGCACCCGCGCCGATACCGAGGACGGCGATACCGATGCCGACGGCGGCGATGAGGGGCACGCGCGATCCGGTACGACGGCCTCGGCCCCCGTCGCCGTGCCCATGAGCCTGCGGCGGGCCGGCGTACGGCGGCTGCGCGTACGGCGGTTGGTGGGGCTGCGCGTACGGCGGTTGGGCGCCGGGCGTGGCCCCGGGCTGCTGGAGGCGCGGCAGTTGCTGGGTGGCGGCCGGGCCGCCCGGCTCGCTGCGGAAGAGGTTGTCGAACTCGGCCGGCGTCTGCCGGTCCCCGCCGTATGCCGCTCCGGCGGGCTGCTGCCCGGGCACGGGCGGTATGTACTGCGTGGCCTCGGCGTCGGGGCCGGTGGCGGGCGGCAACGGGCCGGGGGACGGCATGGGGCCGGGGCCGGCGGCGGGCTGAGGTGCCGCTCCGGGCTGAGGGCCCGGTCCGCCGCGGGGGCCGCCTCGTGGCGCACGGCCGAGGAACTGGGTCGACTCGGAGGGCGATTCCGCGGGCGATTCGGCGTTCACCTCGGGCGGCAGCGCTCCGGGTCCCACCGGCGGGAGGTACTGCGTCGCTCCCTCGTCGGCGGAGGCGGAGGGGGCGGCGGTGGGGGCGGCGGTGGGGGCGGCGGTGGGGGCGACCGGCGGTATGTACTGGGTGGCGCCCTCGTCGGCGGGCGGCAGAGGGGCGGAGCCGGGCACGCTGTGTCTGGGCGCCGGGAGGAAGCCGTTCGAGTCACCGGGGGCCGCGGGCGGCAGGGGAGCCCCGCCTGCGTGAGAGCCGTAGCCTCCGGCGGACGGCACCGGCCCAGCGTCCTGCGCCACGGGCGGCAGAGGGGCCCCGCCGTCGGAAGCGCCGTACCCACCGGCACCACCGTGCCCTGCGGGCGGAGAGGAGCCGTAGCCACCGTCACCCTGGCCATCATGCCCTGCGGGCGGCATGGAGCCGTAACCACCGGCGCCCGAGCCGTCATGTCCCGCAGGCGGCAGCGAGCCGTCGCCGCCGACCGGGCCGTAGGCCCCGCCGCCCGGCGCCGCAGGGCCGTACCCGTCGGTGCGGCCGTACCCGTCGGTGCCGTACGTCGATCCCTGTGGCCCCTCCTGGGGTATGCCACCCTGCGTTTCCGGCGTGCCCCAGGCGGGAGGGGGGGTCGGTTCGGCGGAGTTCCACGGCTGGGCGGGCTGGGTCGACCAGCCCTGGCCCGGTGGCGGGGCCGGGGTCTGGTGCTGGTCGGGGCCCCACGGGGTGCCCCAGGACTGGCCGCCGGGCGGCGCCGAGGCCGGGCCGGATGGCGGACCGGACGGGGCGCCGGGCGCCGGAGTGTTGTGCCCGCCGGCCGGTCGGCCGCCGTATCCGCCCGTCATACCCGGCAGCAGGGGTTCCCCGCCGTCGGAGGGCAGCACGATGCCTTCGCGCGCCTCGCGCGGCGGGGGCTCCTCGCCCTGTCCACTCTGCGTCACCGGGACTCCTACTAATGGGGGACCTTCGGAATCGTCGGCTCACGCTACCGGGTCCCCAGAGCCCGGTGCCACGCGGTCAAGGACCTGACCTGCGTCGCTGTGACCGCCGTAACAGATCACGGCGGCCTCGGTGACAAAGCGGTGACAGAACCGGGCCCCGATCCGCTGTATATGGCCCCCTTTCGCACCGCTGTATATGGCCCCTTTCACGCCGCCGCTTGCAGCTCCATCCGCGCGCCGAACTCCCTTACCACCGGCTCGTCCCGGAAGGGATCCAGCCGCTGCTGGAAGTCGTCCAGGTACTCGGCGCCCCGGTTGGACCGCAGGGTCTCGAGGAGCTCGACCGCCTTCAGCCCCGTATTGCAGGCCTGTTCCACCTCCCGCTGCTGCACCTGCGCGGTGGCGAGCAGCACGTAGCCGATGGCCCTACGGCGCGCCCGCGACTCGGGGTGCCCGGCCAGGGACTCCCGCGCGCACCGCGCCGCCGCCTCGGCCTGCCCCAGGTCCCGGTGGCAGTGCGCCAACTCGTCGGCCAGGTAGGCCTCGTCGAAGTGCGCGATCCACGCCGGGTCGTCCCCGGAGTCCGGGTCCGCCTGCTCCAGGGCGTTCACCGCGCGCGCGGACGCCACCTGGGCGGCTCGCGCGTCGCCCATCAGCGCGTGCCCGCGCGCCTCCGCCGCGTGGAACATGGACTCCGCGCGCGGTGTCACGCGCCCTCGCGCCCCCTCCTGCGCCGCCCGCGCCAACTGCGCGATCTCGCGCGGGTTTCCGAGCTGGGCGGCGAGGTGGCTCATGGAGGCGGCGAGGACGTACCCGCCGTAGCCGCGGTCGCCCGCCGCCTGGGCGAGCCGCAGTGCCTGGATGTAGTAGCGCTGGGCGAGGCCGGGCTGGCCGGTGTCGACGGCCATGTAGCCGGCGAGTTCGGTCAGCCGGGCCACCGCGGCGAAGAGGTCACGGCCGACCGCCTCGCGGTAGGAGCCCGCCAGCAGTCCGGAGACGACGCTGTTGAGGTAGTGCACGACGACCGGGCGCACATGCCCGCTGCCGTACTGGTGGTCCAGGTCGACCAGCGCCTGGGTCATCGCGCGTACGGCCGCCACGTCGGACTGCCCCACCCGCGGCCCGCCCGAGCGCGCCACCTGCGAGTCGGGCGAGGAGATCAGCCAGTCGCGGCTGGGCTCGACGAGCGCCGAGGCGGCGACGGAGGAACCGGACAGGAAGTCCCGGCGGCCCACGTCACTGCGCCACAGCTCGCACACCTGCTCGATGGCGCCCAGGACCGTAGGCGAGAACTGCAGGCCGACGCCCGAGGCGAGGTTCTTGCCGTTGGCCATGCCGATCTCGTCGATCGTGACCGTACGGCCGAGTTTGCGGCCGAGCGCCTCGGCGATGATCGCCGGGGCGCGTCCGCGTGGCTGTTGCCCGCGCAACCAGCGCGCCACGGACGTCTTGTCGTACCGCAGATCGAGACCGTGCTCGGCGCCGCACATGTTGACCCGGCGGGCCAGCCCTGCGTTCGAGCAGCCCGCTTCCTGGATGAGCGCCTGCAGCCGTTCGTTCGGCTGCCGCGCGACGAGAGGCCTTGCGGCCATGGCATAACCCCCTGTGGCTGCGGTGCCTGCCCACGCACCGAGTTGATGTGTCTTCCACGGCCCCACCCCTCGCCTGCCGAGCGAAAGGATCCGGCCGTGAAGATCAATGCCCCGTCCAGACAGCGAAAATGCGAGGCTTGCGAGGATTGCCGGGGTTACGGCTGATGCCGACCCCACTCCTGGCTACCCAGCTCGTGCCGCGGTTCCTCCTGCGCGCCCCCACACATGCACCCATGCGCCCCAAATGGGGAATCAATGCTCCTCCCCCGCGCGCGTAGGTCCTGTCGCCGGACTGGCTTCGTCCGCCCGGAGGGCGGGCCTCGCGGCGGCGATGGGGGTGCCCCCGCGCGAGCTCGGTTCGAGCGTGGGGGAGCGTGCGATCGCAAGGCGCCGAAAGGCCCTAGTAGCGGAGCTACTAGGGCCTTTCGGCAACGCGGCTGGGGGTCCCCCCGCGCGAGCGCAGCCGAGCGTGGGGGAGTGCGTGCCAGCGCCGCGAGGCAGAAGTCAGTCCGGCGACAGGGCCTGGCCGTAACCCGAGGTGGGCGCGGGAGTTGTGTTCAGCGTGGAAGAGACGATCGCGGGCACCGAAGCCGCTCAGATTCCGAAGCAGCGCGGGGAATCGCTGCTGGACGCAGCCGTACGCTACGCCGAGGAGCGCCACTGGGACGTCTTCCCCGGCACCTGGCTGGAAGCCGTCGACGGGGCGCAGCGCTGCTCGTGCGGCGATGCCGCGTGCGCCGCACCCGGCGCTCATGCGGCGGGCGGCGACTGGGAGACGCAGGCCACAGGCAGTGCGACCGTCGCGCGCCGGATGTGGCAGAAGCAGCCGACGGCGTCGATCCTGCTGCCCACCGGGCGTACGTTCGACGCGATCTCCGTCGCGGAGACGGCCGGGTTTCTGGCGCTCGCGCGCATGGAGCGGATGGAGTTGACGCTGGGGCCGGTGACGCTGACGCCGGACCGTCGGATGCAGTTCTTCGTGTTGCCGGGGGCTTCGGTGAAGGTCCCGGATCTGGTGCGCAAGCTGGGCTGGTCGCCGTCGTCTCTCGATCTGGTCGCGCTCGGGGAGGGCGAGTACGTCGCGGCGCCTCCCACGCGGTACGGATCCTCGGGTGCCGTGCAGTGGGCCTGCCGTCCTACGCCGGCGAACCGGTGGCTGCCGGACGCGGAGGAGTTGATCTCGCCGCTCGCCTACGCGTGCGGGCGGGATCGGTAACCTCAGGCAATCTCCCGGCCCGTAGGGTTCACCCATGACGTCGGGAGCAGTGGTGGGTGCAGCCGCCGTACGTGTGCGAGGGCTCTGGAAGCGGTTCGGGCAGCAGGTCGCCGTCGCCGGGATCGATCTGGAGTTGCCCGCGGGGAAGTTCATCGGGCTCGTCGGGCCGAACGGGGCCGGGAAGACCACCACGCTGTCGATGGTGACCGGGCTGCTGCGGCCCGATCAGGGGAGCGTCGAGGTCGTCGGGCACGACGTGTGGCGGGATCCGGTGGAGGTGAAGGCCCGGATCGGGGTGCTGCCCGAGGGGCTCAGGCTGTTCGAGCGGCTGTCCGGGCGCGAACTCCTCGCCTACTCGGGGCGATTGCGCGGGCTGCCCGGTGCCGAGGTCGACAAGCGGGCCACGCAGCTGCTGGACGTCCTCGACCTGTCCGGCGCCCAGCACAAGCTCGTCGTCGACTACTCGACCGGCATGCGCAAGAAGATCGGGCTCGCCACCGCACTCCTCCACAACCCCGAAGTGCTGTTCCTCGACGAGCCGTTCGAGGGCGTCGACCCGGTGTCCGCGCAGATCATTCGGGGTGTGCTCGAGCGGTACACGGCGTCCGGCGCCACCGTCGTCTTCTCCTCCCATGTGATGGAGCTCGTCGAGTCCCTGTGCGACTGGGTGGCCGTCATGGCCGTCGGCCGCATCCGCGCCCACGGCCCCCTCGCGCAAGTGCGCGGCGAGGCGCCCTCGTTGCAGCGGGCCTTCCTCGAACTCGTCGGCGCGGACAGCCGCGACACCGGCTCCCACCTCGACTGGCTGGGCGGCGGGGCGGCCCGGTGAGCACCACGACGGCATCCATCACCCCGGTCGTCGTACGGCTGAAGCTGTCGCTGCTGCACAATGGCCTACGGCAGTCCAGCGGGCGGCGGGCCGCGTACATCGGGTCGGCCGTCGCCGTGCTGCTCTCCTCCGCCCTGCTGTTGATCCTGCTGATCGCGCTCCGCGGCCACGATCACGCCGCGTCCGTGGTCGTGCCGCTGGTGGCGGTGCTGGCGGTCGGCTGGGCGGTGATGCCGCTGTTCTTCCCCGGCGGCGACGAGACCCTCGACCCCACCCGTCTGGTGATGCTGCCCCTGCGGCCCCGCCCGCTGGTGCGGGCGCTGCTCGCGGCCTCGCTGGTCGGCATCGGGCCGCTGTTCACCCTGTGCGTGCTGGCCGGATCGGTGGTCTCCGTCGCGCACGGGGGTGTGGCGTACGTCGTCGGCGTCGTCGGTGGCGCCCTCGCGCTGCTGGTCTGCGTGGCCCTCGCGCGGACCGTCGCCGCCGCCAACATCCGGCTGCTGACCAGCCGCAAGGGCCGTGATCTGGCGGTGCTGAGCGGGCTGTTCGTCGCGATCGGGGCGCAGGTGGTGAACTTCGGTGCGCAACGGCTGAGTTCGGGCGGGCTGGGCCAGCTCGACGCGCCGGCCGAGGTGCTGAAGTGGGTGCCGCCCGCGTCGGCGATCGGGGCGGCGGACTCCGCGAGCCAGGGGTCGTACGGCGTCGCCGTCCTCCAGCTCGCTCTGTCCGCCCTCGCGCTGGTGGCGCTGCTGGCCCTGTGGTCGCGGCATCTGACCCGGCTGATGACCTCGCCTGACGGATCGACCCTCCAGGCCATCGACGCGAGGGCCACCCGGGAGCGGACCTCGACGGGCCTGTCCCGGCTGCTGCCCGGCGGCCGTACCGGCACGGTCATGGAGCGCAGCCTGCGCTATGTGTGGCGCGACCCCAAGACCAAGGCGGCCTGGGTGACGTCCCTCGCCATCGGCCTGATCGTGCCGCTGTTCAACGCCGTGCAGGGCACCGGCTCCCTCTACTTCGCCTGTTTCGCCGCCGGGATGCTCGGCGTGCAGATGTACAACCAGTTCGGGCAGGACACCTCCGCGTTCTGGATCGTCGCGATGACGATCTCCTCCACCCGGGACGCGTACGTCGAGCTGCGGGCGCGGGCGCTGGCACTGCTGGTGATCACGCTGCCGTACGCCACGCTCGTGACCGTCCTGACGACGGCGCTGCTCGGCGACTGGCCGAAGCTGCCCGAGGTGCTCGGGCTGTCCTTCGCGCTGCTCGGCGCGTTGCTGGCGACCGGCGCGTGGACGTCCGCCCGCTTCCCGTACTCCATCCCGCAGGAGGGCCACAAGAACGTCGCTCCCGGGCAGTCCGGGCTCGCCTTCATGGCGATCCTCGGCGGGATGGTCGGGGGCGCCCTGCTGTGCGCCCCCGTCATCGCGGCGACGATCTGGGTGAACGTGAGTGAGGGCGGCGACGAGTGGAGCTGGCTGCTGCTGCCGGTCGGTGCGGTCTACGGGACGGCGATCGCGGTGGCGGGGCTGCGGATGGCGGCGCCGCGGACGGCACGGCAGTTGCCGGAGATTCTGCTGGCGGTCAGCAAGGGGTGAGCCCCCGTGCCGGGGGCGCGCGCCGTGTACAAGACGCGGAGCGTCAGCCCTGGAGGTCCGTGAGGAGGCCGTCGAGGAAGGGCTCGATGGCGCCCCGCCAGGCCTCCGGCTGGTCGTAGTGCACGAGGTGGCCGGCGTCGGCGACCTCCGCGTACTGGCCGCGGGGCAGTACGCGGACCATCTCCTGGGCCTCCGCACGGCCGAGCTCGCCGTCGAGGCCGCGGACGACCAGGGCGGGGCACTGGACCTGGGTGAGCTCCTCCCAGTGCGCGTCGTACACCCACGTCTCGCGGGACTCCAGCATCTGCTCCGGCTCGAAGACCGGGCGCCAGCCGTCGGGGGACTCCTGCATGACCTCGGCGTAGAACTCGCCGCGGGCCGGGTTCGGGCGCTCCACCCAGGGGTCGTCCTCGCCGAACCACTTGCGGACGTCGGCGAGCGTGGCGAAGGGGACGGGCCAGGCCTTGAACCAGTTCTCCCACTCGCGCTGGGAGGCCGCGCCGAGCGCGGAGGCCCGCATGTCGCAGATGATCAGCCCGCGAACCAGGTCGGGGCGCTTGGCGGCGAGTTGCCAGGCGGTCAGGGCGCCCATGGCGTGGCCGATGAGGACGGCGGGGGTGAGGCCGAGCTGTTCCAGGACGGCTTCGGCGTCCTCGACGTAGGCCTCGCGGGTGAAGGCGGCCCGTGGGGGCTTCTCGCTCTGGCCGTGGCCGCGCTGGTCGAGTGCTACGGCGCGATGCCGCCCGGAGAGCCAGCGGGCGGTGGAGGCCCAGTGCGAGGCGCGGCCCATCAGGCCGTGCAGTAACAGCACGCCGGGCGTCGGCTCGGTTTCCGCGAGACCCTGGTCCGGCGCCGGGTCGGTCTTGGGAGGGTCGCCGAACTCCCAGGCCGCGAGGCGTACGCCGCACGCCCCGGTCACGTCGATGCGTCGCGCCATAGGTCCTGGCACCCCCCTAAGCTCCGCTCGGACCGCTCGTTCCGCTCGAGGCGGCCGGTCCTGTGAATCACGTCCTGTGAACCGCGTCCTGCCTGCCGTGTCTGCCGAACCCGCTGTGTGAGCCAGCGCACGTAGCCCGCGACTCGTCACCCGCAGAGTATCGAATGCGCATTCGAAGACGACGTCTCCGCGAGCAACACCCCTCGTTCGAGTGACCCCGCTCAAGGAATGATCGCCGTCGCCGAGGGGAGATCTTCAGCGGGAGGCGGACCGGTCGGGGAAACCGGTCCGAGGGGAATGACCCTGAGAGCTCGGGGCTCCGGGTCAGCACAGGGGAGGACAGGCCCCGGCGCCACACAGGCGCCGGGGCCCTCTCCGTCTCTACGGCACATCTTCCCGCCCCCTCCCCGGCCGGACGGCATCACTGCCACGCCCCGGCCAAGAGCCCCTCAGGTCATATGCCTCACGCGACAGCGTCGCACGGGAAACGTCCCGGCGCTGCGATTCGGCACAGTGAATCTTGGATTCGACGAGAACAAGGGGGCGCCGCAACTGCCCCACACGTCCCGGGAGTTGACGACTGCGGCGCCTCTCAGCGCTTGGCCACGAACACGTGCGAGGCGATGTCCGCCTCCAGCTCGGCCGCCTCGCCGCCGCTGCCCACGAGCACCCCGCCCGCCGACTCCGTCACGCTCACCACCGAGCCGGGCTGCACGCCCGCACGACGCAGCGTGTACATCAGCTGCGCGTCCGTCTGGATCGGCTCGCCGATCCGGCGCACGACGACCGTCTTGCCCTCCAGACCCGGGTCGAGGTCGGCGAGCGACACCATCCCCGCGTCCAGGAACGGGTCCGCGCCGTCCTTCTCGCCCAGCTCCTCCAGGCCCGGGATCGGGTTGCCGTACGGCGACTCGGTCGGGTGGCGCAGCAGCTCCAGCACGCGGCGCTCCACGGCCTCGCTCATCACGTGTTCCCAGCGACACGCCTCCGCGTGCACCTGCTCCCACTCCAGACCGATCACGTCGACGAGCAGGCACTCCGCGAGCCGGTGCTTGCGCATCACGCGCGTGGCCAGCCGACGGCCCTCGTCCGTCAGCTCCAGGTGGCGGTCGCTGGCGACGGACACCAAGCCGTCGCGCTCCATCCGCGCCACCGTCTGGCTGACCGTCGGCCCGCTCTGGTCGAGCCGCTCGGCGATCCGGGCGCGCATGGGGACCACACCTTCCTCCTCCAGCTCCAGAATGGTGCGGAGGTACATCTCCGTGGTGTCGATCAGTCCGGACATACGTGCCCCTTGATGAGATTGCCCGAAGCACGACAGCTTCGCGGCGTGTGCGCTGGCCCTGACATCAATTCTGCCGGATACCACTGACAACCGTGCCGCGCCGGGGAAACCAAGACGTTACGGCGGGGCTGTCACAGCCGTATCGAATCCCATGGGCATTCTGTCCTATGGGCGTCCTGTCCCATGGGCGTCCTGTCCTATGGGCGTCCTGAATGACACCCCGATTGACATCCCACTGGTCCAGACCGCACGGTGATCTGCGACACGGACACCACCGCAGACACCACCCTGCCACGACGCAGACACCTGACGCTCCGAAAGGGCCCCGTATGAGCGACGGCAAGCTGTCCGGCCAGTTCTTCGACGCCGCGATCGGCCTGCTGCAACGGGTCCGCGACGAGGAGGCGGAGGCCATCGAGGCGGCCGGCACCCTCCTCGCCGACACCGTCGCCTCCGGCGGCCGCCTCTTCGCCTTCGGCGCCGGACACTCCTCGCTCGCCGCGCAGGACGTCGTCTACCGCGCGGGCGGCCTCGCCCTGATGAACCTGCTCGCCGTCCCGGGCGTCGTCGGCGTCGACGTGATGCCCGCGACCCTCGGCTCGGCCCTCGAGCGTGTCGACGGCCTCGCGAGCGCCGTCCTTGACTCCTCGCCGGTCCGCACGGGCGACACCCTCGTGATCATCTCCCTCTCGGGGCGCAACGCGCTGCCCGTGGAGATGGCCATGAAGGCGCGCTCCCTGGGTGCGAAGGTGATCGGCGTGACGTCGGTGGCGTACGCCACGGAGACGACGTCACGGCACGTCTCCGGCACCTACCTCAAGGACCACTGCGACATCGTCCTCGACTCGAAGATCGCGATCGGCGACGCGGAACTCACCCTCGACACCATCCCCGCGCCCTTCGCCCCCGCCTCGACGGTCGTCACATCGGCGATCCTCCAGGCGGTCATGGCCACGGCGGCCGGCACCCTGGCCGACCGGGGCATCGAGCCGCCGCTGCTGCGGTCGGGGAACGTGGACGGGGGCCACGAGTGGAACCGGAGGGTGATGGAGCAGTACGGGGACCGGATCTTCTACCTGCGCTGAGCCGCAAGGCCCCCTGTCACGGAACCCCCCCAAGGCCCCTACTCCCGGCCCATCACCTCGGCCAGATCCAGCGCGGACGCGATCCGAACCGCCACATCCTCCGCGTACACCGCGTCCCCGCGCTCGAACGGACTCCGCCCGGCCCCCCGCAGAAACGTCACGACACCCAACGTCCGCCCCCGACTCCGCAACACCGCACACAACGCGTGCACCGCGTCCGCCGGCCACTGCCGCGCCAGCGCCCACTCCCGCGCCTCCGCCGCCGGCACCGACCCCACGCTCGCCCGCACCGGCCCGATCCGGTCCACGCACTGCAACGCCGGATGCCCCTCCGCGTACCGCACGGGCAACCCTGCCTGCCCGGTGATCAGACTCGGCCCCGGCGCCCCGGAGGGCGTCGCCGCCACCCGCACCAGCCGCACCGGACCCGCCTCCGCCCCGTCCGCCACCGAACCACCCGCCACCCGGTCGATCAGCGCATGGTCGGCGAACCCGGCCAGCGCGAAGTCCAAGTGAACGGTGGCCGCCTCCCCCGGGTCCTCGCACTCCGCGGCCGCCCGCGCCGCCCGGTGCAACTGATTCGTACGGAACCGCAGCAGCGACCCCTCCTGCTCGCCCTGCTTGGCCTCCGTCACGTCCTGGAACAACCAGCCGACACCCAGCGGCACCGGCTCCTCCGCGAGCGGCGAGGCCAGCCGTACGAACCCACACCGCCAGCAACGCCGCTTCTCACCGTCCGGCGTCCGCACACTCACCCAGATCTCCGCCGGAGCGGGCGGCGCGCCCTCCGCCAGCACGTGCGTCAGCGCGCTCTCCAGCTCCTCCACACCCTGCGCGAGCAACTCCCCGAGAGGCCGCCCCAGCACCGACGTACGCCCGATCCCCAACGCCCGCGCCGCATGCGCGTTCACCACGGCGGGCCGCAGATCGGCGTCGACGAGCACCACACCCCAGCTCGCATCCTCGAACAGCGCCTCGCTCAAGGCGATCGACCGCTCCAGGTCGATCTGCGCGTGCACCTCGCTGAACGCGCAGTACACCCCCGCCGGCTTCCCGTCGGGCCCGCGCACGGCCGCCGACTGCGTCCGTACGAGCACCCGCCCGCCGTCCTTCGTCAGCAACGCGAACTCGTCCACCTGCCGCCCCGGGGCGTGCATCGCCGACATCAGCCGCCCCTCGACCTCCTCGGCATCCGCACTGCGCACGGCCCACCCCGCGAACCCCTGCCGCCCCACGGCCTCCGCCGCGGTCCAGCCCAGGATCCGCTCGGCCTCGCGGTTCCAGTGCGTCACCACCCCGTCCGCGTCGAAGGCGCACAAGGCGGCGTCCATCCCGTCCAGCAGCGCGGCCAGCAGATCGGACCCGCCCGAGCCCTCCGAACCGCCCGAACCCTCCGGACCGTCCCGCCCAGGCTCCGGCCCGAGCTCGTCCGTGATCCCACTACGCCGGGAAGCACTCACCTGGACCCCCTGCCAAGCTGCGTCCGCACATACAGCGCGTCGGTACGCTCACTAGCAATCATCTAACTGGAACGTGACGCAGCACACACCGAGTTCCCACAAGATTGAAGCAATCGTTGTCCGCCGGAAACGCGACGCCGCCTCCAGCCTAGGCCGCGGACGGCTCCAGCCGCAGGTCAAGCCACAGATCGCTCTCGCCATCCAGCACATACCGCTCGATCTCGACAAAGCCGCGCCTCTCGGCGAACCGGACGCCCTCCACATTGGCGGCCAACACACAGGTCTCGACCACCCGGGCGCCGAGCACGCGCGCGTGCGCGAGCCCGTTCTCGTACAGCGCCGTGCCGAATCCGCGCCCGCGGTACTCGGGCAGCACACGAGCGATCACCGTCGCCGTGGTGCCCTCCGTCCCTGCCTCCGCCTCTGGCGGCCGGACGGTCGAGCAGCCGACGAGGACGTCACCGAGATACGCGTTCTCCAGCAGGTAGCGCGCACTGCGCTGCCGTACGTCTTCCAGATCCATCGCGGCGGGCGGAACGATCACGTTGTGCACGTGCCGCCACTGCTCGAGCATCACGTCACCCTTCACCGGCTCGATCCGTAGATCCCGAAGATCCGGATGGTCCGGATGGTCCGGATGGTCAGACACGATCGCCGCTCCCCCTCCGCGCATACACCTCGATCTCGAACCGCATACGAGGATCCGCCAGCCCGCAGACCATCATCGTCGCCGCCGGCCGCACCTCCCCGAACACCCGCCGCAACACCGGCCAGCACGGCTCGAAGTCCTCCCGCTCGGGCAGCAGATACCGCACCCGCACGACATCCGCGAACGAACACCCCGCCTCCGCCAACGCCGCCCCGACGTTACGCAGACACTGCTCGGCCTGTTCGACGACATCGTCCGAGATCGTCATCGTCGCGTAGTCGTACCCGGTGGTCCCCGACACGTGCACCCAGTCCCCGTCGACCACGGCACGGGCGTACCCGATCTGGTCCTCGAAGGTGGACCCGCTGAGAATCGCCCGCCGGACCTCACTCGTCTCAGTCATGTCAGTCATGTCAGTCATGTCAGTCATGTCAGTCATGCGCGGAACGCTAGGTGAACGGCACACACACGTCTAATGCACATCGCACCAGCAGCAAGATCGGCTGCGCGTTCGACGAATTGGATCCTTTCGCACGAATGAGCGCCATAGGTGGATTCAGCCGTTCGCCCGCAGCTTGATCGCTAGCGTTTTCGGTACCCGGACGTGCGAGGTCAGTCGCTCCCCGACCGCAAGGTTGCCGGCTGACCAGCCCCAGTCATCGAGATCTGAAGATCAAGGAGGTGCCCTAGATGACTACGTTTCCCGCAGGCGAGCAGACCCACGAGGCTGTGCTTCCTCAGCAGCCTGCTCTGGAATCCGTGGGAGCAGACACCCCTGGGAGAAGGGACGAAACGGCTCAGGGACACCCCGCCATCGGGCGGGGCACCGGCAGGGAACATGGGCGAGGGGAGACCGACGGGCACGGCACCGAGGCCCGTCGGCGTCACGCCAAGCACGTTGCCACGGCAGCGGAGGCGGCAGAGAACGGGGGCGGTGACGCTTCCACGCACAATCCGGCGTACGCGGGCGGTGTCGGCGCAAGCAGGGTCTTCGTCCTCTCCAAGGACGGGAAGCCACTCTGGAACCGGCCTCGCCCTCACCGACGATAAGAAGGAAGTCGACGGGCAAGGAGTTGTGATCACCGTCAGGCGGGGGTTGGTCTCGGTTGAACTCCAGCACCGCGGTGAACAGATCCGCCTGTGCATGCGGCAGCGCGCGGGCTACCGGCACAGGCGCCGCTCCGCCAACCGCCGCTACCGAGCACCCCGTCCGGACAACCGGCCCCGTCCAGCAGGATGGCTACCGCCCTCCCTACGCCACCGTGTCGATACCGCCTACTCCTTGGCGTCTCGCCTCTGCCGCTACGCACCGGTCACTGAAATTCATGTGGAACACGTTGCCTTCGACGTCCACTCCATGAGTACGGGCAGGCCCTTCGCCGGGGTGGAGTACCAGCGAGGAACTCTGGCCGGGATCGAATCCCGCGCCTACCTCCACGCCAAGTGGAACAGCGCCTGCGCTTACTGCGACGCCACGGGCGTGCCCTTGAACGTCGAGCACCTCAGACCCCGCAGCCGAGGGGGCTCAAATCGCATTTCCAACCTCGTCCTAGCCTGCGTCCCCTGCAACAAGGCCAAGGACAACATGCCCGTCGAGGTCTTCCTCGCCGACCGCCCCGCCCGCCTCGCCCGCCTCGCCCGCCTCGCGAAGATCCTCCGGCAAGCCAGGACACCGCTCAACGACGCTACCGCGATGAACGCGACCCTCTGGCAGCTTGTAAAGGCGCTGGGGACCCTCGGCAGACCAGTGCATCCCTGGTCGGGTGCGCGCACAATGTGGAACCGCGAGGCCATGGGGCTCGACAAGACGCACACGATGGCCTTCCGGTCCGAATGAGCTCCGTCAACATCTCGGAAAACTGGTTGCTCCGGACCCTGCAGCTTCTTAGTGTGACTATCACTTCGGAAGGGAGGTGGTTCGGCAGATGAATTCATACCGGACGGAAGAGGTGGCTGCGGGCTAGCGGCCCTTCGCCCCACACAGTGCGGTGCCGGACCAGCGTGTACGAGATACACGCAGCCGGCCGAATCCAACGCAGTCACCCGACCCGCGAGCTCGCCGGTACGTCCGGCCGGCTCCCCCGCCGTCAGGCGGAGGGACCCGAGCTCGCGGGTCGTCTGCGTTCGCGTTCGCCTGCGGCGTCGGAAAACCGAATGCGCCCCGGCCTGGCTGATCCTTACGCTGAAGTGATGGACTCTGTGCAGGTCAGGCCGATGCGAGAGGACGATCTCCCTTCGGCGGAGCGGGCTTCGGCGGTGACGTTCTCCGAGGCGGAGCGAACCACCAGACGGGTCAGCGATCCGGAACCCGAGCCGCGGTCGGCGGCTGACTCGAAGCGGTGGATCGACCGGATGCGCTTCTTCCTGAGCGTTGACCCGGGAGGGTGCTGGGTCGCGGTCGGTGAGGATGCGGGCGTCGAGAGAGCGGTGGGGTTCGCCATCTCGCAGAATCGCGCGGGTCTGTGGTTCCTCGCCACCTATGGAGTGCTGCCCGGCTATCAGGGACAGGGCGTCGGGAAGCGACTGCTGGACGCCGCCCTCGCCCACGCCGGCGGGCGACCGGGCATCTTCTCGTCCAGCGTCCACCCCGGTGCCACACGTCGGTATCGGATGGCGGACTTCTCGCTCCACCCGCAGATGCGGATGGTCGGCACCGTGGACCGGTCCACGCTCCCCGTCATCGACGGCCTCGGGGAGGGCCGGGCAGACGACTTCGAGTGGATGGACCAGCTGGACCAGGACCTGCGTGTCGCGGGCCACGGCCCGGACCACGGATACATGCTCGGCACGCTGCGGCTGGTCGTATGCCGGGACAGAGCGAGGCCGGGATACGCCTACCTCGACGACCAGGGACAAGCGTCACTGCTGGCCGCCGCGCACCCGGAGACCGCGCAGAAACTGTTGTGGGAAGCCCTGGCCTCGGCACAGGGGACAACCTTGGTCAACTGCATCACGGCCCCCAACGCGTGGGCGATCGATGTCGGGCTGGCCGCACGTCTCGACATCGGCCAGGAAGGCTACATCGCCGTCCGGGGCATGCCTGTTCCGGCGCCCTACCTCGCCAGCGGGCACTTTCTCTGACCTGCCCCCGAGCGAGGCCACCCGGGTGAGGCTCGTCGGCTCACGGACTGAGCCGCTCCACCCGCCAGTTCCCGTCCGTCTCCGCCACGTACCGCAACCGGTCGTGCAGCCGGTTCTCGCGGCCCTGCCAGAACTCCACCGCCTGGGGGGCCACCCGGAAGCCGCCCCAGTGCGGCGGGACCGGGACCTGTTCGCCCTCCGGGTAGCGGGCGGTCAGCTCGGCGTACGAGGCGTCCAGGTCCGCGCGCGAGGCGATCACCGAGGACTGGGTGCTGGCCCAGGCGCCGAGCTGGGAGCCGTGCGGGCGGGTGCGGAAGTAGGCGGCGGTCTCGTCCCGGCCGGTGCGGCGGGCGACGCCCGTGACGATGACCTGGCGGGCCATCGGGTGCCAGGGGAAGAGCAGGGAGACGTACGGGTTCTCGGCGAGGTCGCGGGCCTTGCGGGAGTCGTAGTTGGTGTAGAAGACGAAGCCCTGCTCGTCGAAGTGCTTCAGGAGCACCGTGCGGGAGCTGGGCCGACCCTCGGCGTCGGCCGTGGAGACGATCATGGCGTTCGGCTCGAAGAGGTGGCCCTCCGTCGCGGCCTGCTTGAACCAGCGCGCGAACTGCTGGACAGGGGTCGCGGCCAGGTCGGTCTCGGCGAAGCCCTCGGCCCGGTACTGCTTGCGCATCGACGCGGGGTCGGGGGCGGTGGGGTCCAGGGAGGGGTCGAGAGAGGGATCGAGGGCGGCGTCTCGGTCGGTCACGTCGTCATCTTGCCGTATGCCGGGCGCCGGAGTGGTCCGCGTCACGGTGGTGGCACTGAGTGCCGCGAGCCCTCCCCAAAGGTGGCACTCGGAGATATGGTGCTGGTGCCATTCCGGTTGGGTGACCGCCTGCCGCAGGGGGCATCACCGGGGTGACCGCCCAGGACCGCGAGTCTTCGACGTGGGCTTCGAACATGGGGGCTTCGGACGCGACCGTGGATCCGACTGGGTGCCATCTGTCGCACACATCACGAGGAGCCGCCTGATGTCCGACTTCGTACCCGGACTCGAAGGAGTCGTCGCGTTCGAGACGGAGATCGCCGAACCCGACAAGGAGGGCGGCGCACTTAGGTACCGGGGCGTCGACATCGAGGACCTGGTCGGTCACGTCTCGTTCGGCAACGTCTGGGGCCTGCTCGTCGACGGCGCCTTCAATCCCGGCCTGCCGCCCGCCGAGCCGTTCCCGATCCCCGTGCACTCCGGCGACATCCGCGTCGACGTGCAGTCGGCGCTCGCGATGCTGGCGCCGGTGTGGGGTCTGAAGCCCCTCCTCGACATCGATGCCGAGCAGGCCCGTGAGGACCTGGCGCGGGCCGCTGTCATGGCCCTGTCGTACGTCGCCCAGTCCGCGCGCGGGCAGGGGCGGCCCATGGTTCCGCAGCGGGAGATCGACAAGGCGCAGTCCGTCGTCGAGCGCTTCATGATCCGCTGGCGCGGCGAGCCGGACCCCAAGCATGTGGCGGCCGTCGACGCCTACTGGACGTCGGCCGCAGAGCACGGCATGAACGCCTCCACCTTCACGGCCCGCGTCATCGCGTCGACGGGTGCGGACGTCGCGGCCGCGCTCTCGGGTGCCGTAGGAGCCATGTCGGGCCCGCTGCACGGCGGCGCGCCCTCCCGCGTCCTCGGCATGATCGAGGAGATCGAGCGGACGGGCGACGCGGAGGCCTACGTCAAACAGGCCCTGGACAAGGGCGAACGCCTGATGGGCTTCGGCCACCGGGTGTACCGCGCCGAGGACCCGCGCGCGCGCGTGCTGCGCCGCACGGCCCGCGAACTCGGCGCGCCCCGCTTCGAGATCGCCGAGGCCCTGGAGAAGGCGGCCCTGGAGGAACTCCACAACCGCCGCCCGGACCGCGTCCTGGCGACGAACGTCGAGTTCTGGGCGGCCATCATGCTGGACTTCGCCGAGGTCCCGGCCCACATGTTCACGTCGATGTTCACCTGCGCCCGTACGGCGGGCTGGTCGGCGCACATCCTGGAGCAGAAGCGCACGGGCCGTCTCGTGCGCCCGTCCGCCCGCTATGTCGGTCCGGGCACGCGGGATCCCCGCGAGATCGAGGGCTACGAGGAGATCGCGGACGCCGGCCGCTAGCCGGGCCCGGGCCCGGCTGTCGGGGATGCGTCATGCGGGGCTGAGCGGTTCCGCGTGACGCGGCCCGGCGGCCGGCCCATCAGTCCAGTGCCTCGTCCAGCAGTGCCGCCCACTGGGCGATGACCCGTTCCCGGCGGCCCCGGTCGTCGGTGAGGAGGTTCGCAAGTCCCAGGCCCCGGGCCATGTCCAGCAGCCCCTGGACCGTTTCGCGGACGCCGGGGCGGGACTCGTCCGCGCCCAGGAGGTCGACCGCGATGCGGTGGGTCTCGCGGCCTACGCGGGCCTCCAGCTCCGTGACCTGGGGGCGTAGTTGGTCCTCGTTGGAGGCGGCGACCCAGAGGTGGAGGGCGGCCCGGAAGAGGGGGCCGGTGTAGAGGTCGACGAGGGCCGAGACGACCGCCCGGCGGTCGCCTGTCTCGCCCTGCGGGAACAGGGCGCGCAGGGCTGTCGAGCGTTCCTCCGCCACATACTCGACGGCCGCCGTGAAGAGGTCCTCGCGGGTGGGGAAGTGGTGCTGTGCGGCGCCTCTGGAGACGCCGGCGCGTTCGGCCACGACGGCGACCGTGGATCCCGCCCAGCCGTGTTCGGCGAGGCAGGCCACGGCGGCCTCCAGGAGGCGTTGTCGGGTGGCTCGGCTGCGGTCCTGTTTGGGGACACGGTCGTTGGTGACGCGGCCGTTGGTGACAGCGGCGCCCGTGTTCACCGCGTCCGTGTTCACCGCGCCCATGTTCATAGCACCCATGGGGGATCCCGTCGTTCCAGGAAGGCCGCCATGCCCTCGCGGGCTTCGGCGGAGGCGAAGAGACGGGACGAGACCGAGGTCAGGTACCCCGCGTCCTCGTCGAAGGCCTCCAGCACCTTGGTCGTGAGCAGGTGTTTCGTCTCGGCCAGGGCCCAGGGGGCGGCCCGGCGCAGGCCGTCCAGGATGGGGGCCAGGACCTCGTCGACGTCCGCGTTGTCGCCGGCCGTGGTGAGGAGGCCGATGCGGGCGGCCTCGGTGGCGTCGAAGGTCTCGCCGGTGAGGTAGTAGCGGGCGAGGGCGCGGGGGTCGACGCGGTGCTGGAGGGGGAGCGAGATCACTGCCGGGGCGACTCCGATGCGGACCTCGGTGAAGGCGAAGGTGGCGGTGTGGGAGGCGGCGGCGATGTCGCAGGCGCCGAGCAGGCCGAGGCCGCCCGCCCGTACGTGGCCGGTGACGCGGGCCACGACTGGCTTGCGCAGCTTGATGATCCGCCGTAGCAGGGCGACGAGGGCCTTGGGTTTGGGTGGGTCGCGCAGGTCGGCGCCCGCGCTGAAGGTGTTGCCGGTGTGGGTGAGGACGACGGCGCGTACGTGGCCGTCCTTGTCGCACTGTTTCAACGCGTCCGCCAGCTCGTGCACGAGTGCGGCCGACAGGGCGTTGCGGTTGTGCGGCGAGTCCAGGGTGAGGGTGGTGATGCCGCGTTCGTGGGTGGCGTGGGTCAGGGCGGCCGTCACGTGCGCTCCCTGAGTTGGCGGCGGAGGATCTTGCCGGAGGCGGCCCTGGGCACGCCGTCGATGAAGGTGACGTGGCGGACGCGCCTGTAGGGGGCGACGCGTTCGGCGACGTACATCATGACCTCTCCTTCGGAGAGGTCGGTGGCGGTGGGCCGGCGGACGACGTAGGCGTGGGGGATTTCGTTGCCGTCGTCGTTGTAGACGCCGATGACGGCGGCGTCGGCGATGCCGGGGTGGGTGAGGAGCAGGGCCTCGAGTTCGGCGGGGGCGACCTGGAAGCCCTTGTACTTGATGAGCTCCTTGACGCGGTCGACGACGAACAGCCAGCCGCCCTCGTCCACATGGCCCACGTCTCCGGTGTGCAGCCAGCCGTCCGGGTCGATCATCGCGGCGGTGGCGTCGGGGCGGCCGAGGTAGCCCTTCATGACCTGGGGGCCGCGGATGAGGATCTCGCCGGACTCGCCGGCGCCGAGGTCCTTGTCGGGGTCGTCGAGGGAGACGATGCGCATCTCGGTTCCGGCGATGAGCTTGCCGACGGTTCCGGGGGGCGCGTCGCGCATGGCGTCCACGGGGACGACGTGGGTGCCGGGGGACAGTTCCGTCATGCCGTAGGCCTGGCCGACCGGGGGCAGGCCGAGCCGCTGGGAGCAGGCGGCGGCGAGCCTGGCGTCGAGGGGGGCGGCGGCGCTGATGATGTAGTTCAGGGACGACAGGTCGTACTGCGCGACCACGGGGTGCTTGGCGAGGGCCAGGACGATCGGCGGGGCCACGTACAGGCCGGTGATGCGGTGGTTCTCGATGGTCGCGAGGAACGTCTCCAGGTCGAAGCGTGGGAGGACCACGACGGTGGCGCCCAGCCTGAGGGGCGCGTTCATGAGCGCGGTCAGGCCGTAGATGTGGAAGAACGGCAGGACGGCGAGGATGCGGTCGCCGGGGCCGGCCGGCATGACGGGTTCGAGCTGCGCGAGGTTGGTGGCGATCTGCCGGTGGGTGAGCATCACGCCCTTGGGGGTGCCGGTGGTGCCGGAGGAGTACGGCAGGGCGGCCACGTCTTCCACGGGGTCGATGGGGACGTGTGGTTCGGGCGCGGCGGAGGCCAGCATCTCGATGAGGGAGCGGTGTCCGGGGGCGCTGTCGCAGACGAAGATCTCCTCGACCCCGCCGGCGAGTTCGGCGGCCCTGCGTGCCGTCTCCAGCAGCGGCGAGACGGTGACGATCCAGCGGACGGCGGAGTCGGTGAGCTGCTTGGCGAACTCCTCGGGTGTGGCCAGCGGGTGCACGGTCGTGACGGAGGCCCCCGCGCGCGTGGCGGCGTAGAACGCGGTCGGGAAGGCGATGGTGTTGGGGCTGTGCAGGGCCAGGACGTCGCCCTTGCGGACGCCTGCCTCGACGAGGGCGGCGGCTGTCCGCCGGTGGAAGCGGTCGAGCTGTTCGTACGTGAGGGTGGTGCCGTCGGTGCCGTCGATCAGGGCGGGTGCGTCACCGAACTCGGCCGCCCGGCCGAGAACCGCTTCGTGGATGGGGAGTTCGATGGCTTTGACGTCTGCGTACTCGCTGCGGAACATGGTTCCTCCTCGCGCGACACGATGCCGATCGGTAGCCGTCAGTAGCCGGGTCAGTACGACTTCGGCAGGCCGAGCGTCTGGTGGGAGACGTAGTTGAGAATCATCTCCCGGCTCACCGGTGCGATACGAGCCACGCGCGCGGCCGTTATCAACGAGGCGAGCCCGAACTCGCGGGTGAGGCCGTTCCCGCCGAGGGTGTGCACGGCCTGGTCGACGGCCTTCACGCAGGCCTCGCCGGCCGCGTACTTGGCCATGTTGGCGGCCTCCCCGGCGCCCGTATCGTCGCCGGAGTCGTACAGGTAGGCGGCCTTCTGCATCATCAGGCGGGCGAGTTCGAGGTCGATGTGCGCCTGGGCGAGGGGGTGGGCGATGGCCTGGTGGGCGCCGATGGGGGCGTTCCAGACGGTGCGGTCGCGGGCGTAATCGACGGCTCGGGAGAGCGCGTAGCGGCCCATGCCGATCGCGAAGGCGGCCGTCATGATGCGTTCGGGGTTGAGGCCGGCGAAGAGTTGCAGGAGGCCTGCGTCTTCGTCTCCTACGAGGGCGTCGGCGGGGAGCCGTACGTCGTCGAGGGTCAGCTCGAACTGCTGCTCCACGGTGTGGAGCTCCATCTCGATCCGGCGCCGCGTGAAACCTTCGGCGTCGCGCGGGACGATGAACAGGCTGGGCTTGAGGCGGCCGGTGCGGCCCTCTTTATCGGACACAGTTTCTGTACGGCCGACTATGAGGGTTGCGTCCGCTACGTCGACGCCGGAGATGAAGACTTTGCGGCCGGTGAGGAGCCAGTCGGCTCCGTCGCGGCGGGCCGTGGTGGTGATGCGGTGGCTGTTGGAGCCGGCGTCCGGTTCGGTGATGCCGAAGGCCATGGTGGCGGTGCCATCCGCCAGCGCGGGCAGCCAGCGGTGCTTCTGGGCGTCGGTACCGAAGCGGGCGATCACCGTGCCGCAGATGGCGGGGGACACGACCATCATCAGGAGGGGGCAGCCTGCGGCGCCGAGTTCTTCGAGGACGATGGAGAGTTCGGCTATACCGCCACCTCCGCCGCCGTGTTCCTCCGGGAGGTTGACGCCGAGGTAGCCGAGTTTGGCTGCCTCGGACCAGAGTGCTTCTCGGTTGTAGTTGCGGCCGTGGCGTTTGCCGAGGGCGGCTACGGCTTCTCGTAGGGCCTTGTGTTCTTCGGATTCGGTGGTGGGGGGCATGGGGCTCCTTCCCGGGTGCGGGTTGTGTGGGGCTGGTCGCGCAGTTCCCCGCGCCCCTAAGAGGTTGGCTGTACTACCGCCAGCAGCAAGCCTGGCTCCACCTGTTGGCCAGGTACGGCGTGGAGGGCCGTGAGCGTGCCCGTGAGGGGTGCTGTGATCTTGTGTTCCATCTTCATCGCCTCCAGCCAGAGGAGGGGCTCTCCGGCCTGCACCCCGGCCCCTACGGCCACTCCCTCGGCGATCCGTACGACCGTGCCCGGCATGGGTGCCACCAAGGAGCCCGGCGCCAGTTGTGCTGTCGGGTCGGGGAAGCGAGGCAGGGCGGTGAGGGTGGTGGTGTTGACGTGGATCTGGTCGCCGTACCGCGCCACCTCGAACTTCCTTCGTACGCCGTCCACTTCGAGTACGACGAGACGCGCGTCGGCGTGCACGACCCGGACGCCGTCCGCTTCCAGGCCCGCGCGCGTGTGCCGGTAGTGGACCTCGTGTTCCTCGCCGGCCATGGTGTAGCGCTTGGTCTGCGGCTGGGAGGGGACGTTGCGCCAGCCGCCGAAGCGGGAGCGGCCGTGGGCGTCGGCGAGGGCGGCGGCCAGGGGAGCGTGGGGGTCGGGGGCGGCTTCGGTGAGGTCGGCCAGGTGGCGGTCGTAGAAGCCGGTGTCCATGCGGGCGGTGGTGAACTCCTTGTGCCGCAGGGAGCGGATGAGGAGGTCGCGGTTGGTGGTGGGGCCGTGGATCGCCGCTCGTTCCAGGGCGCCGGCGAGTTTGCGGATGGCCTCCGCGCGCGTGGGGGCGTGGGCGACGGCCTTGGCGAGCATGGGGTCGTAGTGGATGCCGATCGGGTCGCCGTCCTCGTAGCCGGTGTCCAGGCGGACGTCTTCCGGGACGGCCAGGCGGTGCAGGGTTCCGGTCTGCGGGGACCAGTCGCTCGCCGGGTCCTCGGCGTAGAGGCGGGCCTCGACGGCGTGGCCACGCGCGTGTGGGGGGTCGTTTTCGAGGGGGTGGCCTTCGGCGACGCGGACTTGGAGGGCCACCAGGTCGAGGTCGAAGACGGCTTCGGTGACGGGGTGTTCGACCTGGAGGCGGGTGTTCATCTCCAGGAAGTGCGCCTTGCCGTCGGCGACGAGGAACTCGACCGTGCCGGCGCCGACGTAGTCGACGGCGCGGGCGGCGCGTACGGCCAGCTCGTGCAGCTCCCGCGTGAGGCTTTCGGGCAGGCCCGGTGCCGGGGCCTCCTCGATGACCTTCTGGTGGCGTCGCTGGAGGGAGCAGTCGCGGGTGCCGAGGGTCCACACCGTGCCGTGTGTGTCGGCGAGGATCTGTACCTCGACGTGGCGGCCGTCCTCGATGTAGGGCTCGACGAAGACCTCGCCGTTCCCGAAGGCGCTCGCCGCCTCGGCGCGTGCCCCCTCCAGTGCGCCGTCCAGCTCGTCGAGCCGGCGGACGATCCGCATCCCGCGCCCGCCGCCGCCCGCCGCCGCCTTCACCAGCACCGGCAGGTCGGCCTCGGTGACCTCCCGCAGGGGTTCCAGGCCCATCAGTTGCTTGGCGCGCGTCTTGGACGCCATCGCCTCGATCGCCTCCGGGGGCGGGCCGATCCACACCAGGCCGGCGTCGAGGACGGCGCGGGCGAAGTCGGCGTTCTCGGAGAGGAAGCCGTAGCCGGGGTGCACGGCGTCGGCTCCGGCGGCGACGGCCGCCTTCACGATCAGGTCGCCGCGCAGGTACGTGTCGGCGGGCGCCGAGCCCGGCAGCCGTACCGTCGCGTCCGCCACGCGCGCGTGGAGGGCGTTCTCGTCGGCGTCCGAGTGCACGGCGACCGTCCGGATTCCCAACTCACGGCAGGTGCGGAAGACACGGCAGGCGATCTCGCCTCGGTTGGCGACGAGAAGGGTCGAAATCATGGGGCCTCTCACATCCGGAAGACGCCGAAGCCGCCGCGCGCGCCCTCGTAGGGCGCCGTATGGATCGCGGACAGGCACAGGCCGAGGACGGTTCGGGTGTCGCGGGGGTCGATGACGCCGTCGTCGTACAGCCGCCCGGACAGGAACATCGGCAGCGACTCGGACTCGATCTGCTGCTCCACCATGGCGCGCAGGGCGGCGTCCGCCTCCTCGTCGTACGGCTGTCCCTTCGCCGCCGCCGACTGCCGGGCCACGATGGAGAGGACGCCCGCGAGCTGCTGGGGGCCCATGACGGCGGACTTGGCGCTGGGCCAGGCGAAGAGGAAGCGGGGGTCGTAGGCGCGGCCGCACATGCCGTAGTGGCCGGCGCCGTAGGACGCGCCCATGAGGACCGACAGGTGCGGGACCTTTGAGTTGCTCACCGCGTTGATCATCATCGCGCCGTGCTTGATGATGCCGCCCTGTTCGTACTCCTTGCCGACCATGTAGCCGGTGGTGTTGTGCAGGAAGAGCAGCGGGATGTCGCGCTGGTTGGCGAGCTGGATGAACTGGGCGGCTTTCTGCGACTCCTCGCTGAAGAGGACGCCTTGGGCGTTCGCCAGCACTCCTACGGGGTAGCCGTGCAGGGTCGCCCAGCCGGTCGTCAGGCTCGTCCCGTACAGCGGCTTGAACTCGTCGAAGTCGGAGGCGTCGACGAGGCGGGCGATGACCTCGCGTGGGTCGAAGGGGGTGCGCAGATCGCCTGGGACGATGCCGAGGAGCTCGTCCTCGTCGTACTTGGGCGGGGCGGCCGGGCCGGGATCGTCGTACGCCTTGTGGTGGTTGAGGCGGGCCACCACGCGGCGGGCCTGCCGTACCGCGTCCTGCTCGTCCACGGCGAAGTGGTCGGCGAGGCCCGACACGCGCGCGTGCATCTCGGCGCCGCCCAGGGACTCGTCGTCGCTCTCCTCGCCGGTGGCCATCTTCACGAGCGGGGGCCCGCCGAGGAACACCTTCGCGCGCTCCTTGACCATGATCACGTGGTCGGACATGCCGGGGATGTACGCCCCTCCGGCCGTGGAGTTGCCGAAGACGACCGCGACCGTGGGGATGCCCGCCGCCGACAGTCTGGTCAGGTCGCGGAAGATGGCGCCCCCGGGGATGAAAATCTCCTTCTGGGACGGCAGGTCCGCGCCGCCGGACTCGACGAGGCTGACGCAGGGGAGGCGGTTGGCGAGCGCGATGTCGTTCGCGCGCAGAGCCTTCTTCAGGCTCCAGGGGTTGCTGGCGCCGCCGCGCACGGTCGGGTCGTTGGCGGTGATCAGGCACTCGACACCCTCGACGACTCCGATGCCGGTGACGAGGGACGCGCCGACGGTGTAGTCGCTGCCCCAGGCGGCCAGCGGCGACAGTTCCAGGAAGGGGGTGTCGGGGTCGAGGAGCAGCTCGACGCGTTCGCGGGCGAGGAGTTTGCCGCGCCCCCGATGCCGTTCGACGTACTTGTCGCCGCCGCCCGCGAGGGCCTTGGCGTGCTCGGCCGACAGCTGGTCCAGCTTGGCGAGCATGGCCTCGCGGTTGGCCCGGTGGTCGGGGCTGTCGGGGTCGACGGCCGAGGTCAGGACGGTCACAGCAGGGCCTCCGGGATGTCCAGGTGGCGGGAGCGCAGCCATTCGCCGAGGGCCTTGGCCTGCGGGTCGAAGCGGTGCTGGGCGGCGACGCCTTCGCCGAGGATCGACTCGACGACGAAGTTGAGGGCGCGGAGGTTGGGCAGGACGTGCCGGGTGACGTTCAACTGGGCGCTCTCGGGTATCAGTTGCCGGAAGCGGTCGACGGTCAGCTCGTGGGCGAGCCAGCGCCAGGCGTCGTCCGTACGGGTCCAGACGCCGACGTTGGCGTTCCCGCCCTTGTCGCCACTGCGGGCGCCGGCGACGAGGCCGAGGGGGGCGCGTTTCCGGGGCCCGTTCGGCGGCGGCTCCGGCAAGGGCGGCTCCGGGAGGGCGTCGAGTACGACGGTCTCGTGGGCGGGCGCCACGGGGATCCTGCTTCCGTCGTGGAGGACGGCCACATGGTCGACGGCGCCATGGGGGACGTACACGTCCTCGAAGACGCCATAGGGAGCGCCCTTTCCTGGTGGTGTCAGCACATGGAAGCCGGGGTAGCTGGCCAGCGCCAGTTCGACGGCGGCCCCGCTGAGCGCCCGCCCCACGACCCGCTGGTCCGGGTCCCGGACGACGAGCCGGAGCAGGGCGCTCGCGGTCTCCTCGGTCGGGGCGTCGGGCCGGTCGGTGCGGACGAGGTCCCAACGGACGTCTTTGGGGGGTGACTTGGCCATCGCGTTCGTCATCTGCTGTCGCACCAGCCCGGCCTTGGCCTCGATGTCGAGGCCGGTGAGGACGAAGGTGACCTCGTTGCGGAAGCCGCCGAGCCGGTTGAGGCCGACCTTGAGGGTCGGGGGCGGGGCCTCGCCCCGTACGCCCTCGATCCGTACGCGATCCGGTCCTTCCTGACTGAGCCGTACGGTGTCGAGGCGGGCGGTGACGTCGGGTCCCGCGTACCGGGCGCCGCCCGTCTCGTACAGCAGCTGGGCCGTGACCGTGCCGATGTCGACGAGGCCGCCGCAACCCGGGTGCTTGGTGATGACGGCGGTGCCGTCCTCGTCGATCTCGGCGAGCGGGAAGCCGGGGTGGTGCAGCCGTCGTACGTCGTGGTCGGTGAAGAACACGTAGTTGCCGCCGGTGGCCTGCGTCCCGCACTCCAGCACGTGCCCGGCGACGACGGCCCTCGCGAGCCGGTCGTGGTCCGTCGGCGTCCAGCCGAAGTGGGCGGCGGCGGGCCCGGTGACCAGCGCCGCGTCCGTCACTCTCCCCGTGACGACGACGTCCGCGCCCGCCCGCAGACAGGCCGCGATGCCGAAGCCGCCCAGGTAGGCGTGGGCGGCGAGGGCGCCGGGGTGGGCGGCGGTGAGATCGTCGCCCTCGACGTGGGCGACACGTACGGGGAGGCCGAGGCGGGCGGCCAACTCCCGTACGGCGTCGGCGAGTCCGGCGGGATTGAGCCCACCGGCGTTCGCCACCACCTTCACGCCGCGCTCGTGGGCCAGCCCCAGGCACTCCTCCAGCTGCCGCAGGAAGGTACGGGCGTATCCGGCGCCGGGGTCCTTCAGCCGCTCCCGGCCCAGGATGAGCATGGTCAGCTCGGCGAGGTAGTCGCCGGTGAGGACATCGAGTTCGCCGCCGGTGAGCATCTCGCGCATGGCGTCGAAGCGGTCGCCGTAGAAGCCGGAGGCGTTGCCGATGCGCAGAGTCCTCAACCCGCGTCCCCTTTCGGTGGGCGCCCGGCACCCGGGGGTCCCGCGAACGCCTGGGCGATGTCCAGCCAGCGGTCGGCGTCGGGGCCCTCGGCGTGTACCGCGAGGTCGGCGCGGTGGGCGCGTCGGGTGACCAGGAGGCAGAAGTCGAGGGCGGGGCCGGTGACGCGTTGGCGGGCGGCTTCGGGGCCGTAGGCCCACGGGTCGCCGCTCGGGCCGGTGAGTTCGACGCGGAACTCGTCGGCGGGCGGGGTCAGTCCCCGTACCCCGAAGGCGTAGTCCCGAGCCCGCACACCGATGCGCGCCACATGCCGGAGCCGGTCCGTGGGTGGGCGCACCACACCCAGCGTGTCCGCGATGTCCTGGCCGTGGGCCCAGGTCTCCATGAGACGGGCGGTGGCCATGGACGCGGCCGACATGGGTGGGCCGTACCAGGGGAAGCGGGCACCGGGCGGGGCGGTGCGCAGTGCCGCGTCGAGTGCGGTACGTCCCTCACGCCACCGGGGCAGCAGTTCGGCGGGCGGAAGCCGGGCGTCTTCCTCGGCGCCCTCGTCGACGAAGGAGTCGGGGGCGGCGAGGGCCTTCTCGGCCAGGGCGCGGAATCCGTCCTCGTCGGTGACCGCGAGCAGGGACGCGCGGTCGGTCCATGCGAGGTGGGCGATCTGGTGGGCGATGGTCCAGCCGGGGGCGGGGGTCGGGAGCGTCCACTGCTCCGGATCCAACTCGGCGACGAGCCGGTCGAGTTCGTCGCTCTCGGCACGCAGGTCGTCGAACACGGGCGTCGGGTCGGCCATGGGGAGGAGCATGGCAGCGGGGCCAGAAACAAGCAAGTGTGCTTGGATTGATTTTGGGCCGGGGTCGTGGAGAGTCGGCCGAGGGAAAATGCCGCGCACGCCGACCGGCCCCCGCAGTACGGTCGCCCGATGGACGAAAAGGACGAAATCAACGAAGCCGACGGCTACTTCGGAGAGTCCGTCGCCGCCGGATACGACGAGTCGTCGGCGGGGATGTTCGAGTCCGAGGTCGTGGAACCCGCGGTCGATGTCCTGGCCGGGCTGACCGGAGACGGGCGGGCCGGAGACGGTCGGACCGGCGACGGGCGGGCCCTGGAACTGGGCATCGGGACCGGACGTATCGCGTTGCCGCTGGCGCGGCGCGGTGTCGCCGTGCACGGCATCGACCTGTCCCGGGCGATGGTGTCCCGGCTGCGGGCGAAGCCGGGCGGCGACGGGACCGGCGTGACAATCGGGGACTTCGCGACGCCGAAGGTGGACGGCACGTTCTCCGTGGCGTATCTGGTCTTCAACACGATCATGAACCTGACGACGCAGGCGGAACAGGTCGCCTGTTTCCGTAACGTCGCCGGCCATCTGCAGCCCGGCGGGACCTTCGTCGTCGAGGTCATGGTCCCCGACCTGCGCCGACTGCCGCCCGGGCAGAACGTCGTCCCGTTCCACGTGGACGGCAGGCGGCTGGGTTTCGACCTGTACGACGTGGCGACCCAGGCCATGAGCTCGCACCACGTCGAGGTCGAGGACGGCCGCGGCTCCTACTCGTCCATTCCGTTCCGGTACGTGTGGCCCGCGGAGCTCGACCTGATGGCCCAGTTGGCCGGGCTTCGGCTGCGCGAGCGGTGGGACGGCTGGAACCGGGAGCCCTTCACGAGCGAGAGCCGGCAGCATGTGTCGGTGTGGGAGAAGCCCACTGACTGACCTGCGTCAGGCCTCTCTCAGGCCTCCGGCAGCGTCACCTTCCCTTGCCCCACCTGCGTCCGCACCGCCCCCATGCTCGCCGCGACGACCAGGGCGATGGCGGCGGACTCGGTGGCGGTCAGGGACTGGTTGAGGAGGAGGAAGCCGGCTGCCGCGGCGATGGCCGGTTCCAGGGTCGTGCGCAGTGCTCCTGATGGCCTGTGGTTCCTTGGTGCGACTGGGTATCACGGGGTGGTGCTCAATGTGGTGGGATCACGCTTTTGTAGCACTTTCCGGTGATGTTTATCGTGAGGTGCAGGAGCGTGATGGTGCATTCGGTAGCGTGCGTGTCACTGCGAGGCCGGTGAGAGCAGCAGTCACGATTCCGGTCTCCTTGAGAATCCGCCCCGTGCCCAGGAAAGCGACGCGGGGTCCCCGCCCCGCCCGGGTCCACACCGGGCGGAAAGCGTCCGGCGGGGCGGACACCGCAGCCTCCGAATCGCCGCAGCCGACGGCGCCGCAGGCGGCAGGTACCGCACACGATGAGCACCCGCACCGCACCCGGCGGCGACGGCCCACGGTCCCACGGCAGGCGTCCAAACCCCGCCCAGCACGACGGACCACTTCCCGGCATCCAGGAAAACCCAGGATCACCCAGGGAACCTCAGCTCATCAGCGACGCTCATCAGGACCGCGAAGGTGGAGGCGGGCAGGCGGCACAGGGCCTGACCACACCGAGCGCGCCGGCCCTCGGCATCAGGGTCACCGCGAGGGCCCCGCCGAACTGCACCGAGATGCCTCCGGCGAGGACCAGGCCCACCGGGCCGAGGGAGCCGGCGCCCCAGCGGCGCGGGGTGCCGGCCGACGCGGGGGCCGGGGGCGGGGCGGCCGGGGTCGGGGTCGGGCTGGACGGGGTGGCGCGGGGGGTGCTCACGGGGCCTTCCGGGCGGGCTCGGGTTCATTTCGTTCAGCTCACTGTACGGCGCGGTCCAGGGTAGTGGACTACGTCAGGCGTGTGAACCCTTTATGGAACTGTCCCAGGCCAGTATGGAAATGTCCCAGGCCAGGAACGACTAGCGCCGCGCCATGTACAGCTCCAGCGCCTTGTGCATCAGCCGGTTGAGCGGAAAGTCCCACTCCCCCAGGTACTCGACGGCCTCGCCGCCCGCGCCCACCTTGAAGCGCAGGAGACCGAGCAGGTGGTTGGACTCCTCCAGCGTGTCGGTGATGCCCCGGAAGTCGTAGACGGCGGCACCGAGTTCGTGGGCGTCGGCCATCATGCGCCACTGCATGGCGTTGTTGGGCTGGACCTCGCGCTTGCGGCTGGTGGAGGCGCCGTAGGAGTACCAGACGTGGTCGCCGACGGTGAGCATGGTGGCCGCGGCGAGGACGTCGCCCTCGTGGTGAGCGAGGTAGAGCCGCATGCGGTCGGGGTGTTCGGAGGTCAGCGCGGTCCACATGCGCTGGAAGTACGTCAGGGGGCGCGGGAGGAACCGGTCGCGCTCGGCGGTCTCGGTGTACAGCTCGTAGAAGGCGGGCAGGTCGTCGTGGCCGCCGCGGACGATTTTCACGCCGGCCTTCTCCGCCTTCTTGATGTTGCGCCGCCACTGCTGGTTGAGCCCGCTGTGGATGTCCTCCAACGACCGCCCGGCGAACGGCACTTGGCAGACGTACCGCGGCTGTCCGGCGGCGAAGCCGTCCTCGCCGCCGGGTTCGGTCTGCCGCCAGCCGGCGCCACGCAGGCGCTCTGCGAGATCGAGGGCGCGGGCATCCTGCGAGGTGGCCTCCGCGTCGCGCAGCCGCCGGGCCGCCGGGTCGGCGATCGCCGCCTTCACGGCTTCGGCGCTCCAGCGGCGTACTACGACGGGCGGGCCCATCTTGACCGAGAAGGCGCCTCGGCCCTTCAGATACGCGAGCATCGGTTCGAGCCATCGCTCGCGGAGATCGGACGCGTGCCAGTCGATCAACGGCCCCTCGGGCAGATACGCGAGGTACTTCTTCAGCTTGGGCAACGGCCGGTACAGCACGAGCCCCGCCCCGACCAGCCGCCCCTCCTCGTCGAACCAGCCCAGACTCTCCGCCCGCCAGTCGGGCTTGACGTCGCCCCAGGAGGGCACCTGCATGTGGCTGGCGGAGGGGCGGGCGGCGACGAACGCCAGGTGCTCGTCGCGGGTGAGGGGCTGGAGGCGGAGAGGCACGGGCGGGCTCCTTCGTACGTTCGTACAGGTGAGACCGCCAACCTACGAGTTGACTCGCGACCCTGCCGTGATCCGAAAGCCGTCAGCGCGTCGGCGTCCGTCAGGTGTCTTCTCCAAGCCCGTCACGTGTCTCCCTCCAAGCCCGCCACTTGTCGTTGTCCAAGCCCGTCACTTGTCGTTGTCCAAGCCCGTCACTTGTCGTTGTCCAAGCCCGTCACTTGTCGTTGTCCAAGCCCGTCACGTGTCGTTGTCCAACGCCTCCGCCAACACCTCCGCCAGATGCCGCCCCCGCACCCCCGCCAACTGCTCCATCTGCGTACGGCAGGAGAACCCGTCGGCCAGGATCACCGTCCCGTCCGCGGCCTCCCTGACCTCCGGCAGCAGCCGCTCCTCCGCGCACGCCGCCGACACCTCGAAGTGGCCCTTCTCGAAGCCGAAGTTGCCGGCGAGGCCGCAGCAGCCGCCCGCCAGTTCCCCGGTCAGGCCCGCCGCCGCGCGCAGGCGGCGGTCGGCCGCGTCGCCCAGGACCGCGTGCTGGTGGCAGTGGGTCTGGCCGGCCGCCGGGCGGTCGACGCGGGGCGGGGTCCAGCCGGGGGCCAGGCGTTCCAGGGCCTCCGCGAGGGTGAGGACCTTGGCGGCGAGGCGGGCGGCGCGGGGGTCGTCGTGCAGCAGTTCCGGCAGGTCCGTGCGCAGGGCGGCCGCGCAGCTCGGCTCCAGGACGACGACCGGGGCGTCCGTCTCCAGCACCGGTGCCATGAGGTCCAGCGTGCGGCGCATCACCGTACGGGCGCGGTCCAGCTGGCCCGTGGAGACGTAGGTCAGACCGCAGCAGACGCGGCTCCGCCGCATGCTCAGCAGCGAGATCGCCGCCTTCGACGTACCGTCCCCCACCGGGCGCACGCGCATCCGCAGCGTCGGCGGCAGCGCCACCCGCAGCCCCGCCGCCTCCAGCACGCGTACGGCCGCCCGCCCCACGGACGGCGACAGGTGCTCGGTGAAGGTGTCAGGCCAGAGGATCACCAGATCCCCGGAGGCGTCGACTGGCTCCCGCCGCCCCCACCACCGGCTGAACGTCTCCCGCGCCACCCGCGGAATCTCCCGCTCCGGGGCAATCCCGCCCACCCGTTTCGCCGCCCACCCGAACGGCCGTACGGCGGCGAGCGCGTTGACCACGGACGCCGTACGCGTACGGGCCACCGCCCGCAGCCACACCGGCAGCCACCCCATGCTGTAGTGGGCGGCCGGGCGGCGCCGCCCCGCGTAGTGGTGGTGCAGGAACTCCGCCTTGTAGGTGGCCATGTCCACCTCGACCGGGCAGTCGGAGCGGCAGCCCTTGCAGGACAGGCACAGATCGAGCGCGTCCCGCACCTCCTCGGACCGCCATCCGTCGGTCACCACCTCGCCGGCCAGCATCTCGTGCAGCAGCCGGGCCCGCCCGCGCGTGGAGTGCTCCTCCTCGCCGGTCGCCCGGAAGGACGGGCACATGACGGAAGAGCCGGTCACCTCCGTCGTACGGCATTTCGCGACCCCGACGCAGCGCCGCACCGCCGCGGCGAAGTCGCCGCCGTCGGACGGGTAGCCGAAGGCCACGTCGACGGGCTCGCGGGGCAGGACGGAGAAGCGGAGGTTCGCGTCCAGGGCGGCCGGCCGCACCAGCATGCCCGGGTTGAGCAGGTCGTCGGGATCCCAGACCCCCTTCGCCCGCTCGAAGAGGGTCACCATCTCCTCGCCGTACATCCTCGGCAGCAGTTCCGCCCGCGCCTGCCCGTCCCCGTGCTCCCCGGACAGCGAGCCCCCGTGCGTCACGACCACCTCGGCCAGCTCCTCCGAGAAGCGCCGGAAACGGGCGATACCCGCCTCCGTCAGCAGGTCGAAGTCGATACGGACGTGGATGCAGCCGTCCCCGAAGTGCCCGTACGGCGTCCCGCGCAGCCCGTGCGAGGCGAGCAGGGCGCGGAAGTCCCGCAGATACGCGCCCAGCCGGGCCGGCGGCACCGCGCAGTCCTCCCACCCCGGCCACGCCTCGGAACCGTCCGGCATGCGGGTCGCCGTACCGCTCGCGTCCTCCCGGATGCGCCACAGCGCGCGCTGCCCGGCCGGGTCAGTCACGACCAGGGAATCCACGACGTCCGCCGCCCGCACGACCGCATCGGCACGCGCGCGTGCCTCCGCCTCCGTCTCCCCGCCCGTCTCCACGAACAGCCACGCCCCGCCCCTGGGCAGCACGGCCGCCGACGTGACGAGGTCCGCCGCCATCCCCTCCACGGTGAGGGGTCGGTACGGCAGCAGACCCGCCGCGGCTTCGGCGGCCGCGCTCTCGTCGCCGTACGCCAGCACGGCGAGCGCACGCGCGCGTGGTGCCTCGACGAGCCGTACGACCGCTTCCGTGAGGACCCCGAGGGTGCCCTCGCTGCCGCAGAAGGAACGGGCCACGTCCGCGCCCTTCTCGGGCAGCAGCGCGTCCAGGGCGTATCCGGAGATACGGCGGGGCAGCTCGGGGAAGCCCGTACGCAGGCGGGCCAGCTCCCCCTCCACCAGCCCGCGCAGCCCCTCCGGGGCCCCCGCCCACTCCTGCCCGAGCCGCAGCCGCTCCCCGCGCGCGGTGACCACGTCCAGTTCCCGCACACTGTCCGCGGTCGTCCCCCACGCCACCGAGTGCGAGCCGCACGAGTTGTTGCCGATCATTCCGCCGAGCGTGCAGCGGCTGTGGGTGGAGGGATCGGGGCCGAAGCGGAGCCCGTGCGGGGCGGCGGCCTCCTGGAGGCGGTCGAGTACCAGGCCCGGCTGCACGACCGCCGTACGCGCCCCGGGGTCGATCGACACCAGCCGGTTCATGTGGCGGGTGAAGTCCAGCACGACGCCCGTGCCGGTCGCCTGCCCGGCGATCGACGTCCCTCCGCCCCGCGCGACGACCGGGACACCCCGCGCCCGGCACACCTCCAGCACCGCCGCCACGTCGTCGGCGTCGCGCGGCGCCACGACGGCCAGCGGGACACGCCGGTAGTTGGACGCGTCCATGGTGACCAGCGCCCGGGAGGTGACGTCGAACCCGACGTCACCCCGGACGACCTCGCGCAGCGCGGCCTCAAGATCCGTCATGGGTCCAGCCAATCACCATGCGTCCGCCCCTTCAGCCCGCCCGGCGTCCTCGTCTCGGCGCCCCGGCACCCGACGTCTCACCGCACTGCGTCCGACGTCTCACCGCACTGCGTCCGACGTCTCACCGCACGGCGTCCGACGTCTCAGCGCCAGGCGTCCGTGTCTCAGCCGACGGACTACGTTTCGACCAGGTTTCCCCCACCGGCTACGCTCCCTTCGTGGCTGAGATCCAGATTCCCGCTGACATCAAGCCCGCCGACGGACGCTTCGGCGCGGGCCCCTCCAAGGTGCGGACGGAAGCGCTGGACGCGCTGGCCGCAACCGGTACCTCCCTCATGGGCACCTCCCACCGCCAGGCCCCGGTCAAGAACCTGGTCGGCAAGGTCCGCGAGGGCATCACCGAGCTGTTCCAGCTCCCCGAGGGCTACGAGGTCGTCCTCGGCAACGGCGGCTCCACCGCCTTCTGGGACATCGCGACCCACGGCCTGATCGAGAACAAGTCGCAGCACCTCAGCTTCGGCGAGTTCTCCTCCAAGTTCGCCAAGGCCGCCAAGCTCGCCCCCTGGCTCGCCGAGCCCACCGTCATCTCCAGCGACCCCGGCACGCACCCGGAGCCGCAGGCCGAGGCGGGCGTCGACGTATACGCCTTCACCCACAACGAGACCTCCACCGGTGTCGCGGCACCCGTGAAGCGGGTCGAGGGCGCGGACGCCGGGTCCCTCGTCCTGGTGGACGCCACCTCCGGCGCGGGCGGCCTCCCGGTCGACATCGCCGAGACCGACGTCTACTACTTCGCCCCGCAGAAGTCCTTCGCCTCCGACGGCGGCCTGTGGATCGGCGTGTTCTCCCCGGCCGCGCTGGAGCGCGCCGAGCGCGTCCACGCCTCCGGCCGCCACGTCCCGGAGTTCTTCTCCCTCCCGACGGCGATCGACAACTCCCGCAAGAACCAGACGTACAACACCCCCGCGCTGGCCACCCTCTTCCTCCTCAACGAGCAGCTGGAGTGGATCAACGGCCAGGGCGGCCTCGCCTGGTCCACGGCCCGCACGAAGGACTCCTCGACCCGCCTCTACAGCTGGGCCGAGGAGTCCAAGTACGCCACGCCGTTCGTCTCCGACCCGGCCAAGCGCTCCCAGGTCATCGGCACGATCGACTTCGCCGACGAGATCGACGCGGCCGCCGTGGCCAAGACCCTCCGCGCCAACGGCATCGTCGACACCGAGCCCTACCGCAAGCTCGGCCGCAACCAGCTCCGCGTCGCGATGTTCCCGGCGATCGCCCCGACGGACGTCGAGGCGCTGACGAAGTGCGTCGACTACGTGATCGAGAAGCTGTAGCCGTTTCACCGTTTCGCCGCTTCGAGCGGCACGACGCAGAGGGCGCCCGGCGAGAGGTGGGCGCCCTCTGCGTTGAGCGATTGGCAGATGTGTTCCACCGGAGGCAAGCGTGACCTGGGGGTTTCCCTCGCGGGGGTGGAACACATCTGCCAATCACCACCTCACTACGGCAGTTCGAGCGGGGGACGCCGACGAGGTGCGGGCGCTGTTGGACAGGGGCGCGGATCCCGACGCCCGGGACGCGGGCGGGCTGCCGGTGCTGTGCGTGGCCGTCGCGGGGTACGACGCGCCGGTCGCCGAAGCGTTGGTGGAGGGTGGAGCGGACCCTGACCGGGTGTTGCCCGACGGGACCACGCCGCTGTGGCGTGCCGTCGACGGTGGTTCCCCGGCGGTCTTCTCGGCGGTGCTGGGCGACGAGCCGCGGCTGCGGCTTGCGGAGGACGCCCGTGAACGGCTTCTCGGCCTGGCGCGGAAGTGGTACGAGACCGGCGCGGTCGAGGAGTTGCGGCGTAGGACGGGGGCGTCGGGTCCCGCCGCGACGCTTCGGGTCATGGACGACGAGTACGACCACGTCGATCAGGTTTCCCTCGGCGGACTCGTCGTACGAGCCGGGCACGGCGCCATCCTGACCTCGCTCGAGTGGGCCTTCCGCATTCTGCCGCCCGTCGACGAACTGGTCGGCCGCGCTGTCGAGCAGTCGGACGAGAACCATGTGAACTGGTCGACGGCCTGCTGGATCCTCACCCAGCGTCGCAGCTATGAGACCTGGTCGGCCGTGGTGGCCCACCGCCACACCCCTGACCCGGCGCACCGCCGGTTCGTGCTGGATTATCTGCGGAGCAAGTCGATAGTTCGTTTCAGCTCCCATGACTCCTACTACGAGAAGAAGGAAACCGAACTCCTCGCCGCCTGGGCGGCCGAAGAACCGGACAGCGAGCTGCTCGCGAAGGTGCTCGATCTGTTCATCGGCGGCGAGCATCCCGACCAGGAGGCCATCGGGCTCCGTTACGTCGGCCATCCCGACCCCCGCGTGCGCCGCGAAGTTCCCTACGCCCTCTCCACGTACGCCACGTATGGCACGTACGCCCCTCTCAGCCCCGCGGCCAGGGCCGCGTTGCTCACTCTCACCCGGGACCCGGACGCCGACGTGCGGATCGCGGCGTGCCGGGAGGGCTTGCGGGACGACGAGCTCCTACCGGAGATCATCCGGGTGCTGCTTCTCATGGTCGAGGACCCGGATGCCGGTACGCGGGGTGCGGCCGCGTCGGTGCTGGCCGCGTCCAGGGCCCGAACGCCCGCCGTCGCCGACGCCTTGGCGGCGTTGATCGACGATGACGAGCAACTCGTACGTCTGGACGCCGCCTACGGTCTCGCCCGGCGCGACGATCCGCGTACCGAGGAGGCGATCGAGCGCGTGGGGACTCTCGGTGCCGGTTTCGAGCACGATCACCGGCCTCACGAGTTCTGGCGGTGGAGGGAGCGGAGGGACAACGCGACTGCCGACTGAGAACCGGTCAGGACTGGCGCGGATACATTCAAGCCGGATAGGGAGCGGCCTCGCGCGCCGACCGGAGCGCGCCCGCCCACCAGGCCAACTGGTCGAGCAGCGTCTTGGCGTAGCCGGGGGCCTCAGGGTCGAGGGGGCGGCCGTCCTGCCACGCCGTGAAGTAGTTCGGGAAGGCGAGACCGTCGCGGATCGTCACCGCGTGCAGCTCGGTCAGCACGTTCTCCAGGTGCAGCACCGCGTGCCGGCCTCCTGCCGCACCGCCGTAGCTGACGAAGGCGACCGGCTTGGCCGTCCACTGGGTGAAGTGCCAGTCGATGGCCGCCTTCAACGACGCGGGATAGCTGTGGTTGTACTCCGGCGTGACCACGATGAACGCGTCGGCGCCCTCCAGAGCCGACGTCAGGGCCGCCATCCCGGCCGGACGGGGGTAGTCGTCGCCGGCGAACTTCGGCGACGCGGCGGGCAGCTCCAGCGGGATGTCGATCTCGGCCAGATCGACGACGTCCACCTCGAAGCCGCCGTGCGTGCCTGCCTGTTCGGCGACCCATGAGGCCACGACCGGGCCGAACCGTCCTTCCCTGACGCTTCCGACGATGATCACCAGCTTGTGCTCGTTCTTCTCCATGCCCACCACGATCGGGCCGTTCCGTGGCTCCAACCAGACCGTGCTCAGGCTGGCCCCCGCAGGGCCAGTCTGAGCAGTGCCGCGGTCACCGGGTGCCGCCGTATGCTCACGGCATGGGAACGCCGTTAGGGGATTTCGTCCGGGCCAAGCGCGACAGCATCCAGCCGGAATCGCTGGGACTGCCGGTTCACGGCCGCCGCCGCTCACCGGGCCTACGACGCTCGGACCTCGCCGCGCGGGCCGGCATCAGCGTCGAGTACCTGACCCGTATCGAACAGGGCCGTGACCGCAATCCCTCGATAGCGGTGGTGAACGCGCTCGCCGATGCGCTCAGCCTCGACCCGGCGGAACGCGACCATCTGCGCTACCTCTCGAAGATCACTGGCGGCGAGTGTTCCGCTCACGCCGCCCGGCCCGCACCACCGCGCCGCGACGTCCGTCCGTCGGTCCTGGAGACACTCCGCCTCCTTGAACCGGGGATCGCCGTCGTGACGAACCGGCTGGGCGACGTCCTCGCCCACACCAGCGGCTACGAGTCGGTGACCAGCGGAACCGGGCTGCTCGACTCCGACGCCCCCAACCTCACCCGATACGTCTTCACCGACGCCCGCGCCCGGACGTTCTTCGCCGACTGGGACGACATCGCGGACGAGCAGGCCTTCGACCTGTGGCTCGGACCCTCCGTGGAGAACCATGAGTGGTTCACCGCGGAACTCGCCCCCGTCGCCGGCCCCGACTTCACGCGCCGCATGAACCGGCACGTGGTTCCGCGACGGGGAACCCTCCGCCTCAACCACCCCTCCGGCTGCGAACTCCGGCTGCTCCGCGAGACGCTCGACCTCTCCTCGGACGCCCAGCAACTGGTCGTCTTCCTCCCCGCGGACGAGAAGACGGCTGAGGCCGTCGACCAACTCCGCCACCGGCCCCACGGCAGGCTCCGGGCCATCTCGTAACCCACCCTGACCGCGGAGTGCTCCCCGCTCCGCCGCCGGGCTCGCGGTCGCTGTCAGGCCTCGTCGTACTCGTCGGGCAGGCGCAGCGCGGGGCCGCCGACTTGCAGGCCGAGCGGCACCGCACGCCCCTTCGGTTCCTCCCACGCCTCCTGGCGGCCGAGTGCGGTGAGGTCGAGGTACGGGATGCCGTAGTGGAACTGTTCGATGCCACGACCGAACGTGGAGTAGGTGTGGAACACCTCGTCCCCGACGCGCAGGAAGGCGCTGAGGCCCGGCCAGTCGCCGCGCATGCTCTCCGACCACGGCATTCCGGCCTCGGCGAGCTCGGCCTCGTCACGGTGGAAGACCTGCACCGGCGCGACCCGCTCGTCGACGGTGGCGTGGAAGTCGTAGTTGAAGTCGCTGCCGGCCGAGGAGTACCAGGGGAAGGTCCAGCCCATGCGCTCGCGGTAGGCGGCGAGCTTCGCGTACGGCGCCCGGCTCACCGCCACCAGCGTGGTGTTGCGGACATGCAGCTGCCGTAGTCCGCCGATCCCGTCGGCCGCGGAGGAGCAGCTGGGGCAGCCGGTGTCGCGGGGGTGCTCGATGCCGTCGGCGTCGATGTCGTAGGTCCACATGAAGTGGTGCATGACCAGCTGGGGGCGCCCCTCGAACAGGTCGAGCAGGCTCACCGTCCCGTCCGGGCCCTCGAAGGTGTACGGCTTGTCGACGCGGACCATCGGCAGCCGCCGCCGGTCGGCATTGACCCGGTCGTGCGCCCGGGTGAGCTCCTTCTCCTTGGCCAGCAGTTCCTTGCGGGCGGCGAGCCACTCCTCGGGTGACACCACCTCGGGCAGATTCGCCGTCGTCGTCATGACGTCATCACGTCCTCCCGGCTGAGAAGCGGTCCATATCTCCAGCTTGCCTCCTTGCCCCCTTGCCCGATCTATCGATTGTCGATAGATTCTCATCGCAAGTCGATCGAGGGAGAGGCGATGGGAAAGCTGACAGTGCTCGCGCTGCGCGCCGTGCTCGTGGTGCTGCTCGCCGGCTCGGTGGTCGTGCAGGCGGTGATGGTTCCGCTGCTGGTCGGCGACGTGAACGGATTCGTCTCGGACCTCGCGTACCCGCCCGCCGCGTTCCTCGTGACCGTCGTCCTGGGCATCGTGGCGGCCCAGGTCGTTCTGGTCTGCGTGTGGCGGCTGGTGACGATGGTGCGCCAGGGAACCGTGTTCTCCCTCGCCGCCTTCCGTTACGTGCACATCGTGATCGGCGCGTTCGTCGCGGCCGCCCTCCTGATGTTCACGCTCGGGGTCCTCATGGCGCCGGGCGAGGCCGTCGCGCCGGGCGTCGTCCTGCTGGTGGGCGGGGCTGTCGTGGCCATCCTGGGGGTCGCGCTCATCGTGCTCGTGCTGCGGATGCTGCTCGCCCAGGCCGTCGCCCGCGACGTGGAGGCGACGCAGATGCAGGCCGAGCTGGCAGAGGTGATCTGATGCCGATCGCCGTCGACATCGACGTGATGCTGGCCAAGCGGAAGATGTCCGTGGGCGAACTCGCGGACCGCGTCGGGATCACGCCCGCGAATCTGGCGGTGCTCAAGAACGGCCGCGCCAAGGCGGTGCGCTTCACCACGCTCGCCGCGCTCTGCGAGGTACTCGAATGCCAGCCGGGAGACCTGCTGCGCTGGGAGGCGGAGGAGGTCGCGTCCGGCCAGAGGTCGGTGGCACAGCGATGAGTTCCGGAGACGGTGACCACGGGAGCGCCCGGAGAACACCAGGCGCCCCCGCCTCATCCCGCCGTCGCCCTCACGCCGCCGTACAGCTCACACTCGGCACTCCCCCACCCCCGGGCGCACCCCCGAAGCCGAAGCTCGCCGAGCCGCCCGCCGCGATCGCCCCGTTGTGGCCGGCGTTGACGGCCGTCACCGTCCCGCCCGTCTGTGTGTACGACGCGTTCCACATGCTGGTGACCTTCTGTGTCCCGGGCCACGTCCACGTCACCTTCCAGGACTTGAGGGGTGTCGTGCCCGAGTTGGTCACCTTCACCTCGGCGTTGAAGCCGCCGCCCCAGTCGCTGCTGACGGCGTAGGCGGCGGTGCAGGCGGCCGTGCCTCCGCCAGGGCCTCCGGGGTCGCCCGGCCCTCCGGGACCGCCGCCACCGGCCGGAAAGCCCGGCGCCTTGATGCTCGCCAGGTAGCCGTCCTTCACCGTGTCGACCGTCTGCCAGTCGTCCTTCAGGATCCCGCCCGTGTCACCGGAGTTGGGGTTCCAGGACCAGAAGGTCCAGTGGAAGGAGTCGGCGCCGTACGTCGAGGTCGGGCGCAGGTACGCCGCCAGCGCGGCCAGCCACTTCTGGTCCACCGTCGACTGGAGCGTCGTACCGAACTCGCCGACCCACACCGGCGCGATGTTCTGCTTGAAGATGTAGCCCCAGTACTTGTCCCAGATCCCCGGCATGTTCGCGGGGAACGAGGGGTCGTCGAACCAGCTCTGCTGGGCCACGCTGGTGGCGTAGTCGTGGGCGGAGTACACCAGCCGGTTCGGCACGTCGAGGCGGACCGGGTACTGGGCGACGCCCATCAGGTTGCCGCCCCACCAGCCGGAGACGCCGTTGAAGGTCTGCACGCCCTCCACGAAGATCAGCAGGTCGGGGTTGGCGGCCAGCACGGCGTTGCCCGCCCGTTCGGCTGCCAGGCGCCAGTCCCTGGCCGTGTCGCCGCAGCCCCAGCAGGCGGGGTCGTGCGGTTCGTTGTGCAGGTCGATGCCGATGACGGTGGGGTCGCCCTTGTAGCGGGTGGCCAGGGCCTTGAGGTTGTTGATCCACGTCGACTCGGGGACCGCCGAGGTGTACCAGAGCGCCGACTGGCCGGCCGCGTCCGGGCGGTGGCGGTCCAGGACGACCTTCAGGCCGCCCTGACCTGCGTACGCCACGATCTTGTCGAGGACCTGCAAGGACGTCAGCCCGCGCAGATCGGTGTTCTTGCCGTCGAAGTTGATGCTGTCCGGCATGGTGCCGGGCTTGAGGATGTCGTCGCTGAAGGGCACGCGGAGGGTGTTGTAGCCCAGCGACTTCATCTGGTCGATCATGCTCTTGTAGTCGCGGGCCCACAGGCCGTGGGTGACGTGGTTGGCGGTCTCGAAGCCGAACCAGTTGATCCCGGCGATCCGGACCGGCTGCCCGGCCGCGTCCAGGATCTGGCGGCCGCTGGTGTGCCAGTAGCCGGCGCCGGGCTCCGCCGCGTGGGCCGTCTGCGCGCCGGCCCCCAGCGGTAACAGGAGCGCGGCGGCCACCGCGCACAGCGCTCTTCGCAAGCTGCGGAACATGTCGCTGCTTCCTCTCGGGAGCGCGGGCCCGGAACGAGTGGGAGCGCTCCCACTTCCCGCACATTCCATGGAAGTCACGTCACATGAACACGTCAAGAGAACTGACACCGCCCGGTGCGCGGGACATCACTCCCGCGCACCCGGCATCACTCCCGCACACCGGACGTCACCGGCCGACCGAACGTCACCGGCTCAGCTTCTGGAACCTCCGCACCGCCAGCGGCAGGAAGATCACCGTCAGCACCACCGGCCACACCCCCGCCATCAGCAGCGCGTGCTCCTCGACCCAGGAGTCACCGCCCCCGACCGGCGTCCCGAACAGCTCACGGGCGGCCGCCGCCGTGGAGGAGATCGGGTTCCAAGCGGCCACCCAGCCCAGCCAATCGGGCATGAGCTGCGGCGCGACGAAGATGCTGGAGATCATCGTGAGCGGGAAGGCGACCGCGAACAGGCCGCCCGCCGCCTCCGGGTTGGGCACGAGCAGCCCGAGCCACACCCCGATCCAGATCAGCGCGAACCGCAGCCACAGCAGCAGCCCGAACGCGGCCAGGAAGCCCCAGCCCCCGTCCGGCCGCCAGCCCATGGCCAGCGCCGTGAGCATCATGATCGCCAACTCCGCGCAGGCGACGATCAGATCGGTCACCCCGCGTCCGGCAACCACGGCGGAGGACGCCATGGGCATGGAGCGGAAGCGGTCGATGACGCCCTTGGTGGAGTCGTAGACGACGACGGTGGCGGTGTTGATGAAGCCGAACGCCATCGTCATCACGAACATCCCGGGCATCAGGAAGTCCTTGTAGTCCCCGCCGCCGGGCACCTGCATGGCGCTGCCGAAGACATAGCCGTAGAGCAGGACGGACAGGATCGGGAAGCCCAGTTGCCAGGCGATGTTGACGGGTTGGCGGCGGTAGTGGGTCAGGCCGCGCCGGACGATGTTCCAGCAGTCCGCGAGCAGCCAGTACGTAGCCCCACGCGTGCCCGGCGAGCTCAAGTCGACGGCGCTCATGCGGCGGCCCCCTTCGCTTCCGAAGCCTCGGTCCGGCGTCCGGTCAGGTGCAGGAACACGTCGTCCAGGCTCGGCCTGCGCAGGCCGATGTCCTCGACCCGGACGCCCTCGTCCTGGAGGGTCCGCGCCACCTCGGTCAGCGCGGACACCCGGTCGGTCACCGGGGCGTGCACCCGCAACTCCCCCTCGTTCGCCTCGGGTTCGCCGTCCGAGACCCGGGCGACCACCTTCACCACGCGCGGGATCTCGGACCGCTCGGCGACCACGACCTCGATACGGTCGCCGCCGATCCGGTTCTTCAGCCCGTCCGGGGTGTCGTCGGCGATGGCCCGCCCCTGGTCGATGACGGTGATGTGCGAGGCGAGTTTGTCGGCCTCCTCCAGGTACTGCGTGGTCAGCAGCACGGTCGTGCCGCTCGCCACCAACGCCCGTACGGACTCCCAGACCTCTCCCCGGCTACGGGGGTCGAGGCCCGTCGTCGGCTCGTCGAGGAAGAGGACGGCCGGCGCGAGGATCATCGAGGCGGCGAGGTCGAGTCGGCGCCGCATGCCGCCGCTGTAGCCGCCGACGCCCTTGTCGGCGGCGTCGGTCAGGTGGAACTGCTCGAGCAGTTCGGTGGCCCGCAGCCTGGCCCGCTTGCCGCCGAGGTGGAACAGGCGGCCGAACATCTCCAGGTTCTGCCGGCCGGTGAGCACCTCGTCCACGGCCGCGTACTGCCCGGTGAGCCCGATCCGGGCGCGCACCTCGCGCGACTGCCGGGCCACGTCCAGCCCAGCCACCGTCGCACGGCCGCCGTCCAGCCGGACGAGCGTGGACAGGATGCGGACGGCGGTGGTCTTCCCTGCGCCGTTCGGCCCGAGCAGGCCGTGCACGGTGCCCTCACGGACGGCCAGGTCGAAGCCGTCGAGAGCGCGCTTCTCGCCGTAGCGCTTCTCCAGGGCCTGTGCCTGGACGGCGTACCCCTCCATGGATTCCCTCCCTAGGTAACTGAGTACACCGTACCCGATTGCGCGTACGCCGTACCCAATTATTTTCCGAGGACCTAAGCTGAATCGCATGACGAGCGGCAAGGGCGGCAGCAGCGATACCGGCGGCGGTACGGAAACCAGTGGCAGCGGCGACATCGAGCGCACCCTCCAGCTGCTGTGGGACACCGGCCGGCGCCCCAGTCGCGGTCCCAAGCCGACCCTGACCCTCGACCAGATCGTGGAAGCGGCCGTCCGGGTCGCGGACACCGAGGGCCTGGAGGCGGTGTCGATGCGCCGCGTCGCCGCCGAGCTCGGCACCGGCACGATGTCGCTGTACCGCTACGTCCCAGGCAAGGGCGAGCTGCTCGACCTGATGCTGGACCGCGTCCAGAGGCCCTCCGAGAACCCGGCGGACCTCGGCGACGGAAGCTGGCGCTCCGCCCTGGAGGCCATGGGCCGTTCGACGCTCGCCCTCTACCGCCGCCACCCCTGGCTGCTCCGGGTCAACCAGTCACGCCCGATCCTCGGCCCGAGCGCGCTCGACAGCATGGAGAAGGTGCTCTCACGCATCAGGCCGATGGGGCTGACCGACCCCGAGCTGGTCTCGGCGATCATCGCGATCGACGGGTACGTCGTCGGCGCCGCGCGCACCCAGCTGTACCAGCAGGAGGCGGAGCACCGGACCGGCCTCACGGACGCGGAGTTCTGGCAGGCCCAGGTGCCCGCACTCGAGAAGGCCATGGCGTCGGGCCGTTACCCGGTCATGGCCTCCCTCTCCGAGGACACCTTCGGCCCCGACTTCGACCACTTCGAGTTCGGGCTGCAGCGGATCCTGGACGGGCTGGAGGCGTTCGTGTCACGGCGTCGGGCAGCGCGGTGACCTAGGGCCTGTGTCGAAAGTGGCGTCGTCCGCCCGAAGGGCGGGCCGGGCGGAAGCCCTCGTACTGGATGTACTTGGGCTTTCGCCCGGTGCGGCGAGTGGGGGCACCTCCCACGCCTTTAGGGCAGTGGGCAAGCGTGCCGGGCGCCGCCCGGCAGGCGCCACTTTCGACACAGGCCCTAGTGCCCCGGCAGGCAACGTTTGCCCGTCAAGGAGCGGCGTCCGGTGCGTGCTCTCGGCGTGCCGGCCGGAAGCCCTCGTACTGGACGTACTTGGGCTTTCGGCCGGTGCGGCGAGAGCACGTGCCGGGCGTCGCGACGGGGCGAACGTTGCCTGTCGGGGCACTAGTGCCCCGGCACTACCTTCTGCGCCGCAACCGCCGGAATCCCAGCAGCGCCACGAAAGCGACGGCCAGGACGATCGCCCCCGTCTTCACGTTGCCGTCACCACTGCCGCCGTCGCCGTCCGAGGCATCCGACGAGCCCGAACCCCCACTGCCGGACGGTGACTCGGACCCACCGTCACCGGGAGCGTCCTTCGCCGCCACCGGACTGTCCGTGCCCTCGCTGCCGTACATGATCTTCGTGCCGTCGGCCGAGTAGCTGACGGACTCCCCCTGCCCCTGAAGCGGCACGCTGAGCCGCTCACCCCGCTTGATCTTCCCGCCGTTCCAGTCGTACCAGATGCCGCCGAGGTAGCCGCGTACGGCGAGCTGCCGGCCGTCCGGAGAGAATGCGGCGTCGGTGGCCCACAGGTCGACCGGGGCGATGGGCTTGAAGATGTTGCTCCCGGAGGGGGAGAGCTCGGCCGGGCCCTCGTAGAGATGCCCGCCGTCCTCCTTCTTGTCGATGATGTAGACCCGCCCGGTCTTGGGGTGCACGACGAGCGACTCGGCGTCCCGGGGGCCGTCGGAGTACTTCACGACGTACTGGGTGGCCCGGATCGTCTGGTCCTTGAGCGTCTTGGGCTCGGGCAGCTTGTAGACCCACACGTAGGGCCACCGGCCGCCGAAGTTGTCGCCGATGTCGCCGACATAGAGCTGGTTGTCGGGGCCCATGGCGATGCCCTCGACATCACGTGGCGTGCCCACACCGGTCATGGTGATCGTCGCGACTGTCTCGCCGGTGCCGCTGTCGACCGCGTAGAGGTAGGCGCCCTTGTCCTGGTCGTTGTGCGTCCAGTAGATGCCGGGGTGCTGACGTGAGGCGGCGAGGCCGCTGGACTCGGTGATGCGCGTGTCCTTGATGGTGAAGCTCTTGTCGCCGTCGGCGGCGGAGGCGGGCACGGCGAACGCACCCACGAGCAGGATTCCGGCGAGGAGAGCGAAGGGTCGGCGCATGCCGTCAAGCCTGCCATCCCGAACGACGTTTCACGGCGCGTGGCCGGACTCACACCACGCCCGCCGCCGCGATCCCTCATGATGAGCGGATGCTCAGGATCATGCCGGTCGGCGACTCCATGACGATCGGAAGCACGGGCGACCACACGTGGCGCTACCGGATGTGGCGGCACCTGTGCACGACGTACGGCGGCCCGTTCGCCCTGGTCGGCCCGCGCGAGACGCTGTACGACAAGGCCGCGGACGCGCCGACGTCGTACGCCTACGCCGAACCGGACTTCCCCCGCGCCCACCTGGCCGGCTGGGGCGAGGGCTGGCTGCACATGGCTCCGCTGATCGGGGAGGCGGTGCGCGGCTGCCGGGCGGATGTCCTGCTGGTCTCCCTGGGCCTGATCGACCTGGGCTTCTACACGAACGCGGAGCAGACCGCGCAGAACGTACGGGAGTTCGTGGCCGAGGCACGGGCGGCCAGGCCGCGCGTGCGGATGGTGCTGCTGCCGGTCATCCCGAACACCCGGGCCGCGTCGGACCCGTCCTTCGCCGCGCAGGTCGACCTCTTCAACGAACTGCTGGCGAAGGCCGCGGCGGACCTGGACGAACCCCGCTCGCCGCTGCTGCTGGCGTCGATTCCGCCGTCGTACGACATCCACACCGATACGTACGACGGCACGCACCCCAACGCCGGCGGTGAGCACAAGATCGCGGAGGCGTTCGCGGACGCCCTGTACCAGGGGTGGGGGATGGGGGAGCCCTACACGGCCGCCCTCGGGTACTGATCCTCGATGGCCCGGCGGAGGAAGTCCGCGCAAGGGCGGACGGCGGGGCGCAGGTCGTCCCGGTCCCAGTGCTCACGCTCGTCACCGAGGTAGACGGCACGGGCGTGCGCCAGCACGGGCCGGTGCTCGTCCGGCAGCCTCTCGAGCACCCAGTCGGCGGCCGCGTCCTTGGAACGGATCGTGTCCGTGGCCAGGGTCGTCCAGATCCGGGCGAGGGTGAGCAGCACGTTGCGGGTGTCGGAGTGCAACTCGTCCATGAGCTCCGGCACGCCGGCGACGATGGCGCGCCTGAGGTCGTCGTGCGGGACGGGGTCGAGGACGTCGGCGGGCAGGGGGCCGTAGAGGGGTGCGTCGCCTTCCAGGACCATGGTGAGGAGGGGCGCGAGGTCGGGGCTCGGCTCGGGGGCGGGGACGAGGCCCCGCTCGAAGTCGTCCCGCAGCCACTCGCCGTACAGGAACTCGCAGTTGGGCGGGTAGCGCCAGGGCCGCACCTCCGACTGCACTACGACGATCAGCTCGACGGGGCGTGCCTTTGGGCCGCCGGACACCTTGAGCAACTCGTCGACGAGGGCTCGGCGTTGGGCGTGCGTGGTGGGTTCGCGTACGACGACCAGGACGTCGATGTCGCTGTGGGGGCGCAGGCCGGTCAGGGCGGCGGAGCCGTGGAGGTAGATGCCGAGGGTGTTGTCGGCGCCGAGGATGCGGTGGGCGAGGGGGACGAGGTGCGACGCGTGGGGGTCCGGCATGTGGCTTTCCTCTCAGTGTCCCGGTCACTGTGCGTATCGTTGTACTGCGCGGCTGCACTCGTCCATGGGGGGCAGCCGGGGAGGAGCGCCAGATGACCGTCCTGGAAGACAGGGTCGAGATCGATATGGCCGACGAGAACACCAAGCGCTTGGACGAGTGGTTCGAGCGGCTTGAGCGACTGCCCGTCCCCGAGGGATACAAGGTTGAGATCGTCGGGGGCTACATCTACATGACTCCGCAGCGGGACATCCACTGGGAAACCATTCGTGAGATCCTCTGGGCCCTCGAAGACCGCTTCGGAAGGCGGCACGCGCGGGTCTTCTCGGATGTCCGGGTCGACTTCCCCGGCCATCAGAACGGTTTCTGCCCCGACGTGGCCAAGTTCCGCAGCGGCGCGACGAAAGACGAGGAGGGCCGCTGGCAGTACAAGGACATCGAGTTCATCGGAGAGGTCGTCTCGAAGGGAACGGCTTCCAACGACTACGGCCGCAAGAAGATGGCCTACGCGGCAGCCGAGGTCCCCGTGTACCTCATTGCCGACCCCTACCAGGGCAGGTGCACCGTTCACACCGAGCCCAAGGACGGGGAGTATCAGTGTGAGCTGCGCGTCGACTACGGAACCGATGTCGACCTGACCACCACCCCCCTCGGCTTCACCCTCAAAACCTACGACTTCCCCCGCGACTGACGACGCCCTCTCAGAACCCGACGTCGGCCGACCGATACGTCGGCGGCCGACGCGCCCCGCTCGCCCGCTCATAGGCATACGCCAGCCGCAGCAACGTCGGCTCACTCCAAGCCGTACCCATGAAGGTCACCCCTACCGGCAACCCGAACGCGAACCCCGCCGGCACGCTGATCGCGGGGTACCCGGCGAGTGCGGCGGGGGTCGACGCGCCGCCGCCGTAGCTGTCCCCTCGGATCAGGTCGATCTTGGCCGGCGGTCCGGCGGTCGGCATCACCAGCGCGTCCAGGCGGTGCCGGCGCAGCACCGCGTCGATGCCCTCGGCGCGGGACAGCCGGTGGTTGGTGGCCAGCGCCTCGCGGTACTCACGCTCGGTGAACTCCAGCTCGTGCACCGCCTCCAGCCCGTCCTGCCGTACGTAGCGCAGCTCGCGGTCGGCGTGCTCGCGGTTGAACTCGATCAGCTCGGCGAGGCTGCGCGGGTGGTCGCCGGGGGCGGCGGCCAGGTAGGCGTTCAGTCCGCGCTTGAGCTCATAGACCTGGACGACCATCGAGCTCGGCAGGTCCTCCAACTGCTCGGCCGTCGGGATGTCGGCCGGGTCGACCACGGTCGCGCCGGCCTCGCGCAGCGTGGCGATCGCCCGCTCCGCGATCTCGTCGGCGTGGTGGCTGTAGCCGAAGTACACGGAGCGCGGCACGCCGATGCGGGCCCCGCGCAGTCCGTCGGCGTCCAGGAAGCGGGTGTAGTCGCGGTGGAAGTGGCCCCGGCTCGCCTCGGTCGCCGGATCGCGGTCGTCGACGCCGACGAGGGTGCCCAGCAGAATCGCCGCGTCGCGGACCGTGCGCGCCATCGGGCCGACGCTGTCCTGGCTCGGCACACCGGGGATCACGCCGCCGCGCCCGACCAGTCCGACGGTCGGCTTGACGCCGACGACGCAGTTCGCCGACGCCGGGTCGATGATCGACCCGTTCGTCTCGGTGCCGATCCCGGCGACGCACAGGTTGGCCGCGACGGCGACCCCCGTACCGGAGCTGGATTCGTTCGGCGAACGGTCCAGCTTGTACGGGTTGCGGGTCTGTCCACCACGGGCGCTCCAGCCCGCGTGGTGGGTGAGCGACATCCCGCCGGCCCACTCGCTCAGGTTGGTCTTGCCGAGGATGACGGCACCGGCGGCACGCAGCCGGGCGGCGACCGTGGCGTCCCTGGCCGGCCGGAGGCCTTCCAGGGCGAGGGAGCCGGCCGTCGTGTGCATGCGGTCCCCGGTCTCCACCAGATCCTTCAGCAGGATGGGCATGCCGTGCAGCGGTCCGCGCGGGCGCCGTTCGGCGTCCAGCCGCCGGGCCTCCCGTAACGCGTCGGGGTTGGTCTCGATCACCGAGCGCAGGAGGGGATCGACGCGTTCGATCCGGTTCAGGTAGTAGCGGGTGAGGCGTTCGGCGTCCAGCCGTCCGTCGTCCATCCGCCGGCGCAGCTCTGTGATGCCCAGTTCGTCGAGCTCTCCTGGCGCGGTGTGGGCCTGAACCCGGGCCTGGGCCTGGGCAGAGGCTGCGCCGAGCCATGGTGTGGCCGCCGCCGCGGTACCGAGCGCGAGCACGCTGCGGCGAGTGGTGTGTGACGCGGAAGTACTCATGTACCGGAACGCTAGAGGCGTCGTAGACGTAACTCGCTCCGGCTGTCCCCCGGTTCTGTGGGGGCAGTGTCCCCCCACCGGACAGGGGGACAGCCGGAGCAGGAGCGGGTCGACCGGCCGCAGTTCTGTCGAACGTCGTGGAAAGCACGCTTGCATAGAGCGCACTCCACGTCGTTGGCTAGGCAGTCATGAAGTACACGCAGCTCGGACGCACGGGACTCAAGGTCAGCCGACTCGTCCTCGGGACGATGAACTTCGGTCCGCAGACCGACGAAGCCGACAGCCACGCCATCATGGACGCCGCGCTGGACGCGGGAATCAACTTCTTCGATCAGCAATTTTGACGCCGAACTGCATCGTAGCGTGTCACCAGCGCGCATGTGGCACCACGGAGAGCGCCGACCGCCACCCCCAACTCGCCCTGCACGCAGAGCAGGAGGCAGCGGTCCACATGCAGATTTGTTACTTCACCATGCGAAAGCTTCGGGGGACGGTCCCGGCCCCGGGAAGATCTCGTCGAGAGCCGCAAGGAGCTCCGCGCCCAGGTCCAGGTCGAGGGCGCGCAGCGCTGAGTCAAGCTGCTCCTGCGTGCGTGGGCCGACGATCGGTCCTGTCACGCCGGGACGGGTGAGCAGCCAGGCCAGGGCGGCCTCGCCTGGTTCGATGCCGTGCTTGTCGAGCAGGTTCTCGTACGCCTGGATCTGCTCGCGCGTGCGGGCGTCCTTGAGGGCGTCGGCGGCCCGTCCGCTCGCCCGGCGCCCCTCCGTGGCCTCCTTCTTGAGGACTCCGCCGAGCAGCCCGCCGTGCAGCGGCGACCACGGGATGACCCCGAGGCCGTAGACCTGCGCGGCAGGGATGACCTCCATCTCGGCGCGGCGCTCGGCGAGGTTGTAGAGGCACTGCTCGCTGACGAGCCCGACCCGGCCGTGTGTCTTCGCGTTCTCGTTGGCCTGGGCGATCTTGTAGCCGGGGAAGTTCGAGGAACCGGCGTAAAGGATCTTCCCTTGTTGGACCAGGACGTCGATCGCCTGCCAGATCTCCTCGAACGGCGTCGAACGGTCGATGTGATGGAACTGGTAGACGTCGATGTAGTCGGTCTGGAGCCGCTTGAGGGAAGCGTCCACGGCACGGCGGATGTTCACGGCGCTGAGCCGGTCATGGTTGGGCCAGGCCGGTCCGTCGGCGCCCATGTTCCCGTAGACCTTGGTGGCCAGGACCGTCTTGTCACGACGCCCGCCGCCCTTTGCGAACCAGGTACCGACGATCTCCTCGGTGCGCCCCTTGTTCTCACCCCACCCGTACACATTTGCAGTGTCAACGAAATTCAGCCCCGCATCGAGCGCCGCATCCATGATGGTGTGGCTGGTGGCTTCATCCGTCTGAGGCCCGAAGTTCATCGTGCCGAGCACGATGCGACTGACCTTGAGTCCGGTACGTCCCAGCTGCGTGTATTCCATGGTCGCCAAGCGAACCCCTTCGAGTCCACTCCACGCAAGACGTCCGGCGGGCGGCGGGTACGCCTGCCTCAGGCGCCCTCGCCGATGTGCCGGTACAGCGTGGCGCGTGAGACGCCCAGGGCCCTGGCGATGGCGTTGACGCTCTCGCCCTTGGCCCGTCTGGCGCGGGCGACCGTGAGCATGTCGTCGTTCATGACAGCGGGCCGTCCACCGGTACGCCCCTGCGCCCTGGCCGCGTCCAGCCCGGCGCGGGTGCGCTCCTTGATGAGGCTGTGCTCGAACTCTGCCATCGCTCCGACGACCTGGAGCATGAGGCGGCCGTCGGCCGTGCCGGGGTCGATGTTGGCCAGTGCACCCGTGAGCACCTTGAAGCCGATGTCCCGCTCTCGAAGGGTGTCGACCATGGACACGAGGTCGATGAGCGACCGAGCGAAGCGGTCCAGCTTCCACACACACAGGCTGTCGCCGGCACGGGCGTAGTCGAGTGCTGCGTGCAGCTCTGGCCGATCGGTGTTCTTGCCGCTCGCCTTGTCCTCGAAGATGCGGGCGCAGCCTGCGTCGGCGAGCGCGTCACGCTGGAGCTGCGCCTCTTGGTCGCCGGTGGAGACGCGGGCGTTAGCTCTGCGGTTTGAGTGTGTCTCGTGAGGGTGAAGTTCTGTCCCTCGTATGAGTGTTAGCTCTTGCTCTGTTTCGTGTCTCACTCCAGGTTCGTTCCGTGATCCTTCACTACTTCAGTTCAGCCGGGTGGGAAGAGTGGGGCCTGCACGACCGGCCCGTCATCCGGGAGGCCATGCCCGTCCTCATCGACGAGGACCTCTGCTTCGAGGACGCCGCGGGCCCGCGTCCGACGATGGTGATGAACCTGTGGCTCCGGGAGTTACCGGTCAGCGGGGCGCCGTCACCGAAGTCCTGGCGGACGTACGCCCAGGCACTCAAGGGCTGGGCGGAGTTCCTCGACGCCCGCCGGATCTCTGTCTTCGCCGAGCGGCAGCGACTTCGGGATGCGTTGTCGATGTATGCGGAGTACCGGCTGTCCGGTCCGTTGGAGGTGCGGCTGAGCCCGGCGAGCTGGAATCTGGCGGTCAAGACGCTCTCGTCCTTCTACCAATGGGCAGCGGCCGAGGGGCATGCGCCGACGGTCCCGTTCTCCTACGTGCGGCAGTCGGTGACCCGCCCGGATGGCGCGCGGGTGGAGGTTGCCAGGAATCTGGCGACGGTGCGTACGGGAAACGCGCACGCGACGCGGAAGTACCTGGAGAGGCCGTACGCCGAGCTGCTGATGCACGCGTTGGCGGGTAACGACCCGGCGGGCGAGCGGGATGTCTCGTTTCGGGGGCGGGAGACCGGCCGCAACGCGGCCGTGATCGGCCTGGCGCTGTCCAGCGGGCTGCGGTCGCAGGAGTTCACGCATCTGACGGTCTACGAGGTGCCGTCGTTGCCGCGCCGCCGCACGGCGGTGCCGGTGCCTCTGGTGCTCGCCGCTCCGACGGCGAAGGGCAGAAGGGGTCGCTCGACGTGGATCGGCTATGACGACCTGGCCCGGGTTCACGACTACATCGGCTGGGAGCGGGCGGCGGCGACGGAGGACTCGCGCTGGCGGCCCCGCGATCCGCTGTTCGTCGAAGCCCCCACGCATGACGGCGCACTCATCAACGGGACCCGCCGCCGCTGGCACACCCTCACGCCGGCCGAGCGCCTGCGGCTGGTGGCGCCCGGCGGGGGCAGCGCTCTGCTGGCGGTGCAGTCCGGCGGGAAGCCGTTCGTCGACTGGGCGACCGTCCTGCGCCGCACCGCGCAGCGGATCCGGGACCGCTACGAGCCGTCCTTCCCGCATGTTCACCCCCACGTCACCAGGCACACTTTCGCGATGGCGACGCTGGAGCGCCTGGTGCGCGGCTACTACCAGCAGGCTGCTCAGCTGGTCGTGGACGCTGGTGGTGATGACGCGCTGGCGCTCTACCTGACCAAGGCCGATCCGCTGCTGGTGCTGCGCGACCTGTTGGGGCATACCAGTGCCGTCACCACTCAGGCATATCTGCATCTGCTCGACACCCAGCGGATCTACCGCGACGCCTACGCAGCCGCCGGGGGAGCCCCGGCCGCGGACGAGGCGGCGGCAGTCGAGTTCGAGGACGAGGTCTGATGCCGGCCGAGATCCAGCAGCCGTTGGCGGTGCTGTTCACCCTGCCGGACGGCGTCGTCCATCACGGGGCTCTGCACGATCTGCCGAACCAGCAGATGGCCGCGGACCTGGCCATGGGGCTGGTGGCGGCCACCCACCCGCACGGGCCGATCCGCACCCGCTCCGTGGCCCGGCAGTACATGACGACGATGCGCCGGATGGCGCATGATCTCGACGCCTTGGGTGCCACGGGTGGTCTTGCCGATCTGACCCCGGCCACGCTGGTGCAGTACTGGCTGACCTGCGACTACCACCGCGAGCGGCGTATCCGCGTGGTGCTGGATGCTTTCCAGGAGACCACCGGAGGGCTGGATGAGGGCATCTGCCGCCACCTTGCCGGGCGGCGGATCAACAAGGCCGGGAAGAGCCGGCCCAACCAGCCCTACAGCGACGGCGAGTGGCAGCGGCTCGAAGCCGCGTGCACCGAGCAGATTGCGGAGGCCCGCCGCGCTCACCGCAAGGCGCTGGAGGCGGCCGCCCGCGGCGCCGACCCGTCCGCCCACGGAATCACCCTCGACAACGTCGCCTGGCTCTGGCTCCACGCAGGGCCCGCGGAGGCGAGAAGAGCCGTCGAGCGGCTCGGCACAGCGGACGTCGACATGGACGGGGCGCAGATCGCCGGGGTGGAAGCGGCGCTCTTCCCGGTGACCGACACAGCACTCGCCTACCTCACTCTGTTCGCGATGCGCACGGGTATCGTCCCGGACGGCATCGACGCGCTGCGACTCGACGACATCACCCGGACCTCGGCCAACACGGTCCTGCTCTCCTACCGCAAGGGACGCACTGGGGGCGAGGTGCTCAACCTCCCCCGCGACGCGGTGCGGTTGCTGGACCGCTGGCTGGATCACTCGGCCCCGCTGCGCGAACATGCCGGTGAGCTGGCCGGGCATCTGTGGATCCACATGGGCCGCGATGGCGGCGGCCGGGGAGCCGGACGGGGCAGGATCTTCGCCCGGCCCCGCACCCAGAGCAGGCGACGGGCGTGGATGGAGTCCTCGGGCGTGCTCGGCGACGACGGACGGCTACTGCCGGTGCACGGTGGCCGGGTCCGTGCCACCTACCATCACCGCCGCGACCGGGCGGCCTGGACCGGGCGCACAACGATCGACCCCAACCACAGCGCCCGCGTCGAGGGTGACCACTACCTCAGCTCTCACACCCCGGCCCAGTTGGATGCCTTGGAGGGCGTCATCGAGCAGGCCCAGGGCGACGTGCGCCGCAAGGCTGGCCCGCCGGTCGTGGTCAGCGGCGAGGACGCTGCCGCATTCGCCGCGTCGTTCCCGCGTCTGGTCGAGGACGCCGGTCTGGACGCGGCGACCATCAAGGCTCTGCTCTCCGGTGAACAGGACGTGTTCGTCGCCGCCTGCGCCAGTCCGCTGAACAGCCCGCACGCGCCGGCGGGAACTTTGTGCCCGGCCCGGCCGTGGGTGTGTCTGCTGTGTCCGCTCGCGGCGTTCGCGCCCCGTCACCTGCCCAACCTGCTCCGGCTCAAGGAGTACTTCTCCCGGCAGGCCCAGCAGATGACCACCGCCCAGTTCCTGCAGATCTTCGGCCCGTATGCGGCCCGGCTGGACGAGGACATCCTGCCCCGGTTCGGCCCGGCCGCCATCGACGCCGCCAGTCGGCAGATCAACGAGACCGGCGCCTTCCTGCCGCTGAACCTGGAGGAACAGTCCCAGTGACGACCGCCCATGCCGCCGCCGTCCCGGTCCTTGCCGGACGGCACCCCTTCCGCGGTCTGCCGGTCATCGAGACCGCTGGCCTGCGGCGCGATCCCCGCAGCCCTCGCCCCGTGTTCGACCAGGACGTGTGGGACCTGACCGGCCTCGCTGACGCCCCGGTGGTGATGAGCAGACACCGCAAGATCCTTGACTTCACCGCCATCGCCAGCTCGCGCTGGCGGCAGGTCGCCCGCGAGTATCTGCTGGCACGACTGGCCCCGCTCCATCCGGATGTGGCCACCCTGCCGTGGGCCTTCCGCGTCCCGCTGAACCCGAACTCGCTCTGGTCCGAGCTGAAACACCTGGCCCTGTGGTTCAACTACCTCACCTCGGTCGGCGTCACCTCGCTGTCCCAGGTCCGCCAGCACCACTGCGACGCCTACCTCGCCACGGTCTCGCGCACCACCGCCGATCCCAACCGGCCGCTGTCGCCTTCGACCACGGCGGCGAGGGTGCGTATCCCGCAGTTCCTCGCTCTCTACACGGAGATCCTCAGCGACCGCTACCAGCCAGGTTTCACCCCGTGGGCGGGACGCGGCGCCGACGAGGTCGCCGGATACGTACGCAGCGACGAGAACCGGGTGCCACCGGTTCCGGATGCGTTGCTGCGGCCCCTGCTGGCGAACTGTCTGTACTTGCTGGAGACGATCGGCCCGCCGCTGGCGGCCGAGGTCGCGGCAGCCCGCGCCGCCGACGACCGCGAGGCCGCCTCGCAGCGGAGCCTGCTGGTCCACCAGATCGACAAGGTGCGCGAGGCCGTCGACCAGCGGCGTGGTGCCGGGATCCCGGCACCACAAGCCCAGTCATCGACCGTCGCCCAGCGGCTCAAGGGCGGATGGGACCCAGACGATCCGCTTCTGCACATGGCCTGGCACCCCTTCGTCGTCGAGACCGCAGGCGCCATGGGCCACCGTCGGCAACTGGAGACTCTCCGCCCCGAGCTGGAACGCTGGGTGAGCCAGTGCGGCCTGCAACCGCCCTGGTGCCGTGACGCGGCTCGGATTCCCCGGCACGGCGACGGCGAACTGGTGCCGTGGGCCTTGCCGATGGCCCGGCACCAGCTGGACGCGACGGTCTACGTGGTCACCTCAGCCGCCTATTTCCTCACCTCGGCGCTGTCCGGCATGCGCACCTCCGAGCTGGCGGAACTGACCAGCGGATGCCGACAGCAGGAACAGCGACCCGGCGGCGGCACCCGCTACCGTCTGGTCTCCCGCCGCATCAAGGGCGAAGCGTTCGGCGGGACCGAGGACGCCTGGGTGGTCATCGAGGACGTGCATCACGCCGTCACCACCGCCGAAGCCCTCACCAGCGCCCCGCCGGGCCAGCGGCTGTTCGCCAAGGCGTCCAACAACAGCAACCGCCGCTACACAGCCCTGCGTTCATGGGTGAACGGCGAGCACGGACAGCGGCTCGGGCTGGAACCCCTTCCAGACGGACCGGTCAACCCGCGAGCCCTCCGCCGCACCCTCGCGATGGCCATCGCCCAGCGCCCGCACGGCCTGATGGCCACGAAACTGCACCTCAAACACGTCAGCGTCGCCACGACCGAGGGGTATGCCGCCCGCCCCGGCGGGCACCAGGCTGCCTTCGCTGCCGAGGTTGCCGCCGAGGAAGAGGCCGAACACCTGCGACTGACCGTCGCTGCCTATGAGGACTACCAGCGCGGCATCCTGCCCAGCGGACAAGGCGCCCGCGACCTGATCACGGCCTTCAAGGCCGCCGACCAGGCCCTGGACCGGCATGAGGCCGGGCCGGTCACCGTCATCGACGACCGCCGCGTCGAGCGGGTCCTGAAGGCGAAGGCCAAGACCCTCCACATCGGAGTAGGCAACTACTGCTGGTTCTCCGACCCGAGCAAGGCGTTGTGCCTGAAACTCGCCGGCACCCCGGACGCCGACAAGCCCCTGATGGGGATGTGCGACTCGGCCCGCTGCCCGCAGGCTACCCACCATCCCCAGCATCGGCAGGTCTGGGCCGACCACGCCGAGAGCACCCAGGCCGTCTTCCTCGGCAACCCCAGACTCTCCAAGCCCGAACGGGCCCGAGCCCAGACCGCGTTCGATCGCGCCACTCGCATCGTCGCCGAGATCGACACCGCCGGACACGCAGACGAGGAGCTCGCCCCATGAGGCAGGAACACCAGACCGAAGCCGAGGCCAGAATCCGGGCGGCGATGCGCCAACTCCTCACCGGTCCCGTCCCCGACGGCCTGAAATGCGACGTCAAGAGCCTGTGCACCCTCGCCAGAGTGCCGCGGCCGACCTTCTACCGCACCTACCCGCATCTGAAAGCCGAGTTCGACCGCCAGCGAACCGCCACCCAGGAAGCCGGACGACAACCTGACCAACGCCTGGCGCAGATCGAACGACTCAAGGCCGAAGTCGCGACTCTGCGCGAGCGCCTCAGCCGGAAGGACACGGAGCTCGACGCACTGAAGGAGTTCCAGACCACAGCCTTGTCTCGCCTCGCCGCACAGCACGAGGAGATCGTGATGCTGCGACGCGACTCGTTCCCAGCCTCAAGCAGCCCTCAGCTGCGTCCTGTTGAGTAGCCGTCACGGCACGGAAGGGCTTGTCGGCCACATCCTTCAATCTCGCGGACATCTATCAATGTCGCTGAGATTGAGCTATGTTCGCGACACGTCAATCAAGGAGGTTTCGTTCATGGCAAGTCCTCGCGTCCTCAGGCTCACCTTCGAGTTTCACGTCCCGGAAGGACTCAACGCGAACATCCGCTTTGCCCGCATTGAGAAGGCCGCCGCTTCCCTGACTGCAGGTATCCAGGCGCTCGCGTCGACCGCCTTCCCCTGGGCCGATCGCCTCGTCGTGCGCAAGGAGTGGTCTTACCAGTGGTGGGCACCTGAGGCTGACGAGATCCCGCTGCCGCCCTCCGACTCCAACACCGTGTCCAACGACGTCCCGGAGCCGGCTACAACCGCCAAGGAATAACACACCCCATTGCGATGACTGAGGCCCACGGTCTTGTGGTCGTGGGCCTCAGCGCTTGAAGTTTGATCGACTTTCGAAGTGGTCCGGGCCCGTGAGACACGAAGTCAGACGTTCAATGCGCCGACATTGCCAATGAGACCGCGGACAGGCAATACACAACCGACTGGACACGTCTCATGCCCGGCTATCGGGCGTACCCGATGAGCTGGCCAGTGTTCATGTTCGCCGTCACAGCCGAGACAATCTCAGAACTCGTCTCAATACGTCAAGCCTGAGGCGGGGGTTTCGAGACGGGTTTTGAACAGCGCTGGGCTCCCTTCTGGGATGCCTGATACCTCGTCTCGCAAACCTTGGTTTCTGAGACGCCCGTTTCTGAATCACGCGCTGCGCCCTGTCGGTCGCGGTGGCAACCGACGTACGCCGTCTGCCTGTGCGTCGCTGTGATCTCGCGGGCCCGCTGGTAGCGAAGCCTGCCAGCCGCTCGCGCGGACGCAGCACGAGCCAGCCTTGGCGATGAGGGAAGGGGGTATGACCCCCGGAGGGGTCTTTGCCCGACCGCCGAGTCTTACCGGCCGAGATCGCGCCACGGTTTCAGGGTTGATCAAGCTCTCACGGCATTGCGCAGGAACATCCTCACCATGGCTTCCATGTGCACTGCTGCGCCCTCGACTTCGGGCCAGATCTCTTCTGTAAGCACATCTCGTGGCGTCCGGAGAATTTCGACGCTCCATCTGGCCGACAGCCGCAAGACCTCATTCACGGCTTCGAGGAACTCCTCATACACAAAGTTGACCCCAGTCTCCTCCTCCCATGACGACACTGCGGCGCGAAATCGGAGGCGCTGATCCGCGAGCCGGTCGGCGTGCATCCGTGCGTCGTGCCGCAGTTGTTGAAGCTCATGCGCAGCACCGGGGGGATCAGCCTCTCTCGCTGCGTAGTTCCAGACCTTTTTGACAGTCTCGGAGAGGCGCACCATGTTCACATACATCTCGCTGGCGGCGCGTCGACGCGGAGAGTCCGTCTGGTGCTCGACAGTGATCGAGTACTTGTCGCCGAATACCGTCTCTTCCATCGTCTGGCGATCGGCGTTGAACTGAACTCCTACGTGCTGACCCTGCTGGTCGAAGCTGCTTTCATCCACCGAGCGCCCCAAGTATTGCGGCGATCTGACTCCCGATTCCCGTGGCCAGGCTGCCCATCTCAAGCACTCGCCGCAGCCGCCCTCCCGTCTCAGCGGTGTCGCCAGACACTGCTGCATCGCGCGCGGCTACCAGCTCCGCCTGCACTTCGGGAGGCAAGGGTGGCTCCGTCCGGTGAGCCTGCGCCAGAACGTTTTCCACCCCAGCAGCGATGTCGGCCATCGAGGCCGACGATCCAACGATCATGTTCTCAGCGTTGTGCTGAACGCCGACAGTCTGGTTGTGCTGGTTGAAGGTTGCCACGCGGTCACGGTACGGCGCACGCGGCACTCTGAACAACGCGTTCACAGTCTCAACTTTCGTACCCTGCTGCCTCGTTCGAGTAGGAGTGGCGGCAGCGGACCAAGGGGCCATGCCCCGAGGGGCGCTGTCGCGCCCTACAGCCGTTTACTGTCGAGCCGCACAAGCTCTGTCGGCCCCGAAAGGGGCCGCACATCTGTCAGCCGCCTTCCGATGTGGCGGCCTTCCGGCCGCCCCTGCTGCTTACCTCTTCGTCGTTGCACGGCTTCTGGCTTCGCTGTTCGCCAGAGGTCTGCGTGCTGGTCGGCCGCAGGCCGCCAGAGGTCAGACGGCTGACGTACTTACGTAAGTGAAGTGAGGAGCGAGGCTTGCCGAGCGGAGCGAGGTAGCTGGTGGTGGTGACCGCTTCCTGTAAAGGGGGAGCCATCACCACCACCAGCGCTCAGGCCGTGGCGGCAGGCTTTCGGACCCAGCGTCCGCCGACACGCTCCAGCCGGTCCCTGAGCTTCGGCCGTACGGTCTCGGGCTTCCTGTCGACGATGGGCGCGTAGCGCCTCGACAGCGCGAGCGCCGACTCCTCTTCCGGCTGTTCCTCGATGATCCGCGCGACGAGGTCTTCGTCCCAGGTCTTCGCCTTGGGCAGGCTGACGACCTTGAGTCCCGGCTCCACTCGCTCCCAGACGGGGATTTCCGAGCCGTTACTCGCCGTCCTCATGGTGACTGCGATGTCGAGATCGCTCTTGGCCCGGTTGATCGCGGTCTGGATGCTGCGCCCCTTCTTGGACTTCCGCAGGACGATGACGCCGCGGACGCCTCCGGCCATCGCCCGCCCGCCAATGGGAGCGGAGGCCGTGGTGAGCCCCTCGCCGTTACCCTTCGGCGTGTGCGTCACCGCGAGCACGGGGATGCCGGACTTGCTGATCGGCTTGAGCTTGTCGATGGTGTTCCGGGCCGTGACGGAGGAGGCGACGTCCTCACCGTCACCGAGGGCGCCCAGCACGTTGTCGAGGACGAAGAGGTCGGCGCCCAGCGTCAGGAGGTCGTCGTGGACGCCCTGCCAGTAGCCGGGCTGGCTGGTGTCCTCCACGGGGAAGACGGTGACGGAGTCCCTCGGGACTGCGCCGTGCAGCCGCTCGCGGAGTTCCCCCTCGGCGCCGTCGTCGGTGAGGCCGAAGACGATGTGGCGGCAGAGGCGCAGCACGGGGAGACCGAGGAATTCGTCGGCTCCGTTCAGGAGGGCGGCGGACATCCCAGCGGCGAAGTTCGTCTTCCCGGCCTTGGGCTCGCCGGCGAGCATGGTGATGTTGCTGGTGAGCAGGTCGCCAATGAGGAACGCCTGCTCGTACGGGACGTGCTCGATCTCGTGGAGCTTGCGCCCCTTGGTGGTGATGGCTCCCACGGTTTGTCGGGCCCCTTCCTGTGAGGCGCACGAATGCGCCGGTAACCCCCGCCGGACGGCGGGACATGTGCCTCCCTTTCTTCGCGGGGGGGGACCGGCGCCGGACGGCGCGGTCTCTCATCACAGGTGGCGCCCAGGGCGTGATGCCCGGACTCGGTCTCGTGCGGTCGGGAGCGACGGCGACGACCTGCCGGGCATCCTACAAAGGCCGAGAGGACCCTGCGTTCGGGGCCCCCTCGGTTCCTCTCGCCCTTCGGCTTCGTCACTCTTCGCTGCGAATCGCTGCCATGTTGCGTACGCGCTGCTTGAAGTCCATCGGGATCAGAACCTGAACCCGTCCGACGGAGTGCTGCCACATGCCGTCATGGCCGTCCACGGACATGGCCTGCGCGGCCGTCATCCCCCGGATCGGCTCTGCGTGGATGACAGCCTTGGCCCCTGCGGCACGGAGCTCCTTGCCCTTCTCGTGCTGGGTCGACAGCTTGCTCCACCGCTCCCGGTAAGTCTCTCCCGTGGGGATCTCCTCCCAGGTGTCCGGTCGTGTGGGCTGGGCGATGAGTTGCTCGCGTCGCGCGTCCAGCCGCTTGTACGTCTCGCGGTACTCCTGCTTGCCCAGCTCGCTGGAGTAGAGGCCCGCCTCGCGGTCTTCCCGCAGGTCCGCCAGGGCACGGTTCACTTCCTCGATGTCGCGCGTGTAGTCCACCCCCGGACGGAAGACCTTCCGGACGATCTCGACGTCCCCTGCGGCGAGGAGGAACGCGTTCTCCACGGCGTCCTCCAGCGTGTGAGCCGCAATGCCCTTGCTTCCGGTCGGGCACGGCTTGTGGGTGGTCCGCGAGGCGCAGCGGTAGTAGGGCCAGTTACGGCCGGGGCCGAGATACGCGGGTTCCCCACAGGTGCAGAACGCAACCCGGAGCAGGGGTGAGCCGCCCTTGCGGTTTCCGTTGCGCTGACTGGTGTTCTCGTCCAGCTTCTTGTTGGCCAACTCCCACTCCTCCTGCGTGATCAAGGGCTCCGCGCGCTGAAGAGGCTGGCCATCGGCGTCCCGGACGACTCGGGTCCGCTTCACCTTCTTCCCGTCAACCATCACTTCCTCAGTCACTTCCATCTGCCCCAGGACACAGCGGGAGCGCACGACCTTGGACGTGTTCGCGGCGGTCCAGCGGCTCCCCTTCGGGGTCTTGCCGCTCCGGATCATCTGGGCGTCCAGGGACGTCGGGGTCTTGGACGTGTCCTCGTTGAGCCACTGCGCGATGCTGTTCGCCGACTCACCTTCGATGAGACGGCGAACGATCTCGCGAAGCGTCCCGGCCGTGTCCGTTCCGTAGTCGTCCGGCACCAGCTTCCACCCCTCGCCGGTCTCCTGCTTCTCCTCGCGGTACCCATACGGAGTGCGGCCACCGCGCCAGCGTCCCTCCTTCACCAGGTGGTTGTAGGACGACTTGGCCCGCGCCTTGATGGCTTCGAGCTCCCCCTCCGCGAAGGACGCGATCAGGCTCAGGAGGAGCTTCCCCATCTGCGTGTTCAGGTTGATCCCGTCCTCGACGGTGGCTACCTCCTTGCCGTTCTTCTCGCACCACTCCAGGAGGGTGTGCACGTGCAGCACGCGCCGCGAGAGGCGGTCGATCTTCAGCGCGCAGAGGATGTCGTACTCATCGGCGCGCGACTCCTCCATCGCGATCCTGTGCTCGATCGCGCTGACCTCCTTTCCGATGGTCGAAGGCAGCCACTTGCCGAACTCCGGGCGCTTCCACGGCTCTACCCCGCCAGACACGTCGATGTCCTCGACCCATCCCACGACGACGTGCCCCTCCTGGTCGGCCCATCGCTGGATGGACCGACGCTGACGCTCCGGCGATGTGGTCTCGTCCGACACCCTCGACAGACGGACCACACCCAGAACTCTCGCCATGCTCGTTCTCGCTCTCCCCTGCAGCACGCATCGTGCACAAGGAGTGACGGTATGTGGTTCGGATCATGGCGTCAAAATTGATCTTTGGACACCGCCAACGTCTACGGCTGGGGCGAGAACAAGGGCCGCACCGAGTCGATCATCGGGAACTGGTTCGCCAAGGGCGAGCGGCGCGACAAGGTCGTCCTCGCCACCAAGATGTACGGCAACATGGCCGGGGACGGCGAGGCCTGGCCCAACCACGACAAGCTGTCCGCCCTCAACATCCGGCGGGCCGTCGACGCCTCGCTGAAGCGGCTGCAGACCGACTACATCGACGTCTACCAGTTCCACCACATCGACCGGAACACGCCCTTCGAGGAGATCTGGCAGGCCATCGACGTCCTCGTCCAGCAGGGCAAGATCCTGTACGTCGGCTCCAGCAACTTCCCCGGCTACAAGATCGCCCAGGCCAACGAGGTCGCCGCCCGGCGCGGGGGCACCATCGGTCTCGTCAGCGAGCAGTGCCTGTACAACCTCGCCGAGCGGCGCGCCGAGATGGAGGTCATCCCGGCCGCGCAGGACTACGGCCTGGGCGTCATCCCCTGGTCGCCGCTGCACGGCGGTGTGATCAAGAAGGAGGTCCAGGGCGGACGCCGTGCCTCCGGACGGGCGGCCGACACCCTCGCCGACCCCGCCGCACGCGCGCAGATCCAGTCGTACGAGGACCTGCTGGAGAAGCACGGGGTGGAGCCCGGCGAGGCCGCGCTGGCCTGGCTGCTGACCCGGCCCGGCGTGACCGGGCCGATCGTCGGGCCGCGCACCGCAGAGCAGCTCGAGTCCGCGCTGCGCGCGGTCGAGCTGGAGCTGAGCGAGGAGCTGCTGGCAGGCCTGGAGGAGATCTTCCCGGGGACGGGGCCCTCCCCGGAGGCCTTCGCCTGGTAGCACGCCTGGTAGCACGCCGGGCCATGACCCGGCAGGGGGCGGGGTGGTCGGTTACCTGCCGACCGCCGCCGCCACCGCTACCACCACGAGCATCAGCACGAGCACACCGGCCATGATCCGGTTCCGGGTTTTCGGGTCCACGCCTTCGAGCCTAACCGGCCGCCCTCAGGGCCTGACCGGCGGCCCGAGTGCCCAGCGGGCGACCGCCTCGTAACGCGGCTGCTCCCCCGGTACCCCCGACGTCGGCAAGTTGCTGCGGACCAGGACCAGCTCGTCCACCGTCCACGTACGGCTCGTGAAGGTCTTCAGGGCCTCCACATACGGCCGTACGTCGATGTCCTCCCGGCTGCGGGCCACCGTCAGGTGGGCCTTGTAACGGCGGTGCTCCCCCATCGGTACGCCCGCCTTCCGCGCCGCCGACTCCGCCCGTTCCGCCAGCAGACGCAGGGTCGGCAGGTCACCCTCGGCGCCCGCCCACAGCGCGCGGCCGTGGCCGAACTGGCCGCCTCCGCGCAACGCCAGCGGGAAAGCGTCCGTACGGTGGGCGGCCCGCTCCAGCCGGGCCGACAGTTCCGGTACGAGGTCGTCGTCGACCTCGCCGTAGAACGCGAGGGTGAAGTGCCAGCCGGGGCGGCCGGTCCAGCGCAGGTCGTGCGCGCCGGGCAGCTTCCTCAACTCGGCGATTTCGGCGGCCAGTTCATGGGCCACTTCCTCGGGGGGCAGCACGGCGGCGAAGAGTCTCATGGACGTCACCCTTCCAGGGAACGGTCACCTAGTCTGCCTCCATGGAGATCACCATCAGGGAAGGCCGACCCGACGACATCCCCGTGATACTCAGCATGCTCGACAGCAGTGTGGAGTGGCTGGTCTCACAGGGGCGCCCCGGCCAGTGGGGGACGAAGCCCCTGTCGGAGAGTCCGAAGACCGTGCAGTCGGTCGCCCGGTACATGGACGAGGGCGATGTGTACATCGCCGAGGTCGACGGCGTACCGGCCGCCACGCTCACCCTCACCGACTCGGCCGGCGCCTACCTGTCCCACCTACCGCCGCCCGGCGAGCCCGAGCGCTACATCCACTGGCTCGCCTCCGACCGCCGCTTCAAGGGCCACGGCGTGGGCAGCGCCCTGCTCGCGCACGCCGCCGAGGAGACGAGGCGAGCCGGGGTCCGCCTGCTGCGGGTCGACTGCTACGCCGGCGACGACGGCAAGCTGGTCCGCTACTACGAGAGCAACGGCTTCACCCGCACCGAGACCTACACCACCGGCGAGAACGACTGGCCGGGCCAGGTGCTGGCCCGGAGGGTGTGATCACCCTCCGGGACTCCGGGACTCCGGGACTCCGGGACTCCGGGACTCCGGGACTCCGGCCACCGCGGGTGACTCACGCCACCGTCGCCAGCTGCTCGTCCCGCTCCTCCCCCTGCTCGCGCGGGACGAAGCGCACGTGCGGATGGCCGCGCTTCCAGCCGACCGACAGCCGCAGGTTGCCGACGCGGGCCAGGATCAGGCCGATCACGGCGGCGGCGATGGCCGCCACGGCGCCGCCTGCGGCTAGGCCGACCCGGGCGCCGTAGGTGTCGGTGATCCAGCCGACGATCGGCGCGCCGACCGGCGAGCCGCCCAGGAACACCATCATGTACAGGGCCATGACGCGGCCTCGCATGGCCGGGTCGGTGGTCATCTGGATGCTGGTGTTCGTGGTGACGTTGACCGTCATGCCGAAGAGGCCGAGCGGGATCATGAGCAGGGCGAACAGCCACAGCGTGGGCGTCATGGCCGCCAGGATCTCCAGCGTGCCGAAGGCGATCGCGGCCGCGATCAGCAGCCGCATCCGGGCGGTGCCGCGCCGGGCGGCGAGCAGGGCGCCGGCCAGGGAACCGACCGCCATCAGCGTGTTGAACATGCTGTAGGCGCCGGCGCCCGCGTGGAACACGTCGTCCGCGAAGGCCGAGAGGTAGACGGGGAAGTTGAAGGCGAAGGTTCCGACGAATCCGACGAGGACGATCGGCCAGATCAGCTCGGGCCGGCCGGTGACGTAGCGGACGCCCTCCCGCAACTGCCCCTTCCCCTTCGGCGCCCGCTCGACGGCGTGCAGGTCACGCGAGCGCATCAGCAGCAGGCCGGTGAGGGGCGCGACGAAGGACAGGCCGTTGAAGAGGAACGCCCAGCCCGTGCCCACGCCGGTGATCATCAGGCCGGCGACGGCGGGGCCGACCAGGCGGGCCGACTGGAAGTTGGCCGAGTTCAGGCTGACCGCGTTCTGCAGCTGGCCGGGGCCGACCAGTTCGGAGACGAAGGACTGGCGGGCCGGGTTGTCGACGACGGTCGCGAGGCCTACGGCGAAGGCGGCGACGTAGACGTGCCAGAGCTGGACGTGGCCGGTGAGGGTCAGCACGGCCAGGGCGATCGCGGTGAGGGCCAGCGCGGACTGCGTGACGAGCAGCGTGGGGCGCTTGCGCAGGCGGTCGACGAGGACGCCGCCGTAGAGCCCGAAGAGCAGCATCGGCAGGAACTGCAGGGCCGTCGTGATGCCGACGGCGGCCGAGGAGCCGGTGAGGCTGAGAACGAGCCAGTCCTGGGCGATGCGCTGCATCCAGGTGCCGATGTTGGAGACGACCTGGCCCATGAAGAACAGGCGGTAGTTCCTGACCTTCAGGGAGCTGAACATCGACGCCTTGCGGGCGCCTTCGGCAGGCGCGTCGGAGGGGGTGTCGGGTGCGGTCTGGGACTCGTGGTGGGTAGGTGCGGGGGCGGAGTCTGCTCCGGGTCCCGAACTCAAAAGTGTTCGCCTCCTCGTCGCTGCTTACAGGTGTGCGAGCTTCTCCAGCACGGGGGCGGCGGCGCGCAGTTTCGCCCACTCGTCCTCGTCGAGGCCGTCGACCAGGGTGGCCAGGAAGGCGTTGCGCTTACGGCGGCTCTCCTCGAGCATCGCCTCGGCCTGCTCGGTCTTCGTGACGACCTTCTGGCGCCGGTCCTCGGGGTGCGGCTCGAGACGGACCAGCCCCTTGGCCTCGAGCAGCGCGACGATGCGGGTCATCGAGGGCGGCTGGACGTGCTCCTTGCGGGCGAGCTCGCCCGGAGTGGCCTTGCCGTGCAGAGACAGGGTTCCGAGCACCGACATCTCGGTGGGGCTCAGCGACTCGTCGACCCGCTGGTGCTTGAGCCGACGGGACAACCGCATCACGGCGGAGCGAAGGGAGTTCACGGCGGCAGCGTCGTCGCCATGTGTAAGGTCCGGCATCTCTTTAGGGTAACTCATTACTCTCGCTAAACAAGCTGGCGCGTACAGAGATTCCCGTAACCCCGACCACGAAAACCCGATTATCACCCTTACGAGTGAGACGGTGGCGGAAAGTGAACGCCACCCGGCACCCGACCGCGACCCTCGTGTCCATGGGGACCAGCGTGCTGAGCTTGCGGATGGACGGGGAGCTGCTCGAGCGGCTCCGGCACCATGCCGCGAAACGGGGAATGAGCGTCCAGGACTATGTGGTCCGGACGCTCGCCCGCGACGACTTCGACGAGCGGTTCCAGGCCGCCGTCGAGGAGACGGAGAAGTTCTACGGGGTCACGTGACCCACGTTGTACGGGGGCACGTGACCCTCGGGATCAGGTGAGGCCGAGCGCCGGCATCAGGTAGTAGAAGGCGAACACGGCCGACACGACGTACATCGCGGCGGGAATCTCCTTGCCGCGCCCGGCCGCCAGGCGCAGCACGACGAAGGTGATGAAGCCCATGCCGATGCCGTTGGTGATCGAGTAGGTGAACGGCATCATGACCATCGTCACGAAGGCCGGGATGGCGATCGTGTGATCGGCCCAGTCGATCTCCTTGACCGAGCCGGCCAGGATCAGGAAGCCGACGGCGAGCAGGGCCGGGGTGGCCGCCTGGGACGGGACCATCGTGGCGACGGGCGTCAGGAACAGCGCCACGGCGAACAGCCCGCCGGTGACGACGTTCGCGAAGCCGGTCCGGGCGCCCTCGCCGACACCCGCCGTGGACTCGACGAAGGCGGTGGTGGCCGAGGAGGAGCCGGCCCCACCGGCGGCGACCGCGAGGCCGTCGACGAAGAGGACCTTGTTGATGCCGGGCATCTGACCCTGCGCGTCGGTCAGCTCGGCCTCGTCGCTGACGCCCATGATCGTGCCCATCGCGTCGAAGAAGCACGACAGCAGCACGGTGAAGACGAAGAGGACGCCGGTCAGGAGGCCGACCTTGGCGAAGCCGCCGAAGAGGCTGACCTGGCCGATCAGGCCGAAGTCGGGGGTGGCGACGGGGTTGCCCGGCCACTTGGGAGTGGTGAGCCCCCAGGAGGGGATGTCCGCGACCGCGTTGATCACGACCGCCAGGACGGTCATCGTGACGATCGAGATGAGGATCGCGCCGGAGACCTTGCGGACGATGAGCGCGAGGGTGAGCAGGGCGCCCAGGACGAAGACGAGCGCCGGCCAGCCGCCCAGGTGCCCGTCGCCGCCGAGCTGGAGCGGGACGGTGGTCCGGGCGGCGTCCGGGATGCGGGAGACGAAGCCGGAGTCGACCAGGCCGATCAGCATGATGAACAGGCCGATGCCGATGGAGATGGCCTTGCGGAGGCCGTAGGGGACGGCGTTCATCACGCGCTCGCGCAGGCCGGTGGCGACGAGCAGCATGACGATGAAGCCGGCGAGGACGACCATGCCCATCGCGTCGGGCCAGGACATCCGGGGCGCGAGCTGGAGTGCGACCACCGAGTTCACACCGAGCCCGGCGGCGAGCGCGATGGGCACGTTGCCGATGACGCCCATGAGCAGCGTGGTGAACGCGGCGGTCACGGCCGTCGCCGTCACCAGCTGCCCGTTGTCGAGCTGGTGCCCGTACATGTCCTTCGCGCTGCCCAGGATGATCGGGTTCAGCACGATGATGTAGGCCATCGCGAAGAAGGTGGCGAACCCGCCGCGGATCTCCCGGGGCAGGGTGCTGCCGCGCTCGGAGATCTTGAAGTAGCGGTCGAGAGCGCCGTACGCGGGCGTGCCGCCCGGCTGCGGCGCGGGAACCCTGGCGGGGGCCGAGGTGGACATGCGGGACCTCATCACCGGCGGACTTCCCCCAGGCCGCATGGGTGTTTCCTACGAACAGAAGCGATCAGAGACAAAACCGTTTCAGTATGAACATATGAGGTTCGGAGCGCTATCTCCGCGCGTAGACCTCGTCGCCTCGTAAGCTGTGACCATGGCCAAATGGACCCCGAAGCACGAGGCGCCCGAGCCCCTTGAGGGCCCCGTCGTCGCCACCATCACCGGTGGCACGATCATCTGGTTCGTCCTCTTCCTGGTCCAGCTCCCCTTCTACGGCTGGTTCGACGACCACGGCCACACCTGGTGGCTGTGGACCTGCCTGGCCGGGGGCGGCCTGGGCTTCATCGGCATCTGGTACGTCCACAAGCGCGACGCGGCGATCAAGAGGGCGGCGACCGCTGACGAAGAAGCCTCGGCCGCCGCCGCCGCCGAGTGACCCGCCGCGCGTAGTACCACGGCATCAATCGTCACCGTCTCCCTCATCCCCAAGTCGGATCTTCCGCCCACTCGGCGGGTGAACCCCCAAATCCGCACGTACCGTCGAACGCATGACGCACACCGACGCGGGCACCGAACTCGGCCCTGTGCACCCCACCGCGATCCCGACCCCGGTGACCGGCCTCACAGCATCCGAAGTCGCGGAGCGCGTCGCACGCGGCGAGATCAACGACGTGCCGGTGCGCAGCAGCCGCTCCACCGCCGACATCGTCCGGGCGAACGTCTTCACCCGGTTCAACGCGATCATCGGCGTGCTCTGGGTGATCATGCTGTCCGTCGCGCCGATCCAGGACAGCCTGTTCGGCTTCGTGATCCTCGCCAACACCGGCATCGGGATCGTCCAGGAGTGGCGGGCGAAGAAGACCCTGGACTCGCTCGCGGTGATCGGCGAGGCCCGCCCCACCGTCAGACGGGACGGCGTGGCCGCCGAGGTCAGCACCTCGGAGATCGTGCTGGACGACCTCATAGAGATCGGTCCCGGCGACAAGGCCGTCGTCGACGGCGTGTGCGTCGAGGCCGACAACCTGGAGATCGACGAGTCGCTGCTCACCGGCGAGGCGGACCCGGTGGTCAAGCGGCCGGGGGATCGGATCATGTCCGGAAGCTTCGTGGTCGCGGGCGGCGGCGCCTTCCAGGCGACCAAGGTCGGCCGCGAGGCCTACGCCGCCCAGCTCGCCGAGGAGGCCTCCCGCTTCACGCTCGTCCACTCCGAGCTGCGCTCCGGCATCTCCACGATCCTCAAGTACGTCACCTGGATGATGGTCCCGACCGCGCTCGGCCTGATCATCAGCCAGCTGTTCGTCAAGGACAACGACCTCAAGGACTCCATCGCCCGCACGGTCGGCGGCATCGTGCCGATGGTCCCGGAGGGGCTGGTCCTGCTCACCTCGGTCGCCTTCGCCATCGGCGTCATCCGACTCGGCCGAAAACAGGTCCTGGTCCAGGAACTGCCGGCCATCGAGGGCCTCGCCCGCGTCGACACGGTCTGCCTCGACAAGACGGGCACGCTGACCGAGGGCGGCATGGACGTCACCGAGCTGCGGGCGCTGAACGGCAGCGACGAGTCGTACGTCCGCAAGGTCCTCGGCGCCCTCGGCGAGTCCGATCCCCGCCCCAACGCCTCCCTCCAGGCGATCATCGCCGCCTACCCGGACGCGGAGGACTGGCGCTGCACCGAGTCCCTCCCCTTCTCCTCCGCCCGCAAGTACAGCGGGGCCTCCTTCAGCGACGGCAACGGGGAGGCCGGCACCTGGCTCCTCGGCGCCCCCGACGTCCTGCTCCCCGACGACGACCCCGCCCTCACCGAGACCGAGCGCCTCAACGAACAGGGGCTGCGGGTGCTGCTGCTGGCCCGCGCCGCACGCGACCTCGACAGTCCCGAGGTCGCGAAGGAAGCCAAGCCCACCGCCCTCGTCGTACTGGAACAGCGCCTGCGGCCGGATGCGGCCGACACCCTGCGCTACTTCGCCGAGCAGAACGTCGACGCCAAGGTCATCTCCGGCGACAACGCGGTGTCGGTGGGCGCGGTGGCTTCGAAGCTGGGGCTGAGCGGAACCACGATCGACGCGCGCCGGCTCCCCGCCGACCAGGAGGGGATGGCCACGGCCCTCGACGAGGGCACGGTCTTCGGGCGGGTCACCCCGCAGCAGAAGCGGGACATGGTGGGGGCGCTGCAGTCCCATGGCCACACGGTCGCGATGACCGGCGACGGCGTGAACGACGTCCTCGCCCTCAAGGACGCCGACATCGGCGTGTCCATGGGCTCGGGCTCCGAGGCCACCCGGGCGGTCGCGCAGATCGTGCTGCTCGACAACAGCTTCGCGACGCTCCCCTCCGTGGTCGCGGAGGGCCGCCGGGTCATCGGCAACATCACCCGAGTCGCCACGCTCTTCCTCGTCAAGACCGTCTACTCGGTGCTGCTGGCCATCCTGGTGGTGTGCTGGCAGGTGGAATACCCCTTTCTCCCCCGCCACCTGACCCTGCTCTCCACCCTGACCATCGGCGTCCCGGCCTTCTTCCTCGCCCTCGCGCCCAACAAGGAACGCGCGAAGCCGAACTTCGTACGGCGGGTCATGCGGTACTCGATCCCCGGCGGGATCTTGGCGGCGACGGCGACTTTCACGACGTATCTGATCGCCCGGAACCACTACTCCGGCAGCGGCGCGCTGGACGCGGAGACCAGCGCCGCGACGCTGACGCTCTTCCTGATCTCGATGTGGGTACTGGCGATCATCGCCCGCCCGTACACCTGGTGGCGGATCGCGCTGGTCGCGGCGATGGGCGCCGGGTTCCTGCTGGTGCTGGTGGTGCCGTGGTTGCAGGAGTTCTTCGCGCTGAAGCTGGTCGGGGTGACGATGCCGTGGATCGCGGTCGGCATCGCGGTGGTGGCGGCGGTCGCCCTGGAGGTGCTGTGGAGGTGGGTCGACCGCCGTTTCCCGGCGTGAGGGCCGCCGGCGGTTACCTCACGTCGACGTAGTCACCGACGGCGTTGACCGCCGGTGTCGTCGTGGTGCCCGCGAAGCTGAAGCGCCAGTAGCCGTCGTAGGTGGCCGTGGCGGTGGCCTTCAGGTTGCCGTACAAGTCCGAGTAGACAGTCTTGACGGTGGTGTACGTGCTGGTGCCGGCCTTGCGGAACTGGAGCTTGACCGGCTGGTTGGTGTAGCCGTGGTACTTGTTGTCCTCCCAGTTGGCGCGGGCCAGCTTGCCCGTGGAGGTCACGGTCTTGCCCTTGTAGACCGGCTCGGGACCGGCGTTGACGTTCAGCGTGGAGTAGCGCTGGACCTTGGTGGTGCCGAGGCCGCCCTGGTCGGCTTCCGCCGAGTTGCTGTAGGTGAGGGCCAGCGCGCCGGCCGACCAGGTGCCGGCGTCGGCGTTGATCAGTTCCCCCTCGGCCGGGTAGATGTCGATGTCACCCTTGCAGGTGGCGGTGGTCGACGAAGTCGCGGTGCAGGTCGCCGGGTAGTCGCCGAACAGCATGTTGGACGGGGAGTCGTACGAGCCCTTGTAGATGTAGGGGCCGGTGGCGAAGTCGTCGGAGGTGATGTCGACGTCCGAGCCGTGGGTCATCGTGTACGTGACCGTGCTGGCGACCTTGTTGGTGGTGCCGACCTTGATCGCCGCGGCGATCTTGAGGTTCGAGAAGGTGACGTCCAGGGCCGTCGTGTCGGCGGAGGTGCTGAACGCGGTGATGCCGGAGTGTGCGGTGTGCGCGGTGTGCGCGGTGTGCGCTGCGGCGAAGGCCTTCGCGGCGTCCGTACGGAAGGACGACGAGGTGTCGGCGGCCTGCGCGGCCGGCACGGCGAGGGCGGAGAGAGCCAGGGCGCCGGTGACGGCGGCCACGGTGGCACGGATGCGCATGTGTTCCCCAGGTGGAGAAGTGATCTAGGAGTCTCTTGACTCGGGTGATCAGATCCGCGAGGGGCGGGGAGAGTTGTGGCCACCTGGCTTGATTTGGCCGGCGCATAGCCAATGCTTAGCTCGCGTATGACACAAACGGAAACGCCGACCCCTGGAGACCCGGGGCCGGCGTTCCGATTGTTACCGCTTGTTACCGCGCGTGGTCACCTCACGTCGACGAAGTCACCCGTGGCGTTGACCGCCGGGGTGGTCGAGGTGCCCGCGAAGGAGTACCGGAAGTAGCCGTCGGCGGACGCCTTCACGGTGGTGCTCAGGTTGCCCGTGGAGTTCGTCTTGATGGTCTTCACGGTGGTGTAGGTGGTGCTGCTCTTCTTGCGGAACTGGAGCTTGACCGGCTGGTTGGTGTAGCCGGCGTACTTGAAGGTCTCCCAGTTGGCGCGAGAGAGCTTGCCGGTGATGGTGATGGTCTTGCCCTTCTTCACCGGCTCCGGGGAGGCGTTGACCGTCAGCTTCGACAGCCTCTGGACCTTGTGGGTCCTGTAGAAGTCGTTCCAGTAGATCTCGCCGTCAGCGGAGAGGGCGCCCACGGTGACGTGCCAGGTACCGGCCAGCAGGTTGGCGTACAGGTCACCGATCCCACCGCCGGTCACACCAGGTGTGGCCGTGATGGTGAGCTTGCAGTTCGACGTCGTGGCGCTGGTGGCCGTGCAGTTGGCCACCTCCTCGTTCGGCGGGAGGAAGCCGTCGACGTCCTCCTCGACGTCCGTTCCGTGCCACAGGTCGATGTAGGCGTCCTCGATGCCGCTGGGGTGGCTGGCAGTCAGGGACACGGTGATGGTCTTGGCGGCGCTGGCGCCGACGACGACGTTCTTGCCGGCGTTCACCTTGACATTGGAGACGGTGGGCGCGGCGGCGGCAGTGCTGAACGCCGACTTGGCGGAGGAGGCGCCGAAGCGCTCCGCGGCGCTCGGCCGGTCCAGGCTCGCGGCACCCTGCGAGTCGGCCTGCGCGGCCGGTACGACGAGGGCGGACAGGGCCAGGGCGCCGGTGACGGCGGCCACGGTGGCACGTATGCGCATGTGTTCCCCACGTTGAAAGGGGCCCCGCCGCCCGTCGTTGCACACGGCTCGTGGTCACGGCGAGGCCCAAGTGATCGCAGAGTCTGTTGACTCGTCAGATCAGATTCGCGACGCAAGGGAACGGTTGTGCGATCAGTGAGGGAAATGTGCAGGAAATTCAAAGATCAGTCGAACCACCGATCCCGCGCCAACTCCTCCGTCCGCGAAGGATCCTCCAGCAGCGCCGCCACCTCGAACCGCCGAGGCCACTGCCTCGCCGCCCAGGCCAGCCCGGCGGCCACGCCCTCCACAGTCGCGGCGTGCAGCACCCCGTCCGCCGTGAGCCGCCAGTCCAACGCGACCCCGTCGACGACCAGTTCCTCGTGCTCGACGTACGACGAAGGGGTCCGCGCCCCGAGCAGCACCCGCACCGACTCCGGTACGTCGTGCTCCGTGCCCTCGGAGGACACCTCGCCCGTGACGGACTCGCTCAGGCGCCGCACCTGGAAGAGCTCGGCCAGCTCGGCCGCCCGTGTCGGCCGGACCGGCAGCAGCGGGACGCCCTCCGTGAACGGGAGCAGGTCCGGCGAGTCGACGACCACGGCGTCGGCCGCGTCCACGACCTCCACCCGCCCGTCCACGACGGCCCGCAGCTCGTCCGGCAGGGTCACCTGGTCGGGGTCCAGGTCGGCCAGCGCGCTGTAGAGGGCGTGCAGTTGGGTGGACGTGACCCGACGGTCCGGGTCGGCGAGGCGGTCGAGGAGCTCCGCCGCACCCCCCGGCTCGTCCAGCAGCGCGGCCACCGACGTCCGTACGCCCAGCGCCCGCAGCACCTGCTCGTCGTCGAAGCCGGTCGCGTCGGCCTCGTCGTAGAGGCCGCGCAGGAGCGGGTCGCCGCCGGCGGCCAGGAGGCCGGCCGGGCGGCGGCCGTCGAGCACCGGGTGCCCGCGCAGCCACCAGGCCGTGTACGGCCGTACGACCTCGTGCGTGCCGTCGGGGAGAAGGATCCGTACCGGTTGGACGATCGCGTCACGCAAGGGGGGTTGCGACAGCAGCGCCAGCGCCTGGGGCCACTTGTCGTCGTCGACCAGGTCCAGGTCCCGTACGGCGACGAGCTCCGTGGCGACCGGCGGTACGGGGGTGTCCGGGAAGCGGTCGAGGATGTCCTCGCACCACACGTCCACGGCGTCCAGCAGACCCGCGTCGTCGGGCTCGGCGAAGTCTCCTTCGCGGGGCTCCAGTTCGTCCGGGTCGAGGACGACGTCGGTGGCGCGGACGAGCGCGAAGCTGGCGAGAACGCCGCAGGCGGCCAGCGGTTGTTCGCCCCACTTGTCCGCCAAGTCGGCGTCCACCGCGGCGAGTTCCCCTTCCCGCATGACCTGGTGGAAGGGGCTGCCGGGGAGGACGAGTTCGCCCGCGGGTGCCGGTTCCCCGTCCTCGTCGGGGAGAGCGAGGGCGCCGAGCCAGGGCTCGTCGCCGGGTTCCAGGCCGGCGTCCCGGACGAGGGCGAGGACGGTGTCGGCGAGCTCCTCGGCGTCGGGAGCGTCCTGCTCCCAGTCCAGTCCGCCCTCGTCGTCGAGGGACGCGGCTACGGCGGCCCTGACCTGCGGCGTCGTGAGAACGGCTCGCGCAGTCGCGGGCAGCGCGCCGAGCTTCTCCAGGAGCGGGTGGGCGGCGTCCGGGTGAGCGACCTTGAGGCCGAGCCGGGCGAGGACCTCGGGGTCGATACGGGCCGCGTCCGGGATGGGGAGGAGGACCTGGCGGGGGCCGATGGTGGTCCGGCCGTCGGCGAGCGGCACGGGCAGCCCGGAGAGCCGGTCCGGGTCGACGCCGGCGAGGCTGTCGTAGAGCCGCCGCCACCAGTCCGGGGCCTTCTCCAGCCCCGCCAGCCGGTCCACGGCGTCGGTGAGCGGGACCCTGGCAACACCCAACGTCCGCAGCTCCACGCGCCGTTCGAGCCCGGCGGGGAGGAGGGTGGGAAGCACCTCGGCGAGGACGCGCACAGTATCCGTACCCGCCCCTTCCACCACCTCGGCGTCGCGGGGGCGGAGGGATTCGGGCAGGTCGGTGTCGTGACGGGCGGGTTCGAGGGCCGGGGGCAGGAAGGAGGTCCGGGGCAGCCGTTCGAGGATCGCCTGGCGCAGCGCGCCGTCCAGCTCGCCCTTGCCCAGCGGGCCGGGCACGAGGTCGATGATGCCGGTGGTCACCGGCCGCCAGTCGGCGAGGAGCGCGGCATACGCGTCCGCCGCCCGCTGGACCAGGAAGTCGGTCAGCGGGCCGGGCGCGGCATGCCGGCGGGTGGAGTCCAGCGGGAAGGACGCGATGAGCAGGGCGGGCACGCCGAGGGGCTCGTCGCTGGGGGTGGGCGCGTGGACGAAGGGGCTGGTGCGGGGGCGGGCCGGGGTGCCGTCGGTGGCGTCGACGGGCACGGCCCAGGTGACCGACCAGTGGGGGCGCAGGCGCTCCTCGACGGGGCGGTCGGCTAGCAGGTCCGGCGTGAGCGGCCCGTGCGCGGCGGTCGTACGCCAGTAGGTCGTACCGTCCCGCGAATCCTCTACGACGGTGAAGGCCCCGTCGGTACGGCGGCGCAGGGTCCGGGTCTCCTCGGTCTCGATCTCGATCACGACCTCTTCGAGGCCGGGGAGGGCGAGGAGGAGAGCGTCGTCGACGGCGTTCAGGAGACGCTCGGCGAGATCGGCGGCGGCCGTGTCTCGCAGGGGCAGGATGACGGCCGTCTCGTACGGGTCGGGGGCGGTGCCCTCGGCGGCGAAGGGAAGCCGGAGAAGCGGCACGTGCCCGTCACGGCGGCGGATCTCGTCCCCCAGCCCCGGGCTGTGCCGGGCCGTGTCGGCGGCCAGGACCCGGGCCTCGCCGAGGGACCAGCGGACGCCGCCGTGCCGGCCGACGACGGCGGGCTCGTCGGTGACGGCGAGAACGGCGGCGAACCCGACGCCGAAGCGGCCGACGGAGGGGGTGTCGCGTTTGGCGGAGGCGCGGAGGGTCGACAGGGACTCCACTCCCGCCGCGTCGAGAGGGGCGCCGGTGTTGGCGGCGACGAGGACGCCGTCGCGGAGGGTGAGGCGGAGGCGGCCGGGTACGCCCGCCCTGGCGGCGGCATCGGCGGCGTTCTGGGCGAGCTCGACGACGAGCCGGTCCCGGTACCCCCCGAGGACAAGATCTTCCTCGGCGTTGGCGTCCTCGCGGAAGCGGGCGGGGCTGGTGGCCCAGGCGTCCAGCACGCCTCGCCTGAGACGGGCGGTCCCGAAGGGGTCCGCGCCCTCGGCCGCGGGCCGCACGAACTTGCTCACGTTTCCCTCTCCTCATCTACGTGAGGACGAAGGTACCGCCTGGGGGGCGTGGGTGCGCCGCCGCCCGCCCCGGGGTCGGCCGGGGGCTCCTCGGCCGAGCGCACCGCAGAGCGGGTCGGCCACCTGGACGTAGTTGATCGGCACCGTGGGGCCGCCCGCTTCTTTGCCAGTGTCGTGCTTCCACGACCCGAGTAAAGGGCGCTCCGCTGTCGCTCCGCGTCGCCTTCGGCGATCGGCCTACGGCCGACCCTTGACTCGGCTCGCTCCAGCACGGGTGAGAAGCGAGCGGGCGGCCCGGAGGGATGGGTGGCCCAGGTCCGCCAGTCCCTTGGGTCGGTTGGGGGGGTGGGCCGGGGTTCGGGGCGCGGTCGCGCCTCGCCAGCACGCCGGGTGGGCCTGGCGGCGATCGGTGAGTGGGGGATGCGGGGCGCGCGCTCGCGCCTCGCCGGCACGCCGGGTGGGCCTGGCGGCGATCGGTGAGTGGGGGATGCGGGGCGCGCGCTCGCGCCTCGCCGGCACGCCGGGTGGGCCTGGCGGCGATCGGTGAGTGGGGGTTGCGGCGCGCGCTCGCGCCTCGCCGGCACGCCGGGTGGGCCTGGCGGCGATCGGTGAGTGGGGGTTGCGGCGCGCGCTCGCGCCTCGCCAGCACGCCGGGTGGGCCTGGCGGCGATCGGTGAGTGGGGGTTGCGGGGCGCGCCGGCGGAGCGGGGGCACGCCGGGTCGGCTCAGCGGCTTGCGGTGAGTGGGAGGTGCGGGCAGGCAGGGGGACCCGGGCGGCGGGCGGGCCAGAGCCGCGCATGCCCCGATCCGTCCCCTCCCGCAGCTCGGAGGGCTGAGCGGTGGGCTCGGGCAGTAATTGGCAGATCTGTTCCACCCTCGCGAGAGAAAACCGCAGGTCAGGTACTCGTGCCGGTGGAACAGATCTGCCAATTACCGACCCGGTGGCCTGGTCGCCTGGCGCTGCCGGACGGGGCACTCCGTGATCCTCGCGCTCTCCGAGGGGTTCATGGCGACGGCGGTCGCGCTCGCGCGGCGTGCGGGAATCGAGGTGGAGATGCCCGAGCCGGGGTCCGGCCACGTGTGTGGTGGCGTCCAGCGCGACGTGCAGGTTCCCGGCAATCCCCGGACCGCGTCAGCCGCCGTCGTCACCGCGCTGGACACGCGGGCGCGGGAGATGGACCGCTGGATGGCCCGCTGAGCCCAGTGTGCCCCGCAACCCCCCACTCACCGATCGCCGCTGAGCCCTCCCGGCGTGCTGGCGAGGCGCGACCGCGTTCCCGGACGCCGGTCCGCCCCTCGGCCGACGCAAGGGGACCCCACCTGGGCCACCCGTCCCTCCGGGGCCGTCCGCTCGCTTCTCACCCGTGCTGGAGCGAGCCGAGTCAAGGGTCGGCCGTAGGCCGATCGCCGAAGGCGACGCGGAGCGCCCTTTACTCGGGTCGTGGAAGCACGACACTGGCAAAGAAGCGGGCGGCCCAACGGTCACTCGCAAATGCCGGGCCCGAAGGAGGCCCACGCCTCCGGTGCGGCCACTGCCGTGGCTGCTACGAGTGCCCCAACTCCACGTCCTCGTCGGAGATCTCCGGCACAGACCCCGAATCCCGAGCCGGCCGCAGCGGGAACGGATCCACCCGCGTTTCGTCGATCACCGGCGGAGCCGGACGCGGTGGCTTCGGCATGACCGCTGCCTCGGAGTGGCCGCCGCAGCCGTACGACAGGGACACCATCCGCCCGTCGGCCGGTGAGAACTCGTTCGCGCAGACGCCGAAGGCCTGGCCCAGTGATCCGCCGATCGGCACGAGGAAGCCGCAGCTCACGCAGGACGCGGGTGCCGCCTGGGCCATGGGGGTCTTGGCGCCGTAGGACTCCTCCCAGCGGTCGGCGGCGACGTGCAGGCCGTAGCGGGACAGCACGCGGGCCCGGCGCATGCCGAGTTCCTCGGCGATCGCGGCGATCGAACCGCGTACGGGGGCGACGGGGAGGTTCGCCGGGGCGGCCTGGGTGACCTCCGCGTCCTCGGCCTCGACCAGTTCGGCCATCTCGTGCGAGACGGGGGAGCTCGGCAGCGGCTCGTCCTCGCCGGTGTAACCGGGCTCCAGGCGGAGGTCGTCGGCCTCGGTGGGGAGCAGGTCGCCCGGGCCCATGTCGCCCGGCCGCAGCCGCTCGCTCCACGGCACCCACTCGGGGGCGAGGAGCGCGTCCGGCCCCGGCAGCAGGACCACCTCGTCCAGCGTGACGACCTTCGCACGGGAGGCACGGGCGACCGTCACGGCCCAGCGCCAGCCCCGGTATCCGAGCTCTTTGCACTCGAAGAAGTGCGTGACGACACGGTCACCCTCGGACACCAGACCGGCGTGCTCGCCTACGACACCTGGTGCGGCTGCCTCCTCCGCGGCGGAGCGGGCGAGGTCGACGGCCTCGGCGCACAGGCGGTCAGGGGTGCGGCTTCGCGTGGTCGCTGCGCTCACAGGTATCGCTTCTCTCCTACGCCGTCTCTCGGGTGCCGCTGCCTGTCGGCGGCGGGGCGGACGGAGCGGACCCGGGGACCGCGTCGACGTCCACGCCCGCTCACGCTCGGGCGCACCTGTACCACCCATTCTGCGGGATGGCTGAGATATGCACGCTACCTGTTCGCGTGGCCCTGGCCTACACCGACGCCTACACCCACCGGACTGTCACCGGACCGTTCCCCGGCGGCTGGCCGGGGCGACGGCCACCGGAAGTGCGCGGTCATAGGCGCGTAACCGCACTACACACAGCATTCTCGGGGCACTATGACGGGGTGGCAGCCGCGAAGTCGCCCCAAGATGCCACCGGGATCGGTGGGCCCAAAGGAATGCCCAAGGGAGCCAGAGGCCTCAAGGGCATCAAAGGCATCAAGGGCTTCAAGGGGAGCAGTCGAGGCAGCGGGTCGGGCCGGGTCGGCGGCTCTCTCCGCTCGGTCGGTCGTGCCCTGCACCTCCCCGTCACCGGCCCCGCCCGCGGCATCCGCAAGGCGACCCACGCGCACGGCGCCGGCGAGTCCGGCCTGGGCAAGCTGATCGAGCTGCACGGTGTGAACGGCGCCGGGGACGTGATGATCACCGTCGCCCTCGCCTCCACCGTGTTCTTCTCCGTCCCGACCGACGAGGCCCGCGGCCGCGTCGCCCTCTACCTCGCGATCACCATGGCGCCCTTCACGGTCCTCGCCCCGGTGATCGGCCCGCTCCTCGACCGGCTCCCGCACGGCCGCCGCGCCGCCATGGCGGGCGCGATGCTCGCCCGGGCCCTGCTCGCGCTCGTCCTGTCCGGCGCGGTCATCACCGGCAGCATCGAGCTGTATCCGGCCGCGCTCGGCGTGCTGGTCGCGTCGAAGGCGTACGGCGTGGTCAGAAGTGCCGTCGTCCCCCGGCTCCTGCCACCCCGCTTCTCCCTGGTGAAAGCCAACTCACGTGTCACCCTCGGCGGACTCCTCGCGACCGGTATCGCCGCGCCGATCGCGGCGGGATTGCAGGCGATCGGTCCGCGCTGGCCGCTCTACGGCGCCTTCGTGATCTTCATCGCCGGTATGTTCCTGTCCTTCTCGCTCCCGCCGAAGGTCGACTCGGCCAAGGGCGAGGACACCGCGCTGCTGGCGGCGGACGAAGCGCACCTGCACGGGCCGCACCTGAAGCCGGTCAAGCGTCCGGGGCTGCGGACGGTCGGCATCGCCGTCACCCACGCCCTCGGCGCCAACGCCGCCCTGCGCTGGCTCTCCGGCTTCCTGACCTTCTTCCTCGCCTTCCTGCTGCGGGAGCACCCGCTGACGGGCGAGAGCGCGGCGGTCTCGCTGGGCCTGGTGGTCGTCTCGGCGGGTGTGGGCAACGCACTCGGTACGGCGGTCGGGGCGTGGCTGCGCTCGAAGGCGCCGGAGATCATCATCGTGACGGTCGTCGCGTTCGTGCTGGGCACCGCGATCACGGCCGCGATCTTCTTCGGCGCGTTCCTGGTGGCGTGTCTGGCGGCGGTGGCCGGGTTCTCGCAGGCCCTGGCCAAGCTGTCGCTGGACGCGCTGATCCAGCGGGATGTGCCGGAGCAGGTGCGTACGTCGGCGTTCGCGCGCTCCGAGACGCTGCTCCAGATGTCCTGGGTGTTCGGTGGGGCGGTCGGCATCGTGCTGCCCCTCAACGGCACGCTGGGCCTCTTCGTCGGCGCCGCGGTCGTCGCCACCGGCTGGCTGACCACCGTCAAGGGCCTGCTGAGCTCGGCCCGGCAGGGCGGTCACGCGCGGCCGAGGGTGGCGTGAGGAGCTTCTCGGGTACGGCACGCCGCACCCCGCGTAGGAGGACCACTCATGGCGCCAGATAGCCTTCGGCCATGACCACCCTGCCCCGCGGCAGAGCCGCTAATGAACACCGCTTTGTGCGACGCCGCCGCGCCGTCGCCGCCGCCGGCGCCGTTACCGCCGGACTGCTCGTCCTGTCGGCCTGCGACAAGCCGACGCCGCGCGCCACCGTGACGGTCGGCCACGACTCGGTGAGCTCCGAGGCCGAGTGCTACGAGGACGGCAAGAACCTCGGCCGCGAGGAAGCCACCAAGTGCGCGCTGAAGAAGGCGTCGGACACGATCAAGGTGCCGCAGAGCGAGACGCTGCGGATCGGGGTCGACCCGGAGGTCGCGGACACGGGCTGGGCCCTGTGGATCAACGGTCAGCAGGTCACGAGCGTGTACAAGAAGACGTACTACTCCTTCCAGGGCGTCGACCTCTTCGCCGATCAGCAGGGTCAGGCCGCGCCGAAGACGCTGAACATCAGCATCGTCGAGCAGAACAAGGCCGCGCAGAGCGACGAGTTCAAGGGTGTGTGGAACTTCAAGCTGGAGAACGCGGACGCGTGAGCTGCGGCCGGCCATGCGCGTCCTCGTAGCCACCGCGGTTCCTGTTGAACGGGATGCGGTGGCGAAGGCGTTTGACGGGGTGCCGCTGGGTCGGCTGTCACTGAGGTCCGTTGAGGCCGTGCCCGGCGTTGCAGGCTGTGCCCAACCCACTGCCGGTAAGACCACCATCGACCTCCTCGCCGTCGGCGTAGGCCCCGCCCTCGCCGCCGCCTCCACCGCCTCCGCCCTCACTGCGGCCGCCCTCGAAGGCGCCCCCTACGGCCTCGTCGTCTCCGCCGGGATCGGCGGTGGTTTTCAGCCCGAGGCTCCCCTCGGCTCGCTCGTCGTCGCCGATGAGATCCTCGTGGCCGATCTGGGCGCCGAGACCGCCGACGGGTTTCTGCCGGTGACCGAGCTGGGCTTCGGGAGTGTCAGCCATCGTCCGCCGGAAACACTCGTACGAGATGTCGTGTCGGCCACCGGAGCGCGCGCCGGTGCCGTACTCACCGTCTCCACCGTGACCGGCACCGCCGAGCGCGCCGCGGTTCTCCGTGCCCGTCACCCCCGCGCCCTCGCCGAGGCCATGGAGGGCTTCGGTGTCGCCGAGGCGGCGGCCCTGCACCACACGCCCGTGCTGGAGCTGCGCGCGGTCTCCAACCCGGTCGGCCCGCGCGACCGCGCCGCCTGGCGCATCGGCGACGCTCTCACGGCGCTGACGGCGGGTTTCGGGAAGCTCAGGCCCGTACTGGAGAGTTGGAACCCATATGACCCCACTGACCCCAACGAGTGAGCCCGCGCGGTCTCTGCAGATCGCCTACTCCCCCTGCCCCAACGACACCTTCGTCTTCGACGCCCTCGCCCACGGCCGCGTCCCCGGCGCCCCCGCTCTCGACGTGACCTTCGCGGACATCGACATCACCAACGGTATGGCCGAGCGCGGCGAGTTCGACGTGCTGAAGGTGTCGTACGCCGTGCTGCCGTACGTCCTCGACGAGTACGCGCTGCTGCCGTGCGGGGGTGCGCTGGGCCGGGGTTGCGGGCCGCTGGTGCTCACGCGGGAGGCCGGGGTCGACCTGACGGGCCGTACCGTCGCCGTGCCGAGCGAGAGGTCGACTGCGTATCTGCTGTTCCGGCTGTGGGCGGCGGACACGCTGCCGGGTGGAGTCGGCGAGATCGTGGTCATGCCGTTCCACGAGATCATGCCCGCCGTACGGGACGGAAAGGTGGACGCGGGGCTCGTCATCCACGAGGCACGCTTCACGTACGGGAACTACGGGCTGCACAAGCTCGCGGACATGGGCGAGCACTGGGAGAACACGACCGGGCTGCCGATTCCGTTGGGCGCGATCATCGCGAAGCGCTCACTGGGGGCCGAAACTCTGACGTTGTTGGCCGATTCCATTCGCACGTCCGTACGTGCGGCCTGGGACGACCCGGAGGTCTCCCGTCCGTATGTGATGGAACACGCCCAGGAAATGGACCCGGCCGTAGCCGACCAGCACATCGGCCTGTACGTCAACGAATTCACCGCCGACCTCGGAGAGGACGGCTACGCGGCGGTCCGGGGGCTTCTGACGCGCGCGGCGGCCGAGGGGCTGGTGCCGCCCCTCGGCCCGAACGCGCTCGATTTCCCGTGAGCTCCTGAGACGGTCAGACGTCCAGCTGGTCGGCGACCGCGCGCAGCAGGCCCGCGATCTTCTTGCCGGCGGTCTTGTCGGGGTAGCGGCCCCTCTCCAGCATCGGGGTGATGTTCTCGAGGAGGGTCGTCAGATCCTGGACGATGGAGGCGAGTTCGTCCGGCTTCTTGCGGGTCGCGGCCGCGACCGAGGGGGTCGGGTCGAGGATGGTGACCGAAAGGGCCTGGTCACCGCGCTGCCCGGCGACGACTCCGAACTCCACTCGCTGTCCGGGCTTGAGCGTCTCGACTCCGGCGGGGAGGACCGAGGAATGGACGAAGACGTCACCGCCGTCGTCGCGGGAGAGAAAGCCGAAGCCCTTCTCGCTGTTGAACCACTTGACCTTGCCGGTAGGCACGTCTGTCCTCGTCCTCGTACTCGTCGGGAAAACTGCTTCTGAAACGGCTCTTGATAGCACTCGGGCGGGTCGTCGGGACCCGCCGGTACCAAGGCTAATGCTCTTCAGGCCGGTGACAAGACGTCACCCGGTTGTTCCTTCGCGCAGGGAACTACCCTGGTCGAGTGCGTGACAAAACCCAAACGAATTCCGCCGCGCCCGGTGACCGACTGATCCGTACCGGTGCGATCGTGTTCTTCATCGGTGCCGTGGCCACTCTCGTCACCGTGGCGCCGTTCCTTCTCGGTACGACGCCTTTTCCGACGTACATGTTCGGTTTGAGCATGCTCATGGGCGTCGGGTTCCTGGTGGCCGGCGCCGGCGTACTGCGGTCGGTCGCGGCGGGGCGCCGTCAGGCGCGGGCGGGGCGATAGGCCGAAAGCCACCCCGGGAACTCGGTGAGGTCCGCCAGGACCACGTCCGCCCCGGCGGCGCTCAGCTCATCCCTGGCGCACGGCCCCGTCGCGACCGCCACCGACAGGGCGTCGGCGGCCCGGGCGCCCCGGACGTCCCCGACGTGATCGCCGACGTAGACGGTCGCCCCGTGCTCGCGCAGTGCCTCGGCCTTCTGCTCCGCCCACAGGTCGCCGACGACCGCGTCGGGCTCGATGCCCAGGTGCTCCAGGTGCAGCTTGGCGTTGGGCTCGTGCTTGGCGGTGACGACGACGGCCCGGCCGCCGGCCTCCCGTACGGCCGCGATCGCCTCGCGGGCACCGGGCAGCGCGAGCGTCGGCACGATGGCGATCGTCGGGTACATGGACCGGTAGAGGTCGCTCATCGCCTCCACCTCCTCCGCCGGGAACCAGTGGACCAGCTCCTCGGCCAGCGGCGGACCGAGCCGGGTGACGGCCAGATCGGCGTCGATGTACGTCCCCGTCCGCTCGGACAGCGCCAGGTAGCAGGCGCGGATGCCGGGCCGGGAGTCGATGAGGGTCATGTCGAGGTCGAAGCCGACGGTCGGGGCCGGGAGGGCGGAGGAGGCGGCGGGGGCGGAGAAGGTCGTAGAGGCCATATGGGCCATTGTGCCCAGCGGGTACGCGGGTCAGGCGGCCGAGAGGGCCGAGAGGTGTGAGCTGCCTCTGTGTGAGCTGCCTCCGCTTGTGACCTACCTCTGCTCGTGACCTACCTCTGCTTCTGCGACCGCCACACCAGGTACAGCGCCGACGCCACGGCGGCGCCCCGCAGCACCCACGGCCAGGTCTGGGCGACCGCGTCGTTCATCTGCCCCTCGGCGATGGGCGTGCCCCAGCGGCCCTCGGTACGGCCCCACAGCCAGAGGAGCCCGGCCGCGACCGACAGGCCGGGCAGGATCATCACCGCCAACTTCGTCTCCGCGTCGGACAGCCGCCGCGAGAGGTAGGCGATGCCCCAGCCCAGCAGCAGGGCGACCAGGTTGCCGAGGATCGCACCCGCGACGAGGAGTCCGGCGGCGAGGAGCAGGAGGGGGTTGCTCCAGCGACCGCGCGTGCCCGTGACCACGCCCTTGCCCTTGCCGTTGCCACGCAGCGGGGGCAGGAACCGCCGCCGACGACGAGCCGGGGCCTCCACTACGACGGCTTCGGCCTCCTCGGCCTTCTCCAGGGTCGGTGCGGGCTTCTCGACCGACGTCTCCTTCGCCGGCTCCTTCGGTGGCGGCGGCTTGAGCAGCTCCGGGATCTCCACGCCGCCGACGAACCCCGGCACGCTGTCGCCGACACCGAAGGGGCTGCTGTCGACCCGCCACCAGTCGGGCTGGGCCGCCGTGTCCCCGAGCTCGTCCTCGCCCGCGAGGTGCGGCGGGGAGGGCCCCTCGGAGGGTTCGGGGCGCGGCGCCTGGGCCGGACGCGGGCGCGGCACGACCCGCCGCAGCCCCTTCGGCCGGCCGCCGCCGTCGTCGTCGGAGTCCTTGTCCACGGCCCGCTGTACGGGTACGGAGGCGGCCGGCGCCTGCGAGGCGCTGCCGCCGGTACCGCCCGCGGCGTCGACGACCTCGTGCGGGCTGCCGAGCCGGGCGATGATGCGGCGGACGGCGGCGGGGCTGTCGACGGGGGCCTTGGCCCGGCGCCGGTCGATCTCGTTGCGCAGCTCCGAGACCAGGCGCATGCGGGTGGACGACGGCAGCTGCCGCTGCTGAGCGACGTCACCGACGCGGCTCAGATACTCGTAGACGACCTGGTCACTCTCGATACCCACGAAGTCCCCTCCGGGGTCGGTGCGTTGGATACCCGTTGGATGACGGTATCGCGTATTTCCGGCGGCTCGGAGCTGCGACTTGGGGTGGACGAGGCCGCGAGGCCGATGGGGGTCCGGGGGCGGAGCCCCAGGGCGCGCACTCCCATCGCACCCCCATCCCACCCGCGTCTACACGGCTCAACCGCCGGAGGCAACCCGGTACCGTAAGTCGGATGAGCAACCCGGCCACCCCGCCGCGTTCCCTCGCGGAGGCGCTCCGTGCCAGGGACGACACCTCCCTGGCCGCGCTCCTGCGCGCCCGTCCCGACCTCATCACCCCCGTCCCCACCGACCTCACCCAGCTCGCCACCCGGGCCGGCACCCGGGCCTCGGTCGTGCGTGCCCTGGAGCGGCTCGACCGTTTCGCGCTGCAGACGGCGGAGGCGCTGGCGGTGGCGGCGGACCCGGCGCCGTACGGGGAGCTGCTCGGTCTGCTGGCCGGCGACGCGGGCGACCCGGCGGTGGCCGCGGCGCTGCCGCGGGCTGTGGCGACCCTGCGCGAACAGGCCCTGGTGTGGGGCGACGACGACCGGCTGCGTCTGGTCCGCACGGCCCGTGAGCTGCTCGCGCCCTCGCCGCAGCATCCGTCCCCGACCGGCCTCGGTCCGACGGTGCAGGAGGCGACGGCGGGCATGTCGCCGGGCCGGATCCAGGAGATCGTCACGGCCGCCGGGCTGCCCTCGACGCACGACTCGGTGTCGGCGGTGACCGCGCTCACCGCACTGTTCACCCACCGCAAGCGGATGGCGAGGCTGCTCGCCGGCGCCCCCGAGGAGTCGCGGGAGGTTCTGTCCCGTCTGGTCTGGGGGCCGCCGTACGGTCAGGTCACCGCCGACCCGGCGGCACATCTGCGCTGGCTGCTGGACCGGGGGCTGTTGCTGCCGACGGCGCCCGGGACGGTCGTACTCCCCCGGGAGGTGGCCCTGCATCTGCGCGAGGGCCGGGCCCACCGCACCGTCGAGCCGTTGCCGCCCGCCGTGGAGACGGCGGCCACGCACCGTCCACAGGTTGTGGACGCGACGGCGGCCGGGCAGGCCTACACCGCGCTGGCCACCGTCGAGGAGTTGCTGAAGGACTGGGACGAGGGCGGGCCGACCGTGCTGCGGGCGGGCGGCCTCAGCGTCCGCGACCTGAAGCGGACCGCCGTCGCCCTGGACGTCTCGGAGCCGGTCGCCGCCTTCTGGGTCGAACTGGCCTACGCGGCGGGCCTGATCGCCTCCGACGGGGAGGCCGACGAGCGGTACGCGGCGACCCCGGCCTACGACGAGTGGCTGGAGCAGCCGCCGGCACAGCGCTGGACGCGGCTGGCCGAGGCGTGGCTGGCGGCGACGCGGACGTCCGGGCTGGTCGGCGGGCGGGACGCGAAGGACCGTACGTTGTCGGCGCTGGGGCCGGGCCTCGACCGGTCCGCGGCGCCTGAGGTACGGCACCGGGTGCTGACCCTGCTGGCCGGGCTGCCGGAGGGCGCGGCACCGTCCGCCGAGTCGGTGCTGGCCCGCCTGCGCTGGGAGCGGCCCTTGCGAGGGCCGCAGCAGGAGGACGACCTGCGCTCCCGGCTGACCCGGTGGACGCTGTCCGAGGCGGAGATGCTCGGCGTCACGGGCCGGGGCGCGCTGTCGGGGCACGGCAGGGCGCTGCTCGGGGCGGGGACGGCGAAGACGGCCGTCTCGGCGGGGCCCGCGCGGGGCGACCGCGCCGCCGGTCCGTCGGCCGAGGGTCCCTCGGCGTCGGGCCGGGCCGACGGACACGCCCTCACCGCGGAGGGACCGTCCGACGTCTCCTCCGGCCCCGGCGACAAGCTCCCCGTCCACCACCGCCCCGCGCCGCACGTCGAGCCGCTCTCCCCCACCGAGCAGGCCGCCGCGTCCGCCGCGGCCGCCCGCCTCCTCGCGCCCCTACTGCCGGAACCGCTGGACCACGTCCTGCTCCAGGCCGACCTGACGGCGGTGGCGCCCGGCCCGCTCCAGCGGCCGCTGGCGGACATGCTGGGCGTGCTCGCGGACGTGGAGTCGAAGGGCGGGGCCACGGTCTACCGCTTCACGCCCGGTTCGGTCCGCCGCGCCCTGGACTCCGGCCAGGCCGCCTCCGACCTGCACGCCTTCCTCGCCGCGCACTCCCGTACGCCGGTCCCGCAGCCGCTCACCTATCTGATCGACGACGTGGCCCGCAAGCACGGCCACCTGCGCGTGGGCGCCGCCTCCGCCTACGTCCGCTGCGACGACGACGCGCTGCTCAGCGAGATCCTCGCGGACAAGCGTGCGGCGGGTCTGCGGTTGCGCCGCCTGGCCCCGACCGTGGTGGCCGCCCAGACCGACCCGGCCGCGCTCCTGGAGGGCCTGCGCGCGATGGGCTTCGCGCCGGCCGCCGAGTCCGCGGAGGGCGACGTACTGATCACCCGCGCCCACGCCCGTCGCACCCCGCCGCGCACGGCCCCCGAGCCGGTCCCGGACGGCCCGCCGGTCCCCGACGCGACCCTCCTGACGGCCGCGATCCGCGCGATCCGGGCCGGCGACCTCGCCTCCACCACTCCCCGCAAGCCCACCGCGGCCCCGGGCGCGGGCGGTGAGCTCCCCCGCACCAGTTCCGCCGAGACCCTCGCCACCATGCAGGCCGCCGTCCTCACCGGCGAGGCCCTGTGGATCGGCTACGTCAACGTCGAGGGCGCCGCCAGCCAGCGCGTCATCGCCCCGATCCGCGTCGAGGGCGGCTTCGTGACGGCGTACGACCACACGGCGGACGAGGTACGGACGTATCCGCTGCACCGGGTGACGGGGGTCGCGGAGCTCGCCGACGAACAGCGCTGAGGGCGGCGGCTCACTCCTGGCTCACCCCTCGCTGACTCCCTGTCTCAGACTCCCTGTCTCACTCCCGCGGGTGTACGTCCGCGTTCATGCGCGCCACGCCGGAGACTTCCCACCCATGAGGGAGCTTGACCGGCCTGCCGCATTCCGGCGCGAGCCGCCGGGCAGCCACCGGGTGTCCTGATCAGGCCCGAGTCGCCCGGCCGGGAGCTCGGGCGAGTACCCCGAAAGGAAGTCCCCGCATGCGTATTGCCCGTCGCGTCGCCGCCGTTCTGACCGCCACCGCCGTGATGATCGGTGCCTGCGCCACCCAGGCCGCCGCCGTCGGCATCGATATCGCCGGGTTCCTCATCGAAACGCCGCCGGTCTGACGCGCTTCGCTCATCCAAGGGCCGGCCCGGCGTTCCCGGGCCGGCCGCCCCTCACCCTCCGTGCGTGAAAGGCCTGCCAGTCCCCATGCGTACCAAGCGTCCCGCCCCCACCCGTTCCGCGGCCGTCGCCGTATCGGTCGCCGCCCTGGTCTCCGCCGCCGCTCTCCTCCTCGGCGGGCTCGCCCCCGAGGCGGCGGCCGCCCCGGCCGCGCCGCTGCCGCTCCCGGTGCCCGGGGCCGGCGGCGAGCCCCTCGTCAATGTCGACGGGCACATTTTCGCCCAGCCGCTGGTCAACAACCTCACTCTGCCCACGTCGAAGTAGCCCGCCGCATCCGGTAGCTGTCCCCGTCGATCCGCACGGTCTCGGCGTGGTGGGCCAGGCGGTCCACCATCGCCGGGGCGGACGGGCCGCCGAAGATCTCGTCCCAGCGGGCGAGCGGCCGGTCACCGGTCACGATCAGCGAGGCCCGCTCGTAGCGGTGCGCGACCAGTTGGAAGAAGAGGGCGGAGGTCTCCGCGTCGAAGGGGGTGTAGCCGACCTCGTCGACGACCAGCACCGGGTAGGCGTCGAGCGCGGCCAGTTCCTCGGCGAGCCGGCCTTCCGCCCGTGCGCCGGCCAGCCGGGCGGCCCACTCGGCCGCGGTCGCGAACAGCACCTGGTGGCCGGCCTGGCAGGCACGCACGCCGAGCCCGATGGCCAGATGCGTCTTGCCGGTGCCGGGAGGGCCGACGAAGACCACGTTGCGCCGGGTGGTGACGAAGTCCAGCTTGCCGAGCCGGGCCACGGTGTCCCGGTCGAAGGTCCGGGGGTGTTCCTCGTCGTAGTTCTCCAGCAGCTTGCGGGCCGGGAACCCGGCGGCGCGGATGCGCTCCTCGGCACCGGCGTCCGCCTCGCGCGGGGCCGCCTGGGCGGGGATCGGCGCGGAGGTCCGGGCGGGGGCGGGCTGCGGCGCGGTCGCCGCCGGGGGTTCGGCCGCCGTCGCGTGGCTCTCCTTGTGCGCCTGGGCGGGCTCGGCCCGGGCCAGCATCGGCCCCGACATGTACGCCAGGATCGCCGCCGACAGGATGAAGGCCATGTGGATCGTCGTGCCCCACAGCAGGGAGTGCTGCGCGGTGTGCTGGACGTCCACGAACATCTGGAGCAGGTGGACGGAGCTGATGCCCACGATGGCGGTGGCCAGCTTCACCTTCAGCACGTTGGGGTTGACGTGCGAGAACCACTCCGGCTGGTCCCGGTGGCCGGTGAGGTCGATGCGCGAGACGAAGGTCTCGTAGCCACCGACGATCACCATGATGAGCAGGTTGGCGATCATGACGACGTCGACCAGCTTGAGCACCGAGAGCATGACGTAGGTCTCGGTGGCCTGCCCGGACACGCACCGGAGGATTAACGTCCACAGTTCGTTGAAGAACTTGTAGACGTACACCCCTTGGACGACGACGAGGCCGAAGTAGAGCGGCGCCTGGAGCCAGCGGGTCGCGAACAGGGCGTACCCGAGCATGGCGGTCGGCGCGGACGGGGGGCGAGACTGGGAATCAGTGGAGAGCTGCACGACCAGCCATTGTTGGGAAGCCGCGGCCGTACGGCTCTATCCGTGCACTCGCAGGGCTGAATAGACATCCTGTAAGACAGGACGTGGCCAGGCAGGAACGATCAGGCACACTGGACGTTTGGCCGTGCAGAGCCCTGTGGAAAGGCAGCCCGCGCGTGAATGGCACACGATCCCAGCGGCCCGAGTGTCGTCTCGGGTGGGCGCCGGATTCCACTGCTCCGGGCCGGTCGTGCTGTCGTAGGGACGGGGCATCTGCTGGTCAGCCGGGATCCGGTAGTTGGGCGATCCGGTGGAGGGCGGCGGTGATGTGGTGGGTCCAGGGCCAGTGCCGGGCCAGGCGGAGGATCCGTCGGCGGCCGGGGGTGACGAGTTGTCCCGCCGTGGTGAACAGGCGAAGCCGCAGACGTCGGGGCTCCCAGAGCCTGGTCAGGTCTCCCAACACTCGGGGACGGCGATAGGGACGTTCTACGTCCCGAAGTGGTGTTTGTCGGAGGTTCCGACGTCCCCCTGAGCGACAGGATGCTCGTGCACATGGCGAGCAACCAGCAGACCAGACCAGGCATCGGTGAACTGGCGAAGGACACCGCCAGGAACCGCATCGGCGTTGTCATGGATGAGGTCGGCGGCCGTGTGCGGATAAGGCCGATCGGCGGTGGCGCCGAGTGGGACGCCATGCCGGACAACGTGGAGCCGCCGAGTGCGCGGGAGGAACTGAGCGCACGTCTGGCCATCAAGAACCGCAACCGTCGGGCCGGGCTGTGATGCGCGTGATCGGCCAGTACGCGGGAGTCCTGTTCATCGTGGTGATCAGCGGGTCGTGCGGTCTGGTGATCGGCATGGCTCTCGCCATGGGCCAGTAGACGGGCCGCCCCGGACGGGCGCCAACCCCCGGCTCCCTCTTCCCCGTTCGGGGCCGGCCATCCAACCCACGCACCGACACACAAGGAGCAATCGCATGACGGCAACGGCGAACGACCAGAAGACCGGACGCGCGGTGGCTGGTGAGGAGCTGTTCGAGAGCCTCGCCCACTTCGTGGTCATCCACAACGGGCAGTCGCCCGACCGTGCCGAGCGGATCGCGGACCAGGCGGTGGCCTTCCTGGTCACGGCGGCTACCGCCACGATTCCCATGGTCCCGTCGGATGACGTGGACCTTGGTCTGCACGCGCTCATCCTGCACACGAAGGAGTACGCGGAGCTGTGCGAGCGGTACGCGGGCCGCTTCCTGCACCACAACCCGAAGCTGGGCGGAGGGGCTCGCGACCCTGAGAAAGTCGCCACCTCGGCACGCGCCATGAAGGCGGGCGGTTTCATGGTCTTCGACGACCTGTGGACCGTGGACGGCACGAACCTCGCGCAATGCGACTCAGACTGCGGCCGACCGTACGGACAGGCGTAGCACACGACATCAGCGACGCGGCCGACCTCGACTCGTGGCCGGCCGCCTTCGCTCGGAAGGAGAAGAGACGTTGTCCGGCTCAACCCCTGAACTGCCGATCGTGGTGCTCGACGCGCTCATGCCCACGGCTCAGCGCCTGGTCCTCAATCGTCGGGGCTCCATGGTCTGGGAGGTGGAGGGCCCTCGCGGCCGCCACGCCGTGAAAGTCGGCTATCCGATCGAGGCCACGGCCGACTGGCCCGCCCAGCCCTGGACCGCGCTAGCGCCCGCCCGCGAGGGTGCCGTGCTGTATCACCTCGGCCTCGCTGACTTCGCGTACGGCGAGTGGGAAGACGGGACCTGGAACTTCCAGCCGTGGCATGAGGGGCCGGACCTGTACCGACTGTGCGAGCCCTGCCGTAGGCCGGACTCGTCCATCGCACCGCACACCAGCGTGGCGTTGGGCTGCGTCGAGGCTCTAGCAGAACTCCACGCCAAGGGCTGGGCACACGGTGACGTTCAGCCCGCCCACTTCATCATCGGCTCGGAACGAACGCACCTCATCGATCTGGCCCTTGCCCGAGGCGGCCACGTACCCGAGGGGTACGACTTCCCGTTCCGCGGCTGCCTCGTCCACTACGAGGCACCGGAGATCGCACGCAGCGTCCTCGACACCGGAGAAGCCAAGCCGACGCCGGAAGCCGACATCTACGCGCTCGGCGCCTCCCTGCTGATCTCCGCTACCGGTTGGCGGACGATGGAGTACCCGGACGACGCCCCCCGCTCGGTGCAGAGAGAGGCCGTGGCTGACGGTCGGCGCCGACCCGTGAAGGCGCCCGGTGAGCTGGGCGAGTTGATCGACGCGATGCTCAGCCATGCGCCAGGGGACCGCCCCACCATCTACGAAGTAGGCAAGGCTCTGAGCTGATTCCGAATACACAGACACCAAGGCTGCCGGGTACGTCGCCAAGTACGCCACGAAGAACGCCGAAGGTGCGGGCACCGTAGACCGCACCCTGATGTGCCGTCCCTGTGTCGGACGTGGCTACGTACGCGGCCCTGACGGCTTCCACGACCGGTGCGCCGACTGCGACGGCACCGGACAGGCCGAAGCCATCAAGGCCCTGGCCGTGCAGCAGCACGTACGGCAGATGATCCGCACCGCATGGGCCCTCGGCCACCTGCCGGAGTTCGCCCACCTCAAGCTCTGGAAGTGGGCACACATGCTCGGCTTCCGCGGCCACTTCTCCACCAAATCCCGCGCCTACTGCACCACCCTCGGCGCACTCCGCGACGTACGCCGCGCCTGGCGCCTCGCCCAGGCCGAAGCCGCCCGCACCCGCGCTGGCCTCCCCACCACCGACGAGACCACCCTCGTCACCGCCTCCTCCTGGACCTACCTCAGCAGCGGCTACCGCCCCGGCGAAGAACTCCTCGCCGCCCAGGTCCGCCACGACATCGCCCACACCCAACGCCTCAAGCAGGAGGGGGATTTCTCATGACCAACCGCAAGACGACGTTCGTCGGCCGCTTCCACTGCGGCCAAGGCTCCTGGCGTGTCTCCACTGGGACTGAGGAAGTCGCCACGGTCATCGGGCAGCTCTTCGGCAGGCAATCGGCGTCCCACGACAGCCACGAAGCCGACCACTTCGAAGTGCTGCCCCGATCAACCTCCATGCGGGTCGTCATCTCCGGCCCCGAATCCATCAAGGCCGGCCTGCTGACAGCCGCACCCCGCTATGAACCCCAACCCAGTACTCGCCTCTCGTTCCGCCTCGCCGACGCACACGCCCTCGGCGGCTTCCGCCTCAGTTCCCCCTCATGGGACCTGGCAGAGTCCGTCCCCACGCTGAGGACCGCACTGTCCGAGACGGACGGGGACGCCCTCTGTGAACTCGTTGCAGAGATAGTCGAGTTCACAACCCGCGACGGTGCGGCGCTGTCGTATTGCCGCCCTTCTATCAAGGTCATCGGACCTTGGCACGACCCCGACCAGCACGCCGCCTAATGGGAACTGTCGGGTCGTAGAGACTCGGTGCCGTAGCCGCCAGTGGGTGAGCACTCACGCCGCCGGAAGCATCCGACTTCTGAGGTCAGACCGTGCCCCTGCTGGTGGGCCGGAAGGCCAGACCGTTGATGGGGTGGCGTGCCCGCCGGGCAGTGGGGCGTGAGCACTGGATCCATTAGGCCGCGTGCCGCGCCTTCCGCGGGCTGCACGGAGCGAAGTACCGGACTGGGAGGGTGAGTTGCTGCTGATCGGCGATGACTGGGCCGAAGACCACCATGATGTCGAGGTCCAGGACGAGGCGGGCCGGAAACTGGCCGTGGCGAGGCTGTCCGAGGGCGTGGAGGGGATCGCGAAGCTGCACGAGCTCGTTGCGAAGCACGGCGGCGAGGACCTTGATCCGGCCGGGGTGGTGATCGGGATCGAGACCGACCGTGGTTCGTGGGTGCAGGCGCTGATCGCCTCCGGCTACCGGGTCTATGCCATCAACCCCCGGCAGGCCGCCCGGTTCAAGGAGCGGTACGGCTCCTCCGGTGCCAAGAGCGACAAGGGCGACGCGCACGCGCTGGCCGACATGGTCCGCATCGACCGGGACCAGCTGCGTCCGGTGGCCGGGGACAGCGAGCAGGCCCAGGCCGTCAAGGTCGTCGCCCGCGCCCACCAGACCTTGATCTGGGAACGCACCCGCACGTTCCAGCGGCTGCGCAGCACGCTGCGCGAGTACTTCCCCGCCGCCCTGCACGCCTACGCGGATCTCACGCTGACCAGCACGGACGCGCTAGAACTGCTGATCAAGGCCCCCACCCCGGCGGCCGGGGCAAAGCTGACCCGCACCCAGATCACCGCCGTCCTGGCCCGCGCCCGCCGGCACAACCGGGACGCGAAGGCAGCCACGATCATCACCGCGCTGCGCGAGAAGCAACTCGGCCTGCCCGAGCCGGTCACCGCCGCCTACGCGGCCACCGCCACCGCCCACGCGAAGCTGCTGATCGCCCTCAACGAGCAGATAACCGACCTGGAAGGGCAGGTGAAGGCCCATTTTCTGAAGCACCCGGACGCTGAGATCTACCTCTCGATGCCCGGCATCGCGGAGATCACCGGCGCCCGGGTGCTCGCCGAGTTCGGAGACGACCCCACCCGCTACGCGTCCGCGAAGGCCCGCAAGAACTACGCCGGCACCAGCCCGATCACCCGGGCTTCCGGCAAGAGCCACACCGTCCAGGCCCGCTACGTCCGCAACAACCGCCTCGCCGACGCGCTGCAGACCCAGGCGTTCTCCGCCCTGCGGGCATCACCCGGCGCCCGCCGCTACTACGACAAACAACGCGCCCGCGAAGCCGGCTACAACCCCGCCCTGCGGCAGCTCGGCAACCGCCTCGTCGGCATCCTCCACGGATGCCTCAAGACCCGAACCCTCTACGACGAAGCGACCGCCTGGTCACACCACGCCCACACCCCGACCGCTTGACACCAAACGACATGGGGTGTCTGACCTGAACACAGACAGCGACGCCCCCACCTCGTCCGTCCGGTGGGGGCGTCGCTGCGTGTGTCCGGTGAAGTCGTCGTCAGCCCTGGCTGTCAGCCGCCTCGGTGTCCTGTTCGCTCTCTTTCGCCGCTGCCGCCCGCCGCATGTGCCCCTCCTCGCCGAAGTACACCGACAGACGCGACGTGTCCAGCTTCTTGCCGCCACGCCGCGCGGGTGCCACCTCCACGTAACCGCCCGCGTTCAACAGCAAATCTCGCTTACCGGCCACGTCCGAGCGCTTCCACTGCTCGGCGTGCGTCTCGCCGGTCGGCTCCGCCTTCACGCCGCCCGGTTTCGCCGTTCGCTGCCTCTCCTTCAGGGTCGCCAGTCGCTCTTCCAGCTTGGCGTACTGCTCCGCGTACCGGATCGCTCCGTCGTCGCCTCTGAACAGGCCCCGGTCGTAGCGATCCTTTTGCAGGTCGGCCAGCGCTTCCTCGGCCTGCCTGATCTGCGGGCGAAAGTCCTCTCCCACCTCCTGGACCATCCGCATCACGGAAAGGTGGCCGTACCTCGCGAGGAACTGCTCGGTGACGTGCTCCTCGGTGGTCACCCCGGCCACGGTCGGCCCGTAACACTTCACGCCCGGCTTCTCCTCCCCCTTGGCCGCCCGCTGGCGGTACTTCAGGGGACCAATGCACCGGTACCGAAGCTGACCGTTGCACCCGCTGAAGGTGTACATGCGCTCGCCGCAGACTCCGCAGTGCATGATGCCGCGCAGCAGCGACGTCCCCTCCCGGCGCTTATCACCGGGATTGGCCCGGCGCTCCAACTCATCCTGGAGCGCCTGCCAAGTGTCCGTGTCGAGGATCGGCGGGCGGTTGACCAGGGGCAGACCGTCCGTCCGCAGGATCGGCTTTCCGTCCTCGATGACCTGGCCGAGCAACTGGGGATTGCCCAGCAGGCTGCGCAGCGTCGTCGTGTACCACTGCTTGGAGTCGCTGCGCTTGCCCGTGGTTTGGCGTGAGGCGTGGCCGGGCGATGGGACGCCCTCCTTGTTGAGGTCGTTGATGATCTGCATCAGGGAGTCCTTGGCCAGAACCCGTTCCACGATCTTCCTGATCGTCTTGGCCTCGTCCTCGTTGACCGCGAGGACCTTGCCCGCCCCGTTGGGATTGGGGACGACCATGTACCCGTACGGGACCCGACCGCCGGTGTAGCGACCCTCGCGACGCAGGTGCTCATGCGCGCTGGACACTCGCATTCCGATGGTGTCGGATTCCAGCTCCGCAAAGACCGCGATGACCTTCGCCATGGCTCGCCCCATGGACGACGTGAGGTCGAGCGGCTCCGTAGCCGACGCGAGAGCGACGCCCTGGTGCTCGGCGAGTCGCATGATCTCCGTGAAGTCGACCGTCGAGCGTGCGAGCCGGTCGATCTTGAAGAACACGATCAGGTCCAGCTCGGCGAGCCGGGTCAGAATGCGTTGCAGACCCGGCCGGTCGAGGCCCCGCGAGAAGCCGGAGACATCGATGTCTTCCTCGACAACCATGACGTTCCAGCCACGTGCCTCACACAGCGCCTCGCACGCCGATCTCTGGCGCTCAGGAGAAGTCGTCTCGTCCGTTTCACGCGATAGGCGAACATAGATAGCGGCGCGCATCCCCGGCGCGTCGGCCGGTACGCCCTTCCGGCGCCGGGCACGGGGCATGGCCCGAGCCGTGGCAGGTGTGGTGTCTGTCACGGTGACAATCCAACCGCGGAGGTATGCGTGTCCTGCCTAATCGTCCAGTCCGACAAGACCCTGCTCCTGGAAGTCGACCACGAGCATGCCGACGACTGCCGTCGGGCCATCGCGCCGTTCGCCGAGCTGGAGCGGGCGCCGGAGCACATCCACACCTACCGGGTGACGCCGCTCGGCCTGTGGAACGCGCGGGCGGCCGGGCACGACGCCGAACAGGTCGTGGACGCGCTGGTGCAGTACAGCCGCTACCCCGTGCCGCACGCGCTGCTCGTCGACATCGCCGAGACGATGGACCGGTACGGGCGGCTGACCCTGTCCAAGCACCCGGCGCACGGCCTCGTCCTCACCACCACCGACCGGCCGGTCCTGGAGGAGATCCTGCGCTCGAAGCGGGTCGCCCCGCTGGTCGGCGCCCGCATCGACCCCGACACGGTCCTCGTCCACCCCTCCGAGCGCGGGCAGATCAAGCAGGTACTGCTGAGGCTGGGCTGGCCCGCCGAGGACCTCGCCGGGTACGTCGACGGCGAGGCGCACCCGATCGAGCTGGCCGAGGACGGGTGGGCGCTCAGGCCGTACCAGAAGCAGGCGGTGGAGAACTTCTGGCACGGCGGCTCGGGCGTGGTCGTCCTGCCCTGTGGCGCCGGGAAGACGCTGGTCGGCGCCGGTTCCATGGCGCAGGCGAAGTCGACCACGCTCATCCTCGTCACGAACACCGTCTCCGCCCGGCAGTGGAAGCACGAGCTGGTGAAGCGGACCTCGCTGACCGAGGAGGAGATCGGCGAGTACAGCGGGACGCGGAAGGAGATCCGGCCGGTCACCATCGCCACCTACCAGGTGCTGACGACCAAGCGGAAAGGCGTCTACCCGCACCTGGAGCTGTTCGACTCCCGGGACTGGGGTCTGGTCATCTACGACGAGGTGCACCTGCTGCCGGCGCCGGTCTTCAAGTTCACGGCGGACCTCCAGGCGCGGCGGCGGCTGGGGCTCACGGCCACCCTGGTGCGGGAGGACGGCCGCGAGTCGGACGTGTTCTCGCTGATCGGCCCGAAGCGGTTCGACGCGCCGTGGAAGGAGATCGAGGCGCAGGGCTACATCGCGCCCGCGGACTGCGTCGAGGTCCGGGTCAACCTCACGGACTCCGAGCGGCTGGCGTACGCCACTGCCGAGACCGAGGAGAAGTACCGCTACTGCGCGACGACGGAGACCAAGCGGAAGGTCACGGAGGCGATCGTCCGGCGCTTCGCGGGCCAGCAGATCCTGGTCATCGGCCAGTACATCGACCAACTCGACGAACTGGGCGAGCACTTGAACGCGCCCGTCATCAAGGGCGAGACCTCCAACGCCCAGCGCGAGAAGCTCTTCGAGGCCTTCCGGCAGGGCGAGATCAGTGTGCTGGTGGTGTCGAAGGTGGCGAACTTCTCCATCGACCTGCCGGAGGCGACGGTCGCCGTCCAGGTGTCGGGCACGTTCGGGTCGCGGCAGGAGGAGGCGCAGCGGCTGGGACGGGTGCTGCGACCGAAGGCGGACGGCCACCAGGCCCACTTCTACTCGGTGGTGGCCAGGGACACCCTCGACCAGGACTTCGCGGCACATCGGCAGCGGTTCCTGGCGGAGCAGGGGTACGCGTACCGGATCATGGACGCGGACGAGTTGCTGGCGGAGAGCTGAGGGGCGGTCACCTGCGGGTCACCTGCGGCGGACGCCCGCCTCCTCGCCGTACTCACCGAGGATCATCACGTCGAAGGCGGCGCCCGCGAACACCTTGACGGCTCGCAGGGCATCGCCGAAGACGTGACGGTGGCCGTCCAGGAGGGGCGTGGCGCCGGCCGGGCGGGGCGGGCGCGGGGCGGGGGAGATGGTTGCTGCGCTCATATGTCCATGGTGGCGTTCCGGACATAAGGAGGGCATCGGTCTGCGGGTCGAACCGGAATGGTCGCCGGGTAGTACTTCCGGCTGAGGTCCCTGCCCCCAGGGTGGAGGGGGCGTCCCCTAGGGGACCGGTGAGCTGGCCGACTCGGGGACCGGTGAGCGGATCGACTCGGGGACCGGTGAGCGGATCGACTCGGGGACCGGTGAGCGGACCGACTCGCGGCATCGGTGAGCGGACCGACTCGCGGCATCGGGAACGACCAAAAAACCATTGGCCCCCGGCTCCCCCGCTCACCTACACTCTCCGCTCTTGCCCGCCTCCCTCCCGGAGTGCCGCCGACCGGACGGAAACCGGCCGGCATCACGCAGCCGCTCGTCCACCTCTCCAGCAGGTCCTCCGGAGGCACTCCCTTGTCCACGCCCGCCGACGATCCCCTCTTCCGTGAGCGCTCCCACCTCGCGCGCTCCCGTGCCGCCCTGCGCGCGATGCGCGAGGACGTCGAGTCCCTCGACATCACCGACGTCACCGCGAACTGGGTCAACGCCGAGGCCCTCTCCCATCAGATCGACGAGCGCATCAAGGCCCTGGCCGACCTCAGCGACACCCCGCTGTTCTTCGGCCGGCTCGACTACCTGTACGCGCCGGGGGCCGAGCAGGCCGAGGGGGCGGAGAGCGAGCGCTTCTACATCGGGCGCCGGCACGTGCACGACCACGACGGCGACCCGATGGTCATCGACTGGCGTGCGCCGGTCTCGCAGCCGTTCTACCGGGCGTCCAAGAAGGACCCGATGGACATCGCGCTGCGCCGCCGCTTCGGCTACACGGGCGGCGACCTCACGGCGTACGAGGACGAGCACCTCTCCGACCCGGCCGAGGCAGCCCTCACCAGCAAACTCCTCCAGCGCGAGATCGAGCGCCCGCGCGTCGGACCGATGCGGGACATCGTGGCGACGATCCAGCCGGAGCAGGACGAGATCGTCCGCAGCGGGCTGGGCGGCACCGTGTGCGTGCAGGGAGGCCCCGGGACCGGGAAGACGGCCGTCGGCCTGCACCGAGTCGCCTATCTCCTCTACGCCCACCGCGACCGGCTCGCCCGCACCGGCACCCTGGTCATCGGACCGAACAGATCCTTCCTGCACTACATCGAGCAAGTGCTCCCCGCCCTCGGCGAGCTGACCGTCCGCCAGGCCACCGTCGACGACCTGGTCGCCCACGTCGAGGTGCGCGGCACGGACGACGCGGCGGCGGCGATCGTCAAGGGCGACGCGCGGATGGCCCAGGTGCTGAAGCGTGCCGTCTACTCACACGTGTCCATGCCGACCGAGCCGGTCGTCGTCGTGCGCGGCTCACGCCGCTGGCGGGTCCCGGCGTACGAACTCGAGGACATCGTCCGCGAGCTGCTCGACCGGGACATCCGCTACGGCGCCGCCCGCGAGGCCCTGCCGCAGCGCATCGCGCACGCCGTGCTGGTGCAGATGGAACGCTCCGGCGAGGCCCCCGACGACCGCGTGCAGGACGCCGTCGCCCGCAACGCCGCCGTGAAGGCGGCGGTCAAGGCGGCCTGGCCGCCGGTGGACCCGGCCAAGCTCGTGCTGCGGCTGCTCACGGACCCGGACTTCCTCGCCGTACACGCGGAAGGCTTGCTGAGCGAGGACGAGCAGAAGACGATTCTCTGGGCGAAGCCTGTCCGCAGCGTGAAGTCCGCCAAGTGGTCGCCGGCGGACACGGTGCTGATCGACGAGGCGAACGACATCGTGCAGCGCACGCACTCCCTCGGCCATGTGGTGCTGGACGAGGCGCAGGACCTCTCCCCGATGCAGTACCGGGCCGTCGGCCGCCGCTGCACCACCGGTTCGGCGACCGTCCTCGGCGACCTGGCCCAGGGCACCACCCCCTGGGCGACCCGCAGCTGGGACGAGGCGCTCGCCCACCTCGGCAAGTCGGACGGCGTGGTCGAGGAGCTGACGGCCGGTTTCCGCGTGCCGACGGACGTCATCACGTACGCCTCCCGGCTGCTCCCGCACATCGCCCCGGGCCTGACGCCGGTCGCGTCGGTCCGTGAGAACCCCGGCTTCTTCGACGTCCGCGAGATCACCGACACCACCCAAGTGATCGCCGCCTGCGAGGAGTCGCTGCGCAACGAGGGGTCGACCGGCCTGATCGCCGCCGACGCCCGCGTCCCGGCGCTGGCGGAGGCGCTCACGGCGGCGGGCATCGGCTACCTGGCCCCGGGTGAGGAGACGACGTACGAGACCCGGCTGACGCTCGTCCCGGCCTCCCTCGCCAAGGGCCTGGAGTACGACTACGTGGTCCTGGACGAGCCGCAGGCGGTGGTCGACGGCGAACCGGACGAACGGACGGGTTTGCGCCGCCTGTACGTGGCCCTCACCCGAGCGGTGTCGGGCCTGATCGTGACGCATGCGGCTCCGCTGCCGCCGCAGCTGACGTAGCTGCCGTAACTGCCGTAACTGCCGTAACTGCGGGCAGTCGTGCCGCTGGGGCGGCACGGGTGGGCGCAGGCGGCACCCCGTCAGCGCCGGGCCGCGCGACCCACCCCCGCCCAGCCCCCCACGCCGGGCACCTACGAACCGCCGTCCAGCACCGCCCGCCACTCGGCCACGGCCCGCTCCGAAACCGGCCCGTCCCAGCCGCCGGGCCGCGCCGCCCCGCCGATGTGGAATCCGTCGATCCCAGCGGCCGTCAGGATCGGCACGTGTTCCAGGCGCAGCCCGCCTCCCACCAGCAGCTGCTGCTCGTACCCCGGCTCCCCGCGCCGCGCCGCCTCGGCGAGCAGCGTGGGGAGCCCATCGTCCACACCGGCGGCCGACCCGGCCGTGAGGTACGTATCGAGCCCAGGCAGCCCGTCCAACTGCTTGCGCAGGGCGTCCCGGTCGGCGGCCCGGTCGATCGCCCGGTGGAAGGTCCACCGGCAGCCGTCCAGCCCTTCCACGATCCGCTCCACGGCCGCAAGGTCCACCCCGCCGTCCGCGTCGAGGAACCCGAGCACGAACTCCTCGGCCCCCGCCTCCCGCATCTCGTGCGCGATCCGCACCAGCCGCCCGAGGTCCCCCGCCGCGAACCCGTCCGCGAGCCGCAGCATCACGCGCAGCGGGATGTCCACGGCGGCGCGGATACCGGCGACGGTCGCGACCGACGGGGTCAGTCCGTCGGCCGCCATGTCGGTGACCAGTTCGAGGCGGTCCGCGCCTCCGGCCCGGGCGGCGAGCGCGTCCTCGGCGTCGAGGGCGATCACCTCCAGGACTGCACGCTTGCTCATGGGACCCCATTCGTCTTCGTTCGTCTTCGTTCGTCTTCATCGGGCGACTAGAGGTCTAGAGGTCTAGTCCAATTCCCAGACTACGCCTGTACGGGCCCCAAGCCAGGCCGCCGCGGGAGAATGACCACATGGCCGATCCCGACGCCCTGCGCACCCGCTTCACCCGCGCCCTGGAAGGAGCCCGGGGCCCCGAGGCCACCGGCCCCGACCCGGCCCCGTACGCCGACAGCCTGCTCGCCCGCTGGCAGGAACCGCAGCGCCGCTACCACACCCTCACCCACCTCACGGCGGTGCTCGACCACATCGACGTACTCGAACAGCACGCCACCGACCCGGACGCCGTCCGCCTCGCCGCCTGGTTCCACGACGCCGTCTACTTCCCCGACCGCTCCGAGAACGAGGAACGCTCCGCCCGCCTCGCCGAGCGCGCCCTCCCCGAGGCCGGGGTGTCACCGGAGAAGACCGCCGAGGTGGCCCGCCTGGTCCGCCTCACGGAGACCCACGCCCCGTCCCCCGACGACCGCAACGGCCAGGTTCTGTGCGACGCGGACCTGGCGATCCTCGCCGCGCCGCCGTCCGCGTACGCCGCCTACACGGCCGCCGTGCGCGAGGAGTACCACTTCATCCCGAACGACGCCTTCCGCGAGGGCCGTTCCGCGATCCTCCGCCGGCTCCTCGACCTGCCACAGTTGTTCAGGACGCCGTACGGGGAGGCGGAGTGGGAGGCGACGGCACGCTACAACCTGCGGTCGGAGCTGGAAATGCTGATGCCGTCATGACGTCGGCCGGAGTAGCGTGGGACTCGCCCTCCGCAGGAAGGATCACGCTCCGTGAGTGAACAGCCCGTGCAACCGGAAGTACCTGTCGAGCCACCGCCCATGCGGACCCTCGGCGAGGTGCGGGCCGCCCTCGCCGCAGGACTGGGCTTCCCGGGCGATCCGGCCCGCCTCGAAGCCGAACTGGCGGCCACCTTGAACCGCGTCGACTTCACGGACCTGCACGAGGTTTCGGAGCTGATCGCGACATACCGCGGGCATGTCCTGACCCGTTGCGACCCCGACTTCGAGGCGTCCCTCGCCGAGGGCGTCGAACTGGCCATGTCCCTCAAGCGGGACGGCGACCGTTGAGCGAACTCGGGGCCATCGTGGAGATCACACACACGGCCCGCAAACGGCTGGATCTGCTCGGCCCAGACGCAGCATCGGCTGTCGAGCGCCTGCGTGAGGAACTGGAGCGAACACCACATACGGGGCGACGCGTCCGCGTCCTCGACCACGGCGCGGAAGTCTGGGTGACGCGCGTCGAGGCCCGGGCCGGCTGCCCCGCCCTGTCCGTGACGTACGTCTACGCACCCCACCCCGCACCGCCGACCGGCGCCATCGTGTCCGTCGTACCGGACGACACCCGGAGTGAGGATGTCTGAGCTGTCCGGTCACGGCGCCCCGATCCATATCCCCGCCGACCGCCTCACTCTCCAGGGCGTCACCCCCGCGGCTGCCGCCGACCTGAGCGCGGGCGGCGGCGGAGGCTTCGACTGGCTGGGGGGCAGGCCCTACGAGGGCACGCTGGAGGCCGCCGGGATGATACTGAAGGCCTGCGAGGCCGGGGTGCATCGTCCGGAGTTCGGCCTGTTCGTCCTCGTGCGGAAGGAAGACGGCCGCGCGATCGGCGGCATGGGTTTCCACGGGGCGCCGGACGAGGAGGGCAAGGCAGAGATCGGCTACGACCTGGTGGAGAGCGCCCGCGCCAACGGCTACGCGACCGAGGCACTGCGCGCCCTGTCGGAGTGGGCGCTGGCCCGCGGCGACGTACACGTGCTCATGGCGACGATCGAGCAGGGCAACACCCCCTCCCAGGGCGTGGCGGCACGGGCCGGATTCGTCCGGGCAACCGTGGAGGAGGAGCGGTCGGTGCAGGAGCAGCACGACGCGGAGGCGGCACTCCGGTTGTATGTCCGCCGCGACTGACGCCCCGTCGGCGACAAGACCGAGTCACCGTATCCCCGACCGCAAATGCCCCTGGTGGAACTACAGTTGTCTCTCCAACGGGAGCCTGGCGGAGCCGGTGTGGCTGAGGGGGACGGGAACGGCATGAGCGAGCAAGCCTTGGACCGGGTCGGAGAAGCCGGTGAGGTCGCTGGAGACACCACGGTCCAGGTCTCGGTGGACGGGCAGACCCTGCCGTTCTGGGTGACGGCGACCGAGGAGGACGTCGCGCTCGCCGCGCAGGACAGCGACACCATGGGCCTGTTCAGCCGCGACGGCGACGCCGTGCTGCGCGCGGTGCCCCTCGGCCCGCTCCGCAAGAACCTCGCCGACGCCGTCGACGCCCTGCAGCGGATCTTCCAGGAGGTCGCCGACCGCGGCGGCCCGCTCCCGCTGGCCGAGGCACAGCTCTCCTTCCAGGTCACCGCGAGCGGAGGCATCCAGCTCGTCGGCTCGGGGCAGATGCAGGGTTCTCGGAGCCTGACGCTGACGTTCAAGCGGCCCGACTGAGCGGGCCCGGCCCATGCAGAAGTACAAGGCGCTGCTGATCGGGGCGAGCGACTACTCCGACAGCCCCAGCTTCGGGGAGCTGCCCTTCGTCCGGGACGACCTCCAGCGGCTGCGCGAGGCCCTGGCCGGCCGTGACTTCCAGGCCGACATCCTGGAGAGCCGGCGCGGCATCACGCCGAACACCGTGCGCGGTGCCGTCGACAAGTTCCTCGGCGGCGCCCGGCGCGGCGACACGCTGCTCATCGTGCTGAGCGGACACGGGATCCACATCGAGGGCCAGGACTACCTGGTGCCCGAGGACGCGGCCGACACGGTGCCGTTCGTCAACAACTGCATCAAGGTCGGCTGGCACCAGGAGGTCGAGCGGTCCCAGGCGGAGCGCGTGGTCTTCCTGCTCGACACCTGCCGCGAGGGCGTGATGCCGGACACCAAGTCGATTCCCGGGACCCGGCGTTGGAAGCCCCCGGAGATCATCGACACCCTGCGCCGCAAGGTCGCCTACGTCCACGCCTGCGCGGCACCCGAGGTCGCGCGGTTCGTCAGGGAGACGGACACGCTCCAGCCCGGCTACGACATGGGGACGCAGCAGGGCGAGTCGTTCAGCATCTTCTCGCGCGCCGTCGCCGACGTGATCACCGCCGACCCGCACGCGCTGCGGCTGCGGGAGTTCTCCGTGCAGGTGCAGCAGCGGGTCGACGAGTACTACCGCGCCTACGCCAAGCCGAACCCTCCGCAGCGGGTGAAGGTGACCTGCGAGACGGACGCCGACGGCGGGGACTTCCCGCTGCTGCCCGGCGCCGAGCGGTGGAGCGGGGACCACACCTGGGTGCGGAACGTCGAGAAGTTCCCGTGGCACCGCACCTCCGAGAACCCGGCGCGGGAGACCCTCAAGGACGTCTGCCGGGTCCTCGCGGGCCGGCTGGCCGCGACGTACGAGAAGGCGGCGCGGGCGCTGGGTGAGGATCCCTGGCACGACACCCTCCTGACCGAGCGCGCCCACAAACGGCTGGGGTTCCTGGTCGGCCGGCTGGACGACGGGACGCTGTCGCCGGCCGAGGCGGCGCTGGCCTTCCTGTTTCCCCTGGTCACCGAGACCCTCTGGGCCCAGGAGGCGGCCCAGCGCGTCGGCGTCCTCACCGCGAACGCCTCGGCCGCCGGGCCCGACCAGGCCCGCTTCCACAAGTTCGCGAAGGGTTTTCCGCGGCTCAAGCGGCGCCTGGTCGCGCTGGAGAGCGCGGGCGACGACGCCGAGAGCAAGAAGGCCGCCCGCGAGGCCACGGAGCGCATCCACTGGTGGCTCTTCCACCGCTGGCTCGTCCGGCAGCCGGATCTGTACACCGCCGAGCGGCTCAAGGAACTCATCGGCGATGTGACGACCGGCGGGGAGTATCCGCAGTGGGTGGCCGACGCCCTCTCCGCCGAGCGTCTGATGCGGCTGGTGAAGGAGCACCGGACCACCCCGTTCACCATGCGGCGCGCCGACACCGACCAGGCGCCGTACGGGTACCGGCCGCTCCATGAGGACTCGGAGGTCTTCGAGGCCAGCACCGACGAAGAGCAGCCGGTGCGTACGGTCCTGGTCGCCGCCCTCGTCAAGGCGGCACAGGCCATGGCCGTGGACCCGCTGGACCTGCCCGAGATCGTCGTCGAGCACCTCGGCGTGCACGGCAGCGTCGACCTGGAACAGCTACGGGCCACGGTGCGCCGGTCCGACTGGCGGGTCTCCGGCCTGGGCCGCTCCCTCAACGCCGTGTGCATGCACCCGGCCGTCCAGGTCGCCCTGCGCGAACACGCGGCCCGCTTCGACGTGCTCCTGCGCGACATCAACCGCGGCGACGACCCGGCCCTCGCCCCGCTCGAAGGGCTCCCGCCCTACGCCGACGGCAGCCGCGTGAGTCTGCACGGCAACACGCCCGACCAGCTCTCCGACGGCATCCGCTTCCAGCTGGCCGAGGACCGCGTGCAGGAGCTCCTCATGGGCGAGGAACTGTACGGCGACAGCGAACTGGCCGTACGCGAGCTGTACCAGAACGCCCTGGACGCCGCCCGCTACCGGGAGTGCCGCACGGAGTTCCTGCGGCGCAAGGGCGAGCGTCTGAAGCCTTACGAGGGCCGTATCGAGTTCACCCAGGGCGTCCGCCCCGACGGACGCCCCTATCTGCAGTGCCGCGACAACGGCATCGGCATGGGCATCAAGGAGCTGAGCACCGTCTTCTCCCAGGGCGGCGCCCGCTTCGTCGACCTCCCCGAGTACATCGAGGAACAGGCGGCCTGGGAGGAGCTTCCCGGCGAGAAGCTGCGTCTCCATCACAACTCGCGGTTCGGGATCGGCGTGCTCAGCTACTTCATGCTGGCCGACGAGATCGTCGTGGAGACCTGCCGGATGGGGCGGGAGGGGCGGCCGGGCAGACGGCTGCGGGTGACGATCGCGGGGCCGGGGAACTTCTTCGGCGTGGAGGACCTGGGGCCGGGCGAGGACACCGGGACGACGGTTCAGCTGTTGCTGGGCAAGGAGCACCGGGGCGTCTCCTGTGTGGACGCGCTGGAGAAGGTGCTGTGGGTGGCGCCGTATACGACCACGGCCGAGCACGGGGCACGGACCTTGAGCTGGCAGCCGGGCGCACTGCCGGAGGCCGGCCCCGTCACAGAGTACTGGTATGGCCACCACCGGAAGCGCCAGGACCGCATCCCCTCCCAGGACCCCGACCTCTGGTGGATCGGCGGCCACGGCATCGTCCTGGCGGACGGCCTGTACGCGGACAGCGGCAACTCCCCCTACGGCGCCGTGGTCAACCTCCACGGCGAGAGGACGCCGGAACTGACGGTGGACCGCAAGAACATACGCTCATACGACGAGGATGACGTCAGGGCTCGTATGATCGCCGCGCTGCCCGCTCTCACCGACTCCGGAAGCGGACTGCTCGACGCCGACTGGCTGGAAGGTGCCAGCAGTTGGTCCGTGTCCTTCGGCGACCAGGTCGCCGAGCAGGTGCGCCGCGCCGATCTGCCGTGGCAGCTGCGCAACCTGCCGCCGGTGCCGTTCAGCCTGATCGGCTTCTTCCCGCCCGACGCCGGCCTGCTGCCCCTGGTCACCGGCGACTACTCGCACACCGACCACGAACAGGCCGCCTCGTTCCTGGCGAACATGCCCCTGCCGGTGCTGCGTTGGCGCCTGCGCACCCTGTACCACGCCGGGTTCGGCGGCCCCGTCACGCTGCCGGACACCGACGGCACGGACGCGCTGTGCGCCCGCCCGTCGGATCTCTTCCTGTTGTGCTGCGCTGTGGAGAGGTTCTACGTCTGGGACTACAGGCTCGAAGACTGGCTGAGGGGCCCTCGCACATCCGGCTTCCTGCAGCACTACGCGCCCTCTCAGGCGCTCGCCGACACAGGCTGGGCCAGCCTCAGCAAGCTGTTTCCCTGGCGGGAACCAGGCGCTCCCGTCACCCCCGCGGGCGTCTTCGAGCTCAGTGAGAAGGTCGAGCGCCCGCCGGCCGAGGTCGCGGCACGCCTGACCGACTTCGGGTACGAGGTCGGGGACCTGGGCGATTGTGCCGCGGCCGAGTGCTCCGACCTGCCCCTCCTGCGCCCCCTGGGTGATCTCTCCGGCTGGCTGTCCCCGGGGACGGCGCTGTCGGCCGCCCAGATCGCCGTCAGCGCCGCCCAGGCCGACTGCCCCACGGCGCAGGCCGCCCGACGGCTCGGCGAGCTGGGCTTCGCCGTCCCCGCACAACACCCGGCCCGCGATGCCTGGGCCGAAGAGGAGCGCAACGTCCTCTCCGCGCTGTGGAACGCGTACGAGGACGCGCCCTCCCCCGAGGCGGCGGTGCACGTCTCGGCCGCCCAGTTGACGTCGGTGACGTACGCCACGGACCTGCCTCGGCGCTTCGTCACGGATCTCCTGGGAGAACTCGGCTTCATCCTGCCGCCGGACGCGTCGGCGCTCCCCGAACTGACCGATGACGACCGGGTCCTCATCGACACCAGGCAGCTCCGAGCGGACCGCGAGGTGCCGCTGCGCTACGTGGCCGCCACCGCACGCCGGCTCAACCACCCCGCCCGCGACCTCGCCGCGAGACTGCGCGAACTCGGTTACCCGGTGCCCCAGGTCCCCGAGGACGGGCAACTGCCCACCCCCGAGGAGACCGACCTCCTCGGAACCGGCATCGAACTCGTCGACACCGACCGCCCCGTCTCCCTGGTCCAAGTGGTGCGGGTCGCCGTCCGCACCGAGAGCACCCTGTCGGAGGCGGCCGACCGGCTGAGTTCCCTGGGCTACCGCTTCGGCTTCGATCCCGATGTGCTGTCACGCTTCAGGAAACAGGACGTCGACGTCCTGTCCCACGGCAGCGAGGACGGGACGTGGAAGAACCCGGAGGAATTCGGCCCGGTCTCCCCGGCCGCGCTGCACGCCGTCATGCACCACGTCGGCCAGGAGATCCTCTCCAACCTGGTCGTCGACCCTCTCACCGCCCTGGGCTTCGACGTCGCAGAGCCCCCGCATGCGTGGGGCGAGGAACGCCGGGTGGAGTACGTCCTGTACCGCCGGCTCATCGACACCAAGCGCGAACCCCCGCGCAGCACGTGGCCACCGGTCCCCGAGGAACACCTCTCCCTCGTCACCCTCGCCGTGACAGCCATGCGAGCGGGCAAGTCCCTGCGTGAAGCCGCCCTCACGGCGACCGCACTGAACATCCGCCACGAAGCCGAGACCTGGTTCACCCCTGCGGCGGAGGAACCTCCCGCCCCTTCGGCCGCCGCAGCCCCGCCCCGGTAAGCAGCCGCACCACCTCACGACTGCTGACCTCCACCGCGCCGGCCGCCACCACGTCCGCGTACCGGTGCGAGGGAATGTCGTAGTGGTCCCGCTCGAAGGCCCGCCGTGGGACGCCCAGTTCCCCGGCGAAGGTGTGCAGTTCCTCGAACGAGACATCGCTGACCAGGTGGGACCACATCCTGCCGTGTCCCGGCCAGGTCGGCGGGTCGATGTACACCGTCACGAGGACGGCGTCCCGCCGGCCGCAGACCCCAGCGCCCCCACCGCCGCGACCTTCACACCCGCCTTGTGGCACACCCAGTGCGGGTCGGGCCCGAGCTCAGGCTCGACGTCCAGCGCGTGCGGGTCCCCGGAGCCGCACACCGGGCACAGCGGCCAGCGGCCGTACCGCTCCAGCAGCGCGTCCTGCACGTCCTGCGCGATCAGCCCGGCCACGTACTCCACGCCGTCCGGCCACTGCTCGACCCACCAGCGCCGCTGGACGACGGCCTCCTCGACCATCGACACCACGTCCGCCTCGGCGACCTCGCCCGCGACGAGATCGGCCAGCACGAGGGCGCGTGCCGCGTGCAACGCCTGCTCCAGGGGGCTGATGGGATCCATGCACCCATTGTGCGCACTCTTGACCACATCACCGAGCCGAAAATATCTTTCACCTGTGACCCGCGAAGTGAAGGAAATTTTCGGCCCGGGCGCACCGCCCGCCCCGGCCGCGCTGGCCGCCAAGGTGCGCACCCTCGCCCCTTCCATGACCCGTTCCATGCAGCGGGTCGCCGAGGCCGTCGCGAAGGACCCCGCCGGCTGCGCCGCCCTCACGGTCACCGGCCTCGCCGAACTCACCGGCACCAGCGAGGCGACCGTCGTACGCACCGCACGCATCCTGGGCTACCCCGGCTACCGCGACCTGCGCCTCGCACTCGCCGGCCTCGCCGCCCAGCAGCAGTCCGGGCGCGCCCCCGCCATCACCACCGACATCGCGGTCGACGACCCGATCGCCGACGTCGTCACCAAGCTCGCCCACGACGAGCAGCAGACCCTCGCCGACACGGCGGCCGGCCTGGACACCGCGCAGCTGGGGGCCGCCGTGACCGCGGTGGCCGCCGCCCGCCGCACCGACGTCTACGGCATCGGGGCCAGCGGACTGGTCGCCCAGGACCTGACCCAGAAGCTGTTGCGGATAGGGCTGATAGCCCACGCGCACAACGATCCGCACCTCGCCGTCACCAACGCCGTGCAGCTGCGGGCGGGCGACGTGGCCATCGCGATCACGCACTCCGGGTCCACGGGGGACGTCATCGAGCCGCTCCGCGTCGCGTTCGAACACGGGGCGACGACGGTGGCGATCACCGGCCGGCCCGACGGCCCCGTCACCCAGTACGCCGACCACGTCCTGACGACCTCCACGGCCAGGGAGAGCGAACTGCGCCCGGCGGCGATGTCGTCCCGCACCAGTCAGCTGCTGGTCGTGGACTGTCTGTTCGTCGGGGTGGCACAACGGACGTACGACACGGCGGCGCCGGCCCTGTCGGCGTCGTACGAGGCGCTCGCGCACCGGCATCGGCATCGGCACCGGCGGTAGAACCGCACCGCGACCTCGAATGTGAAAGAGCCGTTCCACTATGACCTCCACCTCCGACCCCCGTGACCTCCAAGCCCAGTTGGAGACCCTGACCACCGAGGCCTTCCGGCCCGAACTCGCCGACATCGACCGACTGCCCACCCTCGACATCGCCCGCCTCATGAACGCCGAGGACACCTCCGTACCGGCCGCCGTCGCCCGGCGGCTGCCCGAGATCGCCGCCGCGATCGACGCCGTCGCCGAGCGGATGGGCCGGGGCGGCCGGCTGGTCTACGCGGGCGCCGGTACCGCCGGACGGCTCGGCGTGCTGGACGCCTCCGAGTGCCCGCCGACCTTCAACACCGCCCCGGAGCAGGTCGTGGGCCTGATCGCGGGCGGACCTGAGGCCATGGTCACCTCGGTCGAGGGCGCCGAGGACTCCAGGGAGCTGGCCCGGACGGATCTGGACGCCCTCTCCCTCACCGCCGACGACACGGTGGTCGGCATCTCCGCCTCCGGCCGCACCCCGTACGCCATCGGCGCCGTCGAGCACGCCCGCGAGCACGGGGCACTGACCATCGGCCTGGCCTGCAACGCGGACAGCGCGCTCGCGGCGGCCGCCGAGCACGGCATCGAGATCGTCGTCGGCCCCGAGCTGCTCACCGGCTCCACCCGCCTCAAGGCCGGCACGGCCCAGAAGCTGGTCCTCAACATGCTGTCGACGATCACGATGATCCGCCTGGGCAAGACGTACGGGAACCTGATGGTCGACGTCCGCGCCTCGAACGACAAGCTGCGCGCCCGTTCCCGCCGCATCGTCGCGCTGGCCACCGGCGCGGGCGACGAGGAGGTCGAACGTGCCCTGACGGCCACCGACGGCGAGGTGAAGCACGCCATCCTGACGATCCTCGCCGACGTCGACGGGCCGACGGCCGCCCGCCTGCTGGAGGAGTCGGAGGGCCACCTGCGGGCGGCGCTGGGGGCGGCGACCTAGTGCCGCGGCAGGCAACGTTTGCCCGTCAAGGAGCGGCGTCCGGTGCGTGCTCTCGGCGTGCCGGGCGCAGGCCCTCGTACTGGATGTACTTGGGTCTGTGCCCGGTGCGGCGAGAGTGCGTGCCGGGCGTCGTGACGGGGCAAACGTTGCCTGCCGCGGCACTAGTCAGCAGCGAAGCCGCCGCTCCCCGTTGACCTTCCGCACCCGCTCCCGCAGCACGTCCCCCTGCGGAGCGGGCCCGGTCGACTCCGGCGGACAGTCCCACTCACGCCCCCCGCTCACCGGCCGAAGCTGCACCTTTCCGCCCACGTGCCCCATCACCTCCCCGATACGTCCGTCCCGTACGTCGACGACATGGCTCCCGACAGCCGGCCGCTCCCCTCTCAGCACGGACGCCAGCCGCTCGGCCGTGCGTACGTTGCAACGCCCCAGCTCGACCAGCGCGAACGGCTCGTCGCTCGCGCCGGTCACGGGATCGACGCGGAGGGACGGCAGGACGACGCCTACGCCCACAAGCGCCTCCTTCAAGGACGCCACCACTTCTTCTGTCGATCGCACGCCTACTTCTCCCTCCACGCAGAGTTCACCGTTCGCAACACAGCGTGTCCGCGATCGGTCTAGCCTGGCCATACCGGGCGCCCCAACAACCTCTGCTGTTCGACCGGGAGTTGCCATGCCAGGATCGAGGGACCTAGACCCGTCGTCGTCACCGCGCGCCCTGCTGGGCGCGGAGCTGCGCCACGCCAGAGAGAAGGCAGGGCTCAGCCAGGAGTACGTGGGTCAGCGACTGTTCGTGAGCGGCACGTTCATCGGGCAGTTGGAAGCGGGTACGCGGCGGATGCAGCCGGAGTATGCGCGGTTGCTGGATGAGGTCCTGGGGACGGACGGCTTCTTCCAGCGGAACTGCGGGGCGGCGGCCAAGTCGAAGTATCCGGAGCACTTCGCGGAGGCGGTGGAAGCCGAGGCTCAGGCCACGGCGATCAGGGAGTACGCGCCGCTCCTGATCCCCGGGTTGCTGCAGACGCCCGCGTACGCACAGGCCGTGAACCGCGCGTACGACCCGACGGCACCGGAGGAGACCGTCGAGGAGTGGACGGAAGGCCGGATGGAGCGGATCCGGCTGCTCGACCACCCAACAAAGCCGGTGTTGTGGGTCGTACTTGACGAGGCGGCGTTGCGCCGGGAGGCAGGTGGCCGAGCGGTGATGGCGGAGGCCCTGCGCCATATCGCCGCCCTGGCCCGCCGGAACCGGGTCATCGTGCAGGTACTGCCGCTCAGCGCTGGAGCGCACGCGGCGATGCAGGGTGCCCTGAAGCTGATGGAGTTCGAGGACGCCCCTCCGCTGGCCTACTACGAGGGGGTGCGCACCGGACGGCTGGAGGACGACCCGGCCACGGTCGCCCAACTGAGGTTCACGTTCGATCTCCTCGTGGCCTCCGCGCTCTCGCAGGAGAAGTCCCTGGCCCTGATCGAGGCGTTGGCGCAGGATTACACCCATGAGGAACATCCCTGACTACGACCTGAGCACGGCCACCTGGCACAAGTCCAGCTATAGCGGCGGTGGCGGCGACAACTGCCTGGAAGTAGCCGACGGCCACCCCGCCCTCGTCCCCGTCCGCGACTCCAAGAACCCCCACGGCCCGAAGCTCGTGTTCCGAGCATCTGCGTGGTCGGCCTTCGTCAAAGCGGTCAGGAACTGACCTACATGACTCCTAGCGTGGCCGTCATGACTGACACCACGCACGACACCCACACCGCCACCGACGAGCGCACCGACCTGCTGGAAGCGCTGGCCCATCACCGGCACTTCCTGCGCTTCACCACCCGCGACCTCACCGACGAACAGGCCGGTCAGCGCACCACTGCCAGCGAGCTGTGCCTGGGCGGCCTGATCAAACACGTCACATCGGTGGAGCGACACTGGGCGGACTTCATCCTGAACGGCCCGTCGGCGATGCCCGACTTCACCGCCATGACCGAGGCCGACTGGGCCCGGCGGGCCGACGAGTTCCGGATGCTGCCCGGTGAGACGCTGGTCGGCGTACTGGCGGCGTACGACGAAGTAGCTCGCCGAACCGACGAGTTGGTCACCACCCTGCCCGACCTGAACGTCACCCATCCGCTGCCCAAGGCCCCGTGGAACGAGCCCGGGGCGCGTTGGTCGGCCCGCAGGGTGCTGGTGCACGTGATCGCGGAGACCGCCCAGCACGCCGGCCATGCCGACATCATCCGCGAGTCCCTGGACGGCGCGAAGAGCATGGGCTGACCGGTCCCGAAGCTCAAGCATCCAGCCCCGAGCCCTCTTTGCAAGGAATGGGTGGCGGGTCTCAACCCACCCTCCCACCCCGCGTGTTGACTTGACGCGTTCGGCTTGCCACGCAGGGTGACGATCGTCTAGCGTGCCCGCATAACGAACAGCCCCCGCCAGATGTTGGAGCACCTGCGCGGGGGCTTGACCTACGAGATCGAAGGAACAGTTCGATCCCATGGCTGATGCCCAGCTTAGTGCCACCTTCCTGCCCGCGCACGCGTCCCCGCACCCAATGGCCAATCCGGGTTACGGGAAGCGCAGCGCCCCGGACCAACACCCCCGCACGGCCCACGACTTCGCCCACCTCCCACCCCGCGAAGCCGCCATCGCCGCCTACCTCGACCGTCTCCCCGACGGTGCCGACATCTCCGTAAAGACGCTGGCCAAGACGCTGCCGTACGGGCAGTGCGCCCTCCGGACCGCGCTCAACCGCCTCCAACAGGCAGGCCACTTGCGACGCGGACGAGAGCGGCTGGCCGACACCGAGAGCGTCCGCTGGATCACCCGATCGTGGTTCTCCCGTACCGCACGCGACGATGACTGGTGGGCGGCGTTCACGCGGGGCGATGTCCCGGACGAACCGCCGGACCGGCCTCGCCCCACCCGTTCCCGCGCCCACATCCTCCTCGCCGCCCTCGGCCGCGAGACCCCCGCGCTGTCGCTGTCGGAGGCCGAATGCGCCCGCCTCGCGCCTCTCGTCACCGACTGGTACGCCCGAGGCGCCACCGACGCGGACGTGACCCGGGCCCTGACCAGCGGCCTGCCCACCCCGGTCCATCACCCGGCGGGCCTGATCCACAACCGCCTCACCACCAAGCTCCCGCCGGAGAAGCCGACCCCACGCCCACCCCTCCGCATCCTGGAGTGCGCCGAGTGCGGAGTACCAGGCCGTCCGGAGGCCCTGCCCGGCGGCATCTGCGGTGCGTGCCGGGGCGAACGCGCCCCTGACCACCACCACACGCCCCTGCAGGCCTCCTCAGTCCATGCCCGTGCGGCGGAGATCCGTGCCGCAATGGCCGTACGACGACACGAAAGGACAGAGGCGAAGCCATGACCCCCAGCACAGCTGACCGCCCGGTGATGCCCGTCGAGGACTTCGAGGAACTGGCCAGTGTGGCCCCGGCGCACGTACGGCTGGAATACGTCGACGGACGGGTCCGCACGAGGGACCCGCTCAGCGTCGAGGACTTCGAGGAACTGGAGCGCCGGGCTCCGGAGACCGTCCGGCTTGAGTACGTCAACGGAAAACTAGAGGTCAAGGCAATGCCGGACGGCAACCACTGCTCGATCTACATGTGGCTGCTGCGCCAGTTCCTGCTGCAACGCCCGGATCTGAATCTCGTACCCGAATCCGGTGTCAAGGCCGAGGCCTGTCGCAAGGGCCGCGCCCGCACCGACGCGACCCTTGCGCCAGTGGACCACTTCAAGGGTGACGGCGAATGGTCCGACCCCGACGGCTCCCTCATGGCCCTGGAAATCACCTCCCGCGACCGCGACACCAACAAGCGCGACCGCATCGACAAGCCCGTCGGCTACGCGGAAGCCGACATCCCCGTCTACCTCCTCGTCGACCGCGACAACAACACGATCACCGTCTACAGCGAGCCGAAGGACGGCCGCTACCACAGCTCCCCGTCCTACCCGTGGGGAGCGACCGTCGAGATCCCCGCCCCGGTGAACATCACCCTGGATACCGAAAAGCTCAAAGACTACGCAGACTGACACCATGAACCACGCCCAGCGAACCGCCCTGGGCCGCGCCCTCCGCCTCCTCGGCGAACACGGCGAGGCCCTGACCGGTGACACCCCGGACGCCAAGCTGCACGAGGTCAAGGCCGATCTCAAGCGTGCCCTGGATCTGCTGGAGGACAGCGTGACCACGGCCGCGCCCTCCACCCGTTGCCCCGAGCACCCGGGCGGGCCCGTCGACGAGAACGCCCACGACCTGTGCCTGCTGTGCGAGACCCGGCGCCGGGCCGCCCGGCGTGCCGAGTACAACGGGGCCGCCCCGCTCCCCCGGTCCGCCGACCACCCCGTCTCCTCCCGCTACGGCGTCCGCGAGGACCGCCCCCAGCCCCAGCAGCGCTGGCTGCCGGAGTTGTGGAACGGGCAGGCGTGGCAGCTGTGCGGTACGCCGCGCAGGGACCGGCGTGAGGCCGAGCTGTATCTCGCCGCCGCGCGACGCGGCCCCCGCCCCGCCATGGCCTACCGCCTCGTGCACGAGTTCACCGACTACGAGGTGCTGCGGGTCTGGGGGACGCCGGTGCGCGTCGACATCGAGCCGATGGGCAACCTCTGAGGGCCCTCAGCTCAGCGAGCTCAGCGACGCCGCGTCGTACGGCTTCAGCTCCTCGTAGCGGTCGCCCAGCACCTTCGCCGCCCACTGGGGGTCCTGGAGCAGCGCGCGGCCCACGGCGATCAGGTCGACTTCCTCTGTCTCCAGGCGGTCGAGGAGATCGTCGATGCCCTTGACCTCGGCGCCCTCGCCCTGGAAGGCCTTGACGAAGTCGCCGTCGAGGCCGACCGAGCCGACGGTGATGACCGGCTTGCCGGTGAGCTTCTTCGTCCAGCCGGCCAGGTTGAGGTCGGAGCCGTCGAACTCCGGGAGCCAGTGGCGGCGGGTGGAGGCGTGGAAGGCGTCCACGCCGGCCGCGGCGAGCGGGGCGAGGATGGCTTCCAGTTCCTCGGGGGTCTCGGCGAGCTTCGCGCCGTACACGTCCTGCTTCCACTGCGAGTAGCGGAAGATGACGGGGAAGGAGGGGGAGACGGTCTCGCGGACCGCCGCCACGATCTCCTCCGCGAACTTCGCACGGGCCACCGGGTCGCCGCCGTATACGTCCGTACGGCGGTTCGTGCCCGCCCACAGGAACTGGTCGATGAGGTAGCCGTGGGCGCCGTGCAGTTCCACGCCGTCGAAGCCGATCCGCTCCGCCGCCGCGGCGGCCTCGGCGAACGCGCCGATGACGTCGTCCACGTCCCGCTGCGTCATCGCCTTGCCGGTGCCCTCGGTGCCGTCGAGGCGCAGGCCGGAGGGGCCGACGGCGGGGGCGTCCGGGTACGGCGGCTGGCCCTGCTCCCGGACCATGCCGATGTGCCACAGCTGCGGCACGATCATGCCGCCCGCCGCGTGCACGTCCGCGGCCACCTTGGCCCAGCCCGCGAGCTGCTCCTCGCCGTGGAAGCGCGGGATGCTGTCGCTCTGCCCGGCGGACTCGTGGCCGACGTAGGTGCCTTCGGTGACGATCAGGCCGACGCCCGCGGCGGCACGCCGGGAGTAGTACGACGCCACGTCCGCGCCCGGGATGCCGCCCGGGGAGAACTGGCGGGTCATGGGTGCCATCACGATGCGGTTCGGGACGGTCAGTCCGTTGATCGTGGCCGGTCGGGAGAGGATGCGGGCCGCGCGAGAGGTGGGCTCGGTGGCGGTGGCGGTCACGTATGGGCTCCTCGGAGAGGTCGGTCGGGCAGTCGGGCAGTCGGGCCGACAATGGGGCATTCCCGTCGGTATGTGCATGCGCATCGACCGCCCGTACGGCACAACCGCCGCCCCTCACCCGGGCATTCCGCCGCCCCGCCTTCTGTGATCCACCACACGCCCGAGGGCGGCACCCCCTGTTTCCAGGGAGTGCCGCCCTCGGTACTCAGGACGGTCGATCAACCGGAGGTCGATCAGAAGTCCATGTCACCGCCCGGCATGCCGCCGCCACCGGCCGGGGCGGCGTTCTTCTCCGGCTTGTCGGCGATGACGGCCTCGGTGGTGAGGAACAGCGCGGCGATGGAGGCGGCGTTCTGCAGGGCAGAGCGGGTCACCTTCGCCGGGTCGGGGATGCCCGCGGCGAGCATGTCGACGTACTCACCGGTCGCGGCGTTCAGGCCCTCGCCCACGGGGAGGTTGCGGACCTTCTCCACCACGACGCCGCCCTCGAGGCCGGCGTTGATCGCGATCTGCTTCAGCGGGGCCTCGAGCGCCAGCTTGACGGCGGCGGCACCGGTCGCCTCGTCGCCCTCGAGCTCCAGCTTGTCCAGCGCCACGGAGGCCTGCAGCAGGGCCACGCCACCACCGGCGACGATGCCCTCCTCGACGGCCGCCTTGGCGTTGCGCACGGCGTCCTCGATGCGGTGCTTGCGCTCCTTGAGCTCCACCTCGGTGGCGGCACCGGCCTTGATGACCGCGACACCGCCGGCGAGCTTCGCCAGGCGCTCCTGCAGCTTCTCGCGGTCGTAGTCGGAGTCGCTGTTCTCGATCTCGGCGCGGATCTGGTTGACCCGGCCGTTGACCTGGTCGGAAGAGCCGGCACCGTCGACGATGGTGGTCTCGTCCTTGGTGATGACGACCTTGCGGGCGCGGCCCAGGAGGTCCAGGGACGCGTTCTCCAGCTTGAGGCCGACCTCCTCGGAGATGACCTCGCCGCCCGTGAGGATGGCGATGTCGCCGAGCATGGCCTTGCGGCGGTCACCGAAGCCCGGGGCCTTGACGGCGACGGACTTGAAGGTGCCGCGGATCTTGTTGACGACCAGGGTCGACAGGGCCTCGCCCTCGACGTCCTCGGCGATGATCAGCAGCGGCTTGCCCGACTGCATGACCTTCTCCAGCAGCGGGAGCAGGTCCTTGACCGAGGAGATCTTGGAGTTGGCGATGAGGATGTACGGGTCCTCCAGCGAGGCCTCCATACGCTCCATGTCGGTGGCGAAGTACGCCGAGATGTAGCCCTTGTCGAAGCGCATACCCTCGGTGAGCTCCAGCTCCAGACCGAAGGTCTGGGACTCCTCGACGGTGATGACGCCTTCCTTGCCGACCTTGTCCATCGCCTCGGCGATGAGCTCGCCGATCTGGGTGTCGGCGGCGGAGATGGAGGCCGTGGAGGCGATCTGCTCCTTGGTCTCGACCTCCTTGGCCTGCTCGAGGATGGCGGTGGAGACGGCCTCGACGGCCTTCTCGATACCGCGCTTGAGGGCCATCGGGTTGGCGCCGGCGGCTACGTTGCGCAGGCCCTCCTTGACCAGGGCCTGGGCGAGAACGGTCGCCGTGGTCGTACCGTCACCGGCGACGTCGTCCGTCTTCTTGGCGACTTCCTTGACCAGCTCGGCGCCGATCTTCTCGTACGGGTCCTCGAGCTCGATCTCCTTGGCGATGGAGACACCGTCGTTGGTGATCGTGGGCGCGCCCCACTTCTTCTCGAGGACGACGTTGCGGCCCTTGGGGCCGAGCGTCACCTTGACGGCGTCCGCGAGCTGGTTCATGCCGCGCTCGAGGCCGCGCCGCGCCTCCTCGTCGAACGCGATGATCTTGGCCATGTGAAGTGGTCCCTCCAGGACTGGGGGTGATTCCTTCGGACCGCGCCCGCGCCCGCGACGGACGGCTCGCCTGCCTCGTGGTTCCTTGCCCCACCCGGCCTGCGGGCCTCACCGACCCGGTCCACACTGTCACTCTCACCTTCAGAGTGCTAACGCCAATGATTAGCACTCGGCCCTGCCGAGTGCAAGCGCCTCTCGGGGATCGGGCACCCGCCTCAGCCGGATGCGAACCGGACGCGAACCACCCCGCACCGACCCCCGGACGTGCCGGAGGGCCCGCACCCTGCCGGGTGCGAGCCCTCCGGAGAAGACCTTCTATTGCGGTTGGTCGCGCGTTCAGGCAGAGACGCGAACCATGTCGGCCTGCGGGCCCTTCTGGCCCTGCGAGATCTCGAACTCGACCCGCTGGCCCTCTTCAAGGGTGCGGTACCCGTCCATCTGGATGGCGCTGTAGTGGACGAAAACATCCGCACCACCGTCGACCGCGATGAAGCCGTACCCCTTCTCCGCGTTGAACCACTTGACGGTGCCCTGAGCCATGCCTAACTCCCCTATTACTGGCCCTTGCACAGACCCACACTTCGTGGATCCGGGTCAGACCTCACCCCCCACATGATTGGGGGCGTGCGCCGGAACGCGTCGACCGCGGCCGAATGTATCTGCCCAACTGCCGTCTGCAACAGGTCAATCGGACGAGAAATCAGGACGCACAGGGTCGGGAATCTGCCGAGAATTCGGCTGAATGCAGGGCAAGTCGGGCCCCACAAAGCACACAAAGGCCACAAAAGAGGCGCACAGTTTGGCTACTTCTTGTCGGGCGCGCGGCAGAAAACTAGGGCCCCTGACCTCAAGGCCGGCACCGCGTTCCCCAACTGTACCGCGCTCAACCACATTGAATTGCCCCCTCCGCTTCTCTTACGGAGGGGGCAATTCGATGAACTCTCGGTAACCGACGTTACCGTGGGTAATGATCAGCCTCCGGCAACGGCCGGAATGATGGACACGCCCGCACCGTCCGGGGTGGCGGTCTCCAGGCCCTGCTCGAAGCGGACGTCGTCGTCGTTGACGTACACGTTGACGAACCGGCGCAGCTTGCCCTGGTCGTCCAGGACGCGGGCGGAGATGCCGGTGTGGTTCTTCTCCAGATCGGCGATGACCTCGGCGAGGGTGGCGCCCTCGGCGACGACCTCGGCCTGCCCGCCCGTGTAGGTACGCAGGATGGTGGGGATGCGGACGTTGACGCTCATGACTTATGACCTCCGGTCAGGTAATCGCCCTCAGGGGCGCGGGGCTGTGTTGATTTGCGGCTACCGCCGCGTGGGCGCGACCAGTCCCCACCGGCCCGCAGCGTGACGACGGCTCTAGACGAGCCCCGCCTCTCGGAACGACTCCAGGTTGGGACGAATGGTCGCAGTGAGCCCGGTCCCGGCCACCGCATCCAGCGTCTTCAGACCATCCCCAGTGTTGAGCACGACGGTCGTCAACGTCGGATCCAGCACGCCATCCTCGATCAACTTCCGCGTAACACCCACGGTCACACCACCGGCGGTCTCCGCAAAGATGCCCTCGGTCCGCGCGAGCAGCTTGATCGCGTCGACGATCTGCTCGTCGGTCACGTCCTCCACCGCCCCGCCCGTACGGCGAGCGATGTCGAGGACGTAAGGACCATCCGCCGGGTTGCCGATCGCCAGCGACTTGGCGATGGTGTTCGGCTTCTGCGGCCGTACGACGTCCTGACCGCCCTTGAAGGCGACGGACACCGGCGAGCAGCCCTCGGCCTGCGCACCGAAGATCTTGTACGGCTTGTCCTCCACCAGCCCGAGCTTGATCAGCTCCCGCAGACCCTTGTCGATCTTGGTGAGCTGGGAGCCGGAGGCGATCGGCACGACCAGCTGGTCGGGCAGCTGCCAGCCCAGCTGCTCGCAGATCTCGTACGCCAGGGTCTTGGACCCTTCCGCGTAGTACGGCCGCAGGTTGACGTTGACGAAGCCCCAGCCCTCGCCGGCCGGGTCGCCGATCAGCTCGGAGCAGAAGCGGTTCACGTCGTCGTAGTTGCCCTCGATGCCGACGAGCTCGCCGCCGTAGACCGCGGCCATGACGACCTTGCCCTGCTCCAGGTCGTGCGGGATGAACACGCAGGAACGGAAGCCGGCCCGGGCGGCGGCGGCGCCGACGGCACCGGCCAGGTTGCCCGTGGAGGAGCAGGAGAGGGTGGTGAAGTTGAACGCGCGGGCGGCCTCGATGGCCTGGGCGACGACCCGGTCCTTGAAGGAGTGCGTCGGGTTGCCGGAGTCGTCCTTCACGTACAGCCCGCCGGTCACACCGAGCTCGCGCGCGAGGTTGTCGGCCTTGACGAGCTTGGTCCAGCCGGGGTTGATGTTCGGCTTGGTGGCCACGTCCGCCGGGACGGGCAGCAGGGGCGCGTAACGCCAGATGTTCGAGGGGCCCGCCTCGATCTGTCGACGGAGCTCCTCGGTGTCGTAGGCCGAGAAGTCGTAGGCGATCTCGAGCGGGCCGAAACACTCCTCGCACGCGAAGACCGGGCCGAGGGGTACACGGTGACCGCACTCGCGGCAGGAGAGTGCCGCGGCGGGACCCAGGTCTACGGTGACGGTGTCGGTGGTGTTGTCCGTGGTGCTTGCAACAGTCTGCACAGCCATTGAGGCGAGGCCCTTTCTCCTCATCTTCCTCACGACGCATCTCGCCGTGAGACGGATTTGGCACCTTCCCTAGCCGGTGGAGCCTCGCGGAGACGATCAACAGTGATCGTTTACGAGACCGGCTGGAGGGTTGCCGGGGCTTCATCGGGCCGTATCCCTCTGCCCCTCTGGATGAGCGGTATGTGGTTGTTGATCGTTGAAACGCAACGCCGACCCCGACATGCGATGGTCATCCGCGTTGTTCAAGACTGTAACCGAAGGCCAGCACAGTTTAGGTAGCCGTCCGAACCGCGAGATGGATCACATGGCCCGCCAGAGACCATGGATCGCACACTCGCCGAGAGAACGCAGAGGAGCCGCGCACTGTGCTGAATGAAGTCGAGCGCTGGCTGAGCACTCGCTCCTGGTCCAGGACCGATCGCCCGCTCCACCAGATCATGGCCGCCAAACGCGCCACGGGCCAGTCGGTCAGTGTCGTGCTGCCCGCACTCAACGAGGAGGAGACGGTCGGTGACATCGTCGCCGTGATCCGCCACGACCTCATGCGGCAGGTCCCGCTCGTCGACGAGATCGTCGTCGTCGACTCCGGGTCGACCGACCGCACGTCTGAGGTCGCCACGGCGGCCGGGGCGAGGGTCGTCCACCGCGACGACATCCTCCCCCGCATCCCGACCGTCCCCGGCAAGGGCGAGGTGCTGTGGCGCTCGCTCCTGGTCACCAGCGGGGACATCGTCTGCTTCATCGACGCGGACCTGAAGGAGTTCTCGTCGGACTTCGTCTCCGGGATCGTGGGCCCGCTGCTCACCGACCCCGGCGTCGACCTGGTCAAGGGCATGTACGACCGTCCGCTGCGCGGTGCGGCAGGCCAGGGCGGCCGGGTCACCGAGCTCATGGCGCGCCCGCTGCTGAACATGCACTGGCCGCAGCTGGCCGGTTTCGTCCAGCCGCTCGGCGGCGAGTACGCGGCCCGCCGCTCGCTGCTGGAACAGCTGCCGTTCCCGGTGGGATACGGGGTGGAGCTGGGCATGCTGGTGGACGCCCTGCACCTGGTGGGCCTCGACGCGCTCGCCCAGGTCGATGTCGGCGTCCGCAAACACCGCCACCAGGACGGGCAGGCCCTGGGCCGCATGTCGGCCGCGATCTACCGCACGGCCCAGCTGCGGCTGGCCCGCGGGCATCTGATCCGGCCGTCGCTCACGCAGTTCGAGCGGGGCGAGGACGGGTTCGAGCCGCGCACGTACTCCGTGGACACGGAGGAACGGCCGCCGATGGTGGAGATCGCGGAGTACGCGGAGCGGAAGGTCGCCTGAGGCGGCCTCGACCGGGCCGGATCGCCTGGTCTTACGGGCCGTATACAGCTGATCGCGGAGGGGATCCGCACGTTTGAGCGGTTACGGGCTGGGCTAAGTTGAGGCGTATGGCTTCCACGCAGGCTGCTCAGGGTGCTCGAGGTGCTCAAGTGCTGGTCGCGTCCAATCGCGGCCCGGTCTCCTACGAGGTGCGCGAGGACGGCTCGCTGCACGCCAAACGGGGTGGCGGCGGGCTGGTCTCGGGCCTGTCGGCGATCGGGCCGGACGCGGGCGCCCTGTGGGTGTGCTCGACGCTGGGCGACGGCGACCGGGAGGCGGTACGGCGCGGGGTGGGCGAGCCGGGTGTGCGCATGCTCGCCGTCCCGGCCGACGTGCACGCCGACGCGTACAACGGCATCGCAAACTCCGTGCTGTGGTTCGTCCACCACATGCTGTACCAGACCCCGCTGGAGCCGGTTTTCGACGCGGAGTTCCGGCGTCAGTGGGCGTCGTACGAGACCTACAACCGGGCGTTCGCCGAGGCGCTGGCCGAGGAGGCGGCGCCGGGGGCGGCGGTGCTGGTGCAGGACTACCACCTGTGCCTGGTGCCGGGGATGCTGCGTGAGCTGCGGCCGGATCTGCGGATCGGGCACTTCTCGCATACGCCGTGGGCGCCGGTGGAGTACTTCGGGATGCTGCCGGACGATGTCGCCGGGGAGGTCCTTCGCGGCATGCTGGGCGCCGACCGGCTCGGGTTCCTGACCCAGCGCTGGGCGGACGCGTTCACCGCGTGCGCGGCGGAGTTCGCCGGAGGGCTCGGGGACACACGGATCGGCGTGCACGGGCTCGGGGCGGACGCGGACTTCCTGCGGAAGCGGGCGCACGAGGCCGATGTGGACGAGCGGATGGCGGCCCTGCGGGAGGAGATCGGCACGGCTCCCGACGGCGGCGCGCGCAAGGCGATCGTCCGGGTCGACCGGACCGAGCTGTCGAAGAACATCGTGCGCGGACTGCTCGCGTACCGGCAGCTGCTCGACGATCACCCCGAGTGGCGGGAGCGGGTGGCGCACGTGGCGTTCGCGTACCCGTCGCGGCAGGACCTCGCGGTGTACCGGGAGTACATGACGGAGGTGCGGCGGCTGTCCGAGGAGATCAACTCCCAGTACGGCACGCCGGGTTGGACTCCGGTGGTACTGAATCTCAAGGACGACTTCGCACGCTCGCTGGCCGCGTACCGGCTGGCGGACGTGGCGCTGGTCAATCCCATCCGGGACGGCATGAACCTCGTCGCGAAGGAGGTGCCGGTCGTCTCCGACGAGGGGTGTGCGCTGGTGCTGTCTCGGGAGGCGGGGGCGTACTGGGAGCTGCGTGAGGACGCGATCACCGTCAATCCGTACGACGTGATGGAGACGGCGCGGGCGTTGCACGAGGCGTTGTCGATGGCGCCGGAGGAGCGGGCGGAACGGACGAAGCGGTTGGCTGCGGCGGCTACGGCGTTGCCGCCGGCGCAGTGGTTCTTGGAGCAGTTGAATGCGCTGAAGGCGTGATTCTCGCCCCCAGGGGGCTCCGGCCAATGCCCACCCACCACCCGACTCGGTACCTCAAGAGGTGACCCTCCCCCACAGGGGCCACCCGCACCCGACCACGAAAGCCGCACGGGTAGTGCGGGTGGGAACAAAAACCCGGCCGAAGGCCGGGTGTCGCTGAACGCACCCGCACCCGCACTCCGGTCTCAGCCCAGCCGCGCCGCCAGCCCCCGCAGCAGCCGTACGACCCCCTCCGGACCGTCCACCACCAGGTCCGCCCGATCCCGCAGCTCTGTGACCTCGTCGCTGCCGCTGCACACCAGGAGTCCCGGGGTGCCGTCGGAGCGGAGTTTGTCGACGGCGGCGAAGGCGGGGAGGTCGCCGAGGTCGTCGCCGGCGTAGAGGACGGACTCCGCGGAGATCTCGCGGGCGTATTCGTGCAGGGCGACACCCTTGTCCATGCCGGGCGGGCGGAGTTCGAGGACCAGGCGGCCGGGCTCGACGATCAGGCCGTGGCGGGCGGCCAGGTCGGTGAGGGGGCCGCGCAGGGCCTCGAAGGCGGCCTGGGGATCGGCGGCCCGGCGGGTGTGGACGGCGACCGCACGACCCTTCTCCTCGATCCAGGTGCCCTGCCACGCACCGACCCCGTCGAGAACGCCCGGCAACTCGGCACGGACGGCGGCGACGCCGGGGTGGGGGGCGGGGGCGTTGACGGTGCCGGTGACGGCGTCCCAGCGTTCGGCGCCGTAGTGACCGAGGACGACGAGGTGCTCCAGGCCGGGAACGCCGGCGAACCCGCCGTGCCGTACCGCCACGCCGGCCGGACGGCCGGTGATCACGGCGACGGCGGCGACCTTCGGGGCGAGGGCGGCGAGCGCGGGCACGGCGTCCGGGTGGGCGCGGGCCTGCTCGGGATCCGCCACGATCGGCGCGAGGGTCCCGTCGAAGTCGAGCGCGATCACCGCGTTGGCGGGCCGCGCGAGAATGGCGTCGAGCGCGTCCCGACCGGCGGGGGTCGCGGGCGTCGGCAGGGGGTCAGTTGCGTCCGTGGAGTCCGTGTGGCTGCCCATACGGCGACCATATCCGCGGAACGGCCGCACGTTCTCGGCAGCGGCCGCGATTCTCAGCCCGTACGGTCACCCCTCGACCGACCGAGACGGGTGGCCGGGTGGGCATGGGCCGGGGGTCTGGGGGCGAAGCCCCCAGCAACGGTCCCCGGCGCCGGGTGCCGACCGGCCATCACCGCTCGCCGCGCCGCGCCTCCCGCACCCTCCGCAACCGATTCACCGTCACCGGATCGAACGCCAACGCCCGCTCATCGTCCAGCAGAGCGTTCAGCAGTTGGTAGTACCGCACCGGCGCCAACCCCAGCTCCTCCCGTATCGCCCGTTCCTTCGCCCCGGGCCCGCTGAAGCCACGCCGTTCCAGCGCGAGGATGTCCCGCTCCCTGCGCCCAAGCCCTTCCTGCTCCTGCCGCTCCTGCCGCTCCTCCTGCTCCATACCCGGCAAGGTAGCCGCCGCCACTGACAGCCGGACAGCCGGACAGCCGGACAGCCCGATCGCGCCCCGCCTACCCCGCCGTCTGCGCCGAGAACGCCGTCGTCTGGATCCGGCTCAGCACGTCGGCCGGGCTGCCGTTCGGCCCGACGGCCTGGCCGATGCGCTTCTTGATGTCCGCGCTGACCTGTGCCCAGGAGGTCTCGCCCGCGGGATACAGCTCGGAGAGCGGCAGCTCCCGCAGGAACGGCTTGAGGTCGGCGTCCTCCTTCGCCGCGCTCATCGCCTCGGACGCGGAGTTGGTCACCGGCAACAGGTCGTACTCGCGCGAGAAGTCGAGCACGTTCTTCTTGTCGTACACGAAGTTCAGGAAGTCACCGGTCTGCTCGGCATGACCGTTTCGCTTGAACGCGGTCATCCAGTCGGTGACGCCCATGGAGACCTTGCTCGGCCCGTCCTCACCCGGCATCGGCACCATCCCGAACTTCACCCCCTTGCTCTCGGCCATCTTCATCAGCGAGGGATGTCCGTTGAGCATGCCGACGTCCCCGGCCGCGAACGCGGAGAACGCGTCGGCACGGTTCAGCTCGGCCGGCGCGACCGGCCCGGTCAGTCCCTTGCCGACCAGGTCGTTCTTCAGCCAGGTGAAGGTGTGGAGGTTCTCCGAGGAGTCGATGCCGTACGTACCGAGCGTGTCGGTGTAACCGCCCCCGCCGCTGAGCAGCCACTGCATGGTCTCGGCCTGCGCCTCCTCCGGCCCGAGGGGCAGCGCGTACGGGTACTTCACGCCCTCCGCCTTCAGCGCCGCGGCGTCGGCCTCCAGCTCGTCCCAGCTCTTCGGCGGGGTGAGGCCCGCCTCGCTGAAGAGCGTCTTGTTGTAGAAGAGCAGCCGCGTCGAGGCGGCGAACGGCATGCCGTACTGGACTCCGTCGACCTCTCCCGCGTCGGCGAGCTGGGAGATCCAGTCGGCCTGGACGGCGATGGACACCAGGTCGTCGGTCTTGTAGAGCAGATCCTTGTCGGCGTAGTCGGCGTACGACCCGATCTGCGCCATGTCGGGTGCCTGGCCGGCGTCGACCAGCTCCTTGACCTTGCGGTCGATGTCGTTCCAGGAGTAGACGGAGACGTCGACATTCACGCCGGGGTGCTGCGACTCGTAGTCCTTGACGAGGGCGTCCCAGTACTTCTTCGAGCTGTTGGCCGCGCTGTCGCCGTAGTCGGCGGCGACCAGCTTCAGTGTCACCTCGCCGGCGTCGCCGCTGAGGCCGCCACCGCCGCAGCCGCCGAGGACCCCCGTCAGGCCCAGTGCGGACACCGCCGCGATCGTCCCTGTCCTACGCCGACGCTGCACTGCCATCGCCCTCAAAACCATGATCGAAACCATCAAAACTTTCGAAACGTCATACATATAACGTCAAATAAGGTCTACACCACGGCAGTGGACTAGACCTCTTGTGGGTCCCCGGGCCACACTGTCTCCGTGAGACATGTCATCGCCCTCGATGTGGGCGGCACCGGGATGAAGGCCGCCCTCGTCGGGGCGCAGGGCGAGCTGCTGCACCAGACCCGCCGCGCCACCGGCCGCGAACGCGGACCGGACGCGGTCGTGGAGACGATCCTCGACTTCGCCGCCGAACTGCGCGCACACGGCTCCCGGCGCTTCGACGAGCCCGCGGCCGCCGCCGGTGTCGCCGTCCCCGGCATCGTCGACGAGCAGCACGGCATCGCCGCCTACTCGGCCAACCTCGGCTGGCGTGACGTACCCCTGCGCGACCTGCTCGCGGACCGGCTCGGCGGTGTCCCGGTCGCCCTCGGCCACGACGTGCGCACCGGCGGCCTCGCGGAGGGCCGGATCGGCGCGGGGCGGGGCGCCGACCGCTTCCTGTTCGTGCCGCTGGGCACCGGAATCGCGGGCGCCATCGGCATCGGCGGCCGGGTGGAGGCGGGCGCGCACGGCTTCGCGGGCGAGATCGGACACATCGTCGTACGGCCGGGGGGAACCCCTTGTCCGTGCGGGCAGCGCGGCTGTCTGGAGCGGTACGCGTCGGCGGCGGCGGTGAGCGAGGCGTGGGCGGCGGCCTGCGGGGACCCCGAGGCGGACGCGGCCGACTGCGCGAAGGCCGTCGCGTCCGGCGACCCGAACGCCGTCCGAGTGTGGCAGGACGCCGTCGACGCCCTCGCCGACGGACTGGTCACCGCGCTCACCCTGCTGGACCCGCGCACCCTGATCATCGGTGGCGGGCTCGCCGAGGCGGGGGAAACCTTGTTCACACCGCTACGGGACGCCGTCCGGCGGCGCGTCACCTTCCAGAAGCTGCCGGAAATCGTCCCCGCGGCTCTGGGCGACACGGCGGGATGCCTGGGCGCGGGTCTCCTCGCCTGGGATCTCCTCACATCCACCGACGGCACGGAGGAATCAGCCTGATGGCAACCCCCCTAGGGGCGCGGGGAACTGCGCGACCAGCCACGACGCTCCCGCAGCCCGCGACGGACGGGACACCCCTGGTGCTCTCCGGTGCCCACGTGGTCTTCCCCACCGGAACCGTCGAGAACGGCCAAGTAATCATCGACGGCACCCACATCACCAGCACAGCCCCAGAAAACGCCCAGGTCACCGACGTAACCGGCCACTGGCTCCTGCCAGGCTTCGTGGACATCCACAACCACGGCGGCGGCGGAGCCTCCTTCACCTCCGGCACGGTCGACGATGTCCTCAAGGGCATCCACACCCACCGCCTGCACGGCACGACGACCCTCGTCGCCTCGATGGTCACCGGCGACATGGACTTCCTCGCCCAGCGGGCCGGGCTGCTCTCCGAGCTGGCCGAGCAGGGCGACATCGCCGGAATCCACTTCGAGGGGCCGTTCATCTCCCCGTGCCGCAAGGGCGCGCACGCCGAGGAACTGCTGCGCGACCCGGACCCGGCCGAGGTCCGCAAGCTGATCGACGCGGCACGCGGCAGGGCCAAGATGGTCACCCTCGCCACCGAACTCCCCGGCGGCATCGACTCCGTACGGCTGCTGGCCGAGCACGGCGTGATCGCGGCGGTCGGGCACACGGACGCGACGTACGAGCAGACGGTGGAGGCCATCGAGGCGGGCGCCACGGTCGCCACCCACCTCTTCAACGCCATGCCGCAGCTCGGCCACCGCGCCCCCGGCCCCATCGCGGCCCTCCTGGAGGACGAACGCGTCACCGTCGAACTGATCAACGACGGCACGCACCTGCACCCGGCCGCGCTGGAACTGGCGTTCCACCGGGCGGGCGCGGACCGGGTGGCGTTCATCACGGACGCGATGGACGCGGCCGGCTTCGGCGACGGCCGCTACCTGCTCGGCCCACTGGAGGTCGAGGTCAGCGAGGGCGTCGCCCGCCTGGTGGAGGGCGGTTCGATCGCCGGCTCCACCCTCACCCTGGACCGCGCTTTCAAGCGGGCGGTGACGATCGACCGGCTGCCGGTGGAGGACGTGGTGACGGCCCTGTCCGCCAACCCGGCCAAGCTGCTCGGCATGTACGACCGCATCGGCTCCCTGGAGCCCGGCAAGGACGCCGACCTGGTCCTGCTGGACGCCGATTTCGCCCTCAAGGGCGTCATACGCCGGGGCGAATGGGTGGTCGATCCCCAACTGGGGTGATCTGTCCGGCTGTTGAGGGCGGCGGTTGTCCTGGGAGACTGGGACGTACCGCCGTCCGTTTGGCATGATCGGCGCTCCGGACAGACGGCTCCGGGCAGACGGCTCCGGGCAGACGGCTCCGGACTGACGGACGGCAAGCGCAATCTGAGTTTCTTCGGGGGAGGTCGGCCCAGGTGATCCTCACAGTCACGCTGAACACCGCTCTCGACATCACCTATCGCGTACGGTCCCTGCGCCCGCACGCCTCCCACCGGGTGACGGAGGTCACCGAACGGCCGGGCGGCAAGGGCGTGAACGTGGCCCGGGTCCTCGCGGCCCTCGGGCACGAGGTGACGGTCACCGGCTTCGTGGGCGGCTCCACCGGACGTGTCGTACAGGAACAGCTCACCGCCACACCGGGCGTGGTGGACGCGCTGGTCCCGGTCGGCGGTCCCACCCGGCGCACGATCGCCGTCGTGGACGACCAGACCGGCGACACCACCCAGCTCAACGAGCCCGGGCCGACGGTCACGCCCGCCGAGTGGTCCGCCTTCCAGGAGGCGTACGAGGACCTGGTCGCGTCGGTGTCCGCGGTGGCGCTGTGCGGGAGCCTGCCGCCGGGGGTGCCGGTCGGGGCGTATGCCGGACTGATCCGTACCGCGAGGTCGGCTGGTGTCCCCGTACTCCTGGACACCAGCGGGGAGCCACTGCGGCGCGGGGTCGCGGCCCGCCCGGACATCGTCAAACCGAACGCCGACGAACTGTCCGAACTGACCGGCTCCCACGAGCCGGTACGCGCCACACAGGACGCCCGCAGGCGCGGCGCCCGGGCCGTCGTCGCCTCCCTGGGCGCCGAGGGCCTCCTCGCGGCGACCTCGGAGGGCCGCTGGCGCGCCACCCCGCCCACCCGCGTCCACGGCAACCCCACGGGCGCCGGCGACTCGGCGGTCGCGGGCCTGCTGTCGGGCTTGGTGGAACGACTGCCGTGGCCGGACCGGCTGGCCCGCGCGGTGGCACTGTCGGCGGCGACGGTGCTCGCGCCGGTGGCGGGGGAGTTCGACCGTTCGGCGTACGAGGAGTTGGTGGGGCGGGTGGCGGTGTCGGGGGAGGTCAGCGCGGCGTGACGGCCCGACCTCGCGCTATCGCTTGACCTGCCCGGCCTTCAGCCACAGCCGGTCCAGCAGAACGTCGCACTGGTTGCCGTTCTGGCAGGAGATCGAGATCGTGTTCGTGCCCTTGTTGAGGCTCGGGTAGGCGTAGGTCTGGGTCCAGCCCTTCGCGAAGTCGCCCTCCGGGGCCTTGGCGAAGTTCCCCAGATTCAGCGTGCTGCCGAACACCTTGCCGTTGACGGTGAGCGTCATCTCCTGGTCCTTGCCCGGGACGCTGTAGCCCGCGAACAGGGTGTAGACGCCGTCCTTCGGGATGCCGTCGACGGACCAAGTGACCTCGGACCCGACCTGGTTGAGCCCGGTCACATAGACGCCGCCCGCAGCGCTGGCGCCCTTGATCTCCGAGGCGGTCGACACACCGGTCCCGAGCCGCAGCGCCTTCGCGTCGATCTTCGGCAGGTCCGCCGCGCTCGCCCCGCCGCTCTTGCTGCCCGACGGGCTCGGTTCGGAGCTCTGCGAGGTGGTCGGCGTGGTGGCCGCCTGGTTGTCGCCCCCGCTGTCGCCGTCGTCGCCGTTCATCATCGCCACGCCGATGCCGATGACGACCGCGGCGACCACCGCGATGGCGCCGATCAGCAGCCCCTTGGTGTTGGGGCCACGGCCCCGTCCACCGCCGCCGGGCATCTGCTGCTGGGTGGTGGGGGCGCCGCCCGGGAAGGTCTCGGGCGCGGCGTAGTGCGCGTTCGGCTGGCCCTGGGCGCCCTGCTGCTGCGGCGGGGCCTGGCCGTACGGGGCGGTCGCGGCGGCCGGCGCCTGCTGCTGCCCGTACTGACGCTGGCCGACCGCCCGCACCCGGTTGACGGAGTTCGGGTAGCCGTAGCCACCGGACGGTGGCTGGGCCCCGTTGGCCTGCCCGTCCGCGTAGAGATAGCCGAACGGGTCGTCGTCCTCGGGCGTGCTCGCGCCGTTGTTGCCGGACGTCATCCCTTGATCTCCTCGGAGGTGCGGTGCGGATGCGAAATGTGCGGTGAGAAGGGCGAGCCTACCCGCTCCTGATGCCCCAAACGGGTGACTCGGATCGCATCAGCTCGCTGACCTGGAGGTCATCCCGCGCGTCTGTGCTGTTTGGGACGGGATCGTTTCTCGACGTACATCCGCTCGTCAGCGGATTTCAACACCTCGTCCGCCGTCATCCCGCAGTGCGCCCAGCCGATGCCGAAGCTGGCACCGACCCGCATGGCGCGTCCGTCGACCCGGACGGGCTGGATGATCTCGTTACGCAGGCGTACGGCGAGGTCCTGGGCGTCGGCGCGGCCGAGCCCGTCGGCCAGGACGACGAACTCGTCGCCGCCGAGCCGGGCCACGGTGTCGCCGTCCCGGACGGCTCCGGACAGCCGCCGGGCGACCTCGATGAGGACCGCGTCTCCCGCGTTGTGCCCGAACCGGTCGTTGATCGACTTGAAGCCGTCGAGGTCGCAGAAGAGGACCGCGAGCCCCTTGGCACCGTCGTCACGGTCACCCTCGGGAGCGACGGTGTGCACGTGGTGGTCGTAGGCGGCGAACGTCTCGCCGCCGCCCGGCCGGAAGTCGAAGCCGTGGCCGCCCGTGTCGTGGACGGGATGGCCGAAGGCCGCGTCCACGGACTCCAGGGCGCCCGCCTGGGTGGGGCGCTGGCACAGCCGCGAGGAGAGGCGGGCGCGCAGCTCGGCGGAGTTGGGCAGGCCGGTGAGCGAGTCGTGGGAGGCGCGGTGGGCGAGCTGGAGCTCGCGGCGCTTGCGCTCCTCGATGTCCTCGACGTGGGTGAGCAGGAAGCGGGGTCCGTCGGCGGCGTCGGCGACGACGGAGTTGCGGAGCGAGACCCAGACGTAGGTGCCGTCGCGGCGGCCGAGCCTGAGTTCCGCGCGCCCGCCCTCGGCGGAGGTCCGCAGGAGCGTGCCTATGTCCTCGGGGTGGACGAGGTCGGAGAAGGCGTAGCGGCGCATCGCGGAGGCGGGGCGGCCCAGGAGGCGGCACAGGGCGTCGTTGGTCCTGAGGATCCGGCCGTGCTGGTCGCCGCCCATCTCGGCGATGGCCATGCCGGAGGGGGCGTACTCGAAGGCCTGCCTGAAGCTTTCCTCACTGGCGCGCAGGGCCTGCTGCTCCCTTTCGAGCCTGACCAGTGCGCGCTGCATGTTGGCCCGTAGACGCGCGTTGCTGATCGCGATGGCGGCCTGGAAGGCGTACATCTGGAGCGCCTCGCGTCCCCAGGCGCCCGGTCGGCGGCCGTTGCGCGGCCGGTCCACGGAGAGCACGCCGATCAGCTCGCCGCAGGAGCCGCCGCCCGGCGCGGCGGGCGTGTACATCGGCGCGAAGAGCCGGTCCGAGGGGTGCCACTCGTCCTCGAAGCGGGGCGCGGGGCCGTCGGTGTACCACTGCGGTACGTCGTCGTCGTCGAGGACCCAGCCCTCGGTGTGCGGGATGAAGACCAGGTCGCCCCAGTGCTCGCCCATGCCCAGGCGGCGCTCCCAGGACTCGCGCGAGCCGACTCGGCCGGTGATGAGCGCCTCGGCGGCGGGGTTGCCGGAGAAGGCGGCGACGACGAGATCGCCGTCGGGGCGTACGAGGTTCACGCACGCCAGCTCGTACCCCAACGCCTGGACCACGCCGTCGGCGACCGTCTGCAGTGTGTCCGCCAGGCTGCGGGCCGTGTTCATGTCGGCCATGACCTGGTGCAACTGTCGCAGGGACGCAAGGCGGACGTAGGGTTCCGACTCGCTTTCCATGCTCGCCCTCCCCCCGAGACCTCGCAGCGAATCAAGGGTTCTCATCGGCGTATCGTCCTAGCAGCTTCCCGCCACTGAATCACAGCGCGCTGCCCACTCGGTACACAGGGTCAACAATTAACGCCCCTTGTGACTCAAGTCACAGCGAAACATGAACAATTGAGTGGGGATTCTGCGATTTCCCTGTGCGTTTACTGAACGTAAGTTTTGCCTGCGTTTGCGGCGTCTCCTCGCACGCACCTGCGCGCACCTGCAAGCTTCGTGCGAGCTCCGTCGCGAACCTCCGCCGCGGGTCCTAGGTCCAGACTCCGCCTCGGGCCCGATGTGGCGCCCGCCAACCGCAGATTAGCGTTCCCAGCGTGCCGAACACTCCGCTTGCCACTCCGCTTGCCCCTCCCCTTGCCACATCCCCCACCCTTTCCCCGCCCGCCTCCGGGCATGCTGAGGGGGTGACCAACGACGAGTTCCGCGCCGCCATGTCCCGGCTGGCCGCGGGTGTGGTCCTGGTGACCGCGCAGGAGCCCTCGCTCGACCCGGACGACCCCCAGGCGCCGGTCGGCGAGGACGTCGGCATGACGGCGACGGCGTTCATGTCGGTCTCCCTGGACCCGCCCCTGGTACTGGTCAGCCTGCGCGAGGGCTCCCGCATGGACGACGTGCTCGCCGAGCAGCCCCTGTGGGCCGTCTCCGTGCTCTCCGAGAGCCAGCGGCACATCGCCGGCCGCTTCGCCATGAAGGGCCGCCTCAGCGACCGCCTGCTCTTCCAGGACATCCCGTACGTCCGCGGCGAGGCGACCGGCGCTCCCCTGGTGGGCGGCGCCCTGGCCATCCTGGAGTGCCATACGGAGCAGCGGGTGCAGGCCGGCGACCACGTGCTGGTGATCGGCCGGGTCCTGACGGCGTCGCTGCCGAGCGCGGACGGGGGGCCGCTGACGTATTTCCGGGGGCGGTACCGGCATTTGGGGTGACGTACGCGGGGTGACGTGGTGCTCGGCGTGACGCGAAATTCCGTCGCCCGCCGGTGATCCATCCGCTTAGGGTGCGCGCATGACAACACCGCCCGGCCTCCACTTAGAAGAGATCACCCCGCGCACGTTCGACGCCGCCGTCGGCATCCGCGTCCGCCCCGACCAGGAGCACGCCGCCTCACCGGTGATGCAGTCCCTCGCGGAGGCGTACGTCCGTCCCGCGGGTGTCGCCTGGCCGCGGCTGATCGTCGACGGCGACCGGCCGGTCGGATTCCTCATGGCCTTCTTCGACATCGACTGGAACACGGACGGCACCCTCTTCCGCTCCGGCCTGTGGCGCCTCAACATCGCGGCCGACGCACAGGGCCGCGGCTACGGCCGGTTCGCGGTCGAATCCGTCGCCGCCGAGATCCGCCGCCGGGGCGGCAAGGAGCTGTACGTCACCTGGCACCCCGGCCCGACCGGCCCGGAAGGCTTCTACCTGGGACTCGGCTTCCGTACGACCGGGGAGACGAGCGGGGACCAGGTGGTGGGAGTGCTGGACCTGTAGGCGACCGTCGCGCCTACGACCAGTCCCGCCCGGTCCGCCCCCGCTTGGTCTGCGAGCGCTGTTTCTTCTCCCGCAGCCGGCGTTCGTTGATGCCGCGTGGGATCCGGGTCGGCCTGCGCGGCTTGGGCGGCGGGGCCGTCGCCTCGGCGAGGAGGGAGGCCAGGCGTACGGCGGCGGTCTCGCGGTTGCGCCACTGGGAGCGGTGCTCGGAGGCGCGGACGGTGACGACGCCGTCGACGAGCCGCCCGGCCAGCCTCTCCAGGGCCCGCTGCTTCCACACCTCGGGCAGCGCCTCGGTCCGCGCGAGGTCGAAGCGCAGCTCCACCTGCGAGTCGCTGGTGTTGACGTGCTGACCACCGGGTCCGGACGACCGCGAGAAACGCCACATGAGCTCGGCCTCCGGCAGGGAGACAGAGCCGCGAATCACGTACGGACCAGACATGACGTCCATGTTCCCGTCTCTGACCGGTCCACGTCACCCCAATATCGCTCACGTCTCGCTCACGTCCGCTACTTGGTAAAGAAAGTAAAGACGCGCGGAACCTTCGGTACCCCCCGCGGCGTTCCTAGGGGTAGCTGTAGCTTCTTGCCGTACGTAAACGAGGGAAGGGACTCCCAACAATGGCTGTAAGCCTGTCCAAGGGTGGCAACGTCTCGCTCACCAAGGAGGCTCCGGGCCTGACCGCCGTCACCGTGGGCCTCGGCTGGGACGTCCGCACCACCACCGGCACGGACTTCGACCTCGACGCCTCCGCCATCGCGGTCAACCCGCAGGGCAAGGTCTACTCCGACGCCCACTTCGTCTTCTTCAACAACAAGCAGACCCCGGACCAGACCATCGTCCACACCGGCGACAACCGCACGGGCGAGGGCGCGGGCGACGACGAGGCGATCAACGTCAACCTGGCGGGCCTCCCGGCCGACGTCGACAAGATCGTCTTCCCGGTCTCCATCTACGACGCGGAGAACCGCTCGCAGAACTTCGGCCAGGTCCGCAACGCGTACATCCGCATCGTGAACCAGGCCGGCGGCACCGAGATCGCCCGCTACGACCTGTCGGAGGACGCGGCGACGGAGACGGCGATGGTCTTCGGCGAGCTGTACCGCAACGGCGCGGAGTGGAAGTTCCGCGCGGTCGGCCAGGGCTACGCCTCGGGCCTGGTGGGCATCGCTCAGGACTTCGGTGTGAACGTCTGACGGACGCCTGCTTCATCTACGGAGCCCCTGGCCTTCTCTGGTCAGGGGCTCCGTTGCGGCCGAGCTCATGCCGTGACCGGACACGCCAGTTCCGGATGCGCGAGGTTCGGAGAACACGTCACCAGCGCCACAGACAGATAGAAGGGACGTTCGAGGTAGAAACCGAGCGACACGTCGCCGCCCCAGTCCAGTCGGCTCATCCCACGTTCCCCGCACCAGCGGGCGCGGCTTGATCAGAGGCCGAAGCGCGCCGGATCGATGCGAATCTCCCCGTCTTCGTCCTCGTACGCGGCCGGCAACTCCAACCATTCGCCTCACGACGGCAGTCGCCGCAGACACCGTGCGCGTATCCGTGTGCGACGACGATCCGGCAGCTCCACCGGCCGACCCCTCCAGGACTGCCCACGACAGCGGCAGCGGCAGCGGGCGCGGCAGACGGGACGGCAAACACATCTGGTTCGAGCTCCGTGACCACCCCGCCCACGGCCAGGGGGTTTCGACGCCGAACATCGACTTCCACGGAACCAAATAAGCGAAAAAACAAAACCAAATCCTCGAAAAGCCCGGGCAGGCTGACGGATACCCCTCAACCACCACCAGAAATCGCAACCCCACGAGAAATCCGGATACTGTTTCGGTAGCCAACCAACCGACAGGACACCGTTAACCGACTGTTCAGTCGTTCCGTAAAGAAACTCGCAACCCGCGGTGTTACGGTGAAACCGCCCACGAGATTCAGATCCGAACGGGGCGGTGACTGATGGATTCATTGAAACAAATGGAGAAACTTGTTTCTCCATTTGGGGTCCTGGCCTCTGCGCAGCCGATCGACTACACCTTGCCCGGCGAGCCAAAATTCGCAGCATTCCATTCGAACGCCGGATGGCCACTCAGGTTGCCACTCGACTCCTTCCGCAGAATCGAGGAGCCGGTCGAACGAAGCCTCTTCAACAAGCGGCACGGCGGGTCGGGTTCCGCGCTTTCGCCGGATCACGCCCGACTGGTCGCGCTGGCTGAAGCGGCGGAACGGTACTCTTGCGCGCTGCCGGTCGAAGACGCGATGTTCTGGGCGACAGCCGCCGAACTGGGCCCGGACGCACTCGAATTGGCCGACCTGCCCCGTCTGTCGGACGAGGAGTACGACACCGCCGGGCAACAGCTCCGGCCGCCGGTGGACACCGAGCCGATACGGTGGACCGCCGCCTGGTCGGTCACTCGCGAGCGCCGGGTGTACATCCCGGCCGTCCTCGCCTGGACCTCATTGCAGCCGGCGCACCAAGCCGAGCGGATCACCTACCCGATCAGCACGGGCTATGCGGTGCACACCGATCTGCGTGCGGCGCTGAGCAATGCGCTGTGCGAGTGTGTCGAACGCGATGCCGCCGCCGTGCTCTGGCTGCGCCGGCTGCCGCTGCCCCAGGTGGAACTGGACGAGGTCGGCCCGGAGCCGGCCGCGGTGCTGGCCCAGCGGCGCCGGAGCCTGCTGCCCGATCCCCTGATCTTCGACGCCACGACGGAGTTGGGCATCCCCACGCTGTACTCCCTGGACGTGACTCCGCACAACCGGAAGGCTGCGGCGGCGGTCGCGGCGGCGACCGATCCGGACCCGGACCGGTCGCTGGCGAAGGTCCTCCGGGAGGGCGCGACCTGCCGTACCGGGCTCAACCGGAACACCACGCGGCCGCGCATACCGACCGGAAAGCACGACGTGGCCGGCGGTGCGCTGTGGATGGGCCAGCCCGACAAGCTCCCCGAGTTCGACTTCCTGGTCACGACGCCCCGACGCCGGCGTTTTTCTGAAATTCCTCGACTTCCCACGGCCGACTCATTCCTTACGCTGTGCGAGAGACTGCGAGAGCACGAGATGGAAGTGATCGCGGTCGAGATCACGCCGGATGACCTACGGACGGTCGGACTACATTCGGTGCGAGTGATCGTTCCCCGGCTGGTACCGCTGACTTTCGACTTCAATACCCGATTCCTCGGCCATCCCCGAATTTGGGACGCCGATTCCCGGCTCGGATATCCGGAATGCGGGAAGAACGGGGTAAACCCGAACCCGCAACCGCTTGCCTGAGTTCGCACCCAAAGACCCACGCCCGAGTAGGCGTGTGGAAAGAATGAGAAACAGTGGATCGAAAGGAGAAGACAATGGAGCAGGAGTTCGTCTACGCCGTGGTCGAGGACGTGACCGAGGAGAGCACGGCCCCGGAGTGCGTGTCCGACATCTGGCAGTGCTACTGACACCTGAGTGGTGATCCAGTGATGCGGTGGGGTGCTCCGGCGCCCCACCGCATCCCGGACCTGGACCCGGAACCCGGAACCCGGAACGAGAATGTGATGTCCAAGCCGTATCTGCATGTAACAGCCAGGGATGGCTGGGGTGCGGCCGTGGCCGACGAACTCGCCGCGGCCCCCGAGTTCTCGGTGGCGCAGGAAGCCGCCCTCCCCGAGGCGGCCGGCTACCTGGTGGTGGCCGCCCACGAGAACACCGACTTGTTGTCGGCACGGGACCGGCTCGCCTTCGGCTTGCGCAGACCGTGGGCGCCGCTCATCCTGACCGCCTCGGGTGTGCGGCTCGGCCCGGTGGTCGTTCCCGGCCGGTCCGCCTGCTATCAGTGCTTCCTCCGCCGCTGGCTGCAGCACGATCCGCAGGGGGAACACACCGCGGCCATGCTCCGCGACGACCGGGCGATTCCGGCCCACAGCGTGGCAGGCCACCTGCCCAGCGACGTGCTGATCGGCTCAGGTCTCGCGCGGGCCTTGGCCGAGGCGATCGCGGACGGGTTCGGCGGACGTGTCCAGCCCGGGGACGTGGTGCGCTTTTCCGTGGCCGGCGGAACGGTACGGCGCGACCGGGTGATCGCAGTGCCCGGCTGCCGCCGCTGCGGCCCCCGTCGTGACCGCGCGGCGGACACCTGGCAGGGCCTTGCCCTCGCCCTAGGAGCGAACAATGACGGTTGACGCACGCCACCTGCCGGGCCGGCAGGCCCTGAGTTTCGCGACCTCGCGGGACGAATTGCGCGCCCCGACCGCGCCCAGGCTACGGCCGGGAACGCGGTATCTGGTCCTGCCGGACGCGGTTCAGTTCGACGGTCTCGTCGCCCGCGAAGTGATCAAGGGGCCGGGCGCGGTTCGCCTGCTGCCCGTACTGTTGCCGCTGCTGGACGGCACCCGGGACGCGACGGCGCTGGCCAGGGCCACGGCCTACCCGCAGTCACAGATCGACCAGGTACTCGCGGTGCTGCATCTGCGGGGCCTGCTCGAGGAGGGTGCCGATGCGCCGTCGCTCGCCGACGCGTCGCCCGCGCAGCTGGCGCTCGCCCGGCTGGGCACGACCACCCGCGTCGATCCGCACGCGGGCCACACCTTCGCGCGGCTGGCCGCGGCCCGGATCGTGCTGCACGGCCCCGAGACCATGGTCGGCCCTCTCGCCGAGGCGCTCGAGCGGGCCGGAGTGGGCTCGATCGGCGGCACGGTCGCCGGGGCCGATCTGGTGGTCGCCGTCGTGGGGACGGGCGGTCTCGACCGGGCCGCCGCCGGCGAGCTGGGCGACGAGTGCGCGCGGGAGGGCACCACCTTCCTCCCCGTTGACGTCGCCGGCCGGGTCATCACGATCGGGCCGCTGCTGGTGCCCGAGACCCCGCTCTGCTACGCCTGCCTGTGCGCCGAACTCGGCGATTCCGATGCCACGGTCACCGCCGACCCGCTCCTGCACTGCGGCATCCTGTGCCGTGAGGTTCTGGCGTTCGCCGCCCGGGTGCCGGAGACGAGGATCACGCGAAGCCTGGTGCGGTACGACCTGTCCGACTGGACGACCACACTGGCGGCCCCGGCGCCGCGTTTGGACTGCGCCACGTGCCTCCCGGTGTCCGGTGCTGCCGCGTCCGATGCTGCCGCGCAGGCTCGGACCGAGCGCATCCTGACCCCACTCCGATTCGAACTGGCGACCGCAGGAAATCCGGTTCGGTTCGCCGCCGGTACCGGCCCGCTGGCGAGTATCGAACCCCGCAACATCGCCGCCACCCACGGGGGCAAGCAATGGCCGAGCGCTCGGCGCATCCACCTGGCAGACCCGGGAGAAGGGCCGCCGCCATCCCTGGCCGGACTGCACGGCCGACCGCTGAGCCTGGACGTGCTGGCCCTCATCCTTTCCCGCACCGCCGGTCTGCGCGACCCGCAGACCTCACCGACAGATCGGTGGGCCCCGTCCGGCGGCAACATCGGCTCGGTGCACCTTCACCTCCGCGCCCGCGGCCTGCCGGACCTGGCGGACGGCTGGTACGGCTACGACTCGGTCGAGCACGCGCTGGCCGTGCTGCGGGAAGTACCGGCCGAGGGCGGCCCCGATGCCCTGATCGTGTTCACCGGAGGCTACCGGCGGCTGGTGGGCAAGTACGGCCCTTTCGCAGTGCGACTGCTGGCCTTCGACACCGGCGTCGCCCTCGCACAACTCGACTTCGTCGCCCGGAGCCTCACTCGAGAGCTGGAGGTGCTCGACGAAACTCCGACTCGTGACCTGACCGATGCACTACTGCTCGAACCGGACCGTGAACCAGTGACCGCGATCGTGAGGTTGACATGACACTGCCCGCCGGAGCGGTTGATCTGACCCAGGCCCTGCTGTCCGAATTCATGCTTCCGCGCGGCGACGGTGGCCCGGTTCCCCCAGCCCTGTGGCCCAGTGCCACCACAACCGGCACCACCGCAGAGGCGATCCCGCTGCCCCCGGCGACGCCACCGGTCCTGGATCCCGATGCTGTGCTCGCGCGCCGCCGCACGGTGCGCCGCTTCACTGACGGCGCGGTTCCGCTCGGAGTGGTCTCGGCGATGCTCGCAGAGCAGGCCGAAACCGACTCGCGGCTCGCCCCTGGAGAGTCGGCACAGGGCAACGGCATCGAGTTGGTCGTGTTCGCCAACCAGGTGACCGGGCTGCCGGCCGGTCTGTACGAGGCCGGCGACGAGGAGCTGCGGCCACGTGGCGAAGTCGACATGGTTTCCGTACTCGGCCAGCCCGGATTCGCCTCGGCGGCGCTCACCGTGCTGGTGCTCGGGAGCATCGCCGCGGCCGTGCACCGCCACGGCTCGGGAGGGTACCTGCGGTTGCTACGACGGGCGGGCGCTGCCGGCCACGCCTGCTGGCTCGCGGCCCTGGCGCGTGGTTTCGACGGAGCGGTGCACGCCAACGTCCGCGTCAGCAACCAGTTGATCGATGCGGCGGGGCTCGACGCCTTCTCCCGTCGTGCCCTGTTCTCCGTCGCTGTGGGGAGCAAGGCATGAGCGGGTACGACGTGGTGGTCGTAGGTGCGCGCTGCGCCGGCGCCGCCACCGCCTTGTTGTTGAGCCGCAAGGGTTACCGGGTGCTGCTGGTGGACCGCGCCCGGTTTCCCAGCGACACGGTGTGCACCCTGCACATACGCCAGACCGGGGTGGCGGCCCTGGCGCGCTGGGGTCTGCTGGACGACCTCGACGCCACCGGTTGCCCACCACTGGAGTGGACGGTGGTGGAGGCTGCGGGAGTGCGGGTCGAGGGCTGTTCACCGCCGTTGGATGGGATCCGTGCCTCGCGCGCACCGCGCCGGATGGTGCTTGACAACCTGCTCGCCACGGCGGCCCAGGCGGCCGGGGCGACCTTCTGGGACGGATGCGTGGTCGAGGACGTCCTTTGGGAGGACGATCGCGTGGCTGGGGTCCGGTGCCGGGCTCCGGGCGGTGGCACGATGGTCATACACGCCCCCCTGGTCATTGGGGCGGACGGCGTGCGATCGGCCGTCTCGCGGTACGTCAAGGCAGAGACGCTGCTGGAACATCCGACGATGACCTGCGTCTACTACGCGTTCTGGAGCGGGCTCGAGATGGGCCGCGAGCTGTACTCGTGGGAAGGCGGCGGGATCAGCGTCCTCCCGACCAACGACGGCCTCACCCTCGTCACCGTCACTTACCCGATCAGCGTGTTCGACCAAGTGCGCAGGAACGCTTTCGAGTCCTACCTGGACACGATCCGGACCAGGACGCCCGGCCTTTACGAACGGATGTCGCAGGGCAAGGTGGAGGAGCGGCTCTATGCGATGGCGCATCAGCCGAATTTCGTGCGGCAGGCCGCGGGACCGGGCTGGGCGCTCGTGGGAGACGCGGGCGTACACCGGGACGCCGCGACCGGCCACGGGATGAGCGCGGCTTTCGCGCAGGCTGAGATGCTGGCCGGCCACCTCGACGGGGACCTGGCCGACCACGCTCGGACGTCTGCCGCCCTGCGCCGGTTCGGCGAACAACGAGACGCCATGATGATCCCCGAATATCACGCCACACGGCAGGTCGCGACATTGACGGTGCCCCCGCGGCTGAAGGGACTGCTCGAACTGATCAAGGATGATCAAGAATTGACGGACGCCTGGCTGGGAGGCTCGGCCGGAGTGGTCACGCGGGAGCAGTTCCGTGAACTCCTCTACAGCCGCCACCCTGCGGCCCGCTGAGTAAGCCGGGGCCACAGCAGGGCTACGAGACACGGCAGCGGCAGGCGGGCGCGGTTGCCCGGGCCGCCCGTCACCGCCGCCCCGGCTTCCCCTCCCCGTACAGCCACTCCTCCCAGACCCCGCCGAAGTCCTCGGCCGGTGCCCTCTTCTCCACGTACGCCGTGAAGTCGGCGGTGTCCGCGTTGCCGTGGCGGTGGGCGGCTGCCCAGCCCCGGATGATGGCGCGGAAGGCGTCGTCGCCGACGGTCTGCCGGATCTTGTGCAGGACCATCGCGCCGCGCTGGTAGACGGGGCTGTCGGAGATGTGGGCGGCGTCGGGCGGCTCGGCGGGCGGGAAGGTCCAGAGGTCCTCGTAGGTGTCCTCGCCGTGGTCGTAGAGCGCGTCGAAGGTCTCCTGGGCGCTGTCGCCGCCGTGGTCCTCCGCCCACAGCCACTCCGCGTAGGTCGCGAAGCCCTCGTTGAGCCACATGTCCTGCCAGGTCTTCGGCGTGACCGAGTTGCCGTACCACTGGTGGGCGAGTTCGTGGACGAGGAGTGCGGTGTCGGGAACGCCCGGGAAGAACGGGCGGTTCTGGGTCTCCAGGGCGTAGCCGGTGTCGCCGTCGCGGTCGACGATCGCTCCGGTGGAGGAGAAGGGGTACGGGCCGAAGGCGTCCTCGGCCCACGCCAGGATCTCGGGGATCCGCGCCAGCACCTTGCGGCTCGCCTCGGCCCGGGTCGGGTCGACGGCGACGTACACGGGCAGTCCGGCCGGGGTGGTGGAGCGGCGGATGTCGTAGTCGCCGATGGCGAGCGTGGCGACGTAGCTTGCCATGGGTTCGCCGGTGTGCCAGGTGTAGGTCGTACGGCCTCCTCTGCTCCGCTCGTCCGTCAACTCCCCGTTGGAGACGGCCTCCAGGCCCTGTGGCACGGTGACGGCGATGTCGTACGCCGCCTTGTCGGACGGATGGTGATTGCCGGGGAACCAGGCCATGGACCCCGTCGGCTCACCGAGCGCCAGCACGCCGCCGTCCTCGGTCGGCAGCCAGCCCTCCTCCGAGCCGTCCGGATCGGTGAGCGTCTCCGGCGTGCCGGAGTAGCGGACCGTCACGCGGAACGTCTCTCCCTCGCCGAGGTCCTCGGCCGGGCGCACCGTCAGCTCCTGCCCGGCTCGGTTCCAGCGGGCGGCCTCACCGTCCACGGTGACCTTGCCGACGTCCAGGCCCTGGAGGTCGAGGTCGAAGGCGGAGAGGTCCTGAGCGGCGCGGGCGGTGAGCGTGGCCGTGGCGGTGAGGCGGTGGGTGTCGGGGGCGTAGGCGAGGTTCAGGTCGTAGTGCGTGACGTCGTAGCCGCCGTTGCCCGACTTGGGGAAGTACGGGTCGTCCACGCCGGAGCCGCCCGGGGTGCCCCGGACGCCGCCGGTGCACGCGGTCAGGGCGAGGGCGAGCAGGACGGAAGCGCAGGTCGGGGCAACGGGGGCGGACCGGGACACGCCAGTGATCCTAGGCGGACCCGCGTGACACCATCACCTACGTGCTCGACATCGGCTACGCCCTCTCCAACCGCTTCCCGGACCCCCCGCAGACGGACTACCGCCGCGCGGACGTCCACACGCTCCGCCACGATCTCTTCTGCGGCGACGTCTACCTCGCCGACACCGAGGCGGACCGGGAGTTGTCCACAGCCTGGGGATGGGTGCCGGTGCTCGACTTCGCCTGGGCGCTGTGCGACATCGTGGAGCGTCTGGACCAGGATCCGGCCGGCTCTCGCGCCTCCCGCCCGCAACGCGCGGAACTGGACTTCACCGAGTCCACCGACCGGCTCCTCTTCGAGCGCCGCTTCGGCTGGGTGGACATCGAGTCCGACTGGATGCCGGCCGAGGAACCTCCGCTCGCCTTCTCCCACGCGGAACTGCGCAGGGAGGCCAGGGACTTCCTGCACGACCTGATCGCCGACCTGGTCGATCTCCACGACGACCTGGGCGAGAACCCGGCGATCTGGACCCTCCAGGCCAAGTTCCCCAGAGTGAGGTGACGGGCTCCCTCTTGCGCGCTCCCTGCGCGCCCACGCCCTCTATACGGGTGAAACGGTCACTGTCCGTGATTTCCAGGTGGCCGTGCGGGCAACTATGCGCGCTGGGGGCCGTCGCGGTGGCGGTCCGAACGGTTCGGCGAAAGGGCACGACATGGCACCCGGCATTCCCGACGGTCTCTACCGGATCAACTTCACCAACGAGCAACTGCTCACCGCGCTGGAACCGGCGCCCGGTGCACCCCTCGTCCTGCTCCCCCGGGGGAATGGAGACACGCAGGAGTGGCGGGTGCGCAGCGACGGCAACGGCCTTCACACCATCACGGCGGCCAACGCTCACCTGGACCTGACCGTGAGCTACGACGGCGAGCCCGACATGCACGAACCGGCGCTGCTGCTGCCCGATCGGCGCTCGTGGAATCTGCTGCCCGGGAATGACCCGGACACCTACCTCATCGGGGTGCCGAACGCCCCCATGCGGCTCGGTATGAGCCTGCTGAGGATCTTCCCGCCGCGCGTGGCCCTCGCGCCCGAGTACGGCGACCCCTACCAGGCGTGGATCTTCGAGAAGGTCGGCTAGTCAGGGACTGGTCAACCGGGTCGGGGCTCGCTCTCGCACCGTCGGCCGACGAGTCTCCCCGAAGGGGAGGGTCGTCGGCCGACGGCGTTTGCGGGCCCCCAGCCCCCCAGCCCCCCAGCCCTCTCAGTCCTCCACCCGAATCCCCATCTCCGCCGCCAACACCTGTGCCAGATCCAGCAGTTGGGACGAGCTGATCACCGCGCCCTTCAGCCGGTCCACTCCCCGGGCGATCTCCAGCGAAGCGACCCCGCGCAGGTCCACGTCCACGAGGGTCGCCCCGTTGAGGTCCGCTCCCTTCAGGTCGCAGTCCACGAACTCCACCCGCTCCAGCCTCGCGCCCCCGAAGTCCGGCTCCACCAGCACGCACCCCTCGAAGACGACGTCCTTGAGGCGGGCCGAGCGCAGGTTCAGGTAGTCGATCTTGCCGCCGCGGATCACGACCCGCTCCAGTACGGATCCGTGCAGCTGCACCCCGCCGAGGCGGGCGTCGACCAGCTCGACGTCGCGCAGGGTCGCCTCGGCGAGGTCGGTGCCCACGCCCCGTATGCCGGTGAGGACCGAGTCCAGGAAGCGGGCGTGGGACAGCCGCGTCTCGTCCAGCGCGCACCCCGTCAACGCGCAGTCCATGAAACGGGCACCCTTCCCGTCCTGCCCGGCGAAGTCCGCCTCCCGGAACTCCAGCCCGTCATAGTCCCCGTCCGGCGCCAACCCCCCGCCGCCGTACGGCTCCAGCGCCGGCAGCCGCACCTCCGGCCGCCGCGCTCCCCGCAGCACTCCCCGTCGCCCGCCGTTCGCATTCGTCGCTCGCCTCACCATGCCCCCATGCTGCACCCCACCACTGACAACCCCTCCCGTGCCCCTCCCGCAGCCGCTCCCGACCTGCGAAAACAGCCCCCATGTCACATTCCGGCCCCCTCGACCGGTCCTACTCACTGACAGGCAGTCCTACTCACAGGCAGTCCTACTCACTGACAGGCGACCCCGACCCGAGGGAGACCCCCAGCCATGCACCGCATCACCGTCATCGGCGGCGGCTTCGCCGGACTGACCGCGGCCATCACCGCCGCCGAGGCGGGCGCCAAGGTCACCGTGTACGAAGCCCATCACACGCTCGGCGGACGCGCCCGGACCGCCGAGGGGCCGTACAAGACGAACGAAGGACCCCACGCCCTCTACAACGGCGGCCCGCACTGGTCCTGGCTCATGCAGCGTGATCTGATCGGGCCGCTCGCGCCCATCCCGCCCTTGGAGGCGGCCCGGCTGCGGCTTCGGCACAAGGGCGTGCTCCGCCGCACCCCGCCCTTCGCCCTGCTCAAGCTGCTGCGCCGCAGCGCCCGACAAGCGCCCGTCGACGTCGACTTCCTGACCTGGGCGACCGAGCAGGCGGGCGAGGAGGGCGCCCGCGCCGCCGCCCACTACTCCGCCGTCGCCCTGTTCCACCACGACCCCGGAGCCCTGTCCGCCGCCTTCGTGCAGGAACGCCTGCGCCGCGCCACCAAGCTCCCGCCCGAGGCCCACTACCCGCGCGGCGGCTGGGGCAGCCTCATCGACCGGATGGCCTCGCGGGCGTGGAATCTCGGCGTCCGCCTGGAGACCCTGTCCCGTGTCGACACCGTGCCGACCGACACGCCCGTCGTCGTCGCCACCTCCCTCGACGCCGCCCGCGGTCTCCTCGGCGACGACTCGCTGACCTGGACGAGCGGTCGTACGGCTCTCATCGATCTCGCCGTGCGGACCCGGCGCGGGGACGCCTTCGCCGTCTGCGACCTCGACTCCCCCGGGTGGATCGAGCGCTTCACCGCCCAGGACCGGTCCCTCGCCCCCGCGGGCGAGCAGCTGATCCAGGGGCAGATCCCGATCGCCCCGCACGAGACGAAGGACGACGGCATCGCCCGCGCCGAGCAGCTCCTCGACCTCGCCTTCGACGGCTGGCGCGCACGCGTCACCTGGCGGCGCGAGGCCGTCGCGAGCGGCCGTACGGGCGCCGTCGACCTGCCCGGCACCAGCTGGCGCGACCGGCCCGCCATCGACCGCGGCGACGGCGTCTACCTCGCGGGCGACCAGGTCGCCGCCCCCGGGGTCCTGTCCGAGGTCACCTTCAACAGCGCCCTCACCGCGGTGTCGCTGGCGCTCGGCCGTCACTCCCTTGACCTCAAGCATGCTTGAGGTTGAACAGTGGGGTTCCCAACCAGGCTTCCCGGACAAACTTCCGATGGGGGACCCCACATGCACGCCATCCGCCTGCACGCCTTCGGCCCGGCCGACAACCTCACCTACGAGCAGGTCGAGGACCCGGTGCCGGGCCCCGGCCAGGTCCGTATCGCCGTCGAAGCCGCCGGCGTCCACCTCCTGGACACCGCCCTGCGCGAGGGCATGCAGGGCCCCCTGCCCGAGCCGCCGTCCCTGCCCACCGTCCCCGGCCGCGAGGTCGCGGGCACCGTCGAGTCCCTCGGCGAGGGCGTCGCCGACCTGTGGCTCGGCAAGCGGGTGGTCGCCCACCTCGGCTTCGCCCCCGGCGGCTACGCCGAACTCGCCGTCACCGACGTCGAGCGCGTCCACGAGATCCCGGCGAACCTGGACGCCGCCCAGGCCGTCGCCATGATCGGCACGGGCCGTACGACGATGGGGATCCTGCAGTTCGCCCAGCTCGGCCCCGACTCGGTGGCCGTGATCCCGGCCGCCGCCGGCGGCATCGGCACCCTCCTCGTGCAGTACGCCAAGAACGCCGGCGCCACCGTCATCGGCCTCGCGGGCGGCCCGGCCAAGGTCGCCCAGGTGCAGGCCAACGGCGCCGACCTCGCCGTCGACTACAAGGACCCGGCCTGGCCGGACAAAATCCGCGCCTACCTGGGCGGCCGTACCGCCACCGTCGTCTTCGACGGCGTCGGCGGCGAGGTCGCCCGCGAAACCACCGCCCTGCTCGCCCCCGGCGGCAAGCACATCGTCTTCGGCTGGTCCGGCGAAGGCCTGCACGACGGCAAGCCCTACCTCGTCGACGGCGTCTCCGAGCAGGTCCTCGGCCCCGTGATGATGCGGAAGGCGGGCGGCCCCAACCCCGTACGCACCCTGGAACTGCGCGCCCTCACCGAAGCCGCCGCGAGCCGCCTCACCCCCGCCGTACAGCGCTTCCCGCTCGCCGAGGCAGCCGCCGCCCACCGGGCGCTGGAGACGCGCGGGACTACTGGGAAGGTCGTCCTGGAGCCATGACCGGTAACCGTCAGCGCTGCCCCGATTAATCACATGAGGTCACGCCCCGCCCGCCGGTAAGGTCCGCCCCATGATCGACGTTCCGGAGGAACTGGCGGCCGCACAAGCGAAGTACAACGGCGAGGCGGGTGAGGCCTTCATCGCCCGACTGCCGGAGCTGGCTGCCGAGTTCCTGGACCGCTGGGAACTGACGGCCGACGGACGCCCCATGCACGGCGTCTCCGCCCTGGTCCTGCCCGTCGTCCGCGCGGACCGCACCCCCGCCGTCCTCAAGCTGCAACTGCTGGACGAGGAGAGCGTCGGCGAACCCGTCGCCCTGCGCAGCTGGAACGGCGACGGGTCGGTCCGCCTCCTCGACCACGACGAGGCAACCGGCACCATGCTCCTGGAGCGCCTCGATTCCTCCCGCATGCTCTCCTGTCTACCCGACACCCGCGAGGCCGTCCTGGTCATCGCCCGCCTGCTGGCCCACCTCACGTCGACCCCGGCACCCGAGGGCATGCGCCGCCTCGGCGACATCGCGCAGGCCATGCTCGACCAGACGCCCTGGGCACTGGAACGCATCCCGGACGCAGAGACCCGCCGCCTCGTCGCGGACTGCGCGGCTGCCGTACGCGAGGTCATCGACGAACCCGGCGACCGCCTGCTGCACTGGGACCTCCACGACGAGAACGTCCTCGCCTGCGACCGCGCGCCCTGGCTCGCCATCGACCCGAAACCGCTGGCCGGCGATCCGGGCTTCGAGCTGTGGCCCGCCCTCGACAACCGATTCGACGCCGACGAGATCACCTGGCGCTTCGACGCCATGACGGACGTCCTCGGCCTGGACCGCGCCCGCGCCCACGCCTGGACGCTGGGCCGACTTCTGCAGAACGCCCTGTGGGACATCGAGGACGGCCGCCCAGCGGAACCCCGACAACTGGAAATCGCCCGCCGCCTACGCACCCACCGGAGCTAGCCACCGTGATCCGCGCCGCGACCCCCGCCGACATCCCCGCCCTCCACACCCTCATCCGCGAACTCGCCGAATACGAGAAGGCGCTGGAGGAGGCGAAGGCGACCGAGAACCAGCTCCATGAGGCCCTCTTCGGCGAACGCCCCGCCGCCTACGCCCACCTCGCCGTCGACGACACGACCCACGAGGTGGTCGGCTACGCGATCTGGTTCCTCAACTTCTCCACCTGGCGCGGCGTCCACGGCATCTACCTCGAGGACCTCTACGTCCGCCCCACCGCCCGGGGCGGCGGCCACGGCAAGGCCCTGCTGTCCGAACTGGCCCGCATCTGCGTCCACCGCGGCTACGCCCGCCTGGAGTGGTCGGTCCTGAACTGGAACGCCCCGACGATCGCCTTCTACGAGTCCATCGGCGCCCGTCCTCAGGACGAGTGGACGGTGTACCGGCTCACGGACGAAGCACTCCTGAAGGCATCGCACATGATCAATCACTGAACAAACTGAACAAACTGAACAACGGGCATGACTGCCAGCAGGAGCGTCACGAACACATGCCGACCTTCATCCCCGGCCTGGAACTCTGCCGCCGCTTCTACACCGAAGCCGTGCGCCCCTTACTGGAGGAGGCCGCCCCCGGCATCCCCCACTCCGCCGCCCGCCTCGGCAGCGGCTCCGAAGTCCTCGGCTTCGACACCGCCCGCTCCGCGGACCACGAATGGGACCCGCGCCTCCAGCTCTTCCTCCGCTCCGGTGACGTCTCCCGGCATGCGGACCGCATCACACACCTGCTCGCCGAGCGCCTGCCGAAGACCTTCCACGGCTACCCCACGCACTTCGCTCCCACCGGCGAGGCGAACGACATCCGCGTCATGCGCCACACCGACGGCCCCGTCCACCACCGCGTCGAGGTCACCCACGCCTCCGCCTGGTTCACCGCCACCCTCGGCTTCGACCCGACGACCACCCCCATCACCCCGACCGACTGGCTCGCCACCCCCACCCAGCTCCTCGCCGAAGTCACCGGCGGCGCGGTCTTCCACGACGGCCTCGACGTCCTCACCCCCGCACGCACCGCCCTGCGCTGGTATCCCCACGACCTCTGGCTGCACGTCCTCGCCTGCCTGTGGCAGCGCCTCTCCCAGGAGGAGGCCTTCGTCGGCCGCTGCGGCGAGGTCGGCGACGAACTCGGCTCCGCGGTCGTCACCGCCCGCCAGGTCCGCGACCTGATGCGCCTGTGCCTCCTGATGGACCGCCGCTACCCGCCGTACAGCAAGTGGCTCGGCAGCGCCTTCGCCCGTACGCCGGCCGGGGCCCGACTCACCCCGACCCTCACGGCGGCCCTCGCGGCCACGGACTGGCACACCCGTGAGCAGCACCTCGCCGCGGCCTACGAGACGGTCGCCGACCTGCACAACGGGCTCGGCTTGACGGACCGGGTCGACCCGGCCACCCGCCCGTACCACAGCCGGCCCTTCCGGGTGCTGCGGGCGGAACGGTTCGCCGAGGCGCTGGTGAGTCGCATCTCCGAGGCGGCGATACGAGAGCTGCCGCTGGTCGCTGACCTGGAGCGCGAGCCACTGGGAACACGAGCCCGGCCTGGTCACTGCACTTACACTGAGTAACACGGAGTGTCCGGGCATCCGGACATACAACATCCGTACACATGACATCCGAATGCATGTCCGGATGTACCGGAAACATCATGCGCTGTCCGCGGGTTCTTCTCACGGCCCTCGCCCTGGCACTGGTGATGGTGTCCGCATCCCCCGCCCGGGGACAGGGTGAGGAAGTCCCGCGCGGCCGGGGATTCGCCGCGCGGCTGCTGCAGGCACTGATGGACGGTGTTCAGTTCGGTGTGATCATCGCCATCACGGCGGTCGGGCTCTCGCTGGTCTTCGGGACCATCCACCTGATCAACTTCGCGCACGGCGAGTTCGTGACGATCGGCGCCACCTTCGCGTTCTTCCTCAACGCGTCCGCGGCGGGACCGCGGTGGCATCTGGTCCCGGCCGCCGCCCTCGCGGTCGTCGCCGGGGCACTGCTGGGCGGAGCCGTGGACCGCGGCCTGTGGCGCCCGCTCCGGGCACGCGGCACCGGGATGATCAACCTGTTCATCGTCACCATCGGCCTGTCGCTGCTGCTGCGCCACATCGTTCTCGTGCTGTACGGGACACGTCCCGCTTCGTTCGCGCAATACGACATCCAGAGCCCGATCGAGTTCGGCCCGGTGGGCATCACCCCGCGGGACCTCACCGTCACCCTGCTCTCGGCGCTGGTGCTGCTCGGCCTCGCCCTGCTGCTGCAGAGGACCCGGATCGGCACGGCCGTACGCGCCGTCTCCGTCAACCGCGACCTCGCCGAGGCCTCGGGCATCGACGTACAGCGGGTGGTGCTGGTCGTGTGGATGCTGGCCGGTGCCCTGGCCGCCCTCGGCGGCGTCTTCTTCGGCCTGGTGGAGATCATCACCTGGGACATGGGATTCAAGCTGCTGCTGCTCATGTTCGCCGGGATCATCCTGGGCGGGCTGGGCTCCGCCTACGGCGCGATGGTGGGCAGCCTGGTGATCGGGATCGTCGCCCAGGTATCCACCCTGTGGTTCCCGGTCGACCTGCAGTACGCCTGGGCGCTGCTGGTCCTCATCGTGGTGCTGCTCGTCCGGCCGCAGGGCATCCTCGGCCGCCGGGAACGCATGGGGTGAGGGGGCGGGTCATGGACTTCTCGGTCATCGTCTCCGACGCCCTGCGTTCCGGCCTCGGTCCCATCGCCGCCATCTACGCACTCGCCGCCATGGGCCTGAACCTGCACTTCGGCTACACCGGGCTGCTCAACTTCGGCCAGGTCGGCTTCATGCTGGTCGGCGGGTACGGGCTCGCGGTCACGGTGGCGACGTACGACGGGAACATGTGGCTCGGCGTGCTGGCGGGGATCGGCTGCGCGATCGTACTCGCCCTTCTGCTCGGCATCCCCACCCTGCGGCTGCGCGCCGACTACCTCGCGATCACCACCATCGCCGCCGGAGAGACGCTCCGGCTGTTCTACCGCTCCAGCTGGGCCGAACCCGTCACCGGGGGCGTGTTCGGTCTGCAGCGGTTCGCGGGCGACTTCTACGACCTCAACCCGATACCGCCCGGCACCTACGGCGTGTGGCTGGTGGAGTTCAACTCCCGGGACCTGTGGGTACTGATCGTCGGATGGGGGCTGGTGGCCGTGGTCGGGACGCTGCTCGCGCTGCTGGTGCACAGCCCGTGGGGCCGCGTCGTCCGCTCCATCCGTGAGGACGAGACCGCCGCCCGCGGCCTGGGCAAGAACGTCTACGCGTACAAGATGCAGAGCCTGGCGCTGGGGGGCGTGATCGGAGCCCTCGCGGGCATGGTGCAGGCGATCCAGGTGCAGTCGGTGAACCCCGACAGCTTCGACCCGGCCGTCACCTTCTTCCTGTACACCCTGCTCGTGCTGGGCGGCGCCGGCCGGATCCTGGGGCCGGTCGTCGGCTCGGTCCTGTTCTGGTTCGTGCTCACCTTCCTCGACAGCGCGTTGCGGCAGGCCATCGACGCCGGCTACATATCGCCGGAGCTGATCAGCACCTCGGAGGTCGGCGCGGTGCGCTTCGCGCTGGTCGGCCTCGCGCTGATCCTGCTGATCGTGTTCCGGCCGCAGGGCATCCTCGGCAGCCGGAAGGAGATGCTGCTCGGTGAACGCTGATCATTCCCCCACCTCTCCGGCGTCAGCCCCCGCTGCCATCGCCGGCCGGCTTGCCGGGATCGCACCCGAGCCGGGAGTGCACAAGCCCGATCCGCTGCTCGTCATGGACCGGGTGAGCCGCAACTTCGGCGGACTCGCCGCCGTGCGCGTCGACCATCTGGAACTGCAGCGCGGCGCCATCACCGCGCTGATCGGGCCCAACGGCGCCGGCAAGACGACGCTGTTCAACATCGTGAGCGGCTTCGACAGGGCCGACGACGGCCGGTGGTCGTTCGACGGACACCCGCTGACCGGCCGCCCCGCCTACCGGGTGGCGCGCCGCGGCCTGGTCCGTACGTTCCAGCTTCCCAGGACGCTCGCCCGGCTGACCGTACGGGAGAACATGATGCTCGCGGCCACCGACCAGCGCGGCGAGCGGCTGCTGCCCGCCCTGCTGCGTCCCCTGTGGCGCGGGCAGGAACGGGAGGTCGGGCGCGGGGCGGACGAACTGCTGGAGCGGTTCCGACTCTCAGGCGTGCGCGACGACTACGCCGGCACGCTCTCCGGAGGACAGCGGAAACTCCTCGAACTGGCCCGCGCACTGATGGCCCGGCCCGTCATGGTCCTGCTCGACGAGCCGACGGCCGGTGTCAACCCCGTGCTGACCCAGTCCCTGCTGCGGCACATCACCGAGTTGCGGGACGAGGGACTGACCGTGTGTTTCGTCGAGCACGACATGGATGTGGTGATGGGCATCAGCGACTGGGTGGCCGTCATGGCCGACGGCCGCCTGGTGGCGGAGGGACCGGCGCACTCGATCCGCGAGAACCCCGCCGTGGTGGACGCCTATCTGGGCAAACGGCACGACGAGCCGGAGGCGACTGACGACCCGGCGCAGGACGCCGGAGACCGCCGAGACGCCCGAGACGCTGGAGACGCCCGAGACGCCGGAGACGCCGGAGACAGGGAGTGACTCATGTCCGCCGACGAACACGAACACGCCGCAGCCGACGAACGCACCCGCCCCGTACCGGTGGTACTGGCCGCCGACGACATCGTCGCCGGATACCTGCCAGGCGTCGATGTACTGCGCGGGTGCAGCATCGAGGTGGGGGAGGGCGAGCTGATCGGTGTGATCGGCCCCAACGGAGCAGGCAAATCGACCCTGATCAAGGCGGTCTTCGGCCTGTTGCGCGTCCGCGCCGGGACGGTACGGCTCCTCGGCGAGGACGTCACCGGCCTGCCGGCGCACGAGCAGGTGCTCCGGGGCGTGGGCTACGTACCGCAATTGCAGAACGTCTTCCCGGCGCTGACCGTCGAGGAGAACCTGCGGATGGGGATCTATCTGCGGCCCGGGGACTACGCACGGCGGGCCGCGGCGATGGAGGAGCTGTTCCCCGTGCTGGCCAGCCGCCGCAAGCAGAAGGCCGGCTCGATGTCCGGCGGCGAGCGGCAGATGCTCGCGATGGCCCGCGCGCTGATGATGGAGCCACGGCTGCTGCTGCTCGACGAGCCGTCCGCGGGGCTGTCCCCGACCCATCAGGACCTTGTGTTCGATCGGGTGAAGGAGATCAACGGCGCGGGGGTCGCCGTGCTCATGGTCGAGCAGAACGCCCGCAGATGCCTGCAGATCTGCGACCGGGGCTACGTCCTGGACCAGGGCCGCAACGCGTACACCGGGACGGGTGCGCGACTGCTGCACGACGCGCGGGTGATCGAGCTCTACCTCGGCACCCTGGCCCGCGTCCGCTGACTCTCCTCCTACCGGTCCTACCGGTCCTATCTATCCCATCTGTCCTACCGGCCGTACTACTCGCCGGTGCTCACTTCGGTACGCACGGGGGTGCGCAGCACGCCCTCGTCGTCGTATTCGTACACCTCGATCGTGGCCCGGTTCGGTTCGCCGGCATCACTGAATTCCAGCGGACCGCTCACGCCGTCGTAGTCGATGTCCCTGCCGGCCGCGATCAGCTTCTTGCAATCGGCGAAGGTGTTGCACTTCTCCCCGTCCTTGGTGATCCCGACCATTTCGTCCGCGATCTTCTGCGGATCGTCCGTCCCCGCCTTCTCCGCGGCGAGCCCGATGGTCGTCACACAGTCGAACACCTGTGGCGCGAACTGCAGCTCCTTCAGATCGGGTGCGAACTCCTTGAGGTCCTTCACGTACTGCTCATTGGCCCCCGAGGACGGGGCCGTCCCCTTCATACCGGCCAGTCGCTCCGGGTTGCCCGGGGCGACAAGGGAGGCCAGTTCCTCGCTGCGAAGGCCGTCGGCGCCGTACACGCCGATCCGGTCGGGCCCGAGGCCGGCCTCGATCAGGGCCTGCAGTATCTGTACGCCCTCTTCGAACGCGATCACCACGACCGCGTCCGGCCGGGCATCCCGCACCTTCTGCACGACCTGGTCGAAGTTCGTGGCCTTCGGGTCGTAGGTGTCCGCGACCGGTACTGTCGCGCCCTCTTCCTCCAGCCCGCTCTTGGTGGCCTCCACCAGGCCGCGACCGTAGTCATCGGCCCGTCCGATCACGGCCACCCGTTCATGGCCGTCCCCGGTGACGACGCCCGCCAGGACCGGCCCCTGCAGCACGTCGCTCGGCGCGGTGCGGAAGTAGAACCCGTCGTCGTCGTAATCGGTGAAGGTGGGTGCGGTGTTCGAACCGGAACACTGGACCACTCCGGCTCCGGTCACCCGGTCGATGAACGCCAGGGACATGCCGGAGGCCGCCGCGCCGATGATCGCATCCACGTCGGCGGCGAGGACCCGCTCCGCGGACTGGGCCGCGACGGCTTCCTGACCGGCCTCATCGCTGGAAACCACGGCCGGCACCGGCTTGCCCAGCACACCGCCCGCGTCGTTCATCGTCTTGATCGCGAACTTCAGGGACTCGATCTGCGGTGGGCCGAGGAAGGCGAGCTGCCCTGTCTCGGGCAGTACGTAGCCCAACTTCAGCTCACCGTCTTCATCACGAGCGGAAACCACCGACCCGGCACCCGCCTGGGCGATGCCGGTCCCGCCGCAGAGTGTCACCACCAGCGTCGCCACGCCGGCGAAGATCGCGGACCGCCGTACTGGCGCCTTCATGTCCGCCTCCTCTCCACGAGGCGGGCAGCGGTCGAGAGGCCGGCCTCCGCCCGCCCTCATTACTGAGGGTAGGCCCACAGGGCGTCGGCCGGAGCCCCCGGAGCATTCCGGACCGCCTGGCCCGGCGATGACAGCGAGCGCCGTCTCGGCAACCGTCTCCGTACTGCTTGGAGCCCCCTGTCGGGTTCGAACCGACGACCTGTTGTTTACAAGACAACTACTCTTCCAGCTGAGCTAAGGGGGCGACGCATACCACAACGCCGTATGCGAAGGCGCCACCACTCTACACAGAGCCCGTTTCCCCGAGCCACGAAGTTCTCCTCTCACGCGACCGCAAAACTGTGCGTAACCATCCGTGCACCCGTTCGTTGATCGGTCTGACGTGCTGTTCCGAAGATCGGATCGTCGGGGAGGGGTCCATGGGGAAGACGGCGGAGGAGCCGAAACCGACAGTGGTGGAGGGTGAGGAAGCCCAGCGCATCAAGCGCGAGCTCCTCGGCATCGGCGACCGCCGCAAGCACCACACGCGTGAGGCGACCCGGCTGAAGTCCCACGCCAAGGAGCCGGACACGCACCACCGTCTCTACCGGTTCCGCTTCTATCCGACCGAGGAGCAGGCCGAGCAGTTGGGGCGGACGTTCGGTGCCTGTCGGTGGGTCTACAACGAGGGGCTGGCGCTGCGGTCCGGGGCCTGGGAGCAGCATCGGGTGAATGTGGGGTTCGCGGAGACGTGCCGGGCGCTGACGGGCTGGAAGCGGGCCGAGGAGACGGCGTGGTTGAGGGATGTGTCGTCGACTGTCCTTCAGCAGTCGTTGCGGCATCTGGATCAGGCGTACGGCCGGTTCTTCAAGGGGGAGGCGAGGTATCCGAAGCGGAAGAAGAAGGGGCGGTCGCGGGATGCGGCGACGTATGTGCGTACGGGTTTCAAGTGGGTCGAGGATCCGGAGCGGCCTGGTACGGGGTTGATCACGCTGGCCAAGCAGTCGCAGCCGTTGGACATCCGCTGGTCGAGGGCGTTGCCCGTCGGGGTGGTTCCGGTTCGGTTGTCGGTGACGCGGGATCGGGCGGGCCGGTATTTCGTGTCGACGCTGGTGGAGGAGCGGATCGTGCCGTTGCCTCCTGTGTTCGTGTCGGGTTCGCGGGAGCCGAAGGCGGTGGGGGTGGATGTGGGTCTGGCGTCTCTCGTCACCTTGGACGACGGGACGAAGCTTGATCATCCGCGGTTGTTGAAGCGGTACGCGGAGAAGCTGGCGCGGTTGCAGCGGGAGCTGCACAGGAAAGTGAAGGGATCCAGGAACCGGGGGAAGGTCAGGCAGAAGATCGCGCGCCTCTATGCGCTGATCGGTGACGTACGCAGGGACATGCTGGACCAGCTGACCACCCGTCTCGTGCACGAGAACCAAGTGCTCGTGGTGGAGGACCTGTCCGTCGTGACCCTGATGCGTGCGGGGCGCGGCAAGGGGAGACAGCGGAAGGCGAAGCTGAACCAGGCGATCATGGATGCCAGCTGGGGCGAGCTGCTACGGCACCTGCGGTACAAGGCGAGTGGTACGGCCGGACGCTGGTGGTCGTCGATCGTTTCTTTCCCTCGACCCGGCGGTGCTCGGCCTGTCATGTGATGGGGCCGAGGCTGGACGTCTCGGTTCGGCAGTGGACGTGCGCCGGCTGCGGTGTGCTCCATGACCGGGATGTGAATGCGGCCGTGAATCTCCGGGATGAGGGGCTGCGGTTGCTGGAAGCCGCGTAGGAGCGGCTTGTGCGGTACGGACCGATGGGCCGTCGGCCGGAATGCCTGTGGAGTCCGTGTAAGACCGGTCAGGCGCAGCTCGGCAGGGTTGCGCGTGGTCGGCGGTGGGCGTTGAAGCAGGAAGTCTCAGGGCAAGGTCAAAAGTGAGTTGCTCTGTCCTGGCCAAGGCAAGGTCAAAAAGCCGGTGCTCTGCCCCTGTCGAAAATTTCCGCGAAGTTCACATGTCCCGGAGTACTGACAGCCAGGCAAACGCCAGGTACCGTCCTGACCCAGTTCGCACGCGTGGACTACACCAACCTTCCCGGGCGCTGTCCGGGACGGCTCACCACCTTCCTACAACGGATCGTCCGGCACGTTCCTGCCGGTAGAAGGGGGCCCATCACCATGGCCACTGTCTCGTTCGACAAGGCGACCCGGATCTACCCGGGTTCCACCAAGCCCGCCGTCGACGCTCTCGAGATCGACATCGAGGACGGGGAGTTCCTCGTTCTGGTCGGTCCGTCCGGTTGCGGCAAGTCCACCTCGCTCCGCATGCTCGCGGGGCTCGAGGACGTGAACGCCGGCTCCATCCGCATCGGTGACCGCGACGTCACGCACCTGCCGCCCAAGGACCGGGACATCGCCATGGTGTTCCAGAACTACGCGCTGTACCCGCACATGACGGTCGCCGACAACATGGGCTTCGCGCTCAAGATCGCCGGCGTCAACAAGGCGGAGATCCGGCAGAAGGTCGAGGAGGCCGCGAAGATCCTCGACCTGACCGAGTACCTGGACCGCAAGCCGAAGGCGCTCTCCGGTGGTCAGCGTCAGCGTGTCGCCATGGGTCGCGCCATCGTGCGTGAGCCGCAGGTCTTCCTCATGGACGAGCCGCTGTCCAACCTGGACGCCAAGCTCCGTGTGTCCACGCGTACGCAGATCGCGTCGCTGCAGCGCCGTCTCGGCATCACCACCGTCTACGTCACCCACGACCAGGTCGAGGCCATGACGATGGGCGACCGGGTCGCCGTCCTCAAGGACGGTCTGCTCCAGCAGGTCGACTCGCCGCGCAACATGTACGACCGCCCGGCCAACCTGTTCGTCGCCGGCTTCATCGGCTCCCCGGCCATGAACCTGGTCGAGGTCCCGATCACCGACGGCGGTGTGAAGTTCGGCAACAGCGTGGTGCCCGTCAACCGCGAGGCCCTCAAGACCGCCTCCGACAAGGGTGACCGTACGGTCACGGTCGGCGTCCGTCCCGAGCACTTCGACATCGTCGAGCACAACGGCGCCGCCGCCTCGTCCCTGTCGAAGGACACCGAGGACGCCCCGGCCGGCCTCGCCGTCTCCGTCAACGTCGTCGAGGAGCTCGGCGCCGACGGCTACGTCTACGGCAGCGCCAAGGTCGGCGACGACCTGAAGGACCTGGTCGTTCGCGTCAGCGGCCGCGCGGTCCCGGAGAAGGGTGCCACGCTGCACGTCGTGCCGCGGCCGGGCGAGACCCACGTGTTCTCGACCTCCACGGGCGAGCGGCTGTCCGACTGACCGACTGACCGAACAACTCCACATCCGGGTGATTTCGCCCAGGTTGACGAGAAGGGCCCCGCAGCCTGCTGCGGGGCCCTTCTCGTTGTCGACAAATACCCCGGCAGACCGGTCATTTCGAGCAGTGTGCGTCAACCCTCCACCCAAAAAAGAGCACCTCTTCATCCCCCGTACTGGTGACTAAATGTCGCCAAATCATTACCCCGCGCTACCCTCACACGCGTGAAGCACTCCACTAACCAACAGACGCGACGCGGCCGGGGCCCCGCCCGTCGGATCGGCCGCTCCCTCGCCCTCGTCCTGCCCGTCGTCCTGGTGCTCTCCGGGACCCTCGCGGTCACCCGGGTCAACTGGTCGGGGAACCCCTCCAGCCCGGTGCTCACCGCCGCGGAGGCGTCGTCGTCGGACGCCTCGTCGCGTGCCGCCGCCCGCGCCCCGCAGGACGTGCTGCGCGACCAGCTCCTGACGGAACTGCAGGAGGAGAACCCGGGCGTCGCGCTCACGCACCTCCAGGAGGCCGTGAACGGCCGTCCGTCGCTGGCGAAGCACTGCGTCTCCATCGCCAGGGCCCTGGGCCGCGCCGCGGTCCGTGTGTACGGCCCGACGCGCGCGCAGTCGTACGCCCGCCCGGTCTGCGACACCGCCTTCGCGTCGGGCGTCGCGGCGGCGCACGGCTGAGCGGGCACTACTTCGGAGGGGAGGACGGCAACGGGAAGACAAAAACGCCTGATTAAGGAACGGTTGCCGACTCCGGCAGCGGGCGGGACGCGACGTACAGTTCGGTCATGACCGATCCGAACGCCGCGTCCCGCCCCGTTCAAGCCGTGGTTCTGGCTGGTGGCCAGGGCTCCCGGTTGCGCCCCTACACCGATGACCGGCCCAAGCCGATGGTCGAGATCCCCGGGACGGGGACTCCGATCATCGGCCATCAGCTTGCCTGGCTCGCGGAGGAGGGCGTGACGGATGTGGTGGTCAGCTGTGGCCACCTCGCCGAGGTGCTGCAGAAGTGGCTGGAGTCCGCCGATCTGCCGCTGAACGTCACGACCGTCGTCGAGACGGAGCCGCTCGGCCGCGGCGGCGGCCTCAAGTACGCCGCGGCCCATCTCCCCCACCCGGACCGCGCCTGGTACGCCACCAACGGCGACATCTGGACGCGGTTCTCGCTCCGCGACATGGCGGACTTCCACACCGAGCGCGACGCGGTCGCCACCCTCGCGCTCGCGCGTCCGCGCATTCCGTGGGGGGCGGTGCGGACGGACGGCTTCGGCCGGATCACCGACTTCATCGAGTCGCCGCCGTCGACGTTCGAGATCAACGCGGGGGTGTATGTGTTCTCGCCGGAGTTCGCGGGGCTGCTGCCGGAGCGGGGGGATCATGAGCGGACGACGTTTCCGGGTCTTGCGCGTGAGCGGCGGCTGGCTGGGTTTCCGATTCCGCAAGGTGCGTATTGGCGGGCCATCGATACGGCCAAGGATCTGACCGAGGCTGCGAAGGAACTGGCGGCGCTGGGGCGTTAGCGCCGCGGGTTGGGCCGTAAGGCCGTTCGCGCGGCTGCGGGCCGTCCGTGGCTGGTCGCGCCCACGCGGCGGAGCCGCATATCTGCACAGCCCCGCGATATCTACACAGCCCCGCGCCCCTCAGGGCGTCACAGTCGCCGCACGACTACAGGGTCCCGCACAGATGATGTGCGGGACCCTGTCGTATGGGCCGAGGTATTCAGCCGGCAGGCGTGCCCAATACCCCGCCCACCGGCTCGGTTACCCCAACAGGCCGCCCACCAGGCCCGGCTGGCCGGAGGAGGAGCCGTCGCCGGAGCCGCCGGTCGAGGCGCCGCCGGTGGCGCTGCCGCCGGAGGTCGGGCCGGAGCTGGTGCTGGGGGCCTGCTGGGCCGGGGAGGACTGCTGCGGCGGGGCCTGGCCCGTCGTGCCCTGGGTCTGGCTGGGCGAGCCGCCGGTCGCGGTGCCGGTCTCCCGGCCGGCGCCCGGGGTGCTGGCGGCGCCCGCGGTCGGGCCGGTCGTCGTGCCCTGGGTGGGGGAGGTGGAGGCCGACGGGGTCCCCTTCTGGCGCTTGGCGGGGTCCTTCGGGAGCGGGGAGCCGGGCAGTTCGTTGCGCGGGGCCTCGCCGGGGCCGGGGACGACGACACGGTCGGCGTCGCGGACGGCGCCGCCGAGCAGCGAGCCGATGAGCAGCGTGAGCCCGGTGACGACGGCGGTGATGAGGGCGCCGCGGCGCAGGACGTAGCGGCGCAGTTCCCAGATGTCGGAGCGGGGTCCGAGGCGCCGCCAGGCGCCGCCGGCGAGGCGGCCGTCGATGGAGTAGACGGGGGCGCCCGCGATGATCAGGGGCGACCAGGCGGCGAGGTAGATGATGTCGGGGGTGTCGTAGGCGGGGACGCTCTTCCAGCTGACGGTGACGAGGAGGGCGGCGGACAGGCCGGCGCCGACCACGGCGGCGACGCGCTGCCAGCAGCCCAGGACCGTGAGGACGCCCGCGATGACCTGGAGGAAGGCGATGACGAGCCCGGCGCCTACGGGGTGTTCGAGGCCGAACTGCCGCAGCGGTTCGGCGACTTCCCAGGGGTGCAGGGTGTTGAGCCACTTGACCATGGAGCCGCGTTTGCCGCCGTCGAAGTAGACGGGGTCGCAGAGCTTGCTCATGCCGGCGTAGATGGTGATGCAGCCGAGGAAGACGCGCAGGGGCAGGAGGACGACGCCGAGGTTCATGCGGCGGCCCGGGTAGTAGGCGTGCCGTGCGGGGTCGTCGCCGCGGCGCTCGGCGGACCGGGGCCCGCTCTCCGTGTCGTCGGGCTCCTGGGGGTCGTCGAACCGCTCGTCGCCGTAAGCGGGTTCGGCGTAGGCGGGTTCGGCGTAGGCGGGTTCGTCGTAGGCGCTGCCCACGGTCCGCATGTTCGGCAGGAGTCGGGTGCCTTGAGCGTCGTGGGTGCGCTGGGCGCCGATGACGGGGGTTTCCATGGTCTGGGCGAGGTCGCCGTACCCGTCGTCGTAACCGCCGCCGTCGTAACCGCCGTCGCCGTAGCCGCCGTTGACGTCGACGCGCGGGATGACCTGAGTGGCTCCGGCGTCGGCGGACACGGACGGGGCTGGGGAGTGTTCGTCGCCGTGGCCGACGCTGCCGCCCCGCACGGCCTGGAGCAGGCGGTGGGCGCCGGTGTCGTCGGGGGCGGACTTGCCGCTCCAGACGACGGGGCGGCGACGGGCGCCCGCGGCCGGTCTGCCGGCCGCGCCGGCGACGGGGATACGGGCGGTGTCCTCGGTGGCGCTCAAGTGCCCTGCGATCCGCGGGGATTGGTTGCGCCGCGTCGACGCGCCGAACTGCACGCGGAAGCTCGCATGATTGACGATGATCTGCGCCGGATCGCTCGGCACCTTCACCATGCTCAGCGCGGGAGCGTCGTCGTATCCCGACGAGCGGTCCCCCGTGGGTGTGCGGGGTGTTCTGGTGTCCACACTCATCTAACCGAGTGACGTGCGCTTAGGACACTGCCTTGACTTGGCAGATCTGTCCGGACCCCGTCAAGGTTGCCCCTGGACGCCAGAAATACCCCGTGTGAGTGACTTCGTCGAAGAGTCGTTCAGGGACGTCGGCGGGCCGCCTCGTACAGCACGATCCCCGCCGCCACACCGGCGTTGAGCGACTCCGCGCCGCCGGGCATCGGAATGCGCACCCGGACGTCACAGGTCTCGCCGACGAGCCGCGACAGCCCCTTGCCCTCGCTGCCGATGACGATGACGACCGGGCCCTGAAGGGCTTCCAGCTCGCCGAGTTCGGCCTCGCCGTCGGCGGCGAGGCCGACGACCACGATGCCCGCCTTCTTGTACGACTCCAGGGTCCGCGTCAGATTGGTGGCGCGGGCGACGGGCGTACGGGCCGCGGTGCCGGCGGACGTCTTCCAGGCGCCGGCGGTCATGCCGGCCGCGCGCCGCTCGGGGACGACGACGCCGTGCCCGCCGAAGGCGGAGACGGACCGCACGATGGCACCGAGGTTGCGCGGGTCGGTCACGCCGTCGAGGGCGACGATCAGCGGGTCCTCGCCCTTGTCGGCGGCGGCCTCGGCGAGGTCCTCGGGGTGGGCGTACTCGTAGGGCGGGACCTGGAGGACCAGGCCCTGGTGGTTCAGCCCGTTGGTCATGCGGTCGAGCTCGGGGCGCGGGGCCTCCATGAGGTTGATGCCGCCGCGGTCGGCCGCGAGCTGGAGCGCCTCGCGCACCCGCTCGTCGTTGTCGATGAACTGCTGGACGTAGAGCGTGGAGGCGGGCACGCCCTCGCGCAGCGCCTCGACGACGGGGTTGCGCCCGACGACGTACTCGGACGCGGACCTGCCGCCGCGCCCGCGCGGTGCCTGGCGCGCGGTCGCGCGCTTGACCTTCGCCTGTGCGGCGCGCTGCTTGGCGTGCCCCTTGCGCATCTCGGCGGGCGGCGTCGGCCCCTTGCCCTCCAGGCCCCGGCGCCGCTGGCCGCCACTGCCGACCTGCGCGCCCTTCTTGCCGGACATGCGGCGGTTGTTAGCGGCCATGACCTACCTGTCTGTCGTGAGTTTTCGTACGTACGTCTATGCAGTGTGCCGCCCGGACGGCCGGGCGGCACAATCGATCACATTCGATTGCATTCGATCAAGAACGGGATCTACCGCGGACCGAGGCTCCAGCGCGGTCCCTGCGGGCTGTCCTCGATGACCAGGCCGGACTGGTTGAGCTGGTCGCGGATGGCGTCCGCGGTGGTCCAGTCCTTGCGGGCGCGGGCCGCCTCGCGCTGGTCGAGGACCAGGCGTACGAGGCTGTCGACGACTCCGTGGAGGTCGTCGCCGCGGTCGGCCTCGCCGGCCCAGTGCGCCTCCAGCGGGTCCAGGCCGAGGATGCCGAGCATGGCCCGCACCTCCGCCAGCCGGGCCACGGCGGCTTCCTTGTCGTCGGCGGCCAGCGCGGAGTTGCCCTGCCGGACGGTGGTGTGGATGACGGCGAGGGCCTGGGGGACGCCCAGGTCGTCGTCCATCGCCTCGGTGAAGGCGGGCGGCACCTCGGCGGCCGGTTCGACGGCTCCCCCGGCCTTCTCCATCACCCGCTGCACGAAGCCCTCGATGCGCGCGAACGCCGACTCGGCCTCGCGCAGGGCGTCCTCGCTGTACTCGATCATCGAGCGGTAGTGGGGCGTGCCGAGGTAGTAGCGCAGCACGATCGGCCGCCACCGCTTGACCATCTCGGACACCAGGACGGAGTTGCCCAGCGACTTCGACATCTTCTCGCCGCTCATGGTGACCCAGGCGTTGTGCACCCAGTACCGGGCGAAGTCGTCGCCGTAGGCCTTGGCCTGGGCGATCTCGTTCTCGTGGTGCGGGAAGATCAGGTCCAGGCCGCCGCCGTGGATGTCGAAGGCGGTGCCGAGGTACTTGTGGGCCATCGCCGAGCACTCCAGGTGCCAGCCGGGGCGGCCGCGGCCCCACGGCGTCTCCCAGCTCGGCTCGCCCGGCTTGGCCGCCTTCCACATCGCGAAGTCACGCGGATCCCGCTTGCCGGTCTCGCCCTCGCCGGACGGCTGGAGCAGGTTGTCCAGCTCCTGGTTGGACAGCCGCAGGTACTCGGGGAACGACGTGACGTCGAAGTAGACGTTGCCGTCCGCCTCGTAGGCGTGCCCGCGCTCGATGAGGCCGCGCATCATCTCGACCATCTCGGTCACATGGCCGGTGGCGCGCGGCTCGTACGTCGGCGGCAGGCAACCGAGCACCGTGTAGCCGTCGTTGAAGGCCCGCTCGTTCTCGTAGCCGATCGACCACCATGGGCGGCCCCGGTCGGCCGCCTTGGCGATGATCTTGTCGTCGATGTCGGTGACGTTCCGGATGAACGTGACCTCGTAGCCGCGGAATTCGAACCAGCGGCGCATGATGTCGAAGTTCAGCCCCGAGCGGATGTGCCCGATGTGCGGGGCCGCCTGCACGGTGGCACCACACAGGTAGATCGAGACACAGCCCGGCGTGAGCGGGGTGAAGTCACGAATCTGCCGGGTGCTGGTGTCGTACAGACGAATAGTCACGACTCCAGGGTAGTGGGCCGGTGTGAGTGCCTCGCGACCTTCTGTTGAAGGTAGACGCATTCGTGTCGTTCACCTCCCGGCCGGGGTCAGGCCCCGGTCCGGACCACCAGCGCCGTGGCGACCGCCATCAGGCCCTCGCCGCGCCCGGGGAAGCCGAGCCCGTCCGTCGTCGCCCCCGATACCGAGACCGGCGCTCCCGCCGCCTCCGAGAGGATCTTCTGGGCCTCGTCGCGGCGCTTGCCGATCTTCGGGCGGGGCCCGACGACCTGTACGGCGATGTTGCCGATGGTGAAGCCCGCGTCGCGGACGATCCGGGCGGCCTCCGTCAGCAGCGTGACGCCCGAGGCACCCGACCACTGAGGTCGGCCGGTGCCGAAGTGCTGTCCCAGGTCGCCGAGTCCGGCGGCCGAGAACAGCGCGTTGCAGGCGGCGTGCGCGACGACGTCCGCGTCGGAGTGACCGGCCAGGCCCGTGCCCTCGCCCTCCCATTTCAGGCCGGCGCACCACAGGTCGCGGCCCTCCTCGAAGGCGTGGATGTCGGTGCCGATGCCGACCTGGGGGAGCGGGTAAGGCCCACCCGGCGGCAGCCGGACATCAGATGCCTCAGAAGCCATCGTTCGCCCTCCTGCGTGCCAGGACCGCCTCCGCGAGGACGAGGTCCAGGGGGCGCGTGACCTTGAAGGCCTCCTCGTGGCCGGGGACGACCACGACCGTCAGGCCGAGCTGCTCGACCATGCCGGCGTCGTCGGTGACCTGGTCGGTCACCGTCTCGTGGGCGCGGATCAGGGTCGCGCGGTCGAAGCCCTGGGGGGTCTGGACCGCACGCAGGCGCGCCCGCTGAGGGGTGGCCACCACCGGCTCCGGGTCGCCCGGCGTCGCGGCCGGCTCGACCTCCTTCACGGTGTCCGCGAGAGGCAGCGCCGGGACGACGGCGGGGGCTCCCTCGCGTACGGCCTCGATGACGGCGTCGACCGTGTCGACCGGGACCAGGGGCCGGGCGGCGTCGTGCACCAGCACGATGTCGTAGTCGGGCGGCAGCGCGTCCAGGCCGAGCTTCACCGACTCCTGGCGGGTCTCTCCGCCCGGGACGACCAGGAAGTCCGTCCGCTCGGGCAGCGCGTGCACGTCGAGCAGGGACTTGACCTCGCCGGCGCCGTCGGGCGGCGCCACGACGACGACCAGGGAGACGGCACGGGATGCGGCCAGCGCGCGGACCGCGTGGATCAGCATGGGCGTGCCGTTCAGCGCGCGGAGCGCCTTGGGGGCGCCCGGGCCGAGTCGTACGCCGCGGCCGGCGGCCGGAATAACCGCGGCCGTGCGCGCGGGCGCGGGCGAAGGGCGCGAAACGTCAGACATCGGTTCCTGTCAGGTTTGTGTGCTCGGCCTAGGTGGGTATGGCCTCAAGCGTGCCGGGTACGACAGCTTGACCAGAACCCTTCCGTGACCCTGGTTGAGCAGGTTGCCCGGGCCCGGCACGAAAAGTATCGGGGGCTTCCCCGGAATCGGGGTACTTCCCTCGAGGCGAACACGCGTACGGCGTCTGAATGCGAGCATGCCGCAGCGCCCGGCGACTGCTGAGACGTCATCGGGCACCGCGGCATTTCAATGTGCTGATTTCAACGTGCTGACTGAGCTGAGGCCGGCTGGTGTCGGCGTCAGGACGCGAGGACCTCGTCGAGCAGAGCCTCGGCCTTGTCCTCGTTCGTGTTCTCCGCGAGAGCGAGTTCGCTCACCAGGATCTGGCGGGCCTTGGCGAGCATGCGCTTCTCACCGGCGGACAGTCCGCGCTCGCGCTCACGACGCCACAGGTCACGTACGACTTCCGCGACCTTGATGACATCGCCGGAGGCGAGCTTCTCCAGATTTGCCTTGTAACGACGCGACCAGTTCGTGGGCTCCTCGGCGTACGGCGCGCGCAGCACCTCGAAGACCCGGTCCAGTCCGTCCTGACCGACCACATCACGCACGCCGACGAACTCCGCATTGTCCGCTGGCACACGTACCGTCAGATCACCCTGGGCGACCTTCAGCACCAAGTAGGTCTTGTCCACGCCTTTGATCTGGCGAGTTTCGATGGCCTCGATCAGCGCGGCCCCGTGATGGGGATAGACCACGGTGTCGCCAACCTTGAACGTCATGTGACAGGTACCCCTTCCGTGGCTATCCAGAGTAACACGGAAACGGCGTGTTCTGAATGGCGTTTTCGCAGGTCAGGGCATATCTCGGGGCTTGACAACAGCAACAGGAACGTGCTGCGAGGGCCGAGCGGAAGAAAGTATTCGCAGGTGAGAGCGGCTCTCCGGGGGAGGTGAAACGCGTACGTTACACACATCCGGAGGCTCCTCCAGGTGGCCGAACATCCCCATATGTCCGGTTCCAAGCGTGCGACTTCCGCTACTCCGTTCGGTGTGCGGAGTCACCTCCGCGCCGAATCCGGAATTGATCACGATGCGGCCGACCGGGCGACCGGTGATCAATTCCGGGGCCCGCGCATTCCTTCACGCAAAATCCGCGCCGCGGCTCCGGAGACGCTTATGTGAATGGCCGACGAGCGCAGGAGCAATGTGGCTCGATGGCCGCCTGTGAGGAGAGTGACCAGTGCCCCGGGAGGCAACGTTCGGGCGAACGTTGCCTGCCGGGGCACTGGGGCCTGTGTCGAAAGTGGCGTCGTCCGCCCGGAGGGCGGGCCGGGCGCCCGCCGCGATGGGGGTCCCCCCGCTCGAGCGAAGCCGAGAGTGGGGGGAGGCTGATGACTGCGTTGGTGCGTGCTCTCGGCGTGCCGGGCGGAAGGCCCCGTCGATGGACCGGATGTACTTGGGCTTTCGCCCGGTGCGGCGAGAGTGCGCCCGCCGCGGTAGCGGCTGATGTCACTGCGGCGCCGCCAGGCAGGCGCCACTTTCGACACAGGCCCCTTAGCCCCCTTGCCTGCCCGTTGGAGGGCCGGAGGGAGGGTCGGGTGCGGTCGCGTGGGAACGGCTCGGTAACCTAAGGCCGCTGACAGTCACTTAGCGCGGCTTTACGGGCCGCCTCGCTCAAGTCAAGGAGTTGCCGCCGCCGTGAGCAGCAGCCTTCGACGCGGCGCCCTCGCCGCGGCCGCCATCGCGTTCTCGATCGCCTCGCTCGCCGCGTGCGGCGCCGGCAGCGACGCACAGACCCTGCAGGTCAAGCCGGACAACGCGGCCACCTCCGTCGGCGACATCAAGGTCCAGAACGCCGTCGTCATCACCCAGCCCGACCCCGAGGCCAAGGGCCCGGCGGTGGTCTCCGCCACCCTGTTCAACAGCGGCGGCAGCGACCAGATCCTGGACTCCGTCAGCGTCGCCGGCGCCGGCACCGCGGAGCTCAAGCCCGCCAAGGGCAACGGCAAGGTGACCGTCCCGGCGGGCGGCTCCGTCATCCTCGGCGGCCAGGGCAACGCCTCCGCCTCGCTGAAGCAGGTCGGCGAGAGCGTCCAGGACGGCAACGCGCAGAAGGTCACCTTCACCTTCAGCAAGACCGGCGACGTGAGCCTGCGCGCCTTCGTCGTCCCGGCCGACAACTACTTCTCCAAGTGGGGCCCGACCGAGGTCCCGGCGGAGCCGGGTGCCGGCGGGACGGCGACCCCGAGCGGCGAGCCGGGCACGGGCGAGGAGCCGGGCGAGGGCGCCTCGGGCACGCCCACCGGCACCGCCTCCCCGGACCACGCGACCACCCCGACGGACGCGGCCTCCGCGAGCACGACCGAGTCGCCGGCCGCCGATCACTGAGCGGCCGTAAGAGACATCCGTACGGGACAACAGCCGTACGAGACGGCCGTACGGGACCGTCGTACGACTTCGTATGGCTGTCTCGTACGTTCGTATGGCTGTCTCGTACGACAGAAGGGCGGGACCTCTCCGAGAGGTCCCGCCCTTCCTGCGTCAGCAGCCGGCTACGGCTTACGGCTCGAACTTGTAGCCCAGACCACGCACCGTCACCAGGTACCGCGGCGCCCCGGGGTCCGGCTCGATCTTGGCGCGCAGGCGCTTGACGTGGACGTCGAGGGTCTTGGTGTCGCCGACGTAGTCGGCGCCCCAGACGCGGTCGATGAGCTGCATGCGGGTCAGGACGCGGCCCGCGTTGCGCAGCAGCATCTCCAGCAGGTCGAACTCCTTGAGAGGAAGGTCGACCTTGGAGCCCGAGACCGTGACCACGTGGCGGTCGACGTCCATACGGACCGGGCCTGCCTCCAGCGCGGCCGGGGTGACCTCCTCGGGCTCGCCGCGGCGGCGCAGTACGGCCCGGATGCGGGCCACCAGCTCGCGGGAGGAGAAGGGCTTGGTGACATAGTCATCGGCTCCTATTTCCAGGCCCACGACCTTGTCGATCTCACTGTCCTTGGCGGTCACCATGATGACGGGGACGTTGGAACGGCCGCGCAGCTGACGGCAGACCTCGGTGCCCGGCAGGCCGGGCAGCATCAGGTCGAGGAGGACGAGGTCGGCGCCGTTGCGCTCGAACTCGTCGAGTCCGTCGGGCCCGGTGGTCGCGACGGCGACCTCGAAGCCCTCTTTGCGGAGCATGTACGACAGGGCGTCGGAGAAGGACTCCTCGTCCTCGACGACGAGCACACGGGTCACGGAAGGACCTCCGGGGCGGGAAGCGGTTCGTACGGGGATGACTCGGTGGGGGACTGCCCGGCCTCGTCGTCGAGTCCGGGGTGCTCGTGGGCGCGGTCGCGGGCCGCACCCGCCTCCGGCAGCCTGAGGGTGAAGGTGGAGCCCTGTCCCTCGGAGCTCCACACCGTGACCTCCCCGCCGTGCGAGGCGGCCACGTGCTTGACGATCGCCAGTCCCAGGCCCGTGCCGCCGGTGGCACGGGAGCGGGCCGGGTCGACGCGGTAGAAGCGCTCGAAGATGCGCTCCTTGTCCTTGTCGGATATCCCGATGCCCTGGTCGGTGACGGCGACCTCGATCATGTCCCCGCCGGGCGCGGTCACGCGGCGGGCGGCGATCCCGACGCGGGTGCGGGCGGGTGAGTAGTTGACGGCGTTCTCGACGAGATTGCCGAGGGCGGCGGCGAGCTGGCCGCGGTGGCCCCAGACGTGCAGGTCGGCGGTGCCGCCGGCGGCCATGGTGATCTGCTTGGTGCCGGCCGCGTGCCGGCACCGGTCGATGGCCTCGGCGACGAGTTCGTCGACGCGGACCGGTTCGGCGTCCTCCAGCGGGTCGTCGTTCTGCACCCGGGAGAGGTCGATGAGCTCCTGCACCAGACTGGTCAGCCGCGTGGCCTCGATCTGCATGCGTCCGGCGAAGCGCTCCACGGCCTCCGGATCGTCGGAGGCGTCCATGACGGCCTCCGACAGGAGGGAGAGCGCGCCGACGGGGGTCTTGAGCTCGTGGCTGACGTTCGCGACGAAATCGCGCCGGACCGCTTCGATGCGCCGGGCTTCGGTGAGGTCCTCGACGAGGAGCAGCACCAGCCGGGAGCCGAGGGGCGCGACGCGCGCGGAAACGGCGAGGGCCTCTCCGCGTCCGCTCCCCCGCCTGGGCAGATCCAGTTCGACCTGCCGTATCTCCCCGTCCCGTCTGGTGTCCCGGGCCATCCGGAGCATGGGCTCGATGGAGAGCTTGCCGCCGCGGACCAGACCGAGGGCGTACGCGGCCGAGCTGGCCTTGACGACGGCGTCCGCCTCGTCCAGTACGACGGCCGACGACCGGAGCACGGACAGGACGGTGTCCACGCCCGGCGGAAGCACCGGGTCGGTGTGCAGGGAGGTGCGAGTGGGGCGCTTCTGCTCCCGCTCGCTCCAGCGGAACGCCAGCATGGCGATCACACCGGTGAGTACACCGGCGATCGCTGCTGCTGCGGCGACCGCCGCGTTCACGTCCATGCACCCAGGTTAGGCACGGGACAGCCGCTGGCCACAGCCATCCGAGTGCGAGCTCGAACACTCGTCGCCCAGAGTTCACCTTGGAGCCAGTGATGGTTCATTTGGGGTGACGGAAACCGACGCGTAGCGGGCGGAACGTGGGAGCGTGGGGTGCGAGGGGCCGGTTTGCACCGCCGGTAATCGGTCGGCTTCGCACAGCCGGTAATCGGTCGGCTTCGCACAGCCGGTATCGGTCGGCTTCGCACAGCCGGTGTTGCACAGCGTAGGCACACGTACGAGAGGGAACCTGATGCGGGACGCGTACCACGAGGAACTTGATTCGATCGGCGACGGTCTGGTGGAGATGGCCCGGCTGGTCGGGTCGGCGATCGGGCGCGCCACGACGGCGATCCTCGACTCCGACCTGAAGCTGGCCGAGAGCGTGATCGAGGCCGACCAGAAGGTGGACGATCTCCAGCACGAACTGGAGGCCCGGGCGATAGCCCTGCTGGCCCGCCAGCAGCCGGTGGCGACGGATCTGCGGATCGTCGTCACCTCCCTGCGGATGTCGGCCGACCTGGAGCGCTCCGGCGACCTGGCCCAGCACGTGGCGAAGCTCGCGCGCCTGCGCTTCCCCGAGCGCGCGATCCCGCAGGACCTGCACGCGACGATCCTGGAGATGGGCCAGCTCGCGCAGCGCCTGATGGCGAAGGCGGCCGAGGTGATCGTCACGAAGGACGTCGACCTGGCGCTCCAGCTGGAGCAGGACGACGACGAGATGGACCTGCTGCACCGCACCCTCTTCCAGCACCTGATGGACGACCGCTGGAAGCACGGCATCGAGACGGCCGTCGACGTCACGCTGCTCGGTCGCTACTACGAGCGGTACGCCGACCACGCCGTGTCGGTCGCCAAGCGGGTGGTGTACCTGGTGACGGGCGAGCACGCGGACGAGCTCCAGGCGGATGTCCAGCCGGAGATCCAGCCGGCGGCGGACGGGGCCTGATTCCCCACTGGGGAGTGCGGGGCCTGTTGGGTCTTGTTCGGGGCGCGTGCGAGCCACAGTGCGCCGTTGATGCGCCCAGCAGGGCGGGCATCCAATGGGCCCAGGTACCTGGGCACAGGCACCAGCCTTGAGGAGGGACCATGGCCGAATCCCCCAGCACCCCCAGCACCACGCCCGACCCCACGCGGGAACGCCCGAGCGAGCAGCCCGCCGAGATCAGGAGCCTGCCGCTGTTCGGCGCGTGCGGCTGCGGCTCGGGGTGCGGCTGCGGGTGTCAGTCGGGCAATCCGTGCCAGTGCGGCTGACGGCGCGGACAATCCCGTACGACGGTGAAGGGCCCCGGTGTGGATACCGGGGCCCTTCGTCGGTGCGGGTGGCCCTGGCTAGTGCCCCGGCAGGCAACGTTCGCCCGTCAAGGAGCGCCCGCCGCGCAGCGGCCAAGGACCGCAGCCGGTGCGTGCTCTCGCCGTGCCGGCCGGAAGGCCCCGTCGATGGACCGGACGTACTTGGGCTTTCGGCCGGTGCGGCGAGTGGGGGCACCTCCCACGCCTTTAGGGCAGTGGGGGAGCGTGCCGGGCGTCGCGACGGGGCGAACGTTGCCTGCCGGGGCACTAGCCCGGGCTGTCGTACAAGCGCACCCTGAGAGGAGAGCCGGCGAGTTCGCTCGCGCACGCGGGAGAACAAGTCCGGAAGAACAAGGAGGTGCGAGGCATGACTCAGTTCATGGACGTCCACCACGGGTTCGAGGGCATCACGCCCGAGCAGCTGAGGGAGGCACACGACGCCGACCTCGCCATGGAGAAGGAAGAAGAGGGCGTGCACTTCGAGCGCGCCTGGGCGGACCCCGATGCCGGAATCGTCTACTGCCTCTCGGAGGCCCCTTCGGCCGACGCGGTCCAGCGGGTCCACGAACGCGCGGGGCACAAGGCGGACGAGATCCACAGGGTACCGCTGTCGATCTGAAGCGGCGGAGACGGCCCTCGGCATGCGGGATCCGCGGGCCGGGGGCCGGGGTCCGGGTGCTCGGTCGGCGCGGCGCGGCCCAGCTCCGGCTCTCAGGCCTTCCTCCGGCTCTCAGGCCTTCGGCTGGGTGAAGCGGATGCTGTTGCCGAAGGGGTCGCGCAGGCCGCAGTCGATTCCGTACGGACGCTCGGTGGGCTCCTCGGTGAACTCGACGCCCTTGCCCCGCAGCGTCTCGTACGTCTTGCGGCAGTCGTCCGTGGTGAAGATGAGGTGGCCCCCGGTCGCCCCCTTGGTCAACAACTCGCGGACCTGCTGCGCCGTCTCCTCGGACAACGCCGGCGGACCCGGCTTCTCCAGCAGGATCTGGCGCTCCGGATGACCGGGGACGTTGACGGTCAACCAGCGCATGAAGCCCATGTCGACATCGGCGTTGACCTCCAGGCCGAGCTTGCCGACGTAGAAGTCGAGGGCCTGGTCCTGGTCGAGGACGTAGATCTGTGAGTGCGTGATGGCGGTGAACATGGGCATCACGCTACGGGTGAGCCGGACGAAAAACTTATCCAAAACTGCTCAGTCGACGGACCTCAGGGGCAGCGGGTTGTTGGCGTTTGTTGGCGGTCAGGCGCGCGGCCGCGTCCACGCCATCGTGAAGCACGTCGGTACGGCCACGGCGGCCGCCTCCTTCCGGTACGCCCTCGGCGACCGACCGACGATGTCGCGGAACGTGCGGCTGAAGGTCCCCGGGCTGCCGAAGCCGACCGCGAAGCAGACGTCCGTCACACTGCGGTCGGTCTCCCGCAGCAGGAACATCGCCCGCTCCACCCGACGACGCTGCAGATAGCGGTGCGGCGTCTCGCCGAACGTGGCCCGGAAGGTGCGCGCGAAGTGCGCCTGCGACACATGGGCGATCCGGGCCAGGGCCGGGATGTCCAACGGCTGAGCGTAGGCGCGGTCCATGGCATCCCGGGCCCGGAGCATGCGGCGATTGGTCTCTTCTGCGGCGCGGCTCACGGGGTCATCACACCATGGGGGGCCGGGCCGGGGGCACGGTTCTACGGGTGCGTCAGGCGCGTCAGGCGCGTCAGGCGCCGGGTGCCCGGTACTCCACCTTCTGCCGGACCGCCTCGTCGATCTCCTCGGCCGTCAGCAGCACGACCGTATTCGTACGAATGCCACCACTCGCTGACGCGACCAGACCCATGGCCGCGGCGGAGGTGTTGCCCGGCAGCTCCACGGTGAGGATGACGTCGTCGTCGCCGAAGGCCCAGTACATCGATTCGACCCGACCGTCCAGGCTCTGGACCATACGCTCGACGACCTCGCGGCGCGCGGCGGCGCCCTCTTTGAGCAGGCCCTTCAGCCCCTCCGAGGCCAACTTGACTCTGAAGAGGTACTTCGGCATGTTTTCACCCTTCACCTACGCCTTTACGGCCACCCTTAAGTCACTCTTGCCCGAATCCTCCCCCCGCTCCGCGCCCACCGCCACGAGGACCGCCGCCATACGGCTGACGGGGAACACCTGGTCGGCTCTGGTCGTTTCTCCCATGACGCGCCCACCCTTCGCGCATGGTGGCGCGACGCAACCCGGCTACCGAATCCGAGTGCCATGCCCCGTCCCCGAGCCCTGCTCACCGCCCTCGCCGGCGCCGGCATAGCCGTGCTCCTCGGCTGCTCCCCCGGGGACAGTGCAGCCGACGAGTCCGCGACGGCTCCGGGTGCGGCCTCCCCGGCGACCGGCCGCGCCGGGCCCGTACGGGAAACCCCCTCGGATACGACGGCCCCGGCTTCGACCCCGGCGCAACCGACCCCTCGCCAAACCAGCGCCCGGAGCCAACCCGCCCAGCTCACCATCCCGGCGATCGGCCTCAAGAACCTCCGCGTCATCCCGTACGAGGGGACGACGGACGACTGGCCGGGCACACGAATACAGAACCGCGGCGTCGCGGCCAGCCCATACGGCGAGCGGGGCGGCGTCGGCCCCGGCGAGGTCGGCAACTACCTCGTCACAGCCCACCGCCTCTCCTCCGGAGGCCCCCTGCGCGAACTCCCGGCCCTCGACGAGGGCGACCGGGTCCTCGTCACCTCGGGCGGCACGGTCTACGAGTACGAGATCACCGACACCCGAAAGACCTCCTTCCGCTCCGCGCGCTCGCTCGCCGAACAGCGGGCGGCGGTACCCGGCTTCCCGGGCAAGCGCCCCACCCAGGCCATGATCACCATCTCCACCTGCGCCACACCCGAGGACAACGCGGCGGGAAACTACTGGCGCGACGACAGGGGCAACCCCGAGCACCGCATCGACAAGATAGGCGTGCTGGCTTCCGCGCAGACTGCGGCGCGCACGCCCTGACGGCGCGGCCCATTTGGGGAGACGACGCCATGGAGCGGATGGATTACCTGGGGGGGGCACCTGGTGGCTGCTACCGGGGCCGCTGGCACGCCGGGAGCTCAGGGCACCACGCGGCCACGGGCCCTCTCCGCGACTACGGGTACAGCTTCTCGCCCTTCGCCAGCATCGCTACGTACTTCTCGATCCGGCGCGCCCGGGTCTCGGCCTTCTTGGCGTCCTGGATCCGGTACAGGATCGCGTAGCGGTTCTGCCGGTCCAGCGTCTCGAAGAACGCCGCCGCGGCCGGGTCGGCGGTCAGGGCCGCCGCGAGGTCGTCCGGCACCGTGGCGGTCTTCGCGCCGTCGTAGGCCGCCTCCCAGCGGCCGTCCGCCTTGGCGCGGTCGACCTCGGCCTGCCCCGGCGGACGCATCCGGCCCTGCTCGATCAGGGCGGCCACCTTGTCCCGGTTGATCTTGGACCACTTGCTGCTCGGCTTGCGCCGGGTGAACCGCTGGAGCCACCACTGGTCATCGAACTTGGCCTTCTGGCCGTCGATCCAGCCGTAGCAGAGTGCCACGTCGAGCGCCTGGGCGTAGTCCAGCGCGACGATTCCGGGGCCCTTCTTGCGAAGCTTGAGCCAGATGCCGGGCGAGACGGCGTGGTTCTCACCGAGCCATGCCTCGAATGCCTGCGCGGATTCGAATGCGACGATCTCCAAGTCCTGAGTCACCCCAGCAGCGAACCACACTCGCCCGATTGCCATGACCCATTCGGGCACGTCCCCGAATGCAGGATGCCCGTGAGCCGACGGAAGGCGCCGAGTTCACCTGCACCACCCGGCTGCGCACTGCGGCCGGGCGCCAGGTACGCGACGCCGGCTCCACCGTCATCCAGGCCGCCCGCGACCTGCACCTGTCCTGGCCGACCGTGATGAACGGCTTCCGGACACTCCCCCCCCAGCGATTGGCAGATCTGTTCCACCGGTACGGCCACATCACCTGGGGTTTTCCCTCGCAGGGGTGGAACAGATCTGCCAATCCCCCCGATCCAGTCGCCATCGATTTAGGGAATCGAGGCATGAACCGGCAGCACTTCAAGACTGTCGGGATCCGGTGTCCCAGCCTCGCGGAGGTTCTGTTGGAATGCGGGGTTCTCCATCATCGCGCGGAAATCTTCCTCGGATTCCCACACGTCTACGACCAGCATGCCATCGCGGGTCTGTGCGCATGTGTGGGAGATCCGGCGCGGTTGCTCTCTGGGGCTTGGGTGCTGGAGTTCCCTGTCATAAGCAGCCAGCAACTGGTCGGGATCACCCTTCCATCGAAAGAGGATGAGAACCGACACGTGAGCCTCCCGGGGAAGTCGACCAAGAGAAGCGGTGGCGCCTCGCGTCCCTACGACCAGAACTCGTCGTATGTTGCTTGGTCGGCCCAGAGCTCCCAACCTTCGACGATCTTGCCGTCGCTGATGTGGAAGACGATGGCGTAGTCCATATCGAGTTTTTTGCCCTCGCGCGACGCCGTGGCATGGAACAGAGCGACCGTATGGGCATCGTTCGCGAGAACATCGTGGAGTTGCGGGCGGTACGTGCCACCTGACAGCTCGAAGTCCCGAGCGAACATCTCGAACGTGGCTTCGCGGCCTTGATAGTCCCCCGACAGCGGCCCCCGGCCCTCGTGATGCCATACGACATCGGGGTGGAAGACCTCCGCCAGCGCATCCATGTCGCCGGCCGTGAAGGCCGCCATCGCTCGCTGGAACACACCGATGTGCGGGTGATCGGTCATGGCGCCTCCCACGCCACTCAGTCACTGAGTGCCTAGCGCTACTCGATGACCTCGTAGATCTCCTTGTAGCCGTATTTCGCGTTGCTGTTGAAGGCGTCGATCAGAGCCTGCGCGTCAGCGTCCGGGTTCTTGAAGAAGGCCCGCTCCAGGGTGAAGTACTGGTCGCGGCTGTCGAACTCCCACTGGGCGAAGACGGTGTCCATGGGACCCGAGTAATCGACGTAGATCCGGCGGTTCGTGCACCCGGCATTCTCCAACACGGCGGACAGCGTCTTGAACGCCGCCACGATCTCCGGCGCCTTTCCGCGCTCGGCCTGATAGACCTCACGAAGCATGTACATGCCGTTACTCCCGCCTGAGCAGTACTCCAAGGGATCGGAGTCACGCTAACCCGGTCGACCCACGGTCGCAGTCGGGGCGCGGCATCCGGGGAGTTTCCCAGGGCACGAAAATGCCTCCCGCCCGCGCCGTATGCGCAGGTGGGAGGCAAGATCAGATGACTTACTTCTTCTTGCCCTGATTCTTGACCGCCTCAATAGCCGCCGCAGCCGCGTCGGGGTCCAGGTACGTGCCGCCGGGGTTGACCGGCTTGAAGTCCGCGTCCAGTTCGTACGACAGCGGGATGCCCGTCGGGATGTTCAGGCCCGCGATGTCGGCGTCGGAGATGCCGTCGAGGTGCTTGACCAGGGCGCGGAGGCTGTTGCCGTGGGCCGCCACCAGGACCGTACGCCCTGCGAGCAGGTCCGGGACGATGCCGTCGTACCAGTACGGGAGCATGCGGATGACGACGTCCTTGAGGCATTCCGTGCGGGGGCGGAGCTCCGGGGGGATCGTCGCGTAGCGCGCGTCGTCCGACTGGGAGAACTCCCCGCCGTCCTCCAGCGGGGGCGGCGGGGTGTCGTAGGAGCGGCGCCACAGCATGAACTGCTCCTCGCCGAACTCCGCGAGGGTCTGCGCCTTGTCCTTGCCCTGGAGGGCGCCGTAGTGGCGCTCGTTCAGGCGCCAGCTGCGGTGGACCGGGATCCAGAGGCGGTCGGCCGCTTCGAGGGCGAGCTGCGCGGTGCGGATCGCTCGCTTCTGGAGCGAGGTGTGCACCACGTCGGGGAGCAGGCCGGCGTCCTTGAGCAGCTCACCGCCGCGGACTGCCTCCTTCTCGCCCTTGTCGTTGAGGTTGACGTCCACCCAGCCGGTGAACAGGTTCTTCGCGTTCCACTCGCTCTCGCCGTGGCGGAGGAGGATCAGTTTGTACGGTGCGTCGGCCATGCGGATGAGCGTAATCCACGGCTTTGGTCGGGTGCGGGCCGCGCCCGAGGAGCGGACTGACAAGCGGACTGTTGACGGGATCTGTTAATTCAGTGGCCTTCCCTCAGCCGCACTCGTAATGTGTGCTGGCCGCCTTGGCCACTTACGCTCGCTTCCGTCCGTGAGGGATCCGCCATGCCAGTCACCGCCCTGAGACGTGCCGTCCGGGAAACCGTCTCGGGGCTCCCCCGGGAGTTCTGGTGGCTGTGGACCAGCACGCTGGTCAACCGGCTCGGGGCGTTCGTCGCCACGTTCATGGCGCTGTACCTGACCCTCGACCGCGGCTACTCCGCCTCCTACGCCGGACTCGTCGCCGCCCTGCACGGCCTCGGCAGTGTCGTCTCCTCCCTCGGCGCGGGTGTGATGACGGACCGGCTGGGCAGGCGGCCCACCCTCCTCATCGCCCAGTCGTCGACCGCCGTCTCCGTCGCGTTACTCGGGTGAACAACTGTTGACTGGGTTGTTGGCCATGGTTGGCCGACCTGTCCTTCGTATGGGTGAACGAGGCCGGTTGTCAGGATCATGTGCGTGCCGGGAACGCATGATCGGTGATGGCAGCCGAGGTGGTGACTGGGGAGAGGGGGGTGGCCGGTGGCACGCAAGCGCAAGGAGAAGCGGAAATTGCGGGTGCTGGCTGCTCCGTTCACTGTGGGCGCGCCGGCGGGGGCGCGGATTCGGGACCGGCTGCGTCTGGGGGCGGTCGACGAGAAGGTCCTGCGCCTGGTGGGCGAGCATCTGGGTCGCCACCAGCGGGCCGATCTGGCCGAGCGGGTCCGGCTCGGGAGCGTGCGGGCGAAGGACGCCCGGCGGGCGGAGCGGAAGAAGAAGCTCACCGCTGTGTCCTCCTCGCGCTGGGCGGGGGCGATGACCCGCGCCTCGGAGGACCAGTACCAGTTGTCGATGCGCTGTCTGCACGACGCACGTTCTGGGCTGCGCCGGGCCGTCCGCACCATCACCCGGCGCCTGGCTGCCCCCTGTGGCAAGCGTGCCAAGAACGGGGTACGCGGCTACGCCGACCAGAACGAACGGGCTCAGAAACAGCGCCGGATGCAGGTGCTCAAGGCCCGGCTCGCCGTGGTGGAGGCGCGGATCGCCTCCGGACGGCCGTCCATCACGGTTGGTGGGCGGCGTCTGGCCGGGCTGCGGCACCATCTGGCCGACGCGCAGCTCACCGAGCGCGAGTGGCTCCGGCGGTGGGAGGCGGCGCGGCTGTTCCTGACCGCCGACGGCGAGTCCGGCGCCCCATGGGGCAACTACACCATCACCGTCGACCCGGACGACGGCACCGTGAGTCTGGTGCTGCCCGAGCCGCTGCGGCACCTGGCCAATGCCCCCAGAGGCCGCTACCGGTTGGCCTGTAGCGTCGCCTTCCACCACCGGCGCGGGGAGTGGCTGGACCGCGTCATGGCCCACCGGGCGGTGCGTTACGACATCAACTGCGACCCGGCCCGCGGCCGCTGGTACCTGGATGCGTCATGGTCGGCCGACACCACCGTGCTGCCCACCCCGGACCAGCTCAAGGCCTCCGGGGCACGGCTGCTGGGGGTCGACCTGAACGCCGACCACCTCGCCACCTGTGTCCTCGATCCGCACGGCAATCCCATCGGCGACCCGCTCACGATCCCGCTGGAGTTGACCGGCCGCACCGCCACCCGGGACGGGCGGCTGCGTGCCGCGATCAGTCATCTGATCGCCCTCGCCCGCGAGCACGGCTGCGCCGGGATCGCCATCGAAGACCTGGGCTTCGCCGACGCCCGCGCCACCGGGCGGGAGACGATGGGCCGCGGCGGGCGGGGGATGAGGTTCCGTCGGACGGTGGCGGGCATGCCCACTGCCCGCTTCCGCGAGCGGTTGCGCGGTATGGCCTGCCATGCCGGGCTGGTGGTGGTCGCGGTCGACCCGGCCTACACCAGCCGCTGGGGCGGCCGGTATTGGACCACGCCCCTGCAGGAGCAATCGAAGAAGACCACGGTCACCCGGCACCACGGTGCCTCGGTGGCCATCGGCAGGCGCGCTCTCGGCTACGGGATCCGGCGTCGGCCAGGTGTGACCGCCCGCCACCGGAGGATGGCGGCGCGGAGAGCTACCGGCCAGGCCGTATCCCTGCCGCGGGTGTGCGGGACAGCCAGCCCACCCAGGACAGCGGGCACGCCCACCCGAGGCGGCAAGACCCGACCGTGCCAGGGTGACCAGCTCGCGCTGTTCCCCGGCCCTCAAGACCGTTCGGAGGGCCACCGGACCGATTGTCCGGATTATGGCGAGTTGGCCAACAGCGTCCAACAAACCTAGGAACGGTACGACGTACTGCGCACCGTCAGTCCGCGGGCCGCTCGAGCAAACGCGTGAACGCGTCCAGGTTCCGCGTCGGCTCACCCCGCGACACCCGCCACGCGTACTCCTTGCGGATCGCCGAGGCGAATCCGAGCTCCAGGAGCGTGTTGAAGCTGCCGTCCGCCGCCTCCAGGACCTGGCCGAGGATGCGGTCGATCTCGTCGGCGGTGACCGCGGACAGCGCCGTCTTGCCGGTGACGTAGACGTCGCCGAGGGGGTCGACTGCGTAACTCACGCCGTACAGCTTGAGGTTGCGCTCCAGGAGCCAGCGGTGGACGCCGGACTCGTTCTCGTCGGGGTGGCGGATGACGAAGGCGTTGATGGACAGGGAGTGACGGCCCACCAGCAAGGACACCGTCGTGGACAGTTTGCGGGTGCCGGGGAGCTTGACGACGTAGTTGCCGGGTGCGGGGCTCTCCCATTCGAGCTCGGCGTCCTTCAGCACGCCTTCGATGACCTGTGCTGCCTTCTGTGCGTCAGCCATGGTGGGAGCGTACGTGACGCCGGTACGACTGGGCCGCCGCCGCGTAGACGTCCGCCGTGGCGGCGGCCGCCGTGTCCCAGCCGAAGGACTGGGCGTGCCGGGCGGCGGCCGCGCCCATCCGCGCCGAGAGCGTGGGGTCGTCGGCGACATCGCGCAGCACGCGCGCGTAGTCGGCGGGCTCGTGGCCTCGTACGAGGAACCCGGTCTGTCCGTCGCGCACGGCCACCGGCAGCCCGCCCACGGCGGCCGCCAGCACCGGCGTGCCGGCCGCCTGTGCTTCGATGGCGACGAGGCCGAAGGACTCGCTGTAGGAGGGCATGACCAGCACGGACGCGGCCCGGAACCAGTCGGCGAGCTGCTCCTGGCCGACGGGCGGCTGGAACCGTACGACGTCGGCGATGCCCAGGCGCGCGGCCAGCTTCTGCAGACCCTCCGGCTTGGCGAGGCCGCTGCCGCTGGGGCCGCCGACGACCGGGACGAGGATGCGGGAGCGCAGTTCGGGGCGCTCGTCCAGCAGCAGTGCCACCGCGTGCAGCAGCACGTCCGGCGCCTTCAGGGGCTGGATGCGGCCCGCGAAGAGCGGGATCAGGGCGTCCTGCGGGAGGCCGAGGCGGGCGCGGGCGGCGGCACGGCCGTCGGCGGGGCGGAAGCGGTCGAGGTTCACGCCGGGGTGTACTACGGCGACCTTGGCGGGGTCGGCGGCGTAGTGCCGGACGAGTTCGTCGGCCTCCTCGGCCGTGTTGGCGATCAGCCGGTCGGCGGCGGCGACGATCTGGGTCTCGCCGATGACGCGGGCGGCCGGCTCGGGTGTGTCGCCGTCGGCGAGGTTGGCGTTCTTGACCTTGGCCATGGTGTGCATGGCGTGCACCAGGGGGGCGCCCCAGCGCTGGGCGGCGAGCCAGCCGACGTGGCCGGAGAGCCAGTAGTGGGAGTGGACCAGGTCGTAGTAGCCGGGTCGGTGGCCGGCCCAGGCCTGCATCACGCCGTGCGTGAAGGCGCACAGCTGGGCGGGGAGCTCCTCCTTGGCGAGGCCTTCGTAGGGGCCGGCGTCGACGTGCCGGACGAGGACGCCCGGCGCGAGCTCCACGGTCGGCGGGAGGGCGGCGGTCGTGGACCGGGTGAAGATCTCCACCTCGATGTTGATCGCGGCGAGGCGCTGCGCGAGCTCCACGATGTAGACGTTCATGCCGCCGGCGTCGCCGGTGCCGGGCTGGTGGAGCGGTGAGGTGTGCACGGACAGCATGGCGACGCGGCGGGGGCGACGGTGCAGCCGCAGTCGAGGGGGAGCCGCCGGAGAACGACGCCCGAGCCTGCTGACGTAGTGGCTCACGTGGCGGTCCTCCTTGTGCGGGCATGCCATACAGAGGGTGCGGGACCCTCTGAGGGCGGCAACGCCGGAAGGAGGCATTCCCATTCCGGGCGCGGGGGTTTTTGCCGAGGCATTACCCCAGATCGCTCAACCGTTCGAGGGCGGGGTGCGTCGGGAAGGCGGTGGAAGCCAGGACGGCAGAGGCCACCCAGGGCCCCTTTACCCTCGTACGCATGACATCCCGCGCAGCCACCCGCCCCGTGGGAACGGTGACGCGCGGGACGACCAACCCCAACCGCCTGCGCCGCATGGACCGCTGGATCGCGGCCGCGCACGGCGCCGCACTGCGCCGCGCCGCCGATCCCGTCGCCGTCGACCTCGGCTACGGCGCCGCCCCCTGGACGGCCGTCGAACTGCTCGCCCGCCTGCGTACCGTCGCCCCACGCGCGCGCGTGGTCGGCGTCGAGATCGAACCGGCCCGGGTCGCGGCGGCGAGGCCGTACGAGCGCGACGGGCTCGCCTTCCGGCACGGCGGCTTCGAGATCCCGCTCCCCCGGCGGCCCCATCTCATCCGTGCCGCCAACGTGCTGCGGCAGTACGACGAAGCAGAGGTCGCCGCCGTATGGGAGCGGCTGTGCGGGCGGCTCGTCCCGGCGTCCGGGACCTCACCCGGCGGGCTGCTGGTCGAGGGGACCTGCGACGAGATCGGGCGCCGGCACGTGTGGGTCGCGCTCGGTCCGGAAGGGCCGCGCACGGTCACCTTCGCGACCCGGCTGGGCTCCCTGGAGCGCCCTTCGGACCTCGCCGAGCGCCTGCCGAAGGCGCTCATCCACCGCAACGTCCCCGGCGAGCCGGTGCACGCCTTCCTCCGCGACTTCGACCGCGCGTGGGCGGCCGCCGCGCCCTACGCCTCGTACGGCGCCCGCCAGCGCTGGATCCGGGCGGTGCGGGACCTGGCGGCCGACTGGCCGGTGACGGACGGGCCCGTCCGGTGGCGGCAGGGCGAAGTGACGGTGGCGTGGAGGGCGTTGGCGCCGCGCCGCTGAACCCGGTCCCGCGGATACCTCCCGGCCGGCGGGGAACGATCTCCGTGAGTCGTTCGTCACACAGGCGGGGAGATCGTCTTGCCTGGGATGGACCGGGGATGGGCCGGAGATGGACCGGGGATGGAGGGGCGGGAAGGGAGGGGCGGAGAGGGGGAAGCACTGACTCCGTCGTCGTGCACACCCTGCGCGTGGACCTCTGTCGTTTTGCGCGCATTCATGGCACGATCCCCCAGGCATCCGTAAGTTACTGACGGTTAATCAGTTTGGGGGCATGGGTATGCGTACGGGCAAGCGTGGCCTGATCGCGGCGGCCGTGACCGTGGTCTGCGCGGTCACCGTGCTGGCGGCTCCGGGCACGGCGTTCGCGAGTCCCAGCCCGACACCGACCCCGACCGCGTCCCCGAGCCCCTTGCCCAACAAGGACCTTGAGGCCGTACGCCTGAAGCTCGACCAGCTCTACCGCGAGGCCGCCGCCGCCACGGACGCGTACAACGCCGCCGAGGAGAAGGCCGAGAAGCAGTCGGCGGAGATCGTGCAGCTGGCGAAGAAGATCGTCGAGGGCCAGGAGAAGCTGGACGAGTTGAAGGAGCGCGCGGGTGCCGCCGCCCGCGCGCAGTACCGCAGCGGCGGGCTGCCGGACGAGGCGCAGCTGATGCTCAGCGACAACCCGCGGCAGTTCCTCGACGGCGCCGGCCGGGTGCTCCAGGGCCAGCGCGCCACCAAGGCCCTGATCGGCGAAATGACCCGCACCCAGCAGGACTTGGAGCTGTACGCCAAGGACGCCTCCGCCCAGTGGAAGAAGCTGGAGGCGGGCCGCAAGGCCAAGGCGGCGGCCCAGAAGAAGATCGAGAAGCAGATCGCGGCCGCCGAGAAGCTCGAATCCCGGCTGGAGAAGGCGGACAAGGAGCGCCTCGCCCGGCTGGAGGAGGAGGCCGCCCTCAAGGCCCAGACCGCCTGGCTCGACACCGGCGTCCTCGACGACGTCAGCGGCGAGGCCACGGAGGCGGGCAAGAAGGCGGTGAAGTACGCCACGGCCCAGATCGGAAAGCCGTACGGATGGGGCGAGGAGGGACCGAAGGCGTACGACTGCTCCGGCCTGACCTCACAGGCCTGGGCGAGCGCCGGGACGGCCATCCCGCGTACCTCGCAGGAGCAGTGGAAGCAGCTGAAGCGGGTCGACGTCGAGGACATGCGCCCCGGAGACCTGATCATCTACTTCAAGGACGCCAGTCACGTCGCGATGTACATCGGCGACGGGGCGATGGTGCACGCCCCGCGGCCGAACCGCACGGTGACGATCGCAGGGGCGGGGTCCATGCCGATCCTCGCGGTGGTACGGCCGGGGGCGTGAGCCCGGCGATCGTGTAAACGGGTAAACCCGGTGAGCGTGTAAACGGGTAAACCCGGTGAGCGTAAACGGGTAAACCCGGTGAGCCTGGCGGCAAGAGGGTAAGCCGGGCAATCCGGACGGCTCTCGTGACCACCACCACGTGACCTGCCCCACGCCCAAACCCCCGCCAAACCCCCGGGGGACGTGACCTTCGTCATCCCCCGCCCGCCGCCGACCTGTCCAACTGCGATACGGATCGCGGCATATGACAGCGGCCAGCGTCCACGCGACCTGCCTCACACCATTCCGTTGCGGCGCCGACAACCGCTATGGTCCCCGTCGGTAGGTCGAGGTCCCTCGCCCTGCCCGTGCCCTCGGGGGGAGGGAAGGAACCCAAGACGATGCCCGTACCCATACCGCGGCAGAGAGGGATCCCGGCCGTGGAGAGTGGTCAGGCGCAGCCCGCGTCCTCAGGCACCGGCCCCTCCAGGGAAGAGTCCCCGCTCACGCAGGACCCGGCCGGAAAAACCACGGCCGGAAAAACCGGCGCCACGCCCACGAACGCCGCCGCGACCGCCACGACCGCCAGGACCGCCACGACCGCCACGACCGCCACGACCAACCTGACGCTGCTGGTGATCGAGGACGATCCGGGCGGCTCGACGGTCGTGCCCGAGCTGCTGGACTCGGCCGGCAAGCCGATCCGCGTCCGCACCGCCCGCAACCTCACCGAGGCCGAGCGGCTGCTCACCGACGACGTCCAGTGCATCCTGCTGGACCTCGCGCTGCCCGCCCCGGGCCGGGCCGAGGACGACGACGAGCTGGCCGTACTGAAGCACGTACTGAAGCTCGCGCCCCGGCACGCCGTCCTCGCGCTCACCGCGTCCGGTGACGCCGAACGCGGCGCCGACGCGGTGCGGGTGGGCGCCCAGGACTACCTCTTCCGGGACGAGCTGGACGGACGGCTGCTGAGCCGGGCGATCCGGTACGCGGTGGAGCGGAAACGGTCCGACACGGCCGAGCGACGGCTCGCCGAGGGCCGGATGCGCGCCCAGGAGAACCGCCGCCTGGAACGCGGCCTGCTGCCCACACCGCTGCTCGATGGCTCCCCGCTCCGCTTCGCCGCCCGCTACCGCCCCGGCCGCTCGCGCGCCCTGCTCGGCGGTGACTTCTACGACACTGTCCGCACCCCGGACGGCACGGTCCACGCCATGATCGGCGACGTCTGCGGCCACGGCCCGGACGAGGCGGCGCTCGGCGTGGAGCTGCGCATCGCGTGGCGCGCGCTGACCCTGGCGGGGCTGTGCGGCGACGAACTCCTCGGCACCCTCCAGCAGGTCCTGGAGCACGAGCGCTCCGACGAAGAGATCTTCGCGACCCTGTGCACGGTGGACATCTCCCCCGACGGCCGCCGCGCGGGCCTGTGCCTGGCCGGACACCCGTCCCCCCTGGTCGCCCGCCCGGGCCGGCCGGCCCAACTGCTGCCGTACGACAACAACGGCCCCGCCCTCGGCCTGCTGCCCGGCGCCCGCTGGCCGCGGATGCAGGTGGAGCTGGGCGCCGAGTGGAGCCTGATGCTCTACACCGACGGCCTGATCGAGGGCCGCGTCGGCAAGGGCGGGGAGCGGCTCGGTCAGGACGGCATGGTGGCCATGGTCCGCCGACAGCTCTCCGAGGGTTTGCGCGGCGAGGAGTTGCTGCGGGCCGCGGTGAACGAGGTGCGGGACCTCAACGGGGGCGAGCTGACGGACGACGTGGCGGTCGTGCTGCTGGACCGGGTGCCGTAACCGGGCCGGGCAGGACCGAGCGCCTCAACGCTGCCGGGCCCGCCGAGCGCCTCGACGCCGCGTCAGATACTCAGCGACCGCCGTTGTAGGGCCCGTAAGGCCCGTCGCTGCTGGAGCCCCGGCGGCTGCGGCCGCCGCCCGGGAGGCCGCGCAGGGCGGGGCGGACGTCGACCATGTACACGATCGTCGCGATGAGGCCGATGATCGGCAGGAACGACAGGATGTTGAAGATCAGGTTCACCACGAAGGCGAGCCCGAGGATGATCAGCCAGAAAGGCTTGGTCTTCTTGTCGGCCGCGCGATAGGCGTCCTCGCGGCGCGTGGCGGCGTCGATCAACGCGAAGCCGCTGAAAAGGATCAGGGCCATGCTCAGCAGCCACATGAACCCTGCGAACCCCTGCATCAGCACTACGTCCACCACCCGACTCGGCTCGTCCCTACGCGGTCACCGTACCCGGTCCCGCAAGCCCGCTACCCGAACAACGGGCCGAGCACTCCGAGAGTGCCCGGCCCGGCATCCTGCCGCCGCTTCTTACTTCGCGGGCGGCGTGGTCTTCTTGGCGGTGGTGGTCTTGCGGGCCGGAGCCTTCTTGGCGGCGGGCTTCTTCGCCGGGGCGGGGGCGGCCTCGGCCTCGGCGGGCTTCGGCTCCTCCTTGACCTCGACCGGCTGCGGCTTCGGCTCGGTCTTCGGCTCCAGTTCCTCGATCTCCTCGGCGGCCTCGCCGCGCCAGACCTTCACGGCCTGCTCGCCGTGCTCGGCGACCTTCTCGTAGGTCTCGCGGGCCTTGACCGCGTACTCGGCGGCGACGCCGACACTGCGCAGGGCGAAGTCCTGGGCGCTCTCGCCGAACTTCTTCAGGTCCGCGTCGATCGTGCTGCCGAGCTTCTTGAAGTCACCGTCGAGGGTGGTGATGAACTCGCCGACCTTGGCCTGGAGGGTCTCCTGCGCCTCCTTGGCCTTGGCACCGGCCTCCTTGGCGCGCGCCTGGGCCTTCTCCTGGACGGCCTTGGGGTCGGTGTTGCGGACCGCGTCGATGCGGGACGGGGCCTCGGCGCGCAGCTGCTCCACCAGACCCGGCACCTTCTTGGCCTGCTGCAGGGCCAGGTCGGCCGTGCCGGCGGCGAAGTAGAACGGGGTCGGGTCGCTGAAGGTCTTGCGCAGGTCGTCGGTGATGGCCATGGTGAGGGTCCTCCCGGATTCACGTTCGGCTGAGGGTTTTGTGGTCCGCAGTCGGGCGGTCGGCGGCTGTCACTGCCACTCCCGTGGCCAGGTCTAACCGGCCGCCTGCTGCGGGTCGGCGTCGCTGTCGCCGGTCGTGCGGGTGCCGTCCACGGCGTTGGCTCTGTCCTGAGCGTCCTGGGCGTCCTGGGCGTCCTGGGCATCCTTCGCGCCGTCGCTCCGCGCGTCCTGCGCGATCTGCCCGTCCGCACCGGAGGTCTCGTCGCCGTCGATCCCGAATCCGTTCTCCTTGCGGAAGGACTCGTAGATCTGGAGCAGCACCTGCTTCTGCCGCTCGTTCAGCGTGGGATCGGCGAGTATGACGGCACGCGTCTCCACCTCGTCGAGATCCCGCTCGGCGTCGAGAATTCCGGCACGCACGTACAAGGTCTCGGCGGAGATCCGCAGCGCCTTGGCGACCTGCTGCAGCACCTCCGCGCTCGGCTTGCGCAGCCCGCGCTCGATCTGGCTCAGATACGGATTGGACACCCCGGCGGCATCGGCGAGCTGCCTGAGCGACAGCTGCGCGTTGCGCCGCTGCTCGCGCAGGTATTCACCGAGATTGCCGACGTTGAGCGTTGCCATGCCTCCACCTTGCACCACCGCCGCTAACTATTGCAAGCACCTGCTTGCAAAAGTGCGCCACGCCACGCGCGGGACCACTCGTCCGGCCCGACCCATCTTGTCCGTTCACGGTCCGAGGTAGGTGTACGTGCGGGCGTACACGCCGAAGCCCGTGGACTCATAGAGCCGTTCGGGAACGCCGTACCCACTTTTTTGTGGGTACTTGGCAGCGCGCGGGGCACGGCGGAGGCTGGTGGCAGTGATCAGGGGGCGGCCATCTTCTCCAGGCGGCGGTGGCCCCAGTCGGAAAGGGGGGTCAGAGCCTCGGAGAGTTCGCGGCCGAAGTCCGTGAGGGAGTAGACGGTCTTCAGCGGCAGTACGTCGTGCACTTCGCGGTGCACCAGCCCGTCCGTCTCCATCTCGCGCAGCGCCTGCGTCAGCACCTTCTCGGTGAGGCCGGGCAGCCGGCGGCGCAGTTCGCCCGGGCGGTGCGGGCCGGACTCCAGCAGCCACAGCAGCGTGGTCTTCCACTTGCCGTCGATCACGGAGATCGCGGCGGTCACTCCACAGACGTTCGGGTCATGGGCACGTCCGCGCGTCACGCCTACCCCTTTCATCAGCCTTCGTCAGCAATTGTCAGTTTTTTCAATCGTAGCTGTTCTCAAGGGAGTTGAACCTTGTCCACGTCCACTGACCAGTCTGCCGTCACCGTCCTCGGTCTGGGCCCGATGGGCCGGGCGCTGGCCGGCGCCTTCGTGGCCGCCGGGCTGCGGACCACGGTCTGGAACCGCACGCCGGGCCGGGACGGTGAGCTGCTCAAGCGCGGGGCGATCGGTGCCGGGTCGGCGGCCGAGGCGGTCGCCGCGAGCCCGCTGACCGTCGTCTGCGTCGTGAACTACGACGCGTCCGACAGCGTCCTGCGGGACGAGGCCGTCACCGCCGCCCTCAAGGGCCGTACCGTCGTGAACCTGACCGCCGACATCCCCGACCGCGCCCGGGACACGGCGCACTGGGCGGCGGCCCACGGGATCCGCTACCTGGACGGCGCGATCATGACGCCGACGCCGACCATCGGGACCCCGGACGCGGTGTTCATCCACAGCGGGCCCACGGAGCTGTACCGGGAGCACCGGCCGGTGCTGGACGCGCTGGACGGCACCCACACCCACCTCGGCGAGGAGATCGGCCGGGCCGCCGGTTACGACATCGCCCTGCTCGACATCTTCTGGACGGCGATGGCCGGCTACGCGCACGCGGTGGCGGTGGCCCGGGCCGAGGGCATCACCGCGCGGGACCTGGCCCCCTTCGCCCAGGGCATCGCCGCGATCCTGCCACCGCTCTTCGAGGAGTGGGCGGACGACGTCGACAACGGCAGCTTCTCCGGCGAGCTCAACCCGATCACCTCGACGGTGTCCTCGATGGCCCACATCGTCCACGCCTCCGAGGCCCACGGCATCGACGCGAGTGTGATGCGCGCGGCCGAGGGCCAGGCCCGCAGGGTCATCGCGCTCGGCCACGGCACGGACGGGTACATGCGGGTCACGGAGCTGCTGGGCCGCCGTTGAGGCGACCATCCGGCCGGGAAACCGGCGGAAAACCGATGGCGGCCGTCATGCGGGGCCAGTACCGTCCCCCGCATGACTGCCGGGTCGGCCTCGTGCCGTGAGCGAGTTGGGTGCCCGGCCTCTGAGTGAGGCCGGGGCGGGCCAGGAGCCCGCCTCTTTCTCTGCGCCGCCTTCGAAACACCTTGAAGGACCTTCGAAAACCTTCGAAGACCTTCCAGAGAAGCCAGCGACAGCGAAATGAGAAAGAAGACAGCGTGCCCAACCCTTTCAATGAACCGATCATCGAAGAGTTCCGCGCCAACAAGGGCCGCGTAGGCGGCTACTTCGAGGGCGCCCGACTGATCCTCCTCACCACCACCGGCGCCCGCACCGGCACCCCGCACACCACCCCGGTCGGCTACCTCCCCGACGGCGACGGCCGCGTCCTCGTCATCGCCTCGGCCGGCGGCGCGGACCGGCACCCGCACTGGTACACCAACCTCCTCGCGCATCCCCACGTCACCATCGACAGCGGCGCGTTCACCTACGAGGCGCGGGCCGTCGTACTGCAAGGCGAGGAGCGCGACCGGGCCTTCGCGCGGGCCGTCGAGGCGGACCCTGGCTGGGCGGAGTACCAGCAGAAGACGGAGCGGGTGATCCCGGTGGTCGCCCTGCACGAGATCGCCCAGGACGGTCCGCCGAACATCAACGCCGGTTCCATGGGCGAGGCGATCAAGGTCGTCCATGACGCCTTCCGGCGCGAACTCGCCCTGATTCGCCAGGAGATGAGCGCCGGCACGTCCACGCTCGGCGCCCAGCTCCGCGTGAACTGCCTGACCTTCTGCCAGGGCCTGCACAACCACCACACCGGCGAGGACCTCGGCATGTTCCCGGTCCTCGCCGACCGGTACCCGGATGCCGCGCCCGCCCTGGCACGCCTGCGACACGAGCACGAGCGGATCGCCGAGCTCGTCGAGGAACTGCGCCGGACGGTGACCGCCGAGAACGCCGACCCGGCCACCGCCCGCGCCGAGGTCGAACGCCTCACGGCCGAGCTCGAGGCCCATCTGACGTACGAGGAAGAGCAGTTGATCCCGCTCCTCGCCGCCGCCTGAGCCATGGGGGCACCTCGCAGAGGAGGTGCCCCCCTAGGGCCTGTCCGGCGGATCATGCCGCAGACGCGGGGTCTGGCACGCCCATCTGCGTTCATTAGTCGCCGCCGATTTCCTGCGACCTGATCCGCCGGACAGGCCCTACAGCGGCTGGAACGGCAGCGCCCTCCCGTGCACCACCTCCAGCCGCGACACCGCCCGCGTCAGCACCACGTACAGCCGGTGCAGCCCCCGCTGCTCCGCCTCCGCGATCGCGGCCGGCTCGACGGCGACGACATGGTCGTACTCCAGGCCCTTGACGACACTCGCCGGCACCAGACTCACCCGGGCGCCCAGCTCCTGCGGGCCGGCCGCCGCGATCCCGGCCGCGTCGAGGGCGTCGCGCACGGCGGGCACGTCCGCGTCGGCCGCGACGACCCCGACGGACCCCTCGCGTGCCAGCGCGTCGCGTACGGCGTCCACGACCGCGCCCGGCAGATCGCCCGCCGCCTCCCGGATCCTCAGCTCCCCGTCGCCGCGCAGGGACCGGCCCGGCGGCACGTCCACGTCGAGCCGTTCCAGCAGCCGGTTGGCGAGCGTCACGACGGCCTCCGGCACCCGGAACCCGATGGTCAGCGGCACCACGGCCGCGTCCGGCTTCCCCAGGTGCCGCAGGGCCGTGTCCCACGACCGGGCCGCCCACGGCGAGGTCCCCTGCGCCAGGTCGCCGAGGACGGTGAGCGAGCCGAAGGCGGCCCGCCGGGCGATCGCCCGGCACTCCATCGGGGACAGGTCCTGCGCCTCGTCGACGACGAGATGGCCGTACCCTGCCGGATGCTCGATCAGCCCGGCCACCTCGTCGAGCAGGACGAGGTCGGCGGCCGACCAGCGCGCCGATTTCCAGGACCGCGGCGGCTTCGCCCACAGCAGCGCCTTCCGCTCGTCGCCGTCCAGCAGCCCTTCGGCGGCGGTCGCCAGGACCTCCGGCTCGGTGAGGAGTTCGGCCACGACCTCCTCCGGCCGCACCCGGGGCCATACGGCGTCGACGTACGCCCCGATCGCCCGTGACCGCTCGATCTTCCGCACCCAGGCGTTCGGCTGCGGCCCGGCCCGCCGCTCGGCCCGCATGAGCACGTACCGCACGACCCGGCTGCGCACCCGCTCCCGCCCGACACCGTACGGCGGCTCCTCGGCCCGCACGTCGTGCAGGATCCGCGCGAGTTCCTCGGCGGGCACCCGCCAGTGGTACGACCCGTCGGGCACGGCGAGGGAACCCACCCCGTCCGCCGACACACGCGCGTACAGCGCCCTGCGCAGCACCTCGGCCATCCGGGCGTCGTGCTTGACCATGGCGGTCCGCTCGCCGTCGGCCCCGGTGACCGGGTGCCGGGCGATCTCCTCCAGGAGCGTCGACTGCCGCACGCCGGTCTCGCCGAGGGCCGGGAGCACCTGCGAGATGTACGACAGGAAGGTGCGGTTGGGTCCCAGGATCAGCAGGCCGCCGCGCCGGATGCGCTGCGGGTGGGTGTAGAGCAGGTAGGCGGCGCGGTGCAGGCCGACGGCGGTCTTGCCGGTGCCCGGAGCGCCCTGCACGCACACCGACAGCGCCAGGTCCCCTCGTACGAGATCGTCCTGCTCGGGCTGGATGGTCGCGGCGATGTCCCGCATCGGGCCGACCCGGGGCCGCTCGATCTCGCGGGCCACGATGTCACTGGCCAAGATGTCGCCGGCCAAGATGTCGCTGACCTGGGACTCGGCCCGGCACTCGCCGTGGTCCAGGTGCTCGTCCTCCAGGCCGGTGAGGTCGGCGGAGTCGCCCCGGCTGCCGGGGGCCCAGCCGAAGCGGCGGCGGACGGCGACGCCCTGCGGGTCGCGGGCGCTCGCCTGGTAGAAGGCGCGGGAGACGGGGGCGCGCCAGTCGACGACGAGGGGCGGGGCGGCGGGGTGCTCGCTGATCCGGAGGCGGCCGACGTGCAGTGCTTGATCAGCGGCCTCCGGCCGCGGGCTCTGCCCGGCGTGTTCTCCGTCCGAGAAGTCCAGCCGGCCGAAGAACAGCGGCCCTTCGGGCAGCTCCCCCAGCTGCTTGGCCTGGCTGCGCAGCTGGTAGCCGAGGACTTCGGCGTCGGCACCGGAGGCGGAGACGTCCTCGCCGGTGACGACCTGTTCCCGGGCGCCGTCGACCATGGCGGCGAGGGCGGTGCGGCAGCGGTCGTGGTGGGCTCGTTCGTGATCGAGGGCCTGCCGGAGGGCGGGGTCGGGTGACGTCATTCCGACGAGCGTACCGGAATAACGTAACCGAGTTAAATTTCTTACCGAGACTCAATCAAGCGAGATGCGGCAGCCCCGCCGCCAGCTGCCCGAACGCCCGCTCCGCCGCGGCCACCGCATCCGCCCGCACGTCCGCCACCCGCTCCCCGGCCGCGATCCGCCGCCAGTTCTCCTGCGCGAGGATCCGCCGCACGGCGATGATCTGACCGGCGGCCAGCCGGGCCTCCAGTCCGCCGCCGAGGGCCTCGGCGAGCGCGGCCTCGGAACGCTCCACGAAGCCGTACGCGCGCGCGACCAGGGAGGGAGTCCCGTAGAGCAGCTTGTGGAAGGCGAGCACCTCGGGGTGATCGTTGAGCCCGGTGACGGGGTCGCAGCGCTCGAGCCCCTCCAGGAAGTGCCGCCGCAGCGCCTCCAGAGGCGTGGGCCCCTCGCCCACGATCCGCGCGGCCTCGTCCTCGTGATCGGCGATCCGGTGCAGGACGAGGTCCTCCTTGGCCGGGAAGTAGCGGAAGAGGGTCGGCTTGGAGATCTCGGCGGCGGCCGCGATCTCGGCGACGGACACCGCGTCGAAGCCCTTCTCCAGGAACAGCCGGATCGCGATGTCCGACACCACCTGGTACATCCGCTGCTTCTTCCGCTCGCGCAGCCCCGCCTCGCCGGTGCTCATGGCCGTTCCGTCCTAGGAGCCTGTGTCACGCCTCTTCGAGGAAGAGAGCATACGAGTCGACGACCACGCCCGCTCCCGCCCACCGCACGCCCGGTTACCCGGAAACGATTCGCCCCGCGCCCGCATGGGACCGCTGCCAGCGCACGAGTGCGGCCACGATCTGCCATGAGCTCGGCACCGACTCCAACCCCAGGGGGACAGCCGCCGCGGCCAGGATTCTCCGCAGTTTCAGTCCGGCACGGACGAACCGACGCCAGTGGGAGTCCGGTCCGGAGCCCAGCGAGAGGGCCACGCGGATGACATCGGTGAAGACGGACTGCGCCCTTTTGTAGTCGATGAGCAGCGGAAGATCGTGCTCCCATCCACTGGAGCTGCCCGGGCGGATCTCTTCTACGACCGCGCTCCACCGCTGCGTCATCCGCTCTTCCTGCCACTTCGGGTACCGCATCAGGTACAGGTGCGTGGCCAGGTCGTACAGCGGGTCGCCCAGCATCGCCAATTCCCAGTCGATCGTCCAGAGTTCGCGCTCCGGGGCGACGATGAAGTTCTCTCTGTGCAGATCGGCGTGCAGCAGGCAGAAGGGCCGCTGCGCGAGCCCGGTCACATGGGCCCGGAGCCACTTGAACGAAACCCTGCTCAGGCCGAGATCCTCGAAGAGACTTTCGAACAGCGGCAGGTTTCGCGCATAGACACGCTCTTCGGTGAAATGAATCAGCCGCTCAAGGAATCCCTCCGTGTCACCGTCCTTGGGCCGGTCCACGGCCTCGCACCGCCGCTCGGCGTGCATGGTCCCGGGACTCACGGCGGCCAGCTGCCGGAAAACGTCGACAATCTGGTCGAAAATCTCCTCAGGGACCGCCTCGCCGGAGGGATAGAGCGAGCCGAGCGTCACTCCTTCGATGAACCGCTGCAAGCCGGTGCGGTCGACCTCGATGATGTCCGGAATACGGGAGATCCGCCCAGCAAGGGCACTCAGCAACTGCTCCTCGGAGACGAAGCAGCGCCGGTCGAACCAGAGAAGATTGCTGCGCGGCTCCCGGCACTTCCAGCGGACGGGAGCCGGCGATGCCGTTTCCCCCGGCAGCGGAAACACATACGTCTCGTGGTGGTAACCGTGGAGTGGTCCCTCGACCATTCCCGGATCGCCACTCACCTCGACCGCACGCAGTCGAGCACCGGAAGTTGATTCGGGTGACATTGCCCGTTTTCTCTCGCCTCGAGCCCTGTCGCAGGGTACGCAAGTGTCAGCACATTACTCCCCGTCGGCGAGCATCGTGGCAGAAGCCCCGCCGCGCGTCGAAACCGGCAGCTGCTGAGCTGGCCGCGCGGCCACGCCGTGGTCCACACTGAACCGGGTGGCCAGGAGGAGACCCATGAGTGAGGCACCCGACGAGCATGACGTTCTGCGGCGGCTGCTCGACCGCACGCAAGCGGTGCTCTTCGACTTCGACGGTCCTGTCGCGGACCTGTTCAGGGGCATCTCGACCGCACCGGTGGCCGACGAGATCAAGGACGCGGTGCGCGGTCTGTGGGGCGCACTGGACCAGACCGTCGAGGACTGCGACGACTCGCACGGCATCCTCCAGCGCGTCAGGGACATGTACGACCGGCGCCGCTGGGCCGACCCCGGTCGAGAGGCACTCGAAGCGGCGGAACGCATCGTGACGGAGCACGAGTTCGACGCGGTGAAGTCGGCGATTCCGGAAACGTACTTCGCCGACCTCGTGGAGGCGCTGCAAGACCTCCACCTGCGTCTCGCGATCGTGAGCAACAACGCGGACGGCCCGATCATGGAGTTCCTCAAGTGCCTCGGTCTCCAGTCGAAGTTCGACGTCGTAGAGGGGCGTGATCCACGCGAGCCGCGCCACATGAAGCCCCACCCCGACTCCGTGAACCGTGCTCTCACACAGCTGGAGCTGTCGCATCTCCCTTCCGCCTGCCTCTTCATCGGAGATCAGCTCACCGACTTGGAGGCGTCCCTCGATGCGGGAACACGGTTCATCGGATACACCCGTTCGACCGAGCGCGCAGAAGAGATGCGGCGCCGCGGCGCCGACTGGGTCGTGTCGTCGCACGAGCCGCTCCTCAGGGCGGCCCAGGCACCGCGGAACGTGAACTGACCTTCTGGTACAGCCGAGTTGACCGAGGCATCATGGTGGACCTCGGAGATCGACAGGCATCGCCGCCGCCTCGTGTCCGCGGCGCAACAGGGGGTCGAGGGTGTCTTCTCGCAGGCCGGGCGGAAGCGGTCAGCCCAGATTCGAACGTGTGCGGCAGTCGCTGAGCGCATGGAAGCCGCGCATCGTCAAGTGGCTGCTGGCCTTCGTCGCGGTACTCGGAATCGCCGCCGAAATCATCGAGCCGCTGGGAAAGGTACTCAAGGGACAGGGCTTTCTCGGTGGATCCTTCGCCGCACTCATCGCCCTCATTCTTCTCGACGCCGTTGGCGACTCTGATCCGCAGGAGGTATCCGGCGTCTACGTCCTCGCCGACCTGGGCGATCTGCGTACCCCGATGGCGGAGGCGTTCGAGGCCCGAGTCGTCAGCATCGACTTCTCCGGGTTCAGCATGCAGACGCTGCTCGGTCTGCTCATGGAACCCCTCAACCGGCTGGGCGACGAGAAAGTCAACATCCAGGAGCTGACGCTTCGCCTCACTATCGCCCATCTCAATCTGCCGCTGAGTCTGCCCGGAAAACTTGAGCCCGCCGAGAGCGCTGATCACCCCGACGGCACGCTGCATTTCATGGATTCCGAAGAAAATCGCGAACGCATGCGTGAGAAATACACGTTGCACAACTGGAACGAACTCAAGCGACTACTGGAACGGGTTCACGAGAAAAACCCGAACATCGCCATCTCCTGCGAAGTTCGGGAGTCACCCCAGGTACCTGAGCGAAAACTCTACATATTCAATCACGAGAAGGTATTTTCCGCACCGTACGGAATCAGGGAAAGCAGCGTGGAATGGCGCGGAAATTCTTTCCGGATCCTCGACACCGAGGGTTTTGGATTCAAGTACGGAAATGCGCGGATCATCGGATGGGACCGGCGATCCAGATCTCGCTCGACCCAGGAAATCGCCGAGCATCACATGGAATGGCACCGGAATCTGTGGGAAAGGTTGAAGTACATCAAGCCCAGGCACCCCGTCATCGCCGACCCTCGGTGGGTGCGACCCGACGAGCAGTCTCAGGCCTGAGTGCGGATCAGCTTGAGTACAGGCTCCAGTGAGGCGACGATCGTCTCGGCGCCCGCGTCCCGCAGCAGCTTCTCCTTGTGCTCGTTACGCGCGTAGCCGAGAAACGGAACGCCGGCCGCGTCAGCGGCGAGCAGGTCCGAGGGAGTGTCGCCGATCATCAGGGCGGTGGACGATGCCGAACCCATCGCGTTCAGGGCCCGGTGCAGGCAGTGCGGGTCGGGCTTGAGGAGGTTCAGCTCCTGGATGCGACCGTAGATGTGCGGGGCGAAGCAGGAGGTGAGGCCGCGGCTCGCCAGGTACGTGCGCACCACCCGGGGGGAGTTGTTGGTGGCGATCGCCAGCCGGGAGCCCACGGCCTTCCAGGTGCGTATCAGCGGGTCGGCGTACGGCGTGGGCATCGCCAGGGCGGTGGCCCGCAGTTCTTCTTGGGTGAGACGTTCCTCCAGCTCGGCCACGAGGTCGCTGCCGGGGTGTCTGCGGTCGACGGCGCGCAGGACGATGTGCGGGTCCGGGGACTTGCGTTCGTCGTCGGTCAGCAGGCCGTGCAGGCCGCGTCCTTCGAGCCAGTCCACCAGGTCGTTCGCCACCTTCTCCGCCGAGTGCCCGGCGAACAGGCCGCAGATCGGCCCGTCGAAGTCCCACAGCACGACTCGGGCGCGCTTGATCAGGTCCCGAAGCCTCTCGGTGTCGTTCTCTGTGTCTGATGCCACCGGTTCAGTCTGCGTCGTATCGGAAGTCACTAGGAGAGTGTCAGGTCCCTGGTGATGGTTTCCCAGAGGGCGTCGAACCACTTCTGCGATTGCTCCACGAACGCGGCGTCCCGCTGACCGGCGCCGTCCTCGAAGGAGAAGAGGAGGGATTCGGTGCCGAGGACGTCGTACATGTCGAGGGTTCCGGTGTCCGAGGGCTCCTCGCGGCGGGTGACCGTGTAGTACGCGATCAGCGCCTCCGTGCCGTTGAGGAGGTACAGCTTCACCGGCGGGGTGAAGGGCAGCGCGCGGAACGTGACGCGGACGTCGATGTCGTGGGAGGAGCTCAAGGAGCGGAGGCTGTGCCGCAGGACGTGGGCCTGGGAGTTGCGCATCTCCAGCCAGCGCTGATGGACCGGGTCGCCGTCGACCGGGCCCCCGACCGGGACCGGGAAGGCCAGGGCGATGTCGCGGGAGGGCAGGAGGATACGGACGTCGATGGACTGGGGGCGTACGCGGTGCTCGTGGATCAGACGGAGCGGCTGGCCCAGTGCCACGAGGAGGCTCTCCGCCGTCAGGCAGGCCGCGTCGATCCGTACGTGCGGCGCGGCGAACGCCTCGGCGAGCCTCGGTGCCAGCCCCACCATCGTCGGCTGGGGTTCCCCCGGTCCGCGGGTCGGCTCGGCGATCCTCGGCGGGCTCCCCTTGCTCACATTGATCAGGAGGCCGTCCTCCTGAAGGGACCTCAGGGCCTGGCGGACCGCGCCGCGTTCCACGCCGAACTCCTCGGCGAGCTCGGCCTGGGTGGGCAGGCGGTCCCCCGCCTTGAGGTCGCCCACGCGGATCCGTTCCCGCAGGATGTCCGCGATCTCCTGGGGCGAGAGTCTTCTGCTGCCGTCCACGGCCACGTTCTCCTGAGTCACGACCAAACGCTATGGCGCCACTCCATCTGGGGGGAGTTGTTTGAAGCTCGTGTATAAGTAGTCGCCAAGTGGAGACAACTTAATCATGTTTGGTTGCCAACTTGGTTGAGTTGGCGCCACCATATGAGTCACGGGCGCCCGGGCGGACACCATGGGAGCGCTCAGCAAGGCCGCACGCGCCGCACGGCATCCAGCAGCCGCTTCATCGAGCCCACCATGATGCAGTGCTCCGGCACTCCGGCCGCCAGCAGCTTCGGCACCGCCGCGTCGCTCCGCGCGTAGCCGAGGAAGCGGACGCCGGCCCGGAGTGCGGCCGCGTGGTCGGACGGGGAGTCGCCGATCATCAGCGAGACGTCCGGCGCCGCCCCCATCGCCCTCAGGGCCAGGTTCAGGGTCTGCGGATGCGGCTTGAGCACACTCAGGTCCTGCGTACGGCCGTATATGTGGTCGAAGCAGGAGAAGAGTCCGCGCTGCTGCAGGTACGACGCGACCGTGCGGGCCGAGTTGTTGCTCACGATCGCCAGCCGTGCCCCGACCGCCACCCAGGTCTGGATCAGCGGGTCCGCGTACGCCGTGGGCATCGCGACGCGTGCCGCCTTCAGTTCCTGCTGGGTGAGCCACTCTTCGAGCTCGGCGACGAGATCGGTACCCGGGTACCGCTCGGCGAGGGTGATCAGCACGCCGTGCGGATCCGGATTGAAACGTTCCTCCTCGGTGAGGACCCCGTCCCCTCCATGGGACTCCAACCACTGCACCTGGGCCCGGGCGATGGTCTCGGCCGGGAGGTGGGCGAACAGCCGGCAGATCGGTCCGTCGAAGTCGAAGAGGACATACCGCGTGCGCGCGACAAGCTCCTGAAGAAGATCCTCGGCCTCTCTCGCCACCAGGTCGTTCCGTCCAGTCTCAGCGGTCACTAGCTGAGTGTGGGCCGAGGAGCCTTCGAATCCCAGAGGGCGTCGAACCAAATCTCAGCCACCTCTGACCGAGTCGGTATCCGTCCCGCGCTTCGGTCAGGTGAGGGTGAGGTCCGAGGTGATGGTTTCCCACAGGGCGTCGAACCACTTCTGCGACTCCTCCACGAACGCGGCGTCGCGCTGCCCGGCCCCCTTCTCGAAGGAGAACAGGACGGACTCGGTGCCCAGGACGTCGTACATGTCCAGCGTCCCGCTGTCCGAGGATTCCTCACGGCGGGTGATCATGTAGTAGGCCATCAGCGCCTCCGTGCCGTTGAGGAGGTAGAGCTTCACCGGCGGTGTGAACGGCAGGGCCCGGAACGTCACGCGTACGTCGATGCCGTGCGAGGAACGCAGCGAGCGCAGGTTGTGCTTCAGCACCTGGCCCTGGGCGTTGCGCTGGGCCAGCCAGCGATCGTGCACGGGGTCGTCGTCCTGGCCGCGGCCCCCGACCGGGACGGGGAAGGCCAGGCTGATGTCGCGGGAGGGCAGCAGGATGCGGGCCTCGATCGACTCGGGGTGGACGCGCCCCTCGTGCACCAGCCGGAGCGGTTCGCTGAGCCCCGTCATCAGCGTCTCCGCCGTCAGGCAGGCCGCGTCGATCCTTACGTGCGGTGCGGCGAACGCCTCCGTCAGCCGCGGGGCCAGCGCCACCATCACGGGCTGCGGTTCGGCTCCGGCCACGGCCTGCTCGGCGACCCGCGGCGGACTGCCCTTGCTCACGTTGGTGAGGAGTCCGTCCTCCTGGAGCTTGCGCAGGGCCTGGCGGACGCTGCCGCGCTCCACGTCGAACTCCTCGGCGAGCTCGGCCTGGGTGGGCAGGCGTTCCCCCGCCTTGAGGTCGCCCACGCGGATCCGTTCCCGCAGGACGTCGGCGATCTCCTGGGGGGAGAGTCTTCTGCTGCCGTTCACGGCCACGTTCTCCTGGGTCACGACCAAACGCTACAACTCGGATCCATCTATGGGCAGTTGTTTGAAAGTTGTTTATGGGTAGCTGCCAAGTGGGGACAACCTAATCAGAGTTGGTTGCCAACTTGTTCGAGTTGGTGGAAGTTTTGCTTCTTGTTCGACCGAACCACGACCCCCCACACCCCGCCCCGCCCCGCCTGAAAGACCGAAGGGGGAACCACCGTGCCTGTCCTCGCCCTCCTGTGCGCCGTGTTCGTCGTCGGCGTCGAGCAGACCGTCCAGTGGAAGTACGGCGCCGCCGGAATCATCGGTCTGCTCCTGCTCACCATAGGCATCAAGGCCAAGAGTCCGGCCGTCAGCTCCGCAGGGGCGGTCGTACTCGCGCTACTGGTCGCGAGGCCCGCCGTATGAGTCACCCGTACGACCCCGCTCAGCCTCTGTGGGAGACGTCAGCTCGTGAGCAGCAGCTCCGAACTGATCGTCTCCCACAGTGCGTTGAACCACAGGTGGGACTGCTCCACGAACGTCGTGTCGCGCAGACTCGTGCCCTGCACGAAGTCGAACAGCGTCGACCGGGTGCCGTCGGCGTCGTACGTCTCCAGGGACTCGTGGTCGGTCTCCGCCCGGCGGCGCCCCAGCGTGTAGTACGCGAAGAGCGTCTCCGTGCCGTTGAGGAGATAGAGCTTCACCGGTGGCGTGAACGGCAGGGCGCGGAAGGAGACGTCCACGTCGATGCCGTGCGTGGCGCGCAGGGTCAGCAGGTTGTGCTTCAGCACCTGGCCCTGGGCGTTGCGCTGGGCCAGCCAGCGCTCGTGGACGGGATCGTCGTCCTCCCTGCGGCCCTCGACGGGGACCGGGAAGGCGAGGTCGATGTTCCGGCTCGGCAGCAGGACACGCACGTCGACCTTGGCCGGATTCATTCGCCCGGCGTGGATCTGGCGCAGCGGTTCGCCCATGGCGAGCGTGAGGGAGATGGAGGTCAGGCACACGGCGTCGATCTCGACGTGCGGGGCCGTGAACGCCTCCGCGATACGGGGGGCGAGGGCCACCATGGTGGGTAGCGGCGCCGCTGCGGGCCCGGCCGACAGCCCGCCGAGGCCCAGGTCAGGGGCTACGGTCGCCGGGCTGCCCTTGGAAAGGTTGGTCAACAGGTGCTCGGACTGCAGGATGTGCAGCGCCTGTCGTACGACCCCGCGCTCGACGCCGAACTCGTCGGCCAGCCGGGCCTGCGTGGGCATGCGCTGGCCCGGCCGCAGCACGCCGGAGCGGATCCGGGCGCGCAGCTCGTCGGCCACTTCGCGATGTGACTTCTGTGGCCGCTGTGCCCTCTTCCGCCCATTGACGGCGGCGTGTTTCGGGTCCACGACCAAACACTACAACTTCCCGCCATCTTTGGGCAGTTCAGAGGAAGGTGGTTATGAGACGCTTCCAAGTGGAGATAAGTACAGTGAAGTTGGTCGCCAACTTGAGCAACGTGGTCAAACTTTCGCAAGGTTGGCCAGCTGGGCGACCCGCAGGGACCACCGTCCCGAAGGGGGGACCGCCGTGCCGCTCATCGCCATCGCCCTAGCCGCCCTCGCCGTCACCTTCGAACAGTTCGTTCAGTGGAAGTTCGGCGCGATGGGCATCATCGGCCTCGTCGCGCTGACCGTCGGCGTCAAGGCCAGGAACGCCACGATCGGCGGCGTCGGAGCGGTCATCCTCGTAATGCTGCTCGCCCAGTCCGGCTGACCGGGCTCCCTTCCGGAGGGGAGCCGGGAGCCCGGTCGGTCCGCACAGCCACAACTGAACATCGTCGGTGAGAAGCAGGACAGCACAGCCACAACCGAACAGCTCGCTACGGATATCTGCACAGCCACAACCGAATGCACAGCCACAACTGAACAGCCACAACTCAACGCACAGCCATAACTCAAGGCACAGCCACAACTGAACAGCTCGCTACGGATGCAGAGCAGCATCAGCACTGTCGCCAACGGGAAGGAGTCTCAGAGCATGTCCGGGCACCAAGGTCGCCCGGACGTACGCAGCAGGGCGTCGGCCGCCAGGCCGGCGCCCGCTCGTTCTTCCCGGGCCCGGGCCGAGCGCCACCGCACCCGCACCCACACCCACACCCTCAGAACGCCGCCCGCACCTCCCCCACCTCCCGGCCCCCGCCCATCAACGGCGCCGCCGCGATCCGCCCCACCACCTCCGCGTCCACGCCCGCAAGCCGCAGCGCCCGCCCCAACACCGGCCCCAACGCCCGCCCTCCCCCGTCCTCCACCTTGAACGCCAGCGCCCGTCCGTCCGGCAGGGCCACCGCCTGGACCGCCTCCGCGCCCATCTTCGACAGCGTGCCGGGGACCTCGCGCATCAGCCACGTGTCATGGCGGCGGGTGCCGGCGACGTACTCGGGGTGGGCGCGCATCGCGTCGGCCACCCGGCGTTCGGCGGAGCCGGGGTCGGCGAGGACGAAGGTGCGGTAGGCGCGGGCCAGGCCCGTCAGGCTGATCGCCATCAGGGGCGCGCCGCAGCCGTCCGTGCCGACCGCGGCCACCCGCTCGCCCGCCGCCTCCTCCACAACCCTGTGGACAAGCTGCTGCAACGGATGCTCAGCCGCCAGATACGTCTCCAGCGGCCAGTCCCGCAGCGCGCACGCGGCCAGCATCGCCGTGTGCTTGCCGGAGCAGTTCATGGTCACGCGGGAGCGCACCGCGCCCGACGCCAGATACGTCTCCCGTTCGTGCGCGTCCAGCGGCAGATCCGGCGGGCACTGGAGCAGTGCCTCACTCAGCCCGTGCTCGTCCAGCATCTTCTGGACGAGGTCGCGGTGGAAGGACTCCCCGGAGTGGCTCGCGGCGGCCAGGGCCAGTCGTTCCCCCGACAGGTCCAGGCCCGCCCGCAGCACGCCCGCCGCCTGCATCGGCTTGTTGGAGGAGCGCGGGAAGACCGGCACGCTCACGTCACCGAGCGCCAGCTCCACGGCCCCGTCCGCGTCCAGCAGGACCAGACTGCCCCGGTGCCGTCCCTCGACGAAACCGGACCGGACGACCTCGGCGAGAACAGGGGCAGTGGCAGTGGCAGGTATGAAGGGCATGGAGCGTGTGCCTCACGTGAGCAGGTCGTCGACTTGTGCCTCCCCCTCACGGTAACGGCGGGCGATCTCCGCGCTGCAGTCGTCGGCCGTGCGCTGCAGCCGTTGCCGGCGCCGGGACAGTTGCTGCTCGTACCGCACGAGCCGCCCCATCGCGGTGTTCAGCTCCAGGTCCGTCCGCGCGCCCAGGTCCGACAGCTCGACCTCGGCGAGCATGTCCGCCGCCAGCCGCCGGGACTCCTCGCTCTGCGGGACGCCCAGCGTCACATGGCGGGCCGAGGAGCGCTGCCGGGCCGGGGCGTCCGTCAGGATCTCCGGCAGCCGCTCCACCACGGACGGCTCGCCCGTGGGCATGACCGACGTCGGGCACCGCCGCGCGAGCTCGGCCCGCAGGATGTCGATACGGCCCTGCAGCAGCCGCCGTACATAACTCAGGTCGGCCTCGTCGCGCTGGGCGTCCCGGCGCAGCACGCGCAGCTCGGGCAGGCTCAGCACGGCGAGGTCGTGCTCGGGCGGGTCCGCGGGCAGCACGGGGCTGTCCGTTCTCTGCACGGGTGGCCGCTGGGTGCCCAGCCGCCCGGTACTCGGTGTGCTCATGTGCCTCAACCGTCCCCTCGACCGGCGTGTGGAAGCATGGTGCCACCCCAAGTGGCCGCTATGTGAACGAGTGCCCCCGATCCGCCCCAGATGGGGGGGTAAGGAATAAAAAAGAATCCCCTTACGGGCGCTTCTCCTCCGCACGGCATGATGGTCCGCATGCGTGCAGTGGTGCAGAGGGTGGACGGCGCGAGCGTCGTCGTGGACGGCGAGACGGTGGGGGCGATCGAGGGCGAGGGGCTGTGCGTCCTCGTCGGGGTCACCCATGAGGACACCAAGGAGAAGGCGGCCCAACTCGCCCGCAAGCTCTGGTCGGTCCGCATGCTGGCCGACGAGAAGTCGTGCAGCGACATCGACGCGCCCCTCCTCGTCATCAGCCAGTTCACCCTCTACGGCGACGCCCGCAAGGGCCGCCGCCCCACCTGGAACGCGGCCGCCCCCGGCGATGTCGCCGAGCCGCTCGTGGACGAGGTGGTCGCCCGACTGCGCGCGCTGGGCGCGACGGTGGCGACGGGCCGGTTCGGCGCCCAGATGCGGGTGTCTCTGACGAACGACGGCCCGTTCACCGTACTGCTGGAGATCTAGAAAGCTCGCACGACTACGGCCCGACGACCACTTCCTGCGCGGCCGCTGTCTCTCCGGCCAGGAGCCTCGCGTCCACCGGCACGTTCCGCTTGACCAGCGCGAGCGCGACCGGGCCGAGCTCGTGGTGCCGTGCGGACGTGGTGATGAAGCCGATCTTGCGGCCGTCGGGGCCCTCGTCCGCGAGGCGGATCTCGGTGCCGGCGGTCGGCAGGTGGACCTCGCTGCCGTCGAGGTGGAGGAAGACCAGGCGGCGCGGCGGCTTGCCGAGGTTCTGCACGCGGGCGACCGTCTCCTGGCCGCGGTAGCAGCCCTTCTGGAGGTGGACCGCCGTGCCGATCCAGCCCAGCTCGTGCGGGATGGTGCGGTGGTCGGTCTCGAAGCCGAGGCGCGGGCGGTGGTGTTCGACGCGGAGGGCCTCGTACGCCAGGATCCCGGCCGCGGGGCCCGCCTTCTCGGCGTACGACTCCAGTTCCGCGCGGGGGAGGAAGAGATCACGGCCGTACGGCGTCTCGCGGACGACGACGCCTTCCGGCACCTCGGCGATCGAACCGGCCGGCAGGTGCACGACCGCGAACTCGTCCGTCCGGTCGGCGACTTCGACGCGGTTGAAGAACTTCATCGACTCCAGGTACGCGACCAGCGCCTCCTGGGTGCCGGGCTCCACGTGCGCCCAGACCGTCGAGCCGTCGTCCACCAGGTACAGGGCGTGCTCGATGTGGCCGTGCGGGGAGAGGATCAGCGCCTCGGTGGCCTGCCCCGTCGGCAGTTCGCTGACGTGCTGGGTGAGCAGCAGGTGCAGCCAGCTCAGCCGGTCCTCGCCGGAGACGGTGACGACCCCGCGGTGCGAGAGGTCGACGAAACCGCTCCCGTCGGCGAGGGCGCGCTGTTCGCGGAACAACTCGCCGTAGTGGGCGGCGACGCCTTCGTCCACGCCCTCGGCGGGGACGGCGCCAGGCAGAGACAGCAGGGGGCTTTTCATATGACTAAGCCTACGACTCGGTAGTTGAAGTCTTGGTTGAAGGCTTCACGTTGAAGGCTTCACAGTTGAGGGGTTCACTGTTGAACTCTTCGCAGAACAGTCCTTGCACCGCCCGAAGATCGCGAAGTGCTTCATGTCCGTGTCGAAGCCGAACTCCGCCCGGAGCTTGGCGGTGAACTCGGCGGCCACGCTCAGATCCGCCTCGATGACGTTCGTGCAGTCACGGCAGACGAGGTGGATGTGGTGGTGCCGGTCCGCGAGGTGGTACGTCGGCGCGCCGTGCCCCAGATGGGCGTGGCTGACCAGCCCGAGCTCCTCCAGGAGCTCAAGGGTCCGGTAGACCGTGGAAATGTTGACCCCCGACGCCGTCTTCCTCACTTCCACGAGGATGTCGTCGGGGGTCGCGTGCTCAAGGGTCTCGACGGCTTCGAGCACAAGTTGCCGCTGCGGGGTCAGCCGGTAGCCGCGCTGTCGCAGATCAGTCTTCCAGTCGGTGCTCACCACACTGGAGAGTCTATGACCACTGGATGCGAAGGCTTAGCCGAAGAAGGCGCTCGAAGACGGCTCAACCGAAGACGGCCTACTTGAAGAACGCGATCCCGTCGTCCGGCATGTCGTCCGGCAGGGCCTTGGCCCAGCGCTCGACGTCCTCCGGGGTGACGACCTTCTTCAGGTGCGCCGACATGTAGGGGCGCAGCTCGACCTCGGGGGTCTGCTTCTCGCCGACCCACATCAGGTCGCTCTTGACGTAGCCGTACAGGCGCTTGCCGCCGGTGTACGGGCGGGAGGCCCCCGTACGCGCCACCGCGTCCGTGACCAGGTCGATCTGCGGCTTCTTGGAGGCCAGCTCGCCGTACCAGACCTCGACCACGCCGTCGTCGCGGACCATCGTCACCTCGACCTTGCGGTCGGCGTCGATCCGCCAGTAGCCGGACTCGGACTCCAGCGGCCTGACCTTGTTGCCGTCGTTGTCCAGCACCCAGGTGTGGGAGCGGTACTCCAGGAAGTCCCGGCCGTCGTGGGCGAAGGTGACCTCCTGCCCGAAGTTGCACTTCTCGGCACCGGGGAAGTCGTGCACACCCGCGCCCGCCCAGTTGCCGAGCAGGAAGGCGAGGGGGACGAGCTCCTTGTGGAGGTCGGACGGGATCTCGATCATGAGCAACAGTTCCTAGACGGGGGTCAGCGTCCTACTACGGCGGTCAGCGCTGGCCCTGGTACAGCTTCTTCACGGTCAGCCAGGCGAAGCCGAGCACGCCGACGCAGACGAGGACCAGCAGGGCTTCGAAGAAAACCTCAAGCACGGGAGTGCTCCTTGATTGAGCAGGGTGGCGGTACAAAGGCCGGGCCCCAGCTTACGCGGCTCACCCGAGCAGCTGGCTCTGCAGGGTCACCGTCTGCTGGAACGGAACGGCCGGCGCGGTGCCTTTCCGGGACTGGATGATCACACCGAGGACGTCCCCGGCGGCCAGGTACGCCTGCCGGACGTGCTCGGCGCCGTACGGCTTGGACTCCGTGTACACCGAGCGCTGGACGTCGTCGATCCGGGCCGGCTCCGGGAAGTCCTCGTCGAAGACGGAGGCACCGGCGCCGCGCACCACCCGGCCCGGGCTGCTGTACGGCGCGATGTCGGTGGAGAACACCTCGTCCACGACGGCAGCGGTGTCGAAGTGGAGGAGATAGATCCGCGTGTGCGTGCCGTCCTCGGTTCTCCAGCCGCGGGCCGCGATGTGCCGCAGACCGTTGTCGACGAGCTCCTGCCGGAACTCCGCGCGCTCCTCCGATGCGTACTCCGCCAGGAACTCCTTCGTCGCCAGCCAGCCGTCCGAGCCGCGCAGCCGCTTGTCCTGCGTGGCCCCCTCGGGCGCCGGCAGGACGAGGGCGCGCAGGTCGGCGTAGTGGGCGCCGGCCTTGTTCGTCTCGGCGAAGGGCTCCGGGCTGCCGGAGGGCAGCGGCGGCCTGGTCAGCGCCGGGTAGTCCCAGCGCCCGTCCGACTCCGTCGCGAGTCCCGGTACGTCCGTCCGCTCCATCCGCGTGATCCCGTACGCCGTCGCCGCCCCGACCGCCGCGAAGACGACGACAGCGGCGGTCCAGCGCAGTGCGGCGCGCAGGACGCGGCGGTCCTTCGGGGGCGTGGGCGGGAGCGGCGGGGCCTCCGGGGGCGGGGGCAGGAGGGTCTGCGGCTGTTCGACGACCACGGGGGTGGTGATCTGCGGCGTGATGATCTCCGGCTCGGTCGCGGTCGGCTGGGTGTCCTGCTGCTGCTCGCTCATACCGCCTCCCCGGGCTCGGCTATGCGGTCGAGCTGCTCGCTCAGCAGCATCGCGACCCCCTTGGTGTCGAGTGGTTCGACGCCGTCCGCGGTGGCGGTGATCAGGACGTCTCCCTGGTACGCGGAGCAGAACATGGTGTCGAGGTCCGTGTCGGCGCCCTTGGGCGGCAGGAAGCACTCGGCGTTCTTGTGGCCCTTGATCTCCGGGCCCTTGCGGAGGATGTCCAGGGCGTCGAGGAATTCCTTCTGGAACGTGGCGATGTCCTTGACGGCCGCCCGGGACTCCATCTGCGCCAGCGTGATGCTGACGGTGTAGATGCCCTCGTTCTCGCTGAGACTGCTGGGGTCGGCGTTGAAGTAGCTGCGCATCGCCATGCCGGTGACGCGCTGCCGGTCGATCTCCTTCTCCAGCTGACGGCGCTGGGTACGGGGCAGATCGCTCAGCGCCTCCTTGCGCAGGGCGGTCGCCTGGGCGCCGCTGAGCTGGGCGTCGGAACCGAACTCGGCGAGATCCGGGCCCCGGGTCCAGCCGTCCGTCCCGTACGGCACGAGCAGGCCGGCGAGCCCCTTGGCGGCCGTCGCCTTCGCGTCCTCGGCCGTGGTCTTGGGGAACTTCCAGACGGGGGCGCCGGCGTCCCGGTCGGCGTCGTTCACGGTGACGACGGTGTAGCCGACGCCTGCGGTGACGGCCGCGGCCAGCAGCAGGGAGCCGGTGATCGTGGCGATACGGCGGCGGAGGGCGTGGGTCGCGACCGGCTCGTTCTGGTTCTCGGTCACAGCCGCTCCATCTGCCGCTCGGCCAGGTCCATGATCCTCTTCTTGCTGATCGGCTTGCTGTCGTAGACCCAGATCTCCACGGCGATGTCCCCACGTCGGGCGTGCGCCTCCGCGCTGTACAGCGGCAGGTAGCCGGCCTCGATCTCGGGGTCGGTGTGGGTGTACGCCGTGCCGTTGCCGGTGCCGGGGATCGACCAGCTCTCGGTGGAGTCTTCGGAGTCCGCCCAGTACTGGCCGCTGTCCACGGAGTCGGCGGCCGCGACGGCCTCCTCCTGGCGGAACTGGATCAGCCGGATCTCCACGGTGGATTCGTCGGTCTCCCATCCGGTGACGGCCGCCCGGCGGAACTCGTCGCCGATGAGGTTGCCGAAGATCTCGGCCGGGTCCTCGTAGTTGTCGGCGTACTCGGCCTGGTCCATCCAGCCGTCCGCACCGGCCAGCCACTCGGCGTCCTTCGCACCGGCCGGCTTCTTCAGCAGCAGCTTGCGCAGGTCGCCGTCGGTCTTCACCCGGCGGTCCCGGGCGGCGGACAGCGGCTCTGGCCCCTCGCCCTTGGCCTGCGGAAGCGTCGGCTGGGACAGCGAAGGCAGCTTCGTCGGCTCGCGGTCGGCCTGGACGAGATAGCCGGCGCAGGTACCGGCGACGAGCCCGAGGACGACGGCACCGGCGACCAGCAGCGCGGTGCGCCCGCGGCGGCGCGGCCGAGGCGCAACCGGGAGTACTTCCAAGACGTCCCCCCACAGAACGTGAAGCGCGCACTCCGTGTACGCGCGTCACAGGTGACTCTCGGCCGAAGCACGGAGTTGTAAGGGCGTTGATTACGATTCGAGCATGGCGAAGAAGCTCGTGATCAAGGTGACGGCGGGGGCCGATGCCCCCGAACGCTGCTCCCAGGCGTTCACGGTGGCGGCGGTGGCGGTGGCCAGCGGCGTCGACGTCTCCCTCTGGCTGACCGGCGAGTCCGCGTGGTTCGCGCTGCCGGGCCGCGCCGCGGAATTCGAGCTCCCGCACGCCGCCCCGCTGCCCGACCTCCTGGACTCGATCCTGGCGGGCGGCGGCGTCACCCTGTGCACGCAGTGCGCGGCCCGCCGCGAGATCACGGAGAAGGACGTGATCGAGGGCGTGCGGATCGCTGGGGCGCAGGTGTTCGTCCAGGAGGCGCTGGGGGACGAGACGCAGGCGCTGGTGTACTGAGGTCTACAGGGCCTTCACAGCGCCGACGAAGTAGCCCCAGGCCGCCGTGTTGAAGACGAGGGTGCCCTTGGCGGGGGCCTTGCTGTCGCGGACGGGGACGACGGAGGGCAGGTTGTCGGCGACCTCGACGCATGCGCCGCCGTCCGGGTTGCTGTAGCTGCTCTTGCGCCACGTCGCGTCGGTCAGGTCGATGACTCGCACGGTATTCCCTCCAACATCCGCAGGATGAACTCGCGTGACTCGGCCGGGGACAGCGCCGCGTCGCGCACCGCATCGTACGCACGTTGCAACTGCTCAACTGAGCCGTTTTCCTCGATCAGTTCACCGCGGTACGCGTGCTCCACGTACGCCACTGTCCGCCCGTCCAGCAGCCGCAGGAACATCACGTCACTACTCACCAGCCCGTGCAGACCGCAGCTCTGCGGCAGTACCTGGATCGTGATGTTGGGCCGCTCCGACATCTCCAGCAGGTACTCCAGTTGCTCGCGCCACTCCTGCGCGTCACGCAGGGGAGTGCGCAGCACCGCCTCCGCCAGAATGGCGCGGAGCGGTGGCGCTTCGTCCACCTCCAGCACTGTCCGTCGGTTGGTGCGCGCCTCGACCTGCTGGTCCAGTTCCGCTCCCTTGGCGCCGCCCAGAGCCAGTAGCTCACGCGCGTACCCGTCCGTCTGAAGCAGGCCGTGCACAGTGCTCACCGCGTAGTGCCAGAGGTTCACCGCCTCCGACTCCAGAATCATGTACCGCCGGTACTGCTCCTTGAACTGCGTCGGGTCCAGCAGCGCCAGCTCCCAGAGGGTCACCAGAAATCCCGGCGTCCCGTAGAACTGGTCCAGCGCCTGTACGACCTCGGGCCCGCCCAGCGTCCGCCCGCTCTCCATCTTGCTGAACTGGGACGAGTCCCAGCCCACCTCCTTCGCGAGCTCCCGCAGGCTCAGGCTCCGCTCTTTCCTCAGCCGCCGTAGCTCCTCGGTGAATCGCTCCCTTGGCTCCTGGCTCCGTCCCGTGACCATAGATCGTTGCGGCATCGCGCTCCTGTTGAATTTGTTGAATTTGGAGGGCTCAGCGTTGAAGTTGGGCCTCTCAACAGCCCAAAGACCCTTTTCGTGCGCCATGCTCTTGGCACCCGAACACGCAGCGTAGTCCAACGCTCGCGCTGCGTACGGGCGTTCGCAGAAAAGGAGCGGCACACGATGACAACGCAGTCGGACCCCCTCGAACCCGGCTCCCTCCTCTACGACCCGACGACGAGCAAGGTCGGCGAGTACCAGGACAAGTCAGGCCCGTACGCGCTGCTACGCCCCATCGGCGGTGGCCGGGAATGGCAGGCGGACCCGGCCACACTGCGTCCCGCCACCCCGCAGGAGCGACTACGCGCTGAACTGCGGGCGGCGAACACGCGCACCCGTACGGTCGGCGCCAGCGTGCCCCCGGACCCCGACGACCTGTGCCGCCCGCCGCTGCCCCTCCCCGGCTGCGCGGTGTGCGCGGAGCTGGCGGGGCGGCGTGAGGCCGCCCGGGCGGTCTTCGACCGCAGCGCGGAGACAGACGCGAACGTCCTGCTGCGCCAGCACCAGCGGAAGGAGCACCGCTCATGATGTGGGCGGTCCCGCCTCCGGCCCTGCCGTATCCACCTCCTGTCACAGAAGATCGACAATCTGAGGCCCAGCCCCCTCCGCAGAGTTACCGTGGCTCGACTGCCGCCTTCGAAGAAGCCCACTTGGGGGAACACCGCATGCGAGCGCTGCGCATACTGCTGATCGTCGTCGTGATACTCGGCGGTCTCTTCGTGATCGCCGACCGCGTCGCGGTCAACTTCGCGGAGGGCGAGGTGGCCGACAGGTTGAAGACCACCGAGAGCCTGGCCGCCACCCCGGACGTCTCCATCAAGGGCTTCCCCTTCCTCACCCAGGTCGCGGGCGGCGAGCTGGACGACGTCGAGGTCGGCATCCAGGACTACGAGGCGGACACGGGCACCGGCGGCCAGAAGATCCGTATCGACGACCTGAACGCCACCATGAAGGGCGTCGCGTTCTCCGGCGACTACAGCTCCGCCACGGCGGCCACCGCCACCGGCACCGCCTCCATCACCTACGACGAGCTGCTCAAGACCGCCAAGTCCGAGCCCACCCAGGTCGCCCCCGGCGTCACCGCCAACGTGGTCGGCCTCTCCGACGGAGGCAACGGCAAGATCAAGGTCGAGGTCGAGGCGACGGTGCTCGGCAACAAGCTGCCGGAGCCGGTCCAGGTGCTCAGCACGGTCACCGCCCAGGGCGACACCGTGAAGGTGCACGCGGACAACCTGCCCTCGTTCGCCGGTGTCGACCTCGCCGAGGGCCGGGTCCGGGCGATCACCGACTTCGAGCAGAAGATCGACGGTCTGCCGGGCGGCATCCAGCTGGACAAGGTGCAGGCGGCGAAGAGCGGGGTGGAGATCACGGTGAAGGGTTCGAACGTCGAGCTGGCCGGGTAGGACGAGGTTCGAACGTTCGGTGGACGAACGGTGTCCGAAAGGCGAGACGCCGACGTCCGTACCGTAGATGTGACGACGGCTACATGCGCCCGGGACCGTACGACAACGGCCCGGGCGCGTTTCTCGTCCCACATCCTGGACGATGGCATCTCATAATCCGACACGCCGGTGACACGCATACCCGTCCGTCCCTACGATCGAGCCCATGAAGCGACAGGCGGATCTCACGAAGCGGCGGGCAGTAGACCTGTGCCGCGTCGCCGCCATGCTCTGTCGCACCTTCTGAGCGGGAGCACCGACTCCCGCATCCCCCACCGCCCTGTCCAGGGCATCCGCGCGCGTGCGCCGCTCACGGCCTGCCCGCGCGCCCCCTCACTCGCACGCCCCGCCGCAACTGCCCCGGAGGAGAAAGAGCATGAGCCGCAGCGACGTCCTGGTCGATGCCGACTGGGTCGAGGCCAACCTCGACAACCCGAGCATCGCCATCGTCGAGGTGGACGAAGACACGTCCGCCTACGAGAAGAACCACATCCGCAACGCGATCCGCATCGACTGGACCCAGGACCTCCAGGACCCGGTCCGTCGTGACTTCATCGACCAGGAGGGCTTCGAGAAGCTCCTGTCGGCGAAGGGCATCGCCAACGACACGCTGGTGATCCTCTACGGCGGCAACAACAACTGGTTCGCGTCGTACGCCTACTGGTACTTCAAGCTGTACGGCCACGAGAACGTCAAGCTCCTCGACGGCGGCCGCAAGAAGTGGGAGCTGGACGCCCGCGAGCTGGTCGAGGAGGTCCCGGAGCGGGCCGCCACCGACTACAAGGCCAAGCCGCAGAACAAGTCGATCCGCGCCTTCCGCGACGACGTCGTGGCGGCCATCGGTTCGCAGAACCTCGTCGACGTCCGCTCGCCCGACGAGTTCTCCGGCAAGCTGCTCGCCCCGGCCCACCTCCCGCAGGAGCAGTCGCAGCGTCCGGGTCACGTCCCGTCCGCCCGCAACATCCCGTGGTCGAAGAACGCCAACGACGACGGCACGTTCAAGTCGGACGAGGAGCTCAAGGAGCTCTACGCCGAGGAGCAGGTGGACCTGGCGAAGGACACCATCGCCTACTGCCGCATCGGTGAGCGCTCGGCCCTGACCTGGTTCGTCCTGCACGAGCTGCTCGGTGTCGAGAACGTCAAGAACTACGACGGCTCCTGGACCGAGTACGGCTCCCTCGTCGGCGTGCCGATCGAGCTCGGCGCCAACAAGTAAGCAAACCCGACCGACCTTTCAAGACCTCTTCAGGAGACGACATGTGTGGAGCGAAGGCCGGCGGCCCGGACGCCTCGACGATCAAGCCCGGTGAGACCACGATCCAGGGTCAGGTGACCAAGGACGGCGAGCCGGTGGTCGGCTACGTCCGCCTGCTGGACTCGACCGGCGAGTTCACCGCGGAGGTCCCGACCTCCGCCACCGGACAGTTCCGCTTCTACGCGGCCGAGGGCACCTGGACCGTCCGCGCCCTCGTACCCGGCGCCACCGCCGACCGCACGGTCGTCGCCCAGCAGGGCGGCCTGGCCGAGGTCGCGATCGCGGTCTGAGGTACGCCTCGAACGCCTGAAGGGCCGCACTCCCGGGTTGGACCTGGGGTGCGGCCCTTCGGCGTGCCCGGACCTACGCTGGACTCATGTACGCACGGCGGCGTCATCGCTACTTCGCCATGATGGGGACCTGCATCGGCCTCTTCGTCCTGGCCTGGGGTGTCGTACGCCTCTGGTCGATTCCCGTGGCCGTCGGCATGTGCGTGGTCGCCATGGTCATCCCGCCCCTGGCCGCGATGGTCGCGAATCGGCGCGGCCCCGAAGACCGCTGGTGGGACGACCCGTCCGGTGACCCGAAGTCGGACGAGTGGTGGGACGAGCTGGACGGCAAGAGGCGGCGGCAGTAGAGGTGACCCTCTGGGGGCTTCGCCCCCAGACCCCCTCAGCCCAGCGCCCGCCCCAGCACATAAACCGCCGGCGCCGCCGCGGCCAGCGGCAACGCCACGCCCGCCGTGAAGTGGACGAACCTGGACGGGTAGTCGTAGCTCGCCACCCGGTGGCCGATCAGCGCGCACACCGCCGCTCCCGCCCCGAGCAGCGCCCCCTCGGCCCCCACCCCCGTCATCCCGCCGACCGCGATCCCCGCGCCCGCCGCGGCGAGCAGGGAGACGATCACGGAGGCCGGGGTCGGCAGGGGCAGCGCGCGGGCCAGGACGGCGACCCCCACCGCCACCGCGCCGACCGTGACCGCGTCCGCCTCGGCCGCGAGGTGGCCGGCCGCGACGATGGTCAGGGCCGCCGAGGCGACCGTCGCCATGAGGCCGTACATCCGCTCGTCCGGGTCGGCGTGCGAGCGCAATTGCGAGACGAGGGCGAGCAGCACCCACACGCCCAGCGTGCCGAGGATCGCGGCGGGCCCGTGCTCGCGGCCCGCCACCAGCAGCACCGCGTCGGCGGTGAGCCCGCCCGCGAAGGCCAGGGCGATGCCCTGCCGGGCGGGCCACATGCCGTTCAGCCGGAACCAGCCCGCGGCCGTGACGGCCTGGAGGACGACGAGCGGTACGAGGAGGGCGTACGACCCGATGGCCGCCGTACCGGCGAGGAGCAGGCCTAGAAGCGCGGTGAGCGCGGCCGGCTGCATGCCGGGTTCGATGATCGGGGAACGGCCTTCGAGCCGGGCGCGCTGGGCGTCGGTGATGCGGGCGTTGCCGGCGACGGTGGCGGGACCGTAGTCGGGGGCCTCTTCGCTACTGGCACCGCCTTGGGCAGTCGTCCCGCTGGGGCGGGACGGGTGGGCAAGGCCTGCAGCGCCGGGCGCCGTGTGGGCGGGCTCGTACCCCTGCTGTTGCGGCACATACGCCGTTTCCGCCGCAGGCACGTGCGCATGCGTCTGCGTCTCCCAGGTCTGCCCCTGCCACTGCTGCGTGTACTGCTGAGCGGCCTGCGGGTCCTCGTACGCCTGGTACCCGGGCCACGCCTGGCCCTGCTGGGCCTGGTGGCCCTGCTGCTGATACGGGTCGTACCCCTGCGGGTACTGCCCCTCGTACTGCCCCTCGTACGGCTGGTCGGTCATCGTCACCCTCCTGCGAACGGCGGGAGCACCTCGACCGTGCCGCCGTCGGCCAGCCGTACCGTCTCATGTCCGCGGGTGCCCACGGGGTCACCGTCGACGAGGAACGAGCATCGCCGCAGGACACGGACCAGTTCACCGGGGTGTCGCCCGCGCACCCCGTCGAGCGCCTCGGCGAGCGTGTCCGCGTCGAACGGCTCCTCGGCGATCCCGGCCGCGGCCTTCGCGGCGGCCCAGTAGCGCACCGTGACCTTTGGCATCCGATCCTCAATCAGTCGGTGGTGTACACCGCCAGGCTAGCCGGACTGTCCGACAGCCCAGTCCCCGATCCGCGCCAGCAGCCCGTCGTCGGCCGCGTGCTCGGCGTGGCCCATGCCGGGCTCCAGCCAGAGTTCCCCGTGGTCACCGGCGGCATCGGCCAGCATGCGCGGGTGGTCGACCGGGAAGTAGCCGTCCAGTTCGCCGTGCACGATCAGCAGGGGTGTCGGGGCGATCCTCGGCACCGCCTCCACGGGAGACAGCGGGACCGGGTCCCAGTCCCGGTGGTGGATCCGCGTACGGAAGCCGTAGCGGCCGACCAGGCGCCCCTCGGGGCGGGTCACCAGCCAGTGGAGCCGCCGCATGGGGGCCGTACCCCGGTAATACCAACGGGCCGGCGCACTCACGGAGACCACCGCATCCGTATGAGCTTCCATATGGGCTTCCGTACGCACCTCCGTACGCACCTCCGTACGCACCTCCCCGCGCGCTTCCGTGCGCCCCCCATGCCGCGCCCCGTACAGCGCCGCGTGCCGCAGCACCACCGAGCCGCCCATGGAGAAGCCGACGGTGACCACGCGCGCGTGGCCGTGCGAGCGGGCCCATCGCACCGCCGCGGCCAGGTCCAGCACCTCCCGGTCGCCGACCGTCGACCGCCCGCCGGAGGCGCCGTGGCCCCGGAAGGAGAACGAGACGACGGCTCCGTACGGGGTGAAGGCCCGCACCACCCGTCGCACGTGTGGCCGGTCCACATCGCCGGTGAAGCCGTGCGCGATCACGAACACCAGGTCACGGGCAGGTGGCCGCGAGGCGTCGTATACGACGTCCCCCGGGTCGTATACGGAATCGATCGTCACACCATCGGTGGTGTGCAGAAACGTCCGTATAGGGGTACTTCTGCTCGTCTCAGAGTGCGGACGAATGGTGGATCGGGCCACATGACCTGCCGGAGTAGTGCTCATGTGGGCTATTCTGCTGGGCAGAGGACTCGGGCAGCGTAGCCCCCGAGTCCTTTTGTGCTTTCGGAAGCGTTGTATACGACGCGGGAAACCGCAGGTGTACGGGGCCCCGGGATCGCAGAGCATGGCCGCAAACGTCCTCGCAGGGACCGAGGAGGAACACGACGTATGAGTTCTCTGCTGCTCCTGACCAACGCTCTCCAGCCGTCCACGGAGGTGCTTCCCGCACTCGGTCTGCTGCTGCACAACGTGCGCGTAGCCCCGGCGGAAGGGCCTGCCCTCGTCGACACCCCGGGTGCCGACGCCATTCTGATCGACGGGCGCCGTGACCTGCCGCAGGTCCGCAGCCTGTGCCAGCTGCTGCGGTCCACCGGGCCCGGCTGTCCTCTCATCCTCGTCGTGACGGAGGGCGGGCTCGCCGCCGTCACCGCCGACTGGGGCATCGACGACGTCCTGCTGGACACCGCCGGACCGGCGGAGGTCGAGGCGCGCCTGCGCCTGGCCATGGGCCGCCAGCAGATCGTCAACGACGACTCCCCCATGGAGATCCGCAACGGCGACCTGTCGGTCGACGAGGCGACCTACTCCGCCAAGCTCAAGGGCCGGGTCCTCGACCTCACCTTCAAGGAGTTCGAGCTCCTGAAGTACCTCGCCCAGCACCCGGGCCGCGTCTTCACCCGCGCGCAGCTCCTCCAGGAGGTCTGGGGGTACGACTACTTCGGCGGCACCCGAACGGTCGACGTGCACGTACGACGGCTGCGCGCCAAGCTCGGACCCGAACACGAGTCGCTGATCGGGACCGTCCGGAACGTCGGTTATCGATTCGTTACGCCGGAGAAGGGCGACCGCGGCGTGGACGAGGCGAAGGCCAAGGCAAGCCAGGCAAAGCCGGAGGATGCGGACGAGGCGGCCGCTCTGGACAGCGCGGAGATCGCGGCCGAGGCATGACGGAAGCCCGCTCTGGGGCCTGTCCGGCGGATCAGGTCGCAGGAAAGCAGCGGCGCCAATAAGCGCAGGTGAGCGGGGTCTGGTGCGTCCAGCTGCAAGGCGGAGGAGGGAGTCGACGCGGAGCGTCGGGGACCGACGACAACGCCGCAGATGGGCGTGCCGGACCCCGCGTCTGCGGCATGATCCGCCGGACAGGCCCCAGCGTCGCTCCCGCACACGCGGGGTCCTTCCGGCGCAGGTGGGGTGCTTCACGCCCTGCCCAGAGCGGGTCCATCCGCGTAGACTCCGCGCGTGGCCAAGGTAACCAGGGATGATGTGGCGCGGCTGGCGGGTACGTCCACCGCCGTCGTCAGCTATGTCATCAACAACGGACCCCGGCCGGTTGCCCCGGCCACGCGCGAGCGTGTCCTCGCCGCCATCAAGGAGCTGGGCTACCGGCCCGACCGGGTCGCGCAGGCGATGGCGTCCCGGCGCACGGATCTCCTGGGCCTGATCGTGCCGGACGCGCGCCAGCCCTTCTTCGGGGAGATGGCGCACGCCGTCGAACAGGCGGCGTCCGAGCGCGGAAAAATGGTGCTCGTCGGCAACTCCGACTACATCGGCGAGCGCGAGGTCCACTATCTGCGGGCCTTCCTGGGGATGCGCGTCTCCGGGCTGATCCTGGTCAGCCACGCCATGAACGACCTCGCCGCCGCCGAGATCGAGGCCTGGGACGCCCGCGTGGTGCTGCTGCACGAGCGGCCGGAGGCCATCGACGACGTCGCCGTCGTCACGGACGACCTGGGCGGCGCCCAGCTCGCCGTACGCCATCTGCTGGAGCACGGCTACGAGTACGTCGCCTGTATGGGCGGCATAGCGGAGACGCCCGTGGTCGGCGACCCGGTCTCCGACCACGTCGAGGGCTGGCGGCGCGCGATGGCCGAGGCCGGGATCTCCACGGAGGGCCGGCTCTTCGAGGCGCTGTACAACCGCTACGACGCCTACCAGGCGGCCCTGAAGATCCTGGCCGGGCCGAACCGCCCGCCCGCGATCTTCTGCTCCACCGACGACCAGGCGATCGGCCTGCTGCGCGCCGCGCGCGAGCTGCGCATCGACGTGCCGGGCGAGCTCGCGGTGGCGGGCTTCGACGACATCAAGGAAGCGGCCCTGGCCGACCCGCCCCTCACCACGGTCGCGTCGGACCGGCCGGCCATGGCCCGGGCGGCCGTGGACCTCGTCCTCGACGACGGGCTGCGGGTGGCGGGGGCGCGGCGGGAGCGGCTGAAGCAGTTCCCGTCGCGGCTGGTGGTGCGGCAGTCCTGCGGGTGCGTGTAGCCTCCGGCGGTTACGCGGCGACTCGGGAATCTTGCTTACATCGGGCATACGACGTTCTGTCGGGCTTCTCAGGGAGCACTCAGGGGCCTCTCATGGTCGGGCGACAAGCTCAGTGACATGACCGAGAGCATCCGCCGCAGCGGCGAGTACGAGAACCCTTACCAGGGTGACCAGCAGAACCCGTACCCCCAGCAGCACGACTCCTCTCCTGTGAGCCCTGTGAACCCCGAGTGGCCGCCCCCGCCGGCGCAGCCGCCCGCGGCCCACGCCCACGCCCACGCCCCCAAGAAGCGCGCCCGTGGTCCCGTCGCCCTGCTGGCCGCCGTGGCGATCGTCGCCGCGGCCATCGGCGGCGGTACCGCGTACGGCATCCAGGAGCTGACCGGCTCCGACACCGTCGCCTCCTCCGGCAGCACCAGCACCGACGTGGTGCCGTCCGCCGCCAGGGGCACGGTCGCCGGGGTCGCCAAGGCGGTCAGCCCGAGCATCGTCGAGATCAACGCCACCTCGAACGCCGGCGAGTCCACCGGCTCCGGCGTGATCATCACCAGCGACGGCGAGATCATCACCAACAACCACGTCGTCTCCGGCGCCTCGTCGATCAAGGTGACGACCAGTGAGGGCAAGACGTACACCGCGAAGGTCGTCGGCACCGACAGCAAGAAGGACCTCGCCCTGATCAAGCTGGAGAACGCCTCCGGCATGAAGGCGGCCACCCTCGGCGACTCCACCGGTGTGCAGGTCGGCGACGAGGTCGTGGCGATCGGCTCGCCCGAGGGCCTGAGCGGCACCGTCACCAGCGGCATCGTCTCGGCCCTGGACCGCGATGTGACCGTCTCGACGGACGAGGGCCAGCAGCAGCAACAGCAGCAGGGCGGCGGCGGTTGGCCGTTCGAGTTCGGCGGCCAGCAGTTCAACGGCGACACCGGCTCGTCCACGACGACGTACAAGGCGCTCCAGACGGACGCCTCGCTGAACCCCGGCAACTCCGGCGGCGCGCTGATCGACATGAACGGCAACATCATCGGCATCAACTCCGCGATGTACTCGTCCGCGTCGAGCTCCGCCGAAGCGGGCAGCCAGGGCCTCGGCTTCGCCATCCCGATCAACACCGTCAAGGCCGACCTCAACACGCTGCGGGCCGGCGGGTCCGACAACTGAGCCAGTTCCGATGAGCCAGTTCCGAGCCGGCTCCGACCCCGTTCTGAGCCCGTTCTGAGCCCGTAGGGAGTACGTCATGATCAAGCAGGTTTCGCACACGGTGACCGGCACCGGCCCGGCCAGGTTCGCCCTGGCCATCGAGGTGGCGTACGAACTGCACGCGCCGGCGGCCCGGGCCCCCGAGGTCGCCCCGGTCGCCACCACCCCGACGGCCCGCCGTACGGCCGCCGCACGCGCCCGCGCCCGCCGCCGTACCGTGCGTGGCTGACACACAGCCGGTGCGTGGCTGATCCCCACCGCCCCCGTCTCATACCGCGTCCGCCGGGAGACATGCGAGGCTGAGGGCGTTCAGCACCTTCCGTCCCCTGTCGTCCCACCGCATCCGAGGAACCCGAGCCCATGAGCCCCGCCGAAGGCGACCGTGACACCCAGCGCATCCTGATCGTCGACGACGAGCCGGCGGTGCGCGAAGCACTCCAGCGCAGCCTCGCCTTCGAGGGGTACGACACGGAGGTGGCCGTGGACGGCGCGGACGCGCTGGAGAAGGCGACGGCGTACAAGCCCGACCTGGTCGTGCTCGACATCCAGATGCCGCGCATGGACGGTCTGACCGCCGCGCGCCGGATCCGCGGCGCGGGCGACACGACCCCGATCCTGATGCTGACGGCCCGCGACACGGTCGGCGACCGGGTCACCGGGCTCGACGCGGGCGCCGACGACTACCTGGTCAAGCCCTTCGAACTCGACGAGCTCTTCGCCCGCGTCCGCGCGCTGCTGCGCCGCAGCTCGTACGCGGCGGCGGCCGGAGCCGGCGCCATGGACGACGAGGCGCTGACCTTCGCCGACCTGCGGATGGATCTGGCGACGCGGGAGGTGACGCGGGGCGGGCGCGCGGTGGAGCTGACCCGCACGGAGTTCACGCTGCTGGAGATGTTCATGGCCCACCCGCGTCAGGTGCTCACCCGTGAGCAGATCCTGAAGGCGGTGTGGGGCTTCGACTTCGAGCCGTCGTCGAACTCGCTGGATGTGTATGTCATGTACTTGCGCCGCAAGACCGAGGCGGGCGGCGAGCCGCGGCTCGTGCACACGGTGCGTGGTGTCGGGTATGTCCTCCGACAGGGCGGCGCGGAGTGAAGAAGGTCGTACGCCGTTTCCGGTCGCTGCCGATCAGGTCGAGGCTCGCGCTGCTGGTGGCGGCGGCGGTGGCGTTCGCGGTGGCGGCGGTGGCGGTGACGTGCTGGTTCATTGTGCAGGGGAAGCTGTACGAGCAGCTCGACGGCGACTTGGAGCAGGCCGTACAAAGGCCTCAGCCGTACTCCGATGTCCAGCTGGCGCTCCGCACGTGCCCCGAGAGTCCGCAGGATGACATCAGCGACTGGCGAGCCCGGAGCAGCTTCTACCTTCAGCTGGTCAAGTCGGACGGCACGGCCTGCGTGTCCTCGAACTCCGAAGGCAAGATCAAGGTCACCGATGACGACAAGGACGTCATCAAGAACGCGAGCAGCCGTGGGGGCATCTTCCGCAACGGCACCGACGAGGATGGCAACAAAGTACGCATCCTCACCGTGCCCCTGGTCGTCAGCCAGGGCCTCGGCAGCGAGCCGGCGTTGTACCCCGACACGGCTCTCCTCGTCGCGGTCCCTCTCAAGAGCACCCAGTCCACCCTGAACGACCTCGCCCTGATCCTGCTCCTCGTCTCCGGTGTCGGAGTCCTCGGCGCCGGAGCCGCCGGCCTCGCAGTCGCCCGCGCAGGCCTGCGCCCCGTCGACAAGCTCACCGAAGCCGTCGAACACGTCGCCCGCACCAAGGACTTGGGCATCCGTATCCCGGTCGGCGACGACAGCGAGGACGAGGTCGCCCGCCTCTCCCGCTCCTTCAACTCGATGACATCGGCTCTGGCCAGCTCCCGCGACCTCCAACAGCAACTCATCGCCGACGCCGGTCACGAGCTCCGTACGCCCCTGACCTCCCTCCGCACCAACATCGAACTCCTCACCCGCAGCGAGGAGACGGGCCGCCCGATCCCGCCTGAGGACCGCAAAGCCCTGATGGCGTCCGTGAAGGCACAGATGACGGAACTGGCGTCCCTCATAGGCGACTTGCAGGAGCTGTCCCGCTCGGAGGGGCAGCGGGGCGAGCGGGTCCAGGTGGTCTCCTTCCAGGACGCGGTGGAATCGGCCCTGCGCCGCGCCCGCCTGCGCGGGCCCGAGCTGACGATCATGGCCGACCTAGAGCCCTGGTACGTCCGCGCGGAGCCCTCAGCGCTGGAGCGGGCGATCGTCAACATCCTCGACAACGCGGTCAAGTTCAGCCCCGAGGCGGGCACGATCGAGGTTCACCTGAGCAAGGGCGTCCTGACGGTCCGCGACCACGGCCCCGGCATCCCCACCGAGGAACTCCCCTACGTCTTCGACCGCTTCTGGCGCTCCCCCAGCGCGAGGGCCCTCCCCGGCTCGGGCCTGGGTTTGTCCATCGTGGCCCGCACGATCCAACAGGCGGGCGGCGAGGTCACGTTGACGCGAGCGAAAGGTGGCGGAACCATCGCGACCCTGCGACTACCGGGCGCGCCGACTCCGCCACCGGAATCGGCGCCGTAAATCTTCCGTCGGGGAAGCACCCCTCGCCGTGTCCCGCACAGAGGAACTCGGGCATCCGAATCCCGCTGGAGTGATCCCGCTGGAGTGCTAGAGCTGCCGGGGGGGGCGCCTACTGCACCGCCGGAGACGGTGCAGGCGGGTCCGTACCCTGCCAGAAGATCTCAAACACCAGGATCTGTGGATCCTCGGAGCGCCGATCGAAGCTGTACACCAGCCAGCCGTTGCCGTTGTCGAAGTACATGATGCGCGGCCCCTTCGGATCGCTGGACCGCACTGGCTCGACGCACATGCCCGTTGGGAGATCGCCATCGGCGTCGATCCCCCGGAAATACGGGTCCTTCGCGGTGACCAGCTCGGCGCGAGCCTCGTCGACCATCTTCAGCACATGCTCGGGCAGCGCATCACGGCCCACGAGGGCATCGAGCCGCCAGTCCATCTGCCAAGGCGGCCCCATGAACTCATCGGTCACTCGCCGGGCTCCAGCTTCCGCATGCCGTAGCGAATCTTCGCCACCTCGTCGATCAGAGCTTTGGCCTCAGCGATGTCGGTTGCCTCTGCTGCACGGTGCTGGAGCTCGGTCACATGAGCATCGAGCTTCGGATCACGGGCGATCGCGTACTCGCACCACCAGCGGGCCATGAACGCAGGCACGGGGCCAAGGTCATACGCGTCAGCGATCGCCCACTTCCAGTGGGCGTCGAAATCAGGGAGAAGCAAGGGAACGTGCTCGGCGATCGCCTGACGCAAAGCCTTCGGGGTCCGCTCGGGCATGGGAGGGACGACCGCATCGGGTTCCGCAGCGTGGGCAGCCATGATCGATGTCCTCCTTCGACGCGCCGTGTCTACGACCATAGCCGCGCTCACCGTCCCCGCGCGGACTGTCCGCGCACCGGCTCCGCCGGAGACAGCAGCCCCTGGGGACGGATCTTCACGCCGGCCAGGGCGTACGGTTTGGTCAGTACGTCCGACCCTTGATCGAGTTCCTCGTCGTTCAGCGGGCACCGAGCTGCCGAGCCGCCAAGGCGGTCTGTGGTCATGATCTCTGCCATGACGCCACCGTGTCCGGACCGCGCGCCTTCTCGTCCCGGTTTCCCGCCTGATTCACCCGATGGTGTTCACACCCACCTCGCCCTTGACGTCGTCCACGAACGCCGACCAAGACAACGCCGAGAAGACCAGCGGGCGGGCCGCCGAGGTCTTGCTGTCGCGGACGGGGACCACGCCGGGGCAGCCGTCGGCGACCTCGACGCAGTTGTTGGCTCCCCCGTCGCTGTAGCTCGACTTTCGCCAGATGGCATTGCTGAGGTCGGGGGTGTGCTTCATGATCTGTGCTCCTCCTGTACGTCCCTGATGAACGCCGGCGAGTCCGACGGGGACAGCGCCAGATCCCGGAGCCGATCAGGATGCCAACACGGCCGGGGCCAGGCGCGCGTAATGGTCCGTCACGGCCACCAGGTCGGGGGCCGGTGCCGAGATCACGACATGGTCGGCGCCGGCGTCGAGATATGCGTTGACGCGCTTGGCGATCACGGTCTCGTCGCCGTAGACGGCCAAAGCATCGAGCACCCGGTCGTCCAGGCCTGTGACCTCTTCCTCGGTGAAGCCCAGTCGGCCGAGACTGTGCACGTACTGTGATTCGGCGCGTTTGATGATGGCCCGCACGATCGTGCGGGCGATCTCCCGCGCACGCTGCCGATCGGTGTCGGGCACGGTCGCGAGCATCTGGATCAGGAGCTTGTCCGGACCGAGGGTCTCCCTGGCGGCGGCGATCTGTTCGGGCGGTACCGCCGCGGGCAGCGCGCCGTCGGCACGCTCGCCGGCCAGCGCGAGCATCTTCGGCCCCACCGCCGCCAGTAGCCGGGGGTACTGCGCGTCCGGAGGCGGTGCGATGGTCAAGGGCGGAGCCTCCATCTGGTCGAGGTAGCTGCGCAGTTGAGCCAGCGGCCGGTCGTAACGCAGGCCGACTGCGGCCGCCTGATCCGCTTTGCCAGTGCCGATGCCGAGCACGAAACGCCCGGGATAGCCGTCGGCCAGCACGGCTGCGGCGCCGTGCATGGTTCGCCCGGGTCGTGCCCACATGTTGGCGATGCCGGAACCGACCACAAAGCGCTCGGTCGCCGCGAGCCAGATGCCGAGCTGCGCGAAGACGTCCTTGCCGCCGATGGCCTCGTTCGTCCACGCCGAGCCGTAGCCCAACTCTTCGATCCTGGCCAGCATCTGCCGCTGGACCTCCGCAGGCGGCAGGGGACCGCCGAGGCGGGTGTCGAGGTATATGCCGACGCGGCCGAGGCGTTGGCGGGTGGAGTGGATCACGTCGGCTGCGGTCATGTCACCTTCTGCAGGAAAGAGCGTAATCGCTTCCGTTTGAGCCTATGGAGTTCGTGCGGCGGATTCCGTGGTGTTGGTTGGAACTCCGTGTGGCAGATCAGTGTCGGGTTCTCGTCCATCACTTGGTCACTGCACTTCGCGTTTGACCTGGGTCAGGAAGGACTCTCACGAGGCCGTCCCGAATACGAGCACGCCTCCGTCCGGGACCTTGCTGTCGCGTACGGGGATGAACGACCCGCTGCCACAGCAGCGTCAGCGACCCGTTCACATGGTCGTGGCCCTCTGACCGCTCGGCCGCCGTCTCCGCACGCCTCAACGTCTGGTGGTGAGGGTGTGAGGCCGGCCCGTAGGGTGCCCGGATGATCGCGGTACCAGAGACGTTCGTGCGGACCACCGTCGAGCGCGAAGGGGAGACCGGCGCGGCCTGGCTCGCCGAGCTGCCCGGCATCGTGGACGGGTTGCTGGAGCGCTGGGAGTGCGTGCCGGACGGCGAGGTCATGCACGGGGGCGTCGGGGTCATCGTCCCGGTGCGGAGGCGGAGCGAGGGGGCCGAGCCGGCCGTGATGAAGGTGTCGTTCCCGCATCCCGGCAACGTCCATGAGCCCGACGCGTTCATGGCCTGGCGGGGGCGGGGCGCCGTCCTGCTGTACGAGCGGGACGACGAGCGGTTCGCGATGCTGCTGGAGCGGGCCCGGACGTCCACCCTGGCCGAGCTGAACGCCGGTGACGAGGACGAGATCCTGACCGTCGCCGGGCGGCTCAACCGTCGGCTGGCCGTTCCCGCGCCGCCCGGACTGTCCCTGCCCCGGCTGCGGGAGCGGGCCGGCGTCTGGGAGGAGGAGCTGCGCCGGGACGCCGTAGAGCTGACGCACGCGCTGCCGGACCGGGTGCTGGACGCCGCCGTGGCGACCGTGCGCGAGCTGGGCCGGGTTCAGCCGGACACCCTGATCCACGGCGATCTGCACGCCCGGAACATCCTGCGCGCCGACCGTGAACCGTGGCTGGCCGTGGACCCCAAGGGGCATGTGGGGGACCCCGCCTACGACGGCGGCACCCTGCTCAAGTCGCGTGCCCTGGCCTTCCTGGAGGCGGACGATCTCGGCAAGGCGGTCCACCGCGCCCTGGACGTCTTCGCCGAGGCGGCGGAGCTCGATCGCGAACGCGTGCGGCGCTGGGGGCAGTTCCATGCGGTCCAGGCCGCGTTCCACGGGCGCCGGCACGGGTTCCGTGTCGCCCGTGGGGGGCCACGGCTGGACTGGATCGTCCAATTCGCGGACGGGTTGGCGGAGTTGCTCACGTAATCGGGCAAAGAGCGACAAGGACAGGCGGCTTCCTGTCAATGTCCTGTCACTCCTCACACACTTTCGAACCTACTCGTGAGTTCTCTGCAATCTTCCTGGCCTGTCAGACAGGTGCCCCTACGCATCTGCGCACAGCAACAGGAGTGAGCCACCCCCCATGCGACTCAAGCGCATATCGACTCTCAAGAAGAGCGCCCTGATCGCGGCCTCCACCGCACTCGCCTGTACCGGTCTGCTGGCCGGCACCGGTTCCGCCCAGGCGGCCGGCAGCGGGCCGGGCGGCGCGACGAACATCCGGGGCACCGACCCCGGCGACACCGACCTGATGATCGAGCGCCTCTGCGCTCAGGAGGCAAGCCTGACGGGCGTCTACGGCGCCCTCAACGTCGACACCGGCGAGTTCAAGACCCGGGACGAGTACCTGGACGACGTGTTCCCGCTCTGGGAGCCCGTCGGACCCTGGGAGACCTTCCGCGGCTGGTGCGGCAACGCGCAGGCCTCGACCTGGTCCATCAAGGGCGAGCCGGTCCGCACCTCGCCGTGGATCGGCAACCACGGATCGAAGGACGACAAGGAGACCTTCGTCAGCAGCTACAGCACCAAGACGTTCGCCAAGAAGAGCGTCGGCGCCTCGATCAGCCTCTCCGCCGCCAAGAGCATCTTCTCGGGCACCGCGGGCGGCAGTTTCACGTATGAGTGGGGCTGGGAGAAGGAGTCCAAGTTCGAGCGCCGCAGCGAGAAGACCATCCCGCCGTGCACGCAGGTCTCCGTGACGTGGACGCCGTACCAGCGCGTGGTGCGGGTGAATCCGATCTTCTACGTCGAGGACTACCAGTGGAACAAGGAGCCCAGCAGCAGGGACAACATGAAGACGGTGCACAGCTGGCGCGACCGGGGCTACAACACGATCTACTCGCACGGCTACTACATCGACGGCGTCTCCGACAAGCTCCTGCCCAACGGCCAGCCAGACGGCCGTGAGGACAAGGTGGAGGAGAAGCTGGACCCGGCAACCTGCGCCAAGTAGGCGGGATTTGGCGGCAACCTTTCCGTGCGGGGCGGCGACCCACCAGCGGTCCGATTCCCCCCCACGGAAGGTACGCCGCATGAGCGAGCACCGCGGCAAGGCGACTGACAGGCCCCGCCACCGCAGAAGGAGGACCGCGCTGGCGGTCGGCGTCCCACTGGCGCTGACCGCCGCCGGGACCATGGCCTACGGCACCGACCTCGGCGTCTTCGGCGAGGACGCCCAGCGCACGGCATCCGCCGCGACCGCCGCCCCGGCCTGGGCGGCCGACACCGCCGACGGCTTCGCCTCCGTCAACGCACTCGGGCAGAACGGCACGTACGGCGGCCGGGGCGGCAAGACCGTCACCGTGAAGACCCTCGCCGACCTGGAGAAGTACGCGACCGCGCCCGAGCCGTACGTCATCGTCGTCGCGGCGACGATCAACATGAACCCGGTCGGCAAGGAGATCAAGGTCCAGTCGGACAAGACCATCGTCGGCGCCGGCACCTCCGGGCAGATCGTCGGCGGCGGCTTCTTCCTCGGCTCCGGCGTGCACAACGTGATCATCCGGAACCTGACCATCCGGGACGCGTACCAGGGCATCTGGAACGACAAGGAGCACGACTTCGACGCGATCCAGATGGACGGCGCCCACCACGTCTGGATCGACCACAACGATCTGCGGCGCATGGCCGACGGGCTCATCGACGTCCGCAAGGACAGCACGCACGTGACGGTGTCCTGGAACAAGCTGAGCGACAACAACAAGACCTTCGGCATCGGCTGGACCGAGAACGTCGTCACCGACATCACGATCCACCACAACTGGTTCCGCGAGACCGAGCAGCGCAACCCGTCCACGGACAACGCGGCCCACGCCCACCTCTACAACAACTACCTGGAGGACGTGTCCGGCACCACGATCAAGTCCTCCTACGGCAACTACTCGCGCGGCAAGACCAAGATGGTCCTGGAGAACTCCTACTTCCAGGGCATGAACAACCCCGTCACCAAGGACAGCACCGCCGCCATCGTCCAGAAGGGCAACACCTTCGTGGGCACCAGCGGGCGCAACGAGAGCGGTGGTACGGCCTTCGACCCGAAGTCGTACTACGGCTACACCCTCGACAAGACGGCGGATGTGCCGGCGCTGCTGAAGTCGGGCACGGGCCCGCGCGCCGCGATCGGTACGACGGCCGCCACGAAGGGGGCGGCCGCGACCACGCTCACCGTCGCCAAGGACGGCAGCGGGCAGTACAAGACCGTGCAGGCGGCCGTGAACGCCGTACCGGCGAACAACCCCTCCCGTGTCGTGATCGCCGTGAAGCCGGGCACGTACCGCGAGTTGGTGAAGGTCCCCTCCAACAAGCCGCACGTCACCATCCAGGGCACGGGCGGCAGCCGCAAGGACACGGTGATCGTCTACAACAACGCGGCGGGCACCCCCAAGCCCGACGGCTCGGGCAACTACGGCACGTCCGGCAGCGCCAGCGTCGCCGTCGAGGCGGACGACTTCCAGGCCCGCAACCTGACCATCTCCAACGACTTCGACGAGGCCGCCAACCAGTCGCTCTCCGGCCACCAGGCCGTCGCCCTGCGCACCGCCGCCGACAAGGTGCTGCTGGACGGCGTCATCGTCACGGGCGACCAGGACACCCTGCTCCTGAACACCGCCGCCAATGACAAGCTCGGCCGGGTCTACATGACCAACTCCTACGTCACCGGCAACGTCGACTTCATCTTCGGCCGCGCCACGGCCGTGATCGACAAGTCGGTCATCACCCTCAAGAAGCGCTGGGACGGCACCTCCGCCGGCTACGTCACCGCCCCCAGCACGGCCGCCAACCGCAAGGGCATCCTGATCGCCAACTCCACGGTGAACGGCGACGTGTCGTCCCGCTCTTTCTACCTCGGCCGCCCCTGGCACGCCGGCGGCGACGCCTCCCTCGACCCGCAGACCACGGTCCGCAACACCAACCTCAGCGCGGCGATCAAGTCCACGCCCTGGACCGACATGAGCGGCTTCTCCTGGAAGGACGACCGCTTCGCCGAGTACAAGAACACGGGTCCGGGGGCCGGTTCGGCCGGCAGCGACCGGCCTCATCTGACGGATGCCCAGGCATCCGGGCAGGAGGTCGGCGACTGGTTGGGGGACTGGACGCCTACGGCTTCCTGACCGGGGTTCCGCTCAGCCGTGAGGGCAGTTCAGCTGTGAGGGCAGTTCAGCTGTGAGGGCAGTTCAGCTGTGAGGGCGGTCGCGTCGCATCGGCGCGGCCGCCTCGTCATCTCCGGGCGACTCTCTCTCACGATCCGCCGGACAGGGCCTAGGCTGAGGCCGGATCTTGAACAGGGGGAGCGGGACAGTGCGGGTGGAGCGAATAGAGCGGCACCGGGTCGGCGAGGCCGCGGTCTCGGCCGTATGCGATGACTTCGTCAACCGGATCGGCTCGCAGGTCCGGTCGATGTCGAAGGCCGGGCCGGTGACGGCGTACGAGTGGTGGACGCTGGCCGAGGAGTTCGTCGAGTACCTGGGTGCGCTCTCCGTCGAGACGCCCGATCTCGACACCCCGGAGGCGAAAGCCGTACTGCAGGACGCCGCCGAGGCCGCCGCCGGAGCCGTGGCGTACGCGGCGTACTACCCGCGCAACCACTTCGAGGTGTTCCTCACCTATGTGAACTGGGGCATGGTCTACGACGCCGGGCCCGAGGGCAGCCAGGAGTCCGTCACCGCCGCCAAGTGGCTCGACGCCTTCTGCCTGGCCGTCCTCGCCGACAAGGCCCAATGGCACGGCGAGGCCTTCCAGTTCGCCCGCGAGCGGCCCCAGCAGGGCCGGGCCGGACGCCCCGACGCCGAGCTGATCAACGGCTTCATGGCGTACGTCATCGGCGACACCGGAGACGACGACGCGAGCTACCCGCCGTCCCGCGAGGAGAAGCTGGCGGCGATCGACGCGGCCGTCGCGCGCGTGCGGTCCCTCGATGCCGAGAGCGCGCAGAGGGCCGAGAGCACCCGGAGGGCCGAGAGTGCCGAGAGTGCCGAGAGTCTCGTCGACCATCCGTACAGCATCGGCCTGCACGCCCTGCGCGCGCTGACCGTCGGCGACCGGGAGGAGTTCGGGAGGGCGGTGGTGCGGCTGCTGCTCCCTCTGACCGACATCCCCGGCCCGGGGGCACGTCCGAGCAGCCTGCTGCCGCTGCTCCCCCTCGCGCTCACGGCACTGGCGTACCGTCGCGAGGGCTGGCCCTCCCCCGTCGACACCGGCTACCTCCCGCGCGCGCTCATCACCGGTTTCGAGACCGCGCCGCCGAGGGTGGGGGCGTACGGCCGTGACCGGCGCGCGGACGCGATCACCGCACTGGCCTCCGGTGCGGTCGAGGTCGAACGCCCCGTGGACCCGCAGCCACTCACCCTGGAGAGCGCGGCCCAGTTCGAGCGGTTCACCAGGGAGGCCTTCACCCCGGTGCCCGGGGAGCGGCTCGCCGTCTGGCAGCTGGCGCACGCGATGACCGACCAGGAGATCCTCTTCAAGACCCGCGCCTCGCACTCCGCCGACGTCACGGACCTCCAGCTCGGAAACCTGCGGCTCGCCGCGGAGTTGGGCGCCGCGCTCTTCCGTACGACACTCGCCGAACCCGGCACGGACATCGAGGTGACGATCGACGGTACGACGGTGACGTATCCCGCGGGCCTCGACGAGGACGCCGGGCCGGGCTCCTGGCACAAGGCCGTCGACTTCGCCCTGATCACGGGCCGCCGCGAGGACCTGGCACCGCTGGTCCTCGCCGGTCCGACGCGCGCCCGCAAGGACGGGTCCCTCTTCGCCTCCTACCGCGAGGCCCTGCACGACTACCTGCGCGGCGAGGACCCGGAACCCGCCACGGACCGCGCGCTGGGGGACTGCGAGAAGGCGAAGAACCAGACCTTCCTGCCGCCCCCGGCCGTCCTCTTCTCCCAACTCGTCGAGGGCGACGAGGAAAGCTTCAACCTCGCCCTCCTCGACGCCCTGGAAGCCCACCGCGACCACCACCGGGTCGCCGACCGCGCGACGGACTGCGACGCCGCGATCAACCTGGACATCCTGGCCCTGACCTGCCATGCGCGGCGCCGGGGCTGGAACATCCGGGTCACGTCGCCGTACCTGCCGGCGCGGATCCTGGGGGCGGCGGAGCCGTTCTAGGCGGAGCCGTTCTAGGCGGAGCCGTTCTGGGCGTAGCCGTTCCAGGCGGGCCGGCCGTTCCTCCACTACGGCTGGACGGATGTCCAGAAGCCGCCTAGGGTGCCGAGTTTCTCAGCCTGACCTCAGGAGGGCGAGTGTGGCGGTCCGTAGCCATGTTGCCGCTTCTTCCACTGACAGGCGGTCCGCCCTGACTTCGTCGCCTGCCGCGTGGCCGAGAGCGGTGACTGCGGCCACCAGCCAGGTGGCCGGCGGTGCGGGGTCGAACTCGCCTGACGCCTGGCCCTTCTCGATGAGCCGGGCGAGCCGGGCTGCGACGGGCTCATGCCGGGCCAGGTCGGCGTCGACGCCGGCGCGGGTACTTCCGAGCTGGAGGAGAACCGGGTTACGTTCGAACAGCCGCCAGCCGATGTCCTGCAGCCGCAGTAGCGCGTCCAGGGCGGAACCACTCTCCTCTTCCGCCTCGTCCATCGCGGCCATGGCCTGGTCCGTGATCCGGTCGGCGACAGCGTCCAGCAGCGCGTCACGGGTCCCGAAGTGCGCGTACACGGTCTGGCGGGTGACGTCGGCCGCGGCGGCGATGGCGGCCATACCGGCGTCGGGTCGCTCAGCCAGCAGTCGGACCGCGGCGTCCAGCACTGCGGCCCTGCTGCGCTCAGCATCGGCGCGACGGCGGGGCCGCACCCGCGGTGAGTCGCCCGTGGTCTCGAAAGCAGTCAACTCTTACACCCTTGTCAGACATGAACTCCTCGCTATATCTTACAGGCATGTAAGAGATCGTTGCGGGGGCGTAGCCCCGCACGCATGGCAGGAGCATGGTGAACCCTCTCCACACGAAGCCTCCCGAGCAGTTCATCGCCGACTTCTTCACGACCTTTACCAACGCCGTGGTCCATGGCTCGGAAGACGCCTCTGACCTGATGTCCAGGTACTACACCCGTGACGTCGTTCAAGTCGCCGACGGCGTACCACTCGACTGGGACCGCCTCGTCGCTCACCTCCGCCCGGTGCGCAAGAACCTGCGCGAGTTCCGGTTCGAGGTGCACGAGGCGTTCACGGACGGAGGCCGAATCGCGACTCGCTTCACGATTCACGCCCGGATGCGCAAGGGCGGACCGGTTTCCACACGAGTCCACATGTTCGCGGAGTTCACCCCCGACGGCCTGTTGCGACGAGCTGAGCAGCTCACACGAGCCGTCGCCCCCACCGAACCCGAGACGGGGCAGTGATCCGCATGCGCGTCCGGCTCGTCCAGGGCCTCGCCCTGCTGTCCACCGGTGTCCTCGCCGGCGCATTCGGCTACGGAGCGGCCAACCTCGTCCCCACCTTCAACGCCGTACCACTCGACATGAGGCTGTCCTTCCATACCCAGTTAATGCAGATGAACGGCATCACCATGCAAGGCGCCATGGGCGTGTCGGCGCTCAGCGCCCTCGCGCTTGGCGCCATGACGCGGGGCGCCTCACGGCGGCTGGCCGGAGGGGCGGGACTCCTTGCCCTGGCGTCCTTCCTGATCACCCGTCTCGGCAACGTCCCCATCAACGGCCGCATCAAGCAGTGGGCGGCCACCTCGGCACCCGCCGATCACGCCGAAATCCTGGCTCGCTGGGAGGCGTTCAACTACGCACGCACAGGCACCGCATTCGCATCCTTCGCGCTGCTGATCCTTCTCTCCCTGCGCGGTGTTGATTGCCGGCCAGCATGACTGAGCCGAGCGCCAGCCTGCCCGGCGACCACGCCGACTTCCCCCTGCTCGGATACACCCCTGCGAAGCCCGCACCCGGGAACAGCTCACCCACCTCGTCACGCATCCCCACGGCCAGGCTGCCCCGAAGCCGGGGGGCCCGCGAAATTGGCAGATTTGTTCCACCGGCATGGTCACGTGACCTGCGGTTTTCCCTGACGGGGGTGGAACAGATCTGCCAATTACCTGGGCCTTACGGTCACCAGTCCAGCAGGGGGCCGACGATCGACGAGTCCGTGGCCGCCACGCCGTCCACCCGGCCGCCGGCCACGGAAACCGTCGTCGCGGCCGAGGCACGCGTCACCGTGGTTCTGACCGGACCGGACCCACCGCGGGAGGAGGACAAGGAGCGCACGATCACGGGGCGGCCGCCCGAACAGGCGAGCTCTGTGATCTCCGCACCGCTCGGCACCGCCACCGAGGTCACCTTGCCGCCGACGAGCTCCGCCACCGCGACCTCGGTGTCGCTGCCGAGGCAGACCTTGTCCGAGGTCGGTCGGAGGCGGCGAGTCCGATGGTGCCGGGGATCTTCAGCTCCCGTCGGGTGGACCAGTCGGAAGGGTCCCTGATCAGCACACTGGACGCGGAGGTGTGGCCGGTGGTCTCGGTGTCCGGCGATCCCGCGACCTCGGCGACCAGGGTCCGGCCGGGCAGCAGGCGGCGCAGCCGCTCGTCGCCGGGGAGGCTGTCGAGTACGTGATCCCTCCTGTTCACCAGATAGCGCCGGTCCGGCCCGCTCCCGCCGCGCGGTACGGTCACCAGCCAGCGGCCGTCGGCCAGTTGGACGATGTGCGGGCTGACGGCGTCGGTGTCGTCGGACTGCTGGGGAACGACCGCGAGGCTCTCCGCGCGTGCCCGGCCCGGGTTGATTCCCACCACGGTAACCAGGCCGTCCACCCTGGCCAGCGCGAACGTCGTCGCCCCTGCCCAGTCCTCGCCCAGCTCCGCCCCTCCCGGCCCGGAACAGGCGGCCGCCAGCAGGGCAAGGTCACCGAGCGCGGCACGCGGGCCGCCGTACGTACGGTTCGACCGTGCCATGGACGGCTCACCATTCCTTCATCGCGTCCGTCGGCGACATCCGCGCCGCCCTGCGCGCCGGGCCCAGCGCACCCGCCGCCACCACCAGAACCGTCAGTGCCAGAAACGTCAGCAGAACTCCGGGCGCCGGCAGCGGAACCCAGCCTTCGGCATACGGCGCCAGGTCGGCGCTGCCGCGCATCAGGGCCGCGCCCACACCCCCGAGCAGCGCGCCGAGTACGGCACCGAGCAGGGCGGCTACCGCTCCGGTCAGCGCCATCTCCGTGACCAGCATGGCCAGCACCGCCCTGGTGCGGAATCCGACCGCCTTGAGGATGCCGATCTCCTGCGCCCGCTGCCGCGACAGCGCGCCCGTCACCGTGACCGCGCCGACGAAGGCCAGCACGCCGAGCAGCACCCGCCCGACCAGCTTGATCAGCTCCAGCACCGCGGGCAGCGCGTCGAGCTGCTGGCGGAGGGTGACCGCCGGATATCCCATGGCCTGGACCGACTTCATCACCGCCGGCACGTCGGCGGCCGTCAACCGACTTGGTGACCGGCGGTGGGAGCGCCGCGCGGTAGGTCGTCGCGTAGAGCAGGGCGCTGTCACCGGCCGGCGTGGACACCCCGAACGAGGCCTGGGTCCGGTGTTGCACGGACGCCACATGCGGCAGCTTCGCCAGCCGGGCCGCCGTACGCGCCGTCAGGGGCGCAGTGCCGGGATGGTCATCAGGCCTGTCGACCGTGATGCTGCGGTTGGCCGCGCTCTCCTTGACACCGGAGTCGGTGGCGTTCTGCGCGCGGTCGGCGATCCCGAGTGCGCCCAGGCAGACGGCACCGGCGACGGAGACGAGCGCGACGAGACCGTACATCCGACGGCGCAGCGCACGGACGTTGGCCCAGGCCAGCGGGAGGATGTTCACGCGTCGCTCCCCTCGGTCGCCAGTGCGCCGGCATCCAGGCGGTGCACCACGTCCGCCGCGTCGGACACGGCCCGGTTGTGCGTCACGAGGACGACCGCCCGGCCCTCGTCCGCCAGTTCGCGGAACAGGGCGAGCAGTACCCGCTCTCTCCCCTCGTCGAGATTGCCGGTGGGCTCGTCCGCCAGCACCACGGGAGGATCGTTGATCAGGGCGCGCGCGAGCGCGACCCGCTGCTGCTCGCCGCCGGAGAGCTCGCCGGGGAGCTCGCCGGGGAGCTCGCCGGGGAGGTGCCGGGCCCGCTCGGCCAGGCCCACCCGGTCCAGAAGCCGGTGGGCGCGTTCCTCTCCTTGAGTACGGCGGCCGACGTACGGCAGCGCGACGTTGCGGAGGGCGGAGTGCTGCGGCAGCAGGTTGTAGTGCTGGAAGACGAAGCCGATCCGGCGGCGACGGACGTCCGCAGCACGTCGACCCTTTTCCCTCTCAAGGAGTAGGACTTGCCCACGCCCTCGGCCCGCAACAACGCGCTCACCGCACTTCCGCCCTTTTTCCGTACGTGCTCGTCCAAACGCCCCATGTGGTCTTGAGGTCACAGGCGGTGGTACGGCACACATGGCCGAGGCGGGGTTCCCGGAGCACGAACACTCCGGGAATCCCGAACCCCGCCTCGTGGCCTCGGTCAGAGAACGGAGGTGAGCAGCGACACCGCCGACTCCTGACGCCCGATGCTCGCTTGGTCGAATGGTCCGGCCCAGCTCAGTCCGTACTGATGCGCGCTGTTCCGGCTGTTGGCGTACGCGGAGGAGGCCTGAGTGCGCAGGTAGCTCCGGTAGGGGTGTCCCGCCAGGACGCTGTCGAGTTCGCCGAGATCGCGCGCGAAGATGCCCTTGAAGGCCGCCTGGTCGGAGTTGCAGCCGCCCGCCGTCTGGCACGGCTCGGACAGGATTCCGTTCTGGGTGAGGGACGGGCCGGCGATCACCGCGTCGGCGATGGCGCGAGCGTCAGTGAGCAGGCTCTTGTCGCCGGTTGCCTTGTACAGCTCGGTGAGTCCGCCCAGGATCACTCCCTGGTTGTAGGTCCAGGTGGTGCCGCCGTTGTTGGCGCAGCCGCCGCTCTGGGTGTTCAGACCGTCGTTGACGAGGTGGTCGCCGTTGATCATCCCGCTGCCCTTGAACCACTGCCATGCCTCGAGGGCGTGGGCCAGGTAGACCTTGTCGCCGGGAATCCGGTTGTGAAGGGACGCGGCGAGCTTGATGTACAGCTCGATGCTGATCGCGTTCTTGTAGCTCTTGGCCGGGATGTCCCACCAGATGCCGCCGCCGCACGTGTCGTCCCAGTAGTCGCGCATGTATGCCTCGTCCAGCTTGGCGATGTCGAGGTACTGCTTGTCGCGGGTGAGGTCGAACATGCGGGTCATGGCCAGCGCCCACCAGCCGGTGTCGTCGGTGGAGTCGGCCCTGAACTCGCCTTCGCCCTCCGGCCACCACTCCAGGGGTGCTCGCTGGATGGCGATGGTGTTCTTGACCTCGGGCATGTACCGGCGCGACCCGGTCTTCGCCATGTAGTCCAGGAGCGCCTGGAGTGCGTTCCCCGACTGCCACCACGGCGACTCGGGTTGCCAGCGGCCGGTCTCCTCGTCGTAGAAACCCATCATCGCGTCCACGGCCGCGCTGGCCCTGGTGCGAGCGGTGGTGGGGGCGATGGTGGGGGCGGCGGCCGGGGAAGCGGCCTGGGTCGGTACAGCGGTCACCAGCAGGGACAGAACCACACCGCAGGCGGTGGCACCCACGGTGGTCCACATTCTTCTGGGCCATCTGCGCATGTCCGGAACTCCTTGTGTAGAGGGGCTGCTCCTTGCGTGGGGGGTGGCCGTACGACGGTGCGGGTGCGGGCTGGGCTGGTGAGGTGATGTGGGGTGGGGAGGGGAGGGGAGGACTGGGGCGGGGCGGTGGATGTGAGCGGGTGGTGGCCGTTGCCAGGCCGTGGGACGGCCTACGCGGTGATCACCTTTCCGCCCGCCTGGCGGCAGAGGTCCAGCGTCCGGGGGTCGGCGCCGGCCGTGGTGACCAGCACATCGACGTCCGCGAGTGAGCACAGGCGCAGGCTGCCGGTGCCGGGGAACTTGGTCGCGGCGGCCACCAGCACGACACGGTCGGCGACCTCGATCATCGCCTGCTTGATGGGCGCCTCGATGGCCATGTCGTCGACGACATGGCCGCCGACGCGCACACCCGTGCAGCTCAGGAACAGCACGTCGGCGCTGATCTGCCGCAGGGCGGTCTCGGTGAGCGAACCGACCATGGACTGGTAGTTGCGGCGCAGTATGCCGCCGAGCATGACGAGCCGTACGGTGTCGTCGGTCCGCAGCTCGTCCAGCACGGCCACATTGCTGGTGATCACGGTGACCGGGCGGCCTCGCAGCCGACGGGCGATCAACGGGGTGCTGGTGCCGATGTCCAGTACGACCACGCTGTCGTCCGCGACGAGCTCGGCGGCGCGGGCGGCCATGGCCTCCTTCAGCGCCATGTCGTGCGATGCCGCGACGTCGAACGGCTCCTCGCCCACGGCCACCTCCGCCGCGGCCCCGGCGCTCGTGCGCAGCGACAGGGCGGCGCCGCCGTAGGTCCGAATGAGCTCGCCGTCGCGGTCCAGCAGTGTCAGGTCGCGGCGGATGGTCGACTCGCTCACCTGGAGGCGGTCGGCCAGATCACGTACGGAAGCCACGCCTCCCGCCATCCGGAGTGACTTCACGATCCTCGCGCGCCGCTTGCTCGATGACACGCACGGAAAGTAGCACCGCTTGACCGACTTCAACCATGCGAGACGAGAGTCGGTCACCTCGATGACCGATGTCCGTCATAGAGTCGCTCGTCTTGCTCGTCCTGCTCGTCCTGCTCGTCCTGCCCGTCCTGCCCGTCCTGCCCGTCCTAGACCTCAGCCGCCGAACGCCAACCCCTCCCCCACCAGCCGTACCTTGATCCCGTCCTCCTCCACCCGCACGTCCCGCAGCCGCAGCTCGCCCTCCGGCGGCTCCGGCAGCTGGAAGCCGAGGTTGAGCTGGTCGGCGAGGACCGGGCGAGTCAGCCGGGAGAGGGAGTCGAGGAGGGGCGTGTCGAAGCCGAGGCGGTCCAGGACCTCGGGGTGGGCCAGGGCCAGGTCGAGGAGGTTGACCCGCATGGCCTGGTGGACGAAGCGCGGGGTGCCGGTCAGCTCGGCGAGCCGGTCGTCGTTGTTCAGGGCCTCGCGGACCGTCGCCTCGGGCACCCCCATGCGCTGTACGACGGACGGCACCGCCAGCAGTGCCCGCGCCTTGCGGGTCTCGCGGGCGAGGTCGGCGGCCGACTTCGGCGTCAGGTGCAGGCCCTCCGAGGCGCGGACGCCGGGCCGGTACGTCGCCAGGTCCCCGATGTCCAGGCGCATTCCGCCGATCTGCGTCTCGATGCCCTGGTCGCCGTCGCGCCCGATGCGGACGTCGGCCCGCAGCCGCAGATCGTGCCCGGCGACCGGCAGCGTGCCGCGCGCCGAGACGCGGTCGCGGCCGGCGCTGGCGAACTTCACTTGGGACGCGCCGAGTTCACGGTTCATGTCGGCGAAGGACAGCAGGACGTCGCCGTGCAGCTCGGGCACGCGGGCGCCGCGTATGGAGGTCGGCCCGTCACCGTCGAGCCGTACGTCGTGTGCCGTCGCCGACACCGCGGCCAGCGTGACCCGGTCGGCCGCCACGTCGGGGACGGTCACCTTCACCGAGTCCAGGCGGCCGTCGACGAGTTGGGGCAGGAAGGGGAAGCCGCCGATCTCCACCTCGGGTGCCGCGGTGAGGTCCATGCGGTCCTTGAGGGCGTCCGCCGCGCGGTGCTCGGCGTAGAGCAGGGCCCAGCGGTCGGCGAGGGCGAGGAAGGCGGCGAGGACCACCAGGCCCACCACCGCCTTCAGCGCGAACGGCAGGGCGGAGAAGCGACGCCGACGGCGCCGGGTGCCCCGGCCGTGGTCCGGCGGGGCCCAGGGCTCGCCTTCTCCGGGTTCTCCGGGTTCATCCGGTTCTTCGGGTTCTTCGTGGAGGTAGTCCTCCAGCGGCCCGTCGTCCAGGTCTCCCAACTCTTCGTATGGGTTTGTGTAGCGATGCGTCACTATGTGGTGGGGGGTACGCATCGATCCATCCGACCATGCGTACCGCCCCTGCCCGCAACCTCTACCGGAGGGATGCGACTCAGCTCACGATCGTCAGTTCACGACCGTGATCCGGTTCGTCACCGGCGGCACGATCGGGTTCGTCGCCGAGGAGTTGGCCATCAGGTACTTCTCCAGGGCGGCCAGATCGTCACCGCCGACCAGGTCGTTCGTGCCCTGGCCCAGCGTGGTGATGCCGTCGCCGCCGCCCGCGAGGAAGCTGTTCGTCGCGACGCGGTAGGTGGCGGAAGCGTCGATCGCCGCTCCGTTGAGCTTGACGGAGTCGGTGACCACCCGGTCGGCGCCCGTCTTCGTCATGTCCAGCGTGTACGTCAGACCGGTCGACGGCAGCAGGATCTTCGGCGCGGCCGTGTTCGAGCCGCTCACCTGCTCCTTGAGGATCTGAATGATCTGAGCGCCCGTGAAGTCCTGGAGGTTCACGGTGTTGGAGAACGGCTGCACGGTGAAGCCCTCGGCGTACGTCACCACGCCGTCGCCCTCGCTGCCCTTGGCCGCGTAGGTGAGGCCCGCCCGGACACCGCCCGGGTTCATCAGCGCGAGGTCGGTCTCGGGGTCCAGCTCCTTGCCGTACGCCAGTTGCGCGTCGGCGATCAGGTCGCCCATCGGCGACTCCGTCCCCGAGCTCGGTATGTCGGCGGAGATGTAGCCGATCGCGCGGTTGCCGATGGGTGCCGCGAGGGTGTTCCACTTGCTGATCAGCTGGGTCATGTCGGGCGCCTTGGGGACGGTCCGGGTGACCACGTGGTTCGCGGACTGTACGGCCGTACGGGCGATGTCACCCGTCCAGCGGTCGTACGTCAGCGTGGTGTCCGTGTAGAGGCGGCCGAAGGCCGCTGCCGAGGTGACCATGCGCGGCTTGCCCGCCGGGTCGTTGATGGTGCACACGTACGCCGAGTGGGTGTGGCCGGTGACCAGCGCGTCGACCTGCGGGGTGATGTTCTTGGCGATGTCGACGATCGGGCCGGAGATGCCGTCGCCCGCGCCCGGCGCGTCGCAGTCGTAGTTGTACGCCGACGAGGCCGGGGCCCCGCCCTCGTGGATGAGGGCGACGATGGACTTCACGCCCTGGCGCTGGAGCACCTTGGCGTACTTGTTGATCGTCTCGACCTCGTCCTTGAACTTCAGGCCCTTGACGCCCTCGGCGGAGACGACGCCCGGGGTGTCCTCCAGCGTCACGCCGATGAAGCCGACCTTGACGTCCTTCTTCTTCCACACCCAGTACGGCTTGAGGATCGGCTTGCCGGTCTTCTCGTCCAGGACGTTGGCGGCGAGGTAGGGGAAGTCCGCGCCCGCGAAGCCCTCTTCCGTGTAGCAGCCGTCGGTGGGGTGGCAGCCGCCGTTCTGCAGGCGGGCCAGCTCCCGGGCGCCCTCGTCGAACTCGTGGTTGCCGACGGACGTGACGTCCAGCTCCAGCTTGTTCAGCGCCTCGATGGTGGGCTCGTCGTGGAAGAGACCCGAGATCAGCGGGGAGGCGCCGACCATGTCGCCGCCGGCCGCGGTGATGGAGTACTTGTTGCCCTCCCGGGCGTTGCGCAGATGGGTGGCGAGGTACTCGACGCCACCGGCGTCGATGGTCTTCGTCGTCCCGTCCTCGTGCACCTCGGTGACCCGGCCGGAGGAACCGGACGGCGGCTCCAGGTTGCCGTGCAGGTCGTTGAAGGACAGCAGTTGTACGTCCTGGTAGCGGCCCGGCACGGGAGCGCCCGGCCTGCCCTTGGTCTCGCCCGCGGTCGCCGCCGTCGGCAGCGCGGCGGCCAGGGCGCCGACCGTGGCGAGTCCGGCGGCCGCGACGAGGAGTCGGCGTGTACGACGTCTGCGGCGCACGGCGTCCGGTCTGCGCGGCTGGGATATGGCTGGCATACGCCCCCCTGTGGGTCTGATGAGTCGGTGGCCCCGTCCGGCGCAGCCTAGGGTCAACGCGCGTAGCGCGACAGAGGGTTCGTGGTTACATCCTGGTTGCTTCTTTGCCGCCACTTTGCTGGGGCGGCCCCTTACTCTCGTACACATGACCAGCGACGACACCGGACGCCCCGGCATCTCCCGCTCGATCGAAACCCACTCCGGGCTCTCCCCGGAGCAGACCGAGGCCGTGCTCGATCTGCTCGCGGAGGGCGCCCGGAACGACGGGCAGCAGGCGGTGTCCGAACAGGGCCGGTTGCAGTTGCGCGGCGGCCCACGCGAGGGCGTGTCTCATTTGCTCCTGTACGTGGACGGCGAACTCGTCGGCTACGCCCAGTTGGAGGACACCGATCCGGTGGAGGCGCCGGCGGCGGAACTGGTCGTCCACCCCTCGCACCGGGGCCACGGCCACGGCCGCGCCCTCGGCTCGGCGCTCCTCGCCGCGTCCGGCAAGCGGCTGCGGGTGTGGGCGCACGGCGGCCACTCGGCGGCGCGGCACCTGGCGCAGGTCCTCGGACTCACCCTCTTCCGCGAACTGCGCCAGATGCGGCGGCCGTTGACGGGGATGGACCTCCCCGACCCGGTCCTGCCCGAGGGCGTGACCGTACGGACCTTCGTCCCCGGCGCGGACGACGCGGCCTGGCTCGAGGCCAACGCGGCCGCCTTCGCCCACCATCCCGAACAGGGATCCTTGACCCAGCGGGACCTCGACGACCGCAAGGCCCAGCCGTGGTTCGACCCGGCGGGGTTCTTCCTGGCCGAGCGCGCGGGACAACTGATCGGCTTCCACTGGACCAAGGTCCACGCGGAGGAACGGCTGGGCGAGGTGTACGTGCTGGGCGTGCGCCCGGGGGCACAGGGCGGCGGGCTCGGCAAGGCCCTCACGACGATCGGGCTGCGGCACCTGGCGGGGCAGGGCATGCCGACGGCGATGCTGTACGTCGACGCCGACAACAAGGCGGCGGTGTCGGTGTACGAGCGGTTGGGGTTCGTCACGCATGAGACGGATCTGATGTACCGGACGGAGACGTGACGCACCCGACGGAGACGTGAACACCGGACGGAGACGGACGCTGCCGTGCTGACCGCCGCCGCGCGTCCAAGGCGCCCTGGAGCCTGCTGACTTCGCGGTCACCGACCGGATTCCGAGCCTCGATCAGGCGTCGGTCGGGTCCGGCCCTCTCATGGTTGGGCCGGTGACGGCTCATCCCCGGCCGGGCCCTCCCGGCGGCCCCGGCTTACCCGCGCCGGCGTCACCCGCGTCCTGGTGCGCCGCACCGCCGTTCTTGTCAGCCCGGCGTCGCCAGTCGTCTCCGACCGGCGCCGGGCCGTATTCGCCGCCTCCGCAACGGCTCCGGCCCGCACACCCCCCACACCAGCAGCGCCGCCACCAGCACCGCCGCCCACCGCTGGTGCGCGGCCTCCCAGCGCGGGTCGCCGACCGGCACGAACAGCGTCCACCGGCCGGGCCACAGCAGCGGGGCGAGGACCGCGGTGGTCAGGACGCCGGCCGCCACGGACGGCCCCGGTTCGGGCTCGTCCGTGAGCCGTATGGCGGTGGCCGCGGCGGCCAGCGCGAGGGCGGCCGTCGCGGCGGCCTCCAGGGTGACGGCACCGATCGGGGGCCGTACCTCGCGCGGGACGAGGACCAGTGCGGCCGTCCACCACAGCGCGGCCACCGGCGCGACCAGCGCGGCCCGCAGGCCCGTCCGTATCCAGCGCGGGGTCGTGACGGGTGTGGTGATGTGCCGGGCGGGGTCGTCCAGCAGGAACGCCAGGCCCAGCGCGAAGGCGAGGGCGGCGCCGCGGAGCAGGTTGAGGGCCATCCACGGGTCGGGCGGGATGGACAGCAGGCGCGGCAGGCCGACGGTCAGGAGGCCTACGACCGCACCCGCGCCCAGCGCCCGCCAGGGCACCGTACGCGCCACGGCGGACACCAGCGCCCCGCTCACGCCCGGCACTCGTCGGTTCCCCTCAGCAACCCGGCCCTTCATCGCCGCACCCCCTCAAGCCCCACAATCCCGGCCGTCCTCCCCACACCCCGCTCACACCCACGCACTCGTCGACCCCCACAACAACCCGGCCCTTCATCGCCGCACCCCTTCACACGCCACGCCCCCGGCCGTCCTCCCCACGCCGCCCTCATTCCGCACACTCGTCGCCCCCCTTGGGCACCTCGGTCCCCAACACCCGGGCCACGTCCGCCGTGGTGACCCCTGGCTTCGTCAGCTCACCCCAGTGCTGCTTCACCGCGGCGGTCACCTCCGGCCGCGGTCGCGTCAGCAGCTCTCGTACGACATCCGTCTGGCCCTCCGACATGGACAGCGGGTTGGTGGGCGTGAGGACGATCGCCGAGCCGGTCACGCTGTCGTCGAGGCGGACGTGGCGGAAGTCGGACATCGGGTCGGCGGCGCCTCCCAGGGCCAGCCACATCACCGTGACCATCCGGCCGTCGCACAGTTCGGCGCCCTTCGCCTCGTCGCCCGCCACCAGCACGGAGGCGACGGCGGCCGCGAACTCCGGGACCCGGTTGCCGCCCCAGCGCGTGCCGACGGTCACCTGGTGGGGTGTCGTGGACGGCTCGAGCGTCGAGTCGCCGGTGAGGCCGTACCGGGCCTCGATCCGCTGCCGTACGAGCAACTCCCGCTCGGCTGCCGGCCCGCTCGCGAGGGACTGGACGCGGTCGACCACTCCGGCCCAGGTGCCCGCCCGGCCGGTCCACTCCGGGAACGCGCAGTACCGCGAGTCGCCCTCCCGGACGCACGTCTGGTCCTTCTCCGGGGTGAGGGAGGCCCGCTGCCGGGCCGCGGTCACCTCCGCCGAGACGCCCCCGGACTGCCCGACCGCGCCGGTCAGCGTCAGGGCGAGCGCGCCCGCGACGCCCGCCTTGACGGGCCAGTTCCGGCCCCCGGCCGCCAGTACCGCGACCGTGGCCGCCACCAGCACGAGCCCGGTCAGAAAGAGGGCGTGCCAGGCGGCGGGGCGGCCGATCAGGTCGGACGGCAGCGTCTCGGTGCTGTTCTCGCCGACGACCGGCGTGAGCCAGCGGCTCCACTCCGCGCCGCCCGTGCCCGAGGAGACGAGCAGGGAGACAGTGAAGAGGCCGATCACGAGGACCGGGGCGGCGAACGTCGTCGGGATCAGCCGGGCGAACACCAGCCCGAGGGCGCCGCACAGCAGCACGAACAGGGGACCGACGGCCAGTTCGGCCACCGACCCGTGGCCCACCGCGCCCGGCCGGAGCGCCTGCCAGGTGAACTCGCCCAGCACGACCAGCGCGGTGAGCAGCCCGAACGGCACGACGGACAGGGCGTGGGCGACCATACGCCGCCACGGCTCCATGACCAGCACGTCGAAGTGCCGGTCGGTATCGCGCCGGCGGCTGCGCAGCGCGGCCCGGTTGACGCAGACGAGCAGCGCGATCCCCAGCAGCACGGGCGTGTTCTGCGTCGACCGGTCGACGTCCTGGAGCGCCGGGTAGGCGTCCATGCCGTCGCCTGGGAACAGCAGTGTCCAGAGGGTGTAGCCGACGTACACGAGCAGCGTGAACGCCACCGGGATGTACCGCAGGAGATCGCGCGCCTCGAAGCGGGCGAGGGCGAACACGGCCGCCCAGGCCCGGCGCGGCTCGCCGCGCACGACGGGTGGGGCCGTGGCTTCCATGACCGCGTTCATGCCGCCGCCACCTCCGCGCCCGTGCCGTCGAGCGTGAGCAGGTAGCCGTCCTCCAGGGTGGGATCGAGGAGTTCGGAGCCGGGTGGCGGGTCGCCCACGTTGCGGAAGGAGCCGGTGCCGGTGCGCCAGCCGGCCATCGCTCCCGGGGCGCGTTCCGTGCTGCTCCACACCCGGCCGGCGGCCCGTGCGGTCAGTTCGGCCGGGGTGCCGTCGAAGAGGATCCGGCCGCCGGCCATCACCAGGACGCGGTTGCAGAGCATCGCCACGTCCTCCGTCTGGTGGGTGGACAGCAGTACCGTGCGTCCCTCCCCGGCCTGCGCGATCAACTCTCGGAAGCGCATGCGCTGTTCGGGGTCCAGGCCCACGGTCGGCTCGTCGAGGACGAGGAAGCCGGGGTCGCCGACGAGCGCGGCGGCCAGCGCGACCCGCTGCCGCATCCCGCCGGACAGCTTCTTGATGCGCCGTCCGCGTGCGTCGCCGAGGTCGACCTCCGCCAGCACGCGCCGCACCTCACGGTGCCGGGCGGTGCGGTCGGTCAGCTCCTTGAGGATGGCCACGTAGTCGACGAACTCGAAAGCTGTGAAGTCCGGGTGGAAGCCGGGGGTCTGGGGCAGGTAGCCGAGCGCGCGCCGCACCTCCTGCCGGCCGCGCGCGGTGCCCGGGTCGTTCCCGAGCACGGTGAAGGCGCCCCGGTCGGCGGGCACGGCCGTGGCCAGCACGCGCAACAGGGTGGTCTTTCCGGCCCCGTTGGGCCCGAGCAGCCCGGTGACGCCCCGCGTCAGCCGCAGCGACACGTCGTCGAGGGCGCGGGTACCGCCGTAGCGGAGGCTGAGCCCGGAGGCGGAGACGGTGGGGGTCATACGGCACTCCCGTAGAAGAAATCGCAGAAGAAGCGGAAGAAATCGAAGGCGAAGTCGGAGTCGGAGGCGAAGTCGGCGGGCGTCATACGGCGCTCCCCTGAAAGCGGTCGAAGCGGTCCCGCGCCACGAACAGCAGCGCGCCCGCGAGCCCCGCCACCGCCGCGGCCACCCCCTGCCCGAGCGCGGTGAACGGCGCCAGCGGCTCGCCGCCGGCCGGCCCGGCCTCGTTCGCGGCCAGCAGCAGCGCGATCCACGCCCCGCCGACCAGCGAGGGCGCGAGCACCGGGCCCAGCCGGGAGGTCAGCGCCAGCCCGGTCGCGGTGAGGGCGAGCGCGGGCAGCAGCCAGGCGAGGGAGCGCAGCCCGTACGCCGGCAGGGCGAGCGTGGCGAGGCCGTTGAGGCCGAGGCCGGCGACGAGCACCGCGACCGTACGGATCATCAGCAGCCGGAAGCCGTGCACCGGGGAGACGACCGCCATCTCGTACGTCGGATCGAGGGCGGGCCCGTACGACAGGGCGACCCCGGCAAGCGGCAGCAGCGGCGCGAGGGCGAGGAAGAGCGTGGGCGAGTCGGCGGTCCGGGCAGCGTTGCCCGCCACGACGCTCATCACGAGCACGGCGATGACCGCGCCCAGCCAGGAGCCGCGCAGCACGGGTGTGGCCGCGAGCAGCCGCGCGGTGTGGTCGGCGACGCCGAGCCGCAGCAGCAGCGACTCGAGGAGTCCCGGCCGGGGCGCGTCGAGTTCGGCGTCCAGCCGCTCCCATCCGGCGTCCAGGGCGACGGGGTCGCTGACCTCGGCGAGCACGGCCCGGCAGTGTGCGCAGGCGGTGAGGTGGGCGTCGGCGGACCAGAGCACTGGGGGCGCCAACTCGCCCTGTGCGTAGGCCCGTAGGTCCTGTTCTGAGACATGCCAGGTCATGCCAGCGCCTCCCGCAGTTGCTTGCGGGCCCGCATCGCCCGCGTCTTGACCGTGCCCGGCGGGATGCCGAGGAGGACGGCCGCCTCCCGGGTGGTCAGCCCATCGATGACCGTCGCCTGGAGCACCGCGCGCAGTTCGGGCGAGAGGCTTATGAGGGCGCCCGCGAGGTCCCCGTGCTCCACCCCCGCGAGCACGCGCTCCTCCGCGGACGCCTCGTCCCGGTGCCGCAGTCGCGCCAGCGCCTGCCGCAGCCGCCCCCGCGCCCCGTCGCCGCGCAGCGCGTCGACCAGCCGCCGGGAGCCGATGCGCCACAGCCACCCGGCCACGTCGCCTTCCTGCCGGTACCGCGCGGTCCCCCGCCACACCGCCAGGAACGTCTCCTGTACGACGTCGTCGACGACCCCGGCATCGGCGCAGCGGCCGCGCAGCCGTGCGGTGAGCCACGGCGCGAACCGCCGGTACAGCTCCTCGAAGGCGCGCCGGTCCCCGTCCGCCGCGATGGCCCGCAGCAGTTCCCCGTCGCTTCTCGTTTCGCTCACATCTCCTCATCGGACGAGCCGGGTCGGTCGGTTCACAGATCGGTTCACAGACTGCACTTGACTTTCGCGACGACCTTCAACACCCTTTCACTACTCAATTAGTGAAAGGGTGGTTGTCCGTGGTCGAGTACCACATCGACCGGCACAGCGGCGTGGCCACTTACGTCCAGATCGTCCAGCAGACGAAACAGGCCCTGCGCCTGGGCCTGCTGCGCCCCGGCGACAAACTGCCCACCGCCCGCGAGGTCGTCGAAGCCACCGCCATCAACCCGAACACCGTGCTCAAGGCCTACCGCGAGCTGGAGCGGGAGGGCCTGGTGGAGGCGCGGCGGGGGCTCGGCACGTTCGTGCGCCGCGGGCTGAGCACCACCCCGGCCGACTCCCCCCTGCGCAAGGAGTTGGACGCGTGGGCGGAGCGGGCCCGCGACGGGGGCCTGGACCGGGACGACGTGGCCGCACTCTTCACCGCCGTACTCGACAAGCACTTCGCAGCACACCAGGACCCGCACAAGGCAGCACACCATCAGGACCCGCACAAGGGAGACCCGTCATGACCGACACGGCGATAGATGCGGCCGCGCTGGGCAGGCGCTTCGGCCGGCGCGGCCGCTGGGCGCTGCGCGACTGCACCTTCCGGCTGCCCACCGGACGCGTCTGCGCCGTCGTCGGCCCCAACGGCGCGGGCAAGTCCACGCTGCTCGCCCTCGCCGCCGGGCTGCTGGCCCCGACCGAGGGGACGGTCACCGTCCTCGGGACGCGGCCGGGCGCGGCACGCGCGCGCGTGGGCTTCGTCGACCAGGCCAAGCCGCTCTACCCGCAGCTCACCGTCGCCGAGACCCTGCGCATGGGCGCCGACCTCAACCCCGAACGCTGGGACGCGCCCACCGGGGAGCGGATCGTGGCCGGCGGCGGCCTCGACCCCAAGTCGCGGATCCGTTCCCTCTCCGGCGGCCAGCGCACCCGCGTGGCGCTCGCCCTCGCCCTGGCCAAGCGGCCGGAGCTGCTCCTGCTCGACGAGCCGATGGCCGACCTCGACCCGCTGGCCCGGCACGAGCTGATGGGTGTGCTGATGGCGCAGGCCGCCGAGGACGGTACGACGATCGTGATGTCCTCGCACGTCGTCGCGGAGCTGGAGGACTCCTGCGACCACCTGCTCCTCGTCGGCGGCGGCCGGGTCCGCATGGCCGGGGAGATCGACGACCTGCTCGCCGCCCACGCGCGCGTGGCCGCACCCGCACGGACCGACCTCGGGGCGCACACGGTCGTCGAGTCCCGCACCACCGGCCGCCAGCTCACCGCGCTGATCCGCCCGGCGGGCCCGCTGCCCGGCGACTGGCGGACGAGCGCGCCCTCCCTGGAGGAGCTGGTCCTCGCCCATCTGCGCAACCCCGAAGCACCCGCCCTCACCCCGGACCAGGCCCAGGAGAACGCCGCGTGACCACCCTGACCCTCGCCGCCCCGGCCCCCGCCGCCGCTCCTCGTCAGGTCCGCTGGCTGCTGCGCCTGCACCGCCCCGCCCTGTACGTCTGGACGGGCCTCGTCGTCGCCCTCGCCGCCGCGCTGCTGTGGCTGCGGGGCCCGCTCACCGACGCCGCCGCGGCGGCCTGGCGGCAGTACGACGCCTGCCAGGTGAGCTGGGGTGCGACGCCCGGCAGCAGCCCCTGTCTGTACGACCAGCAGGCGATCCTGCTCTACAAGGACGTCTACCAGTACACGACCTTCGCCGTCCTCGCGCTCCCGTTACTGGTCGCCGCCTGGGCCGGCAGCGCGCTGACCGGCCGCGAGATGGAGACCGGCACCGCCCGGCTCGCCTGGACCCAGGGCGTCTCCCCGGTGCGCTGGCTGGCCGCGAAGCTCGCGCTGCCGGCCGCCCTGGTCACCGCCGGCACCGCTGTGCTCGTCCTGCTGCACCACCTGATGTGGTCGGCGGGCGAGGGCCGTATCGACACGGCCAAGACCTGGTACGACCTCCCCACCTTCTACGCGGGCGGCCCGATCGCCGTCGCCCTCGCCCTGGCCGGTCTGCTCGCCGGGGCCCTGTCCGGCCTGCTCCTGCGCCGCTCGCTCGCCGGGCTGGTCGTCGCCGCCACCGCCGTGGCCGGGCTGTGGACCGCCGTCCAGCTGGCCCTGCCCCACCTGTGGCCTGCCGTCAGCCGGGTCGGCGACCTCGGCGGCGTCCCGTCGTACAGCGGCATCACGGTCGACGAAGGCCTCGTCACCGCCACCGGCGCCCGCGTGTCCAACCCGTACTGCGGACCCGACTCGGACTGCCTCGCCCGCTACGACGACGCGGTCGGCTTCTACGCCGAATACCACCCCGCCTCCCATTACTGGCCCCTCCAGCTGACCGCGACCGCCGCCCTCCTCGCCGTCGCCGCCCTGCCGGCCGTGGCCGCGTTCCGCCTGCTGCACCGCCGGACCACCGCGCCCGCCCTCGGCAAGGAGACCTCCGTATGAAAGCTCCGGTAGTACGAGGGCTGCCCCGCACCGTACTGCGGCTGCACCGCACGGCCGGGATCGTGTGGGTGGCCTTCGTGCTGGGCGCCGTCGGCTCCCTGGTGTGGCTGAACGTGGTCACCGCGGACTCCGTGCGCGCGGCCCGGGCCGGCTGCGACCGCGTCGAGGGCTTCTGCCCCGACAGGTTCGCCGGCCACGAGTACATGTCGCTGCTGGGCTGGGTCAGCACGCTCGTGTACTACAGCTTCTGGGCCGTCGCCGCGTGGGCGGGCGGCGCGCTGGTCGGCCGCGAACTGGAGAGCGGCACCGCACGGCTCGCCTGGACCCAGGGCGTCTCCCCCACCCGCTGGCTGACCGCCAAGCTCGCACTGCCCGCGCTGCTGATCGTCCTCGGCGGAGCGGCCTTCGTCCCCGTGTACCGCTGGGCCTGGTCGGCGAACCGGGACCTGATGGGCGACGACTGGACCTTCGCCGACGTGTTCGCCGCCCGCGGCCCGGCCGTGGTGGCGTACGGCCTGTGCGCCCTCGCGGTCGGCGCACTCGCCGCGATCGTCCTGCGCCGCTCGCTGCCCGCCCTGGGGGTCGCGGTCGCCGTGATGGTGCTGCTCAACCAGTACCTGGAGCGGCACCGCGAGAAGCTCTGGCCCCCCGCGAATCACTACGAGAGGTCGCCCACCGCCTGGCCGGACCATCCCCCGTCCCATTTCTGGCCCATGAACCTCGTCGAGACCGGCATCCTCCTCGCCGTCGCCGCCACGGCCACCACCGCCGCCTTCCGGCTGCTGCGCCGCCGCACCGTCTGAGCCCGACCCCCGTACGTCCCTCCCCGGTGAGGGACGTACGGTAAGGCACGTACCGGCGGATGTGGACGCCCCCAAGCCGCTCCCCGATATCCCACACGCCATGTCGCCGTAACCATTGGTTCAGACGGGCTTGCGACGCTCGGCGAATGAAGCCCGCCGTGCCAGAGCCTTCGCCGCCGCCCGAGGGAACCGCGGGGGACGGGGACGACCGCGTTGCCGCCACGCTCCCGCCCGCGAAGTCCGACGCGCCCGTTTCGCTGCAGGCGCGGAAGAATGGGTTCATGAGCCAGCAAGACACCCAGGCAACGATCCAGCACGCCCAGCCCTCAGTGGGGTCCATCGCCGCGCACCGCTCGCGCACCGTGGCCGGGTCGGTCTCCGACCTGGAACCCGACATCGACGCCGATCTCGACGCGTACGAGGAGACGCCGGTCGACGGCGAACAGCTGCCGCAGGGCCGTTTCCTCGACCGGGAGCGCAGCTGGCTCGCGTTCAACGAGCGCGTCCTCGAACTCGCCGAGGACCCGAACACGCCCCTGCTGGAGCGCGCGAACTTCCTCGCGATCTTCGCCAGCAACCTGGACGAGTTCTTCATGGTCCGCGTGGCCGGTCTGAAGCGCCGCATCGCCACCGGTGTCGCGACGCGCTCCGCCTCCGGCCTGCAGCCCCGCGAGGTGCTGGAGATGATCTGGGCCCGCTCCCGCGAGCTGATGGCCCGGCACGCCGCCTGCTACCACGAGGACGTCGCCCCGGCCCTGGCCGAAGAAGGCATCCACCTGGTCCGCTGGAACGAGCTGGCGGAGAAGGAGCAGGCCCGGCTCTTCACGCTCTTCCGGCACCAGATCTTCCCGGTGCTGACGCCGCTGGCCGTCGACCCCGCGCACCCGTTCCCGTACATCTCCGGCCTGTCCCTGAACCTGGCCGTCATCGTGCGCAACCCGGTCAGCGGCAACCGCCACTTCGCCCGGGTCAAGGTGCCGCCGCTGCTGTCCCGCTTCCTGGAGGCCTCCCCGGGCCAGTACGTCCCCCTCGAGGACGTCATCGCCGCCCATCTGGAAGAGCTCTTCCCGGGCATGGAGGTCCTGGAGCACCACACCTTCCGGGTCACCCGCAACGAGGACCTGGAGGTCGAGGAGGACGACGCCGAGAACCTCCTCCAGGCCCTGGAGAAGGAGCTCATGCGGCGCCGCTTCGGGCCGCCGGTGCGCCTGGAGGTCGAGGAGTCCATCGACCGCGAGGTGCTCGACCTGCTGGTGCGCGAGCTGAAGATCACCGAGGCCGAGGTGTACCCGCTGCCGGGCCCCCTGGACCTCACGGGCCTCTTCCGCATCGCATCCATCGACCGGCCCGAGCTGAAGTACAAGAAGTTCGTCGCCGGCGTCCACCGCGACCTCGCCGAGGTCGAGTCGGCGTCCGCGCCCGACATCTTCGCGGCCCTGCGCACCCGGGACGTGCTGCTGCACCACCCCTACGACTCCTTCTCGACGTCAGTGCAGGCATTCCTCCAGCAGGCAGCCGAGGACGACGACGTCCTCGCCATCAAGCAGACCCTGTACCGCACCTCGGGCGACTCCCCCATAGTCGACGCGCTCATCGACGCCGCCGAGGCCGGCAAGCAGGTCCTGGTGCTGGTCGAGATCAAGGCCCGCTTCGACGAGCACGCCAACATCAAGTGGGCGCGCAAGCTGGAGGAGGCCGGCTGCCATGTCGTGTACGGCCTGGTCGGCCTGAAGACCCACTGCAAGCTGTCGCTCGTCGTCCGCCAGGAAGGCGACACGCTACGGCGCTACAGCCACGTCGGCACCGGCAACTACCACCCGAAGACGGCCCGCCTCTACGAGGACCTCGGCCTGCTCACGGCGGACCCGCAGGTCGGCGCGGACCTGTCCGACCTGTTCAACCGTCTGTCGGGCTACTCGCGCCGCGAGACCTACCGCCGCCTGCTCGTCGCCCCCAAGTCCCTGCGCGACGGTCTGATCTCGCGGATCAACAAGGAGGTCCAGCACCACCGTGCCGGACGTCCCGCCTTCATCCGCATCAAGGTCAACTCGATGGTGGACGAGGCGATCATCGACGCCATGTACCGCGCGTCCCAGGCCGGTGTGCCGTGCGACGTCTGGGTGCGCGGCATCTGCGCGGTGCGTCCCGGTGTCGCGGGCCTGTCCGAGAACATCAGGGTCCGCTCGATCCTCGGTCGCTTCCTCGAACACTCCCGTGTGTTCGCCTTCGGCAACGGCGGCGAGCCCGAGGTGTGGATCGGCAGCGCCGACATGATGCACCGCAACCTCGACCGCCGGATAGAGGCGCTGGTCCGGGTCACCGACGCGGCCCACCGGGCCGCCCTCAACCGGCTCCTCGAGACCGGCATGTCCGACAACACCGCCTCCTGGCACCTCGGCCCGGACGGCGAGTGGAACAGGCACGCGACCGACCCGGACGGCCAACCCCTGCGCAACGTCCAGGAGATGCTCATAGACGCCCGGAGGCGCCGGCGTGGCACAGCAACACCTTGACCCGACGAACCCCCTCGCGGGGCCGGTGACGGGGGACGCCCTCGCGGGCTACCTGCGGGCACAGGCCACGGAGTTCCTCCGTGCCCTGCGGCTGCACCGGGAGACGGGCGGGTCCACGGCGAACGGATCCCATGGATCCAACGGCTCGGAGGATGCCGTCGACGCGGCCCGCGCCCTGCGCCGCGCGGTCCGCCGCATCAGCGGCAGCCTGCACACCTTCCGCCCCCTGCTCGACCCCGACTGGTCGGAGTCGATGCGCCCCGAACTGGCCTGGCTGTCGGGCACGCTGGCGATGGAACACGCGTACGCGGCACGCCTGGAGAGGCTGCTGCTCGCGCTGCACAGGCTGTCCGGGGCGGTGTTTCCCGGCCAATCGGCGGGAGTGGCCGTGGGCAGTCGTTCCGCCGGGGCGGAGCCCGTCCCGAAGAAGGCGGAACCCGGCAACGCCGGCCCCCCGTCCCACCCTGCGCCGGCCCCGGACCGCGGCAACCTCACCGTGGGCGCGGCCAAAGCAGGCGCACTGCTCGAACGCCAACTGACCTTGGCGCGGACCCGAGCGCACTCCAGCGCCCTCCAAGCCCTCGGCTCCTCCCGCTTCCACGCGGTCGCCGACAACATCGCCGTACTCGCCAGCGAGGTCCCCCTCACCACCACCGCACCCACCACCGGCCTGCACCCCATGGCGGCCGCCGCCGAGGAACGCCTCACGGACGCGGTCGGCTCGCTCCCCCTCGTCACCGCCGGCAGCCCGTACAACGCGGCGGCGCTGATCCACGGCCTGTCCCCGGACCCGGCCCCGCACCCGCAGGACGCCCCCTGGCACCAGGTCCGCCTGCTGCTGCGGCTGCACCGCTACGCCCGCGAGGTCCTGGACGGCGACCGAGGACCGGTCGACGTACGGCTGCTGGCCGCGGGCCAGGCCCTGGACCGGCACCGGGACGCCTCGGAGGCTGCGGCCGCCGCGGCCCAGGCCGCCCGGACGCCCCGTATCGCCCCGGCGACGGCGTACGCGCTCGGCGTGCTCCACGCCGATCAGCGGCACGAGGTGGAGGCGGCGCGTTTCGCGTTCCAGCAGTGCTGGCAGAAGCAGACGGTCGGTACCCCGTAACCCTTGAAGGAGGCGGTGAACCAGCGGTGAACCATGCGGAGGAAACCCCCGTCCAGGCGGCCGGGTGCGTCCTGTGGCGCCGCTCCCCGGTCGACGGTGAGCTTGAGGTGTGTCTCGTCCACAGACCGAAATACGACGACTGGTCGTGGCCGAAAGGCAAGCTCAAACGCGACGAGGACCCCCTCACCGGCGCGCTGCGCGAGGTCGAGGAGGAGACGGGCTACCAGGCCTCGCCCGGTGCCCGGCTGCCCGAGATGAACTATCTCGCCCACGGCCGCCCCAAGCAGGTCCGCTACTGGGCGGCCGAGGCCACCACGGGCACCTTCGTCCCGAATCACGAGGTGGACCGCATCCTCTGGCTGTCCCCGACGGCCGCCCGCAACCGCCTCACCCAACCGAGGGATCGCACCCTCGTCGACGCCCTTTTGCTGGCCCTGCACCTGACATAGTCGGTGGAATCACCCCGTGTCCTCGACGTAAGCGTTCCGTGACCTAACCACACCGACCGCAGGGGTTCACCCTCCGTTCACTTACGGCCATAGGCGGCTTCACCTGATCTGCCTAATTTCGGCCTTACGCGGTGCGGACCGTGAGTCGAAGTACGGGTCCGCATCACCCAGACTTCGCAGACTCCGCACGCCGCCGAATTTCAGGACGGCGGCTCCTGGAAGGAACTCCCTCAAGTGAAGCTTCAGCGCATGAACCGGCGGGCCCTCACCCTCGGTGCTCTCGTCGTCTCCGGCGCCCTGGCCCTCACGGCGTGCGGCTCGGACGACACCAGCGACGGCGGCGACAACAGCGCGGCCCCGAGCGCTCAGGCCGGCAACATCAAGTGTGACGACGCCAAGGGCCAGCTCCTCTCCGACGGCTCCTCCGCGCAGAAGAACGCGATCGACGCCTGGGTCAAGCAGTTCACCGCCGCCTGTGGTGTGCAGATCAACTACAAGGCCGGCGGCTCCGGCGCCGGTGTCACCGCGTTCACCCAGGGCCAGGTGCCCTTCGCCGGTTCCGACTCCGCGCTGAAGCCCGACGAGGTCGAGGCCTCCAAGAAGATCTGCTCCGGCGGCCAGGGCATCGACCTGCCGATGGTCGGCGGCCCGATCGCGGTCGGCTTCAACGTCTCCGGTGTCGACAAGCTCACCCTGGACGCCCCGACCCTCGCCAAGATCTTCAACGACAAGATCAAGAACTGGAACGACCCGGCGATCGCCAAGCTGAACCCCGGCGTCAAGCTTCCCGACCTCAAGATCCAGGCGTTCCACCGCTCGGACGAGTCCGGCACCACGGACAACTTCACCAAGTACCTGATCGCCACCGCCAAGAGCGACTTCCCCTACGAGGGCGGCAAGGCCTGGCAGGCCAAGGGCGGCCAGTCCGCGCCGCAGTCCTCCGGTGTCGCCGCGCAGGTGAAGCAGACCAACGGCGCCATCGGCTACTTCGAGCTGTCGTACGCCAAGGAGGGCATCAAGACGGTCGCCCTGGACACCGGCGCCGGCACCCCGGTCGAGGCCACCGTCGACAACGCCACCAAGGCCATCGCCGACGCCAAGGTCGTCGGCACCGGCAAGGACCTCGCCCTGGAGCTGAACTACGCGACCAAGGCCGAGGGTGCCTACCCGATGGTCCTGGTCACGTACGAGATCGTCTGCGACAAGGGCAACAAGGCCGACACCCTGCCGGCCACCAAGGCGTTCCTGCGCTACATCGCCTCCGAGGACGGTCAGAAGATCCTCGCCGAGAACGACTACGCGCCGATCCCCGACTCGATCATCTCCAAGGTCCGCACCACCATCGAGGGCCTGAGCTGACCTGAGTGCGGTCCGGTCCAGGGCCTTGAAACCCCGGACCGGACCGCACCGTCCGGTGCACCGCCGCCAGGAGCCGCCGCACACCGCGTCCGGCTCCACCGGGCCGCACGGCACGTGTGGCTCCGCAGACCGGAGAACCCGATGGACATAACCACTAAGAACACAGACGCTCCACCTCCCACCCCCCAGCCGTCCGTGGCCGAGCAGAAGCGCGCGGCCCGGGGCGCCACCCGACCCGGTGACCGGATCTTCCTCGGTCTTTCCCGTGGGTCGGGCATCCTGCTGTTGGTGATCATGGCCGCGATCGCGGTCTTCCTCACCTATCGCGCCTCGCTCGCGATCAGCAAGGACGACGTCAACTTCTTCACCGCCTTCGAATGGAACACGGGCCTCGTCCCGCCGAGGTTCGGCATCGCGGTCCTGGCCTTCGGCACGGTGATCTCCTCGATCATCGCCATGGTCATCGCGGTCCCGATCGCCGTCGCCATCGCCCTGTTCCTCACCCACTACGCCCCGCGCCGGCTGAGCGGCCCCATCTCGTACGTGATCGACCTGCTCGCCGCCGTGCCGTCCATCGTCTACGGCCTGTGGGGCGCGCTGATCCTCGTACCGAACATGAACGGCCTGTTCGGCTGGCTGGACGAGTACCTGGGCTGGACCGGCATCTTCGAGTGGCAGGGCGGCGCACCCCGCTCGATGCTGACCGTCGGCATCCTGCTCGCGATCATGATTCTGCCGATCATCACCAACGTGAGCCGCGAGGTCTTCCGCCAGGCTCCGCAGATGATCGAAGAGGCGGCCCTCGCCCTCGGCGCCACTCGCTGGGAGGTCATCCGCATGGCCGTCCTGCCCTTCGGCCGCTCCGGTGTGATCTCCGCATCGATGCTCGGCCTCGGCCGCGCCCTCGGCGAGACCATGGCCGTCGCGACCGTGCTCTCCCCGACCTTCGACATCCAGACCAGCCTGCTCGACCCGGGCGGCGGCACCTTCGCCCAGAACATCGCCAGCAAGTTCGGTGAGGCCACCGAGATGGGCCGCGACGCGCTCATCGCCTCCGGTCTGGTCCTGTTCGTCATCACCCTGCTGGTCAACGGCGCGGCCCGCGCGATCATCGCCCGCCGCAAGGAGTACTCGGGGGCCAACGCATGAGCAACGCCACCATCGCCGACAAGCGCCCGAGCACCCTGCGCGGTGCGCGCCTGCCCAAGTGGTCGCCGTACGCGATCGCCGCCGGCTCCGTCGCCGTCGCGGTCGGCATCGGCCTGGCCGCCGGCCTGGACAGCAAGATCCAGTGGGGCCTGATCGCCGCGATCCTGTTCGTCCTCGGTACGTACGTCATCGGCTCCCGCGTCGAGGGCCCCCGCCAGGCCAAGGACCGGCTCGCGACCTCGCTCGTCTGGGTCGCCTTCCTGCTGGCCGTGATCCCGCTGGTGTCCCTGGTCTGGTCGACCGTCTCCCGCGGTGTGAAGGTCCTCGACGTCTACTTCCTGACCCACTCGATGGGCCTGACCTCCGACGACGAGGTGGGCGGCGGCATCTACCACGCCATCCTCGGCAGCCTGGAGCAGGTCGGCCTCGCCACGGTGATTGCCGCGCCGATCGGTGTGCTCACCGCGATCTACCTGGTCGAGTACGGGCGGGGCAACCTCGCCCGGGCCGTCACCTTCTTCGTCGACGTGATGACCGGTATCCCGTCGATCGTCGCCGGTCTGTTCATCCTCAGCCTGATGCTGATGTTCGAGATGCAGCCCTTCGGCTTCGCCGGCTCGATGGCCCTGGCCATCCTGATGATGCCGGTCGTCGTCCGCTCCACGGAGGAGATGCTGAAGCTCGTACCGAACGAGCTGCGCGAGGCCTCCCTGGCGCTCGGTGTCCCGAAGTGGCGCACCATCCTGAAGGTGGTCCTGCCGACCTCCATCGGCGGCATCACCACCGGCATCATGCTGGCGATCGCCCGTATCGCGGGCGAGACCGCGCCGGTGCTGCTGCTGGTGTGGGGGAACTCGCTCATCAACAGCAACCCCTTCGAGGGTGCGCAGCAGTCGCTGCCGCTGTACATCTATCAGCAGTACGGCGCTGGTGCGGGTCCGGCGTACGACCGTGCGTGGGCGGCGTCGCTGACGCTGATCGCCTTCGTGATGATCCTCAACCTGGCGGCTCGCGGGATTGCCCGCTGGAAGGCCCCGAAGACCGGTCGCTGACGCGGCCATCGGCGACTGATCTGACGATCTGGAAGTGAAGTAGAGACATGGCCAAGCGAATCGACGTAAGCGGGCTCACCGCCTACTACGGATCCCACAAGGCGATCGAGGACATCTCGATGACGGTCGAGCCGCGTTCGGTGACGGCCTTCATCGGCCCGTCCGGCTGCGGCAAGTCGACGTTCCTGCGCACCCTGAACCGTATGCACGAGGTGACGTCGGGCGGCCGGGTCGAGGGCAAGGTCCTCCTCGACGACGAAGACCTGTACGGCGCCGGGATCGACCCGGTGTCCGTGCGGCGTGAGGTCGGCATGGTGTTCCAGCGGCCGAACCCGTTCCCGACGATGTCGATCTTCGACAACGTGGCGGCGGGGCTGCGGCTGAACGGCAACTACAAGAAGAGCGAGCTGAGCGACGTCGTCGAGAAGTCGCTCAAGGGCGCGAACCTCTGGAACGAGGTGAAGGACCGCCTGAACAAGCCCGGTTCGGGTCTCTCGGGTGGTCAGCAGCAGCGCCTGTGCATCGCTCGCGCGATCGCGGTGGAGCCGAACGTCCTGCTGATGGACGAGCCGTGCTCGGCCCTGGACCCGATCTCGACGCTGGCCATCGAGGACCTGATCGGCGAACTGAAGGAACGGTTCACGATCGTCATCGTGACGCACAACATGCAGCAGGCGGCGCGGGTGTCCGACCGTACGGCGTTCTTCAACCTGTCGGCGGTCGGCCAGCCCGGCAAGCTGATCGAGATCGACGAGACGGAGCGCATCTTCTCCAACCCGTCGGTCCAGGCGACGGAGGACTACATCTCCGGCCGCTTCGGCTAGACCGCCACTCGAACCCCTCGCGGTGCTGCATGGCGGTGCCACCGCGAGGTCCCAAGGGCCCGCCCCTGGTTTCCGGGGGCGGGCCCCTTGTGTTCGTGCGGGTGCCTCCGGCGGTGGGGCGGGAGGCCTGCGGCGGCCTACGCGGGTGCCTCCGGCGGTGGGGCCGGGGTGCGGAGTCCTGCGCGGGTGCCTCCGGCGGTGGGGCCGGGGTGGGGAGTCCTGCGCGAGTGCCTCCGGCGGTGGGGCCCGGGTGCGGAGTCCTGCGCGGGTGCCTCCGGCGGTGAGGCCCGGGTGTGGAGGCCTGCGGCGGCCTGTGCGGGTGTGGTGGGGTGCGCGTAGCGCCTACTGCTTTGTCGGGGGTCGGGGCCGTGTCGGGGGGTGTCCGTCCTCGGAACGGCGCGGAATCGGTCACCTACCAACTCGCCCGTGTTGACGCGCCAACCGCTGCGGGCGGACACCCCCCGACACGTCCCCTTCCCGCCGTGGGCGACTGCGGGTACGTGGTCCGTCCGCGCCGGCGGAGCGCAGCCCGCCCGCGTCAGCCGCGGCCAGCCCGTCCGCCCAGCTGCGCGCACCCCGTCCACACCAGCCGCGCGCACCCCGTCCACACCAGCCGCGCGCACCCCGTCCACACCAGCCGCGCGCACCCCGTCCACACCAGCCGCGCGCACCCCGTCCACACCAGCCGCGCGCACCCCGTCCACACCAGCCGCGCGCACCCCGTCCACACCAGCCGCGGCCAGCCCGTCCGCCCAGCCGCGTCAGCCGCGGCCAGCCCATCCGCCCAGCTGCGGGCATTCGTGCCGCCTGGGGCGGCACGGGTGGGCGCAGGCGGCACCCCGTCAGCGCCGGGCCGCGCGTCCCACCCCGCCCAGCCGAAGAGCGCGGGCCTGCCGACCGAGTCGGGTGGTGGGGTGGGCGCAGGTCCGGGGGTCTGGGGGCGGAGCCCCCAGCGAGGCCCGCGCCCGCGCCGGGTGGCCGGAACACGGACGGCGCCCGGTGCACCCGCGTCCTACAGGAACGCCAGGTTCACGACCCCGAACGCGCACGCCGCTACGAACGCCGCCGCCGGCATCGTGATGAACCACCCCAGGATGATGTTCTTGGCAACCCCCCAGCGCACCGCGTTCACCCGCTTCGTCGCCCCCACACCCATGATCGCGGACGTGATCACATGGGTCGTGGAGATCGGCGCCTTGAAAAGGAACGCCGTGGCGAACATGATCGACGCCCCCGTCGTCTCCGCCGCGAACCCCTGCGGCGGATCCAACTCGATGATCTTCCGCCCGAGGGTGCGCATGATCCGCCAGCCCCCCGCATACGTCCCGAGCGACAACATCACCGCACACACGATCTTGACCCACACCGGGATCGGATCGCCGTAGTCCTCCACATCGGCGATGACCAGCGCCATCACCACGATGCCCATCGTCTTCTGGGCGTCCTGGAGACCGTGCCCCAGCGCCATACCGGCCGCCGAGACGGTCTGGGCTATGCGAAAGCCGCGCTTGGCCTTGTGCGGGTTCGCCCGGCGGAAGATCCACATGATCGCCGTCATCACCAGATAGCCGGCCAGCAGACCCACCACCGGCGACACGAACATCGGGATGACGATCTTCTCCAGCACCCCGTGCCAGTACACCGTCGTACCGCCGGCCAACGCCGCGCCCACCATCCCACCGAACAGCGCGTGCGAGGACGACGACGGCAGCCCGTAGTACCACGTGATCAGGTTCCACGTGATCGCCCCGACCAGCGCCGCGAAGAGGATCCCCATCCCCTTCGAGCCTTCGGGCGTCTGGATCAGACCCTCGCTGACGGTCTTGGCGACCCCGGAGCCGAGAAACGCGCCGGCGAGGTTCATCACCGCGGCCATCGCCAGCGCCGCCTTCGGCGTCAGCGCCCGCGTCGACACCGACGTCGCGATCGCGTTCGCCGAGTCGTGGAAGCCGTTGGTGTACGTGAAGAAGAGCGCGACCGCGATGGTCACGACCAGAGCGAAGGTGTCCATGGAAGCGGTCAGGACTCCTTGACGGCGATGGTCTCCACCGTGTTCGCCACGTGCTCGAACGCGTCGGCCGCTTCCTCCAGCACATCCACGATCTGCTTGAGCTTGAGCACCTCGATGGCCTCGTACTTGCCGTTGAAGAGGTGCGCAAGAAGCTTTCTGTGGATCTGGTCGGCCTGGTTCTCCAGCCGGTTGACCTCGATCCAGTACTCGGTGAGGTTGTCCATCGTGCGCAGACTCGGCATGGCTTCGGCCGTCAGTTCGGCTGCCCGAGCCAGTACCTCGATCTGCTGCTCGACGCCCTTGGGCAGTTCTTCGACGTTATAGAGGACGACCAGGTCGACGGCTTCCTCCATGAAGTCCATGATGTCGTCGAGGGAGGACGCGAGGTTGTAGATGTCCTCGCGGTCGAACGGCGTGATGAACGAGGAGTTCAACTGGTGGAAGATCGCGTGCGTCGCGTCGTCACCTGCGTGTTCCGCGGCCCGCATACGCTCTGCGATCTCGGCCCGGCCGGCGGTGTCCGCCCCGAGCAGTTCCATGAGGAGTTTCGAGCCAGTGACGATGTTGTCCGCGGACGCGGCGAACATGTCGTAGAAGCTCGTCTCCCTGGGGGTCAGACGAAAGCGCACTTGGGGTCCTCGGGGTGCTTCGGTTTGGGTCAGGCTGATGCTAGGCGCATCATCCGGCCACGGCTAATGGGCCGTCCCCCAGTGTCGCCCATCAGGCAGGGTGGTCGGCAGGGGGGCCGCCCAGTGGTCCAGTCCAGCCTCTGTTCGCCACATCGGCCACAGGCCCTATACCCGGGAAAGTTCGGTACGATATACCCAGCCGGGGTATATCTCTGGAGCACGTGGAGGACGCCATGACGACCACCGAGGCCGGCGCAGGGACGCCCTCTGCCATCGAGGCCGCCGTAGAGCCGGAGGTCGTGACCGATCACGACCGCGGTGTGCACGGGTACCACAAACAGAAGGACGAACACCTCAAGCGTCTGCGCCGCATCGAGGGCCAGATCCGTGGCCTGCAGCGGATGGTCGACGAGGACGTCTACTGCATCGACATACTCACGCAGGTGTCCGCCTCCACCAAGGCCCTGCAGTCCTTCGCCCTGCAACTGCTGGAGGAGCATTTGCGCCACTGCGTCGCCGACGCGGCCGTCAAGGGCGGCGCCGAGGTCGACGCGAAGGTGGAGGAGGCGACGAAGGCGATCGGCCGGCTGCTGCGGACCTGAGCGCCGGGCCGGCGACGGGCGCCTCCGGTTGACCTGCCTTACTCGCCGGAGGCGGCCGCGCGTTCTTCGGCCACCCGCAGCACCTCGTCGATGCTCTCCAGGCTGAGCCGGTCCTCGCCGGCGGCCGAGGCCGCGATGATCAGCTCTCCGCACAGTTCGATCTCGGCGAGGGCCACGTGGTCCTGAACTGCCGTACCGCCGACCGGAGCCACGCGCATCACCTCTTCTCTGCCGTCACCGGCTTCCTAGAGTAGGGAGCGCCCTACACACCGCGCATGGCACGGACGGGCTAGTTCTTGACGCCCGTCACGTCTCCGCGTCCCGCCTCACTCCTCGGCGATCTTCCCCGCGTAGATGTCCCCGGCCACCGGCAGCCGTACGTCCACCGGGACCCCGAAGGCGTACAGCAGCGTCGTCGAGGCGACCGCGACGGTGCCCTTCTGCTGCCCGTTGGCGAAGCTGAACCGGTGCCGGACCTTGCGGATACGGCCCTCGTCGTCGAGGTAGACGTCGAACGGCACTTCGGCCGTGGCGAACCCTTTCGCCGCCGCCGCGAGCGGCCCCTTGTTCCCGGCGGACGCGCCCCGGGCCGCCGCCCCGAGGTCCGCGGTCCCCCGGTAGTGCCGCACCTCGGTCCCCGCGATCTCGGTCTTCCCCACATACGTGGCCGTCCGCGTCCCGCGCAGCACCTCGGCGGCGGCGAACGGATCGGTGACCCCGCCGGTCACCAGGTTCCCGTCGGAGAGCGTGGCCGTATCGACCCGCACCCACTTGTCGGCGGGCACTCCGGCTCCCCGGTTCTTCATGAACAGCGCGCCGGGCGCGAGGAGTTCGGTGATGGGCCGCCGCTCACTGCTCCCCGCCGGATCCTGCGGCAACAGCACCTTCAAGCGCCCCAGCCGCTCGCCGAAGTCGTACACACCCTCGCCGCGAATGGTCACCCGGGTCCCGCCGGTGGCCATCTCCATCGACGTACGTGCTTTCGAACTCCCCGCATCCACCAGGGTGTCGGCGGCCCGGTGCAAGGTCTCGACGGGATCGCCACCCCGGCCGTCCGCACCGCCGGCAGCCCCATTCGCTCCGGAACACCCCCCGATCCCGAGGCACATGCCGGCCACGACACCCGCGACGACAGCCGCGCCCGCCCCTCCCGCCCGCCTTTCCTGCCGCTCCGCCATCGCCTGTCAACCCCCAGCCGGTACGTCCGTCACGGGCTTCACGTCGTTCCGGTTAACGACGGGTAGATAACCCCGTCACGCACATACCGGTCCTTTACCTGGCGTGGGTAGCGTTGTCAGTGTGGCGCAGCAGGACAGAGTCCCCCCACCCCCCGACCAACCGACCCACCGCACAACGACCACCGACCAGGGCCGCTTCTGCACGGCCCACTGCACTTGCGGCTGGCGCGGCCCGGCCCGCAGAGCGAGAAGCCAGGCCCGAACGGACGCGCAAACCCACATGAACAACTGACGCCGCCCCACCCGACCACCAGCCCACGGCCAACCGCCCCACGTCAGCCCACGGCCAACCGCCCCACGTCAGCCTCCGGCCAACCGCCCCGCGTCAGCCTCCGGGTAGCTGCCCCACGTCAGCCTCCGGGTAGCTGCCCCGCGTCAGCTACGGGCAGCCGATCCGCCAGCCTGCGGCCAGCCGGTCCACCCAGCCTGCGGCCAGCCGCCCCTCGTCAACCTCCGGCCAGTCGATCCGCCCAGCCTGCGGGCATTCGTGCCGCCTGGGGCGGCACGGGTGGGCGCAGGCGGCACCCCGTAGCGCCGGGCCGCGCACCCCACCCCCGCCCAGCCCCCACGCCGGGCGGCTGAAAACGCCGGGTGCCCGTGCCCCACCCCCAGCCGCCAACCTCCCGCACCATGGAACCCTCACCCCCACGACGCCGTCTCGTTCCACGAAGGCCGACGAAAGGCACGGACATGGAACGGCGCACACTGATCGCCGCCGGCGCAGCCACCCTCACGGCAGCGGCAACGGCCTGCAAAGCCACCAGCGACGCCAACACGCCGACAAAGTCCAGCCCCCGGCTCCAGACCACCGGCACCACCGGCACCACCACCCCCGCCAACTGGTCAGCCCTGGCCCGCGACCTCGACGGCCCCCTCGTCCGCCCCGGCGACACCGCCTGGCCCACCGCCCACCAGCTCTACAACACCCGCTTCGACGCCCTCAAACCCGCCGCGGTCGCCTACGTCGCCCACCCCGACGACATCCGCACCGCCCTCGCCTACGCCCGCGCCCACACCCTCCACGTGGCGATACGCAACGGCGGCCACTCCTACGCCGGCTGGTCCTCCGGCAACGGCCGCCTCGTCATCGACGTCTCCGAACTCAACCGCGTCCGGGCAAGCGGCAACACCGCCGTCGTCGGCGCCGGCGCCAAGCTGATCGACGTCTACCGCGCCCTCGCCGCGAAGGGGGTCACCATCCCCGCCGGCTCCTGCCCGACCGTCGGCGTCTCGGGTCTCACCCTCGGCGGCGGCCACGGCGTCGTGTCCCGGGCCTACGGCCTGACCTGCGACAGCCTCACCCAGGCCACCCTGATAACGGCGGACGGCAAGCAGCTCACCGCGAACGCCCGTGAGAACAAGGACCTGTTCTGGGCCCTGCGCGGCGCGGGCAACGGCAACTTCGGCGTCGTGACGGAACTGCACTTCAAGACCCACCCGGCGCCGCAGGCCGTGACGGCGTACCTGTCCTGGCCGTGGTCGAAGGCGGCAGCCGTCGTCAGGGCCTGGCAGGAGTGGGGCCCGACCCAGCCGGACGAGATCTGGTCCTCACTCCACCTCGCCGGCAGCTCCGCCGGCACCACCACCGTCTCCGTCGCGGCCTTCTCCATCGGCACGTACGGCGAACTCAAGAACGCCGTCGACCGCCTCGCCGACAAGGTCGGCGCCCCGGCGAGCAGCGTCTCCCTCAGGCGCCGCGGCTACGAGGAGGCGATGGAGATCTACGCGGGCTGCTCGTCCTTCTCGACGGACGCCCAGTGCCACCTCCCGGGCTCGACTCCGGGCCGCTCCCCGCAGGGCGCCCTGGGCCGGGAGACGTACGCCGCACGCTCGGACTTCTTCGACCGCTCGCTCTCCACGGCGGGCATCCAGACGCTGCTCAAGCAGCTGAAGACGGTACGCGGCGGCTCGGGCAGCATCATGATCACCGCGCTCGGCGGAGCGGTCAACCGCGTCTCTCCCACGGCGACGGCCTTCGTCCACCGCCGTTCCCGGATGCTGGCGCAGTACATCGCGTCCTGGCGCGCCGGCACGAGCGGTGCCACCGCCCAGTCCTGGCTGACCTCGGCGCACACGGCGATGAAGCCGTACGCCTCGGGCGCCGCCTACCAGAACTACACGGATCCGACCCTGAAGGACTGGCGCAAGGCGTACTACGGAGACGCGGCGACCCGCCTGGCGAAACTGAAGAAGCAGTACGACCCGACCCGCTTCTTCACCTACCCGCAAGCCCTGTAGGCGCCTACGCGGCCAGGTCCCGCTCTTCCGCCCCCGCGGCCTCCCGCCGCGCCCCCGGAATCACGGCGCCCTGCCCGTCGTACGACCGCCCTCGCGCGCGGATCAGCCGTCCCGCCCTCGGCGATCGTTCCACCGCCTTCGTCACCGGCGTGAGCAGGGCCATGGCCACGGGCGACAGCAGCAGCGCGACGGCCGTACCGAGCGCGAAGCCTCCGACCACGTCGGTCGGGTAGTGCACACCCATGTAGATCCGGCAGAAGCCCTCCAGGAGCGCGAGCCCTATCCCGACGAGCCCGAACTTCCGGTGGGCGGCGAACAGCGCGACGCCCACCGCCATGGTGATCGTCGCGTGATCGCTCACGAAGGAGTAGTCGGTCTTGCCGGAGACCAGGACGTCCAGCCCCTGGTGGGTGCGGAAGGGCCGGGGCCGTTCCACGAAGCCCCGTATCGGCACGTTCACCAGCACCGCGATACCGGCCGCCAGTGGCGCCCACACCAGCGCGGCCACGGACGACGCCGCGTCCTCACCGCCCCGCCGCCGCACCGACCACCAGCACCCCAGCACGAGCAGCACCATGGCGACGAGCAGGCCGTACTCACCGACGTACTCCATGACCTTGTCGAACCAGTACGGTGCGTCCTTGGCCAGGCCATTGATGTCGTACAGGAGATCGACGTCGGGGTTCGACCCGGATTGTGCGAGTCCAGCCATGGTGCGCGGCCCCTTCGTCGTCTCTCCCGGCGCACTCCGTGCGCGCCGTTTCTGCCCACCCCCGTGGTGTGTAGGTCCGGGTTCCGGCTACGTCCCAAGGAACGCACGGCTCCTGTCCATACGTTCCACACTCCACCGAATGATCACGCAGACGTTATCGAAGAGAGACTCATCATCGCAGCTCAGGGGGCTGCTTCACGCTCGGTTCACACCGTCGTGGGGAGTGCTTTCGCGCCATCTTCGGTGACCCGGGTGGCGCCGAAGTAGTCGGGGGTGTCGATGGGATCGAACCGGATCACCGCACCCGTGTAGGGTGCGTCGATCATGTACCCGCCCCCCACATAAATCCCGACATGCCGGATGGCCCGGGAATTGGTGAGATCGTCCGAGAAGAACACCAGATCGCCGGGCAGCAGCTCGTCCCGGGAGGGGTGCGGCCCCGCGTTGTACTGGTCGTTGGCGACGCGCGGCAACGTGATCCCGACGCTCTCGTACGCGGCCTTGGTCAGCCCCGAGCAGTCGAACCGTCCGCCCTGATCAGCCGTGCCGTTCCCGCCCCACAGATACGGCGTGCCGAGCTTCTTCTGCGCGTAGGAGATCGCCGCCGCGGCCTGCCGGGACGGATCGACCCGGCCGACGGGAGCGGCGAAGCTCTGCTCCAGGGTCGTGATCGTCTTCACGTAGTTCTGGGTCTCCTTGTACGGCGGCACGCCCCCGTACTTGATGACCGCGTAGGACCCCGCGTTGTACGAGGCCAGCATGTTTTCGGTCAGATTCCCCGGAACGTCTTTGACGTACGAGGCGAGTTTGCAGTCGTACGACGCGGCAGACGGAATCGCGTCGTTCGGATCCCATACGTCACGGTCGCCGTCCCCGTCACCGTCCATGCCGTGGATGGCCCAGGTCCCGGGAATGAACTGCGCGATCCCCTGCGCCGCGGCCGGACTCTTCGCGTCCGGATTGAACCCGCTCTCCTGGTAGAGCTGGGCGGCGAGCAGCGCCGGATTGATGGCGGGGCACAGGTTGCCCCACTTCTGCACGAGGGTCGAGTAGGCGGCGGGCACGGCCCCCTTGGCCAGCGCTTTCGTCCCTCCGCCCACCCCGTTGGAGAGGTTCCCGGCGACGACATAGACCCCGACGACGAGCAGCATCACGAAGGACAGCGCGGCGCCGACAGCAACGGTCACCGCGATCCATGCCTTACGCACCGTCAACCGCCCCTCGGCCACTGGGAGTCCGCCTGCGTCAGTCTAGGAGCTTCCCACCCGGAGCTCCGCGCAACCGACGCGCTCAGTGGGCGAGACCTCAGCTCCCCGGACATGGACCGATGGCGGCGGTCCGGTAGAGCGCCGCCGCCTCTCCTCCCAGGACGACGCTGTACGACACATCCGCCGTCGCCCCGCCCTCCTCGTGCCCACCGAGGATCCCCACGACCTTCCCGTCCCCGTCGACCCACGGGCTGCCGCTGGTCCCACCGGTGAAGCCAGGGCACTCGATGCGTTGTTGCGTACGGCTGTGGGCGGCGGGCTTGTTGGTGCAGCTGACGGGCACTTCGCGGGAGTCGGGATACCCGGTGACGGTCACCGCGGTCGCCCCGGTCGCCGTCCCGGTGACGAAGCGATTCCCGCCGACGACGTCCTCGACCCGCTCGCCGTGCCGTTCGCCCACGTCGGCGAAGCCCACGTCGCTGTCCTCGTCCTGCCTCTTTGCCCACCCATCGGGCAGATACGTCTTCCCGACCTTCCATACCCCGTACGGCGCGTGGCCGTCCCGGTATCCGGGCACGAACACCAGCTCCCCGGTACCGCTCAGGCAGTGCGCGGCGGTGACGAGGAGGTCCCGCCGCGGACTGTGCACGACGGACGCGGTACAGAAGTGCCCGCCGGCGAGCCGGGAACCCCGGTCGGCTGCGAACAGGGCCCCGACCCGCGCGGTCCACGCGCTCGCCGCCGCGACGGTGGTCACCCCCAAGGGACCCATGCCGTCGTCGGCCGCCGCCTCGGAGGCCGAGGTGAAGGCGAGCAGTACGGCGACGGCGTAGAGGACAGAACGTGGGACGCGCTTCATCGGAACCCACCCTTCCGCACGAAGGTGAGAAACCGGTCAGGCCTTCGTCCGACGCGGAGAGTCCCCGTACACCGGGAAGCCGTCCGTGACGATCTCGATGCCCAGAGGCTCGGGCAGGGGTACGGACTCACCGAACTTCCCGGGCAGTACGTCCTTGTAGGCGCCGTTGTCCGGGTGGGTGTGCATGGCCCACGTGCCGTTGCGGGGGTCGATGACGAGGAGCACAGGGACCCGCGCGACGGCATACCAGTCGGCCTTGTCCCGGATGTCACGGGACTTCTCGGACTGGGAGATGACTTCGACAGCGAGCGCGGTGTCCTCCGGGGCGGCCAGCCAGTCGTCATCGTCCTCCCAATCCACGGGCAGGACAATCAGATCCGGAGTCACGTAGTCGTCGGGATCTTCCGGCAGAGCGATCGAGGACACCTCGTACACGTCCAGCCCGTCGGGCAGAGCCGCCGCCTCAAGCTGCCGGCGCAGACGCTTCACCACACCCGCGTGCTTGCCACGCGGAGTCGGGGACATCACGAGCTTTCCTCCCACGATCTGCACCCGCAGACCCGTCGCAGCCTCGATCTTTTCGGCGGCCTCGCGCAGATTTCCCGGACGGGGCCGCGGATACATCCGGGCACCCGGCGACACGGACATGGCTCGCTGCCTCCGTCCCTCCACCTCTTCGGCTGCGCGAGCGGGTTCGGTGGGAGGTCCGACATCCCGCTCGGCGTCGAATCCACCGTACTGCTTGCTCCGCTGCTCAAGCTTCACCACTCAACTCCCTCCTCACTCCCCGAGCACACACGATTACTTTACGTCGCCCCGCTGACACTCCGCCCACAACAACTTCCCACCCTTCGACGCCCCCAGCTCCCGCAACACGGAAGCGCCCCACGAGTCCGCACAGGCGCGTACGAGGTGCAGCCCACGCCCGTCCTCGGCATCCGTCGGCGGTACGGCCATGGAGGCACCGTCGGCACCAAAGCAGGGCGGCACCCTCGGATCGGTGTCCCATACGGCGACTCGGAGGCGGTCGGGCTCCATCGCTCGGAGGCGCAGGGCGTAGGGGCCGGCGGTGTGACGGTGGGCGTTGGCAAGCAGCTCTGAGGCCAACAGTTCGGCGGTGGGGGTGAGTTCGGTGAGGCCATGGGCGGCGAGGACGGTACGGAGGGTTGCGCGGGCGATCCCCGGTGCGTGTGGATCGTGCGGGAGGTGGAGGGTGTAGGCCCAGGGCGGGGATACGGTGGCCATGGAAGTCTCCGATCACTGAGGGGTGTTGGGAGGTTGCGGATGGTTGCGGATGGATGCCCAGTGACCACGCCGCTCCGTCGAGCGGGGCACTTCTGGGCGGGGGCCCAGTTGTAAGGTAGCGGCGAACAGTGAATACGTTCACCATTTCCACCTGATCGCGTTCATCAACACCCGTGTGAGTGACAGCAAGGAGGCGGCAAGCCCGTGAGAAGCCCAACGGGTCGCCAACTGCGTTTCGGCGCTGAGCTGCGCAAACTCCGTGAGCGAGCCGGTCTCAGCGCCACCGAGGCCGGTCAACTCCTGGGAATCAAGCAGGCCCAGGTCAGCAACATGGAGGCCGGCCGCGTCGGCGTGAGCCCCGAGCGGGTACGCGCGATTGCCTGCCACTACGACTGCCCGGACAAGGCCCTCGTAGAGGCGATCGCCACGATGACAGGCGACCGGAAGCGCGGCTGGTGGGAGCAGTACCGCGAGATCCTGCCCGCTCCCCTCCTCGACCTGGCCGAACTGGAGCATCACGCCCGGGCGTTGCGCGACTCCACCACCGCTCGCATCCCGGGCCTGCTCCAGACCCGCGAGTACGCCCTCGAGATCTTCCGCCAGGCGGTCACCGAACTCTCACCGCCCGACATCGAACACCGTCTTTCGTTCCGCATCAAGCGGCAGGCGATCCTCTTCCGTGACGACAACCCGACCCCGTACGAGGCGATCGTCCATGAGGCCGCCCTCCGTATGAAGGTCGGCGGCCCCACAGTTGCCCGGCAGCAGCTCCAGCACCTGCTCGACATGAGCGATCGGGACCACGTCACCCTCCGCGCAATCACCTTCGACGTCGGCGCCTACCCCGGATCCGGACAATCCATCTACTACGCCCGCGGCCCGGTACCGCAACTGGACACCGTGCAACTGGACCAGTCCCACGGTGTCGCGTTCCTGGACGCCGAGGCACAGTTGCACAAGTACCGCACGCTGTTCGACCGGATCGAGGCCGTTGCCCTGAGCCCGGAAACGACCCGAGCCCTGATCCACAACGTGATGCGAGAAATGTAGAGGCCCTCATGAACCTGACCTGGCAGAAGGCGTCGTACTGCAGCGAAGGCAACTCCTGCGTCCACGTCGCCTCCACTCCCGAAACGGTCCATCTCACCGAAAGCGGCGACCCCACCCAAGCGATACTCACGGCCACCCCGGCCGCCTTCGACGCCCTCCTCGCCGTACTCAAGAAGGAATCCCCCGTGTCTGACATCCCCCCGAACCTCACCTGGGAACGCGCCGCCCCACCCGACGCCACCGGCCCGGGCCCCTGGATCGAGATCGCCTTCGGCGAGGGAGACGACGGCGACGCCCCCGTCTACCTCCGCGAGACCAGCGACCCCGACACCGTCGTCACGACGAACCGCCGCAAATGGGACGCCTTCGTACTCGGCGTACAGGCGGGCGAGTTCGACCACTTCGTGGAGGGGCTGGAGAAACCCGACAACCCGGCGGTATGACTCAAGCATGACGCAGGTATGACGACGAAGATCACCGTGTCGCTCTCCGACGACTCCGCCGGTTACGTTCGTACTCACGCGCCTGAAGGCAACGTGTCCGCGTTCATAGACCGCCTGGTCCGGCGACAGATCACGCTGGACGCGGCCAAGCAGCTGGCCGCCGCCGGTTACCGCCCGGACCTGGACGGCGAGGGCGACGCGTGGTGAACAGGGGTGACATCTGGCAGGTCAAGGGCACACGAGGCGAACGCACAGGGACCAATCCCTGCGTGCTGTCCTCGACCTTTGATTGGCAGATCTGTTCCAGGGGGCGAGCCGCCCGAGCTGCGGTTTTACCTCCCGGACGTGGAACAGATCTGCCAATCACTCCCTGCCTGCCCCCGCCGGGACCACGGGGAAGGTCGCCCCGGTCAGCTCCTCCGATACCGTCCACAGCCGCCGGGCGGCGACCGCGTCGCTCGCCGCCGTCGAGCGGCCCACCAGCGTGGGGGCGCCCCGCATCTCGGCCATCCCGTCGCGGCCGACGCAGCTCGCACCGGGGAGGTCCTGGGTCGCCGCGTAGAAGGTCGGCAGGGCGCCGGCGCGGTCGTCCTGGCCAAGAACGCCGCTGCCGCCCGGCCCCGCTCAGGATCCCGTACGGCGAACACCACGTGCGCCCCCGCACGCGCCAGCGCGTCCGCCGCCCTGAGGCCGATGCCGCTGTTGGCGCCGGTGACGATCGCCGTGTGGCCGGTCAGGTCGGGGAGGTGGCTCGGACCCCACGTCTTCTGCTCGGTCTCCACCACGGTGACCTCCGCTCCGCCCTGCTGGCCGCCGCCGAGCGAACCCTGCGCGAGAAGGGGGGCGCCCCCCTCTCGCTGCGCGAGCTGGCCCGCGAGGTCGGAGGAGCGGCGCCATCCTCCACGGCCTCGCCGCCTTCACGGCGCACCGCTCTGTGCTCCCTGTGCGCCGGGTCAAGGCGAGGGCAACCCCCGTCCGTCGGGCGGCCATTGATCAGTAAGCCCCCAACCCCCTTCAGTAAGGCGGAAGTCAGGATTCAGCAGCCCTCCTTGTTGTCACGTACTCAACAAGCGACAGTCGTCGGCGGGCCGCCGCCCGCTGCCGGGGACCACGTACCGGTGGCATCACCACCCGCACCGCCCCTGTCAACCACTCTCAGGAGGCAGTCCGTTGCGTACGTCGACCCCCAACACCCCCTCCACACACGGTAGATCGACCCGACTGACACGACTGACCCGACTCGGTTCCGCCGTAGCCACCGCCGCGCTCGTCCTAGCCGGACTCGGCACCTCAGCCGCCCAAGCGAGCGCCACCCCGGAAACGGCCGCCAAGACCGCCAAGGTGACCTGGACGGCCACCCCCTGCGCCACGCCCAAGAAGAAGGGCGAACTGGCCTGCGATTCGGTCCGCGTCACCGGCGGCGTCACCGCCTTCCAGAAGCAGCAGACGACAGCGGACGGCGTCACGCCCGCGGCCGCCGACGCCTCCACCCCCTCCGGTTACGGCCCGTCAGACCTCCAGAGTGCCTACGGCCTGACCTCCGCCGCCGCCTCCAAAGGCTCCGGCGAGACCATCGCGATCGTCGACGCCTACGACGACCCGAACGCCGAGGCCGACCTCGCGAAGTACCGCTCGTACTACGGCCTCACCCCCTGCACCACCGCCGGCGGCTGCTTCAAGAAGGTCGGCCAGACCGGCTCCACGACCTCCCTGCCCCCCGCCGACAGCGGCTGGTCCCAGGAGATCTCCCTCGACCTGGACATGGCGAGCGCCACCTGCCCGCAGTGCAAGATCCTGCTGGTCGAAGCCAAGTCCGCGACGATGGCCAACCTCGGCACCGCGGTGAACGAGGCCGTGTCGCTCGGCGCCAAGTTCGTCTCCAACAGCTACGGCGGCTCGGAGTCCTCGTCCGACACGTCGTACGACTCCTCGTACTTCAACCACCCGGGCGTCGCCATCACCGTCAGCGCGGGCGACTCCGCCTACGGCGCCGAATACCCGGCCGCTTCCCAGTACGTCACCTCCGTCGGCGGCACCAAGCTCTCCACCGCCTCCACCAGCCGCGGCTGGACCGAGAGCGTATGGAAGACCAGCAGCACCGAGGCCACCGGCTCCGGCTGCTCGGCGTATGACGCCAAGCCGAGCTGGCAGACCGACACCGGCTGCGCCAAGCGCATGATCGCGGACGTCTCGGCCGTCGCCGACCCGGCGACCGGCGTCTCGGTCTACGACTCCTACGGCGTCACGGCCGGCTGGTACACCTTCGGCGGTACGAGCGCCTCCGCACCCCTCATCGCGGGCGTCTACGCCCTCGCCGGCACCCCGTCCAGCGGCTCCTACCCGGCCAAGTTCCCCTACGCGCACACCTCGGCCCTCAACGACGTGACGTCCGGCACCAACGGCACCTGCCCCACCAGCTACTTCTGCACCGCCGGCGCCGACTACGACGGCCCGACCGGCTGGGGCACCCCGCAGGGCGTGAGCGCCTTCACCGGCTGACCTCCGGATCACCGACCTCTGACCACCGCACCGACCACCGAACCGATCTCCGAATCGAACGGGCCGCGGCATCCCGCCGCGGCCCGTTCGTCATGAGGCCATCACCACGACCGCTCACCGACTGGCCGTCACTGACACTCCGCCCACAACAGCTTCCCGCCCTTCGCCGCCCCCATCTCCCGCAGCACGGACGCACCCCACGAGTCCGCACAGGCCCGCACGAGGTGCAGCCCACGCCCGCCCTCGGCATCCGTCGGCGGTACGGCCACGGAGGCGCCGTCGGCACCGAAGCCGGGCGGCACCCTCGGATCGGTGTCCCATACGGCGACTCGGAGACGGCCGGGTTCCATCGCACGCAGGCGCAGGGCATAGGGGCCGGCGGTGTGACGGTGGGCGTTGACAAGCAGCTCGGAGGCCAGCAGCTCGGCGGTGGGCGTAAGTTCGGCGAGGCCGTGGGCGGCGAGCACGGTACGGAGGGTTGCCCGGCCGATCCCCGGTGCGTGTGGATCGTGCGGGAGGTGGAGGGTGTAGGCCCAGGGCGGGGATACGGTGGCCATGGAAGTCTCCGATCACTGAGGGGAGTTGAAGTTGTGCGGTGCGTTGCCCCCAGGGATGAAGGTAACGGGAAGCTGTAAGTTCTTAGACCTAGAAGCCTGAAGTGCTTCAGTATTCATGCGTGTGGGTGACCCGTAAGGCTGAAGGAGACGAGCGTTGGCGATGAGAAGCACCCCCACCGGCCGTCAACTCCGGTTGGGGGCCGAGCTGCGCAAACTGCGCGAGCGAGCGGGCCTGACCTCGACGGAGGCCGCGCAGCTTCTCGGGATCAAGCAGAACCAGGTCAGCAACATGGAGGCCGGCCGCCACGGGGTGAGCCCGGAACGCGTACGCACCTTGGCCTGCCACTACAAGTGCAGCGACGCGGCACTCGTCCAGGCGCTCAGTGACATGACCGCCGACCGGAAACGCGGCTGGTGGGGGGAGTACCGAGAGATCCTGCCCACCGCCCTGCTCGATCTGGCCGAGGTGGAGCACCACGCGAGACGCCTGCGCGCTGCCGTGACCGTGCACATCCCCGGACTGCTCCAGACCACCGACCACGCACGCGAACTGTTCCGCCAAGTCGTGCCCGAGTTCTCACCGCCCGACATCGAGCACCGCGTGTCGTTCCGCATCAAACGCCAGGCCGTCCTGTTCAGAGACGCTCCAGCCCCTTACCTCGCGATCATCCATGAGGCGGCCCTCCGCATGCGGTTCGGCGGCACCTCCGTGGTCAAGGGACAGTTGCAGCACCTCCTGGACATGAGCGAGCGGGACGGCATCACCCTGAAGGTGCTTCCGTTCGCCGCCGGTTCCTTCTCCGGTTCAGGTCAATCGATCTTCTACTCCAGCGGCCCGGTGCCACAGCTCGACACCGTCCATCTCGATCAGTCACACGGTCCCGTCTTCCTCGACGCCGAGGCCCAGCTGGACACGTACCGGGTTCTTCTCGACCGCCTGGAATCCCTGACCCTCGGCCCCGAGCAGTCCCGTGACGTCATCCACCGTCTGCTCAACGATCTGTGAGAGGACCCCCCATGCCCATACTCACCACCTGGAAGAAGTCGTCCTACTGCGGTACGGGCGACTCCTGCGTCCACATAGCCGCGTCCGGCGGAACGATCCATCTCACCGAAAGCGCCGACCCCCACGGAGTCATACTCGACGCCCGCCCCCCGGCCTTCAGCGCCCTGCTCGCCGTACTCAAGAAGGAATCCCCCCGTGTCTGACATCCCCCCGAACCTCACCTGGGAACGCGCCGCCCCACCCGACGCCACCGGCCCGGGCCCCTGGATCGAGATCGCCTTCGGCGAGGGAGACGACGGCGAAGCCCCCGTCTACCTCCGCGAGACCAGCGACCCCGACACCGTCGTCACCACGAACCGCCGCAAGTGGGACGCCTTCGTACTCGGCGTACAAGCAGGCGAGTTCGACCACTTCGTGGAGGACATCGAGGGGCTGGAAGATCGACCGCATACATAGAAGCCGCGTCTACGCGCTGCTGATCGACACACCCGAACCCGAAGCCGCCGCGACCTTCTGGTCCGCGGCGCTCGGGGCACCCGCCCGTGCGGTCCCCGGGGCAGAGCAGTTCACCGTGCTGCACGAGGCCCAGCGAGGCCCAGCCCGGCCTGGTCACCGCGGTGCAGGCGGTCGATGACACGCCTCGCTTCCAACTCGACATCGAGATGGACGACGTGGAGGCCGAGACCGCGCGACTGCTCGACCTCGGCACGACACAGGTGGCGAGGTCACCCAAGAGCCTGTTTGACCTGTGTGCGTACCCCGTCGTCGCCCACAGTGGAGAGGTAGTCGGCGAACTGACGAGTCTCGGGAGTCTTCGCGCGCTGCACGATCGCCACAGCGTGGACGAACGCACGGTGACCGGCATCGTGGCTCAGCACATCCTGCGCGAGGCTGACGGCCGTGGCCGCGTCCACGGTCGCCACCGCCGCGGCCAGGTCAACGAGCTGGGTCGCCAGGTCGAACCTCTGCGGCCGACGCCCGGCCAGCGACGCAGCCCCCCGCGCCACAACGGCCCGGATGTCGGGAAGGACGTCAACCACAGTCTGCGTGTCGAGCAGATCGCCAAGTTTCTCGTCGAAGTACTCATGGTCCGCGATCCGCACCAGAGAGCGGAACGCCTCAGTCCGGCGGGCCCATGTCTGCTTCTCCCGCGCCAGCACATCGCTGTCCGACACGGCCAGTGCCAGCTGGGCGAAGGTGTTGTCGACGGAGAACTTGCGATCGATGAGGATGTCATACCAGGGCGCCCGCTCAGGATCACGAGCCGCGTCGATCACCGCATCGAAGCCCGCCAGCTCTGCCCAGGTCGTCAACGCGACACACGCCAGGAACCGCTCCCGCTCCCCGGCCACGCGATCATTCAAGAGGTCGACCAGCCCCGGCACTCGCTCGCGGTGCCGAGGATCATCAAGGGCCTCGTAGATGACATCCTCGACGTCCGATACCGGCTGCCCGTCGAAATCCGTACCAAGCAACTCGTCGAACCGGCTCAAGGTGGTCTCCTTCGTGATATCAGCCACCGAACGGACCCTCGATGTACTCACGCGGGACGACGCCCTTGATCAGCCATTCCTCGTCACGTCGGGTGTTCATCATGTCGATCATACGTTGGGCGATGCGCTTGGCCTTGGTGTTACTAAGGGCCATCGACCGAGCGAGCTCTTCCGCCTGGGACTTGGTGGTGCCCGGCGGTACGGTCAGGTCCACAGGCCTTCCAGCGATCTTGTCTGCGTTCTCCTGAATCATGCTCTGCACCCGCTCCGGTGGATAGACCTCGACGTCCGTGACGCGACCGGTGGCGATGTCGTCCCCCAGACCGCAGGGCACAGTCCAAGTCCACCTCAGGGTCATCCAGGTCGATGCGGGGCAAATGAGCGCCAGCACCGTCGGGCACCACTGGATCCACCCGAGTCAGAGGCTGTCCGTCACATCGGGTCCCAAGCCGTCATCGTACGGCTCGGGGGTGGCGAGGCCCTGCTCCGTCGCGGCACCGAAGATAGTGGGCTCGCCAGGATCGCCGCCCACGTCGAGCAACTCGTTGAGATCCTGAATCGCCGCCGCAAGGCGAGGCGCATTACGACGGTGCACGTCAGGGTGCGGATGACCGGAGAAATCGAACCACGCCCAAATGTCGTGGTACACCGCGAGCTCCGCAGAGAGCCCCACCGAGGCAGGTGAGACGGACAACTCGACAAGACGTGGCTCTCGGTGCGATTCACCAGCAGCACCGAGCCACTGCCCCGGGCCGATCACGTACAGGTCATCAACCTCCGCATCCGGGAAGCCGACAGGCTGACTGGCACGAACCCGACCAGGAAGACTGGCGTCGCTCAGGGGAGCCGTGAGCGCCAGCTTCGTCATGATGTTGATGCCTCCCGAGCCGGAGACATACCAACGGTATTCCAACTGCTGCGGAAGCAAGAGGTCGTGCTTCCGCAACGTGTCGGCCATACGCGAAGCCGTCGTCAGCGCGGCTTCCAGTCCTGGAGGGGCGAATTCCTCAAGGTCCCAAAACCAGGAGCCGCATGGACGCGGGGCACGCTTCAAGGTCGACATGACTACCTCACGGGAACAAAGGGTGGCCGTTGGCCGGTACGGTGACAGAACCATCGTGGAAGCGAAGGTGGAACGTGGCTCCTGTCCTCCGAGCCTGGAATTCTACTTCCTTGAACATCTTGGCATTGAGCTCTGCCATCGGCTGATGCACATCGAGAATCGCGACCTTCTTCGCGCCCACGACATCGGGCAGGAGCTGTTTGGCAGCACTCTTTGACGCGCTCCTGATGCCCTGGATGTTGTCGACGTCCTTCAACTGGTAACCGTAGTGCGGCGTGCCATCGGGGCGGAGCGTAGTGACATCCAGATCGAGGCCGGTCGCCTCGTCCTTCAATTCGAATGCGAGGTGTGTGAAACCCTTGCTCTGCAAATCTGTCGCATGACTCAGCGCCATGTAGGCGGCCGGGATCATGCCCTTCTGCTCGCCCTTGCTGCCCTGCTTGCACATGTTGAGGATCTCTTGGTAGTTCTTCGTGCCACTCAGATGCCCCCGAGAAAGGAGATCGGCAACCTCTGCGCCAAAGGGCTCCTTCCCCAAAGTGCGCAGAACCTTGGCCTGATCCGCAGCACTCATCTTCTCCCGGGTCAATGCCTCCGTCAGCGCGGCCTCCTGCTCAGGACGCATAGGCTCCGACGGAGGGCGAGAGGCATGTTCACCCGTGCTGTAGCGATCCGGTGAAATCTCGTCGATGGGGCGGCCACCCGAGTGCCCACCGCCAGGCAGGTCGGTGTGCCCGTTTGCAGGCGTAGCGTGACCAGCATCGGACGGGCTGCCGGCGCCCTCGTTACCGGAGCTTTGTATCTCGTGGTGGCTTCCGACCGACGGGCTGTCACCATGCCCGCCTGTTCCCCCATGGTCGTGACCATTACCGACAGGGCTGTCCGAGCCTCCCGTGTGACTGGACGGCGGTTCGTGACTGGCGGACGGTCCCTTCGTCAGGTCTTCGGCTCGGCCACCGGGCAGGTGGTCGCTCGCTGTGCCGCCGGGCAGGTCACCTCCAGTGTGGGCTGTGGGTACGTCGCCGCTCGCGTGGACAGCTGGGGTGGTGGGCACATCCTCGCCGACACGGCCCGCGTCACCGAGGTTGTCACTCAGGCTGTCGCCGAGGCGGATGTGCTGGCCGGCTTGTTCTGCGGTGTGGGCGCCCGCGCCAACCAGTGCCGGTGCCCTGACCGAGGAGTCAACCCGTGGCATGTCCGCGCCTGATGCCAGGCTGCCCGACGTGCCCTTGTCGACCACGTCGGTGGGGGCGTTGTCGACGCTGTCGATGACGTTGCCGTGCTGGTCGAGGAGGTTACCGTCGGCGTCCATGTACTGGGCAGGGGAGCCGTCCGCGCTCGGCAGTTTCGTCGTGCCCGCCGGAACGACCGGGGTGTCGTGGGGGAGCTGGAAGTTGCCGTCCGGCAGCCGGGTCGCGCCCTCCGGGATCGCGGCGCCCTCGGGCAGATTCACCGTGCCGTCCGGCAGCTTGACCGCGCCTTCCGGCAGGGTGATCGCGTTGTCCGGGAGGGTGGGGATATCGATGTTCCCGACACCCTTCAGGCTGGCGGCGATGTCGCCGATCTTCGACAGGCCGGCGCCTGCGCCCTTGGCGATGTAGGTCATCGGGTCGAGGACCCGGCCCGCCTTGCCGGCCACGGACAGCGCCTTGGCCACCGCGCCCGCCTTGCCCGCACCGGCTGCCGCGCCGCCCGCGCCGCCGGTGAACACGGTGGTCAGGACGTTGAAGGTGACCGCTCCGGCCGCGCGGGCGGGGTTCTTGCCCCACTCGTCCCACGCCACCAGCGCCTTGCCCGTCTCCTTCATCGCCGTACGGGAGTCGCGCAACCAGGACGGCATCTTGTCGTCCGGCATCGTCCAGAACAGCGCGGCCGCCCCCGGGACCGCGCTGATCGCCAGACCTGTGGCCAGCTGCGCCAGCCCCTTCCACGCCTGGCCCATCGCCTCCCAGCCGCCGAAACCGACCAGCGTGCCGAGCCCCTTGATGGTGCCCCAGATGCCGTCGACGATCAGGCCGTCCCACACGAACGACTTCACCCAGTGGCCGACCTCGTACCAGTGGTGCTTCTCCTCCACCGGGTCGCCCCACGGCACCTGGGCGTTCTTCATGTCGTCGGCGGAGAAGCCGTACTGGTCCTTGCGGTCCGAGCCGTCCCCGGCGACCATCTGCGTCCCGCCCCACAAGGCGGTGATCTTGTTGTGGCAGGTCCGCTCCGCAGCCCAGAACGCCGCAACCGTCGCGGTGATCTCGTCCCGGATCTGGTTGTGCTCATCGACCTTGTCGCCGTCGTACTCCCACTCGTCGTCATCCTTGACGGAATCGACGAACGTCACTGCCTTGGCCTTCAGCTCCTTCAGCTTGGCGTCCAGCGGCCGGATCTCCGTCGCGTACGACTCCAGGGCCGACGACACCCTCTCCAGATCCGTGGCGAAACCGTCCGCCCGCTCCTTCACCGGCTTCGTCGTCGCGAACAACTGCTCCGCCTCGGGAGCGGTGTAGTACGCCGACAGGCCCTGGAACTGGGAATGTACGTCCTCGCCGGTCTTGCGGACGTTGCCCGCGTCCTTCTTCAGGTCCGCGTAGTCGATCTCCAACTGCGGCAGGTCACCCGTGAACTGCGGTATCTCCTCCGGCTTGAGCACGCTGCCCCTCGCCCCCACTGCTCCCGCACGTCGCCGACTCGATCATCTGTATCAATGGACGCGTTGCAACCGCAATACGGTTCTGGCCAACGGTCGCTACTCGGACGGCCTCTGCCGTGGTGGTCGTGAGGAGTGGGACTACTGCCGCCGGTCGAACGGGTGCCGTGGGGCCGCTCGCTTCTTGGCGTGAGCGCCTTCACCGGCTGACCTCCGGCTGACCCCGGGTCAGCGATCAGCGATCAGCGAATCGAACGGGTCGCGGCATCCCGCCGCGGCCCGTTCGTCATGAGAACATCATCTCGACACTCACCCCATCCGACTGGCCGTCAAAAAACGCGCTGGGTCGAAAAATTCGCAAAAAGGGTCAACGACGGAACCACACGACAGGTTTCGCCCAGGCCTCATTGCCCGGCGTGACCTGCCGTGATACACAGAGTGACCATACGGCTCCCGGCATACCGCCCACACCTGTTCGAGGGACCCCCCGAGGCATCGATGCGGGCTGGTGGCAAGGTATTCGTACGAAACCCGCCAATCAATGACGCCAAGTCGACATGCGACAGCGCCATCGTCGGCGAGAATGAGAGCTGACCTCTGCGCCAGTGCAGGGGGAGAAGCGGAACTACCCACCAGGGGCGGTGACTTACATGTTCTTCGCGGCCGACGAGGGCGACATCAACACCATTATCGGCGGGATCGCTCCGGACTGGGGGCCCTTCGGCAGCCTGGGCAACGAGGCGAAGGTGATGATCGAGGTCGTGATGGCGGTGGCCATCCTGCTCTGCCTCGGTATCGCTATCTGGGGCGCTGCGAAGCAGCGCATCGGCGCCACCGCCCTGCGGGACACCTTCAGTGCGGAACAAGGCAAGGGCCTCATCATCGCGGGCCTGACAGGCGTCTTCATCATCGGCTCGCTCGGCACACTCTTCACCATCGTGTACGGCATGGCCGTGTAGGCGGGCGGCCGGCCGGGCGCGCCCGGTTTCCCCACCACCCCATCCGTCCGTCGTGCCCACCGGCTGAGGTTGCGTTTCCTTGATGTCGAGTCACCACACCGCGCCCGCGCGGGAACCAGCACGGCTACCGTCGTACTCCTACGCGTTTTCGCACGACGTCGAGGGAGCGTACGCGGCATGAGTTTCGGTGACGGGCAGGAGCCCTCAGACGGTTTCGGCGGCACGGGACACACTCGCACGCGCCTGCCCGAGGGCGGTGGCGACGTCTACGGAGGCGCGCGGCGGGGTGGCCGCTCGTCCTCGCGGAGCCTGATCACGGTCGTCGGCGTGATCGTCCTCCTCATCGCGGCGATCGCCTTCGCGAACCGTGGCGGAGACGATTCCTCATCGGCGGACGGGGCAGGTTCACAGCCGGAGGCTGCGTCGACGGCCGCGAGCGGGGAGAAGCCGGTGCAGGCGAAGGCCGGGGGGATTCCGGCGGGGTTTGCGCGGGATGAGCAGGGGGCGGAGAGTGCGGCCGCGAATTATGCGGTGACGTTGGTCTCGGCCGACATCCTCAAGCCGACCCTCAGAGCCGAGATCGTCCGGCAGGTCTTCGTCGCCGACAAGCAGGCCGCCTTGGCGGACAAGTTCAACAAGGCGTACTCCAAGGAGTTCCTGAGCAACATCGGTCTGGACGAGAACGGCAACGCGACGGCGGGCAACACCTACGTCTCACGCACCGTCCCGGTCGGCACCAAGGTCACCAGCTACGCGGACACCAGTGCCACCGCCGAGGTCTGGTGCACCGGGCTGTACGGCACTGCGGGGACAGACTCGACCAACCCGGTCACCAGTGACTGGTTCACCATGACGCTCCAGCTGCGCTGGGTGGACGGCGACTGGAAGGTCGACAGCTTCTCCCAGAAGGACGGCCCCGCGCCCGTCCCCGGCGACGACAAGGCATCCAGCGCCGACGAGATGGCCAAGGCCGTCGAGGAGTACGGAGGGTTCACGTATGCCCGGTAGCCCGCGCCGCGTACTCAAGGTCGCCGCAGCCCTCACGGCCGTACAGACGACAGTTCTGATGCTGGCCACCCGGGCTGTGGCGGCCCCCACGCCGTCTCCGTCACCGTCGGACGGCAACTGCGACCTCATCGTCGGCCCCGCCAAGGAGTACTGCGAACAGGACGGCGGCTCACGCCGCAGCGGCGGCACCTCCACCCTCGACCCCACCTCAACCCTCGACCCCCTCTCCTCCCTCGCAAAAGGCTGCGCCGACGCCGCCGCCTGGACCGTCGACAAGCTCAGCGAGGCCGTAAAAGAAACCGCGAACGTCGACTTCACGAACCAGAAGTTCCTCCAGCAGTACGCCGTCGTCTTCGCCGCGTCGACGATCCTCACGCTCCTCCTCTGGCTGCTGGCCGTAGCCAAGCGAGCAGTACGAGGCGTCCCCCTCACCACCGCCATCAGCGAAGCGATCGGCTTCCTCTGGCTCACCGTCCTCGCGTCCGCCTTCACGCCGCTGATCCTCTACACGGTCGTATCGGCCACGGACGGCGTCTCAGAGGTCCTCGCGAAAACCACCGGCGACCAGACGGACGCCTTCTTCGGCACGTTCTCCGGCGCCCTCAAGAAGGGCGAGGACATCGGCGGCGGCCCGATCATGCTGATCGTCGTGTCGCTGGTCAGCATCCTCGCCGCCGGCGTGCTCTGGCTGGAGCTCGTCATCCGCGCCGCCCTGCTCTACGTCGGCGCCCTGCTCGGCACCGTCGTCTACGCCGGACTCGTCGACAAGAACCTGTGGGGCCACGTCCGCCGCTGGGCGGGCATCATGATCGCGGTGATTCTCGTCAAGCCGGTCATCGTCATCGTGCTCGGCCTCGCCGGCGCGCTGTCCGCCGACGACGGCCCCGACGCCTTCTCCGCCGTCGTCTCCGGCCTCGCCATCATCCTGCTCGCGATCTTCGCCAGCGCGATGATCTACCGTTTCGTCCCCGGTTTCGGCGACGAGCTCGCCCACTCCCGCAGCAACCGCATCATGCAGGGGGCCGAGGGCAAGGCCGCCGCCGTCATCAGCTCCCCGGCGACCCTGGTCGCCCAGGGCATCAAGACCCACAGCAGCCGCGCGGACAACAACGGCGGCCAGGCCACAGGCTCCAACGCCCCCCGCCCGAGCAACCCCGCCTCCGGCGGAGTCGCCGCGCACAGCTCGCGCCCCTCGAGCGGAGGCAGCGGATCCGTCCCCTCCGCCGCACCCGCTCCCCGTTCGAGCAGCCCGGTGAATACCCCCCACGCCAGCAACACACGCAACAGCAGTACCAACCGCACGGGAGGTGAAGGGCGTTGACGACCGAGTCCCACGTGTCCCATCCGGTCACGCCCCGCCGTACATATCTGATCGGCCGCGCCCGGCCGAACGCGATGGTCGGCCGGAATCGTGAAACCGGCGAGATCGCGCTCATCATCGTCGGCGCGTTCCTCGGCATGATGTGCGGGCTCCTCGTCCCGGTGCTGTCCCTGCGCATCGTGCTGCTGGTCGGCCTGCCGATGCTCGCGCTGGCCGCGGTGTACGTGCCGTACAAGCGCCGCACCTTCTACAAGTGGTTCGAGATCAACCGCAGCTACAAGCGGACCGTCAAGCAGAACGCCACCTACCGCTCCGCGGTCATGGAGGCCGGCATCCGCATCGACGGCCGCGAGGTCGAGATCGGCCCGCCGCCCGGCATCGGCCGCATCACCTGGCTGGCCGCCCCGTTCGGCCCCGACGAGATCGCCGTACTCCTCCACGCCGACCGTCGCACGGTGACCGCGGCGATCGAGATCGAAGGCCCGGGCGTGGGCCTGCGCGACTCCGAGGACCAGGAAGCCCTCGTCGACCGCTTCGGCACCCTCCTCAAGCACGTGGCCAACGGCGACGGCTTCGTCACCCGGCTGCAGATGCTCGCCCGCACCCTCCCCGCCGACCCGGACGCCCACGCCAAGGACGTCGCCGTACGCGGCGACGAGAGGGCGCCGGGGTGGCTGCAGCAGTCGTACGACCAGCTGCAGTCGATGGTGTCGACGAGCAGCGAGCAGCACCGCGCCTACCTCGTCGCCTGTATGCACTACACGCGCGAGCTGGCCGCCGAGGCCCATGCCATGGCCCGCGCCGCCCGCCCGCAGAACGGCCGCAAGCTGGACCGGGACGCCGGCCTCGCCGTCGTCATGGCCCGCGAGCTCACCGACATCTGCTCGCGTCTGCAGGAGGCCGACATCCGGGTGCGCCAGCCGCTCGGCCAGGGACGGCTCGCGTCGCTCATCCACTCCATGTACGACCCCGACCACCCCATCGACCACATCCAGGCGATGACCAAGCGCAACGCCTGGCCGGCCGAGCTGGACGCCATGGAGCCGACGTACCTCCAGGCCAAGACCCGGGAGTCCTCCACCCGCGCCCCCTGGTGCCACGCCACCGCCTGGGTGAAGGAGTGGCCGATGACCCCGGTCGGCGTCAACTTCCTCGCCCCGCTCCTCGTCCACACCCCGGACGTCATCCGCACGGTCGCCGTGACGATGGACCTCGAACCCACCGAGGTCGCCATCGAGCGCATGCTCACCGAGAAGACGAACGACGAGGCCGAGGCGTCCCGCGCCGCCAAGATGAACCGGACCGTCGACCCGCGCGACATCGCCGCCCACAACCGCCTCGACCAGCGCGGCGAGGACCTCGCCAGCGGCGCGGCCGGCGTCAACCTCGTCGGCTACATCACCGTCTCCTCCCGCACTCCCGAGGCCCTGGCCCGCGACAAGCGGACCATCCGGGCCTCGGCCGGAAAGTCGTACCTGAAGCTGGAGTGGTGCGACCGCGAGCACCATCGCGCCTTCGTGAACACCCTTCCGTTCGCCACCGGCATTCGAAGGTAGAGGGGCCGCCGCATGCGGGATCCGATGTCCATCCTCACCGACGCCTTCACGTCCTTCCTGTTCGGGAAGGTCGAGACGACCCGAATGCCGGTACGCACCTCCACGGGCCAGGCCCAGGCGGTCTACCTCCCGACCGCCGCCCCCGGCCTCGGCGACTCGGGCGTCATCATCGGCCGCGAGGTCTACTCCGGGAAGGGCTACATCTACGACCCCTTCCAGCTGTACGGCCAGCAGCTCCCGGCACCGCACTGGCTGGTCCTCGGAGAGTCCGGCAACGGCAAGTCGGCCCTTGAGAAGACGTACGTCCTACGACAGCTGCGCTTCCGCGACCGTCAGGTCGTCGTCCTGGACGCGCAGGGCGAGGACGGCGTCGGTGAATGGAACCTGATCGCGCAGGAGCTGGGGATAACTCCTGTCCGGCTGGACCCGATGGCGGCGCTGGATCACGGGATCCGCCTCAATCCCCTCGACCCGGCGATCACGACCACGGGACAGCTCGCCCTGCTGCGGACCATCATCGAGGTCGCGCTGGGGCACGGCCTGGACGAGCGCTCGGGCTTCGCGCTCAAGGTCGCCCACGCCTACGTCAACGAGACGATCGTCGAACGCCAGCCCGTCCTGATGGACATCGTCGAGCAGCTACGGCACCCCGAGCCGGAGTCGGCCGAGGCGATGAACGTCGACATAGACGACGTACGGGCGTGGGGACTTGATGTGGCGCTGGTCCTCGACCGTCTGGTCGACGGTGACCTGCGCGGCATGTTCGACGGCCCGACCACGGTCGGCATCGACCTGGACGCCCCCCTCATCGTCTTCGACCTGTCCCACATCGACCGCAACTCCATCGCCATGCCGATCCTGATGGCGATCGTCGGCGTGTGGCTGGAGCACACCTGGATCCGCCCCGACCGGAAGAAGCGCATCTTCCTGGTCGAGGAGGCCTGGCACATCATCAACAGCCCGTTCGTGGCGCAGCTGTTCCAGCGGCTGCTGAAGTTCGGGCGCCGGCTGGGTCTGTCCTTCGTGGCGGTCGTCCACCACTTGAGCGACGTGGTGGACGGAGCGGCGGCGAAGGAGGCGGCGGCCATCCTGAAGATGGCGTCGACGCGGACGATCTACGCCCAGAAAGCGGACGAGGCGAGGGCGACGGGCCGGGTGCTCGGCCTGCCCAGGTGGGCGGTCGAGATCATCCCGAGCCTGACCCCCGGTATCGCCGTCTGGGACGTCAACGGCAATGTCCAGGTCGTCAAACACCTGGTCACCGAGACCGAACGCCCGCTGGTCTTCACCGACCGCGCGATGACCGAGTCGTCCGCCGAACGCGAGCGGACGGACGACGCGCTGCGCGCGGCCGAGCTGGAGGCGGAGGAACGGGCGGCGGCGTTCGTGGAACAGCATCTCGGCGACTCCGAGTCGACGGTGGCGTAGCAGGCCTAGGGGGAGCCCATGAGACCGGGTGAGGGACGCGACGGCCGCCTGGACGCCCAGGGACGCCATGGAGGCCATGGAGGCCATGGAGGCCAAGGAGGAGGCCAGGGCGGCATCCCCGACGGACTGCTCGTCGGCATACTCGCCTTCCTCCTCGGCATGACCCTCCTGGTCTGGTCGGCCACGGGCCTGGCCGCCCTGTTCTCCCACGGCGCCTGGCCCACGGGGGTCACCTTCAGCCGCACCCCCCTGGCCATGCGCCAGCTCATCGCCCAACCGCACGACATCCCCGGCGCCTGGCCGGAGGCCCCCGCCGCCGAACTCTCGGGATACGGCCTGTTCTGGGGCCTGTTCATCGGCCAGCTGATGATCCTGATCGTCCTGACGGTGTTCGTGCTGGGCACGGTGGCGCGGTGGAGGGCGGTGCGGGCCAGGAGACGGGAGGAGAGGGCGGCGGCGCTGGACCGGACTGCGGCGACGCCCCCTGAGCCCCACGAGGTACCGGTACCGGTACCGACGCCGTCACCGGAGCCACAACCAACGGAACCACTCCGCGCAACGCCGGCCGATGCCCAGCCCTCCGCCTCTCGGGCCAACGGCAAACAGGTGGGCGGGTGGGAAACAAACCGCGCCGAAGGCGCGGTGCACTACGGCTCCCCGGCAGCCCGTCACACCCCCGCAACCCAAGCAGTGCACGACGCGGCAGGCCCAGCCCTCGTCGTCACCTCGAACCCCGCCATCTGGCAGGACACGAAGGACGCCAGAGCCAAACTCGGCCCGGTCCACGTCTACGACCCTTCCCACCTCTGCGACACCCCGGCCCGCCTCCACTGGTCCCCGACGGCAGGCTGCGAGGACAAGCAAACGGCGGCCACCAGAGCCACCGCCCTCCTCTCACCGGTCCGCCCCACCGCGAAAATCGACCAGGCGATGGCCGACGTAGCCGAAACACTCCTGCGGAGCTACCTGCACGCCGCCGCCATCGACGGCCGCACCATCCGCCACGTCCACCGCTGGTGCCAGGGCACCCAGATCCAGGACGCCGTACGAACCCTCCGTACGCACCCCAAGGCCGCCCCCGGCGCTGCGGGCGAACTCGAAGCCGCCCTCACCGCGCACGCCGAACGCCGGGACATCGCGCAGGAGTTGGCCGGCCGAGCCCTCTCCGCCCTCTTCACGGTCAACATCCGCGAGGCCTGCACTCCCAACCGAACTGATGCGCTCGCCTTGGATTCCTTCGTCGACGAAGGGGGCACGCTTTATGTGGTGGGTGAATCAATCGAGGACCCCCGGACGAACCCCGGCGCGATGCCCCTCCTGACCGCCCTCACCTCAAGCGTGGTCGAGCGCGGCCGGCGCATGGCCGAACGGTCATCCTCCGGTCGCCTCGACCCACCACTGACGCTCGTCCTCGACGACGTCGCCGCCGTGGCTCCGCTTCCCCAGCTCCCGGAGCTGCTGGCCACCGGAGCGGACCGGGGCCTGCCGACCCTGGCCCTGCTCCGATCCCGTGAACAGGGCCGCACCCGGTGGCCGAACGCAGAACTGCCGGTGTAACCGCACTGATCGCACTGATCGCACTGATCGCACTGATCGCGCTAGTCGCTTTAGCCGCGTTAATCGCGTTAGTCGCGCTCCAGCACGAACTCCAACTCCCGCTCCTCGGAGTGCCCGGTCAACGGCACAGTCACCCCACTCGGCACGAACCCCACCTTGCGGTAGAACCGCTGTGCCCGTTCGTTCTCCTCATGCACGATCAGCCGCACCCGCTCCGCCCCACGCGCCCACGACCACTCCAGGGCGGCGTCGAACAGCACCTCGGTCAGCCCGCTCCCCCGCTCCTCGGGCCGCACGAACACGCCCACCAGATGCGTCTGCTTCCGCTCTATCGGAAACCCGGCCCAGTCCGTCGTCCCGGGCTCCTCCACCAGCACGGTCAGCGTCCCCACCCACCGCCCGTCGGGCCCTGCGGCGATGATCTGCTGAGCCCGGTCCGCGCCCTCGGCGGAACTCGCCGTCCGCTCCTGCCAGAAGGAGTCCGGCCTGGCCGCAGCCGCCTCGTAGGTCTCCAGAAAGGCGAGGTGCGCCACCGGATCCCGCAGCGCCACAAGCCGCAACTCCTTCGCTGCGGGCCACTCATCAGGGCGTACGGACCGGATCACGTAGTTCATATGGCCACGGTAATACCCGGGTACTACACCCCTCACCCCAAATACTGCCCCCGGTCCGACGCCCGCCGCCCCCACGCGGACGAGCATCGAAGCATGGCGAAGGAAGAGGGCCCACCATGGACTCCGTGACGGAAGAACGCGCAGCGGAAGAACGAACGGCGGAACCCCTCACCGAGTACGTCCATCGCATCACCAGGCGGGTGCGCGCCTTCGACCGGAGCCATCCCCTGGTGTGGGACCTGCACATCACCGGCTTCTGGGTGACGGCGGCCCTGATCGACTACATCGGCGGCGGCTGGCGCAACATCGCCCACAACGTCCACGTCGCCGACTGGCTCGTCCTCGCCCTGAGCCTCGGCTTCTCCGTCCCCCTCCTCTGGCGACGCAGCCACCCCCGCGCCGTCCTCATCGCTCTGGCACCCGTCGCCCTGGTCAACGCCTGGACCGGCGCCATCCTCCAGGCGGCGCTGCTCCAACTGCTCGTCGTCTACCACATCGCCCTGCGCCTGCCCCTGCGCACCATGTGGTGGGCGGCGACCCTGGTCCTCGCCCCGGTGGTCGTGACCGCGGCCCGCTACGGCGACGAAGGCAGCTGGGACCAGCAGATCGGCTCCCAACTGCTGTCCATCGCCACGGCCGCCCTCGTCGGCGTCACGGTCCGCACCCGCCGCAACTACACCGAGGCCCTGGAAGACCGAGCCCGCCGCCTCGAGATCGAACGCGACCAGCAGACCCGCCTGGCCGCCGCCGCCGAACGCGCCCGCATAGCCCGCGAGATGCACGACATCATCGGCCACAACCTCTCCGTCATCACCGGCCTCGCCGACGGCGGAAAGTACGCCGCCACCAAGTCCCCGGAACGCGCCGCCCAAGCCCTCCACGCCATCGGCACCACCAGCCGCCAGGCTTTGAGCGAACTACGCCGCCTCCTGGACGTCCTGCGTGAGGAGGAGAAGTCCCAGAGCGAGGCCGAACTGACCCCCCAGCCCACCCTGACCGACCTCGACCAGCTCATCGACGGCGTACGCGCCGCCGGCCTACCCGTCCGCACCACCATCCACGGCACCCCCACCCTCCACCCCGGCCGCCAGCTCACGGTCTACCGCGTCATCCAGGAAGCCCTCACCAACACCCTCAAACACGGCGGCCCCGACGCCACAGCACTGATCACGATCGCGTACGAGGACAAAGGCGCCGTCACCGTCACCGTGACCGACACCGGCAACGGGGGCCAGGCCCTCGACAGAGGCGGCCGCGGACTACCCGGAATGCGCGAACGAACCGCCCTCTACGGCGGCACACTTGAGGCCGGCCCCCGCCCGCACCCGGAGCGGGGCTGGCGCGTCCACTTACACCTCCCGGAGGAAACCCCGCAGTGACCACGGTCCTCATCGCCGACGACCAGCCCCTCCAGCGCCTCGGCTTCCGCATGCTGCTGGAGAGCCAGGACGACATGACGGTGCTGGGGGAGGCGACGAACCGAGCCAGCCGCATGACCGCCGAACTCCATCCCGACGTCGTCCTGATGGACGTCCGGATGCCCGGCCTCGACGGCATCGAGGCCACTCGCCGCATCGCCGCCGCCGGCGACCGCACCCGCGTCCTGATCCTCACCACCTTCGACCTGGACGAGTACGCCTACGCCGGCCTGCGCGCGGGCGCCTCAGGTTTCCTGGTCAAGGACGCCCAGCCGGAGGACCTGCTTTCGGGCATCCGCGCGGTGGCTACGGGCGACGCGGTGGTGGCCCCCAGCCTGACCCGCCGCCTCCTGGACGCATACGCCCAGCACCTGCCGACCGGCACACCAGCCGAAAGCCCGGGAGACCCGGACCCTCGCCTGGCCGCCCTCACGGACCGTGAACGCGAAATCCTGACGGTCATCGGCAAGGGCTGGACGAACACCGAGATAGCCACCCGCCTCCACCTGGCCGAATCGACGGTGAAGACCCACGTGGGCCGCATCCTCGCGAAGACGGGCTCACGGGACCGCGTCCAGGCGGTGATCCTCGCGTACGACACGAAGCTGGTGCAGCCGTCATGAATGCCTGAAACGCAGAAAACCCCGCACCATCCCGGTGCGGGGTTTTCTCAAGATTTGTTCGGCGGCGTCCTACTCTCCCACAGGGTCCCCCCTGCAGTACCATCGGCGCTGTAAGGCTTAGCTTCCGGGTTCGGAATGTAACCGGGCGTTTCCCTCACGCTATAACCACCGAAACACTATGAAACTGTGAACGCCACAACCATTGCCGTGGCCCGGCAACGGGGCTGTTCGTGGTTTCAGAACCAACACAGTGGACGCGAGCAACTGAGGACAAGCCCTCGGCCTATTAGTACCGGTCAACTCCACACCTTACGGTGCTTCCATATCCGGCCTATCAACCCAGTCGTCTACTGGGAGCCTTAACCCCTCAAGGGGGTGGGAGTCCTCATCTCGAAGCAGGCTTCCCGCTTAGATGCTTTCAGCGGTTATCCCTCCCGAACGTAGCCAACCAGCCATGCCCTTGGCAGAACAACTGGCACACCAGAGGTTCGTCCGTCCCGGTCCTCTCGTACTAGGGACAGCCCTTCTCAAGACTCCTACGCGCACAGCGGATAGGGACCGAACTGTCTCACGACGTTCTAAACCCAGCTCGCGTACCGCTTTAATGGGCGAACAGCCCAACCCTTGGGACCGACTCCAGCCCCAGGATGCGACGAGCCGACATCGAGGTGCCAAACCATCCCGTCGATATGGACTCTTGGGGAAGATCAGCCTGTTATCCCCGGGGTACCTTTTATCCGTTGAGCGACGGCGCTTCCACAAGCCACCGCCGGATCACTAGTCCCGACTTTCGTCCCTGCTCGACCCGTCGGTCTCACAGTCAAGCTCCCTTGTGCACTTACACTCAACACCTGATTACCAACCAGGCTGAGGGAACCTTTGGGCGCCTCCGTTACTCTTTAGGAGGCAACCGCCCCAGTTAAACTACCCATCAGACACTGTCCCTGATCCGGATCACGGACCCAGGTTAGACATCCAGCACGACCAGACTGGTATTTCAACGACGACTCCACCACCACTGGCGTGACAGCTTCAAAGTCTCCCAGCTATCCTACACAAGCCGAACCGAACACCAATATCAAACTGTAGTAAAGGTCCCGGGGTCTTTCCGTCCTGCTGCGCGAAACGAGCATCTTTACTCGTAGTGCAATTTCACCGGGCCTATGGTTGAGACAGTCGAGAAGTCGTTACGCCATTCGTGCAGGTCGGAACTTACCCGACAAGGAATTTCGCTACCTTAGGATGGTTATAGTTACCACCGCCGTTTACTGGCGCTTAAGTTCTCAGCTTCGCCCGACCGAAATCGGACTAACCGGTCCCCTTAACGTTCCAGCACCGGGCAGGCGTCAGTCCGTATACATCGCCTTACGGCTTCGCACGGACCTGTGTTTTTAGTAAACAGTCGCTTCTCGCTGGTCTCTGCGGCCACCCCCAGCTCCAGGCGCAAAGCCCTTCACCGGACATGGCCCCCCTTCTCCCGAAGTTACGGGGGCATTTTGCCGAGTTCCTTAACCATAGTTCACCCGAACGCCTCGGTATTCTCTACCTGACCACCTGAGTCGGTTTAGGGTACGGGCCGCCATGAAACTCGCTAGAGGCTTTTCTCGACAGCATAGGATCATCCACTTCACCACAATCGGCTCGGCATCAGGTCTCACCCCATGTGCCATCCGGATTTACCTGGATGACGGGCTACACCCTTACCCCGGGACAACCACCGCCCGGGATGGACTACCTTCCTGCGTCACCCCATCACTCACCTACTACCAGCTCGGGCCACCGGCTCCACCACTTTCCATTCCCCGAAGGGTCCGGAACGGCTTCACGGGCTTAGCATCACTGGATTCAATGTTTGACGCTTCACAGCGGGTACCGGAATATCAACCGGTTATCCATCGACTACGCCTGTCGGCCTCGCCTTAGGTCCCGACTTACCCTGGGCAGATCAGCTTGACCCAGGAACCCTTAGTCAATCGGCGCACACGTTTCCCACGTGTGTATCGCTACTCATGCCTGCATTCTCACTCGTCAACCGTCCACAACTCGCTTCCGCGGCTGCTTCACCCGGCAGACGACGCTCCCCTACCCATCACAGCGCCCGTTGGGGCTCATGCTGCAATGACACGACTTCGGCGGTACGCTTGAGCCCCGCTACATTGTCGGCGCGGAATCACTTGACCAGTGAGCTATTACGCACTCTTTCAAGGGTGGCTGCTTCTAAGCCAACCTCCTGGTTGTCTGTGCGACTCCACATCCTTTCCCACTTAGCGTACGCTTAGGGGCCTTAGTCGATGCTCTGGGCTGTTTCCCTCTCGACCATGGAGCTTATCCCCCACAGTCTCACTGCCGCGCTCTCACTTACCGGCATTCGGAGTTTGGCTAAGGTCAGTAACCCGGTAGGGCCCATCGCCTATCCAGTGCTCTACCTCCGGCAAGAAACACACGACGCTGCACCTAAATGCATTTCGGGGAGAACCAGCTATCACGGAGTTTGATTGGCCTTTCACCCCTAACCACAGGTCATCCCCCAGGTTTTCAACCCTGGTGGGTTCGGTCCTCCACGACCTCTTACAGCCGCTTCAACCTGCCCATGGCTAGATCACTCCGCTTCGGGTCTTGAGCATGCTACTAAAACGCCCTGTTCGGACTCGCTTTCGCTACGGCTTCCCCACACGGGTTAACCTCGCAACACACCGCAAACTCGCAGGCTCATTCTTCAAAAGGCACGCAGTCACGAGACAAACACAAGTGCTTGCCCGACGCTCCCACGGCTTGTAGGCACACGGTTTCAGGTACTATTTCACTCCGCTCCCGCGGTACTTTTCACCATTCCCTCACGGTACTATCCGCTATCGGTCACCAGGGAATATTTAGGCTTAGCGGGTGGTCCCGCCAGATTCACACGGGATTTCTCGGGCCCCGTGCTACTTGGGTGTCTCTCCAACGAGCCGCTGACGTTTCGACTACGGGGGTCTTACCCTCTACGCCGGACCTTTCGCATGTCCTTCGCCTACATCAACGGTTTCTGACTCGTCCCACGGCCGGCAGACCGTGAAAGAGAGATCCCACAACCCCGCATACGCAACCCCTGCCGGGTCTCACACGTATACGGTTTAGCCTCATCCGGTTTCGCTCGCCACTACTCCCGGAATCACGGTTGTTTTCTCTTCCTGCGGGTACTGAGATGTTTCACTTCCCCGCGTTCCCTCCACATACCCTATGTGTTCAGGTATGGGTGACAGCCCATGACGACTGCCGGGTTTCCCCATTCGGACACCCCCGGATCAAAGCCTGGTTGACGACTCCCCGGGGCCTATCGTGGCCTCCCACGTCCTTCATCGGTTCCTGGTACCAAGGCATCCACCGTGCGCCCTTAAAAACTTGGCCACAGATGCTCGCGTCCACTGTGCAGTTCTCAAACAACGACCAGCCACCCATCACCCCCGGAATTGATCCGGAGTTCACTGGGGCCGGCACCCGAAGACAGACCTTACGGCCGTGCCCTCAGACACCCAACAGCGTGCCCGACACCCTCACCGCTCCCCTCAACGTTCCACGCTCCGAAGAGCAGTACTAGAAGGAGAAGACGATCAAGTGTGCCGAGTAGTCAACGTTCCACCCATGAGCAACCAGCACCGGACGTTCGCCGATGAACTGGCCTCTGAACCAGCCCCGAAGGACCGGCTGAGAAGTGCTCCTTAGAAAGGAGGTGATCCAGCCGCACCTTCCGGTACGGCTACCTTGTTACGACTTCGTCCCAATCGCCAGTCCCACCTTCGACAGCTCCCTCCCCACAAGGGGGTTGGGCCACCGGCTTCGGGTGTTACCGACTTTCGTGACGTGACGGGCGGTGTGTACAAGGCCCGGGAACGTATTCACCGCAGCAATGCTGATCTGCGATTACTAGCAACTCCGACTTCATGGGGTCGAGTTGCAGACCCCAATCCGAACTGAGACCGGCTTTTTGAGATTCGCTCCACCTCACGGTATCGCAGCTCATTGTACCGGCCATTGTAGCACGTGTGCAGCCCAAGACATAAGGGGCATGATGACTTGACGTCGTCCCCACCTTCCTCCGAGTTGACCCCGGCGGTCTCCTGTGAGTCCCCATCACCCCGAAGGGCATGCTGGCAACACAGAACAAGGGTTGCGCTCGTTGCGGGACTTAACCCAACATCTCACGACACGAGCTGACGACAGCCATGCACCACCTGTACACCGACCACAAGGGGGCGCCCATCTCTGGACGTTTCCGGTGTATGTCAAGCCTTGGTAAGGTTCTTCGCGTTGCGTCGAATTAAGCCACATGCTCCGCTGCTTGTGCGGGCCCCCGTCAATTCCTTTGAGTTTTAGCCTTGCGGCCGTACTCCCCAGGCGGGGAACTTAATGCGTTAGCTGCGGCACCGACGACGTGGAATGTCGCCAACACCTAGTTCCCACCGTTTACGGCGTGGACTACCAGGGTATCTAATCCTGTTCGCTCCCCACGCTTTCGCTCCTCAGCGTCAGTAATGGCCCAGAGATCCGCCTTCGCCACCGGTGTTCCTCCTGATATCTGCGCATTTCACCGCTACACCAGGAATTCCGATCTCCCCTACCACACTCTAGCTAGCCCGTATCGAATGCAGACCCGGGGTTAAGCCCCGGGCTTTCACACCCGACGTGACAAGCCGCCTACGAGCTCTTTACGCCCAATAATTCCGGACAACGCTTGCGCCCTACGTATTACCGCGGCTGCTGGCACGTAGTTAGCCGGCGCTTCTTCTGCAGGTACCGTCACTTTCGCTTCTTCCCTGCTGAAAGAGGTTTACAACCCGAAGGCCGTCATCCCTCACGCGGCGTCGCTGCATCAGGCTTTCGCCCATTGTGCAATATTCCCCACTGCTGCCTCCCGTAGGAGTCTGGGCCGTGTCTCAGTCCCAGTGTGGCCGGTCGCCCTCTCAGGCCGGCTACCCGTCGTCGCCTTGGTGAGCCATTACCTCACCAACAAGCTGATAGGCCGCGGGCTCATCCTTCACCGCCGGAGCTTTCAACCCTCGCAGATGCCCACGAGAGTGCTATCCGGTATTAGACCCCGTTTCCAGGGCTTGTCCCAGAGTGAAGGGCAGATTGCCCACGTGTTACTCACCCGTTCGCCACTAATCCCCACCGAAGTGGTTCATCGTTCGACTTGCATGTGTTAAGCACGCCGCCAGCGTTCGTCCTGAGCCAGGATCAAACTCTCCGTGAATGTTTACCGGTTATCCGGTCGACACCACGAGAGCGGAACCTCCGGGCGGAATAAGCCCGACGGTTCACAGCGTCCTCGCTGTGTATTCTTCAAAGGAACCTCGCCACCGGAAAGATCCGATGGACGGGGTATCAACATATCTGGCGTTGACTTTTGGCACGCTGTTGAGTTCTCAAGGAACGGACGCTTCCTTTGTACTCACCCGAGAGACTCTCTCGCGGCTTTCCTCCGGGCGCTTCCCTTCGGTCTTACGTTTCCAACTCTACCAGATCGTTTCGCGATCCGATTCCCAGTCGGAGGGGATTTTGCTTTCCGGCCTCTCGACCTTCCGGCGGTGTCGACTTTATCAGATCCTCTCGGTGTCTGACGCCCAGTCAACCGGGTTTGTCTTCGCAGCCGTTGGGCCGTTCCGACGTCTCAAACCTTAGCGGATTCCCTCGGCAGGTCCCAAATCGAGGTGCCGAGCCCAGATCGAATTGAATTCGGGCGCGCCGAATTCAACCCCGCTGGGAGATCGTGCTGGTGGTTTGAGGTGCCGCTCATGCGGCGGATGTGCTGTCGCAGAACCGTTACGGCTCCGTGGCAACCCGAAGAACTTTACGGATCGGCCAGGGGGCTGTCAAGTGCCCTCTGTCAAGATCTTTACTGGGGCCTCAGGGCCCGCATCAGTCCAGGTCAGTGAGGCGTCCGCCGGCGTCCGGCTGGGCGTGCTCCACCCTGCGTAGGAGGCGGGTGAGGACTTCGCCGAGGGCTGTGCGCTCTTCCGGCGAGAGGTCCTGGAGGAGGTCCTCCTCGAAGACCGAGGCGAGCCGCATGGCCTCCAGCCACTTCTCGCGGCCCTCCGCGGTCAGTTCGACGATCACGCGGACGCGGTTGGACTCGTCGCGCTCCCTGGTGACGAGCCCTTCGCCGACCATGCGGTCGATCCGGTGGGTCATCGCGGCCGGCGTCAGGCCGAGGCGCTTGGCGAGGTCGCTGGGGCCCAGGCGGTAGGGCGCGCCGGAGAGGACGAGTGCCTTGAGGACCTCCCACTCGGCGTTGCTGATGCCGAGTGCTGAGGTCTGGCGACCGTAGGCGACGTTCATACGCCGGTTCAGGCGGGCCAGCGCCGAGACGATCTTCTCGACCTGGGGGTCGAGGTCCTGGAACTCGCGTTGGTAGGCGGCGATCTGCTCTTCGAGGGTCGGCTCGCTGCTGATGCTGCCGGAGGTGTCGCCCATGGGGGCAGTATCGCACGGGCTGCTTGGCGTTGAAGTCCTTCTATGTGTACTGTTTAGATTCGAACTTTAGCTTCGAAGTCTTCAGTCCTAACTACTGAGATCTACCAACTAACTCGAGAGAGGTGAACGTGACCAGGGCGATGGGCGCCGCGATGCGCCGGATCCATGTGGGCAATGCACTCAGCGCGTTCGGGCTCGGCTTCACGGTCCCGTACCTGTACGTCTACGTGGCGCAGGTGCGGGGACTGGGTGCCGTGACGGCGGGGCTCGTCCTCGCCGTGTTCGCCGTGGCCGCGCTGGTCGTGCTGCCGTTCGCCGGGCGGGCCATCGTCCGGCGGGGCCCGCTGCCGGTGCTGCTCACCGCCCTGGTCACCGCCGCGCTGGGCGCGCTGAGCCTGGGGCTCGCGGGCAGTGCGACGACCGTGCTGCTTGCGGCGGCCGCGCTCGGGGCGGGGCAGGCCGTGATGCAGCCGGCGCTCGCGACGATGATCGTGGACTGCTCGACGGCTCAGACGCGGTCGCGGGCGTTCGCGACGCAGTTCTTCCTGCAGAACCTGGGGCTCGGGGTCGGTGGGCTGATCGGCGGGCATCTCGTCGACACGACTCGTGTCTCCTCTTTCACGCTGCTGTTCGCGATCGAGGCGGTGATGTTCCTGGTGCTGGTCGTAGTGATGGTGACGGTGCGGATGCCGCACTCGCCGCGGATCGCGGATGCGTCGGGGCAGTCCGGGGGGTCGGGGCGGTCGGGGCGGTCGGGTTCCGCCCGCGGGAGCTGGGGGCAGTTGTTGGGCAACCGGGCCATGGTGCAGCTGTGTGTGCTGGGGTTCGTGCTGTTCTTCGCCTGCTACGGGCAGTTCGAGTCGGGGCTGAGTGCGTACGGCGTGGAGGCGGCCGGGATCTCGACGTCCGCGTTGGGGGCGGCGCTGGCGGCGAACACCGCGGTGATCGTGGTTGCGCAGTTCGCGGTGCTGAGGTTCGTGGAGCGGCGGAGGCGGTCCCGGGTGATCGCGTCCGTGGGGTTGATCTGGGCCGTGGCGTGGGTTGTGGCTGCGTACGCGGGGCTTGGGCATGGCAGTCAGGAGATGGCTACGGCGGCGTTCGTGTCGACGTACGCGTTGTTCGGGCTGGGGGAGGCGATGTTGTCGCCGACGGTTGCGCCGTTGGTGGCTGATCTGGCGCCGGCGGGGATGGCGGGGCAGTACAACTCCGCGTTCGCGCTGGTGAAGCAGTTGGCGTTGGCTGTGGGGCCGGCTGTCGGTGGGCCTATGGGTGCCTCGCTGCATGCGCCGTATGTCGTGACGTTTCTGCTGTTCTGCTTGGGGATCACGTTTCTGGCGGTGCGGTTGGGGCGGGAGCTTACGGCGGCGCAGGATCAGCCCTGGGCGGGGAAGAGCAGGGTGGTGGCTCAGGGGGGTGCGGCTGCGGCCGGGCAGGCGCGGGCTCGGGCCTGACTTCGACACCGCCAGGGGGCTCCGCCCCCTGGACCCCCGGCCTATGTCCACCCACCACCCGACTCGGTCGGCCCCTACGACGGCCCGTTCACTTCGCGACCCCCGGCAGCCCGAACTCGCACCACACCGCCTTCCCGCCGCCCGGCGTCCGCCGAGACCCCCATGCCGACGCGATGGTCGCCACGATGGCGATGCCCCGGCCCGACTCGTCCCCGGGTTCCGCGCGCCGTCGTCGGGGGAGGTGGTCGTCGCCGTCCGTGACCTCGACGATCAGTCGGCGGTCGGTGCGGCGGAGGCGCAGTCGCATGGGTGGGGTGCCGTGTTGGAGTGAGTTGGCGACCAGTTCGCTCGCGGCGAGGACACCCAGGTCGTGCAGTTCCACCGGGAACCGCCAGCTGGTCAGCACGCCGGAGGCGAACGCACGCGCGCGTGGTGCCGCCTCCACGCCGCCCAGCAGTTCCAGGGCCGCGTTGCGGAAGAGGTCGCTGTCGGGGCCCGTGCGGGCGGGGTGCTGGAGGACCAGGACGGCCACGTCGTCGTCGTGGTCCGCCGTCACGCCCGCCGAGCGGACCAGGCGGTCGCAGACGACCTGGGGGGTGCCGGTCGCGCCCGCCAGTGCTCGCTCCAGGGCCGCGATGCCCTCGTCCAGGTCCTCGTTCCTCCGCTCCACCAGGCCGTCGGTGTACAGCACCGCCGTAGAGCCCGGGCTCAGCGGGATCGAGCCCGAGGCGTGCATCCAGCCGCCCGTGCCGAGCGGCGGGCCGGTCGGTTCGTCGGCGCGCTGGACGGCTCCGCTCTCGTCGCGGACCAGGATGGGCAGGTGGCCGGCCGAGGCGTACACCAGCCGGCCCTCGTTCGGGTCGTGGACGGCGTACACGCACGTGGCGATCTGGTTGGCGTCGATTTCCATGGCGAGGCCGTCCAGGAGCTGGAGCACCTCGTGCGGGGGCAGGTCGAGGCGGGCGTACGCCCTGACCGCCGTACGGAGCTGGCCCATGACCGCCGCCGCGCGGACCCCTCGGCCCATCACGTCGCCGATCACGAGTGCCGTGCGGCCGCCGCCGAGTGTGATCACGTCGTACCAGTCGCCGCCGACCGCTGCCTCCGTGCCGCCGGGGTGGTACGTCGCCGCGATGCGTAGGTCGTCCGGTTGTTCGAGCTCTTGTGGGAGCAGGGACCTCTGGAGGGTGACCGCGGTTTCGCGCTGGCGGCGTTCGCTGGCTCTGAGGCGTTCGGCGGCTTCGGCGTGGTCGGTGACGTCCGTCGCGAAGACGAGGACGCCACCGTCGCCCTCGGCGACCGGCGTGCACGTGAAGGTGTACGAGCGGCTGTCGGGGGCCTTGCGGGACTTGACCGTGCGGGGCTTGCCGCTGCGCAGTACCTGGTCCAGGAGCGGGAGCAGGCCGATCTCGTCCAGCTCCGGGAGGGCCTCGCGGGCCGGGGCGCCGGTCGGGCGGGCGCCGAAGGCGGTGACGTAGGCGTCGTTGACGTAGGCGAGGCGGTGGTCGGAGCCGTGGACGAGGGCGACGAGGGCCGGGACGCGGTCCAGAACCTCGCGCACCCGGAGTTCGTCGACGGCCGGCACGGGTGGCGCCGCGTCGGTCAGTTGTTCGGCGCGGGCCGCGGGGACGGAGCCCGAGCCTTCTCCCCGCCGGTCCGGGAGGACCGTCTGTTCGGTCCGCGCTGCGGCGCGGCGCTGCGTTCCGGGGAGCCGGGCGCTCCAGCGCGTGAAGTTCACGAATCCTTGCCTCGTGTCATCGTCTTCGGCGTGTTCGGCCTGTTCGACCTGTTCGGCGTTCAGGCCGGCTCCGGACCCGGCGGGGTCTGGAGGGTGGTGGCGCCCCGAGGGTGCGGCACTGTGGGGAAAGCCTCGTGGGTTCGAAGGGCGGGGGTCTGTCCCGTCCAAGGTCGGGACCAGTCTGGCAGGGCGGCCGACGAGGTCGACATCCGTCAGACGCCTACCGTGCGGTCGGAGTTCCTCGGTCCGGTCAGGACGACCCCTTCGGGTTGTCCGGCGGTGTGTGAGGAGGCTTTCCACCGGCCGCGAGTTCGAACTCCGCTCGGGGATGTTCGAGCGATCCCAGGGAGACGATCTCCCTCTTGAAGAGCCCGGACAGGGTCCATTCGGCCAGGACGCGGGCCTTGCGGTTGAAGGTGGGCACCCTGCTGAGGTGGTAGACGCGGTGCATGAACCAGGCAGGGTAGCCCTTCAGCTTGCGTCCGTAGACGTGGGCGACGCCTTTGTGCAGTCCCAGGGAGGCGACTGAGCCGACGTACTTGTGGGAGTACGTGTCCAGGGGCTCGCCGCGCAGGGAGTGGGCGATGTTGTCGCCGAGGGTCTTGGCCTGGCGCAGCGCGTGCTGGGCGTTGGGGGCGCATTCCCTGCCGGGTTCCGCGGCGGTGACGTCGGGGACGGCGGCGGCGTCGCCCGCGGCCCACGCGTGCGTGGTGCCCTCGATCGTCAGCCGAGGGGTGCATTTCAGCCGACCGCGTTCGTTCAGGGGGAGGTCGGAGGCGGCGAGGATCGGGTGGGGTTTGACGCCGGCCGTCCAGACGACCGTACGGGTCGGGAAGCGGGCGCCGTCGCTGAGGACGGCGACGCGGTCCGCGCAGGATTCCAGGCGGGTGTTCAGCCGTACGTCGATGTTGCGGCGGCGCAGCTCGGTGACGGTGTAGCGGCCCATCTCCTCGCCGACCTCGGGCAGGATGCGGTCCGAGGCCTCGACGAGGATCCACTTCATGTCCTCGGGGCGGACGTTGTGGTAGTAGCGCGCGGTGTAGCGGGCCATGTCCTCCAGCTCGCCGAGCGCCTCGACTCCGGCGTAGCCGCCGCCGACGAAGACGAAGGTCAGGGCCGCGTCGCGGATGGCGGGGTCGCGGGTGGAGGAGGCGATGTCCATCTGCTCGATGACGTGGTTGCGCAGGCCGATGGCCTCCTCGACGGTCTTGAAGCCGATGCCGTGGTCGGCGAGGCCGGGGATGGGCAGGGTGCGTGAGATGGAGCCGGGCGCGAGGACGAGTTCGTCGTACGACAGCTGCTGGGGGCCGGTGCGCTCCTCCTCGGTGGCGAGCGTGGTGACGGCGGCGGTGCGTTTGGCGTGGTCGATGGAGGTGGCCTCGCCGATGACGACCCGGCAGCGGTCGAGGAGGCGGCGCAGCGGTACGACGACATGGCGGGGAGAGATGGAGCCCGCGGCCGCTTCCGGGAGGAACGGTTGGTAGGTCATGTACGGGTCGGGAGTGACCACTGTGATCTCCGCCTCGCCCCGGTCGAGTTCCCGTTTCAGCTTCCGCTGGAGACGCAGGGCCGTGTACATCCCGACGTAGCCGCCGCCGACAACGAGAATGCGCGCACGTTCCTTCACCATCCCATGACGCACCCGGCGCTTGCGTTTGTCCACAGCCCCGACAAATTGTGTGACTGCGAGCCGTGGGCGGGCAGGGTTGGCCGAATCGCCGGAGTGGGGGGAAGGACCGCAGGTCAGAGGGGGTGCGCCGGGCGCTCGGAGGGGGTGCAATCGGGACGTATGCGACCCGTACTCCGATCGGGGGGCGCTCCGTGCGGAACGTGCCCCTTCTGAATTGACCCTCACTCAACTATGTTCGTGTGTCGACGGGGTGTAGGGGGATGCGCCTTCGGTTCCGCGACGCGCGGAGCCGTGACCGGGCTTGTTCCGATCGCTCCGGCTTTCAATGGCGGGGAGAGTCTCCGGGGGGAGACGTCATTACCGGGGGAACACTTATGCATGTTCAGGACTCTCATTGGTCGTCCGCGTCTGCCATCGCATCCGGTGGCGGGGGGCTGGGCGGCGCGATGGGTTCGGCGATGAGCGCGGCGGGGGGCGGACGCGGGAACGCCGCGCGGACGACGCCGCTGCGGGTGGACGCACAGCGCAATCTGGAGCACGTGCTGCGTGCGGCGCGCGAGGTCTTCGGCGAGCTGGGGTACGGCGCGCCGATGGAGGACGTGGCGCGGCGCGCGCGGGTCGGCGTCGGCACGGTGTACCGGCGCTTCCCGAGCAAGGACGTCCTGGTGCGGCGGATAGCCGAGGAGGAGACCTCCCGGCTGACCGACCAGGCGCGTGCGGCGCTCGGCCAGGAGGACGAGCCGTGGTCGGCGCTCTCGCGCTTCCTGCGCACGTCGGTGGCCTCGGGCGCCGGGCGGCTGCTGCCGCCGCAGGTGCTGCGGGTCGGCGTGGCGGACGAGGGCGCGGACGGGGCGCGGGTGCCGCAGCAGCGGACGCAGCCGGGTTCCGGGGAGCTGCGGTTAGTGCCGGAGGGGTCTTCGGCACTCTCGGCGGACTCCGCGGTCGACGACGCGGGGGCGGCGGCGCTGCTCGAGGTCGTGGGCCAGCTCGTGGAGCGGGCGCGCGCGGCGGGTGAGCTGCGGCCCGATGTGTCGGTGTCGGACGTCCTGCTGGTGATCGCCACGGCGGCGCCTTCGCTGCCGGACGCGGCGCAGCAGGCGGCGGCCTCGGCGCGACTGCTGGACATCCTGCTGGAGGGGTTGCGTTCGCGGCCGGTGTGACTCGAAGGGGTGATGATGGGGCGTGGGCGCTGCGCCGCCCTCGCGCCGGGCACCCGCTCGCAAACATTACGGTCATTTCGGACGTCCGGCTCAACTCCCGGCATGGGAACGCCGATTGAGCCTTCCCCGTACGAGTGACGGTCGGCACTGCCTTGCGAGAAGCCCCCGCGGACGAGCGGTCGGGCCGTACCGCTTCGCCCTGAACAAAAGCCAATATGGCACTCTGACCCGGTGTTCTGGACTGGTTGGGCAGGCGGCGGGGGCTTTCCGCGATGAGCTTTGACGGGCGGGACGGGTCACTCGATGACGACGACGCGGAGGCCGGCGGCGCGGCCTCGCCGCATGTGCCGAGCCAGGGGGGATGGGCCGGCCTTCCGCAGGCCGCCATCCCGGCGCAGGGCGGCGAGCCCGTCGAGGGAAGCGTGCCCGCCCAGCGCGACCGGCGCGAGGACAGCGGCATCCTGCCGCCGCCGAGGGAGCTGCCGCCGTCCGACGCCGACCTGATCGACCGGATGCGCTCGGGCGACGACACGGCCTACGAGGCGCTCTACCGGCGCCACGCGGAGGCCGTGCGCCGGTACGCCCGCACCTGCTGCCGTGACGGCCACACCGCCGACGACCTCACGGCCGAGGTCTTCGCCCGCACGCTCCAGGCGGTGCGCGGCGGCTCCGGGCCCGAGCACGCCGTACGCGCGTATCTGCTGACCACCGTCCGACGGGTCGCCGCGAGCTGGACGAAGTCCGCGAAGCGGGAGCAGCTGGTCGACGACTTCGCGGTGTTCGCCGCGCAGTCCGCGCGCTCCTCCGAGGTGTTCTCCTCCGGGGTGTCCGACAGCGACACGCTCGACCTGGGCGCCGACGTCCGCGCGATGCACGAGGCCGAGCAGTCCATGGCCATGCGGGCCTTCCGGTCGCTGCCCGAGCGCTGGCAGGCCGTGCTGTGGCACACCGAGGTCGAGGACGAGTCGCCGAGCGAGGTCGCCACGCTCTTCGGGCTGGACGCCAACGGCACGCGCGTGCTCGCCAGCCGCGCCCGCGAGGGCCTCAAGCAGGCCTACCTCCAGGCCCACGTCAGCGCCGCCCTCGCCGGCGACGAGGAGTGCGCCCGCTACGCCGACCGGCTCGGCGCCTACGCCCGCGGCGGCCTGCGCACGCGCGCCGAGCGGGGTCTGCGCAAGCACCTGGAGGAGTGCGCCAAGTGCCGGCTGGCGGCGGGCCAGATCAAGGAAGTCGCCGGCGGTATCCCCGCCGCGGTGCCCGTCGCGGTCATCGGCTGGTTCGGTGCCGCCGGGTACGCCAAGGCCGCCGGGCTCATCGCCGGCGGGGCCGGCGCGGCCGGTGCCGCGGGGGCGGCCTCCGCGGCGAGCGGCAGCTCGTCCGGCGGGGCGGGTGCCGGTGGCGGCGCGGCGGCCTCCGAAGGGCTGGGCGCGCCGGTGAAGGCCGGTATCGCGGCCGGCGTGGTCGTCGCGGGCGTCGCGGCGGCGGTGGTGTTCGCGCTGATGAACAACGACGACCCGATCAGGAAGAAGCAGAACGACGCCAATCCGCCCGTGCCGTCCCCGATCGTCGAGAAGTCGCCGACCCTCGCGCCGCCGAGGCCTCCCAAGCCTCCGAGGAACGAACCCGCCCCGAAGCAACCAGTGATCGCACGCGCGCCCGCCCCGGCTCCCACACCGACACCGACCCCGACTCCTACGCCCAGGCCCACCCCTACGCCGACACCCACGCCGACCCCGACTCCCACGCCGAAGCCGACCTCGACTCCGGCGCCCGGCCGTACCCCCACGCCGACTCCGCCGACCCCGCCCTCTCCGCGCGTCTACCAGTGGAGCGAGTTGTCGTACGACATCACCGGCGACGGCAGCGAGCCCGAGATGAGGATCCGCGAGAGCAGTTGGGTGTGGCAGCGGTACGGCGTGTCCGTCGCCGAGAAGAGTTACCCGCACGGCGTGACCGTGCACGGCCACTCCTCGGTCACCGTCGACCTCAACCGCACCTGCTCCGCCTACGACGCGCTGGTCGGCGTCGACGACATGACGGCCGGGCTCGGCAAGGTCTACTTCTCCGTCTACGCCGACGGGGTCCGGCTGTGGCGGTCGGCGATGGTCAAGGGCGGCGACGCGGCGGTGCCGGTCCATGTGAATCTCGCCGGGCGCAGGACCGTACGGCTGGTGGTCGAGCCGCACAGTCACGTCGACAACCTGGCGCTCGCGGACTGGGCCGAGTCGAAATTCACCTGCTACTGAGAGCCTGAGTCCCCGGGGCTTACCGCGTCGGCCGGGCGGTGGGCGCGCAGGGCCTCGCCGAGTTCGCGGAGCACGTCGGCCGGGGTGAGGGACGCGCCCCTGGTGTACTCCTCCTCGTACCGCCCGGCGCTCAGTCCGGCTCGGGCGGCGGCCTCGGCCCGCTCGGCGTTGGCGCGCTCGGGCATGGGGCGCGGATGGCCGCCGCGCCAGTGCTGCGCGGCGGCGAGCAGGCGGGCCACGCGCGCGTGGTCGCCGAGGTCGGACAGCAGGGCCGCCGAGCCGTCCACGAGTGCCGCCGTGATCGCTTCGGCGCATCGCCACTCCACCGCCTCGCGGACGCTGTCGACCAGCTGCGGCAGGCCGTGCTCCGGGCCCGACTCGGCGACCGTGGCCCAGGCCTCGACCGCGTTCAGCATCACCATGAACTGCGGCGGCGGAGTGCCCCGCTCGGTCTCCGCGCGGGCCGCCCCGCACAGCACGCGCGCGCGGGCGGTGTCCTTCTCGTCCAGCGCGATCTGGGCCCGCATCAGCAGGACGAAGGCCCGGCTGTCCGCCACGCCGTGGCGGTCGGCGGCGGCGCTCGCCTCGTCCAGCGCGGCCAGCGCGGCCTGGCGGTCGCCCGCGCGGTAGTCGATCTCGGCCAGCCGGGCTATCAGGAAGGGCGTCTCGGTGTACGCCCCCACCTCGTAGGCGAGCCGCAGCGCCTCCTCGTACTCCCCCTTGGCCTCCTCGAAGCGGCTGCGCGCCATGGCGGTCTCGCCGGCCGCGCTGCACACCTGCGCCCGGATCCAGCGGTCGCCTGCGCGTCGGCTCAGCGTCCTGAGCTCCGCGAGGTCGTCGTCCACGCCCTCCAGGCCGCCCGGTGAGTCGACGGCCATGTGCGTCCGGAACATCAGGGCGACGGCGACCGCCCAGTCGTCGCCGTGGGTACGGCAGTTGTCGACGGCGACATCGAGGGACGCCCGGATGCCCTCCGCGCCGCTGAGGACGTAGCTGGTCAAGGGCCAGACGATGCCCGGCATTCGGGCCGCGTCCGGGCCGCCCCGCTCGAAGTGCTCTCGCACCAGCTCGATGTACCGGCGCAGCCGGTCGTCCATCCGCCCGTCCAGCGGCTCGACCTCGGACTTGAGGTAGAGGTGCAGGATCCGCAGACGCATCCGCAGGGTGTGCAGCGGGTGGTGCGCCTCCTCGTGCGGGGCGGCGAGGAAGGCGTCGACGGGGTCCGGGCTGCCACCGGTGGAATCTCCCGCGGTCGCGTCGATGGCGGCACCCAGGCGCAGGACCTGGTCGATCCACTCCGCGCCCTCGTGACGGTAGTTGCGCAGCCACCAGAACCAGCCCATGGCGAGGGCGAGGGAGCCGGCCTCCTCCTCGGCCCCGGCCGTCCCCACGCGGAAGAGGGCCGCGCGGATGTTGTCCAGCTCGGTCTCCAGGCGGGCGATCCACGGGAGTTGCCCGGCGGAACGCAGCAGCGGCTCGGCCTCCTCGGCCAGGGCGCGCGCCCACGCGCGGTGGCGGCGCTCGGCGGCGGCGCGCAGGTCGGGGGACTCGGCGGCGCGCTCGGTGGCGTACTCGTGGATGGTCTCCAGCATGCGGTACCGCATGCCGTCGCCGCCGGGGCGCTCGTACGGCGTGGCGACGATCAGGGACTTGTCGACGAGCGCGCCGAGCAGGTCCGCGGCCGGGCCCGTGCACACGGCCTCCGCCGCCTCCAGCTCCCAGCCGCCCGCGAAGACGGACACCTCGCACAGGATGGTCCGCTCCTGGTCGTCGAGCAGTTCCCAGGACCAGTCGACCACCGCGCGCAGGGTCTGCTGGCGGGGCAGGACGGTGCGGCTCCCGGAGGTGAGGAGGCGGAAGCGGTCGTCGAGGCGGTCGGCGATCTGGCGGGGGGTGAGCAGGCGCAGCCGGGCCGCCGCCAGCTCGATGGCGAGCGGCAGCCCGTCGAGGCGGCGGCAGATCTCGGCGACGGCCTCCTTGTCGCCGAGCAGGGCGTCCGCGTCGGGGCTGACGGCCGCCGCGCGCTCCGCGAAGAGGCGCTGTGCCTGGTCGGGGAGGAGGGGCTCGACCGGGCGCACCGACTCGCCGGGGACGCCGAGGGATTCACGGCTGGTGGCGAGGATCGTGAGCCCCGGGCAGTGGGTGAGGAGGGTTTCGGCGAGGGCGGCCGCCGCGTCGATCACATGTTCGCAGTTGTCAAGGATCAGGAGTTGGCTGCGCGAGGCGCAGTACTCGATCAGCAGGGCGACCGGGTCGTCCTGCGGGGCCGTCAGCTCGCTGGTCATGAGCACGGTCTCGCGCAGACCGAGCGCACTGACCACCGCGCCCGGCACCGCCTCCGGCCGGTCGAGCGGCGCCAGCTCGACCAGCCACGCCTGCGGGAGCCCGGCGGCGGCTTCCTCGGCGAGGCGGGTCTTTCCGGAGCCGCCTGGTCCGGTGAGGGTGACGAGACGGGCTCTGTGCAATTCGGAACGGATGGCGTCGAGTTCGGGTTCCCGGCCGACGAAAGTTGTCAGGCGGGGGCGGATGTTGGTGGTGCGGTTGAGGGGTGGGGTCTGCGGTTCCCGGGTCGGTGGGATTTGTGGTTCCCGGGTGGGTGGGGCTTGCCGTCCCCGGGTGGGTGGGATTCGTGGTTCCCGGGTGGGTGGGATTCGTGGTTCCCGGGTGGGTGGGATTCGTGGTTCCCGGGTGGGTGGGGTGAGCAGGTCGGTGTGCAGGGCGCGGAGTTCGGGGCCCGGGTCGGTGCCGAGGCCGTCGGCGAGTGTGCGGCGGGCGGTCTCGTACGCGGCGAGGGCGTCGGCGCGGCGTGCGGTGTCGCGCAGGGCGCGGATGAGCAGGACGTGCAGCGGTTCGTCGTACGGGTGTGCCGCGGTCAGTTCCTTCAACTCCGGTACGACGTCCTGGGCGCGGCCGAGTCGCAGGTCCGCCTCGATCCGGGCGCGGGTCGCCTCCAGGCGCAGGGCCTCCGGGCGGGTGGCGGCGGTGCGGTCGGGGAGGTCGGCGAGGGCGGGGCCGCGCCACAGCGCGAGGGCGTCGCGGAGGTGGCGGGCGGCGGTGGGGGCGTCGCCGTTCGCCAGGGCGGTGGTGCCCTGCCGTACCAGGCGCTCGAAACGGAAGAGGTCGACGTCGTCCGGGGCGGCGGCCAGTCGGTAGCCGCCTGGCTCGGAGGTGACGGTGTCCTTGCCGACGGTACGGCGGAGGCGGCCGACCAGGGCCTGGAGGGCGGCCGGGGCGTCCTGGGGCGGGGCGTCGGCCCAGACCTCGTCGATCAGGGTCTCGGGGGCGGTGACGCGGCCGGGGCGCAGGGCGAGGGCGGTGAGCAGGGCTCGGAGGCGGGGGCCGCCGAGGGGTACGGCGGTGCCGTGGTCGTCCTTTGCCTGGGTGACGCCCAGGATTGTGTACCGCACGGGGTCATTGTCGCCGGGGTGTCTGTGCGGGGGGTTGTGGAACCGTGGTTTCGGTTGCCCGGGGTTCGCTGGGCACCCGGCGTGGGCGCGGGCCCCACTGGGGGCTCCGCCCCCAGACCCCGGGCCTATGCCCACCCCACCACCCGACTCGGTCAGTTGAGAGGTGATCCCTTGGGGGCTTCGCCCCCAGACCCCCAGACCCCGGGACCCCGGGACCTTCGCCCCCCACGCCCCGACTCGGACCACCGAGAGGCGCCCCCCTGGGAAGGCTCCGCCCCCAGACCCCCAGCCCCCCGGACCTTCGCCCCCGTTACCTTTTTCGTGGCCCCGCAATGGGGCGCCTGGCCCCCGGGTCCGGTATGGCTGTGTGCCCCCTGTCGTACGGATGACCTGGGGGGTGTTGCCGCCGGGCTTCGGGGCACCGCTTGACCGCTGATGAGGGGCCTGACGACCGCCTGGTCCGGCGCAATGCCGGGCCGTTTCACTGGTGGCATGTCTGCGTAACGTGGTTGCCGGCGTGTGGTGCCGCAGGGACGGCCGGGAGTTGAGGAGACGAGTGGCGAGGGGCACGCGTACATGGTCGACACGACCGCGATAGATCTTTTCCTCGGCCTGGACCTGGGCAAGGAGTTCCACCACGCCCACGGCCGGACCGAAGACGGCAGAACCGTGCACGACAAGCGGCTGCCCAACACCGAGCCGAAACTGCTGGAGCTGTTCACCAGGCTGGTGGCGAAGTTCGGCACTGTCCTGGTGATCGTGGACCAGGTCGCCAACATCGGCGCGCTGCCGCTGACGGTGGCCCGCGCGGCCGGCTGCCGGGTGGCCTACCTGCCCGGGCTGTCGATGCGGCGGGCCGCCGACCTGCACCCGGGCGAGGCCAAGACCGACGCCCGCGACGCGTTCGTGATCGCCGAGACCGCCCGCACCATGCCGCACACCCTGCGCGCGGTGGACCGCGACGACGAGGTGCTGGCCGAGCTGACCATGCTCACCGGCTACGACAACGACCTGGCCGGCGAGGTCAACCGCGCCACCAACCGGCTGCGCGGCCTGCTCTCTCAGATCCACCCCTCTCTCGAGCGTGTGCTCGGCCCGCGCCTGGCCTACCCCTATATCCAGGCGCTCCTCCAACGGCACGGCTCCCCGGCGAGACTGAGGAAACTGGGCCGGGCCCGCTGCGAGGCCCTGCTCAAGGTGCACGGTTCGCGCAAGGCCCACCACCTGACCGCAGAGATCTTCGACGCGCTCGCCGAGCAGACCCTTGTCGTGCCGGGCACCGAGGCATCCGCGCTGATCGTGCCGGGACTCGCCGCCCAGCTCGCCGCCGCCCACACCCAGCGCCGCCAGGCCGAGCAGGAGATCGCCGCCCTGCTGGAGGCCCTCCCTCTTTTCCACCTCCTGACCTCCCTGCCCGGCCTGGGCGTCAGGACCACAGCGGCCGTGATCGTCGCGATCGGCGACGGCACCGGCTTCCCCACCGCCGGACACCTCGCCTCCTACGCCGGACTCGCCCCCGCCACGAAGTCCTCGGGCACCTCCATCCGCGGCGAGCACGCACCCCACCGCGGCAACCGGCTCCTCAAACGCGCCCTGTTCCAGGCCGCGTTCGCCGCGATCGGCTGCAAAGCCGACCCGTCCTCCCGGATCTACTACGACCGGCAACGCGCACGCGGCAAGACCCACACCCAGGCGATCCTCCGCCTGGCCCGCCAGCGCGTGAACGTCATCCACGCCATGATCCGCACCGGGGCCCTCTACGAAGCACGCACCCCGAACGACGTCGACCTCGCCGCCTGACGACTCCACCGCCCCTACCCTCCAAGCCCCATCACGCCCGCGCACCGGCACGGCCACTCCGGCCCTGCCGGCCACCGGGATGCCCATCAGCCACCCGATCCGCCAGGAACATCCCGCTTCGCGGGACGTTCCCGAAAACCACGATCAACCCCTACAAGCCGACCCCCCGGGGTTGACGAAACAGATAGGGGCACCCCCCCCCCACGACCCAACTCGGACCACCGAGAGGCGACCCCCTGAGGGCCCCGCCCCCGACAACTCGGACCGTCGAGAGGCCACTCCCTGGGGGCTCCGCCCGCCACCCCCGGACCTTCGCCCACCCCACCACCCCACTCGGACCACCGAGAGGCGACCCCGCCCCTCAAGCGAACGCGTTCCCTCCCCCAGAAGCCAGTGCCCCCCTCTGGGGTCTGATTCCCGCCGGTACCGCCCGCTGGCGGGCCGGTGTTCCTGTCCAGCAGGTGCCTCTGCGGGCCAGGAGGCGGCCCAGCCACAGTTCCAGGGAGACCAGGTCCGCCAGGCCGTCCAGGGGCAGGGGTTCGCCCTCTGCCGCCGCGCGGAGGGCCTTGCGGACCACTCGGGCCTCCACCAGGCCCGCCTGCGCGAGCAGCGGCGTGCCGAAGAGGTCGATCAGGGAGTCGGCGGCCACCCGTAGGCCCGTGCGGGCGGCGGCTGCCGAGGACGCGTGGGACGGGGCGCCCCAGCCGGGCGGGAGGTCGGCGACGCCGGCGCCCTCCAGGACCGTGCGGAGGATCGCCGCCCGTGCGCCCGGCTTGACCCGCAGCGCCTCCGGCAGGGCGCGGCAGGCGCGGACGACCTGGTTGTCGAGGAACGGCGTGTGCAGGCGCTGGAAGCGGATCTCGGCGGCCTGCTCCAGCACGCGCAGGTCCGCCGCGTGCCGGGCCAGGGCCGCCCGCGCGCGGAAGTCGCCGGGGCGTTGGCCGGGGCCGACCCCGGAGCGGTGGGTGGCCCCCTGGAGGCGAACCGATACTTCAGCGAGTGCCTCGCCGGTCAGCCAGCGTGCGGCGGGGCCGGGTCTGGCCCAGGTGAGCGCGGCGAGGGAGGCCCCCACGGCGCCTCCGGGCTCGTCGAAGCGGCGCTGCATGAGGCGGTCGGCGAGGACTTCGAGGCCGCTGCGGTACGGGGTGCGGGACAGGCGCCGGGCGGCGCTGTACACGCGCGCGGGCACCAGCACCGAGCCGTCCTCTCGCGCCAGGGCGGCGACCGGGCGTACGAGGTGGCGGCGTTTGCGGTCCATCAGCAGGTCCGCCAGGCGGGCCGGGTGTGCGTCCAGGACCTGGCGGGCGCCGTAACCGGTGAAGTGGTCCGCGCTGCCTGAGGCGAGCCGCGCGCGGTGGCGGGCCGCTGTCACCAGGGACGGGCCGGGTTCGTCGGTCAGCGGGCCGTCCAGGTCGGCGTACGGGAGTGTCTCCTCGCCGCCGGCCACCACCACGTGGTGCAGGCGGGGGTTGGCCGCGAGTGTCCCGGCCCGTTCCACCTCGGCCTCCCGGCCGCCGACCACCAGGTCGTTGAAGGTGACCGCCAGCAGCCGCTCCCCCGCGCCCGTGCCGTGTCCCAGGACCGTGCCCGGCATGCCCGGGAGGCCGGCGGCGAGCAGGGCCAGGGTGGCGGAGGCCGGGCCGCCGGAGAGGTCCGCCCCGATGCCCGGAACCGGCATCCCGCGCGCGGCACGGCGTTCGGCCGGGCCCATGCCGGGGACCGGCCCGGGGTCGATGTCGGCGCCGGGGACGTGCCGAGGGGCCGACAGCCGGGCCCGGACCGCGTCGACCAGCGCGTCGCGCACCGCGTCGACCGCCCGGTCGGGGTCGGCGGAGGGCGCCGCCACCGCCAGCGAGGCGACCGGCTCGTACCCGGCGATCTCGCGGGCCCCGGTGCGCAGGATCAGCGCGTGCCCCGGCGGAATGCGCCGTACGCCGTCGTAGGGGGTGGAGTCGTGCAGCGCGGCCGGCACGTCGGGGGCGGCGAGCAGCGCGGCGAGGTGCCCGAAGTCGAGGTTGGCCTCGATGAGGTCGGCGAGGGGCAGCGCGGCCGTGGCGTAGGCCGTGCCCTGGGCCCAGGGGGTGTAGAACACCGGGCGGGCGCCGGAGAGATCGCCGCAGACGGTGATCCGGCGGCCCACCTGGACGACGGCCGTGTAACTTCCCGGCCAGGCCGTCAGATGCCGAAGTGCGCCCCCGCGCGCGGCGAACAGCCCGACCCGCAGCTCCTCGTCGGAGGCGCCGCAGATGCCGAGGACGGCGATCCGGGTCTGTGCGTCGGCCTTCACCACCCGCACTTCGTCGGGGCGCCAGTCGCCGACCGCCCACAGGGGGTCGGGATCGCCCCACAGCAGTTGGGAGCCCACCGGGTGCAGGGTCTCACCGTCGTGCCCGGTCGCCCCCGCCGAGCCGATCGCGGGGGCGCCCGCGGCGGTGCTGCTCCATCCCACCAACCACCGCATCGACGCCTCCACAGGCTGTGGACAACCAGTGCACCGTTCGAACCGGTCACCATGCTGCCATGAAGGACGCGCACCGGAGGGGCAGCGGAGCCGCTTGTGCTCCCGGGAATGCGCCCCGGCGGATACTCCCCCACCGCTCCCTCCTCGTGTCGAACACCCGGGCGAGGCAAGGAGATCGAGGGTGGAGGGGAGGATGATCGAGAGAGACCGGCAGGGCGACTGCGACGCGAATGCGCCCCCGATACGCTCCCCAAAAACACCGAACGCGCCCTCAAGTGCCGTGGTAGAAGGGCTGATGCCCTTGACAAGGAGGGGTCGATTTTCGGCCAAATCGGCGTAGCCGGAGCGGCCTTGACCCACGCTCCGCACACGCTCCGTACAGGCTCCACCCACCACTCGGCGACGCGTCAGCCCGGGAGACGTCAGTTCGCCCCCCGGGCCGGTCCGCCGCCCGCGGGGATGGAGGCGGCGGCATCCCCCAGCCCACTGGATCCAGTACAGCGGGCCGACCCACGCACGAGCCATGGAACCGCTTCCCCGGTGGCCGGAGAAGAGCGCACGGACGGGCGCACGGCCACACAGCGGGAGCACGCCGCAACTCCCTGTGTCTGAGCCGCACTTCAGTACGGACCACAATCCCGCCATCCGGAAGAATGCCCCTTAACGCTTGGGATGCGGCGAACTACGCTGGGTTTACGAATGCCGCGTGGTTATGCCAGCGCGGCAGCCGTCTGTGTCGAGGGGTGGCGCAATGTCCAGGGAGCAACGCGGGCCGAACGAAAAACTCGGCGCCGTTCTCGCCCTCGCGGGAATCAGCAACGCAGGACTCGCGCGACGCGTCAACGATCTTGGCGCTCAACGCGGGTTGACTCTTCGCTACGACAAGACCTCGGTGGCCCGCTGGGTCTCCAAGGGCATGGTGCCGCAGGGCGCCGCACCGCACCTCATCGCCGCCGCGATCGGCCAGAAGCTCGGCCGCCCGGTGCCGCTCCACGAGATCGGCCTGGCGGACGCGGATCCCGCACCGGAAGTGGGCCTCGCCTTCCCCAGAGACGTCGGACAGGCGGTGAAGTCGGCGACGGAGCTGTACCGACTCGACCTCGCCGGACGCCGCGCCGGCTCCGGCGGCATCTGGCAGTCCCTGGCCGGTTCGTTCGCCGTGAGCGCATACGCAACGCCTGCCTCTCGGTGGCTGATAACCCCGGCCGACAGCTCGGTCGCGCGCGAGGTGAACCCCGCCGAGGGCTCCGGCGCACCGCTCAAAGTCGGCCACAGTGATGTGCAGAAGCTGCGGGAGGCAGCCGAGGACGCCAGGCGCTGGGACTCCAAGTACGGAGGCGGCGACTGGCGTTCGTCCATGGTCCCCGAGTGCCTGAGAGTGGAGGCGGCACCGCTGCTGCTCGGCTCGTACTCGGACGAGGTGGGCCGGGCGTTGTTCGGCGCCTCGGCCGAGCTGACCCGCCTCGCCGGGTGGATGGCCTTCGACACCGGCCAGCAGGAGGCCGCACAGCGGTACTACATCCAGGCGCTGCGCCTCGCGCGCGCGGCGGCCGACGTCCCCCTCGGCGGGTACGTCCTGGCCTCCATGTCCCTCCAGGCGACCTACCGCGGCTTCGGCGACGAGGGCGTCGACCTCGCCCAGGCCGCCCTGGAACGCAACCGGGGCCTGGCGACCGCCCGCACCATGAGCTTCTTCCGCCTGGTCGAGGCACGCGCACACGCGCGCGCGAATGACGCCCAGGCGGCCGGCGCGGCCCTGAAGGCGGCCGAGGGCTGGCTGGAGCGGGCCCGCGAGGGCGACAACGACCCGTCCTGGCTCGGCTTCTACTCCTACGACCGTTTCGCCGCGGACGCCGCGGAGTGCTACCGCGATCTGAAGGCACCTCGCCAGGTGCGCCGGTTCACCGAGCAGGCGCTGTCGAAGCCGACGGAGGAGTTCGTACGCTCGCACGGGCTGCGACTCGTCGTGTCGGCCGTCGCCGAGCTGGAGTCCGGCAATCTCGATGCGGCATGCGAGCAGGGGGTGCGGGCGGTGGAGGTCGCGGGGCGCATCTCGTCCGCGCGTACCACCGAGTATGTGAAGGATCTGCTGCACCGGCTGGAGCCGTACGGGGATGAACCGCGGGTGGTGGAGCTGCGGGAGCGGGCTCGGCCGTTGCTGGTGACTCCCGCGTAAGCGCTCCGCTTGGGGCGCGGGGTCGGGACGCGTCTGCCTGGCTCCGCGTTTGAAAGGGCTGTCAGTGGCGCAGTGCACTATCGAGGTGGGAGGTGGTGCAGGTGGCGTCGCGGGTGTCGGGGGTCTCGTACGACTGTGACGTGCTCGTGGTCGGTGGTGGGATCGTGGGGCTGGCCACCGCGTATGCGATCACGCGGGCCGCGCCGGGCACGCGGGTGACGGTGCTGGAGAAGGAGCGGGGGCCGGCCCGGCACCAGACGGGGCGCAACAGCGGGGTGATCCACAGCGGGATCTACTACCGGCCCGGCTCGCTCAAGGCGCGGTATGCCGTGAAGGGCGCCGCCGAGATGATCAAGTTCTGCGCGGAGTACGACATCCCGCACGCCGTCACCGGCAAGCTGATCGTCGCGACACAGCGGGAGGAGCTGCCGCGACTGCACGCGCTGGTGCAGCGCGGGCGGGAGAACGGGATTGCGGTACGGGAGCTGGGCGCGGCCCAGATCGCGGAGTACGAGCCGGAGGTGCGGGGGCCGGCGGCCATACACGTCGGGACGACCGGGGTGTGCGACTTCGTGGGGGTCGCCCGGCAGCTGGGCGTGGCTTCGGGGGCGGAGATCCGGTACGGGGCGGAGGTGGTGCGGATCGACCGGCGGGCGGGGCTCGGGGTCGCCGTGCTCACCGGGGGCGGGGACGTCGTACGCGCGCGCGTGCTCGTGAACTGTGCCGGGCTGTACTGCGACGAGATCGCTCGGATGACCGGGGACGAGCCGGGGATGCGGATCGTGCCGTTCCGGGGGGAGTACTACTCGCTGGCGCGGCCCGAGCTGGTGCGGGGGCTGGTGTATCCGGTGCCGGATCCGGCGTTTCCGTTCCTCGGGGTGCATCTCACGCGCGGGATCGACGGGGGCGTGCACGTCGGGCCGAACGCGGTGCCGGCGCTGGCGCGGGAGGGATACGGGTGGGGTGTGGTGCGGCCGCGGGAGCTGGGGGTGACGCTGGCGTGGCCGGGGGCGTGGCGGATCGCTCGGCGGCACTGGCGGTACGGGGCGGGGGAGCTGCGGCGGTCGGTGTCGAAGGGGGCGTTCGTCGGGGCGGTGCGGAGGTTGCTGCCCGGGGTCGAGGAGGGGGATCTGGTGCCGGCCGCGGCGGGGGTGCGGGCGCAGGCGGTGTTGCGGGACGGGACGTTGGTGGACGACTTTCTGATTCGGGAGGGGGAGCGGGCGGTGCATGTGCTGAACGCGCCTTCACCTGCGGCGACGGCTTCGCTGCCGATCGGGCGGGAGGTGGCTCGGCGGGCGTTGGCGGTGCTGGGCGCGGTGTGAGGGGCGGGTGTCTGGGCGCGGTGTGAGGGGCGGGTGTCTGGGCACGGTGTGAGGGGCGGGTGTCGGAGGTTCGAGAGGTGAACCACACCCCGGGCCGACTCCGTCGGCCCCACCGAAGGCCGGGTGCCCCTACTAAAATCGACCTCACTGTGTCTGACTACCTCCACACCCCCGAAACCCCCTCCGCCCCCCACGTCCGGGCCAAGGGCGAGCCCCGTTTCCCGGACGGCCCCCAGGCCGATCCCGCCGGGTCGCACTTCGAGCGGCGGATTCGGAGTTTTCAGCCGCGGCGGAGTCGGGTGACGGCCGGGCAGGCGGACGCGTTGCAGCGGTTGTGGCCCAAGTGGGGGCTCGACATCGACGGGCAGCGCGTCATCGATCTCGGTGAGCTGTTCGGGAACGGCAATCCCGTCGTGCTCGAGATCGGGTTCGGGATGGGAGAGGCCACGGCCCGGATGGCCGCCGCCGATCCGGACACCAACATCCTCGCCGTGGACGTGCACACCCCGGGGCAGGGCAATCTGCTCGGTCTCGCCGACACGAACAGGCTGTCCAACATCCGCGTGGCCAACGGGGACGCGATCATCCTGCTGCGCGAGATGCTCAGGCCCGACGCCCTCGACGGCCTGCGCGTGTACTTCCCCGACCCCTGGCCGAAGAAGCGGCACCACAAGCGGCGGCTGATCCAGCCGGAGTTCCTCACGCTCGCCGCGACTCGGCTCAGGCCGGGTGCGCTCGTGCACTGCGCGACCGACTGGGAGCCGTACGCGGAGCAGATGATCGAGGTGCTCACGGCGCACCCCGACTTCGAGAACACGCAGCCGGGCGGCGGTTTCGCGCCACGTCCGGCCTTCCGGCCGCTGACCCGTTTCGAGGGGCAGGGACTGGACAAGGGACATGTCGTGAACGACCTGCTCTTCCGCCGCGTACAGCACGAGGACCAGCAAGAGAGCCGACAAGAGAACCGGCATCAGAACCGGCAGTAGAACCGGCCGGAAAGCCCGCACGAAAGCCGGCTCGAAGACCATCCCCCCACCGGCGCCTGAGCCGCCTCACGCTCCTGCGGCGGCGCCACTGCCTCGTTAGGGTCAATGCCGTGGCCACCTGTCCCCCGTACCCGACGCACCCCAGTGATCCCGCCGGCGGCGCACTGCGGCACGCGCACTGGTGGCAGAAGAGGTGGGTGCGTTACGGCGCGCTGATCACCCTCCTCACGCTCTCCGGGCTCGTCATCCTCGCCCTCGTCCGCGAACAGACCGGCACCGAGGGTTTCCTGGTGGGGCTCGGGCTCGCGGTGCTGCCGGTGCCGCTGCTCATAGCCGCCTTCCGGTGGCTGGACCGGGTGGAGCCCGGCCCCTGGCGGAATCTGCTGTTCGCCTTCGCCTGGGGCGCCTGCGCGGCGGCGCTGATCGCGATCGTCGCCAACAGCTTCGCCACCAGATGGATAGCGACGGCGACCGCCGACCCCTCCAGCGCGGACACCATCGGGGCGACCGTCATAGCGCCCGTCGTGGAGGAGTGCGCGAAGGCGGCCGCCGTCCTGCTCGTCTTCCTCTTCCGGCGCCGGGACTTCACCGGCATCGTCGACGGGGTGGTGATAGCCGGGGTCACCGCCACCGGCTTCGCGTTCACCGAGAACATCCTCTACCTCGGTACCGCCTTCGGCACCGACCAGCTCACCGGCGACAGCGGGATCGTCTCCGTCACCGCGGCGACCTTCTTCGTGCGGATCATCATGTCGCCGTTCGCGCACCCGCTCTTCACCGTCCTCTCCGGCATCGGCTTCGGCATCGCCGCGCTGTCGGGCGACCGCCAGCCTGTGAGGCGGGTCCTGCTCCCGGTGTCCGGGCTGCTGCTCGCGATGGGCATGCACGCGATCTGGAACGGCTCGTCGACGTTCGGCGAGTACGGCTTCTTCGCCGTCTACGCGGCCCTCATGGTGCCTACGTTCGGGCTGCTGACCTGGCTGGTCATCTGGACCCGGCAGCGCGAGCTGAAGACCGTACGGGAGGAACTGCCCGCGTACACCGTGGCGGGCTGGCTGACCCCGGCCGAGCCGTACGCGCTCGGCTCGATGCGGGCCCGGCAGCTGGCCCGCGACTACGCCCGGCACCACGCCGGCCGGCCGGCGGCACGGGCGGTGGCGCAGTACGAGGCGTACGCGACCTCGCTGGCGTTCCTACGGCGTCGGGGGCGCCGTGGCCGCGCGGGCGCCGACTTCGTCGTACGGGAACGGGAGTTGCTGCACGAGCTGTGGCGGCGCCGGGAGGTGGCGCGTCCCGCCCTGGACCACGCGGCACGGGTGACGGCCCCGCCGGTGGCGGTGACCGCGCCGCCGTGGCCGGTGTACGGGGTGTACGGGTACGGGTATCCGGCGTCCCCGGCGTCCCCGGCGGTGCCGTATCCGGCCTACAACCCGTATCGGACCTGACCGATCACCGAAGGCTGCGGCGAACCACGGCACCGCCGGCTCCCGCCGTCGCGGCTGAACGCCGTCGCGGCGGAGAGAGGCGGCCGAGTGCGGAGGGCGGCCGGGGGCGGCCGGAGGCGGCCACCCGAAGCTCGAGCCGCCCAGTAGAACCCGCCCGCCCGGGAATCAGGCCGCCCGAGAATCAGGCCGACGCCTCCGTCAAGCGGGCGATCTCGGTCTCCGTCAGGTTCAGGTCCGCCACCCCCACCAGCGCGGGCAGCTGTTCCACCGTCCGCGCGGAAGCGATCGGGGCCGCCACCGTCGGCTGGGCGGCCAGCCACGCCAGGGCCACCGTGGCGACCGGAACGTCGTGGGCCTGGGCGATCTCGTCGAGGGCGGCGAGGACCTTTTGGCCGCGCTCGGTCTCGAGGTACTTGCCGGCGCCCTCGGCCCGTGGGCTGTCGACCGTCGTACCGGGGCGGTACTTGCCGGTGAGGAAGCCGGAGGCGAGCGCGTAGTACGGGACGGCGGCCAGGCCGGCGCGCTCGGCGAGGTCCCGCAGGTCGCTCTCGTAGGGGTCCCGCGAGACCAGGTTGTAGTGGGGCTGGAGGGCCACGTACCGCGCCAGGCCTTCGCGGTCGGAGAAGGCGAGGGACGCCTCCAGCCGCTCGGCGGAGATGTTGGACGCGGCGATGTGGCGCACCTTGCCCGACCGCACCAGCTCGTCGAGCGCGCCGATGATCTCCTCGACCGGCACGTCCGGCTGGTCGAAGTGGGTGTAGTAGAGGTCGATGTAGTCGGTGTCGAGGCGGCGCAGCGAGGCGTCGGCGGCGGCCTTGATGTTGGCGGCGGACAGGCCCCGGTACTCGGGGTGCTGGCTCACCTTGGTCGCGATCACCACGTCCGCGCGGTTGCCGCGGGCCTTGACCCACTTGCCGAGGACGGTCTCGGACTCGCCGCCCTCGTTGCCGTCGACCCACGCCGAGTACGAGTCGGCCGTATCGACGAAGTTGCCGCCCGCGGCCGTGTACGCGTCGAGCACGGCGAAGGAGGCCGCCTCGTCGGCGGTCCAGCCGAAGACGTTGCCGCCGAGGGAGAGCGGGAAGACTTCGAGGTCAGAGTTACCGAGCTTACGAAGGGAAGTCATGCTGTAGATCAACGACCACGGCGGAGCGCCTCATTCCAGAGGCGCTCGCAAAAACCGCGTAAATCAACCGGGCTGACCGGATGTCAGGGGTTGAGGCCCTTGCTGCGCAGCCAGGCCATCGGGTCGATCCCGTTGTCGGCCCCGCCCGGGTGGACCTCCAGGTGGAGGTGCGCGCCGGTCACGTTGCCCGTGGCGCCCACGCGGCCGATGACATCGCCCGTGTTGACCTTCTGGCCGACGCTGACGCTGATCGACGACTGGTGGGCGTACCAGATCTCCGTACCGTCGTCGAGGGTGAGCACCGTCTTGTAGCCGTACGACCCCTCGTAGCCGGCCTGGGTGATCGTGCCGCTGTGCACCGCCTTGATCAGCGTGCCCGTGGGCGCGGCGAAGTCGAGGCCGGTGTGCTGGCCGGAGGACCAGTAGGCGCCGGACTGACCGAAGGTGGAGGTGATGGTGTACGAGGACGTCGGCAGCGTGAACTGCCTGGCCAGCTCGGCGAGGCGCTCGGCCTCGGCCTTCTGCCTGGCCGCCTCCTCCGCCTTCTCCTTCGCCGCGGCGGCCTTGGCCTCGGCCTCCTTCTCCGCCTTGGCGACCGCTTCGGCGGCGGCCTTCTCGGCGGCGGCCGCGGCCTCGGCGGCGGCCTTGCTCTCGACCTGGTCCTGCTGCTGCTCGGCCTGGGCCAGGATCCGGGAGCGCAGCGCCTCCCCGGCGCCCGAGGTCCCCTGCTCGGTGTCGGCGGAGGCCACACCGACGCTGCTGAGCGCGGTCGCGGAGCCTTCGGGGGCTTCGTCGTCCGATATCAGGGAACCCACGTTGGGGAGGTCGGGCATGGAGATGGACACCGGCGGCTTGCCGGTCTGCGCGCTGGCCATGCCGCCCGCGCCGACGGCGGCTATGACGCCGACGCCGAGGACGGTGGAGCTGCGGGCGAGTCCGCCGCGCTGCTTGGCGACACGGTGCCGGCCGCGTATGGGTCGGATGGACTCCTCTGTGGGATTCCACTCCGTCCAGGGGCCCTCGTCGGTGCGGTAGTCGCCGTAGCCGAAGGTCTCGCTCTCGCGCTGGCTCGGCTCGAACGGGGCTTCTGGGGCAGGCCGGTTGGACGCCACGTGGGGCGCACTCCTTTCCTTCCTTCTCGCCTACCGGGTTAGCTGACGGGTTCGGAGCAGGAAGGTCTCCTACGCGCGTATACCTGCCGTGATTTCACGGTGGCATCCACGCGATTCACCCCAAGTGGTGGTTCCCCGGTTCCCTTGCGGGATTCGGCGCGTGCGCACGGAGCCGCCTCTTGTGACGGCTGGGACGACCGCGCTGCGTTATCGAACGTTAATAGACCCGGGGGCTCGTTTCCAAGCTGTTCCGCTTGATCATTAACGTTTTCGCCCTGGACTTACGGCCCATGACCGGCGAAAAACGGGCGAGTTGGCCATGCCTCAGGTGTCACACAGGTATTGACGGTGTGTCAGTTGTTATGCGGAGAGGGGTCACCTGATCACCATCCGTGACAACGGTTTCAGGATCACAGAACGATCGCGGAGCGCACGAAAAAACCGAGGGCCGGAACCCTTTCGGATTCCGGCCCTCGGCCTTCAGTAGCGGGGACAGGATTTGAACCTGCGACCTCTGGGTTATGAGCCCAGCGAGCTACCGAGCTGCTCCACCCCGCGTCGGTAATCACTAGTGTACGCCATGCGAAGGACCCGAGTCGCCACGGTTTCCTTCGGGGTCGCGTGGGCGTCCCCCTCAGCCCAGCAGATGCCGATTCGGCGCCTTCGCCGGCCCCTCGCATTCCGGCAGTACGACCACCTCCGCACCCCCGCCCACCAGCACCCCACTCCCATCGGCCCCCGCCACGAACGTGTCCGGCTCCCGCCAAGCCGTCACCACCCGCCGCACCCCCGCCTCCAGAATCAGCCGAGCACACGGCACCGGCCGGGACGCCCGCCGCGCGCACGGCTCCAGGCTGCTGTACACCGTCGCGGACGCCAGGCGAGGATCACCCGGCTCGACCTTCCCCAGCGCCGCCTCCTCCGCGTGCACGACGGAGTCACCCTCCCGGGAGTACCCCCGCGCCAGCTCCGTACCGTCGGCCGCCACCACCACCGCCCCCACACTGAACGCGGTCGCCGACGGCGGACACAGCTCCGCCAGCTCGCACGCGAGCCGCAACCAGTGATGATCGGCGGCCGACACCGCCCCGCCCACCCCGGGCGCCGTGGGCTCGTACCGCATCAGCACGACGTCACCGACCGCCCGCGTCTCCACCAGCCGCAGCCGCCCGCCCTGGTAGGGCCCCGGCCCGAACAGCCGGGGCGCCTCCGGGTCCCCCACGAACAGCGGCGCCAGCACCAGCTGGAGCTCATCCGCGAGCCCCTGCCTCAGCAGCTGGGTGTGGATCCGTCCGCCGCCTTCGACCATCAGGCGGCGGACCCCGCGGACGTCGTGCAGGTGCGTGAGGAGCTGCCGCCAGTCGAGTTCGGCGCCCAGGGGGGCGATATCGGCGGCCAGACCCACGCCCAGGGCCCGTGCCCGCTCCGCGCCCTTCTCCGTCGTATAGACGATCTTCTCCCCGCCCGTGTGCCAGAACTTCGCCGCCGGGTCCAGGTCCCCGGAGCCGCTGACCGTGACCTTGAGGGGGTACTCCGGCTTGCCCTCGGCCACCCGGGCCGCCCGCCGCTCCGGCGAGTTGACCAGCAGCCGCGGATTGTCGGCACGGATGGTCCCCGCGCCGACCAGGATCGCGTCGACGGACGCCCGTACCGCGTCGACCCGGTCGAAGTCGGCCGGGCTGGACAGCAGCAGGCGCTCGGGGCCGGTGTCGTCCAGGTAGCCGTCGAGGGAGACGGCGGCGGAGAGGAGGACGTACGGGTGGGGCATCGGCGCGGTCCCTCTCGGAGGAGAATCAGGCGTTTCAACAGGGCTGCTTGGTTCAAGTTTGAAACAAACCTACACTGGCTGCATGACGACTCGCTGGCTCACCCCGAAGGAGCAGCGCGCCTGGCGCGCGTACGTCGCCGCGACGCACCTCCTGGAGGACGCGCTCGACCGGCAGCTCCAGCAGGACGCCGACATGCCCCACCTGTACTACTCCATCCTGGCCACCCTCTCCGAGACCCCGGAACGCAGCCTGCGTATGACCGACCTCGCCGAGCAGCTGAAGATCACGCGCAGCCGGCTGACGTACGGGGTGACACGGCTGGAGAAGGACGGTCTGGTACGGCGGGAGAGCTGCCGCTGGGACAAGCGTGGCAGCCTCGCCATTCTCACCGACGAGGGCATGGCGGTCCTGGAAGAGGCGGCGCCGGGACACGTCGAGACAGTCCGCGCCTCCCTCTTCGACCACCTCTCCGAGGAGCAGGTGGGCCAGCTGGAGGAGATCTGCACGGGAATCACCCGGGCCCTCCAGGGAGACGACGGGGAGCGCCCCGCTGCCGACGAGGTCCCTTGGCGTCGCCGCTCGTCCCCGTCCTGCCAGTGACCCTCACCGCAAACCCGTTGCTTCAAATTTAAAGCATGGGGTAGGGTCCGTACTCGTAGATCTGCTTGCTTCAAATCTGAAGCAGATGTGCCACCACCGGACCCTACCCGGGAGAACCCGCATGCCCGACTTCCCCGCCGCCACCCCGCGCTCCCGCGTCCGGGTACCGCTGCGCTTCCACGACGGCTATGGCGTCGACGCCGAGCTGGTCACCTTCCACGGCCTGGCCGACGGCCAGGAACACGTGGCCATGGTTCTCGGCGACCCCGCCCCCGGCACGACCCCGCTGGTCCGCCTCCACTCCGAGTGCCTGACCGGCGACGTCTTCGGCTCCGCCCGCTGCGACTGCGGCCCGCAGCTGCGCGAGGCGGTCGAGCGCATCGCGGACCGCGGCGGCGTCCTGCTCTACCTCCGCCAGGAAGGCCGCGGCATCGGTCTCTACAACAAGCTCGACGCGTACGCCCTCCAGGACCAGGGCCTCGACACCTACGCCGCCAACACCGCGCTGGGCCTGCCCGAGGACGCCCGCGACTACACGGCGGCGGCGCAGATGCTCCAGGCCCTGGGCGTCTCTACCCTGGACCTGCTCTCCAACAACCCCGACAAGGCGGGCCAGTTGCGCGACCTCGGCATCGCCGTCCGCGACCGCGTGCCCACGGGTGTCTTCACCACCGCACACAACGTCCGTTACCTGCGCGCGAAGGTCCTCCAGACCCAGCACACGCTGCCGCTGGGCGAACTGACGGGACGCCACGCGGTCTGACAGCGCACTGCCTGCGTCACCGAAGGGCCCGCGTTACTGAGCCGCCTGCGCCGCCCGCGTCACTTGGGGGTGTGCCTTCAGCACCTCACGCTCGCGGGGGGTGAGCGCATCGAGCGGGGTGTCGCGGCGACGGGTCAGCAGCTCGGTCACCACCTCGGGGTCGAGGGCCGTACCCCCGCCCGCGACCCGCTCCAGCGCGTCGAGGAACTCGTCCACCCGCCCCACCCGGTCCTTGAGCAGATAGCCGAGACCGCCCGCGCCCCCGCCCAACAGCTCCGCGGCGTACGACTCCTCGACGTACTGCGAGAGCACCAGCACCGGCAGCCCGGGGATCTTCTCGCGGGCGACCCGCGCCGCCCGCAGCCCCTCGTCCCGGAAGCCGGGCGGCATCCGCACATCCAGCACCGCGACATCCGGGCGATGCTCCAGCAGCGCGGGCAGGATCTCCGGCCCGGTGCCGACGACGGCGGCCACCTCGTGCCCGGAGGACGTCAGCAACAGCACGAGCCCTTCGCGCAGCAAGGCGTTGTCCTCGGCGATCACCACACGCACGGCAACTCCACCCAGCGCGGCGACCCGCCGCCGCATACCCAGCAGCCCCGAGCCACCGCCGGTCTCGTCGGCGCCGCCCCGCCCCTCGTCCCGTACCCGCACCAACCCGCGCCGGGTACGGGCGAGGCCCACCTCCGCCCGCGGCGACCCGCTGTACTTGGCGGCGTTGGTCAGCGGCTCGGCCACGACGAAGTACGCGGCGGCCTCCACGGCGGCCGGCGCCCGCACGCCCTCCTCCAGACCATCGTCCTCCACCGCCACGGTCAGGCCGCTGCTCGCGGCCGGCGCCCGCACCGCGCCGACCAGCCCCCGGTCGGTCAGGATCGGCGGATGGATGCCGCGCACCACGTGCCGCAGCTCGGTCAGGGCCCTCCTCGGCCTCGTCCAGCAGCTTGCGGGCGGCCTCGGGATCACGGTCGTAGGCACGCTTGGCCAGCCCGATCCGCATCGACAGGGCCACCAGCCGCGCCTGCGCGCCGTCGTGCAGATCCCTCTCGATCCGGCGCAGCTCGGCACCGTGCGCGGCGATCGCGTCGGCCCGGGTCTCCGTCAGCTCCTCGACCCGCGCGGCCAGCTGCGCCCGCGGCGACGGCACGAGCAGCGCGGTCGACCAGTGGGCCTCGGGCCCTTCTGATGGATCTCCGCGGCGTCGCGACGCCCGGCACGCACTCTCGCCGCACCGGACGCCGCTCCTTCTCCCGCGGAGATCCATCAGAAGGGCCCTAGGTCGGCGAGCCGGACGATCAACGGCAGCACGACGGCACGCCGCCGCAGCAGCCCGTACCCCACGCCGTCGTCGACCAGCCCGACGGGCCACAGCGGCAGCGCGAGGAAGACGAGGGCGCCGTAGAAGTAGTAGGCGAGCATCCAGCGCAGGTCGGTGAGCGTTGCGGGATCCCGTACGGCGATCCGCAGCCGCTCGCGCAGCGTCCCGCTGATGCTCTGATACGCCTCGGGGATCCGCCGCCCCGTCCACGCGGCCGTCAGACCCCGCTCGGCACCGGCGATCCGCCGGATCAGCAGCACCGTCTCGGGCAGCATCCAGGCGCCGAGGAGGTACCCGTGGAGAGGGTGTAGCGGGCTGCACCAGGCGACAGGCAGGCCGGGCCGGACGGAGGCCGTTCGAGCCGCGCGCGGCTCGAACGGCCTCGTCGCATCACCGTCACACGCGGGAGGCGGCGCCGCGTGTCGTGATGATCTGGTCGATCAGTCCGTAGTCGAGAGCCCCCTCGGCTGTGAGGATCTTGTCCCGCTCGATGTCCCGACGAACGTCCTCGACGCTCCGGGACGAGTGCCTGGAGATCAGTTCCTCCAGCTGTTCCCGCAACCGCGACAGCTCGTTGGCCTGGATCTCGAGGTCGGACACCTGAGCCCGCCCGGTCTCGGCCGACGGCTGGTGGATCAAGACGCGCGCTCTGGCGAGCGCCATCCGCTTGCCCGGTGTGCCCGCTGCCAGCAGCACAGCCGCGCCGGAGGCGGCCTGGCCCATGCAGACCGTCTGGATCTCCGGTTTGACGAACTGCATGGTGTCGTAGATCGCCGTCATCGCCGTGAAGGAGCCACCTGGCGAGTTGATGTAGAGCGAGATGTCCCGGTCCGGGTCGGTCGCCTCGAGACACAGCAGTTGGGCCATGATGTCGTTGGCCGTGACGTCATCGACCTGGACGCCCAGGAAGATCACCCGTTCTTCGAAGAGCTTCGCGTACGGGTCGTACTCCCGCGCACCCTGCGTCGTGCGCTCGACGAAGCGTGGCAGGACGTATCTGGCCTCCGCGTTCAGCCCGCGATCGGCGAGGGGAGTGCTGCCGCCTTCCGGGAACGGTCGTGAAGGACCCACCGGCGGCGGGATGCCGGCGTCGCCCCTCATCCGTTGCCCGCTCCGGTGCCGCCCCCACCGGGCACTGCCGACGCCGATCCCATGACCTCGTCGACGAGGCCGTACTCCTTGGCCTCCTCGGCGGAGAACCAGCGGTCGCGGTCGGAGTCGTGCGTGACTTCCTCGATGGTGCGTCCCGAGTGATGGGCGATCAGCTCGGCCATCTTCCGCTTGGTGCGCAGGAGCTGCTCGGCGTGAATCTTGATGTCCGTGGCCGAGCCGGCGAGACCCGCGGTCGGCTGATGAATGAGGATCTCGGCGTTCGGCAGCGCGAAGCGCTTGCCCGGTGTGCCCGCGGTGAGCAGGAACTGCCCCATCGAGGCCGCCAGACCCATGGCGATCGTCACGACGTCGTTCTTGATGTACTGCATCGTGTCGTAGATCGCCATACCCGCCGTGATCGATCCGCCCGGCGAGTTGATGTACAGAAAGATGTCCTTGTCCGGGTCGCCGGCAAGGAGCAGAAGCTGCGCCGTGATCTTGTTGGCGATGTCGTCGTCAACCTGCTGCCCGAGAAAGATGATCCGCTCGCCGAGAAGCCGGCTGTACACCTGGTCGCCGATACCGCCGACCATGGGCGAGTCGCCACCAGCAGCGGCAGGCATTAAATGGCTCATGTATCCACCTCTCGTCCACGACGACTGGGCCGCCATGGCATTTCAGTCCGTGCGTCGTCCGAAACGAGCGAGGTCCGGCACCAGCGGTCACCGAAACCACGGCCGTTGAAAGAACCCTAACCTCAGACCGCCGGACCTACTCCGGTCGAGTGACTCGTTCGCTCATAGCGCACGCGGTGCTCTACTGCCGCCCTGGCTTGAAATCACCGCACCGGCATACCGGGAACACGAGCGGGCAGCCGGGCCGTCGCGACTCGCACGCATTTCCGACATGCCACAGCATCCCCCGCCATGCTTTAAAATTGGAGCCATTCAGCGCGGCGGATACGACGGGGGAATGCGACTGGTCAAGCAAATATCAAGGTGGAGATCGACATTCACGAAGAACCCGTTCTGGTACTGATCCACAGCCCTGTGTTCGGAGAGTTGACCTGGCATCCGACGGCGGAGCTCCTCGGCGCCCACGGCCGTCCCACGGTCACACCCTCCCTGCGAGGTGTGCTCGAGGGTCCGCCGCCGTATTACCCCAGGCTCGTTTCGGCCGTCGCCGAGGCCGTCGACCGCCGACACGCCGGCCGGAGCGTGGTGCTCGTGGGGCACAGCGGCGCCGGCCCTCTGCTGCCCGCGGTGTCGAACGGCCTCGCGGGCACGGCGCTCGGCGTGGTCTTCGTCGACGCCATACTCCCGCACGCCGGCCAGAGCTGGCTCGACGCGGCACCGGAACCACTGGAAGCGCAGGTCAGGGACCTGGCCACGGAGGGCAGGCTGCCGCCGTGGGACCAGTGGTTCCCGCCCGGAACCCTCGAGGGACTGGTGCCCGACGAGGCGACGCGTACCCGGTTCTGCGGGGATCTGCCGCGTCCTCCCCTGTCCTACTTCGCGGAACGCGCACCCGCGGACCAGGGAGTGACGCCCGCTCGCAGCGCCTTCCTGAGGCTCTCCGACGCGTACGAGCAGCAGGCCGCCGAGGCCGAGCGCCGGGGGTGGCGGGTGGCGCGCCGCCGCGCGCACCACCTGGCCATACTGACGTCGCCCGCAGAGGTCTGCGCGGCGCTCCAGGACCTCACCACCGAGCTCACGAGCAGCCGCCCCCTTCATTGAGTCGCGGACCGTCCGTGGAACCAGGCGTGGTGCGTCGCGGTCCTCATCGCCCGCACCACGACTGCCGCCGACAACCGCCGCGTAATTCGGGCGAACACCTTGCGGGACTATTTCTGCGTGCTTAACATTGCCGGACCGATCAGCTGAGAGGGTTAAACACGGGGACGAGCGATCGGAATGAGGAGGTCGGGGATGAGACGACCCGCAAAGGACCCGGACCCTGTCTGTACATGGCCGCACCACGCGGGTTCCACTCACCCGTCGGCGGAACACAGACCTGGGCCAGCAGCCGCTCGGTCTGTGCCCTCTGCATTCAGACTCTCGACACGATAACCCGAACACAGTCTGCGCTCATTCTTCACCGGGGCTCCACATCATCTCCATTCCGGGTGTCATCAACTGACAGAGCCTCGCGAAAACAATCACTGCCGTCGCCTCGGCGCACCCTCCTGATTCGCCGCAGATCATTTCGGGGTGGCCGCCGACCAGTGATTCGAAACGGGCGCGCAATCCCCGTGTCGCCGTACGACAGCCCCGGTCCGGAAATCGGTCGCCGCCTGTCCTGTCGTACCGGTCGAGATCGGCCCGGCAGCCGGTCCTTCCCCACATCGAACCGACACGTCGTCGGGTCCTGTGTGACCGGCGAAGCGCCTTCCCCGACTCCGCCCTGCCCATCCCATCCCTGCAGAAAGCGGGTACCCACATGCCAGATTTACAGGCCGCCACTTCACGGCTCGGCGGACAGCTGTCCCGGCTCGGGCAGCGGTCGGCGGCTGAACCGGTCATCCTGGAGCTGGACCTGACCGAGGGAGTCCGGATGGTGCCCGCGAACTCCCCGGTGCCCACGCTGCCGCTCTCGCAGAAGCCCAAACTGCCCGACCTCCTCCTCGGGCTCGAGCGAGGGCGGACCGACGACAGGGTGGCCGGTCTGATCGCCAAGATCGGCCCCGGGCGCATGAAGCTGGGCGTGGTGGAAGAGCTCCGGCACGCCGTCCTCCGCTTCGGCGCCGCGGGAAAGCACACCGTGGCCTGGTCGGAGTCGATGGGGGAATTCGATCAAGGCACCTTGCTGTACTACCTGGCAAGCGCCTTCTCGGAGATCCACCTCCAGCCCTCGGGAGACCTCGGCCTGATCGGCGTCACGATGCAGGCGCCGTTCGCACGGGAGGCGATGGACAGGATCGGCGTCCGGATCGACGCGGGCAGCCGCCACGAGTACAAGACCGCGGCCAACACCTTCACCGAGAACGGCTACACCAAGGCCCACCGGGAGTCCGACGAGCAGGTGGTGGACTCGCTGACCGGGCTGATCGCCGGCGGCATCGCCGAGTCCCGCGGCCTGACGACCGATCAGGTGCGCCAGGTCATGGACCGCGCTCCGCTCCTCGCCTCCGAGGCCCTGGAAGCCGGGCTCGTGGACCGGCTGTCCTACCGGGACGAGGTCTACGACGCCCTCCGCACGAAGTTCGGCGACGACTGCCGGCTGCGGTACGTCACCCACTACGCGCGCAGCCGCGAGTTCCGACTTCCCTCCTCACTTCCCTTCCGGCGCGGGGACGGGGTGGCCCTCATCCATCTGCACGGCACCATCCGGCTCGGACGCGGCAGCCCCGGGCGCACGGTGGGCTCGGCCACCACGACCGACGCGCTCCGGGCGGCCATCGCCGACCCGCACGTCAAGGCCATCGTGCTGCGGGTGGAGAGCCCCGGCGGCTCCTACGCCGCCTCCGACGCGATCTGGAGGGAGGTGGCGAGAGCCAAGCGCTGCGGAAAGCCGGTCATCGGCTCGCTCGGCTCAGTGGCGGCGTCGGGCGGCTACTTCGTGGTCATGGGCGCGGACGCGATCGTGGCCCAGGCGGGCTCGCTGACCGCCTCGATCGGCGTCTTCGGTGGCAAGCCGGTGCTGTCGGAACTGCTGGAACGCGTCGGTGTCCGGGTGGACGGGGTCTCCGTCGGCGGCAGACACTCCCGGATGTTCTCCAAGACCTTGCCCTTCAGCGAGGACGAGGTCGAACGCCTGAACGCCTGGCTGGACCGCGTCTACACCGACTTCGTCGACCGGGCCGCCCAGGGCAGGCAGATGGATCCGGAACGCATGCGGGAACTCGCGCGAGGCCGCGTGTGGACCGGCGCCGACGCCCGGGAACGCGGCCTGGTCGACACGGTCGGCGACCTGCACACGGCCGTGGGCATGGCCAGGTCCCGGGCAGGCCTGCCCGGGGACGCGCCCGTCGTGAGGTATCCGAAGAACGGCCTTTCCACACTGCTGCGGCCACCGCGGTCGAGCGACGACCGACTGGCCGCCACGCGGTCGGCGTGGGCCGGTGTCGGCGATCCGCTCTCCCGCATCACCAGCAGCCTGGGGCTTCCGTCGTCCGGGCCCTTGATACACCCGTTCAGCCTTGAGATCCGCTGATGCGGGTCGACGACGTCCCGCGCACGGATGTGACCAAGGCCAAGGAACCGCTCGGGAAGCCCTCAGGGAGTGTCGGCATGGCTGTGAAAGTGGCATTACTCGAAGAGAGAACGACGGTACGGGTGGGCATGCAGGAGCTGCTCGGCCCCCATTTCGATGTCGAGATCCTCGACTCGCGGGACATCGACGCCGTCGACCGGACGCTCGCACGCGCATCAGGGGCGGACGTCGTCATCGTCGGCCAGGTGAACGAGAGCCAGGACCTGGCCTACGTCAGGCGGCTGAGCGCCTTCGGCAGCAACCTCGGATTCCGCGTCATCGCCTTCTGGGACGTCAGCGACCAGAGCGAGATCGCCCTGCTGCTCTCGGCCGGAGCGTGCGGCTACGTCAATCCCAGCTCCGACTCCCGTCAGATCGTGAGCGCGGTGACCATAGTGGCCGGCCACGGCATGGCGTTCGTCCCCGCGCCTGAGTACCGCTTCCCTCCGGGAGCGGCCCTTGAGACCCCGCCCGAGTCGGCCGGGCTGACCAGCCGCGAGCGCATGGTCCTCAGCTCGCTGAGCCACGGGCTGTCCAACGCGGAGATCGCCAAGAACCTCAGCATCTCCGAAGCCACGGTCAAGAAGCACCTCTCCCAGGCGATGCACAAGGTCCACCAGCCCGATCGGCTGCGCGCGGGGCTGTACGCCTACCGGCACGGGCTCTTCTGACCTCAGGAAAGCCCGTGACCTGAGGAAAGCCCGTGACCTGAAAGCCCGACCACCTCCGTAGAACGCTGCGGCGTCCCTGCGCGGACGCAGCAGCTCACGTTCCGGCCAGCCAGCAGCTCAGCGGCCGTCTGGTCATACCGAGCCGTGTCTTCCAGTCGTCGTTGCGCCGCCCTCCCTCCAGCAGCTCGCATCCCTCGTCCAGGGCCGCCCGCAGACTGGCGTGGAACAGCACGGCGTACGGACTGAACGAGAGCCGAGCGGGCGGCAGCGAGCCGGCCGTCCAGTTGTGGAACACCGTGCCGTCGGTGAAGGAGATCGACGCGGCGACCAGCCGGCCCGCGATCCTCACCGTCAGCAGCCGCAGCCCCGCCTCGACGCCGTGCACGAACCCGGTCAGGCGGGCGGGCTGGTACCAGCCGGGGTTGCCGTGTTTGGCCGCGGTGGCGCGGCACAGTGAGGCGACGTCCCGAAGCGTGGCCTCGTCCGGCTCGGTCTCGACGGCTGTCCGCGCTCCTGCCGCCTGCGCCCGCCGCAACTGCCGCCTGAGGTCCTGGCGCGGGCCGCGGGGCAGGCCGGTGATGTAGTCCTCGGCGGTACGGAAGGCCATGAGGTCCACCGTGTAGCGGGCGTCGGCACACACGCCGCGCAGCCGCGTCTTGCCGAGCAGTGTGGCCAGTTCGCTGTCCTCCAGCACGTTGATGAAGCCGAACGCCTGGACGCCGCACTCCGCGGCGAGTGACTCGACGGCCTGGCAGACGGCGTCCACCAGCGCCGGGTCGGCGCTGAGAGCCGGCAGACGGGTGTCGTACCAGTGCCACACGTGCGACAGAAGCACCGGGTCCCCACCCTCGCGGAACGAGGGCAGGACCGATCCGATGACGCCCAGGGGGTCGGCGGCCGGCAGCCGGAAGAGCGGCAGCACCGCTTCGACCGCGCCGGTCCGGCGCCGCCGCACCGTGAGGTAGTACTGGTCGAGCGTCTCCTGCAAGGGGTGACGCCGGTAGGAGCGCAGCACGTCCGAGCGGTAGAAGAGCGGGGCGCCCGACCGGTCCACGACGTGGTCCCAGCCGACGGGGTCGACGCACTCCTCATGGACCTCCACCACGTGTTCACCCATGTCGCCGCCCACGGGTCACGGCGCACCGCGGTGGCTCGCCAGTTCTTCGGCCAGGGCGATGCTCGCCGGGTCCACGTCGCCCCAGACCGTCGGCACCAGTACCTCGGTACCCGCCAGCAGCACCGAGGCGGTTCCCGCGCGGATCAGGTGCAGACCGTCGGCGAGTTCCGTCTCGGTACGGGGCGCGGGGACCGGCGTGGCTGTGGCCGGCTCCCGCTGCGGGCGCGTGGTGTCCAGCCTCGCCCAGGTGCTCCGCGGAAGCAGCCTCCAGCACAGGTCCCTGCGCCGGTGCGGGGCCTCGGGGCCGGGAATTCCAGGGCTGCCGAGGCGGGGCACGAGGTCGGCGGAGAAGTACCGCCGTGCCTCCGCGGCCAGTTCCGCGGCCACGGACGGTTCGCGTCCGCGCGCCTGTTCGTCGGCGAGGGTGAGCCGGTGTACGCGTTCCGCGCGGTGGGTCCTCGACTCGGCGCCGATCGACAAGTAGGGATCGCCGTCCTCACGCGGCCGGCGCATGCCGTCCCGCCACAGCGGCACCACGGTCTGCGGGTACACCGAGGCGACCGCCGCCGCCAGGTCCGCCATGGCCTGCGACGCGCCTGCCGCACGGCACAGCTCTTCGACCGATGCCCAGTCGACGTGCGGGTTGTCACGGAGCACGGCCTGCACGTCGTTGATGTCCTTCATGGACAGAAGTCCGTCGTTGACGGCATGGGCGGCGATGAGGGCGAGTTCGCTCTCCGCGCACGGCACGGTCGCCGGGACGCCCAGGATCTTCCCCTTCCGCCAGCCGACGAGCGGCATGAGCGCGGAATGCCCGACGGAGAAGGGTCCCATGTGCAGATCGACGCGGCTGTGCGCGGCACCGTCGGCCGCGCCGTCGGAGAGCACCATGGTCAGTTGCCCGTACAGCGAGCCTCCGTCCGTCCACTTGATCCACGGGAATTCGTCGGTGTCCCACTCCCATCCCATGCCGCGGAGCCGAGTCGCCGTCCGTAATCCCGTCGCCCAGTCGGGAACGTGCAGATCGAGGTCGCCGATATGCCTGACTTCCGGGTCCGGATAATGCTCGCGCAGCGCGAGACCCTTGATGACGTGTACGTCGGCCTCCCCCAGCGTCTCCAGTACGCGGCGGGTCTCGGGCAGCGCGAGCCCGCGCCGTTCCGCCTCGGCCTCCTCAAGTTTCTCGAGTTCCTGGACCACGACGGCGACATTTCCGGTGCGGTCGTTCTCGGGCAGGCGGAGCAGATTGCGCAGCGCCAGGGTGTAGACACGGGAGTCCACGATCTCGTTGTAGAGGCGGTGCGGGTCCATACGCTCGACAGCCGCGGGCACCGTGGACAGTTCCCGCTGGCTGGGCTGGATTTTTCCGACGGTGGTCACAACGTTCCAGTACTCTTCGGATCCCATGCTCCAACTCCTTCAGTGCGCCATCGGCTTCATCGCGTCGGGGAGAAATTCATCGCATCGGGGGAAAGTAGTTGGACGTGGCGAGGACCGCGTGCTCCCAGGAGTCGAGACCGAGTGAGTGAAGGCGCAGAAGACTTTGCACCCGGTCCATGTCACAGGGCGGCTCACTGCCGTCGAACGGAATGCTGAGCAACTCGGCGAACTGGTCTTCGGTCCCGCCCCGCGGGAGTTCCGCGGCGAGCAGGCGACCGCACTCGGCCTCGGCCAGTCGTCCCTCGGCGGCGCGCTCCGCCGCCAGTCGCCGGCCGTTCTCCGTCAGACTGCCCCAGCACGCGCTCAGCAGCCGTCCGCGAACACCCGCCAGGGCCTGCGGGAAGAGCCTCGTCTCAGGGGCTTGGGCAGCACGCAGCAGGGTCAGGTAGTCCGCCATCCGATCGGCCGACGAGTAGTCGGCGGGCCGGGCCGCGCCCCCCAGCAGGACGGCCTCCCTCGCCGAGTGCGCGGCGGAGTCCGACACATGGAGCAGGCTCATGGCCACGTTGACGGCGCCCAGGGAATTCCGGATGGTTCCGGATGCGGCGAGCCGGGGATCGGAATGTCCCTTCAGTTCGTTCGCCGCCTTGTAGAGGCTGTCGTGGTCACGCCCCTCGGTGTCCTCCAGCACGAGCAGCACGACCGGCCCCAGGGCGAAGAGGGCGTCCATGGCACGGTACCGGTACGTCTGGCCCGCCGCCGCTCCCTGAGTTTCGCTCATGGCATCGACGCACATCGGCCCGATATTCGCCGACCGCCAGGCCAGCAGCTTGATTCCGATTTCCGAGAACTGGTCCAGAATTTCACCGACGAGCTGGCGTCTGACAGCGTCGGGTCCGACCATGCAGAAGATTCGATTGCTCCACCATTGTGGATCTTCCATGCGGCCCACAATCCTCCCGCCGGAGTCGTGTGTCGCAGCAATGGAACCGTGCCCGAAATTCCGCGTCAAGGTTTCGGCGCGAACGTCCCGGCACGCTATACCAAGGTTCCAGCGAGTGCTCCACGTTCGTACCGGACGAAGTGCCACCGCCGACTGTGGACACTGGCACGGTCACCTCCGCAGACTGAATCCGGCTCGAATTATCGGGTCACTCCTGTCCCCTTGCAGGGAGGGTTTGCCGACTGTGGACTCCGGGGAATTCCAGAAACTCGCCGACGCCGCCCGCAAGGCCGTGGGGGCCGGTCCCCTCGACTACTGCCTGGGCGGGGCCGGCGACGAGAGCACGCTCCGGCGCAATACCGGGATGCTCGACCGGTACGCCTTCGTTCCCAGGATGCTGGGGGCACCGGTGACGCCCGATCTCACCGTGCGGGTGACGGGCGGCACGCTGAGCGCTCCGGTGCTCGTCTCCCCCATGGGGCTCCAGTCCCTGTACCACCCGGGCGGCGAGGTGGAGACCGCGCGCGCCGCGGCCTCCCTGGGCCTGGGCCACTGCCTGTCGACGTTCTCGTCGATGGACGCGGCGGACGTCGCGGCTCAGGCGGGTGACGGGCTGCGCTGGCGGCAGATCTACATCCTGCGGGACCACGGACTGACGCATGCCTTGGTACAGGAGGCCGAGGACCACGGCTACACGGCGCTCGTCTGCACCGTCGACGTGCCGACCGTCGGCCGCCGCAACCGTGACCGGGCCAACGGCTTCGACCGCTTCGCCCTCGCGCCACCGGCGATCGTGAAGAGCCCGGCCTTCCGGAAGCTGTCGGCCGAGGTCCCGGGAAGTCCCCAGGAGGTCCTGGACAGTGTCTTCCCCCACCCGGAATGCACCTGGGACGACGTGGCCCGTCTCGTGTCCTCCACCCGCCTGCCCGTACTGGTCAAGGGCGTCCTGCACCCGCAGGACGCCCGGCTCGCCGTCGCCGCGGGTGCGAGCGGGGTCATCGTCTCCAACCACGGCGGCCGCCAGCTCGGCCGGTCGATCAGCAGCATCGAGGCACTGCCCGGCGTCCGGGCGGAGCTGGACGACGACATCCCGGTCTACGTCGACTCGGGCATCCGCGGCGGGGAACACGCGGCTGTCGCCCTCGCGCTGGGCGCCCGGGCGGTCCTCGTGGGCAGGCCGGTGCTGCTCGCGCTGGCCGCGGAAGGCCACGACGGTGCCGTACGGGTGCTGAGGGAGATCGTGGACGAACTCCGCCTGACCATGCGGCTGGTCGGCGCCACCACCCCCGACCGTCTCCGGCAGGCCGCTCTCGTCAGCGGCTGACCCGGTCCCGGGCCCCTCGGCGGAGCGGGCCCGGGACCAGACCCCCTCGGCGGAGGGGGCTCCACCCGGCTCCGACACGCACACCAGCCCCATCGAAGGAGGCCATCCATGCAGAATTCCGGGTACCTCGACTGCGACACCCACTTCACCGACCATCCACGTGAGCTGTGGGAGTCCATAGCCGGGGAGGTCGACCTGCCGGTCCTGCCGGAGATCCTGGACCACGAGGGCCGGAGCCGGCTGCGCATCGGGGACGAGCTGTATCCCAAACCCGCCGGCAGGGGCCAGGGCAACCCCAAGGGCCTCGGTCACCTGATCGGCCCGGGCGCGGACGACGACCGGCGGGCGTTCATGGCCGAGCACGGCATCAGCGCCGCTGTCCTGCAGCCCGGCTTCGTGGGACTGTCCGTGCAGTCCGTCGCCGACGGGCGGGTCCGACGTGGTCTGCTGGAGGGCTACAACCTCCTGGCCAAGCGGTCGTGTGAGCGGTCCGGACTCGATCTGAGGTGGGCGGCCCTGCTGTCGGCGGAGGACCCGGAGTGGAGCGCGGGGCTGCTGGAGCAGTACCGGGACGACCCGAACCTGGTCGGGGCGGTCGTGCGGCCGACGGCGCGCACGGCCCAGGACCGGCTCAGCGGCAAGTCGTTCACCAGCGTCCTGACGGCGCTCGCCGAGCAACGCCTGGTGTTGTTCGTGCACGGCGGCACCGGCTGCCACCAGTGGTCCCCGCTGGCCGACGCGTACGAGGACTACACCCTCACCCACGCGTTCGGGCACATGGGCGAGCACATGATCGCCCTGACCGACCTGCTCACCCGCGGTGACGGCCTCCCTCCCGGGCTGAGGATCGTCATGCTGGAGTCCGGCGTCTCGTGGATCCCGGGGTTCCTCGGCCTGCTCGACAGCCACGTCCGGCGGCTGAGCAGCTCCGACACGGCTCCGAGCGAGGTGTTCGCCCAGCACTTCGCCGTCGTTCCCGACCCCGACGAGCGGCACGTGCGATGGGCGTGCGAGGCGATCGGCCGCGACAACATCCTGTTCGGATCCGACTACCCCCACTGGGACACCGTGCCGTCCGGGAAGTGGGCGTCCACCCTCGCCGACTTCGTCGACAAGGACGTGCTGTACACCAACACCCGGCGTGTCGTGCCCCGTCTGGCGGGCAAGGGCGCATGACCGGGCCCGGCCCGCAGCCATCGCTGCAGTCCCGGCTCGCCGACGCCCTCGTCGAGTCCGGCTACCGCCGCGCCTACGGCGTGCCCGACTCGGTCCTCGCCCCGCTCCTCCGGCAGACGGAGCAGCACATACCGCTGACCCACATGCCGCGCGAGGACCTGGCCGTGGGTGCCGCGGTCGGTGCCTGTCTGGGCGGCGAGACCGCGTTCGTCTTCATGAAGAACGCGGGCCTCGGCAACAGCATCGACGCGCTGCTCTCCCTGGCTCGCGCGTCACAGGTCCCCGTCAGCATCGTGATGGGGATGTCCGGAACGGGCGGCGACACTCTCCCCCACCACGTGGCGGTCGGGGAGCGCGCGAGCGCCGTCCTGCGTGCCGTCGGCATCCGTCAGCGCACGCTCACACCCGTCGAAGAACCCAGGAGTCTGGCCCATTGGCTGCATCGGAATTGGATGTCCCGCACGTCGGCCGCGGTGCTGATCCCGCCGGGGTGAGCGAGGCCGCGCCCACCCGCCCGCAGGTGGCCGTCGAGGTAGCCGTCAACGCGGCGGAACGCGATGTCGCCCTGTTCGTCGGCAACGGGTTCCTCACCCGTGAGGTGGCCCATCTGGCGGACGGGCCCGGCACCTTCTACCTGTTCGGCGGCATGGGTCTGGCGACCTCGGTGGCCTGCGGGTACCGCGAGGCGACCGGCCGTCCGGCGGTGGTGCTCGAAGGCGACGGCAACTTCGCGATGGGCCTGGGCGGGGCGCTCTACGCGCCGGCCGCGGGCCCCGCTCCCCTGGTCCACGTGGTCGTCTTCAACGGCCACTACGAGAGTTCGGGCGGGCAGACGACTCTGCTGCGCACGCCCGCCCAAGTGGCGTCGGTGGCCACGGCTCTGGGCTACCGGCACGCATGGGTCGCCGACACCCTGCCGGAACTCCGCCGCCGCTTGCGGGACGCCCTGGAGATGTCCGAGGGCGCGTCACTCGTCTGCGCCCACACACCGCGGCTCTCCCCGCCGCCGCCACGGCCACGGCTCGACGCGGCGGACTGCACGCAACGGTTCTCCCTCTGGCGACAGGAGCAGCGATGACGGACAGCGCGCAGTATCCCGACACCCGCGCCGACGGGGCCCACATCCACTGGGACGCCCAGTGGCGGACGGAGGAGGGACGCTCGGCCTGGGGAACCCCCGAGCCGCGGGTCCTTGAGGTCATCGGCACCGTGCGTGCCATGGGCGGCCGCCGGGTGCTCGACGTGGGCTGCGGGATAGGCAGGCATACGCGGGCCCTGGCGGAGGCCCGCTTGGAGACCCACGGCGTCGACCGCAGCGAGTCCGGCATCGTGTACGCACGCGAACTGGCCCGGAAGGAGGGCCTGGACCTGCGGTTGCGCGTCACCGACTTCGCGTCGCTGCCGTACGAGTCCGAGTCCTTCGACTACGTCCTCGCCTGGAACGTCGTCTACCACGGCACGGAGGACGACCTCGCGGCGGCGCTCGGTGAGATCCGTCGCGTCCTGCGCCCCGGTGGCCTCTACCAGTCGACCATGCTGTCCAAACGCAACTCCGAGTACGGCAAGGGTACGGAGATCTCGCCCAACACCTTCGTCCAGCCGGGGGCCGCCGACGACAAGGTGCACCCGCATCTGTACTGCGACATGGACGACCTGCTCAGGCTCCACCGTGGTCTGCGCCTGCTGGACGGTTCCGAGATCGAGCAGGGGCGCGTCGGCTCCTACCACTGGCATCTGCTGTTCGAGAAGTGAGCTTCGAGAAGTGAGCGAGCCGTGGAAGGACGAGCCTGGAAGGACGAGTCATGGAAGGAGAGGTCCGCTGCTGAACACCGATCCGGGCGTGTCCGCCATAGTGGACAACGCCCTGGCACTGAACGCGAGTTTCGCGGCGGCACTGGGATGCCGTACCCACGAGGACCACGGCGTCGCCGCGATCGACGCGGAGTGCCCGGGCCACCGCCGGGCCATCGTCGTCGCCCCGTGCCTCGACACCGCGGAGGCGGTGGCCGGCCTGAGGAGTTTCTTCTCGCCGAAGGGCGCCTGGGTGCTGGAGGATCCCTTCGGGAGCTTCGACGGAGAGAGCGCGGGGCTGGTCCGGGCCGACACCACGGTTCTCTTCCGCTACGATCCGCGGCCCGGCGAGGTGCTCGATCCGGGACTGACGTTGCGCCGGGTCGATGACCGCACGGATCTGGAGATCGCGGAGCGGATCGTCGCCGAGGGGTTCGAACAGCCGGAACTGGCTGCCGCGCCTCCCGGGAGTCTGTACCCCCGCACGATCCTCGACGACTCCGCGGTCTCCATCCTCCTGGCCGTGGTGGCGGGTGAGCCGGCGGCAACCGTCATGAGCTACCACGACGGCCGGAGCACCGGCCTGTACTGGGGGGCGACACTGCACACGATGCGTCGCCGGGGCCTGTGCGGCGGACTGATCAAAGCCCTGATGAACGAGCATCCGCACACCCCCACCCTCGGCTCGTCCGGCGCCATGAGCCAGTCACGTTTCCGGGAGTTCGGGTACCGCGAGCTGGGCCCGAGCACCTGGTGGTTGTGGCCTGGGGACGGCTGAGCCGGGGCCGGGGGCGGCCGTCCGGGTGGTGGGGAGACGGTGGGGCGGCCGACCGCGTGGTCCGGAGACGGTGGCGGCCGACCGCACGATCCAGACGGTCGCCACCGACCGCACGAACCAGAGACGGTGGCGGCCAACCGCACCAACCAGACGGTCGCCACCGACCGCACCAACCACAGACGGTGGCGGCCAACCGCACCAACCAGACGGTCGCCACCAACCGCACCAACCACAGACGGTGGCGGCCAACCGCACCAACCAGACGGTCGCCACCAACCGCACCAACCACAGACGGTGGCGGCCAACCGCACCAACCAGACGGTCGCCACCAACCGCACCAACCACAGACGGTGGCGGCCAACCGCACCAACCAGACGGTCGCCACCAACCGCACCAACCACAGACGGTCGTCACCAACCGCACCAACCACAGACGGTGGCGGCCAACCGCACGACCCAAAGACGGCCGCCACCGCCCCCCGCCGTGCCGTCCCCCGCCGCGCCGGTCCGCCCCTGGTCAGGGCCTTTCGTCGACAGCGTCGGCGGGAGCCGGGCGCAGTCCGAGCATCCAGGCGGCCGACGTCAAGGTGCCGACGGCGGCGACGAACAGCGCGGTGCGCGTGTCGGTCGCGTCGGCGAGCACGCCGGCGCCCGCGGCCCCCAGGGGGATCGCGCCGAACAGCAGCGACATGGAGGTGGCGACCACGCGTCCGAGCAGATGATTGGGTGTGATCATCTGCCGCCAAGTGGTGGCGCTGGAGATGAGCGTCACCAGGCCGGCCTGCGACAGGACCTGCCCCAGGCACAGGACGAGCACCGCCAGGGCCGTGGGGCCACCCGCCAGTGGTACGAGCAGACAGCCCAGGCCGCGTACCAGAGCCCCCGCGATGATCATTTCTCGCGGCTGGGCGCTCACGCTGAAGCGCCGCAGCAGCATGGAGGCGGCGACCGCACCGACCACGCCGGAGGCGAGGACCACGCCGATCAGCAGGGCGGACAGGTCCAGCTCACGGCTGGTGTAGTAGACGAAGAGGGCCAGGATCCCCGCGCCGAAGAAATTGTCCCAGGCCGCGGAGACGGCGAGCCGCCACTGGATGGGATGGCGGGCCACGACGCGCACCCCCTCGGCGAGTTCGGTGCGGAACGAGCCGCCCTCGGCCCGCTCCGGACGGGGGGCGGACACCTTCATACGGAAAGCCGCGTACGCCGACGCCAGGTACGTGGCGGCGTCCGCGACGACCGCGACGGGGGCCGTGAGCGCCTGGACGAGCACACCGCCGGAGGCGGGGCCCGCGCCCTGGGCGATCGAGCGGGACATCTCCAGCTTCCCGTTCGCCTCCAGCAGTTGCTCCTGCGCCACGACCGTGGGTACCAGCGCCTGGTAGGCCGCGTTGTAGAAGACGGTCAGCGTGCCGGTGAGGAAGACGCTGGCGTAGAGGTAGAAGAACTGCAGGTGGCCGGTCCAGTGCAGCACCGGGATGGCCAGGAGCGACAGGAACCTGCCGATGTCCGTCAGGATGAGAACCGTTCGCCGGTCCAGACGGTCCACCCAGACGCCCGCGAAGACTCCGAAGAGCAGAGCCGGTAAGAACTCCGCGGCGAGCACCATGCTGACCTGCAAAGGGGATCCGTCGAGCAGTTCGACGGCCACCAAAGGAATGGCCAGTTGGGTGATCTGGGTGCCTATCCAGGACAGGGACTGCCCTGTCCACAGCAGTGTGAAGTTCCGGTTTCTCCAGACACTCCCCTGATCGGCGGGGGTCTCGATGCCGGTCGTTTCCTCTTCCTCGCTGTGCGTGATGGGTACCACTCCCGGGTGTCGATCGAACAGTTGTAACAGTTGTCAGAATCGGCAGGCGGTGAACGGCGCGAGGTCGCTCACCAGGGCGCGTGAGAGACGGGCCACGGCCGCCGGACCGCGCCCCTCCACCAGCCCGGCCTCGGCGAGGGACGACACCGAGGTACCGCCCAGGTAGACCGCCCCCAGTTCCCGCGCGCCGAGGCTCACGTCCGCGGGATCGCCGGTGGCCTCGCACGCGGCGCCGTCCCTGCCGCCGGAGAGCCGCCAGCGTCCCGCGTTCCAGGGACAGAAGGAGTCCCTGACCTCCAGGACCACGTCGACGTCCGCCGCGTAGGTCCGTGCCGCCAGGGCCCTGCCCACGTCCACCAGCCGCAGGTGAAGTTGGTCCGACACCGTCGGCCTCGCGCTGCGCGGATCCACGAGCAGCCGCAGCAGCGGGTCGTCGACGGGGATCCTGGCCACCACCGCGGCGGTCAGGTCGAGGTCGAGCACATGCCGCCACAGCGCCGTGCCGGCGGCGGGTTCGACGGCGCAGATCTCCCGCACCCGTACCGTGCCGGCGTGAATCCCCCCGTCCGCGGCGGGGATCGTGGCGTAGCGGACGAAGCCGAGGACCTCATCGCCTCGCACGGCCAGTACACAGCGCAGCGGGCTTGACCCGCCGCGCAGAGAGGGCGGGTCGGCGACGGCGTGCCGTGCCCAGGCCGCCCCCCGGAGCAGCATCCCGGGCCGCCGCCGGGCGGCCACGGCGTGGACGGGCTCGGCCAACGGGACCGCTTCGAGGGGATCGACGCTGGTCAGCCGGATGCTTGGGTCCGACGGCGCGTCCTGCACCAGGGCGCCCGCCCAGCGGGGGACCGTCACCAGCATTTCGTGGCTGGCCGTTCCGTAGCCGTAGCGGCCGTAGATGGGCGGCTCGGTGGTGAACAGGGCCGCGACCGGCTCGCCCCACCGCTCGTGAATGTCCGTCAGCTGTCGGCGCATCAGCTGGGTGAGCATGCCCCTCCTGCGGTGGGTCGGCAGGACTCCGCACCAGGTGACGCCCGCTGCCGGGACCACGCTCCCCGGTACGCTCATCCGAAGAGCGTAGCCCGAGACGCACCCGCAGATCCGCCCCTCGTCTTCCGCGACCAGCGCGCGGTCGAACTCGAAGATCTCCCGTTGGGCGGCCCGCACGTCGGGGGGCTGCTGCCTCCCGTACGCCTCGGACAGTACGGCGTCGAGGGCGTCCCACTCCTTCTCCTCCGCCTGGCGAACGGTCGCCGTCATCTCGCGCATCCGGCCCACCGCCCCGCGCCTCAGGCCGGTCCGGGGACGGGACGGCACTCCAGGACGGGCCACTGGTCCTGTCCGCCGATGCCCGTGAGTTCGAACCCACCTCTGCCAAGGAGTTCCTTCCACTCGGCGAGGGTGCGTTCCTTGCCGCCGAACGTCACCAGCATGTGGATGTCCAGCAGCTTGCCGTGGTCGGGGTTGTTTCCGGGCGCCAGCACCGAGTCGAGGACGAGGAGCCGTGCCGTTGAGGCGCCCATCGCCTGGCGGACCCGGCGCAGGATGGTGGCGCACTGTTCGTCCGACCAGTCGTGCAGGATCGACTTGAGCAGGTAGGCGTCGTAGCCGACCGGGACGGACGTGAAGAAGTCGCCGGGCAGGAAGGCGCCCCGGTCGGTCACCCCGAGTTCCTCGAAGGCCTTCTCCACCTGCTCGCGCCCTGACGGCCGGTCCAGGACGATCCCTTGGACACCGGGGTTCCGCTGGAGGAGGCGGCCGAAGAACCAGCCGCTGCCCCCACCGATGTCCGCGATGGTGGGGAACGCGCCGAAGTCGTAGGAACCCAGGTATGCGTCGGTGACGGCGGACGCCACCTGCGCACCCGCCCGGTGGAACAGGGCGTCCTTCTCCGGGTGTGCGCTCAGGTGGTCGAAGACCGGCGCCCCGAACACCCGGTCGAACGCGGGGCGCCCGGTACGGACGCTGTACAGGATCTCCTCGTACTGCCGCCAGGAGATGTCCTCGCCGTGGAGGATGATCAGGTCCCGCATGCTCTGCGGATGGCCCTCCTGGAGCACCTCGGCCTCGGCGGTGAGCTCGAACCGCCCGTCCTCGGTTTCTCTGAACACCCCGACCGACGCGGCGCAGCGCAGCGTCCGGTACAGGGCGTCCGCGTCGGCCCCCGTCTCGGCCGCGAGGTCGGCGGGGGCCATGGGCCCGTCGGCGAGCAGATCGGCCACCGAAAGCTTCGCGAGCACGTAGACCGCCTGTGACGCGTATTTCTGCGTGGCGATCCACAGGGCCCGCATGCCGGTCGGCAGCCGCAGCGGGTCGTCCCACCGCGCCATCTCCCGGTAGTCGCCGTCCCTGTTCTCCCGGCCTACGTTGTCCTGGCCTGCGTTCTCCCGGCCTGCGCTCTCCCGGCCTGCATTGTCCTGGCCTGCGCTCTCCCGGCCTACATCGTCCCGGCCTGCGCTCTCCCGGCCTACATCGTCCCGGCCTGCGCTCTCCCGGCCTACATCGTCCCGGCCTGCGCTCTCCCGGCCTACGTTGTCCCGGCCTACGTTCTCCCGGCCTGCCAGGCCGTCCTCGGCATGCTGCGTCACCGCGTCACCCGGTCCTTTCTCGTCTCTCGTCGCATGTCCCGGGCCGCCGGCGTCCCGGCCGCGTCGGCCACCCCGCCCGGCGCGCCGGCACCGTCGCCCGGCCGGCGCAGCACGCCCACGAGGTCCACGCGCCCGGCGCCGATCGCGGTGTTCGCCGCGTCCCTGGTCCACGGCCCGGTGACCACGGTGGGACAGCGGTACTCGTTGCGGAGGAGGTCGCTCGCCCCGAGTCCGAGCCGCAGGGCCTCACCGGGACCGTCCGCGTCGCCGGTGCCGCGCTCGCCGGGCCCGGGCACCAGGTGGACGGCCGCACGGGCGCCGCGGTCGGCGACGGCGCGGACGAAGTCCAGCACCAGCCGCCCGGCGAGCGTCGAGCGGCCCGCGTCCACGGCTTCGGCCTCCAGCCGCAGGATCACTGGCGAGCCCGTACGGCGGGAGGCGGCGGCCACCGCGGCCGACGCCCGGTCCACGGCGGTCGCCGTGTTCCCCGCGGCTGCGGACAGCCGCCGCAGCAGCGGCCGGAGGTCCACCTCGACCGGCCGGGCGGTCCGCGTATCGAGCCCGGCGAGTGCGGCCACCCCGTCGAGCAGGGCGCGCCCCGCGAGGACGAGGCCGGCCGGGAACGCGGGCTCCTGCGGCCCGGGCTCCCCCAGCAGGCGCGGATCCCGGGCCAGTTCGTCGTCCAGGACGTGCACCGTCCGGCTCGGCACCCGGCACGGTGAGCAGGACGTGCCGGGCCGAACGGCGGGGAAATCGAACGGAACGCTCACCGGCTCGCCGCCGTCCGTCGGGGGTCCGCCACCGAGCGCCCGGCACACCCGCTCGGTGAACGCCGGATCCATGCCGCGCAGCCTGGCGAAGGTGGTGGTGGGCTGGCGGGCGCGCCAGGAGAACGCCAGCTGGCTGATGGGGAAGTGGCGGTACCGCTCGCACCGCTCGAACCACGCCTGGCTCTCGGCGGCTCGCGCCTGCCCCTCCTCCACCGGGACGCGCCGTGCCGCCTCGTAGGCCCGCAGGGCGGTTTCCCGGTCGTCGTGCCGCGCCAGGCAGGACCCCAGTTCGGCGGCGTCCTCGACGGCGAGCCGGGTGCCGAGCCCCACCGAGAAGTGCGCCGTGTGCGCGGCGTCTCCGACGAGCACGGCCTTCGCTCCGGCGGTGTGCCACCGATCGTTGTGGACGGTGGCGAACCGCGACCAGCCGGCCGTTCCGGCGAGCAGCCGGCCGTCACCGAGGTCCTCGGCGAAGACGGACCGCAGGACGGCCAGCGACTCGTCCGCGGACTTGCGGGCGAGACCGCTGCGCTCCCACACGGGCCCGCCGCACTCCACGATGAAGGTGAACCGCCCGGGAGCGAACGGGTAGACCGAGGCGAACATCGTCCCGTACGGCGTGGTGCGCAGCAGCACGCAGGGGCGGAGCCGGTCGCTCTCGGCGGCGAGCCACACGTAGTGGTTGGCCCCCAGGGCCACCCGCGGCCGGAAATCCTCGGCGAACGCGGTCCTGACCTGGCTGTTGACGCCGTCCGCCCCCACCACCAGGTCCGCGCTGCGCACCTGCTCGCGCGCCGCCTCCGGGTCGGCGGCGGCGTGTTCCAGCCTGACGCCGACGTCCTGGCACCGCTGTCGCAGGACGCGCAGGAACACGTCCCGGGTGACGGCGGCGAGGCGGGAGCCGGAGGCCGTGACCTCCTCGTCTCCGCGGCACAGGCTCACCGTGTCCCAGCCGTGCATCGCCGTCCGTACCCTGGCACCGGCCATCGGGTCGATTCCGTCCAGTACGGCGAGCGCGGCGTCGTCGAGCGAGATGCCCCACCCGGCCGACGCCGTCGGGTGCTGTTTGTCGAGGACGGTGATCTCCTCGGCGAGGCGGAGGTTCCGCAGCCGGAGCGCGGTGGCCAGCCCGGCCGGGCCTCCGCCGAGGACGGTGACCCTGTCGAGGGTGCTCACCGCGCCCTGTCCCGGTCCTCGCCCGCGTACGCCGACGTCGCGGCGGGGGCGCCCGCGGCGCCTTTGGTCTCCTCCTCGCCGGCCGTCGCCACCAGGATGTCGGTCAACTCCTGGCGCCGGGTGCCCTGCGGCGGGCGCACCTCCCGGACGGTGCGCGCTCCGGCCTCGGTGAGCCATCTCTCGACGTCTGCGCGCGTGTGCACCCGTCCGTACGCCGTTCGCATCGCCAGGGCCATCGTGTACATCGTCCGTATGCGGGCCGGCGGATCCTCTCCGGAGCGCAGGGTGTCCACGACGATCAGCCGGCCGCCGGGCCGCACGGCCCGCCACATGCGTGCGACCAGGGAGCGGGCCCGGTCCGGTGGTTCCAGGTGCAGGATGTTGGCAAGGATGACGAGCTCGCAGGCGCCCTCGGGAACGGCCGCGGTGTGGTAGTCCCCGGCGACCGTGCGGACGCGCCCGCCGAGTCCGCGCTCCTCGGCCTGTGCACGGAAGCCCTCCGCGACCTCCGGCAGGTCCAGCCCGGTCACGGTCGCCGCCGGGTTGGCCTCCGCGAAGGCCAGGCTCCACACTCCCGACCCTGCCCCCACGTCCAGGATCTCCCCCGTCACGGGCGGCAGCGCGGCGGCACAGGCGCGCGCCAGGTCCGCGAAGATGGGCCGCAGTCCGGGGGCCACCTGACGGTATGTCCGCTGACGCTCCTCCAGGGAACCGTCCATGGTCAGGAAGGGCTTGCCGGACCGCAGGAAGTCACCGGCATGGGCGCTGAGTGCGAGGTGCAGCCGGAGGCCGCCGGGCGTGTCCTTGTCGTACCGCCGTAACGCGTCGGACGCCCTGAACTCCCCCCGCTCCTGGTGCACGAAGCCGTAGGAGGCGAGGAGTTCCAGGGTCATCTCGGTGGCGTACGGCACCAGGCCGAGGCGCGAGGCGAAGTCCTCGGCGGTACCGCTGTCCTCGAGCAACGACTCCAGGAGCCCGGTGCTGAACGACGCCATGAGGCTCATCCAGGCCGGCGCGGTGTCGAGCAGCTGACGATCCGTCACATCACTGTTGATCTCCATGGTGGACCAGCCCCCTGTCAGCCCTGAGGGGTCCGGTCGGTGCCGTCCGGCACGGCGTCCTCGCCCGGCCCCGACAGGACGTTGCCGTGGCGGTCGATCCGCTGCCCGCGGGCGATGGCCGCGCCGCGGGAGCACGCGGTCATGTCGAGGCTGGCGATGGTCATGACGCCGATGAAGTCCGCGAGAAGGTCCTCCGGGGTGCCGATGTCCTCGCCCGCCGCCCTCATCAGCTCCAGCCACCGCAGCCGCTGGTCGTTGGTGACGACGAAGTGGGTGTGCGCGGCCAGCACGTGTGGTTCCCAGGCCGACTGCAGGTCGGGCTCCCCGTAGAGCTTGACGAAGTAGTGGGACAGGCGCCGGATGTGGCTCTCCCACTCTCCGTCGAAGAGCGGAGAGAGCAGGTCGTCCTCGGCGACCCGCTTGTAGAAGGCCGCGGCCAGCCTGCGGAAGAACCGCTCTCCGCCGATGCGCTCGTAGAAGTCGACAGCCGCCCGGCCGGCGGCCTCCAGCGTCACGTCCTCCTCCACCTTCGTCTCGCCGTCGGCGGCGATGAAGACCTTCTGAAGCGGCATGCCTACTCGATCCTTCCGTCGAAGATGTCCGTGCTCGTCACCAGCCTGGCGAGGCGGACCGCCTCGTCGCAGGACGCGCCCAGGAAACTGGCCCGAAGCGCCGGGGCACCGGTGCGGAAGCTCTCACCAGGGCTGAGTGTGAAACCACGCGCCTCCAGCAGGGACAGCGCCCGCCGCTCACTCACCCCAGGGGCGAGGCGCAGGAGAACGTGAGGGGCCGACGGTGCCGCCTGCGGCTCCCCGGCCGCGCCTCGGGAGGCGGCCTCGGCATGGAAGGCCTCGGCCGCCTTGCGGGCGTTGTCCACCGTGTGCGCGACGAGGACGTCCAGGCCGCCTTCGGCGGCGAACAGCGCCCACGCCCGCTGCCACACGGGGGAAGGCGTGGTGCCCAGCAGTTCGGGCACCGCCTCCTCGAAATAGGAGGGGCCGCACACCCAGCCCAGGCGGCACCCATGGCCGGCGATCTTGTGGAACGAGCCCAGGAAGTCGGCGTTCGGCACCTTCCGGAACCCGGGGTCGAACCACAGGTAGGCGCCGTTGACGACGACGCGCCCGCCTTCGGCCGCGCGCCGGGCGAGGTGCTCCCGCAGGGCGGCGTCCAGGGTGGCGCCGTCCGGATTCCGGCCGGGGGACGTCACCCACACCGCACCCGCCGGCGGTACCGCCGGCAGTTCCCGCCAGGTTCGCTCCTCGACCCGCGCTCCCGCGCGCCCGAGCACGTGGAGCACGCCGGGGAAGGTAGGGCGTTCGACGTGGATGACCGGGAACAGCCGGGCGTAGGTCAGGGCGGCTGCCCGCACGCCCGCGGTGATGGTGATCTGCTCCGGCCGCTGCCCGAACCGCGAGCCGATCTCCGCACGCAGTCCCTCGTCTCCCCGCGGTGCGGGGGTGCGCCACACGGACGCCTCGGCCGAGGCCCGGCGGACGCTGTCCTGCCACAACCGCAGCGCCGCGTCGGGCCAGGGCGGCTGCGTACCCGTCAGATCCGTCAACGCTCCCCCTCCCCCAGCCACAGCCCGGCCGCCCGCAGTTCACCGGCCCGGCAGCCCCTCAGCCGCTTGGCCTGTCCCGAGCCGGGCCCGTAGGCGATGAGCCGGATCCCGAGCCGGGGAGCCCGTTCGGCCGGCCAGTAGTACGACGTCGCGAAGTAGGCCAGCCGCGCGGTCCCGGCGGACTGGTCGGCCCCGGTGAGGTACGCGGTCCACACACCGCCGTCCCGCAGCAGCAGCGTGAACCCGACCACCTCTTGCTCCCTCTGCGCTGCCACCACCGTGATGTCGTCGGCGCCGAAGAGCGACTCGACGCGGCGCAGCCTGCTCATCTCCCGCTCGAAGTCGGCGGTGCCGCCGTATTTCTCCACCAGGCCGCAGCGCAGGGCCGCGAGCCGGGGCGCGCAGGCACTCAGCTCGCGCTCACCGACATCGATCCCGCGGGCGGTCAGCTCCCGCATTTCGCGCCGGACGACCGACCGGCGTTTCCTCGGCAGCCGCGCCAGATACCCGGAGAGGTCGTCCCACTCCACCGGCAGCTCCCACGAGGACGTCAGGGGCATGACGGTGAACCCCTTCTCGCCCAGTACGCGGACGAGCGGCTCGGCTTCGCGGGTGAGGTACAGAAAGGACAGGGTCCGCAGTCCGGCCCCGGCGCCCCACTCGACCAGCGCGTCCACCATGCGGCGCAGCGCCTGCCGGCTTCCCGCCCCGGGCCCCACGGGAAAACTCTCGTACCGCGGGAACATGATCAGTCCGGCCGGATACGCCGCCTCGGCGCTCCGTCCGTTCCAGGGGTGGAGGCCGGCACTGCCGAGCCCGTCCCCGACGGCCGCTCCCGACAGAACGGCGAACGGGTCGATCCGCCGATTGGCGGGGGCCGTCTCGATCACCGTGCCGCACAGGGCGACCTCGTCTCCCGGAATTCCGGAGAAGGTGAAGCTGAGCAGTGGGCCCGGAAACCGGTCACTGTCCAGGGAAATCCAATGGGGCCGTGCGGTGCCGGAGGCGCCGCCGGCCACGCGGGACCAGTCGTCGGGCAGGCCGCGAGCGACCCGTAACTCTCCGACAGCGGCCACCGCCGTTCCTCCCGGCCTCCTCACTGCTGGAAGCTCAGCCAGGAGTCGGTTCCCTGCAGTTCGAAAATCTCCTTCACGGGCGCGATCCTGTCCTCCACCAGCGACGTGGACCCGGAATCCCGGATCGCGGCCAGCGTTTCACCCACGGCCTGTACCGCCGACCGCAGCCCGTGATTCGCGTAAATCACCATGCTGGCGCCCTCTCTCTCCAGTTCCTTGGCAGATACCTCGTGGTACGTGGTGGGTACGACGACCACAGGCGCCCGCCGCTGCCATAACCGGAGAAACTCCATGACCTGGTCCGGGTTTCTGTCCTTCGAATGCACGAGGATGGCGTCGGCACCGGCCTCGGCATATTTTTCCGCCCTGCGCAGCGCCTCGTCGACGCCACGTCCTGCGACCAGCGCCTCCGTCCTCGCCACCAGCAGGACGTCGTCGCGTACCGCGGCCTTCTGGCCCGCGTGCAGTTTCCTGCAGAAGGCGTCGGGGTCGATCAACTGCTGGTCCACCGACATGAAGCTGTTTCGCTTGGGAAATACCTTGTCCTCGATACAGACCGCCGCGACACCGGATCGCGCCGCTTCCCGTACGAGCCGCGCGACGTTTATCTCGTCGCCGAACCCCGTGTCACAGTCGACGATGACAGGAATCGAGACCGCGTCGCTGACGTAATGAGAACTTCCGAGAAGTTCGGTCATCGTCAGCAACCCCACGTCCGGAAGGCCGAAACTGGCGGAAACCTCCAAGCCCGAAACCCATACTCCATCGAATCCGGTGCGCTCAACCACCCTTGCGCCGAGAGCATTGTGCACTCCGACCACACGGGTTATGGATTGCTCACGGAGAGAGCGCCGAAGTAGGCGACGCGAATCCATGCAATTAACACCTTCCATAAGATGTCACGTCGGGGATTGCTCGTACATCTGGGATTGCCCGTGCACAGGAAGATGATTTTATGTTCAGCCAAACTCGTGTGTCTACAGTACGAAAGTCGCAGCAGGAGGGCTTCATAAGGCATAGGCAGGGGCGACTTTCGGATAGGCGCACTGTGCACGGGACCGCTGCGCACCACTCCAAGGCAGCGGGTGTCCTGTCGGCCTCCGGTGGCCCTCGAGCCACTCCCGTGGTGGACTCGCAGGGGGGTAGTAGGAGGCCGGGAGATGCGTACCCGTATACGTGGTGTTGTCGGCGTCGTGACAGCTGTGTCACTGGCCATCGGTCTCGCCGCCTGTGGGGTGTCCGGCGCATCCGGTGAATCCGGCGGCTCGGGCAGGACCCTGACGATAGGGCTCCTGCTCCCGGGCTACGGCGGAACCACCCGCTGGGAGCAGTTCGACAAACCCCTGATCGAGCAGAAGATCAAGGACCTGTGCGCCGACTGCACGGTGGAGTACGCCGACGCCCGGCTGAACGCGGCCACCCAGGGCCAGCAAACGGAGGCGATGATCGCCAAGGGGGTCGATGTCCTGATCCTCGCTTCCGTCCACGCCGAGGCGATCCGCTCTTCGATCAGAGACGCCCACGCGGCGGACATCCCGGTCGTCGCCTACGACCACCTCGCGGAGGGCCCGATCTCGGCCTACGTCTCCTTCGACCCCCACGACATCGGCGAGCTCCAGGGCAGGGCACTCCTGGAGGCGCTGGGCGACAGGGCTCGCGACAGCCAGATCGTCATGATGAACGGCGACCCCATCAACCCGGAATCGGACGCGTTCAAGCAGGGCGCGCTCTCCGTCCTCGAGGGCGAGGTCGAGATCGCCAAGGCCTACGACACACCCGGGTGGGAGATCTCGACCGCCAACCAGAACATGAAGAACGCCATCTCCACCCTCGGCGCCGACAGCATCGACGGTGTCTACGCCGCCAACGACTGGCTCGCCTCCGGCGTCATCTCCGCCCTCAAGGCCGCCCGCATCGACCCGTTGCCACCGGTCACCGGTCAGGACGCTCTGGTCTCGGCCATCCAGCGCATCGTCACCGGAGAGCAGTACATGACCGTCTACAAGTCCTACACGAACCAAGCCGCCGCGGCCGCCGAGATGGCCCTCGCCCTGGGCCGCGGCGAGAGCCTCGACCCGATCGCCAATGACCGGGTCGACAACGCCACCACCAAGGACATCCCGGCCGTCGTACTCCCCGCGGTTGCCGTGACCCGGGACAACATCGAGGACACCGTCGTCAAGGACGGCTTGTACACGATCGACCAGATCTGCACGCCGAGGATCAAGGCGGCTTGTGATGAGGCCGGACTGACGTCGTGAGGGCTGTTCACTCGGCCGGCAGAGCGGCCGGCCCGGGTGCGCGGCGCGGGCGGGCCATCCGCATCCACGGCTCAGCCGTGCGCTCGTGCCGTGAGGTACGGATCCCGGCGCAGGACTTCGCGGCTGCCGAGGTCTACGACCCTTGACAGGCCCGGCCCTCATGGGTGGGGTTTTCCTTCGCGGGGGTGGAACAGATCTGCCAATCCCCGATCCCGGCCTGAAACGCCGCAGCGTCCGAGCCGGCTGGAGCCGGTCCGGACGCTGCGTGGCAGGTCAGAGGGAGTACCTCGTCACCCGCACCGTAGGCCGTGTGGGACTCGAACCCACAACCAATGGATTAAAAGTCCTGGCGTGATCTTGCTGGGTGGTTCCGGACGCTGCTTCGGGGTCCGGAACCACCTGGTCAGGACAGGTGGTGCACCCTGCTGAGTCCGCGCCGTGATGGGCTGTGCCACATCATCCGCTCACGCATCGCTCACGCACGGTGGGCCGTTGAGCAGCAGCTTTGCTCCGCAAGGACGACGCACCTTCGCCGCCCCAGCCTGGTCGGCAGCGGCTGTGACTCGTACATGCCCTGACGGCGAGCTACCGACCACTCAGCGTTTCGAGCCCTTCCCCTTCACGCCGGGACGGCGGTGTGTTCAGTGGTTCAGGCTCGGGAACAGGTCCCTGTCCTCCCAGTCCGGGGAGAACGCCTCCAGCATCGTCTCGTAGTGCTGGGAGAGCCTGTGGTCGACGCGGGTGAGGCAGTCGAGATGACGCTGCTCCACTCAAGGTCGAGTACGTCCACCGGCACGCCTTCGCCACCCGCACCGAGGCCCGGATCAGGATCGCGACCTGGATCGCGGACTTCTACAAGGGGTGGTTCTCACCACCTCGGCGTCCTCCGTTGCACTGCGCTCTGTGGACGCCCAGGGGCCAATCCGCGAGTGCCGCAGCGGCGGCCCCGGGTGGTCGGCGTCGGCTCGAGCCAGCCCGGAAGACCGTTCACCGCCGGCGCTTGTCGTCCTCGTCAGGAACGTCGGCTTCGATCTTCTCCTTGCGGACCTTTCCGGTGACGGTCTCCTGCTCGGTTTGCTCGTCGGTGGTGAGCCGGACTCGCTCGACTGGCTCTGTCTCGGTCTGCGTCACGGGGCGCTCGGCGTGCAGGGTCACTTCGTGCTCGCCTTCGCTGATGTCCGGGCCGGCCGTGGCGGCGTCGCGGTTGGCGTCGGTGATCGGTTCGCGTTCGACGCGAACCTCCTCATGACGTACGGGGACGGTCTGCTGGACTTCTTCGGTGACGACGTACTTGCGCAGTCGCGCCCGGCCGGCCTCGTAGCGTTCGGTACCGACGTGCATCTGCTCCTCGGAGCGGGTCATCGCGTCATCCGTGCCTCTGGCCTCGCGGCCAGGGCCGGGCTGTGGCTGGTTGGCCCGCTGCCAGGCGGCGTCCCAGTCGATGCCGTAGTGCTCGTACAGGCGGTGCTCTTCCTCTCCGGACAGGTGCCCGCCGGCGTCGACGTCGACCTTGGGGGCGTCCTTGACCGTGTCCTTGGTGTACGGGACTTCCAGGTAGCCCTCGACCAGGCTGGCATCGGAGATCGGTGCGAAGGACTCGCTCGTGCCGAACAGGCCGGTCTTGATGCTGACCCAATCCGGCTGGGTGGTCGCATCATCGATGAACACGTGCTTCGCGTCGCCGATCTTGTTGCCGTCGGTGTCGTAGACCGGGCGGTGCAATATGGTCGGGATCTGCTCTCGGGTGATCATTACGATCGCCTCTCTGTTGGTCTCCCGACCCGACTAACCTCACGAAACATCACAAAACACACTTCTTGCCCTGGTATGTCGCGAATGCAGGTATGGGCGATGGCCAGCCGGATACTCGTGCGGAATGGTACGGACGGCGAAACGCCATGGAAGGCACGGCGGGCACGGTGCGACCGGCCAGAAGGCCGAGACCGCGCGGGCACCCGAGGCCGGGCCGGACGAGCAGGTGGAGCAGCAGGCGCCGGACACTCCGACGGACCTGCCCAAGAACTCCTGGAAGGCAGTGCTGAAAGGCACCTTGAAGGAGTTCAAGCGGGACGAGCTGACCGACCGGGCCGCAGCGCTGACCTACTACGGGATCCTGGCGCTGTTCCCGGCCCTGCTGGCGCTGATCTCGCTGCTCGGGGTCGTCGGACAGTCGGCGTCGCAGCAGGTGCTGGACAACATCCAGAACCTGGCCCCGGGGGCTGCGCGGGATGTCCTGCGCAACGCGGTGCAGCAGATGCAGGGCAACGCGGGGCTCGGCTCGGTCATGGCGATCGTGGGTCTGTTGCTCGCGGTGTGGTCGGCCTCCGGCTATGTCGCCGCGTTCATCAGGAGCGCGAACGCGGTCTACGACGTCCCGGAGGGCCGCCCGGTGTGGAGGGTGCTGCCCGTCCGTGTCGGCGTGACGGTGGTTCTGATGGTCCTGGCCGTGGTCAGCGCGGTGATCGTCGTGTTCACCGGCAGCCTGGCCCGGGAGATCGGCGCGGCGCTGGGGGTCGGCGACACGGCGCTGACGGTGTGGTCGATCGCGAAGTGGCCGGTGCTGGCGGTCCTGGTCACGATCATGATCGCGATCCTGTACGGGGCGACGCCGAACGCGAGGATCCGCGGCTTCCGCTGGATCACGCCGGGCAGTTTCCTGGCCCTGGTGATCTGGCTGATCGCCTCGGCCGGGTTCGCGGTGTACGTGGCGAACTTCGCCTCGTACAACAAGACCTACGGCACCTTCGCCGGCGTGATCATCTTCCTGGTGTGGCTGTGGATCACGAATCTGGCGATCCTGTTGGGCCTGGAGTTCGACGCGGAGCTGGCCCGACAGCGCGCCGTCGCCGGCGGTCACCCGGCCGAGGAGGAGCCGTACGTCCAGCCGCGCGACACCCGGAAGTGGGACGAGGAGGACCGCCGCCGTCTTGAACCCTGAGCGGAGGGTTCATCGCCGCTGCCGCCCGTTCGAGTGCCCCCCGGAGAACTCCCAACGGCGCTCGGGTGGCCGGTGAAAGCCCATTCGAGCACGTTCCGGTGGAGAGCGCCGTGAACGGGGAGTCGCTGGTCATGGGAGTAATGGCGGGTCTGCGCGCCGGCGATCGCCGGCTGGCCAGGCGGGCGATCGCGGGAGGTCCGCCCTGGGTGCGGCGAGTCACGCCCGCGGTGAAGGAAGCGGCCGAGCACACCAAGCTGTGGTGGGCGTCGGCCGGAGTGCTGGCCGCCTTCGGCGGGTGGCGCGGCCGCACGGCCGCCGCCGCCGGGGTGACGGCCATGGCAACGGCTCAGGTGCTGTCGAATGCGGTCGCCAAGCAGCTGTACCGGCGGCGTCGCCCGCCGCAGGAATGGGTCCCGCCACGAGAGCTTCGAGACCGCCCGGACAGCTCCTCCTTTCCCTCCGGGCACACGGCAGCCGCCTTCGCCTTCGCCGGAGCCGTCGCAACGGTGTGGCCGGCTGCCGGTGCCGCTTGCGGGGTGTCGGCGGTGATGGTGGCCGCAGAGCGGATCCACAGCGGTGCCCACTACCCCGCCGACGTGGCCGCCGGCGGCGCGATCGGGCTGGCCGTGGTTCCCCCGGTGCGAGCCGCACCGCATCTGCTGCGGCGTGTGCTCTGACAGGCGGTTATGTGTCGCTGCCGGGGTACTCGGACCCCCGATCAGCTGGTGGAAGGAGAGATCGCCGACTGTTCGCCACTCGCAGGCGGACCATGGCCACTGCCGAGCACGACGAAAGCCGACTCCTCACCGGGCCTGCCGTAAACGCCTTCGAAGGACAGGTGAGCACCCATGACAGCAGATGGCTCTCCCCGCACGGGCAGCGGAGCGCAGGAACCGGTGGGCGAGCTGGTCCAGCGTGCCACGCAGCAGTTGTCTCAGCTGGTCCGCGATGAGATGCGCCTGGCCCAGGCGGAGATGACCGAGAAGGGCAAGCGCTTCGGCAAGGGCGGCGGTCTGTTCGGCGGCGCCGGTCTGTTCGGTGTCCTCACCCTGCAGGCACTGTCGGCCACCGCGATCGCCGCGCTGTCGCTCGTGCTGGATGTGTGGGCGGCGGCACTGATCGTCACCGGTGCGCTGGCCTGCATTGCCGGGCTGATGGCGGCTCTCGGCAAGGGCCAGGTCAGCAAGGCATCCCCGGCCGCCCCGGAAGAAGCGATGGACAGCGTGAAGGCCGATGTGGCCGAGATCAAGGAGAGGGCCCGACGATGACCGACGACAAGCCGCAGACGGGCGATGAGGCGACGCCCACCCCGCAGGAACTGCGTGAGCAGGTCGAGGCGACCCGTGAGGAACTCGGCGAGACCGTCGAGGCGCTCGCGGCGAAGACCGACGTCAAGACCCGCACCCAGGAGAAGACGGTCGCCGTCAGGCAGCAGGTCGCCGAGAAGACCACACAGGTCAGGACCCAGCTGCGGGACAAGACGACGCACGCGGCCCACGCGGTACAGGACAGGACGCCGGAGCCGGTGCGCGCCAAGGCCGCCGCAGCCACAGAGCACGTCCGCGACAAGGCCGTCCACGTCGGAGAGCTGGCCCGGGAGAAGGCCCCGGAACCGGTGCGCGAGAAGGCCGGTCGAGGCATGCGGGCGGCGCGGGCCAACCGCACCCCACTGCTCGCCGCGGTGGGCGCGGTCATCGCGCTGCTGCTCATCCGCCGCTCGAGGAGGCACCGATGAAAGCCGCGAAGATCGCCTACAAGCCGGTCGGCGTGGCCATGGGCGCCCTCAGTGGTGTCCTGGCCGGCGCGTTGTTCAAGCAGGTCTGGAAACAGCTTGGTCACGAGGAAGACGCCCCGGACGCCACCGACGAACACCGCACCTGGCGCGAGGTTCTGTCGGCAGCCGTCCTGCAGGGCGCGATCTTCGCAGGCGTCAAAGCCGCTGTCGACCGCGGTGGCGCCACCACCACCCGCCGCCTGGCCGGCACCTGGCCCGGCTGACCCTCCCGTCGAGGTCCCCGTCCCCACCCCGGCGGGCATCGATTCGAGGGCAGGCTTGAGGGTCTTGGGCCGACCGTCGGTTGTCCGTTGAGCCACGTCGTCGCCCGGCTGCGTGCGGTGTCCCTTCGTTGGGCCCTTGGTGGGCAGCCTGGGCCAGAGCTTCGCTTCCGCGCGGGCGAGTTCGCCGGCCCGGCACTTTGCGGCGTTGGTAGACGGAGAGGGTCGACCGCAGGGACGTGATCGACTCGCGGGTGCGGTCGGAGGGCATGCCCTCGATCAAATTCGAGGTCTGGGACGAGGCTGTGACCGCCTCGTCGGCGTGTGGGCGGCGAGGCGGTTGCCCAGGTCGGCGTTGATCGAGTGGCTGGACGGCATTGAGCACTCCTCGCCGGTGGCCGCCGCGGCCTGACGGGCCGTATGGCGGGGATGGCCGCCACTGCGGCATGTCCGCGCTGTCCCGCGTTAACCAGGGGTCCACCGACCTGGGCGCTCTCGATCCTGCCTGCGGTGAGATGCCCCAGGTCGATGCGGAGAGGTGGAGCGGAGCAGCAATTGGCTGATGCCGGATAAGCCCCGACCTCGGTAAAAGATCTGGGAGAACGAAAGTGCCAGGCCAGGTCGGTTGACCGTACTTTTCCCGACGAATGGTCGGGAAAAGTACAACTACGCAAGGACTACCATGGCTTGGCAGTCTATCGCCTGTCAGGAGTTGATCGCCGTGAAGACGTACCTGGTCGGTTCGCGCGCAAGCAATCTGGCTAAGGTCCAAGTGCGGGAATATCTCGCCCCACTTCGCGAGCGATTTCCAGGGATCATTTTCACGCACCGAGTCATTCTCGAAGGCGGCGACAAGGACCGGAAGTCTCGGCTGTCCGACGTGTCGGCGACTAGCGGTGGTAGTGCATTCAGTTCAGAGCAAGAAGCCGCCCTGAGCAGGGGGGACGTGGATGTCGTAATCCACTCGCTCAAAGACCTGCCGACCGCGAACCCGCCCGGCCTGATCCTATTGCCATCCCCCGGCCGTGAGGATGTGCGGGATGCCCTCTGCGGGAGCACTCTGTCCGGCTTGCGGAAAGGGGCGAAGGTTGGAACTGGTGCCCCTCGGCGAATTGCCCAGCTCCTGGCTGTCCGCCCGGACCTCGAAATCATTCCGATCCGGGGGAACGTCCCGCCTCGCCTGAAGAAGATTGAGACCATGGGTCTCGACGCCGTGGTCTTGGCAGCGGCTGGGCTTCGGCGCCTGGGCCTCGACGAGGAGATTGGTGAACTGCTGCCTCTGGATCTCTTCCCGCCCTCTCCTGGACAGGGTGCGCTGGGCATTCAGGTCCGCCAGAACAGCACTGAACTCCAGGAAATCCTGTCCAGCGTCGGGGATACGGCCGTTGACGCGCAGGTGCGGGCGGAACGGGCCTTGCTCGCCGAACTGCACGGCGGATGCAGCGTGCCCGTGGGCGCGTACGCCGAAACCAGGCCGGACGGGTCCTTGTCGCTCTTCGCTCAGGTCACGTCGTTGGACGGCGCCCGGAGGGTTGAGGGCACGCTGTCCGGCACGGTCGGCGAGCCGGAGAAGCTCGGTGCGGCCCTGGCCGAGGAGCTGATCGACCAGGGCGCGCGTTCCATCCTTGACGCGATTCGGGGCGAATCCGCGGTCAGCCGTTGAGGTAGCGGGCGATGTCCAGAGCCGCGTACGTGATGCTGGCCTCCGCCCCTCCTCGCTTCAGCATGGTGAAGAGTTCCACCAGCCGGCGCACGTCCCGCTTGCCGGTTGCGGTGTCCATGTGCGAGAGGGTGGTGTATTCGCCCGAGACCGAGAACGGGAAGAGAGGTGCCAGCGTGCGCTTCTTGAGCTCGGTGAGCACGTCGGCGCTGAACATCGCGGGTTCGAGCAGGAGCATGTCCGCGCCGTCGCCGACGAGCTGAAGAGCGGTGTCGATGAACTGCTCGGGCTTGCCGGGGTTGATCTGGAACTCGCGGTCGGAGCCCGCCTGCGGGGTGGCGCCCATCGTGAGCCGGAAGCCGTCGTAGAGACTGCTCCAGAAGATGACGTGCGGCATGATCGACACACTCTCGTGCCCTGCCGCGTTCAGCGCCTCGCGGGCGCCCTTGGTGGTCCCGACGACCATGGAGGCCGGCCCCACGATGTCGGCTCCCGCCGCCGCGTGCGTGACGGCCTGCCGGGACGTCACGTCGATGGTGGCAGCGATGTCCGGGCGCCCGTGCCCGTCGGTGACGTAGCAGAAGCCGGTGTCGGTGTACGAACACAGGCAGGTCTCCGTCATGACGGCGATCTCGGCTTCCGCGTCCTTCGCCGTCCGCACCGCGCGGGCCATCAGGGCATCCGGAACGACGGAGAACTCGCCGGCGGCGTCACGCTGGGTGGACTCCGCGAAGATCTTGACGGAGCGAATGCCGAGCTGCTTGGCCTGGCGCATCACTGCCGGGAGCTGCGCGACCGTGAGAGTCGGCATAGCGCGGTCGGCCTCCTCCTCGGTGACCAGTAAGACCAAGGACAGGTCGGCAGGGTCGAGCGGCGGGCCTTCGAGGAAGCGGCGAACGGCCGGACGGCTGCGGAGCGGGCTTGTGGCTCCATGAGTTCGGGCGGGTGGCGCGGTGACGCTCATCAGTCCCTCGTTTCGTCGTCGGGTGGCGCAATGTGCCCGTCGGCAGGCACGGAGAGATATGCGGATTGGTGCCTGCCGACGGGGGTCTGGGTGGGCGCGCGGCTCTACGTCTGCCCCAGGTGCTTGAGGTCCGCGAGCTTGGCTGCGGCGTCCTCCGCAGCGTCGGTGCCGACCTGACGGGCGGCTGAGGGGAGCCCTTCGTCCTTGGCGACGCCGATCCCGGCGCCTACCGCGCCGATGAGGTCGAACAGCTCGTCGTCGTCAAGTTCCTGTGGTTTCTGTTCTTCGGTTGCCAAGGCACCTCTCTTCTTCTCGTGGTCGGGGCGGCCCCGTCCCTGCCGCGACCCGTCCTTCTGAGGTCTTGGGGGAGCCTCCAGTTCGAACGGCAGGGACGGGGGGCGAGGGCCCGCCCATGGCGCGGCTGCCCAGCTACGCGACATGGGCGGGCGGTCTGTCGAGTGGCGCGCTGGTGGGCCACTGGGTGATGGGGCGAGGCGGTGCGGGCGCGGGCGTCCGGGGGCGCTGTTGGCGTACGGCTCGCTCACTCATCGTGTAGTGGAGCTGTTCGAGCCTGAACACGCACCACTGGCAGGCTTGGAGGGCGAAGGTCTCGCCTGCCACGGTGATATCGCCGATCTCCGTCACGGGAAGTCCGGTCCGCTCGCACCTGAAGCAGTTCCCTCCTTGCCAGTCGAACCGGCTCCACAGCTCGGCGGGCTTCAGTCCCATTCCGGCCCCTCCTCCGCGAGGTGAGGCAGAGGAGTTCCGCCGACCAGGGGCACGAAGCGCACCGGACGGGCATGCCAGACGAACTTGTACGGGCCGGCCGAGAGGGGCAGCGTGAACTCCTCGCCGTTCTTCAAGGCTTCGGCAGGCTCGCGCCATCCGTCGGACAGCCAGTCCCAGACGTAGCCAACCACTGACGCGTCGATGGCCGAGGCGATGACGCGCATCTGGATGCGAGCCCAACGGATCGCGCGGTCCGGCGTGGGGATGGCCGCGAGGGCGAGCTGCTTGCCGTCCTCCTGGCGCCACTCGCACCAGAACCCCGACTTGGGCACCACCGGTTCCGGTACTGCGATGGTGCACCACGTGAGGGTGCCGTCCTCGCTGCTCCCCCAGTCCTCGGCGAGGGCGTCGACGATCAGCATGCCGCGACCGCTCTCCTCGTCGTCGGCCGGTCTCTTCACCTGAGGCCGGCCCGGAGTTCCGTCAGCCACCTCGATGCGGACCTCGCCCCGCCAGTACGAGACGGAGAAGCTGACGTCCTCCGTCTCGCCGTATCGGATGGCGTTGGTGACCAACTCGCTGCTGAGCAGGTTGGCCGTGTCGATGCAGGAGCCGATCCCCCACAGCCGGAGGTGAGCGGCACTGATGCGGCGCAGCTGCCCTACTCGCTGCGGTGCTCGGGTGCAGGAGACGACGAAGCGAACTGGCTGGTCCATGTCTCTCCCCGGACCGTGTACCTGCGGAACCCTTCCCTGCGGCGGAACAGCACTGGCTATGCCGCCGGAAGCGCTCCGTAATCTCCCGCACGTCGCCTCGGGAGCGGTTGCACTCTGCAAGGCAAGAGCCATCGCTGTCCTCCGCACGTCACGGGCAGGAAGGTTGCTCTCGGCGCCGCACCTCAGGCGCGTCCGCCGGCTTCCCTTGGTTGCTCGGGTTTGGAGATGACCGTAGGACGGCTGTCTCTCAACCCCCAAGGAGATTGCGCGAGTTTGCAGCAAGTCGATTGACGGGGCAGAGCACCTCCCAGACCATCGTCATGTCGCGCAAACCGGCGCAAGGCAGCGGACGGGAGAGCAGCCGTGAAGCTACGGTTCCTTGGTAAGAACTCCACCCCCGGAGACAGCCCCACCCTGTACGCCAGTGACCAGGACAGCTACGTCATTCAAGGCTGGAAGGTGTTCGCGAACGACTTGCTCATGCGGCTCGACGTGCCGAAGGGCCAGACGGTGATCGAGGTGCCGCCGGAGCTGTTCGAGCACCTCACGAAGGATGAGCACGAGACCGGCGAGATCAAGCGCTTCACCGCCCCGATCATGATCGTCACAGAACAGGGCACATGCATCCTGCAGGGGCCGGAAATGCACGATCCCGAGGCGCTGAGTCAGATGCGGATGCCCGACTATGAGACCTGCATCGAGGTCCCCAAGTCCTCGATCACGGCCCTACTGGAGGAGAACGGTGGACCTGATCACCCCAGCCCAGCGTGACGAGCTGTTCAACAGCTTCGAACGCGACGCCTTCCACCTGGAGCTGAGGGACGACTACGGGTCTCCCGTCGAGGACACGCCCTACGCACGGTGGCAGCGGGGCGAGCCGGACGACTACGCGTGGCTCGACCCTTGGATGAGGCTGATGAAGCGCGTGACGGGCGAAGGGAAGACCGTCAGGCGCGTCCGGGTCATCACGGAACCGCACTCCCAATACGTCGGCTGGGAACACTCGTTGACCCACCTCAACCTGGAGGCCGGCGAGGACATCCGATGGCTTCCGCGGCACCAGCTGCCAGAGGGCATCACGTTCCCGGTCGACAGCAACGACTGGTGGCTGTTCGACGACCGTCTCCTCGCCGTCGGCCACTTCGACCTCGAGGGTCGAGTGCTGGGGTCGGAAATCGTCGAGGACCCGGACACCGTGGCCGAGTGCGTCCGCGTACGTGACATCCTCTGGGCCGCCGCCATCCCACACGCCGAGTACAAGCCCTGACCATCAGTGAATAACCAAGCTCAAGAAGCACGCGAGGCGCTGGGTGCCCGGCTGCGCGGATTCCGGAAGGACGCGGGGTTCGCGAGCGGCCGGGCATTCGCCGTGGCCACCGGTTGGGCGGAGTCCAAGGTCTCTCGGCTGGAGAACGGCAAGCAGAACCCCAGCGAAGACGACATCCGTGTCTGGTGCATCAAGACCAACAGGCAAGAGCACGTAGATGACTTGATAGCCACGGTGCGGCACATCGACGAGCTGTGGCTGGAGTGGCGCCGGCAGCTGCAGACCGGGGCGGAACGACGGCAGCGCAAGGCCCTGCCGGTCTACGCCAAGACCAAGGTCTTCCGCATCTGGCACCCGACGCTGGTGTGGGGAACCCTCCAGACGGCGGACTACGCGGCCGAGACGTTCAGACAGGTCGTCGACTACTACGAGATCCCCGACGACGCGGAAGCCGCCACGGCCAAGCGGCTCGAACGGCAACAGTACCTGTATCGGGGCAACCGGATCTTCAACGTGGTGCTCGGCGAACAGGCCCTCTACACCAACTTCGGCGGCCCGGAGGTGATGAAGGGGCAGCTCGACCGCCTGCTGGCGGTGATGCGCCTTCCCCGGCTGAGCCTGGGCATCATCCCCCGATCCGCACCCGTCGGCATCTGGCCCGGCAACTCCTTCTCGATGTTCGACGACAAGCTCGTCCTCGTCGAGACCTACTCGGCGGAGTTCTCCGTCACCCAGCCGCGAGAAATCGAGCTGTACACCAAGGCGTTCGCCCTCTTGAAGCAGTCAGCGGTCTACGGACCCGCCGTCCGAGACCTCGTCCTCACAGCGATCCACCACTTCGATCAGATGCCGAGCGACTAGGAGAGCACCATGCAGCCCGTGGCCCCGAACTGGCGTACCAGCTCCTACACAGGGACGGAGAACTGCGTTGAAGTGGCCGACAACGACCCGAAGCACGTGATGGTTCGGGACACGAAGGCCCGCGACCGGGGAATCCTGGCCGTCCAGCGAACCGCCTGGACGGCATTCGTGGAGCACGCCAAGCAGGGATAGTGCTGAGGGTGTTCGGCCGGCCCTCTGAGGCGAGCATCGCACTCCCCCGTGGCCTACCTCGTCGGACACCTCACCTGGCTCCGGCTGGGCCTTCCTACCCCGTGGAGCGACTACGACCGCTAGCGCAAGACCACCGCGACAACTGGAGCTGAACCCGCCCGGAGCGCTCGCCGCCCTTCCGCGCGAAGCCGAAGTTGCGGAGGCACGGCTCAGTCCGCGTCCGGCGCTGCCGACTCAGCCTCCGCCAGCAGCAGATAATCGGTCGGGTGTGGAGTCGTGGCGGGAGGCTATCCGACGGTCGGCGGCACTGCGCGAACAATTTTGAGGAATTGCTCCCCACTCACATGGAGGTCCAGCAGGGTCTTATGTGGAAGATTTGACCGACCGAATTTTCCCCCTCGGTGCAGTCGACTTGTGTCCACTATGGCGTGCATGGAACGCGCGCCATGAATATACTCACCGACTCCGAGGAAAGCCCTGACTACGCCTTCGTCGACGTCAAGCTCTTTTTCGTTGTCCCGGTTGACTCTTTTTCCTATGCCGGCGTCATTGAGGAAGTGGTTGAGGAGGAGCGCACGATGGAACATCCAGCCTGCTTCTTCCTCATGTTGATCGGGTCCAGGGTTGGGGCCAACTACATCTAGATAACCCTGAAGACGACTGGCGAAATCGCCGGCCTTCGAATGACCCTTGACCTTGATGGCGTTTTCCATAAAATCCGCGTAACGATGGAAGATTCCCCCGGCGAAGACAAAGATTGCCCGTCCAACAGGATGAACGATTTCACCTTGCTGAAAAGTGCCGTCCTGCATGGGCGACAGAAAGTACGGAAGCCAACCCAATGGCGTTCCATCGTAGTTTGAATCGAATTCATCCCAGAAGACCAAGGGCGCTTCGCCCTCAAGAGCCCTATCCCTGACTTGATGCAACCCAGCGATCAGACTGGCGACAGATTCGAACTGCGAGACATTGAAGGTTAGCCCGCCTTTCCGATCGGGATACAGAGATTCGACGACTTCCCGAACAGCGAATGACTTCCCGTCACCTGGCCTGCCAAATACCGCTATCGAGCGAGGCTTGGTCTTCGTTCGATCATCGATATACTCGCGTATTAGGTTCTGCACAATCCGCAGACCTTCAATCTCATGCAAATCAGCCGTGATGAGTTTATTAAATTTGGCGACGGGAACCCCCTTCAGCTTGTCACGTCCTTGCAAAGCGACGCTCACTGCCTTCGTCTCCAATGAATCAGCGGTCGTAAATCGGGACAGAATCGACCAGGTGGGTAGCTCAGATCCTAGTCTGGGCTCTGGGACACGGACACTTTCGAATTGATCCTTCGCCTTATACTTCTTGCTCATGCACCCGTTGAAGAATTCCATCCTTCCTGGCTTCCTTCTGCTCTCTGACTCACCAAATGGTTGGGAATGGAAACCTAGCTCACGGATCGCATGCATGGCGGAAAGACCCAGGTGAACGCCCTCAGAGACGGCTTCATTGAGCCCAGCCCCGTCCCCCGACCTGTCCAACTTCATCTCGCGCTTCAGCAGCGAACGTGCGATTGCGGCGGCAAGAGCTTGCGTGTATCCGAACATGCCCCCATCGTTACTTTTCTCCCAAGTTCCCTCCGTGAACTCCCGGTGAAAATACAAGACGTGCCGAGAGGGGCCTTCCGTACGGTCCACGAGGAACGCGCCAGCGGGACCAAAGGAGATCACCAGCCTCTTGTATTGAGCAAGAGTCCTCAGTGCTGCATGTGGGCTGCTGGTAGCTCGATTGAGCTCTGCTAGAACATCTTGGGTGGAACGCTCCCAGGAAAGGCCACGGCTTATTGCTGCGCCAACTTCTCGCAGACTCGCAGCTGTCACTATGGGTATGATTCGCTTCTCATGCCCGAAGGAGTTGGAAATCTCTTGCCAGAGGGCGCTATCCCCCTTTAGCACCTGCGTTCCGAGTTTTACGATTATCCAGGCATCATCATTTTTCCCGGCTAGCTCGAATACGGACTTACGCACATTTTCGCTGTTTCCGAATCCGAAACCTGCATCATCGATGAGGAGCAGAGACAGCTCTTCATTGTCATCGACTTTTGGCTGATCAAGAGGACCTAGTCCGTCGTGCTGTGCATGAAATCCGAGGAACTCGCGCACACGCACCCGCCGTTCGACTTCCTCACTCTTCTTCTCCGGCAACGGGAAGAATTGTACTATGTTGTACGAGTGATGGAACCGATTGTCGCGACTTGAGGGTTTATCGAGGATATCTTTGGAGATTTCCTGGCCGCGCACTTTTGCCTTATTTCCAACGGCCATTTGGACAAGTTGACAGAGGCCGAGCGCACCACCCCAATGCCAGTGGGTAGTGGCTACTGAATTCAGGCGTTCTTCCATCGTTGGGCACCGATGGTCTGGCAGCATCACAGCCCAGTCAATCGTCGGATCACCGGTTACGGCAATAACGTGCCTAGTGTCCTTGGAGTCCATGACTGATCCCCAGAGTGCGCGACTAAGGACGGATATATCCCAGCTGAGCGATAATTGACTCGTCATCACTAAGTCGAGGGCTCGCCAATCACTCTATGGCGTTGGTGATCGGGCCGTACCGTTCGGCCTACGTCCCTCTGCCCAGACTACGTCGGGCAGAGCCCGATTGCGCGGTGAGCGCGGCCTGCCAATTGTCTGGTGGGGACAAGTCGTAGGGACTGGTGGCCTCGCCGCCACGAATGGCGAGGCTATCAGTCTGGCTTGGCCATGCCAGATGAGCACACGGAGCGCTGGAGGTCTACCGGCGCTGTCGGTGCTGCTGTTCGGTAGGCGATGAAGTCACCGCCGGGATCCGACCGATTCCGGTCTGCTGAGCGGGGGTCGAGCCTGCCATGGTCGACTGCAGGCGGGCGGCTTCGGCGCGGCGGTTTGGCGCTGGGTTTCGGCCGGTGTGCTGAATGCGGGTGATGAGGACGCGGGCGGGTTGGCGGGCGGTGGTCAGTTCGCGCTGGGCAGCGGCTTCCTTGAGGAGTTGGTGGGGTTGGTGACCGCGGGCTTCGGCGTCGGCGAGGACGGTGGCGAGCGCGGGCCAGGCCGGGTCGGCGAGGATGCGCTCGGCGTGGTCGGGGACTGCTGCTCGTACGTCGCTGGCCAGAACGCGGCGGGCTTCCTCCTTGGGCGGCCGGGCTGTGAGTTCGGCGAGCGTCGGGGCGAGAGCGCGGTCGGCGGCTGTCTGGAGGTGCTGGACGGCTTGGCGGGCGGCGTCGGCCTGGTGGGCGTGGTTCTTCGCTTCGTGCCAGCGCCCGGCGACGATGGCGGCCCAGACGAGGGCTGCGATCAGGGCGGCCAGTGCGCTGCCGTCGGGGCCGGTGGCGGTGTGGACGATGTCGCGTGCCGCGCTGCGCAGGGCGTGGGCGGCACGGTCTTCCGCCCGGATCTGGGACCGCTGGGCCCGGGCGAACGCCTTGGAGGCGGCCTGGAGTTCGGCGTGCAGATTGGCGGGTGCCTTTTGGGCGGTGGCTTCCAGCAGTTCGCCGAGGGCGGTGATGTGGGCCTGGGCATGGGTGTCGTCGGCGAGGTCGGTGTGGAGGGTGTCGAGGGCGTCGGTGGCTTGGTGCCACGGGGTGTTTGGGTGGTTGCGGCGGGCGGTGGGGTGTTCTTCGGGCCGGCTGGATTCGAGGCGGGCCTTGATTTTGGGCAGGGAGAGGTCGGGGGAGATCTTGCTTCCGGGGTGGTAGATCTGCTCGCCGGCCTCGTTGACGTCGCCGGGGCGGCCGACTGCGTATCCCAGGAGGTCGCCTGACGGGCCGCGCCGGACCTGGACCTCGATGCCGCCGGCTTCGAGGTAGGTGATGAATTCCTCGGCGTTGGTCACGTGGGGGATGGCGGCACGGATGCGGTCCTGGAGCCACTCGGGGCTGGGCTGTTCCCAGCCGAGGCGTTCGGCCTTGTGCATCTCGGCCTGGGTAGGGCGGCGGGCGCCGGTGCGGTCGCCCTTCTTCAGGCGGCGCAGCCCGTAGTCCTTCTCGATCGCGCGGCAGGCGTCGCCGACGCGGATGCCGCTGTCGTGGAGCTTGGGGCGGCGTCCGTCTTCGCGGACGGTGGTGGCGAGGATGTGGATGTGGTCGTCGGCGTGGCGGACGGCGATCCAGCGGCAGGCCAGGTCGTCACCGGCCGGAGCGATGCCGGCGGCCTGGACGATGCGCTGGGCGATCTCGGCCCACTCGGTGTCGGAGAGGTAGCGGTCCTCTGGGGCGGCGCGGACCGGGCAGTGCCAGACGTGGTCGGTGACCAGCTTGCCGAACTCGCTGTTGCGCAAGGAGACCGGCTCGTCGAGGTAGCAGCCGAGTTCGGTGAGGGTGGCGTTCTCGTCGCGGCCGGGGTCGGGCATGCCGAGCATCGCGAAGCCGGCCACGATGTGCGGGTCGAAGTGCTCGTCGTGGGTTCCGCGGCCGTAGAGGTAGGCGAGCAGGCCCCGGGTGTTGGTCCCGGCGGGCTTGATGGCGGCGATCACGCTGTTCAGACCTCCTCCGGGTCGGCGGGCTGGTGCAGGGCCTCGGCGATCAGCTCCAGCAGGTGGTGGAGTTCGTCGAGGCGCTGACGTATCTCGGGTGGGGTGTGGTCGCTGTTGAGGGCGCGGGCGATCTGGTTGACGTTGACGCCGATCCGGTTGAGCTGGCGCAGAACACGAGCACGGAACATGTGTGTGCGGCGGCGGTCCTCGGACAGGGGCAGGTTGGCGGTGAACCGGCCGGTGATAAAGGCGAGGACGATGTCGGCGGCGAAGCCGGAGTCGCCCTTGTAGCCGTGCTCGGCAGCGGCCTCCTGGAGACGGGCTCGTTGGTCGCCGGTGAAGCGCAGCGGGCCGACACGGTCGTTGCGCTTGGTGCCGGTGAAGCGGCGGATCGTGGGCTGCACGCTCTGCACGGCAGGCTCGCCGACGACGACGGCTGCGCTGTCTTTGGGGCGCAGGACGGCTCGCTGGACGGAGTGAAGCGTGTCCAGGTCGGAGCCGCCCTCGGCTCCGACCCTCTGGTCCGGCGCCCCCTGGCGCTGGGCCGTCTCCGCCACCCCCGGGGCGGAGACTCCCGAAGTCCGGCCTTGAGTCGGACTCGCGGTACTACTGGCTCCGCCAGGGGCTGCCTGTCCGAACGCCTGCCGCAAACGCCCCGTCAGCGTAGGGGACTTCTCTTGAGGCAGCGGCTCGTCGGGAGTGCGGTCGGAGCGGTGCGGGGCATGTGTCACGGGCGGTTCTCCAGAAGGGGCGGGGCAGGCGCGTCGACGGCGAAGGGCTGGCTGAGTGTTGGTGGCCGGCGCGCCATCCACAGGTGTGGATAAGCGGCTGCAAGTGGGACGCTGGCCGGGGTGACCGGAAGGGGTTCCGGTCACCCCACAGGGATTCCGGTCAGCCGCTGTCCGGACCGGTCTCGGCGGCGGCTTCTATTTCGGGCCGGAGGATCTCCATCACCTCGGTCTGCCGCTCACTGCCGATCGTCAACTCCCTGTCCTTAACTGCCTTCCGGAGAAGGGACCGGCTGAGCGTGCCGTGCTCAGCGAGGGCGATATGACCGATCTCCACGAGCTCCGCGAGCGTGGCCTTTGGCGGACGGCCACCGCGCGGCTTGCTCTCCGAAACCACGGGCGGTCGTTCCGTCGGCTGGACGGATCCGACGGCCGGAGGCTCAGTGGGCCGGACCGGCTCAGCCGGTGGCTCGGCGGGCGCGGTGACCGGTGGTATCGGCGCCTGGACGGGCGCGTTGTCCGAGTGGTCGACGAGCTGGTGGATCTGCCGCATCAGGACGCCGAAGGCCAGCAGCGCGGCGGTCGGGGGAACCGCGGCGACCACGTAGTCGAGCATGGGCACGGTGCCTGCATTGCCTGTGCCGTTGACCCCGGCCACGTTGAGCGCGATGGAGCCGACCGATCCAGTGGCGGTGAGGACGATGGCCCAGCCGTCGGTCATCCGGCGCAGGCCCGCGCGGAACATGAGCAGTTCGCCCGCGACGATGAATGCGTCCAGGGTCGCCGGCCAGGCCCACTGGCGGACCGGGGAGCTCTTGAGACCGTGCTGTCCGGCGACCTGAGCGAGATGCGCGTACGACAGCCAGAACCCGCCGGCGGTGAGCGCCACAATGACGACTCCCGCCGCGACGAGCGCGTACCGCTCGGCGGCCTGCTTGGTCGTCATCGGCCGCCCTTCGTTAGGGCGATGGTCCCGGTGGGTGGGTGTGGAGAGGATGGTCAAGCGGGGTTCTCCTGGGGTGATGGCGTGGTCCGTCTTTGCCGTCTTGGCCGTTGCAAGCGCAGGTCAGGGCCGGTACGGCAGCAGGGCCGGTGTTCCGTCCTGGCGGCGTTGACGCGTCTTGGGGCACGCACGGGCAGTGGAGCTGCGGTTCGGTGGCCGTGGACGGATCGCATCCGTCTTACCGTCCCGGCCGCATGCGCTGTGGCCTGCGGCGATACGGCGAGGACGCCCGGGACGACACAAGACGGATCAGGGCAGCGTTCTGTTGGTGGCAGCGCGTTCTTCATGATCGCGTTGCCGTCTTGCCCCCGGTTTCCGTCCCAGCCGCATGCGTTTGACCTGCGACATCACGGCCGGGACGGCAGGGACGGTCACCAGGGGAGGCGGTGCTCAGCCCGAGGCGGGGGCTGGCTCGGCGTTCACTGAGTGAACGGTGGGGCAGTAGCGCCGCCACGCGTCGAGGAACTTGTTGCGCATGTAGCCCTTGCGCTGGGTTCCGTCGGCGAGGCGGACGTTGCCGGGCTTGATGTCGTACCGGCGCAGCATCGCCGCCAGTTCGCGGGCGGTCAGCCCGTTGCGGCCCCATTCCGCCCACGGGCTCTCGGCGTTCTGCCGCAGGTGGTGCAGCAGCTCGTCGGTGGAGAGGCTGTCGACCTCGCGCTGGGCGACGAAGACCCTGCGGATGTCGGCGAGGATCCGGGCCTCGCCGGGCTGGTCCTCCTCCGCCTCGATCTCCGCAGCCACCATCCCCGCACACGCCTCGCGGGTACGGCGGGGCCAGGACCCGGCGGCGAGGTCGGCCACGATGATCAAGGGCTCCCAGGTGTCGGCAGCCCGGTCCTCCACTGGCATGTCCGGCTCCAGATCCGCCGCCTCGTTCAGCAGCGGCCTGGCCCAGGCGGCGATGCGGTCCCGCAGATCATGGAGCCCTGGGATGTCCCGGCGGGAGCGGAAGGGCTTGACGCTCTCCCCCTCCGCCCGACGCCGCATCCGGATGACCACGGACCGGTCCATGATCGTGTCAGGCAGGTCGCCGATCCCCGCGAGGGCCGCCATGGCGAAGGTGGCGAACCGGTGGGGTGTGTGGTCGTTGCCGACGACCCGGGTGACGTAGCGGTTGCGCTGGTGGCCTGCGTTGAGCAGGCCGCGCATCTCCTCGTTCTTCTCCGCCTGCTTCGGCGTGCCGAAGATCGTGTCCGCCTCGTCCACCAGGAGCGTGGGCGGCTCCTCGGTGATCGAGCGGAAGACCGCCGCCGGGGTGGTGTTGATGGTGAGCATCGGCTCGTTGACCGTTTCGGTCAGCACGTCCAGAAGCCGCGACTTACCGCACCGCTTCGCCGGCCCCACCACCGCCAGACGCGGCGCGTGCTGCCACGCGGGCTGCAAATGCGTCGCCGCCACCCACAACGTGACCGCATCCAGCGCCTCCGGTGAGGGCAGGATCACAAACTTGGCTATCTGCGCTCGGAGTTCATCCAGCAACGCCGAGCCATGCGTCGGCTCCGGATCCGGAGGCGTGTCCGAGAGCTCGGCGGCTTCGACCGGCGCGGTGTTCTCGGGTTCGCGCTGGCTAGCGCTGCCCGGCACCGCGACCGGCGGCCAGTCGGCGGAACTAGGCGCGGAATAGGACGCGGGCGTCTCAGGTTGCACTGGGCGGCTCCTCTTCCTGCGGCGCCGGGCATGCAGGCCCGGCGGGCGCGGGTCGTTCGCGGGGATGCGGGCGGTGGAGTGTGTTGGGCCTCCGGCGGTGACGCGCCGGGGGCTCACCCGTTTCTCGTGGGCTGTCGGCAACGGCCGGGGAACAGGGACAGTACGTCCACCCCTGGCAACAGTCCAGCGTTTCTGTGTCAGCTCAGCGCAGAACCGTTTGCTACGCGGCCGCCCCTTCACGCAGCCAGCCCCAGCAGATCAAGCAGATCCGCGGTCACCACTCGGTAGGCGTTGCCCAGCCTCAGCACCTTGCACGGATACTCACCCCGCTTGGCCAACTCGTACCCCTTGCTCCGCCCGAGCCCCAGAGCACGGTTACTGGTATCCAGGTCAATAGCCACGGGAAGGGCGAGAAGCTCTTCCCGACTCATCCCCTTCGACCGACCGTCCGTCACGTCTTCGCGCATGCAGTGCGCCCCTTCGGTACAGCCCTCGGCGAACGTGCCCATCACGTCCGGCTCCAGGCGTATACCAACAAGGATGACCAAGCTAATGTGTCTTCATGACACAACACGGTTTGGATGCTGAAGAGGACGACGTCCCGGAGTGGGCGGATCGGATCAAAGCCAACATGGCCGGCGAAGTCCGGCGGAGAAGGAAGGCAATGGGATGGAGCGCACAGGACCTGGCAGACCAGTGCGAGCGGCTCGGGCATCCCATCCCACGCAACGTGATCGCCAACATGGAATCCGGACGCCGGGCCAACCTCCCCCTGGTGGACGTCATGGTCCTGGCCGCCGCCCTGGAGACCTACCCGGTCTGCTTGATCTTCCCGGTCGGCTACGTCGAGAAGACCCAGGAACTCCCCTTCCAGGACCTCATCCCCACCTGGGACGCCCTACGGCGCTTCACCGGCGAGCAGGAGGTGCCCGGCCGCGACCCTGGCCTGGTCGCCGACTTCGAGCACCACGCCAGCCTCGTACAAACCGCCCTCGCCGCGCTCGAAGAGGAAGAACGCGCGAGGTTCGCAGCCAAGACCGCCACCAGCCGCGCCCAGCAGGAAGAAGCCGAGCGCAAGCGGACCAAGTACGCGGACGAGGCCATCTCCGCCAAGTACAACCTTCGCCACCTCCGCCGCCGACTCCGCGAGGAGGGCGCCACCCCACCCGACCTGCCACCCGCACTGGGCGACGTCGACCCGCCCGAACCCGAACCCAACACCACCCCGGAGGAACGTCTTTGAAGGGCTCCACCCACCGCCGCTGCTACTGCCGCGACCCCAAGACCGGCAAACCGCTCGGCAAGAGGTGCCCCAAGCTCTCCAGCCGCAAGCACGGCTCGTACTCCATACGCCAGGAACTCCCACCCCGCGAGGACGGCACCCGCCGTTCCTTCAATCGCGCCGGCTACGAGACCCTGAAGGCCGCCCAGGCGGACCTCGACCACGTCCGCTCCCTGCTCGCCCTGGCGGACAAGGACGACCCGGACCTCCTCCAGCGCCTCGTAGCCATGCTGGAGGAGGTCGCGGACGAGAAAGCTCCGCTGCCGGCCATCGAGGAGACCCAACGCCGCCTGAGGGCGGGCCTGGCCCTCCGCGGCAGCCTCACGGTCGGCGAGTGGCTCGACCAGTGGTTCGCCGCGAAGAAGCGTCGCAAAACCACGCTCAACGGCTACGCGTCCCACATCCGCGTCCACCTGAAGCCCCGCATCGGGCAAGTTCGCCTCGACCGCCTCAACGTCGGCCACCTGGTGGAGATGTTCGACGCGATCGCCGACGAGAACGAGGTCATCACGGCCGAGAACGAAGCCCGCCGCGAGCAGATCGCCCGCTGCAAGCCGAGCAAGCCCGGACGCCCCGTCGGAGCCGAGCGGAAGCTGCTCGCGGCCGAACGGGCCAAGCTGGCGGAGATGAAGCCGTTCCGCAAGACAACCGGCCCGGCCAGTCGTCAGGCGATCCGCCGCACTCTCCGCGCGGCTCTCAACTCCGCGATTGCCCAGCAGCTGATCACCTTCAACCCGGCGTCCCACGTCGAGTTGGAGTCAGGCAGGCGTCCGAAGCCCCTGCTGTGGACGGAAGAGCGAGTTCGGCGGTGGCGCGAGACGGGCAAGATCCCTGGGACCGTCATGGTGTGGACGCCGCAGCAGTTCGGCGCTTTCCTCGACGCAGCCGAGGGCAACCGCCTGTACGCAATCTTCCACCTAATGGGCACCCGTGGCCTCCGTCGTGGCGAGGCAGTCGGCCAGGACTGGCACGAGATCGACCTCGACGTCGGCCTCATCACGCCCGCCAAGGAGATCGTGGTGGACGGCTGGGACACGTACGAGTCCGAGCCGAAGACGGATGGCAGCGCCAGCACGATCGCCCTGGACAGCTTGAACATCGCAGCCCTGCGCGAGCACCGCGCCCGCCAGCTGAAGGAGCGGGAGAAATGGGGTGACGCCTGGCAGGACACCGGCAAGGTGTTCACCCAGGAGAACGGCGCCTGGCTCCACCCCGAGACCGCGTCGGAGACCTTCCGGCAGATCCTGGCCCGCACTGACCTACCGCCGATTACCCTTCGTGATCTACGTCACGTGTCGGCAACCCTCACCCATGGCGGCGGCGGCGACCTCCACACGATCAAGGAAACGCTTCGCCACTCCACGATCACGCTGACCTCGGACACCTACACGAGCTTGCTCCCCGAGGTCGACCAGGCAGCCGCTGAAGCAGCGGTCCGGCTAGTGCCACGCGCCCGCCCTGGCAAGGCCGCAGAAATAAATCAGGCCACATCATAAGAAAAACCGCGCAGCATTGCTGTCATGGAAAACGAGAGCAACCTGTCCATCATCCTGATCACGATGGACCGCGCGGCAGCGTGCACCGTCTTCACACGTTCGGACGGGAAGGAGGCCCGGCTTCCGTTGGACCCGTCCCCGTTCGAAGACACGAGCGTCCTAGCCCGGCTCGACTTCACCCCGGCTTACGGAGCGCTCCTCGCCACCACTCTGAGCGGCGATCAGGTCCTCTTTGAGATGCCGCTGGAAGGGGCCGGTGATCAGCTGGCAGGACGGCTCGTCGTGTACCTCGACCAGAACCAGTGGAGCCTGCTGAGCAACGCCGATCGCGGCGCAGAGAAGAGCAGCGCGGTGGACCGGGTCGCTGCCCGAAAGCTCAAGGAGTGGGTAGACCAACGTCGAATCATCCTACCTGCCTCTGCCGGCCACTACTTCGAGACCGGCAAGCGGTTCAGCACGGACAAGCGTTACGACCTCGGACTGACGGTCTTGCAGTACAGCCGCGGCTGGCAAATGCGTGATCCGTTGCAGGTCCGGCGGAACGAGCTTCACGATGCCTTCTGCCACCGAATGGACCGGCCCGGCAGAGTACGCTCCGCCCCGGTCTTCACTCTCGACCCGGACGCCCTATACGCCCCCACCCGGTGGGCTGGTGTTGAGCGAACGCCAACGCCACAGAATCGCTTGGCTTTCCAAACCAAGGCGCTGCTCACTGCATCCGTTTCCATTGATGCCATGCTCGACACCCAGCGGGTCGAGGAGGGACCGGATACCGGGTGGATGGCGGCGAGCCAGCGCTTCAGTGACTGGCTGGATGAGCTGGATCAGGACTCACAGCAGAAGCGCAGGGCCATCGACATCCACATCGTGAAGGACCTACAGCAGGAACTGGCGGAAGAGGCAGCTGCGGCAGACGTTCCGAAGGAGCTGTTCCGCCAGTGGGGCTTCAAGGGATGGGTGCGGGCCATCGGAGGGGCTCCGGCCGTCGGCCTCTTCCGGGAAATGCTGCAGAGCCGGCACCTCAACAAGGGCACAACATGGCGACACAATGACTTGACGGACATAGTGTACCTGTCCTGCGCAGCCGGATACGCGGACTTCGTCGTCTGTGAGAAGCACATGCGCGACCCATTGCAGCACGGCTTGAAGCGCATGGGACGCTCGGCACAGGTCTACCGTCGACTTACCGACGCTGTAGCGGCAATCGAGGAGCTTCTGGAAGCGCATTCCTCCCCTGCCAGTCCCGCGCAGTAGCTCTGGCGGGACCTATCTACCCGACCTGTGCTGACGGGTGGCTTACACGGTTCTGGTGTGGGGCAGAAACGTCGACCGCCGCGTCCAGGAAGCTGCCACCGATGCAGGACAGGTTCTAGTCCCGGTTCGGCAGCTGGCTAAATCCGCTGCAGGGGTGAAGGCACCGGTAGCAACAGATTTCTCTCCCCGTCGGGTCATCTCCCAAGCCGCGCCGGAGGACCTCCTGGCTCAGCTCAATCTTGGTGAAGCGGGCCAAGGGGTCTCTGGGCCGGGACACCAAACTCACTTCGTGGAGCTGCAGCTGGGACATAACTGGCCGCGGAAAGGCGGAGATGGTCTCACCATCGGTGTGTGAACAGCTGAGCTGGCCGCAAACGTTGCACGCTCTGTCAGCGTCATGCCGCACGGTGATGTCGTATCGGGTATCGAGCAGGTGCGGGCAGGAATCGATGTCCTGCCCGCACAAGGAACAATTGCGAGTCGCGGTGAAGCCGGCAGACATGCCCCATCTGCTGTGCATGAGCGTGAGTCGGCATACGTCCCAGTAGGTGTCGTCGGAGTACTCGATGTTGCAGCCGAAGAGTCCGCCTACGAGGGCTGCGACGTGGTGAGCGTGTCGGTGAGCGAGTTCGGAAAGCTCGGTGTCCTCAAGGAAGTTGTAGGCGTCAACGGCACGGGCGAGCGAGGTGCGTGCCGCCGCTTCCAGGTCATGCCATGGATCGGTGAGCTGGGACGTGTCGCGCGGCAGGTGCAGAGAACGCGCCATTGCCAGGTACTGGCGGTGGCCCCGCCGGTCGGAGGCGGGTGGACCCATCAGCCAGGGAGAGGGCAGAGTACGCGCCGCGATGTTGGCTCGTAGTTGGCGCCGGGCTTGCGACCACACGTGGATAAGGAAGTCCCGTTGTGCGCTCATCGTCCACAGTCCGCGGCGGTGAATTTCCTCTGTCGTCGATGTCCAGGACGGAAAGCGGGCCAGGGACAGGCCCCAGGTCAGGGAGATGCTGCGACAGCACTGCCCGTACAGGCGCATGGATTCTTGCAGGGCCGTCACGCCGTCCTGGTGCATCATGGCCAGGCGCACAGGGCCTGATGCCGGGGGCAAAGGTACCCCGGTGCGGATGACGAGGCCGGAGACTCTCATCCGGTGGTGTCCTCCGGAGCGGCATCGTCCGGCTCTGCCGGGGGGAGCTCGGCACGGGCCGGGTCGGACACGGCCGCTTGGATGAGGTTCTCGATGTCTGCCAGCCGGCTGGTGATCTCCAGACCCCGGATGGCCGTTTCATTCTCGGTCCGGACGATCTCAGCGATCTTGACCGTCACACGCGCCTCGTCGACCTCCTCATCAGGGCAGCTGGGCCCCAGTGAGGAACGTGCCCGCTGCCAGGCAGTCAGAACGATGCTTTTGACCAGATCGGTGGTAAGCGTGGTGGCCACAGCGATGCCGATGGTGGCGACCACCTCGGTGGCCCCGTACTCACTGAGATAGCGGCGGTCTTCTCGCGCGCATGCGAAGTCGATGTCCACGCCACGGTGTCGCAGTGTCTTGATCAAGCCGGCCACATCGTCCCGGTAGACGGCCATCCCGTCGATGCTTGAGTCGGGGAGCAGAAACACGCGGTCGCCCGTTGGGACAGTCAGCACCGTCTCGGGCAGGTCTGCCGCTGAGATGTCCCAGCGTGTCACATCACCGGTGATCTCTTTGGCCATCAGCAGGAGCCCTCTCGTGATTAAGCGTTGTGCGCGTGCCCAAGCCTAAAGCGGCGTGGGATTACGCTGTCCGCACGCGGTAGTCCGCTGAAGTTTGGTGTTGAGTCGGCTGCCGTCAGTCATGGGATGAGCTAGGTGGCTTCGGCTGCGACCGCGTCGGCTACCGCAGCACGGGGCGGGAGGCGCCGCGTCGCTGCGAAGCCTCGCAGACGCGCCCGCGAGGGATCTTGTCAGCATCACCAAACGAGCGGCCCTGATCGAACATCCGCTCACGCATCGCTCACGCAGAACCCCGAAAACGCAGCAGCGCCCGACCCGACCGAAGCCGACTCAGGCGCTGCACAGCAGGTCAGGGGGGTTGCCCCCTCCCCCGCACCGGTAGGCCGTGTGGGACTCGAACCCACAACCAATGGATTAAAAGTCCACTGCTCTGCCAATTGAGCTAACGGCCCTGGCGATGTTGCCACCCCGAGCATAGCCGGACGAGGCCGTGTCTCCGATCGGGTATCGGCGACACGGCCGCGCCGGGCGGTCAGAACCCACCGAGCACACACTCAGAACCCACTCCGAACACACGCGAACGTCCGCCACCCGTCACGGATCAACCGGCTCCGGCGCCCCCGCCCGAGCCGCCTCCCTCGCCCGGGTCCGTTCATGATCCGGGTTCAGGAACCAGTGCCGGGCCGACGCCGCCCACCACGTCGCCGCGAACCCCAGCACGACCAGCACGGCGACCGGCGCGTAGTTGAAGGTTTCCCAGGTCACCGGCGACACCTGCGGAAGCATGAACAGCACCGTGATCAGGCAGACCCACGCCACCGCCACCACGCCGATCGCCCGGGACCACCGCCCCAGATGCCACGGCCCCCGCTCGAAGTCCTCGCCCTTCCGCAACCGCAGCAGCGTCGGAATGACGTACGCGATGTACAGACCGATCACGGCGATCGACGTCACGGCCGCGTAGGCGGTGACGTTGATCAGATACGGCAGCCCCAGCACCAGCGCCCCCATCGCCGCCAGCCACACCGCCGCCACCGGCGTCCGTGTGCGCGGGCTCACCGTGTGCCAGAGGTGGGAGAAGGGCAGCGCGCCGTCCCTCGAGAACGCGTAGATCATGCGGCTGTTGGCCGTCACGGACGCCATCCCGCAGAACAGCTGCGCCCCGATCACGACCAGCAACAGCAGCTTGCCGGCCGTCGCGCCCAGCGCGTCGAGCAGGATCTGGGCCGGCGGCGCCCCCGTCGGGGACGCGAGGGCACCGTCGTACGACTGGATCGCGAAGGTGAAGCCCAGGAGCAGCACGAAGCCCGCTATCCATGACGTCCAGATCGAGCGGACGATGCCCTTCGGGCCGGCCGTCGACGCGTCGTGCGTCTCCTCCGTCATGTGGGCCGAGGCGTCGTATCCGGTGAAGGTGTACTGGGCCATCAGCAGGCCCAGCAGCACCACATACACACCACTCCCCCAGCCCGTGTTGTTCACGAACTCACCGAAGACGAAGGACGCCGACTGGTGTTGGTCGGGTACGAAGGTCAGCGCGCCCACGATCACCGCCACGCCCAGCACGTGCCACCACACGCTCACGCTGTTCAAGAAGCCGACGATCCGGACCCCGAAGGTGTTCAGCAGGCCGTGCAGCACCAGGATTCCCGCGAAGAGCAGGACCGTCCGGCCCGGTGTCACCTCGAAGTCGAACTGGAGATTGAGATAAGCGCCCAGGAAGGACGCCGCCCCGAAGTCGACGCCCGCCGTCACCGCCACCTGGCCCAGGACGTTGAACCAGCCCGTGAACCAGGCCCAGGCGGCGGCCGTGCGCGAGGGCGCCAGGCGGTGGGCCCAGAAGTACAGGCCCGCCGACGTCGGGTACGCCGAGCAGATCTCGGCCATGGCCAGGCCCACGAAGAGGGTCATCAGGCCGACCGCGACCCAGCCCCACGTGATCACCGCCGGGCCGCCGGTGTTCATGCCGAACAGGTACAGCGTCAGGCAGCCCGACAGGACCGAGATGATCGTGAAGGAGACCGCGTAGTTGGAGAACGCCGACATGCGGCGGGCGAGAACCTGCGTGTAACCGAGCTGGGCCAGCCGTTCCTCGTCCGAGAGATCCGAGAGACCCGAGAGATCCGAGGGTCTCGAGGGTTTCGAGAGGTTCGCATGCCCACTCGCAGTCGCGTCATCTGTCATGCCCCCAGCGATTCCCTCGCCGAGGGCATGACACACGTCACAACTTGGCTAGAAAATGCCCCTGTATCCCTGCCAGCCGCTCGCGATCTTCACCCGGGCCGCGAACGACCCCTTGCCGTTGCCGCTCTGGCGGTACAGATTCCCCGCCGTGTCCCGCACCACCAGGTCGTTCTTGCCGTCGCCCGTGATGTCTCCGACACCGACGATCGCGTTGTAGGACGCGCCCCAGTTGGCGAAGACCTTCACGCGCTCCTTCAGCAGGCCCGTCCCCGTGCCGTTGTAGCGGTACAGCGTCCCCGCCTTGTCGCGCGCCAGCACGTCGCCGATGCCGTCGCCGGTCAGGTCACCGGCGCCCACGATCTTCGTGTAGCCGGTCCACTTCGAGCGGATCTTCTTCCCCGCCGCCAGCGTCCCGTCGCTCTTCGCCGCGAAGAGATGGATGTCCCCGGTGGACGCCTTGCGCGCCAGCAGGTCCGGCCGCTTGTCACCGGTCAGGTCGCCGGGCGAGGTGAGCACGTTGTACGCCTTCCAGCCCGTGCCCAGCTTCGTGTACGACATCGAAGGCGTCGGCGCCAGCCCGCATTTGACCTTGTAGCCGCGCAGCGAACCGTCACTCATCCGCACCAGCACGTCGTTGCAGTTGTCCTTGTTCAGGTCGCCGAACGGAACGGCCACGACGGACGTCGCCCATCCGCTCCCCGACACCTTCCCGGAGAACGTGCCCTTCCCCGTGCCCTGCTGGAAGGTCAGCGCACCGGAGGAGTTGAGGGTGAGCAGGTCGCCGGTGCCGTCCGGCAGCCCCTGCGAACCCGTGTGGTCGTGGCGCACGGGGCTGCCGTGCAGCAGCCGTACCGAGCCGCGCGCCTCCACCGGCGCACCGACACCGTCAGCGGGCGTGACGGACAGCGTCCAGTCGTACGGGCCGCTCGGCAGCAGCCCGCCCGTGGACGTCCTACCGCCCCACCCGAGGCTGACCTCGCCGCGCGCCGCCCCGCCGTTCCGGACGTCGACGACCTTGCCGGTCGCCTTGTCGCGCACGGTCAGCCGCCAGCTCGCCGACGGCTTCGAAAGCGACACGGTGGTCAGGGTGTCGGGAGTCTGGTCGCCCTCCCTGGACTCGACGTACGACGCGCTCTGCGCCGGCCCGAGCAGCCGCAGCGGTTGCTGCGCCACCCCGGACGGTACGAGGTGCACGCGCTCCTCGCCGTCCACGTACGCGGCGTTGGCGCCGGCCTCGTCGACGGTCCAGCGCACGTCCCGCTGCGAGACACCGGGTGTGTCGGGCAGGTCGCCGATCACCCGGCTCGTGGGCGTGCCGCCCGCGACCGTCGTCAGCGTCAGCTTCCCGGCCTGCTTGTCGTGCGTGACGACGTACCCGTCGCCGAGCTTGGCCTCGCCCGTCGGCACGGGCACCGACTTCTTGGCCGTACGGTCGTAGACCCCGGCCCGGCCGTCGCAGGTCCAGTACAGGTAGCGGCCGAGCGACTGGAGGTCGGTGGGCTTGCAGCCCGCGTCGGTGGTGAGGGTCTCGGTGGCCTTCTTGGCGGTGAGGCTGTACGCCGTGACGCTGCCCGGGGTCGTGCCCGCCGTCCACAGGACGTCGCCGGACAGGGCGGCTGCGCCCGGCGTCCGGGTGACGGACGGGGTGCCGTAGTCGCCGATCTTGTAGACGTACTGCTTGTCGGTGTCCGTGTAGAGGACGTACCGCCCGGACACGTCGGTGATACGACCGCCCGCCGGCACCGCCTTCTCCCACAGGCGCGCCTCGGTCGGCCCGTTGACCCGGATCAGGTCCTCCGTGTCCGAGTTGGTGTGCTCCAGCCAGGCGATCCGGCCGTCGGCCGTACCGAAGACCTGGGAGCACGACACGTCGTTCGCCGGGCAGGTGCCGACCACCACGTCGGAGACGATCCGGGGCGTGAACTCGGAGCGCTCGCCGAAGGCAGGGGTACCGGTGGCGGCGACGGTCCGCACGTAGTCGTCGCGCTGTGTGCTGTCGCTGGTGTCGGTGACGACCAGACGGCCCTGCTCCAGGGAGATGCCCTGGATCGGCGCGGGCGGCTTCGGGAGGGCCTTGACCTGCGTGACGACCGGCCTGCCGTCCGGGCCGGCGTGGATGCGCTGAATGCCCCAGTCGTCGGCGGCGGTGCGGCCGACGGCGAGGGCGGTGCCGTTCGACACGGTGGACAGGCCGAGGCGCGTCGAGGTGAGCAGGGTCACCGCGGGGCCGCCCGCGAGGGGCTGCGCCGTCACCTGGTTGTTGCTGCTGAGGCGCTGGACGAGCCAATCACCCGCCAGCGCCAGGTAGTTGGCGGTGCTGTTTCCCGTCGGGGTCACCTCGACGGGGGCGGCCGACAGGTCGGAGCGGGGCAGCACCAGCACCTTGGTGCCGCGCGTCCGGCTGTAGACGGCGACGTGATCGGGCGAGAGCTTGACCAGGTTGTGGGTGGTGGAGGGCAGCGGCCGGGTCCAGTTCTCGACGCGGCCGGTCGTGCGGTTCACCGCCACCACGCGCATGGTGCCGTCCAGCATCGCGTTGAAGACCACGCCCGAGGCGTCGGCACCGCGCGGCTGCCCGAGTGTCATGCCCGCGGGCAGCCCGCCGACCTCCTTGTCGACGACAGACCCGTCCTCACCGACGATGAGCAGGTGAGGGACCCGGGTGGTCGTCCCGTCCGCGTCGGTGACGGAGTGGTAGGTGACGACCGTGGTGCCGTACACGGCCAGCAGGCCCTGACCCGCAGGCAGTTGGAACGTGCGGGTCGTGCCGTCCGCGGCGTTCCACAGGTCGATACGGCCGCCGGGGTGGCGGTACGCGAGCACGTCGCTGCCCGTGCCGGAGACGGCCACGGAGCTCGCCGGCGCCGGTGCCTCGAAGGTCTTGCCGTCGGCGTACCGAGCCCACAGGTAGCGGCCGCTGTTCTCCTGCCGGTGGAAGACACCCTCGGTGCCCGCCCCGTCCGCACCCGTGAGGCTGTCGGGGGACTGGAGCGCGGCCACCAGGTTGGTGCTCCGCAACGCCGCCGGCACCACCGTCTCCTGCGGCGCCTCCGCCGCGGCCGCCGACGGCAGCAGCGGGCTCAGGCCGGCCGCGAGCGCGGCGGAGGCGGCTACGGCGACGGCCGCGCGTCTCGCGCGCGAGTGACGTACGAAGACATGACGAGCCAAGGACAAGGCGATCCTCCCCGAAAGAACGAGAGGAGACGCGCGCCGCTTCGGATACCCCGGCCCCCGGCTGTCACATCCCCCTCATAAGTCAGCTGATATTACAGGTTCTTCACAGCTGAGCACATGAAAAAGCGCCGTGGCCCCACCCGAGTTCGGGCGGGGCCACGGCGCTGACTACTGGGACTACCGGCCGGCGTCAGCCGCTGCGTCAACCGCTGCGTCAGCTGTTGCGCTTCCAGCGCGGCTTGTCCTCGCGGCGGCCGACGGAGCCGGTGCCACGGTGGTCGTCACGACGGCCGTACGGGCGGTCGTGGCCGCCGGTGCGGAAGCCGGGGCGGTCGCCCTGACGGTCGCGGTTGAACGGACGGTCGCTGCCACGGTGGCCGCCACGCTCGTCCCGGCGCTCGAAGGGACGGGCCGGACGGTCGTCCCGACGGAAGCCGCCACGGTCGTCGCGGCGCTCGGAGGAACGGCCACCACGGTCGTCACGGCGGTCGTCACGGCGGTCGAAGGAACGACCACCACGGTCGCCCCCACGGTCGGCCCCACGGTCACCCCGGTCGTCCCGGCGGAAGCCGCCACGGTCGTCCCGACGCTCGAAGCCACGGCCACCACGGTTGTCGTCACGGCGGTCGTCACGGCGCTCGAAGGTACGACCACCACGGTCGCCCCGGTCATCGCGGCGGAAACCGCCACGGTCGCCGTCCCGACGCTCGAACCCACGGCCGCCATCGCGGTCGCGGTCCCGGTTGAACCCGCCACGGTCGTTGTCACGACGCTCGTAGGAACGACCACCACGGTCGCCCCGGTCACCCCGGTCGTCACGGCGGAAACCGCCACGGTCGTTGTCACGCCGGTCGAAGGAACGCTCCGTCCGGTCGACCTCCCGCGCCACCGGCTGCTCGGGCACGGACGCCTCGACCACCTCGGCGGCCTCAGCGACCGCCTGTGCCTCGGCCACCGCGGCCTCGGGGTCCTCGCCCCGCTCGCGGGCGGCCCGGGCGACCAGTCGGTCGGCCTCCTCGCGCAGCTCGGCGGCGCGGCGCTGCGCCCGCTCCAGCTGCTTGGTGAGGTGGGCGACCTCGCGCTCGGCCTGCTGGGCCGCGTTGCCCGCGGACTCCGCCTGGACCTCGGTCATCGACCGGGCGCCGGTGATCTCGGCGACCTCGGGCTCGAAGGCCGTACCGGAGTTGATGATGTGGCGCGAGGCGTCGACGCCCGCGTCCTCCATCAGCCGGAAGATCTGACGGCGCTGGTGCGGCAGCGACAGGGAGACGACGGTGCCGGAACGGCCCGCGCGAGCGGTACGGCCCGAACGGTGCAGGTAGTCCTTGTGGTCACCGGCGGGGTCCACGTTCAGCACCAGGTCGATGCCGTCGACGTGGATACCGCGCGCGGCGACGTCGGTCGCGACGAGCGCGTTGACGTAACCGTCCTTGAAGTCGGCCAGCGTCCGCGTCCGCGCGCCCTGCGTCATGCCGCCGTGCAGCGCGTCGGCCTTCACCCCGGCGTCGCGCAGCTGCTCGGCGATACGGTCGGCGCCCAGCTGCGTACGGACGAAGATGATCGTGCGGCCCTTGCGGGACGCGATCGCGGCGGTGACCGGCGCCTTGTCCTTGGGCTTCACGATCAGGATGTGGTGCGACATGGTCGTGACGGCGCCCTGGGCGGCGTCGACCTCGTGCAGAACCGGGTCCTTGAGGTACCGGTCGACGAGGGTCTTGATCTCGTTCTCCATGGTCGCGGAGAACAGCATCCGCTGACCGCCGGGCGGGATCTGGTCCAGCAGCTCGGTGACCTCGGGCAGGAAGCCCAGGTCGGACATCTGGTCGGCCTCGTCGAGGACGGCGACCTCGACGTTCTCCAGGGAGCAGGCGCCGCGGTTGATGATGTCGCGCAGGCGGCCCGGGGTGGCGACGAGCACGTCGACGCCGCGCTCCAGGGCGTAGATCTGGTTGCCCATGGACGTGCCGCCGCACACGACCTTCATCTTCAGGCCCAGCTGGTCGCCGTAGGGCTGCAGCGCGTCCGCGACCTGCATCGCGAGCTCGCGGGTCGGGGTGAGGATGACGGCGCGCGGCTTGTGCTTCTCGGTGCGGCCGCCGGACAGGCGGGCCAGGGCCGGCAGACCGAAGGAGAGGGTCTTGCCGGAGCCGGTGCGGCCACGGCCGAGGATGTCCTTGCCGGCCAGGGCGTCCGGGATGGTCGCGGCCTGGATCGGGAAGGGGGTCGTCACGCCGTTCTGCGCGAGCTTGCGCACGATGCCCTCGGGGAGACCGAGGTCGGCGAAGGTGGGCTCGGGAGCATCCACGGCGGCCTCGTTCTCGGGCACGACGACGTGATCAGTACTGGAAATGGACATGCGTTGGCGAAACCTTCCGGAGTCTCGTCGGCACGCGCCCGTCAACTCCGTGATTCGCAATACGACCGCCTCTATGCGGTCAGCCACGGCAAGGGAGAGTACGCGCCACACGGCGCGCTCTGCGTTGGCGCCGGGCAAGATGGGATCAAACGATCTACCACCATACGCACCCCCCACCCCCGATGGCAAACCGAGCCTCATAGCCGCAGGTCAGCCGGGATTCAGGCCGGCGAGCCGGCCTCCGGTGCCGGCTCCCGCCGGTCCAGTTGCGGGTTCGGAGGCTCGTGTGCCGACGAGGACGGCTCGGCGACCGTCGGTGTCGGCGTCGGGGACACGGGCGGTTCCTCCGTCGGCGTCGGCGTCGGTTCGGCCGTGCGGGTGGGAGTGGTCGGCGCCTTGGTCGGCGACGGCACCCCCGGCTTCTGCGGCTTCGCCGGCTTGCCGCCCCCGGCCGAGGCGGACGCGCTGGGCCGGGCCGACGGGGAGGGCGACGGCTTCGCCGGCTCCCCCTTGCCCTTCTTGCGCTTGCCGTGCCCGCGCTTGCCGTCGCCGGCCGCCGCGTCGACCCCCGAGCCGCCGCCCGACACCGCCGCCCCTCCGTCGGGCGCCTCGCCGCCCCGCTGACCGGCGGAGTGCGACGGCTTCGCGCTCCCGCCGGCGTCGTCGTCGCCCACGCTCATGCAGCCGGCGGCAGCGGCGACGGCCATGACCGTGGCGGTCAGACGGACGGGTACGTACAAGGGGCGCACGAGCAGCCACCTCCGAGGGCGGTTGAAGGAGTCAACCTGTCCAACTCCCGCCGCCCACAAGAGGACACGCGACCCGTTCCGCGGCCGCTCAGCCGTATCCGAGGGCGTGCAACCGCGCGTCGTCGATCCCGAAATGGTGAGCGATCTCATGCACGACGGTCACCTCCGTCTCCGCGACGACCTCCTCCCGCGACTCGCACATCCTCAGCGTCGGCCCCCGGTAGATCGTGATCCGGTCCGGCAGCACCCCGGCGTACCACTCGCCCCGGTCGGTCAGCGGAGTCCCCTCGTACAGTCCGAGCAACTCGGGATCGTCGGTCGGGGGCTCGTCCTCGACGAACACCGCGACGTTGTCCATCAGCCGGGTCAGTTCCGGCGGAATACGGTCCAGCGCCTCGGCGACCAATTCCTCGAACTCCTCGCGCGTCATCTCCAGCACAGGCCCATTGTCCGGTACGAAACAGCCGTACGAGAGTCATGAGCACCCCCGCATATCCACACCCGGACTTGGGCATACGGGATCAATGGCCCGCGTCCCCGTCGCCGCTCGGAACGTCGTGAACCGCATCCGCAGGACCCCACGCGCCCTCGCGCGCCAGTACCGCACGCGCCGGCCCCACCCGACCGTCGAACTCGCCCCCCAGCCGCATCCCTGGACCCGCGCCCTCGGCCTCGTCACCGTCGTCGTCGTGGGCGCCTGGCTGGGCCTGCTGATCGTCGGCAACGTACGGACCCCGGTCGGCCCCATGAACACGACGATGACCCTGCGTCCGTCGCTCACCGGCGGCACGAAGATCAACGTCTCGCCGCTGGGCGCGCTGCACCTGGACAGCCACGTCGCCCCCGTCCGCCTGGACGTCAACGTCGACCAGCTCGACCCGGTCCGCTCCCAGGCCATCGTCGACCACCCCGAACGCCTCTCCGGCCTCCAGGACGAGGTCAGCCAGGACGTCGAACACGGCACCCTCGACCTGGCACTGCGCTCCTGCGTGGCCGTCGTGTCGGGCGCCACCGCCCTCGGCCTCGCGGTCTACCGCCGCCCCCGCCGGGCCCTCGCGGCCGGCGGCCTGGCGTTCACTCTCCTGGCCGCCTCCGGAGGAACCGCGTTCGCGACCTGGAACCCCGACTCGGTCCTGGAGCCGAAGTTCTCCGGCCTGCTCTCCTCCGCCCCCTCCCTCGTCGGCAACGCACGCAGCATCGTCACCGAATTCGACGTCTACCAGAAGGAGTTGGCACGCCTGGTGACGAACGTGACGAAGCTGTACGACGCCACCTCCACGCTCCCCGCCTACGCGCCCGACCCGACCACGATCCGCGTCCTGCACGTCTCCGACATCCACCTCAACCCGGCGAGCTGGAAGATCATCGCCTCGTTGGTGGACCAGTACAAGGTGAACGTGATCGTCGACTCCGGCGACACCATGGACCACGGCACGGCGGCGGAGAACGGCTTCCTGGACCCGATCGAGGACCTCGGCGCCCCGTACGTCTGGGTCCGCGGCAACCACGACTCCCTGACGACCCAGCGCTACCTGCAAGGCCTGAAGAACGTCCACGTCCTGGACGACGGCCGGGCCGCGACGGTCGCGGGCCTGCGCTTCGCGGGGATCGGCGACCCCCAGTTCACCCCCGACCGCACGAACAAGCCCGGAGCCGAGCAGTCCCAGGAGCTGGCCGGCGCGCGCCTGGCCTCGGCCCTGCGCGAGCAGCGGACGGCGGGCAGGCCGGTCGACATCGCCGTCGCCCACGAACCGTCGGCGGCCCGCGAGGTCGACGGCGAGGTCCCCCTGGTCCTGGCCGGCCACGTCCACCACAACGAGATGGAGATCCTCAAGCACGGCACCCGCCTGCGCATCGAGGGCTCGACGGGCGGCAGCGGCCTGCGCGCGGTGGAGGGCAAGTACCCCGACCCGATCGAGGCGTCGATCCTCTACATGGACCGCGACACCCGCCGCCTCCAGGCCTGGGACGAGATCAAACTGGGCGGCCTGGGCCTGACGACGGCCGAGGTCAGCCGCCACCTCCCGGCGGAGAACCAGCCCGGAGCCACCCCCTCGCCCTCATCCACCTCCCCCACCCCCTCTCCGACCGCCTCTCCGACCGCCCCGTAAACCGTTTTGGCGATACCTCCCGCCATCCCATATGCTTCTCACGTCCCCGACGCGCTGGAAAGCGCCCAGGCGGGCCGATAGCCCTCATCGTCTAGCGGCCTAGGACGCCGCCCTTTCAAGGCGGTAGCACGGGTTCGAATCCCGTTGGGGGCACGCAGTACGGTGTGCGACACTGTCGTACACACGCATGGTCCTGTGGAGCAGTTTGGAGTGCTCGCCACCCTGTCAAGGTGGAGGCCGCGGGTTCAAATCCCGTCAGGACCGCTGGGGTTTCACGCAAGCCCCGTGGCTGGGTAGCTCAGTTGGTACGAGCGATCGCCTGAAAAGCGATAGGTCGCCGGTTCGACCCCGGCCCCAGCCACCACCCGAGAGCCCTGTCCGCAAGGACGGGGCTCTCGACGTTTCACCGGGGGCGTGTCACCGTGGCTGGGTAGCTCAGTTCGTACGAGCGATCGCCTGGCCGTGCCTGATTGCGGCTGCGCCGCGGGCGATAGGTCGCCGGTTCGACCCCGGCCCCAGCCACCACCCGAAGACCCCGTCCACCAGGACGGGGTCTTCGACGTTCTGGTGCCGCCCAACCGCCGGAGGCAAAAGCGTTCGCCAGGAAAATCCGGAGGATGAGATCCTGGATCGCGTATGTCTACCCACCCTGCCCCCGGCGCCCCCGCTCTCGGCACTCTCGCCCCCCGCCTGACCGAGCTCTCCCTGCGCGATGCGCACCGGCTCGGGCGCAGGCTCGAAGGTGCGCGCAAGATCCGTAAGCCCGAGGCCCGGGCCGTCGTGCTCGGCGAGATCGAGGCGGAGGTCGCGAAGGCCGAGGCGCGGATGGGTGAGCGGCGTGCCCGTGTGCCCGCCGTGACCTACCCCGCGCAACTGCCCGTCAGCCAGAAGAAGGACGAGATCGCGGCCGCCATCCGTGATCACCAGGTCGTGATCGTCGCCGGTGAGACCGGGTCCGGGAAGACGACCCAGATCCCGAAGATCTGCCTTGAGCTGGGGCGGGGGGTCCGGGGCATGATCGGGCATACGCAGCCCCGTCGTATCGCCGCCCGTACCGTCGCCGAGCGCGTCGCCGAGGAGCTCGACACCCCGCTGGGTGAGGCGGTCGGCTGGAAGGTGCGGTTCACCGACCAGGTGAACCCGGACGGCACCTTCGTCAAGCTGATGACCGACGGCATCCTGCTCGCCGAGATCCAGACCGACCGCGAGCTGCGCGCCTACGACACGATCATCATCGACGAGGCCCATGAGCGGTCCCTGAACATCGACTTCCTGCTGGGGTATCTCGCCCAGCTGCTGCCCAAGCGGCCGGATCTCAAGGTCGTCATCACTTCCGCGACCATCGATCCCGAGCGTTTCTCCCGGCACTTCGGCGACGCACCGATCGTCGAGGTCAGCGGGCGGACGTATCCCGTCGAGGTGCGATACCGGCCTCTCCTGGAGGAGGACGGCGAGGACTCCGACCGGGACCAGATCACCGCCATCTGCGACGCCGTCGAGGAGCTCCAGGCCGAGGGCAAGGGCGACATCCTCGTCTTCCTCTCCGGCGAGCGGGAGATCCGGGACACGGCGGATGCGCTGGAGAAGAAGAGGTACCCCCGCGCCGGAGGCGCTAATTGGCAGGGCACGGAGGTGCTGCCGCTGTATGCCCGGCTCTCCCACGCCGAGCAGCACCGCGTCTTCCAGCCCCACACCGGCCGCAGAATCGTCCTGGCGACCAATGTCGCCGAGACCTCCCTCACCGTCCCGGGCATCAAGTACGTCATCGACCCCGGCTTCGCCCGGATCTCCCGGTACAGCCACCGCACCAAGGTCCAGCGGCTGCCCATCGAGCCGATCTCCCAGGCCAGCGCCAACCAGCGCAAGGGCCGCTGCGGACGGACCAGCGACGGTGTCTGCATCCGGCTGTACAGCGAGGACGACTTCAACGCCCGGCCGGAGTTCACCGACGCGGAGATCCTCCGTACGAACCTCGCCTCCGTCATCCTGCAGATGACCGCCGCCGGCCTCGGCGACATCGAGAAGTTCCCCTTCATCGACCCGCCGGACCACCGCAACATCCGTGACGGCGTCCAGCTCCTCCAGGAGCTCGGCGCGCTCGACCCGGCGCAGAAGGACGTACGCAAGCGGCTCACCGACACCGGCCGCAAGCTCGCGCAGCTCCCCGTCGACCCCCGCCTGGCCCGTATGGTCCTGGAGGCCGACAAGAACGGCTGTGTCCGCGAGGTCATGGTCATAGCGGCCGCGCTGTCCATCCAGGACCCGCGCGAACGCCCCGCCGACAAGCAGACCCAGGCCGACCAGCAGCACGCCCGCTTCAAGGACGAGACGAGCGACTTCCTCGCCTATCTCAACCTGTGGCGCTACATCCGCGAGCAGCAGAAGGAGCGCGGCTCGTCGTCCTTCCGGCGCATGTGCAAGCAGGAGTACCTCAACTTCCTGCGCATTCGTGAATGGCAGGACATCTACACGCAGTTGCGGACCGTCGCCAAGCAGATGGGCCTGCATCTCGAGGAGCCCGCGGCGGGAACCGACGCCCCTGCCGACCGCATCCACGTCTCCCTCCTGGCCGGCCTGCTCTCGCACATCGGCATGAAGGACGTGAAGGACGGCAACAAGAACGAGTACCTGGGTGCGCGGAACGCCAAGTTCGCGATCTTCCCCGGCTCGGCCCTCTTCAAGAAGACACCGCGTTTCGTGATGTCGGCGGAGCTGGTGGAGACCTCCCGCCTCTGGGCCCGTGTCAACGCCAAGATCGAGCCGGAGTGGGTCGAACCGCTCGCCGAGCACCTGCTCAAGCGGACGTACAGCGAACCGCACTGGGAGAAGGACCAGGCGGCCGTGATGGCGTACGAGAAGGTCACGCTGTACGGCGTCCCGATCGTCGCCCAGCGGAAGGTGAACTACGGCCGGATCGATCCGGAGATCTCCCGCGAGCTTTTCATTCGCAACGCCCTGGTCGAGGGCGACTGGCGCACGCACCACAAGTTCTTCGCCGACAACCGCAAACTCCTCAGCGAGGTCGAGGAGCTGGAGCACCGGGCCCGGCGCCGGGACATCGTGGTCGACGACGACACCCTCTTCGACTTCTACGACCAGCGGGTCCCCGAACACGTCGTCTCCGGCGCCCACTTCGACTCCTGGTGGAAGCACAAGCGGCACGAGCAGCCCGACTTCCTCGACTTCGAGCGGGAGATGCTCATCCGTGAGTCGGCGGAGGCGGTCACCAAGGACGACTATCCCGACACCTGGCGGCAGGGACCGCTGAAGTTCCGTGTCACCTACCAGTTCGAGCCGGGCGCGGACGCGGACGGTGTGACCGTCCACATCCCGCTCCAGGTCCTCAACCAGGTCACGGACGAGGGCTTCGACTGGCAGATCCCGGGCCTGAGGGAAGACGTCGTCACCGAGCTGATCCGGTCCCTCCCCAAGCCGATCCGCCGTCACTACGTGCCCGCGCCGAACTTCGCGGGGCGGTTCCTGGACACGGCGGTGCCGTTGCAGGAGCCGCTGACCACGACCATGGCGCGCGAGCTCAAGCGCATGGTCGGAGTCCCCTTCACCGCCGACGACTTCGACTGGTCGAAGGTCCCCGACCACCTGCGCATCACCTTCCGGATCGTCGACGAGCGCCGCCGCAAGCTGGCCGAGGACAAGGACCTGGAGGCGCTGAAGCTCAGGCTGAAGCCGAAGGCGAGGCAGGCCCTGTCGCAGGCGGCGGCCGCGACGGCCGAACGCCAGGGCGGCGAGTCCCTGGAACGCAAGGGCCTGACCGACTGGACGATCGGCTCCCTCACCCGCGTCTTCGAGACCCGCCGCGCCGGCCAGCCGGTCAAGGCGTACCCGGCGCTGGTCGACGACGGACCGACGGCGGACACCGTCTCGGTACGGCTCTTCGACACGGAGGCGGAGCAGCAGCAGGCGATGTGGAAGGGCACGCGGCGGCTCATCCTGCGCAACATCCCGGTCAACCCGGCGAAGTTCGCGTCCGACAAGCTGACGAACCCCCAGAAGCTCGCCCTGTCCGCGAATCCGCACGGCTCCGTCCAGGCCCTGTTCGACGACTGCGCGATGGCCGCGGCGGACAAGCTGATCGGGGACTTCGGGGGGCCGGCGTGGGACGAGGAGTCGTACCGGAAGCTGTACGACAAGGTGCGCGCCGAGATCGTCGACACGACGGTCCGTGCGGTGGGGCAGGTGCAGCAGGTGCTGGCGGCCTGGCAGGCCTGTGAGCGCCGCCTGAAGGCCGTACGGAGCCCTGTGCTGCTGCCGAACCTCCAGGACGTACGCAAGCAGCTGGACGCCCTCGTGAAGCCGGGCTTCGTGACGGAGGCGGGTCTACGGCGTCTTCCCGACCTGATGCGCTATCTGGTCGCCGCGGACCGACGCCTCCAGCAGATGCCGACGAACGTCCAGCGGGACACCACGCGCATGGGCAAGGTCCACGAGATGCAGGACGAGTACGCGTGGCTCCTGGAGCAGATGCCGCAGGGCCGCCCGATCCCGTCCTCGGTCCTGGACATCCGCTGGATGATCGAGGAGCTCCGGGTCAGCTATTTCGCCCACGCGCTCGGTACGGCGTACCCGGTCTCCGACAAGCGGATCGTGAAGGCGATCGACGCGGCGGTGCCGTAACGGCGCCCGTACGGTGGGTGAGTTCGACCAGGCGGCCCCCCTCCTGTACAGTCTCTTTTCGCAGCACAGCGCAACACCAAGTGCCGCGAAACCTGGTCCTGTGGAGCAGTTTGGAGTGCTCGCCACCCTGTCAAGGTGGAGGCCGCGGGTTCAAATCCCGTCAGGACCGCAGTGAAGAAAGAGGGCCGCGTCCCGCATCGGGGCGCGGCCCTTTCTCATGCCCGCACACACGCCCAGACCGCTCGCCGGCCTGTCAAGGTGGAGGCCGCGCCCGCGGCGCAGCCGCAATCGGGTACAGCAAATCCCGTCAGGACCGCAGTGAAGAAAGAGGGCCGCATCCCGCAACGGGACGCGGCCCTCACTCATGCCCGCACACACGCCCACACCGCTCGCCGCCCCGCCGAGGTGGAGGCCGCGCCCGCGGCGCAGCCGCAATCGGGTACAGCAAATCCCGTCAGGACCGCAGTGAATGAGAGAGCCCGGGTCTTCGACCCGGGCTCTCTTGCGTGCGCTACGGCGTGGGCGCCCGGCCGCCCCCGCGCGCCCACGCCACCTTGACGCCGTCACATTCGCTCGGTACTCAGGGACCAGGGCCCCGCTTCCCGCGCGGCCCCCCCCTGGAGGTGGCGTATGGCGGCATCGGCTAGGCACGAGACGCGGGCGTTGCTTCGCGCGCATCTGTCGGCCGCCAGCTCGTACCGCCATCTGACGCGCCACTGTCCCATCTGCCACCATCTGCTGCGGCTGGCGATGGACTCCCCTTCCCGGCCCGCACAGGGCCGGGACGAGAACGTCGAGGGCGGAGCGTCTCCACCGCGCCCTCCAGCACATGACGATCTCCACTAGGGCCTGTCCGGCGGATCATGCCGCAGACGCGGGGTCTGGCACGCCCATCTGCGTTGGATGGGGCGCCGCCGATTTCCTGCGACCTGATCCGCCGGACAGGCCCTAGCGCACGCGCGGCAGGGGCAACAAGGACTCTGGTGTGTGACGGGTGTCACCGCATGAGTTTCTGAAATCGCGGTACTTACACCTCGCCTACAACTGGTCAATTTAATATGTGCAATTGCACTCTGCTCAGGGGTGCACCCACAGGAGATCCGACACCCCTCCCCAGACTCCGACAAGGCCGCTCACAGAGCCGCCCGGACGACCACCTTCCACGCACAAAAAAGATCGCGCTGGACCCGGCGGAGTCCAGCGCGATCGACGACGCACCCTTGGCACTGCTTGGGAAGCCCCAAAGGGCTTGGGCGTGGGGCCTGTTGGGGCAGGACCCGCGTCGGTTGGAGCTAGGGCTTCGGGCGTCTCGGCCGGTAGGGGCCTGCCGAAATGCCCGAATATGTGATTGTCAGGCCTCGCTGCGCTGCTGCGGGATGCCCGCGAGCAGAGCACGGACCTCCGCCTCGCGATAGCGACGGTGCCCGCCGAGCGTACGGATCGAAGTGAGCTTGCCGGCCTTCGCCCACCGCGTGACCGTCTTGGGGTCGACGCGGAACATCGTGGCGACCTCAGCCGGGGTCAGCAGCGGCTCGGCATCAGGGGTGCGAGCGGTCATGAGCGGCCTCCTCGGGAGAACCGAACCTTCTCGGTTCTTTCCTCTAAATTCTGCACCTTGACCCGCGTTGCCCGAAATGGCGGACGCGAGTCGAGTCGGTTATAGGACGAACGGCTTGTCCTCGGCACTACAACTACACCATCTGTCCAGCCGCGTCGGCCAAACCGATGGAATTGCCCCTCCAGGTGTTCATCAGCGACGGAAGCCGATGGACCATGCCATAGCGGACAGTCACGCCACTGTGACGATCAGTCACAGGACGATCAGGAGTCACCAGACCCCCCAAAGCGTGCAATGCGAGCGGAATCCTCCCCGGACTCCTTGTCCTATTTTGGCATGAGGAGGGGCAAGGGACGCAAGAGCCGCGTACGTGCGGTCCGTCACGCTTGCCGATACTTGACCCCCACTTGAGGTGAACGCCCGGATCGGGACCTACGTCCCATGTTGACGAAACCTCAAGAACCTCAGAGCGAGGACGAAACCCCAAAACGGGCGCTACGTCAAACGTCAGTTCGCCGACCGCCGGTCCCGCACCGACCGCCACCGATCCACGAGCCGCGCGTACGCCTCGCCCGCCGCGACGTCGTCACCGCGCCGCAGCGCGTCGATGCCCTCGGCCACATCGGCCGCCGAATGATCGTCCTCCAGCTCGCCGGCCGGCAGCGTATGCACCAGCCCGCCATAGTCCAGCTCCACCAGCGAGCGCGGGTGGAACTCCTCCAGCCAGCGCCCCACGTCCACCAGGCCGTCGATCAGCGGCCCCTCGTCGATGGCCTCCTTCAGGGCCCTCAGGCCCCGCGCCACCCGCCGCCGGGCCTGCACCATCGGCGTGCGGTAGCGCAGCATCGGAGGGACGTCGCCGGAGCCCTTGTCGAACCGCCGCTCCTCGTCCGAGACCAGCACGAACCAGTTCAGCGGCACCTGCCAGGTCGCCGTGCGGATCCACGGCCGGGCGTCCGGGTTGCGGGCCAGCCAGCGCTCGTAGTCCTGGGCGGCCTGACGCCGCACGACCGGGGGCAGCACCGCGTCCAGCACGGGCGCCGGAAGCTCCTCGGCGAGCTCTCCGAGGGCCTGCCAGCCGCGCAGCCGGGTGCGCCACGGACACACGCACAGCACGCCGTCGGTCTCGAGCACGAACGCGTCGCTGCTCTCGTGCACCGGCACCGGGATGGGCGGGGTGGGCAGCAGATCGGCCAGCGAGCGGCGCAGCTCGTCCTGGTACGACGGGCGGTCGGGGCGGCGGGCGTAGCGCGCCCAGTGGCTGCGCTCCGGCTCCGGGAAGGCGGCCAGCGGTTCGTACACGCGCAGATACGTCGCGTACGGAACGATCACCGAGGACACCTTGGGCACGCCTGCTCCCTCCCCCGCCGTCTGCCGGGAAAACCTGCGAAACCCGCACACAAACGAACGGGAAAACATGCAAATCGTCGCACGGCTCTACGCCGGGAGGAGGGGGCCCCCGGCGGTGCGCGGCCCACGGAGGGGCTCAGGCTCTAATCTCATGCTCACAGGTCCCGCCACCCATACGGGAGCCCGTGTCCGACCGCCGCTACTTACCAGGGAGTCACCACCGTGACCGACGTAACCGGCGCGCCCGCTGATGTCCTGCACACCCTGTTCCACTCGGAGCAGGGAGGTCATGAGCAGGTCGTGCTCTGCCAGGACCGCGCGAGCGGTCTGAAGGCCGTCATCGCCCTCCATTCCACCGCTCTGGGCCCCGCCCTCGGCGGTACCCGCTTCTACCCGTACGCGAGCGAGCGGGAGGCCGTCGCCGACGCGCTGAACCTCGCGCGCGGGATGTCGTACAAGAACGCCATGGCCGGTCTCGACCACGGCGGCGGAAAGGCCGTGATCATCGGCGACCCGGACCGGGACAAGAGCGAGGAGCTGCTCCTCGCGTACGGCCGGTTCGTGGCCTCGCTCGGTGGGCGGTACGTCACCGCGTGCGACGTCGGTACGTACGTCGCCGACATGGACGTCGTCGCGCGCGAGTGCCGCTGGACGACGGGCCGGTCGCCTGAGAACGGGGGCGCCGGCGACTCGTCCGTCCTGACCGCCTTCGGCGTCTACCAGGGCATGCGGGCCTCCGCCCAGCACCTGTGGGGCGACCCGTCGCTGCGCGGCCGCCGGGTCGGCGTCGCGGGCGTCGGCAAGGTCGGCCGCCTCCTGGTGGAGCACCTGCTGGACGAGGGCGCCGAGATCGTGATCACGGACGTGCGCGAGGAGGCCGTACGGCGGATCCTCGACCGCCACCCGGCGGGCGTGACGGCCGTCGCGGACACGGACGCGCTGATCCGGGTGGACGGGCTCGAGATCTACGCCCCGTGCGCGCTGGGCGGGGCGCTCGACGACGACACCGTGCCGGTGCTGACCGCCAGGATCGTGTGCGGCGCGGCCAACAACCAGCTCGCCCACCCGGGTGTCGAGAAGGACATCGCCGACCGCGGGATCCTCTACGCGCCGGACTACGTGGTGAACGCCGGCGGGGTCATCCAGGTGGCCGACGAGTTGCACGGCTTCGACTTCGAGCGGTGCAAGGCGAAGGCGGCGAAGATCTACGACACCACGTTGGCCATATTCGCACGTGCGAAGGCGGACGGGATCCCTCCGGCCGCCGCGGCCGACCGGATCGCCGAGCAGCGGATGGCGGAAGCCCGCAGGAGGCTGTGACACGGGTTGGGCCGGTACCCGTCGGTGGACTGTTGGAGAGAACTCTCACTTCTACCGGCGGGTCGGCCGCCGATAAGTGGTTAAAATCGCGATTGACCAGCGAGGACGGGGCGCCTCGAAGGTCCTGAGCACACGCTCGTGCTGCGGGCGACGTACCGTATGGGCGCGGGCTCAGGTACCGTGGAAGCCCTACGGACCGGTCTCTCCACGGAGAGCCCGTTCGGGATCATGAACGCGTGTCAAGACTCTGGGGCCGTCGAGCCCCGTCGTTGAGGGGGTCGAGCCATGGGGCGCGGCCGGGCCAAGGCCAAGCAGACGAAGGTCGCCCGCCAGCTGAAGTACAACAGCGGTGGGACTGATCTCTCACGCCTGGCCGAGGAGCTGGGCGCATCGACGTCGAATCAATCGCCGAACGGCGATCGTTTCGAGGACGATGAGCAGGACGACGACGATCTGTACTCGCGTTATGCCGACCTCTACGAGGACGGCGACGACGAGGACGAGGATTCCTCACAGCAACGTCGCGGCGCTTGACCTTGTACTGAGCACTCACCCGGTCGGTGACTTCGGTCACCGACCGGGTTCTGTGCTGCTTGCAAGGGATCAGGCGTAGTCACCGACCAGGGCGGCACCCGTGGGGTGCTCGCTCCTGTCCGTGATCTCGCCGGCGACCCACGCGTCGACGCCGCGGTCGGCCAGTGTGGCCAGGGCCACGTCCGCCGATTCCTGCGGCACGATCGCGATCATGCCGATGCCCATGTTCAGGGTCTTCTCCAGCTCCAGGCGTTCGACCTGACCGGTCTTGCCGACGAGGTCGAAGACCGGGGCCGGGGTCCAGGTGGAGCGGTCGACGGTCGCGTGCAGTTCGTCGGGGATGACGCGGGCCAGGTTGGCGGCGAGGCCTCCGCCGGTGACGTGCGAGAAGGCGTGCACGTCGGTGGTGCGGATCAGGGCCAGGCAGTCCAGGGAGTAGATCTTGGTCGGCTCCAGGAGTTCCTCGCCCAGCGTGCGGCCGAACTCCTCGATCCGTGCGTCCAGGGACAGCCCTGCCTGGTCCAGCAGGACATGCCGGACGAGCGAGTACCCGTTCGAGTGAAGACCGGAGGCCGCCATGGCGATGACGGCGTCACCCTTACGGATGCGATCCGCGCCGAGGAGCCGGTCGGCTTCGACCACCCCGGTACCGGCGCCGGCGACATCGAAGTCGTCCGGGCCGAGCAGGCCGGGGTGCTCGGCCGTCTCGCCGCCCACCAGGGCGCAGCCGGCCAGGACGCAGCCCTCGGCGATGCCCTTGACGATGGCGGCGACACGCTCGGGGTGCACCTTGCCGACGCAGATGTAGTCGGTCATGAACAGCGGCTCGGCACCGCACACCACGATGTCGTCCATGACCATGGCGACCAGGTCGTGGCCGATGGTGTCGTAGACGCCGAGGCGGCGGGCGATGTCGACCTTGGTGCCGACACCGTCGGTGGCGGAGGCGAGCAGCGGGCGTTCGAAGCGCTTGAGGGCCGAGGCGTCGAAGAGGCCGGCGAAGCCGCCGAGGCCACCGAGGACCTCGGGGCGCTGCGTCTTCTTCACCCACTCCTTCATCAGCTCGACGGCGCGGTCGCCCGCTTCGATGTCGACACCTGCTGTCTTGTAAGACGCGGTCGCGTAGCTGGCACCAGTTGTCTCAGACATGGCTAATGAGCACCTTCGTGTCGTACAGCAGGTAGTGCGGGCTTCTACGGGCGGCGGATCGCGTCGGCGGCGGCCGTGGCGGCCGGGCCCGCGGCCAGCTCCGTCTCCAGGAGCTGCTTGCCGAGCAGCTCGGGGTCGGGCAGCTCCATCGGGTATTCGCCGTCGAAGCAGGCGCGGCACAGGTTCGGCTTGGCGATGGTGGTCGCCTCGATCATGCCGTCGATGGAGATGTACGCCAGGGAGTCGGCGCCCAGGGAGGTGCCGATCTCGTCGATGCTCATGCCGTTGGCGATGAGTTCGGCGCGGGTGGCGAAGTCGATGCCGAAGAAGCAGGGCCACTTCACGGGCGGAGAGGAGATCCGGATGTGGACTTCCGCCGCCCCGGCCTCGCGGAGCATCCGCACCAGGGCCCGCTGGGTGTTGCCGCGCACGATCGAGTCGTCGACGACGACCAGACGCTTGCCCTTGATGACTTCCTTGAGCGGGTTCAGCTTCAGGCGGATGCCGAGCTGGCGGATGGTCTGGGAAGGCTGGATGAACGTACGGCCGACGTACGCGTTCTTCACCAGGCCGGCGCCGAAGGGGATGCCGGACGCCTCCGCGTAACCGATGGCGGCCGGGGTGCCGGACTCCGGAGTCGGTATCACCAGGTCGGCCTCGACGGGGGCCTCCTTGGCGAGGCGGCGGCCCATCTCGACACGCGAGAGGTAGACGTTGCGGCCGGCGATGTCGGTGTCCGGGCGGGCCAGGTACACGTACTCGAAGACGCAGCCCTTGGGCTTCGCTTCCGCGAATCGGGACGTCCGCAGGCCGTTCTCGTCGATGGCGACGAACTCGCCCGGCTCGATCTCGCGGACGTAGGCGGCGCCGCAGATGTCGAGGGCGGCGGACTCGGAGGCGACGACCCAGCCGCGCTCCAGGCGGCCCAGGACCAGCGGGCGGATGCCCTGCGGGTCGCGGGCGGCGTACAGGGTGTGCTCGTCCATGAAGACGAGGCTGAAGGCGCCGCGCACCTGCGGGAGGACCTTCCCGGAGGCCTCCTCGATGGTCAGCGGCTTGCCGTCGTCGTCGACCTGGGCCGCGAGGAGCGCGGTGAGCAGGTCGGTGTCGTTGGTGGCCGCCACGCGCGGGGTGCGGCCGCCCTCCTGCTTGGGCAGGTCGGCGACCATCTCGGCGAGCTGGGCGGTGTTGACGAGGTTGCCGTTGTGGCCGAGCGCGATGGAGCCGTGCGCGGTGGCACGGAACGTCGGCTGGGCGTTCTCCCACACGGAGGCGCCGGTGGTCGAGTAGCGGGCGTGTCCGACCGCGATATGACCCTGGAGCGAACCGAGCGAGGCCTCGTCGAAGACCTGGGAGACCAGGCCCATGTCCTTGAAGACGAGGATCTTGGAGCCGTTGCTGACCGCGATTCCCGCGGATTCCTGGCCCCGATGCTGTAGGGCGTACAGCCCGAAGTAAGTGAGCTTGGCGACCTCTTCGCCCGGAGCCCAGACACCGAAGACGCCGCAAGCGTCCTGGGGGCCTTTCTCGCCGGGGAGCAGATCATGACTGAGTCGACCGTCACCACGTGGCACGCCTCCGAGTGTAGGCGAGGTCGACCACTGGTCCGAATTGGGTAATGCTCCAGGATGATTCGCGGTAGTGGATCACTTGGCGGCGACGGCTCGCACGCTCGTGCCGTTCGTGCTGGTCAGCGTGAGGTTGTCGGCGTCCACCCGATAACTGATCTTGCCGTTGAAGAGCTTCAGCAGAGCCCGTTCGGTCTTCATGAGTGAGGTGTCGCACATCATTCGGGTGGTGGCCGGGCGACCAACGGTGATATGTCCGTCGCGAACCGTGGCGTCGGCGTTGACGTGGTTGCAGCCGAGCCGGCCCGCGACCTTGCCCGTCTTCTCGTCGAAGGCGAGGTACGGCTTGCCCTGGGCGCGTTGGGTCGCGCCGTCCGCGGTGAAGCTGTCCACGCTCCAGTCGACGCCGGTGACGGGGCGCTGGACGGCGACCGAGCCGCTGCCGGGATCACCGCCCGCCTTCTCGCTTCCGCAGGCCGCCACGAGCGGAACGATCGCGGCGGCGGCCGTCAGGATCATGCGCTGCTTTTGCCTGTACATGCCGATTCGACGGAGCGGGTGGGGGGATCGGTTCCCTGGTTCCCCTCGCCGGTTGCCGTCACGCCGGTTCCTTACGACATGAGTGGCAGCAGCCCGCCGAGATCCGCTCGCTCCCCGCTCGCGCTGACCTCGGCCGCCTCGACGGCGTCCGTCCAGGTCACCCGCCCGGTGGCGAGGCGGATCCAGGTCAGCGGGTCGGTCTCGACGACGTTGGGCGGGGTGCCGCGGGTGTGCCTCGGCCCCTGAACACACTGCACGACGGCGTACGGCGGGATCCGCACCTCCGTGGAACCGCCGGGGGCCTTGGCCGCGAGGGCGTCGGCGAGGAGGCGGGTGCAGGCGGCGAGGGCCTGACGGTCGTAGGGGATGTCCAAGCCGGGGACGGCGGCGTTCAGGTCGTCGGTGTGGACGACGAGTTCGACGGTACGGGTGACCAGGTAGTCGGCGAGGGTCATGGCGCCGGTGCGGGCGGCCAGGAGGCGGGTGCCGGGGGCGGTGGCGAGGGCTTTGGCCAGCCGCTCCTCGGTGCGGGTGCAGAGGGCGTCGAGGTCGGGGTTCTCGGCGGCCAGGGCGTGCGTGCCGTCGTCGATGTCGGCGGCGCGTACGGCGGTCGCGAACGGCCAGTCCAGCAGCGTGAGCTCGGGCTCGGCCGGCTCGTCCCGGTCGAGGTTGCGGCTGACGGTCTCCACGGCCATGGTCACGTGCGCGGCCAGCTCCCGTACGGTCCAGCCCGCCAGGCGGGTGGGGAGGGCGAGCTGCTCGGGGGTCAGGGTCCGTACGGCTTCCCGTACGTGCCCGAACTGGGTGAGCACCGCGGTGCGGATCTTGACGGGGTCGTAGGTGCGGGCGCGCTTCTTGGCCGGGGGCATGGCGGCAGCTTAGGACAGGCCCTGAGCGGGCTGTGATGTCGTCGCGGGCGCCTCGAACACCTCGCGGTTGCGGGGGACGCCGATGCCTCGCCAGGTGAAGGGAATGCCGCGGGCGGTGTCCGGGTCGGGGCCGTCCATCAGCTGGAAGTGGAGGTGGGGCTCGGTGGAGTTGCCGGAGTTGCCGCAGCGGGCCAGGGGCTGTCCGGCGGTCACTCGGTCGCCCTCGCGGACGGTGAGGGAGCCGCGCTGGAGGTGGGCGTAGAGCGCGTAGGTGCCGTTGCCGAGGTCGAGGACGACGTGGTTGCCGACGATCCGCTTGACGCCGGACAGGTCGCGCACGGACGCCTCCAGGATCATCAGGTACAGCAGCGCGAGCAGCGACGTACGGCTCAGGTGGTCGCGCTGCCGGTCGGTGGCCCTTACGACGGTGCCGTCGGCCACCGCGAGGAGCGGGGCGCCGAAGGCCGGGAAGGCGCTGTTGCGGCGGGCGAGCGGCCACAGCCAGTGGAAGCCCGGGCGGGTGCCCGGTTCGGGCTCGGCGACGACGTCGATCGCGTACGTCTGGCCGTAGGCGTGCGTGCCATGGCTCGGAGTGCGGTCGGCCGGGCTGTTCTGCGCCGACCAGCGGCCGGTGACGGGCGGGGCGACCTCGATCGGTTCCCGGGCCACGCGGGGGCTGTCCGGGGCGCCGCCCCACCTGTTGGCGACGACGAGGATCCCGCAGGACAGGACGATCGGCAGGAAGTTCCACCACCACGGATAGCTGAGGTCCAGCGAGAAGTGGGCGATCAACAGGCCGATGAAGGTCAGCTGCAGAACGCGGTAGGCGATCTTGGCGAGTTTGCGTCCGGACGTCTTTCCCCCTGGTTGGTGTCTGTGTGTCAGGGCAGGCCCACGGCCAGCGCCACCAGCAGCGGCACCACCCGCCCCGCCGGCACCTCGTAACGGCCCCGCCCGGTCGTATGCAGCCAGCCTCCGCCGGTCAGCTGGCGCAGGTGGTGGTAGATCTGGCCGGTCGTGCCCACCTCTTCCAGTTCGGCGAGTTCGGCCGCGGTGCGCCGGCCGCCGAGGATCTCCCGGAGCAGCCGCAGCCGGACCGGGTGTCCGAGCGCGGCGAAGGACTCGGCGGCCCGCGTCCAGTCGTCGTTCAGCAGCTCCTCGGTCAGAGCGGTTCGCTGCCAGTCGTAGCGCTCCCCGGCCGGCAGTCGTACGGCGCCCGTGAACAGCACCCCTCCGCCGGCCACGCCCAGCCCGGCCAGCTGCTCCTTCAGCCCGTGCAGGGCCCAGAAGTCGCTCTCGTCCAGCTGCGGCGCGGTGCGCTGCGCGCTCTCCAGCGCCGCCAACCTGCGCTCCAGGTCGGCGACGCGTTGTTCCAGTTCCACACCCACGAGATTACGGAAGTACGTAATTACGTGCAAGGCCATGAGGGCAACACACGAAGGCCCCGCCCGTCGGAACGGGCGGGGCCTTCGTCGTCTTACGACCGGCTACGCGAGCGACCGCTACGCGAGCAGCGCCGGAATGGTCCCCTCGTGCACGATGCGCAGCTCCTCCAGGGAGAGCGTGAACTCGCCCTGGAGCTCGACGGTGTCACCGTCCACGACACCGACCCGCGTGGCCGGCAGGCCCCGCGCGCCGCACATGTCGGTGAAGCGGAGCTCCTCCGAGCGGGGTACGGCGACGACCGCGCGGCCCGCCGACTCCGAGAAGAGGAGCGTGAAGGCGTCGAGCCCGTCCGGTACGACCAGACGCGCGCCCTTGCCGCCGAGCAGGGCGGATTCCACGACCGCCTGGATCAGACCGCCGTCGGACAGGTCGTGCGCGGAGTCGATCATGCCGTCGCGGGAGGCGGAGATCAGGATCTCGGCGAGCAGCCGCTCGCGCTCCAGGTCGACCTTCGGGGGCAGGCCGCCCAGGTGGTCGTGGATCACCTGCGACCAGGCCGAGCCGCCGAACTCCTCGCGCGTGTCACCGAGGAGGTAGAGCAGCTGGCCCTCCTCCTGGAAGGCGACCGGCGTGCGGCGGGCGACGTCGTCGATGACACCGAGGACCGCGACCACCGGGGTCGGATGGATGGCCGCCTCGCCGGTCTGGTTGTAGAGCGAGACGTTGCCGCCCGTGACCGGCGTGCCCAGCTGCTGGCAGGCGTCGGCGAGTCCGCGGATGGCCTCCGCGAACTGCCACATCACCGCCGGGTCCTCGGGCGAGCCGAAGTTCAGGCAGTCGGAGACGGCGAGCGGCTTGGCGCCGGTGGTGGCGACGTTGCGATAGGCCTCGGCGAGCGCCAGCTGCGCGCCCGCGTACGGGTCGAGCTTCGCGTACCGGCCGTTGCCGTCGGTCGCGATGGCCACGCCGAGCCCGCTCGCCTCGTCGATGCGGATCATCCCGGAGTCCTCGGGCTGGGCGAGGACCGTGTTGCCCTGCACGAAGTGGTCGTACTGGGAGGTGATCCAGGACTTCGAGGCCTGGTTCGGGGAGCCGACCAGCTTCAGGACCTGGTCCTTCAGCTCGTCCGAGGTGGTGGGACGGGCCAGCTTGTTCGCGTCGTCCGCCTGGAGCTCGTCCTGCCAGGACGGGCGGGCGTACGGGCGCTCGTACGTCGGACCCTCATGGGCCACCGTGCGCGGGTCCACGTCGACGATCTTGCCGCCGTGCCAGTAGATCTCCAGGCGGTCGCCGTCGGTCACCTCGCCGATGACGGTGGCGATGACGTCCCACTTGTCGCAGATCTCCAGGAAGCGGTCGACCTTCTCCGGCTCGACGACCGCGCACATGCGCTCCTGCGACTCGCTCATGAGGATCTCCTCGGGCGAGAGCGTGGAGTCGCGCAGCGGTACGTCGTCCAGCGTCACGCGCATGCCGCCGGAGCCGTTGGAGGCCAGCTCGCTGGTCGCGCAGGACAGGCCCGCCGCACCCAGGTCCTGGATGCCGACGACCAGCTTCTCCTTGAAGGCCTCCAGGGTGCACTCGATGAGGAGCTTCTCCTGGAAGGGGTCGCCGACCTGGACGGCGGGGCGCTTCGACGGCTTGGCGTCGTCGAAGGTCTCGGAGGCCAGGATCGAGGCGCCGCCGATGCCGTCGCCGCCGGTCCGGGCGCCGTACAGGATGACCTTGTTGCCCGCGCCGGACGCCTTCGCAAGGTGGATGTCCTCATGCCGCATCACACCGATGGCACCGGCGTTGACCAGCGGGTTTCCCTGGTAGCAGGCGTCGAAGACGACCTCGCCGCCGATGTTCGGCAGGCCCAGGCAGTTGCCGTAGCCGCCGATGCCGGCGACGACACCGGGGAGCACACGCTTGGTGTCCGGGTGATCGGCCGCACCGAAGCGCAGCGGATCCACGACGGCGACCGGCCTGGCGCCCATCGCGATGATGTCGCGCACGATGCCGCCGACGCCCGTGGCCGCGCCCTGGTAGGGCTCGACGTACGAGGGGTGGTTGTGCGACTCGACCTTGAAGGTGACGGCGTAACCCTGGCCGACGTCGACGACGCCCGCGTTCTCGCCGATGCCGACGAGCAGGGCGTCGGACTGCGGGGCCTTCTCGCCGAACTGGCGCAGGTGCACCTTCGACGACTTGTACGAGCAGTGCTCGGACCACATCACCGAGTACATGGCGAGCTCGGCACCGGTGGGCCGGCGGCCGAGGATCTCGACCACGCGCTCGTACTCGTCCTTCTTCAGGCCGAGTTCGGCCCAGGGCAGCTCGACGTCGGGGGTCGCGGCCGCGTGCTCGACCGTGTCCAGAGGCGTCCGGCTCATGCGTTGACCAGCTTCTTGAGGATCGAGGTGAAGAAGGGGAGGCCGTCGGTGCGGCCGGTGCCGATGAGCGGCTCCACGGCGTGCTCCGGGTGCGGCATCAGGCCTACGACGTTGCCGGCCTCGTTGGAGACGCCCGCGATGTCCCGAAGGCTGCCGTTGGGGTTGCCGTATCCATCAACGGCTTCGCCGTGGGCCAGGTAGCGGAAGGCGACCCGCCCCTCGGCCTCCAGCTTGTCCAGCGTGTACTCGTCGGCGACGTACCGGCCGTCCATGTTCTTCAGCGGGATGTTGATCTCCTGGCCGGCCGTGTAGTCGGTGGTCCAGGCGGTTTCCGCGTTCTCCACCCGCAGCTTCTGGTCGCGGCAGATGAAGTGGAGGTGGTCGTTGCCGAGCATCCCGCCCGGGAGGAGGTGGGCCTCGGTGAGGATCTGGAAGCCGTTGCAGATGCCGAGGACCGGCAGTCCGGCCTTCGCCTGCTCGAGCAGGGGCTCCATCACCGGCGAGAAGCGCGCGATGGCACCGGCGCGCAGATAGTCGCCGTAGGAGAAACCTCCGCACAGCACCACGGCGTCGACCTGGTGGAGGTTCTTGTCCTTGTGCCACAGGGCGACCGGCTCGGCACCCGCGAGACGGATCGCGCGCTGGGTGTCCCGGTCGTCCAGGCTGCCCGGGAAAGTGACGACGCCAATACGAGCGGTCACTTCACGGCCTCCGCGACTTCCTCGATCCGGACGGTGAAGTTCTCGATCACGGTGTTGGCGAGGAAGGATTCCGCGAGATCGTGGATGCGGGCGAGCGTGGCCTCGTCGACCGGCCCGTCAACTTCCAGTTCGAATCGCTTTCCCTGACGTACGTCCGAGATGCCGTCGAAACCCAGGCGCGGCAGTGCGCGCTGCACCGCCTGGCCCTGGGGGTCGAGGATCTCCGGCTTGAGCATGACGTCGACTACGACGCGTGCCACTGGCACTCCCGGTGTTGTGGTGCTGAGCAGGTTCCTGCAAGTACCTTCAGACTACCCGCACAAAATTTCTACGCGGGTAGAGTTGTAGGAATCTACGTGAGCGCTGTCACGATCCGGTATCGGACGGGTGCCTTCACGAAAAGTTCAGGGAAAGATCCTGGATCAGCCCCGGCATCCGTATTGCGCTCGGACACGCTGACAGATTTAGTCGAGCTTCACATTGCAATGCCGAGCACTGTACAAATGAATTGCCAATAGCCGATACTTTGCCCATTAACAGGCGGACAGTCGACATCTCACAGGCGTCCTGGCACGTCATCGCAGAGGTGTCGCACGAAGGGACCGATATTCGTGGCGCAGAAGGTCGTGGTCACTCTCTTTGACGACATCGACGGCTCGGAAGCGGCGGAAACGATCGCCTTCGGACTCGACGGCAAGTCGTACGAGATCGACCTGAACACAACCAATGCCAAGAAACTGCGTAAGGCGCTCGAGCCGTACGTGGAGGCCGGCCGCAAGCGGTCGAGGTCCGGCAAGGCGTACCGGCAGACGGAGGTCGCCCCCGACCCGGCGGCCGTGCGGGCCTGGGCCCAGGCCAACAAGATGGACGTCCCGGCGCGCGGGCGGATCCCGAAGAAGGTCTACGAGGCTTTCACCGCGGCTCAGTGAAGCAAGTGAGCCATGGCCCACGGCCGGTCACCCGCCCCTCGGCGCAACCGACTTGCGCTGCACCCCTCCTGGTCAGCTAGAGTCTGGAGCACGCCGAGGGGCGAGGCCGGAAAAGCCCAGCCCACGGAGTACTTGCGGGTGTAGTTCAGTAGTAGAACATCCCCCTTCCAGGGGGAAGGCGCAGTGTGCAATTCCTGTCACCCGCTCTGCATCGCCGGTCCCGACCACTCCTGTGGATCAGGTAGGCTGGTGCTCGCGCCGATCGGTGAGAGCCGGTCGGAGGCAATGCGGACGTAGCTCAGTTGGTAGAGCGCAACCTTGCCAAGGTTGAGGTCGCGAGTTCGAGCCTCGTCGTCCGCTCTCTTTTCGAAGACCTTCGAAGGTCCCAGTCTTATGACTGGGACCTTTGTCGTGTCTCGACATGAGCGTGTCGCGACATGAGCGTGTCGCGACATGAGCGTCTGACATTTGTCACACGGAGTGGTGACAGCTCGCACTGCCGCCGGGCCCGAGGCGCCGGGACGCTGAGGGCATGGACACGAACGAACACGAACACGTGATTGAGGTCACTGACCTGAGACGTGTGTACGGGGGCGGGTTCGAGGCGGTGCGCGGGATCAGCTTCCGCGTGGACCGCGGCGAGGTCTTCGCGCTGCTCGGCACCAACGGGGCGGGCAAGACGTCGACGGTCGAGCTGCTGGAGGGGCTGGCACCGCCGGCCGGGGGCCGGGTGCGCGTGCTGGGACATGATCCGTACGCCGAGCGGGCCGCCGTACGTCCTCGGACCGGGGTGATGTTGCAGGAGGGCGGCTTTCCGTCCGAGCTGACCGTCGCGGAGACCGCGCGGATGTGGGCGGGGTGCGTGAGCGGGGCGCGTCCGCCGCGGGAGGCGCTGGCGCTGGTCGGTCTGGAGGGGAAGACCGACGTGCGGGTGAAGCAGTTGTCCGGGGGTGAACGGCGGCGCCTGGACCTGGCGCTCGCGCTGCTCGGCAGGCCCGAGGTGCTGTTCCTGGACGAGCCGACGACCGGTCTGGACGCCGAAGGGCGCCGCGACACCTGGGAGTTGGTGCGCGCGCTGCGCGACGGCGGTACGACCGTGCTGCTGACCACGCACTACCTGGAAGAGGCCGAGGACCTCGCCGACCGCCTGGCGATCCTCCACGAGGGCCGTATCGCGGCCGCCGGCACGCCTGCCGAGGTGACCGCCGCGCAGCCGTCCCGGATCTCCTTCGAGCTGCCCCACGGCTACTTCGTGGGGGACCTGCCGCCGCTCGGTGAGCTGGGGGTGTGCGGGCACGAGGTCGAGGGGAGCGTCGTACGGCTGCGGACACGGGAGTTGCAGCGGGCGGCCACCGGGCTGCTGGTGTGGGCCGAGCGGGCCGGGGTGGAGCTGCGGCGGCTGGATGTGCGGTCGGCCTCGCTGGAGGAGGCGTTCCTGGGGATCGCGCGGGAGGCGGCCGGTTCCCTCGAGACGGTTGAGGAGTATGCGGCATGAGTGACCTGATCACGACGCCGGTCGGCCGGATGACGTCGCTGGCGCGTGCTGAGCTGACGTTGCTGGGGCGCAGCAGGGGAACACTCGTCGCCGCCCTGTTCGTGCCGCTTGTCATGCCGATCAGCGTGCGTTCGGTCATCGAGGACATGGACCTCGAGGAGGCCGGCCTGAACGTCGGCACGGTGCTTCTGCCCGCCGCCGTCGGCGTCTCGCTGCTGTTCGCCGTGTACGGGGTGCTCGTCGGCGCCTTCGTCGCCCGACGCGAGGAACTCGTGCTCAAGCGGCTGCGCACCGGCGAGTTGAGCGACGGCGAGATCCTCGCCGGCGCCACGCTGCCGGCCGTGACCATCGGCCTCGTACAGTCCCTGTTACTCGTGGCGGGCTGCACCGCGCTGCTCGACCTGGCGGCCCCGAAGGCACCCCATCTCGCCGTCGTCGGGCTGCTGTTGGGCCTGGTGATGTGCGCGGCCCTGGCCGCCGTGACGGCGAGCTTCACCCGGACCGTGGAGAGCTCGCAGGTCACCACGCTGCCGCTGGTGATGGTCTCGATGGTGGCCTCCGGGATCGCCGTACCGCTGGAGCTCATGCCCGACCGGGTGGCGAGCATGCTCGAACTGCTGCCGCTGACGCCGGTGATCACGCTCGTGCGGGGTGGCTGGACCGGAGATCTCTCGGCGTACGAGGCGCTGGGGCCCGTGATGACCGCGCTGGCCTGGACCGCCATGGGCGTGTTTGCTGTACGGCGGTGGTTCCGGTGGGAGCCGCGGCGCTGACGTACGTAGTAGCTGACGTACGTAGTAGCTGACGTAGGTAGTACTGGTCGTACCGGGGGGAGCGGGGAGATGCGCGGGCCGGGCACGTGGTGGCGGGGGAAGAGCACGCCGGAGAAGGTGGAGACGTACACGCGGTGGTCGTTCCACTTCTTCGCGGTGATGGAGTTGGCGACTCTCCCGCTCCTGGGGTTCAGCGGGATCGGACCGCGCCTCGCGATCGGGCTGATGCTGATGGTGGTCGTGCATGCCGTGACCTTCACGGTGACCGCGTCGCGGGCGCTGGACTGGGCGCGCGGCGGCCGCGAGCGGCCCGTACGGCAGCTGTGGACGCTCGGGGGGATCACCGCCGTGGTCGGCCTGCTGGCCCTCGCGATCGCGGAGTACGGCCCGAGCGGTGACGATGTCGACACCGCCGCGGGCGGGACCTTCGGCACCGTCCTGATCTTCGGTATCTGCGCCCTCGCGATCGGCCTCCGGCAGCGGCGCCAGGTGCTCGCGCTGGTCGGGGGCTTCGCGCTGGGCGCCACGGGCGTCTCGTTGGCGCTGGGCAGCCCCTGGCCCGCCGCCCTGTCCGGGGGTGTGGCCGTGCTGTTCGGCGCCGGGCTCCTCGCCTTCACAGCCGTCTTCTCCGTCTGGCTCCTCAACGCCGTCTACGAACTCGACGAGGCCCGCGAGACCCGTGCCCGCCTCGCCGTCGCCGAGGAACGGCTGCGGTTCGGGCGGGACCTGCACGACGTGATGGGGCGCAACCTCGCCGTGATCGCGCTGAAGAGCGAACTGGCCGTGCAGTTGGCCCAGCGCGGGCGGGCCGAGGCCGTGGAGCAGATGATCGAGGTGCAGCGGATCGCGCACGAATCGCAACGCGAGGTCCGGGAGGTCGTACGGGGCTATCGGGAGGCCGACCTGGAGGTCGAACTCACCGGTGCACAGGGGGTGCTGACGGCCGCGGGCATCCGGTGCGAGCTGACCGGCGAGGCGGCCGGGCTGCCTGCCGAGGTGCAGTCGGCGCTCGGCTGGGTGGTGCGGGAGGCGACGACCAATGTGCTGCGGCACGGGGATGCCGGGCGGTGTGCGGTGAGCCTGCGGGTGACGGAGGGGCGTGTGGTGCTGATGGTGGAGAACGATGGGGTCGGTGCGTCGGCCGGTGCGTCGTCTGGTGCGTCGTCTGGTGGCTCGGCCGGTGCGTCGTCTGGTGACTCGGCCGGTGCGTCGTCTGGTGACTCGGCCGGTGCGTCGTCTGGTGACTCGGCCGGTGGCTCGTCCCGTGGCTCGGCCGGTGGCTCGGCCGGTGGCTCGTCCCGTGGCTCGGCAGGTGCCTCTTCCGGTGCGGACTCGCGTGCGGACTCGGGTGCGGACTCCGGTGCGGACTCCGGTGCGGACGGTTCGGGGCTGGCCGGGCTGCGGGAGCGGCTCGCGGCGGTGGACGGGACGCTGGAGGCGGGGCCGGTCGGTGGAGGGCTGTTCCGGCTGGTCGCGGAGGTGCCGTTGAGCACGGCCCGGGTGAGCGAGGTCATGGCATGACGTCTCCCGTACGGCTCCTGCTCGCCGACGACGAGCATCTGATCCGGGGTGCGCTGGCCGCGCTGCTCTCCCTGGAGGACGACCTGCTGATCGTCGCGGAGGCGGCGACGGGACCCGAGGCGCTGGCCATGGCTCGTGCCCACGTCCCCGATGTCGCCGTACTCGATCTTCAGATGCCCGGCGCGGACGGTGTGAAGGTCGCCACATCCCTGCGCGCCGAGCTGCCCGGCTGCCAGGTGCTGATCGTGACCGGTCACGGGCGGCCCGGGCATCTGAAGCGGGCCCTGGAGGCAGGTGTGCGCGGATTCGTCCCGAAGACGGTAAGCGCGCAGCGGCTCGCGGAGATCATCCGCACGGTGCATGCCGGAAACCGCTACGTCGACCCCGAGTTGGCCGCCGACGCGATCTCCGCCGGGGACTCGCCGCTGACCGCGCGGGAGGCGGAGGTGCTGGAGCTCGCGGCCGACGGGGCGCCCGTCGCGGAGATCGCCGAGCGGGCCGCGCTGTCGCAGGGGACCGTACGGAACTATCTGTCGTCGGCCGTGACCAAGCTCGGGGCGGAGAACCGGCACTCGGCCGTACGACTCGCGCGCGAGCGAGGTTGGGTATAGTTGCTCTCGCGCCACGGCGCAACGCGGACGTAGCTCAGTTGGTAGAGCGCAACCTTGCCAAGGTTGAGGTCGCGAGTTCGAGCCTCGTCGTCCGCTCGGTTGTCTGAAAGCCCCGGTCCATCGGACCGGGGCTTTCTCGTGTTTTCCGTGCGGCTAGGGCCTGTCCGGCGGATCAGGTCGCAGGACATCGGCGGCGCCCAATGAGCGCAGGTGAGCGGGGTCTGGTGCGTCCAGCTGCAAGGCGGAGGAGGGAGTCGACGCGGAGCGATGGGGGTGCCCCCGCGCGAGCTCTGTTCGAGCGTGGGGGAGAGTGACGACAACGCGGCAGATGGGCGCCCGCCGCGATGGGGGTCCCCCCGCTCGAGCGAAGCCGAGAGTGGGGGAGGCTAGTGTCACTGCGACCCCGCGTCTGCGGCATGATCCGCCGGACAGGCCCTAGCTCCAGGTGGTTCCGGTGAGGCGCTCGTACGCCTCCACGTACTTCGCACGGGTCGCCTCCACCACCTGCTCCGGCAGCGGCGGCGGGGGCTGCTCGCTCGCCCGGTCCCAGCCCGACTCCGGCGAGGTCAGCCAGTCGCGGACGAACTGCTTGTCGTACGACGGCTGCGCGCGGCCCGGCTGCCACTGGTCGGCCGGCCAGAAGCGGGAGGAGTCGGGGGTGAGGACCTCATCGGCGATGACGAGGCTGTCGTTGTTCTCGAGACCGAACTCGAACTTCGTGTCCGCGAGGATGATCCCCCGGTCGCGGGCGATGTCCCGGCCGCGGGAGTAGACGGCGAGGGTCGCCTGGCGCAGCTGGGCGGCGGTGTCCGCACCGACCTGGCGGGCGACCTCCTCGTACGACACGTTCTCGTCGTGCTCGCCGACCTCGGCCTTGGTGGCCGGGGTGAAGATCGGGGCGGGGAGTTCCGAGCCGTCGACGAGGCCTTCGGGGAGGGCGAGGCCGCAGACGGTACGGGTCTCGTCGTACTCGACCAGGCCCGAGCCGGTGAGGTAGCCGCGGGCCACGCACTCGACCGGAAGCATCCGGAGCGACTTGCAGACCAGGGCGCGGCCCGCCCAGTCGGCGGGGGCGGCGGCGGGCAGCTCGGTGCTCAGGACGTGGTTGGGTACCAGGTCGGCGAGCTGGTCGAACCACCACAGGGAAAGCTGGGTGAGGATGCGGCCCTTGTCGGGGATCTCGGTCGGCAGCACCCAGTCGAAGGCGGAGATGCGGTCGCTGGCGACCATCACGAGGTCGCCCGCCTCGTTCTGGTACAGCTCGCGCACCTTGCCGGTGTGGAGGTGCACCAGGCCCGGAACCTGGATCGGCTCGGGCTTTTCTACGAATCCGGACACGGTTCCTCCCCGTGGTTCTGTGCAGGTGGCTCGATTCTCCTGTATGCCGCAGATCGGTCCGGGCCCGGGGGCGTGGAGCCGGGCCCGGGGGCGTGGAGCTGGGCTCAGTCACGTTTGCAGATGCGGTCCAGGAGGTTCGCGGTGGCGCGCTGGATACGGGGGTCCACGTGGCCCGGGCGGTCCAGTGCGGGGGACCACGCGAACGTTCCGGACGCGAAGACCAGGGCACCGGAGGGGGCGCGGTAGAGGGAGGTCTCCTGGTGGCGGACGACTCCCTCGCGGTCGGTGTACGGGGAGTGCGCGAGCAGGATGCGGTTCTCGTGCTCGGGGAGCGGGGCGCGCGGGAAGTAGCGGTCGGCCTCGCCCGCGACCAGGCCCTCGATCTCGTCGCTCTCGTGCGCGCCGGTCGCCTCCCACAGCCAGTGGTCGGCGTTGCGGACGACCAAGGGGTGGGGTTCGGGGACGTGGCCCGCGTACTGGATGCCGATCAGTTGCTGCTCGGGGCGGTCGATCTCGCGCCAGAGCACGGGTTTGCCCGGGCCCCTGCGTTTGCGGCACGTGAGCAGGCGGTCGGGGACGCCGGAGGGGGACGGGCTCAGCTCCACCTGCCAGTACAGCGAGTTGGCGGAGAGGAAGACCAGGGACGTGCCGTGGTCGCGGGCGCGTTCCACGGTGTGGCGCATGGCCGCCGACCAGTACTCGTCGTGGCCGGGGAAGACCAGGCCGCGGTAGCGGGTGGGGTCGATGTGCCCGGCGTGCAGGTCGCGGGCGTCGGCGTAGGCGATGTCGTAGCCGTAGCGCTCGGCCCAGCGGATGAAGTCGTAGGCGTGGCCGACATGCAGGGGGAGGCCGGCGCCCGCGTACGGGCGGTCGAAGGAGACCGTGGTCGCGGCGTCGGCCTCGCCGAGCAGGCGGCCGTCGGCGTCCCAGGCGTGGTAGAAGCTGGCGCCGGTGCGGCCGTCCTCGGGGTAGAGGTTGTAGGCCTGCCAGGTGATGTCGGGCAGGAGGAGGAGCAGGTCCGCAGGGTGGTCGTCGCGGACGGTGAAGGGGATGTGGGACCGGTAGCCGTCGGCGGTGGTGAGGACGGCGACGTACGCCCCGATGCTCCAGTAGCTCGGGATCTGCAGGCGCCAGGACAGCCACCAGTGGTGGCAGGAGACCGTCCGGTCGGCGGCGAGCGGCGGGGGCTGGACGATGCCGGACAGGCGGGGACTTGAGGTCATCTTGGTGGCGCCGTCACCGCTGTAGTGGCCGATGCGGTAGACGTCGACGCCGAATTCCTGGGGCGGGTCGACGGTGATGTGGAAGTCGACGGCCTCGCCGGGGGCGACCGCGCCGGTGGAGGTGAAACCCTTGATCTGGCGGTGCACGTCGTCGGCGGAACGGGGGCCCGCCGCGGAACGGGGTGCGGGGACGCGGGGGCTCTTCGGCGTGCGCTGCCGGGCCGGGTCGACATACCAGTCGACGTACCAGGGGACGATCCGGCCGGTGTCGTCGAAGTACGTCGGGTTGCCGCGGAGCCAGGGGACCGGGCCCTGGCCGAAGGGGTCCGTCACGGCGTGTGCGAGTGCTCCCGACTCCCAGCGGCGGATCTTCTCCGACCCCATGGGTGCTCCCCTCCCTCGTGTCCCCGTGTGTGATGCGGCGCGGCGCGGCGCGGGCGTGTCATGTGTGCGCTGTGTGTGCTGCGTGCGCTGTGTGCCTGTCGTATGTCGCAAGCCCTTGCCATGTGCGCGTTCGGTCCCAGCACATCACATTGCGCACGCGGGATGTCACTATTCGTTGCAAATCGGCCAGAAGTGGAAGTAGGGGCTCCGGTATGGGTCGGCGCGTGGTAGGCGGCATGCGGTCCCGTCGGACTTGTCCTGTGCCAGGTGGGCGGACGCCGGGGCTGGGCGTCAGACGAGGCGTACCGGCTTCTCGGGGCGTATGCCCGACTCGATCAGCCAGGTCCGCAAGGGGGCGGGGTCGCCGTCCTCGACGAGGCTGAGGACGTGGGGGGTCAGGTCGGCCGCCCGTTCGCCGTTGACCATGAGGGACGGGCCGTCGAGCCAGTCCAGGCCCGGGGTCGCACCGGCGGTGTCCATCGCCGCGCAGCACACCATCGCGGTGACGTGGTCGGCGAGCAGTTCGCGGCCGGTACGAGGGGGTTGCAGGGGGAAGAGGGGGAGCGTGCCGTCGTCCCAGAGAGCGGTGTCGGGGCTGCCCTGACCGGGGGCGGGCGAGCCGGCCGGGGGCGTGTTCCCTGGTGCCGTCGCCTCCTCGCGGGCGAGCTCGGCGGTTAGGCGGGCGGCGAGAGCGGCGCTGGCTTCGTTGGGGGCGGGGGGGTCGTCGGGGTAGGGGGTGGGGGGCTCGGTGGGAGGGCGGTGTGGGGGTTCGCCGGAGGGGGGATCGGGGCGGTCGTCGGATGGGCTGTCGGGGCTGTCGTCGGATGGGCTGTCGGGGCTGTCGGCGTCGTGGCCCTCGGCACGTTCTCCGGACGGGACGTGGGCGTCGTGGCCCTCGGCGTGCTCTCCGGACCGGACGTCGTCACCGTGGCCCTCGGCACGTACACCGGACAGGGCATCGTCACCGTGGCCCTCGGCACGTACACCGGACAGGGCGTCGTCGTGGCCCTCGGCCCGTACGCCGGGCCGGACGTCGGCGCGCGGCCCGTCCGCGTCCGTCTCGTGCGGGACTGTGTCGCTGGTCGCCGTGTGCTGCGCGGTGTCCCTGTGGGGTGAGGGCTGGGGCGTCGGGTTGTTCGTCAGGTGGTCCATGACGCGGGCCAGGGTCGGGCCGTCCGGGTCCGGTGACGTGGGGTCGGGGGCGCGGCGGACGCCCAGGGTGTCGAGGACACGGTGGAGGCGGGCCGCGTCGGTGCGCCACTTGCGGTCGACGACCTCGTCGGGGTACTCCTGCCAGTCCACCGGCGACCAGTCCGGGCCGGGCTCGGCCGGACCGCCGTGGAACAGCCGGGCGGCGAGCAGCGAGGCCGCCTCGTCCACCGCGCCGGGCTCTTCGAGCAGGTCGCAGGCGGGACGCTCGCCGAGTCGGGAGGCGAAGCCCTCCGCCAGCCGGTCGCGGCGGGACAGCTCGGTCAGGGCCGCGACGACGCCGGCGTCCAGCCGGGAGGGCCAGCGGCCCATACGCCACGCGGGCAGCGCGACCCGGGTCAGCAGCCGGTCCCAGCCCGCGTACGCGAGCCCCACCTGTTCCTGGGCGACGATCCTGAGCCCGTAATCCACAGCCTGTGCACGATCGGCGGCCGCGGCGGCGACCCCTCGCTCCATCTCGGCGGCATGGCCGCGGCAACTGCGCAGCAGCAGACGGGCGACCCAGCCGATGCCCGCGAGCACCGCACGGGTCACAGGGTTGCGGCGGGGGGCCGAGGTCACGGCCACCGCCGCGTCCAGCCCTCGTACGAAGCGGCGGGCCGCGGCTATGTCGGGGTGCGCCGAGGGTCCCGTACCGGCGACGACCGGGGCGAGGACCGCGCGCAGCTCGCCCACGCGCATCCACCACAGGAACGGGGAGCCGATGACGAGGACGGGCGTGGCCGCCGTACGCCGGTGGGGGCCGCGGACGCCCGCTATCTCGTCGTGGCCTTCGCGCGGGGGCGGGCCGTGGGCCGGGTGGGTGCGGTCCTCCAGCCAGCTGTCGCAGTCCGGGGTGAGCGCTATGGCGGAGGGGGCGGGGACGTCCAGGCGATCGGCGAGGTCGCGCACCATCCGGTACAGGTCGGGGGCCGACTCCTCGCTGATCGGGACCGTCGGGCTGACGGCGGGGCGGGCGCGGGCCACAACCAGGGCGATGCCCCCGGCGGCGAACAGGACGAGGAGGGCGAGCACGCTCGTGACCCAGCGGGCGGCGTCCCAGGCCGGGCCCGGGAGATGGCCCGCGGAACCGCCGGCGAGCAACACCACGGCGACGGCCGCGGGCAGCAGCGCGACGGCCAGGGCCCGGCTGCGGATACGCAGCACGGCGAGTGCGCGGTTGCGCGCACCCTGCGCGCCCGCCTCCACACCCACACCGCTCATGACCCGACCTCACCCCCTCCCTGCCGTCCTGGCCGAGCGGCTCTCCGCCCGGCATTCCTGGCGTTGCTCACTCCCCCACTGTGGCACCCACTACTGACATCGCAATGCCGGTGGGCCAAGTGCCGGACCGCATGCGGACCGCTTGCGCCGCACCCTAGTTGGGGCCCCGGGCCCCGTCAGCCGGATGGGGCAGCGGTCACTCGATGGAATGGCTTTGGGGAGAGGTGGATGACGGAAAGCAAGGATCAGGCCCCGAATCCTGAGACGGAATCGGGGCCTGCGGGGTTTATCGGCAACCGGGAGATTCTCCGGCGTTCCGCCAGGATTCTCAGGCGGCGTCGGGGACTATGCCTGCGCCGCCTCCGCCCCCTCCGCCGCCTTCGCCGCGATGTCCGTGCGGTGCTGGGAACCGTCGAGCCGGATGCGGCCGACGGCCCGGTACGCGCGGTCGCGGGCCTCGGCGAGGTCCTTGCCGGTCGCCGTGACGGACAGGACACGGCCGCCCGCGCTGACGACGGCGTCGCCGTCGCGCTTGGTGCCGGCGTGCAGGACGTACGCGTGCGGGGCGTCCTGGGCGGCCACCTCGTCGAGGCCGGTGATCGGGTCGCCGGTGCGCGGGGTGCCGGGGTAGTTGTGCGAGGCGACGACCACGGTGACCGCGGCCTCGTCGCTCCAGCGCAGGGGCTCGAGGTCGGCGAGGTTGCTGGTGGCGGCGGCCAGCAGGACGCCCGCCAGCGGGGTCCTCAGCCGGGCCAGCACGACCTGGGTCTCGGGGTCGCCGAAGCGGGCGTTGAACTCGATGACCCGTACGCCGCGGGAGGTGATCGCGAGACCGGCGTAGAGCAGGCCGGAGAAGGGGATGCCGCGGCGGCGCATCTCGTCGACGGTCGGCTGCAGGACGGTCTCCATGACCTCGTCCACCAGCTTCGGGTCGGCCCAGGGCAGCGGGGAGTACGCGCCCATGCCGCCGGTGTTCGGGCCCTCGTCGCCGTCCAGCGCGCGCTTGAAGTCCTGGGCGGGCTGGAGGGGCACGACCGTCTCGCCGTCGGTGATGGCGAAGAGGGAGACCTCGGGGCCGTCGAGGAACTCCTCGATCACCACGCGCTCACAGGCGGCCGCGTGCGCCTTGGCGGCCTCCAGGTCGGCGGTGACGACGACACCCTTTCCGGCGGCGAGTCCGTCGTCCTTGACGACGTACGGAGGGCCGAAGGCGCCGAGGGCCTCGACGGCCTCTTCCGGAGTCGTGCAGACGTACGACCGTGCCGTGGGCACCCCGGCCGCCGCCATGACGTCCTTGGCGAAGGCCTTCGAGCCCTCGAGCTGCGCGGCCTCCTGGGACGGGCCGAAGACCGGGATGCCGCCCTCTCGTACGGCGTCGGCGACCCCGGCGACGAGCGGGGCCTCCGGGCCTACGACCACCAGGTCGACGCCGAGTTCGGCGGCCAGCGCGGACACGGCCGAGCCGTCGAGGGCGTCGACCGCGTGCAGCTCGGCGACCTCGGCGATGCCGGCGTTGCCGGGGGCGCAGTGCAGCGCGGTGATGTCGGGGTCGAGGGACATGGAGTGGCACAGGGCGTGTTCGCGGGCGCCGCTGCCGATGACGAGGACCTTCACGGGGGTCAGCCTAATCCAGGGCTAACGGGGTTTTTGTGCGGGGTTCCGAAGGGGTGGGGGGTGGAGCGTCGTAGGTTCCTCCAAGGCCCTCGCCCACTCACCTACTCGCCTACTCGCCTACTTGGCTACTCGGCTACTCGTTGGAGAACTCCTCCACCACCGTCGCTCCCAGCTCCCGGACGATGAGTTCGTGGCCGGAGAGGGCCGACTCGTCGAGGTCGGGGTCGTCGTCCGCCGGGATGTCGTCCTCGGGGGCGACCGGGCGCGGTTCCGGCGCGGAGGACTGCTGGTGAGTGGGGGTGGCCCGAGCGGGAGCGGGGGCTGGCGCCGACGTGGAGGACGTCGAGGACGTGGGTGACGAGGACGGCGTGGATGCGGCAGGGGTGGGCTGGGGGGACGCCGGGCGCTGGGGGGACGTACCGCCGCCGCCGTAACCGCCAGCCGCCCCGCCACCGGACCCACCGCCGTAACCGGCACCGGACCCACCGCCATAACCGGCGCTGGAGCCACTGCCTGCGCCGTGACCCGCGCCGCCGCCTCCGCCGTAGCCGCCGTTGGAACCCGGGGAGCCGCCGGTCGCGGGGGGTGCCGAGCCGCCCGACGGGTCGACGATCGCCTCGATCTTCCACTGCACGTTGAACTGCTCGACCAGCGCCTGCCGCAGCACGTCCTCGCTGCCGCTGCTGACGAAGTTGTCCCGCGCGCCGGCGTTGACGAAGCCGAGCTGGAGGGTGGTGCCGTCGAAACCGGCCACCTGCGCGTTCTGGCTGAGCAGGATCCAGGTGAACCGGCGGCGGTTCTTCACGGCCTCCAGGATGTTCGGCCAGAGCATGCGGGGGTCGAGGCCGCCGGTCGGAGCGGCGGGAGGCGGGGTGGGGGCCGATGGGGCAGAGGAGGTTGGAGTGGGTGATGTGGGCGGTGTGGGGGCGGGCGCGTTCGGCGTGGACGTCGTCTGTCCGCTGCCGGCGGGTGCCGCGGTGGGCCAGCCGCCGGGTCGCCGACCGCCGCCACCTGCGGGTGTGGCGGTGGGCCAGGCACCAGGGGTGGGGGATGTGGGGGCAGGGGCGGGCGAGGGCTGGGCCTGAGGTTGGGGTTGGGCCTGAGGCTGGGCCTGGGACTGGGGTTGTGGCTGCTGAGATGGCTCGTGCCGAGGGGGCTGCTGGGGGCGGTCGATCGCCGAAGGCCCACCACCAGGAGCCGCAGACGCACCGGGCCCGGCGACCGCGGGGGCTTCCTGCTGGGAGGGCGCGCCCGGCGCCCCGGCCCCCCGTACCGCCGCCCGAGCCGCAGCGACACCGCCACCAGGCGGAACCGGCGCGGCGGCGGCCGCAGCCGCTCCCCCGTGCGCGTCGGGTCCCGGCACGTACCCCACCGCGGGCATGCCGGCCCCCGCGGAGAAGTTAACGCCACGCTCCAGCCGGTCCAGCCGGGCCATCACGGAACGCTCGTCGCCATAGGCCGCCGGCAGCATCACGCGCGCGCAGATGAGCTCCAGCTGGAGGCGTGGCGAGTTGGCACCCCGCATCTCCGTCAGTCCCTCGTTGACGAGGTCGGCGGCACGGCTCAGCTCGGCGGCGCCGAAGGTGCCGGCCTGGGCCTGCATTCGCTCGATGACGTCGGCGGGGGCGTCGATGAGCCCCTTCTCCGCCGCGTCCGGCACGGCGGCGAGGATCACCAGGTCCCGCAGCCGTTCCAGCAGATCGGCGACGAACCGCCGAGGGTCATTGCCGCCCTCGATGACGCGGTCCACGACCTCGAAGGCGGCGGCGCCGTCACCGGTGGCGAAGGCCTCGACCACGGAGTCGAGGAGCGACGCTTCGGTGTACCCGAGCAGCGAGGTGGCCATCACATACGTCACACCGTCGGCACCGGCCCCGGCGAGCAGCTGGTCCATCACGGACATCGAGTCACGCACGGACCCGCCCCCGGCCCGCACGACGAGCGGCAGAACCCCCTCCTCAACAGGGATGTTCTCCCGCCCGCACACCTCGGCGAGGTACTCACGAAGCGTCCCCGGCGGCACGAGCCGGAACGGATAGTGATGGGTCCGCGACCGAATGGTCCCGATGACCTTCTCGGGCTCGGTGGTGGCGAAGATGAATTTGAGGTGCTCGGGCGGCTCCTCGACGACCTTGAGCAGGGCATTGAAGCCGGCCGACGTGACCATGTGGGCCTCGTCGATGATGTAGATCTTGTACCGGCTGCGGGCGGGCCCGAAGAAGGCCTTCTCCCTGAGATCACGGGCATCGTCCACACCACCGTGGGAGGCGGCGTCGATCTCGATGACGTCGATGGACCCCGGCCCGTTACGCGCCAGATCCCGGCACGAGTCGCACTCACCGCACGGAGTCGGCGTGGGCCCCTGCTCGCAGTTCAGACACCGGGCCAGAATCCGGGCACTGGTCGTCTTCCCGCACCCGCGCGGACCGCTGAACAGGTACGCGTGATTGACCCGGTTGTTCCGCAGCGCCTGCTGCAGCGGGTCGGTCACATGCTCCTGCCCGATGACCTCGGCGAAGGTCTCCGGGCGATAGCGGCGGTACAGCGCGAGAGATGACACGCATACGAGGTTATAGGCGCCCACTGACATCGGGCCCCGCCCTCGGAGCTCCGTACGAAGCTCTGCCGGGACCAGACGGGGAATGACCCGGCAACGCAAGCGCCCCCCACGCACCCGCCAGAGCCAACCTACCCTTGCTGCCTTCCGGCCCTGGGGGAGTTCAGTCAGATAGCGCCGCGTGAGGGGCTTCCCAGAGAGTACCCGATGTCAGCGGCGTGGAACGAGTTCGCGAGCACTCCTCTCGGTCATGTAATGTTCCTGGCGGAGGATTCGCCTAGAGGCCTAGGGCGCACGCTTGGAAAGCGTGTTGGGGGCAACCCCTCACGAGTTCGAATCTCGTATCCTCCGCAGCCGCCTGAACAGGCGAAACAGAGCGTCGGACCGCAGCTCGCGGTCCGACGCTCTGGTGTGCCCTGGTCTCAGCTTTGGTCTCATTTATTTCCGGCATTCAGTACATTTCACCCATGCGGCGAACGCGCCCTCTGCTGGTGATCGGCGGTGACGCGTCGAGTGGGCCCGGCCCGAGGTGCCCCGAAGCGGCTCTCCTCATGCCATCAGGCCAGCGGGTAGCCCATGGCCAGGACGGCCTTGCGGAACGCCGGCAGACGGTCGGGGGAGACCGCGAGGTGGCGCTCGCCGATTCGGGTACACAGCGCGCGCAGGCGGCGGTCGCTGGTGATGAGGGCGGCCAGTGCCTCGTCCGCGCACTCGATGAGATGGGTCTGCCCTGTATCGCGGATTCGGCCGGTGCGGCGGCCGGTGTCGTCGAGCAGGGTGGTGACGGTCTGGGGCACGGAGTGCCGGGCGGCCTGGTTCAGGTAGCCACGGAGTTCGTCGAGAGTGTGCCCGCGGTCGAGGGCGTGCAGGAGAGAAGCGGTGGTGAGCGTCCGGACCCGGTCGGTTTTCTGCTCGGAGAAGGCGTTCAGGAGGAGTGTGTCGGCGGAAGACAGCCCGTCGAGGGCGACGATGTCGAAGTTCGCCAGGACGGTGACGCTGCCCGTCGGGACGGCCGGGGCGGGGGCCTCGGCAGGGGTGTAGTCGCTCGTGAGGCCGACGGCATGGGCGCCCAGGGGATTGAGGCGGAGTGCGGACAGGCCGTCGTAGCGGCTGAGCTGGTCGAGGTAGTCGCCGCCCCAGTTCTCCTGGTAGTCATCGCGGGCGCCCACCGGAGGGACGTACTCGATGTCGATGAGGCCGAGCGTGGCGGCGTACTCGAAGAGCACCGCCAGGGTGTAACGGCCCTGGAGGAGGGACCAGCCGTGATAGCCGTCGTAGCCGAGGCTGCCGTACTGCGGATCCTCCAGGTACAGCTTCCACAGGGCGCGTTCACTGCGGTGGACGACCGGATTCAGACCGGCCGCGCGCATGTCCGTGAACAGGCTGTCGACGGACGTCCACTCACCCGGGGTGAGGCGGGGCAGCGCTTGGCCGACGAGCTTGCGGCGCGGTTTGACGGCGGTCAGGACATTCGCCGAGCGCTGGCCCTTGATCTCCTCGACGCGGGAGAACTCGTCCAGGAAGCTGTTGTTCAACCAGCGTTGCCACAGCTGAGCAATGGTCAGGTGCGGTGGCCGGGTCAGCGCGGCCCGTCCGCGCGTGGTCAGTTCCAGCCGGCCGCCGGTGAGCTGGGCGAGGCCGCCTGCCTGGAGCAGCATCGGCCAGGCGAAGGCGGAGATGGCCTCGTGCGGATAGAAGTCGCCGCCGTCCAGGACCGCGGCGACCGCCGAGACGGTGCGGCGCTGGGGCGGCGGGTCTTTTCGCTGCACCGCAGCTTCTCCGTCATGCACAGGCGCAGCAGCGTCAGCAGGTTGGCCTGCGCCTCGTGCTCGGTGTGCCGGACACGTGGAGTGCCGGTGGGCTCCTGCTGCTGTTCGACCGGTGTCACTGCTCGTGTTTCCCGCTTCGTGCCGCTCGTGTCACGTTCCTACAGATGGGCAACGTAGTCGTAGTTGTCCGGACCGCAGGTGCGTTCAAGGATCTGGACCACCTTGCGCGGGTTGTCGTAGGGGCCGGAGAAGTAGAACGGCTTGCTGTCCCGGCCGAAGCCGATGACGGGCTGGTCGCTGGGCCGGGCACCCAGGTGCACTGCGGCGTCGGCGAAGCCGCCCGCGGGCTCGAAGCCAAGACCGCGGGCGTAGGCGACCGCATCGTGCACGATCGTCTGCGCCTGCTCCACGCCGATCGGCAGCGGCCGTTGATCGAAGGCCGAGTAGTACATCGGTACGTAAGTGGTCAGGGATCCGGACCCCATCACCTCGGGGGCGGTGACGTTCTTGACTCCCAGGCAGTACACGTCCACCAGGAACCCGGTGACGGTCACCCTGCTGGCACGTTCCTGGCGCGCCAGGAGAATCTGGGCGAAGCCGCCCGTGCCCGGGTCCGGCTCCTGGCCGAGGGGGTCGGCGGCCGCCCAGTCCGGGGCTTCGGCCATGTCCAGCCCCGCGCTCCAGCCCGCGTTGACCCAGCAGCCCACCACCGGCCGCTCATCCGGCGCGGTGTTCGTCAGTGCCGCCTCGGCGACCCGTCTGACCAGTGCGGCGGCCTGGGCCGGGCGCAGCCCCAGCGCCTTCGCGATCTGCTTCGGGGTGCTGCCGCGCACCCTCAACTCCCGGATCCGGGCCAGCAGTTCCTCGTCGTGCGTTGTCACCGTCCCAGTCTGGCATCTCCGTGTCGCCCCATGCGAAGCACGGGGTGCGCCGACGGTGCTGCCATCCTGGGTTCGGGTGATTGCGGGACACGAACCGGAACGGGCAGGTCAGAATGGGCGAGACAGTGGGCAGGGCCGTCGAGCAGGTGCGCGCGCTGGTCGGTTGGGTCGGTGCGGGCCGCAAGCTGACCCAGACCGGCCGTGTGACGCTCGCCGACGCGCGAGCACTGGTGGAGGTTCTGGACACCGGCGACCGGATGGACCCGGTGATCGGGGACCGTACGTTCAAGACGAAGTCCAGCGAGGAGCTGTACCACCTCACGCTGCTGGTCGAGTGGGCCAAGGCGGCACGACTGCTGCGGACCGCGGGCGGGCGCCTGCTGCCGGTGAAGAAGAACGCCAAGCTGCTGGACCGCCCCGGCGAGCTGCGAGGCGCGCTGTTCGCCGCGCTCCCGCACATCGGCCCGGCCGTGACGGCCTCCGGCTGGCTGGAATCCCTGTTCAGGCACGAGTACGACCGGGGCCTGCGGGCGTTGCTGCACCGCCTGTACGCGGCCACGACCCCGGTGCCGCTCGGTGACCTGTACGAGGTGGTGTGGCAGGCGGTCAGCCCGCTGTACATGCTCGACGATCTGTCCCCCGACCGCCTGGGGCATCTGCGGGCCGCGGGCGACCACGACATCCAACGGGTCCTGAAGGCCCTCGTCTCCCTTGGCGCTGTCCGTCTCACGGAGGACAGCGCCGAGTTGACGGCGGACGGCCGTACCGAGACGGCCCGGATGCTCGGCCGGCCCGAGCCCGGCGACGCGGTGTTGCGGATCCTCGTCGAGCTCGCCGACGTGGACGGCCCCCGGGTCTGGCGGCAGCTGCTGGTGCCCGCCTCGATCCGGCTGGACCGGCTTCACTCCGTGATCCAGGCCGCGATGGGCTGGCAGAACTGTCACATGCACGCGTTCACCATCGACGGCGTCCAGTACGGCCGTCCCGGCGGCGAACTCGGATTCCGCGACGAGCGCACCGCCACGCTGGCCGCCTTGCTCAAACCCGGCGCCCACTTCGTGTACACGTACGACTTCGGGGACTCCTGGGAGCACCTCATCACCGTGGAGCACTTCCAGACAGCCTCAGCCGGGCTGCACTGTCCGTACTGCGTGGACGGCGCCGGGGCGTGTCCGCCCGAGGACTGCGGCGGCGCCCCCGGCTACAGCGACCTCAAAGTGATCCTCGCCGACCCGGCGCATGAGGAACACCACGCCATGCTGGAGTGGCTCGGACTTCGGTCCGCCACGGAATTCGTCCCTGACCGTTTCGCACCGGACGAGGCCAACACTCGGCTGCTGCGCCTCACGGCACCCTGAAAGCCGGGCCGTCCGGCCACGCCACCGTTCCCGGCCCGACTGGTCCACCGACCCCGCTACGCCGCGCTCAGCCAAGGCGTACGGGCCGACCTCACACCCCCGGCGTTCGGGTCTTGGGCGTCGGCTACACGGCGACGAGGCGCACTCTGTCGCCGCAGAGCTTGGTCATGTCATCGATGTCCGAGGTCAGCACGACCACCGGGCGGCGCTGCCGCAACGCCATTTCGGCCACGGCGGCATCGATCGCGTATTTGTGACCATGCAGCCCAGCGTTGATCAGCATGGCTGAGGCGGCCTTGGCCTCCTCGTCGCCGATGTGCACGATCCGCACGCCGGACAGGATCCAGGCGAGCCGCGCCTTGTCGGTCCGGCGATGCACCGCTTCGATGATGGTGAGTGCGCTGATGACCACCTCCATGCCCCGCTTGCGGGCTTCGGCGATGAGGGCGACGACGGGCTCGTGATCACTGACGAACTTCGACAGGCCCTCACAGTCGAGAACAAGGGTGCCTTCGTGGCTCAGCTTGCGGCGGGCCACTGCCCCTCCTCGGCGAACACCTCGTCGAAGACCCGGCGTGCCCGCTCCTGCTCGTGCTCGGAGATCGGTCCCTGGCGGCGTTCGTAGTCGGCCAGGTACTCATCCAGGATCTGACCGCGCAGCTCGCGCTCCACCGCTTCGGTGATGAACGCGGAGAACTCTCGCTTGCCGACCCGTCGGCGGATCGCCTCCGCCGTCCCCTCGGGGAGGGAGAGGCTGACCCTGGTGGCTGGCCCTTCGCCGACACTGTAAGGAATCTCGCTCATGGGCCGACATTATCAAACAAGTAGGAATTCGGCCTGGGTACAGTACCCCGAACGGCGCGGGCCGCCCACCCGTCACCTCGTGGTCTCAGTTCTGGTCTCATTCTCCGACGTTCAGTCGTGTCCGGACGCCGCTGAACAGTCCGCTCCACAGCTGGTCAGGACACTCACGACCGCCTCCGGACCCCCAGACGAACATTTGGAAAGCGTGTTGGGGGCAACCCCTCACGAGTTCGAATCTCGTATCCTCCGCCAGTGCCTCACCGGGCACGATGTCGAAGGGCCCCACCGTTCGCGGTGGGGCCCTTCGACGTTGTCCGTCAGGGCTTCTTCTCACACGGCTCAGCGCGCCGCTTCAGTGAGCCTTGACCTCGACGCCGCTCCAGGGGCACCCGTCGTTGCGATGCGGCGATCACCGAGCGCCATCTGTACGTGTGCGCTGCCGGTGCTCAGATATAGGAGTACGTTTTATAGAGACGTACCTCTATATCCTAGGATGAGACGTGGACAAGCCTGCCGAGATGTTCGACCGGGACTACGAGTGGTCGGCCCTGGGGCGATTCATCACCGATCCGCAGCCGGGCGCGACTCTCGGTGTGGTCTCCGGACGCCGCCGCCAGGGCAAGACGTTCCTGCTGGACGCCGCGTGCCGCGCCGCCGGAGGGTTCTATTTCGGTGCGACCGAAGCTACGGACGCCGAGTCGCTGCGGAGGATCAGCACCGCGCTGACCGATCACGTCCGACCCGCCAGCCCGTTCCACTTCGCCAACTGGTCAGAGGCTGTCGACGCGCTTCTCGCCCTCGGCTCCGAACGTCCCGTCCCGGTGGTGATCGACGAGTTTCCGTACCTCGCCAAGGCCAACCCGGAGCTGCCCTCGATCATCCAGGAGGCACTGCGTCCCCTGCGCGACCAACGCACCGACTCGCGCACTCGGCTGCTGCTGTGCGGCTCGGCGCTGTCCTTCATGGGCCGACTGCTGTCGGGCAACGCCCCCCTGCGTGGACGGGCGGGTCTGGAACTGGTCGTCCGCCCCCTCGACCACCGCCTCGCCGCGAATTTCTGGGGCATCACCGATCCCCACCTGGCCATGAGGGTCAACGCGATCGTCGGTGGCACTCCCGCTTACCGGCGCGAGTTCGCCCGCGGCGACACTCCCAAGGGGCCGGACGACTTCGACGACTGGGTTGTCCGCACCGTCCTCAATCCCGAGACCCCCCTCTTCCGCGAGGCCCGATACCTACTCGCCGAAGAACCCGACCTTCGCGACACCGCCCTGTACCTGTCCGTCCTGGCCGCCGTCGCCGACGGCAACGCCACACGCGGTGGCATGGCCGGCTATCTGGAACGCAAGGCCACGGACATCGCGCACCCCATCAACGTCCTCGAAGACGCAGGACTGCTACACCGCGACGCGGACGCCTTCCGCGACAACCGGCCCACGTATCGCATCGCCGAGCCGCTGATCGGCTTCTACCACGCCATCATGCGGCCGGTCTGGGACCAGCTCGAGCGCCCCGGCAGCGCGACACGGGTCTGGCAGGCCAGCCGCCGGCGCTTTGTGAGCAATGTTCTGGGACCCCATTTCGAACAGGTCTGCCGCGACTGGGCCCTCCATCACGCCGACCCCGAACTTCTGGGCGGTCTGCCTGCCCGCGTTGGCCATGGCGTGGTCCACGACTCCAAGGCCCGTATCGGCCATGAGATCGACGTGGCGGCCATCGGCATTGCCGACGGCGTCAAACCACCACTCCTGGCCATCGGGGAGGCCAAGTGGAACGACACCATGGGCATGGCCCACATCGACCGCCTCCGGCATATCCGCGACCTCGTCGCGCAGGCCGCACGCTACGACACGAGCGGCACCCGGCTCCTCTGCTTCAGCGGAGCCGGCTTCAACGACAAGGCACGAGCCGTTGCCGAGGCCGACCCCGACGTCCAGCTGATCGACCTGGCAACCCTCTACGGTCAGATCTGACGGGCCCGGACCTCTCCAAACGCCCCTTCGGAAACGCGGCGACGATGCGGGGCCAGTCAAGGGAGTTGGGAATGCACAGCAGAATCATGCCGGTCAGGAAACCGAGCAGGCCGACACGGTACATAAGGCGGGCCCGATAGAAATAGCGCTGTCGGAGCCGGGCATCCATGCGATGAACACGCTCTACGCGGGCCAGAGTCGACGGGTCAGTGCGTGCCCGGGGATGCCACATCAGGCGTTCCTCCGGGGTGGCCGCGTACCCCAGACCAGAGCTGGTGAACTGCACGGAGAAAACGAACGCCGCCGCCGAGACGACGAAGGAGACCAACGCCCAGCCGCCGAGAGGCGGTTGCCGTTCGGCAGTAACCAGCACTGCTGCCGCGGCGAGGGAGAAGCCACCCAACAGCGTGGCGCCGGTCGTCCCCATCGCCTTGACAGCTTCCGTCTCGCCATACGGAAGCGGCACCTGCCAGCCCTGCGTGGGCTCGGGCACGGCGGGCGCCGGCGCGGGCGCCCGGCGTTGCCCCGACTCGGGCGTCATGTCCGTGGCTCGTTCCAGGAAGGGCGCACGCGTGAGCCACGCCAGGGCGAACCTGCCCCGACTGATCCACTGCCGGCCCTCGGGGGCGGGTTCCGGCAGCGGCAGGTCCGGAAGCCGGTGAGCTGGGCTCATCCTCGCCGTAGGCGTCGACGGTGGCCTCTTCGATCAACACCTCCAGCGCGGCTGGGGCCCAGGTGCTCATGGCCTCACCGTCGCGCTGCACCGTACGGTTGAGGACCGGTGTGTTCAGCAGCGGCATATCCGTCGTGCGCCGTCGCCAGCAGTCAAGCCAAGGCTCGCGGTTGCCGGCGTGTGACGTTGCCTGGTGGGGTTCGGTAGTGAGCGGCCCAGGGGAGGGTCCGGCAAGCGACAGGGCGGAAGAGAGTGGCACGAGTCGTCGTCGTACGAGAGCCGAGTACGGGCGCGAGGAGCGCACCGCCGCTGGCCCGGCAGGAAACATCCGCCTTCGCGAGGGAACTGCTCGGCGCCGGCTGGGCGGCGGTGTTCCTGCCCGGTGAGCCCGCCCGCCTCGGGCGGCTGCTGCTGTGGAAGCCGACCGGGGCAGCAGCCGGAGACAGTATGGCGCCCACCGGCCTTGAGACCGAGGCGGTGGAGCTGGTCCTGCCGCACGGCCGCTCGGTCAGGCGGCGCAGGATCGAGGGTTACGCGCTGCCGGTCGCCGTCGCTGTCTCCGCCCTGGCCGATGCGGAGCCGACGCATCCCTCCGGCGCCGCCTGGCAGGCCGCCACTCGCTTCGCGCTGCGGCTGCTCGCCGACGGCCGCCTCCACCCGGCCCTCACCCCCGCCGGTCACGACACCTGGCAGGTGGGTCCTTGCACCGCCGCCCAGCGCCGGACGCTGGACTCCCTGGCCGCCGCCTTCCCGCCACACGCCCACTGCCTGCCCGAGCCCGGCCCTGCTCCGGTACGGATCGCCGAACCGGCTGCGCTGGTACGCCAGTTCTGCGACGCGGTCGCCGATGATCTGGTCCGTACGCCGGCCGCGCCGCTCGCCATGGGAGCGCTGCCGTACGCCTGGCGCGAGGCCCGCGCCGTGCCCACCTTGCGTGAATGGGCCGAGGAGACCCAGGCGGCGCTCACCGCCGAGGTCAGTGTCTCCCTGCGCGTCGACGCACCCGAAGGACGCCGACAGCAGTTCCGGGCCGTCCTGCAACTGCACACCGCGGCGGACCCGGCGCTCGTCATCGAGGCCGCACGACTCTGGAGCGAGCCGACCGAAGTGGAGCGGCTGCTCGGCCCACGCGCCGAGACCGAGACCCTTCTCGCCCTGCGCCGCGGCGCCCGCGCCTGGCCCCCGCTGCGGAGGATGCTCAACGATGCCGCTCCCGATCAGCTCCGGTTGACCGACGACGAAGCCTTCGATCTCCTTGGGGACGCCACGGACGCGCTGCGCACGGCCGGTGTCGACGTGCACTGGCCGCGCGACCTGGTCAAGGCGCTCACCGCGACCGCGGAGATCGGGCAACGCACCGCCCCCGGTTCCACCACGGGCGGCCTGCTGGACACCGAGGCCCTCCTCGACTTCCGCTGGCAGGTCTCCCTTGGTGGCGAGCCGCTCACCGAGGCCGAGATGGACGCTCTCGCAGAGTCACGCCGTCCCCTCGTCCGGCTTCGCGACCAGTGGGTGGTCGCCGACCCGAAGCTGGTGGCCCGCGCCAAGCGCCGCCGGATGGAACCGCTCACCCCCATGGAGGCGTTGAGCGCCGCGCTGACCGGCGAGGCCGAGCGAAGCGAGATGGGGGTCCCCCCGGCCGGAGGCTGGGGGAGGGACGGTGACCGGGTCCCCTGTGCGGCGGTCGGTGCGCTCGGCGACTTGGTCGCTCGTATCCGCGACCCCGAGTCCCGCACCCCCGTGCCCCAGCCCGCCGCCCTCAAGGCCACGTTGCGCGAGTACCAGAAGCGGGGCCTGGCCTGGCTGGCCGAGATGTGCGCACTCGGCCTCGGCGGCTGTCTCGCCGACGACATGGGCCTGGGCAAGACCATCACCTTGCTCGCTCTGCACCTGCACCGACAGAGCGACCCCACCACCGCGGGCCCCACCCTTGTCGTCTGCCCGGCCTCCCTGCTCGGCAACTGGCAGCGCGAGGCCGCCAGATTCGCACCGCTCACCCCCGTACGCCGGTACCACGGCGGCGACCGCCACCTCAAGGACCTGGCCGGCGACGAGATCGTCCTGGTCACCTACGGGGTGCTGCGCCGCGACCGCGAAGTGCTTGCCGAGACAGCCTGGTCGCTGGTGGCCGCCGACGAGGCCCAGCACGTCAAGAACCCCTACGCCGTCACCGCCCGCGAACTGCGTGCCCTGCCCGCCCGCGCCCGCGTCGCTCTCACCGGCACCCCCGTGGAGAACAACCTCTCCGAGCTGTGGGCACTGCTCGACTGGACCACCCCCGGGCTCCTCGGCTCACTCACCGCCTTCCGTGACCGGCATGCCCGCGCCATCGAGGCGGGCGAGGATCCCGAAGCAGCCGAGCGCCTGTCCCGTCTCGTACGTCCCTTCCTGTTGCGCCGCAAGAAGTCCGACCCCGGCATCGCGCCCGAACTGCCGCCCAAGACCGAGACCGACCACGTCGTCCCGCTGACGGCCGAGCAGACCAGTCTGTACGAGGCACAGGTCCGCGAGACCATGGCGAAGATCGCGGAGTCGGAGGGCATCGCCCGACGCGGTCTGGTACTCAAGCTGCTCACCGCGCTGAAGCAGATCTGCAACCACCCCGCCCAGTATTTGAAAGAGCACAGCCTGCGCCAGTCCACTCCCCTGCGGGGCCGCTCCGGCAAGCTCGACCTGCTCGACGAACTCCTCGACACCATCACCGCCGAAGGCGAATCCGTGCTGGTCTTCACGCAGTACAAGCAGATGGCGGCTCTGCTGGAGAAGCATCTCGTCGAGCGCGGCGTCCCCGCTCTCTTCCTGCACGGCGGCACCCCCGTCGCGCGGCGCGAGGAGATGGTGGACCGCTTCGAGCGCGGTGAAGTGCCGGTGTTCCTGCTGTCGTTGAAGGCGGCGGGCACCGGACTCAATCTGACCCGCGCCACTCACGTCGTGCACTACGACCGCTGGTGGAACCCCGCCGTCGAGGACCAGGCCACCGACCGCGCCTACCGCATCGGCCAGGACAAACCCGTCCAGGTACACAAGCTCCTCGCGGAGGGAACCGTGGAGGACAAGGTAGCGAAGCTGCTCGAAGCCAAGCGCGCCCTCGCCGACGCCGTCGTCGGCTCCGGCGAGGCAGCCCTGACCGAACTGTCCGACGCCGACCTCGCCGAACTCGTCGCCCTGGGAAGGCAGTCATGAACCCCGCTGTCCCCGGCCCGCGCCGTGCGCCCGCCCGCGGCAAGCGAGCCTTCGCCGCGACGTGGTGGGGCCAGGCATGGGTGGCCGCCCTGGAGGACTCCACCCTGGACGCCGGACGGCTCTCGCGCGGACGCACCTACGCCCGCAAAGGCATGGTCGGCCCGGTCACCGTCGCTCCGGGCAAGGTCAATGCCGCTGTCCAGGGCAGCCGCCCGCGCCCGTACCGCTCATCGGTCCACCTGCCCGTCCTCACCGACCCTCAGTGGGACATCCTGCTCGACACGATCGCGGCCCGCGCCGGACATCTCGCAGCACTTCTCGACGACGAGATGCCCGCCGAACTCGTAGACGACGCCCGGCACGCAGGCGTCCCACTGCTCCCGCTGCCCACCGAGCTCGATCCGGAGTGCTCCTGCCCCGACTGGGGATACCCCTGCAAGCACGCCGCCGCGCTCTGCTACGCCGTCGCCGCCACCATCGACACCGACCCGTTCGTGCTCTTCGCGCTGCGCGGCCGCGGTCGCGAGGAGGTCTTCGCCCATCTGCGCGCACTCCGTACGGCAGCACAGGACACCGCCGCCCCACCGGCACCGGCCGGCATCCCGGCCGCCGCCGCGTACGCCCACTGGGCCGAAGAGCCCCCCGAACTGCCCGAACTCCCGGAACCCGCCGCCCACACCACAGCGCTGCCCGTCCCCCCGCCACCCGCCACCGGCCTGGCCGCCGCGGACCTGGAACGCCTCATGGCCGACGCCACCGCGCGCGCCGCCCGGCTCCTCGCGGGCGACACCACCGACCTGCACCTGACCCAGCACCAGGACGCCGTCCGCATCGCCGCGAGCAACCCCGGACCCGAGTGGTTCCACCACCTGATCCAGAACACCGGCACCAAACCCACTGCCTTCGCACGCCTCACCCGCGCCTGGCGCCACGGCGGCCCCGCGGGCATCACCGTCGCCGAACAGCCCTACGCCCCCGACCCGACGGTGATGAAGGCCGCCCGCACCGCCCTGGACGCGGCCCTCGCCGAGATGACCGACTCCCCCACACACCTCAGAACCTGGCGCAACCGCCTCACCCTCACCCACCACGGCATCCAGCTGCGTCTGGGTCCCGACGCCCGCTGGTACCCCTACCTCCAGGACGACGACGGCGAATGGTGGCCCGCGGCACCAGCCGACAGTGACCCGGTCACCGCGCTCACCGCGGCCTGGTCGCAGAACGGGGAGTAAGGAGGCGATTCCCCGCTGACCAGGAACCACGAGCAGAAGCTGGACATACTCACGCTGCCCTACTTCCGTGGTTGCAGTTCTGGTTGCATTCACCGGCGTACAGCACCGTTCAGAACCCCCGCCCGGGCCAGCTGCACCGCAGGTCAGGACTCCTCCAGTACCTTCAAAACCTCGGCGGGTGGGCCGGCGTGCCGTTCGCGACAGATAACGAGGAGATCGTCGCCGGATACGCGAAGCATGTGTCGTACAGAGACGTTCACCAGGTCGCCCACGCCATCGACACCGGTGCGGCCATCACGGTCGAGTGCATCACCATCTCGGGCAGCCCAACCGTACGAACCCTCAGCCACCTAACCCGAGAAAGATGGTAGCGACAGCGATAGTATCCTCGTCGATACTATCTTCTGCGGGAGAATTCTCATGCGTCGTTTCATCGGGCGGGACCGGGAGCTGGGCGTACTTCGAAACGCCTTCCAAGCGGTTCAGGATGCCGTCGGATCACCGAGACCAGGTCAGTGCATCCTCATGCGCGGAAGGCGACGGGTCGGCAAGTCCAGTCTCGTCGAGGAGTTCCTCCGGCGCACCGAGGCCCCGAACCTCTTCTTCACCGCGGCGGGCGGCACTGCGGAGGACGAACTGACGGAACTGCTCGACGCCGTCGTCAGATCCACCCTGCCGGAGCGGGAACTGTTCTCGGAGGAGAGTCCGGAGCAGTGGAATGCGGCGTTCAGGCTGCTTGCCGAGGTCCTGCCCGACGACCGCCCGAGCGTGGTCGTCATTGATGAGGTTCCGTATCTCATGGACCGCATCGACGCCTTCGAGGGCATGCTCCAGCGGGCGTGGGATCGCCTGCTCGGCCGTAAACCCGTACTGCTCCTCCTGGTCGGATCCGACCTGTCGATGATGGAGACGCTGAACAGCTACGACCGCCCCTTCCATCAGCGGGGCCGGGAAATGGTCGTGGGGCCGCTGAGCCCTGCCGACATCGGCGAGATGCTCGGGCTTGAGCCGGCAGCCGCCTTCGACGCCGCCCTGGTCACCGGCGGTCTCCCGCTGATCTGTGCGGAGTGGCGGCCCGGAGCGGATGTCTGGGAGTTTCTCCGTGACTCGCTGGACAACCCGATCTCGGCGCTTCTGGTCTCCGCCGAGCGGTCACTGGCCGCGGAGTTTCCGCCCCAGGCGATGAGCAGGGAGGTCCTGCGTGCCATCGGATCCGGGGAGCGAACCTTCACCAACATCGCGCGCGCGACCGGCGGCATCGCCCACACCACTCTCACCCGAGCCACGGATGTCCTGACCGAGAAACGGGTGGTGGCCGCCGAGCTACCCCTCTCACTGCGACCGTCGAAGGAACGCCGCTACCGAGTGGCCGACCCTTACCTGCGCTTCTGGCTCGCGTTTCTGGATCCGCACATGGCGGAGATCGAGCGGATGCGGGGAGATCTCACACTGAGCCGGATCAAGGAGCGGTGGACAAGCTGGCGGGGGCGTGCGATCGAACCCCTCGTCCGGGAATCCCTCGCCCGCCTCCTGCCGGACGCGCTCCTGCCCGCCGCCCCGGCGATCGGCGCGTACTGGACTCGCAGCAACGACGTCGAAATCGACGTGGTGGGTGCCGACCGGCAGCCGGTGGCCAAGCAGTTGCTCTTCCTCGGCTCGGTCAAGTGGCTTGAGAACTCCGCGTTCGACAGCCACGACCTGGCCGCGCTGCAGAAGCACCGGGCGGCGATCACCGACGAGCCCGTGCCGCTCGTGGCGGTCTCCCGCAACGGAGTCAGCTGTTCAGGGCTCCGGGCGGCGTACGGCCCCGAGGAACTGCTCAGCGCCTGGCGCAGAGCGTAAGCAGTGGCTGGGCTCCTGTGGTTGCAGTTCTGGTTGCGTGGATTCTCTTTCGGTGCGGCCGAGGCTACGGACACCGAGTCGCTGCGGGGATCGAAGCCGCAGGTGGCGCCAGCACCGCGGAGACCACCGTGTGGGACGAGGTCATGACATCGGCCACGAATCGCAAGCGCCCGGTGTCGAGTCGGCGCAGTGCCGGACCGTGGTCGGCGGCGACGACGAGAGAGACCGCGAGCAGAAGAAGTCGCCACAGGGTCATCACCGGGCGGCGCATTGCGCGGGGCAGCTCCGCCAGGGAGGCGTGGAGTCGCTCGCAGTGGAACGGGACGTGGCGCTGCTCGTCGGACAGGATCCGCCCCGCCACGTCCGCGGTGAGCGAGTCGTCGGTGCCATCGCACAGGGCCCGGTAATAACGCAGCGCCACCACTTCCGCGATCATCAGCACCAGCAGTTCCATGCGCAGGCCCATGAGACGCCGCAGCCGTACGAAGACCGCGTCGCTCCAGTGCCCGGTCAACGTCGGTATGCCCCCCGCCGCCAGCAGCCGGGCAAGTAGACGGGCGTGGTTCTGTTCCTCGGCGACGAAGAGCCGGACCGCCTGCCCGTAGTCGGCGTCGCCGGCCTGGTCCGCCTTGCCGACGAGGTTGGCGCCGTCACCGTCCTCGCCGACCTGGAAGCGCTGGATGCTGGCCCACACCGCCGGATGCAGGGTCGCCCTTTTCCCCCAGTCCGGATCACCCTGGGCGCGCCTGCGCTCGCGCTCGTCCTCGAACCGCCTTGTCCACTTGGCGAAGCCGCCCGTATGCACCCGGTCTCCCCTTTCCGGGTCACAGCCACCGTGCCCCGGAGAGGGACGACGCAGGCGGACGCCGAACCGTTCCACTGTGAGACCTGCCGGTCTCGTCGTAGACAGCCACTTCCCCATGGCCCCGATGCGCGCACCCTCAATCCCGAACCCGCGCCCCCTCCCGCATCGGCTGCGGCGGAACACGCGCCGTAAGCGGTGGCAGGACCGGGCGCGAGGTCGCCCGGGCCGCTCCTTCGAAGCGGCTCGGGAAGGGGTACTTCCGGTCCAGGAAGGTGTGGATGGCGGCCTGGGCCGCCGACCTGGCCGCCGGGGCGGTGTCCACGTCGTTGAGGCAGAAGAAGTCCACGTCCTCGCCGGCCGCGAGGCGGGCCAGGCGGCGGCGCATGTCCGGTGTGCCCAGTTGGACGTAGCGGAAGCGGTAGTCGGCGGGGACGGCCCGGCCGGTCGCGATCGCCCAGTGGTGGTGGAGCGTGGACGCCGGAGCCACGTCGGAGGTGGAGCGGAAGCGGGAGTAGGAGGTCCGCTCCAGTTCCTCGATGCCGAGGCTCTCCATCTCCCGCATGACGGACAGCAGTTGGGGGTGCGGGGTGTGCAGCGACTTGTTGGTGATGTGTCTGCCGTGGAAGCGCCTGATCACCTCGCGGGCGTTCTTGCCGGCGGAGTTCGGGGCCGGTTCGAGGGGGTGCGGGGCGCCGACTCCGAGTTTCAGGGGGGAGAACGGGATGCGGGCTATGCCGTTGCCGTGGAAGAAGTGCTCGGCGCGTACCGGGCGGTTGATGAAGACGTCGTCGTTGAAGTAGAGGTAGTGCTCCGACAGGCCGGGGATGTGGTGCAGTCGGCTCTCTATCGCGTGCGAGTTGAAGACGGGGAGCGCGTCGGCCGGGAGGATGTCCCGGTGGTCGATCACGGTCAGGCCCTCCGCGTCCGGGTCCAGCCAGGCGGGGATTTGGGAGTCGGTCACGAGGTAGACGTGCCGGACGAACCCGGCGTACATCTCCAGCGAGCGCAGTGCGTACTTCAGTTCGTCATGGCTGGTGTAGCGGGAGGCGCCGGTCTCGCGCGCAGCGATGGTGTTGTCGGAGAGGGCCTGGTGGGCGCGGCGCTTCGCGGCCATCGTCGGGTCGTCCCCGTCGACCCAGGTGTACACGGCGTCTACGGGGAAGCGCACCTCGTCGATGCCCGGCCCGGCGAACGGGGCGAACGTCGGCACGCTGCGGCGGCGGCACGCCACCGCGGCCGGCCGCTGCGCCGCCATCGGGAGCACCTCCGACACGGGGTTGCGGCGCGGCGCCACGAGCGCCGGGCCGAAGACGTCCGGCAAGCGGGTGCCGGGCACGGTGAGCCAGGAAGGGTCCGTGGCCGGGGCAGTGGTGGCGAGGTCCCGGCCGTGGCGCCAGAACTCGATGTCGCAGCCTGTTTCGAGGCCCGTGAGGACCTGCCCTTTCGGGCCGAGACGCACCACGCCGGTGCGGAGCACCGCGGCCCGCCGCAGCGCCCGCGGCAGCTTGCCGTCGGCCCACAGTGCCGCGTTCGTCACGGTGCCGTCCGGTCCGACGGCGCCGACATACCCGACGGTGCCGGCTAAACGCGGCGCGCCCTCGGAGAGGACCGCGCCGCGGTACGTCTCCTCGACGCCGATGATCTGCCGCGGCGCACCGTACCCGTGGTCGGCGGGGACCAGGAAGTACGGGACGCCGAGCCCCTCCAGCAGGGTGCACACCCGCTCCAGATCGGCTTCGGCGGCGTCCGCGGCGGTGTAGCCGGCGACTGTACGGCCGTACAGCCGCGTCGGTCCGAAGGTGACCCCGCGCAGTCCGGGGACGGCGGCCCGCAGGCGCCGTCGGGATCGGGCCGCACGCAGCGCCCAGAGCCGGGCCGACAGCCACAGGCTCAGGCGCGTCAGAAAGTCCCGGACCGCCCGGATGCCCCGCGGCGTTCCAAAGCGGTGACGGATGTCCATGCCCCCCATGTCCATGCCCCCGGACCCGTTACTTCTGCTTCTCGAAGGGGCCGGCGAAGGGGAAGTACTCCTCCAGGAACTCGCTCATCCGGACGCCGACCTGCTCCCGCTCCTCGGGCGGCACATCGACGTCGTTGAGGCAGAAGAAGTCGAAGCGGCGGTTGCGGCGCAGATCGGACAGGCGGCTTTCGGCGTCCGGGCGGCTGATGTTCACGTACCGGAAGCTGTACTTCCCGGGCACGCCGCGGCCGGTCATCAGCGCGTACTGGTAGAGCAGCGGGGCCGTCATGGCGATGTCCTGCGGGGAGCGGAAGCGGGACGCCGTGGTGCGGCGGACGTCCTCCGCGAAGAGCTCCTCGAGCGCCCGCAGTGTCTCGCGCTGTTGCGGCAGCGGGGTGTGCATGAAGTTGTTCGTCGTCATCCGCCCGAACTTCTCCAGCAGCAGCCGGCGCACGTTCTTGCCGGCGGAGTTGGTGGCCGTCTCCTCGGCGTGCGGCTTGCCGACGCCTATCTTGAGCGGGGACACCGGGATCCTCATCAGGCCACTGCCGTGGAAGAAGTGCTCCGCGGTGACCCGGCGACCGACGAACACGTCGTCGTTGAAGTAGAGATAGTGGTCGGAGAGGCCCGGGATGTGGTGCAGGCGGGTCTCGATCGCGTGGGAGTTGAACACCGGCAGGACACCGTCCGGGAAGATGTCGCGGTGGTCGACGACCGTGATCCCCGGGGCCCGGTCGTCGAGCCAGTGCGGCTTCTGGCCGTCGGTCACGATGTAGATGTGCCGGACGAAGTCGGCGTACATCGCGAGCGAGCGCAGCGAGTACTTCAGCTCGTCATGGCTGGTGTAGCGGGAGGCGTTGATCTCCTTGTCCAGGATCTCGGCGGTGCCGCGCTCCTGATACCGGGCCCGCTTGGCGCGCATCTCCGGTTCCTCGCCGTCCACCCAGGTGTAGACGACGTCGACGGGGAAGGTCACGTCGTTCACGGTCGGCAGGGTGAGCGGGACGAAGCTCGGCAGCTCCCGGTCGCCGACCCGCACCGCGGCCGGCGTCTGCTCGGAGGCCGGCAGTACGTCCGTGATGCCGTTGTTCCGCGGCGCGACGAGGGACTCGGCGAAGATGTCCTCGGACGCCTGCGGCTGCACCTTGGCCAGTCGGCGAGGTCCGGCGTCGGAGGCGAGGATCTGTGCCCCGTCTTCCCAGAACTCGACGTCGCAGGCGAGCTCCGGCCCGGCGAGCAGCTGGCCCGAGGGGCCGAGGTGGTTCTCCCCGATCCGCAGGATGGGCGCCGTACGCAGCGGGGTCGGCAGCACACCGTCCATGAACAGCGCGGGATTCTTGAGCTTTCCGCCCGTCACCGGCCTGCCGATGAACACCGCCTTGCCCGCGTTCCGCGCCTCGAGGGTGGTGAGGAAGCGCTCGCGGTCGACGGCGTTCACGCCGACCGTGTGGCGCGTACGCGAGGTCGGTACCAGGAAGTACGGGATACCTTCCTGCTCCAGCGCGGCGACGACCAGGCCGAGGTTGGCGGCGGCGGCCTCGGCAGCGCTGAACCGGGTCACGACCCGTCCGTAGAGCTGCTGGCCGCGCACCGCCACCGGGCGGAGCACCGGGTCCGTGACCGCTGCCCTGCGGCGGCGCCGCATGGTGCGCAGCTGCCACACCCTTTCGGCGGCCTTCCGCTCGACTCGCGGTCGCATCCGCCGGGCAAAGGAACGCACGGTCACGTTCTGAGCTCCTCTTCATCAACCCCTGAACATCCCTGCGTTAACCAGACAGACACATGCGATGAAAGGTTGTAGAAGAGTTCGCCGAGAATTTACGAACGCAGAGGCATCCGCACAACTGGTCCTCAGGTCGGCATGGTAGAGAGCTGCCGCCGGGATCTGGCTATCGGACGTCCACGAAGTCGCCGGTCGCGTTGACCGCCGGAGTCGTCGACGTGCCCGCGAAGCTGTAGCGGAAGTAGCCGTCGGTGGAGGCGGTGACGGTCGTCTTGAGGTTGCCCGTCGAGTTGGACTTGATCGTCTTCACCGTGGTGTAGGTGTTGCTGCCCTTCTTGCGGAACTGCAGCTTCACCGGCTGGTTCGTGTAGCCGTGGTACTTGTTGTCCTCCCAGTTGGCCCGGGAGAGCTTGCCGGTGACCGTGATGGCCTTGCCCTTCTTCACCGGCTCCGGCGAGGCGTTGACCGTCAGCGTCGAGTGGCGCTGCACCTTGAAGGTGGTCGCCGCGTCCCGGTGGATGTAGTCGTAGTCATGGGCGGAGACCAGCGTGCTGAGCCGCCACGTGCCCGCCGCGCTGTTGCCGTTGATGGCGGAGCCCCCCTGCGGGTCGAACGTCAGCGTGCCCGTGCAGGTCGAGGTGGTGTCGCTCACCTTGACGCAGGTGATCTCGCCGTCGTCGTACCAGATCTGGTCGTAGTTCGGCGTCGGACCGAAGGCGCTGATGTACGTGTTCTCCTTGATGCCCGAATCGTCCGACGCGGTCACGGAGACCTTGGCGGACACCACCTTGGTGGTGCCCACCACGACCGGCTTGCCGCCGTTGACGACGACCTTGTCGATCGTGATGTTGCCCTCGCCGCCATCCTCTGCCTGGGCGGCGGTGGCACTTAATGCGGTGGCGACCAGCGCGATGCCGGTGCCGAGCAGAGTGAGGCGCGTGGTTGCGCGCATGGATGTCCCCCCACGGAGTCATTGATTGATCAGAGGGAGGGTACGGCGTTGGCCAACGGTTCACCACGGTGTTGTTTCGACGCCCCACGCGGGTTTCTGTTGCTCCAGGCGCGGGCGTCCCCCGGTATGCGCCATCCTGGTGTCAGCGCAGGACACCACTTCCTGTCCGGAAACCAACGGTGCTCGTTCTCGTGAGGTGTTCCCATCAGTAAGCCCAGCGGATCAAGCCTGGCCGCGTGGCTGAGCGGTCTCGAAAGCCCCCGGCTCGAGCGCGTCCTCGCTGTTCGCGCGGACGCCGTGTCGCCGCCGGAGCCGCGGTCGTTCGGTGAACTGGCGGACCGTCTGCAGCGCCCGGGCTCGGTGGCGCTGGTGCTGTCCGGGCTCGCGCTGCCTCAACTGCAGGTGGCCGAGGCGCTGGCGGTGCTGGGACCGGCGCCGCGGGCTGCCCTGGCCGATCTGCTGGACGCGGGCGGGGCGGAGAGCGCTCGCGGACTGGACGCGGCCCTCGACGCCCTGGCCGATCACGCGCTGGTCTGGCCGGACGGCGAAGGGCTGCTGCACATGGCGGCGCCGTTGCGGCAGGCGTGGGACTCGCCGCTGGGGCTGGACGCGCCGCTCGCCCGGCTGCTGGCGGACACGACCTCGGAGGAACTGCGCCGCATGCTGGTGGCGTTGGGTGTCCAGTCGCCCGGTAATGCCAAACGGCAGCGGCTGGCAGCCCTGGTGGATCACCACAGCGATCCGGAGCGGGTCGCCGCGGTGGTGGCGGGGGCGCCCGCGGCCACCCGGAAACTGCTGGAACGGCGAGCGAGTCACCCGGCCGGACAACCTGCCGAGTCCGAGGCGGAGTTCATCATTCTCGGGGTCCCGCGGGCCGACTCCGAGCCGGGTGCGCACTGGGCGCTGGAGAGGGGACTGCTGGTACAGGACCGTCACCGGTACGGACCGGCCCGTATGCCGGCCGAGGTGGCGCTCGCGCTGCGTGGAGCCGACTGGCGCGCCCCGTTCGAGCCCGTCCCGCCCGACGCGCGTACGACGCCCGTCACCTCGGCGGACGTGGACCGGGAGGCGGCGGCAGCGGCCACGGCGTTCGCCGCCCATGCCGCATCGGTGCTGGCGACGTGCTCCGCCTCTCCGCCGAGCCTGCTGAAGTCCGGCGGGGTCGGGGCACGTGAGCTGTCCCGGATCGGCAAGGCGGCGCAGTGCGACGGCATCGTCGTACGCCTCGCTCTGGAGACGGCGTCCGCCGCCGGGCTGCTCGCCCGGGACGGCAGCCAGGTCGCGGCGACGGAAGGCTACGACGCCTGGGCGGAACGCGAACCGGCGGAGCGGCTGACCGTGCTTCTGCGGGCGTGGTGGACACTGCCGCTCACCCCGACCCAGTCCCGCGACGAAGACGGCAAGGCGCTCTCCGCACTCGCCGGAACACCGCCCTGCGGCGGCTGTGCGCAAGCCCGGCAGGGGCTCCTCACCGCCGCGGCGCGTCTCCCGGCGGACCGGGGGGTGAAGGACCCCGCGGAACTGGGGCCGCTGGTCGCCTGGTTCCGTCCGCTCGTCCATCAGCTCCCCCAGGACACCACACCCTTCGCCACCGTCGTCCGCGAAGCGGAACTGCTCGGTGTCATCGCCCGCGGCGCCCTGTCCCGGATCGGTGCCGCGCTGCGGACCGACGACGCGGAAGCACTTCCCGCGGCCTGTCAGCAGCTGCTGCCGACGGCCACCAGGGCGGCCCGCTTCGGCGCCGACCTCACCGCCGTCGTCACCGGTACGCCCTCGGCCCACCTCGCCGCGCTCCTGGACACCGTCGCGGACCGGGAGGTCGGCGGCACGGCATCGGTATGGCGGTTCAGCCCGGGCACCGTCCGCCGCGCCCTGGACACCGGCCGTACGCCCGACGCCGTCGTGGCCGATCTGGCCGCTGTGGCCGTCGGCGCCCTCCCGCAGCCGCTGTCGTACCTGATCCACGACACCGCGCGCCGCCACGGCCGTGTCCGCGTCGCCCCCGCGGCCTGCGTGGTCCACGGCGAGGACCCCGCCCTGCTCGCCGAACTCGCCGCCCACCGGAAGCTCGCCGGCCTCGGCCTACGTCAGCTGGCACCGACGGTACTGGTCAGCCGGACTCCGCTCGACAAGACCCTCGCCGCACTCCGGGACGCGGGCTATGCCCCCGTCGCCGAGGCCGCGGACGGGACCGTACGCGTCGAAAAGACCCGGCGTCACCGCGCTGCCGCCCCGGTCCCGCCCCCGCGTCCGCCCGGCGGCACCCCGGGCGGACGGAACCCGAGCGCCCGCCGGGCGCAGGCGTCCGCGACCGTCGACCTGAGCGGCCTGGCCACCAGGCTGCGGGCCGCACCGGCGATCACACCGGAACCCGATCCGGCGGGCGGGGTCCCCTTCGGCACCGACACCGAGGAGATCGTCGCCGGGTACGCGCGTCTGCTCTCCCTCGCCGATGTCCGTCAGCTGGCCCATGCCATCGACGAAGGCCGGCCGGTCACCATCGAATACGTCGCCGCCTCGGGCAACCGCACCGTACGCACCCTCAGCGAGCTCGATCTCGACCCGCCCCACCTGTATGCCTGGTGCCACCTGCGCGACGACGAACGCGTCTTCACCCTCTCCCGCATTCAGGGCGTCATGCCCGGGTAGCCCCAGCCCGGCGCCCGAGTCAGGAAGTGCCACTGGGAATCACGCAGTTCCTCGGCTGCTCCCGCCCCGTAGGCCACCCCAGCCCAACGAACTTCAGCTTCCCGTCGCCCTCCCGCCCCGGATCCAGCTCGACGACCGAGACCGGCTTGTCGTACGCGTTCCCGCCGCTGGTCAGGCATATCAGGCCGCTCGTGCCCCGCACCCGGTGGCGGGACTGGAGCAGTGACCACTGCCTGCCGACGTCCTCGCGGGTGGGTACCGCCTCGGCGCCGCCGCTCTGCGTCTGGTGCAGTGCCTTGCTGATGGTGACGAGGCCGTCGTACACGAGCATCGTGCGGGAGTCCTCCAGGTTCGGGGTGGAGCCGAGTGGTACGCCCTCGCCGCGCGTGGTCTCGATCCGCTTCGTCAGGGTGTCCAGGGCCGTCTTGGGCTCGGTGAGGTACTGGGGGAGCTCCGCGTTCGTGGGCTTGCGGTCGTGGGCCGCGGACCAGTTCCTGTTCCAGCGGGCCAGCTCCGCCGTCCAGGCGTCCGGGTGGGCGGGGGCGGCGTACTGCACCGTCACCTTCGGCCTGCCGTCCTCGCCGCGCAGCTGGGCCCAGTCCTTCTGAGACATGTCCTGCCGCAGCGAGGCGGCGTCGGAGCCGCTGACGATGGTGTAGTGCCGGTCCTCGCAGCCCACTTGGGCGAGTTTGAGTGCGAAGATCCGCAGGTGCAGGGTGCGGCCCGCGAAGTAGACGGTGTCGGCCTCGGAGTCGCAGATGTTGTTGGCCGTCTGGGTGAACTGGTTGCCGGTCGAGCCCGGCTCGTCGATCGACGGGGACTCGAAGGACATCGCGGCGGGGCCTGCCGGGCCCTTCTCCTTGATCCCGCTGAACGCCTTCGCCAGCGACTCGTTGTAGCTGTCGGGGCGCTTGTCGTAGACCAGCACCGTCCTGAGGTTCTCCCGGCCCCGTTCGCCGTTGAAGTTGGCCAGCGCCTGGGCCGCGTCGTGGTTGGTCGGGATGATGCGGGCCAGGCCGGGGAACCGCAGCCGCGCCATGCCGTCCGCCGCGTCCTTGTTCGCGATACGGTCCCCGCTGATCCGGGAGGCGAGCACCGGGATCTTGTGTTCCGTCAGGCGTTTGACGGCCGCCTCCGTCGCGTCGAGGCTGAGGTTGAAGCCCGTGACGGCACGCAGGCGGTCCTTGGGCGAGTCGGCCATCTCGAGAAGGGTGTCCACGACCTTCTCCTGTTGCCCGTAGTTCCGACCGGGGTTGGCCAGCACCAGCCGGATCCTCGGCGGTTCACCCTCGCCCTCGTTGGCCTGCCGCTGCCCCAGATACGCGCCCTGGAGGTCGCTGCGCATCTGCCGGCGCAGCGCCGGCTTGTCCGACTGGAGGGGCAGCATCATCGCCACCGTGGCGTACGGCTGGCCTTCGATCCGCTCGTTCTCGCGTGCGATGGCCCGGGCCACGTCGCGGATCTCCGGTGTGCCGAAGTCGTAGCCCGCGCCGTCGACGCCGACGCACTCGCCGTCGATCTTCTCGATCCCGTCGCTGCAGGTGTCCGGTTTCTGGAGTACGGAGCTTGCGTACAAGCCGCCCGCCACGGCCATCGCCACGGCCAGCAGCGCGTAGAGGATCTTCTTCCATCTGGGCATCCCCGTTACCTCCTTCGCCCGAGCTGTTCGGTGCAGGTGCAGCGCAGCAACGGCCGCTCGTTCTCCGCCAGGCCGCTCCACTCCGTGGCCGTCCTGCCGAGCTGTCCCGCGCCGGCGAACTCCATGATCGACAGGCGGCCCAGCAGCGTTGCCAGGGTGTCGGCCATCTCCTTTCCGGTCGGCCTGGTCCGCTCCTCGCACAGCCACACCGCGTGCAGCAGCTGGTCGACGGTGCGGCGCAGCGCCGGTCCGTCCGCGGCCACCAGGCCCTGGGCGCGCTCCCGCCGGGCGTCCGCTCCGCCCGGATACGGCGCCTGGGCGATCTCCAGCAGCTCCGCGCACCACTCCCGGGGGCGGCCGGGCAGCGTGGCGGCCAGATGGCCGACGACGTCGTCCGCACCGCCGGACACCAGGTGGTGGTTCATCCGGTGCGCCGTGAGCGAGCGGAACGCCCCGCCGCCCGGCACGTCCTCGTCGGCCTGAGCGCGTTCCGCGTAGTGGTCCCGCAGCAGGTGGTGGTCGGCGTACCAGGCGGCGCCGCCGGGGCGCAGCCCGTACAGCCGGTGCACCAGCAGCTGGCGCAGCCCGAAGTCCCCTATGAAGTGCCGTTCACAGCTGGGCCACCCGGTGTCGATGAGCAGCTGTGACACGTGATGTGCCGTCAAGTGGTGGACACGGCCCGCCTGATGATGGCGGAGCAGGACGTCCGCGCACTCCTCGTCGTGTGCCACCGACAGGTGGGTGAGCAGGTCGAGCCACTGGTCGCGGTGCACGTCCGGCAGCCGTACCGGCAGCTGGTCCAGGACCAGTTCCCGCAGCAGCACCTCTGCCACCGGCCGCTCGGGGGCGCCGTCGCCGGGGAGTCGCAGCGGGGCGTCCAGGATGTCCCGGTCATTGGCGTCGGCCGGCATGCGGAAGGCGGCGGCAGCGGCGGCCAGCCGGATCACGGTGTGCGGTCGTCCGCCGCTGAGCCGGGCCACGGCGGAGTCGATACGGCGGCGGTTCGTGCCGCCCTCCGGCTCGGCGCGCCGCTGCCTGCGCTCGGTCTCCCGGCGGAGCTGGTCGCCGGTGAGCAGCGGCATACGCAGCAGGAGCACCCCGTCGGCCGGCGGTGCCTGGTCCGCTCCCGATCCCGTGCGCCGGGACCACGCGGGAGGGCCGCCGTCGGCGGGCCGGAACTCCGCCACGGGCACCTCCCGCGGCGGCAGGCCGCCGTACAGGAAGGCGCCGCCGTCCGCCCGGCGGGCCGTGCCCACGACCACCACTCGGTCGCGCTGCCCGCCCCGGCGGTCGGTGAGTACGGCGCGCAGCAGCCGCTCCCCCAGGGGCGACTCGGCGTGGTCCAGCAGCAGCCCGGGGCGGCCGACCCGGCGCAGCCAGCCGGACGCCGACGCGTACGCCGCCTCCAGGTCCTCGCGCAGCGCCCGGAAGAGGAAGCTTTCCGCCAGCTCCCTGGCCTCGCCGCCGGCCTGGAAGTCGGCGGCGAGATTGCGCAGTCCGTGCTGGGGCTGACCGGCCGCGCCGGGATAGGCGCCGTAGATCCGCTCCAGTTCCGCCCTGCCCCGGGGGGCCAAGCTCTCGAAGAGGCCGTCCAGCAGCGCGTTGCTCACCGCCGCCGGGTAGGGGCCGAGCACTTGCCCGGACAGGGTCGTCAGCAGGTTCCGGATGGTTCCGCGGAGCACGCCCCGCCAGAAGCCGCCTGCCCCGAGGCCGGGCAGGCGCTGCCGCTGGGGCAGTTCCTCGTACCGTTCGACCTCCGCCGCGACCGCCGCGGGGGTGCCCGCCGTGACGCCGGTGGCGATCATCGCGAGGCCCGTGAACAGACGCGGGAAGGCGAACGAGCCGCCCGTCCCCTGCCAGGTGCACAGCCGCCGGGCGACCTCGACCAGGACCTCGGTCGCGTCCGAGCGGGCGTCCGGCTCCGGGGCCGCCCGGCCCGCGTACACCGGCGAGCCGCAGTCCAGATGGATCACCGGCACCTTGGTGGCGAAACGGTCCCGCACCGCGCGCAGCAGCCGCCCCTTGCCCATGCCCGGGCCGCCGGTGAGCAACACGACGGGAAGGTCGGGGCCGTACAGCGGATCCCGGCCGGCGCCCGACGGTGACCGCGCGAACAGGCGCGCGAAGAAGCCCTCTTCGCTGAGGAGTTTCTCGAACCCCAGGTCTTCACACACGGACCCCCCATGGAGAGCTCTCCCGCCCCGGAGCGGGTGACCGGACGACCGGTGACCGATGTGCCAGAAAAGAATCAGTGGAACACGAAACCTTCTGTTCGGACAACGATGCCTACACGGAAGAGAGTTGATCGGTGGGATCACCGGGCACCCACGACGTCGAAGGGCCCCACCGCGAACGGTGGGGCCCTTCGATGTCGTCCGTCAGAACGCGCGCCTAACCGGCCAGGGACGGAGAGTGGGGGGACAAGGCCGGAGCGAGCTGCACTCCGGGGGCCAGGCCCAGGGCGACGAGCGCGTCGGGCAGGCCGCGCCCGACCCGTGCCGCCTCCAGGGTGCCCGGGGCGGCCAGCGGGCGGCAGCTGGCGGCGATGATGTTGAACAGCCGCTCCACCCGGCCCTGGCCACGAGGCAACAACTGGCCGTGGAAGTCCTCGTGGTGGGCGAGAACGAGGGCGGCGAGACCGGCGACATGGGCCGAGGCCGTGCCGGTTCCGTCGAGGGCCGTGTATCCGCCCCGCGGGGCGCACGACAGCACCGCCACACCGGGAGCGGCCGCGTCCACCCCGGAGCCGTAGCAGCTGAACGGCGCGGCGAAGAGCCCTTCCGGCGTCAGCTGCATGCCCAAGTGGGTGGCCTGGGACGTGTCCGGCGGGTAGGAGCCGAGGACGCCCAGCGCGCCCACGGTGAACACGGTGGGCAGCGAGCCGGGGAAGGCGACCGGGCCGCTCGTGTCGCCCGCGGGGGCGAAGCAGGCGATACCCGCCGCGTGGGCGTCGGCCAGCTTGCGGGAGACCAGGGCCGACGAGTACGGGGCCGCCACGGCGATATGGGCGACGTCGACATCGTGCTCGATGCAGTGGTCCAAGGCGGCGATCAGGTCGCTGAAGCAGCCGTTGGGCAGCACCTGACAGACCTCGATCTCGGCGTCGACCGCGATGCCGATGAGCCCCGTGCCGGTGTCCGCGCCGGCGATGATGCCCGCCGCGTGGGTACCGGTGCCCACCTTGTCGCGGTCCCAGCCGAGTTCCGCGCCGCGGTCGATGCTCATCCCGGCACGCACCCGTTCCTTCAGATCGGGGTGCTCGGAGGCGACGCCCGAACCGATGAGCGCGACCTTGACCCCGAAGGCACGGAACGTGGGGGGCAGCCGGTCGAGGCGCATGGCCTGCTGCCCCCACCCGTACTGCTGCCTCTCGTCGAGTCCGGGGGACACCTTGCCCAGCGGCGTGAGCGTGACCTGGTTCTCCCGGGTCACCGACAGGTCCGGGCGGGGGATCCAGCAGTCCAGGTAACCGCCCTCGGGCCGGACGTACAGGGACTGAACGGACTCGGCGGTCTCCGTGGCCAGGGCGACGGTGACCCTCCCGTCGTCCCCGGTGATGCCCTGGCCCGGCCATGACGACCCGATCAGGAAAACTCCCGCGCCGGCCAGCGGTTCGCCCTCCGGGCCGCACACCCGCAGCGAGATCTCGACCGGTTCGTCCAGCGGCACGACCAGACCCGGATCGCGCAGCGGCAGGATCCCCGCGGTGACCGTGGCGTTGGGAGCGATGGGTCCGGTTCCGGACAGCGGCAGGTCCGGCTCGATGTGTACGTGCAGCGATCGCATCGCCGGTACCTGCGACTCGGCTGCTTCGACGACCGCGATCTCCGGGCAGGAGGGGTGCAGCCCGGACGACGGGAGCTTCTCCGACGGCTGGAGCCTGCGGGTCACCTTGACCTCGGGCATCCGGTCCAGCCGGTCACACACCGCGTCCATGCTGAGTGCGGGCACTCCCGGGGGGAGCAGATGCTGTGGGAGCGGTGTCACCATGTACCGCTCGCGGCGCCGTTGCACCGGGTGCGCCGGCCGCGCGCCCTTCTCACGCGGCTCCGCTTTCCTGCCCTCGGGTTCCGGCCCGCCCGCGCCGCCGCCCTCGGACCCGCTCGCGCGGTTGTTTCCGGGCCTTTCCTTGACCATCACGTCCACCTTCACCACGCCTACGTCGAATGTGTGCGTACTTGTTGCTTCTGATCCGGCGACGGGGCGGCTCACGCCTGCACGGTGATGCGGTGTGCCCGGGAACCGCTCCGGGCACACCGCATCACGCCGCCCTACAGGTCAGCCGATACCGAACGGCTGGCCCATCTGGCCGAAGCCGAAGCCGGGCTGCTGGTACTGCTGGCCGAACGGCTGCTGGCCGCCGTACGACTGCTGACCCATCTGGCCGAACCCGCCGCCCCACGGCTGCTGACCCTGCTGGCCGCCGTACGACTGCTGACCCTGCTGGCCGCCGTACGACTGCTGACCCTGCTGCTGACCCTGCTGGCTCTGCTGGAGCAGCGACACGATGGCCGTCGGCAGCGCCTGCTGCACGGACTGCTCCACCGCGTGGCGGACAGCCCCGGCCAGCGCGCGGTGCAGCGTGATGGCCAGGTACGGGTGGGCCTGCTGGGCCAGCTCCGGCCGCTGCTGGAGCTGCTGCTGGATCTGCTGGATCTGCTGGAACGTCTGCTGCACCTGCTGGGCGACCTGCTGGGCCGTCTGCTGGCACGCCTGCTGGATGGTCTGCTGAACCAGCTGGGCGATCTGCTGCGGGCCGGCCTGCTGGCCGACCTGCTGCAGGGGTTGGGTACCGGTCATCACCGACATGAATGCTCCATTTCACTGCCACCAAAGGGAAGACCGACATGAGAGTAATGTCGGTCTTGTCGTGTAATCCGACATTCGTGACGTTAGGTCGGTGCCGAGTCGGTCGCAAGCGGACGTCCGGCTCCCGGCGGGATGTTGCTCCACAGGAGGGGCGCCATCGGCAGCCGGCCCTTACCGCTACGGCCACGCCCTGCGGGTGCGGCGAATGGGTGACTGAGCCAGACTGATGCGAGGCATGACCTCGTCAGGGTGCGGGTCTCGTCAGGGTGCGGGTCTCGTCAGGGTGCGGGTCTCGTCAGGGTGCGGGTGAGGAGGATCCGGCGTGGGCTTTGACCGGCTTCCGCTCAAGTGGCTCTTCTCAGGCACTGAGGACCTGCTGCTGTCCGCCGTGGCGGATGCGCCCGGGGACGTGGTGGAGCAGGCCCGCGAGTACGGGATCCTGCGGAACGTGCTGGACGGCACGCCCGCCGCGGTGGCTGTCCTGGACGACCGGTTGCGCTACCGGTACGTCAACGCCGCGATGGCCCGGATGAGCGGGGTGCCGCCCTCGGCGTTCCACGGCCGGACCATGGCCGAAGTGCTGCCGGGGGTCCGCCGCTCGGAGGAGACCCTGCGCATGGTCCTCGACGACGGACGGCCTCGCACGCTGTCCGTCACGGGGACGACACCGGCCCCCTCACCGTTCCGGCACAGGCAGTGGAGCGCGGTCTACCACCGACTGGAGGACGACGGGCGGGTGTTCGGCCTGTGCGGCATCGCGGTGGAGGTCAGCGGGCTGCGCCAGCAACTGGACGACGTCGAGAAGGCCCATCAGCGGCTGGCGCTGCTGGACACCGCCGCCACCCGGGTCGGCACCACGCTCTGTTTCGAGAAGACCTGTGCCGAGCTGGCCGAGTTCGTCGTGCCGAGCCTGGCCGACAAGGCGTCCGTGTGCACGCTGGAGGAGGAGTCCGGTGACGCGCCGCCGCCGACTCCGGGTGTCGTACGACTGCGCATCCGGGCGTCCGCGGGAGGCCCGGACATCGACCGGCGTCTGGGCCCGGTCGGCAGGGCCGGCGACTACTTCGACGTCCCCCGTGACTCACCGACCCGCAAGTGCCTGGACACGGGCCGCCCTTGGATGGGGAACCTCATCACGGACGACGTGTTGCTCAAGGTGGTGCGGACGCAGTTCAACCTGGAGGTGTTCCGCGCCGCGGAGGTCCACTCCCTCCTCATCGTGCCGCTGCCGACCAAGGGGCATCCGGTCGGCGTCGTTCACCTGAGCAGGGCGGGCGATTCGGCGCCGTTCACGGACGAGGACGTGATCGTGGCGCAGGATCTGGCCGCCCGCGCCGCCGTCGCCATCGACAACGCCCGCCAGTACTCCCTCGAGCACGCCATGGCCCTGGAGTTGCAGCGCGCACTGCTGTCCGAGCCCCGCAGCTCTCATCCGGACATCGAGCTCGCCTGCCGGTACCTGCCGGCGGGAAGCCGCGCGCTCGTCGGCGGGGACTGGTGCGACTCGATCACCCTGCCGTCGGGCCTCACTCTCCAGGTCATGGGTGATGTGATGGGCCACGGGTTCACGGCGGCCGTCGCCATGAGCCAGTACCGCTCGCTGCTGCGCACCCTGGCCGTCTCCGGCGCCCCCGTCGAGCGGATCCTGGAGGAGGCCGACCACCGGGTGGCGAGCATCGGCGTCGAACGGGTGGCCACCTGTCTGCTGGCCCTCATCGATCCCGGCGCCGGCACCTGCACGATCGCCAGCGCGGGTCATCCTCCGCCGGTACTGCTGCACCGGCGGGCCCACGCCGACCTGGTGCCGGTTCCGGCGGGCCCGCCGCTGGGGACCGACCTGGGAGGGCATGAGGCGGTGACCGTGCCCCTGCCGCCCGGAGAGGTGCTCCTGCTGTACACCGACGGTCTGGTCGAACAGCGCCGGATGGACATCGACGCCTCACTGCGACGCCTGACCGACCTCGCCCCTGACGTGGACGGCCCCCTGGAGGACGTACTCGACACCGTCCTCGCCCGCCTGGTGCACGGGCCCACCGAGGACGATGCCACGCTGCTGGCCGCGCGGTTGCGGGGTGCGTGACACGGATCCTGTTCACACATAAGAACAATAATCACGTACAAGTCTATTGACGTGCTCAGAGCAAGAGCTCTAGCTTCCACCTAGAAAGCGCTTTCCCGTCACCTCGTGTACGACCCGCACCCGCACGCACCCTGGAGACGACCCATGCGCCCAAAACCCGTACCCGCCACCCTGTCCACCGGCCTCTCCGCCCTCCTGGCCGGCTTCCTCGTCCTGTCGGCCGGAGCCACCGCAGAGGCCGGCGGTCAGTTACAGGCCACCGACTTATACGTCGCGACCAACGGCAGTGACAGCAACCCGGGGACACTCGCGGCCCCGTTGAAGACGATCCAGCGCGCCGTGGACCTCGCGCAGGCGGGGACCACGATCCAGGTCCGGGGCGGGACGTACGCACCGAGCAAGAACGTTCAGCTGCTCAAGAGCGGCACGGCGAGCCAGCCCATCACCCTGCGCGGCTACAACAACGAGCGCGTGGTCATCGACGGCGAGAACATGCCGTACACCCCGGGAGCGGTGGGCTCGAGCATCCCCCGTGCCGATCGCGGCGCCGTGCACATCGAGGGTGAGTACTGGCGGCTCGTCGGCCTGGAGATCGCCCACGGTCCCTACGGCGTGTTCGGCCTGGACACCAGCGGCAACGTCTTCGACCGGCTCGTCACCCGGGACAACTACGAGTCCGGGTTCCATCTCCAGGGCGCCTCCAGCAACAACCAGATCCTGAACCTGGACAGTTACGGCAACCGCGACCCGCGCAAGAACGGCGAGAGCGCCGACGGTCTGGCCATCAAGGAGGGCTCCGGCAGCGGCAACGTGCTGCGCGGCGCCCGGCTGTGGAACAACGCCGACGACGGCCTGGACTTCTGGATGTTCGACAACTCGCCGATCCTCGTCGAGAACACCCTCGCCTGGGGCAACGGGTTCAACCGGTGGAACCTGCCCGACTACCAGGGCGACGGCAACGGGTTCAAGATGGGCGGCAACGGCGTGGCGGCGAACCACACGGTTCGCAACAGCATGGCGTGGGACAACTCCGCCGGCGGCTTCGTCGACAACAACAACCCGGGCAAGATGAAGATCGAACGCTGCACGGCGTGGGACAATCCGAAGACCGGGTTCAACTTCGACCGTTCCTCCAGCACGCTGACGAAGAACTTGGCGGTGGCCAACGGCACCAACGTCTCGCTGGGCTCGTCATCCACCGGCAGTGGCAACTCCTGGAACCTCGGCGGCACCTGGTCGTTCGTCAGCACCAACGCGGGCACGATCACCGGACCGCGGGCGGCCGACGGCTCCATTCCGTCCTCCACGTTCCTGCGTCCCGGCAACGGTGCGGATGTCGGGGCACGGTTCTGAGCGGCACGCGGGAAGATCCCCAACCCGGAGGAGAGCCTGCCGGATTGGGGATCGCTGACGTCGTCAGGAGCCGTCGGTGACAGTCACAGTGCCGGTCAGGGCGAGGGCGGCGCCGGTACCGTCCTCCGGGCCCGCCGTGAGCTGCCAGGTGTACGTGCCGGCGGCCACGGGCGTGCCGTCGGCGAGCGTGCCGTCCCAGCGGGCCGTCAGGGCGGCGCCGAGGGCGGTGGCGTCGAGCGTGCGCACGATCTTCTTCTTGTCCTTGATCACCAGCTGGGCGCCGGCCGCCGGCTTGGACAGCCGCCACACCGGGTTCCAGGTGGCGCCGGCCGACCGGGCGTAGCCGGTGTCCACCGAAGTGGCGGTCGCCGTGAGCGGCTCGGTGGGGACGCCCGTGGGGACGACGTGCGCCGTCCCGGACGCGTCCAGCCAGGCCACACCGCCGCCGAACTTGTCCACGTCGTGGTTCTTCCAGTTGGAGACCGCGGGCAGGTCCGTCAGCGGCCGGGGCGCGGCGGCCGTACCCGTGTGGAAGTCGGTGAGCCGCAGCTGGGCCGCGGTCGTGTCGTGGTTGACGACGAAGCCGTCGCCGAGCTCGCCGCGCTCGGGCAGGGTGATGTTCGCGCCGGTCTTCAGGTCGTACACGCCGAACGGGGTGGACTCGTCGCCGCCGACGATGTCCTGGCCCAGGCAGTCCCAGTACACCCAGCGTCCGACGGCCTGGATGTCGCGGATCACGCAGGAGGCGCCCACGGAGTACGAGGTGACCGTGCCGGTCGCCAGGTCGCGCGCCTCGATCCGTCCCCCCGTACCGTCCGTGGTCCACAGCTCGGAACCCCACAGCGCCGCCGCCGGGGTGCTGAGCCGCTGCACCACCGTCCCGCCGCCGGGCGCCTCGAAGTCGACGACCACTCGCTCGTCTCCGCCGCCGTACACCGCGTACCGCCCGGCGGCGTCGCGCAGACCGCGGCCGGAGGTCGACGGGGCGGCGCGGTCGAAGGGCACGACCTCGGTGCGGGCGCCGGCCGCGGTGGCGCGGACGAGGACGTCCCGCTGGGTGGCCTCGTCGTACCGGACGTGCACGACGGACCCGTCCCCGCCGCCCAGCGGCTGGCCGTAACTGTCACCGAGGGGAGCGGTGGTGACCTGGGAGCGCTCGCCCGCCGACGGCGTCCCGGTGAGCGTCACCTTCCGCGTCTGGTAGGCGGGGCGCGGCGCGCTGTCCTCCTCCTTGGTGACCAACTGGCCGCCGGCGAGCGCGATCCCGCGCACCGTGGCCGGGACGGCGGGCACCGCGGAGAGCGTACGCAGCGTCAGGCCGCCGTCCGCCGCCACCTCGATCCGGCGCACCGCCCAGTCACCGGCGCCCGCGCCCCCGACCGCGATCGCCCCGCCGCCCGGGATCTGCGCCAGGTCGCCCTGCGCGGCGGCCAGCAGGGTGACCGGCGAACCGCCGCCGAGCGGAGTGGCCTTGAGCGGGCTGCCCTGACGCAGCGGCGGGTTCTGCACGGTGGCGGGCTTGAGCCGCTCGCTCGTGAGCAGCCAGTCGCCGGCCAGCCCGACGACGCTGGTGCCCTCGTCGGAAGTCGGTACGGCCACGGAGGTCTGCGCCCCGGCGGGGTCGTCGCGGCGGACCACCCGGGCCTGGGTCATGCCCGCCTGGTACCAGGCGATGTGGGTGGGCGAGACGGCCGCCTGGATGTTCCAGGACTGGTCGACGGCGACGCGGGAGGAGACGGGTGTGAGAGCGCCCGTGGCGAGGTCGAGGATCCCGAGCGTGCGCCCGTGGATGAACCGCACGACGGCCAGCTGCCCGTCGCCGGCCACGACCGGGTACCGGTCGAACCGCTCCCCCTCCGGCGGGTCGACCGGCGTGTCGACGGTCACGCCGTCCTGGACGCGGAGGATGTGCAGCTTGTCCGCCTGCCACACGTCGTTGAACGAGATCGTCAGCACGGTCGTCCCGAACGAGCCGACGGTGGACTGCCCTTCGGGCACGGTCAGCGACGTCGACTCCCCGGTCGCCGGGTCCCTCAGCTGCACGACCCCGCTCGCGCCGATGGGCACGGGCAGGATGTCCGTGCCGGCGCCGTAGTAGCCCTGCTGGTCCGGCAGTGTGCCGGTGAAGTTCTCGACGGTCCGCTCGGTGCCGTCGTAACCGCGCCACTGATACGACGCCGTGGAGCCGTCGGTCGTTTCCCGTCTGTGCAGGTAGCCGTTGTCTCCGGCCGCATACAGTACGTCCTCCACCGGCTCGTATCTCGCCGGTGCCGTCAGCACGAGCTCCGCCGGCCCGGTGTCCTCCGCATGGGCGATCGGGGGCCCCGCGAGAACCGGTACGGCGGCGACCGTGAGGACGAGGGCGAGACGACGGGAAAAATCGGGCACGCGTTCGAATTTGATGTTCACGTGAATCCCAGCGCACTGTGGGGCTGGAACGTCACAGGTGCCCAACCAGGGTGCAGGGGGCGTGAGTTGCTGCTGCTGTCCGTGGCTGCAGGGGCTTGGCTGCCCGGCTCCCGAGGGCATCCCGGCCGCCACGGCCGATAGAGTTGAACCCGGCCGCGACTGGCGCGGGTGGACAACCACCGGGGAGCGGCCGCGTCTGTTCCGATGAGAGCGTCGACCGCCTGGGCGTCTCCGTCAGCGATGTTCCGCTGAGGAGGCCATGACGTGAAGCTGCGCTACGGAATCAACCCGCAACAGGAAGCCGCGCACGCCGCACCGGTGACGCCCGACAGGTGGCCGGTCCGGCTACTGCACGGGGAACCGTCGTTCATCAACATGCTGGACGCGCTGAACGGATGGCAGCTCGTACACGAAGCCGGCCAGGCACTGGGCAGGCCGGCGGCTGCTTCCTTCAAGCACGTCTCGCCCGCGGGTGCGGCCGTCTCCGGGGCCATCGATGAGGTCACCGCGGAGCTCTACGGAGTCGCCGACGGGGAGGTCGGCGCGTTGGCCAGTGCCTACCTCCGGGCCCGGGACGCCGATCCGAAATCCTCCTACGGCGACTTTGCCGCCGTCTCTCATCCGGTCGATGCCGAACTCGCCGAGCTGCTGACCGGCATGGTCTGCGACGGCATCGTCGCTCCCGGCTACGCGCCGGGCACCATCGAACGGCTCAGCAAGAAGAAGAACGGCCGTTTCCTGATCATGGAGGCGGACGACAGCTTCGTGTCTCCGCGCGAGGAAGCGCGGGAGGTCTTCGGCCTGCGCCTGACCCAACAGCATGATGAGGTGGTGCTGTCTTCCACCCTGCTGCGCGTCGTGGACGACGGCCTCCCTGACACGGCCGTGGCGGACCTGCTGCTGGGGCTGGCAGTCCTGCGCTACACCCAGTCAAATTCCGTGTGCTACCTGCGGGACGGCATGACGCTGGGAATCGGCGCCGGCCAGCAGTCCCGGGTCGACTGCACCCGTCTGGCCGGTGCCAAGGTCGACACCTGGTGGCTGCGGCGACACCCCAGCGTCCGCGCGCTGTCCTTCCGCCCCGGCATCCGGCGCCAGGACCGGATCAACTGGCAGATCCGCTTCATCGAAGGCGACCTCACGCCGGACGAGGCCAGGCACCTGGAGGAGGTGCTCGTCACACCGGCAGGGGAGCTCACCGCGGACGAGCGCGCTCAATGGATTCAATGCCTCGACCGGGTGGCTTTCGCCTCCGATGGCGCCCTGCCGTTCCGCGACAACGTCGACCATGCCCACCGCCACGGCGTTCAGTACATTGCGGAGCCGGGAGGATCCATCAGATCCGACGAGGTCGAGGAAGCCTGCCGCGAGCACGGGATCACGCTGGCACGCACCGGGCTGAGGCTGTTCCACCACTGACGGTCATTCCGAACGCGAGAATCGATCCCCGGGCCGGGTGGCAGCTCTCCCAGCCCTGCGGCCCGGAAGCGAGATTTCAAGCCCTCGCCAGACGAGCGGTCAGCCGTCTTTGTGTTGTGCCACGCTCGGCACAGACGGCTAAGATTCTGCGGGCATGCTGTCCACCTGTGCGCCCCTGGTCCACAGTTCCTCGGCGTGTTCTGCGAACCGGTCGAACATCCCGCTGTTGTCGTGCTTCCGAAGGTGCAGGAGTGGCGAGTCGTGACCGACCAGCCGCGCGAGATGCGGAGTGACCAACGCTTCATTGTCGAAGCGGAACACTGACAGAGACACATGGTTCACTGCATCATCCGGTGCAGAGAAGCGCGTCTCCAGTCCCTCATACACGCCCAGCTTGCCGAGATGCTCAAGGGTGATGCGGATACGCGTGGACACCGAGAGCGCAACGTCTTCGATTGTTTCGCGCTTGCGGGTCACCTCTCCGTTCGGGTCGCCGAGCAGGAATCGCACGCGACAACCGGCATCCAGTTTCTTGCGCAGTGTCTCAACGAAAGCAGGCTGGTCGAGCCACAGAAAGTAGTTCGTGTATCCGGCGAAGAACAATTCTTCCGTGGCATCGGCAACCAACTCGCCCCACACGGTGGAAGGGCACGCAGACCTATAGGGGTAGGAGTGGATGATCTCCCGGTCACCACCGGTCTTGATTCGATCCTTTACCACTTTCGGCCAGATCATGTCTTCGTCAACTCCCAACGCCTTGCAGGCGTCTTCCCGGTTTCTGGCGTGTGGGATGAGTTCCGGGTCCGCAACCCATCGTTCAACGGTCTTTCCGGAGACGCCCACACGAGCCGCGAGTTGCCGTGGCGATAAACCGGCTGTCTGCATAGCTGATCTGAGCGCCGTATTCAAGGCTTCCCCCAGGGACGTTTGGGCGTTCTTCCACCGTACCGCCGAGGCGTTCCAACTGTCGCTGCGTCACGGCAAATACGTCCCATATGGGGCGTCAACGTGGTCGGACGCAAGCACCCCCGCGACCGTGCGACCGGTCCGGGGGCATGGCCGACGCTGCGAAGGAGCGCCAACATGCGATTCGTACCACACGCACTCGAACGGGTGAGAGCCCTCCTGTTCGGGACACGGAAATCCGACGGGCACACGCCCCCCGACCAGCGCACACAGGCGCCCGTGTATGCGATGCAGCCGTCGCCGGAGATGTGGGGCGCCGTGCTTGCGCTCGCGCGTCTGCGCCGCGCCGGACGGGTCCCCGCCCCGCTCGATGACCAGCACGGCCAGGACGCGACACACCCCCTCGTCCGGGCCTACGTCCTCCGACCCGACGAACGCCGACGTGCCCCGTACGCATGGCAGTTGACGGAGGTGAACCGATGAACGAAGCCAAGGTCGAGTCACGCGTGCGGACTGCCGAACTGCCGATGCTGCGCGCTTACCGCCTGTGGTTCGAGCACACCCGCAAGCGCGAGGGCTGCAAGGGCGTCCCCAAGGCGCAGGAAGGCTGCGAGTCGGGGCGGGAACTGTGGGGCGCGTACCGCCTCGCGCGCGTCGGAGGGACGTCATGACCTGGGAGATCAAGCGCACCCCGAGGAGCTGTGTGCACCGCACCGACGATGACCACATTGCCGTTCCCCTGCGGGTGTCTCGGAATGGGCACCACTCGACAGATGCTGAGCCGAACTTGACCCTGGCCGACGCTGAGCACCTGCACGCGGCGCTGTGCCGCGCCCTCGACGACCAACCGGCGCCCCCGAACGCGCCGGAGTGCCGCAGCGGCGCAGGCACTGTCGACGCGCTGAGTTCCAAGGTGGCCGAAGCGAACGGGCGCAGCAGGAGATCGCTATGACGCGTTCGATCATCAAGGCTGCTGAATGGACGCTGGGGCCGGCAGAGGGCAACCCCTACCGTGAGATCGACACCCAGGGCGCCTGAGCGCGCCTGCACGACCTGCATCCCCCGATGGCTGCCGCTTCCGGGGGGTGGCGTCCCGCCGCGTGGTGTAGCCATCCGGACTGCCGGACTCCGGGCGACTGCCCGAGGCCACCACCCCGGGTCACGACGCGATCTGCGCGGAGGCCCGGACGCTCACCCAGTGATTGGCAGATCTGTTCCACCGGCACGGCCACCTCACCTGGGGTTTTCCTTCGCGGGGGTGGAACAGATCTGCCAATTTCCCCTCCATGACTTTCCGGGGCGCTGCGAGGCGCAAGGGCAGCAACGTGTGACCCCCGTACCGGCCCCCGATCCGGTACGGGCCAAGTCCCCAACTGTGCCTGTTGTCGGCTCAGTTGGGGGCACTCGTTGGGCGAGCCCCGTGCGATGCGGAGACCTGCCCTGGCAGTCGGCGACGAGTTGCCCTGCACGATCGGCTGTACGGCCAGGCCCGGCTCGAACGTATGGGTGAGGAAGTTGACGCGCTTGGGCGTGGATTTCCACATCGGTGTACCGGTCGGTGAACTCCGGGCCGGTGAGTTCGTCGCGGGCCATCGCCTCGGCTTCGTCCTACAGCCACGACGTCAGTCGGAACAAATACGGGCACCTGCAGTACGGTGCCCGGGGCTACAAGGTCTCGTGGACGAAGTACCGGTCCAGCGGCAGCAGCTGCGACGGTGTGAAGGTCCGCAGCGGGAAGGCCATTCTGCCCACCAAGGAAGTCGGCTCGAAGTATTGGGAAACCGCCTCATGACTTCATCGAGCGCCAGGGCGTGGCTGAGTCGAGCTGACCAAGCAGGCCCAGTCCGCTCTCGCCGCTGTTCACGACGGGCGGATGATCGAGTCCGGGGTGGAGCGGGTGACGGACGGTGTACACACCGAACCCTTCCTGAGCAAGGGGCAAACGTACCGGCTCAACGTGGTGTGTGTCGGCACGCGCAGCGCTCAGCTGGAGTTCGCCATCTTGGCCAGAAGACTCAAGTCACCCCCGCTTCGTACGACCCGGCCGGCCCACGCCACTGCCATCCGGCGGCTGGAGGTCAAGGCGCGTGGGGACGCCGCGGAGGGACGCGCCGCCTGACCCGGCCCCCGCGGCGGCCATCCGACGGACTTCCGAACTCGGGTGTGACCGTCCAGATCAGGGCTGATGATCCTGCAGGGCGTCTTCATCGCAGTGTTCGGAGTGCTGGGGGTCGCATGCTCGCCCCAGTCGCGTCATCACTGCGTTCAGCCCACACGGCGCACCGCGGCGAACCCCAGCCCCCCGCCCTACCCGATCCGCACCTCCGCCGACTCACTCACCTGATCGATCTCCGACACCCGCACCGTCACCTTCATCGTCCACTCCCCGGCGATGGGCAGGTTGAGCGCGCTCGTCCCCCAGTAGCCGCCCTGGTCGGTCAGTTCGGCGTCGATCGGGCCGATGTCCTGGGCCGGGAGCGTGAAGGAGAGGCGGATTTCGGGGACGGTGGACAGCAGGCCCTCGGAGTCGAAGACCACGGCCTGGACCGAGTTGTCGCCGGTGCGCCCGGGGTCGAGGGTGATCTGGACCTTGCCCTGGCCGCCGGGGGTGCCGGCGTCGAAGGGGACGGTGGTGACGGACGCGGCGGGCAGGCCGGTCGCCGGGGTCGCCGTCGCCGCCTCGGCCGCCGCGCGGCCGGGGAGTGTGCCGGTGAGGATCGTCGTGATCACCAACACCACTACGCCGACGCCGACTTCGGCGAGTACGGAGCGGCGCAGGCCGCGGCGGTACGGGTCGTTCGCGGAGGGGGCGACCGGGTCCTGCGGCGGCAGCGGCGGGCCCCCCACCGGCTCCGGCACCCGTTCCCGTACGACCGCCTCGGCGTCCACCGCCGCGTCCTCCGTCACCAGCCGTGCCGTCCACTGCCGTGAGAGCCACGCCGCCGCCAGCACGACCACCACCGCGGCCAGCTTGGCGAGCAGGAGCTTGCCGTACGAGGTGTCCGTGAACGCGGACAGGGAGCCGAGGCCCCGCCAGGACTGGTAGACGCCGGTCACGACGAGGACGCTCACGCAGGCGAAGGCGAGCCGGGAGAAGCGGGCGACCACGTCGGCGGGCATGGCGGACGGCGACCGGTACAGCGTGGTGAGCAGGGCCATCAGGCCGCCGAGCCACGCCGCCATCGCCAGGACGTGCAGCACGGAGGAGGTCATCGCCGCGGGCACCTGGATCCCGGCGGAGGCGTGCTCCCCGGCGGCCCAGGTCACCGCCAGGCCGACGGCGAGTGCGCCGCCCGCCGCGGACCAGGTGCGCGACCACGACGATCCTTGCCCCAGCAGTCGTACGAGGAGGAAGGCCGCCGGCGGCAGCAGGGCCAGCCGGGCCAGCAGCACCAGGCCCGGGCGGCTGGTCAGGGTGTCACCGAGGGCCGAGGTGTCGAAGGCGGCCGCCGGGCCGGTGCCCGTCTCGTAGGGGGCGCGCAGCAGGAGGAGCAGCAGTGTCGATCCGAGCAGCGTCCACCAGCCCGCCCACAGGGACCTGCGCAGCGGGGCGGTGTCCGGCGGGCGGCAGACGGTCACGAAGACGGCCGTGCCGATGAGCAGGGCGGCGGCGAGGTAGGCGAGGTAGCGGGCGATGTTGTAGAGGCTGGCGGTCGCCGGGTCCTCGACCGGGCCGGTGTCGACGGCCGGCGGTGTCGGGGAGGGTTTGCCGACGGAGAAGGTGAAGGCGCCGCCGACGGGGTGGCTGTCGGCCGACACCACGCGCCAGGCCACCACGTAGGTGCCCTCGGCGAGTTCGTCGGGCAGGGTCACCCGGGCCGTGTCGGAACCTTCCGGGGCGTGCCGCGCCTTGCCGAGGTCCAGCCGCCGGTTGTCGGGGTCCAGGACGCGGAAGGAGTCCTTCAGCAGGCCGACGGACTCCGTGAAGGTCAGGGTGATGTGGCGGGGCGCCGACTTGAGGACGGTTCCGTCCTCGGGGTCGGTGGCGCTGAGGGCGGCGTGGGCCGACGCCGGTCCCGCGCCGCCGAGGAGCAGGACCAGCAAGGTGCCCAGCAGCACCAGCCCTTGAAGTCGCCGACGCCCGCGCCGCCGGGGTCCGCTTCGTCGGCCTGCGCTGCGCTCAACGTCACACCCCACGTCAGTTCTCTCCGTCTTGTCTCTCCGCCTTGGGACTCTCCGCCTTGGGACTCGCCGCCTCGGGACTCGCCGCCTCGGGACTCGCCGCCTCGGGACTCGCCGCCTTGGGACTCGCCGCCTTGTGGAGAGGTACGGACGCAGACGAGGGAACGCTCACCACGTGGGCCGCGCCGACACCCCTCCGTCCACGACCAGGTCGTGCCCGGTGATCCAGGTCGCGAGCGGCGAGGCCAGGAACACGCACGCGTCGCCCACGTCCTCCGGCCGCCCCAACCGGCCCAGCGGCGCCGCCCCCTGCCAACGCCGCACTCCCTCCGGCCAGTCCCGCGCCAGCCCCTCCCGGGCGATCAGGCCGGGCGAGACCGTGTTGACGCGGATGCCGTACGGGCCGTACTCCAGGGCAGCCGCCCGCGCGTGCGCGACCACGGCCGCCTTGGACGCGGAGTAGTGGGCGTGGTCGACGGCCGGGTGACCGGCCTCGATCGACGCGATGTGCGTCACCGAACCGCCGACCCGGCCCTCGCCCTGCTCCCGCATGACCTCCGCGGCCGCCTGCGTGCAGGCGAAGACGCTCGTCAGGTTGGCGTCCACGACCGCCCGCCACTCGGCCGCCGTCATCCCGGGCAGGGCCCGCGTCGGCTGTACGCCCGCGTTGTTGACCAGCGCCGACAGCCGTCCGCCCGCCCACTCGGCCGCCTCCCGGACCAGGCGGCGGCAGCCGTCCTCGTCGGTGAGGTCCGCCCGCAGTACGACGGCCCTGCGGCCCAGGTCCCGGATGCGGTCCGCCACTTCGCGCGCCGCCTCCATCGCCGTACGGCAGTGCACGGCGACCGCCGCGCCCTCCTCGGCGAACCGCAGCGCGATGCCCCGTCCGATGCCGCCGCCGGCGCCGGTGACCAGGGCGACCTGCCCCTCCAGCAGCCCTGTGGATCTCACGGATGTCACGGATCTCATGGCCGGCACAGTCCCGCGATCCGCTCGGCCTCCGCCGGATAGCGCGCCGTCAACTCCCCCACGTCTCCGTGCTCGTAGTCCTCGAAGGTGAATCCGGGCGCCATGGTGCAGCCGAAGAGGGTCCACGCGCCGCCCGCCACGACCCGTCCGCCCATCCAGGTGCCGGCGGGGACGGTGAGCTGCGGCTGCTGGCCGGCGAGGATGTCCGGACCCAGGACGGCCGTGCTCGACGTGCCGTCCGGGGCGAGGAGCAGCATCTCCAGCGGGTCGCCCCGGTAGAAGTGCCAGATCTCGTCGTGGGACAACCGGTGCAGGGCCGAGAAGTCGTCCGAGGTGAGCAGGGCGACGATGGCCGTGCCCTCGGGCCGGCCGTCGGCGCGCTCGGGGCCCGCCCAGGTCTGCCGGAACAGCCCGCCCTCGCGGGGGATCGGTTCCAGTCCGTAGTGGGCGATGAGCTGGTCAGGCGTCACCGGGAAAGGCTACCTCGCGCTCGAGAAACGCGAGTTGGGCGTGCTTCTTGGGCAGGCACACGTCCGGGATGTCGATCTCCGGCAGGACGACGGCCGGGCCCGCCGTGAACCCCTGCTTCAGGAAGCGGGCGATCGCCTTCTCATTGCGCACGTCGGGGTCGACGACGATCCGCTCGCGGTCCAGGCCCAGCAGCACGTACGAGGTGACGGCGACCAGCAGCGCCGACGACCAGCCGGACCGCCCGCCGCCCGGTCCGGCGGGCGCCAGCAGCAGGTGGATGCCGATGTCGCCGTCCCGCACCTCGTAGCACTCGCTGACGCGGTCGGCCTCCGGCTCGTAGGTCTGCAGGAGCGCGGCCGGTTCGCCGTCCTTCACCACCAGGTAGGCGTGGTGGGTATCGAGAGTGTCCAGGTGCGCGTAGATCTCGGCGACCTGGTCCCGGGTGAGGCCGTTCATGCCCCAGAAGGCGGCCCGCTGCTCGCTCACCCACGCGTGGACGACCTCGGCGTCGGCGTGCGCGTCGAGGGGCAGGACGCGGACGGTGCCGAAGCCGTCGACGGTCCGCTCGTGAACGGGCTCGCGGGTGGGGGCGTACACGTCAGGCATCCTCGTTCTCCTTCTTCAACTGCTGCCAGTCGGTGACGACCGGGACGAGATCTCCCCTGAGCCACAAGGGAAGTTGGTCACGGTGGTGGGGCGAGCCGGGGACGCCCGAGGCACCGAACGGCACCACCCAGAGGCTGTCCTCGCGGCGGGCGAGGTCCCACACGTAACGGGCGGCGGGGCCGCGCGCGCTCAGGTCGGTCCAGCCGGGCACGGCGGAGGTGCACAGCACGCAGTCGTGGTCACCGGACAGGCCGGGGCCCTCGGAGGGCGGGTCGGCTAGTGCCGCGGCAGGCAACGTTTGCCCGTCAAGGAGCGGCGTCCGGTGCGTGCTCTCGGCGTGCCGGGCGCAGGCCCTCGTACTGGATGTACTTGGGTCTGTGCCCGGTGCGGCGAGTGGGGGCACCTCCCACGCCTTTAGGGCAGTGGGGGAGCGTGCCGGGCGTCGCGACGGGGCAAACGTTGCCTGCCGCGGCACTAGGGCCCGCCAGGGGGACAGGCGGTGCGTGTCGCCCCAGGTAGCGGGAAGGTCCCCGGAGGCGGCCACCTCCTCGACGGCCGCGCGGACGGTCTCGGCACGGTCGATGCCGTACAACTCGTCGGCCCGCAGCAGGTGTTCGAGGGCGAAGCCGACGCGCGGGACGAGGTTGAGCCAGGGGAGGAAGACCTCCGGGTAGGCGGGCGGGGTCGTCAGCGCGGCGAACGCCGGGTGCGCCGCGAGACGCCGTACGACCGCACCGCGGACCGCCGCGTACACGGCGGCGTCCGTGCTGTTCGCGTCCATGTGGCGGTCCCAGCGCAGGAGCGCGTCCCTGATGGCGGCGGCCTCGGGGGTCAGGCCGTCCAGCGCCTCCAGCTGGTCCAACAGGGGTACGGCGGAGGCGAGTCGGGTGTCCATGTGGATCACCGGCATGTCCGCGGCCGACCAGCGGTCCCTCTCCGTCAGCAGGGCGGTGATGCGGTCGGCGCGGTGCGGTGGGGCGAACTCGACGCCGAGCGATGTGGCGGGGCCGCGCTGGTTGGCCATCACGGCGATGCCGTCGGTGAGGCCGGCGTACGGCGTCTCGTGCCGGCCCTCCCACCCGTGGCCGGGCTCCCACGCGGGCACCAGCCGGATGCGGTTGGCCTCGGCGCGCAGCGGCACCCGGCCCGCGACCCGGTGCAGCAGGCCGCCCTCGGTGTCGGCGGCCTGGACGACGTTGACGGGCTCGGCCCAGAGGTCGAGGGCACGGTCCACGTCGGCCACCCGGCGGGCCCGCAGCAGCGGGAGCAGGGCACTGAAGCCCAGGTCCTCGGTGACTCGGGGCGGGTAGCGGAGGCTGAGAGCCTGTGTCACATCCCCGGTCGGATCAGCGCGCGGCGTCTGGTGCGTGCGATCGCAAGGCGCCGGAGCGCCCTCGATGGGGGTCCCCCCGCGCGAGGTTGTTCGAGCGTGGGGGAGGAGCCACGTGGGCGGTTCGGCAACGCGGCGAGCGTGCGTGCCAGGCGTCGCGCGCCCGACCGGGGATGTGACACAGGCTCTGTCGGCGACCGGGGTGCCGGAGTCCGGTACCCGGTCGTCCAGGCCCTCGGGCCCTCCGATGATCACCGGTCCCCGGTCCGTCTCGATCACCTCGACCTCGACCGGCTCCTCGCCCGCCACCTCGACGGTCTCGGTGTGCCGGGCGGCACGCCGCCAGACGCCGTCGGGGCCGAGGGCCTCGACACCGGCACCCGTGCGCCGCAGCCGCTCGCGGTACAGGTCCTGGTAGTCGGCCATGGCGTTGGTGATGGCCCAGGCGACCGTGCCGGTGTGGCCGAAGTGGGCGATGCCGGGGACGCCCGGGACGGCGAGGCCGACGACGTCGAACTCGGGGCAGGAGAGGTGGATCTGCTGGTAGACGCCGGGGTCCTCGATGAAGCGGTGCGGGTCGCCGGCGATGACGGCGTGGCCGGTGGTCGTGCGCTCCCCGCTGACCAGCCAGCCGTTGCTGCCGGAGGTGCCGGGTCCGTCGGTGGCGAAGAGCGCGACGGCGTCCGCGCCGAGGTGCTGGACGACCTGTTCCCGCCAGAGCTTGGCCGGGAACCCGGCGAAGAGGATGTGGGTGGCCAGCCAGACGCCGAGCGGGGTCCAGGGCTCCCAGCGGCCGGGGGCGAGGCCGACCCGGGCGAACTCCGGTGCCGTGGCCCTGTCCAGCCCGTCGTTGACACCGTCGACGTACGCCCGCACCCAGTCCGCCGTCTCCGGGTCCCGTCTCTCCAGGGAACTGAAGCAGCGTCTGGCCGTGTCGTCCAGGCGGGCCCGTCTCGCGAAACCGTCCCAGGCGAGGGCATCGGTGCCGAGGAAAGCGGCCGAGGTGCCCTGTGCCCGATGGCGCTCCACCTCCAGCTGCCAGGCCCGGTCGAGGGCGGTCACGCGGCCCTGGGCACGGGCGAGTGCACGCGCGCTGTCCGCGCGCAGGTGGGGTATCCCCCAGGCGTCGCGGTAAATCCCGGTGATCACCCTGCGCCCCCGCTTTCCTTTAGGTTAGGCTTGCCTAAGTAATGATGAGGGGATCGTACGCGAAGGGTGAAGCCGCGATGGGGCAGGGGCACGGCTGGGAGGGCGCGGTTCTCAAACTGCTGCGCGCGAAGGACTTCGTCCTCACCGTGACCGGCGCCGAGGACGTCACCGAGCACTACCGGCGCGTCCACCTCACCGACGGCGGCATGCCGGCCGTCACCGGCGTCCACCCCACGATGTGGATACGGCTCTGGTTCGGCAACGCGGGCAAGCCCCACCAGCGCGCGTACACCCTGGTCGACCCCGACCCGGCGGCCGGCACCCTCACCCTGGAATTCGCACTCCACGAGGGGTGCGCAAGTGACTGGGCGCGGGCAGCGAAACCCGGCGACACCATCGAGGCGACCGTGCACGGGACGGGCTTCCAGCGGCCCCAGCCCGATCCCACGCACGTCTTCGCGATCGGCGACCCGGCCTCGCTGCCCGCGCTCAACTCCCTGCTCGACGCGCTGGACAGCGCCCCGGCGACCATCTGGTTCGAGGGCGCGGTGGACGGCCTTCCGTGCCGCGCCGACGCCACCCGGCACGACCTGCGGCAGGTGCCCCGACGGGACTCCGGCGCCCACCTGATCACCGAGGTGAAGGCGGACCTCCCCGCACTGCTGGCGGCCACCCCCGACCCGTACGTGTGGATCGCCTGCGACACGGCCACGACCCGGACCCTGTCGTCGTACGTCCGCAAGGAACTCGGCGTGCCCAAGCAGCGGACGCACGCGCTGGGGTACTGGCGGGCGAGCTGACCCCGTACGCGCGATGATCGGGGCATGGACGTCACCCTTCACCTCGCCCAGGACCCTGAGGCCGACGCGCTCCTCGGGCGCTCCCCGCTCGCCGCGCTGGTCGGGATGCTGCTGGACCAGCAGATTCCGATGGAGTGGGCGTTCAAGGGGCCCTCGACCATCGCCCGGCGGATGGGCGCGGACGACCTGGAAGCGCACGAGATCGCCGCACAGGACCCGGAGGCCTTCGCGGCCCTGCTGTCGGACAAGCCCGCCGTGCACCGGTACCCGGGGTCGATGGCCAAGCGGATCCAGCAGCTGTGCCAGTACCTCGTCGAGCACTACGACGGCAACGCCGAGCTCGTCTGGGAGGGCGTCGACGACGGGCGCGAGCTGCTGAGGCGGCTCCAGGAACTGCCCGGGTTCGGCAAGCAGAAGGCGCAGATCTTCCTCGCCCTGCTGGGCAAGCAGCTCGGCGTGCGCCCCGAGGGCTGGCGCGAGGCCGCGGGCGCCTACGGCGAGCCGAAGTCCTTCCGCTCGGTCGCCGACATCACCGGGCCCGAGTCGCTGACCAAGGTCCGGGCGCACAAGCAGGAGATGAAGGCGGCGGCGAAGGCCGCCAAGCCATAGGCCGAGTAGCCGCCAAGCCACAGGCCCAGTAGCCGCCAAGCCACAGGCCCAGTAGCCGCCGGGTCTTGGGCCGGCCCAGTAGCTGCCGGGCTTGGGCCGAGTGGCGGTCATTGGGCCAAGCAGCGGTCCGCCGATCGGGCGGATCTCGCTATTAGTGCGATGAACGACATCGGTGTCACGGGGAGAGGAACTCCCGTGAGCACCGCACCGCAGGCCCCCCGTGTCGCAGGTCGGCATGCCTGGCCGCGGTTGCTCATACTTCTGCTCGCCCTGCTCGTGCCGAGCGCTCACGTGGGAGCGCAGGCGGTGCCCGCCGCCGCGGTGGCGGGCGAGAGCGGCGCCGCGGCCTTCGAGTACGACGCCCTCGACACCGTGCTGCGGCCGGCCGCGCGAGGCACGGCCCGTCCCGTCGCACCGCTGCGTCCCGCGCCCCTCCCGGATGCGGAGCCCGCGGCCCCCGCCGCCCGCCCCCTGCCCGTAACGCCGCGCACTCCGCACGCCCTGCACGCCCTGCGCACAGTGGTCCTGCGCTGCTGACAGAACCGGTCCGCCTCCCGGTTCCATCAGTACGACGCAAGGAACACAGACATGCCGATCGACCCGTACGCGGCCCTGCGCGCCCTGCTGCGCGCCGAGGCCGCACGCAACACGCCCAAACCGCGGGCGAAGGAACCGAAACCGCAGCGGCCCCCGGAGAAACGGGACCGCTGAACCTGCGGCGGAGGCGGGCCCCCGTCTCCGCCGCGCTGCCCGATCTGACCGCTATACGACGTAATCCACACATACTCGCCAGCGCGGGCCGAGCCGGGAAGCTGCGCCCGGAGAGGCTTGCCCGGTAGGCTTTCCGTGTGATCTTCAAGCGCATCGGAAACGGCCGGCCGTACCCCGACCACGGCCGGGAAAGCACCCGGCAGTGGGCGGATGTCGCGCCGCGCCCGGTCCGCCTCGATCAGCTCGTGACGACCAAGGGCCAGCTCGACCTGGAAACCCTGCTCGCCGAGGACTCCACCTTCTACGGCGACCTGTTCGCGCACGTGGTGAAGTGGCAGGGCGACCTGTACCTGGAGGACGGCCTCCACCGCGCGGTGCGGGCGGCGCTGCAGCAGCGCCAGGTGCTGCACGCGCGCGTCCTCGAACTGGACTGAGCGTGCTCGCACAGCTGATGTGACCGTTGATGTGACCGTCCGGTAAAGGCTTGGCCCTTTCGGGTTCTCCTGTGCGGCGTCCAATGATCATCTAGTAGGCATCGCCGCCCGGGCGCACTACGCTGCGCCCATGAGCATGCTGACTCCCCAAGGCATGGGCCGCCAGTACCGGATCAAGGGGAACAAGTACCCCCGGATGCGTCGGCCCCGGCGGCGCGGCAGGCTCGCGGTCGGGCTGGTGGCCTCCGTCGCCGCCCTCGGACTGATCGGCTGGGGCACGCTGCAACTCATCGACGTCTTCACCGGCGGCGACAAGGCCACCGCGGCCGGCACCAAGGCGGACTGCGCCAAGCAGGCGACCCCGACCCCGTCCGCGTCCGCCCGTGCGGCCACCCCGGTCAAGCCCGGTCAGATCACCGTCAACGTGCTCAACGCCACGCCCCGCATCGGCCTGGCCAAGAAGACCGCGGACGAGCTGAAGAAGCGCGGCTTCAAGATCGGCGACGTGGGCAACGCGAGCAAGGAGTACGACAAGAAGGTCCCCGGCACGGGGATACTGCTCGGCCCCGCGTCCTCCCTGAAGACCTCGCTGCCCGTCCTGGCCACCCAGCTCAACACGGCCGAACGCCGCACCGACGCCGCCCGCAAGGGCGACACCCTCGACCTCATCCTCGGCACCAGCTTCAAGGACCTGAGGAACAGGGCGGACGCCGACAAGGCACTGGCCGCGCTGGCCGCGCCCCAGCCGACGTCCACGTCTTCCGGCAAGGCCTGCTGAGCGGTCGTACGACCTACTCCGCCGCCCCGTACAGCCGGTCCCCCGCGTCGCCCAGGCCCGGGACGATGTAGCCGTGCTCGTTGAGGTGGTCGTCGACCGCGGCCGTGACCACCGTGACCGGAGCGCCCGCGAGTTCACGCTCCATGATCTCCACGCCCTCCGGGGCCGCGAGGAGCACCACCGCGGTGACGTCGTCCGCGCCGCGCTTGATCAGCTCGCGGATCGCCGCGACCAGGGTGCCGCCGGTGGCCAGCATCGGGTCCAGGACGTACACCTGGCGGCCGGAGAGATCCTCCGGCATCCGCGTGGCGTACGTGGAGGCCTGCAGCGTCTCCTCGTTGCGGATCATGCCCAGGAAGCCCACCTCGGCGGTCGGAAGCAGCCGCATCATGCCGTCCAGCATGCCGAGGCCGGCGCGCAGGATCGGCACGACCAGCGGGCGCGGGTGGGAGAGCTTGACGCCCGTGGTCGAGGCGACCGGCGTCTTGATGTCGACCTGTTCGGTGCGCACGTCGCGCGTGGCCTCGTAGGCGAGCAGGGTGACCAGTTCGTCGGCGAGACGGCGGAAGGTCGCGGAGTCGGTGCGCTGGTCGCGCAGCGTGGTGAGCTTGTGAGCGACCAGGGGGTGGTCGACGACGTGGAGACGCATGGGCCTAACAGTAGCCGGGCTCCATTAGCCCTTGTGCTGGCATCAAACCGCCCGTCAGAGGGAAAGTGGGAGGGACGTACTGGGTGGTCCGTACCGGGTGGTCCGTACCGGGGTGGTCCGTACCGGGGTGGTGTGCCTATGCCTGACCTGCCTGACCTGCCTGACCGCGAAACCCGAGAAGACGCGTCGCCACAGCAGGCCGACGCCGCGCGCAGGCGGCGCCGGGCCCAGTTCCTGCGCGATCTCGCCGAGGCCCGCGAACTGCGGGACCGGGTCCAGCCGCGCCGCGCCAGGACGGCCCGGCTGAGGCACGCGATGCGCATGCGGACGTTCCGCTGGTAGCACCCCGGCGAGGGCGGTGACACGCCGAAAGGGCTACGGCAAAGCTGCGGCCGGGGGAAGATCACAGGACGCGCGGACGTTACTTCGGTGGCCGTGCGTGGACGCCTGGAAAAGCCGCGTACGATCCGCTGTTGGCGGCGACGAGTGCGCTGGTGAGCCCTTCACGGACCCTCCGCGGACTCTCGACGCACACGAGATCGGCGGCAGTCGGACACACAGGGAGCCGAAGACGTCCCCTGAGCGTCTTGTTTCTGCCACGATTCCGAGTGGGTGGGGCTTGGAGCCCAGCTCTCCCCGCCCGCAACCTCCGCCGGGGGGACCCCCAACCGGCACGCCTAAGACCAGTGGGAGAGTCACGGTGTACTTCGCCGCACTGCTCGCGCGCACCGAAGACGGGTGGGAAGCGAGCGACACAGAGCTCGACGATGTGGAGACCCTGTCGGATCTGGCCGACCTGGCCCGGGAAGCCTCTCCCGACGAGGACACGGTGCTCGTGCTGATCGAGCAGGAGGACGCCTGGTTCGGCGTCGTCCGGATCGACGGCGAGGAGGACCCTCGTATCTACGTGTCGGACGCCGCCGCCGCTGCCCGCAGCAGCTACGGCGAGATCCTGCTCACCGACGAACTGCTCGGAAAGGAGCCCGGCGACGACGACGCCACCGACCTGGAATCCCTCGACCTCGACGGCACCGAGGACGGTGAGGACGAGGACGAGGACGACGGCGCCGAGGACGGCGGCTCCGCCGAGGCCGTGCCGCACGGTCCCGTCGGTGACACCGAGATCCTCGACGACCTCGGCGTCACCGTGAAGGAACTGAAGGCGCTGTCCACGGACGCGCTCACCGAGATCGCCGAGTCCCTGGGCGCCTCGGAGGTCCTGGAGACCGTCCGCTGACCTCGCCGGCCGCAGGACGGACACCGGACCCGATACGTGACCGCTGGCGGGCCGCGATGCGGCTCGCCCTGGACGAGGCCGGGCGGGCCGGCGCGGACGTGCCCGTGGGCGCTGTCGTACTGTCCCCGGACGGCACGACCGTGCTCGCGGCCGGCCACAACGAGCGCGAGGCCACCGGCGACCCGACCGCGCACGCGGAGGTCCTGGCGATCCGCCGGGCCGCCGCGCGGGTCGGTCAGTGGCGGCTGACCGGCTGCACGCTGGTCGTGACGCTCGAGCCGTGCACGATGTGCGCGGGCGCCCTCGTGCAGTCCCGGGTGGACCGCGTGGTCTACGGCGCCCGGGACGAGAAGGCGGGCGCGGCCGGCTCCCTCTGGGACGTCGTCCGCGACCGACGGCTCAACCACCGCCCCGAGGTGATCGAGGGTGTACTCGCCGAGGAGTGCGCCCGACTTCTCACGGACTTCTTCCGGTCCCGCTGACTGTCCCGCCGGCTCTCCGGTGGCTGTCCGGTGGCCGCCGATCCCGCCGAATACCGATTTCAAACCACGCCCGACCTTGCTGTAAGGTCTCCCTCGGTAGCGTGTCCGAGCGGCCGAAGGAGCTCGCCTCGAAAGCGAGTGTGGCGCAAGTCACCGAGGGTTCAAATCCCTCCGCTACCGCTGGCAGACGAAGGGCCCGGTCCGATGGACCGGGCCCTTCGTCGGTTCCCGTGTCCCGTCAGGACGTACTTCGTCGTCGTCAGGGCGGACAGGCCCATCGGACCGCGCGTGCAGCTTCTGCGTGGAGATGCCGAGCTCCGTGCCGAGCCCCAGCTCCGCGCCGTCGACCAGCCGGGTGGAGGCGTTGACGGCGACCACCGCCGTGTCCAAGGAGGCCACGAACCTGCGGGCGGCGGTCTGGGAGTCGGTGACGATCGCCTCCGTGTGGCCGCTGCCGTGCCTGCGGATGTGGTTCACGGCCGCGTCCAGCGAGTCGACCACGGCGGCGGCGATGTCGAGGTCGACAACGGCGGCGGCGATGTCGAGGGAGAGGCACTCGCGCCCCCAGTCCTCGTCCGTCGCGGGCACCACCGCCGCGTGGTGGGCGCGCACCCGGTCGTCACCGTGCACGGTCACGCCCTGATCGGCCAGGGCCGCCAGCGCGCAGGGCAGGAACGCGGGGGGCGACAGCGGCGTGCACCAGGAGTGACTCGGCGGCGTCGCAGACCGACGGGCGCTGGGTCTTGGCCTTCGCAGGGTGCCGACCAAACAAGCTGATCGCCCGCCGCCTCAGGATTTCCGAACACGGCGTCAGGAGGCTCGTGGCCAAGGTCCTCGCCGTCCTGACCCTCTGTCATTCCGCCGCCTGAAGGGCCCCGTCGAGAGACGGAGCCCTTCTTGCGTATGCGGACCGCCCACAGGCGCCGGTTCCCGTGAAGGGCGCGAAGGATACACTCACCGCCGTCAACAGGAGGCCCCAAAGGCACACCAGTCACAAGGGAGGCCGCGATGGCGGTGAACTCGAAGAAGATCGCCGTCTACGTGCTCGTGGTCTTCGTGCTCTACGTGATCATCACGGACCCGGCCAAGGCCGCCGACTACGTCCAGATAGGGTTCGAGGGCATATCGGACGCCGCCAAAGCCGTAGGCGACTTCTTCACCTGGCTCGCCGACGGGGCTGATTAACCAGGAGCACACATGATCCGCCACCTCGTCCTCTTCAAGCTCAACGAGGGCGTCCAGCGCGACGACCCCCGCGTGGTGACGGGCGAGGAGGCCTTCCGCGCCCTCGAAGGCAAGATCCCCGAGATCCGCTCCTGGGAACTGGGCTGGAACATCAGCGACCGGCCCATCGCCTACGACTTCGCCATCAACTCGGGGTTCGAGGACGCGGCCGCCCTGCGGCGGTACCTGGAGCACCCGGAGCACCAGGCGGGCGTCGCGCTGTGGCGTGAGTTCGCCACGTGGGTGATCGCGGACTACGAGTACTGAGCCCGCTCCTTTCGGAACTTCGGAGCCCCTCGCCGGAATGGCGTGGGGTTCTTCTGCGTCTTATGCCCCAACTTGATGCTCAACACGGCATTATGCGGTGCTTGCACACAGTGGACATGTCTTGTGATGCTATGACCGCTTTTGACGGATGAGTTGATGGATCACGAGGTGGAGTTGACCGTGCCGGCCAGTACTGCGCCTCAAGCGCCGCCCCAGCCGACGGCCGAGCCGGTCCCGGAAGCCCCCGCGCCCGCCGCCCCCCAGCGCAGCCGCGGCGCCGACACCCGAGCCCTCACCCAGGTGCTCTTCGCCCAGCTCAAGGAGTTGCAGCCGGGCACACCGGAACACAATCGGGTGCGCGGAGCGCTCATCGAGGCCAACCTCCCGCTCGTGCGCTACGCCGCCGCCCGCTTCCGCTCCCGCAACGAGCCGATGGAGGACGTCGTCCAGGTCGGCACCATCGGCCTGATCAACGCCATCGACCGCTTCGACCCGGACCGTGGCGTGCAGTTCCCGACGTTCGCGATGCCGACGGTCGTCGGCGAGATCAAGCGGTACTTCCGCGACAACGTCCGCACCGTCCACGTACCGCGCCGGCTCCACGAGCTGTGGGTGCAGGTCAACAGCGCGACCGAGGACCTCACGACCGCCTTCGGGCGCTCCCCGACCACCGCCGAGATCGCCGAGCGGCTGCGCATCACCGAGGAGGAGGTGCTGTCCTGCATCGAGGCCGGGCGGTCGTACCACGCCACCTCGCTGGAGGCCGCGCAGGAGGGCGACGGGATGCCGGGACTGCTGGACCGGCTGGGCTACGAGGACCCGGCGCTGGACGGGGTGGAGCACCGGGATCTCGTCCGGCATCTGCTGGTCCAACTGCCGGAGCGCGAACAGAGAATCCTCCTCCTGCGCTACTACAGCAATCTCACCCAGTCGCAAATCAGTGCGGAACTCGGCGTCTCCCAGATGCATGTCTCGCGGCTACTCGCGCGTAGCTTCCAGCGGCTGCGATCGGCGAACCGGATCGACGCGTAAGGCCGCGCAAGGATCGCCGCGTAAGGGCGACATAAGGGCCGTAAAACGACGGCACTCGTCGAGCCGCAACCGAAAACCCGATCGACGGGTAACCGGTACGAGCGAATCGCTCACCAGCGCGGATCCCGACATCTCTGTGTCGAAAAACCGTCAGACCCCCTTCTTCCAGGGCGTATTCGCGTCTCGCATGTCGACATGTCACTACAGCGTGTTGCCGACATGTGACATTCTGCCGGAAGCGCGTTTGCCGGGGCTTCGGCGCCGGTATTCAGGTGGAGGCTGCGTTCCTGAAGTGGGGGCGTTCGCCGTGACCGTCCTCGCGACCCAAAGGGGGTGGCATGTCCGCAGACCAGGGCAGCTCGAAGGTGCTCACGCTCACAAAGAGCGAGGCTGCGCCCGACGCCGCGCTTGACGACGTTCCGGCCCTCGAGGCCGCGCCGGCCCCGGTACTCCCGACTTCGGGAGCCATCGACACCCGCACCCTGTCCCGCTCCCTGTTCCTGCGGCTCGCCGCACTCGACGAGAACAGCCCCGAGCGTGCGTACGTCCGGGACACTCTCATCGAGCTCAACCTCCCGCTGGTGCGGTACGCCGCCGCCCGGTTCCGGTCTCGCAACGAGCCGATGGAGGACATCGTCCAGGTCGGCACCATCGGCCTGATCAAGGCGATCGACCGCTTCGACTGCGAACGCGGCGTGGAGTTCCCGACCTTCGCGATGCCGACGGTCGTCGGCGAGATCAAGCGGTTCTTCCGCGACACGTCGTGGTCGGTCCGCGTCCCGCGCCGCCTGCAGGAGCTGCGACTCGCCCTCACCAAGGCAAGCGACGAGCTCTCCCAGAAGCTGGACCGCTCGCCGACGGTCACCGAACTCGCCGCCGTGCTCGGCGTCTCCGAGGAGGACGTCGTCGACGGCCTCGCGGTCGGCAACGCGTACACGGCCTCGTCGCTGGACTCACCGGCCCCCGAGGACGACGGCGGTGAGGGCTCCCTCGCGGACCGTCTCGGGTACGAGGACAGCGCCCTGGAGGGCGTGGAGTACCGGGAGTCGCTGAAGCCCCTGCTGGCCAAGCTGCCGCCCCGCGAGCGCCGCATCATCATGCTGCGCTTCTTCGCCAACATGACCCAGTCGCAGATCGGCGAGGAGGTCGGCATCTCCCAGATGCACGTCTCCCGGCTGCTGACCCGGACCCTGTCGCAGCTGCGCGAGGGCCTCATCTCCGACTGAGCCGGAAGCACGGCCCTGGACACATGGCCGCCGATGCGCCCTGACAGGCGCGTCGGCGGCCGTCGTGCGCCTGGGCGGTCCCCCTTGAAGACCTACTTCAGCGCCAGCCACGCCACCGCCGCGACGATCGCGACGGCGACAACAACGCCGATGATCAGGCCCACGCGCGGGCCCGAGGAAGCGGCCGGCTGCTGGCGGCTCTGTCGGCCCTGAGGGCCCTCGTCGACGAACGCGCGGAACATCTGGGTGCTGCCTGCGGGGTCGTGGTTGCCCTGGGGGTTCTGGGTGTTGGCCATGCCCCGAGACACTAGCGAATCCGGGGGTGTGGCCCAAGTGGGGGACCAGGCTCCGGGTCAGCAGGCACCACCTCCGGGTCAGCCGGGGTCACCTGCGCGTTTACGGTCGCAATACTTGCCTTTGCCAAGTTTTTATGGCGCACCTACCCCATCTTATTTGCCTGTAGCAACCAAGCTCCTCTACGGTTGCCCTAAGCAACGAATGCGGGAGGTGTGATGGCCGAGCAGGCGCAGTACGAGGAGCTGATCCGTCAGTTCAGCGCCTTCGGGGCCGTGAAGAGGGAGATGGGACGGCTGCTGCCGTCCGGCTGCCCCAGCGGTGCCGCCGCCGTGCTGACGATCCTGGACCGTCACGGAGACATGCGCTTGAGCAAGCTCGCCGAGCTGCTCGCCGTGGACATGTCGGTCACCAGCCGCCAAGTCGCCCACGTCGTCGACCGCGGCTGGATCGAGCGCTGCCCCGACCCGGTGGACAAGCGCTCGCGCATCCTGCGCCTCACCCCCGCGGGCCGGGAGCAGATGGACGAGCTCACCCGGCGGACCACGCGGATGCTCGCCGAGCGGCTGAGCGACTGGCGTGATGACGAGATCGCCGAGCTCACCCGGCTGATGGCGCGGCTGCGGGCCAGCTTCGACGACTGCCGGTCCACGCCGACCACGCCGACCACGCCGACCAGGCCGCCCACCGAACCCGCACTCGAACAGTCCACCCGTAGACCCGCGACACCCGCGATCACCACGTAAGAGAAGGAAGGCCATGGCAACGACCACACCAGCCGGTGTGCGGGCTCACGCCAAGCACGGGGGAGGCTCCTCGGCGCCCTCCGACGGTGCTCCGATGACGCACCGGCAGATCCTGGAAGCCCTCACCGGGCTGCTGCTCGGCATGTTCGTCGCGATCCTGTCGTCGACGATCGTGTCCAACGCCCTGCCCGACATCATCAACGACCTCGGCGGCGGCCAGAACGCCTACACCTGGGTCGTGACCGCGTCGCTGCTGACGATGACGGCGTCCACCCCGCTGTGGGGCAAGCTCGCCGACCTCTTCTCCAAGAAGCTGCTCGTGCAGCTGGCGCTCGTCATATTCGTGGCCGGCTCGGCCGCGGCCGGACTGTCCCAGAACACGGGCATGCTCATCGGCTTCCGCGCGGTCCAGGGCATCGGCATGGGCGGTCTGACGGCCCTCGCCCAGATCATCATGGCCGCGATGATCTCCCCCCGGGAGCGCGGCCGGTACAGCGGCTACCTGGGCGCCACCTTCGCCACCGCCATGGTCGGCGGCCCGCTGATCGGCGGTCTCATCACCGACACCAGCTGGCTCGGCTGGCGCTGGTGCTTCTACGTCGGCGTGCCCTTCGCGGTCGTCGCCCTGATCGTGCTGCAGAAGACCCTGCACCTGCCGGTGCTCAAGCGGAACGTGAAGGTCGACTGGGCCGGCGCCTTCTTCATCACCGCCGCGGTCAGCCTGCTGCTGGTCTGGGTGACCTTCGCCGGGGACAAGTACGACTGGCTGTCCACCGAGACGTACGCCATGGTCGGCGGGTCGCTCGTGCTGCTCGCGCTCTTCGTGCTCGTCGAGTCGAAGGCGAGCGAGCCGATCATCCCCCTGCGGCTGTTCCGCAACCGCACCATCTCGCTGGCCTCCGCGGCCTCGCTCTTCGTCGGCGTCGCGATGTACGTGGGCGTGATCTTCTTCAGCCAGTACTTCCAGCTGGCCCGGGGCGAGTCGCCGACCATGTCCGGCGTGCTGACCATCCCGATGATCGCGGGCCTGGCCATCGCCTCGACCCTCTCGGGGCAGTTCATCTCCCGCACCGGGCGGTGGAAGGGCTGGCTGCTGGCCGGCGGACTGCTGATCACCGCCGGGCTGGGGCTGCTGGGCACCATCCGGTACGACACGGAGTACTGGCACGTCGCGATCTTCATGGCACTGCTGGGTCTCGGCGTCGGCATGATGATGCAGAACCTCGTGCTGTGCACCCAGAACCAGGTGGAGCCGGGCGACCTGGGCGCCGCCAGCTCCACGGTGGCCTTCTTCCGCTCACTGGGCAGCGCGGTCGGCGTCTCCGCGTTCGGCGCGGTGCTCAGCCACCGGATCACCGACCACCTCAAGGACGGGCTGGCCACTCTCGACCCGAAGTACGCGGCCGGACTGTCCGGTTCCGGCGGCTCCTCCGACAGCATCCCGGACGTGAGCACGCTGCCCGGGCCGCTGCGCACGGTCGTGGAGAGCGCCTACGGGCACGGCATCGCGGACGTGTTCCTGTACGTCGCTCCGGTCGCGCTGGTCGCCCTGTTCATCTGCCTGTTCATCAAGGAGGTTCCGTTGCGGACGAAGGGCGCGCTGGCGCAGGCCGCCGAGCAGAAGGCCCAGGCCCAGGACACGGCCCAGGCGCAGGACACGGCTCCGGCGGGGGCCGCCCCGGCCGCCGCCCAGGCCCCCGCTCCCGCCCACGCCCCGGCTCCGGCCGAGGAGCGGGTGCCGAGCTGGGCCGTGGCGAGCACCGAGACCGCCGCCGAGGGCACCGGCACGCAGCGGCTCACGGCCGTCGCCACGGTGGCCCCTCCCGGCGAGCACTCCGGAGGCGTTCCGGTACGTGGTTTCGTCCGCGGCGCCGAGAGCGCGCCCGTCCCCCGGGCCGCCGTCACGCTGATCTCGCTCGCGGGACGGCAGCTGGGCCGGTCGGTGGCGCAGGCCGACGGCTCCTACGCGGTGGACGCGCCGGGCACGGGTTCGTACGTCCTGATCGCCTCCGCCGACGGGTTCCAGCCGCAGGCGTCCACCGTCGTCGTGAACGGTGAGCCGGTCTCGTACGACATCCTGCTCAGCGGCACCAGCGGGCTGAACGGGCTGGTGCGGGCCGCGGAGACGGGCGGGCCCGTCAAGGACGCGATGGTGATCGTGACCGATGTGCGCGGGGATCTGCTGGCCACCGGCACCACGGGGGAGCAGGGCGAGTTCTCCTTCACCGAACTGGTGCCGGGGGCGGTGACCGTCGCGGTGAACGCCGCCGGGTTCCGACCGCGCGCCCTGCCCGTCGAGGTGGGCGGCACCGGGGTGACCCGGGTCGAGATCGACCTCGACTCGGGAGCCCAGATCCAGGGTGTCGTACGAGCGCCGTACGGGCCGCTCGCCGACGCCCGCGTGACGCTGGTCGACGCGGCTGGCAACGTGGTCGGCTCGGCGACGACCGGGGCGGACGGGGCGTACGCCTTCACCGACCTGGACGGCGGCGAGTACACCGTCATCGCGACCGGCTACCCGCCGGTGGCGACGGCACTGACCGTGAACGGCCGCGGCGCGGACGGCCACGACATCGAACTCGCCCACCCCGGCGAGTAGTTCGGACCCCGGCCCGTGGTGGTGCGGCGCGCTCTGAGCGGAGGTGCGTCTGCTGCCGCCACGGGCCGGTCCCTTGAGGCTGAGGAGTTACGTGAGATGGGACTGACCGCGAGGATCCGTACCCGGGACGGATGGGCCGTGTCGCACGCGGTCGTCACGGTGACCGACATGAGCGGCTCGCAGGTGCTGCGGGCCGAGGCGGACGCCGAGGGGGCCGTACGGGACCCGAACCCGCTGGAACCGGGGGCGTACACCGTCATCGTCACCGCCGTCGGCTACGCGCCCGCCGCGTGCAGCGCGCTCGTCACCGCCAGCGGGCGGGCCGAGGTCGGGACGGTGACGCTGGCCCGGCAGGGCGGCACCGAGCTGCCGCCTCCGGGGCCGTGGACCGTCGACCCGGCGCACTCCAGCGTGGCCGCCGTGGCGCAGCACCTGGGGATCTCCAGCGTGCACGGCCGGTTCACGCAGTTCACGGCCTCGGTCGAGATCGCACCCGACGACGTGAGCAAGTCCCGGGTGGAGGCGGTCATCCGGGCCGCGTCCATCGACACGGGGAACGGGATGCGGGACGACCATCTGAGGTCGCCGGACTTCCTGGACGTCGAGCGGTACCCGGAGATCACCTACCGCTCGACGGGCCTGACGGAGACCGGCCCCGACCGCTGGACGGTGCACGGCGAGCTGGCCCTGCACGGTGTCGTACGACCGGTCGACCTGGACCTCGCCTACCTCGGCACGGGCGCGGACCCGTGGGGCGGCACCCGGGCGGCGTTCCGCGCGACCGCCCAGCTGCGGCGCGAGGACTTCGCCATGGACTACAACCAGGTCGTCCAGGCGGGCATCGCCGCGATCGGTACGACGCTGAAGGTGGACCTAGACATCCAGGCGGTGCAGGGGGAGTCGCTGCCGCAGGCGTAGGCCGCGGGCGTAGGCCTGTGGGGCCGTGGGGTCACATGAGGCCGACTATGCGGGGCGGCGCGAAGAGGTGGCGGGCGCGGTGCTCCTCGGCCACCATTTCGACTCCCCGCAGCATGTCCGGGGTCCGCTCCCGCGCCCTGGCCAGGGAGTCCTGGTGGCCGGCGCAGGTCTTGCAGGACGGGTCCCAGTCGGGCAGCGACTCGCGGTGCGCCTCGGCCAGATGGCGGCTGAGGCTTATCTGCGTCCCGACGATGCTGTCCGTGACGTCCCAGTCGACGCCGGGGTCCTCCGCGGTCAAACCGGCGATGACGGCCTGCATGTGCTTCATCGCCTCGTAGCGGTGGACGCACTCGGCGCAGTCCCACATCCAGCCGGGCGGCAGCGGCCACTGTGCCTCGGGACTGAGGTCTTCCGCGCTCATGCCGACGACGGTAGGCGGTCGGGGCGGCACCGCGCAGGCCTCCGCCCGAACTGGCGCTGCCGAGCGAACCGCCGAGATCTAGTCTGACCCCATGGCACCGAACATCGCGAGCAACACCTCCGTTTCCCTGGACGAGCTGCTGGACTTCGTACGGCCCCGGCACCGGGCGATCCTGCTCACCCGGCGGGCCGACGGCAGCCCCCAGGGCTCGCCGCTGACCTGCGGGGTCGACGACTCCGGGCGGCTCGTCGTCTCGACCTACCCCGAACGCGCCAAGACCCGCAACGCCAAGCGGGATCCCCGGGTCAGCCTCCTCGTGCTGAGCGACGACTGGAACGGGCCGTGGGTGCAGATCGACGGCACGGCCGAGGTCATCGACATGCCCGACTCGGTCGAGCCGCTGGTGGAGTACTACCGGAACATCGCCGGTGAGCACCCGGACTGGGACGAGTACCGGGAAGCGATGGTCAAGCAGGGCAAGTCGATCATCCGTGTCACGCCGGAGAGGTGGGGACCGGTGGCGACGGGAGGCTTCCCGGCGCGGCTGGTGGGCGAGGAGGGGTAGGCAGGCAGGCCGACAGGCAGCAGGTCGGTCAGCCGCGGGCCACCATCGCCTCGATGCCCGCGACCAGCAGGTCCAGGGCGAACTCGAAGTCCCGCTTCCACATCTCCTCGACCGTGTCGCCCCCGCGGGCCTCCATGAGCTCCGCGGAGTCCTGGACGACCTCGGAGGCTTCCGGCGCCTGCGTCACCATGCTCATGGCGTGCTGGAAGTAGTCGTCCGGGGTCATGCCGAAGTTCGCGCTGCGGACGACGAAGTGGCCCTCCATCGTGCCGAAGCCGTACACGAACTGGAAGACGGCGGAGATGGCGGCCACCAGACCGTGCGCGGGCAGGCCGGTCTTGCGGATCACGCGCTGCACGACGCGCGAGAAGGCAAGGCTGTTCGGGCCGATGTTGACGTAGGTGCCGATGAGCGGCGACACCCAGGGATGGCGGACCAGTACGGCCCGGTACCCCTGGGCCAGCGCGCGCAGCTGGTCGCGCCAGTCCTCGTCGGCCTCCGGGTCCGGCAGTTCCAGCTCCCCCATGACCGCGTCGAGGGCGAGTTCGAGGAGGTCGTCCTTGGTGTCGACGTACCAGTAGACGGACATCGCCGTGACGTTCAGCTCGGCGGCGAGCCGGCGCATGGAGAACTTGGCCAGCCCCTCGGCGTCCAGCAGCCGTACGGTGACCTCGGTGATCCGCTCCCGGTCCAGCCCGGACGGCTGCCCGCCGCCACGCCCGCCGCGCCGCGCCTTGCCCTCCAGCCAGACGCTGGTCCGCCCCGCCCGCTGGGTCGCTTTCACCATGGCGCACCTTCCTGGACTTGCTGACGCCCTTCAGGGGCGCGGGGCTGTGACGATATGCGGCTCCGCCGCGATGGGGGTCCCCCCGCTCGAGCGAAGCCGAGAGTGGGGGAGCGATCAACCACAACAGACCCGCAGTCGCACGACAAAACCAGCCACCCGAGCTCCTAGGCGGATTCTCCCCGCTCCGCCCGCCGCAACAACACGGCCGCGACCAACCCCCCGAGCAGCACAGCCACCGCCCCCACCAACTGACTGGTCTCCAGCCCGGAAGAGAACGCATCCGTGATCCGCGCCCGCTCCTCCGCCGACCCCGCCGAAGCCAACGCCGCCGGCAAAGAACTCGCCGCCACGGAAATCCCCGCGGTGAACCGCGAGTTCAGCACAGCCCCCAGCACAGCAACCCCCAACCCGTTGCCGAATTCCGCAAGCGTGCCGTTGACCCCCGCACCCACTCCCGCCTTCTCCGGCGGAATCGCGCTCATCAGGGCGTTGGCCATGGCCGGCATCGCCAGGGCGACACCGACGCCCATGATGATGAGACCGGTCAGCATTCCTCCGTACCCGTCCCCGCCGAACAGCGCGATCGCCGCGAGCCCCGCCGCCAGGCACGCCATGCCGGACAGGATGATCAGCGGCGTACCGAGCTTCGGCAGGAGCCGGGCGCCGACCCCGGTGAAGTTGAGCGCTACGACGGTGAGCGCGAGCGGCGCCGTACGCAGACCCGCCTCCAAGGGGTCGTAGGCGAGCACGAATTGCAGATGCTGGGTGAGCAGGAAGAGCGAGCCGGTCATCCCGAAGGCGACGAGGATCGCGCCCGCGACGGCGCCCGTGAACTTCTGGTTGCGGAAGAAGTGCATGTCCAGCATCGGGTACGGGATGCGGAGCTCCCACGCCACGAACGCGGCCATCACGACCACGCCGATCCCGGCGGAGACGAGGACGGGCGTGGAGGTCCAGCCGTCGTCGGGCCCGGAGATGATCGCGTAGACGACGCCCGTCATGCCTATCGTGGAGAGCACCGCGCCGAGCAGGTCGGGGCGGTCGCCCTGCGGGTTCCTGGACTCGGGGACGAGGGCGACCACGGCGATCAGGCCGAGAACCGCGACGGGGATGTTGATCAGGAAGATCGCGCCCCACCAGAAGTGGTCGAGCATGACGCCACCGAGCAGCGGACCGGCGGCGAAGCCGAGCGAGGCGACCGTGGACCACAGACCGATCGCCTTCACACGCTCGGTGTCGTCGAAGATCTGGACCACGACGGCGAGCGTGGTGGTCATCAGGATCGCACCGCCGACGCCCATGCCGGCGCGGGCCGCGATCAGTTGCCCGCTGGTGCTCGCCAGACCGGCCGCGAGCGAGCCCACGCCGAACAGGGCCAGGCCCACGGCCAGCACCTTCTTGCGGCCGTAGCGGTCCGCGGCACTGCCCGCGGTGAGCAGCAGACCTGACTGCACCAGCGAGTACGCGTTGATCATCCACTGGATGTCGGAGGTGGACGCGTCCATCTCTCGGGTGAGCGAGGGGATGGCCACGTTCAGGACCGTGTTGTCGAGGATCACGGTGAGCGCTGCGAGACAGATGACGCCGAGGATCAGCCAGCGCTGCGGATGGCCGCCACTTTGTAGCTGCGCGGGGGCCTGTTCCTTGGGGGACGTTGTCATGTTGTACACCGTAGAACATGCCCTATACGGCGTACAACAGAGATGTGAAGAAGGGCGGTGGCCTCGGCCACCGCCCCGCCTTCGATCGATCGTCAGCCGCTCATCAGCCGCTCGCCTTCTGCGTGAGGTCGTAGAAGGTCGCCGAACCCACCGTCACCTTCTTGAAGTTGGCCTCGACCCAGGAGGTGATCTTCGCGGAGGTGCCGCTGTCGCTGCCGCCCATGCCGCGGCCGGAGCCGCCTGAGACGAAGTAGTGGATTTTGCCGTCCGCCACGTACTGCTGGAATTCGGCCAGCGTCGGGGACGGGTCCGTTCCGTTGAAGCCGCCGATCGCCATCACCGCTTCGCCGGTGGCGAGCTGGTAGCTCGCGGCGTTCTGGGCGCCGATGGCCGCGGCGGCCCAGGTGTACTGGTCGGCGTCGGCCTCCAGCAGCTTCTTGGCCTCGGAGGTGACGCCGGCGCCGTTGAGCAGACCGCCCATGCCACCGGCGCCGCCCATGCGACCGCCGCCACCGGGGAATCCGCCGGTGCCGCCGCCCGGGAAGCCGTTCGCGTTGCCGTTGCCGTTCTGCTGACCCTGCTGGTTCTGCTGGTTCTGGCCACCGGGGAGGCCACCGGGGAAGCCACCGTCACCGGGACCGCCGCCCCGGCCGCCACCCGGACCGCCCATCATGCTCGCCCCCGCCGGCCCCGCCGTCACGATGGAGCCGGTGTGGCCCTCCCGCAGCGTGCTGAGGGTGTACGCCGTCGGACCGGCCAGCGAGGCCACGATGCCCAGGCCCACCGCGGCGAGTGCGAGCTGCCGGCCGAGCCGGGCCACGAAGATCAGGCCGAGCGCGGCGGCCAGGCCGCCGACCAGGACCAGCCACTTCAGCCAGGGCAGGTAGTCCGGGGTGCGGTTGAGCAGGACGTAGCCCCAGGCGGCGCTCGCCACGACCGCCGCCGCGAGGGTCAGCGACGCCCACATCTGGGTGCGCCTCTCCCACAGGGCCGCCGCGCCCATGCCGATCACGGCCGCCATGTAGGGGGCGAGGGCCACCGTGTAGTACTGGTGGAAGATGCCCGCCATGTAGCTGAAGACGACCATGGTGATCAGCAGCGAGCCGCCCCATACCAGGAACGAACCTCGGGTCACCGACGTGCGCTTGAGCTTGCGTGTCGCCACCAGGCCCGCCGCCAGCAGGATCAGTGCGGCGGGCAGCAGCCAGGAGATCTGGCCGCCGATCTCGGAGTTGAACATCCGGTCCCAGCCGGTCTCACCCCACTGGCCCGTGCCGCCTCCACCGCCCCCGCCGCCGACGCTGCCGGTCTCCTCGCCGTTCAGGCGGCCGAGGCCGTTGTAGCCGAAGGTCAGTTCGAGGAAGCTGTTGTTCTGTGAGCCGCCGATGTACGGGCGGGAGGACGCGGGCCACAGCTCGACGATCGCGACCCACCAGCCGCCGGAGACGACCAGGGCGAGTGTCGCCAGCGCCAGCTGGCCGAGGCGCTTCTTCAGGTTCACCGGTGCGCAGACCGCGTACACGATCGCCAGCGGCGGCAGGATCAGGAAGGCTTGCAGGGTCTTGGCGAGGAACGCGAAGCCGATCGCGACTCCGGCCCACACCAGCCACTTCGTACGGCCGTCCTCCACGGCCCGGACGACGAGGTGGCAGGCCACCGCCATCAGCAGGGCCAGCATCGCGTCCGGGTTGTTGAACCGGAACATCAGCGCCGCGACGGGGGTGAGCGCGAGCACCGTGCCCGCGATCAGACCGGCCGCGGGGCTGAACCGGCGGCGGACCGAGGCGTGGACGACGGCGACCGTGCCGACACCCATCAGGACCTCGGGGACGAGGATCGCCCACGAGTTGAGGCCGAAGATCCTCACCGACAGCTCCATCGGCCACAGCGAGGCCGGGGGCTTGTCGACGGTGATGGCGTTGCCCGCGTCCAGCGAGCCGAAGAAGAAGGCCTTCCAGCTCTGGCTGCCGGCCTGGACGGCCGCGGAGTAGAAGGAGTTGGCGTATCCGGAGGCGCTCAGGTTGTACAGGTAGAGCACGGTGGTCACGAGGAGCAGGCCGAGGAACGCGGGGCGCGCCCAGCGGGGGTCCTCGGGCCGGCCTCGCCACAGTCTCCGTGCGAAGGGCTGCTCGGGCTCACCGGATCCAGGGGCGGCCGGTGGCGCCACGGGCTCCTGGACGGCCGTATCGGAAACGGCTGTTGGTGGATCCCAGGCGCCGTCGCCCTGCTGGGTCGTCGTCGGGTCGGTGTGCGTGGTCATCGGGAGTCCCTCGGGTCGGTGTCGGTCGGGCGCACCGGCTGCGGGTGCAGGGTGGCGTCCCCCTGGGCGGTGCGGTCCGCGGCTTCACCGGCGCGGAAGTGGGTGGTGTCGTACGGGGTTTGCGGCGCCGGGGTGTACTGGTGCCGCTGGGGCAGCGGCGGGTACTGCTGGAGCGGCTGCGTGGAGTAGGCGGGCGAGGACGGCGTGGGGTGCGGGGTGGGGGTGGCGACGGCGGTCGGCTCGCGCCTGTCCGGGAACACCCACGCCCGGAAGAGCAGGAAGCGCAGGACCGTCGCGGCCAGGTTGGCGGCGATGAGGACCGCCAGTTCGGTGGAGTGCGCCGGGTCGGAGGTCGCCGCGTTGAGGGCGGCGAGGGAGCCGCTGGTCAGCGCGAGGCCGATGCCGAAGACGACCAGTCCTTGCGCCTGGTGTCGGACGGCGCCGCCCCGCCCGCGCACCCCGAAGGTCAGCCGCCGGTTGGCGGCGGTGTTCGCGACCGCCGAGACCAGCAGGGCGAGCGCGTTGGCGGTCTGCGAGCCGCCGAACTGCCGGAAGACTGTGTAGAGCAGCAGGTAGAAGAGGGTGGACAGGCCGCCGACGACACAGAATCCGACCAGTTGGCGGGCCAGGCCCTTGGGGACGTCCTGGATCTCGCGGTCGCGCGGGTCGTCGCCGAACGGGCGGGTGATCCGGTCCAGCGGCAGCGACCCGGAGGCCAGGGCCTTGCCCACCCGCCACACGCCCTTGAGGTCCTCCGTCGCCGTCTTCACGATGTGGACCGTCGAGTCCGGGTCGTCGACCCAGTCGACGGGCACTTCGTGGATACGAAGGCCCGCGCGCTCGGCGAGCACCAGCATTTCCGTGTCGAAGAACCAGCCCGTGTCCTCCACCAGCGGCAGCAGCACCTGGGCGACATCGCGGCGGATCGCCTTGAAGCCGCACTGGGCGTCGGAGAAGCGGGCCTGGAGGGAGCCGCGCAGGATGAGGTTGTACGCGCGGCTGATGAACTCCCGCTTCGGCCCGCGCACGACCCGCGAGCTACGGGAGAGCCGGGAGCCGATCGCGAGGTCCGAGTGGCCCGAGATCAGCGGGGCCACCAGCGGCAGCAGGGCGTTGAGGTCGGTGGACAGGTCCACGTCCATGTAGGCGAGGATCGGGGCGTCCGAGGCGGCCCAGACGGTCCGCAGCGCCCGGCCGCGGCCCTTCTGGTCCAGGCGGAAGGCCCTGACCTCCGGGATCTCCGCCTCCAGCCGGGCGGACACCAGCGGGGTGGTGTCCGTCGACGCGTTGTCCGCGATCGTGATGCGGAACGCGTACGGGAAGGTGCGCTTGAGGTGGTCGTGCAGTCTCAGCACACACGGCTGGAGGTCCTTCTCCTCGTTGTAGACGGGGATCACTACGTCCAGGACAGGCGTACCGGCGTCTGTGGCCGGGAGATGCTCCCGCGCCGGCAGGGTGCCGGGAGAAGAGTCGGTTCGCATGGAACCGACTCAACTCAAGCGCCCTGTTGCACCCATATGGTGGCGCTGTGCTGTGCCTGTGAGTGCGATTGCCAGTTCGTTTCGGGCGCCGGACGGGGTGACGTGGGGCTCAGCGCGGGCAGGTGCACGGTGAAGACGGTGCGCCCCGGAACGCTGTCGACGGTCACCGCGCCGTCGTGCGCGGTCGCGACCGCCTGCACGATCGCGAGGCCCAGACCGGTGGAACCGGAGGCACGGGAGCGCGAGGAGTCGCCCCGCGCGAACCGTTCGAAGACGCGCGGCAGCAGCTCGGCCGGGATGCCCTGGCCGTCGTCCTCGACGTCCACGCACAGCCACGGCCCGCGCCGCTCGACGCGCGCGGTGACGGTCGTTCCGGGCGGTGTGTGCGTACGGGCGTTGGCCAGCAGGTTGACCAGCACCTGTTGCAGGCGTGCGGCGTCCGCCGACACCAGGGCCGGCTCGTCGGGCAGGTCGAGGCGCCAGGTGTGGTCGGGTCCGGCCGCGCGCGCGTCGCTGATGGTGTCCACGACGAGCGGTACGAGGTCGGTCTGCTCGAACCGCAGCGGCCGCCCGGCGTCCAGGCGCGCGAGCAGCAGCAGGTCCTCGACGAGGAGGGTCATCCGCCCGGCCTCGGACTCGATCCGGCCGAGCGCGTGCCGGGTGTCGGGCCCGACCTGCTCTCTGCCGCGCCTGGTCAGCTCGGCGTATCCGCGGATGGAGGCCAGGGGAGTACGCAGCTCATGGCTGGCGTCGGCGACGAACTGCCGTACCCGCGTCTCGCTCTGCTGGCGTGCGTGCAGGGCGCCGTGGACGTGGTCCAGCATCCGGTTGAGCGCGGCGCCGACCTGGCCGACCTCGGTGTGCGGGTCGGTCTCGGACTCGGGGACGCGCTCGCTGAGGATGACCTCGCCGGTGTGCAGGGGCAGTTCGGAGACGCGGGTGGCGGTGGAGGCGACCTTGCGCAGGGGGCGGGTGGCGACGCCGACGAGGACCGAGCTCGCGATACCGCCGGCGATGAGACCGGCGCCGGTGACGCACACCTCGACGAGGATGAGGGTGTTGATGGTGCCGGTGACCGACTCGGTGGGCAGGGCGACGTAGTAGTCGCCCCCGGGTCCGGAGACGTACGTCACGCGGTAGTCACCGAGACCGGGGAGGGTCACGGTGTGCGTGCCGGTGGTGGGTACGTCGGCGAGCGCGTTCTTCACGGAGTCGCTGAGGCCGGTGGCCTGCATGTCGTTGAGGTAGCCGCCGCTGTCGTCGGACTGCTGCTCGGCGATGACCGCCCTGGTGACCGTGGAGTCGGCGTTGACCTCGGCGGCGACGGTGTCGACCTGCGTGGGACCCCTGGTGACGAAGCCCTCGAGCCGGTCCACCTCCGTCGGCGAGCGGTTGTCCCCGCCCCCGGGCTTGAAGGGCGCCGACAGCCGCTTACCGGCATCGTCGACCTGCCCGTCCAACTGCTCGTACAGATGCGACCGCAGTGCCAGCGTCGTCACCGTGCCGATCACCGCGCACACCACGGCGATCAGCACCACGGACGCGACGACGAGCCGCGTCCGCAGGGTGCGCGGCCGGCCCGCTCGCCTCTTGCGCGGACGCGGCCGTCGCCGTCCGCTCATGACACCGCGGGCTTGATCAGGTAACCGGCGCCGCGGCGGGTGTGGATCATCGGCTCGCGCCCCGCGTCAATCTTCCTGCGCAGGTACGAGATGTAGAGCTCGACCACATTGGCCTGCCCGCCGAAGTCGTAGGACCACACACGGTCGAGGATCTGCGCCTTGCTGAGCACGCGCCGCGGATTGCGCATGAGGAAGCGCAGCAGCTCGAACTCGGTGGCGGTGAGGTGGATGTTGTCCCCACCGCGCGACACCTCGTGGCTGTCCTCGTCGAGCATGAGGTCGCCGACGACGAGGACGGATTCGGAGCGGCGGTCGGCGGCACCTGAGCGGCGGATGAGCCCGCGCAGCCGGGCGACGACCTCCTCCAGGCTGAACGGCTTGGTGACGTAGTCGTCGCCACCGGCGGTGAGCCCGGCGATACGGTCCTCGACGGCGTCCTTGGCCGTCAGGAACAGCACCGGCACCTGGGGCAGGTCGCGCCGCAGCCGTCCCAGCACGGACAGCCCGTCCATGTCGGGCAGCATCATGTCCAGGACGACGGCGTCGGGCCGGAACTCACGCGCGGTCTGGACGGCGCCCTGTCCGTCACCCGCGCTCCGGATCTGCCATCCCTCATAGCGCAGGGCCATGGACAGCAGTTCGGTGATCGACAACTCGTCGTCCACCACAAGCACTCGGACGGGGCTCCCGTCCGGCCTCAGCAGTTCGGTGCGCCCCTGGGGCGAGGTCGTGGTCATGCTGGACACGTTGTCGGGGCCCCCTGAGAACGCCCTTTCGTCTCTCTGTGATTTTCCTGAGAAACGCACAGGGGGCTCTCAGGAAGCCCCTGGGACAATTCTGGGTTCTTCTTACCTTTCGCCGTCGGCGGCGGGCGCGAAGTGCACCGGGATGTACTGGTCGTACAGCCGCTCGTCGGTGGCCGTGAAGTCCGCGCGGGTGACGATCGCGCACTCCACGGTCACGTCACAGACGACCCCGTCCTCGATCTCGGGCCGGAGGTTCTCCAGCGTCGTGTCGAACTTGCCGCCCTCCTTGTAGGGGAAGGTGATCCCGGGCGTGCCCGTGCCGGTGTCGGTGATCCAGCGCGACGAGCCGTCCTTGGTCTCCCGGCCGGGCAGACAGGGACCGGGCAGGGACTTGTACGTCTTGGGGTCGCCGACGCGGACACCCTCGGGTATCGCGCAGAACGCGAGGAAGATGCCCTGCGCGCGGTTGTATCCGGCGCCCTTGACCTTGATCGTGCCGCCGGAGGCCGGCAGGAAGGACTTGTCGGCGGCCAGTCGCAGGTCGAACGTCTGGCCGTCGGCCGTGGTGACCGTGCGGTGCGCGTAGCCGCCGAACTGCGGGTGATCGCCGAACGACGGCGCGGCACTCGCGGTACCGGCCGGCAGGAGTACCGAGGCGAGCCCTGCGGCGGCGGCGACGGCGAGCGCGGGGCGCAGTCGCTTTCCGACGCGGGATGTGGGGGGTTTCATGAGGCGGAGGCCGTCCTCTCGGTGGTGCGTTCCCTGTGAACGCCCTTGATCGTCATGCCTAGAACACGACTGATCAGTAGGCAACTCCGGCCGCGTTCCTTCACATTCCTCCCACCCGCGCTCAGAACAGACCGTCCTGCACGGTCATCGTCTTCCTGAACTTCCGCACCGGAACGGTCACTTCACCGCCCCCGGCGTCACCCCCGGCGGGAACCAGCTCCCACCCGGTCATCAACCGCGTGTCCAGCACCACCACCCCGGCCCCCGTCTCCAGATGCAGATCCGGCCCCGCTGCCGCCACCAACCGACCACTCACCGCGCCACCGGCGACGAGCTCGCTCACCGCCCCTACGGCGTCCGGCAGCTCCCCGAGCCCGAACACCCGGACGTGGTCGACCGGTTGGAAGGGCGCGGGCACGAGCGACTCCGGCCGGCCCCCGAGCGCCACCGCCCGCGCGTGCGCCTCCGCGATCTCAGCCGCCCGCTCCGCCTCCGACGCCGGCAAGGCGCTCCGCACGGCGCGCTTCTCGCCGTACGGAATCCGGTCGGGCACGCCGAGGGCCGCGCGCAGGAGCTCCTCGGTGCGCCGCGCCGCCATCAGCGGGCCGGTGCCCAGCCAGCTGAAACAGACGGCGCCCTGCTCAAGCAGCCGCGCGACGCCCCGCTCTTCGGCGGTGATCCCGACCTTGACCATCCCGGGTCCGAACCAAGCCAGGTAGACGCGGTACGGCCGGGGGTCGTCGGCGATCGTGTCGGCCGCCACGGAGTGCGCCCGGTCCAGCCGCGCGCACTCCTCGCACCGCGCCCCCGTGCTCCGCCCCGGCACCGCCGCCCGCACCGGGCACGCATGCCCCCGCGCTCCCACGCATGTCCGTACGCCCCCTTCCGCGACCCCGAAGGCCACCTGCTTCCCCCAGGTCAGCGCACTGCGCCGACCCCCGTCCCACGCCAGCACGGGACCGTCCGCCGCCCACCGCAGCCCCGAGCACTTCCATGCCTGTGCCATCGCTCTTGAGAGTAGGGGGCGGCACTGACAATGGCGGGTTCGCGCAGGTCAGGGCTGGTTTACGTGGTCAGGGCTGGTTTACGTGGTTCAGCTCCGAGGCGTGGCGGCGGCGGGCGCCGACTCGGCGGCCGCCGCGGGAACCACTTCAGCCTCAGCGGCCGTACGCCGCACCCCCCGCCCCGCCAGCCGGCACCCGACACACCCGGGATGCCCCGCGCGGGCTCCCGTGTCCCGCACCCGCATCCCCCACTGGTCCCTGGGCCGGATCCCCGGCGGCTTGCCCCAGCCGGTGAGGTGCAGGGTCCAGGTGACGAGGACGCTCACCGCCACGATCCCGAGTCCGCCGACCATCAGCGGGGCCGACACCATGCACACCCCCAGCCCCAGCACCGCGGTCCCGACGGTCGCGACGCCGAACCCGGTCCATCCCGCGACCGTGTGCCCCTCGTCATACTGATGTGCGCTCACGTGCCCGCCTTCCTCTCGTACGGGTATCTCACGACCTAAGAAATTTAGCGCATAAAACTCTCACGCACTAAGGGAATCGGAATCCGGATGCAAGCCAAGCCGCGCCCCGCCGCCACTCCGGCCCAGGCGCTGTCCGCGATGGACTCCCTGGTCGCGGCCCACCTGCTCGGTCAGCAGGAGATGGCCCAGCGACTGGGCCTGACCGTCACCGACCTCCTCTGCTTCGCCTGCGTCCTGAAGGCCGGCGAGGACCTGCTCACGGCCGGCGACCTCGCCGAGCACGCGCACGTCACCACGGGCGCGGTGACGGGCATCCTCAACCGGCTGGAACGCGGCGGCTACGTCACCCGCGTCCCCGACCCCGCGGACCGCCGCCGCGTCCGCGTGGCCGCCGTACCGGCCGCGGTCGCCCGCGTTCACGCCCTCTACGAGCCGTACTACGCGCGCCTGAACGCCGTCTTCGCCGACTACTCCCCCGACGAGATCGCCGTCCTCGCCGACTGGTTCACCCGCACGACCACCCTCGCGCACGGCTACATCGAGGAACTCCGCGCCAAGGACGCGAAGGACACCGAGGGCAGCTGACCGCCCCGGCCTCGGCGCGAGCCCGGCTCCACCCCACCCGGCATGGTGGAGCCCGCCCTACCACCGGTTCGGTAGGTCACCCCATCGTTCCCGGCGGCGGGCGACGGCATCGTTGACCCCAGCCGATCCCGACGGATCCCGAGTGACACGACTGACACCTGTTGACACCGACTGATCCCGGATGAAGCCCCACTGAAGCTCCGTTGAAGCCCCTCAGGGTTCAACTGTCCTCAGTCGGTCCAGAGGTTCGCGCCCCGTCCGGAAGGAAAACGCCATGGAGTCGTCACTCCCGTCCACGCCGCAGTCGGCTCCGGGTCCCCTCTCCTCCTTCGTCCGCTTCGTGGTCTGCGGCGGCGGTGTCGGCGTCCTCTCCAGCGCCGCCGTACCGCTCGTGGCGACGGCGATGCCCTGGCCGGTGGCGAACGCGCTGATCACGGTCCTCTCCACCCTCCTGTGCACCGAACTGCACGCCCTCTTCACCTTCGGCACCGGCAGCCGTCCCGGCTGGCGCCGGCACCTGCAGTCCGCCGGTTCGGCGACGGCCGCGTACCTGGTGACGTGCGCCGCGATGTTCCTCCTGCACGCGGTGCAGTCGTCGCCCGGCCTGCTCCGGGAGCAGGCGGTCTACCTCACCGCGTCCGGCCTGGCCGGCATAGGCCGCTTCCTGGTCCTGCGTCTGTTCGTCTTCGCGGGCGGCCGCAGCACCAGGACCTCTGCGCCGAAGCGGGCGACGAGCGACTGGAAAACTCCGTTTGTGAGGGCTGAGGCGTTTGCCGGATGAGGGGTCAATGGCGGGCTAGCGTGCCCATGTCACTGTTCATGTGAGAGTGCACCATGTGCACGAGGGGGTTTCTACACATGCGGAAGACCTGGACCGTACGGAGATCACGCAGAGCACTGACCCGACTGACCGTCGCACTGCTCGCCGCAACGGGCCTCGCCCTGTCCGGCTCGGGCACCGCCCAGGCCACCGTCATCACCGAGATCCCGGCACCCGCCGCCGACGGCGTCTCGGCGACGGTCAAGTTCCACGGCACCGTCGTCCCGAAGCACTACAACCCGGACCCGAACGCCCACTTCGGGGACCGCAAGTGCCAGAACACCTACCACGACTACCTGCCGACGCCGGGCTGCGGCGGCTTCCAAGTGGGCGTCGAACTGCACAACGTCCGCACCCAGCCGGGCTACATCGCCGGGCTGCGCAGCACCGACGACTACTTCGACGCGTACGCCGACACCGCGCGCACCTTCGGCTGCCTCCGGCCCGACGGCAGCTTCGACCACGGCACCGCCTTCGTCGTCCGCACCGAGCAGCAGCCCCTGCAGTACGTGTACTACACCACGCAGACATCCTGGGTCCTCTACCAGCAGGCCCAGTACCCCAACTACGACACGGGCCCCTCCTTCTACATGAACTTCCCCGCCGTCGAGGTGAACTGCCCCGAGGGCATGACCCCGACCCAGTACGGCCTGAAGGTCACCAACCTCAAGGTCACCGTCGAGGACGACAACGTCTTCGACCACACGACGTGGAGCACTCCGGGGCCGTTCTACGGCTAGGACGGGCCCTTCCATAAGGAATTACAGACGAATTACGAAGGAATGCGGCGCCCGCATCTCGCGGGCGCCGTTCTGCTCAGCCATTCGTCACCAGCAGGTCACTGATCCGCTCGTGCAGCGAGCCCGGCACGCGAATGCCCCACCGCTCGGCGGCCTCGGCGCTCAGCTCCCGGCTCCAGCGCCAACTGCTGCGCGCCGCCGCCCGTAGCTCCTGGGGCAGGGCGGCGGAGGTGGTCGCGGTGTACCGCGCCCGATCGGCGGCGGGCAGATCCTGTTCCATCGCCCGGCTGGGGGTCAGCCAGTGGGCGGTGCTCCCGCGCAGCAGGCGGCAGAGCTGCAGTTGCAGGGGCCCGATGACGCTGTGCAGCACGGCGTGGCCACGGGCCACTTCGCCGCGGGCCAGGACGTGGGCGAGCATGAGGGTCCAGTTGGCCAGCTCGTGGGTGAGCTGCTGCGCGGTGGTGGCGGGCTCCGGCGGCCGGAACGCGGCCAGGTGCCGGGCGGCCCGGGTCAGTCGTCCGGTGCGGTCCAGCAGGACGGCGCTCTCGGGCCGGGGCAGGTGCACCGCCCCTTCCCAGGCGGGCACTTCGTCGATGCCGGGCCCGGCCGCGGTGATGTGGAACTCTCCCCGCATGAGGTCGTCGAAGACGACGGCGAGGATGCCGTGCATGTTGGTGTACGCCAGCTCGAGCGGCGCCAGTTGAGCCAGGAACGCGGGCCCGTCGAAGTCGTCGACGTGCTCGTCCTGGACGTAGAGATACGCCTCGATGTCGGAGTGGGCGTCGGCCTCGCCGAGCGTCCAGGAACCGTAGAGCAGGACGCCTTCGAGACGGGGCTCGGACTGGGCGAGTTCCCGCAGCCGGGCGATGCGGTCGTCCAGCGCGGGGCAGGCGGAACGAGATGACATGGCGGAACGCGAGGACATGATGATGGCTGACTCCTGAGTGAGCGTGCGGACTTGCGCCCACGCACGCGCCAACGCCCGGCGTCGGCCGGGCGGGGGAAGGTGGACCGTGTCGTGCCGGTCTGCTCAGGAAACGCCCATGGACGGGATTCTACGGAACCTGTCTCTGCGTCAGCAACGGAGTAGGCCGCGCCAGGTAACGCCGCAGTGCTTCAACACCATCGGGGACGAACGTCCACCGTCGAAGCGCATCCCGCAACTCGCTCTCAGTGACCCAGCCGTGCCAGGCGATCGCCGCCGGGTCAGGAGCGATCACCTCGGTGACGACGGCTTCGTGCACCCCGAGCCAGTACGGACTGATCGCGCCTCGGCACAGGAACTTGAAGACGAACCGCACCGGCGCCTCGACCCCCAGCTCCTCGGCGAGCTCGCGGGCTGCCGCCTCCTCGTACGACTCCCCGACTTCCGTCGCCCCACCGATCAGCCAGTCGTACTGACCCGGGAACCGGGACAAGTTCTCCGCTCTCCTGTGCACCAGGACACGGCCCTGCGGATCACGGCAAACCGTCGTCGCAATCCGGTGCAGCCAGTGGTTCTCGATGGCTTCGCTCCGCTCCACCGCCCCAAGCACCCGGTCCTGCTCGTCCACTCGCTCGACCGGTTCGCTCACACCGCCGGCTCGCGGTTGTCCGCTCTCGCGCACGCGCCCCCCTCAAGGCATCCCATTAACCACTTTCCCACCATCCCTCAAACCACTGAACGGCCGGGTCTCTCCCCCTACCTCACTCAGGCCGCGACGCAAGGGGCCCCGGATCTCTCCGGGGCCCCTGGCCCGTACGCACGCCATTCGGCCTCGCCTATTCCACCTCGACCCAGTCGAAGCTGCGTTCCACGGCCTTCTTCCAGCCCGCGTACCCCTTCTCCCGCTGCTCGTCGCTCCACTGCGGCTCCCACCGCTTGGACTCGTGCCAGTGCAGGCGGAGCTCGTCGGTGCTCTCCCAGAAGCCGGTGGCGAGCCCCGCCGCGTAGGCGGCGCCGAGCGCGGTGGTCTCGGCGACGACCGGGCGACTGACCGGTACGCCGAGGATGTCGGCCTGGGTCTGCATGCACAGCTCGTTGGCGGTGACGCCGCCGTCGACCCGCAGCACGTCGAGTGCCACCCCGGAGTCCTGCTCCATCGCCTCGGCCACGTCGCGGCTCTGGTAGCAGATGGCCTCCAGGGTCGCCCTGGCGAGGTGTGCGTTGGTGTGGAACCTGGCGAGACCGACGATCGCGCCCCGGGCGTCGGAGCGCCAGTAGGGCGCGAACAGGCCGGAGAACGCCGGTACGAAGTAGATACCGCCGCTGTCCTCCACCTGCCGGGCCAGTGTCTCGACCTCGGCGGAGGAGGAGATGATGTGCATCTGGTCGCGCAGCCACTGCACGGCGGACCCGGTGACCGCCATGGACCCCTCCAGCGCGTACACCGCCGGGGCGTCCCCGAACTGGTACGCCAGCGTGGTCAGCAGACCCTTGCTGGACCGGACGATCTCCGTGCCCGTGTTGAGGACCAGGAAGTTGCCGGTGCCGTAGGTGTTCTTCGCCTCGCCCGGGCGGAAGCAGACCTGGCCGACGGTGGCCGCCTGCTGGTCCCCGAGGACGCCGGTGATGGGTACGGCGGTGCGCAGCGGACGGGTGGTGCGGGTGGTTCCGAACGCCTCCGGGTGCGAGGACGGGTTGATGGCCGGGAGCATGGCGCGCGGGATTCGGAAGATGTCGAGCAGCTCGTCGTCCCAGTCGAGGGTCTCCAGGTTCATCAGCATGGTGCGGCTGGCGTTGGTGACGTCCGTGGCGTGGATGCCGCCGTTCGGACCGCCGGTGAGGTTCCACAGCACCCAGGCGTCCGTGTTCCCGAACACGGCCCGGCCGTCCTCGGCGGCTTCCCGGACCCCGTCGACGTTCTCGAGGATCCACTTGATCTTTCCGCCGGAGAAGTACGTCGCCGGCGGCAGCCCCGTCTTGCGCCGGATGAGGTCGCCGTGCTCCCGCTCCAGCGCCGCGGCGATCGAGTCGGTGCGGGTGTCCTGCCAGACGATGGCGTTGTAGTACGGCTGACCGGTACTGGGATCCCAGATGACCGTGGTCTCCCGCTGGTTGGTGATCCCGATGGCATTCAGGTCGGCGGCGGACAGGTCGCCCTGGCGGATGGCGTTCTGCATCGTGGAGTTCGTACGTTCCCAGATCTCCACGGGGTCGTGCTCGACCCAGCCGGAGCGCGGGAAGAGCTGCTCGTGTTCGAGCTGATGACGTGCGACCTCGTTGCCGTCGTGGTCGAAGATCATGAAGCGGGTGCTGGTGGTGCCTTGGTCCACCGCGCCGACGAATTCAGGCATGGTCGTCCCTCTCACTGGTCCGGCGCGGGCACCCGGCCGGGCTCCTGCTTCGCCTCGGGAGACGGCAGGAAGGGGGTGATCAACAGGCGGTAGAGCAGCGCACCGAGCGGGCCGCCGACCAATGGGCCGACGATCGGCACCCAGAAGTAGAGGTCGCCGTTCTGATCTCGCCAGGCGCCTCCGTAGCCCGTGAGGAACGCGGCCAGCCTGGGCCCGAGGTCACGGGCCGGGTTGATCGCGTAACCGGCGTTGGTTCCCCAGGCCATGCCGATGGCGACGACGATCAGGCCGATGATGAACGGGGCCATGTTCGCGCCCGGTGGCGTGTTCAGCAGGTCGGTGACCGCGAAGACCAGCAGCACCAGCAGGGCCGTGCCGATGATCTGGTCGCGGAAGGCTCCGAGCTGGCTGATCGGGAGCCCGCCGTTGCCCGGCAGGGTGGAGAAGACGATCTCCGTCTTGTCGGTGTGCCCGGGGTCGGCCCTGGCCAGCACCTCGGTGTAGTTCCAGCGCACGATCAGGGCGGCGACGAAGGCGCCCGCCGTCTGGGCCAGCGCGTACGGCAGGACCTTGCTCCACGGGAAGCCCTTGAAGGCCGCGAGCGCGAGGGTGACCGCGGGGTTGATGTGGGCGCCGCTGACTCGCGCAGCCACGTAGACGCCGAGGACGACGCCGAGGCCCCAGGCCCACGCGATGCTGTCGTGGTCGCCCAGGCCACCGTCGGTCAGCGCGCCACCGGCGACGACCTGCGCGACGACACCGCAGCCGAACAGAATGAGGATCATGGTGCCGGCGAACTCGGCAGAGAGTTCACCGACGAGACGTGCCTTAGATGTAGGTTCCGGCATGTTCCGATCGTCGGCGGCGGCGACGCGAGCGGCATCCGCAGGCGGTCCGACCGGGTGAGCCGGCGCTCAGGCGTCGGGGGCGGCGTCCTCGCTACGGCCCTCGGAGAACTCCCACCAGGCAAGGGGAAGCCAGTCTCCGTCGACGAAACCGTCGACCGCCGACCCCCGACCGCTGATCGACACGGTGGTGCCGGGCGGATAGGTGGTGCCGGACAGTCCGGACACGGGGACGAGCAGGGTCCCGAGGCGTCGTATCACTGTTCGCGCTCTCCCACTTCCACAGAGATAAATCCACAGAGATAAATATGTGATGACAGTAGCCAACTTGTCCGATTGCACACAACGGACGGACCATGAGATAGGGCACAAAAAAACGAGGGCACGACAGCACTACCGCATGGAGGTGCGTAGGCATGAAGGCCGTCGTCTACAAGGGACCGTTCGAAGTCGCGGTCGAGCAAGTGGAGAAGCCCGGACTCCAGCACCCGAACGACGTGATCGTCCGAGTGACGTCCACCGCGATCTGCGGCTCCGATCTGCACATGTACGAGGGCCGCACCGCGGCCGAGCCGGGCATCGTCTTCGGCCACGAGAACCTCGGCATCATCGAGGAAGCCGGCGACGGAGTGTCGTCGCTCAAGCGCGGCGACCGGGTGGTCATGCCCTTCAACGTCGCCTGCGGGTTCTGCAAGAACTGCACGGCCGGCTTCACGGGCTTCTGCGTGACCGTGAACCCCGGGTTCGCGGGCGGCGCGTACGGCTACGTCGCGATGGGACCGTTCACCGGAGGCCAGGCCGAGTACGTACGGGTGCCGTACGCCGACTTCAACTGCCTGAAGCTCCCCGAGGGTGATGCCAACGAGAGCGACTTCGTCCTGCTCGCCGACATCTTCCCGACGGGCTACCACGGCAACGAGCTGGCCGACGTCCGTCCCGGCGAGAGCGTCGCGGTGTACGGCGGCGGGCCGGTCGGCCTGATGGCCGCCTACTCCGCCCTGCTGCGCGGCGCCAGGAAGGTGTTCGTCGTCGACCGGGTGGCCGAGCGGCTGCAGAAGGCCGAGGAGATCGGCGCGACCCCGGTCAACTTCTCCGACGGCAATCCCGTGGAGCAGATCAAGGACCAGACGGAAGGAGAAGGCACCGACAAGGGCATCGACGCGGTGGGCTACCAGGCCCAGGCCCGCGGCGAGGACCGCGAGGAACCGGCGACCGTCCTGAACTCGCTCGTCGAGACGGTACGCCCGACCGGAGCGCTCGGCATTCCGGGCCTGTACGTCCCCTCCGACCCCGGAGGCCCGGACGAGCAGGCCAAAAAGGGCATGCTGCTGGTCGCCATCGGCAGGCTCTTCGAGAAGGGCCTGCGCCTGGGTACCGGCCAGTGCAACGTGAAGCGCTACAACCGGCAACTGCGCGACATGATCATCGAGGGCCGCGCGCGACCCAGCTTCGTCGTCTCGCACGAGATGTCGCTCGACGAGGCACCGTCGGCGTACGAGAAGTTCGACAAGCGCGTCGAGGGTTACACCAAGGTCGTCCTGCACCCGAACCGGTGACGCGAAAGGCCCCGGATCTCTCCGGGGCCTCTCATCGGTGCGCACTCGGCAGGATTCGAACCTGCAACCTTCTGATCCGTAGTCAGATGCTCTATCCGTTAAGCTACGAGTGCTTGTATTTTCCCGCCGGTCCCGGTCCTTCTGGCCCGCTCGCGGCGACAGGAAGAACATTACATGACTGCCGCCGTCATGTGAAATCCGTTTGCCGTAGCCCTTGTGGCCTGCGGAAACGCCCCTGTGGGCGGGTGTGGGGACAGGGCTGTGAACGACGAAGCCCCGGCCAGTTGGACCGGGGCTTCGTGATCGAGCGCGGAGGCGGAGGGATTTGAACCCTCGATGGGCTTTAAGGCCCAAACCGCATTAGCAGTGCGGCGCCATAGACCGGACTAGGCGACGCCTCCAGCACAGCCGCCCGCGCGAGCGCGAGTGGTGCGTGCAGATGATGACACAGTCGAGCGGGGTGTCACCAATCGCCTCCCACGGTACTAGGCAGGCGGGTCGCAGAGCAAAGCACTTCACCGGCCCGGGCGCCGGTCGGGCGGCGCGCAACGTCGGCGGGACACAGGCGTTAGTCAGGGCATGTCGCAGGTCTTCCGGCTCGGCCGGTTCGCAGGATTCACTCAGTTGATCGTCGCCGTCGGCTCCGTCGTGTCCGTGTCCGCCACGCCCGCCGCCGCCTCCTCTCTCGCCGCGTCCCCGCCCGTCCGGGGCGAGGACCGGGCGGCCGGCGATCACCTCACGGTCACCGTGCGGAACGCGGGCGGGGGTGCCGACGGGACGTACGAGGTGGACTGTCACCCCAGTGGGGGGAGTCATCCCGACGTGAGCGCGGCGTGTGGGGCCGTCGACCGGAACACGCGCTGGGGGAAGGACGCCTTCGCCCCCGTGCCGCGGGACAGCTTCTGCACCATGCAGTACGGCGGGCCGGCCACCGCGCATGTCACGGGGACGTGGGCCGGGCGGCCCGTCGACGCGAGGTTCGACCGCAGCAACGGCTGTGAGATCGGGCGCTGGGATCGGTTCGTGCCGCTGCTGCCCGACCTCAGGGCTCCGGCTCAGGCCCGGTAGGCGGCCTTGCGGGTTCCCAGGGCGCGCCGCCCCACCGTCACGGCTGTTTCATGGCGGATGCCCCGACTCCGCAAGGGTCCGCGCGAAAGTGCCGTAAAGGTCCCGCGAACGTCTCGCGGAGCCGAAGGGGACGGCTGAGCAGGAACCCTTGCATGTGGTCGCATGTCCGGTCACACGTTCTGCTTCACTTCCTCGTGCGACCTCCCTCTCATCCGGCGTCGCGAGCGCAACCACTGCCCTTAGACTCCCTCGCGTGACACGTCGCGGGCAGGTTGGCAAGATGGCCCGAGCGGTCGGCAAGGTGCGGTAACAGGGAGGAAGCGTCTCGTGAGCAGCAGGCCATCCCGAGGCGCTGCTCGCCTCGCAGCCATACTGGACGCGCTTCCCGATGCGTTGGTGCTGGTCAACGCCAATGGGACCGTCGTCAACGCCAACACCATCGCCCTTGAGGCCTTCGAGGCGCCGGGGACCGCACTGGTGGGGCGGGGGCTTCTCGATCTGCTGCCGCACTTCGACTCCAGGCTCATCCCCGGGTCCATGCGGCGTCCCGACCACATGGACCCGCGCGGGCGGACCAAGCCGACCCGGATGGTCGCCCGGCGGACCGACGGGAGCGAGTTCCCGGTCGAGGTCACCAGCGCGAATCTGGAGAACGGCCAGCAGGCCTACGACGGCTACGGCTACGGCGGCGACGAGCTGCTGATGCTCGTCGTACGGGACTTGACCGGGACCGTCGACACCGAGGCCGAGCTGGCCCGGTCGCAGCGGCAGACCGAGATGATCCTGCGGGCCGCGTCGGAAGGTGTCGTAGGGACCGACACCGAGGGGCGGATCGTGCTCGTCAATCCGGCCGCCGCTCAGATACTGGGTTATCGGGCCAGCGACCTCGGCGGGCGTGAGCTGCACGACCTCGTCCTCCACTCGCGTTCCGACGGGACTCCCTTCCCCTACGAGGAGTCGGCGCTCGCCGACACCCTGCGTTCCGGGCGCAAGCACCGGGTGCGGGGGCAGGTGCTGTGGTCGAAGAAGGGCGACAAGGTCCCGGTCGACCTGACGACCGCGCCCGTCCGCGACGGCGACCAGCTCGTCGGCGCCGTGATGACCTTCACCGACCGGCGGCCGTACGACGCGCTCGCCGAGGAGAAGACCGCCGCCGAGCAGCGGCACGAGGAGGAGCTGGAGCGGCTCTCCGAGGACCACGCCTCCGAGCTCACCGCGCTGCGCCAGAAGCACGTGACCGAACTGGAGGAGCTCCAGGAGCGGCACGAGGAGGAACTCGCCGCGGGCGACGAGCGGTACGCAGCCCTGGGCGAGCGGGAGAAGGACCGCTACGAGGCCCTCGCCGGGCGACACGAGCAACTGCTCACCCTGCTCGGGCGGTCGCTGCGCGGACCCCTCGACGAGCTGCGCCGCGAGCTGGCCGCGCTGGCCGCCGACGACGCGGGGCAGCTGTGGCCCGAGGCCAACCAGGTGCTGCACCATCTGTCGGCCGGCTATTCGCGGATCACCACCCTCATCGACAACGTCCTCGGATATCAGCGGCTCGACACCGGGGCCGACGACATCACTCGTACGAAAGTCATGCTCGACGCCGTCGTGGCGGCGGGCGTCGACGGGGCCGTGGACCTCATCGGGCCCGGGCGCGTGCAGTTCGCCGTGCACGCGCCGCCCATCGAGGCCGAGGTCGACTCCCGGCTCCTCGCCACCGCGCTCGCGCACCTCGTCGCGGACGTCGCCGGCGTCGACGCGACCGGCAACTCGCCCGTCTCGGCGGGCGGTTACATGGACAACACCGTCGTCGTGGCGGCGGCGCAGCGCGGCGAGGTCGTACGCATCGAGGTGCGCGGGCCGTACGCCGGCGGCGACCCGGTGCACGAGCCGATCGTGCGCGGAATCGTGCGCGCCCATGGCGGAGTGCTGCAGACGCACGAGGTGCCGGGGATGAGCGGCAGTGCGTACGTCCTCGAAGTGCCGATCGGTGGCGGGGCGGGGGCCGTCGCGGCTCCGGGCCCGGCCGCTCTGGAGGCCGCTCCCCAACAGGCCGCCCCGCCCGAGCAGGCCACCTCCGGCGGTGGGCGGCGGCGGGCCCGGCGGGCCTCCACCGACGCCTTCCTGGAGAGCGAGACGGCGGGCGCCGAGGGAGTGGAGCCGGAGGCAGCGGAGGCCGCCGCGCCCACCGGGCGGCGCAGGCGACGGGCGGCGGGCGCCCAGGAGGCCGCGCCGGTTCCGGCACAGGCGACGGGCGACGCCGCGGAGGTCTCCGGGGGTACCGGGCGGCGCCGTGGGCGGCCCGCCGAGGGTGCCGCCGGTGCCGTCGCTGCCGGCGAGGACGCCGCCGAGGGTGTGGTCGACGGTGTCTCCGAGGGTGCCGTCGTGATGGCCGGCGAGCATGGCGCCGGAACCGCGGCCGCGGGAAGCGGTCTGGGCGGGACCGTGCCGCCGCAGGGCGTGCCCGCGCCCGGCACCGGCGGACGTCGCGCCCGGCGAGACTCCGGCGAACAGCACGCGTTGCCGCCGGCGCTGCCCGCGGCTTCCGCCGAATCGGCCCAGGGTGCCCAGGGCGCCGGCCCCGCCGACAATCCGCAGCAGCCGACCGGTCGGCGGCGGCGTGCCCTGGCCGCCGCGTCGGAGCGCGCCGCCGCGCAGGAGGCGGCGCCCCGTACGGTGTTCGCCCTGCCGCCTGCCGAGGCGGACCGGTCGTCCGGCGACGGTGCGGAAGGGATCGCGGAGGGGCAGGGGCCGGGACAGGGACGGGAACAGGGACAGGGACAGGGACCTGTGGCTGCGGCCGCGGGGCAGGTGCACGTGCCTGGTCAGGTGGTTCCCGGTCAGGGGGTTCCCGGTCAGGGGGTTCCCGGTCAGGGGGTTCCCGGTCAGGTGGTTCCCGGTCAGGGTGCTCCCCGAGACGGACTCGTCGACGACGGTCGGCACGACGCCGTGCCGCACAGCCAGGCCGACGACCACACTCCGCCGCAGCCGCATCCGTCGAGCGCGCCGACGGGGCGCCGTCGGCGGGCGGTGGGGCAGCGCGCGGAGGCCGAGGCCGGCGGGGCGCCTGTGCAGGGGGCTCCGGCTCAAGGGGCTGCAGTGCCGCAAGGGGCTCCGGCTCAAGGGGCTGCTGGTCAAGGGGCTCCGGTTCAGGCGAGCGTGCCTCAGGCTCGTGTCGCTGCGGCCGCGGCTGCGGCTGCGGCTCAGGGGGCCGTGCCCGGCCAAGGTGGTGTCGTCCAGCAGGGCCATGCCTCGGATCAGTCCGTTCCGCCCGGGCAGCCGGTTCCGGCGCAGGTCACTCAGACGGCCCCGGGCCAGGGCGTCGTCGCCGTGCCGGACCCGGCTGGGGAGAACGGCTCGGCGCAGAACGCACCGGCACAGAACGCGCCCGGCCAGATCGGCCTGCCCGCCCAGGCCGTGCCGACCCACCCTCTGCCCCACCAGCGTCACCAGAACCCCCAGGGCATGCCCGCACCCACCCCCGCCCCCACCGGTGCCGGTCAGCCGCTTCCGGCCGAGGCCGCCCCCGGCCAGGGCACCCCGCCGCAGGGCACGCCCGCACCGGGCACCCCAGCCCCGCAGCCGTGGCCCGCCGCCGACGACACGCCCGGCGCCGGTACGGCCGTATCGGCGAACGGCGCCGCGGTACCCGTACCTCCGCACCAGGCCACGGCACCCGCCGCGCCGAACGACGCCGCCACCCCCGTACCGCCGAACCCCGCCACTCCACAGAACCCGCAGAACCCGCAGAACCCGCAGGTCGCCCAAGAACCGCAGCCGCCACAGGCCTCGCAGGCCCCACAGAGCCCACAGGCCCCGCAGGGCACCCCGGCCCCCGGCACCCCGCTGCCTCCCGAGGCTGCCGCCGCGCAGCCCCGGGCCGCTCAGCCGTTGCCCGCCGAGGCCGCCGCCGCGCCGGTCGATCCCAACTCCACGCAGGGGCGGGCGATCAGCGTGCGGACGCTGGGGCAAGGCGTGCCGTTCACCCGGCAGGCGGCTCAGGTGCAGCAGCCGTCCACGGCGAACGGCCCGGTCACGTCGGCCACGCCCGCCCCGCATCAGCCGGGCGGTTCCGGCCGTCGCCGCAAGCTCGGTACCCGGCCCGATGCCGCCGCCGCGCCCGCGGAGCAGGCGGCCCGTCCGCATCCGCCGGCCGAGCAGGCCCCCGCACAGCCGCAGCCCTCGCTGGCCGGGCAGTCCCGGCTGGCGCAGGCGACCGAGGGGAGCGGGCGGTCGTACGCCATAGGCGCGCCGGACGAGAACGCCGCCGAGGGGCCCGAGCCGCTGGACGGGCCGGGCGGGGCCGTCGAGGTGTCGGACACCCCGCGGCCGCAGCCGATGGACGACGAGCTGCCGCCGGAGCCGCTGGACAACCCGCGTCGGCTGCTGGTGTGGCCCGCGCCGGATGTGACGACCCAGCAGGCGCTGAGCGACCGTGGCTACCGGCCGGTCATCGTGCACTCGCGCGAGGAGGTCGACGCGCAGATCGCGGCCTTCCCCGCCGCGCTGTTCGTCGACCCGCTGACCGGGCCGATCACGCGCACCGCGCTGCAGTCGCTGCGGCAGGCGGCGGTGGCGGCCGAGGTGCCGGTGATGGTGACGGCCGGGCTCGGACAGGCCTCGCGCGAGGCGGCGTACGGCGCCGATCCCGCCGTACTGCTGAAGGCGCTCGCCCCGCGCGACAGCGAGCAGCACCCGCCGCGTGTGCTGCTCATCGAGGAGCACGCCGAGATCGCGCTGGCGCTGACCGCGACGCTGGAGCGGCGCGGGATGCAGGTGGCGCGAGCCGCGAGCGATGCCGACGCGGTGACGCTGGCGGGGCAGTTCCGGCCGAACCTGGTCGTGATGGATCTGATGCAGGTGCACCGGCGCCGGGCCGGGATCGTCGACTGGCTGCGCGCGAACGGCCAGCTCAACCGCACCCCGCTCGTCGTCTACACCGCCGCCGTCGACCAGGCCGACCTGCCGCGGCTGGCCTCCGGCGAGACGGTGCTGTTCCTCGCGGAGCGGTCCACCAGCAGCGAGGTGCAGTCGCGGATCGTCGACCTGCTGGCGCGGATCGGGACGAACTAGCGCCGGGGCACTGATGAAGCGTGGGGTACGCCGACTGATCTGTCCGGCGTACCCCACGTGGGTCAGAGCTGGGTGACGTCCAGCTGCCCCTCCGCGTACTTCCTGCGCAGCACCTTCTTGTCGAACTTGCCGACGCTCGTCTTCGGCACCGCCTCGATGATCGTCCAGCGCTCCGGGAGCTGCCACTTGGCGATCTTGCCGTCCTCGGCGAGGAAGGCGCGCAGTGACTCGAAGTCCGCGGTGGCGCCCTCCTTGAGGACGACGGTGGCCAGCGGGCGCTCGCCCCACCTCTCGTCGGGGACGGCGACCACGGCCGCTTCCGCGACGTCGGGGTGGGACATGAGCGCGTTCTCCAGCTCGACCGAGGAGATCCACTCGCCGCCGGACTTGATGACGTCCTTGGCGCGGTCGGTGAGGGTGAGGTAGCCGTCGGGGGAGATCGTCCCCACGTCGCCGGTCTTCAGCCAGCCGTCCTCGCTGAACTTGTCGGCGGGGCGCAGGGGGTCCGCGCCGGGGCCGTTGTAGTAGGCACCCGCGATCCAGGGGCCGCGTACCTCCAGCTCGCCGGCCGACTCGCCGTCCCAGGGGAGGCGTTCGCCGCCGGGGCCGGTGAGGCGGGCCTCGACGCTCGTCGGGAAGCGGCCCTGGGTGAGGCGGTAGGCGAACTCCTCCTCCGTGCCGACCGTATGGGCCGGCGGGCGGGCGATCGTGCCGAGCGGGGAGGTCTCCGTCATGCCCCAGGCGTGGCAGACCCGCATGCCGAGCTTGTCGAAGGCCTCCATGAGGGCGGGCGGGCAGGCCGAGCCGCCGATCGTGACCTGGGTGAGGGAGGAGACGTCACGCGGCTTGGCGGTCAGCTCGGCGAGCAGGCCCTGCCAGATGGTGGGCACGGCGGCCGCGTGGGTCGGCCTCTCCCGCTCGATCATCTCGGCGAGCGGGGCGGGCTGCAGGAAGCGGTCCGGCATCAGCATGTTGACGCCGGTCATGAAGGTGGCGTGCGGCAGGCCCCAGGCGTTGACGTGGAACTGGGGGACCACGACCAGCGAGGTGTCCTGGTCGGTCAAGCCCATCGACTGGGCCATGTTGTCCTGCATGGAGTGCAGGTAGATCGAACGGTGGCTGTACACCACGCCCTTGGGGTCGCCGGTCGTGCCGGAGGTGTAGCACATGGCGGCGGCCTGGCGTTCGTCCAGCTCCGGCCAGTCGTACGTGGTCGGCTTGCCGGCGATCAGGTCCTCGTACTCGTGTACCTGGACGGAGGCGTCGGCGTTCGCGAGCAGGGAAAGGTCGCCCGGTCCCGACACGACGACATGCTCGACCGTCTTGAGGTGCGGGAGCAGGGGGGCGAGCAGCGGGAGCAGCGAACCGTTGGCGATCACCACCTTGTCCGCGGCGTGGCCCACGATCCAGGCCAGCTGCTCGGGCGGGAGACGGAGGTTGAGCGTGTGCAGGACCGCGCCCATGGAGGGGATCGCGAAGTAGGCCTCGACGTGCTCGGCGTTGTTCCACATCAGGGTCGCCACCCGGTCGTCGCCGACGACCCCGAGATCCTCGCGCAGGGCGTGCGCCAGCTGGGCGGCGCGAGCGCCGACCTCGGCGAAGGAGCGGCGGTGCGGCTCCGCCTCACCGGTCCAGGTGGTCACCTGCGATGTCCCGTGGATCGTCGACCCGTGGGTCAGGATTCTCGAGATCAGCAGTGGTACGTCCTGCATCGTGCTCAGCACCGGGGGCCTCCTCATTGAAGCGCCTACGCGAGGGTAGTGTCCCGCGATTGTGCTGGCATACCGGGCAGTATGTCACTAGACGACGGTGGATTCGGTGGATTCGTTCGTCGATGCCGTGACGTGGTCCGGACGCGGGTCGGATGTTCGGGGGCGAGCGAGCCGACCGGGGCGAGCGGGCCGAGCAGGCCGACCGGAGCGAGCAGGCCGAGCAGGCCGACCGGAGCGAGCAGGCCGAGCAGGCCGACCGGAGCGAGCAGGCCGAGCAGGCCGACCGGAGCGAGCAGGCCGAGCAGGCCGACCGGAGCGAGCAGGCCGAGCAGGCCGACCGGAGCGAGCAGGCCGAGCAGGCCGACCGGAGCGAGCAGGCCGACCGGGTGCAGCGACCCGGTCGGCCCTCGTGTGCGGCTGCCCGGACCAGGCGGGCTACATGAACGGCACGTTCACACAGGCGAGCCGCGCACCGGCCGTCCCGGCATGCCCTTCATGCGTGGAGGTGGCCATCTCGTGCAGCACCACGGAACGGGCTCCTCCCTCACGGAAGCGCCAGTCCACCGTGGCTATCGAGCGGGCCGAGCCGTCCTTGTTGGTGGTCAGGTCCAGCCACACCTCGTTGCGCGGGTTGGCGAACTCGGGGTCGACCGAGGGCTGCACGGGATCCGGCTTGTCCTGGTAGTGCGGCCCGGCGTCCGCGGGCAGCTTGCCGCAGGGCTTGGTGTGGACATGGGCGCCGTAGACGCGGTTCTCGCCGAGGTCGCGCACACGCAGCTCGATACGCGTCCCGCCGCTGCGGCGCAGCTCCTCCTTGACCTGGACCCGGGCGCCCACCGGCACCAGGTCGGTGTTGTAGGTCACCGCCTGCGCGTAGGGCGCCAGGCTCACGGGGGCGAACACCGTCCCGACGACGATCTTCGGCACCGGTCCCGTCGCTTTCTGCGGTTCGGCGGCTCCTGCGGTCGCCATCACACCGGCACCGGTCGCGACGGCGAGGACACCCGCGGCGGCCACCAGGGCGCCCTTGTTCATGACGGTGAATTTGTGCCTGGGCATGGTCGGTCTCTCCAGTACGTGCGCAGTGGGGGGTACCGGGCGGGACGGTCACGGGGAACATCGCGACAAGGCCCAAGTCCAGGTGTTTTACGAAGACTTGAGGCGCCCGGGTGTTTGGGTCTGCACAGTACAACGGGGGACAAGCCGTACCAGAACGACTACCGACGGGTATTGGGGAGACCCGGTGGAAGATTCGGCTCCGCCTTCTCCGCCTTCTCCGCCTTCTCCGCCTCAGAGAGGCTCGGCGCTCACCGTGTCCGCACGCCGCGTACGGTCAGCGAACCAGCGCCAGCTCAGCGTCCTCGCGCAGCTTCCCCAGCGCCCGGGACACCGCCGACTTCACCGTGCCCACGGACACCCCGAGCACCTCGGCCGTCTGGACCTCGCTGAGGTCCTCGTAGTACCTGAGGACGACCATCGCCCGCTGACGGGCGGGCAGTCTCATGATCGCCCGCCACATCGCATCGTGCAGCGCCTGCTGCTCCGCCGGGTCGTCCCTGCCGGGCACGGGCTCCGGCTCGGGCAGCTCGTCGCAGGCGAACTCGTCGACCCTGCGCTTGCGCCACTGCGACGTGCGCGTGTTCAGCAGTGCCCGGCGGACATAGCCGTCCAGCGCGCGGTGGTCCTCGATGCGCTCCCAGGCGACGTAGGTCTTGGCGAGCGCGGTCTGCAGCAGGTCCTCCGCGTCGCTCGGGTTCGCGGTCAGCGACCGAGCGGTACGCAGCAGCACCGGCTGGCGGGCCTTCACGTACGACGAGAACGAGGGGTACGGAAGGGTCTGCGTCGCCGGTGAGGCGGCCTTCGAAGCGCTGGTGCAGACGGGTGTGGTCATGGCTCCACGCTATGAGCGGGGGTACGTCCGGCGGATCGGCCGCAGGTCCCGAAGACGGATCCGCCTCAGGTTGTAGGGGTGGGGCTGGCTGCACCTCCTGAAGGTGGACTGAGGGACGACACCTACTGCGGGTTTCCCCCTGGGGGCTCATCCGTCGTCCGTCAGCACCAGGCCTGACGTCGGCACTCCCGTCCCCGCCGTCACCAGGACGCGCTCGGCCCCGGGTATCTGGTTCACCGCCGCGCCCCTGAGCTGCCGTACCCCCTCCGCGATGCCGTTCATACCGTGCAGATAGGCCTCCCCCAACTGTCCACCGTGCGTGTTGACGGGAAGCTCGGCCAGGCGTACGAAGTCCGCCGCCTCCCCCTTGCCGCAGAACCCGAACTCCTCCAGCTGCATCAGCACGAACGGTGTGAAGTGGTCGTACAGGATCCCCACGTCGATGTCGGCGGCCGTGAACCCGGAGGTGCGCCACAACTGCCGGGCCACCACACCCATTTCCGGCAGGCCGGTCAGGTCGTCGCGGTAGAAGCTGGTCATCTGCTCCTGCGCCCGGCCCGCACCCTGGGCGGCGGCTCTGATGACCGCGGGCGGGTGGGGCAGGTCGCGGGCCCGCTCCACGGACGTGACCACCAGCGCCTGGCCGCCGTCCGTCTCCTGACAGCAGTCCAGCAGCCGGAGCGGCTCCACGATCCAGCGCGACGCGGTGTGGTCGGCGAGGGTGATGGGCCGGCCGTGGAAGTAGGCCGCCGGGTTGGTCGCCGCGTACCCCCGGTCCATCACCGCCACGTGTCCGAAGGCCTCCGGGGTCAGGCCGTACGCGTGCAGATACCGCTGCGCCGCCATCGCCACCCAGGATGCCGGGGTGAGCAGCCCGAACGGCAGGGACCAGCCGAGCGCGACCCCCTCGGCCGACGGTTCCCGGTGCTGCACGCCCGAGCCGAATCTCCGTCCCGACCGCTCGTTGAAGGCGCGGTAGCAGACCACCACCTCGGCCACTCCTGTGGCTATCGCGAGCGCGGCCTGCTGGACGGTGGCGCAGGCCGCCCCGCCGCCGTAGTGAACGCGGGAGAAGAAGGACAGCTCGCCCATCCCGCATGCCTGGGCCACCGTGATCTCCGGGCTGGTGTCCATGGTGAACGTGACCATGCCGTCGACGTCCGCCGGCGTCAGACCCGCGTCGTCCAGTGCCGCCCGCACGGCCTCCACGGCCAGCCGCAGCTCGCTGCGGCCGGAGTCCTTGGAGAACTCCGTGGCCCCGATGCCGACGATGGCCGCCCGTCCGCCGAGGGTGTCCCGCGTGCGTACGCTCATCCCGCGCCCCCCGTCGGGAGAGTGACCGTCACCGTGCCGGTCACGTGTCTGCCGATGGCGTTGGCTCCGATCACACGGACGGTTGCGGTGTCGCCGTCGACCTCCTCGATCGTGCCCGTCAACATCATCGTGTCTCCGGGGTAGTTGGGTGCGCCCAGTCTGATGGCCACCTTGCGGAGTACGGCCCGGGGGCCGAAGTGGTCCGTGACGTACCGACCGACCAGGCCGTTCGTCGTCAGGATGTTCATGAAGATGTCGGGGGAACCCTTCTCCCGGGCCAGTTCCGCGTCGTGGTGCACGTCCTGGTAATCCCGTGAGGCGATCGCTCCGGCGACGATCAGCGTGCGGGTGACCGGGATCTCCAGCGGGGGCAGCGCGTCATCGGCCCTCAACCCGTCTGTATCGGCCCTCAACCCGTCTGTATCGGCCCTCAACCCGTCTGTATCGGCCCTCAGTCGGTCTTCGTCAGCCTTCATACGGCCGCCTCCCTTCCGGCGCGGAAGGCCGGCAGTACCAACCCGTCGTCGTGCGCCTGGAATTCGAGGGTCACCGGCAGTCCGATCCGCACCCCGTCGTACGGCACCCCGGTCACGTTGCTGATCATCCGCACGCCCTCGGCCAGCTCGATCAGGGCTACCGCGTACGGAGGGTCGAAGGCGGGGAAGGGCGGGTGGTGCATGACGACGTACGAATACACCGTGCCCTCGCCGCTCGCCTCGACCGTGTCCCACTCCGGGCCGCCGCAGGTATTGCAGCCTGGCAGCCAGGGGAAGCGCAGGGTCCCGCAGCCGGTGCAGCGTTGGATCAGCAGCCGGTGCTCCCGGACGCCCTCCCAGAAACCGGCGTTGTCCCGGTTGACGACCGGGCGGGGGCGCGGGGGTTTCTCGCGTCGGCGTGCGGGGGCGTACTTGAGGATGCGGAAACGGTGGGTGCCGGCGAGGTCCGCGCCCACCCGGACGTCCGTGCGGGTCGTGACGAAGTAGCCCGTGCCCAGTTTGGTGGTCTTCCGCTCCGACACCGACTCGATCACCGTGTCGAAGGTGATCTCGTCACCGGGCCGGAGCGGTCTCAGATACTCCTGCTCGCAGTCGGTGGCGACGACCGAGGTGCAGCCCGCCTCGTCGAGGAGGGTGAGGAGATCGTCGTATGCCTCCGTCCGGCCGGAGAAGTCGGCCTGACCGATCTGATCGGTCAGATAGGTCTGATCGGTCTGATCGGACCGGCCGACAGCGCCGCTGTGGCCCGAGAGACCGCCCATGGTCCACGCCTGGAGCATGGTGGGCGGGGCGATGGCGTCCGGGCCGGTGTACGCCTCGTTCGTGTCGCCCATCGCCTCGCACCAGTGACGGATCATGGGTTCGTTGACGGGATCCTTGCCGACGCCGGCGACGGTCGCCGGCCGTCCCTCGAACGCCTTCAGCCGCGTCCCCAGGTCATCGCTCGCACCGAGTTCCCCACTCCTCGTCCTCGGCTCGCCACTCCTCGTCCTCGGCTCGCCACTCTTCACCCCCGGCTCGTCCCTCACCGTGGCCCCCTCGTCATCCCGTGTCTTCCCGTGTCATCCCGTGCCGCATCGTCTTGACACTTCTGGTACACCGCAGCCGTCGGCCCGGTTCCCAGTGCTCCCACGAAGATTTCTGACTGTCCGTCAGATAGAGCGAGGTGTCAAGGTCGTCCACCCGCACGCGAAAACGCCTGCGCGGCGATGCCGTAGCACCGCCGCGCAGGCGCGTTGTCACCCCACAAAGCACACCTCAAGCACACCCCATGCACAGGAGTTCAGGAGACCGGTGCCGGGCACCGGCCCCTCAGATCACCACCACAGCGGGGTGAAGTTGACGGCCGTGTTGTCGTTTCCCTGATTGACGGACGTGAACGCGGAACCATTGACCTGGGCGGTATTGCTCTGGTTCGAGGCACCGGAGCCGGTCGCCTGCTGCTGCGTGGTGGACGAGTTGCCGTAGTTGTCACCACCGACGCCACTGCCGATGACGGCTGCCGCGGCGTCCGTCGCCGTCGCGCTCGATCCGTTGTCCGCGATCGCGCCACTGTCCGCCGTCGCGACGCCGGTGAACAGCGCGGCTGCCAGCGGAAGGGCGGAAACGGCGGCGATGACACGGGCGGTACGGATGCTTGCCATGTTGTTCCTCCAGAACGAAGTACGCACCGGCTGAACTGCCGGAAATACGCGAAATACGGCTGCTACCAGGGAAGTTGGCCAACCGCCCCGACCGTGGTGCACGACGTCGCGAATCCAGAGTTGCCCACCGAATCCCCGGCGAACCACCCCGGAAGCCGTGATTCGCACTGAAGTGTGATGACAAGTCGATAAACCCCTTTCATTACTCCAGTCCCAGCTCAGAGCGCATACGGGTACCTCCACCCCAAGCGGGACAAGAGGGGAAGCGTTCCGGCATATTTCCAGCCAATCCACCCCACCCGGCGAGTCGCGCCCGCTCCCTCTTCCTTTTTTCGAACATACGTACGAACATAGAGGCATGGCCACCACCGACCGGCAGGCCACGACGATGGCCCTCGCACACGCCCTGTCAGCCGCCGAACGCGGACTGGCCGTCATCCCCCTGTCCCGGACGAAGCTCCCGGCCCTGCGCTCCCCGCACCGCGACGACCCCTCCGCCCCGCCCTGCCACGGCGAGTGCGGGCGCTTCGGCCACGGGATCTACGACGCCGCCACCGACCCGGCGCGCATCCGCGAACTGTTCGCCGCGGCGCCCTGGGCGACGGGCTACGGCATCGCGTGCGGCCTCCCTCCCCACCACCTCATCGGCGTCGACCTCGACACGAAATCCGGTACGGACTCCTCGGCCGCCCTGCGCGAACTGGCCCTGCGCCACCTGTTCACGATCCCCGAAACGGTCGTCGTGCTCACCCCGAGCGGCGGCCGTCACCTCTGGCTGAGCGGCCCGCCCGACGTCGTCGTCCCCAACTCGGCCGGCCGCCTCGCCCCCGGCATCGACATCCGCGGCGCCGGCGGCTACCTCGTCGGCCCCGGCTCCCGCACGGACCACGGCGTGTACGCCACGGCTCCCGGCACCGCCCACCTGGCCCCCGCGGCCTGCCCGCCCGCGCTGCTCCGTCTCCTGCTGCCCCCGCCCCGCACACACCACCCCACGCCCCCGTCGACGGGCGGACACGGACAGGGCCTCGTCCAGTTCGTCCTCGCCGCGCACGAGGGCCAGCGCAACACCCGCCTGTTCTGGGCGGCCTGCCGTGCCTACGAGGACGGCATCGGCCCCGCCCTCGTCGACGCCCTGGTCGACGCGGCCGTGAACACCGGGCTCAGCGAGCGCGAGGCCCGCGCGACGATCGCGTCGGCGGCGCGGATGACAGTGCATCGGCCGTGAAGAGCCTGGCCGGCATCGGCCGTGAAAGACGCCGCCGGGACACCGCCGGCAGAACCAAGAGGAAGACCATGCACCGCCGCTCCAAAGTGCCGACCATGTCCCTGACCCGCGTCCTCCTCGCGTCCGGCCGGTCGCTCGACCTCGGGGAACTTCGGCTGTCGTCCACGTACGGCGGGATGCTGGACGGCTATCCGTGCAAGCCCGTCAACGAGGTGAAGATCAAGAGTCTGCTGCACAGCGCCGAACGGGCCTCCCCCACCGCCCCGGTGCACCTCGTCCCGCCCCCGCGTGAGTATCCCGACCAGTACGCCGGCGGGTTCGGCCCGGTCGAGGTGCTGCCGGCCGTGGCATGCGTCGGCGTCTTCCGCTCCACGGCACTGGACCCGGCCCACGATCCGGTGCTGTACCGCTCGGCCCTGACCGTCGTCTGGTTCCAGCCCACGGCCCAGATGCCCTCGGGCTGCGACGCGGAGGACGCGCTTCGTGACGTTCCCTGGGAGGAACTGGCCCGCGACTACGCGCTGTAGTCAGCCCCGAGGTCCCCTTCACCGCAGCCCCGGAAATCCCGTTTCCCGGGCGCGGACCCGTGTGCCAGGCTCGCACGGTGACCGTTTCGCGATCCGATCTGCTGCGCCGGCAATTCGACCTGACCTGGTCGCTGTTCGAATACCACCTCGGCCGACTCGAACCCGAGGACTTCCTGTGGGAACCGGCGCCCCACTGCTGGACGGTACGTCGGACCGCCGACGACACCTGGATACCGGACTGGTCGGACATCGAGCCCGATCCCGTCCCCGTCCCGACCATCGGCTGGCTGAGCTGGCACATCGGCTGGTGGTGGGGCGTCACCCTCGACCACGTGACCGGGCGCCCGCCGCGCGAGCGGACCGACATCACCTGGCCCGGCGCCGGGCAGCCGACCGTCGAGTGGTTACGAAGCCTGCGCACGGACTGGCTGGCAGCCCTGGTCCACCTCACCGACTCCGACCTGGACACCACGGCCCAGTTCCCCTTGCCGGACGACCCGGAGTACACGGTCGCCGACATGCTGGCCTGGGTGAATGCCGAGCTGATGAAGAATGCGGCGGAGATCGGGCAGTTGCGGATGCTGCGGACGGCGATATCGGGGACCGCTCCGCAGACCTAGTCGGACGCCGTGTCCGACAAGCCACTTTGAGTGTCCGGAAAGATCAGCCGGGCGGCGAAGCCGACCATCCCCAGGGATCCCAACGCCAGACCGTGACGCAGCCACCGCATGCCGCCCTCCCAATCCTGAGCGGAGCCGAAGACCAGCCAGGCGGCGAGAGTGATGCCGACCAGCACGACGGCCACGCCCAGGGTGCGACGTAATCCGAGATTCATGCGCTCATGATCTCTCTCCCCCCCCGTTACCTTTTTCGTGGCCCCGCAATGGGGCGCCTGGCCCCCGGGTCCGGTATGGCTGTGTGCCCCCTGTCGTACGGATGACCTGGGGGGTGTTGCCGCCGGGCTTCGGGGCACCGCTTGACCGCTGATGAGGGGCCTGACGACCGCCTGGTCCGGCGCAATGCCGGGCCGTTTCACTGGTGGCATGTCTGCGTAACGTGGTTGCCGGCGTGTGGTGCCGCAGGGACGGCCGGGAGTTGAGGAGACGAGTGGCGAGGGGCACGCGTACATGGTCGACACGACCGCGATAGATCTTTTCCTCGGCCTGGACCTGGGCAAGGAGTTCCACCACGCCCACGGCCGGACCGAAGACGGCAGAACCGTGCACGACAAGCGGCTGCCCAACACCGAGCCGAAACTGCTGGAGCTGTTCACCAGGCTGGTGGCGAAGTTCGGCACTGTCCTGGTGATCGTGGACCAGGTCGCCAACATCGGCGCGCTGCCGCTGACGGTGGCCCGCGCGGCCGGCTGCCGGGTGGCCTACCTGCCCGGGCTGTCGATGCGGCGGGCCGCCGACCTGCACCCGGGCGAGGCCAAGACCGACGCCCGCGACGCGTTCGTGATCGCCGAGACCGCCCGCACCATGCCGCACACCCTGCGCGCGGTGGACCGCGACGACGAGGTGCTGGCCGAGCTGACCATGCTCACCGGCTACGACAACGACCTGGCCGGCGAGGTCAACCGCGCCACCAACCGGCTGCGCGGCCTGCTCTCTCAGATCCACCCCTCTCTCGAGCGTGTGCTCGGCCCGCGCCTGGCCTACCCCTATATCCAGGCGCTCCTCCAACGGCACGGCTCCCCGGCGAGACTGAGGAAACTGGGCCGGGCCCGCTGCGAGGCCCTGCTCAAGGTGCACGGTTCGCGCAAGGCCCACCACCTGACCGCAGAGATCTTCGACGCGCTCGCCGAGCAGACCCTTGTCGTGCCGGGCACCGAGGCATCCGCGCTGATCGTGCCGGGACTCGCCGCCCAGCTCGCCGCCGCCCACACCCAGCGCCGCCAGGCCGAGCAGGAGATCGCCGCCCTGCTGGAGGCCCTCCCTCTTTTCCACCTCCTGACCTCCCTGCCCGGCCTGGGCGTCAGGACCACAGCGGCCGTGATCGTCGCGATCGGCGACGGCACCGGCTTCCCCACCGCCGGACACCTCGCCTCCTACGCCGGACTCGCCCCCGCCACGAAGTCCTCGGGCACCTCCATCCGCGGCGAGCACGCACCCCACCGCGGCAACCGGCTCCTCAAACGCGCCCTGTTCCAGGCCGCGTTCGCCGCGATCGGCTGCAAAGCCGACCCGTCCTCCCGGATCTACTACGACCGGCAACGCGCACGCGGCAAGACCCACACCCAGGCGATCCTCCGCCTGGCCCGCCAGCGCGTGAACGTCATCCACGCCATGATCCGCACCGGGGCCCTCTACGAAGCACGCACCCCGAACGACGTCGACCTCGCCGCCTGACGACTCCACCGCCCCTACCCTCCAAGCCCCATCACGCCCGCGCACCGGCACGGCCACTCCGGCCCTGCCGGCCACCGGGATGCCCATCAGCCACCCGATCCGCCAGGAACATCCCGCTTCGCGGGACGTTCCCGAAAACCACGATCAACCCCTACAAGCCGACCCCCCGGGGTTGACGAAACAGATAGGGGCACCCCCCCCGGCACCCACCGCCGCACCGCAACCAGCAGCACTCGAACGAACAAATCGAGCGGGCGTTGGAGGCCGCCGAAGAGAGTAGGCGGCGTTCCAGGCAAGAGGGCGCCATCTTCGCCCCACGCCGGGGAGTGGATGGCGCCTTCATGCTGGCCTGGCTACATGTGCGGGATGTCCCACGACCGAGGTCGCGCGTCCGGTGCCCACTCAGGCTGGTAATCGGGATGGTCCGCGTAGGGCAATGCGAGCAGTCTTAGCACCGCGTCGTTGCCGAAGACCCCGTCCGGGCGCTCGTCGATGGCTCGCGAATGGCGCTCGCAGATGACATCAGGGTCATACTCATCCCCGTACGGATCGAAGTGCACGCTGTTGGTGCAGGGAAAGCCCGGATGTGGATCAGTGGCGTCGGGCCGGTACCTGTCGAGGATGCCGAGCTTGGCCTCTACCTCGCGACGGACGCGAGCCGGGTTGTGGCGGGCTATGTGAATGGCCTCCAGTCGGTCGGGGACCCCTGTGTCGGGGACTACTATCCGGCCGTTTGACTTCTCCTCGATGGGCCCTTGCTCACGAAAACGATCACGCATCAGCCACTCACCTCCGCCGTTCGCCGCCATCTCGGCGAAGGCTTCGTCCTCATCGAGTCGGGCACGCAGGAACTCGACCAAGCTGTCATTCACGCGCTACTCCCGGTCAGGCATGCGGCGGCCCGGCAGAGTTTAGCCGCCGCGCACTTCAGCCGAAGCGCTGTGGACATGCGAAGAGCGAACCTGCGGCGTGGCCCGTGCCCCCGGGTGTAGAGGGTCGCTGACCAGCAAGTTCCTACCTCTGGTCCGCGGGCTCGTGGTCCACGCCTGGTCCACACGCGCTGATCAACCACGCGACAGACCCGGATCAAGGTGAGACAAGCTCCACGCAGAAGGGGTGCCCCTCAACGAGAAGCACCCCTTCTGACCTGCGACGTCTGTGACCTGCGGAGGCGGTGAGATTCGAACTCACGGTGACATCGCTGCCACGACGGTTTTCAAGACCGTTCCCTTAGGCCGCTCGGGCACGCCTCCTCGCGCCGCCCGCACCGGCGGCGCGGGGACAAGAGTAACGGGTTGGGGCGGGCGCGCGGGGGTGGGTTCTCGGGGAGTCGGTCGGGGGGTGGGTCGGGTCAGCTGTCGCCGACTCGGGAGCCCAGGGTGAGTTCGACCGTGTGGGTCTTGCCGTCGCGCTGGTAGGTGATCGTGACCTTGTCGCCGGGCTTGTGGGTCCAGATCTCGCCGATCAGGGTGGGGCCGGAGTCGATCACCCTGTCGTCGAGCTTGGTGATGACGTCACCGGGCTTGAGGCCGGCCTTCGCGGCGGGGCCGCCGGCCTCGACCGGCTCGGAGCCGCTCGCACCCTGCTTGATGATCTGCGCACCGTCCGTGGAGTCGTCCAGGGAGACGGACGCGCCGATCTTGGCGTAGACCGGCTTACCGGTCTTGATCAGCTGCTGGGCGACGTACTCGGCCTGGTTGATCGGGATGGCGAAGCCCAGGCCGATCGAGCCGGACTGGCTGGTGCCGCCCAGACCGCCGTTGCTGGTGGACTGGATCGCGGAGTTGATGCCGATGACGTTGCCCTGGGCGTCCAGGAGCGGGCCGCCGGAGTTGCCCGGGTTGATCGACGCGTCGGTCTGCAGGGCGCTCATGTACGACGCGCTGCTGCCGGTGGCGTCGCTGGAGGCCACCGGGCGGTTCTTGGCGCTGATGATGCCCGTCGTGACCGTGTTGGACAGGCCGAAGGGGGCGCCGATCGCGATCGTGGAGTCGCCGACCGCCACCTTCTCCGAGTCGCCGAGCGTCAGCGGCTTGAGGTCGTTCGGGGCGTTCTTGAGCTTGATGACCGCCACGTCGTAGCCCTGCGCGTTGCCGACGACCTCCGCGTCGTACTTCTTGCCGTTCGGGAAGGTCGCCGTGAGCTTGCCGCCGTCGACCGCGTCGGCCACCACGTGGTTGTTGGTGACGATGTGGCCCTGGGTGTCGAAGACGAAGCCGGTGCCCGTGCCGCCCTCGCCGGCGCTGCTCTCGGCCTCTATGGTGACGGTGCTCGGCAGCGCCTTGGCGGCCACGCCCGCGACGGTGCCCGCGTCGCGCTTGACGGAGCCGCCGCTGTCGGAGGCGGAGACGGTGGTCGAGGAAGTGGTGTCGTCGTTCTTGGCGAGGGTGTAGCCGAGCCCGCCGCCCAGGCCGCCCGCGACCAGCGCGGCAACCAGGAGCCCGGCGACCAGGCCGCCGCGTCCGCGGCCGGGCTTGGGCGCGGGGGGCTGGTAGGAGGCGCCCCAGCCGTAGCCCCCGCCTGCGCCGCTGTCGCCGTACGGCTGGGTGGGCGGCGCTGGGGGCGGCCAGCTGCTTTCCGGAGCGGAGCCTTCGAGGGCGCCGCCCTGCGGGGGACCGAAGCCCTGAGGTGAGTTGTGGCCTTGAGGTGCGTTGTGGCTTTGGGGTGTGTTTTGGTCCTGAGGACCCTCGTGCCCCTGAGGACCGCCGTGTCCCTGAGGACCGCCATGTCCCTGAGGACCGCCATGTCCCTGAGGCGCCTCGTGCCCCTGAGTACCGCCGTCGGCCCCCGCCGAGGCGTAGGCGGGGGCCTGGCCCGCGGGCACGGGGGCCTGCTGCTGGGCGCCGGGGGCGCTCGGCGGTGTCGGCGGGATCGGGGCCGTCGGGGCACCCTGGCCGGGAGCGGTGTGCTCCTGGGGCGCCGAAGCAGCGGGAGCATCCACCGGCACGGGGGGTGCGGACGGTGCCGGGGGTACCGCGGTGCCCTCGTTCTCGGTGCTCACAGCTTTTCTCCTCGATCCACGGCTGTTGTTGTCGGTCGCACTCGGTCACGCCCGTTCGCGGTCGTCGACGGTCGTCGACGGTCCGGCGCGAGTCAGCTGTGCATGTCTGTTTGTATGCCGTCAGCTTTTCCCATGGGCCGTCAGAGCACCATAAGCGGTGCCTGTGGGTCCACGACCATTCTTTATATAGGTCATGTAGGACAAACATCACGCAATCCAGAGACCTCCGTTCGCACGCGTACCCGCGCGCGGTGGCACCATGACGCGGTGACCCACGCACGGCAGCACCGGATTCAAGTCGTCGCCCACCGCGGAGCCTCGGAGGAGGCCCCCGAGCACACCCTGGCCGCGTACAAGAAGGCGATCGAGGACGGCGCCGACGCCCTTGAGTGCGATGTTCGACTGACCGCGGACGGCCATCTCGTCTGCGTCCACGACCGACGCGTCAACCGGACCTCCAACGGCCGGGGCGCGGTCTCGGCCCTGGAGCTCGCCGACCTCGCCGCCCTGGACTTCGGCTCCCGCAAGACGCGGGACTTCTGGCGCACACGCGACGAGGAGCCCGACTGGGAGTACCGCCCCGAGGACCGCGAGGACACCTCCGTGCTCACCCTGGAGCGGCTGCTCGAACTCGTGGCCGACGCGGGGCGCCCGGTGGAGCTGGCCATCGAGACCAAGCACCCCACGCGCTGGGCGGGACAGGTCGAGGAGCGGCTGCTGGTGCTGCTGAAGCGGTTCGGGCTCGACGCCCCGGCCTCGGCCGCCGACTCCCCGGTGCGTGTGATGAGTTTCTCGGCGCGCTCGCTGCACCGGGTGCGGGCTGCCTCGCCGACACTGCCGACGGTCTATCTGATGCAGTTCGTCTCCCCCCGGCTGCGCGACGGGCGGATGCCCGCGGGTGTCCGGATCGCGGGCCCCTCGATCCGGATCGTCCGCAATCACCCGGCGTTCATCGAGCGATTGAAGCAGGCCGGCCACCAGGTGCACGTGTGGACCGTGAACGATCCGGAGGACATCGACCTCTGCGTCGACCTGGGCATCGACGCCATCATCACCAACCGCCCGCGCGCGGTGCTGGACCGACTCGACCGCTGAGCGCGTCCACCCCCTTGACCCGGCGGCCGGACTGCCGCCATCCTCCGGTCTCGGCCCACCGTCGAAATCCAGCCATACGGCTACAGGGAGTGCTCCGGCGCGTTCGGTCCGTATTCGATCGTTGCGAATGCGTCACCGTACGGGGATTGGCCGGTTTCCGGTACAGGCCAATGGGGCATCCACACCGTGGCGTGGGGCAAAGGAGGTCTCGGGGGTGGCGTTGGTGGTGGCACAGGAGGTGCCCACGTCGTCGAGCATGGCCGTACCCCATGGCCCTGCGGGCGTGGGGGATGCGAGACGCCGTATGCGCGATCAGTTGCGCAGCGGCGGAGTGTCGGAATCGGTCATCGACGACGCCGTATTGATTCTTTCCGAACTCTTGAGCAATGCGTGCAAGCACGGCCGGCCGCTGGGCGACGCCCTGGCCGGGGACGGCGATGTCCGGGCCGCATGGCGCGTGGACTCCCGCGGCAGACTCACGGTCGAGGTGACGGACGGGGGCGGGCCCACCCGTCCGGCTCCGGCCACGCCCTCGGTCACCGCACACGGCGGCCGCGGGCTGAACATCATCACCGCGCTGGCCGACGACTGGGGCGTACGCGACGACGCCCGCGGCGAGGTCACGGTGTGGGTCGTCGTCCACTCCGACGTGCACGATCCCGACGCCGGTCACCGCCGCGACGACTTCGCTACGCGCATCTCGGCCCCGTCGGTCTCCGCGATACCCCACCTGGACTTCGCGGACGCCTTCGAGGACATGGACTGAAACGGTCCGGAGTGAAATGGTCCGGACTTAAACGGTCCGGACTGAAACGGCCAGCCTGAAGCGTTCCGGACCGAAACGGCCTTCGGACTGACACGCCGGTCGCCACGACGGCCCGTGTCCCCGATCCGGTACATGGTCCAGAGTGGTCCAGAGCTCGTCACGACCGCCCGTTTCCTCGGTCCTCCGCGTTGTCCACAGGCCGCCACGCGGACCCGCCGTTGTCCACAGGCCCCGGTCGCTCCCGGCGCGAACGGCTAGGCTCGCGCCCGTACGAGACGAGCCGTAACCGGGAGACACCCACGATGGCCAAGAAGCGACCCCAGACCAAGGCCAAGCGCCCGCAGCTCAGCGACAGCGAGATCCCGGTCGTCGGCGCCCGCGAGCCCTGCCCCTGCGGCAGCGGCCGCCGTTACAAGGCCTGCCACGGCCGGGCCGCCGCGCACGCCGCCACCGAGCTGGTGCACCGTCCCTTCGAAGGACTCCCGGGCGAGTGCGACTGGGTGGCGCTGCGCGAGCTGGTGCCGGCCGCCACGGTCGAACTGCCCCTGAAGGACGGCCTCCCCGAGGGCGTGCCGTCGGTCACGCTGGCCACCGTCCTGCCGATGGCCTGGCCGGCCCTGCGCCGCGACGACGGCTCGGTCCTGCTCGGCCTGCAGAACGACACGGCGTCGGGCGACATCAGCCGCGACCTCGCCGACACCCTCCAGCGCGCCCTGGAAGCGAAGCCCGGCACGCCGGTGCAGAGCCGCCGCGCCCCGGCCGACGGTCCGCGACTGCAGGAACTGGTCGATTCCGAAGGCGCGTTCGAGCCAGTTGTGCACCCGGGCTTCGAGTTCTGGGTCCCGGACCCGGAGAACGCCACGCCGGAGGTCACCGCCTCCCTGGAGCGGGCCAACGCCGCGGCCATCCCGACCGTGCGGCTGACCGGCGTGGACGCCGCGTACTGGTGCGAGACGCCGGAGAAGAACCACCTTCGCTGGGTCATGCCGCACCCGGAGGAGCAGCTTTTGGACGCCCTCGCGCGGCTGCACGCGGAGGGCCGCTCCAGTCTCGGCGAGGGCACCCGTCTCGTGGGCTCCTTCCGCGCTCACGGGCTCACCGTGCCGGTCTGGGACCTGCCGAGCGAGGTCGGCGCGCAGGACGTGGAAAAGCCGGCCGCCGAGTTCGCCGAGCGCCTCGCCGGGGCGCTGGCCACGGACGCGCCGCTCACCGCGGACGAGCGCCGTGCGCGCGGCGGCCTGACCAACCGGCAGGTCACGCTCAGTTGACGAAGTCCGTGCTGCTGACCGGTCGGTCAGCAGCACGGCGCCTGGCGGAATGACCGGCTCCACCCCGCAACTCCCATGCGAGACAAGCCAGATCCGTGTCCGAATAGCCAAGGCAAGAGCGCGCCCGAATTTGCGAACGGCCGATCTCTTGTTACCGTTCCATTAGCCCGGTTGCTGGTGCATCCCCCGTCGCCAGCAACCGGGTCATTTTCTTCTTCGGGCGCCTTTACGCAACGGTGTCACCCGTCAACTCCTCGGAGTTGCTCCCCGACCGCAGCAGCAGTGGCCCGTCCCCGGCCCGCGCGAACTCCGCGACCGCCGTGTACCCGTCGAGATTCCCGCGGGTGCGTTCCCGAGGTGTCTCACAGGTCCCCGGTTCGTCCTCGGCGCCCAGCGCGCAGTGCATCTGGACGGTGCGGCCGCCGGGCCCCATGAGGCTCAGTACGGAATCCAGGGCGTCGCCGGTGGCATTGCGGTGGTAGGTGCGCGCCCAGGTGTCCTCACCCTGCGTCAGCACACAGGTCTGCGCCTCGATGCCGTCGGGGGAGGTGAGTTCGGGGCCGCAGCGGGCCGCGGTGGCCAGGCCCAGGCCTAGGAGCAGCGGGGAGCGGGTGGGTACGGCGGAGGGCGCCTTGGGGTCTCCCTGCGGCGAGGGACGTACGGACGGACGTACGGAATCACCCGCCGCGTCGCGCGCGGCGGGACGTACGGCGCTGTGATCCTCGTCGCCCACCTGTCCTGCGGACGCCACGGCCAGCGGCAGCACGACCGCGCACACCGCGACGCCCGCAAGGGCGATCAGACGAACTCTTCGGGGGTCTGGGGGACGCCCCCCAGAATGACGCAGCATGACCGGAAGATAACGAGCGGGAACGGGCGTCCGGTTCCGCCCGCGCCCGACACCCCTACAACTCGGGCGCGCTCACACCCGTACGAGTGAGGGCCTCGACCACGGCGTCCACCACGGCCTCCACGTCCGGCACCCACGGAGCGGCCGAGCCGGGCAGTGGTGCGCGCTCCCAGCGGATCTCGCCCTGGGGGGTGTCGGACGGGGGCAGGGCCAGATAGCCGCCCTCGCCGTGGAAGCGGAGGGAGCCGGGGACGAAGTCCTGGGCGTACAGCAGTTCGCCCAGCTGTTCCATGGAGTACGGCTTCACGAGCAGCGCCCATCGGGTGGGCGAGGCGACGACCGGGCCGAGGCGCATGCCCTTGCGGTCGAGCACGTCGAGGGCCTGGGCGGCCGGCAGGGCGGGCAGGCTGACCGCGCAGGGAGCCTTGCCCCCGGTGGCCAGGATGATCGGGGCGGCGGGCCGGTTGGCCCACCACCAGCGCACCATGCGCTCGTCGGTGGTGGCCGCGAGGAGGCCGGGGTCGAAGGGGTGGGCACCGGGCACCGTGCACTCGGGGTCCGGGCACCCGCAGCGGTCCCGCCCCTGCGGGTCCGCCGCCACACCCGGGAGTACGGGCCACTGCCATTCCGTCGCGAAGGTCAGGGCCGCGCTGATCAGCTCAGGCCTCCCGTCGCTGCGCTTGGACAGGAGCCTGCGTCGCCTTCCGAGGATCTCGCGCATGAGCGCTCGTTCCTTTCCGTTGCACCGCTGGCAACACCGTGGACCACATCACACCATGTGTCGATCACTTCACTGTGCGTACCTGTTGGCGCATCACACCCCTGTCGGAGACAAGGGGAACCCCTATGGGCCGAACGTTGGCTGCGTCCGCGGCAGCCTCACCCATACTGCGTCTGTCAAAAGCATGAGCGTGGCGTGGGGGTGGCGAAGTCTGGCGTTTGCCGTCGCGCGTATTTCTCTTCGCCTCCGCCACGGGAGGATGGGGCTCGGTCGTCGGTGGCTAAGACGCCCGGGTCCGTCGCCAGGTTCCGGGTGACTCTCGAACCACCCCTGGCCTTCTCCGAGTACGTACCCATCACGACCGCTGTGACGCTCTGTGGAGCAAGCCCAGTCGACCGCAATAGGCCGTTCCCTGGGTCAGTTTTAAGCCAAGTTTGCCATATGACACTTCGTTCACTAATGCCCCAGGGACACCAGGAATCCCAGCAGGACAATACTGGACATCTCCTCACGGGTGCGTGTACATGTGGAGACACTGCTAGCGGCGCAGAATGACATGGGGGTTTGCGATGCTTTTGAGCAGTACGCACCGGTCGGAAGGCCGGATGCCATGAACGCCCCTCACCCTCCGAAAGTGGCTGGAATCGATTCAACGGTTCCCTCGCCCGCACACACTGTCGCGCCCGCGCCTGCCGCCTCGGGCTCCTCTGCCGTTCTCTCACCGAACGCACCGGGCGCACTGCTTCAGGACCGTCTCGCCGGTTGGGTCTCGGACCTCACGACCCTCCACGAACTCACCGAACGCCTGGCCCGCACGGACGCACTCTCCGACGCCCTCCAGGAAGTGCTGAGCGCCGGAGCCGCCCTGGTGGGCGCCCGCCGCGGGCTCGCCGTACTGGAGCCGGGTGACGGACTCGGCCCCGACACGACCATCGGCCTGGGCCTGGCCCGCGCCGACCTCGGGCACATCGAGACGGTGCCGCGCAGTTCCATGTCGTACGGCCGCATCCTGGACGGTCTGCCGGGCGGCGACCGTGCGATCGCCGAGCCCGACCTCTTCGCCGAGGACGGTCTCGACCCGCGCCACCGCGAGGTGGCCGCCCGCCTCGGCTACGCCGCCTGCTACGCGCTCCCCCTGTCCGCCGAGGCCGCCACCGAGGCCGACGGCCGTCTCGGCGCGGCCGTATGGCTCTACGACGAGCCCGCCGAGCCGGCCGAGCGCCGACGCCACCTCGTCGGCCTGTACGCCCGGTACGCCGGGGAACATCTGGCCCGGCTCGTCGAGGTGGAGCGCACGCGCGCGTGCATGGCGACGATCGCCGAGGAACTGCTGCCGTCCCGGCTCCCCCGCGTGGCCGGAGTGCGGCTCGCCGCCCGGCACCGCACAGGTCCGCACGGCGGCGGCGACTGGTACGACGCGCTCCCTCTGCCGGACGCGGCGCTCGGCCTGGCGGTGGGGTCGGTGACGGGCTCCGGGCCCAGCGCGATCGCCGCGATGGGACGGCTGCGGGCGTCCCTGCGGGCGTACGCCGTGATGGAGGGCGAGGACCCGGTCGCCGTTCTGTCCGACCTGGAGCTCCTGCTCAGGCTCACCGAGCCCGCCCGCTCGGCCACCGCCCTGTTCGCCTACTGCGAACCCGCACTGCGCAAGATCACGCTCGCCGGGGCCGGGCACACTCCGCCCCTGCTGATCGGCGAGCGGCGCACGGAGTTCGTGGAGACCTCCGTGTCGGCGCCCCTGGGGATGCTCGCCTGCTGGGAGGCACCGAGCGTGGAGCTCCAGGCGGAGCCGGGAGAGACGGTTCTGCTCTACACCGACGGTCTGCTGCACCGCACCGGCGACCCCACTGACCGCGCCTTCGCCCGGCTGCACGCGGCGGCGGCCGGCGTACCGAAGGCGCTGCGGCGCGATCCGGAGGCCGTCGTCGACCACGTCCTGCGGACCGTGCTGCCGAACGGGCTGGACCAGGCGGACAGCGAGGAGGACGTCGTCCTGTTGGCGGCGTACTTCGAGTGAGTGCCTGGAGTGAGCGCCCCGTAACAGGTTCCCCGGCGACAGGTCCTCCTTCCCCGGGCCCCTTTACGTACGACCGTACGATGGAGGAGGTCCAGTGCCGTATCGAGGAGGACGATCGTGGCCGAAGAACTCACCCCGGAGACCCCGGAGCCTGAGTCCGATGAGCCGATCAAGAAGCGCAAGAACGGCCTGTACCCGGGCGTGTCCGACGAGCTCGCCGAGAACATGAAGTACGGCTGGGCCGACACGGAGCTGCGCGACCTGCAGCCGGTCCCGCAGGCCGCCGAGACCGCCGCCCGCCGGGCCGCGCTCTCCGCGCGCTTCCCTGGCGAGCGCCTGGTGATCCCCGCGGGCAACCTGAAGACCCGCTCGAACGACACCGAGTACCCCTTCCGGGCCTCGGTCGAGTACGCGTACCTCACTGGCGGCCGGCCCGACGAGAGCACAGACGGCGTGCTCGTCCTGGAGCCGAAGAGCGGCGGGCATGACGCGACGATCTACCTCCTGCCCCGCTCCGACCGTGAGAACGGCGAGTTCTGGCTGTCCGGGCAGGGCGAGCTGTGGGTGGGCCGCCGGCACTCGCTCGGCGAGTCCGAGGCCCTGTACGGCATCCCGGCCGCCGACGTGCGCGGGCTGGCCGACCAGCTGCGCGAGGCCACCGGCCCGGTCCGGGTCGTGCGCGGGTACGACGCCGGCATCGAGGCCGCGCTGACCGACAAGGTCACCGCCGAGCGCGACGAGGAGCTGCGCGTCTTCCTCTCCGAGGCACGTCTGGTCAAGGACGAGTTCGAGATCGGCGAGCTGCAGAAGGCGGTCGACTCCACGGTGCGCGGCTTCGAGGACGTCGTGCGCGTTCTGGACAAGGCCGAGGCCACCTCCGAGCGGTACATCGAGGGCACGTTCTTCCTCCGCGCGCGCGTGGAGGGCAACGACGTCGGCTACGGCACCATCTGCGCGGCCGGTCCGCACGCCTGCACGCTGCACTGGGTGCGCAACGACGGGCCGGTGCGGTCGGGCGACCTGCTGCTGCTGGACGCGGGCGTGGAGACGCACACGTACTACACCGCCGACGTCACGCGCACGCTGCCGGTCAACGGCCGCTACAGCGAGATCCAGAAGAAGATCTACGACGCCGTGTACGACGCCCAGGAGGCCGGTATCGCGGCGGTGAAGCCGGGCGCGAAGTACCGGGACTTCCATGACGCCGCGCAGCGCGTGCTGGCCGAGCGGCTGGTCGAGTGGGGGCTGGTCGAGGGGCCGGTCGAGCGGGTGCTGGAGCTGGGGTTGCAGCGGCGGTGGACCCTGCACGGGACCGGGCACATGCTCGGGATGGACGTGCATGACTGTGCGGCCGCGCGGGTGGAGTCCTACGTCGACGGCACGCTCGAGCCCGGTATGTGCCTGACGGTTGAGCCGGGGTTGTACTTCCAGGCCGATGATCTGACGGTGCCGGAGGAGTACCGGGGGATCGGTGTGCGGATCGAGGACGACATTCTGGTGACGGACGGTGGGAACCGGAATTTGTCGGCGGGGCTTCCTCGGCGCTCGGATGAGGTGGAGTCCTGGATGGCCGCTCTGAAGGGTGCGTGATTTCGTCTGCGGGTGGTTCGGGGCTGGTCGCGCCCACGGCGGCGGGACCGCATATGTCACAGCCCCGCGCCCCTGAAGGCGTCGGCGTGGACCTGCATCTGGAAGCTGACGCCGCTGAGGGGCGTCGCGCGGGACTCGAGCGTGCCCTGTGTGACGCCGTGCGGGACGGGCGGCTCGCGCCCGGGGCGCGGTTGCCCGCGACCCGGCGGCTCGCGACTGAGCTGGGCGTCTCGCGGGGGACAGTGAAGGCGGCTTACGACCAGTTGGTCGCCGAGGGCTTTCTGACCGCGCGGCAGGGGTCAGGAACCCTGGTCGCCCCGCTGCCCTCCGTCGACCCCGAGCCGCCGGAGGCCGCTACACGCGCGCGTGCGCCGCGTTTCGATCTGCGGCCGGGCAGCCCGGACGTCGGGACGTTCCCGGCGGCGGCCTGGCTGCGGGCGCTGCGCCGGGCCATCGCTACGGCGCCCTCACTGGCGTACGACTACTGCGATCCGCGCGGCCGGATCGAACTGCGGGCGGCGCTGTCGGGGTACCTGGGGCGGGCGCGCGGGGTGCTCGCGCCTCCGGAGCGGATCGTGATCACCTCCGGGTACGTGCAGGGGCTGGCGCTGCTCACGCGCGTGCTGGACGGCGCCGCGATCGCCATGGAGGACCCCGGGCTGCCCTTCCACCGGGAGGTGGTGCGGCGGGCCGGCGGCCGTGTGGTGCCGGTGCGGGTGGACGGACGGGGGGCTCTGGGAGAGGACTTGGGGGACGCGGCGGCCGTCGTCGTCACGCCCGCGCACCAGTACCCGACCGGCGTGACCCTGCACCCGGAGCGGCGGAGGGCGCTGACCGACTGGGCACACGCGCGTGGTGGGCTGATCGTCGAGGACGACTACGACGGGGAGTTCCGGTACGACCGGCAACCCGTCGGGGCGCTCCAGGGGATGGCGCCGGGGCAGGTGGTGTACCTGGGGACCGCGTCCAAGACGCTGGGGCCCGCGCTGCGGCTCGGCTGGATGGTGCTGCCGCCGGACCTGGTCGACGCGGTGGCGGACGCCAAGCTGCACAGCGACCACCACACCGAGTCCATCGGACAGTTGGCGCTCGCCGAGCTGATCGACAGCCATTCCTATGACCGCCATGTGCGCGCGTGCCGGTTGCGGTACCGGCGGCGCCGGGACCAACTCGTGGACCGGCTGGGGGCGCGTCGGCGCGTACGCGGGATCGCGGCCGGGCTGCACGCGCTGGTGGAGGTCGACGACGAGGCGAAGGTGCTGGCGCGCGCGGAGGCGGAGGGGCTCGCGGTGGGGCATCTGGGGGACCACTGGCACACGCCGGGCGGCGAGGGGCGGCCTCAGGGTCTGGTCGTGGGGTACGGGACGCCTCGGGAGCGGGCGTATCCGCAGGCGCTGGAGGTGCTGGGGAAGGTGCTGGAATTGGGCCACTGACGGGTGCTCGAATTGGGTCTGCCCAGGGGTCCACCGCACTTCTACTGTCACGGGCATGACGAACTCCCTCGTCCCTCCGGCCGGCCCGCAACGCGTCCTGGCGCTGGCCCAGTTGACCAACTCCGTCGGCGACGGCGCCTATTACGTGACGTCGGCCCTGTACTTCACCCATGTCGTCGGGCTCGCCCCCGCGCGCGTGGGGCTCGGGTTGACCGTCGCCTGGGGGGGTCGGCTCGCTGGTCGGGCTGCCGCTCGGGCGCCTCGCGGACCGGCGCGGGCCGCGCGGTACGGCGCGGGCCGCGCGGTACGGCGCGGGCCGCGCGGTACGGCGCGGGCCGCGCGGTACGGCGCGGGCCGCGCGGTACGGCGGTGCTGCTGGCGCTGGCCACGGGGGTGGCGGTGGCGTCCTTCCTGGTCGTCCGGGGCTTCGTGCCGTTCCTGGTGGCGGCCTGCGCCTACGCCTCCGCCCAGTCGGGGCTGGCCGCGGCCCGGCAGGCGCTGCTGGCCGGGCTGGTGGGCGCCGGGGAGCGGACGGGGCTGCTCGCGCAGCTGCAGTCGACGCTCACCGCCGGTCTGGCGGTGGGCGCGGGGCTGGGCGGGCTCGCGCTGCACGCCGGGACGCGGGCGGCGTATCTCGGGGTGTTCGCGCTGGACGCGGTGAGCTTCCTCGTGTGCGCGGGGCTGCTGTGGCGGCTGCCGACCGTGGCGCCGGTCGCCGTGGGCAGGAAGGGCGGTCTCGGTGTCCTGCGCGACCGCCCCTACGTCCTCCTCACCCTGCTCAACACCGTCCTGCTGCTGCGGATGCCCCTGCTCAGCCTCGGGCTTCCGCTGTGGATCGCGACGCGTACGGACGCCCCCACCTGGGTGGTCTCCGCGCTGTTCGTGCTCAACACCGGGGCAGTGATGGTCTTCCAGGTGCGGGTGGCGCGCGCAGTCACGGGGCTGGCGTCGGCCACGCGCGTGGTGCGGCGGTCGGGCTGGGTGATGCTGGCGGCCTGCGCGGTGTTCGCGCTGTCGGCGGGCGCCTCGCCCTGGGTGGCCGTCGGTGTGGTGGTCGCCGGCGCGGTGCTGCAAGTCGTCGCGGAGATGGGGCAGTCGGCGGGCTCCTGGCAGCTGTCCTTCGATCTGGCCCCGGCCGACCGGGTCGGCGAGTACCAGGGCTTCTTCGGGGCGGGGGTGACGGTGGCCCGCACCCTGGGTCCGCTGGTGCTGACCTCGCTGCTGGTGGGCTGGGGCACACCGGGGTGGCTGCTGCTGGGCGCGCTGACGCTGACGGCGTCGTACGCGATGGGCCCGGCGACGCGCCGGGCCCACGGGCGGACGGAGCCCAGGCGGCAGCCCGTCCTCGCGAACTGACCGGCACCGGCAGCGAGTCCAGGAACAGCGCCCCAGCGAGCAGCCCCGCGCTCCCCCGTGGGCTCCACGCGCGCGTGCAGGTCGGCGTCGAGGGCGGCCAGGGCTTCGCGGCCCGCCTCCGTCGCCGTACCGCCCGCCTCCAGGACCTCGCGGGCGCCCGCCTGGACGTGCCGCAGGCCGATGGGGCCCGCGGTGTGCAGGAGTTCGGTGTCCTGGAGCGTGGACATCACGGTGAGCAGGGCGTCCAGCCGGGCCTCGGCCTCCGTGGCGCCGGCCGATCGTGCGGCGGCGAGCGCGTCCAACGCCCGCCGCGCGTGCGGGAATCCGGCCCGCGCCTCGCCGCGCGCCCCCGCGGCGCCGTACCTCGCCGAGACCGATGAGCCGCGCGAGGGCCGCCGCGGGGCCCGGCGGTCGGGGTGTGCAACGGGCCGGGCTTGGGGGCGAGGGCCGGCTGTGGGGTCAGCGCGTCCACTGCGGTCCGGGCCGGCGTCTCGTCCACGTGGCTCCTCATGGCCGTACCGCCTAACGAAGACGACGAGACATCGGCAGGCCGCTGGACGCGCTGCCCGCCAGGCCACCGGCCGCGACCGTGCCGCCGGTCACGGCGAGGGCCCGGCGCCGGGCGATCGTGGTGTTCCCGTGGTTTCCCGTCATGCCGGGGGACATAGGGGCGCCGGCCCTCAGGACCGTGAGCGGACGCTGTGCGGAGCGTAAGGATGCTCACTACGCATGCCGGGGAACGCCGGAGCGGGCGCTACACCGCCAGCAGCGGCGCGTCCTTCCGCCACTTGAGGACCTTGTCGAAGCTGACCACCGCGCCACGCCGGCCGGGCGTGTGGCCGATGTGGACGTGGTCGGCGAGCTCCCGGATGAGGCAGAGGCCGCGGCCGTGCTCGGCGTCGGCGGGCACGAGCCGGGCCAGCGGCCAGGGTCGGCCGGCCGGGAAGCCGGGGCCCGAGTCGGCGACCTCGATGCGGCACATTTCGCCGTCGAGGTAAGCGGTGACCCGGAAGGCCTCCGAGGAGCCGCCGTGCGCCACGTCCCCGCCGTGCTCCACGGCGTTCGCGCAGGCCTCGCTGAGGGCCAGGGAGAGGTCGTAGGAGATGTCGGGATCGACGCCCGCGGATTCCATCGTGCCGAGCAGCAGGCGCCGGGCGAGCGGAACGCTCGCGGCTTCGCGGCGCAGATGGAGTGACCACCACATGCTCATGCTCCAGCCTCCTGGCCGCGGCTCGACATACCGTTACGTATTGCCGCGTGTGCCCGGGTGTAAGCACTTGGTTGACGTGATGCCGCCCATACAGGGGATGTGCCTGGACCGGCGATCGGTGTATTGGGGCAGCTCAAGCCAGAGGGTGACCTTCCGGTCGTACACCTCTTACGTCATCTTGCGGACCTGCCGTATGGCGGCCATAAGGCCAGTGCGATGATGAGCCCGCCATGACTGCCCCCCACCCCTGTACGACGCGCTCCGGACGCGAGCTCCGGGTGCTGCGGACCGCGGTGTTCGCCGCGGTCTGCGTCGTGCTGGCCGCGGCCGGTCACTCCCTCGCCTCCTGCGCCACGGTTCCGCTGTGGACGCTGGGCGCGGGCTTCCTGGGGGTCGTCCTGGTCGTGGCGCCGCTCGCCGGACGTGACCGTTCGCTGCCGGGGATCGCGGCGCTGCTCGCGGTCGGCCAGACCGTGCTGCACGTGCTGTTCGGGCTGGGCCAGCACGGTACGGCGGCCGGTGCGGCCGCCGGTGCTTCCTCTGCGGCGTCGTCGGTGTCCGACGCGTCGCTGGTCGCGCAGGCCGCCCGGCTCGTGTGCGGGACCACTGCGGCGGCGATCAGCCCCGCCCAGGCCCACCGGATCCTCGTCGAGGCGCGGATCCACCCGGGCACGGGCGCGGGGACGGGTGCCGCGGGGCAGGTGAGCGCGACGCACCATCCGGCGGACGCCATGTCCACCGCCGCGGGCTCCTCCATGTCGCTGCTGCCGTCCCTGCCGATGCTGCTCGGCCACGTCCTGGCGGCGCTGGTCGCCGGATGGTTCCTGCGGCGCGGGGACTTGGCGTTGCTGCGGCTCGTCGAACTGTCCGCGCTGTCGGCGCACTCGGTCGCTGAGGGGGCGCTCGTCCGGTCCCTGCGCGGGGCCCTCGCGCTGGTGTGCGCCCTGCGGGCCGGGCTGCCGGGCGCGCCCGAAGTCGGTCCGCGCGTCCCGCGCGCCGTCCTGCTCGCGCCGCCGACGCCCCGCACCACCGCACTCCAGCACACGGTGATCAGGCGCGGCCCGCCGGCCGCCGCCGCACTCGTCCTCGCCGCCTGACGCGACGCGACCAGCACCCACTTCCGTACTTCCGTGCATCCGTGGGGAGGGGCCGCCGTCGTGCGGCACGCGCGTGTGCCCGTCCTCTCGAGTGATCGTGCAGGCACGCGCACGCGTACCCCTCTTCCTCACCGGAAACCACCGGACACCCTCATTCGGAGTGGAGTGCATTCCATGAAGGCCTCTCGTCTCGCCGCCGTCGGCGCCGTCGCCGCCACCACCGTCGTCGTGCTGTCCTCGCCCGCTTTCGCCCACGTCTCCGTGCAGCCCGAAGGCGCCGCCGCCAAGGGCGGTTACGCGGTCGTCGACTTCAAGGTCCCCAACGAGCGCGACAACGCCTCGACCACCAAGCTCGAGGTCAACTTCCCGACCGACCACCCGCTGGCCTCGGTCATGCCGGAGCCGATGGCCGGCTGGGACATCAAGGTCACCAAGTCCAAGCTCGACAAGCCCATCGACAACCACGGTGAACAGCTCACGGAGGCCATCACCAAGGTCACCTGGACCGCCACCGGCAAGGGCATCGAGCCCGGCTACTTCGAGAAGTTTCCCGTCTCCATCGGCGCGCTGCCCGAGGACGCCGACCAGCTGGTCTTCAAGGCGATCCAGACGTACTCCAACGAGGAGGTCGTCCGCTGGATCGAGGAGCAGCAGAAGGGCCAGGAGGAGCCCGAGTCGCCGGCACCCGTGCTCACGCTGTCGGCCGCCGAGGACGGGCACCACAATGCGTCGGACACCGAAAAGGCCTCCGACAACTCCGCGTCGGACGCCGAGGCCGCCTCCGCCGACACCGCCGCTCCCGCCGACGGCAGCGACACCACCGCCCGCGTCCTGGGCGTGGTCGGCATCGTCGTCGGCCTGGTGGGCGTGGCGTACGGCGTGCTCGCCGGGCGTCGGCGTACCAGCGCCTGAAGTCAGCCGTCCGCCCGCGCGCAGGGGTCGTACAGCAGTCCGTACGACTGTCCGTACGACCCCGGTGCGCGTCGGCATCATCACATCTGGGACATTTTTCTATGCGCAAGAAGACGTTCACCGCGGCCGCCCTGCTCGCCGCCGCCACCCTGACCCTCTCCGCCTGCGGCAGCGGTGACGACAGCAGTTCGCCCGTGTCCGTGGTCTCCGAGGAGGCCGGCTCGGACAAGGCCGCCACCGTCCTCGACCAGCCGTTCGAGAAGCCGGATCTGGTCCTCACCGACACCCAGGGCAAGAAGTACGACTTCCGCAAGGAGACCGCGGGCAAGCCGACGCTGGTCTACTTCGGCTACACCCACTGCCCCGACATCTGCCCGCTGACGATGAACAACATCGCCGTCGCCAAGAAGCAGCTGCCCAAGGCCGAGCAGGACGAGCTGCGCGTGGTGTTCGTCACCACCGACCCGGCCCGGGACACCCCGGCCGAGCTCGGCAAGTGGCTCAAGGGCATCGACCCCGAGTTCGTCGGCCTGACCGGCGACTTCTCCACCATCCAGGCCAGCGCCCGCACCCTCGGCATCTCCATCGAGCCGTCGCACAAGGACAAGAACGGCAAGGTCGTCTCCGTACACGGCACCCAGGTCGTCGCGTTCTCGCCGAAGACCGATGCGGGGTACGTCCTCTACGGCGAGGACGCCACGGTCGACGACTACACCAAGGACCTCCCCAAGCTCGTCAAGGGGGAGAAGCCGTGAGGCGTTTCGCAGTGCCCGTCGCGGTGCTGTCCGGGGCCCTTGTGCTGGCCGGCTGCGGCTCGGACTCCGGATCCGGCTCCGGCTCCGAGGGCGGGGGCGGGATAACCGTCGCCCGTGCCTACATGCCGCAGCCGGTGTCGGACGACATGGCCGCCGGCTTTCTGACCATCGTCAACGACAGCGGTACGAAGGACGAGTTGACCTCCGTGACGAGCGACGTCGGCGAGGTCACCGTGCACGAGACGGTCGGCGGCGCGATGGAGGAGGTCGCCCGGCTCTCCGTCCCCGCCCACGGTCAACTCGTGTTCAAAAGCGGCGGCACCCATCTGATGTTCGACAAGCTGAAGCGCAAGCCGAAACAGGGCCAGACGGTCTCGGTCGAACTGCACTTCGCCCAGTCCGATCCGGTCGTCGTCAAGATGCCGGTGGAGTCGGCGACGTACGTCCCGAAGACCATCCCGAAGACCATCCCGAAGACCGGACACTGAGGGAGAGACCACCTTGACCCAGACCATCGCCCCCCGCGTCCGGACCCTGGTGCTGCTGCTCCTGGCCGCGACCGGACTGCTCCTGTCCTCGGCCGCGCCGGCCTCCGCGCACGCCGCGCTGACCGGCAGCGACCCCCAGCAGGGGGTGGTGGTCGACAAGGCACCCACCCAGGTCTCGCTGACGTTCTCCGAGCAGGTCAGCACCTCCGCCGACTCGCTGCGTGTGCTCGACCCGCAGGGCAAGCCCGTCCAGCGCGGCAAGCCGTCCAACGTGAGCGGCACGACGTACGCCGTGCAACTGCACAGCGGTCTGCCCGACGGCACCTACACCGTCACCTACCAGGTCGTGTCGGCAGACAGTCATCCCGTCTCCGGCGCCTACACCTTCTCCGTCGGCGCCCCCTCGTCCACCTCCGTGTCGGTGTCCTCCCAGACGGCGGGCGGCGGGGTCGTCGGCTGGCTGTACGGCTTCGGGCGGTACGCGTCGTACGCCGGCTTCATCGTGCTGGTCGGCGGCGCCGCCTTCGTGCTCGCCTGCTGGCAGCGCGGCTCCGGCGTACGGGCCCTGCAGCGGCTCGTCGTCTCCGGCTGGCTCGCCCTCACCTCGGCCACCCTCCTGCTGCTGCTCCTGCGCGGCTCCTACACCGGTTCCGGCAAGGTCGGGGACATCTTCGACCTGGACCTGCTCGCGCAGGTGCTGCAGACCAAGACGGGCGCGGCGCTGGTCTCCCGGCTGCTGCTGCTCGCCGCGGCCGCGCTGTTCATCGCGGTGCTCTTCGGGGCGTACGACAAGCGGGAGGAAGAGGAGAAGCGGGACCTGACCTTCGGGCTCGTGATCGGCGGGGGCGTCGTGGCCGCCGGGCTCGCCGCGAGCTGGGCGATGTCCGAGCACGCCTCGGTCGGCATCCAGTCGGGGATCGCGATGCCGGTCGACGTCGTCCACCTGCTGGCCGTCGCGGCCTGGCTCGGCGGGCTCACCGCGCTGCTCGTGGCGCTGTACCGGGCGCCCGCGGACACGCCCGTCGATCCGTCTGCCGTACGGCGGTTCTCCGCCGTCGCCTTCGGCAGCGTCGTCGCGCTGGTCGCGACCGGTACCTACCAGTCGTGGCGCCAGCTCGGCTCCTGGTCGGCGTTCACCGACACGCGGTACGGGCAGCTGCTGCTGGTCAAGATCGGGCTCGTGGCGCTGCTGGTCGGCGTCGCGTGGATCTCGCGGCGGTGGACGGCACGACTGGCGGAGGCGGTGCCGTCGGTGGTGGGGCGTCAGCGGGTGGCGGAGAAGGAGAAGGTGGGCGCGCGGGCCGAGATCGGTGACTCCGCGGGGGACGCTTCCGGGGACTCCGAGGGTGCCGTTGATTCCAAGGGCGCCGTTGATTCCAAGGGCGCCGGTGATTCCAAGGGCACCGGTGATTCCAAGGGCACCGGTGATTCCAAGCGGGCCGCCCAGCTCGCCCGGCAGCAGGCCGCGAGGGACGTGGCGCGGCAGAAACGGGCCCGGGACGCCGACCCGAACCGGTTCGGGCTGCGCCGCTCGGTGCTCGCCGAGGCCGGTGTCGCCGTCGTACTGCTCGCCGTCACCACCGTGCTGACGCAGACCGAGCCCGGGCGTACGGAGGAGGAGGCCAAGGCGGCGTCATCCTCCTCGTCCTCGTCCTCGTCTTCGACGGAGTCGTCCGGGGCCCTGACCCTGGACATGTCGTTCGACACGGGTGGCCAGGACGGCAAGGGTGTCGTGACGGTCGACCTCGACCCCGCGCGCGTGGGCGGCAACGAGATGCACGTCTATGTACGGCGGCCCAACGGCCGCGCCTTCGACATCCCCGAGGTGAAGATCGCCTTCACCTTGAAGTCCAAGGACATCGGGCCGCTGCCCGTCGTCCCCGACCACATCACCACCGGACACTGGTCGGCGAGTGGAGTGCAGATCCCCATGGCGGGCGACTGGGAGGTCGCGGTGACCGTGCGGACCTCCGACATCGACCAGACGACCGTCTCCAAGAACGCGCAGATCGGCTGACCCCCACCATGCCTGACCAGTCCATTCCTCAGGCCCGTACTCCTGAGACCACTCCTGGGACCGCTCCTGGGACCGCTCCTGGGGCCACTCCTGAGGGCGACGATTTCGAAAACGCCGCCCCCAGGGAGGGCATTTCACGGCGGACGCTGCTCGGCACCGCCGGTGCCACCGGGCTCGTCCTCGGTGCGGCCGGCGGGGGCGTGGGATATGCCGCCCGGCCCGCCGAGGCCACGCCGCTCACCTCCGTGGGCGCCGATCAGGTGATGTTTCACGGGAAACATCAGCCCGGAATCACCCAGGGCCTCCAGGCCCGCGGCCACCTGGTCGCCTTCGACCTGGCGGCGGGCGCGGGCCGCAAGGAGGCCGCCGCGCTGCTGCGCCGCTGGTCGGAGACGGCCCGGCGGTTGATGGCGGGCGAGGCGGCGGCGCACGACGACACGGATGTGGCCCGGGACGCCGGCCCGTCCTCGCTGACGGTCACCTTCGGCTTCGGGCACAGCTTCTTCGGCCGGACGGGGCTGGAGAAGCAGCGACCGGTCTCGCTGGACCCGCTGCCCGACTTCTCCTCCGACCACCTCGACAAGAGGCGCAGCGACGGCGACCTGTGGGTGCAGATCGGCGCCAACGACGCGCTGGTCGCCTTCCACGCCCTGCGCGCGATCCAGAAGGACGCGGGCAGCGCGGCCCGAATCCGCTGGCAGATGAACGGCTTCAACCGCTCGCCGGGTGCCACCGCCCACCCCATGACGGCACGCAACCTGATGGGCCAGATCGACGGCACCCGCAATCCGAAGCCGACGGACTCCGACTTCGACCAGCGGATCTTCGTGCCCGCGTCCGGTGCGAACGACCCGGCCTGGATGGCAGGCGGCTCCTACGCCGTCGTACGCCGAATCCGCATGCTCCTCGACGACTGGGAGAAGCTCTCCCTCAAGGCACAGGAGAACGTCATCGGGCGCCGCAAGTCCGACGGGGCGGCGCTGTCCGGGGGCACCGAGACGACCGCGATGGACCTGGAGAAGACCGACGCCAAGGGCAACCTGGTCGTCCCGATCAACGCGCACGCACGCATCACGCGGCCCGACCAGAACGGGGGCGCGGCGATGCTCCGCCGCCCGTTCTCGTACCACGACGGCTTCGACGCGGACGGGGTGCCGGACGCGGGCCTGCTCTTCGTCTGCTGGCAGGCCGATCCGCTGCGCGGCTTCGTACCGGTGCAGCGCAAGCTCGACCGGGGCGACGCGCTGTCGCAGTTCATCCGCCATGAGGCGAGCGGCCTGTTCGCGGTGCCGGGCGGGGCGGCGGAGGGGGAGTACGTGGGGCAGCGGTTGCTGGAGGGGTGACAGTCACCTCGGAGAGGACTTGTGGGGGATGCGGTTTCCGAGAGCCCATTAGGGTGAGGTCATGCCAGCGAGCTATGCGTATCTCGGCCCTGAGGGCACCTTCACCGAAGTCGCTCTGCGCACGCTTCCCGAGGCGGCCACGCGCGAGCTGATCCCCTACGTGTCCGTGCAGTCCGCGCTCGACGCGGTGCGCCTCGGGGAGGCCGAGGCCGCGTTCGTGCCGATCGAGAACTCCGTCGAGGGCGGAATCACGACGACACTCGACGAGCTCGTCGCGGGCGCGCCGCTGATGATCTACCGCGAGGTGCTGCTGTCGATCACCTTCGCGCTGCTGGTCCGGCCGGGCACGAAGCTCTCGGAGATCAAGACGGTCTCCGCCCACCCTGCCGCCCAGCCGCAGGTGCGCAACTGGCTCAAGAAGAACATCCCGGACGCCACCTGGGAATCGGCCGCCTCCAACGCGGACGCCGCCCGTCTGGTCCAGGAGGGCCGCTACGACGCGGCCTTCGCGGGTGAGTTCGCGGCTTCCCGGTACGGCCTGGAGGCCCTGGAGACCGGGATCCACGACGCGGAGAACGCCCAGACGCGGTTCGTGCTGGTCGGCCGGCCCGCCCGGCCCGCCGCCCCGACCGGCGCGGACAAGACCTCCGTCGTGCTGTGGCAGCGCGACGACCACCCTGGCGGCCTGCGCGACCTGCTGGGCGAGTTCGGCACGCGGGGCATCAACCTGATGCTGCTGCAGTCCCGGCCCACGGGTGCCGGCATCGGCAACTACTGCTTCTGCGTCGACGCCGAGGGCCACATCTCCGACCGCCGCGTCGCCGAGGCCCTGATGGGCCTCAAGCGGATCTGCCTCCAGGTGCGCTTCCTCGGCTCGTACCCGCGTGCGGACATTGAGGTGGCGGACGTACGGCCTCCGCTGACGGGGACCTCGGACGAGGAGTTCGTCTCGGCGGCGGACTGGGTGGCGCGATGCCAGGACGGCCGGTTCTGAGACCGGGTTTCTCGCTGGCTTCCGCCAGTCCTACCTGCCTATTTTCGTTATCCACAGGCGTTATCCACAGGTGGGCTTCTCGACCTGGGGACAAGTCGACAACGAAGCGTGAGTCAGTCGACAAATCGCCCTACAGGCCACCTTGATGTTCACCGTCGCGCACATCACCCTTCGTTCACTCTTTTCCTTCGCCCCACCCTTTGGGGCGAAGGATTTCCACCTGAAAGTGGCGGTAAGCAGGGTTTGGGTCGTGAATCCTGGGCGTCACGGGCTCGTTTCGGATTGATCGATTCCGATGTCCACAGATCTTTCGCACAGCCTGTGGATAACTCTTCGCGGGATGTGGATCCCTGTGGACAACCAAACCCCAAGTCCCGTTCCCCACAAGGGATTCGAGTCAACTCACCGTCTCCCACGTGCCTCGTTCCAGGGAATGGGGCGACCTTTATTGACGCGAGTGCCGACACGAGGGAATGCACAGGGCAATTGCCTCATAACGGAACGTAAGCCGCGGCGCGGAATAGTGAGTCGTGGGCCGTCACCCCGCCCCGGTAGCCTTGACCACGTGATTGACCTTCGCCTGCTCCGTGAGGACCCCGACCGTGTGCGTGCGTCGCAGCGCGCCCGTGGAGAGGACGTCGCGCTCGTCGACTCCCTCCTGTCCGCCGACGAGCGGCGCAGGTCGTCCGGCGTCCGCTTCGACGAACTGCGTGCCGAGCAGAAGGCGCTCGGCAAGCTGATCCCCAAGGCCTCGGGAGACGAGAAGGCCGAGCTGCTGAAGAAGGCGAGCCAGCTCGCCGCCGACGTCAAGGCGGCCGACGCCGAGCGCGACGCGGCCGCCACCGAGACCCAGGAACTGCTCGTCCAGCTCAGCAACCTCGTCCACCCGGACGTGCCCGTGGGTGGCGAGGAGGACTTCGTCACGCTGGAGACGAACGGCACCATCCGCGACTTCGGCGCCGAGGGCTTCGAGCCCAAGGACCACCTCGAGCTCGGCACGCTCCTCGGCGCGATCGACGTCGAGCGCGGCGCGAAGGTCTCGGGTTCGCGCTTCTACTTCCTGACGGGTGTGGGCGCGCTGCTGGAGCTGGCGCTGGTGAACGCGGCGATCGCGCAGGCCACCGCGGCCGGCTTCACGCCCATGCTCACCCCCGCGCTGGTCCGCCCCCAGTCGATGGCCGGCACCGGCTTCCTCGGCCAGGCGGCCCAGGACGTGTACCACCTCGACAAGGACGACCTCTACCTCGTCGGCACCTCCGAGGTCCCCCTCGCCGCGTACCACATGGACGAGATCATCGACGCCGACCGCCTACCGCTGCGCTACGCGGGCTTCTCGCCCTGCTTCCGCCGCGAGGCCGGCTCGCACGGCAAGGACACGCGGGGCATCTTCCGCGTACACCAGTTCGACAAGGTCGAGATGTTCTCGTACGTCGCCCCGGAGGACTCACAGGCCGAGCACCAGCGCCTGCTGGACTGGGAGAAGCAGTGGCTGAACTCCCTGGAGCTGCCGTACCGCGTGATCGACGTGGCCAGCGGTGACCTGGGCTCCTCAGCCTCCCGCAAGTTCGACTGCGAGGCGTGGATCCCGACCCAGGGCAAGTACCGCGAACTGACCTCGACCTCGGACTGCACCGAGTTCCAGTCCCGCCGCCTGTCGATCCGCGTCCGCGACGGCAAGCAGGTCAAGCCGCTGGCGACGCTGAACGGCACGCTGTGCGCCGTACCGCGCACGATCGTGGCGATCCTGGAGAACCACCAGCAGGCCGACGGTTCCGTCCGGGTCCCCGAGGTGCTGCGTCCGTACCTCGGCGGCCGGGAGCTCCTGGAGCCGGTCGCCAAGTGAGCCCTGCCTTCCCCTACCGCCTCGTCGCCACCGACCTCGACGGAACGCTCCTGCGCTCCGACGAGTCGGTCTCGCAGCGCACCCGTGAGGCGCTCGCCGCGGCCACCGCGGCGGGCGCCGCGCACATCGTCGTCACCGGCCGCGCGGCCCCGTGGACCCGGCACATCCTCGACGACCTCGGCTACGACGGCCTCGCGGTCTGCGCCCAGGGCGCACAGGTGTACGACGCCGGCGAGCACCGCCTGCTGACGTCGGTGACCCTGGACCGCCAACTGGCAGGCGTGGCCCTGGCCAAGATCGAGGCGGAGGTCGGCCCGCTGTTCCTCGCGGCAAGCCGCGACGGCCTGGACGGCGAGGTGCTGGTGGGGCCGGGCTACGCGGTCACCGGCAAGCTCCCCGCGACCCCCTTCACGGACGCGTCCGACCTCTGGACCGCCCCGTTGAACAAGATCTACATACAGCATCCGACGCTGACGGACGACGAGTTGGCCGAGGCCTCCCGCCAGGCGGCCGGCGGCTTCGTCACCGTCGCGATGGCCGGCGAGGGAATCGTCGAACTCCTTCCCCTCGGCCTCTCCAAGGCAACCGGCCTGTCCCTGGCGGCCCGCCGCCTGGGCATGAAGGCCGCCGACACGATCGCCTTCGGCGACATGCCCAACGACATCCCGATGTTCGCCTGGGCGTCCTACGGGGTGGCGATGGCCAACGCCCACGAGGAGTTGAGGGCGGTGGCGGACGAGGTGACGTCGTCCAATGAGGAGGACGGGATCGCGGTGGTGCTGGAACGACTGCTGGGATAGCAACCCTGTGGGCACCCGTTCCGCAAGGGCGGAACGGGTGGGCACAGCCTGCAACGCTGGGCGCCAATCTGGCGTACCCCAGCCCTGCAACCCGGCCCAGTCCCAGTGACAACGTCCCGCGGAGGATGCACGGATCGAACGTGCGCGGGCTTTTCAGGCCCGACCTTGGCTTAGCAAGCCAGTGCCTTACCACTCGGCCAATCCTCCGGGAGGGCGGCCCACGCGAGTGCGATTCGCGTGCTCGAAGCGGCCGCCCGGGCAGCCCCCCGTGCGGGCGGGCTCGACGAAGGTGTAACTACTCCGGAGCCCGCCGCGGGCTGCCCTGTGGGGAGCTCAACGGACTGTCGTGCATGGACATCGCCGAACTCCTCCCCAGTGCGTGGCGCCGGCTCGATCCGGCGTCGTGGACACAATCACTCTGCCTGTACGACGAGTTGGACGCCACCGAATTATCAGGCACTCGCGCTGCGGTTACCGGCGCCGCCACCTGCGCCGACGCTTGCTGAAGAACCACCCCGCGGGCGGCTCGTCGGAGCGCCACGGCTGGGGCTCGGGCTTCTCCTCGCGCCAACGCGCCGCCAGCATCCGGGCCCGGGCGGACGGCTCGGAAGTGTCGGCGGACCGTATGAACTCCTCGTCCAGGACGAGGTCGTCCCACGTGTCCCCGGACCCGGTCGCCCGCTCACGGCCCTCGCTGTCCGCCGTCTCGCCTGCCATCCCCGATCCTCCCAGCCGTGCGTCCCCATGTTCCCCTTGCATCCGCTTTGCCCAGTCTGCCCGGACAGAGGTGAAGCCTCTGTCAAGAACCAGGACTTGTCATTCCTCGCCCGCGAGCGTCAGCGTCCGCAGCTTCTGTCCGGCGTACCAGGTGGCCAGTACGGTCACCACGACCAGCAGCACCGTCGCCGTGGGCAGCCCGACGTCCGAGGTCACGATGTCCCCGCCGGCGACCTTCTGAGCCACGGCCAGCGACCACTGCTGGACGCTGAGCGTCTTCGCCCCGGACACCAGGGAGCCGAACAGGGCCTCCCAGACCAGCGCGTAGACGAGCCCGAACACCACCGCGTGCCGGGACACCGTCCCCAGCAGCAGGAAGAGCGCCGCATACGCGATGGAGGCGACCAGCGCGGCCACCGTGTAGGCGACGGCGATCTGCTGGCCGTTGCCGTTGAGGATCAGGCCCGCGATCAGCGTCGGCACCGCCGAGAACACCATCGTCACCGCGACGGCGACGATCAGCTTGGTGAAGATGATCGTCGGCCGTTTCACCGGCTTGGACAGCAGATACACCACCGAACCGTCGTCGATCTCCGGTCCGATCGCGCCCGTACCCGCGATGACACCGATGATCGGCACCATGGTGGCGAGCGCGAGCCCGCCCAACAGGTCCGACGCGGTCTGGTCGTCGGCGCCGGCCAGGCCGCGTACCACCACGGAGATGGCGATCAGCAACAGCGGCAGGGCGCCCAGGATGAGGGCCCGGCGGCGGCCGAGCAGAGCCCGGTAGGTGAGCCGGGCGACTGTGGGGTCGTACATCATGGGCCTCCTACGCCGCGACGAGATACGAGAAGACGGACTCGAGGGACTCGTCGGACGGCGAGACCGTGAGCAGCCGGATACCGTGGTCCCTGGCGACCTTCGGCAGCAGGGCCGTGAACCGGCCGAAGTCGACGGCCTGGATGCGCAACGCGCCCTCGGCCTGGTCTACTTCGATGCCGGACGTGGACGGGTCGGCGATCAGCGCGGCCGCGAGGGCGCGGTCGTCGCTGGAGCGCACGAGGTAGCGGTGCGGGCGGTCGGTCATCAGGCGGCGGATCTTGCGGAAGTCGCCGCTGGCCGCGTGCCTGCCGGCGACGACCACCTCGATGTGCCAGGCGAGTTGCTCGACCTCTTCGAGGATGTGGGACGAGAACAGCACCGTGCGGCCCTCGTCGCCCATGCGCCGGAGCAGGTCCATCAGCTGCATGCGCTGGCGCGGGTCCATGCCGTTGAACGGCTCGTCGAGCAGGAGCAGCGACGGGTTGTGAACGAGCGCGCTCGCCATCTTCACGCGCTGCCGCATGCCCTTGGAGTACGTCGAGATCTTGCGGTCCTGCGCGTACTCCATCTCGACCGTGGCCAGCGCCTTCTGGGCGGCCTTGGCGCCGAGGCCGTGCAACTCGGCGTTGGCGACGACGAATTCGCGCCCGGTGAGGAAGTCGTACATCGCCTCCCGCTCTGGGACGATGCCGATGTGCTTGTAGATGTTCTCGTTGCGCCACACCTGCTGTCCGTCGAGGGTGACGGTGCCGGTGGACGGGGCCAGGAAGCCGCCCATCATGTTGATGAGGGTGGACTTTCCGGCGCCGTTGGGTCCGAGGAGGCCGGTGACGCCGGGGCCGATGGTCATGGTGATGTCGTTGACGGCGACCACGTTGCCGAACCAGCGTGATACGTGGTCGATGGAGAGCGTGGTCACAGTCCGACCTTTCGGTAGCGGCGCATCAGGAGGCCGTAGCAGGCGGCGATCAGGCCCAGGGTGACGAGAACGTAGACCACGCCCTCCCCGTTCGTCGGACCGACGCCTCCGGGGAACGCCGATTTCGCGCCGAGGAACGCGGACTGCACTCCGTCGATGAGCGTGACCGGCGAGAACAGACCGATCCAGGCTATGGATCCGGTGCTGTTCTGCACCTCGGCGATGGCCTGGAGTGTGGAGACGGCGCCGTAGGAGATGGTCAGGACGGCGATCACGGCCGCGATGCCGAAGCCGCGACGCGGGGTGACCGCGGCGATGACCAGGCCGAGGCCGGCGAAGAGCAGCGAGAGCAGTGCCACGGAGACCAGCCCCTGTGCGAAACCCTTGGTCTGGTCGGCGAAGTCGAGCTTGGCGAGCAGGGCGCCCACATAGAGCACGAGCAGCGGGGCGGCGGTGAGGACGAACATCGCCGAGGCCAGCGCCGCGTACTTCGCGCGCACGTAGTCCGCGGTCTCGATGGGTCGCGAGAAGTACAGCGGTACGGTCTTGAAGCGCAGGTCGCGCGAGACGGACTGGGGTGCCTGCGAGGCGACGTACAGGCTGATCACGGCCTGCATGACGATCGCGTAGCGCGTGTAGTCGAGGGGCAGGTCGTTGGCCTTGGTGGCGACGGCGACGGCGACCATGATGGCCGCGGGCACGCACATCACCACGAACAGCAGCATCGGCAGCACCTTGGACTTGACCGAGCGGCCGAGGCCGTAGGCGCCGCGCAGGGACTGCGAGTACAGGGAACGGGTGGCGTAGGAGCGGCCCAGGCGCGGGCCGTCGTAATTGCGGTACCCGATGTTGTGGATGCGGGTCTGGTCACCCGACGGTGCCGCTGTGGGGTGCTCAACCGCCATGGCCGACCGCCTCCTTCCGCTGTGCGTCGCTGCTCTCGTCGTCGTTCGTGAAGACCTCCGAGATGTGGTGCCTGCGCTGTTCCATGCGCACCAGGCCGAGGCCGAGGTCGGCGACCACGTCGCGCACCAGGTCGTACGTCTCCTCACCCTGCGCGGTGAGCAGCAGTACGTGGCCGGCGCCCGGCAGGCCGCCGCCGCTGTCGAGGACGTCCACCCCGCGCGCGTGGAGCGCGTCACGCACCGCGCGGGTGCCGTCCGGGTGCTCGTCGGTGTCGGTGACCTCGATCGCCAGGGTCGTCGTGGTCTGTGTGAAGTCGGTGGTGGAGCTGGAGCGCAGGAGCTTGCCGCCGTCGATGACGACGACGTGGTCGCAGGTGCGCTCCAGCTCGCCCAGCAGGTGGGAGGTGACCAGGACGGAGATGCCGAAGTCGGTGTGGATGCGGCGGATCAGGCCGAGCATCTCGTCACGGCCGACCGGGTCGAGGCCGTTGGTCGGCTCGTCCAGGAAGACCACCTGCGGGTCGTGGACGAGGGCTTGGGCGAGCTTCACGCGCTGCTTCATGCCGGTGGAGTAGCCGCCGATGGGGCGGTAGCGCTCCTCGTACAGACCGACGTGGCGCAGGGTGTCCGCGGTGCGCTCGCGGGCTGCGGTCGGCGGCAGGCCGGACATGCGTGCCATGTGGACGACGAACTCGGTGGCCGAGACGTCGGGCGGCAGGCAGTCGTGCTCCGGCATGTAGCCGACCCGCTCGCGGATGTCGGCGCCCTTGGTGGCGACATCGAGTCCGAGCACTTCGGCACGGCCCTCGGTGGCGGGGGACAGACCCAGCAGGATCTTGATCAGTGTGGACTTGCCGGCTCCATTGGCTCCGACGAGTCCGGTCACACCGGGCCCGACGTCCACGGAGAGCCGGTCAAGCGCGGTTACCCGGGGGAACCGCTTGCTCAGGCTTTCGGTCGCGATCACAGTCACGCCTTCGACGGTAGTGATGCGGACCACGCGGGTCGTCACTCCGCAGAGCCGTATTGGTATCAGACTTCAGGCGTACGGGGCCCTAAGGGTCACCCTGAGGTCGAACAACGGCGTCCCGGTTGTCCACATCCGCGCAGTTGTCCACAGCCCGGCCCAGGTCTATTGACGCAGCCTTCAACGACTGTCACATTCGCCAGTGTCAAGTTACGGGCACGTAGCGCAGTCGGTCTGCCATGGCGGTCCCCCCCGCGCAAGCGGATTCGAGCGTGGGGGGAGCGCGGCAGTGGACGGAGGACGAGTGACACAGGGGCCTCTTGAGGGTGCGCGGGAGCGCTGGGTGCGGACCGGCGGGGTCGAGCTGTGCGTCGTCGAGCTGGGGGACCCTTCGGGACCGACGGTCGTCCTGGTGCACGGGTACCCGGACAGCAAGGAAGTGTGGTCCGAGGTCGCGTCACGGCTGGCCGAGCGTTTCCATGTGGTGCTGTACGACGTCCGCGGCCATGGCCGGTCCACGGCACCGCGGCCGCTGCGCGGCGGATTCACGCTGGAGAAGCTGACGGACGACTTCCTCGCCGTCGCCGACGCGGTCAGCCCGGACCGCCCGGTGCACCTGGTGGGGCACGACTGGGGCTCGGTGCAGTGCTGGGAGTTCGTCACCGTCGCGCGCACCGAGGGCCGGATCGCCTCGTTCACCTCGATGTCCGGGCCGTCCCTCGACCACTTGGGCCACTGGATCAACAAGCGGCTCAGGCGCCCCACCCCACGCCGGGTCGGCCAACTGCTCGGCCAGGGCGCCAAGTGCTGGTACGTGTACCTGCTGCACACGCCCGTGCTGCCCGAACTGGCCTGGCGCGGCCCGCTCGGCAAACACTGGCCGAGGATCCTGGAGCGCGTCGAGAAGACTCCCGGCGGCACCTACCCGACCTCGTCGCTGCCGACGGACGCGGCACACGGAGCGTGGCTGTACCGGGACAACCTACGTGCCCGGTTGCGCCGCCCTCGTACGGACGCCTACGCGCACGCGCCCGTGCAGCTCATCACGCCTCTCAAGGACCGGTTTCTGTCGGAGGAACTCCATGACGAGCTGGAGCTGTGGGCTCCGCGGCTGACCCGCCGCACCCTCCCGGCCCGGCACTGGGTGCCCCGCACCCGGCCCGACCAGTTGGCGGCCTGGGTCACGCAGTTCGTCACGACCGTAGAGGGAGGAAGTCCCGCACCCAAAGCGACCGGCCGGCACGCCGACCGCTTCGGCGGGCAGCTCGTCCTGGTCACCGGTGCGGGCAGCGGCATCGGACGGGCCACGGTGTTCGCGTTCGCGGACGCCGGCGCACGCGTGGTGGCCGTCGACCGGGACGCGGAGGCCGCCACCCGCACCGCCGAGCTGTCCCGGCTGATCGGTGCCCCGGAGGCGTGGGCGGAGACTGTCGACGTCTCCGACGGGCGGGCCATGGAGAAACTCGCCGAGAAGGTCGCCGCCGAGTACGGCGTGGTGGATGTCCTGGTGAACAACGCCGGGATCGGCCTGTCCGGATCGTTCTTCGACACGACTGTCGAGGACTGGAAGAAGGTCCTCGACGTCAATCTGTGGGGTGTGATCCATGGCTGCCGCCTCTTCGGTGGGCAGATGGCCGAGCGTGGGCAGGGCGGTCACATCGTCAACACCGCGTCGGCGGCGGCGTACCAGCCCTCCAGGGCGTTGCCCGCCTACAGCACCTCCAAGGCGGCCGTGCTGATGCTGAGCGAGTGCCTGCGCGCGGAGCTGGCGGGCCAGGGCATCGGGGTGACCGCGGTATGTCCGGGCTTCGTCAACACCAACATCACCTCCACCGCCCGCTTCGCGGGCGTCGACGCCGACGAGGAGAAGCGACGCCAGAAGCGGACCGCCCGCCTGTACGGGTTGCGGAACTACCCGCCGGAGAAGGTCGCCGACGCGATCCTGCGGGCGGTCGTCCGCAATGAAGCCGTCGTCCCCGTGACGCCCGAGGCGCGCGGCGCCCGCCTCATGTCCCGCTTCGCGCCCCGGGCTCTGCGGGCGATCGCACGGCTGGAACCGCCACTGTGAGCCCTCGCGAACACCCCGGCATCGCCCCGCGCCGGGCCGCCTTCGACCGGTCGCGCACTCCGCTGCACCGGATCCCCGGTGAGCAGACCGCCACCCACGTCATCAACATGTGTCCGGGTCGTACCGGGTCGTGGTGACCGACGCGGCGGACCGGTCCGCCTACCGGATCGAGGACCTCGCGCACCTCAGCGGCGCCACGGTCCGCACCATCCGCGCCTACCAGGACCGTGGGCTCCTCCCCCGTCCCGAGCGCCGTGGCCGTGCCAACGTCTACGCGGACGCCCATCTCGTCCGCCTGCGCCGGATCGCCGACCTCCTCGACCGCGGCTACACCCTGGCCTCCATCAAGGAGCTCCTGGAGGCGTGGGATGCCGGCCGGGGCCTCGGTGGGGTGCTCGGGCTGGTCGCCGAGGTGGACGGTCCATGGACCGACGAGGAAGCGGTACGGATCTCGCGCGACGAGTTGGTCGAACGGTTCGGCGGCGTCCCCGACGACGCGGCGATCGCCGAAGCCGTGGAGCTGGGCGTGCTCGAGCCGGTGCCCGGCGACGACGACTCCTTTCTCGTACCAAGTCCCCAAGAGCTCGCCGTGGCAGTCGAGTTGCATGCCGCGGGTATGCCGTTGTCCGCGATCTCGGGCCATCTGCGGGAGTTGAGGGGTCAGGTCGAGCACATAGCGGACCGTTTCCTGGAGTTCACGACCGAGCACGTCTTCGCCCGCTACCTCGGCGGTTCCCATCACCCGACCGACGCGGACGCGGCCGAGGCCGCCTCGCTCGTACGACGGCTGCGCCCGCTCGCGCAGCAGACGGTGGAAGCGGAACTCGCCCGGGCGATGCGCCTGTTCGCGGTCCGGTACCTGCGGCAGCGGCTCGGTGCGGACGAGACGCCCCCTCTTGAGGACCGGCGGCGTTCCGTCGCGATTCCGGCCGAGACAATGCGGGCCGTGGAGGCTCTGGTTGGCCCGGAGCGGGCGGCGGAGTTCATCAGGCTGGCAGCCGAACGGGAGGTGCGGGCACGCGCCTTGGACCGGCTCGGCCCAAGTCACGGATCATCAGTTGATCTTGGTGAAACCCCGTGAATCCAAGGGTGGTTGTCCACAGAATCGCCAATTCTCCTGTGGATAACTGTACTTGCTTGTGGATCAAACATCCGGAGCAAAATCATTCGCGTGATTCAGATCTCTCCTTGCAGGCTGGTCATATGGATGAAAGACGTACCGTGAAGGTGTCGAAGTACCTCTCGAAGCATCTGCGGCACCAACCCGAGCGGATCGGGCTCACGCTGGACGAGGGCGGCTGGGTGGAGATCGACACACTGATCGCCGCGGCGGCCTCGCACGGATTCCGGTTCACCAGAGACGAGCTGAACCACGTGGTCGCCGCCAACGACAAGCAGCGCTTCGCCATCGACGGCACCCGGATCCGCGCCAGCCAGGGCCACAGCATCGATATCGATCTCGGACTCGCGCCGGCAACCCCGCCGCCGTACCTCTACCACGGCACCGTGGCCCGCTCCCTGGACGCGATTCGCGCCGAGGGGCTCAGGCCCATGAACCGGCACGACGTGCACCTCTCACCCGACCGTGAGACCGCCACCCGGGTCGGCGCCCGCCGCGGCCGGCCCGTCGTGCTGTCGGTGGACGCGGGCGCCATGCACCGCGACGGCCATGTCTTCCACGTGAGCGCCAACGGAGTGTGGCTGACCAAGGCCGTACCGCCGCGGTATCTGCGGTTTCCGGAGGCGCACTGACAGCCACCCGTTTTCCCGCCGCGTGGATCCCTTTCCGTCATGATCGGTGGTATGGACCACTTCCCCACCACTGAGGTCGCCGTCACCGCCCTCCGTACCCTCGCCGACGAATACGCGCGCGAGATCGAGGTCACCCATGACATAGGCGCCGACCAGACCTCGCGTCGCAGTGCCGCGGGCGTCGGCGTCACCACCGACCCGGACGGCTCCCTGCCCCACGAGGCGTTCGTCGAGTTCGGCGGCGTGCCCCGGGTGAGCGTGCGGCTCTACCCCGAGAACGACGCGCTGATCGAGGTCGAGGGCGTCGAGTGCCCCGACATCGCGCGCGACGATGTTCCGGCCTTCCTCCGCTCCGTCTTCGGTGATCTCGCCTACGTCAGGGGCCGCCGCTTTCCGCCGGGCTATTTCCTGATCGTGCCGCTGCCCGGCGACCGTACGCACAGGGAGTGGATGCCGATGGTCAACCTCAGCCCTTGGCTGAGCAGCCGCGTGCGATGACCCTCCGTGGCTGTTTCACGTGAAACACCTCCGGCCGCATACGCTCGGTCCATGAGTCTGCGTCTGAGCACTGTGATCCTCCCGTACCGCCGCTGGCACGAGGGGGGTCGCGAGCCATGGCAGCGCGCGGAGCAGCTGGGCTTCCACACCGCCTACACCTACGACCACCTGTCCTGGCGCAGCTTCCGGGACGGCCCGTGGTTCGGTGCCGTGCCGACGCTGACCGCCGCGGCGTCCGTCACCGACCGGATGCGCTTGGGCACCCTGGTGACATCGCCGAACTTCCGGCATCCGGTGACCCTCGCCAAGGAGCTGATCTCCCTGGACGACATCTCCGGCGGCCGGTTCACGCTCGGCATCGGAGCGGGCGGCACCGGCTTCGACGCGACCGCGCTCGCGCAGGAGCCGTGGACCCCACGCGAGCGCGCCGATCGCTTCGCCGAGTTCGTCCCGCTGCTGGACCGGCTGCTCAGCGAGGACTCTGTGTCGTATGAGGGTGACTTCTACTCGGCGCACGAGGCGCGCAACATTCCGGGCTGTGTGCAGCGCCCCCGGCTGCCCTTCGCTGTGGCGGCGACCGGGCCGCGGGGACTCAAGCTCGCCGCGCGTCACGGACAGGCGTGGGTGACCACCGGCGACCCCCGGCTGTACGAGAACGGCACTCCCGAACAGTCGGTTCGAGCCATTCACGCACAGGCCGAGCGGCTGGCCGACGCATGCGCCGTGCTGGGCCGCGATGCCGGCGCGCTGGACAAGATCCTGCTCACCGGCTTCACCCCGGACCGTGGCCGTCCGCTCCAGTCCCTCGACGCGTTCGTGGACTTCGCGGGCCGACACCAGGAGCTGGGCTTCACCGAGATCGTGATCCACTGGCCCATCCCGGACTCGGACTTCGCCGCGGACGAGAAGGTCTTCGAGCAGATCGCCATGGAGGCACCGGCCCAGCTGCGATGAGTGTGCCCGCGGTGCCCGTCCCCGAGCCGACTGAAGGTGACGGCGCTGGTGAGGGCGGTGACCACTCACCTGTGCGGACTCCCGCACGGCCGTGCGGGCCCGTGCGGGAGAATGGCCGGGTGACCTCAGCGACTCGACAGCCCGAGACCCCGGCCGCCACCGTCCCGCCGCGGCTGATCGCCACCGATCTCGACGGCACCCTGCTGCGCGACGACAAGTCGGTCTCCCCGCGCACGGTCGCGGCCCTCGCCGCCGCCGAGGAGGCGGGCATCGAGGTCTTCTTCGTCACCGGTCGCCCGGCGCGCTGGATGGACGTCGTCAGCGACCATGTCCACGGCCATGGCCTGGCGATCTGTGGCAACGGCGCCGCGGTGGTCGACCTGCACGGCGGCCCCGGCACCCACCGGTTCGTCAAGGTGCGGGAGCTGGAGCGGGAGAACGCGCTGGACGCCGTACGGCTGCTGCGCGAGGCGGCGCCGGGGACGGTGTACGCGGTGGAGCAGACGTACGGCTTCCACCAGGAGCCGGACTATCCGAAGCTGCACATGGAGATCCCCGACGATCTCGCGCCCGCCGAGGACCTGTTGGCGCCGGACGGCCCCGGCGCCGCCGAGCCGGTGCTCAAGATCCTGGCCTACCACCCCACGCTCGACCCGGACGCCTTCCTCACCCTCGCCCGCCTCGCGATCGGTGAGCGAGCCAACGTCACCCGCTCCAGCCCCAGCGCCCTGCTGGAGATCAGCGGCCCCGGTGTCTCCAAGGCCAGCACGCTCGCCCTGTGCTGTGCCGAGCGCGGCATCTCGCACGAGGAGGTCGTCGCCTTCGGGGACATGCCGAACGACGTCGAGATGCTCACCTGGGCGGGCCGGTCGTACGCGATGGGCAACGCGCATCCGGACGTGATCGAGGCCGCGTCCGGACAGACGGTGGCCAACAACGATGACGGGGTGGCGGTCGTGATCGAACAGCTGCTGGCGGAGCGTGAGTAGCCGCTCCGGCTAGTCGAGGTTCACTTCTCGTGCCGACAGCCACGGCACCGGATCCACCGCCGACCCCATCTGCGGCGTGAGCCGCACCTCGAAGTGCAGATGCGGCCCGGTGGAGTTGCCGGTGCTGCCCGACTGTCCGATCCACTGCCCGGTACTCACCTGCTCGCCCTGGTCCACGGCAGCGGCGGCGAGGTGGGCGTACTGCGTGTAGTAGCCGCCGGCGTGCGCGATCACGGCCTCGATGCCGAAGGCGCCGCCGCACGACACCTTCACCACGCGGCCGGCGCCCACCGCCCGCACCGGAGTGCCGATCGGCACCGCGAAATCCTGCCCGGTGTGCCGGTTCGCCCAGCGCGCGCCGCCGCTGCCGTATGCCGCTGACAGCGTGTACGTCTCCACCGGCGCGACCCACGCGCTCGTGAAGTCCGTCCGCGGCTGGTCGAGCCGGACGGCACCACGGCAGGCGCCGGCCGCGACGGACGCGTCGGCCTGGCCCTGCAACTGCCACTGCGCCGCCTCGAGCTTCTCCTCGATGCCCTTCTTGATGCCGGCGAGTTCGGTGTTCCGCCGCTCAAGCGCCTCCCAGGCCGCCGCCGCCTTCGCCTCGTCCGCGGCGAGCCGTGCCTCGGCCCGACGGCTCTTGTCGATCGCGTTGTTGACGGCCAGATCCGCCTGCCACACGGCCCGCTGACCGCGCATCAGCTCATCGGGGTCTTCCGCGACGATCATCTGCGCGGTGAGCGGGAGACCGCCGCCACTGCGGTACTGGGCCCGCGCGATCCGGCCCAGATCCTCGTGCAGGACGGCGATGTCGCGCCGCTCGCGATCGAGCAGCGCCTCATAGCGCTCGGCCCGCCCCCGCTGCGCCTCGGCCTCGCGCCGCCCCGCCTCGTACTGCTGCGTCGCCACGGCCGCGTCCTCGTACAGCCGGGCCACCTGCGCACTGATCCCAGTGTCGGCGGCACCGTGGCCGCCGCCGTCGGAGGCGAAGGCGGGGCGGCCAGCGAGCCCGGCCAACGCGCACAGCAGCGCCGGAACGAGCAGCAGGTGGCGGCGAGGTGAGCGCATGTCAGCGATCGTGGCCCGCATCGGTCGGTGCGGGCCTGCTCAAGTCGTACGGCTGGGGGAAAGGTTGCGGCAGACGGGTCATTCAGAAGTACCCGTACGGCGTCACTCCTCCCGGTCCCGGCGATGTGGCGCGCTCTGTCCGGCTAGCGAACCCCCACCAGCAGCTCCGACTCCGCCTCCCGCTCCACCATCCCCCGCAATGGCCCTTCCACGCCGGCCAGCTCCGCGTACGGACCCCGCTGCACCACACGCCCCTCGTCCAGCACGACGACCTCGTCGACCGCCTCCAGGCCGACGAGTCGGTGGGTGATGAGCAGCGTCGTACGGCCCTCGGTGGCGGCCAGCAGGTCGGCGGTGAGCGCGTCGGCCGTCGGCAGGTCGAGATGCTCGGCGGGCTCGTCGAGCACCAGGACGGGGAAGTCGGCCAGCAGCGCCCGGGCCAGCGCGAGCCGCTGTCGCTGCCCGCCGGACAGTCGCTCCCCGTGCTCGCCGACCAGCGTGTCGAGGCCGTCAGGGAGACTGTCGGCCCAGTCGAGCAGCCGGGCGCGTACGAGCGCGGCGCGCAACTCGTCCTCGGTCGCGTCCTTCTTCGCGAGGAGGAGGTTCTCACGCACCGAGCTGTCGAAGAGGTGCGCGTCCTGTGCGCACAGTCCGACGAGCCGCCGTACGTCGTCGCCGTCCAGTGCGTAGGCGTCCACGCCGCCCAAGGTGTACGAGCCCGCCTCCGCGTCCAGGAAGCGCAGCAGCACCTGTGCGAGCGTCGTCTTGCCCGAACCGGACAGCCCGACCACAGCGATCCGGCGCCCCTCCTCCAGGGTCAGATCGACTCCCGCGAGCGCGTCCCGGTCCTGTCCGGCGTAACGGGCGGCCAGTGCCTTGACGACGACCGGGAACGGCGACGCGGGCGCCTGCCGGGGCCGTTCCGGCTCCCGCACGGGCTCGGGCGCGTCCAGCACCTCGTACACCCGCTCCGCGCTCTTGCGCACCCGCTGCCGGTACTGCGCGGCGAGCGGCATACCGAGGACGGCCTCGAAGGCGGCCAGCGGGGTGAGGACGACGACGGCCATGGCCACGCCGGTCAGTCGCCCGTCGACGACCGCCTGCGCGCCCACCAAGGCGCCGGCGGCGACGGTCAGACCGGAGAGCAGAGTGGTGAGTCCGTCGCCGAGGGCGGTGGCGGTGGCGGCGCGCGAAGCGATCCGGGTGAGCGCCGCGTCGGCCCGCCGCGCCTCGGCGGTACGTCCGGGCAGGGCGCCGGCGACGGTCAGTTCGGCGGTGCCGGTGAGCAGGTCCGTCACGCGCGTCGCCAGTGCTCCGCGGGCCGGGGCCAGCCTGCGCTCTGCCCGGCGCGCGACGGTGCCCGTGAGCAGCGGCACCCCGGCACCGGCCGCCAGCAGCCCGGCCGCGAGCACGGCGCCGGCCTCCGGCAGCAGCCAGGCGGTGAAGCCGACGGACGCGGCGGACACGCCCACGGCGGCACCGGCGGGCAGCAGCCAGCGCAGCCAGTAGTCCTGCAGGGCGTCCACATCGGCGACGAGCCGCGAGAGCAGGTCCCCTCGGCGGGTTCGGCGCAGTCCGGCGGGTGCCAGCCGTTCCAGCCGCCGGTACACGGCGACCCGTGTGTCGGCCAGCATCCGCAGAACGGCGTCGTGCGAGACGAGCCGCTCGGCGTACCGGAAGACGGCCCGTCCGATGCCGAAGGTCCGCGTCGCCGTCACGGCCACCATCAGATACAGCACGGGCGGCTGCTGCGAGGCCCGTGAGATCAGCCACCCGGAAGTGGCCATGAGGCCGACGGCACTGCCGAGCGCCAGGCTGCCGAGCAGCAGGGCGAGGGCGAGCCGTCCGCGCCGGGCGCCGGACATGGCGCGGACGCGGGCGAGGACACCACGGGTGTCCGTCCTCGGCACCGTCGTCTCCGTAGCGTCCGAGGCGGGAGTTGCTTCCTCCTCAAGCCGATGTGCCTGGGCCGTCCTGGGTGCGGCCACCGTCTGAGCGGGGGAGACGGGCTCCTCCAGTCGCACCACCCGGTCCGCCACCGCCAGCAGCGCCGGCCGGTGCACCACCAGCAGGACCGTCCGCCCCACGGCCAGCCGCCGTACCGCCTCCACGACCTCCGCCTCGGTGGCTCCGTCGAGGGCCGCCGTCGGCTCGTCGAGCAGCAGCACCGGCCGGTCGGCGAGGAACGCCCGGGCCAGCGCGAGCCGTTGCCGCTGTCCGGCGGACAGCCCGGCCCCGTCCTCGCCGAGCAGGGTGTCGGCTCCCTGGGGCAGCGCGTCCACGAACTCCAGCGCCCCCGCGTCCCCGAGCGCCCGGCGTACGGCGGCATCGTCCGCGTCGGGCCGGGCCAGCCGTACGTTCTCGGCGATCGTCCCGGCGAACAGGTGCGGCCGCTGCGGCACCCAGGCGATCCGCGACCGCCACTGCTCCAGGTCGACGTCGGCGAGATCGACTCCCCCGACTTGGACCAGCCCCTCCGCCGGCCGTACGAATCCCAACAGCACGTTCAGCAGTGTCGATTTGCCCGATCCGCTCGGTCCGACGAGAGCGACCGTCTCTCGGGGCTCGACGGTGAAGGACACGTCCGTCACGGCATCCGCGGACCGTGCGGGATAGCGGACCGTGACCCCCTCGAAGGACAGCGCCCCCGCCGGCACGCCACCGGTCCCCGTCGTCGGCACGGGGCTCTCCAGCACCGCGAAGATCTCCTCCGCGGCCGCGAGGCCTTCCGCCGCCGCGTGGTACTGCGCCCCCACCTGGCGCAGCGGCAGATACGCCTCGGGCGCCAGCACCAGGATGACCAGGCCTATGTACAGGTCCATCTCCCCATGGACGAGCCGCATCCCGATCGTCACGGCGACCAACGCCACCGAAATCGTCGCGAGCAGCTCCAGCGCGAAGGAAGAGATGAAGGCGATCCGCAGGGTCCGCATGGTCGCCTGCCGGTACTCGCCGGTGATGCGCCGGATCGAGTCGGCCTGAGCCTTGGCTCGCCCGAACACCTTCAGGGTCGGCAGCCCGGCGACCACATCCAGGAAGTGTCCGGAGAGCCGGGACAGCATCCGCCATTGACGGTCCATCCGGGACTGCGTGGCCCAACCGATCAGCATCATGAAGATCGGGATCAGCGGCAGGGTACCGACGATGATGGCCGCCGAGACCCAGTCCTCGGTGACGATCCGCGCCAGCACGGCCACCGGCACGACCACCGCGAGGCCCAACTGGGGGAGATAGCGCGAGAAGTAGTCGTCCAGGGCGTCAACTCCCCGCGTGGCGAGGGCGACCAGCGAGCCGGTCCGCTGTCCGGTCAGCCATCCGGGCCCCAGAGCCACGGCACGGTCCAGCAACCGCCCCCGCAGCTCCGACTTCACCGCCGCGCTGGCGCGATGGGCAGCGAGCTCGGTCAGCCACGCCACAAGGGCACGTCCGACCGCGACGGCGACCAACAACAGCAGGGGAGTGCCGAGTTCGGCGACCGCCATCCTGTGCTGGAAGGCACCCACCACGACCTCGGCGATGAGCATCGCCTGCGCGATCACCAGGCCCGCGCCGACGGCGCCCAGGCCGACGACCGCCACCAGGAAGAGCCGAGTGGCGCGGGCGTATCGAAGGAGACGCGGATCGATCGGTTTCACGTGAAACATGCCCTTCGGTCCAAGGGGTGTGTTTCACGTGAAACATCGTGAAGCACGGTGAAACACACCCCTGGCGGACTCAGTGAGTGGCGTCGGCGGCGATGTGCTGCGTGCCGATCCGCTTGCGGAACACCCAGTAGGTCCAGCCCTGGTAGAGCATCACGATCGGCGTGGCAATCGCCGCACACCAGGTCATGATCCTCAAGGTGTAAGGGCTCGACGAGGCGTTGGTCACCGTGAGGCTCCACTCCTCATTGAGCGAGGACGGCATGACGTTCGGGAAGAGCGTCAGGAAGAGCATCGCCACCGTGGCCACGATCGTGACGCCGGACAGGGCGAACGACCATCCCTCGCGCCCGGCCTGGTTCGCCGCGAGCGCCGCGACCAGTGCGGCAACCGCCACGACGAGCGCGACCAGGCTCTTGGCGTCACCGCCGTCGACCTGCGTCCACAGCAGGAAGATCAGCGCCAGCGTCGCGGTGACGAGGCCGACTCCCAGGGCCAGCTTCCGTGCCCGCGCCCGGATGTCCCCGACGGTCTTGAGCGCCGTGAACACCGTTCCGTGGAAAGTGAACAGCGTCAGCGTCACCAGGCCGCCGAGAACGGCGTAGGGATTGAACAGGTCCCAGACGGTGCCGACGTAGTCGAAGTTCTGGTCGATCTTCACGCCCCGCACGATGTTGCCGAAGGCCACGCCCCACAGGAACGCCGGGATCAGAGAGGTCCAGAAGATCGCGTGTTCCCAGTTGCGCTGCCAGTTCTCCTCGGGCCGCTTCACCCGGTACTCGAAGGCGACGCCCCGGACGATGAGGCACACCAGGATGAGCAGCAGGGGGAGGTAGAAGCCGGAGAAGAGCGTGGCGTACCACTCGGGGAAGGCGGCGAAGGTCGCGCCGCCGGCCGTGAGCAGCCACACCTCGTTGCCGTCCCAGACGGGTCCGATGGTGTTGATCAGCACCCGCCGCTCGGGCCGGTCGCGGGCGAGCAGCTTGGTGAGGATGCCGACCCCGAAGTCGAAGCCCTCCAGGAAGAAGTAGCCGGTCCACAGGACGGCGATGAGCACGAACCAGACGTCGTGAAGTTCCATGACTGTGCAGCTCCCTAGGCCTAGTACGAGAAGGCCATCGGCTTGTCGGCGTCACGGGAGTCGCCGCCGATCTTCGTGGGCGGGTTGAGGTCGGCCTCGGTGAGCTCGGGCGGGCCGGCCTTGACGTACTTAGCGAGCAGCTTGACCTCGATGACGGCGAGGATGGCGTACAGGCTGGTGAAGACGATCATCGAGATGAGGACCTCGCCCTGGGAGACGCCGGGGGAGACCGCGTCGCGGGTCTGGAACAGGCCGTAGACGACCCATGGCTGGCGGCCCGTCTCGGTGAAGATCCAGCCCCAGGAGTTGGCGATCAGCGGGAAGGCCAGAGTCCAGATCGCGATGCGCCAGTACCACGTGGAGAGCTTCGGGCCGAGCGCCTTGTGCGGGAACAGGGCCAGATGCGGCACCTCGTCGTCGCCGACCCTCAGGTGCTGCGGCAGCAAGAACTTCTTGCGGGTCAGCCAGAGCCCGGCCAGGCCGACGGCGAAGGACGTCATACCGAAGCCGATCATCCAGCGGAAGCCCCAGTAGGCGACGGGGATGTTGGGCCGGTAGTCGCCGGGTCCGTACTTCTCCTGCTCGGCCTTGTTGACGTCGTTGATGCCCGGGACGTACGAGGTGAAGTCGTCCTTGGCGAGGAAGGACAGCAGGCCCGGAATCTCGATGGCGACCTTGTTGTGGCCCTCGTCGACGTCGCCGTAGGCGAAGACCGAGAAGGGAGCGGGCGCCTCACCGTCCCACAGGGCCTCGGCTGCGGCCATCTTCATCGGCTGCTGCTCGTACATGATCTTACCGAGGGTGTCACCGCTGACCGCGGTGAGCAGGCCGCCGACGGCGACGGTGACCAGGCCGAGCCGCAGCGAGGTCTTCATCTCGCGGATGTGCTTCTTGCGCAGCAGGTGGAAGGCGGAGATGCCGACCATGAAGGCGCCGCCGGTGAGGAAGGCCGCGGAGAGGGTGTGGAAGGCCTGGGCAAGTGCGGTGTTCTGGGTCAGCACCAGCCAGAAGTCGGTGAGCTCGGCCCGCCCTTTCGCCTCGTTGATCTTGTAACCGACCGGGTGCTGCATCCACGAGTTGGCCGCGAGGATGAAGTACGCCGACAGGATCGTGCCGATCGAGACCATCCACATGCAGGCCAGATGGATCTTCTTCGGCAACTTGTCCCAGCCGAAGATCCACAGACCGATGAAGGTCGACTCGAAGAAGAAGGCGATCAAGGCCTCGAACGCGAGCGGGGCACCGAACACGTCACCGACGAAACGCGAGTAGTCGGACCAGTTCATGCCGAACTGGAACTCCTGCACGATGCCGGTGACCACCCCCATGGCGATGTTGATCAGGAAGAGCTTGCCCCAGAACTTGGTCGCCCTGAGGTACTTCTCCTTCTCTGTGCGCACCCACGCGGTCTGCAGACCGGCCGTGAGGGCGGCCAGCGAGATCGTCAGAGGGACGAAGAGGAAGTGGTAGACGGTGGTGATGCCGAACTGCCAGCGCGCCAATGTCTCCGGCGCCAGGGCCAGGTCCACGTCGTCAGTCTCCTTACGTCGCCGTGGTACAGCGGCAGTCTGCCCCTTATGTCCCACACATCATGGGAGCAATCGGGACGCGCTTGTGAACGCGTTCACATTCACAAGCAATTATGACGTACCGATTTTCGGCAGTCGAAGGGGGGTCCCTCTTCGGGTCAACCGCTCGGCCGGAACTTCAATAGTTTGTTGAAGCGACAGGATGCGGGCGCCGTTGTTCCACGTGAAACCTGTGCGCGACAGGCGAGGCGACGAGTACCGCCTCGCGAACCGTCGGCGCCCCGCGTGGACGCCGACGGCCCTCAAAGAGCTCTACAGCTCCTTCTGGAACGCTTCCGCCACCTTCAGGAAGATGTCGTTCGCCTCGTTCTCCCCCACCGTGACCCGCACGCCCTCGCCGGCGAACGGCCGGATCACCACGCCCGCCTGCTCACACGCCGCCGCGAAGGCGACCGTGCGCTCCCCCAGCCGGAGCCACACGAAGTTGGCCTGGGTCTCGGGCACCGTCCAGCCCTGGGCGCGCAGCCCGTCGACCACGCGCGTGCGCTCGCACACCAGTGAGCCGACCCGGCCCAGGAGTGCGTCCTCGGCCCGCAGCGAGGCGATCGCCGCGTCCTGCGCGAGCTGGCTCACCCCGAAGGGCACGGCCGTCTTGCGCAGCGCCGCGGCGACCGGCTCATGGGCGATCGCGAAGCCGACGCGCAGGCCGGCCAGGCCGTAGGCCTTGGAGAAGGTGCGCAGCACGCAGACGTTCGGCCGATCGCGGTACAGCTCCACCCCGTCGGGCACCTCGGGGTCACGAATGAACTCGCGGTACGCCTCGTCCAGCACGACCAGCACATCGCCGGGCACCCGGTCGAGGAAGCGCTCCAGCTCGGCCCGCTTCACGACCGTGCCCGTCGGGTTGTTGGGGTTGCAGACGAAGATCAGCCGGGTCCGGTCGGTGATCGCGTCCGCCATGGCGTCCAGGTCGTGCACATCCCCCGACGTCAGCGGCACCCGCACCGGCGTCGCGCCGCTGATCTGCGTGATGATCGGGTATGCCTCGAAGGACCGCCAGGCGTAGATCACCTCGTCGCCGGGTCCTGAGGTCGCCTGCACCAGCTGCTGTGCGACACCGACCGAGCCGGTGCCGGAGGCCAGGTGGGAGAGCGGAACGGCGAAGCGCTCGGACAGCTCGCTCATCAGGCCCGTGCAGGCCATGTCCGGGTAGCGGTTGAAGGACGAGGCCGCAGCCGTCACGGACTCCATCACGCCGGGCAGCGGCGGATAGGGATTCTCGTTGGAGGACAGTTTGTAGGCCACAGGACCGCCGGCCGCGGCAGGCTTGCCCGGCCTGTAGGTGGGAATACCCTCCAGCTCGGCGCGCAGCTTGGGGCTCGTCTCGCTCACCGCAGTCCTCCTCGTGACCACCGGCGGCCCATCACCACCGCCGGCTTCCAATACTCCTCACCTTATGAGGATTCGGCACCGCTGCGTACTGGTCGGAGCGGACCTCGCCACCCGCCCGCATCGGGGCATCATCGTACGAACGCCCACGATTGGTGGGGCGCGGACACATATATCTGCGCGCCGGTGGCTCACTCCGTGGCGCGCATCCCTCGTGAAGGTGAGTTGAGACCTCTTCGAGACATCGACCACTTGGCAGGCCGGTGCACGCCGACAAGTCACGTCCTACCATCGGATCGATCAACTGCCTTATTTTCTAAGGAAATTGCCCCTCTATGACCTTGCAGAAACGTACCTGTCAACGCGTGCATATGCGTCCGCCCTACCCCACCGCATGAGCCCTACTATCGGCTCGCCATGACAGCAGCAGGGAAGCACCAGGTGAGCCGCGCGGAAACCTCACGGCGAGGCAGCCGGCCGGGTCGGGCGGGCATCAGAGACGTGGCCGCCGCCGCCGGAGTCTCCATCACGACAGTCTCCGACGCCCTCAACGGCAAGGGCCGGCTCCCGGACGCCACCCGACGCCACGTCCGCGAGGTCGCCGACCGGCTGGGCTATCGCCCGTCGGCCGCCGCCCGCACGCTCCGTACCGGGAAGTCAGGACTGATCGGCCTGACCGTGACGACATACGGGGATGAACCTTTCACCTTCACCGAGTTCGCATACTTCGCCGAGATGGCCCGCGCCGCCACCTCGGCCGCCCTCGCCCGCGGCTACGCCCTCGTCATCCTTCCGGCGACCTCCCGCCACGACGTGTGGTCGAACGTCGCCCTCGACGGCACGGTCGTCATCGACCCCTCCGATCAGGATCCGGTCGTCAGCGAGCTGGTCCGGCAGGGTCTACCGGTCGTCTCCGACGGCCGCCCGGCCGGCGCGCTCCCGGTCACCGCCTGGGTCGACAACGACCACGAGGCCGCCGTACTGGGCATCCTCGACCACCTGGCCGAGGCCGGAGCCCGCCGCATCGGCCTGCTGACCGGCACGACGACGGATACGTACACCCACCTGTCGACCACCGCCTACCTGCGCTGGTGCGAACGCGTCGGCCAGGACCCGGTGTACGAGGCCTACCCGGCGCACGATCCGTGCGCGGGCGCCGTCGCCGCCGACCGGCTGCTCGCCCGCCCCGACCGCCCGGACGCCGTCTACGGCCTGTTCGACCCGAACGGCACCGACCTGCTCGCCGCCGCCCGCCGCTACGGGCTGCGCGTCCCGGACGACCTGCTGCTGGTCTGCTGCAGCGAGTCCACCGTGTACGCCAACACCGAACCGCCCATCACCACGCTCTCGTTGAAGCCACGCCGCATCGGCACCGCGGTGATCCAGCTGCTCATCGACGCCATCGAGGGGGCCGCATCGGACCAGCCGGTCGAGCAGGTGATACCGACCGAGCTGATCGTGCGTACCTCGTCCCAGCGACGTTCGCCGCGGACGACGGTCAGTCCGCCGCGGTCGCCCGAGGAGAAGTAGCGCCCAGACGGCCGGAGGAAGAGGGAAAGCGCGTTCCGCTGGGCGGGGCCAGGGCGGCTGACAGGCGGTCGAAGCCCTGCCCAATCGGGGCGAAAGCCGCAGTGAACTGGAGTCTTGCGCCGATTCACTACCCCTGGGTCATCACATGGCGCGATCCGCATTCCTATGATGGGCCCACGACACCGCGGGCCGCTGCGACCAGGCAGTCCGAAGCGGTGCAGATGCGGCGCGATGGTGGAGGGGTCGATGACTCAGGGGGCCGGTCAGGGACCCGAGGTGGAGCGGGCGGCGACGTTGCGCGACTTCCGGGTGCCCGCGTACGTCCACGAGACCGGTCCGTACACCCACACCGCGCACACCGACGAGACCGTGCCATCTGTCGAGGAGCCGGTGGACCCTCCCGAGGGGTACACGCCGACGCAGCGCGACCTGCCGGTGATCAACCGCGGCGACACGCTTCAGGTGCACGTCGATCCCGTGTCCGTACTGGCACCGCAGCCCGTCAACGGCCCCGGGCCGCTGTTCGTCGTCGGGGACGTGCACGGCTATCTCGACGAACTGGTGGCCGCCCTCCAGGGCAAGGGCCTCGTCGACAGCGCGGGGCAGTGGTGTGCGGGCACCGCCCGGCTGTGGTTCCTCGGCGACTTCACCGACCGCGGCCCGGACGGCATCGGCGTCATCGACCTCGTGATGCGGCTGTCCGCCGAGGCCGCCGCGGCCGGGGGCTACTGCAAGGCGCTCATGGGCAATCACGAGTTGCTGCTGCTCGGCGCCAAGCGGTTCGGCGACACGCCCGTCAACTCCGGGGCGGGCACCGCCACCTTCCAGGCGGCCTGGCTGCTCAACGGCGGCCAGAAGACCGACATGGACCGCCTCCAGGACCACCACCTGCAGTGGATGGCCCGCCTCGACGCCATGGAGGAGGTCGACGGCCATCTGCTCGTCCACTCCGACACCACCGCCTACCTCGACTACGGCGACTCGATCGAGGCGGTCAACGACACCGTCCGCGAGACGATCACGCGCAACGACGCGGACGAGGTGTGGGATCTGTTCCGCAAGTTCACCAAGCGGTTCTCCTTCCGCGACGAGGGCGGAGCCGATGCCGTACGCTCGCTGCTCGATACGTACGGCGGCACCCGCATCGTTCACGGTCACAGCCCCATTCCGTACCTCCTGGGCGAGGTCGGCTCCGAGGAGAGCGAGGACACCGCCGGTCCCCTGGTCGAGGGACCGCACCTCTACGCCGACGGGCTCGCCATCGCGATGGACGGCGGGGTGACCATGGCCGGAAAACTGCTGGTCCAGCAACTTCCCCTGGATATCTGAAGGTTCCCGGGGCAGACGTTCCCGCAGGATGGACTGATCGACGACCGTGCTGGCCAGAGGGCATTTTCGGTAAACCCCCTGTCACCGCACACCATCATCGCTCTACCATCGGCTTATCCGTAGCAGGCTCCCCTCCGTTTCTGCCCGACGGCTCGTTCGCATGCGAGCCCCAAGCCCTACGGAGCATCGGGGGATGCACATGAACAGCGTTCCGCAGCACCTGCTGAGCGAGGACCGCCAGGAATACGAGCGGATCCTCGATGAGGCGCTGCGCTCCGCACCAAACCGCCCGGAACTGGCCGCTGTCGGACAGCGGCTCAACCCCGAACAACTGCGCACCATGGCGCTCAACGCCACCGCACTCATCACGGCGGCCGCGGCGACCGAGTACCAGCAGTACGTGAAGGCACGCGAGGAACTGCGCCAACCGGCCTCGTCCACCCCGTCGTCCACGCGCGAAACCGGCTCCTCGGAACCGGGCACGAGCGCGATGGGGCTCGCCACCACCATGGGGGAGGCCGCCGAGACCGCCGGCGCGGGTGCCGTCGCCGTCGTCGCGGTCCTGGCACCCGTCCTCGCCGGAACCGCCGCGGCGATCTTCCTGCTCGTGGGTTACATCCTGAAGATGCTCGACCCCGAGCGGGCGTTCGCCCAGACCATGCTCACCACCGGATGGGTGTTCGGCGCCATGACCGCGGCCGCGATCCTCGTCGCCGCCGTCGGGCTCCTGCTCACCGCGCTGCGCAACCGGCCCTCGCTCGACACCGGGCCGTACGGCGAGTTGAGCGAGGAGGTGGCCCGGGCCAGGGAAGCCTGGCAGGAGGCCCTGCTGGAGCGCGGCATCCTGCCGTTCCTGCGGGAGGCACTGGCCGACCCCGGTACCGCCGCACTGCGCCGTACGGCACCGCCGGCGCCGACCAGCCGCATACCGCACCTCGGTTACGACCGGCCAGGCTTCAGCAGCCCGGACGACGGCGCCTCCGGCTCACGCCCGAGCTACACCAGCCCGGACTATTCCAGCCCGGACTTCGGGGGGCCGGATCACAAGCCGGAGTAGCCGGAGCGGCCCCTCGGCTTGCGCCCCCACCCAGGGGAGCGCAAGCCGAAGACCCGCCCTCGGGCGCCTGCGGTAAGGACATCGGCGCCTGTGCTCGTGTCCGGCCGTCCGCGAACAGGACCTCGCCGTCAGTCCGCGATCGGCAGGTACACGCGGTTGCCCGCCGCCGCGAACTCCTTCGACTTCTGCGCCATACCCTCCTCGATCTCCTCCTGACTCCCCCCGTGCTGACGGCGGATGTCCTGGGAGATCTTCATGCTGCAGAACTTCGGCCCGCACATCGAGCAAAAGTGGGCAGTCTTGGCTGGTTCGGCAGGCAGCGTCTCGTCGTGGAACTCACGTGCCGTGTCCGGGTCGAGGGCGAGGTTGAACTGGTCCTCCCACCGGAACTCGAAGCGGGCGTCCGACAGCGCGTCGTCCCACTCCTGCGCATCCGGATGCCCCTTGGCGAGGTCGGCTGCGTGGGCGGCGATCTTGTAGGTGATGACGCCGGTCTTGACGTCGTCACGATTGGGCAGACCCAAGTGCTCCTTGGGCGTGACATAGCAGAGCATCGCCGTGCCCCACCAGGCGATCATCGCGGCACCGATGCCGGAGGTGATGTGGTCGTACGCCGGCGCGACGTCCGTCGTCAGCGGGCCGAGCGTATAGAACGGAGCTTCATCACAGATCTCCTGCTGAAGGTCGATGTTCTCCTTGATCTTGTGCATCGGGACATGGCCCGGGCCCTCGATCATGGTCTGAACGTTGAAACGCTTCGCGATCCGGTTGAGTTCCCCGAGAGTTCGCAGTTCCGCGAACTGCGCCTCGTCGTTGGCGTCCGCGATCGAGCCCGGCCTGAGGCCGTCGCCCAGCGAGTACGTGACGTCGTAGGCGGCGAGGATCTCGCAGAGCTCCTCGAAGTTCTCGTACAGGAAGCTCTCCTTGTGGTGCGCGAGGCACCACGCCGCCATGATCGAGCCGCCGCGCGAGACGATGCCCGTCTTGCGGTTCGCGGTCAGCGGCACGAACGGCAGGCGCACGCCCGCGTGGACCGTCATGTAGTCCACGCCCTGCTCGGCCTGTTCGATGACCGTGTCCTTGTAGGTCTCCCAGGTCAGCTCCTCGGCCTGGCCGTCGACCTTCTCCAGGGCCTGGTAGAGCGGCACGGTGCCGATGGGAACGGGGGAGTTGCGCAGCACCCATTCGCGCGTGGTGTGGATGTTGCGGCCGGTGGACAAGTCCATGACCGTGTCGGCGCCCCAGCGGGTCGCCCAGGTCATCTTCTCGACCTCCTCCTCGATGGAGGACGTCACCGCTGAGTTGCCGATGTTGGCGTTGACCTTCACCAAGAACCGCTTGCCGATGATCATCGGCTCGATCTCCGGGTGGTTGATGTTGGCAGGCAGCACGGCCCGGCCCGCCGCGATCTCCGCCCGCACGACCTCGGGTGAAACGTTCTCCCGGACGGCCACGAACTCCATCTCGGGCGTGATCTCCCCGCGGCGCGCGTACGCGAGCTGCGTGACCGCCTCGCCCTCACGGCCGCGGCGCGGCTGGCGCGGTCGCCCCGGGAAGACCGCGTCGAGGTTGCGCAGGCCACCGCGCGGCGAGGTGTGCTTGATGCCGTCGTCCTCGGGGCGGACGGGTCGGCCCGCGTACTCCTCGGTGTCGCCGCGGGCGATGATCCAGTTCTCCCGCAGCGGCGGCAGGCCCCTGCGGACATCGGTCTCGACGAGTGGGTCGGTGTACGGGCCGGATGTGTCGTACAGCGTGACCGACTGCCCGTTGGTGAGGTGCACCTGGCGGACCGGCACGCGCAGATCGGGGCGTGAGCCCTCGACGTACGCCTTGTGCCAGCCGATGGACTTCCCGGCCTCCTCGCTCGTCGCGGTCTCCGTCGGCGCGGCCGTCGGATTCTGCGGGGTCTGTGTGGAGGCAGGCGTGCGTGCGTCCCTGTTGGTCATGAGACCTACTCCCTACGCCGGCATTACCCGGTAACAGGTTCGGCGGTCGACGCAGCGGTCTCCGTCTGCCGATGTTTCGTGGGAAACATCACTCGCTTCGAGCGATGTTTCATGTGAAACATGGCTGGGACGGAGGTCAGCGCCCTCTCAGCCCGGTGCTCCGAGCTCCCGCGTGTACAAAGGCGGCTCCACGCTAGCGGCAATTCGGGCGCGGTGACCAGAGGGCCCCTGTCGTTCTTGCGATGATCGGTCGGTGACCACGACACATCAGCCCCCGTACCCACCGCCCGAGCCGCCCCGCGGACCCGGCTCCGGAAACGGCCACGGCCAGGGAGACCGTTGGGAAGACGGCCCTGGAGAGGGCCGTGGAGGCGGCCATGGTTCCGGTGGTGGACACGGCTACGGCCCCGGGCCGGCTGGTGGGGGGCACGACAGCGGCCCCGGGCCGGGAGCCGTTGGGGGGCACGGCCACCATTCCCCCGGTGGCGAGAGCGGTGGTGGTCACGGTCCTGGGGGCGGTAGCGGTGGTGGTCACGGTCCTGGGGGCGGTAGCGGTGGTGGTCACGACCCTGGTGGCGGCGACGGCCCTGGTGACGGTGGTGGTCACGGCTTTGGTGGCGGGCACGGTCACTCACACAGTCATGGGCCCGCAGCCCCCGTCTCCAAGCACCTGCGCAAGGTCATCGCGGCGGTGCTCATCCCGTTCGCCGCGGCGGTGCTGGTCGGGCTCGCGGTGCTGTGGCCCGGTGGCGCCCCTCCCCACGAGCGCACGGGCGTCGGCTTCGACCGGCAGACGCAGCAGGCCACCGTCACCAAGGTGATCGAGGTGAGCTGCAAGGACGTCAACGCCTCGGGGGTCCCGCCCACCGGAGACACTTCCACCGCCGAGGGATCCTCCGCGGTGCAACAGGCGAACGGCACCTGCAAGAAGGCGACGATCCGGGTCGACAGCGGCAAGGACAAGGGCCGTACGTTCACCGAGATCGTGCAGCCGGACCAGTCCCGGCAGTTGCACGAGGGCCAGAAGGTCGTGGTCGCCTACGAGCCCTCCGCACCGAAGGACCTGCAGTACTCGGTCACCGACGTGAACCGTCGGCTGCCGATGGCCCTGCTCGCCGGCATCTTCGCGCTCGCCGTCGTGGTGGTGGGCCGACTGCGCGGTGTGATGGCGCTGATCGCACTCGCCATCAGCTTCATGATCCTGAACTTCTTCATCCTGCCCGCGATCCTGCAGGGCTCGAACCCGCTTGTCGTGGCCGTGGTCGGCGCGAGCGCCATCATGCTGATCGCCCTGTACCTGTGTCATGGCCTCTCGGCCCGGACCTCCGTGGCGGTGCTCGGCACGCTGATCTCGCTGGTACTGATCGGTGTCCTCGGTTCGCTGTTCATCGGCTGGGCCGCGCTCACCGGCAACACGGACGACAACACCGGTCTGATCCACGGCCTGTATCCGTCGATCGACATGAGCGGTCTGCTGCTCGCCGGGGTCATCATCGGCTCACTCGGCGTCCTCGACGACGTGACGGTCACCCAGACGTCGGCGGTCTGGGAGCTGCACGAGGCCAATCCGACGATGGGCTGGCGCGGGCTGTACCGGGCGGGCATCCGCATCGGCCGGGACCACATCGCGTCCGTCGTCAACACGCTGGTCCTCGCCTACGCGGGCGCCGCGCTGCCGCTGCTGCTGCTGTTCTCGATCGCGCAGAGCAGCGTGGGGACGGTCGCCAACAGCGAGTTGGTGGCGGAGGAGATCGTGCGCACGCTGGTCGGCTCGATCGGCCTGGTCGCCTCGGTGCCGGTGACCACGGCCCTCGCGGCCCTGGTGGTCTCGGCCGACCGGTCGGGGGCGGAGAAGGGAACGGCCACGGCGACGGCGGGAGCGACGGGGACGGGGACGAGCGGTGCCCACCCCGCCCCGGCGCGCGGCGGGAAGGGCCGCCGCCGCAGGCGCTGACGCGCTCGAGGGCGGCCGACCCGGCCATCACCCGACACCCGACCGAGCCCCCGCCATCACTCAGACCGAGCCCTCGCCATCACCCGCCCGAGCCCCGGCCGTCGGCCCGCCCCGTACCGCGGATCCCGCAACCACCCGCTCGCAGCGAGCAGAAGCGTTACTGCACAGCTCCGCGACCGTGACGAAGCGTTCCGCCAGGGTCGCGGCCGTAACGCTTCAGCCCGTGCTCTGCTCCTCCGCCAGGATGCGGTCCAGCGCCTCGTCGAGATGGGAGTCGAAGTCGCCGAGAGCACCCTCCTGGCCCAACGGCACGAGCTTGTCGGTGCGGTCGAGGAACGCGACCAGCGGGGCCGTGGACGAGCGGAACAGGGCCTGGTCGCCGCCGACCTGAAGCCGGATCAGTACTTCGCCCAGCCCGTCGGGATCGGCGGGCGAGACCCGTACGTCCCCGTCGCCGCAAGGGCGCCCCAGACCGTCGATCAGCAGCTCGCGGCCGAAAGCCCAGGTCACCGGGGCATCGCCCGGCAGGTGGAAGGTCAGCCGTACGGCATAGGGATCGCAGGTCTCGTAACGCAGCTCCACCGGGATGCGGAAGGAGAGTTCCTCCGACACGAGAAAGCTCATCATGACCTCTGCCTGTACGGACTCGCCCATTGCCTATCCCGTCACTTGCCGTCGACTGGCTGGGAATGACCCCTCTGACACTGCTGGCATCTTGCTGAACGTACACGAGAGATCACAAGGAGTGAGTTTTCAGATACTGATAGAGATCGCCAGAGACCCCAGGAGCCGCCCCACCGCACTCTGCAACTGCCGCGTGGCCGCCGGGAGCCGGTCGGCCTGATGAGCCGGCAGGGAGATGGCCATCGTCGCGGCAGTGTTGCCGACCGTGATCGGGATCGCGGCGCACACCGTGCCCAGCGCGTACTCCTGCCGCTCCGTCACCGGTGCCATCCGCGGCATGCGTTCGAGCCGCCTGAGCAGGCTGTGACTGTCACGCACTGTGTACGGGGTGATGGACTGCACGGGGTAACGATCGAGGTGGTCGCGGCGGGCGTCCTCGTCCAGTTGGGCCAGCAGGCACTGTCCGATGGCGTGCGCGTGCCCGGTCTCACGGAAGTCGGCCCATTCCTCCACCGCCGGATTGCCCGGGCTGTCGGAGACGCACATGACCTCGATCTCGCCCTCGCGGTACATCGCGTAGTACACGGGTACGCCGATGGCGTCGCGCCAGCACGCGAGCGTGTCGGCGACCATGCTGCGACGTTTCTGCTGGGCTCCGCTGCCGCCCAGCCGCACGGCCGCCTCACCGAGGAAGAACAGCCCCTTCTCACGGCGCAGATAGCCCTCGTACACGAGGGTGCGCAGCAGGTGGTAGGCCGTGGGGAGCGCGAGCCCCGTCTCGCGTGCCAGTTGCTTGGCCGGTGCTCCGTGTTCGTGCTCGGCGACGGATTCCAGCAGGCGCATCGCGCGCTGCACGGAACTGATGAGGGTCGTGGAGTGCGGCTGGGCGGGGGATTGCGTCGCCCGCCGCTGCGCGGGAGGTGCCGTCGAGGCGGACCGCACGGAGAGTGCGGAATGCTCGGGAGGCCGGGTGCGGGCTCCCTGAGCCGGGAGGGCGGGTTGGGCGATGGCGGTGGGTACGGGGGGTTCCGCGGATGCGGTGTCAACCGTGGCCAAGGGGTCACTCCCGAAGCGCGAGGGGGCAGCCCGTGTGGGGGAACACGGGACGGGTGTACGCCGCTCGCGGGGTCGTCGTCCCCGCGTCGAGTTCCGGACTCTAATCGTCCGCCACCGCTCGCAGACGGTCTGCCCAGGAGATTTCCCTCGCGCGAGGGAACCGGCGATTCCTGTTACCGACCGCCGGTTGTCCTGGGTGGACCGCTCATCGCTGGCCCCGGTCCCTCACCAGTCGCCGCGTGACGAGGAGCTCGCCGTGAACTTTCGCACGACGTAGATCAGTCCGCCGACCAGTGCCACGAAGACCAGCACCTTGAAGAGCAGTCCGATGACGAAGCCGACCACACTGGCTATCAGCCCGCCGAACACGACCAGGGCGATGACCGGCACCGCGACCCACTTCACCCACCACGGCAGTCCCGTGAAGATCTCTCGCATCGCCCTTTACCTCTCTGATGCCCGGCACTGCTGGTGCCGGATCTTCCAATGTCCTGCACTCGATGCTAGGGCGAGGAGGGGGTCCGACGGGGGCCTCGCATCCCTTGTCCGTCCCTGACTGATCCCCTAGGGAACCCCGAGGTCACAGGTCAGCTCTCCGGGGGAGAGAACACCACCAGGACCCGGAGGTCCTCGCTGATGTGGTGGAACTTGTGTGCGACACCGGCCGGCACGTACACCACGCTGCCGCGCGCCACCTGGGTGGTCTCGAGGCCGACGGTGATCGCGGCGCGGCCGCTCACAATGAAGTAGACCTCGTCCTGATTGTGCGGCTTCTGTGGATCATGCTCGCCCGCGTCTAGCGCGTACAGGCCGACGGACATGTTCCGCTCCCGCAGAAACTGCAGGTAGGCACCCTCATTGGCGGCGCGTTCCGCCTCCAGTTCATCCAGCCGGAATGCCTTCATCGCCCTCGTCCGCCCTTGTCCCACTGCTCGTAGCCGATCTCGTCTGCCACGATCAGACACATGAAGAATTTCGTAGTCAAGACGATCGCCAACGCGGGCGCCCTGGCGGTCGCCGTATGGCTGCTCGACAAGATCACCCTGACCGGTGACAGCACGGGCAAGAAGGTCTGGACACTGATCCTCGTCGCCCTGGTCTTCGGCCTGGTGAACTTCCTGGTCAAGCCAATAGTGAAGGTGCTGACCTTCCCGCTGTTCATCCTCACGCTCGGCTTGTTCACCCTGGTGATCAACGCGCTGATGCTGCTGCTGACCTCGTGGCTCGCCGACAAGATCGACCTGAGCTTCCACGTCGAGGGCTTCTGGACGGCAGTCCTCGGCGGCCTGATCATCTCGATCGTGTCCTGGGCGCTCCACGTCGTCCTTCCCGACGAGGACTGACCACGTCATGACCTACCGCGTCTGCTTCGTCTGCACCGGCAACATCTGCCGCTCCCCGATGGCCGAGTCCGTCTTCCGCGCCCGCCTCCAGGAGGCCGGACTGGACGGCCTGGTCGAGGTCGACAGCGCCGGCACGGGCGGCTGGCACGAGGGCGACGGCGCCGACCCGCGCACCGTCACCGTCCTGGCGGACAACGGCTACGACAGCGAGCACACCGCCCGGCAGTTCCAGGCCTCCTGGTTCTCCCGCCTCGACTTCGTCATCGCCCTCGACGTCGGGCACCTCAAGGCCCTGCGCCGCCTCGCCCCTTGCGAGGAGGACGCCCAGAAGGTGCGGCTGCTCCGCTCGTACGACCCCGCCGCGGGCGCCGACCTCGACGTGCCGGACCCGTACTACGGGGGTATGGACGGCTTCGAGGAGTGCCTTGAGATGGTGGAGGCGGCGAGCGACGGTCTGCTGGCCGCGGTACGGGAGCAGGTGGAGGGACGGGCGGCATGAGCGGTACGCCGGGTCAGGGGCTGCCTTCCGACGGCGGTGGCGGCATGAGCGGTACGAGTGAGCAAGGGCCGCTTCCCGCCGGCGGTGACGGCACGCGCGCGGTGCGGGCCGGGCTGCCCGAGCCGGTCAAGCACGCGCCGACTCTGCCCGGTCCGGTGTTCGCCGCCCACTTCCACCTGCCGGGCGAGGTGACGGGTCCGTACGGCTACGGCCGCGACGACAACCCGACCTGGACCCTGCTGGAGCGTGCCATCGGCGAGCTGGAGGCGCCCGGGCAGGACGGCGTCGAAACGCTCGTGTTCGCCTCCGGCATGGCCGCCGTCTCCTCTGTGCTCTTCTCGCAGCTGCGCGCGGGCGACGCCGTCGTCCTGCCCAGCGACGGCTACCAGGCGCTGCCCCTGGCGCGCGCCCAACTGGAGGCGTACGGCATCGAGGTGCGCACCGCTCCGACCGGCGGCGACGCCCAGCTCGAGGTCCTCGACGGCGCGAAGCTGCTGTGGATTGAGAGCCCGTCGAACCCGGGGCTCGACGTCTGCGACATCCGGCGGCTCGTCCAGGCGGCACACGCGCGGGGCGCCCTCGTCGCCGTCGACAACACGCTCGCTACGCCCCTCGGGCAGCGGCCTCTGGAGCTCGGCGCCGACTTCTCCGTGGCCAGCGGCACCAAGCAGCTGACCGGGCACGGCGACATCCTCCTGGGATACGTCACCGGCCGCGACGCCGAGGCCATGGCCGCCGTACGCCGATGGCGCAAGATCGTCGGGGCGATTTCCGGGCCCATGGAGGCGTGGCTCGCACATCGCTCGATCGCCACGCTCCAGCTGCGCGTCGACCGGCAGAACGCGAATGCCCTGGTGCTTGCCGAGGCGCTGCGGGAGCGGCCCGAGGTGACCGGGCTGCGCTATCCGGGGCTGCCCGACGACCCCGCGCACAAGATCGCCTCGCAGCAGATGCGGCGCTACGGGTGCGTGGTCTCCTTCACGCTGCCCACGCGCACGCGTGCCGAACGTTTCCTCGACGCGCTGCGGCTTGTGGACGACGCCACGAGCTTCGGCGGGGTGCGGTCCACCGCCGAACGGCGTCGGCGCTGGGGCGGGGACGACGTACCGGAAGGCTTCATTCGCTTCTCGGTCGGTGCCGAGGACCCCGATGACCTGGTGGCGGATGTGCTGCGTGCGCTGGACGCAACGGCCCAGTGACCACCCTTGCGCACACGCGGGACGATGTCCGGCTACGCACAGCGGACGGTCCGAGCCTCCCCCCTCGTGGCTCGGACCGTCCTCGGTTCTGCGCGCGAAGAACCGCGCGACCAAGGCTAGTTGACTCTCTGTCAGTGTCCAATCACGGTAGCGACAGAGACCTATCGACATATTTATAGTTGGGCCCTGCCTCGGAGCTGGGAGAAGGGCAGGGAACAGGAGGGCGTCGCCATGGATCTGGCCTTGCTGCGCACCTTTGTGACGGTGCACCGGGCCGGCTCCTTCACCCGCGCCGCCGCGCTGCTCGGCCTGTCCCAGCCGGCCGTGACCTCGCAGATCCGCACCCTGGAGCGGCAATTAGGGCGCCCGCTGTTCCTGCGGCAGGCCCGTGGGGTGACCCCGACGACCATCGGCGACGAGCTCGCCCACAAGGCCGCGCCGCATCTCGACGCCCTGGTGGAGATCGCCGAGACCGGGCTCGACGACGAGTCCTCCCTGCGGACACTGCACCTCGCCGGGCCTCCCGAGTTCACCGCCGAGCGGGCGCTGCCCGCGCTCACGGAGCTGACCGGCGAGGACGGCCAGGGCTTCGCCCTGCGCGCATCCTTCGGGAACGCCGAGGAAGTGCTGGAGGGGCTGGCCGCCGGGCATCACGATCTGGCCATCAGTACGGCCCGTCCGCGCGGCGCCCTGCTCACGGCGACTGCGCTCTGCGACGAAGAGCACGTTCTGGTCGCCGCCCCGCGCTGGGCCGAGATACTCGGTTCCGGGAGGCAGCACCCCAAGGGAGCTCGGGCACTGGAGGCCCTCGCCACGGTCGAGGGGACACGGTGCCCGGAGAACGTCCCTTTGATCAAGGGAGCGCCCGAGCTGGAGAACGTCCCCGTGGTCGAGGTGCATGAGTCGCTGCCGTTCGTCTCCCGCTACTGGGCTTCCGTCTTCGACTGCCGCCCGGCCGCCCCGGGCACCGTCATAGTCCCCGACCTGCGCGCGGTCATCGCCTGCGCGGCCGCGGGCGCCGGGCTGGCGGTGCTGCCCCGCTATCTGTGCGCACCCGCCCTGGAGCGCGGTGACGTCGTCGCGCTGCACGATCCGGCGGTGCCGCCACTGCGGACGTACTTCTTGGTGGTGCGCACGGGCACGCTGGCGATGCCGCACATCGCGCGGGCCCATGAGTGGCTCCTGCGGGCGGCTGACGTCTGGTGCTGAGCCTTCTTTGTGGGCTGGTCACGCGGTGCGCTCATCCGATGACCTTTCGCGATGTTTCACGTGGAACCAGCTGGGCCACATTTCTCCCATGACCGTCCGACCCGTGGTCAAGCGCACCGCCCGTGCCGTTCTGCTGGACGGTGACGACCTGATCCTCATCAAGCGCACCAAGCCCGGTCTGGATCCCTACTGGCTCACTCCCGGCGGCGGGGTCGAGCCGACGGACACGACCGTCGTCGACGCCCTGCACCGCGAGGTGTACGAGGAACTCGGCGCCAAGATCACCGATGTCGTGCCGTGCTTCGTCGACACCGTCGAGCACATCGGCGACGACGGCGGCGCGACCGGCGTGAAGGTGCAGCACTTCTTCGTCTGCCGGCTGGAGTCCATGGACCCGGCCCTGCGGCACGGTCCCGAGGTGGACGAGCCCATCGGCGAGTACGAGATCGTCCGGGTGCCGTTCACGCGCGTCGGGATCGCCTCCGTCCATCTCGTACCGCTGTCCCTGCGGCACTATCTGGACGGCAACATCGAAGGTGTACGCGCCATGCACGCACCCGACCTGGGCTGATGCCCCACATCTGTCACTGAGCCGTGGCGACGAGCTCTTCCACCGAGTCGTGGCGTATGCGCTCCGAGGGAACGCCGATGTCCCTGAGCGCGTCGACCCCGCTGCGGATCATTCCGGGCGGGCCCGAGAGATAGGCGTCGTACTCGTTCCACGGGCCGTACTCGCGTACGGCGTCGGGAAGCTGGAGATGCGCCTGCTGGTCGACGACCGCGCGGACCGAGAGCCACGGGTGGGACTGCTGGAGCCTGAGCATCGTGTCGATGTCGTAGAGGTCGTGGTCGGTGCGGGCGCCGTAGAACACCTCGACCGGGCGGCGTTCGCCGTGCTCGGCGACGTCCTCGACGAGCGCCTTGATGGGGGCTATACCGGTGCCACCGCCCAGACAGAGCAGGCCGCTGTCGGTGGTGTGGTCCACGGTCATCGAACCGGCGGGCGGACCGAGCCGGATGATGTCGCCGGGCCGGGCGCGGTGCACCAGGGCGTTGGAGACCCAGCCGGCGGGGACGGCCTTCACGTGGAACGACAGCAGACCGTCGGAGCGAGGGGCCGAGGCGAAGGAGTAGTGCCGCCAGATCCGCGGCCACCAGGGCGTCTCCACGCTCGCGTACTGCCCGGCGAGGAAGGGATAGGGCTGGTCGGGGCGGACGGTGACGACCGCGACGTCCTGCGTTCTGAGGTCGTGCGACACGACCTCCGCGTACCACCAGGCGGGAGCGCGCATCTCGTCCGCGGCCGCAGCGTCGATCATGACCTGCGAGATCGTCGTGTACGTGCGGACCCAGGCCGCCTCCGTCTCGGCGGTCCAGATGCCGGCGGCGTACTTGCTCAGCGCGCCGATGAGGCACTCACCGACGGCCGGGTAGTGCTCGGCCCGGGTGCCGTACTTGCGGTGGCCGCGACCGAGGTTCTGCAGGTAGTCGACGAGGACATCGGTGTTGTCTATGTGCTCGGCCGCGGTGAGCAGCGCCTTGAGCAGGCGGTCCCGTTGGGTGTCCATCGCTGCCGGGAACAGCGACCTCAGGTCGGGGTGGCGTACGAAGAGCAACGCGTAGAAGTACGACGTGACCTTGTCGGCCACGGGGCCGACCTCGGCCATGGTCCGGCGGATCAGCACGGCGTCCGGGGAGGCATCACCGGGCGGGACGGCGCGCTGGGCGGGGACGCGCTGTTCGGCGGGCGGGGGTTCGGTGGACGGTGCTTGGGCTGGTGGTGCCTGTGGCGCCCACGCGGGCGGCGCTTGAGTGGCCGGGGCTTGGGACTGGGCGGATATCGAGGGCGATATCGCGGACGCCTGTATCGGGGCGGGCTCGCCGGTCGAGGCGGGCTGTACGTCGGCGGTCGCCCCGGAGTGCCGCCGGTGACCGGCGGCCACGGTGGGCTGTGGTTCGCCGGCGGCCTGGCCTGGCTGCGGTGCGTCGCCGGTCGTCGAGGCGGGCGGTGCGGTGTCCTCTGCCGACGGATTCGTGCCAGTGCCTGTCGCCGTCCGGCCCACTGGGCGCATCGCGGCCAGACGGCGGCCCTCGGCCGTCTCCTCATCGCTGCCGGAAGTCGCCGCCGGCTGCTTGCGCGGCGTGAACCAGCCGCCCCCGCCGCCGGAAGTGCCGTTGTCGGCCGGCGTGGTGGTCGGAGCGTCCATGGTGTGCCTCGCCTCGAACATCTTTCGGTCGGTCTGCGCACTTCCTCGGTCGGGAGGTGCCTGCTTTCCCCCGCAGACGGCTTGCTTCCTTGTTCGCTGCCCGCAGCCAAGGTGGCCACATTCAACTCGTGTTCCGGCTCTGTACGGACAAGTAAGGCGAGAGTGTGACATTGGCCGCAGCACTCTCATCGCAGCGTCCCACTCGGCATGACGCTCCGGCCGCATAACCGGAAATGCGGGTCTTCGATCTCTCCGTCCCGTTAAGCTGCATGGCCTTGCTCTCGGCCCGCACAGGGTGCCCAGGAGACGCGGCCCCACCCGGACACGAACCGGAGTCGACCATACCGGCCACTGCTCCGCACACAAGTCCCCCCCTCCTCCACCATGAATGCGAGCGGGAGCGAACCGTCAATTCCTTCAATTACCGGGCGTGCCGCACCAATTCATAGGCTTCCCACAGATCCCCGCCCATGTAGGAGTGAGTCGATATACCGGACAGATGACGGTCGGCATTGATCGCGACGGAGGTCGGCACCGCGCCGAAGAGGTCCTTGTCCGACATCGAGTCGCCATACGCAACGCAGTCGGCCCGCGTCAGCCCGAACTCCTCGCACAACCGGTCGGCTATCAGGACCTTGGCCGCGGCACTGAGCACGCCGGCCGGGTCCACAGGCTCGGTGAAGGGTACGGCGGGAAAACTGGATCCGTACGCCGCATGGGCACCCCAGCCAGTGAGCCGCTCCACGAAGAACGAGGGTGAGAGCGACACCACGGCGCAGTAGTCGCCGTTCCTCCTGATCTCCGCCCACACATCACGGATACGGGCCAGCCACGGGGCCCCCTCGAAGGCCGCTGTCACATGCGCCTCGGTGAGTTCCGCCCAGAGGGCGTGCACCCGCGTCGCGTACTCGGGCGGTCCGATCAGCCCCGCTCCGATCGCCTGATCGAGCGCCACCGCCTCGGCTTCCAGGCCGAGTTGCCGGGAAATCTCCACCGGGGCGGTGGAGCCGTGCAACAACGTGCCGTCGAGATCGAAGAGATGAAGTCTCGCCATGTCGGGTAAGGCTACGGGCACAGTTTCGCGCATTGCGATCGGCGTCTGGACCGTCTCCGTTCGTCGGTGTTTCACGTGAAACATCTTGCGTCTACCACCAGGCTGTGCGGTTGGCCATGACATGGCCAAAAGCTCGTACGTCCACCCGGAAACAGGTGGACGTCGAGGGCACTCGTCGGACAGCCTGACGTGCGTGCCGACCTCTTCCTCCACTGCTCTGCCCATTCGCCGTCTGACGCTTCGCGATCTCACCGCCTGCGCCGACTTGTCCGAGGACCGGGGGTGGCCACGCGAGGAGCACAAGTGGGGCTTCCTCCTCGCGGCCGGGAAGGGCTACGGCATCGACGATCCCGGCGGCGGGCTCGTCAGCGCCTGCGTGGTCACCGAGTACGGACCTCAAGATCGCCCCGACCTCGGGGCCATCGGCATGGTGCTGGTCGCCGAGCGGCATGCCCGCCAGGGCGTCGGACGCCGGCTGATGCGTCACATCGTCTCGGCGATGGGCACCACACCGCTGACGCTGCATGCGACGCCGTACGGCCGCCCGCTCTACGAGGAACTCGGCTTCAAGGTCACCGGCCGAGCGGAAATGCTGTGCGGGCGCTTCACTCCTGGTGAGCGGGAGTCCGAGATGGTCACGCGCGCGGCGACCGCCGAGGACCTCACCGCCATCCTCCGTCTCGACGCGGAGGTGTTCGGCGCCGATCGCACGCACATCGTGACCCGGCTGCCCGCCTTCGCCGACCAGTTGCGCGTCGTCGAGGAAAGCGGCCGGATCATCGGCTACGCGGCCGCCTGGCCCAACATGGACACGCACGTGGTCGGCCCGCTGATCGCCCGCGACACACAGACCGCCAAGGCTCTGGTCTCCTCCCTCGCCGCCCACACCGACCGCCCGCTGCGCACCGACATCGACGTACGGCACGAAGAGCTGCTGGCGTGGGCGAAGGATCACGGCCTGGCGCCCATCGCCTTCAACGCGGTCATGACCTACGGCATCGCGGAGCTCCCCGGAGACTGGAAACGACGATTCGCTCCGGTGACGGTGGCGGCAGGCTGAGCCTCTCCGAGAGCGCGACGCCGACCTCGCGCAGGGCACTCATGCGTAGAGTGCGGTCATGGGAGATCTTGAGATGCGGCCCGCCACGGCTGAGGACGTCCCGGCGATCGTCGCCATGCTCGCCGATGACCCGTTGGGTGCCCAGCGTGAGTCACCGGACGACTTGGCCCCGTATCTGGCGGCGCTGGAGCGCGTCATGTCCGACCCCAACCAGCATGTGGTCGTCGCTGTCCGCAAGGGCCGTGTCGTCGGCACACTGCAGCTCACGATCATTCCCGGCTTGTCCCGGCGCGGCTCGACCAGGTCGATCATTGAGGGCGTGCGCGTCCACGCCGACGAGCGCGGCAGTGGCTTGGGTACGCAGTTGATCGAGTGGGCGATCGACGAATCCCGGCGTCAGAACTGCCGACTGGTCCAGCTCACCTCCGACAACACCCGCACGGACGCCCACCGCTTCTATGAGCGCCTCGGCTTCACGGCTTCCCACGTGGGCTTCAAGCTCCCGCTGTGACCCGTCAAGGGTCCTGTTTCACGTGAAACAGGACCCTTGACGCCGTGAGCGCGCCTATCCGATACCCCGCCACCCTTCGGGGTCGACACCGCCGGGCACGGAAGCCCCCTCGTCGTACGGCTGACGCGTCAGGACGAAGGACCCGAGGTCCAGATGGCTCACCGATCCGTCCGGACGCCGTACGGCCTTCAGGAGCTCCCCGGCGTAATAGCCCTCCAGGCCCGTCCAGGTGCCGTCGCCGTTCGCCCGGAACCGCGAGCGACGGCCATTGCCGGACAGGGGCTCCAGTGAGACGAGCCCGTCGGCCGTCAGACGCAGGGCAAAGGCATGTGTCCCCCAGTACCACTGACCCGCCAGCTCCAGCACGGAGGCGTCGACTTCGGTCAAGGGGCGCCATGGATCAGGAATGCGCGGCTCGGCCTCGGCGACGATCCGTACGAGATCGGCACCAACGGCCCATGGCAGCGGGCCGGACGTGCAATTGGCCAGCACCACCGCCGCGACGTCGTCCGCCACGCTGATGGTGAGGTTGGCCAGGAAGCCCGGCAGCGAACCCGAGTGCCCCACGAGCAGCCGGCCGTCCCCGTACTGGATCTGCAGTCCGAGGCCGTACGTCATGCCGTCCGCGACATCCGCGGCCTCGGCCGGCGCTGCGGGCATCCGCATCTCCCGCACGGTCCGGGCACTCAGCACCCGGTCGTCCCCCTTCGCCAGGAAGACGGCGAACCGCGCCAAGTCTCCGCTGGTGGACCAGAGTTGACCGGCCGGAGCCATACGACCGAGGTCCTCGGCGGGCTCGGGCAGCAGCACATCGGCCCAGGGGTGCACCGCCCAGCCGCCCGCGTGCGGCGCCTGCGGTCGCGTACTCGTACGGTCGAGGCCCAGAGGTTCGAGCACTTCGCGCCGCAATACCTCCTCCCACGGAGCCCCGCGCAGCTTCTCGACGAGCGCGCCCAGCAGGGTGTAACCGGGGTTGGAGTAGTGGAATCGACGGCCGGCCGGGTGCAGGAAGGGCTGCTCGCCCAGCACGTCGGCGAGTTCGGGCCGCAAGGATCCCGGGGTGCGTTCCCACCACGGAGCGGGTGACTCGGCGGCCAGTCCGCTCGTGTGGGCGAGGAGTTCGGCGATCGTGGCCTCCCCCGCGCCGGTTCCCGGCACGTGCTTCTCCAGTGGATCACTGAGGTCCAGCGCTCCCTCGTCCCGCAGCCGTAGTACGAGAACGGCGGTGAAGGTCTTGGTGATCGAGCCGATCCGGTACTGCACGTTCTGATCGGGCCCGTGCCCGTCCACCGAGGTTCGCGCGCCGTGCCACACGGTTCGCCCGTCTCGGACGACGGCAGCGACGAGCGAGGGGGCCCGCCCTTCGGCCTGGGCCACAGCGATCCGGTGCAGCAGCGCCCTACGCGTGCCGGGAAGCAGCTCTTCCTGAGGTGTCGTCATGCCCCCAGTCCATCCCGTGGGGCACTCGGGCGTCGAGCTCATTTACCCCAGGGTGGTCGGTCAGGTCTGGGCCATGTCCACGAAGCGTGAGTAGTGGCCCTGGAAGGCGACCGTGATCGTCGCCGTCGGGCCGTTACGGTGCTTGGCCACGATCAGGTCGGCCTCGCCCGCACGCGGGGACTCCTTCTCGTAGGCGTCCTCGCGGTGCAGCAGGATGACCATGTCGGCGTCCTGCTCGATGGAGCCGGACTCACGCAGGTCGGAGACCATCGGCTTCTTGTCCGTGCGCTGTTCCGGACCGCGGTTGAGCTGGGAGAGCGCGATGACCGGGAGTTCCAGCTCCTTGGCCAGCAGCTTGAGGTTTCGGGACATGTCCGAGACCTCCTGCTGACGGCTCTCGGCCCTCTTGGAACCGCCGGACTGCATCAGCTGGAGGTAGTCGATGACGACCAGCTTGAGGTCGTTGCGTTGCTTGAGGCGGCGGCACTTGGCGCGGATCTCCATCATCGACAGGTTCGGGGAGTCGTCGATGTAGAGCGGGGCGGCCGAGACGTCCGGCATTCTTCGGGCCAGACGCGTCCAGTCCTCGTCGGTCATCGTGCCGGAACGCATGTGGTGCAGGGCGACGCGGGCCTCGGCGGACAGCAGACGCATCGCGATCTCGTTGCGGCCCATTTCGAGGGAGAAGATGACGCTCGGCAGGTTGTTCTTGATCGACGCCGCGCGTGCGAAGTCCAGTGCGAGCGTGGACTTACCCATGGCGGGACGGGCGGCGATGACGATCATCTGGCCGGGGTGCAGGCCGTTGGTGAGCGAGTCGAAGTCGGTGAACCCCGTGGGGACACCGGTCATCTCGCCGCTGCGTGAACCGATCGCCTCGATCTCGTCGAGCGCGCCCTCCATGATGTCGCCGAGCGGCAGGTAGTCCTCGCTGGTGCGCTGCTCGGTGACCGCGTAGATCTCGGCCTGCGCCCGGTTGACGATCTCGTCGACGTCGTCGTCGCCCGCGTATCCCATTTGCGTGATGCGGGTGCCGGCCTCGACCAGCCGACGCAGGACCGCCCGCTCGTGGACGATCTCCGCGTAGTACTCGGCGTTGGCCGCCGTCGGCACGGTCTGGACAAGCGTGTGCAGATACGAAGCCCCGCCGACCTTGTTGATCTCGCCACGCTTGGTGAGTTCAGCGGCGATCGTGATGGGGTCGGCAGGCTCGCCCTTCGCATAGACGTCGAGGATCGCCTGGAAGATCGTCTCGTGCGCGGGCTTGTAGAAGTCGTGGCCCTTGAGCACCTCGACGACGTCGGCGATGGCGTCCTTGGACAGGAGCATGCCACCAAGAACGGACTGCTCGGCGTCCAGGTCCTGTGGGGGGACGCGCTCGAAGGACGTACCGCCGCCGTCCCAGGCGCCGCTCTCCCGGCCGCGCTCGTGCTGCTCGTCGCGACCCGGGGCTCCATCGCTGTGGCGGCGGGAGGCGGGCAGACGATCACTGGGACCGCTGTCGGCCCACGGGTCGTCCAAGGGCTCGGAAATGCTCACCGAGCCACCTCCTCCCGTCCGCGGAGCGGACCTTCGCCGTGCCCCTCATTTCTACGGCACGCCACTGACAAATAAGACGCCCAACTCCGGTTCTGGCGCGTCGGGTTTGTGGTGATTTCTCAGCCGACGGACGGAGCGGGCGCCGGACAACCGTAGGCCCCCGGGCACCGTCAGCCAATCCGGTTATCCACAGGCCATGTGGACGACGGCCCCGATGCTGTGGAGAACTCCGCAAAACCTGTGCACGACACGGTGGACAGGCCTGTGAACAAGCCACGACATCTCCCGCGACAACCGACCTGACCTGCTGTTTTCCCGTCCACCGGCTGTGCAGAAGAAAAACTTCCCAAGTCAGATCAAGATCATTTCGAATGGTGCACAAGAGTGCGCAGCGCGGCACAAGAAGTAAGGGATGCAAGCCAATTGCATCTATTACCTGTGGACGATTAGATTGATGCTCATGACACAGGCTCCCGCGACTCCCAAGGCCAACCGACGACAGCACGACCGAGAGATCGTCGCGCTGGCCGTCCCGGCCTTCGGCGCACTCGTCGCTGAGCCCCTCTTCGTCATGGCCGACAGCGCGATCGTGGGCCATCTGGGCACCGCGCAACTCGCAGGACTCGGCGTCGCCTCCGCCCTCCTCACGACAGCCGTCAGCATCTTCGTCTTCCTGGCCTACGCCACCACTGCCGCCGTCGCCCGACGCGTCGGCGCGGGCGACCTCCAGTCCGCCATCCGCCAAGGCATGGACGGCATCTGGCTGGCCCTGTTGCTCGGTGCCGCCGTCATCGTCGTCGTCGTGCCCACGGCACCGGCCATTGTGGAGCTCTTCGGCGCCTCCGAAACCGCGGCCCCCTACGCGACCACCTATCTGCGGATCTCGGCACTCGGTATCCCGGCCATGCTTGTCGTACTCGCCGCGACCGGAGTGCTGCGTGGCCTGCAGGACACCAGAACACCGCTCTATGTCGCCGTGGCTGGCTTCATCGCCAACGCCGCACTCAACGTCGGCCTCGTCTACGGCGCTGACCTCGGCATCGCGGGCTCCGCCTGGGGAACCGTCATCGCCCAGTGCGGCATGGCCGCGGCCTACCTCGTGGTCGTTGTCCGCGGCGCCCGCAGGCACGGTGCCTCATTGCGCCCCGACGCCGGTGGGATCAGGGCCTCCGCCCAAGCCGGCGTTCCCCTCCTGGTCCGTACGCTCTCGCTGCGAGCGATCCTGATGATCGCCACAGCCGTCGCGGCACGCCTCGGCGATGCCGACATCGCTGCGCACCAAATCATTCTGTCCCTGTGGAACCTGCTCGCCTTCGCTCTCGACGCCATCGCCATCGCCGGACAGGCCATCATCGGGCGGTATCTCGGCGCCGGCAACATCCAAGGCGCCCGTCAGGCGTGCCGTCGCATGGTGGAGTGGGGCATCGCGGTGGGAGTCGTGCTGGGCGCCTTGGTCCTGATCGCCAGGCCGGTGTTCTTGCCACTGTTCACCAGCGACTCCGTCGTCAAGGACGCCGCCCTGCCCGCACTGGTGGTCGTGGCCGTCGCGCAGCCGATCTGCGGCGTCGTCTACGTCCTGGACGGAGTCCTCATGGGCGCCGGCGACGGCCCCTATCTGGCGTGGGCGATGCTGCTCACTCTGGCGGTCTTCACGCCGGCCGCGCTGCTCGTGCCTGCCCTGGGTGGTGGACTGACGGCCGTCTGGACCACCATGACGCTGATGATGGCGGTACGCATGCTGACCTTGTGGCTGCGTTCCCGGTCCGGCCGCTGGCTGGTGACGGGGGCGACGCGTTGACCGTTTCACGTGAAACCCTCGTGTCCGGTCGCCCTGACCGTTTCACGTGAAACATGACCACCGGGCCGGGCCCCGGCATGCGAGAAGGGGCCGCGCCCTCGCGGGTACGGCCCCTTCTCGGCTGTTCAGACCGGCTCAGCGATCAGGCCGAGACGACCTCGATGTTGACCTTGGCGGCAACCTCGGGGTGCAGACGCACGGACGTCTCGTGCGCGCCCAGGGTCTTGATCGGCGCGCCGAGCTCGATGCGGCGCTTGTCGACCTCGGGGCCACCGGAAGCCTTGATCGCGGAAGCGATGTCGGCCGGGGTGACGGAACCGAAGAGACGACCGGCGTCGCCGGAGCGGACGGCCAGGCGGACCTTGACACCCTCGAGCTGGGCCTTCACAGCGTTGGCCTGCTCGATGGTCTGGATCTCGTGGATCTTGCGAGCACGACGGATCTGCTCGACGTCCTTCTCGCCACCCTTGGTCCAACGGATCGCGAAGTTCCGCGGGATCAGGTAGTTGCGAGCGTAACCGTCCTTGACGTCGACGACGTCGCCCGCGGCACCGAGGCCGGAGACCTCGTGGGTGAGGATGATCTTCATGTGTCGGTCACCCTTCCCTTATCGCGCGGTGGACGTGTAGGGCAGCAGCGCCATCTCACGGCTGTTCTTGACGGCCGTGGCGACGTCACGCTGGTGCTGCGTGCAGTTGCCGGTCACGCGGCGGGCACGGATTTTGCCGCGGTCGGAAATGAACTTCCGCAGCATGTTCGTGTCCTTGTAGTCCACGTACGTGACCTTGTCCTTGCAGAAAGCGCAGACCTTCTTCTTCGGCTTGCGCACAGGCGGCTTCGCCATGGTGTATCTCCTGTGTGATCAAGAAGTGTGGGTACGGCCCCCCCCTCGGCCCGAAGGCCTAGAAGGGGGGCTCGTCCGAGTAGCCGCCGCCACCGCCGCCACCGCCGCCAGCGCCGCCGGCGCCGCCGGAGCTTCCGCCCCAGCCGCCGCCACCGCCACCCTGGTTGCCACCGGCGGGAGCGCCGGTCGCCCACGGGTCGTCGGCGGGAGCGCCGCCGCCCTGCTGACCGCCGCCAGGGCCACCGCCCCAGCCGCCGCCACCCTGGCCGCCGCCACCACCACCGCTGTAACCGCCCTGGCCACCGCGGCCGGTGGTCTTGGTGACCTTGGCCGTGGCATTGCGCAGGCTGGCGCCGACTTCTTCGACGTCCAGCTCATAGACCGTGCGCTTGACGCCCTCACGGTCCTCGTAGGACCGCTGCTTCAGCCGGCCCTGCACGATGACGCGCATGCCTCGCTGGAGCGACTCGGCGACGTTCTCCGCCGCCTGGCGCCAGACCGAGCAGGTCAGGAACAGGCTCTCGCCGTCCTTCCACTCGTTCGTCTGGCGGTCGAAGGTGCGGGGGGTGGACGCGACACGGAACTTCGCGACCGCCGCACCGGACGGGGTGAAGCGCAGCTCGGGGTCATCGACAAGATTGCCGACGACCGTGATGACGGTCTCGCCTGCCATGGGGGAACCTCTCGGCGGGTTTGCTGCTGGCTGCTGGTGCTGCTACTCGAATCCCGAGATCAGCTGAGCGGGAGAGCTCAGTGGGTCTCGGGGCGGAGGACCTTGGTCCGGAGGACCGACTCGTTCAGGTTCATCTGGCGGTCGAGCTCCTTGACGACCGCAGGCTCGGCCTGCAGGTCGATGACCGAGTAGATGCCCTCGGGCTTCTTCTTGATCTCGTACGAGAGACGACGACGGCCCCAGGTGTCGACCTTCTCGACCTTGCCGTTGCCCTCACGGACGACGGAGAGGAAGTTCTCGATCAGAGGGGCGACAGCGCGCTCCTCCAGATCGGGGTCGAGGATGACCATCACCTCGTAGTGACGCATGTGGAACCCACCTCCTTTGGACTCAGCGGCCACGGTCGTTCCGTGGCAGGAGGGTTGTGATGCGTAGGTAACCGTATCGGCCGCCACTGACAATCGGGGGTCCCGAGCGGGAGTCCCTGTCTTGGCGTGGGCAGACACCGGCACAGACGGTACAGAGTACCCGCACACGCGCTCCCGGTTGAAATCAGGCCTCCGGGACCGTCAATCTGTACACATCGGGTGTGTATGGCGCTACGATGCGCCGCCTTTCGCAGGAGGTGCCCCATGGCACAGGCAATGCGACCCAACACCGTCGGAGGGCTGTTCGCCACGGACGGCAAGCCCCACCCGCGCCAGGACACGCTGCTCGCGGTGACCCTGGTGCTGGGCATCACGTCTTTCGTCACGGCGATGTTCCACGACCTGCACCTGCTCAGCTCCTGGACCGGCCTGGTGGGCCTCATCACCGGCGCGTACGGGCAGTGGATATCGGAGACGACTCGTGAACGCTTCGGGCTGATCCTGGGCATGGGCGCAGCAGGAGTCGGTTTCTTCCTCGGCATGGCGCACGGCGGTCTCTTCGGCGGGGTCGTCGGCTGACGCCACGGACACCGTTCACCGAACACCCCATATCGCACTACGGAACGCCTCGGTGGCCAACAGGCCGGGGCGAAGGTTCCGTACGCCCAGTCGAGGCGCTCGCAAGGCGCAGTAGGCTTCCGCACCAGAGCCGGAGCCCCTGTACCCATGGGGACACACCAGCCCGAGGAGCGCCCCGAATGAGCCTGACCCTGAGGACGATCAGTCGCGAGCAGCATCTGGCGTACATCCAGAGCCTGCCGTCGGCGAGCCACATGCAGGTTCCGGCCTGGGCGGACGTCAAGGCGGAGTGGCGCTCCGAGAGCCTCGGCTGGTTCGACGACCGTACGGGCGAGATGGTCGGCGCGGGTCTCGTCCTCTACCGGCAGCTGCCCAAGATCAAGCGCTACCTCGCCTATCTGCCCGAGGGCCCGGTCATCAACTGGTTCGCGCCGAATCTCACCGACTGGCTGGAACCGATGCTCGCGCACCTCAAGCAGCAGGGCGCCTTCTCGGTGAAGATGGGCCCACCGGTGATCATCCGGCGCTGGGAGGCCGGGTCCATCAAGCAGGGCATCCAGAACCCGGACGTGAAGCGGCTGCGCGACATCGAGGCCGACTTCATCGAGCCGCGCGCCTTCGAGGTCGCCGACAAGCTGCGCCGCATGGGCTGGCAGCAGGGCGAGGACGGGGGTGCAGGCTTCGGCGACGTACAGCCGCGCTACGTCTTCCAGGTGCCGCTGGCCAACCGCTCCCTGGAAGAGGTCCACAAGAACTTCAACCAGCTGTGGCGCCGCAACATCAAGAAGGCCGAGAAGGCCGGCGTCGAGGTCGTCCAGGGCGGTTACCACGACCTCGAGGAATGGCAGCGGCTGTACGAGATCACAGCTGTGCGTGACCACTTCCGGCCCCGCCCGCTGTCGTACTTCCAGCGCATGTGGACGGCCCTCAACACCGAGGACCCCAACCGCATGCGGCTGTACTTCGCCCGGCACAACGGCGTGAACCTGTCGGCGGCGACGATGCTCATCGTCGGCGGGCACGTCTGGTACTCCTACGGCGCCTCCGACAACATCGGCCGCGAGGTCCGGCCCTCGAACGCGATGCAGTGGCGGATGCTGCGCGACGCCTATGCGCTCGGCGCCACCGTCTACGACCTGCGAGGCATCTCCGACTCGCTGGACGAGACCGACCACCTCTTCGGCCTGATCCAGTTCAAGGTGGGCACGGGCGGCCAGGCCGCCGAGTACCTCGGCGAGTGGGACTTCCCGCTGAACAAGCTGCTCCACAAGGCGCTCGACATCTACATGTCGCGCCGCTGAGCTCCAGCCGTTTGCTTCGATAGCTTCCATACCTCTGATACACCGCAGCCACGAGAAAGGTTCCAGGTCCGGCCATGGCGCTCACGCTCTACGTCGACACCGCGCGCTGGCGGGCGCACCACAAGCACGTGCAGGAGCAGTTCCCGGGGCTCGTCCCGGTCTGCAAGGGCAATGGCTACGGCTTCGGACACGAGCGGCTCGCTGAGGAAGCCACGCGGCTGGGCTCGGACGTGCTCGCCGTCGGCACGACGTACGAGGCCGCTCGGATCAAAGACTGGTTCGGCGGTGACCTGCTGGTCCTGACGCCGTACCGGCGCGGCGAGGAGCCCGTACCGCTGCCCGACCGGGTCATCCGCTCGGTGTCGTCGATCGACGGTGTCTACGGCCTCGTGGGTGCCCGGGTGGTCATCGAGGTGATGTCCTCGATGAAGCGGCACGGCATCAGCGAGCGGGACCTGCCCCAACTGCACGCGGCCATAGAGAACGTCCGCCTGGAAGGCTTCGCGATCCACCTGCCGCTGGACCGGACCGACGGCTCGGACGCCGTCGAGGAGGTCATCGGCTGGATGGACCGGCTGCGCGCGGCCCGTCTGCCGCTGCACACGATGTTCGTCAGCCACCTCAAGGCCGAGGATCTCGCCCGGCTGCAACAGCAGTTCCCGCAGACCCGCTTCCGCGCCCGAATCGGCACGCGGCTGTGGCTGGGGGACCACGAGGCCACCGAGTACCGCGGCGCGGTCCTGGACGTCACCCGCGTCGCCAAGGGCGACCGCTTCGGCTACCGGCAGCAGAAGGCGGCCTCCGACGGCTTCCTGGTGGTTGTGGCGGGCGGTACGTCGCACGGGGTGGGACTGGAGGCGCCCAAGGCCCTGCACGGCGTCATGCCGCGCGCCAAGGGCGTTGCCCGGGCCGGCCTCGCCACGGTCAACCGGAACCTTTCTCCGTTCGTCTGGGGCGGCAAGCAGCGCTGGTTCGCAGAGCCGCCGCACATGCAGGTCTCGATCCTGTTCGTGCCGGCCGACGCCGCGGAGCCGAAGGTCGGCGAGGAGCTGGTGGCCCATCTGCGGCACACCACCACGCAGTTCGACCGGCTCGTCGACCGCTGAGTCCCCGTCGAGACAGCCGAAAGGCCGTACACGGAAGGTTCCGTGTACGGCCTTCTGCGTGGGTCGGCTGCGCTTCGTTCGCTCAGAGCGAACGACGGGGCGAGTCCAGACTGCCCCATTCCACTTGGGGCCCGTCGAAGTGAGCCCCGTGCCGCGGCGGATGAGCGGCAGGGCCGACAACGAAGACGTCCTCCGCACGGTCGAGCACCCCACCAGAGGGATCGTCGTCACCGGCCCGGCGCACGACGTCCCGCTCCGGCATGAGGATGTCGCGCACGACCACGACGCACAGATACAGCGTGCCCAGCAGATGCAGAGCGATGGCCCAGTGGTACCCGTCGGTCGGCAGGCCCTTGTGGGCGTCTCCGCTGGTCGTGTAGGCGAGGTACATCCAGATCCCCAGGAAGTACGCCACCTCGCACGCCTGCCAGATCAGGAAGTCACGCCACTTCGGCCGGGCGAGCGCGGCCAGCGGAACCAGCCAGAGGACGTACTGCGGCGAGTAGACCTTGTTGGTCAGGACGAACGCCGCGACGATCAGGAAGGCGAGCTGCGCGAAGCGCGGCCGGCGCGGGGCGGTCAGCGTGAGCGCCGCGATGCCCGCGCAGCACGCCAGCATCAACAGTGTGGCCATCGTGTTGACGGTGTCGGTGCTGGGCGGGTTGCTCGAGTTCTGGGACCAGAGCAGCCAGAACGAGCCGAAGTCGACGCCCCGTTCCTGACTGAACGTGTAGAACTTCGACCAGCCGTCGAAGGCGAAGAGCATCACCGGCAGATTGACGACCAGCCACGCGACGGCCGCGCCCACCAGGGCCGTCCCGTACTCCCGCCACCTGCCCGCGCGCCAGCACAGCACGAGCAGCGGGCCGAGCAGCAGGAAGGGATAGAGCTTGGCGGCCGTGGCGAGCCCCAACAGGACGCCGAAGGCGAGGGAGCGGCCCCGCGACCACATCAGCATCGCGGCGGCCGTCAGAGCGACCGCCAGCATGTCCCAGTTGATGGTGGCGGTCAGGGCGGCCGCAGGCGCCAGGGCGACCAGCAGGCCGTCCCATGGGCGCCGGGCGTGCGTCCGGGTCACGCACACAGCGATGACGGCGGCGCACACCATCAACATGCCGGCGTTGACCATCCAGTACCACTGCTCTTGGTCCTGAATGCTCCCGCTGCCGGGCGTGAGCCAGGACGCGACCTCCATGAACACGCCGGTCAGCACCGGGTATTCGAGGTACTGCATGTCGCCGGGGAGCTTGTCGAAGTACGGCACGAGCCCGTCGGCGAAGCCTCGCCCCTGGTAGAGGTGCGGGATGTCCGAGTAGCACGCATGCGTGTACTGCGAACTGGCACCGAAGAACCAGGCACCGTTGTAGCAGGGCGCCTTCTGGACCAGGCCGAGGGCGAACATGCCGATCGCCACCAGGGCGATCACCCGGACGGGAGTCCACCAGGACGTCCCGAGCAGGGCACGCCGTCCGATCGGGCCACCGATCAGTTCGCTGCCGCTCGCGGCCACCGTGTCGTCCTTGGTCGGCCGCACCAGGTCCGGCTCGTGCACGCTCGCTTGCGTCGATTCTGCACTGGGCATGTCGCACATCCTGCCGTACGCGCCTGGGAATACGCCGAGGGCCGCCGCACCTGGTGGGTGCGGCGGCCCATGTTTCACGTGAAACAGCCTCGACAGGCGATGTGGCGACTAACCGAAGATGCCTCCGTTGCCATTGCCTCTGCTGTTGCCGGTCTCGCCCGACTCTGTGGGCGTGGGCGTGGGCGTCACACCTCCGTCGGTGCCGCCGGTGTCCGTCCCGCCGGTGTCACCGCCCGGCGGGCACTGGAAGCCGAAGCAGGACTCCGTCGGCGAGGGTGTCGGGCTGGTCGTCGGCTCGCTGGGCGTCGGGCTCGGCGTCGGACTGGCCGACGAGGGCTCCTCGCTGGGCGTGGGAGCGGGCGTCGGGGTCGGAACATCGTTGACGATCTCGCCGATGGGATCCGGCGGCGGGAAGTCCTCTGCCGGCTCGCCCTTCAGCGCCTGTTCCATGTAGTCGTGCCAGATCTGGGCCGGGAACGAAGCACCGTGGATCTTCTTCTCGCCACCCGTTCCGAACATCTCCAGGAACTCGCGGTTCTTCTTGGACTCGTCGTCGTCCATCCGGAACATGCTGATCGAGGTGGCCAGCTGCGGGGTGTAGCCGACGAACCAGGCGGACTTGTTGCCGTCGGTGGTACCGGTCTTGCCCGCCACGTCACGTCCGGTCAGCTGGGCGGCGGTACCCGTGCCGTCCTCGACCACGGTCTTGAGTACGTCCGTGACGTTGTCGGCAACGTTTGACTCGAACGCCTGCTTGGTCACCACCTTGTGGGTGTAGACCGGGCCGTCCTTGTCCGTGACCTTCGTGACGGAGAACGGCTCACGCTGCTTGCCGCTGGCCGCGAAGGTGGCGTACGCGCCCGCCATGCGGATCGCACTGGGGTCGGAGATACCGATGGAGAAGGACGGGAAGCTGGTGCCGGCGAGGCTGTTCTCCTTGAGGCCCGCGTCCATGGCCGCCTCCTTCACCTTGTCCAGCCCGACGTCCATGCCGAGCTGCACGAAGGCGGAGTTCACCGACTCCCGCATCGCCTCACGGAGGTCGATCTGGTAGTTCGGCGGAGAGCCGTACGACTGCTGGCCGTCATTCTCCTGGAGCCACTCCTTGCCCTTCTCGTTCTTCCAGATGGAACCGTCGTATGTCTTGATCTTGAGGTCGTTCTTGCCGCTGTACAGGCTCTTGGGGGAGACCTTGGTGCGCTCGTCCTGTGCCTGGTTCGGTCCGAGGTCCTTGTCGCGTACACCCCACTTCATCGCCGCGGCCAGCACGAGCGGCTTGAAGGTCGAACCGACCTGGGCACCGGTCGCATCGGCGTTGTTGGTGAAGTGCTTCGTCGCGTCCTCGCCGCCGTAGATGGCCTTGATGGCGCCGGTCGCCGGATCCACGGAAGCACCGCCGAATTGGACGAATTTGTCCGTCTTCGGACGCTCCTTGGGCTTGATCTTCGCCTTCTGGACCTTCTTGACCGACTCTTCGAGCTCGTCGACCTTCTTCTTGTCGAAGGTCGTGTAGATCGAAAGGCCGCCTTGCTGCAGCTTGTCGGCGGTGACGATGTCGTTGTTGATCAGGTACGCCTTGGCGAGGTCGACGAGGTAGCCGATCTGACCGCTGAGCTCGTTGTTCGAGCGCGGGTTCTGCGTTTCGGGGAGCTTGGTGTACTTGGCCCGCTCCGTGGCGCTCAGATGGCCGTACTCGACCATCTTGTTGAGGGTGTCCTGCATCTGCGCCAGGGCCCGCTTGCTGTTGGCCTGGGGTGTGGCGGACGTGTCGATGGACGTCGAGCCCGCCGGGTCGTAGTACGTGGCGCCCTTGAGGGTCGCCGCCAGGAAGGCACACTCACCAGGGTTCAGCTTGACGGCGTCCTTGTTGAAGTACGCGCGCGCGGCCGCCTGGATTCCGTAGGCCCCCCGTCCGTAGTACGCGGAGTTCAGATAGCCCTCCATGATCTCGTCCTTGGTCTTGGTGGCACCCACCTTGACCGAGACGAAGATCTCCTTGAACTTCCGCGAGACGGTCTGGGACTGGTCGTTCAGCATCGCGTTCTTGACGTACTGCTGGGTGATGGTGGAGCCACCCTGCGTCTCCGCGCCCCTGGCCATGTTGAACACGGCTCGGGCGATGCCCTTCGGGTCGATGCCGCTGTCGGTCTCGAAGGTCTTGTTCTCCTGCGAGATGACGGCGTTCTGCATGTCCTTGGGGATCTGCGCGAGGTTCACCATCTGGCGGTTCGTCTCACCGCCCGTGGCGACCATCTCTGTGCCGTTGGCCCAGTAGTAGACGTTGTTCTGTGCCTTCGCGGTGTCCGCGATGTTCGGGACGCTCACCATGGCGTATCCGATGCCCGCGACGGCCACCAGGCTTCCGATGAAGCCGATGCACAGTCCGGACACGAGCTTCCAGGACGGCACCCAGCGCCGCCACCCGTACTTGCCCGCCCGCGGATAGTCGACGATCCGCTTCCTGTCGGAGTCGGCCGCACGTCCCCGACCCCGCCCGGGACCGCCCGGGACGGCACGTCGGCCACCACGGCCGGCTGGTTCGGCCGCTCTGCGTCGGCCGCCACTGCTTCTCTGTGCCGCCCGGCGGGCCTCGGCACGGCCGCCGTACGGACGCTCCTCGCCTCCCGGATCGTAGGAACCCGACCCGGGGGAACTCGTCCCATAGGAGTCGGAAGGAGACCCGGTGGCGCCTCGCGGTGCCGCGCGGCGGCCGGAAGACGAGCCGGACTGGCCGCGTCGGGCCGCGGCACGTCCGCCTCCCTGCGGCTGCGGCGGTTTGCGACGGTGCTCGCTCATCGAACGACTACTCCTCGGGCAGGCGCACCTTTGCGCGCCTGGAAACGGCGGCTGGTTTCCGGTCCCCCCGAAGTACGGATGCGGTGGGTTCCGCATTCACCCGTACTACACCAAGGACGAGGACGTCCCCAGACGTCACTCGGTTCCCGGTGGTGGTCATGGCGCACAGACTACGCACCGTCAAAACCTGCCTAGTCCTGAAGTTCACCCCAAATCAGGCAACTTGCTTCCCATGAATCGGTGATGTGATCCCGTTCACCACCCTCCCTCTTGTCGCATCCGGAAGGTCGTTCTATCGTCTTGATGTATCGAGTCGATACATCGGCGCGACATAAAGACCGTCACGACCGTCCGCGGCAGAGAGGAGGCGACGATGAGCCGGCGTTCCGGGATCCTCGAGTTCGCCGTACTCGGCCTGCTCCGCGAGTCCCCGATGCACGGCTATGAGCTGCGCAAACGACTCAATACCTCACTGGGTGTGTTCCGTGCGTTCAGCTACGGCACCCTGTACCCCTGCCTCAAGACGCTGGTCGCCAACGGCTGGTTGATCGAAGAGCCGGGAAACACCTCCGAGGACGCCCTCGCCGCACCACTCGCAGGGCGTCGCGCCAAGATCGTCTATCGGTTGACGGCGGAAGGTAAGGAGCACTTCGAGGAGCTCCTCTCCCAGACGGGCCCCGACGCGTACGAGGACGAACACTTCGCCGCCCGCTTCGCCTTCTTCGGGCAGACGTCGCGTGACGTACGCATGCGCGTGCTCGAAGGCCGCCGCAGCCGGCTGGAGGAGCGCCTGGAGAAGATGCGCGTCTCACTGGCGCGCACCCGGGAGCGCCTCGACGACTACACGCTTGAGCTCCAGCGCCACGGGATGGAGTCCGTGGAGCGCGAAGTGCGCTGGCTGAACGAGCTCATCGAGAGCGAGCGGGCCGGACGGGACCTTCGGGGCCCCGCCTCCGGGGGATCCGCTCAGCAGGACACCACATCTGGAGCGTCGGGCGGCCTGCCCCGTCCCGGGGACACTCCCGGGACGGATTCGCCCGACGACACCGCCACGTGAGCGCCCACTCAGGGCCTCACTCGTACACACAGGGAGCAACCGGAATGGGTTCGGTTCGCGTAGCCATCGTCGGCGTGGGCAACTGCGCCGCCTCGCTGGTGCAGGGAGTCGAGTACTACAAGGACGCCGACCCGGCGTCCAGGGTCCCCGGCCTGATGCACGTCCAGTTCGGCGACTACCACGTTCGTGACGTCGAGTTCGTTGCCGCGTTCGATGTCGACGCGAAGAAGGTCGGCCTCGACCTGGCGGACGCCATCGGCGCCAGCGAGAACAACACCATCAAGATCTGCGACGTTCCGTCCACCGGCGTGAAGGTCCAGCGCGGCCACACCCTCGACGGCCTGGGCAAGTACTACCGCCAGACCATCGAGGAGTCCGCCGAGGAGCCGGCCGACGTCGTCCAGGTCCTCAAGGACAAGCAGGTCGACGTCCTCGTCTGCTACCTGCCCGTGGGCTCCGAGGACGCGGCGAAGTTCTATGCCCAGTGCGCCATCGACGCCAAGGTCGCCTTCGTCAACGCCCTGCCGGTCTTCATCGCCGGCACCAAGGAGTGGGCGGACAAGTTCACCGAGGCAGGCGTCCCGATCGTCGGCGACGACATCAAGTCGCAGGTCGGTGCGACCATCACGCACCGCGTCATGGCAAAGCTGTTCGAGGACCGAGGCGTCGTCCTGGACCGCACGATGCAGCTGAACGTCGGCGGCAATATGGACTTCAAGAACATGCTGGAGCGCGACCGTCTGGAGTCCAAGAAGATCTCCAAGACGCAGGCCGTCACCTCCCAGATCCGCGACCGCGACATGGGCGCGGACAACGTCCACATCGGCCCGTCCGACTATGTGGCCTGGCTCGACGACCGCAAGTGGGCGTACGTCCGTCTTGAGGGCCGCGCGTTCGGTGACGTCCCGCTGAACCTGGAGTACAAGCTCGAGGTCTGGGACTCCCCGAACTCGGCCGGTGTCATCATCGACGCCCTGCGCGCCGCGAAGATCGCCAAGGACCGCGGCATCGGCGGTCCGATCCTGTCGGCGTCGTCGTACTTCATGAAGTCCCCGCCGGTCCAGTACTTCGACGACGAGGCCCGCGAGAACGTCGAGAAGTTCATCCAGGGCGCGGTCGAGCGCTGAGAAACTCTGCGCTGCGGTCTGTTGAGGGTCCCCGAGGCATGCGCCAGGGGACCCTCCCCGTATGTGAGGCTGTGCCCCATGGCCGTCGTCCGTGACCTGCGCGTCCTGCTCCGCTTCCGGAACTTCCGACGCCTCCTCGCCGTGCGTCTGCTCTCACAGGGCGCCGATGGCGTCTACCAGGTCGCGCTCGCCTCCTACGTCGTCTTCTCGCCGGAGAGGCAGGCCTCGGCCACCGCGATCGCCTCCGCGTTGGCGGTCCTGCTGCTCCCCTACTCCCTGGTGGGCCCGTTCGCCGGCGTCCTGCTGGACCGCTGGCGCCGCCGTCAGGTCTTCCTGTACGGCAACCTGGTGCGCGCCGTGATGGCGACGATGACGGCCGTCCTGATCATCAGCCAGGTCCCCGACTGGCTCTTCTATGTCTCCGCGCTGTGCGTCACCGCCGTCAACCGCTTCGTTCTCTCCGGCCTGTCCGCCGCACTGCCCCGTGTGGTGGACGCGGAGCGCCTGGTGATCGCCAATTCTCTTTCGCCCACCGCCGGCACGCTCGCGGCGATCGCGGGCGGCGGCCTCGCCTTCCTCGTGCGTCTCGTGGTCGCGGACTCCGACGCGGCCGTGGTGCTGCTGGGGGCCGGGCTGTACCTGTGTGGCGCGCTCGCCTCACTGCGCATGGCGCCGGAGCTGCTCGGCCCCGACCGCGCACTGGTGCGCCCCAGGATCACGGCGGCACTCGCCGGCACCGCCCGCGATCTAGTGGCAGGCGTACGGCATATCGCCGCACCCTCACGCCGGGAGGCCGCCTGGGCGCTCGGCGCGATGAGCCTGATGCGGTTCTGCTACGGCGCCCTGACCGTCATGTTGCTGATGCTCTGCCGGTACGCACTCTCTTCGACCCCCGATGACGGACTCGCCCTGCTGGGGCTGGCGTTGGGCATCTCGGGTGCCGGCTTCTTCGCGGCGGCCGTCATGACGCCCTGGGCGGCAGTGCGGCTCGGGTCCGGCCGCTGGATCGTCGTGTGCGCCGCGGCCGCCGCACTCCTGGAGCCCGCGCTCGGCCTCCCGTTCACCACCGCCCCCATGCTCGCCGCGGCCTTCGTGCTCGGCCTGACCACCCAGGGAGCGAAGATCGCCACGGACACGATCGTCCAGTCCTCCGTGGACGACGGCTTTCGCGGCAGGATCTTCTCCGTCTACGACGTGCTCTTCAACATCGCCTACGTGTCCGCCGCCGCGGTCGCCGCTCTCATACTGCCGCCGGACGGCCGCTCGGTGACCCTGGTGGTCACCATCGCCATCATCTACGGGGCAGTTGCCGTGACCATGGGACGCTTCGAGCGCCGGGCCACGTAGGCCTCACCCTCACACGCGAGGGGGGGTCATGTTTCACGTGAAACATCGCCCCTAGTCCGTCCCCGGGTCATGTTTCACGTGAAACATGACCCCGCTTCACGCCTTCAGCTCTGCTCGGCCCACCACTCCTTGAGGGCCTTGCTCGCAGCGTCCTCACCCATCGGCCCGTTCTCCAGGCGAAGCTCCAGCAGGAACTTGTACGCACGCCCGACAGCAGGACCCGGAGGAACACCCAGGATCTCCATGATCTGGTTGCCGTCCAGATCCGGGCGAATCGCGTCCAGCTCCTCCTGCTCCTGGAGCTGAGCGATTCGCTCCTCAAGACCGTCGTACGCCCGCGAGAGCGCGGCCGCCTTGCGCTTGTTCCGCGTCGTGCAGTCCGAGCGGGTCAGCTTGTGGAGGCGGTCGAGCAGAGGACCGGCGTCCCGGACATAACGGCGGACCGCGGAATCGGTCCACTCCCCGGTGCCGTACCCGTGGAATCGCAGGTGGAGTTCGACCAGGCGCGAGACGTCCTTCACCAGTTCGTTGGAGTACTTCAGCGCGGTCATGCGCTTCTTGGTCATCTTCGCCCCGACCACTTCGTGGTGGTGGAACGAGACCCGCCCGTCCTTCTCGAAGCGGCGCGTGCGCGGCTTGCCGATGTCATGCAGCAGCGCGGCCAGGCGCAGGGTCAGGTCGGGGCCGTGCTCCTCCAGCGCCATCGCCTGCTCCAGAACGATCAGCGTGTGTTCGTAGACGTCCTTGTGCCGGTGGTGCTCGTCGCTCTCCAGACGCAGAGCCGGAAGCTCGGGCAACACATGGTCGGCGAGCCCGGTGTCGACCAGCAGCGCCAGACCCTTGCGTGGATGCGCGGACAGGATCAGCTTGTTCAGCTCGTCCCGCACCCGCTCCGCCGAGACGATCTCGATGCGCCCGGCCATTTCCTCCATGGCCGTGACGACCTCGGGAGCCACCTCGAAGTCGAGCTGGGCCCCGAAGCGCGCGGCCCGCATCATCCGCAGCGGATCGTCCGAGAAGGACTCCTCGGGAGTGCCCGGGGTACGCAGAACACGCGCCGCGAGGTCGTCGAGCCCGCCGTGGGGGTCGATGAACACCTTCTCCGGCAGTGCGACGGCCATCGCGTTCACGGTGAAGTCGCGCCGGACGAGGTCCTCCTCGATGGAGTCGCCGTACGACACCTCGGGCTTGCGCGAGGTCCGGTCGTATGCCTCCGACCGGTAGGTGGTGACCTCGATCTGAAAGCGCCGATCAGTGTCTCCGACGCGGGCATCCTTCTGGGCCCCGACCGTGCCGAAGGCGATCCCGACATCCCACACGGCGTCCGCCCAGGGACGCACGATCTTCAGTACGTCCTCGGGGCGGGCATCGGTCGTGAAGTCCAGATCGTTGCCGAGCCGGCCCAGCAACGCGTCCCTGACCGAGCCGCCGACCAGGGCGAGTGAGAACCCGGCCTCCTGGAAGCGGCGGGCGAGGTCGTCGGCGACAGGGGCGATCCGCAGCAGCTCACTCACCGCGCGCTGCTGCACCTGACTGAGGGCACTGGCGTTGTCTTCGTTGGCGTTCGGCACAACAGAAGAGGGTACGTGGCCCGGACGACCGCGAGCTCCTCCATTAAACGGGCACAGACTCTCCACCCCCACCTGTACGGGGTCGGCCCGTGAGACGCACGCCGGCGTCCCCTTCTATACGTGCACATTAGGGACAGCACAGCAGGGTCCTCCGATCTTGCTCCGATCTCGTGGAGCAGTCCGCGGCACTTCCCCTCAGCGCGCATCGTTACCATGCGTGGACGCACATTCCGACGACCACTGACGACGACGAGGGACGGGCGAGCGCGTGGCCGAGGCGGCAGACTTCCAGGGGACGAGTGCCTCACCTGCCCGCCGCTGGCTGCGGCGCACCGGAGCACTGCTCGCTGGGCTGCCCCTCCTGGCCGGACTGTGCCAGCTGTCCGCCGCCCCGTCGGCGTACGCCACCGAACAGGCCTCCGCTCAGGCCGCCGACTCGGGCACGGTGTCCGTGGCCCTCGACACGCTGAGCCCCAGCGCCCCGGCGGACGGGGACACCCTGACCGTGTCGGGCACGGTCATCAACAACGGCAAGCAGACCGTCACGGACGCCCACGTCGGCCTGCGGGTCGGCCCCGAACTGAGCACTCGCTCGGCCATCGACCGCACAGCCAAGGACAGCAGCGATCTCCAGGGCATCACCGGGTCGGAGGTCGGCGGCAAGTACGCCGAGAAGTTCGCCAAGCTGACCCCGGGCGTCGCCGAGCCCTTCTCTCTCTCGGTGCCGGTCGACGAGCTGGACCTCGGCGACAGTGGGGTCTACCAGTTCGCCGTCTCACTCTCCGGCGAGACATCCGCGCAGCCGTGGGAGCAGGTGCTCGGCGTCCAGCGGACGTTCCTGCCGTGGCAGTCGGGCGAGGCCGACACGAAGACGAGGACGACGTATCTGTGGCCCCTGATCTCAACCGTCCACATGACGGCGGAGACAGGGTCGAACGAACAGCAGACGCCGGTCTTCCTCAACGACGACCTGGCCAAGGAGATCTCCCCGGGCGGCCGCCTCGACCAGATGTTGTCGCTGGGCAAGAACCTCGACGTCACCTGGGTGATCGACCCGGACCTGCTGGCCTCCGTCGACGCGATGACCCGTCCCTACCAGGTCAGGACGGGCGGCACCACCAGGGCGGGCACCTATCAGACGGTCGCCAAGCAGTGGCTCGCCGAGTTGCAGCAGGCGGTGCAGGACAAGGAGGTCGTCGCCCTTCCCTTCGCCGACCCGGATCTCGCCTCCCTCGCCCACAACGGCACGAGCGTCACCGGCTCGCTGAGCCACCTCAAGGAAGCCACCGACGTCATCGCCAACACGGTGGAGCCGATCCTCCACGTGAAACCGACCACAGACTTCGCCTGGCCCGTGAACGGCGCCGTCGACCCGTCGATCGTCAAGGTCGCCACCTCGGCCGGTGCCGACAAGGTGATCGCACGCAGCGACAGCCTCCAGGAGACGGGCGGTCTGCCGTACACGCCCTCCGCGGCGCGTCCCATCGGGGGCGGCACCACGGCGGTCGTCGCGGACGCACGGCTGTCGACGGCCTTCCAGGGCGACCTGACGAAGGCCTCCGCCACCACGCTCGCGGTCCAGCGGTTCCTGGCCCAGAGCCTCACCCTGAACCTCCAGACGAACAGGCAACGCAGCATCGTCGTCGCCCCGCAGCGCACGCCGACGGCGAGCCAGGCCCAGGCGATGGCCGAAGCGCTGACGGTCCTTCAGAGCGGCGACTGGTCCGAGTCCCAGGAGCTCACGGCGGCCGCCACCGCCAAGCCGGACCCGGCAGCCACCACGAAGGTGCCCTCGAGGTCCGCCTACCCCTCCTCGCTGCGTAAGCAGGAGCTGCCTCGGTCGGCGTTCGCGCAGATCGCCACCACGCAGGAGAAGCTCGACAACTTCAAGGTGGTCCTCAGCGACCAGTCCCGAGTGGTGACCCCCTTCGGACGGGCCATGAACCGCGAGATGTCCACGTCGTGGCGCGGTCGCGCCACCGACGCGACAGGCTTCCGCGGAGACGTCGAGGCATACCTCGACGAGCTGACCGACCAGGTCAAGCTGATCAAGAAGTCAGAGACCAAGCTCTCCGGCCGCAGCGCCACGGTCCCGGTGACCGTGCAGAACAACCTGGTGCAGGGCGTTGACCACCTCGTGCTGCGGCTCACCTCGCTGAGCCCGAAACGACTCGAGATCGGCGGCGATGCCTACACCGAGCAGCGCGTCGAGGTCTCCGGCAGCCGCAGCCAGACGGTGAAGTTCACCACGACGGCCAACGCCAACGGCCGGGCGACCGTCGTCGCCCAGCTGTACACGGAGGACGGCCAGGCCTACGGCGCTCCCGTCACCTTCGACGTGAAGGTCACCGAGTTCACGGCCACCGTGATGCTCGTCATCGGCGGCGGGGTCCTGCTGCTGGTCCTCGCCGGCTTCCGGATGTACACACAGCGCAAACGCGCGGCCGCCCGCGAGGCCGAGGAAGAGAGCCTCGACGAGGCGGACGAGGCCGTGAGCGGCCCGGAGAACCTCGACAGCGCCGAAGACCGTCTCAAGGAGGAGTCGGGCACCCGGCCCGGGGCAGACGACCCGGAGCAGCCGAGTGACCCGCCAGCGGACACCGCAGCGGAAAGCGCAGACCCATCCGGCACGGGTGAGAGAGTGGACCGTTGAGGATGTCGTGGCCGGTGGGCCCGGGACGATGAGGTGGGGTAACCATGAACGCGCCGTACGACGGTGACCGCGGCCAGGCCGCGGGCAGCTCAGGCCACCCCGAAGGCCCGCCGCCCGAGCACGGCCAGGTGCCGCCGCAGCCTCCCGCGGACATGTACCTCCAGGACGCCTACGACCAGGACCCCTACCGGGCCCAGGACCTCTATGCCCAGGACCCGGTCGCCGAGGCGCTCTACGACCGTTCCGCGCACCCACCTCCGCATCCGGGCACGTATCAGCCGCAGCAGCCGCTCTACGCCCAGCCACCCCAGTCGCCGTACGCCCCCGATCCGCACGTGTGGGCGCAGACCCCGGCGCCCGAGCCGGAGGGCCCGACCCAATACCTGCCGTACGGCGACGACCCGCGCACCACCCAGTTCGTGGGCGTCGACGACCTCGTGACCCAGGCCGGCGAGGAGCGCCACGAACCGGACGCCTTCGCGCACCTCTTCCGGGACCAGCAGCAGAGCAGCGGGCACCCGAACTACGAGCCCCCGTCCGTGCCCAACCCGTCCCCGGCACCACACGCGCACCAGTACCCGGGGGCGACACCTCCTGCCGGAGGCCAGTACCCGGCCTCGACGCCGGCCTACGCCGCCGAAGCCGCCGCACCGGCGCCCGCACCAGCCCCCGCCGCCAAGAAGGCCGGGCGGGCCACAGGTCTGCTGAAGTCGAGCGCCGTGATGGCGGCGGGCACGATGGTCTCCCGCCTCACCGGCTTCATCCGCTCCGCGCTGATCGTGTCAGCACTGGGCCTCGGCTTCCTCGGCGACTCCTTCCAGGTCGCGTACCAGCTGCCGACAATGATCTACATCCTGACCGTCGGTGGCGGCCTCAACTCCGTCTTCGTGCCGCAGCTCGTGCGCGCCATGAAGGAGGACGAGGACGGCGGCGAGGCGTATGCCAACCGCCTGCTGACCCTCGTGATGGTGGCCCTGGCTGCCCTCACCGGGCTCGCGATGTTCGCCGCGCCGCTCCTGGTCCGCATGCTGGCGAACCCGGTCGCCAACAACCCCGCGGCCAACGAGGTCGCCGTCACCTTTACCCGTTACTTCCTGCCCTCGATCTTCTTCATGGGCATCCACGTGGTCATGGGGCAGATCCTCAACGCCCGCGGGAAGTTCGGCGCGATGATGTGGACCCCGGTCCTGAACAACATCGTCATCATCGTGACGCTCGGCATGTTCCTCTGGGTGTACGGCACTGCGGCGGACTCCGGCATGGAGGTCACCAACATTCCTCCGGAGGGCCAGCGTCTCCTCGGTATCGGCATCCTGCTCGGCCTCGTCGTACAGGCCCTAGCCATGATCCCTTACCTCCGCGAGACCGGGTTCCGGATGCGGCTTCGCTTCGACTGGAAGGGCCATGGCCTGGGCAAGGCGGTGACGCTCGCCAAGTGGACCATCCTGTTCGTCCTCGCCAACCAGGCCGGCGCGCTCGTTGTCACCCAGCTGTCCACCGCCTCCGGTAAGGCCTCGCCCGTCGACGGCACCGGCTTCGCCGCCTACGCCAACGCCCAGCTGATCTGGGGCCTGCCGCAGGCCATCATCACCGTCTCCCTGATGGCCGCCCTGCTGCCGCGCATCTCGCGCTCGGCGGCCGAGGGCGACGCCGGCGCCATCCGCGACGACATCTCCCAGGGCCTCAGGACGACGGCCGTCGCGATCGTGCCCATCGCCTTCGGCTTCGTGTCGCTCGGCATCCCGATGTGCACGCTGATCTTCGGTTCCTCGGGCACAAGCGAGGCCACGAATATGGGGTACATGCTGATGGCCTTCGGCCTCGGCCTGATCCCCTACTCCGTCCAGTACGTCGTCCTGCGTGCGTTCTACGCGTACGAGGACACCCGGACCCCCTTCTACAACACGGTCATCGTCGCAGCCGTCAACGCCGCCGCCTCCGCCGCCTGTTACTTCGTGCTCCCGCCCCGCTGGGCCGTGGTCGGCATGGCCGCCTCGTACGGCCTCGCCTACGCGATCGGCGTCGGTGTCGCCTGGAACCGGCTGCGCAAGCGGCTGGGTGGAGACCTGGACGGCAAGCGCGTCCTGCGGACATACGCCAGGCTCGGCATCGCCTCGGTACCTGCGGCGCTGATCAGCGGGGTGGCCGTCTACGGCGTCGGGCACTCGCTCGGCCAAGGTGCCGTCGGCTCCTTCGCGGCCCTGATCGCCGGCGGGGCGGTCCTGCTCGGGATCTTCTTCGTCGCCGCCCGGCGTATGCGCATCGAGGAGTTGAACTCACTGGTCGGCATGGTCCGCGGGCGCCTGGGGCGCTGAGGCGGGGGTATGCGCACAACCATCGTCCGCCACTGTGTGTCGTGCATAGCGGCGGACTGTGGGCACAATTGGTTTCGGCGTCGCACGGCGCGCAACGGATGGGGAGGCAGGGAACGACGGTGGCGGAACGGAGCACGGCTGCCGTCGACGTGGCAGACAACAGCGGCGACGAGCCGCTGACCGCCAAGGCGGACCAGTCCACGGCCGACGGGGTGGCCAAGAACCGGGAGCGGGACACGGAAGACGTCGAGGCACAGGGGAGTGGCGGGACCGAGGGTCCCGGAAAGACCTCACCACCCGAGCTGCACAGCGGTCACAAGCTCGCCAGACGCTATCGCCTCGAGGAGTGCGTCACCCGTCTGGACGGATTCAGCAGCTGGCGTGCTGTGGACGAGAAACTCCGTCGCGCCGTCGGCGTCCACATCCTGCCCGCGGACCACACACGGGCCCGTTCCGTGCTGGCCGCGGCCCGCTCCTCCGCGCTGCTCGGCGACCCCCGCTTCGTCCAGGTCCTGGACGCCGTCGAGGAGAACGACCTCGTCTACGTCGTCCACGAGTGGCTGCCCGACGCCACCGAACTGACCACGCTCCTGGCCTCCGGTCCGCTGGAGGTGTACGACGCCTACCAGATGGTCAGCCAGATCTCCTCCGCCATGGCCGCCGCGCACCGCGAGGGCCTCGCACATCTGCGCCTGAACCCGAACGCCGTCCTGCGCACCTCGAGCGGCCAGTGGCGCATCCGCGGTCTCGCCGTGAACGCAGCTCTGCGCGGCGTCGGCTCCGACACACCGCAGCGCACGGACACGGAGGCGATCGGCGCCCTGCTGTACGCGGCGCTCACTCAGCGCTGGCCCTACGAGAGCGACGCCTACGGCCTGTCCGGCCTGCCCAAGGACGTCGGCCTCATCGCCCCCGACCAGGTTCGCGCCGGCGTCCACCGCGGGCTGTCCGAGCTCTCCATGCGCGCGCTCGCCAACGACGGTGCGACCGCCTCCCGCCACGAGTCCCCGTGCACCACGCCCGAGGAACTGGTGAAGGCGATCGCCGAGATGCCCCGCATCCGCCCGCCGGAGCCGGCGTTCACCGCACCGCCCGACTACCAGCGCACGACTTACCAGCAGGGCACCTACGGCCGAGGGGCACAGCACCCGGGCGCCACCCGGCCGGTACCGCCCCCGCCGCCCCCGCTGCAGAGCCGCACCGGCAAGGCGTTGAAGTGGGCCGTCTCCGGCCTCCTCATCGCCGCGCTGGGTCTCGGCAGCTGGCAGTTGGCGGACGCGCTCATGGAGCAGGGCAACAAGTCGGACGACACCGGCAACACACAGACGACCGACGGGAACGACAAGAACAGCACGGCACCCAAGCCGGTCAAGACGCTCAGCATCCAGGACGCCCAGGAGTACGTGGCCAAGGGCGATGCCCAGCACCCGGGCGACGTCGGCAAGACGTACGACGGCAACAGCTCGACGTACTGGAAGACCAGCACGTTCGTGGAGGGTCCGGCCCTCGCCCCGTACAAGCCGGGTGTGGGCATCGTCTATGACCTGGGTTCGGCGCAGGAGGTATCCACCGCGAGCATCGGGCTGCGCTACGCCGGTGATCACACGACGGCCAAGCTGTACGCTTCCGACTCGCTGACCCCGTCCTCGCTGGACTCGATGCAGGAGATCGGCGCGGTTACGACGAGTGGTGCGAACGCCAAGGTGAAGGTCACCAAGTCGGTGAAGACGCGTTACGTGCTCGTGTGGCTGACTGCTGTGCCGTACTCGGGCGACGACCCGAGTACGTACAGCGACGCCGGCTACAAGCAGGCCATTACCGACGTGAAGTTCACAGGCTGAGGGGTCATCAAGGGGAGGGGGTCAGATGGCAGATGGCACCGAGTACGGCGACACGAGCGATCAGGACCTCCTGGCCCGCCATGTAGAGGGCGACCCCGAAGCCTTCGGTGAGCTCGTGCGGCGGCACCGTGATCGGCTGTGGGCTGTCGCCCTGCGGACGCTGGGGGACCGGGAGGAGGCCGCTGACGCCGTTCAGGACGCTCTCGTCTCGGCGTACCGGGCCGCCCACACTTTCCGCGGCCAGTCGGCCGTCACGACGTGGCTGCACCGGATCACGGTGAACGCCTGCCTCGACCGGGCCCGCAAGGCGGCCTCCCGCAAGACGTCGCCGGTCGACGACACCGAGCGCCTGGAGCAGTTGCTGGAGCCGCACGAGTCCGCCTCGGCGCCCGCGGAGCGCAATGACCTCCACCGCCAGCTCCTGGAAGCGCTCGGCACGCTGCCGCCCGACCAACGGGCTGCCCTCGTCCTGGTGGACATGCAGGGCTACCCGGTAGCGGAAGCCGCCCGCGTGCTCGATGTGCCGACCGGGACGGTGAAGAGTCGCTGTGCCCGCGGCAGGGCCAGACTCCTGCCCCTCCTCACCCATCTGCGGCCGGAAAATGCCAGTGGCGGCAGAGAAACGGACGGGGGGCGGAACCGGACGCAGGGGACATCCGTCCCACCCGCAGCGGAGCCGCGTCCAGCGGGTCCGGCCGGCACAGGACCAAGCGATTCAGCTGCAGTGAAGGGCGGAGGTGGGCGAGCGTGACATCCACGACAGACACGGCCGGGCACCCGGACGTCGCGGAGATCTCCGACCTCACCGAGGGCCTGCTCCCTCCGTCGCGAACCGCGGACGTGCGACGGCATCTGGCCGAGTGCGAGCTCTGTGCGGACGTCTACGCGTCACTGGAGGAAATCCGGGGACTGCTCGGGACGCTGCCGGGTCCGTCGCGCATGCCCGCCGATGTCGCGGGCCGCATCGATGCCGCCCTCGCCGCGGAAGCCCTGCTGCATGCCAGGGATGCGCAGGCGCCCATCGGCGCCACCGTCCCGTCCCTGTCCGACCCGTCCGACACAGAGCCGGGTGACAGCGCGCATGTTTCACGTGAAACGTCGGCGACAGCGGACCGTCCCTCAGGGCATGCCCGTACCTCGACCACCGGTCCTGGACGCAAGGAGCGCAAGAGGGGCAGCAGGCGAAGGGCGGCCGTCCTGGGCACCGTGTTCACGGTTGCCGCCCTGGGATTGGGTTCCGTACTGCTGTCCTCGCTGAACGACAGCCAGTCCTCCGGCCCCGAGGCACACGGCAAGCAGTCCACCGCTGCGGACACCTTCTCCGAGAACAACTTGGAGACTCAGGTCACCGATCTCCTCGCCAAGGACAAAAGCACGGAGAGCGGATCAAGTGGGTCCCGCACTCCGCACAGCCTGGGCACGGAGTCCCTCCCCAGCAGCGACGGTCCCAAGATCCTCCAGGACACCACCGTCCCCGACTGCGTGCAGAAGGGCATCGGCCGCAGCGACTCGGCCCTCGCAACCGAGCGCGGGACCTACAAGGGGACGGATGCCCTGCTCGTCGTGCTGCCCGACGCGCCCGACGGCACCCGGGTCACGGCCTACATCATGGATACGGCCTGTGTGGCCGACCCCTCGGCCGGCACGGCCAAGGTGCTGCTGAAGAAGTCCTACACACAGCCCTGAGCGCGCAGGCTTCGTCTTTGTCCCACGTGGTATCTCGTACGGGGTCGCGTCTCCGTGTGCCCGGACACAGCGGGAATGCGCGCCCCTTAGGATCCGTTGGGTGGGGTGAGAGTTCCGAAAGGGCTCCCACCGGTCCGACGACGTAGTCCAGAGACGAGGAATCAAGCCGTGAGCGACGTCCGAAACGTGATCATCATCGGCTCCGGGCCCGCCGGCTATACGGCGGCGCTTTATACCGCGCGCGCGTCGCTGAAGCCGCTGGTGTTCGAGGGCGCCGTCACCGCAGGTGGTGCGCTGATGAACACCACCGACGTGGAGAACTTCCCGGGCTTCCAGGACGGCATCATGGGCCCCGAGCTCATGGACAACATGCGCGCTCAGGCCGAGCGCTTCGGCGCAGAGCTCATTCCGGACGACATCGTCAACGTCGACCTGACCGGTGAGATCAAGACCGTCATCGACACCACAGGCACGGTCCACAAGGCGAAGGCCGTCATCGTGGCCACCGGCTCGCAGCACCGCAAGCTCGGCCTCCCGAACGAGGACGCCCTTTCCGGCCGCGGTGTCTCCTGGTGCGCCACCTGTGACGGCTTCTTCTTCAAGGACCAGGACATCGCCGTGATCGGCGGCGGCGACACCGCAATGGAGGAGGCCACCTTCCTCTCTCGGTTCGCCAAGTCCGTGACGGTCGTCCACCGCCGGGACACCCTGCGCGCCTCCAAGGCGATGCAGGACCGCGCCTTCGCCGACCCGAAGATCAAGTTCGTGTGGGACAGCGAGGTCGCCGAGGTCCAGGGCGACCAGAAGCTGACCGGCCTGAAGCTGCGCAACGTCAAGACCGGCGAGCTGTCGGACCTGGCCGTGACGGGCCTCTTCATCGCGATCGGCCACGACCCGCGCACCGAGCTCTTCAAGGGCCAGCTCGAACTGGACGAAGAGGGCTACCTGAAGGTCGACGCTCCCTCGACCCGGACCAACCTGACCGGTGTCTTCGGCGCCGGTGACGTGGTCGACCACACCTACCGCCAGGCGATCACCGCGGCCGGTACCGGCTGTTCCGCCGCCCTCGACGCAGAGCGCTTCCTCGCCGCCCTCGCGGACGAGGAGAAGGCCGAGCCCGAGAAGACCTCTGTCTGACCCCCATCCGCCCCACGCACCAACCAGTTAAGGAGCCCGCCGTGGCCGGCACCCTGAAGCACGTGACCGACGACTCTTTCGAGCAGGACGTCCTCAAGAGCGACAAGCCCGTCCTGGTGGATTTCTGGGCCGCCTGGTGCGGTCCGTGCCGCCAGATCGCTCCGTCCCTCGAGGCGATCGCCGCCGAGTACGGCGACAAGATCGAGGTCGTCAAGCTGAACATTGACGAGAACCCGGGTACGGCCGCCAAGTACGGCGTCATGTCCATCCCGACCCTCAACGTCTACCAGCGCGGCGAGGTCGCCAAGACCATTGTCGGTGCGAAGCCGAAGGCCGCGATCGTCCGCGACCTTGAGGACTTCATCGCCGAGTGAACGGCTGAGGCGTCGAGCTGATGGCGCATGTTTCACGTGAAACACGAATGGGCCACCCCGGCCGGGGTGGCCCATTCGCATTAGAGGGGTCGCAACGCCGGCTCCTTCTGTACGGCCCCCAGCAACCGGTCCAGCGCCATCTCCACGTCTTCTTTCCAGGAGAGGGTCGTCCGTAGCTCCAGCCTCAGGCGCGGGTACGTGGGATGGGGCCTGACCGTCTTGAAGCCCACCGCCAGGAGATGGTCGGCGGGCAGGAGGCACGCAGGTTCCTTCCATCGCGCATCTCCGAAGGCCTCGATCGCCTTGAATCCGCGCCGCAGCAGGTCCTTGGCGACTGTCTGGACCATCACCCGGCCCAGTCCCTGCCCCTGGTAACCCGGCATGATGAACGCCGTCATCAGCTGTACCGCGTCAGGAGAGACGGGGCTCGTGGGAAACGCCGTCGAACGCGGAACATAGGCGGGAGGGGCATAGAGCACGAAGCCCACCGGCACGTCGTCGACGTAGACGACCCGTCCGCAAGATCCCCAGTCCAGCAGAACGGCGGAGATCCAGGCTTCCTTCTCCAGGGCGGGCGTTCCTGCTTTTACCGCGGCTTCACCGCTGACCGGGTCCAACTCCCAGAAGACACACGTGCGACAGCGCTTGGGAATGTCCTGAAGGTTGTCCAGCGTGAGCGGTACGAGCCGGCGCCCCATGAAGGCTGTTCCTCGCTTCCTTCGCCCGCCGCGTCGCGGGCGGCCGTCAGAGCGCTCCGTTCCCTGAGCAGGCTGCCGACGAAGCCGCCGACCGCGCCCAGACCCAGGCCCGCGCTCACCAGTCCGGTGCGGTTCACCGTTCGCATGGCCCCCTGCCTCCCCTCACAGGTGCTGCCGGGTGGATGCGCCATACCCGTACGCATCGTATCCACGATGCGATTCCATCGATACTGCCTGAAAGCAAAGAGCGGGCCGTGTTCCGGTACACACCGGACACGGCCCGCTCTGCCGGTCAGCCGGGCTCGATACCACCCGCCCGACCGGAGGCTCAGCCTTCCGGCTCCTCGTCCTCGCTCTCCGAAAGGCTCTTCTGAAGGGCCAGCTTCTCGCCCGGAGCGAGCGTGCTGAGGATCCGCTCGAGGTCCTCCGGGGAGGCGAACTCGACGGTGATCCTGCCCTTCTTCTGGCCCAGCTCGACCTTCACCCGCGTCTCGAAGCGGTCCGAGAGACGGGTCGCGAGGTCGGTCAGCGCCGGCGAGACCCGGGTACCGGCCCGAGGCCCCTTGGCCCGCTGAGCCGCCTGCGGCCGTGACCCCATCAGGGTCACGATCTCCTCGACGGCCCGCACCGAAAGGCCCTCGGCCACGATCCGGTGCGCCAGCCGGTCCTGCTCCTCCGAGTCGTCGACGGAGAGCAGAGCCCGTGCGTGCCCGGCGGAGAGCACCCCGGCGGCCACGCGGCGCTGGACCGCCGGCGAGAGCTTCAGCAGACGCAGGGTGTTGGAGACCTGCGGGCGGGACCGGCCGATGCGGTCCGCCAGCTGGTCGTGCGTGCAGTTGAAGTCCTTCAGGAGCTGGTCGTAGGCAGCGGCCTCTTCCAGCGGGTTCAGCTGAGCACGGTGGAGGTTCTCCAGCAGAGCGTCCAGAAGGAGCTTCTCGTCCTCCGTTGCCCGCACGATCGCCGGGATCGCCTCCAGCCCCGCCTCACGGCAGGCCCGCCAGCGCCGCTCGCCCATGATGAGCTCGTAGCGCGCCGGACCCAGCTGCCGTACGACGACCGGCTGGAGGAGACCGACTTCCTTGATGGAGGTGACGAGCTCCTGCAGCGCATCTTCGTCGAAGACCTCACGCGGCTGGCGCGGGTTCGGCGTGATGGAGTCGAGGGGGATCTCCGCGAAGTGGGCACCCATGGGAGACGCGGGCGTCTCCACAGGGCCGTTCGTCGACGGCTCCTCCGTTTCATGTGAAACAGGCGGCAGTGTGGCCACCTTCGCCGCTGCCACGCCGCGGTCGGTGGTCAGCACCGGCACTGCCGCCGGGGACGTCGAAGCAGTGCTCCCCGGCGCAGCCGGAGCCACCGCCTTCTCTGTCGGGGCAGCAGGGATCAGTGCGCCGAGACCACGGCCCAAACCCCTCCGTCGCTCGCTCACTGGATCCCCTCCACCATGCTCGGGTCGCTCTGTGCGCCGATGTGGGCGTGCGTCGCGTCGTAGGAGACGCCGACACCCTTCAACGCGATTTCTCGTGCCGCCTCAAGATAGGACAGGGCACCGCTCGATCCTGGATCGTAGGTCAACACCGTCTGTCCGTAGCTCGGCGCCTCGGAGATACGGACGGAGCGGGGAATGCTCGTCCGCAGCACCTCGTCGCCGAAGTGGCTGCGCACCTCGTCCGCGACCTGGGACGCAAGCCGCGTCCGGCCGTCGTACATGGTGAGCAGGATCGTCGATACGTGCAGATCAGGGTTGAGATGCCCCCGCACCAGATCGACGTTGCGCAGCAACTGGCCCAGGCCCTCCAGCGCGTAGTACTCGCACTGGATCGGGATGAGGACTTCCTGGCCGGCGACCAGCGCGTTGACCGTCAGCAGGCCGAGCGAGGGCGGGCAGTCGATGAGGATGTAGTCCAGCGGCTGCTCGTACGCCTGGATGGCTCGCTGCAACCTGCTCTCCCGGGCCACCAGGGACACCAGCTCGATCTCCGCACCGGCGAGATCGATCGTGGCAGGGGCACAGAAGAGACCCTCGACATCAGGGACGGGCTGGACGACTTCCGCGAGCGGCTTGCTCTCGACCAGGACGTCGTAAATGGAAGGGACTTCGGCGTGATGGTCGATACCCAGCGCGGTGGACGCGTTGCCCTGCGGGTCAAGGTCGATCACCAGGACACGGCCGCCATGCAGAGCCAGCGAAGCGGCAAGATTGACGGTCGTTGTCGTCTTGCCCACCCCGCCCTTCTGGTTGGCGACCACCATGACGCGGGTCTGCTCGGGCCGTGGCAGGCCCTCACCGGCGCGACCTAGCGCCTCCACCGCCAGTTGGGCAGCACGACCGATCGGAGTGTCGTCCATCGGGGGCGGTGTTTCACGTGAAACATCCTCCCCCATCGACTCGGTACGGGGACCGGGGACCGGATCGGTCATCGGTCCCGCGATGTTGGCGTCGGACCGCAAGGATTCACTCTCCTCGACTTCAGGCTCGCAATGAACAGAGCCTCCCATGCCTTCGGGGTCGTGAACCAGTGAGGCCTGTTGTTCTGTGGAGAAATCCACCTCTGTGGACAACTCCGGTCCCTCATCGAGTGAACCGAGGGGCTTGCGGTCGCGGGGTTCGGCCGCGGCCCGGCCCCGGCTGATGATGCCGTGCAGCAGTGAGCGACGTTTCACGTGAAACACGATGCACAGCAGCAGAGGTGGAATTGCCGCGACACTCCGGCATGCGTAGGTTTGGCAGCTTGTGTGGAGTACCTCTCGTCGTCAGGACGGGTCAGCGGTCGCCTCCGAGCCGTTCTCCAGCCGCGATCCCGACGCGCTATCCGCGACGCCGACGCGCCCGACCTGTCCGAGCAGCCTTCGCACGCTTCGCCGCGAAGCGCACACCACCAGGACTCTCCCCGACCTCGACCCGTACGACCGTGGACGGCGGATCCACAACACCCTCACCCACATGCAGGATCGACGTCCCCACGGCGCCGAGCTTGCTCAGGGCGGTCGCCGCGCTCTTGAGCTCTTCCTCCGCCGCGTCGCCCTTGAGCGCGAGCATCTCCCCGTACGGACGCAACAGCGGAATGCCCCAGGTCGCCAACCGGTCCAGCGGGGCCACGGCTCGCGCCGTCACCACATGGACGGGTGTGAGTTTTCCCATGACCTCCTCGGCCCGGCCGCGGACGACCGTCACATGGTCCAGGCCCAACAGCTCGACGACCTCGGTCAGGAATGTGGTGCGTCGCAGCAGGGGTTCCAGCAGGGTGATCTTCAAGTCTTCCCGGACGAGGGCCAGGGGGATGCCGGGCAGGCCCGCGCCCGAACCGACGTCGCACACCGTCACACCCTCGGGAACGACTTCTGAGAGAACCGCGCAGTTCAGCAGGTGCCGCTCCCACAGTCGGGGCACTTCGCGCGGGCCGATCAGGCCGCGCTGCACGCCCGCCTCGGCGAGCAGCTCCGCGTATCGGACCGCATCCGCGAAGCGATCACCGAACACCTCTCGCGCCTGCTCGGGCACAGGGGGAAGCTCCGCTGCCTCCGTCACGGGGACCGTCCTTCCATTCGGCGTCGGCGCACCGAGCGCCGGCACCAGAACCACCAGAACTATCAGGCTGACAAAGTTCGGCCCCGCCTGCCGGGCAGACGGGGCCGGAGGAACGTACGGACCGATCAGGCAGGAAGCACAACGACGAAGCGCTGCGGCTCCTCGCCCTCGGACTCGCTGCGCAGGCCGGCGGCCTTGACCGCGTCGTGCACGACCTTGCGCTCGAACGGCGTCATCGGATTCAGCTTCACGGCCTCGCCGGTGTTCTTGACCTCGGCGGCGGCCTTGGCGCCCAGCTCGGACAGCTCGGTGCGCTTCTTGGCCCGGTAGCCGGCGATGTCCAGCATCAGCCGGCTGCGGTCCCCGGTATCCCGGTGGACGGCCAGGCGCGTGAGCTCCTGCAGGGCTTCCAGCACCTCGCCGTCGCGGCCGACCAGCTTCTGCAGGTCTCGGCTGCCCGCGTCGCTGATGATCGACACAGCGGCCCGGTCGGCCTCGACGTCCATGTCGATGTCGCCGTCGAGATCAGCGATGTCCAGCAGACCCTCGAGGTAGTCCGCCGCGATCTCGCCCTCCTGCTCCAGGCGGGTCAGGGTGTCTGCACCCTCGGCAGCGGCGGAGGTGGTGCCTTCCGTCACGGGATGGACTCCTTCTTACTTCTTGGACGGGGACTTGGGCCGCTGCGGGCCCTTGCGCTGTCCGGACTGGGCCTTGCTGCGGGTACCGCCGCCGCTCTTCTGAGTGCCCTTCTTGGCTGAAGCGGCGGGCTTGGCGTCCTCGGGCTCGTCGGACTTGCTCAGCGAGGTGGTCTCGCCGGCAGCCTTCGTGGCGCCGGACTGGCGCTGGGCCTTGGTCTGCCGCTTGGGCTGCTGACGCTTGGGAGCGGCGGCGCTCGTCGGCGTACCGTCCTCGGCCTGGGCGGCCACAGCGGTCTCGCTCTTCACCACGGTGCCGTCGGTCTGGGCCGCGAGGCCCGCCTTGTTCAGACCGTTGATGAACTTGCGCTCGAACTCGTTACGGTCGCGCCCCTTGGCCACGATGGCCTTGACGATGGCCTTCTCACCGCGTCCGCGCGTCTTGCCGTGGTGCGTGACGTGCTTGTACAGGCGCTCCAGGTACGCGGCCTGGGCCTTGGAGCCCGGGGTCGGGTTGTTGTGGATGACGTACATCTGCTGGCCCATGGTCCACACGTTGGTGGTCAGCCAGTAGACGAGGACACCGACCGGGAAGTTGATGCCGAAGACGGCGAACATGACGGGGAAGACGTACATCAGCATCTTCTGCTGCTGCATGAACGGCGTCTTCACCGTGGTGTCGACGTTCTTCGTCATCAGCTGGCGCTGCGTGTAGAACTGCGACGCCGACATCAGGACGATCATGATCGCGGTGACGACCCGGACGTCGGTCAGCGAGGCGCCGAGCTCGGCGACCTTGCTGGAGCTGTCCGTGAACTTCGCGGCGAGCGGGGCACCGACGATGTGCGCCTTACGGGCGCTTTCCAGCAACTGGTCGTCGATGACGCCGATCGTCTTGCCGGTCGCGATGCTGTTGAGCACGTGGTACAGGGCGAAGAAGAACGGCGACTGCGCCAGGATGGGAAGGCACGAGGAGAGCGGGTTGGTACCCGTCTCCTTGTACAGCTTCATCATCTCTTCGGACTGACGCTGTTTGTCGTTCTTGTAGCGCTCCTGGATCTTCTTCATCTCGGGCTGGAGCGTCTGCATGGCCCGGGTCGCCTTGATCTGCTTCACGAAGAGCGGGATCAGGCAGATACGGATCAGGATCACCAGGGACACGATGGACAGGCCCCAGGCCCACCCGGTGTCATCGCCGAAGAGGGCGCCGTACACCGTGTGGAACTGGACGATGACCCAGGAGACAGGTGTCGTGATGAAGCTGAAGAAGCTGGCAATCGTGTCCACTAATCATGCTCCTTGGGCATGGGACGGGGTCTCTGCGGCCGGGCTCATGGGAGCCTGCCCCTCGGTGGCCGGTTCGGCGGCGGAGGGCCCGCCCTTGCGTGCACGCCAGGCGTTACGCAGCAATTCGTGCCACCGCGGACGCTTGCGCGGCGGGACATGGTCCACGCCGCCCAGCGACCACGGATTGCACCTGAGGATGCGCCAGGCCGTGAGTGCCGTGCCCTTGATCGCACCATGCCGGTCGATGGCCTGGTAGCCGTAGTGGGAGCACGACGGGTAGTACTTGCACACCGGCCCGAGCAGCGGGCTGATGGTCCACTGGTACAGCTTGATCAGCGCCAGCAGCGGGTACTTCATCGCGCGCCCCCTCCCAGCAGCCGCTGAAGGGCGGCATCCAGGTCTTGGGCCAGTTGTGCATGGTCGGCGTCGCCCGCACCGGGCAGCGCTCGTACGACTACCAGGCTACCGGGGGGCAACAGGGCGACTCGATCGCGCATCAGATGGCGAAGCCTGCGCTTCACCTTGTTGCGCACCACCGCACCGCCCACGGCTTTGCTCACGACGAAACCCGCACGCGTCGGGGGAGCGCTCTCCCCAGGCGCGTGCGGGTCCGTGGCACCGCTACGAAGGTGGACGACGAGAGACGGGCGTCCGGCCCGACGCCCCCGTCGTACCGCGGTCGCGAAGTCCTCGCGCCGCCTCAGCCGGTTCTCGGTGGGCAGCACGATGTCATGACCTGACCGGAATCAGGCGGACAGGCTGGCGCGACCCTTGCCACGACGGTTCGCGAGAATCGCGCGGCCGGCGCGGGTGCGCATCCGCAGGCGGAAGCCGTGGGTCTTGGCACGACGACGGTTGTTCGGCTGGAAGGTGCGCTTGCTCACTCGGGGGCTCCAGAAAGAAATCGGGGTTTGCGGGGTGCCGTCTTGGCTGTCACCGTGCGCCCACGAGTAGCTCGCGTCACGCCCGAGTGCACCGCTGACCGATCACCCAAATGATCTGTGCCCATCGGAGGCAGGCGGCAGCAGCCATCGACAACTCGACCTGGTTACGGTACGCGCGGCTGCGCCATCCGGTCAAACCAGCGGCCACGAGGAGACACTATCCACAGCCTGGGGACAACAACTTGAACCGCAGCCGTCGCCCTGACTACCGTGGCTGGACTCCGAACTGTTCCCTCGAACCCGCCCCACCCCATTTGAATCCCGACCCGTCCCGAACCACACGTTCGTGGGACCCGTGAGAGAGCGTGCCCTGTGGCTGACGTACCTGCCGATCTTGCCGCAGTGTGGCCACGAGTGATGGAGCAGCTTCTCGGTGAGGGCCGCGGGCAGGGGGTCGAGGCCAAGGACGAGCACTGGATCCGGCGCTGCCAGCCGCTCGCGCTGGTCGCGGACACGGCCCTGCTCGCCGTGCCGAACGAATTCGCGAAGGGCGTACTGGAGGGCCGACTGGCCCCGATCGTCAGCGAGACGCTGAGCCGCGAGTGCGGTCGGCCGATCCGCATCGCGATCACCGTGGACGACTCCGCCGGCGAACCCCCGGCCCCGCCGGCCCGCCCCCAGCCGCGCTACGAGGAGCCCGAGCTCCCGTCGGGGCAGTACGAGGGATACGGCCGTCACCGCGCCGACGACTCCAGGTCCGGCCGCACGGAGCAGCCCCCCGGACCGCAGGGCGACCAGCTTCCGACCGCGCGCCCCGCATACCCTTCCGAGTATCAGCGCCCCGAACCCGGCGGCTGGCAGCGCCCGGCCCAGGACGAGTACAGCTGGCAGCAGCAGCGGCTCGGCTTCCCGGAGCGCGACCCGTACGCGTCGCCGTCGCAGGACGCGTACGGGCAGGAGTCGTACGGCTCTCCCGCACAGGATTCGTACGCGCCGCCGTCCCAGGACTACCGCCCGCAGTCGATGGAGCGCCCGTCGTACGACACACAGCGCCCCGACTACGACCAGCGACCCGAATACGACCCGCGACCCGAATACGACCCGCGACCGGACTACGGCTCCCGGTCGGACTACGACCGTCGACCGGACCGTGACTCGTCGCGCCCCGACTACACCCAGCGCGACACCCGCCGTGACCTGCCCGATCCTCCGTCCGGCGGCGGGCACGTCCACCGCGGTGGTCCCGTCGGTTCCCATCTGCCCACCACCGGGGCTCCCGGCCCGCTGGCCGCGCAGCCCGCGCCGGCGACCGGCCCGGGTGAGCCGACCGCGCGCCTGAACCCGAAGTACCTCTTCGACACGTTCGTCATCGGCGCCTCGAACCGGTTCGCGCACGCGGCCGCGGTCGCCGTCGCCGAGGCGCCCGCGAAGGCGTACAACCCCCTCTTCATCTACGGGGAGTCGGGACTCGGCAAGACCCACCTGCTGCACGCGATCGGGCACTACGCGCGCAGCCTGTACCCCGGTACGCGCGTGCGGTACGTGAGCTCGGAGGAGTTCACCAACGAGTTCATCAACTCCATCCGCGACGGCAAGGGCGACAGCTTTCGCAAGCGCTATCGCGAGATGGACATCCTGCTCGTCGACGACATCCAGTTCCTGGCGGACAAGGAGTCGACGCAGGAGGAGTTCTTCCACACCTTCAACACGCTCCACAACGCGAACAAGCAGATCGTGCTGTCCAGCGACCGGCCGCCGAAGCAGCTGGTCACGCTGGAGGACCGGCTGCGGAACCGTTTCGAATGGGGTCTGATCACCGACGTCCAGCCTCCCGAGCTGGAGACGCGCATCGCGATCCTGCGCAAGAAGGCGGTGCAGGAGCAGCTCAACGCCCCGCCGGAGGTGCTGGAGTTCATCGCCTCGCGGATCTCGCGGAACATCCGTGAGCTGGAGGGCGCGCTGATCCGGGTGACGGCGTTCGCCTCGCTCAACCGGCAGCCGGTGGACCTGGGCCTGACCGAGATCGTCCTCAAGGACCTGATCCCCGGCGGAGAGGACTCCACGCCCGAGATCACCTCGACGGCGATCATGAGCGCGACCGCCGACTACTTCGGCCTCACGGTCGAGGATCTGTGCGGCAGCTCGCGCGGCCGCCAGCTCGTCACGGCCCGGCAGATCGCCATGTACCTGTGCCGCGAGCTGACGGACCTCTCCCTGCCGAAGATCGGCGCGCTGTTCGGCGGTCGGGACCACACGACGGTGATGCACGCCGACCGCAAGATCCGCAATCTGATGGCGGAGCGGCGCTCCATCTACAACCAGGTCACGGAGCTCACCAACCGCATCAAGAACGGCTGACGGAGCAGCCGGCAGAGACAGTCGTACGGCGCCGAGGGCGCCCCGGGTCGAGATTCCCGGGGCGCCCTTCGTTGTTCCCGGGACACCTTCTGTTCGATTACCTGCCGCGTTACGGCCTCTCTCCACAGATCCGGCGACTTTTTCCCGTCCACATCCTGGGGACTGGGAAGTTGTCCAGATCGTGTCCACAGAGCACGCTGATGACAGACCATCAGACCAGGTCAGGTCCCTGTGGATTGGTGGACGAACGATCTCCACAGACTGTGGACGGAGAGCCGATCCACAGCCTGTGCACGAAGTTGTCCACCGGCAACCCACAGGCTGAGGCCGGTTGTCCCCAGTGATCCCCGGCTTCTCCACATCGCTGTCCACTGTTCGGCAACGCGACGCGCCTCCTCACCGACTCGAGTGAAAGGCGTCACACGAAGGTGCCGGGTTGGGCTGTGGGAAAGGTGGGTAAAGCTGGGGACGGCTCTGGGGAGAAGTGCCCTCAGGCTGTGCATGGGGTGTGCAGAACTTTCTGTTCTCCACAGAGAGCCCTGGTTGTCCACCGCTCCCGCCCACAGGGCCCGTGGACAAAATCTTGCTGCTGACCTGCGCAAACGGGGTTATCCACGGTATCCACAGGCCCTACTACTACTCCCGACTAGAGAGAGCGAGGAATCCGTTTCGAAGGGGGTCCTGTGCACAACTCGCTGTCCGGCGCCCGGCTGCCCCTCGTCACGACTTGACCCCGAGAGGCACCTACTGTCAGTGGGGTGCGTCAGACTGTTCCCCGTGTCCTTCCCCTCACAGGGGCTGAAGACACCGAGTCAGACGACGAAGCCAGGCAGGCCGAGCAGCGCCGGCAACAGCAGGAGGCGGCAACAGTGAAGATCCGGGTGGAACGCGACGTACTCGCGGAGGCAGTGGCCTGGGCGGCACGCAGCCTCCCGGCCCGTCCGCCGGCGCCTGTCCTCGCCGGCCTCCTGCTGAAGGCCGAGGACGGCCAGCTGAGCCTGTCCAGCTTCGACTACGAGGTCTCGGCGCGGGTGTCCGTGGAGGCGGAGGTCGAGGAGGAGGGCACGGTCCTCGTCTCCGGCCGGCTGCTCGCCGACATCTCCCGCGCCCTCCCCAACCGCCCGGTGGAGATTTCCACAGAGGGTGTACGGGCGACAGTGGTCTGCGGCTCCTCGCGGTTCACACTCCACACCCTGCCTGTGGAGGAGTACCCGGCGCTGCCGCAGATGCCGAACGCCACGGGCACGGTCCCCGGCGAGGTCTTCGCGGCCGCGGCCGCCCAGGTGGCCATCGCCGCCGGCCGTGACGACACGCTGCCCGTCCTCACCGGTGTGCGCATCGAGATCGAGGGCGACACGGTGACGCTGGCGTCCACCGACCGGTACCGCTTCGCGGTCCGCGAGTTCCTGTGGAAGCCGGAGAACCCGGAGGCCTCCGCGGTCGCCCTGGTGCCCGCCAAGACGCTCCTGGACACCGCCAAGGCGCTCACGAGCGGCGACAGCGTCATCCTGGCGCTGTCCGGCGGGGGCTCGGGCGAGGGCCTCATCGGCTTCGAGGGCGCCGGCCGCCGTACGACGACCCGTCTCCTGGAGGGCGACCTCCCGAAGTACCGCTCGCTGTTCCCGACGGAGTTCAACTCCGTGGCTGTCATCGAGACCGCCCCCTTCGTGGAGGCCGTCAAGCGCGTGGCCCTGGTCGCCGAGCGCAACACCCCGGTGCGGCTCAGCTTCGAGCAGGGCGTGCTGATCCTGGAGGCCGGCTCCAGCGACGACGCACAGGCTGTGGAAAGGGTCGACGCACAGCTGGAGGGCGACGACGTCTCGATCGCCTTCAACCCGACCTTCCTGCTGGACGGCCTGAGCGCCATCGACTCCCCGGTGGCCCAGCTGTCCTTCACGACGTCCACCAAGCCCGCGCTGCTCAGCGGCAAGTCGGCTGTGGACGCGGAGGCGGACGATGCCTACAAGTACCTGATCATGCCGGTGCGGCTGAGCGGCTGAGCGCCCCCTTCAGGAAACCCGCAGGTCGGGACGTACGCATGAGCGCGTATGCCCACAGATGTGCGCGAGCGTCCGGGTTTAGGCTCGGACGCAGGTACGAAAGTGCCGCGGTACGAATGCCCGTACGGGAGTGCCGTCACGCCACGTCGCAAAACCTAAGGAACAACTGATGGAGCTCGGTCTCGTCGGCCTCGGCAAGATGGGCGGCAACATGCGCGAGCGGATACGCCGCGCAGGCCACACCGTCGTCGGATACGACCGCAACCCGGACCTCGCCGATGTCCACAGCCTCGAAGAGCTTGTGGGCAAGCTCAAGGGCCCGCGCGTCGTATGGGTGATGGTCCCGGCCGGTGCCGCGACCCAGTCGACCGTCGACGAGCTCGCCGAGCTCCTGGAGCCCGGTGACGTGGTCGTGGACGGCGGGAACTCACGCTGGACGGACGACGAGAAGCACGCCGAGGAGCTGGCGGCCAAGGGCATCGGCTTCGTCGACTGCGGCGTCTCCGGCGGCGTCTGGGGCCTGGAGAACGGCTACGCGCTGATGTACGGCGGCGACGCGGAGAACGTCGCCAAGGTGCAGCCGATCTTCGACGCGCTCAAGCCCGAGGGCGAGGCCGGTTCGGTGCACGCCGGCAAGGTGGGCGCGGGCCACTTCGCGAAGATGGTCCACAACGGCATCGAGTACGCGATGATGCAGGCCTACGCCGAGGGCTGGGAGCTCCTGGAGAAGGTCGACTCCGTGACCGACGTCCGGGAGGTCTTCCGCTCCTGGCAGGAGGGCACCGTCATCCGTTCCTGGCTGCTCGACCTCGCGGTCAACGCCCTCGACGAGGACGAGCACCTGGACAGGCTCAGGGGTTTTGCACAGGACTCCGGCGAGGGACGCTGGACTGTGGAAGCCGCCATCGACAACGCCGTGCCGCTCCCCGCGATCACGGCCTCCCTCTTCGCGCGGTTCGCGTCACGCCAGGAGGACTCACCGCAGATGAAGATGATCGCGGCGCTGCGGAACCAGTTCGGCGGCCACGCGGTCGAGAGCAAGTAACGCCAGTCGAGAAGAAGTCATCCACAGGACCGCCCGGCGGTCCACAACCTGGGGGAGGTCGGCGCACGACCATGCACGTCACGCATCTGTCGCTGGCCGACTTCCGCTCGTACGCCCGGGTCGAAGTTCCGCTCGACCCGGGCGTCACCGCCTTCGTCGGCCCGAACGGGCAGGGCAAGACGAACCTCGTCGAGGCGATCGGCTACCTCGCCACCCTCGGCAGCCACCGCGTCTCCTCCGACGCCCCCCTCGTCCGCATGGGCGCCGACCGCGCGGTCATCCGGGCGCAGGTGCGGCAGGGCGAGCGGCAGCAACTGATCGAGCTGGAGCTGAACCCGGGCAGGGCGAACCGCGCCCGGATCAACAGGTCCTCGCAGGTCAGGCCGCGTGACGTGCTGGGCATCGTGCGAACCGTCATGTTCGCCCCCGAGGACCTCGCGCTGGTCAAGGGGGACCCCGGGGAGCGACGCCGGTTCCTCGACGAGCTGATCACCGCCCGCTCCCCGCGCATGGCCGGCGTCCGCTCCGACTACGACCGGGTCCTCAAGCAGCGCAACACCCTGCTCAAGTCGGCCGCGCTGGCCCGCCGGCACGGCGGCCGCTCCATGGACCTGTCCACACTCGACGTCTGGGACCAGCACCTCGCGCGGGTGGGCGGCGAACTGCTCGCCCAGCGTCTCGACCTGGTCGCCGCGCTTCAGCCGCTCGCCGACAAGGCGTACGAACAGCTGGCCCCGGGCGGCGGCCCGGTCGCCCTGGAGTACAAATCGTCCGCGCCCGGCGAGGGGCACACGCGGGAGGACCTCTACGAGCAGCTGATGGCCGCGCTGGCCGACGCCCGCAAGCAGGAGATCGAGCGGGGCGTCACCCTCGTAGGGCCTCATCGGGACGATGTGACGCTCAAACTCGGTCAGCTGCCCGCCAAGGGATACGCCTCGCACGGTGAGTCGTGGTCGTACGCTCTGGCGTTGCGCCTGGCGTCGTACGACCTGCTCAGAGCCGAGGGCAACGAGCCGGTGCTCGTCCTCGACGACGTCTTCGCCGAGCTGGACACCCGTCGCCGCGAACGCCTGGCCGAGCTCGTCGCGCCCGGCGAGCAGGTCCTGGTGACCGCCGCGGTCGACGACGACGTACCGCAGGTACTGACCGGAACGCGGTTCACCGTGTCGGACGGGACGGTGGAGCGCGCATGAGCACCGAAAAGGATCCCGCAAAGGATCCCGCGCCCAAGAAGAGTCCCGAACCCTCCGGCGTCGACCTCGCGCGCGTGGCGCTCAGGGCGGCGAAGGAACAGGCACGCGCGCGTGGGGACGCGGCGCAGCAGAAGAAGCAGGCGCGGCGCGGGGGCCTGCGCTCCGGCGCGCGCGCCGACGGTCGCGACCCCATGGCGCTGGGCGCCGCCATCAACCGCCTCATCACCGAGCGCGGTTGGGAAGCCCCGGCCGCGGTGGGCGGCGTGATGGGCCGCTGGCCGCAGATCGTCGGCGAGGACCTGGCCAACCACTGCGTACCCGAGCAGTACGACGAGGACGAGCGGGTCCTGGTCGTACGCTGCGACTCCACGGCCTGGGCGACGAACCTGCGCCTGCTCGCCCCCCAGTTGGTCGCGCGCCTCAACGAGGACCTCGGTCACGGCGCGGTGAAGATGATCAAGGTGCACGGCCCCAGTGGCCCGGCCCGCCGCTACGGGCCGCTGCGCGCCCCCGGCAGCACGGGTCCCGGCGACACCTATGGGTGAGGTACATCACAGTCGCAGAGGTTCCGGCGACCTTGTCGTGCAACCGCGCGCGGTTGCGAATCCTGACCTGACTCCCAAGTAGCCAAGGGTTGACAGCCGGAAGCGCTGAGTGCCTCCGTGAGCCTCTTGGAGCCCCGTGCCGCATATGGGGACCCGCCCGAGACCGGTTGAGGGCGCCACATGCGGACTCAGGTACCGGCAAACCCCCATCACTGTCGGCGCTACCGGTAGACTGGAAGCCAATCCCGCCCCCATCGTGGGGACCGTCCGGGAAAAGCTGAGCAACGCTGATCAAGGCTTACCAACGCAACATGCCGCAGCCGCTCCGGCAACCCGCCGACGAGCCTGGCTCGTGCTGTGCCAGAAAGGGCGCTTCGTGGCCGATTCCGGCAACCCCAACGAGAACATCCCGTCCACCGACGCCGGCGCGAACGGCGAGGCCGAAACCTCCAACGGCGAGGTAACGGCCTCGTACGACGCCAGCGCCATCACCGTCCTCGAGGGTCTGGACGCGGTCCGCAAGCGACCCGGTATGTACATCGGCTCGACCGGTGAGCGAGGACTGCACCACCTCGTGTACGAGGTCGTCGACAACTCCGTCGACGAGGCGCTGGCCGGCCACGCGGACACCATCGAGGTGACGATCCTCGCCGACGGCGGCGTTCGCGTCGTCGACAACGGCCGTGGCATCCCGGTGGGCATCGTCGCCTCCGAAGGGAAGCCCGCCCTCGAGGTCGTGCTGACCGTGCTGCACGCGGGCGGCAAGTTCGGCGGCGGCGGCTACGCGGTCTCCGGTGGTCTGCACGGCGTGGGTGTCTCCGTCGTGAACGCGCTGTCCTCGAAGGTCGCCGTCGAGGTCAAGACCGACGGCCACCGCTGGACGCAGGACTACAAGATGGGCGTCCCCACGGCGCCGCTCGTGCAGCACGAGGCCACCGAGGAGACCGGCACCTCGGTCACCTTCTGGGCCGACGGTGACATCTTCGAGACCACGGACTACTCCTTCGAGACGCTCTCGCGGCGCTTCCAGGAGATGGCGTTCCTCAACAAGGGTTTGACGATCAAACTCACTGACGAGCGCGAGTCGGCGAAGGCCACCTCGGGCGCGGACGAGGCCGGGGCGGACGAAACCGCTGAGGTCAAGACGGTCACGTACCACTACGAAGGCGGCATCGTCGACTTCGTGAAGTACCTCAACTCCCGCAAGGGAGAGGCGGTGCACCCGACGGTGATCGACCTCGAGGCCGAGGACAAGGACAAGAGCCTCTCCCTCGAAGTCGCGATGCAGTGGAACAGCGGTTACAGCGAGGGCGTGTACTCCTTCGCCAACATCATCCACACGCACGAGGGCGGTACCCACGAAGAGGGCTTCCGCGCGGCGCTCACCAACCTGATCAACAAGTACGCGCGCGACAAGAAGCTGCTGCGTGAGAAGGACGACAACCTCACGGGTGACGACATCCGCGAGGGTCTGACCGCGATCATCTCGGTGAAGCTCAGCGAGCCGCAGTTCGAGGGCCAGACGAAGACCAAGCTGGGCAACACGGAGGCCAAGACCTTCGTTCAAAAGGCCGTCTACGAGCATCTGAACGACTGGCTGGACCGTAACCCGGTCGAGGCGGCGGACATCGTCCGCAAGGGCATCCAGGCGGCCACCGCGCGCGTGGCGGCCCGCAAGGCCCGGGACCTGACGCGCCGTAAGGGCCTGCTGGAGACCGCGTCCCTGCCGGGCAAGCTCTCCGACTGCCAGTCGAACGACCCCATCAAGTGCGAGATCTTCATCGTCGAGGGTGACTCCGCCGGCGGCTCGGCCAAGTCCGGCCGCAACCCGGAGTACCAGGCGATCCTCCCGATCCGCGGCAAGATCCTCAACGTGGAGAAGGCGCGGATCGACAAGATCCTGCAGAACCAGGAGATCCAGGCGCTGATCTCCGCCTTCGGTACCGGAGTCCACGAGGACTTCGACATCGAGAGGCTGCGCTACCACAAGATCATCCTGATGGCGGACGCCGATGTCGACGGTCAGCACATCAACACCCTGCTGCTGACCTTCCTGTTCCGCTTCATGCGGCCGTTGGTCGAGGCCGGGCACGTGTTCCTCTCCCGTCCTCCGCTCTACAAGATCAAGTGGGGCCGGGAGGACGCCGAGTACGCGTACTCCGACCGCGAGCGCGACGCCCTGATCGAGCTGGGCCGCCAGCGCGGCAAGCGGATCAGGGAGGACTCCATCCAGCGCTTCAAGGGTCTCGGCGAGATGAACGCCGAGGAGCTGCGCATCACCACGATGGACCAGGAGCACCGGGTGCTCGGCCAGGTCACCCTCGACGACGCCGCCCAGGCCGACGACCTGTTCTCGGTCCTCATGGGCGAGGACGTCGAGGCGCGCCGCCAGTTCATCCAGCGCAACGCCAAGGACGTCCGGTTCCTCGACATCTGAGTCGGTCCCAGCTGACCGCACCAGGAAGGATCTTCACCAGCAATGACCGACGAGAACATCCCATTCACGCCTGAAGAAGGCGGCGTCATCGCCCAGCGTGTCGAGCCCGTCGGGCTCGAGACGGAGATGCAGCGCTCGTACCTCGACTACGCGATGTCCGTCATCGTCTCGCGAGCGCTGCCGGATGTCCGGGACGGTCTCAAGCCCGTCCACCGCCGCGTCCTGTACGCCATGTACGACGGCGGCTACCGCCCCGAGCGCGGCTTCTACAAGTGCGCCCGCGTCGTCGGCGACGTCATGGGCAACTACCACCCGCACGGCGACTCCTCGATCTACGACGCGCTGGTCCGCCTCGCGCAGCCGTGGTCGATGCGGATGCCGCTGGTCGACTCGAACGGCAACTTCGGCTCTCCGGGCAACGACCCGGCGGCGGCCATGCGCTACACCGAGTGCAAGATGGCGCCGCTGTCGATGGAGATGGTCCGTGACATCGACGAGGAGACCGTCGACTTCACGGACAACTACGACGGCCGCTCCCAGGAGCCGACCGTCCTGCCGGCCCGCTTCCCGAACCTGCTGATCAACGGCTCGGCCGGTATCGCGGTCGGCATGGCGACGAACATCCCGCCGCACAACCTGCGCGAGGTCGCGGCCGGCGCCCAGTGGTACCTGGAGAACCCGGAGGCCTCCCACGAGGAACTCCTGGACGCCCTGATCGAGCGCATCAAGGGCCCCGATTTCCCGACGGGCGCCCTGGTGGTGGGCCGTAAGGGCATCGAGGAGGCCTACCGCACGGGCCGCGGCTCGATCACCATGCGCGCGGTCGTCGAGGTCGAGGAGATCCAGAACCGCCAGTGCCTGGTGGTCACGGAGCTGCCCTACCAGGTCAACCCGGACAATCTCGCGCAGAAGATCGCCGACCTGGTGAAGGACGGCAAGATCGGCGGCATCGCGGACGTCCGTGACGAGACGTCGTCCCGTACCGGCCAGCGCTTGGTCATCGTCCTGAAGAGGGACGCGGTCGCCAAGGTCGTACTGAACAACCTCTACAAGCACACCGACCTGCAGACGAACTTCGGCGCGAACATGCTGGCGCTGGTCGACGGCGTGCCGCGCACCCTCTCCCTGGACGCGTTCATCCGCCACTGGGTGACGCACCAGATCGAGGTCATCGTCCGCCGGACGCGCTTCCGCCTGCGCAAGGCCGAGGAGCGCGCGCACATCCTGCGCGGTCTGCTGAAGGCCCTGGACGCCATCGACGAGGTCATCGCGCTGATCCGGCGCAGTGACACCGTCGACATCGCGCGCACGGGCCTGATGGGCCTCCTGGAGATCGACGAGATCCAGGCCAACGCGATCCTCGAGATGCAGCTGCGGCGCCTGGCCGCCCTGGAGCGGCAGAAGATCGTCCAGGAGCACGACGAACTCCAGGCGAAGATCACCGAGTACAACGCGATCCTCGCCTCGCCCGTCCGCCAGCGCGGCATCGTCAGCGAGGAACTGGCCGCGATCGTCGAGAAGTACGGCGACGACCGCAAGACCATGCTGGTGCCCTACGACGGCGACATGTCCATCGAGGACCTGATCGCCGAGGAGGACATCGTCGTCACCGTCACGCGCGGCGGCTACGTCAAGCGCACCAAGACGGACGACTACCGGGCGCAGAAGCGCGGCGGCAAGGGCGTACGCGGCGCGAAGCTCAAGGAAGACGACATCGTCGACCACTTCTTCGTGTCGACCACGCACCACTGGCTGCTGTTCTTCACCAACAAGGGCCGTGTCTACCGGGCGAAGGCGTACGAGCTTCCCGACGCCGGACGTGACGCGCGTGGACAGCATGTCGCGAACCTCCTGGCGTTCCAGCCGGACGAGGCGATCGCCGAGATCCTCGCGATCCGCGACTACGAGGCGGCGCCGTACCTGGTGCTGGCCACCAAGGGCGGCCTGGTGAAGAAGACGCCTCTGAAGGATTACGATTCGCCGCGTTCCGGTGGCGTCATCGCGATCAATCTCCGTGAAACAGCGGACGGTTCCGACGATGAACTGATCGGAGCCGAACTCGTCTCGTCCGATGACGATCTGCTTCTGATCAGCAAGAAGGCACAGTCGATCAGGTTCACCGCCACCGACGACACCCTGCGGCCCATGGGCCGTGCGACCTCGGGTGTCAAGGGCATGAGCTTCCGCGAGAGCGACGAGCTCCTCTCGATGAATGTTGTTCGACCCGGTACGTTCGTGTTCACTGCTACGGACGGTGGGTACGCGAAGCGGACCGCCGTCGACGAGTACCGCGTTCAAGGACGCGGCGGCCTCGGCATCAAGGCCGCCAAGATCGTTGAGGATCGTGGATCGCTCGTCGGTGCGCTGGTGGTCGAGGAGACGGACGAGATCCTCGCCATCACGCTGTCCGGCGGTGTGATTCGTACGCGAGTCAACGAGATCAGGGAGACGGGCCGTGACACCATGGGCGTCCAACTGATCAACCTGGGCAAGCGCGATGCCGTGGTCGGCATCGCACGTAACGCCGAGGCGGGGCGCGAGGCGGAAGAGGTCGACGGCGACGTGGTCGTCGACGAGACCGCCGAGGATGCCGCGCCCATCGGCACGGACGAGGGTGAGGCGCCCTCGGCCGAGTAGCACGAGGAGAGAGTCATCGTGAGCGGAGCCACGGGCGCCGGTTCGGTCGGGTCCACCGGTACCTCTGCCGGTAAGGGAACGGACGGCGGCGGCCGTGGCTCCGCCGCGAAAGCGACAGACTCGCACACGACCAACCTGCAGGCGATCAAGCCAAGCGCGACCGAGTCGCAATCGCCCGACACGCATGGATCCCAGGGGGGAACTGTGACGGACACCCGAGGTCCGCAGGCCGAGCGGCCCGCCACCGGCGCGGGTCGGACCACGGCCCAGGCCGCTCCGGGCGCCCAGCCGCAGCCGTCCGCCCAGCCGGCGCCGCCCGAGGCCGGTTCCCCGCTTCCCGGGGAGCGGCAGCCGCAGCAGCCCGCCGGGCCCTACCACCCGCCGCAGGCCTACCCGTCGCAGCCGGCCCCCGCGGGCGCCGTACGCCGGCCCCGCACCGGCGCGCGCACCACGCCCCGTACCCGCAAGGCCCGGCTGCGCGTGGCGAAGGCCGACCCGTGGTCGGTGATGAAGGTCAGCTTCCTGCTCTCCATCGCGCTCGGCATCTGCACGATCGTCGCGGCCGCCGTGCTGTGGATGGTCATGGACGCGATGGGCGTCTTCTCGACGGTCGGCGGCACGATCTCGGAGGCGACCGGCTCGAACGAGTCGAACGGCTTCGACCTCCAGTCGTTCCTGTCGCTCCCGAACGTCCTGATGTTCACGACGATCATCGCGGTCATCGACGTCGTCCTCGCGACCGCCCTCGCGACCCTCGGAGCGTTCATCTACAACCTCTCCGCGGGCTTCGTCGGCGGCGTCGAGCTGACGCTTGCCGAGGACGAGTGAACGCGCTCTTCCGTGCCTCCTGAGGGTCCCCCCATAACCGATTTTGGGACTGCCCACGTCGTGCGCTAATCTTCAGGAGTCAGCGCGCGGGACACATACCGCAGAGCGCGGCGGGGCTATAGCTCAGTTGGTTAGAGCGCATCCCTGATAAGGATGAGGCCACAGGTTCAAATCCTGTTAGCCCCACCAGCATGAAGACCCTCAGCCGATCACGGTTGGGGGTCTTTGACGTCCATGGCTGAGGAGCCCCCAACAGCTCCCCCAACAGCTGAGAAGACCCCCTGACCGATTGCGGTCAGGGGGTCTTGGTTGTCTTCGTCGTCTTCGTATGTGGCGCTGTACGCAAGTTCGCCGTTACGTCGTCGATGTGAGAGACGGCACGTGAGGTGCCGTGCAGAGGGCGCTGTCAGCGCTGGAGATGCTGGAAGTTCCGGAACTGCACGAGGGGAGTGTCGGGCTCGGCCGGAGCCGAATCGGGCTCGGCGCAGGGCCCGGTGGCCGGGGCGGCCGCGTTCGTGTCCGGGAGGATGCGGTGGCGGCAGGTGGGGGTCTTGCCGTGGGCCTCGGCGCGGATGCGCTGTTTCATCGTGGGGGGCAGGGCCCTGGTGTACGCCCAGGGGGCCGGCGGAGGTGCCATCTCCTGTGCGGTGCTGTTGCGCGTCGGCTCGGTCTGCGGTACGGCCGCGGCGGCGGTCGTCGTGATGAGTCCGAGCCCCGTGCACAGCGCGAGGAAGACGGTGACGATGGCGGTCCACAGCTTCATGACCTTGTTCTGGGCCATGGCCCCTCACTTTCGGGTCGGGCGATTTGCGTACTTTCCTCATGATGTGTATGAGGGCCGCGAAGTGGTGGACCGACGCCCGTGACGCGTCGCTCTTCCGATCAACACCACTCGGATGGGTGTAAGAGGGGCGAAAATGAGTATATGAGGGCGAAAATCGACCAAAGTAACCGTCCGTGGATATGTGATCACCCTCTGATCAGAGCGCTGTCGTCCGCTTCTACTGGGGCGATCCGGACGGGAGTTGGGGCCCGACTCAGGTCACCGATCGGTCTCGGTCGGTGTGTATAGTCGGGCGCCAGAGGTCCCCTACGTCAAGGAAAGACGAGGTCGCGCGGTGAAGAAGCTTCTCCTGGTCGCACTGGCCGCCATCGGCGGGCTCCTCGTGTACCGCCAGATCCAGGCGGATCGCGCCGAGCAGGATCTGTGGACGGAGGCGACTGACTCCGTGCCCACGGGTTCGTGAGTTCCGAGATCCGATTCTGAACAGACCCCGGCCGCCCTCGCGGTCGGGGTTTTGTGTCGCGGGTCCCGCCCCGGGGCGTTCGGAACCGGGTGTTTCGGACGCTCGTACGGATTGCGCGGATGGCGCGCGCCCCGGCGGGGCAGGATGGGCCACGGTCCCAGGGTCCGGCGATGAGGGGTGGCGCGTGATGGGGCGGCGTACGGCGGGGTGGCGCACGTGGGCACGACGCGGTCGTCCGTCGGCGCACGCGCGCGTGGCCGCCGCGGGCATGGTTCTGTCCCTGTGTACGGCGGCAATACTGACCGGCCCGTCGGCGTGGGCGGCCGACACACCGAACTCCTACGCCTTCGCCGCGGACGCCCGGTCGGTCACGGGCGCCACGAGAACCACGGACGCCGAACGCCTGCAGCCCGGCGCGACGTACCGCAGCTCCCTCCCCGCCGACGGCAAGATCTACTACCGCCTGACACTCGACGCCGCCTCGACCGCGTACGTCTCCGCCACGGCCGTCCCCGGCCCGGGCACGAGCGTCTCCGCCACCGACGGCATCAGGGTCTCGATCCAGGACGCCAACAGCCGCTTCTGCTCCCGGGACACCGCCAGCATCGGCGCGGGACGCAGCCCCCGTCCCATTACGGCGCTCGGAGTGCGCGAGGCATCGCCCGGAGGAGCCCTGTGCCAGGGCTCCGGCACGTACTTCGTGGTCGTCGAGCGCGTCCGGAGAGCCGACTCCCCGGCGGACGCCTGGGACCTCGAGCTGGCTCCCGTGTCGGAGCCGCCGGCGCAGCAGGGCGGCGCGACGAGCGCGCCCGAGGGCTGGAACTCCGCCTCGCCCGAACCCCCCACCGGCGAACCCGAGAGCCGCCCCGGCGGCGCGGGCTTCGACACGGCGACGTCCATCGGGCAGGGCGTCTGGAACTCCGACATCCGGCCCGGGCAGACGCTCTTCTACGAGGTGCCCGTGGACTGGGGCCGACAGCTCTACGCCACCGCGGAGCTGGGCAGTTCGAGCAGCGGCGACGGCTTCGTCCCCAGCGCCCTGGCGATGTCCCTCTACAACCCCGTGCGCGGCTACGTCGACGATGCGGGCGTCGCCTACGACGGCAGCCAGAGATCGGCCGCCCTTCAACCGCTGCCGCCGGTCGAGTACCGCAACCGCCATGCCGTATCCGACAAGGTCAGCGGCATGCGGTTCGCCGGCTCCTACTACCTCGTCGTGCATCTCGCGGAACGGATGGCCGACGAGTTCGGCGACGGACCGTTCGGACTGACGCTGCGCGTGCGGGTGGAGGGTGCGGCGCAGTCCGGCCCAGGCTACGCGGGCCAGTCCGAGCCGCAGGACGTCTTCGAGGTCACGGCGCAGGAGCGGGAGGCGGCGGAGGAGGGCGGCACGGCCGCGGCGGGGAGCGGGACGGCCGCGCGGGGAGGCGGTGAGGCCTCGATGAAGGTGATCGCCGCGGGCGGTATCGGCGCGGGGACCGTGCTGCTGGTGGTGCTCGGGGCATGGACGGTGATGGGGCGGCGGCGGGCCGGGGCCTGAGGAACGGCGCCTGAGGACGGGCGCCTGAGCGGGTGGGCGCCTGAGCGGTGTGTGAGTGGTCTGATGTGAGTGGTCGGGTGGGTGAGCGGTCTGATGTGTGAGGCGTGAGGCCGTGAGTCGCCGGGGGCGCTCAGTCGGCGCGCCTTCGGCGTGGGTTGGGGGCGGGAGCGGTCAGACGCGGGTCAGCGCCCAGAAACCCACTGCGTAGCAGGCCAGCGCGAGCAGCAGGAGCGGGATCGCCACCTTGGCAGGCGGGCCGGAGCGGCGTGCCGGGCGCGCGGCGCGGTGGCGCCGTTGCGGGCCGGCCGGGCGGATGGCTCGGGGGACTGCCTGGGGGGCAGCCGGCGGCATCGCGTGCGGAAGTGCCTGTGGGAGTGCCTGCGGAATTTCCTGTGCGGAGGGTGGAACCTGCGGGTCCTGAGCGGTGTACGAAGCAGTAGAGGCATCAGCGCGATGGTCGCGCTGGTGGAGTGCCGCCGCCGGAGTCTGGGCCGGGTACTGCGGGGCGTGAGGTCGGGGGGAGGACAGGACGTGCGTGGAGTCGTAGGGGGAGGCGTGGGCGGGGCCGTGTGGAGGGCCCTGGTCGGATTGTGCCTGCGGCCGCCGCTGTGGCTGCTGCGGTGCTTGTGGTGGCTGAGCGTGTGCCTGTGCCTGTGCCGGTGGTTGCTCCTGCGCCTCGGGCTGTCCGTGCCGCCTCTGTGGGGTGGGTGGCTGAGGGGAGGAGACCGTGGCCTGAGGGGGCGGCAGGTGGAAGCTGCCGGTGTCCGACATGGTGAGCGGCTGTACCGATCCAGTGCCCGGGCGTGGATCGAGGGGTACGACGCCTGCTCCCGAGCCGGTGCCGACGGCTGGAGAGTCCGTGCGGGGATGCGGGGTCATGGAGTCGCCGGCCCTGTGCCGGGAGGCTTCCACTCCCGACCGCGCACCAACCGCACCAGCTCCAACTCCAGCCCCGGCTTCAGTCCCAGTCCCAGTCCCCGCCCCGGCTCCAATCCCAGTGCCAGCCCCGAACCCCGCTCTCGACCCCGTCCCCGTATCCGTCCCCGCTTCCGTCCCCGACTCCGTCTTCGTACCTGTCTCCGTCACCACTCCCGGCGCCCGCTTGAGCGGCCCTTCAGGTCCGAACCCCGGTGGCAACGGCCCGAGTTGGTCGAAGATTTCGATCAGCTCGTCGTCGGGGCCGGGCTCCGGCAGGAGTTCGACGGCCGAGGCGAGCGCCTTGCGTGCCCCCGTGGCCGTGCGGAACCGCGCCTGGGGGTCGGGCTGCAACAAGGAGGCCACGACCTGCCACAGCGGCTCGGGAATGCCCTGAGGCGCGCTCGGGGTCCCGTGCGCCGCGAAGTACTGAATGAGCGCCTTGGCGTCCGGCTTGGCGCCCTCCAGCAGATACAGAGCGACCAGGCCGACGGCGAACAGGTCCGCCGGGAAGTCCGGTTCCGAGCCCAGCATCTGCTCGGGCGCGAGATAGCCGGGCGTGCCCACCACGAGGTTGGTCTCCGTCAGGCGCGGTTCCCCCAGGCGCATCGCGATGCCGAAGTCGGACAGCCGCAGCCGGGGCCGTGCCGTGCCGGTGGCTTCCAGCAGCACGTTGGCGGGCTTGACGTCGCGATGCACCACGCCTTCCGCGTGCACGGCGGCGAGCCCGGACAGGAGCTGGTCGAGCAGCGTGCAGACGAAGGCCGGGGGCAGCGGGCCGTAGTCCCCGACCAGGTGGACCAGCGAGCCGCCGGCGACCAGGTCCATGGTGAACAGGACCTTGTCGTCGTCGGCGGCCCAACTGGCGGGCGCGAGCACATGAGGATGGTCGATCCGCAGTGCCTGTTCGCGGACGAAGCGCAACAGCGAGTGCGCGTCGCTCTGTTGGAGCACCTTGGCGGCCACGTAGCGGCGGCGGCGGTGGTCCCATGCGCGCCAGACGGCGCCGACCCCTCCGCGACCGATCGGATCGGCCAGTTCATACCGGCCGGCGAAGACCTCACCCATGGCTGTCCGTCGCTCCTCCCCCTTCGGTTACCCCCCTTGCTTCCCCCTCGATGAGCGATACGACCCCTCTCGCGCCCTCATCGGTGAGCGGACACGCCCCCGCGTGTCCCTCCCGGCGAGTGGCGCGACCCCCTCGCGCCCTCCTCGGCCGTCGGCCCGGCTGCCGAACCCCCTTCGGCGACCGGGCCGCCGGGTTCAGCTCTGGTGGGACTGGTAGTGCGCGACCGCGTCGGAGGTTCGGCCGGCGCCGTACACCCGGAGAAACTCTGCCAGTTCCGGATGGCTCGGCGCGAGGGTGTCCGCCGCCTCGATGATGTCGCTCGCGGCTGCCACCGAGCGCAGCAGCGACTGGATCTCGCGCACCACCCGTTTGACCGTGGGCGCTCCCGAACTGCTTGTCGTCTGCGTGGTGTTGCTGAGCACCGAGCCCCCCTGCGACTTCTTGATCTCCTCCATGCGCTCGGTCGCCTCGGCAGCGCTGACGCTGCCGTCCGCGACCTGGCCCGCCAAGTCCTGGAGCAGTTGCACCCGCTGGACCACGGCGGGGTTTCCGATCTTCGCCCGCTGACCGCTCATCAGCTGCGACAGCATCGGTGCGGACAGTCCCAGCACCCCCGCGAGACGAGCCTGGTTGAGACCAAGATCGTCGATGAGCTTACGGAAGAGCGCCCCCAACGGCTCCCCGTACCAGTTCCGCTGCAGTTCCCGCGCTCTTGCGGTGGCTTCCTGCTGTGCGGCGTCCATTGCGTCTCCCCATCGCTTCCCCAAAATGCTGTGGTTCGCTGTAGCGAACCACGCCGAGCATCTTACGGAGAGTGGTCGTCCACGGGGACCCCTAATCTTTTTGCGAGATCCCGGGGATGACCCGGTACTCTGGTGTGCGGCGCCTCCCGGTACGCGAATCTTCCGGGCGGACGCCCATTTTCCGGGGCCTTAGCTCAGTTGGTAGAGCGCTGTCTTTGCATGGCAGATGTCAGGGGTTCGACTCCCCTAGGCTCCACCGGGAGAAGCCCCCTGAACTGCGGAAACGCAGCTCAGGGGGCTTTTGCGCGGATGTGGTGGGTTCGGGTGCCCGTGTTTCACGTGAAACAGCCGTGGGGCAGGAGACCTGATGTCTCCTGCCCCACGGCACGCCGACCGGCCGGCCGGGCCACTACGGTCCGCCGTGAATCAGCGGCTCTCGTCAGCCAGTCAGTGGCCTTCGTCGCGGTGCGCGGCCTCCTCCTCGGCCTCCTTGGCCTGGACCTCGGGATCGAGCACGGCCTGGCCGCTGCCGTCCACCGAGGTGAGCCGGTTGGATTCCGGTACTTCCGTCGCTGCGGGCGGTTCGACCAGCCAGTCGGGGTTGGCCTGCTTGTCCCACCACTTCCAGGCGGCGAAGGCACCGCCCGCGGCGATACCCAGAACCGCCAGCGCCTTGGCGAGCCGGCCGGCCCGTGCCCGCCGCTCATGCCTGCGGACGAGCTTCTGGATCTCCTTGGGCGAGACCTGGCCACGCAGGGCGGCCACTACGGCGGCACTGCGTGCGGCGGCCTCGTCCCTGACGGGTCCGGCCGCGGCCACCGCCTGCTCGAGCCTTGGCCGGGAGTAGTCGGCGGCGTGCCGAGCGGCCTTGCGGGTACGCGTGGCAGCCTCGTGGGCGGCCTGGTCGACCTTCGGCGGCACATGCGAGAGAGCCTGCGTACGGGCCTGTTCCAGACGCGGCGCCAGATGAGCGCCGTACTGGACTCGGGCCTGTTCGGCCGCCTGCGACACCCTCGGCGCGAGCCGTACGCGTGCCTCGTGTGTGTAGTGCGCGGCCCTGTCCTTGGCCGTGTCGGCGTAGGGCGCCACCACTTCCGCGGCGTGCAGCACGCTGTCCTTCGCCGAGCCGGTCGCGGCGCGCACGCTGTCGATGCGGGTCACGGGTTCCTCCTCCTCGGTGGCGTACGGTATTTCGACTTTCCACCCTTTTACGGATCATGCCTGCCAACGGGCCCGGGGGCATGTGAGGGCGGGCATCCGGGTCATGGCTGCTGACTCCGGACTGTCTCCGATCAAGAAATGCTCAAGATCCGATCACGTGCAATAGCGGATGAATCCAGGGCAACAGGAGCTTGTCGTCGACAATGCCACGGATCGACGCTCTGCGCTCCCGGCCCGGGGCTACTGGACCGGTTTTCTGCGAGCAAAACCGTCGAACCCCGGCTCAGGGGTGGGTGCCGGGCGACGGGTGGAGGGAACCATGCAAGGATCGGAGGGGCACAGAAAGACAACGGAAGGCAGATCGTGGCCGAGCAGCTTTACGCCACCCTGAAGACCAACCACGGCGACATCGACGTCCGGCTCCTGCCGAACCATGCCCCGAAGACGGTCCGGAACTTCGTCGAGCTCGCACAGGGCGAGCGGGAGTGGACCCACCCGGCCACCGGCGAGAAGTCCACCAAGAAGCTCTACGACGGCACGATCTTCCACCGTGTGATCAGCGGCTTCATGATCCAGGGCGGCGACCCGCTGGGCACCGGCATCGGCGGCCCGGGCTACGAGTTCGAGGACGAGTTCCACCCGGACCTGTCCTTCAACAAGCCCTACCTGCTGGCCATGGCCAACGCCGGTCCGGGCACCAACGGCTCGCAGTTCTTCATCACCGTCTCCCCGACGGCCTGGCTGAACCGCAAGCACACCATCTTCGGCGAGGTCACCGACCCGGCCAGCCAGAAGGTCGTGGACGCCATCGCCGCTGTCCAGGTCACCCGCCCCAACGACCGACCGGTGAACGACGTCGTCATCGAGTCGGTCGTCGTCGAGACCCGCCAGGGCTGAGTCCCGCCCCGCGATCCGCGGCCAGGCCGCTCCGGCCTGCGTGAAGGCCTGAGCGAAGGCCCGCGCCAAGGGAACCAATCGCCCCGCTCATCCGTAAGGATGGGCGGGGCGGTGCACGTGCGTACGAGGGATGAGGGGATGTCATGGACCAGGCGGCAGGCAGTTCGCAGGACGCGCAGAGCCTGCCGGGCTGCTATCGGCACCCGGATCGTGAGACCGGCATTCGCTGCACCCGCTGCGAGCGGCCGATCTGTCCCGAGTGCATGGTCAGCGCCTCCGTCGGCTTCCAGTGCCCCGACTGCGTCCGCGGGGGCTCCGGCACCGGGCACGCGCCCACCGCGTCCCAGCCCCGCACCATCGCCGGCGGCACCATCGCCGCCGACCCGCGTCTGCTCACCAAGATCCTCATCGGGATCAACCTCGCGATCTTCATCGCCGGCCGGGCGAACTCGTCGCTGCTGAACGACCTGGTCCTCATCGGTGCCTGGCCGCCGGCGCCGTTCGTCCCCGACGAGGGCGTCGCGGACGGCGAGTGGTACCGCCTGGTGACCTCGATGTTCACGCATCAGGAAATCTGGCACATCGCGTTCAACATGCTGAGCCTGTGGTGGCTCGGCGGCCCCCTCGAAGCGGCCCTGGGCCGCGCCCGCTATCTGGCGCTCTACTTCGTCTCGGGCCTCGCGGGCAGCGCTCTGGCGTATCTGCTCACGTCCCCGACCACGGCCACCCTCGGCGCCTCGGGTGCCATTTTCGGCCTCTTCGGTGCGACCGGCGTCCTCATGCGCCGCCTCAACTACGATCTGCGGCCGATCATCGCCCTGCTGGTGATCAACCTGATCTTCACCTTCAACCCGGGGTTCAACATCTCCTGGCAGGCCCACATCGGTGGTCTCATCGCCGGTCTCGTCACCGGCTACGCCATGGTCCATGCCCCGCGTGAGCGTCGGGCGCTGATCCAGTACGGCACGTGTGCGCTGGTCCTGGTGGTGGTCGTGGGTATGACACTCCTGAGGACGGCCCAACTCACCTGAGCGCCGTCTTTTCGCACGTGGACGGGTCGTTGTCCACAGTGGGTGTCGGATCTTGTGCATACCGTGCGGGAACGTATGTGCCCCCTGTCACTGACCCGCGTCTCCGCAGGTCAGGCAGGGGGCGAACAAACTTTCGGTTCCCGGTACTTCCGTCACACCGGCGTCAACACCTGACGGGTTATCCACAGATCGTCTTTCTTTTTCCCCACTGTGGAAAACGGCTGTGGATAACTCAGTGGATAGCCCTGGGCTGAGTTGTGTTCACCGGCCGGTGACCTTTGCTTCCACCAGGACCGAGACGCCTACTTCCACTGGGTGGAGACGCCGAATCCGGCGGCGATGAAGCCGAAGCCCACCACGATGTTCCAGTTGTCCAGCTTGTCGATGGGCAGCGAACCGTCTGTCACGTAGAAGACCACGATCCAGGCGAGGCCGATGAGGAACATGGCCAGCATGACCGGTGCGACCCAGGCCCGGCTGTTCAGCTTGATGGTGGTCGCCTGCTTCGCCGGGGGCGGCGTGTAGTCGGCCTTCTTGCGGATCCGTGACTTCGGCACGAGGGTCTCTCCTGTCGATGCGCTGCGTGACCGCGCAGGGAACTGGGGCTGGCTCCGGGGCGGCGTACAAGGGGACTCTTAGCGCTCCCCGGGCGTCCGTTAGCGTAGTGCTTCCGTGGCGCCGAAGGAGATAAGGGTACGTTGAGCAATTCTGCCGACTCCCCCGGGACGGGATCCAGTCCTGCCCGCCCGCGTCGTTTCCGGCCCATGCGGGTGCTCACGGCGGGGGTCTTCGCTCTCGCGGGACTCATCTTCTTCACCAGCTTCAATACGGCCAAGGGCACCAACATCCGCACGGACACGTCCTTGCTGAAGCTGTCGGACCTCATCCACGAGCGCAGCCGCAGCAACGGCGAACTCGACGAGTCCAACGCCTCGCTGCGCGAGGACGTCGAGTCGCTCGCCGAGCGGGACGACGGCAGCACCAAGGCCGAGGACGACAAGCTGGAGGCCCTGGAGAAGAACGCGGGCACGCAGAAGCTCACCGGCGAGGCGATCACGGTCACGCTCAACGACGCCCCGCCGGACGCCACCGCCAAGCTCCCCGGCTACCCCGAGCCGCAGCCCGACTACCTGGTCATCCACCAGCAGGACCTCCAGGCGGTGGTGAACGCCCTGTGGCAGGGCGGCGCCCAGGGCATCAAGGTCATGGATCAGCGGCTGATCTCCACCAGCGCGGTGCGGTGCGTGGGCAACACCCTGATCCTTCAGGGCCGCGTGTACTCACCGCCGTACAAGATCACGGCGGTCGGGGACCCGGAGAAGCTGCGGAAGGCGCTCACCGCGTCTCCGACGATCCAGAACTACATGGTGTACGTCAACGTCTACGGGCTCGGCTGGAAAGTCGAGGAGGACGGGCCGGTGACTCTTCCTGGCTACTCGGGCACAGTGGATCTGCAGTACGCCAAGCCCGTGGAGTGAGTGAGGTCTCTCAGGAGCCGCCGGTGCGCGTCGTGATCAGGACCGTCAGCGAACTGTGCATCACCGTCGGCGCCCTGATCGTGCTGTTCGTCGTTTATGTGCTGTTCTGGACCGGTGTGAAGGCCGACCACGTCATGGACGACCAGATCGACCTGTTACAGGACCAGTGGTCGCAGGGCTCCGTGCGGCCCACGGCGTCGCCCGAATCCGCCGGGCAGGCCGGTGCCCCCGCCGAACCGCCGAAGCCGGCGCCGTACAAGAGCGGCAAGCCCTTCGCGATCATGTACATCCCACGTCTCGGTTTCACGTGGAACAAGCCGGTCCTCGAGAACACCGCCACCAACACCCTGAAGAAGGGCCTCGGCCGCTACGCGCACACCGCGCAGCTCGGGCAGAAGGGCAACTTCGCGGTCGCCGGCCACCGCCGCACGTACGGGGATCCCTTCAAAGACTTCCCCGAGCTGCGCCGCGGCGACGCGGTGGTACTGACGGACGGGACGACCTGGTTCACGTACCGGATCGACAAAGGCCCTTACAAAACCGTGCCCTCGGACGTTGAGGTGATCGACCCTGTGCCACGTAAGTCCGGGTACACCCGTTCGGGCCGCTACCTCACGCTGACCACATGCGATCCGGAGTGGGGGCACAGTCACCGGCTGATCGTCTGGGCGCATCTGGACTCCACACAGCCTGTGGAGGCAGGGAAACCACCGGCCCTGCGCCGTTAGTCTGGTGCGGTACGGCGTGGGTCTGGTGCCGTGGTGCGACGGAAGGGACGGCATGTACGGCTTTATCTGGCGGCATCTGCCGGGGAACGCCTGGGTGAAGGCGCTCATCTCACTCGTGCTGGTCGCGGCTGTGGTCTACGTGCTGTTCCAGTACGTCTTTCCGTGGGCCGAACCGCTGCTTCCCTTCAACGATGTGACGGTGGACAACCAGTGAGTGCGCGCATTCTTGTCGTCGACAACTACGACAGCTTCGTCTTCAACCTGGTCCAGTACCTGTACCAGCTGGGCGTCGAGTGCGAGGTGCTGCGCAACGACGAGGTGTCGACGGAGCACGCCCAGGACGGCTTCGACGGCGTCCTGCTGTCGCCTGGCCCCGGCACCCCCGAGGAGGCGGGTGTCTGCGTCGAGATGGTGCGCCACTGCGCCGCCACCGGCGTCCCGGTCTTCGGTGTCTGCCTCGGCATGCAGTCCATGCAGGTGGCGTACGGCGGTGTCGTGGACCGTGCCCCCGAGCTGCTGCACGGCAAGACCTCGCTGGTCGAGCACGAGGGCCAGGGCGTCTTCGCCGGACTGCCCTCGCCCTTCACGGCGACCAGGTACCACTCGTTGGCGGCCGAGCCGGCGACGGTCCCGGCCGACCTCGAGGTGACCGCGCGGACGCACGACGGCATCATCATGGGCCTGCGCCACCGTGAGCTGCCCGTCGAGGGTGTGCAGTTCCACCCCGAGTCGGTACTGACGGAGCACGGCCACCGGATGCTGGCCAACTGGCTGGTGGAGTGTGGCGACCAGGGCGCGGTGGCGAGGTCGGCGGGGCTCGCCCCGGTGGTGGGCAGGGCCACGGAGTGACCGCCTTGCGCCCCGAGCGCGAGTCCGGCGCCGCCTACGGGGAGTCCTTCACGGACCCGCCCGGCGACACCGGCGACCAGGGGACCTCGTACGGGCAGCAGCCGTACGAGGCCTCCGGCGTGCTCGGGGACTGGTACGACAGCGCGTCCGCGTCGTACGACATGAGCGCGGGCGATCTGGGCGCGGGTGACCTGAGCGCGTCCGCGTCGTACGGCACGGGCCTGGACGAGCCCTACGTACCGCCGCCCGACGAGGAGACCGTCGCACTGCGGGTCCCCGAGCCGCCGACGCACGGAGCCGCGGGCGAGTCGATAGCGGCTGCCTCCGTCTCTGACGCCTCATCCGCCTCCTCCGCCACTGGAGGGACCACGGGTGGCCGTGCGGCCCGCAGAAAGGCCGCCAAGCGGCGTCACGGGCGCCATGGGGGCGCGCCGGAGCCCCAGACATCCTCCGAGTCGGCGGAGGACGGCAGGCCCCTCTCCCGCCTGGAGGCCCGCCGACAGGCGAGGGCGCGCAAGCCCGGTGCGGCCGTCGTCGCCAGCCGGGCGATCGGCGAGGTGTTCATCACCACCGGTGTGCTGATGCTGCTGTTCGTCACCTACCAGCTGTGGTGGACGAACGTCCGGGCGCATGCGCAGGCGGACAAGGCGGCCAGCAGCCTCCAGGACGACTGGGCGAACGGCAAGCGGAACCCGGGCGTCTTCCAGCCGGGGCAGGGTTTCGCCCTCCTGCACATTCCGAAGCTGGACGTGGTGGTGCCGATCGCGGAGGGCGTCAGCAACAAGGGGGTGCTCGACCGGGGCATGGTCGGCCACTACGGCGAGGGCGCGCTGAAGACGGCGATGCCCGACGCGAAGACCGGCAACTTCGGGCTCGCGGGCCACCGCAACACGCATGGTGAACCGTTCCGGTACATCAACAGGCTCAAGGCGGGCGACGCGATCGTCGTGGAGACCCAGGACAAGTACTACGTCTACAAGATGGCGTCGATGCTGCCGGTGACGTCCCCGAGCAACACGAGTGTGCTGGACCCCGTCCCGCCGGGATCGGGTTTCACCGAACCGGGCCGCTACATCACCCTCACCACCTGCACGCCGGAGTTCACCAGCAAGTACCGGTTGATCGTCTGGGGCAAGATGGTCGAGGAACGGCCGCGCAGCAAGGGCAAGCCGGATGCGCTCGTCAGTTAAGGGCAGATGACCAGTGGCAGCGACCACCGAGCACCAAGAGCACACCGACACCCCCGGACCGGCGCCCGCACCGCGCCGCCGCGGCATGGGCCGGATCGCGATGGCGATCAGTGTCTTCGGTGAACTCCTCATCACGGCGGGCCTAGTGCTCGGCCTGTTCGTCGTCTACTCGCTGTGGTGGACGAACGTCCTCGCCGACCGCAAGGCGGACCAGCAGGGCGACAAGGTCCGCGACACCTGGGCCCAGAAGGACACCGGTCCCGGCGGTCCCGGCGCGCTGGACACCAAGGACGGCATCGGCTTCCTGCACGTCCCCGCGATGAAGAGCGGCGAGGTCCTGGTCGAGAAGGGCACCTCGGCGAAGGTCCTGAACGACGGCGTCGCCGGCTACTACACCGACCCGGTCAAGGCCACGCTCCCGACCAGCGGCAAGACCGGCAACTTCGCCCTCGCCGCCCACCGCGACGGCCACGGCGCGCAGTTCCACAACATCGACAAGCTGAAGAAGGGCGACCCGATCGTCTTCGAGACGAAGGACAGGTGGTACGTCTACAAGGTCTACGCGACCCTTCCGGAGACCTCGAAGTACAACGTCAAGGTCCTGTCGGCGATCCCCGGGGAGTCCGGCAAGAAGAAGGCCGGCCACTACATCACCCTGACGACCTGCACGCCGGTGTACACATCCAAGTACCGGTACATCGTGTGGGGGGAGCTGGTGCGGGTGGAGAAGGTGGACAGCGAGCGGACGCCGCCGAAGGAGCTGGGCTGACTGAGCTCCTTGCAGGAGCTCAGTCGCTAACATGGCCAAGGCCCGAAGCCGCAACTTCCTTTTGCGGCTTCGGGCCTCTTGCCACACCGTGCCTACTCCAGGACGTTCAGAGGCTCTCCCGCGCTCCACTTCTCCAACAGCCCACGGTGTACGGCGGTGATGCCGCAGTCGGTGGCGATGCTCAGGGCGTCTGGAGTGAAGGGGCATGTTGCCACGAAGAGGGACACTTCCGAGTCGTACAGCACCTTGGCCGATCCGATGAATTTCTGCACGTCGGCAGAGGTGATGGAGAGGTAGGGCGCGAACCTCTTGCACTGGGCGACGAGGCGTCGCCCGTTGGCCGTGAGCGCGGTGATGTCGACGCCTCGGTCTCTGCGGCCGCCCTGTACGACGATGTCGGTGCAGCCGTCGCGGCGGAGCAGTGCGGCGACATGCTGTTCGAACCCGCGGCCGCTCATTGCGTCCATGGCAGCGATCGCTCCGGCGAGAGGACGTTCCTCTGGTCGAGCCTCCAGCCTCTGTAGCCGGGCGTTGTGCTGCCGGAGCCGATGCTCGATTCGCTGGACTCCTGCCCTCAGGGCGATCAGCTCCCTACGGTGTTCGCCTGACGTTTCGATCAGGGCGTTGAACATCGGCACAACGGTCTTGCCGAGGATGTGCGTGATGCGCTGGTCGATGCGGTCGTCGAGGGAGACGATCTCTGTGGGGACCGGGTTTTCCACAGGCTGTGTCCGCACCAGGTACTCCATGTCCAGGAGGTACACACGCGCCTGACGTGCGACTTCACTGTCGCGGAGCAGCATGGCGACGTTGAGGACAGCGCGGCGAGAGAAAAGCGCCAGGGATCGTGTGCGCGACTGGATTCCACTGAGGTCCTTGAAGGACCTCAGTTCGTCTCCGGCCAACAGACGGTAGCCGTTGGCCTCCAACTCAGCTCGGTGGTCCTTGACGAGGGACTTGATGGCTTCGAGACCGACCTCGAAATACGCTGCCACCATCGCCGTCGTGACATGCATCCCGTCCGGCAGCAGCGACAGCGCCTTGACTCTGTCGAGCACGTCCGTGCGGTCCAGCACACTGTCGCGCAAGGTCTTTGACTCCAACAGTGCCGAATCGTTGATCATGTTCTGCCCTTCCGTTCGAGGTGGCCGAATGGCCAGGGCAGAGTTCCGATTCCCCACCCCACCCGATCAACGAGTCGTCGCACATGAAGACACGATCGATGTGCGTACGGGTATGCGATGGACTGGGTGATGTGTTCTGCGACAAGAGCCGGTGTTGGTACATGGCTTGGGACGAATTGATCTGCGTCGAAAGGGTCGCCAGCAGGCGGACACCGCTGAAGGGGCTCGGCCAGTGATCCAAGCGGTGCCACGCACTTGCTGGCGTCGGCTGGGCCGGTGACATGAGGCTGGCGTCTACGGACGCGGGCACGGGAGCTGTTGAATCCGGCCGATATTGCCATGCCGCTTAAGTTCACCGAGGGCCGAAACGTGCAATCGACGGCTGCGGCCCGAGTAGTGCGCCTGCCCCCGACGCTTATGCGAGGGCGCAGGCGCGGCGCAACCGGGACGGCCACGGCGCGCAGTTCCACAACATCGACAAGTTGAAGAAAGGCGACCCGATCGTCTTCGAGACAAAGGACAAGTGGTACGTCTACAAGGTCTAAGGACTCTTCCCGAGGCCTCGAAGTACAACGTCAAGGTGCTGTCGGCGGTCCCCGAGGAGTCCGGGAAGATGAAGGCGGGCCACTACATCACGTTGACGACTTGTACGCCGGTATATACGTCCGAGTACCGGTACATCGTGTGGGGAGCTGGTGCGGGTGGAGAAGGTGGACAGTGAGCGGACGCCGCCGAAGGAGCTGCGTAGGTGAGCAGGTGGATTCTCTTCGAGAGTGACATGTTGTCAGTCTCGAAGTAAGTGGGCCCGAAGCCGCGACTACCCTTTGCGGCTTCGGGCCTTTCCGATGCGGCTGCTTTATCGCAGCGCCTTGAGCAGCACTCCAGCGCTCCACGCCTCTAGGTCGTCGCGGTTCACGGTGATGACGCCGCTCAGGTCGGCGATTGCCTGTGCTTCGAGACTGAGGTTGCACGTGGCGACGAATAGTGCGACATCCACGTGGTCGACGGCTCGTGAGGCTCCGGCGAACTTCTGCATATCAGCACTGGGGACGGACCAGCGACCAGCCCGGTTCTGGCACTGGACTTCCACGCTTCGGCCATCGGCCGTGCGCCTGGTGATGTCGATGCCCCGGTCGCTGCGGGCCGGCCGCACGACGACGTCCGTACAACGGTCCCGGCGCGGCAGATCGACGACGTGACGCTCGAGCACTTTCCAGGTCATGGCCGCGATGGAGGGCCCTGACCTGGTCTGTCGGAGCCTCTCCCAGGGTGCTGATGCGCCGGTGGTGCCAGCACAGCCTGCGTTCGACGTTCTGGATGTCCTCGCGGAGCTCGATGAGTTCGCTCCGGTGTTCGCCAGCGGTGGCGATCGGAGCGTTGAGCATGGGGACGACTGTCTTGCCGAGGATCTAGTAATGCGGTCGTCGAGGGAGACGACGTCAGTGGGGGCTGGGTTTTCCACAGGCTGTGTGCGCCAGGTATTCCGTGTCGAGGAGGTACACACGTACCTGACGTGCGACTTCGCTGTCGGGAAGGAGCATGGCGATGTTGAGAACGGAGCGGCGCGGGTAGAGCGTGAGGCTCGACCGAGGCTGTGGATAACCTCCGGGAAAGCGTGACAGGACGTCACGCTTAGATTCTGTGAGGTCAGCGCCCTGGAGCGTCACCATTCCATTGCGTGACAGCTCCTCGTGGTGCCGTGCTTCAGTAAGGGTTTGGGTAGTGCAAAATGGGCACCCGCTCATGCTGAACAGGTGCCCACTGTGGTTGGAGCCAGCCAGTAATCCCAGCGACTGGAATTACTGGGTTCTTCCGACCGTCGTGCCACTAATGGCTGGGCATCTTGTGCATGCGGCAGTGACGTACCGTTACTTCGGAGCGTAGTCCGTGCAGTAGAAGTTAGATGCATCCGAGGAGGCGGTATTGACCGTACCCTCGATGAAGACCTTGTCCAGTCCCTTGGGCTGCTGAAGAGTGGTGTCCCAGTTGCTGATGACGCTTCTGCCCTGAGCGCCGGTGCGCCATCGGTAGTAGGTAGTCGTGTGATCCTTGTTGCCAGAGATCAGACGTACTTTCGGGGCCCGCGTGTCGTCGATGTAGTCGGTGGTCCTGATGGAGACGTTGTACGTGGCGGTGGGAGCCCCACTCCCTTCGAGAGTCACGTTGATCTTGAAGGTCTTTCTTGCGTCAGTGCAGCTCAGCTGGACGAGTACCTGGGCTGCTCCCTGCGCTGGAGTAGCGAAAGAAACAGCGGTAGCTACTGCCGCGAGACTCAATGCCACGGCGGTCGTTCTGCGACTTATCCGAGACTTACCAGCTATGCGAGGCTGCATCATGTTCCCCCTGCTTGTGACGGAAAAGCGGTCGGGGCTAGTCGAACATGTTGAGTGGAGCACGACAAGACTTATCGATCTTGAAATTTCGGATACGGGACATTATTGATGTGTGAGTCTGGTCACTTGTTGACCTGAACTCGGTTGTTGTTAGCGCGAACAGCTGGCGTCGCCCGATCATGGTCTTGATCCCGACACAGCGTCCACCGCGGTCCATCCAGCCGCAGGCAACAAATCTCTTGGTCAAATGCCTGCTCCAGCGGGACGAACTGGTCCTCGCCCAACCTGGGGGTGGCGAGGCCATCAACGCCCTGCCGATCACCCGCCACAGCTTCCACGGGGACTGGAACTACACCTTCCACCCCGCGCACCACCGGCCCATGGCACATGCTGGCATAACTAACGCACCGTCGGCCGCAGGCCCCCACCGCCTCACACTCCAGGCGCTGCGACACCCCGAGCTGACCGGCATGCCCCGCGCAACTCAGTGACACGATCAGTGCCTTGACTTCCTGGTTGGAAGAACAACACGAGTGGTCCATGCAGGCGCGTCGAAGCGGCGAGCGCCGCACGACCCACGGCGCCGGCCCCAAGGACAAACTCGCCCCCGCGGGCCGGATCCCACCTGTGCGGGCCGCCGTTCCGGTGCCACCTCTGGGGATGCCGCCCCCATTTGATGCCTAAAACGAGTCCCGTAAGGAAAAATGATCAAGGGCCCGGCGCTCCTGTGAGTACCGGGCCCTTGATCCCTGGCCGTGCGAGGTCAGCCGCTAACCGGCGCCGCCGATGAACCCGCCGCCGTTGTCATTGCCGCCGTTGTTCCCGCCGTTGTTGCCGACGCCGATGGTCGTCAACGTGATTGTCGTCCCAGCCGGGTCGTCGACCTCGCTGTTCCCTTGCGGGTCCTGCTGCTGCACGAACGCGGTGTCGCTCTGGTCGCTGCCGTCGGCGAACTGGATGTTGGCGAAGCCCTGCGCGTTGAGGATCTGCTTGGCCTGACCCACGGTTTGCCCGACGACGACGGGGACCTGCGTCTTTTGCGCGGCCTTGCCGATCTGGATCGTCACCGTCTGGTTCTTGTTGACCTGGGTGCCGGCCTGTGGGTCGGTCACGATGACCTTGCCCACCAGGGACTGGTCGTCGGTTTCCACATCGACGCAGTTGCCGACCAGTTCGTTGGCCGCCATCTGTGTCTTGGCCTCGTCGCAGGTCTTGCCGGCGACATCGGGCACGGTGGACTTCTCCGGGGCCTTGGCAACAGTGAGGGTGATCGTGGAGCCCTTCTCCTGTTCCGTGTCGCCCCCGGGATCCTGGCCGATCACAACGCCCGGTTCCCGATCCGACTCCTGAATCTTCTGGTCGACATCGAAGCCCTTGTCCTCAAGCTGGGACTTCGCCTTCTCGTAGGACAGGCCCTGGACGTCCGGCACCGTCACCTTCGGAGCGCCGGTCGAGACCACCAGATTGACGGTGGAGTTCTTGTCGACCTTGGTTTTGGGATCGGGGTCCTGGTCACAGACGTTGCCCTTGGCCTGGTCCTCGCAGGGCTTCGGCGTGATCGTTCCCACCTTGAGGTCGCTGTTGGTCAACTGCGCCTCGGCATCTTTTTGGGCCGTGCCCACGAGGTTGGGCACGGCAACCGTGCTGTCGGTCACCCCGCCGCTCGCGAAGATCCACCTGCCGATCAGGACAGCGCCGACGAGGACCAGGATGCCCGCCACGACCAGCAATATCGTCGAGGTGTTCGACTTCCGTTGGCGGCGCCGGTCGGGACGGTCGTCGTAGCCGAAACCGCCCTCGTCCGGGTTCATGGGGGGCATCATCGTCGTGGCCCCGGCGCCGCCCGCGTCGGCGCGCAGGGCCGTCGTGGGCTGGTCGTCGGGGTAGCCGCCGTAGCCCACGGAGCCCATCGCCGCCGTTGCCGCGACCGGCTGGCCGTCGAGGCAGGCCTCGATGTCGGCGCGCATCTCGTCGGCGGACTGGTAGCGGTAGTCCGGGTCCTTGGTGAGGGCCTTCAGGACGATGGCGTCCATCTCCGGCGTGATCTCGGGGTCGAAGACGCTCGGCGCCTGCGGCTCCTCCCGCACGTGCTGATACGCGACCGCGACCGGGGAGTCGCCGACGAACGGCGGGCGGACCGTCAGGAGCTCGTAGAGCAGGCAGCCGGTGGAGTACAGGTCCGATCGCGCGTCGACCTGCTCGCCCTTCGCCTGCTCCGGGGAGAGGTACTGGGCGGTGCCGATGACCGCGGCCGTCTGCGTCATCGTCATGCCGGAGTCGCCCATGGCGCGGGCGATGCCGAAGTCCATCACCTTGACCTGGCCGTTGCGCGTCAGCATGACGTTGGCCGGCTTGATGTCGCGGTGGACGATGCCGTTGCGGTGGGCGTACTCCAGACCCTGGAGGATGCCGATGGTCATCTCCATGGCGCGCTCCGGCAGCAGCTTGCGGCCGCTGTGCAGGAGCTCACGGAGCGTGGAGCCGTCGACGTACTCCATGACGATGTACGGGATCGAGACCCCGTCGATGTAGTCCTCGCCCGTGTCGTAGACCGCGACGATCGCGGGATGGTTGAGCGAGGCGGCCGACTGGGCCTCCCGGCGGAACCGGGCCTGGAAGGACGGGTCGCGCGCGAGGTCCGCGCGCAGCGTCTTCACCGCCACCTGGCGCCCGAGCCGGGTGTCATGCGCGTGGTAAACCTCCGCCATGCCACCACGGCCGAGCACCGGGCCCAGCTCGTACCGGCCGCCGAGGCGACGCGGCTCTTCCATAGCTTCCTACCAGCCCTCTCCGTCGGTCCCGACCGTCACGAACGTGCGGTCGGAGGCTGCCGTCCGGGCCTACCGTACCCGGCTCGCTTTATATGACCTGGCCAAGCCCGCAACCCGATACCGGACCGGTATCGCAACGTGCACCGATGTGAAGGCGACGTGACGGGGCTCTCACTTTTTGCTGTTGATGACCGCCTCCATCACGCTCTTGGCGATGGGGGCCGCGAGGCCACCGCCGGAGATGTCGTCTCGGACGGCGTCCTCGTCCTCGACCACCACGGCCACGGCGACCGGCGAGCTGCCGTCGCTGAGCTTGGCGTACGAGAGGAACCAGGCGTAGGGGTTCTTGCTGTTGTTCTCGCCGTGCTGGGCGGTACCGGTCTTGCCGCCCACGGTGACGCCGGGAATCTGTGCTTTCGTACCGGTGCCGTCCTTGACGACCGTCTCCATCATCGACTGCAGGATCTGGGCGTTCTTCGAGGACAGCGGCTGGCTCAGCTCTTCCGGGTCGGTCTGCTCGATGGTGTCGAGGCTCGGGGCCTGGAGCTTGTCGACCATGTACGGCTTCATCAGCTTGCCGTCGTTGGCGACGGCCGAGGCGACCATGGCCATCTGCAGCGGGGTCGCGGCGGTGTTGTACTGGCCGATGGAGGACAGCGCGGTCTGCGAGTCGTTCATACCTTCGGAGAAGACCGAGGCGCTGGAGCGGACGGGCGTGAACTGCTCCTCGGTGAAGCCGAACTTCTTGGCCTCCGCCAGCATCTTGTCGTTGCCGAGGTCGGCGCCGACCTTGCCGAAGACGGTGTTGCACGACACCCGCAGCGCCTCGCGCAGCGTGGCGTTCTTGCAGGGGATGTTCCCCTCGTTCTTCAGCTCGGTCGTGGTGCCCGGCATGATCCACGGCAGCGGCGAGTTGGTCTTCGCGTCCGGGTCGTCGTACAGGCCGTTCTCCAGGGCGGCGGCCGCGGTGACGACCTTGAAGGTCGATCCCGGCGGGTACACCTCGCGCAGCGCCCGGTTCAGCATCGGGTCGTTCGGGTCGTTCGCCTTCTGGAGCTTCTGCCAGGCCTTGGTGTCCGTGGTGGTGGAGTTCCCGGCGAACGACGAGGGGTCGTACGACGGGTACGAGGCCAGGGCGAGGATCTTGCCGGTCTTCGGTTCGAGAGCCACCACGGCGCCCTTGCCGCGCTTGGCGAGGCCGTCGTACGCGGCCTTCTGCGCGGCGGAGTTGAGGGTGGTGACGACGTTGCCGCCCTCCTTCTCCTTGCCCGTGATCATGTCGAGGGTGTTGCGGAAGAAGAGCCGGTCGTCGTTGCCGGTGAGGATGCCGTCCTCGATGGACTCCAGCTGGTTGGCGCCGAAGGCCTGCGAGGCGTACCCGGTGACGGGCGCCCACATGGGGCCGTCCTGGTAGGTGCGCTTGTACTTGAAGTCGCTGGACGAGGTCTCCTTGGACCCGGTGATCGACTTTCCGTCGACGATGATGTCGCCGCGCGGCTGGGCGTAGCGCTCGATGGAGATACGGCGGTTGTTGTCGTTCTTCTGCAGGGAGTCGGCCTGGACGTACTGGAGCCAGTTGTCGCGGACGAGCAGGGCGAGGACGAGGAGACCGCAGAAGAGCGCGATCCGGCGCAGGGGCTTGTTCACGGGCGGACCACCTGGGTCATCTCGGCGTCAGGGTTGCCGGCCGGGGCCGGCGCGGGGCGGCGGGCGGTGTCGCTGATGCGGATGAGGATGCCGATCAGGGCCCAGTTGGCGATCACGGAGGATCCGCCGGAGGCCAGGAACGGCATCGTCATACCGGTGAGCGGGATGAGGCCCATGACGCCACCGGCGACGACGAAGATCTGCAGGGCGAAGGCGCCGGAGAGGCCGGTCGCGAACAGCTTGCCGAAGGGGTCGCGGGCGGCCAGCGCGGTACGGATGCCCCGCTCGATGATCAGGCCGTACAGCAGCAGGAACGCCATGACGCCGGCCAGGCCGAGCTCCTCGCCGACGGTGGCGAAGATGAAGTCGGAGTTGGCGGCGAAGCCGATGAGGTCGGAGTTGCCCTGTCCCAGTCCGGTGCCGAGGACACCGCCGGAGCCGAAGGACATGATCGACTGGCCGATCTGTTCGCAGGCGCCGGAGGTTTCGTAGCAGCCGAAGGGGTCCAGCCAGGCGTTGACCCGGACCTGGACCTGGCTGGCGAAGGTGGAGACGACGACCGCGCCGCCGGCGGACATCAGCAGGCCGATGACGATCCAGCTGGTCCGCTCGGTGGCGACGTACAGCATGATCACGAACATGCCGAAGAACAGCAGGGACGAGCCGAGGTCGTTCTCGAAGATGAGGATCAGCAGGCTGAGGGCCCACAGGGTGAGGATCGGGCCGAGGTCGCGGCCGCGCGGCAGGTACAGGCCCAGGAAGCGGCGGCTGGCGAGCGCGAGCGCGTCCCGTTTCACCATGAGGTAGCCGGAGAAGAAGACGGCGATGACGATCTTCGCGAACTCGCCCGGCTGGATGGAGAACCCGGCGACGCTGATCCAGATCTTGGCGCCGAAGACGTTGGCGCCGAGGCCGGGAACGAGGGGCAGGAGCAGCAGCACGATGGCGGCGACCATCGAGATGTACGTGTAGCGCTGCAGGACGCGGTGGTCCTTGAGCAGGACCAGGACGGCCACGAAGAGCGCGATGCCGATGGCGGAGTACAGCAGCTGCTTGGGGGCGGAGGGGGAGAAGGAGTCGTAGAGCCGCTCGGCGAGCTGCTGGAGCCGCTGCGACTGGTCGAGGCGCCAGATGAGCACCAGGCCGAGGCCGTTGAGGAGCGTGGCGATCGGCAGGAGCAGGGGGTCGGCGTAGGGCGCGAACTTGCGTACGACCAGATGGCCGACGGCGGCCAGCAGGCCGAGGCCCAGGCCGTAGCTCAGCAGGCCGGCCGGCACCTCGTCGTGGATGGCCAGGCCCACGTTGGCATAGGCGAACACCGGAATCACCACGGCGAACACGAGCAGCGCGAGTTCGGTGTTGCGTCGGCTCGGCGCGCCGATCGCGCCGATCGTGGACGTGTGGTGCGTCGGTGGGTTGGTTGTACTGCTCATCGTGTGACAGGGCCTCTCACGGCTTGGCTACTGCTTGTCGCACAGCGAGACGACCTTCTGCTCCTGGTCGGAGAGGCTGGGGCCGGGGCTGGGAGTGGGCGCGGTCGTGGACGGGGCGGGCGATTTCGACGCCGATGGGTTCGGCGTCGGTGTGGCCTTTGACGTCAAAGAGGCCGGTGTGGTTCCCGTGGTGCCGCCGGCCTCGCCCTCGCCGGTCCGGGCGTTCCTCTCGCTCGCGGCCGACTGCCGCTCGACCTCCTTCTTGCACGCGGAGGCCTGTACCGACAGCTCGGAGATCTTCGACTGGGCGTCCTTCAGCCCGCCCTCGGCGATCGTCGCCTTGACCTGCTTCTGCATGTACGTCGGCAGGTACTTGAGTTCGATCTCGGGGTGGTCCTTCTGCACCTTGGACAGCGAGACCCAGGCGAGGTCCTGGCTGATGCCCTGGTACAGGGCGACGTGCTCGCCGTTGACGCCGACGTAGTACTGCGTCTGCGTCCAGCGCCAGCCGCCGTACAGCCCGCCGCCGATGACGGCGAGGGCGAGGGCGGTGTAGAAGGATCTCTTCAGCCACTTGCGCCCCTTGCGGGGTTTGACGAAGTCGTCGTCGCCGTAGTCGCCGAAGCTGCCCGCGGGGATGTAGCCGGTGGTGTCGCCGGAGCCGGGCGGGCCGAAGGCGCCGCCGCCCTGTCCGTGGCCCTGGCGGCCGAGCCCGGAGGCGCGGCCGGCCGGGGTCTGCATGATGCCGTTGTCGTGCAGCTGGTTCTGGTTCTCGGCGACCGCGCCGACCACGACGGGGGTGTCGGACAGCTGCCCGGCGAGGGTGTCCCCGGTGTCGAGGTCGAGGACGTCGGCGATGATGACCGTGATGTTGTCGGGGCCGCCGCCGCGCAGCGCGAGCTGGATCAGCTCCTGCACGGTCTCCTGGGGGCCCTGGTAGCTGGCGAGGGTGTCTTCGAGGGTCTGGTGGGACACGACCCCGGACAGACCGTCGGAGCAGATCAGGTAGCGGTCGCCGGCGCGGACCTCGCGGATGGAGAGGTCGGGCTCGACGTGGTCGCCGCTGCCCAGCGCGCGCATCAGCAGGGAGCGCTGCGGATGGGTCGTGGCTTCTTCCTCGGTGATACGGCCCTCGTCGACGAGGCGCTGCACCCACGTGTGGTCCTGCGTGATCTGCGTCAGGACGCCGTCGCGGAGCAGGTACGCGCGCGAGTCGCCGACGTGCACGAGGCCGAGGCGCTGGCCGGTCCACAGGAGGGCGGTGAGCGTGGTGCCCATGCCCTCCAGCTGCGGGTCCTCCTCGACCATCGCGCGCAGCTGGTCGTTGGCGCGCTGTACGGCCGTACCGAGCGAGGTGAGGATGTCGGAGCCGGGGACGTCGTCGTCGAGCGCGACGATGGTGGAGATGGCCTCGGAGGAGGCGACCTCGCCGGCCGCCGCGCCGCCCATGCCGTCGGCGATGGCGAGCAGGCGCGGACCGGCGTACCCGGAGTCCTCGTTGCCTTCCCGGATCATGCCTTTGTGCGATCCGGCGGCGAAGCGCAGTGACAGACTCATGCGCACCTCGCCCGTCGGCTCCGGGTACATCCGCACGGTGCCCACCCTCCGGTCGGGAGCGCGCCGGGGCCCGGGGTGAGGGCCGCCGCTGCGTGCTCGCTCCGCTCGCGCTCATTCATGACGTAGCACTACTTCCGCAGCTCGATGACGGTCTTGCCGATGCGGATCGGCGCGCCCAGCGCAATCGGTGTGGGGGTCGTCAGCCGCGTTCGGTCGAGGTACGTGCCGTTGGTGGAGCCCAGGTCCTCGACGATCCATTGGCCGTCGCGGTCCGGATAGATCCTGGCATGACGGCTGGAGGCGTAGTCGTCGTCCAGCACGATGGTGCTGTCGTGCGCCCGGCCCAGCGTGATGGTCTGGCCCTGGAGCGCGACGGTGGTGCCGGTGAGTGTGCCCTCCGTCACCACCAGCTTGGTGGGGGCGTTGCGCCGCTGCCGGCCGCCCGCGGCCTGCTGGCGCTGCTGCGGGGGCGCGGCCTGGCGGGCGGCCTGCTGCTGCCGTCCGCTCTCCCGGCGCGCACCGCGCTGGGTGACGCGCGTACCGAACAGGTCGCTGCGGATGACCTGCACGGCCACGATCACGAACAGCCACAGTACGGCCAGGAAACCCAGCCGCATGACCGTGAGGGTCAGCTCTGACATTGCCCCCGCTTCACCCTTCGGCTTGCCGGTAAATGATGGTGGTACTGCCCACGACGATCCGCGAGCCGTCGCGGAGCGTAGCGCGGGTGGTGTGCTGCCCGTCCACCACGATGCCGTTGGTGGAACCGAGATCCTGGATCGTCGAGGGCGTTCCGGTCCGGATCTCGCAGTGCCGGCGGGAGACGCCGGGGTCGTCGATCCGCACGTCGGCTTCGGTGCTGCGGCCCAGCACGAGCGTGGCGCGGGAGATCTGATGGCGGGTGCCGTTGATCTCGATCCAGTAGCGGGTGCGACCGCCGGCCGCGGGTGCGGCCGGGGGCCGCTGTCCGCTCGCGGCCGGCGGGTAGCCGTAACCGCCGGGACGGCCGCCGGGCGGCGGTGCGGCCGGCATCGGCGGGGCGCCCGCGGGCGCGGCGGCCGGCGGGTAGCCGTAGCCGCCGGGGGCGGCGGAACCCGGACGTCCGGCCGGGGCCGCCGGGGCGGGCGCGGAGGCCTGCTGGTTGGTGGAGGAGGCGAGCGTACGGCTGCGTACCCGGTACAGGCCGGTGTCGAGGTCGTCCGCCTTCTCCAGATGGACCTTGATGGGGCCCATGAAGGTGTAGCGCTGTTGCTTGGCGTAGTCGCGCACCATGCCGGCGAGCTCGTCGCCGAGCTGGCCGGAGTAGGGGCTGAGCCGCTCGAAGTCCGGCGTGCTCAGCTCCACGATGAAGTCATTGGGTACGACTGTCCGGTCGCGGTTCCAGATGGTCGCGTTGTTGTCGCACTCGCGCTGGAGCGCTCCGGCGATCTCCACGGGCTGGACCTCGGACTTGAACACCTTGGCGAAGGTGCCGTTGACCAGACCTTCGAGACGCTGCTCGAACTTCTTCAGGACTCCCATGGGGCACCTCCTCCGTAGCTGCTGCCGTCCTGCTTCCCGCTGAGCGGGCACTGCCTTGCTTCGTACTGCCGGTACTGCTTACTGATCGTATCCACGCGCCGGTAAATCGGCTGGTTCCCCCTGTCGGCCCGGTCGACGGGTGTCGACGCCTCCGAAGTTCCCTCCGGAGCTCCCCTTCGAACTCCGCCGGCGGACTCGTCCTGCCAAGGATCGTAGAGGCGGCCGCAGACAAGTGTCCCGCACCGGGCTGTGGACCCCGACCGGCTCCTGGGGAGATGGGCCGGACCGGTACGAGGTTGATACGTGAACCGGCACACGTTGATACGTAGCCGGGGTCCGGCGGGTCGGTCGGAGACGTTCGAGTGGGGCCGACGGGGCGACGGCCGGGGGAGATTCCCGACTGTGCTGGTCGGCGGCTGCCCGGCCGTAAGGGATGTGAATCCACCCCTTCCAGCGTGCTAATGTTCTGGGTGTCGGAGGGCAGTAACCCCAAGGGGTCAGGGCCCGAAGACACACCTTATGCGCGGGTGGCGGAATAGGCAGACGCGCTGGATTCAGGTTCCAGTGCCCGCAAGGGCGTGGGGGTTCAACTCCCCCCTCGCGCACCACGGAGCACCGACGAAAGTGCTCTAGTTGCACCGACGGAACGGGCGGCATCGTGATCACGATGCCGCCCGTTCCTCTGTGTGTGGCCAAAAACACGTGGACCGCCGACGGCTGGGGCCGTCGGCGGTCCCGTTTTCGGGTGTGGATCTTCGGTTGCGTCGCGGGTGGGCTACTGGTGGCTTGTGAGGAAGGTCTCAGGGTTAGGGCTCGTTAACGTAGCCCTTGGGAGTCCATGTGCCTAGTGGCTTGGTCTTGCGGCGGCGGGTGGGTCGGCGGCGCGGTCGGTCGTCGAGGAGGGCGATCGAGTCGGCCCAGGCCCTGAGCTTGCGGCGGTTGGCGTGGGCCAGTTGGAAGGCCAGCAGGAGGGTCTGGGCGGCGATGCCGCGGATGCGGCGGGTGCCGGCGTCTTCGAGGCGCTCGTAGAGGGGGTCTTTGGCGTAGCCGTTGATGCCTTCGACGCTGTTGCGGAGCCGGAAGTACACGCGTTGCCAGGCTTCGGAGCCGTACTGGAGGGGCTGCCAGAGGTTGGCGCCGGCTTCCGGCGGGACCGTGACGGTCTTCTGGACGCAGCACAGGGGTGAGCCCGCGGGGCTGGGGGTGGGATCGACGAGCGGCAGGTGGATGCCGCGGCCGAGGGTGTGCTTCTTGAGTGGGCACTGGGTGCGGTTGGCTTCGGCGGGGCACATGACGCGGCGGTGACCTTCGGCGTCGGGGCGCTGCTTGGGCATGAAGAGGTAGGCGGCTCGGGCGCGGATGCGGTCGATCCAGGTCTGCTTGTCGATCTTCTCGGCGATCAGGTCCTTGGTGGCGTCCTTGAGGGTCTGGGGCATGGAGGGGCAGTACCAGTTGCCCTCGACGAGTTCGGCGCCGGCGAAGCCGGCCTGGACGCCGAGTTGGTCCTTCGCTTAGTCGTAGACGGGCTCGTAGCCCATGGCGCGGATGGGGAGCTGGTAGTTCTCCGGTTTCTGGTCGTTGTAGGCGCGGTCACCGGCCAGGTATAGGCAGGACGGTGCCTCGCGTCGGTCAGGCCGGTTACAGGCCAGAACCCTCAGTACCAGGTAGAAGCTCTCGGGTCCCCCTCACGTTCCGCTGCCTGGCCCAGATGCTCTTCCTATACTTGCGACATGGACCAGGAACTGGAGCGAGCCGCCCTCGTCGCACTTCTGCGACGGGGTGATCGCCCCTGGCCCGAACTCACCGACCAGATCGAGACCGTCGGAAGCGCGCGCGACGTACTTGAGAACGCGCTTGATGCCTCTGGGCAGGGCGCCCTCTTCGACACAGAACCCGCCATCGACCTGGAGTCTGTCGCTGCTGAGATCGCTGCCTGGGAGCGGGAAGGCATGCGGCTGGTCACCATCCTGGACGATGACTATCCGCTGTATCTGAGGCTGGTCTACCAGCGGCCGCCCTTCCTGTTCCTGCGCGGTACGCCCGTCAGCGACGATCTCCGTGTCGCGGTCGTCGGCACGCGCACTCCGACTCCGGAGGGCATCGCCCATGCCCGGGCTATTGCGGGAGGGCTCGCCGAGCGCGGCGTCACAGTGGTCAGCGGCCTTGCCGCCGGCATCGACACCGCCGCGCACGGAACCGCGCTCGCCGTCGGCGGCCGGACTGTCGCCGTCATCGGCACCGGCCTGCGCCGCTCCTACCCGGCACAGAACGCACGGCTCCAGCAGGAAATCGCCGAGCGGGGGATGCTGATCTCCCAGTTCTGGCCGGACTCTCCGCCCTCGAAGGCCTCGTTCCCCATGCGTAACGCTGTGATGAGCGGCTACAGCCTCGCCACCGTGGTGGTCGAAGCGGCGTACCGCAGCGGGGCTCGCATGCAGGCACGCCTCGCGCTGGAGCATGGCCGACGGGTCTTCCTCATGCGCTCTCTGATGACCCACGAATGGGCACGGGAGTACGCGACCCGGCCCAATACAACCGTCGTCGACGGCCCTGGTGACGTCTTTGACGAACTCGACTCTCTCGTCCCCGCCACGGGCGAGCTCACCTGGGCGTAACCGGCGGATCCGGGTGGCAACCGTCGTCGGGCTGTCCGCCCGCTACGCCAACTTCCTCGTCCATCCCCTGCTACCCGGCCCGGGCGTCTGCCAGGTCTGCCGCGGCACGGCGAACGCCGGCTACCCCACCTGCTGGCAGTGTCAGCAGGCCGGCGACATCCTCGGTGAGGGTGTCGCCGACGTTGTCGTCCCCCTGAGGCTGGCCCTGAAAGGCGAGCAGTACGCCAACGAGCTGTGGCGCTACAAGAACGCCGTCGGCCCACAGCAGCAGTACTTCCGCATGGGGCTGGCGGCTGTCTTGTGGCGCTTTCTCGCCCTGCATGAAGACCGCATTGCGGGCCACTGTGCGATACCGGGCTTCGACATCGTCACCACTGTGCCCAGCACCAGCGGCCGTAACGACCACCCCCTCCGAGACATGGTCGCCGATATGGTCGGTGTCACCCGCGACCGCTACCGCGAATTGCTCACGCCAACGCCTGATGCTTCAGCGCTCGGCCGCACTGTCTCAGCAGAGCGTTATACGTCGTCGGCGCTCTGGGGCGAAAACGTGCTGCTCATCGATGACACCTGGACCACCGGCAACCATGCTCAGTCCGCGTCCACAGCTCTGAAGGCCGCCGGAGCGGGGAGCGTGGCCACCGTTGTCCTCGGGCGGCATCTCAACATCAACTACGGCGACACAGCCATGTACGTCGAGCAGGCGCGGCTGCGCCGCTTCGCCTGGGACCTCTGCGCGATCCGGCCGTGGAGCCACGCCTGAGTCGCGCCCAAGGGGCTCTGCCCGTGGTGACTGACATGCAACTCGATGGGCTGAGCCGAAGAAACGAATCAGATGGTCAGCGCACTACCTCTTGATCACTCAAGTCGGTGAACCATCCCATTGGCCAGAAACATGATCGTGGCGGCGGAGTTCTTTTCGGTCGGAGAGATTCTCCGCCGGAAGGGGATTGTTCATGGTCGCGCCTTATCGACCCCGGCTCTTCATGGCCCTTGCCGCCGCGTGCGCTCTCGTGCTGACGAGTTCCTCGGTGGCGCGGGCTGGCGCTGTCGGATCGACTCCTGTCCGAACCTTCGAGTACAGCGTTGGCGGCATGACGATGAAGGTTCCGACCGGTTGCATGTTCACACACATCATCCGAGGTGGCGGGAAGAAGATCACCTATCAGAACGCCGGCGTCGACTGTGCTTTTGTCGCCGCGCTCGGCACCGGCTTCTGCAACTGGCGGATCGACTTCACGTACGCGAACACCAACAACAAGACGTACAGGACCTCCCGGGGGCGAACGCACCCCGAGTGCAAGATCGATCCGATGCGGAACAACTCTCCCCAGACGCTGCCTCGTTATGGAAAGGCGTGTGCGCATCTCCACGTCAACGGGGTGCGCCGAGTGAGCCAGTGCCACCACATCACGAAGTGAGCCGTTCATGATTGATCAACAGCAGGGGCGGGACCAGCGATGGGAGGCGCGACGGCGGTCGGCTGGGATCGCCGCGTTCGTGGCGGGTCTCGTCGTGACACTCGCCTTCTTCGCTTTCTTCCCTGGGCTTCCGCACATCATCGACTGGGGGGCGATCGTTGTCGCCGTCCTGGCAGGAGCACTCGCCCGATGGGTCTGCCAGTCCTGGATGGGAAAGAGGAGCAGAGAGAGTAAGTGAGTTCGGGCCTAGTGACGCGAGCCGCCAAAGGGCCCCTGCGGTTATTGAGCGCGGCGTGCCGTCGTCCTGCGGGTGCTGGACGATCGAGGCCTTGACGCCCTGGCCTGCGCCGTGGGAAATTCGCGCCAACAGCGCGGGAAACGATCTACGCGTCGGACTCATGGGGCCTGATCAGCGAGTTCCGTCGGTGCCCCACCAACACCAACGGGACGGGCGGCATCGTGATCACGATGCCGCCCGTTCTGCTGTGTGGATCTTTCTCACGGTTGATTCCGACGCTTGCGTTCTGTGAGGAACGTCTCAGGCTGTCATACGGTCCTGGAGGCCCGGAGAGAGGAAGCAGGTGCCCTACCGTCACGCCACGGAGCGGGTGGACAGTACCGACCTCGCCTGCGGAGTGGTCCTGCACTCCGCCCCGGGGTACCCCGCCTTTCCCGTGCGGCTGGCCGTCGAGATCTTTCTGCGTGGCCTGGACCACCTCCCGGACGACGGGCCGGTGACCCTCTGGGACCCCTGCTGCGGCAGCGGCTATCTGGTGACGGTGCTCGGACTGCTCCAGCGCCGTTCGCTGCGGCGGGTGATCGCCTCCGACGTGGATCCGGAGCCCGTCGGGCTCGCCCGCAAGAACCTGGCCCTGCTCACGCCGGAGGGACTGGCCGCGCGTGAGCGGGAGCGGCGCGAGCAGAGCGAACGGTTCGCGAAGCCGTCGTATCTGGAGGCGGCCGACGCGGCCCGGCGGCTGCGCGAGCGCCTGACCGCGGACGGCGGCGGGCTGCCCTGCACTGTGGGAACGGCGGACGTCTTCGATGCCGACGCACTGGCCCAGGTCGTCTCCGGATCGCCGCCCGACCTGGTGGTGACGGACCTGCCGTACGGGGAACGGACCCAGTGGGCGGGTGAAGTGCCCGGTGAGCCGGTGACGGGGATGCTGCGGTCGCTCGCGTCGGTGCTGCCGCCGCACGCCGTCATCGCCGTGACCGACCGCGCCCGCAAGGTCCCCGTCGCACCGGTACGGCCCTTGGAACGGCTGAAGATCGGAACGCGCTCGGCGGTGCTGGTGAGGGCTTCGGCGGTGCGGGATGCCTGACTGTGCCTAATCTTGACCTTGCTTGACCCTTGCCTTGCCTTGCCTTGCCTTGCCTTGCCTTGCCTGGTCTGGCCTGACCCTGGCCTTGCCTGGTCTTGCCGAACACGACGTCCGTTCCAGAGAGGGGCATCCAGTGGGTAGCACGCCCGCGACGCTTCGGGTGAGCACCCGCAACGCCCGCTTCCAGCAGTGGGAGGCGCTCCTCGGCAACCGTACGAAGCGGCAGCGCGCCGGCGAGTTCGTCGTCCAGGGCGTGCGTCCCATCACCCTGGCCCTGGACCACGGCTGGCCGCTGCGTGCCGTCCTGTACGCGGCCGACCGCGAGCTGTCGCAGTGGGCGCAGGAGACACTGCGCCGGGTCGGCCGTGATGTGCAGCGAGTGAAGATGGACTCCGGTCTGCTGCGCGAGCTGGGCGGAAAGGACGAGGCCACGCCCGAGCTCCTCGTCGTCGCGGAGCTGCCCCCGGACGACCTGGACCGCCTCGCTCCGGAGCCCGACTTCCTCGGCGTGGTCTTCGACCGTCCGACCACACCCGGCAACATCGGGACGCTCATCCGTTCCGCCGACGCGTTCGGGGCGTCGGGGCTGATCGTGTGCGGTCACGCGGCGGACGTGTACGACCCCAAGGCGCTGCGCGCCAGCACAGGGTCGGTCTTCGCCGTGCCGACGGTCAGGGTTCCCGCTCCGCGTACGGTCGCGGACTGGGCCGACGGTCTGCGCGAGGGCGGCCTGCCGGTGCGGATCCTGGGCACCGACGAGCACGGCGAACGGGACATCACCGAGGTGGACCTGACCGGCCCGGTGCTGCTGGTGATCGGCAACGAGACATCCGGGATGAGCGCGTCCTGGCGTGCGTTGTGCGACGAGACGGTGCGGATTCCGATCGGGGGTGCGGCCAGCTCCCTCAATGCGGCGGCCGCGGGGACCGTGGCTCTTTATGAGGCGGCTCGTCAGCGGGGGTTCAGCGGTGGGGTGGGCACTGCCGGGCGCTGACGGTGCGCGGGGGCGGGGCTGATGGCACGCTGGGGCTGGGGCTGGGGCTGGGGCTGGGGCTGGGGCTGATGGCGCGTGGCCTGGGCCTGCGGTCCCTCTCGTGGGCTGACGCCCAGCCGCGTTATCCACAGGTGCGGAGTTGTCCACAGGGTCTGACGCGTTTCCGCGACCGGCTGTACGGTCGCACGAGTTGATGTTCGTGCGTGTGCGGGGGAGGCGGTCGCAATGACCGAGGTCGGTGCTGAGACGGCTGCGGAGACGGCTGCGGAGACGGTGGGCGCGAAGGGCGGCGCGCACCGGTTGCCCCGGGTGCGGGGTTTCGCCGAGTGGCCGGCCCAGGGGACTCCCAAGGAGGAGGGCAGGGCGCTGCGGCTCCGGGTGCCGCGCGAAGCGCACGCCACACTGGACCTGGACGGCGGTCGGCCCGACGCGGTGAGCGCGGTCGAGGAGTCCAGCCGCGGCCGGATCGCCGAGCTCAGGCCGATAAGGGTGGGCAGGATGGCGGCCACGCCGTTCGCCTTCCTGCGCGGCGCGGCGGGCCTCATGGCGTACGACCTGGCGCGCACCCCCATGACCAGGATCCGCGCCCAGATCTGTGGCGACGCCCACGCCGCCAACTTCGGCCTGTACGCGGACGCGCGCGGCGGCCTGGTCATCGATCTGAACGACTTCGACGAGACGGTCCACGGCCCCTGGGAGTGGGACCTCAAGCGGCTCGCCGCCTCGCTCGTGCTCGCCGGGCGCGAGGCGGGCGCGGACGAGGACACCTGCCGCAGGGCGGCGCACGATGCGGTGGGCGCCTACCGCCGCACCATGCGGTTGCTCGCCAAGCTCCCGGTCCTCGACGCGTGGAACGCCATCGCGGACGAGGAGCTCGTCTCCCACACCGACGCCCACGACCTGCTCGGCACACTGGAGCGGGTCTCCGAGAAGGCGCGGGCCAACACCAGCGGACGCTTCGCGGCGAAGTCGACGGAGCCGACCGAGGACGGCGGGCGCCGCTTCGTCGACGCCCCACCGGTGCTGTGGCGCGTTCCGGACGCCGAGGCGGCCACGGTGGCCGCGTCTTTGGAGGAGTACCTGACCTCGCTCTCCGAGGACCGCCTTCCGCTGCTGGCCCGCCACACGGTGCACGACGTGGCGTTCCGCGTCGTCGGCACGGGCAGCGTCGGTACACGGTCGTACGTCGTGCTGCTCCTGGACCACCGGGGCGAACCGCTCGTCCTCCAGGTCAAGGAGGCCCGCCCCTCGGCACTGGTGCCGCATCTGGTCAGCGCCGGATTCGAGGTGCCGGACGTGGCGCACGAGGGCCGGCGCGTGGTCATGGGCCAGAAGCGCATGCAGGTGGTCAGCGACATCCTGCTGGGCTGGACCACGGCTGACGGACGGCCCTTCCAGGTGCGGCAGTTCCGCAATCGCAAGGGCAGCGTCGATCCCGCGGCCCTGGCCGCCGACCAGATGGACGACTACGGCCGGATGACCGGCGCGCTCCTGGCCCGCGCCCACGCCCACAGTGCCGACCCGCGCCTGATCGCCGGCTACTGCGGCAAGAACGAGGAACTGGACGAGGCGATCGCCACCTTCGCCGTCTCCTACGCCGACCGGACCGAGGCGGACCATGCGGAGCTGCTGGCGGCGGTGCGATCGGGGCGGATCGCGGCGGAGGCGGGGGTGTGAGGGGGAGCAAGGGAGCCCGGGGCATGGCAGGCGTGCGGCCGGCGGATCAGGACGAAGTCGGTGTGCGCGGAGGTCCCCCTCGGTCGTGGCCTACGCTGGTCGGGTGACGACCCCGGAAGCTGAGCAGGGTGGTGTCGCCGGTGAGGGCCGGGTGACGCCACAGGGCGGTGTGCCCCGGCCCGAGGAGCGGCTGGAGCGGGCCGTGCGGGCCGCCGAGCAGGCGCTCATCGAGTACGAGATCGCGGTGGAGACCTTCCGTATCGAGGTCGAGAACTTCGAGCGGCTGCACCACCAGAAGCTCGGCCCGATGTACACGCGGCTCGACGAGCTGGACGCCCGGATCGCCGAGGCCCGGGCCGCCCGCACCGGTGACCCCGAGGACCTGCGCAAGGCGGACGAGGCGCGGGCCCGGGTCATGCCGATGCCCGGTGTCGAGGAGCTGTTCCACGGCTGGATGGACGGCCAGGGGCTGTTCCCGGAGGCCGCGGCGATGCTCAGCGATCAGCCGGTACAGCCCCCGCAGCGGGTGCGCCCCAGCGACGAGGTCCGCAAGCTCTACCGCGAGCTGGCCCGCAAGGCGCACCCCGACCTGGCGCAGGACGAGACCGAACGGGAGCGGCGTGAGGAGTTCATCACCCGGGTCAACGGCGCCTACGCCCGTGGTGACGAGGCTTTGCTGCGGGAGCTGGCCGAGGAGTGGGCCGCCGGGCCGAAGCCCCCGGAGCAGGGGCCGACCCCCAGCGAGGAGCTCTACGCCCGCCTCGAATGGCTCGCCCAGCGCAAGGAGCTGCTCAGCGTCGTCGCCCGGGAGCTGGAGGAGAGCGCGATCGGCTCGATGCTCCGGATGGCCCCGGACGACCCCGACCGTCTCCTGGACGAGGTCGCCGAGCAGCTTCTGGCCCAAGTCGCCCAGCGCGAGGCGGAGCTGGCGGAGCTGCTCGGGTAGCGGGTCCGGTCACCGGCCCGGTCGGCCGGTGCGTCGGGTAGCGTCGGAGACATGCAATTCGGAGCTGGTGTGCCCACGGTCGAGGTCACGGACCTCAAGGACGGCGACTTCCTGCTGGATGTCCGCGAGGACGACGAGTGGCAGGCGGGTCACGCCGCGGGGGCGCTGCACATTCCCATCAGTGAGTTCGTGGCCCGGTACGGCGAGCTGACCGCGGCGGCGCCGCAGGACGGGCGGGTCCATGTGATCTGCCGCTCCGGCGGGCGTTCGGCCCAGGTCGCGATGTACCTGGTCCAGCAGGGCGTCGACGCCGTGAACGTCGACGGCGGCATGCAGGTCTGGGCAGCCGCGGGCCGTCCCGTCGTGACCGACGCGGGTGAGCCGGGGCACGTTCTCTAGGCACGTTCTCTGGACGGGGCAGGCCCTCCAGAACAGGACTCCCGCCGTCAGCCGAGCGGATGGGCCGCCAGCAAGTCGCCCAGGGTCTCTTCGTGGGCCGCCGCCGGGCCGAGGGACAGTTCCAGGTGTTTGGCCCAGGCGTGGTACCGGTGCAGGGGGTACTCGACGTCGGCGCCGAACCCGCCGTGCAGATGCTGCGCGGTCTGCACGATCCGCCGTACGCCTTCCGAGGCCCAGATCTTGGCGACCGCGACATCACCGGAGGCGGGCAGTGCGCCCTGAGCCGCCGAGCCGATCCGCCACGCGGCCTGCCAGAGCGTGACCTCCATGGCCCGCAGATCGATGTAGCGGTCGGCGGCCTGGACGGCGACGGCCTGGAAGGTGGCGACCGGGAACCCGAACTGTTCCCGCTTGCTGGTGTACTCGCTTGTCATCCGCAAGACCTGCTCACCGAGACCGAGCGCCAGCGCACAGGTCCCGGTGGCCAGCAGATCGCGCAGCCACTCCCATGCGCCGTCGGCGTCGATGGCGTCCCGGTTCGCGATTCGTACGCCGTCCAGGCGCAGTTCGCCGAGCCGCTCGCCGGTGGTGGAGATCTGCTCGCCGAGCTCGATCCCCGCGTGGGTCCGGGGGATCAGGGCGAGCAGGGTCCGGTCGGCGGCCGTGTGCGCGGGTACGACCACGAAGTCGGCGTTGTGCGCCCAGGGAACCGCCGTCTGTACCCCGTCCAGCACCCACGTGTCCCCCTCCTGCCGTGCGGTCACGGCGAGTTCGGCGGGATCGTGACCGGTACGGCCGCTCGCTGCGACGGTCAGCACGACCTCCCCACGGCCCGCCCGCGCCGGCAGAACCGACTTCAAATCCTCGCCGCCGAAGGCCTGTACGGCGGCCAGGGCCGCGCTGCTCTCCAGCAGCGGCACCCGCGCCAGCACTCTCCCCGCCTCGCGCAGCACCAGGCACAGCGCGATGGCGTCCAGGCCCGACCCGCCGTACTCCGGGGCCGACAGCAGGCCCAGCAGGTCGGTGTCGGCGAGCCTGGCCCACAGCGCACGGTCGAAGTCGTCGGCGACGGCGCCCGCGGTGAGGGCCGGACTGGGCACCGCGTCCGGGGCAACTCCGGCGAACACCCCCCGTGCCGCCTCGGCCGCCGCCTGCTGCTCCTCGGTGAAGGTGAAGTCCACGGTCCCTGCCCTCCCGGGCCGTTCAGCTGATCTGACGGGCCGTCAAGATAGAACAGGTTCTAGAAGAAGGGAACGGGCTGCCCACCCTCACCTGTCGAAGTCGAGCTCCACCTTCTCCGTCACCGGATGGGACTGGCACGCCAGCACATACCCCGCCTCCGTCTCCTCCGGCTCCAGCGCGAAGTTGTGGTCCATCCGCACCTCACCGGAGACCAGGAAGGCACGGCAGGTCCCGCACACCCCGCCCTTGCAGGCGTAGGGCGCGTCGGGGCGGTTGCGCAGCACCGTCTCCAGCAGCGACTCGCCGTCCTGGACCGGCCAGCTGCCGCCCCGGCCGTCCAGCCGCGCGGTCACCGTGCTGTGCGCGGGCGCGGGAACGCCGGCCGTAGGGGCGACGGCGTCCACGTGGAAGATCTCCTCGTGGATACGCGTACGGGCGACTCCGAGCTTGCGCAGCGCCCTTTCCGCACCCTGCACCAGCCCGAACGGACCGCACAGGAACCACCCCGCCACCTGCTCCACCGGCAGCAGTGCCGGAAGCAGCCCGGCCAGCCGCTCCTGGTCGAGCCGCCCGGACGGCAGCCCCGCCTGCTGTTCCTCCCGGGACAGCACCGTCACCAGCTGCAGCCGCTCCGGGTAGCGGTCCTTCAGGTCGGCGACCTCCTCCAGGAACATCGTCGAGGCGGACGTACGGTCGCTGCGCACCAGACAGAACCGGGCCTCAGGCTCGCGCGCCAGCAGCGTCGTCACGATCGACAGCACCGGGGTGATGCCGCTGCCGCCGACGATCGCGGCGTACAGGCCGGGCGCGGGGTCGAGGGTGAAGCGGCCCGCCGGCGTCATCACCTCCAGCTCGTCGCCGACGTTGATCTCCTTGAGCGCGTACGCCGAGAAGGCCCCGCCTTCCACCAGCCGCACTCCGACGCGCAGGGTGCGGGGCCCTTCGGCGCCCGGTGCCGGTGCCGGGGAGCAGATCGAGTACGTGCGCCGTATCTCCGCACCGTCCACCCTGCGCCGCAGGGCGAGGTGCTGGCCCGGGGCGTGCCGGTACTCCTCGCGCAGCTCCGCGGGCACGGCGAGGGTCAGGGCCACGGAGTCGTCGGTGAGCCGGTCGACCGCGGCCACGGGGAGCGTGTGGAAGCGGGCCATCACAACTCCTTGAAGTGGTCGAACGGTTCACGGCACGACAGACACCGCCGCAGCGCCTTGCACGCGGTGGAGGAGAAACGGCTGAGCAGTTCCGTGTCGGCGGATCCGCAGTGCGGGCAGCGGACGGGGTCCCGGCCCGGCTCCGCGGCGAGGGTGCGGGTCGTACGGGTCGGCCCCAGTCGTACGGCGACCGGTCCGGACGCCGGGCCCACGCGCGGGGGCGCGATGCCGAACTCCCTTAGCTTGCGCCGCCCTTCGTCCGTGATGTCGTCCGTCGACCAGGCGGGCGTGAGCACCGTGCGCACGGTGACCTCCCGCATGCCGTGGGCGTGCAGCACGCGCTCTATGTCCAGGGACATCGCCTCGACGGCCGGGCAGCCGGTATACGTCGGGGTCAGCTCGACCTCGACCGAGTCGGCGCCGCTGACGCGGACCGCGCGCAGCACGCCCAGCTCCCGCAGGGTGATCACGGGCAGCTCGGGGTCGGGCACCGAACCGGCGACCTCGAGGAGTTCCGCCTCCAGCGCGGTGGTCGTCACCATGACGCCCCCGGGTGGCTGCGGTGAAGATGCTGCATCTCGGCGAGCATCCGCCCGAAGGGTTCGGTGTGCAGGCCCTGGCGGCCCGCGCCGGCCGTCCACGCCCCGGACCGCGGACCCTCGGGGACCGTCAGGGTGGCGCGGCGCAGGATGTCTCCGACGGACTCGAGCCAGGCCGATTCCATCCCCGGCAGGTCGGCGTCCAGTCCTCGCACGGGCTGGAACATCTCTGCGGTGAAACGCCACAGCGCCTCGCACGCCCGCCGCATCCGCTCATGGCTGGCGTCCGTGCCGTCGCCGAGCCGCAGGGTCCACTGCTCGGCGTGGTCGCGGTGGTAGGCGACTTCCTTGACGGCCTTCGCGGCGAGCGGGGCGAAGGGGCCGTCGCCGGACGCCAGCTCGGCGTACAGCAGGTGCTGGTAGGTGGAGAAGTACAGCTGGCGGGCGATGGTGTGGGCGAAGTCGCCGTTCGGCTGTTCCACCAGCTGGAGGTTGGTGAAGGCGCGTTCCTCGCGCAGGTATGCCAGTTCGTCCTCGTCGCCGACCAGCGACAGCAGCACGCGGGCCTGGCCGAGCAGGTCCAGCGCGATGTTGGCGAGGGCGACCTCCTCCTCCAGCACAGGGGCTTGGCCCGCCCACTCGCCCAGGCGGTGGGAGAGCGCCAGGGCGTCGTCGCCGAGAGCGAGTGCGGCCACCGTGGGAACGGTCGTGGTCGTCACAGGTGCTTCACCCCCTCCGGGATCTCGTAGAACGTCGGGTGGCGGTAGGGCTTGTCGGCGGCCGGCTCGAAGAACGGGTCCTTCTCGTCGGGCGAGGAGGCCGTGATGGTGGACGAGGGCACGACCCAGATCGAGACTCCCTCGCCGCGCCGGGTGTACAGGTCGCGGGCGTTGCGCAGGGCGAACTCCGCGTCCGGCGCGTGCAGGCTGCCGGCGTGGGTGTGGGCGAGGCCTCGGCGGGAGCGCACGAAGACCTCCCACAGGGGCCAGTCGGTGTTCGTCATGCGCCCATCGCTCCTGTCTCACCGGTGTGCTTGTGCGCGTAGGCCGCGGCAGCCTCCCGCACCCACGCACCCTCGTCGTGTGCCTGCCTGCGCTGCGTGATCCGCTGTTCGTTGCACGGGCCGTTGCCCTTGAGCACCTCCCAGAACTCCGTCCAGTCGATCGGGCCGAAGTCGTGGTGCCCCCGCTCCTCGTTCCACTTCAGGTCCGGGTCCGGGAGGGTGAGGCCGAGGGACTCGGCCTGGGGGACGCAGATGTCGACGAAGCGCTGGCGCAGCTCGTCGTTCGAATGCCGTTTGATCTTCCACGCCATCGACTGCGCGGAGTGCGCGGACTCGTCGTCGGGCGGGCCGAACATCATCAGGGACGGCCACCACCAGCGGTTCACCGCGTCCTGTGCCATCGCGTGCTGCTCGGGGGTGCCGCGGCTGAGGGCCAGCAGCAGTTCGTACCCCTGGCGCTGGTGGAAGGACTCCTCCTTGCAGATGCGGACCATCGCGCGCGCGTACGGGCCGTACGAACAGCGGCACAGAGGGACCTGGTTGGTGATCGCGGCGCCGTCCACCAGCCAGCCGATCGCGCCGACGTCCGCCCAGGTCAACGTGGGGTAGTTGAAGATCGAGGAGTACTTCTGGCGGCCGGTGTGGAGCTTGTCGAGCAGTTCGTCGCGGCTGGTGCCGAGGGTCTCGGCGGCGCTGTACAGGTACAAGCCGTGCCCGGCCTCGTCCTGGACCTTGGCCATCAGGATCGCCTTGCGGCGCAGCGAGGGCGCGCGTGTGATCCAGTTCGCCTCCGGCTGCATGCCGATGATCTCGGAGTGGGCATGCTGGGCGATCTGCCGGACGAGGGTCGCGCGGTAGGCGTCGGGCATCCAGTCGCGCGGCTCGATGCGGTCGTCGGCGGCCACGGCGGAGTCGAAGGCGCGCTCGTAGGCGGCGGTGTCGCCGCCGGTGCCGTCGGCGCTGTCCCGTGCGTCGTACGCCTGTGTGCGGGCCGTGTCGTGCGCGGCTGCTGTCGCCATGAGGTCCCCCTCGACCTGGGCTCTGCCGGAGCTTGCTCCCGACCGATCGTTCGGTTCGTGCGACTCCATGGTCGGTCGGGCGCCGTAAGGTGTCAACCGCTGTGGATAACCCGCGGCGCCCGCGGGCGTCCCCTGTGGAAAACCGGGGTGGTTCGGACGGGACGGCTGCGAGGCGGGTCCGGTGGGGGCTGTGCCGGGCGCGCGGGCCTGAGTACCGTTCCGTGCGAGCGTCGCGGGAGCGGTGGGCGCGAGGGCGGGTACGGCGCCGGGCGGCCGAATGAGGGACCGGGATCGGAACGGGGCGGAATGGACGCGTACGACGGAGGCTCGAACGCCCCGCAAGGGCCGGGCGAGCCGGGCGATGCGCCCGCCGTCCCACAGGGCTCCCCGCCCGGCACGGCCCCGACGGCCGCGGACCGGCCGGCCGACGTGTCGATCCATGACCCCGAGCCCCGCACCGGTGTCGCAGCCCTCTCCCTGCGCTACCAGATCGGCGTCGCCGTGGCCCTGGCGGTCGTCGCGGTCGCCGTCTGTACGCACGTCGGCATGATGTTCCTGCACGTCGCGCCGTCGAACACGCTGACCAAGCAGCACGGCAGGGCGATCGACGACTGGATCTACCCGGAGTTCGAGCAGAACTGGAAGCTCTTCGCGCCGAACCCGTTGCAGCAGAACATCGCGGTCCAGGTGCGCGCGCAGATCAGCGCCGCGGACGGCGCGATACGGACCACCGGCTGGTACGACCTGTCCGCCCAGGACGGCCGGGCCATCGACGGCAATCTGCTGCCGAGCCACACCCAGCAGAACGAGCTGCGCCGGGCCTGGGACTACTTCGTCGCCACCCACGACAGCGACAACCGCGCGGTCGGCCTGCGCGGCGCCCTCTCCGAGACATATCTGCGCCGCATAGTGGCGCTGCGCCTCGACCGCGAGAACGTGGCCGGCAGGAGCGGCACCGTCGAGCTCGTCCAGGTCCGCTCCCGCACCACCAATGTGCCGCCGCCGAAGTGGAGCGAGGAGCGGGTCTCGGACCAGCCGGTCTACCGGGTGCTGCCCTGGTGGTCGCTCCCGGCGGACGAGACCGACGGGGGCGTGAAATGAACCGATTCGCCCTGTGCATCTCCACCGTCATCGCCCGCGTCACGGAAGCGGCCCTCGGCCCGCACCAGACCGCCGTGGTCCGTATCGGCTTCAGCGCGACCTGGCTGCTGTTCCTGCTGCGCGAATTCCCCCACCGCCAGGAGATGTACGGCCCCGACGGCCCCTGGAGCTGGGACCTCGCCCAGCAGCTGATCTCGTCCAACGGCGCCTTCACGGCCCTGATGTGGTCCGACGGCCGGTTCTGGTTCGAGACCGTGTACGCCCTCTCCGTCCTGACCAGCGCCCTGCTGCTGCTGGGCTGGCGCACCCGCACGATGTCGGTGCTCTTCATGGTCGGCGTGCTCTCCCTGCAGAACCGCAGCATCTTCATGGGGGACGGCGGCGACAACGTCCTGCACCTGATGTGCCTCTACCTGGTCTTCACCCGCTGCGGCCAGGTGTGGTCGCTGGACGCGCGGCGCGCCCGGCTTGGACGAGAGGCACGCGCGCGTGGGGAGCACGTCGCGGACCGGGTCGGTCCGGCCCTGTGGGGCGTGCTCGGGCTGGCGCTGGTCGCGGTGACCCTGTCGGGACGACTGTTCGACGCCGAATGGTTCGTGCCGCTGCTGCTGTGGGCCTTCTGGCTCGCGCAGGCCCTGTGGTGGGTCGTTGACCGGCGCGCGAGGACGAGCGAGCCCCGGATCCTGCTCGACGTCCTCGCCAACATCGTCCACAACGGCGCCCTGCTCGTGATCATGGCCGAAGCCTGTCTGATCTACGCGACGGCCGGCTGGTACAAGATCCAGGGCTCGCGCTGGCAGGACGGCACCGCCGTCTACTACCCCCTGCACCTCGACTACTTCTCCCCCTGGCCCGCCCTCGCCGACCTGCTGTCGGCCAGCGGCACGATGGTGATGCTGGTGACGTACGGCACCGTCGTCGTGCAGGTCGCCTTCCCCTTCACGCTGTTCAACCGGCGGGTCAAGAACGTCCTGCTGACGGTCATGATCACTGAGCACGCCGCGATAGCCGTGATCCTCGGGCTGCCCTTCTTCTCCCTGGCGATGATCGCCGCCGACGCGGTCTTCCTGCCGACGTCGTTCCTGCGCCGCCTGGGCGGCTGGGCGGCACGCGCGCGTGAACGGGTGCCGGCCGGCCGGGACCGTACGGCGGTGCCGAAGCCGCGCGTCCCGGAGAACCCCGAGCACACGCACGTAGGCTTCACGTCATGACCGCCCCCGATCCCGTCGGTGCCTGGCACCGGCTCGCCGAGACGTCGGTGCTGCTCGACGGCTTCCACGCCCTCAAGCACGCCGTGCGCTTCGGGGCCGGGATCCCGGTGGCGGTCACGGTCGACCGGGGAGCCACGCTCGCCCTCGCCGACGAACTGGCGCCGGACGTACGGGACACGCTGGACGCTCTCCTGGCGGAGGTGCCGGAGCCGACGTACCGGAGCCTGGTCCCGCGCCCGCACCCCACCACGGTGGCCGCCCTGGCCGTACGGCCCTCCCGCGCGGCCAACCTGGAGAAGCTGGCGCACACTCCGCGCACCGCGCCCGTCGTGGTCCTCGACAATCCGCGCAACCTGGGCAACGCGGGGGCGGTGATCCGGCTGGCCGCCGGTTTCGGGGCGACCGGCGTGGTCACCACCGGCACGCTCGACCCCTGGCACCCCACGGTCGTACGCGGCGGAGCGGGCCTGCACTTCGCGACCGCCGTGGAACGGCTCACCGTCGACGAGCTGCCGTCCGGGCCGGTGTTCGCGCTCGACCCGGAGGGCGACGACATCCGGGGCACCAAGCTCCCGGACGACGCCGTCCTCGCCTTCGGCTCCGAGCGCAGCGGGCTGTCCGCCGGCCTACGCGCGCGTGCCGACCACTGGGTGGCGCTGCCGATGCGCCCCCAGGTCTCCAGCTACAACCTCGCCACCAGCGTGGCCATGACGCTGTACCACTGGAGCGCCACCGGAGGCGCGTCAGCCGGCGCCTACTAGGCCTCCCGGCGTACCTCGACCACCCGGAAGCGGTTGGCCACGAACGCCCCGTCGGTGAGCGCCGCGTTGGCCGCCGGGTTGCCGCCCGAGCCGTGCAGGTCGGAGAAGGCGGCCGTCTGGTTGACGTACACCCCGCCCGTGAGGTTCAGCGACAGCTGGGCGGCCTCCTCCAGGCAGACCTCACGCACGGCCTGCTCGACCTCCTCGTCCGTGGTGTACGCGCCGACCGTCATCGCGCCCTTCTCGCGGATCGTGCGCCGCAGCAGCTCCACCGCGTCCGCCGCCGAGTCGACCGCGACCGCGAAGGAGACCGGCCCGAAGCACTCGCTCATGTAGGCGGCCTCGTCGTCCGGCTTGGCGCCGTCCAGCTTCACGATGACGGGCGTGCGCACGACAGCGCCCGGGAACTCCGGGTTGGCGACCTCCCGCGAGGCCAGGGCGACCTCGCCGAGGCCCGCCGCGGCGTCCAGGCGGGCCTTGACGTCCGGGTTGACGATGGCGCCCAGCAGGGCGTTCGCCCGCGCGTCGTCGCCGAGGAGGCCGTCGACCGAGCGGGCGAGGTCGGCGACGACCTCGTCGAAGGACTTCGGGCCCTGGTCGGTGCGGATGCCGTCGCGGGGGACGAGCAGGTTCTGCGGGGTGGTGCACATCTGGCCGCTGTACAGCGACAGCGAGAAGGCCAGGTTGGCGAGCATCCCCTTGTAGTCGCCGGTCGACTCCACGATCACCGTGTTGACGCCGGCCTTCTCCGTGTAGACCTGCGCCTGGCGGGCGTTGGCCTCCAGCCAGTCACCGAACGCCGTCGAGCCGGTGTAGTCGATGATCCGGATCTCCGGGCGGGTGGCCAGCGTCTTCGCGATGCCCTCGCCGGGACGCTCGGCGGTCAGCGCCACCAGGTTCGGGTCGAAGCCGGCCTCGGCGAGCACCTCGCGCGCGACCAGCACGGTGAGGGCGAGCGGCAGCACCGCGCGCGGGTGGGGCTTGACCAGGACCGCGTTGCCGGTGGCGAGGGAGGCGAACAGGCCCGGATAGCCGTTCCACGTCGGGAAGGTGTTGCAGCCGATGACCAGCGCGATCCCGCGCGGAACCGGCGTGAACCGCTTGGTCAGTGCCAGCGGGTCGCGCTTGCCCTGGGGCTTGGTCCACTCCGCCGTGTCGGGCGTGCGCACCTGCTCCACGTACGCGTACGCCACCGCCTCCAGGCCGCGGTCCTGCGCGTGCGGGCCGCCCGCCTGGAAGGCCATCATGAAGGCCTGGCCGGAGGTGTGCATGACCGCGTGCGCGAACTGGTGCGTGCGGTCGCTGATCCGCTTGAGGATCTCCAGGCAGACCACCGCGCGCGTCTCCGCGCCCGCGTCCCGCCACTGCCGCTGGCCGGCCTTCATGGCGGGCAGGAGCACGTCGATGTCCGCGTGCGGGTACTCGACGCCCAGCTCGATGCCGTACGGGGAGACCTCGCCGCCCACCCAGTCGTCCGTGCCGGGTTGGGCGAGGGCGAGGCGGTTGCCCAGGAGGGCGTCGAAGGCGGCCTTGCCCGCCGCCGCGTCCAGGCTGCCGTTCTCGCCGTAGGCCTTGGGGTGTTCGGGGTGCGGGGACCAGTACGCGCGCGTGCGGATCGCTTCCAGCGCCTGGTCGAGGGTGGGCCGGTGCCGGGCGATCAGCTCGTGCGCCGTGAGTGCGGCGGTCATGGTGGACCAACTCCTCGTCTCAAGAACTCTTCGTCGAGCTCATGACCTGGGCAGAAACCTGGGCAGGGACTGTCCGACAGAGTTAGAGTAACCGAACGATCGGTCGGGACAAGGGGGCCTGCCGCATCTGTGGAAAACCCCGTGCGGGAGGATCGCGCACATGACAGCACTCGACCTCAGCAGCCCCGTGGCCGTCGTCGGCGCCGGCACCATGGGCCAGGGCATCGCCCAGGTCGCGCTGGTCGCCGGCCATTGCGTACGGCTGTACGACGCCGTCCCCGGCCGCGCGCGGGAGGCCGCCGTGGCGATCGGCGCCCGGCTCGACCGGCTCGTCGAGAAGGACCGGCTCGGCGCCGCCGACCGGGACGCCGCCCGCGCCCGTCTGCTGCCCGCCGAGCGCCTGGCCGACCTCGCGGACTGCGCCCTCGTCGTCGAGGCCGTCCTGGAGCGGCTGGACGTCAAACAGGAGCTGCTGCGGGAGCTGGAGGACATCGTGGGCGAGGACTGCCTGCTCGCCACCAACACCTCCTCCCTGTCGGTCACCGCGATCGGCGGCGCGTTGCGCAACCCCGGCCGCTTCGTGGGCCTGCACTTCTTCAACCCGGCGCCGCTGCTGCCGCTGGTCGAGGTCGTCTCCGGGTTCGCCAGCGACGTCACGTCGGCCACGCGCGCGTACGAGACGGCGCGCGCCTGGGGCAAGACGCCGGTCGCCTGCGCCGACACCCCCGGCTTCATCGTCAACCGCATCGCGCGGCCCTTCTACGCCGAGGCCTTCGCGGTCTACGAGGCACAGGGCGCCGACCCCGCCACCATCGACGCCGTCCTGCGCGAGTGCGGCGGCTTCAAGATGGGCGCCTTCGAGCTCACCGACCTCATCGGCCAGGACGTCAACGAGTCCGTCACGCACTCCGTGTGGCAGTCCTTCTTCCAGGACGCGCGGTTCACGCCCTCGCTCGCCCAGCGGCGCCTGGTGGAGTCGGGCCGCCTCGGCCGCAAGACCGGGCACGGCTGGTACGACTACGCCGAGGGCACCGAGGAGGCCGAGCCGCACACCGCGGAGCGCGCCCAGCCGCCCGCGTACGTCGTCGCCGAGGGTGACCTGGGCCCCGCGTCCGAACTGCTCTCCCTGATCCGCGAGTCGGGCATCCAGGTCCGCGAGGAGGACGAGGACCACGGCACCCGACTGGTGCTGCCCAGCGGCGGCCAGCTCGCGCTCGCCGACGGCCAGACCTCGGTCGAGTTCCGGGACGTCGTCTACTTCGACCTCGCGCTCGACTACCGCCGGGCCACCCGCATCGCCCTGTCCGCATCCCAGGACACCTCCCCGCAGACCCTCGCCGAGGCAACCGGCCTCTTCCAGGCGCTCGGCAAGCAGGTCAGCGTCATCGGCGACGTCCCGGGCATGATCGTGGCCCGCACGGTCGCGCGGATCGTCGACCTCGCGCACGACGCCGTCGCCAAGGGTGTGGCCACCGAGGAGGACGTCGACATCGCGATGCGCCTGGGCGTCAACTACCCGCTCGGGCCCTTCGAATGGAGCCGCAGACTCGGCCGCAACTGGGCCTACGCCCTTCTCGACGACCTGCACATGCGCGACCCCTCGGGCCGCTACGCGCCGTCCCTCGCGCTGTACCGCCACGCGTACGCCACCGACAAGCGGGAGGGCAGCACCTCATGACGACCGCCAAGCGGGACACGTACACCCCTCAGACGCTGCTGTCCGTCGCCGTCCGGGTCTTCAACGAGCGCGGGTACGACGGCACCTCCATGGAGCACCTCTCCAAGGCGGCCGGCATCTCCAAGTCGTCGATCTACCACCACGTGGCCGGCAAGGAGGAGCTGCTGCGGCGGGCCGTGAGCCGGGCCATCGACGGGCTCTTCGGGATCCTCGACGAGGAGCACGCGCGCGTGGGGCCCGCCGCCGAGCGCCTGGAGTACGTCGTACGGCGCATGGTCGAGGTGCTCATAGCCGAACTGCCGTACGTGACGCTGCTGCTGCGCGTGCGCGGCAACACGGGCACCGAGCGATGGGCCCTGGAGCGGCGCCGCGACTTCGACCACCGGGTCGCCGAGCTGCTGAAGGCGGCGGCGGCCGACGGGGACGTGCGCGGCGACGTGGAGGTGCGGCTCGCGACCCGGCTGGTCTTCGGGATGATCAACTCCATCGTGGAGTGGTACCGGCCGGACGTGCGGGGCATGAGCGAGCGGGAAGTCGCGGACGCGGTGGTGCGGTTGGTCTTCGGGGGACTGCGGGAAGCGGGCTGAGCTCAGCCCTGCGGCTCCAGGTCCTCCTCCTCGAACACCAGCAACGTGCGCGTGCTGAGCACTTCGGGAATCGCCTGGAGCCGGGTCAGCACCAGCTCGCGAAGCGCCCTGTTGTCGGGCGTGTGCACCAGGAGCAGGACGTCGAAGTCGCCGCCCACCAGGGCGATGTGCGAGGCCCCGGGCAGCTGCCTGAGCTGCTCGCGCACCGTGCGCCAGGAGTTCTGGACGATCTTGAGGGTGATGTACGCCGACGTGCCGTGGCCGGCGCGTTCGTGGTTCACACGGGCGCCGAAGCCGCGGATGACGCCGTCCTCGATGAGGCGGTTGATCCGCGCGTAGGCGTTGGCGCGGGACACATGGACCCGTTCGGCGACCGACCGTATCGAGGCGCGGCCGTCCGCCTGGAGCATCTGCAGGATGTCCTGATCAATGGCGTCGAGGGGACGCGGGGCCGACAGAGGGCCGCTGCCGTCCGGGCTCTCGGCCATTTGTTCAGGTGCCATGTCCCCCCGCCTCTCTACCGTGGACGTACTGCGTCCATCTCAGGCTGTGGAGAACCGTTTGTCCACAGCCTGAGGGTGCCTGTAGCCAAAATGTGCCGACGACCGAACAATCGGTAGGTGAGGCGCATCACACCCGTGGTGCGCCGGAAGCCGCTCCCACGAGGAGGTGCCGTCATGACGGTCATGGAGCAGCGAGGCGCGTACCGGCCGTCGCCGCCGCCCGCCTGGCAGCCCCGCACGGACCCCGCGCCGCTGCTGCCCGACGCGGAGCCGTACCGCGTCCTCGGCACGGAGGCGGCCGCGAAGGCCGACCCGGGTCTGATGCGCCGGCTGTACGCCGAGCTGGTGCGCGGCCGCCGGTACAACGCGCAGGCCACCGCGCTGACCAAGCAGGGCCGACTCGCCGTCTACCCCTCCAGCACCGGCCAGGAGGCCTGCGAGGTCGCCGCCGCACTCGCTCTCGAGGAGCGCGACTGGCTGTTCCCCAGCTACCGGGACACCCTCGCCGCCGTGGCCCGTGGCGTGGACCCCGTGCAGGCCCTCACCCTCCTGCGCGGCGACTGGCACACCGGCTACGACCCGCGTGAGCACCGCGTGGCCCCCCTGTGCACCCCGCTCGCCACCCAGCTCCCGCATGCCGTCGGCCTCGCGCACGCCGCCCGACTCAAGGGCGACGACGTGGTCGCGCTGGCGATGGTCGGCGACGGCGGCTCCAGCGAGGGCGACTTCCACGAGGCGCTGAACTTCGCCGCCGTCTGGCAGGCCCCGGTCGTCTTCCTGGTCCAGAACAACGGCTTCGCGATCTCCGTCCCGCTGGCCAAGCAGACCGCGGCCCCGTCGCTGGCCCACAAGGCCGTCGGCTACGGCATGCCCGGCCGCCTGGTCGACGGCAACGACGCCGTCGCCGTCCACCAGGTCCTCACCGACGCCGTGCGCCACGCGCGCGCGGGCGGCGGCCCCACCCTGATAGAGGCGATCACGTACCGCGTCGACGCCCACACCAACGCCGACGACGCGACCCGCTACCGCCAGGACACCGAGGTCGCCACCTGGCGGGAACACGACCCGGTCGCACTCCTGGAGCACGAGCTGACCGGGCGCGGACTGCTCGACGAGGACGCGAAACAGGCCGCGCGCGACGCCGCCGAGGCCATGGCCGCCGACCTGCGCGAGCGCATGAACCAGGACCCGGTGCTCGACCCGATGGACCTGTTCGCCCACGTGTACGGCGAGCCCACCCCGCAACTGCGCGAGCAGCAGGACCGGTTGCGGGCCGAGATCGAGGCCGAGCGGGAGGGAACGCACCGATGACCACCGTCGCCCTCAAGCCGGCCACCATGGCGCAGGCCCTCACGCGCGCGATGCGGGACGCCATGGCCGCCGACCCGACCGTGCACGTCATGGGCGAGGACGTCGGCACCCTCGGCGGGGTCTTCCGGGTCACCGACGGCCTCGCCAAGGAGTTCGGCGAGGACCGCTGCACGGACACCCCGCTGGCCGAGGCGGGCATCCTCGGCACGGCCGTCGGCATGGCGATGTACGGGCTCAGGCCGGTCGTGGAGATGCAGTTCGACGCCTTCGCGTACCCCGCGTTCGAACAGCTGATCAGCCACGTCTCCCGGATGCGCAACCGCACGCGCGGCGCGATGCCGCTCCCGATCACCATCCGCGTGCCCTACGGCGGCGGCATCGGCGGCGTCGAGCACCACAGCGACTCGTCCGAGGCGTACTACATGGCGACCCCGGGGCTCCATGTCGTCACGCCCGCGACCGTCGCCGACGCCTACGGCCTGCTGCGCGCCGCCATCGCCTCCGACGACCCGGTCGTCTTCCTGGAGCCCAAGCGGCTGTACTGGTCGAAGGACTCCTGGAACCCGGACGAGCCGACGGCCGTTGAACCGATTGGCCGCGCGGTGGTGCGGCGCTCGGGCCGGAGCGCCACGCTCATCACGTACGGACCGTCCGTGCCCGTCTGCCTCGAAGCCGCCGAGGCGGCACGGGACGAGGGCTGGGACCTCGAAGTCGTCGACCTGCGCTCTCTGGTGCCGTTCGACGACGAGACGGTCTCCGCCTCGGTACGGCGGACCGGGCGGGCGGTCGTCGTACACGAGTCGGGCGGGTTCGGCGGCCCGGGCGGGGAGATCGCAGCCCGTGTCACGGAGCGCTGCTTCCACTACCTGGAAGCGCCGGTGCTGCGCGTGGCCGGGTTCGACATCCCCTACCCGCCGCCGATGCTGGAGCGTCACCACCTGCCCGGCGTGGACCGGATCCTGGACGCCGTGGGGCGTCTGCAGTGGGAGGCGGAGAGCTGATGGCCCAGGTGCTGGAGTTCAGGCTGCCGGATCTCGGCGAGGGCCTGACCGAGGCGGAGATCGTCCGCTGGCTGGTCCAGGTAGGCGACGTCGTCGCCGTCGACCAGCCCGTCGTGGAGGTCGAGACGGCCAAGGCGATGGTCGAGGTGCCCTGTCCGTACGGCGGCGTGGTCACCGCCCGTTTCGGCGAGGAGGGCACGGAGCTTCCCGTCGGGGCGCCGCTGATCACGGTGGCGGTCGGCGCGCCGGCCTCCGGCGGTGACAGCGAGGGCTCGGGCAACGTGCTGGTCGGGTACGGCACCTCGCAGGCCCCCGCGCGCAGGCGCAGGGTACGGCAGGGACAGTCGGCGCCCGCCGGCGCCGCGTCGAACGGGCAGCGCTCGGCTCCCGCGGCTTCCGCTGCTCCTTCGGCTTCCGCCGCTCCGGAGGTGGCGGACGGTCCCGTTCCCGTGATCTCGCCGCTGGTTCGCCGGCTCGCCCGCGATAACGGCCTGGACCTGCGGGAGCTGACCGGTTCCGGGCCCGATGGACTGATCCTGCGGGCGGACGTGGAGTACGCGCTGCGGGCCGCCGCGGCGCAGGGACGCGGGACGGCCCCTGCCGAGCCGCACGCGCGCGTGACGCCGACCAGGACGGCACCCGCCCCGGCTCCCGCGGCCACCCCCACCGGCACCCGCATCCCCCTCAAGGGCGTCCGGGGCGTCGTGGCCGACAAGCTCTCCCGCAGCCGCCGTGAGATCCCGGACGCGACCTGCTGGGTGGACGCCGACGCGACGGAGCTCATGCGGGCCCGGACGGCCATGAACGCCGCCGGTGGGCCGAAGATCTCCCTCCTCGCGCTGCTGGCCCGCATCTGCACGGCGGCCCTCGCCCGCTTCCCCGAGCTCAACTCCACGGTCGACATGGAGGCCAGGGAGGTGGTCCAGCTCGACGCCGTCCACCTCGGGTTCGCCGCGCAGACCGAGCGGGGACTTGTCGTGCCGGTCGTGAAGGACGCGCAGGCGCGGGACGCCGAGTCGCTGACCGAGGAGTTCGCCCGGCTGACCGAGGCGGCCCGCGCGGGCACCCTGACGCCCGGGGAACTCACCGGCGGCACCTTCACGTTGAACAACTACGGCGTCTTCGGCGTCGACGGCTCCACGCCGATCATCAACCACCCCGAGGCGGCGATGCTCGGTGTCGGCCGTATCGTCCCCAAGCCCTGGGTGCACGAGGGCGAGCTGGCGGTGCGGCAGGTCGTCCAGCTTTCGCTCACCTTCGACCACCGGGTGTGCGACGGCGGCACGGCGGGCGGCTTCCTGCGGTACGTGGCGGACTGCGTGGAACAGCCGGCGATCCTGCTCCGCACGCTCTGATCGGGCCGGGATCGAGCCGGGATCGAGCCGGGATTGCACCGGGATCGAGCCGGGATGCGCCGCATTCCTGCGTTCCCTGTGATCGGCCAGTCACCCATACTCGGGGTGTGACCGCCTACGAGCCCCCTGACGCCCCCGGAACCGAGGTCTACGACGCCGTCGTCCTCGCCGGAGGTGCCGCCCGGCGGCTCGGTGGCGCGGACAAGCCCGGCGTGCGCGTGGGCGGGCGCGCACTGCTCGACCGAGTGCTCGCCGCCTGCTCCGACGCGCACTCCACCGTGGTCGTCGCCGATCCCCGGCCCACCGGGCGGCCCGTGACCTGGGCGCGCGAGGACCCGCCCGGTGGCGGCCCGCTCGCCGCCCTCGACGCCGGTGTGCGGCACACCACGGCCGAGGATGTCCTCGTACTCTCCGCCGACCTGCCGTTCCTCGGCGGCGCGACGGTACGGCGGCTGCTGGCCGCCCTGCGGGCGAGCGGCGCCGACGGCGTGCTGCTCACCGACGCCGACGGCCGCGACCAGCCGCTCGTCGCCGCGTACCGCGCACCCGCACTGCGGCGCGAGCTGGCCGCGCTCAGCGATGAGCACAGCGGTCTCACCGGACTGCCCCTGCGCCGGCTGACCGCCGCGCTCCACCTCACCCGCGTCCCGGACCCCGTGGCGTCCTTCGACTGCGACACCTGGGACGACATCGCCACAGCCAGGGCACGTATCAGGGAGCATGGGCACGTGTTGGATGAATGGATTTCCGCAGTCAAGGACGAGCTGGGCATCGACCTCGACGTCGACACCGGCGTCCTGCTGGACCTCGCCCGCGACGCAGCCCACGGCGTGGCGCGGCCCGCGGCCCCGCTGACCACCTTCCTCGTCGGCTACGCGGCCGCGCAGGCCGGAGGCAGCCCCGAGGCCGTCGCCGAGGCCTCCCGCAAGGCTGCGGCGCTCGCCCTGAGGTGGGCCGACGAGGAGACCGCCGACGGCAAGCCCGATGTGGCCCCCGACGCCACTCCCGACACCCGACCGGACGCCGGATGACCGCCCGCGGCATCCGCACCGGCCAGGACGCCGAGGACGCCGAGGACCTCGATGTCGAGGAAGTGCTCGCCCTCGTGAAGGAAGACAACGGCCACGCGGCCGGTGACCACCTGCCCGCACACCCAGCGCACGGCGGTGACCACGCCGCCCCGCACAAGCCGGAACGGCCGGAGCACAAGCAGGAAGCCCGCCACCAGGCCACCCCCTGGCCCGAGGCCCGCGAGATCGCCGCCCGAGCCCCTCGCGCCGCCACCCCTGGCACCCGCCGCGCCCTCGTCTCCGTGCCCCTCGACGCCGCCCTGGGCCTCACCCTGGCCGCCCCCCTCACCGCCCTCACCGACCTGCCCTCCTTCGACACCTCCGCGATGGACGGCTGGGCGGTCGCCGGCCCGGGCCCCTGGGACGTACGGGACGAAGGCGTCCTGGCAGGCCAAGCCGAGCCCGAGCCCCTGACCGACGGCGAGGCCGTCCGGATCGCGACCGGCGCCCGTATCCCCCCGGACACCACCGCCGTCCTGCGCAGCGAGCACGGCCGCACCGACGACAAGGGCCACCTGCACGCCACCCGCGAGATCGTGCACGGACAGGACATCCGCCCGCGCGGCCAGGAGTGCCGCAGCGGCGACCAGCTCCTGCCGGTCGGCACCGTCATGACCCCCGCCGTGCTCGGCCTCGCCGCGGCCGCCGGATACGACACCCTGACCGCCGTACCCCGCCCCCGCGTCGAAATCCTCGTCCTGGGCGACGAGTTGCTGACCAAGGGCACACCGCACGACGGCCTGATCCGCGACGCGCTCGGCCCGATGCTGCCGCCCTGGCTGCGCGCGCTCGGCGCCGAGGTCACCGCCGTACGCAGGCTCGGCGACGACGCCAAGACCCTGCGCAAGGCGATCACCACCTCCGACGCCGACCTGATCGTCACCACCGGCGGCACCGCCGCGGGCCCGGTCGACCACGTCCACCCCACCCTTCAGCGCGTCGGCGCCGAACTCCTGGTGAACGGCGTCAAGGTGCGCCCCGGCCACCCGATGCTGCTGGCCCGCACCAAGGAGAACCAGCACCTCGTCGGCCTGCCCGGCAACCCCCTCGCGGCCGTCTCCGGCCTCCTCACGCTCGCCGAGCCCCTGCTGCGCACGCTCGCGGCACGACCCGCGCCCGAGCCGTACACGCTGCCCCTGACGGGCGAGGCGCACGGGCATCCGTACGACACCCGGCTCATCCCCGTCGTCCTGCGCGGTGACCGTGCCGTGCCGCTGCACTACAACGGCCCGGCGATGCTGCGGGGCATCGCGGCGGCCGACGCCCTGGCCGTCGTACCACCGGGCGGGGCGCGGCAGGGCCAGGAGACGGAACTCCTCGACCTGCCCTGGGCGGCCGCCGGAATCGGGGTGTGTTTCACGTGAAACTTCCGGGCCGTGACGCGATCGCCCGCGAGGCGGACGAACACCTCGTGATCCATCGGGTGAAACTCCCGCGGAAAGTGGTGGAGCACCCGTTCCGGCAGGTGGCCAAACGGCTGTCCATGGCCCTGTTGCTCCTGTTGGCGACGGCCCTGATCGTCTATGCCGACCATGACGGCTACAACGACAACTCCGACGGCTCCGTCGACTTCCTGGACGCGTGGTACTACGCGACCGTCACCCTCTCCACCACCGGCTACGGCGACATCACCCCGGTCAGTGACGCCGCCCGGCTCACCAACATCTTCGTCGTCACGCCTCTACGGGTGATGTTCCTGATCATCCTCGTCGGCACCACCCTTGAGGTCCTCACCGAACGCACCCGTGAGGAATGGCGACTCAACCGCTGGAGGTCCACCTTGCGCGACCACGTCGTCGTCGTCGGCTTCGGAACCAAGGGGCGCTCGGCGATCCAGACCGTCTGCGCGACGGGGTTGAAGAAGGAACAGGTCGTCGTGGTCGACCCGAGTTCCAAGGTGATCGACGCGGCGACCGCGGAGGGGTACGCCGGAGTCATGGGGGACGCGACGCGCAGTGACGTCCTGAAGCGGGCCGAGGTACACAAGGCGCGCAAGATCATCATCGCGACGCAGCGCGACGACACGGCCGTACTGGTGGCGCTGACGGCCCGGCAGCTCAACAAGGGCGCGAAGATCGTGGCCGCTGTGCGCGAGGAGGAGAACGCACCGCTGCTGAAGCAGTCCGGAGCCGACGCGGTGATCACCAGCGCCAGCGCGGCCGGCCGGCTGCTCGGCCTCTCCGTGCTCAGCCCCGCGGCCGGCATGGTGATGGAGGACCTGATCCAGCAGGGCAGCGGGCTGGACATCATCGAACGGCCGGTCATAAAGGCCGAGGTGGGCAAGAGCCCGCGGGAGACGGAGGACCTGGTGGTGAGCGTCGTACGCGGGCACCGGGTGCTGGGATACGACGATCCGGCCGTCGGGAAGCTGGAGCTGACGGACCGGCTGATCACCATCGTGCGGGCGACGCCGGGTACGCAGATCGCACCCGACATCCGCCCGCTCCCTCACGCTTGATCACCTATCACTCCGGTGGTACGGCTGATCACTTTCGACGACACCCGCTGATCACTTGCGGTTGTACAGCCGCATCGTGACCGGACCGAAGACCAGCACGAACAGGCCCGCCCAGCCCAGCGACCAGGCGATGTCGTCGGCCGGCCAGTCGCCCGCCATCAGCTCGCGCACGGCCGACGACAGGTGCGTGATGGGGCTGTTGTTCACGAACGCCTGCAGCCAGCCCGGCATGGTCTTCGGGTCGACGAAGATGTTCGACAGGAAGGTGAGCGGGAACAGCACCATCATGCTGACGCCCATCACCGACTTCTCGGTGCGCAGCAGCAGCCCGAACATCGTCCAGATCCACGAGAACGCGAACGAGAAGACGACCAGCAGCGCGATCCCGGCGAGCACGCCGACGACCCCGCCGTCCGGGCGGTAGCCCAGGATCAGGCCGACGGTCAGCATCACGACCGACGCGATCGAGTAGCGCAGGGCGTCGCCGAGCAGATAGCCGACCATCGTCGAGGGCCGCCAGATGGGCAGCGACCGGAACCGGTCGAAGACGCCCTTCTCGATGTCGATGTTCACCGAGACGCCGGTGTACATCGTGATCATCACGACCGACATCACCATGATGCCCGGCAGCAGGAACTGGATGTACTCCTCCGGGGACCCGGCCAGGGCGCCCCCGAACAGGTAGGTGTACATCAGCACCATCATGATCGGGAACGCCGTGACGTCGAAGAGCTGCTCCGGCACGTGTTTGATCTTGAGTATGGCCCGCCAGCCGAAGGTCAGCGAGGCCGACCACGCGCTGGGGCGCGGCGGACGCTCCCCGGAGACGAGCAGCGCGGCCAGCGACTCGGTGCTGACGGGGGCGAGGTCCTTGGTGTCCGGGGTCGTCGCGGTGCTCATGCTGCTGCCTCGCTCGTCGTGTTGTCGGCCTTCGTCTCGGAGGCCTTGGTGTCGTGTCCGGTGAGGGCGAGGAAGACCTCGTCCAGGCTGGGCTGCCCCAGGGAGAAGTTGTCGACGACGACGCCGGAGCGGGCCAGCTCGGCGAGCGCGCGGGCCGCCTGCTCGGCCGCGCCCTGCCCGTTCGCCGCCCCCGCCCCGACGCGGGCCGTCAGCGCCACCGGGTCCGGCTCCCGCTGCACGTCCGCGTCCAGGGCCAGCCGCAGTACCTCCTCGGCCTGCGGTCGCTGCGCCGGATCGCGCAGTCGCAGGTGTACGGATCCGGCGCCGACGGACGCCTTCAGCTCACCCTTCGTCCCTTCGGCGATCACCTTGCCCTGGTCGATGACGGCGATCCGCGACGCCAGCTGGTCGGCTTCGTCCAGGTACTGCGTGGTCAGCAGCACGGTCGTGCCCTGGGCGACGACCGCGCGCACGATGTCCCACACCTGGTTGCGGCTGCGCGGATCGAGCCCGGTCGTCGGCTCGTCCAGGAAGAGCAGATCGGGGGTGTTGAGGATGGAGGCGGCGATGTCGATACGGCGCCGCATGCCGCCGGAGTAGTTCTTGACCTGCTTCCCGGCGGCCTCGGTCAGCCCGAAGGCCTCCAGGAGCTGCGCGGCACGCTTGCGCGCGGCGGGCTTCCCGTGACCGAGGAGGCGGCCCAGCAGCACCAGGTTCTCGGTGCCGGTGAGGTCCTCGTCCACGGACGCGTACTGGCCGGTCAGGCTGACCCGGCTGCGGACCTCGTCGGCCTCGCGCACGACGTCGTGGCCGAAGACGTGGGCTTCACCGCCGTCGGGACGCAGCAGGGTGGCGAGCATCTTGACGGTGGTCGTCTTGCCGGCGCCGTTCGGGCCGAGAACGCCGTAGACGGTGCCGGCCGGCACCGCGAGGTCGACTCCGTCGACGGCCCGTGTCTCGCCGAACGTCTTCACCAGCCCCGCGGTCTCGATGGCCAGGCCGGACGTGTGCTGGCTCATGGTGAGTTGTCCTTCCGCGTACATGGGTTACGCATGGGGAGACCTTTACCGTCGCGCAAACTCATCGGTCGCGCACAGGGATTTCCTGGCGGATCGGTCCAAGGGCGGAGGGGGAGGGGGACCGGAGGCGGAGGGGAGACGGTCCGGGGACCGAGGGGCCCGACCCGGAGATCGAGAAAGTTGAGGCCGCCGCCTCGGCCCTGCGACGAGTTGCCCGGGACCTGCGACGAGCCGCCCGGGACCTATGGGGAGCCGCCCGGGGTGAGGAGTAGCGTCCCCCTCATGCATGCGATCACGATTCCTGAACCTGGTGGGCCCGAGGCGCTGGTGTGGGACGAGGTCCCGGATCCCGTGGCCGGTGAGGGCGAGGTGCTGGTCGAGGTGGTGGCGAGCGCCGTCAATCGCGCCGACCTCCTGCAGCGGCAGGGTTTCTACGACCCGCCGCCCGGCTCCTCCCCGTACCCCGGCCTGGAGTGCTCCGGCCGGGTCGCCGCGCTCGGCTCCGGCGTCTCCGGCTGGGCCGTCGGCGACGAGGTGTGCGCGCTGCTCGCGGGCGGCGGCTATGCCGAGAAGGTGGCCGTACCGGCCGGCCAGCTGCTGCCCCTGCCCAAGGGGCTCGGCCTCGTACAGGCCGCGGCGTTGCCCGAGGTGGTCTGCACGGTCTGGTCGAACGTCTTCATGATCGCCCACCTCCGCCCCGGCGAGACGCTGCTCGTGCACGGCGGCTCCAGCGGCATCGGCACCATGGCGATCCAGCTCGCCAAGGCCGTCGGCGCCAAGGTCGCCGTCACGGCGGGCAGCAAGGAGAAGCTCGACCGCTGCGCCGAGCTGGGCGCCGACGTACTGATCAACTACCGGGAGCAGGACTTCGTCGCCGAGATGAAGAAGGCCACGGACGGCGCCGGTGCCGACGTCATCCTCGACATCATGGGCGCCAAGTACCTGGACCCCAACGTCCGGGCCCTCGCCGTCAACGGCCGCCTCGCGATCATCGGCATGCAGGGCGGCGTCAAGGGCGAGCTGAACATCGGCGCCCTCCTCGCCAAGCGCGCCGCCATCAGCGCGACCACCCTGCGGGCCCGGCCGCTCGAGGAGAAGGCGGCCATCGTCGCGGCCGTACGGGAACACGTCTGGCCCTTGGTCGACGGCGGTCACGTACGCCCGGTCGTCGACCGCGAGCTCCCGATGAGCGAGGCGGCCGCGGCACACCGGGTGGTCGAGGAGAGCGGCCACATCGGAAAGGTGCTGCTCGTCACGCCGTAGCGCTTCCATGACCGCAGGACCCCCTACGACAGCCCCCGCCGCACCCGCAGCGCGACGAAGGCGAGCCCCAGGCCGAGCCCGACGAGGATGAGCCCGCTGCCGAGCGGCAGGATCTCCAGCCCGGGCTCGGCGCGCCGCTCGGCCCGCCCGACTGCCTGTTCCTGCTCCGTGGGCCGCGGCGGGTGCCCCGGCGGCACGCCGGCGGTCGCACGCGACGGTTCCGGTACGGCGGTGAGGCCGCCGTCGGCCTCCTCGGGCGCCGATTCCACCGGTACCCGACGCCCCGGCCGCTCCCGCCCCTCACCCGCCCGACTCCCGGCCCGGGAGGGCTCGGTGGAGGAAGGGGAAGCACTCGCCTCGGGCGGGGCCTCGACGCCGTACGACCACCCGCTCCCGTACGGCGAGATCGCCACGCCCGCCCCCAGGACCACGACCAGCAGTCCCGTCGCGCGCCTTGCTCGCCATGTGCGCCGTGTGCGCCGTATGGGGATCACGGAACAATCCTGGCATTTGACGGATAACCCGGCATTCGGGGTTCCGCCAGAGAGTGGATGTGCCGCGTAAACGGTGGATCAGCCTTTACCGGGGGCACCACAGTGGTGAGGTGTAGGGGTGCGAGAGAATGGCGGCATGGAGATGCCGAGGAACGAAAGGTCGCCGGAGAACCCTCAGATCCTGGTCGTGGGCCAGGACGGGATGGCTCTCGGCGGCGGAGGCGACGAGGACTCCCGTGAGGTTCCCGTGACGGAGATGGTCGAGCAGCCGGCGAAGGTCATGCGGATCGGAAGCATGATCAAGCAGCTGCTCGAAGAGGTCCGCGCGGCTCCCCTGGACGAGGCGAGCCGGGTCCGCCTCAAGGAGATCCACGCCAGTTCAGTCAAGGAGCTGGAGGACGGTCTCGCCCCGGACCTCGTCGAGGAACTGGAGCGGCTCTCCCTGCCCTTCACGGACGACGGGATCCCGAGTGACGCGGAACTGCGCATCGCGCAGGCCCAACTGGTCGGCTGGCTTGAGGGGCTCTTCCACGGGATCCAGACGACCCTGTTCGCCCAGCAGATGGCCGCGCGGGCCCAGCTGGAGCAGATGCGCCGCGCCCTTCCGCCGGGTGCCGGCGGTCACGAGGACGGCGACGACCCGCGCACGATGGGGCGCTCGGGCGGCCCGTACCTATAGGTCATGTAGGGACACGGTGATGGGGAGGCCCGACCATAGGGAGCGCCCGGGCCTTCCCGCGCTCGTGGCGGGATTGTGTAGGCACGGCGTTACCGCGTCACCAGCGGAGGCATTAAGCGGGGGCCATGCGACTTGAACATCTAGTGTGCGCAACTTTCGGTGAGGCGGACTACCGGCCTGTTCGCGTCCTTGGAGTAGTGGACGGCGATGTGCCGCGGATGTTGAGGGCGACTTGGAGGCCCTCGCCGTGCGCGCCGCTGTAGCTGGACGTGACGAACTCGAAGTGGCACCGGCTCACAGCGCAGTGGTGAACGCTCTCCATGCGGTGGGTGTGAGCTGGAGTATGGGCCCGTCCGGGTCCTTGGAATCGCGGACGGCGACTGTGCTGGGGATGTTGCGGGCGACTTCGATGCACTCCTGGCCGGCGTTACCGCCGCTGTAGCTGGACTTGACGAACTCGTATACGGGCACGCCGACTACATCTCCTTCAGGATCCCGTCGATCAGTCTGACCGAGTTCCGCTGTGCGAGGCTCAGCCGCGTGATGCGCTCGAAGAGCCCGTTGTGGTGGTCGGCATCAGTATTGCTCTCCAACCAGACCGTCGACGAGGTGGTATCCACGTGGACCACGTCCAGCGCGCCCGGTTCGGCGAACGACACGATGGTGAAGGCGCTGGTCATGCCCGGATGTGCGCCCGCAAGGTACGGGAGCACCTGAAGCTTCACGTTCGGCCACCGTGCCATATCCAGCAGGTGCTCCAACTGGGCCCGCATGACGTCTCGCCCACCGACCAGTTGGCGTAGCGCACCCTCGTGCACCACCGCCCACAATTCCAGGGGACTCTCTCCGCCAAGCCGAGCCTGCCGCGCCATGCGGGACTCTACGAACGGTTCGATCTCGTCCAGGTCCTCCCAGTGACCGTTGCCCACCGCGAGCGCCCGCGCGTAGTCCGCTGTCTGCAACAGTCCTGGGATGACGGCTAGTTGCCACGTCCGGACGTTAGTTGCGATGTCCTCGAGTGCCACATACTCGACCATCGCCTGAAGCTGCGGGTACTGGTTCCACCAGCCGTTTGTCCTGCGCCGCTCTCGGTCTGCCTTCGCGAGGGCCAGTAGCCTCCCGATCACGATCTCGTCATTCTCACCGTACAGATGGCACAGTGCCCTGACGTCGGGGTCACGCATCGGCACTTGCCCGCGCTCGATCTTTGCGACCTTAGTGACCGACGCGGTCAGCGCCTCGGCTGCATGCGTCTGGCGCAGGTTGCACGCCTCCCGCATGCGCAGCAGTTCTCCTCCGAGCCTGCGCCCGAGGACGGTTGTGATCGTCCGTCCGCGGTCAGGGTTGTTACCCATGCAGTGATCCTTCCCGATGAGGCGACCCAGTCTGTAGCCCCTTGCGAACCACCCACAACCTGGGCAGAGAAATTTCTGCCCAGTTCGATTGCTGCCAATGCCCGCTCGACGCTACCGTGGGTGCTCAATCACTTACTCAGTGACCCCATTTGGTGGTAGCGCCGTGCTGCCCACACCCGAAATCGCACGGCGGAGCCAGTCCTCAATTGCCATCGGCCGGGGCCCCGGCACCGCACACGGAGGTGTGTTTCTGTGACCGACTCCTGTCCCACCCCTCACGTCCCCAAGGGCTACGACCGCTATGACGCCGTCAGCTACAGCCCGTACCCCCGCAGCATCGCCCTCGCACGCAGACGCGTTGCCCAACTCGTCGCCGACTGGGGCCACCCCAGCGCCGCTGGCGACGCGGCGCTGCTGACAAGCGAGTTGTGTACGAACGCCTTACTGCACGGTTGTCTGCGAGACCGCCTGTTCCGCGTTGAGACGTCTCTGTCCAGCACTGCACTGCGCGTCGCCGTTACCGACCCGAGAGGAGAACGGCTTCCGAACGCTCGTATCTCCAACACCAATGACCAGTTCGGCCGCGGGCTGCTCATCGTCCGTACACTCGCTGCCCGATGGGACGTAGAGAGACTCACCGTGGGCAAGACGGTCTGGGCGGAGTGCGCCATGGAAGCGCCTTGATGTATCCCCGGCTGAGTCGGGAGGAATTCGGAGAGTATTCCTGGGCTGAATGACTTACCTGGAGTCGAAAGACAAAGGGGACCGTAGCATGTCAGGAAAGCGGTGGCCGGGTCCAGGTATCAGGGACGGTGTGCCGCGAGGCCCGCGCGATACGGCGAAAGCTGGATTGCCTGAACCCCAATCTCCAGTCGATTAAAATACGGATCCGCCGGAATGATACCCGAAACCGGCGCTGCCTCCTGCGTCGGTGACTTCTGCCAGCCGACGCAACTCCGGGAGCCAGGACGATTCCCAGCGAGGGAATTCAAGGAGATGAGTGGGGCGCCTAAGTCGCGCTAGTGTCGTGTGAATGAAGTTCTTGGACGTTTGGGTGTGGCGTGTTCGAGGATTTCGTCAGCGGTCTTGGTCCAGGTGAACGGCTGGCAGCGGTCGTTGTAGGCGTCGATGTAGCGGCGGATGGCGTCGGTGAGGTCGGCGACCGAGGTGAAGGTGCCGCGGCGTATGGCCTGGCGCGTGATGATGCCGAAGAAGATTTCCACCAGGTTCAGCCACGAGCAGGAGGTCGGGGTGAAGTGCAGGGTGATCCGCGGGTTCTTCGCCAGCCACGCCTTCACGCGGGGGTGCTTGTGGGTGGCGTAGTTGTCGGCGACCACGTGCAGCTTCACCCTCGGGTGGGCCTTGGCGACCTGCTTGAGGAAGCGCAGGAACTCGTCGTTGCGGTGCCGGTCGTAGCAGGCGTCGGCGGTGATCTTCCCGGTGGCGACGTCCAGGGCGGCGAACAAGGTGGTGGTGCCGTGGCGGACGTAGTCGTGGGTGCGCCGCTCCGCCAGGCCCGGCCGGACCGGCAGCATCGGGGCGGTCCGGTCCAGCGCCTGGATCTGCGACTTCTCATCGACGCAGACCACCACCGCCTTCTCCGGCGGGGCCAGGTACAGCCCGACCACGTCGCGGACCTTGGCCTCCAGTTCCGGGTCGGTGGAGAACTTGAACGTCTCGCTCCGCCAGGGCTGGATCTTCCACTTGCGCCACACCTTGGCCACCGCGACGTTGGACAGGCGCAGTTCGGCGGCGAGCAGCCGGGAGGACCAGTGGGTCACGCCAAGTTTTTCCGGCGGGCCCTCCAGGGTCCGCACCACCACTTCGGCCTCGTCCACGGTGCCGGGCCGGCCCGAGCGAGGCCGGTCCTCCAGCCCGGACAGGCCGGCCGAGCGGTACCGGCCGCGCCAGGTCACCACCGTCTGCCGGGAGAGCTCAAGCCGCCGCGCGATCTCGGTGTTCGAAGTGCCTTCCGAGGCAAGGAGCACGATCCGGGCCCGCGTCACCAGCCCCGACGGGGACGACGGCGAGCGGACCCACGAACGCAGAACCTTACGGTCCGCATCGGACACGGCCAACGGCAGGGCGACAGGCATACGCCATTCAACCGCACCCCAGTTCATCGTCCAAGGACTTCATTCACACGACACTAGACACGTACATCAAGACGAACCATGGGATCACCTAAAGGGCGCGAGCCCCATGGTGACGGAGTGTCCGTAGTAGTCGCAGGGGTAACGGCCTGCCGTGGGGTCCGGGAGAGCCGGAATCAGGGCGAAGGGACACAGGTGACATGGGATCCACAAGACCGGAAGGTATGCGTAATGCAGACTGCCGAAGCGGTACTTGAAATCCTCCGTGAACGCGGCAGGCGGAACCTGCCGTGCAACGAGCTCTATCGACAGATGTTCAACCCGCAGTTGTATCTCCTGGCCCACGGCCGCATCTACTCCAACCAGGGAGCGATGACACCCGGGGCCACGGGCGAAACCGCAGACGGCATGTCCCTGGAAAAGATCGGAAGCATCATCGATGCGTTACGCCACGAGCGGTTCCGCTTCAAACCGGTCAAGCGGGTCCTCATCCCGAAAAGGAACGGTAAGACGAGGCCGCTGGGCCTGCCGCCATGGACGGACAAGCTGGTGGGCGAGGTGATGCGCCTCCTCCTGGAGGCATACTTCGAGCCCCGGTTCTCCGACCACTCACACGGTTTCCGTCCCCGACGGGGCTGCCACACCGCACTGAGCGAGGTGGCACGCACCTGGACCGGGACAACATGGTTCATCGAGGGAGACATCGCCAAGTGCTTCGACTCACTAGACCATCAAGTGATGCTCGAAACCCTGGGCGAAAAGATCCACGACAACCGGTTCCTGCGGCTCGTGCACAACATGCTCAAAGCCGGATACCTGGAAGACTGGACCTGGAACGCGACGCTCAGCGGCACGCCGCAAGGCGGGGTTTTATCCCCGGTCCTGTCCAACATCTATCTGCACAAACTGGACGTCTTTGTCGAGACAGTTCTCATGCCGGAATACACCCGTGGGAAACTCAGGGCGAGAAACCCTGAATACCGCCGGGTCGAAGCGGCTGTCCAGCGAGCACGCTGGCGCGAAGACCGCGCCGAAGTGCGCGCCCTGCGCAAGCGGCTGCACACCCTCCCGAGCCAGGACATGTCCGACCCGGGATACCGCCGCCTGCGCTACGTGCGATACGCCGACGACACCCTCATCGGGTTCACCGGACCCAAGGCCGAAGCCGAAGAAATCAAACAGCGACTGGCCCAGTTCCTTCGAGACGACCTCAAGCTGGAACTTTCCCAGGAAAAGACGCTGATCACCCACGCCAGAACCGGCGCGGCACGATTCCTCGGATATGAGATCACCGTCCGCAGGGACGACCGCAGATCGGAACGGAAAAGAGGCCGCCGGCGACAGCGCCGGTCGACCAACGGAACCGTTGCGCTGCACGTCCCCAAGGACGTGATCAAGGCCAAATGTGCCCCATACCTGGAACGCGGAAAACCCGCGCGACAGCCCTCGATGCTTCACTACGACGACTACACGCTCGTCAACATCTACGGCGCCAGGTACCGCGGAATCGTTAACTACTACCTGCTGGCCGGTGACGTCTTCCGACTGAACCGGTTGCACTGGGTCATGCAGTCCTCGCTGCTGTGCTCCCTGGCGAACAAGCACCGCTCGACCATGTCGAAGATGGCCCGCAAGTACAAGGTCACCATCGACACCCCGGCCGGGCCACGCAAGTGCCTCCAGGCAGCCACCACCCGCGCCCCGAGCAGGAAACCGCTGGTCGCACAGTTCGGTGGCATTCCACTCCAACGGCACAAGGCCGCGGTCCTGACCGACCGCGATCCTGCCCAACGCCAGCCTCGGCGAAGCGAGTTGACAAGGCGGCTGCTGGCCGGACTCTGCGAACTGTGCGGACAGACCGCACAGATCCAGGTCCACCAGATCCGCCGACTCGCCGACCTCGACCGGCTCGGACAGACGCAGCCCGACTGGGCCGTCCTCATGGCCAGGAAACGGCGCAAGACCCTCATGGTCTGCCCGCCCTGTCACGAAGGCATCCACGACGGCCGCAAAGCCGCAGTTCACGGCAGTCACTGGAGAGCCCGTTGCGGTTAACGCCGCACGACGGGTTCGGGAGGAGGCCGCTGGGAAAAGGAACAGCTCCGCTGTCACCTCGCCCGGCGGCCCACCTCACACTGAGCATTTCCGGGAGTGGCGATGCATAGCCTGCTGAACCGCCGCAGACGGCATCACGGCGATACCTTGGCCGCACGGCGAAAGGGGACGCACATGGCAGCCGAGTGGCAGAGCGCGGTGTCTGAGGCCCAGGAGGCCACCGGATTCACTGGCGACATCGTCCAGCGCACCGTGGATGGCATTGGATTCGCCCTGCGTCTCGATCGTCGCGCCGACTTCTACACGGAGCTAGGTTCCCTGTCCGACTCAGGCGGCTTCGAGGCGTTCCTCAACCACTGGTGGGCGCAGGCACTCGCCGACTCCGCCCCCGACGAGGCGACGCGCGAGCAGGCGATCGACTTCGCCGACGTAGCCGTATCCCTGTATGCCCGAGCCACCAGTGGTCCGACGTTCACCCAAGACGAGATCGACGCCATCGCCACCGGAGCGAAAGCCATTTGAGCTACACGATTATCTGGGAGAGGGCGGCCTGCGAAGGTCTCAAACGGCTCCGGACCCGCGACGGCGACGCAGTGGGCTCCCTCCTCAAGGCGATCAACGCCCTCACCCAGAACCCCGAACCCACGACGAGCAGCAAGCTCGGCAATACCAACCTGCGACGCCTGCGCATTGGCCCCTACCGAGCCACTTACGAGATCGACGGTGGCACGGTCGCGATCAAGATCCTGATGATCGGCAGCACGGCGGCCTGAAGGCTGCATGCTGCGGGCACGCTCAACCCGCAGGCCTCCTCAAATCAGGCTGGGCCAGTCCCGACTCGGGACTGGCCCAGCCTGATTTGTGCATCTACCAGTTCGGATTCGTAGCGGACACCCATGTGCCACACATGTTCAGCTGGTCATTGCCTTCCATGACAGCCACATCTATGCCGGCCCGCTTGATGCCAGCCGAGTCATAGGCATATGTCTCCCAGGTCTGAGTGTTGCCGCTTCCTCCGTAGTTGTGGCGCCAACCCCAGACGTGAACAGAACCATCGGCCTTGTGCGTCACAAGTCGAATTGCGACGTGGTGTCCGTCGGCCTTCGTGTCCGAGACCACGAACTGGAGAGGCTGGAGACGGTACTTCCCGCTCCATTGAAAGGCGAAAGACCCGCTGGCGCCCGACGTGGAGCAAGAGTCGCTCACAGCAGCGGCGGGCGTGGCAATAGCGGGCACGACAAGGGCCGCCATCGTGGCAGCGAGAGCGATAGTCAGTCGTCGCCTCATATAAGATCCCACCCCTTCTTGAATTTTCGCGATCACACTATGGGGTGGTCATGAGCAGGTCAAGAGGGGCTTTCGTGTGCGGCTCAGGCCGGGTTGCCCGTGGAGAGCTCGAACTGCATCTCCGGCGGGTTCTTCGGGTCGAAGTCCGTGCCCACCGTGGGGTACTGCTTCATCACCGTGTCCTTGCCGTACGTGTTCTCATCCACGCGTGTTGGGTCGTAGTGCCACCCGGCGGCCTGGAGGCAGGAGAGGACCGAGTCCCAGTTCTTGAACGTGAAGTCCGGCATCCGCACCATCTTGGGGTCGTTGTACGACTCCTCCGGCTCGGTGCACTGGGTCTTCTCGATGGTCCGCGACTTGTCCGGCCCGCGGTATCCGGCCACCTGGGTCGCCGATGCCGAGGCACTGGCACTGCTGTCCCCGCCCGCCTCGGTACTGTCCCCGCCGCTGTTCATCAGCAGGGCCGCGATCAGCCCGCCGATCGCGACGATCGACACCACGATCGAGCCGATGACGACCGGCTTGTTGCCCTTGCCGCCGCCGGAGGAGGACGGGACGGTGGTCTGGGGCGTGAGGTTGTACGGCGGCGGGGTCGACGGGGTCTGCTGCTGCGGCATGTACCCGGCCGGGCCCGGCGTCTGATAGCCGCCCTGCTGCGGGTAGCCGTAGGCCGGAGAAGGCGCCGACGGCGACGGGGTGCCGTACGGGTTCTGCGGTGGGGTCGGCTGGTACGGCGTCTGTACGTTGCCCGAGGGCATCGGCGTGCCCTGGTCGACCGGCGGGAACACCGCGGAGCCGACGCCCGCGCCGCTCGGCGTCTGCGCGCCCGGGACGATGCTCGGCGCGGCGGCCTGGAAGGAGGACGCCACGCGCAGGCACTCGTCGCGCATGGCCTCGGCGCTCGGGAAACGCTCGTTCGGGTTCTTCTTCAGCGCGCGGGCGACCAGCGCGTCCACGGCCGGCGGAAGCGAACGGTTGATCGAGGAAGGAGCCACCGGCTCCTCCTGGACGTGTGCGTACGCTATGGCCAGCGGCGAGTCCGCGTCGAACGGCAACCGCCCCGTGACCAGCTGGAACAGCATGATGCCGACCGAGTAGAGGTCGGAGCGCGCGTCCACCCCGCGCCCCAGCGCCTGCTCCGGCGAGAGGTACTGCGGGGTGCCGACGACCATGCCGGTCTGCGTCATCGAGGTGACACCGGACTGCATGGCACGCGCGATGCCGAAGTCCATGACCTTCACGACCCCGCGCTTGGTCATCATCACGTTGCCCGGCTTGATGTCCCGGTGGACCAGGCCCATCTCGTGGCTGATCTCCAGCGCGGCGAGCACATCGGCGGTGATCTTCAGGGCCTTGTCGACGGGCATCGCGCCGAGCTGCCGTACGTCCTGGTCGAGCACCGAGCCGAGCGGGCGGCCCTCGACGTACTCCATGACGATGTACGGGGTGGTCATCCCGTCGAGATCGTCCTCGCCGGTGTCGAAGACCGAGACGATGTTGGTGTGCGTGAGCTTGGCCACGGCCTGGGCCTCACGGCGGAAGCGCTCGCGGAAGGCCTGCTCGCGGCCGAGGTCGGTGTGGAGTGTCTTGACCGCGACCTGCCGGTCCAGCACGGCGTCGTACGCGAGGTGCACCGAGGCCATGCCGCCCTCGCCCAGCAGGTCGCGCAACTGATAGCGGCCACCGGCGAGCGCTCGGCCCGCATACCGGCCGTGGGCGGCGTCCTGGCTCATGTCTCTGCGTCCCCCAAGCAGCCTTTCAGGCGCCGGCTGTCGTTGATCCAATGTGCTATTCCCGGCCAAGTCTGCCGGAGGCCACTGACACGTCAAGCTCGGTGCCCGTTCCGTGACCGTACGCGAAAGAAGCGTCGCGGAAGCGTTACCGCGGGCGTACTGCTGGTACACAGAATTTGCACGCCGACACGTACAACAGGTTTCATGGCCGGTCCGTCTCGGGCCGATCCCCGGGGCCTTCCCGGACCAGCGGCTTGCGCGGAGGCTGTAGCGTGGCCGACGGAGACCGTAACAACACCGCGCGCACCGCGGGCAGAAACGACGGCGAGGACTGATGGCACAGCAGCAGCGCGCTCAGGGCCCGTCCGACCCCGAGGCGACTGGCGGCGGGATGTCAGATGCGCCGGAAATGTGGGGTAATGGCGGGCTGGTCGGGGACGGCCGATATCGGCTGACCCGCAGACTCGGCCGGGGCGGCATGGCCGAGGTGTTCGCAGCCGAGGACGTGCGGCTCGGACGCACCGTGGCGGTCAAGTTGCTGCGCGCCGACCTTGCCGAGGACCCGGTCTCCAAGGCCCGTTTCACGCGTGAGGCCCAGTCCGTGGCCGGCCTCAACCACCACGCGATCGTCGCCGTGTACGACTCCGGCGAGGACTTCGTGGGCGGCCAGTCCGTTCCGTACATCGTGATGGAGATCGTCGAGGGACGCACGATCCGCGACCTGCTCCTGAACGCCGAGGCGCCCGGCCCCGAGCAGGCCCTGATCATCGTCTCCGGTGTGCTGGAAGCCCTCGCCTATTCGCACCAGCACGGCATCGTGCACCGCGACATCAAGCCGGCCAACGTCATCATCACGCACAACGGCGCCGTGAAGGTGATGGACTTCGGCATCGCCCGCGCCCTGCACGGCGCGTCCACGACCATGACTCAAACCGGCATGGTCATGGGCACCCCGCAGTACCTCTCCCCCGAGCAGGCACTCGGCAAGGCCGTCGACCACCGCTCCGACCTGTACGCCACGGGCTGCCTGCTCTACGAACTCCTCGCGCTCAGGCCCCCGTTCACCGGCGAGACCCCGCTGTCGGTGGTCTACCAGCACGTCCAGGACATCCCGACTCCCCCGTCCGAGGCGTCCGACGCCTGCCCGCCGGAGCTCGACGGCCTCGTCATGCGCTCGCTGGCCAAGGAGCCGGACGACCGCTTCCAGACGGCCGAGGAGATGCGCGGGCTGGTCCAGTACGGCCTGCAGATGCTGTACGAGCAGGGCGGCCACACCGGCACCTGGAACACCGGCCCCGTCGACACGCACGACGGCCGGCACACCCCGGCGGCGGGCATGGCGGGCACGGCCGTGCTGCCGCATCCCGGCTCGGACTCCTCCGGCACCACCCAGATCCCCCAGCCGATCCTGCCCGCCGGCTACGGCGGCGGGGACGACGGCGGGTTCGAGGGCCACGGCAACAAGGGCGGGGGCCGCGGCAAGCTGTGGATCCTCGCCGTGTTCGCGGTGATCGCGATCGCCGCGGGTGTGGCGCTGGCGCTCCAGAGCAAGGACTCCAAGGACCCCGGCACCGGCACCACGCAGTCGCCGACCACCACCTCGCAGACCACCGACGACGCCACGGCCAGCGAGACGCCGAGCGAGGACCCGACCGACGAGCCCACGGACACGGCCACCGGGGACGACACCGGCACCGGTTCCGGTTCGGACTTCACGCCGTCGTACACGCCCTCGTACGAGCCGACGGACCAGCCGACGACGAGCGGGCCGACGAACGAGCCGACGGACGAGCCGACGACGAGCGCGCCGACGGACGAGCCGACGACGAGCGCGCCGACGGACCAGCCGACGACCTCGGGGCCGACGGGCAACGAAACCGGCGGGGGCGAGGTCGGGGGCGCCGGCGGCCTCGGCTGATCGGAAACAGCCTCCACGCGCGCGTGCGACCCGGAAACGGGCTCCACGCGCGCGTGCCGTTTACGCCCCTGGGGCGGCTCATTACGAACCCTGGGACGCGGCTCATCCCGGTCCCTGGGACGCGGCTCAGTCGGCGAACGCGTCGCGCACCGCGTCGTACTCCCGCGTCCACCACACCGCGAGCGCCGATGCCGCCGGGAACTGCGAGTCCGCGCGGGTGTCGCCGCGCTCGTAGTGCCAGCGCAGCATCCAGAAGTCGTTGAGGCGCTCCCACCACACGCGGTGCACGGCCGCTGCCAGTTCGGAGGGCGTGGCCCCGGCCGTACGCCGGTACGCGCGCGCGTAGGCCCGCACCTTCGGCAGGTCGAGGGCGCCGGCGGGCAGGACGAAGAAGATCGCGGCGGCGCGTACGGCCTCTTCCGCGCGGGGCTGCACCCCGAGCCGGTCCCAGTCGACGATCGCGGCGGGCGCGTCCCCTTGGTAGAGCAGGTTGAACGGGTGGAAGTCGCCGTGCACCCACCCCACCGAGCCCCCGCGCGGAGGCCGCCGGTCGGCGTGCCGCTCCAGCAGCGCGCGCCGCTCCAGGAGCCGGTGGCGGGCCAGTTCGTCGAAGGAGTCGGCGGGGCGGTGCCGGCGTACGCGGGCGAGCAGGTCGTCGATGAGGGTGCAGGTGTCGGCGGGGTCGGGGCTGTCGGCGGCGCGAGGGCCGCCGTCCGCCGGTTCGGCGCGCGCCCGCGCGTGGGTCGGCATCACGCGCTCCAGGCTCGCGTGCACGACCCCCAGTAACGCCCCCAGCCGCCCGCACTGGGCGGTGCTGAGCTGGCCGCCGTGGCGGTGCCGTCCCTCGATCCAGGGGTGCAGGGCGTAGGCGTGGCCGCCGACGACGGCGACCGTGCGCCCGTCTCGGCCGGTCAGCGGGGGCGCCACCGGGACGCCGAGGTCGGCGAGGCTCTGGGTGGCCCGGTGCTGGCGGGCGATCGCGGCCGGGTCGGCGGTCTCGGGGTCGAAGTGGTGCTTGAGGAAGTAGCGGCCGCGGGTCGTACAGAGCCGGTAGCCGCGGTTGAGCAGCCCCTGGTCGACGGGCTCGCAGGCGAGGGCGGCACCGGCGGCGTACTGGCGGAGGAGAGCGCCCAGCGGGGGCGCGTGAGGTACGAGGGGTGGTACACAAGAGCGCGGCACGCTGCCCGATGCTAGGGCACGGAAAGCGCCCGTGAACTGGGCGTTGTCACAGACAGTCGCTTTCGATCACGGGATGCGCCCGAAGTGGCCCGCCGGGCGTCTGCCGGACGAGTGCAAGATGCCGAACCGCCGGGTCCGCTCCAGGAGAACTCTTCCCGTGACCTGGGTCACCGGGATAACGTGCCGTTGTTCCGGCCCCCTGCAGGGCTGTGACCAGCGGCTGTTCCGGATTTCGCGTTTTTACTTGGAAATCCAAGCAAAAACGCAGGTCAGGAGGGGTTTCACAGAAATGTGGAGCACTGGGTAACGTGCCTTCTGCAGGGCGCTCGCCGGGGCACCTGTCACGCCTGTTCCCGAACGAGCCGCACCCACCCCGTGCGTCCGTGAGGCCACAGGTGAGCCGCACTGGCACCCGGCGAACCCGGGTAGCCGGACCGACGGAGGAGCACACGTGACCGTGGAGAGCACTGCCGCGCGCACACCGCGACGCAGCGCAGGTACGACCGGTGCGAAGAGCACGGCCGGCAAGCGTACGACCGCCAAGAAGGCATCGGCGACCGCAAAGAAATCGCCAACCGGCGAGCCCGAGCTCGTCCAGCTGCTGACGCCCGAGGGCAAGCGCGTCAAGAGCGCCGAGTACGACCGGTACGTCGCCGGCATCACCCCCGAAGAGCTCCGCGGCCTGTACCGCGACATGGTGCTCACCCGCCGCTTCGACGCCGAAGCGACATCTCTGCAGCGCCAGGGCGAACTCGGTCTGTGGGCCTCGCTGCTCGGCCAGGAGGCCGCCCAGATCGGCTCCGGCCGGGCCACCCGCGAGGACGACTACGTCTTCCCCACCTACCGCGAGCACGGCGTCGCCTGGTGCCGCGGCGTCGACCCGTCCAACCTGCTCGGCATGTTCCGCGGCGTGAACAACGGCGGCTGGGACCCGAACAGCAACAACTTCCAGCTCTACACGATCGTCATCGGCTCCCAGACGCTGCACGCCACGGGCTACGCGATGGGCGTGGCCAAGGACGGCGCGGACTCGGCGGTCATCGCCTACTTCGGCGACGGCGCCTCCAGCCAGGGAGACGTCGCCGAATCGTTCACCTTCTCCGCGGTCTACAACGCCCCCGTGGTGTTCTTCTGCCAGAACAACCAGTGGGCGATCTCCGAGCCCACCGAGAAGCAGACCCGCGTCCCGCTCTACCAGCGCGCGCAGGGCTACGGCTTCCCGGGCGTCCGCGTCGACGGCAACGACGTGCTGGCCTGCCTCGCGGTGACCAAGTGGGCGCTGGAGCGCGCCCGCAGCGGCGAGGGCCCGACGCTGGTCGAGGCGTACACGTACCGCATGGGCGCCCACACCACCTCCGACGACCCCACCCGCTACCGGCACGACGACGAGCGGGCCGCCTGGGAGGCGAAGGATCCGATCCTGCGCCTTCGCCGGTACCTCGAGGCCTCAAACCACACGGACGAGGGATTCTTCGCGGAACTGGAGGCCGAGAGCGAGGCGTTGGGCAGGCGAGTGCGCGAAGCGGTCCGCGCCATGCCGGACCCGGACCACTTCGCGATCTTCGAGAACGTGTACGCGGACGGGCACGCGCTGGTCGACGAGGAGCGAGCACAGTTCGCCGCCTACCAGGCGTCGTTCGCGGACACAGAGGGGGGTAACTGACATGGCCGAGACGATGACAACGAAAAACCTGGCTCTCGCGAAGGCGATCAACGAGTCCCTGCGCCACGCCCTGGAGGCCGACCCCAAGGTCCTCATCATGGGCGAGGACGTGGGCAAGCTCGGCGGCGTCTTCCGCGTGACGGACGGCCTGCAGAAGGACTTCGGCGACAGCCGGGTCATCGACACGCCGCTGGCGGAGTCCGGCATCGTCGGCACGGCCATCGGTCTGGCGCTGCGCGGCTACCGCCCGGTCGTGGAGATCCAGTTCGACGGCTTCGTCTTCCCGGCCTACGACCAGATCGTCACGCAGCTGGCGAAGATGCACGCGCGTTCGCTGGGCAAGGTCAAGCTCCCGGTCGTCGTCCGGATCCCGTACGGCGGTGGCATCGGCGCGGTCGAGCACCACTCGGAGTCTCCCGAGGCACTGTTCGCGCACGTGGCGGGGCTGAAGATCGTCAGCCCCTCCAACGCCTCGGACGCGTACTGGATGATGCAGCAGGCCATCCAGAGCGACGACCCGGTGATCTTCTTCGAGCCCAAGCGTCGGTACTGGGACAAGGCCGAGGTCAACACCGAGGCGATTCCCGGCCCTCTGCACAAGGCACGCGTGGTCCGCGAGGGCGCCGACCTCACCCTCGCCGCCTACGGCCCGATGGTGAAGCTCTGCCAGGAGGTCGCCGACGCGGCCGCCGAGGAGGGCAAGTCCCTGGAGGTCCTGGACCTGCGCTCGGTGTCCCCGCTGGACTTCGACTCGATCCAGGCCTCGGTGGAGAAGACCCGCCGGCTGGTGGTGGTCCACGAGGCCCCGGTGTTCTTCGGCTCGGGCGCGGAGATCGCCGCCCGGATCACCGAGCGCTGCTTCTACCACCTGGAGGCCCCGGTGCTCAGGGTCGGCGGCTACCACGCCCCGTACCCGCCGGCGCGCCTGGAGGAGGAGTACCTGCCGGGCCTGGACCGGGTGCTCGACGCCGTCGACCGTGCCCTGGCGTACTGAGGAGAGGGTCGTGACGACGATGACGGAAGCGTCCGTACGCGAGTTCAAGATGCCGGACGTGGGTGAGGGGCTCACCGAGGCGGAGATCCTCAAGTGGTACGTCCAGCCCGGCGACACGGTCACCGACGGCCAGGTGGTGTGCGAGGTCGAGACGGCCAAGGCCGCCGTCGAACTCCCCATCCCGTACGACGGTGTGGTCCGCGAGCTGCACTTCGCCGAGGGCACCACGGTGGACGTGGGCACGTCGATCATCGCGGTGGACGTGGCGGGCGGGGCTCCGGCCGAGACACCCGCGGAGAGCCCTGTCGCGAAGAAGGAGACCCCCGGGCAGGCTCTCAAGGAGGAGCCGAAGCCGGCGGGCTCCGGCCGCCAGCCGGTCCTCGTCGGCTACGGCGTGGCGACCTCCTCCACCAAGCGCCGCCCCCGCAAGGGCCCGGAGATCCCGGCCAAGGGCGAGGAGATCCCGGTCCAGGAGGCGTCGAAGGCGCTCCAGACGGAACTGAACGGCCATGGTTCCGCCCCGGCCGTGAAGCCGCGCCCCCTCGCCAAGCCCCCGGTGCGCAAGCTGGCGAAGGACCTCGGCGTGGACCTGGCGACGGTCACCCCGTCGGGCCCGGACGGCATCATCACGCGCGAGGACGTGCACGCGGCGGTGGCGACGCCTCCGGCGCCCGAGCCGGTGACGCAGGCTCCGGTGACGGCACCCGCCCCCGCCCACGCCCCTGCCCCTGCCGCATCGTACGACGCGGCCCGGGAGACCCGTATCCCGGTCAGGGGCGTCCGCAAGGCGACGGCGGCGGCGATGGTCGGCTCGGCGTTCACGGCGCCGCACGTCACGGAGTTCGTGACGGTCGACGTGACCCGCACGATGAAGCTGGTCGAGGAGCTCAAGCAGGACAAGGAGTTCACGGGCCTGCGCGTGAATCCCCTCCTGCTCATCGCCAAGGCCCTGCTGGTCGCGATCAAGCGCAACCCGGACATCAACGCGTCCTGGGACGAGGCGAACCAGGAGATCGTGGTCAAGCACTACGTGAACCTGGGCATCGCGGCGGCGACCCCGCGCGGTCTGATCGTCCCCAACATCAAGGACGCGCAGGCCAAGACCCTCCCGCAACTGGCTCAGGCACTGGGCGAGTTGATCGCGACGGCACGCGAGGGCAAGACCTCCCCCGCCGCCATGCAGGGTGGCACGGTGACGATCACCAACGTCGGCGTCTTCGGCGTCGACACCGGCACGCCGATCCTCCCGCCCGGCGAGTCCGCGATCCTCGCGGTCGGCGCGATCAAGCTCCAGCCGTGGGTCCACAAGGGCAAGGTGAAGCCGCGCCAAGTGACGACCCTGGCGTTGTCCTTCGACCACCGATTGGTGGACGGGGAGTTGGGCTCCAAGGTGCTGGCGGATGTGGCCGCGATCCTGGAGCAGCCGAAGAGGCTGATCACCTGGTCGTGAGACGGACTCTGAGACACGGCCACACCAACCGCACGGTCGGCGACGGTGCGGTCGTGCAGAAGACGTACGACGGTCCCGGTGCCGCCGACAGGGTCGTGCGCAGTGCTCCTGATGGCCTGTGGTTCCTTGGGGTGCGACTGGGTATCACAGGGTGGTGTTCAATGTGGTGCGATCAGTCTTTTGTGGCACTTTCCGGTGAACTGTTTGTCGTGAGGTGCAGGAGCGTGATGGTGCATTCGGTAGCGTGCGTGTCACTGCGAGGCCGGTGAGAGCAGCAGTCACGATTCCGGTCTCCTCGAGAATCCGCCCCGTGCCCAGGAAAGCGACGCGGGGTCCCCGCCCCGCCCGGGTCCACACCGGGCGGAAAGCGTCCGGCGGGGCGGATACCGCAGCCTCCGAATCGCCGCAGCCGGCGGCGCCACAGGCGGCAGGTACCGCACACGATGAGCACCCGCACCGCACCCGGCGGCGACGGCCCACGGTCCCACGGCAGGCGTCCAAACCCCGCCCAGCACGACGGACCACTTCCCGGCATCCAGGAAAACCCAGGATCGCCCAGGGAACCTCAGCTCATCAGCGACGCTCAGACGCGAGCGGATTGTGTTGGCCGGGCTGCGGGGACAGGTGCCCGTGCCTCCGGTGCTCGGGGCCGACGAGGGCACACTCACGCTCGGCTTCGTCCCCGGTGTTCCCGGCCAGGAGCTCATCGACTCCGGTCATGCGAAGGGAGTGCTGCGGTCCTGCGGAGAGGTGCTGCGCCGTATCCATGCGACGGCGACGGACGTGCTGCGATCCGAGGCGGGCGACGATGCCGAAGCGGGCAACGATGCCGGAACGGGCGACGATGCCGGAACGGGCGACGATGCCGGAGCGGGCGACGTGCTCGTGCATGGTGACTTCGGACCGCACAACACCCTGTTCGAGCCCCGGACCTTCCAGGTCACCGCCGTGGTCGACTGGGAGTTCGCCCACCTCGGCGACCCGGTGGAGGATCTGGCCTGGTGCGAATGGATCGTACGGATGCACCACCCGGAGCATGCGGACGCCCTCGGTCACTTCTTCGGAGCGTACGGCGGGACAGTGCCGACCTGGTCGGCCCGTCACGCCTCCATGCTGGCCAAGTGCGCCTCCTACAGGGAGTTCTGTCAGCGCTGGGACCCGAGCGGTCCTGGAGTCCGGCAGTGGGAGGAACGCACCGAGATCACACGCGCCTGGCAGGCGCAGCCCTGATCACGACCGTGGCCCGGCCCTGGACATCCAGGGCCGGGCCACGGTCGCGGGTCGGGCAACCCGCGTGCCGTCCTACGCCCAGCAGCCGTTCACGGTCGCGGCCAGGCCGTCCATGGCGTCCCTGATGTCGTTGGTGTTCGCCGTGGAGCCGTTCTCGACGAAGGAGAACACCTTCCACTTGCCGTCCTTGCCCTGCGTCAGGCCGCTCAGGGCGATCGCGCCGGTGAGGGTGCCGGTCTTCGCGTGGACCTTGCCGACGGCGCACTTGGAGTTCGCGTCGTCGAAGCGGCCCAACTCCGGGCCGAGGGTGCCGCCGGCCTCGCCGGAGACGGGCAGGCCGTCGCGGATGGAGCCGAGGGTGCCCTCGTAGCGGGGGTCCGTCAGCAGGTCGAGGATCTGCGCGAGGGTCGCGGCCGGCATGCGGTCGGCCCGGGACATGCCGCTGCCGTCGTACATCTCGACGCCGTCGAGTGACACGCCGTACTGCCGGCTCAGCACGTCACGTACGACTTCCGTGCCGCCCTCGAAGGTGGCGGGGCGGCCCGCGCCCAGGGCGGTCATCCGCAGCAGGGTCTCGGCGATGTTGCTGTCGCTGGTCTTCAGCATCGTGTGCACGATGTCCGACAGCTTCCCCGACTGGTGCTGCGCGACCGGTACGTCGTTGCGGCTCGCCGTGGCGTGGGTGACGTCGCCGTCGACGGTGATGCCGTCCGCGGCGAGCTGCTTGGCGAAGACCTGCCCGGCGTCGACGGAGGTGTCCATGACGCCGTGTCCGTCGACGACGAGAGCGCGCACGGGGGCGACGTCGGTGGGGTAGTAGCCGCTGTTCCAGCCGTTGGCCAGGGTCGGCTCGGGGAAGAGGCTGTCGTCCACGGCGACCTTCACGGCGCTCAGGCCCGCGGACTTCAGCCCGGCGACCGCGGTCTTCGCCATCTCGGCGAGGTCGTCGCTGGTCAGCGTGCGGTCGCCGCCGCCGACGAGGGTGAGGGTGCCGTTGCCGTAGACGACCTTCGTGGTGAACCGGTGGTCGGGGCCGAGCACCGTCAGGGCGGCGGTGGAGGTGGCGAGCTTGAGATTGGAGGCCGGCATCAGCGCGGTGGAGGCGTTGTGGCCCCAGACGGTGCGGTTCGTCTCCGCGTCGATCACCACACCGCTGACATCACTGCCCAGCCGCTTGTCGAGGACGCGGGTGTCGAGGTTGGCGGCCATCTGCTGGTCGCTCGCGTCGAGGCTGTCGGGCTGGTCCGTGGCTGTCGCGGCGGTGTTGTTGTCGGCGGCGAAGGCCGAGGGACCGGCGAGAGCCGCCGAGGCGACGGGCACGGTCACGGCGAGCACGAGGGCTCGCCGGCCGCCTATGCCGGACTCCTTGTGCTTGCGGTGGCGGCGCCGTCCGCCAGGGACGAAAGTGCGCTCGGTCGCTTCCGTCGTTACTTCACTCATGGGGGTCCCAAAGGCTGTTCTGGTGTGGGGGGAGGGTGGTACGAGGGGGTGTTGCAGGGGGGTGAATTCGTGCCGCAACGTACCACCTGCCACATGCGACTCACTGGTAACAAATCCTGGGATGAGCGCAGTTGTGAATTGGCAGCCTTTTGAAAGGTGAGGATTTCTTTTCTTTTTCGCCCCTGTGAGTCCGGATCGATGCCCTGCGTCACGGCCGTGTGGCGCGCGGTGGTCGACCCCCGGGTTTTGTGGAGATGTGATGGAGGGTCCGTCGCCGACGGCGACGGACCCTCCATCAGGTGTGTCTGCGTCAGCCCAGCTTCGCGAAGCCGTAGTTCATGAGCTTCTTCGCGTCAGTTTCCCGCTGGGTGATCGACGTCGAGGTCAGGACCGTGCCGATGACCGTCTTGCCGTTGCGGGTGGCGGCGAACACGAGGCAGTACTTCGCCTCGGGACCGGAGCCGGTCTTCACACCGATGGTGCCGCTGTAGGTACCGAGCAGGCCGTTGGTGTTCTTCCACGCGGCCATCGTGCGAATGGTGCCGGTCTTGGTGATCGTCTTCGCCGTGTAGCTCTTCGTCTTGACGACCGTGCGGAACGTGGAGTTCTTCATCGTGTTGCTGGCGAGCTTCGTCAGGTCGCGCGGCGTCGAGTAGTTGGCGCCGTTGCCGATGCCGTCGAACGAGTCGAAGTGCGTGTTCGTCAGACCCAGGTTCTTGGCCGTGGTGTTCATCTTGCCGATGAACGACTTCACGCGCGCCGCCCGCGTCGAGCCGGAGCCGAACTTGTCGGCGAGCGCGTACGCCGCGTCGCAGCCGGACGGCAGCATCAGGCCGTACAACAGCTGACGCACGGTGACCTTGTCGCCGACGATCAGGCGGGCCGACGACGCGTTCTTCGACACGATGTAGTCGCTGTACGCCTTCTGGATCGTCACCTTGGCGTCGAGGTTGAGGTTCGCCTGGGAGAGCACCACCTTCGCGGTCATGATCTTCGTCGTGGAGCCGGTGGAACGCCTGGTGTCCCCGGCCTTGGTGTACAGCGTCTTGCCGTTCGCGTTGTTCATCACGTAGCCGCCCTTGGCGACGATCGTGGGCACGGTGACGGCCTGCGCGGGCGCGGCGGTGAGGGCTCCGGTCACGAGCATGGCGCCGGTGGTCACGGTGACGGCCGCGGCTCTGCGGATACGGACGCCCTGAATGCCGCTCTTGATGCCGGTTATCAACTGAGATACCCCGATTGTCTCGAATGCCCCTGAAGCGCGGCCGGTTGAGGTGGTGCAAGAAGGTGGGGCCGCAAGTGTGTGACATGTAAGTAGCACAGAAGGTTGTGCCGCGGGGCCAGCGGGGGGCATGACACGGGTGGGCGGTCCGCATGATGGACGGCCGCCCTCATGCGTACGTGTTGTATCTATGATGTGCCCATGCCTTCCGCCCCGCCCGCCCCCGTCAAGCAGCCCCCCGCCGCGGAACGCGTCTACGCCCACGTCAAGCAGGGTGTCCTGGACCGCCGTTACCAGGGCGGGACCCTCCTCACCGAGGGTGAGCTCGCCGAGGCCGTCGGGGTCTCGCGCACGCCGGTGCGCGAGGCGCTGCTCCGCCTGGAGGTCGAGGGGCTGATCAAGCTTTACCCGAAAAAGGGAGCCCTCGTGCTGCCCGTATCCGCCCAGGAGATCGCGGACGTGGTGGAGACGCGGCTGCTGGTCGAGGAACACGCCGCCCGGAAGGCCGTACCCGCACCGGCCGGGCTGATCCAGCGGCTCGAGGAACTGCTGGCGAAGCAGAAGGCGCAGGCAGCCGCCGGCGACCTCGCCGGGGCCGCCGTCACCGACCGCTGCTTCCACGCCGAGATCGTCCGCAGCGGCGGCAACGAGATCCTCTCCCGGCTCTACGACCAGCTCCGCGACCGCCAGTTGCGCATGGGTGTCGCCGTCCTGCACTCCCACCCCGACCGGATCGCCAAGACCCTCGTCGAGCACGAGGAGATCCTCGAGGCACTGCGCCGCGGGGACGCGGACGCCGCCGTCGGCCTCGTCCACCGGCACGTCGGGTGGTTCTCCCACCTGGCCAGGGGTGAGGTCCGATGAGGGCCGCCGCAGTGCCCGGTGACCCGCCGGGCGGGCGCCGCGCCATGGCCGTCTGGGGCATCGGCGTCTCCGTCTACTTCGTCGCCGTCATCTTCCGTACGTCCCTGGGCGTGGCCGGCCTCGACGCGGCCGAGCGTTTCCACGTGGGCGCCTCCGCGCTGTCGACCTTCTCGATCCTCCAACTCCTCGTCTACGCGGGCATGCAGATACCCGTCGGCCTGCTGGTCGACCGGCTCGGCACCAAGAAGGTGCTGGGCCTGGGGGTCGTTCTCTTCACGGCCGGCCAACTCGGCTTCGCCTTCTCGCCGTCGTACGGCATGGCCCTCGCCTCACGCGCCCTGCTCGGGTGCGGTGACGCGATGACCTTCATCAGCGTGCTGCGGCTCGGCACCCGCTGGTTCCCGGCCCGGCGCGGACCGATGGTCGCGCAGTTCGCGGGGCTGGCCGGCATGGCGGGCAACCTGGTCTCCACCCTCGTCCTGGCACGGCTGCTGCACGGCGTCGGCTGGACGGCCGCGTTCGCGGGCAGCGCGCTCGCGGGGGTCGTCGTCCTCGTCCTCCTGCTGCTGTTCCTGAAGGACCATCCCGACGGACACGAGCCGGAGCCGATCCGGCACCAGGGAGCCGCGTACGTACGACGGCAGATCGCCGCCTCCTGGCGGGAGCCGGGGACGCGACTGGGGCTGTGGGTGCACTTCACGACCCAGTTCCCGGCGATGGTGTTCCTGCTGCTGTGGGGGATGCCGTTCCTGGTCGAGGCACAGGGCCTCAGCAGGGCCACGGCCGGCGAACTGCTCACGCTCGTCGTGCTGTCGAACATGGTGGTCGGACTGGTGTACGGCCAGGTCGTCGCCCGGCATCACGAGGCGCGGCTGCCGCTGGCGCTGGGGACCGTCGCGGCGACGGCGCTGCTGTGGGCGACGACGCTGGCGTATCCCGGTGAGCGGGCGCCGATGTGGCTGCTGGTGGTGCTGTGCACGGTGCTGGGCGCCTGCGGCCCGGCGTCGATGCTCGGGTTCGACTTCGCCCGGCCGGCCAACCCGCCGGAGCGGCAGGGGACCGCCTCCGGCATCACGAACATGGGCGGCTTCGTCGCCTCCATGACGACGCTGTTCGCGATCGGGGTGCTGCTGGACGCCACCGGGGACGACTACACGGTCGCGTTCTCGGCGGTGTTCGTGCTCCAGGCCCTCGGCATCAGCCAGATCCTGCGGCTGCGGAAGCGGGCGGCGCGCAGGGAGCGGGAGCGGCTGGTGGCCAGCCGGGTGGAGACGGTGCACGTGCCGGCCTGAGCCGGGTGTCTCACCGTGCCGGCCTGAGCCGGGTGTCTCACCGGACCGGTACGAGGGTGAGGTAGGCGTACCCCAGCACACCGCGGTAGTTCATCCACTGGGCGCGGTGCCGGTCCAGGCGCTCGCGCGTCTCGGCGGCCAGCGGGTGGTCGCCGTGCCCGGCGAGCCACACCTCGGCGTCCGCCTGGTACGCCGACTCGAACTCCTCCCACTCGTCCAGGCTCGCTGTCTCGGTCCACTCCGGCCGGAACCCGGCCCGCACGGCCGCGTCGACGAGGCCCGCCAGGTCGTAGTGCTCGTCGGCCGAGGCATCCGGCCACATGCCGGACAGCTCCGCCGGGCTCGGCGCACGCTGCCAGAAGCCCTCGCCGAGCAGGACGCGGCCGTCGTCGGTCACGAGCCGGCGCAGCGCGCTCAGGGCCTCGTCGGTGTACCGGGGCGGCTCGGCCGCGCTGAGGGCGTGACTGGCGCCGAGGCACAGGACGAGGTCGGCGGGCCCGCGCGCCGTCCTGGCGGCTGACTCCTCGACGAACTCGACCCGGTGGTCGAGCCCCCTCGCCGTGGCGCCCCGACGGCCCCGGCTCAGGTCCTCGGCGTTGAGATCCACACCGGTCCCGCGTGCGCCCGGGACGGCCTCCAGTACGCGCAGCATCAACTCGCCCCAGCCGCAGCCGAGGTCGAGCACGGTGGCGGGTGCCGGCGCGGTCCCCGCGAGCCGCCGGACCAGCCCGGCCGCGCGGGCCTGCGACAGCGGGCCGTGGAAGGTGAGACGGGTGAGTCGGGGTGGGCCGTCGGGGCGGTGCGGCGCCGGGACGGTCTCGGGTGCGGTATCCGTGTCGGGTGCGGTGTCCGTGTCCGTGTCGTTGTGGGGCATGGGGCGCACGGTAGTGCGGGGTGACCGGCGGACGACAATCGTTGATCGGCCGTGCGGTGGTCCCGCCTTACGGCGTCACCGACAGGTTCCGCAAGATCGCCGCCGCGAGCTCCGGATCCCCCTCCGCCTTCACCCGGTCCGCCACCGCCTCCGGCGTCGCGCGGCCGCAGGCCAGCCGGACGTACGTCTCCCAGTCGAGGGTGAGGGTGGCGGCGGGGCCGAGGGCCGGGGCCGTTTCCAGCGTGCCGCGGCCCTGGATGTCGACGCGGATCGTGCGCAGGAACTCGATGGGGCCGTGCACGTCGAAGACGATCGCCGAGCTGCGCGGCGCGCTCGCGTCCTCGGCGACGATGCGCGGGAGTTCGTCGAGCAGCACGTCACGGGCGATGTGCGCGCCGGGCGAGTCGAGGTTGCCCGGGCGGCCGAGGGCCGTGCGCAGGTCCTGCTCGTGCACCCACACGTCGAACGCGTGCCTGCGCATGGACTCCTCGAGAGTGAGCTCCGTGCCCAGCGGGCCGCGCACCTTCGTGCCGGGGTCGCGGGACTCGTTGCGCAGCTGGCGGTTGCGGCGGATGATCACGTACTCCAGCTCGGACGTCATCTCCGGCGCCGTGTGGTGGCGGCGGACGTCGACCTGCATCTCCATGTACCGCTGGTGGTCGTTGGTGACGTGGAACAGGTCGCGCGGGAGCGTGTGGATGGGGCGCGGATCGCCGAGCATCTCGCAGTCCAGGCCGATGACATGGGAGACGACGTCGCGCACCGACCAGCCGGGGCAGGGCGTGCGCCGGTTCCACTCGCCCTCCACGAGCGGCAGCACCAGCTCGGATATCGCTTCGATGGAGTGGGTCCAGGCGTCGGCGTAGGGCTGGAGGGTGGGATGCAGACTCACGGAACGGGACCCCTTGGCGGTCGATACACGGGCGGGTAGTGGCGGCGTTGCCAGTGGGAGGTGGCTGCTGTCGGCGGGTGTCTTGGAACGCTAAGTTACGCTGCTGTGAGGCACCCCGGCAGTGCTTTCGTGTGACGATCGTAGGCCCGTGTGGACGACTCGAATGCCAGGACGGTGGTAGTGTGCGCGCCTCTTTGATGCAGATCGCCGTGAATGAGGGGGAATCGGTCGAATCGCGTCGGCGGCGCGTGGCCTCGCTGGTACGGGATCAGGCCGATGCCGATTTCGTCGTCCTGCCGGAGCTGTGGACCACGGGGGCGTTCGCCTACGAGGAGTTCGGGCGCGAGGCCGAGCCGCTCGAAGGGCCGACGTACGAAGCCATGGCGAAGGCGGCGAGCGACGCGGGCGTATGGCTGCACGCGGGCTCGATTCCCGAGCGCGCTGCATCCGGCAGCGGCTCCGCCGCGGGTGACGGTCCTCTCTACAACACCTCCCTCCTCTTCTCACCCTCCGGTGACCTGGCCGCCGCCTACCGCAAGATCCACCGCTTCGGCTTCGACAAGGGCGAGGCCGTGCTGATGGGCGCGGGGCGGGACCTGGTGACGGTCCGGCTTCCCGAGACCACTCTCGGCTTGGCCACCTGCTACGACCTCCGTTTCCCCGAACTCTTCCGCGGTCTCGTCGACGCCGGTGCCGAGACCCTGGTCGTCCCCGCGGGCTGGCCGGAGCGCCGCCGGGCGCACTGGACGCTGCTGGCTCAGGCGCGGGCGGTGGAGAACCAGGCGTTCGTGCTCGCGTGTGGAACGGCCGGGACGCATGCGGGAGTTCCGCAGGCCGGTCACTCGATCGTGGTGGATCCGTGGGGCGAGGTGCTGGGGGAGGCGGGCGCCGGGGAGGAGGTCCTGACGGTGGAGTTCGACCCGGGGAAGGTCACGACGACCAGGGAGCAGTTCCCGGCGCTGAAGGACCGGGTGCTGGGGCTGCGGCCCCCCGGCCAATAGTTCACAAGCCCCCGGCCATTAGTTCTCACTCGGTTCTCACTCCTCCCCCTCCTTCTCCGCCAGGTGGATCACGCACACCGCCACCGCGATCAGCAGCGCCGGATCCGCGTCCTCCCGTACGACGTCCACGCCGTACGTGTCCCGCACGAGCAGCCACCGCCGGGAGATGACGGCCAGCAGCTCACCGTCGTACTCGATGGCGAATTCCCGGTCGAGGATCTTGCCGCTGACGTCCAGCTCGGTGCTGCCGTCCGCCAGGGACACCCGGTAGTGGTTGCGCAGCAGTGACAGCCGTTTCCGCCTGATGCGCGCGAGCGGTTGGCCGGCCCGCTCGATGACCATCGTGTCCCGCAGGGCGAACATCTTCTGGTGGATGTCGACGAGGACGCGCCCGTGCGTGTCCTTCAGCTCGAAGGTGTCCCGCAGCCGCATGGCCTTGCCGTCGACGAGGAAGACCTTGTTGCCGTGGTCGTCCTCGATCCAGTAGTCGTCACCGATGCCGAGGATCCGGTCGCGTACGAGGAATCTCATGACACGAGGGCTTCCCCACCGCCCGGTCCGAAACGCCGCCGGTAGGCCGACGGGCTGAGCCCGGTTTCGCGCCGCACGCGCGCGCGTAGGTTCGCGGCCGTGCCCAGCCCGCTCCGGGCGGCCACCACGTCCAGCCGCTCCTCCCCCCGCTCGATCAGCCGGCAGGCGAGCGCCACCCTCCCCCACTGCCTTAAGGGCGCGGGGGGACCCCCACCCCCGTCAGCCAGGCCAGCGGTGTCGTACCGAGCTGGGCGCGGAAGCGCCGGTGCAGCGTCGCGGGGCTGACCGTCGCCCGTGCCGCCAGATCCGCCACCGTCACCGGCTCCCCCAGCCGCTCCTGCGCCCATGCCAGTACAGGCCCCAGCGACTCGTCGGGCACGTCCGGCACCGGGCGCTCGACGAACATCGCCCTGCGCGAGCCGGCCTGCGAGCGCACGGTCGTCCTGCCCCGGGGCGCCGTCTTCACGGTCCCGCGCGGCACCGAGCACAAGCCGTACGCCCCCGTCCCCACGGAGATCCTCGTCCTCGAAGCGACCGGCACCTCCACCGTCGGCGACCGCCACGACGAGGTACCGGACCATGTGGACGCGACTACGGGACACGCCCTGGCCTGACCCGTCAACGAGGGGGCGTCGCGGCGCTCATAACTGCCGTGAGCAGGGCGTTCAGGGCGGTGGGGGTGGGCGAGAGGATCGTGGTCGGGGTGTCGCTTTCGCGGAGGTGGAGGGTGGAGGGTGGGGGGGGGCGACTATCTCTCGACGTTCTATTCGACCATGCCGTTGATGACGAAGTAGGCGACGTACAGCCCGTACAAGGCGAGAAGCACGCCGAGGAATCGTGTCCACGCTGGCAGGGTGCGGCGCTGATGGGTGTTCCACATGCGCCGGAGGCGCACGACGGCGGAAAGGGCACCGAGCGCGGCGATCGCCGTGAACACCCAGAACAGCATGGGCCGATCACTCACCGGCGCCTTCTGTACTCCGGCGTTGCCGATGATGAGCAGCAGGTAGGGGGCGATGTACTGAGCCGGGTTGAACTCGCGAACCCTCTCAGAGCTACCGGAATCGATCATGGGATGCCTCCGAAGTGGTAGGTGTCGGCATGGATGTGCGCCCCACGGCAGGGGGAACAACCGTGGGGCGCACATGGGTGTTCAAGCCCCCGGGGAGGGGCCCGCATCACGTGACCTGGTACGTCACAGGATGATGTCGATGAGCCACTCGATAGCCGTCTTGACGGAGATCGCGCCGCCCAGGGTCAGAGCCTTCTTCACCCAGCCAGGAAGGGAGTCCCACTTCTGCTTGAAGTAGGCCTTACCCTCCTTCGCCCAGTCCTTCAGCTTCTTCTGCCAGGAGTCGGGCAGCGCCTTGAATGCCTTCTTCAGCGCCTTCTTCTTCAGCTTGTCCAGCCAGCCCTTCGCGGCGATGTCATCGCCGGCGTAGACGGCGGCGATCTCCGCCTGAGTGAGGCCCTCCTCTCTCAGGAGCTGCTGGCCCTCAGCGGAGTCGAGGTAGGTGACGAAGGCCTCGTGCGAGGAGAACTCGAACTCCGGCTCGAACTCCGGGGCGACGGAGGCGGTAGCGGCCGTCTCGCGGTGCGTGTTGGCCTACGCCGCCGTGGTGCCGGTGACACCGAGGGTGACAGCAGCCAGTGCGGCGATCGCACTCATGCGGATATGCCGACGATTCACTATCCTGGTCCTTCGGGTAAGACGGTGCGGGCGCTGCCCCCGGTGCACTGATGGCCTGGTAACCGTGTGCGTCGGAAATGGCGGTGCCCGCACCCCCGGGCTTCTGTGCCGGGGGCGATGAAGAACCTAACCCTCTGTAGATCACCAGTTCCAGATCTTGAGACGCATATGCCCTGAAGCTTTCCCTGTCTCAGAACAGGCGCCAGGGAAATTCTCCGCAAACCCGGCGGACATCTCAGGTCGATCTGCGGCAATCGGTGCGGCGAACAAAAAGAACCGGACTGGCTACTACCGCCACCACGAAACCTCAAGTTCCGCTCAACTCCCGCGGAACCGCATCGAATCGAGTCTGCTGGCAACAGCGTGCAGGCACGCGAAAACGTCACACCGGTGAGTCCTGAGCCGCCCCGGAGGCGGTCGGGACCGGCGCCGCTGTGCGAAACCCTGAAGGAAAGTGGGTCGTCCATCCCTGGGCTCAGCGATCGCTCCTTCTGCGGGTGGACGCCTTTCCCGGCCTGCGGTTGGAATGCTGCCGATCATGACAACCGCATGCCCGGATCTCACCGGCTTCCCGTACCACCGCATGGGCCGGAGCAGCGGCCGTCACCGCTGGTGGCGGCCGCTGCTCGGTACTCTGCTGTTCATCCCTAGCTGGCTCGTGCTCTCGCTCCTGCTCTACGCCGTCTCCTACGGCCTCGGAACCGCAGCCGGCTACCCGGAACTACCCGACGGCGGCGTGGACTTAGGCCCGCTGCGTAACACGGCATTGGATCTGACGTACATCGCGATCGCACTGCCCCTCATCCTGCTGGCCGTACGGTGGACGGAGCGACGACCGGTCGGCACCCTCTCGTCGGTCACCGGACGACTCCGGGTCCGCTGGCTGGCCTGGTGCCTGCTGGCCGCCCTGCCTCCAGTGACCCTGCTGGTGCTGACTACGGTCCTCATGCCCAATGACGGTGCCGCCTCCGTAGAGTCCACCGCATGGGTCGGCTGGCAGTCTTTCCTCACCTCTCTGGCTGTCCTGGCCGTCTTCGTTCCGGTGCAGGCCGTAGCCGAGGAGTACGTCTTCCGGGGCTGGCTGACCCAGGCAGTCGGCGCCTTTCTGCGCTCCCCGTGGTTCGCCGTGCTCCCACAAGCGGTGCTGTTCGCCACCGCCCACGGCTGGGGCACCCGGTGGGGCTTCATCGATCTGCTGGTCTTCGGCGTGGTGGCGGGATGGCTGACCATCCGCACGGGCGGCCTGGAAGCCACCATCGCCCTGCACGTCCTGAACAACCTGCTGGCCTTCGGCTTCTCCGCCGCAGTCGTCGACGGACTGTCCTCCGACGACACAGCAGCCGACGCACCCTGGCAACTCGCCCTCGTGGACATGGCAACCGTCCTGCTCTACGCCGCAATTATGCTGCGCTTCACGCGCCGTTACCCACCACAGCGCCTCGCCCCGCCGGAGGCCACTCCGCCATTGCACGCTCCATGCCCGTGCCCGCTGGCCGCCCCGCCGCAGAGCGGCATACCGCGCTCATACCACCTCCAGTCCGACTCGGGTGGGCCGCCCAGCCCTGAGCTACCGGTGCGCGAAAGCGACCTCTACTGACTTTGTTGGCGTGATGTCTTAGCTGACGAGTGGTAGTCGCTGCGGTAGGCCGGTTGTATGAGGTATCCGCAAGGGTGCGGGCTGACCGCGGAGCGGCAGGCGTTTCGGGAGCACATTCGGTTGCATGCGCCGAGTTGTTCGCTGCTGGGCACGGCAATGCCGCGGTCGCCAAAGACTTACGTGTCAGTGTGCGGTCGGTGCAGCGATGGCGCCGAGCCTGGGAGCAGGGTGGGGAACGTGCCTGGCATCGAAGGGGCCAGTGTCCAGGCCCAAGCTGAGCGAGGCGCTGTTCGTGGTGCTGGAACGGGAAATGGCCAGGGGGCCGGTGGCGCACAGCTGGCCGGATCAGACGTGGACGCTGTCACGGATCAAGATCCTGATCGGGCGCCGCTTCCACAAGAGCATGGCTTTGTCGCGATCGCGCAGATGCTGCACCGGCAGGGCTTCAGCCACCAGGTTCCGGCCCGCCGCGCGGTGGAGGGCGACGAGGAAGCCGTGAGCGGCTGGGTGAAGGAAACCTGGCCCCAGTTGAAAACACCGCGGCGGCGCTCGGGGCCTGGGTCTGCTTCAAGACGAGGCGGGCTTCTCGATGACGCCGCCCATGACGCGGACCTAGGCCAAACGCGGACACACTCCCGTCATCCGAGTGCGGGGACGTTCCCAGCGCCGGTTCTCGATCGCCGCCACGACGAGGTACCGGACCATGTGGACGCGACTACGGGGCACGCGTTGGGCTCTTCACCGCTGTGAGCAGGGCGTTCAGGGCGGTGCGGGTGGGCGAGAGGATCGTGGCCGGAGTATCGCTCTCGCGGAGGTGGAGGGTGGCGGGGGTGGCGGCTATCTCCAGGCAGTCGTTGTCGGAGTCGCCCGCGGAGAAGGACGACTTCTGCCAGTGGAGGTCTTGAGACACCGGAGGCCTTTCACAGTTCTTGGGCGATACGGCGGATGAGGTCGAGGGAAGCGTCCTGTGGGAGCGCGGCGTTGTCAACGCGTTCGAGTTTGGCTCGGTACCGGTGCAGTTGAGCAGGCGCGTCGATGAATTCGGCACCGTGCGGCGTATCGATCTGCACGGTGTCCAGCTGGGGGGCGACTCCGCCGACGTACTGCACGGCGAGGCCCGCACCCGCGAAGCCTTCGGCAGCGAAGGGGATGACGCGAAGAGTGATGGACTCCATGTCGGATGCCTGGAGCAGGTGCTCGAGTTGAGCACGGGCGACCTTGGAACCGCCGACGCGCATGCGTAGCGCGGCCTCGTGGATGATCACGTCATACGGCGTCCCGGAATCGAGTACCTGCTGGCGCCGCATCCGGAACTCGACACGAGCCTCTCGGACCTCCGGATAACCCGGCTCCACGAACGCCAAGGCCGCGCGCACGTGATCCTCGGTCTGGAGCACTCCCGGAATGTGCACGACCTGAAAAGTGCGAACGTGCGACGCGTGGTGCTCCAACTCCGCGAGGTCGAGAGCCTTGGGCGCCAGAACACTTCGGTACTCCTCCCACCAGCCCTTTTCCCGCTCGTTGGCCATGCCGGCCAACGCGTCGACGAGTCTGGTGTCGTCGCAGGCGTAGTGCTCGGCGAGCCTGCGCAGCCGTCCCTCGCTGATGCCGTGCTTCCCCGACTCGATGTTGCTGATCTGGGCCTGGCTCGTGCCCAGCCAGGCTGCGACGTCACGGGACACCAAACCCGCCGCCTCGCGAAGCCTGCGCAACTCTGCGCCGAGGCGTACCTGACGGGCAGTGGGGATCAACCTCGGCGGCATGACGTCTCCTCGATTCCACTGAGTTGGTTGCGACGTTGCAAATATACCGAGTACCTTCGTGCCGTACTCACGGAGGGTGTCCAGTCGGTCACTCATCCGCAACTCCCGTGTGCCCGCAAAGCGTTGGAAGTGCCACCCCGACCATCCACACCGGGGCGCCGGACAGCGACGCAGCCGGGCTCGCGCAACCCCCTCACCTCACCGGAGTTGATGCCTCATGCCCTCGTACACCCTCATCTGTCCGCCCCTCGACACCTCCCCCCACATCGCCCGTGACTTCGTCGCCACCGTCCTGCGCGCGCAGCAGCTGGACGGCAACCTGATCGACGACGCGATGCTCTGCACTTCGGAACTCGTCACCAATGCCTGCGTGCACGCGAAGGGCGGTGATGGCACGGTGCTGTGGCTGGCGGTGGAGGAGGGGCGATTGCGGGTGGTGGTGTACGACGGGGACGAGAACCCACCGGTGATGAGAGAACTGACGGCTGAGACGTGGGAGCGAGGCGGCGGTCGGGGTCTGTACCTGGTGGACAGCCTCACGGAGGGCCGTTGGGGTCACGGCCCGGACATCCCGTACGGCGGGCAGACTCATCCGGAGGGCAAGGGGGTCTGGTTCGACCTGCCCGTACGACGCCAGGCGGAGCCGTGACCGACCGGCCGCAAACCCCCGACCGGCAGCAGGGTGGGGGAGATCAGCGCAACGCCCCCACCCTCGGATCACCCGCCCCTAGGATGGCCCGCATGGCTATCGAAGGCGCGCAGACGGCCCCCGACGTGGTGGAGGACGTGTTCGAGGGACACGCCACGGACATCGAGGTCGAGGACGCGGGCGAGGACACCACCCGGATCCAGCGGCCGTGGAACCCGGACCAGATCCGGGTGAACACCAGCCAGTTCTCCTTGCGCAACATCCTCGACCAGATCGATGAGAAATCGATCGAACTCGCCCCGGACTTCCAGCGGTTGCGGGTTTGGCGCGCCGACCAGAAGTCTCTGCTGGTGGAATCCCTGTTGCTGCAAATTCCCCTTCCCGCGTTCTACTTCGCCGAGGACGCGGACGGGTCGTTCCGGGTCGTCGACGGACTTCAACGGCTGTCCACGCTGCACGCGTTCGTCCGGGGCGGGGAAGCCGGCTTCGCCCTCGGGAAGCTGGAGCACCTGGACGACCTGAAGGACCTGCGTTTCAGCGATCTTCCGGTGCCGTTCCAGCGGCGGATCAACAACACCCAGCTGATCGTCAACGTGATCGACCCGACGACGCCGCGCGGGGTCACGTACGAGATCTTCAAGCGGATCAACACGGGCGGCACTCCGCTGAACGGCCAGGAGATCCGGCACTGCATGAGCAGCTTCCGCAGCCGGGACATCCTGCACCGCATGACCCACACGGATGCCTTCGCCAAGGCCACCGGAGGCCGCCTCACCGACCACATCCGGATGAACGACCGGGAGATGGCCCTGCGGTTCGCCGCGTTCTGGCTCCAAGGGGCCGAGGCCTACCAGGAGCGGCCGGTGATGGAGTCGTTCCTGATGGACGCCACCGAACTTCTGGACGATCCGAAGAAGGTCCCGAACGAGCGAATGGCAGAGCTGGAGGCCGCCTTCGAGCGGGCCATGGCCCACGCATACCTCGTCTTCGGTGAGCATGCCTTCCGCAAGTGGCCCAAGGGCGAGGACTGGCGGCGTCCGATCAACCGCGCCATGTTCGAGAGCTGGTCTCTGGCCCTGGCCGACCACACCACCGCCGACCTGCGCGCGCGCCGCAAGGCGATCGTGAAGGCCGCCCGCGAGCGGATGACCACCGACGTCAACTACCTCAACGCCATCACCTCCTCCACCGCCGACCGCCACCGCGTGGACTACCGCTTCAAGGCCGCTGTGGCGGACGCGGGAGCCGGCCTGTGATCACCTCCCTGGAGATCCGGGGCTTCAAGCGATTCGAGTCGGAGTCGTTCGCCCTGCGCCCTCTCACGGTCCTGACCGGTGTCAACGGCGGCGGCAAGAGCACCGTGATCCAGTCCCTGCTGCTGGCGAGGCTGGCAGGCACGTCGGGCGGTACCGCAGGCGGCACGGTCCGGCTGAACGGCCCGCTCGGGCTGGCCCTCGGAGAGGCCCGGGACGTACTGAACTGGACGGCCGACGCACGGGAGATCACCGTACGGCTGGGAGGCCCGGACGGTGAGTCGTGGGTGTACGTCTTCGGTCTGCCCGACGCCGAGCAGGCGCTGCACCTCGAGGTACGGCGGCTCCCGGTGGCTGTCGTGCCCGGCATCGGGCCGGGTGTCGCGGACCCCGCCTTCACCTACCTGTGCGCCGAACGCCTCGGCCCACGCGACACGCTGGCGGTGTCCGCCGAGGAACCCGACCGCATCGGCGTGGGGGTGCGGGGTGAGTTCACCGCACAGGTGCTGGCGCTGCGCGAGTCCCGTGCGGTAAGCCCCCGCAGCCCCCGCGGGGAGGTCCGGGGCCCGCTGCACCACCCGGAGGCCGCCGGTCCACAGCTGAGGGTCCAGGCCGAGGCATGGGCCTCGGAGATCATCCGCCCGTTGCAGATCACTGCCCGGGTGGCCGTGGGAATCATGGCCGGGACGATCCGGTTCGGCGAGACGGGTCTGAGCGGTGAGGAGATCCGCCCTGCCAACACCGGCTTCGGCGTCTCCTACGCCCTGCCGGTCATCGTCGCCGGCCTGCTCACCGAGCCCGGCGACCTGCTGATCGTGGAGAACCCCGAGGCACATCTGCACCCGGCGGGACAGTCCCGGCTGGGCCGGTTCCTCGCGCGGGTGGCGGGCAGCGGGGTGCAGGTCGTGGTGGAGACGCACAGCGATCATGTCCTCAACGGAGCCCGTCTCGCCGTCGCGCAGGACCGCTCCCTCCCGGCGGAGGACATGATCACGCACTATTTCGACCACGACCGGATCCTGCCCATCGACATCAACGACAAGGGCGAACTCAGCCACTGGCCCAGCGGCTTCTTCGACCAGATCGAGACCGACCTCGGGAGGCTGGCCCGTGCCCGACGCGGCAGGTAGGAACGGACAGGACTTATTAGGTGACACCTCAGCCGACGAGACTGCCGAGGCCGACGACGACTACCGCGTCGTCGTCGGTGAGGAGTGCTTCGACTGGCGGGAGTTGACGGAATCCGGCCTGGGGGACGCCCTCGACACGCTCGCGGAGCTGCTTCAGCCCTTGGCCGACGGCCGTAAGGCCGCGTTCATGGATCCTGCGTACGACGTCGAGTGCCGGCCGTCGGTCAAGCTGATTGACGCCCTCTACTCCCCGGACGGCGGACTGCCCCGTGACGAACGGGTCCGTTTGCAGGAACTGTTGGGCAAGTGTCGGCGCGTGGAACCGGACGAGGCGGACCTGCCCCAGCCGGTCCGTGTGGCCGACGGCCCCTGGAGGGAGTCGTCCTGGGGTGCAGCCCACGCCCTGGCCCGGGCAGCGACAGGCCGGGCCATGTCCTGCCTCCTCATGCCGTACGCCACACAACCCGACTGGCCGTCCGGATGGCTCACCGTCACGCGGACGACGGAGGCGGGCCACGACGAGGTGAGGATGCACGTCCTGCGGCTCCCGGACGACGCACCGGGCTTCTGGCGCGGCCTCCTCACCCACGAGGACGTTCCGGCCGAGCGATTCTTCGCCTTCACCCAGAACGCCTTCCCCCGGCTGCTGTTCGCCGAATCCCTGCGCCTGCACCACTTCAAAGGCACCTATGCCGAAGTCCTGCCCTGGCTGGTGAGGCTGCTCGGCGCGCTCAACGACGACTTCGCACGGACACTGGCCGACTGCGGCGGCGACCAGAAACAGGTCATCCGCAGGTTCGGCGCACGGGATCTGATCATCTCTCCCGAGAGCCCGAACACGAAGAAGAACGCAAGGGCGTGGGAGCAGCGCAATGTCGACTACGACGGCGGCACCTACCGCTGCGAGTGGCACGGCAAGCGGATGTGGGATCGCGACCGGGTGCACTTCTCCCTGCCGATCCCCGCTTACGGCGACCGGATCCTCGTCGGGATTTTCGTGGAGCATCTGGCGACCTGAGTCAGCTTGAAGTCCCATGACCGAAGCCGCTGAGCTGGTCCGCCTCGCTCACCGCAGGCGGACCAGGCCGGCCGACCGCGGTCAGCGGCGCCGCGGCCGTGGCGCCAGCTTGTACAGGGCCATGCCCGCGGCCACCATCGTGGTGGCCGTGACCAGCAGCGCCAGGCTGTTCAGCCACAGGCCGGTGGCGGCCAGGGTGGCGCCGCCGGCGCCAGTGGTGCCGGCGCCGATCACTCTTCCGTACATCGTGTTTCTCCTAGCGAGGGTTGGTGCGGGGGGTGGGTCATGTGGCCACCCACTTCTCCTCGCTGCGGCGCAACAGGCCCCACAGCGAGGAGAAGTAGACGGCGTGCTGGAAGAGGTCGTAGAGCATCTCCGGGAGCATCAGCGCCGCGACCAGGACGGCCCTGGGGCCGGCGCGGCGTACGGAGACGGTCTTCTCGACGACGAAGATCAGGCCGATGGCGGTCCAGAACGGTGAGAAGCCGGGCCAGCCGTACAGCGTCGTGTAGGTCGTCATATAGAGGAGGTAGGCCAGGAACGACAGCGCGCCGAATCCCATCAGGAGCTGCTGGAGGAAGTAGCGGGTGGTGACCCGTGTCCAGCCGTAGTCGCGCAGGTTCTCCAGGGCGCCGCGCTGCCAGCGCAGGCGCTGGTGCCACAGTTTGCCGAGGGTGGGCATGACCTCGGTGGTGACCTCGCAGCCGACGGGGGACATGGCCCGGTAGCCGAGGGTCTTGACCGCCTTGGTCATCTCGTCGTCCTCGGTGAGCGAGGCTAGGCTGTAGTAGCCGGTGCCGCCGCCGATCTGCCCGGCGCGGCGGGCGGCGCGCACCTCGCGCAGGACGCGGGCGCGGAACATCGTGCCGGTGCCGGTCAGCACCTGTGCCTTGCCGCCGGTGCGCTCCAGCTCCCAGGCGTAGCGGTGGAACTCCATGCGCTGGAGCAGGCCGAGGAAGCCGCCGCCCTGCTCGCCGTAGAAGATGCCGCCGACGGCGCCGACCCTGCGGTTGAACGTGGCAAGGGCGGTCTCGGCGAACCAGGGGTTGAGCACGGTGTCGGCGTCCTGCACCAGCAGCAGGTCGCGGTCGTCCAGGTGCGGCAGGATCCAGGCGATGGCCTGGTTGAGGGCGCCGGCCTTCTTGTGGGTGTTGCCCTGCGTGTGGAAGACCTGGGCGCCGTGCGCCATGGCGACGGCGGCGGTGTCGTCGGTGCAGTTGTCGGCGACCACCACGACCAGGTCGGGGCGCCGGGTCTGCTGCCACAGGCCGTCGATGGCGGCGGCGATGCGGTCCGCTTCGTTGTGGGCCGGTATCAGGACGGCGAGGCGCGGTCTGCCGACCGGTTCCTCGGGGGCGGCGTGGGCGCGGCGGGAGGCGTGCCGAGGCGCGCGGTGCTGCCGCGGGCCGCCGGGTACCGCAAGATCGAGCATGGCGGGACCCCCCTGATACGACCCTCGCGCCACGAGCAGGACCCGATACCGCACACCCCCCGGGTCCCTGAGACCTTCTCACTCTTCACTATTTCCCTACAACCCGACAAGTGGTCTCGAGTAACGGAATCCTCACGGTTGTCTCTTTTTACCCCGTGGGCCCTGTTCGTGACGGTGGCTCAGATCGGGTTCAGTAGCCGTAACCGTCGCTGTATCCGTCACGGCGGCTGTGGTGGTGCCGCTCCTCTTCCACGACGGGCGTATTGGGTGGCATCACGACCCGCCTGCGGCGCGCGATGCTGCTGAAGGTGCTGACGCCGATCAGTCCGACGACCATCAGAATGATGCCGACCAGGTCGAGGTTGACCCCCTGCATGTCCCAGTCGGTCGCGAACGTGAGGATGGCTCCCACGGCGATGAGGATGATGCATCCGCCGAGGCCCATGAGTGTCGCCTCCCTGTGCGGTCCGGTCGTTCCGGTCCGCGCCCCGGGTACCCAGGCCGGCAACGCCCATGCGGCAGCAGGCCTTTCCCGGACAGGCGCTATCCCTCGAGGAACGCCACCAGCGCGTTCGCCAGCAGATGCGGGTCGTCGGCGCCGCACAACTCCCGGGCGCTGTGCATCGACAGGATCGCCACGCCGATGTCGACGGTCTTGATGCCGTGGCGGGCCGCGGTGATCGGGCCGATCGTCGTGCCGCACGGCATGGAGTTGTTGGAGACGAAGTTCTGGAAGGGTACGTCCGCCTGTTCGCAGGCGGCGGCGAAGACGGCCCGCCCGGAACCGTCCGTGGCGTAGCGGTTGTTGACGTTGACCTTCAGGATCGGCCCGCCGTTGACGCGCGGGTGGTGCGTCGGGTCGTGCCGTTCCGCGTAGTTGGGGTGGACCGCGTGCCCGGTGTCCGACGACAGACAGACCGTCCCCGCGAAGGCTCTCGCCCGGTCCTCGTACGACCCTCCGCGCGCGAACACCGAACGTTCCAGCACGCTGCCGAGCAGCGGGCCGTCCGCGCCCGTGTCCGACTGGGAGCCGTTCTCCTCGTGGTCGAAGGCGGCCAGCACTGGGATGTGGGCGAGGCCGGAGTCGGCCGACGCCACCGCCGCCAGCGCGGCCGTGCCGGCGTGCACCGACAGCAGGTTGTCCATGCGCGGACCGGCGACCAGCTCCCTGTCGCGGCCCAGGTAGGCCGGGGGCTCCACGGAGTGGGTCATCAGGTCCCAGCCGGTGACCTCGCCCGCGCCGATCCCGGTCTCCTCTTCCAGGAAGGCGATCAGATCGCCGTCGCGCACGTCGTTGCCCAGCCCCCAGACGGGCTGCAGGTGCCGCTGCTTGTCGAGCTTGAGACCCTCCGAGGACACGGAACGGTCCAGGTGGATGGCGAGCTGCGGGACCCGCAGCAGCGGGCGGTCCACGTTCACCAGCCGCGTCGAGCCGTCCCGCAGGGTGAGCCGGCCCGCGAGGCCCAGGTCGCGGTCGAGCCAGGAGTTCATCAGCGGCCCGCCGTAGATCTCCACGGCGACCTGCCGCCAGCCGTGCGCCCCCGAGTCCGGCCGCGGCTTGACGCGCAGGTTGGGGGAGTCGGTGTGCGCGCCGATGATCCGGAAGGGGGTGTGCGGCGCGGCGCCCTCGGGGACGTACCACGCGATGATCGCCCCGCCGCGCAGCACGTACTTGCCGCCGGTCGACCCGTCCCAGGCGTCCGTCTCGGCGACCTGGCGGAAGCCGGCCTTCTCCAGCCGCTCGGCGGCGTTCGCCACCGCGTGGTACGGCGACGGGCTTGCCGCGAGGAAGGACATGAGGTCGTCGGTGTGGCCGCGGTCGAAGCGGGAGGGTGCGCTCATGGGTTCACCTTAACGACGTACGAAGGCCCGCTCCTCATCACTGAGAAGCGGGCCTTCGCAAGGATTGCGTGGAGGCGGAGGCAGCCTAGAACGCCGCCTCGTCCAGCTCCATCAGGTCCAGCTCGACGCCCTCGGCCACCTTGCGGGCCAGGGTCACGCCGGGCAGGACGTTGGCCGCGAAGAACTTCGCCGCCGTGATCTTGCCGGTGTAGAAGGCCACATCTTTGGAAGACACAGCCTTGGCGGAAGCGGTCTCCAGCTTCTCCGCCGCCACCGCGGCACCCTTGAGCAGCAGGTAACCGACGACCACGTCACCGGTGGCCATCAGCAGGCGGGTGGTGTTCAGGCCCACCTTGTAGATGTTCTTGACGTCCTGCTCGGTGGCGGCCAGATCGGTGAGCATCAGGCCGACGATGGCCTCCAGCTCGACGGCCGCCTTGGCCAGGTGCTCGCGGGCGCCCGCAAGCTCCTCGCCGCCGGTGCCCAGCGCCAGGAACTTCTTGATGTCCTCGGCGAGGGAGTTCAGCGCCGCGCCCTGGTTGCGGACGATCTTCCGGAAGAAGAAGTCCTGGCCCTGGATCGCGGTCGTGCCCTCGTAGAGGGTGTCGATCTTGGCGTCGCGGATGTACTGCTCGATCGGGTACTCCTGAAGGAAGCCCGAGCCGCCGAAGGTCTGCAGCGACTGGGCGAGCTGCTCGTAGCCCTTCTCGGAGCCGTAGCCCTTGACGATCGGCAGGAGCAGGTCGTTGAGCGCGTGCTCGGTCGAGGTGTCCTCGCCGGTCGCCTCCTTGACCGCGATCGCGTCCTGGATCGAGGCGGTGTAGAGGACGAGCGCCCGCATGCCCTCCGCGTACGCCTTCTGCGTGATCAGCGCGCGGCGGACGTCCGGGTGGTGGGTGATGGTGACCTTGGGCGCGGTCTTGTCCATGAAGTTCGCGAGGTCCGGACCCTGGACGCGCTCCTTGGCGTACTCGAGGGCGTTCAGGTAGCCGGTCGACAGCGTCGAGATCGCCTTCGTGCCGACCATCATCCGGGCCATCTCGATGATCCGGAACATCTGGCGGATGCCGTCGTGCTTGTCGCCGATCAGCCAGCCCTTGGCGGGGTGGCGGTCGCCGAAGGTCATCTCGCAGGTGTTGGAGGCCTTCAGGCCCATCTTGTGCTCGACGTTCGTGGCGTAGACGCCGTTGCGCTCGCCCAGCTCGCCGGTCTCGAAGTCGAACTCGTACTTCGGCACGAGGAAGAGGGACAGGCCCTTGGTGCCGGGGCCGGCGCCCTCGGGGCGCGCGAGCACGTAGTGGAGGATGTTCTCCGACATGTCGTGCTCACCGGACGTGATGAAGCGCTTGACGCCCTCGATGTGCCAGGAGCCGTCCTCCTGCTGGACCGCCTTGGTGCGGCCGGCGCCCACGTCCGAGCCGGCGTCCGGCTCGGTGAGGACCATGGTCGAGCCCCACTGCCTGTCGACGGCGATCCGGGCGATCTTCTTCTGGACGTCGTTGCCCTCGTCGAAGAGGATCCCGGCGAAGGCCGGGCCGGAGGAGTACATCCACACGGCCGGGTTCGCGCCCAGGATCAGCTCGGCGTACGACCAGATCAGTGACGGGGGTGCCGTCGTGCCGCCGATCTCCTCGGGCAGGCCCAGGCGCCAGTACTCGGAGTCCATGAAGGCCTGGTAGCTCTTCTTGAAGGACTCCGGGACCGGCGCGGTGTTCGTCTCGGGGTCGAAGACCGGCGGGTTGCGGTCGGCGTCCGCGAAGGACTCCGCGAGCTCGTTCTCCGAGAGGCGCGTCAGCTCCTCCAGGATGGACTTCGCGGTGTCCGTGTCCATCTCCGCGAACGGGCCGGTGCCGTACAGCTTGTCGCGCCCGAGCACCTCGAAGAGGTTGAACTCGATGTCGCGGAGATTCGACTTGTAGTGCCCCATGGCGACGGCTCCGTTGAGGGATTCGGCGAGGCACTGACTCCTCGCACCTGGTTCACGTACCAATAAGTAGCTACGATGATGCTACCCGTCGGTAATAAGAAGCAACCCCAAACGGACAGGTGTGACGCGTCAGACCGTCACCGTGGGCGTCGCCTCAGACCGGCACCGTGAGCGTCGCCGTGTAGCCCTTCTCGACGCTGCCCGTCATCGTCGCCAGCTGCTGCTCGTAGCCGTCGCTGAAGATGTTGTCCGACTCCAGGGACAACTGGCTCAGGTTGCCGACGCTCTCGCTGTAGCCGTCCGTCGCGTACACCGTGTCGCAGACGTCCTTCGGCAACGCGAGCTGGGAGGTGTTCGTGATGGACGTGGCCGCCGTGGCGTCCTTCTCCTGATGGCCTGTGGCTCCTTGGTGCGACTGGGTATCACGGGGTGGTGTTCAATGTGGTGGGATCAGCCTTTTATGGCACTTTCCGGTGATTGTTCATCGTGAGGTGCAGGAGCGTGATCGTGCATTCGGTAGCGTGCGTGTCACTGCGTGTCACTGCGTGTCACTGCGTGTCACTGCGTGTCACTGCGTGTCACTGCGAGGCCGGTGAGAGCAGCAGTCACGATTCCGGTCTCCTTGAGAATCCGCCCCGTGCCCAGGAAAGCGACGCGGGGTCCCCGCCCCGCCCGGGTCCACACCGGGCGGAAAGCGTCCGGCGGGGCGGATACCCCAGCCTCCGAATCGCCGCAGCCGGCGGCGCCACAGGCGGCAGGTACCGCCCACGATGAGCACCCGCACCGCACCCGGCGGCGACGGCCCACGGTCTCACGGCAGGCGTCCAAACCCCGCCCAGCACGACGGACCACTTCCCGGCATCCAGGAAAACCCAGGATCACCCAGGGAACCTCAGCTCATCAGCGACGCTCGCCCCCGCGAGCAGCCGGATCATCCGGCGGCGGGCGAGGACGGGGAGGTCGTAGGAGAGACCTCTGTCGTGCTCGTGGACGTCGTCGCCGTGGTGGTGTCCGCTCATGGCCGCGTCCCCTTACCGCTGATTGCTCGCGCTTTGCTGTTCCGTGGTGCCTTCTTGATACGTCGGACGCTATGGGTGCCGGCTGTGCGAAACCAGGGCCCGCACCTGTCAAGTCCCTGTGGAACGCGCGCACGCTCGTACGGCCTCCCCCGCCCCGGTCCTCTCGGTACGCTTACGCCCATGTACGGCTACGACCAGAACGTGGGCGGCGGCGCGCAGCAGCAGTACGCCCCGCCGCAGCAGCCCATGTCCGGCGGCTACGGCCAGCAGCCGCCGCTCTACCCCGAGCCGTCCCCGCCCTCGCTCGCGGACGCGGTGCGGGCCTTCACCACCGGGCAGATGTCCGCCGAGGACTTCCAGCAGGTCTTCGCGACCTCGAAGGTCTACTGCCCGCGCGGTGACAACCCGGGCTTCCTCGCCCTGCACAACACCCAGCAGCCGGTGATCCCGATGTTCACCTCGCTGAAGGAACTGCGCAGGTACGCGGGCAAGGAGTCCAAGTACTTCGTGATCACCGGCGCCGAGGTGATCGACCTGCTCCCGACCGGGTACGGCTTCGTCCTCGACATGGAGGGCGAGCACCGGATGGTCTTCGACGCGAAGGCCGTGGAGCAGATGGTCGAGTTCGCGATGCGCCGGATGTACGGCTAGACGCCATTGCTGCGCAGACGGCTAGCTCTTGTCGGGCAGCCGCAGCGCCAGCCCGTCGAGGACGACCTCCAGGCCGTAGGCGAACTTGGCGTCCCGCAGGGCCACGGGGTCCGTGGTCGCGGCGGTGAGGTCGTCGTGCGGGCCGGCGAGGTGCTCGTAGCCGGCGGCGGCCTGCTGGGCGGCGGGTGCGAGGCGGGCGATGAAGTCCGCCTCGGTCTCGCCGGAGCGGGCGACCGTGGTGAGCCAGGCGGCCTCCGTGGTGCTCATGCCGATCACGTACGACAGGACCGTGTCGATCGCGCCGGACGGTTCGGGGAATCCGGCCGCCGTGAACAGGGCGGCCAGGCGCTCGGAGAAGGACATCAGGTTGGGGCCGAGGTAGGCGAGCCCGGCCTGGCCGAGGACCGAGGACAGCCAGCGGTGCCGTAGGGCCGCCGTACGGAACGAGCCGGCCGCGTCCGTCACGGCGGCGCGCCAGTCCGGGCTGTCGGCGGGCGGTACGTGGATCTCGGCGGCGACCTCGTCCACGGCGAGCTCCATGAGCTCGTCCTTCGTGGCGACGTGCCGGTAGAGGGAGGTCGCGCCGGCGTTCAGGCGGGCGCCGAGCTTGCGCATGCTGAGGGCCTCGATGCCGTCGGCGTCCAGCATGACGATCGCCTCGCGCACGATCGCGTCGCGGCTGAGGGCGGGCTGGTCGGCCTTGGCGCGGGGCCGGGCCCAGACGGACGGGATCGGGTTCGTCGACTTGGCGGCCATGGCGGCTCCCTCTGGCTCGGGCGTGCGTACGTCGTTCGCATTCAGCGTACAGAGTTCTGCTCTTGCGCACACCGTTCCGCCATGCGTACAGTGTGCGCATCGAACGAACGGTGTACGCGCGAACGTACTTGCGAACGTACGCACGAATGTGCGCACGCATCAGGAGCGAAGGGACGCCCCATGGAACCCCGCAACCCACGTCGTTGGTGGATCCTCGTCGTGCTCTGCCTGAGCACGCTGGTGCTGGTGATCGACAACATGGCGCTCACCGTCGCGGTGCCGGCGATGACCGAGGACCTCGGCGCGAGCGCCCAGGACACGCAGTGGATCCTCGACTCCTACATCCTGGTCTTCGCGGGTCTCCTGCTGACCTCCGGAAGCCTCGGTGACCGGTTCGGCCGCCGGAAGGTGATGCTGATGGGGCTGCTGCTCTTCGGGGCGGCCTCAATGGCCGCGTCCTTCTGCACCAGCCCCGGCGAGGTGATCGCCGTACGTATCGCGATGGGTGTCGGCGGCGCGCTGATCATGCCGTCCACCCTCTCCATCCTCATCACCGTCTTCGACGAGGAGGAGCGCGGCAAGGCGATGGCGGCCTGGAGCTCGGTGTCGATGCTGGGGCTGGTGGGCAGCCCGGTCCTGGGCGGCGTACTGATCGAGCACTTCTCCTGGCAGGCGATCTTCTTCATCAACGTGCCCGTCGTCGCCCTGGCCCTGCTCGCCGGTGTCACGCTCATGCCGGAGTCGAAGGCCCCGTGGCAGAAGGCGGACCCGCTGGGCGCGGTGCTGTCGGCGGTCGGTATGACGGCGCTGGTCTGGTGGATCATCGAGCTCCCGCAGCACGGGGCGTTCGGCGGCCGCTCGACGCTCACGCTGGCGGCGGCGGTCCTGTCCCTGGCCGGCTTCGTGGTCTGGGAGAACATCACCCGCTCGCCCATGGTCCCGCTGGTCCTCTTCAAGCACCGCAACTTCAGCGGCGGCTCGCTCTCCCTGGCTCTCGTGCAGATCGGCAACGGCGGTCTGCTGCTGATCCTCACCCAGTACCTGCAGTTCGTGCTCGGCTACTCGGCGATCGAGGCGGGCCTGGCCTTCCTGCCGCTGGCGGTGACGGCACTGGTCGGCAACGGCGTGGGCGTGAAGCTGGCGGCGAGGATCGGCAATCGCTTCGTGATCCTGGCCGGCATGCTGATCATGGTCGCCTGCTTCGCCCTGATGACCACGGTCTCGGCCGACTCCGGCTTCGGGGTCCCCGCGGTGGCCCTCGGTCTGCTCGGCCTCGGCGCGGGTCTGGCGATGCCGGCCGCGGTCGGCGCGCTGATGAGCACCATCCCCGCGGACAAGGCGGGCGTCGGCTCGGCCCTGAACGACACCATCCAGCAGGCCGGTACGGCGCTGGGCATCGCGATCCTGGGCTCGCTGCTGTCGAGCGGCTTCAAGGCGGAGATGCCGGTGGACGCGCCGGAGGAGGCCAAGCGTTCGATCGCGGAGACGCTGGCGATCGCTGGCGGCGACAGCGGCGACAGCGGGCTGATCCGGGCGGCGCGGGAGGCCTTCACGGCCTCGATGTCGACGACCTTCACGGTGAGCGCGATCGGTGTCCTGGCGGCGGCGGTGCTGGCGACGCTGGTGATGCGGGACGGGAAGGGCGAGCAGGCGTCGGGGGTCGACTCGGGAGCGGAATCGGGAGTGGAGGGAGCGGACTCGGCGAAGGAGGCGGAGTTGGTCGCCTGACCCTGATTGAGTTGTCCGGGAGGCCGGTGCCCTGCGCGGGGCACCGGCCTCCGGCGTTGTCCGCGTCCGCCGCCGCGTTCTCCGGCGGGAATGCCCTGTCGGCCTTCTCGGTTGAGGGTGGCAGAAAGTTCAATGCTCAACTAAACTCGGAGCACAAGGAGGTACCGACATGCCTGCAGTGACCGTCGAGAACCCGCTGACGCTGCCGCGCGTCGCCGCATCAGCCGATGCCGTGGCCCGTCCCGTGCTCGCCGTCACGACCGCGCCCAGCGGTTTCGAGGGCGAGGGCTTCCCGGTGCGCCGTGCGTTCGCCGGGATCAACTACCGCCACCTGGACCCGTTCATCATGATGGACCAGATGGGCGAGGTGGAGTACGCGCCCGGGGAGCCGAAGGGGACCCCCTGGCACCCGCACCGCGGCTTCGAGACCGTCACCTACATCATCGACGGGATCTTCGACCACCAGGACTCCAACGGCGGTGGCGGCACCATCACCAACGGCGACACCCAGTGGATGACGGCAGGCGCCGGCCTGCTCCACATCGAGGCTCCGCCGGAGTCCCTCGTCATGTCCGGAGGGCTCTTCCACGGGCTCCAGCTGTGGGTGAACCTCCCCGCCAAGGACAAGATGATGACGCCGAGGTACCAGGACATCAGGGGCGGCAGCGTCCAGTTGCTGACGACCCCCGATGGTGGGGCCCTCCTGCGCGTCATCGCCGGTGAACTGGACGGTCACCAGGGCCCCGGCATCACGCACACCCCGATCACCATGGTCCACGCGACGCTGGCACCGGGTGCGGAACTCACGCTGCCGTGGCGTGAGGACTTCAACGGGCTCGCGTACGTGCTGGCGGGGCGTGGCGCGGTGGGCGCGGAGCGCCGGCCGATCCACCTCGGTCAGACGGCCGTGTTCGGAGCGGGCTCCTCGCTGACCGTCCGCGCGGACGAGAAGCAGGACTCGCACACGCCGGACCTGGAGGTCGTCCTCCTCGGCGGTCAGCCGATCCGTGAGCCGATGGCGCACTACGGCCCCTTCGTGATGAACACGCGGGAGGAACTGCAGCAGGCGTTCGAGGACTTCCAGAAGGGGCGGCTGGGGACGATCCCCGCCGTTCACGGAATGTCTGAGGGCGGGCTGTAAGAGTCCCTGTGACCAAGAAGAAGCCTCGTCCGGTGAGCGGCGGACGAGGCTTCCTTGTCGTTGAGGTCAGGGGCGGGCCTGAGGCAGCATCAGGTCGTCTGTGAGGGCCCCGGGGGGAACGTGGTCAGGACGCCAGGTCGTCGGGGCGATGGCGCCGAACGGTTCATAAGCAAGAACGTCCGAGTGAGTCGAGTCGGACCATTCTTCGATGACGATGACCTCGATCGGATTTCCGTCCTCGTCGCGACCGATTCCGAGCGTGGCGCGGACCAGACCCGGCGTTCGTCCGCCGCGCAGCCGGGCTGTCTGCTGTTTCACCAGCGCATGGACGCCCGCGTCGTCCGTGACGGGGAGCCGCCGTGTCATCCACTTCTGGGCGACCGTGTCGTCGTGCGCGACCACACCGACGATCTCGGTCAGCGACCGGTCCCGCTCGATACCGGCAACCCGTTCGTCGATCGCCGCGCCAGGGATCGACGCGACGTGGTGGACGTAGTGGTCGCGTGCGGCGGCGGTGGTCCACAGCGACTGGAGGAACAGCGTCGGTTCCGCCGGCGAGCGAAGCACCGAGAACTGGATCAGCCCGTCGGACCGGGGCATCACCTCCAGTGCGCCGCGAGCGGCTTTGTCCGCCTCCGCCGCCGTGGGCAACCGCCACCAGCTGTCGATTCGGGCCTTGGCATCGTCATGGTGAGTGGCAACGTGTGCTGGCCGCATCGCTCGGGCTTGGGTCTGCTGATCGGTCATGCCTCCACTCTGGGTATTGAACATTTGTTGAAGGCAAGGTCCCGGCGGTGGAAAGTGATGTCATGGCAGACACCAGCAATCTGACTGATTCGCCGCCGACCGTTGGTCCACGCGATGCCGGCTTGACCGTCGGCGACGTCGCTCGAGAGTCAGGGGTTGCCACTTCGGCGGTGCGCTTCTACGAGCGGTACGGCGTGATCGAGGCGGAACGAACCAGCATCAACCACCGGGCTTTTGATCCGTCGGCGGCGTGTCGGATCAAGGTGGCCAAATTGGCCCAGGGCGTCGGCTTGACCGTTCGTGAGATCGCGGAGCTGCTCGCCGACTTGCCCCCCGACCCCCAACCTGACGACTGGGCCGAGATCGCTCAGCAATTGATGGACGAGGCTGAGCGTCGAGTGGCCGCACTGCGCGGCTACCTGACGGAGATCGCCTCCGCCGGCAAACTCTGCGAGGTCGTCGATCGGATGAGCCAGTGAGCCAACGCGCCGGACCTGGAGGTCGTCCTGCTGTGATCCTCCGGCTTGACGTCCGTGCTTGACCTTCAAGTCGCTTGAAAGCCGACACTCGCCTGCATGGACGACACCGACGGATTGATGAGCATCGGCGCCTTCGCCCGCCAGGTGGGACTGGCGCCGAGTGCTCTGCGGTTCTACGACGACTGCGGAGTGCTGCCTCCGGCCCACGTGGACGAGGCGACCGGCTACCGCTACTACGCCCCTGACCAGGAGAACCGCGCGATTCTGGTACGGCGGCTGCGGGAAGCCGGGATGCCGCTGACCGACACCTCGGTGGTGCTCGACGGCACGCGCGAGGAGGCACGTGCCGTGCTGGCGGAGCACGCGCACCGGGCGCGGGAGACCGCGGCGTCGGCGCAGGCGGCGACCGAGCGGATCCTTCGCGATCTGCTGGGCGGGGCCGCCGGGACCGAAGTGCGGCTGGGCGGGGCGGAGCTGGCCGGCGCCGTACGGCAGGTCGCGCCCGCGGTGGCGAGCGGTGCCGGGCAGGCGGAGTTCCCGACGCTCGGCTGTGTCCTCGTGGAGGTCGATCGCGAGGAAGTACGCCTGGTGGCCACGGACCGCTACCGCTTGGCGGTCCGCGCGCTTCGGCCGACCTCGGGCGAGGGCGTTCGGCCCGGTCCGTGTCACGTCCTGGTCGACGTCCGGGAGTTGAGGGACGCCGCCTCCTGGGCCATGCGTCTCCCGACCGTCGACCTCGAAGTGGACGAGCAGGGGGCGAGGCTTCGAGACGGCGACGCTGTGCGTGTCCTGCCGACCGTCGACGGGACGTTCCCCGAGTACCGGATGATCCTGGACGATCTGCCGACGCCCCGGCACCGGGTCATCGTGGACCGGGCGGCTCTTCGCACGGTGATCGCCGATGCTGGGTACGAGGGTCCGGTGACGCTGCATGCGCAGGAACAGCGGCTCGAACTCACGTCCCATGACTCGGGAACGTCCGGGTTGGCCGCGATCTGCACCGGGCCGCCGGTGCGTATCGCCTTCGACCCGGCGGTGCTGGTTCCGGCCCTCGACGCCGGCGTCGGTCCCGACGTATTGCTGGAGATCTCGTCGCCGGTCCAGCCGGTGGTGGTCCGCTCGGCCGACCAGGGGAGTTTCACGACGTTGGTGATGCCGGTTCAGGTGAGCGAGTGAGGGACGCCATGGACCCCGACAATCCCGTCGTGAACCTGTGCGCGCAGGGCATGCGGGCAGAGTCCGAAGGCCGGAACGCCGACGCCCGTGACCTCTTCGAGCGGGCCTGGCAGACCGCCGCCGACGACTACGAGGCGTGCGTCGCCGCCCACTACCTCGCGCGGCACCAGCCGACGCCACAGCAGACCCTGCACTGGAACCAGGAATGCCTGAACCGCGCGGATCTGGTCGGAGACGAACGGGTCAGCGGTTTCCACGCCTCCCTGCACATCAACATGGCCAAGGCGTACGGCGATCTGGCCGAGCCCGGCAAGGCGCGCGAGCACTTCGAGCTGGCCGCCGCGCACGTGGATGCGGTGCCGTCGGGGCAGTACGGCGACTGGATGCGGGTCGCGGTCGCGGAGGGGCTGCGGGCCACGGGAGCGACGGAAGCGCGGGCCGTCGACGGTCTGTTGCGGGCGCTGTTCGTCAAGTTCTGTGCACGCGGCGACTTGAAGGCGCTGGGGCTGGTTCTGCCGGCCTATCTCACCGATCTCGGAACAGAGGATGACCGGATGCGGCTGGTCACGGCGTTGCAGATGGTCCATGCGGCGGGGTGGCTGCCGGAAGAGGAACGGCAGATACTGAGTAACGCCATCGGTGTGCTGTAGATCTCCGGTACGGTACGACGAGGCCCGAAGCCGCAACCTTGTTTTGCGACTTCGGGCCTGTCTTACGGTGTCTCGGTTACGGCAGCACGTAGACCGGCGCCCCGTCTGGAGCGCAGCCGGCCTGCCGTACGCAACCACGCTTCAGCAGCATGCGCAGGCGGTCGTGGACGCGGTCGTGCGGGAGGCCGGTGCGGTTGGCGATCTCCTCGACGCGGTAGCGGGCGCCGCCGTGCAGCAGGGCCGGGGCGAGGTAGGCGGCCACGGCGTGGACGTCCTCGGTGACGACGAGGTTCTTCGCCTTCCAGGTGGCGAGGAGCTCTTGGGGGGTCAACTTCGGGATGGAGTGTGAGCGGTCGGTGGGGCGCTTGAGGGCGTCGGCGATATCTCGCAGCGCGTCGGCCATCATGTTCTGGCTCTGGGTGATCTGCCGCAGCAGATCGTTGCGCTCCTCCTGGAAGGCCGTCAGCATCTCGTCGGCCCGGATGTTCCGCTCTTCGAGACGGACGATGGCGTCGGCGACCTGCTGGGGCATGACGTATGCGGTGGTGGCGTTGGGCGTGGGTTGTACTGGGGACGGTTCCAGGGAGTAGGAGCCGTCGCGCTGGATAGTGGCGATCACCTCGGAGACCCAGGCCTTGAAGGGCTGGGACTCCGGCTTCGTGCATCCGTTGACCAACCGGATCAGGCCCTGAAGGTTGACGAGATTCATGTCTCGTCGCCACTCTCGACCTGCGGGAATGTCGAGAGTGTGCCTCTGAAGCACACTCTCGGCACTGGCAAAGTTGATCGCGTCGGCAACGTTCCGCAATGCAGATCCCACGTGCGTGTACCCCAGGTTCCTGCACACGTCGACGGCCGGGAACCAGTGTGTCCCGTCCGGCATGGTCAGTCTCCGTACGCGTGCGCCCGTCGCCGCGTACACGAAGTCACTGATTTCGATCGCGTCCTGCCGCTGTGCCGCCGACTGTTGCGGCGGCGTGTTGTTCTGCTCGTTCATCGAGCTTCACCTCCGCCTCGGAAGCTAGGCACGCATGAATGCGGCTCACGTCCATAGCAAGGTTGTTCACCCGATAGTGGACGGAGGCATCGATTCTGCGGGGCACATACGGCGTTCGGCCGCCTGAGCGCGACGCCCCCAGCTGACGTATGGCCAGATGGGAACGTGCAGGCACCGCAACCGTCTCTACTCCCGGACCCCGTCCGCCGCGTCGGCGCCTGGTGTGCCGTTGCCCTGCTCGTCGCCGGAGTCGTCTACGTCGGGATCCGGTTGGCCGTGGAGTTCCGTACCGCCGTTGTCCCCGTGCTGCTCGCTCTTCTCGGGACCGCGCTGCTTGGGCCCTTCCACCGGCGGCTGGTGAAGGCCAAGGTCAACCGGTCCGTCGCCGCCGGTGTCACCTGTGTCGCCGTCGTGGGCGTCGTCGGTGGGGCCGTGTACATCGTCGTCGCCGCGCTCATCGACACCGGGGACGAGATCGTCACCTCTCTCAAGGACGCGGCGCAGGGGCTCAGCGACCACTTCGGGGCCGCCGGGACCTCGCTGGACGACCTGGCCTCCAATGCCAAGGAGTTGTTGACCAAGTTCGGGGGGACGGCCGCGTCCGGGGTCATCAGCGGCGTGAGTGTCGTCGGCGAGACCATCGCCATGGCCGTACTCGCCCTGCTCCTCGTCTTCTTCTTTCTGCGGGACTCCGACAAAGCCGCCGAAACCTTGCGGGCCCTCTCACCGCACCACAGCGGCGACCTCCTGGAGGCCATGGTCCGGCGGGCCTACCAGGCCGTCGAGGGGTTCATGCGCGGGACCACCTTCATCGCGCTCATCGACGCCCTCTGCATCACCGTCGGGCTGCTCGTTCTCGATGTGCCGGGGGCCGTGGGGCTCGGGGCGCTCGTCTTCGTGGGGGCGTACATCCCCTACCTCGGCGCCTTCCTCTCCGGCGCGGTCGCCGTGCTCGTGGCGCTGGCCGACCGGGGGTTCGTGATCGCCTTGTGGGCGCTGGGGGTGGTCCTGGCGGTCCAGGTCCTGGAGGGGCATGTGCTGCAGCCCATGATCCAGAGCCGCACCGTGCAGATGCATCCCGCCGTCGTCATGGTGGCCATCACCGCGGGGGCCTCCGTGGCCGGAGTTCTGGGGATGCTGCTCGCCGTGCCGCTCACCGCCGCCGTCTTCGGGGTCGTGCACGAGTTGCGTACGCGCTATTCCGCACCTGCCGTGGACTCGTCACCTGCCGTGGACTCGTCACCTGCCGTGGACTCGTCACCCTCCGTGGACTCGTCACCCGCCGAGGACTCGTCGGCAGAGGACTCGTAGAGCTCGAACCAGATGCTCTTCCCCTCGCCCCGCGGATCCACCCCCCACACCTCCGCCAGCAGCTCGATCAGCATCAGCCCGCGACCGGACGAGGCCAGCTCGCCGGGTCTGCGCTTGTGCGGGAGGTCGTCGCTGGTGTCCGTCACCTCGACGCGCATCCGGCGCGCGCCCGGCTCGCCCCGCACCTCGGCCAGCAGCAGTGCGTCGGAGTCCGTGTGGACCAGGACGTTGGTCAGCATCTCGGAGAGCAGCAGGACCGCGGAGTCGACCTGGTCCTGGCAGGACCAGTCGTGCAGCAGCTCCCTCAGGTGCCGGCGGGCCGCCGCCACCCGCTCCGGTTCCGCCTGGGCCACCGACAGCATCGTGCGGCGGATCCGGGGTCGTACGGCGATCGAGTCGCCGCAGCCGCAGCCCTCGCCCTCCCGGCACAGCAGCAGGACGGCGATGTCGTCCTCGCGGCGGTCGGCCAGGGGGCCGGTGGTGTGGTGGGAGGACGGGCCGTGCACCGCCTGGACCAGGGCGTCGGCGAGTTGCTCCAGGTCGCCCTCGTGCTGTTCGAGGATGGCGCGGATCCGCTTCCAGCCGGTCTCCATGTCGTGGCCGCCGGTCTCGATCAGGCCGTCGGTGCACAGCAGCAGGGTCTCGCCCGGTTCGAGGGTGATCCGGGTGGTGGGGTAGTCGGCGTCCGGGTCGATGCCGAGGGGCAGGCCGCCGGCTGTGGGGCGGGTCAGGACCGTGCCGTCCGTCATGCGGATCGCCGGGTCGGGATGGCCGGCGCGGGCGATGTCCAGGATGCCGGTCGTGGGGTCGACCTCCACGTACAGGCAGGTCGCGAAGCGGAGATCGGCGGCGCCTGGATCGCCGTAGGTCATCCCGTGCAGGAAGCGGGACGCGCGGGAGAGGACCGCGTCCGGGCGGTGGCCTTCCGAGGCGTAGGCGCGCAGTGCGATGCGGAGCTGGCCCATCAGGCCGGCCGCGCGGACGTCGTGTCCCTGCACATCGCCCATGACCAGGGCGAAGCGATCGTTCGGCAGCGGGATCATGTCGTACCAGTCGCCGCCGACCTGGAGGCCGCCGCCGGTGGGGACGTAGCGGGCCGCCACGCTCATGCCCGGTATCCGGGGGCCCAGTGTGGGCAGCATGCTGCGCTGCAGGCCGTCCGTCAGTTCCCGCTCCGACTCGGTGATCCCCGCCCGGGACAGCGCCTGCGCGAGCATCCGCGCGACCGTCGTCAGGACGGACCGCTCGTCCGGCGTGAAGGCCACCGGGTAGGTGAAGGCCGCCATCCAGGCGCCCATCGTGCGGCCGGCGACCGTCAGCGGCAGGAACGCCCAGGACTGGCGGCCGAAGTGCTGGGCGAGCGGCCAGGCGGTCGGGTAGCGGGACTTGTAGTTCTCGGGGGAGGAGAGGTAGACGGCGCGGCCGGTGCGGACGACCTCGGCGGCCGGGTAGTCCGTGGACAGCGACATGTGGGAGAAGGGGTTCTCGTCGCCGGGCTGGTGTCCGTGATTGCCGATGATCGTCAGGCGGTCGCCCTCGACGCCGAAGACGGCCAGGCCGTCCGGGGAGAAGCCGGGCATGGCGAGGCCTGCCGCCACTCTCAGGACCTCGGCCGTCGAGCGGGCCTCGGCCAGGGCGCGGCCCGCGTCCAGCAGGAACGCCTCGCGGGAGCGGCGCCAGTCGCCGGTGATCGGCGTGCGGGCGGCGGCGCCCGGCGGGGGCTCGGTGACCTCCTGGAGGGTGCCGATCAACTCGTACTCTCCGGTGGCCGGGTCGATGACCGGCTTGGAGCGGCTGCGGACCGTACGGATCACGCGGCCCTGGTCGTCCATGATTCGCAGCCGGGCCTCGGCGAGGGTGCCTTCGGCGGCGGCGAGCTGCACGATGCCGCCGATCTCGTTCCAGTCGACGGGGTGGAAGCGGGAGCGGATCCCGGCCTCCGTGAGGGTGACCGGCTCGGCGGGCAGCCCGACCAGCCGCGCGGCCTCCGCGTCCAGCATGACGAGGCCCGCGGTGTTGTCCCATCTCCACAGGCCGGTCGCGAGGGCGGCGAGAACCTGCCCCACGGCGGGCAGGGGCTCACCAGTGCGCATTGCCCCACCTTAAGAACAGGCGGTCGGAGAGTGCCACTGTTCATGGCCATGGCACTCTCCCGGCACTCTCCCTGGACTCTGCCGGTCGCGGCCCGTGATGTCGCGGCCCGTATTGGTGGGGCCCGTATTGGTGGCGCCCGTAAATGGTGGGGAGCCGATCTTGGGGTGCCCGGTAGGCTTGGGGGAGTTTCACGTGAAACAAACCTTCACGGGAAACGAGCCCCCGATCCGCGAAGACTGGATGAAACGACGATGCATCGGTACAGGTCCCACACCTGCGGCGAGCTCCGCGCCTCTGACGTCGGCACCGACGTCCGGCTGAGTGGCTGGCTGCACAATCGGCGCGACCTGGGCGGCATCCTCTTCATCGATCTGCGCGACCACTACGGCATCACGCAGCTCGTGGCCCGCCCCGGCACCCCGGCGTACGAGGCCCTCGACAAGCTGACCAAGGAGTCCACGGTCCGCGTCGACGGCAAGGTCGTCTCCCGAGGCACCGAGAACGTCAACCCCGACCTGCCCACCGGCGAGGTCGAGGTCGAGGTCGGCGAGGTCGAGCTGCTCGGCGCCGCCCAGCCGCTGCCCTTCACGATCAACACCGAGGACGGGGTCAACGAGGAGCGGCGCCTGGAGTACCGCTTCCTGGACCTGCGCCGCGAGCGCATGCACCGCAACATCATGCTGCGTACGGCCGTCATTTCGGCGATCCGGCAGAAGATGGTGACGCTGGGCTTCAACGAGATGGCCACGCCGATCCTGACGGCCACCTCCCCCGAGGGCGCCCGCGACTTCGTGGTCCCCTCCCGGCTGCACCCGGGCAAGTTCTACGCCCTCCCGCAGGCCCCGCAGCAGTTCAAGCAGCTGCTGATGATCTCCGGCTTCGACCGCTACTTCCAGATCGCGCCCTGCTTCCGCGACGAGGACGCGCGAGCGGACCGCTCGCCGGGCGAGTTCTACCAGCTCGACGTCGAGATGAGCTTCGTCGAGCAGGAGGACGTGTTCCAGCCGATCGAGCAGCTGATGACCGAGCTGTTCGAGGAGTTCGGGGGCGGCCGTCACGTCACCTCCCCGTTCCCCCGCATCCCCTTCCGCGAGGCGATGCTGAAGTACGGCTCCGACAAGCCGGACCTGCGCGCCCAGCTGGAACTCGTCGACATCACCGACGTGTTCGAGGGCTCGGAGTTCAAGGCGTTCGCCGGCAAGCACGTGCGCGCGCTGGCGGTGCCGGCCGTGCAGGACCAGCCCCGGAAGTTCTTCGACCAGCTCGGGGACTACGCGGTCTCGCAGGGCGCCAAGGGTCTGGCCTGGGTGCGGGTCGCCGAGGACGGTTCGCTCACCGGCCCGATCGCGAAGTTCCTCACCGAGGAGAACATCAAGGTCCTCACCGAGCGCCTCGGCCTGGAGGCCGGTCACGCCGTCTTCTTCGGCGCGGGCGAGTTCGACGAGGTCTCGAAGATCATGGGCGCGGTGCGGGTCGAGGCCGCCAAGCGTGCCGGGCACTTCGAGGAGAACGTCTTCCGGTTCTGCTGGATCGTCGACTTCCCGATGTTCGAGAAGGACGAGGAGACCGGGAAGATCGACTTCTCGCACAACCCGTTCTCGATGCCTCAGGGCGGCATGGACGCCCTGGAGAACCAGGACCCGCTGGACATCCTGGCCTGGCAGTACGACATCGTCTGCAACGGCGTCGAGCTGTCCTCCGGCGCGATCCGGAACCATGAGCCGGACATCATGCTCAAGGCCTTCAACATCGCGGGCTACGACAGCGAGACCGTGGAGCGCGAGTTCGCCGGCATGCTGCGCGCGTTCCGCTTCGGCGCCCCGCCGCACGGTGGCATCGCGCCCGGCGTCGACCGCATCGTGATGCTGCTGGCCGACGAGCCGAACATCCGCGAGACGATCGCCTTCCCGCTCAACGGCAACGCCCAGGACCTGATGATGGGCGCGCCGACGGAGCTGGAGGAGACGCGGCTGAGGGAGCTGCACCTGTCGGTGCGGAAGCCGCAGCCGAAGTAGGACCACCTCACGTGTGAATGGCTCGGAACCGACTCGGTTCCGAGCCATTCCCGTATGACAGGTGCCGCTGACGGACGTAGTCGGTGTGTGGGGCGGGCGTGTGCATACATGCCCGCCCCGTTCATATGTATGGACATCTGCTCAACCCATTGACCCGGAAGCAACCCCTCCGTAGCGTGCCGAGGTGCCCGCGTACGTGATTGCTGTTCACGTATGTGTTCACTGAGGGGAGACAACGATGTCGGAAGCCGTGATGCCCGACGCCGAGACGCCCGACGCCGAGCGTCGCGCGGTCAGCAAGTTCCTGCGCCGCATGATGCCGCTGCTGGTCCTGATGCTGCTGGTCAACCAGATGGACCGGACGAACGTCGGCTTCATCCAGGACGAGTTGCGGGCCGACGTCGGCGTCAGTGCCACCGCCTACGGGCTCGGGGCGGGCCTGTTCTTCATCGGATACGCCCTGTTCGAGATCCCGAGCAACATGATGCTGGAGCGCTTCGGCGCCCGGGTGTGGCTGACCCGCATCATGATCACCTGGGGCCTGGTGGTCGTGGCGATGTGCTTCATCCACAACGTGTGGATGTTCTACGGCCTTCGCTTCCTTCTCGGCGTCGCCGAGGCAGGCTTCTTCCCCGGCGTAATGCTGTACCTCACCCAGTGGCTGCCCGACTCCTCCCGGGGCCGAGGGAGCGCGATCTTCCTCGGCGGCTCGGCGACCGCGTACATCGTGACCGGCCCGATCACGGGCGCGCTGCTGGAACTGCACGGCCTGGGCGGCATCGCCGGCTGGCGCTGGATGTTCGGGCTGGAGGGCGCCATCTCGATCCTCGTCGGATTCGTCGCCGGCTTCTTCCTGGTCTCCCGCATCGACGACGCCCGCTGGCTCACCCGGGAGGAGAAGGACGCGCTGGGCTCGGCGATCGCCCGCGACAAGGAGGCCCGCAGCCGCGAACCCGAGGGCTCGCGGCTCCGCCTCCTGTTCCACCCCCAGGTCGCCCTGCTGACCGGCGTCTTCTTCGCGATGACCCTGACCGGATACGCCATCACCTTCTGGCTGCCCAGCCTGGTCGACGACATCGGCGGGCTGTCGTCCTTCCAGATCGGGCTGCTCACCGCCGTACCGTGGATCTGCGCGGTGATCGCGATGTACACGCTGAGCCACTTCACCGACGGCGCCCCGGACCGCCGCCCGTACCTGGCGATCGCCCTGGTCGTCTCGGCCGTGGGCACCTTCCTCGCCACGCTGGGCTCCCCCTGGTTCGGCCTCGCGGCCATCACGCTCGCCGCGGTCGGCAGCAAGTGCTCGGCCAGCATGTTCTGGCCGATGTCCCAGGCCGGCCTCGACCTGAGGATCGCCGCGCCGGGCCTGGCCCTGGTCAACTCCATCGGAAACCTGGGCGGTTTCGTCTCCCCCACCCTCTTCGGCTACCTCAAGGACACGACCGGCAGCACGAACGGCGGCCTGTACACGCTGTCGGCGGCGTCGCTGCTGGCGGTGGTCGGGGTCACCTTCGTCCGCCGGACGAAGGCGGCTGCCGCCCCGCTCTCGCCGGAGACCGTCACGGTGGCGCCGGAACGTGCGAACCGCCCGTGAACCCTGCGGGGTCCACGGGCGGTCGCCCAGTGCTGTCGCCGGGTGTTACGGCGTGACGGCCAGCCTGGTGAGTCCCACCGCCTGGGACCCGTCGCCGTACTCGACGATGCCGACGTACCGCTCACCTCGCACCGCATCCGGCCACGCCACCGTCAGTCCGCGCAGGGCGGCCGGGGTGACGGGCTGGGTGGCGGGGGTGACGGTGGGCCGGACGGCCGGGGTCGTCTGGCCGACCTTCCACAGGCGCAGCGTGTACTGCTGGCTGTCTGTGCCCTTCGGCATGTCGTACTGCACCACGTAGACGTCGTAGTCGCCGGGCGGCAGGTCGACGTAGTCGTCCGAGCCGATCTGCGGCCCGGGGAGGACCTGAACTCCGTCCTTGTCGAAGGCGTAGAGGAACATCATGCTGCCGGGCACGTGATCCGCCGCGTCGACCGCGACCCGGGTGAACGGTGCGCCCTCCGGGACGTGGACCGGGATCTTCGCTGCCGCGTCACCGGCGTGCGGGTTCCACGAGAAGTCCGGCGACTGGTCCTCGCCGGTGAGGGTGCCGGTGATCTTCTCGGACTTGTACAGCTCCGCCCGAGCGGTCAGTTCACCGCTCCAGTCCGCCCGTACGGTGAGCTGGGTGGACCGCTCACCGGGGAGAGCGATCTCCGCCGGTGCGGCGACGTGGGCGGCGCGCAGCGCGATCGGGCTGGTGACCCGGTGGTGGCTGTGGGCGTCGCTCCAGGTGAGGGAGCCGGAGGACCAGGCGCCGTGGGCGGCGTCGGTGCGGGTGAAGGTGACCCGGTACGTCGCCGAGCCGCCCGGAAGCACGGTCAGGCGCTTCGGTGTGACCTCGGCCTTGTAGCCGGGCGGCGTCTGGAGCGTCGCCTTGTACGTGGCGATGTCCGTGCCGACGTTGGTGACCGTGCGGGTCACCGTCTGCCGCTCGGCCAGGTCGCCGACCGCGATCGACGGGTAGTTCAGGTCGCTGGGGTCGATGGGTCGGGTGGTCGCGCAGGCGTCACCGCCGTCCCTGGTGGTCGGCCGCAGCCTCAGCGCGCAGAGGTACGACGTCCAGTCCGCGGACGTGGAGTCGTAGACCAGGCCCGGGTCGGCGGCGACAGTGGCCCGCGGGGAGCCGGCGCCGTAGTCGAGCGGGGTCGCGGAGTCGGCGCCCTCACGGCCGATGGGCTCGCCCTCGTTGTCGGTGGTCGTCGCCGTGGTCATCAGCGCCGACTTGACCTCCATCGGCGACCAGTCGGGGTGCAGTTGCTTCAGCAGGGCCGCGAGGCCGGATATGTGAGGCGTCGCCATCGACGTGCCCGCCATGAAGCCGAAGCGGTCCGGGTACCCGGCGCCGGGCACGGTGCCCGCGAGGACCATGCTGCCCGGTGCGGCGATGTCGGGCTTGAGCACGTCGCCGCCGCTGTAGCGGTCGGGTCCGCTGGAGGAGAACCCGGTGACGAGCGGAGCGCGGACGCGGCCGGAGCCGGAGACGAACTCGCCCGTGGCGCCGGAGCCGGCCGCGTACTCCTTGACCGTCTTCGCGTCCTCCTGGGTCAGCTGGATCAGGGGCAGGCCGAAGTCGTCGGGGTAGAAGTTCTGGGAACTGGTCGCGGTGTTGGCCACGGCCAGGGCCACGCCGCCCGCGTCCGTGACCGCCTTGGTCTTGTCCTCGAGGAACAGGTTGTCGCCGCCCCGGTCACAGACGACGATCTTCCCCTCCGTCTTGCCGGGATCGAGCGTGCCCGGCGCGCACAGCGTGGCCCGCGCGGCGTCCGCGTCCGGCTTGCGCACGTCACCGGCGTTGACCAGCGGCGCTGTGGGGACCGGTGACTGCACCTTGTCGTGGCGGAAGCGGCGGCCGTCGCCCAGGACCAGCGTCGAGTTGTAGCCGGTGTCGTGCGTCTCCGCGGCGACGGTGGTGATCCACGGCGCGGTGTTCTCCACCGTGTCGGGGCCGCTGTTACTGGCGGCGGCGGAGACGAACACGCCCGCCTTCGCGGCGTTGAACATCGCCTCCATGGACGTGGGGGAGGTGAGCGTCCCGCCGATGGAGTAGCTGATGACGTCCACGCCGTCCGCCACGGCCTTGTCGATCGCCGCCGTGGTGTCCGAGTACCAGCAGCCGTCGTGCCAGCAGGTCTTGTACGCGGCCACCCGGGCCGCCGGAGCGACACCACTGACCTTGCCGCGCACACCGAGACCCGGTATCTCCGCCGGGGTGTCGTGGTTGCCGGCCGCGGTGGTGGCGGTGTGGGTGCCGTGGCTGTCCATGTCCATGGGGGACGAGACGTCCTCGGGCGTGGGGTCGGGGACGCCGGCGCGGAACCACTGGGCGCCGATCAGCTTGTTGTTGCAGGTGACCTTGTGGGCGGGGTCGTCGCCCTCGTCGCAGGTGCCGTGCCACTTCTTGGCGATGACGTCGGCGTCGGGGCGGGGTTCCGAGAGCGGGGCGAGCATCGGGTTGGTCGGGTCGATGCCGGTGTCCACGATGCCGACGATCGTGCCTTCGCCGGCGTGTTCCGGGCCGCCGAGCTTGGACCAGAGACCCTTGTCGCCGTCCAGGCCGAGGAAGCGGGGGATGTCGGGTGGGGGTGCTGCGGCCTCGGATTCGCCTTCGGCCTTGCTTGCGTTCCCACCCGCACCGCCCGTGCGGCTTTCGTTGTCGGGTTTGCGTGGCCCCTGTGAGGGCTGATCGCCGTCGGCGGCTGCCGGGTGGCGGTCGTCCGTTGCGGCTGCCGTGCGGCGGTCGTCCCCGGTAGCCGCCGGTGAGGCGGACTGGGCCGGTGCCGGGGGCAGGCGGTCGGCCTTGTCCCGGGTCAGTGAGATCACGCCGGGGGTGGCGGCCAGTTCCGTGGCTTGGCGGGCGGTGAGTTTCGCGGCGAAGCCGTTGAAGGCGTAGTCGTACTCGTAGAGCTTCTTGACGCCGGGGACGTCGTCGAGCACCGAGTCGCGGCGGGAGTCCAGGTGCCGTAGGTAGGCCCTGACCGCGCTCGTGCCTGTCGTGAGCCGGTCTCCGGGGGCCGGGGCGGTGCGCTTCAGACCGCTCACGCCGCCCTGGTAGGTGGCGACGGGCTGGTCGGCGAGCTTCACCACGTAGGTCCCGGCGCGATAGCCGGTGTTCTCGGTGGTCTCGGCGTGGGCGGGGGCCACCGTTCCGGCGAGGGCCAGGGCCCCGGTCAGAAGGGGCGTCAGGAGTCTGACGTATGCCCGGTCATGTCTTTTGTTGTGTGACAACTCTTGTCCGTATTGGTCGATTTGGTGAGCTGTACTTCCCCCATCGCCCCAATAGCAACAGAAGTCACCGGAGTTGAGAATCTTGAAGTCTCATACAAGCCCAACATTCACAGAGGTCACACAGACGAACCGCCCGTGAAGTCCTGTGAGTTCACGGGCGGTTGGTCCCTCGGCCACGCGGTGCGATCACTCGTCGGCCGGCGGCTCCGACGCCTCCTCTTCGAGGAGGCGTTCCGCGATGTCGTTCGCCCAGCTCTGGGCCCACTGACGGAGGGCCTGGACGGACTGCTCGTCGAGGCCGTGGACGGTGAAGTCGCGGTCGTCGAGCCACTCGATGCCCTCCAGGCGGGACTGGAGGTCGCTGAGGTCGAAGGCGTCGTGGGCGTGGCGTCGGCCCAGTTCCTCCAGTTCGGTCGGGCTCAAGCGGTCCGCGGCGGCGTGGACGTCGACGAGGTCGCGGGCGGCACCGCGGTCGGCGAGGGCACGGACCCTGGTCCCGATGACGTCTTCGAGGGACAGGGCAGGGCCGAGGTCGGTGTCGACCGGCGGGTGCCAGAGGGTCTCCTTCAGCAGATCGACCGTCTGTTCCTCACCCGTGTCGGGGTCGGTGACGAGCAGGCGCGCGGAGAGCGGGTCGGTCTCCAGGGAGCGCACGGGCCAGCCGCGTTCCGCCAGCCCGGTGAGGACCGTGGCCGCGATGCGCTCCATGGGCTCGGCGGATTCGGTCGCCAGTTCCAGGTCCTGCGCCTGCCGGTCGACCAGGCCGTGAGCCCGGACCGCGTGGTCGCCGGCCATGACGAGGGGGTAGGGGGCGCCGATGGTCAGGATGTCGTGGAGGAGGCGGGGGGCTGTGGTGCCGTTCACGTAGTCGCCCGTGTGCGGGGGGTGTTCATGGGGCGATTATCGCGGGGGTGCGCATGCCGGCATGCTTGCGCGTGTCGCGGGTCTGCGCCGCGGTCGTACACCGGAGAACGCACGTCAGGCGCTCCAGGCGCGGAGCACGTCGTGCGGCTCCCACGCCAACTGGACGCCGTCGTCGTTCAGCGGCTTCGTCGTCCCGGACAGCGACACCACCGCCAGCCCCGTGGTGCCCGGGATGAATCCGGGGACCTGTGGAGCGCTCGTCCGCAGGGCGGTCAGGTCGTGCTGGTCGAAGGGGGAGGCCAGCCACTTCACGGAGCCGGCGAAGTAGAGCGTGCTCGCGACGGGTGCGCGGTCGGCGCCGATCAGATCGACCTCCGGAGAGAACTGGCGGTTCCACCAGCCGCCCACGACCTCGGTGTCCGGCCAGGGGAAGTCCCCGGAAGCGGCCGCCAGTTCCACCGCTTCCCGGATCAGCGGCTCGACGGCCCGCCCGCGCCAGGCGGCCCAGCGCCGCTGGACGAGCCGGTACGCGGCCTCGGGCCGACCGCGCCGCGACAGTTCCTGTGCGGAGCGCAGTGCGGCCAGGTAGAGACGCAGATTGCTGTCGGCCACTCGGTACAGGGCGGGTTTGCCGGGGTTTGTGGACAGCGGGGTGTCGCAGGCGAGGACCCGCTTCTCATCAGTCAGCCGACGCAGCAGAGGGGACAGTGTCCCGGAGGGCAGCGCGCCGCTCTGGCTTCCTGCCGTCGCCGCGATGTTGGCGTGCGTACGGTCGCCGCTGCCCACCGCCTCCAGTACCCGGCGGGACTGGTCAGGTGCGGGGAACTCGGCCATGAGCGCCGCCTCCGGCACGCCGAAGAGCGGTGAGGCGGGGTCCGCGCACTCGGCCTCGATGAAGTCGAGCGCCGGGGTGGCGTGCGGCCAGGCGCGCAGGATCCCCGGCAGCCCTCCCGAGACGAGGTGCGCGTCGATGGCGTCCGCCGCGTCCAACCCCAGAGCGTTCCCGGTCTCGGCGGGGTTGAGCGGACCGAGGACCAGGCTGTCGGCCCGGCCGTAGAAGGGCCGGTCGTAGGCGGTGAATCGCTCCATCATGTGCAGGTCGCTGCCGAGCAGCAGGAGAAGTACGGGGCGGCCGGCCAGGAGCCGGTCCCACGCGGTCTGGAGTGCTCCGTCGAAGACGGGGTCCTGTTCGGCGAGCCAGGGCAGTTCGTCGATGACGACGATGCTCGGGGTGGTGGGCAGCACGGCGGCGAGTGCGCGGAAGGCGTCGGGCCAGTTGGTCGGGGCGCTCTTCGGTACGAGTTCCAGGTCGGCTGGGAGGGAGGACTCCCTCAGCTCGGCCATGAGGTCCGCGATCCCTTCCAGAGGGGAGGCACCCTTGGTCGCCGTGAAGAAGACGTACGGCCGCCGGGCCCGGTCGCAGAACTCCTGCACGAGCCGGGACTTCCCGACCTGCCGCCGCCCCCTTATGGCGACAGCCAGTCCGTTGCCGTCGGAGGTGACGCGGTCGAGGCGCTTGTTGAGGAGGGCCAGCTCGGCTTGGCGGCCTACGAAGGGTGTGGGCATGGTGCCTCCCAGGGAGCGGCTGTGTAGATTCAGTCTACGTAGATTTGATCTACATCGCCTCGCCAGATCTCTTCGCCCGGTGTGCCCTCCAGGCCGACCTCCAGCAACTCGCACAGGTAGGTCGCCGTTTCCCTGTTGAGGGACCGGATTCCGCCGACCAGGACCCCCAGCATGTTCGTGATCTTCTCGCTGTCGCTGTGCACGATGGTGGCGAGCGTTGCCAGTGCCGGTTGGCGGATCACGGTCGGCTCGTCCGTGATCTCCGGTAGGTCGTCCGGTCCCAGCACCAGCGGGCGCAGGATCTGGGACGTCCAGGTGCCGATGCGGTGCTCGAAGGGGCCGGCGGCCCAGGTCGCGGTAGGTCGGTTACGGCAGATCACCAGCAGCAGTACGGGCAGGTGGTACGTCATGTGGAGTTGTGCCACGCGACGGGCCCAGCCCGGTGCCTTGTCGGGGTCCTGCTCTGCCTGCACCTCGATGGCGAGGAGGAAATCCTCTCCCTCGGATGGTTGGACCTTCAGTGCCGAGTCCAGCACCTCAATGACCGTTTTCGTGAGCGGGGGAAGTCGCAGCGCCTCGAAAACGGGGTTGAGGGCCTCCGGGTGGTCCTCGAAGATCCGGTGCGATGCCTGGCGGGTTGATGTGACCATGTGGCGGAACCTAGGGGATCTTGAGCCGGGGCGTCCGGCCGACGGGATGGGATCACTCTTTCGGGGATGGGAAGAACGTTCAGGCCGCGGCGGTCAGTTCGCACCAGATGTATTTGCCGGTGCCGACGATGTTTTTGACGTCCCGCTGCTGCACCCAGCCCCATGTGTCCGCGCAGTCGCGTACGAGCGAGAGGCCGCGGCCTGTTTCGGCATCCGGGGCGGAGTTCCGGGAGGGGAGTGGCGGGGTGGGGTCGGCGTCCCAGACGCCGATGCGAAGTACGGCGCCCTCTGCGCGGAGCTTTATGGCGGCGGGGCCCTTGGTGTGCTGTACGGCGTTGGTGACCAGCTCGGTGGCCAGGAGTTCGGCGGCTTCGGTGAGGTGGGGGAGGCCGTACGCGGTGAGGATGAGGCGGAGGGTGCGGCGGCAGATGGGGACGGCGAGGGGGTCGTTGGGGATGTAGAGGGTGTACTCCCAGGATTCGGGCATGCGTAACTCCCGGTCAGGTGAGGTGAGTTGGGGGCTGCTGAGGCTTGGCGGGCGGTGGCTCCGTCGCGGCCGCCATGGCAGGGCGGGGCGATGCGCTTCCGGGGCCCCGGAGTGCCGCAGCGTGTGCGTCGCGTCACTGACGGTAGGGCTAAATATTCGGCGCCCGCAAGTCGTTCAGGTAACCTGGCACCCGATCGGGGCTCTTCAACCCCCCGTGAGAACAGCGACGTTGGGGAGCTGGGAGTCGAATGCCCGCACGGATTCAGCCGACCGCCCGCCAGGTTCGCCTCGGCGCCGAGCTGCGCAAACTTCGGGAGACGGCGGGCATGTCGTCCCGTGAGGCGGCGGGACTGCTGGGCGTGGCCCCGGCTCAGATGAGTCAGTTCGAGTCAGGCAATGCAGGCATCACCGCGGAGCGCGTGCGAAGGCTCGCGGCTCACTACTCCTGCACGGACTCGGAGTTGATCGACGCCCTCGCGGAGATGGCGGTGGACCGCAGGCGGGGCTGGTGGGAGAAGTACCGAGGTGTACTGCCGCCTTCTTTCCTGGACCTGGCAGAGCTGGAACACCACGCTACGTTCATTCAGGAGATCGCCACCGCGCATGTTCCCGGTGTGCTCCAGACCGAGGACTACGCTCGTGCGGTGTTTGCCTACTGGCGTCCGGAACTCCCGGAGAGCGAGTTGGAACCGAGGGTGGAACACCGCATGCGCCGCGGTGCGGTGCTCACACGAGAGCAGGCGGTTCCCTACAGGGTGATTCTTCATGAGTCTGTGCTGCGTACGCGTGTCGCGGACCGCAGCGTGGCTCGGAACCAGCTCGACGAGATCGTGCTCTTGGCGGAGCGTCCCAACGTCACGGTTCGGGTGATCCCCTTTGACGTTGACGGTTTCGGCGGCGCAAGCACGGCGCTGATTTACGCGGGCGGTCCTGTCCCCGTGCTGGACACTGTCCACAGGGACACCCCGTACGGCTCAGCCTTTGTGGACGCTGCCGCCCAGCTCGCCTCGATGCGAACACTCTTCCGTAAAGTGGAGTCGGCGTCCCTCGACCCGGCCCGGTCCAGGGACTACATCCATCGGCTGGGAAAGGAGTTGTGAGCCGTGATCGAGTGGCAGAAGTCGTCTTTCTCCGGCGGCGCCGACGGCAACTCGTGCGTGGAACTGGCCGCCGCCGAAGGCAACCTGCTCCTCCGCGAAAGCGACGACCCCACCCGAATACTCCCCCTCACCCCCCACGCCCTCGGCGCCCTCCTCGATCGCCTACGAGCATGCCGGCCCCACTCGGAAGCGGCTCAGGGCCTACTCTGAACCAGGATCTGTCTCTTCACAGGATTCTGTTCTCCAATTACCGGGCTGCCGCTGGTGCTGGGGCGGATCGCGTTCAGCAGACCTCGGCGGATCGTGTGAGCAGTTGTGGCCGCCCACAATGCGAGGGCGATGAAGAGCAGCTGCTCGGGAATCCTGAACCACAACGGAGTGGCTGGGGCGCCGTTGAGCGGGATGTCCTCGAGGGCGGCGTAGATGTTGGCCGGGAGCATCAGCACGAAGAGCGCGGCCAGGCCGGTCCCGGCCGCCGGACGTGTCGTGGCTCGGATGAGTCCGGCGGCACCGAGGAGCTCAAGTACGCCGGTCACGTGGACCATTGCACGAGGAAACGGCACGAACGGCGGCACCATGGCTGTCAGGTCGTCGTGGTTGGGCAACATGCTGACGCTTGGTGGTGTGAAGTGCGCGGTCGCGGTGGCCACGAGCATGACCGCCAAGCCGTGCGTGGCACTGGCTTGCCAGGTCGCGAACCGTCTGGTCCCCAGTAAGCCGAGCAGGCGAAATCCCAGCGCCGGGCCGACGAGGAGCATGAGGGTACCGAACATGGTGTCCTCCGAAGGGAGTGAAGACGCGCAGGCGAGATGCGCAGGTGAGATGCGCGGAACGCGGTGACGTCGTGGAGTTCAGCCGCGCATGAAGAACAGGCCGGCTCCGTACGCGTCGCGCGCGGAGACGAAGAACCCGTCGCCGGCCGACTGGGTCACGGTGCCGCCGCTCTCGACGGTCTTCCGGGCGTCATCTGTGTCGTCGACCAGGACGGTCATCGCGGCCAGGTAGGACGAGGCCGGGACGGGTTCGCCGGGCAGGACGTCACCGGCGTGCGAGGCGCGGACGATCTCCAACCGTGCGGCGGTCGTCTCCAGTACGGCGACCGGGCCTTCGTACCTGGGGGTTGTCCGCACAATGCGGGTGTACCGGTTCGTGATCCCGCTCGAACTCGGTGTCGTCGGCCACGATCAGCACGGCGCCCAGGCCCCGCGCACCGTTCGGGTGCCCCGCGAAATCGACGACCCCACCCGAATACTCCCCGTCACCCCCAAGGGCCTCGCCGCCCTCCTCGACCGCCTCCGCGCCACAGGCCGCTAGTAGACGAAGGCGAACTGGGCGCCGTCCACCGCAGGGTTCTTGACGTTGGGCGGGGTGGATCCCTCGGGCTGCACCCTTACGTTGACCTGGTACTTGGCTCCCGGCACCAGATCGGTACGGATCTCCTGCTCCCCCGACTGCTTCTTGCCGGTGCCTTGTGGTGAGGCGACCTCGCCGGGGAATTTCAGGGTGCTGTCCGTCGGGTAGACCGCGTGGTAGCCGTCTTCGTCCTTCAGCCAGAGGTGGACGTCCACCAGCACGGTGCCCTTGGTGGTGCGCCACTCCGCGATCATGAAGACCCGGTCGCCCTCGCGACGCCAGCAAGGGCGCGTCTCCACGTCGGCCGCGCCGGCCGCAACCCAGGCGCGGCACTGCTTGTCGGGTGCCGGGTTCTTCCAGGCCGGAAGCGCCGAGGCAGTCGGGGTCCGAGTGGCCGGCGTCGGAGACGGCTCGGAGCGTGCCGAGGTCTTCGTCGGCGGGTTGGCGGGCGCGGGACGGGCGGATGGCGGTGACGTGGTGGGGCGGGAGGCCGAGGGCGAGGCGGACGACGACGTGAGCGGTGCGGTCGGCGTGGGCGGCGCGTCCGGGCGTTTCGCGTCGGTCGTGGCCTTGGTGTCCTCGGACGCGACCGATCGCAGCAACAGCCATGTTCCGCCGGCTCCTGCCAGGAGGACCAGGACGGCGGCCATGGCCGTCAAGGATCCGGTCAGCGCGTACAGGGCGGGCTTCCGCCCGGTGGGTGCGCTTGTCGGAGACGGAGGCGGAGACGGCGGGGGCGACCCGTGGTAGTGGTGCTCGTGGAAGGTCTGGTCGCCGCTCGCCTGGTACGCCCGGCCGTTGTCGGACGGCGACGACGTGAAGGACGACGGGCCGGCCCCCGCGGGCCTCGTCGGTCGTTCGGTCATCGCTCGGTGAAGTGCTGGTCGCGGCCGGCCTGGTACACACGGGCGTTGCCGGTGGGGCTGGCGTTGAAGACGACTGCTGCGGGCTGGGTCTTGGCGGGGGCGAGCACCTCGTCCAGCATGTGCCGCACCTCTTGGGCGAGGTCCGGGTGTACGGCGAGCAGGCGGAGGAACTTGCCGCGCCAGTCGTCGGCCATCGCTTCCGCGAGGGCATCCGCACCGGGGCCCTCCAGCAGTTCCCTGGTCTCCAGAAGCTCGGCCTCCACGGTCTCGGCGCGGTCCGGACAGGCCCGCTGCCACAGTGATCCCACGGCAGTCCTGGTTCGCTCCCAGACATCGGTGGTGAGCGCGGTCACGACCGCGGTACCGGCTGTCGAGGCGAGTGCCATCAGTTCGGCATCCACGCTCCACCCCTTTTTCATGACGCTGTGCAGGGCCGACATCCTAGGGGACAAATCCCACGAGAATGGGGCCAGTTGACGTCTTTGGGGTGATGTGATGACAGATATTGACGTATGTCGTCAGGCGGGGGCGGAAGAGAGCACCTGGGCGGCGATCACGCTGATGACCCGCCGCTCTGTAACGCTTTTCGTGCCTCGGTCCAAGAACAAGTGAAGTGCCTTTGAAGACTCCGGTGAACCTGCGACTCATCAGCACCGGGGAGCCTCCGACGAGAAGGAGTCGCCTGTGGACGGCGCGGAACGGTTACGGGGCGGGCCCGCCGCGGCGGTACGTGACCCGCAGCTCTTCGAGGAGTTCTATCGGCGCCACGTGGACGCGGTGATGCGCTTCGTGGCCCGGCGTGTCGACGACCCGCACACCGCGGCTGACCTGACGGCCGAGATCTTCCTCGCCGTCCTCGACTCGGCCCACTCCTACCGGCCCCGCCTCGGCAGCGAGACGGCCTGGCTGTACGGCATCGCGCGCAACGTCGTGTCGTCGGAGCGCCGCCGGGTCGCCCGGGAGGCGGAACGCGATCTGCGCTTCTCCGGGCGGCGGTTGCTGGAGGCCGATGACATCCTCCGCATCGAGGACAGACTCGACGCGGAGAGCCCGGGGCGGCGCGTCCTGGCCGCGCTGGCGAGGCTTCCCGAGGGCGAGCGGGCCGTCATGGAGCTGATCGCGGTGGACCAGCTCACGGTCACGGAGGCGGCGGCCGCGCTGGGCATCCGCCAGGTCACGGCCCGGGTCCGGCTGCACCGGGCACGCAAGGTGCTGCGGGAGGAGGCGGACGTCAAGGTCCCGGAGACCAATCCCCCAGCAGTGCAGGCGAGTTCCACGGGAGCAGGGACGCCGGACCCATCGTTGTTGCAGGTCGCAAGGGGAGAGGCATGAACATGAGGACGACGTTCGAGGACCGGCTCCTGGATGAACTGAAGAGGGAGATCCAGCTGCGCAAGCCCGGGGTGAGCGGCATCGGGTCGGCTGAGGTACAGCCCGGTGAGCGTAAGGCGAAGGCTTCCGTCGGCCGTCTGCTCGCCCCGCTCGCTCCTCGCCGGATCGCAGTCGTTGCGGCGGCCTGTACAGCGGCCTGGCTCGCAGCGGTGGTCGTGCCCGGTTCGCCGGCCGACTCGAACGCGTATGCGGTAGAGCCGGTCGGAGACGGTAGTGTCAAGCTCACCGTCAAGGACCAGAGCATCGGTGTCGCCGCCCAGCGCGAACTCGCTCGGAAAGTGCGTCCGTGGGGCATTCAGGTGACCATTGACGTGCTCGCTCCCGGCTATGTCTGCGAGCGCAGCAAAGTCACCCCGATCCCCGCGGTTGACAAACACGGCAACCGTGTACCCCTCATCCCGTTGCAGGCAGGCTGGGACGTCACCCTGCGCCGGGGCAACGTACTGGCCTTCGAGAACACCCGGGGCGACTCCCGGCCACGCGCGGTCGAGTTCTACAAGACCAAGAGCGAGGCCGAACCCTGCGTTCCGATGAAGGTCACGCTGCCGGACAGGCCCTAGCCGACCGAAATTCACCGAAGCGCGTCGACACCCGCCGAGCCAAATCCCGCGGCCCGCGAGGCAACCGGGGGAAACCAACACGTGGCGCACGGCCGGCGTGCAGCGCGGGCGATGGGCATGGTGAGCTCCTCCCCTTGACCAGCCAACGAACGCCTGACCAAAGAGGACTCGGCCTACGTATGGAACCCCCGCCCCTCGTCCCTCCTGCGCCGCGTCAGTCACCATCCGTAACATCACGGTTACCCGTTTCCGCCACACCGGTGGGCCTGTCGCGGTTGGGCTGGCTGGACGCGTTGCGCGGCATCGCGGCACTCGTCGTGGTGTTCGACCACTCGTCGTACTCCTTCATGGCGGAGTTCCGGCGGGAGTTGATGCCCGAGTTCAACACCAGCCGGTACGGCATCATGGTGTTTTTCCTGGTGAGCGGCTACATCATCCCCGCGTCGCTGGAGCGCCGGGGCTGCGTCCGGACATTCTGGATCGGACGGATCTTCCGTGTGTACCCGCTGTGGGCGGCCGTCGTCACGGTAGTCCTTGCCGTCAACCTCATGGGCATTGCGGAGATGCGTGACTTCGGTCGGCAGAGCGCTGCCATGGTGGCTGCCGCGCACGTCACCATGCTCCAGGAGTTGCTGGGGACACCCAATCTCCTGCTCATCCTGTGGACGCTCTCGTACGAGATGGCCTTCTACCTACTGGTCGTCGCTCTCTTCACGGTCCGCATGCACCAGCGGTCGGCAGCGGTCGCCGTCACCTTGGCCGTGCTCGCCGCCGTGAGCGCGGCGGCAGGGGTCGTGCCACCGGCCTCCGCCCTCTCGGGCGTGGTCGGCACCGGCCCGCTGGTCGTGTTCGCCTCGATCGCCATGGTGGTCGCCATCTGCTGTGCGATCGCCAGGTCACTCGTACTCCGGGTGTTCGGGGGCGTGTTGGGCGGGGTACTGGCGCTCGTTCTGGTTTCTCTCAACGGCACGGTCCCCCTGTGGGAGAGCCTGGTGATCCTCGCCGTGATGTTCCTCGGCACCGCCGTCCACCGCACCGAGCACGGTCAGAACACCCGGCGGTACACGGCCTGCACAGCTGTCGTCGTGGTCGCCTGCGCCGTAGGGAGCGTGTACCGGTACGGCGATGGGTCCCATTTCACCCGGCGCGGCTGGATCGCTGCGTTCCTGCTGGCCGTACTCACGTTCGGTGTCGGGCTGACGCTGCGCCGCCGGCCGATACCGCGCCCGCTGATCCGACTGGGAACCATCAGCTACTCGGTCTACCTGGTGCATCCGGTGCTGCTGGCGGTGACCGACGGCACGATCGGCCGGTGGCGGCAGGACAATCTCCTGCTCGAAGTGGCGTTCTTCGCCGTGCTGCTGCCGCTGTGCGTGCTGACCTACCGCTACATCGAGGCGCCGAGCCAGACATGGGGCCGCAAGTTGGCACGCCGCGGCGGCCGGCAGCCGGTGTGCCAGGCGACGCCGGATTCACGAGGCGCGGGATCGCAAACCACAGGTACCGACCTCAAGTCTTAACCTCGCCGTGGACGGTGGGAGAGACAGGAGCCCGACTCGCGGGTGAGCCCGGCGAGATAGGCGTCCAGGCGTTGAACTCGCCCCGGAATGGCTTCCCGGAGGTTCCACCAGCGGATGGCCTCGATCTCCTCGTTGTCCTGGAACTCCCGAATATCGGTGGTACGGCCCGCGAACAACGCCGCGTACTCGGCTCGCTGGTCGGGCGCGAGTACAAAGCCCGCGTAGCCGATGAACCGTAATGGTCCGTCGGGCTCTTGACCGCTCTCTTCCAGTAACTCACGTGTGGCCGCCTGGCGAGGGGATTCACCTTTCTCCACGCGCCCACCGGGCAGTTCCCAGCCTTGACGGAACCGATCGAAGACCATGAGGACACGGTCGGCGTGCCAGATGGCGACCAAAGCCGCCGTCAGTGGCGCGTCACACGGTGGCGCCCCTTCGGCCCTGCGTGCGAAGGAGACCAAGGCGTTGCCGCGATCATCGACTGCGAGCGGGGGGACTGCGGGGTGAGGCACCTCCCCGTGATTCCCAGTCCATCGCCGTACCAGTCCACTCGACCACGACGGACGAATCGCCACGAGGCCGTGAGCGGGTTTCGATCAGGGAGTGATTGGCAGATCTGTTCCACCCCTGCGAAGGAAAACCCCAGGTGAGGTGGACGTGCCGGTGGAGCAGATCTGCCAATCGCTGGCGAGTTACCGCGCCACGAACTGCGTGAGGATCGCCTGCACCTCGTAGATGTCGACGCCCTTGGTGAACGTCTTCTCCACCGGCATCGAGTTGCCCGAGATCCAGATCTTCAGCTCGGCGTCGAGGTCGAAGTGGCCGGCCGTCTCCACCGCGAAGTGGGTGATGCTGCGGTACGGGATGGAGTGGTACTCCACCTTCTTGCCGGTGATGCCCTGCTTGTCGACCAGGATCAGGCGCCGGTCGGTGAACAGGATGACGTCGCGCACCAGCTGGTACGCGGCCTGCACCTGCTCACCGGCGCCCAGCAGGCGCGCGTAGTCCTGCTGCGCCTGACCCGGGTTGACCGTGTGCGCGTTTCCGAACAGTGCCATGGATGGATCCCCCCACTCGGACGATTCACGCCGATGCGCAAATCTTCGCCGTTGCGGCAACCCTAATGACCTCCGCGGCCACTGAGGAGTCGTGAGCCCCGTTCACGGGAGCTTCACCGACAGCACGGGCAGCACACAACCACGTAAGGACTCCTCCGTGGCATCCCCTACTCACCGCCGGTCCCTCCGCAAGCGGCGCACGGTCGTCGTCACCGCCGCCGTCGCGGCGGCCGGTGTCGGCGCCGGCTTATTCGTGATGAACGCGAACGCCAAGGCCGTCGACCTGTACCACCAGGCCCTGCCCGCCAAGGACGGCTGGGCGGCCTCCGGATCCGGTACGACCGGTGGCGCCAAGGCCGACTCCGCGCACACGTACACCGTGTCCACCCGCGCGCAGTTCGTGAAGGCGCTGGGGTCGGTCTCCGACACCACCCCGCGGATCATCAAGGTCAAGGGCACCATCGACGCCAACACCGACGACTCGGGCAAGAAGCTGGGCTGCGCCGACTACGCCGCCGGTACCGGGTACTCGCCGGCCTCGTACCTGAAGGCGTACGACCCCGCCACCTGGGGCAAGAAGGCGCCGTCGGGCGGCCAGGAGGACGCCCGCGCGGCCGCCGCGGCCAAGCAGAAGAAGAACATCGTCTTCAGGGTGCCCGCCAACACCACCATCGTGGGCGTCCCGGGCACGAACGCCGGGATCAAGGGCGGCAGCCTCCAGGTGCAGAACGTGGACAACGTCATCGTCCGCAACCTCACCTTCGCCGCCACCGAGGACTGCTTCCCGCAGTGGGACCCGACGGACGGCTCGGCGGGCGAGTGGAACTCCAACTACGACTCCGTCACCCTGCGCGGGGCGACCCATGTGTGGGCGGACCACAACACGTTCACCGACGCGCCGTTCTTCGACAGCCGGCTGAAGACGTACTTCGGCCGCAAGTACCAGGTCCACGACGGCGCCCTCGACATCACCAACGGCTCCGACCTGGTGACCGTGGAGCGCAATCAGTTCACCAACCACGACAAGACGATGCTGATCGGCAGCAGCGACACCGACAGCACCGGCAAGTTGCGCGTCTCCATCCACCACAACGTGTGGAAGGGCATCGCCCAGAGGGCGCCCCTGGCCCGTATCGGCCAGATCCACCTCTACAACAACTTCTACGACACGGCCACGCTCAACGGCTACGCGGCCAAGTACAGCCTCGACTCGCGGGCCAAGGCCCAGGTCGTCGCCGAGCACAACGCCTGGCAGCTGCCGTCCGGCGCGAAGGTCGCCAAGCTGCTCAGCGGCGACGGCACGGGGTCGGTCGCGGGCGGCGGCAACCTCGTCAACGGGACGGCCACCGACATCGTCGCCGCGTACAACGCCGCGAACTCGAAGAAGCTGAAGACGACCGTCAACTGGACGCCGACGCTCACGGCGGGCCTGGAGAAGTCGGCGAAGAGCCTGCAGACGGTCCTGCCGAAGACCACGGGCGCCGGGGTTCTTTCCTGACCTCGTCCCGAACACCGGGGAAGGGCCCGGGGCTTGACGTCCCGGGCCCGTCTGACTAGGTACGGGAACGGTCAGGACAACCGCTCAGCTCCACTACGGAAGGCGGTACCCGTGAAGTTCAGCTACGCCATGCTCCCCGACTACCCGCTCCAGGAGTCACTGGCCTCCATCAGGCTCGCCGACGAACTCGGCTTCCACGCCTGCTACGCCGCCGACGAGACCTGGCACAAGGACATGTGGCTGCTGTTCGCGGCGGCGGCCGGGCAGACCAGCCGGATCCGGTTAGGGCCGAGCGTCTCGCCCGTCACGCTCCGCGAGCCGAGCCTCATCGCTCAGGCCCTGGCCACGCTCGACGAACTGTCCGGCGGGCGCGCGGAGGGCGTGGTGTCCAGCGGGAACTTCGGGCTCCTCGCGCAGTACGGCATCGACTGGGCCCGCACGCGCCCGCTGTCCCGGGTCAAGGAGGCGCTGCATGTCGTACGCACCCTGCTGGACGAGGGGGCCATCTCGTACGACGGGGAGTTCTTCTCCTACCAGGGACTGTTCACCTTCGCCCGGCCGGTGCAGGAACGGGTGCCGCTGAAGCTGGGGGCGATGCGCGGGCCCAAGTCCTTCGAGGCGGCGGGTGAGCTGTCGGACGGCTGCCACCACGCGCTGAGCTATACGCGCGAGGCGTACGACTACGCCGTACGGCACATCCAGGTCGGAGCCGAGCGGGCGGGCAAGGACTGGCGGGCGCTCGACATCGGTGCCTGGGTCGTCTTCGCCACCGGACCCGACTCGGCGGCGGCCAAGGACGCGGCCCGCAGCATGGTAGGCATCTACGCCTCCTCGATGCCCGAGGAGCAACTGCGCCGCAACGGCGTGGACCCCGGCGAGCTGAAACCGGTCATCGACGCCATTGCCGCCGGTGACCTGGCCCGCGGCATCGAGCTGACCAGCCCCGAGATCGCCGAGCGTCTCTCCATCGCCGGCACCCCCGAGGAGTGCCGGGACAAGATTCAGCGGGAGATCGCTCCGGCCGGCGTCAACCACATGATCTGTGCCGTCACCGACCGGACCCTCGTGAAGGCCTTCACGCGGCGGGACCTGGAGGGCGCGGCGGATGTGAACACTCAGCTACGGCTGATCCACGACAGGATCACGCCCGCGTTCACCTGAGGGGAGGGCCCGGGAGCGACCTCCCCGGTGATCGGAGGTCACTCCGCGGCGCCGCCGAAGCGCTCCTTGTACGTCTCCAGGTCGTCGTCCGTAATCTTGGTGAAGAGGACCGGGGGAACCGTGAAGGGCGTACCGGTCGGGACGGAGGACAGGGCGCGGGCCTCGTCGGCCGTGACCCACTGGGCCGTGTCGTCGGACAGGGAGAACGCCGAGCGCATGGCCTTCGCCGAGGCCGGGATGAACGGCTCCGAGACCACCGAGTAGAGGTGGATGAGGTTCATCGCCGTACGCAGCGTCAGGGCCGCGCCCTCCGGGTTGGTCTTGATCTCCAGCCAGGGGGCCTTCTCCTCCAGGTAGGAGTTGCCGGCAGACCACAGGGCGCGCAGGGCCGCCGCCGCCTTGCGGAACTGGATGGCCTCCATCTGCTCCTCGTACTCCGCGAGCAGGCGGACGATCTCCTCGCCCAGCTTGGCCTCCGCCTCGCCGGGCTCGCCGCCCGCGGGGACGTCGTCGCCGAAGCGCTTGCGGGAGAAGGACAGGACGCGGTTGACGAAGTTGCCGAGGGTGTCGGCGAGGTCCTTGTTCACCGTGGCCGTGAAGTGCTCCCAGGTGAAGGAGGAGTCGTCGGACTCGGGGGCGTTCGCCATCATGAAGTAGCGCCAGAAGTCGGCGGGCAGGATCTCCAGCGCGTCGTGCGTGAAGACACCGCGGCGCTGCGAGGTGGAGAACTTGCCGCCGTAGTAGTTCAGCCAGTTGAAGGCCTTGATGACGTCGACCTTCTTCCACGGGGCGCGGGTGCCCAGCAGGGTCGCCGGGAACATCACGCTGTGGAAGGGGACGTTGTCCTTGCCCATGAACTGCGTGTAGTGGACGTCGGCCTCCGACTCCCACCACCAGGAGCGCCAGTCGCGGTTGCCGGTCGGGTCCTGGTCCGCCCACTCCTTCGTCGCCCCGATGTACTCGATCGGCGCGTCGAACCAGACGTAGAAGACCTTGCCCTCAGCCGCCAGGTCCGGCCAGGTGTCGGCCGGGACCGGGACGCCCCAGTCCAGGTCACGGGTGATCGCGCGGTCGTGCAGGCCCTCCGTCAGCCACTTGCGGGCGATGGAGGAGGCGAGGACGGGCCAGTTGTCGGCACGCTCGTCGACCCAGGCCTCGACCTCGCCGGCGAGCGCGGACTGGAGCAGGAACAGGTGCTTGGTCTCGCGCACCTCCAGGTCGCTGCTGCCGCTGATCGCCGAGCGGGCGTCGATCAGGTCGGTGGGGTCCAGGACGCGGGTGCAGTTCTCGCACTGGTCGCCGCGGGCCTTGTCGTAGCCGCAGTGGGGGCAGGTGCCGATGATGTAGCGGTCGGGGAGGAAACGGCCGTCGGCGTTCGAGTACACCTGGCGGATCGCCCGCTCCTCGATGAAGCCGTTCGCCTTCAGCTCGCGGGCGATCTCCTGCGTGATCTCGCGGTTCTGCGGGGAGGAGCTGCGGCCGAAGTAGTCGAAGGCCAGGTCGAAGCCGTCGTATACGGCCTTCTGGGCGTCGTGGGCCTGCGCGCAGAACTCGTCGACCGGGATGCCCTGCTCCTTCGCGGCCAGCTCGGCGGGGGTGCCGTGCTCGTCCGTCGCGCAGATGTACAGGACGTCGTGGCCGCGCTGGCGCAGGTACCGGGAGTACACGTCCGCCGGGAGCATGGACCCCACCATGTTGCCCAGGTGCTTGATCCCGTTGATGTACGGAAGGGCGCTGGTGATGAGGTGTCGAGCCATCGGGGGCTGCTCCCAGTCGGGTGGTTTTACGAGGCTTGCGTACGAACCTTGAAATCGTAGCCGACATGGGTGGGCCGCCCGCCTCCCGTTTTGCGGGGTGGGAAGCCGGGCGGCCTGGGTGGTGCGGGGGTGTGGCGTGTCTTATGGGCGCCAGGTCGCGAGTACGCCCTCGTAGAGCTCGGCGTCCGTCAGCTCTCGGGGGGTCGGGCCCGCGTGGAAGAAGGACGTGTTGTCGGTCTTCAGTTTGCGGAGGTAGTCGAAGGCCTTGTTGTCATGCTCGCCGAAGGCGACGAAGGAGAAGAAGACGGAGGGGTGGTTCGCCGCGGCGTCCGTGAGGGACTGGGTGGCGGGGGTCTTGGCGTCGGGGGCGCCGTCCGTCTGGAAGATCACCAGGGCCGGGGTGCCGGCTGCTTCCTTGTTGTGGTGCGTGAGGACGTCCGCTACGGCTGCGTGGTAGCTGGTACGGCCCATGCGGCCGAGGGTGGCGTGGACGTCGTCGATCCTGTTCTCGTGGTCGGTGAGGGTGAGGTCGGCGGTGCCGTCCACTTCCGTGGAGAAGAAGGTGACGTGGACGGTGGCGTCGAGGGCCTCGGGGTCGAGGTGGGCGGCGAGGGCGAGGGTCTGCTCGGCGAGGGCCTGGGCGGAGCCGTCCTTGTAGTACGGGCGCATGGAGGCGGAGCGGTCGAGGACGAGGTAGACCTTGGCTCGGGCGTCGGTGAGGTTCTTGGTCTTGAGGGTGGTGGCGGCGGCCTTGTAGGCGGTGACCAGGCCGGGTGCCTGCGGCAGCGGGGCGTCGTCTTTGGCGTCGGCTTCGCGGGTTGCCTGCGGCTGCGGGGCGTCGGTTACGGCCTCGGCTTCGCCTTCGGCCGTGTCGTTCCCACCCGCACCACCCGTGCTGCTTTCGTCGTCGGGTGCGGGTGGCCCCTGTGGGGTGTCCTCGCCGTCGGCGGCCAGCGGTTCGGGGGTGGGGACCGGTTCGGGGGTGACCTCGGTGGTCGGCTCCGGCTCCGGCTCGGTGACGGGCTCGGGCGCGGGCTCCGGGGTGACGGCCTCTGCGTTCGGCTCGGGTTCGGGGGCGACGGCCTCTGCGGTCGGCTCGGGTTCCGTAGCGACGATCTCTGCGGTCGGCTCGGGTTCCGTAGCGACGGTCTCTGCGGTCGGCTCCGGCTTCTCCGCCGGTTCGGGTTCCGGTGCGGTCTCTGCGGCCGGCTCCGGTTCCTCGGTGGCTGTCGGCTCGGGGCTGGGCTCGGGATCCGGCTCAGGGACGGCCGTCGCAGACTCCAGCGGCTCCTCGGCCACCGCTTCCTTTTCCACCGGCGCCTCGGCGGCCGGCTCCGGCGTCGGCTCGGGATCCTCCGTCTTCGCCTCCGCCGTCACCTCCTCCGCCTCCGGCTCTTCCGTCGGCTTCGTCGGGGCCGGGACCGTCACCTTGTCGAAGGCGGCCGCGACCAGGTCGTGCTCCTCCTGCGTGGACAGCGTGGAGGTCCGGGGCTCGGGCACCGGTGCCGTCGGCTTCGGCTCGGGGGTGGGTTCCGTCGACGGGGACGGGACCTTCGGCTCCGCCTCCGGGGAGGTGACGCGTTCCGCCTCCGGCGAGGCAACGCGCTCCGCCTCCGGCGAAACCGTCCGCTCTGCCTCATGCGAAGGAACCGCCTCGGCGGCACGCCCCTTGCGTGACCGGCCGAATGCGTTCCGCAGGATAGTGAGAATGCCCATGTGCGCAACCCTTCGCGTGAGTTGTACCGTCAATCGCTGGCCAGGACGGACACGTAAGGTTAGCGGCCCCGGACGGCGATCTGGGGCGGGGGCGGGCACCGGCCGCCCTCGACGTCAAGGCCTACATCAGGACGGCCTCGGTCGGCGGCTCGGCAGGACCGCCAACTGGGTTACATCTACTCGGGGTTCACTCTCCGTTCACCGTGTCGCCCCGCTCCCGCACAAACGCACCCCTAGCGTCCGTCAGGCTGGATTAAAGGGGAAGCAAATGGGGAGAGCGAAAGTGCGCATACAGTTGCCGTTGATCAGCACCTCGAACGAGCCGCATCCCGGCGGGCGATCCGCCCTGACCTGCCGTTTCCGGTGTGGTGACGCCTGTTTCCACGAGGTGCCCAACACCTCCGCCAACGCGTACGTCGGCGATGTGATCGCCGGCGCGCTCAGTCGCCGTTCGATGATGCGGGCCGCCGCCGTCGTCACCGTGGCCACCGCCGCCGGTGCCGCCGTGGCCCAGCCCGTCGCCGCGGCCGAAAACAGCGCCGGGAGCGGGACGGCGACGTACAAGCCGGGCACCTCCAAGGCGGCGCGCGGGCTGCGGTTCGCCGCCGTCGCGCCCAACACCGCCGATGTCGTGACCGTCCCGGACGGGTACCAGCAGAACGTTGTCATCCGCTGGGGCGAGCCCATCCTGCGCGGCGCGCCCGCCTTCGACCCGGACAAGCAGACCGCCGCCGCTCAGGCCGGTCAGTTCGGGTACAACAACGACTTCCTGGCCCTGCTGCCCCTTCCCGGGGAGCGGAATCGGCAGCTGCTCGTCGCGAACCATGAGTACACCGATGAGGTGCTCATGTTCCGCGGGTACGACGCCGCCAACCCCACCCGTGAGCAGGTCGAGATCGCCTGGGCCGCTCATGGGCTGTCCGCAGTCGTGGTGGAAGGGGACCGGAAGACCGGGAAGCTCACCGCCGTGTCCCGGCATCCGCTCAACCGGCGCGTCACCGCCACCACCGAGTTTCGGGTCACCGGGCCCGCCGCCGGGTCCGACCTGCTGAAGACCTCCGTCGACCCGACCGGCCGCAAGGTCCTCGGCACCCTCAACAACTGCGCGGGCGGCACGACCCCCTGGGGCACCACCCTCCACGGCGAGGAGAACTTCAACCAGTACTTCGCCAACGCCACCCGCGCCACCGACAAGCGGTACGGCATCGGTACCGCGGCGAGTGAGCGCAAGTGGGAGCGGTTCGACAAGCGGTTCGACGTGGCCCAGGAGCCGAACGAGGTGCACCGCTTCGGCTACGTCGTCGAGCTCGACCCGTACGACCCCACCTCCACGCCCCGTAAGCACACCGCGCTCGGCCGGTTCAAGCACGAGGGCGCGACCGTGCGGCTCACCCAGGACGGGCGGCCGGTCGTCTACACCGGTGACGACGAGCGGTTCGACTACTTCTACAAGTTCGTCGGCAGCAAGCGGATGAAGCAGGGCACCTCCCGGGCCGTGCGGGAGCACAACCTGAGCCTGCTCGACGAGGGCACGCTGTACGTCGCCAAGCTCACCGGTGACTCCCCCGCCATCGAGATCGACGGCACGGGCAAGCTCCCGGCCGACGGCGAGTTCGACGGCAGTGGTGAGTGGATCCCGCTGGTCACCGCGAGCGCCAAGGGTGCCGTGTCGCACGTCGACGGCATGACCGCCGAGGAGGTCTGCGTCTTCACGCGCCTCGCCGGTGACAAGGTCGGCGCGACCAAGATGGACCGGCCCGAGGACATCGAGCCGAACCCGCACACCGGCAAGGTGTACGTCGCCCTCACCAACAACTCCAACCGCGGTGTCGGTACGAACGCCAAGGCGGACGAGGCCAACCCGCGCAACGCCAACAAGCACGGGCACATCCTGGAGCTGACCGAGCGCTGGAACCAGGCCGACAGCACCAAGTTCGCCTGGTCGCTGTTCCTGGTCGCCGGTGACCCGAAGGACCCGGCGACGTACTTCGCCGGCTTCCCGAAGGACAAGGTCAGCCCGATCTCCTGCCCGGACAACGTGGCCTTCGACCCGTACGGCAACCTGTGGATCTCCACCGACGGCGCCCAGCTCGGCTATCACGACGGCCTCTTCGGCGTCGCCACGAAGGGCGACCGGCGCGGTGAGCTCAAGCAGTTCCTGACCATGCCGAACGGCGCGGAGACCTGCGGTCCGATCATCCAGGACCGGCGCGTGCTCGTCGCCGTACAGCACCCGGGCGAGCTCGACGGCGCGAGCGTCGAGAAGCCGGCCAGCACCTGGCCCGACGGGCCCGGCAAGCTCGTCCGTCCGGCGGTCGTGGCGGTGTGGCGCGAGGACGGCTGCGACATCGGCGCGTAGCGGACACACAGCACACAGGCTGTGGGCCGTCCTCCCGCTCGGGAGGACGGCCCACGGCCGCTTCGGGGCTTCGGCTCAGGGAGCCGGAGTCAGGCAGGTCGTGAGCGGGACCTCAGGGGGAGCCGTGACGGCGGCGGGGTCGACGAGGCCCGTGACCTGGGAGGGGGCTTCGGTGACACAGGTCAGAACCATGGTCGGGTCCGGCACCGCGGTGGCGGTCGGGGCCAGGGCGCCCGCGAGGGCGAGGGTGCCGAGCAGGACGGTCGCGGTGCGACGCATGAAAAATCCCCTTATCGGTAGGGCGGTTGACCGGATTGATCATTGCCGCTGCCCGCCCCTGAGCGCTCCTCGCGTCACCCGGGCGGGGATGGCGTACCGATTCAGCGCCTGCGCCGAGTTGACCCTGGTCTGCTGATGTCACCGGTGTGAGGTGAGGGCCTGTCCGGCGGATCATGCCGCAGACGCGGGGCTTGGCACGCCCATCTGCGGCGTTGTCGTCGGTTGCCGACTCCCCCACGCTCGAACAACCTCGCGCGGGGGGACCCCCATCGCGTCGACGCCCTCCTCCGCCTTGCAGCTGGACGCTCCCCCACGCTCGAATACGCTCGCGCGGGGGCACCCCCATCGCCCCGCTCACCTGCGCTGATCAGTCGCCGTCGTTTTCCTGCGACCTGATCCGCCGGACAGGCCCTAGTGCCGCGACAGGCAACGTTCGCCCCGTCGCGACGCCCGGCACGCTCCCCCACTGCCCTAAAGGCGTGGGAGGTGCCCCCACTCGCCGCACCGGCCGAAAGCCCAAGTACGTCCGGTCCATCGACGGAGCCTTCCGGCCGGCACTCCCCCAGAGGGGGGACCCCCAGAGCACGCACCGGACGCCGCTCCTTGAAGGGCAAACGTTGCCTGTCGCGGCACTAGTGCGGTGACGCGATCGCCCGCGCCGCCGCGACCTCCTGCCTGAGCGGCTCCAGCACGCTGCCGGACGGCCCGGTGAGGTCCGTGCGCACCGCGTACAGCACCTCCACCTCCCGCAGCCCCTCCGCCAGCTCCCGCAGCTGCAAGGCCACCTGGCCCACCTCGGCCTCCGCCGGCGGCGGCGCCCCGTGCCGTACCCGCACCCGGGCCGCCGTCGTCGCGTCCACTATCCGTTCGACGGCGACGACCAGCGGCCACCAGGCCGCCGCCCGGCGTCCGGTGGGCGGCGGCTCGGTCAGGGCCCGCTGGAACTCCGTACGGATGACGGACAGGTCGCGGTAGAGGCGGCGGCGCATGCGGGCGCGGGCGGGTGGGTCGACGGCCTCGACCCCCGGCGCGCCGAACGCGCCCTCCACATAGCGCGCGGTGTCCGCGACCGCGTCCGCGAGGCGGTCGCCGACGCGGGTGTGCCAGCTCTCCGGCCAGAGGAGATAGCCCGCCACGAGAGCGATCGAGCAGCCGATCAGGGAGTCCACCAGCCGGGGCAGCAGCAAGGCCGTGCCCTGGTGGTTCAGGACGTCCGAGAGGAGGAGGATCACCGGGGTGATCGCCGCGGTCTGGTAGCCGTAGCCGCGCGGGGTCAGCGCCGGGATCAGCGGGGCGAGCAGCAGCATCACCGGTACGTCCCACCAGCCCCGCGGCACCTGCGACAGCACCGCCGCCGCGATCACCAGTCCGGCGACCGTGCCCAGGGCGCGCAGCAGCGCCCGGGAGAAGACCGAACCGAAGTCCGGCTTCAGGACGAAGGTGATGGTCAGGGCCACCCAGTAGGAGCGGGGCACGGAGATGATCGAGACCAGGGCCTGGGCCAGGCCGATGCACAGGGCGAGGCGCAGGCCGTAGCGCCAGGAGGCCGCCGAGAGGGCCACGTCGCGGGCGGCTCGGGCCGCGCGGATGCTCAGGGCGGCGGGCCTGCCCAGGCGGTCGTCGATGCCCCGCGGGTCGACGTCCGGCGAGGTCACGACCTCGGCCGCGTGGCGCAGGGCGTGGTCGACGGCCCGCGTGGTCTCGGTCACCGGCACGGGGAGCTCGAGTCCTATCGGCCCGGTGTAGCCGGTCTCCACGGCCTGGGCGAGGTGCCGTACGGCCTCCGGCGCCTCGGGCGGGAGGGGCCGGCCGGCGAGGTGGGCGGCCGGGGCGGCCTCCAGGATCGGGGTGATGGCGTTCAGCTGGGCCAGCAGGCGGGTCAGCTCGGGGCTGCGGCCGTGGTGGCGGGCGCGGCGAGCGAGGACGAGGTCGTACGCCTGGTTCAGGGACTGGGTGACGGCGTGGCGGGCCTTGTCGTATTCCTCCGTCCGGTCCGTGCCGGAGACGGTGAGCAGGTCGGCCAGCCTGCGGTAGACGCCCGCGACCGCGGCCCGTTCCGGCACGCCCGACCTGAGCGGCCAGGCCAGCAGAGCCAGGGCGAGGACGAGCAGCCCGCCGCCGGACATCAGGACCGGGGCCAGCCACCACTCGCCGGGCATGGCGAGGCCCGCGCCCACCACGGAGTTCAGGAGCAGCAGCAGTCCCGATACGGAGGCCACCGCGCCGATCGTCGAGATCATCCCGGACACGAGCGCGACGCCGGTGACGGCGGCGACGGCGAGCCAGCCGTGGCCGTACACCAGCGAACCGAGCGTGATGCCGACGGCGCCGAAGAGCTGCGGGATCGCGATGTTGAGGATCCGCATGCGGTAGGCGTCGGCGGTGTCGCCGATGACGCCGGAGAGGGCGCCCATGGAGGCGATGGCGCCGTAGGCAGGCTGGTCGGCGGCGATGCCGATCGCCAGGGGGAGGGCCATGGCGACGGCGGCGCGGGCGAGGGCGGGCCAGTTGACCGGGGCGGGCTGCGGTTGGAGGTTCCTCACCAGCCAGTCGGGAGGTGTGAGGCCGATGGGGAACTCTCGGGACATGCGCCCATTATGGGCAGCCCCTTTCACCCTCATCCCCGCTGGTGAAGCGTGATGTCCACGACCAGCGTGCGGTGGTCGGCGTCGGTAGGGCCCTTCTGATGGATCTCCGTGGGAGAAGGAGCGGCGTTCGGTGCGTGCTCTCGGCGTGCCGGTTAGGGCCTGTCCGGCGGATCATGTCGCAGACGCGGGGCTGATCAGTTGCCGTCACTTTCCTGCGACCTGATCCGCCGGACAGGCCCTACGAGCGTCCGTCCACCCGCGCCAGGAATTCCCCGAGCGCCCGGTTGAACTCCTCCGCCCGCTCCAGGTTCGGCATGTGCGCCGCCCCCTCGATCACCCGCAGCGTCGAGTCGGGGAGGGCCGCGTGCATCTCCTCCGCGTCGGCGACCGGCGTGTACGCGTCGTCGGCGCCCACGACGACCAGCGCGGGGACCCTGACGCGGGTGAGCAGGTCGCGGTAGTCGGGGCGGGCGGCGCGGGCGCGCAGGGCCGCGGCGGCGCCCTGCGGGGGCGCGGTCGTCATCATGCGGTGGACGTGCTCCTTGACCCGCGCCTCGGCGTACGGCGCGACCATCTTCTCCAGGACCTCGTCGGCGTACCCCCGCATGCCCTCCCGCAGCAACCGGTCCGCCATGGCGTTGCGGGACTTCACGCCCTCCGGTGTCTCCGCCGCCGGGAAGGTGTCGGCGAGGACCAGCCCCAGAATCCGGTCCGGGAACCGCCGGTAGCAGTCCATCGCGATCTGGCCGCCCATGGACAGACCGGCCAGCACGAACGTCTCCACCTTCATCTCGTCGAGCAGCGCCTCGATGTCCTCGGCGAACTGCGCGAACCCCGTGACGCCGGGTGTCCGCGGGGAGGCGCCGTAGCCGCGCAGGTCGGGGGCGATCACCCGGCGCGTGGCGGAGAAGGCCTCGATCTGCGGGGCCCACATCGTGCGGTCGAAGGGGTGGCCGTGGACGAGGACGAGGGGAACCAAGGAGGTATCAGAGCCTTTGTCATCGTATGCGAGGAACACCGGGAAAGGGGTCATGTGGACGACCCTAGGCCGCCCCAACTCATCGGTGCAATAAGATCTTTGCTCTCGGTGCAATCCGACCCGCCTTCCCCAGGGAGCCTTGTGGACGACTACCGGCGCATCGCCGACCGGCTCGCCGACGACATCGCCGCCGGTCGGCTCAAGCCCGGTGAACGGCTGCCTCCGCAGCGGCTGTTCGCACGGCGGCGCGGGATCGCCGGGTCCACGGCGGGGCGGGTGTACGGCGAACTCGTGCGGCGGGGACTGGTCGTGGGCGAGGTCGGTCGCGGCACCTTCGTACGGGCGACTCCGGCGCAGCCGGCGGCCGGACGGGGACTCACCGAGCCGTCGACCACCGCTCCCGTCAACCTGGAGCTCAACTACCCGTCCGCGCCCGGCCAGTCCGAACTCCTCGCCCCCACCCTCGCGCCCCTCCTGCGCCCCGACGTCCTGACCGAGGCCATGCGCCCCGCACCCGCCGACGGCACTCTGCCGGCCAGGACGGCCGCCGCCTCCCTCCTCGCGACTCGGGGCTGGCAGCCCAGCCCCGACCAGCTCCTCTTCACCGGCAACGCCCGCCAGGCCGTCGCCGCCACCCTCGCCTCCCTCGTGCGCCCAGGTGGCCGCGTCGGCGTCGAGCCGCTGACGTATCCCGTGGTCAAGGAGATCGCCGCACGGCTCGGCAGCACGCTGGTGCCACTGACGGCGGACGAGGAAGGCCCGCGCCCCGAGTCCCTCGCCGCCGCTCACCGCAGCGCGCCCCTGTCCGCCCTGTACGTCCAGCCGACGCTTCACAATCCGACGTCCCTGACCATGAGCGAGGAGCGGCGACGTCACCTCGCGGACGTCGTCACCGACTCGGGCATCCCCGTCGTGGAGGACCGCATCTGGTCCTTCCTGGCCGACGACGAGCCCTTCGCCGTGCACGCGCCCCGCCTCACCCACGTCGTCGACGGCCTGTCGAAACGCGTCGCTCCCGGGCTCACCGTCGGCTTCGCCGTCGTACCGCCGTACCGGGGCGAGGCCGTGGCGGACGCGATCCGGTCCGGCGGGTGGAGTGCGGGGCGGTTCGCGATGGAGGCGGCCGTGCGGTGGATCGAGGACGGGACGGTGGAGCGGCTGGTCGCGGCCAAGCGGGCGGACGCGGCGCACCGGCAGCGGATCCTCCGGGAGGAACTGCACGGCTTCTCCGTACGGTCCGACCCGCGCGCCTACTACGCCTGGTGGGAGCTGCCCGCGCCCTGGCGCGCGGACACCTTCACGGCCGCCGCCGCGGCGCACGGCATCGCCGTCACGCCCGGCCCGGTCTTCGCCGTCGACCCCGGCCGCACCCCGGACGCGGTCAGGCTCGGACTCGCCTCGGCCGCTGTGCCGGATCTGCGGCGGGCCCTTCGGACGCTCGCCGGCGTCGCACGAGAGGTCCGCTGAGCCGGCAGGTCACGGCCACCGTCAGACCGAGGGCGACCAGCAGCCAGGAGACGGTGCGCAGGGTGGCGGTGAGGGCGTCGTAGACCGCGCCGACGGCCGGCTGGTGGGCCGGGTCGGGCAGGTCGGCCACGGTGAGGCGGCGGCCGACGGCGACCGCGACGGCGAGGAAGGCGCCGCCCAGCGCCGTGCCGAGCGCGGTGGCCGTCACCGCGCGGCGGCGGCAGGCCGCGAGCGTGATCCCGGCGACGGCGAGCACGGCGGCCGTGACGGGCAGCCAGACTGCGGCGATGTCGAGCACGTGGAACCCCTTCCGGAGCCGAGGGCACCTTCCAGGCAAGACCCGCGGGGGCGAGTGTGCGAGCGGTGTGACGCCGAACGGGTGTTCCCGGTGGCCGGCTCAGCGGATGCGGTTCCCCTCCGCGTCCTCGCGCGTGTAGTAGCGGTAGAAGAACACCGTGAAGATCGCCGCCGTGACGACCAGTCCCAGGACCACGGACGCCCAGACGCTCGCGCCGCCCTGGCTGTAGAGGAAGCCGATGGCCGCGCCGGCGAAGGCCGACTTCGTCAGCGAGTGCAGTTCGCGCATCAGGCGCGGGGCCAGGACCGCCACGGCGATGCAGAGCACGATGAACGCGAGCGCGGTGACGAAGCCGAACAGCAGGTTCCCGCCGGTGATCGGCCCGCCGTCGCGCTTGTTGGCCGCGGCCCAGTAGCCGTAGAGCAGCCCGAGGACGACGGGTATCGCATACCTCGCCACCCTGTGGAACCGTTCGCTGAAGACGTCGGGCGTGCGGGCGGGCGGCCTGGTCGTACGGCGTGTGGCGGGCGTCCTGCGCATACCGCGCGTTCCGCCGGGCGTGGGTGCCGCATGAGCCATGAGAGCACTCCTCTCTCTCCTCGCCCCCGCCTACCAGAGCACACCTGCGGACAGGCCCTGGCAAGTCGGTGGAAGAAATGATTCCCGGCCTCCGGACCGCGGATGCGGGCCCCGCGGGCTCATGCGCCGGGCCGACGAGTCCGCTCGAAAGGGACGTTTGCAGTCCTGAGGCCCCCCTTTGCAGCCGCAGCGGTTACGGTGCTGACGTACGTGATCGACTGGGATGTCGACGGGGAATTGGGGAGGGACCGATGCCCGGAACCGTGCTGCTGCTCGCCGCCGCGCCAGTGGGCAAGGGCTGTCTGGTGGACGCGGCCTCCGTGCTCCCCGTCCTCGCGGCCGTGTCACCCGCCGTGCTGTCCGGCACCGACACCGCGAACGTCGTCGAACTCGCCGACCCGCTGGAGCCGCAGGCCGTCCTCACGCGTCTGCGTGCCGCCGCGGCGGCTCCCGGGCCGCTCACCGTGTTCGTCACCGGGCAACTCCTTCTCGACCGCCGGCAGCATCTGCCCCATCTGGCGCTGGCCCGCACGACCACGGCCACGGTCCGCTACACCGGCTTCCCCTGGCACTGGATCCGGGAGGAACTGCGGCTGCGCCAGGCCGGGACGACGACCGTCGTGCTGGACCTGCACGCGGACACGGAGACCTGGCAGTGGCTGCGGACGCATCCGCTGGACTGCGGACGCAACATCGAGGTGTACGGCCGTGTGGCGCCGCCGCCTTCCCGGCGGACGGTGGGTGCGCCGACGTACATGAAGGCGGTGGCGACGATTCTGCGGAGCGGACATCGGCCCGCCGTATCCGAGTTGCATCAGCAGGTGTTGGCTCGGCTGGGCGACGAGGTGTACGCGGACGTGGTGTTGGGGGTGCCGGGGGTTGGGGCGGCCCATGTCGGGGCGCCCGGCGTCGCGGTGCCCGTCCCTGGGGGCGCTGCCCCCAGACCCCCGCATCGGCCTGAGCGGCCTCGTGCTCAAGTGCCGGACGGGCTGAATGATGCGGACCGGCCTCGAGAAAGGGAGGCCGTCCGGCCCGCGGACGACGACCCCCACGCCTACATCACCGCCGCCGTCCAGTCAGGCCGGCACAGCGACGCCGACGCCCTCGCCGCCGAGCACGAGCAGGCCGCCGTACGTGCGCACGGCGCCGGCTCCGAGCAGGCCCTCCACTGGGCCGAGGTCCGGGCGGATCTGGCGATGTTCGCCGGGGACCCGGTCCGCAGCTGTCGTACCTGGCTGGCCGTGGCCACCGCCCGGCTCAACGCCGGTCAGACCCCGGACACGCTCACCGTCGAGGCGGCCGTCGACCGCGCCCACCACCAGTGGGGGCAGATCCGCGACGTGGCCCCTGCCCGTGAACTCGGGCTCGCGCTCGCGGAGTTGCGCGGCCGTGTGCCGGGCCGCCGCGAAGGCGCCCTGGAGAACATCAAACAACAACTGAGCCAGTTGCAGACCCAGAGCTAGGGGGAGGACTGGCCCAGCATCGCCAGCGCCCCCGAGACCAGCGTCCGTACCCCCGGCGCCAGCGTCGACAGGTCCGGGGCGAAGTGCGGGCTGTGGTTGTTGGGGACGGTGCCGAGTTTCTGCGGCAGGTCCTCGCCGGGAGCCGCGTCCCACACCTCATGCGGGGTGGCGGTCACGAACCAGTAGGCGTACGGCAGCCCGCCCGCGGCCAGGTGCGGGAAGTCCTCGCTGGCCATCGCGGGGCCGGGGTCGAGGACCGTCGCGGCGCCGAAGACCTCGGCGTGCACGGCGGCCACCCGGCGGTCGGTCTCGGCGTCGTTGACCGTGGGCGGGAAGGACTCGCCGACGGTCACCTCCGGCTCGCGCGGGCAGCCCGCCGCCGCGCACTCGCCGGCCGCGATCCGCCGTATCGCCGCGATCATCCGCTCCCGGACCTGCTCGGACTGCGTGCGGACGTTCAGTGAGATCCGGGCCTCGGCCGGGATGATGTTGGGCCGGGTGCCCGCCTCGACCCGTCCGACGGTCAGCACGGCCGATTCCCCGGCGGCCACCTCGCGCGAGACGACGGTCTGGAGCCGGGTGACGAGGAAGCACGCCGTCACCACGGGGTCCACGGCCGTCTCGGGCCGCGATCCGTGTCCGCCGACCCCGTGCACCACGATGTCGATGTCCGTCGAGGCGGAGAGGATCAGGCCGGGCGTGTGGCCGTACAGACCCGCCGGACCCGGCACCGCGTGCTGGCCCAGCAACACGTCCGGGCGTGGGAACCGCTCGTACAGCCCGTCGGCCACCATGCGGGCGGCGCCCAGCCCCGTCTCCTCGGCGGGCTGCCCGACGAGCAGCAGCGTCCCGGACCAGGTCTCCCGCCCGGCCGACAGCGCCTCGGCCGCCCCCGCCAGCCAGGTCACGTGCAGATCGTGCCCGCAGGCGTGCATCAGCCCGGGCGTCTGCGAGGCGTACGGCAGCCCGGTCTCCTCCTGCACCGGCAGCGCGTCCATGTCGGCGCGCAGGAGTACGACCGGTCCGTCGCCGTTGCGCAGTACTCCCGTGACGCCGGTGCCGCCGACGCCCTCGGTGGTCTCGTACCCGGCCCGCCGGAGGCGCTCGGCGAGCTTGCCGGCCGTGCGGTGCTCCGCCAGGGACAGCTCGGGGTGGCGGTGCAGGTCCCGGTAGAAGTCCTCCAGGGCGGGCACCGGGAGGTCGGCGGTGAGGTCCAGTGCGGTGCGGGCGGCGGGAGAGGTCACGTCGGCAGCGTACCCACGCTCCCGAAGACGCCGGAGCCACCGGTGGGACGAGGGGGGAGTGTGCCCCACCGGTGGCGGCTTGTGCCGGGTCCTGGCTCTGTGTCAGGACCCGGCGTGCGTCAGAACGCGGGGACCGCGGAGGGCCGGGCCTTGTTGATGTTGTTCTGGAGGTTGCCGGTCAGCGGGAAGTTGGCCTTGCCCCACTGCGAGTTCCACAGGGCGTCGCGCGGGGTCTTGGCCATGTTCTCCATGGTGACCAGGGCCGGGCGGTCCCAACCACCGTTCCCCCAGGCCACCGGGGTCTCGCCCGACTTGGCGAAGCGGAAGGCGTGCGTGCGGATGCCGTCCTTGTGGTAGACGATCTTGACGCGGTTGCCGTCCATCGGCACCTCGTTGATCGGGTGGGTGCTGTAGCCGCCGTGCGCGGACGCCGCCAGGTACCGGGGCCGCTCCTCGCCCTGCTTCTGGAAGACCACGACGGACTCCCAGTCGTGGCGGTGCCCGCCGACGCCCGAGCCGGCCACCGCTTGGTCCTTCTCGAAGTAGAGGGCGTAGACGTACGCGCACCAGCCGTTCTTGCACCAGCCCTGCGAGTACGTGTTGGCCTTGCCGAGGTGGTTCGTCCGGCAGCCGCCGGTGATCGACCCGGCGGCGTCGAGGCCGCCGTTGAGCCGTCCGCTCGCGTCGACGGCCGCCGCGGGGAAGCAGCCGTCCCCGTCGTAGTCGAACAGCGGCATGTACTTGCTCTGGAAGGTGGCCGCGTTCGACGGCAGGGGGGTCAGGACGGCGGCGTTGGCGCTGCCGCTCAGCCCGACGGTCATGGCAGTGGCGGTGGCGGCCACGAGTGCGGCCTTGCCGAGGCGGGACTTCGATCTCTTCTTCTTGACAGCCTGGGACATGCGGATGTGCTCCAAAGGCTCGGTCCGTGAGGGGTGGTGCCCTGCCGCAATGCGGCGTGGCGGGACCGAGATTGGCAAGGGGAGAGGTGATCGGCAAGGTCCTTTCATCAGGACAATTCATTCAGCCCGGCTTTCCGGAGAACTGTTCTCGCGGGCGTCACCGGCCGCGCCCCCCGCGTCGATCGCCGTACATCTCAGGTTGGCGAAACGGAGAACCGGCATGCCCGAAACCGCGATTGGCAGATCTGTTCCAGGCCGTCGCGGCAGGACGCGACAAATATGCAGGTCAGCCGGGACACGGCCGGCCCCCGGGTGGAACAGATCTGCCAATTACTGGAACCCCCACCCACCGGCAGCAAGTCGCCAAGCCAGCCCGGCGTGCTTCCACCCGGTCGGCGCGCACCGTCACCCCCCACTCACCGTTCGCCGCTGAACCGACCCGGCGTGCTGGCGAGGCGCGACCGCGCCCCCGAACGCCGGCCCACCCCCCAACCAACCCGAAGGGCCCACCCACCTGGCCCCCCGCTCTCCTCCGGGCCGCTCGCTCGCTTCTCACCCGTGCTGGAGCGAGCCGAGTCAAGGGTCGGCCGCAGGCCGATCGCCGAAGGCGACGCGGAGCGACAGCGGAGCGCCCTTTACTCGGCTCGTGGAAGCACGACACTGGCAAAGAAGCGAGTGGCCCAACGGCAACGCAGCACTACCTAGTGCCCCGACAGGCAACGTTCGCCCCGTCGCGACGCCCGGCACGCACTCTCGCCGCACCGGCCGAAAGCCCAAGTACGTCCAGTACGAGGGCTTTCGGCCGGCACGCCGAGAGCACGCACCGGACGCCGCTCCTTAACGGGCAAACGTTGCCTGCCGGGGCACTAGGGCGAACTCGGACCCCTAGCGGTCCCCCGAATCCGCGAAGTGGGTGGCAGGGCGCGCCTGCTGCGGTTCCGTGGCCTTCGCCGGACCCGCGTTCGCCGCCAGGACCAGGGCGACGACGGCGATCACGGCGGCGGCTATGCCCCTCGTGTAACGCTCGGTGGAGCTGGTGCGTTCGAGCACGGCGACCTCGCAGCAGCGGTAACTTAAGCGTGCTTAATACGCCGTTTAACCTAGGGGCTGGCGGAGCCGAACGGCAAGAGGCACCAGGGGAGTTGGGCATGTCGGAGCGCGACGACCCGGTGACCATCGGGCGCAGGTTGCAGCAGTTGCGGGTCGAACGCGGGCTGACGCAGAAGCAGTTGGCCGAACCGGCGTACACCCCCGCCTACATCTCGACGCTGGAGGCCGGTCGCGTCCGGCCCTCCGACGACGCGCTCAGGCACCTCGCCGAGCGGCTCGGCGTCGGCTTCGAGGAGTTGGCGACCGGGCGGCCCGCCCGCCTCGTCACGGATCTGCGGCTGCGGCTGACCGAGGCCCAGCGCACCCTCGCCACCGGGGAGGCCGAGGCGGCGGCGGAGCAGTACGGCCGGCTGCTCGCCGAGGCGGAGACGCTCGACCTCGACGGGGTGCGGGCCGCGGCGCTGCTCGGGCTCGGCGAATGCGCCCTGGAGACCGGGGAGCTGGCGGCGGGCCGCCTGTACTTCGAGCGGGCCGAGAAGGCGTTCGGGGACGTGCTGCTGCCGGTCCGCGTCCCCGCCCTGCGCGGACGTGCCATCTCTCACTACCTGTCGGGTGAACTCCGCTACTCCGTCTACCTGCTGGAGTCCACCCTCGACGAGCTCAACCGCGGCGGCCTGCACGACCCCGACGCGCTGCTCCTCCTCTACGCGAGCGTCATCGGCCCGTACATGGACATGGGCGCGCACGCCCGCGCCGCACAGGCCGCCGAACTCGCGCTGGCGCTCGCGCCGCAGGCCGGTGACCCGGCCCTGGTCGCCCGGATGCACCGGTCCGTCGCCCGCACGTTGCTCGCCGAGGGCCGCGTCGCCGAGGCCGACGCCTCGCTGGCCAAGGCCGCCGAGCTGTACCGGCAGCTGCAGCTGCGCACCGAGCTCGCCAACTGCCACTGGATGCGCGGGTACATCCACGCCCAGAACGGTGAGCTGGAGTCCGCCGAGGGCGAGTTGCGCCAGGCCCTCACCATGCTCTCCGCCAAGCGGGCCGCCCTCTACTCCAGCCAGGTCGCCGTCGAGCTGGCCGACGTACTGCACCGGCGCGGCAGGTCCGAGGAGGCCGCCGCGCTGCTGCACGAGGTGCTCAACGACCTCAGCTCCGAACGCGGCGCCCTGCACTCCGCCGCCGCGCACCGCCTGCTCGGCATCATCGCCGAGGACGCCCGGGACACCGAGGCCGCCGAGGAGCACTACGTCCGGGCGCTGAGCCTGCTGGAGCGGGCGGGCGCCGCCGGTGACCTGGCCGACCTGTGCCGGCTGCTGGGGGACCTGCTGCGCCGTACCGGCAGGGTGGAGGCGGCGCTGGACGCGTACCGGACGGGACTGGGACACCGTACGGCCCCCGGCACCACCACCCTCGGGCCCGCACCCGCACAGCCTCCTCTGTGAGGAAACCAGGGGTGGCGCACCAGCAGCGCGGTAGGGCCGGTAGGGCCGGTATGGCCGGTATGGCCGGTAGGCCCCGCCCCCTCCGACGGGTTTCGCCCCATGGGCGAGGGGTAGTCGGGCGGCGCCCACGCACGACAGTGGCCGCGCTGTGGTCGAAGGAGGCGGTGTCCGTGCGGCCCAGGGACGATCGACATGGTGGCCCCGGTGACAGCACCGGCGGGCGCGGTGCGGCGGGCGGCGATCCCGGCAGGCCCGGCCGGCGGAGGCGAGGCCCTCGGACGCCGGGCCCCCGGAGGCAGGGGCTCGACGCCGAGCGCGAGGCCGTGCAGGACCGGATGCGGGCCGTCGACGTCATCGCCGAGGAGGTGCGGGACGCCGAGCCCAGGGACATCCCGAAGCGGCTGTGCGGGGTGGTGGTCGAGCTGCTGCCGGTGGTCGGGGCCAGCGTGGCACTGCACAACGACGGCATGCCGGTACGGCTGAGCGCGAGCAGCGAGCATGCCTCGTACCTGGCGGAGATCCAGGCCACGCTGGGTGACGGACCCTGTCTGTACGCCGCGCGGACCGGCACTCCCGTACTCGCCTCCGACCTGACGTCCGGCGAGGACGCGGACCGCTGGCCGTTCTTCGCGCAGCAGGCCACGGCCGCCGGGGTGCGGGCGGTGTACTCGCTGCCGCTGGGCAACGACTCCGTGTGCGTGGGCACGCTCGATCTCTACCGCGACACCCCCGGCGAGCTCACGCCCCGGGAACTGCGCACGGCGCTGTTGGTGGCCGGCGTGATGACGGTGGCCCTGATGGCGCTGCCGCGCGGGGAGGAGAACGGCAGCCGAGGTGCCGAGCCCTGGCTGAGCGGCCTGGCCGCCGAGCACGACGAGGTCTACCAGGCAGTCGGCATGATCATGGCCCAGCTCGGGGTGGGCGCCGAGGAGGCGCTGGCCCGGCTGAGGGCCCACGCCTTCGCCCGGAACCGCATGGCCGTCGATGTGGCGCACGATGTGGTCGCGCACCGGACGAGGTTCGAGCGCGACTGAAGACCGGTCTCGGCGCAGCCGGGGCGGATGCCCCGTGCCTCCTCAGACCTCCACCCGCCCGTGCCTCCTCAGACCTCCACCCGCCCGTGCCTCCTCAGACCTCCACCCGCCCGTGCCTACGGACCTCCTTCAGCCGCCTGGCCCCCAGTTCCACGGCCCCCCGCGTGACGTCGGACGACACCTCACCGAGGCCGCCGTTGGAGACACTGATGGCGTCGTCGCCGACGCGGACGGCGGCGACCTCCAGTCTGAGCAGGGTGGTGTCGCCGTAGTCCGTCTCGCCGCGCAGGGAGACGCGCAGGCCCTGGCGGGCGTCCCCGGCGTCCGGCAGGGGCGCCTCGCTGACCTGGACGCGCTGCACATGGCCGTGGGCGGTCTTCGCCGTGAACCGGTCGCACTTGCGGGGCAGCGTCTTCATCCAGGCCAGGGTCCGGTCCATGTCGGCCGGACGCGGGGCGAAGATCTGGTAGCGCATCTGGGCCTCGTTCCAGGGGTCGTCGAGGCCGATCACCGCCCGGGGCCGGGCGTCCGCGCCGAACAGTTCCTCGGCGTAGAGCGCGTCCAGCAGGCGCTGGCAGTCCGGGGCTTTCGTCGTGGCCTTGAGCAGCCCGTCCCGCCAGGTCGCGGGGCCCTGCGACGACGTCCACGGCTCACCCACGTCGGCCTCCGTGACCAGGGCGGCTTCGGCCTGTGCCCGGGTGAGGGCGCGGTCGGCGGTCGGGGACGGGGGTGTCGTGGACCGGTGGGTGGTGGCCTGGGACGGGGGCGTCGTGGGCGGGACGGCGGGTCTCGGGGCGGTCTGCGGGCGGGGGATGAGCGAGGAACAGGCGGTCGCGGTGAGCAGGACGCCGAGCGAGAGCGCGGAGGAGAGGAGGGCGCGGACCGGCGGTCGGGTCATCGGGGGTGTCTCCTTGGGGCGGCCAAGATCGAGTACGCCCTCTTACGGCACCACCACGCCCGACGGGCCACCAGCGAGCCGGGCCGTCCGGGTGAGGGCTGAGGGCTGAGGGGTGAGGGCTGAGGGCGAGGGGTGAGGGCTGAGGGCGAGGGCTGAGGGTGAGGGTCGAGGTGGAGGAACCGGCAGGAAACCGGCAGGAAACCGGCAGGAAAAAATCCGATCGCCTGCCCCCTCACCCCGCTGCTACCGTCCCCCCATGCAGCGCGACCGTGTCCCCGCACACCCGTCTCTCACGACGACGCCGGAGAGTGTCCCGGCGCGCTGACCAATGGACCGCATGTCCGAAGCCCCGGGGCGAGTGCCCCGGGGCTTCGTCGTTCCCGGGATCCCCTGGATCCCTGGATCCCCTGGCACTTCGCCCCTCCCGAGCGAGGGAGCTCACCATGAACGACCACCGCCGACTCGGTCGCGAACTCGACCTGTTCGACACCGACCCGCTGATGGGCGCGGGCCTGCCGTACTGGCTCCCCGACGGGGCCGTCGTACGGCACACCCTGGAGGAGTACATCCGGGAGGCCGAGCGCGCCGCCGGCTACCGGCACGTGTACTCGCCCGTGCTCGGCAAGCGGGAGCTGTACGAGATGTCCGGCCACTGGTCCCACTACAGCGACGACATGTTCCCGCCGATGCGGCTCGGCGCGGAGGAGGTCGTACTCCGGCCCAGCCTCTGCCCCCACCACGCCCTCATCTACCGCTCCCGTTCCCACAGCTACCGCGAACTGCCCCTGCGCATGGCCGAGTTGGGCGGCATGTACCGCTCCGAGCTGTCCGGCGTCCTCGGCGGCCTGACCCGGGTCCGGTCCATCCAGCTCAACGACGCGCACATCTTCTGCACCCTGGAGCAGGCCGTCGAGGAGGCCCGCGCGGCCCTGGACCTGATCGCTCGCGCCTACGCCGACCTCGGCATCCGAGCCACCCGCCACCGCCTCTCCCTCCCCTCCCCCTCCCTCTCCGGGGAGGACGGCAAGGGCAAGTACGTCGCCGACCCGGACCTGTGGCGCCGGGCCACCGCCCTGCTCAGGGAGGTCCTCGACAGCTCCGGCATCCCCTACGAGGCCGCCGAGGGCGAGGCCGCCTTCTACGGCCCCAAGATCGACGTCCAGATCACCGACCCCGCCGGACGAGAATCCACCCTCTCCACCGTCCAGATCGACTTCCACCAGCCCGAACGCTTCGACTTGCACTACATCGGCGCCGACGGGGCCAAACACCGGCCGGTCATGGTGCACCGCAGCATCATCGGCAGCGTGGAGCGGGCGGTCGCGCACCTCATCGAGGAACACGGCGGCGCCTTCCCGGCGTGGCTCGCGCCCGTGCAACTGGTGGTGCTGCCGGTGGCTCAGGCGCAGGTGGAACAGGGCGCGGAGATCGTACGGCGGGCCCGCGCGCAGGGACTGCGGGCCGAACTCGCCACCCCCGCCGACGGCACCCTCGGCGCCCGCATCCGGGCGGCGCGGCTCGTGCCGTACCAGGCGGTGATCGGGGAGCGGGAGGCCGACGGCGACCTGGCGGCCGTACGGCTGCGGGACGGGCGGCGTCCCGGGGCGGTGCCGGTGGCCGAACTGCTGCGCCGGATCGCAGCCTGCGTGGAGGAGCGCGGCACCGAACTGTGGCGGGCTGCGTAAGGTCACTCTCGTAGCCCGTGGAGAGAGGATCCCAGCCGTGACAGCCGTGACAGCCGTGACCGCCATGACAGATCAGCCCATCCCGGTGATCATCGACTGCGACACGGGTGTCGACGACGCTCTGGCCCTGCTGTTCGCCGTACGGCACCCGGGTCTCGACGTGCGCGCGGTGACCTGCGTGGCGGGGAACACCGACGTGGACGGGGTGGTCCGCAACACCCTGACCGTGCTGGAGCAGGCCGGGGCGTCCGGCATCCCGGTCGCGCGGGGCGCCGAACGCCCGCTGATCGAGCCCGTCCGCACGGCCCGGCACGTGCACGGGCAGGACGGGATGGGCGACCTGGGCCTGCCCGCGCCGACCCGCGTACCGGTGGACGTCGACGCGGTGACGCTGCTGCGGCAGGAGATCCTCGCTTCCCCACGCCCGGTCACCCTCATCCCCACCGCACCGCTGACCAACATCGCGCTGCTCCTGCGTACGCACCCGGAGGTGGTCCGCAACATCGAGCGGATCGTGTTCATGGGCGGCGCGGTGGCGACCGGAAACGCCACCCCGGTCGCGGAGTTCAACGTGTGGCACGACCCCGAGGCCGCCGCGATCCTGCTCACGGCCGGGGTGCCGATCACGATGTACGGCCTGGACGTCTTCAAGCGGGTCCTGGTCCCGGCCGGGGACATCCAGCGCCTGCGCGCGAGCCCGGAACCCCGCCTCCGCATGGCCGGCGACCTCCTCGCCCACCGCGACCCCGCCGCCTCCGGCGACCCGACCCCCATGGGCGGCCTCGGCGACGCGGGCGCGGTCTGCGCGGTCGTGGACCCGGAGGGCATCACGACGGAGAGCCTCCCGGTCGAGGTGAGCCTGTCCCCGGGCCCCACCCGAGGCCAGACGATCGTCGACCGCCGCCCGCTGCCGGGCGAGTCCGAGATTCACGAGGGTGTCCGTGAACAACCGCTGGTGGACGTGGCGTTGGGCGTGGACGTGGAGCGGTACGTGAAGCTGTGGCTGGCGACGGTGGAGGGCGTCTAGCGCGTGTCGGCGGCCGGCCGCACCGCCCACCGCTGCTCCACCCTCGCGAGCCGCCAGTAGGCGATGGCCCCCGCCCACACCACCACGAACAGGCCGACGATGACGTAACCGACGTTGTCGAGGTCGATGCCCGCGATCCAGCCGGTCACGGCATCGTGCAGGTCGAGTTTCTCGTGCAGGACGCCGACGAGTTCGATCGTGCCGATGAAGAAGGCGACGGCGATGGACAGGCCGGTGATCGTGAGGTTGTAGAAGACCTTGCGGACGGGGTTGGAGAACGCCCACTGGTAGGCGAAGTTCATGAACGTGCCGTCGAGGGTGTCGAACAGGCTCATGCCGGCGGCGAAGAGGAGGGGGAGGGAGAGAACCGCGTACCAGGGCAGGCCGGCCGCCGCGCCCGAGCCCGCCATCACCATCAGGGTCACTTCGGTGGCCGTGTCGAAGCCGAGGCCGAAGAGGAAGCCGAGGGGGAACATCTGGCCCGGACGGCTGATGGCCTTGGTGAGGCGGCCGAGGATGCGGTTCATGAACCCCCGCGAATCCAGGTGCTGTTCGAGTTCCTTCTCGTCGTACTCGCCCGCCCGCATCGCCCGGAAGACCTTGAGGATGCCCACCAGGGCGACCAGGTTCAGGGCGGCGATGAGGTAGAGGAACGTGCCGGAGACCGTCGTACCGACGACCCCCAGCGTCTGGTGGGTGCCGGAGTCGTCGTTCATGAGCGTGCCCGCGAGCGCGGCGCCGCCCGCGACGAGTGCGGCCATGACCACCACCACGCTCGAATGCCCGAGCGCGAACCAGAAGCCCACCGAGACCGGCCGCTTGCCGTCGGCCATCAGCTTGCGGGTGGTGTTGTCGATGGCGGCGATGTGGTCGGCGTCGAAGGCGTGCCGCATGCCGAGGGTGTAGGCGGTGATGCCGAGGCCGATACCGAAGGCCTTGTCGCCGACTTCGTAGTGGCCGGGCACGACGAGCAGGAAGAGAACGCCGAAGGCGACTACGTGCAGGGCGGCGATCACGGCCATCAGGCCGGCGGTCTTGAGGGTGTCCTCGCGCCGCCAGCGGAAGGCGGACGTGGGCTCGGGCAGGGTCATACGGTCACGCTCCAGCACCTCGTGGATCAACTCGTGAGATGCCGTGGCCGGTCTCCTGGCTTGGGGGTACCTCCCGCTCGAGCGAAGTCGAGAGTGGGGGAGGGTCGTGCGTCCGCCGTCCCTGCCTTCCCGGTCGTGCGACCAGTGGCCCGGCTTGCGCCGGACGGGACGAGAACTCCCCGATCACAGTGGCGAGGGCCGCTCCGGAATGGCCCCTGAGGGGGCGTCACCGGCTTCCCGAGCACCACGGCCCGCCCACCGTAGGGTGGCAAGCGGTCTCCTGCATAGCTGCGTACTTGCGCAGGTATTGAAGATCACACAGATCGCACAGATCACACAGATCACACGGAGTCGCCTGCGAGGATGGCGGCATGCATCTCGTCCCGGCCGACCGAGCGGACCGCCGCACCATCGACGGGCACCGGGTGTGCGACGCCATCGCCGCGATCGGCGAACCGGGCCACGTCCGCACCTGGGCCGACCGCTTCTCCCTCCTCGCCGACCCCAAGAGGCTCGCGCTGCTCCTCGCGCTGCACCGGACCGGCCCGCTGGCCGTGTCCGACCTGGCGATCGCGACCGGCATGAACGATCCGGCCGTGTCGCAGGCGCTGAGGTTGCTGCGGGCGGCGGGGGTCGTGGAGCGGGAGAAGGAGGGGCGGGTGGTGCGGTACCGGGTCATCGACCGGGACGTACGGGCGCTGCTGGGGCACTGCGTGGCCGACGGGCGTTGACGCGCCCGCCTGCTTCGTGAGCGCCGCGCCCGAGCGGCCTCGGAGCGAGCTCCCTGCGCACCGGGTCACTTCGCGAAGCGGTACTTCAGGTGGGTGGCGAGGGGCGTGTCGACCACCCTGACCGGTTCGAGGTTCCGCCGCCCGGCGCCCAGTCCCTCGAAGAGCCGCAGTCCCTCTCCGAGGAGCGCGGGCACCACGTGCAGCTGCAGCTCGTCGATGAGCCCCTCCTTGAGATACTGCCGCACCGTGCTCGCCCCGCCCGCGATGTCGACGTTCCTGTCCCCGGCGGCGGCCTTCGCCTGGTCGAGGGCGCTGTGGATGCCGTCGGTGACGAAGGTGAAGGTGGTGCCGCCCTCCTTGACCAGGGTCGGCCGGGGGCGGTGGGTGAGCACGAAGACGGGGGTCCGGAAGGGCGGGTTGTCGCCCCAGAACTCCTCGCCCGTGTCGTACATCATCCGGCCCATGACCACGGCTCCGGTGGCATCGAACCACTCACGCATCAGCTCGGAGTCGCGATTCTCCTCCCCACCGGTCATGCCCTGGCGCTCCCGCCAGCTCGCCAGGTTGTGGATCCACTCGAAGAGCGGCTCGGCGCCGTCGCCTCCCGGGTTGTCAAGGGCGACGTCGGTGCCGGCGACGTAGCCGTCGAGGGAGATGGCCATATCCGCGGTCACGATCACGATGGGTACTCCTGAACTCCGGGAAAGTGCTGCCTCCACTCTCACGTCGATCGGAACCCGGCGCATTCGACATGCCGCGGTGATTGGCAGATCTGTTCCACCCCCGTGAGGGGAAAGCCCAGGTCAGGTGGCCGTGTCGGTGGAACAGATCTGCCAATCACCGGCTCCGGTGCGGTCAGGCGATCCAGGCTGTGGTGTCCGGGGGTAGTTGTCCGTCTTCCAGCGGTGCGCTGGTCAGTAGTACCTCGCCCGCCGGTAGGCGTACGGCCGCGTCCGACAGGTTGGTGACGCATCGCCAGCCGTCGTGCCGGGTGAAGTCCAAGACGCCGGGCGGGGTGTCGTCCGCCCAGGCCAGGGACTCGCCCTCCAGCAGCTTGCGGCGCAGCCGCAGGGCCGTGCGGTAGAGCTCCAGGGGCGAGCCCTCGACACCGTCCTGGGCCTCGACGGCGTACGACGCGAAGGACGGCGGCTGCGGCAGCCAGGCGCCGGCCGCCCCGAAGCCGTACGACGGCCCCGTCGTCGTCCACGGCAGCGGCACCCGGCATCCGTCGCGGCCCTTGCGGACGCGGCCGGTCTGTTCCCAGATCGGGTCCTGGAGCACCTCGACGGGCAGGTCGGCGACCTCGGGCAGGCCGAGTTCCTCGCCCTGGTAGACGTACGACGATCCGGGCAGCGCCAGCATCAGGAGCGTGGCCGCCCGGGCGCGTCGTAGGCCGTGGGACTCGTCCACCTCGGGTGCGTGGCCGCCGGAGAGCAGCCAGGCGTTGTCGTCGGTGCCGGGCGGGAGCATCAGCCGGGAGGTGTGCCGTACGACGTCGTGGTTGGACAGCACCCAGGTGGCGGAGGCGCCCGCCTGGTGCGCGCTGTCCAGGGAGTCGGTGATGACCTGGCGCAGTTCGTCCGCGTCCCAACCGGCCTGGAGGTACTCGAAGTTGAAGGCCTGGCCCAGTTCGTCCGGGCGGGCGTACAGCGTGCGTCGGGCGCCCTGGACCCAGGCCTCGGCGACCGCCATGCGGGGCGGGCGGTAGGAGTCGAGGATCTTGCGCCAGTCGCGGTAGATCTCGTGGACCTCGTCGCGGTCGTAGAAGGGGTGGGTGCCGGGCGGGAAGTGGGACAGCGCGTCCTCGCTGCTGAGTTCGGGGGCGCCGAGGTCGCGCAACGGCTCGCTGAGGTCCTTGGCCAGGGCGTGGGCCACGTCGACGCGGAAGCCGTCGACCCCGCGGTCGGACCAGAAGCGCAGGGTGGTGCGGAAGTCGGCGCGGACCTCCTCGTTCGCCCAGTTGAGGTCGGGCTGTTGGGGGGCGAACAGGTGCAGGTACCACTGTCCGTCCGGCACCCGCTGCCAGGCGCTGCCGCCGAAGACGGACTGCCAGTCGGTGGGCGGCAGTTCGCCGTGCGTGCCGCGGCCGTCGCGGAAGACGTAGCGGTCGCGGGCGGGGGAGCCGGGGCCGGAGGCGAGGGCCTCCTGGAACCACACGTGCTGGTGGGAGGTGTGGTTGGGGACCAGGTCGACGATCACTTTCAGGCCGAGCCGGTGGGCCTCGGCGGCGAGCGCGTCGAAGTCGTCGAGGCTGCCCAGGCGGGGGTCGACGTCCCGGTAGTCGGCGACGTCGTAGCCGCCGTCGGCGAGCTCGGACGGGTAGAAGGGGCTGAGCCACAGGGCGTCGACGCCGAGGGCGGCGAGGTGGTTCAGCCGCCGGGTGATGCCCTTGAGGTCCCCGAGTCCGTCGCCGTCGGCGTCGGCGAAGCTGCGGGGATAGACCTGGTAGACGACGGCCTGGCGCCACCAGTTGGGGTCGCGGGAGGAGAGGTCGGGGGTGGTGTCGGTGCGGTCGGTAACGGGGTCGGTCACGCGGTCTCCCTCGTGGCAGTGGTGCGGGGTGCTCAAGTAGGCACTCTGGTACCTGTCCACATTGTCGGGAAAGCGAACTCGAACGCCGTCCGGAGCGATTCATTCCCCGTGTGACGAAATTGTGATGGCTTCCTGAAGTCCCCCTCCATAGCCGCAGGTTGACAGCGTTCTACCAGGAGATCCACGATGTGCGGACACCATGGCGCATGTGACCAATGGGCCAAGTGTTTCTCAGATTCTGAGGTCTCTTGCTCGGATTCTGTGCATTTGTTCAGACCCGGTGTTCCTCGGAACACTCGCCACCCCCCTCACTCGATGGGATCCGCATGTCCATAGCTAGACGTGTCACCGCGCGCCGCCTGCTGGGGACGGGCGCCGCGGCGCTCGTCCTCTGTGCCGCCCCCGCCTCGGCCGCCTGGGCCACCGGGACGCCCGGCGGCGACGGCTGGAAGTCCGGCGGCACCTACAAGCCCGGCACGGGCGCGGGCACGGAGACCGGTACCGACCGCTGCCAGTTCTCGCTGGACGGCACGGGCTTCTTCGACTCGGTCAAGGTCGACGACCAGAACCTCAAGCCCACCGACGACGGCAAGGTCCACATCAAGGTCCGTACCGCCGGTGACGCCACCACCTGCACCGCCTCCCTCGCCTCCTACCTCGCCCACGGCGCGACCTTCGCGACCTCCGGCGAGCAGGTCTTCGTCGACTTCGACACGGTGACCGTCAAGCCGGGGCAGACCGAGTCCCTCGACATCGCGGTGCCGGACGCGGGCTGCTTCGCGCAGATCGACCTCTACCGCGGCGCGGTGAAGTTCGACGGCAAGCTCGACGCCGACGACGGCTTCCAGCACGGCGACCTGCCCGCGGGCCCGGACCGTACGGTCATCAAGGACAAGCTGATCGCGGCCTGGAACGGCGGTACCAAGAACTGCACGACGCCTCCGGCCACGGAGGAGCCGCCGTCCACCCCGACCCCGCCCCCGTCGACCCCTGAGGAGCCCACCGAGCCCTCGACGCCGGTCGAGGAGACGACGACGCCTCCGGCGACCGAGCCCCCGGCCACGGAGACTCCGTCCACCGAGACCCCGACCCCGTCCCCCTCCGAGTCCACCACCGCCCCGGCTCCCCAGCCGAACGGCGGCGGCGACAACCTCGCGGAGACGGGCGGCAGCAGCGCGACCGGCCCGATCGCGATCGGTGCCGCGGTGCTCCTGGCGGGCGGCGCCGGGATCGTCCTGGCGACGCGACGCCGGCGGGCGGCTCGCTCGTAAGCAGCGCCGGCCGAATGCTTGATCGCCGGACGGGCATGTTCAGCCCGTCCGGCGTTCGGGCTATGAGCGGATCTTGAGCTTGAGCGCCGACTGTCGTGCCAGGCTCGCCCGTACGGCCGAACACCACATGCCACCTGCGGAAACCGGCCGGAAGAATCGCTTGCGGTGGGGGCGCCGACGTCTGTCGTGAGGCCGTGAGGAGTTCCGCCGACGATGAGCAGGTCAAGGAAGTCAGCCGCCCTGGTGGGCATAGCCGTGGCGGGCGCGATCGCCGCCCTGTGCGGTCCTTCGCCCGCCGCCGCCTACGCCGGTGAGCCCGGCCGTGAGTTGTGGGGTGCCGTGACCATCGGGCCGGGGCGGGAGGGGGTCGTAGAGGTCACGGGGTACGCGGGGCCGCCGTTGGCTGCCGGGTCGGCGTTGACGTTGAGGGCGCCGGACGGGGTCGCCGTGACGGGCGTGCCGCTCGACGCCCAGGGTTACCGGGGTGCCCTCGCCCGGGACGGGGGCAGTGGGACGTACACCTTCACGGGTTCTGCGGCGGCGCAGGCCTGGCGGGGCCGGGCCTTCCCCTTCGTCCTGGCCGTGCCCGCGGACGCCGTGCCGGGCACGCGGTTGCGGGGCTGCGCGCTGCGGCTCACCGACGCGAGCGGTGCGGTGCGGGAGCGGGGCGCGTGCGCGGTGACCGTCGGCCTGCCCGAGCCGACGCTGACCCGCCCCCAGTCGGGGGTGCCGTTGCCCGACCGGCCGGAGGTCTCCGGTACGGCCTATCCGGGCGCCCAGGTAACCGTGCGGGACGCGATCGAGAACGAGGTCTGCGCGACGACCGCCGCGCCCGACGGCACCTGGTCGTGCGTGCCGGGGCCGGCGCTCGCGGCCGGCGCGGGGCGGCTTCAGGCGACCGCTTCCCTCAACGGCGTCAGTGCGATGAGCGAGCAGATTCAGATCGTGGTGGCGGGCGGGGCGGCGAAGGCGCTGTCCAAGTCCGGGCGATGAGTTTTAGGTGCGGCTCGGGTCCCCATGTCGTGAGTACTCCTGGAACCGAGCCTCAGCTCGTGCATCTCGACCCGGCGACGACAGCGGTCATCCGTGGCGTCGTCCCGATGGACCGGCTGAGGGACTTCTTCGACGCCTCCTTCCGCACCCTGGCCCTGACCATCGACGCGCAGCGGATCGTCGTAGCGAGCCCTGCCTTCTGCATCCACCACGGACTTCCCGGACACGGTCATCCCGAGCACGGACTCCCCGGACACGGACTTCCCGGCGAGAACCTCGACCTCGAGGTCGGCTTCGCCACGGATCGGGCCGTCCGGCCCCAGGGCGACGTCGTCGCCGGGTCGCTGCCCGGAGGCCTGGTCGCGCGCCTGACGCACATCGGACCGTACGACGCCCTCGGAGCCTCCTGGGAGCGACTGCACTCCTGGCTGCGGGCACAAGGGCTGTCCGCCGGAGAGAACAGGTGGGAGACCTACGTCACCCGGCCCACCCCGGAGATGGATCCGCGTGAGCTGCGCACCGAGCTCAACTGGCCGGTGGCGCACTGAGGGATCCGAGGGATCCGAGGGATCCGGCCGGGTTCGGCTCAGGTCACGATCGCCATCTCGTGCGGGGTGGTGTTCAGGCGCCGCCCGCCGGTCTCCGTGCACGTCACCACGTCCTCGATGCGGACGCCGAAGCGCCCCGGGAGGTAGACGCCGGGCTCGATGGAGAAGCACATGCCGGGGGCGAGGGGCTGCCGCTCGCCCTCCACCAGGTACGGCGGCTCGCGCGTGGTGACGCCGATGCCGTGGCCGGTGCGGTGCACGACGTACTCGCCGTAACCCGCGTCCTCGATCACCCCGCGCGCCACCCGGTCGATCTCCTCGCAGGGCACGTCGGGACGCACGGCCTCGAAGGCCGCCTGCTGCGCGGCACGGACGATCTCGTGGACCTGCCGCTCCTCGTCCGTCGGCGCCCCCACGTGGACCGTGCGGGTGGTGTCGGCGCCGTAGCCGTCCTTCAGGCCGGCGAAGTCCAGGACCACCATGTCGCCGACGGCGATCGTGCGCTCGGCCGCCCGGTGGCGCGGGTTCGCGCCGTTCGGCCCGGAGCCCACGACGGTGAAGTCGACCTGGCTGTGGCCGTGCCGCCGAAGGAGGTGGGCGAGGTCGGCGGCCAGTTCGGTCTCACGGCGACCGGTGAACCGTACGGAGAGGATCTCCTCGTACACCGCGTCCGCCGCCGCCCCGGCCGCCGCCAGTCGCGCCACCTCGTGCTCGTCCTTGATCGCCCGCAGCATCGGCAGCGCGGTGGTCAGCGGCCGGTACGTGGCCGACGGCAGCGCCTCCTGGAGGCCGAGCAGGTGCGGCGCCCAGGTCGAGTCGGAGATGCCGTAGCGGCCGTGCGGGCGCAGCAGCCCCGCCGCCGCGGCGTACGGATCCTGGCCGTGCCCCCAGGCCGATATCCGCAGCGCCCCCGCGCCCGGCGCCGCCTCCGCGTCCGGGCGCTCCGACGCCGGGACCAGCAGGCGGGGTTCGGAGCCGGCGGCCAGGACGAGCAGGGTGAGGCGCTCGGTGGGCGTGGCCGGACGGTAGCCGCACAGCCGGAGCAGGTCGGGGCCGGGGGCGATCAGCAGTCCGGTGAGTCCGGTGGCGGCGGCGTCGCGGGCGGCGCGGTCCATCCGGGCCGCGTAGTCCTGCTCGGTGAAGGCCACCGGGGTGACCGGGGGGTCGGTCATGGTCCTGCCTCGCCGTCGTCCGGGTGTCCGCGCACCGCTCAGTACCGCACCGCCCGCCCCACCACCGCCCGGATGTCGGCGCCCAGCTCGCGCGTGCTGCGGGCCGTGGCCTTCCCGGCCTCGCCGGCCGGGACGTCGGGGACGGTGACGACGACCACGTCGAGCAGGTTGCCGTGCTGGTCGGTGAAGTCGACCTGGACCGCGAACGACCTGGTCGAGTCGGTGGTGTTGTCGGCGGTGACCTCGACCGTGGTGCGCCCGTCGGTGACCGGGGTGCCGAGCCGAACGTCGGCCTTGGCGTCGACGCCGCCCTTGATGTCGTCGAACCTCCGGCCCACCTCCGCCGTCGCCGACGCGAACGCCTCCGAGGCCTCCGCGGAGAGCGAGGACGCGGCGGCGGTGGCCTCGGCACCGATGGACCGGGCCGCCGAGGCGGCCTTGCTGACCGTCTCCGAGGGGCTGTCTTCGTCGGTGCAGCCGGTCAGGGCGGTCAGGGCGGTCAGGGCGGTCAGGGCGATGAGGGCGGTCGGGGCGATCCGGGGTGTGCTCCTCGCCCCGTGCGTACGGTGATCGGCCATGTCGCCTCCGGGAGTCGGTGGGGTGGGTGTGTCCGGTTCCAGTGAAGGTCCGCGTGCGGGCGACCGCATGCCGGGCTTCACCCGGACAGCCCCGCCCTCATGGCGAGGGCCCGCGCCGCGCCCGATCGTCGAGGAGTCGAAGGACGAGACGTCGGCGGACGGCTCACGGCTCACGGCCCAGCTCACGGCTCGCGGCTTACGGATCACGGCTACGGCTTACAGCTCGCGGCTTACGGCTCACGACGCCGCCCGCCCCGGCAGAGACGGGATACCGCCATGACCCAGCAGCCACACGCGGCGCAACCGCCGACCGGAGGGGGCCGGACGCCGACGGGCCGGGAGCAGGCGCCCCGGGCCTGGGACGACACCTTCCGGCCGGCCGCTCCCGCGCCCACCGAGGGAGGCACCGGGATGATGCCGGCCGAAGCCGGGTGGGTCGCGGGCGGAGTCGTCTTCGCCGGCGTGCTGATGCTGATGCACGGCGTCCTGGCCATCTTCCAGGGCATCTCCGCGCTCGCTGAGGACGACGTGTGGGACCGCGTCGGCGACTATGTCTACAAGATCAACCTCACTGGTTGGGGCGTGATCCTGATCGTCCTGGGCGCGGTCGTCGCCGCCACCGGCCTGGGCATCCTCAAAGGCGCCGCGTGGGCCCGGATCACGGGCATCTTCCTGGCGTCCCTGAGCATGATCGCCCAGTTCCTGTTCCTGCCGTACGCGCCGGTCTGGGCGGCGATCATGATCGCCCTCGACTTCTTCGTGATCTGGGCGCTGGCGGTGTACCGGCCGAGGACGGGTTGATCCGGGCCGGGTCTGCCCGGCCGTTCAGGCGTCTGCTCCCCGACCCGGCAGCACACCGCGGGGGCCGCCCCTGGTGGAGGGGCGGCCCCCGCGCGCCGCACGTTGATCAGACGCAGCCGAGGAGACTGCGATTTACCTGTGCCCGAGTCCGCCGCTGCCGAAGGAGCCGCTGGAACCGGGCAGCCAGCGCTTCCGGTGCTGGTCCTTACCTCGTCTGCTTCCGGCGTGGTGGAGCTGATACGGCATGAGCCGTTCCCGCCCGTCCGGGGGCACCGGAACTTCGTCCGGCTCCCGCGCCTCCCGGACCTCGTGGACCGGGCCGGTCGGGGGCAGCTTGGGCTGCTCCTCCGGGCGGGGATGGGGCAGCTCCTGGTCCATGGCCTTCATGCCCAATCGCACGGCCCAGATCAAGGCACCGGCGATGAACAGGCCTCCGACAAAGGCGCCGACCACGTTGAGCACATCGCTCCCCGCGGCCGCTAGTTCAAACCTCGCCGTACTCATGGTCCGATTATCGCCGAAATGCGGCTTTGATGCGCGGTGCGGACGCCTTTTTGATGTGAGCGCCGCTTTAATGTGACCGCCGCCGGGGCCCGCTTGCCTAGAGGGGCCGGCCCAGATTGTTGATGTTGATGTACGGGAGCTGGTCGACCAGGGGCGTCGCATAGGGCTTGATCGGACCGGCGATGTTTTGCAGCAGGCCGCCGCCCCGCGCGGGGTCGGCGGGCGCGGCGGCCGCCGAGGCGCTGTACGCCGGGAGGCTCAGGCCGCCGAGGGCAAGAAGCGTGACAGTCGCAATTCGGGATGTCTTTTTCATTTCGGGTCCCTTATTGGAGGGGCGGTGTGCACCTGTCGAATCAACGCCTCGGGCAGATCTTGGTAACGGTCCGGCGGTCTCGCCCGGCCGACGGTGCGCTGCCAGGGGCGCGGCGATTTTCGGACGTGTTCCGGCTCGGTGAGTCCGGTTCCGCCTCGCCAGGCAACCCCGACACGGCTCTCACATCTCTCACAGGGTGCTCACATACTCGATCGAGAATGCGTGGGAGACCAGAAAACCGATGACCAGTCAGGAACACAGAACTCGCTTAAAGCGCTCGGCACTCGCCGCGGGGGCCGCGCTCACCGTCGTCGTCACGGGGGCCGGGGCCGTTCCCGGGAGCGGGGCTGCGGCTGCTGAGCGTGCGGCCGGGCAGCCGTCGTTGAAGCTCATCGCCGCGTCCAGCTCCGTGACCATCGACCGGTGGGACGACGCGGGTGTCTTTCTGGACCTCGGCACGTACGTCACCGTCGACGACGCGCCGCTGGAATTCAAGGTGACGCGGAAGTCGTACAAGGATCCCGTCGTCGCCCAGCAGATCCTTCGTGACGGGACGCGTACGAAGACCAAGAAGCTGCCTGCCGGGCTGGTGAAGGACTTCTCCGGGCTCCCCGGGTTTCTCGAGGTGTCCATCACGGACGCCGCCGGTGAGGAAGTGAAGAAGGTCTCCGAGACCTTCTGTCCCAACAACGCCTCCGGGCGGCTTCGTCCCGACGCGCCGGCCACCTCGCACTATCCGGAGGGCTGTTCCACCAACCCCTGGACGCTGGGCTCGGTGTGGGGCGTCGAGAAGGGGTGGGCGGCCAACTCCGCCAGGGTCGACTGGGAGAACCCGGTGGATCTGCCCGAGGGTGAGTACACGGCCAAGGTTTCGGTGGCCAAGGTCTACCGGGACCTGTTCGGTATTCCGGATGACCGGCCGACCGTCAAGATGACGGTGCGGGACATGCGTGGCGAGGAGGGTGGGCAGGGCCTGGCCTCTTCCATGCGGTCCTCCGCTCACCACGGCAGTGGGCACGACGCCCCCACCGGCTCCGACGCCCACTCCACCGGCCACCACTACGGTCCCCGCGGCGCCGACGCTCCTCCCGCGCCCGAGCTGTCCAACGCCCTCGAGGACCGTGGCACGGCCCACCACCTCGGCGACGGCAAGGGGCACACCGACGGTTCGCGTGTCGCTCCCGCGCTGGAGCCGGCCGCCAAGCGGCCCACCGGCCGGGCGGGCGCTCCCGCCAACGTGCCCAAGCCCGACCTGCGTTCGCTGCCCGCCTGGGACATCGCCATCACCGACGGCGAGGACGGGGACGTGCCGGGCAAGGACTACCTCGCCTTCGCCGCGAATGTGTGGAACGCGGGTCCCGCGCCCCTCGTCGTGGACGGGTTCCGCAGTCCCGGCAAGGACCTGATGGACGCGTACCAGTACTTCTACGACGCCGATGGCAAGCAGGTCGGGTACACGCCCACCGGCACCATGGAGTGGGACCCGCGGGAGGGTCATGAGCACTGGCACTTCACGGACTTCGCCAGCTACCGGCTGCTGAGCGAGGACCAGACCAAGGAGGTGCGCAGCGGCAAGGAGGCGTTCTGCCTGGCCAACACCGACGCCATCGACTACACGGTGAAGAACGCCAACTGGCACCCGTACAACACCGACCTGTCCACCGCCTGCGGTGAGCAGAACTCGATCTCCGTGCGTGAGGTCCTCGACGTCGGCTCCGGTGACACCTACACCCAGTACCGTCCCGGCCAGTCCTTCGACGTCACCGACCTGCCGAACGGCACGTACTACATCCAGGTGATCGCCAACCCGGAGAAGCGGCTCCAGGAGACGAACACCGACAACAACGTCGCCCTGCGCAAGGTCGTTCTGGGCGGTGAGCCCGGTGCCCGGACCGTGAGCGTGCCGCCGCACGAGCTGATCGACGCTCCGTAGACCGTAGGCAGTAAATCGTAGACAGTAAGTGGGCGGGTAGTGCGGCTGGTGCCGCGCTGCCCGCCCACTCGTGCTCTCGGGGCTCTGGCCTCGGAGCTCGGGAGCCGTCAGGTGCGGTGCTGGAGCACCACCCAGCCCTGCGTGTCGGCGACGACCGCGTACTGGTCCTCCGGGTGGAGTTGGCGGGCGTATTCCTCGACGTCGCGGATGCCGCCGTCGGTGTTGTCGAGGGCGATGTAGTCGGGGGCGATGCCCCGGGTGTTGCCGAGCCAGAACACGCGGCAGCGGGAGGTGAGGCGGCTGGTCGGGCCGATGTTGGCCTCCACGGTCGCGTCGTCCGGGATGGTGCGCTTCAGCATGCGTTCGATGGCGGTGACGCGCACGGGTTTCTCGTAGGCGGGGGATTCCGTCAGCGCGGCGATGGGGAGGGCGGTGGTGAGCGCGAGGGCCGCCGCGGCCACGGCGGTGGGCAGGTGGGACGCGTACGAGCGCAGGCGGGGGCTGGGGCTGCGGCGGGCGGCGGTGAGGGCGTCGACGAGGGCGAGCGCGACGACGGGCATCAGGACCGCGCTGTAGTGCCAGTCGGTGCCCCAGTAGTGGTCGTCGGCGGAGACGAAGCGCCAGCCGAGGGTGGGCAGGGCGACCGCGAACAGCGGGGAGCGCAGGGCCAGCAGGCCGCTGGTCGGGATCAGCAGCCAGGCCAGGGTACGGAGCTTGGTGTCGATGCCGCTGAAGAGGGCGAAGCCGCTGTCGACCTTGTTCCAGTAGTCGTAGTCACCGACGTTGTTGAAGGCCGGGATGACCACGGTGAGGGTCAGCAGCGTGGCGGCGGCGCCCAGGGCCGCCGCCACGAGGGCGTACCGGGCCGCGCGGGGGGAGGTGCCGCGGGCACGAAGGGCCACGACCACGGCGATGGCCGCCGCCGTCAGGCCGAGGTCCTCCTTGACGAAGACCAGCGGCAGCGCCCAGAGCAGGGCCCGGCGCCAGCGCTGGGCCAGCACGGCCTCCAGGGCGAAGGCGATCAGGGGTACGGCGAAGCAGATCTCGTGGAAGTCGAAGTCGACGGCGCGCTGGATGCCCCAGGACAGGCCGTAGGCGATGCCGAGCGCGAGGCCTGTGCGGCGTCCCAGCAGGTTCGCGGCCGCGCGGGTGACCGGCACGACCGACAGGGCGAACAGCGCGGCCTGGGCGACGAGCAGCGTGATGGGGGAGGGGAAGAGCCGGTAGAGGGGAGCGAGGAGGGCGGTGACCGGGCTGAAGTGGTCGCCCAGGACGTTCGTGCCCGGGCCTTTCAGGTCGACGACGGGCGCCTGGAGGTGGGCGTAGGCGCGGATGGCCTGCTCGAAGATGCCCAGGTCCCACGACATGGTCGCCAGATGCTGGAAACGGGAGACGGAGACGGTCGCGTAGGCGAGGAAGAAGGCGGCCGCGAGGAGGTACGGGTCGCGGCTGCCGGGCGGGTGGGGACGCCGGTCACGTGGGGGGTGCGTGACCGGCGGGGATATGTGGGGTGCGGGGTCGTGTCCGGTCTGGGTCGGTATCGGTGGCGCCTGTGCGGCCGGCGCGTCCTGCGGCGGGCCAGGGAGAGCCTTGGGCACGGGGAGTCCTTACGAGCACGGTCTTGCTGGGGAGTCGGGGGGTGGTGAATGAGAGCCTGTGCGCTGGGAGCGTACGCGGGAGCTCGTACGAGCCATTGCGCCCTCCGAGTTTCCCTCCTCGTGCGGTCGGTCCATGAGCAGCCCTTGTTCAGGTGTGCGGGCGTTCTGCGCCCGCAGGTGACGAGACGGTGGAGACAGTGCCGCGGTTTTTTCCGTTGCTGTGACGCGCATCACCGCCTCGGGTCGGCTTCGCCACACTCAGTACGCCGTCTTCGCCATCCGCCGCTGCTCGCGCTCCGACAACCGGCTTCCCGACTCCCGCCGGGCCATCCGCTGGAGCAGCCGCGGGGCCAGCACGAGCCCGGCGACCGCCCACAGTGCGAGCACGCCCGCGACGGTGGTGTGCTGCCACGCGCCGGACACTTCCAGGGCCTGGGCGCTGTCGGGCAGCAGTGCGGAACGGACGCCCTGGGCGATCCAGCGCAGCGGGAAGAAGGACGCCAGGTTCTGCAACCACTCCGGCAGTTTGCGCAGCGGCGAGAACGTTCCGGAGAGGACCATCAGGGCCATCATGGGCAGCATGTAGACGCCCAGGGCCTCCCGTGCGGCGGGCAGCAGCGATCCGATGGCCGCCCCGATCGGTACGACGGCCACGATGCCGAGGGCGACGACCCAGACGAGCGTGAGCCACTGCTGCGAGGTGTCCGGCAGCCCGGCCCCGAGCAGCACCCGTCCGCCCAGCAGCAACAGCGCGATGGACACGGTGATGTTGACGAGGACGAAGAGGACCTTGCCGGTCACGTAGGCGGTCATCGCGCCCGGTACGCCGCGCAGCCGCAGCAGCGTGCCGTCCTCGCGGTCGCCGAAGAGGAACTGGGGGACGGTCAGCAGGCCGAACATGAAGATCGTGGAGCCGATGCCGCCGGCCAGGGACAACTGCGTCATGGCGTCGTCGCCGTCCCGCGACTGCCAGTAGGAGACGGCGAGGAAGACCAGCGGCGTCGACAGGTACGTGTAGATGTCCTTGCGGCTGCGCAGCACCTGGCGCAGCTCGATGGCGCCGCGCGACAGTCCGAGCCGGTAGGGGTTCACGTTCACGCGGTGGCCTCCTCGTGGCGGGCGCGGGCCTCCGGCCGTCCCTTCCCGGCCGTTTCCACGGCTGTCTCGTCGCCCTCCGCGACCATCCGAAGGTAGGTGTCCTCCAGCGTCGGACGGCGTACCTCCAGGTCGGGGATCGGCCCCCGGAGCTGCTGGTGCAGTTCCCAGACGACCCCCGACGGGTCCGCGGTGAGCCGGCGTTGCGGGACGCCGTCGGTGTCCGTCCAGGCGACCTCGGAGCGGGTCCGCGCGGCGGCGGCGAGCTCGGCGAGGGTGCCGCAGGCGGTGATGCGGCCGTGCTGCAGGATGCCGATGCGGTCGGCGAGTTGCTGGGCCTCGCTCATGTCGTGGGTGGTGAGCAGCATCGTCGTACCGAGGCTGTCGCGCAGTTGGCGGATGAGGTCGTGGAAGTCGCGGCGGGCCTCGGGGTCGAAGCCGGTGGTCGGTTCGTCGAGGAAGAGCAGTTCCGGGCGGCCCACGATGCCCAGGGCGACGTCGAGGCGTCGCCGCTGGCCGCCCGAGAGGGTGCTCACCTGCTGGGCGGATTGCGGGGTGAGGCCCACCAGGCCGAGCAGCTCGGACGGCTCGAAGGGGCGTGTGTAGTAGCGGGCGAAGTGGCCCAGCAGGTCGCCGACCCGCCAGCGGCCGTGGTCGCGGTTGGCCTGCAGGACGATGCCGAGGCGGGCCCGCCAGACGGGGTCCTCGCGTGCGGGGTCCTGGCCCAGGACCTCGGCGTCGCCGCCGGATCGGGAGCGGTAGCCCTCGAGGATCTCGATCGTCGTGCTCTTGCCCGCGCCGTTGGGGCCGAGCAGCGCGAAGAGTTCGCCCCTGCGGACCTCCAGGTCGAGTCCGCTCAGTACATCGCGGGTGCCGTAGCGCATCCGCAGTCCGCGGACCAGGATCGCCGGTTCCGGACTGGAGGCGTGGTCGGCCTCCAGTGCCGTTTCCTGCAAGGTCATCAGGTTCCCCCTGAGTGCCGTCGTACGGCCGGATCGGCGGCTGGTCATGCCGCCCGGGCCTGTTCTTGCCGTGAAGGTATTACTTTCCAGGTTGGAAAGTAAATGCGATGATGGCAATCGGATGGTGATCCCGATGTCCGGAGGACCTGATGCACGACATCCCCGCGTCCGGCGCCGCTGCCGCGCTGCGTGCCGCCGAGGCCGCGCGCGACGCCGCCGCCCGGCCGGGGGGTGCCCTGCCCGCCTGGTATCCGGCCGCCAACGGCGGACTGATGGCCGCCGGGCTCACCCTGATCGGCTCGCGGTGGATCGCCGCCGACTCCTGGCCGTCCGTCGCGCTGCTCCTTGTGGGTGCCCTGCTGGTGGCCGCCCAGATCGTGCTCGCCCACCGCGTCGAGCACCGGCCTGGCATCATCCACGCCTACCCACGCCATGTCGGCCGACGGCAGGTGACGCTGACGTACGCCGGTGTGCTCTTCGTGGTCGCGGGCGCGGGGGCGCTCTTCGGACTGGCGGGGCTGTTCATCGTCGGCGGGGTCGGCGGCGGGCTGGCCAATGGGTGGCTGCTGAGCCAGGAGCGGGCGGGAGACGCCCGGCCATGAGCGGCGAGGAACGGGTGCCGCCCGCATTGGACGAGCGCATCCACCACCCCACCAGACTCACCGTCATGGCGTTCCTCTCCGGGTGCACCGAGGCCGAGTTCCGTGCCGTCCGTGAGGGGTGTGGGATTTCGGACTCGGTGCTGAGCAAGGTGGTCAGCACGCTGGAGGCCGCGGACTACATCAAGGTGCGCAAGGGATACGTGGGGAAGCGACCGCGCACCTGGCTGCGGCTGAGCCCGGAAGGCCGCCGCGCCCTCCAGTCCCACCTCGCGGCCCTGCGCGACCTCGCCGCCCAGGCGGCTGCCCTGGGCGCGGGGGCCGACGAAGCCTCGGCGGCGGAGGCGTAGCGCGCGGCCGACGTCGCCCGGCCTCGTGGCCGACCCCCTCACCGCGTCCCGCGTGGGGTGCACCGACACGGTCGTGGCGTCGTGGATCCGGGCCACGAGGCCGAGGAGCGTGGAACTTTCTGCTTGGCGACGGCCGTGCTCGTACGGGCCTGCCCCGCACGCCCGCGCACACATCGAGGACAGCCCGCACGGCCCTCGCCGGGTCCACCCGACTCGGCCCGGATCCGGTGGACGGTGGACGGTGGACCTGACCCCGGGGCCGCCTGTCGCGTTTGTTCAATCCTCGCCGTCCTCGATCCGCCTACCGTGCCACCGGAGACAGCGGGGAAGGAGCGAACACCATGGAACCGACAGCCGTGATGACCCGGGCAGCAGCGGTCGCCGTGGACGTCGTGCGCGGGATCGGGCCCGACGAACTGGACCGGCGCACGCCGTGCACGGAGCTGGACGTCCGGGCGTTGCTGAATCACCTGATCTTCTGGACCGGCGTGCGGGGGTACGGCGCCGGGCTCAAGCAGCCCCCGCAGCCGGGCGAGCCCGAGCAGGGCCATGACTTCACCGCGGAGCCGGGCTGGGCCGAGGCGTACGCCGCCCGGGCGGCGGCGACCGCCGAGGTCTGGAGCGACCCGCGGGCCTGGACCGGCGAGACATCCCTGACCGGGAACGGCAGCCGGATGCCGGCCGGCTTCGTCGGCGGGATCCTGCTGTGCGAGTGGCTGCTGCACGGCTGGGACCTGGCGGTGGCCACCGGTCAGAAGCTGACGGTGGACGACGACCTCGCGGCGGCCCTGTACGAGGACGTCGCCGGCCGGGCCGAGATGGCCAGACAGTACGGGGCGTTCGGCCCGGAAGTCGATGTGCCGCCGACCGCCCCGCTGTTCGACCGAGTCCTGGGCCTGTCGGGCCGCGACCCCGCCTGGCAGCGCGAGGCCTGACCGCCGGCGCCGGTCGCCTGGAATGACGGCGTCGGGCGCGGCGCGGCTCGGTCAGCCGAGGCAGATCACGAGGACGCAGAGCTGCGGTGAGCTCGGCGAAGTCGTCGCCGGGTCGGGGCTCGTCTGCGAGCTTCCCGAGTCGGAGCCGCTGTTGTCGCCGGCGGCGGGTGGGGCGGGCGTCGGCTGGGCCGCCGTACCGGAGTCGGACCCGGAACCGGTGCTGGTACCCGTACTCGTGCCGGTCTGGTCGGTGGCCGATCCGGCGGAGACGGACGTCGAGGTCTGGGTGGTGTTCCGCTGCTGCGGAATCACCGGCGTCCGGGGGACGGCGGCGGCGTCCGGCCGGGTGTTCGGCGGCGTGGTGGTGGGGGTCGAGGCGGGGGCGGGCCGGCGGCGCTGGTCGTCGGCGGCGGTGGCCTGCTCCGGGCTGGTGCGCGAGGTGCCGCGCGTGGCGGGCGGTGTCGACTCCGGGCGGAGGTGCTGGTCCGTCGTCTCCTCCGCGCCGCCCATGCCCGTGATGCCCGGCGCCGTGGCCGCCTGCGTCTTGTCCGTGGACTGCCGGTCCATCGACAGGACGGTCAGCCCGCCTCCGACGAGCGCGACGGCCGTCGCGACCAGCGCCCGGCGCTGGGTCTTCTTCCACCGGGCCTGCTGCCGACGGCGTGCCGCGCGCCCTTGCGGCGCGGGTGTCGCGTGGCCGGACTCATCGATGGCGGGGTCGACCGGCGGGGCTTCGCGTGGCGCGTCCGAGGAGGTGACAGCCCATGCCGCCGTGCCCGTCGACGCGGCGGTGGCCGGGCCCGGAACGGGGTGACCGTCGACGAGGCCCGGTGCGATGTCGGGAGCGTAGGCACCGCACCCCGGGCACACGAGGGCGCCATTCAGATGCCGACGACACGTGGAGCAGTAGTCCATCTGTGGTCTTCCTGAGTTGACATGCCGACGACCCTCGGGGGCCGTGCTGTTGCTCGCGTTCGCACGCGGCAGCGATTGGCCAGTAACGCTAACGACACGATCGAACGACTGTGTGCAGCCCCTGTGACACTCCTGCACGGATTCTCGGGTCACGGGTTTCACACACCTCTGGCCACACTGGCCTCACCACGCACCCGATGTCACGCACCCGGGCGCCGGAGAGGGCTGGTCGACCGGAGTCGCCGTGGCACACCTGTGCCCGCCGCGGCAGATTTTCACCCGGGGCGACTAGAGTTCCCCTGCGGGGAAACCAGCCCCTGTGGGCGGGCCGTGCTCCGGCGGCCCGCGGGAAGGCGCAGATGCCCTCGGAAGACCAGCAGTACGCCACCGACCGGCTCGACGACGACCACTACCCGGCATACACCATGGGCCGGGCGGCCGAGCTCATCGATGCCACGCCCGGGTTCCTGCGGGCCCTGGGCGAGGCGGGGCTCATCCTCCCGACGAGGTCGGAGGGCGGCCACCGCCGCTACTCCCGCCACCAGCTGCGCCTGGCCGCCCGGGCCCGTGAACTGGTCGACCAGGGCACCCCGATCGAGGCCGCCTGCCGCATCATCGGCCTGGAGGACCAGCTGGAGGAGGCCCTGCGCGACAAGGAGGAGCTGGGCCGTCCGGCGGAGGGGCCCGGATCCACCCAGGGCGGCCGGTGAATATCTGCCACGGCCGGAGCAGAAATTCGAGCAGCACCGGAAAGTAATTCTGCGGCGAGCTCTACCGATATATCCGGGCAATGTCAACCGTTTCTCGACTGCTTCTCGACTGCTTCTCGGCTTGCTTCTCGACCCGCCTCGCGTCGTCTCGTGTCGTCTTCTCGACGCCGCTTTCTTTCGCATCGCGTCGTGCTAGGCTGGACGTCAGTTGCAGTTGTGGTTGCCATTTTGCTGCCGGTTTTTTCCGGGCAGGTGATCATCACGGCGATGGGGAGGTCCGCGCGGTGCGGGCTTCCAGCACTGCCTCAGGAGATATGACATGGCCACCGGTACTGTGAAGTGGTTCAACGCGGAAAAGGGCTTCGGCTTCATCGAGCAGGACGGCGGCGGCGCCGACGTCTTCGCCCACTACTCGAACATCGCCACCCAGGGCTTCCGCGAGCTGCAGGAAGGTCAGAAGGTGACCTTCGACGTCACGCAGGGCCAGAAGGGCCCGCAGGCGGAGAACATCGTCCCCGCCTGATGTTTGCCTGACGTTTGCGTTTGAGCCATTCGCGCATACGGCGAAACAGGGCCTGCACCTCGAGTGCGGGCCCTGTTTGTTTCCGCTTTTCCGCGCGTTTTCCCTGCCGAGAAACCCCGTTCCCCCCAACCTTTGGTGAGGCACCATGCGCGTTGTGATCGCCCGTTATCCCTTCGACTTGGACAAGAGCGAGGTGGAGACCAAGATGAAGGGTGTCCGCCCCGAGGATGTCACCGGGGCCTGCGTGGCCATCGGGCGCCGGCTGTACCCGGTCAAGCAGGTGGGCGAGGTGATCACCCGCCAGGACCGTCGCGACTTCAGCGCCGGTGAGGTGACCAGGGCACTGACCCGCCTCGGCTTCACCTGCCACGCCACTCCCCCGGTGGCCCCGTCCGCAGACCCCGCCCCGGAGCCCGCGACCGCGCCGGCCCCTGCCCCGGCACCCGCGCCGCCTCTCTGGACGGGCGCCTGAGCAGCACCCCGAGTTCGCACACGGGCGGGACGCGCCGAACGGCCTCTGCTTTGGTCAACTTTGACCGGAGCGGAGGCCGTTGTCGTTTGAACGCGACGGGCGGCGGCGGAGGTTGACGATGGCAAAGCTCTGGACGGTGTCGTCGGGAGCGTGGGTGTGAGTGGGAAACGTGTACGCGTACGTACTGGAGGTACGTACGCGCAGGTACGGGAGTTACGCGCACGTACCGGAGGCTCGCCGAACGTCTCAGGCCAACGCGGCGAAGGACAACCGAATATGGTGCCGTTGCTATCTCGTTAACAGGTGCGGCTTGACGCTGCCGCCGTCGCCGCGTTGGCTTTCCCCCACCTGGTTGCCACCTCCCCCCACCCCGGAAGGCACCTGATGTGAACGCTCGTCCCCGCAGCACCGCTGTGCGTCGTTTCGCCATAGCCGTGGCCGCCTCCGCATCGGCCCTCTCACTCGCCGCGTGCGGTGTCATCGACGCCGTCGGCGGGAGCGACAGCTCCGAGAGCCCGAAGAAGGGCGACGACATCACGGTGGGACTCCTCCTGCCCGACAAGGAGACGACGCGCTTCGAGAAGTTCGACTACCCCATCATCAAGAAGCGCGTCGCCTCCCTCACCGACAACAAGGGCAAGGTCCGCTACGCCAACGCCGGGGCGAGCGCGACCAGGCAGAGCGAGCAGTTCCAGCAGATGATCGACGCGAAGGTGGACGTGGTCCTGGTCGACGCGGTGGACGCCAAGGCCATCGCGCCGGCCATCGAGAAGGCCAAAGAGGCGAACATCCCGGTCATCGCGTACGACAGGCTCGCCGAGGGCCCGATCGACGCGTACGTCTCGCACGACAACGAACTCGTCGGTGAGGTGCAGGGCCGCGCCATCGTCGACGCGCTCGGCAACAAGGCCGAGACCAGCAAGATCGTCATGATGAACGGCTCGCCCGCCGACCCGAACACGGCTCGCTTCAAGGCGGGCGCGCTCAGCGAGTTGGACGGTCACGTGGTCATCGCCAAGCAGTACGACACCAGGGAGTGGCTGCCCTCGGTCGCCAAGGCGAACATGAAGAAGGCGATCCAGTCCATCGGGCTGAACAACATCGCCGCCGTCTACTCGGCGAACGACGGCATGGCGGGCGCCGTCATCGACGCGCTGAAGGAGGCGGGCGCCACCGATATCCCGCCGGTGACCGGGCAGGACGCGAATCTGGAAGCGGTGCAGCGGATCGTCTCCGGCGAGCAGTACATGAGCGTGTACAAGTCGTTCCTGCTGGAGGCGGGCAACGCCGCGGAGATCGCGGTGGCCAAGGTCCAGGGCCGCTCGATCGAGTTCGACGCGCTGACCCCCGACCACGTCGACAGCCCGACGGAGGAGGACATCCCGTCGAACCTGGTGCAGGTGGTCGCCCTCACGCGGGCCAACATCAAGGACACGGTGATCCGGGACGGCGTCTACACCGTCAAGGACATCTGCACCCCGGAGTTCGAGGAGGACTGCGCGGCGATCGGCCTGACGTCGTAGCGCGACCGGCTCGGACACAAGGGACGTTGTGGCGGGCGGGAGTAGGGTAAGAGAAGCGAGGATTCTTCGTACACCGGTGCTCAAGTCGGTCTCGTTCTCGTGGTTCCACCACACCGGGTGCTTCCGCCCGAGGCAGGATCCGCCGCCGTGACGACCGCTCTGCAACCCCCGCTGCCCTCCCATCCCCTGCTCCGCCTGCGTCTGGCACCGCGCAGCGGCATGCCACGGCCCATCGACGGCGCGTGGTGGCCCCGCTCGTACGACCTGCTCGCGGAACTCCCGCAGCTCCTCGCCGGGTTGCCGCTCGCCTGGGGGCACATCAGCAGTGTCACGGTCAACGGGGCGACGTGGTCCGCGACGCCCGGCCGCATGCTCGTCTTCAACCAAGTCGTACGACTGCGCAGGGCTCTTGCGGCCTCCGCCCCACACACCGTCGTCCTGCTCGCCCCCGGCCGTGGGCGCTGGGACCTGCTGGTCGTGCCACCCGACACGACGGGGGAGGCGGCGGAACCCCTCATGGCGGCAGCCGCGGACGACGGGAACGTGTCGGACAGGTACTAGTGCCGCGGCAGGCAACGTTTGCCCCGTCGCGGCGCCCGGCACGCTCCCCCACTGCCCTAAAGGCGTGGGAGGTGCCCCCACTCGCCGCACCGGGCACAGACCCAAGTACATCCAGTACGAGGGCCTGCGCCCGGCACGCCGAGAGCACGCACCGGACGCCGCTCCTTGACGGGCAAACGTTGCCTGCCGCGGCACTAGTGCCGGGGCACTAGGACCCGCTGCTCTCCAGCCAGGACCGTGCCGGACCTGCCGTGCGGGAGGTGTCCACGGTGAGCTGGAGGCGGGTGCCTCCGTCCGCGCCCGCAGGGTAGCTGCGCTGCTCGGTGGCGGCGAAGCAATGCCGGAGAACCTCCGCGACCCGACGCGCGACCTCGGGGGACGCGGCGACGATGTGGACCTCGGCGTGCCCGTCCGGCGACGATTCCAGCGGCTCCATGGCGACCTCGTTGGTGAAGAACGACCGCCGACAGGGCCCCGTGACAACGTTCCCCGCAGCCTCCAGGCCCTTGGCGGAGATCAGCGGGCCGGTTCCGTCACTCTACTCCGGCGTGTCCCGGGGGCCGGTGGAACGAGGAGTACGGTGAAATCAGGAAACCACTGAGTGTGACGGATCCGTCAGGCAGGCGAGCGCGATGTCCGCATCCGATTCCGACTCCCCCCGCGTGACCAGGCTCCTGCCGGACGCCGTCCACCAGGCCGTGAAACCCGGAACGGCCGTCGTACGGCTGGAGACCACGCACGAGCGTCAGGGAGTGCTCGACGGCGCCTGGTGGCCGCGCTCCCGTGACATCGCCGCCGAGCTTCCCGTCCTGATCACCGCACTGACCGAGTACCTCGGCCCGATCACCCGCGTCGGCCTGGACGCCGGCGCCTGGGAGGAACTGCCGACGCGCATGGTCATCGACGACCGGGTCGTCCACATCGACTCGTTCCCGGTCGGCGACGACACCGTCCTCGTCACCCGAGGCGATCAGGACTACTTCTCCCTCCTCGTGGTCCCGCCGCACGCGGCCCCCGACGCGGCACGCGCCGCGATGGCCGAAGCCGTACGCGCCGACAACATCACGCAGGCCGAACAGATCCTCATCCACACCGGCACGGGTCACCGGCAGTAGCCACGCCCTGATGAAGGGCCTGCCGGGACCCGCGACCGGCGCGTCATCGAGGTTCGTTCAGCTCGTGTGGACCTCCAGCGCGGCCCGCACCCCCGACTCCAGGGCCCCCTCGATCCACGACGGTTTGACGGAGGTGTGGTCGCCGGCGAAGTACAGCGGGCCCTCGGGGGAGCGGATGGCGGCGAGGAGCTCCGTGTGCTGTCCGGGGAGCAGCACGGACGCCTCGCCGTACGCGTACGGGTCGCGCAGCCAGCTCTGGGTGCGCCCGGCGCCGGTGTAGAACACCTCGACCCGTTGCCCGTAGACCTGCTGAAGCCCGCGCAACGCATGTGGATAGCGGGCCTCTTCATCGAGCGAGTCCCAGCGGGAGGCGTCGTCGGCCCAGCTGTAGGAGGCGAGGACGACACCCCCCTTGCTGCCCTCGATCGGATGGGAGGGGTTGATCATGAAGCGGTTGGAGTTGTCGGAGACGGAGCCGCCGCCGACGATCCGCGCCGCCTCGGGCTGGTCACGGGTGGCCCAGCGGTTGGCGGCGTAGTGGACGCGCTGCGCGTCGCTGATGTGGCCGTCCGGCACGGAGGGGTGCGCGCCCAGCAGACTCCCGTCGGCGGGCGCCTTGCCGTTGCGGTAGTCGTCGTACAGCCCGGGGCGTACGGCGTCCAGCTCCCGTTTCCAGTCGCCCTCCCCGAACTCCCACCAGCGGCGGCTGAATTCGAGCAGCACCTTGGTCGCGCTGTCGTAGTGCAGTTCGGCGACGGCACGGCGTTTGCCGTACGACATCAGCGGACTGATCTGGACCTGCCGCAGCCCGGAGAACGGCACGGTGACGATCGCGAGGTCCCCGGTGAACTGCTCGCGCACGACCTTGCCGCCACGCCCCTCGGAGACGGTGTCGATCCACACGTGCGGCCCGTCGGGGCCCACGTGTGACGGGTCGTCGGAGCGGCCGTCACGGCCCTGGCCCCCGGCCCAGTACTCGATGTGGGTGGCGCGCCGGTCGAGCCGCAGGACGTCGGCGACCTGCTTCAGCAGTGCGTCCGGAAGGGTCGCCGTGCCGCCGACCAGCTCCCAGAACTCGGTGTCCGGGCTGATCAGCGACTGACTGATGAAGCTGTGGATGAACGACAGCGGCAGCCGTGAGGTCAGGTTCTCCAGCGTGCCGATCAGATCGATGGTCCGCTCGTCGAAGCCGGCCCGCTCGGTCAGGAACCGGTACATGGACCAGTCGCCGTACTGCTGGATCACCCGCGCCCAGCCCTTGACCCGCTCCGGCATCGGCTTGTCGACGCGCTTGCCGTCCGGCCCGACGGTGCTGAACTCGTCGCGTACGGGGTCGAGGGCATCGCGCAGGATCTTGCTGGACGGCGTGTCCCAGTACTTGCGCGGCACCCCGAAGGACCGGTTGACCTTGCGCGGAGCCTTGGCGTAGTCGGCGCGGCGCACGCGGATGCCGTTGACGTGCAGCCAGGCACGGTTGACGGGCTTGCCGTCGCCGTCGACGTCCACGAGATGGAACCGGCGTTTTTTGACGTCGAGTTGCTCGATCAGGCTCATCACCAGCGGATGACTACCGGGAATCCGCATGGCCCCCGCCTCGGCGTACTGCTTCGGATCGGCGAACGGCTGCGCCGCCTGCTCGTGCCCACCGGTACGGAAGGTCTTGATCCGACCGCCGACGCGGTTGCCGTTGGCCTCCAACAACGTCACCTGATGCCCGGCCCGCTTCAACAACCAGGCCGCCACGAGCCCGGCCGGCCCGGCGCCGACCACGAGGATCTTCTTGGCGTTCTTCGTCTTGGCGCGCGGGAGACCGGAGTTGAGGATCTTCTCGTACTGCGGGACGAGGGGGCGGTCGTGTTCGTCCACGACGAGCAGGGCGCGGGCGACCGCGAGACAGGTGGACCAGGTGGCGGTGGATCTGGGTGGGCAGGGGTCGGCCGCGGGGGCGATGGCGGGTGCGGCGGCGGCCGTGCCCTGTGTGGCCAAGGTACCCAGGCCGAGGGCCGTCGCGGTTGCGGCCGTACCTGCGACGGTCGTGAACTGCCGTCGGGAGAACGGAGGATGGGTGGCTGCGGTGCGGAGTTCATCCATGTGTCCTGGATATGCGCGAGACGGCCCGCCAGGCAGGAAGACCGACGACCGCCACCTGAATGTGGGAGCGCGCCGGGGCGCCGACTCCGCCGCGGTCGGCGCCTGAGCGGGCACGAGACGCCGCACGCCCTCCGAACGCGCCGACTGGGAGGTTTGGCCGCATCCCAAGCGGGCGACGGTCCCGGCGGGGACGCGCTCACCCCTTTCCGAACGCTTCGGTCACCAGCCTGGCCAGATCGTCCTCGGTCATCGTGGTGTCGACCCCGATGGTGCGCAGTTCGAGCCCGACTGCGGATCGCGGCCTGGCGGAACTCGGGGGTGGGAAGGAGCCAGACGGCGTGATCAGGTGTGGCAAGCAGAGGCTTCACGAGGTGCGGCAGCAGCCGGAAGCCCTCGACGACTACACACGGCTCGTGTGGCAGTCCAAGAAGGTCTTCGACAGGAACGGGGCGTCTTCCGGTGTGGTCCGCCGAGCGTGATCTCCCATCACGTCGTCGGTCGCGTAGAGACGCCAGCCAAACCGGTCCGCCAATCGGCGAGCTGTGGTCGACTTGCCCGCGCCGCTCCCGCCCCCGATCCAGTAGACATGCCGCAGTTCAAGGATTCGCGCATGAAGCTCGCGGAACGCCTTGTCACGGTGACTGCTCACCACCCCCCGTTCGTCACGTACACCGCGTACGGGATCAGGACCGCCGGCAGGGTCAGCAGGCGTGGCTTGAGGGGGCGGCCGGTGTGCAGCGGGCGGAGGACGTCGAAGAGAAGGAGCAGGAGGAGGACGAGGGCGCCGATCCAGATCAGGGCGATCAGGGCGAAGCCGTTGTTCTCGATCTGGTCGTAGGTGCAGCCGTCCAGGTCGCGGCGGTCCAGGTCGTCGTACTCGCAGTGGCCGTAGGCGATGTACCAGCGCGCGCAGAGGACGGCGAGGGCCGCGGGGACACCTATCAGGAGGTGAACCAGGAGCGGCGGCACGTAGCCGCGCAGGGCGGGGAGGGCGCTACGCATCCGGCCACCTCACCAGGAAAGTGAAACTGTTGACGGCCTGAACCCGTCAGCGGCTGCCCGTCCAGTTGTGCGCCACATCCACCACCAGCCGATCCGTCAGCTGCGTAACCCGGAACGGCAACCGTGCCCGCACCCCGAGCCCGATCTGCGTCTCCCCCTCGAAGCTGCCGGCGAAGCGCGTGTCCCTGAAGGTGCGGTAGCCGGTGATGTCCACGCCGGGCAGGGGGCGGCCCACCTTTCCCGGGTACGTGGCTGCGCCGGTCTCCGGGTCGTAGCTCGGCGCGGCTACGCGGACCTCGAGTATCGCCCCGCCGGCGACCGGGATGTAGTCGCCGGAGCCGGCCTGGTGGAGGCGGTCGACGTACTGGACGTAGTAGCCGATGTCACCGCCGCCGGGGACGTCGAACACCATGCGGTCGAAGCAGTCGTGCTTGCCGGTCCTGATGTCCTTCAGCGGTACGGCGCCGGCGGTGACGCCGCCCTTGACGCCGCTGCCCCAGCCCGTCGGGCAGGCTGTGGCGGTCGAAGCGGTCGCCGGGGCGGCGCCCGCGGTGGACGCCCCCGCCGCCAGTGCCGTGCCCGCGAGGGCGAGTGCTGCCACTGCCGCGCCCATCGCTCCCATTCGCCTCATGATGTCCCCCTTTGTTGCGTAAAGCTGGTAATGGGTAAGACGATCCGGTGCGGCGGAAGGTTGCGTACTCCGCTGCTGGATAAGCTGTATAACCGGGCCATGATCTATCACGTCGTCCCGCGCGATGAGTGGAACGCCCGTCCCGACCAGCCGTACGCGCCCGCTTCCCTCGTGGAGGAGGGCTTCGTGCACTGTTCCCCCGACGAGGCGACCACGCTCGCCGTCGTCAACGCGTTCTACCGGACCGCGCCCCGGCCGCTGCTGGCGCTGGTGCTCGACGAGGAGCGGCTCGCCGCCAAGTGTGAGTGGGAGGCGGCTGCTCCCGCTCCGCCGCCCGGGGTTGCCGAGGACGTCCTGTTCCCGCATGTGTTCGGGCCGCTGAACCGCGATGCCGTCGTGCGTGTTCTGCAGGTTCGGTGGGACGAGGAGGGCCGGGCGACCGGGCTGGCGGACGTCGGCTGAGGCGGTGGGGCGTCTCAGAGGCCCGCGCGCAGGTGGCTCACCGTGACGAAGCGGTAGCCGCGGGCGGTGTGGCCGCAAAACGGCTGGTCACGTTACATTTCCGCCCGAACCCGTGGCAATGGCGGCCCGACCCCGATCGGTGAAAGACCCTGATCGGTGAAAGACCCTGATCGGTGAAAAGGGGCGAGGCGCCGAACCCTGGAGGGTCCGGCGCCTCAGTGTGCCGGTGCTGGTGCCGCGTGCGTCAGCGCGGGACGCCGAGGAGGTCGACGCGTTCGTCGACGCCCTTGCGGAGTTCGCCGAGCGTCGTGCCGGGCGGGGCCACGGTGGGCGTGGAGGACGGCGGCTGGGTCTCGTCGGCGCAGGTCGTGCCCGAGGCGGGGACCTTCAGGTCCAGCAGGTAGCCGGTGATCGCGTCCGTCGCGCAGGCACTCCTGTTGAAGGCGGTGTGCCCTTCGGCCTTGAACGTGAGCAGCGAGGCGTTGTCGAGCTGACGGGACAGGGCCACCGCATCGCGGTACGGGGTGTCCGGGTCGCCGGTGGTGCCGACGACGAGGATCGGCGCGGAGCCCTCCGCGCGGTAGGAGCCGTCGTAGCGGCTGACCTTCTCGCCGGGCCACTGGACGCAGGCGGTGGCGTGCTGGTGGTCGTAGGTGGGCGGGCCGTACGCCATGGCCGGGCCGAGCAGCGGCGCCGCCTTGGCGTTGAGGGTGACGTTCCGCTTCAGTCGGTTCAGGTCGCTCGGGTAGTCCCGGTCGACGCACTCGACCGCCACGTTCGGGCCCAGGAAGTCGAAGCTGGCCGGGGACGGCGGCCGGAGCAGGAAGGAGGTGTTGTCGCGCTGCTGGGCCTTGCGCAGCGCCTCGCCGAAGGAGGGCCAGATGACCTTGCCCTCGTTGATGTTGAACATCAGGCGGTAGACGAGGGTGTAGCCGTTCGCCCGCCCGCCGTTCGCCGTCGGCACCGGGTTGGCGTCCAGGTCGGCCTTGAGCTTCTCGAACGCCGCCCGGGGGTTGCCGTCGCCGAACCCACAGGTGGCCTGGTCGGCGGCGCACCAGTCGAGGAAGCGGCTCATCGCGCCGTCCAGGGCCTGGTACTGGGGCCAGTCGTAGGCGTAGGGCTGGTTGGCGTAGTGCTCCGGGTCGTACGCCCCGTCGAGTGCCAGGGCGCGCACCCGCTTCGGGAACAGGGCGGCGTAGACGGTGCCGATGTAGCTGCCGAACGACCGCCCGTAGTAAGTGAGTTGGTCCTCGCCCAGCGCCTGGCGCAGCAGGTCGATGTCGCGGGCGACGTATTCGGTGCCGATGTACGGCAGCAGGTCACCCGAGTTGTCCACGCACGCCTGGTTGAACTCGGCGGCCTCGCGCAGGGCCGGACCGTAGGCGTCCGGGCCGGGGACGCCCTTGGCGTCGGTGACGGCCTTGGTGTAGCGCTGGTCGTCCCAGCACTGGAGCGGTGAGCTGCGCCCGACGCCGCGTACGTCGTACCCGAAGACGTCGAACGAGTCGCGCAGGCCGGCCGGCAGGCTGGCGTAGTTGTTGCGGACGAAGTCCACTCCGGAGTTGCCGGGCCCGCCCGGCTGCATGAACAGGGTGCCCTTGCGCTTGGCCTGGTCCGTGGCCTTCTTGCGGATCACCGCCAGGGTGATGGTGCGGCCCTGCGGCTCGCGGTAGTCCAGCGGCACGTCGGCGCTCGCGCACTCGAAGCCGCCCTGGCAGTCGGACCAGGACAGGGACGGCACCGGCGGAGTCTTCTCCGAGGCCGTCCCGGTCGTCTGGGTGGCCATCGCCTGGACACCCGTACCGGCTATGGCGAGAGCGACCGCGGCGGCTCCGGCGACTGCGGCGATTCTCAGGCGTGTGAGGCGCTTGCGCGCTCGTGAGACATGATCGTGCGTGGTCAACGCGTTTCCCCCTCGGGGCTGATGCTGCTGTGCTTCCCAGAACCTACCGATGTCCAAGAACCCACGGAAGGCGGTGAGTTGAGGGAGCGTCGAGCCCAACTGGAGGAGAAATAACGACAAGAGTGGCCGGAGGGCGCCTTGGGCGTGAGCCGCGTCACGTCCGCGATATGTCAGAGACCTGACCGGGACAAGTCAGTCCGGCTCGGTTCCATGTGGTCGTCTCCCCCCCCACCGTCCGGGGCCCCCGGCCTCGGCGGCGTCGGGCGCGGGCGCGGGCGCAGACCGGTGCGGAGAGCGAGCGGCCGGTCGTCGTGATCTTCCCGACCATGGGATCCGAGGGCATCACCGGCGAGCTCTTCTGGGGCAGGACCCAGCAGGACTCCATGCCGGGCGACCCGGTCGACGGGGCGCTGGCGGGCCGGTTCGCCGTGGCCGAGGTGCACGCGACGCTGCTCGACGCGTACCGCAAGGGCGACGTCGACGCGATCGTCGCCAAGGCCCACCCCGAGATCCAGACCGGCGTCCGCGACTACGTGGCGCGGACCGGCACCCTGGTGGAACCGCACACGAGACGGGGGCGGGCCCCTGCGGGGTCATGCCGTGGGGGGCTCGCACTGCACCGCAGGGAAGGCGCCATCGTCCGCCAGGGCCGCGAGGCTCAGGGCGTCCGGCTCGTTGGTGAGCAGTTGCACATGGATACGTCATATGGATACGTCATCGACCCAGCGGTGGCGAGGTTCTTGAGGTCATCCTTGATCGGTCACGTGGTCCGGGCGGCCCACTCGCGGTCGAGGATCGCGTGGACGATGGAGTCGCGCCACACGCCCCCCTTGCGGACGTGTTCGCGAATACGGCCTTCTTCGGCCATCCCGGCACGGTCCATCGTCTTGGCGGAGGCCTCGTTGGCGGGCGAGCGGGCACCCCAGATCCGGTGCAGGCCCAACTCTTCGAAGCCGAGTCCGAGCAGCAGCCGTACGGTCTCGACACCGTATCCGGAACCCCAGGACGCGGGACGCAGCGCGAAGCCCATGGTGGCTCCGCCGGGCTGGTGCGGGTCCAGGGCCAGGCGGCCGGCGCCGACGAGCGTGCCAGTGCTGCGCTCGACGACGGCGAGCGCGTGTTCGGAACGCGGGTCGGACGTCGCGGCCTCGATGGACCGGGTCACGATCTGCCGGACCTCATCGAGCGTGCGTGGCTCGAACGAAAGGTGCTCGGTTGCCATCTCGCTGCCGTAGATGGCGAACACAGCGTCGGCGTCGTCCGCCTGGAACTCGCGCAACTCCAAGCGCCGGCTGAGGCGGTGGACCGGATGCATGCCCCGGACTCTACTGTCAGCACTCAGCACTCAGCACTCAGCACTCAGCGGGCGTAGGGCAGGTGACCTGCGGATTGGCGGATTGGCCTTACCGCTACGAACTCGCCCGCCCGGCTCCGTTGTCGACCGCAGCTGACCGCTGTATCTGGCTGGGATCCGTAGGCAGTCAGCCCGGTGTTGCGCTCACTTGCGACCCGTTCAGGCGCTGACCTTCACGCAGGTTGAGTTGCGGCCCGGGCGTGCCGGTCGTGCGCTCGACTCCGGGGACTTGGCCACGCCGACCAGGACTCCACCAACCCGCCCGAGCAGATCGCCCGCCTCGACAAGACCCTCACCGAGGCCGGCGTCCGCCACCGCACCGAGGTCTACACCGGCGCCCACCACGGCTTCACCCAGGCAGACACCGCCATGCCGCCCCCGAGGCAACCGAACGCCACTGGACGGCTCTGCTGGACCTCATGTCCCGCACTCTCTGACAGCAGCCGGATACGGATGGACCGGCCGGCCGGTCGGAGTACGAGTCTGCGTGGACCGGCCCGGGCCGGCGTGGGTCATCCCGTCCTGAGGACTCCCCGGGCGGCGACGGCCTCGCGGAGGCGTGCGGCCATGTCGGCCGCCTCGTCCGGCGGCAGGGGCAGTACGCCGTTTTCGGTCATCAGGGCGTGGAATTGCTGCTGCTGGTAGGGGGTGCCCGGCGGCAGACCCGCGATGTGCCAGTGGAGATGGGCATTGCCCTGCTGGCTGCCGAGGGAGTACAAGTACGTCCGCTCGGATGCGAAGACGTCCTCGACGGCGAGGGCGATCTCCCGGACCGTCAGCATGAGCCGGGTGTAAGCCGCTTCATCCAGGTCGCGTACGGCGTGTTCGATGTGTGCTTTCGGCGCGACGAGCACCTTTCCGGGGACGGTCGGCCACTTGTCGAGGAAGGCCACATGGTGCTCGTCCTCGAAGACCTTCTCGTGCGGGTAGTCCGGGTGCCCGGCGAGGAACGCGCAGACAAAGCATGGGCCGCTTCGCGCACGTTCGGTGTACGCCTCGAGATCCATGGGTTGCCGGTCCGTCGACACATGCCCTCCTGCCCGCGGCCGTGCACCAGTCTGCCGCGGCCGCGGCTCCCGAGCGAGTGCGAAGGTGGTCGAGCTGCCGAACGGTTCGGCCCGGCCGCCGTAGGATCCAGCGAGTGGGCCGTCCTTGCGTCGAGGGAACGCCCGTCTGAGGGCACGATGGTCGACCTGCGGAGGCATCGGCATCATGGACGAGCGACAGTCGCTCACCGACGACTCGCTGAGCGAAGCGGCGGACGCGTTCCAGCGGCTGCGTCCACGGCTGTTCGGTATCGCCTACCGCATCCTGGGCAGCGTGTCCGAGGCCGAGGACGTGGTGCAGGACGTGTGGGTGCGATGGCAGGGCGCCGACCGGAGCGCGGTGCTGGATCCCGGGGCGTTCCTCGCCAAGATCACCACCCGTCTGGCGATCAACGTGGCTCAGTCGGCACGGGTCCGCCGTGAGGCGTACGTCGGGCCGTGGCTGCCGGAGCCCGTGGACACCAGCGTGGATCCGCAGGTGGGCGCGGAGCGCGGCGAGGCGCTGGAGCTGGCCGTGCTGCTGGTTCTGGAGAAACTGAATCCCGTGGAGCGGGCGGCCTACGTACTGCGGGAGGCGTTCGACTATCCCTACGGCGAGATCGCGGGCGTGCTCCGGCTGAGCCAGGCCAATACGCGGCAGATCGTCAGCCGGGCCCGCAAGCGGCTGTCCGCCGAGCGCCGTGGTCCCGTCGACATGGCGGAGCACCGGCGGCTGCTCGAAGCCTTCGTCGCGGCGGCGCGGCACGGTGACGTCGCCGCGCTCGAGAACGTGCTGTCGGCCGACGTCGTCGCCTACGCCGACGGTAACGGCATGCGCGGTGTGGCACGGCTGGAGGTGGTGGGGGTCGAGCGCGTGGCCAGGATCAGCGCCTTCGCCAAGAAGTTCTTCCCCGGGGCCGACTACGGCGTGGTCGAGGCCAACGGCCGGCCCAGTCTGCTGCTCGTCAAGGACGGGGTCACCGTTGCCTTGGTGAGCGTCACCGCGGGACCGGACGGTATAGACGGGCTCTACTGGATCCTGGCGCCCGACAAGCTGAGGGCGTACGAGCAGTCGGCACGCAGGCCCTCCGGTCGGTCGTAGCGCAGGCCCTCCGGTCGGTCGTAGCGCATGGAGGGCACCTGCGCACCGGTGGCCGCATGCCGGGGTGTGCAGGCCACTTCATTGCAGGGAAGGGCGCCGGTCAGTTCTGCTTGAGCCAGTCCTCGTAGCGGGTGGGTGCGACGTGCGCGGTGTCGTCGCCGATGAGAACCCCGTCGGGCATGCCCGCGAACGGGCCGGCGGCCTCGTCGCTGACGACGGTGCGGCCGTCCGGCTTCGCGGCCAGGGTGATCTCACCGAGGCGGTCGAGCCGGTGAACCTCGGGACCCGCGATGTTGCGTACGCCGTACGACGGTTCACCCTGAGCCGCCTCGGCGACGGCGGCGGCGACATCGGCGGAGGCGATCGGACGCAGCCGCGTTGCGGGCAGGTGCACCTCCACACCCTGGGTGGACATGTCCATCACCGGAGCGATGAACTCGAAGAACTGGGTGGCGCGCACGATGCTGTAGGGGACGCCGCCGCGCACGGCTTCCTCCTGGGCGACCTTGGCCCGGTAGTAGCCGTAGTCGGGTACCTGGTCGACGCCGACGATGGAGAGCGTGACGTGGTGGCGGACACCCGCTTCCCTCTCCGCCTCGATCAGGTGCCGCGCCGAGCGGGTGAAGAAGTCCAGCGCCGCCTCGGTCTCGAAGGACGGGGAGTTCGACACGTCCACGACCACGTCCGCGCCCTTGAGGGCCGGTGCCAGGCCCTGGCCGGTGAGGGTGTCGACGCCTGTGGAGGGAGCGGCCGCAACGGCCTCGTGACCACTGTCGCGCACCAGCGCGACCACCTGCGAGCCGATGAGCCCCGTACCGCCGACGACCACGATCTTCATCACTGTCTCCGTTCGCTGATTCGCTGATTCGCTTCCCAGCGGGATACCGGCGGCGCCCCGCCGGACCCGGTGCGTCGAGGCGCACATCTACAGGACAGGGCAGCCGCCAGGTCTGTGACACCCGATCCCGGTCATTCCAGGACGGCGAGGTGATCGGCGGCGCCCCCGCGCCACTCGATGAGGAAGAGAGTCGCATCATCGCTGGTGCGGCCCCCGCGTTCCCGCTTCAGGGCGCGGGAGAGCCAGAGCCCGTCCGCACGTACTCCTCCCTGGGCTCGTTCGACGCGGTTGACGCACCGGATGAGCCGTTCTTCGCCGAACGGCTCTCCGTCGGCATCGCGCTCCTCGATCATGCCGTCGGTGTAGCACAGCACGCGGTCGCCGGGCTGGAGTGTGTAGGCGCTGATCTGAGGCGGGGCACCGCCGAAGCCGACCGGCAGGGTGGTCGGGCTGTCCAGCGACCGGGTGACTCGACGGTCGCGGATCAGCAGGGGTGCGGGATGCCCGGCATTGACCCACTGCAGGTGGCCGGTGTTGATGTCCAGGTTCATCATCTGCGCGGTGACGAAGTGGTCCGGCCCGAACTGCTCGGCGATGGCCTGGTCCATGAAGGCGTACTTCTCGGCGAGGCTGATTCCGCTGCGTCGGGCGTGCCGGTAGGCGCCGACGGCGATGGTCGCCATGGCGGCGGCGTCCAGGCCGTGGCCCATCGCGTCGATCACGGCGGCGTGGAGGATGTCGTCGTTGAGGGCGTAGTCGAAACTGTCGCCGGCGATGTCGTAGGCGGGCTCGAGGATTCCGCTCACCGTGACCTGCGGCACGGACATCGTCAGCGGCGGTAGCAGAGACCACTGGATCTCAGCGGCCACACTCATCGGTTCGCGGCGCCGGGCCTGGAAGAACCGGTCGGTATAAGCGTGCTTGGTGACCAGCATGTCGGCGACCAGGCCGGCGAGCCTGCGCAGCAGGCGCCGGTCGTCGTCATCGACGATGTCCAGGGTGAGAGCCATCACCCCTACCTCGTCGCTGCCGTCCAGCAACGGCAAGTACATGCGAACGCCGTCAGGCTGGGGGACCTCGATCGGGACCGTCCGCAGGAAAGCCGTGCCGGCCGGGGAGCCGCCGAGCGCCTCGGGCTCACCGACGAGCAGGCCTTTCCCCGGCAGCGGCACCAGCAGCTCCTGCGCGTAGTCCTGCAAGAGGATCGAGACGTCGCGTCCACCGACCTTCGCCACCTCTTCCGCGATCAGCGGAGCGACCAAGCTTGGCGGCATCTCGTGTGCCCGGTCCAGCAGCACCCCGAGCAGCCGCTCACCGAACCCCTCCGACCGGTCCACCACACGCTTGCCGGGCTGCCGCTCACCCTCGGTCACGGCCACTCCCTCCAGGCCTGACCGGCCCGCTGCCGATCGCCTTCGTGAAACGTCCTTGCCCTGATAGGCCTGCTGCCGATCGCTTTCGTGAAGCGTCCACGGTCGTCTCGGCCCAGAAGCGTGCGCACCATACGATCATCACCCTCTCGGCCCGCATCCGCAGGTCACCGCAGCACCTGCTTCAATCAAACGCCCCGAACAGCGCAGACGGGGATGAGCAAGGGCAGTAACCCGAGGACGATCGACAGGCCCTACGCGTCGAAGGTGACGACGACCTTCTCCGCGGCCCCCGGCGTCAGTGCCAGGTCGAAGGCCCGCTCGACCTCGGGGAACGGGACGCGGTGGCTGATGAGCCTGGCGAACCGCTCGTGGTGCTCGGCGAGTTCGGCGGTGACCTCGAAGATCTCGGTGGGGTAGCCCTGGGAGGCGATGAGGGTGAGCTCGCTGCGGAGCATGCCGCCGAGGTCGATGGCGTCGGACTTCTTCTGTACGGCGACCATGACCAGCTTGGCGCCCCACTTGGCGGAGTCGACGGCGGCCTGGAAGACGGCGGGGGCGCTGGCGGCGTCGATGTAGATATCGGTGCCGGCGCGGGGCTGACCGAGCGCGTTGGCCGCCTGCCCGTGCAGCTCGGTCAGGCGCTCGGTGACGTTCTCGGAGGCGGAGTCGATGACGGCGTCGGCGCCGATGGCCAGGGCGGTCTCCAGGCGCTCGGGGATGACGTCGGCGACGACGACGTGCTCCACGCCGCGCAGCTTGAGCCAGATGGTGGCGCCCAGGCCGATGGGCCCGGCGCCGAAGACGACGACCTTGTCGGCCGGCCGCGCCTCGGAGCGGTTGACGCAGTGCCGGGCGACCGCCATGGGCTCGTTGAGCGCGGCGACGTCGAAGGGGACGTGGTCGGGGAAGACGGCGACGCCCTTGCCGGCCTCGGCGTTCTCGATGAGCAGGTACTCGCTCATGCCGCCGTGTCTGCCGCCGCAGCCGATGATGCCGGTCGGGGCGTCCTGGGGGTTGACGACCACGCGGTCGCCGACCTTCAGGCCGGTGACCTCGGCGCCCACCTCGACGATCTCGCCGGCCGGCTCGTGGCCCAGGGGGATGGCGCGCGTCGATCCGTCGGTGCCGGTGGCCATCCCGCCGAGGTGGAGGAAGAAGGTGTCGGTGCCGCAGATGCCGCAGGCGCGGATACGGACCAGAGCGTCTTTGGGGCCGGGGGCGGGACGTTCCACGTCCACCACGTCGACCTTGCCGTCGGCGCTGGTCTGCACGGACTTCATCGTGGCCATGAGGGGGCTCGCTTTCTGGATGCGCTGGATCTGACGGGCGTAAGGGTTGCTTGAGTTAGGCAAACATATTGGGTTACTTAAGGCAAGCAATCGTCTCTGGCGGCCGGCCGGGCCCGGCGAGGCCGATGCCGGCGCCGACGGAGACGACGCCCATGCCGGCGCTGGTGACGAGGCCCTGTGTGCCGTCGACGGCGAAGGGCGCGACCGCGGCGACGGTGAGGTTGAACAGGAACAGGAGCCACAGGACGGGGCGGGAGGAGGGCAGCGCCTTCACGGGAGTTTCCTGTCGGGGGAGTGGCCGACTTTCCCGGGCGGGGAGCCGTTGATCTTGCGAGATCAACGATCCCGTCGTCGCCCCGCCGTCACGAGGGGGCCGACTCCCGAACCCATGGTGTAGCCCGCTGCACCCCACGTTCCGGCGGAATAGAGTGAAACGGGGCAGGGTTAGACATATGGGTCCTCCGGTATGGGTGGATCCTGCGGCATGCATGGAGCGTCCGGCATGCGTGGATCCTCGGGCATGCATGGATCCCCCAGCACGCCACGAGCTCCCCGAGAGCGAGATGAACGGCCATGGAGCAGCGGATCGTCGACGATCAGAGGGCGGTTCTCGGCCCGCACATCGTCGGTGAGGCGCTCACCGCGCGGGCCACCGTCGGCGAAAACGGCATCGTGACCGGGTGGAACGACGGTGCCGAGCACCTGCTCGGCTACGCGGCGGAGGAGATCCTGGGCCGGCCGGCGGCCTCCCTGCTCGCGGAGGAACCCCCGCCCCGGGACCTGCCCCCCTTCGCCCAGCTGCCGAGGTGGCACGGAACGCTCGCTCTGCGGCACCGGGACGGCCGCCGTATCGAGAGCGGGGTGCTGGCACACCACCACACCACGCCGGAGCAAGGCGGCGGCGAATGGCTGGTGTTTTCTCCCCTGTCCGGGCAGGAGCCCGATCCCGCCGACGAGACCCTGGTGCGCTGGAGCTTCACGCAGTCTCCGTGTTGCGCCCAGGCGCTGTACGACACCCGGCTCCGGCTGCGGCGCGCCAATGAGGACATGCAGCGGGCCGTGGCCCTCACCGAGGCCGAGATGCGCGGGCTGCGGGTGACGGAGATCGTCGACAACGAGGCGGGCGAGCGGGCGGAACAGGCCATGGCGCGGGTGCTGGAGACCGGTGATCCGCAGTACGACGAGAACTATCTGCGCGCCACCGGTGAGACCCACGAGCACGCCTGGTCGGTCTTCATGGCGCCGCTGCGGGACCAGGAGGGCCGCATCCAGGGTGTCTCCCTGTCCGCCCACGACATGACGGAGCAGCACTGGGCCCGCAAGCGCCTCCAGCTGATGACCGAGGCCGGCCGGCGTATCGGCACCACCCTCGACGTGACGCGGACGGCGCAGGAACTGGCTGACGTGGCGGTCCCGGAACTCGCCGACTTCATCAGCGTCGACCTGCTGGCGTCCCTCGACGAGCCGTACGAGCAGCCCCCGGCCGCGGCCGGATCCCTCACCCTGCGGCGCATCGCCCATCAGTCCGTGTATCCCGGGGTCCCCGAGGCGGCCGTCGCCCTGGGCGAGGTGGACGAGTATCCGGAGGGCTCCCCGCCGGTGGAGAGTCTGCGCTCGGGGCGCGCCGTGCTGCACGCGGTCACCGCGCCCGCGATCACCGAATGGATCGTCCAGCGCCCGGTCAGGGCCTCCCGCGTCCGCGATTTCGGCATCCACTCGGTGATGACCGTGCCCCTGTCGGCACGCGGTACCACCCTGGGCGTCGCCGTCTTCCTCCGCCACCGGCACCCCGATGCGTTCCAGCAGGACGACCTGGTGCTGGCCGAGGAACTGGCGTCCAGGGCGGCGGTCTGCATCGACAACGCCCGGCGCTACACCCGCGAACGCGGCACGGCGGTCACCCTGCAGCGCAGCCTGCTGCCGCAGAGCATGCCCGAGCAGGCCGCCGTGGACGTCGCCTCCCGCTACCTCCCGGCCGGTGCCCAGGCCGGTGTGGGCGGAGACTGGTTCGACGTGATCCCGCTGTCCGGAGCCAGGGTGGCGCTGGTCGTCGGTGACGTCGTGGGCCACGGCGTCCACGCCTCGGCGACCATGGGCCGGCTGCGGACCGCCGTACGCACCCTCGCCGACATCGATCTGCCCCCCGACGAGCTGCTCACCCACCTCGACGACATGGTGGGCCGGCTGTCCACCGAGGCGGAACGCGCCGAGTGGGCCGCCAGGGACGGGGGGGCCTCCGGAGACGTCGGAGCGACCTGTCTGTACGCCGTGTACGACCCGGTCTCCCGCCGCTGCACGCTCGCCCGGGCCGGGCATCCGCCGCCGGCCGTGGTGAGCCCGGACGGCACCGTGGAACTGCTCGACCTTCCGGTGGGACCCCCGCTGGGGCTGGGCGGACTGCCCTTCGAGGCGGCCGAGGTCGAACTGCTGGAAGGCAGCCTGCTCGCCCTCTACACCAACGGTCTGGTCGAATCCCGCGACGACGGCGCCGGCCAGGACATCGACGACGGCATCGCCCGGCTGCGCCGCGCCCTCGCCAGCCCCGCCGCCTCCCTGGACATCCTGTGCGACGCGGTCCTGGCGTCCGTACTGCCCCAGCGGCCCTCCGACGACGTGGCCCTGCTCGTCGCCCGCACCCGGGGGCTCGACACCGACCGGGTCGCCTCCTGGGACGTGGCCCCCGAACCCGCCGCCGTCGCCGAGGCACGCAAGAACGCCGTCGCGCAGCTGGAGGCGTGGGGGCTGACCGAAGCCGTCTTCGTCACCGAACTGGTCGTCAGCGAGCTGGTCACCAACGCCATCCGGCACGCCGAAGCGCCCATCCAACTGCGCCTCATCCACGACAGAAGCCTCATCTGCGAGGTCTCCGACGGCAGCAGCACCGCTCCCCACATGCGCCGCGCCCGCACCTTCGACGAGGGCGGCCGGGGCCTCCTGCTGGTCGCCCAGCTGACCAATCGCTGGGGCACCCGCCCGACGCCGAAGGGCAAGACGATCTGGGCGGAACAGAACGCCGAGTAGTCCCCACCCACGCGAAAGGGCCGGCTCCCACCACACATGTGGTGGGAGCCGGCCCCGGGCGACCGGTTCTCCGTATCAGGGAGCGACGGTCAGGTAGTGACGGTCAGGCAGCGACGGTCAGGGAGTGACGGTCACGACGGTGTTGCCGATGCTGCCGGTTCCGTCGCCGTAGCCGACGAGGCCCAGGTACGAGTGGCCGGTCGGGAGGTCCTTCCAGGAGACGGTGACCTGGGCGGTGCCGCCCATGGACGCCGGCTGCTCGGCCGGGGCGGCGGTGGCCTGGTGGTCCGGCTTGCTGTCCGGGCCGATCAGCCAGGTGTGCAGGGTGTACGGCTGGCTCGTCTTGCCCTCCGGCAGGGCGAACTGGACGACGTACACCGTGTACTTGCCCGGCTCGAGGTCGGCGTGCTCGTCGCTGCCGCCGCCGGGCAGGTCGTTGACCAGGTTGCCGTCCTTGTCGAGGACGAACAGGTCCAGGTCGCTGCCCGCCAGGTGGTCGGCGGACTGGATCGCGACGCGGGCCAGTTTCGTGCCCTCGGGCACGGTGACCTCGGACTTGGCCACGGAGGCCGGCTGCGACGACGCCGAGGGGTCGAACTCGCGGTTGGTGCCGGTCAGCGTGCCGGTCTTGGTGGTGCCCGCGTACAGGCCGTTCACGGCGGCGGTGAGCTTGCCGTCGTAGCCGGTCTTGGGGCTCAGGGTGACCGAACCGGTGGCGTCCTTGCCGGTGACGTCGGTCGGCGCTGCGAGCTGCGCGGCGCGCAGCGCGACGGTGCTGCGGACGCGGTGGTGCTTGTCGCTCAGGGTGACCGATCCGTACGACCACTTGCCGATGGCGGCGTCGGTGCGGGTGAAGGTGACCTTGTACGTGGCCGACTCACCGGGCTTCACGGTCAGCGTCTTCGGCGCGATCGTGGCCTTGTAGCCGGGCGGCGTCTGCAGCGTGGGGGTGTAGACGCCGGTGGTGTCGTCCACGTTGGTGACCGTGCGGGTGATGGTCTGCTTCCCGGTGAACCTGCCGGACGCGATCGTCGGGTAGTTCAGGTCGCTCGGGTCGATCTTCCGGGCGGTGGCGCAGGCGTCGGATCCGTCGCTGTTGACCGGCTTGTCACCGACCGCGCAGGAGTACGCGATCCAGTCGGCGGACGTGGAGTTGTAGACCAGACCCGGGTCGGCGGCGGGGTTCGGGTCGACGTGCCCGGCACCGTAGTCGAGCGGGGTGGCCGCGCTGCCGGAGCGCTGGATCGGCTTGCCGTCGTTGTTCTTGGTGCTCGCGGTCGTCATCAGCGCCGACTTGACCTCCATCGGCGACCAGTCGGGGTGCAGCGCCTTGAGCAGCAGGGCCAGACCGGAGACGTGCGGGGCGGACATGGAGGTGCCGGACATGATGCCCTGCTCGCCCTTGAACATGCCGTCCTCGCCGCCCGGCGCGGTACCGGCGACGATGTCGACGCCGGGGGCCGTGATGTCGGGCTTGAGCAGGCTGCCGTCGCTGAGCGGGTCCGGGCCGCTGGAGGAGAAGCCGGCCATCTCGGGGGCCGCCTGACGGACGCCCTTGGCCGCGCTCAGTTCGGCCTTGGCTCCGGAGCCGTCGGCGTACGCCTTGACGGCCTCACCGGAGGCCTTGCCGAGGTGCACGGTCGGGACGGTGTGCGCGTCGGCGACCTCCTCGTCGGCCGCGCTGACGTTGTACAGCACCATGCCGGCACCGCCGGCCGCCTTGACCTGGGCGCTCTTGTCGGCGCGGGTGTTGCCGCCGCGCGCGCAGACCACGATGGCGTCCTTGACCTTGGCCGGGTCCAGGGCGTCCGGCTGGCACTGCCCGGCCTTGGTGGCGTCCACGCCGCTCTTGGCGGCCTTGGCTCCGTCGACCAGCGGCGCGGACGGTACGGCGGAGCCGCTGATGCCGACGCCGGTGTAGGACGTTCCGTTGCCGAGGGTGACGGTCGTGCGGTAACCGAGGTCGTGGGTGGAGGCGGCGACCGTGGTCACCCACGGCACGCTGTTGCCGGTGGTGTCGGGCCCGTCGTTGCCCGACGAGGCGGAGACGAAGACACCGGCCTTGGCGGCGTTGAACATCGCCACGAACTCCGGGTCGGTGGTGGCCTGAACGGGACCGCCGAGGGAGTAGTTGATGACGTCCACGCCGTCGGCCACGGCCTTGTCCATGGCGGCGACGATGTCGATCGTCGGGCAGCCCGCGCTCCAGCAGATCTTGTAGGCCGCGATACGGGCGCCCGGCGCGATCCCGGATATGCGGCCCGATATGCCGCTGTCGGGCACGCCGGCGGGCACGTCCGTGTTGCCGGCCGCGGTGGTCGCGGTGTGCGTGCCGTGGGACTCGGCGTCCATCGGGGAAGCCCAGTCGGTGGGGCCGGGGTCGGACAGGCCCTTGCGGAAGTACTGGGCGCCGATCACCTTGTTGTTGCAGGTGACCCGGTGGGTGAGGTCCGTGCCCGGTTCGCAGGTGCCCTTCCACTTCTTGGCGATGACGTCGTCGTCGGACGGATTCGGAATCGCCTGCAGTGAGGGGTTGCCGGTGTTGATGCCGGTGTCGAGGACACCGAGGATCATCCCTTCGCCGGCTTTGCGCTGACCGCCCGGGAACTTGGAGTACAGGCCCTTGCGGTCCTTCAGGCCGAGGAACTTGGCGGTGTCCGGAACGGGAAGCGAGCCGGCCGCGGTCGTGTCCGCGTCGGCGGCGGGCCGGGCGGCGGCCGCCGTGTTCCCGAGGGCCGTGTTCCCGCTCGTGGTCTTCGCGCCCGTCGCCTGTCCGGCCGTCGCCTGTCCGGCCGCCGCCGTGTCGGCGTCGGACGCGGCCGTCACCTGGCGCATCTCGTTGCGGGACAGCGAGACGACGCCCTGGGTGCGGGCCAGTTCGTTGGCCTGACCGGCCGTCAGCTTGGCGGCGAATCCGTTGAGTACGTACTGGTAGCTGTACAGCGGCTTGACGCCCTGCACCTCGTCCAGCACCTTGTCGAGTTCCCGCTTCAGATGACCGAGGTAGTCACGAACGGCCTTGGTGCGCGGGTTCAGCCGCTCACCCGGATCGGGCGCGGTCTCGGCCGCCGTGGCGACGGGCTTGTCGGCGAGTTGGACGAAATACGTGCCGCCCTTGTACGGCAGCCGCCCGGCGGCGGCCGAGGAACTCGGCGCAGCGTCCGTGGGTGCGGCCTGGGCGAGCGGCCCGTAGGAGAGGATCAGGCCACCGGCGACGGCCGAGGCCACAAGGGAAGCCGTTCTACGGCCGACGCGGCGGCGCCGACCGGGGTGTTGCTGGGACAAGATGGTGCCTTCCCCCTGCGCACGCCGATAAGTCAGGTGCGCATGACGGTCGTTGGAGTAGTCACGTCCCCCGATATGGTTGTCATCTTGGCTGCTGAGAGATCTCTGTGAGAAGGGTGAGATCTCTGAAAGTGCAACAACTTCACATCTGCTCCCAGGAGTTCGCCCAATGCTGCGTAATCTTGGGGACATCCCTGGCTGACACCCCCCACGAGGGAAATCAGTTCACTCAAGCGAACCCCGAAGGAACAGCCAACGTGTCGTCGAAGAACAGCCGTCTGAGGGTCGCTCTGGTGGCCCTCACCGTGGCGGTGGCAGGCTTGGCCCTGGCCGGACCCGCCGCCGCAGCCACGCAGCAGAACTCCCCCACAGCGGCCACGGCCCCGCAGGATCAGGCGCCCCTCATACCCGTCGACTTCGTCGACCTGCCCACCAGCGCCCTCCCGGCCGACAGTCAGCGCCACAAGTTCACAGTTACCTACCGCAACGAATCGTCGGCGGACCGGACGGTCGCCCCGCAGCTCCTGGTGGAGTCACCGGACGCGGGCCCGTTCCTGGACCCGGCGGACGTCAAGCTCGAGCGGCGCACCGCGCACGGCTGCTGGGAAGCCGTGGAGGTCGGCAGCCAGACCGGCACGCTGTTCACGGACCTCCCGACCGCACAGCGCACCCTGCACGCGGGCGAGACCCTCACCCAGGTCTACCGCCTCACCGTCCTCGACCCGGAGGCCAAGGGCACGGTGCACCCGCGGGTGGCCCTCTACGGCTGACCGTTCCTGGTGACTCATCGCTCGGCCCCGGACAGGTGAGGTACCTGTCCGGGGCCGAGCCGTATGTCTGCTACTGCTGTGTCTCCTACTGCTGTGTCTCCTACTGCTGTGGCGCCGCGGCGGGCGACGGAGACGGTGACGGGGACGGGTCGACGGCGTCCTCCGGCTTGCCCGGCAGGGGCTCGAAGGCCAGGGCGTCCCAGGCGATCGAGTCGTCGCCGGTGCCGTCCGCCGTGTCCGAGCTCAGCGAGACGCTCGGGGTGCCCTTGAACTCGTACGAACCGAGCGAGACCCAGGTGTTCTTGCCACCGGTGTCCTGGGAGATCGTCTTGTCCACGACGGTGCCGTCACCGAGGGCGATGTGGTAGGTCGCCTGGCCGGTGTTGGCCTCGTGGTCGGGCAGGTGGACCATGACCCGCGCCCAGCCCTCGACCTTCCGGTCGGGCGTCCAGGTGCCGGTGACGACCGAGTCGGTGAACTTCGGCTCCCGGGTGTGCGTGAACCAGAAGTGACCGCCGAAGCCCGCACCGAGCTGATGGAAGTCGATCTTCGATGGGTAGACGGTCGCGCCGTTCTGCTGGGCGGAGCCGAAGGTGAACGACAACGTGCCCCGGCTGGTCCAGTTCTTGCCGGCGCAGGGGTTGGTGTCGCCGACCCGGAACTTCACCGTGTTGGGCACGTCGTCCACGATCATCGCGTTCTTGGGCAGGGACGAGGTGCAGGCGGCCGGGCGGGACGAGGTGACCTCCGGCTCGGGGTCGGTCGCCTGGTAGGTCAGCACCTCGGTGCCGCACTTCTGCGCGCAGTCCGTCCACGTCACCGGCTCGTGCCACCAGCACTTGAAGTCGTCCCGCTGGCAGGGTCCTTCGGGCTGGCTCGACCCCTCGACCTTGCGGGGCTTGGAGGTGTCGCACTCGTTGACGGTGGGCTTGCAGAAGGCGTCGTGCGGCGGCTGGGCGTCCGGGGCGTTGCCGGTCGGCCAGTCGCCCACCGCGAACGCCGGTTCGGACGTGCCGGTCGTCGGGTCGGTCTTCTTCTGGGAGTACGCCGCCCAGCCCAGGACCCGCTCCGGGTACGTCCACAGGTTGGGGGTGCGGGCGTCGTCCTCGCCGGACGACAGGAACATCTTCCGGTCCGGCGGGTAGAGGCCGTTGGCCGGGTTGTTGAACCAGCCCAGGCCCCACGGGGCGGCGCTGTCCGAGGCGTTCGGCTCGTTGAAGCCGCTGTTGTACGCCCACAGCGCGTACCACCAGTTCTCCAGGTACTGGGGGTCCCCGCCGTTGACGAGCAGGCCGTGGTCGTACAGCTGGTTCCACTTGTCCTGGAGGATCTGCAGCCCGGCCGCGATGTTGGCCGCGTAGTCCACGGTGATCGCCTTCTGCTGCTCCACGGTGTAGTTCGTGTCCGAGCGAGCCATGCCGGTGGTCACCTGGGAGACGCCGTAACCGCAGTCGGCGGCCGACCAGTCGACGGTGTGGACGCTGCCGGCGTTGCCGTAGTAGCCGCCCTGGATGAAGTTGCCGCTCTCGCCGGCCGCCGCCCTGGGGCTGGCCTGCACCAGATTGCTCTCCTGGGAGAGCACGCCGAGCATGATCTGCGCGGGCACCCGGCCGCCGCCCTTGAGGTCGACGGGCGGGAAGAATCCCTGCGGGGTGTACGACGGGAGGTCGGTGCCGTTCCAGCCGGACCGGCGGCGGACGTCGAGCTTGCCCTGCACGGCGAGGTCCGTCGCCCACTCCACCATGGCGGTCGACGGCTGGAGCGACTGGAGTTCGGGGTCGTTGCGGGTGACGGCGCAGGCCCGGTCCGGGTCGGTGGTGGTGTGTGCCGGGCCGTCGTCGACGCTGTTCAACTGCATGCCGACCGAGGGCTCTTCGCCGCCTTGGTCGGGGGCGCGGGTGGACAGGGCCGGGGACTGCGCGGCGCCCTGCGTCTGCCGCGGCGCCTTCGGCTTCACCCGGAAGTCGAAGGTCTGGTCGCTGCCCGGTATCAGGGCGTTGATGCCGACCGGCTGCGCGGTGCCGGGGTCCTGGACCGTGCTGATGTTCTTGCCGCCGGCCGCCTCGGCGCCGTTGCCGATACTCGTCAGGGCGAGAGAGCCGGTGGTGGAGACCTCGGACGAGGCGGGGACGTCGAGCAGCTTCCAGCTCTTCGGCAGAGCCGAGCCCGTGATGTCCTCCCGCGCGTCCTTCCCGGTCACGAAGACCCGGCCGCCGTTGCCGCGCACGCCCAGGGCCCCGAGGAGCCCGGAGCCGAGCAGCCGGTCGGAGCCGCCCTGCGTGACCCGGCGGATCTGGACCGTCTTCTTCGCGGCCGGGACCTGGTAGGCGAGACCGCTGTGGGCGTCCGGCACCAGCCGGAACGGCATTCCCTGCGTACGGGCCAGGGTGCGCACGCGTCCCTCGCCGTTCACCGAGACCACCGAGTCACCGGTGGCCGCCGCGATCCCGTCCCCGAAGGGCACGGCGGAGGTCACCAGGCCCGGGACGGTCTGCTGCCCCGTCAGCTTTCCCTGCCGCGCGTCGACGGTCAGCAACTGCGTGCCGTCGCCCTGCGGGCGGGAGAGCACGGCCTGCTCGCCGTCGCCGCAACCGGGGTTGAAGTAGGCGAGGGAGACCAGCTGCGGCAGTTTCGTCACCGCGCCGTTCTCCAGGTTCACCACGGCCGCGAAGGCGCCCTGCTGGAAGCCCTCCTGATCGTTGATCACCTGCCGGGGCGCGTAGACCACCACCGCGCGGTCGCCCGACGCCGTCACACAGCTCTGGCCGATCCACTGGTCGGTGTCGATGCCGGGCTCGGACAGGGTGGCCGCGGTGCGCCAGGCGTAGGCGTCCGAGGCGTCGGCGGTCAGGACGTGCAGGCCGGTGCTGTCTCCGTCGGAGGCGACGACCCGGTCGTCGGACCGCTGCCATCCGGAGGGTAGTTGGGAGGTGTCGGTGACCCGGTCCGGCCACGGCGTGGGGCTGGGATCGGACGAGGCGGTCAGGGCCGCTGACGCGAGCGGCGCGATGAGCGCCATCGCCAGCACGGATATCCCGCCGGCCACGAATATTCGGCCGCGTCGACTTTTCGGCACCCGCCAGCGGTGCCTTCCCCCTGGGTTTTCACGAGAAGTGCGCAAGGTGTTCCGTCCGGATTCATTTATGAAGGTCAGTACCGGCTTTGCGGTTCCCCCGGGGCCAGTGCAGCGGAAGCTATCAATCCGATCTGGCCGCACCAGGCGCCAAAGGGCTTCTACCGGGGGGTATCCACCAAACATCCACGAGAAGGTCCACGAGAGGATCCGCGCGAGGATCCACGCGAAGAGCCACGCGAAGAGCCACGCGAAGGGGTGGTTCGGACGTGGTTCTGGGAGGGGTCCCGTCCGGCCCGGTCAGAATTCCTCGCATGCGTGATACCACTCGGGCCGAAGTCCGCGACATCGCGGGAGCCATAGCGAGCGAGACCGTCATGCGGTACGCCGACGCACTCGCCAGATCGCCCTATGCCGAACAGACCATGGAGACGACGGCGCAGCGCGTGGCCACCGAGGTCGCCCGCTCCATCGCCGACGAACGCGTCGCCCACGCCGAGGAGATCGTCCGGGCCGCCGAGGCGGCGGCCGGGAACACGGCCACCGAGACCGCGCAACGCGTCGCCGAGAAGACCGCCGCGAGCCTCACGGCCGAGGCGACGGCCAAGTCGCTGGAAGAGGCGCGCGAGGCCGTGGCGGAGGCGCTCGCGGAGTCCCGCCGGGCGGTCGAGGAGGCGCTGGAGAAGGCGCGAGCCGAGGCGAAGCAGGCGCTGGAGCGGGCACAGGGCGAGGCCAAGGAGGAACTGGGGAAGGCCCGGGCGGAGGCCAAGGACGAACTGGGGAAGGCCCGGGCGGAGGCCAAGGAGGAACTGGGGAAGGCCCGGACGGAGGCCAAGGAGGCGCTGGGGCAGGCGCAGAGGGAGGTGAAGGAGGAGTTCGGGGAGGCGCGGACGGAGCTGGAGGAGGCGCAGGGCGAGCTGAAGAAGGCGCTCTCGAAGATCCGGGTCGACCTGGCGGAGGCCCAGGGGAACATGGACAAGACGCTGTCGAAGGCCTGGACTGCCCTGGTCGCGGCGCGGGATCAGGTGACGGAGACCGTAGGCCAGTTCGCCCGGGACGAGGCGGTCCGCGCGGTCCTCGAGACCGTCGCCGAGAAGGTGCCGCCCGTCGTGGAGGTCAGGGTGGCCGACGCCGACCCGGTCCGCGTCACCGGCCACACCCACGCCGTACTGCCGGACGTACTGCTCGCCCTCGGCGCCGGCTGCCACGTCCTGCTGGTCGGTCCGGCCGGCACCGGCAAGTCGATGATGGCCCAGCAGGCCGCGGAGGCGTTCTCGCAGGAGTTCCACGCCCTCTCGCTCGGCCCGACGACGCCGATGAGCAAGATCTTCGGCTACTACGACGCGCACGGGACCTACCACGGCACGCCCTTCCGCAGCGCCTTCGAGCACGGCGGCCTGATGCTGCTCGACGAACTGGACAGCGGCCACCCCGGTCTCCTCGCGGAGCTCAACCAGGCCCTGTCCATCCGCTCCTGCGCCTTCGCCGACGGCATGGTCGCCGCGCACCCGCAGTTCCGCCTCATCGCCACCGCGAACACGTACGGCACCGGCGGCGACCGGCAGTACGTGGGCCGCCAGGCGCTGGACGCGGCGACCCTGGACCGCTTCGTCGTCATCGACGTACCGGTGGACGAGGACCTCGAGGAGCGCCTCGCCCTCGCGCACGCGCCCGCACGGCAGGAGGACACCCTTCGGGTGATCGAGAAGGTACGGCGGCTGCGTGCCACCGCGGCCGAGAAGCGGCTGCCGGTGATGTTCTCGCCCCGGGCCGGCATCGACGCGGCGAAGCTGCTTCAGGCGGGGGCGAGCGTGGAGCAGGCGATCCGGTGGCGGGTGGTGCGGGGCATGTCCGCGGCACACCGTTCGGCGCTGGGGCTGGGAGAGGGCGGAGAGGACGGCGGGCAGTGAGTCAGGTCGACCCGGGGCCGCAGGACACCGTCCACGCACTGCCCCCGATCTGGTCCTGGCAGGAGTTCGTGGACCGGGCCCGCGCGCCCGACAGCATCGACGGAGCAGGTCGGCGCCCCAGGGACGACAACTGGGCCGGCGCGACGTGGGAGGAGACACTGCGGCTGGCCGAGGACGGGTGGACCACCGTGCTTCCCGAGGTGGAGGCCGAGGTGGCCGAGCTGCGCGAACGGGTCCAGGAGGAGGTGCTGACCACCGCACTGGTACCCGCCTGGGACGTGACCGGCAGCGAGGTGGACGTCGGCGTCTACCTGAGCGGCGTACCGGAGTGCATGGTGGACTCGGTGCCGCAGCGGATCTCGGCACGCGGCCGGGTGGTGACGTTCCTGATTCCGACCGGCTACGTCAACACCACCCCGCACTCGGCCGTACACAACCGGGGCGTGGCCCTGGCCGCCTTGTGCTCGTCCATCATCGCGTCGGGGCACAGCGTCGAGATCTGGTCGGGCGACTGCTCCTACGTCAGCAGGACGGACCGGTTCGTCTCGGTGGCGCGCGTGATCTCGGCGGCGGAGCCGCTGGACATCGGGCGGCTGATGTTCGTGATGGCGCATCCGGCGATGCTGCGTCGCCTGTGCTTCGCGGTGTGGGACAGCGCTCCGGAGCCGGTGGCCCGCCGCCTGTACGACACGAACTACGGGCATGAGTCGTACGACTGCTTTCCGGAGGATCTCCCGGAGGGCATCACGAATCCCTACGTCCTCCCCTACCTGTCACCGCAGGACAGCCAGTGGAAGTCGATGGACACGGCGCTGGCGTGGTGCCGGGACATGTTCGCGGGGTTGGGGTTGCTGCGGGCATCCTGAAGAAGGGGGGGGCGTTGTCCCGTCCGGGCGAGAGGATGTGCCCCATGCCTGAGCTGCCAGACGTCGAGGGATTCCGGAAGGTACTCGAGTCCTGCGCGAAGGGCCGGGTCATCCGCCAGGTCGACGTACGCGACACGGGCGTCCTGCACGATATGAGCGAGCGGCGGCTGCGCGAGGCACTGGAAGGCCGGCGGTTCACCACACCGGAGCGCCACGGCAAGTGGCTGCTGGCCCACACGGGCGGCCCCACCCTCATCCTCCACTTCGGCATGACCGGCCGACTGCTCTGCGCCGACCCCTCCGACGAGCCCGAGCCCCACGACCGCGTCCTGTTCACCGTGGCCACCGACCGCCAGCTCCGCTACCGCGACCAGCGCAAGCTCCAGGGCCTGTGGCTGGCCGAGGACGACTCCGACATCGCACGACTGCTGGACGATCAGGGCCCGGACGCGCTGACGGTGGACCGCGACGACTTCGAGGCCGCGCTGGCTTCACACCGCGGCCGCGTCAAGGCGGTCCTGACCGACCAGTCGGTCCTGGCCGGCCTCGGCAACCTGCTCGCCGACGAGATCCTGTGGCGAGCCGAACTGAGCCCCGCGACCCGCTCGAGCGACCTCACGGAGCCGGAACGCCGCCACCTCTACACGACCATGCGCCGCACGCTCCGCTCCGCGGTCACCGCCGGCTGCGTCCCCCCACGCGACTCCTGGCTCACGGGCCACCGAGACGACCCTGACCCAACCTGCCCACGCTGCGGCACCCACCTCCACCGCACCCGCATGACGGGCCGAGCCACACTCTGGTGCCCCCGGTGCCAAGGGGAGTAATTGGCAGATCTGTTCCACCGGCACGGCTACGTGACCTGCGGTTTTCCCTCGCGCAGGTGGAACAGATCTGCCAATTCCTGGATTCAGTTCTGCTTCAGGATGATTGCCTGGCCGCCTGCGGGGGCCATGGTCACGTCCAGTGTGGTCTCCGAGGTGACGGTCCGCGTACCGACCACGACCGGGGTGCGGAACGGGCTGCTGCCCGGCGTGCCGTCGGCGTAGACGGTCGCCGTGTACGTTCCGCTGCCCAGGAACGACAGCGGGATCGGCAGCGTGCGGGCCGTCTCGTTGGTCATCGCCCCGAGGTACCAGGTGGAGCCGCCCCGGCGGGCGACCGCCACGTACTCGCCGATCGATCCGGTCAGGGTCCTGCTCTCGTCCCAGGTCGTGGGGACGGCGTTGAACCAGGGCAGTCCTGGCCAGCCGGCCGGGTTGGCGTACTTGGACGGCTTGTCGTACCAGAAGAGGAAGTTGAGGGGCTGGTAGTAGACCGCGGCCATCGCCATCTGGTGGGCGTTGGTCGTCTTGTTGCGCGACTGGCCGTAGCAGATGGTGTAGTCGATCGGGCCGCCGATGTTGCGGGCGAAGGGCAGCGTCACGTTGTGGGTGGCGGTCGGGAACTGCTCGTTGCCGCGGACGCCTTCCAGGCTGATGTAGTTGGGGTAGGTGCGCTCGTAGCCGAACGGGCGGACGTCGTCGTGCATGTCGATCAGCAGCTCGTACTCGGCGGCCGTCCGTGCCCAGCCGGTGATCTGGTTCGTCATCGACTGGGTGCCTTCGTTGATGAAGCCGAGCTTGATGCCCGCGACGCCCCAGCTCTTGTAGAGGCCGAAGAGTGAGTCCGCGTCGGTCAGCGCGATTCGGTTGACGTAGAGGAAGACGCCGATGCCCTTGCTCGTGGCGTACGAGATGACGGACGGCATGTCGATGGCGGCGATCGGGGTCGTGGCGTCCGTGGTGGTGAACTCGGGGCCGTACCAGCCGGCGTCGTACTCGATGTATTCCACGCCGCGGGCCACGGCGAAGTCGACGCCCGCGAGGCCGGCGGCGGTGCTGAGCTCGCAGCGGAAGACCTTGCCCGGCTTGATCCAGGAGGTGTCGGTCAGGGCGGTGGGCGGGGCGAGGTTGAGCACCAACTCGGCGTTGTCGACCAGCTCGGCGTGCGTGGACCCGATCACCACCGCGCGCCACGGCGTGGCGAACGGGGTGGTGACCGTGGCGGCCGTCTCGACCGGGCCGCTGCCGCGGGCGGTGTGCTCCATCAGGAAGGCGGAGAGGGCGCCCGGCTGCCCGGGGACCGAACTGAGCATCAGACGGGGGAAGTTCAGGCGGGAGGACTCGCAGACGCAGGCGATGTACCCGTTGGAGAGGGCGGCGGTCAGCGGCAGGTCGGTCAGAGGGCCCTGGTCCGTGCTCGACGTGCCGGTGGAGGGGATCGCGTCGGGGGCGACCGGCACGTACACGTCCTCGTCGCGGGCGCTGTAGACGGTGGTTTCGTCCGGGAAGACGAACGTTGTCAGTTCGTCGGTGATGGTCGTGGTGCCCTTTTCGAGGAGGATGTAGCGCAGGGCCACGCCGGCCTTGTACGCGCGGATCTGGACGCCGAAGCGGATCCCCGAGGCGGTGTCCTGGAGGGTCCAGCGCTGCTCCTGGTATTGGTCGGTGACGGTCGCGTTGCGCCCGTACACGGGGGACCAGGTGGTGCGGGTGGTCCGGTAGTCGTCCCGGAGGAGCGTCACGTCGCTGCCGAGGACGGTCCCGTCGGCCAGCCTGAGGCCCAGGGCCGAGGTGTCGATCACCGTCCTGCCGTTGCGGGTGGCGGACCACCGGAGCGCACCGTCCACCACCGACACGGTGATGGACGTGCCGCCCATGCGCGAGGTCGCGCGGGGCGCCGCACCGACCGGGGCGTCCGCCGCGAGGGCCGGCCGCGTGGCGCCGAGCCCCACCGCGGCCGTCCCGGCGGTGACGGCCGCGCCCTTGAGCATCCCGCGGCGGGACAGCGCCCCGTCTTCTGAAGTTCTCATCGCACTCTCCGGCCCCGACCTGAGTCATGAGTAGTAAGCGTTTTCCGTCGGGGGGACGGTAGTACGCGGGGCTGAGGTCTCACTACCCCCGTGCAAGAAACCCGGCGAACGTACGGGTCATCGTGTTCTGCGCGGTGGCGGCGAACAGCGGGTCCAGATGGTTCATTCCCTCGTCCGTCTCGTAAGTGGTGTACGGGATTCGGGAACCGGTTACGACGCGTTGCGCCCCGGTCAGGACCGTGCCGTGGGAGTAGCTCGTCTGGAAGGCGTAGAGCGGTACGTCGATCCGCGTGGCGTGCCGCAGCCGGAGCCCGAGGGAACGGGCGAGGTCCGTGTCGGCGTAGGCGTCGGTGACGTCGAGGTCCACCGACAGCCGCGACGGCCAGTACCACTCCCAGACCGCCGGTTCCGGGCCCGCGTACGCCGCCGCGACACGGCCGATGGGCGTGATGCCCTCGTCGATCCACCCGCGTACGTCATCACCGGCACCGCTGTCGGCGACGCGTCCCGAGTGCACGCTGATGTCGTTCGGCCAGCCGAACCCGGCGTCCACCAGCGTGCCCAGCAGGGCGGCGTTGGTGATCGGATACGGCAGCCGCAGCGCGTCGGGCAGCCGGGGCTGCAGGACCGACCGGCCCTCCGGGTCGACACGCGCGTACCAGCCGGCGAGCTGGTACCAGATCTGCGTACTCTCCGCGCGGCTGCCCAGGCCGACCGCACTGAGCGTCATGTCGAAGACGGCACCGCCCTCGATGGCCGCGAGCCGCTCCCGCACCTCCTCGGGCGAGTCCTGGACCGGCGCGCCCGTTCCCTCGAACGCCCCGAGGACACCGCCGTCGATCAGCGCCAGGCCCGCGAGGTCCCGGTACCCGGGGTGTCCGTCGAAGTCCCAGGCGGCGTACGCCAGCACGGTCGTCGCGCCCCAGGAGTGACCGCCCAGCACCACCCGCCGCCGGCCACCGGCACCGGCCGCCAGGACCACCGTACGCAGGTCCTCCAGGGTGAGCCGCAGACCCCAGTCGGCGGCGTATCCGGAGGCGGCCGGGTCCTGCGAGCGGTAGTGGCCGTCCAGGTAGTACGCGGCCGGGTCGGGGGTGGCGAACCCGGTGCGGTCGGCCAGGTTCTCCTCCCGCCGGTCGAACGCCCACACCTGGATCCCGGGCACCGCCCGCACCAGGTCCCCGGCCACCAGCCGGAAGTCATTGGCCGCGCCGAACATGCCCGGCACCAGGACCACCACGGTCTCCGCCCGCTCCGGCCCGACCTTCAGCACGTGCACCCGGTCCGTCTCGGCGGGGCCGCCGCCACGGCCCACCGGTATCGGAACATACGGCTCCGCACTCACCCCACGGCCGCCGTGTTCCCGCCCCGACGCCCATGCCGCTCCGGCTCCGGGTCCGGCTCCGGCCGCGCCGGCGGTCAGCGCCAGGCCGCCGACCAGTCCACTCAGTACGGTCCTGCGGCGTGGCAGATGGCTAGTCATGTCCGTGTGTCTCCTTGAGAGTTGAAGAAATCGGAACGCGTCCAAGCTTCCTCCAGCCCTCAGGGCAGGCCGTCGCGGGGGTGGGCCACACGGCGCCCCTGAACAGCGAACGAGCCCCAGGCCAATGACCTGGGGCTCGTCGCGGAACGGGGGAGGTTGTACGAGGCTGAGGCGCCGTGTCGGTCTACGGCCTGGTCTGCTTGGGCCCGTTCACGGAGTCGGCGGCGTGCCGGGGGCAGTGCCGAGGCGTGAACTGGCCGACGAGTTCACGGAAACAGACCAGGGCGGTGATCGGTGGAATTCCGACGATCACCATCGCCAGCAGAGAATGCGGTGACTGTCCGATGCACAGCGCTACCGCCGTGCCGGAGGAGAGCAGCATCACGGCCCAGGACCGCCGAGCGGTCCGGTACTGAACGGATGCCCGCAGGATGGATAAACCCGCCACGAGCCACGGCCCGTACACCGTCAGCGGCCACCATTGCGCCAACTTCTCCGACACCACCAGCAGCGCGATGCTGTGCAGCTGTTCGTACGAATAAGAGATGGACCAGCTCAGCATCGTCACCGCGCACATGGTGATCATCGCGATCAGGATCGCGACGGTGATGATCCTGGAATTTCCGGCAACGATGTGACCCCCTGGCCGGGGTCGCCGTCGACTGGCCGGGCGGCGCGGGCGCGTATGGATGTCCAGTGGGGGAGGAACCGGATCCATGCTGTGCGTCGTCGTGTGCAGCATCTGAGCCAGTTCTTCATCCGGATCCCATCCGTCCGACGAGAGCGCCGGATCAGGGACGTGCCAGATGTGCTGCGTCTCAAATGGCTCAGTGTAATTGGGATATTGGTTTACCGCGTCATAGTCGGTTCTCATCCTGAATCCTGTCCATCCTTGACCCCGCCGCGCTCCGGTTCAGAATGCTTCGTTCAGAGCACGAGCCTTGGACCGGCCGACGGCTGCGCTGGGGTGTCATGTCCTTCCACCGCGGCCCGCAGGTAATCACTCTCCATCCGGCTGATGGTTTCCAGGAAGTCCTCAAGCAGGTCCGAGCAGTGCTTGAGGCTCACCCTCCCGCCGGCCAACTCGAGCCAGACGGTGCTGCTTTCCGTAATGGTCTGATCAGCTGGGAAGAAGATCCGCTTTTCCGGTTCTCCGGAACCTCCCTCGTGCGAGAGGCGCGGACGAGCTTCACCTGCATGCCTTTCCTTCCAAGTCACAACCACCTAACGAGCACCGCGCCGGGGCAGGCATCGGGCATTTGGGGGAATGAAAGTCGGCCATCGGCGACTATCCCATGTATCCGATGAAAGGGCATGGCTGATTAAATTCTGAAGATGTGGGCTGCGAGCGGCAGGATGTTCAGGCTGTCCACAACTGGTGGTCACCCGTAGAGGATCTTGCGCTTCTGGTCCTCGAACTCCGCGTCGGTCAGCACACCCTGTTTTTTCAGTTCGCCCAGTTCCTTCAGCAGGGCGATCTTGTCCTCCGGTGACGTGGACGCAGGCTGCGCGGGCGCGGTCTGCGGGGTTTCCTGCTGGGCCCACCGGCCCGCCTGTCGCCGGGACACGCGGTTCGACACCGCCGTCGCCGTGCCGGCGATGGCGGCGGTACGGGCAACTCCGCGAAGAAGACCTGGCACGGTCGGCACCTCCTGTGCTCTGCGCGGGTTCACGGCCTGGCGCCGGGCCCCGCGGCCTCGATCGAATCGAGGGCCGCGATGACGTCCGGAACGGGGATCCTCCCGGCGGCCACCAGTCGAGCGCCGCTGCGCCTCATGGCATGGGAAAGGGGGGCGGCCCAGCGGTTCTCGTACATGACGAGGGCGGCCGTACTGCCTGGGCCGATCACCGTTGCTGCCTCTTCGATGTCGTCCTGACCGAACAGTCCGGAGGGGGCGCCTTCGAACACGGCGAGGTCCGGGTTTTCGTCCTGGACGACATTCGCCAGGTCGACCGCTGCGACGGAACCGTCGGGGTTCTTGCGGACGAAGAGGAGATCAAGGATGCGGATCAGGCCGCGGTCGACCAAGTCGACGAGGAACGGAAGGGCTTCACCGGTGGGGCGGCTGCCCGGGTACTCGACCACCAGGTAATCGATGGGGCCCACGTCGTCGAATGCGTCGCTTTCGTTGCTCACGGCAACTCCTCACGCCCATAGCAACTCCCCTTGTCCAGTGGACCACTCGACCGGGGGATCCGCATGTCGGTCGGCTCCGTCGGCTGCCCATGCCCACGACAGGCCGAGGGCTTCCCGCCGAGACACCATGGGAGGCACACGGGGGGGCGACGTGAGGGGTGGGAGAGGTGGCGAGGAGGGCGAGCGGTGACAACCGACGAGATCCTTTTCGGCGTGGGCCTGACGTTCGTACTCGCGGTCGGATCCCAGGTGGTCGCCACCCGTGTGCGCGTTCCGGCGCTGATCATCCTGCTCCCGGCGGGCTTCGTCGCGGGGGCTCTGACCGATGACATCCACCCCGACCGGTTGCTGGGAGCGGCCTTCGAGCCTTTGGTGTCGCTGTCCGTGGCGATGATCCTTTACGACGCCGGGCTCGGTCTCGACCCGCGAAAGCTCCGTGGGCACACGCGCCGCACCGTGATCAGGGTCGCTAACGGTGGATCGATTGGCTTGGGTTTCCTTGGTGTTGCTGTGATTCTTCCGGTCTCTTCGGGGCTCTTGCGGTTGCTGCGTGACCTTTCTGGGCGGGGTGCGTTGTGTAGGTGAGTTCGATGATCGGACAGCAGTTCTGGGTGGCCGGGTGGGGGGTGACAGGGTGCGGCGGAAGGTCGGGCTGGGTGAGGGGGAGGCCGAGCGGGTGGCGTGCGCGTTCCGTGGCCTGGATGCCGTCACCGGCGAGGTGCTGGGGGTTGATGCGCTCGGTGAGCGGGTGGGCTGGCTGACCGCTCTGGTCGAGAGCATGTGCACGTCGGTGACCGGCGCCCGTTGGAACCGTCCGGATCTGGCCCAACTCGCCTCCGGGCGGGACCGGTCGGGGGTGCGGTTGCCGTCGAACGCGTGGATGGCGCTGCGGATGCTGGGCTGGGCGGCCACCGTGCGCGAAGGACTGTACGTTCCTGACCGGGTGCGGCGGGTCGCCGAGGAGCAGGCCGGGCGGGCGCTGCGTTCGGCCTGGTGGCGTACCCAGATCACCGACGCGGTGCTGGCGACCTGGCCCACCGGCCCCGACGCTGATCCGATGCGGCGCACGGCGGGCGAGTGGGAGGCGTTGCGGGCGGCCTGTCCGGACGGGCGGAGCGTCGCGGCCTCGGTGCTGCGCTCCCGTACCCGGCAGGTGGCCGCCTTCCGGCCTGGTCACCGCGGGCATCGGCGGGGCTTCCAAGATTCTTCCGGCCACCTTTCTGACGATCGCCGCGACCGTGACGCTCTACGGCCTGACGGCGGCGCCCGTCGCCCGCCGCCTGGGAGCCGTCCGTCCCGCCCGCGCCCGCCCCCTCCTGGTCGGCGGCGACCCGTGGGCGGTCGAATTGGCGCGCGCACTGCGATCGGCCGGGCTGGAGGTGCTGATGTGGGCGGGCTCCGAGGAACAGCGCGAACGTATCCGGGAAGCGGGCCTGGAACTGGCGCCGGGAGAACTGCTGGCGGCGGCCACGGGACGCGGGGCCCGGCTCGAGGGCATCACTGCCGTGCTGCTCCTCACGGACGAGGACGACTTCAACGCCCTGGCGTCCACGGTGCTGAGCCGCGGCGCGGGAATTCCGGTCCACCGCCTCGGACCACGCAGCGGCGACCACGGCGTCGTCGCTCCCTACGGCGGTGACGACACCCTGCTCGCCCCGGGACTCACTCGCCTCGGCGTGGCCCACCGGCACGCGCAGGGGGCCCACATCGTTACGCACCGCGTCGACACCACGGCCGGAACGCTCCCGGACCGGCACGACCTGCTGCTCCTGGTACGTCCCGACGGCCGGCTGGTGCCCGCCGACGGCCGTGCCGCACCTGCACCGCAGCCCGGCGACATCGCCGTCATGCGTCCACGGTGCTGAGCCGCGGCGCGGGAATTCCGGTCCACCGCCTCGGACCACGCAGCGGCGACCACGGCGTCGTCGCTCCCTACGGCGGTGACGACACCCTGCTGGCTCCGGGACTCACTCGCCTCGGCGTGGCCCACCGGCACGCGCAGGGGGCCCACATCGTTACGCACCGCGTCGACACCACGGCCGGAACGCTCCCGGACCGGCACGACCTGCTGCTCCTGGTACGTCCCGACGGCCGGCTGGTGCCCGCCGACGGCCGCGCCGCACCTGCACCGCAGCCCGGCGACATCGCCGTCATGCGTCCACGGTGCTGAGCCGCGGCGCGGGAATTCCGGTCCACCGCCTCGGACCACGCAGCGGCGACCACGGCGTCGTCGCTCCCTACGGCGGTGACGACACCCTGCTGGCTCCGGGACTCACCCGCCTCGGCGTGGCCCGCAGGCACGCGCAGGGGGCCCACATCGTGACGCACCGCGTCGACACCACGGCCGGCACGCTCCCGGACCGGCACGACCTGCTGCTCCTGGTACGTCCCGACGGCCGGCTGGTGCCCGCCGACGGCCGCGCCGCACCCTCACCGCAGCCCGGCGACATCGCCGTCATGCTCGGCCCGCCGCTCGGCAATGCGACGTCCGAAGTCCGTCGATATGGTTGACAAGACGGCAAAACCTGCCAAAACGCATCGCCGACGGCTTGGCGTCGACGATGGATCGGATGGCAACCATGACCGCATCAACTGTCACCCCACGGGATGCCCGCCCCGCCCAGCCCGGTGTCGCGGACGCGGACGCGAAGTCGGCAGGCGCGGCCGCTGAACGCGCCGTCGCACACCACACCGTGACTCTCGACGTGTTGGGCACTCGGCTCGAACTGCTCCCTCCCGAGCAACTCGCCTTCCTCGCCGGCGTCGGCGTACTGGCAGCCTTCGAGATCATCGAATGGCCGATGGCGATGGTCCTGGCGGTCGGACACCAACTCGCGCACAGCCATCACGGCCGGGTACTGCGCGAGTTCGGCGAGGCCCTGGAAGAAGCCTGAGTGGAAGGCCCTGACCGTCCGGCCGACGGCCCTGCCTTGAGCGGGGCGGTACGAGACGAGTACGAACGGCTGCGCAAGGCGGCGACCGTTCGTCACCGGCCCCTGCGCTATACGGCCGCCTCCCTACTGCTGCTGCCGGCCTTCCTCCTGGCGCCGCCCGCCGTGATCGCGGCCTGGGTGGACTCCGAGGTCTCCGACACCGACCGGCTCACCAAGCGCGTCGTCGACAACATCGATGTCGCCGCCATCACCGCGGCCGCCGCTCAGGCACTGGAGCAGGCAGGGGCGCGACCTCAGGTGGTCCAAGGCGCCCATGCCCTGACCGGCCCGCTGAAGGGCGCGCTCAACTCGGCCGTCCACGACATCGTGAACAAGGTGGTGACCAGCCGCGAGTCCGCGCCCGAGGTCGACAAGACGATCACCCTGCTGCGCACCGACAAACTGAACGAGGCCCAGGACGGCATGCGTCTGCTGGACGTGATCGGCACCTGGCTCCGCGTCGTGGTCCTCGTCCTGGCGGCGCTCGCCGTGGTGGGTCAGATCAGCAGCGGCGGGCGGCACCGGGGCCACGCGAGGTGGATCAACTCGCCAAGCTCTCGGAGATCCGGGCCCGCGGCGACATCTCCGACGAGGAGTTCCGCCGGGCCAAGGAGAAGGTCCTCCTCCACCACTGACACATCCCGCGAGCGGGTCGGCACCGGCGCCCCCGATGTGCCATCGGGGGCGCCGGTTCTCAGCGGCCCGTCCCCCTGGCGGGGGCGCGGCGGCGGCCCTGGGCGGGGCGGCCGCGTCGTCCGCGCGGGGAGGAGCCGTTGCGTTCGGTGCGCTTTTCGGTGACCGGCGGAGTGAGGACGACGGGCACGCCCGTGGGTGCCTGGGCACCGGTGATGCGGGTCAGTTCGGCCTCGCCCGAGCGGACGCGGGTGGTCTGCGGGGTGATGGCGGCGTCGGCCATCAGGCGGGTCATCTCGCGGCGCTGGTGGGGCAGGACCAGCGTCACGACGGTGCCGGACTCGCCGGCGCGGGCGGTGCGGCCGCCGCGGTGCAGGTAGTCCTTGTGGTCGCTGGGCGGATCGACGTTGACGACGAGGTCGAGGTCGTCGACGTGGATACCGCGGGCCGCGACGTTGGTGGCCACCAGAGCCGTGACGTGGCCCTCCTTGAACTGGGCCAGGGTCCGGGTGCGCTGGGACTGGGACTTGCCGCCGTGCAGGGCCGCGGCACGCACGCCGACGGCCAGGAGCCGCTTGGCCAGCCGGTCCGCCGCGTGCTTGGTGTCCAGGAACATGATCACGCGGCCGTCGCGGGCGGCGATCTCCGTCGTGGTGGCGTGCTTGTCGGCCTCGTCCACGTGGAGCAGGTGGTGCTCCATCGTGGTGACCGCGCCCGCGGACGGGTCGACCGAGTGCACCACGGGGTCGTGCAGGTAGCGGCGTACGAGACGGTCGACATTGCGGTCCAGCGTGGCCGAGAACAGCATCCGCTGGCCGTCGGTCCGCACCTGGTCGAGCAGGGCGGTCACCTGCGGCATGAACCCCATGTCGGCCATCTGGTCGGCCTCGTCCAGGACGGTGATGGCGACGCGGTCCAAGCGGCAGTCGTCGCGGTCTATGAGGTCCTTGAGCCGGCCGGGCGTAGCGACGACGATCTCGGCCCCGGCGCGCAGGGCGCTCGCCTGGCGGCCGATCGACAGGCCGCCGACCACCGTGGCGATCCGCAGGCGCAGCGCGCGGGCGTAGGGGGTGAGGGCGTCGTTGACCTGCTGGGCCAGCTCACGGGTGGGTACGAGGACGAGCGCCAGCGGATGCCGGGGCTCGGCCCGCTGCCCCTCGGTACGGGCCAGCATGGCGAGGCCGAAGGCGAGGGTCTTGCCCGACCCCGTGCGCCCGCGGCCCAGGACGTCCCGGCCGGCCAGCGAGTTCGGCAGGGTCGCGGCCTGGATCGGGAACGGGGCGGTCACGCCTTCGGCGCCGAGCGTGGTCAGCAGACGCTCGGGCATGTCGAGGTCGGCGAACGCCTCGACCGGCGGCAGTGCCGGGGTGTGGGTGACCGGCAGGGCGAACTCCCCGCCGGGCGCGGCGGGACGACCCCCGCGACCGCCCCGCCCGGCATTGGCCGAACGGGAAGGAGCGCTCTGGCGATCCGTCCCCTGAGAGCGGGCGCGGTTGCCCCGAGCGGAGCCGGCCGAGCCCCTGTCGGTACGGGAGCGGGAGGAGCCGTTGTTCGTGCGAGCTGTGCGGTTCATGGGAACCTTCCTCGATGCGGCACGTATCGAGGAATCGCTCCCAGCGGCGGTGACGGGCCGCATGAGGATTCGCAAGACTGAGCCGAAGAAAAACGAAAGAGACCGGGACCTGCCGCGAGAGCTGGGCGGGGTTTCCGATCGGCCGAGCACTGGGTGCGGTTCGGCGGTCACAAGGCCAAGGAAAATGCGATGAGCCGGGGCCCGCACTCTAGGGGTGCGGGCCCCGGCCATGTACTGCGCGTCAGCGTCAGGCGGGAACGATGTTCTCGGCCTGCGGGCCCTTCTGGCCCTGCGTGACGTCGAAGGTCACCTTCTGGCCTTCCTGAAGCTCGCGGAAGCCGGAGGTGGCGATGTTCGAGTAGTGGGCGAACACGTCAGCGCCGCCGCCGTCCTGCTCGATGAAGCCGAAGCCCTTTTCCGCGTTGAACCACTTCACGGTGCCAGATGCCATATTGAATCTCCCTTGAGGGTAGTGCCCGGGTCCGCACCTTGCGGACCCGGCGTCGCAACAACGAGTACCCGACCGGAAAGATCCGGACATGAAAAGAGTGCTCGTCGACGAAAGGTCGGAAGAGCACTCAAAAGTCTCTGGTAACCAAAACTGCAACTCTTAGCACAGTAGCACAGTTGGTTCGGAAGAACCCACCCCCCGATCCGGGGGCCTCCCCCATCGCCTGCCCGCGCCTGCCCTCGCATGCCCGACCTCCCGCAACTTTCGGTCCTGAACGACTCCTTGACCGTCGAGATTCGGACGGTGTAGACATCGCGCCAGTGCATGTTTACGTAAACATCACCCACGGGCCCCGATCTCTGTGGCCGCCGGGACGCGCGGCACGCAGAAGAGTTGGAGTACTCGAGATGGCACACCGCACCCGCAAGCGACGGCTCCTGGGGATCGGCGTCACCGCCCTCGCCACCGGGACCGTCCTGGCCACCACCTCACTGCCCGCCGCGCACGCCGAGACCACGGCCGCAGGCGCCTCGGTCACCGTCCGGCCCGACCCCTCCTACAAGCAGGAGAAGTTCGAGGGCTGGGGCACCAGCCTCGTCTGGTTCGCCAACGCCACCGGCGACTACCCGCCCGCGATACGCGAGAAGCTGGCCAAGCTCCTCTTCGGTGACGACGGCCTGGCCCTGAACATCGCCCGCTACAACATCGGCGGGGGCAACGCCCCGGACGTCAAGGACTACCTGCGCGCCGGCGGAGCGGTCGAGGGCTGGTGGAAGGCCCCGGCGGGCACCACCCGCGAGGACGTCGACTGGTGGGACGCCGACGACCCGGCCGACTGGAACAAGAACGCCGACGCCACTCAGCGCTGGTGGGTGGACCGCATCAAGAAGGACATCACCCACTGGGAGACGTTCAGCAACTCGCCGCCGTGGTTCATGACCGAGAGCGGCTACGTCTCCGGCAACTTCGACGCGGGCAAGGACCAGCTCAAGACCGAGTCGGTGGACGACTTCGCCAAGTATCTGGTGGGCGCCACCGAGCGGCTGGAGAAGGCGCACGGCATCAAGGTCGACACGCTGGACCCGTTCAACGAGCCGAACACCAACTACTGGGGCACCAAGCTCGGCCCGGACGGCGAGCCCGTCGGCGGCCGTCAGGAAGGGGCCCACATGGGTCCCGAACTCCAGCAGAAGGTGCTCCGGGCGCTGGGCCCCACCCTGGAGAAGTCCCGCACCGACGCAGGGATCTCCGCGATGGACGAGACCAACCCCGGCACCTTCGCCACCAACTGGAACTCCTACCCCCAGGAGGTGCGCGACCTCGTCGAACAAATGAACGTCCACACCTACGGCACCGGCCAGCGCACCACCGTGCGCGACCTGGCCAAGGCCGCGGACAAGCCGCTGTGGATGAGCGAGGTCGAGGGCGACTGGGGCGACGGCCAGAGCTTCACGGACATGCGGCCCGGTCTCGGCCTGGCTCAGCGCATGGTCGACGACCTGCGTGAACTGGAGCCCCGTGCCTGGGTGTTCTGGCAGCCCGTCGAGGACTACGACAACATGAAGCCCGGCGGCGAGTCCGCGAAGGGCGGCAACTGGGGCGAGATCCAGCTCCCCTTCAGCTGCACCTCCGAGGACACCCTCGAGACGTGTCCGATCTACACCAACACCAAGTTCGACACCGCCCGTAACTTCACTCACTACATCAAGCCCGGCGACCGGCTGATCAAGACGGACGACACCTCCAGCACCGCGGCGGTCTCCCGCAAGGGCGACGCGGCGACGGTCGTCCACGTCAACAGCACCGCCGAAGCCCGCGACGTCACCCTCGACCTGTCGAAGTTCGGCCACGTCTCCTCCCGTGCCACCGTCACCCCGGTGGTCACCAGCGCCGACGGCAAGCTCGCACGGCAGAAGGCCGTCCGGGTCACCGGCAAGCAGGCCACCGTCACCGTGCCCGCCCAGTCCGTGACGTCCTTCCTGGTCAAGGGCGTGTCCGGGGTCGCGAAGGACGCGGCGGAGTTGCAGGAAGGTCACACCTACCGGCTGACCGGCGTGCAGAGCGGCAAGGACCTCGCCATCGCCGCCGACGGCAAGAGCCTCGTCATCAGGTCCGCCGACGCGGCCGACCCCAGCGGCCGGCAGTGGCAGCTGGACCGGATCGGCCGTAGCACGGACAACCGGACGCGGTACGCGTTCACCGCCGCCGGGGGCGAGAAGCGCCTGGCGATCCGTGACGGCGCCCTGGTGGCCGAGCCCGCCGAGGGCCGCCCCGACAGCGCCGCTCAGTGGATCATGTCTACGACCGGCGACGGCACCTGGACCCTCGTCAACGCCGCCACCGGCCAGCTCCCGGACGTCTCCGGCCAGGCCACGAACGACGGAGCCGGCGTCGGGGTGTGGCCGCCGAACTCCGGCCCCAACCAGCGCTGGAAGGTGACCGACGTGACGGGCGACGCCGCGCCTGACAACGACGGGTCACAAGCCGACTGACGGGTCACAAGCCGACTAGGGGCCCCGTCGGGGAGCCGGGAGGTACCGGGAACGGCTCCGCGCGGCACTGCTGTTGTGCACAGCAGTGCCGCGCGGAGCGCGCGCACCGGGCCGGACTGCGACGCGCGTCGTCAGAGGCCGAACTCCTGCGGGGACAGCCCGAGTACCGAGCACGCCTCACGCAGGACCTGCTCCTCGGCCGGCGCCACGTATCCGTCCGCACCCGCGACGACGAAGCCGGTCTGTACGACCGCCCTGGCCTCCGTCGGCTTCTTCGCGGCCTTGGCGATCTCCTGCATGGCCTCGGTCTTGCCCTGCTGGAAGTTGAACGCGAGCTGGTCGACGTGCTTGTTGAAGCGCTGCCGCAGCTGTTCGGACGGGAAGTTCTGCAAGACGTCGTTGTTCAGGATCAGCGACTCCACATGCTGCCGCTCGGCCGGGTCGACATGCCCGTCGGCGGCGGCGACCAGGGCGCACATGGCCATGCTGGCGTCCCGGTAGGCGCCGCTCTTCAGCTCCGTCTTGAGGGAGGTGAGCTGGGACTTGAGCGTGTTCACCAGCTGAGCCTTCGATCCCCCGGAGGACCCTGAACCCGGCCGCCCGTGTCCGTGTCCACCGGAGCTCCGCGCCCCCTGCGCCTGCTGCTGCAGACTCTTGGCCTGGTCCTTGATCCGATCAAACATCGCCATACGTGCCACCTCGGCTTAGCCGTGTCGTTCCGGTCGTCCGCGTGCGTTGCGCACGTCATCTTGCCAACTCTTTGCAACTCCCCGAAGTTCCATCCGGCATGCCCGGGTGGCCGCCGCGGCCGTTCCGGAACTCGGCAGTCCCGGTCACAGCCAACGGACCGTCCGCGTCACCCGGGTCACGACCGCCGCGTAGCCGATGCCGACCAGGAGGGAGGCGAACAGGGCGGTGCGGGGGAAGTCCTCCTGGAGGTAGGGGTAGACCTGGTAATGCGTCAGGTAGATGTAGAGGGAGCTGCTCGCCAGCACGCCCGCGAGCGCGCTGAGCGGGCCGAGGCTGGGCAGGGCCGGTACCCAGATCAGCAGCGCCAACCCGACGATCACGAGGGCCGTGCGCAGGGGCTGGTCATGGAACAGGCCGGGCACGGTGAGCACCAGCACCGCCGTCAGCAGCGCCCGTTGCCGCACGGCGGAGGCCCGCGCCGCCGCCCACCCCAGCGTGAACAGCCAGAAGACCACGGTGGGGGTCAGCTGGGGGCGGGGGGACGCCAGGCCCAGCAGGTCGTAGCGGCCGACCAGGCCGATGGCCGTGAGGGCCAGCGGCACGCCGAACGCGTACCGCCGCTCCAGCCGGTCCAGCAGCGGTACGGCCATGAGGACGGCGAGGAAGACGAGGAAGTGGACCAGGGCCTCCACGAACCAGTAGGCCCAGTCGAAGCGGTCGTTTCCCTGGTCGAGCAGGCTGTTGAGCAGCAGGGCGTTGGCCGGGTCGTAGAAGTCGGTCAGGACCACCGCGCCGGTGATCCACACCATGCTCGGTACCGCGATGCGGGCGATGCTGCGCCACAGGTGCCGTACGCGCTCGCGGCGCCCGGCGTCGGTCAGCTGGAAGCGGGCGAAGTTGTAGCCCGCGACGCAGAGGAGGATGTGGGCGAAGCCCTTGATGTCGAAGATCTGGACGTGCGAGCCGACGATGAGGACGATCCCGACGGCGCGCAGGGCGATGCCGGTCTCCAGAGTGCGGCGGGTCCGCCAGGACGTCGCCGCCGGCACCCGCGTGGTCCGCAGCTCGCGGATCGTCCGTGTGTGCCAGTCGGTGGGCAGATGGCCCAGGGCCTCCTCCAGGCGCAGGGACATCTCGACGTAGCACAGTGAGTCGCCGCCCAGGCCGGCGAAGCTGCTGTCCTCGGTGACGTCGGTGCGGTCGAGGATCTCCGCGTAGAGGCGGCGGAGATCCTCCCCGGAGCCGGGTGCCGCCGCCTCCTCCACGGGGCGTGTCAGGCGCCGTACGGCCTCGTAGTCGGGCTTGCCCGTGGCCAGGCGGGGGAGCCGGTCGAGGGCCCGGACCCGTACGGCACGGGACGGCAGCCCGCACTCCTGTGCGACCAGCCGCCGGATCCGCGTCTGCTCACCGGCGCTCCCGAGCGCCGCCACCGCGAGCGCCTCCCCGTCGCCCGCGCAGTACGCGGTGACCCCGCGCTCCTCCAGCAGGGACTCGACGCGCTGCGGATCGATCCGCAGCCCGAGGATCTTCGCGAAGCGGCTGCGGCGGCCCGTGATCTCGTACAGCCCGTCGGACGCGAGCCTGGCGAGGTCCCCGGTGTGCAGTTCCGTCACGGTCCGGCCGAGGGCGAGGTCGGCCGGGCCGTCGGCGTAACCGAGCATCACGTTCGGCCCCGAGTAGACCAGTTCGCCGACGTCCGGACCGTGGCCGTCGACCGGCCGCAGCCGGAAGGAGCCGCCGGGTATCGGTACACCGACCGCCTCGGGGCGCTCGGCGGCGAGCCGCGGCGGGAGGTAGGCCATGCGGGCCGTGGCCTCGGTCTGGCCGTACATCACGAACAGCTCCCAGCCCGAGCGGCGCCCCGACTCGGCGTACCGGGCGACGCGTTCGGGCGCCAGCCGGCCCCCCGCCTGGGTGACGCGGCGCAGGTGCGGCAGGTCCATCCGCTCGAAGCCGACCCGGTCGAGCAGGTCGAAGGTGTACGGAACTCCTGCCAGCGAGGTGCCGCGGGCGGCGCGGAACTCCTCCCAGAAGGCCGCCTCGGACACCGACCGCTCGGTGAGGATCAGCCCGGCGCCGCGCACCAGATGGCTGTGGATGACGGACAGGCCGTAGCAGTAGTGCGGGGGCAGCGTGGTGGCCGCGCGGTCGGTGTCGGCGAGGTCGAGGTACGCGGCGATGGACTCGGCGTTGGCCTGGAGGTTCTCGTGGGAGAGCCGCACCAGCTTGGGCGAGCCGGTCGAGCCGGAGGTGCTCAGCAGCAGGGCGAGGTCCGGGTGGAGGGTGTGGACGCTGCCGGGGTGCCGTTCGTCGAGGTTCCACGTCCCGTCGGCGTCCGGGCGGGCCACGACGTCGGGGGCGTACGCCTTGGTCAGGGAGCGGATGGTGCTCTCGCTGTCGCCGGGGACGAGCAGGACGGGGTGGCCGGCGGACAGGGCGGCGAGATGCGTGACGAGCGCGTCGGTCCGGTTGGCCCCGGCCAGCAGCACCAGCCGCCGTACGGGCCCGAGGCGCTCGGCGGTGGCGGCCACCCGCTCGGCCAGGTCGCGGTACGACAGCTCCCCCTCCGGCGTGACGAGCGCGACGCGGTCGCCGTGGGCCGCGAGTTCGCGCGCGAAGGGCACGCCAAGCACCTCGGGTGCGAGGGAGGGAGCCGGGAAGGGCTCGGAGGGGTGGAGCACGGGGCGCGCCCTTTCCGCGGGAACGTCCGCTTCAGCACAGAACCCTTGACGTTTAGGTAATCCTTACCTTATTCATAGCAGGGACATAATCAAGCCACGGAAAAGTCACAGGTTCCGCTTCGCCCCCGCTCTCCACGACATGACCGGCGGCGGCACCAAGGCGAGCCCCGCAGGAAGGCACACGCCATGCGACGCCCCTCGGTTCGCCGGACGACCGCGCTGGTCGCGGCCGGTCTGCTGCTCCCCGCCCTCGCGGCGTGCGGCTCCGACGACAAGGACAGTGGGGGCGAGGGCGACGCCTCCTCCCTCGTCATCTACTCCGGCCGCAACGAGAAGCTCGTCAAGCCACTTTTGGACAAGTTGGAGAAGGCCGTCGGCGTCGAGGTCGAGGTGCGGTACGGCGACAGCGCGGAGCTCGCCGCCCAGATCCTGGAGGAGGGCGACCGCACCAAGGCCGGGCTGTTCTTCTCCCAGGACGCCGGCGCGCTGGGCGCCCTGTCCGAGGAGGGCATGCTGCGAAAGCTGCCTTCGGCCACCCTCGACAAGGTCGACGAGGCCTACCGCGGCTCCGGCGGTGACTGGGTCGGCCTCTCGGGGCGCGTCCGCGTCATCGCGTACAACCCGGACAAGGTCGCCGAGGGCGACGTCCCGGACAGTGTCCTCGACGTGGTCGAGCCGGAGTGGAAGAACAAGGTCGGCTTCGCGCCGACCAACGCCTCCTTCCAGGCCTTCGTCACCGGCATGCGCGTCCTGAAGGGCGACGACGCCACCCGCGAGTGGCTGAAGGACCTGAAGGCGAACGGCGCCAAGACGTACGCCCACAACCTCGCCACCCTGGACGCCGTCGAGTCCGGCGAGGTCTCCCTCGGCCTGGTCAACCACTACTACTGGTACGAGCGGGTCGCCGAGAAGGGCGAGGACAAGGTCGACTCCAAGCTGCGCTTCCTGCCCGGCGGGGACCCCGGCGCGCTGATCAACGTCGCCGGCGCGGGCATCATCGAGGACGGCGGACAGAGCGAGAGCGCCCAGAAGGCCGTGGACTACCTGCTGTCGAAGGAGGCGCAGACCTACTTCGCGGACAGGACGAAGGAGTACCCGCTGGCCGCGGGCGTCACCAGCAGCGTGGCGGGTCTGCCCGCGTTCGAGTCGCTGGAGTCCCCCGACATCGACCTCGGCAAGCTGGAGTCCCTCCAGGAGACGCTGGCCATGCTCCAGGACGTCGGACTGGTCTGACCCGCCGTGCCGACATCGCCGTCCACCTCACTGGCGACCCGCAGGCCCGGAAGGACGCGTACGGCAGGCCGGAAGCCACCCCTGGTCCTGCTCGTCCCCGCCTGCGTGGCCGCCCTCTTCGCCCTGCTGCCCCTCGGCTACCTCGCCGTTCGCGCCCTGGAACGCGGCCCGGCCTTCGCCTGGGACGTCGTCGCCGACGAACGCACCCTGCACCTCCTCGCCCGCAGCCTCGGCCTGACCGCCGTGGTCGTGGCGGCCTGCCTGGTGCTGGGCGTCTCGCTGGCCTGGCTGACCGTGCGCACCGCGCTGCCCGGCGCCCGCGCCTGGTCGGTGCTGGCCACGCTGCCGCTGGCGGTGCCCAGTTACGTCGCCGCTTTCGCCTGGCTGTCCGCCGAGCCGGGCCTCGCCGGGTTCGGCGGCGCCGCGCTCGCCCTGACGCTGGTCAGCTTCCCGTACGTCCATCTGCCGGTCGCCGCCGCGCTGCGGGGCATCGACCCGGCTCAGGAGGAGGTGGCGCGCTCCCTCGGGCACGGGCCGCTGCGGACGTTCGTCAGGGTCACGCTCCCGCAGCTGAGACCGGCCGCCGCGGGTGGAGCGCTGCTCGTCGCGCTCTACGTGCTCTCCGACTTCGGCGCGGTGTCCCTGATGCGGTACGACACCTTCACCCGGGCCATCCACACCTCCTACCGCGCCTCCTTCGACCGGACCCCGGCCGCCGCCCTCAGCGTGGTGCTGGTCGTGATGACGATCGCGCTGGTGGCCGCCGAGGCCCGTACGCGCGGACGCGCCGGCCACGCCAGGACCGGCACGGGCACCGCCCGCCCGGCTCTCCCGGTCGCCCTCGGCCGGTGGCGGCCGCTCGCCCTGCTGTGGTGCGCCGCGGTGGCGGCCGTGGCCGTCGCCTTCCCGCTGGGCACCCTCGGCTACTGGCTGGCCGTCGGCAGCTCGGCCGGCCGGGACCTCGGCGGACTCGCGGAGACGGCCTGGGCGACGTTCGGGGTCGCGGCGGCGGGCGCCGGCCTCACCACGGTCCTCGCCCTGCCGGTCGGGGTGATCGCCGCCCGGCACCGGGGCCGCGGCGCCCGTCTGCTGGAGCAGGCGGCGTACGCGGGACACGCGCTGCCCGGCATCACGGTCGCGCTCGCCCTGGTCTTCTTCGCCGTGCGCTACGCCTACCCCCTCTACCAGCAACTCCCGCTGCTGGTAGGCGCCTACGCCGTACTCTTCCTGCCGGTCGCGGTGGCCGCCACCCGCGCGGCCGTGCTCCAGGCCCCGCCCGTCCTGGAGGACGTGGCCCGCTCGCTCGGGCGGCGGCCGTGGCAGGTGCTGCGCGAGGTCACCGTGCCGCTGGCCGCGCCCGGCGTGGCCGCCGGGGCGGCACTCACCTTCGTGGTCTGCATGAAGGAGCTGCCCGCGACCCTGTTGTTGCGCCCCACCGGCATGGACACCCTCGCCACCCGGCTGTGGACCGAGACCGGTGCCGGATCCTTCGCGGCCGCCGCCCCTTACGCCGCCGCGCTGATCCTGCTGGCCGCCGTCCCCTCGTACCTCCTAGGCAGGCACCGGACATGAACGCACTGCACGTCGAAGGGCTCACCAAGTCCTACGGAAAGTCCTATGGAGCCGGGGAGCCGATTCTGCGCGGGCTCGAACTCACCGTCCCGGCGGGCGCGTTGGCCGCCGTCCTCGGCCCCTCCGGCTGCGGCAAGACCACGCTGCTGCGGATCGTCGCCGGGTTCCTGCACGCCGACGCGGGCACCGTCCGACTCGGCGACCGCCTCCTGAACGGGCCCGGCGTGCATGTCCCGCCGGAGCGGCGCCGCATCGGCATCGTGCCCCAGGAGGGCGCCCTCTTCCCGCACTTGAGCGTGGCCCGCAACGTCGCCTTCGGACTGACCGGCGTCGACCGCCCCCAACGGCGGCGCGTCACGGACGAGATGCTCGAACTGGTCGGCCTCGCCGGCTACGGCGACCGCATGCCGCACGAGCTGTCCGGCGGCCAGCAACAGCGCGTCGCCCTGGCCCGCGCGCTCGCCCCGCGCCCCGGGCTCGTGCTGCTCGACGAGCCGTTCAACGCCCTCGACAGCGCACTGCGGGCGGGAGTACGGGCGGACGTACGGGCAGCGCTGCGGGCGACCGGGGCCACGGCGGTCCTCGTCACCCACGACCAGCAGGAAGCCCTGTCCACCGCCGACCTCGTCGCCGTCGTACGGGAGGGCCGGGTCGCCCAGTGCGCCACCCCGCAGGACCTCTACCGGCGCCCCGTGGACCCCTGGATCGCCGGCTTCGTCGGTGACGCCGTCCTGCTCCCCGGCACGGTCGACGCCGACGGTACGGCAGTGACCGCCCTGGGGGCGGTGCCTCTCGCCGCGCCGCCCGAGGGTGTGCGGACCGGCACCGTCCTGCTCCGCCCGGAACAGCTCCTCCTCACCGCCGCGGACGCCGACGGCTCGGTCAGGGGCACGGTGACCGACGTGTCGTACTACGGTCACGACGCCATGGTCACCGTGGCCGTCGAGGGCCACGGCACCCCGGTCGGTATCCGGGTCGCGGGCCCTCTGTCCGTGCGGCCGGGGGAGGAGACGGGTGTCCGCGTCGTGGGGGAGGCGGGCCTCCACCCGTAGTGGCGGTTCGGTACGCCCCTCGCCTCATCCCGTCCGGTGCGAGTCGGCGGCGGCCTCGTCCTCGGCCCGCGGCACGGTCCCGCCGAGGTTCTCGGTGACGACACCGGTGGCGGCGGTGAGCAGGGCGCCCAGTTCGGGGAGGCGGTCACGGGTGACCCGGGTGGCCGGGCCCGAGATGCTGACGGCGATGGTGACGTTGCCGCCGTGATCGTGGACCGGTGCGGCCACGCAGCGGATGTCCTGTTCGTTCTCCACGTCGTCGACGGCGTAGCCGCGCCGGCGGATGAGGGCGAGCTCCTCGCGGAGTCGCTCCGGGGTGGTGATGGTCGCCGAGGTGCGGGCGGGCATGCCCGCCGCGATCACCTTGTCGACGACGTCGTCCTCGCTGTGGGCGAGGAACACCTTGCCGGTCGCGGTGCAGTAGGCGGGCTGGCGGCTGCCGATCCGGGAGTGCATCCGGACCGCCCGGGGGCTCTCGACCTTGTCGATGTAGACGATCTCCGGCGGATCGAAGGTCACGAGGTGGACGGTCTCGCCGCTGTCCTCGGCGAGTTGGTGCAGCGTCGGGGAGGTGATCTGCCGGGTGTCGCGCCGTTCCAGGTAGGCCTGGCCGAGCAGCGCGTTCTGCGGGCCGAGGCGGTAACGGCCCGACTCGGGGTCCTGGTCGACCAGCCGCACCTCCCGCAGGGGTGCGATCAGCCGCAGCACGGTGGACTTGCTCAGCTGGAGCCCGGTGGCCAGGTCGGTCAGTGTGACGCCGTGCGGATGTCCCCGGTCCTCGGCGAGGTACATCAGGATGCCCAGCGCACGCCGCAGGGAGGACGAGGCGTTGCGACGGCCTGTCGGGGCGTCGGGTGCGTCTGGTGCGTCGGGAGTGTCGTTCGCGCTGTCGGACGAGGGCACGCCGGTTCCTCCTGAGTGCTGTGACACTTGTGCTGCATTGCAAAACGAAATGTCACATATTGGCATAGCCATTGACGCTTCTCGCGTGCTGTGGCTAGCTTCTGCCCAACGTTCTGCGAAATCAAGTTTTGCATAGCAGAACAACCGACACCGTCCCGGCCGCGCCGCCCCCTCCGGCCGTCCCCAGGTCTCCGCCCCCGCCCTCCCGGAAGGGAACCCCCGTGATGAGACTCCGTCACCGTACCCGCCCTCTGATGGTGATTTGTGCCGGTGTGACCGGCGCCGCGTTCCTCACCGCCTGCAGCTCCAGCGCCCAGACGACGGGCGCGGGCCAGCAGTCCTCGACGCTCCAGACGGTGATCAAGCGCGGCACGCTGAACGTCGCCAGCTGCCTGACGTTCCCGCCGTTCGGCTCGCTCAGCAAGGACAACAAGCCGCAGGGCTTCGACGTCGACGTCGCCACCGCCATGGCCAAGGCGCTCGGCGTCAAGGTCAAGGTCGTCGACACCACGTCCGCCAACCGCATCCCCAACCTGCAGACCAAGAAGGTCGACGCGGTCGTCTGCAACTTCACCACCACCGCCGAGCGTGCCAAGCAGGTCGCCTTCAGCGACCCGTACATCGTCGCGGGCGAGGTGCTGCTGGTGAAGAAGTCCAGCGGCATCTCCACCATCAAGGACCTCGGCGGCAAGACGGTCGCCGTCACCAAGGGCTCCACCAACGGCGACGCGGTCAAGGCCGGCAACCCCGAGGCGAAGATCCAGGAGTACGACACCTCCTCCGCCGCCGTGCTCGCCGTCAAGCAGGGTCAGGCCGACGCCATGGTCGAGGACTCCAACTTCCTCAACTACCAGGCGAAGCAGGACCCCTCCCTCAAGGTCACCAAGGACTCGGTCGTCCCGCTGGAGTACAACGCCATCGGCGTCCAGTCGGGCGACTCGACCTGGCTGCAGTGGGTCAACACCTGGCTGCGGGAGTTCAACACCTCCGGTCAGGCCGACGCCCTCTACAAGAAGTGGTTCGGCGTCGACCGCGTCTACCCGCTCAACCCGTCCTACTGAGTTCCTGCTGAGTTCCTGCTGACTCACGAGTCCGCCGGGCGGCGGCCCCGTAGCCGCCCCCGGGGAGGAGTCCCATGCTCACCGACTGGACCTACGCCCTCCAGGACTGGACGACGTACGTCGACGCCGCCTGGCTGTCGCTGAGGCTCTCGCTCGCCGCCTTCGGCATGGCCTGCGCCCTCGGTCTGCTCGGCGCCCTCGCCCGCAGATCCCGGTACGCCGTGCTGCGCGCGCCGGCCGCCGTCTACGTCGAGGTCATCCGCAACACCCCCGTGCTGCTCCAGATGTTCGTCGCCTACTTCGCCCTGCCGTCGGCCGGTGTGCGGCTCAGCCCCGTGCAGGCCGGTGTCCTCGCGCTCGGCGTCAACGTGGGCGCGTACCTCACCGAGATCTTCCGGGCCGGCATCCAGGCCGTGCCGCCCGGCCAGCGGGAGGCCGCTCGAGTGCTCGCGCTCGGCCCCGGCCGTACCTTCGCGCACGTCGTGCTGCCGCAGGCGCTGCGCCACGTCTACCCGGCCGTGGTGAACCAGCTGGTCCAGATCATCCTGGGCTCGTCGCTGCTGTCCGCCATCTCCGTCCCCGAACTCACCGGCACGGCCATGGTCATCAACTCCCGCACCCTGCTGACCGTCCAGGTCTTCGGCATCGCCGCGGTGCTCTATCTGATCCTCACCAACCTGGTCGTGCTGGTGGCCGGGCTCGTCGGCCGGGTGGCCTTCAAACCGCCGCTGCCCAGGGTCGTGAGACCGGGCCCCTTGGACGCCGTACGACGGCTGCTGTCCGCACGGTCCGTGCCCAACGTCCGTAAGGAGGCGGCGTGATGGACTGGTCGGTCATCTGGTCGAACCGCGAGCTGTTCACCGACGGACTGTGGGCCACCGCACTGCTGTCCGTCGCGGCCATCGCCACCGGCACGCTCACCGGGCTCCTCGTCGCGGCCGTACGCACCAGCCGCGCACCCGTGCTGGCGCAACTCGCCCGGGGCTATCTGGAGGTCTTCCGCGGCACACCGCTGCTGATCCAGATGCTCTTCATCTACTTCGGCGCGGCCTATCTGAACCTGGCGGGCATCACCGTCTTCGGCGCGGCCCTGCTGGCGCTGACCCTGTATCAGGGCGCGTACATCGCGGAGATCTTCCGGGCCGGCATCGAGGCCGTGCCCCGGGGCCAGTGGGAGGCGGCGCGGGTCCTCGGCCTCGGCCGCGTGCAGACCTTCACCAGCGTGATCCTGCCGCAGACCCGGGCGATCGTGCTGCCGCCGCTGGTCGGCCAGTACCTCTCCCTCATCAAGGACACCTCGATCGCCGTCGTGATCGGGTACGTCGAACTCCTGCGGCAGGGGCAGGCCGTCATCGACCGGGCGGGCGACCCCGCCACCACCTATCTCGCCGTTGCCGCCCTCTACTTCGTCATCTGCTACCCGCTGTCGCTCGTCGTGCGACGGATGGAACGAAAGGCTGTCACCGCATGACGACCACCGACACCGACGCCGACGCCGTACGGCAGCCCGTCGCACCCGCGCGGATCACCCTGACCGGCGTGCACAAGCGCTTCGGCGCGCTGAACGTCCTCAAGGGCGTCGACATCGACGTGGAGCCGGGCGAGGTCGTCGTCCTCATCGGCGCCAGCGGCTCCGGCAAGAGCACCCTGCTGCGGATCATGTGCGACCTGGAGCGCGCGGACAGCGGGGAGGTGTGGGTGAACGGCGTACCGCTGCACGACCGCAAGCGCGCGCCCGAGATCTTCGGCCATGTCGGCATGGTGTTCCAGCAGTTCAACCTCTTCCCGCACAGGACCGCGCTGGGCAACGTCACCCTCGCCCTGCTCAAGGTCAGGAAGCTCGGGAAGGCGGAGGCCGCGGAGCGCGGGCGGGCCGCGCTGGCCCGGGTGGGGCTCTCCGACAAGGCCGACTCCTATCCCGCCCAGCTCTCCGGCGGCCAGCAGCAGCGCGTCGCCATCGCCCGTGCGCTCGCCATGGACCCGGCGATCATGTTCTTCGACGAGCCCACCTCCGCGCTCGACCCCGAACTGGTCGGCGAGGTCACCGGCGTCATGCGCTCCCTCGCCGAGGACGGCATGACCATGGTCGTCGTCACCCACGAGATGCGCTTCGCCAAGGACACCGCGGACCGTGTCGTCTTCATGGACGGCGGGGTCGTCCTCGAGCAGGGCCCGCCGGCACAGGTGCTCGGCAGTCCGGCCGAGGCACGGACGCAGCAGTTCCTGCACCGGGTGCTCGACACGTAGGCCGCGGCATCATGCCGCCGTCCGCCCTCCCGCCCGGCCGTCCGCGCGGCCGTCATCCGCCGTCACTGTCCCATCCCGCCGAAGGACGACCCGTGCTCATCCCTCCCAAGTCAGGTGTTGCCGACATGGCCGACGTGGCCGACGTCGTGTGCGTCGGCGAGACCATGGCGGTGCTCAGCCCGAGTGACGCGGGACCGCTGGAGGGGCAGACGACCCTGGGGCTGGCCGTGGGCGGGGCGGAGTCCAACGTGGCCTGTGGTCTGGCCGCTCTCGGGCACCGCGCGGCCTGGGTGAGCCGGGTCGGCGCGGATCCGCTGGGGCGACGCGTCCTGAGCGATCTGACGGCCCGCGGGGTCGACGTGTCCGCGGTCGAGGTCGACCCGGAACGGCCCACCGGCGTGTACTTCAAGGACCCCGGCCCCGACGGGACCGGCACGTACTACTACCGCCGGAACTCGGCGGCCACCGCCATGGGCCCCGCCCTGATCCGTCTCCCGCACCTGCGTGCGGCCCGGATCCTCCACCTCTCCGGAATCACCGCGGCCCTGTCGGACAGCTGCGCCGAACTGGTCGCCGAGATCGTCACCCGGCGGGCCGTACCGGGACCGGCCGTCTCCTTCGACGTCAACCACCGTCCCGCCCTGTGGCGGCACCGGCCCGCCGACGCGGCGCCCGTCCTGCTGGAGCTGGCCCGCGGCGCCGACATCGTCTTCGTCGGACGGGACGAGGCCGAGACCCTGTGGGGCACCGGCAAGTCCGAGGAGATCCGCGACCTGCTCGGGCCCGCCCCCGTCATCGTCGTCAAGGACGCGGGGCGGGGAGCAACCTCGTACGGCCAAGGCGGCGAGGAGACCTTCGTCCCCACCCCCGCGTCCCCTGTCGTCGAACGGGTGGGCGCCGGTGACGCCTTCGCCGCCGGCTACCTGACGGCTCTCCTCGAAGGCAGCGGGCCGACGGAGGGCCTGCGCCTGGGCCACCTGCTGGCCGCCGCGACCCTGCGTACCCGGGACGACGTCCCCCTGGTCCCCGCACGGGACGAACTGGCCCGCCACCTCACCGCCGACCCGGCGACCTGGTCCACGCTCCGGCTGCCCTGACGCACGGACGTCGCGACGACCGGGGCCACGTACTTCGCGACGGCCGGGATCACGCCGGCCCGGGCTCCCCGCGCCGGGCGACGACGACCGCGAGACCTCCGACGACGGGGAGAGCCATCAGGACGGTGCCAAGACGGTGGCCCCATCCGATCCGTCAGCCTGATGGCGTCGCTGAGGTAGCCCGCGGACACGGCAGAATGCCGGCGGTCACGTAACCGCCCACGGTGAGCCCGGCATTGGCCTCGGCCATCCGTCGCAGGCGGGACGGTGGAATTGAGCAGGGAGAGTCCGCCGAGCTGGCCCACGCCCTGCCCGGCTCCGGCCGGCAGCGCGGAGACGACGAGCACCAGGAGCAGGCCGGACAGCAGCGAGGGGCCGAGCGAGAGCACGAAGGCCGTGGCCGTGATGCCGGGTGCGAACACGGCGATGCCCAGGGCGAGTCGGAGGCCATTGCCGCGCCCGCAGCCCGGCCCGGACGGCGCCCGAGCCGGGCGTAGGGCCCCGGTCCCGGTCTGGCTCCGGCCCCGGTCCCGGTCTGGCCTGGCCCTGGCCCCGGCCCCGGCCCGGCCCTGGCCTGGCCCCGGCCCGGTCCCGGCCTGGCCCCGGCCCCGGCCCCGGCCCCGGCCCGGTCCTGGCCTGGCCCCGGCCCGGTCCCGGCCTGGCCCTGGCCCTGGCCTGGCCCCGGCCCGGCCCCGGCCTGGCCCCGGCCCCGGCCCCGGCCCCGGCCCGGTCCTGGCCTGGCCCCGGCCCGGTCCCGGCCTGGCCCTGGCCCTGGCCCTGGCCTGGCCCCGCCCGGCCCTGGCCTGGCCCCGCCCGGCCCCGGCCTGGCCCCCGCCCGGCCCCGCCCCCGCCCGGCCCCGCCCCGGGACTGGCCCCGCCCCGGGACTGGCCCCGCCCCGGGACTGGCCCCGCCCCGGGACCGGTCCCGGGCACGACCCGCCAGGATGAGGTCGGCAAGGAGCCGTCGGTTCTCACTCAGGAGTGGAGACATGCGCCGGAAGTCTTCCGCGCGACGCTCAGGCCTTCCCGTCGTAGCCGCCCCCATCGTGGCGTTGCTGCTCGCGGGATGTGGGAACGACGGTCCGGGCAAAGCTTCCCCGGACGAACCGAGCGGGGGCGGGACGTCGGCGAGCGTGGCCGAGAGCCCGGCCGTTGCCGACACCGCTTCGCCCCGGTCCCCGGCCGACAGCCTCCCGGCAGACCCCGCCCCGGACACGGGCTCCATGGTTGATGAGGCCTTTGACGCAGCGCGCATCGCCGCGCTCCAGAGCGCCTTGCGCTATGTCGACCCTGCCCTCGGCGCACCCGAGGACATCGCCAAAGCCGATGCGCAGTGCGTCGACCTCCGGCGGAACGTCGCCGATCCGGACCAGGTCGCCGCTCAGCGGTTCAGCACAGCGAACCACCGGGTGACAAAAGCCGACGGCAAGCGGATCAACACAATCCTGAGCAACACTTACTGCCGCCAAGGGGGTTCGTGAGCCGCGTTCACCGATCAGCGGCCAGCACTGCGGCGAGGCCCTCTTGCAGATCTTTGACGAAATACTCGGGAACCTCCAGCGACGGGAAATGGCCCCCGATTTCAGGCATCCTCCATCGGACGATCTGTCGGTACCGCTCCTGCGCCCAGGGGCGCGGACACTTCTCGACGTCGCGGGGATACATAGTGAGTGCGGACGGGACGTCGACCCGAAGTTCGGGGTCCAGCGAGTTGTGGCTTTCGTAGTAGATGCGGGCCGCCGATGCGCCGGTCCGCGTCAGCCAATACAGGGTGACGTCGTCAAGAACGCGGTCTCTGGAAATCGTCTCGAACGGGCTGTCTTCGGTATCTGTCCACTCGGCGAACTTGTCAAGGATCCAGGCGAGAAGCCCGACCGGTGAGTCGACGAGCGAGTAGCCGATGGTCTGCGGTCGGGTCGCCTGCTGCTTCGCGTACGCCGCGCGGTTGCGCCAGAAATCGCGGGTTTCCTCGGTCCACTTGCGCTCGACCGCCGTCAGCCCGTCCGTTGTCAGCCCGGGCGGTCCCTCCGCGAACGTTGTGTGGATGCCGAGAACGTGCTCCGGGAACCTGCCGCCGAGGACCGTGGTGATATTTCCTCCCCAGTCGCCGCCGTGGGCTGCGAACTTGCTGTAGCCGAGCCTTCCCATCAGTTCCACCCAGGCGGCCGCGATCTTTTCGGTTCCCCACCCGGTGGTGGCCGGCTTGTCGCTGTAACCAAAGCCTGGTAGCGACGGGACCACGACGTGGAATGCCGGCGCGTCCGCATCTTTCGGATCTGCCATTTCGTCCACTACATCGATGAATCGAACAATGCTGTCCGGCCAGCCGTGCGTCAAGATCAGAGGAGTGGCATCCGCGCGCGCGGATCGGCGGTGCAGGAAGTGGATTCCCAGATCGTCAATGGTCGTGCGGAATTGGCCGATGCGGTTGAGACGCTCTTCGAACGACCGCCAGTCGTACCCGGTGCGCCAGTAGTTCACGACATCGACGAGGTCGGCGAGAGGAACGCCCTGTTCCCATCGGCGAGGGTCGGGCGCGGCGCGATGGACCGTCTCGGCCTCCGGTAGTCGCGCCGCGGCCAGTCGCGCGCGCAGATCGTCGAGGTCGGCGTCGGTTGCGTGGGCTTCAAAGGCTTGCACGTCGCTGGTTGGGCGGGGCATGAGACCTCCTGGCCGTCGTGGAACCGGCCACGATCCATCGCGAACCGGCTAAGACGGTTCTAGCAGTTCTCCGAGCCACGCGGCAACCGGCTAAGGTGGTTCCATGCGTGCTGCCTTCCCTGACTTCCGCCTCGGCAACGTGCTGGCGACCAGCTTCACGGGGACTCTGTCGGAGCGTCATGGCAACGCCGTGGAGCGCATTCCCACGCCGCAGCGACTCATCGACTGGCTGGCGGTGAACGGCCTCGCCGTGGACTCCTGCACGACCGCCCAGCTCGACCTCGCTCGGGAACTGAGGGAGTCGATCCACGCCGCCGCGACAGCGGCCGCGATCCAGGACGCTCTCCCTGCGTCTGCTGTCCAAGTCATCAATGACTGCAGCGCTCAGGGGCGGGCCGCGGCGATCCTGACGCCCGAGGGCAAGCGGCGATGGCGGCTCAGCTCGGCTTCCTGCGTGGAAGACGCCCTCGGCGTGATCGCCGCCGACGCGATCAGCATCATCGCAGGCGAACGAGACGGAAAATTGGCCTTGTGCGCATCACCGACCTGCCGAGCCGCCTTCTTCGACACCAGCCAAAGTCGCACCCGCAGATGGTGTGACATGAACACGTGCGGAAATCGTCAGAAGAAGGCGCGCTTCAATGCGAAGACCTCCGTGCGGTGAAGCCTCGACACCTCCACCACACCGGAGGTCCGACGCGGTGACCTCAGCCCGCCGTCGAGTGGCCCGACCTGGACCGCATCAGCGGCTGGATACGCGTGCCGAAGTTCTCGAGGCCTTCGAGGAAGTCGTCGAACACCAGCATGATGCCCTTGGTGCCGGACACCCCGGCGACCTCGTCGAGCATCCTCGCGACGGTCTCGTAGGACCCGACGAGAGTGCCCATGTTGAAGTTCACGGCGCCCTCGGGCAGTGAGATGGTCCTGGCCGTCGAGGAGTCGTCGGCGGTGTTGTCCGTGGCCGATTCCCCCGCCATGTAGGCCAGCGCCGAGAGATCGGCGTTGTCGTGGTAGTCCTTCCACTTCGCCCGGGCGGCCTCGTCGGTCTCGTCCGCGATGACCATGAACAGCGAGAGCGCTCCGACGTCGCGGCCGGTCTCCTTCGCCGCGTCCACGAGCGTGGCCGTGGAGTCCGAGAGCGCCAGCGGGGTGTTGACGCCGCTGCCCAGGATGAAGCTGTAGTCGGCGTGCTCGGCGGCGAACCTCATGCCGGTGTTGCTCTGTCCGGCGGCGACGATGTCGATGTGCCCGTTCGCCGGCCGGGGAGACAGCACGCAGTCGTCCATCTCGTAGAACTCGCCCTTGAAGTCACTGACACCCTCGCTCCACAACTCCTTCATCACGGTGACGTACTCGGCGGCACGGGCGTAGCGGTTGCCGAAGTGCTCGTCCCCGGGCCACAGGCCCATCTGGGAGTACTCGCCGGGCGCCCAGCCGGTGACGATGTTGACGCCGAACCGGCCGGGGGCGATCGAGTCGACCGTCACGGCCATGCGCGCGACGATCGCAGGCGGCAGCGCGAGGATCGGCGTGGAGGCGTACAGCTTGATCCGGTCCGTCGCGGCGGCCAGGCCCGCCATCAGCGTGAACGACTCCAGGTTGTGGTCCCAGAACTCGGTCTCACCGCCGAACCCCCTGAGTTTGATCATCGACAGGGCGAAGTCGAGCCCGTGCTCCTCGGCCTTGCGTACGACGGCCTTGTTCAGCTCGAACGTGGGCATGTATTGCGGAGAACTCTTCGATATGAGCCATCCGTTGTTGCCGATGGGGATGAAGACACCGATATCCATGCCGCCAGGCTGCCCGGGGGCAGGCGCGTTGATGCTCTGTGGGACAGCCCGGGGACAACCGTGAGAGTCCTGCGAAGCAAGGTTTCGAACGAGATGAGAACGATAAGGTCCGCGGCATGAACGCACGGTTGGCTTTGCTGAGCACAGTGGTCCCCGGTGTCACGGAAAGCGAAGTCTTCCGGCTGGCCCTCCAGCATGCGGTGGGCGAGTTGGGCGCCTTGGGAGGAACGGTTCACCTCCGTGGCCCCATGTCGGCGTTGCGTCTGGTGTCGGCGGCCGGGCTCCCTCCCGCCCTCACCCGCCCTTGGGAGATCCTCGACCAGGAAGGCCCGCTGGCCCCGGCCCGTGCCCTGCATCACGGCAGTGGCGTATGGGTGCCGCTGGAACCCACCGATCCCGCCGACCGTCCCGATCCCGCCGACCGTCCCGATCCCGCCGCACCTCCGGCGGAAGCGGCGGAAGCGGCGGACGCCAGATGGCCCGGCACCGGCCTGGCCGCCTTACCGGTATTCAGCGGGGACCGCAGCATCGGCGCGCTCACCCTCCTGATGGGCGACGGCGGCGAGCCCACCGAGCAGCAGTGGGACTTCCTGCGGGCCCTCGTCGCCTGGACCGAGGAGCGCATGGTGCAGGCTCCGCCGCCCTCCGGGCCGTCGCACACGGAACTGGGCGGTGAGCGCCTGCGGCAGGCGCTGAAGGAGGTCAGCGTCGGCTCGTGGGACTGGAACATCCAGACCGGCGACCTGATGTGGGACGAGGCGGCCCTGGAGCTCTACGGCACCAGGACGGCCGACTTCACCGGAAAGATCGAGAACTGGATGCGGATCGTCCACCCCGACGACCTGGCGCCGACGCTGGCCGCCGCGCAGCGGGCGATACGGGAGCACGGCGTGTACGAGGCCGAGTACCGCGTGCGCAAACTGGACGGAACCTGGGGCTGGACCCAGGCCCGCGGCAGGGCGACGTACGACGAACAGGGCGAAGCCCACCGGATGATCGGCGTGGGGTGGGACAGCAACGAGCCCCGTACCGCCCGTGACGCGCTCAGCCGGGCCCTGCGCCACATGAGCGACGGCTTCCTGGCGGTGGACGACGACTGGCGGATCACCTTCGCCAACCTGGAGGCGGAACGCACGCTCGGCTTCTCCGAGGAGGAGTTGTTCGGGCGCACCCTGTGGGAGCTGCCCTCCGCACAGCAGGTCCCCGGCCTGGAGAGCCGCTGCCGACGGGCCGCGGCCGAGGAGAAGCCCGCCGGCTTCGACGTACACATGCCGGACACCGGGCGCCGCTACCACCTGCGGCTCGTCCCGGGACCCGACGGCCGCACCCTCTACTTCACCGACGTCACCGAGCCGCGGCGCCTCGCGGAGGAGCACCGGGCCGCCGAACGCGCCGCATCCGAACGAGCGGCCCGGATCGCGGAGCTGACCACGGCACTCGCCAAGGCGACGACCTCGCAGGACGTGGTGGACGCGGTCGCCCGACGGGTGCTGCCGCCGTTCGCCGCCACCGGGCTGGTGGTGCAGGTGCGCGAGGGCGACCGGCTGCACGACGTCGGATCCGCCGGCTACCCGGACGACTTCCTCGACCGGCTCGGCAGCCGCGAGCGGATGCGGCCCAGCCCGCTGTGGGACACGATCCTGGCCGGCACACCGCTGTTCCTGTCCTCCCCGCAGGAATTCGCCGCGCGTTACCCCGGACGGGCCGACCTGCCCGGCCACGCCGGCAAACAGGCCTGGGCGTTTCTGCCGCTGACCGCGTCCGGGCACACGTTCGGGGTCTGCGCGGTCTCCTTCGACCGCCCGCGCCGCCTCACCGACGAGGAGCGCACCCTCCTCACCACGATCAGCGCCCTCGTCGCGCAGGCACTGGAGCGGGCCCGGCTCTACGACGCCGAACACACCCGTTCCCGCGAACTCCAGCGCAGTCTGCTTCCCCGGGGGCTGCCCGACCTGCCCGCGTGCGAGGCCGCCGCCCGCTACCTCCCCGCCGGTCAGGGCATGGACGTGGGCGGCGACTGGTACGACATCATCCCGCTCTCCAGCGGCCAGGTCGCCCTCGTCGTCGGCGACGTGATGGGCCACGGCCTGCCCGAGGCGGCCACCATGGGCCGCCTGCGCACGGCCGTCCACACCCTGGCCGACCTGGAACTGCCCCCCGACGAGATCATGAGCCACCTCAACGACATCGTCGGCGGCATGGGCGAGGAGTCGTACGTGACCTGCCTGTACGCGCTCTACGACTCCACCACCCAGGTCTGCTCCATCGCCCGCGCCGGGCACCCGCCCCCGGCCCTGGTCCACCCCGACGGCACGGTCCACTTCCCGGACCTGGCCGTGGACCCGCCCCTGGGCGCGGCGGAGCCGCCCTTCGAGACGGTCGAACTGCCGGTCCCCGAGGGAAGCCTGCTCGTGCTCTACACCGACGGCCTGGTCGAGTCGGCCAAGCGTGAGATGGACGAGGGCATGGCGGACCTGGCCCGGCTCCTGCGTACCGCCCATGAGGACGGCACCGGAGCGGACCTGGAACGCCTCTGCGACACCCTGACGGCCGGCCTGCTTCCCGCCGAGCACCAGGCGGCCGACGACGCCGCGTTCCTCGTCGCCCGCCTGCACGCCCTGACCGGCGACAGTATGGCCTCCTGGCCGCTGCCCCAGGACCCGAAGGCGGCCCGCCAGGCCCGCCGCCACGTCCGCGAGCAACTCTCCGCCTGGGGCCTGGACGACCTGACACCCACCACGGAACTCCTGGCCAGCGAGCTGGTGGGCAACGTCGTACGCCATGCCAAGGGCCCGGTCAGCCTGCGTCTGCTGCACGGCCGCGAACTGGTCTGCGAGGTCTTCGACGGCAGCCTCACGATGCCCCGCATCCGCCGCGCCACGGACACCGATGAGGGAGGCCGCGGCCTGCAACTGATCACGGCACTCTCGCAACGCTGGGGCACGCGCTACACGGCGAAGGGAAAATGCATCTGGACCGAGCAGGCACTCCTCGGCCCGGACAGCCGCAAGGATCAGGCGTCCGATGTCTTGGAGCTGGTGTTCCTGAACGGGGAGGATTTCGACGTGGACCTGGACTGAGCGGTGTTCTCCTAGGGCCTGTGTCGAAAGTGGCGCCTGCCGGGCGGCGCCCGGCACGCTCCCCCACTGCCTTAAGGGCGTGGGAGGTGCCCCCACTCGCCGCACCGGGCGAAAGCCCAAGTACATCCGGTCCATCGACGGGGCCTTCCGCCCGGCACGCCGAGAGCACGCACCGGACGCCGCCCGGCCCGCCCTTCGGGCGGACGACGCCACTTTCGACACAGGCCCTAGCCCGCGGGTTCGGCGGTCCAGGTGATGCGCGGGGGCTCGACCCGTGCGCACAGGGGATTGCCGTCGTGGTCGGTCAGGCCGAGGCGTCCGACCAGCAGGCCGTCGCGTGCGGCGGCGGCGAGGGTGTCGGCGGGGACGGCGTCGAGCATGAGCTTGGCGCGGCGGAACATGGTGAAGCGGCCCTGTTCGTCGACCGTGCCCCACGACAGGTAGATGAACCGGCGGCCCAGACGGTCCTGCACGTACGGGCCTTTGACGTCGATACCGGTCGGCGAGGCGGTCGCTGTGCACTCCAGGGTCCACGTCGCGGACGCGGCGTCGCCGGGCTGCGGGTCGAGGAGTTCGGCCGGACGGTCACGGCGTTGCACGGCGACATGGATGTCGGCGTACGCGGGGGCGTCGTCGTCGGCAGAGGCACGGCAGGTGCGGCCGGGCAGGTCGACGGCGTCGATACGGATGTGCAGACCGGTGTCCATACCGGCCATCATCCGCTGCCTGCGCCCGCCCGCCGGCCGCTCAGCCGGGAATGTCGGGGTACGACTCGTCCCGCCCCCACTCGGAGGCACCGAGCGGATAGGTGTACGCGGGCCGCCCCGCGTTCCCGCTCGTCCGGAACGGCTTGCCGTTGTCGTCGACGCGTACGGTGCCCTTCTGGTCGCCGCTGGACCACTCCAGCTCCAGGTACCAGCTCACGTTGTGCGCCCGCGCGTCCGCGAAGACGTAGAAGACTTCGGGATCGGACTCGCTCACCTTGTACGGGAAGTCGCGCTGACCGGCCTTGGGGGAGACCACGGGCCGCCCGGCATCGAGATCCACACCGAACGCCGTCGTCTCCACGCCGCCACCGCATCCGACGCCCATCACGAAGTCGTTCCAGTCGAGCGGCGCGCTCTTCTCCACCACCCGCACATGGAGTTCGTCCAGGACGACGGTGGCCTTCCCGGTGCCCTGCACGTTCAGCGCGAGCATCTGCTGCCCGCCGGCGACCCCGCCGAACGCGGTGACCCACCCGCGCGCGTCGGGTTCACTCGGCGGCGGAGGCACCTCCTCGGGCCTCCGGTCGAGCAGGTAGTGCTGGCTGCACGGCCCGTCCCACTTGTACGGGTCGACGACGACTTTGGGCGCGGAGGCCCCGTCTTCGGCACCGCCGCCCTGGGCCGCCCCGGCCCCGGTGCCGCCGCTCCGGGAGGCGGAGGCGGACGGGGGAACCGTAGGACCGCCGCTGCGCGAGGCGGACGGCGAGGCCGACCTGTCCTTCGCGCCGGTCGGCTCGGAGGCGTCGGGACTTTCGTCGACCGACGGGGAGGCGGCCCCCACGGACTGCTTCCCGCTCTGGTCGTCATCGCCCTCGCCGGGCACGAGATTCACCACGAGAGCGGCCGCTACGAGGGCGGCGGCCACGGTGGTCCCGGCGAGAACGAAGGTACGCTGCCGCCGCGCCACGGGAGCCTCCGGCAGGGGGCGCCGCTCGATCTCAGTAACGGGATCGGGATCGGCCGCCGTATCGGGCTCCGTCGCCCCGGTGTTCAGGTTCGCCCTGGTGTTGGCGTTCGCTCCGGTCCCGGCCTGCTTCTCCGCCGTCCGCGCCTGCGGTTCCTCCTCCGCGGGAGCGGCACCGCCCGCCTTCTGCCTGCGCCGGGCGTCCGCGAGAACCCACAGCCGATGCAGCTCCACCAGTTCCCCGGGCGTCGCCTTGCACACCCGCGCGAACCGCTCCACGGGCGCGTAGTCCGTCGGTACTGCGTCCCCGTTGACGTACCGGTGAAGCGTGGACGTACTCGTGTGCAGCCGCTTCCCGAGCACCCCGTAACTGAGCCCGGACCGGTCCTTCAACCGGCCCAACATCTCCGAGAACTCGTCCCCCGCCACCGTTCCTCCCTCTCCCCACGTCCCGTTCCCCCGTTCCAGGGGGAGGTCGTTCCCCCAGGTCAGAGCTAGTGCGAGCGTTCCAGCGTTCCGGATACCCCGGCAGTCGTGGCGGCCGGGACGGATCACCGCACAAGCTTGGGCCATCCAAGCACGCCGCTCCCGGCACCCGGTCGAGCGGCCCATGCAACACCCGTACCTCAACAGGGGGATTTCATGTCCACACGCACCAACCGCACCCGCATGCTCGTCGCCGCCGCGTTCGCGGCCGCCACGCTGACGTTGACGGCGTGCGGCAGCGGAGAGGGCGTCAAGGACGAGGGGGCACCGGTGGGATCCGCGTCCACGTCGACGCCCACGGCCGCCACCAAGCCTTCCGGCCCTGCGCAGAAGGCGAGCGGGGGAACGTCCACCGGAGCGGGTCAGGCCGACCCGGCGAGCTCGACCTCCGAAGGCGCGGCGGGCGGCGCGGCCGGTTCGAGCGGCACGACGGGTTCCAGGGGTTCGTCGGGTTCCACGGGGGCCTCGGGGTCCACAGGAACCTCCGGAACCTCCGACTCCACGGGCGTTTCGGGCTCCACCGGCTCGAAGGACTCGGCGTCCGCCTCCATCCGCTGCTCCAGCGCCTCCACCCGGATGGCCGCGGCGGTGGTCTCGCGCCCCCTGAACCACCTTCTCCTCACCATCACCAACACCGGCTCGAAGAACTGTGACCTCACCGGCTACCCGGCCGTCCGGTTCGACGGGGCCCAGTCCGTCCCGCCGGCCTTCGAGGACTCCAAGCCGCAGGCTGTGGTCACGCTGGCCCCTGGCGAGTCGGGCTATGCGAGCGTCCTTCTCTCGGCCGCGGACGGCAGCGGCTCGGGCGGCCGCACGGCCAAGTCCCTCGCGGTCTTCTTCGGCGGGGGCGCGAGCGTCGCCCGCCCGTCGCTCCCCGCGCAGGGCGTGTACGTCGACGACTCGATCGGCGTCTCGTACTGGCAGTCGACCATGGCGGACGCCCTCGCCTGGTGACCCACACCTGACAGCAAGCACCCACCAGGGCCCGGGTCGATGACCCGGGCCTTCGGACATCAGCCCAAGCCCAAGCGGCGATTTTCGAGCGGGTGGGCCATGGGCGGCGACGAAACCGGATCCTGGTGCTTCCCGGGCCACCGATTCTCCGGCGCCGGTGTGCATGGGTTCTTCTTTCTTCGGGCATTCCAAGCGGGATGAGCCGGAGAAGGGGGGCGCTTCGCCGTGGCATCGTTCGCCGTCTCGGTCTACGAGGTACGCGCGACACGGCAGCACAACCGCCACTCGGTGCGGCCCATACTCCAGTTGCAACGAAGGATGTCCAAGGGGCCAAAAGCGGGGATCAGGGTCGTGCGCAGTGCTCCTGATGGCCTGTGGTTCCTTGGTGCGACTGGGTATCACGGGGTGGTGCTCAATGTGGTGGGATCAGCCTTTTATGGCACTTTCCGGTGATTGTTCATCGTGAGGTGCGGGAGCGTGATGGTGCGTTCGGTAGCGTGCGGGTCACTGCGAGGCCGGTGAGAGCAGCAGTCACGGTTCCGGTCTCCTTGAGAATCCGCCCCGTGCCCAGGAAAGCGACGCGGGGTCCCCGCCCCGCCCGGGTCCACACCGGGCGGAAAGCGTCCGGCGGGGCGGATACCGCAGCCTCCGAATCGCCGCAGCCGGCGGCGCCACAGGCGGCAGGTACCGCACACGATGAGCACCCGCACCGCACCCGGCGGCGACGGCCCACGGTCCCACGGCAGGCGTCCAAACCCCGCCCAGCACGACGGACCACTTCCCGGCATCCAGGAAAACCCAGGATCGCCCAGGGAACCTCAGCTCATCAGCGACGCTCATCAACGCCGGTCTCGGCCCGGCCGTCGTCGTCAGCACATCCCTGACGGTCGACGGCGAAGTGATCGGCGTGTGGAACAAGGCCGGCGCGGACAGGGCGCGTGAAGGCCTCGTCGTATGGGCCCTACGCAGTGACGTTCAGCGAGTCGCAGACCCTCGCCACCGACTATGAGGAGTTCTTGCTGAGCGTGGACCCGTACGAGCCACAGACTCATGCTGAGTTCATAGACCTGATAACTCGGCGCCTGCACCTGGAGATCCGCTACGAGTCCCTCTACGGCGGGGAGAACTATCACGTGACCCTGCGCCCCCGCACAGAGGGCTGACGGGCCGCCGAGCGCAAGCCCTTGGCTAGACCTTGAGGTCCAGGGCGGTGATGCCCCGGGGGGTGTTGACGTAGAGGCGGGTGCCGTGGGCTGCCGGGGCCACCATGGACCCGGAGGTGTCGACCGGCACCGACCAGCGGCGCTTGCCGTCCAGTCCGACAGCATGGACGGCGCTGTCGGTCTGCACATAGATCGTCTCGCCGGCGACGGCCGTTCCCGGCAGCCACTCAGCGCCGCTCTCGTACGTCCATGCCTTGGAGCCGTCGGCCTCGATCGCTGTAAGGGTGCCCCCGATCTCGACGATCCCCAGCGAACCCGCCGCGACGCATCCTGACACCTCGCTCAGTTCCGCGCTGCTCCAGATCCTGTTGCCGTCCAGGTCGAAGCCGTGCAGCCGCGATTCGGTGCCCGAAGTGGTCACGAGGGTCTTCCCGCCGACCAATGCGGGGCTGTTGACGTCGGCCCCGGCGGGCACGGACCAGAGCACGGTTCCGTCGGCGGCGTCCAGGGCCACCAGGCGGTCGCCGTAGGTGCCCGCGTAGACCACGCCGTCGGCCACCAGCGGGTCGGTGGTGACTCCGGCGGGAGTCGTTCTGCGCCACTGCTCACTGCCGTCGTCCGAGTAGGCCCGGATCTCGCCCGCGTCGGAAGTCCCCGTCCCCACGACCACGCCGTCACCGGCGAGGACCGGCACGGAGGCGTACCCTTCGAGGTTCCTGCTCCACAGGAGCTGACCTTCGAGGTCCACCGCGCAGAGCAGGGACCGGGGGGTTTCCTCGTCTCCGCCCCACGTGGTGCAGAAGACAGCGTCCGAGGTGACGACCGGCGTCGACGCCCCTCCCCCTTGGAGCCGCACCCGCCACAGCTCCTCGCCCTCGCCGGAAACGGCGCGCACGGTGCCGCTGTCGACCGCCACGTACAGCACACCGCCGTCCGACGACACGCCCACACACGGCCCGCCCGCCGCATCCGGCTCCCCGCTCTCGTACCGCCAGGCCACCGTCGGCCGAGCAGCGGAACTGCCCTTCGGTGACGGCGACTTCGAGGCGCTGCCGCCGGGTGACCCGCCACCGGAGTCCCGTGTGAAGAGGAGGCCGCCGACACCGGCCCCCGAGGCCAGCAGGCCGCCCGAGGCGATCCCCAGGAGGCTGCGGCGTGATGGCCCCCGCTCGGTACCGCCGGGCGGCGTGGTCGGAACATCCGCCGCCGAAGGCTCACTGACCACCGTGGCCGGAGCGACATACTCGACGCGGCTGCGGTCCTCCCCGGAGTCCCGGTCGGGAAGCCACCGTTCGTCGCCCTCCGAACGGTCCGGGGCGAAGGCCAGCCACCCCGGGCGGGTGTTGTCCCGCAGTGAGCGGCCGGTGTGACCCGCGGCCTCGACCACGGCCCGCGGGGTGGGCCGTTCCTCCGGCTCGGCGCCCAGGCAGGACTCGACGAGCGGCAGCACCCGCTTCGGCACCCCGGTCAGATCGAAGTCCCGGGTCAGGATCCGCAGCAGGATCACTGAGTCCTGCCCTTCGCCGAAGGGCTCACGGCCACTGGAGGCGTACGCGAGGACCGCGCCCAGCGAGAAGACATCGCTGGCCGGCCCCACCTCGGCGCCGTTGCGGATCTGCTCCGGCGAGACGTAGCCGACCGAGCCGACGATGGTGCCGGTCCTGGTCAGCGAGGTCGCCTCCAGGGCCCGTACGATCCCGAAGTCGATCACGCGCGGGCCGTCCGGCGCGAGGAGGATGTTGGACGGCTTGAGGTCGCGGTGGACCATGCCCTTGCCGTGGATCGCGCCGAGGGCCTCGCCGAGCGCCGCGGCGAGGGTGAGAACCGCGTCCTCGGGGAGCGGGCCATGGTCCAACACCGCGTCCCGCAGGTTCGGCCCTTCGACGAACTCCGTCGCCATCCAAGGACGTTCGGCCTCGGTGTCGGCGTCGACGACGCGCGCGGTGTACGTACCGACTCCGCCGACCGTCTGTGCGGCCCGTACCTCCTGCCGGAAGCGGGCTCGGAACATACGGTCCTGGGCGTGCTCGGCGCGCACCACCTTGACGGCGAGCCGGAGCCCTGACCGTGACTCGGCCAGATACACCTTGCCCATGCCGCCGGCGCCGAGTCTGCCCACCACCTCGTACGGGCCGATCCGGTGCGGATCCGACTGCCGCAGCACGTCCACGACTCCCCCATCGCTTGATCGCCGACCGGCGGGACGGGGAGGATCGTACGACGTACTCCAGGGTCACATGCTCAGACCGCAGGGACGCAGCGGCCGTCCACCGTACGGTAGTTCCACTTCGCACCATCCCGTACGAGTTCGCGTACGGCCGTCCCGAACCGCTCGACATGCTCGTCGGGCGTGCCGCCCCGGTGACGCCGCGCCGGGCGAGCAGGCCGCGTAAGGTCTCGCGGCCCATGCCGGCAACTCCGAACGATCGGCACGCCCCCACCGACCGGGATCGGGGGTGATTGGCAGATCTGTTCCACCCTCGCGAAGGAAAACCCCAGGTGAGGTGGTCGTGCCGGTGGAACAGATCTGCCAATTACTGGGTGAGCGGCCGGGAGCATCCCGGCAGGTGCGTGCCTGTTCGGCTTCCCGCGTGCGTGTTTAGGCTGGTGGTCACCTAATGAGGAGATGCACCGTGTCCGTCCGCCCCAGCTTCCTGTTCGTGACCGATCTCGCCTACCAGGCCCGGGGACGGCGCTACTGCGACGAGGACATCTTCCTGACCTCCCGGCTGCGCGACACCTTCGACCTCGCCCTGTGCCACCCGCTGGACGCGGCGGCGCTGATGGACGCCTTCGACGCGGTCGTGGTCCGCAACAGCGGCCCCGTGCTGCGCTACCAGAAGGACTACGCCGCCTTCCGGGAGAAGGCTGCCGCCCAGGGCACCCTGGTCTACAACCCGCTGTCCGGGCGCGGCGACATGGCCGGCAAGCAGTACCTGCTGGATCTGACGACCGACGGGTACCCGGTCATCCCCACCATCGACCGGCCCCAGGACCTGCACCAGCTGCCCGAGGCCGAAGGCTACGCGGTCAAGCCGAAGGCCGGAGCGGACTCCATCGGCCTGACCTTCGTGCCCCAGGACCAGCTCAGCGACCTCTCCTACGGCGACATCCTGGTCCAGCCGCGCATCGACTTCCGCTACGAGGTGTCCTTCTACTACATCGACGACGCCTTCCAGTACGCCCTGTACGCCCCCGACATCGACCGGCGCTGGGTCCTTGAGCCCTACGAGCCCACCGATGCCGATCTCGCCTTCGCCCACCGCTTCATCGACTGGAACACCCTCGACCACGGCATCCAGCGCGTGGACGCCTGCCGCACCGGAGAAGGCGAACTGCTCCTGGTCGAGTTGGAGGACCTCAACCCCTACCTGTCCCTCGACCTGGTCTCCGACCGGACCCGCGACGACTTCGTGACCGGCATGACGGCCTCCCTCCACCGGTTCCTGGGCACGGCGCTGCTGTCGGAGTGAGGTTCCGGAGGTGATCGGGTGAGCGCAGGGCCACGTTGTCAGGGGGTGAGTCCGGCCTTCTCGCAAGCGGACTCGAACTTCGGCGTGCAGATCTGCGCGGTCGTGAACACGCCGTCCTTGATCACGGTGTCCTTGATGTTGTCGGCGGTCACGGGGATGGGGTCGAGCAGGACGGCGGGGATGTCCTTGGTGGTGGGCGTGTCGACCGTGGTCTCGGAGATGTCGTCCAGCTCTTCGCCGCGGCCCAGGGCGACGGCCATCTCCGCGGCCGCTTCGGCCTCGGCCTTGAAGGGCTTGTAGACGCTCATGTACTGCTCGCCGCTGAGGATGCGCTGCAGGGCCGCGAGGTCGGCGTCCTGGCCGGTGACGGGCGGCAGCGGCTGGATGCCGGCGGACCTGAGGGCGGAGATGACGCCGGAGGCGAGGGCGTCGTTGGCGGCGTAGACGCCGTCGATGTTGCCGGCGCCCAGGGCGGCGATGGCGCGGACCATGTTGGCGTTGGCGCTTTCCGGCTTCCAGCCCTGGACGTCGTACGACTTGCCGATCTTCACCTCGCCCTCGAGGACGGACAGCGCGCCCCTCTTGAAGGCCATCGTGGTGGGGGTGGTCTGGGGGCCGTTCATCATGACGATCTGGCCGCCGTCCGCCTTGTCGCCCATGGCCTTGAGGAGCGCCTCGCCCTGGAGCTTCCCGACCCGTTCGTTGTCGAAGGAGACGTAGCCCGAGATCGGGCCGTCGACGAGGCCGTCGTAGGCGACGACCTCGATGCCCGCGTCGTGTGCCGTCTCGACGGAGGAGTGGAGAGATCTGAAGTCCACGGCGCTGATGATCAGGACCTCGACCCCCTTGGTGATCAGGGTGTTCATCTGTTGTTGCTGGGTGGCCACGTCCCCCCGGGCGTTGGCGTACTCCACCGTGCAGTCGTCGCACAGCTCCTTGAGCTTCTTTTCGATCAGGGGCCTGTCGAACGTCTCCCAGCGAGCGATCTGGATCTGTGGGAGCAGCAGGCCGATCGTGAAACCGCCCTTGCGGGAGGCGTTCCCGCCCGCGCCGGCGGATTCGCCGTCCGTGCCGCAGGCGGCCAGGGACACCACAAGCGACACGACCAGCGACACCACCAGCGACACAGCGGTCGCGGCGGTGGCCGTACGACCCCGACGGGCACTCACTCGGGGACCTCCCTGGCTCATCCGAGGAACCCCCTGACCGTCCGCGACGGCCATTCACTGCCAGGATAGGTCGGGCGGTGCGGTGCGGCTCGCGGTGCGCAGGTCGGTGTGCGGCGGAGACGCTACTTCGCAGCCGGCTCCGGACCGTCCGGTACCCGACCGCACAGCTCCACGAACCGGACGGCCGCAGGTGACCGCTGCTCGCAGCGCCAGACCATCACCGCGCTGCGGACCAGCAGGGGTGTCGTGGGCAGGACGACCGCCCCTTGGCCGGCCGCGTCCACCGCGAGCCGGCGTGGCAGCAGGGCGGCGCCCGCGCCGGCCAGGACGAGCGGGACGATGGCGGCGCGGTGCGTGGTCTCGATCGCGATACGGGGCGACCTGCCGTCGATGGTCAGCGCGCGGTCGACGAGGGTACGCATGGCGGTGCCCTCCGGCGTCGAGATCAGCGGGAACCTCGCCAGTTCCTCGACGCTCACGGCCTCGGCGCCGTCCTGTCCGGAACCGGGCGGCAGCACGGCGAAGAAATGTTGGCCGGGCAGGCGCAGATGGTCCAGCCCTTCCAGGTCGACGGGGGATTCGGCAAGACCGATCTCGCACTCCCCGGTACGGACCATCCGGGTCACCGCGTCGTCGTGTTCCGGGTCGGCGACCCGTACGTCGACCAGCGGGTGCTTCTCGCGGAACCGGCCGATCAGGTCGGCGAGCGGGTCGACCGCGAGTGTCGTCAGCGCGACGATGTCGAGCCGTCCGCCGGCCAGCTCCACCACGCTCTCCACCGAGGCCCGTGCCGTGGCGAAGTCCCGGAGCACCTGCTGTGCCGGGCGGACCAGTGCCTCACCGGCCGCGGTGAGGCCGACGCCGCGGCCCAGCCGGTGGAACAGGGTGGTGCCGAGGTCCCGTTCCAGGGCCCGTATCGCCTGTGACAGGGAGGGCTGTGCGATCCGCAGTCGGCGGCTGGCGTTGGTGAACCCCCCGCTGCGTACGACCGCGAGGAAGTACTCCAGTTGGCGACGTTCCATTGACGGATCCTATGGGTCCGGTCAGGAACTGGTCTTCCTCCGCCGGGCGTATCCGTTGTTCTCAGCGCTGTCGGGGCGGGATCGTTTTCCGCCATGAGGCGGGTTTCCGCCGGGAGGCAGCGCCGCCTTCACTTCTCAGCCTTCCTCTAAAGGGATGTCTCCCGATGACGAGCTGCTGCGGCATCGACCACCACCAGGCCGGCTACACCGAGCGCCAGCGGATGGATCTCGACCGCGTGCTCGCCTTCAACCGCCGACTGGCCGCCGCGATCGACGCGTGCACGGACATCTCGGCCGTCGTCGCCACGCTGGACCCGGACCCGCTGCGTTACATGTGGGTCGACGAGGGCGGGGGACGGCTCACCGAGTATCTGGCTGCCGGGGAACGGGAGTTGGGGGCCGCGGAGCGGCTCGCGGGGCATCGCAGGGTGCCTGGGCGGGCGGTGTGCGGACAGCGTTCGGCGGCCCGGCCGGCCGTCGCGGCGGCGGACGACGGCCGGGTCCTGTACGTGTGGGTCGAGTGGCAGGAGGACGTGGGGGAGCGCGTGGTCGCGGCGCTGGCGGACGCCCCGGGCGCCGAGGCGGTCCCGGTCGTGCTGGACGACGAGCCGTCCGACTGCTTCCGCCCGTCCGCCGTCTTCGACGAGGAGGGCGCCGCCTGGGTCTGCTACGGGCGGGCGGACGCGGACGGCCGGGTGGACGTCTGGGCCCACCGTCACGACCCCGCCTCCGGGTGGGGGGCCGCGGAGCGGGTCGGCGACACCGGTCACCCGTCGTTCAACCAGGAGATCGTCGCGCACGCGGACGGCGGCGTCGAGGTGGTGTGGCAGGGCCCGCACGGGGCGGGCTTCGGCATCTGGTCCCGGCGCCGGCACGGCGGGGTGTGGGGCGGGGTCCGGCTGGTCAGCGAGGGGGCGGCGGGCAACGCGTGGGATCCCGCGGTGGCGGCGCTGCCGGACGGCGGCAGCGTGTACGCGTGGTCGGAGTACGTGGCCGGGTCGTACCGGGTCGTGGTGTGCACGGGGGACACTACGACCCGGTACGACCCGGCCACCACGCTGGGCCTAGGCCCGGACACCCCGCGGGGCTTGGGACCGGACACCCCGCAGGTCCTGGGCCCGGTACGTCCGGTCAGCTCGGGCACCGACTACGCGCTGCACCCGAGCCTGGCGGTGACGGCGGACGGCGGGATCTGGTGCGCGTTCGACGTCATCGCGGTGCACGGGCACGGCGGTTCCGGCCCGACCCGGCTGCGGCCCGCGGCGGAACTCCCGGAAGCACCGCGGCTGGCCGGCATGCGGGACAGCGGCGACGCCGTACCGCCGGAGCTGCTGCCGGAGGTGACGGCCTCTTTGCGTGTGGTGCGCGTGACCGAGGAAGGGCTGCTGGAGCCCGAGGGCGTACTGGCCGAGGGGCTGGACGTGGTGCCGGGCGGGCTGCCCCGGCTGGCGGCGGACGCGTACGGCGGGCTGACGGTGGCGTACCGCACCCACCGGCGGCTGCCCCTCATGACGTACTACTGGGAGGCCGCCGCGCAGACGCTCGGCCCCGACGGCTGGTCGAAGCCGGTCACCTTCGGCGGCAGCGACGGGACGCTGGAGGAGGTCGCCGTGGCCCGCTCAGGGGAGGGAGTGGTGCTGGCCTGGCAGACCGACGGCCGCCTGGAGCGCAGCCTGACCTGGACGGAGGGCTTCGGCGGCCGGGAGTGCCCGGTGCTGCTGGAGCATCTGGGGTCGGTGGTGTGGCACGGCATGCACGGCGTCGGCGCGATCGCCACCGCGACGCTGCCTGCCGACGGCCGGCCCGCGCGGGCCGGCCGCCCCCTTGAGGTGGTGGCGAGCAGCGACCGCCGCGAGGCCCGTTCCTGGGCCGCCACCGCCTCCCCGCGCTACCGGACCGAGGTCGACGGCGACGAACTCACCCTGTACTGGGGGGACCTGCACCGCCACTCCCTGGTCAGCCGGTGCACCTCCGGTGACGAGCCGTCACTGGAGGACTTCTACCGCTACGGCTGGGACGTCTGCGACTACGACTTCTGGGCGGTCACCGACCACTCCGAGAACAGCAGCGCCTACCAGTGGTGGTCGATCCAGAAGATCGCCGACCTGTTCCGGGTCGACGGCCGCTTCGTGCCGCTGTACGGCTTCGAGTGGACCGGCAACACCGGCCACCAGAACGTGATCTACGGCTCCGAGGAACGCGGCGCGCCGATCTACTCCTCCTTCGCGGCCGGTTCACGGACGCCGGACGAACTGTGGGCGAGTCTGCGGCGCCATCCGCGCTATCCGGCCCTCACCATCCCGCACCACCCCGGCTCGGCGATGATCCCCTACGACTGGGACTACCAGGACCCCGAGTTCCTGCGCCTGGTGGAGGTGTTCCAGGCGTGCCGCGGCAACTACGAGGGGCAGGGCTGCTTCCGCCAGTACTCGGACGGCACGCTGGACGGGACGTTCGTGCTGGACGGGCTGCGCCGGGGGCACCGCTTCGGGCTGATCGCCAGCTCGGACCACGGCAACGGGGCCAGTTACGTCGGCGCGTATGCCGGAGAACTCACCCGGGACGGCGTGTTCGACGCCCTCCAGGCGCGCCGGGTGTTCGGCGCCACGACGCGGGACGTCATCGTCGACGTACGGGTGGGCGGCGCCTTCATGGGCGGCGAGATCCGGCACTCCGGGCCCGTCGACATCGAGGTATACGCCCGCGGGTTCCGCGACCTGGCGCGGATCGAACTGGTCCGCAGTGGCGAGACGATCCAATCGCTGTCGCCCGACCTGGGGCTGCCGGACGGCTGGGTGGAGCTGCCGCTGCGCGTGGAGTTCGGGGGCAGCGGCGTGACCACCGACTGGAGCGGGCGGCTGCGGATCGACGGCGGCAGGGTGGTGCGGACGCCGTACTGGGGCCCCGAGGTGACCATGGCCGACGAGCGCGAGGTGCGGTGGACGGCGTCCACCAAGTCCTTCGGGGAGCCGTACGGTTCGCAGCGCGGCGGGATCGAGTTGACCCTGGTCGGCCCGCCGGAGGCCACGGTCGACCTGGAGACCGCCCAGGGCGGCACCACCGTCGCCCTGGGCAAGCTGGCGGCCGGGGCGGTCGAACTGCCGGGCGGGGACGGCGGGCGGCTGTGCCTGGGCCGCGGCACCGGCGGGCTGACCTCGCTCGGCGGCACCGAGCGGCGACTGACGTGGACGGACGATCCCGGCGGCCCCGCGTTCTACTACGTACGTGTCATCCAGACCGACGGCGAGATGGCCTGGTCCTCTCCCGTCTGGGTCGACCCCGAGGAGCCGACGGGGCGTGAACCCTCAGCCGTCTCACCCTCCTGACAGGAGAACAGCTCCCATGCTCCTCTTCCGTGACCTTCCTGGCCTCTTGCGTTCGCTACGCGGCCGCCGCCACGTCCGCCGCAGCGCCCTCGCCCTGACCCTCGCCCTCCTCCTGCCACCGCTCCTCGCGGGCTGCGGCAGCGGCGACTCCGCTTCGTTCGGCTCCTCCGGGGGCGGATCGGACTCCGTCCGTCTCGTCCAGCAGCCCTGGGCGGACCTCGTCGTCGAGAACCAGATCGCCTCCGACATCCTCACCAAGCTCGGCTATTCGCCTTCCGTCCAGGACGTGTCGGTGCCGCTGGGCGCCCAGGCGCTGTCCACCGGCAAGGCGGACGCGTACCTCGGCAACTGGTGGCCCTCGCAGAAGCCCGTGTACGGCAAGCTGATCGACGACAAGTCGGTCGCGGTGACGGGCACGCTGCTCACCGGCACGCAGTACGCGCCGGGCATCCCGGGGGCGACGGCGAAGAAGCTGGGCATCACCTCCCTCGCGGACCTCGCCGCCCACGGCGACGAGTTCCACCACGAGATCCTCGGCATCGAGCCGGGTTCGCCCGGCAACCAGTACATCCTCGACGCGATCAAGAAGAACGCGTACGGGCTCGGCAAGTGGAAGCTGGTCCAGAGCAGCACCGAGGCCATGCTCGCCGAGGTCACCCGCCGGGTAGCCAAGGACGAGCCGGTGGTCTTCCTGGCCTGGCGGCCGCACTGGATGGTCGTGAAGTGGGACGTGACCTTCCTCGCCGACCCGCAGAAGGTCTGGCCGGGCGCCGGCCAGATCCGGGTGCTCACCCGGTCCGGCCTGAAGAAGGACGACCCGAACCTGACCCGTTTCCTGTCCCAGATCACCATCGACTCGGCGACCGCGTCCGCCTGGATCGACGCCTACGACAACAAGAAGCAGTCGGCCGAGAAGATCGCCTCGTCGTGGATGGCCGACCATCCGGAGGTCGTCAAGAAGTGGCTGACCGGAGTCAAGACGGTGGGCGGCAAGGACGGCGCCGCCGCCGTGGTCGGGAGCTGATCCACATGAGTACAGGACTCCCCACCACCCGGGCCCCGCTCGCGGACGCGCTCCCCTCGGCGGCTCCTCCCGTGATGATCGAAGGCTCCGGACTGAGCAAGGTGTACGGCCTTCCCGAGCGCCGGGGGGCCCAGCTGCTGGGCGGCGGGCGGGAGGCCGTCACCGCGGCCGGGGGAACCCTTGCCGTCCACGACGTCGACTTCACCGTCGGCCGGGGCGAGCTCTTCGTCGTCATGGGCCTGTCCGGGTCCGGCAAGTCGACGCTGCTGCGGATGGTCAACCGGCTCGTGGAGCCGACGTCCGGGACGCTGCGGATCGACGGCGCCGAGGTGACAGGCATGGACGCGGATGCCCTGCGGGAGCTCAGGAACCGCAGGATCAGCATGGTCTTCCAGCACTTCGCGCTGTTCCCGCACCGATCGGTGCGGGAAAACGCCGCGTACGGGCTCCGGATCCGGGGCGTCACGGCGAAGGAGCGGCTGGCGCGGGCCGACGCGGCCCTGCACCAGGTCGGCCTCGGGAACCACGGTGACGCACGCCCGCACGCCCTGTCCGGCGGTATGCGCCAACGGGTCGGCCTGGCACGGGCCTTGGCGACCGACGCCGACATCCTGCTGATGGACGAGCCGTTCAGCGCGCTGGACCCGCTGATCAAGCGGAACATGCAGGATCTGCTGCTGGAGCTCCAGGCGGAGCACCGGCGCACCGTCGTCTTCGTCACCCACGACCTCAACGAGGCCATGCGGATCGGCAGCCGGATCATGGTGATGAAGGACGGTGCCGTCGTGCAGTGCGGCACCGGGCCGGAGATCGTCTCCGCGCCCGCGGACGACTACGTGAGCGACTTCGTGTCCGACGTCGACCGGTCCCGGGTGCTGACCGCCTCAGCGGTGATGCGGCCCGCGCTGCTGACGGCACACGTCGGCGAGGCACCCGCGGACGTACTGGAGCGGCTGGCGAACGCCGAGGCGACCGGCGTCTTCATCGTGGACGACGACGGGCTGCTGCTCGGCGCGGCACGGGACCAGGACCTCGCCGACGCCCTGCGGGACGGCGAGCCGGATCTCACCGGGCGGGTGGGGGACGCGTATCGCACCGTACGGCCGGACCAGCCGCTGGCGGACTTCCTGCACCTAGCGGGCCAGGGCATCGTCCCGGTCGCGGTGGTGGACACCGCCGGGCGGCTGCTCGGCGTCGCACCCAAGGCGGCCATCCTGTCCGCTCTGGCCCAGCCGAGGAGGATCAGTCGTGCTCATGCCTAGGATCCCCGTCGGGGACTACGTCAACGACGGCATCCAGTTTCTCCTGCGCCACTTCGGCGGGGCGTTCGACGGCCTGTCGTCCGCCGTGACCTCGGTCGTGAACGGGGTGTACTGGATCCTGCACACGCCCTCTTCCGGGGTGCTGATCCCGGTCTTCGCCGTCGTCGCCTGGCTGGCGACCCGGCGCTGGCAGCTCGTGGTCTTCACGGTCCTGGCGTTCCTGCTCGTCGACTCCATGGAGCTGTGGACCGCCGCGATGCAGAGCCTCACCGTCGTACTGATCTCCGGTACGGCGGCCGTGGCGATCGGCGTGCCGATCGGGGTGTGGGCGGCCACCAGCGACCGGGCCGCCGCGGCGGTGCGGCCGGTGCTGGACTTCATGCAGACGCTGCCGGTGTTCGTCTACCTCATCCCGTCCGTGTTCTTCTTCGGCATCGGCGTCGTGCCGGGCACCGTGTCGACGACGGTCTTCGCCCTGCCCCCCGCGGTCCGGCTGACCGCGCTCGGCATCCGGCAGGTCGACAAGGAGATCGTGGAAGCGGCACACGCCTTCGGCTCACGCCCCCGGCAGGTACTGCGTCAGGTCCAGCTCCCGCTCGCCATGCCGTCGATCATGGCAGGCGTCAACCAGGTGATCATGCTGGCGCTGTCCATGGTCGTCATCGCGGGAATGGTGGGCGCGGGCGGACTCGGCGAGATCGTGGTCCGCGGCGTGACCCAGCTCGACGTCGGTGCCGGGTTCGAGGGCGGACTGGCGGTGGTGGCCCTGGCGATCTTCCTGGACCGGGTCACCGGGGGCCTCGGGACACCGGGTTTCCGCATCCCGAGCCTGCTCCGCCGCCGCGCTTCCGCGGACCGCACCTCCGCGGCGCCGGAAGCCGCGGCCCCGGCCACACCCGCGGCGGAACTGGCGAAGAGCACGTCCTGACGACTGACCACCACGGGCACGCCGCCCCAAGGACCACACAAGGCGACGCGCGGGGTGGCGCCCGCATCGGCGCGGCCCCGCGTTGTCAGTGGCCTGGTTCCGGACCCTGCCAGCGGCCTCGTTCCTGCCCGCGTCCGCTGCTCACAGTCTTCACCTCACGCCTGGTAGGGGCGTACGGCGCGGCCCTCACGCAGGGTCAGTCCCCACCACATCAGCTGGTCGAACATGACCGAGGCCGCTTTGGTGACGCTTTCGGTGTCCAGCGGGTTGCCCTCGTTGTCGAACCGCTCCCAGGCGTTGTGGAAGCTGACCGTGTCGCGGAGGGTGACGGCGTGCATCTCGGCGAAGACCTGGCGGAGTTGCTCGACCGCCCGCTGGCCGCCGGCCAGCCCGCCGTACGAGACGAAGGAGACCGGCTTGGCGCGCCACTCGCCGTAGACGTAGTCGATGGCGAGCTTCAGTGAGGCGGGATACCCGTGGTTGTACTCGGGCGTGATCACGACGTACGCCTCCTGGCCCGCGATGCGCCTGTCCAGGCGAGGGGCCCTCCCCGGGCCCTCCGCGGGTTCGAGGCTGAGCTTCAATTCCTCCACAAGGGCCGGTTCGGACAGGTCGATGACTTCGACCACCATGTCTTCGCGTCCGCGGGCCTGAGAGATGACCCAGTCGGCGACGGTGTCGGCGAAGCGTCCGGGGCGGACACTGCCGATGACGACGCCCACCTTGAGGGGGCTGCTGGACATGTGGTCCTCGGTTTCTGTGAGGGGACGGGGCGCGGGGAGGCCGCAAACTGACGGTTCACGCCGGTGCACCCGGTTCCGCAGATGCGGAAGTACCGAGAACCTAGAACCTCAAGTGCGATTCAGGTCAACCGGCTTCGGGGCAGGACGCGCCACACGCGAAACGCGAATGTCGGCGTAACGCAAGACCCAAACGTGCCTTTTCCCACGTTGCGCTCTGTGGTGGCTTCAACGCATCCTGCTAAGGCTGGCCGACATCTTTTGTCAGACCTTGCGGGAGACTTGACCGGTCAGTGATGACACGTGTCGGCAGGGAAGCGCAGTGGATGTCCCTGCGACTGGGAGGGGTCTCGATGCGGATCGTCCATGGACGCCGGAAGGTTTCATGGCCCGGTCGGCATGCCCGATGTACGGGTCGGCAAGCGCCCGACCGGCGCCTTCACGACGGACCTGAACACTCGTCACGTGACCGCACATGACTGACAGAGGATCTGCTCACTGTGCTCAGTCGGCATTCGCCTTCCGTACCGCCTGACAGACATCCGCGTCCCACGGCAGACGCCCGCCTGCCCGACAGCACTCCTGGCTGTGAGCCGTGAGACCCATACGGGTCCTTCTGGCGGGCGAGCACCGGCTGCTCCAGGACGCCATGGCGGGGCTGCTCGGGGCGCAGCGGGACATTCGCGTGCTGGCCACGGTCGCGAGTGCCTCCGACACGCTCTACCTGGCTACCGAGCTGCGGCCTGACGTCATTCTGCTGGAACCGTGGTCGACACCGGGCACCGTCCTGCACACGCTGCGCACCCTGCGCGGACTGGTACCCCAAACCGCCATCGTGCTCACACCGACGACCTGCGTGACCGTACCGGCCGTGCTGCGCGTCACGCACCGGATACTGCCTCGCGACGCCGGGCGGGAAGTGCTGCTCAAGACGGTGCGCACGCTGGCTGCCGGGGCCGTACGGTACCCGGCGGAGCAGCCGGCCTCCCCGCTCTCCCGGCGCGAGTCGGAGGTACTGAGCGCCGCCGCCGAGGCGATGACCAACCAGCAGATCGCCCGACTCCTGGGCATCACCACCGGAACCGTCAAACGGCATATGCACGCCGCATTCCGAAAGCTGGGGGCAGTGTCCCGTCTCGACGCGGTCTCCAAGGCATACATGGCCGGCCTGCTGCCGCTCGCCGCACCTCGCCCCAGGAACGGCTCGGTGCCGAAGGAAGAGGACGGGGACTCGAGTTCGCCGGCCCGCACCCGGGAGAGGTAACCAGATCTGCCGCGCGGCACCCGGCCCCATGCGGGCGTTTCGTGGACGGCGCGCCGCAGGCCGGGCGAACCGCGCTCGAAGAGCGGCGTTCACGCGGATCTGACACCGATCTGCCCCACGCCACACGTAGTTGTGGGAGTTCTGCACTACCTCACCGAGGCTTGATCCAAGACACCTTGAGCCGCGCTGCGCCGCCGCAGAAGCATGGACGCAGCTTCCGGCGCACGGAGCTGGAACACCACTGGACGGCGGCCCGGCCCGTATCAGCACGGGCCAAGTCACGTCTGCGCGACAGCGGGATGAGATCGCGCCCTCCTCCACCGGTGAAGGACAGGGCCGGTGCGACGCAGGCGTGCAGCTGCCCTTCGCCCGCGCCTCAGGGCGGCCGACGACGGAACGAGTCAGGAGTACTCCCATGGGAACAGCAGCCGAAAGCCGCCGTGCGCCGGTCTTCCGTGTCCAGCAGGTCGCGGAGCACGTCTTCGCCTACGTACAGCCCGACGGCGGATGGTGCCTGAACAACGCGGGGATCATCGCCCCCGCCGGTCATACGGCCCTGATCGACACGGCAGCCACCCAGGTCCGGGCACGGGCGCTCAAGGAGTCGGTGGGCCGGATCACCCGGACGCCTCCCCGATACCTCGTCAACACCCATCCGCACGGCGACCACACCTTCGGCAACAGCCAGTTCACGGACACCGCCGTGATCATCGCCCATGAGCGGACCCGTGCGGAGATGGCCGTGGCAGGACTCCATCTGACCGGACTGTGGCCCGACGTCCACTGGGGCGAGATCGCCGTGGAGCTCCCCGCCCTGACCTTCCGCGACCGGATGACGCTGCACCTCGGTGACATCCCGGTCGAACTCCTGCACCTGGGTGTCGCCCACACCACCAACGACACTTTGGTCTGGCTTCCGGAACAGCGGGTCCTGTTCACAGGGGATGTCGTCATGTCGGGCGTGACCCCCTTCTGCCTGACCGGTTCCGTAGCAGGCTCCCTCGCGGTGATCGAGGAGCTCCGGGCGCTGGGAGCCGAGACGGTGGTGTCCGGCCACGGACCCGTCGCCGGACCGGAGATCCTGGACGAGACGTGCGGATATCTGCGCCTGGTGCAGCGGACGGCTGCCGACGGCCTCGCCGCGGGCCTGAGCCCCCTGGAGGCCGCGCGCGAAACCGATCTGGGGCCGTACGGCGATCTGCTCGACGCCGAGCGGCTGGTGCCCAACCTGCACCGCGCGTACGCGGAGGCGCGGGGGGAGGCCCTCGGTAGCCGACTCGACGTCGAACAGCTCTTCGCATCGATGGTCGAGTACCACGGGCGCCTGCCGGAGTGCGCGGCCTGACCCGTTGCCGCCCGCTGCCGGGCCGGGTGGACCCGGCCGCCCACACCTCGAAGCGCACAGGAAGGAACCCATGCCATCCCAGCCGACGCCCAGCGCCCAACTGCCCGTTCTGGCGGAAAAGGCCGCGGAGACGGCGCTGCTCCACGCCGCCGAGGCGGACTCGGCGCGCGCACTGCCGTCACCCGTCGTCGACGCGATCCTGGAAGCCGGCTTCGCACGTCACTTCGTCCCCCTGGAGTGGGGCGGCACCGCCGGCACGGCCACGGATCTGCTCAGCGGCGCCGCGACCCTCGGCGCGGGATGCGCCTCCGCCGCCTGGTGCGCTTCCGTCATCGCCGGGGCAGCCCGGATGGGCGCCTGTCTGCCGGTCGAGGGCCAGCGGGAGATGTGGGCCGACGGACCCGACACCGTGATCGTCGGCGCCCTCATGCCCCGCGGCACGGCTACCAGGCACGGCGACGGATGGCTGGTCTCCGGGGAGTGGGACTTCACCAGTGGCGTCGCCATCTCCGACTGGGCCCTGGTCTGCGCCCAGGTGCCCGGCGAGGACGGGCCCGAGACAAGGTTCTTCGCATTACCGCGCGCGGACTACCGGATCGCCGACACCTGGCACCCGCTGGGCATGAGAGCGACGGGCAGCAACACCCTGATCGTCGAAGAGGCGTACGTCCCCCGCCACCGGGGTTTCCTGCGCGAGGCCATGCTCAAGGGCGTCGCCACCACCTCTGTCGCACGCTGCCACACGGTCCCGCTGCGTGTACTCAGCGGACTGCTGTTCGCCGCGCCGGCCCTGGGAGCGGCCCGCGCCGCGCTGGACGCCTGGTTGGCCCGCACGGCCGGCCGTGCGGGCCAGGAACCCGGCCCGCGCCTCGTCGCCGCCCGGGCGGTCGCCGGCATCGACACGGCCGAGCTGTTGCTGCGCCGCGCGGCGCAGGTGGCGGACGCCGCCTCGCCGAGTACCACCGAAGAACTGCGCAACCCGGCCGACTGCGCCCTGGCGGTCGAACTCCTGCTGGACGAGGTGGAACGGCTCTACCGCACGGTCGGCACCGCGGGGCAGCTGCCGCCCGGTCCGCTCCAGCGCGTCTGGCGTGATGTGCACGGCATCGCCGGCCATGTCGCCCTCCGGTTCGATCCTGCGGGCGTCGCCTACGGAGGGCACCTCCTCAGCGCCGCGGCCCGCCCCTGACTGCCGCGTCCCGCCCGCCCGCGCGACGTCCCGCCCCGCTCTCACCCGATGACACGACAAGGAGCACAGGATGAAGTTCGGCATCGTTTTCTTCCCCACTGTCGGCCCTGAGGACAAGTCCGCCGAGCAGTACTTCGACGAATGCCTGCGCCTCGTCGACCTCGCCGAAGAGCTGGAACTGCTCCACGTGAAGATCGTGGAGCACTACTTCTTCCCCTACGGCGGCTACAGCCCCGACCCCACCACCTTCCTGGCCGCGGCTGCCGGTCGCACCAAGCGCCTGCGGCTGGGAACCAGCGCCACCATCCCCGCCTTCCAGCACCCGGTGAAGCTGGCCGGCAAGCTCGCCATGCTCGACAACATCTCCAAGGGCCGGCTCGACGCCGCCCTCGGCCGAGCCTTCCTGCCCGACGAGTTCAAGGCATTCGGCGTGCCGATGGACGAGAGCCAGGACCGCTTCAAGGAGGGCGTCGAGGCGATCAAGCGGCTGTGGACCGAGGAGGATGTCGTCTTCGAGGGGCGGTTCCACCAGTTCGGCCCCGTCACCCTGCTCCCGCGTCCCGTGCAGCAGCCGCACCCCCCGGTGTTCGTCACCACGGCCCGCAGCGCCGAGTCCTGCGCGGCCGCCGGACGGGACGGCCACCATCTCCAGACGGTGCCCAACGTCATGTCCACCGAGGAGCTGCAGAACAGGCTGGACGTCTTCCGCTCCGAGCGGATCGCGGCGGGGCACGCCCCGGGCAGCGAGCAGATCCACTTCAGCTATCCCTGCGTCGTCGCCGACGACGGTGGGAGCGCCCGCCGTATGGGGCGTTACGACGACGACCGGAACACGGCGGCGATTCACCAGGCCGTGGCCGCCTGGGGGAACACCACCAGCTCGGCCTATCCGGGCTACGAGAAGCTCTTCGCGGCCACCCGGGAGTCGCACTTCGAGGACAAGCTGGCCGCGCGCAAGCTCCTCATCGGCTCCCCCGACCAGGTGCGTGCCGACCTGGAGCAGATCGCCGAGTGGTTCGGCGACGACATCGTCATCAGCCTCGGCGTCCACTCCGGCCATCTCTCCTTCGAGCAAGCCGCCACCACCATGCGGCTGATGGCCGAGGACGTCATTCCCAAGCTCTTCCACCGCTGAATGCGCGACAGGGAGCACACCATGACACAGCAGCGACGTACCGTGACCGTCATCGGAGCGGGCACCATCGGACTGGGCTGGATCACCCTCTTTCTCGGCCACGGGATGCGGGTACGGGTCAACAGCCGTCGTCCCGAAGCGCCCTCGGCCGTCCGCCGGGGCATCGAACTGTTCGCCCCCTTCCTGCCCGAGGGCACCCACGACCCCCGTACCTTCGATTCCCTCCTCACCTTCGAACCGGACCTGGAACGAGCGGTGGCCGGCGCCGACGTCGTCGTGGAGAACATCCCTGAGAACCTGGAGCTCAAGCGGGAGTTGTTCGCCCGCATAGGCAAGGCGGCTGGGACCGGTGCGCTGATCCTCTCCTCGACCTCCACCTTCAGCCCCGACGACCTCGGCACGCTGATGGCGGACCCCTCCCGCCTCGTGGTGGGCCACCCCTTCAACCCGCCCCACGTGGTGCCGCTGGTCGAGGTCGTCGCCGGTGAGGCGACCGACCCCGCCGCCGTCGAGGACGCGGTCGCGTTCTACCGCGAGGCGGGCAGGACTCCCGTCGTGCTGCGGCGGCCGATCCTCGCCTTCGCCGCCAACCGCCTCCAGTCCGCTCTGTTGCGCGAGAGCGTCCACCTCGTGCGAGAGGGCGTGGTCACCGTCCAGGAGCTGGACGAGGTGGTGACCAGCTCCATCGGGCTGCGCTGGGCCACCGTCGGGCCCTTCCTCGCCTTCCACCTGGGCGGTGGCGAAGGCGGTCTGCGCCAGTGGCTGAACACGCTGGGCGCCGGGCTGGAGCAGGGCTGGGAGCTGCTGGGCCGGCCCCCGATGGACAAGGACACCATCGCGACCCTCATCGCCCAGGCCGACGACGCCTTCGGTGACCGGTCCTACGACGAACTGGTCCGGGCCCGGGACACCCGGCAGAACGCCGTGCTCCGGGCCCTGGCGGCGGCGAACACCGAGCAGGAGCGGACGCCATGACGCAACTCAGCGGCAAGACGGCCGTCGTCACCGGTGGCACCCGGGGACTCGGCTCACGTATCGCCCGGATGTTCCTCCAGGAGGGCGCCGACGTCGTCGTGGCCTCCCGGGAGCAGGGCGACTGGCGTGCGGAACAGGAGGCGGACGGTGACCGCGTCGCGTTCCACCCGGTCGACGTTCGCGATCCCGCCTCCACCCGGGACCTCATGAGCGCCGCCGCCGACCGTTTCGGTGGCGTCGACATCGTGGTGGCGAACGCCGGCGTGAGCCGCCCCGGAGCGGTGGAGAAGCTCGCCCCGGCGCACTGGGCGGAAGTGCTCGACACGAATGTCACGGGCGCCTTCCACTGCGCCCAGGCCGCCGTCCCGTATCTGCGGAAGAGCCCGGCGGGCCGCTTGATCACCGTCTCCTCGGTGCTCGGCAGCCGGTTCGCGCCCGGCGCTGCCGCATACGGCGCCAGCAAGGCGGCGGTGGAGGCGTTCACCAAGGTCCTCGCCGTCGAACTCGCGGCGGACGGCATCACCGCCAACTGCCTCTCGCCCGGCTTCATCGACGAGGGCATGGGCGTACAGCTCAAGCAGAACGAGGCGGTCTGGCAGAAGTACCGGACCAAGCTCGCCTCCGGCCGCATGGGCCGGGGCGACGAGGTGGCATCGGCGGCGGTCTTCCTGGCCGGCGACGACAGCTCCTATGTGAACGGCCATGTCCTGGAGGTCAATGGGGGCCTCCTCTGGTGAGACGGCCGCCCGCAGGCCGCATGACGACCGGCGTTCCCCCGCCCGTACCCCGGGCCACGGATCCGCACGGCCAACCCGATACGCACACTACAAGGAGTACTCCCATGAAGAAGACCAGCCGCTGGAAGGCCCGCACCGTCCTCGCCGCGCTCTTCGCCGTGACGGCGCCCCTGGCGCTGGCCGCCGCCCCGGCGTCCGCGGCCGAGTCCCAGGTCGGCTATCTGTGCCAGGCCTACCGAGAGGGCGCCTGGATGTCCTACAGCTCCACCCGGACCTGGGACGTCGTGGCCCCGGCCACAGTCTCCGCCGGCGCGCCGTTCGACGTTTCCTACGAACTGTCGTCGTTCACCCTCAACCCCGAGTACCAGCAGGAGGTCCGCGAGATCACGGTCGGGGTCACCCTGCCCGAGGGCAGTGAGCTGGTGGACGTCGCGCTCTCGGGCGGCAGCAACCTGGGGGACTCGCAACAGACCGTCGAGGTGGAGGACGACACGGCGTACATCACCGCCAGTGGGCCCTTCTTCGGTGGCCAGACCTTCCAGCTCCCGGTGATCACGGCCACCGTGACGGCGCCCGAATCGGGTGTGCTGACCACCGAGGCCGCCGGTACGGACTTCGGCGACCCGGGTCTGGCCCTGCGGTCGCTGGACCCCACCACGTCCGAGTTCAACCCCACCCAGTGCTACCCGGACCCCGCGACGCCGGTGACGCTGTCGAGCACGACCGTACAGCCCTGACCAGTTCCGAAGTCCCGTACCAGCACAGAGAGGTGAGACACAGATGAGCGTTCCCAGCGCACCCGCGGTACCGGCGAGGGACGACTTCGTGACGGCGGAGCTGTACGCCCGGATCCAGCAGTTCTACGCATGGCAGATGGGACTGATCGACGACCGCAAGGCCGAGGAGTGGGCCGCCACCTTCGCCGAGGACGCGGTATTCGAAGAGGCCAGCCGGATGGAACCGCTGCGGGGCCGGGCGGCCATCGCCGCGTCCTGCCGGAAGCGGGCCGACCGGTTGGAGGCCGAGCAGACCGACTTCCGGCACTGGCTCGGAATGCTGGATGTGCGCGCCCAGCCGGACGGCACCCTGCGCACCCGTTCCTATGCCCTGGCGATGCGCACCCGGCTGGGCGGGCCGCTGGAGATCTTCGCCAGTGTCGTCTGCCGGGACCATCTGGTGCCCGACGGCAACGGATGGCTGGTGCGGCATCGCAGCCTTCAGCACGACGGCTCCGGGCAGTAGGTCTCACCTCCGGGCAGTGGGTCTCCCCGAGGTTCCGGGAGCCGACAGCCGGGAGGCCGCGTACGAGGGCCGGGAGGGGGTGTCCAGCTCCCTCCCGGCCTGTCCCGGTCCCCTTGACCTCAACTGCGCTTGAGGAACCAGAGTTGATCCAGTCCTTCCGCCGGACCGGGCGGCGGGGAACGCCACGAAAGGTTGTCTTCCATGCGAGCAGCGGTATTTTCCTCCTTCGGGGGCCCCGAGGTACTGGAGGCGGTCTCCGTCCCGGCGCCACAGGCCGGACCGGGGGAGGTACGGGTCAAGGTCCGGACCGCGGGGGTTCAGCCCATCGACTGCGCGGTCCGCTCCGGCCGCCGCGCTCCTGGCTTCGCCATCGAGTTCCCGCACATCACGGGGGGCGAGTTCGCAGGGATTGTCGACCAGACCGGTGAGGGAGTGCTGGGCGTCGAGGCCGGCACCGAAGTGCTGGGTTTCCGCACCCAGCACACCTATGCCGAGTACGTGGTGGTCCCGGCCGACCAGGTGGTCGCCAAGCCGGTCTCCATGCCCTGGGACGTCGCGGGGGGGCTGTCCGGGGCCGGGCAGGCGGCGCATACGGCGGTGGAGGTCCTGAGGGTCGGGGAGAACGACACCTTCCTCGTCAACGGTGCCGCCGGCGGGGTCGGTACCGTCGCGGTGCAGATCGCCCGCTCGCTCGGCGCCACGGTCATCGGTACCGCGAGCGAGGCGAACCACGACTACCTGCGCGAGCTGGGCGCGATCCCGGTCACGTATGGGGAGGGCCTGGTCGAACGGGTCCGGGAGCTGGCTCCGCACGGCGTGGACGCGGCGCTGGACGCGGCGAGTGCGGATGGCCTGCGGGCCGCGGTGGAGCTGGTCAAGGACATCGACCGGGTCGGCACCATCACGTCCGTCGAGGCCTACGAGCAGCTCGGCGCCCGCTGGATCGGGAGCCAGCGTTCGGCGAAGCGGCTGGACGCCCTGGTGTCGCTCTATGTGCAGGGGACGCTGCGCATCCACGTGCGGGCCACCTATCCGCTGGAGCAGGCGGCCGAGGCGCACCGTGACGTCGAGTCGGGCCATGGCAGGGGCAAGGTCGTCCTGACGGTCGGCTGATCCTGCCGCCGTCCCGGGTGCGCGGGGCACGCACCCGGGGCGTCGTCCGCTTCCTTGGCTCCCCTGCCCGGCATCCGTCAGAAACCGAGGTACCTCTCATGGATCATTCGTCCCGCAATGCCTCGGGCGTGCGCGCCCGCCGGGGGCGGCCCGCTGCCCCCGCCGCGTCATGACCGGTCGTGCCGAGCCGCCCTCCGGTGAAACGGTGGCCACGCCCGGGGCAGGCCCTCCGGGCGGGCAGGCTCCCGGGCCGAAGGAGCCGCGCCGCACCGGTGCGCTGGTCACGCTCCTGCTCGCCTCCACGCTGGGGGTCATGGCGGGCTCGGTCATCTCCCCCGTGGTGGAGGTGATCCGCGGCGACCTCGGAATCAGTGGTACCGAGGCCGGCCTCGTCGTGACCGCCCACGCGCTGGCCGTCGCCGTGGTCAGCCCGCTGGTGGGCCGGCTGATCGACCGCAGGGGGGTACGGACACCACTGGCCTGGGGCCTGGTCCTCTACGGACTCGGCGGGTCCATGGGCCTGTTCGCCACCTCCTATCCGGTCCTGATAGCAGGCAGGCTGGTCTTCGGCATCGGGGCCGCCGCCGTCTTCACGGGCACCACCGTCGCGTTGCTGCAACTGTTCCAGGGACCCCGCAGGGACCGGGTGATGGGCTGGCGGTCGGCGGCCAACAGCGTCGGTGGTGTGATGTGGCCGCTGCTGGGCGGTGCGCTCGGAGGGATCTCCTGGCGTGCCCCCTTCGCGGTGTACCTCGTCGGACTGCCGCTCGGCCTGCTGGCGCTGCTGGTCCTGCCCCGGACCCGGGGCAATCCCGCGGCCGGCACCGGCGGGCTCGTCACGCTGGTGCGGCGCAGTCCCGTGCTCCTCGGCTTCTACGCGCTCCAGGCCGCATCGTCCGTATTCCTGTACGCCATGGTGGTGTTCCTGCCGCGGCGGCTCGCCGAACTCGACATCCGCGAACCGCTCATGGTGTCGCTGTACTCCGTGGTGGTCACCAGCGCCGTCGGCAGTCTGGTGGGGCTGGTCTACGCGGCGGTGCGCGCCCGGCTCAGCTATCCGGCCCTGTTGCGCGTCGCCGCCCTCGCCTGGGCCGGTGCCTTCCTGGTCCTCGGCACGGCCGGCCACCCCGCGCTGCTGCTGGCGGGGCCCGCACTTCTCGGGATCGGTCAGGGACTCTCGCTGCCCTCGCTCACCGTGCTGATCAACGAGAACGCGCCCAGTGCTCTGCGGGGCCGCGCGGCCGCGCTGGCCGGGACCGTCATCTTCGGCGGCCAGTTCCTCTCCCCCCTGCTGCTCGGGCCGGTGATCGGGGCCACGTCGAGCACGACGGGGTTCCTGGCCGCGGCGGGCCTGGCCACGCTCATCGCAATCGTCCTGCTCTTCGCCAGGATGCCCTCCGCGGGGGACGAAATCTCTTCCGGTTTCCGGACGTAGAATTCATCGGCCGGTAACAGGCTGGAAAAGCTCCGGGATCGGAGCGGAAGTTCCGACTTCCGCTCCGGTCCCGGAGCTTTTTGCATGCCGCCCCAGCTGCATGACAATACGTGAACCAAATTGACGAAGCTCTGCACTTGTTCATATTGAAGCCCTGGGCCGCGCCGAACAAGAATGTTCTCAGAGGCGAATTCAGCTGTGGAGGATGAACGACGTATGCGAATTTCCTGGTCTCTGGTGTCCGTATGAGCGGCCGACGCGTGGTCATCACGGGCATGGAGGTGCTGGCACCCGGAGGAGTCGGCGCCAAGAACTTCTGGAGTCTCATCAGCGAAGGCCGCACAGCGACGCGCGGCATCACCTTCTTCGACCCCACGCCCTTCCGCTCCAAGGTGGCGGCGGAAGTCGACTTCGATCCGTGGGAACACGGCCTCGGGCCACAGGAGATCCGGCGGATGGACCGGGCCGCCCAGTTCGCCGTGGTCGCGGCGCGCGGCGCGGTCGCCGACAGCGGCATCGTCCCCGGCGAGGTCGACCCGTACCGTGTCGGCGTCACCGTGGGCAGCGCGGTGGGCGCCACCATGGGCCTCGACGAGGAGTACCGGGTGGTCAGCGACGGGGGCCGGCTCGAACTGGTGGACCACGCCTACGCGGCCCCCCATCTGTACGACTACCTGGTACCCAGCTCCTTCGTGGCCGAAGTGGCCTGGGCGGTGGGCGCGGAGGGCCCCAGCTCCATGGTGTCCACCGGCTGCACTTCCGGGATCGATTCTGTGGGATATGCCGTCGACCTCATTCGCGAGGGATCCGCCGACGTCGTGATCGCGGGCTCCGCGGACGCCCCGATCTCCCCCATCACCATGGCCTGTTTCGACGCGATCAAGGCGACCACTCCGCGCAGTGAAGCGCCCGAGTCCGCCTCCCGGCCGTTCGACGGAACCCGAAACGGATTCGTGCTCGGAGAGGGATCCGCAGTATTCGTCCTGGAGGAGCTGGAGAACGCCAGGAGCAGGGGAGCACATATTTACGCGGAGATAGCCGGCTATGCCACGCGCAGCAATGCCTATCACATGACCGGGCTCCGTCCGGACGGCGCGGAAATGGCCGAGGCGATCCAGGTGGCACTGGACGAAGCCCGGATGCCGGCCGAGGCCATCGACTACATCAACGCCCATGGCTCGGGCACCAAGCAGAACGACCGGCACGAGACGGCCGCGTTCAAGAAGAGCCTTGGCGACCACGCGTACCGGACCCCGGTGAGCTCCATCAAGTCGATGGTCGGGCACTCGCTCGGCGCGATCGGTTCCATCGAGATCGCGGCCTCCGCCCTGGCCATGGAGCACAACGTCGTACCGCCCACCGCGAACCTGCACACCCCGGACCCCGAGTGCGATCTCGACTACGTGCCGCTCGAAGCCCGGGACCAGGTCACGGACGCCGTCCTGACGGTCGGCAGCGGCTTCGGCGGCTTTCAGAGCGCCATGGTCCTGGCCCGGCCCGAGAGGAGGACGGCATGACAGCGCCGGTGGTGGTGACCGGACTCGGCGTTGCGGCACCCAACGGACTCGGGACGCAGGACTACTGGGACGCTGTCTGCGGCGGCAAGAGCGGCATCGGCCGGATCACCCGGTTCGATCCGACCCCCTACCCGTCCCGGCTCGCCGGAGAGGTGCCGGGTTTCGTGGCGCAGGAGCACCTGCCCAGCCGTCTGCTCCCGCAGACCGACCGGATGACCAGGATGGCGCTGGCCGCCACCGACTGGGCTCTGGCGGACGCCGGAGTGCGCCCGCAGGAGATGGCCGCCTTCGACATGGGCGTGGTCACCGCCAGTTCCTCGGGCGGATTCGAGTTCGGGCAGAACGAACTGCGCAAACTCTGGGGTCAGGGCAGCCGGCACGTCAGTGCCTACCAGTCCTTCGCCTGGTTCTACGCCGTCAACAGCGGCCAGATCTCCATCCGCAACGGCATGAAGGGCCCCAGCGGCGTCGTCGTGAGCGACCAGGCGGGCGGCCTCGACGCGGTCGCGCAGGCTCGGCGGCAGATCCGCAAAGGCACGCCCCTGGTCGTCTCCGGGGCGGTGGACGCCTCGGTCTGCCCGTGGGGCTGGGTGGCCCAGCTCGCGAGCGGACGGCTGAGCCGCAGCGAGGAACCCGCCCGCGCCTATCTGCCGTTCGACGCCGAGGCGGCGGGACATGTCCCCGGAGAGGGCGGCGCGATCCTGATCCTGGAGGAGGCCGCGGCCGCCAGGGAGCGTGGTGTGAAGCCGTACGGACGCATCGCGGGTTACGGGGCGACGATGGACCCGAGGCCGGGCAGCGGACGTGAACCGGGGCTGCGCAAGGCCGTCGACCTGGCCCTCGCGGACGCCGGCACGACCCCTTCCGAGGTGGACGTGGTTTTCGCCGACGCCGCGGCCGTACCGGAGTTGGACCGGGCCGAAGCAGCCGCCCTCAGCGCCGTCTTCGGCGCCCGGGGCGTCCCGGTCACCGCGCCGAAGACGATGACCGGCCGCCTCTACTCGGGAGCCGCCCCCCTGGACCTGGCCTCGGCGTTCCTCGCCATCGGCACGGGGCTCATCCCGCCCACCATCAATGTGGAACCGCTGGTCGCCCACGACCTCGACCTGGTCACCGGACGACCGCGTACCGCCGACGTGCGCACCGCACTGGTCCTGGCCCGCGGACACGGCGGGTTCAACTCCGCGATGGTCGTCACCGCCGCCGACTGAACCTGCCCCGACCCGCACCCACCCACGAGAACGGAAAGACATGCCTGCACAGAGTCTTGTACTGATCACAGGGGCGACCAGCGGCATCGGTCTCGCCGTCGCGCGGCTCTTCGCCGCCCAGGGACACCAGGTGTTCATCGGCGCCCGCAGCCAGGAGGAGCTGGCCGGCACGGTCAAGCAGCTCCGCGCGGAGGGCTGGTCGGCCGACGGCGTACCGCTCGACGTGCGCTCCGACGACAGTGTGAAGGAGTTCGTCCGGACCGCCGTGGCCCGCCACGGCAGCGTGGACGTCCTCGTGAACAACGCGGGCCGCAGCGGTGGCGGGGTCACCGCTGACATCACCGACGAGCTGTGGCACGACGTGATCGACACCAACCTGCACAGCGTCTTCCGGATGACCCGGGAAGTGCTCAACACCGGCCGGATGCGGCACAAGAGCCGGGGCCGGATCATCAACATCGCCTCCACGGCGGGCAAGCAGGGCGTGGTGCTCGGCGCTCCCTACTCGGCCTCCAAGCATGGAGTGGTCGGCTTCACCAAGGCGCTCGGCAATGAACTGGCCCCCACCGGCATCACCGTGAACGCCGTGTGCCCCGGCTATGTCGAAACCCCCATGGCGCAACGGGTGCGCGAGGGCTACGCCGCGGCGTGGCAGACCGACGAGGGGGCCGTCCTCACCAAGTTCCAGGCGAAGATCCCGCTCGGTCGCTACTCGACCCCTGACGAGGTCGCGGGACTGGTCGGCTATCTGGCCTCGGACACCGCCGCCTCCATCACCGCCCAGGCACTCAACGTCTGCGGCGGCCTCGGCAACTTCTGAACCGCCCGAACCGAGACCAAGGAGCACGCATGACCCAGCCCGGCACACGAGAGGTGGAGCACACAGTCACCGTCGCGGCCCCGGCGGAGACCGTCTACCGGCTGCTCGCCGAGGTCGGCAACTGGCCCCGGATCTTCCCGCCCACCCTGTACGTCGACCAGGTGGAGCGGCACGGGAACACCGAGCGCATCCGGATCTGGGCGACCGCCAACGGCGAGGCGAAGAACTGGACCTCGCGGCGCGTCCTCGACCCCGAGAGCCTGCGGATCGGCTTCCGGCAGGAGGTCTCGGCGCCTCCGGTCGCGGCCATGGGAGGGGACTGGATCATCGAACCGCTGTCCCCGTCCGAGTCCAGGGTGCGGCTGCTGCACGACTACCGCGCGGTGGGTGACGACCCCGAGTCCCTGGCGTGGATCGACCGGGCCGTCGACCGCAACTCCCGCTCCGAGCTGTCCGCCCTGAAGGCGAACGTGGAGCTGGCGCATGCCTCGGAGGACATCACCTTCTCCTTTGAGGACACGGTACGGATCGCCGGCTCGGCCAAGGATGCCTACGACTTCATCAACGAAGCCCAGCTCTGGCCCGAGCGGCTGCCGCACGTGGCCACGGTCCGGCTCACCGAGGACGAGCCGGGACTGCAGTCCCTGGAGATGGACACCAGGGCCAAGGACGGCTCCACCCACACCACGAAGTCCTACCGGGTCTGCTTCCCGCACCACAGGATCGCGTACAAGCAGGTCACCCTCCCGGCGCTGATGACCCTGCACACCGGTGTCTGGAGCTTCCGGGAGGACCCCGGCGAGGTGGTGGCCGCCTCGCAGCACACCGTGGTGCTGAACACCGCGAACATCGCGGCCGTCCTCGGCGGCTCGGCCACCGTCGACGACGCCAGGGAGTACGTGCGCACCGCCCTGAGCACCAACAGCCTCGCCACCCTCAACCACGCCAAGGCGTACGCGGAGAGCAGGCGCTGACCCCGCCCGGTGGCACCGGCAGCCGTGGTGCCGCCCGAGGGATCACGCCCGACACCGGTCGCCCGGCATCCGGCCGCCACCGTTCCCGAAAGGTCAGCCATGTCACAAGGACGCGTCCGCCTCGCCGTGCTCACCGGCAGTCCCGCCGACAGCCGCACCGGCCCCGCCGTCGTACGGTGGTTCCGCTCAGAAGCCGAAGAATTCGGCCAGTTCGACATCGACGTCCTGGAACTCGCCGTCGATCCGCTCCCCGTGGTCATCACCCAGCCGCCGGGCGCCGAGGCAGCCCGCAGGCTCGCGGCGGTGAGTGCTCGGCTGGCGGCGGCGGACGCCTTCGTCGTAGTGACGGCGGAGTACAACCACGCCTATCCGGCGGTTCTGAAGGCCGCCATCGACTGGCACACCACCGAGTGGTACGCCAAGCCGGTCGGATTCGTCTCCTACGGGGGCCGGTCCGGCGGGCTCCGGGCCGTGGAGCAACTGAGGCTGGTCTTCTCCGAGCTGCACGCCGTCACGATCCGGGACGGCGTCAGCTTCCCCGATGTCTGGAAGCAGTTCGACGAGCACGGCGAACCGTGCGACCCCCTCGGCAGTAACCAGGCGGCGAAGGTCATGCTCGAACAGCTCCTGTGGTGGGCCCAGTCCCTCGACGAAGCCAGGGAACGGCGCCCCTACGTCGCATAGCGCCCGCGCGACCCGTACCCGTACCCGTACCCGCACCCGCAACGGCACGCAAACCACCCACTCCACGAAGGGACATACACATGAGCGGCTCCGTCTTCACCCTGGACGACCTGCGGCGCGTACTCCTCGAAAGCGCGGGCGCCGACGAGGACGTCGATCTCGACGACGACATCCTCGACAAGGAGTTCGCGGACCTCGGCTACGAGTCCCTCGCGCTGCTCGAGACCGGCGGCCGGATCGAACGCGGGTGGAACATCACCCTGGACGACTCGGTGCTGGCCGACTCCACCACGCCCCGCTCCCTCATCGAGGCCGTCAACGCGCACCTGACGGCGCACGTCGCCTGAACCGCCGCCAAGACCCCCCTCCGTCCTGGCCACGCCTCCCGGCGTGGCCAGGACGCCCACCGAGGAGAGCGCCATGGACGCCACCGACGACTCGGAAGACATGGAAGACAAGACCGAGGACACGGGCCACCCCGACAGCGGTACCTCGCCGTTTCCCCTCGCCGTCCCGGACGAGTCCGTCCTGGACGCGGACGATTCCACCCTCGAACCGCATATCGTCCGGGGCCTCGACTGACAGACCGGGGCAAGAGCCTCGCCCGGTACCTGTCCCGCCTTCCGTCCCCGTCCGATGAGAGAGCCGGTCGCCATGTCCCTGCCCCGTCCCACCGTCACCGCGCCGATATCGGGCGGGGACGACGCCCAGGTCCACGAGATCACGCTGGACGGCGGCGGCGTCACCCTCTCCGGACTGCTTGCGCAACCCGTGTCCTCGCCTCGCGCCCTGCTGGTCGCCCTGCACGGAGGAGGTATGCGGGCCGGGTACTTCCACGGTCGGGCCGACCCGGCCACCTCGCTGCTCTCCCTCGCGGCGTCCTGCGGATACGTCGCCCTCGCCCTCGACCGCCCCGGCTATGGCCGCTCGGCCTCGGAACTGCCCGAGGGCATGAGCCTGGCGGAGCAGGCGGACTGTCTGCGCGCGGCTGTGACGGCGTACCGGCTGAGCCGTCCCTGCGGTGCGGGTGTCCTCCTCGTCGGGCACTCCCTGGGCGGAAAGGTCGCACTCCACACAGCGGCACACTGGACCGACGGCGGGCTGCTGGGCGTGGACGTCTCCGGCGTCAGCGACCGGTGGGCCGTCGCCCCACGGGAACTGGCTGCCCGCGGTGAACGCTATCCGCACCGGATGCACTGGGGTCCGTTGGCGCTCTACCCGCCTGGCACCTTCCGGCTGGCCGGTTCGCTGGTCACCGCCATCCCGGAGCGGGAGGCCGGCGAGATACCCGACTGGCCGGACGTGTATCCCGGTGTGGCGCGGGCTGTCCGGGTACCGGTGCGCTTCACCTTCGCCGAGCACGAGCGGTGGTGGCGCAGCGACCCGCGGACTGTGAGGGCAATGACGGCCCGGCTGGGCTCGCCTGTGACCCGCAGTGAACACCTCACGGGCGCGGGACACAACATCAGCCTGGGCCGGGCGGCCCGCACCTACCATCTGCGGGTCCTCGCCTTCCTCGAGGAGTGCCTGGCGCTCGCGGAGACGGGCGCGCCGTGAGGGGCGGGACGCTCCTGCGGAACATGACCGCCTCGCTGCGGGTACGCAACTTCCGGCTCTTCGCGCTGGGCCAGCTCGCCTCGGTCACCGGAACCTGGATGATGTTCACCGCCCAGGACTGGCTCGTGCTGCGGATGACCGGCAACTCAGCCGCGGCGCTCGGCGTGGTCACGGCCGCCCAGTTCACGCCGGTGCTCCTCCTGACGCTGGTGGGCGGGGGACTGGCCGACCGTCTGGACAAGAGACGGCTGCTGATGGCGGCGAACACCGCGTCCGGGCTGCTCGCCCTGGCGCTGGCGCTCGCCGTGCTGTCCGGCCGCGCGCAGTTGTGGCACATCATCGCCTGTGCCGTCGGCATCGGCCTCGTCAACGCGGTCGAGATCCCGGCCCGGATGTCGTTCATCAGCGAACTGGTGGACGCGGACCTGGTGCCGAACGCCTCCGCCCTGAGCGCCGCGTACTTCAACTCCGCCCGCGTGCTCGGGCCCGCGACAGCGGGCCTGCTCATCAGCACCGTGGACGTCGCCGGCGTCATGCTGCTCAACGCGGCGAGCTATCTGGCCACGGTGGCCGGCCTGCGTTCCATGCGCCCCGCCGAGCTGCACCGGGCGGACGGACGGCCGGTACGCGCAGGGGTGGTGGAGGGGCTGCGGTATGTGGCCGGGCGGAGCGACCTGCTGTTGCCGCTCGCCCTGACGGCCGTCGTCAACCTGGTCGGATTCAACTTCCAAGTGACCCTGCCGCTGCTGGCCCGCACGGTCTTCCGCACCGGCGCTTCGGCCTTCGGACTGCTGACCGCCGCCATGGCGGCCGGGGCACTGCTGGCCGCGCTGGCCACCACGCTGCGCCGGGGCCGCCCGAGGGAGCGGACAGTGCTCGTCGCAGCCGTGGCCTTCGCAGTCCTGGTGACCTTGTCCGGGCTGGCACCTACGTTCACCACGGCACTGCTCTGCCTGGGCCTCACCGGCTGCGCCATGGTGGCCTTCGCGCAATCAGCCAACCACCGCGTCCAGCTCGGCTCCGATCCGGCCTACCGGGGCCGGGTCATGGCCCTCTACACACTCATCTCCCAGGGGACGACGCCCTTCGGCGCGCTGCTCACCGGCTGGCTCGCCGACCGGACCGGCGCACGTGGCGCCCTGTGTGTCTCGGGGGTCGTCTGTCTGGCCGCGGCGCTGGCCGCGCTGGTCCTCTCGTCCGCCGGGCGTGGCCAGAAGACGCCGACTGCCCCGACGCGGGTCGCGTCGGGGCAGCGGTGACCGGGGACCAGGCCCCTTGGCCGGTCGGTCATGAGGAACGGTGTGAGCCGCTTCCCAGCTTGAAGCCGACGCCCCGGACCGTGATGATCCAGCTTCCCGAACCGAGTTTGCGTCGCAGGCTGCTCACATGGGTGTCGATGGTGCGGCTGCGCTGGACATCGGTGTCCTGCCACACCTGTTGGAGGATCTGGCGCCTGGGAACCACGGTTCCGGGCCGGGAGGCGAGGAGCAGCAGTAGCTCGAACTCCTTCAGGGTGACCGGGACGGGACGCCCGTGCAGAAGGACCGAGCGGGTGTCCTGCTCGATGGTGAGAGGCCCCATCTGCGTGTGGGAGCCCGCGGGCCGGCCGGGCCGCGCCCGCCGCATCACGGCCGACATACGGGCCAGCAACTCTGGCGCCCCGTACGGCTTGATCACGTAGTCATCGGCTCCGGCCTGGAAGCCCAGCACCCGGTCCAGCTCGCTGTCTCGGGAGGTGACAGCGAGGACGGGGGTGTCACAGACCGCCCGGATGGACCGGCACACCTCCAGACCGTCCACGTCCGGTAATTCCAGGTCGAGCAGGACGACGTCACACCGGTGGTGCTCCTTGAGTGCCATGGCCCCGTTGGCGACGACGTGCGTGTCATGCCCGTTGCGTCGCAGAATCTGAGTGAGATGCTCAGACCAACGCTCGTCGGCATCTACGACGAGGACGCGCCAGGAGTCCGTCTGCGGGAGAACGCTCCGGCGGCTGTCTTGACTTCGTAGTGGGGCAGGGGGAACAAGAGGTCTGGTTGCGGGCTGCGGCAAGTGCTCCTCCTATGGTTCCGACCTTCCGAGCAGCAGGCTGCTGGAGGCAAACGGTGGTGCAGGCGTCATTGCCCCTCCGCACCTGACGGGGAGAGGTCGTCTCCCCGTGGTGAAAAACTAGCGATGCATTTCAGCCTTGCACTTACTCGGGAGTATGCGATGGCGCATAGCACTAAGGTTGACCCCCGCCTGCCGCAGCGCAGTTTCCGGGACGGGGCCCTCCAGCAGCCTCGGAGCATCCGGCACATCGCAGCACTCATGGCGCGCACGCACACCCGGCTGGAAGCCGTCGCGTGGCACCCCTGCGCATCCGGCGATCTTCCTGGACCGGGTCACCGGCGGCCTCGGGTCACCGGCGGCCTTGGGACACCGGGCTTCCGCATCCCGAGCGTGCTCCGCCGCCCTGCCGCGGACCGCGCGTCAGCGGCCCCGGAATCCGCCGTCCCGGCCACCGCTGCCGCGAAACTGTGAGGGAGCGGCAAGGCTCTTACGGACATGCAGTGGGCACTGGCAACGGGATCGGCACCACCTGACCACCATGTGCATACCTCGGGTGCCGGTTTTCGGTCCCGGGTTATTCAATTCCAGACGAAAAGAGTGTCGCTCTTTACAGATGTAACCAGCACTGATCAAGAATGATTAGGAATGTGGGGCGCGATTCATCGCGTGGTGCGGCTGAGCACACCGCTCACGTTCAGGACCTCGTGGCACCCCTGCGCCCGCTGACCGGTCGCCGGGGTGCCCGGCTTCGAACAGGTCACTTCCGCGGTCACGGTGTCGTTCGCGGTGACCTTGATGGGGGTGACCCAGTGATAGTCCTGGTTGCGGAAGGTCTCCAGCGCGATCGTGGTGATCTTGCGGTCGCCGAACGAGATCGTCAGCAGCCCTTCGTCGCCCTGGAAGTTGGCGACAACGATGTCCGTGACTTCGAAGACGCTGTCCTCGGGCACCTTGTAGGTACCGGTCTTGGTCTCCCCGCCGGACGTCTGCACGTCGATGGTCTCCGAGCTCTGCTGGCCACCGCCGGCCGCGGTGCCGTCGCCACCCGCGGTGCCGTCGTCGCCCGATCCGGGTGCCCCGCCCGTCTCCGGGCCGCCGGGGGAGGCGCTCGAACCGCCGCCGGGACCGGTGCCCGGGCTCTGCCCGCCCTGCTCCCCGCCGGGCGTGGGACGCGGCTGGACCGCTTCGTTGGCTGCTTCCTTGGCGGCGCTGCGCACCGCCGGACGGACCAGCGTGAGCCAGGCGAGCAACAGCGCGAGCAGCGCCGCGAGCACGATGAGCAGCCACTTCGGAAAGACCGGGATCTGGACGAACTCCGCGTCCAGCGGCGCCCGGACGGTGGTCTCGTCCTGTCGGTTCTCCTCCTGGTCACCGGATTCGGCGGTGTCCACGGTGAACGGCCACACCACTGGGGCGCCGAACCACGCCGGCTTGCCCGTGCGGACCCGCAGCCCGACCTCCGTCGACTCGCCAGGCTCCAGCTTCGGTTCCGCCGGGCTGAAGGCGAACCCCAGCTCCTCGCCCGCCTGGCCGGGGGTGAAACCCACCTGTACCGGGGTGTTGCCCTGATTCCGCACGGCCAGCCGGTAGCGGCCGCGCAGCCAGCCGCGCCGGCGGCGCGGGGCCAGCTCGGTGTGCAGCTCGTGGAACTCCTCGACCTGCACGGTGGTTTCGAGGACCCGCACCGACTCGGGGTGCTCGGTCGGCAGGACTCGCACTCCGAGGGGCATCTCACCGGCCCGGATCTCCGGAGAGCGCGGTGGCTCAAGACGGAGCGTCACCGTTTCGGAGGTGCCGGGATAGAGCGAGACCCGCGGGGGATCCACGGTCGTCCAGGAGGCGCAGTCCCCGACGACCTTCAGGTTGTACGCCTCGACGATGTCGCTGTCGTTGCGGACGGTCAGACTGGTCGTGGCGGTGCTGCCAGGGGCCACCGTCACAGCCGGGATGTCGAGGCCGGGCGCACCGGGACCGGAAGAAGCTGCAGAAGGCGTCACGCCACCACGGTAGGACCGCGCCCAGGGGCGCCACGAGGAGCGCGAGGGCAACACCCGGGCAGTCGCGGTGCCCGGGAAGTCAAGGCCAACTCACTTGTCATGGTGCGTCGTTAGTGCGGCCCGCCGCCTCCCGCGCGCCGCCTTCCGGCGCCCGCCCCCGCCTCGGCATCCTTCCCCTCGAACCCATGAAACAGGTACCCCCACCATGTCCTGCGCAGAGGAGAACAGCCCTGCCATGTCATCCGCCCCCTTAGGCGAGCCCGCCCCGGCCGGCTCCACGAACCGGGCCTCTCGCTCCGGTCGCCCGGACCGGGTCACCGTGGCCGTCTATGCCGCCGATCCGATCCTGCGCGCCGGCGTCGTCCAGCAGTTGCGCCAGCGCCCCGAGGTCGACCTGCTGGACGACACCGACGCGGAACGGGCCCAGGCGTCGCTGGTTGTCGTGGACAACGTCGACGACGACGTGGCCGCCCTGCTGCACCGGCTGCGGCACAACACCGTCACCCGCACGGGCCTCGTGGTCGGCACCCTCGGGTCCGGCGCGCTGCAACGCGTCATCGAGTGCGGCGTGGCGGCCGTGCTGCGGCGCGCCGAGGCCGACCAGGACAGACTCGTCCACCTGGTCCTGGCGATAGCCAGCGGCGAGGGAGTACTGCCCGGCGACCTGCTCGGCAAGCTGCTCAGCCACGTGGGCAGCCTCCAGCGCTCGGCGCTCGACCCGCGGGGTCTGGCCCTGTCCACGCTGACCACCCGCGAGGCGGACATGCTGCGCCTGGTGTCGGAGGGCCTGGACACCGCGGAGATCGCCCGCAAGACCGCGTACTCCGAACGGACCGTCAAGAACGTGCTGCACGAGATCACCACGCGGCTGCAACTGCGCAACCGGGCCCACGCGGTCGGCTACGCGCTGCGCAACGGGCTGATCTGACGGCGTGACGGGCTGATCTGTCGGCGTGACGGCCTGATCTGTCGGCGTGACGGGCTGATCCGTCGACCGCCCGGGGACCCCGGCACTGCCCGAAAGCGCATCGCCCGCTTCCCCCGGATACGGCCCCGCCGCCCTGCCGCTCCGCACGCGGTCGGCGCAGGGTGGCGGGGGCACATCCAGATGCCCGCACCACACTGCGAGGGGGACCGTGATGGGAACCGCTGGCCTCGGCGGGCGGTACCGCCTGGGCAGACTCGGCACGTCGTTGTTGCTGCTGCTCCCGCTGCTCGGGGTGACGGCGGCCTCCGGGCAGGGCAGCAGCGCCGAGTCCCGGCCGCGGGCGGCCGACGCCGCCGACGCCCGGGTGGCGTACGCCGGTACCGGGCACCGCAGTCTCGGCAAGGCCACCCCCGACCCCAACGACCCCTCCACCACACCGCTGTTCGGGGACGGCCCGGCCCACTTCGACGTCCAGCCGTCCGCCCTCGGCGACCGGATGGTCTTCGCGAGCCGCCGCGACGAGAAGAACCCGCAGATCTATCTGCGGGCCGCCGACGGTTCGGTACGCAAACTCACCAGCGGCATGGACGCGGCGCACCCCCAGCTGACCCCGGACGGCCGGTCCGTGCTGTTCGACTCCGCCGAGGCGAGCGGCCTGGGCGGCGGGACGCAGCGCGACCTGTGGCGGGTGCGCATCGACGGCACCGGCATGACACAGCTCACCGACACCACCGCGAACGAGGAGGACCCGACGGTCTCCCCGGACGGGCAGCGGATCGCGTACTCGAGCGACAGCGACGCGTCGGTCGGGCAGCAGATCTACGTACGGCCGCTGGCAGGCGGCACCGCCACCCGGATCACCGATCCCGGGAACGGCGCGGCCACCGAGCCCGCGTGGAACCCGGTGAACGACGACGTGAACCGGGACTGGATCGCGTACACCGCCACCACGACCGTCGACGGGCGGTCCCGGCCCCAGCTGCGGATCACGGACGGGACCAGCGACGAGCCGCTGTTCGCGGGCGATTACGCAACCTGGCGTGCCCACGGGGCAGCGTGGAAGCCCGACGGGGACGGGGTGGTATTCCTGAGCCCTGAGATCACCTGTGACTGTGCGGGCGACTATGACCATGTGTTCAGTTCGCCCGTGCACTCCGACGACGTACCCCAGATGGAGATCAATGAGGACCGGGAGGTCCTCTCGCCCACCTGGCTCGGCCCGATCGACGGCGGCGGCGTGGTGGTGGACCGCACCACGGCGGCGGAGCCGGAGCCCAAAGCCCCTGACGACGGGCTCTCCGGCGCGCACGTGGTGACGCTGCAGGACGCCCGGATGGACGGATCCGACCCACGCGACCTGGGCCTGACGATTCTCAACGAGGACCCGGAGGCCGACACCAACACCGATCCCGCCAAGGACCCGCTGTTCCAGCCCAGGGACGCGTACGACCCGTGGACCGAGCGGCAGAACTACACGCCGGACGGCCGCCGCATCGTCGTCACCCGCTTCGAGAACAACGATGACGGCCAACGGATCGAGCGGATCTGGATGGTGGACGCCGACGGCTCCAACGCGGCGCCCATGCCGCTCGAAGGACGCGCCGCGACGGACTGGGACACCGACCCGACGTTCTCCCCGGACGGCAAGTACCTCGCCTTCACCCGGACCTCGCCGGGCGGCGTCGGAGAGGCCGCGGGGCCCAGCCGCATCCTCATCGCGGACGCGGCCACCGGCGCGATCACCGGCCGGATCACTCCGCCGGCCGGGCAGCTCCAGGGCCAGGACGCGCAGCCCACCTGGTCCTCCGACGGCACCACCCTGGCCTTCACCCGCAACATGGAGATCGACGGGGGCGGCGGCAACAAGCACATCTGGACCGTGCCCGTGAACGACCTGACCCGGCAGAGCGACCTGAGCGCCACGAACTGCCCGGGCAGCTGCGCGATCATCGACGACAGCCCGGCGTTCTCCCCGGACGGGCTCAGCATCGCCTTCAACCGCAAGAGCGGTGGCGGCCAGGTCGACGAAGGCGGCGGCCTCCTCCTGACGTCCCTGTCGGGCGACGACTGCCAGGTGCTCCTGCCCGCCTCCCTCCTCGACCTCCCCGGCGCCTGCGGCCGCGAGCTGCCGGACACCTCGGACACCGGCCCGTTCCAGCCGCGGGACGCCGCCTGGACTGCCGACGGCACGGGCCTGGTGTTCAGCTCCCGCGCCGAGCTTGCGGTCAACAGCCCCGAGAAACTGCAGCTCCTGGACGTCGAGTCCGGCGACCTCACCCCGCTCACCAGCGATCTCCCGGGCCGGCAGAAGGAACCGAGCGTCCAGCAGTCCGTGGACCTCGCCGTCCAGGCGCCCGGCACCGCCCCGGAGGTCACCGTCGGCGACTCCACCACGGTCCAGGTCGACGTCGTGAACAACGGCCCCGCCGCCTCACCCGGCACCCGGCTGACCGTCGATCCGCCGCCCGGCGTGCGGATCACCGGCCTGACCTGGCCCGGGGGCACCTGCGATGCCGCCTCACTCCAGTGCGACGTCGGCGTGGTGCAGCCCGGCGACACCGTTCCGGTGACCGTCACCCTCACCGGGGTCACTCCCGGCGACGCGCCGGTCGACTGGTCGGTCACCGGCACCGTCCTGGATCCGCGGCCCAACGACAACGCCGGCCGGACCGTGGTGCCGGTGCGCGAGGCCACCGAGCCCCCGCCCCCGACGACCCCGCCGCCGCCCACGACTGAGCCGCCCACCGAGCCCCCGACGACCCCGCCGCCCACCACCGAGCCGCCCACCGTGCCCCCGCAGGAGCCGGAGCCGGAGGCCGGGCCCGGGGTGCGCGTCACGGCCCAGCCGAACCCCGGCTACGTCGGCGGGCGGGTCGTGGTGACCTACACCGTGAGCAACGGCCGTAACGCGCTGGCGACCGGGCTGCGGCTGCGCATCGGCCTGCCCAAGGGCATCCCGAACAACGGGCCGCCGCCGGGCTGCGACCGTTCCTGGTTGTGCGCGCTGCCGGACCTGGACCAGGGCGCGAGCACCGTCGTACGGGTCGTCCTCAGCCCGAAGAAGGCGATGACCGGCCGGGTCACCGGCACCCTCACCACCACCGGGACGGACGCCGACAAGAGCGACAACACCGCCCGGCAGCGGCTGCGCATCCTCCAGCCGCGGATCGTCGCGGTGCCGGACATCGGCAAGCCCGGCTTCGTCACCTCGGTGCGCGGCAAGGACTTCCCGCCGGGCGTGCCGGTGCGGTTCACCTGGAAGCCGGGAATCACCGCGGCGGCGGCGCCGACCGTGCCGGAGCCGGACGGCACGTTCATCGGCCAGCTGCTCATCCTCGCCAAGGACCAGACCGGACCGCGCGTCATCACCGCCAGGGGCCCCGGGTTCTCCCCGGTGACGACCGACTTCCTGGTGGTCAGCGGCAGCGTCCAGCCGCCCGACGAGGTGACCCGCCGATGATCCACGAGGTCGACGAGGGGCTGCGCCGCCTGCTCGGCGAGTCCGGCCTGGAGGCATCGGGCGTCGAGGTGGTCTTCGACGCCCCCACCCGGGACTGGGCGGCGCGCCGCAGCGCCCCGACGGTCTGCGTCTTCCTGTACGACATACGGGAGGACGCCACCCGGCGCGGCAGCGGCGCCGGTGAGGTGTACGACGAGGACGGGCACCTGGTGGCGCGGCGCTCCCCGGCGCGCTGGTTCGAGCTGACGTACCTGGTCACCGCGTGGGCGAGCCGCCCGCAGGACGAACACCGGCTGCTCTCGCAGGTGCTCACCTGTCTGGTGGCCGCCGACTCGCTGCCCGCACGGCTGCTCACCGGCACGCTCGCCGAACTCGGCCTGATCGTGGGGCTGGACGCCGGCGGGTCCGGACTCGACGCACCGGCCGCCTCCGATGTGTGGTCGGCGCTCGGCGGGGAGCTGAAGGCGTCGCTCGAGGTGCGGGTGCGCGCACCGCTGGCCGGCGTGACCACGGCCGTCGCACCGCCGGTCACCGAAGGCCTCGTCGTACGCTCCGCCGCCCGGCGCGAGGACGGGGAAGCGGCGCCGGGGCGCCGGCTGCGCTACACGGAGACAAGCGACCCGGGCCCGGACGGCTTCGCGGGTCCACGCGAACGGGGGGCGGCGCCCGCGCGGCGGCGCCGTAGGGGGGACCGCCAGCCGTGACGCATACTGCGGAACCTGTCGCCATCGCCCACCTCGACGCTCGTCCCGACGCCGAACCCGCCCCCGCCGACCGGGAGCACCTCTGGACGAGGCTCCGTGCGGTCGAGGAGCGGGTGCGGCGCGCGGTGGCGGTCCGGCGTGCCGTCGACCCCGATCCCGATGACCCGTACCGGGGCCAGTACCTCAGCCCCGAGGCGGTGGCCCGGATCCTGGACGAGCCGGGGGGGCTCGACGTACCCCCTCACGAGCCGTGGCGCCCGCCGGCCGGGTCCGTTCTCGATGGGCTTGCCGGGCGGTTCGGGCTGTCCTCGCTGGACCTGGATCTGCTCCTGGTCGCGGTGGCGCCGGACCTGGACGCGCGGTTCGAACGCCTCTACGGCTACCTCAACGACGACCTGACGCGCCGTCGGCCCACGGTCGGGCTCGCCCTGGAGCTGTGCGGGCTCGCCGGGGCGGCAGCCGCCCGGTTCCGGCTGGGCCCCGGAGCGCCGTTGATCGCGGGTGGTGTGGTGGAGGTCGGGGAGCCGGAACGGCCGCCGCTGTCCCGGGTGTTGGTGGTCCCCGACCGGATCACCGGGCACCTGCTGGGCGGCGCGCAGCCCGACGCCCGGCTCGCCGGGGTGCTCGGCGAGGTCCGGGAGGACCCGACCGCCGAGGCGGCGGAGGTTCACCGGGCGGCGGCCGCGGCCGGGACCGGCGTCGGCCTCGTCCACCTGCGCAGCCGGGGCGGCGACGCCGAGGGGCTGGCCGTCGCCGCCTTGCGCGCGGCCGGGCTGCGCCCGCTCGCCCTGGACGCGGTGGCACTGGCCCGGCGCTCGGGCGACGTGCCGGAGCTCGCCCGGGTAGCCGCCCGCGAAGCCCGCCTGACCGGTGCCGGGGTCGTCCTCGGCCCCCTGGAAGCGCTGCCCGGGGAGCCCGCCGAACGGGCCCGGACGCTGAGGACGCTGTGCGCGGCGTTGCGGGGGATCTCCTTGCTGACGCACGGCACGGTCGGCTGGGACCCGGCGTGGGCGGCCGACACCCCCGTCGTCCTGACCGTGTCGGCGCCTTCGCCCGAGCGGCAGGCCGCGCGCTGGCGGCACGCCCTGGACCGGGCCGCCGGCGGTGTCGGTGACGCCGGGGCCGCCGGTGACGGCTCCGTGCCCGGTGACGCCGAGGCGCTCGCCCGCGCGGTCGCCGCGCACCGCCTGGACTCCGGGCAGTTGCGCCGCGCCGCCGACGTGGCCGTGCGCACCGCCGCCCTCGCGGGCCGCCCGGTCCGCCCAGAGGACCTGCAGAGCGCCGTACGCGCTCAGAACGGCGCGGGCCTCGACCGGCTCGCCCGCCGGGTGGAGCCGGGAGTCGGCTGGGACGACCTGGTGCTCCCGCCGCCCACCCACCGGCAGCTGCGCGAACTCGCGCTGCGCGCCCGCCACCGCGAGCAGGTGCTCGGGCAGTGGGGGATGCGGCCCGGCGGCGGCCGGGGGCGCGGCGTGATCGCGCTGTTCGCCGGTGAGTCGGGCACCGGCAAGACCATGTCCGCCGAAGTCGTCGCCGCGGACCTGGGCATGGACCTGTACGTGGTGGACTTGTCCACAGTTGTGGACAAGTACGTGGGGGAGACCGAGAAGAACCTGGAGCGGATCTTCACCGAGGCGTCGGCGGTCAACGCCGTGCTGCTCTTCGACGAGGCCGACGCGATCTTCGGCAAGCGCTCGGAGGTGAAGGACGCGCACGACCGGCACGCCAACATCGAGTCGGCGTACCTGCTCCAGCGCATGGAGTCGTTCGACGGGATCGCGGTGCTGACCACCAACCTGCGGGCCAACCTGGACGAGGCGTTCACGCGCCGTCTGGACGTGGTGGCGGACTTCCCGGTGCCCGACTCCGGCCAGCGCCTCGCCTTGTGGGATCGGTGCCTGGGCGACCGGCTGCCCCGGGCCGACGACCTGGACCTCGCCTTCTGCGCGGACCGCTTCGAACTGGCCGGCGGTTCGATCCGCGCCTGTGCGGTGACGGCGGCCTACCTCGCGGCGGAGTCCGGCGAGCCGCTCACCATGCGGCAGGTGGTGACGGCGGTCGCGCAGGAGTACCGCAAGCTCGGACGGCTGGTCCTGGAGAGCGAGTTCGGGCCGTATCTGGCGGCTGTCGGCGCCTGAGGATCGGGCCGCGCGGCGCGAGATACGGCGTGACGTGAACGTGACTGCGTTCTACTCGCGCGGGCCGACCAGTTCCTCGTACAGCTTCCGCTTCTCGGCGGTGTCCTTGGCTGCCTTCAGCTTGTCCACCCAGTCGCGCTGGATCTTCTGGAGGAAGTCGTGCCAGTTTTCCCCGCCCATCTCCCCCAGTTTCACCTGCGTGGCACCGATCTTGTCCTGCTTGTGGCCGTGCAGCACGGACTCGGGGTTGGCGGTCACCTCCGTGGACGTGATGCCGTGGTGATAGCCGACCGGGCTGGGGGCGTCGGGCTCCAACGTCTCGAGGCCGACCAGCAGGCCGCCGTCCGTGTCACCGGTCGGCGCGGTGAACACCAGGAGCATGTGGCCGTAGGAGCCGTTCGGCAGGACGACGTCGCCGTTCCAGTCCTTGGTTCCGAAGCCGCCGCCCGAGATGTTGACCCCCATCAGGTCCGGGTTGGCCATGCCGGGGGTGTATTCGGAGAGCTTGTTCTTCACCGCCGCCCCGACGCCGCCCTCCTCCTTGAACTTGCCAGTGCCGGGCTCACCGTCCTTGTTCTTGCGGATGGAGGAGCGGTGCGTGGCGTAATCGCGCTTCAACGTGTCCGTCTGCCGGGTGCCTTTCTCGGTGACGCCGAGGAAGTCGAGCAGCTGATGGGGGCTCTCCCCCTTGCGTAGGGCCGGGATGCGGATGTTGACGCGTCCGCCGTGGGCGAGGGCCCGGATGACGTCCCCCTCCTTGTAGTCGACGTAGTTGTCGTCCTTCCCCGCGACCTGGAGACCGTGCCGCAGGATGAGCAGGACGTTGGTGAGGATGTTCCGGGCGAAGTCGTCCCGTCCTTTCATCTCCCCCGTCGCGTGTTCGCCGGCGGACTCGTGCTTCCGCTCCTCGCGCACGCCTTCCGGGAACAGGGTGTCGACGGCCGTTTCCCGGATCTGCTTGTTCCGTTCGTTCTCCAGCGTCTGCCGTTCCGGATCGTCGGGCCCCAGCTGGTTGGTCCGCATGAATCGGCCCAGGGTGTAGGCCGGATTGATCGGCGTGGAGGCTCCCGCGACCGGTGCCTGTGTCTGGAAGGCGAGGGTCGCGGCGAGGATGCGCCGTCCCGGGCTGAGCTTCAGCCAGGACGAGTAGCCGACCTGCTCCTGCTCCGCGGCCTCGGCCTGCGCATCCTCCCCGGCCTTGCCCTTGCCGCTCGCGCTCTTGCCCGCGCCGGCCATCCTGCCCTTGCCCTCGGCGATCAGCCTGGCCTCTGCCAGGGTGCCGATGCCCACACTGTTCAGCCAGTCCGGCCGCTTCGCCGAGAGGATCTCGATGTCCCTGAGTTCGTCCGGCTGGAAGGCCTCCCCGAGGACCAGCCGCCGTTCCAGGACCCACCGCAACCGGGCTTTCTTCGGCAGCCAGCTCTCCGGCCACTTCTTGTGCGGCTCCCAGAAGTTGAACTTCCGTACCTCCAGGAGCGTGTGCTCATCGATCGACGCGCTGAGCCGGACCATCACCGTATCGGGGTCCCGGGAGGCCTCCAGGGCAGCCTCGTCGGCCGGCGGCGTGCTCTCCCTCGCGGGGGCGTCCGCTTCCGCCTGGCCTTCCCGGGCCCGCTGGACGATCGCCGTCGCCACCTGGTTGCCGGCCGCGCTCTGACGCGCCGCCACCTCGGCGGGGCTCACCCGGCCCGGGCCGCCCGCCCCATGCACGGGTGGCGCCGCGACCTGCGGGGCGGGCACGGTCCGCGCCGGTGTCCTCGGCCGCCTGTGCTCGGTGTCGCCGTGCCGCTGTCCGTACATCCGTGTCCCCTCCCGACTCGCCGCACCGCCGGTATCGCCTGCACTGTGCGTTCCGCGCACCAGGCTGCAACGTGCCCGGCCGCGGCTCAAGAGCCGCAGGGGCAGCGTTGGTGCGCCTGCGGCTTCCCCTGGCGCCGGAGTCGCGCGACGTTGCGCTCGAACTCGCGGAGATTCGGCGGACGATGCAGGTCAAAGCTCCCTACAGAAGAGCTGCACCCGGTCGGGTTCACCGAACAGCGCGGCCGGCTGGCGCTCCTCGTACAGCGGGGGCGTGGGCGTTCACCTGTTTCTTGCGAGGAGGCCCCGGCGTTCACGCCGGGGAGGAATCGCATCCGGGTGTCGCGACGCGGAGCGTCGCCGCATCCGGTTCAAGGCGCGGAGTCGCCCGTACCGCTGTCGGCATCGCCGAGGTGATCCGAACACGCGTGCCCGTGATCGCTGGTCGGGGTGGTGGTCGTGGGATCGGGGAGCGTTTGTGCTGCTGTCGTACATATGGTCCTTGGGAGAGTTCGGGACGGCAAAGTGTCCCGGCCGGGGCCGTGAGGGGGCGAGATGGCGCAGGTGAGGGCGGTTGCGGAGGTCGGGCATGCCCGATACACCTACCGGCTGCGCGTGTCGTCCACCGCCCGCACCGCCCTGGCGGCGGAGTGGGACCGTTGTCGCTGGGTGTGGAACGAGTGCGTTGCCAAGTCCAGGGCCGTACACCTGCACAACAAGTCCACCGGCCAGAAGACCACGTGCGGCCCGGCTCAGCTCGACAGGATGCTGACCGAAGCCCGTGCGCGTACGCCGTGGCTGCGTGAGGGCTCATCGGTTCCCCAGCAGCAGATCATCCGCGACTTCGGCAAGTCCCGTGCGAAGGCGCACAAGGACATCAAGGAACGCCTGCCGCAGAAGCAGCGGGCCGGGATGCCGACGTGGAAGACCAGGCGTGAGGCGCTGCCCACCCTCAACTACACGCAGCGCGGGTTCCGTCTGAAGGAAGGCCGGCTGCACCTGGCCGGGGGCATCGTGGTGACGGTGGTGTGGTCGCGGGAGCTGCCCGCCGAACCGTCCTCGGTGCGCGTATACCAGGACACCCTGGGGCACTGGTACTGCTCGTTCGTCGTCCCTGCGACCGCGGAGCCCTTGCCGGAGACCGGCCGCGTGATCGGCATCGACTGGGGCGTGAAGGAGACCGCCACCACCACCTCCGACGCCCACGACCTCCCCCACGCCCAGCACGGCAGGAAGGCGAAGCAGGAGCTGACCCGGTACGACCGGATGATGGCCCGCCGCAAGCCGAAGAAGGGCCGGCCCGGATCGAAGGGCTATCGCGAGGCGAAGAAGCTGCGGGCGAGGGCGCACAAGAAGATCGCCAGGCAGCGGCAGGACACCGGCCGCAAGTGGGCCAAGAAGGTCGTGCGCGACCACGACGCCATCGCGGTGGAGGACTTCCGCCCGAGGTTCCTCGCCAAGACCGCCATGGCACGCAAGGCCGCCGACGCCGCCATCGGTGCCACCAAACGGGCCCTGATCGAGATGGGCCGCAAGCACGGGCGGGACGTCCGCCTGGTACACCCCGCGCACACCACGATGGACTGCGCGCACTGCGATGCGAGAGCCAAGCACGCACTGCCGCTGGGTGAGCGCACCTACACCTGCACCGAGTGCGGAGCCGTCTGCCCCAGGGACAAGAACTCTGCCCGCGTGATGCTCGTCCGGGCTGGTCTCAACCCGGCTGGTGCCGATGGCGCAAGACCTCCTGGAGCGCTGCTCCAGGAGGCTGCCTGAGCCAGGAATCCCCTCCCCTTCAGGGAGGGGAGGATTCAATACCCGCCCAACCACCTTCAGGCGGCGTTCGCACCCTGGAGGCGCGACCTGCCCGCCACAGAGCAGGTCGCCGCAGAAATCCTGTCCCTACCGTTCCATCAGCATCTCACCAGGGTGGACATCAGCTACGTTGTGGCGTCTCTCGAACAGGCTCTCAAGTCGACGCGAGCTGCATCGTGCGCAAACTCCTGACGGTGTACCTGGGGAACTACTGCCGGTCGTACCGCGCTCCATCCACATCGGCCGCCTGTAGACCGGGTCACTGTGACGCGGCGGACAGAACCACATCTGCGAGTCTGTCTGCCGCGTCAGGACGCCCGTACGTGCGAGCTCGTGCCGCAAGGTCCCGCCGTGCTCCAGGGTCCGTCAGCAGCGACTCCAGGGCATTGCGCAGGCTCGCTGGCGTGACCTCATCGAGGAGCGCCATAGCCGCCCCAGCGTCCGCGAGATGACGGGCGTTGTGAGCCTGCTCGTTCCCCGCCGCCGTAGCGAGCGGAATGAACACGGTCGCCTTGCCCAGCGCAGTCAGTTCGGCGAGCGTGCCCGCCCCGCTGCGGGAGATCACCACGTCCGCCAGGGCCAGGACGTCGGGCAGCTCCGGTCCGACAAACCCGGTGAGGTGGTACCTGGACGCCAGCGCGGCCGGAAGCGCCGCAGTGTGCTGGCGCAGCCCGTCCACGTTGGCGGTACCGCACTGATGAATGACATTCGCGTGGGTCAGCAGCCACGGCAGGACGTCACGTACGACGTCGTTGATCTGCTGGGAACCCTGGGCGCCACCGGTGACATAAACGGTGGGCAGCTGGCGATCGAAGCCCCACAGGCCCAGCGCCTCAACTGCCTTCTCCGCGTGCCCAGTCAGCACTTCCGGTCGCACCGGGTTCCCCGTGACAACGGCGAGGCTCCGGGTGTTCTCCGGCAGCAGAGGAACGGTGGACTCGGACGAGACTGCGATGCGAGTCGCCGACGCGGCCAGTTTCCGGTTGGCCAGGCCCAGGCGCACTGTCTGCTCGTGGAGGACCAGCGGCCGGCGGCAGATGCGTGCCGCCAGGCCGGCCGGGACGGCTACGTATCCGCCGGTGGCGAGTACGACGTCGGGCTGGAAGTCGGCGATGAGCTTGCGGGCCTGCGCGACGCCGAGCGGTACGCGCGCCATGTCCTTCACGTTGGCAGGGGACACCAGTTTCAGCGGGTTGCTGGAGCGTCGGATCTTGCCGGTGGCGACTGTGGCAAAAGGGATCCCTTCGGCAGGTGCGAGGCGAGCCTCCAAGCCATCACTGGTGCCGATCCACAGCACTTCCAGAGTCCGCCCGGCGGCGGCCAGGCGACCCTGGAGGGTGCGGATCGCGGTCAGCGCCGGATATGTGTGCCCGCCCGTTCCTCCGCCGGTCACGACCAGGCGAAAGCTTCGCGACGGGTCGGTGTTGAACACGTTGACGTCCGCGCTGTTCACGAATGGAGTTCCCATCTAGGGCTTCTGAACTTGCCCGTCACGGTAGCGGATCCGCACCCCCTCCCATGGACTTCACAAGTTCTCTCGCGCCCCGCTCGTCTGCTCCCCCGTGGCGGATGGGTGGGGCCTCACCGCACCTGCCCGAGGTTGCGGCGTCCAGGACGTCAGTCGACCAGAACGCCGTCCCGCCGGGGGCGTCGCTCACTCCTGAGCGCGGGGGCAGTGTGATGTGCGTCCTCTGTCCCCGCATGGCGCCGGCCCAAGTTGGCTGAGCCACCGCCCCGTCCTCCATATAGGACATGGGCTGGGGCTGACCGCCCGGCCCGTTTCGGCAGCCCGGCGGCCCGCCCCCTTCACGACCCTTTGCGGTCAGGGCCATTGCCGCAGGCGCTGCCCGTAGCGTCCGAGAAAGGAGTTCCGGGCATTGCCCGTTCCGTCACCCCTGTCTGCCCTCAGGTTGCCTGGCGTCGTGCTCGTCCGCCGCGTATCCAGGAAGGGTTGCTATTCCCGCGTGCGAAAGGCTCCTCTTCGTGCACGTCCGAGACAACGACAAGACCTCACGGACCGAACGCGCCCGGACTCCGGACCGCACGCCCGCGGGGGCCGGGACACCGCTGAGAGGTCTCATGGCGTTGCAGGCCGGAGCCGGGAACGCCGTCGTCGTCCAGATGCTCCGCCAGGCCGGCCACCCCTGGGCCCGGGAACAGCGGCACCAGCACAGCTCCGACTGCGGCCACCACCAGACCGAACCGGCCAAGCAACCGGCCGGGCAACAGGCCAAGCAGCCGGCCGTACAGCGGCGCTCCGCCGTCCACGACGTGCTCCGCACCCCCGGCCGCGCGCTGGACGACGCCACCCGCACCGACATGGAAGGCCGGCTCGGCGCCGACTTCTCCGACGTCCGCATCCACAACGACAGCGCCGCCAAAGCCTCCGCCGCCGAAGTCGGCGCCCGCGCCTATACCAGCGGCAGCCACATCGTCATCGGCGACGGCGGAGCGGACCGGCATACCCTCGCCCACGAACTGACCCACGTGATCCAGCAGCGCCGTGGCCCGGTCGCGGGAACGCCCACCGCCGACGGGCTCAGCGTCAGCGATCCGTCGGACGCCTTCGAGAAGGAGGCCGAGGCCCAGGCGACGCGCGCGCTCTCCGGGCCGTCGCCGAAGCGGAGCGCTCCGGGCGAGCCCGCTCGCCAGGACACCGTCCATGGCCAGGTGCAGCGCGTGGCCGCTCCCACGGACCTCTCCGTCCAGCGCCTCTCCATCGAAGACGCACCTTCGACGTGGCAAGGCCAACCGGTGCGGCGCTCCGGCGAGGGAATAGCCGGAGTCTTCTTCGTGGGCCCGGCGGAGGCGGAGGTCGTGGTCAAACCAATGCCGTCCACGGGCAATGTGGAATACGCCCATCTGGTTATGGATCACATGGACATCCGGGCGCCCCGGATGGTCCGCCATGCGATCGAATCACCTGAGGGACAGGCGATCCGTGACCTCCTGATGAAGAACCAGCAAGCCGGCCGGTCCCCGGACGAGATTCCGAAGCAGCTGAGCACGGCTCAGGCATTCCTTGTCATGGAGAAAGTCCCGGGGGCGACGCTGCAAACGGACTCCGATGGGGCACTGAAATTCCTGGGCGACCAGGCGAACTTGCGGCAAGCCGGCCGCACGATGGTCGCCGATGCCTTCCTCGGCAACGATGACCGGGTGATGGGCGGCAGGGTCAACCTCGGGAATTTCCTCTACCAGGCGGCGACAGCCATCGTGCCGGCGGCACAGCTCACCGCGATCGACAACAACTCCAGGTTCACGGCCCCGCAGGTCCTTCCCAGCCGGACGGGCGGCAAGCAGCTGGACCAAAGGCTTGAGTCGAAGCTCTTCTACCTCCGGACGCTTCGCGCTCCCGCCCGCGAGAACATGCACATCGCCAGGTTCCTCCAGAAGTTCCGTCAAGTCCACCGCGAGAGCCCGGAGGTCACTGCGATTCTGGACGACGCCGCACAGTCGGGCCCTATCAGGGACCGGCTGGGAGAAGGGATCACAGCCGCGTTCGCCGATCTCGCGAAGGTGTTCACCGACAACGTCTTTCTGCTGCGTGCCATCGCTTCGGGCTATGACGAGGAGAGTGCCGAGGACCGGTCCGTCTCCGGAGCCAAAGCCGCCGCGAAGTACGTCACGGACACCCAGAAAGGCCTGACTCATGATGAGGCGGTCAACGAGCTGATCACCTATGTGGAGCGACGCATCGCCAAGGACAAGCTGCCCACTGGCCTCAAGTGGATGGGCCAGCTGGTCGCCTGATCTTGGATGACCGTTCGGGCAGGCCGGATTGGCCCTTTGTCCACCCCCTTTGCCCTTCCCTCGCGGCGGCTCCAGCGGCAGAGTCGCATTCTGAGGCGATGCAACGGATCTCGTTCGAACGGATCTTCAATGCGGCACACCACCGAGTCCCAACAGAACGCCGGCTCCGAACGCGAACAGGCCAAGCCACGCAGCCCCGTTCGGAGCCCCGGCACGCTTCCGGCCGCCATGGCCGCCGCCGGACGCGGCAGGCCGTCTCAGGCGGGTTCGCCGGCCGCCCTGCAACGAGCGATCGGGAACGCGGCCGTCGCACGGATGGTCGAGCGCGAGCGGAAGCGGGAAGGCGCCGACCGCGGCGCCGTGCAGGCCTTCGGGGGCGGCGACGCGAGCCGACCCGACGCCGTGCGGGAGGCCGCGAGAACAGCCGGGCGCGGCGGCAGTCGGCTGCCGGACGGTGTGCGCACGACCATGGAGAACGCCTTCGGCACCAGACTCGACCACGTCAGGGTCTCGGTCGACGAGCAGGCCACCGCGAGCATCGACGCCAAGGCGTACACCGTCGGCGACAACATCGTCGTCCAGAGCGCGAGCGTCCTGCGCGACGTCGAGACGATGGCCCACGAGATTCACCACACCACCCAGCACGACGCCCCCGCCGGCCTCAGCGATCCCGACAACAGATGGGAGCGCGAGGCGTCCGATGTCGGAGCCCGGGTCGCCCGCGGCGAGAGCGTCCAGCACTGCGCCGCCGACGGCGAGGAACACGAGGGCAGCGGCGTCAACCGTGCAGCGATCCAGCGCCGCGTGGGCTTCGAGTTCGAGTCGCAGTGGCGTATGCGCGATCACAACAACCTGACCGCGGAGGACGAGCAGAACTACCAGAACGAGGTCGCGGAGCGTGACGCCGTCCGCAGCACGCAGGTCCTGGCGACGATCGCCGAACGGCGGCACCATGTCGAACTCCTGGACGCGACCGAACAGGCCATGTCCCCAGCGGATCTGAAGGGCAGGTGGCTCGCCCCGCTGCCCGGGGGCAATCCTGACGAGTACCAGCTCACCGACGAGGGCAGAGCGCGGCTCGGACGGCTGCGGCAGGAGGCTTCCGGTGAGTACGACAAGCTCATGACCGCCGTCGAACTCCCGCTGCTAGGGAAGAAGCTGATCCGGGAGACTCCCATCCGTGGCCGCGACGTCCCCAAGATGGGCAGCGTCGGCGGCGGCAAGAGCTACCGGCTCACCTCGGACGTCAGCCCGACAGGCGGCTCGGGTCTGGAATGGGTGACCGATCCGCTGAGCACGAGGGACGATGTCGTCGAGGTGATGAACACGATCACCCGGGTCTCGGCCGCCTTGGACGCCCGGCAGGGCGAGGAGTCCTTCCTGCTCGACGACGTCCAGGTCGAGGGCTTCAAGGGGAACCCCGGGATCATGGTGTTCCCGCTGCGTGGCGCGCTCCTCTATGAGCCGCAGATGACCGGTGGTTTCAAGCTTGACGAGCTGCCCCGGCTGCTGGAGTACCTCGAGGTGCCGAACAAGGCTCCCGGGGTCATCGGGCGTTCCGCCCACGAACAGCGCAAGGAGGCCAAGCAGGATCTGCACCGGACCACCGTCGTCGCGGCCAACACCATCCGTCGGACGGCCGAGGAACAGGCCAAAGGGCTCCCGCAGGAGAGCGTCAGGGGCGAGTCGACGGACGGTCTGGTCGGTCTGGTCACCCTGATCGGCAGCTATCTTTCCTACGGCTCCGACCTGGAGATCAATCCGAACTCGAAGTCGATCGCGGGCGGTCTGATGTCCCGGACCTCCTTCGCCCACAACTTCACGCTGCTGCCCCATCCGCTGCGGATGTATTTCCGCGAGGACCCGAACAGGTTCGTCGCGTTCGCCCTCAAGGCGGCCGGTCTCCCGGAGGACGGGAACGACCTGCTGTACTCCAGGCCCGTCGAGCACGGGGACGCCGGCCGTCGCGAGCAGAGGCAGATCCCGCTGACCCGCGCCGAATGGCTGAAGGGCATACCGGCCGGCAAGGACCTGCTGCGGAACTACAAGCACCTGACCGAGGCGGAGAAGAACCAGGTCGGCAACCGCAAGGACGACTGGGATCACATCCACGGCTCGCTCGGCGCGCTGGGCTCGGTGGACGACAAGGTGGGCAAGTCCGGCAAGGAGGAGGTCGCCCTGGTCGCCGAGCTGCGCCGGATGAGGGCGGACCTGCACACCGCTGACCTCAAGCCCCTGGCCCTCGCCGCCTTCGACCTGGTCCAGCGCCTGAACGAGGGGAAGTCCCTCGAATACAAGAAGAAGAGTCGATAGCGCCCGCTGTGAACAGAGCCGCCGCGGTCGGCGGCCGTCCGTCGTCCGCATCACCAGGCCCTCTCCCACTCTGCCCACGGCGAGGCACCAAGTGCCCGGCGTCAGCTCCGGAACCGGTGCGGAACCGCCGCCTTGGCCGACCAGCGGACGCGCGGTGGGCACGGCGAGCCAGAACGGCTGGAACTCCGGTGCGCCCGGTCCGCGTGGACAGCGGAGGGGCGGCCCGGATACCTGAGGCCCACCGGCAAGGCGCCGGCGGGCGTGGTGCGTGCGCGGCGGGCGATCATGCCGGTCACCGCGGCGTTGCCCCCGCCGCCGCGCTGCGCCGCGCGGAGGGCGGCGGCGGTGAGCAGCAGCTGTACGGCGGCACCGCCCCCCGACCTCTCCCGTCGGGCAGCGGCCTGACCGGGCGTCGGCTGCCGGGTCTCGGTCTGCTCAGTGTGCGGCCTGGATGTCTGCACCTGCTGCCCTCTCGTCGGCACACCCCTGTGGCGGCTCAGTCGACCGCAGGGGGCGAACGAGCCGTCCAGGGCCGCACGCGCAGCGCGGGGGCAAGGGCGGGTGACCCCCGGGTGGTCCGCGCGGGGAGCCCGGAAAGGCAGCGGTCTTGCCCCCGGCCAGGTCCGCCGGTCCCTGTCGCCGCGGCGGACCCGCCGCCCAGACTCGCCCTGGACACAGGTGACCCGTAAGGACGCGAAGGAGCGAGTATGCCGACGTACCTCACCCCGGGCGTGTACGTGGAGGAGGTGCAGTCCGGTGCCCGACCGATCGAAGGGGTCGGCACCGCCGTCGCCGCGTTCGTCGGGTTCGCCGAGACCGGCCCGTTCCACGCGCCGACGCTGGTCACCAGCTGGGACCAGTACACCCAGCACTTCGGTGGCTTCGCCGAGGGCACCTACCTGGCCCACGCGGTCTACGGGTACTTCGCCAACGGCGGCGGCGCCGCGTACGTGGTGCGGATCGGCGGGTCCGCCGAGGACGGCTCCGCCCCGGCGGCGGGTGGCGACCGGCGCAGGCGGGGGGCCAGGGCGGCGGAGCCGGTGGAGCTCGGCGGGTTCCTGGTCGCGGCCCGGCCGGGCGTCTCCGGGGTGTCGGTGGAGGTCGCCGACGCGGACGGTGAGAACCCTCCGGAGGACCGCTTCAAGGTCGTGGTCCGCCAGGGCGACCAGGTGGCGGAGACGTATGAGGCCTCCACCCGCAAGAACGTCAAGGGGTACCTGGTCAACCAGGCCCGCTCCTCCAAGCTGATCGAGGTCACCGAGCAGCGGGGCGCCACTCAGAGCAAGCCCGCCGGCCAGACCGTGGCGCTGCCCGACGCCCCGGCCGCCCCCGCCGCGCCCGGTTCCGGCGAGGTGTCCCGCCTCGACCCGGCCGAGTACGTCGGTGACTCCGCGGCCCGTACCGGGTTCGGCGGTCTGGAGACCATCGACGAGATCACCATGGTCGCGGTGCCGGACCTGATGAGCGCCTACCAGCGCGGCGACATCGACGCCGAGGGCGTGCGCACCGTGCAGCTCGCGGTGATCTCGCACTGCGAGCAGATGGGCGACCGGGTGGCCGTCCTGGACACCCCGCCCGGGCTCTCCGCCCAGCAGGTGCGCACCTGGCGCAACGACGAGGCGGGTTACGACTCCCGGTACGCCGCCCTCTACTACCCGTGGGTGCGGGTCTTCGACCCGGCCGTCGGACGCAACACCACCATCCCGCCGAGCGGTCACATCGCCGGTGTCTGGGCGCGCAGCGACGCCGAGCGCGGCGTGCACAAGGCGCCCGCCAACGAAGTGATCCGCGGCGCGGTGGACCTGGAACTCCGGCTCAGCAAGGGCGAGCAGGACCTGCTGAACCCGATCGGCGTGAACTGCGTACGGGCCTTCCCCGGCCGGGGCATCCGGGTGTGGGGCGCCCGCACCCTCTCCTCCGACCCGGCCTGGCGCTACCTGAACGTGCGCCGCCTGTTCAACTACCTGGAGGAGTCGATCCTCCTGGGCACCCAGTGGGTGGTCTTCGAGCCGAACGACGACCGGCTGTGGTCGAGCATCCGGCGCAACGTCACCGCGTTCCTCACCGAGGAGTGGCGCGGGGGCGCGCTGTTCGGACGCACCGCCGAAGAGGCCTTCTACGTGAAATGCGACCGCGACAACAACCCGCAGGAGTCCATCGACCTGGGCCGGGTCATCTGCGAGATCGGCGTCTCGCCGGTCAAGCCCGCGGAGTTCGTGGTGTTCCGGCTGGCCCAGTTCTCCGACACCACCAGCCTCGTCGACGAGTGAGACGAGTGAGACGAGTGACCCGCGGGTCCGCAAAGGAAGGTGACAGACAGTCATGGCAACGGGCGATGCTCTTTCCACCCACGTCTTCGGCATACAGCTCGGCGGCTACCTGGTCGAGTCGATTCAGGAGATCAGCGGGCTGACCGTCGAGGAGGAGGTTGTCGAGGTCCGCCAGGTCAGCCCGGAGGGCAAGCAGATCATCCGCAAGCAGCCCGGCGCCCGGCAGGCCGGCGAGGTCACGATCGTCCGGGGAATGGACCAGAGCAGCGAGTTCACCAAGTGGATCAATGAAACCCTGAACAAGGGCGCCGTGGACGCCGCGCGGCAGAACCTCACCATCGAGATCAAGGACTCCGAGCTCAACACGGTCCGCCGTATCCAGCTGATGCAGGGCTGGGCCTCCAAGTGGGAGGGCCCGTCCCTGAGCGCGGGCGACTCGTCCCCGGCCACCGAGACCGTCACCATCGTGTTCGAGGAGATCGTCGTCGAATGAGGCGCCGTACGGTGACTGCGGGCAACCTGGAGGAGATCCTCGAGGCGACTGCGCCCGCCCCGGCGTCGGAGCAGGCGGCGGCCACCCCCGCCGCCGCCTCTCCGGCGTCCCGGCAGGACCACGGGCTGCGCACCGAGTTCGAGTTCGAGCTGCCGCGCGGGTACGTGGACGAGGAGGGCACCGTGCACCGCCACGGCTCGATGCGCCTGGCCACGGCCCGGGACGAGTTGCGCCCCCAGATCGACCTGCGGGTCAAGGAGAACCCGGCGTACCTGAGCGTGGTGCTGCTGAGCCAGGTGATCACCCGGATCGGCACGATCACCGATGTGCACGCCGGGGTCGTGGAACGGATGTACGCCACCGACGTCGCCTTCCTCCAGGACTTCTACCGCCGCGTCAACAGCGAGGGCCACACCCGCGCGGCGGTGACCTGCCCGCACTGCGAGGGCGGCTTCGAGGTCGACCTCTCGGGTGGGCGCCTGGGGGAATCGTGACGTACGCCCTTCCCCGGCTCCGGGAGGAGATCGCGTACATCGCCTATCACTTCCACTGGCCACGCGAGGAGGTCCTCGACCTGACCCACGGTGAACGCCGGCAATGGGTGGCCGAGATCGCCCGTATCAACACCCGTGTGAACGAAGGCGGTTGAGCACATGGCATGGCGGGACAGGCTGCGCCGCCGGGCCGCCGGGCCGTCCGCCGCGGACCGTTCGCGGCGTACGGAGCACTCCGGCGCCTCAGCGGCGAGTCCGTCCGGCGAGGGCCCGGACCGGAGCGTGCCCGGCGGCCCGGGTCCCTCCGTGCCCGGCGACTGGGACGGCGGCTGGCGCCGTACCTCACCGCCGGAACTCACCGTGTCCCGCGCCCCGCTCGGCGTCAGCGACGGCCTCGCCTTCCGCGCGGGCCTCGCGGCCTGGCAGAACCCGTCGTTCGACGCCGGCCTCGGCCACGCGCTGCTGCCCACCGCCCCGACCGGCCTGGTGCGCGGTGTCACCGGCCCGGCCGCCCCGAAGCCCGCCTCCACCGGCGGGGGGCCGCTGCTGCTGCGGGCGCTGCGCCGAGAGGGGGCGGCGGACGGTACGCAGGACGCCGGGGGGAGTCCGGACGGCGCGGCCCGGCCGCCGGCACCGCCTTCCCGTAGCGGCTCCGGCGCGCGTTCCGGTGACGCCAACAGCACTGCTGGGAGCGGTGGTTCGGGCGATGGTTCGCGGACCCGTGGTATCACGTCCGCGGCTTCCCCCGGCGTGCTCTCCGCGTCGGCTCCCGCTGTCCAACGGGCTGCGGAGCCGGACACCGGCCCGGTCGTGACCCCCACCGACCCCGGCCGCCGGTCGGCCGCCGCGGAGATTCCACTGGTACGACGTGTGTCGGTGGTCCCGGGCGCGGTCGTCGGCGGGGGAGTGGCCCGGCCCGCCTCGGAGACGCCGTCCGGGGCGTCCACCCCGAACTCCGGGCACGCGTCCCGGTCGCCGGCCGGTTCCGGGGGCCGTACGCCCTCCGCCTCCGGCCCGGTCGTCCAGCGCAGCACGACGGGGACGGGGGCGGGGGCGACAGGGGCACAGTCCGGTCGGGAAGGCAGGCAGCCGGAGGCATCCCGTGCCTCCGGCGCCGAGGTGTCCCAGCCGGTCGTCCGACCGCGCCCGGTGGGGCCTTCCCTGACTGCCGCCCGGCACTCGGCCGGCCCCGCGCGCCGGGTTCCCGCCGTGCGGCCCGCCGCGACCCCGGCGCCCGACGACGGCGCACTCGCCCCTTCACCCGGCCCCGCCTCCACCGCGCCGCCGCCCGTACAGCGCGCGCCGAGCCGTGCGGCTCTCGGCGCCCCGCTGAGCGAACTGCCCTCCACGGCCGCACCGTTGCCGGAGGGCACCTCCGCCCCGCGCCCCGCGCCCGGTCCGGCGCTGCCCGTCGTCCAGCGCCACGCGGACGGCACGGCGGACGGCACGGTCGGCACCCCGCGCCCGTCCGACGGCGGCGCGAGGGGAACGTCCCACGACGCCCCGGCCGACCCCCCGCGCCGGACCTCCGGGGCACGCGCGCGCGGCGGCCTGGGCGCGCCGCTGCCCGCCCTGCCGGCGAGCGCAGACCTGCCAGGTACCACCGCGTCCGGCGCCCGCGCCTCCCGCCCGACGCCCGGCCCGGACGTCCAGCGCGCTCCGGCACGGGAGGACCGCAGCTCCGCCACCGCTCCGGCGCGCGAGGACCGGGGCTCCACGACGGATCACGACCGGACTCCCACCGAGGCCGCACCCCGCACGTCGGCGGACGCGCCGTTGCTGGGGGCGGGCGACGTCGTCCAGCGCGCCCTCGCGGACCGCTCCTCCACTGGGGGCACCACGGAGCCCGGTCCCACGGCCCACGGCAACGGGCCCGCCACGCCGTTGGTGACGCCGTCCTCGTCCGCCGCGTCCCATGGGGCGGCAGGATCGGAGCGTGCGGTGGGTACGGCGGGGTCGGCAGGGTCGGCAGGGTCGGTAGGGAGCGCCACGCCTTCGCCGGCCGCCGCGCCCCACCGCCCGGGAGCACCGGAGCGTGCCGTAGGCCCGGGAGGGTCGGCAGGGCGAACAGGAGATGCGGGACGACCTGGTACGACGTCGGCCGGGGGCGGGCCGGGCTCCGGCAGGCAACGGCCCCAAGGCACGTCCGCCGCCCCCGCCTCCGCCCCGGGCCCGGTCGTAGTCGCCCGCGCCGTAGCCCAAGGCACCGGCAGCGCCACCCGGCCCCCCGGCGCAGCCGACCCGCGCCCGCGCCCGCTCACCGTGACGCGCTCCGGAGCGCACTCCGCCCCGGCGGCACCCCGTACTCTCTCGCTGCTCGCCGCGCGCCCGCTCTCCCTGAACACCCGGGCCCCGGAAGGGGTGGCAGCGCCCGCCGCCTCCCGCTCCGACGCTCGTCCCGTGGTGGCCGCGCGCTGGCCCGGCGCATCGGCTGCCCCCCAGGGCGACTCCACGCCGCCCACCGGGGCACCCGCCCGGCCGACACCGGGCCCGTCCGCGACCGCCCCCGCGACACCTCGGATCCAGCGGGCCGCGACCACCCCGGCGACGCCTCAAGTCCAGCGGGCCGCGACCACGCACGCCGGACCGGGGCACTCGGACTCGGGCGTACGAAGGGCCAGTTCCGCGGACTCCGTGCAGTCCGTGCAGCGTGTCCCGGTCGTCCGGCCCGCGCCGGCCCACGGGGAGACACCGGGGACGGGGTCGCGGGTCGCCCCCGCCCCCGCCGTACAGGCGCGGTCCCTGCCGGTGACCGCCCCGCAGGCGCCGCCGCTGACGGACCGCCCGGCGGCCCTGTCGGCACCGGCACCGGCACCGGTGGGATCCGTCCCCGTGGTCCGGCCGAGGACCGTTACGCCGGGCCCCGTATCGGGGACGGGCGGCGGGACCGGCCGGGCGGAGACCCCGGTCCAGCGGCGCGAGGTCCGCGGCACCGCTGGCGACGCCCCGTCCACGGACGCCCCGCCCACGGACGTACCGGCCAACGCGGTGCCGCCGCGCGGCCGGCCGCGGTCGGCCTCCGTGTCGTCCATCCCCGACAAGGGCGCCTCCGGCAACGGCGCCTCCGGCAAGAGCGCGGCCCGGCGCGCCGAGACACCGCAGGACCCCGCCCTCGACCTGGACGACCTGGCGCGCCGTCTGATCGACCCGGTGTCCCGGCTCCTGCGCACGGAACTGCGGCGCGGCCGGGAACGCATGGGCCGCCCCTACGACGGACGCCGCTAGGCAGGCCGGAACGGACGATGGACGGATGACGGACCAATGACGGACAGCATCTTCGCGACCAGCGTGTTCTTCCGGCTCGCGATCGGCGGCAACGACCTGGGTGCCTTCCACACCTGCTCCGGCATGGGCGCCGAGGTGGAGATGGAGAGCTACGCCGAGGGCGGCAACAACGGCTTCACCTGGAACCTGCCCGGGCGCGTGACCTGGTCGAACATCACGCTCACCCGGCCGGTCACCGCCGACACGGCGAAGATCAGCCGCTGGCTCGACGAGACGCTGCGGCGGGTGGTGCCCAAGGACGGCGAGATCGTGGCGCTGAAACCGGACCTGACGCCGATCATCAGCTGGCAGGTGTTCGGGATCGTCCCGGTGCGCTGGCAGGGGCCGTCCTTCGACCCCTCCACCTCGGAGGCCGCGGTGGAGACCCTGGAGATCGCTCACGAGGGGCTGCGTCCTTCCTGACCCACCGTCACAGTCCGCTGACCACCCATGTATCCGCTCCAGGAAAGGAAGTCCCGACATGTCCCCAGCGGCGCGCTCCAGTCGGGCCAGGGCCCGGCTGACCCTGAAGGAGCCCCCCGCCAAGGTCGGCGCGAAGCCCGGCGGGACGATCACGCAGCTGAACCTCCAGTTCAACCCCTCCACGCTGGAGCTGCGCAAGACCACCGAGTGGCGGCGCACGCCGTCCCGGATGGCCGCGGAGTCGGCGCTGCCCGAGTTCGTCGGCAGCGGCCCGCGCGAGCTGAGCCTCGAAGTGTTCCTGGACGCCACCGCCACCCACGACAACTCCGTGGAGAAGGCGGTGGAGAAGCTGATGAAGGCCTGCGTGCCGACCCCGAAAAGCCTGAGCCGCAAGAAGCCGGCCAGCCCGTGGGTGCGGTTCCAGTGGGGCACCTCGCGCACGACCTCGTTCGACGGGGTGATGTCGAGCCTGTCGGTGTCGTACACGCTGTTCGACGTGGACGGCAGGCCGCTGCGGGCCACCTGCTCGCTGTCGATCGAGGAGGCGAGCGTCGGCCCGGCGGGCCAGAACCCGACGTCCGGCGCGCGCACCGCCCGCAGTACGCACACCCTCGTGGCGGGCGACAGTCTGGCCCTGCTGGCCTGGCAGGAGTACGGCGACGCGACGGCCTGGCGGGCCATCGCGGACGCGAACGGAATCGACGACCCGATGGCCCTCGTGCCCGGCACCGAACTGGTGGTGCCGGCGCTGCGGGACGCGGGCGATGAGGAGGAGTGGTGAGCACAGCAGGGGAACGGGACGGCCGGTCTTTCGCGGCGGACCCCATCGTGGAGACGCCCGCCGAACTTCCGCAGGTCTGGGCCGCCCAGCTGAAGAGCTGCGTGGTGGACGAGAACGTGGGCCTGCCGGACGCCGCGGTGCTCACCTTCCGCGACCCCGATCACGAGTTCCTGACGGCGACCGGCATCACCATCGGCACCCCGCTGCGGGTGTCGGTGATGACCGTGGCCGGAACGGCACGCGAGCGGCTGTTCAACGGCGAGGTGACGGCCGTGGAGGTGGACTACGACCGCACGGGCTCGTTCACGGTCGTGCGCGCCCACTCCAAGGCGCACCGCCTCCAGCGGGGCCGGAAGGTGGTGGCGTACCGGAACATGACGGCGGCGAGGATCGTCCGCCAGGTGGCCCAGGGCGCCGGGCTGAAGTGCGGAACCGTGCAGGCCGCTCCGGTCAAGTACAAGCAGCTGTCGCAGGCCAACGTGTCCGACTGGGACTTCCTCCAGTACCTGGCGGGCGAGAGCGGCGCGCAGGTGCGCATCGACGACAAGGGGCTGCTCCAGTTCACCAAGCCGCAGAAGGCGTCCGGCGCGCCCGCGCCGTCGACCTCGGCCACGCGGAACCCGATGGTGCTGGAGTACAAGCAGAACCTGCTGGTGCTGCGGGCCTCGCTGTCGGCGGCGGACGGCGCGTCGTCGGTGGAGGTGCGCGGCTGGAACGTCACCACGAAGGAGAAGCTGGTGTCCCCGCAGCAGTCGGTGACCAGTGACACGGTGGTGCCGCGCCTGAGCCCGGCGATGGCCGCCCGGTTCGGCAAGTCGGCGAAGCTGACCGTCACGGACACCCCGTACCGCACCCTGGCCGAGACGAAAGCGGCCGCGGACGCGATAGCCGATCAGGTCAGCGCGGGCTTCGGGGAGCTGGAGGCGGTGGCCGAGGGCAACCCCCGGCTGCGGGCGGGCAAGCCCGTGGCGCTCGGCAACGTCGGGTTGTTCTCGGGCCGCTACACGGCCACGGCGGTGCAGCACGTCCTCGAGCCGCACGGCGGGTACTGGACGACGGTGTGGGTCAGCGCCAGCCCGGACCGCTCCCTGACCGGCCTGGTGACCGGCGCCAACGCGCCGAGCCGTGGCCCGCGCATGCCGGGGCTGGCGATCGGCGTGGTGACGGACGTACGCGCGCCGGACGGCGAGGTGCAGCTGAAGTTCCCCTGGCTGGACGACACGTACACCACCGACTGGGTGCGCACCGTGCAGTGGGGTGGCAAGGACGGCGGAGGTGTGATGGCTCCGGAGGTCAACGACGAGGTCCTGGTGGGCTTCGAACAGGGCCTGCTGGACAGCCCGTACGTCATCGGAGGGCTCTACAACGGCATGGACCAGCCGCCGCCCCATACCGTCCCGCTGGTCGACAGGTGGGGGGCGGTCAACCGCCGCTCCGTGGCGTCGCGTTCGGGGCACCGGGTGGAGCTGCTGGACACGCGGAAACCGGGCCCGTCCGGACTCAAGCTGGTGACCGCTGACGAGCGCCTCGAAGTGAGCATGGACGACCGGCTGGACCGGATCGAGCTGACGGTGTACGGCCCCGGCCCCAGCACCGGCGCCAAGCGCACCGCCCTCACCTCCGTCCTGCTCGAGAAGACCGGCATCACGCTGGACGCGGGGACGGGAACCGTGAGCGTGAAGGGCCGGCAGGTGGAGATCGAAGGCACGACCGGGGTGACGGTCAGCGCCCCTTCGGTGGAGGTCACCGGCAAGACGGACGTCACTGTCGACGGCGGTGCGCTGGGTGTCTTCAAGGCCAGGATGATCCGGATCAACTGAGGCTCAAAGCCGTAACCGATGACCCGCCGGCTGTAACCGATGAACCGCTGACCCGAAGCCGTACCCGATGAAAGGAGCACCGCATGCCGCCCGCAGCCCGTTCCGGTGACCCCACCAACCACGGCGGGGTGATCGCCCTGCCCACCGGCCCCGCCGCCCAGGTGATGATGCGTGTGCTGATCGGCGGCCGCCCCGCCGCCGTGACCACCGGCCCCGTCGGCCTGGGCAGCGTGCACACCTGTCCGATGCCGCCGCACGCGGCGGCATCAGTGGGCAACGTGATCATGCCCAACCCGGCCGCGGCGGCCACGGGCCAGGTGCTCATCGGCGGGTTGCCGGCCGCGCGGATGCGCGACCAGACCACGTGTGGCGCGATGATCATGGCCGGCGCCCCGAACGTCCTGATCGGGGGCATCTGATGAGCGAGCGGTTCATCGGGCGCGGCTGGGGGTTCCCGTTGCGGGTCGGGCCGACCGGCGGGATCGGCATGGTCGAACGGGAGCGGGAGATCGAGGAGGCGATCCGCCTGGTGCTCGGCACCGCGCCCGGCGAGCGCCCCATGCGTCCCGAGTTCGGCTGCGGCATCCACGACTACGTCTTCGCCCCCGGCGACGGCGCCACCGCCGGACACGTCGCGCAGCAGGTGCGCGAGTCCCTTGAGCGGTGGGAGCCGCGCATCGCGGTGGACGACGTGGTGATCGCCTTCGACTCCGTCGAGGCCGGCACCCTCTACATCGACGTGCACTACACCGTGCGTTCCACCAACGACCGGCGCAACCTGGTCTTTCCCTTCTATACGATCCCCTCCGACGAGGGGCTTGAGGAATTGGTCGCCGACTGATGGCCCTGCCCTCCCCCAACCTGGACGACCGGCGCTTCCAGCAACTCGTCGACGAGGCGAAGCGGTACGTGCAGCAGCGCGCCCCGGAGTGGACCGACCACAACGTCTCCGACCCGGGCGTCACCCTGATCGAGACGTTCGCCTACCTCGTGGACCAGCTGCTGTACCGGCTCAACCGGGTCCCGGACAAGAACTACACGGCGTTCCTCGACCTGTTGGGGATCCAGCTGTTCCCGCCGGCCGCGGCCGGGGCCGACGTCGACTTCTGGCTGTCGGCGCCGCAGCCCGACACGGTGAGGCTGCCGGCGGGCACCGAGGTGACCACCGCGCGCGGCGAGAACGGCGCGACCGGCGAGGACGAGGCGGACGTGGTGTTCGCGACCACGGACGAACTGCGCATCGTGCCCAGCGAGTTGACACGCCTGGTGACCGCACCCCGGACCGGTGAGCACACCGACTGGACCAGCACGCTCGCCGAGGGCCACGACGTCCGCTGCTTCCAGGCCGCACCGGAGCCGGGCGACGCGCTGCTGTTCGGCCTGCCGACGGCGGTGCCGCGCTGCGTGGTCGCCGTGCACCTGGACAGCCGCGTGGAGGGCGTCGGCGTGGACCCGCGCCAGCCCCCGCTGGTGTGGGAGGCATGGGACGGCGGCGGCTGGCGGGTGTGCGAGACCGGCACGGACACCACCGGCGGACTGAACCGGCCCGGCGAGGTCATCGTGTACGTACCGGCCGGGCATACGGCGTCGGTGATCGGCGGGACGCGGGCCGGCTGGCTGCGCTGCCGCGTCACCGAGGCGGAGCCGGGCCAGCCGTTCTACTCGGAGTCCCCGACGGTGCGCGAGGCGGAGGTGTTCACCGTGGGCGGCACCATGACCGCCGAGCACGCCGAGACCGTGACCGACGTGCCGCTCGGCACCTCGGAGGGGGTCGCGGGGCAGACGTTCCGGCTCGGCCGCCCGCCGGTCCTCCTCGACGGGGAGCCCCCGGTGGTGGAGGTGTCGTCGGACGAGGGATGGCAGCGCTGGGAGGTGGTGGAGCACTTCGGCCGCTCCGGGCCCGCCGACCCGCATGTCCGCGTGGACGCCACCACCGGCGAGTTCACCTTCCCGCCGGTACTGCGCGAGCCGGACGGCACGCTGCGGCAGTGCGGCGCCGTGCCGCCCAAGGGCGCCCGGGTACGGGTGGCCCGCTACCGCACCGGCGGCGGCCCGGCGGGCAATGTCGCCCGCGGCGCGATCTCCGTACTGCGCAGCTCTGTTCCGTACGTGGCACGGGTCACGAACCGGGAGGCGGCGCGCGGCGGCGTCGCCGGAGAGACCGTCGAGAATGCCAAGCTCCGGGCGCCGGAGGTGCTGCGGATGCAGGAGCGCGCGGTGACCGCCGAGGACTACGAGATCATCAGCCGCCAGGCGGCGCCCTCGGTACGCCGGGTCCGCTGTCTGCCCGCCGCGGACGGTGCGGGCGCGGTGCGGGTCCTGGTGGTGCCGGACGCGGTGGCCGACGAGGACGACGACCGTCTCCGCTTCGAGCAGCTGATTCCCTCGGACCAGGTGCTCGAGTCGATCACCACGAGCCTCGACGAACGACGCCTGATCGGTACCCGACTGGTGGTGGAGCCGCCGGTCTACCAGGGCGTCACCGTGGTGGCCCGGCTCGCGGCGGCGCCGGGCGACACCGACCGGGTGCGCGAGTCCGCGCTCGCCGCGCTGTACCGGAACCTCAACCCGCTGCACGGCGGCCCGGACGGCACCGGCTGGCCGTTCGGACGGCCGGTGCAGTACGGGGAGGTGTTCGGCGTGCTGCAACGCGCCACCGGCAACGCGCTGGTGGAGGAGATCCGGCTGTTCGCCGCCGACCCGATCACCGGTCGGCGCGGCGCGCCGTCGGACCGCATCGACGTGGCCGCGGGCGCGCTGGTCTTCTCCTACCAGCACCAGGTGGTTGTCACAGCCATAGAGCCGGAGGTACGGGGATGAGGGTGGCCGACGCCGACACGGCCGCCGGGCCGGAGGCACAGGGAGAGGTACGGGGATGAGCCGCGCCGCCGTACCCGGCCTGCCGAGCCGGTACCCGATCGGCGGGCAACTGCCCGCCCTGTACGCCGACGACGACTTCGCGCAGCGGTTCACCGCCGGTCTCGACACCGTCCTCGCCCCGGTGTTCGCGACCCTCGACAACCTGCCCGCCTACCTCGACCCCCGGCTCGCTCCGACCGACTTCCTGGCCTGGCTGGCGTCGTGGGTGGGCGCCGCCGACGACCCGCAGTGGCCCGTGGAGCTGCGCCGCGAGGCTGTGGTCCGCGCGGTGGAGCTGCACCGGTGGCGCGGCACCAGGCGCGGTTTGGTCGAGGGCCTGCGGCTCGCGCTCGGCGTGCACGCCGAGGTGACCGGGGACGGCGGCGCGACATGGTCGAGGACCGCCGGAGCCGACCTGCCGCCGGAGCCCCCCGCCGGGCCCCTGGTCCGGGTGTGGCCGGGTCGCGAGGCGCGGGTGGACGCGGCTCGGGTCCACGAGATCGTCCGGGCCATGTGCCCGGTGCACACCGTCTGCCGGGTGGAGGTCCTGCCCGGCCCGCCCGCCGATGAAGGGAGGTGACGTCATGCGCGCGTGTCCCGCGTGCGGGGCGTCCAACGGCTCCGCGGACGACTTCTGCGGCAACTGCGGCGCGTACCTGGGCTGGTCGGACACCACGCCGGCCTCGAGCACGCCCGCGGATCCCCCGGCTCCACCGGACCCCACCCCGCCGGACGCCACCCCGGCGCCCGCATCGCCCCCGGCGGAGGAGCCCGCGTCCGCCGGGCCGGGCCGCACCTCGTCGTTGCGCACCCGGCTGACCGGCCGCGGCCGCGGCGAGGCGAGGGGACCGAGCGCTTCGCCTACGGCGGGCTCGCGCTCCGGCGCCGACGAGGGTCCCGGCGCCGCCCCCGGCCAGGAGGAGGCCATCGGCCCTCCGCCCGAGGCCGGACCCGACGATGTCCGCACCGAGCACCCCGCCCCCGCGCACCGCTCGACCACTGGCGAGGCCACCGGAGAGGCCCCCAGCGAGACCACCGGCGACGAAGAAACCCCCCACACCGGCGAAGCTCGCCCCACCACGGCACCCGCGTCCACGGCACCCCCCGGGTCCTCCGGGGCCGGGTCCGCGTCCGGACCCGCCGCGTCCGGAACGAGCGCACCGCCACCCCAGGCCCCGGCCACACCGTCGGTCCCCAGCACCCCACCTGCTCCGACCACCCCGGACATGCCGGGCCCTCGGACCCCGGCCACCCCCACCCCCGAGGTGCCGTCGCCGGACCCCGTGCTGCCCGTACGCCCGGCGAAGCCGGTGGCGCCACGCCCCGTCGTACGTCCCTCCGCGGTGCCGGACGAAGCGGCGGGGGCGCCCTGCCCCGCCTGCGGCACGCCCAACCCGCCGGACCGCCGGTTCTGCCGACGCTGCGCGGCTGAGCTGAACCCCGCCGCGAAGCCCGCCCCGCTGCCGTGGTGGCGGACCGTGTGGCCGCTGCGCCGCCGGGTGCGGGCGAGCTCGGGCAGGTTGGTGCGGCTCCTGGTGATCCTGGCCGTGGTGGTGGCTCTGTGCGCGGGCGGCCTCCTGCTGCTGCCGGCCGGACGCGCCCTGGTCGAGGACACCCGGGACAAACTGAGCAAGGCCAAGGCCGTGACCCCGGCGGACATCGAGGCGAGCGCCGAGCTCCCCCGGCACCCGGCGCAGAACACCACGGATGGGCTCAGCAACAGCTACTGGGGCGCCCCCGCGCCGGGCGCTTCGCTGACCTACACCTTCGGCAAGCCGTTCCGGTTGGTCGACCTGATCATCACCAACGGCCCGTCCGCGTCTCCGGAGGAGTACACCCGCCAGGCACGCGCGCTCCAGCTGGACCTGGAGGTGACAACGGCGGACGGCACGAAGCACGAAAAGACACTCACCCTCAGCGACAAACCAGGCCCGCAGACGATGCCCACCGGGATCAGCGACGCGAAGACGGTACGCCTGGTCCTGCGCTCGGCCGCCGGCCTGACTCCGGGCCGTCATCTGGCCCTGGCGGAGGTGGAGTTCTTCCAGCGAAGCTGACAGCGACCGCTCCTGCATCCATCCAAGGCGCACTCGACCTGGCCCTCGCCGACGCGGTGACCGTGGCCCTCGCGGCGAAGAAGGGCGGGTGGACGCCGTGGCATCCACCCGCCCCTCGCCGTTACACGCTTGCACGCTTACAAGCGTCGGCCCGGCCTACGCGTCGGCCCGGCCTACGCGCCGGCGCGGTAAACCGCGATCTCCGTCAGCGTCGGCGTGTACTGCTCCGTCGCGATCTGCCCGGTGAGCGCCACCCGGAGCTTGGAGGTCGTGATGTCGCCGAAGCCGGTGACGGTGAGGTCGTGGCCGATGCCGGTGTCGCGGCTCGCGAAGGTCACCCACCCGCCGGCTGCGGCGTCCCAGCGCTGGAGCTCGAAGGACCGCACCCTCGGGTTGGTGCCCGAGTCGGTGTACTCGTCCAGGTAGACCTCGTCGAAGGTGGTGTCCGCGCCGAAGTCGATGTCGAGCGTGATGGGGTAGGCGGCGTCGTCGGCGGCGGCCCAGCGGGTCGTGAGGTCGCCGTCGGTCAGCTTGTCCGCGGTGAGGGTTCCGTTCGCTCCGGTGTGGGTGGAGCTCGCGGTGACGGGTTTGCCGAGCGCGAGGTCGACCCGGTTGTCCGCCTCCTCCTCGATGGGGTCGTCGTCGACCGGGTTGGTGACCTGTGGGCCGATCCGGGTCTCGGCCATGCCCACGTCCGGTGCGTCGCCGTAGTAGATGTGCGTGCCCAGGAAGTCCTCGGTGCCCAGGTGCGGGTTGTAGCGGCCGGCGTCGATGAGCGGTGAGTCGTTCCGGAGGGCGAAGTGTGCCGCGGCCTTTCGGATGCGGTCCACGCCTGCCCCGGTGACGTAGTCGGCGGGGTCACCGACGAATCGGGGGTCGGTTCGCAGCCCCTTGGGGTCGGCCGGTTCCTGGGTGGAGTGGGTGCCGCTCGCCTCGTAGTAGTCGTTGTTGGAGAACACGGCCTGCCGTAGGGCGCCGGTTCTGCGGTACCACGGTGTCGTGGTCGTCTTCGAGGTGTTGTAGAAGATGTTGTTCAGGAAGTAGACGCGGCTCAGGAACGTCTCGTCGTGGACGTAGTCGAGGTCCGCGCCGTCGTAGACGAAGGTGTTGTTCGTGAAGTACGTCGGCGAGTAGTTCGTAGACAGCATGTTCTTCACGAGTACGCCGTTGTCGTTGACGCTCAGGTTGTAGCGGGCGACCGAGTTCGAGCTGTTGCCCATGTAGGCCATCCAGCCCGCCGCGTTGTCGTGCGAGTAGTTGTACTGGTAGGTGACGTTGAAGTTGGTGTACTCGAGGTCCCAGGGCGTGCCGTCGTACTCGTTGTTCGGGCCGCCGTAGACCTCGTTGAACTGCATGACCGAGTCGGCGCCGGCCCACAGGTAGAGCGCGCAGGACACCGCGTCGTAGCGCTTCAGATACCCGTTGACCTCGTTGTACTCGACCTTCATGTTCTTGGTGTTGGCGAGCTGGATCGCGCCCTGGCCGATGCTCTCGGCGTAGTTGTGGCCGATGTACACGTCCCGGCTGTACAGGTCGCGGGTGCGCACCCACAGCTGCTCCCAGCCCTCGTGCCACTTCCCGTTCTCGTCGTACTGACCGGCGTCCGCACCGTCGGCCGCGAACCAGTTGAACGCGAACTGCACGGCGTGCAGTTCCACGTTCTCGAAGGTGTTGTCCTCGATCCGGACGTCCTTGAAGTGGTAGCCGCCGGTTGCGTAGTCCTTGTAGCTCTTGCTGCCGAAGACCTGGAAGTCGACGGCGCCGTAGTGGATTTTCTGCCAGTAGCTCGGACCGTCGATGTTGTGGACGTATATGTCCGAGATACGGAAGTGGTCCATGACGCTGTCCTCGCCGGGCTTCAGCAGGTCGGCGTTGATCGACACCATGATTCCGTCGCGGACGTACGTCCCCTTGGTGATGTTGGTCGCGAAGTCGTCGTCATTGGACAGTTCGACGTTGTTGATGTCCCAGTACTGCTGGTTGCGCAGCACGATGGCGCCGGTCAGGCCGACGGTGGCGGGATTCTTCGTGCCGTCCGCGTTGAACGGACTCGGCACGTTGCCGTTCGTCGCGATGTACGGCCGTCCGGCGCCCGGGTCGCCGTACGCCGAGATCGTGATCGGCCTGCCCGTGCTGCCCGAGCCCTTCGGCCACAACTGCTCGTCCTGCCACTCCTCACCGGCCTTGAGCAGGATGCGGTCGCCGGGCGCGAACGTCGTCGCGTTCGCCTTGGCCAGGGTGCGCCAGGCGGTCTTCGGGGAGGTCCCGGCCGCGTCGTCGCGACCACGGGTCGCGTCGATGAAGTAGTCCTTGCCGCCGGTCAGGTTCGGCGTGTTGCCCGGCCAGGACGGCTGGGCGGCGGCGGGGGCGGGAGCGCGGTCCGGGGCCGCGGCGGCATGCGCGGCGGGAACGAGCGCGCCTACCAGCAGCGCGGCGAGCAGGGCGACGAAGCCCGCGTACAACGACCGTATGAGGGGTGGTCCGGTATCGGCAGGTCTCATGGGGACAGGTCTCATTGCTGCACATCCTTTGCGTTGATGGCGTCCACCGCCGAGGTGTCGACATCGATGTCGCCGCTGGCGACCCGGCGTTGGAGGAACCGGTTGAACTTCTCCTCGACGAGCGACTGCCGGATCCGCTGGGAGTAGTCGGCGAACGCCTTGTCCTCGTCGACGCTCTTGCCGTCGAGCTCGTAGTAGGTGATCTGGCCGGTGCCCGTGACGGGGGCGGAGATCCGGCCCGGCGCGAGGGTGCCGAGCACCGCCATGAGGTCCTGGTCGTGGGCGTTCAGCCCGGTCGAACCACTGCCGTCGTACGTGCCGGTGGTGAGCTTGGCATCGGGTTCCCCGGCGACGACGTCCGCGAGGCGCCCGGCGGCGGTCACCCGCCGCTGCAGGCGGGCCGCGAAGTCCGCGGAGGCGCCGTCGGGGACCGGTACCACGAGCTGCGCGTACTTGTACGTCGTCGCGTTGGCGCTCCAGGCGTCCCGGTCGGCGTCGAACGCGCGCCGGACCTCGGCGTCGGTGACGTGGAGCGGGTCGCCGGCGCCCGCGCTGAGCCGCTTCTTCAGGGTGGTGGTGACCTCGGTGAGCCGGTGCGTGTAGTACTCCTCGGGGGAGAACCGCGCGACGCCGTAGACGGTCCGGCCCGCGGCGATGGCCCGGGCGCGGGACTCGTTCTCCTGAGCCAGTCCGGCGAGGAAGTCGTCGTAGTCCACGGAGTCGACGAGCCCCTGCTCCTTCGCGAGGACGAGCGTGGTCTTGTCCCGCTGGATCTCGTCGAGCGCACGGGTCTCGAGGCGCTGGAGCGCGGTCTTGTCGCCGGCCTTCGCGTTCCAGTCGATCGCGCCCCGCAGGTGGTACTTGTTGCGCAGCTCGTTCTGCACGGTCGGCGCGAGCCGCCGCATGTGGAAGAGCAGTTCGTCGCGGGTCACGGGGTGGCCGTCGAGGGAGGCGACCTCGCTGGTCTCGCCGGTGCGGTGGCTGAGCATCGTCACTCCGGTGACCACCAGCGCGGCGAGGGCGAGGCACACGCCGGTGAGGAGGAGGACGGCCCGGCGGCGCGACGGCTTGTCGGGCGGGCGGGAGGTGCTCGGCACCCGCGCGGCACGAGGCTTGCGCGAGGCACCCGGCTTGCGGGCGTTGCTCGGCTTGCGGGCGTTGCTCGGCTTGTGGGAGTTGCTCGGCTTGTGGGAGTTGCCTGGCTTTCGTGACGTGCTCTGCTTGGCCATGGTGCCCTTCATGAGGCCGCCCCGATCGCGGCCACCCGGGCGACGACGGGCGTGTCCCGGGTCTGGGGTATCTCGACCAGTACGGCATCGATCTCGGTCGGCGGAAACGTCAGGACGCGCTGATGGCCCACCGCGTGCGCCTGCGCGAGCGTCGTCCACCGCCCGTCCCGGCGACCCCGTACGACGACGTGCTCGATGCGCTGCCCCTGCCTGATGTCCTCGCCGAGGACGACCGCCTCGACCGGGCGGGGCCGTCCGAACGCGAGCGTCACGCCGGGCAGCGGGTCGGTGTCGTCCGGCCGCCACGGCGTACGCCCCGCGCCCGGCCACGCGCTCGCGACGTCGCCCGTGCCCCCGGACGAGACCGTCGCGGTCGCCTCGATCCGCCGCGCCCGGAAGTCGTCGATCCGCCGCCCGAGTTGATCGAGCACCGTCACGTCGATGTCCCGTACGCGCCCGTCGCGGGCCGGCGGGACGTTGAGCAGGAAGCAGGAGTTGCCGCCGACGGCGCGCAGGTAGATGGTGAACAGCTCGTCCACGGAGCGGACCCGGGCGTCCTCGGCCGGGTGGTGGAACCAGCCGGGCCGGATCGAGGTGTTGACCTCGGCCGGGTACCAGACCAGGTCGTCCTCGTGCCCGGCCAGCGCCGCGCGGCTGCCGAGGTCCCGGTCGTCGCTGCGCACGAGCCGGGCGAAGGCGCCGTCGTCCGCCTGCTGCGAGCGGTCAGCGGTCCGCTCGGCGTCCTGCAACGCGCGCGGCACCACGCTCCACTCGTCGGGGCGGGTCTCCCCGGCCTCGTTGCCGCACCAGCGGACGTCGGGCCCGCACACGCTGATGACCGCGTCCGGCTGCAACTCCCGGACCACCGCGTAGTACCGCTCCCAGTCATACACCTGGGTCTTGCCGCTCGGGCCCTCGCCGTTCGCGCCGTCCAGCCACACCGAGAACACCGGCCCGTACCGGGTGAGCAGTTCGGTGAGCTGGGCGACGTAGAAGTCGTCGTACGCGGGCCCGGAACCGTAGGACGCCTCGGTGCGGTCCCAGGGGGACAGGTAGATCCCGAACCGCAGACCGTGCCGCCGGGCCGCTTCGGCGACCTCCGCGACCACGTCGCCCCGGCCGCCCCGCCACGGCGACGAGGCGACCGAGTAGGCCGTGACGTCACTCGGCCACAGACAGAACCCGTCGTGGTGCTTGCAGGTGAGGATCACGCCGGTCATCCCGGCGCTCTTCAGGGCCGTGACCCACTGGTCGGCGTCGAGCCCGGCCGGGTCGAAGGCGGCCGGGTCGTCGTGCCCCTCGCCCCACTCCCGGTCCGTCATGGTGTTCATGCCGAAGTGGATGAACCCGTAGAACTCCATCGCCTGCCAGGCGAGTTGGCGCTCGCTCGGCCGGACCGCGGCCAGTGCCCGGCCGGATATCGCCGCCGCGGTCACCGGAACCGCCGGTTGTACGCGGCGAGCAGGGCCAGCAGCCCGGCCAGCGCGGCGAGCATGAGCAGGAGGTCTCCCCACCCGACCGACGTGCGCGCGGTGACGACGAGCGTGACGCAGGCCGCCGCGACGAGCGTACGGGCGGTGACGAGCAGCGCCGTACGCGTCGATTCCTTCATGACGTTTCCTTCCGCTGATGCTGCGATGCTGCGATGCTGCGATGCTGCGATGCCGGGATGCCGGGATGCCGGGATGCCGGGATGCCGCGGGGGTGAGGTCAGCCCTTCACTCCGCCGGATGCCATGCCCTCGATGAGCCGGCGCTGGATGACCGCGTAGACCAGGAGAACGGGCACGATGACGATGACCATGCCGGCGTAGAGGCGCCCGTAGTCGGCCGCCGCCTTCTGAGCGGTGAACAGGTTGAGCAGGCCGACCTGCAGCGTCTTGCCCTCGCCGGGGAGCAGGGTGAGCGCGATGATGAAGTCGTTCCAGTAGGCGAGGAAGTTGAACAGGATCACGGTGGTGACCGCCGGCCGCGCCATCGGAAGCATGACCTGGGTCATGATCCGGAAGCGGGACGCCCCGTCGAGTGCGGCGGCCTCCTCGTACTCGACCGGGATCGACCGGAAGTACGCGGTGAGCAGGTAGATGGTGAACGGGATCGACGTGGCCGCGTAGACGAGCGACAGGACCGAGGGGTTGTCGATGAAGAACCCGCCGGGAAAGACGTCGACGAGCGCGCGGTCCCAGTCGACGAGCATGAGGAAGATCGGTACGACGATGTAGTTGACGTTGACGAAGAGACCGGCCAGGAGCGCGGTCTCCACGACACGGCGGCCGCGGAACTCGTACCGGGCGATGACGTAGGCCGCCGGCACGGAGACCGCCAGGACGAACACCAGCCCGAGCACCGTGACGAACACCGAGGTCAGGAAGTACTGACCCATGTGCGCGGTGACGAACGCGTCGACGTAGTTCTGGAAGTGCAGGCCCTTCGGCAGCGTCCAGGGGCTGCCGAAGAACTCGCTCTTCTGTTTGAGCGAGGCGAGCAGCACCCAGGCGACCGGCACCGCGATGGCGAGCGCGAGGGCGACGACGAGGGCGTAGGTGAGCACCCGGCCCGTGCGGGGGCGGGACGACGAGTTGATCGTGGTCATGATGTCCGTCCTCAAGGAGCTCTCAGAACTCTCAGAGCTCTCAGAACTGTCAGAACTGTCAGAACTGGAGGGGCTCGCGCCGCGTCGCCCGGCTCACCAGGAGCGACACGAGGAACGAGAACGCGAAGATGACGACACCGATGGCCATGCCGTAGCCGTACGACGAGTTCGTGTACGCCTGCTTGTACATGTAGTTCAGCAGGACATCGGAGGAGCCGTCGGGCCCGCCGCCCGTCATCGCGCGGACCAGGACGAAGCTGAGGTTGACGGCGCTCATGATGAAGAACGTCAGCGTGGTGCGCAGGCTCTGCCAGATGAGCGGCAGCGTGATGGCGAAGAACTGCCGGGTGGGGGAGGCGCCGTCGAGCGCGCTCGCCTCGTAGAGCTCCTCCGGGATGCTCGACATGCTCGCCATGTAGAGGACCATGTAGTAGCCCAGCGACTGCCAGACCATCGCGGTCGCGACGGAGTAGACCACGATTTTCTGGTCGCCGAGCCAGACCTGTTGCAGGCCGTCGAGCGACAGCAGCCGGAGCGTGCCGTTGAGCAGACCGTTCTCCTGGTCGTACACGGCGGAGAAGACCGCCGCGATCACGACCACCGAGAGCACGTTCGGGATGTAGAGGATGAACCGGTACAGGTTCCGTGCGCGCAGCCGTTGCCGGGTCATGATCGCGGCGAGGAACAGGCCCATGCCCATGGTCACGACGGTGACCACGACCAGGAGCGCGACCGTGTTCTGGAACGCGCGCACGAACTGCTGGTCGTCGAGGAGGCGGCTGAAGTTGTCGAGCCCCACGAAGCGCATGTCCGGGGAGAAGCCGCTCCAGGTGTAGAGGGACATCCGGAACACGTTCAGGGTCGGGACGATCATGAACACCGCGAAGAGCACCAGCGCGGGAAGCAGGCAGGCGAGTACGAAGCCGGTGTTGCCGCGCCGGCGGGCCGGGGCCCGGGCGCCGCGCCGGCGCCGGGAGCGCCCGGTGGGCGGCGCCGGTTCGGATGTGCGGTTCGTGGAGCCTGGGGGTGGGCTGGAGAGGGTCGTCACCGTGCCGGTCCTTGGGTCTCGTACGAAGCAGTCCTGGGTGAGCGGGGGAGGGGCTCCCGGGTCTCACAGGCCTTGGATGCGCCGGCGGCGGCCCGGGCCGTCCCGGGCCGCCGCCGGGCGGTCAGTCGCCCGCCTGGCGCAGCTTCTCGCTGGCGTCGTTCAGCGCGGCCTGCCACTTGTCCTCGGTGGTGTCGCCGCTGATGATGCTGTTGGCGGTGTCGAAGAGCGTGGCCTTGATGTCGACGCCCTCGACGGGGGCGGTGGAGGCGAACCCGCCGACGAGCGCGGACACCGACGGGTCCTCGTACACCTTGTAGAACTCGGCGTTCTCCCCGGACAGGCTGCTCGCGATGGACTCGATCGGCTGGATCGCGTTCGACTTGGCGAAGGTCTTCGCCGCCTCGTCGGAGTACAGGTACGCGATGAAGTCCTTCGCCGCGTCCTTGTTCTTGGCGGCGCTGGGGACCCAGACCGACTCGACCGAGGTCGTGATGTAGCGCTTGCTGCCCGCGGTGACCGCCGGCAGCGGCGTCAGACCCCACTTGAAGCCCTTCGCGCGGGGAGCCTGCGCCATCTCGCCGACGATCCAGGTGCCGTTCGGCATGAACAGCGCCTTGTTGTCGAGGATCAGCTGCTGGTTCTTGGTGAAGTCCTGCTCGTTGGCGTAGCCGACGGTGGCCGGTGCGGCGTAGCCCAGCAGCTTGGTGGTGATGTCGAGCGCCTTGCGGGCGTTCGGCGTCTTCCAGACGTCCTTCTTGTACGTCATGACGTCGGTGTAGAACTGCTCCCCGCCGACGTCGGCGAGGAGCGCGAAGAAGAACGAGTCGAGGTACCCGGCGGTCGGGTAGGTGAACAGCGGTATGCCCTGCTTCTTGGCCATGTCGCCGAGCGCGAACATCTCGTCCCAGGTGGCCGGGACCTTCCAGCCCTTCTGCTTGAACAGGCCCTGGTTGAAGAAGAGTCCGGTCGGCGCGTAGTACATCGGCATGAGGTACGTCTGATCGTTGCCGTAGGGGTTGGTGTTGAGGTTGCCGACGATGTTCTTGGTGAGCTTGTCCCCCACGGTCTTGTTCTCGCCGGGGATCTTCGCCTTGAGCACCGGTGTGAGGTCCTCCAGGCCCTTGTCCTTGATCAGGGTCTCGGTGAGGCCGGCCTTACGGCCCTGACCGAGCACCACGACGTCCGGGTACCGTCCCGCCTTCATGTTCGGGGTGATCTCGTCTTCGATGCTCTTCGAGATCTGCAACTGGACGTCGATATCGGGGTGCGAGGCCTCGTACTGCTTGATGACCTGCGTGTACATACCCCGGCCGTAGCCGCCTTCGAGGGCGGCGACCTTGAGGGTCGTCTTGCCGGAGTCCGAGCTGCTCCCGCCGGCCGAGCAGCCGGCGAGCAGTCCGAGCACCGTGGCGGCGGCGCCCGCGAGGACGAGCGATCTCCTCATGTGGGGTCCTTCCCGTGGACAGTTGCCCACCTTGCTGCGAGCGGAGGAAAACAAATCCGGGGGCCGGCCTCCAGGGAGGCCACGCCGTCGTGACGCCGCGCCACCGCGCCCGAGATCCGGATCACTGGGGATCCGGTCTTGTTACGATGGCATCGATAACATGGAGCCTTACGGTGGCACCGATCCACATGAAGGCGCAAGAGGCCCACAAGAGCCATTTGAAACGAACGGCCGAGCTGAAACTCAGTCAGCCCGGGGCCGACCCCCCAGGCCCTGTCGTCACCGAACGGGCGACCCGGGACTCAGAGGGAGCGCGGCGGTGCCGTCGAGGCGCGTACCGACAGTGACGCGGTGACGACGGATTCGTCGACGTCCGCGTCGTCGCCCTGCAGCAGCAGGGACACGGCCGCGGCGCCGTAGCGGTAGAAGTCCTGCCGCACGGTCGTCAGCGGCGGAAAGCAGTAGGCCGCCAGGGCGATGTCGTCGACGCTCACGATCGACACGTCGTCGGGCACCGACCGGCCGCGCTCGCGCAGGGCGCGGATCACCCCGAAGGCCATCTCGTCGCTGGCGGCGAAGACCGCGGTGACCTCCGGGATCATCGCGATGATCTGCCCCTGCCGGTGTCCCGAGTCGGGCGACCAGTCGCCTTCGAGGGGCGGCGGCGCCTCGATGCCGGCCGCGGCCAGGCACTCCTGCCAGCCCTGCCGCCGCTGGCGCGCCTCGATCCATTCGTCGGGGCCGGAGATGTGCCAGACCTGCCTGTGCCCCAGGTCGAGCAGGTGCTGCGTGGCGACACGGCCCGCCTCCTGCTGGTCGATCCCGAGCACCCGGGCGCCCGCCGTCCGCGAGCCGTCGAGGGTGACGGTCGGGATGTCGCGGGTGATGTCCTCCATCTTCGGCGTCACGGAGATGAGCGGTACGGCGATGACGAAGCCGTCGACGCCCTGGTCGGCGAGCTTGGACAGGGCCCGCTCCATCAGGCCGGTGTCGAGCGCGGCGATGGTCGCGATGTTCACCGCGTACCCGGCCTCCCCGGCGGCCGCCTCGACACCGGCGGTCACCGCCGAGCGCGAGTAGTACCCGCCGGACGCCAGCAGTACGAGCCCGAGGGTGTGGCTGCGCCCGGAGGAGAGCGCCCGGGCGGCGCTGTTGAACCGGTAGCCGACCTGTTCCACGGCGGCGAGCACGCGCCTCTTGGTCTCGGGGTTGACGTTGGGCGAGCCGCGCAGCGCACGCGAGACGGTCTGCGCCGACACCCCGGCGGTCCGCGCCACGTCCGTCATGGTCGGCTGCCCCGGCCTCGCGGTGCCCTCGCTCATGGCGCTCCTCTCCCGCGGCCGGCCCGCGACGTTCGTCATCCACCAGATCATATCGAAGCCTGTTACGCATGGCATCGATAACATAGGCTCGTATCGTGACTGAGCCCCCCGCGACACACATCTCTGTGGCCCCCACCGCGACCGATGCGCAGGCCGGCGCCGCCACCAGCGCGCTCGGCTGGAGCGGGGGCCGCCTGTACCGGCACGGCGTCCCCCACCGCATCCTGTCCGGGGCGCTGCACTACTTCCGCGTCCACCCCGACCTCTGGCGGGACCGGATCCGCCGGCTCGCCGACCTCGGGGTCAACACGGTCGACACCTACGTGGCCTGGAACTTCCATCAGTCCCACGAGGACGAGGCGCCGCGCTTCGACGGCTGGCGGGACGTCGAGCGGTTCATCCGCACGGTGGGCGAGGAGGGCCTCGACGTCATCGTCCGGCCCGGCCCGTACATCTGCGCGGAGTGGTCCAACGGCGGCCTGCCCAGCTGGCTCACCGGCCGGGACGTCGCGCTGCGCAGCTCGGATCCGGCGTTCACCTCCGCCGTCGGCCGCTGGTTCGACGACCTCGTCCCGCGCATCGCCGCGCTCCAGGCGTCGGAGGGCGGGCCGGTCGTGGCGGTGCAGGTGGAGAACGAATTCGGCAGTTACGGCGACGACCACGCCTACCTGTGCTGGAACCGCCAGGCCCTGTCCACCCGGGGCATCCGGGAGCTGCTCTTCACCGCCGACGGACCCACCGAGCTCATGCTGGACGGCGGCACCCTGCCCGGGACCCTGACGGCCGTCACCCTGGGCTCCAAGCCCGACGCCGCCCGGCAACTCCTCGCCACGCGGCGACCGGACGAACCGTTCGTGGTCGCCGAGTTCTGGAACGGCTGGTTCGACCACTGGGGCAAACGGCACCACGTCCGCGGGGTGGACAGCGCGGTACGCACACTCCGCGGCATCATCGCCGACGGCGGCAGCGTGAGCATCTACATGGCACACGGCGGCACCAACTTCGGGCTCTGGGCGGGCGCCAACGACCACGAGGGCCCACTCCAGCCGGTCGTGACCAGCTACGACTCCGACGCGCCGATCGCCGAGGACGGCAGCCTCACCGACAAGTTCTTCGCCGTACGCGAGGCCCTCGGCGCACGCGGCCCCCTCCGCTCACCCCCACGCCTGCCGACGCTCCCCCCGACCCGCGTCCCGCTCACCCACCGCGCCGACCTGCTCACCGGCCTCCGCGCCGTGCCGGCCCCGACCTCGACCGCCCCGCGCCCCGCCTCCTTCGAACAACTCGGGCTCGACGCGGGCATGGTCCTGCACACCGCGCACCCGCGCGTCCCGGCCGGCGAGCACCGACTCCTCCTCACCGACGTACGCGACCGTGCCCTGGTCTTCGCCGACGGCACGTGGCTGGGCGTCGCCGACCCCGACTCCCCGGAACTCCCCGTCCACGGAACCGGCGACGTCGTACGACTGGAGATCCTGGTCGAGAACCTCGGCCGGGTGAACTACGGCCCGGGCATCGGCCGGCACAAGGGCCTGCTCGGCCCCGTCCTCGTCGACCGGCGCATCGTGCAGGGCTGGGACAGCACACCGGTCGCGCTGCAGGAGTGGTCCGCCACGGAGCTGGCCGACGCGGTCACCTCGGGTCCCGCGACCACACACACCGGCTTCGCCGTAGCGACGTTCCACGTCGACGCCCCCGCGGACACCTTCCTCGCGCTGCCGGGATCGGGCCGCGGCCTGGTCTGGGTCAACGGGTTCCTGCTCGGCCGTTACTGGGAGATCGGCCCGCAGATCACGCTGTACTGCCCGGCACCACTGCTGCGCGTCGGCGAGAACACCGTGACGGTTCTCGAACTGGAACGGCTCGGGGGAATCCTGGAGTTGCGGGACCGTCCTGAGCTGGGGCCGCCGGAGGAGTATGTGGAGGAGTTCGGCTGACGGCGTCCGCGACGCGCACGATACGCACGACGCGCCGGTTGCGGCTGGTTGTGATGCACTGGCTGTATGGGAGGTGTGCCATGTCTGGTCGCGCTGGCAAGACCCGTAACATCTTTCTCGTTTGGCTGATCTGGCCGCTGATCACGCTCGGCATTTACCACCTGGTCTGGTATTACAAAGTGAACCGCGAAGCTCGGGACTTCGATCAGCGGATCGAGGTCAATCCGGTGATGGCTCTTCTGGCCCTCACTGTGGGATGGCTCGTGATCATTCCCCCCTTCGTTTCGGTCTACAACACCGGTGTGCGCATTGCCCGGATGCAGCAGTCGGCCGGGATGCAGCGGAACTGCAATCCCTGGATCGGGGTCATCCTCATGATCGTCGCCGGTCTGTACCCGCTCTACTACCAACACGAGCTGAACCAGATCTGGGCCCACTATCAGCTCCCAGCAGAGGGTGAGCAGGTGCCTCTCGCGGCTTGACGTGTGCGGAGGTGGGCGAATCGTTGAGTCGGATCCATTCCCCTTTCCCTTCCGTCCCTGGCGGAACTCCCGTCCTCGCACAAAAAGGCGAGCAAGTCGAAATTCCGTCTTCTACTTCCAGATCCTGGATCCCCGCCGGAAATTGAAGGGGTCCCACTGGAAGTACCGTCAGTGGGACCCCTTCATCACCATCGAAAATCCCTGACGGTCATCAGGTGAGGGTCCGGGCATGCCCCGGCTAGGATCCGGACCATGACCCTGACCACGAACGACGTGGACCGGTTCGAGGCCTCCAGGCCCCGCCTGGAGGCCATCGCCTACCGCCTCCTCGGCTCCGCGAGCGAGGCGGAGGACGCCGTGCAGGAGACGTTCCTGCGCTGGCAGGCCGCCGACGTCGACCACATCGAGGTCCCCGAGGCCTGGCTGACGAAGGTTCTGACCAACCTGTGCCTCAACCAGCTCACCTCGGCCCGTGCGCGGCGCGAGACCTATGTGGGCCAGTGGCTCCCCGAGCCGCTGCTCGCCGGGGACCCGATGCTCGGCCCGGCCGACACCGCCGAACAGCGCGAATCGGTCTCGTACGCGGTCCTCGTCCTCCTGGAGCGCCTCTCGCCCAACGAGCGGGCGGTGTACGTGCTGCGGGAGGCCTTCGACTACCCGCACCGGGAGATCGCCGAGATCCTCGACATCACCGAGGCCGCCAGCCAGCAGATCTTCCACCGCGCCAAGAAGCACGTCGCGGACGGCAAGGCCCGCACCGAGATCGACAAGGCCGCCGCCCGGCGGATCGTCGAGGAGTTCCTCGCGGCCGCCACCAGCGGCCGGACCGAGCCGCTCGTGCGGCTGCTCACCCAGGACGCCATCTCGATCGGCGACGGTGGCGGGAAGGTCCCGGCCCGCGCCAAGGCGTTCGAGGGCGCTCTCGCGGTCGCGAAGTTCATGCGGGGTCTGTTCAAACCCGGCAACAAGGCCAGGCGCAACCTGGTCGGCGGCTCGCCCGATGTCTACGCGACGACCGCAAACGGCGACCCCGCCCTCGTGGTGGTCCTCGACGGCCGGGTCATCGGCGTCATGTGCCTGGAGGTCACCGCCAAGGGCATCGCCGCGTTCCGCAGCCAGGTCAACCCCGACAAGCTCGAACGTGTGACCGAACGGTGGGCGGCCGCCGACCGCGGTGAACCCCTGCTCCGCGCCTTCTGACCCTGATGTGAGGTGCTTCACATCGCGTTCCTGTCAGGAAACGGCGGGCCGCCCGGTTCAAGGGGCGAACCCGCTGAAGACAGGAGTACGGACATGCAGCACCGCATCGTCGTCCTCGGAGCCGGCTACACCGGAGCCATCGCCGCCGGGCGCCTCGCCCGGCGGCTGCGCCGCGAAGACGTCGCCATCACCCTCGTCAACGCCGAGCCCGACTTCGTCGAGCGCGTCCGGATGCACCAGCTCGCGGTCGGCCAGTCCCTCAAGTCGCGGCCCCTCGGCGAGATGTTCGCGGGAACCGGCGTGGAGCTGAAGCTCGGGAAGGTAACCGCCGTCGACGTGGACCGCAAGACCGTCGCCGTCCTCGACGCGAGCGACGCGAACGGCGCCGAAGAAGCCGAGGAACTGGAGTACGACACCCTCGTGTACGCCCTCGGCAGCGGTTGGAACGACCAGGGCGTCCCCGGCACCACCGAGCACGCCCACCAGATCGCCGGCCGCCCCGGAGCGCTGCGGCTGCGCGAGCGCCTGGCCCGTCTGGACGCCGGACAGCCCGTGGTCGTGGTCGGCGGCGGCCTCACCGGCGTGGAGGCCGCGACCGAGATCGCCGAGACCCGCCCGGACCTCGACGTCGCCCTCGTCGCCCTCGGCGGCCTCGGCGACTGGCTCTCGCCCAAGGGCGGACGGCACCTGCGGCAGGTCTTCGACAAGCTCGGCATCACCGTGCACGCGCACGCCGCCGTCACCGCCGTCGAGGCCGACCGCGTCACCACCGCCGACGGCAAGGCCATCCCGGCCACGGTCACCCTGTGGACCACCGGCTTCGCCGTCCACCCGATCGCGAAGGCCACCATCTTGGAGGTCATCGACACCGGCCAGATCGTGGTCGACCGGACCATGCGCTCGGTCTCGCACCCGGGCGTGTACGCCATCGGCGACGCGGCCCTGGTCATGGGCCCCGGCGACAAGCCGCTGCGGATGTCCTGCGCCTCGGGTGTCCCCACCGCGTGGCAGGCGGCCGACGCCATCGCGGCGCGCCTGACCGGCGGGAAGCTCCCGGACGTGCCGCTCCGCTACTTCAACCAGTGCGTCTCGCTGGGCCGCAAGGAAGGTCTGATCCAGTACGTCACCGCCGACGACCGCGCCGTGCGGGCGGCCCTGACAGGACGGCTCGCCGCCGTCTACAAGGAACTGGTCTGCAAAGGCGCGGCCTGGGGCGTCGCCAACCCGTTGCTCCTGCCGACCCGGCGCCGCCGCGTGGTGCGGGAGCCGGCCCCGGAGGGCTCGGCGGTCAAGGCGCCGGCCTGACTCGTACAGCGAAGCGGGCGTACTCGGTGCGAGGGCGCCCGCTCCGCTGCCCCCTGCCCGACACGATCCGGCTCGCTCTCAGCCACCGTCGGGACCACCGAAGAATCCGCCGCTGCCTCCGCTGCTGGTGGTGGCGGTCGGTTCGGCGGTCTCCGTCGGCTGATCAGAGGCGCTCTGGCTCGGCGTGGCGGACTTCGCGTCGTCTGCGCCGCCGCTGCTGGTGCCACCGCGCGAGCCGCTGGAGGCCTTGGACGCGGATCGGGTGGGCGACGGCGTCTCCGGTGGTGTGGCGGCCTCTTCGTGTCGCAGGACGAAGCTCGTCTGCGCCTTCTCATTCAGCACGAGCGCCTCGGCCAGGTAGGTGCCGGAGGATGCGGAGCCGGCCTGGTCGCAGCCCCGGGTGTTGGGCCTGCGGTCCCAGTGGAAGTCGACGGTGACGGGCTTGCCGCGGGCAAGCTGTACCCAGCGCTGCCCGTGGTGGCCGGACGCGCAGGCAGATGACTTCCACGTCTCCCCGGAGTCCCCGGCTCGGGTCACCATGAGGTAGGCATCGGTACGGCTGAGGTTGATCCGGCAAGGCAACGGGCCGCCGGCACCGGTGTCCGCCTTCACCGACAGTTCGAGGTGCGGGTCCTCGTCGACATAGCTGTTGAAAACCGAGGTCAGCCGTACGGTGATGTCGGCGCCGGTGCAGGCCCTCAAACGCATGATCGCTGCCGTGTTGACCGGCCGGCCGCCGATGTCGGCCACGTCATCGGCGGGCGGCCTGCCGGGCAGCGCGGTCCGGGACGGTGAGGCCGACGATGACGTCGCATGGGGCCTTGTCGGTGAGGCCCCATGGCCTGCCGGACTCTCGGCTCCCTCGGGAACCAGCAAGGCCAGCCCCAGGCCCACCCCGACAACGCTTGTGACCGCCACTGACAGCGCACGCCACGGCACGGTCCCCCCGCCGCCAGAAGCCTCGTCGCCGTCGGCCCGCGCAGCGTCCTCACGTGAGTCGTCCGTTCGTGCGGCGTCGTCATCGGACGGGAGCGGGGGCGACGCCGGTGCAGGTGCCGGACGCTCCCGTATCGCGTCGGCGTCCCGCCCTCGTTCCCGCCACGTCTGTGCCTGTCCGACCTGTCCGACCTGTCCGACCTGTTGGACTCGCAGCTTCCGCAGGCGAGTGACGGCGGCTTCTGGAATCGCCGGATCCTGGACGACTTCCACGAAGTCGAGTCGGTCCGCCGCGCTTGCCAGTGCCGCCGGTGCATCGACCCCCTCGACGGGAGCCAACGTCGCGTACAAGCGCCCGACATCCGGCGCCGGAAGATCGGCGAAGAGCTCCCGGACCAGCACGTCGAGCACATCGAGTGCCTCTCGCCCGCCTTGCTCGCGCACATGACGGACCAGTGCGGACAGGCCCTCAGCAGGTGCTTCGTAGAGCATCCGGCCGATGGCGAGCAGTAGTTTCCCGCGCCGTGATGACGGTCTGTCGACGAAGCAACGCAGCACGCGGACCACGGCGGGGCCGGTCAGTCGTCCCACGGCAGGGAAGAGAAGTTCGACCAGCCGCGACCATCCCTTGTGGCGCTGGGCCGCGGCGCTCAGCACCTCCTCGAGGGCGGTACCCGTCCCCTCCGCCAGCCGTTCGAGCAGTCGGTCGGCCTCTGCCAGGCGGCCGTTCGTCCAGAGGTGGCTGAGCAGCGGTTCGAGCCGTGCCCCCGGTACGTGAGCGGCGACTTCAGCGTGCAGGACGTCGATGCCCATGGCGTCGGCGAGAGGCACCAGCGCCTCCAGCACTTCCTTCTGCGGGCGGTTCCGGGCAGCGGCGACGAGGGTCCCGGCATCGTCCGTGAGTCCCGCGTCCCGGAGGGTCAGGGCGGCGGTCGCGGAGAAGACAGCGGGCTGCCGCGCCACCCACTTGAGGAGTCGCTCGGGCTCACCGTGCGGGGCGTCCCGGAGGGCAGCGACGAGCAGCCCGGCCACGACGGGCCCGCGCTCCGCGGTGGTCTTCAGCAGCTTGTGGCTGTCCAGCGGACGTCCCACGTCCCGCAGGGCATCGGCGAGGCGTACGACATCAGAGGCGTCGCGCCCCTCGCTCGCCCACAGGAACAGATCCAGCAATCCGCCCGGGTGATCACGGCGCAGTTGTGCCGCGGCGTCCAGCACCTGTTCGGGGGTGGCCCGGCTTACGGCCTCGCGGGCGGCCCGGTCGGCCCAGTCGAGGTCCAGAGACCGCAGCGCGAAGGCCCAACGCACCTGGTGCAGTGGCGCGGGTCCCCCCTTGAGCAGAGCTCCGAGGAGTGACTGGGTGGCGTCGAAGTGACCGTTGTCCCCCATCTCCCGCAGCAGCAAGGCGATCTCGTGCCGGGACTTCGCGGCGGCGAGGGCGTCCGGCAGGCGCCGATACAGGCGGAAGGCGAGGCCCTTCACTCCGGCGGTTCGCAGCAGATCCGCGACGGTGAGCATGTCCTGTGCCGAGCGCTCCGTCCACATCGCGTCGAGCGCCCGGCACAGGAGCTCACTCCTGACCTTCCCCTGCAGGGACTCCATCAGCCGCGCCGCGTCCACCGGCTGCTGCCGGACCAGCACGAGTGAGACCAGCCGGACCGCGGCGGCCTCCTGCCGCTCCCGCAGGAGCAGCAGGGCGCTCGCCGCCACATGGGCCGGCTCTCGGCACGTCAGACAGGACAGCACCTCGTCGGCCAGAGCGTCGGCTTCCAGCCGGGTCAGAACGAGCAGGCACTCGACGGCATCGGGTGCCTGCCGCAAGGCGAGGCCCGCACAGACCTGTCCGGCTTCCGCCCGCCGGTCCGCTCTCTCCAGGTGCAGCAAAAGGGCCGCGACCTCCTGGACGGGCCAGCGGGACGCGGCGGCCGCGAGGACCTGGTCGGCCGGTCCCTCCGCTCCGCGATGGCGCAAGTCCTCGGCGTAACCGGCCAGTTCGGCGGGAGTGCCGCGCAAGGCGTTCGCGTGGCCGGAGAGCAGGTCCACGCGCTCCCGCACGGCAGGGAGCGGCAGCAGTTGTCCCCGCCGGTTGCGTACGAGCGTGATGGAGCGACCGCCGTTGCGGATCCGCTGCTGCGGAATGGGATGGCCCTTCGCCCGCAGCTCGCACAGCACGGACCTGTAGATGGTCTCCATGTCCAGGAATTCCGGGCCGTCGGGAATCCCCTCGGACAGCACCCTGAGCAGTTCACCCGTGAAAGCGGTGAAGCGCTCGCCCGGGGGTGCCAGCGAGAGTCTGTTCTCGGCGGAGGCAGTCATGACGTAGGAGCCGTCGACTTCGGTGTGATCCGCCATCTCCACCGCCGGGCCCATGTGGCCCTCCAGCGCCAGCCCACTGAAGCAGCAGTCCACGATGACCACCTTGTTGCGTGCTCCGCCGCCCGCCTCCAGCATCACCCTCCGCAGCTTGGAGAACTCCAGCGCGCGGTAGAGCCGATCGCGGTTGGTGTCCGGCAGCGCGAGGCACAACTCGTCCGAGCGAGGGGCGACCAGGCCGTGCCCGGCGAAATACAGCACGAAGGTGTCGCGCGTCTCGGCTGCGGCGTCGTAGACCGCCTCCAGGACCTCTCGGCCGGTGGCGGGGTTGAGCACAGTGGTGCAGTGCTCCTTGGGAAGGCCCCAGAGATCGTCGCGGGTGAAGAGGGCGCCCATGTCGGTCACGTTGTTGGCGACGGCGGGCAGAGCCTCGAGTTCCGTGTAGTCCGAGACACCTACGATGACCGCCCGCGATGTGGTGGTATCAGGCAGGGGCATTACGGGCGGCCTTCCACAGCCCCCTCCGCAGTACCTGTGCCTTCGGCGGTACCCATCGTCCGCGACGCCGCCCTCGACCCGGCTTCCTCGGCGGTGCGAAGAGCCTCGACGATCCGCCGTACGGTCTCCTCGTTCCCGTCCTGGACCGTCAGGGCCCCACCGGGGAAGGTGATGGTCACCGCGGGCGCGGAAGGACGCGCCGTACGCCAAGTCGCGTACGCCACCGCAAGGTTGAGCGCGGCGATTCCGTGCTCCAGCACGAGCTCGATGACGTCCGACGCACCCGTCCCACCCATCGCGCCCGCTTCGCCACGGCTCTGGAGACCGAGGGTCCGCACCTTCCGCCGGAGCTCCATGTCGCCACGCAACCAGCCGTAGAGATCGGCGACCGCCATGCCGGTGTAGTCCTGCTCAGCAGAACCGATGGTGATGCGCACCTGGCCTCCCCCACTGTGTGCGCGTCGAGTGCGGTGACGCGCCCGACGTCCGGACTGACGATGAATAAAACGCAGAAGTCGCTGATCGGATACGCCACCCCGAGGCCGCGTCCCGGCCTCGGGGATCAATGGAGGGTTTCTTGAAGCCCGGCAACTCGGCGGACTCTCGTTCCGCTTCTGCTAGGGCCTGTGTGACGTTGTGATCAATCTTGCCGATCCGGATCCCTCTGGAAGGCAGATCCGGTAGGAAGACGATCGTGACGCGAAGGCAACTCACCGACGAGCAGTGGCAGTTGATCGAACCGTTCCTGCCGATAGGCGAGTGCGGTCCGTACCCTGAGCGGCTGCGTGAGCAGTTCGAGGGGGTGATCTGGCGGTTCCGCACCAGCAGTCAGTGGCGGGAAATGCCGGGCGGGTTCGGCCCGTGGCCGACGGTCTACGGCCGTTTCCGGGTCTGGCGGGACGCCGGCGTCTTCACCGCACTGCTGGAAGGTGTGATCGCTGAGGCCGCCCGCCAGGGGAAGACGGACTTGTCCCTGGTCAGCGTGGACTCCACCACCGCCCGGGCCCACCACGACGCCGCCGGGATGTGCATCGGCAAGGAGGTCATGGACGCCCTGGAGGAAGCCGCCGCCGACCAGGAACGGGCCTGGCAAAAGGGGGCGGCCCGCCGGAACAGAACGGACAGGACGGAAGCGACACCCCCGGCCGGGAAGAGCGGCGGCACGTCAGGCGACGGCGCAAGCTCCGTCTGAAGGAAGCCCTGCTCGGCAGGTCCCGTGGCGGGCTGACGAGCAAGGTTCATCTCGCCGCGGACCGCAAGTGCCGTCCGTTGTCGTTCGTCCTGACCGCAGGACAGGCCGCCGACAGCCCGCAGTTCGTCCCCGTGCTGCAGAAGGTGCGGGTCCGTCTGCCTGTCGGCCGTCCCCGGACCCGGCCTGGCGCTGTCGCTGCGGACAAGGCCTACTCATCCCGCGCCAACCGTTCCTACTTGCGAAAACGCAACATCAAGGCCGTCATCCCGGAGAAGAGGGACCAGGCTGCCAACCGAAAGAAGAAAGGCAGCCGGGGCGGCCGGCCCACAGGTCACGACACCGGTCTCTACAAGGAGCGGAACACCGTCGAGCGCCTGATCAACAAGCTGAAGGCCTGGCGGGGCATCGCGACTCGATACGACAAGACGCCCGAGAGCTACCTCGCCGGCCTCTACCTCCGCGCCTCGATGATCTGGATCAACGATCTACTGAAGGCGACAGGTTGATCACAACGTCACACAGGCCCTAGTGCCCCGGCAGGCAACGTTCGCCCCGTCGCGACGCCCGGCACGCTCCCCCACTGCCCTAAAGGCGTGGGAGGTGCCCCCACTCGCCGCACCGGCCGAAAGCCCAAGTACGTCCAGTACGAGGGCTTCCGGCCGGCACGGCGAGAGCACGCACCGGCTGCGGTCCTTGGCCGCTGCGCGGCGGGCGCTCCTTGACGGGCGAACGTTGCCTGCCGGGGCACTAGTCAGCGGTTCTCGTCGCGCTCCTCGCTCCGCCGCAGTCCTGCGGCCGGCAGATCTACGCGGACTTCCTCCTCAGCGCCGGCCATGGCCGAATCGCCGTAGCAGCCCATCGCGCGACAGCCTCAGCGGTCCTGCCGCTCAGACGGCAGTGTTGTGCGTCGGGATCAGCACAGGCAGCTGATCGCCGCTCGGCTGATCGTCATGGGGGGACGCCGAGTCCCCCGGAAGGTGACAGCACCGCCCGGGAGACCCGGCGTCGCGCAGGTCAGCTGCCGGTCCTCGCGGGTGCCTTGCCGTACTGGTCGACGACCGCGCGCTGCATGATGGCGCTGGTCCCGGACAGGGTGTCGGAGGTGATGCCCTTGACCTCGTCCTTGGTGATGTACGAGCGCGAGCCGAGGAAGGCGAGAGTGTCCTTGTCGAAGATCCACTCGTCACGGGTCGCGGAGGAGGCGTCTTCGCGGGTGATGGCGATGCCGTGGCGGCCGGCGGCGTCGACGGCGTCGGGGATCTCCTGCACGCCGGGGATCTTCGCGGCTGCCCTGTACAGGGCGGAGGCGTTCGCCGACGGCATGATCGCTTCGCTGATCAAGCTGCCGATCGTGGAGAAGACGGCCTGCTCCTTGGACTCGCCTTCGTCCACCCTGGTCTGGGCGTTGAGCAACTTGAGCAGCGCGTCCGGATCGGTGGGCAGGGAAGCCAGCCACTTGTAGGTGGGGTGATGGATGCCCGCCGAGACGGGACCGGCGGACTCGATGGGGATCAGCTGACCGGGCATCACGGCGCCCTTGCCGGATTCACGAAGCCAGCCGGTCCTGGTGACGGGGCCGGGGTCCTGCGACGTCCACATCTCCCACTTGTGCAGGGCACTGAGCCGCACCGGACCGTCGAAGGTGCCCTCGTTGGAGCGGATCAGGCGCTCGACGTACACGAACTGCCCGTCCTTCACCGGCGTCGCGTCGGTCGCCATGGCCGCTACGGCGATCCGGTTGAGCACGGCGGAGGCGCTGCTGGCGCCGGCGGCTCGGTTCGCCGGGGCGGAGGTGTCGTCACCGCCGGAGAGCGTGACGATCAGTGCTCCGGCCAGTGCCATCGACGCGAGGGGCAACAGCACGGCTCCACGCGTCAGTCGACGGCGTGGTGTCGGGCGCGCCTGGGCGGAAGAGGTGCGGTCGCGGTCGATGTGCTGCATCAGAACGTCCTTGTAGTGGAGGTGTCGGCTCGGCGGGAGGTCCCATTCGGCCGGAGCCGACAGCAACTCCTCGGTCTCACTCCCGGCGGAAGCGGCGCGCGGCGGATTGCTGTTGTTCATCCGGTTTCCTCCTGCAGAAACACGGCCGCGAACGCGGCCTCACTCTCCTTCTCTCCGCGAGGGCCACGCGGTTCCGCATTCGCGCGGTCGAGTTGACCGCTGATCCGGGCGAGCCGCGCCCGGGCGCGCGACAGCCGGGACCGCACGGTGCCGACCGGGATGCCGAGCGCCTCGGCGGCCTGCTGGTAGTCCAGCCCGGCCGACACGCACAGGGCGAACACCTCCCGGTCCTGGCGGCGTAACCGGCCGAGCGCCTCGTGCACCACCGCGAGACGGCGGGCGTCGTCGATCCGGCCGGCCGTCTCCTCCGCGAAGTCCTCGACGGGACGGGGTTCCGGGCTGCGCGCCAGGAAGGCGAGCCGTCGGCGCAGCCCACGGTTGGCGTTGTGCGCCTTGTGCGTGGCGATGCCGAGCAGCCAGGGCTTGAGCGATCCGCCCTCCGGCTCCACCGTCTCCCGGGTACGCCAGGCGGCGAGGAACGTCTCGGACATGGCCTCCTCCGCCTCCGACCAGTTGCCGGTCAGGCGCAGGGCATGGTTGTACACCGCCCGCGCGTGCTCGTCGTACAGGTCGGCGAATGCCGCACGATCCCCCGCCCGTATGCGCGCACGCATCGACTCCGATGGTTCTGTTTGCCTCACACTCGATACTCTCCGCGGGTCCGGCGGGGTTCCTGTGGCCTCCGCCACACCGCTGTACGCGGAAACACCTTTCATCCTCGGTCATCCCGCCGGAGGGCATGTCCCTACCTCGGCCGGACAGCCGATCCGGCGCGGCGCAGCTCGGCCATTCGGCCGACCCGCCGGTCGGCCGGGCTCGGCCAAGGCGCGCCCAGCGCGGCCTGAAGCACGGTCGCCGGCAAGGCCCGCCAGGCGAGCCGGTGCAGGGCGGTGCAGGGCGGTGCAGGGCGGTGCCGTACGCCGCCGCGAGCGGGCCGGAAGGGGCCGTCCGGCCGACAGGGCGGCAGTGCCCGCACCCGTCGCCGCAGCCGGTGGGGCAGACAGGTCCGGCGCCGGGCAGTGGAAGCAGGGACGGTCGGTGAGACGTTCGCCGTCGGGCACTCGTCCCGATCTGTGCCTCACCCCGCGTGTCCGAGCGCGGAGTTCCGCGCCGACGCACTCAGCTGGAACCGTCGGGCTCGGGCCCTTCCTTGGTGGCGCGGCGGTACTCGGCGTTGATGCGCTGCGCTTCCTCGAGCTGGTCCTCAAGGATGACGATGCGGCAGGCAGCCTCGATCGGGGTCCCTTTGTCGACCAGCTCGCGGGCGCGAGCTGCGATCCGCAGCTGGTAGCGGGAGTACCGCCGGTGTCCGCCTTCCGAGCGGAGCGGAGTGATCAGGCGGGCCTCACCGATGGCCCGGAGGAAGCCGGGGGTGGTGCCGAGCATTTCTGCGGCCCGGCCCATCGTGTACGCGGGGTAGTCGTCGTCGTCCAGACGACCGCTGAGCGGAGTATCTGCTGTCATTTCACCTCGTTGTGCGACGCGTCGAGGGGCCCTGGTGCCGTACGGCACCAGGGCCCCGAAGGAAGTTGAACACCATCTGTCGGCCCTACTGCTGTGCCGACCTTCTGTTTCCGCCACCGGCCCCGGGAGAGGGGCGGGAGTGCGGGGATCGCGGATTCGTGACCGGGGACCACCTTCCAATCCGGGGTCTTGTGGTACCCGGCCGAATGCTCTCGGGCCGGGCGATCCTGATGGCGTCTGCTCCCTCCGTCCTTCCTCTGAATCAACCAGTTGGTGGTGCTGTCGGCGGCCCCTCAAGCTGCGAGCCACCCAGTGCGACTGTCAGTCCCGTCACCGTCCTGCGAACAACGTGGCTTCGGAACTCCACAGTCGCCCTGACCTGCGAACTTCGTGTACTGCTGCCCGCCAGTTCGTGTCTGCCGGGCCTCCTTGACCGTGTCTACGAAAGGAACCTTAACTAGATCACCGGCCAATGTCTACTCTGGCAAGCACAGATTTCAGCTCTGTTGAGGCGTAAATTTTCTGCGACAGGCGGCAGCGCGGGCGCGGTGGAGCATGGGCTCCAGCGCCCGGATCCCTCATCGCTGCATAAAATCGGCTCTCATGTCGAAACCTGACGACCTGCTCGTGGACATTTCCGCCATGGTGGAGTCCGCGCAAAGCAATCAGATGTCGCTGACGGTGGTGGTCGGCGGAGCTGTCATCACCGGCCGGCTGGCTCCCGAAGCCGTGTGGCGGGAGCGCGTGTCGGAGGTGCTGAAGGGCTCCGACCGTCTCGGTCCGTTCTCCGGTGTCTTCACAGCCGAACGGACCGAGGACCGCCCCGACCGCGGCGAGGCGCCCACGCATCTGCACTTCCATCTCGCCCGGATCCTGCAGGGCAGCGTCGGGATCCCCGAGACGGGGGGAATGTATCGGGTCGCGATCAGCGACGTCAGTGCCTGGACCGTGGGCGACTTCAGTTACTCCGAACGCTGAGACGCCCCACGACGAGGGCCCTGCCGACGTGCGTCGGCAGGGCCCTCATCGCTGTTGCTGGTGTCGGCTTGCGCCGGTCCTCATGGTTTCAGGCGGTGGGCCCGCCGAGCAGGGCCGACGCGGTCTGCGACGGTGTGAGGGCGCGCGCGGTGGGCGCGGCCTCCTGGCCGTCGCGGCAGGTGAAGCCGAGGCGGCTCATGGCGCGGGTGACTTCACCGCTGGTGAAGTCACGGCGGTCCTGTCGGGTGATGACTTCGCCCACCTGCTTGACGGGGTACTGGCGGCGGCCGATGAGCACGGACTCACCCGTGATGGGCTCGGGCTTGACGCCCTTCATGGAGGCCAGTACCTCACTCTTGGAGAGGTCGAACGGGAACCGGGCGATGACGCAGCGCATGATGCCTCACAGGGAAGGGGAACGAGTACGGGGCTGATCGGGTGAGGCGGTCAGGAGGAGAGCGTGAGCACGCCCAGGGCGCGGCCACCGGCGCCGAGGATGTCCCGTAGACGGATCCGGTCCGTGTAGGTGCAGCTGTCGCGGACGACGGCGAGCTGGGCCCGGGTGATCGAGCTCGTCCACTGTTCGTCCTCGTCGCAGAGGAACAGATATCCGACACGGGCACTGGCCATGACGGACAGGGCCACCTCGACGGTCATGTCGTCAGGGACCCGCAGTCCGGAAACGCCGATCGCGTCGACCACGGTCGGGGGCGCGGACGCGGGGTCCGCAGGGCGCTGCAGCATCTGAACCGGCGTCAAAGTGGAGCCTCCTGTGAGGACGGGCCTGCGAAGTCGGGTGAGTTTTTCGCCCACGAGGGTTCTAGGCCGCCCGGTTGGAGCCGGACGGGTTGGAAGCGGACGGCCGCTGTGCCGTGCGGCCTGCCGCCTCGCCGGTGGACCGGCCCTGGACGGCGCCGCGCCCGCGGCCGCGGCGGCGGCCCCGGGACGGGGACGAGGAAGAGGCGCCGCGCCGGGCGCGTTCCACGACCGGCATCGCGATGGTGACCGGGATGCCCGAGGGAGCCTGAGCGCCTGTGATGCGGCTCAACTCAGCTTCACCCGAGTTCACTTGGGTGATCCGGGGGGTGATTCCGGCGGCAGCCATCAGGCGGCTCATGTCGCGGCGCTGGTTGGGGACCACCAGGGTGACGACGCTGCCGGACTCGCCGGCGCGTGCCGTGCGGCCGCCACGGTGCAGATAGTCCTTGTGGTCGCTGGGCGGATCGACGTTCACGACCAGATCGAGGTTGTCGACGTGGATTCCGCGCGCCGCGACATTGGTCGCCACCAGTACTGTCACATGCCCGGTCTTGAACTGGGTCAGGGTCCGTGTGCGCTGGGGCTGGGACTTGCCGCCGTGCAGGGCGGCGGCGCGGACGCCGTTGTTCAGCAGATGCTCGGTCAGCCGGTCCACCGCGTGCTTGGTGTCCAGGAACATGAGCACCCGGCCCTCGCGTGCCGCGATCTCGGTGGTGGTCCGATGCTTGTCGGCGCCGCGTACGTGGAGTACGTGGTGCTCCATGGTGGTGACCGCGCCCGCGGACGGGTCGACGGAGTGGACCACCGGGTCGGTCAGGTAGCGGCGGACCAGCAGGTCGACGTTGCGGTCCAGGGTGGCCGAGAAGAGCATCCGCTGCCCGTCGGGACGCACTTGGTCGAGCAGTGCGGTGACCTGGGGCATGAACCCCATGTCGGTCATCTGGTCGGCCTCGTCGAGGACGGTGATGGCGACGCGGTCGAGTCGGCAGTCGCCGCGGTCGATGAGGTCCTTGAGCCGGCCCGGCGTGGCGACGACGACCTCCGCACCGGAACGCAGTGCACCGGCCTGCCTGCCGATCGACATCCCGCCGACCACGGTGGTCACCCGCAGCCGCACTGCGCGGGCGTACGGAGTGAGCGCGTCGGTGACCTGTTGGGCGAGCTCGCGGGTGGGTACGAGGACGAGGGCCAGCGGCTGCCGGGGCTCGGCGCGCTGACCGGCCGTACGGGCGAGGAGCGCGAGGCCGAAGGCGAGGGTCTTGCCCGAACCGGTGCGGCCACGGCCGAGTACGTCGCGGCCCGCGAGGGAGTTCGGCAGGGTCGCCGCCTGGATCGGGAACGGCGCTGTCACGCCCTCGTGGCCGAGCGCGGCCAGCAACTGCGCCGGCATGGCGAGTTCGGCGAACGTCTCGACGGCGTCGAGCGCGGGGGTGATCGTCTTCGGCAGTGCGAACTCGCCCTGAAGCGCGGCCTGTCGACGTCCGTGACCTTCGGGACGGCGCGGGGCACCGGAGCGGCCGGGGGCCGCAGATGTGGATCCGTAGCGGCTGCCGCCCCTTGTCGAGCCGGAGCCTCCGGCGCGAGTGCGGACGAAGCGATCGTTTGTACGCGTGCGGTTCATGCGGGACCTTCCTTGATGTGGCACGTATCAAGGAATTCCCGCAGCAAATGAGCAGCGCGGAGAATCGCGAGAACGAGCCGAAGACAATGCGGGATCGAATTGGATCCGCGGGAGACATGCAGGAGAAATGCGGGATACGTGCAGGGGATGCGCAGGGGATATGTCTCTGGCGGAGTGGAGCGCCTGCACCTGCGCCTGCGTCTGAAAATCAATCAGCTGGGGCCCGCACCCAAGGTGCGGGCCCCAGCTGCGAAGTACGTGCCGACGTCAGGCGGGAACGATGTTCTCGGCCGTCGGGCCCTTCTGGCCCTGCGCGATGTCGAAGGTCACCTTCTGGCCCTCCGACAGCTCACGGAAGCCCTGAGCGGCGATGTTCGAGTAGTGAGCGAAGACGTCGGCGCCGCCGCCGTCCTGCTCGATGAAGCCGAAGCCCTTTTCCGCATTGAACCACTTCACGGTGCCGGCGGCCATATTGAATCTCCTTTGGGGCGTGGTCGGAGTCCACACTGTGCGGACTCCGAGTCGCCGTGATGATCACCCCGCCGGAAATCAACCGGAGATGTAAGGAGCTCTACCGTTATATGAAACCGGTGAGGATGCTCCCAAGCGTTCGGGAACCACAACTGCAACTGAGATCAACAGTAGCACGGTGCGATCGACCGTGTGCGGTGAATAACTCTGCTCTGCCTGTCGAGTAAGGAACCTTCATCGAGCGTGACGTCCATTTCTCATTTCGTGGTCACAGATATTGGCTCGCCCGGACCGCAGCGTTTCTGCCGACGGGCCGTGCGGGCGGCGTCACGCATCCCCGTGAGGCGCGATACGCCCCGGTATGCGGGTCTTCATCCCTACGTGCGCGGGTACCCGGCGTTGTGCGCGACGACCGCAAGCGAGGAGGAACCATGAGCACGGTGAAGGACACGGTGGACGTCGAGGTGCCCGTACACACGGCCTACAACCAGTGGACCCAGTTCGAGGAGTTCCCGAACTTCATGGAGGGCGTCGAGGAGGTGCGGCAGCTCGACGACCGGCACAACCACTGGACCACCAGGATCGGCGGGGTGCGGCGCGAGTTCGACACCGAGATCGTCGACCAGCTGCCGGACGACCGGATCACCTGGCGGGCCGTCGGCGGCGAGGTCCAGCAGCGGGGATCCGTGAGGTTCGAGCGGCTGGACGACACCCATACCCGGGTGGAGCTCGTGATGGACGTCGAGCCTTCCGGCATGGCCGAGAAGGGCGCGGACATGATCGGCATGATCGACCGCCGGGTGAAGGGAGATCTGCACCGCTTCAAGGACTACATCGAAGGGCGCGGGGGAGAGACGGGTGCCTGGCGAGGACGCATCCGCCCCGAGGACCCCGGTTCGCCCCTCTGACAAGCGAAGACGGCGGTTCGGGCCAGGGCGCTCACGCGGAGCCGCCGCCCGGTGGTCGCACCACAGTGAAGTGATGCAGCGGTCCCCCTGATATTCCGGTCCTCAATTGTCACTGGCATGCCATACGCTGCCTTCCTGGGCAGCGTCCACACACCCGTAGCCGGTGTGAGGGGGGACGCGCGGCCCGCTCATTTCCGCCCGGCGACCACCGGGCTTCTCTGTGGGGGTACACATCACTGTGCGCAGGCGCAGCATTTCGACCGCGACCGCACTCGCGGTCGTTCTCAGTTCCGCGGCCCTGGCCGTGGGCACGGCGGGGCCGGCGGGGGCCGACTCCGCGAAGATCCTTCCGGTGAAATCGGTCGGCGACATCGTCGTGGACGGCGCCCACCAGCGCGTCTACGTCTCCGACCCGACCGGCGGCAAGATCGTCGTCACCGACTACGCGGGCGCCGTCAAGGCGACCCTCACCGGACTGGCCGGAGTGACCGGCCTGGCGCTGTCCGCCGACTCCGGGCAGGTGTACGCGGCGGTCAAGAACAGCGACCGGATCGTCTCGGTGGAGACACGGACGTACACGCAGACCGCGAGCTACCCGCTGGCGGGCGCGGACGCACCGGCCGACGTGGAGGTCGTGGACGGCCGTATCTGGTTCGGCTACGGCTCGAACCTCGGATCCCTCGACGTGTCCGGCGCCGAGCCCGTCGTACGGCTCGACCAGGAGGGGGACGTCGACTTCTTCAGCGGCTCGATGTTCCTGGGGGCCGACCCGGCTGTGCCGGGTGTCCTGGTGGCGGGGGCCGGCGGCAGGCTCGCCGTGTACGACGTCTCCGCCGACGGGGCCGCGCTGCGGGTCAAGGGCGACATGGACACCGCCGTGAAGCAGCTGGACCTGACGCCCGACGGCAACCAGGTCCTGACCTCGTGGGACGGCACCGGCGACGGCTACGGCCTGCCCGCCTACTCCACCACCGACCTGACCGAGGTGGCGAGTTACCCGATCGACGCCTACCCGAACGCCGTGGCCGTCGCGCCCAACGGCAGCATCGCGGGCGGCAGCTCCTCGGGGTACGAACCCGACGTCCATATCCACCGGCCCGGTGACCTCAAGCCGACACGGGAGTACGACTTCCCCAACACCGGCGACAGCAGCGGCGCCGACACCCTCGTGGACGGAGCGCTGGCCTGGGCGCCGGACGCGAGCCGCGTCTTCGCCGTGTCCGTGAACACCTACGGCACGTACACGCTGCGTGCCCTGACCGACCCCACCAAGGAGCTGCCCACCCTCACGGTGTCGGCCCCCGCCAAGGCGGAACGGGCCAAGAAGCTCACCGTCACCGGCAAGCTGACCTCGAAGACGCGCCTCGCCGCGGGCACCAGCCTGAAGGTGACCCGCACGGACCTCGAGTCGCCGAACGGCAAGGCACTGGCAGCCGTCACGACGAAGGCCGACGGCGGCTTCTCCTTCACGGACACCCCGCCCGCCGGCGGCAAGGTCACCTACAAGGTGTCCTACGCGGGCGACGCCACGCACGCCGCGGCCTCCGGTGCGGACGCGGTGCAGGTCTCCCGCAAGGCGACCACGCTGACGCTGAACAACAACGGCAAGCTGTACTCGTACGGCAAGGACGTCACCTTCACCGCGCACCTCGGCACGACGCACAAGAACCGCACCGTCGCGATCTACGCGGACCCCTTCGGTTCCGACAAGCCGAAGAAGCTGCTGAAGAAGGCCAAGGTCAACTCCAGCGGCAACCTCTCGGCCACCGTCGACATGACCCGTGACACCGCCGTCACCGCCGTCTTCGACGGCGACGCCCGCTACGCGCCCAAGACCGTGAAGTCGACCGGGTACGCCAAGGCGAAGATCTCCACCACCGTCTCCAAGCACTACAGGACGGGCAAGATCGGCTCCACGACGTACCACTACTTCCGCAAGAACACCGACCCGTTGTTCACCACGACGATGAACTACTACTCGGGCCGCGACCAGCGGCTCCAGATCCAGGTCTACTACCAGGGCTCCTGGGTCGACTCCGGGTCCCAGTACTTCGCCCTGGCCACCAACGGCAAGTCGGCCGTGAGACTGGACGCGCCGGGCGAGTCCGGCATCCGCGCCCGCATGCGCTCGTCGTACATCAACGGCTCCTCCGGCGACACCGTCAACTCCACGACCCACGGCGCCTGGAAGTACCTCACCTTCACCAACTGACGCCGGACCCAACCTCCGAACCGGTACGGCTCCCGAGCTCACGGGGGCCGTACCGGTGAGAAGCCGGCACCAGCCATCAGCCGCAGTCAGCTGGGGAACATTCCGGCGGTCGCGTTGACCCACGTGCCCGTGAGGGCGACACCGGCGTCGGAGGCGAGGAACGTCGCCAGCGCGGCGATGTCCGCGATCCGCGGCGAGCGCTTCGTCATCCGCAGACTGTCCAGGTGGGCGCGGATGCCCTGCACTGCGGCCTCGTCCATGGCCGGCGCACCGCCGGCGGTCAGCTTCTCGGGGGTCAGGGTGTCGGTGACACCGGCGGTCCAGATCCCGCAGACGCGGACGCCGGCCGGGCCGAGCTCCTGGGCCAGCTGGCGGATCAGCGCGTCGATCGCGCCGTCGGCCGCGGCGGTGCCGCCCATCATCGGGCTGCCGTTGGCGGATCCGCTGTCCAGGGAGAGGATCACGCCCGAGCCCTGCGCGGTCATCCGGCGCGCCGCGGCCCGGGCGGTGATGAACTGGCAGGTGATGCCCTGCACCACCGGGCGCGTGTAGTCCTCGACCGAGATCTCGGTCAGCGGTACGCCGTGGAGGTCCCCGCGCGACACGAGGTTGAGGGAGATGTCGATCCGGCCGGCCCGCTCGACGACCGACGCCGCGTGCGCCTCGACGGCCTCCTCGTCGCGGGCGTCGAGCACGTCGTACTCGGCCCCGGTCTCGGCGGCGGCCTTCTTGAGCGTGGCCTCCGTACGGCCGGCGAGGAACACCCGCGCCCCCGCCTCGACGTACGCCTTCGCGACGCCCGCACCGAGGGAACCGGCACCGCCGTAGACGACCGCGACCTTGTCCTGCAGCGAGAGGGTGCTGATGTTCGCCATGGTCTTCGACTCCTGGGGTGGGGGGCGCCGTGTGCGCCCGACACCCATGTGACGTACCTGCCGGGAAAACTCATCGCTCAGAGCGTCATCGGCAGGCCGAACGCCGGGAACAGGTGGGGCTCGAAGGTGGTGATCTGGGCGACCCGCCCGTCCTCGATGCGCAGTACGTCGATGAGCTGGGCCCGGAAGACGCTGGTCCCGGGCCGTTGCAGATAACCGGCCATCCCGAGCTGGCCGTTGACGCGCACGGGCAGGGTCCGCCAGTGGCCGACGAACATCGGGGACGCCGGATCGAGGTTCGGCCGTATGAACGCGAACATCGCGTCGCGGGAGGTGAACCAGAACGGGTTCGGCGGCATGGTGAGCACCACGTCCTCGCGCACCAGCTCGACCATGGCATCGATGTCGACCCGCGCGACCGCGTCCATGTAGCGCTGGAGCAGGGCCATGTCCTCGTCGCTGGGCCGGCCGGCCGACCAGTCCTCACGCCGCTCCGGCAGCGCCTGCCGCAGGGCCGACCGGCCGCGCTGGACCGCGCTGTTCGCCGAGGCGAGGGTCGTGCGCAGTGCTCCTGATGGCCTGTGGCTCCTTGGTGCGACTGGGTATCACGGGGTGGTGTTCACTGTGGTGCGATCAGGCTTATGTAGCACTTTCCGGTGACTGTTCATCGTGAGGTGCGGGAGCATGAACGTGCATTCGGTAGCGTGCGTGTCACTGCGAGGCCGGTGAGAGCAGCAGTCACGATTCCGGTCTCCTTGAGAATCCGCCCCGTGCCCAGGAAAGCGACGCGGGGTCCCCGCCCCGCCCGGGTCCACACCGGGCGGAAAGTGCCCGGCGGGGCGGATACCGCAGCCTCCGAATCGCCGCAGCCGGCGGCGCCACAGGCGGCAGGTACCGCACACGATGAGCACCCGCACCGCACCCGGCGGCGACGGCCCACGGTCCCACGGCAGGCGTCCAAACCCCGCCCAGCACGACGGACCACTTCCCGGCATCCAGGAAAACCCAGGATCACCCAGGGAACCTCAGCTCATCAGCGACGCTGGAGCCCAGCAGGTCGGCGGTCTCCTGGGCCGACCATCCGGCGACGTCGCGCAGGATCACGGCGGCGCGCTGGCGTGGCGGGAGCTGCTGGATGGCGGTGAGGAACACGAGCTCGAGCGTCTCGCTCGCGACGGCCTCGGAATCGGGCTCGGGGTGTGAGTGGGCCGTGGCAGGCTCCGGGAGTTGGTCGTCCGGGAAGGGCTGCAGCCAGGGGAGACGGGGTGGCGGTGGTCCGTCGCCGGAGTCCATGCCCGGCACGGGTTCGTAGCGGGCCGGGCGCCGGTTCTGCTTGCGCAGGAAGTCGAGGCAGGCGTTGGTGGCGATGCGGTAGAGCCAGGCGCGCGGGTTGTCGACACCGCCCCTCGCCTCAAGGGCCTGCCAGGCCTTGAGGAACGTCTCCTGGGTGAGGTCCTCGGCCTCGTCGTACGAGCCGAGCAGCCGATAGCAGTGCGCCCGCAGCTCCCGCCTGTGCCCCTCGACGAGAGCGGCGAAGGCGTCCTCACCGGAATGCGTCACGCCGGAATGCGTCACGCCGGAATGCGTCACGCCGGAATGCGTGACGGTGGAATGCGTGACGGTGGAAAACGTCACAGCGGATTGCGTCACACCGGATTGCGTCACACCGGATTGCGTGACGGCGGACTGCGTGACGGCGGAATTCGTCACGTCGGCAGGTGTGACGCTTTCCGCGTCGCCGGCGACGACCGGCGTGGCGACCACCGGTCGAGCGGGATCCTGACGTGCCTCACCTGCCTGACGTGCCTCACCTGCTTGACGGGCGAGGCGCCGCAACTGCGCGAACCGCGTCGACAGGGCCTCGACATCGGCGCGGAACACGACTCCGGGTTCCAGCCGCAGCCGCCCCAGTCGATCCCCGATATCGGAGATCAGCTCCCTGACGGGCACGCCGACCGGCCGCCGCCGCTCCCGGTAGGCGCGCTGACGGCACGCCTGCGAGCAGTACGACGCGGCCCGCCCCGGCCCGCCACCGGTCACGATCGGGCCCCCGCACGCTTGGCACCTTCCTGTCATGCTCACACGTTAGCCGCCAGGTGCGCAGATGCTCCCAGGTCAGGGTGGGTCACTACCGGCCGGCTCATCCCAGCGCCAGCGACGCCTGCACCGGCAGATGGTCGCTCGGGAACCGGCCGTCCATCGAGAACGTGTTGATCGCCGCCCAGTGCGTGGTCACCCCGGGAGTGGAGAGAATCCAGTCGATACGCCGGCCGCCGGGCTCCGGCGGCCGGAAGCCGTTGTAGGTCGCGTACAGCGGGCCGCGCGCACCCGCCGCGTCCCAGGTGTCCACGAGGCCGGCGTCCAGCATCGTGTCGTAGACCGGGTCGTCGTGGGCCGCGGCGTTGAAGTCGCCGGTCACCACTACCGGTACGGAGGGGTCGAACCCGCCGATCGTCTCGCCGATGAGCTCCGCGGCGCGCTCGCGCGCGTACTGGCTCGTGCCGTCCAGATGGGTGTTGAGGACGTAGAACTCCCGTCCGCCGTCGCTCAGATCGCTGAAGCGGACCCATGTCACCAGGCGCGGGAAGCGTCCGCCCCAGGTGTTGGAGGCCATGACGTTCGGCGTGTCGGAGAGCCAGAAGTGGTCGAAGTCGATCGGGTCCAGGCGTCTGGTGTCGTAGAAGAGCGCCATGAACTCATCGTCGCCGCCGCCCATCCGGCCGATGCCGAGCCATTCATAGTGCGGGCCGATGTCCTTCTCTATCTTGCGCAGTTGCTGGTAGAGGCCCTCCTGGGTGCCGAGGACGTGAGGCTGCTCCCGGCGCAGCAGTTCCCGCATCACCGGTCGGCGCACGGGCCAGCGGTTGCTGCCGGTGCTGCTGGCGAAGCGCAGGTTGTACGTCATGACGTTCAGCGCGCCCGGATGCTCGCCGGCCGCGGCCGGCCGTGCGGACCCGGCGGTGGTGAGCAGCGGTACGGAGATCGCCGCGGCCGCCGCTGCCCTCAGGCCCTGGCGGCGCGTCACTCGTACGTCGTTCGGCACGGTCCCTCCCCTTGGGAGCCGGAATGAAGGTGCGTACTCCTATACGGAAGAAAACCGGCCGGAACGCGAACTGTGATCCTTCCGTCTTCCTCTGCCGGGGGCCCTGTTCCAGGACCCAAAACAGATCAAATCGACCAAGAATTGAGATATATGACATCGCGTGTGTTCTCGCGAATAAACGGCAGAATTACGTTCTCCGTGTGCCGTCAACCACGGGCGAGACTCTGGGCCGTAGCGGGTGTGGCGGCCCTGGGATTCCTCATCGTGCTGGAGCTCGCCGCGCGTCGCTACGGCCTGCCAGGGCCGATGGCCAACCAAGTGAAAGAGGTGATATTCGCCCCCAAATCGGGGCCTTTGCTCTACGCCAGTATGGCGTTGATGATGGTGGTACTCACCTGGCGGCAACGGTTCATCGCGGCTGGTGTCGCGATCGGCATCGACGTCGTCTTCTTGCTGGTGCGGTGGGCGGTCGACGCCAAGACGACCGACGGCCACCCCTTCGGCAACGGCGCGTTGTGGGTGATTCTGGGCTATGCGGTCATCGCCGTCACGCGCCGCACCGGCCAGGAACGCGTCCTGCTGCTGAAGGGGGTCGGGCTGGGCCTGCTGCTGGTGGCCGGCCGCAAGACCGGCGACACCTGGCTGCTCATCACGTCGAAGACCCGCTCGACGGTGCTCGACCAGTACGTGGCGACCGCCGATCACGCGCTGGGTGACCCGTCATGGGTGGTGGGCCGGATTGTCACGGCCACCGGCTCGATCGGCTTCAACTCTCTCGACTTCGTCTACGGTCAACTCGCGGTGGCCGCGGTCGTCGTCGCGCTGTATCAACTGCGCAATGTGGCGGTCGAGCGCCGCTTCCCGCGCCATCATCTGGTGCGCACCTTTCTGGTGATCGGCCTCCTCGGCCCGGCCATCTACATGGTCTTCCCGGTGGTCGGACCGATCTTCGCGTACGGCTCTGGCACCGAGCACTGGGCGGCCGTCAGCCTGTGGTCGCCGACGCAGCCCAGCGAGCACTGGGCGGTGGCCGATCTGTGGCCGGAAACGCCGCCGCCGATCATTACCCCGCACCACATGCCGTTCGACGAAATCACCCCGCGCAACTGCATGCCCAGCCTGCACACAGCGTGGGCGACCGCGATCTTCATTCATTCCCGCAAGGGTCCGCGGGTGCTGCGCTTCGCCGGCGCGTTCTGGCTGATCGCCACGCTCGGTGCGACGCTGGGCTTCGGCTACCACTACGGCGTGGATCTCCTTGCCGGTGTGGTGTTCGCGCTCACGATCGAGGCGGCTCTGCGCTCGCTCGAACGCGGCTGGGACCGATCAGGAATCCAGCTGGTCGCTTACGGCGCGACGGTCTTCGCCGCGCTCCTGGTGTCATATCGCTATCTGTCGACGGAGATGGCCGCACATCCGTGGGTGTTCGGACCGCTTCTCATTCTGGCGATGACCTCGGTGATCTACGGCTACGTACGGACCACCAAACTGTGGGAAGGGAAGCCCCCACCAGCGCGGCAACCGGAACCGCGACTCGAACTGGTTTGAATCACGTCGCCTCAGGCGGCCGTCGCGGCGGCGGTGGTGCGGCCTGCGCATACGCTGCCTCCGGCGACAGCGACGCTCCCTTCGTGAAGGTCTCCCCGAACCCCGCCGCTCCCAGCGCGGTCGTCGCCGCGGCGGTGGTGCGGTCGACGTCCGGGCGTTCCGCGGCGGGGAGCGGCGCGCCCGTGGCGGCGCGGGCGGCGGAGGCGGCGCCGAGGAGGAGCGCCGCGGTCCCGGGGCGGTCCGCGAGGGCGTGGGCGGCGGCGAGGCCCTCCAGGGCGAGGGCGACTGCCCGGGGGTCGCCGGTGGTGAGGGCCGTTGCGTAGCCCTCCTCGTGGTGCGCCAGCGCACCCCGCGCGTCGCCGCGCAGCTCCGCGATGAAGCCCAGCTCCGCCAGGATCAGCGCGTTCGCCCCGTCGAGACCGACCTGGCGGTGCCAATCCAGGACCGTACGCATCCGGGCGGCGGCCTCGTCGAGGAGCCCCTCGCGGCGCGCGCCGAGGCCGAGCCCCAGCTCCGCGTTGATCTCGCCCGCACGGAAGCCGAGTTCGGCGGCGAGGCGCCGGGACCGCTCGTGGTACTCGCGCGCCCTGCCGAGGTCGCCGGTGAGCAGCGCCGTCCGTCCGAGCCCGGACAGCAGGTCCGCGGCCTGGGTGGAGAGGCCGAACTCCTCGGCGGTGACCAGCCCGCCCTGCCGCAGCCGGGCCGCCCGCTCGTAGTCGCCGTGGATCTCGGCGACCGACGCCAGCGGGTACACCGACCACAACTGGCCGCAGGCGTCCCCGACTTCGCCGAAGAGCTCCGCGCTGCGCCCCGCGTCCGCCTCCGTACCGGCCAGATCGCCCCGCAGCAGCCGCTGCATGGACCGGTCCGCCAGCGCGGCCGCCTCTCCCCAGCGCTCACCGAGCGCCCTGAAGCCGTCCAGTGACGCCTCGGTGAGCGCCTCGCCCTCCAGGAGATCCCCCGTCCCGCACAGGGCGTGAGCCAGGAACCACCGTGCCCACGCCGTCCCCACCGGGTCACCGAGCTGTTCGCACGCCTTGAGCGCCGTCTCGATCCGGGCCGCCCGGTCGGTGCCGTCGCCGGTCAGGATGGTGATGCCGGTCTGCCACACGCCGGCCTTCGCCCGCAGCGCCGCGTCCCCGCCGGGCAGCGCGAGCGCCCCGGCGACCGAGCGCCGCGCCTCGCCGAGCCGGCCGCGCAGGATCCAGTACCAGCAGAGCGCGTCGACGAGCCGGAGCGCGTGGTCCGTCTCACGCCGTTCGACCGCACCGTCCAGGGCCGAGCGCAGATTCGCGCTCTCGGTGTCCAGCCGTGACAGCCACGCGCCCTGCCGGTGTCCCCGCAGTTCGGGCTCCGCTGTCTCGGCGAGCCCCATGCAGTACGCGAGGTGCCGCCGTCGTACCGGCTCCGTCTCGTCAGCTTCCCTCATTCGCTCGACGCAGTACGCGGAGATGGACTCCAGCAGCCGGTAACGAGGGCCCTCGACCCCGTCGACGGCGACCACGAGCGACCGGTCCACCAGCCGCACCAGCAGGTTCAGTACGTCCCGGGCGTCGACCCCGTCGCCCGCGCACACCTCCTCGGCCGCCTCCAGCGTGCACCCCTCGGCATGCACGGCGAGCCGCCGCAGCACGGCCTGTTCGGGTTCGCTCAGCAGCTCCCAGCTCCAGTCGATCACCGCGCGCAGCGTCCGCTGGCGGGCCGGCGCACCCCGCTGCCCGGCGCTGAGCAGCCGGAACCGGTCGTCCAGCCCCTCCAGCAGCCGGTGCACACCGAGGGCCCGCACCCGGGTCGCGGCCAGCTCCAGGGCCAGCGGAATCCCGTCCAGCCGACGGCAGATGGCGCCGACCGCGTCCGCGTTGCGCGGATCGAGCGCGAAGCCGGGCGCGGCGGCCGCCGCCCGTGCCGAGAACAGGTCGACCGCGTCCCGCGGAGCGAGCGGCGGCACGGCCCACAGGGTCTCTCCGGCCAGCGCCAACGGCTCCTGACTGGTCGTCAGCATCACCAGCCCTGGAGCCGACCGCAGCAGCAGCTCAGCCAGGGCCGCGGCCTCGTCGATCACATGCTCGCAGTTGTCGAGGACGAGCAGCGTCCGCTTGCCGCGCAGCACCTCGGCGAGCCGGTTCGCCGCGTCGAAAGGTGGCTCCCCTTCGGGCCGTACGCCCCAGACCCCGTCGTCCCGCAACTCCATCGTGGCCGCGACGACCTCGGCCAGGGCACCGCCGGATCCGGCGAGTTCGACCAGCCATGCCCCGTCCGGGAAGCCGCCCTTGAGCTGCTCGGCGACGGCGACCGCGAGCCGGGTCTTGCCGACGCCGCCGGGTCCGGTAAGGGTGACCAGCGTCTCAGATGAGCTTAGGTTTTCCTGGGTGGGGCTGGGTTTTCGGCCCGGTCCCGGTGGAAAAGTGATCTCGGCTGTGCCCCGGGCTGTATCCGTCGTGTGACGGGGGTGGCGTGGGTGTGCAGGTGGAAGCCTGCGCCGAGTCTGGCCCCGTGTGGCTGGTGCCGGGTGGGGGTGCTCATCGTGTGCGGTGCCTGCCGCCGTCCGCGCCGCTGGGTGCGGTGGGTGGGTGACTGGGGCGTCCGCCCCGCCGGACGCTTTCCACTCGGGCCCGCAGCAGCGGTCTGCGCTGCGGGTGTTGTGGGTGGGGCGGGGGCCCTGCGTCGCTGCCTGGGCACAGGGCGGTTTCTCGTGGGGCCCGCTTTGGTCCGGTCCGCGGCAGTGTGCTGCGGACCGGACTCGGGGGCGGGCCTGGGGTGGGTGGTGTGCCGGACCGGCTGGTCCAGCTCCGGGGCCGTGCGGCGGATCACGTAGGTGCCACTCGCGCGGTCCAGGACGGTTGTGTGCTGGTGTTGCAGGCCGCGGGCGCCGATCCGCTGCCAGGCGGCGACGTCCCGGTCGGTGCTGTATCCGCAGGCGGTGTTGGGGCAGCTCGCCCATTTCCAGCCCGGTGTGGTGCGGTCGGGGGCGGCGCGGTGGCGGAAGGCGCTCAGGCATCTGGGGCAGTACCTGGAGGTGCCGCGGGCGGGGACGATGACCACCGTGATGCCGTATTTCGCGGCCTGGTGGCGGGTGTGGGTGACGATCTGTCCGCGCACACTGGAGGAGAGGCGGGTGTTGAGGGTGCGGCCCTTGCCCCGGGCCTCCATGTCCCGCAGGTCCTCCAGGTAGATCACCGACGCTCTCGCGGCGCGGGCGTGGCCGACCATGAAATGGGCGGCGGCCCTGGCGAGCTGCTCGTTCAGCCGCGTACGACGCTTGCTCACCCGCGCGTGCTCGGTGCGCAGCACCGCCAGTTTCGCCGTCGTGAGCGGATCGGGGCGCAGCCCGGATGCGGTGTGGCCGTCGGTCAGGGACCGCAGGTGGGCGGCCTTGGCCCAGAGCTGTTCGGCCAGCACACGCAGCCGGTCGGCCTTGGCCAGCACCCCGTCCGGGCGGAAGAACACCGGCTGCCCGTTCGTGTGCACGGTCGGCTGGGTGCCGCCGGCCAGGGTCAGTGTCCCGCCGGTGAGGAGGGTGTTCAGCCCGTAGTCGAAGGCCACCGCCCGCACATGCCCGTCGCGCCGGGTCGTGGGCACGGCGGTGGTGTGGGCGACGTCCAGGCGCAGGCGTCCGCCGCGCAGGCGCAGGGTCGGGGCGTGCAGGGCGGCCGTGACGGGGATGGTGGGCGGCAGCCGGAACCGGATCACCACGGAGTGCCAGTCACCCCGGGTGCGCGGATCGGGCCGCACCGGCAGGCGCACGGTCAGCACCGCGTAGCGGGCCGGGTCGTCCTCGCAGCGGGCCAGCGTGGCCAGCTGCTTGTCGGCGGCGGCCAGCACCACCTGACGGCCGCCGCCCGGCGCCGCCTCCAGCTCACACAGACCGGCGGGCAGCCGCCCATGCGTGGTGTGGAAGGCGGCCACCTGCCGGGTGCGGGCGCGCAGGATCGAGGCCGCCACACCCTGCCCGTCCGGACAGGCGGCCCGCAGCGCCTCCCACTCGCCCGCGGTGCGCCGCATCGGATCGGCGTCGGGGCCGGTGGGCCAGGTGGCCAGTACCGCGTCGGTGATCTGAGTACGCCACCAGGCAGAGCGCAGCGCCCGCCCGGCCTGCTCCTCGGCGACCCGCCGCACCCGGTCAGGAACGTACAGTCCTTCGGGCACGGTGGCCGCCCAGCCCAGCATCCGCAGCGCCATCCACGCGTTCGACGGCAGCCGCTGCCCCGACCGGTCCCGCCCGCAGGCGAGTTGGGCCAGGTCCGGACGGTTCCAGCGGGTGCCGGTCACTGACGTGCACATGCTCTCGACCAGGGCCGTCAGCCAGCCCACCCTCCCGGCCAGCACATCGGCGCCCAGGACCTCACCGGTGACGGTGTCCAGGCCGCGGAACGCGGACGCCGACGCGCACGCCACCCGCGCCGCCTGCCCCTCACCCAGCTCGACCTTCCGCCGCACCCTGTCACCCCCGCCCGGCCACCCAGAACCGCTGTCCGATCATCGAACTCACTTACACAACGCACCCCGCCCGGAAAGGTCACGCAGCAACCGCAAGAGCCCCGAAGAGACCGGAAGAATCACAGCAACACCAAGGAAACCCAAGCCAATCGGTCCGCTGTTAGTGACCCTCCGGTTGCCGAGGAGTTTGCGTACGGCGGCGACCTCGTCCTCCCGGCCGACGAGCGTGCTGAACGGGGCGAGGATGTGCGTCCTGGTGCGGAAAGGAGCAAGGTCCTGACCGGTGGCGCCCAGCTCCGGGTCCTGCCGGAGCATCGCCCGCTGCAGCCCGGCCAGTTCGGGGCTCGGGTCGAGACCGAGTTCCTCCGCGAGCCGGGTCCGCAGCTCTTCGTATCCGGCGAGCGCCTCGCTCGGTATCGCCGGCGCGGCCGTGCTTCCGTCCACGCTCTCCCTGATCAGCCACATGTTCACCGACCCGCGACAGCGCGCCACGGCCATCGCGATGTGGGTGACCGCGCTCTCGGTGGGCCTCGCCGTCGGACCGGTCGTCGGCGGTGTGATGCTGGCGAGCTGGTGGTGGGGCTCGGTCTTCCTCATGGGCGTGCCCATCATGCTGCTCGCGCTGGGCACGGCCCGGGCGCTGCTGCCCGAGTACCGCGACCCGGCCCCTGGACCGATGGATCTGGCGAGCGTCGGGCTGTTCCTGCTGGCCGTCCTGCCGGTGGTATACGCGATCAAGAGCCTGGCGTCGGGAGCCCCCGCCTGGGAGCCCGCTGTCGCCTTCGCGGCCGGGACGGTCTGCACTGTCGCGTTCGTACGCCGGCAGAACCGGCTGGCCACGCCGCTGCTGGAGCTGCGGCTCTTTCACGACCGGGCCTTCACCGGGGCGCTACTCACCCTGCTGCTCGGGATGATGGCCCTCAACGGCGTCGAGTACCTCGTCCCGCAGTACCTCCAGGCCGTGGCGGGGCAGTCGCCTCTGGAAGCCGGACTGTGGCTGTTGCCCGGAGCGGCGGGGCTGATCGTCGGCTCCCAGCTCACGCCGGTCCTCGCACGCCGGATCCGTCCGGCGTACGTCCTGGTCGGCGGCCTGCTGCTCTCCCTCACCGGCTACGCGGCGATCGCCCTGTCGGAGGGCGTCCTGACCGCCTCGCTGGGGCTGACCGTGATCATGTTCGGGGTCGCCCCGATCAGCGTCCTCGGCACGGTCCTGGCGGTCGGCGCCGCACCCGAGGAGAAGGCGGGGCCGCCGCGGCGACCGGCCAGACGGCCTACGACCTGGGCCTGGCCCTGGGTATCGCGGTCACGGGTACCCTCGCGGTCGCGGTCTACCGTGGCGAGATCCCCGACGAAGCCCCCGCCGCGGCCAAGGACACCATGGGCGCGGCGATCGCCGCCGCGGAACACCTCCCGGACGGTGCCTCGCTGCTGGCCACCGCGAAGGACGCCTTCACCACCGGGCTTCAGACGGCGGCCACCATGAGTGGGGCCTTGGCGCTGGCGACGGCGGTCCTGGCGGCGACGCTGCTGCGGCACATCCCGGCGATCGGCGCGGTTGCCCCCGCCGAGACGGCGACGGGGACGGCGACGGCGACGGGGAAGGGGACTGAGTCGGGGACGGCGACGGCGACGGGGACTGAGTCGGAGACGGCGGCCGCGGCAGAGATCCTGCTCGCTCCTGGTTCACGGGGCGAGGATCGCAGCGAGGAGCGGACGTACGCGGTCGGCCAGGACCGGTAGTTGCAGTGCGGCCTCCGCCCACGCCGGGAGGTCGTCCGCGACCCACAGCCGGCGTGCTTCGTGGAGGAGGTACACGTAGCGGTCGTCGATTTTCGCGAGTTCCCGTTCGTACGGTTTGACGCGCCTGAACAGGACCTCGTCGTGCCCGGCGGCGGACCAGATCCGGCCCATCTGGTGCATCGACTTTCCCGTGGCCACGATCTCATCGGCGAGGCTGTCGGGGACCGGTATCCCGATGGTGCCGTCGGCGAGCCGGACCTCGTCGCGGGTGCGTCGGGCGGCCCGGCCCAGCAACCAGATCGCCAGCGCGCACACGGCCGTCACCGCCACCCCCACCCACCAGTAGCCGGTGCCCACGGTGGCGACGATGAGGAGTGGGGACCACCACAGGGGACGTGCCACGAGCAGGGCGCGGTCGTGGGCCGACGCCTGTCGGACGGCCCTGGACTGGGCCGCGCGGTCGGTGTCCGGTGCGTTGTGGACGATGCGGGCGGGGTCCGGGCCGTCTCGGAACGGGAAGTACCGAGCGGCCCTGGGGCTGTCCGTGGTCATGGTTGGTCTGTACCCAGCGGTGCGGGAGGGGCAACGGCGCCTTGTGGCATGGGAGTTCGCCCTGGGCGGGCAGGGATCGGTCCGCTAGCCTGAGAACTGGTCTCCTGTCATGGAGCAGGGGGGAGGATCACATGGGGCTGTGGTCCCGGGGTGACGGCACCGACGACGATGTCGAGATGATGCGGATCGGCAACCAACTCCTCCATGACCGGGACTGGCCGGGTGCGGCGGTGGCCTATCGAAGGGCGGCCCGCTCGAAGGATCCCAGGACCGCGGCGCTGTCGTCGATCACACTGGGAGTGGCGTACGCCCGTATGGGGCAGGTCCGCCGGGCGCGCCGGATGTGGCGGCGTGCCAGGGCCAAGGGCGATCCGGCGGTGGCGCTCATCGCGAGCATGTTCCTGCTGAAAGCGGCGGTCGATCCCTCGCTCGGAGGCGCGCAGGAAGCGGCTCTGTTCGAACTGCTCGACCTGGACCAGGCCGATCCGTCCCTGTCGAAGGACGCCATGATCCGCGCGAGCAATGTGAAGATCGCGGTGAGCCGGGCCCGTGCGCAGGGGACGGAGGAGTCACTGGCCGCCGCCGAGTTCATGCGGCGCGCCTTCGAGCACGAGCGGGGCGGTGAGGTGCGCAAGGCGCGTGAGCTCTACCAGAAGGTGATCGACTCCGGCCATCCCGACCACGCTCCCAACGCGGCGGATGCGCTGGGCCTGCTGCTGGAGGAGCAGGGCGACCTCGACGGCGCCGAGGTCGCCTACCGCCGGGCGATGGCGTCCGGGCATCCCGAGCACGTCGCCTGGTCGGCGGTCCGGCTGGGGGACCTCCTCGTGCGGCGGCAGGACCTCCGCCGGGCCGTCGCGGCGTACCAGCAGGCCATGGACACCGGTGATCCGACGTGCGCGCCAGTGGCCGCGGACATGCTGGGCACCGTGCTGAGTGTTCTCGGCGATGTGCGCGAAGCGCGCCGGGCCTGGGAGTACGCCGTCAGGCACGGCTCTGCGGACATCGCCGCGGCGGCCCGCGAGAAGCTGCGGAAAGCGGCGGGCGCGTCCTGATCATGCCCGACCGTGTGATCGCCGACTTCGCAGGCCCCGACGAGGTCAGCCTGACGTGCTGCCGGTCCGGCGTGACCGAGCGCACCGGGCCGTTCGCCTTCGCCTCCCCCCTCGGCCCGCAGGACCGGCAGCACCTGCGCTGGTATGTGGAGGACCGCCCCGACCGGCCGTCCGGCGGCGATGCCGCGCGGGCGGAGCTCGTGGAGGGGCGCCTTGCGGACCTGGGACACCGGTTGTACGAAGCGCTGCTGGGGCACGAGCGCGCGACAGCGGCACGGGCACTGGCCGGTACGGCGGGCTGCGAGTTCGTCGTGCGTTCGGACGACGTGACTGTGCTCGACCTGCCGTGGGAACTGCTGCGCGCTCCGGAAGCCGACGCCCCGCTGGCCACGGCCGCGCGAGGCGTGACGCGGTGTCTGCCCGGTGCCGAGCTGGACGAAGTCGCCCTTCCAGCCGAACGGTTGCGCCTGCTGCTGGTGATCGGCCGCCCGGCCGGCACGGCGGACGTGCGCTACCGCTCCATCGCCAAGCCCCTGCAGGAGTGCGTCACAGGGGTGTCCGCATCGGCGGAGCTGACCGTCCTGCGGCCGCCGACGCTTCGGGCGCTGGAGCAGCGGCTGACGGAGGCGCGTGACCAGGGCAGGCCGTTCAGCGTGCTCCATTTCGACGTGCACGGGGAACTGACGGTGGACGGCGGGACGCTGCTGCTGGAGACGGACCGGGGCGGCCCGCACCGGGTGACCGTGTCGCGCCTCGCGCAGGTCGTCGCGGCGGCCGGAGTGCCGGTCGTGGTGCTCAACGCGTGCGAGTCGGGGGCGGTGGGCGCGCACCTCGAAACGTCGCTTGCCGCGCGGCTGTCCCTGGAGGGCACGCCGTCCGTGGTGGCCATGGGTTACCGCATGAAGGTGACCGCGGCGGCCGAGTTCACGGCGTCCTTCTACGAACGGCTCCTCGCCGGAGACGACGTGACGCTCGCCGTGCGCGCCGGGCGCCGACGTCTCTGGGAGGATGCCGCCTCGCACCACGGGGAGTCCCCGCCGCCGGCCGGCAACTGGCTGATTCCCGTGCACTATCTGCGGCGTGAGGCGCGGTTTCCGAAGCTGTCCGCACGGCGCGAACTGTCCATGCGAGGTGAACTGTCCGCGGGGCGGGAACCACCTGCGCGGCGCGAACCGTCCGCGCGGCGCGAACCATCCGCACGGCGCGAACCATCCGCACGGCGCGAACCATCCGCACGGCGCGAACCGTCCGCGCGGCACGCCGGAAGCGGTCCGCCGCCTGGAGAGGATCCGCTGATCGGCCGCGACGACGTGTTCCTGTCCCTGGAACTGGCCGCTCGCCGCCATCGGGTACTGCTGCTCCACGGCATGGGCGGAATCGGCAAGTCCGCCGCCGCGGCGGCCTTCAGCCGATGGTGGCGCGACACCGGCGGGGTCGACGACCCGCGCTGGGTGGTCGAGACCTCGTTCACCCGGGGCCCACAGAGCTTCCGGGACCTGCTGGACCACATAGGCCGCCAGATCGCCCCCGCCCCTTCCACGTCCGGCTTCAGCACGCGCGAGCAATGGCACGCGCATGTGCGCGGCCTGCTGCTGACCCGCCGGATCCTGTTGGTGTGGGACGGCTTCGAGACCGTCGGGACGATGCCCGGCCCGGACACGGCATGGTCCGAAGCCGACCGTCGGCACCTGGCCGCGCTCGTCCGTGACATCGCCGACGAAGGCCGGAGCACCGTTCTGCTCACCAGCCGGACGCACGAGACCTGGCTCGGCGACATACGACGGGTCCGGGTCCCGCCGCTGCCCGACGACGAGGCCCGGCAGTACACACGGTCCCTGGACGACGGCCGGACGCCCCCGGAGGAGGCGGACGTCGTCGAGCGGGAACTCGCGGGTCATCCACTCGCACTGCGCGAGATCCGGCCGCTGCTCACGACCGCCGAACCCTGGGCCGTACTGGAGCTGTTGCGCGGAGAGACCCCGCGCTCGGAACCGCGGCTGCCCCCGGCTCTCACCGCGGACGTCGCCCACTCCTTCCGCCACCTGCCGGCCGATGTCGCCCGGTTCCTCACCGCGGTCTGCCTGCTGCCCAGGACGGTGACGGCGGAGGTGCTGACCCGGCTGTCCGCCACGCGGTCCGGGCGGTTCGCCGGGGTGACCGCGGCCACCTGGGCGGACGTTCTCGAACGGGCCGCCGCCGTGGGCCTGTTGGAGGACCTGGGGGGTGGCCGGTACGCGAAGCACCCGGCCCTGTCCGCCTTTCTCGCGGAGCGGTGGCGTGCCGAGACCGGCGACGACGACCGTTTTCGAGTGGAACGGGAGCAGGCCATACGGGAACTGGCACAGCACGAGCCCAACCCCGCTGTGCGGTTCCTCGGTGAGTCGGGAGCGATCACCGGGCATGCGCTGATCGACGACCAGGCAGCCATGGTCGGCATGACGCAGTCCTTCTCCGTACTGCGCGAGCTCAGACTGTGGTCGGGGGCGGAAGCAGAACTGCTCCCTCTGCGGGCGTTCTTCGACCGGATCGGCCTCGCAGGCTCGATCGTCGGCATGACGGCCCGCTTCCGGGCAAGGCTGGACGAAACCGAGCTGGACGAAACCGAGCCGGACGCCACCCTCACCTGGCCGTTCCGCCCGGGCGGCCTGGACGGGATGGTGTGGTTCGCCGTACGCCACCACTACACACCGGCGCCCGATCAGGCGGGGGCACTGGTGCGCGCCTGCCGCAAGGTGGTCCGGCTCCTCGAGCGCCGGCCTGTGTCCCCCCGGCGGCAGCGGCGCCTGCTCTCCGTGCACCACGAGCTGGCGCGGATCTCCCGGGAACGGGCGAACCTCACCGACGCCGAGCAGCATGCTCGCCAGGCTCTCGCCCTCGCTGGCGATCCCGGTACCTGGACCGATCACGACGAGGACGTCCTGCAGATCCCTTTCGAGCCCTTCGTGTTCGCCGAAGAGCAGTCGATCCGCGGCGAGATCCTCGGTGAGCTGAGCGTCATCGCCTCCCAGCAGAAGCGGTGGGACGTGGCGGACACATACCTGCGACAGGCGTTGGCCGTAGCCGAGTCCGTAGGAGATCCTCGGGCCATCGCGACAGCCCTCGCCGATCTGGGCTCGGTGACCCTGAGGAAGGGAGACCTGCGCGGGGCCCGCCGCTGGTACGTCCGGGCCCTGGCCCGCTACACCGAGTACGGGGCCCGTGGCCGGATGGCCGAGATCTACGGCAACCTGGGTGACATCGCCTCCGCCGAACTGCGCCTGGCCGACGCCGAGGACTGGTACCGCCGCGCCCGGGGCGTCCTGGAGCAGGTCGACGCCCCGCGCGACACTGCCTGGAACAACTTCCGGCTCGGAGGGGTCTGCCGCGACCGTGGACGCCTGGCGGAGGCCGAGGCATGGTACCGGCAGGCGCTGGAGGGCTTCGAGTCGTTGAACGACGGATACCGTACGGCGATGGTCCACGACGCGCTCGGGCGGACCGCGTTCGACCTGGGCGACCTGGACGGCGCTCGCGTCCGGCACAAGCAGGCGTACGGACTGTTCCGCAGGCTGGGCAGGCGCGCGGAGGCCGAAGACAGCCGCGCCGAACTGCGACGGCTCGCGCGGCTGGACCGGTGACCGTGGCCGCGACATCCGGGAAGCACCCAGATCCGCGCTCTATACGATGGCCGGGCTCAGGCACCCGTCGGCGAACCACGGAGGAACTGTGAACGACCAGGTTGCGCGTACCGCCCGAGCCGCGGCCGAGGTCCTGGCAGCCGAGTTCGACCGGCCCGACATCGTCGACGAAGTCGAAGCGGGGCTCTACGCCAGCGCCGAAGGACGACGCCCCGGCGACTACCTGGATCCCGTCGCTCTCGGCAGCCTGGTCGTCAGCGTGGCCGGCCTCGCGTGGACGATCTACACCGACCGCAGGAACGCGCGGAAGGACACGGACCTGACCGAGCTTGTCCGCACCCTGCGCGCGGAGCTGCCCGAGACCGGGGAAACGACCACCGACCGGGACCGCGTCATCACCATCGTCGTCAGGGAGACGATCCGCGCCGAGGAGGAATGACTGTCGTCGGCCTCACGCGAAGGGGAGGTGGTCCTTCAGGAGCTTCGGATCGCCGTCCTTGCGCAGAGGGAAGGCGCTGCCCTGGAGGCTCTGGCCACGTCCCTGCCCCAGGTCTCCCGCCACCTCGCCCGGCTGCGCGACGCCGGCCTCGTCACGGTGGAACGCGACGGCCGGCGTGCCTACTACCAGCTGAAGCTGGAACGGGTACGCCGCATCGGCGACGACCTGCTCACAGCTCTGTTCCACTGACCGCGCGCTAGGGCCTGTTGCGAAAGTCCCGCCTGCCCCGCGACGCCATGCACGCTCCCCCACTGCCTTAAAGGCGTGGGAGGGGCCCCCACTCGCCGCACCGGGCGCAGGCCCACGTACAACCAGTACGAGGGCCTGCGCCCGGCACGCCGAGAGTACGCACCTACGCGGACATCAGCCTCCCCCACTCTCGGCTTCGCTCGAGCGGGGGGACCCCCATCGCGGCGGGCGCGGGGCCCGCCCTCCGGGCGGACGACGGGACTTTCGCAACAGGCCCTACCGGCCCCGAAGCGGGCGGCCCGGAGCGGCCGGAGCGTGACCGCTGCTTCTCGGCTCTCGCCGACGAGGCCCCGGGCGTACCCGCGGCCTCAGCGCCAGTCGGGTATGCCCGGGACTGGCGGCAGATGGGCTTCGATCTTCGCTCGTACCTCCCGCATCACGGAGACGATGCGGACCTCGTGTTCCCGGGTCAGCCGGGCCACCGGGACCGAGCAGCTCATGGCGTCGGTGGCCGGTGCGTCGTACCGCAGGGCGAAGCCGAAGCCGGCGATGCCGGTCACCGTCTCCTCGCGGTCGATGGAGTAGCCGCGCTCGCGCACCTGGGCCAGGTCGGCGAGCAGTGCGGCACGGTCGGTGCGCGTGTTCTCCGTGAGGGCCGTCAACGGCCCGTCCCCGATCGGCAGTTCGTCGTCGGGGCGCTCGGCGAGCAGCGCCTTGCCGAGGGCGCCGGCATGGGCGGGGACGCGGCGGCCGACACGGCTGATGGTGCGCAGGTACTCGTGGGACTCGCGGGTGGCGAGGTAGACGACGTCCGGGCCGTCGAGCCGTGCCATGTGGATCGTCTCGCCGAGCGCGTCCGACGCCTCGTCGAGGTACGGCCGGACCGCACGGATGCGCCGGTCGCCGTCGAGATAGCTGGTGCCGGTGAGCAGGGCGCGGATCCCGATGCCGTAGAGGGAGCCGGTGGCGTCGGTGCGGACCCATCCGCAGTCGACGAGGGTCTGGAGCAGCTGGTACATGCTGCTGCGCGGCACGCCCAGGTCCTCCGCGAGCTGGTCCAGTCGCGAGGGCTGCTCGCCCCGCGCGGCGAGCAGTTCCAGCAGCGCGACGGTCCGGGCCGCCGACTTCACACCGCGGACACCTCTCCCCTCCGACATGGGCCCATCGTAAATCCGCGTCAATCCGAGGCTGCCCACCCGTTGACCCACCCCGTTCACCAATCTAACCTCCATCTGCATACGTAGACGCCATCTGCATACAGGGATGCGACATGACAGGTATCAGCGCGGAGGCCGCAGGGGTCGCGGGGGTCGCTCAGCGACTCCGTGACGGAATGGCGAGCGGGGTGCTGTCCTTCCCCCTCACGAACTTCCGGGACGACGGCGGCCTCGACCTGGACGCCTACCGGGCCTACCTGGCCGTCCGGTTGGCCACCGCACCCGGCGCGGTGTTCCCGGCCTGCGGGACCGGAGAGTTCTTCTCGCTGGACGAGGACGAGTACCGGGCGGTCGTGCGGACCACGGTCGAGGTCGCCGACGGACGGTTGCCGGTGGTCGCGGGCATCGGCTACGGCTGGGCGCAGGCGCTGCGCTTCGCCCGTATCGCGGAGGAAGCCGGCGCCGACGCCGCGCTGGTACTGCCCCACTACCTGGTCGGGGCCCCGCAGGACGGTCTGGTGGAACAGCTGCGCCGGATCGCCGAAGGCACCCGGCTGCCACTCATCGCGTACCAGCGCGGCCAGGTCGCCTTCACCGCCGACGGCCTGCGCCGGATCGCGCGGATCCCCACCGTCATCGGCCTGAAGGACGGCCACAGCGACCTCGACCGGCTCCAGCGCCTCACGCTCGCCGCGCCCGACGGCTTCCTCTTCTTCAACGGCGCCGCCACCGCCGAGATCCAGGCCCGCGCCTACGCCACGGTCGGCGTCCCCGCCTACTCCTCCGCCGTCCACGCCTTCGCACCCGAGATAGCGAACGCCTTCTTCACCGCGCTGCGGGACGGGGACGACGCGGGCGTGACCACGCTCCTGCGCGAGTTCTACGTCCCGCTGGTCGAACTACGTGACCGGGTGCCGGGCTACGCCGTCTCCCTGGTCAAGGCCGCCGCCCGGCTGCGCGGCTTCCCGGTCGGCCCGGTGCGCGCCCCGCTCACCGACCCCGGCCCGGTCGACCTCGCCGACCTGGAGAAGGTGCTGGACCACGGCCTGAGCCTGGTCGGCACCGTACGACGCCCCGCTTGACGAACCGGGGCGCCTCTCGTGCCCGCCCGATGAACCTCGCGGGTGCGCGTCGTGCCCGCCCGACGAACCCGCGGGTGCGGCGCGTCGTGCCCGCAGGATGACCGATGCCCCGGACCGGACCAAAGGGGAACTGCCATGCCTCTCCTCGTAGTCGGGATCAGCGTTCTGATCCTGCTTCTCCTCATGACCAGGCTGAGGCTCAACGGCTTCGCGGCCCTCCTGCTCGTGGCGGTCGGCGTCGCACTGGTCCGGGGAATCCCGGTGGCCACCATCCCCGACGTCCTCTCCGAAGGCATCGGGGACCAGATCGGTGACACCATGCTCACCATCGGACTCGGCGCCATGGTCGGCCGTGTCATGGGCGACTCCGGCGCCGCACAGCGGATAGCCGGCAAGCTCCTCGACGCCTTCGGCCCGCGGTGGGTCCAGGTGGCCATGGTGGTCACGGCCATGCTGATCGGCGTGACCATGTTCTACGAGGTCGCTTTCATCATCATCGTGCCGATCGCGTTCACGCTGGTCAGGGTCACCGGAGCGAAGCTGCTGTGGGTCGGCCTGCCGATGTCCATCGCCCTGTCCACCATGCACAGTTTCCTGCCGCCGCACCCCGGCCCCACCGCCGTCGCCGCGACCTTCCACGCCTCCGTCGGGCTGACGCTCTTCTACTGTCTGTTCATCGCCGTGCCCGCCGGCGCGCTCATCGCCCTGACGTGGCCGCGCCTTCCGTTCATCAAGGCGATGAACCCCTCCATCCCCAAGGGCCTGGTCAGCGACCGCGAGTTCACCGACGAGGAGATGCCGGGACTGGGCTGGTCGCTGTTCGTGGCGCTCTTCCCCGTGGTGCTGATCGTGGCCGCCGCCGTGACCGACATGGCCACCTCCACCGAGAGCCCGTTCCTGCACTTCGTCGCCTTCATCGGCTCGGCACCGATCGCGCTGCTGCTGACGCTGTGCCTGGCGGTCTGGGCGTTCGGGCCGCGGATCGGCCGGAGCCTGGAGGACGTCGGCGCCTCCTGCACCTCGGCGGCCCAGGCGATGGCGATGATCCTTCTGGTGATCGGCGCCGGCGGGGCCTTCAAGAACGTCCTCGTGGAAGGCGGGATCTCCGACTACATCAAGGACGCCACGGACGGCTGGTCCATCTCGCCGATCGTCCTTGCCTGGCTCGTCGCCGTCATCCTCCGTATAGCGCTCGGCTCGGCGACGGTCGCCGTCGTCACGGCCTCCGGCGTGGTGCTGCCGCTCCTGGCGGGCAGCGGGGTCCACCCGGAGATGATGGTGCTGGCCGTCGCCTGCGGTTCCATCGCGTGCTCCCACGTCAACGACCCGGGATTCTGGCTGTTCAAGGAGTACTTCAACCTCTCCGTCATCGAAGCGATCAAGGTCCGTACCACCTATACGACGGTGCTGGCCGTGCTCGGCCTGGGGGGCGTCCTGGTGGCCGAGTGGACCCTCGACGTCCTCAGCCTGTAACTCGACTCATCCATGACACAAAGGACTTGGACCATCATGAGCAGTCAGCCGACCGTCACCGCGTTCGCCGTCTATCCCGTCGCCGGCCGGGACAGCATGGAACTGAACCTCTCCGGCGCGCACGGCCCCTACTTCACCCGCAACGTCGTCGTCCTCACCGACTCCGAGGGACGTACCGGGCTGGGGGAGGTGCCCGGCGGGGAGAAGATCACGCAGACGCTCCGCGACGCCGAACCCCTCGTCCTCGGTGCGAAGGTGGGTGACTACAAGCGAGTCCTGCGCGAGATCGGCGACCGGTTCGCCGACCGCGACGCAGGCGGACGGGGCGCCCAGACCTTCGACCTGCGGACCACCGTCCACACGGTCACCGCCGTCGAGTCGGCGCTGCTCGACCTCCTCGGGCAGCACCTCGACGTGCCCGTCGCCGCGCTCCTGGGCGACGGCCAACAGCGGGACTCCGTACGGGTACTGGGCTACCTGTTCTACGTCGGCGACCCGGACCGGACCGACCTGGAGTACGTCCGCGAACCCGACTCGCCTGTGGAGTGGTACCGGCTCCGGCACGAGGAGGCACTGTCGCCGGAGGCGATCGTCCGTCAGGCCGAGGCGGCCTACGACCTCTACGGGTTCCGGGACTTCAAGCTCAAGGGGGGCGTACTGGAGGGTGCCGAGGAGGTGGCGGCCGTACGCGCCCTCAAGGACCGCTTCCCCGAGGCCCGGATCACCCTCGACCCGAACGGCGCGTGGTCACTGCGCGAGGCGGTCGAGCTGTGCCGGCCCCTGGTCGGCACGCTCGCCTACGCCGAGGACCCCTGCGGAGCCGAAGGCGGCTACTCCGGACGGGAGATCCTCGCCGAGTTCCGCCGCGCCACCGGCCTCCCCACCGCGACCAACATGATCGCCACCGACTGGCGCCAGATGACCCACGCCCTGGCCCTCCAGTCGGTCTCCATCCCGCTGGCCGACCCCCACTTCTGGACCATGCAGGGCTCTGTGCGCGTGGCGCAGCTGTGCAACGCGATGGGCCTGACCTGGGGCTGCCACTCCAACAACCACTTCGACATCTCCCTGGCCATGGTGACCCACTGCGGCGCCGCGGCCCCGGGCGAGTACAACGCCCTGGACACCCACTGGATCTGGCAGGAAGGGCTGGAACGGCTCACCACCGCCCCACCGCGCATCGTCGGGGGCGAGATCGCCGTCCCGGACGGCCCGGGGCTGGGCGTCCGCCTCGACATGGACCGGCTCCTCGCGGCCCACGACCTCTATCGGGAGAAGGCGCTGGGGGCACGCGACGATGCCGTCACCATGCAACACCTCATCCCCGGCTGGGAGTTCGACAGCAAGCGGCCCTGCCTGGTGCGCTAGCCGACTGATCGGGCTCCCTGGGGGTCTGTCACGTGTTCGGCAGCCAGGGGGCGAGTGCGGTGTCGACCTCGCCTGTGACGGTGTCCTTGTCGAGCCGTTCGCCGAGCATGGAGCGCCGGAAGAACAAGGGCCCGATGATGCGGGAGATGAGTTCCCTGGCGTGTGCCTGGACGCCGGTGCGCAGTTCGCCGCGTTGCACGGCGGCCGTGAGCGCCTCCGTGAAGTGCTGGTCCTCCCGGCCGAACATGTCCTCGCGGATGCGCCGTGCGTCCTCGTCGCGCTCGGCCCGTTCGATGACGGTGGCGATGACCGATGCGGAGACGGGTCGGTTGAGCCAGTCGGTCTGCCGTTGGAGCTGGGTGACCAGTTGGTCGCGGACGGGGCTGTTGTCGAAGGTGAGCAGGGGGCGGACGTCGTTGGCGAGTGCGTCGATGAGGAGGGTCTGCTGGTCGGGCCAGTGTCGGTAGACGGTGGCGCGGCCGATTCCGGCCCGTTGGGCGACGGTGGCGTGGGTGACGTTTTCGGGGCCGCCTTCGACGAGGAGTTCGGTGGCGGCGGCCAGGGCGGCGGCGCGGCTGCGCAGGGCGCGGGGGTCCTGGTGGGTTCGGGGCATCTGGTGCACCTCTTCCGGGGAAGCTTCTGAGACTGTTTGACTCACACTTCTCTGCGATACATACTGTCTCACAGGTGGTGGGAAACCCGCCTTCCGATGCGTCAGGCGCAGGTCCGTCGTGGGTCTGCCACAGGCCCGAGGAGACGACTCATGCCCATGAACGAGAACGTCATCACGCTCCGCTTCACCGACCGCGCCGCCGCCTACCAGGCGCTGGGCGGCCTGAGGAACCTCAGTTCCGCGAACGCCGAGGTTCGCGACGCCGCCCTGATCGACCGTTTTGAGGACGGCGCGGTGCGCGTCACCGACGGCATCGACGGTGGGGTGGAGTGGAACGCGGCGGCCGACACCCGCAGCCCGCGCTACGGACGGACCACGGCGACCCTGGGCACCGGAACGCCGATCGGGGGACGCCACGGCTACCGGCGGGCCACCCGGGCCGACGGCGCCGCCGACGCCTTCCCCGCACAGCCCCCGCCCGACGGCGCGGTCATCCTCGCCGAGGTCGGCGAAGTCGATACCGAGACCCTGGACCTGCTGGCGCTGTGGTACGGCGCCGTCCTGGAGCGCCGCCCGGCCGACCCCGCACGCGGGGCGCCGGAGGCCATGGAGGAGGCGGTCGGCGAGATCGCCGCGTAGCAGGGGCGGGCGCCGCAGACCCGGGACGGACACCCCCCCTGTCCCGGATGGTGAGGGTGGGCCGACCAGGTCCACCCTCACCGCTTTGAGCCGTGAGGGCGAAGGTGCGCCGTCCGGCACCGGATCGCGTCGGACGGCACCGGACAGCACCGGACAGCATCGGACGGCACCGGACCCCGTCGGACGGTCACGCGTTCGGGAGCCAGGGTGCGAGCGCGGCGTCGACCAGGCTGACCACCAGGTCTTTGTCGAGGTGTACGCCGATCAGGAAGCGTTGGAAGAGCAGGGGGCCGACGATGTGGGCGATGAGATCTCTGGCGTGCTCCTGAACCCCGGGGCGCAGTTCACCGCGTTCGACGGCGGTGGCGAGCGCGCGGGTGAAGCCCTCGTCGGCCTGGCCGAAGATCTCCTCGCGGATGCGCCGTGCGCCCTCGTCCCGCTCCGCCCGCTGAATGATCGTGATGAGGACCGACACGGCGGCCGGTTGGTTGAATCGATGGATCATCTGTTCCAGCTGGGTCATCAGTTGGTCGCGGACAGGGCTGTCGTCGAAGGTGAGCAGGGGGCGGACGTCGTTGGCGAGTGCGTCGATGAGGAGGGTCTGCTGGTCGGGCCAGTGTCGGTAGACGGTGGCGCGGCCGATTCCGGCCCGTTGGGCGACGGTGGCGTGGGTGACGTTTTCGGGGCCGCCTTCGACGAGGAGTTCGGTGGCGGCGGCCAGGGCGGCGGCGCGGCTGCGCAGGGCGCGGGGGTCGTCGTTGGGCCGGGGCATCTGGGCACCTTTTTCTCTCGTGGCAATCTGTGAGACGTATTGACTCACAACCCTTCTTCGATACATACTGTCTCACAGATGAGGGTGGAAGTCCCGCCGAAGCCGGCACCGCGGCTTCCACTGTCAGACACATTGCCCGTTGCGGGTCTGTCGACCGAGGGAGAGATCATGTCTACTAACGAGAACGCCGTCGCCCTGCGTTTCGCCGATCGTGCCGCCGCCTACCAGGCGCTCAGTGACCTGAAGCACCTCAGCCCGGCCACGACCGAGGTCCGTGCCGCCGTCCTGATCGAGCGCCTGGAGGACGGCACGGTGCGTTTCCCCGAGGGATTGGACACCGAGGAGGGGAGGAGCACCGCGGTCGGCGGGCTGGTCGGCTCGATGGTCGGCATCCTCGGCGGCCCTCTCGGCATCCTGATGGGCTGGGGCGTCGGCGCGCTGATCGGTGGAGGCCGCGACTACAAGCGGGCCGAACAGGCCACCACCGCCGTCGGCGCCTTCGTCCAGCACGTCCCGCCGAGCGGCACGGCCATCCTGACCGAGGTCGTGGAGAGTGACACCCAGGCCCTGGACCTGCTGGCCCTGCGCTACGACGCCGTCCTGGAGCGCCGTCCTGCCGACTCCGTCCGCGCCGAGCTGAAGGCCATGGAAGAGGCCGCCGAGCGGGCCAGGAAGGACCGGGTGAAGCAGGAGCGGGAACTCAAGCGTGCCGAGCGGAAGGCGAAGCACGACGCCGCCGCGACGCCCAAGCAGGAGGTCACCGGGTAACCGGGACCGGCCCATGGACGCGGGGCAACTCCCCCTCTGCCCCGCCTGGTGAGGGCGGGCCGCCCCCCGGCCCGCCCTCACCACCTTCACAGCTACATGGCTCCCGCTTGATCGGTGTGCTCCTTTTTCAGCCAGCCCTGATCCGCATACTCCGGCTGCCAGTGCCCGGAACGGGGATCCAGAGTGCCGCACCGCAACCGAAGTGGCCGAAAATGTGTCTCTGGACGCGTGGTCCGAAGCTCCGGGGGGTCGTGGGCTTCCGGCAGCACTGCGGCCTTGGGGGGCTGGAATGAACACATGGGCTGTGCCCGGATACACGGAGTCACTGGAGCTCGGATCAGGGGCAAGCGGGCGGGTCGTCCTCGCCGTGCACGAGGAGACCGGCGTTCCGGTCGCGGTGAAGTACCTCAGCGAGTCACTGCGCACCAGGCCGGGCTTCGTACGCGATTTCAGGGCGGAGGCGCGGCTGCTCGGCGGACTGGAGAGCCCGTACGTCACCGGGTTGTACGAGTACGTCGAGAGCCCGGACGGCGCGGCCATCGTGATGGAGCTGGTGGACGGTGTCTCCCTGCGGACCCTGCTGACCAGGCAGGGCCCACTCGATCCCGAGGCCGCACTCGTAATCCTCAAGGGGTCGCTGCTCGGCCTGGCCGACGCGCACCGCATCGGCGTCGTCCACCGTGACTACAAGCCGGCGAACGTCCTGGTCCTGCCGGACGGATCGTCCAAGCTCGTCGACTTCGGTATAGCGGTCGACGTCGGCACCAGCGTCGGCGTGGCGGGAACTCCCGCCTACATGGCCCCGGAGCAGTGGACCGGCGCGCCCGCCTCTCCGGCCGCCGACGTGTACGCCGCCACGGCCACGTTCTTCGAGTGCCTGACGGGCCACAAGCCGTACTCGGGCGGCAATATCGCCGAACTCGCGCTGCAGCACGTCGATGCGCCCGTCCCTGCCGAGGAGGCCCCCGAGGCGGTGCGGGAGCTGGTGCGGCGCGGTCTGGCCAAGGACCCGCGGGAACGGCCCACACACGCCGAGGCGTTCGTCGCGGAACTGGAGACGGCCGCCGGCGCCGCCTACGGGCCCCACTGGGAGGAACGCGGCCGCGGCAGGCTCGCCGCGCTGGTGGCCCTGCTGCCGCTGCTGCTGCCCTCGGCCCGTAGCGCCCCGCGGACCACCACGGACACCGCGCGCACGGTGCTGAGCGGGGGACCGGGCCACGGCTGGGCGCAGTCGTGGCGGCCCGGACGGCCAGGGATGCTGGTGTCCGGTGCGGCCGTGCTGCTGGGCGTCTTCCTGACCTACGGCATCCAGCACACGCCGGGAGCGGCTCCGCGGCAGACGGCGCAGGCCCTGGCCACCACCAGTGCCCAGCCCGGTGTGGAGCCGGGAGGGCCCGCCGATCCGACCGCGACGGCCCACTCCTCCCCGCCGCCCCCGACGTCCACCGTGTCACCCGGCCCGTCGACCTCGGCCCCGTCCACCACGGACCCGGCGACCGCCGGCATCGGCGAACCCGGCACCGGCGAACCCTCGGCGTCCGCCACCACGGCTCCGGCCCCGGAGACGACGACGCCCGGCGGGGTGACCACCGAGCCGACGCCGACGACCGCTTCCCCCAGCTCGCCGACCGCTCCCGCCGTCAAGGACGTCGCGGTGTCGGGCTTCCGGCAGACGGGTGCGACGACCGCCACGGCAACGATCGACATCACCACGGACGGCACCGGGCCGCTCTCCCTCACCGTCTCGTGGTTCACGGGCGACACCGGAGGACAGCTCGGCACCCCGGACGGTACGGCCCAGACGTTCGAGCGCAGCGGCGCCACCCAGTACACGCTCACCGTCGACCACACCTTCCAGGGCAACGGCTGTTACTGGGGGGTGCAGGCCACGACCACACCGGCCTCCGCCGACGGCGGCGCCTCGCAGCAGCTTCTGACCAGGCGGTGCAACATCCGATGACCGCTCAGGACGACCGCACTCCCGCGTCTGCCGAGGACTCGGAGCCCACCCAGGTACTCGGCCCCACCGACGAGCACACCTCCACGCTCCACCTCGGCCCCACCGACGAACACGCCCCCACCGACAAACCCGGATCCACCGACGCCGAGTACAGCGCCACCGTGCTGGCCAGCCACTGGATCCAGCGGCCCGAGCCGGACACCACCCTCGTCGGACCGCCCTCCACGGAGATCCCGTCGCCGTCGCCGCCGACACGGCCGGATCGTGCCGAAGGCACGGTGCTGCGTTTCGGCCCGGGGGTGACAGCCGCCGTCGCGCACCGTACCCACAGGATGCTGCCCGCAGTGCCGCCGCCCCTCGCGCCCCCACGCCGGCGTCTGCGCAGACACACTCTGCCCGCGCTGGTGCTGATCTGCGTCATCGCCTTCCTCGCCTGGCAGCGCCTCGGGCCGTCCGTCGCGGTGCACACGGTGGCGGTCACGGCCCGGCCGACGGTTCTGGGATGCGACGGCACGGCGGACATAGTCGCCCTCGTCGCCACGAACGGCCGACCGGGCACGCTCTCCTACCGCTGGACCCGAAGTGACGGCACCGCCTCGGGCGTCCTGCGCGAAGTGGTGGTCCAGGGCCAGGGACAGGCACGCCTGCACCTGTTGTGGACCTTCCAGGGCAAGGGCCACTACACGGCACGTGCCGAACTACGCATACTTTCCCCCACCGAGCGCACGGTCACCACCCACCTCACGTACGAATGCTGACTCCTATGCCTGTGTCGCCTCCGGAGCTTCCGCCGCCGTCCTCGCTGCGAGGGGGCTCCTGCCCCCGCTGAACGCGAAGTAGAGCACCCCGGCCACGACGACTCCGATGAACCAGGAGTACGGACCCAGCGTCGCCCCGTATCCGGACGGTCCGTAGACGGGGAGGATGCTGGAGAAGACGGCGCCCACCACTCCGGCGGCGAACGCCCGTACGTTCCAGCCGCCCTGGAAGCGGAACTCCCCGCCCTCCTCGTACAGAGCGGGCACGTTCAGCTGTGTCTTCCGGATGAGGTAGTAGTCGACGACGATCACACCGAAGATGGGGCCCATCGTCGAGCCGATGGCGTTGACGAAGCTGGGGGCGTTGTCCCAGGGGTGGAGCGGGTAGAGCAGGAGCGCGATGACGGCGGCGATGAGGCCGCCCCTGCGGAAGCTCACGTACTTCGGGGCCACGTTGGCGAAGTCGAAGGCGGGACTGACGAAGTTGGCGACGACGTTGATGCCGAGGGTCGCCACGGCGAAGGTCAGGGCGGCGAGCAGGACGAGGAACGCGCTGTCGAACTTGGCGGAGATCTCGGCCGGTTCGAGGATGACCTCGCCGTACACCTTGCTGGCGGCGGCCGTGGTGGTCGCGGCGACGAGGGAGAAGAGGATCAGGTTGACGGGCAGGCCCCAGATGTTGCCCTTCTTCAGGGCCTTCTCGTCGGGGGTGAAGCGCGCGAAGTCACCGAAGTTGAGGAACAGGGCGGCGAAGTAGGTTACCCAGGTGGCGGCTATCGCCGCGATCGCGGCGAACGAGCCCGGGGAGACATCGAGTCCGGTGGCGCTCTTGGCGAGCGCGGCCAGGTCCTTGCCCGGCATGTCGACGGAGAAGGACAGCGCCCCTGCCTTCACGGACAGCGCGATCGCGAGGACCAGCATCATCAGCCAGACCGCCGGGCCGGCGAAGTCCTGGAAACGGCGGACCGTTTCCATCCCCTTGCTGATGATGAGCAGCTGGGCGGCCCACACACCGAGGTAGCACAGCACTTCGAGGCCGCTGTGGTCGAAGAGCCGGCTGGTCTCGTGCAGATGCTTGGGTCCGTCGTAGCGGACGAGGAAGGCCACGATGGCGCCGGCGGCGGCACTGGTCTGGGCGCCGTACCAGAAGGTGGCGACCACGGCCCGTACGAGAGCCGGGACGTTGGCGCCGAAGGTGCCGAACGAGGCGCGGGCGAGGACTGGGTAGGGGACACCGGTCTTGACGCCCGCCTTGCCGATGAGGGTCATCAGCCAGTAGATGATCAGCGAGCCCACACCGATGCCGATGAGGAACTTGAAGGTGTTGCCCGCGACGAGGAACAGGCTGGCGGCCAGGAAGTAGCCGTACAGACTGTGCACGTCCGAGGTCCAGACGTTGAAGATGCTGAAGGCGCCCCACTTGCGCTCGGTGGCGGGAGCGAGGTCCGCGTTGTAGAGGCGGGGGGAGTACCCGGGCGGGGTGGCGGTTCTGTCCGCGTCCGCGCTGTCCGTGGCCGTCATGTCCTGCTCCTTCTTGCTGTGCCCCATCCCCTACCGGCGTGGTGCCGGACGGTTGATGCGTCAGCTAAGGGGCCGGAGGTTGCGCCGGCATGTCGGGCATGTAGCAGACCCGTCAACGGAAAATCTCTTCCACTTCCGGATCGAGTCGCCGGTCGATCGGTACCTGTGCTCGTGCCGCTCACCGTTCCTAAAGACTGAGCGGGAGTGAGTCCTGGTGCCAGAACTCATGCTCAGCCGAACGCCCCGAACGGTGTTGGGCGTTCTGGTCCACCGCGTTCTCGCCGCGTCCGGCGCGCACGGATCGTGTCCGTGGTCCGGGGATGCGGGGGCGGTTTCCCTCACGCCCCGGGGCCACTGATTCGGCCTGGACGGTCCGATGCCCGCACCCATCGCTCCGGTGGGTGCGGGGCGGTGCCGTCCGTCGCCGGATCGGGTGCCCCAGGGCGCGCCTGCCGATCGCCACGGCGGCCGCGTCGTGGCGAGTGGTCTTCCTGGTGTTGGTGGTGAGGGGCTTCTGCCAGTGCTGGGCGCCCCACTTGGAGGTGTAGGCCGGGTCGACGGCGACGATGGTGATGCCGAGTTCGGCCGCCATGGACACCAGCCGGGCCCGCAGCCGGGAGGTGGGCATGCCGGAGATGAGCTTGCGGAACCTTTTGCGGCGGCCGTGCTTCTCCCGGGTCTTCTCCGCTTGGAAGTCGAGGTCTTCGACCGCGACCGCGAGGCTGTGGCGTTTGGCCCAGTGCAGCAGGCGGATGAGGGCGTGCCTCACCTGCGCGTCGCGGTGGCCGGCGGTGCCGGACAGGTCGTAGCCGAACCGGAGCGGTGCGCCGACGGGGTTGCCGTGCTGGTCGAGGCGCCAGGCGGCGAGATGGTCGGCGTTGGTGTCCACGCCGACCAGCCCGCCCGCGCGGGCCGCCTCCAGCGGCACCATCTGGACCGGCGGGAGCGTCCATGACGCGGTCAGGTACCAGCGGCTCCGGCCTACGTCTTCGTGGATGCGGTAGGCCACGGCCCGGTTGGCGGTGACCCGGTCACGCCACTGCTCGCCCCGGTGCGCGAACGCCACGCGGCCGGTGAGCACGTACCGGCCGTGCGGAGCGTTCGCCAGCGGCGCCAGCGGCGCCGGGAGCTTGATCGAGACCTCGCCGTCGCCGGTGACGCGGATCGTCTCGTTGCCGTAGCTTTTGCCGGACTCGCCGTCGGCCTGCAGGAACCGGCGCCCGGCCTCCCACCGGGCGCGCCACTGCTCTTCGGTGAGCCCGGCGGCATCCAGGTTGTGCCGGGTGTTCAGCAGCCGTTTCCCGCCGCGCACCACGCGCACGACCCCGGCCTCCCGCTCCGCCCGGGCCGTCTGAAGCCGGTCTTCGAGCACGCGCAGGCGGCGGGACTTGGCAAACCACTCCTGCCGGCTGCGGTAGCCGCCAGGCGCCTGCTTGGTGCCCTTGTCACCGATGGGCCGGGACAGCCGGTGCTCGATCGTCTCGATCCCGGCCTGAAGGCTCTGGATGTGCGCGAGCCGGCCACGCCGGGCGAGCGCCCACTGATCGTGGGCGGCCTTCGTGACCGACCCGGCCCAGCGGGAGGAGGACTCCTGTGTGAGAGTGCGCTTGCGCTCGGCCCACCGCTCACTGTCGTGCTCCAGACCAGCCGCGCACCGCGCCTTCAGATCACGGGAAGCAAGCGAACCGAGCAGGTCGCCGACCAGGCGAAGCACCTTCTCGTCCCCAGCGGTCAGGCCCTTGAGCCGGGTACAGATCGCAACCCCCGAGAGACCGGGCACCACGAACGGCGCCACCACCTCCCGCAGCTCACCCACCCCGTCACCCCCCGGCCCGGTATCGAAGAAATCCCTCACCACACCAACGACCACCACCAGCGAAGGTCACGCATTCGACACAAGAACTCCCGTTCCCCGCCGGAGAACATGCCTGACGCTGCCAGGAGGCTCACTCATACACGCCAGAACACGCTCAAGCACCGTCGACCCCCACCTGCTCACCACCCCTGGTGACGACTTCGATCGCATGCAATGGCGGCGATGCCAAGTTCCTTTTGTCGACAACGGAGTTGCTGTTCTGGTGACCGCTGCACCGGGCCGTCAGCAGATCGGGGCCTGGGGGACGTCCTTGCCGTACTTCGTCAGGGAGCACACGGTCTTCGCCGAGACCTTCCACGTGTCGTCCTGGCGTACGGACGCCCCCGGGCCGTCCGGTCCGACCTTCCGGTCGCCGGAGAAGAGGGTGTAGCCGATCCGCGCGTGCAGATCGGAGGTGAAGGTCACCGAGTCGACGCGGACCCGCAGCACGTGGGTCTTCGGGTCGTTGGCGAGTGCGTCGATCATCAGCTGGTACTCGTCACCGCTCTCCATGACGTCCGCCTTGTCCTCGACCGAGGTCTCGGGACCGAAGAAACGCGCCCAGGCGTCGCGGACCTGCTTCTCGGCCTCGGCCGGGTCCTCCGGGGCGCTCGCAGTCGGGGTGGGGGTCGGGGAGGTGGTGGGCGGGAGACTCCGACTCGGGGTGTTGGACGACGGGGAATCCGTGGTGGGCGGGGACTGGGGTTCGTCGTCCGTGCAGGAGACGGTGAGCGAGAAGAGTGCAGCCGCCGTGATGGCGGCGCGAAGTGATCGCCGTAGTGGCCCCATGGTCTCTTCCTCCTCGGGAGCGCCTACGGGACCGCGTTCCCGTCATCGCTGTCTCCCATCCTCCGCCCGGCATGGGAGACGGCCTCTGCGGGAACCGACGGAGTGTGATGGTCGGGCTGTTCGGAGGGAAGGGGTCACTCTGCCCACGGAAGCGGGATCTTGTCCTCGCTGCCCGGCATCATCGCCTTGCCGCCCACGGCCATGGCGACCACAGCCTCTGCCGGGCCACCCAGGGCCCTCAGTTGCCGCACCGCACCAGCGGGCACGATGACGGCCTGACCGGCCGTGGCGCGCCCGGTCTTGCCCTCCACCTCGATCTCGAACTCGCCCGACAGGGGCATCCACACCTGCTCGCGGTCGATGATGTGCACCGGCGTGGCGGAGTCCGCGCCGACTTCCACCCGCCAGGTGCTGACCTCGGTACTGCCCTGGCTGGGGGCAGCCAGGCCGAACATCGAGCCAGCCGGCGTCTTGGTCGTCCGTTGCTCGCTTTCGCTGACCACGTACATGTGCACACCCTCCATGTAAAGCGCCTTTACTCGCAGCGAGTAAAGCGACTTTATTCAGGTGTGTCAAGATGAGCTGGTGGAGACCCATGACCATGATCCCCTCGAGCGCGCCGAGCTCACCTTCCTGCTCGGAATGGCCTTCCAGTTGGTCCTCTCCGAGTTCGTGAGCCGTCTTGACGCCGCCGGCTATGCCGATCTCCGCCCCATGCACGGCTTGGTCTTCCAGGCGCTACGCGGTTCCGGTGCGACGAGCAGCGAACTGGCCGAGCAGCTCGGGGTCACCAAGCAGGCCGCCGGCCAGATCGTCGACGATCTGGAGAAGCGGGGCTACGTCGAGCGGCAACCGCACCCCACCGGCGGCCGTCGCAAACTCGTCGTCCTGACCGAGAAGGCGCTGGAGCACCTCGCTGTGGCCGGACGGATCCTGCATGAACTGGAGGCACAGTTGACCAAGCAGCTCCACGAAGCCGGCCAACAGGTTCCGCGATCCGAACTCGCGGCAGTCATCCGCACTTTGGCAGGAGACTCGATCCCACCATGGCGCCCCGTCTGGTGAAACGGTACGGCGTCGTGGCGAATGGGCGCGGTGGCAACGACGGCCGGGCAGGTGCACACAGGACCGCCTTCGGATTCCTCTCCAACTCCCGGACACCGAGGTGGTTTGTGACGTGTGTCACGTCATCCCGTTGGTTACGTTGAGGTGACTGGTTACCGATGGTGAGTATGGCGGTGCAGCAGGACGAACTCACCGAAGGAGAGAGTCCGGCCATGGGGTCGGCCATGGGGTCCACCACCGCCCTCGGGATCGCCCGGCAGTACGCCGACGGGGGCTCCGCCACGGCGGGCAGGGCGAGGACGAGTTCTGGGGCGATGCCTGAGGGCGGGTCCGCCGAAACCTGACCGGGCGTCATCGATCCATCCCGAGTCGCATCGCATGCGTCGCGCCTCGCATCCAACCTGTATCAGCAAGTCGTGCTGCCCCTATGTCAGGGGCGTCAGGAGTGTTGTCATGACCAGCAAGAACGTCGACATCGCGCGTGAGTACTTCCAGGCCGTGCAGAAGGGTGACCTGGCCAAGGTCGGGGAGCTTCTGGACGAGGAGATCGTCTGGCATCAGCCGGGCGCCAACCAGTTCTCCGGTGAGTACAAGGGGCGCGACGCCGTCTTCGCGATGCTCGGCGGGATGATGGAGGCCAGCCGGGGCTCCTTCGCCATCGACACGATCCACGCCCTCATGGGCAACGGCGACATGGTGGCCGCCTCGATCCACTTCGCCGGGCGGCGTGAGGACGCGTCCATGGGCATGGAGGGCGTGGATGTCCTGCGCTTCCAGGACGGCAAGATCGTCGAGATGTGGCTGTTCTCCGGCGACCAGGTGGCCGAGGACGCCTTCTGGGGACAGTAGGCCGCCCGCGTCCTTCCCGATTGGAAGCCGTCCGGCACTGCGGCACCGTGCCGGACGGCTTGTGGCGTGGATTACCGGGCGACCGGGCGACCGGTCGACCGGTCGACCGGTCGCCCGGTCGCCCGGTCGACCGACGGCAGGATCCCTCGACTCCGGGCGCGCGGGCCGTGGCGGCCGCCTCGGCGCCACCTCCACGACGTTCGCCCACTGCTTACCTCTGGTAACCAGCCACGGTCACTGGCGGGCGTCGTAGCTCTCGCGTGCCGCGAGCACTTCGGTGAAGTGTTCCTCGGCCCAGAGGCCCAGTGCCTGAAGCGGGGCATGCAGAGTGCGCCCCAGTGCGGTCAACTCGTACTCGACCCTGGGCGGGACCTCGGCGTACACGTGCCGGGTGACGATTCCGTCGCGTTCCAGGTCCCGGAGCGTCTCGGTGAGGACCTTCGCGCTGATGCCGTCGACGGTGGCGCGCAGGTCGCGGAAGCGCATTCGGTCGGCGCTGAGCGCGATGACCACCATGGCCGTCCACTTGTTGGCGATGCGGGCGAGCGAGGTACGGGACGGGCAGGTCGCCGTCATGACATCAAAGGCCGGAAGCTGCGGCATGCGTCACACGCCCTCATTGGTTGCGTCGAGGTGGTTTGTTACCGGCGGTAAGTGTAAGGACCCGTCAGGCAGCATGTTCGCCGACGACATCGTCTGGCACCAGCCCCGGGGAAGTATCCGCATACATCAAACCGGTACATGGACTACTCCTGGTACATGTCCATGAAACGCACCAACGTCTACGCCGACCCCGAGGACCTGGCCATCATCAAGGAGGCCGCCAAGCGTCGAGGTGTGAGCGAGGCCGAGATCATCCGCCAGGGCATCCACCTTGCAGCCATGGCGAACCGGGTGTGGGACGAGCCGCTGTTCTCACGCACCTTTGAGGGGCCGGGGCGCACGCTGTCCAAGTCGGAGGTCCGCGACACGGTCGCCGAGGCCGTCCGGAGTGAGACCGGCTCGGGTTCCGGATCCGCCGCGTGATCATTGTCATCGCCGATACGTCCGGCTTTCTGGCAGCCCTGGACTCGGCCCATCCGGAACACCGTGCGGCGAACGAGGCCATCATGGCGGCGGGCCTGCTGATCATGTCCCCGCTCCTGCTGGCCGAACTGGATCACGTGGCGACGCGTGAGCTCGGCACGGAGGCTGCCCTCAGCGCGGTCGACGACCTGCGGCGCTGGATGGGACGGGGTCGTGTCGTCATGCCTGAGATCACGGAGGACCACCTGGGCGCCGCCCAGTCTGTCCGCGTCCGCCACCGCGCGCTGGACCTCGACCTCGCCGACGCGGTGAACGTGGCGCTTGCCGCCGACTACGACACGGATGCGGTTCTCACCCTCGACCGACGAGACTTCCGGGCCGTACGCCCGTTGGGCCGCCACAAGGCGTTCCGGGTACTCCCCGGCGACCTCCCGCTCTGACGCAGGCCCCTCGGCGGTCAAGTGCCCGGTCCCACAAGGGGCTTGTGCACCGCCCCAAGACCGATGGTCGCGGCTTCCTCGGAACGGCCGACGCTCGCCCTTGGTCATTTGCCGGCTTCGGGGCCGTACCACTGGAGTGCCTGGCCGGTGACGGCGGCGATGCACTCGAAGTCCCGGTCGCGGTGGAGCAGTGTCAGTCCCTGCAACTCGGCCGTGGCGGCCACTACGAGGTCGACGGCTCCGGCGCTGTGGTGCTGTCCGCGCTGGGTGAGGACCTCCTGGACCTGCCATGCGCGGTCGTAGGCACGGTCGTCGACCGACACCCAGCCGAAGAGCATGCGCATGTCTTCGATGCCTTGTGCGCGGTCGGCGGCGGAACGCGCGCTGTAGAAGAACTCCAGCTCGGTGATGGGGCAGGTGGCGATGAGCCCGGCGGCTGCCGCTTGGTCCCATCCGTACTGCTCGGCGTCGCTGCGCAGCATGCGGGCGAGCGCACTGGTGTCGATCAGGTATTGCGCAGCGTTCACCGGCGGTAGTTCCCCTTGTCCTCGAAAAGATCGAGGTCGAAGGCACCCTCTCCTGCCGACGCCCGCAGGCGGGTGAGCGCCAGGGCTCGCCGCCGGTTCTCCAGCACCTCGCGCAGCGCGGTGTTCACCGTCTCCTTCTTGGTGCTGGTCCCAAGGGCCTTGGCCACGTCCGCGACCAGCTGATCGTCGAGGTCGATCACGGTTCGGCTCATCGACTGCACCTCCATGGATATCAACACTGCCATCAATTATATCTGCACCCATGCATGAGGGGAGTCGCCATGCGGCCCGCGGGTGCTCCGCACGCGGCGGTCAAGGGCATGGGCAGCAGCCGCGGCAACGTCGAGTCCGGCTTCATCCGCAGTGTCGACGACGCCGCGCGCCGGTTCTACGCCACGGTGGTGGCTCAGAGCAGTGCGGCGACCGAACGCGACGCCTTCACCGCCGTGTTGTGCGTGGTGTCGCTCGCCGTGGGGGCGCGGCCGGGACCGCAGGAAGCCAGCTCGTAAGGCTGCCTGGTTCGCGTGCCGGAACGGCTCCCGCAACATCCAGGCCCGTGCCTGGGAGTTGTGGCGAAGCGGGGCCGAGTCAACGGCCCCTGCCCCACCCCCGCGTCAGCGGAGTGGGGCTGGACGCAAACGCAGCATCACCGCCAGTGATGCCCGTTGTGCAAGCCCGGGACTTCAGTCCCGGGTCGTTGACTACCAGGCGTCCGGTGTCGAGAGGCAGGGGCCGGTGCTGGAGCGGATGGTGATCAGCGGTCTCAGCAGAACGTTCCGGGGAGGTGCGCCGGGGGATTTCAGCCGCTCCATCAACAGCTCGACGGCGATCCGGCTGATCTCGTCGACCGGTTCCTCGGCCGCCGTGAGCGGCGGGATCACGGTATCCGTAAGGGCGGGACCGGCCGTCAGGCCGACGACCGAGAAGTCGCGCGGTACGACCCGCCCGGCGCGCGTCAGGCCGCGGTACAGACCGGCTACGGATGCCTCGCTCAGGGTGGCCACCGCTGTGGTGTCCGGGTCGTCCCGCAGAATCTTCGCCAGGCACGCCTCGCCGGCGGCCGTGTCGTCGCCGCAGAAGTACGCGCGCCCGGTAAGCCCCAGCTCCTCGATGCCCTGGTTGAACCCCTCGAGTCCGCGGTGCGCCGATTCGTATCCGGACCGGAAGAACTGCTCCGACCGGTTGACGAACGAGATGGTGGTGTGACCGAGGTCGGCCAGGTGCCGCACGCAGTTGCGTCCGAGCGCCACGAAGTCCAGGTCCACCCACCAGGCGTCCTCGATGCCCGGCCGTCCGATCGTGACGAAGGGGTAACCCAGCTCGGTGAGGTGGTCGACCCGCGAGTCCTCCAGCTTGATCTCCATCAGGATGACGCCGTCCACCCGGCCTCCCGCCAGCAGCCGCTGGAACGGCGGGTCGTCCACCTCCCTGCCGGTGGTGAGCAGCACGTCGTAGTCGTATGTCTGGGCCGCCTCGGCCACCCGGCCGACGAAGTCCAGCTGCATCCCCGTGTAGCGGTGGTCGGCGGGCGGGAAGACCATCCCGAGCGCGCGTGTCTGGTCGACGGTCGGCACGGGGGTCGTACCGGCGCCGGCGTCCTCCGTGTTCACAGGTCCGCCCACCATGAGTCGTCGGGCAGGGGCTGCTCGGCCCAGATGGTCTTGCCGGTGCCGGTGTGGCGGGTGCCCCAGCCATGGGCGACCTGGGCGACCAGGAGGAGTCCGCGGCCTCCCTCGTCGAAGGTGCGGGCACGGCGCAGATGGGGAGAGGTACTGCTGCCGTCGGAGACCTCGCAGATCAGGGTGCGGTCGCGGATCAGCCGTAGCTGGATGGGAGGCCCGCCGTACCGGATGGCGTTGGTGACGAGTTCACTGACCACCAGCTCGGTGACGAACGAGGCCGTCTCCAGCCCCCAGGCGGCCAACTGGCGGGTGGCCTGCGCCCGGGCGTCCGCGACGACCTCGGGGTCGACGGGCAGGCCCCAGGTGGCGACCTGGTCGGCGTGGAGGGCGCGGGTGCGTGCGACCAGCAGGGCGACATCGTCGGAGGGACGCTCGGGCAGCAGGGTGCCGATCAGACGGTCGCAGGTGTCCTCCAAGGAGGGGGAGACAGTGGCCAGGGAGTCGCGCAACCGGGCGAAGCCCGTGTCGAGATCCCGGCCTGGGGCGTGGATCAGCCCATCGGTGTGCAGCACGATCACACTGCTCTCGGGCAGCTCCAGCTCCGTGGCCTCGAAGGGCACGCCACCCACGCCCAGCGGGGGCCCGGGGCTCAGACCGATGGTGGCGACCGTGCCGTTGGGGTAGAGGACGCTGGGCGGGGGATGGCCGGCGCTGGCGAGGACGCAGTGCCGGGACACCGGGTCGTAGACGGCGTACAGGCAGGTGGCGCCGAACTCGCCCGGCAGTCCGGCGGGGTCCAGCCCGTCGGCGCCGCTGAGATGGGTGACCAGGTCGTCGACGTGGGTGAGGAGCTCGTCGGGCGGCAGGTCGACATCGGCGAGGGTCCGCACGGCGGTACGCAGCCGCCCCATGGCGGCGGAGGCGTGGACACCGTGTCCGACCACATCGCCGACGACCAGAGCGACCCGGGTCCCGGACAGCGGGATCACGTCGAACCAGTCGCCGCCCGCTCCGGTCTCGGAACTGGCCGGCAGATAGCGGAAGGCGGCCTCGACCGCGGCCTGCTGGGGCAGCTCCTGCGGAAGCAGGCTGCGTTGCAGGGTGAGGGCGGTGGCGCGCTCGCGGGTGTAGCGCCGCGCGTTGTCCATGCTGACGGCGGCCCGGCCGGCCAGTTCCTCGACGAGCAGCAGGTCGTCCTGCTGGAAGGCCCCCGGGAGGGTCCAGCGCCAGAGTACGGCCACGCCGAGCACGATGCCGCGGGCTCGCAGCGGCACCGCCATGCCCGTGTGGATGCCGTCGCGATGGACGCCGACGCTCCTGATCTCGTCGCCCTCGATCCACCTGACGAAATCGGGGTCGTCCAATCCGCTCAGCAGGGGGCGTCCGGCGGCGAGGCAGCGGGCCGGGGGAGAGAACGGCGGGTAGGCGACGACCGCGCCCAGCTCGACGGCGAGCTGGGGGACGCCCTCGACGGCGGACCGGTACGCGGCCCTGCGCAGCAGCACGGGTTCACCCGTCTCCCGCACCTTCGGCTCCTCTCCCGCCAGGACCGAGCCGAAGAGGTCCACGGTGACGAAGTCGGCGAGCCGTGGCACCAGCAGCTCGGCCAGCTCCCCGGCCGTGCGCCCCACATCCAGGGTGGCGCCGATCCGTGCGCCGGCCTCGTTCAGCAGGGCCAGCCGCTGGTGGGCCCCGTGCTGCGCGCTGTTGTCGAACGCGGCGGTGCCGACTCCGCGGACCCGGCCGAAGGGATCCTTGACCGGCCACATCTCGATGCTCCAGGCACGGTCACCGACGTAGTCCTCGTAGTGCGCCGGTGACCCGGTCTCGGCGACCCGCCGCAGCTGCTTCTGCCAGGCCCCGTCGGCGCCGTCCGGAAGGACGTCCGCGTACGACCGTCCGCGCAGTTGCGCCGCCGCGGTGCCCACCATGTCGCCGACGAGGCTGTTGGCCTGTTGGCACCGCAGCTCCGCGTCGAACATGGCGAGGGCGACCGACGCCTGGGCGAAGGGCTGCTCCCACATCGCCCGGTCGGACCCGCTCTCGGTCCCGCTCCCGGACGGGTGCGGGGAGACGGTCACGACGGACCACTCGTGGCCCTTGCCCTGGCCGTCCAGTGACGGACAGACGCGCATGCCGACATCGAGCCGGTGACCGTCCCGATGGCGTACGGTCACGGACCCGCTCCATGCCTCACCCGTGGCCAGGGCGTTCCAGGCCGCATGGGAGGCGTCCACGGCGAGCAGCTCGGCAGCTGCGCGGCCCACCACCTCCGGGGAGTGGCCGAGCAGGCGTTGGGCGTCATCGCTCCAGCGCAGCACCGTGCCCCGCGCGCCGACGACGAGGGTGGCCAGGTCGGCTGCAGACCATGGGGCAGCAGGGCTCTCGCCTGCAGCGCTGCCACGCTGTGCCATGGTCGCTCACCCCGCAGCCGTCACTCACCTTGGCGCTTACCATTCTGGTACATATCAGACATACCAATGAAACATTATTCGCGGCACCTGTGCTGTCGGGCCCCGGGTCCGGGGCCGCTGCCTTGCGGACCATGCCCGGTCGCGGGCTGCCGGGCGGGGCTCCGGCGCGGATGACGGCCGCGGCCCGGGCGCCGAGGGTTCGGCCGACGCGGTCCCGCGTCCGCCGAGGGTTCGGCCGACGCGGTCCCGCGTTCGGACGCGGCGCGGCGGCGCGATGCGCGCCTCGGGTCCTGGGTCCTTATAGTTCGCATATGGGATATACCCCCCAAAGGGAAGTGCACCCATGGCCCCTTCTCACTCCGCCCCACCGACCGTACGGACCCGGCCGCCGGGCCCTGTCCGACCCAGCGACCGGGCCCGGGTCGCGCTCCGGCCGGCCGAGGCCGCCCGGATCACCGGAGGTTTCTGGCACGAGCGTCGACGTGTCAACGCCGAGGTGAGCATCCCCCAGGGGCCCGCCCTGCTGGAATCGGCCGGCAATCTGCACAATCTGAGGCTGGCCGCCGGGACCGCGGACGGCGTGTACCGGGGCGGGCTGCCCTTTCTGGACAGCGATGTGACCAAATGGCTGGAGGCGGCCTCCTGGCAGCTCGCGGACCCCGACACACCGGATCGGTCCACGCTGGCCGGGGCCGTGGACATGATGATCCGTCTGCTCGCCGAGGCCCAGCAGGACAACGGCTATCTGCAGACCTGGTACCAGGTGGCCGAGTCCGGTCCGCGTTTCGCCGAGTTGCTCTGGGGCCACGAGCTGTACTGCGCCGGCCATCTCATCCAGGCCGCCGTCGCCCATCACCGCAGCACCGGACAGCAGGCCCTGCTCACCGTCGCCCGCCGATTCGCCGACCACATCGACGACACCTTCGGCCCCGGCAAGCCGGTCGACGGCATCTGCGGGCATCCCGAGATCGAGACCGCCCTCGCGGAGCTCTACCGCGAGACCGGTGAGCGCCGCTACCTGGACCTCGCCGGATACTTCATCGACCGGCGTGGCCACGGCCTGCTGGCCGAGGACGACCCCCGCGGCCTCGCCCCCGGCCCCGACTACTGCCAGGACCACGTCCCCGTGCGGGAAGCCCGGACAGTGACCGGCCACGCCGTACGCCAGCTGTATCTGCTGGCCGGGGCCACCGATGTGGCGGCCGAGACCGGCGAGCCGGAACTGCGCGCGGCGGTGGAGCGGGTGTGGGAGGCGATGACCACCACCAAGACGTATCTCACCGGGGGTGTGGGAGCCCACCACAGGTGGGAGGAGTTCGGCGACCCCTATGAACTGCCCAACGAGCACGCGTACTGCGAGACCTGCGCGGCCATCGGCTCGATCCAGTGGAGCTGGCGGATGGCGCTGCTCACCGGTCAGGCTCGTTACTCGGACCTGATCGAGCGCACCCTCTACAACGGTTTTCTCGCCGGAGTCTCCCTGGACGGCCGAAGCTGGCTCTACGTCAACCCACTCCAGGTGCGCGACGGCCACGAGTACCACGGCGGGGACCAGGGAGCCCGCCGAGCACCCTGGTTCACCTGCGCCTGCTGTCCGCCGAACGTCATGCGGCTGCTCGCCGGCCTGCCCCACTATGTGGCCAGCACCGATGCGGGCGGCCTGCAGCTGCACCAGTACGCCGACGGAGCGTACGGCGGGTCCGTCGCCGGCGGGCGCGTCGCGGTCCGGGTGGACACCGAGTATCCCTGGCAGGGCCGGACCACGGTGACCGTCGACGAGGCGGGGCCCAGGGAGTGGACCCTCTCGCTGCGCGTGCCGCAGTGGTGCCGGGACTACACGGTCACGCCCACCCCCGGGGACACCGGGCGCGCCGAGGGGGGCGGACAGCCGGAGTGGCAGGACGGCTGGCTGCGGATCCACCGTGCCTGGCGGCCCGGCGACACGGTCGTCCTGGAACTCGGCATACGGCCGCGGCTCACAGCGGCCCACAGCAGAGTCGACGCGGTCCGCGGCTGTGTGGCCCTCGAACGCGGACCGCTCGTCTACTGCCTGGAGCAAACCGATCAGCCGGGCACCCCGCGTCTCGACGACATCCTGCTCGACACCACCGCCGCGCTGACCGTCAGACACCGCCCCGATCTGCTGGGCGGCGTCACCACCCTGGTCGGCTCCGGCCTGCTGCGCCGGCCCAGGCCCGCGAGGGGCGACTGGTGGCCGTACCGCACGGTCCATGGCAATGCGCGAGATGCCGACCGAACCCCGCGCGACATGGGGGACCGCGAGGAGGAAGCCGTCCCCGTCGAACTGACCGCCATCCCTTACTACGCCTGGGCCAACCGCGAGCAGGGCAGCATGCGCGTCTGGCTGCCCAGCTGCTGAATCCCCGCCGCCACGTCGTCTCCTTGGACGGAAGTCATGAGAAACAGAGCAACGACAGCGAGTGCGCTCCTGATGTCCGCGGCCCTACTGGTCGCAGGGTGCGGCGTCTCGGGTTCGTCCGCCTCGGCCTCGGACGGCACCATCAGCCTGTGGACCCGTGACACCCAGAAGGAATTCATCAACCTGGTCGCGGACGCCTGGAACGACAGCCATGACACCAAGGTGGAGGTGACCGTCGTCCCGGCCGCCAACTTCGTCCAGAAGCTCGCCACCACGGCCGCGACCGGCAACGCACCCGATGTCGCCTCCATCGACCTGGTGTATCTGCCGTACTTCGCCTCCACCGGAACGCTGGAGGACATCACGAAGCTGGCGGACGACCTGCCGTACAAGGACGACCTGAGCCCGTCCCACCGCGCACTCGCCACTTACAACGAACGCACCTACGCACTGCCCTTCAGCGGTGAGGCGTCGGTGCTCTTCTACAACAAGGACCTGTTCAAAGCCGCCGGCCTCGACCCGGAGCGGCCCCCGAAGAACTACGCGGAGATCATTTCCGCCGCCAACAAGATCAGCGACCTGGGTCCGGACATCCATGGATTCGCCATCGCCGGGCAGTGCGGCGGCTGCAATGTCTTCGAGTTCACCCCGCACGTCTGGGCGAGTGGCGGCGAGGTTCTCTCCGACGACGGCTCCGAGGCCCGGTTCGACTCCCAGGAGGTCACCGATGCCCTGACCTTCTACCGCCGACTGCAGGCCGACGGCACGATGCCACAGCAGTCCCGGACGGACAACGGCACCCACCAGCCCGCCGCGTTCCAGAGCGGCACGGTGGGCATGGTGCCGCTCGGCGCCTTCTACGCGCAGGTCCTCAAGAACAACTCGGACCTCGACTTCGGTGTCGCCCCCCTGCCCGGCAAGGACGGCGGCTGGTCCTCCTTCGCGGGCGGTGACGAGATGGCCGTCATGAAGAACGGCGACAACAAGGAGGGGGCGCGGGAGTTCGTCACCTGGGCCACCGGTGAACAGGCCCAGACGGTGCTCGCCGAGAACAACATCACCCCGGTGCGCACTGATCTGATCGACGAGATCTACGCCCCTCGTGACCCCCGCAACAAGCTGTTCAGCCAGGCCCTGGACAAGGGCCGCACGCCGTACAGCACCGTCGAGCACGAACTGTTCAACGACAACAACGGACCCTGGGTCCAGATGATCAACAGGGCCGTCTTCGACGGCGACATCGCCGAGGCCCAGAAACAGGGACAGGAGGCAGCCCAGGAGATCATCGACAGAGCGGCGCGGGGTACGGACTCCCGGGGCCGGAACGGATGACCTCCCCCTTCGGGCTCGAGGGTGACGCCGCACCGAGACGGAGGCCGGCCCGGGCCGGACGACACCGATGGGCGGGGGCCGCCCTGACGGCCCCCGCCCTGGCGCTGATCGCCGTCTTCTTCCACGTCCCACTGGTGATGACGCTGTGGATGTCGCTGCACGACTGGCCGCTGCTGGGAGCGCGCCGCTTCATCGGGCTGGAGAACTACCGGAACGCTCTGGGCGACGTCGCGTTCCGCGAAGCCGTGCTCTTCACCTTGGAGTACACGCTGATCACGACGCCGGTACTGCTTCTGTCGGCGTTCGCACTCGCCCTGCTGGTCCGGCCCGGGCATCGCGGTGCCCGCGTCTTCCAGGGCGTGTACTTCATGCCGGTGGTGATCGGTCTCGCCTCGGGATCCTTTCTCTGGCTGTTCATGTTCCAGTCCGGCATCGGACCCACCAGCGACCTTGCCGACCGCCTCGGCCTCGCGAGCCGCGACACCGACTGGTTCGCCGGAACGACATCCGCGCTGCTCGTGGTCATCGCCATGGTGACCTGGAAGATCGTCGGCCTGCAGATGCTTCTGCTGCTGGCAGGACTGCGGGCGATCCCGGTCGAGTTGGAGGAGGCGGCCAGGGTCGACGGGGCGGACCGGTGGCAGACCCTCCGCCACATCACCCTGCCGCTGCTGAGCCCCACACTGGCCCTGGTCCTGGTCTTCTCCGTGGCCGGCTCGCTGCTCGCCTTCGACCAGTTCTACATCATGACCGGAGGCGGACCCGCCAACTCGACCATCACGGCCGTGTACGAGATCTACCGCACGTCCTTCATCCAGTTCAGGCTCGGACTCGGCGCCGCCTTCTCCGCCCTGCTCATGATCGCTCTCGTGATGGTCAGCGCGATCCAGATGTATCTGCTCCGCTCATCCAGAGCCGGATCCGAGACCTGAGGCCTGAGACCTGAAACCTGAGACCTGAGACCTGAGACCTGAGACTCCCAAGACGGCATGAGGAACGTGTGAGTCACCAGCACAGTCCGTCGGAGACGGAAAGACGGGCGCATCCCAAGGCGGCCCCCGAGCGGCTGCCCACGACCTTCCACGGGTCGCTGCCACGGGCCGCCTGGTGGACGGTCTGCACCAGCCTGGCCGTCCTGTTCCTGTATCCGCTGTACGTCATGATCGCGCACAGTCTCAAGACGCCGAGCGAGGCAGCCGCCGCACCCCCCACCCGCTACCCGCACGATCTGTCCCTGGAGCACTACCGAACACTGGCCGGCGACGGAGGGATCGACGTCCTGGCCAACGTCGGCAACAGCCTGGTGGTATCCCTGGGCACCGCACTGGCGACGGTGGTCCTCAGCACCCTCGCGGGCTACGGCTTCGCACGGCTGCGCTTCCCCGGCAGCAACCTCCTGTTCTTCGCCGCACTCGTCACCTTCATGGTCCCCTTCCAGGCGCTCATCACCCCGCTCTACCTGCTCCTCGACCATCTGGGTCTGTTGAACTCGCTCCTCGGACTGACCCTCGTCTACACCACTTTCCAGCTCCCTTTCGGGCTGTTCCTGATGCGCAATTCCTTCGCGGCGGTCCCCCGCAGCCTTGAGGAAGCCGCACGGATCGACGGCTGCGGAACCCTTCAGACACTGGTCCGGGTGATGCTGCCGGTCACCGCACCGGGAGTCGTCGCCACCGCCTTGCTCGCCTTCTTCAGCGCCTGGAACGAGTTCTTCGCCGCGCTGATCCTCATCACCGACCAGGAGAGATTCACCTTGCCGGTCAGCCTGAGCGTGCTCGCCAGCGGTGCGCTCGGGCGCGTCGACTGGGGAGTCCTCCAGGCCGGCACCACGGTGACGATCATCCCTTGCGTGATCATCTATCTGCTTCTGCAGAAGTACTACGTCGGCGGTCTGCTCAGCACGCTGGAGAAGTGAGATCGCCCGCGCCGCGGGGCTCGTGATGCCGGGTGCCCGTTGCACGTGCCGGTTCGCCAGTGCTTGACTTCTCAAGCTCAGCGACTGTGCGACAGGCACGAACAGCTAGAACCGACGGCAACTACCCCGCGCGTACGGGCGGTTCACGTCGGAAAGGAGAAAGCGTGAGCTGCTTGCACGCGACCAGGTGTCCCCTTTTTCCCTACCTCAGGACGAGTCTGCAGGGCTGGCGCGACTACTACTGCGACAGCGAACACGAGTGGCACGACTGTGCCCGCTACCGGATGTCGCTCGCCGGTGAGCGCGTGCCGATCGCCCTGCTGCCCAACGGAAAAACGGCGCGTTACATGGAATTCACGGGTACCGCCGCGTCCCCCTCCGATCCGTCCACCCCCACCACCGCCGTTCCGCAGTCACCCGCCCCCACCGGCCGGCCCGGCTCACGAGAGCCCGGCTCCGAAGGCGTCTGGAGCCGGTTCGGCAAGTGGATGAGAGGCTCCGCATGAGTACCTACTGGCCCTGGTGGGCGGGGGCCCTCGGGCTGGCCGTGCTGACCGTCGGCTACACCCTCGCCACCGATCGGTCCTTCGGCGTCTCGGGCGCGTGGGACCGCGTGCTGCACTGGCGCCGCGAACGCGAACTCGAGCGGACGGAGGAGGAGTTCGCCGATGAACGCGCTCTCACCGCCGCGCTCGTCAAGGCCAGCGCTGACCATTTCGCCACCCTCCCGGCCGAGCCGGCTCTACCGCGTCAATCGCATGGGGAACCGTCGTCGGGCTCGCCCGTCGAACAGTCGGCGGCTGAGGACCCGGCGGTCACGCGTCAGCGCCCGGCCCCGTTGGTCACCCAGGCTGCCCTGCTGATATCGATCTTCCTCGGCGGGCTGATCGCCTCCCTCGCCTCCGGGCGGTTCCACCTCCGCCTCGACATGGGACCGGGTTTCCGGAACCTGGTCACGGCCAACCCGGTCGGCATGGTCGTCCTGCTGTTCACCGGAGGCGTGCTGGTCGGTTTCGGTACCCGACTGGCCGGTGGTTGCAGCTCCGGCCACGGGCTCAACGGCTGTGGTCGGCGCGACCCGGTCAGCATCGTTGCGACGGCGACGTTCTTCGGTACCGCCGTCGCCGTGTCGTTCCTCCTGTGGAAGGTGATCTGATGCGTACCCGGGGCGGAATCCTGCTGGCCAACATCCTCACCGGGTTGGCGCTCGGCTTCACCGTCAGCAGCATCGGCTTCGGTGACTACGCAGAACTGAACCGCATGTTCACTTTCCAGGACCCGCGGATGCTCCTGTCGTTCGGCGGAGCAGTCGTGATCATCGTGTGCGTGTTCGCTCTGCTGCGGGTCCGTCGCACCCCGGGCCGCATACACGCCGGAGTGATCCCCGGCGCAGTACTGTTCGGCACGGGCTGGGCGATCTCCGGTGGCTGCCCGGCGATCCCGATCATCCAGGTAGCCGGCGGTTACCTGCCCGCACTGGTCACGATCGTCGGCATCGTCGTCGGCATCCGGCTCTGCCGCTGGACCAGGGGCCGGTACATCCACATCGACAGCGGCTCGTGCGACCTATGAGCCCCGGCCGGAGCCGATCAAGGGGGAATTGGCAGATCTGTTCCACCCTCGCGAAGGAAAACCCCAGGTGAGGTGGCTGTGCCGGTGGAACAGATCTGCCAATCACTGAGGTCAGGAACGTGAGCAGCGGGAACCTGGAGGTATGCGCCGGGAAAGGGCAACGGTGGCGGGACCGGTGCCGGCGCGGGGACGGTGCGGGTCGGCGTGCGGCGACGCGCCGGCCAGAGGACGGCCGCCGTGTACAGGGCGATGCCGGCCAGGTCGAGGACCACGAGCTGCCAGGGAGCGTCCGCGGCGGTGTCGTCGCTCTTGAGGCCGTCGACGACGGCGGCCGAGACGCCGAAGGCCAGGAGGTTGTTCACGGCGTGCAGTCCGATGGCCGCCTCCAGCCCGCCGGTGCGTACGGTGAGCCAGCCCGCGACCACTGCCAACACGGCCAGGTCGGCGAAGCCCCACGGGGTGCCCCAGCCGTGGGCGGTGGCGAACAGGACGGCCTGGGGCACGAGCGCCCACCAAGGAGAGCGCAGGAAGGCGCCGACCGCCTGCGTGAGCCAGCCGCGGAAGACGTACTCCTCGGCGGCCGCCTGCAGCGGTACCAGGACGACCAGCATGGCGAGGGCCGGGCCGAAGACCTCCCAGCCCGCCCACCGCGACGGCGGGCCGTCGTCCGTGGGCAGCAGGAGCATGGCCCCGGTGGTCACGGCGAGGACCGGGAGGGCCGCCAGCACGCACAACCCCAGCCAGCGCCACCGCAGTCCGCCCGTCACGGACGAGACCGTGCCCGCCGGGCGGCGGCCGATCCAGCGCGCCGCGAGCAGGACGACGGGTACGGCGGAGGCGATCGCCAGCAGGTCGAGGGCGGTACCCGGGACGGGACCGAACTCGACGGTTCCGTCGGCGGCTTCGGGGTAGCCCATGGCCGTTCCCAGGGCGAAGCAGACGCCGTAGAACAGCACGCCCACGAGCACGCTCGCCACGGCCACGAACAAGGTGCCGAGCACGGGCCGCCACCATCGGTGACGTGCCGAGACGCGGGCCAGGCGGTGGTAGGGGAGCAGTTCGGGCAGGGGCGCGGGCATCGGGGCGGCGAGCGGATGCGTCATGGCGACAAGACTCCCCGCGGCGCCCGTGTCCCCACATCGGCCGCGGGCACGAACGGCGCCTCTGCCGGAGGTTAGAGAGCGACCTCCTCCCCGGGGCCGGTGCCACGCCGCCGCACCCCGCCCTACGCTCGTGCCGAGATGGAGACTGGACGCAACTGGCTGCTCCCCGCGCTGCTCGCGGCCGGACAGCTCGCCTGGCTGTGGCCCGGCGCCGGCATGGCCGGCGCGGAGGTGCCCGGGGCGGTGGCACTCGTCGCGGTCCTGGGCGCGGTGGTCGTGGAGGCGGCCGCGCTGGGCCGCCGACGGCAGGCGCCGGTCCGGGCCCTGTCCTGGTCCTTGGGCACCCTCCTGCTGGGCCAAGTGGCTTGGGAGGACGGCTACTTCGGGGTGGGTGCGCCGATCGCGCTGTATTCGGTCGCGGTCCGGTGCCCGGTGCCCGGTGCCCGTGACCGTACGCGTGGTCGCCGCGGCCGTAGGCGTCGAGTGGCTCCTGTCCATCGTCCACGTCGGGGTTCGGCCCGCGCTCGCCTCGGAGAGGCCCGACGGCAGTGGCTCAAGGGGCGGTCGCTCGCGACCCGCCGGCTGGCCCTCGCGGAGGAGGCCCGGCGGCGGGCGGGTGACACGGAACGGCGGCGGCTGGCCCGCGAACTGCACGACGTGAGCGCCCATCACCTGACGTCCGTCGTCATCACGGCCGACGCCGCGCGAAGACTCGGCGACAGCAGGCCCGAGTTGACGGCCGAGGCGCTGTCGTTCGCCGAGCGCACCGGCACCGAGACCCTGACGGCGCTGCAGCGGCTCGTCGGTCTGCTGCGCGACGTCGACCGTCCGGATCCACGTCCGATGACCGCGCGCATCGAGGAACTCATCGCCGCGTTCGGCCGGTTGGGGCGTCCGATCGATGCCGTACTCCCCGATGACCTGGCCGGTCCGGCGGCCGAGGCGGTCCACGGGATCGTCCGCGAGGCCCTGACGAACGCCCTGCGGCACGCCCCGGGCTCGGCCGCGCACGTCAGCGTCCTGCGCGGGGAGGGCGTCCTGGAACTGCGCGTCGACAACGCCGCCCCGCGCGGCTCGGCGCCGGACGGAGTCGGCGGCCTCGGATCCGGACGCGGCGTCGCGGGGATGAAGGAGCGGGCCGCGGCCGTCGGCGGGGAACTGACGGCCGGCCCCGCATCCGGCGGTGGCTGGCGGGTCCGGGCCACGCTGCCCGACGTCACCGGGCCGTGGGGTCCGCCCGAGCCCGCGGGCCGACGCGACGTCCTGCGGGAACAGCGGCTGGCCGACCCCGCGATGGTGTTCACGGCGACGCTCTTGCCCCTGGTGTTCGCCCTGGTCACCGTGGAGAAGTGGACAGGCGCGAGCCTGCGCGCCGCGGTGCCCGGCCTGCTCGTCGTGGCCGTGCTGCTGACCGCTCACGCGGTGCCGCTGCTGTGGCGGCGGCGTGCCCCGTGGCCGGCGCTCCTCGGCGTGCTGGCCACGTCGTGGCTGTGGCCGGCCGCGGTCGTCGTGGCCGAGCTGCCGTCGCGGGTGTCCCAGTTCTTCGCCGGCGGAGCGCCTGCGGAGCTGCTGGCGGTGTACGCGGTGGAGGTCTACGGCCGGGGAGCCGCCCGTACCTGGCCCGCATGGTGCGCGGCGACGCTCTCGCTCTGCGGGGTCCTCGTCGCGACGGCGGGCGCGGACGGTGAGTTGTCGTACGAGGGTCCGATGTGGCTCATCGCCGTGTTGATGTTCGTGCCGCTGGCCGTGGTGCCGAGCGGGCTGGTCAGACCGCGCGGAACGGCCTGAGCGCGGGAGCCACGGCAGCCCCTGCCCTGACCCCGCGATCTTCCCCCGCTCCCGCGCATCAAGTCGGTGCGGTCGCACCTGTCGGTGGCGGACCTGGCCCAGCCGGCCGCCCGGGGCGGGCGTGCGGCGGGGGCGTCGTCGCTGCCGGCCGGGCACGCAGCCGTGTTGGAGGTGGACCGGACGGTGAACAACCACGGGCTGGTGGGCCTGGGTGGGCGCCAGGTGCTGCCGGCGGCGGAGATCCTCGGCGGCGCCGGGTGAGCGTCCGCACCGTGGCAGCGAAGCGGGCCCGGCTCACCGGGGACGCTGCCGGAGCGGGAACAGCGTGAGCGGTGCACTGGTCCTGGACAGGGAGGGACTGGCGAAGGCCGTGCAGCGGGATCGGGGGGCACGAGTGGCTGACGGCAGCACGTGACGCGGACCTCCCGGTGGTCACCTCCGCCGCGGTGCTGGTGGAGGTGATCCATCCGAGGATCAACGATGCCGCGTTGCGGTGGACGCTCTCCCGTCTGCGCGTGGAGCCGGTGACCTAGGCTCTCGCCCAGTCCGCCGCCGCTCTGCTGCGTGCAGCCGGGCTGCATGGCCACAAGTACGCCATCGACGCCATGCTGTGCGCGACCGCGATGCAGCATTCGGGCCGGGTGACGACCCTGACCTCCGACGTCGAGGACATCCGCCTGCAGTTGGGGAGCGCCGAGCCTGCTCCGCCGAGTGCCCGGTACAGCGAGGCGACCGAGAAGGATTGGCCCGCGTTCTTGCCTACGCCGCCCCCAGTGATGCAGCCGCGCGCACCGCCTGCCAAACGGTGCGCGCGGCGGGGCAGTCGGTCAGCCCGCGTGATCGATGACGTCGTGGAGGTACTGCACGGCGAGCTTTTCGGCGTGGCGGCGGCGTTCGATCGCCGCTTCGGCGCTGTCGAGCCACCGCCGGTAGAGCTCGATGCCGGCCAGGAGAGCCTGACCGGCGTCGTGTCGGTCGTAACCGCAGAGGGTTGACTGAAGTTCGCGCGCTTCATCGGGTGCGATGGATTCGAGGTGGCGGACGCCGCGGGGTGATGCGGCCACCCGTCGAGCGGCCAGCGGACCCAGTACGGCCTCGCGCAGGTAGTTGAGGCAGCTGATGACCTCGAACAGCTCACCGCGGCCGAGTTTCGTCGCACCGTAGTGCACCCAGATCCAGAATCGGTCCTCGATCCATTGGAGGTCGAGCGACTGGGCTGCCAGCGGATGCTCCGCGAGGGAGCCGGCCAGGCTGCCGTCTCGGTCCCACAGGATGTCCGGGTCCTCAACGCGCTCGACGAAGTCGGAGGCCCGCACGAACTTGAAGTCGACATGGAGGAGGGGCGGCCCGACGAGCGTGATGATCAGGCGGGGTTCGCCGACGTGCTCTCCGGTGAACCCTGCCACAAGGGCGGCCCACGAGCCGATCAGCGCGAGACGCTCCTTCATGACCGAGTCGAACGCCTCGTCGTCGATGACCACGATCAGGTCGACATCGGAGTAGATATCGGGGTGCCCTCTCGCGATCGACCCTGCGACGGCAACACCAGCCACTCTCGGATCCTGCTGAATCCGAGGAAGCGTGTCGCCGAGGAACCGGCTGTGCAGAGAGGGGGCGTCCACGGCACTCCTTCCGGTACGAACAAAGTTTTCCAACGTACCATCACGTCCGGCCGGAGTCGCAAGAAGAGCGCGGAGCGTAAGCCCGCGGCGAAGAAGGCGCGATGACATCCGCACGATGCGGCACGGCGGTGGCACGAAGACTGCCTCGTCCCGAAGCAACGTGGGATGGTCGCCGTCCTTGGGCTGCTGCCCACGGTCAATGGAACCACCTTGGCCGTCCAACGAGGGCTTCGGTCCGATCCTGTTGTGGCGGCGGCTGCACGAGCCCCAGCCCCGTGGCGCGAGGGGGCCTGGACGCTCCTCCAGTGATTGGCAGATCTGTTCCACCGGCACGTCCACCTCACCTGTGGTTTTCCTTCGCGGGGGTGGAACAGATCTGCCAATCACCCCCGATTCCGGTCGTCGGGCTTGGGGGCACCTAGGCGCCCGGCACGATCGTTCGGTCGTCCGGAAGTTGACCGTGGTTGCCCGCCCTTACGGGCACGGATTGGGCACGGCTTCGGCCCAGGCGGTTCGGCGGCGCCGTGACGCCTCGGACCAGGAGGGTTCGGGCGGCTCGCCCCCGACGAGGCGGCAGCGGTGCGGGATGTCGCCGCGGTGGTGGGAGTCACAGGACCTGCGCCTGTCGCGTAACGCGGCACCACACCGCCTAATGGGAGCTGTCGGGTCGTAGAGACTCGGTGCCGTAGCCGCCAGCAGGTGAGCACTCACGCCGCCGGAAGTATCCGACTTCTGAGGTCAGACCGTGCCCCTGCTGGTCGGCCGGGAGGCCAGACCGTTGATGGGGTGGCGTGCCCGCCGGGCAGTGGGGCGTGAGCACTGGATCCATTAGGCCGCGTGCCGCGCCTTCCGCAGGCTGCACGAGCGAAGTACCAGACCGGGAGGGCGAGTTGCTGCTGATCGGCGATGACTGGGCCGAAGACCACCACGACGTCGAGGTCCAGGACGAGGCGGGCCGGAAACTCGCTGCGGCGAGGCTGCCCGAGGGTGTGGAGGGGATCACGAAGCTGCACGAGCTCATCGCGAGGCACGGCGGCGAGGACCTGGATTCGGCCGGGGTGGTGGTCGGGATCGAGACCGACCGCGGCTCGTGGGTGCAAGCCCTGATCGCCTGCGGCTACCAGGTCTACGCCATCAACCCCCGGCAGGCTGCCCGGTTCAAGGAGCGGTACGCCTCCTCCGGTGCCAAGAGTGACAAGGGCGACGCGCACGCGCTGGCCGACATGGTCCGCATCGACCGGGACCAGCTGCGTCCGGTGGCGGGAGACAGCGAGCAAGCTCAGGCCGTCAAGGTCGTCGCCCGCGCCCACCAGACCTTGATCTGGGAACGCACCCGCACCTTCCAGCGGCTGCGCAGCACGCTGCGCGAGTACTTCCCCGCCGCCCTGAACGCCTACGCGGATCTCACGCTGACCAGCACGGACGCGCTGGAACTGCTGATCAAGGCCCCCACCCCGCAGGCCGGGGCAAAGCTGACCCGCACCCAGATCACCGCCGTCCTGGCCCGTGCCCGCCGGCACAACCGTGACGCGAAGGCAGCCACGATCGTCACCGCGCTGCGCGAACGGCAGCTGGGCCTGCCCGAGCCGGTCACCGCCGCCTACGCGGCCACCGCCACCGCCCACGCGAAGCTGCTGATCGCCCTCAACGAGCAGATAACCGACCTGGAAAAGCAGGTGAAGGCCCATTTTCTGAAGCACCCGGACGCTGAGATCTACCTCTCGATGCCCGGCATCGCGGAGATCACCGGCGCCCGGGTGCTCGCCGAGTTCGGAGACGACCCCACCCGCTACGCGTCCGCGAAGGCCCGCAAGAACTACGCCGGCACCAGCCCGATCACCCGGGCCTCCGGCAAGAGCCACACCGTCCAGGCCCGCTACGTCCGCAACAACCGCCTCGCCGACGCGCTGCAGACCCAGGCGTTCTCCGCCCTGCGGGCATCACCCGGCGCCCGTCGCTACTACGATAAACAACGCGCCCGCGAAGCCGGCTACAACCCCGCCCTGCGGCAGCTCGGCAACCGCCTCGTCGGCATCCTCCACGGATGCCTCAAGACCCGAACCCTCTACGACGAAGCGACCGCCTGGTCACACCACGCCCACACCCCTGCCACTTGACCCCCAACGACATGGGGTGTCTGACCGGATGGGCAGAAGGCGTATGCATCATCTGTGGATGGTGTTGGCCGCCGACTACGACACCGACGCGATGCGGACCGTGAACCCGGGGCGCTGTGGGGGTTCTGGGGGAGTCCCCACGAAGTCCGGTGAAACAGATCGCTGCCAAGTGCGGGCTGAGTACACTCCGTCACCTGGCAGGGCCGTCGGCGACGGGGCGAGGGGTGGGGCGGTGCTGGTGACGCCAGAGGCCGGGGACAGGATCGCCGACCGGTATCTCTTGCAGGAGCCCGTCGGAACAGGCGGGATGGGCGTCGTCTGGCTGGCCTGGGACGAGCGGCTCGAACGACGGGTCGCGGTCAAGTGCGCGCGCCTGGACGACGATCGGGCCATGCGACGGCTCATGGGCGAGGCGCGCAACGCCGGGCGGCTGCACCACCCGAACATCGTGGGCGTCTTCGACTTCGTCGACGAGGGCGCCACCTGCTGGATCATCATGGAATACGTCCCCTCGCGCAGCCTCGCGCAGATCGTGACGGAGAGGGGCTCGCTCACGCCCGAGGAGGCCGGGTCGATCGGCTGCCAGATCGCGGCCGCGTTGGCGAAGTCCCACGACGAGGGTGTGGTGCACGGCGATGTGACGCCGGAGAACATCCTCGTCACCGAGGAAGGCGTCGCGAGACTGACCGACTTCGGGATCTCGCGAGCCCTGTGGAGTGACGTCACACAGAGCGCGACCCGCAGTGTGCGCGGCAAACCCCGCTATCTGGCCCCGGAGTTGGCCAAGGGGCAGCCCGCGGGCGAGAAGTCCGACGTGTTCTCCCTGGGCGCCTCCCTGTTCTCGGCGGTCGAGGCCCAGTCGCCGTACGGGGAGGCCGAACACCTCATGGCATATCTGGCCCGGGCCGTCGAGGGACACATCGAGCCGATGCGCCGCGCCGGCCCGTTGGAGGAGCCGCTCACCGCTCTGCTGGAGGCGGAGCCCCGGCGCCGGCCCGACGCTGCCGGGGCGCAGAAGCTGCTGACGCGCGCCGCACCCCCGCCCCCGCACATACAGGGGCAGTTGCGCGACAGCCGTATGCGGGACCTCAGCTCCCGCCCGCTCCGGCTGCCCCGACTCGTCCGCCGCCCGCAGGACTCCACGCCCTTCATGCTTCAGCCGTCACGGCCGATACGCCGACGCCGCCACCCTTGGGCGACCATGGCAGTGGCGCTGGTCGCGGCGGGCGCGATCACAGCCGGGCTCGTTCTCTTCAGCCCGTGGGCCTCGAAGGACGAGGGGGGCAAGGGTGACAAAGGTGGTCGCACCGGCGCGACCGACGCGAAACTCCGTACCCCCTCGGCCACGGCGCAGGCCGGTGCCATGGGCGACGAGCGTACGGCGGACCCCTGCGGGCTGCTCGACGCCGCCTCGCTGAGCCGCTTCGGAGGCACCGCACTGGACCCTGACTACGGGGAGATCGACCGGTGTGACGTCCTGGTGCGCAACAACAGCGGTGACGACAACGCGGACGTCCAGGTCAACCTCGACTCGGACCGGGACGACTTCGATGACATCGTGTCCACCCGCCTGGTCGGCGGCCTCACGGTCGTGACACTCGAACGTGACGGGAGAACCTGCGAACGGGCCGTACTGACCACCGACGGCAAGCAGATCCGCGTCATCGGCAAGCAGCTCGCCGAACTGTCGCCCGCCCCGTGCCCAATGGCCGACGCCGCGACCGATCACGTGGTCGGCGTGCTGGCCGAGGGCCCGGTACCCCGGCGTTCCTCGTCGCCGGCCGCGAACTCCCTTGCCCTGCTCGACACCTGCACGCTGCTCGACTCCACCGAGCTCAAGCTGCTTCCCGGCGTCAAGGCGGACAACCGGGACCGCGGCTTCGGTTCCTGGGACTGCGACTGGTCGAGCGACGACGGCAACCGCGAGGTGGAGATCCAGTTCAGCCGGGACAACTCGCTGGACGCCGACGACGGAACGCCGGTGAACGTCGCCGGCACGAAGAGCTACTTCATCGCGGACGAGGCCGAGGCCGACAGCTGCACCGTACGGACCCCGCACCGCACCTACACGGACTCGGTCGGTGACCGCACCACCGAACTTTTCCAACTGACCGTGTACGGCCCACAGCCGACCAGGCAACTGTGCGACTCCGCAACGGAGTTCGCAGCCGTCGTCGTACGGAACATCGCGAAGCGACTGCCGGAGAGGTGACATGACCGAGCGGGGAATGGCACGGAGACGGCCGGGGGAACGGGGAATGCCCGCTCCGGCTGGCCGTTTGCTGCCTGCCACCCACGGGAGCCTCGCCCGGGGCGCGTCAGCGCCGCTGCCCGGCACCCTCTTCGCGCTCGCACTGACCGGCGGCATCACGCTGGGACCCGGGGACGGGCGCGAGGTCCTGTTCGGCCGCAACCGGCCCGAGGTACACGTATGCCTCGGCGAGGACGACCCCCAGGTCAGCCGCCACCAGGGCACGCTCACCCACCGGGACGGCCGCTGGTGGGTGAGCAACGCCGGGCGCCTGCCGATCCGGTGCGCCGGTGGCCGCCTGCTGTACCGGGGCGAGCAGCCACTGCCGCTCGACACCGGCTACACGCCGCTGTTCGCCGGCGGCTCACGTGGCCGCGAGCACTTGCTGGAGGTCTTCGTCACCGGCCCCGAGGGCGAGCGGCGGCCAGTACCGCGGCACGGGGACGTCACCCGCCCGCCCCGGGTGTGGGCGCTGACCGAACAGGAGAAGCTCGCCCTCGTCGTACTCGGCCGGCGGTACCTGCTGCACGAGCCCCGGCCGCAGCCGCTGACCTGGCGGCAGACCGCCGCCGAGCTCGCGGAGTCGCAGCCGTACGCGGGCTGGACGGACAAGCGCGTCGAGCACCTGGTCAACGGTGTGCGCACACGGCTGTCCCGCGACGGGGTGCCCTGGCTGACCCGCGAGGAGCTCGGTGAGCCGGTGGGCAACGCGCTCAACGACAACCTGATCCGCGCACTGCTGGCGTCGACCACGCTCGTACCGATGGACCTGGCACTGATCGACGCCGCCTGACGCCGACAGCGTGGCCGTCGGCGGAATACGCGGTGCCGCGGTGGACATGGAACAGGGCCGCGGCGGTGGCGGCCAGGAGCACCGATTACGTGGCTGACAGAGCCGCAGTTCAGGCCCGTGTCGACCTCCATGTAGATAGCGATGGCGACGCGGCGCACTCGCTCGGGCAGGGTAGCCAGGTGAATGGTGGCGCGTTCGGCGGAGTACAGACGCTCCTGCTGCTTGCCCAGAAGACGTGCAGCACCGTAGGCAGGGAAGGGTTGGTTGCAGAAGACGAAGTCCTCGTCAGCCGCCCAACATGTCCATGGGCAGCGACGACTTCAGCTCGGTCGCTACAACGACCCCGACCCGGCGGCGTACGCCAAGAAGCTGTTCAAGGAGTTCCCCCAGTGGCCGGTGCCCGAACAGGGACGGTACGCCATCACCTCCGTCGTCGGACCGGCGCGCGGACTCCTCACATTGGTTCCCGCGACTGTCAAACACTAAATCGAAGGAGTGGATAGGTCGCCCTGTCCTGTCCGACGGGCGGACCCGGCCAGCGGGTCCGCCGGCGCTTCGGGCGGCGCCTTTCCTACAGAGCGGACGAGGCGATGACCGCGGTGAGAGCGGCGACCGTGGTGCGGATCGCGTCTCCGAGTGCCGCGGCCGTGTCTTGCCCCTCGGTGATCGCGGTCAGACGGTACTCGGGTGCCTCTTCCCCAGGGCCCTGCAGCATGACGGCCTGAAGGCCCGCGTGGTGCAGCACGGTGATCAGCGCCGCCGAGCGCTCACCGGGATCCTGGCCCTGCGCGAGGACGGCTGCCAGCCGTCCTCGCAGCGCCACGAGTTCCGACAGGCCCGTGACCGGGTACTTCACCGATCCGAAGGCGCTCAAGACCCGTCGTCCCTGCTCCCGCACCAGTCCCTTCTCCGACAGTCCCCGGTACGCCATGTCGAGTGCCTGCTCGCGTACGGCCAGCAGCCACTCGCGGAGCGTCTCCTCGGGATGGTTCTGCATGTGCTCGGCCATGGCCGCGGCCGCCGGATCCACTGGTGTCGACGCTCCATCGACGACGAGTGCGCCGTCACGCTCCGCCAGGTACCCGGAGAAGCTCAGCTCCAGCAAGGCGGCCGCCGAAACCGCCAGGGCCACCCGCAGCGGCGCTTCGCGTAGGGTGCCGGTTTCCTCGTCCAGTGCGAGCAGCACGATCTGCTCGCCGATCGTCAGGTCCTCAGTCATGGATCCCCCTCTCGAGAGAGACGGGCAACAGGAAGCTGAGGTTCCAGGCACGCGTCGGCGACGTCGGGTGATCGGGCCGGACCGGTGGCCAATTGTGCGGCCGTATTTGTAATTCACTTTCCGGTCAGAGGGCGGTTCGTGGGCTGATGACCCTTTCCGGGTAAGTGTGGGGCGCAAGCGCCGGTCGCTTGCGTGTCGGCCACTGCTTCCTGGCGAAGCTGCCGGTGTCGACCTCGATGTTCTTGGGCAGCTGGTCGTGGCCGAGCCCTTGCAGACGTCGCGGACTGGATCGATTCGGTCGACTCGTTGCAGAGGGCGGGGATGCAACGAACTGACCGACAACCGGGTCTGGGCCCGGGTTCACGGTGACGAGCTGATCGTCACCGCGGTCGGTGAGGCCGCGGGTCGGTGAAGTCGAGCGCGGGGGAGGGCGTCGGCTCGGACTCCGTAGCGGCGGCAGTCATGCCGGGTGTCGGCGTTCGTGCCGCCAGGAAGCCGCCCAGGCGAGCAGCGCGCCGCCCACCGCGTAGGCACCGAGCACCCAGAGCGCCGGCGTGGTGGCATGGCCCGAGAAGTACGCCGTGATGCGGACCAGGGTGGTACCGGCACCCGGCGGTAGAGACTGTCCGATCGCGCTCCAGAACGACGGGAGCAGCGGCGCCGGGTACACACCGCCGGAGCTCGGGTTGCCCAGCACCACGAAGAGCAGGATGACCACGCCGGTACCCAGGAGACCCAGCAGGGTCTGCAAGGCGAGCGCGGTCGCCGCCGAGGCGAGGACGATCAGGGCGCCGATACCGCTCAGCGTCCAGAAATGAGCGCCGAGTGCGTCGAACACCGGTCCTACGATGACCGCTCCGGCGATTCCCGACACGGCTGCGTACAGCACGAGGGCGGCGGGCCAGAGCGGCACGGTGCAGCGGCCCGCGGGCCAGCAGGAGGGCGAGCAACTGCTCCTCGTTGGTGCGGCGCAGACCGCGCAGTGATCCTCCGACTTCTTGACTCATAGGCTGCAAGATTACCTAATTGTTTCGAAAGTTCGTCAACACTCTTGACGCACATTTCCCCATGGCCGCAAGCTCTGGCCACCCACTCGCAGCTTCCGCAACAAGGGCGAGGGCTGTGCCCGCACACTCCGGCGGTCGGCCCCGCACGCACCACCTCCGGCTTCGGCCGACCTCCCCCTCGCCGTTCGTGAAGGAGTCCCCATGAGCTCGCCCCTGTCCCGCCGCTCCACCCTGCAGGCCGCCGGCGCCCTTGCCATGGCCGGCCTGGCCACCGGCATGGCGGGCACCACGCAGGCCGCCGCCGCTACGTCCGGAGACAGCACCGCCGTCGGCGACACGGTGGTCATCCACCCGACACTTCCGCAGGTGCCTCTCAACACTTCCTTCACCGTCAAAGTCCGTTCCGTGGGCGGCACCTGGAGAAGGCTCGACGTCTACCTGGCCAAGCTCGCGCTGATCGACCCCGTCACCGGAAGCAACAAGGCGCAGAGCTCCTCCTGGGCCGCCTTCGACTTCTCCGGCACCGTGGAGGTCGAGGTCACCTACAACCCGGGCGGCGCCGGAAAGTTCCGCGTCCGTCCGGACTCGTACGGCATCAAGCCCGAGGTGCTCGGTGACACCGCGCGTTTCACCCTGGACCGGCCTCGCAACGTCGTCGTCCAGGTCGACGACAAGATCTTCGACTGCCTGCACCTGCTCGCGAACCCGCTCGAGCAGGACGTGCCCGCCGAGGGCGACAAGAACGTCATGTACTTCGGGCCCGGCTACCACACCACCGCCAACGGCGAGCTGAAGGTGCCCAGCAACACCACCGTCTACCTGGCTCCGGGCGCGGTCGTCACCGCTTGGCTGGACATCCAGGGGGTGGAGAACTCCCGGATCATCGGCCGTGGCGTGCTCTACAACTCCAAGTGGGGCGCGATGCTCATCCGCAAGTGCGAGAACATCACGATCGACGGCGTCACGATCCTCAACCCCCGGTACGAGAACATCAGGGTCGCCGAGTCCCAGAACATCAAGATCAAGAACCTGCGGGCCTTCAGCCAGCAGGGCTGGGGCGACGGCATCCAGCTCTACTGCTCCGAGAACATCACGGTCGACGGCTGCTTCCTGCGCACCTCCGACGACTGCATCGCCCTGTACACCCACCGCTGGGACTTCTACGGCGACACCCGCAACATCACGGTCAAGAACTGCTCCCTGTGGGCCGACGTCGCGCACCCGATCAACATTGGCGTGCACGGCAACTCCGACACCCCGGAGATGCTGGAGAACCTGAATTTCGAGAACATCGACATCCTCGACCACCGCGAGCCGCAGGTGACCTACCAGGGTGCCATCGCGTTCATGGTCGGCGACGACAACCTCGTCCGGGACGTGAAGTTCGACAACGTCCGCGTGGAGGACTTCCGCTGGGGCCAGCTCATCCACATGCGGATCGAGTACAACACGAAGTACAACACCTCGCCCGGCCGCGGCATCGAGAACGTCTACATCAAGGACCTCAGCTACAACGGCAAGAACGCCGACCTCTCCATTGCGATGGGCCTCAGCGAGGAGCGTGCCGTCAAGGACGTCACCTTCGAAAACCTTCGCGTCAACGGCAGGGTGATCGCCGACAGCACGGGCAAGCCGCGCTGGTACCTTGCCTCCGACGGCGTCCCCATGCTCGTCAACGAGTACGTGCAGAACCTCCGCTTCCTCACCACCGAGGAGGCCGCGGCCCTGTAACCGCCGTCGGCCGGCCCCCGGTCGGCCTCTGGCACGAATCCGAAGCCAGGCGACACCGGAAAGCAACAGGCCCAGGTCTCAGACCTGGGCCTTAGCGGTGGAGCGGGTGACGAGAATCGAACTCGCGCTCTCAGCTTGGGAGCGACGGCGCTTGGGCGGCTGCATGGCTGCTGACCTGCGTTGATTCGTTGCGCCGGCGCCGTGGCGTGGGCCTGGTCGCACCGCTGTTGACCGTGGTTGTCCGCTCTTACGGGCACGCTGTGGGCACGGGTGCACCAACGACCGGATCAGAGATGTGCGCGGCTTTGCACTGACCGGCCCGCATCGTCTCGCGGCCCGATCCGGAGTGTCCGTCGCGACTGCACACACCCGTCCATACAGCGCCCCGCGTAGGTGACCTTGCCGTTCCCCTGGCTCGGCGGCGGCCCGTGCCCCATCGATTCCGAAGTGGCGGAAGGGGGAACGCCGCAGAGGCGGTAGCCATGTCGTACGGGGCGCGGGATATCCGTCGAGGCCGGCAACCTCGGCGGGCTTGGTGTCAGCAGGTCTCGCGGAGGTAGCCGCTCGTGCCGTCGGGCACGACGCTCTGGTCGCGGCGGACAACGCTGAGCGCGCTGCCCCAGCCGGAGCACGCGTTCGACAGACCCTTCGCCGTGTATTCGACAACGAACACATTGTTGTCGAATGCTTTGGCGAACTTGCTGCATTCGTTCCACTCGCCGCAGTCCTCCACCACGGCGAAGTCCATGCCTACGGACGCACGGTCGGGGACGAGCTCCAGGGTGTTCTTCTGGGCGACGGCCAGGCCCTTCGCGTGGGCGTGCGCCGACAGCAGTTTCATGAACGCCTTGGCCTGATCGGCCGTGAGGTAGTCCGGGAAGCGGGTGAAGGTGTCGTAGTTGTCGGGTTCGACAGCCTGGTATCCCTTGGCCGCGCACTCGTCGATCCAGGTGTTCACCTCGGAAGCGAGGCGCTGCCGCTTGGCGTCCGTGCGAATGTCCAGGACCGCCTCGTTCCAGTCCTCGTCGTAGACGACATCCCCGTTGGCGTCGCGCAGCAGCAGGTCGGAGTCCCAGTCGTACTCCGCGTTCTCCTGCGCCTGGAGGGCGTTGAAATTGCAGATGTTGTACGCACCCGGCGCGGGCGGGTCTTCATGGCTGCGGCTGACCACCTGCACACCGGTCGGCAGGGTGTACGCGCCGCCGATCTGGTAGTCCCACCGCACGTGCTTCGGCGGTGGCGTCACTGCTGCGGCGGATGCGGGCGCGGATGCGGATGCGGACGTGGTGGGCGACTGAGAACTGTCGTTCTGGTGTGTCCCGGTCTTCTCCGCTGTTTTCCCTGCCGTTTTCACTACCGTGATGCTCAGCCCAGTGACGACCAGGGTTGCGGCAAGGCCGATGAGGATGCGCCGTCTTCGACGTCCGTCACGGGCAGGGCGTGCATCGGAAGTCTGGTGGCCGGGTTCCGCCGAGTCGGCCGTTCCCGGCGCGACCGGGGCGGTGGAATCCGGCAGCGTCAGGATCATGCGGTGCAAGTCGGCAAGTTCGGGGCGGGCGGCCGGATCCTTGGCGAGGCAGAGTTCGACGATACTCCGGAGCGGTTCGTTGACTCCGTCCAGGACCGGAGCCTCGTACATCACCTGATAGCCCGTCAGGTACGGGCTGCTTCCGTCGAACGGACGGGTACCGGTGGCCGCGTACACCAGCACCGATCCCAGCGAGAACACGTCCGAGGCGGCGGTGACTTCCCGTGGTGAGGTGAACTGCTCCGGCGACATGAAGGGCGGGGTGCCGACCAATCGCCCGGTCACGGTGAGGGTTTCGTTGTCGGCGGCGCGCGAGACGCCGAAGTCGATGACGCGAGGTCCGTCCTCGGCCATCAGGACGTTGCTCGGCTTCAGATCACGGTGCACCACACCTGCCCGGTGAATGTCCCGCAGTGCCTCGACAAGGCCCAGCGCGAGCCCGCGCAACTCACGTCCGCTCAACGGGCCGTCCTTCGCCACGACATCCGACAGGGTGCGGCCCCGCACATACAGTGTCGCCATCCACGGCTGCTCGGCGTCCGGATCGGCGTCCACCACCGGGGCCGTGAATGCCCCGCTCACCTGGCGTGCCGCCGCGATCTCCTGCCTGAAGCGCGTCCGGAACTCCTCGTCCTGCGCGTACGGCGGGTGCACGACCTTGACTGCGACCTGCCGTCCCGAGGCCGAGCGGCCCAGATAGACGATGCCCATGCCGCCACTTCCGAGTCGGTCGGTCAGCGCGTAGCCGCCTATGGACTCCACATCGCCGGGTCTCAGCGGCATCACCCGTCACCTTTTCCACGTGCCGTGCCTTCGAAAGGCTGCTCAGTGGGATCAGACTAGTCCGGGGCTTTCCCAGCGAGACAGGCTTCGCGAGTCGCGCTGATCTCCTCTTTGCCAAAAGGTCTCGACATCGTGCGCCGAGGGACGAGAACCTCGATCGTCCCTCCCCAACGTCCGCTTCCCTACGTCGTTGGGGACCGCCGAGTTGACGATCCGCCACGAGCGGGACCCGACGCCGTGACCTGCCGGTGTGGCAAGCGGACGGTGCCGGCGGACTGGCCGGCCCTCGACGTCGGGGCGTTGTCGGAAGCCGGCGGGCGGCACTGGCCCTCGGCGCGACCGAAGGTGCGCTGCACTGCTACCTGGGGTTCTCATGGAGCGGGTGACGAGAATCGAACTCGCGCTTGGTGAGTCGGCCCGCCTCGGGCGCCTGCCTGCTCAGGTTTGATCGTCGGGGTGGGCCAACTGGGAGGCTGCGAGAGCCATGTGTACCCGCAGCACATCCCGCGCGCCGGCTTCGTCGCCGCGTTCGATGCGTTGACATCGTTTCGTGCCGAGCGGCGGACATGGGCAGGCGGCGTTGCTCGTTGCCCGCGCTCATCACGGTCACCGGGATCGGTCCTTCCAGGTGTCGCCACGTCCTGACCGGCATGGAGTTGCCGGAAGTTGCCGATACAGGAGAGTTTGACCTCCGGCGAACGCCGCAGCCGCCGTGCCTGGCGCACCATTCCAGAAGCCTGGAGGGCGCTGGGGGCTCAGGCATTGCCTGAGCGTCGGCGTAGAGTTGCTCAGGGCGGGCGGCCGGTTCGTCGGTCCGATCTCGTCATTGTCCGCAACGCCGATACCGATGGGGGATACCCGCTCACTCGATCGGAGTGGGCACCGAGGTGGTACTGCACGACCTCGGGCTCTGCGACCGGATTGACCAGTTGGTCGCGGTGGGGCTGTACGACGTGCGATGGACACCCGTCGCCGTAGGTCACGAACCACGGAATCAACATGCATCACGCACCTGTCGACGACTGCGTCCGGTTGCCCTACCGGCAGGCAGACTCCGGTCCCGATCTGCTGCCCGTGCGCGGAACTCGCCGAAGAGCCCACTCGGCTCACGCCGGTCGGATACTGCATGGGCGACGCCGTCAGCCGCACGGCGGTGGGAAGCGTGGCGTTCATGTCTGAGCAAGGACGTCTTGTGGCCGGCAGATACCGGCTGGTGGAGCGCATCGGCCGGGGCGGCATGGGTACCGTGTGGCGTGCCCGGGACGAGTTGCTCAACCGCGAGGTAGCGGTCAAGAGGCTCCACTACTCCTCTCTGGACGACGACGTCGACAGGCTCTTCGAGCGCACAGGCCGCGAGGCGCGCATCGCCGCCCGGCTCAGCCACCCCAACGTCGTCGTGGTGCATGACGTCGTGGACGATGGGGGGTCGCCCGCCATCGTCATGGAATACGTGCCGTCCGTCACCCTCGCCGAGGTGATCAGGAAGCTCGGGCCGGTCCCGCCGGAGGAGGCCGCCCGCATCGCAAGCGGGGTGATCGCCGCGCTGCGCGCCGCTCATGACGCCGGGGTGGTGCACCGCGACATCAAGCCCGGCAACGTCCTGCTCGGCCGTGACGACCGCGTGGTGCTGACGGATTTCGGCATCGCCGTGGCCCCGGACACCTCCCCGCTCACCATGGCCGGCCAGCTCATGGGTTCCATCGACTACTGCTCGCCGGAACGGCTCGACCGCGGCACGCCGGGCCCGGAGTCCGACCTGTGGGCGCTCGGCGTGCTGCTCTACGAGGCGGTGGAGGGCGAGCCACCGTTCCGCCGGGAGACCGGGGTCGAGACGGCATACGCCATCGTGTGGGCGCCGGTGCCGTCCGCGCCCGCCGCCGGGCCCTTGGCTCCGCTGATCGAAGGGCTGCTGGTCAAGGACCCCGTCGGGCGGCTGACCGTCGAGGATGTGGAGCAGATGCTCCAGGCACCGCAGTCGCCAGCCGCAGGCGCGGCAGTCCCGGCCCGGCGCGCGGCCGCCGGACCGGGGACATCCGTGCCGCCCGCCGGGAGCCGGCACAGATCGGCCGGAGTCGCCAAGGGCCTCCGGCCCCGGAACAGAAAAGCGCGGTGGCTCGCCGCGGCAGCGGCCGTCGTCGCCAGCGTGGCATGCGCGGTGATCACGGTCGACTGGATGCGCGGCGAGATGGATCAGTCTCCCCATCACGCAAGGGCGGAAATCATGCCGGGGGCCTCCTCCCCGTCGCCTTCATCGTCCGAGACCGCAGCTTCCTCCACGCCCCGTCCCACGGCGCGCACCCCGCAGGCGCCGCCGGCGGCGGAGACCGAGTACGGGCCACTGTGGTCGGACGGATGGATCGACCCGGGCAGCAATGAGTACTGGGCGCAGAGCGATATCACGGTCAGGACGACGGAGACCCTGACGACGCTCACCGTCGAGCTGCGTCTCGCACAGACCGGCGGGGTCTCCTCGACCGGCTCCTGGCGGACCCGGCCCGAGGAGGACTTCACCCTCAATGTGGAGGAGACGGACGGCTTCCTCGTCTACCGCTGGACACTCAAGGACGGGCGGACGGTGTCGGCCGGTGAGCACATGTTCGCGGGGCAGTACAACCATGAGACCGGCAACCGGGACGCCGGCGGCGACTCGTATGTGGCCACCGCCACGGCGGACGGCGAAACATACTCGGTGCAAGGCACCTTCGCGTCGGCCTCCACCGACTGACGCAGCAATGAGGCTGCCGCGCATCCTGCAGGCGCTGTCTCTTCCCCCGTCCTCAAAGAGATCGAGGTCGAAGGCACTCTCCTCCGTCGCCCGCAAGCGGGTGAGCGCCGGAGCGCGCCGCCGGTTCTCCAGTACTTCGCAGCGCGAAGCCCGTTCCGACCCTGGCGGCCCTGGAGAACACCCCCGTATGCGCGTTGCGCAGTGGATGAGCCGGGCCTCGTTGTCATGTCGGAGATCACGGAGGATCTACCTCCTGACCTGCGCAGATCCGTTCGGCTGTTGTTGGAGTGGGGGTCTGGTGGCACCGCTGTTGACCGTGGTCGTCCGCTCTTACGGGCACGCCGTGGGCACGAGCCGCGATGACCGTGCCAGGGCGGGTGACCGTCCGCCGTCGGGCAAGCAGTGCCAATCGTGAGAGGTTCATGTCAGGATCGCGTCAAGAACTTGGCTGGAACGGATCCCCGTCGATCGCGGACTTGGGAACCACAGTGAACCGAGCGCGGCGTTTCCCGGCGTACCTGCTCATCATGCTCACGGCAAGGTCACCGACCAAGCCGCCGGTGCCCCGGCGTCACCGTCAGCGGCCATGACCCTCGCGGCCCGCACGAGAAAGAGCCTCGTTCACGTCCGCGGAGGTAGCCGTCCCGCTGCCACTGCCCGCCGGACAGGGCCGGGTACGGCCGTCGCCGGGCGGGCCTCCTTCTTGAGTAACTCTCTTTGTCCGAGTGGGAGTTCGGTGGGGACAGGGTATTGCGAAGCGGTGCTTGAACGTGAAACATAATGCCGAAGTAACCGTCGGTAACCCTGGCCCCACAACAGAGAAGGAGTCACACGTGATCCGTGTGAGGAGAACCGTTGCGGCCCTCGGCGCGCTCGTGGCCGTCACAGCGGCGGCAGCCCCGGCCTCAGCCGCGACGGCCGACGACAACCGTACTTACATCGGCTTCATCGCGCCGACAGCCGGCCAGGCCGTGCAACTCGGGGTCGACGGAGGGACGATCCACTACTGCTTCCGCTGGGCCGGCGGCGTCAACACGGGCGCGCCGACCGACGCCATGTCCGGAATGGAGCTGTGGAACCCCTACATCGGCCGCTGGGACAAGGATGCCGACTGGAAGTTCAGCCGGAATCTGCGCTGGACCGAACTCACGGCCCAGCTCTTCGCGAACGCGGACAACGTGTCGGGCGACACCTTCCCCTGCGAGGGGAAGCCGCTGTCGGCGGAGCGGAAGCTCCCCAACCCCCTTCCGGACGTCGACGTCTACTACGTGGACTTCCGCTGACAGCCTCGCGGGTGAACGCCGACTGAGGTGACTCGCGGGCGGCCGAATCGGACGGTGCGGTGCCCGGATTCCGCACCGCGCCGCCCATCGCGCCAAGGAGCCGTACGGCGCCCGGCGGTAGTGCCTGGACCACGCGATGGGCGGCCCCCGGCGGAGCGTCGCATCCCCACCGTGGCTCAGGTCGACGCCCTCGCCGATCACGTCGGACCTCGCCGGCGTCCCACGGTCTGCCTCGGCGAGCACGGCCTTCTCCGCCCGCAGAGCCGACGGGCCTCCGCCACAGGGGCATCGATCGCCAGCCGCTGAAGATCGCGGACAGGCGCGCCGACACTGAGTGGACGAACGGTCGTCGCGCACCCCGGCGACACCAAGCCCGAGGCGGGCACCCGCACCGTGTACCTCCTGGAGTTCCTCCGCTCGGACCTCCGCATCCACGTGGAGCTGTACGCGGGCTTCCGCTTCTACGACCTCCGCCACAGGGGACACGCCCTGTCGACCCGCTCGAGCGCCACCCTCAAGGCCAGGCCGGTGCGGGGCGGCCAGCCCTCGGAGAGGGCCGCGCTGATCTATCAGCACTCCGACGACGATCGACAGCGGGGACGTCGCAGCCGATCTGGACAGGACCGTACGCGAGGCGCGGGAGCAGGCGCAGGAAGCTGCACCCGTGCCAGAACAACAGCCCCCCGCCCCGACGATCAACCATCCGGCACGAATCTGGCACGCGACAACTGATAACCACGGACAACAAAAAAGGCCCAGGTCGCTGACCTGGGCCTTCGCCATGGAGCGGGTGACGAGAATCGAACTCGCGCTCTCAGCTTGGGAAGCGACGGCGCTTGCGTGGGCTCATTGGCCCTGACCAGCGCGGACGCCGTCTCCTTGGACCGACGTGTGAGCCAGGTCGCACCTTGGCTGACCGTGGTTACCCGCCCTTACGGGCACGGCTGGGGCACGGCCTCGGCTCACGCCGGCCGGCCACGCCCTGCTTCCCGTGGAGAGGTGCCTCACATGCTTCCTCGGTAAGGCGCACAAACGCGATATCGCATGTGCCATCAGTTTCCGGGACCGCGCGGACCTCCCGTCGGCTGTTGTCGTCTGCCCGTCGGCATTAGGGCCCTTCTGATGGATCTCCGTGGCGTCGCGACGCCCGGCACGCTCCCCCACTGCCTTAAAGGCGTGGGAGGTGCCCCCACTCGCCGCACCGGACAAAAGCCCTAGTAGCTCCTCCCCCACGCTCGGCTCCGCTCGCGCGGGGGGACCCCCATCGAGGGCTTCCGCCCGGCACGCCGAGAGCACGCACCGAACGCCGCTCCTTCTCCCACGGAGATCCATCAGAAGGGCCCTAGTCCCGGGGTGGGGTTCCGGCGTCAGGCGGGGCGGAGGGCCTCATGCTCGTCCCTTGTGCCGAGTGTTTGTCGCCCTCGTCGCCCCGGCCCCGTGCCTGGCGTGTCGGCGGTAGCGGAACAGGGCGAGGGCACGGGCGTTGATGACCGAGATGGAGGCGAGGCCACCGGCCGCCGCGCATACGACAAGCGCCGGCCAGGCGTAGGCGGTCTGTGCCAGGGTTCCGGAGCGGTTCATCAACAAGCCGAGCAGCGAGGCGAGTTGAGTGAGGAGGAGGACCGGGAGGGCTTGGGGCAGCAACCGCAGGACCGTTCGCCACCATGGTCGCCGTGCGGTGTGCCGCGCCCATCGACGCGCACGCAGGACACCGCGGATGCCGAGGCCCGTCGCCAGCAGGGTCAGCGCCGCCAGGACCCAGTCGGCCGTCATCGAGAAGGGCTTTGCCACCTCGGGGCTCTTGCCCCGCGCGAGGTCGACGAGGCCCTGGGAGAGCTGAGCGGCGTCGTCTCCGGAGATCAGGCCGGTATTGGTGACGACCGCGATGCCGACCCTGCTGTCGGGCAGCAGGGTGGCCATGGAATTGTGGGTCAGGAGTTGGCCCGTGTGCTGGATCTCCCCGGGCCCGTCACTGTGCTGGTTCCGCATCCAGCCCATCGCATAGTCCGTGTCCTTCGGCGCTTTCGGCGGGGTGTGCGTGAGCTCGATGGTGCGGGCCGTGGCGATACGGCGGCCGTCGGCGGACACGCCCTGGTTGTTCTGGGCGATCAGCCACTGGGAAAGGTCGTCCGCGTTGGTGACGACACCGTGGCTGCCGGCGGTGAACCAGCGGGGGTGAGCACGGGAGAACGTTGTGCCGTAGGCGCGGACGTAGCCGCGGGCCCGGTCGGGCATCTCGGTGGTCGTGTCGACGGATGCGGTGTGCGTCATGCGCAGCGGCTTGAAGAGCTTGGCGGACAGGTAGTCGGTGAAGGGCTGTCCGCTGACCACCTCGACCAGGCGGGCCGCGACGAAGTAGTTGGGGTTGTGGTAGCGGTGCCGGGTGCCCGGCGCGGTGGCGAGGTGCGCCTCGCGCATCGCGGCGATGGCCTCCTTGAGGGTGTGCGGTTGGGCGCGGGTCAGGTCCGGGTAGGCAGAGTCGGCCATACCGGAGGTTTGGGTCAGGATCTGCCGGACGGTGATCTCCTGGGAACGCCGGTCGGCCATGGTGAACTCGGGCAGATAGCGGTGCACAGGCTGATCCAGGTCGACTTTGGCCGCCTCGACCAGTTGCATGACGGCGAGTGCGGTCATGGACTTCGACAGTGACGCCACTGGCAGGCGAGTCCGCTCCGTCATGGCCTGCCCTGACGCGGTGTGCCCGTACCCCGCAGTGTGGACAACCCTGTCACCCCTGGTGACGGCGACCACCGCGCCCGGCAGGCGGGTCTGCTCCAGGTAGTCGCGTACGAATCGGTCGATCGGGGCCGGCTCCAAGTCGGCGGTGGACCGAGCGGCCGAGGAGGCCGGTACGGCGGCCGCCGCGATCGCGATACCGAGCGCGGCCACCACGGTGCCGAGTCGGCGACGCGTACCGGCATGGACGGTGAACAGCTTCATGGACCCCAGTGCACCGGCCCGTCCCTCGTCGGCGCACTGGCGCACACGCGAGTCCGGGGGTAGTGCTTGCACTACTGCTTCAAGATCCCCGGCTCGCTAGGGTCGAGGGATGCGACATCGGACCGCGTGGCAGGCGCTCGGCCAGAACCCGCTGAAGGTGCTCGGCTCCAGCTGGCCCTGGCGGTCCTTGGCATACCTGCTGTCCGGTGTCGTGTTCGGTGCCGTCACCAGCGTCGTCCTCGTGGTCGCGCTCGTCGCGGGAATCGTCTCGCTGGTGGTGTCGATCGGGGCGCTGATCCTGCTCGGTGTGGCACTGTCCGGCGTCGCCGTCACCCGCTTCGAGCGGTGGCGCCTGCGGCTGGTGGACCTGGACCCGGTGCCCGACCCGCACCGGGCTCCCGAACGCGCGGGACTCGTGGGATGGGTGCGAACCCGGCTGCGGGAGCCTGCGACCTGGCGCGAGCTGGGCTTCACCGCGGTGTCGGCGACCGCGCTGTGGTGGATGGACTTCCTCGTCCTGGGCTTCGCCCTGGCCGTCCCCGTGCTGGTGATCACGTCGCCTCTCGATGATCCCGGAGCCTGGCCGCTGGTGATCGTCGGCCTCTGCCTGCTCGCCGCCGCGCCGTACACCATCACCGCCTGGGCCGGCGCCAGGGCCGCTGTCACACGTCTCATGCTGACGCCGCGCGACAGCGAACTGGGCCGCGAGCTCACTGACGTACGAGCCTCCCGGACGCGGCTGGTCGACGCCTTCGACGCGGAGCGGCGGCGGATCGAGCGGGACCTGCATGACGGGGCGCAGCAGCGGCTGGTCTCCCTCAACGTGATGCTCGGCCTGGCCGCCCTCGACACCGAGCCGGACTCACCGCTGGCCGGGCAGCTCACCAAAGCGCGGGAACAGGCCGCCCTCGCCGTCGAGGAGTTGCGTGAGCTCAGCCGCGGCGTCCACCCGAAGGCGCTCACCGACCACGGTCTGGCCGCAGCAGTGGAGAATCTGGCGGGGCGCTCAGCGCTGCCCGTCACAGTCGACATCAGCCTGCCGCACCGCATACCCGTCTCCTCGGAGACCACGGCGTATTTCGTGATCGCCGAGGCCCTGACCAACGCCGTCAAGCACAGCGGGGCGAACCGGTTCGAGGTGCACGCCCGCCTGCACACCGACATGCTCACCCTGTCTGTCAGCGACGACGGTGTCGGTGGCGCCACCCCGGAGGAGGGCACCGGCCTCATCGGCCTGGCCGACCGCGTCGCCGCGGCGGACGGCAGACTCCATCTGTCCAGCCCGCCGGGCGGGCCCACCCTGCTGCACGTGGAGCTGCCGTGTCGCTGACCGTCGTACTCGCCGAGGACTCCCCGCTGATGCGGGACGGCCTCGTCGGTGTGCTCACCCGCTTCGGCCACCGGGTGGTCGCCGCCGTCGACGACGCGGAAGCCCTGATCTCCGCCGTCCGGGAACACGGCCCCGACATCGCCGTCACCGACGTCCGCATGCCACCGGACAACACGGACGACGGCCTGCGCGCCGCCGTCGCCCTGCGCCACGAGTACCCCACCCTGCCGGTCCTGGTCCTCAGCCAGTACATCGAGCAGTCCTACGCCGCCCATCTGCTCGACCTGGGCAGCGACACGGGGGTCGGCTACCTCCTCAAGGACCGCGTCAGCGCCGTCGGCGAGTTCGTCGACGCCGTGGCCCAAGTCGCCGCAGGCGCGACGGTCATCGACCCCGAAGTCGTCCGCCAACTCCTCAACCGCCGCCGCGACCCCCTGCAACGCCTCACCCCACGAGAGCGCGAGGTCCTCGCGCTTATGGCCGAGGGCCGCACCAACGCCGCCATCGCCCGCGAGCTGTACGTCACCGAAGCGGCGGTCAACAAGCACGTCAGCAACATCCTTCAGAAACTCGACCTTCACCTCGACGGCCTGGGACACCGCCGCGTCCTCGCCGTCCTGACCTACCTACGCGCGTGATCGGCGACGATCGTCGTACCAGGTGACCCGGCCCCGCACGGCCGCCGGGGCTTCGTCATCGCCGCTACAGCGGCACACCACGGTCTGGTCGTTCTCCACGACGAAGCCGACTACCGCGCTCTTGCCCGGCACGCATCCGACCTGACCCACGCACAACCTCCACGACATCGCCTGAGACGCTTCCGCGCCCCACAGGTTGTGGATGGGGAAGGTTTCCGAACAGGGCGGGGGCGATCGGGTCCCTCGGCAACCGGTCCGCAAGCTGGGGGTGGACGGAACCAGACGTCCAGGGAACTCACCCTGGATCGCTCACCCAAGAACAGTCAGCGTCAGAGATCGCCATTAATGATCTATGTCTGTGCTGATGCCCGTATCTGCGGCAGACTTCTGGGCCCCGGGTTTGGTCACGGTCCGTAGTGGCTCACCCACCAGTAGCGTCTGGAAGGGCCGGTGCAACGGTAGATGGGGCGCATGCGTTCTCGGCATCTGAGGCTGGGGTGCCTTGTGCTGGTGGTGGCCGCCTCGGTCGGCTCGTCTGCAGGCTGCTCCTCCACGTCCGCCCGTGAACCCGGTCCGGACGCACCGCGTGCTCCTCTGGGTGCACCGCCGGCTGACTCATCCACCACCAGCCCCCATGCCCCGCCGGACGAACGCACCCGGCACGGCAGGCACAGCTCGTCGAGCATGCCCCTGAACAGCGCCGCTCCGGCGGAGACTCCCGCGAAGCCGACAGGTGGGTCGAGTACGCCACCGCCTCTCGGTGGAGACCCCGTCGACCCTGTGCCCGAGCCGACGCGGGTTTCGAGCCCGGAACCCGACCCCGCGGTGGTGCCGGCACCAGATCCAACGCCGTTGCCGCCGGGCACGGAATCCGACTGTCCGACCGAGCCGTGTTCCACCGATGGCTGTTCCGGCGATCCGTCTTCCAGCGCATCCGCGTCTCCGGGCCCTTCAGCCGGCAGCCGCCCGCATCCGTGCGGCTCCACATCCACGGCATCACCTGAGACACAGTCAACGCCGACGTCGACATCATGAACGACGCTCGGTCCCTTCCCGCTCCCCGCACCCGAGCGTCCACGCCGGAGGGCGAACGGCGTCTGCGGCGTGCCAGTGCCCGGCGACGTCTCAGGCGGATGTTGCGGCGCGATCCGGACCGCCGCCGCACAGAGCCGCCCCCTGCACGGCGTCCGGTCGCCGGTCACACCGCCGACTGGGGGACCCTCATGTGGCTCGCCGCGGCGCTGTTGTTCTATGCCGGCACGGTGCATACCCGGGCGTTCTTCGAGTACTTCCACATCGACGTACTGGCTCTGGGCCTGAGCTTCCCGGAGTTCGTCATGCGCAGCCTGCGGCTGGTGACCGCCCCCGTGGTGTTGACCGCTGTGGTGGCTGTGGTGGTGCTGCGTGACCCGCAACTGCCCATCCGGTCAGTCCTGCCTCTTCTGCCCCCCGCCTTCATCCGCCGGTGCCGAAGATTCGCGCGGCGGGCCGCCCGTTTCCATCTGCTCGTGCTGTGCGTGGCTGTTGTCATGTTGTTCAGCTGGGGCCGAATCCAGCCGTACCAATGGCTGGTGCCCGTTCTCCTGGCCATCGGCATCCTTTTGGGCCAGTTGCCCGCCGCGCACAACGGCCGCTGCCCAAGCGGCATCCGTGCACGGGGCGCACCGCTCACGGCAGCATGCCTGTGCCTGCTCTGGGCTGTCGCGCTGGCGGCGCATCAGTCAGGTCAACGCGACGCTGAGCGCAGCGCAGATCATCTGGTCGGCAGGACGGCGATCGTCGTCTTCAGCACCGACCGACTGAGCATGACCGGCCGCGGACTGGAGGTGAGAGATCTCGGAGAGCAGGTCCACTACCGCTACCGGTATACCGGACTGAGGCTCCTCATCGAGCGCGGCGGGCGCTATCACGCCGTCGCTGTCGGCTGGCAGCATGACACGGACTCGACTTATGTCATCCGAGAAACCGACGACGTACGCGTGGAACTCATGCCGGGAGCCCGATGGTCGCCCGGCCGGCCGCTGCCGGGCGACCGCGCCGCGGCACGGTGGCCGGCCGGGTAGCAGCACGGACTCCGCGTCGTACCGCGAGCCCCGCTTTTCGACGCGCTGCTGGATGTCGGCCTCGTTGAGCGCGTTCAACGCCTCCATGCGTCGTTGCTCGGCGAGGACGAGATCATCCGACAGGGGATCCATCTCGCGGCCATGGCGAACCGCGTCTGGGACGAGCCGCTGTTCTCCCGCACCTTCGGTGGGTCGAGGCGTACACCGTCCAAGGCAGAGGTCCGTGACACGGTCGCAGACGCGGTCCGACGTGAGACCGACTCGGGAGCCGGGACCACCGCGTGATCATCGTCATTGCCGACACGTCCGGTCTCCTGGCCGCTCTTGACTCGACGCACCCGGAGCACGGGGCAGCGAACGCGTCATCATGCCGGAGATCACGGAGGACCACCTGGGCGCCGCCCAGTCCGTCCGCGTCCGCTGTCGCGCGTTGGACCTGGACCGTGTCGATGCGGTGAATGTGGCGCCGGCCGCCGACTACGACACCGACGCTATCCTCACCCTCGACCGCCGTGACTTCTGGGCCGTACGTCCATTGGGCCGCCATAAGGCATTCCGGGTCGTGCCCGACGACCTGCCGCTCTGACACGGATTTCCAATGCTGAAGTCCCGGCTGGCGGGAGGGACTTCAGCAGCCGTCGTCTCCGTGGCGCAAGGAGACGCCAATCAGCCTCGCCGAGAGAACAGCAGGCTGAGGGCCTCTCGTGTGGGAAGGCCGTGGGCGCGCTACGAAGCACCAGGTCAACGACACGTTCCGATGGCGGGAGCGGTGAGCGTACAGCGCCCACCCAGCACTCGTGCCCGTCGCGTGCCCGATCTTCGTGAGTTCGGCGGGCCGGAACCGACGAAGAACCCTCAGCAACACACAAAACCCCAGGCCGCTGACTTGGGGTTTCACGCTGGAGCGGGTGACGAGAATCGAACTCGCAGGGCGCTGCCGCGCAAGTACTTGTGATGACGGGCGACTCGTACGAGGGAACCCGGCCGGGAGCTGTCGCTCACCTGGTTGCCGGTGACGATGATGACGGTCAGCGAGGCGGCGGGGACGGAAGGCGGGGACGACATTGAGCGGGACGAGGGCGCAGCTGGTGGCGGCGTGTGCTTCTCCGATCAGGGCATGCTGGTGCGCTCGGTATTGCGGACCCGGCTCATCCCCTGGCGGGACGTCGCCGGCGTCGAGGCACTGCGCAGTCCGCTGGGCCGCTCGGTCCTGGTGCACCGTCTGACCGGCTTCGGGGGCAGACGGGTCATCCTGCCCTCACCGCGCACCCACTTGTTCGCGCGCGACCCGGACTTCGACACCAAAGTGGCTTCGATCCAGCGGTGGCGAGACCGACTGTCGTCCGCGCCGCGCACCGCTCCGACGAGTGCGGTGCGCCGACTGTGGTACCTCTGCGCCTACCTCGCCATTCCCACCCTGATGCTCACCCAGAGCTTGCTTTTGGAGGGCGGATACTGGAGCCAGACCTGGTGGCCATGGCGTCACGAGGCGACGTCACTCCCGAACGCGTGTCAGGTTTTCGATCGAGTCCCGGCTCGCGCCAGGGGACTCGTCGGCGAGGCGGAAGGCGATCCCTACGGAAGCGGCGCCCCGGGAGGACGGGGCGCACAGAAGACCGAGTGCCAGTGGGAGAGCGGGAGCGACCTCGGATTCAGGCTGAGCTTCCGCCGCTACGACTACGCCTGGCTAAAGACCGGCAGTCGCCATGCCCGCGAGACCTTCTACGAAGAAAAGGGCTGGGAACAGCCAGCCGTGTTGCAACCGCTGGAGGGTCTCGGCGACGTTGCGGTCATCCGTGACCCGGGCCAGACGCAGCCGGACCGTACCAACTTGGTTGAAGCCAAGGTCCTCAAGAGCAACGTGATCATTCAGGTCTCGTACATGGGGAAGATGGAGCCCCATACGGCTGCCGACAAGGTCGAGGAGATCGCCCGCATCGCGACGACCCGGATCAAGCCGTCCTTCCAGCACCGCCTGCTCGGGCTTTTCGAGGTCTGATCTGACCTGAGCCTGTTCTGGATACCGCCCAGCACTGGCCCGCCGGTCGACAGAACCGGGCACCGCGCCGGTCCATGAAGCGCACCAACGTCTACGCCGATCCCGGACCCGGCCATCATCAAGGAGGCCGCCAAGCGCCGAGGTATAAGCGAGGCAGAGATCATCCGCCAGGGCATCCACCTCGCGGCCATGGCGAACCGGTCTAGGACGAGCCGCTGTTCTCACGCACGTTCGAGGGGCCGGGCCGCACGCCATCCAAGGCGGAGGTCCGCGACTCGGTCGCCGAGGCCGTCCGTGGTGAGGCCGACCCGGACTCCGGATCGGCCGGGTGACTATTGTCATCGCCGATACGTCCGGCCTTCTGGCAGTCCTGGACTCGGCTCATCCGGACGAGAGCTCGGCAGAGAGGCTGCCCTCAGCGCGGTCGACGACCTGCGGCGCTGGACCGGGACCTCGCCGAGGCGGTGAACATGGCGCTCGCCGCCGACTACGACACCGACGCGATGCTCATCCTCGACCGACGAGACTTCCGGGCCGTACGCCCGTTGATCCGCTACAAGGCGTTCCGGGTACTCCCCGACGCCTCCCACTCACACGTGTAGCCAATAAAACAAGCCCCAGGCTGCTGACCTGGGGCTTCAAGAAGAGCGGGTGACGAGAATCGAACTCGCGCTCTCAGCTTGGGAAGCTGCCGGCACTTGGGGCCGGTTCGGGCGCTGACCTGGGCGAATGGACTGGGCGCGGCCTCGTCGGGCACGGCTGCTTTCACCATGATTCCCCGCTGTTCCCCGCTCGTTCTTGTGCGCTTGTGGTGCGCTCGCCAACGTGGCCTCTTCATCGCGAACTCTCGGGTGGATGGTCATTGAGGTCTGGTGGACCGGCCAGTCGGCTATCGGTGGGCGGGCGCTGATCAACCCGGCATGGACATTCCTCCATCGGGTGCCTCATGGAACGCCTGTCCGGTGAACCCAAGCATCCATATGGCTCATTCGTTCGAGTCGAACTCCTCGAACGAGGTACGCGCAATCGATTCTGCGATGCGTGATCAAGAACCTCAGGCGTGCCTCTCTTGCGGCCGCACTCGTCGTCCTGCCCCTACTGGCACCCACTCCGGCTCGCGCACACGATCGGGCCGCCGAGACGTACACACTCCCGATCGCGGTTGCGGTCGACGTCCTCCCCCTCGCGGCGGAGGTGCGGAACGGCTACCAGCGCACGAGCTTCAAGCACTGGAACGCGGGCCAAAACCCCACCGACGGCTGCAACACGCGAGCGGAGGTGCTCATCTCCGAGGCGATCGACCCGCCCGAGATCCTCCCCGGCTGCAAGCTCTCAGGAGGCCGATGGTGGTCGTACTACGACGCCAAGTGGATCACCGCAGCCTCCGCCCTGGACGTCGACCACATGGTGCCGCTCGCCGAGGCATGGGACTCCGGGGCGTCGCAATGGACCGCCAAGCGGCGTGAGGCGTACGCCAACGACCTGGACGCCAGGACCTCGCTCATCGCCGTCTCTGCGGCCTCCAACCGCAGCAAGGCCGACCAGGACCCGGCCGAATGGCTGCCGCCGGCCGTCGACATCACGTGCCGTTACACCTCGGAATGGCTCGCAACCAAGCTCCGCTGGGAACTCACCATCGACGCCGTCGAGCTCGAAGCACTCACACAACTCGCGGAAGCCTGCACCGACACCACCGTGACCTACGAGCCCGCTCCATAGAATGGTGGCCCCGCCTCATCGACGAGGCGGGGCCACAACTGGCCGCCAGTCAGAGCGGATTGAGCTCTGAGCTTGGGAAGCTACGGCGCTTGGACGGCTGCATGGCTGCTGAACTGCGGGGATGCCGTTTTGACGGCTCGGTCGTACGGCCTGGTTGTACCGCTGTTGACCGTGGTTGTCCGCTCTTATGGGCACGCTATGGGCACGGCGTCGTGTATCTGCGGGATATTGCGTGAGTGCGATGGCTGAAGCGCCGGGCTCGGCTCGCTCTGTTGCCTGGACCAGAGACCGCGTCGCGAGTGCACACACCGGTTCGTCAGGGAGCCACGCTATGCCAGACATGCCGGGCCAGCGTCACTTCCGCAGATCAGTGTTGAAGTCCGTGATCGACAGGGAAGATCAACTCCCGTTGAAGGGAGGGGATCGTGCAGGCAGACCAAAGGCAGGGGCACGGAGGAGCGCTGCTCACCGTCCGGGTGGAGGCAGCTCTCACAGGGCCGGCCGAGCACCGGAGAAAGGTCCGCGCCTTGTTCGAGGAGATGGGCTGGGAAGTACTGGACGCTCAAGAGGAGGAGTACCCGGAGGTTCGCACCCCGGGCGGAGTCCTTCCGGGCGAGGCGGTCCGGAATTCGGTCTACGTGCTCGGCATCCCCGTCGGGCGTGATTCCGGTCGGCGACCCGAACGGTGGGCGATCCAGGAGGTCAAGGACCTCGCGGACGATGCCGAGCTTGATCTGCGGCCCGTGAGCGCGCGGATGCGGCGGAGGCAGCGCCGTCAGGAACCGCACTGGTTCGTTTGCGCCCCGCCCAGCGCGCACTCCAATTGGTGGCTGCGGTGGTTGTTCAATCTGGAGCGGCGCATGGGGTTGCACGACACCGGGACGGTGCTGTTCGGCTCGTTGGAGGAGGCCGAGCGGCACGCTGGTGAGGGTCGGGTGCGTCCCCCGTTTCCGCGTCGAGTGCGGGCACACGACGGAATGCGCCGGACAAGGGTGGGAGAAAGCCACGGGTGGGTGGTGAGGGCGACGGCGCTGAGTTGGGCCGCGGGTGTGCTCGGCATCCCGGCTGCTTCTGGGCCTTGGTGGCTGGCTCTGCCTGCGCTGGTGGCGTGGGCGCTGCTGAGTTGGTGGTGTGCGACCATCATGCTTCCGTTCGTCCGTCGACGTCGTGTCGTCCGTCGGCGCCGCACCAGTCCGCTCACGTCGGATGGCCGTCGCACGGCAGCTGGGGAGGGGGGTGATGCCCCGCGGGACGAGGACGCGGTGGTGGTCCACCGGCGCCGGCGCAGTCACGCATGGCTGGCGGCGCTGGCGACCAGCGGAGCGCTCTTCGCGGTCACGGCTTGGGTGACCTGGATCGCTGATCCGACTGCCGCTGTACGCCTGCACCTCCTCCTGGCAGGCGCGGTGTTCGTCACGGGCGGCATCCGACGCCTGGCCCGCGAGGGTAGCCGGAGACCGTTTCTGGTGGCGGTGTTCGTCGCTCTGCTGCCGGTGGCCGTTCCGGCACTTGGCGGGCTCAGCCCTGTGCTCTTCACCTTCTACGGTGCCGCGTTCCACGTCCGCGCGGAGGAGATGGACGTTGCGGAGGTGTGGCAGTTCCTGGCCTCGGTGTACGTGTTGGGGATCTCGGTAGCGCTGACGCTCTTCTTCCTGGCCTGCTGGGGCTACTTGCGGCTGCCCCTGTTCCGCCACCGTACGCTGCGCCTGTTCCACCCGATCGCCGCCTTGACCGGGGCCATGGCGCTCACGTTGGCGTGGGCGGTGACCGTACTGGACGGCGCCGGCGCGGCCGGTGATGATGCGGTACGGCAGTGGCGATCGGGCCGAGTACCTGATCACTACTACGGTGCCAATCCCCGACCGGTCTGCGTGACTCCGATCGGCTCCCTGGACGAACTGCCGTTGTACGGGCACCGACTGGATCCCAAGCAGGTGTACGGCACGTTCGGCGTGGTCGGTGGTCAGGTGACACTGTGGGACCCCGAATCGGGCGACGCCTTCCCAGTGCCCTCCGATGCGGTCCGGGTGCTCTCTGCAGGGGAGGGTGAACCAGGCGCCGCGATTCCCCGTGGTTGTCGTTCCTGAGTGGGTGACGATCTCGGTGAAGCCCAGCTCCATGTGCTTACGAGTATCGCGGTGCCGCATGCGCACCGCGGGCCTGCGCGTCCGCCGACTGACGGACGCAGCGGGGTGTGCACGGCCGCTGCCTGTTGCCTGCTTGGGAACGGCAGTCAGGGCGTGATTGCAAGCGTTCGTAGGGCTGCCGCGGAGGCGACCAGGCCCTGCCGCTCCAGTCTGGAGATCACGTCGTCCACTGTGCCGGGTGGCTTTCGCCAGCTGTCCGCGATTCTCTGCACCGCGCCGTAGACGACCTGTGGGGCCAGATCGATCTGTGCCTCCAGGAAGGCGTCCGGATGCAGAGCTTCGACGTCCCAGGGGGTCAGGGCATCGGTCGGGAAGTCCTTCAGGTTGAAGGTGACGATCGCCTGTGCTTTGGCCCGGATCGCCGCGGCCAGGACATGCCGGTCGTCCGGGTCTGGCAGTTCTACGGCGTCGATCAGTGGTTCGTGTCCCCTGACCAGGCAGTCTCGGATTGCAGCGTTCATCAAGGTGCGGACGCGGTCGAGCTTCTCGGGCGGGATGTCCGGGCAGTCCTTGAGGATGTTGCGGAAGGTCTCGTCGAGGATCTGATCGGTCCACTTGGCTTGGACGATGCCGCTCTGCGCGACGCGGATGAGGACGTCGCGCAGGGTGCTGGGGTACAGAACGTTGGCGTCGTAGATGGCGACGAAGGCCATGTGCTAGATCATTCCCATTTCCTGGCCGAGCTGGGTGAGCTCGTCGGCGGCTTCGCGGCGGCGCTGGTCGTCCTTGCGCTTGTACTCCAGCAGTGAGGACGCGGTGATCCGCCGGTGTGTGCCGACGGTTCGGTACTCGATTTCTCCGGCCTCGAGCAGCCCGATCAGGAACGGCCGCGACACGTTGAGCATGTCCGCTGCCTGCTGTGTGGTGAGCTCGGCGTCGGACGGGACGACCGAGACGGCGCGGCCAGCCCCCAGGTGGGCCAGCATGCCGGCGAGCAGTTCCACGGCCTCGCGGGGTAGGGCGAGGGGCTCGCGCTCTCCGTCCTCGACTGTCACGGTGATCTCTGCGAGGTCCTGGTGTGCCGCCAGGTAGCTGCGGACCTGTGCGAGCGCGTGAGCTGCAGCCGCGGCCTTCTCGGGAGGCAGTCGCACGGGCCGGATGTCCGTCTTGGTCATGGTGCGCCCCTGTCGGTGCGGGAGGCAGGCGTCGAGTCTGCGTGTACCCAGTATCCGAAACAATCGAAGTAAACGCAATAGATGAAACGAGGTGATGGTTCGGGAGACTCTCGAGCCCGCGGTACTCCGAACATCCGGCCCTCTTCGTCAAGGGAACGGCAAGCTGATGGCTTTAGCTCGAGTCTTGCCATGGCCCGTGCGCCAAAGGATCGGCCAGGCAGCGCAGTTGAGGAGAGGTAGGTCGCGGCCAAATGTGCCGAGGGGGAACCCCGGGCCCTCCGTGTGCCCTATCTCGAGCCGTGTCGGGGGTGCGAGGGGCGACAAAATGCCTGGACAACGAGTAGGCCCCAGGCTGCTGACCTGGGGCTTCAAGAAGAGCGGGTGACGAGAATCGAACTCGCGCTCTCAGCTTGGGAAGCTGCGATCATTTAACGTCGATCTGGGCTCTGACCTGGCCCAACGGCCGAGGCGTGGCGTCGTCGGGCCCGGCTGCTTTCACCGTGGTTCCCCGCTGTTCCCCGCTCGATCTGGTGCACGTGTGGTGCAGCGATGATTCGCGCACCACGGCCGCACCTTCTGATCCGTAGCCCTACAGTGACCGGTCGTCGGAGGCCATGCAGGCTGCAGTACAGCTCGTGAGAGTCAGTGAGGGACCCTGCCGGTTGCTGGGTTTGCTGTACGTTGCTGCTGAGCTTCGAGTATGCGCCGGGGGGCCGCGATGGATGAGCGTACGTACGCGATCATGGAAACGATGAGATCTGCGCAAGCGGACACGATGGTGCGAGCCGTCAAGAAGGCTGTCGACGACGAGCCCGGTATCTCCGGGCGTGAGGTCTTGGCCCTACTTGAAGAACTGGCCCACAAGGCTCAGGAGCGCGCCACTGAAGCGATGGCGGACAGTGAGCCCGATCGCGAAACATGCGCTAAGTGTGGGCAGCCTATTCAGACGGACTCCCGGGACCGGGAACGTTGGTTGCACAGCTCTGATCGAAGCCGGGGCTGCCGAGCAGCCACCTTCGACCGAGAGAACGGCTGGAACGACGACATCCCGAGGTCTTGGATGGCTACCCCCCGTCGGCGTCACTCCTGACGGGCAGGTAACTCTACGGCCCGGCGTCTCCGGCGGAGATGGAACAGACCCGCACGCTTTCCAACTGTGTTGGTAGTGGCTTGGCCTGTGTACAGGGGCGTTCACCTGCGTTCATGGGCGGTCAGCTGTGACAGTGGCACTCAGCTTCGGTTCCGTCTGAACGGCTGTGAACGGAGCTGAATGAGACGGAAACTGAGACGGGCGCTGGCACCGCCATGCGTGTTCCTGCAGGACCAGGGTGGGTGGTCATCCGTTGCCTGCTGAGGCTGCTTCACGCAGCAGTGTGCGGATGCGCTCGCGCACCAGATGCTGCGATGAGAGGTACATGCTCACAACAGATGCTTCGGCGGGAGGCGCATCGTCCCTGAGAGTCGCGGCGTACGGAGCAGTGGGCTCTACGTAGGCGACCTCTCCAAGCCCACGGCGGAGTGAATCCCACGACCGTCCGATCTCCCTCCACCGTTCTAGGCCCGTCTGCCTTGCCAAGGGAATGAACGGATTCACGTGCTGACCGATGTCGGTGAAGACAGACGAGAGCACCCTGACATCATCGGTGAGCAGGTTCCATGCGCGCACCAAGGTGCGGTTCTCGCCGGTCGGTCCGCCGCGGTGACGACCTACCGGGTGGACGGGCCGTACCTCTTCATTGAGAGCTGCAAGTGCTTGTGCGGCGAGCTTTGGGTACTCCTCCATTTCGGCTAGCTCTTGGTCCGGTGCTATAGGACCCGATGGCCCTGCGGTGTCCGCAGACGTGCCCGTGTCTCCGACTCGCGGGTCGATCCGGGGATCAATTGCAGCATCGGCCTCGGCCGAGGCACGGGTCAGCGCGATGTTTGCTCCGAGGGCCTCGACCTGCACGTCTCGGTCACGCAGCAGCATCCGGAGTTCACGCCGGAAGGCTATGGCAAGGGCGGCCAGTACGGATGGCCACACGAGGACCTTGACGTACTCAAGGGCGAGCTTCCAGTACTCCATGCTTCCCCTCCCGTTACTCGTGAGCATATGAGGTACAGCAGGATCGGCGGTGACTCGGCCAGCCACTTCGAGCCTGTCGGTGCTTTGCTGAGGTTGCAGGTCGTCGTGGCTACTTCGCGTGCCGCCGGCCGTGCTGAGGAGATGAGGAGACAGACACTGAGCTTGGGAAGCGACGGCGCTTGCGTGGGCTCCATGGCTCTGACCAGCACAGATACCTGGCCCTTGAGGTGGTCGTGTGGGCCGGATTGCACCGCCGTTGACCGTTGTTGTCCGCCCTTACGGGCACGCGGAGGGCACGGGATCTCGGAAGGGGGAGGCCAGCGCCGCTGAGGTGACAACTGTGCACGGGCCGCCCCCGTATGGAGATCAGCAGTTTGAAGCGGCGTTGCGGCTGCATACGCGTGGTCCCGGCAGGGTCATCACGGAGGCCAGATCAATCAGATGGTGGTCTTCAACGATCACCGCGCCGTATTCCACCACCCGGCGGATTCCTGTCCGTGCGGCGGCGGATCCGTCAGGCGGGGGTGGCGGGGCGTGGAGTCCTGTGGAAGACCTGACTGGTGTGCCAGGCGCGGTGATCGGCCGTGACAGGGTGTGCGCCCGACTGCGGGCCGACGAGCGGACGCCCCGCGAGCGCTATGACGTGCTCGCGGGCAGCGGGGCTGTGTCCGACGAAGCGAGACCAGTATGCGGTAGCCGTTGTCGACCCCGAGGACGCCCTTGTCGAAGAGATTGTGGTGCAGCGAGCACAGGCACAGCCCGTTGTCGACGTTGTCCGGGCCACCGAACGCCCACCAGCGCACGTGTGCGGCCTCCAGCCCGACCGGGAACCGTGCCGATCCTGCCGTCGTAGCCGCAGAAGGCGCACCGGTACTCGTAAGCGGTCAGCACCAACTCCCGCATGCGCCGGTCTCGCTGCCTTCGCACGGTCGAGAGCTGCTCGGTCTCCGTCTGCTCCAGTTCCAAGCCGATGGCTTCGCACGACTTCTCTCGCTCTGCGAGGGGCCCGAACAGATCGGCCCCCGCTTCGACCAGCGCTCCGGTGAGCCTCTTCACCCCCCGGCGACGCGGCCTGCCCGCCCTCATCGAGCTGACCACCGCCCGTGACGGCCAGTAGCGCTCCTGGGCGTCACCCTGGGGGCCTTCTCAGGGAAGCATCGAAGCGATGTATCATTCTCCGAGCTGTGCATCGAAGTGATGCATACACACCCCCCACGGTGAAGAGGTTCATGTCATGCCGGTGAGTCGAAGGAGCACGTTCAAGGCGGCGACCGCCCTCGCGGCGCTGGGCGCCTCCGCCGCCACCGCGAACGCGGCGGAGGGCAAGGCCGGTGGCGAGGCGATAGGGGCTGGGGTCGACTCCCTGGGGTTCGATCTCGGGATGCCCACGCCCGACAGGGCGGACAAGCTCTACGACGCGCTGGACTTCCAGCAGGCGGTGCTCTGTTACCTGTGGGCCATACCCACGGTCGGCATGGAGAGCGCCCGGCAGATGCTCGTCGACAACGCGGGCGCCCGCAGCGGCGATCTCGTGCTGGTCACGGGCTATCGCGAGGTCAGCGTGATGCTCGGCTCGAACGTGACGACCCCCTACGTCTTCGCCCACATCGATCTCGCGGACCGCCCTGTCGTCTTCGAGTATCCCGAAGGCGCCACCGCCGGGTCCCTGGTCGACTGGTGGGACCGCCCGCTCATCGATGTCGGCGCCTCGGCTCCCGATGCGGGGAAGGGTGCCGTTTTCATCCTCGTGGGACCTGGTCAGGAGGCGCCGAAAGACCTCCCGCGCGGCGCTCGGGTGCTGCGTTCGCGCACCCGGAAGGTACTGCTGTTCAGCCGGGGCCTGGACTCCGATCCACGGAAGGTCGAGGAGATCTTCGAGACCGCGAGGATCTACCCGTACGGCCAGAGCCCCGGCCAGGGGCGCACCCGCGTTCTTCGCTTCAAGCCCGAGGGCCGGCTCACGAGCATGAAACATCCCGAGGGTTTCGCCTACTGGCGGCGCCTCGTGAACGCGCTCGAGCAAGAACCGGTCGAGGACCGTGACCGTTTCTTCGCGGCGATGCTGAAGCAGCTCGGCATCGAGTCCGGCCGGACCTTCGAGCCGGACGCCAGGCAGCGGAAGATCCTGCAGAAGGCCGCCGTCGTCGGCGAAGAGACGGCGAAGGCCATCGCGTTCAACACGCGTATCCCCGGCATGCGTTACCGCGCCGACGCGCAGTGGGAGTACCTCATCCCGCCGTCGTTCTCGAACGAACAGGACGTGCCCGGCGGCACGCTGTTCGAGGAGCGGACGAAGTTCTTCTACGAAGTCACGGGCACGTCCGAGGCCGTACTGACCAGGACGCCCGGCGCGGGTTCCGCCTACCTCGTCGCCTATCACGACACGAACGGCGCGGCGTTCGACGGAGGGCGGTCCTACCGGCTTCGCGTACCGGCCGACGTGCCGGCCAAGTTGTTCTGGTCGATCACCCTCTACGACACCGACACGCGCGGCCTGATCCAGAACAGGCAGCAGATCGTGGACAAGTCCTCACACCAGAAGCTGCGGAAGAATCCCGACGGCACCATCGACATCGTCATGAGCCCGACCGCACCCGCCGGCCTGGAGAAGAACTGGATTCCCACCACGCCGGGGAGGTCCTGGTACGCCTACTTCCGGCTCTTCGGCCCCCTGGAGCCGTACTTCGACCGCTCCTGGGGCCTGCCGGACATTCAGGCGACCACGTCCTGATCTTCCGCTCGCCCTGGCTCAGGAGTGCAGGAATGTGCCCAGGAGGGCGAGCAGTGCGCACAGCCCGAGGTTGACCACCCGGTAGTGCGGGAAGATCGCGGCGAACTCGCGGATGGTCGCGCTGGGCCAGAAGTAGGCGGCGGTGGGCGAGCCGATGACCTTGCCGTTCACGCCGGTGCGACGAGCAGCGTGGGGGCGCTGCCGCCGGCCAGCTCGGCGAGCAGGGCCACGGTCAGGAGGACGAGGGCCAGGCCGAGGAGGACGGCGTTGCTGAAGCGACGTGGGTCGTGCCGCAGCCGGGCGACGAAGAGGAAGAAGATCAGGCCAGCGGGGATCGCGAGCATGAGGGACGGCATACGTTCGCCTCGGCTTCCGTGGTGAGTGGGGGTGGTGGGCGGGGTGCCGCTGCGGGGGTGCGGCGGCGGCCGTTCATTCGGCGCGCGGGCCCGCCTGCTCCGTGACCGTCCGCAGCAGTGGCCGACTGAGCGCGCTCGCCGCGATCAGTCCCCCGACGCCGAGGCCGAAGCACCCGGCGAGCAGGGCGATGCCGCCCATGTCGAGGGAGGACGAGCCGCCGAGGATGGTGAGCGGGGCGGCGGTGAAGATGCCGGTGAGGACGGCACCGCCGGCCAGTACGGCCACGGGGACGAGGGTCTCCTCGCGGCGGGCCGCGTCCAGAACCCGCAGCGGGGTGCCGGCGAGCCGGAGCAGGCCGTAGGTGCGGCGGCGGTCCAGGACCGAGGAGGCGGCGGTGATGGTCGACGCAAAAGGATCGCGTACGACTACACGGTGACGGCCGACTGGTTTCAGGGGCGTGGCTGCTCGGCGACCCGGTCGAGCCATTCGCCGATGAGCATGTTGAACAGGTCCGGCTGTTCGATCTGTAGGTTGTGGCCGGCCACGTCGAGGACCGCGTACGTGGCTCGCGGGTAGTGCGGCAGCAGGGCGAACTGGTCGAGGTAGCCGACCATGTGGTCTTGGCGTCCGGCCAGGATCAGCGTCGGGCGGGTGAAGGGCTCGCCGTCCTCGGGGGCGTCGGTGAGCGTCCAGTTCTGCCGGATGCGTGCCATGGCGTCGGTGTCGGCCACGTCCAGCCCGGCGAGGACCTCCTCACGGGTGCGTCGCAGGGTTTGTGGGGTCTGGACGACGGCGAGGTCCGTGAACTGCTCCGCGGTCCGTTCGTCGAGCGTGGCGATGAGGTCGGGGTCGGCGCGCAGAACGTGTGGGGGAGGCAGGCGGCGGTCGGTGTGTTCGACGGCCGTACCGATGGGGCAGATCAGGGCGAGGCCGAGCACCTGCTCGGGCCGGGCGCGTGCGAGACCGCGGGCGAGGTAGCCGCCGTAGGACTCGCCGACGAGCAGGAACGGCTCGTCCCCGATGTGGTCATCCACGAAGTCCTGTACGGCGGCGAATATGTCGTCGGTACCGGCGATCTCCGCCGGTGCCGGGGACTTGCCCATCGCCGGCAGGTCCGGATACAGCCGTCGGTACCCGGGGCGGTCGGCGAACGTCGGCTCCAGGCAGCCCAGCATCAGACGGTGGTCGGGGGTCCACCCGTGCACCGCCAGCACCGGCGTGCCCTCGCCGCGCTCCACGAAGTTCAACGCCACCTGCGTACGCCGCGACATCTGTGGTCCTTCCTCATCCTGTTCGTACGACAAGCAGTCAGATCTGCTGCTTCCCCGCCGACTGCTGGGGGATGTCGCTGTCCTGGTCGCCGTCCAGTACCCCGTGGAGCCAGGCGCATTCGGCGCGGGTGATCGCGCGGGCAGTGAGCAGCATGCCGCGGCGGTAGGGGTCGGCGACCTCCTCCGCGCGCAGCGGACGGTCGTCGTCGTAGAAGAAGCTCGAAGGCGTCTCCAGGAACTCCAGCCGTCGGCGCAGCACCGCGTGCTGCTCCTCCTTGTCGGGGAGCAGGGACAGGAACGCCAGGATGGTGAAGAACCGGGTGAAGTCGGTGATTTCGTGCTGGGCGGGATTGCGCAGGCGCTGCAGCAGCTCGGCGCGGCCGGCGTCGGTCAGGGTCAGCACGTATCGCTGGGCGGCGGCCGTGCCCGGTTCGGTGTGGCGGGTGAGCAGGCCGCGGTTCACCAGGCGCTTGATCGCCGGGTAGAGGCTGCCCTCGCTGACCGGACGCGTGTAGCCGGACAGCCGGTCGACCCGGCGGCGCAGCTCATAGCCGTGCAGCGGGGCCTCCGCGAGATGACCCAGGATCGCAAGCTCCAACACGCCCCCATAGTCGCACAGCCACGGCGATGCAGCGGAACAAGGTACCGCGTTTCGATGTGTGATGGGTGTGTTCTGGCGGCGACCCGCTTGGGTGGCCAGATCGCGTCAAACCGGAACTTCCGCGGGTCGCTGATCCAACCGTGTCCGCCGAACCCCACACAGGAGGACAACCACCATGAGCAGCCCCGCACTGGACGTCGCCCTCGCCTACTGCAAGGCGTGGTCGAACAAGAACCTCGACTGGCTGACGTGCTATCAGAAAGCACCATGGGATGCACCCCCTGATGGCTCATTCGTGCGACTTGGGGCACGCAGAGGGCGCGCCGCCCTCGAATTGGACTAGATAACAAACAAACCCCAGGCCGCTGACCTGACCCTATGAGGGCCGGGCCCCCTTCCCTGCTCAGCCCGGTGATTCCTATCGTCCGGGTATGCACGAGCTCAGGAAGGAGGCCCTCAATGTCTGTCTACGTCGGTATCGACGTGCACCGCAAGCGGTCGCAGATTGCGGTGGTCGAGGACGATGGCGCGGTGCGGGTGAACCGGAACGTGCCCAATGGGGTGGAGCCGGTGCTGTCGGTGATCGGGGATCTTCCGATCGGTGCGCCGGTCGCCTTCGAGGCCGCCTACGGCTGGGGCTGGCTGGTGGAGCTGCTGGAGGACTACGGCTTCGAGCCGCACCTGGTGCACCCGCTGCGGTGCAAGGCCATCGCCTCCGCCCGGCTGAAGAACGACAAGGTGGACGCGGCGACCCTCGCGCAGCTGCTGCGCGCGGATCTGCTGCCGGAGGCATGGATCGCCCCGCTGGGCGTGCGGCAGCAGCGGGCCCTGGTGCGGCACCGCTGCCAGCTGGTCCGTCTGCGCACGCTGCTGCGCAACCGCGTCCACGCCGTCCTGGCGGATTACGGCTGCGACCGCCCGGGCAGCTATTTCACCTCCCCGGGACGGGCCTGGCTGGAGGGCCTTGATCTGCCGGACGCCTCGCGCCGCGTGGTCGACGACCTCCTCGGTCTGATCGACGCCCTCAAAGAACCCATCGACGCTCTCGATGAACAACTGGTCGCGCACGCGCGCGGTGATCCGCGGGTCAAAGCCCTCACCCAGCTGCCCGGCGTGGGCACGCTCACCGCCCTGATCATCGCAGCCGAGATCGGCGACGTCACCCGCTTCCCCTCCGCCCGCAAGCTCGCTGCCTGGGCCGGGCTCACCCCCACCGTCCGCAGCTCCGACCTCACCGTCCGGCACGGTCACATCTCCAAGCAGGGCTCGCCCTGGCTGCGGTGGATCTTGTGCGAGGCAGCCCAGACCGCGAAACGTTCACCGGACTTCGCCGCTACTTACCAGCGCCTCGCCCACCGCCGCGGCAAGAAGATCGCCACCACCGCGATCGCCCGCCGCCTGCTGGCCCGCGCCTACCACCTCCTGCGCGCCGTCCCAGCCCCACACGACCGGCAGGGGGCCCGATGACACTGACCGACAACAACCGCCAGGGGCGGCCGAAGACACCGGGTGAGCTCGTAAAACCCCATGAGACGGCCTCGCGGCCGCGCTCGATGACCTGACTGAGCAGCCCGGATCCCCGAACCACGGTCATGGCGCCGGCCTGTCCAGCCGGACGCCGAATGGGTGGATGCGAGACCACTCCGCCGGCCACAAGAGCATCGGGGACGTCAACGACCGCAGCCCTGAACATCCGTGACGCTTCCTCGGCGTCCGAGCCGGAGGCCGACGAGCGGCGGTCGGGACCGCGAGGAAGCTCCACAAGGAAAACGCCCCGGCATCCAACCGAAAGGCCGCAGGCGGTGGCCGTCTACGACCCTTGACAGGCCCGGCCCTCATGGGTGGGGTTTCTCTCTGGAGCGGGTGACGAGAATCGAACTCGCGCTCTCAGCTTGGGAAGCTACGGCGCTTGGGCGGCTGTACAGCTGCTGACCTGTGTGGATTCATCGTGCCGACGCCGTTGCCGGGCTTCGGTCGCACCGCTGTTGACCGTAGTTGTCCGCTCTTACGGGCACGCTATGGGCACGGGTGCTGCCAGCAGCCGGGCCATACGTCCGCGTGCCGCTTGCGCCGACGGACTGCTCGCCTGTCGGCCTGATCGGGAGTTTCCGTCACGACTGCACATGCCGGGATCCGACACTCAGACGTGGCGCCGTGAATGTTGGTGACGTATTCTTCTATGTACATCATCAACATTGTGTGGGAGGTGCGGTATGTCTGTGACCCAGATCGACATCGACGACGACGCCCTGGAACGCGCCATGGCTCTGTCCAAGGTCAGGACCAAGAAGGAGGCGGTCAACCTCGCTCTGCACTTCTACGCCGAGCAGCAGGAGCGTGCGGCGCGCATCAGCCGTCACTTCGAGCGTGCGCGTGAGTGGGGTGCCGTCGAGGATGCCGAACGGCTGCACCGGGCGGAGAAGCACAGCCGGTGATCTACTTGCTCGACACGTCCGGCCTGGTCCGGCTGCTCCGCGATCCCAAACTGCAATCGGGCTGGTACGACGCAATCGATGCCGGAGCCGTCGCCTCCTGCTACGTGCAGCGCACCGAGTTCCTCCACAGTGCTCGGAACGGACGCGAGTACGACGAGATCGTCGAGATGTTCACGGACCTCTATCCCGACGTGTCGGTGCCGAAGAACGCGGGGCGCTGGATTGGCGCGGTGCAACACCGTATGGCCCAGGCAGGGGAGCACCGCAGTGCCTCGGCGGTGGACCTCGTCATCGCCGCCACCGCGGCCCACCACGGCCTGGCTGTCCTCCACGACGATGCCGACTACCGTGCCATTGCCCGGCACGCATCCGACCTGGTCGAGCACAACGTCCACGACATCGCCTGAGGCGGTTTGTCGCCCGACAGGTTTTGGATGGCGGCGTTCTGCGAACACACGACCTCTGTTCCGTGGCGGGTTGACCAGCGGCCTTGACTCCCGTAGAATCTAGGATCATTTTTGGTGACCTGAGAGAAGGGGCACTGATCGCTTGTTGCCCCGGGGTGCTTCAGCACGCCGGAGGCGATGGACGAGGCACTCTCAGGATTGGGTTCCAGGCGAACCAGTCGAGAACCTCGGCGCCCAGTTCCCAGGGGGCGTTCAGCAGCGCCCTTTCCGTCGTCTCCAGGTCCGAGGCGACCGTGTCCGGTGCCGGGCCGATGCGCTGCATCACATCGCTGCGCTTACGGAAGAACTCCTCGTCCTCGCCGCGCAGGCGACGGATCGCCGCTTCCACACAGGCAGGCCACCTCGGCATGCCGAAGTGGTCGTCGTGCGTGCCGAGTTGAGGGGCAACGATGAAGATCAGGAAGTCGTCGTGCGGCAGCTGTTCCTCGAAGTGCATGAGTGTGTCGATGCGTCTCTTGACGATGATCCGGGCCCGCCAGGTGGGTAGGTTGTCGTGTCGGCCACCCCGCGAGTGTCGTGACGCAGTCGGCCTCCGTGGAGTGGAAAGAGCGACGGAGTCCCCTGCCGTTGACGTCCCAAGACGGACGCGTCGTTCACCGTCACCAGGTCCACGGCGCCCCACCTGGCTATCCGATCCGGCCGTGGCCGACTTGCGCCCTTCTCGCGCTGTCTCGGGCTGCTCAGACTTCCGTACACGGACCTGTGGGGGAGGGGCTTCGATCATGGCTAGGCGTGGACGGGGTGCGGCTGCTCGCCGCAGGCGGGCGGCGCGACTGAAGTCGGTCGCGGTCGGCGGTGGCGTGGCGTTGGTTCTGCTGGTGGTGTTCTGGTCGGTGGTGTGGCCGTACGTCACGGGGGCTTTGGTCCTCGGCGGTGTCGCAGCGACAGGGTGGTGGCTGTGGCGTACGGACCGGCTCGTACGTGGGCGGGACCGTGTCTGGCGGCAGGAAGAGGCGGTGAGGAACGGTCACCGGACACTCGCCGAGGTCGACGCGATGACCGGTACCGAGTTCGAGGAACTGGTCGCAAGTCTCTGCCGACGGGACGGGTGCACCGAGGTCCGGCGGGTGGGCGGTGCGAACGACAACGGCGCCGATGTCGTGGGGCGGCTTCCGGACGGCCGGAGCGTGGTGATCCAGTGCAAGCGCTACACGCCGACCAGCACGATCGCGAGCCGTGAACTACGCGATCTGCTGGGTGCCAAGGTGCACTTCGGGGCGGACCTGGCCGTGTTCGTCACCACCACGCGGTTCAGCCGCCCCTCTGAGGAGTTTGCGGTGCAGCACGGAATCCTCGCCGTGCACCGGGACCACCTCGGGCTGTGGAACAACGGGGCCTCCCTGCTGGCTCTGAGTGAGGTGAACGGCCAGGGGCAGGGCGACTCCCGTCACCGAGTGCGCTGGAAGCGGGCGTACGGGAAGTGATCCCGGCCCCTTCGGAGAACGAGGCCGGTTCACGCGCCTACAGAATCGGGCTAGCCGCCTCGCAGCCACCACACCAGCAGACTCACCACCCCCGAACCGGCAGCACCAGCGGCGCCGAGAGCCGCCTGACGGGTGAGACGGCGCCAGAAGGAAGCCCGGGCGGCACGCGGCCGCTTGGCGTCGTCGGTCATGGTCATGGTTTTTCCTCTCGCTCACGATCGGCGCGTGCGCCCTGGGACCGATCGTGGCCCATCGTCGACAGGAGGCGAGTGCCGAAGACGGTTGCGGGTGTTGCCGTTCGCAGTGGCAGCACTTGTGAGTGTTGCCGTCCCAGATGGCAACGCCTCTTTGTCTTAAGGGGAGTTGGAATGCCGCAATACTGGCGGGATGTACGACGGACAGGTGCGCACCCCTGGTGAGGCGGCTGTGGCCGCCCCAGCTCGGCCGGTAAATCTGGCCCCGCTGAAGGACGGCTTGGCCACGGAGAAGCGGGCGTTGGCTGAGGACCTGCGCCGGATCTTTCTCGTGCTCGGGATCAGCGTGCGGCGCTATGCGGCACGCCGGTTCCTCAACCCGAGTTCCGTGACCCGCTACCTCAACGGTGAGCGGGTCCCGCCGTGGGAATTCGTCGCAGGCGTCATCGCGGACGTCCAGGAGGCCCAGGCTCCCCTTACCCCCGAGGCGGAGGCGGCCCTGCGGGATCTGCACCGGGCGGCACTGAAGAGCAACCAGCACAGCAGCGAGGTGCAGGCACTGCAGGACAAGCTGGCCGAAGCCGACGAGGAGACCCGGCGCATCACGACTCGGCAGAGGGCTCTGGAGGAGGCGCTGCTGGACCGGGAGGGCCGTCTGGCGAAGGTGCGGGGTCGGTGCCGGAACCTGGAGACGCAGCTGGAAGAACAGCGTCTCGCTCACCGGGGCGAAGTAGAGCTGTGGCAGGGCGAGTATGCGCGGCTGCAGGAAGAAAGCGGCGACCTGCAGGAGCAGGTCATCTACTTGCAGGAGGCACTGGCGGTCACTCGCGCCGAACTGATCGCTGCCGAGGATCGGTGCCACCGGTTGGAGACCAGGCTCGAAACCCTCCAGGAGCTGGGCGGGGATGGGCAGGAGGACGATGGACCTCCCTCGATCATGGTGATGCTGGAGGAGGCCGACCGCAGGTCCTCGGTGCCCGAGCTGGTGAGGGCCGTGGGGGACCTGGAGTTGCGTACTCGGAAGGCCATGGCAAGTGAGCTGGTGAGGTCGGCCAGCCAGTCGCGCACCATCGAGGAGGTGGCGGGTCTCCTGTCCGCGCTGCGGCAGGCAGGGTTCGACGCGCACGCTCAGACTGCGTTGCCCGCCATGGTGATGGTGCGCTCGGTCGACGACACCAGCGCCTTGGCCCGGGAACTGTTCCGAGAGGGCCTCGAAGAATACGTACTGATCCTGGTGCAGGCGTCGGTGAAGTTTCACCAGCCTGAGGATGTGGCCGACTTCGCCCTCGCGCTGCACCGGGCCGGGCTCCCCCAGCATGCCGAGGGCCTTCTGGGAGCCGCAGCCGTGGTCCGTCCGGTCCCCGACTTGGTGTCTGTGACCCTCACGCTGAGGAGCGGCGAACTCGACGACTCGGTGGTCGCCGCTATGGCCGCCGCTGCCGCTCAGCGATCGGTGTCTGACCTGGTAACGCTGAGCATCACGCTGCGTGACGTGGGCCTGGCCCGGTACGCCGATGCCCTCCAACTGGCGGCGGCAGCCGGACGGTCCGCGTCGGACGTGGCCGAGTTCATTCGCTCGCTGACCCGCCACGGGCTGGAGCAGGATGCCGAGACTGTCTTCGCCCAGACCCAGAACCGCAGCGTCGGGCATCTGATCCCGCTCGTCCAAACCCTCCGGGACAACCGAGCCTGGTTGGTGGTGTCCCGGGCCGCGGAGTGCCGTCCCGTCGATGATGTCGCCGTCCTGATCAGCGAGCTCCATATGACAGGACGCCATCAGTTCGCGGCGAACCTGCTGGTTCTGATCGTGCGGATGAGACCGGTGGGCCAGATCGCGAAGCTGCTGGAAAATCTGGGCGGTATGGCTCCGGGCCCAGAGGCGATCATGCGGACGGCGGCCAGGGTCCTCACGCCCGCTGAGGCCGCCGCACTGCTCACCTGGCTGGAGCACCACGGACTGTCCCAGCCTGCCGAGGTCATCTTCCGTTGTACGGTGCACGACGAACTCGTCGGACAGGCGGGCCTCTTCCTCGCGGCCCTCGCCGGATCCGGATCGCGCTACGCCAGCCAGGAGGTCCTGTGCCGGTATGCCGGCGACATGGAGGTGGCGACCCTGGCATCCCTGATGCTGGCCCTCGAATCAGCCTCGCTCATTGGTCATCTCGACGCAGTCATCCACGACAGGTACGTCGATTGCCCGGTCCTCAATGTCGTCCTGCTGGCCAAGCGGCTCGACTCGGCCGGCGGGGTCGGGCTGCGAGTCGAACGCGTGCTGCGACGGGTCGTGGACCACATGGTCCGCGCGCGTTCTCTCGCCGATCAGGCGGCCCTGGTTGGCGCCCTGCAGTCGGCCGGACTGGGCACGATTGCTGAAAGACTCACTACCGAGGCCCTCAAGGCGTACGGACGACGGTTCAAGGAACAGCTGACGCGAGAGCAGACCAAACACGAGCAGAAGGTCATGTCCCGGGCCTTCTGGCTCCCGGACCCCACTCGTCCCCGCCGCCGGAGCAGGCCCACCTAGGCGAGGGCGCCCGCCACCGGCAGATCGCTCGTCCCTGCTGTTTGGGCGGCACTCGGGGGCGATGTCGCGGGTTGCCCCTGTGGCCCCCGCGAACGCCAGGCGAACATCTGTCCACCAGGCGCCGACGCTACGGCGAAAGCGCCCGGCGCACGCGCCCCGGCTCCATACGGTGTGCGGACACACGTATGGCACGTGCGGCGAGCGAGGGTGCGGGGGCGGACTCGTGGAATGGCTGAACGCCGAGAACCTGGTGGCGGTGGGCACGGCGGTACTCGGCCTCGCGGCGTCCGTCGCCGTCGTCTGGTACGAGCGCCGGGTTCCGCGCCGCAAACGCATCGGCTTCCGCGTCCAGATGGACACCCCGATCGGAAGCGACGCTCGCAACGGCGGACGGCCCAACGTACGGTTCGGCCTGTTCGACGAGTTCTCCGACCTGTCCGACGCCACCCTCGTCCTGCTGCGCATCGAGAACGACGGCTCCGTGGGCATCGCCGGCGAGGACTACACCAGCCGTGAACGACACGGTCTCACCGCCGTCTTCGCCGACCGCACCATCCGGGGCATCGCTGTCACCCAGCCCTTGGACGCCGTCCATCTGATGGAGCACTTCACCCCGGTCGCGGGCCTGCGCCACGACGGCGGCACCTTGTACCTGCCGAAGGTTCCCCTCAACAAGGGCCAGCATTTCAAGGTGCTGGCGCTACTGACCGGTGGCGGGGTCGGCTGTGACGTCAGGGTGATCGGCGGGATCCGGGACGGCGAGGTGAAGCCCAACCGGGGGATGACCGCCGACGACAAGCCGCCTCTCTTCAGCCGCCCGGCCCGACTGATCACGGTTCTGTTCACCGCGTGCGTCATCACCCTCGCGTCCATAATCGTCATACGCAACGACGACGTACCCCCGCCCCCGCCCATCGGCTGCGCCAAGGGAACCCTGACCGTCACCGGATCCACCGCCTTCGCCCCGGCTGCGGAGAAACTTGGCGAAAGTTACGAGAAGGCATGCCCCGGCTCGGACATCAAGGTGGAGCCGCACGGCAGTACCGCCGGGATCCGGGCACTGGACACGGCGGGCGCCGAGGCGGCCTCGTCCGGAGGCTCCCCGTCCGTCATCGCCTTCTCCGACGGCCGCAAGCCGAACGGCTACCCCGAACTCCGGGAGAACCCCGTCGCGGTCTCCGTCTTCACCCTGGTGGTGAACGACCGGGTCACGGTGAGGGATCTGAGCCTGGACGAGGTGCGGAAGATCTACCGGGGCGAGATCCGCAACTGGCAGGACGTGGACGGCCCGAACATGCCCATCCTCCTGGTCAGCCGCGACGCCAATTCGGGTACCCGTGAGGTCTTCCAGCGGCAGGTTCTGGAGAGCAACGAGCCCGCCAACTCCTCCCGCGACTGCCGTACCAAGGACGACACCAACGCCACGGTCATCCGCTGCGAACTCGACAGCACAGCACAGGTGCTGAGCACGGTGGCCCGCCTGTCCGGCGCGATCGGTTACAGCGAACCGCGTTCCGCCGCCGCCACGAAGGGCCGGCACTCGCTGAGCATCGACGGGCAGACGGCATCCATCGAAACCCTCGGCACCAGCGACTACCCCTATCGGGAGATCGAGTACGCCTACACCTACGGCCGCCCGCCAGCCGACTCTCTCTCCGTGAGCTTCATCAACTACGTGACTCGCGGCGCCGGGCAGGACGTCGTACGCGACCAGGGGCACTTCCCGTGTCTCAGCCCGGAGGGCCTGCGGCTCTGCGGCGGGCGGTGACCCGTCGGCGTATCACCCGCAGAGAAGCTCCCGGGGTGGAGTTCCCGGGGGCTTCGGGTACGAGGCGCGTGGCCGCGAGCCCTACAGCTCGTCGAACTTGTAGGACGCCCACACCCACTGGCGGTCGCGGATCTCGGCGATGAGGACCAGGTCGTCTTCGTTGTTGGCGGCCTGCTTGCGCAGCGCGCCAAGTCTGGCCATCAGCTCAATGTGGAAGTTGGGCGGTAGGGGAGGCTGGCCGTGCTGCTTGCCGTCCTGCCAGTCAGCCACCACGACGGTCTCCTGCGACGCCTTGTCCGCCACCACCACCCGGGTACCGATGGTTGTGCTGACATCCGTGATGGCGTCCGCGCGGATCAGTCTGGCCGTCTTCTCGCCTTTGTGTGCTTTGTCGCTCTGCCTCAGGATCCAGACGTTCGCCACGCTTCCCTCCCGGTGGCCTGGTGATCGTGGCGCTCTCGGTCGACAGGCGGCAGAGGGCAGCCGGTCTTCTGACGCCAGAGCCGCGGGAGCGCGCCGTGGCTTCCCACGACCGGCCAGACCGGCCAGACCGGCCGGTCCGGACCTAGGCCATCGAGGACTCTGCGGGCCGGACCGGCGCGGTTGTCGGCGGTACTAGTTCTTCCATACCGCGACCACGGACGGCCGCGGGATGCTGCCCGGTCCGTCGGGCCACACGGACCCCGGCTTCTCGGCCGTCGCGCCATCGGTCTCGCCCGGGTGCTGGGGTGCGACCAGGATGCGGTCCTCGGTGATGATCGGGCCGCAGCACTCGGCGCCCTTGGGCACGGTCAGGAACTGCTGCACGTGCCCGCGCTCGGTGCCCTTGACCGGCACCGCGAACAGGCCGTCGTTGGTGCCGAGGGCGTTGCCGTCGGTGGCGATCCACAGGTTGCCGTGGGCGTCGAAGGCGACGTTGTCGGGGCAGGAGACGGGGCTGACCTGGTTCTTGTCGAAGCCGGCGAAGTACGTCGAGGGGTCGTCGGGGTCGCCGCACACCAGCATCAGGCGCCAGGCGAAGGACTTCGAGGCCGCGTCGCCCCGGCGCTCCTCCAGCTCCAGGATGTGGCCGTGCTTGTTGCCGGTGCGGGGGTTGGCCTCGTCGGGGCCGGCCTTGCCGGTGGCGCCGCGGTCCTTGTTGTTGGTGAGGGCGACGTACACGCGGCCGGTGTACGGGTGGGGCTCGACGTCCTCGGGGCGGTCCATCTTCGTGGCGCCCACCTTGTCGGCGGCCAGGCGCGTGAAGACGTACACCTCCTCCGCCGTCATGCCCGGCACGTGCGAAACCGAGCCCGACGCGAGCGGGATCCACTCACCGCCGCCGTCGAACTCCCCATCGCTCGGCAGCTTTCCGGTGCCGTCGATCTCGGCGGCCGGGCTGTCGCCGGTGAACTTCGCGACGTACAGGGTGCCTTCGTCGAGCAGGCGCATGTTGTGCTCGCGGGTGGCGCGGCTGGTGCCCTTCTTGTACGCGTGCTTGGAGACGTACTTGTAGAGGTAGTCGAAGCGTTCGTCGTCGCCCATATAGAGGGCGACGCGGCCGTCGGCGGTCAGGCGGGGCTCGGCGGCCTCGTGCTTGAAGCGGCCCAGCGCCGTGCGTTTGCGGGGAGTCGAGGTCGGGTCGTACGGGTCGATCTCCACCACCCAGCCGTGCCGGTTCGGCTCGTTGAGCTCCTTGCCGATGTCGAAGCGGTCGTCGAAGAGCTCCCACTTGCGCTCGCTGGCCCCGGCGGGCAGGCCGTAGCGGGCCAGGCGGGCCTTGGCGACGGGGTCGGTGACCGCGGCGGCGTTCGCGAAGTACTGGTTGAAGTTCTCCTCGCCGGAGAGCACCGTGCCCCACGGGGTGATGCCGCCGCCGCAGTTGTTGAGCGTGCCCAGGACGCGACGGCCCGTCGGGTCGGCGGTGGTCTTGAGCAGGTCGCTGCCCGCGGCCGGTCCGGTGAAGGCGAACGGGGTGGTGGCGGTGATCCGGCGGTTGAGGACGTCGCCGACGACCGGCCACAGGCGGCCGGAGCGGCCGTCTTCCCGTACGACGAGGACGGTCAGCCCGTGCGCGGCCCAGGCGATCTCGGCCTGCTCGCGGGTCGGGTTGGCCGGGTCGTACCCGAAGTGCATGATCTGTTCGCTGGTGTACTCGTGGTTCACCACGAGCACCTTCTGCCCCCGCCGGTGCGGTATGTCGAGCAGGGCCATGTAGTCGGCGTTGTATCCGAACTGCTTCGCCTGGGCCTTGGCGCTCTGCTTGCGTGCGTCGAAGCGGGGAGCGCCGGCGAGGACCGGGTCGCCCCAGCGGATGACGACCTGCTGGGCGTAGCCGTCGGGGACGGTCAGGGCGTCGGCGGTGTTCGGCGCGACGGGCTCGAAGTCCAGGCCGCGCGGCGGGCGCCATCCGGAAGCGGGCGCGGCCGCCGCGGTGGGGGAGGAGGTCGCGAGTGTGGCGCCGCCGGCGGCCAGTGCCAGTACGGCGCCGCCTTTCAGCGCGCCTCTGCGGGACAGGGCTCGCTGCACGATGTCACCGAAGTACGGGTTGAGCGAGCGGTTGGGCGCGTCGTGGGAGCAGGCGTCGCCGCACCGGTACCGGCAGGTCAGGGCAGACCGCGCGGTGTTGTGGGCGGCGGGCAGCAGGGGCAGGTCGGCGGGGCGGCCGGTACGGGCGCCGGGCTGATCGGGCACTTTTCCTCCACGCATTCGGGGACGAGCGCGATGCCACCGGTGTATAGGTGGGTGTCGATGCATGACGCTAGGCGCGCTCTGTGCGCGTAGAGGCGGCCGAACGGTGAACTCCCGTCGAACTCTGACCTCGTTCTCCCCTCCCGGCTCAGCGAGTTGGCCCTCTGCTTCCGAAGCGCCTCCCGTCATTTAAAACAAGATCGATCTATATAGATGAATGACTATAGTTCATGCAAGATGGGCTACCCGTACACCGTCCGTTCATATAGTCGGACTTCGATCCAGGTGTCCGAACGGAGCGCCCAGCGCACCGGTCCACCGCCGGAGCACCCGGCAGACACGAGGATCGAGAGACGTGAACATTTCCACTTCGTTGCGCCGGGCCAAGGCTCCCCTGGCTCTGACGGCTGCTGTGATGCTGGCTGCGAGCGCGTGTGGCGGCGGTGACGCCGGCTCGGGCGGCAGTGGCGATGAGCTGTCGGGCACGGTCAAGGTCGACGGCTCCAGCACCGTCGCCCCGCTGACCAGTGCCGCCTCGGAGTTCTACGCCGAGGAGCAGCCGAAGGTGCGGGTCACCGTCGCCACCTCGGGTACCGGTGGTGGTTTCAAGAAGTTCTGCGTCGGCGAGACCGACATCTCCGACGCCTCCCGTCCGATCAAGGACGAGGAGATCAAGACCTGCGAAGAGAACAGCATCAAGTACGAGCAGTTCGCCATCGCCAACGACGGTCTGTCCGTCGTGGTCAGCAAGGACAACGACTGGGCGGACTGCCTCACCGTCGCGCAGCTCAAGAAGATCTGGGAGCCCGGCTCGAAGGTGAACAACTGGAACCAGGTCGACCCCAAGTTCCCCGACGAGCCGCTGAAGCTGTTCGGGGCGGGCACCGACTCCGGCACCTTCGACTACTTCACCGACGCCATCAACGGTGAGGAGGGCGCCTCGCGCACCGACTACAGCGGCAGCGAGGACGACAACGTCACCGTGACCGGTGTGTCCGGGACCAAGGGCGGACTGGGCTACTTCGGCTTCTCCTACTTCGAGGAGAACGCGGACAAGCTGAAGCTCGTCCAGATCGACGGTGGCGACGGCTGCGTCACCCCGAGCGTGGAGACGGTGCAGGACGGCTCGTACAAGCCGCTGAGCCGGGAGCTGTTCATCTACCCCTCGGCCAAGGCGCTGGAGCGGCCCGAGGTGGTCGACTTCGTCGAGTACTACGTCGAGAACAACAAGAAGATCGCCGAGGACGCCAAGTTCATCCCGCTCAACGCCGAGCAGGAGAAGGAGCTTCAGACAGCCCTGGACAAGCTGAAGGCAGCCACCAAGTGAGCGGCTCCGCTCCTCAGTCCGCTGCGGGGGCCGGTGTTCGGTCCCTGCGGCGGACTCGTCCGCGTTACGGCGAAGCCGTGATCAAGGGGCTGCTGCTGACCGCCGCCCTGGTCTCGGTGGCCACCACAGTGGGGATCGTCATCTCGCTGATCCCCCCGGCCGTGGACTTCTTCCGGACGGTCAGCCTGTCCGAGTTCTTCACCGGCACGGAGTGGACGCCGCTGTTCGCCGACAAGCACTTCGGCGTGCTCCCGCTGGTGGCCGCCACCCTGGTGATCACCGGCATCGCCCTGATCATCGCCGTGCCCGTCGGCCTCGGTGCGGCGATCTACCTCAGCGAGTACGCCAACCCGACTCTCCGTAAGTGGCTCAAGCCCAGCCTGGAGGTCCTCGCCGGGATCCCCACCGTGGTCTACGGCTTCTTCGCGCTGGCCTTCATCACGCCCTTGCTGAAGGACATCTTTCCCAGCGGCTGGACGCCCGACGTCCGCAACGGCCTGGCGGCGGGTCTGGTGATGGGCGTGATGATCGTGCCGACCATCGCCTCGCTCACCGAGGACGCGCTGTCCGCGGTGCCGCACGCTCTGCGCGAGGGTGCCTTCGCGCTCGGCTCGGGCAAGCGCACGGTCTCCGTCCGCGTAGTCGTCCCCGCCGCCCTGTCCGGCATCGTCGCCGCCTGCGTTCTCGGTATCTCCCGGGCCGTCGGCGAGACCATGATCGTGCTCATCGCGGCGGGCGTGAGCTCCGAGTTCACCATCCGGCCACTGGGCGAGATGGAGACCATGACCGCGTTCATCGCGCGTGCCGCCTCCGGCGACGTGCCGGTGGGCTCGATCTCGTACAACACCATCTTCGCCGTGGGCGCGCTGCTGTTCCTGGCGACCTTCGTGATGAACCTGATCAGCATCCGGCTGGTGCGCAAGTACCGGGAGGTGTACGAATGACCGCCCCCGTCCTGGACAAGCCGTCAGCGGCGCCCGGCCGCGGAACCCTGGCCGGGCCCCGGTTCCGGCCGGGCGAGAGCCTGTTCCGCTGGCTGCTGCTCGCCTGCCTCGCCGTCGGCATCATCTTCCTGATCTCGCTGCTGACCTACGTCCTCGTCGAGGCGTGGCCGCGCCTGGACTCCCGGCTGTGGAACAACTTCCCCTCCATCCGCCGCCCGGAGAACGCCGGCGCCCAGTCCGCGATCTACGGCACGATCTGGGTCATCTCCTTCACCGCCCTGTTCTGCCTGCCCACCGGCATCATGGCGGCGATCTACCTGGAGGAGTACGCCGACCCCAACCGCTGGTACAACCGGCTGATCGAGCTCAACATCCAGAACCTCGCCGCGGTCCCGTCGATCATCTACGGCATCCTCGGACTCGGCCTGCTGGCCCGCCAGTTCGGGCTGGGCACCACGGTCCTCACCGCCGCGCTGACGCTGTCCCTGCTGGTGCTCCCGGTCGTGATCATCGCTTCGCGGGAGGCGATCCGGGCCGTACCGCAGTCCATCCGGCACGCATCCCTCGCCCTGGGCGCCACCCAGTGGCAGACCATCTGGCGCCAGGTGCTGCCCGCCGCGGTGCCGGGCATGGCCACCGGGTCGATCCTCGCGCTGTCCCGGGCGATCGGTGAGGCGGCGCCCGTGATCATGCTCGGCGCGGTCACCTTCGTCATGTTCAACCCCGAGGGTCTGCAGAGCTCGTACACCGTGCTCCCGGTCCAGATCTACAACTGGATCAGCCAGTCCCGCGAGGAGTTCCACCACCTGGCCGCCGCAGCGATCATCCTGCTGCTCGGGATCCTGCTGGTGATGAACGCCGCCGCGATCTGGCTCCGCAACCGCTACAGCCGCCGGTGGTGACCGCCGTGGACGACACAACCAGCTCCCCCGAGACTCCAGTTACCGCTGTGCAGGAGACCGCCATGTCCTCTTCCGACGACGCCGTACGCGGCGGCACCAAGGCCCCGCAGGTCAACTATCGCGAGGCGCCGTCCCTGGCCAGCCCGGTCTTCGAGGTCGGCGGCCTGTCGGTGTTCTACGGCGACCACGAGGCCGTCCGCGACGTCAACATGACCATCGGCGACCGGCAGATCACCGCGATGATCGGCCCGTCCGGCTGCGGCAAGTCCACCGTGCTGCGCTGCTTCAACCGGATGAACGACCTCATCCCGACCGCGCGCGTGGCCGGCAAGATCCACTACCACACCGAGGACCTGTACGGCCGGGACGTCGACCCCATAGAGGTGCGCCGGCGGATCGGCATGGTCTTCCAGAAGCCCAACCCGTTCCCCAAGTCGATCTACGACAACATCGCGTACGGGCCCCGGGTGGGCGGCTTCAAGGGCAACCTCGACGACCTGGTCGAAGAGACGCTCACCCACGCGGCCCTCTGGGACGAGGTCAAGGACAAGCTCAAGACCTCCGCCCTGGCACTGTCCGGCGGTCAGCAGCAGCGGCTGTGCATCGCCCGCACCATCGCGGTCAAGCCCGAGGTGATCCTGATGGACGAGCCCTGCTCGGCCCTGGACCCGATCGCCACCGCCAAGATCGAGGACCTGATGGAGCACCTCTCCCAGGAGTTCACGATCGTCATCGTCACGCACAACATGCAGCAGGCCGCGCGCGTTTCGCACCGTACGGCCTTCTTCACCGCGGACGTCGACGACAAGGGCGTACGCCACGGCCGCCTCGTCGAGTACGACGAGACCGAGCGCATCTTCTCCAACCCCTCCGACCAGCGCACCGAGGACTACATCTCCGGCCGCTTCGGCTGATGATGCCCAGTCCGACGTCCGCCCCTTTGCGCGCTACACGTGAAGGAGTACTACGGGTGACACCCGAGGCCCACCCGCCACCGGGGACCGCAGCCGGCGGTTCCGGCGGCTCAGACGACGGCACGAGCCCCGACCTGCTGTTGGTCGAGCCCGACAAGGAGCTCGCCGCCAAGGCTTTCGCTCGTTTCGAGGGCGCGGGCATCCGCACCCTCGTCTGCCACGACGGAGCCGAGGCTTTGCTGCAGGCCGGTGCTTGGCGACCGCGCGCTGTCCTGCTCGGGGCCCCGCTGCCGGTGGTGGACGCCGCCCGGGTCACCGAGCTGATCGCCCGGCTCCACCCGGTGCCGGTCCTGGTGGGAGCCGGGCCCGACGGGGCGGCGGAGGCGACGGCGGCGGTGGCGGCCGGCGCGATCGCCTTCGTCGCCCGCCCGTACCGGATCGAGGAGATCACTCCGCTCCTCAGGTCCGGCCGGGACGAGGGCGACGGCTCGGCCGCGCCCCTCGTGGTCGGTGACATCGAGCTTGATCCGGCGGGCTTTCACGTCTATGTCCGGGGCCGCTCGCTGCAGTTGCCGGTCCGTGAATTCCTGCTGCTGCGCTACTTCATGGAGCGCCCCAACAAGCTCATCACCCGCCGTGAGCTGACCCAGGCGCTGTGGGGCGTCGACTCCCTGGACAGCAACACCCTCACGGTGCACATCCGCCGGGTGCGCAACAAGCTGCGGGACGAGGGGGGAAGCCGCTGCACCATCGACGCGATTCGCGGCATGGGTTACCGGCTGGAGTGCGGTTCGTCATGCTCCAAGGGGTCGGACGCGGAATCGTCGGCCACTCAGACGCCCACGGCATGAGGTGACGGGCGGATGGGCGGAGGGCCGGAGGAGGACTCGTACATCGACCTGCCGATGTGGGCGAGCGGGTACCCACGGTGGGGCACGGTCCATGGACGGCACCACATCCCGGCGATCGGCACGCTCTTCCACCGCAAGCCGTGGTACTCCGCGAGGGTCCGCGTCCGGTTCCTGGCCGCGGGCCAGACGCACTGGCAGACCTTCACCACTGACCCGACGACCCTGATGGAGATCATCACCGCGGGCACGTCGGCCGAGGTCCGGACGCTGATCTCCCTGTGCCTGACCGACGCGGATCCGTGAGAGCGGGCCCATTTTCAAAGACTCCGGCCGACGGGCTGCATGGCGGTGCCCCGTCGGCCGGTTCACTTCATCCTTCACTTCATCCGTGTTCCCGCGACCAGGCTTGGGTTGCCGCCTGGACAGCGTCCCAAGGGGAGCCGAGCGGCGGGGCGCCTGTCCGAGGCGCTGGGGGAACAGGTCTGGCGGGAGCCGGTCTGGGCGCTCCGGCTGACATCGAGGAACTGCGGCGTCGCATCACGCGGCTGGAACAGGACAAAGTCGACCTCGCCGGGCACCTTGAGGAGTATCTGGCGGATCTGGAGGCAGCCCGCAGCGCGAACCGCGAGCTGACCCGGGCCTTGAACCAGCGCGGGTGATTGCCTGATGGGGTCCTGTTATTGCGGCGCTGGTGTGGAGTGCAGATCCAAGGCAAGGCTCGCGGGGATGGCATCGAAGGCTTCTTCGACGCGGCGGGCCAGGGTCTTGGTGCCTCCGTGGCCGCGGCGCTTGTCGTAGCCGTCGGGGCCGCGGCCGGCGACCCAGTTGCGGGCGCCGCAGCGCCAAGCGCTGAGGGCGAATTCTCCGAGGAGACGCAGCCGTACGTCCTCGCGGCTGTCGGTGCTGAGTCGTTCTTCGAGGATCTCCACCAGGCGCTGCTGGACCTTCATGGAGGACACGAGGCTGTGGTCGTGCAGGACGGGGGTGCCGGCGGCGAGGCGGCGGGTGCGCAGGAAGCGTTGGTCCCAGTCGTCGGGCATGGACAGGATGGCCGCGGTCAGCGAGGTGCGCAGGGCGTCGAGTGCGGGGCCGGGGGCGGTGTGCGCTTCGAAGTGGGTGGTGTAGGCGTCCCAGAGTTCGCCCTCGGCGGCCATGGCGACGTCTTCCTTGGTGCCGTAGTAGCGGAAGAAGGTGCTGCGGCCGATCTCGGCGTGGGCGGTCAGTTCTTCGAGGGTGACGCGGTCGAAGCCGCGCTCGCTGAACAGGGTCAGCGCGATGTCGGCGAGCGCGCGGCGGGTGCGCTGCTTCTTGCGTTCGCGCAACGGCAGGGCGCTGTCGTCGCCGGGGGCGGGGGTGTCGGTGGCCACGAGGCCAGATTACCGATGCGGGACCCGGACCTGAATGGCACTGGAGTCATTTCGGCACTCATGACAGGCTTGGACTCAGTCTCACTTTCTTGAGTGTGGGCCGGGCTTCGCCCTGCCCGCCCGTTCGACGTGTGAGGAGAGCTGTCGTGATAGGCCGTACCGAAACTCCGCCCGAGATCACCCGCGCCGATGCGCGCACGGTGGTGATCACCGTGCGACACGCAGGCGACGCCGCGCGCCAGCAGGCCCTGGCCAGGGCAGCGGCAGATGGCCGGGAGCAGGAGCCGTGGCCGGATGGGCTGTTGAGCTGGTCGTTGTTCGCCGGTACCGACGGGCAGGCGCTGATGGCGTACGAGCAGTGGGCCGACGATGCGTCCCTCGATGCGGCGCTGGCCTTACCGGCGCCGTACGTGCCGGGGATCGTGGGCACCGAGCCGTCCGCGCCGGTCCGCTACCGCGTGCACCGCTCCCATGTGAGCGCGGCCGGGCGGGCTGAGGTGGGGTGTGTGGTCACCCCGGTGTTCGATGTGGACGGGCCGGAGCGGCAGCGGCACTTCATCGACGAGGTGTTCATGATGATCAAGGACGTGCCGCCGATGCCTGGTTCGATCGCCGCGCACTTCCACACCAGCACCGATGGCACCCGGGTCTTCAACTATGCGGAGTGGACGGACGAGCAGGCCCACATCGACGCCGTCACCGCCGACGACCCGCAGCGCATCCGGAGCCGCATCACCGGCGAGATCGAGGGTGTGCGGCCGTGCGGATACCGCCGCTGGCACCTGCACACCGCCCTGACCACGGCACCGTGATGTCCGCTGACGCCGCGACATCGAAGGGCACCCCGGATGCGGGGCGGGGCTCGCTGACGGTGCTGCTGCTTGCCTCCACGCTGGGTGTGATGGGCGGCGCCACCATCGCCCCGGTCATCGAGGTGATCCGCCAGGCCCTCGATGTGGGCGGCACCGAGGCCGGGCTGGTCCTGACCTCCCACAGCCTGGCCATCGCCGTGGTCAGTCCGCTGGTCGGGCGGGCCACCGACCGCTTCGGCGTCCGGCTCCCACTCGCCGCGGGGCTGGTGGTGTACGGGCTGGGCGGCGGCGCGGGCCTGGTCATCGACTCCTACCCGGTGCTGTTCGCCTCCCGCCTGGTTCTGGGCGTGGGTGCGGCGGCGGTGTTCACCTGCTCCACCGCCGCCCTGCTGGGCCTGTACCGGGGAGAGATGCGCGACAAAGTGATGGGCTGGCGCACCGCCGCCACCACAGCGGGCGGCTTCGCCTACCCCCTGGCGGCCGGCGCGCTGGGCAACCACTCCTGGCACGCACCGTTCGCCATCTACCTCATCGGACTCCCGCTGGGCCTTGCCACCCTGCTCGCCCTGCCCAAGGCCACCCCGGCACGCGAGAACAACCCTGGGACGAAGGGAGATCGGGGCGGGGCTGTCCGGCTGCTGCGCGAGCACCCGCTGGTGCTGGGGTTGTGCGGCCTGTGGGTGGCCAGCACCGGGCTGATGATGGTGCTGGCGGTCTCCCTGCCTCGCCGCCTGGACCAACTGGGCGTTCACGACACGCTGGTGGTCGCGCTGTACGGCATCGTGCTGTCCTCCGGGGCCGCGAGCCTGATCGGCCTGACCTACGCCAAGCTCACCGCCCGCTTCGGCTATGCGGTGTTGATGCGGTGCGCGGTCGGTGCCTGGACAGCGGGGCTGCTGCTGTTCGCCGTCGCCGGACACTGGGGGCCTTTGCTGCTCGTGCCGGTGCTGACCGGCATCGGCAGCGGCATCATGATGCCCACCCTCACCGTCCTGGTCGACCGCGCGGCCCCAGCCGAACAGCGCGGCACCGCGACCTCGTTGCAGGCCACGGCGCTGTTCGGCGGGCAGTTCGGCTCGCCTCTGGTGTTCGGTCCGTTGATCGACGCCACCTCGATCGCCACCGGCGCCCTGGTCGCCGCCGCAGGCACCGCGGGCATCCTGGTTGCGCTGTTCCGCCTGCAAGAACCCGCCCCGCCGAGCGACGACGCGGTGGTGGGTGAGGGAGATCTGAGCGAGGCCCCGGTCGGCGAACAGCCTTGACCGTGCCTGGTGGGAGCGGTGGTCTGGGCGAGCGGGCAGTGGCCCCGGGCTTACTGATCCGGTGCACCGGGAGCTTCTGGCCGGCGTGGGGCGGGCAGTGCGAAGGCGAGGGTGGCAACGGTCGTGCACACGGCCGCGAGGGCCACGAACACCGTCCGGTAGGAGGCAGCCGTGCCTGCGGTGGCTGCGGCGAGGGTGACCAGAGCGGCCAGACCGACGGCACCGCCGATCTGCCGGGTGGCGTTCATCAATCCCGAGGCAGCGCCGGCGTCCTGCTCGGCGATGCCGGAGGTGACCGTGGTGGTGATCGGGGTGATCAGCAGGCCCATCCCGGCCGACATCACGATCGCGGGCCCCAACAGACCCTCCCAATAGGTGCTGTCCACTCCGATCCGGCTCTGCCACACGAAGCCCACCGCGGCCATCAGCGCGGCCAGCACGATCAGAGTTCGGGGGCCGGTGCGGTGCATGACGGCGGGAGCCAGGCGGGCGGCGGCGATCCCGACCAGGGTGTGCGGCAGGAACCCGACACCGGTGGCCAGCGCCCCGTAGTGCAGGACGTCCTGCATGTAGAGCGAGAGGAAGTACCACATGGGGATGAAGCAGGCCCCGGCCAGCAGCATCACCGCATTGCCCGCCCAAACGGGCCGCAGACGCACCAGACGGGGCGGCATGAGCGGAGCCGTCGCCCGCGTCTCGGCCCACACGAACGCGGCCAGCGCCAGCACACCGACGGCGAGGCTCGCCACGGTCGGCAGCCCGCTCCAGCCGTGCGCCTGGGCCTGGGTGACGCCGTGGACGAGGGCGGTGACACCGAGCGTGGCAAGCACCGCGCCCGGCACGTCGAGCTTCCGGCCCTGCGTACGAAAACGGTCGGCGGGCAGCAGCCGCAGAGCGGCGAGCACGGCCACAGCACCGATGGGAACGTTGATCAGCAGGATCCACCGCCAGGACAGGGACTGGGTGAGCACCCCGCCGATCAGATTCCCCGCCGCTCCGCCCGCTGAGCTGACCGCGGTCCAGATCGCCAACGCCCGCGTGCGAACCGGGCCTTCGCTGAACGTGGTGGTCAGGATCGTCAGCGTGGCCGGGGCCAGCACGGCGGCCCCCAGCCCCTGCACGGCCCGCATCGCGATCAGCACGCCCGGCGAGGTGGCGAGCCCGCCCACCAGACTTGAGGCGGCGAACAGCACCAGGCCCCACAGGAAGACACGACGGCGGCCGTACACGTCGGCCAGTCGGCCCCCGAGCAGCAGGAAACCGGCGAAGACCAGCGCATAGCCACCGACCACCCACTGCAGGTCCGCGGCGTCGAAGCCCAGGGCGGACTGCATCGAGGGCAGGGCGACGTTCACCACCGACACGTCGAGCACCACCATGAACTGTGCCGTGCACGCCAGCCACAGCACCGCCGCCCGCAGCCCCGGTCCCTCAAGGGCCGGCTCCGTGTCCGGTTGACTGTCGGCGCTGTGCGCCTCGCGAAAACCCATCGGCCCTCACCGTCGTCGCCCGCTCTGATTTTCATCGTACAGCGGTACTATAAAAATCGGTTGCCGAAGGAAGAAAAGGGGCCGGGGTGCCGAAACGGGTGGACCACGCCCAGCGCCGGGCGCACATCATTGACGCCCTGGTGCGCGTGGCAGCGGCCGAGGGCCTGCACGCGGTGACCATGCGCGCGGTCGCCGCCGAGGCGGGCATGTCACTGAACCTGGTGCAGTACTACTTCGAAACGAAGGCCCACCTGCTGCACGCCGCTCTTGACCGCCTGGAGCAGCAGAGCCACCAGCGGTGGTCGGCCCGGCTGGCCGGCCTGCCGCGCCCAGTGACCGCGCACGCCTTCATCGAGGCGTTCCTCGCCGAGGCGCTGCCCACCGACGAGGCCAGCCGGACCTTCCATCTGGTGTGGACCTCGTACGCGGTGCTGGCGATGACCGACCCGGAACTGGCGGCGCAGCCCTTCGTCGAAGGGCCCGACCGCCTGGAGAGGCAGCTGACCGCCGTGCTGGAGCAGGCCCAGCAGGAGGGCACCTTGGACCAGCAGCGCGATGCGGCGGCCGAAGCCGTTCACCTGCTGTCTCTCAGCCATGGCCTGGGCACCAGCGTCCTGGTCGGCCAGCGCAGTGCGGACGCGGCCATGGGCATCCTGCGAGCACACCTCGACCAGCTCTTCCAGCCCCCTGCCTGCCCCCTACCAAGCCCGGATACCGCAGCAGGCCGTGCCGAATAACCCCTCCCGGGGAAAGCGGGGTCGTACGGCGCTGATGCGTATCGCGGCCGGATCGTGGACAGACACTTTCCAAGTCGTCGACGCCGATGGCCAGTTCCCACTGAGGGGCGGAAGAGTCGGACTCGCATGTCGTGATGAAGTCGGCGTCGGAGAGCGGAGCACCGGCTGTCTCCCGGTAGAAGTGCCGGGCCTGGTCTGGTTCATTGCAGGCCAGGACCATGCGGTGCGGGGCGTACACGATATGCGGCGGGAACTCCCAGCCGCTGAACCGGTGGGGTTGCCACGACTCGGGTCCAGCAGCAACAGCGACGGGGCCAAGAACGCCGCCCCGAGCCGCCTCTACTACTGAGTACGGGTACTCATGCACTGGGCCCGACCACGCTGGCAGCCTTTGGGCCTATGAGCACGAGCGCAAACCTGTGGGGCTGGGCAAAGGAGTACGACGGGCCGGTGGCGTTCCTGGTTGCCGTTGGGGACCTGGTGCTGTCCGGTGTCCTGCTGTGGTCGACGATCGCGTCCGGGATCACGTTGGGGCGCCGAACGATACAGAGCAAGCGGCCATGCAGCAGGCTCAGGACACCGCGCAGACGATCTGGGGCGTGTGGCTCGCCGCCGGACTCCTGATCGCCGCCGCGCTACGGATGCCGCGTACGGCGATGGTGCACTTGGTCGCCATGCTCGCGATCCCTGGCGCCTTCGTGGCCTACGTCGCGGCGCACAACTGAGAGTCGCGACGTGGGGCCGAGCTGGGGCCAGCGGCAACAGGGCGCCTGAGTGGGCGGTGCCGGCCGCGCATCTGTCTGCGGGAGGATCGCCTGTGTCATTGTGACCTCGCCCGAAGATCGCCGAACTGCATTCGGTCCCGTAGAAGGGCTGGAGAGTCCGGTGGCTGGTACCTCTCGAACATGTCTGAACAACCATCGGATACTTGTAAAGCACAGGCCCCTGGGGCTACTTGCCAGACTTGCCTGTCGCCTCCCAGACGCACTGGATCTTGAGCCAGTCGTCCTCGTCCACCGCGAAGTGCCAGCCAGTGCTGTCGAGAAGAAGGCCGCAGTGCCGGGCAGGTCGCGGGTTTTGACGTCCATCCAGCAGAACCTGTTCAAGGTGGCTCCCTGTCGTCCGGATGTCGGCGTGTCGGGTGACCGGACGGCTTTCAGGTTGTGGCGACCTGGTCCCGTGCCAGGCGCTCGCGCAGCGTGGCGGCGAATTCCTCGGCCCGCGTCAGCTGGGTGCGGAGCTTCTCCACCTGCTCGGCGGCGCCCCGCTCGTATCCGCGGACGCGCTCCAGCAGGGCCTCCCGCTCGTCCGCCGTCAGCTCCTCGTCGGAGTCGAGGCGGTCGGTGACCTCCAGCAGATCGCGCATCTCGTCCAGGGTGAAGCCGAGCGGCTTCATGCGGCGGATGACCATCAGGCGGGCGACGTCGGCCTCGGTGTAGAGGCGGAAGCCGCCCTGGGATCGGGCGGAGGGGATGACCAGCCCGGTCTCCTCGTAGTGCCGGATGGTCCGCAGCGACAGCTCGGTCCGTGCGGCGACCTCGCCGATCTGCATGTGCTCGCTGCTCACGCGGGCGCCCTTCCTCATCTGTCGCCAAGGCCACAGGCGGCCGACGTCATCTCTACCCTAACGTTAGGGTAGAGTAAGTGATCGTCGGGGTCGGCTCCGCGCCGTCCCCGCTCCCATGGTGCGGGATGGATCGTTCCCGTGACCGTCAGCCGTGTCGGGGGCGACGATGCCCCCGGCGAAGACCGATGCCTGCAGGAGAGAGCGTGCGCATGCCCATGACGCCCAGCGCCGCCGCCTGCCCGCCGTGATCCTTCGCCCCTAAGCAGCCCCGCAGATTCCATCTTGGCCCGCTGCTGCCTTCTGACTTCAGCCCGCCGTACGTGGGCTTCGCGGATGGCTGTCCCGGCCTTCCTGCGCCTTCCGCACGCACCGAGTGATGCCGGGCGTGCCCGAGCACGACAGGTACCTTTCTTGTCTACGTCCGCTTTGTCCCCGGCCGCGCGGCTGCGCGGCCTGCGCCCCGACTGGCTGTCCGACCCGAAGGTCTGGCGCACCGAGGTCCTGGCCGGCCTGGTGGTCGCGCTCGCGCTGATCCCCGAGGCGATCTCGTTCTCCATCATCGCCGGAGTCGACCCGGCGATCGGTCTGTTCGCGTCTTTCACTATGGCCGTGACCATCTCGATCGTCGGCGGTCGCCGCGCGATGATCTCTGCTGCGACCGGCGCCATCGCCCTGGTCATCGCTCCGCTCAACCGCGAGCACGGCCTGGGATTCCTGATCGCCGCCGTCATCCTGGCCGGTGTCTTCCAGATCGTCCTCGGTGCGCTCGGCGTCGCCAAGCTGATGCGGTTCGTGCCCCGCAGCGTGATGGTCGGCTTCGTCAACGCCCTCGCCATCCTGATCTTCATGGCCCAGGTGCCCGAGATGCACGACGTGCCCTGGCCCGTCTACCCGCTCATCGCCGGCGGGCTGGCGCTCATGGTGTTCTTCCCGAAGGTCACCACAGTGATCCCGGCCCCGCTCGTGTCCATCGTCATCCTCACCGTGATCACGGTCGCCGCCGGCATCGCGGTGCCGACCGTGGGCGACAAGGGCGAGCTGCCCTCCTCCCTCCCCGTGCCCGGCCTGCCGGATGTGCCTTTCACGATGGACACCCTGACCACCATCGCCCCCTACGCGCTCGCGATGGCGTTGGTTGGTCTGATGGAGTCGCTGATGACGGCCAAGCTGGTCGACGACATCACCGACACGCACTCCTCCAAGACGCGAGAGTCGATCGGGCAGGGCATCGCCAACATTGTCACCGGCTTCTTCGGCGGCATGGGTGGCTGCGCGATGATCGGCCAGACCATGATCAATGTGAAGGTGTCCGGCGCCCGTACCCGCCTGTCCACGTTCCTGGCGGGCTCTTTCCTGATGGTGCTGTGCATCGTCTTCGGGCCGGTTGTCTCCGACATCCCCATGGCAGCCCTGGTCGCAGTCATGGTCATGGTGTCGTTCGCGACCTTCGACTGGCACTCCATCGCCCCCAAGACCCTCAAGCGGATGCCCGCCGGGGAGATCGCAGTCATGGTCATCACCGTCGCCTGCGTGGTTGCAACCGACAACCTCGCCATCGGCGTCGTCGTCGGCTCTGTCACCGCCATGGTCATCTTCGCCAAACGCGTCGCCCACCTCGCGAACGTCACGGCGGTCACCGACCCCGATGGCAGCAACGTGGTCTACTCCGTGACCGGCGAACTGTTCTTCGCCTCCTCCAACGACCTCGTCGGCCAGTTCAACTACGCCACCGACCCCGACAAGGTCGTCATCGATCTGAGCGCCGCCCACATCTGGGACGCATCCTCCGTCGCCGCCCTGGACGCCATCGAGACCAAGTACGCCCAGCGCGGCAAGACCGTCGAGATCATCGGCCTGAACAAGCCGAGCGCCCACATCCACGAAAAGCTCAGCGGCGAGCTCACCGGCAGCCACTGACTCTCTATCACGCCCACGAGGGCCGCCGCGGACCCACCAGCGTCCACGGCGGCCCTCGCTGTGTCTGCTGGGGAGGTGCTAGTTGGGGTAGGCGTCGGCCACCACCACGGTGACCTCACTGTCCGGGTCGAGCTCCCGGGCGCGAAGGGCGGCACTGATACCGGCGTCACTGCCGCCGACGGCGATCACACGGGTCACGGGAGGGCCTCCTGGGAGTGGCGATCTGCGCGCCTACGACGCTACGGACCGCCCCTCACCTGGGTAACTCACGCCCGGGGCACCTCTGTCGGCAGGAGTTCACCCACCAGTACGTCGATTCGGGTGGCGAGCGCGTCCCGAACCGCCCGCGCACTCTCGATGTCCAGACCGCTCAGGTCCGGCAGATCCCAGTCCAGATACCGGCGCCCGGGCCGGACCGGGCACGCATCACCGCAGCCCAGGGTGACGACGACGTCGGCGGCGGTGACGACCTCGGCGGTCAGCGGCTTGGGGAACTCGTCGTGCGGGTCCAGCCCCTGCTCGGCGAGCAGTTGGAGCCCGATCGGGGCGATCTCCGTGCCGGGTTCGGAGCCGGCCGTCAGCACCCGGATCCCGTCCTCCGCCCGGTGCCGCATCAGCGCGGCGGCCAGCTGCGAACGCCCCGCGTTCTCGGTGCACACGAACAGCACCTCGGGCACCGGCTTCGGCGACAGCCCCATGCCGCGGGCCAGGGCGCCGAGCCGCTGGTCCGCGAACCGCTCGACCAGGACCGGCAGATGCGTCCCGACGCGGGCCTTCGCCGACAGCAGCCAGGAGCACTCCTCCACGTAACCCTCGACCGTCTCCCGGGAGAAGGCCCTGCCGTGGCGTGCGGCCAGCCGGGCTGTGATGCGTTCAAGGAGAGGGCTGATGTCTCGCAGGGGCGGGGCTGCTCGGCGGCCTGGGCCGAGAGAACTTTGCTCGTCCATGGGGCGGCTCCTCGGTTGACGGCTCTCGCACCTCTCTCACCGCAGATAATAGGCACTTATCTATGTATTGGATAGACGGAAACCTAAGTGAACGGTTGGTGAACAAGGTCGTCGGTGTGTCTTCGAACACATGGTTGCTGCTGGGCCCACACTTATGGTGAATAGATGGCTATCACTGAATTGGGCGCCGCGGAGGTGGCGGACGAGACGAAGGCTGAGGCCTGCAGTCCCGGCCTCGCGTGTCTGCTCATCGAGCGCGATGAGGCCGAGCGACTGGCCCTCATGCTCAAGGCCATCGCCGACCCCACGCGGCTGCAGATCTTCCGCATCATCGAACGCGCACCGGCCGGCGAAGCCTGCGTCTGCGACCTGGTCGACTGCCTGGGCTTCCGCCAGCCGACGATCAGTCACCACCTGAAGATCATGACCGAGGCGGGACTGCTGAACCGCGACCGCCGCGGGACCTGGGCCTGGTACTCCGTCAACTACGACGGCCTGAACAGGGTGCGCGCGATCCTGGAGCCGTCGGTCGGCAAGCTCGCGGCCGAGGCTCTCGAGCGGGTGTAGCCGCGGCGCTGCGGAAGGACCGGCCCTCTAGGGGGCCGATCCCTCCACCATGTGACTCAGCCGAGGTAGTCGCCGAGGTCGCGCTCCAGCGCCGCCCTCGGCTTCGCGCCGACGATGGTCTTGGCGACCTCGCCGCCGACGTAGACGTTCATCGTCGGGATGGACATCACTCCGTACTGGGCGGCGGTGGCCGGGTTTTCGTCGATGTTCAGCTTGACGATCTCGATCTTCTCGCCGTGCTCGGCCGCGATCGCCTCCAGGGAGGGGGCGAGTTGGCGGCACGGGCCGCACCAGGCCGCCCAGAAGTCGACGACGGGCTTGTCGCTCTTGAGGACGTCCTGGTCGAAGGAGTCGTCGGTGACGTTCTTGAGGGCCATGGGGACCTTCTCTTTTGGCCTTTACGGCTGGTCAGACCGCGACCGCGGCCGGCTCGGGGTTCTTCTCGTTGTCGGCGAGGGCCGCCAGATATCGCTCGGCGTCCAGAGCGGCCGCGCAACCCGAGCCCGCGGCCGTGATGGCCTGGCGGTAGGTGTGGTCGACGACGTCGCCGGCGCCGAAGACGCCCACGATGTTCGTGCGGGTGGAGGGCGAGGCGACCTGGAGGTAGCCCTCGTCGTCCAGGTCCAGCTGGCCGGTGACCAGGTCGGTGCGCGGGTCGTGCCCGATCGCGACGAACAGGCCGGTGGCGGCGAGTTCGGAGGTCTCGCCGGTGGCGGTGTCGCGCAGGGTGAGCCCGGCGAGCTTGCCCCCGTCCTCATGGACTGCGGCGACCTCGCGGTTCCAGGCGAAGGAGATCTTCGGGTCGGCGAAGGCGCGGTCCTGCATGGCCTTGGAGGCCCGCAGGGCATCGCGCCGGTGAACGATGGTCACGGACTTGGCGAAGCGGGAGAGGAAGGTGGCTTCCTCCAGTGCCGTGTCGCCGCCGCCGACCACGACGATGTCGTGCTCGCGGAAGAAGAAGCCGTCGCAGGTCGCGCAGTACGACACGCCTCGGCCGGAGAGCGCGTCCTCGCCCGGCAGGCCGAGCTGGCGGTGCTGTGAGCCGGTCGCCACGATGACGGCCTGCGCCCGGTGGACCGTACCCGCGCTGTCGGTGACGGTCTTGACGGTGCCGGTGAGGTCGGCCTCGACGATGTCGTCGGGGACGAGTTCGGCGCCGAAGCGTTCGGCCTGGGCCCTCATGTTGTCCATGAGGTCCGGGCCCATGATGCCGTCGCGGAAGCCGGGGAAGTTCTCCACCTCGGTCGTCTGCACCAGCGCGCCGCCGGCCGTGACCGCGCCCTCGAAGACCAGCGGCTTCAGCGAGGCGCGGGCCGTGTAGAGGGCGGCGGTGTATCCGGCGGGGCCGGAGCCGATGACGATGACGTTGCGTATGTCCGTGGATGTGCTCGCCGCTGTGCTCATGCCTGGGGCTCCGGCGCGATCTCCTTGATCAGGCCCTCGACCAGCACCTTGATCTCGTCCCGGATCGGCCGCACGGCCTCGACGCCCTGGCCCGCCGGGTCCTCCAGCGTCCAGTCCAGGTACCGCTTGCCGGGGAAGACCGGGCAGGTGTCGCCGCAGCCCATGGTGATGCAGACGTCCGACTCCTTCACCGCGTCCACGGTGAGCATCTTCGGGACCTCGGCGGAGATGTCGATGCCGACCTCGCGCATGGCCTCGACGGCGGCCGGGTTGACGCCCGCGCCCGGGTTGGAGCCGGCGGAGCGGACCTCGACACGGTCCCCGGCCAGGTGGGTCAGCCACGCGGCGGCCATCTGGGAACGGCCGGCGTTGTGGACACAGACGAACAGCACGGAGGGCTTGTCGGACATCAGGCGGTCTCTCTTGTCTCGCGACGGCATCAGGCCCGATTGATATCAGCACCCGGTGGCATCACTTGCCACTGATGTGACAGTATCAGCCCATGATGACGTCAGCCAACACTGAACTGATGAGAGTCCTGGCGGACCCGCTCAGGCTTCAGATCGTGACCCTGCTCGCCCACGAGACCCTGTGTGCGACCCACCTCGTGGAGCAGACGGGCGCGCGGCAGACGAACGTCTCCAACCATCTGAAGGTGCTGCGCGAGGCAGAGGTCGTGGAGACCGAGCCCTGCGGCCGCTTCACCTACTACAAGCTCCGTCCCGAGGTGCTGGACACTCTCGCCGCGATGTTCGGCGAGCTGGCGGAGACCGCGCGCACGACCATCGAGACCGACCGAAAGCGAGCCTGTCCGTGACCCGCACCGAAGCAACCGCGACCGTGGAGGAATCCTCGGTCGTCGCGAAGCTCTCCACCCTGGACCGCTTCCTCGCAGTGTGGATCCTTCTCGCCATGGCCCTCGGCCTCGGCCTCGGCCGCCTGATCCCCGGCCTGAACGACGCCCTCGCCAAGGTCGAGATCGGCGGCATCTCCCTGCCGATCGCCGTCGGCCTGCTGATCATGATGTACCCGGTGCTGGCCAAGGTCCGCTACGACAAGCTCGACGCCGTCACCGGCGACAAGAAGCTCATGATCTCGTCGCTGGTCATCAACTGGATCGTCGGCCCGGCGATCATGTTCGCGCTGGCCTGGATCTTCCTGCCCGACCTGCCCGAGTACCGCACCGGCCTGATCATCGTCGGCCTGGCCCGCTGCATCGCCATGGTCATCATCTGGAACGACCTCGCCTGCGGCGACCGCGAGGCGGCTGCCGTACTCGTCGCCCTGAACTCGGTCTTCCAGGTGCTGACGTTCGGCCTGCTCGGCTGGTTCTACCTCGACCTGCTCCCCGGTTGGCTGGGCCTGGGCGACGGCGAGCACCTCGACATCTCCATGTGGAAGATCGCCCTGAACGTCGTCATCTTCCTCGGCATCCCGCTGCTGGCAGGTTTCCTGACCCGCCGTATCGGCGAGCAGAAGCTGGGCCGGGAGAAGTACGAGTCCGACTTCCTCCCGAAGATCGGCCCTTGGGCCCTGTACGGCCTGCTCTTCACGATCGTCATCCTCTTCGCCCTGCAGGGGAAGACCATCACCTCGCAGCCGCTGGACGTGGCCCGCATCGCGCTCCCGCTGCTGGTGTACTTCGCGGTGATGTGGTTCGGCACGTTCGCGCTCGGCAAGATCATCGGTCTGGCCTACGACCGCACCGCGACGCTCGCCTTCACGGCGGCCGGCAACAATTTCGAGCTGGCCATCGCGGTCGCCATCGCCACCTTCGGCGTGACCAGCGGCCAGGCCCTGTCGGGCGTGGTCGGCCCGCTGATCGAGGTCCCGGTCCTGGTGGCGCTCGTCTACGTCTCGCTGGCCTGGCGCAGGAAGTTCACGGCCGACGCGACTGTGCGGGTGGGTGCCTGACGGTGAACTGCCTGGACTGTTACAGCGGAGGACACCAGACCCCGGCGTTAGGGGTGTGCCAGCAGTGCGGCGGCGCCGTGTGCGGACAACACGGCAAGCTGACGGAACAGTTCCTGACCTGCACCAAGCCCATCTCCCGGACGGTGGCCGTCGAACAGCCCGTACGGCGCCTGCTGTGCCGTACGTGCGCACAGGCCCGTCAGGCATACAGCAAGTGCTGCCCGCAGTTCGCGACCCCCGTCCGGACGTCGTGACGGGCACCCGGCACACGCAGGTGGTGGTGATCGGCGGCGGCCAGGCCGGGCTCGCCGCCGGCTACCACCTGCGCCGCCTCGGCCTGGACTTCGTCATCCTCGACGCCCAGGCCGAGCCGGGCGGCGCCTGGCAACACGCCTGGGATTCACTGCACTTGTTCTCCCCGGCCGCGTACTCCTCGCTGCCGGGGCGGCCGATGCCGGTCCAGGCGGGGGAGACGTATCCCGACGCACGCCACGTCGTCGGTTACCTCACTGAGTACGAGCGGCGCTACGACCTTCCAGTGCACCGGCCCGTACGTGTCGCCGGGGTCCACCGGGAAGGTGGGGGCCTGCGCGTCGACACGGACTCTGGGGCTTGGCGCGGGCAAGCGGTCATCAGCGCCACTGGCACGTGGTGGCGTCCCTTCCTACCTGCCGTTCCCGGCCGTTCGGACTTCCGCGGCCGACACCTGCACACCGTCGAGTACCGCAGCCCACGGGACTTCGCCGGGCAGCGCGTCGTCGTGGTCGGCGGCGGCAACTCCGGCGCGCAGATCGCCGCCGACCTCGCCTGCGACACCGAACTGACCTGGGTGACGCAGCGCCCGCCCCGCTTCCTGGCCGACGACATCGACGGCCGCGCCCTGTTCGACGCGGCCACGGCCCGCCGCCGTGCCCTCGACGAGGGCCGCACGGACACCGGGGGCGTGGCATCGCTGGGCGACATCGTCGCCGTACCGCCCGTGCGGGAGGCCCGGGACGCCGGTCTGTTGAAGGCGTCGCCGATGTTCGTACGCCTCGACCGCGACGGAGTCGTCTGGGCCGACGGGACCCGTACCCCGGCGGACGCGGTCATCTGGTGCACCGGCTTCCGGCCGGCCCTCTCGCACCTGGCGCCCCTGGGAATGCGCGGCCCGCGAGGCCACATCGCCACCGCAGGCACGCGGGCCGTGGACGAGCCGCGCCTGCACCTGCACGGCTACGGCGACTGGACCGGTCCCGCCTCCGCCACCCTCATCGGCGTGGGCCGCCCGGCCCGCGACGCGGCCCGCGAGATCGCCCAACTCCTCAATACCGGAGGCTGAAGCGCGCTGAGATCCGCGCCGTCAGCTCAGGGTGCTGATGACCTGGCGCACCTCGGCGGCGACGGACTCCGGCAGCGGCACGTAATGAAGTCTGGCCAGCGGCTTCTGCCCCTCGCTGCTGGCGGTATAGGTCAGGAACGACTTGAGGGCGGGCAGGGTCTCGGCCACGTTGCCTTTGTCGCACACGATCTCGTAGCTGACCAGGACGATCGGGTAGGTGTCCACGGCGGACGTGCGGTAGTCGAACTGCAAGGTCAGGTCCTTGCCCTTACCGACCACCTCGCCGGCGGCGATACCTGCGGACGAGCTCTCCTCGGTCGCCGCCACGGGCTCGGAGGCCCCGGTATCGATCCGCACCGTCTTCATGTCGAGCTTCTCCGCGAAGGACAGCTCGAAGTAGCCGATCGAACCGGACGTGGAGTTCACCGTCCCAGCGACGGCGTCCGATCCGTCGGCGGAATCTCCCCCTCGTCCCTGCCACGCCTTCTCCGCCGGGTGCGACCAAACCTCTGGGGCCGCGCCCGCGAGATACGCCTGGAAGTTCTGCGTCGTGCCCGAGTCGTCGGACCGGTGCACCGCGCGAATGGGCAGCGACGGCAGCTCAGCGCCGGGGTTCAGCTTCCGGATCGCCGGGTCGTCCCAGGTCGTGATCTGTGAGTCGAAGATCTTGGCCACGGTCGGCGCGTCCAGCACCAGATCGTCCACGCCGGGCACGTTGAAGCCGATCGCGACGGCGCCGCCCACCATCGGCAGATTGATGGCCCTGCCGCCCGGGCACACGCCGTCCGCCGGCTTGGAGTCCTCCGGTTTCACAGGGCTGTCGGAGCCGCCGAACGAGGTTGCCCCGCGCATGAACTGGGCTACTCCGGCGCCGGAGCCGATGGGCTTGTAAGCGACCTGCACCGGTGAGCACGCCCGCTGGTACTGCTTGATCCAGTACTCCATCACGTTCTGCTGTGCGGTCGATCCCGAGCCCGGCACCTGCCCCCTCTTGGCGCAGTCGGCCCGCGCGACAGCGGGCGCAGCCGACGACGAGTCCCGAGGGGTATCGGCGTCACAGGCTCCTCGCCCCCAGACCAGTACCCCGCCCGTAGCAGCCACTGCGGCTGCTACCGCGCCGACCGGTAGGAGAAGGCTTCGTTTCCTGCGCCGATGCTGCACCCTTGGTCCCTTTCGGAAGGCGTTTGGGTGGCAGGCCGGATGTCATCGCCGTGGTCTGGTCGTTGCAGCGCGCCCCCACCCGCCAGGACATAGATGCTTGCCTATGTGGCTCCTGTGCTGGCGACGCGGAGGCGAACGTCTGTTGACGTGCTCGTGTCGTACAGGGGGTGTCGCCATGGTGCGAGCGGTTGCGACGGTCCTGTCGGTGCGGGCTAGCGGACGGTGAGCAACTGCCCCATGGCCGCCAGCACCGAGGGCTCGACCTTGTAGTACACCCAGGTGCCGCGCCGCTCGGAGGTCAGCAGCCCGGCCTCCTTGAGCTTCTTCAGGTGGTGGGAGACCGTCGGCTGTGAGACGCCGACATCGGAGATGTCGCAGACGCACGCCTCGCCGCCCGCGTGCGACGCGACCGCCGAGAACAGCCGCAGCCGCACCGGGTCCCCGAGTGCCTTGAACATCCGCGCGGAACGCTCGGCCTCCTCCGCGGTGAAGGGGCGCTCGGTCAGTGGCGGGCAGCACGGCGCCACGGCATCGAGGGCCTCGGGATCCAGCAGCGGCAGCGCACTGACATTCGACATGCGTCTATGTTGACACATGTCGAACTAGTGCGACCAGGGTCGAGCTCAGTGCCCGCGCAGACGGGCCGCCAGGCGACGGGCGACACGGGCGGCGTCCCGGCCGACCCCGCGCAGGGAGTTCGAGGACAGGCTTCGCTGCCATTCCAGGCCGACGTACGCCAGCCCCGGATGTGTCAGCGACAGTCCTTCACGGTGGCGGGGGTGCCCATGCTCGTCGAGCGCCCCCAGCGAGGCGAGGTAGCCCAGGTCTGGCCGGTAGCCGGTGGCCAGCAGAATCGTGTCCACCTCCTCGGTGCTGCCGTCCTCCCAGGTGACCTTGGTGCCGTCAGCGCCGGTGAACACCGAGCGCCGGTCCGGGGCGCCGGCCGCGACCGCGGCCCGGTAGCGGCCGTCGTCGATGACCAGTTGCGAGGGCGGGGTGCGCAGGAACCGGCCGATGGGCAGCGTGTCCACCCCGGTGTGGATCAGCCACCAGTGCAGGTCCCGGCCCAGCGTGTGCTGGCGGGCGAAGCGGACCGGGTGCCGTGCCGCCAGGGTGACGTGGGCGTGCGTGGCCAGCTCCGCGGCGATCTGTACGGCGGAGTTCCCCGCACCAACGATCACGACCCGCTCTCCGGCGAACGGCTGGGGCGTGCGGTACTCGGCCGCGTGCAGCACCGAGCCGGCGAAGCCCTCCAGCCCGGGAAGCGCCGGGCGGTGGGGGCGGCCGAAGGTGCCGGACGCCGCGACCACGGCCCGAGCGGACAGGCCGCCCCCGCCTTCCAGGGTGAGAGTGAAGTCGCCGTCGGCCGCTCGCACTTCCCGCACACGGATCCCCGTACGAATGTCGGCGTCCAGGCGTTCGGCGTAGCGCAGCAGGTAGGCGACGACCTCGTCCCGGTGCGGGTAGCGTTCCGGGTCGCCGCCGAAGGGCATCCCGGGCAGGGAGCTGTACCCGGCGGGGGAGAAGAGAGTGAGGCTGTCGTAGTAGCGCGGCCACGACCCGGCCGACCGCTCGGACGCCTCCAGCACCACCGGCTGAAGCCCCTGCCCGCGCAGAGCGTGCGCGGCGACGAGCCCGGACTGGCCGCCGCCGATCACTGCGACATCGATGCGATCCACTCGCGATCCTCCAGTTTCGATGAACGTCTATGTTGACGCTTATCGAAACAGGTGCGATGCTGGCAGCGCAAGGGATCGACAGATGTCGAAGCAAAGGGGAATCGTCGTGAGCGTGTCCATCACTGACCAGCTGCCCGTCGTGGTCATCGGAGCCGGTCCGATCGGCCTGGCTGCCGCCGCTCACCTCGTCGAGCGCGGCCTCGAACCGCTGGTCCTGGAAGCGGGCCTGTCCGCCGGTACGGCCGTGCGGGACTGGTCGCACGTCCGGCTGTTCTCCCCGTGGTCGGAAGTCACCGACCCGGCTGCCGAGAAGCTGCTGGCCCCGACCGGCTGGGTCCGCCCGGACGGCACGACCTACCCGAGCGGTGGCGACTGGGCCGGGCAGTACCTGCAGCCGCTCGCCGACGTCCTCGGCGACAAGGTCCGCTACGGCGCGACGGTCACCGGGGTGGCCCGCGCCGGCCGGGACCGCATCGTCGACTCCGGCCGCGACGAACAGCCCTTCACGGTGCATATCCGAACCTCGGAGGGCATCGAGGAACGGATCAGCGCCAGCGCCGTCATCGATGCCTCCGGCACGTGGTCGGTCCCGAGCCCGGTGGGCGCCAACGGTCTGCCCGCCCTCGGCGAGCAGAGGGCCGCGGACCGCGTCTCCTACCGCGTCCCCGACCTCGAGGACCCAGCCGTACGCGCCCGTTACGCGGGCAAGCGCACCGCCGTGGTCGGCTCCGGTGCCTCCGCCTTCACGGCCCTCGCGTACCTGGCCGACCTGGCGAAGGAGGAGGACGGCACGCACGCGGTGTGGATCCTGCGCCGGGGCCTGGGCGCCGACACGTACGGCGGCGGCGAGGCCGACCAGCTCCCGGCTCGCGGGGCCTTGGGCCTGCGCGCCAAGGCGGCCGTGGAGGACGGGTACGCGTCCGCCGTGACCGGCTTCCGTACACAGGCTGTGGAGAAGGAAGGTGACCGGCTTGTCCTCGTCGCCGAGGACGGCCGCCGCCTGGACCCGGTCGACGAGGTCATCGTCCTGACCGGCTTCCGCCCCGACCTCTCCTTCCTCTCCGAGATCCGCCTCGGCCTCGACGAACGCCTCCAGGCCCCGACCGCGCTCGCCCCGCTGATCGACCCCAACGCCCACTCCTGCGGCACGGTCTACCCGCACGGCGTGCGCGAGCTCTCCCACCCGGAGCAGGGGATCTACCTCGTCGGCATGAAGTCCTACGGCCGTGCGCCGACGTTCCTCGCCATGACCGGCTACGAGCAGGTCCGCTCCATCACGGCGGCTCTCGCCGGCGACCAGGAGGCGGCCGAACGCGTGGAGCTGACCCTCCCCGAGACCGGAGTCTGCGGCGGCGCCGGCCTGTTCGACGAACCGGAGAACTCGGAGAACGCCGAGCAGTCCGGCGGAGGCTGCTGCGCCCCCACCCCGGTCCAGACCCTCCAGATCGGCGGCCCGGCCACCACCTCCGGGGGATGCTGACCGCCGTGCCCCAGGCCCCAACCCGCGTGGCCGCGACCGGAACCGGGGACCGGTCGCGACCACGCGCCGCCCTGCCCGCACTCTGCGCCACGCAGATCACCAGCTGGGGCATCGTCTACTACGCCTTCCCCGTCCTCAACGCCCGCATCACCGCGGACACCGGATGGTCCACCACGGCCACGACCGGCGCCTTCTCCGCCGCCCTGGTCGTCTCCGCACTCGCCGGTATCCCCATCGGCCGCATCCTCGACCGCCGCGGCCCCCGCATCGTCATGACGACCGGTTCGCTGCTCGGCGTCGCCGCCGTGCTGGCCATCGCGTACGCGCCCAACTTCGCCGCGTTCACCGGGGCTTGGCTGGTGGCAGGACTGTCCATGGCCGCCACCTTCTACCACCCCGCCTTCGCCGCCGTGACACGCTGGTGGGGAGAGGACCGCGTCCGTGCCCTCACGATCGTCACCCTCGCCGGCGGCCTGGCCTCCACCGCCTTCGCACCCCTGACGGCGGCCCTCGCCGAGCACCTCGGCTGGCGGACCACGTACGCCGTCCTGGCGCTCATCCTGGGCGTCGTCACCATCCCCGCCCACGCGCTCGCGCTGCGCGCCCCATGGCCACCTGCGCCCGCACACCCCACCCAAGAGGCGAAAGACGGCAGGTCAGTCGCACGAAGCCGCCCCTTCTTGGTACTGGCAGCCGCACTCACCCTCAACGGCTTCGCGATGTACGCCGTCGTCATCGCCCTGGTCCCGCTCTTGACCGAACGAGGCGCGAGCCCGACCGCGGCGGCCTGGGCCCTCGGCCTGGGCGGTGCGGGACAGACCCTCGGCCGCACCCTCTACTCCACCCTCGCCCGCCACACCGGCGTCACCACCCGCACGGTCACGCTGATCGCCGCGGGCGGCGCCACGACCGCGGCCCTCGCCGCCGTCTCGGGCCCGTACCCGCTCCTGCTCCTGTTGGCCATCACGGCGGGCATGGTGCGGGGCAACCTCACCCTTCTCCAGGCCACCGCTGTCAGCGACCGTTGGGGCACCACGCACTACGGCCACCTCTCCGGCCTTCTGGCCGCCCCCGTGACCGTCGCCAGTGCGCTCGCCCCCTTCACCGGCGCAGCCCTGGCAGGAGCACTCGGGGGGTATCCCGCGCTCTTCGCCGTACTTGCCGGAATCTCGATCGGCGCGAGCGTGTTGGCAGCGGCTTCCGCCAGGCGCTGAGGAACGTTGCGGGGGAGCGCCTTCTGCGGGCCCGATTGGGCAGCCGCCTCGCTTCTCCTGACGGATATCAGCAAAGTTCTTCGAGAACGAAAGCGCCAGGCCAGGTCGGTTGTTTTTGCTTTTCCGACGAATGGTCGGGAAAAGCACAACTAGGCGAGAGCTAACATGACTTGACAGACTGTCGCCTGTCGGGAGTTGATCGCCGTGAAAACGTATCTGGTCGGTTCGCGCGCCAGCAATCTGGCTAAGGTGCAGGTGCGCGAATACCTTGCCCCGCTTCGCGAGCGTTTCCCGAGCGTTACGTTCACGCATCGGGTGATTCTTGAAGGCGGCGACAAGGACCGAAAGTCCCGGCTTTCCGCTGTCTCGGCGATCAGTGGTGGCAGTGCGTTCAGTTCTGAGCAGGAGGCGGCGCTGAGCAGGGGAGACGTGGACGTCGTCATCCATTCCCTGAAAGATCTGCCGACTGCGAACCCGCCCGGTTTGACTCTGTTGCCGCCCCCTGGTCGTGAGGATGTACGAGACGCCTTGTGCGGCTCCACACTGTCCGGCCTGCGAAAGGGAGCTCGGGTAGGAACTGGTGCTCCTCGGCGAATTGCTCAGCTCCTGGCTGTCCGCCCGGACCTCGAAGTGGTACCGATCCGGGGGAATGTACCGCCTCGCCTGAAGAAGATGGAGACCATGAGCCTCGATGCAGTGGTCTTGGCGGCGGCAGGGCTTCGGCGGCTGGGGCTCGACGACGCAATTAGCGAACTACTGCCCCTGGACCTTTTCCCGCCCTCGCCCGGACAGGGCGCTCTTGGCATTCAGGTCCGAGACGACAGCCGTGAACTCCAAGAGATCCTCTCCAGCGTGGGAGATAAGGCTGTCGACGCCCACGTGCGGGCGGAGCGGGCCCTGCTCGCCGAGCTGCACGGCGGGTGCAGCGTGCCCGTGGGCGCGTACGCGGAGACCCGGCCGGATGGCTCCCTTTCGCTCTTCGCTCAGGTCACATCGCTGGACGGTGCGCGGCGGGTCGAGGGCACCCTGTCCGGCCCGATGGGCGAGCCGGAGAAGCTCGGTGCGGCCCTGGCCGCGGAACTGATCGACCAGGGCGCGCGTTCCATCCTTGACGCGATTCGAGGCGAATCCGCGGTCAGCCGTTGAGGTGGCGGGCGATGTCCAGCGCCGCGTACGTGATGCTGGCCTCCGCCCCGGCCCGCTTGAGCATGGTGAAGAGTTCCACCAGCCGGCGCACGTCCCGCTTGCCGGTCGTGCTGTCCACATGCGAGAGGGTGGTGAACTCGCCCGAGACCGAGAACGGGAAAAGCGGCGCCAGCGTGGGCTTCCTCAGCTCGGTGAGGACGTCGGCGCTGAACATCGCGGGTTCGAGGAGGAGCATGTCCGCGCCGTCGCCGACGAGCTGAAGAGCGGTGTCGATGAACTGCTCGGGCTTGCCGGGGTTGATCTGGAACTCGCGGTCGGAGCCCGCCTGCGGGGTGGCGCCCATCGTGAGCCGGAAGCCGTCGTAGAGGCTGCTCCAGAAGATGACGTGCGGCATGATCGACACACTCTCGTGCCCTGCCGCGTTCAGCGCCTCGCGGGCGCCCTTGGTAGTCCCGACGACCATGGAGGCCGGGCCCACGATGTCGGCTCCCGCCGCCGCGTGCGCGACGGCCTGCCGGGAGGTGACGTCCGTGGTGGCGGCGATGTCCGGGCGGCCGTGCCGGTCGGTGACGTAGCAGAAACCGGTGTCGGTGTACGAGCACAGGCAGGTCTCCGTCATGACGGCGATCTCGGGTTCTGCGTCCTTCGCCGCCCGCACCGCTCGGGCCATGAGGGCATCCGGTACGACAGAGAACTCCCCGGCGGCGTCGCGCTGGGTGGACTCGGCGAAAACCTTGACGGAGCGAATCCCGAGCCGCTTTGCCTGGTGCATCACTGCGGGAAGCTGCGCGACCGTGAGGGTCGGCATGGGACGGTCCGCCTCTTCCTCGGTGACCAGTAAGACCATGGACAGGTCGGCCGGGTCGAGCGATGGGCCTTCGAGGAAGCGGCGAACAGCCGGACGACTGCGGAGCGGGCTTGTGGCTCCATGGGTTCGGGCGGGTGGCGCGGTGACGCTCATTCTGTCCCTCGCTTTCGTCGGGTGGCGCGATGGGCCCGTCGGCAGGCACAGGGAGATATGCGGATTGGTGCATGCCGGCGGGGGTCTGTGTGTGTCGAGATGACGGATGGTGGCCCCGTCCCTGCCGCGACCTGCCCTTCTGAGGTCAGAGGGAACCTCCAGTTCGAATGGCAGGGACGGGGGCTTGAGGCCCGCCCAGGGGCACGGCCGTCCTCCTGCGCGACATGGGCGGGCGGTCTGTCCAGCGGCGCGCTGGTGGTCCACTGGCTGATGGGGTGAGGCTGTGCGGGCGTGGGGCTGGGAGTGCTCTGCCGGCGAACGGCCCGTTCGCTCATCGTGTAGTGGAGCTGTTCGAGCCTGAAGACGCACAACTGGCAGGCGGCAAGGGGGAAGGCCCTGCCTGCCACGGAGATTTCGCCGACCTCGGCCACGGGAACGCCGGTCTGCTCGCACCGGAAACAGCTCCCGTCTTGCCAGTCGAAGCGGCCCCACAGCTCGCGAGGCTTCAGTCCCATTCCGGCTCCTCCTCCGCGAGGTGAGGCAGAGGGGTTCCGCCGACGACGGGCACGAAGAGCACCGGACGGGCGTGCCAGACGAACTTGTACCGGCCGGCCGAGAGGGGGAGCGTGAACTCCTCGCCGTTCTTCAGAGCCTCGGCGGGCTCACGCCATCCGTCGGACAGCCAGTCCCAGACGTAGCCGACCAGCGATGCGTTGATGGCCGAGGCGATGACGCGCATCTGAATGCGAGCCCAGCGGATCGCGCGTTCCGGAGTGGGGATGGCCGCGAGGGCGAGCTGCTTGCCGTCTTCCTGGCGCCACTCGCACCAGAACCCCGACTTGGGCACCACCGGTTGCGGTACGGCGATGGTGCACCACGTGAGGGTGCCGTCCCCGCTGGTGCCCCAGTCCTCGGCGAGGGCTTCGACGATCAGCATGCCGCGACCGCTCTCCTCGTCGTCGGTCGGTCTCTTCACCTGAGGGCGACCCGGAGTTCCGTCAGCCACCTCGATGCGGACCTCGCCCCGCCAGTACGAGACGGAGAAGCTGACGTCCTCCGTCTCGCCGTACCGGAGGGCGTTGGTGACCAGCTCGCTGATGAGCAGGTTGGCTGTGTCGATGCAGGAACCGACTCCCCACAGGCGGAGGTGAGCGGCACTGATTCGACGCAGTTGCCGCACTCGTTCCGGCGCGCGGGTGCATGAGATGACGAAGCGAGCGGGCTGGTCCATGTCTCTCCCCGGACCGCGTATCTGCGGAACCCTTCCCTGCGGCGGATTAGCACCGGCTATGCCGCCGGAAGCGCTCCGTAATCTCCCGCGCGTCGCCTCGGGAGCGGTTGCACTCTGCAGGGCAAGGGCCATCGCTGTCCTCCGCACATCACGGGCAGGAAGGTTGCTCTCGGCGCCGTATCGAGGCGCGTCCGTCGTCTTCCCTTGGGGTTGCTCGGGCTTGGGAACGACCGTAGGACTGCTGTCTCCCAACTCCCAAGGAGATTGCGCGAGTTTGCAGCAAGTCGATTGACGGCATCGAATGCCTCACAGACCATCGTTGTGTCGCGCAAACCAGCGCAAGGCAGCGGACGGGAGAGCAGCCGTGAAGCTACGGTTCCTTGGTAAGAACTCCACACCCGGAGACAGCCCCACCCTGTACGCCAGTGACCAGGACAGCTACGTCATCCAAGGCTGGCAGGTGTTCGCGAACGACTTGCTCATGCAACTCGACGTGCCCGAAGGACAGACAGTGATCGAGGTACCGCCGGAGCTGTTCGAGCACCTGACGAAGGACGGACACGCGATCGGCGAGATCAAGAGCTTCACCGCCCCGATCATGCTCGTCACGGAACAGGACACGTGCATCCTGCAAGGCCCGGAGATGACCGATCCCGAGGCGCTGAGCCAGATGCGGATGCCCGACTATGAGACCTGCATCGAGGTCCCCAAGTCCTCGATCACGGCCCTACTGGAGGAGAACGGTGGACCTGATCACCCCAGCCCAGCGTGACGAGCTGTTCAACAGCTTCGAACGCGACGCCTTCCACCTGGAGCTGAGGGACGACTACGGATCTCCCATCGAGGACACGCCCTACGCGCGGTGGCAGCGGGGCGAACCTGACGACTACGCCTGGCTCGACCCCTGGATGACGCTCATGAAGCGCGTCTCCGGCGAAGGGAAGACCGTCAGGCGCGTACGGGTCATCACAGAGCCTCACTCCCAGTACGTCGGCTGGGAGCACTCGTTGACCTACCTCAATCTGGAGGCCGGCGAGGACATCCGATGGCTTCCGCGGCACCAGCTGCCGGAAGGCATCGACTTCCCTGTCGGCGGCAACGACTGGTGGCTGTACGACGACCGTCTCCTCGCCGTCGGCCACTTCGACCCCGAGGGTCGAGTGCTGGGGTCGGAAATCGTCGAGGACCCGGACACTGTGGCGGAGTGTGTCCGCGTGCGTGACCTTCTCTGGGCCGCCGCCATCCCACACGCCGAGTACAAGCCCTGACCCATCAGTGAATAATCAAGCTCAAGAAGCACGCGAGGCGCTGGGTGCCCGGCTGCGCGGATTCCGGAAGGACGCCGGATTCGCGAGCGGCCGGGCATTCGCCGTGGCCACCGGTTGGGCGGAGTCCAAGGTGTCCCGGCTTGAGAACGGCAAGCAGAACCCCAGCGAAGACGACATCCGTGTCTGGTGCATCAAGACCAACAGGCAAGAGCACGTAGATGACTTGATAGCCACGGTGCGGCACATCGACGAGCTGTGGCTGGAGTGGCGTCGGCAGCTGCAGACCGGGGCGGAACGACGGCAGCGCAAGGCCCTGCCGGTCTACGCCAAGACCAAGGTCTTCCGCATCTGGCACCCGACGCTGGTGTGGGGAACGCTCCAGACGGCGGACTACGCGGCTGAGACGTTCAGACAGGTTGTCGACTACTACGAGATCCCCGACGATGCGGAAGCCGCCACCGCCAAGCGCCTCGAACGGCAGCAATACCTGTACCAGGGCAATCGGATCTTCAACGTGGTGCTCGGCGAGCAGGCGCTCTACACGAACTTCGGCGGCCCGGAGGTGATGAAGGGGCAACTTGACCGCCTGTTGGCGGTGATGAGGCTTCCCCGGCTGAGTCTGGGCATCATCCCCCGATCCGCGCCTGTGGGCATCTGGCCCGGCAACTCCTTCTCGATGTTCGACGACAAGCTCGTCCTCGTTGAGACCTACTCGGCGGAGTTCTCCGTCACCCAGCCCCGAGAAATCGAGCTGTACACCAAGGCGTTCGCTCTCTTGAAGCAGTCAGCGGTCTACGGGACCGCAGTCCGAGACCTCATCCTCACAGCGATCCACCACTTCGATCAGATGCCGAGCGACTAGGAGACCAAAGATGCAGCCCGTAGCCCCGAACTGGCGTACCAGCTCCTACACCGGGACGGAGAACTGCGTTGAAGTAGCCGACAACGACCCCAAGCACGTGATGGTTCAGGACACGAAGGCGCGCGGTCGGGGAATCCTGGCCGTCCAGCGAGACAGCTGGGCGGCATTCGTCGAATACGCCAAGGAGGCGTAGCACTGGGCGCGCTCCTGGGGGGTGCCCCTATCTGTTTCGTCAACCCCGGGGGGTCGGCTTGTAGGGGTTGATCGTGGTTTTCGGGAACGTCCCGCGAAGCGGGATGTTCCTGGCGGATCGGGTGGCTGATGGGCATCCCGGTGGCCGGCAGGGCCGGAGTGGCCGTGCCGGTGCGCGGGCGTGATGGGGCTTGGAGGGTAGGGGCGGTGGAGTCGTCAGGCGGCGAGGTCGACGTCGTTCGGGGTGCGTGCTTCGTAGAGGGCCCCGGTGCGGATCATGGCGTGGATGACGTTCACGCGCTGGCGGGCCAGGCGGAGGATCGCCTGGGTGTGGGTCTTGCCGCGTGCGCGTTGCCGGTCGTAGTAGATCCGGGAGGACGGGTCGGCTTTGCAGCCGATCGCGGCGAACGCGGCCTGGAACAGGGCGCGTTTGAGGAGCCGGTTGCCGCGGTGGGGTGCGTGCTCGCCGCGGATGGAGGTGCCCGAGGACTTCGTGGCGGGGGCGAGTCCGGCGTAGGAGGCGAGGTGTCCGGCGGTGGGGAAGCCGGTGCCGTCGCCGATCGCGACGATCACGGCCGCTGTGGTCCTGACGCCCAGGCCGGGCAGGGAGGTCAGGAGGTGGAAAAGAGGGAGGGCCTCCAGCAGGGCGGCGATCTCCTGCTCGGCCTGGCGGCGCTGGGTGTGGGCGGCGGCGAGCTGGGCGGCGAGTCCCGGCACGATCAGCGCGGATGCCTCGGTGCCCGGCACGACAAGGGTCTGCTCGGCGAGCGCGTCGAAGATCTCTGCGGTCAGGTGGTGGGCCTTGCGCGAACCGTGCACCTTGAGCAGGGCCTCGCAGCGGGCCCGGCCCAGTTTCCTCAGTCTCGCCGGGGAGCCGTGCCGTTGGAGGAGCGCCTGGATATAGGGGTAGGCCAGGCGCGGGCCGAGCACACGCTCGAGAGAGGGGTGGATCTGAGAGAGCAGGCCGCGCAGCCGGTTGGTGGCGCGGTTGACCTCGCCGGCCAGGTCGTTGTCGTAGCCGGTGAGCATGGTCAGCTCGGCCAGCACCTCGTCGTCGCGGTCCACCGCGCGCAGGGTGTGCGGCATGGTGCGGGCGGTCTCGGCGATCACGAACGCGTCGCGGGCGTCGGTCTTGGCCTCGCCCGGGTGCAGGTCGGCGGCCCGCCGCATCGACAGCCCGGGCAGGTAGGCCACCCGGCAGCCGGCCGCGCGGGCCACCGTCAGCGGCAGCGCGCCGATGTTGGCGACCTGGTCCACGATCACCAGGACAGTGCCGAACTTCGCCACCAGCCTGGTGAACAGCTCCAGCAGTTTCGGCTCGGTGTTGGGCAGCCGCTTGTCGTGCACGGTTCTGCCGTCTTCGGTCCGGCCGTGGGCGTGGTGGAACTCCTTGCCCAGGTCCAGGCCGAGGAAAAGATCTATCGCGGTCGTGTCGACCATGTACGCGTGCCCCTCGCCACTCGTCTCCTCAACTCCCGGCCGTCCCTGCGGCACCACACGCCGGCAACCACGTTACGCAGACATGCCACCAGTGAAACGGCCCGGCATTGCGCCGGACCAGGCGGTCGTCAGGCCCCTCATCAGCGGTCAAGCGGTGCCCCGAAGCCCGGCGGCAACACCCCCCAGGTCATCCGTACGACAGGGGGCACACAGCCATACCGGACCCGGGGGCCAGGCGCCCCATTGCGGGGCCACGAAAAAGGTAACGGGGCCTCGCGCTCCGCTGCATACGCCGGCGTTGTGGCCTGCGACTTCTCGCCGTATCTCACGTCAGTGGTTACTGCCGGACCGACGGGTTCAGTCGTGGCGAGCGAGCTTGATCGCGGAGACGAACAGGATCACGGCCAGGACTGGGATGAGTATCAGGTCCGGGATCACACCGAGCAGAAGGCCACCGAGTACGGCGCCGGTGACTGACGCTGTGACCATGATCGTGGTGAACCGCAGGTTCGAGCCCAGCACTGCGAAGCTGCCGTCGCGGCTGTAGCGGGCGAAGGCGACCAGCATGGTCGGCAACGAGACGAGCAGCGACAGACTGCCTGCGATCTTGATGTCCGCCCCGTACAGCAGCACGATCGTGGGGATCAGTAGCTCGCCTCCGGCGACGCCCATGATCGCGGCGACCACGCCGATCCCGAACCCGGCCACGACGCCGGCGACCAGCTGAGCCCCGCGCGGCAGGTCGAGCGTGCCCATGGTGGTTATGCGGGTGGCCAGCAGGGCGGCGGCCATGAGGACCATCAAGACCGCCAACACCTTGTACAGGGTGGAGCTGCGCATCCGTACTGCCCACGATGCTCCGGCCCATGCGCCCAGCAGGCTCCCGGCCAGCAGGTTCACGGCGACGGACCAGTGCGCGGCCAGCTCGGAGACCGGTACAGCAGTCAGGCGGGCCGGCAAGGCGGCAAGCACCACCACCAGGCTCATCGCCTTGTTGAGGATCACCGCCGCCAGTGCGGCGAAACCGAAGAGGCTGATCAGCAGCGGCAGACGGAACTCCGCTCCGCCCAGCCCGACCATCCCGCCCAGGAGGCCCACCGCAGCTCCGGCGGCAAACACAAGCGGCGTCGACCGCACTATCCGCGCCGATACGTCCTTCTCCGCGGTGACCACACCGGCCCCACTCCCTGGTCACGGGCCATGCCCACCGTGGTGCGGCCCACCTGGAGGAAAACGTACCGCGCGCCGCTACGCCGGCTGTAGCTCCTCCCCTACCGGTGCCTTCTGCCACGGCAGGGGCACCGGCGTATGCCCCGGATTACCGTGCGTTGCGCGGCCCGTCGTGTCGGCTTGGCGAGCGCCGGACAGTACTTCCGTCCTTCGCCGCAGCGGGGGTGTGCTCGGGCATACGGGCGGCGTCGGCGGGTAGGTCGGCCATGCGTCGCAGGCGCCACGCGAGCACGTCGCTGATCGAACCGGCGGTGTCCAGCTCCCGCCGCGCGGTGGCCTCGGTCAGCAGCTCCGTCGGGTCATGGCCGGCGCTCTCGGCGTCGGCGAGCGTGGCGGCCAGCGCGTGCCAGCCCGGTTCGGCGAGGATCTGATCCGCCAGCTCCGGCACCGCCTGACGCAGGCGGACAGTCTGCCTCTGGCGCAGGGTCCGCGACAGGCCCCGGCCCCGCTGGTACAGCACGCCCAACGGGACGTCGGCAGCGGCCCGATAGGCGGCGCGCAGGTGCTCGGCGGCCTCCTGGGCAGCGGCTGCCTGCTGAGCGTGCCCCTTCTTCGCATGCCAGTGAGCGGCTGCGGTGACGAGGAAGAACGCCATGTCGATCACCATCGCGGTGGTGGCGCCGTCTTCCCCGCGGCCGAGCGCGGGGCCGCTGTAGACGAGGTCGCGGGCTGCATGGCGCAGGGCGCGGTCGTGCCCGCGCTCGGCCTTGATGTGGGAGCGCGTGGCCCGCTCGAATGCGAAGGCTGCCTCGCGTAGTTCGGTGCGGGTGTGGGCGGCGGAGGTCTTGGCGAGCGCGTCCAGGACCTCCCCGGCCGCCGCGATGTGCGCGGCCGCCTGGCCGTCGTCACCGTGGTCGATGATCAGCAGCGCTTGCCACGCCGCGGTGGCAGCACTGCGCCGCGCGGCGGCCGGACCGGTCGGCGCCGGGCCGGTCGGCTCCGGGCCGGAGGATCCTGCGGACGGTGCGCTGTCGCTTCGACTGGCGGCGTCGCTGTCGCCGGACCAGCGTTTGCGGATGCGGGGCAGGGACAGGTCGGGGGAGAGGGTGGAGCCCGCGTAGAACACTGGCTCCTTCTCTCCGTTGCGGTTGTCCGGGAGGGCGACCTTGTAGCCGAGCAGGTCGCCGGAGGGCGCGACGCGTTTGCGGATCAGCAGGCCGGCGGAGGCCAGCCGGTCGAAGAACTCCTCCTCACTGGTGGCCCCGGCGACAGCACGGCGTACGGTTTCGCGCAGTTCCTCGCGCGCCGGTTGCTCCCTGCCCTCGCGTTCGGCCTTGTGGAGTTCGGCGCTGGTGGGGCGCTTGGCGGCGGTGCCGTCCCCGGGCGCGACGCGGCGCAGCCCGCAGTCGACTTCGATGCGGCGGCATTCGGCCTGGGCGCGACGGGCCTCGTTGTGCCGACGGGGCCGGCGGCCGTCATCGCGCACAAGGGTTGCGATGATGTGGATGTGATCGTCGGCATGGCGGACGGCTGCCCACCGGCAGGCTTGCTCATCACCGTCGGGGGCGATGCCGGTGGCGGCGACCATACGGCGGGCGATGGCCGCCCAGTCCTCGTCGGACAGGATCGGATCCTCAGAGGCAGCCCGCACCGACAGATGCCACACGTGCTCCTCGGGGCGCTTGCTGGCGGGCAAGGCGTTGACGGGCTGGTCGAGCAGGCGCTGAAGCTGCTCGTAGGTGGCTTTCGGGTCGCGGCCGGGGTCGGGGGTGAGCGGGTCGAAGGCGGCCACCAGGTGCGGGTCGATGTGCTCCTCTTCGGTGCCGGGGCCGTAGAAGTAGCGGATCAGTCCGATGGTCTCGCTGCCGCGCTTGTGGATGCTGGGGATCACGCAGGGGCACCGCCGTCGCGGTGGGCGAGCAGGGCATCGGCGGCCTCCTCCATGCGTCGGGCGGCGCTTCGGACCGCCTCGGCCGCGGCATCCAGGTGGGGTGCGTCGGCGCCGGAGTTGAGGGCCTTGGCGACCTGGTTGAACAGACCGTGCATGCGGCCCAGGTGCCGACGGGCGGCGAACAGTTCGTCGATGACCTCCCGTTCGGTGGCGATCTCGGCGGCGGTGCGGGTCAGGTCGCGAGCCGCCTTGTCCGCGGCGTAGGCGAGAAAGGCGGCGTTCGACATCTCGCAGTGGGCGGCTGCGTCGGTGAAACGCTTGAACTCGGAATCGTTCATACGGCAGCTCGGCTGTTTCAAGCGCTTGCGCTCTTTTGGCTGACGCGCGCGCTGACGTCTCTTCGAGAGGGTCTCGGCCTGCCGGTTCCCTCCCGGCTGCGGTCCGCCCTCGGTCGCAGCCTGACGGTCCGGTGCCCCCTGGCACCGGGCTGCTTCCGCCACCCTCGGGGCGGGAACTCCGGGAGCATTGCTCCCGGTACAACTTGCTCGCGTTGACGCTGGCGTTGTGGTCGTCTCCTGCTGGGCGGTGGGGCGTTCATGTTGCTGGTTGTGCACGTGCAGTTCTCCTTTGGGTCTGCGTGATGAGGGGGGTGCTGTGCCGCCCGTTCTGGACGGATTCCGGGGGCGGGACAGTGACCGAGGTAGGAACTGGAGCCGACTCGACTGACGCTGGAGCTGGTTCCGGGACCGCGAGGCGGTGTGGTCCGTGCGGACCAGCGGACAGATCGTGGGGACCGGTCCTCGAAGCGATGTGGCCCACGGTCCCCCGAGCGTTCGGGACCAGCCGAGACGTTCGTCGGGGACGGCCCCCCTGACATGGCGTCAGGGGGACCGTCCCGGTCCCGGTGCGGCTGCAAGGGACGGTCCCCGGTCCCCGGGTGGTCCGCGGTCCCCGGTCCCCTGAGCTGGCCCCGCCTCGATCGACGCCTGGACCTGGCCTGGCCCACGCTCCGATCTCCGGACCACTACGACCCTTGGTCGTGGCCTAGCGGCGTGACCTGCGTGTTTCCTGGTCCGCCCCGTCGTACCGTGGTCCCGTCCGGCTGGCCGAACGGCGGGGACCGTGTTGGCCAGCAGGGGACCGGTCCCCGGCGTGGTCCCCGAGAGGTGGCTGGTCCGGGACCCGGTCCCCGGTCCCCGGTCCCCGGTCCCCGGTCCCCGGTCCCCGGTCCCCGGTCCCCGGTCCCCGGTCCCCGGTCCCCGGTCCCCGGTCCCCGGTCCCCGGTCCCCGGTCCCCGGTCCCCGGTCCCCGGTCCCCGGTCCCGAGGTGGTCCTGGTCCCGAGGCGGTCCCCGGTCCCCGGCTCCCTGGTCCCGGTCCCCAGTTGGTCCGCAGTTGTTGGTCCCCGGTCCCCGACCTCTGTCCCGCCATGCGGCTCAGGATGGTCAGGTCCGGGTGTGCCGTCTGCGGTCGGGTCCGGTGAGGACGACGCGTTCGGTCATCTCGGCGAGGCGGGAAGCGACGCGGTCCCCGAGCGCGGTGCGCAGCTCGGGGATGGGCAGGTTGGTGGTGATCAGAGTGGGGCGCAGGTGCTCGTACCGGTGGTTGATCAGCCGGTAGGTGAGCTCCTCGGTCCACTCGCTGGTCTTGGCCGCGCCGAGGTCGTCGAGCAGCAGCAGCGGGCAGCGAGCCAGGGTCTGCAGGTCGCGCTCGGCGTCGTGGCCGGCGCGGGGGCGCAGGCGGGCGTAGAGGTCGGCGGTCGTGGTGGCTTCCCAGCGCAGGCGGACTCCGCGCGTGAGGAGAGCGCGGACGGCGCCGTACGCCTGGTGGGTCTTGCCGGTTCCGGTGGGGCCGGCGATCAGCAGCGAAGGACCCTCGGCGATACCCGGTCCGCCAGGGCCGGGGCGTCCGGCACGGGCGACCTGGTCGGCCCAGGCCGTGACCTGCGGGTGGTCGGCCAGGGCGCGCCGGTAGCGGGCGGGGATGCGGGCGTCGGCCAGCTCCAGCGCGGAGACGGGCTCGGTCGGCGGCTCCTCGGCGGAGGTGCCGGGGTCGATGCCGCGGCTGGCCAGGATGCCGTTGAGCCGGTCGGCGAGTGGGCCGACCCGGTGGGGCTCGCGGGTGAGGGTGGCGGTCAGAGTTCACCTCCGTAGGCGGCGGCCACGTCGGTGGGGTTCGTCCACGCCCTGTGGACAACCGGCACGGCGGGGGCGGCGTTCATGGCCTCGTGTACGAGACTCGGCAGGGTGCTGGGGTGCAGGCCCTTGGCGCGGTGGCGCTCGAGTCCAACCCGGATGTGGGCGGGGGCGATGCCCTCGCCGAGGAGCTTGTGCACCTCCCGGCCGAGATGGCCCAAGACGTCCTTGGGCGGGTGGTGGCGGCAAGCGGCGGCGTACTCCGCGATGAGTTGCTCGGCCGAGACGGTGTCGGGGGCGGGGGCGGGGGCGCTTGCGCCCCCCGAAGGGGTATCTCCTAGATCCATGATCCTAGGTCCTAGATCCGGACCGTGAGACGTCACTGCTGCCTCACCGAGTCCTTCCTGCTCCCTCACGGAGGACTCAGTGAAACGTCCCTGACCTGCAACTTCGCGGGCGGGCTCCGAATTCAACGCGGGCTCGTGACTCCCGCCGGCACTTTCACGGAGGGCTCCGTGAGGCGGCGGCGAGGGCTCAGTGACACCGACGCTTCCAGCAGGTGCGGTACCGACTGGGGCGTTGTGGTGCGGGCAGTCGGGCAGGCGGCTCTTGCTGGGCCGGTTGATCTTCTGATGCTGGTGCCAGGTGACGATGTGCAGGTACCGCTTGTCGTCCGGCCCCTTGTAGCGGCAGATCAGACCCGCGTCGGCGAGCTGGGCGAGGTCCGTCTCGACGTCCGAGGGCCCGTGTTCCGGGCGCAGGACCCATAGCTGTCCGGCGACGATCGCGGCGTGGTCGCGGTGGCGGCCCTGGTCGTCGGCCTGGGTGAGCAGCCCGAGGAAGGTGCGCTCGGCGGTCAGGGAGACGGCGGCCAGGGACTCGGAGACGAAGGCTTCGGGCTTGATGGTACGGATTCGCGCCAAGAGGGGGCGGTCCTCACTCGGTTGCAGGTGGGCGGGCACCCACGGCTCACCGTCGTTCGTGGTGGTACGGGCGTCAGGGGGCAGGGAGTTGGCCAGCCGGCGGCGCGGGGCGCGCTGATGGCCGCTCGCGCTTTCCGGGGGTGTCGTCAACATAGCCACACCCAGGCCGCGCAAGTCCAGCCCAGTCCAGCGCAATCTCTTACGGCAGAAAGGCTGCCGAAAAAGCAGGAGGAGAGGGCGGTACCAAAACTGTAGGTCACTATCCCCGGTTGGCGAAATAGTTGCTCTGGACGCCGAGCCAAAAGCATCACATCGGGAAGCCGTTGACGTGCCGCCAGCGGGGAAGCTACAACACAACACCCCACGTCAAAGCACCCTCAGAGCGCCGATCGCCATGTCGGTCCTCGGCCCTTACCGACCCCGGGAAACCGCTCCGCAGCGAACCGCGCGAGCGGAACATAGACCACGATCGCCGGTTAACCAAACCGGCGAATGGACGCTTCAATTGGAGTCATGCCCGCACGCTCACTGGAAATCGGACCCGCAGGAATACACGTGGCCCGCACCATCGAAATCCTCCGCATGGAACGTGGCTTGTCGCAACGCCGGCTCGCCGGCCGCGTGACCGCGCTCGGCCACCCGATGTCCAACACCATGCTGTCCCGCATCGAACGCGCTCAGCGCCGATGCGACGTTGACGACCTCATCGCGATCGCCGAAGCGCTTCACGTCTCAGCCCCCGTGCTCCTGCGCGGCCGGCCCGCCGCTTGAACCGCCGGCTGCCCTACCGAGGCTCGTCTCTCCTATCCCGCACCTGAGTGAGGACCCACCGCCCTTGCGCCTTCCCGCTATACCCCCTGCCCTCGCCCGCCCCCAGCGACCCGCCGCGGAGGAGGTGATCTTGAATGGCTGACCGCCTCCTGACGGTGGCCGAGGCCGCCGAACAACTCGGCACGGGCGAGCGCTTCATACGCCGTCTGATCGCCGAGCGCCGTATCCGCTACGTCAAGATCGGTCGACCCGTCCGCATCCCCGAGAGCGCGGTCGCCGAGTACGTCGATGCGCACACCGTCGAGCCGGTACGCCGTATCCGCGCCCGCTACGGGAAGGCGGCCTGATGGCGGGACGCAAGCCGCAGAGGCGGCGCGAGTTCGGCACGGTACGCAAGCTCGCCTCCGGCCGATGGCAGGCGCGCTACCTCGGCCCAGACGGGCAACGGCACACCGCACCGGAGACATTCGAGACCAAGTCCGACGCCCAGGACTGGCTCAACCTCACCCGTACCGACATCGAGCGCAACCACTGGCGCGACCCGGACGCCGGCGCCATCAACTTCGAGAAGTACGCACTCCGTTGGATGGAGGAGCGCGGCCTGGCCCCGACCACGCTCGACCGTTACGACGGCCTGCTGCGCCTGCATATCCTGCCAATCTTCGGCGGCAAGGACCTGGACGAAATCACCTCGCCCTCCGTCCGCACATGGCGCGCCGAGCGGCTGAAGGCGACCGGCGCCACCACGGTCGCCAAGTCGTACCGCCTGCTGAAGGCCATCCTGCAGACGGCGGTCGACGACGACCTCCTGCGCAGCAACCCCTGTCGCATCAAGGGCGCTGGCAAGGAGGAGGCCGACGAGCGCCCCACCGCCACCATCGAGCAGGTCTTCGACCTCGCCGACGCCATGGGCCCGCGCTGGCGCCTGATGGTCCTGCTCGGCGCCTTCGCCTCCCTCCGCCCGGAGGAGCTGGCCGAACTGCGCCGTCACAGCGTCGATTTCGACGAATGCTCGCTGAGCGTCACACACGCGTCCCCCGAGCTGACGAACGGCAAGCGGGTCACGGGCGATCCCAAGTCCCGCGCGGGCAAACGCACCATCTACTTGCCCGATCTCCTCCTCCCGGAGCTGCGCCGCCACCTGCAGTGGTTCGCGGAGAAGGAGGCGGACGGCCTCCTCTTCGTTGGTGAGAAGGGCGCCCCCTTCCGCCGCTCGACCTTCGGTCGGAAGTGGCGCAAGGCACGCACCAAGGTCGGCATGCCGGACAACTTCCGCTTCTACGACCTCCGGCACACCGGCAACACCCTTGCCGCCGACACCGGCGCCAAGCTGAAGGACCTCATGGTCCGCGCCGGCCAGTCCTCGGAACGGGCCCAGCTGATCTATCAGCACTCGACTGCGAAGCACCAGAGGAGGCTGGCCCAGGGGATCGACGTCGAGGTACGTGCACAGCTTCGTGAGGCGGCGAGAGCCGAGCAGCGTGCTCATGAGGCGTAGGACGCTGTTGCCCGCGCGTGGGATCGGGCCGGCTCGGTCGGGTCCCAAGTCCGCCGAGCTGCGGTTTCGCTGGCGCGATCTCTGCCGTGCGATGCCCAGGAGCAGCGGTGTACGGCGCTGACCAGCTTCATTTCTTGATTTTCAACCTCATTTGAGGGAGGATTTCCGGAAGTCGAGTGAGGTGCGTCGAGAGGCTGGCCATGACTGTCGTCCACGCGGAGGACCTCGGGGTCCGTAACCGGCTCGCCGAGCTGGGGCTGTCCGTTGAGGCCATCGAGGACGCCCTGCGCCGGGCCGAGTCTGAGCGCAACTTCTGCACGCCCCTGGATCCGGTCTCGCTGCCCGGCAACATCTTCTGGGGCCGTACGATCCGCTTTCTGCGGGAGACCTACATTCGTGATGGGTGGACCAGCGCCAGCCCCAGCAATGTTCCACTGCTCGTCGCACCCTCCGGTGACTTCGCGATCACGGCGTCCAGCGGCAGTTCTGAGACAGGGTATGCAGCACTAACGCCTGCCACTCGCTATCCGAAGGGCAACGCGGTGATGAAGCGGGTGGAGGCCAACCGGCAGTTGCTGCTGTTCGGCCAGGCAGAGCCTCAGCCCGAGCAGCAGGACGCTGGGGACGGCATTCCGACCTGGTTCCTGCTCTACCACCACTCGAAGACCGATCAGGGAACGCGGCTCCACGCGGAGCTGTCATTTCCGAACGACACGGGCAACCGTGGCAAGATCAGCAGCTGGTACGAGCGGATCATCCTCCCCTGGATCGACTTCGAGGGCTTCGCTCCGTTCGTCGACGACGCCGACGACCAGGGCGGCATCGACATCCCGATCGAACGCCTGTCCTGACCGCCCTGCCCAGACCTCTCCACTTGGCTCCTCCCATGACCACCGCATCCCGGCTAGTCCTGGCGCGCAAGCGTCGAGGACTGACCGTCACCCGACTCGCTCAGGTTGCCGGCTTGACGCCGCGTCGGCTGTCCGACTTCGAGAACGGACGAGCCGTTCCTAGCCCGCCGTCGCTGGAGGCGATCGCGACGGCGCTGGAGTTCCCGCCTTCCTTCTTCAGCGCTGAGGAGGTCGCCGAGCTGACGGTCGACTCGGTGAGCTTCCGTGCCCTGAGCAAAATGACGGCTTCCCAGCGGGACATCGCCCTCAGCTCTGGGCGGCTGGCGCGTGTGCTGCAGGACTGGATCGGCGCACACTTCCGCCTGCCGGCTCCTGACATCCCGTCGTTGACCTCCTTCAGCCGCCTGGGCTCGGACGAGGAGCAGATCCCCCACCCAGGGGAGGCGGCGGGGACGGACTGTCCCGCAGAGGAAGCTGCCGCACTGGTACGAGCCCGATGGGGGCTCGGAAACGCCCCGATCCCGAACGTGGTGCACCAGCTGGAGGCTCACGGTGTCCGCGTCTTCTCGCTCTCGCGGGACTGTGCGGAGGTCGATGCGTTCTCCTTCTGGGACCGAGGGATCCCGTTCGTGCTCCTGAGTACAGAGAAGACCGCAGAACGCGGACGCTTCGACGCGGCCCATGAACTCGGACACCTCGTCCTGCACGGCGAAGAACAGATGCCGCACGGCCCACAGGCTGAGGCCGAGGCGCACAGGTTTGCGGCCGCGTTCCTCATGCCGCACGCGGATGTTCTCGCCTACGCCCCCCGTGGGGCTAGCACTAGTTGGATCCTTCAGGCCAAGCGCCGCTGGAAAGTCGCCGCCATGGCTCTCGCTCATCGGTTGCACGAACTGGGCCTGACCACCGAGTGGCAGTACCGAACCCACTGCGTGGAACTCGGGCGCCTCGGCTACCGCAAGGCGGAGCCTCGGAGCGGAGTGGCCCGAGAAACCTCCCAAGTGCTGGGCAAGGTATTTACGGCCTTGCGCAACGAGGGAACGCGTCCGGTGGATGTGGCCCGAGAGCTGCATCTGCATCCCGCCGATCTCAACGATCTGTTCTTTGGGCTGATCGTCACTGCGCAGGATGGGGGTGGGCAGCGAAGAGGTACGGATGAGCGGCCCAGGCTCTCTGTAGTGCGCTGAGCTTCACTACCACCGAGGGTTCTTGGCCTTCCACTCGGTGAGAGCCTCGTAGGCAGCTTGCGCACGTTGGAGATCACCTTGGAATGCCCCGCCCTGAAGTAGGGGCCAGGCAGGAGTCAGTTCCTGTTCAATGGCAGTGGCCAAGCCGTTCGTATAACCCCAGCTGGATTCGAGGAGGAACTCACCCGCCCACGGATAGGCCCTGAATCCGGATCCCAAGTCGAGAGCCATCATGGACGCGAGGAACTCGAACCTGTTGCAGGCGAACTCGTAGGCAGAGTCGTCGGGTTCGACCGGCCGCAGAGCCTCTCGTGCATCTTGCCGGAGCATGTGACTCTGTGGGTACAGGTAGGTGGTTCCCGTGTCTGCCTTGAATATCTCATTGATGAGCTCGTGGCTCAGCACTCTGCCAGGGTTGAGGTAGACGGCCGCCTGCTCGGGCTCCCTGTCTCCGAACACCGGCGTCCACGCCGGCTGCGTCAGAAGATGTGCGATGTTCTCTTCACGGCGAGCCAGGACGAAGGCAACTCCCATGGTCCAGGTGGCCAGTAGAGCCGGATAGTGCCGCAGGGCTTCCAGCGCGTCGTTGAACGAGCCGGAGAAGCTATTGCGGATGCGGGCCAGCCGGTCCCGTGCCCGGAGCCAGATCCCGTCGTGCCTGCCGTCATCGTGGAAGGCGCCGTTGGCCAGCAGATGCAGCAGGATGTCGCTGTCCGCTCGATACTCTCCGAGCCTGTCCCTGTACTTCACGCCGCCGAGCGGGCGACGCTCGAAGGTTGAGTTGCCGACGATCTGAGTGACGGCTTGGTCTACGAGATCGAAGACCTCGATGCGGCGTACCGGGTCGGCGAGCGACCGCTTGAGACGTACGACAGCCATGTCCCGGCTGATGGGTGGAGTGGACATGTGGTCGAGTGCTTCGAGCCGCCGTAGCAAGTCCGTGAACAGTTCGTCCGCGGTCATGCCTTGGATGATCGCGGCTGAGTGCTGTGCCGTCAGCCCTTGGGCTGCGCTGCCCAGAGCCCCGTACTGGGACCAGAACATCGGGTACCGGCGCGAGCGCGTTCCTTGCACAGCACGCACGAGTGCCTTGTCCCAGTCGGCCGACCAACCGCACACGATCAGTCCGTACTCGTCCAGGATCCGATCCAGTAGATGCTGCTGTTTTTCCGGATAGGTGCCGAGCTCGTCCACAGTGTTGCGCTGGTCGAGATCTGCGTAGTCGCCATGCAGTTTGATGATCGTGACCGAGCTGTGCACCAGCGGCTTGATGGCCTCCGCCTGGTCTGGCCTGTGGACGACTTGCGGGGAGATCCCCACTTCTTGTAGCGCATGCTCCATGAGCCGGTCGAAGTTCGTGGTCAGGATGACCCGGATACTGCCGCGCTTGACGAGCTGCGATCGCGCGGTGTGCAGCAGTAGGCAGCTTGCCGCTGCCTCCCTCATCGCCCTTCTCAGGCTCGAAGTAGCCAGCGAGCTGAGCCTGCCGGGCGGCGGGGGTCGGGGCGACAGCGGCCAAGAGCCCGGAGTAGCTCAGGGACTCTCCGAATTTCTCCTGCCACCAGCCCTCCGGATCCTCAGCAGCAGAGTGGGCCGCGTCTGGGTCCTGAGGGTCATGCGCCGCAGCGACCTTGCCGACGAGGTCCTGGACGATTCCCCAGCCCGTCTTCACGCCGGAGGCGAGTGAAACACCGGAGCCCAGCAGGAGCGCGTATACCCCTGGGCTGGCATGGACGTTGAGTGACAGCGCCACTGCTGGATCCATAGCCGTTCCAGCGGGCACTGGAAGCGGAGCCCCGGCGGATGCTCCGTCTGCTGATGTCCCATCAGGTGCCATGATCATGCGCTCCTCGTTGCTGAGCAAGCGGCACCTCGGTCGACGGTGCCGTCACCCTGGCCGCACCCTACTCCAATTTCGTCAGGGCGACGATAACTGTCCTGCGGGACTGGCGTTGGTGCAGTGGGGCGCGTGGTGCCCGTTCGGGGGCGCGCATGGATACGGAGGGCGATTGCCTCACGGGCCGGCGGTGTGAATGTCGGGGTGAGGGTGCCGGCTGTCGGCCGGCGCGCACATCCTCGGGCTCGACTGGCGAGCTCAATATTTGCGCAAGCGATTTACCGCTCTTCGGCTCGAGTGTGGCGCGGATCACTCGAAATGCATCTCGCGATCTGAGATGGCTCGACCTTGCGGTGTTCGATTTGCCGCGGAAAGCCCTCTGGGTGACTCTTCAGCCTCGACTTAGAGCACGCGGAGGGCGCGACACCCTCGAATTGGTCTAGACAACCAACAAACCCCAGGCCGCTGACCTGGGGTTTCTCTCTGGAGCGGGTGACGAGAATCGAACTCGCGCTCTCAGCTTGGGAAGCTGATGTTCTACCATTAAACTACACCCGCGTAAGACGCCGGTCGGGACCGGTGTCGGAACGCGTCGTTACTTTACCTCATGTCGGGCCCCCGGTGCTGAAGCCGTGGGGCCCGAGGACGTTTGAGGTCGGGTGACCGGGCTGCGGGGGGCGGGAGTTGGGGCGTACGGTGGAGGGGTGGGAGAGGGTCCGGGTGGGTCGGGGTGCCGCCTGGAGAGTCGTTCCTTTGATCCCGTAATGTGGCATTTGTCGTCAGGCAAGCAGCAGCCAGACGCGGCTCTTGGGGAAGGGACTTAAGCGACTTGATGGAGCGCACCGTCGTCCGTTGTGCCGAGGGGCACGTGTTCAGCACCGCTTCGTTCCCGATGCAGCAGGCCGAGCGGCTCGGCCCCGGTCGGCTCGTCCGATGTCCACGGTGTGCCCGGCTCCGCAGTGTGGTGCCGGTGAGCCTGGAGAAGCGGTAAGGGAGCGGGCAGCAGTAGGAGCAGCACAGGCGCGCGGTCGTCCGATGGTGGTCGGTCCGCGCGCCTTGCGTATCCTCGGGGCGTGCTTCTCTCAGACAAGGACATCCGGGCCGAGATCGACGCCGGGCGTGTGCGGATCGATCCCTACGACGAATCCATGGTGCAGCCGTCCAGCGTCGATGTACGGCTTGATCGGTATTTTCGGGTGTTCGAGAATCACCGGTACCCCCACATCGATCCGTCCGTCGAGCAGGTGGATCTGACCCGGCTCGTGGAGCCGGAGGGGGACGAGCCGTTCATCCTGCATCCCGGGGAGTTCGTCCTCGCCAGTACCTACGAGGTGATTACTCTTCCCGATGATCTTGCCTCGCGGCTGGAAGGCAAGAGTTCGCTCGGGCGGCTCGGGCTCGTCACCCACTCCACCGCCGGTTTCATCGATCCCGGGTTCTCCGGGCATGTGACGCTCGAGCTGTCCAACCTCGCCACCCTGCCCATCAAGCTCTGGCCCGGCATGAAGATCGGGCAGCTGTGCATGTTCCGGCTCAGTTCGCCGGCCGAGCACCCGTACGGCAGCGAGCGGTACGGGTCCCGGTACCAGGGGCAGCGGGGGCCCACCGCCTCCCGGTCCTTCCTCAATTTCCATCGGACCCAGGTGTGACGGACGGGGAGTCGGCGACATGAGTGACATACGAGAGAACCTGACCTACGAGGCTTTCGGCGTCGCCGTGCGCGAGCTCGCGCAGGCCGTCGCCGACGACGGCTACGAGCCCGACGTCGTGCTCTCCATCGCCCGTGGCGGTGTCTTCGTGGCCGGTGGGCTCGCCTACGCCCTCGACTGCAAGAACCTCCACCTGGTGAACGTGGAGTTCTATACGGGGGTGGGGACGACCCTCGAGATGCCCGTCATGCTCGCTCCCGTCCCCAACGTCATCGACTTCACCGACAAGAAGGTGCTGATCGCTGACGACGTCGCCGATACCGGCAGGACGCTCAAGCTCGTGCGCGACTTCTGCCTCGACGCCGTCGCCGAAGTGCGTAGCGCCGTGATCTACGAGAAGTCGCAGTCGCTCGTGAAGTGCGAGTACGTGTGGAAGCGGACGGATGAGTGGATCAACTTCCCGTGGTCCGTCCAGCCGCCCGTGGTCCGGCGCGCCGGGCAGGTCCTCGACGCCTGACAGCACAGCCTGCCCGGCCTGACAGCACGGCCTGACAGCACGGCCTGACAGCACGGCCTGACAGCACCGCCTGCCCGGCTTGACGGTCACAGCAGCAAGGGCTCCCGGCCTCGCGCCGGGAGCCCTTCTCGTCGTACGTCTCGTACTACAGCGACGCAAACGCCTAGAACGTGCCCAGCTTCACGATCGACAGCAGCGCGATCAGCTGGATCGCCGCCGCGCCCAGCGCCTTCGGCCACGGCAGGTCGTGGGAGCGGCTGACCATGAGGGTCAGCAGGGCGCCGCCCGCCACCCAGGTCGCCCAGCCCAGGAGCTGGACGAAGCTCGCGTCGCCGCCGAAGAACATCGCGACGACCAGGCGAGGGGCGTCCGTGAGGGACATGATCAGCATGGAGAGGCCGACCGTGGGCTGCCAGGCGCCGTCGCCGCCGAGCTGGCGGGCCAGGGTGTGGGTGACCACGCCCAGGACGAAGGAGCTCAGCACCATCGCGACGGCGGTGACCAGGACGATGGGCACCGCGTTCGAGAGTGTGGCGTTTATCGCATCCTCGCGGGCGCCGTCGAAGCCGAAGACCGCGAGCAGGCCGTAGAAGAAGGTCACGATGAGGGCCGGGCCCCACATCGCGTAGTCCCGCATCTGGAGGAAGGTCTGGTTGGGGGAGAGGATCACTCCCCGCAGCAGCGGCTTCCAGTGCAGGCGGGGGCCGACCGGGGCCGCGGGAGCCGAGCCCGCGCGGTAGGTCCCGCCCTGGTTGTAGGGGTCCTCGCCGACGGTGAACGCCTGGGTGTGGCCAGGGTTGTTGGCGGCGTACGGGTCCGGGCCGCCCTGCTGCGGGTACGGGGCGCCGTCGCCGAAGTACTCCGGCTCGTCGTAGCCGCCGGCCTGGCCGCCGGGCCCGGGGCCGTACTGCTGCTGCCCTGGGTACGGCTGCGGCGCCGGGGGGTAGCCGCCGTACGACGGTCCCGGACCGGGTCCCGGTCCCGGTCCCTGGGGCGCCTGTTGCCCGTACGGAGGTTGTTGCGGTCGCGCGTGAGGAGCGCCGTTGGTCCGGCCGCGTCCGATCCTGAATCCAGCCACGCCTTCGAACGTACCTGGTCCCGGAGAGTGACGTGCCGGGCCCGACGGATCGGGCCCGGCTTTGCGGCCGAGCTGTGACATCCCCTAAGGGAAGGGGCGGGGGAGCCGGGGGGACGGCTCAGGGGTGCGCCGTACGGGAGAGGCCTTGACGGTCTGCGTGGTCTGCGTGGTCTGCGTGGCCTGCCTGGCACGCCTGTTCGTCGTCAGCCTGTGAGGTTGGCGCCGAACGCGCCGTACGTGCGCGCCTGAGGGTGCGGGCGCCGGTGGGAGCTCATGGGCCCGTTCCGCTGGCCCCGTTCCGCGTCGCGGTGACCGCCACCGTCGTGTACGGCATCGTGAAGGTGCCGCCCATCGCGTCGACGGCCGCGCCGACGCCCTCCAGCACCTGCGCCAGCCGGTCCGGCGGGACGCGGGTGAAGGCGCCCTGGGTGGGCATCTGGTCGAACTCGTCGCGGGTGTAGGTGTGCTCCCAGTCGTATCGCCACTGCTCCGGTTCGCCGAACCCGCCGGCCTTCCGGATGCCGTCGGCGGCCTTGTCGAACAGGGTCTGGGACGTGGCGAGGGCGGGCCTCGTCAGCGCCGACCGGAAGTCGAACGGCGCGTCGGGCAGGACGCGTTCGCAGAGGTCGGCGACGGCTTGCGCGAGGCGGGGCGGTAGTTGGAAGACGTGCCAGAAGGGTGCCAGCCGCCCGCCCGGCCGCAGCACCCGCGCGGCCTTGGCCGCGCCCGCGACCGGGTCGATCCAGTGCCAGGCCGTCCCGGCGACGACCGCGTCGAACTCCCGGCCGGCCGGGTCCCACTCCTCGAAACGTGCCACGTCGACGTCGACGCCGAGCCGCCGTGCGAGCTCGGCCATCCGCGCGTCGGGTTCGACGCCGAGGACGCGGCCGCCGGCCGCCAGGAACTGCCGGGCGGCGATGCCGGTGCCGCAGCCGACGTCGAGGATGTCCGGTTCAGGGGGCCCGGGGACGCTCTCGGTGATCCGGCTCACCAGGGCGTCGGGGTAGCGGAGGCGGGCGCGGTCGTAGCGTTCGGCGTCCGTGCCGAAGGACTCGGCGATCAGGCGGGCCTGGTGGGGCTGGTGGGCCTGGGGCTGGTGGGGCTGATCCGGGGGCGGCGGCAGCGGAGTGGGCATGCGCCCACTATGAACGGGCGCTCGCCCACTCGTCAATACTGGGCGTACGCCCATTCGTCGCTCTGGGCGCACGTCCACTCGGCAGTCTGGGCGTACGCCCACTCGTCGCTATTGGGCGCACGCCACTCGCGAAGGGAGACGCGCGGTATGCCGACAGGGGTGGCCATGCGCGACGCGCGCCGGCAGTTGTTCGACGCGGCCGAGCGGATCCTGCTCCGCGACGGCCCGCACGCGCTCACCAGCCGGGCGGTCACCACGGAGGCGGGCTGCGCCAAGGGCGTCCTGCACCGGCACTTCGCCGACTTCGACGCCTTCCTCGCGGAGCTCGTGCTGGACCGCATCGCCCGGCTGGACGGCCAGTCCGCGGCCCTGCGCGCGGCGGCCGGCACCCGCACCGTCCCCGCCAACCTCGCCGCCGCGCTGACGGAACTGTTCGACGCGGTCGCCGTGTCGATCGTCGGCCTCGTCATCTTCCGGGACGACCTGCGCACCCGGCTGCGCACGGCCGGCTCGACCGGCGTGCCGCTGCTGACGGAGGCCACGGCCATGGTCGCGTCGTACCTCACCGCCGAACGCGATCTCGGCCGTGTCGCACCCGACGCCGACGTCGAGACACTCGCCCCGACCCTGATCGGAGCCGTGCACCTGCTGTTCGCCGACCGGGGGAGGGCGAACAGGGGGAGTGGTGCGCCGGAGACGGGGGCTGTGCGCAAGGTCGTGCTTACGGTTGTCGGGGGTGTGGTGCGAGGGACGTAGAAGCGTCAGCCGTGCAGCCAGACCCGCAGCGGGCCGACCGGCTCGAAGCCGTGGCGCACGGCGGCTGCGAGGTCGTCGCCGCGCTCGTAGCCGACCACCGGCAGAGTGGGGAACAGCCACTTCACCGTATCCAGTACACCCGGCCAGGCCGCGTCAGGGCGGCCGTCCCCGGCGAAGACGTTGGAGATGCCGACCACCTGTTCGCTGCGGGTCGCCACTGCTCCGGCGGCCAACCGGCCGCCGCCAGGCGCCCGCCCGGCGAGCACGAACGTCGCCGGGGCAGCGAGCAGTTCGGGCCGGAAGAGGTCCGCGTGTCCGTCCCCGTCGTCCCAGGCCGACGCCCAGGTGTGCAGTGTGCTCGGATCGTCCACGATGTCCCAGGCGAGATCCGACTTGATGTCGTGCGCACTCGCCGGGCGGTGGATCCACTGCGCTTCGAACAGGACGTGGAAGCCTGCCCCCGCCAGGTCGAGGTCGGCGAAGCTGTCCTTGACGGAGGCGCCGGGCGCGGCGGTGTCGATCCGGGCGACCAGTGCGGCCGGGTCGGCTCCCGGCACCAGCGTCACGGCGTCGGGATAGTACGGCGGTGTGCGGGCCGGGGCGGTCCAGGCCTGTGCCCCGAACTCGCCCTCCAGGCCGTGCGAACGGCTCATCGCCGCGCACCACTGGGCGTTGTTGCGGGCGGCGGCCCGGACCAGGAGTTGCTCGGATGTCGTCACGAGGCGATCATGGCCCCTCCTGGCCCCTCCTGGCCCGCCTGTCAGCGGTTGCGTGGGGCCACCAGGCCGGACTCGTAGGCGAGGACCACGAGTTGGGCGCGGTCGCGGGCGTGGAGCTTGGTCATGGCCCGGTTGATGTGGGTCTTGGCGGTCATCGGGCTGATCACCATGCGGTCGGCGATCTGGTCGTTGGACAGGCCCTGCGCGACCAGGGTGACGGCCTCGCGTTCGCGGTTGGTCAGCTCTGTCAGCTCCGTGCCGGCACCGGTGGGGAGCGGCTGGCTGACGTACCGGTTGATCAGCTTGCGGGTGATCGACGGTGCGAGCAGGGCGTCACCGCGGGCGGCGACGCGTACGGCGTGCAGGAGGTCCTCCGGGACGATGTCCTTGACGAGGAATCCGGCTGCTCCCGCGCGCAGCGCGTCGAGGACGTACTCGTCGAAGCCGTAGTTGGTCAGGATGACGACGTGCACCCCGGCCAGGTCGGGGTCCGCGGCGATGCGCCGGGTCGCCTCGATGCCGTCGAGGACCGGCATCCGGATGTCGATGAGCGCGACGTCGGGCCGATGCTCCCGGGTGAGGGCCAGGCCCTCCTCGCCGTCGCCGGCCTCGGCCACCACCTCGATGTCGTCCTCGAGATCGAGGAGCGCGCGGAATCCGCTGCGCAGGAGCGGCTGGTCGTCGATCAGCAGGACACGGATCATGACATCTGATCCATCTGATCCATGTGATCCCTCTGATCCCTCTGATCCATCTGGTTCATCTGATCCAGCTGGGCCACCCGGTCGACAGGGAGTTCGGCCTGGACGGTGAAGCCTCCCCCGCCGCGCGGTTCCGCGCGCAGGCGACCGCCGAGGGCGGTGATGCGTTCGCGCATCCCGAGCAGTCCGACGCCGGGCACCGGGGCCGTGTCCGGTGTGGCCTTGCCGTCGTCGTCGACGCGTATCGCGAGGGCGTCCGGACGGCAGTCGATCCGGACCGACGCCGTGGCGGCGTCCGCGTGACGGGCGATGTTGGTGAGCGATTCCTGAACGATCCGGTAGACGGTACGGTCCACCGCGGCCGGCACGTCGTGTCGTTGCCCCTCGATCGTCAGCGTCGCGTCCAGGCCGATGGTGCGGGCCCGTTCCACCAGTTCCGGGACGTCGTCGAGTCCCCGCGGCGGGGCGGTGTCGTCGTCGCGCAGTGCCTCCAGGGTGGCGCGCAGTTCCCGGGTCGCCTCCCGTCCGGCCTGCTGGATCGCCAGCAACGCCTCCGGTACCTGTTCGCCGCGCTTGCGGGCCACGTGGACGGCGACTTCGGCCTGCACCTTGATGATCGAGATCTGGTGGGTGAGGGAATCGTGCAGCTCCCGCGCGATGTGCAGCCGCTCCTCGTCGGCGCGACGCCGCGCGGTCTCCTCCCGGGTGCGCTCGGCCTCGTCCGCCCGCCGCTCGGCCTGCCGCAGCGCTTCACCCGCGGCACCGGCCGCGATCAGCCAGGCCAGCTCGAGGGCGCCCCGGGCCTGCGCGAACGCCTCGCTCGTGTCGTGCGAGCCCGAGACCAGGGCGGCGAGGGGGAGAGCGGCCAGCACGGTCACGGACACCGCGATCGTGAGGGTGCGGTGTCCCGCCCGTACGGCGGCGTAGACCGCGAACAGGTACGCGACGGCGGCCACGTCGAATCCGGCCGCCTGGTAACCCACCGCGCACAGCCCGGTGACGGCCAGGACGGGTACCGGGGCCCGGCGGCGCGCGGCCAGCGCCAGGCCGCCGGCCACCAGCAGCGCGTAGCCGAGCAGGTCGAGGTTCGTGGCGGAGTGCTGCCCGGACAGCCCGGTGAGCAGCAGCGCCGCCGCCACGCCGACGGCGATCGCCCAGTCTCTGACCCCGGCCGGGACTCCGGACAGTCCTGTTCTCATGCGCGCACCGTAGCCGGATGTCGCCGCGGGCGAGTCCAGCTCGCGGACGAGTGGCCGACTACCGCGCTCGCGGTACCGCCGCGGCGTCTACGACGTCCGCGGCAGCCGCGTTCGTCATCGGCGGCAGCGCGGAGTGTATGCGTCTGCGGGACGACCGGAGGGTGCGCCCGGCGACATGATCGGGCGACGGCCGAACCGCGGAATCCGACGACGGCCGAACCCCGGAATCCGACGACGGCCGAACCCCGGAATCCGACGACGGCCGAACCCCGGAATCCGACGACGGCCGAACCCCGGAATCCGACGACAGCCGAACCCCGGAATTCCGAAACGGGAACGCGACGCACGAAAGAGGAGAGGGACATGAGCTCAACATCGATCGCCGCCAGTGTGTACGCCATGAGCGCCGGGCGACTCGGGGCCACCACGGCCGCCGTGCTGGGGCTGATCGGCGTGGTCATAGGCGCACTGGCTCTGGCCCGCCCCGCCGGTCGTTTCGGCACCGGCTCCGGACGGCTCGGAACCGTCGTGCCCCTGTCCGCAGGGCTGATCGCCATGGCTGTCGGTGCGCTGGTCGTGGCCACCTCCGACGGTGGCCTCGGCACCGGCAACGGGCTGGGCGGGGCCATCGTGGCCCTGGTGGTGGGGCTGATCGCCATGGCCCTCGGTGGGCTGGCACTGGCGCGCTCCCGCAACAGCGCCGCAGCCGCAGTGCCGCACCGCCGCGCGGGCTGACCGGCTGAGGACTCGTCGCGGAAACGACGACGCCCCCTGCCCCGTAAGGGCAGAGGGCGTCGGAACAGCCGTAACGCCTACTTCACCGGCTGCGGCTCCGGCGCGCTCTCCGCGTCCGCGTCGCCCGCCGGGGGCTCGTCGTCCGGCTCGTCGTCCGTGACGGGTGTCCTGACGGACTCCAGCAGCAGCTGGGCCACGTCGACCACCTGGATCGACTCCTTCGCCTTGCCATCGTTCTTCTTGCCGTTGACGGAGTCGGTCAGCATCACCAGGCAGAACGGACAGGCCGTCGACACGATGTCGGGGTTCAGCGACAGCGCCTCGTCCACCCGCTCGTTGTTGATGCGCTTGCCGATCCGCTCCTCCATCCACATCCGCGCACCACCGGCGCCGCAGCAGAAGCCGCGCTCCTTGTGGCGGTGCATCTCCTCGTTCCGCAGGCCCGGGACGCTCGCGATGATCTCGCGCGGGGGCGTGTAGATCTTGTTGTGGCGGCCCAGGTAGCAGGGGTCGTGGTACGTGATGAGGCCCTCGACCGGCGTCACCGGGACCAGCTTGCCCTCGTCCACCAGGTGCTGGAGCAGCTGGGTGTGGTGGATTACCTCGTAGTCGCCGCCGAGCTGCGGGTACTCGTTGCCGAGGGTGTTGAGGCAGTGGGGGCAGGTGGCGACGATCTTCTTCGCCGACTTCGGCTTGCGTGACTCCTCGGTCACCTTGCCCTCGTCGTCCATCTCCTCCCCGAACGCCATGTTCAGCGCGGCCACGTTCTCCATGCCGAGCTCCTGGAACAGGGGCTCGTTGCCGAGCCTGCGCGCCGAGTCACCCGTGCACTTCTCGTCGCCGCCCATGATCGCGAACTTCACGCCCGCCATGTGCAGCAGCTCCGCGAAGGCCTTGGTGGTCTTCTTGGCGCGGTCCTCCAGGGCGCCCGCACACCCGACCCAGTACAGGTACTCGACCTCGGACAGGTCCTCGATGTCCTTGCCGACCACCGGCACCTCGAAGTCGACTTCCTTCGTCCACTCCAGGCGCTGCTTCTTGGCCAGGCCCCAGGGGTTGCCCTTCTTCTCCAGGTTCTTGAGCATCGTGCCCGCCTCGGACGGGAACGCCGACTCGATCATCACCTGGTAGCGGCGCATGTCGACGATGTGGTCGACGTGCTCGATGTCCACCGGGCACTGCTCGACGCAGGCGCCGCAGGTGGTGCAGGACCACAGGACGTCCGGGTCGATGACTCCGCCCGCGGCGAAGCCGCTGTCAGATGCAGGCTCGGCGGTGCCGATGAGCGGGCGCTCGGCCTCGGCCAACGCTGCCGCCGGCACCGAAGCCAGCTGCTCCTCGGACGCCTTCTCCTCGCCCTCCACCGTCTTGCCGCCGCCGGCCAGCAGGTACGGCGCCTTGGCGTGGGCGTGGTCCCGCAGGGACATGATCAGCAGCTTGGGGGACAGGGGCTTGCCCGTGTTCCACGCCGGGCACTGCGACTGGCAGCGCCCGCACTCGGTGCAGGTGGAGAAGTCCAGCAGGCCCTTCCAGGAGAACTGCTCGACCTGGGAGACACCGAAGACGTCGTCCTCGCCGGGGTCGGTGAAGTCGATCGGCTCGCCGCCGGACGTCATCGGCTGCAGCGCGCCGAGCGCCGTCCCGCCCGTCGCCTCGCGCTTGAACCAGATGTTCGGGAAGGCGAGGAAGCGGTGCCAGGCCACACCCATGTTGGTGTTGAGCGAGACCGTGATCATCCAGATCATGGTCGTGCCCAGCTTGATCATCGCGAAGAGGTAGACGAGGTTCTGCAGCGCGCCGACGCTCAGGCCCTTGAAGGCCAGGACCAGCGGATACGAGGCGAAGTACGCGGCCTCGTAGTGCTCGACGTGGTGCAGCGCGCCCTCCAGGCCGCGCAGCACGTAGATGGCCAGGCCGATGGTGAGGATGACGTACTCGACGAAGTACGCCTGGCCCATCTTCGAGCCCGCGAACCGCGACTTGCGGCCGGGCCGCGAGGGCAGGTTCAGCAGGCGGATGACCATCAGGACCGCGATGCCGATGGTCGTCATCGCCGCGATGAACTCGATGTACAGCTCGTACGGCAGGAAGCCGCCGATCACCGGGAGCGTCCAGTCGGCCTGGAAGAGCTGGCCGTAGGCGGTGATGATGGTCGGCGGCAGCGTCAGGAAGCCGATCGCCACGAACCAGTGGGCGACGCCGACGATGCCCCAGCGGTTCATCCGCGTGTGGCCGAGGAACTCCCGCACCAGCGTCACACTGCGCGAATAGGGGTTGTCGGTGCGGCTGCCGGCGGGCACGGGCTGGCCCAGCTTGAAGTACCGGACGAACTGGCCGATGGCGCGTGCGAGCAGCGCAACGCCGACCACGGTCAGGACCAGCGACACGATGATCGCGGCGAGTTGCATTTCGGGGCTCCTCGGGCCTGCGAGGTTCGAGATACCTGCCTGGGCTCTTCGAGATTACTTCGAGATTACCAAGCGGTATTACTAAGCGGTAACTTATGCGGTCGGTTTGAGACTACCCCCATCTTCCGTCGCACTGTAGCCAGCCGTGCGGTGATCTGCGTCGCTGAGGGTTGCCTTAAGATCTGAACGTGTTATTCGTACCAAATTGATACATTCGCCCCTAACTTAGATCCGTGCTCTACGGGATCGCCGCCGCCACCACCGCCCTGCTCCTCGCCGCCGTCCTCACCGCGCTGCTCCGGGCCCCCGCCCGGCGCCTCGGTGTCCTCGACCGGCGTCGGCAGCGGCCGCTTCCGCTGTTCGGCGGCGTGGCCGTCGCGCTCGTCACCTGCCTGGTGGCGGCCGCCGGGGAGTGGACCGGCGTCGCGCCGCTCGGCGACGATGCCCGCGATGTGCTCGTGGCCGGGGCGGCCGTGGCCCTGCTCGGGCTGGTCGCCGACGTGCGGCGGGTGAAGGCGCGGTTCCTGATCGGCGGTACGGCGGTCGCGGCGGTCTGCGTGGTGCCGTACGAGGGGGCCGGGGTGCCCGGCGGGCTGCTGGCGGTGGGCTGGATCGTGTGTGTCTCCGTCGGTTTCCGGGCGCTCGACCACTCGGACGCGCTGACGGGCACCCTGGGGGTCGTCACCGCCTTCGGGGTGGGGGTGTGCGCGGCGGCCGAGGTGATGGACGGGCTCGCCGCGCTGCTGAGCGTGCTGGCCGCCGCGCTGACCGGGTTCCTGATGCACAACTGGCCTCCCGCGCGCGTGGGGCTCGGTTCGTGCGGCTCGCTGTTCACCGGCTTCGTGCTCGCCTCGGCGGCCGTGTTCACCCGCACCGGGTACGAACTGGCCTCCAGCGCCGGGGTGTTGTTCGCGCTCACGGCCGTGGCGGGCGCCGACGTCGTCCTCGTGCTCCTGTCCCGGCGGCTGGCCGGACGGCCCCTGCTGCGCCGCGGCCCCGACCATCTCGCGCACCGGCTGCGCCGGCTCGGGCTCACCCCGCCGGGCGTGACGATCCTGCTCGGTGTCGCCGCGTTCTCCGGGGTACTCGTCGCAGTCCTCGTGCATCTGGGATGGGCGGCGGAGTCCAGGGTGTTGTGGGTGGCGGGGGGCGCCCTGCTCGTCGTACTCGCACTGCTGCCGATCCGGGTGTACGGCCCTCGCGGCTCCGGCGGCTCCGGCGGCTCCGCTGGTTTCGGCCGCACCGGCGGCACCGGCCGCACCGGCCGCATCGGCGGCTCAGGAGGTTCCCCTGGTTCCGGCGCCTCCCGCAGCCCTCATGGATCCGTGTCTCCGCAGGTCAGCGCCCGGTTGCGTGTAAGGAACGGATAAGAGTTGAGTCCGTCCGACTCAGGTCTGTTGACCGAGCGCAGGGCGTCGTGCACACTTGAGTCCGTTCCACTCAAGTCAGCTGGAGGAATCACAATGGCACGTGCGGTCGGCATCGACCTGGGCACGACTAACTCCGTCGTCAGCGTTCTGGAGGGCGGCGAGCCCACCGTCATCACCAACGCCGAGGGCGCCAGGACCACGCCGTCCGTCGTCGCCTTCGCCAAGAACGGTGAGGTGCTCGTCGGAGAGGTGGCCAAGCGCCAGGCGGTCACCAACGTGGACCGGACCATCCGCTCCGTGAAGCGCCACATGGGCACGGACTGGAAGATCGAGCTCGACGGGAAGCCCTTCAACCCGCAGCAGATCTCCGCGTTCATCCTGCAGAAGCTCAAGCGGGACGCCGAGTCCTACCTGGGCGAGAAGGTGACCGACGCGGTCATCACCGTCCCGGCGTACTTCAACGACTCCGAGCGTCAGGCGACGAAGGAAGCCGGCGAGATCGCCGGTCTCAACGTCCTTCGCATCGTCAACGAGCCCACCGCGGCGGCCCTGGCCTACGGCCTGGACAAGGACGACCAGACGATCCTCGTCTTCGACCTCGGTGGCGGCACCTTCGACGTGTCCCTGCTGGAGATCGGTGACGGCGTCGTCGAGGTGAAGGCCACCAACGGCGACAACCACCTCGGTGGTGACGACTGGGACCAGCGGGTCATGGACTACCTGGTCAAGCAGTTCCAGTCCGGCCACGGCGTGGACCTGTCCAAGGACAAGATGGCCCTCCAGCGCCTGCGTGAGGCCGCCGAGAAGGCCAAGATCGAGCTGTCGAGCTCCACCGAGACCTCGATCAACCTGCCCTACATCACGGCCTCCGCCGAGGGCCCGCTGCACCTGGACGAGAAGCTCACCCGGGCCCAGTTCCAGCAGCTGACGGCCGACCTGCTGGAGCGCTGCAAGACGCCGTTCCACAACGTCATCAAGGACGCCGGGATCAGCCTCTCCGAGATCGACCACGTCGTTCTCGTCGGTGGCTCCACCCGTATGCCCGCCGTCGCCGAGCTCGTCAAGGAGCTGACCGGCGGCAAGGAGGCCAACAAGGGTGTGAACCCGGACGAGGTCGTCGCCATCGGCGCCTCGCTCCAGGCCGGTGTCCTCAAGGGCGAGGTCAAGGACGTTCTGCTCCTCGACGTCACCCCGCTGTCCCTCGGTATCGAGACCAAGGGCGGCATCATGACCAAGCTGATCGAGCGCAACACCACGATCCCGACGAAGCGTTCGGAGATCTTCACCACGGCCGAGGACAACCAGCCGTCGGTGCAGATCCAGGTCTACCAGGGCGAGCGCGAGATCGCGGCGTACAACAAGAAGCTCGGGATGTTCGAGCTGACCGGTCTGCCGCCGGCGCCGCGTGGCGTCCCGCAGATCGAGGTCTCCTTCGACATCGACGCCAACGGCATCATGCACGTCACCGCGAAGGACCTCGGTACGGGCAAGGAGCAGAAGATGACCGTCACCGGCGGCTCCTCGCTGCCGAAGGACGAGGTCGACCGGATGCGCCAGGAGGCCGAGCAGTACGCGGAGGAGGACCACCGCCGCCGCGAGGCCGCCGAGACCCGCAACCAGGGCGAGCAGCTGGTCTACCAGACCGAGAAGTTCCTCAAGGACAACGAGGAGAAGGTCCCGGGCGAGATCAAGACCGAGGTCGAGGCGTCCGTCGAGGAGCTGAAGACCGCTCTCAAGGGTGAGTCCGCCGACGGTGACAACACAGCGGAGATCCGCACCGCCACCGAGAAGGTCGCGGCTGTCTCGCAGAAGCTCGGCCAGGCCATGTACGCCGACACGCAGGCGTCGCAGGCCACCGCCGGTGCCGGTGAGGGCGCGTCCGAGGCCAAGGCCGACGACGACGTCGTGGACGCAGAAATCGTGGACGACGAGCGCAAGGACGGTGCCGCGTGACGGAGGAGACCCCGGGCTTCGACGAGAAGCCCGACGTCCCTTCCGGCGCCACCCCTGACGACGCCGAGCCGCAGGCCGCCTCCCCCACGAACGGCTCGGCCGGCTCGACCGGTTCGAGCACGGAGGGGGCGGCCCCGGCCGGGGACGCATCAGCACAGATCGCCGGCCTGACGGCGCAGCTGGACCAGGTACGCACGGCGCTCGGCGAGCGCACGGCGGACCTCCAGCGGCTTCAGGCCGAGTACCAGAACTACCGCCGCCGGGTCGAGCGCGACCGGATCACGGTCAAGGAGATCGCCATCGCGAACCTCCTGACCGAGCTCCTGCCCGTGCTCGACGACATCGGCCGCGCGCGGGAACACGGTGAGCTGGTCGGCGGCTTCAAGTCGGTGGCCGAGTCGCTGGAGACCGTCGCGGCGAAGATGGGGCTTCAGCAGTTCGGCAAGGAGGGCGAGCCCTTCGACCCGACGATCCACGAGGCCCTGATGCACAGTTACGCGCCGGACGTCACCGAGACGACGTGCGTGGCGATTCTGCAGCCCGGGTATCGCTTCGGCGAGCGCACCATCCGCCCCGCGCGGGTGGCCGTGGCCGAGCCCCAGCCGGGGGCGCAGACCGTCAAGGGCGAGGAGCCGTCCGAGGCGTCCGCCCCCGGCGACGAGAAGGACAAGGAGAACGGTGGCCCGGACGAGGGCTGACGTTGAACCGACAGGAGAGGAGGGACGTCGAGGATGAGCACCAAGGACTTCATCGAGAAGGACTACTACAAGGTCCTCGGCGTCCCCAAGGACGCCACCGAAGCCGAGATCAAGAAGGCGTACCGCAAGCTCGCCCGCGAGTACCACCCGGACGCCAACAAGGGCAACGTCAAGGCCGAGGAGCGCTTCAAGGAGATCTCCGAGGCGAATGACATCCTCGGCGACCCCAAGAAGCGCAAGGAGTACGACGAGGCACGCGCCCTCTTCGGCAACGGCGGCTTCCGCCCGGGGCCCGGCGGGGCCGGCGGCTCCTTCAACTTCGACCTGGGCGACCTCTTCGGAGGCGGCGGCCCGGGCGGCCAGGGCGGCCAGGGAGCCGGCGGCTTCGGCGGCGGACTCGGAGACGTCTTCGGGGGCCTGTTCAACCGGGGCGGTGCGGGCACGGGAACGCGTACGCAGCCCCGGCGCGGCCAGGACATCGAGTCCGAGGTCACCCTCAGCTTCACCGAGGCGATCGAGGGCGCGACGGTCCCGCTGCGGATGTCCAGCCAGCAGCCCTGCAAGGCCTGTTCCGGCACCGGCGACAAGAACGGCACGCCGCGCGTGTGCCCGACCTGCGTCGGCACCGGCCAGGTGGCGCGGGGCTCCGGCGGCGGCTTCTCCCTCACGGACCCCTGCCCGGACTGCAAGGGACGCGGCCTGATCGCCGAGCACCCCTGCCTGGACTGCAAGGGCAGCGGCCGGGCGAAGTCGTCCCGGACCATGCAGGTCCGTATCCCGGCGGGCGTCACCGACGGCCAGCGGATCCGGCTGCGCGGCAAGGGCGCACCGGGCGAGCGCGGCGGCCCCGCCGGCGACCTGTACGTCACCGTGCATGTGGACGCCCACCCGGTCTTCGGCCGCAAGGGCGACAACCTCACGGTGACGGTGCCGGTGACGTTCGCGGAGGCGGCACTGGGCGGCGAGGTCCGGGTCCCGACCCTGGGCGGCCCGTCCGTCACGCTCAAGCTGCCGCCGGGCACACCCAACGGCCGCACCATGCGCGCCCGGGGCAAGGGCGCGGTCCGCAAGGACGGAACCCGCGGCGACCTGTTGGTCACCGTCGAGGTGAGTGTCCCGAAGGACCTGACGGGGAAGGCTCGTGATGCGCTGGAGGCGTATCGCGAGGCCACTGCGGGCGAGGACCCGCGGGCGGAGCTGTTCCAGGCCGCGAAGGGAGCATGAAGCAGATGGACGGTCGTCGACGCAACCCGTATGAACTGACCGAGGAAACCCCGGTCTACGTCATCTCGGTGGCGGCCCAGCTCTCCGGCCTGCACCCACAGACGCTGCGCCAGTACGACCGCCTGGGCCTGGTCTCCCCGGACCGCACCCCCGGCCGGGGCCGGCGCTACTCGGCCCGCGACATCGAACTGCTGCGCACCGTTCAGCAGTTGTCGCAGGACGAGGGCATCAACCTGGCCGGCATCAAGCGGATCATCGAACTGGAGAACCAAGTCGCCGCCCTCCAGTCCCGGGTCGCGGAACTGCAAGCGGCCCTCGACGGCGCCGCCGCCGCGATGCAGCAGCGCGAGGCCGCGGTGCACGCGTCGTACCGCCGCGACCTGGTGCCGTACCAGGAGGTGCAGCAGACCAGCGCGCTGGTGGTGTGGCGGCCCAAGCGGCAGCAGACGTCGGACTGACGAGCACGTACCCGAACGCGCACGTACACGCGAAGGGGCCCGGAGGATTCTCCGGGCCCCCTCGCGTGCTCAGGGTCGTGCGCAGTGCTCCTGATGGCCTGTGGTTCCTTGGTGCGACTGGGTATCACGGGGTGGTGTTCAATGTGATGGGATCAGCCTTTTATGGCACTTTCCGGTGATTGTTTATCGTGAGGTGCGGGAGCGTGATGGTGCATTCGGTAGCGTGCGTGTCACTGCGAGGCCGGTGAGAGCAGCAGTCACGATTCCGGTCTCCTCGAGAATCCGCCCCGTGCCCAGGAAAGCGACGCGGGGTCCCCGCCCCGCCCGGGTCCACACCGGGCGGAAAGCGTCCGGCGGGGCGGATACCGCAGCCTCCGAATCGCCGCAGCCGGCGGCGCCACAGGCGGCAGGTACCGCACACGATGAGCACCCGCACCGCACCCCGCGGCGACGGCCCACGGTCCCACGGCAGGTGTCCAAACCCCGCCCAGCACGACGGACCACTTCCCGGCATCCAGGATCACCCAGGATCGCCCAGGGAACCTCAGCTCATCAGCGACGCTACTCAGGCGGCATGACCGCCCAGTCGCCGCCGGCCGCCGACTCGGTGCCGTCGGCGTACAGGGCGGTCACCCAGTAGAAGTGGGTGGTGCCCGTGGCGGCGGCGGTGTCCACGTAGGAGGTCGCCGTCGTGGTGGCCGCCAGCTTCTCGTACGCCTTGGTGTCCGGATTCCAGCGGTAGACCTGGTAGCCGGTGGCGTCGGTCACGGGGTACCAGGACAGGTCGACGTTCCCCTGGTTGGGGATCGCCGTCAGCCGGACCGGCGAGTCCTCCGGCGTCGGCACGCTCGGCGTGATGTCGAGCTCGGTGGCGCTCACGATCTCGCCCGACTTGCTCCACTCGTACGGGGAGTTCCAGGAGGTGTCGTAGACGTCGATGAGGAAGCAGCGCTCCACGCCGTCCGGGAGGGTGGTGTACCTGTACGAGGTGACTCCGGGCGCCAGCCACGCCTCCTGGTGCGCGGAGCAGACGCTGTCCTCCCCGTCGCGCAGGAGCTCGCCCGTGTAGACGACGTACCGGAACAGGTCGGGTGCCGGGTTCGCGTCCCAGTCCAGCACGAATCCGTACTTGGTCGGGGTGACCGTCAGCCCGGTGACGGTGGGGGGCGGGGTGTCGTCCTGGCGCGTCCCGCTGGCGGTGGCGGACCGCGCGGACTCGTTGCCCGCCGCGTCGAGCGCGCTCACCCGGTAGTAGTACGTGGTGCGCACGGTCGCCGAGGTGTCCTTGTAGGAGAGCTGGGCCGTGTCGGTGAGGCGGGTGTACGTGCCGTCCGCGCTCGCCGCCCGGTACACCCGGTACGAGGCCGCTCCCGGCACGGCGCTCCAGCCGACCCGCAGCCCGCCCGCCTCGGAGGCGTCGGTGATCTCCACGCCGGCCGGCACGCCGGGCGCGACCCGGTCGACGGTGGTGACGAGCTGATCGGCCGTACCCGTCGAGACGTTGCCCGCCTTGTCGTAGGCGCGGACCTCGTAGTAGTAGGCGTCGCCGGCGACCGGGAGGGTGGCGTCCGTGTACGAGGTGGAGGTGGTCGTCGCGAGGGGCGTGCTGCCGTACGACGTCCCCTTGAGACGGCGGTAGACCCTGTACCCGGCGAGGTCCATCTCCTTGTTCTTCGCCCAGATCAGCTTCGCCCTGCCGGTGGTGGTGTCGTACGACACCGAAGTCCCGGTCGGCGTCAGCGGCTTGACGGTGTCGACGGTCGCCGAGGTGCGGGGCGTGTAGGCGAACTTGACGTTCGCGCTGCCGGTCCAGTTGACGTAGTCGACGCGGAGGGTGTGTTTGCCGGAGGGGATGGTGACGTTGACGGTCTTGGAGACGGTGGTGGAGAGGTTCTTCCAGAGGTCGATCTTGCGGACGCCGTCGAGGTAGACGCGGATGCCGTCCAGCCCGGAGGCGGAGAGGGCGAAGGGACCGCCGGAGCCGAAGTCCCGGGTCACGGACCACCGCACGCCGAAGTTGTTCGTCGGCAGGCCGGAGGCCGGGGCGCCCGTGCCCCAGTTCTGGTCGATGGCGTTGTCGCAGTCCGTCTTCTTCGGCGTGCCGGAGAAGGTGGTGTTGGCGAAGAACTGCCGCTTGAAGACCGGCGAGGTGCAGGTCGTGGCGGCCGACGCGGGGGCGGCGAGGGCCGTGAGCAGGCCGCCCGCCGTCGCCAGGACGACGGCCGGTGCCGTGGCCCGCAGGGCGAGGCTTCTCATGGTTACGCTCCGCTCGGCGGGACCACGACGGGGGCGAGGCCGGAGAAGGCCTCCGAGCCGTCCGCGGCGATCGTCGAGATCATGTAGTAGCTGGTCGTGGCGCTCGGTGTGGCCGGGTCGGTGTAGCCGCGGGCGTCGGCGGTCAGGGGTACGTCGGTGAGCCGGACGTACTGGCCCGCCGCACGGTCCCAGCGGTAGACGTGGAAGCCGGTGGTCGTGCAGCCGGTGCCGCAGGTCCACGACAGTGCCGCGCGGCCCGTCTCGTCCGCCACCGCGGACAGGGTCCAGGCGGCGGTGTTCGGAGGGGCCTGGGAGGGGGTGAGCTCGAACTCGTTGACACTCACGTTGGCGGAGACGCTCTCCGGGTAACCCCTCAGCGTGTAAAGGGAGTTGTGGCTCGTGTCCACCGAGTCCACGAAGTAGAACCAGTACTCGTCGTTCGGGACGTTGAGATCGGTGAACCGGGTCGTGCCGGGCGGGAGCGAGGCGAGCCGCTCGTAGGTGGACTCGTCGCGGAGGTCGGTCGCCCGGTAGACGTTGTACGACTTGAGGTCCGGGGCGGGGTTCTCGTCCCACTCCAGGACCGTGCCGTACTCCGTGCTCGTATGGGTCAGGCCGGTGACGGCGGGCGGCGGGGTGGTGTCCACGAGGCCCGCGTAGGCCGGCCGCGAGGGAGCCGACTCCCGGCCCGCGCTGTCGACGCTGGTGACGTGGTAGCCGTACGACGTGTGCCGCTCGGCGGAGAAGTCGGTGCAGCCGTACTCCGGGTAGTAGTCGGCCTCGTTGCCCACCCGGTACGACTCACAGGTGATCTGCGCGGGGACGGCGTCCGGGTCGGAGCGGTCCCAGCGGTAGACGCGGAAGCTCGTCGGTGCGGCCTTCGAGGTCGTCCAGCGCACCTCGATCCCGGTCTCCGCCTCGTTCGTGCGCGGGATGTCCATGGAGGGCACGGCCAGCGGCCGGGCGAAGGCGAGGACCTGCGAGGCGGCGGTGTTGCCGGCGGGGTCCTTGGCGACGACCTTGTAGTACGAGGTGTCGCCGTAGGGCGCGGTCTCGTCCAGGCGGCTCGACCCGTACGAGATGCCCAGCTTGACGAACTCCCCGTCGGGGGAGGCGGCACGGTAGACGTCGTACGTCACGTCGAAGGTGTCGTCCTGCCAGTCGAGGCTGACCCCGCGCACGGGGTCGTCGCTCGCGGACACCACCGGCGTCAGCGGGGCGGTCTTGTCGACGGTCGTGACGAGCTTGTCGGCGCTGCCCGCCGACTCGTTGCCGGCCTTGTCCACGGCGCGCACCTCGTAGTAGTACGCGGCACCGGTGGGCAGGAGCGCCTCGGTGAACGAGGTGCCGGTGAGCGGGGCGCCACCGCTGACCCTGTAGTAGTCGGCCCTGCCCTTGTCCCGCCGGTAGACGCGGTACCCGGCGAGGTCCATCTCCCGGTTCTTCGCCCAGGTGACCTTGGCCTTGCTGGTGGCGGGGTCGTACGCGACCGCGGCGCCCGTCGGGGCAAGGGGCTTGACCTTGTCGACGGTTGCCGAAGTGCGGGGCGTGTAGGCGAACTTGACGTTCGCGCTGCCGGTCCAGTTGACGTAGTCGACGCGCAGGGTGTGCTTGCCGGAGGGGATGGTGACGTTGACGGTCTTGGAGACGGTCGTGGAGACGTTCTTCCACAGGTCGACCTTGCGGACGCCGTCGAGGTAGACGCGGATGCCGTCCAGCCCGGAGGCGGAGAGGGCGAAGGGACCGCCGGAGCCGAAGTCCCGGGTCACGGACCACCGCACGCCGAAGTTGTTCGTCGGCAGGCCCGAGGCCGGGGCGCCCGTGCCCCAGTTCTGGTCGATGGCGTTGTCGCAGTCCGTCTTCTTCGGCGTGCCGGAGAAGGTGGTGTTGGCGAAGAACTGCCGCTTGAAGACCGGCGAGGTGCAGGTCACTGCGGCGGAGGCGGGAACGGCGGTGACGGTGAGCAGGCCGCCCGCGGTGGCGAGCACGACGGCGGTCGCGGCCGCGGCGGTCGTGCGTCTGGCTGGGTTCATGCGGTCCTTCAGTCCTGATCGTCAACGGCAGGCAAGCCGTTGGCGATCACGACCGTTGAGGACCGGAATTGGTTGTACAGAGCTTGACTTGTTCCGCTAATTATCCCATTCACGCCCTTTGTCGCAAATATCTTCACGTAAGCTCCACGGCGTTAACATTGCTATCTCATTGTGTGATTGATCCTTGACGGCTACGTGAAGGCAGCGTTGGCTTCGATTCACCTGGGTCGCGATACGCACCCTCGTCCGGAAGGCAAGCACAGTGAACACCCGTACCAGTCGTTGCGCCCTGGCAGTGGCCGCAGGTTCCCTCACGCTTTCGCTGACGGCCTGCGGGGCGCTGGGAGTCAGCAGCGGCAGCAGTGAGGCCAGCCCGACCAAGGGCAACGACATCACCGTGGGGCTGCTGCTTCCGGAGAAGGCGAATACGCGGTACGACAAGTTCGACTACCCGATCATCAAGGAGAAGGTCGCCACCCTCACCAAGAAGCAGGGCACGGTCGACTACGCCAACGCCGACGCGAGCGCGAGCAGGCAGGCCGAGCAGCTGCAGAAGATGATCGACGACCAGGTCGACGTGATCCTGCTGGACGCCGTGGACGCGCACGCGATCGCGGACGGTGTGAAGAAGGCGAAGGACGCGGGCATCCCGGTCCTCGCCTACGACCGGCTGGCCGAGGGCCCCATCGACGCGTACGTCTCCTTCGACAACGCGCTGGTCGGCGAGGTGCAGGGCCGCTCCCTGCTCGAAGCCCTGGGTGACGACATCGACACCTCCGACAAGATCGTCATGATGAACGGCTCGCTCACCGACCCCAACGCCAAGCAGTTCAAGACGGGCGCGCTCTCCGAGCTGCAGGGCCAGGTGACGATCGCCAAGCAGTACGACACCACGGACTGGAAGCCGGAGAACGCCGAGTCCAACATGCTGATGGCGATCTCGGCGATCGGCGCGAACAACATCGCCGGCGTCTACTCCGCCAACGACGGCATGGCCGGCGGCATCATCAAGGCCCTGAAGACGGCGGGCGTGGACAAACTGCCGCCGATCACCGGCCAGGACGCGGAGCTGGCCGCGGTGCAGCGGATCGTCACGGGCGAGCAGTACATGAGCGTGTACAAGCCGTACCCGAACGAGGCCGAGGCCGCGGCGGAGATGGCCGTGGCGAAGGTCCAGGGCAGGGGCATCCAGTTCGACGCGCTGGCCTCGGACCGGGTGGACAGCCCCACGGACAAGGACATCCCCGCACAGCTGCTCCCCGTGGTCGCCCTGACGAAGGGCAACATCAAGTCCACGGTCATCCGGGACGGCATCTACAAGGTGTCCGACATTTGCACGGGCAAGATCGAGAGCGCGTGTGAGGCGGCTGGGCTGAAGTAGGTCCGGCGGGGGCCGGCGTCGGCTGGTGCTACCGGTCCTACCGGTCCTACCGGTCCTACCGGTCCTTGAGGTATTGCAGGAGGGTGGCGAGTCCGGCGGGGGCGGTGGCCAGGATGACGTCCGGGGTGTCGCTCTCGCGGAGGCGGATCGTTCCGTCGGGGGTGGTGGCGACGTTGAGGCAGTCTCCCTCCGGGCCGCCGCTGAACGTCGACTTCTGCCAGTTCAGTTCGGGCATGGGTGCCTTCCTAGAGCGTGTAGAGCAGGTGCTGGATGAGGGCCAGCGAGTCCTTCGCCGAGTGTGCTTCAGGAGCTGGCGATACGTCGATGGGGGCGAGGGCGTTATCAGCCAGGCGCGCGAAGAAAGCGCCGTACTGCTCAAGGCGCTCCGGCTCCGTCAAGTACTGGTCGCCTGTTGGCTGTTCCAGGACGACGGTGCCGAGACGCGGGTTCTCGGGAATCAGGTGAACGAAGTTGCCGCTGAGTGCCGAATAGGCCTGAGCGGTGAACGGATAGACCTGGATGGTCACATGGGGGAGCCGCGCGAGTTCGATCAGGTGGAGCAACTGCTCGCGCACGGTCTGAGAACTGCCGAAGCGTAGGTGGAGAGCGGCTTCGTGGATCACCGCGTGCACGGCCGGAGGGCTGCCACCGGTGAGGACGCGCTGTCGTGCCAGGCGGAACTCCAGTGCCTCCTCGATGTCGTCGACGCCCAGAGCCGGGCTCGCGAAGATGGCTCGCGCATACTCGGCGGTCTGGAAAAGGCCGGGGATGAACAGTGACTGGTGCGTTCGCAGGGCGACGGCATTCGCCTCCATCTCTGCCAAGTTGAGGGCTCCAGGCCCTCTTCGCTTCCTGTATCCGCTCCACCAGCCCTTGCCGGTCGCCTCGGACATAGAGACCAGCGCGTCAATATAGGGCTCATCCATGCAACCGTACGTGTGGCACAGCTCCAAGAGTCGCTCGGTCAGGATCGATGTGCGGCCCAGCTCGATGTGGCTCAGTTGAGTCCGGCTCATGCGGATGCGCTGAGCGGCGTCAGCAGCGCTCAACCCCGCCTGTTCGCGCAGTTGTTTGAGTTCGACGCCGAGGCGGCGCTGACGTTCGCTGATGGTGGTGCGTAGTCCCACGGTCACTCCTTGATGGCTCGCCCAAAGTCTGCACTGCTCAAGGAGGTTGGTCCACCGAATCGGGAGATCTGGTTGAGATGTAGAACCCATACGTCCTACTGTGAGTGTGGATCCAGTCACGCACTGAAACCACTCAACTCCCCCTGCCCATAAGCCGAAAGAGCACCCGCCCCACCCTCCAGGCGCGCGCGGGCACCGCCATCGCCAGGCACGGACCTCCCCTCACCCGACAGGAGCCGACACCCATGGACCCATCCCGCCGTGCCGCGCACCGCCCCGCCCAACTCACCTACGAATACAGCCTGTTCGCCCCCGGCGACGCCACCTCACCCCGCATCTGCCGAGACTTCGTACGTGCCGTCCTCTTCACCCACGACCGCGAGCCACTCGTCATGCCCGCCGCCCTCTGCACCTCGGAACTTGTCACCAACGTGCACCTGCACACCAAGGGCTCCACGATGCTCCGCGTCCGCCTCGCCCCGGCCGGTCTCCGGGTCGGAGTGTTCGACGAGAGCGCCGACCCGCCCGTGGTCACGCACCCCGCGGCCGGGGCGGTCGCCTGCTGGGGAAGAGGGCTCGCGCTCGTCGCGGAGATGGCGGACAGGTGGGGCGTGGTGGCGGACCGGGCGGGGCGGTATGCGAAGGGGGTGTGGTTCGAGCTGGGCGGGGTCGGGGGAGCGTTCCGCTCTCGCTCGAACGGGTGAACTAGGGGTGTTTCCCCTGGTCAGTCGTACAGCCGTACCTACCGTGAGCACGCTGCTTGTGCCCCAAGCGCCCAGCCCACACTGGAGGAGGTGATGCCGCCTTGGCCGCCCTTGCGCATGAGATGCCGGAGCTGGACGAGGTCGTTCGGCAGGCATGGAAGGCCATGGAACTCCCCGAGGGTTACCGCGCTGAGATCATCGAGGGAGCCATCGAGGTGTCACCCACCGGTCACCTGTCCCACGCTCGGATCGTCAATCGCCTGCGCAACGCGCTGGTGCACTTCTTGGGGGAGGGGGAATACGCGGCGTATCAGCACGCCAATGTCATCTTCCGGCGCAAGGGATGGATTCCCGATGTCTTCGTCGCCCCGGAGGACCTCGAGCCGTACGCGGACGAGGACGGAATCGGCGTCGACGCGGCGGCGGTCCGGCTGATCGTGGAAGTCGTCTCACCCGGCGAGCGCAACCAGGACCGTGACCGCGTCCGCAAGCGCCGCGAATACGCCCGCGCCGGTATCCCCGTATACGTCCTCATCGACGACTACGACGGTCAGGGCGCTCTCACCCTCTTCACCGGGCCTCGCCCCGACAAGGCCGACTGGGAGGACATCCACCGCGTCGCCTACGGCACCGACATCACCATCTCCAAAGGCCCTGCCAAGGGCTTCGTGATCGGAGAAGCGATCACGGGCCCGAAGCGGGCCTGAGGGGAACGCTGCCCACGCCACCTCCTCACCAGATCGCGCCCTCCGACGGCAGCGGCCGGTCGAAGACCACCATGGGGCGGCCGGGACCGTCGTAGTCGTCGACGATCCGCGCGTCGAAGCCGAGGCTTCTGTGGAAGGCGATCGAGCCGGTGTTCTGGACGGACGTGATCGCTTTCAGCCGTTGTGCGCCTTGACGTCGCGCGGCCTCCGCGAACGCCGTATAAAGACGCCGCCCGAGCCCGGTGCCTCGGGCATCGTCCCGCGTGGCGATCAAATGCACGTACCCCGTGCCGATGGGCGTGACGAAGCCGATGAGATACCCGCGGATTCCGTCCCCGGCACGCGACACCAGGCACGTCGAACCGAATTCGTGCACCAACGAGACGAGGTGCAGGGACCGGAGGTCGCGCTCACCCCAGTAACGCGAGTGGTCACTCAGGACCTGATGGATGTCTCCTACCTGGGCCGGTGTGATCTCTACGTCCATAGACGCGATCATGTCAGGGACCACAGACACAGAAACAGAGGTCTTCGAACCTGGGGAAGGGGCCGTATGACCCCGCATCAGTTGATCGGTCTGGCGATCGAGGTCGCCGAGGAAGGCTTGGCCGCGGGTGAGTTGCCGATCGGGGCGGTCGTGGCCATGGGCGATGAGATCGTCGGTCGCGCCTACACGCAGGAGCGGGCGCTGAACCGGCGGCTGGTGCACGCCGATTTGCTCGCGATGATCGAGGCCGATCAGCGATTGGGCTGGCGAAAGCGTCCTGAGCCATTGGTTCTCGCCGTGACATTGGAACCGTGCCTGATGTGCCTCGGAGCCGCGATGGCGATGGGGGTGCAGGAGGTCTCGTACGGGCTCGAATCCCCGAGCGACGGCGCAGGTCAGGTCGGAACCGTGTGGAAGCCGCCGCAACCCGGCGAGGAGTTCGCCCAGGTCCCGACGATCGCCGGCGGCATCCTTAGGCAGCAGTGCCGGAATCTGTTCGCGCGCTATGCCGAGAGCGCCGAGAGCGCGAGGAATCCAGGGATGCGGCGGTGGGCCTCGGGACTCGCGGGCCTGCCCGATCAGAGCTCGGGGGAAGGTCGTCCCGTCGGGCGTCGGGTGGTGTAGCGCCCTGGACTGGCGACCTCCGGATGGCCAGCCCGAGGCCGACGACCGGGCGGGGGTGATTGGCAGATCTGTTCCACCCCCGCGAAGGAAAACCCCAGGTGATGTGGCCGTGCCGGTGGAACAGATCTGCCAATTACTGGGTGAGCGTCCGGGGCCCCGCGCAGATTGCGTCGTGACCCGGGGCCGTGGTCTCGTGCAGTCGCCCGGAGTCCGGCAGTCCCGATCGCTGCACCACGCGGCGGGACGCCACCCGCGGGACCGCCGGAACGCTACGTTGACCGCATGTACTCCACGCAGGTCTCACGGCACGTCAATGCCCCGCGTCCGGCCGTCTACCGGGCGCTGGTCGACGGGGACGCGATCGCGCGATGGCGGGTGCCGGAGGGCATGAGCAGTCACGTGCACGAATTCGATGCCCGCGAAGGGGGGAGGTTCCGCGTCTCACTCACCTACGAGGCTCCGGGCGGAGGCGGCACCGGGAAGTCGGCCGCGCACACCGACACCTACCACGGGCACTTCGCGAAGCTCGTACCGAACGAGCAGGTCGTCGAAGTGCTCGAGTTCGAGTCCGAGGATGCCGCGCTGCGCGGCACGATGACGATGACGACCACGCTCACCGACGCGGACGGTGGCACTGACGTCCTCGTGGTGCACGAGGGGATCCCCGACGCCGTGCCCGCCGCCGACAACGAGACGGGCACACGCATGGCCCTGGAGAACCTCGCTCGGCTCGTCGAGAGCGAGAGCGAGAGCGGGAGCGGGAGCGGGAGCGGGAGCGGGGACGGGAGCGGGGACGGGAGTTGAACCAGACAGCCGATCGAAGACCGGCCCCGCACCCTGTCCATCGGGTGCGGGGCCGGTTCAGTGCCGGAGTTTCTGAGGAGTCAGCTCCCCGTCGTGCGTCGGCGCCTCCACCACACCAGGGCCGTGCCGGCCGCGAGGAGGGCCGCGGCGATGCCCGAGACGGTGAGGACCTGGGCGCCGGTGTCGGCCAGGCCGCCGCCGGCGTCACCGTCGTCGTTGCTGCCGCCCCCGGGTGCCGGATGGTTGCCTCCGCCCTGGGGCGCCGACGGCTGGGGCGCCGGGGTGGACGGGGTCGGACTCTGCGGCGGGGTGGTGGGCTTGCCGGTGTCGGTCGGAGTCGGGGTCGGAGCCGGGGTGGGCTTGTCGCCGCCGTCGTCACCGCCGGGCGCGGAGTGGGTGCCGTTGCCGCCGAGGTAGGCGGTCTCTCTGTCGCGGTAGGCGGTCTCCGTCTTCACGGACGTCTTGGTGGTGCTGTCCAGACGCGGTTTCTCCAAGCCGAACTGGAGACCGGTGATGTTCCTCTTCGGGTCTGCGCGTATTTCGCCTTCCACTTGTCGATGGAGTCCTTCGTGTCGCCGGCGAGCCGCTGCTGGTCGGCGGACGGGGCCTTGAGGCCGTCGAAGGAGTGGGAGGGGTTGTCGACGTAGTAGTCGCCCCAGTCGTTCTCGGGGTTGACGCTGTACTGCTGGTTCTTGCCGGGGATGCCGGCCCCGGCCATAGGAGCGTCGTACTTGCGGCGGAGGTACAGCTCGTCGCAGCGCTTGCCCTTCAGCGCGGTTGCGGCATCGGCCTGGTCCTGCATGCCGGGCAGCCCGGCGAGCATCATGCCCGCACCGGCGAGGACGGCGAGAGCCGTGCCCATGCGCCGTTTGATGCGAGCTCGTAGAGGTGTTCTCACGGTGAATGTCCCTGATTGGAGGCCAGTTGTTGTTTCCGGGTTTGTCGGCGCCCTGCTCTAGGGTGGCCCGCATGAGCGAGCGGTCAGATGAGCGGCAGCTCCAGGCGTGGCTGGAAGAGCGCGCGAACAGCTTCGACGCGTGGGCCGAGGAGACGGGTACGCCCGGGCGGTGGGACTTCACGCCCGAGTCGCTGGACGTCCTGGAGGACCTGGTGCGCTCCCGCTACGACTCCGAGGAGGCGATCCACGCCGGCCGCACGGATCCCTTCCTCCAGGGCGCCATCTGGTACGTCGGCGAGACGGCCTGCCGGGCGAAGAAGCTGGTGTGGCACTACTGGCCGTTCGCCCCCGCCCGGTCCCCGCTTCCGGACCTGTTCGCCGTGGGACAGCCCGGTTTCATCGACAGCCCGAGCGTCGGAAAGCCCCGCGCCCGGGAGGGGCAGGGGACGGATCCGCTGGGCCTGATCCTGACGCTGTTCTGGACCGTGGACGACATCGACCGGCCGGTGGACGCGCACCTGCGGGACATCCTGCGCTGACCTCAGGCCGCGAGGCGCGTGCGCGGTTCCGAGCGCGAACGGGGACCCCTCCCGATGAGGCGCGGTCACACTCGCGGGCATGACACGCATGCTCCCGGGGCTGCCACCCCCACCGAACGCGCGCGGTGAACCCCGCCCCCCGGCCGCGCCACGAGTGGCCGGACCATGGCAGGGCCGGTACCAGGTGCACGCCCACCACTTCACGGAGGCCGAGGGCGATGAGGCCGAGGGCGCTCGGGTCGCGGAAAGGACGGGGAGGGAGCCGCTGCTGGAAGCCGCCTCCGCACGCCGCCCGGATCGATGGCGGTACACCGCGACGGGCGTGTTCGGGAGCCTGGTGCCGATCGCTGTGCTCATGTCGGCCCTGAACGTGTTCGGCGGCGCGGGCGACCGGCGCGCGGCGTTCACGATCACGGGCGCGGTGCTCGGGGGAGCGTGGCTGCTGCTCACCCTGATCCACGGGCTCCGGGAGGACCACATCGCCGTACAGGCGGGAGCGCGCACGCTGTACGAGCCGGACATCGACAACGGCGGTCCTGAGGTGTCGCTGTACGAACTGACCGCCGTAAAGGTGGTCGACCGGGCACGGCTCGGGCTGTGCCTGCGACTCGTGCAGGGCGATCGTCGCTTCGTCGTCCCCTGTGGCCTGCTGGAGGGGAACCAGCGGCTGTGGGACCTCGTGTACCTCGGCATCCGGCACGCGGTCGCCGCCGGTGCCGAGGCCGACGAACGGACACGCCGGCTGCTGGCCTTGCCCCTCGCAGGGAAGGGGCAAGGCTGACGATCCCGGGGTCAGGCAGGCACACGCCCGTTCACGCCACGCCGTTCACGCCACCCGCGTGAACTCCACCGTCACCTCCGGCGGCCCCCCGGCCACCCCCCGGTACACCCCCTTGTGCGGAGTCACGTCGTCGTAGTCCCGGCCCCTGCCGACCACGACATGGGACTCGTCGGCCCTGGTCCGGTTGGTGGGGTCGTAGCCACACCAGTCGCCCGCCCAGTACTCGACCCAGGCGTGGGACTGCCCGGCCACCGGGCGGTGGAGCTCGGCATCGCGTTCCGGATGCAAATAGCCCGAGACGTACCGGGTCGGCAGACCCAGGCCCCGCAGCAGGGAGATCGTCAGATGCGCGATGTCCTGGCAGACACCCGCGCCCTGCTCCCAGGCCTCGGCGGGTGCGGTGTTCACGTTCGTCACCCCGGGGAGGAACGTCACCCGGTCGGCGACCAGGGACGACACGGCGATGGCCGTCTCGTGCGGGTCGAGGCCCGCCGCCGCGTCCCTCGCCAGGTCGTGCAGCTCGGTGGGGACCGTCGTACGGGGAGTCGCGGAAGCGAATTCCAGCAGGCGGGTGCGTGCCGTGTCGTCGGTGATTTCCGGCCAGGTCGGCGCCACCGGCAGGGGGCCCGGCGGCTGGGTCTCGACCAGGCTGGAGGCGGTGATCGTGAGATCCGCGTGCGGGTCCATGAGGTCGAAGCCGGTGACCTGGGTGCCCCAGTAGTCCCAGTACGACCAGGTGGCGGCCGTCGGGCTGATGGTGACCCGGGCGTCCAGGGTGGTCTGGTTGGGCAGCGTCAGCGGGGTCATGCGGAGCTCGTTGTGCGAGGAGACCGCGGCCTGGGCGTAAGAGACCCGGGTGACGTGCCGGATACGCAGGCGGCGCACGCCCTGGGTGGTCAGCGTGGTCATCATGGTCATCTCAGGCACCTTCCTGGGCCCACTCGACGGGACCCTGATAGGGGAAGAACCGCTCTGCCACGGCGTCGGCGGACGCCATGCAGGACTGCTGCAAGTCCCGCAGCAGCAAGGGCAGTTGGTCTTCCAGTGCCTGCGAGTCCAGATACTCCAGGCGGGTGCGCATCCGGCCGATCGGGCGGCGCGCGGGGTCCTGGCGGGGGCGGCCGAGCGCGGACAGGCACTCCTCGGCCGTGGTCAGCGCGTGCAGCGCGGAGCGCGGGAAGTCCCGGTCCAGGAGGAGGAATTCGGCCACCCGCGGGGTGTCGCCGAAGCCGCCGTACACGCGCGCGTACGCCTCGTCGGCGCCGGACGCGCTGAGCAGGGTCGGCCAGTCGGGGGCGTGCGGCGCGTCCAGCACGCGCACCGCGAGCAGTCGTACGGTCATGTCCACCCGTTCCAGACTCCGGCCCAGGACGACGAAACGCCAACTGTCGTCCCGGCTCATCGTCGAGTCGGCGAGTCCGAAGAAGAGGGCCGCCCGGCGGCGTACCAGCTCCAGATACGCGTACGGACCCGTCCGTCGCGCCGCCAGTCGCTGGTCCTCCAGCGCGTGCCACGTCGAGTTGAGGCACTCCCACATCTCCGACGACACCGCCTCACGGGCACTGCGCGCGTTCAGCCGCGCCGCGCCCAGCGCGCCCTCGATGGAGCCGGTCGAACGGGAGTCGAAGGCCAGCTGGTCGAGGACCTGCTGCATGTCGACGCGTTCGCCGCCCGCCTCCATGCCGAGGATCGCGTACAGCGACCGGCAGGCCACGTTCTCGTCGCGCCAGGGGTCCTCCAGCATGCGGTGCAGATAGGCGTCGAGGATGCGGCCCGTGGCGTCGGCCCGCTCGACATACCGTCCGGTCCAGGTCAGTGCCTCGGCTATGCGGGAGAGGATCACGTCGTTCACTGCTGCTGCGCCCCTTCCTGTACGACGGTGGGGGTGCCGTCGGGTCCCAGCTGGCGGGGAGCGACGTCCAGGGGCTCACCGGCGCTCAGGGGCGCGGGCGAGGCCGCCGGCCCTTCCGCCAGCACCCAGGTGTCCTTCGAACCGCCGCCCTGGCTGGAGTTGACGATCAGGTTGCCCTCCTGGAGGGCGACCCGGGTGAGGCCGCCCGGGAGGACCCAGACATCGTTGCCGTCGTTGACGGCGAAGGGCCGCAGGTCTATGTGGCGCGGCGCCATACGGTCACCCGCGAGGGTGGGGGAGGTCGACAGGGCGACGGGCCGCTGGGCGATGAAACCGCGCGGGTCGGCGATGACGGCCTCGCGGGTGCGCTCCAGGGTCTTGGCGTCGACCTTCGGGCCGATGACGATGCCCTGTCCGCCGGCCCCGTCGACCGGCTTGATGACGAGCTGGTCGATCTGGTCGAGGACCGCCTCCAACTGGCCGGGTTCGTCCGGCCGGAACGACTCCACATTGGGGAGAATCGGTTCTTCGGAGAGGTAGTAGCGGATCAGGTCCGGCACGAAGGTGTACAGGAGCTTGTCGTCCGCGATGCCGTTGCCGACCGCGTTGGCGAGGGTCACGTTTCCGGCCATGGCCGCGCTGAGGATGCCGGGGCAGCCGATCACCGAGTCGGGGCGGCAGTGCAGCGGATCGAGGAAGTCGTCGTCGAGGCGCCGGTATACGACATGGACGGGCACCTCGCCGCGCGTGGTCCGCATCCACACCCGGTTGTTCCGGCAGAGCAGATCGTGCCCCTCGACCAGCTGCACGCCCATCAGCCGGGCCAGCAGGGCGTGTTCGAAGTAGGCGGCGTTGCTGGGGCCGGGCGTCAGGACGACGACCCGCGGGTCCTGGGTGCCGTCGGGAGCGGCGGCGCGCAGGGCGGCGAGCAGCCGGTGGCAGTAGCCGTCGACGGGCAGGACGTGCTGCTCGGCGAAGAGGGAGGGGAAGATCCGGGTCATCGCCCGGCGGTTCTCGATGACGTACGAGACCCCGCTGGGCACCCGCACGTTGTCCTCGAGGACCCGGAAGTCGCCCGCCTCGTCCCGTACGAGGTCGATGCCGGCGACGTGGATGCGCACCCCGCCCGGCGGTTCGACGCCGTGGGCCGCGCGGTGGAAGTGGGGGGAGTTGAGCAGCAGCCGCCAGGGCACGACGCCGTCCTCGAAGGCGCGGGCCGGGCCGTAGGCGTCGGCGAGGTAGGCCTCCAGGGCCCTGACTCTCTGGCTCACGCCGCGTTGGATGAGATCCCATTCGAGGGCGTCGAGGATCCTGGGTACGAGGTCCAGCGGCCACGGCCGCTCCTCGCCCGCGAAGGCGTAGGTCACGCCCCGGTCCGTGAACGACCGGGCCATCTGGTCCGCCCGGAAGCGCAGCTCACTCGGCTCGATCGGCTGCAGCGCCGCCAGCACCGGCTCATAGGCGGTCCTGACCTCACCCGGCCGCTCAAACATCTCGTCCCACGCGTCGGCCAACGCGTACGCGTCAAATATGTCCGCCATGGCCTGACGGTAGGTGCGTTGCGTAACACGCTGATCTCCTTGAGATTTCAGGGAGTTCACGTGCGGAACGATCACATCCGCCCGCGCCGGTCGCGCTCGGGCTCCGGCACCCCCGGGCGAGGCGGGTTCCGGCACCCCAGGGCGAGTCGGGTTCCGGAACGCGTCCGGCGGGTACGGAAGACCACCATCAGCTTGTTGCAACGGGGCCGGCGGAGGCCTGGAAATAGGGGGTCGTATGGGGGCTTTCCGGCGGCGGTGGCGCGGGGAGCCGTGTTGCGGACCCGGTACGGTCCGCGCATAGTGGCGCTGCGGAAGAGCTGGAACCGGGGGTGGGACGGGGCGATGGCCGGGCACGGGACGGACGAGCATCCCCACGGTGCTGACCGACTGTGCGGGGCCGGGGATCGCGTGTACTCCCGGGCCGTACGGCGCGGTCGCGTGCCGCGCGCGGACGCGGATGCCGTGCCCTGCCTCCTTGAGCTGGCCCTGCTGCACCCGGACCCCGACGACATGGACTGGCTGGTGCCGACGGCCCCGCAGGAGGTCATGACGCGGCTGCTGCGCGGGGTGTACGACGAGGTCAGCGCGAGCCAGCGGCGGGTGGGCTCGGCGGTGGCCGCCGTCGAGTGGTACGCCGGGCTCGGCCCGCGGCTTCCGGTCGCCGCCGCGGAGGGCACCGCGATCCGCGTCCTGGACGGCCTGTCCCGCATCCAGGCCGCGATGGACGCGGCGACGGAGGCGTGCACGACCGAGGTCCTCACCGTCCAGCCCGGCGGCATCCGCCCCGAGCACGAGCTGACGGAGGGCCTGCACCGGGCGCTCGCGCTGCGCGGCCGCGGGGTGCGCATGCGGGACCTGTACACGCACGTGGCCCGGCACGGTCAGGGTCTGATCAACTACCTGGAGCTGATGGACGGCGCGGTGCAGGCGCGCACTTTGGACGAGGTGATCGACCGTCTGATCCTCTTCGACCGTACGGTCGCCTTCATCCCCGCCAACGCCGACCGCACCCTCGCCCTGGAACTGCGCCACCCGGCCCTCGTCGAGTACCTGGTCACGGTCTTCGAACGGCTGTGGCGGCTGGCGATCCCGCTCACCGCCCCGCTGCCCGACACCGGCATCGAGGGCATCTCGCACCGGGAGCAGTCCATCGCGGCGCTGCTGGCGGAGGGCCACCAGGACGCGGTGATCGCGGAACGCCTGGGCATAAGCGTCCGTACCTGCCGGGCCCACATCGCCCGCCTGTCGGAGACGCTGGGCGCGGCCAGCCGTACCCAACTCGGCGTGCGGATCGCCCAGGTGGGCCTGGACGGCCCGGCCCGCCGCCCCGCCGACGTCACCCCGCTCCGGGATCCTGCTGCAGAATCCCGGACTGCGCTATGAGGTAGCCGAGCTGGGCCCGGCTGCCGCTGCCCAGGGCCGTGGCGAGTTTGGCTATGTGGGCGCGGCACGTACGGACGTTCATGCCGAGGCGACGGGCTATCGCCTCGTCGACATGGCCCTCCACCAGCAGCTTGGCGATGGAGTGCTGGATGTCGGTGATGCCGTCGGGGGCGGTCTCGTAGGGAGTGCCGGCGGTCAGCGGGACCGCGCGGCTCCACATGAACTCGAAGACCTTGATCAGGTAGCCGACGAGGCCCGGGTGCCGCAGCTCCAGCGCCACCTGCCGGTCGTCGCGGACCGGGATGAAGGCGACGGTCTCGTCGCAGATGATGAGCCGCTCGACCAGTTCGTCGATGGTGCGGTACTCCACCTTCCCGTCGATGAACCGGTCCATATAGGCCAGCCGTTCGGGGCTGTAGCGGGCGGTGTGCTGGTAGAGGGTCCGGATTCGCACGCCTCGCTCGATCAGCGGCCTGTCGCGCTCCAGCCCCTCGATGAGCCTGTTCTCGGGGCGTCGGCGGCCGCTCGGCTGGACCGTGAGCATCTCGGTCTGGCACTGGGCGGTGGCCAGGTCGAGGGCGGCGTTTATCCGGTCGAGCCCCTCCAGCACCGTGATCGAGTGGGTGGGCTCCGCGCCGCCCGCGCTCAGGGCCATGAACGGTTCGAAGGCCTCGGCCAGCTCGATCGAGCTCTGCCGGCGTTCGGTGATCTCGCGCTCGATCGGGTTGAGCCGCCGGGCCAGCGCGACCGACGGGGGAATCGGGCGCAGCCAGTTCGCGTCGTCGGGATCGGGGTGCAGGAGGGCGAACTCCATCAGGCACGGAGCGGGCTCCACATCGGCGCGGGCGATACGTCCTGTCCGCAGAGCGTTCGCATAGAGACGTCCCCCCTCTTCGCACAGTTCAGTGATGGCATGGGGATGTGTCGCCTTGGTCCGATTTGTTGTCAAATCTCCACCCCCCAGGGTCCTGAACATGCAGGAACATGATGCACCGATCGTGTGGCCATGACGTGCCTGAATGAGCCATCGTCTTATCCGACGGGGGAAGAGGGGACCTTCAAGTGAGGACGAAGCCAGCTATGAGGAAGAGAATGCTTCGCTCGGTGCTTGTCGCCGCCTTCTCCGCCGTTGTGGCCTTCGGAACCGTGAATGGCCTCTCTGCTGCGAAGGGCGACACACCGGCCGACGACGTGACGTCAGTGACGGTGGTGGCCGCGCCCGCGGCCGAAGAAGCTCCGCTCGCACCGGGCGACAGCGTCTGGGACTGACCATGACCACTCCACCTGACGACCGCTCCTTCCGCCGCGAAATGGCCACGGCCTACCGCTCCGGCTGGCACTTCATCGACCTGGCCACCGCGATCCCCCACGCCGGTGACTCGTTGATGGTGACCGTCTTCGGCGAGCCGGTGGTCGTGACGCGGGACGAGGACGAAGACGTACGGGCCTATCGGTGCCTGCGTAAGCCGCGCGGTGCGCCGCAGCCCGTGCGGTGTGCCATCCGGTACGGAATGATCTTTGTGAACCTGGACAAGCGGGACCATCGACAGGTGGAGTCGGACACTCCGCCCCCACGAACCATAGCCACCCCCCGCAGTGCCTGACGCGATTCCCCCGTCGTAACAGATCGCTCAGGTGCTTCCCCCCGCAGCGGCGTCACCGTGACCTGAACACGGTGACGCCGCTGCAGTTTTGCGGGACATTTCCGAGTATCGGGTGAACTTGGCAGTGGCTTGGCAGTGGCTGAAAGTTGTCGATCAAGCGAGCCTTTTTACCGGCCGATACAGACCGTCCGTGCCTTTTCCTGCGCGCCACCTCAGTCCCACCAGTCGCCGCCCTCAGCCCTGCCCCATCGCCCGCGTCAAGTGGATCTCGATCACCACCCGGGACGGGTTCGGCGCGGGCGTGCGCTCGTAGCGTTCCGCATATCTGCGTACCGCCTCCGCGATGTGCTCCGGCTCGGTGCGGACGAAGGCGCGGCCCTCCAGCGTCGCCCACCGCCGCCCGGCCACCTGGCACACCGCCACCCGTGCCCCCTCCGGCCCGGCGGCCAGCACGTGCCCCACCTTCGCGCTGGTCTTGTTCGTTATGACCCGAGCAAGACGCGCCTCGGGGTCGTATGTCACTCCGACGGGCACCACGTGCGGGCTGCCGTCCGGGCGCGGGGTTGTCAGCGTGCACAGGTGGCGTTCGCGCCAGAAGGTGAGGTAGGGCGCGTCGGGTCTGCCGGGATCCTGGGAGTACGTGGCCATGGGCCCGGAATTTAGCCGCCTCCCGACTCCCGCACCGTATCTTGAGTGGAATAGACTCAACTTTGTGTACGTTGATTGGGTCACGGCTGACGTAAGCCACGGCTGACGCAAGGAGGAGAAAGCGAAAGTGGACGCCGAGCTGACCAACAGGAGCCGGGACGCGATCAACGCGGCCGGCAACCGCGCCGTGTCCGAGGGGCACCCCGACCTCACTCCTGCCCACCTGCTCCTCGCCCTTCTCCAGGGGCAGGACAACGAGAACATCATCGACCTGCTGGCCGCGGTCGATGCCGACCAGGCCGCCGTACGCGCCGGGGCGGAGAAGGTTCTCGCCGGTCTGCCCAGCGTGACCGGGTCCACCGTCGCGCCCCCGCAGCCCAACCGCGAGCTGCTCGCCGTCATCGCCGAAGCCCAGGCGAAGGCGCAGGAGCTGGGGGACGAGTACCTGTCCACCGAGCACCTGCTCATCGGGATCGCCGCCAAGGGGGGCGCCGCCGGTGAGGTGCTGTCCGGGCAGGGGGCGAGCGCGAAGAAGCTGGTGGAGGCGTTCCAGAAGGCGCGCGGCGGGCGCCGGGTGACCACCGCCGACCCCGAGGGGCAGTACAAGGCCCTCGAGAAGTTCGGCACCGACTTCACGGCCGCCGCGCGGGAGGGCAAGCTCGACCCGGTCATCGGCCGGGACCAGGAGATCCGCCGGGTCGTGCAGGTGCTGTCCCGCCGTACGAAGAACAACCCCGTCCTCATCGGCGAGCCCGGCGTCGGCAAGACCGCCGTCGTGGAGGGGCTCGCCCAGCGGATCGTCAAGGGGGACGTGCCCGAGTCGCTGAAGAACAAGCGGCTGGTCGCGCTCGACATCGGCGCGATGGTCGCGGGCGCCAAGTACCGGGGTGAGTTCGAGGAGCGCCTGAAGACCGTCCTCGCCGAGATCAAGGACTCCGACGGCCAGATCATCACGTTCATCGACGAACTGCATACGGTCGTCGGCGCGGGCGCCGGCGGCGACTCCGCCATGGACGCGGGCAACATGCTCAAGCCGATGCTGGCGCGCGGTGAGTTGCGCATGGTCGGCGCGACGACCCTGGACGAGTACCGGGAGCGCATCGAGAAGGACCCGGCGCTGGAGCGGCGCTTCCAGCAGGTGATGGTCGCCGAGCCGACCGTCGAGGACACGATCGCGATCCTGCGCGGTCTCAAGGGCCGGTACGAGGCCCACCACAAGGTCCAGATCGCCGACAGCGCGCTGGTGGCGGCCGCCACCCTCTCCGACCGCTACATCACCTCCCGCTTCCTGCCCGACAAGGCCATCGACCTGGTCGACGAGGCGGCCTCCCGCCTCCGCATGGAGATCGACTCCTCCCCGGTGGAGATCGACGAACTCCAGCGTGCCGTGGACCGGCTGAAGATGGAGGAGCTGGCGCTGGAGAAGGAGACCGACCCGGCCTCCCGCGAGCGCCTGGAGAAGCTGCGCCGCGACCTCGCCGACAAGGAGGAGGAGCTGCGCGGCCTGACCGCCCGCTGGGAGAAGGAGAAGCAGTCCCTCAACCGCGTCGGTGAGCTGAAGGAGAAGCTCGACGAACTGCGCGGCCAGGCCGAACGAGCCCAGCGCGACGGCGACTTCGACACGGCGTCCAAGCTGCTCTACGGCGAGATCCCCGCCCTGGAACGGGACCTGGAGGAAGCCTCGGCGGCCGAGGAGGAGGTCGCCAAGGACACCATGGTCAAGGAGGAGGTCGGCTCCGACGACATCGCGGACGTCGTCGCCGCCTGGACCGGCATCCCCGCCGGCCGCCTCCTGGAGGGCGAGACGCAGAAGCTGCTGCGCATGGAGGACGAGCTGGGCAAGCGCCTGATCGGCCAGACGGAGGCCGTGCGGGCGGTGTCGGACGCGGTACGACGCACCCGCGCGGGCATCGCCGACCCCGACCGCCCGACGGGCTCCTTCCTCTTCCTCGGCCCGACGGGTGTGGGTAAGACGGAGCTGGCGAAAGCGTTGGCCGACTTCCTCTTCGACGACGAGCGGGCGATGGTCCGTATCGACATGTCGGAGTACAGCGAGAAGCACAGCGTGGCCCGCCTGGTCGGCGCCCCGCCCGGCTACGTCGGCTACGAGGAGGGCGGCCAGCTGACGGAGGCGGTGCGGCGCAGGCCGTACAGCGTGGTGCTGTTGGACGAGGTGGAGAAGGCCCACCCCGAGGTCTTCGACATCCTCCTCCAGGTGCTGGACGACGGCCGGCTGACGGACGGCCAGGGCCGCACCGTCGACTTCCGCAACGCGATCCTGGTGCTGACGTCGAACCTGGGCAGCCAATTCTTGAGTGGGCACAGCCTGGTCGACCCGATCAGTACCGAGGAGGAGAAGAAGGAGCAGGTCCTGGAGGTGGTCCGGGCCTCCTTCAAGCCGGAGTTCCTCAACCGCCTCGACGACCTGGTGGTCTTCTCGGCCCTGTCGAAGGACGAGCTGACCAGCATCGCCCGCCTCCAGATCGACCGTCTGGCCAAGCGCCTCGCCGAACGCCGCCTCACCCTGGAGGTCAGCGACGAGGCCCTGACCTGGCTCGCCGACGAGGGCATGGACCCGGCCTACGGCGCCCGCCCGCTGCGCCGCCTCGTCCAGACCGCCATCGGCGACCGCCTCGCCAAGGAGATCCTCTCCGGCGAGATCAAGGACGGCGACACGGTACGGGTGGACGCGTTCGGGGACGGACTGATCGTGGGGCCGGCGACGGGCACGGCGACTGGCACGGCGACGGGCACGGCGACGGGCACTGCGACTGGCCCGGCGACGGGGAAGACGCTGTAGGTCTGCCGGACACCGGGGGCGGGCTCGGTCCCGCCCCCGGTCCCGCTGGTACGAGGGGGGCAACCGACCCGCCGTACGGGCTCCCCGGTGACCGGATCGAGTCAGCCGAGGGCCGACAGACCTGCCTGGGGTTGCCACCCCCCTCCCCGCATGGGGGAGGATGGCGGGATCCGTACGAAGGGAAAATCACGGTGACCATCGACCCGTCCTCGATTCCGAACTTCGGGGGCCAGCCCGAGCCGCAGCCGTCAGGTCCGGCGGGCCCCGTCGTCCCGGATCAGGACCTTGTGAAGCAGCTCCTCGATCAGATGGAGCTCAAGTACGTCGTCGACGACGAGGGTGACCTCGCGGCGCCGTGGGAGCAGTTCCGTACGTATTTCATGTTCCGTGGTGAGGGTGACCAGCAGGTCTTCTCGGTGCGGACGTTCTACGACCGGCCCCACAAGATCGACGAGAAGCCGCTGCTGCTGGAGTCCATCGACGACTGGAACCGGCGGACCCTGTGGCCCAAGGTTTACAGCCACACCCACGACGACGGCACGGTCCGCCTGATCGGCGAGGCGCAGATGCTGATCGGCACCGGCGTGAGCCTGGAGCACTTCGTCTCCTCGACGGTCAGCTGGGTGCGGGCCGCGATCGAGTTCGACAAGTGGCTCGTCGAGCAGCTCGGCCTCGAGCAGGAGGTCAACGACGGGGAGAAGCCCGAGGACGAGGAATAGGCCTTCCCCAGGGAGGCGCGTTCGTGAGTACGACCACGTACGCGCCGTAGGCGAACCAGAGCCCGGCCAGGGCACCGGCCACCACGGCCGCGTGCCGGGGCCGGGCTCTGCCCGTTCGGACCGGCCGGCTCGCCGACCGGCGCGAGCGCGGTGCCCGTCCACAGCCTGTGGAAATCTTTTCGAGGCGGCCCCCTCAGGGCCCGGGCCTGCACGCCGCCGCGATCCGCTCCCGGAACGGGCGGCGGCGTACCGCGTCCGCCACCTCCGTCAGCAGCTCCGCCAGCGGCATCGAGAGTTCCGCGTCCAGCTCCGCCATCGCCGCCGTCGTCGCGTCCCACTCCGCCTTGATCTGCGGCAGTAGGGCATGGGCCTTCGGCGTGAGCTCGATCAGGCGGCGGCGTGCGTCTCGCGGGTCGGGGGTGTGGGTGACCAGGCCCGCGCGGGCCATCTGGGCCGCCGTCTGGCTCGCGGCCGAGTGCGTCACCCCCACCGCCGCGGCCAGGTCGCGGACCGGGAGCGGGCCCTCGGACAGGAGAGCCCGTACGACCGGGGAGAAGCGGGGCCGGTACTCGGCGAGGTCCTGCTCCTCGTAGACCTTGGCCACGTCGCCGTCGAGAAGTTCGAGGACGTGGCGGAGCAGCGTGCCTACGGCGACCGGGTCCGGGTGATTCCTCATGAAGCTAATCTAACAGCGCTGTTATATATTCTGTTGTATGCGTTGTGCAATCTGTGCTGTTGTCTGCGCTGTTGTCTGCGCTGTCATCCCCGAGGAGCGTGCGTCTCACATGGCCGAGCTCTATCCCCCCATCGAGCCCTACGACCACGGCATGCTCGACGTCGGCGACGGCAACCGCGTGTACTGGGAGACCTGCGGGAACCCCGCCGGGAAGCCCGCCCTTGTCCTGCACGGCGGGCCGGGGTCCGGGGCGGGGCGCTTCTGGCGCCGGCTGTTCGACCCCGCGGCGTACCGCATCGTGCTCCTCGACCAGCGCGGGTGCGGCCGGAGCACGCCCGACGCCGCCGATCCGCGTACCTCGCTCGCCGCCAACACCACCCCGCATCTGATCGCCGACATCGAGCTGCTGCGGCAGCACCTCGGCATCGAGGAATGGCTGGTCCTCGGCGGCTCCTGGGGCGTGACCCTCGCGCTGGCCTACGCCGAGCAGCACTCCGGACGCGTCTGCGAGCTGGTGCTCTTCAGCGTCACCAACACCACCCGCCGCGAGGTGGAGTGGGTCACCCGGGACATGGGGCGGGTCTTCCCCGAGGAATGGGCCCGGTTCCGCGACGCCGTACCGGAGCGGGAGCGCGACGGCAGCCTGGTGGAGGCGTACGCCCGGATGCTCGACGACCCCGATCCGGCCGTACGGGAGCGAGCGGCGCGGGAGTGGTGCCGGTGGGAGGACGTGCACGTGTCCACCCACCCGGGGCACAGGCCCGATCCCCGTTTCGAGGACCCGCACTTCCGGCTGCGCTTCGCCCGCCTCGTCACGCACTACTGGCGGCACGCCGGCTTCCTGGAGGACGGGGCGCTGCTGCGCGACGCCGGGAAGCTCACCGGCATCCCCGCCGTGATGGTCCACGGGCGGCTGGACATCAGCGGGCCCCCGGACGTCGCGTGGCGGCTGGCCCAGGTGTGGCCGGACGCGGAGCTCGTACTGATCGGCGAGGAGGGGCACGGGCTGTCGGGGGATGCCACGACGGAGGCGGTGTTGGCGGCTACGGACCGGTTCCGGCCGGTCTAGAACGCAAGTCCCGGGCCTGGTCCGGGGCCCATCACCTGCCAGGTCATCGCCCCGCCAGGCGGGGGCGATTGGCAGATCTGTTCCACCCCTGCGAGGGAAAACCCCAGGTGAGGTGGCTGTGCCGGTGGAACAGATCTGCCAATCACTGGGTGAGCGTGCGGGGCCCGGCGCGGACCTCGGCCTCGCGTCGATTACCTGCCAGGTCATCGACCCCGACCCAGCCCGATGCCACGATCATCCGCGTACGGAGCCCGACCGACCGGAAGGACACCATGCCCGCCTACGCCATCGCTCACCTGCAAGAAGCCGCCCCGCACCCGGAGATCGCCGAGTACATCGAGCGCATTCCCGCCACCTTCGAACCGTACGGCGGCCGCTTCCTCGTGCACGTCGCGCAGCACGAGGTGAAGGAGGGCAGCTGGCCCGGGCACGTCGTGGTGATCGGCTTCCCCGGGATCGCCGAGGCGCGGGACTGGTGGGACTCGCCCGCCTACCAGGAGATCGCGCCGCTGCGCTCGCGGCACATCGAGGGCGACATCGTCCTGGTCGAAGGCGTCCCCGAGGGCTACGACCCGAGCGCCACCGCGAAGGCCATGCGGGAGGCTCTGCCCGGCGAGTGACAACCGAGTAGCTCGTCGGAATCTCCCCTCAGGGAGCGAGCCGCTTGAGGCGGGCCACCGCCTCGGTCAAAACGTCCAGCCGCTTGCAGAACGCGAACCGTACGAACGGCGCCCCCGCCTCCCGATGGTCGTAGAACACCGCGTTCGGAATGGCGACCACCCCGGCTCGTTCCGGCAGCGCGCGGCAGAAGGCGAAGCCGTCCCCCTCTTTGGACAGCGCAGCGCCGAGGGGGCGGATGTCGGTGGTGATGAAGTACGTGCCCGCCGGGCGGAAGACCTGGAAACCCGCCTCCTCCAACCCCGCCGCCAGCAGGTCCCGCTTGGCCAGCATGTCCTCGCGGAACGCGGCGAAGTAGGTGTCGGGGAGGGACAGGGCTTCGGCGACGGCGTACTGGAACGGTCCCGACGACACGTACGTCAGGTACTGCTTCGCCGAGCGCACGGCCGCGACCAGCCCGGGAGCCGCCGTCGCCCAGCCGACACCTCGTTGGCCTACCTATTCCTATGTCGTGCGACAGGCCCCGACGCGGATCTCCGGCACCGGTGGTGAGCGGGCCGCACAACCTGTCCGGACCGGTCTGCCGGCCGTACCGACGGGCTCGGTGACACGGCACTGTCCGTCGTATCCTGACCACACACGGGAAGGAGCCGTCCATGAGCGTCGACGCGATCGTGCACACCGAGTTCCCCAAGGGGTACACGGTCCTGTTCGGGGCCGACGGAAAGGTGATCATGACCCCGCAGAGCGAAGAGCATTCCAGCACCATCAGGTCGATGCAGATCGACTCCGCTCTTGCCCTCGGCCGTCACGCGAAGGTCACCTCCGACGTCTACATCGACTTTCCCGCCGACGAGAACTCCGCCCCCGACCTCGCGATCCTGCGCGAGGACGCACGCAAGGACGGCAAGCGCTACAGCTTCGAGGACGTCCTGCTGATCTCCGAGGTCGTCTCGACCTCTTCCGCACGCAAGGACTACGACGACTGCACCGCGAAGTACGGCCGCTATGGAATCCCGATCTACCTGGTCGTGGACCCCTACGCCCAGGAAGTCGTCCTTCACACCCAGCCGACCGCCACCGGTTACATCGCCGCACACACCCACAAGTACGGCACGGGCAAGCTCCCCATCCCCCTGGCCGACGGCCGCACCTTCACCCTCGACCTCGACGAACTCCCGCGCCCTGATCCCGAGGCGGACGCCCGCTGACGAGGGACTCCCCGCTGGCCAGGCCCGTGCCGTCGGCACCGCCGTCGCCGGACGTGGTCGTTCCTGGTCGGGGCAGTCGGCTGGGATGGCCTGGCCTTTCGTCGATCGGGATCAGCCAGAGGGCGTGCCGTTCCGTGCCGTGAGCTCGTGCGACGAAGTCCGGTTCGCCGCAAGGAAGTTCGAAGCCGCGTTTGCTGCGGGCGGCAACCACCGCGTACTGCCCTGAGGTAGCGGGCCCGCTCGTCCTCGGCCGAGTTGCCGGCCCCGGTTCGGCGATAGCGTGGCACGGCAACGACTGCTGCAGACAGGTGGACGAGATTTCATGCGGATGCGGTTCGAACCCGAGGCCGAGGAGGAGTTCGAGGCAGCGCGTGGGCTGCTGGTCGACCGCCTGGTTCGGTGGGCCTGGGAGCAGGGGCTGCCGGTGGACGGGTACATGGCCGAGACGGTGCTGGACTACCGGCACCTGGCGACTGCCGACGGCCGACTGGGGCTGTGGGAGTCGCGCCATGTGGAGGAGCTACTGCTCTCCTGGCTTCCCCAGCAGGTCACCGAGCTTCCCGGGGAGGAACGCGCCGACGCCCCGGGCACACTGCGCACGCTACTGCGCTATCTGCACGCCGCGCAGTTGGCGGACCCGCGCGGCCCCTCACTCCAGGATTCCCTCGCCGCGGTCGACAGGGCCGCGGCACAGCATCTGGCGGCGATGACGGACCGCACTCGCTGGGGATTGGCGAAGTTCTGGGCGATGACGGCCGCGGAGCAGGGCGTGGACGTCCAGGACGGGGCGGCGTTTCAGCGCTTCGCGGACAGGGCGCAGCGCGGGGAGGTCGCCTACGATCAGCAGGCTCTCGCCGCGATCATGGAACGGCGGCTGACCGGCCGCGCGCTGTCCGGCGTGGCCCGGGCCGAGCCGCAACTGCCCGTGATGCTTCCCCCGGACGACGAACTGCGCCGCCGGGCCGAGGCGTCGACGACCGTGGCGCAGTTGCGCGGACTCGCCGAATGGGCGGGGCAGGGCGGCCGCCCGGTGACGGCGACGGGACGGCTGCGGATGGCGGAGGCCCGCGAGCTGGTGGACGGACTCGGCACCGGCGACCGGATTGAGGGGGTGCGCTCTTCGGCCGACCTGCCGCGGCTGGGACTGCTGATGGAGTGGGCGAAGAAGGCACGGCTGGTCCGGGTGGTCAAGGGGCGGTTGTACGCGGTGGCCAAGGCCCGGCCGGTGCTGGCCGACCCGCTCCAGCTGTGGCTGCGCGCCTTCGACGCGTGCTTCGAGCTGCGGCAGGCCCTGATCGGGGCACGCAGCGGCTGGCACGTCGAGTCGATGCTCTTCGACGTCTACGAGCACATCCTGGACGACGTGCTGAACACGCTCTACAGCCTGCCGTACCCGATGCCCTGGCCGCGGCTGCGCGACACGGTACACCTGGCCTATCGGACCTCCTTCCAGCTCGACGCCGGGTTGGACCTTCAGCACCGGATGTGGTTCGAGCACGCCGACCGGGATCTGCGCGCGGTGCTCGACCTGCTGGACGACCTGGGCGCGGTCGAGCGTGACCGTGGGATGGCCGATCCGGTGTTCCTGGACATCGACCTCTCCGATGCCGGTCCCGAGCTGCTCGCGGACATGCCGCCGGAGCTCGCGGAGCTGCTGGGCGTCGCGGGGGAGGCAACGGACCCGGCGGCGCGGGAGCGTGCCGATGCCCGGCGAGAGGAGCTGACCGCCGGGCCGGTCGAGCTCATCCGTCTCACCGAGCTCGGTACCCGGGCCGTACGACAGCGGTTGCTGGCGGCCGGCAGGGACGCACCGTTGGTCGGTGAACTGGCCCAGGCGCCGGCGGCCGGCCTGCTGGGGGTGCTGGCCGAGGACTACGACCCGGACGCCGCCCGCACGGAGCTGGCCGACTGGATCACGGCCCGCGGCGAGCGGGAAGATGCCCTGCGGCAACTGACCGACGCCGTAAGGACCATGACCTTCCGCACGCGTGCGCAGGCGATGCTCGACGTGCTGCCGGCGGCGTTGCCGGACGGTGAGGGCGAGCGGCTGCTGCGCGCGCTGCGGCGAGACACACAGCTGGCGCCGCTGGCGCTGAACGCGCTGGCGCACCGTGAGTTGCTGTCCCCAGAGGACATGACCGATGCAGAGTCTCTGCTGGTGCTCGCCGAGAGCCTGCTCCAGCTCGTGGAGTTGGCGGGCGGCGGGGACGGCGCCGAGGAGACGCTGCGGGCCCAGGGCTCCCAGGCCAGGGACGCGGTTGCCGCCGCGTTGGACTCCGCGCACCCGGACCGGGCCGGACTCGACGAGCTCAGGCAGCTGGCGGCCCGGGCACTGGGTACCCACGGCGCCCGCGCCCGGAAGGCTCGGCGCTCCTCAGGCAAGAGCGGCCGCAAGCGGCGCCGCTGACCGGGCAACACCGCCTGGCCCGCAGGTGCCGGGTGCGCTGGCACCGGCACGGAGCCGGGCGGAGGGAAACGGATGGGTCCCGGCGTCGTACGTCCTCGGGGCGCGTTACCGTCGGGATCGTGGCTGAGGGATGGGACGAGGACGGGCTGCGGGCCCTGCGTGGCGCGCTCCACGCGCAGGACGGCGTGGCGCTGCTTGCCGCGTTGCACCGTGGCCCCGTGCGCGAGGTGCTGCAACTGGCCGGCGATGGTGTGGCGGTGGCCGCGGCGCAGGGCCTGCCGGGGGCTGCGGAGATGGCGGCCTTGTTTCTCGGCGCGCTCCAGGAGCGCGGCTTCCGGGGCGATGAGGAGCTGGCGGACCGGTTGCGCGCGGCCACGGGAGACGCGGCGATCCCCCTCCTGCGCCCGCTCGCAGTCGATCTGGAGATGCTCGCCATGCTGCTGGAGGGTGACCCGACCGAGTCCGGTGGCCGGATCGATCTGTCCACCGGGGAGTGCTGGCCTGCGTTCACCGATGAGCTGGGGCCTGGGCCCGAGGCCGAGGAGGACGACGATCCCGAGCGATGGCTGTACGCGCCAGCTCTGGGGTCCCGGGCCGGCTACCGGGACATGGAGCTGTTCATCGAAGAGGTCGAGGACGCCGCCCTTGCCGACAGGCTGCGGATCGCCATCGGTGGGCGGGGCGCCTTCCGGCGCTTCAAGAACGTCCTCGCTGGTGACGAGCGCTCCTGGAGCCGGTACCACCGGTTCCGCGATGAGCGACAGCGCGGCCGGGCCCGCGCCTGGCTGGCCGAGGAGGGCTACTGCCCGCACATCACCTTCTTCGTAGAGCCCAGCTCGGGTTCGTGTCCTTCGGGGCCGGTATGACTCTTTGCTGCCGCTGTCCTGCATGATCCGGGGGCGCTGTCACCGGGCCTGGCGGCGCCGGTTGATCGCTGATGGAAGCGTGTCCGCCCACAGGCGGGCTGCGTGATATGACTGCCGATCACCGATGTCCCGGTCGACCAGGCGGCAGTCGAGTGCGGGTGCGCGGCGGCTCGGAGCAACCAGGCCGTGTGGCCGGTACATCTGCTGGTACGTCTGTGGCTGTCAGGCGGCCAGCGTCTTGAGTCGGGAGGCCGCCTCCTCCAGCACGCCTGTCCGCTTGCAGAACGCGAAGCGGACAAAGGGTGCGCCCTGCTCGCGGTGGTCGTAGAAGACCGCGTTGGGGATCGCGACCACCCCGCAGCGCTCCGGCAGCGCACGGCAGAAGGTGAAACCGTCGCTCTCGCCAAGGGGCCGGATGTCGGTGGTGATGAAGTACGTGCCGGCCGGGCGGAAGACCTTGAAGCCCGCCCGCTCCAGGCCGCCCGCGAGCAGGTCCCGTTTGGCCAGCATGTCCGCGCGGAAGTCCGCGAAGTACGAGTCGGGCAGGCGCAGGGCCTCCGCCACGGCGTATTGGAAAGGCCCGGAGGCGACGTACGTCAGGAATTGCTTGGCCGAGCGGACGGCGGCGACGAGATCGGGGGCGCCGGTCACCCAGCCCACCTTCCAGCCGGTGAAGGAGAACGTCTTGCCGGCCGAGCCGATCGAGACCGTCCGGTCGCGCATCCCCGGGAAGGTCGCCAGGGGGACGTGTTCGGCCTCGTCGAAGGTCAGGTGCTCGTACACCTCGTCCGTGACCACGAGCAGATCGCGCTCGACGGCCAGCTCGGCGATCGCCGTCAGCTCGTCGCGCGTGAGCACCGTGCCGGTCGGGTTGTGCGGGGTGTTGATCAGCAGCAGCCTGGTGCGGTCGGTGACGGCGGCGCGCAGCTCGTCCAGGTCGAGGCGGAAGGTGCCCTCGTGCGGGCGCAGGGTGACCGGTACGCGGGTGCCGCCCGCCATCGCGACGCAGGCCGCGTACGAGTCGTAGTACGGCTCGAAGGCGATGACCTCGTCACCGGGCTCGACGAGGGCGAGCAGCGCGGCGGCGATGGCCTCCGTGGCCCCTGCCGTGACCAGCACCTCGGTGTCGGGGTCGTACGACAGCCCGTACCGCCGCTGCTGATGCGCGGCGATCGCGGTGCGCAGCTCGGGGATGCCCGGACCTGGTGGGTACTGGTTGCCGCGGCCGTCGCGCAGCGCCCGTACGGCCGCCTCCCTGATCTCTTCGGGACCGTCCGTGTCGGGGAAGCCCTGGCCCAGGTTGATCGACCCGGTCTGCAGGGCCAGGGCGGACATCTCGGCGAAGATCGTCGTCCCGAACTCGGCGAGCCGACGGTTCAGCAGGGGGCGTGCGCTGGAGGTCATGCCGGTCATCCTGCGCCCAAGCTCTGGAGTTCCTCAACTCTGCTTTGGCCGGTGAGCCGGAGGGGCATCTCCATCGCACGCACCAAGCGAGGCGCCCACGGGGGGCCGCTTCGGGGGAACTGGAAGGAGGGTGACGCCATGATCATCGGCATCATCCTGGCGGTTGTCGTATTCATCTCTGTCGTGGCCCTGGCCGTACGCCGAGGCCGTCGGCGGAATGTGGTGACGGCGGGCCGCCGCGGCGGCGGGACGCGCCGGTCGGTGGGCAGCGGCAGCTCCAGCAGCCACAACAGCAGCGGCAGCGACAGCAGTTGGTGGGTCGCCGGGGGGCTGGCGGGCACGGGTGACAGCGGTTCGGGATCGTCCGACGGGGGATCCTCGTCGTCCTGCGACAGCAGCGGCTCGTCCGGTGGCGGCCACTCCTGCGGCGGTGGCTCGTCCTGCGGGGGCGGCGGAGGCGGAGGCGGATGCGGCGGCGGAGGCAGCTGACACGGGGCAGCTGAGCTCCAGCACCGCATCGGTACGGCGGGGACCGTGGGGCCCTACGGGGGTGGGCCCCACGGTCCCCGCACTTGCATCGCGCGCCCGCCGGGTACCGCACCGCGCGCCCGCCGGGGTACCGCTCCGGCGCATGCGCCCGCGTCCGCGCCCCAGCGCACGCTCCGGCGGCCCCGGCGCACAACGGGGTTGAACAGTTGAGCTGTGGAGCCCTCTCAAGTATGGAAACCCCACGAAGTTGGGTAAAAACCCTGTGGCGGCGCCACAGTTCATGATTCCCTCTAAATCACCAACGCGGCCCATCGGACGCCCCGCGGACACCCTCCCTGACCCTCCGGACTGGGCCGACCGGGCCGAACCCCCTGGTGCCGACCAGGGTGCGCCGGACCACACCTCCCTTTCTTTGCGTGCTAGCGGAGCCGACCCATGCTCACGACCCTGAACACCGCCTACACCGACACGCGCGCGGCCGACCTCGCCTGGGCCCTGGGGCGCGAACCGCTCCCCGCACTGGCCACGCTCGACCTCGAACTGACCGGAGCGAAGCTCCAGTTGAGACTCCTCGGCGCGTCCCACCAGGTGCTCCTGGAGGAGGAACAGGGCAATTGTTCGGAGACGGTGGCGTGCATCGCCGGCAGCAGCACGCCCCTGCCGCTGGGCGTCGCCAAGCGCGTCGGCGACTGGGAGTACGAGTTCGCGGCCCGGGTCGAGGTCCTCTCGCCCGGCTCCTTCGCGGGCCGCGCCCAGGAGTTGCTCGCACTGGTCTCCGAACACCCGAACGGCCTGGCGGGCGTGTTCCCCGGCAGCCCGCACGCCTTCACGGCGATGCTGGCCCAGCGACATGAAGGCCAGGTGCACTGGAGGACCTGGCACGCCTACCCGCAGGACGGGGAGTTGGTGGCGACACGCACGCGGGTGGGGGCGAGGGCGCGGACCAAACGGCAGTCCGAGCGACTGTCCGAACGGCAGTCGGAACGGCAGGCAAAACACGGGGTGCTCAACTGACCGTCAGATCCACACCTGTGGGTGACGAAGCGTGCCGCGGCAGTGACGTAACGTCTCAGCGTGATCGAACCGCACGCGCCCGCCCCGCCCGGCACCCCGCCGCCCTGGGCAGGCCCCGCGCGGCTGCCCGTCCGCCCCGGCACGGGCCGGTTCCTCGTCCTCGCCTGCGTCTTCGTCTGCGCCGCCTGCGGACTGGTGTACGAACTCGAACTCGTCGCCCTCGCCACGTACCTGATCGGCGATTCGGTCACCCAGGCCTCCGTGGTCCTGGCCGTCATGGTCTTCGCGATGGGCATCGGCTCGCTCGTCGCCAAACGGCTGTGCTGGCGCGCGGCGGCCGCCTTCGGCGCGCTGGAGGCGGCGCTCGCCCTGGTCGGCGGATGCAGCGCGATGGCGCTGTACGCCGTCTTCGCCTGGACCGGTGACTGGGGCGGTCCGTGGGCCAGCGGCCCCCGCTGCCTCCTGGTCGCCGCCTCCCTGGCCATCGGCCTGCTCATCGGCGCCGAGGTCCCGCTGCTGATGGAGCTGATCCAGCGCATCCGCAGACAGGACGCGGGCGGCGCGGTGGCCGACCTGTTCGCGGCGGACTACGTCGGCGCCCTGGTCGGCGGCCTCGCCTTCCCCTTCCTGCTCCTGCCCCTCCTGGGCCAGTTGACCGGCGCGCTCCTCACCGGCGCGGTCAACCTGATCGCCGGCGGGGCGCTCATCCTCGGCCTGTTCGGCCGCGACCTGACCCGCCGCGCCCGCTGGATCCTGCTGCTGGCCAACGGGACCGTCCTCGCCGTCCTCGCCACCGCCGCCGTACTCGTCGACGACTTCGAACGGGCCGCCCGGCACGCGGTGTACGGCCGGGACGTACGGGTGGCACTGCAGACCGACGTCCAGGAGATCGTCCTCACCGGCGGCACGCACGGCCGTCCCCTCGACCTCTTCCTCGACGGTCGGCTGCAGGTCAGCGGCCGCGACGAGCACCGCTACCACGAGGCCCTGGTCCACCCCGCGATGACCGGCCCGCACGCGCGCGTGCTCGTCCTCGGCGGCGGCGACGGACTGGCTGCCCGGGAGGTGCTCCGGCACACCGGCGTGCACCGGGTCGACATCGTCGAACTCGACCAGGCGGTGCTGCGGCTGGCCCGCCGGGAGCCGGCACTCGCCCGGCTGAACGGGCACGTCTACGGCGACCCGCGCGTCCACGTGACCACGGCGGACGCCTTCCACTGGCTGCGGGGGGCGCCCCCGGCGGCGTACGACGTGGTGATCGCGGACCTGCCCGACCCGGGCATCACGGCGAGCACGAAGCTGTACTCGCAGGAGTTCTACGGCCTCGCGCGGCGGGCGCTGGCCGGCCACGGCCGCCTGGTGGTGCACGCCGGCCCGGTCTCCTCCCGCCCCCGCGCCTTCTGGACGGTGGCCACGACACTGCACGCCGCCGGCCTGCGCACGGCCCCCTACCGCGTCGGCGGCAGCCACTCCGGCTTCGCGGCCGGCCCCGACCGCTCGGCCGACAGGTCTCGGGCAGCGCACGACTGGGGGTTCGTGCTGGCGGCACCGGGCGAGCGCCCGGACCTGCGTATCGATCCCGACGGCCCGCGTCCGCGGACGTTGACGCAGGCGTCGCTGACCGCGGAGGCGAGGGCGGCGGCGGGGACGCGGATCGAGGGGTTGCCGGTGTCGACGGTGGTGCATCCGCGGTACTGAGCTGTGTCGAGGCCGACGCCGACGCGCGGCCACTTTCGACCAACCGGGGTGCACGTCGGCGCTCACTGGGTAGGCTCGCGAACCATGGAGCATGAGGTGTTCGTTCCGGTTCCGGCCGAGCGGCTCAGGGAGGCGCTCGCCGATCCCGTGCGGGTCGCCCGGGCGGTTCCCGGGCTCCAGCAGGACGCCGGCGCCGAGCCCGTCACCGGGCGGCTGAAGGTGCGCGTCGGCAGTCACTCCATCACCTACCGCGGCTCCGTACGCGTCTCCGGACAGGACGACGGTTCGTACGCCGTCGAGGGCGACGCCACCGAGGCCCGCGGCACCGGCTCGGTCAAGCTCGCGCTCACGCTCCGCCTGCGGGACACGGACGACGGCTCCACCCTCACCTTCGAGGGAACGGTCTCCGCGGACGGCCGTGTCACCGAGCTGCCGCCGGATGCGGTGGCCTCGGCCGCGACCCGCCTGCTGAGCCGCTTCGCGGGGAACCTGGGGACGACCGCGCCGGACGACTCGCCGGAGCGGCAGGCGCAGAAGGAGCAGCAGGAGCAGCAGGAGCAGCAGGAGCAGCAGGAGCAGCAGGAGACACCGAAGGAGCCGCAGACCCCTGAGCCGGCCTCCGTCCTCGACGCCGAGGCTCCGCCGCCGTCCCTGGCCGAGGACCTCCCCGAGGACCTCCCCGAGGACCTCCCCGAGGACATCCCCCAGGACATCCCCCAGGACATCCGCCAGGACCTCTCCGAGGACCTGTCAGAGGAGGTCCCCGAAGACTTCGCGGAGCAGCCCCCAGAACCGCCCCCCGAACCGCCCGCCGAGGCGGCCCACGCGCGGCGGACCATGATCGGGCGCAGCGCGGAGGAGGTCGACCACGCCCCGCCGCGCGGTCGCTACGCCCCCGTCCCGGCTCCGCAGACGGTCGCCCCCAACCAGACGCTCCGCTGGGCGGCACCGGCGGCGGCGCTGGTGGTGGCGTCGGCGATCGTCCTGGGCCGGGCGTGGCGCAGACGCCGCTGAAGCCGGTCCCGACCGCCGCGGTCGACGACCGCCACCGACCGCCCTCTTGATCGGCGACCGGACCAGTAGGGTCGTCCCGTGAGTCCGGACCAGTAGGGTCGTCCCGTGAGTAACGAAGACATCACGCTGACCGCGGGTGACGCGGAGGTGACCGTGCAGCCGGGCAACGGCGGCCGGGTCGGAGGGCTCCGCGTCGGCGGCAGCGAACTCCTCCGCCAGGGCGACCGCTTCGGCTGTTTCCCGATGGTTCCCTGGTGCGGCCGGATCAGGGACGGCCGGTTCCTGGACGGCGCGACCGTCCACCAGATGCCGCTGAACTCCCCGCCGCACGCCATCCACGGCACCGCCCGCGACGGCGCCTGGAGCACGGCCCGCGTCACCGCGAACGAGGCGGTCATCACGTACGACCTCGTCGACCCCTGGCCCTACCCCGGCCGCGTCACGCAGATCGTCGCCCTGACCGAGGGCGCCCTGACGCTCACCATGTCCGTGGAGACGTACGAGACCTCCTTCCCGGCCCAGATCGGCTGGCACCCGTGGTTCAACCGGACCATCCAGGGAGCGGACGTACGGCTGGACTTCACGCCGGCCTGGCAGGAGGAGCGCGGCGACGACCACCTGCCCACCGGCAACCGCCTCGACCCAAAGCCCGGCCCCTGGGACGACTGCTTCGGGATGCCCGGCGGTGTCGACGTCACCCTCACCTGGCCGGGGCAGCTGGAGCTGAAGGTGGCCAGCCCCGAGCAGTGGGTCGTCGTGTACGACGAGCAGGAGGCGGCCGTGTGCGTGGAGCCGCAGACCGGGCCGCCCAACGGGCTGAACACCCTGCCGCGCCTGGTCACACCGCTGGAGCCGCTGGAGGCCACGACCACCTGGAGCTGGCGGCGCCTCTAAGCTGGCTGGCATGAGTGATGTACGCGGCGCGCTGCTGCAGCAGATCAAAAACAAGGCCGTGGTGCACGGCAAGGTGACCCTGTCGTCGGGTCTCGAGGCCGACTACTACATCGACCTGCGGCGTATCACCCTCGACGGCGAGGCCGCGCCGCTGGTGGGGCAGGTGCTGCTGGACCTGACCGCCGACCTGGACTTCGACGCGGTCGGCGGTCTGACCATGGGCGCCGACCCCGTGGCCGCCGCCATGCTGCACGCGGCCGCCGCCCGCGGGAAGAAGCTGGACGCCTTCGTCGTACGGAAGGCGGCCAAGGCGCACGGGTTGCAGCGGCGCGTGGAGGGGCCGGAGATCGCGGGGCGGCGGGTGCTGGTCGTCGAGGACACCTCGACCACCGGCGGCTCCCCGCTCACCGCCGTCGAGGCCGTGCGCGAGGCGGGTGCCGAGGTCGTGGCCGTCGCGACGATCGTGGACCGGGCGACCGGTGCCGCCGAGAAGATCCAGGAGGGTGCGGGGGTGCCGTACCTCTTCGCGTACTCGAAGGACGAGCTGGGCCTGGACTGACCGGCGCCGACCGCAGCATGGACCATTCGGCCAAGTCTGGAAAGATGGGGCCGACGATGACGTCGCATCCCAGGTCTAGGTCAGGGCCGTAGGAACAACTCAGTACGCCAACCCGCACACCCAAGGAGCGGACGAATGCCCATCGCAACCCCCGAGGTCTACAACGAGATGCTCGACCGGGCGAAGGCAGGCAGGTTCGCCTACCCGGCCATCAACGTGACCTCGACCCAGACCCTGCACGCTGCGCTGCGCGGCTTCGCGGAGGCCGAGAGCGACGGCATCATCCAGATCTCCACGGGTGGCGCCGAGTTCCTGGGCGGCCAGCACAACAAGGACATGGTCACCGGTGCGGTCGCCCTGGCCGAGTTCGCGCACATCGTCGCCAAGAAGTACGACATCACGGTCGCCCTGCACACCGACCACTGCCCGAAGGACAAGCTCGACGGGTACGTACGGCCGCTGCTGGCCGTGTCCGAGGAGCGCGTCGCCCGCGGCGAGAACCCGCTGTTCCAGTCCCACATGTGGGACGGCTCCGCCGAGACGCTCGCCGACAACCTCTCCATCGCCCAGGAGCTGCTGGAGCGCGCCCGCGCCGCGAAGATCATCCTCGAGGTGGAGATCACCCCGACCGGTGGCGAGGAGGACGGCGTCTCCCACGAGATCAACGACTCCCTGTACACGACGGTCGACGACGCGATCCGTACGGCGGAGGCGCTCGGCCTCGGCGACAAGGGCCGCTACCTGCTGGCCGCGTCCTTCGGCAACGTCCACGGCGTCTACAAGCCGGGCAATGTCGTCCTGCGCCCCGACCTGCTGAAGCAGCTGAACGAGGGCGTCGCCGCCAAGTACGGCAAGCCGGCCGGCTCCCAGCCGTTCGACTTCGTCTTCCACGGCGGCTCCGGCTCGTCGGCCGAGGAGATCGCGACCGCGCTGGAGAACGGCGTGGTCAAGATGAACATCGACACCGACACGCAGTACGCCTTCACGCGTCCGGTCGCCGACCACATGTTCAAGAACTACGACGGCGTCCTGAAGGTCGACGGCGAGGTCGGCTCCAAGAAGACCTACGACCCGCGCACCTGGGGCAAGCTGGCCGAGGCGAGCATGGCCAAGCGGGTCGTCGAGGCCTGCGCGAACCTGCGGTCGAGCGGCACGAAGATCAAGTAACCTGCGCACTCGGTGAGGGTTCTGGGCGAGCCCGGTGCTACGGCGCCGGGCTCGCAGCCTGTCCGAGGCATACGCGGTATACCTGAGGCATGCCCGATGTCCGGCTGGCCTCGCCGCAAGGCAAGTGGATCCTGCTGACCACCGTCCTCGGCTCCAGCATGGCGCTGCTGGACTCGACCGTCGTCAATGTCGCCCTGCCGCGCATCGGCCGCGACCTCGACGCGGACCTCGCCGCCCTGCAGTGGACGGTCAACGCGTACATGCTGACGCTGGCCGGACTGATCCTGCTGGGCGGTTCCCTGGGCGACCGCTACGGCCGCCGCAAGGTCTTCGTCATCGGCGTCCTGTGGTTCGCGGCGGCCTCGCTGCTGTGCGGCATCGCCCCGAACGCCGGCGTCCTGGTCGCCGCCCGGGCCCTGCAAGGAGTCGGAGGCGCGCTCCTCACCCCCGGCTCCCTCGCCCTCATCCAGGCCTCCTTCCACCCCGACGACCGGGGCCGGGCGGTCGGCCTGTGGTCCGGCTTCGGCGGGGTCGGCGCGGCGATCGGCCCGTTCGTCGGCGGCTGGCTGGTGGACGGCCCGGGCTGGCGCTGGGTCTTCCTGCTCAACGTGCCGCTGGCACTGCTGTGCGTGCCCGTCGCCCTGCGGCATGTCCCCGAGTCGCGCGACGAACGAGCGCACGGGCGCTACTTCGACGTGCTGGGGGCGGGGCTGGGAGCGCTGGCCCTGGGCCTGGTGACGTATGCGCTGATCGAGGCGCACACGGTGTCCGTCGGAGTCGTCGTCACGGCGGTGGCGGGTCTGGCCGCCGGGGTGGCCTTCGTGTACGTCGAGAAGCGCCGGCCCGATCCGATGATGCCGCTGGACATCTTCGCGTCGCGCCAGTTCACGGCGGTCAACCTGGTCACGTTGTGCGTGTACGCCGCCTTCGGCGGCTTCTTCTTCCTGGCCGCGCTCCAGCTCCAGGTCGTCGTCGGCTACTCCGCCCTCGGCGCCGGTACGGCCCTGCTGCCGACCACCGCCCTGATGTTGCTGCTCTCCGCCCGCTCCGGCGAACTGGGGGAGCGCATCGGCCCGCGCATCCCACTCACCGTCGGGCCTCTGCTGTGCGCCGCCGGCATGCTGCTGATGCTGCGGGTCGGGCAGGGCGCGTCGTACGTCCCTGACATCCTGCCCGCTCTGCTGGTCCTGGGCCTGGGCATGGTCACGCTGGTGGCACCGCTGACGGCGACGGTCCTCGGCTCCGTGGACACCGCCCGGGCGGGCCTGGCCAGCGGCATCAACAACGCGGCGGCCCGGGCGGCGGGCCTGATCGCGGTGGCGGCGTTGCCGCTGGTCGCGGGCATGGGGGAGGAGGCATACCGGTCGCCGGGGGCCTTCGACGAGGCGTTCGGGCGGGCGATGGTTGTGTGTGCGGGGGTGCTGGTGGTGGGGTCGTTGGTCGCGTTCGCGACGGTACGGCGGCCGGCCTCGGACTGCCGGAAGCCGGAGTGCCGGACGCATGGGTCGGTGGCGGTGCCGCCATTGGAGGGGCAGCGGCGGGGGCCCGGCCTTTCGAAGGGGGCCGGGGATACCCGGGCGTCCGGCGTTTGAGGGTCGTGCGCAGTGCTCCTGATGGCCTGTGGTTCCTTGGTGCGACTGGGTATCACGGGGTGGTGTTCAATGTGGTGCGATCAGGCTTTTGTGGCACTTTCCGGTGATTGTTTATCGTGAGGTGCGGGAGCGTGATGGTGCATTCGGTAGCGTGCGTGTCACTGCGTGTCACTGCGTGTCACTGCGTGTCACTGCGTGTCACTGCGAGGCCGGTGAGAGCAGCAGTCACGATTCCGGTCTCCTTGAGAATCCGCCCCGTGCCCAGGAAAGCGACGCGGGGTCCCCGCCCCGCCCGGGTCCACACCGGGCGGAAAGCGTCCGGCGGGGCGGATACCCCAGCCTCCGAATCGCCGCAGCCGGCGGCGCCACAGGCGGCAGGTACCGCACACGATGAGCACCCGCACCGCACCCGGCGGCGACGGCCCACGGTCCCACGGCAGGCGTCCAAACCCCGCCCAGCACGACGGACCACTTCCCGGCATCCAGGAAAACCCAGGATCGCCCAGGGAACCTCAGCTCATCAGCGACGCTTGCCACGGGGAGACCGAGGTCCGGGTGACAGGGCGGAGCCCCTGGTGATGGGACGGGCAGGGGCGGCGGGGGCGAGGAAACCCATGCCGCACCCCCCCGCCCACGAAGGCCCGCCCCGCTCACCCCACCGACGCCCCTCCATGGGCGAGACTGGACCCATGTCCATTCACGAAAACCTTCTCGGGGGCCCGCCCCCGACCCACCTCCCCGACGACCCAGAGCCGCGCGAGCTGCTGGCGGGCGGCACCGCCCCCGCGGACGTCGCCGCGAAGTACCCGACCTCCTCCCTGGCCTGGGCTCAGCTCGCCGACGACGCGTTCGAGCGGGGCAGCGTCGTGGAGTCGTACGCCTACGCCCGTACGGGCTACCACCGCGGCCTGGACTCCCTGCGCCGCAACGGCTGGAAGGGCCACGGCCCCGTCCCCTGGGAGCACGAGCCGAACCGCGGCTTCCTGCGCGCCCTGCACGCCCTCGCCCGCGCCGCCGGCGCGATCGGCGAGCAGGAGGAGTCCGAGCGCTGCACCCAGTTCCTCAAGGACTCCTCCCCGACGGCGGCCCAGACGCTGGGCTAGACCTGGGCTAGACCTGGGCTAGACCGCCGCACCGCGGCATTCTCCGGGCCCGCCTGGTACTTCACTGATGTACTTCACTGATCAGGCGGGCCTTGCACTTTTCGGTGACGACTGCGCAGGATGCGAGTGGGGACCGGGGCCCCGTGTCGGTAACGGCAGGGCGGACCGCTACCCGGAGTACATATCAGGAGACAGCGATGTCCCAGGCCCACGAGGCTCACGAGCCCGAGAGCCCGCATCTCGACTTCGCAGGCACGACGCCGTACGAGGACTACGTCAAGGCGGACGTGCTCACCCACCTCCAGCACACCCTCTCCGACGACCCCGGAGAGATGGTCTTCCTGGTCACGACCCAGGTGATGGAGCTGTGGTTCACGGTCATCGTCCACGAGTGGGAGACCGCCGCGCGGGCCCTGCGCGGCGACGACGTACCCACCGCGATCGCCGCGCTCAAGCGTTCCGTACGGGAGCTGGAGGCGCTGAACGCCTCCTGGAAGCCGCTCGGCCAGCTCACGCCGGCCCAGTTCAACGCGTACCGCAGCGCCCTCGGCGAGGGCTCCGGCTTCCAGTCGGCCATGTACCGCCGGATGGAGTTCCTGCTCGGCGAGAAGTCCGCGTCCATGCTGGTCCCGCACCGCGGCGCGCCGCGCGTCCACGCGGAGCTGGAGAAGGCGCTGCACGAGCCGAGCCTGTACGACGAGGTCCTGCGGCTGCTCGCCCGCCGCGGCCACGCGATTCCGTCGTCCGTCCTGGACCGTGACGTGTCGCGGCGCTACGAGCCCTCGGACGAGGTGGAGGCGGCCTGGGCGGCCCTCTACTCCGGTGACGAGAACGACGAACTCGCCCGGCTGGGCGAGGCGTTGACCGACGTGGCGGAACTGGTGTGGCGATGGCGCAACGACCACCTGGTCGCCACCCGGCGCGCGATGGGCGCCAAGGCCGGCACGGGCGGCTCCGCCGGGGTGGCCTGGCTGGAGAAGCGCGCGCAGAAGAACGTGTTCCCCGAGCTGTGGACGGCGCGGTCCCATGTCTGAACTCGGTGTGAAGGCGGAGAAGCTGGACGCCGCAGATGAACTGGCGGGCGTGCGCGCGCAGTTCGTGCTCGACGCCGTGTCCGATCATGCGGCTGACGCCGCGGGCGTCTATCTGGACGGCAACTCGCTCGGCGCGCTGCCGGCCGCCGTCCCCGGCCGCGTCGACGACGTCGTACGGCGGCAGTGGGGCGAGCTGCGCATCCGGTCCTGGGACGAGAGCGGCTGGTGGACGGCGCCCGAGCGGATCGGCGACCGGATCGCTCCGCTGGTGGGGGCGGCGGCCGGGCAGATCGTGGTCGGCGACTCGACGAGTGTCAATGTCTTCAAGGCGGTTGTGGGGGCGGTACGGCTGGCGCGGCTCGACGGGTCCGGCGGCCGGGACGAGATCGTCGTCGACGCCACGACCTTCCCCACCGACGGCTACATCGCCGAGTCGGCGGCCCGCATGACCGGCTGCACGCTCCGCCCGGTGACCCCGGCCGAGGTGCCGGGGGTGCTGGGCGACCGTACGGCGGCGGTGCTGCTCAACCACGTCGACTACCGCACGGGCCGGCTGCACGACCTGCCGTCGCTGACGGCCGCGGTGCACGCGGCGGGGGCGTACGTCGTCTGGGACCTGTGCCACAGCGCGGGTGCCCTGCCGGTCGGGCTCGACGAGCACGGCGTCGACCTGGCGATCGGCTGCACGTACAAGTACCTGAACGGCGGCCCGGGCGCACCGGCGTACCTGTACGTGCGCCGCGATCTCCAGGACCGTTTCGACTCCCCGCTGCCCGGCTGGACCTCCCACGCCGACCCCTTCGGCATGCGGCCCGACTACGAACCGGCCGCCGGGGCCTTGCGCGGACGCGTCGGCACGCCCGACATCCTCTCCATGCTCGCCCTGGAGGCGGCCCTGGAGGTGTGGGACGGCGTCCCGATCGAGAGCGTCCGGGCCAAGTCCCTCGCGCTGACCGACTTCTTCCTGGAGTGCGTCGCGCAGTACGTCCCGCCGGGCCGGGTGGAGTCCCTGACGCCGGTCGCCCACGAGGAGCGGGGCAGCCAGGTTGCGCTGCGCTGCGAGGACGCGGGCGAGGTCATGCGGCGGTTGATCGAGCGCGGGGTGGTCGGGGACTTCCGGCACCCGGACGTACTGCGCTTCGGATTCACGCCGCTGTACGTCGGTTTCGCGGACGTGGAGCGGGCGGCGCGGGTGCTGGCGGAGACGCTGCGGGGTGGTGGGGGAGGCGGCTGACGAATCGGCTGAGCTCGTTGACGGCGGTGAGTGAACCGACTGAGCTCATTGACGGCGGTGAGTACGGCGTGACGCCGCCTGCTCCCGCCGTCAGCGAGGGCGACAGGGCGGCCCGGCGCCCTCACCGAGCGTGACATCCCCGTGTCCGCGCACGTCATGGGCCTGATAGCGTCCCCGCCAACGGCCGAATTCTCTCCTGGTCCGTCCTGTCCGTTCCGTCCAAGTCCGTTTCGTCGCTGAGAGGTTGGAGCATGCCGGACGACGCCGCAGCCCGCGATGCCGCAGCACCGGAGAACGCAGCTGCCCGGGCCGCCATGGAAGAGGAGTCGGCCTTCTCGCACCCTGCGGTCGACCCCGACATCACGGTGGCGTACGGCGACCATCCCGACCAGCTGATCGACTTCTACGCACCGCACGGCGAGCGCGAACCGGGCGGTCCGGCTCCTCTGGTGGTCGTGCTGCACGGGGGTGCCTGGCGGGCGCCGTACGATCGCCGGCACATCTCGCCGTTCGCGGACTTTCTGGCGCGGCGGGGGTTCGCGGTGGCGAGCGTGGAGTACCGGCGGGGGAGTGTGGGTGCGGGTGCGGGTGCGGGTGCGGGTGCGGGTGCGGGTGTGGGCGCAGGCTCGGGCTCGGGTGCGCGTGCGGGGGCCGAGGAGTTCGGTCCCGTCGCGGGCCGCTGGCCGGACACCTTCGACGACGTGGCCGCCGCGCTGGACGCGCTCCCCGGGCTAGTCCGCGAGGCCCTTCCGCAGGCCGACTCGCGCCGCACGGTAGTCACCGGGCACTCGGCGGGCGGCCACCTCGCCCTGTGGGCGGCTGCCCGGCACCTACTGCCTGTCGGTGCCCCCTGGCGTATCGACCGGCCCGCCCCGTTGCGCGGTGTGGTCGCCCTCGCCCCGATCGCCGACTTCTCGGTCGCCGACAAGCTGGACGTCTGCGGGGGTGCCGTACGGCAACTCCTCGGCGGCGACGAGGACTTCGCCGAGCGCCGGCCGTACGCGGACCCGGCGCTCCTGCTCCCCACCGGCATCGCGACCACGCTCGTCCAGGGGCGCGCGGACCTGGATGTCCCGCAGGCGGTCGCCGAGGCGTACGCGGACGCGGCGGCGAAGGCCGGCGAGGTGGTGGGCCTGACGCTCCTGGAGGACGTCGGCCACTTCCCCCTGATCGATCCGGCGGCGGACGCGTGCGCGGTGGTGGCGGAGGAGATCGCACAACTGGCGTGGTGAGAGCCGCCGTTGGCCCGAGCCAGTGACACCCTGAGCGCGGGCAGGGATACCCGTAATACCTGAGAGCTACGGCGCAGGTGAGCTCCCTGGCGTGACGCGGACGACGAGCGCGGATTCGTAACTTCCCAACCAGACAAGCCCGATGGGCGGGCGGACTGGGCGGACGGGGAGGCAGTCGACCGTGGGACGCGAAACGGGGGAGACCGCAGAGGCGGCAGCGACGAACGTTGGGGATGCAGGGCGGGCAGGGCAGGCAGGACGGGCAGGGCAGGCAGGGGGCGAGGGCACAGGGGGTACAGGGGGCGCGGCAGGGCGGCGAACCGGCGAACGGCGCCGCACGCCTGTCGGAAGCCATATGCCTGTCGCAAGCCATATGCCTGGCGCAAGCCGTATGCCTGGCGCAAGCCATATGCCTGGCCGACTCGGCACATCCGGTGGGCGCCGCGCACAGAAATGGCTCCGCGGCTTCCTCGCCGCCCTCGTCACCGCCGCCGTCGTGGCCCCCCTCTCCGCCGCCGCGCAACCGCAGACCCCCGCCCCGGCTCCGGCCGCCCTAGCCCCGGTGACGGCAGCCACGCTGGACGAGGCGTACGCGGCGAACCGGGCCAATGCCGCGGAGGCGTCCCGGATGGCCGCCGCCCACGGCGACCGGGACCGCGCCGCGGCGGACCGGGCCATGGCCGACCCGTCCCGCCACTTTCTCGCCTTCGACGGCCGCGGGTCCGGCCGGGCGACGGAGGTCTTCGGCGACCTCGCCCACGCCGACCGCGTCGCGGTCCTCGTCCCCGGCTCCGACACCTCGCTCGAGACGTACGCCCGTTTCCGCGCGACCGCGACCCACTTGCAGAGCGAGCTGGCACGGCAGGCTCCCGCAGGGACCCGCACCGCGGTCGTGGCCTGGCTGGGCTACGAAACGCCGGGCACGATCAGCACGACCGTCACCACGACGGGCCGCGCCGAGCAGGCGGCCCCGCACCTGCGGGAGTTCATACGGCACCTGCGCGGCATCGTCGGCGAGCAGGCCCGGGTATCCCTGGCCTGCCACTCGTACGGCTCGGTCGTCTGCGGCCGCGCCGCATCCGGTGTGGACGCGGACGACATCGCCCTGGTCGGCAGCCCCGGCACCGGCGCCGACACGGCCGCGTCCCTGCACACCCGGGCCCGGGTCTGGGCGGCCCGGGGCAGTGACGACTGGGTGCGGGAGGTTCCGCATGTCAAGGCCGACCTGTTCGGTACGACCGTCGGCTTCGGCACCGATCCCGTCTCCCCGTCCTTCGGGGCCCGCGTCTTCGCCGCCGGCGACGGCGGCCACAGCGACTACTTCGCACCGGGCTCGCTCTCTCTGACCAACCTGGCCCGGATCGTCCTCGGCGAGACCTCGAAGGTGACCCATGCGTGAGAAGTCCCAGGAGACGGCTCGCGGGACAGCCCATGAGACGGCCCGCGGGACGGCCCATGAGACGGCCCGCGGGACGGCCCATGAGAAGACCCGCGGGACGACCCATGAGACGGCCCGCGAGACGACCCATGACAAGACCCGCGCGACGGCCCATGACAAGACCCGCGAGAAGGCCCATGAGCCGACCCGCAAGACGGCCCCGCACCGCGCGTGGGAGGGCATACGACGGGGCGCCGACCGGGTCGACGCCGCCACCCCCGCGCACCGGGACCGCGCGGTCGACGCCCTGCGCGCCTTCGCCATCCTCGGTGTCGTCCTCGGCCACTGGCTCGTGACGGCGCTGGTCGCGGACGGCGGCGGACTGCGTACCGCGAGCCCGTTGCGGTACATGCCCTGGCTGGCCCCGATCTCCTGGGTCTTCCAGACGCTGGCCGTGTTCTTCCTGGTGGGCGGCCACGTGGCGACACGCGGCTACGCCTCGGCCCGCGCCCGCGGGACGACGTACGGCCCATGGCTGGCCACCCGTATGTCCAGACTCTTCAAACCGGTCGCGGCCGTCCTGGTGCTGTGGACGGTGATGGCGATCGCCCTCCTCCTCACGGGCGCCGAGTTCGCGACCGTGCACACGCTGGTCAAGCTGGCCCTGTCCCCCCTCTGGTTCCTCCTCGTCTTCGCGGCCCTGACGGCGGCGACCCCCTTGCTGACGCGGCTCAACCCGCTCTGGCCGCTGGCGGTCGTTCTTCACGTGGACCTGCTGCGCTTCGGACTCGGCGGCCCGCCCTGGCTCGGCTGGGTGAACGTGGCGGCGGGCTGGCTGGTGCCGTACACCTTGGGCGCCGCCTGGACCCGCGGGGAGCTGGACCGCCGCCGCGCGGGCTGGCTGCTGCTGACGGGCGGTGCGCTGACCACGGTGATGCTGGTCGCCGGGGCGGGCTACCCGGCGTCGATGGTCGGCGTCCCCGGAGTCGCGGTCTCCAACCTGAACCCGCCGACCCTGGTCGCCGTCACCTTCGGCCTGGCCCAGTGCGGCCTGGCCCTGCTCCTGCGGGACCGGCTGCGCCGGGCGATGAACCGGCCCCTGGCCTGGGCGGCGGTGGCCCTGGTCAACCTCTCCGCGATGACGATCTTCCTCTGGCACCAGACGGCCCTGATGGCCACGACGGCCACGGGTCTCCTCGCGGGCCGCCTCCCCGGCCTGCACACACTCCCCGACGGCCTGGGCTGGGTGGCGGCGCGCCTGGCCTGGCTCCCGGTCTTCACCCTCGCCCTGACGATCTGCTGGGCTGCCTTCCGCTCCTACGAACAGGGCCCGCGCCGCCGCGCCGGCCGCCCGTCCCGAGTCGTCCGCGTCCACCGGCGCCCGCGTTCCAGGGGAACGAAGGCGGCCCGCGATGCCTAAGGTTGACGACGTGACGGAGACGGGGACCGAGCACGGGATCGCGAGCCGCGTCCTGCGCGGGCTGCGGGTGCTGCGCGACGACCTGTGGACGCTCAGGCCGGAGCCGCTGCCCGCCGTCGGACGGCTGCGCCGGTGGCCGCACGTCGTGCTGTTCCTGCCCGCGCTCGGCATCACGATCGGCGGCACGGCCCAGCTCACGGACAACGGGAAACTGGGCTTCGGCCTCGCCTTCCTGATCGCCCTCGCGCAGGGCGGCGCGGTGCTGCTCGCGCTGTGGTGGCCCGTCCCGGCGTGGTGGCTGTCGATAGCGGCCACGGTGGTGGGCGCCGTCGCGGTACGCGGCCTGCTGCTCTCCGGCGTGACGGACGACTTCACCTGGCCATGGGCCGCGTCCGGCATCATCGCGCACCTGCTCGTCCTGCTGCTGCTCGCCCTGCGGGTGCGCACGCGTGTCTCGGTTGAGGCGCTGGCCCTGACCGTGCTGGCCACCTACCTCCTCCAAGGACCGCTGGGCGCACCGGACTTCCAGGACACCGGCGTACTCGCGATCGCCCTTTCCGCGGTCGTCGTACTCCTCGGCATCGCGCTCCGCGGTCGCCGCGAGGCGCGCGCGGAACTCGGCCGGCAGGCCACGCTCACCGCCGAGGAGCGGGCGCGGCGCACGCTGCTGGAGGAGCGCAACCGCATCGCGCGCGAGCTGCACGACGTGGTGGCCCACCACATGTCCGTCATCTCGATCCAGGCACAGGTCGCGCCGCACCTCGTCGCCGACCCGCCCGACGAGCTCAAGGAGAACCTCGCGGGAATCCGGCAGAACGCGCTGGAGGCGCTGACCGAGCTGCGCCACGTCCTGGGCGTGCTGCGTCAGGAGAATCCCGACGCCCAGGAGCCGTCCGACGGATCAGATACCGAGACCGAGACCGACACCGACACCGGCACCGCCCCGCACGCCCCGCAGCCCACCCTCGACCGGCTCGACGCGCTCCTGGCGAACACCCGGGCCGCGGGCCTGGCCGTCACCGTCGAGGTCGTGGGGAAACGGCGGCCGCTGCCGCCCGGCGTGGAGCTGTCGGCGTACCGGATAGTGCAGGAGGCACTGAGCAACGTCCTGCGCCACGCGCCCGGTGCGCACGCCTGTATCGAACTCGCCTACCTCTCGGGCGCGTTGAACGTCAAGGTCGTCAACTCCCGGCCGACGCGGCCCGCCCCGCAGTCGCCGGGCGCCGGACACGGGCTGCTCGGCATGCGGGAGCGGGCCACGATGCTCGGCGGTGCCCTGCAAGCGGGGCCCGGTCCGGACGGCGGTTACCGGGTGTCCGCGTACCTCCCGGCGGCCGAGCTCTCCGAGGGCCTGTACTACACCCCGTCGGGCGGCATCGCCCTCACCGAGCCGGTCACGGACCCCGTCCCCATCACCGATACGGTCAGCCATCCGGCCCCCGACCAGGCCACGGACCCGAAGGACGACACCGCATGACGAGCGGCACCATCCGCGTACTCATCGCCGACGACCAGCAGATGGTCCGGCAGGGCTTCACCGTGCTGCTCAACACCCAGCCCGACATCGACGTGATCGGCCAGGCGGTGGACGGCCTGGACGCCGTCGCCAAGGTCGCCGAACTCGCCCCGGACGTCGTGCTCATGGACATCCGCATGCCCGAGCTCGGCGGGATCGAGGCCACGCGCCGCATCACCGGCGAGCGGCCGGACATCAAGGTGCTGGTGCTCACCACCTTCGACCTCGACGAGTACGTGTACGAGGCGCTCAGAGCCGGAGCGTCCGGCTTTCTGCTGAAGGACGCCTCGGCGGACAAGCTGGCCGAGGCGGTGCGGGTGGTGGCGGCCGGGGACGCGCTGCTCGCGCCGGGGATCACGCGGCGGCTGATCGCCGAGTTCTCCCGGCTGGACGACCGGCCCCGCGCCCCGCTGAAGGAACGCGTCGGCGGTCTGACCGAGCGGGAGACGGAGGTGCTCGCCCTGATCGCGCAGGGCCTGTCGAACGCGGAGATCGCCGAGCGCCTCGTCGTCGCCGAACAGACGGTGAAGACGCACGTCGGCCGGATCCTGGTGAAGCTGGGGCTCAGAGACCGGACGCAGGCGGCGGTGTTCGCGTACGAGTCGGGGCTGGTACGGCCGTCGGGGTATTGACCTGCGTCGATCCGGTCCGGTGTGACCCAGTCGGGTCCGATCCGAGTGCGGATGTACCCGTAGTACCTGAGAGGGACGCCGAATGACCCGTCTCACTGGTGACGACCGCGACCCCCTTCCCCGCCTACCGTTCTGTACGTGACCGAGACGACCCAGATCCACACCACGCCGCCGGGCGACGGAGCCAAGTCGCGCAGCCCGGAGTTCCGGCTGGCCGCGGACGCCCTGCGCGGGCTGCGGCAGGACCTGTTCCACGACGCCTTCGCCTACCGCCCGCTCCCTCGCTTGCGCGGCGACGGCCCGCTGACCAGGCGGCTGCCCGCGCGTCTGCGGGAGTACGCGGTCTGGACGCCGCACGCCGTGATCGCCACGGCCGCCTTGTTCGCCTTGTTCATCGCCACCGTCGACCAAGGCCTGGGCCTGATGCTCGGCCCGCTCGCCGTGATCCCGATCCTGCTGACCATGGCCCGGCCGGTCGGAGCGTTCTGGCTGTCGATGGCGGCGACCCCGTTCTCTCTCCTGTTCGGCGACCAGTGGGGCGAGTGGCCCTGGCTGGCGGGCAGCTTCGCCTGCCATCTGACAGTGCTGACGGTGGTGGCCGTGCGCACCAGGCCGCGCACGGCCGGGTGGATGTGGGCGCTGACCGCGGCGTACGGCATCCTCGCGGAGACGCTGTTCGGCTCGGGCCACTACGACGGCACCAACACCGCCTCCATGCTGGTCGTCTCCGCACTGATCCTGCTCTGCGTCGCCGTCTGGCACATCCGTCGCGCGGCCGAGCAGGAGGTGACCGCTCAGCAGACGGTGACCGCGCACGAGCGCTCCCGCCGCACGCTCCTGGAGGAGCGCACCACGATCGCCCGCGAGCTGCACGACGTGGTCGCGCACCACATGTCGGTCGTCGCCATCCAGGCGGAGGCCGCCCCCTACCGGGTGGAGAACCCGCCGCCGGAGCTGGAGCGCGCCTTCGTGACGATCCGGGAGAACGCGGTCGCGGCCCTCACCGAGCTGCGTCGCGTCCTGGGCGTCGTCCGCGCCGAGGACTACGAGGCCCCGGACGCCCCGCAGCCCACCCTCGCCGACCTGGACGGTCTGCTCACCAATGTGCGGGACACGGGCCTGAGCGCCGAGAAGGTGATGACCGGAGCGGTGCGGGAACTCCCGCAGGGCGTCGAGCTGTCGGCGTACCGCATAGTCCAGGAGGCGCTGAGCAACACCCTGCGGCATGCGCCCGGCGCGAGCGCCCGCGTCGAGATCGGTTACGTCCTCGGCGGCCTGGGCCTGCGCATAGTCAACGGCCCGCCGCCCGCGCCGGCCCTGCTGAAGCCCTCGCCCGGAGCGGGGCACGGCATCACCGGCATGCGGGAGCGCGTCTCCATGCTGAACGGCGAGATGACGGCGGGCCCGACGGACGAGGGAGGCTATGAGGTGGCGGTGTTCCTGCCGGTGACCGGTGTGAGCGAGGGTGAGGCATGACCATCCGCGTCCTGATCGCGGACGACCAGATGATGGTGCGCGAGGGCTTCTCGGTCCTGCTGAACGCGATGCCGGACATCGAGGTCGTGGGCGAGGCCGTCAACGGCCGCGAGGCGGTCGACCGCGTTCGCGAGCTCGCCCCCGACGTGGTCCTGATGGACATCCGCATGCCCGAGCTGAACGGCATCGAGGCGACCCGGGAGATCGTCGCCGCGGACGGAGCGGCCAAGGTGCTGGTGCTCACCACCTTCGACCTCGACGAGTACGTGTACCAGGCGCTCAGGGCGGGAGCCTCCGGCTTCCTCCTCAAGGACGCCTCGGCCCGCCAACTCGCCGACGGCGTAAGGGTGGTGGCCTCCGGAGAGGCGCTGCTGGCACCCTCGGTGACCAGACGGCTGATCACCGAGTTCTCCAAAATGTCCACCACACCACGCCTCCCGCCCACCGCGCAGGCGGCGTACGGAGACCTGACCGAGCGGGAGACGGAGGTACTGGTCCTGATCGCACAGGGCCTGTCCAACGCGGAGATAGCGGAGCGTCTGGTGGTGGCCGAGTCGACGATCAAGACACACGTCAGCAGGGTCCTGGTGAAGCTCGGCCTCAGGGATCGCACGCAGGCCGCGGTGTTCGCGTACGAGGCACGACTGGTCACACCGGGCTGAGCGGTCCGCGCGGTCCGCACGGCCGGGGCGTGGGGGGAGAAGTACGGTGAGGGCATGGAACAGCGCATCACGTTGATCACGCTGGGCGTTTCCGATCCGGCCCGTGCAAAGGCCTTCTACGAGGCCTTGGGCTGGCGCGGCCAGGAAGTCGAGGAGACCGTCTTCTTCCAGGCGGGCGGCCTCGGACTGGTCCTCTGGAGCCGCGACAAACTCGCCAGGGACTGCGGCCTGGAGCCCGGCCCGACGGGCGGTTTCGACGGCATCGTCCTGGCGCACAACGTCCGATCCGACGCGGAGGTCGACGCACTGCTCGCCGCCGCGGAGCGGGCAGGCGGCACCATCACCAAGCCCGCGGCCGTCAACGCCGTCGGCTTCTACTCCAGCGCCTTCACCGACCCGGACGGCCACGCCTGGGAGATCGCCCACAACCCCGGATTCCCCCTCGCCGAGGACGGCACGATCACGCTCCCGGATTTCGCCAGCGACTAGGGGCAGGGACAGCGACAGCGACAGGACGCCCCTGGTCAGCGAGGACGTCGGCAGGCTAGCGTCCGTGCATGGCAGCTGTTTCCGACCTCGCGTTCGACCCGTGGGACCCGGCGTTCGTCGCCGACCCGTACCCCGCGTACGCCGAACTGCGCGCTCACGGCCGGGTCCACTACTACGAACCCACGAACCAGTGGCTGGTCCCGCACCACGCGGACGTCTCGGCGCTGCTGCGGGACCGCCGCCTCGGCCGGACTTACCAGCACCGGTTCACGCACGAGGACTTCGGGCGGACGGCGCCGGCGGCGGAGCATGAGCCGTTCCATACGCTCAACGATCACGGGATGCTCGATCTCGAGCCGCCGGATCACACCCGGATCCGGCGTCTGGTGTCGAAGGCGTTCACTCCGCGCACGGTGGAGCAGCTGAAGCCGTACGTCCACGGGCTCGCGAACGACCTGGTGGCCGCCTTGGTGGAGGCGGGCGGCGGGGACCTGCTGACCGACGTCGCCGAGCCGCTGCCGGTCGCGGTGATCGCCGAGATGCTGGGGATCCCGGAGTCGGACCGGGCGCCGTTGCGTCCCTGGTCGGCGGACATCTGCGGGATGTACGAGCTGAATCCGTCGCAGGAGGTGGCGGCGCGGGCGGTGCGGGCCTCGGTCGAGTTCTCGGAGTATCTGAAGGAGCTGATCGCCGAGCGCCGTAAGAAGCCGGGTGAGGATCTGATCTCGGGGCTGATCGCGGCGCACGACGAGGGTGACCGGCTGACCGAGCAGGAGATGATCTCGACCTGTGTGCTGCTGCTGAACGCGGGGCACGAGGCGACGGTCAACGCGACGGTGAACGGGTGGTGGGCGCTGTTCCGCAACCCCGGGCAGCTGGCGTCTCTCCGCGCCGACCACTCGCTGATCCCGTCCGCCGTCGAAGAGCTCATGCGCTACGACACCCCGCTCCAGCTGTTCGAGCGCTGGGTCCTGGACGAGATCGAGATCGACGGCACGACGATCCCGAGGGGTGCGGAGATCGCGATGCTCTTCGGTTCCGCCAACCACGACCCCGAGGTCTTCGCCGACCCCCGTCGGCTCGACCTGACCCGCGAGGACAACCCGCACATCTCCTTCAGCGCGGGCATCCATTACTGCATCGGCGCGCCGCTGGCCCGTATCGAGCTGGCCGCGTCGATGACGGCCCTGCTGGAGCGGGCGCCGACACTGAGTCTGGCGGCCGAGCCGCGGCGCAAGCCGAACTTCGTGATCCGGGGGCTGGAGGGGCTCAGCGTCGAGGTCTGAGGTGCTGGAACAGCGCCCAGCACCCGAGGGAGGCGGCGATGCCGCCCAGGATCATCAGCGGCAACTCGGCGTAGAGCACGCTCCAGTCGGGTGCCTGCTCGAAGCGCCAGATGCGCTCCCGTACGTCGAGGGACCACACCGCGAGCCCCGCGCCGGCGCCGACGGCGGCGGTCAGACATCCTCCGGCGGCCTGCAAACGTTGTCCCATGCCTGGCATGGACGAGCGCAGGCCGCCATGGGGTTCCGCCCGCCGGTCACGTCGTCATGTCCCGCCGCCGCAGCCCCGCCAGTCCCACCCCGGTCAGCGCGAGCGCCACGAGAAGAAGGGTCAGCACCGGGCCCCACTGCATCCCTCCGCCCGGCAGCTTGGGCAGATGTCCGAACGGCGACACGTCCAGCACCGCCTGCGGAACGTCCAGCGCGGGCCCGACCCAGCCGATCAGCAGCACCGCCCCCGCGACACCCCAGGCCGCCATCGCCGCCCGGGGCAGCAGTCCGTGCAGCAGCACCGCCAGCCCGCCGATGGCCCATACGGCCGGGACCTGCACGAGGCACGCCCCGAGGATCGGCCCGGCCTCCTTGCCGTAGCCCACGGCGAAGCCGAGACCGGCGAGCAGCATGATCAGCACGGTCCCGCCGAAAGCCACCGCCAGATGCCCGGCGGCCCACCGCAGTCGGCCCACCGCGTTGGCCAGCACAGGTTCCGCCCGCCCGGACGTCTCCTCGCCGTGCAGTCGTAGCACCGAGGCGACGATGTAGAGCGCGGCGACCAGGCCGAGCATGCCGATCATCGCGGACAGGAACGAGTCCGTGAGCCCCGCCCGGCCGCCCATCCGTTCGATGATCTGGCGGGCGTTGTCGTTGTCGCCGACGAGGTCGGCGGCGCCGTCGGTCAGTCCGCCGTAGACGACCCCGGCGAGGAAGAAGCCGATGCTCCAGCCGAGCACGCTGCCCCGCTGCAGCCGCCAGGCCAGCGCCCCCGCCGACGCCAGGCGGCCGAACGCCGGTCCCGGCCGGGTCGGCAGGAAGCTCATGCCGATGTCCCGGCGCCCGGCGAGCGCGTAGGCCACGGCGCCCTGGGCCACCACCGCCGCCACCAACAGCAGCAGCACCCACCAGCGCTCGTCCGCGTACGCGCGCAGGTTCTCCAGCCAGCCGAGCGGGGACAGCCAGGTCAGTACCGACGAGCCGTCGTCGGTCGCCGAGTCGCCCGCCGCGCGCAGCACGAACGCGGCGCCGAGCACCGCCGCCGTCAGCCCGCGGGCCAGGCGCGCGCTCTCGGTGAGCTGGGCGACGATCGCCGCCATCGTCGCGAACACCATGCCCAGACCGGCGATCCCGAGCCCGAGCGCCAGCGCGCCCGAGGCTCCCTGGCCGGCCAGCCCGGCGGTCAGCAGCAGCGCCAGTACGGCGTTCGCGCCCCCCGCCGTGAGCAGGGCCGCCGTCAGGGAGGCCCGGCGGCCCACCATCCCCGACGCCACCAGCTCCTGGCGGCCGCTCTCCTCCTCGTCCCGGGTGTGCCGTACGACGATGAGCAGGCTCATCGCGGCCGCCAGCGCGCCCGCGTAGATGCCGACGCGCCAGGCGGTCAGCGCGCCGAGCGAGTCACCGAAGACCGGGCCGACCATGGCACGCAGCGAGGCGTTGGTCTCCATCTGCCGCAACAGGTCGGCGCGTTCGGCGGCCGTGCCGTACAGGCCCTTCAGGGTGTTCGGCATGGAGAGGACCATCAGCGCGTTCACCGCGACCCAGACCGGGATCATCGCGCGGTCGCGGCGCAGGGCGAAGCGCAGCAGGGTGCCGGTACCGGCCAGTTGGCGGGAGCTCGCGGGCCGTACGCCGAAGGCCGTGGCGGTCATCGTGCGGCCACCTTCTCCCGTACGTCCTCCTGGTAGTGCCGCATGAACAGTTCCTCCAGCGTCGGCGGCGTCGACGTCAGCGACCGCACGCCGGACTCGCTGAGCGAGCGCAGTACGGCGTCCAGCTTGTCGGTGTCGACCTGGAGCCGGACCCGGTTGCCCTGGACGTCGAGGTCGTGGACGCCGGGGAGACGGGACAGCCCGTTGGGGGCGCCGGCGAGTTCGGCGGTGACGCTCGTGCGGGTCAGGTGGCGCAGGTCGGCGAGGGAACCGGTCTCGACGGTGCGGCCCTTGCGGATGATGCTGACGCGGTCGCAGAGCTCCTCGACCTCACTGAGGATGTGCGAGGACAGCAGGATCGTCCGGCCCCGGTCCCGTTCCTCCTCCACACACCGCTGGAAGACCTCCTCCATCAGCGGGTCCAGGCCCGAGGTCGGCTCGTCCAGGATCAGCAGGTCGACGTCCGAGGCGAAGGCGGCGACCAGGGCGACCTTCTGCCGGTTGCCCTTGGAGTACGTGCGGCCCTTCTTCGTCGGGTCCAGCTCGAACCGCTCGATCAGCTCGGCCCGGCGCTTCTTGTCGAGTCCGCCGTCGCGCAGACGGCCGTAGAGGTCGATGACCTCGCCGCCGGAGAGGTTGCGCCACAGCGTCACGTCGCCGGGGACGTAAGCGATCCTGCGGTGCACCTCCACCGCGTCCGTCCACGGATCGCGGCCGAGTACCTGCGCGGCGCCCGAGTCGGCGCGTAGCAGGCCGAGCAGGACGCGGATGGCGGTGGACTTGCCGGCGCCGTTCGGGCCCAGGAAGCCGTGGACCTCACCGGTTTCGACGTCCAGGTCGAGGCCGTCGAGGGCGTGCGTGCTGCCGAACGACTTGTGCAGTCCGGAGACGGTCATTGCCTTGGTCATGCTTCAGAACGTACGCTTCTTTCAGAAATTTGTGAAGTTAAGGAAGCGTCAAAATGACGGATAGACTCGTGACCGGGGTCTGAGCAGGGCGGGCAGGGGAGATGATCGGGGCATGACGGAAGCAGCCGGGGCCGGACGGGACACGGAGGCGGTCTCGCGCTTCGTGGAGCACTTCGCGGCTCAGCTCGTCGAGGCCGGCCTGCCGCGCATGCCCGCCCGGGTCTTCGCCGCGCTGCTCGCCTCCGACGCCGGCACCCTGACCTCCGCCGAACTGGGCGAACAGCTGCGGATCAGCCCCGCGGCCGTCTCCGGGGCGGTGCGCTACCTGGCACAGGTCCACATGGTCTCGCGCGAGCGTGAGCCCGGCTCGCGCCGGGAGCGGTACCGGGTGCACAGCGACCAGTGGTACGAGGCGCTCACCAACCGCAACGCGATCATCAAGCGCTGGGAGGACGCCCTGCGCGAGGGCGTCACCAGCCTGGGCGCGGACTCCCCGGCGGGCCGTCGGCTGGCGGAGACCCTCGCCTTCTTCGAGTTCGTCGAGGGTGAGGTCGAGGCCATGATGGAGCGCTGGCGCGTACACCGGGACAGGATGTTCGGCCGGGACTGACCCGTAATGCGAAACCCCCCGCCGGAGGCGGCGGCAATGGCATCGCCCGTGTTACTGGTGAGTGAATATAATTCCTGGCCCGGCACTAATGTCTCGCCATGGCGACGGTGGTGAATCCTGCTCACGGTATCTCCACCTCGGTCGTTCGAAGTGATCACTTAATTGTTGCGGCACCATCGTAGTGTTTCGGTGTCGAGCCCTCGAAGGCCTCGATCTTATGCGAGGGATTTTCGTCGCACTCTTGGATCAGAAAGAACAAAGATTCATGCGCGTACTTCTGTCCAGCACTCCGCTGGCCGGCCACCTCATCCCCCTGTTGCCCCTGGCCCGAGCCTTTCGGGAGCGTGGCGACAACGTTGCTCTCGTAACCGGTTCCAGCGCGGTACCGTTCGTCGCTGATGAGGAAATCGAGTTCCTTCCGGCAGGCCCCGAGCTGGAGGCGATGTTCAAAGAGGTTCTGCGGACTACCGGGCATGACCTGATGGAGCAGGGCCCCACCGTCGAGACGGAGGCGGAGCTTTTCGCCAGTGCGCGTGTCGATCTGACCATCGATGACGCGCTGGCCCAGGCGCGCGCCTGGGAGCCGGACCTGATCCTCTCCGAACACTTCGATTTCATCGGCCCCTTGGTGGGAGCGGTTCTCGGAGTTCCGGCCGCCTCACTGGCCTTCGGCGTCGCGATGCTGCCCGAGACGGTCGAGGCCACGACGGCTCGTGTCCGCAGCCGCTACAAGGCACGCGGACTGGCGTACGCACCGGCGCGCTGGTACCTGGACACCTGCCCTCCCGCACTCCAACGGCCGGGCTGGGAAGCGCCCGAGGGCAGGATCGCCCTGCGTCCTGAGCCGCACCGGAAGCCGGGCCAGGAGGTGCCGGCGAGGACGCAGCGTGGCGACCGCCGCCCGCGTGTCCTGGTGTCCTTCGGAACGGTGTTCTCATCATCGCAGGCCGTCGGTCCTCTGCTGCGTGCGCTGCTCGAGCAGGACGTCGACGTGCGTGTCACTCTCCTTTCCTCCGTGCCGGAGGAGTTCGCCGTGGACGCCGAGGACAGGCTGGAGTTCGCGGCATACAAGCCGTTCGTCGAACTGCTGCAGGATGTCGATGTCGTGCTGACGCACGGGGGCGCGGGCACCGTTCTCGGCGCGCTGTGCCTGGGCATCCCGATGGTCGTGGTACCGCAGGGAGCGGACCAACCCATTCAGGCCGAACGTGTGGCCGCTGCCGGGGCGGGCATCTCCTTCCCGCTCGGTGGAGTGGCCCCGGAGCGGGTGGCCGAGGCGGTGCGCGAGGTTCTGGCTGAGCGGGATTACCGCGATGCCGCCGAGAAGATCGCCGCGCAGATCGCCGAGTACGACAGCTCCCCGGATGTCGCCGAACAACTCGCCGCCGCTCTTGCGCGATAGACAGCCGCATCAGGTCGTCGACCCGTCGACCACCAGGGAATGCAGGAAATGAAAGCCCTTGTCCTCGCAGAGGGCGCGGGCACGCGCTTGCGGGCCATCACCCACACAGGGCGAGCTGGGCCAGGACGTCCTGGCCCAGCATCCCGCCCGCGCCGGTGACCAGCCCGCCAGTTGCCGTACGACTACCGCTCCTTCGTCTCCTCCAACACCGTCCGCCCGAGCAGCGCGTACCGGGACGGGTCGCGCCGCTTGAGGTACTGCGCGTACCCGATGCCCACCGCCGCGACCAGCGCCACCAGCCACGGCGTCGCCTTCAGCACCAGGGAGCCGGACTCCGGGCCGGCCGCCGCGCTCATGTTGGACACCAGCAGGACGACGACCGCGAGCATGGCCACCCCACCCACCAGCGGGGCGACGAACGTCCTGAACCAGTGCCGGCTCTCGGGGTGGTGCGAGCGGAAGTACGCCAGTACCGCGAAGGAGCACACCGCCTGGACGACGAGGATCGCCATGGTGCCGAGGATGGCGAGCAGGACGTACGTACCGGTGTACGGGTCCTTGCCCGCGATCCAGAACGCGGCGAGCAGCACCCCGCTCACGATCGTCTGGACCAGACCTGCGATGTGCGGGGAGCCGTGACTGGCGTGCGTACGGCCGATGGTGTTCTTCAGCGACGGCAGGACTCCCTCGCGGCCCAGCGCGTACATGTAGCGGGAGGCGCAGTTGTGGAAGGCCATGCCGCAGGCCAGCGAGCCGGTGATCATCAGCCACTGCATGACGACGACCGCCCAGTGGCCGACGTACTGCTCGGTCGGGTTGAAGAACAAGGCCAGGGGGTTCGCGGAGGAGGCGGCCGCCACGGCCTCCTTCTCGCCGTTGCCCGTGATGGCCATCCAGGAGACGAAGACGTAGAAGACGCCGACGCCCAGGACCGAGATCATCGTCGCCTTGGGGATGATCTTCTTCGGGTCGCGGGACTCCTCGCCGTACATCGCCGTCGACTCGAAGCCGACCCACGACCAGAAGGCGAAGAAGAGGCCGAGTCCGGCGGAGGTGCCCTGGAAGGCGTTGACCGGGTTGACGGGGCCGAAGGTGAAGCCGTCCGGGCCGCCGCCGTGCAGGGCCACGGACCCGGCCATCAGGCCGAGGATGAGGACCTCGGTGGCCAGCAGCACCACGAGCACCTTCTCGGCGACGGAGATACCGAACCAGGTGCCCATCGCGTTGATCCCGAGCATCAGCGCCGCGAACAGCCACCACGGCACGCTCAGCCCGGTCTGGTCCTCCAGGGTCGTCGTCGCGAAGACCGAGAAGATGCCGATCAGGGCCGGCTCGAAGACGACGTACGCGAAGGTCGCGAGGAGTCCGGAGGCCAGACCCACGGTGCGGCCGAGGCCGTAGGAGATGAAGCCGTAGAAGGCGCCGGTGGAGGTGATGTGCTTCGCCATCGACGTGAAGCCGACGGAAAAGATTCCCAGTACGACCATTGCGACGAGGTAGCTCGCCGGGGCGCCGATGCCGTTGCCGGACGACACGATGAAGGGCACGTTGCCGGTCATCGCGGTGATCGGCGCGGCGGTCGCGATGGCCATGAAGACCACCCCGAGCAGGCCCACGGCGTTGGGCTTGAGCCGGTGGACGGTCGCCTCGCCGCCCGTCTTCCCCTCGGGGGCGACGCCCTCCTGTACTGCCATCGGGTGGCCCCTTCCTGGTTGCCGTGATCGCTGCACACACTGCCGCTGGACCGGAACTCTGTCTCCCGAATGAGTCGGTCAAGGGTTGCGAGGCGTTAAATGTTTGTCAACCAGACCTTTAGAAAACGCGTGCGGCGAACGCTCTTGTTAACTCTCCGGCGGTCCGTGGACCGGGCCCCGGCGCGTCTCGTAGCGTCGCCGCCATGAGCGCCTACACCTCCACCCTCGGCGGCGAGCGCCACCGCTTCGACTCCCTCGCCCGCCTGCTCGCCGCCGCGAGCCCCGAGCGCTCCGGCGACCGGCTCGCCGGGCTCGCGGCTTCGTCGGCGCAGGAGCGGGTCGCGGCGCGCTGGGCGCTGGCGGAGGTGCCGCTCGCCACGTTCCTGGCCGAGCCGGTGATCCCGTACGAGACAGACGACGTGACCCGGCTGATCCTCGACACGCACGACACGGCGGCCTTCGCGCCGGTGGCCGGCATGACGGTCGGCGAGCTGCGGGAGTGGCTGCTGTCGGAGGCGGCGGACGCGACGGCGCTGGCCGCGCTGGCGCCCGGGCTGACACCGGAGATGGTGGCGGCGGTGTCCAAGCTGATGGGCAACGCGGATCTGGTCGCGGTGGCCCGCAAGGTGCGGGTCGTGACCGCCTTCCGCTCGACGATCGGTCTGCCGGGACGGCTGGCGACCCGCCTCCAGCCCAACCACCCCACCGACGACCCGGCGGGTGTGGCGGCCGCGCTGCTCGACGGCCTGCTGCTCGGCTCCGGCGACGCGGTCATCGGCATCAACCCGGCCACGGACAGCCCCAAGGCGGTACGGCAGCTGCTGGAGCTGTTGGACGGAGTGATCGCGCGGTACGCGATCCCGACGCAGTCGTGCGTGCTGTGCCATGTGACGACGAGCGTGGACCTGATGGAGCGGGGTGCTCCGGTGGACCTCGTCTTCCAGTCCATCGCGGGGACGCAGGCGGCGAACGCCTCCTTCGGCGTCACGCTGTCCCTGCTGGACGAGGCGCACGAGGCGGTGCGGGCGCTCGGGCGGGGCACGGTGGGCTCGCAGGCCATGTACTTCGAGACGGGCCAGGGCAGCGCCCTCTCCGCAGACGCCCACCACGGGGTGGACCAGCAGACGGTGGAGGCGAGGGCGTACGCGGTGGCACGCCGCTACGACCCGCTCCTGGTGAACACCGTGGTCGGCTTCATCGGCCCCGAGTACCTCTACGACGGCCGGCAGATCCTGCGCGCCGCCCTGGAGGACCACTTCTGCGGCAAGCTGCTCGGCCTGCCGATGGGCCTGGACATCTGCTACACGAACCACGCGGACGCCGATGACGACGACGTGGCGACGATGCTCACCATGCTGGGCGTGGCCGGCGCGTCCTTCGTGATCTGCACGCCGGGGGGCGACGACATCATGCTCAACTACCAGTCGGCCTCGTACCACGACGCGTTGTACCTGCGGCAGGTGCTGGGGCTGCGCCCGGCACCGGAGTTCGAGGCGTGGCTCGCGTCGATCGGGCTGCTGGACGAACGCGGCGGTATCCGCGAGGTCACCTCGCATCCGCTGACGGCGATCGGACGGGAAGTGGCGGCATGACTCAACTACCTGCCCCTACGGGCGACCTGGCCCTCTGGTCGGCCCTGCGCCGCCACACCCAGGCCCGCATCGGCCTCGGCCGCGCGGGTTCCGCCCTGCCGACCCGGCACCGCCTTGAACTCCAGGCCGCGCACGCTGCGGCGCGGGACGCGGTGCACTCACCGTTCGAGCCGGACGCGGTCGCGGCGGAGCTCACCGGGATGCCGACGGTACGGGTCCGCAGCGCGGCTCCCGACCGGCTCACGTACCTCCAGCGCCCCGACCTGGGGCGGCGGCTGGATGCCACGGACCGCGCGCATCTGCCGGTGGGGGAGTGGGACGCGGTGTTCGTGATCGCGGACGGGCTGTCGAGCCGAGCCGTGCACGAGCACGCGGCGGCGGTGGTCCGGGAGACGGTGGCGCGGCTGGCGTCCTGGAGCATCGCCCCTGTGGTCCTCGCCGAACAGGCCCGCGTGGCCCTCGGCGACGACGTCGCGCACGCGATGGGGGCGGCGATGGTGGTGGTCCTGGTCGGGGAACGGCCCGGCATGTCGGCGGCGGACTCACTCGGCGCCTACCTGACGTACGGCCCCCGCCCCGGCACGACGACGGACGCCGACCGCAACTGCCTGTCCAACATCCGGCCGCCGCTGGGGCTGCCGTACGAGACGGCGGCGGCGAAGCTGGCGGGGTTGATGGGGAGGGCGCGCGAGCTGCGCCGTACCGGCGTCGCCCTGAAGGACGACTCGGACGCCCCGACGGCGCTGACGTAGCCGGCCCGGGCCAATCACTGCCTCGTCAAGAGGAGGGCAACGTGAGGCCCCACGCGGCCTCCCAGACCGTCCACGTCCGCCTCCGTACCGGCCCGGCCACCCCCGCATCCGAGTGGTACCGGAAATCCGCCCCCACCACGGTCACCGTCTTCCCGGCCGCCCGCACCGGCGACGCCTCCGCGCCCACCGACGCCGGCCGTATCTCCACCTCGACCACCCCGGAGGCCCCCGGCGTCACCGACACCGTCTCCAGCGGCTGGCCCAGATCCACCAGCGTCACCCCGTCGACCTCCACCCGCAGCCGGGAGGGGCCGGGGCCGGTGACGACGTCCTCCCGCGCGGGCCGCGCCGGCACCAGCGTGCGTACGAGGGACTGGCACGTCCGCAGCCAGGGACGCGCGGAAGGGCCGTCCGGCGAAGCATCCGGCGCCGTCTGAGCAGACACCGGCGGAATCCGCAGCGCGCCCAGCACCACCCCGTCACTGTCGTCCACGAGCAGGTCCAGCCGCCGCTCCACCCCGTCCAGGACCGCCCGCGCCGCCGCCACCGCCCCCGTCGGCACCCCCAGCGACCGCGCCAGCGACAGCGCGGCCCCGACCGGCACCACCGACAGCGCACACTCCGCCAGCTCCCGCTGCCGGTGCAGCAGAGACACCGTCCGGACCAGCGCCCGGTCGTCGCCGACCACCACCGGCCGCCGTGAGCCCCGCCGGGCCAGCGCCCGGGCAAATTCTTCCGGGCCGTCCGGCAGGCACACCTTCGTATGCGCCGCACCCGCGCTGAGCACGTCTTTCGCGATCCGGACGGCCTCTCCGTCCGCCCGCCGGGCGACCGGATCGATCACCACCAGCAACTGATCGGACGTCGCGAAAGTCGCCACCTCGGTCATGCCTCGCTTCCTCGGGTAGCATCTTTGTGCAAGAGCCCCTTGCGCTATTGCGCCAGGGGCTTCGTCTATTCCGGGGCATCCGGTCCGACGGGTCGCGGCCAACGAAGGTCGCCGGTGTACGAAACACGCTGTGCGAGGCACAGGCAAGTGTCGCGTACGCCTCTGACCTTGGACATGCCCCGCCCGGAAGGGGTGTACGCGCGTGCCCGCACTTGTGCTGCTCGGTGCTCAGTGGGGTGACGAAGGCAAGGGAAAGGCAACCGACCTGCTCGGTGGCTCGGTGGACTATGTGGTGCGCTACCAGGGCGGCAACAACGCCGGCCACACGGTAGTCGTGGGTGATCAGAAGTATGCCCTCCACCTCCTCCCTTCCGGAATCCTCTCCCCGGGGTGCACCCCGGTGATCGGTAACGGCGTCGTCGTCGATCCGTCGGTCCTGCTCTCCGAGCTGAGCGGATTGAACGAGCGTGGCGTCGACACGTCCAAGCTCCTGATCAGTGGAAACGCTCACATCATCACGCCGTACAACGTGACCGTCGACAAGGTGACGGAACGCTTCCTCGGCAAGAGGAAGATCGGCACGACGGGGCGGGGCATCGGCCCGACCTACGCCGACAAGATCAACCGCGTCGGGATTCGCGTGCAGGACCTGTACGACGAGTCGATCCTGACCCAGAAGGTCGAAGCCGCCCTCGACGTCAAGAACCAGATACTCACCAAGCTGTACAACCGGCGCGCGATCGCCGTCGACCAGGTGGTCGAGGAGCTGCTGGGCTACGCCGCGAAGATCGAGCCGTACGTCGCCGACACGGTGCTCGTGCTCAATCAGGCGCTGGAGCAGGACAAGGTCGTCCTCTTCGAGGGCGGCCAGGGCACGCTCCTCGACATCGACCACGGCACGTATCCCTTCGTGACGTCCAGCAACCCCACGGCGGGCGGTGCGTGCACCGGCGCGGGCGTCGGCCCGACGAAGATCAGCCGGGTCATCGGCATCCTGAAGGCGTACACGACCCGTGTCGGCGCGGGTCCGTTCCCGACGGAGCTCTTCGACGAGGACGGCGAGGCGCTGCGGAGGATCGGTGGCGAGCGGGGTGTCACCACCGGCCGTGACCGTCGCTGCGGCTGGTTCGACGCGGTGATCGCCCGTTACGCCACCCGCGTCAACGGCCTCACCGACTTCTTCCTCACCAAGCTCGACGTCCTCACCGGCTGGGAGGAGATCCCGGTCTGCGTGGCCTACGAGATCGACGGCAAGCGCGTCGAGGAGCTCCCGTACTCGCAGAGCGACTTCCACCACGCGAAGCCGGTCTACGAGACCCTCCCGGGCTGGTCGGAGGACATCACGAAGGCGAAGACCTTCGCCGACCTGCCGAAGAACGCCCAGGACTACGTCAAGGCGCTGGAGGAGATGTCCGGCGCTCCGATCTCCGCGATCGGTGTCGGTCCGGGGCGGGACGAGACGATCGAGATCAACTCGTTCGTCTAGGGACAGGCCGGGTCAGCGACTCGTTCGTCCCGTCGCGGACAACTTCATGACATGCCTGTGCCCCTGGCCGCCGACATCGGCCAGGGACACAGGTGTCTCTACGGGGCTAGCGTGACGTCAGCCTCCACAGGTGGTCCGCGGTGCCGTTGTCGCTCCACTGGAGGACCTGGGCGCCGGGGGAGGTGCTCATCTGGTCCACGCCCAGCAGCAGCCCGCTGTTGTAGTTGGCGATCTTGTAGAAGCCGTCGCGGGCCGGGATCAGTTGCCAGACGTGGTCGGCGGTGCCGTTGTCGCCCCAGATCAGGGCCTTGGCGCCGTCGGCCGTACTCATGGTGTCGGACAGGGGGCTTCAGGAGGTGGGCAGCCAGACGCGCATGCTGCCGTTCTCGCGGTTGGCCCACGCGTAGTAGGGGATGGCGGTCAGCTCGACGAGTTCGCCGTCCTGTCGGCGGGGGCTTGCGTCGTCGGCGGGGCCGTACGGCCACCAGCCCGCGTCCGGGACGCCCCGCCGCCTGCCCGCCGCCACGACCGTGGTGACGCCGCCCAGCAGGTCCGGGCGGTGCTTCACGGCGAGCGGGCGGGTGGTGTCGATCACGATGTCGTCCAGGCCGCCGCCGGGGTGGTCGGCCCCTTCCAGGCAGTGGACGAGGGGCCCGCGTTCGATGGCCACGCAGCCGCGTACGGCGTCCACGCGGGGATCGGCGGTGGTGAGGCGGGGTTCGAGGGCGAGCTCCAGGACGACCTTGTCTCCGGGGGCCCAGGTGCGGTGCAGGCGCAGCCAGCCGTCGGCGACGGGACCGTCGTACGTCTCCTCCCCGCACCGCACCCGGAACTCCCGGCACCACTGCGGGATGCGCAGGGAGAGCGTCCAGGGGCGGTCGGTCGGGGTGTCCTCGACGGTGAGGGCGATGGTGCCGTGCCAGGGGTAGTCGGTCTCGGCACCGATGACGGCGAGGTCGCTTTCGTACCGGCCGGTGACGTACTGGTGGATCTGCAGTCCGTCGTCGTCGCTGCTCGCCAGGTAGTGCTCCAGGGAGGCCAGCAGCCGCATGACGTTCGGCGGGCAGCAGGCGCAGCGGAACCAGCGGGTGCGGCGGGCCGACTTGTCGCCGCCGGGGTCGGTGTGCCCGTCGCGGATCTGGAGCGGGTTGACGTACAGCCAGCGCTCGCCGTCCAGCGACACCCCGGCCAGGAAACCGTTGTAGAGGGTGCGCTCGATCAGGTCGGAGTAGCGGGCCTCGCCGGTGAGCAGGGCCATGCGCCAGCTCCACTGGACGGAGGCGATGGCGGCACAGGTCTCGCAGTAGGCGCGTTCGTTGGGCAGCTCGTACGGGTCGCCGAAGTCCTCCCCGGAGTGGTGGGCGCCGAGCCCGCCGGTGAGGTGGGTCTTCGTGGTGGCCATGGCGTGCCACAACCGTTCGGCAGCGGCCCGGAGTTCCTCGTCCCCGGTCTCGGTGGCGAGATCGGCGGCCGCGGCCAGCAGGTACAGCTGTCGTACGGCGTGACCCTCGACGTTCGTGGCCTCGCGGACGGGGACGCGGTCCTGGCAGTAGGCCTCGCCGCCGAGCAGTCCGTGGCCGTGCCGGTCGACGAAGTAGGCGGCGAGGTCGAGGTAGCGGCGCTCGCCGGTCTCGCGGTGGAGCTCGACGAGGGCGGTCTCGATCTCGGGGTGCCCGTCGATGCCGTCGATGGGTTTCCCACTCCCGGGCGGACCGAAGACGGAATCGACATGATCGGCGAACTTCCGGGCCACATCGAGGAGTTCGGGCCGTCCCGTGGCCCGGTGATGTGCCACGGCGGCCTGGATCAGATGCCCCGCGCAGTACAGCTCGTGCCCCCACCGCAGGTCCTGGTACCGCTCGCCGCCCTTGACCACCTGGAACCAGGTGTTGAGGTAGCCGTCGGGCTGCTGGGCCTCGGCGACGAGGGCGATGAGCCGGTCGACGTGGGCGCGGAGGTCCCCGGCGGGCTCCTGGGCGAGCTGCCAGGAGGCGGCCTCCAGCCACTTGTAGACGTCGGTGTCCACGAAGGGGTACGCGCCCTGGAACTCACCCTCGGCCGTGCCCGCCGCGAGCCGCAGGTTGTGCAGATTGCCCGCGGACTCCAGCAGTTCGGGGCCCTGCGGGAGGGAGGTACGTGTGTTGACCTCGCGGCGGGTGTGCCAGAAGCCCGCGGTGATGCCGGCGGTGGCCGGCCGCAGCGCGGCGCGGGCGTCCGGGCCGAGACGGACCGGGCCCGTCGGGGGCAGGGCGGAGTGTGTGCGGGGCATGGTTCTCCGAGGGCCTTGGGATGCACTGGGATGCACTGAGCTGGAAGGGGCTGGAACGAGCTGGAAGGGGCTGGAAGGGGCTGGAACGGCTTTTGAGCAACCGTTTTCCTGACGAGAAAGTAGAGGGCAACGGCCAAGTCAGGTCAAGGGCTGCGACAGCATATTTTTCTGATTTCTCACTGACTGGCGCTCGCCCCCGGCGGGTGCCACGATGTTGGGCACTCCTGCCGAGAAGGAAAAGGTTTGCTCGTGACGTCAGCCGCAGCTGCTCCAGGCTCTCCAGGCTCTTCCCCCGCCGGCCGGGCCCGTCTCGCCGACGTCGCCGCGCTCGCGGGCGTCAGCGTGGGCACGGCCTCGAAGGCGCTCAACGGCGGCGGACGGATGCGCCCGGAAACCCGTCAGCGGGTGCTGGACGCCGTGGCGACGCTCGGCTTCCGCCCCAACCAGCACGCCCAGAGCCTGCACACCGGCCGCAGTTGGACGGTCGGCCTGATGACGACGGACGGCATCGGACGCTTCAGCACCCCGGTGCTCCTCGGCGCCGAGGACGCGCTCGGCGCCGGCAAGATCTCGGTCCTGCTGTGCGACACGCGCGGCGACGCGATCCGGGAACAGCACCACCTGCGCAACCTCATCGACCGCCGCGTGGACGGCATCATCGTCACCGGTCGCCGCACGGACCCGCGCTCGCCGCTGACCGGCATCAGCGGCCTGGAGGCGATCCCGGTCGTCTACGCGCTCTCCCCCTCCACGGACCTGGCCGACACGTCCGTGGTCTCCGACGACCGGGGCGGCGCCCAACTGGCCGTCGAACACCTCCTGTCCGCCGGCCGCACCCGCTTCGCCCACGTCACCGGCCCCGAACACCACGCCGCCGCCCGCGACCGGGCCCGCCATGGGGTGGAGCACCTGGAAGGCGCGGGGTTCGGTTTGTCCACCGGCCGGGTCCACTTCGGCGAGTGGAGCGAGGCCTGGGGCCGCCGCGCCGCCGACGCGGTCCTGCGTACGGCCCCGGACACGGACGCGTTCTTCTGCGGCAACGACCAGATAGCCCGAGGCGTCGCGGACACACTCCGCGAGCGCGGCGTGAACGTCCCCGGCGACATCGCGATCGTCGGCTACGACAACTGGGACACCATGGCCCTGGCCTCCCGCCCACCCCTCACCACAATCGACATGAGCCTCGCGGAGATCGGCCGCATCGCGGCACTACGGCTCCTGGAAGCGATCGACGCGGAGGGCCCGGCGCCGGGGATGCATACGGTGCCGTGTCGGTTGGTGGTGCGGGAGTCGACGTGAGGGTGGGGGCAGCTTAGGGGGTTGCTCGGGGTTTGGCTCAGGGGGTGGCTTCAGCGGGCGCCTGCTGATGACGTGACCGTTGGCCACTCGCTTCTCGGCCAGTGTCGTGCTTCCGCGACCCGAGTAAAGGGCGCTCCGCGTCGCCTTCGGCGATCGGCCTACGGCCGACCCTTGACTCGGCTCGCTCCAGCACGGGTGAGAAGCGAGCGAGCGGCCCGGAGGAGAGCGGGGGGCCAGGTGGGTGGGCCCTTCGGGTCGGTTGGGGGGGGTGGGCCGGGGTTCGGGGGCGCGATCGCGCCTCGCCAGCACGCCGGGTGGGCTCAGCGGCGAACGGTGAGTGGGCGGCTGGTGGGGGCGCACCGGCCGGGCGGGGGCACGCCGGGCCGGCTTAGCGGCGTGCGGTGGGTGGGTGGTGGCGGTGCGCGCTGGCCGGGTGGGGTACGCCGGGTGGGCTTAGCGGCGTATGGCCGGTGGGCGGCTGGGGGGCGCGTCGGTTGGGTGGTGGCACGCCGGGCGGGCTCAGCGGATGGCGGCCGGTGGGTGGCTGTGGGGGGCACCTGCCAGGTGGGGGCACGCCGGGTCGGCTTGGCGACTGATGGCCGGTGGGTGAAGGGAGGCGCCAGCGAGTGGCGGTACGCCTGGGCGCGGCGATCGCGGCGATCGCGACGAGGGCTCAGCGGATGGCGGCCCAGTGGACGATGCGAGAGTGCGCACCAGCGGGACCGACTGACCCCTCCGGCCCGACTCGGCGGCTACGACAGGTCGCACCGTCGGATATCTCGGGCACGGATCCAGTAATTGGCAGATCTGTTCCACCCCCACGGTCACCTGAGCTGGGGTTTTCCCTCGCAGGGGTGGAACAGATCTGCCAATTACTCCTCGAGCCACCCTCGCGGGCCGCCATCGGCTGGGCCGGCCCGGCGTGACGCCACCCGGCCGACGCGCCGCCAGCCGTCCACCGGCCGTACGCCGCTGAGCCCGCCCGGCGTGCCACCACCCAGCCGCCCACTCACCGTTCGCCGCTAAGCCGGCCCGGCGTGCCACCACCCAGCCAGCGCGCACCGCTACCGCCCACTCACCGTTCGCCGCTGAGCCCACCCGGCGTGCTGGCGAGGCGCGATCGCGCCCCCGAATGCCGGCCCGCCCCTCAACCGACCCGAGGGCCCACCCACCTGGCCCCCCGCTCTCCTCCGGGCCGCTCGCTCGCTTCTCACCCGTGCTGGAGCGAGGCGAGTCAAGGGTGGCCCGAAGGGCCATCGGCGCAGCCGACGCGGAGCGACAGCGGAGCGCCCTTTACTCGGGTCGTGGAAGCACGACACTGGCCGAGAAGCGAGTGGCCAACGGTCACTTCGTGGCGTACGTGAGGGCCGGGGCGGCATGTGAGGCGAACTCTGCAGCGCCCCGGTCCTCAACGGTTCTCAACGGCCTCACCTGGCCGCTGACTTGGCGTTACGCCCCACGAACCCGGACCACCGCGTCGCGCGCTTCCGCTGCGTGCCGCCCTTCACTCGACGGAGTGAAGAACGTGAACTTCCGCCTGGGAAACCCCGGTTCCGGCTTGCGTTCGTCGCTCTGTGTGCCCATAGGGTCACGCCAGCACAGAAACGCCCCCGCGGTGCGCCAACACCCGGGGGCTCGACACCAGGGGCGGCAGCCCCACCAGGAAGGCTGGCGCTCCCAATGCGCATTCATCGTACGACGCCCACGCGCTCCTCTTCCGTCTTCTCCAACGCTCTCCTCCGCGACCGGAGCATCTCCTGGTGTGCGGTCGGCGTACTGACGTACCTATTGAGCCTCCCGAACGAGGCCCTCGTCACCATCCGCCCGCTCGCGGACCGGCGCAAGGAGGGGCGGGCCCGGATCGCCGCCGCCCTGCATGAGCTGGAGGAATCCCGGTATCTGCAGCGGGTTGTGCACAAGATCCGGAAGAGACGGGCCAACTCTTCACCGTCTACGAGGTGTTCGACACTCTGTACGAGGACGAGCCACCGACGGGTGATTCTCAAGAGGCCCGGAACCTGGCCTCCGGCGAGTCGGAGATCGCCTCGCCGGGCGATCTCCCTTCGGGAGAAATGACCGGGGAGCAGGGACCTCCCTCCGGCGCCGCCGAGGCGTTGCGGCTCGCGCCGCTGGTGGAGGAGTGGTGGGAGGCGGGCGCCGGCAGCGCCCAGATCCGGGCGGCCCTGACCGACGGGCTGCCGCGCCGCCTGTACTCGGCCGCCGCCATCGTCGAGAACCGTCTGCAACGCAAGCGCCCTTCCGGGGCGGGGGCGCCCGAGCCGGTCACGACCGTCGAGGCCGAGCTCCGCAGGCCCGGCGCCGCCGCGTACCGCGAGGCCGCGTGGCGGGCGGCGGGTGGCGGGATCGCCCGTGCGCTGCCGAGGGGGCAGGCGGCGCCCGCGTAGGCCCGCCCGTGATGACCCGCGAAGACTCCCGGCCGCACACCCGTGTCGTCGGGTCAACCCAACCGAGAGGAACGCGATGACCGCATTGCTCGAACGGGCCGAGACGGTATACCGCAGGTATACTGCCGTCATGGCTGACACCACCGTCAAGGTCGACCCCGCTGTCCGTGACCGCCTCATGGTGCTCGCCCGCGAGCGCGGCATGACCATGCGTGATCTGATCGCCGAGCTGGCCGGAGCCACGCCCACGCAGGAGGAGTTGCGGAAGCGGTACGAGGAGACCAAGGCGTACTGCGAGACGCACTTCGGTGTGACGCTCACGGACGAGGACCACGACAGGGTGGAGAAGGTCTGGCAGGACCTTGAGGCCGGTCGGCCCGTGGACAGCCTGTGAGTGCGGCACGGCCGGGGTCGACCGGCGTCGTGTTCGACGAGTCCGCCCTGCTGGCTCTGGGGTCGGGGAACTCGCTCGCCTCGCAGTTCGTCGCGAACACCGAGCACGGGCCGACACGGCACGTCTACGTTCCCGCGCTCTGTCTGGCGGCCGCGGACGGTATGCGTAAGGGCCTCGCAGAGCACGTGGGCGCTCTGCCCGCCGTCGAGATCGTCGAGCTGGACTTCGCGGGTGCGTCCACGGTGGGCGCCTTGCTGCGCGACGGCGTGGAGTGGCGACTCGGCCACGCCATCCACCTGTCCCGGCCGACGGTCGACTGGCCGGACGGTCGGCACGTCGTGACCGTCGACCCGGACAGGTACGCCGACATGCCGCTCGTACGCACGATCAGGCTGCCTCACCAGCGCTGACCCGAGTGAGGGCACTCGCCCGGCGGGCGCCCTCCCCGCGTACTGCGGACCCCTCGGCCGAAGGCGTACCCGTCAGCTGAAGATGATCATCGACCCCTGCGCCAGACTCCGCGTAGCCGCCGCATGCAGCCCCAGCCACACGTGCCGCTCGCGGGAGAAGGGGCTGGGGTCGTAGGGAGCGGGTACGGCAGGCTCCTCCAGCTCCGTGGGGCCCAGCGGAGCGTCCGGTGGTGCCGGGGGGTTGGCCGGGTCGATGCCGAGCGAGGGGCCCACGAACTCCAGTTCCCGCAACAGTGTCTGGGACGAGCCCAACGGGCCGCCGCCCGCGAGGAGTTCGTCGTTGGAGAGCGGGTGCGGGAAGTCGACGGGGACGTACGCGCCCGCGTGGTCGTAGTGCCAGACGAGGTGCGACTGCTTGGCCGTCGACTCGAACATCTCCAGCAACTGCTCGTAGTCGCCGCCCAGTTCGTCCACCGGCGTCACCGGCAGCCCGCACACCTGGAGCAGGTAGGCGCGGCGCAGGAAGTGCAGCGCGTCGTAGTCGAAGCCCGCCACCGGGGCGACCTCGCCGGACAGTCCCGGCATGTACTGGTACACCGGCACCGGCGGGAGCCCGGCCTCGGCGAGCACCTTGTTGTACTGCGCGAGTTCCTCGGCGAACGGGTTGTCCGGGGTGTGGCACAACACGTCCACAAGCGGCACCAGCCACAGGTCACAGGCCAAAGGTCAGCTCCTCGGATACTCGCGGCGCGCGGTTGTTGTCACAGGGGTCAGGACAGTGGTCAGAACATGTGGTCAGGACCGGGGTCGGAACATGTGGTCAGGACCAGGGTCGGAACATGCGGTCAGGACAGTGGTCAGAAGATGCGGTCAGGACAGTGGTCAGGGCAGGGTAATCGGTACGGCCATCAGCGCGCTGCGGTCGTGCACAGTGCGCCGCAAGTCGTGCAGGTCCCATACCCGACCGCGTTCCGCTCACCCGGCGGCGAGCCCTTCGATCAGCGCCAGGGCGTGCGCGTTGTACTCGGCGACGATCGACCGGGCGCGCGCGGTGTCGCGGCACGCGAGGGCGTCCACCAGCTCGGTGTACCCGCACCACAGCCGGCCACGCAGTTCGGTCAGCCGGCGCAGGTGCTGCACGGTGCACACCCAGGTCTGCACGCGCAGCCGCTGCAGGAAGTCGGCGAGGTAGGGGTTGCCGAACTGGGTGCTCAGCTCGCGCCAGAAGCGCAGGTCGTAGCCGATCAGGACGGTGAGGTCACCGGCGGCGGCCGCGCGCTGCGCCTCCTCGCCGCGTCGGCGCACTCCCGCGACGGCGTTGGCGGTACGGGGGTCGTCGAGGTCCCGGTAGCCCTTGTGGCCGCTGTCCAGCGCCAGGAACATCCCCTCGATGACCAGGCTGCGGGCGTCGAGCATGCCCCGGAAGTCCTCCACGGAGTACTCGTGCACGCGGAAGCCCCGGTGCTGGTCGGCCTCCAGCAGCCCCTGCGCGGACAGGTCGACCAGCGCCTCGCGCACGGGCGTCGCCGAGACGCCGTACTGCTCGGCGATCTCCTTCACCGTGAACTCCTGCCCCGGTTGCAGCCGCCCGGCCAGCACCTCGTCGCGAAGCGCGTCGGCGATCTGCTGCCGCAGGGTGCTGCGGGTCACAGCGGCGTTGCCGCTGGTGCCGGGCATGGTCGGGGCGTCTCCCTCGTCGCGATCGGGTGGCGTACACGTACGTACACGTATATGTCTACGAGCACGCCACCTTACGCGTTCGAGTCGCCCCGGTACCTGCTACTTACGCCCTCCCTGAATCGGGCGTACCCACCGGCTCGTCCGGCCCCGGCCCCGCGGCCGTCTACTCCGTGTACTCGTCCGCCACCGACAGCGCCGCGTCCAGCGCCGCCAGCCCTTCCTTCAGCTCCGCCTCGCTCACGTTGCACGGCGGCACGACATGCGTCCGGTTCATGTTGATGAACGGCCACAGCCCCTGCTTCTTCGCGGCGGCCCCGAAGGCGGCCATCGCGGCATTCGCGTCACCGGCCGCGTTGTACGGCACCAGCGGCTCCCGCGTCTGCCGGTTCTTCACCAGCTCGACGGCCCAGAACATGCCGACGCCCCGCACCTCGCCCACCGAAGGGTGCCGTTCGGCCAGCTCACGCAGCGCCGGCTCGACGACGGACGCGCCGAGGTTCGCCGCGTTCTCGACGACGCCCTCCTCGGCCATGACGTTGATCGTCGCGACGGCCGCCGCACACGCCAGCGGATGCCCGGAGTACGTCAGCCCGCCCGGGTAGGGCCGCTTGCCGAAGGTCTCCGCGATCGCCGGGGAGATGGCGACACCGCCGAGCGGCACGTACCCGGAGTTCACGCCCTTCGCGAAGGTCATCAGGTCCGGTACGACGTCGAACAGATCCGCCGCGAACCACGTACCGGTCCGTCCGAACCCGGCCATGACCTCGTCCAGGATGAAGACGATCCCGTACTTGTCGCAGATCTCGCGGACCCCGGCGAGGTAACCCGGCGGCGGGATCATGATCCCGGCCGTGCCCGGAATCGTCTCGAGGATGATCGCGGCGATCGTCCCCGGCCCCTCGAAGGCGATCGTCGTCTCCAGGTGCTCAAGGGCTCGCGCGCACTCCTGCTCCTCGGTCTCGGCGTAGAAGCGGGAGCGGTAGAGGAAGGGCGCCCAGAAGTGCACGACACCGGCCGCGGCACCGTCGGAGGCCCAGCGGCGGGGGTCACCGGTGAGGTTGATCGCCTGCTGGGTGCCGCCGTGGTACGAGCGGTACGCCGACAGCACCTTCGGCCGCCCGGTGTGCAGCCGGGCCATCCGTACCGCGTGCTCCACGGCGTCGGCACCGGCGTTGGTGAAGAAGATCTTGTCCAGGTCGCCGGGTGTCCGTTCGGCGATCAGTCGTGCCGCCTCCGACCGGGCCTCGATCGCGAAGGCGGGCGCGAAGGTGGTCAGCGTCGCGGCCTGCTCCTGTATCGCGGCGACGACCTTCGGGTGCTGGTAGCCGATGTTGGTGTAGACGAGCCCGCTGGTGAAGTCGAGGTACCGCTTGCCGTCGTAGTCCCAGAAGTACGACCCCTCGGCGCCTGCGACGGCGAGCGGGTCGATGAGCTCTTGCGCGGACCAGGAGTGGAAGACGTGCGCACGGTCCGCGGCCTTCACGGCGGCGCCGACTTCGGGGTTTGGCTGAGGGGTCATGCGCCCGAGCGTAAATGTCCGGGATGCGGACGCGGTATCGGCGTCCTGTCTGTGGACGGTGGGTTTCCGCGACAGGTTGTCGAAGAGCCCATCAGTTGACAGGGCGCTGTCGAAATGACAGGATGCTGTCATCTAGGGAGATGGTGACAGCCCGAGGAGGCAACCATGAACCGCAAGCCCGTGTATCTCGCCGTCTACGACACGCTCGCCGACTGGGAGACGGGGCACGCGACGGCCTATCTCGCCCGCGCCGGATACGAGATCCGGACGGTCGGCCCGACCCGCGAACCGGTGACCTCCGTCGGCGGCCTGCGCATCCAGCCCGACCTGGCCCTGGACGACGTACGGCCTGAAGACAGCTCCCTGCTGATCCTCCCGGGCGCCGATCTGTGGGACACAGGTGACGACCTGGCCCCCGTCGCCCGCAAGGCCCGCGCCTTCCTGGACGCCGGCGTGCCCGTCGCCGCCATCTGCGGGGCCACCGCCGGGCTCGCGCGCGAGGGCCTGCTCGACGACCGGGACCACACCAGCGCGGTCTCCTTCTACCTGGCCGCGACGGGCTACGGCGGCGGCGAGCGGTACGTCGACGCGGACGCCGTGACCGACCGGGGCCTGATCACCGCCGGACCCACCGAGCCCGTCGCGTTCGCCCGCGAGATCTTCGGTCTCCTCGGGGTGTACGAGGGGGAGGTGCTGGACGCCTGGTACCGGCTGTTCCACGACTCCGACGCGGAGGCGTACGCCGTACTGGAGAAGGCGGGGACGCGGCAGTGAGCCGGGAGCGTCAGGACCTGCTCAGCCGCAGCGCGCTCGGGGTCTTCCGGCTGAACGGCCAGTTCCTGGCCGTGGCGGAGGAGTTGGCGCGCCCGGCCGGTCTGACCGCCGCCTGGTGGCAGGTGCTGGGCGCGGTGCTCGGCGAGCCGCTGCCCGTGTCCGGCATCGCCCGCGCGATGGGCATCACGCGGCAGAGCGTGCAGCGCATAGCCGACCTGCTGGTGGACAAGGGGCTCGCCGAATACCGCCCCAACCCGGCCCACCGCCGCGCGAAGCTCCTGGCGCCGACGGGGGAGGGGCGGGCGGCGGTGTCCCGGATCAACCCCGGGCATGCGGCGTTCGCCGACCGGCTGGTGGAGGCGTACGGGGACGAGGCCGAACTGGCGGACGCCGTACGGGTCCTGGAACGGCTGTCGAAGGTGCTGGACGAGGTGGGTCCGCCTGTTACGGAACCGATCGAGCCCGTTACGGAACCGTAGACGACGCCCAGGTCACCGCGCGGTGGGCCCGCACTATCCTCGGGCTGTTGCTGACGTGTGGGGGGAAGGCGGCGCGGCCATGGAGAAACTGGGGCCGGGGGATCCGCAGCGCATCGGCTCGTACCGGCTGCTGGCGCGGCTCGGGGCGGGCGGGATGGGGCAGGTGTACGTGGCCCGGTCGGACCGGGGGCGTACGGTCGCCGTCAAGCTGGTGCGGGAGGAACTGGCCGCGCAGGACGAGTTCCGGGCGCGGTTCCGGCAGGAGGTGCGGGCCGCGCGGCGGGTCGGCGGGTACTGGACGGCGCCGGTGCTGGACGCGGACACGGAGGCGGCGGTGCCGTGGGTCGCCACGGGGTACGTCGCCGGGCCCAGCCTCCAGCAGGTCGTGGGCCACGACCACGGGGCGCTGCCGGAACGCTCGGTACGCATCCTGGCGGCGGGGCTGGCGCACGCGCTGGGGGACATCCACGCGGCCGGGATCGTCCACCGGGACCTCAAGCCGTCCAACGTGCTGGTGACCATCGACGGCCCCCGGGTCATCGACTTCGGTATCGCGCGGGCGTTGGAGACGGTGACGGACGGCGGCCTCACCCGCACCGGCGCGCTCGTCGGTTCGCCGGGCTTCATGGCGCCGGAACAGGTGCGGGGCGACCGCATCACACCGGCCTGCGACATCTTCTGTCTCGGCTCGGTCCTCGCCTACGCGGCCACCGGCAGACTCCCCTTCGGCACGGCCAACAGCGGCGTCCACGCCCTGATGTTCCGCATCGCCCAAGAGGAACCGGACCTTCAGGGCGTCCCCGAGGGCATCGCCGACCTGGTCCGCGCCTGCCTGAGGAAGGACCCGACGGCAAGACCGTCCCTGCACCACATCCTGGACCGCACGGGTGCGGAGGACACGGTGTCCGGGGGCCGCTCCAGGGAGCCGTGGCTGCCGAGCGCGCTGGTGGCGCAACTGGGGCGGCATGCGGTGCGGTTGCTGGATACGGAGGACCCGGAGGCGGATGGTGCGTCGGGGGCGCCGGACGACGGTGGCGTGCCTGCCGGAGGGCCGGCTCCCGCCGGGCCGGGAAGCGGTTCGGCCGTGCCGCCTGGAGTCCCCGCCTCCGCTGGGCCGGGAAGCGGTTCGGCCGCGCCGCCCGGAGTCCCTGCCCCCGCTGGGCCGGGAAGCGTCCCCGCCGCACCACCCGGCGTCCCCGCCTCCGCTGGGCCGGGAAGCGGTTCGGCCGTGCCGCTCGGAGGGCCGGCTCCCGCTGGGCCAGGAAGCGTCCCCGCCGCACCACCCGGCGCCCCCGCCCCCTCGCCCGAACACGCCCCCGCCGCCGACGACTCCGCCCCGGCCGCGACGCCGGGCCCGCCCGCTCCCGGCCCGCCCGGTGGCGGTGCGCGGCTGGATCACCTGCCCACCCTCGTCACCGGGCCTGGCGGTCCGACGCCCCCGCCGGGCCCAGGCGCCCCGCCCGCGGCCGGTGCCCCCGGCGGCTCTCCCGCCGACCCGGCGTACGGCTACCCCCAACAGCACCCGCAGCCCTCCGCGTACGGCCACCCGCAGCAGCCCGGCACCGCACCTTGGCCGGCCGCGCCCGGAACCCCCGGCGCCCCCTCGCCGTACACCCCGTACGGCAGCCTCGGCCCCACCCCGCCCTACGGCCCTCCACCCTTCGGGACCCCGCCCCACGGCCCCACCAGCCCCCAACAGCCACCCCACACAAACGCCCGTTCCACCGCTCTGCTCGTCCTCATCGCCCTCGTCGTCGCGCTCGCCGCGGGCGGATCGGTCTACGCGCTGATGAGCGGCGGCGGTGACAAGCAGGCCGTTGGCACCGCGTCCCCCTCCACCAGTGACCCGGCGAACCCCGAGCCCAGCACACCCGAACCGACGTCCCCCGCATCCCCGACCCCTTCCCGGCCCACCACCTCCGCCCCCGCCGACGGTGTGATCCCGGCCGCCTACCTCGGTACCTGGACCACCACGATCGACAACGCCGACGGCCGGCACACCCGCCGACTCACCCTTCGGCAGGGCAAGGTGGGTGACACGGTCCTCTACCTGGTCGCCGACGGCCCCGCCGCGGGCGGCCTCACTTACCACTGCCTCTTCGAGGCCGACCTGGCCGAAGCCCCCAGCGCGAACGGCCCGTTGCGGATCGGCCCGTCCACCATGACGAACTGGCAGCCCCGCTCTCCCTGCGGACCGGGCGAGGCCACCGAGATCACCCTGCTCCCGGACGGCAGGCTCCAGCGCGTGAACACCACCACCGACGAGAAGCTGACGTACACCCGCCAGTGACGAACCACCCGCCAGTGACGAACCACCCGCCCCCGCAACCCCGTTGAACGTCCGGCGAACTTCCTTCGACCAAACCGGAATACGCCCTCGCACCGCCGTACGGTGTGACCCCACGATCCGGCTCGGGGAGTTGCGGGGGCACCCAGGGTGGAATTGCTGAGCGCAGAGAACGTCGTGGCCGTGGGCACCGCGCTCCTCGGCATCGTCGCGTCCGGCGTCATGGTCTGGTACGAACGCCGGACCCCGCGCCGCAAACGCATCGGCTACCGCGTCCAGATGGACAACCCGATAGGCGACGACGTCCGCCTGGGCCGGATCAACGTCCGCCTCGGCCTCTTCGACGAGGCCCCGGACATGTCGGACGCCACCCTCGTCCTGCTCCGCATCGAGAACGACGGCTCGCAGGGCATCGACCGCGACGACTACACCAGCCCCGAGGTCCACGGCCTCACCGCGGTCTTCACCGACCGCGTCATCCGCGGCGTCTCGGTCACGCAGCCGTCCGACACCGACCACCTCATGGACCACTTCACCTCGTCCCGGGGCTTCGGCTACGACGGCAACACCCTGCGCATCCCCCGCGTCCCGCTCAACACCCGTGACCACTTCAAACTGCTCGTCCTGCTGTCCGGCGGCGACGTCGACAGCGAGATCCGGCTGAGCGGCGGCATCCGCGACGGCGTGGTCCACATGAACCGCAGCGCGACCCCGGACGACAAGCCGCCCCTGTTCAGCCGCGCTTCCCGGCTGATCACCATCATGCTCACGGTCTCCGTCCTGACGCTCGCCACGCTCGTCGTCACCCGCGACGACGCCCGCCCCCCGATCGGCTGCGCGACAGGCGAGCTGACGCTCACCGGCTCGACGGCGTTCGCGCCCGTGCTGCGCGAGGTGGCGGAGAAGTACGAGGGGGACTGCGAGGGCGCGACCATCGAGGTCGATCCGCACGGGTCGACGGCGGGTGTACGGGAGTTGGCGGCGGCCGGCGCCCAGCAGGGGGAGCAGGGGACGAAGGGCTCACCGCCGATCGTGGCCCTGTCGGACGGCCCCAAGCCGAGCGGCCTGCCGGAGCTGCGGGAGAACCGGGTCGCGGTGTCGGTCTTCGCGCTGGTGGTGAACGACGACGTCGGCCTGACCGACCTGTCGACTCAGGACGTACGACGGCTCTACCGCGGCGAGATCAAGAACTGGAGCGAGCTGGGCGGCCCCGACCTCCAAGTGCACCTGGTCAGCCGGGACGCCAACTCGGGCACGAGACAGGTGTTTCAGCGAAGAGTGCTGGGCCGCGGCGAAATCGCGAACTCCTCCGTCGACTGCGTTCACCAGGACGACCCGACGCTCGACGTCATCCGCTGTGAACTCGACTCCACCGAGCAGGTCCTGACCACGGTCGCCGAACTCCCCGGCGCGATCGGCTACAGCGAACTCAACGCCGCCGACGACGCCAAGGGCCTGCACCTGCTCAAGCTCGACGGCCACACCCCCTCCGTCGACGCCATCGAACACGGCACGAACCCGTACCCGTACCGCGAGATCGAGTACGCCTACACCTACGGCCGCCCCCCGGCCGACTCCCTGGCCTCCAGCTTCCTGACCTACCTCGCCCGCGGCAACGGCCAGGACGTCATCCGCACCCACGGGCACATCCCGTGCTGGACCCCGGAGGGCCTGGAGCTCTGCGCGGAGGATTGAGGATCAGGGAAGGGGCAGCCGTACTCAGCCCGTCCGGACGGGAAGGGTAGGGGCGGCGGGGGCGAAAAAGCCCGCGCCCACACCCGACGCCGCTCACCTCACCTCGCCTCACCTCACCTCGCCTCACCTCACCTCGGCTCCGGCGGCCGCTGCCGAGGCATGTTCGGCCGAGCCCCCGCCCCCGGAGGCAAAGGAAACCGTCCCTGACCCGACACCGACTCCGACCGCTGCCCCACCACTCCCGCCGACTGAATCCCCATCGGCGTCGCGCCCGTCCGGAACTCCACCATCCAGTCCGCCGTCTCCGCCCGCACCAACTCGGTCACGTCCTCCGAAAACCTCCGCAGCACGCCCAGACACCGCTCGGCCGCCTCCCCGGCCGTCCCCTCAGCCGGCCCCAGAACCTCCCGCACACTCTCCGAGGCCCAGTCGAACTGCAACGCCTGAAGCCGCCGCTGCACGGCCTGAGCCGTGGCCACGTCCCTTATCCACCCGGAGGTCACCCCGAAGTACCGGTCCCCGGCCACACACGCCACGCCCAGCAGCAACGCCAGATACCCCCAGGGCGCGACCCCGCCCACCGCCCCGGTCATGTCCAGCAGCGGCAACGCGGCCCCCGCCACCGCCCCGCCCGCCGCCCCGAGCCGCAGCACCCGCGCCCCACGCCGCTTCCACACCCGGTCGGCCAGATACCAGGCCGCGGTGTCCAGCGCCCCTCGCTCCACCCACCGGTACAGCTCGTCGAGCCGCACCGCGGGCTCACCCCAGTCGCCGAGCGGGAACGCCCGCCCGGTCAGATCGCCCGGCCGCAGCCCGGCCGCCCCCTCGCCCCGCCCGTCCTGAGGCGGACCCTCGGGCTGCATCTCCGGCTGCTGACCGCCCACCCGGCACTCCCTACCTGATCCGACCGATCACGTTGCGTGACACTTTGAACACCGTGCGTTGGTGCTGATATGCCGGACCCTTCCTACCTCCCAATGGGTGGCGAAGGCGTAGCTTTCGTCACTTTTCCGCCCGGAAGAGTCCCTTGATCGCGTATACGACTCACGGTCGACTCACTCGAAAGAGTGCTGGGGCGATGCCCACGCGGACCACGTAGTCTCGTGCTGAACGGCAAAGCCGAACGGGAAACCCGAACGCGAGACGGAATACCCGTACAGACCAAGGAGAGCTGATCGTGATCCCCGGTGGTGGCCAGCCCAACATGCAGCAGCTGCTGCAGCAGGCCCAGAAGATGCAGCAGGACCTGGCGCAGGCTCAGGAAGAACTCGCCCAGACCGAGGTCGACGGCCAGGCGGGCGGCGGCCTGGTGAAGGCCACGGTCACCGGCGCCGGAGAGCTCCGGGCGCTGAAGATCGACCCGAAGGCGGTGGACCCGGAGGACACCGAGACCCTCGCCGACCTGGTCGTCGCGGCGGTCCAGGCGGCCAACGAGAACGCGCAGGCCCTCCAGCAGCAGAAGCTCGGCCCGCTCGCCCAGGGCCTCGGCGGCGGCGGTATTCCGGGCCTCCCCTTCTAAGTCTCCCGGTCTGCCTTTCTAAGAGGGGCTCCGGCCAACTACGGTACGTACCGAAGGAACCCAGGAAGGACGGCAGTCCGTTGTACGAAGGCGTGGTCCAGGACCTCATCGACGAGCTGGGGCGGCTTCCCGGCGTCGGTCCCAAGAGCGCGCAGCGGATCGCCTTCCACATCCTGCAGGCGGAACCGACGGACGTACGGCGTCTGGCGCAGGCCCTGATGGAGGTGAAGGCGAAGGTCCGCTTCTGCGCGACCTGCGGCAACATCGCACAGGAGGAACTGTGCAACATCTGCCGCGACACCCGCCGAGACCCCTCCGTCATCTGTGTGGTCGAGGAACCCAAGGACGTAGTGGCGATCGAGCGCACCCGCGAGTTCAGGGGCCGCTACCACGTCCTCGGCGGAGCGATCAGCCCCATCGAGGGCGTGGGCCCGGACGACCTGCGCATACGAGAACTTCTGGCGCGCCTGGCCGACGGCACGGTCACCGAACTGATCCTGGCCACGGACCCGAATCTCGAGGGTGAGGCGACGGCCACGTACCTCGCCCGCATGATCAAGCCCATGGGCCTCAAGGTCACCCGCCTGGCCAGCGGCCTCCCGGTGGGTGGCGACCTGGAATACGCGGACGAGGTGACCCTCGGCCGCGCCTTCGAGGGGAGACGACTCCTAGATGTCTGACGCCACGCTGCACGCGACCAGCCAGGACCCGGACGACTTCGCGGTCCAGATCGCGGACCAGGTAGAGAGTTTCCTCGTAGCGGTCTCCGAGGTGGCGAAGGGCGACGAGCCGGAATCGGCGATCCCCTTCCTCCTCCTGGAGGTCTCCCAGCTCCTCCTGGCAGGCGGCCGCCTGGGCGCCCACGAGGACATCCTCCCCGAGGAGCGCTACGAGCCCGACCTGGGCCCGGAGCCCGACATGGACGGACTCCGCGAGAACCTCGCGCGCCTCCTGGAGCCGGTCGACGTCTACTCGGAGGTCTTCGACCCCTACGAGCCGAGCAAGGCCCGGGTCCCGGCCCGCATCTCCGACGACCTGGCCGACGTCATCACCGACCTCCGCCACGGCATGGCCCACTACCGCGCGGGCCGCACCACGGAGGCCCTGTGGTGGTGGCAGTTCTCCTACTTCTCCAACTGGGGCTCGACGGCGTCGGCGACCCTGCGCGCGCTGCAGTCGGTCCTCGCCCACGTCCGCCTGAACCAGCCCCTCGAAGAACTCGACGGCCTGGACACGGACCAGGGCATGGGCGACGAGACGCTCGAATTCGAGGCGGGCAAGGTGATGGCGGAGGAGATCGGGGAACCGCTGGGGATGCGGCCGGCGAAGTAGCGGCAGCGGCGAGTTTCGCGACGCGCACTGGATGGAGCGGACCAGCGCTGGTACGCCCGCAAGTTGACCGGCTTACCGGTTGCCGCATGCACAACCTCAAGGAACTGCGGCCGGGCAGCTCGGGAAGTACAGAGGTCCGAATGGACGGGGTGGCCCGATGAGCCAGTACAGCAGCTGGGCGGAGGTCAAGCGCCGGATGCGGGAGAACCAGCCCGAGGTGACCGACGCCGAGTGGGAATCCCGTAAGCAGGCAGCGCGTACGGCGACCGAGGCGTACCTAGTGGGACACCACCTGCGCGAGATCCGCGAGCAGCAGGGACTGACACAGGCTCAGGTAGCCGAATCGGTGGGGATCTCCCAGGTCAGGGTCTCCCAGATCGAGCGGGGGGAGATTCACAATCTGGAGACGATGCGTATGTACGCGGAGGCGCTCGGGGCCAGGATCACTGTGACCATCGAGTACGGGGACCGGACGGTCGGCGCCGCCTGAATGTGTTGCGGTTGCACGCCCAGCGGTCGGCTGTGCCCCCGCACTGCCCGAGCGTCGGTACGCGTCGATGATCCGCGCGGCGACCCGTTCCCCCCGGACACCTTCGATCCGTACGGCGTCGAAGTGCGCGACCGCCACGCGGAGTTGGTGGCCCGCGGCCCGGCCCAGTCGGGGCGGTGAATTGTGTTCGTCATGGTCACGGGATGGGTCCCATAAGGCTACGCTCGGTAGCGAGCCGGAGAGGTGCACAAAGAAGTGCGCCGGTCAGAGGTGGTCACCGTGTCGGGTACGCACAACAACAACCAGCCGCCTGTCGCCTGGCGTTACAGCGGCAACCAGTTGAAACGCTGGCGCGTGAAGGCCGATGTCAGCCGCGAGGAACTCGCCTCCGCCGCCAACTACTCCCCGGAGACCATCGCGTCCATGGAACGCGGCGTACGGATGCCGACGCCGCGCGTGCTCGACGTGGCGGACGAACTCTGCGGGGCGGAGGGCCTGCTGAGCGCGGCCAAGGAGTACCTGAACCGGGAGCGGTTCCCGGCGCGGGCGCAGGACTTCATGGAGCGGGAGAAGGAGGCGATCAGCCGCTGGTCGTACGATGTCTCGCTCGTCCCCGGGCTGTTGCAGACGAAGGGGTACGCGCGGGCTCTCATCGACAACCGCATCCCGCCCCTGGACGAGGAGACGGTGGAGGAGCGGATCGCGGCCCGCATGGAGCGGCAGGCCATCCTCACCGAGCGCAAGCCTCCGGTAGGGCTGAGCTTCGTCCTCTACGAGGCCGTGCTGCGCGCTCCGCAGGTGGACGCCGAACAGCTGCGCCGCCTGTTGGAAGTGGCGCGGCTGCGGAACGTCGTGGTGCAGGTGCTCCCCTTCGAACGGGCCGTCCCTGCCGCACTCATGGGTCCCATGGTGCTCCTGGAGACCCGCGACCACGAGCGATTCGCTTTCACAGAAGGCCCGTTCGCCAGCGAGCTTTCGGCTGATCCGGGGGTTGTCAGCAGGGTCACCGAGCGGCTTAGCATGATCCGCACACAGGCTCTCGGACCCGACGAGTCGGCCCGTTTCATCGAGCGGATGGTGGACAGCCGTGAGTGACCAGTTGAAGTGGTTCAAGTCGAGCTACAGCGACGACGAGGGCGGCGACTGCGTCGAGGTCGCGCTGGCGTGGTTCAAGTCGAGTCACAGCGATGACGAGGGCGGCGCCTGCGTCGAAGTCGCCCTCCCCGCCGCCCGGACCACCGTCCACGTCCGCGACTCCAAGGTCCCGGCGGGCCCCCGGCTCCACCTCGGCGACCCTGCCTGGACGGCCTTCCTCGCCGACGTTTCCGCAGGTCGGCCCGGAGCTTGAGCCTCGAGCTCCGAGCTCCTCCAATGGGTTTTTGGGCTTTGGGATGGTTGAAAACCAACCCAACTAACCAAGTCTGTACGTGAGTTGAGGCGTCCTACCTCGAAAGGTGACATTCCGTGATCGGCTTGCTTCGGAACGTAAAGCCGCTCTAGGTTCGCGGCAATAGATCGGCCCCGGTCGGTGCTACCAACACCGGCTCCGGGGCCTGGACCTACGGATCGAAAGCGACTCGATCGTGGCTTACGCCCAGCCTAGCCCTGCCCTGCCGTCCCCTGCCCACCCCATGGCCAAAACGGGGTACGGAAAGCGCTCCGTGGGTGACGAAGTCCCGCACACCGACCCGGACTTCGCACACCTGCTCCCACGCGACGCTGAGGTCGCCGTCTTCATCGACCACCTCGACGACGGCCACGCGATGGGCCACAAGGTTCTCGCGGCGGAACACCCCCGCTACGGCCAGCAGGCAATGCGTACATCGCTGAATCACCTCACCGAGGCCGGCCACCTGCGCTGGATCAAGGAACACATCACCGTCGAGGACAACTCGATGCGGTGGGTGACGCGGACGTACTGGTCGCGTACGCCCAGGTCACCGGAGTGGTGGGCGGACTTCGCGCGGGAGCGCCACGGCAGGGACGTGACCCAGGACTACCGACCGGGCCTGGCCCGAACCGAGGAGCAGCCGGCTCCGCAGCCGACCCCCGAAGCAGCCCAGGACGAACCGGCCCCCGACGAGCCCAGCGCCGCGTACCGAACCCTCGCCGGACTCCGCGCAGCCGACCCCCGCATGCCCCTCTCCGAAAGCGACTGCCGCTCGCTCGAACCCCTCGCCGCGGAGTGGCTGTCCCGTGGCGCGACGCCGAACGACATCACTCGCGCCCTGACCGACGGGCTCCCGCCCGATGTCACCAACCCGGGCGGACTCGCCCGCAGACGACTGGAGTCGAAGATGCCGCCGCAGAAGGCCGATGCCCCCACCGCGCCGAGCCGCCCCCTCCGCGCCCGCGTCACCCGCGTGATCATGGCCTGTGCCACGTGCGACCAGGACGAACGCACGGTGAAGATCGACCGGGGGATCTGCGAGGACTGCCGCAAGGAGTTCGCGGAGAACCCGATGACCGACGAGGACATCAAGAAGGGCTTCGCCGAGGTCGCACACCTGGGCGTCACGTCCGCGCGCTTCCTCAAGCAAAAACTGGAACGCCGTACCGGAGGTCCCGTGCCTGACACGTTCCGCCGTGTCCCCATCGAGGACCTCGTCTTCTACCACTACCGCGACAACCGCGACCGCATCGCGAACGGGCTCCCGCCGAGGCGCTGGAAGTGGTGACGGCGGCGACGCGGGTGAACGCGCGTGCGCCTCCGCGCGCCGGTGGTTTCAACGCGGCCCCCAGATTACATTCGTAATATGGCGGAGAAGGTGAAGTTCAGCGTGAGTTTGAATGCCGAGCTCGGCGAGGCACTACGGCAGCATGCCGAGGCCGAGGACGAGCAGATCTCGGCGGTGGTCAGCCGGGCACTGGAGTCCTACCTGGGCCACCGGAAGCGGATGCGTGAGGGCCGGGAGGCCATGGTCGAGTACCAGGAGCAGTACGGCATGTTCACCGAGGAAGAGCGTGCCAAGGCCAGGGCGCGTGTGGCTGACCTCATGGGGTGGAGCGAGAAGGGCCCGAAGGAGGCCCGGCCCGCGTGAACCATGTCGTGTACGACTCCGGCGCCCTGCTTGCCGCGGCGAAGAACGACCGGAACTTCATCGCACAGCATGACGAGTTCCTTGCCGCAGACGTCCGGCCGATCGTTCCGGCGGGGGTGCTGGCCCAGTGCTGGGACACTCGTCCCAAGGCTGCCAACCTGCACAAGGTGCTGCGTCCCTGCCTTGTCCTGCCGTTGACCGAGGCCGCGGCGAAAGCGGCGGCACTGCTGTGTCAGGAGAACGGCACAGCGGATGTGATCGACGCCGGCGTTGTGCTCGCGTCTTCGACGCACGATGACGCCCTCATCCTCACGGACGACCTCGAGGACATCCGGGCTTTGGCCGCAAGCGCGAACCGCAAACGCATCCGCGTAGAGCGACCGTAGTCCATCGCCTTGACGAACTCGGGCCGTACCTTGATGCGGGTGCTGATCTTCTCTGAGAAGACCGGGTCGCACCCGGCTTCCGCCAGGGCGTCGAGCTGGCTCTGGAGCTGTTGTTGGGCGGTACTGCAACGGGCGTACCCCACTCTCGTGGGCTTCGTCGCGGTCTCCCGCATCGCGGGGTCTTCGTTTCCGGACGACAGCTGGGGATGTTCGTCATGGACCGCGCCTCGGGATTCTGAGGCGGCCTGCACGACAAGTGGACTACGTTGGTCAGACGATGTTGCTGTGTGCCCGAAGCACGTGGGGGGAGTTGTTCGTGGCGAGCCTTGCTCGAATTGAACTAGAAGGCGGGGGCTCGATCCTGCTCGAGACGGCTGCTGGGCCTGAAGGGCCGGTGAAGGCCGGCCGGGTCGGCGAGGCGATTCAGGAACTGCCGGCGAGTCTGCAGGCGGCCTTGGATCCCGTCGCGGACATGGCCCGGACGGTGCTGAATCAGCTGCGCACGGCAGGCCCTGCCGAAGTCGAGGTGGAGTTCGGGGTCGATCTGGCCGTGCAGGCCGGTGTGGTGATCACCAGGACCGATGCGGGTTGTCACCTGACGGTGAAGGTGATGTGGAAGCACGACCAGGGCGACCGGGCCTAAAGCCGGGCGATGGATGCTGCTGCACCCCGTAACACGCCGGGGTCGAGGTTGGACGCGGCGGTCGCTCAGGTTTTGAGTGCGGGTGGCGATGTGGTGGGGGCGGGTTTCTTCGCCGGTGAGGGTGTGCTGGTCACCTGTGCGCATGTGGTGACGAAAGCCGGGGGCGGGCCCGGTGCGAGGATCAGACTCGCCTTCCCCCACGCGCCAGGAGCCCCGCAGGTCGACGGCGAGGTCCTTGCCGGAGCATGGCGGGCTGCCGAAGACCAGGATGTCGCCGTCCTGCGGGTGGATCAGGTTCCTGACGGTGTGCCGTTGCTGCGCTTGGATTCCGCAGCGGGTTGCCGTGGGCACCGGGTGTGCTTGTTCGGGTTCCCCCCGCAGGCGCCACCCGGCGGACAGTTCGGTTGGGGCGAGGCCGGTCACCTACTGGATGTCGCGGGTGCAGGCATGACGCTGCAACTGACCGGAGCTAACGACCTGACGACCGGGTTCAGTGGCGGGCCGGTTCTGGATGAGGTCACCGGCCGGGTGATCGGCATGCTGAGCGCTGTCGCCCCTCCCGACCCCCTTCTCAAGGGCCTGGGTATTGCCTACGCGACGCCCACCCAGGTCCTGCGGGAGGTGTATCCCGGCCTGAAGGTGGAGGCGGTATCCCCCTACCGTCACTTGGATCCGTTCACCGTCGAGGATGCCAAGTGGTTTCACGGTCGAGGTGCCGCAGTTCAATTGGTGCTGGACAGTCTGGCTGAGTATCGGGGGGCGCTGCTGCTGGGGCCCTCGGGGTCGGGCAAGTCCTCCCTGGTCCAGGCAGGGGTACTGCCCGCGCTGGCCGCGGGCAGGCTTGCGGGCAGCGACCGCTGGCTGCCCGTGTACGCCCGCCCGGGGCGGGACCTGATGGCCGCACTGGAACGTGTGCTGCCCGCGGCAGGAGCCGAGGGCATCGTCGCGGCCGCCGGGCGCAGGGTGGCCGCTGAACCCGGCTGCCAGCGTCTACTGCTGGTCATCGACCAGTTCGAGGAATTACTCACCGGCCCTGGCACCGGCGGGCAACCGCCGGATGGTTTCCAGGCCGTGATCGAGCAGGTCACGGCTGCGATCCGCACGCGGGCCCCGGTCAGTGTGGTACTGGTCATGCGCGACGATTTCTATCCGCACCTCGCCGCCTTGGCCCCCGACCTGCTGGAGGCCGCGCCACGCCCGGTCAACGTACCGGCCACCTTGAGTGCGCAGGACCTGCGGGACATCATCACCCAGCCGGCCGACAGCGCCGGCGCCCGCTTCGAAGAGGGCCTGCCCGACAGGATCATCACCGACATCCTGACCGGCGACCGCCCCGGCATCCTGCGCGCACCGGTTACCCTGCTGCCGCCGCTGGAGTTGGCGCTCAGCCAGTTGTGGGAGCGCCGCAGCGACGGCTACCTCACGCACCAGGCATACGATGCTATCGGGGAAATCACCGGGAGCCTTGCCACCTGGTGCAACGCCGCGCTCGACCGACTGCCCGACCGGCAGCAGCCCATCGCGCAGCGCATCCTCGCCGCCTTGGTGCGCCCCGCCGACGATGCCCACCTGGTCCCCGCCGTGCGGCAGCAGGAACCCCTGGACAACCTGCGGGCCGTGGCAGCCGACCACACCCGCACCGTGCAGGCCGGTGAACCCTCAGGCCGTGATGTCGACGACGTCCTGGCCGCACTCACCGGCTACCGGATCATCACCACCCGGACCGAACGCACCGACGGGCAGCCCGCTGCCGGCCAGCCCGTGGCCGAACTGATCCACGACGCACTCATCCGCGACTGGCCCGAGTTACGCCAGTGGGTCGCCCAGGGTCACCGGTTCCACGACTGGCTGCGCCGAACGACCGAGCAACAGCTGCGGTGGAAGGAGTCCCAGAACCCCAACGACCTCCTGCGGGGCACCGACCTCGATGAAGGCCGCGACTGGGAAAGCCGGCGTGCACTGCCGCGTGAGATCGCCGATTTCCTCGCCGCCAGCCACAGGGCTGAACGCTCCCAGATCAGCGCTGCAAGCGCCCAGATCAGCAGGAACCGCCGCATGATCGCGGCCTTGACTGCCCTGGCAGTGCTCGCCGTGGCCGCGGCGGTCGGCGCGGGGTTCGCCGCGCAGCGGGCGAGACATGCCGAAGCCGCCGTGCGGGCTGAAACGGCCGTGGCCGTGTCACGCCAACTGGCGGTCGAGGCGCTGACACTGGACTCGACGGACCCGTATACCGCCCGCCAACTGGCCGTCGCCGCGAGGACGGTGTCCGGGACCGACCAGGCGAGGCGAACCGAGGCCGCTTTGCTGAACGAGCAGCGCGGCACCATCATCACGCCTCATCGGGACATCCATTCGGTCTCGTTCAGTCCGGACGGCTCCGCATTGGCCACCGCCGGCCGTGACGGGACGGTGCGGCTGTGGAATCCCACCGCCCAGAAACAGATCGGCGGCACCATCACCGCCGCTGACGGCGCCAACGTCTCGAAGGTCGTGTTCAGTCCGGACGGCACCACGGTGGCCACCGCCGGCGACAACGGGTCAGTTCGGCTGTGGAGCGCGGCCACACACCGCCAGATCGGAAGCACCATGACCGCCTCCGGCAACCGCACCGCCGTTCTGGGGCTTGCGTTCAATCCGTCCGGCACACTGCTGGCGTCGGCTGGCAGCGACGGGAGCGTACGCCTGTGGAATCCCGCGACCCAGCAGCAGGTCGGCACCATCACCGCCGCCAATGACACCCCCGCGTCAAGTGTCGCATTCAGTCCCAAAGGTGCTTTGCTGGCCACCGGGGACGCCAACGGACGCGTGCGTCTGTGGGACCCGGCCACGCGGCAGCAGGTGGGCACCGCCATCACCGCCACCAGCAAGGGCACCGTCGGCGTGACATTCGACCCCAAGGGCACACTGTTGGCCACAGCCGGCGGCGACGGAACCGTGCGTTTATGGAACCCGGAGAACCAGCGGAAGATCGGCACCACCATCAAAGCCACCACAACGGGATCCATCGCCCTCGGCATGACCTTCAACCCGGACGGTACCCGGCTGGCGACAGGCGGCATTGACGGAACCGTGCGTTTATGGAACCCGGCGACCCAGCGGCAGGTCGGCAGCACCATCGCCGTCACCAGCACGAAGAGCGTCGTCTGGGATATGTCGTTCAACCCCTCCGGCACGCTGTTGGCCACCGGCGGCGCCGACGGGACCGTGCGCCTGTGGGACCCGGCCACCCAGCATCAGGCCGGCTCCAGCATCACCGCCCCCGACAATGGCAGTCCTCTGTCCGATGTGGCGTTCAGCCCGTCAGGCGCGCTGCTGGCCACCGCGGGCGCCGACGGGACCGTGCGCCTGTGGGACCCGGCCACCCAGCGTCAGATGGGCAACACCATCACCGCCACCGCGGGCGGCAGGCCTGTATCCGATGTGGCGTTCAGCCCGTCAGGCGCGCTGCTGGCCACCGCGGGCGCCGACGGGACCGTGCGCCTGTGGGACCCGGCCACCCAGCACCAGGTGGGCACCGCCATCACCGCCACTGCTCACGGCGGAGTCACCAGTGTCGCGTTCAATCGCTCCGGCACTGTGCTCGTGACCGGCGACGACCACGGAAGCGTCCGTTCATGGAACCCGGTCACCCACCGTCCGATCGGCACCGCCATCACCGCTACCGGTTACGGCACCGGTGTCACGAGTGTCGTGTTCAGTCCGTCGGGCGCGTTGCTGGCCACGGCCGGGGGCGACGGGACTGTGCGGCTGTGGGACCCGGCCGCGCCGCAGCAGGTGGGCACCCCCATCACCGCAGGCGCCGCCATTTCGGATCTCGCGTTCAGCCCGTCGGGCGCGCTGCTGGCTACGGCCGGGGGCGACGGGACCGTGCGCCTGTGGGACCCGGCCACGCAGCGGCAAGCCGGAACCCCCATCACACCCACCAGCAGCAGAAGCCCCGTCTGGGATGTCGCGTTCAGCCCGAATGGCGCCGTGCTCGCCGTCGCCGTCGCCGACGGGAGCGTCCAGTTCTGGAATCCGGCCACCCAGCAGCCCCTCAGCGCCGGCGCCGACGCCACAGCCAACGGCGACGGTGCCGTCTTCAAGGTGGCGTTCAACCCCCAGGGCACCGTCCTGGCAACGGCGAACGGCAACGGGTCAGCAACGCTGATCAACGTATCCCAGCATACGGACCCCCACCGCTACATGTGCGACGCGTTCGGCTTGCCTCCCGCGTCGGTGTGGTCTCAGTTCGCCGGGGCCTCAATGGCCAAGCCGGCCCGCTGCTGACCCCGGCACCAACAGGCGGCGCCGGCTCACCCGCCGCTTTCTCCCCCGCGGCCCGGGCGGCGCCTGAGCCAGAGGAAGGTCCCGATGGCGCCACCGCACACGGCCAGTGCGCCCAGGACTGCCGGCAGCGGGGCCAGACTGCTGCTCGCGGTGGGGGAAGGACCGGCTGTGCCGGAGACATGGGCTGTCGAGGTGGTGCTGTCGGGCCCTGCGACCGTCGGTGTCGGGGCTGTGGGCCTCCCAGGTGTCACTCCCGGTGTCGAGGTGGTGCTGTCGGACCCTGCGACCGTCGGTGTCGGGGCTGTGGGCCCCGCAGCCGCGCTGTGCGTGCTCGTGGGCGGCTTGGACGACTGCTGAACGGGGGGTGTCGGGGTCGCGCCCACGCCACCGGGGGGTGTCGGCGCGCCCACTCCACCAGAAGTGACAGCGATCGTATGCAGGACACTGTCCTGCCCGGGATTGAGCACGCACCTCCCCTCTACGGTGCCTACCGGGGCCGTCCCGTCGCTCTTCACGGGGGTCATTCGGGCGGTGAGGCCGACGAGCGAGATCGTCGCAGGTCCGGGGCGGTTGAAGACGAACGATGGCGTGGTTCCAGCCGCGTTGACCGTCATCGGGCCGGACGCCGGGACACGGGCGTCCGAGATCGTCAGCGGTACGGTTTCAGTACTGCCCTGCGCCGCCACGGTCGCCTCCGCCGTCCCCTTGACACTCGTCACGCCCATCAGGCCGAGGCCGTGGGTGACGTTGGGGCCGACCGTCGCCGTGGCCCTGAGGACGATGCCTGGCACTGCCTGGCCGACCACTGCCGAATCCGGGGCGTTCGCCTGGATCAGTGCCGTCATCGGGGTGGTGCCGTAGGTGGGCGACGAACACGTGAACTGCAACGTGCGTTGTACCGTGGTCGCCGCGGCCGGACCGGTCCCGGCCGCTGCGACCGCTCCGGCGGACGCGATCACCACCGCACATGCCGCCGCGCACCGCAGCAGGTCCGTCGGCGCGGATGCCTCCGCAACGCATTGTCCAGGTTTGCCGAGCCGGCCTAACCGCCCGAGGCGCGCTCCCACGGCCTTCGAGCCGGATCCGGCATTGCGATCGCTTGCCACGTAACCCAACCCCCCGCTCATATCGGGATTCACTGCACAAAAACTGTACTGCCGGGCCTCGCGCTTGGGTTGCTGCACCGGACCTCTTTCCCTCGACGAGGGGGCGTCGAGCACGGCGGTCCCGGACGCGAGCCTCTCACGCTGCGGCCGACTGTTCCTCCTCCGTCTCGAACTCGACGTCCAGGCGCGGGTCGAACGCGTCCGGGCGCACGGTCAGCTCCGTGGTGGTGTAGGTGCCGAACGCATGATGTGGCCGGTCAGGTACGGGCTGATCGCGGCCAGGTCCTCCCCGGTGATCTGCCATCCCTCGGCCTGGAGTTCGCGCACGACCTCCATGAGGTGTCCGAGCCGGTGATGGCCACATCTCCGGTCCGCAGGTGCTCGGCCAGGTAGGTGAAGACCAGCGTCTCGAAGCGCCGGCGGTCCAGCATGCCGGGCTTCTTGCGGTCTCGCACGGACCGCTGCCAGTTCTGTGAGGCGAAGCCGAGGTCCAGCGGCTGCCCCTCGTACAGCTCCGAGATGTACTCGCGGGTCGCGCTCTGGTGGGCGTCCCCGAGCGTTCGGCATCCGACATGCCGGGTCCCTCGTCCAGTACGGACAGCTCCACCTCGTCGCCCCGCGGCTCCACCCGGACCGTGATCGTGCCGCCGTCCGGTGACACCTCCAGGGCGTTCGAGAGCACGTTGTCCAGCACCTGTTCCAGGTGACCGGGGCTGGCCAGCACAAGCAGCCGGCCGTCGATACTCCCCCTGAGCGCGATGGCGACTCCGCGCTCGTCGGCGGCCGGCCTCCACACCGTCAGACGTTCGTCCACGATGTCCCTGAGCGGCAGCGGCTCCGCGGCCGTCACCTTGGCCTCGGCCCGCGCCAGCACCAGCAGCCCGTTGACCAGCCAGCTCATCCGGACCACCTCGGCGGTCGCCTGCTCCACGTCCTCCCGTACGAACTCGTCGTCCACCCCGTCCGCGATGTTGTCCAGGGACAGCGTCGCTGATGAGCTGAGGTTCCCTGGGCGATCCTGGGTTTTCCTGGATGCCGGGAAGTGGTCCGTCGTGCTGGGCGGGGTTTGGACGCCTGCCGTGGGACCGTGGGCCGTCGCCGCCGGGTGCGGTGCGGGTGCTCATCGTGGGCGGTACCTGCCGCCTGTGGCGCCGCCGGCTGCGGCGATTCGGAGGCTGCGGTGTCCGCCCCGCCGGACGCTTTCCGCCCGGTGTGGACCCGGGCGGGGCGGGGACCCGCGTCGCTTTCCTGGGCACGGGGCGGATTCTCGAGGAGACCGGAATCGTGACTGCTGCTCTCACCGGCCTCGCAGTGACACGCACGCTACCGAATGCACGATCACGCTCCTGCACCTCACGATGAACAGTCACCGGAAAGTGCCATAAAAGCCTGATCGCACCACATTGAACACCACCCCGTGATACCCAGTCGCACCAAGGAACCACAGGCCATCAGGAGCACTGCGCACGACCCTGAGCGCCGTGAGAGGGGTGCGGAGCTGGTGCGAGGCGTCCGCGACGAAGATGCGCTGCGAGGCGATCAGGGTGTCCAGGCGCTCGCCCGCCTGGATGAGGGTGCGGCCAGGGTCTGCGTCTCGGTCGGGTCCGTCACCGCCGAACGGGCGGTCAGGTCGCCGTCGCTGAACTTGCTCGCCATGGCGTTGAGTTCGCGCAGCGGGCGGGTGATCCGGCGGACGGCGACCGCGCCGATCGCGGCGGCTGCCCCAGCACCAGCATCGCCATGCCCGCTCTTGATTCCGGATCGTCTGTGACGCGCGGCACTTTCCGAGTGTCGTGGGTGCGCCCCGGGCATGTGCAGACCGAAGACCGAGCGACCGGACATTCCGCCGACCGGGGATCGCAGATCGGGACATCTCACCATGCGATACCTCGGAAGGGATTTTCGGGCGCTCGTTAAACTGAGCCGACACACACGGACTGAGCGAGGAGCGCACGTGGGCCTTGTCGTGCAGAAGTACGGAGGCTCCTCCGTAGCCGATGCCGAGGGCATCAAGCGCGTCGCCAAGCGGATCGTGGAAGCGAAGAAGAACGGCCATCAGGTGGTCGTCGTCGTTTCCGCGATGGGCGACACGACGGACGAGCTGATCGATCTCGCCGGGCAGGTATCACCGATGCCGGCCGGGCGTGAGTTCGACATGCTGCTGACCGCCGGAGAGCGGATCTCCATGGCACTGCTGGCCATGGCGATCAAAAACCTGGGCCACGAGGCCCAGTCCTTCACCGGCAGCCAGGCCGGCGTCATCACCGACTCGGTCCACAACAAAGCCCGGATCATCGACGTCACGCCGGGCCGGATCAGGACGGCGCTCGACGAGGGCAACATCGCCATCGTCGCCGGCTTCCAGGGCGTCAGCCAGGACAAGAAGGACATCACCACGCTGGGCCGCGGTGGTTCGGACACCACGGCGGTGGCGCTGGCCGCCGCCCTCGACGCCGAGGTGTGCGAGATCTACACCGACGTCGACGGTGTGTTCACCGCCGACCCGCGTGTGGTGAAGAAGGCCCGGAAGATCGACTGGATCTCGTTCGAGGACATGCTCGAACTGGCCAGTTCCGGGTCGAAGGTGCTGCTCCACCGCTGTGTGGAGTACGCCCGCCGGTACAACATCCCGATCCACGTCCGCTCCTCCTTCAGCGGGCTGCAGGGCACGTGGGTCAGCAGCGAGCCACCCGTTCGAAAGACACAGCAGCAAGGGGACCAGAAGGTGGAGCAGGCCATCATCTCCGGTGTCGCGCACGACACCTCCGAGGCCAAGATCACGGTCGTCGGCGTGCCCGACAAGCCGGGCGAGGCCGCCTCTATCTTCCGCACGATCGCCGATGCCGAGATCAACCTCGACATGGTCGTGCAGAACGTGTCCGCCGCCTCCACCGGGCTGACGGACATCTCCTTCACGCTGCCGAAGACCGAGGGCCGCAAGGCCATCGACGCGCTGGAGCGGAACAAGCACGGCATCGGTTTCGACTCGCTGCGTTACGACGACCAGATCGGCAAGATCTCGCTGGTCGGCGCGGGCATGAAGACCAACCCGGGTGTCACGGCCTCGTTCTTCGAGGCGCTGAGCGACGCGGGCGTGAACATCGAGCTGATCTCGACCTCCGAGATCCGCATCTCGGTCGTCACCCGTGCCGACGACGTGACCGAGGCCGTCCGTGCCGTGCACACCGCCTTCGGGCTGGACTCCGACAGCGACGAGGCCGTCGTCTACGGAGGCACCGGCCGCTGATGGCCGACACGGAGCGGACCGGTAGGTCTGTACGGCCGACGCTCGCGGTCGTGGGTGCGACCGGAGCCGTCGGCACGGTCATGCTCCAGATCCTGTCCCAGCACGCGGACATCTGGGGCGAGATCCGTCTGATCGCCTCACCGCGCTCGGCCGGCCGCAAGCTGGCCGTGCGCGGCGAGGAGGTCGAGGTGGTGGCCCTGGCGGAGGAGGCCTTCGACGGGGTCGCCGTCGCCATGTTCGACGTACCGGACGAGATCGCCGAGCGGTGGGCGCCGATCGCCGCCGCCAAGGGCGCGGTGGTCGTGGACAACTCGGGCGCCTTCCGGATGGACCCGGACGTGCCCCTGGTCGTCCCCGAGGTCAATCCGCACGCGGCGCGGCTGCGTCCGCGCGGGATCATCGCCAACCCGAACTGCACCACCCTCTCCATGATCGTGGCGCTCGGCGCGCTGCACGCCGAGTTCGGGCTGCGTGAGCTGGTCGTCTCCTCGTACCAGGCGGTGAGCGGGGCCGGGCGGGCCGGGGTGGAGACGCTGCGGCAGCAGATGTCCCTCGTCGCCGGTACGGAGCTGGGGACCAGCCCCGGTGACGTACGGCGGGCCGTCGGGGACAACACCGGGCCGTTCCCGGAGCCGGTCGCGCTGAACGTCGTACCGTGGGCCGGATCCCTCCGGGAGGACGGCTGGTCGTCGGAGGAGATGAAGGTGCGGGACGAGTCCCGCAAGATCCTCGGCCTGCCCAGGCTGCCGGTCGCGGTGACCTGCGTACGGGTGCCGGTGATCACCACGCACTCGCTCACCGTCCACGCCCGCTTCGAGGGCGAGGTCACCGTCGGCAAGGCGCGTGAGATCCTCGCCACAGCGCCCGGCGTCGTCCTCTTCGACGATCCGGAGGCCGGGGAGTTCCCCACGCCCGCCGATGTCGTGGGCACCGACCCGACCTGGGTCGGTCGGGTGCGGCGGGCCCTCGATGATCCAACCGCCCTTGAGCTCTTCGTATGCGGTGACAACCTGCGCAAGGGGGCCGCGCTCAACACCGCCCAGATCGCGGAACTGGTGGCGGCGGAGTTCGAGTGACGCCGGGGCGGTTTCTGACGCTGAGTGGGGTGTGACACGTGGTGCGGCCAGGGGTTACCACCGGAAAACCCCTGATTGTAAGCGCATACTTTTGTAGGATCTGTGTAAGAGATGTGATCCAGGTGTTGGTTTGGACCACCTGGACCACCTGGACCACCTGGACCACTTGAACCGAGCCGCTCGGCATCCGAAGATTTGGCTCCCCGCCCTCCGCAACCGCGCGGAGGGCGGGGAGCGTCTTTGCGGACGCCCTTCAGGGGGCGCGGGGACTGCTTTACGGGGCGTGGGGACGCCCCGATCATTCAGGACACAGGGGAAGAGCGGGTAGGGCATGAGGGCGTTCGACGCACTGTCAGTTGTGCCGCCTGACACAAGACGGTCGGTCGCGTACAACCCTGAGGAGGGGAAGCGTGTCCAACTGGCGTGGCTGAGGTACTCGACTTTCCCGCGGCGACGCGCGGCACGGCCCTACGGCCGCCCCGCCCGTCCCTACGACCCCGCATGCCCGGTACGCCCGGTGGCATGCCGGTGATCGCGCCCATGCCCGCAGCGCGGCCCGCCCGCATTCCGAATCAGCGCGACGGTGCCGACGACACGGTGGCTGCCGGAACCACCGTCGACCACCTCACCGAGACCTACCGCGCCCACTACCGCTCCCTGCTGGGGCTCGCGGCGCTCCTCCTCGACGACACGGCCTCCTGCGAGGATGTCGTCCAGGAGGCGTTCATCCGCGTCCACTCCGCGCGCAAGCGCGTCCGTGACCCGGAGAAGACGCTCGCGTATCTGCGTCAGACGGTCGTCAATCTCTCCCGCTCGGCCCTGCGCCGCCGGATCCTCGGCCTGAAGCTGCTGTCCAAGCCGATGCCCGACATGGCGAGCGCCGAGGAGGGGGCCTACGACCAGCTGGAGCGCGACTCCCTGATCAAGGCGATGAAGGGCCTGCAGCGCCGCCAGCGCGAGGTCCTGGTCCTGCGCTACTTCGCGGACATGACGGAGGCGCAGGTCGCCGAGGCGCTCGGGATATCGCTGGGCTCCGTCAAGGCCTACGGCTCGCGCGGCATCGCGGCCCTGCGGGTCGCCATGGAGGAGCCTGCATGAGTGGTGAACAGGACGGGCGGGGCGCGCGGCGTCATCTGCACGTCCCCCATGAGCCCTATGAATGGCGTGAGCCGACAGAGTCGTCGGACGAGCAAGCGCCGAAGCAATCGCACGCTGGGAACGGAACTGTGAACCACGGCCCCGACGACCAGAGCTCCACGGGGCTCGACTCGGACGAGCTGGCACTGCGTAGGCTGCTGCACCAGGCGGTCCAGGAGATCGAGCCGCGCGACGGCACGCTGGACCACCTGCGCAAGGCGGTACCCGCCCGACGGACGCGCAAGCGGCAGGCCGTCGTCGGCATGGCGGCCGCGGCCCTCTTCATCGGCACCGCCGTCCCGGCCCTCGTGCACGTCTCCAACTCCACCGGCGCCGACGCCAACCCGTCCGTGGCCGGGCACTACTCGCAGGCACAGGGCGGCGCCGGGGAGGGCAAGGCCCCGGACGGCGGCGAAAGCACCTCGGGCACCTCCTCCGGCAAGACCGAGGACAAGGGCAAGGGCGAGCAGAAGGAAGAGAACAAGGGCAAGGGCCCCGAGAGCGACACGGCAGCGAGCAGCGGCGCGAACCCTTCCGCGACCAGCGTCACGGGCGTCCCGCTGTGTACGGCCACCGATCTGGGCCCGGGCGAGTCGACCACCGACGTCCCCGACACCGCCGGCACGGTCTACGGCACCTTCCGCTACACCAACACCTCCTCCGCCGACTGCACGGTCAGCGGTCCGGGCACGATCACGCCGACCCCGGCGGGCGCGGCGGACGCCACCAAGATCAGCACCGTCCGGCACACGTCCGGGGACGCCGCGGCGGGGCTGCCCGACCCGGCCCTCGAAGTCACCTCGCTGCTGCTGAAGCCGGGCTCCTCTTACGAGGTGAAGTTCGCCTGGGTGCCCTCGGAGACCTGCCCCACACCCGGCACCGGCACCCCCGGCGGCGACACGGGCAACCCGACGCCCGACCCGACGCCCTCGGAGAACCCCGACACGGGCACCGACACCTCCACCGGCGGCGACACCGGCACGTCCACCCAGCTGATGACGGAGGACGGCACGGCCGACGGCAGCGTCACCATCACGAACACGGCGGAGTCCGGGGGACCGGCGACTTCGGCGACGGTGTCGAACGCGTGCGCGGGGGTTGTTTACTGGACGGGTGTGCTGGCGGCTTCCTGACGGTGCCGTGTGCTGGTGCCGGCCTCGCTGGGGGCTTGCGGCCCCCAGGGGGTGTTGTCGCCCGTCGGCGTCAGACGGTGACCCGCTTCTCGTTCTCCTCAGGGTTGTCCTCGGAGTTCTCCTCGGGTACCAACCCGAGCTCCGCATCCCGCAGAAACTCCACCTCGCGCCGCAGCAGCCGGAACCACATGAACACCACGAACCCGGCGAACACGAACCACTCCCCGGTGTACCCGAGGTTCTGGAACGCCTTCAGATCCAGCCCGGTGTCCGGGGGCGCGGCCGCCGGCACGGCCCGCATCCCCTGATTCGCGCGATCGAGGGTGACCCAGGCGTCGTACACGTCGTACGGCACGAGGTTCACCAGCGAGGCCGCACTGATCGCCGCCGTCTGCCCCGCCGGCAGGCCGCCCCGCGCACTGACCCCGTTGTCCCCGGGCGTCTCGGACGCCTGCAGCGCACCGGTGACGGTGACCTCGCCGCGCGGCGCGGCCGGCACCTTCGCCGGGTCGGGATCGCCGGGCAGCCAGCCCCGCACGACGGGCAGGGCCTTGCCCGTGTCGGTGCGCAGCAGGGTCAGCACGTAATAGCCGTTCCTGCCGTCCAGTTCCCGGTCCGGAACGAGCAGCTGCCGGTCGTAGCGCCCGGAGGCGGTGGCCTGCCTGCCCGAGGTGGCCTTGTCCACGGGGAGCAGCTCGGCCAGCGGACGGGCGGCCTCCCGCTCATTGGCCTCGGCCTGGGCATCCGCGTTGCGCTGGCCCTCCACCCGGTCCTCGAACCGGCTCAGCTGCCACGACCCCATGAAGATGCAGAACGGGATGGCGAGCAGCACGAAGACGTTGATCCCCCACCAACGGGGCGTCAGCAGAAACCGGTACACGCCCTCAACGGTACGGGGCTCCTGCGGAGGGCCAGGCCGCGGGGTCAGCACACCGACCGAGTGATCGCTTCCTGCCCAAGTAGCCGTGAGGCCGCCCGTGGCTCAGCGTACGGCCGGTTCGCAGCGCTTTCTTGAGCGGGCGATCCAGATTCGTTACGGTGTCGCCATGGCAAGGACCAGGGAGTTCGACACCGAGGCGGCGGTGAGCCGTGCCATGGAGCTGTTCTGGACGCGTGGCTACGAGGCGACCTCGGTGCGCGACCTGACCCAGCACCTGGGGATCGGGCAGGGGTCCTTGTACGCGGCATTCGGCGACAAGGACGGCCTGTACCGTGCCGCGCTGGAGCGCTACCGCACCACCCTCGCGGCGGCTGCCCTGCGCAGCCTGGAGGAGGGTGCTGACGCCCGCTCGGCGATCCGCACGCTGCTGGTCGAGCGGATCCGCATCGCTGTCGAGCAGGACGGCCGGGGCTGCCTGGTGGTCAATGCCGCCTGCGAGCGCCTGCCGGAGGACTCGTCGGTCCGGCGCATCGTGCGGGACATGCAGGATGCCATCCGGGACGCCCTCACCGAGGTGCTACGGGTGGCGGGGGAGCGGGGTGAGATCGCGGCGCGGCACGACCCCTACACGCTCGCCGGCTTCCTCGTCACCTTCCTCAACGGGCTGCTGGTCTCTTCGAAGATCACGCCGGACCTCGACGCCCTCGAACCCCTCGTGGAGGTCGCACTGGCCGCCCTCGGCTGACTTTTTCATGACCAGAATCTGTATCGCCCGATCAAGAATGGGCGCAGGAACCCGCTGGCACGGGATCAGCCGCATGACACCCGTCGGCTGACACCCGCCGGCTGGCACCCGCATCGCGAGCTACACGGAACAGGAAGGCTGAAAGAAGATGCTGTACGACCATGACGGATCGCCCGTCCGCACCGGCCGTGCCGCCGTCAACGGAACGAGTCTGCACTACCGGACGGCCGGGTCCGGCCCCGCGGTGGTGCTGCTGCACGGCGTGCCCAAGACCGGCTATCACTGGCGCCACCTCGTCCCGAAGCTGACGCCCCATTACACCGTCGTCGTGCCGGACCTGCGCGGTCTCGGCGACTCCGCCCGCCCCGCGGACGGCTACGACTCCGCGACGATGAGCGACGACATCGCCGCACTGATGGCCCACCTCGGGCACGGGACGTATGCCGTGATCGGCGAGGACTGGGGAGCGGTGATCGGCTACCAGCTCGCCGCCCGCCACCGCGAGAACGTCAGCGGCCTCGTGTTCGCCGAGGCCCTGTTCCCCGGCTTCGGCTTCGAGGACCACACCGCCCTCACCCACGAGAACGTCTCCAGTGGCATGCATCTGTGGCATCTGGGCTTCTACTTCCAGCCGGACGTTCCCGAGATGCTGATCGCCGGACACGAGCGTGAGCTGATCACTTACATGATCAAGTTTGAGCGCAGCCGTCCCGACAGCGCCACGCCCGACGCGATCGAGGAATACGTGCGCTGCTACTCCATGCCCGGCGGTATCCGCGCCATGCTCGCGATCTACCGGGCGATGCTCGTGGACGCTGAACAGAACCGGCAGTCCGCGCAGAAGAAGCTCGACATCCCGGTACTGGCGCTCGGCGGCTCCGCGTTCATCGGCGACCGCAACGAGTCCCAGATGCGACTCATGGCCGACGACGTCACCGGCCATGTCTTCGACGCCGGGCACGACCTCGCCGAGGAAGTGCCCGAAGAGATGGCCGACGTGGTCCTGCCGTTCCTGGCCGCGCACCTGTAGCCGATTGCGCGATCGCCGGCACTGGCGATCGCGCAATCCCACAGCCGTGTATGACCTCTCGCCCTTTACGTCACCGCAGTTCAGGTCTGGTAGAGGGTTTCGGTGACCCCGGCAAGGGCACGGGCAAGATCCGGCACCAGGTGCTCAGGGATGTGGTCGAGGACGCGCCGCCGCGCGCTGGCGAGGTGGGTGGCTTGGGCCGAGTGCATGGCGTGCAGACCGGTGTCCGTGAGGACGGCGTCGTTGCCACGTCCGTCGTTGTCGTGACGTTCCTTGCGGACCATGCCGTGGTGGGCCAGCCCTTCGACCACGCGGGTGATGCGGGAGGGTGTGAGACCGGCCGCGGCAGCGAGTGCGGACATACGCATACGGCCGCACCGGCCTGCCGCTGATGGACGAGAACACGCCCGGCAACCCCGAAAGCCCCCTCGGCTTCCGCTTCGCCCTGGAGAAGGAGCTGGCCGCCAGCGGCCTTGCGCACACTGTGGTCCGCCCCGGTTTCATGTACGGAGGGCCCGCCACCACCTCCATGACCGGCGAGTGGTTCGCCGCCGCCGAGGCAGACAAACCCGTTTTCTACGGTGACACCGCCAAGCGCTGGAGCTGGGTCCACGTCGACGACCTCGCCGACGCCTACGTCCGCATCCTCGACAACCCGACCGCCGTGGACGGCGAGGTGTTCGTCGTCGCCGACGACCAGCGACTGATCGCCCTGGACATGCAGCGCGTCGCCGTGCGCGCGGCCGGCTGCACCGGCGAGATCATCCTGGAGACCGCGGAGGCCGGCCGGATGATGCAGATGGCCGCCGACCAGGACGAGCTCGTCACGAGTGCGAAGGCCCACCACCTGCTCGGCTGGCGCCCCCGCCACGCCTCATTCACCGACAACCCCGAGCAGCACTACCGTGCATGGAAGGCCAGCCAGTCGAGCACCGACTGAACACGCGGCGGGCCGGAGGCGCACAGCAGGGCCGGCACCGTCCGCCTCGGTCCTCCGTCACCCGATCCGGGCCCAACCGGAGGAGCTCATTGATCAGATGCGCTCCTATAGGCAGGTGGGCCGGGTGCGTGGCCAGCGGTGCGTGGCCGGCCGACAGATGACCGCCAAGGGCGGGTCATCCGCGGGTCATCCGCCGGCCGGCCTGGTCGAGCTCGCGTAATCGGTGGGTGTTCGGCCGTACTGCTTCTTGAAGGCGCGGATGAAGTGGCTGCTGTCGGCGAAGTGCCAGTGGGCGGCGAGTTCGGAGACGCTCAGCCGTCGGGACGGGGCGGTGAGCGCGAGGCGGGCTTCCTCCAGCCGCCGTTGGCGGATGTAGGCGCCCACCGACTCTCCCGTCGCGGCGAACGCCCGCTGCAACGTGCGTACAGAGACGTTGAGTTGACGCGCCAGCATCGCCGGAGACAGCTCGGGATCGGCGAGATGGCCGTCCGCGAGGTCCTTCGCGGCCTGGGCGAGTGCGGGAGCCAGCTGGGGTTCTGTGTCGTCGAACCGGCGTCTGACCACCGCCTTGGCCAGCTCGATCAGGGTGCTGTGAGCGGCGTGCACACCGGCCGGGCCGAGTTCGTCGATGGTCGCGTGGACCATGTTCGTGTGGGCCACCAGCAGGCGCACCTCGGCCGAGTCCGCCGGCCCGGTGATGATCCGGTTCCCGAGCACGGGGCTGAGCCTTGCGGCGGGCAGAGCGAGGATCTTCGTCGTCGTGTGCGGCGCCGTCTCGAACGCATAGGGCCGTTCGAAGTGCCGGAGGCGGAACTGCCCGGCCGAAACCGTGTGTTCGTCGCGATCGGGCGGGTCATCCAACGTCCATGTGCCGCGCCGCACTACGTACATCACCGCCGCATCGTGATCGTCACCCGGGGTGCCCGCGAGGGCCGACGCGCTGCGGACATCGGCGAACCTCACGTCGCGCACCTTGGCGGCGCGGCCCTTGACCCGGAGGTCACCGATCGTGGTCGGACTGAAGGTCGGCAGTCGGAAGACATCGCCGATCTGCGTCTCCCATACGTGCCGTAAGGCGTCGAACCCGCGCGGCCCGGCGCCCGCGACGGTGGAGTCCAGTAAGAACGCCCCGCGCGACCCCTCGGCCTCCGGTGCAGCGTTGTTCATCGTCCACCTCCACGCGCTGCTCCAACGCTGTCTCGTGGCGCGGATGTTCCGTCCTGATGCCGCTGTGGTTCAAGGTCGCGCCGCGCCGACCTTCCTAAGCTTCGGCAGGAGGAGCAAACCCAGGGCGGTTCCGGGCGTGATCCATGCAAATGAGGACAAACCTTGTGCGCCCCGCGGCATCGCCGCCGCCCGACCATCGACTGTTCGATCAGTCCGTTGTCACCTACGGACTTCAAGAGGAGAGCGCTGATGAACCCGCCGAAGCCGAAGCCGACAGACATCATGTTGCAGATGACGGGAGGCTTTCAGGTCTCCCAGGCCGTCTACGTCGTGGCCAAGCTGGACCTGCCGACGATGTTGGACGAGGCCGGCGGCCCGCTGACGGTGAGCGAACTGGCGGAGAGGTCGGGCGCGCAGAGCCAGCCCCTGCGCCGGCTGCTGCGCACGCTCGCCTCGATGGGGTTGTTCGTCCTCGATGGCGATCGGGTGTCCCTGACGCCCCTGGGGGCGACGTTGTCCCGCAACGCCGACGATTCGGTGCACGCGGTGGCGCTCATGTGGATGGAGACCCACTACGCCCCGTTCGGTGATCTGCTGCACACACTCAGGACGGGCGAGCCCGCCGCGGACCACTACCTCGGCAAGCCCTTCTTCGACTGGGTGACCGAGAGCCCGGACCGAACGCGGCAGTTCAGCGATGCGATGGCCGCGGTCACCAACGGCTTCCGCACCGGCATGTTCGACGACTACGCGCTGCCCGCCGGTGAGCTCGTCGCCGACATCGGGGGAGCCGACGGCAGCGTCCTGGCCGAACTCATCAAGGATCTGCCCGACCGCCGGGGGATCGTCTTCGACCTCCCCGCGGTGACGCCGGCGGCGCGGTCCAACATCGCCGCCCGGGAGCTCGACGGCCGGGTCGAGGTCGTCGCCGGTGACTTCTTCGACAGCGTGCCCGTCGCGGACATCTACGTGCTCAGCTACATCCTTCACGACTGGGACGACGCTGCCGCCGTCAGCCTGCTCCAGTCAGCGGCCAAGGCGGGTGGGCCGGGTGCTCGGGTGCTGATCGTCGAGGCTGTGATGCCGGACGGCGACGAGCCGCACGTGGCCAAGACGATCGACCTCACCATGCTCGCCATGGGCTCCGGGAAGGAACGCACCCGGGCGGAGTACGAGTTGCTGCTGAACGCCGCCGGTATCAGCATCGACAGGGTCGTGTCGACGCCGACTCCCTACTCGATCATCGAAGCGACGATCGGCTGAGACCGTTCGCATCCGGCTGCCGTAGCGGGCGCGGAGGGCCCAGCGCAGCGCCGAGGTGGTGCCGCGGGTGTGCTGGGGCGCCAGATCGAGGCGGCAGGTCCAGCGGATGGCCGCGCGACGCTGCGGTTCGTCGATGAGCCGTGCGGTCGATGGTCTCGGTGATGGGCCCCTGGGCTTCGCGCTCACCGTCACCACGGGACGACGCCGTCGGCACCGAGAAACTGCCCGGTCGGGCCGTCGGGGCCAAAGAGAGCAACGTCCGGTTGGTCAGACAGCCTCGAGTTCCATGGCGTGGTAGCCGCCGCCGACGGGGTAGGTTCTGCCGCGGCGCCAGCAGGTAGCAGCGAAGAGCGCGTCGAACTCGTCCAGGTCTCGTTCGATGCCGCCCGTGACGCAGAGCATGGTCACGTCCGCAATGGTGGCAAAGTCGGGCTTGCCGATCTCGCGGTCGACGAGCATTTCCACGACCAGGGCGCGCCCGCCTTCGCGCGCCGCAGAGCGGCAGTTGCGAAGGATCGTCGTACACCGCTCGTCGTCCCAGTCGTGGAGCACGGTCTTGAGGAGGTAGAGATCCGCGCTGGGTACGTCGTGGAAGAAGTCGCCCGGCACACCGGAGAATCGGTCGGACAGGCCACGCTGTCCGGCCTGCTGGATCGCGTCCTCGACGGCGTGCGGCAGGTCGAGTACCTGGCCGTGCAGGGCGGGGTTGGCCTCCATGAGTGCCAGTACGAGGTGTCCGTCGCCGCCACCGACGTCGATCACGGTGGACATGCCCTCGGTGTCGGCCTCGGCCATGATGCCCTGGGTCACCATGCCGGCCAGGCCGCGCATGGACTCGGCGAACAGTCTGGCTTTGTCGGCTTTCTCCGGCCGAGCGTAGTAGTCGAAGACGTCCGCGCCCAGTGCCTTCTTCGCCTGGCTCGCGCCCTGCCTCACTGCCTCGGGGAACAGGCTCCAGGGCTGCCAGTGCGACTCCCCGGCCTGGATCAGCACCAAGGAACGCAGGGAACCCGGCACGCCGGTACGCAGCAGTTGCCCCCGCCCGGTCAGGCCGAAGCGCCCCGACCCTTCGTAGCTGAGCAATCCCAGCGAAGCGGCCGCACGCATCAGACGGAAGGTGGCCCGTTCATGGCTGCCTTCGCGCGCGGCCACCTCCTTTGCCGTGCGTGCTCCATCGGCAAGGTGGTCGGCGATGTTGAGTTCGGCAACCGCGTGCAGTGTCTGGAGGATCGCGCCGCCGGCGATCATCTGCATCAGGTTTGCGACATCCGCGGCCGGGTCGCCGGCGCCCTCGTCCGTTGCGTGTGTCGTGGTCGTTTCGGTCATGAAAGTGGGACCTCGTTGCTTCTCGTGTTGCAGAGGCCTGCAATTTTCTTTTGGTCGGTGTGGGGGCGCTTGTATCTGAGTGACACACCGATGGGACTTCCGTGCCTTACGGAAGAGGGCGACGGCGAGAGAGTCCGGCCCCTGCCCTCCTTCGACGTCGGCGAGTCCGGCGATTTCCGGATCAACCTCCAGGCCGCCAACTTGCACGATGCAGTCACAACCCACCCTCGTTGTTCGATGTGGCGCCCACCCTGCTCGGTGGAGATCTACCGTGCCGCGCGCCCCGGCGCGAGCCCCGGCGATCTGCTCGCGGCGGTCACCACACCGGGGGCGCCGGGCCCACCTGGGTGTGCCGCTTCGACCATCTGGAGCCGGCCGACAACCGTGGCCTCGGCGCGTGCCACGGGTCGGAGGTGCCGTTCGTCTTCCGGACCGAGGGCCACGACGGCGTACGGGTGCGCATCGGGGACCATCCCTCGCCGACGGCAGCCACCACAGCACACGAGGCGTGGGTGTCCTTCGCCCGAGAGGGCATGCCGGGCTGGGAGTCCTATGACACGACCCGCCGCCCCACGGCACTGATCGCGGAGAAACTCGCGTGGTCGACGACCCCGCCCCCGACGAGCGTCGCGCCTGGGACGGTATCCGCTAAGGGCTCCGCTGGAACAACGGTGATGCTGTGTCGACGTGCGGCTCCGCCGCGGGCGCGGGCCGTCCGTGGCTGCTCGCTCTCCGCACCGGACTTCGCCAATGCCGCTCAGGGCACGCTCAGGGGGTGTGCCTACGCGGTTGACGGACCGTGAGCGTCGCTGGAGCCCATGCCAGTGGAGCTGAACTCGCGGCGCAGATCTTCGAGGTCATCGGAGAAGCAGTGCATTACCGACCGTTCGCGTGGGACCAGTTTCGATGCGCATCCTGGGCGCGTTGCACACGGACGGGCGGATATCGTTCGAGCGGCTCGCCGAGCACGCGGGCATCGGCCGGTGTATGCCCCCCCCAGAGCACAGTCAGGGATTCCAGAATACCGAGGTGAACGCACGGTCGAAGCGCCGTGCGGCCAGGTCCTCGCGCTGGATCACCCAGTGGACGGTGGCGCTCTCCCAGCCTTGTACGTCCATGCCGGCAAGCCAGTCGGCCAGGAGCACCCAGTCCGAGACGTCATCCGAAACTGGTCCGTCCCACCGGCCCGCTTCCGCCGCTTTCACGGCCCTGGACACGCCAACGGCGACCGGGTCGGTGTCGATGGCCTCCTCATCGGCGTACCCTCCGATCTGCAGCGGCCCCTCGGGGGCGATGTCCGCACGGGTGCTCTCCCAGACCGCGACGAGTTCCTCGGAGCGGGGATGCCCGGGATGCGGCCCGCCCCATGGCATGCCGGGCTGTATGACCGACTTGTGGTGGGGCAGCGACACATTGGCCGTCGCCCGCAGCGGACCCTCCGGGAACTCCGCGAACATCGCTTCGTAGTCGTCCCAGTCGAAGGAGTTCCAAGCGTGCTTGTCCCGTTCGGCTACGGCCGTGCCGAGGGGGATGTACACCACGCTGCCCATGGTGTCGCCATCGCCGTCGTCCTCGGGGAAGGCGAAGAGCAGCAGCTGGCCGTCGGGAGGCAGCGGCAGGTCCGTCGCGTCGGCGGGCAGGGCCGCGAGGTCGATGGAAGCGACGAAGGGGTGGGCGGGGTCCGGGGTATCGGCCGGAAGCAGGAGCGGACCGCCGAACTGGCCCACGACCGGCCCGTCCCCGTCCCGCGTCAGCGTCGCGCAGGGGCGGGCGGTGGCCAACCACCGCTCTATGTCGTCGGCGGGTATGCACCGCGCGATCGCCTCGTCACGAAAGGGACTTAACCGATCCCACATCTCAGGAGCCATGGGCAAACCGTAGAGGGAGGGACTGACACAGCGGAGTCGAAGCCGTGGCACGCCGCCGAGGAGCCGCCTGGATTCCTGTGTCGAGCGCGATCCTGGTCGCGGCCACATCGTGGACGCGCAGGGCGCTTGCGCCCCGCTCGGCCAGGAGCGCGCTGAGCAGCGCCGTCAGGGCAAGTGGGCGGTCGACCGTCGGCGCGCCGGTGTACCCAGGTGGCGTCACGCCGATCACCAAGGACTTTCCTTGCGCACTTGTTCGATTGTTGGCGCGCCTGGCAACGTTCCGCTGTCGTTGGCCACACCGCCGCTGGCCCAGCTGGAGGCGGACGACTTGGCGTCCGTCACTTCCGAGCTCTGCCTCCCGGCAGCACCCGCCGACGGCCAAAGGCGGCAACTCACTGCAAGAGGCGGCAGACTGGCTATCTGCGTGCAGGTTCAAGGACTCGCGCGTCCGGGATTCCCGGAACTCGCGCGCTTTCGGAAGAGCCCGGTCGAAGTTATCCACAGGCTGAGGAGGCGACCAGCGGATTGTCGGTCGGGGCGGGCAGTATGGGGCCATGACTGAGAGCAACGGGTCCGCCGCGGCTGAGCGGAACGACGACGAGATGCCGGACTGGGAGAAGCGCTTCCGGGCACCCCGGGTGTCCCTGCCCGACTGGGCGGAGGACGCACCGGACCGAGCCCTGTTCGTGTCGAACGCGACGGGGACGTACGAGCTGTATGCCTGGGACCGTTCGACGGGCGAGCAACGCCAGGTCACCGACCGGCCCAACGGCACGACGGACGGTGTGCTCTCCCCGGACGGCCAGTGGGTGTGGTGGTTCGACGACAAGGACGGCGACGAGTTCGGGGTCTGGCGGCGCCAGCCCTTCAGCGGCGGGGAGGACGAGCTCGCCACGCCCGGGCTGGACCCGTCGTATCCGGCGGGGCTCGCCCTCGGCCGGGACGGGCGTACGGCGGTCGTGGGCCGCTCCACCGACGAGGACGGTACGACGATTCACGTCTCCCGCCTCGGCGAGGACCCGGTGGAGATCTACCGTCACCGCGAGTCGGCGGGCGTCGGCGACCTCTCCCACGACGGCTCGCTGATCGCCATCGAGCACACCGAGCACGGCGACGCGATGCACTCGGCGCTGCGCGTCCTGCGCCCCGACGGCACGGCGGTCGCCGAACTCGACGACACCAAGGAGGGCACGAAGGAGCTGGGCCTGGAGGTGCTCGGCTTCGCGCCCGTCGACGGTGACAGCCGGCTCCTCATCGGGCATCAGCGACGCGGCCGCTGGGAGCCCCTGGTGTGGGACGTGGCCTCCGGCGAGGAGACCGACCTCGCACTGGAACTGCCCGGCGACGTGAGCGCCGAGTGGTATCCGGACGGCAGCGGGCTGCTGATCGCGCACAGTTTCGAGGCCCGCAGCGAGCTCTTCCGCTACGACCTGGCGGGCCGTGAGCTGGTCGAGGTCCCGACCCCGGCCGGCACGGTGTCCGGTGCGACGGCCCGCCCCGACGGCAGCGTGGAGTACCTGTGGTCCTCCGCCGCCGAGCCGTCCACCGTCCGCTCCACGACCGGCAAGGCCGTCCTCGACCCGCCCGGCATGAAGTCCCCGGGATCCGTCCCCGTGGAGGACGTGTGGGTGGAGGGCCCCGGCGGCCGCATCCACGCCCTGGTCCAGAAGCCGGCCGGCACCACCGGCCCGCTCCCGACGGTCTTCGACATCCACGGCGGCCCCACCTGGCACGACAGCGACGCCTTCGCCGCGGGCCCGGCCGCCTGGGTCGACCACGGGTACGCGGTCGTCCGCGTCAACTACCGCGGCTCCACGGGATACGGCCGCGCCTGGACGGACGCGCTCAAGCACCGGGTCGGTCTGATCGAGCTGGAGGACATCGCGGCGGTCCGTGAATGGGCGGTCGCCTCAGGGCTGGCGGACCCCTCCCGACTCGTCCTCACCGGCGGGTCCTGGGGCGGCTACCTCACCCTCCTCGGCCTCGGCACCCAGCCGGACGCGTGGACCCTGGGCATCGCGGCGGTCCCGGTCGCCGACTACGTCACGGCGTACCACGACGAGATGGAGGCCCTGAAGGCGATGGACCGCACTTTGCTGGGCGGCACCCCGGAGGAGGTCCCCGAGCGCTTCGAGGCGTCCTCCCCCCTGAGCTACGTCGACCAGGTCAAGGCCCCCGTCCATATCTCGGCCGGTGTCAACGACCCCCGCTGCCCGATCCGCCAGGTCGACAACTACGTCAAGCGCCTGGAATCGAGAGGGGCGGTGCATGAGGTCTACCGCTACGACGCGGGGCACGGTTCGCTGGTGGTGGATGAACGAATCAAGCAGGTGAGACTGGAACTGGACTTCGCGGCGCGGCATTTGCCGAGCTAGCGCAGAGGCGGGGCCTGGCGGGGTTGTAGGGGCGGAGCCCCCTACGCCCCGGCCCGCTCCCGTCGCGCCCGCCTCCCCAGCAACTCCGCCAGCCCCCTCCGCGTAGCCGCCAGCACCACCCGATCCGACCCCCGCAGGACATACGTGTCCGGCAGATCCCACACCAGCCCGGAAGCCCCCGCCGGCCGCACGCCCTCGTACGCCTCCTCCACAGCCGACTCCTCCCGCTCACCGTCGGAGGCACTGGCCGCGGTGTCCAGCGCCAACACCCGCCAAGCCCCGGCCCGAAACGCCTCCCCGACCGTCTTCCCCTCCAACTGCGGATGCCCGCCCACCTCCACGGCCGCGAACAACAGCACGCGCCGCTCGACCGGAATCGCCCCCAGGATCTGCCGCCCCATCATCGCCCCGGCGAAAGCGGGCGCCGCCAGATGCGACACACTGCGGCTCCGTGTGGAGGCACCCGGGTGCGCGGCCCGCAGGGTGCGGTACACCGCGGTCGCGAAGTCGTCGTCGTACAGACGAAGAACCACCCGCAGATCCGGCCGTACGGACCGCGCGTACAGCACGGCCTCCAGATTCGTCGTGTCCGCGCTCGTCACCGCGAGCAGCGCGTGCGCGCGGTGGATCTTGGCGGACTCCAGGACGCCCTCCTCGGTGACGTCACCGAGCACCACCGGCACCCGCAGCCGACGGGCCAGGGGGAGCCCGCGGGCCTCGGGGTCGGCCTCGACGCACACCACGGGGATGCGCAGTTCGTGCAGCCGGGCCAGCACGCGCGTGCCGATCTTGCCGAGTCCGAGCAGGACGACGTGTCCGCCGAGCCCGCGCGGCGGCTTGCGCAGCGAGGACGCGTTCCGGAAGGTGCCCAGCGCCTCCAGGACCGCGGCCAGCAGTACCGGAAGGAGCAGCAACCCGACCAGACCGGAGAGGAGCTGGAGGATTTGACGGCCGGTGGGCGCCCCGATCGCGGGGTCGTTGATGGCGAAGAGATCGAGCAGGGTCAGGTAGGTCGCGTGCACGGGATGGTCCCCGGTGACCAGCGACAACGCGACCGCGAGCGCGACCACGCACCCCACGAGCCCGGCCAGCGACCACCGCAGCCGCCGCGAGAACAGCGAGGCGAAGGAGGGGACGACACCGCGCCCCGCGGGCAGCGCCGGCCCGGAGTAGGACACCTGCTCCAGGACGACGGTCCCGCGCCCGGTGGCGTCCCGGACCGTCGCCGCGTCCGGCAGCAGCAGCGGCCCATGCTCCTCGCCGGACTCGGAACCGTCCGTGCCGGCCGTGTCGTTGCCCGAGGCGGACAGCAGCGCCAGCGTGGCCAGCCCGGGAGCGGCTGCCGCTCCCGGCCGTGGCGGGGGCCGTTCCACCGCGCGCAGCAGCAGCCCGTCGGTCTCGACGACCTTGCTGGTGCCGACGAGGGCGCTGGCGGCCAGCGCGGGCGCGGCCGTGTCGGCGTCGGACAGAACGGTCGTGGAGGCGTCGAACACGGCGGCGGGACCGGTGATGCCGCCCGCCGCCAACGCGGCCGCCTGGTCGAGAAGCTCCTCGATGTGCAGCCCCAACCGCCGGTTGTACAGCCGCAGCACGAGCCGCAGCCGGGGGTTGAGGCGGCGGGCGGTGAGGGCGGCGCGGATGTTGGTCTCGTCGTCGTCGTACACGAGCGCGAGCGCGGCGGCCCGGTCCACGCCCGCCTCGGCGAGGGCGGACTCGGTCGGCTCGGCGGCCTCGACCACCCGCTCCGTTGCGCCGGGCGGATCCGAAGTGCCGTTGCCTCCGGCCCGGTTGACGGCCGCGCTCACCACCCGGTCGAGCAGCGCGGACGCCGCCCGGGCCCGCCCGACCACCGGCAGCCGTACGGTGCGTTCGGACGGCGGTACGACGAGCGTGACCTGCTCGCCGTACACACCGCGCAGTTCGGCGGCCAGCCGGTGCGCGAGTCCGTCGTCACCGCACACCACCATGTGTACGGCCGTATCACCTGGCGAACTCTGATTCGGAACGCTTGCCACGAGGGGAAAGACTGCCTTACCGAAACGCGTGGTTCCACCATGCAAGCGATCGGATGCCCGTCGAATTCGATCGCATGCCCGTCCCGCTTGAACGGCGACGCCCTTCCCGCCGTACTGAAGGGGAGGCGATCCAGCGAAACCGGCGCCCTGCCGCACCACCGGAGGTACCCCGCCCGTGGCCATCACCAAAGCAGCCCCACCGCAGGCGGGCGAGGATCCGGGCCGCTCGGGGCGGGATGCGGAGGCGCGGCGGCTCAGTTCCCCGCTCGTCCTGACCCTGTTGCTGGTCCTGGGGGTGTTGGCGCAGGACCCGATCCGGGGGGCGCTCGGCGCGCCGGTGATGCAGAGCTGGATGACGGTGTTCGTGGCGGTCATGGTGCAGGCGCTGCCCTTCCTGGTGCTGGGCGTGCTGCTGTCGGCGGCCATCGCGGTGTTCGTGCCGCCGTCGTTCTTCGCGCGGGCCCTGCCGAAGCGGCCCGCACTGGCGGTGCCGGTGGCCGGGGCGGCGGGCGCGGTGCTGCCCGGCTGCGAGTGCGCGTCCGTGCCCGTGGCGGGGGCGCTGGTGCGGCGGGGCGTCACCCCGGCCGCGGCGCTCGCGTTCCTGCTCTCCGCGCCGGCGATCAACCCGATCGTGCTGACCGCGACGGCCGTCGCCTTCCCCGGCAACCCCGAGATGGTCCTGGCCCGTTTCGTCGCGAGCCTGCTGGTGGCGTGCGCGATGGGCTGGCTGTGGCAGCGGCTCGGCCGCGCCGACTGGCTGCGCCCGCCGGCCCGTGCGTCGTACGACGGTCAGGGCAAGGGTGCCGCCTTCTGGGGCTCGGTCCGGCATGACGTGATGCACGCGGGCGGCTTCCTGGTCGTCGGCGCGATGGCCGCCGCGACGCTGAAGGCGGTGGTGCCGGAGGGCTGGCTGCGTACGGCGGCGGAGAACCCGGTCGTATCGGTGCTGGCGTTGGCGATCCTGGCCGTGCTGCTGTCGATCTGCTCGGAGGCGGACGCGTTCGTGGCGGCGTCGCTGTCGCAGTTCTCGCTGACCGCGCGGCTGGCCTTCCTGGTCGTCGGTCCGATGGTCGACCTGAAGCTGTTCGCGATGCAGGCGGGCACGTTCGGCCGCGGCTTCGCCGTGCGCTTCGCGCCCGCCACCTTCGTCCTCGCCGTCGCGGTGTCGGTGCTGACCGGGGCGGTGCTGCTGTGAACCGGCAGGCACAGGCGGCGGTGCTCTTCCTGCTCGGGGCGGCCCTGCTGCACGCGGGCCTCACCGACCTCTATCTGCGGTACGTCAAGGCCGGTCTGCGTCCGCTGGTGCTGGCGGCCGGCGTCGTACTGATCGCCACGGCGCTGGCGACGGCCTGGTACGAGTGGCGGACACGGAAGACGGAGCACCGGGAGGAGGACGACAGGGAGGACCACGGGGAGGGACACGAGGAGGGCCACGTCCACCGCGAACCCCGCGTCTCCTGGCTGCTCGTCCTGCCCATCCTCGCGCTCATCCTGGTCGCCCCGCCGGCCCTCGGCTCCTACAGCGCCCTGCGCACCGGCACGGCCCTGCAACAGCCGTACGGCTACGCGAATCTGCCCGCCGACGGCCCGCTGCGCCTCAACCTGGTCGACTACGCCGGCCGCGCGGCCTACGACCACGGGCGGTCCCTGCGCGACCGGCAGATCAAGGTCACCGGCTTCGTCGCCCTGGACCGCGCCGGAACGCCGTACCTGGTCCGCATGGCCCTCAACTGCTGTGCCGCGGACGCCCAGCCGGTCAAGGTCGGTCTGAGCGGCCGTATCCCACCGGTCCTGCGACCGGACACCTGGCTGGAGGTCACCGGCACCTACACCGCCCGGACGGCCAAGGATCCGGTCAACAACGCCCCGATCCCGTTCATCGAGGTCAGCGGCGCCGAACCGGTGCCGGAGCCCAAGGATCCGTACGACGAGACATGGAACAACTGACGGTCAGTCGTCTCCCTCGTCGTCCTCCTCGTCTCCCTGGGGCTGATCGGGGGCCTTTTCGCCCTGCTTCTCCGCCGTCGGCTTCTCCTCTTTGGTGGGGGTCGGCGTGGGGGTGGGAGTCGCGGTGGGGAGCGTCGGGGTGGGTGAGGCGCCGGAGGCTGATGCCTCGGTGGCTGAGGGGGAGGCGGTGGACGGGGAGATCCCCGAGAGGGGCGCCCCGGCCGGCGTGTCGCTCGGTGTGGTGGCCGAGGGCCTGGCTGGGCCGGTGGTGCCCGGTGTGTCGGTTGCCGGGCGCTCCGCCGAGCTGTTGCCCGGCGAGAACCACAGCATCCCGGCGAGCATCGCGCCCAGGAAGACGGCCACCGCGGCGGCCGTTCCCACCACCTTCGGGCGGTGGGTGACGAAGCCGCGGATCCCCGGCCTGGCGGTGCGCCGGGAGGTGCGGGAGCGGGACGGCCGCCCGGCGTTGGACGGCAGCGCGTAGGTGGTGGCGGGTCCGGTGTCCGACGCGAGCCTGGAGGGGTCTCCCGGAAGCGACCCGGAAGGAACGCCCGGCCCGGATGCCAAGTACGCGGCCGTACCTGTGCCCGCCCCCGTACCTGCCTTCCTTCCCGACACCGAGACCGACTCCGACCCCGACCCCGACCCCGATTCCGGCGCCGGCAACGGCTCGGAGCGGCCCTGCCAGGCGCCGCCGCCGAACCACTGCGCGACCTGCTGGGCGGCGGGGCGGTCCTGGGGCTGCTTGGCGAGGAGGCCGAGGAGGTAGTTCTCGAAGGCGGGCGGGAGTCCGGCGACGAGCTGCCGCGGTGACACGGGGGAGGCGTCGAGGTGCAAATGCAGGATCGCGACCGCGGTGTCGGCCTGGAACGGCGGTTTCCCGGTGAGGAGTTGGTAGAGCACACAGCCCAGCGCGTACACGTCCGAGGCCGGGCCGGCGTTCTGCCCCAGGGCGCGTTCGGGCGCGAGGTAGAGGCTGGTGCCGACGATCTGCCCGGTGGTGGTGAGCGCGCCGGACGGGTCGTCGACGAAGCGGGCGATCCCGAAGTCACCGATCTTCAGGGTGCCGTCGGCGTCCAGCAGCAGGTTGGCGGGCTTGATGTCGCGGTGCACGATGCCCTGCTGGTGTGCGGCGGCGAGCCCGGCTGCGGCCTGGGCCGCTATCCGGGCCACCTCCTCGACGGGAAGCGGGCCGGCGGTGGTGAGGTGGCGGGCGAGGCTGTCGCCCTCGACCAGTTCCATCACCAGGAAGAGCCGGCCGTCGTACTCGCCGAAGTCGTAAACGCCCACCACATGCGGGTGGTTGAGCCGGCCCGCGGTCTGCGCCTCCAGCCGGAAGCGCGAGGCGGAGGTGGGGTCGGAGCCCTGGGGCAGGAGCAGCTTGACGGCCACCGTCCTGCCGAGCGTCTCGTCGAAACCCCGCCAGACCTCGCCCATCGCGCCGCGTCCGATGGGGTCGTGCAGCCGATACCGGCCCGCGATCAGCACCTGTGTTTCATCCTCATGCCGTAGCCATAAGACGATCGACCGCCGCAGGCGCAACACGCCACGGTGACGCGGGTGATGGTGGGGGGTGCCGCAGCCGACCCAGCCTACCGGCGCGCGCCCGTCCGGCGCTCACCCATGGGTGGATCAGCGGCTCTACCAGGCGCGGTTCCTCGGGCTCAATGGAGGAGGACCAGGCGCGGAGGGCTACCGTCGAGACTGCAGTTTGAATGAGCCCCCCAGCGAGGAGACAGACAATGGCGAAGATCCTTTTCGTGATGACCGGCGCCGACCAGTGGACCCTGGCCGACGGCAGCACGCACCCCACCGGCTTCTGGGCCGAGGAGGCCGTCGTCCCGTACGAGGCCTTCAAGGCCGCCGGGCACGAGGTCACCGTCGCCACCCCCGGCGGCGTGGTCTCGCCCGTCGACGAGGGCAGCCTCGCCGCCGACGCCAACGGCGGGCCGGAGCAGGCCGCGCGCGTCCGGCAGGTGGTGGAGACGGCCGCGGAGTTCCGGGCGCCGATCGCGCTGACCGACGTACGCCTCGACGCGTACGACGCGGTGTACGTCCCCGGCGGCCACGGTCCCATGGAGGACCTGGCCGTGAACGCCGACTCCGGCCGTATCCTCACGCGGGCGCTGGAAGGCGGCATGCCGGTCGGTGTGGTCTGCCACGGCCCGGCCGCAGTGCTCGCGGCGGTCAAGGAGGACGGCTCCAACGCCTTCGCGGGCTACCGCGTCACCGCCTTCACCAACACCGAGGAGCAGCTCGCCGGGCACGCGCCGAAGGCGAAGTGGCTGCTCCAGGACCGGCTGGTCGAGGCGGGCCTGAAGGTCGAGGCGGGCGAGCCGTGGGCACCGCACGTCGAGGTCGACCGCAACCTCGTCACCGGGCAGAACCCGGCGTCGTCCGGCCCGTTGGCGGCCGAGCTGCTGAAGAAGCTGGCGTGATCCGGAGCTGACGTAACACCGTCATTGATCCCGAGCTGACGTACACCGTCACCTCTCGCCGGGGCCTCCCTGACGGCGATGTCCGTTCGCCGTCAGGGCTGCGTGCGTATTGCTGCCGTGGGACCCTCCCCCTACGCTAAATCTGATGGGCCGTCAGATATGCGAGCAGTAAGGGGCACGGCGTGGCCAGTACCGTCAGCAGTGCGGCAGATCTCCCCAGGGTCATCAGCGTGGACGACCACGTGATCGAGCCCGCGCACCTCTTCGAGACGTGGCTCCCGGCCAAGTACCGGGACAAGGGGCCGAAGCCCTTCACCGCGGGCATCGGCGACCTCGCGTACGTCGGGGGGAAGTACCGGTTCACCACCGATCCGGAGGGCCAGATCACCGACTGGTGGGAGTACGAGGGCGAGCTCTTCCCGTACAAGCGCATCATCGCGGCCGTCGGCTTCTCCCGGGACGAGATGACCCTCGACGGGATCACCCGGGAGCAGATGCGGCGGGGCTGCTGGGATCCGAAGGCCCGGCTGGAGGACATGGACCTCAACCACGTCGAGGCCTCGCTGTGCTTCCCGACGTTCCCGAGGTTCTGCGGGCAGACCTTCGCGGAGGCCAAGGACAAGGAGGTCGGCCTCGCGTGCGTGCGCGCCTACAACGACTGGATGGTCGAGGAGTGGTGCGGCGACAGCGGCGGCCGGCTCATCCCGCTGTGCCTCGTCCCCCTGTGGGACGTCGACCTGGCCGTCGCGGAGATCCGGCGCAACGCGGCGCGGGGCGTACGGGCGGTGACCTTCAGCGAGATTCCGACGTACCTGGGGCTGCCGTCGATCCACTGCGGCTACTGGGACCCGTTCTTCGCGGCCTGCGAGGAGACCGGCACGGTGGTGAACATGCACATCGGGTCGTCGTCCCAGATGCCGGCGGCGTCGCCGGACGCGCCCCCCGCCGTGCAGGCCTCGCTGAGCTTCAACAACGCCATGGCGTCGATGATGGACTTCCTCTTCTCCGGGGTCCTGGTGAAGTTCCCGCGGCTGAAGCTCGCCTACAGCGAGGGGCAGATGGGCTGGATCCCGTACGCCCTGGAGCGTGCCGACGACGTGTGGGAGAAGCACCGGGCGTGGGGCGGCGTCAGGGATCTGATTCCGGAGCCGCCCTCGACGTACTACTACCGGCAGATCTTCTGCTGCTTCTTCCGCGACAAGCACGGCATCGAGGCGATCGAGACCGTGGGCGTGGACAACGCGACCTTCGAGACCGACTACCCGCATGTCGACTCGACGTGGCCGCACACGAAGCAGGTGGCCGCCGACCACGTGGGCGGTCTCTCCGCGGAGGTGGCCTACAAGCTGCTGCGCGGCAATGCCATCCGCATGCTGGAACTGCCGTTTGACGAAGGGCGTAGGGCGCCGGCCATTGCCTGACAGCGGGATCGTCAGCCGAGGCCCGGATGGTGCCACCGCATGGACGCCAGAGCCCGCGCCCTCTCCTCCACCACGGCCATCCTCGCCCGCCGCTCGGCCGCGTCCACATGCGCGGCCTGGCCGGTGACCTGGCCCTCCCACTTGCGGTAGAGGAGGCCGACCTCCGCCGAGAACCAGCCGCGGCTGACGGAGTTCAGCGCCAGCAGCAGCCCCGTGTCCTCGGATGCCGGCAGCGCCATCCAGCCGCCGAGGGCGACCAGGAGGTCCCGCCGTACGAAGAGGGTCGCCGGGTGGACCGGCGCGCGGAAGTCGTTCGCCGTCCAGTGGTCGAGTACGGCTCCGCGCTCGATCGGACCGTGGTCCGGGTCTTCGGCGAAGCCGACCGTCGAGCCGTCCGGCAGGTGGTCGAGGACGCGTGAGGTCGCCCAGCCGATCGTGCGGTCGCCTTCGAGGGCGGCCACATCACGGGCCAGCGCGCCCGGCGCGAGCTGGTCGTCGGCGTCGAGGACCTTCACGTACTCGCCCTCGGCCTGCGCGAGCGCGATCGTGCGGGCGACGCCGGGGCCGCCGGGCCGGCCCTGCCGGAAGGTCACCCGGGTGTCGTCGGGGACGTGCGGGGCGACGGCGTCCGTCCGCCCGTCCTCCTGGATCACCCAGTGCCACTCCCAGTCGTCCGGTAGCTCCTGGGCGGACAGCGACTTGTAGGCGTCCTGGAGGAACGGGGCCGAGGGGGCGTGGACGGCAGTGACGATGCAGATGTGCCGGGTCACGGCAGCAACTCCCACCTTCCGCGGGACAGAGCAGGGCAGGACACACACAAGGGCCCGACCGCTGGCGACGGGGGATGCACCAGCGATCGGGCTATGGCCAAGACTAACAACGTCGCTGGTGCGGCGGGGCCAGACCGCTCGGCCGCACCGGCGACATGTGACCGGGATCACTGTCCCGTCACTCGCTGCCCGGGCATCCACTACCCGTCGCACGGAGGCTCGTACGACAGACGCGGCAGATACTCCTGCCATTTCTCCGGCGTCAGCACACCCCGGGTGGTCGAGCAGATGCGGCGGACGGCCGTGTCGACGTCCAGGTTCCACAGCCGGACCGTGTCGGTGCCGCTGGACACCCCGAGCATGTGGCTCTTGGGGCTGAACGACAGGAAGTTGCCGGTCTTGGCGTTGGGGCTCATCGACTGACCGATGGGCCCGGCCTCGGCCGGGTCGCTCACGTTCCACAGCCGTACGGTGTTGTCGTTGCCGCCGCTGGCCAGGTTGTGGCCGTCCCGGCTGAACGTCAGCGACACGACCGCTTCGGTGTGGCCGGTGAGCGGGGAGCCCAGCCGGCTCGCAGCGGCGGGATCGGTGACGTTCCACAGCCGGACCGTGTCGTCGTCGCTGCCGCTGGCCAGCGTGTCGCCGTCCGGGCTGTACGCGAGCGCGTTGACGGGGCCGGAATGCCCCTTGAGCGGCGTGCCGAGCCGGGTGGCGCGACCCGGGTCGGTCACGTTCCACAGCCGGATGGTGCCGTCCGCGCTGCCGCTGGCCAGCGTGTGGCCGTCCCGGCTGAAGACGAGGGAGTTGACGTAGCCCCGGTGGCCGGTGAGCGGCTTGCCGAGCCGGGTCACGTGGGACGGGTCGCCGACGTTCCACAACTGGATGGTGCGATCGTCGTAGGCGGTGGCCAGGGTGCGCCCGTCCGGGCTGTACGCGAGTGCGTCGGGGCCCATGAAGCGGGTTCGCAGCGTGATGGGCGGCCCGTAGGAGACCGGCCGGGTGGGGTCCGTGACGTTCCACAGATGCACCGCCCGGTTCCCCGTCAGCACCGCGAGGGTGCGGCCGTCGGGAGAGAACAGCATCGAACGGTCGCCGCCGTCCCCGGGTAAGAACGGTTCGTTCAGCTCGACGGGCCGGGCGGGACTCTCCACGTTCCACAGCCGGACGCTGCCGTCGCGCGCCGCCGTGGCCAGCACCCGCCCGTCCGGGCGGAACGCTCCGCTGCGGCCGATCATGTCCGACGTCGGGATCGACCACAGGCGGACCTTGCTGTCGCCGCTGCCGGTGGCCAGGGTCCGGCCGTCGGGGCTGAAGCCCAGCGCGTACATCTCGCCGCTGCTGCCCGCGAGCGGCTCGCCGACCTGCGAGGCGTAGGCCGGATCGCTGACGTTCCACAGGCTCGCCGTACTGTCCGCGCTGGCGGCGGCGAGCGTGCTGCCGTCGGGACTGAAGGCCACGGACCAGATGGGCCCGGTGTGGCCGGTGAGCGGCGAGCCGATCGGCGCCGCGTCCGCCGGGTCGGCCACGTCCCACAGCCGGACGGTGTCGTCCGCGCTGCCGCTGGCGAGGGTCCGGCCGTCGGGGCTGAACGCCACGGAGTGCACCAGGTCCGTGTGGCCGGTCAACGTACCGAGCGCCTTGGCCCGGCCCGGCTCGGCCACGTTCCACAGCCGGATCGTGTCGTCGTCGCCCCCGGCCGCCAGCGTCCGCCCGTCCGGGCTGAACGCCACCGAGCGCACCGCGGCGGTGTGGCCGGTCAGCGCACCGAGCGCTTTGGCCCGGCCCGGTTCGGCAACGTCCCACAGCCGTACGGTGCGGTCCTCGCCGGCGGAGGCCAGCGTCCGCCCGTCCGGGCTGAAGGCGACCAGGTAGATGGTGCCGTGATGGCCGGTCAGGGGGGCGCCGAGCGGACGTGGGTGGCGGGGATCGCGTACGTCCCACAGCCGGACCGTGCCGTCGTCGGCGGCGCTGGCGAGGGTGCGGCCGTCCGGACTGAACACCGCGCTGCTCACCCAGCTCGTGTGACCGGTGAGGGGCTTGCCCAATGGCCTGGGGCGGGACGGGTCGCTCACGTCCCACAGGCGTACGGTCCGGTCGTAGCTGGCGGTGGCCAGGGTCCGTCCGTCCGGGCTGAACGAGGTGAGGTAGACGGCGCCGGTGTGGCCGAGCATCGGCGTGGCCAGCGGCGCGTTGACGATCGAGATCAGCCGGCTGTTCGTGCCCTCGTCGCCGGGGCGCAGACGGTGGGCCACCAGGTCGAGCTGGGCGGACAGCGACGGATCCGTGTACTGGACGCGATCGGCCTCGGCGACCACCTGCTCGAACACGGCGTCGTCCCGCTCCTGCCAGGCCACCACCGCCGAGCCGACCGCCACCATGGCCAGGACGACCAGAGCCGCCACCGCACCGCGGCTGATCCACACGGTCCGCCTGCGCAGCCGCACCGAAGCGGCCAGGAACTCCATCGCGGCGCGGGTCAGGAAGGTGTCACCGGCGGTCTTCGCCCAGGTGTGTGCCTGTTCCAGCCGCGAGCCCCGGTAGAGCAGGGACGAGTCGCGGTTCGAGCTCTCCCAGGCCCGGCCGTCCTCCTCCAGCCGCTGGCGCAGCAGATGGTCGCCCCGGTCCTCGTCGATCCAGTCGCGCAGCCGCGGCCAGGCGTGCAGCAGCGCCTCATGGGTGATCTCCACGGTGTCCGCGTCGAGCGTCACCAGCCGGGCCTGCACCAGCGCCTCGAGCGACTCCTCCGTCTTGGCCGGGTCCGTCGACTCCTCCGCCAGCCGGCGGCGCGTGCCCCGCCTGCGGGTGGCCTGGGTGTCCTCGCCCAGCCGGACCAGCCTGAGCAGGAGCAGCCGGGCGGCCGCACGGGCCGGAGGGTCGAGGCTGGACCAGGCGCGCTCGGCGGTCGCCGCCACCGCGCCCTGGATGCCGCCCGCCGCGCGGTAGCCGGCCAGCGTCAGCCGGCCCGCCTTCCGCCGCTGCCAGGTGGCGAGCAGCGCGTGGGAGAGCAGCGGCAGCACCCCCGCGTCGTGCGCTCCGCGCGCCCCGTCGGCGCTCATCTCCCGGACGATCAGCTCCGCGAGACCCGGTTCGAGCTCCAGTCCCACGGCCTTGGCGGGGCCGGTCACCGCCTCGCGCAGCTCCGCGGTGGTGAGCGGTCCCAGCACCATGTGCCGGTGCTGCAGCGCGTCGGCCAGTTCGGGATGGCCGAGGCACTGGTCGTAGAAGTCGGCGCGTATGCCGAGGACCACGAGCACGGGGGGCGGTTCGCCGGGGGCGGCGGGGGTGCACACGGCGTGCAGCAGCTGGATGAACGTACGCCGTTCCGCCTCGTCGGAGCAGAGGGTGAACGCCTCTTCGAACTGGTCCACGATGACGACCGGTCGGCCGGGGGAGGGGGTCTCGCGGGTCGCCCAGGCGGAGACGGCGTCCCGCACCGCGTCACCGGCTTGGGCCGCCCCCTCTTCCACGGCGGCGACGGCGGGTGCGAGCTCGGGGATACGACGGGTCAGCTCCTTGACCGGGTCGCCGCCCGGCACGAGCTGGAGCACCTCGCTCGGCAGGCCGTTCCCGTCGCCGTTCTCGTCGCTGCTTCGGTCACTGTTCCGGTCACTGAGAGCGCCGTCGCGCAGCGCGGGCACCAGGCCGGCGTTCAGCACGGAGGACTTTCCCGCCCCCGAGGCGCCCACGAGCATGACCAGGCCCCCCGTCGGCTCCGCCGCGCGCAGCAGGTCGACGAGGGCGTCCGTGCACCGCTCCCGGCCGAAGAACCACCGGGCGTCCTGCTGACGGTAGGACGCCAGCCCCCGGTAGGGGCACACACCGGTGACGGCCGCGGGCCGCCGTTCTTCGTCCGGGGAGGCCGCGGGCTGCTCGCCGGCGACCGGATCGGCCACCGCGCGCTCCCACAGACGCTGCCACTGGGCCAGGTCGTACAGACCCGAGGACACCGGCGTCGGCCGCGCGCGCCGCGCCAGGGGTATCAGGACGTGCAGTACGGCGGCCAGGGCGGCGAAGTGCGCGGGCACGTTCCTGGCCCGCCGCCAGTCGCTGATCCGCTGGGCGGACACCCGCACGGGCCGCCCCCGCTCATCGACCCGCTGCAGCCGGACGACCGCCTCGGACACCCGCTTGAGGGGAGGATTGCCGGCCTCGCTGTACAGCAGCGCGAGGCGTTCCGCGAAGGCCGTGCGTGCTCCTGAATCGGAACTCAAGCCTCCACCCCTTTACTTCACCCGCACTTGGACATCCGGACCGGAAAACCCACTTTATATGGCTGACCTGCGACGAAGGCGCTCTCCGGACACCGGAACCTCCTCGCCGCGCACCTCGGCTGGCAGGATCTCGTGACAGCAGCGATCCCCCGAGAGCCGCTGGACGGCCCATCGGCGCAGCGCCCGGGGATCCCGCTCACGACGCCGCCCGCACCGTTCGGCACCGGTCCCCACGAGGGGAGGGACCGGCGCCGGACGAAGCGGCGGCGGTCCACTGGTCGGTGTTCTCGCCTTCGTCCTCAGCCGCATTTGCTTCGTCCTCAGTCGCATATGAGTCGCATATGAGTAGCGCTACTCATGCCGAGCCCCGTGGGCACCCGACATCGTGATGACTGCCCCTCCGGCACACCGTACGGAAGGGCGCCGACTCATCCGACCGATCGGAGAACACCGTGAGCTCCTCCCGTCGCAGCCGTGCCGTGCTCGCCCTGGCCGCGGACAACTGGCTGTCCCGCTGCTACCTCGCCGCGGTCGTCCTCGCGAGCGTTTTCACCCTCTACGACGACCTGTTCGTCACCCACGCCGACGCCTCCATGGCCGGAGTCTGGCCCCTGTTCCTCACGGCCCCTTTGAGCCTGCTCTTCATGGCGCTGCCCGAATCGCTGTCCACGGGTGCCCTCTTCTACGCGGAAATCGCACTCGCCGCACTCGTGAACGCCATCGCCCTGGGCGCGCTCGCCCGCGCCATGCGCGGCGACAGCGGGTCGTCCGCGCACGCGGCGCCCAGCGCCTGAGGTTCGTGCGCAGTTCTCCTGATGGCCTGTGGTTCCTTGGTGCGACTGGGTATCACGGGGTGGTGTTCAATGGGGTGGGATCAGCCTTTTATGGCACTTTCCGGTGATTGTTCATCGTGAGGTGCGGGAGCGTGATGGTGCGTTCGGTAGCGTGCGTGTCACTGCGAGGCCGGTGAGAGCAGTAGTCACGGTTCCGGTCTCCTTGAGAATCCGCCCCGTGCCCAGGAAAGCGACGCGGGGTCCCCGCCCCGCCCGGGTCCACACCGGGCGGAAAGCGTCCGGCGGGGCGGATACCGCAGCCTCCGAATCGCCGCAGCCGGCGGCGCCACAGGCGGCAGGTACCGCACACGATGAGCACCCGCACCGCACCCGGCGGCGACGGCCCACGGTCCCACGGCAGGCGTCCAAACCCCGCCCAGCACGACGGACCACTTCCCGGCATCCAGGAAAACCCAGGATCGCCCAGGGAACCTCAGCTCATCAGCGACGCTGCCGCACGGCCCTCACGTCTCACGCGAGACAGGTCTCACGCCAGACCCGTCTCACGCGAGAGCGGCGACGAACTTCCCGAGCCGGTCGATGCCTTCACGAAGGTCGTCGGCGGAGGCCGCGTACGACAGCCGGACATGCGTCTCGGCCGTATGCACGCCGAAGTCCCTGCCCGGGGTGAGGGCGACATGCGCCTCCTGGAGCGCACGTTCGCAGAACTGCCAGGAGGTCAGCCCGGTCCGGCTGACGTCGAAGTAGACGTAGAACGCTCCGTCGGGCGGTACGGGGACCGGTAGTCCGATCCGTTCCAGGCCGTCCAGGACGAGCGCGCGCCGCTCGGCGAACTCGACGCGGCGGGCCTCGCAGACCGCGAGGGACTCGGGCGTGAAGCAGGCGAGAGCGGCGTGCTGGGCGGGGGTGGAGGCGCAGAGGAAGTAGTTCTGGGCCAGGCGCTCCAGCGCCGGCACGAGGATGTCGGGGACGACGCACCAGCCCAGCCGCCAGCCGGTCATCCCGAAGTACTTCGAGAAGCTGTTGATGACGACGGCGTCGGGGTCGAGCGAGAGCGCGCTGCGAGGGGGCCGGCCCTGATCGTCGTGATCGCTCAGGTCGAGGTAGATCTCGTCGACGATGCGCCAGGCCTCGCGCTCGCGCGCGAGGTCGCAGATCGCGGCCAGCTCGTCGGCCGGAACCGAGGTGCCGGTCGGGTTCGACGGAGTGGCGACCATGATCCCGCGCGTCCGGTCCGTCCAGTACGACCGCACGGATGCCGCGTCCAGTTGGAACCGGGTCTCGGCTGTGGCGGGGACGAGGGTGACCTGGGCGCCGAAGCTCTCGACGATCTGCCGGTTGCAGGGGTACGACGGGTCGGCGATGAGCACCTCGTCACCGGGGTCGACGAGGGCGGCGGTGGCCAGGACCAGGGCGGCGGAGGCTCCGGCGGTCACGACGACCCGGGCCGGATCGACCTCGACGCCGTGCTGGTCGAGGTAGAACCGCGCGATGGCCTCTCTCAGGGCGGGCAGTCCGAGAGCGGCCGTATAGGTCAGGGGCCGTCCGTCCGCGACCTCGCGCATCGCCTCCAGGACGGCCGGGGGCGCGCCGAAGTCCGGTTCGCCGAGGCTGAGTTTGACGACGTGCTGCCCCTGGGCCTCCAGTGCGGCGGCGTGCTTGCCGAACTCCATCGCGTAGAAGGGGGCGACGGCCTGGGCGCGTCGCGAGATCCGTATGCCGCGACCTCCGGCTGCCGGTCGCTCGGTCGGGAGTGGATTCATGTCGCCTTCCTGGTCGCTGGTGGCGGCACAGCCTATGCGGGGAGACATCGGAGCCGCCCGACCGCCCGCAGGGAGGGCACAACCTGTTCGGCATCCCCGCGGTCCACGCGATGTGGGACGATTTCGCACGTGACCACCAGACCCGCCGCCGACCAGCACCTGCGCGACCTCGCGCGGCTGCGCCGCGTCCGCGACCGGATCGACCGGGAGTACGCGCAGCCGCTGGACGTCGAGGCGCTCGCCCGAGGCGTGAACATGTCGGCCGGGCACCTCAGCCGCCAGTTCCGGCTGGCCTACGGCGAGTCGCCGTACGCCTATCTGATGACGCGGCGCATCGAACGCGCGATGGCGCTGCTGCGGCGTGGCGACCTCAGTGTCACCGAGGTCTGCTTCGAGGTCGGCTGCGCGTCGCTGGGCACCTTCAGCACGCGCTTCACCGAGCTGGTCGGTGTGCCGCCCAGCGTCTACCGGAGCCAGGCGGCGCGGGCGACGGCGGGGATCCCGTCGTGCGTGGCGAAACAGGTGACCAGACCGATCAGGAATCGAGAAGCGCGGGCCCCCGGTCGCGCCTAGCGTGAGGGCCATGGACATCACCATTCACGCGAGCTTCCTCCCGCACGACGACCCGGACGCCTCCCTGGCCTTCTACCGCGACACGCTCGGCTTCGAGGTCCGCGGCGACGTCGGACAGGGCAAGATGCGCTGGATCACGGTCGGCCCCCCTGGCCAGCCCGACACGTCCATCCTCCTGGCGCCGCCGGCCGCCGACCCCGGCATCACCGACGACGAGCGCCGCACCATCGCCGAGATGATGGCCAAGGGCACCTACGGCTGGATCCTGCTGGCCACCGCCGACCTCGACGGCACCTTCGAGCGGGTGCAGGCCGGCGACACCGAGGTCGTCCAGGAGCCGACCAAGCAGCCGTACGGCATCCGCGACTGCGCCTTCCGCGATCCCGCGGGCAATCTGATCCGCATCCAGGAGCGTGGCTGAGCCGTCCGGCGATCGCGGAGGGCAGCGTCGATCGGGGTCGAAGGGGTCGATCGGGGGCGATCGGGGTCGATCGGGTGGACGCGGACCGGTGTCGCGGTGGACAGCGGACCGGTGTCGCGATCGCGCCGAGCAAGTCGAACAAACGTACTGTCCGTGCTGCGCGAAGCTGGTTGGATCGAGCCAGGCGACTTTGCCGTAGACCGCGCACGCGGCTTCGCCCGACAGGCGGCTTCGCCCGACAGGCGGCTTCGCCCGACAGAGGGAGAGACGATGAGCATGGCCACGAGAACGGACACGCGGTCGCCCGCGCCGCATGTTGCCGACAGCCATGATCTGATCCGCGTGCACGGAGCGCGCGAGAACAACCTCAAGGATGTCAGCATCGAGATCCCGAAGCGCCGGCTGACGGTGTTCACCGGCGTCTCCGGCTCGGGCAAGAGCTCGCTGGTGTTCAACACGATCGCCGCGGAGTCGCAGCGGCTGATCAACGAGACCTACAGCGCCTTCGTGCAGGGTTTCATGCCGACGCTGGCGCGGCCCGAGGTCGACGTCCTCGACGGTCTGACGACAGCGATCATCGTCGACCAGCAGCGGATGGGTGCCGACCCCCGCTCCACGGTCGGCACCGCCACCGACGCCAACGCGATGCTGCGCATCCTCTTCAGCCGGCTCGGCGAGCCGCACATCGGCCCGCCCAGCGCGTACTCCTTCAACACCGCCTCGGTCCGGGCGAGCGGCGCGATCACCGTCGAGCGCGGCAACAAGACCAAGGCGCAGAAGGCGACCTTCAACCGCACCGGCGGCATGTGCACGCGCTGTGAAGGCCGGGGCAAGGTCTCCGACATCGACCTCACCCAGCTCTACGACGACTCCAAGTCGATCGCCGAGGGCGCGTTCACCATCCCCGGCTGGAAGTCGGACAGCCAGTGGACCGTGGGGCTCTACGCCCAGTCGGGCTTCCTCGATCCGAACAAGCCGATCCGCAGCTTCACCAAGAAGGAGATGCAGGACTTCCTCTACGGCGAACCGACCAAGGTGAAGGTCAACGGCGTCAACCTCACCTACGAAGGCCTGATCCCCAAGATCCAGAAGTCGTTCCTGTCCAAGGACAAGGAGGCGATGCAGCCGCACATCCGGGCGTTCGTGGAGCGGGCGGTCACCTTCACCACCTGCCCCGAGTGCGACGGCACCCGGCTCAGCGAGGGCGCCCGGTCGTCGAAGATCAAGGACATCAGCATCGCCGACGCGTGCGCGATGGAGATCCGCGACCTGGCCGAATGGGTCCGCGGCCTCGACGAGCCGTCGGTGGCCCCGCTGCTCACCGCGCTTCAGCAGAGCCTCGACTCGTTCGTGGAGATCGGCCTCGGCTACCTCGCGCTCGACCGGCCGGCCGGCACCCTGTCCGGCGGCGAGGCACAGCGCGTCAAGATGATCCGCCACCTCGGCTCCTCGCTCACCGATACGACCTACGTCTTCGACGAGCCCACCATCGGCCTGCACCCCCATGACATCCAGCGGATGAACGACCTGCTGCTGCGGCTGCGGGACAAGGGCAACACGGTGCTCGTCGTGGAGCACAAGCCGGAGGTGATCGCGATCGCCGACCATGTCGTCGACCTCGGTCCCGGCGCCGGTACGGCGGGCGGCACCGTCTGCTACGAGGGCACCGTCGAGGGGCTGCGGGCCGGCGGCACCATCACCGGCCGCCATTTCGACGACCGGGCCTCCCTCAAGGAGACGGTGCGCAAGCCCACCGGCACGCTGGAGATCCGCGGCGCGACCACGCACAACCTCCAGGGGGTCGACGTCGACATCCCGCTCGGGGTGCTCTGCGTGGTCACCGGCGTCGCCGGCTCCGGCAAGAGCTCGCTGGTCCACGGCTCCGTCCCCGCCTCCGCGGGCATCGTGTCGGTCGACCAGACGCCCATCCGCGGCTCGCGACGCAGCAACCCGGCGACGTACACCGGACTGCTCGACCCGATCCGCAAGGCGTTCGCGAAGGCCAACGGCGTGAAGCCGGCGCTGTTCAGCGCCAACTCCGAGGGCGCCTGCCCCACTTGCAACGGAGCCGGCGTCGTCTACGTCGACCTGGGCATGATGGCCGGCGTCGACACCCCCTGCGAGGACTGCGAGGGGAAGCGGTTCCAGGCATCGGTGCTGGAATACCACCTCGGCGGCCGCGACATCAGCGAGGTGCTCGCGATGTCGGTGGCCGAGGCCGAGGAGTTCTTCGGCGCCGGCGAGGCGCGCACCCCGGCCGCCCACGCCGTCCTCGACCGGCTCGCCGACGTCGGGCTCGGCTACCTCACCCTCGGCCAGCCGCTCACCACGCTGTCCGGCGGCGAGCGGCAGCGGCTCAAGCTGGCCACCCACATGGCCGAGAAGGGCGGCGTGTACGTCCTCGACGAGCCGACCACCGGCCTCCACCTCGCCGACGTCCAGCACCTGCTCGGCCTGCTCGACCGGCTGGTCGACTCCGGCAAGTCGGTCATCGTCATCGAGCACCACCAGGCGGTCATGGCGCACGCCGACTGGATCATCGACCTCGGCCCCGGCGCCGGCCACGACGGCGGCCGGATCGTCTTCGAGGGCACACCCGGCGACCTCGTCACCGACCGCTCCACACTCACCGGCGAGCACCTCGCGGCCTACGTCGGCGGCTGACCGGGCGGCCTGGGTCACCCTGCCTGCTACCCGGCGGAGCCGGCGTAGGCGATGTTCGGCCGGGGCGGCCTGGCCATGCCGGCGCCGAGGAAGTAGTCGGGGTGGTGGGACTGCATGTACCCCTTGAACGTCATGGCGTTCCGGTAGGCGGGGTTGTGCGAGAGCGTGTACAGCCGGGTGTTGGTCGGCTGGTTCGTGGTGAAGACGATCAGCTCGTTGTAGGACGCGTTGGTGTACACGGCCTCCTCACGCCAGTCGCCGAGGATGTCGCCGACGAGGGTGGGCCCGCCCTGTGCGGCCGTGACGGCGCCGTGGTTCCAGGTGCTGACCAGCCGGGGGAGGCTGCCGCTGGACGTCGGGTTCTGCGGGTCCCACTTCTCGATCTTGCCGCTGTTGAGCAGCTCCATGGTGAGGTCGCCGTGTACGGCACGATGGACCGCGGCGAGGGCTACCGCATGATGCGTGAACGGCTCGACAGGGGACCGGGACCGGGACCACGAGACTTCACCGCCGTCTTCGCCAGCAACGACCTCATCGCCGCCGCCGGCGTGCGCGACGCGCTGCGCGAACGCGGGCTGCGCGTTCCCGACGACATCTCACTGGTCGGATTCGACGACCTCCCCCCGGCCGCGGACATAGACCTGACCACCGTCCACGTCCCGCACGAGGAACTGGGCCGCACCGCGCCGTACGGCTGGCACTCAGGAGCGAGACGCCCGGTGGTGCCCAGCACATCCTGCTGGGCACCCACATCGTCGTCCGCGACTCGGTCCGCCGGGGGCCGGGAGGAGGACGGCTTCTTGGACGCCGGCGCCCGGCCACCGGCCGGCCGGCCGGCCGGCCGGCTGACCGGCCGACCGGCTGGCCGACTGGCCGACTGGCCGACTGGCAGGGCTCAGTCCTCGGTGAACTCCTTCTGGACGCAGACCTCGCCGGGACCGTTCCAGCACAGCTTCATCAGGTACTTGGCGGCATAGGGAACGACGTTGTAGTCGAAGTAGCCGCAGCCGGAATCGCCACCGTCCCCCTTCGTCTCCTTCAACTGCCACCCGGCCACGTACATGTAGAGCTTGCCGGTGACCCCGTGTCCGTCGGACCGCGTATCGCACACACGGAAGGTGTCGGGGTCCGGGTCGAGGTGGGTCATGGTGCCGATGGTGTGCCCGCTTCGGTTCAGCCGCAGCGTGGTGTCGGCGGCACTGGCGGCGCCCGTCGCGCTGACGACAAGGGCGACGGCTCCCGCCACCGCGAGGGCGCTTCGAGCTACCAGGTACTTCCGCATCGTGTCTCCTGGTGATGTGTTCATGATCCTGAGCGGACAACTCTAGATCGCCACCAGCCCCCGCCCGCCCAGTGGGCGCCGCGCCTTCACCTCCGTTCTGCGCACCCGCCCGACAAGTCTCGCTCGTTCATTCGTGCCCCTCTCGAAGCTATTGCGGGTATGGCACGGCAGGCGACTGCCAGGCCAAGTCAATTGGCTGTGCGCTGGACGGGAGGGGGTAAACCTGTGCTGATGAGTAAATCGCATCGATACGTCTGCGGCTGGAGTTGTAGACGTATGCGGTACGTGACTTAAGGATCCGTAGATCTTTTTGGTGGTATCCGGAACATCTAGAATTCTTCAGTCATCAGCACAATCGAAAAGGTGGCGAGTGGAATGTCTGTTCCAAGCCCTTCAGGAGCCCCGGATGCTTCTCCGAGTCCGGCTCCCGGACCCGCCGCCGGCCCGACGTCCGCTCCGAGTGTGAACGGCACTATTTCTTCGCTTGACCGGTGGAGACTCGGCATCGAGATCCTCATTGGGTTGACGACAATTGTCACGCTGATTGTCTTAACGGTCCAAACAGATGCAGCCAGAGACCAGGCCCTGGCTGCGACGGTGCAGAGTGAGGAGGCTGCTAAGCAGGGTGCAGCTCAGCGTCTGGATGGGATGTATGAGCGACTGATGGAGAGGAAGGAGTTTTTCGCTTCTCAGGATAATTCACAGGTCACCGAGCATATGCTGCGAGGCACGCCGCTAGAGAATATAAAAAACGAGGTTGAACGCGCTCGGGTATTCTCTGCTCTGGAGTGGGAGCTGGTATATGTTGACTATCTGTATGAAATGTTGCCAGGCTTGATTCCGTGCGTCCCTGCGGACGGGCATCTTATGTCGAATGCGGAGGTGTCGGATGATGGTCGAGGTTGCGATGGCTGGGTTGCGTGGAGCGAATACATGAAATCGGTTTTCGAGGACGACAGGCAGTGTTGGCTGCTGAAGGAGACCGAGGCGACTTATGGATTCGACATGGTGAACGCAATTCGCCAATCAGGAGTATGTAAAGAGATTCTGTGAGTTCGCCCTACGAGCGTCGATTATTCCACTCTGTGGGGCCAGTAGGTGGCCTCGGGCGGGCTGCCCCAAGGGGCACCCGCCCGTCAGGGCCAGGTCCGCTCAATACGGTCATGTCGCACGGCGTACGCTGCCGGACCGCCCTTCTCGACGGCCCGGTGCATCGCGTCACGGCGTGCGACGAGCCGTTCAACCATCTCGACGCTGCGAAGCTGCTGGTTGTCCACGTAGAACAGCACCGCCTCACGCTCCAGAACAGGCCGGATCTCCAGGTCGCGGGTCTTGATCCGCCCGTCCTTCGACAGCGGGACCCAGGACCGGTCGAGACCGTGAGTGATCCACTCCTCGTCAGGAACGTCCTGCCCGTCGTCCGGGAAGACGTCCCCGATGCGGTGAACCGTCCACCCGCAGACCCTCAGCCCCTCTGCGACACGACGACCGAGATTCCGGTCGAGGAAGAACTCAGGCGGCAAGGTGCACCACTGCCTTGCAGAGCGCGTCCACCTGCTCAGGCGTCATGTCGTAGTCGTACGCGATGTCCTCGACGGTTTCCCCGGCCTCCCACAGGTCGGTGATGGCCTGGACCGTGACGCGGTTGGCGGCCACCACGGGGAGACCGTGGCCGAACCTCGGATCGATCACGACGGGGACGGAGTCCGGGTACTGCCTCAGCCGCAGGCTGGAGGGGAAGTCGTCGCCCGGCTCCCAGATCAGGTAGCGGAGATAGTCGGAGACCACTTCGTGGATGGGGACCTGGCCGTCGCGGGCCCGCCGGAGATCTCCCCAGCCGTGCTCGATGAAAATGTCCACGCCGTCCGTGGCGATCCGCTTGGACACGAGGCCGTAGGGGGTGTCGAAGGCGTCCCGCACGGCGGCGGCTGCCTCCCTGATCTCGCTCATGCGGAGTCCCAGGGAGCGCAGAGAGCGAAGGACGTGCGCCTCGGCCACCGCGATGAACGGTACGGAAGGCTGTCCCTTCCTCACCGGCTCTACCTGGTGAACCAGCGGTGCTCCAGCGGCCTTGCCCTTCAGCCACGAGGTGAGAGTCGACTGCGGGATCTGAAGGTAGGAGGCCGTTTCCCTGGGTGTCAGAAGCCCGTCCTGGAACCTGTCGACCATGCCCCACCTCCTCTTGGCGCTGAGTTTCGCATCGTCGCACATCAAGACTTCCACCTGCGGGTGGACCACATACCCAGCCACCGGCTCAGCCGGCCGCACGGAGACGGTTCCCGGCTCGGCAGTCCCGGCAACGGCCGGGTTCCGCCGCGCGGAATCCCCGGTCGCAACCGTCGCAGTTCCTCATGGGCACGACCGCCGGCCGTACCGCGGGTTCCGCGCTTCTGGCCGGTGCGGGCAGGGGTGTCTCCTTGAGCCGGTAGGCGAGGATGCCGGCCGGGCGGACCAGGAGGTTGTCCGGGAGTCCGGCGGTGAGGTGGTCCGTGATCTGTGTGGGCAGGAGGCCTGCCGCGAGCCACCGGGTGACGGCCGGGGCAAGACGGGCGGCTTCCTGTACTGACAGGACGAGGCGAGGGTCGACCCTGCGCAGGGCGGCGAGTACGGCGACGGCCTGCGGGTCGGCGTCGGCGACCGGGATCGGTGTCTCCGCCTCGGCCTGTACCGGCGCGGCCACCGTTTCCTCCACGGCCGCGGACGCGGGCGTGACCGCCGTGGCGGCGGGCTGCTTTCGGGGCCGACGAGGCTTGGGCGGCTCGGGAGGCCCGTCCGGATCCGGATCGCCCCCGGGGACGTCGTAGAAGTACGTCCGGGTACGGATCTGCCCAGTTGACAGCCGCTCGCGGCGGCGCTCCAGGTAACCGGCCGCTTCGAGCTCCCTGAGCGCCCGCGAGATCAGGATCTCGCCCTCGGTGAAGTGCTCACACAGGGCGGCGATGGTCACGGGGGTGCCGGTGGGAAGGGAGAGGATGTACACCGCGACGCCGATCGTGACCGCGCTGCCGCGCCGCTGGGCGAGGGCGTTGGAGATCACGGTGAAGTCGGCCGTGAGGCGGGTGCGTACGTGGATCACGCCGGAGGTCGGAGCTCCGGCGTCGGCGCGCAGGCGCGCGTTAGACTGCGGGTCAGCCATCGGGAAGTGAGTCTCTTCCTGATCGGTCAGGCCCTCGATCGGGATGCCAGTCCCGGCCGGGGGCCGTATCTGTTTGCGGTTGTCGCGGCGAACGTAACCGTCCGTATCCCGCGCCTGCAAGCCGGTCACTCGGACGGGTGACGTGGGCTTCGCGGCGGGGAGGGTGGGTGGGCGGGTAGTTCTTTCCCCGGTTCTTTCAGGAGGTCAGTGGCCCGCCGGACCCTCGCGGACAAGGGCCCGGTGAGCCCGGAACGCGGACGGCAGCCGGGGCCCGGCCGCCTCAGGGACGGTGCTGCCCGGCCTTCAACTCGCCTATGAAGGCGGCCCAGGCATAGGCTTCGAAGCACAGTGCCGGACCGTGCGGGACCTTGCTGTCACGGACGGGGACGACGGCCTCCTGGAATCCGTCGGCCACCTCCACGCAGTTGCCGCCCTCCTGATTGCTGTAGCTGCTCCTGCGCCAGGCGGCGCCGTTCAGATCGGGACGGGACCTTCGCTCCACGGTGGTTGTCCTCCAACACGGATCGGATCATGTCCAGTGACATGAGCGGGGGCAGGGCTGCCGCCCGAAGCCGATCGTAGGTCAGTGAGAAGTTCCTGACCTCGTCCGGATCCTCGATGAGTTGGCCGTAGTGCGCGCCCTCTGTATAGGCGATCTCCGAGCCGTCCGGCATGGTGAGAACGGTGAGCGAGCCGCCCATCACGTCGTGCTCGCCCTGGTCGAACGGCAGTACCTGCACGGTGATGTGAGGTTCCGCCGTGGTTTCCAGCAGTCGCTCCAACTGCTTGCGCATCACCGCCTGGCCGCCAACCGGACGCCTGAGCACCGCCTCGTCGAGGACCACCCACAGCTCGGGCCGGTCGGGCGTGCGGAGGCGTTCCTGCCGTCCCATGCGAGCGGCGACCCGCTCCTCCAACTGCTCTTTGCTGCCGAGCGTCCGACCGACCCTCAGCACCGCCCGGGCGTACGGCTCGGTCTGCAACAAGCCCGGCACCACATGTGCCGCGTACTCACGAATGAGTACCGCCCGCTCCGCGTACTCCATGAACTTCCGCGACCAGTCCGGAAACGCCTCCCGGTACACGTACGCCCACAGCTCCACCAGCAGTTCGTCCGCACCGAGCGCCACGTCGAGCGCCCGCGCCAGCTCCAGTGTCGGTTTCGCCCCGGACGCCCGCTCGATCTGTGTGATCCGGGTGCTCACCACGTGCGTCCTGTCGCCCAGCTGGGCCTGGGTCAGTCCGGCCGCCGTACGGAGTCTGCGGACCCGCGCACCGAACAGTGCGGCCATCGACGCGCTGGGATCAATTCCGTTGGCCAAAGCGTCACTTCCGTTCCTTACGGGCTGAAAAGTAAGGCTGCGTCACCTGTTGAGCGTAGGGCGGTCGGACGATTCTTGGATGCGGAACGTGATGGATCGCGCACATCGTGCGACATCTCCCTGCTCGACGGACAAGGACGGAACACGCCGTGCTGACAGAAACGACCGTCCCGGCGGACGAACCGGGGCGTGGTGCCACGCCCCTCGCGTCGGAGGTGGGTGCCCTCACCGACGTACAGAGCGAACTGCCGCCTCTTGTCGGGCAGTTCGCCTCCTCTCCGCGGGGTGCGCGGCTGGCCCGGCGGCTCGCCGTACGGCACATGGAGGAGTGGGGGTATCCACCGGCGTCGGACGCGTCGTGCACGGTCGCCCTCGTCGTCGCCGAGCTCGCCGCGAACGCCGTGCGGCACGGCCGGATGCCCGGACGTGACTTCGGCCTCCGACTCGCTCTCGACACGGCGGCGGGCCTGGTTCGCGTCGAGGTCGCGGACGCGGCCTCCGCGAAACAGCCTCCCGAAGCCCCGCCTTCGTCGGCTCCTGAGGGCGAGTCGGGCCGAGGGCTGCTCCTGGTGGATGCCCTGGCCGTGCGCTGGGGTTCGGTGCCGCGTCACCCGCTGGGCAAAACGGTGTGGGCGGAGTGCGCCATGGAAGCGCCTTGATGTATCCCCGGCTGAGTCGGGAGGAATTCGGAGAGTATTCCTGGACTGAATGACTTACCTGGAGTCGAAAGACAAAGGGGACCGTAGCATGTCAGGAAAGCGGTGGCCGGGTCCAGGTATCAGGGACGGTGTGCCGCGAGGCCCGCGCGATACGGCGAAAGCTGGATTGCCTGAACCCCAATCTCCAGTCGATTAAAATACGGATCCGCCGGAATGATACCCGAAACCGGCGCTGCCTCCTGCGTCGGTGACTTCTGCCAGCCGACGCAACTCCGGGAGCCAGGACGATTCCCAGCGAGGGCATTCAAGGAGATGAGTGGGGCGCCTAAGTCGCGCTAGACACGTACATCAAGACGAACCATGGGATCACCTAAAGGGCGCGAGCCCCATGGTGACGGAGTGTCCGTAGTAGTCGCAGGGGTAACGGCCTGCCGTGGGGTCCGGGAGAGCCGGAATCAGGGCGAAGGGACACAGGTGACATGGGATCCACAAGACCGGAAGGTATGCGTAATGCAGACTGCCGAAGCGGTACTTGAAATCCTCCGTGAACGCGGCAGGCGGAACCTGCCGTGCAACGAGCTCTATCGACAGATGTTCAACCCGCAGTTGTATCTCCTGGCCCACGGCCGCATCTACTCCAACCAGGGAGCGATGACACCCGGGGCCACGGGCGAAACCGCAGACGGCATGTCCCTGGAAAAGATCGGAAGCATCATCGATGCGTTACGCCACGAGCGGTTCCGCTTCAAACCGGTCAAGCGGGTCCTCATCCCGAAAAGGAACGGTAAGACGAGGCCGCTGGGCCTGCCGCCATGGACGGACAAGCTGGTGGGCGAGGTGATGCGCCTCCTCCTGGAGGCATACTTCGAGCCCCGGTTCTCCGACCACTCACACGGTTTCCGTCCCCGACGGGGCTGCCACACCGCACTGAGCGAGGTGGCACGCACCTGGACCGGGACAACATGGTTCATCGAGGGAGACATCGCCAAGTGCTTCGACTCACTAGACCATCAAGTGATGCTCGAAACCCTGGGCGAAAAGATCCACGACAACCGGTTCCTGCGGCTCGTGCACAACATGCTCAAAGCCGGATACCTGGAAGACTGGACCTGGAACGCGACGCTCAGCGGCACGCCGCAAGGCGGGGTTTTATCCCCGGTCCTGTCCAACATCTATCTGCACAAACTGGACGTCTTTGTCGAGACAGTTCTCATGCCGGAATACACCCGTGGGAAACTCAGGGCGAGAAACCCTGAATACCGCCGGGTCGAAGCGGCTGTCCAGCGAGCACGCTGGCGCGAAGACCGCGCCGAAGTGCGCGCCCTGCGCAAGCGGCTGCACACCCTCCCGAGCCAGGACATGTCCGACCCGGGATACCGCCGCCTGCGCTACGTGCGATACGCCGACGACACCCTCATCGGGTTCACCGGACCCAAGGCCGAAGCCGAAGAAATCAAACAGCGACTGGCCCAGTTCCTGCGAGACGACCTCAAGCTGGAACTTTCCCAGGAAAAGACGCTGATCACCCACGCCAGAACCGGCGCGGCACGATTCCTCGGATATGAGATCACCGTCCGCAGGGACGACCGCAGATCGGAACGGAAAAGAGGCCGCCGGCGACAGCGCCGGTCGACCAACGGAACCGTTGCGCTGCACGTCCCCAAGGACGTGATCAAGGCCAAATGTGCCCCATACCTGGAACGCGGAAAACCCGCGCGACAGCCCTCGATGCTTCACTACGACGACTACACGCTCGTCAACATCTACGGCGCCAGGTACCGCGGAATCGTTAACTACTACCTGCTGGCCGGTGACGTCTTCCGACTGAACCGGTTGCACTGGGTCATGCAGTCCTCGCTGCTGTGCTCCCTGGCGAACAAGCACCGCTCGACCATGTCGAAGATGGCCCGCAAGTACAAGGTCACCATCGACACCCCGGCCGGGCCACGCAAGTGCCTCCAGGCAGCCACCACCCGCGCCCCGAGCAGGAAACCGCTGGTCGCACAGTTCGGTGGCATTCCACTCCAACGGCACAAGGCCGCGGTCCTGACCGACCGCGATCCTGCCCAACGCCAGCCTCGGCGAATCGAGTTGACAAGGCGGCTGCTGGCCGGACTCTGCGAACTGTGCGGACAGACCGCACAGATCCAGGTCCACCAGATCCGCCGACTCGCCGACCTCGACCGGCTCGGACAGACGCAGCCCGACTGGGCCGTCCTCATGGCCAGGAAACGGCGCAAGACCCTCATGGTCTGCCCGCCCTGTCACGAAGGCATCCACGACGGCCGCAAAGCCGCAGTTCACGGCAGTCACTGGAGAGCCCGTTGCGGTTAACGCCGCACGACGGGTTCGGGAGGAGGCCGCTGGGAAAAGGAACAGCTCCGCTGTCACCTCGCCCGGCGGCCCACCTCACGTGCGCCTTGTAAAGCGCCTGTTCGTATTCCCGGTAAAGCCGGGATGGATTTGGAGAACGGGGAGAGCGTGACGGTCAATGGCCGCCGGTGAGTTCGCCGGACGGGCAATGAGGCTGTTGAGCCGGGCTTTGACGCGGATCCGCGTAGAAACAAACCGGTCATTGGGGAGCGCCAGTCTCAGGATGAGTCTCCGTAGCGGGTCGCAATCGCGACGGCGCGGTCGCGCAGGGAGGTGCGCAACGACCGCGGGGCCAGGGCTTCCGCGTCCATGGCGAGCTGCCACAGCGCCCATTCGGCGTGTCGTGAATCTTGGAAGGTCACCTCCAGCCGCAGCCAGCCGTCCGCGTCGGGTTCTTCTGCGCGGACGGCCAGCGCGGTGTCCAGCAACTCCTCCCGCCGCGCCGGGTTCACCCGTACCAGCACGGTGATGTGGTCGCCGCCGGAGAGAAACCGCGCGGAGCGTTCCCGCCAGATCCGGTCCAGATCGACCCGGTTCGGTCGCTGTGCCGTTTCGGGGAGTTCCTCGGCGGCCAACACCCGCGACAGCCGGTAGGTGCGGTCCGCGCCAGACCTCGTGGCCAGTAAGTAGGCCCGGTCGCGTACGGTGACCAGGCCGATCGGCTCCACCGTGCGCCACCGTGGTGTCTGACCTGTGGCGGCGTAGTGGATGCGCAGCTTGTGTCCGGCGAGCACCGCGCGCCGGACCGCGATCATTGTGGTGTCGGGTACCTCCTCAGTGACCAGCCGACGTGAGAGCAGGTCGGTCTCCGGGTCGACGAGAAAGCGCTGGGCCGCGTCGCTCGCGGTGGCCCGATGGCTTTCGGGCAGCGCGTCGACCACCTTCCGCATGGCCGAAGCGAGCGCCGAGCCGAGGCCGAACACCTGCTCGCCGCGCCCCGATCCGGCGGTCAGCAAGGCAAGGGCCTCGTCGTGGTTCAGACCGGTGAGCTCGGTCCGGAAACCGGGCGCCAACGCGAAACCGCCGTGCCGGCCGCGTTCGGCGTAGACCGGGACGCCGGCCGCGGACAGCGCCTCGATGTCGCGCAGCACGGTGCGGGTGGAAACCTCCAGCTCCCGGGCCAGCGTGTCCGCAGTCAGCCGACCGCGCTGACGCAGCAGCAGCACCAGCGAGACCAACCGGTCGGCGCGCATGCGAGAACTTTATCGGAATACGTGACCAAGGATGTCGTGATTTCTTGCGAGGCTCGTCAACACGACGTCGAAGCCGGCGGCTACCGAGCCGATGGCCGTACGTACTACTCCCAATGAATCGCATGGAGCTGACGTGGCATTAGAACGAATGACGGTCAACCCGGTGAAGTGGTCGGTGGAGATGGGATTCAACCAGGGTGAAGTCGTCTCCGGGCACACCCGGACCCTGTACATCTCGGGCCAGACCGCGATGAACGGCGACGGCAAGCCCCAGCACGACGGTGACATGGCGGCGCAGTTGGCGCTGAGCATCGACAACGTGGAGGCCGTGCTCGGCGAGGCCGACATGTCTCTCGCGAACCTCGTCCGGCTCAACGTCTACACGACCGACGTCGACCTGCTCTTCCAGCACTACGGCGTGCTGGCCGCGCGGTTGGGCGCCGCCGGGGTGGCGCCGACCACCACGATGCTCGGGGTGACGCGGCTGGCGATCCCCGGCCAGCTGGTCGAGCTCGAGGGGACCGCCGTCGCGTGACGCGACCTCGCCGCGTCTGCTACCGGTGCCGGTCGAACCGACACGGGTAGCAGGCGAGCGGGTCGGGTCACACCTTCTTGACGACGATCGTGTCCGGGACCAGCTTCTCCAGGTCGTCGACGTCCGAGGTGAAAACGGTGACCTGTCCCTTCTGCTGTCGCGCGATCACGGCGAGCACGGCGTCGATCGCGTACTTGTGGCCGTGCAACTTGGCCTCGGCCAGGAGCCGGCGTGCCTGGCGGGCCTCGTCCTTCCCGATGTCGGCGACCTGGAGCCGGGACACTACCCAGTCCCAGCGCTGTTCGGTCGTTCTGCCGTCGTACGCCTCGACCAGGGTCATCGGCGACGTCACCACTTCGGCCTCCCCTCGCGCCGCGAGGTCGAGCCAGGCGATCATCTTCCGATCACCGCGCACTGCCAGGGAGAGAGCTTCACAGTCCAGGACGAAGACACGGAGCGGCCTCTGCCCGTGCTCACCGACTCGCTTCTTCACGCAGCCTCTCCGGCGTTGTGTTGTCCGGAGGCGCGGCGCCGCTCGTGTTCGGCGTCGAGATCTTCCAGCTCGTCGAGGGCTGCCACACGCTCGTCCTCAGTCACGGGGCCGTGTTCTTCCTGCAGCCAGTCGACCAGTTCCAGGAGCCGGTCCCGGTCGCGCTTGAAGCGCAGCGCCTCGGCGACGTACGCCGACAGGCCCCGCTCCGCCGCGTCCGCGCGGATCTCTTCCAGGAGATCCTCGGGAATCGTCACGGTCACTTTCTTCGTCGCCATACAAGAGACCATACTCTTGGTATCGCACTCCTTACCAGCTGGCCGCGGCCGACGATAAGACGGTCAGGCGGCCGTGGCGGGGCGTGGGCTGCCGTGGAAGACCTGGCTGATGTGCCAGGAGCGGTGGATCGCGGCGACGGGGTGGGCGCCCGCCTGAGGCCCGATGAGTGATCGGTCGGCGAGCGCGATGACGTGCTCGCGGGCGGCGGGGCTGTGGCCGACGAAGCGCTGGGAGACCAGGATGCGGTGGCCGTCGCCGACACCGAGGACGCCCTTGTCGAAGAGCTTGTGGTGCAGCGAGCACAGGCACAGTCCGTTGTCGACGTCGTCCGGTCCGTCGAACGCCCACCAGCGCACGTGCGCGGCCTCCAACCCGACCGGCACCGCGCCGATCCGGCCGTCGTAGCCGCAGAAGGCGCACCGGTACTCGTAGGCCGTCAGGACCCGCTCCCGCATCCGCGGATCCCGCCGCCTCCGCACGGCGGCCGAGAGCTCTCCGGTCGCCGCCGGCTCCAGCTCCAGACCGACGGATTCGCACAGGTCGCCGTGGAGCGAAGGCGGGAAGTGCAGGTCGAGCAGGACCCGTGCCATCCGGCCGAGCAGCGCCGGCTCACGCCGCAGCGCCGCCCGCAGTTCCGGCGCCAGCCGCCCAGCGGCCCCCGCGGCCCGCAACTCCCGTACCCCGCTGCCGGGGCTGCCCGGTCCGCGATCGGTGCGCACCTCCCACACGCCGTCGCTCACCAGGTGGTGGAACGGGTAGGCCGGAGTCGTCCTGTTCGGCGGACCGTACTCGGTGAGCAGCCGCTGCAGATCCTCCTCCACCGCGCTGTACCGCAGTTCGCCGGCGGCATCCTGCTGGAACCGACCGAGGGCGTACAGCAACAGCAACGGCTTGTGCGGAGCGCGGGTCCCGCTTCTGGTCCACTGCCTCAGTTTCGCGGTGCGCTCCAGCCAATCCATGACCGGCGATCGTAGTCGCGCCTCGTTGACCAGCGATCGGCGCATGTGTGGAAAGCCTAACGAGTCGTGGAGAGGTGATTGCGACGTGCCCTAACCAGGTGGCGCCATCGTTCGCGGGTCTGTTGTTCTCCATCGATCCACCGTGCTCGCGCGGTGTGCTCGGGAAGCGGAAGGCCGGCCATGAAGTGGGCGATGTCGACGTAGTAGGCGTAGTCGCCGCTCTGCGTGAGTTCGCGCAGGCGGGTGATCGCGATGGCAAGGTCGTCCTGGGCTTCGAGGACGGCGTGGTGGAAGCACAGGGCCAGTTGCAGTTTCGCCGCGGCGTAGGAAATGCCGGAGACACCGATTTCGGCGAGCAGTACGGCCGCCCGGCCGGGCAGGTCGGCGGCGAACCCGGCGTCGCGTACGAGAACGGCGATGCGAGCGGTCATCTCGCTGGAGCGCAGGCTGAGGTGGGACAACAGCCGTTCCGCCAGATCGAGTTCGTCATCGGCCCGAAGCGGGTCGGAGAAGGAGACGGCGAAGGCGAGATGCGCCTGCACCATGGCGGTCTCGCCGACCACACCGTGCTCCTCGGCTTCACTCCGGCCTGCCAGGTAGGCGGCTACCGCCCGCTCCATGTCGCCCTGCACCCACCACACGTCTCCCAGCACCCGATGGTGCAGAGGCGGTCTACCGCAAGCAGCTCCGGCCCGTGATCACGCAGGGTGCCGAAGCGATGGATGACATCTTCGCCGAAGATCAGGAAGGGGAGGACACGGAGGCGGACGAAGAGGGCGACGCGGTGGCCTGATCAAATTCGTTTGGCGCCCTATTTGGCCCCCCGAGCATGAAAGAGGGCCAATCGCGATCAGGCGATTGGCCCTCTGACCTGCGTCGGGGTGGCGGGATTTGAACCCACGACCTCTTCGTCCCGAATGAGGTTCGGTTAATGATCTTCCCTGTCTGGATTGTGTTTGCGCAGGTCAGGTGGGTGGTCCCGGTTGGTCTCGGGTGGTGTGGAGGGGGCTTCGGAAGCGGGTCGGCTCCCAGATGGCTCCCAGCGGGAATTCGGCTTCGCCGATGGCATCAGCATGGACTACTCCAATGCCGGATCGCTGAAGCGCTCGGGTTGCCCGTACCGGGCTCAGGCGAGTCGGTGAGTCCGAGGCTTGGCCTCGGCCGGCGTCTCGGCCGGGCGCGGGTCGTTCCACGGCATGGTGACCGGGACAGGTTCGAAAACCTCCGTGTGCTTCCGTATGGCCCTGGCCACGCTTGACTAATCGAGCGGCGACGTTGGGTGTATCCTCCTCAGCCGCGCTGCGGCTTCGTATAGGGGCCTACCGCTCAAAAAATCATCCCACCAGATACCATGCCATCCCCGGTCCCGAAGCCCTCCGATGATAGCGGGTACGGCCTCTGCGGTTCCCCCGCACGCCCAGTAGCCTTTGGAGAGGTCGACAATCGCGCCGGTGACTTGGCGTTCGATTTCATCCGTGATGGAAAACTCCGGGGAATATCGCTCCAGCGAAAGTATGAATTCGTCAGGAGCGACCACTCCCGGCTCGTTGACGTGAGAACTGATAAATTCACGCATACGACTCACGCTGAGTTCTTCGTCAGTGGTATGAACGTGCGCAATGAGTCGTGGCCGAGAGAGAGCGCCGCAGTTTTCGATGACGGTAGGGGTGAGTCGGACGTCACATACGCCCCGATACGAAAGGATTATCTCCCTTATGCGCCGAAGATCGGCCCAAGTAAGCTCATCAAGACGAAACCAGTCGGGCTGGCGAGGCCATGAGGCTGTCTCTGTACCGAAAATGCCATCTGTGAGCTCCCCCAGAGATTCTTCAGCCGCCCGGCAAAGTACGTTTTCAACGCTGCCGATGATGGTGTGCAAGTCTTCCCGGGAAATGAGTTCCTCTCTGGCCGAAAAAGTAATCCCCCAATTATGATCGTCGTGCATGGAAGCGGTTACCCATAGGTTGAGCCGGCCATTTCCTGCACCGACTGGCTCCTTCCATAGGCTGACCTTTGCCGGACTGAGGGAATCGAGGTCGACAAGGTCATTCTCCTCGCCACGCCTGAGCGGGTTCCTTATCATCCAATTGAGACGATTGCTGTCTATGCAGAGTTGAAACCCTCGTTCCATGCGCGCGCGGGCCACATCCTGTATCAGTGACACGTGGTCGTAATCAGAATATCGCATTGCCTGCAGCATTTTGGTGAAAGCTCTTCTAGCTGAATCGTCAAATTGTCCGCCCTCTGAAACCTCGAGGTTGGTGTAAACGGACTGGATATTGGGCTCCACTGTGGGGTGTGGGCTGAGAGTGGGCTTGGATATAATAGAGTTCCATCCGAATTGCGAACAGCCCGTATACTCGCCAAGTACTAGATTCAAGGCCGTCAAGAACACGCTTGAGGTTGAGGCTCCTGCCCGAGCGGCGATGCGGGTTGCACATTCTTGAATCTTAGGCGATACGACATAAGCTATATTTTTGAACGCCCATGGCTCTGGCGCCCGATGATACGGGAAGGATGTATTCGGGAAATTATTCAGGATTCCCGTTGCGTGTCGTAGCGCGCGATCACCCATAAGGGAGCTCCGCTCGGATTGCTCATTGATCAGACGGTCGCGCAACCTGCCCGCATGGGGTAGCCCTGCTGTAGCGGCTTTCTTTTCAAGCAGATTAGCCAGCATTTTCCTGGCTTCGCGACTCGCTAGACGAAGAGAGTTGCTGTCGACGAAGAGGTGATGTACCTGAATCACCAGAAAAACGGGGCGTCCGCAACTGGTCAAAACTTCCGCGCGCATGGCTTGAGAACGCTCAATGTCTATCTTTTTGGAGGCCAGGCGTTCTCTGGCTATATCTTGCTCGCGCAGATTCTCAGCAGAACCTTCCGGGAGCTCATCGACTGCGATCTCAGTATTGACCTCGGAGTCGACCACTTGGTGCACTCCCTCCGAATCCACAATAATGCGGGAGCGGAGAGCCTCGTGGCGTTCGGCGAGGCTCCTTATTGCATGGAGAATATCGTCGACGGACAATCCTTCCGCAAGTCTGACAGTCGCCACAGGGCACATCCAGGTCCAGTCGGCCGGATGGCCCCAGGCATTGTCGTGCAATATGAACCACTGGCTTCGGGTCAGGGGAAATTTGCCCACCGGATTCGACATTTTATGCACTCCTGATATTGTGAGAAGGGCCTTGCCGCGTGATCGCGCTGGTCGGCCAGTACGCCGACCGGGACAGGACGGTGTCGAGTTCGGCGAGTCCTCAATCTGCCCCTCAAAGATGCGACCGGCGCGTCGGCTTGCCGTCGATGCCGGTCACGTTCTGATGCCGAGCCCGACGAATGCCTCCAGCCATCCGCCGATGCCGGATCCGACGTCCACCACCGAGCTGGGGCGCACCGTATCGATGAGGAGAGGAACCACGACCTTCGCGGATCGTTGGACGCCGGGCAGGTGCTCCTCGTAGAACTCGTGGTCGTACTTCATGGTCGTTTTTCCTTTCAGCTGTAACCGAACAAGCTCGAGAGGGCATCGGCCGCGCGCAGTGCCGTCGCACGGGTCACATGGTGGGTGTTGGCGCCGAACTGGACGGGCAGGACGCTGGCGTCGGCGACATAGAGATTGCCGGTGCCGAACACCCGCAGATCCGGGGAGACCACAGCGGATCCGGGATCCGTGCCCATGGGACACGTGCCGTGAAAGTGGTAGGCACTGCGCACCTTCGGCAGGAGGCCCGCCGCGGAATTCCTGCCCTGGGAAGACGGGTAGGGGACCGGATACGGAGCCCTCATGCCCACGCCCTGGAATTCCTCTTCCTTCAGCAAGGCGCCGACATGCTCGGCGTACTGTTCCATGGCTGCCAGAGTGCGCGGAACCGCACCGTCGATGCGGGTGCGCAACCGCGTCCCGGACATTTCGAGCCGGACCCTTCCGGGGCTTATGTCGTGCAGCTGGGTGCAGCTGATGACGACGCGGCGGGACCACAACTGCCGCGTGCGGAGCCGGAAGTCGTGGAACAGCTCGAACGAACAGTCAGGGAGGTGCTCGTCCGTGGGCGAGGTCCGGCAGAGTACGGCGTGCCAGGGCCAGGGCGGTGCGGCCGGGGTGTCCGTGACCGTCGCCTCGCTCCACAGAACCGAGTGGTCCCGCAGGCGCGCCCCGACCGCCGGCAGGTCGAGCGCCACCGGGATGCCCAGCTCCTCGCTCGCGGCGGCCGCACCGATACCGGACCGCAGCAGGATCTCCGGGGTGCCCAGGGCGCCGGCCGCCAGGACGACGACGTCCGCACGGAGCTGGGACGGCCGTCCGGTTCTCAGGTGGCGCACGGCCACCCGGTCGACCCGTTCTCCGCGCAGCCGAACGTGGTCGACGACCGTTTCGGCGCGCAGCCGGAGATTGGCCGGTACGGGGTCGGGGAGGATGTGCTGCCGGTACGTCGTGGCGATCCGGCCGTCGGTGCACGCGCTGGGGACCAGCCCGACTCCGTGGGCTTCCGGTCGGTTGAGATCGGCGGCCGCCCCGAAAACACGCGCGCAGTAGGCGTGGAACGCCCGGTAGGCCGCCGGCAGCGTGGTCAGTTCGGCGACGTGCAAGGGACTGCCGACGGCTGGTTCGTCCGTGTCACTCTCCAGCCGGTGGAAGAGACTCGCCAAGTCCTGCGGAGACCATTCCTCACCGGCGACGCGGAACCACTCGTCGTGATCGTCACGCGTGCCCCGCAGGGCAATTCCGCCATGCATGAGTGACGACCCGCCGATTTCGGAAGGAGCGGGTACGAACTCAGCGCCGGTGTTTCGAAAGAAGGTCCGGGTGCCCGGCGTCACAGGTTTTTGCGGTACACGGTCCAGTAAACCGTCAGCGTCGTAATTCGTCCCGGAATCCACCAGCGTCACCTTCAACTTCGGCAATCTGCGCGCCAATACGCCGGAGATCAGACAGCCTGCGGTTCCTCCTCCCAAGACGAGCACATCGCAGGTTTCTTCCCATTGCTGAACGTGCATCATGTGGTTATCGTCTCTGGGTGTGATTCGAGCCGTCAAGAACAAGGAGCGGGCATGGTGTCCTATGATTTGGTTGTGGTCGGTGCGGGTCCCACCGGTGCGACCGTCGCGGAAATCGCCGCACGCACGAAAGGCTGGCGGGTGCTCGTCATTGAGCGCCGCTCACATGTCGCCGGTAACTGTTATGACGAGCTCTATCCCGGTACCGAACTCCTGTGGCATCGTTACGGGCCGCACTATCTTCGGTTCACGAGCACGGAAACAATGTCCTACGTCGGGCGATTCACGGAGTGGATCCCCGGCAACTACGTGGTCAAGTCGAACGTGGACGGGGTGCTCGTCCCGATGCCCATCAACCTGGAGACCATCGAACTCCTCTACGGTCGGGCCCCGTTGACGGAGGAGCTCGCGCGGGAGCTGATCCAGAGCGATGTGGTGCCGGTCGAGCACCCGGCCAACTCGGAAGAATTCATTCTCGGCCGGGCCGGGCGGAAACTCTACGAGAAACTCTATGCCAAGTACACGGCCAAGCAGTGGGGACGGTCCGCGGCCGAACTCGATCCGTCCGTCTGCGGCCGGGTCCCCATACGGTTCGACCGCAATCCGTACTACACGGATTCTCCGATGCAGGTCATGCCCCGGGACGGATACACCGCGCTGTTCGACAGGATGCTGCGCTCCTCACCGCTCATTGATGTCGTGACCGATGTCGACTGGTTGCAGGAACGAGTCCACGGGACCGCGGCAACGGTCTTCACCGGCCCTTTGGACGAGTACTTCGGGCACCGGCTCGGGCCCTTGCCCTGGCGGTCTTTGAGCTTCGAGACGTCGGTGGAGAACCGGCCGTGGTTCCAGCCCTGCGTCCAGGTCAACTACCCGGGAGACGAACCGTTCACCCGCAAGGTCGAGGTCAAGCACGTGACACGGCAGGTCAGCACCAGGACGGTCGTGGTGACGGAATTCCCGGCGGACTGCGGCGAGCCCTACTATCCCGTGCCCGCGCAGGAGAGCCGGAAGCTCTTCGCTGACTACGCCCGCCTCGCCGACGCGGAGCGGAAGTCCCGGCAGGTCTTCTTCGGCGGCCGGCTCGGCACGTACCGGTACATCAACACCGACGAAGCCATCGAGAACGCCATGAAGCTGGCCGCGGACCTGGCCTGACACCGTCCGCACGAACTGGTTGGTCTCTCTGGTTCACGCCACCTCTTCCCACTGCCGCACGAGCGTTGCAGGTGTGAATCTCGTTGGGGAAACCGCTTGTTTGAGTTCTCGGAGAGAACCACACGTTCCGTCAGGCGCGCAAGAGACCGTGTCCGCATTGGAGTTGCTCCAGGCTTCTGACCAGCGCTTAAGGGTTGGGCGTGGGTGTCGTGCTGCCCCCGTCTTCCACCGGAGAGGCAACAACCGGTTTCTATCGAGGTCTTGTCGGGTACCGACTCATGAGGCTACGGTCGTTCGCACTGGAGATCCGGCGTGGACAAGACCTCTTCGCCCCCATCAACCCATCAGCGCTACCGGCCATCGCTACACCGATGGCTGAACCGCCTTTGCCACTCCTCGCGCCGCATCAGGTGACAAGTGAAGAAGAACGGGGTGCATATGTCACAGCGTGCTGCTCTCATCACCGGGGGGAGTTCCGGTATCGGCCTGGCGACCGCCATCGAACTGGCCCGCGCCGGAACCAGCGTCTTCTGTATGGATGTTCAGCCGTTCTCCGATGATGTCCGCCACCACACGGACGGCCTTCCCCTCACTTATGTCGAGGGTGACGTTCGCTCACTCGACGACTGCCGGCGCGCCGTCGCCGCAGTGGAGTCCTCGCCGTCCGGCGGCCTCGACTTCGTCTTCGCCAACGCCGGTGTGGTGCATCGCGGCAGTGCGGAGACCCAAAGCCTTTCCGAATGGCAGGAACAGATCGACACGATCCTCACCGGCACCTTTCTGACCTGCAAGGCCAGCATTCCGGCGCTGCGTCGGCGCGGCGGCGGATCCATCGTGCTCAACGGCTCCAACTGCGCCCACATCGGCTGCCCCGACCGATTCGCCTACACGGCGGCGAAATCCGCCATGCCGGTGCTCGCCAAACAACTCTCGAACGACTTCTTCCACACCGCGAACATCCGCACCAACTGCGTATCACCCGGATATGTGGAGTCCGGGATGACCAGAAAGATTTGGAGCGCGCAGACGGGCCAACCCGAGGAGGCCGAGGTCCCCGCCGGTGTGCTGGCGAACTGGCAGAGCCCGGACCGTATCGCCTCGGTGGTCGCCTTCTTGTTCTCCGAGGAATCGGCGGACATCACCGGCGTCACCATCCCCGTGTCGAAGACGGCCCTGCTCCGGGTGGCCTCCCCGAGGCTCGCCTGAGCGGCCGGGGACGCGTCCCCGTACCAAGACAGTTCATGACTCGTGAGAATGAGGTGGAGATGATCGACGCCGACCGTGTGCTGTTCGACGGCGTGACAGGTGCGATCCGCAAGGCCAAGCAGATGAACGGGGACCCGGGCGACTACGAGATCACCCCCGCCTCGCGGCTGGACGCCGACCTGGCGATGGACTCCCTGGACCATGTCGCCATGCTGGTCGCGATCGAAGAGGAGTTCGGCGTCATCGCGAGCGACGAGGACTTCGCCCTGGGGTCCGTCACGACGGTTGCGGATGTCATGGACGTCGTACGGCGGCTGACCGATGTCCCACGTCACTGACCATCTGCTGGTCGGCGCGCGGGACGCCGACAACGTCACCCTGGGCGCCGCCGAACACGCCGCGGTCGTCGACATCCTCACGTCGACGAGCAAGGACGGCGCGGTGGTGGCCCGGGTCGGCTCGGGGTTCGTGCCGTCGCTCGCCTCGGCCGCACGCTCGCTCGGCCGCGCCCTGTGGTTCGTCCCCCGCGATGAGACCGACGAGACGCTCGCCCGGGTGGCGGAGGCGACGGGGGCCGAGACGTCTCTCGTGGAGACCACCCGGGCGGACGCGGACGGCACCGCCGAAGTGGCCGGTCACCACCTCCGCGTCACCGGCCATCGCTCCCGCACCGCCGCACCCGCACCGATCGCCGGAATCGGGATGATCACCTCCGGCTCCACGGGCGAACCACGCTACGTGCTGCGCGACTGGGACTCCCTGCTCCTGGAGGCATCGACGGTCGCCTCCGCCCTGCGACTCCCCGGCCCGCGCGCGTCGATCATCTGTGCGGCACCGCTCTCCCACGCCTACGGCTTCGTCATGGGCTACCTCGGTGCCCTCGTCACCGGCAGCCGACTCCTCGTGATACCGCAGACCATGACGGGACATCGGATCGCACACCTCGCGACACAGTGGTCCGCCGAGGCGCTCGTGGCCGTCCCTGCGCAGTACGCCCGCATGCGACGCGACGCCGGCGAACCGCTGCCCGAGAAGGTGCTGCGCGTGTGTGTCAGCGCTGGCTCGGATCTCACGCCGACCGTGCGGGCGGCCTTCTCCCGATCCTTCGGGCGGGTGATCGTCAACCACTACGGCACCACCACGAGCGGCTCCATCGCCCGGACTGACGGTGAGCAGCCCCCCGACTGCGTCGGGGTCCCCTACCCCGGTGTCAAGGTGACCAAGGGGGCGGACGGGGAGATCATCGTGGCCTCTCCCTGGTCGGCCGCCGACGACGCGGGGGAACGGACCGGTGATCTGGGCCACTTCGAGGAAGAGCAACTGCACCTCGACGGCCGACTGGCCGACCAGGTCAACATCCACGGGCGCAAGACGACACGGGCACGGATCGAGTCGGTCATCGTCTCCTGCCCGGGCGTCTCCGACGCCGCGGTGGACGTCGTACGGACCGAGGACGGTGACGGATGGGTCGTGGCGTATGTCGCCGCCGAGTCGGAGGATGTGGTCACGGCCGTGACCGCCGGCTGCCGACGCGATCTGCCGGCCTTCGCGCAACCCAAGCGGATCGTCGTCGTACCCGGCATCCCGAGGACCGAGCGCGGCAAGCTGCGCCGGGACAGGCTGCCGCCCCTCACCTGACCACCCCCGCCCCTGGTGGCGCCGTACCGGAAAGCACCGCAGAGAAGAGGTTTCCGCCCTCATGAGTCCCCTGAAACCGACGGACGACGTGATCCGCACCCTCCTCGAACGCCATCGGCACGAGGGCGTGGTTCCGTCCGCCGCCAGAGTCGTGGCCGATCTGTCGCCCGGGCTGTCCGAGGCGGCGATCGTCCGCGTCGACCTGGGCGCCGCTTCGCCCTGGGGGCGCTTCGTGATCCTGAAGGCCGGCTCCCTCAGGGACGACGAGGCCCCCGGTGGATTCCGGCGCGGGTCGCTCGGCGCCGAGCGGGAGGCGGACGTCTACCGCACGGATGTGGTGTCGTGCCTGACCGGAGCGGTCACGACGCCCACCCTGTACGCGGTCGACCGGACGGACCAGGCGGTATGCCTGTGGCTCGAGGACGTGGCCGCGAGCCTGGACGTCACCTGGGACGTGCCGCAGGCGGTCCGGGCGGTGGAGTCGGCCGCGCAGCTGCACTTGGGCGAGGTGCCCTCGTTCGAGCCGGAGGCCGACTGGACGAGCAGCGAGTTCGAGGCGTTCCGCCATCACGTGCCGGCGGCCCGGCAACAGGTGCTCGCCGCCCTGAAGGGCGGTGACGACACGAGGTCGGTGCTGTCGGCCGAAGCCCTGCGGTGCGGGTCGCGCCTGCTTGACGACGCGGAGTCCTACGCCCGGCGGCTCGCCGAGGCGCCGACCGCGTTCCAGCACGGCGACTTCCACATCGACAACGCGGGTTGGTCCGCCGACGGACGGCTGCTCCTCATCGACTGGGCGCAGGCGGGCCTCGGGCCGATCGGCGGCGACATCGCGGTTTTCCTCAGCAACTACCGGGCGCGCGGCGGAAACCTCGGCGCGCTCACCCGACGCGAGTTCGACGAGTTGATCACCAACACGTACTGCCGCGCACTCGGCGACGGCGGCGCGAGCGACTCCCTGGTAACGGCGGCACGGCAGGTCATCGACCTGTGGTCCGTGTCGTGGGCCGTCCAGGTGCGGCTGGGACCGGGACTGGCCGCCGCCGGCAACGACGGTCTCGACCCCGGTATCCGGGCCGGTATCGAGCAGGACATCGCGGAAGGCCTGGAACGCGCCCAGGACGCCGCCGAGCGGCTCCAGCAGCCGTGAGCACACGACGCGCCAGGCCACAACAGAAGGAGGGCGGATGACGACCGACACCGCGGTGGTGATCAGCATCGACTCGGCCTATGTACGGCCGGCCTGCACGATGCTGCGATCCCTCGCCGCGAACACCACCCTGGACCGGGTCGCCGTGCGGGTCGTGCACAACGACCTCGACGAGCAGGCCATCGACACACTGCGGCAGCAACGCCCGGACGTCCTGACGATCGAGCCGGTCGAGGTCGAGGGACCCGACCTCACCGTGGACGCGCGGTCCCACATCTCCGACGCCACCTACCGCAAGCTCGCGGCGGCCCGGGCTTGCCGGGAATTCGAGCGGCTGCTCATCATCGACGTCGACCTGGTCGTGCTCGGCGACATCCGGGAACTGTACGACGTCGACCTCGGGGGAAAGACTCTGGCGGCCGTCCAGGACGCCTTCAACCCCTGGCTGACGTCGCCGTTCGCGTTCCCCGCGAGCGCGGGCGCCGAGGAGAAGTACGCGGGACTGCCGTACTTCAACTCCGGAGTGATGGTGGTGGACGTCCAGAAATGGATATCCAGCCGGACGGACGAGCGAGCCGCCGAGTTCGCGCGGGACCCCGCCCGGGTGAAGATCTGGGAGCAGGACGCCCTGAACGGGGTGCTGATCGGGGAGTGGACCGCACTGGATCCGCGGTGGAACTGCTTCCCGATCAGTGAACTCGCCCGCCACGACCGCGTCCGGAACATGCTCGCAACCCATGGCATGGGACTGCGGGAACTGCGGGCGCGGGAAGCCCAGGCGAAGATCCTCCACTTCGTCGGACGGGACAAACCGTGGCTGGACACCTATCCGGAATCGCCCAACAAGAAGCTCTACAGCTCCTTCTGACGTCCTTTCCCGCGCGCTGGTCGTGGGATTACGACGGACCTTTGGTGGATCATGCACTCGGTGAAACAATCCGATTCCGCGTCACGGTTCGTACGCCTGCTGACCGGATTCGACGGCAACGTCACCAACCTGCTGGAACAAATCGTCGGCGCCCCCATTCAGGTCGTCGACGTGCGCCAGCATGACATTCCCCTGCCCGCGAAAAGTGTGCTGTACGACCACGGCAACCGCACCGCACTGCGCCGGGACGCCGTCCTGATGTCGCAGACCGGGCTCCGCCTGGCCACCGCACGCTCCCATCTGGCACTCGCCCGGCTGCCGCCCGAGGTGCAGGGCGCGCTGCGCTGCGGCACCCAGCCCATCGGGCGGATTCTGACCCGTCACCGGCTCGAGGTGTTCCGCGAGGTGGTCCGCTGCCGACTGCTCGCACCGACACCGGGCGATGCCGATCCCCCCTCGCACTCCGACGACGATCCGGTCGTCGAGCGCGTGAGCCAAGTCTGGCGGGACGAACGTCCCGTCATGGAGATCACCGAACTGTTCACGCGCATCTGTCTCGGCCTGTTGTGAACAACTCCTCAGGGAAGGGAAGCAGGACCGTGTCCCATGTGAGCGCAGTGGTCACCGGCGCCGGCGGATTCATCGGGGGCCACCTCGTCGCCGCCCTGCTGAGACAAGGAAAGTCGGTGCGCGCCGTCGACATCAAACCCCTCGACGAGTGGTGTCAGGTACACCCCGAAGCGGAGAACATACGCGAGGACGTCTCCCTGCCGGACAGCGCACGCCGCGCGGTGCGAGGCAGCTCCACGGTGTACAACCTCGCCGCCGATATGGGCGGAATGGGTTTCATAGAGAACAACAGGGCCGCGTGCATGCTGTCGGTCCTCACCAGCACACACGTCCTGAAGTGCGCCCGAGAGGAAGGTGTCGAGAGGTTCTTCTACTCCTCGTCGGCCTGTGTCTACGCGGAGGGCCGTCAGAACACCCCGAACACCGCGCCCCTCAGGGAAAGCGATGCCTATCCGGCGATGCCGGAGGACGGCTACGGCTGGGAAAAGCTCTTCAGCGAGCGCATGTGCCGTCACTTCCTGGAGGACTACTGCTTCCAGACCCGGGTCGCCCGCTACCACAACATCTACGGCGAGTTCGGAACGTGGTACGGCGGCCGGGAGAAGGCACCGGCAGCGCTGTGCCGCAAGGTCGCGACGGCGGCGCTGACCGGTGAGAAGTCGCTCCGTATCTGGGGCGACGGGAATCAGACCCGCACCTTCACCTACATCGACGACTGCGTTCAGGGCACGCTGCTGATCACCGAGGGAGACCATCCGGAGCCGGTCAATCTCGGCAGTGACGAGATGGTCAGCATCAACCAGGTCGTCGACATCCTCGAAGACATTGCGGGCGTCCGCCTGGAGCGCCAGTACCAACTGGACGCTCCACAGGGGGTGCGCGGGAGAAGCAGCGACAACACGGAGATCATGGGCCGGTACGGCTGGGCCCCGTCGACCTCCCTCGCGCACGGGCTGGAACAGACGTACGCGTGGATCTACTCGCAGGTCAAGCAGGCTCTCACATGAGTGAGCCCGTCATCAGCGCCGACCGGCTGACCAGGGAGTTCACCGTGTCCGGCACACGGGTCGCCGCCGTCGACCGGGTCTCCTTCGAGGTGGGCGGCAGCGAGATCGTGGCACTGCTCGGCCCCAACGGCGCCGGCAAGACTACGTTGTTCAGAATGCTGGCCACGCTGCTGCGGCCCACCGCGGGAACGGCATGCGTGGCCGGCGCCGACGTGGTCCGGCAGTCCCGGGCGGTCAAGCGGTCCATCGGATACGTGCCGCAGATGAGCGGGTCCCCCAGCCGCGGCCTGCTGGTCGGCGAGGAGATCTACTGCTCGGCGCAGTTGCAGGGCCTGAGCCGGGCGGAGTCCAGGCGCCGCAGCGAGGCCGTCGTCCGGGCCTTCGGCCTGGAGCGCCTCGCCGACCGCGAACTCCGCTTCCTCAGCGGAGGCCAGCGGCGCCGCGTCGACATCGCCATCGGCCTCGTCCACCAGCCACGCGTCATCCTGCTCGACGAACCCACCACCGGGCTCGACCCGGACGCCCGGGCCGAGCTGTGGACGCACATCCGGCGACTGCGCGAGGCAGAGGGCGTGTCCATCCTCATGTCGACGCACTACCTGGACGAGGCGGAGTCGCTGGCGGACCGGCTCATCGCCCTGAACGGCGGCCGCGTCATCACGGTCGGCTCACCGAGGGAGCTCAAGACGACACTCGCCGGCGATGTCGTGGTCGTCCGCGCCGGCCGCCCCGGCCCGCAGCCCTGGCCGACTGAGGAACTCCAACGCCTCGACTCCGTCCGATCGGTCGTGGCGGACGGCGACGAACTCACCGTGACCGTGGCGGACGCGGGCACGGTCATGGTCGGCCTGGTGATGTCCCTGGTCGCGGCCCACGTGATGGTCGCCTCGGTCCAGGTGCACACCGCGGAACTCGAGGACATCTTCGACGAGATCACCGGTGGAGGAGGTGCACGGTGGACGCAGGCGGCCTCTCTTCCGCATGGCTGATCCCCACCTGGGTAGTGGCACGGCGGCAGTTCATGATGCTCGTACGCAGCCCGCTCAGGGTGGTCTTCGGGTTCACGCAGCCGCTGATATACGTGCTGTTCTTCGGCCCCTTCATCAGCGTGGCGTACCCGCAGGGGGACTCCGGCCGACCGGGCGGGCTGAATGTGCTGGTGCCGGGACTGCTTCTGCAACTGACAGTCTTCAGTGCCGGCTTCTCCGGCTACGCCACCTTGCAGGAGCGCAGGGAAGGAGTGCTCGACCGGCAGCGTGTCTCCGCGGCGGCACCGGGCAGTCTCCTGTACGGCCGTTCCCTGGCAAACGCCACGGTCACCGCTGTCCAGGCAGCAGTGATCACCGTGTGCGCCCTGCCCCTGGGGTTCCGGTGCAGTGCCGGCGGCGCACTGCTCGGGATCGTGCTCATCTTCCTGCTGAACCTCGGGGTGTCCGTCGGATCGTCGGCGCTGGCGTACCGGCTTGCCGACGAGACGACGTTCACCCCGATCGTCCAGAACGTGTCCCTGCCGCTGGTGATTCTGTCGGGGGTGCTCCTTCCGTTGACGCTGGCGCCCAGCTGGCTGCGGCGGATCGCGTTCTTCAATCCCCTGAGCCATGCGGTCGACGCGCTGCGCGCGGCCTACGCCGGAGAGTTCGGCGACTCCGTCCTGTGGACGGGAGGACTGGTGGCAGTGGCGCTCTCCGCCCTGCTCACGGTCGCCGGCGTGCGGTCGTTCACGCGGGCGGAGGCCTGATGCATCCATCATCGAGGGCAACGAAAGGCGGGACCATGCGCACAGCCGGCCGTACCGTGCTGTTCTTCCCCTGGAGTCATGGTGTCGGATTCGGTTACGTCGGCCGGTCGCTGACCATCGCCAAGGAGCTCGCTACCCACGGCGTGCGATGCCTCTTCGCGTGCGACACCAAGGAGGGACACGTCCGGCGTGAGGGCTTCGCGCTCGCCGACCCGGCGGACGAGTACGCGACGGCCGTACCGGACATGGGGTCCAGGCAGGGCGCGTACATCGCGATCGACGGGCTGGACACCGTGTACGCGATGTCCCGCTACTACCACGCCGAACGCATCCGGCGTGAGCTCGAGGCCAACCTCCGGCTGATCAGGTCCGTACAGCCCGATCTGGTGGTCGTGGACCTCAGCCCGACCGGCGCCATGGCGGCGCGGATCACCCAGGTCCCGCTGGTGTCCGTCGGGGACTCCGACTACTTCCGCGACGAGGACCTGTGCTGGATGCCGCCGGTCCAGCACGAACGGGTGCGCCGGCCCTACCCGAGCTGCCTGCCCGCGTTCACCGAGGTGCTCGCCGAGCACGGCCTCCCCGCGATCACGCACGTGAGCGATCTGCTGTGGGGCGATCTCACCCTGATCGCCAGTGTGGAACTGCTGGAGAAGTCCCAGCCCCCGATCCGGTCCCGCGGCCCGATGAGCCTGGTCGGCCCGATCGAGTGGGAGGCCGTCGACGACGAGGGTTCCTCCGACGCCCGCCTCGAGGAGTTCGGCGAGCCTGGGCGGCGCCTCTACATCTCCCTCGGCCACGGCGGAAAATACACCGTGGACCAGTTGGGGACCCTGGTCGAGGGTGCCACGAGCGCCGGCTGGAGCTGCCTGGTCGGCGCCGGATTCCGGCCCCCGGACGGCCTGTCCGTGGCGGAGTCCGCCCGCGTGCGCAGCGTGCCGTTCGTCGGTCTGGACCGTCCGCTGGGCTGGGCGGACGCTGTCGTCCACCACGGCGGCTACACCACCGTCTTCGCCACGCTCCGGCACCGTAAACCCGCCGTGGTCATCCCCTTCATGTCGGAGCAGGAGGCCAACGCAGCGCATTTCGTGGAATCCACCGGCGCCGGGTTCCTCCTGCGGAAGCTGACGCTCGGCACCGGACGGGAGTACCTGACGTTCGCCCACCGCTATCGGCCCGCCTCCACGGACCCCACCGTGACGCCGCATGATCTCAGGCTCGCCCTGGACGAAGTCGGCGAGCGAGGCGCGTTCACACCACCGACCGAGGTGGCCGCATCCATCGACGACGCACGCGCACAGCGCGATCTGACCACTGACATCGGCACTGCAGGTAACTGGTGAAGGACTCCCGGAGAGATTCAGCCATGACTCGTGTCTCCATCGTCATGACCACCATTCGTCCGTCCGCGACCATCCGTGACTACGCGGTCGAACTCGCGGACTCCGGCGCTTCCGGGGAGGTGATCGTGGTCGGTGACCGACGCGGCGACGCGGAGGTCGGCGACCTGTGCGCCCGGTTGCGCAGTGAGGGGCTGCCCGTTGTCCACGTCGGCGTCGCCCGGCAACTGAAGCTGCTGAGCCGCGCCAACCGCCTACGGCCCTTTCTGCGCTGGAACTCCATCCAGCGCCGCAATCTCGGTTTCCTCATGGCGGCGGAACTCTCCAGCGATGTCATGATCTCCGTCGACGACGACAACATTCCGGTCGTCGGCGACTACCTCAGGCACCACCTCAAGGTGGGCGCCCGGGGCGAGTTCCCGGCGATCTCCTCGCCCGCCGGATGGTTCGACGTCGGCCAACTGGTCGAGTGCTCGCCCCCCGTGCCGATCCGCCACCGCGGCTTCCCCCTGGGCAAGGCGGGCCACCGGGGCACCTTCGAAACCGGCCGGGCCGAGGGCCGCATCGTCGTGAACGCCGGCCTGTGGACGGGCGATCCCGACATCGACGCGGTCACCCGTATCGCGGTGCGCCCCGCGGCCACCGGCATCACCTCCCTGGGCGGTGAATGGCCGGTCGTACTCGCCCCGACGACGTGGTGCCCGTTCAACTCGCAGAACACGGCGTTCGCCCGGGACGTCCTTCCGGCATGCTTCCTGTGGGGCATGGGAGAGCGGGTCGGGGATGCCGTCATCGACCGGTACGACGACATCTTCATGAGCTACTTCGCCCGCCGGATCATCGACCACTTCGGCGACCTGGTCGCCTACGGCCCGCCCGTGGTTGAACAGCTCCGCAATGACCACGACCTCCTGAAGGACCTCGCCGGTGAGATCCCCGGCATGCGGCTCACGGACGACTTCGTGGACCGATTGCGCTCAACCAGGTTGACCGCGACCTCGTACCTCGACGCGGCCCGCGAACTGGTAACGCTGCTCCAGGAAGCGGCGGTGTTGCTGGGCGATGAACGAGTGGAGGAGCAGACGTTCTGGCTGCGCAGCCTCGCCGCGGTGGACGGCTGGCTGGACGCGTATGAGGAGTTCGCCGGACAGGCCCACGCGGTGGCGCCGTAGACCCGTCTGGCAGCGGAGTTTTCCAGCGCGGCCAGCGTGAGAGGAAGAAGATGGAAACGCCTCCCAAGCATTCCTTGTCCGAGATAGCCTGCACCCTCCCGCCGGAAACCCGAGCGCCCAGGGAACTGAACCGCGTACTCGTCGCCGGCGGGGCAGGCTTCCTCGGCTCGCACGTGTGCGAAGCCATGCTCGGCAACGGCGCGGAGGTCATCTGCGTCGACAACCTGACCACCGGAACCACTGAGAACGTGGCGCACCTGAGCGACTCCCCGGGCTTCTCCCTGCTCATCCAGGGCGCCGAGGAGGACCTGCCCGTGGACGGCCCCCTCGACGCCGTCCTCCACCTGGCCTCTCCCGCCTCGCCCCAGGACTTCGACCGGCTGTCCATCGAGACGCTCAGGGCGGGCAGCGACGTGACGTTCAACCTGCTGGCCCTCGCCCGCGCCAAGGGCGCCCGCTTCCTGTTCTCCTCCACCTCGGAGGTGTATGGCGACCCGCTGGAGCATCCGCAGACCGAGTCCTACTGGGGACACGTCAACCCCATAGGTCCGCGCAGCGTGTACGACGAGAGCAAGCGGTTCGCGGAAGCACTGGTGACGGCGTACCGCAAGAGGTATGGCGTGGACACGGTCATCGTACGACTGTTCAACACCTACGGGCCGCGTATGCGGGCCGACGACGGCCGGGTGGTCCCCACCTTCATCAGCCAGGCCCTGACCGGACGCGATCTGACCGTCACCGGCGACGGCCTGCAGACCAGGTCCGTCTGCTACGTCGACGACATGGTCCGCGGCATCCTTGCCGCCGCGCTCAGCCGCCACTCGGGCCCCATCAACCTGGGCAACCCGGACGAGAGGCCGATCATCGACCTCGCCCACACGGTCATGAGCCTGTGCGGTACGTCGTCCTCGGTGAGCTTCGTCGAACGCCCCGAGGACGATCCCTCGCGGCGCCGGCCCGACATCTCCCTGGCCCGGTCCGTGCTGAACTGGCATCCCAGGGTCGGCCCGGAGGAGGGGCTGAGGAGCACGATCGCCTGGTTCCACTCCCGGATCGTCCGGTGCTGAGCGAGGGAGCGGAATGAAAGCGCTTCTCTTCCCCTGGCACATCGGTGCCGGGCATCTCGGTCGTCTCATCGAGATCGGAAAGCTCCTCGACGCCCATGCCGGCTGTCGCTCGCTGGTATGCCGCGACGGCGTCGCCGAGCCGCTGTCCGGCGTGAGCGGGGCAGGGCCAGGGCCCCGCGCCGGCCGGGTCAGCGCGGACCGGCGTTACCTGGTCGTCCCGGACGTGGAGCATGCCTGGTCCCAGGCGGGCTACTACAACGTCCAGCGGGTCCGCCGGGACGTCGCCCGGGACGCCGCACTGATCCGGCAGCACCGGCCGGCCCTGGTCGTGACCCATATGCAGCCCACCGCCGTGCTCGCCGCCCGCCAGGCCGGCGTACCCGTTCTGTCGATCGCCGATGGTGACTTCCTCACCGACGAGGAGTGGGGATGGATGTCCTGGGCGAGGGGGACCGGTCTGCGCGCGGCGCCCTACCCGCCTTGCCTCGCGGCCTTCGACGCCGTGGGACACGAACTGGGCCTGGACCCGCTCCCGCACGCGAGCGACCTCAACTGGGGCGACCGCACGCTCGTCGCCAGCGTCCCCTCGGTCGACCCCGCACCGCCACCCGCGAAGGACGGCACCGCCGCGGCGCTCCACTGCGGGCCCCTCATCTGGGCGGACGGGACACCACCGGCCGACCCGGGCACGGCGGCCCCCGGCAAGGCCAAGGTGTACGTCTCGCTCGGCAGCGGCGAACTCTGGCCCGGCCAGGTCGACGACATGCTGACCGACGTCGCACGGGAACTTGACGCCCTCGTCTACCGCAGTTCGCCCAGAGGTACGGACGCGGACAGCCAGTGGCTGCGTCACACCGACTTCGGCACGCTCACCTCCCATGTCACCGCCACCGACATCACCGTGACGCACGGCGGACACTCCACCGTCCACGCCGCCCTGTGCGCCGGGCGCCCCGTGCTCGTCGCGCCGTTCATGTCGGAGAACGAGGCCAACGGACGGGTGTTCCTTGAGGACACCGACGCCGGCCGGTGCCTCTGGCACACCGAAGTGCGCAACCGGCGACTGACGTTCGTCGACGACACGGGGAAACGGCACGACAGCCCGCCCCTCGACGCCCGGCATCTGGCGTCCGGCATTGACGCGATCCTGTCCGACCCCTCGTACGCGACGGCAGCGCACCGACTGAGCCGGGAACTGGCCGCCTACAAGGAGCGCCAGGTCGCCCTGGTGACCGCCGCCGTGCAGGAGCTGGGGGTCTGAGGGTGCCGATCGACCACACCACCGACAGCGTCACACTGCCCTTCTCGGGAACCGGCTGCGGTCCCGTCGCGTTGTCCTGGGCACAGCGCGCTTTCTGGAACACCATCGCCCTGGCGGCGCCTCATGGCGAGCATCTCAGCATGCCGCTGGTCGTCCCCGTCCCCGACCAAGCCGACCTGCCCTCCGTTGCCTCGCAGGCGTGGTGGAGAAACACGACGCTGTACCCATGGCCTGACGCTCGACAAGCGAGGAGGCTCCTCGTGACGACCCTGACTGTTCCCGACGGCTACACGAAGGCCGGTCAAGATTCTGGCGCATCAGATCGGTGCCAATCCGGAGACGCTGCGCAGCTACTACGTCGTCGCACGGCAGTGGCCGAAGGCGAAGCGCCGGGCAGATGTGAGCTTCACGGTGCACGCAACCCTGGCTTACGTCCGGAGTCGGTACATCTTGATCCGTAAGGACCCCTACGACCCGTTCACCAAGGAGTACCGCTGGACGGTGAACGAGGCCCAGAAGGTCGTGCACCGTGCCGTCGGGACGCCTACCAACCAGGAAGAGCGACTTGCCCACACCCGGCGCCTGCTCCACACGGATGAAGATGCAGCCAAGGCGGTTACCGAGATGCTCGGACGCCCGGACGTCCGGGCCCGCCTCGAATCCGACCAGCACGCCCGGCACCTGATGCGCGAGGCTCAGTACGAACACTGGCGCCAGGCCGACGAGACAGCGGAAGCCGATGCCGAGATGGCCTCAGCCGGCGACGCTGCGGAGGTGGAGGAGGAGTTCGAGGAGGAAGTCGCTCCTCTCGGCGTCCGATACACCTAGGCCCCGATGGAGATCCTGCGGCTGATCGGGGCGTTTGCCTCGTTCTCTGTCTCGCTTCAACGGATCATCCCCGAGGTTCACACCCAGGACTACACCGAGGAGACCAAGCAGGCGGTCCTCGACAACGTGCACAAGGCGCGCATGCTGCTCGACTGGTGTGAGACCGCCATCAAGACCGGAAGGACCGACCCGGACAAGGCGCTCGCGCGCTTGATGGAGGACGAAGAAGGCGAGTAATCATGACGACCACGCGCCGCCAGGCGGCGCACGACAGCGGTGAGGACGTCTGGGGCCGGGTGGCCAAGGCCGGCGAGGACGGCCTCCCCCCTGAGCGGGCCATCGGCCGGAACACCAGGAGCCAGTTTGAGCGCGGCAAGAGCTGGATCCGAGATGTCAAGTGCGAAGCCGAGAAGAAGAGCTTCGTCCGGTACCGCGGCCACTACGCGGTCACCCTTGACGCCGACAAGTGCACCGCCTACGCGGCCGAGCGCATGCAGTCCCTGTATCGGCAGGCCGTGCGCATCTACAAGTGCTCGCTGAAGGAACTGCCGCCCGAGGCTCAGGAACTCCTCACGGTGACACTGCTGACCAAGCAGTTGCAGTCCATCTTCGACGCGATGGACATCCTCAAAGCCGCTGGCTTCTCCCCGGAGACCGCGGCGGCAAAGGCGAAGGCAACAACTCCCGTGAAGAGGTCACCGGCATCGTCCAGGGGCCGGAAGACCTGACCGCACGATGCAGCCGGAGACGAGGTGGGCCCACATCCAGGGTGGACCCACCCCGCCGGTTCCATGATCGCCTCACCCAGATGCGTCAGCAAGCCACGCCTGTCCAATCGAGTGCCGACGCAGCCAGCTTCGGCCGCGGGCCAGCGTGCCCGGAGACCCGCCTCTGCCCTGCGCCGCGCGTGGCCTCCAACCTTCAAAGTCCGATGGCAACGCTGGAGGCCGGGCCGCCCAGACTCTAATTTGCGGACGTGCAGCAGTGAGACGTCCGGATCTGACGGACCGCGTACGGAAGTGGCCACCGCGCCTGGGAGAAGCCGACCAAGATCTTCTCCCAGATTTCTCCCAAACGATCTTCGGGAACGAATCAGGGGCCTGATCCACTTGGTGAATCAGGCCCCTGACTTGGTGTTTCACTGTCGGGGTGGCGGGATTTGAACCCACGACCTCTTCGTCCCGAAGCAACTTGGGTGGGGCCTCGACCTTGGGTCGGTGTGGCTCTCACCTGCTGCGATGGGCCGTGCGTGTGCGTGGTTGTCCGCCGCTGTGCGTCGGCGTTGTCACGCAGTTAGACACTCAACGGTGTTGAACCAGACTGTGAAAGCAGATCACGTCCGCCGGGCTGCTTCCACCTCCTTGAGGACCGTGACCAACCGGTCGGTCTTGTGGCTGCGTGACATCGCTTCGCGTCCTGTCTGTCGTCCGCGAGCCAACGTAGCCATCAGCCGCCGTGCAATATCCTCGTTACAATTTCGCGACTGCGCTGGGAAAAATCCTTGATTCGCGGCATATCCATATGAAATTTCCGATGAGCGCGCTGACTGAAAAGCAGGAAACGCGGCTGCATATCGAGGAGGTTTCGCCCTAGAGGATCTTCGACGATCGCCATCCTCATAATCTGAATGTCCGTTATGCAACTAGGCATTCTCGTCACCCTTAGATCTTCCGCGTCCCCCTCAGTGACGAAGCGAACCACTAGGTCTTGGCCGCGCCTTATTCTGCGAGACCGAATAGATACCTTCTTGCCGCTCCAGGTAACTAGGTGGCGAGCGTGCTGCCCGGAGAGTTTCGTTCCGTCTAGCTCCACCTCGCAATCGAGGAAGGTGGACTCGGTTGTCTCGAAGGTAATCGATCCCTGGTCGAGCTCCGTTGCGCCGTCGGCGAGAGCCTCCAGGGTGAAAGCTACTGTGTGCATATCGCGGACTGGTGTTCCGTTGAGCCTCGTGGATATGTGGCCTTCTGTCGCCCCTGGAGCAATGTCATCTAGCGGCAAAAACTTGCGGATTACTATGACCTTTGCCTGAATTCGCCCGGCGGCGGGCCAGTCTTCCATCCTCTCGAAGATCATTGACCTGACCCCAGCCGTCATGCGTATGCCGGTGCCCTTTGGCTTTAAGCGGCCAAATGTCTCTACACCGGAGATGCGCCCGCTAACTTCAATCCCCTTCTCATCAACAGGGCCATTGAGAATTCCAGAAAGGGTTACCTCGTCGCCTGGATTCATGAGGAATGGCTTGATTTGCAGACATCCGTCACCAAGCTCAAAGGGGTCTTCTCCGAAGAACTCGGATATAGATCCTCGGTTCACCTCCATGGAGCCACCCACGAAATTGCAAAGATTTCCGAAGCGAATTGTCAGAGGGCTGGCGAAGTCGCTTTGCAGAATTGGAGCCTTGCCGGTATTCGCTAGTCTGAGTTCAAATACCATGGGGAGAACAAGGCGACGGCCGCCCGGTTCGAGATTTACACTAATAGGGCCGTCAATTAAGCTCTCGATGGCCTCCTCGCCACGCTGGAGCGTCAACAGTTCATAGTAGGCCGTGTAGTGCATCCTCTTGAAGCTTCCGCCTCGTTTTTGCCATACAAGCGCCGCCCAGGAAATAGCCAATGCTGTCAAGGCGATACCGGTGCCTACCGCGAACTCCACGACTCCCCCCTCTAACCAGACTTCCCTTGACTAGCATTCGATCTTAGCGATCGGACCAGGTCGGCGGAACGACTTTGGCCTGGAGCTGCTTTGGGGCCATGATCTTCGAGGCTCGCGCCAAAGTGGCTGCGTAAAGCGTGGAGCCGACCGCCCCAGCCGCAGAGGGTGTCTCTCACTTCATGCCCGCAGCTCGCTAGCGACTGATCGGGATCTCGTAGACGATCTCGCAGTGAGCAGCGGGCACGACGATGTCCGCCGTCTCCACGGGCCGCCCCTGGTCGCTGTAGTACGTCCGGCGGATATGCGTGACCAGCGCGGCCTTCTGGATGCCGAGAAGTGACGCTTCCTCGGCTGTCGCTTGCCGGGGCTCCGGCTGCTCCACGGCGTGGCTGACGTTGATGCCGATCTCGGCCATGCGGTTCACGACGCCCGCCCCGGCGTGCGGCCCTCCCTCGGGGAGGACGATGAGAGTGCCGGCCGTGAGGTCGTACGGCTCCCAACTCGTCGACAGCTGCACCGGCCTGCCGTCGGCGAGGAACTCGTACTCGGTGCGGACGCGCAGGTCGCCCTCGGCGATACCGAGACGAGCCGCGATGTCCGTCGGCGCCGGGACCTTGGCGTCGGTCCGGCTCTCCCAATCTCCCTGCCTGCCCACAGCCTTCATGTCCGCGCGGAACGGGGACCCGTCGGGCTGCTCGCGCGCCGCTGAACGGACAACTCGCACCCGCTGCCGGGGCTCGGCGACATACGTACCGGAACCGGCGCGGCCCTCCAGCACGCCCTGGGAGATCAGCAGCTCCTGTGCCCGGCGCACCACGTTCTCGCCCACGCCGCACTCCTGGCCGATCTGGGCACGGGAGGGAAGACGGTCCCCCGGCCCCCACACGTGCTCCGCGATCCGCCGCCGGAGTTCGTCGGCGATGCGGAGATAGGGCGGCTGCTCAGGCATATGGAAAATCTAGTCCACTAGCTCTAATCTAGTTAACTAGCTTCACGCAAGGTGATCGCTGGTGACGGAGGCTGCCCTGTGCCCGCTTCGGGATTTAGCGCGGCGGCCATCGCCGCCCGGTTATCGGCCGTTGGGCTCCCCACGCGCGTGGAGGAGCACGCCCGACACACGACGGTCGAAGCGGAGGTGCCGGAATCACTCTCCGCAGAGTCATGGCGGGAGGCCCTGGAAGCGGTGGCCGAGGCCGATCAATTCGGGCTTCTCGCCACCAGCTTGAACGGCCGCACCCTCTGGGCGGTCGTACACAAAGCGGTCCCCACGACGGGCGATGCCGGGGGACCGAGCCATCAGCGATAAGGAGCTGAGCAGCGTTGCTCAACCGTATCCGTCGTGCCGTCTCGCTCACCAGGGAGCGGCACCGCCCCAGGGGCAGGCACCGCCGCCCCTTAACCTCCTCCCGGCCGACAACTGCCTTGGCACACCCTGCGCTCACCGACAGGTCGATGACCGCCCAGGGACGGCACCCGGACCGCGCGGACTCGCTCGCGGGTGAGGACATCGCGCTCGTCCGTCCGTACGTGCTGGCCTGCGAGAAGCGCGTACGGCAGCGCTCGATGGTCGTAGCTTGCCATCTGCCGGCCGAAGCCTGGTCCGCCCTCGCGGGGGTCCGCTGATGCCTCCTCGCCAACGGCCTCGCATCACGCACGCTGAGGCCGCTTCCTACCGATCGTCCTCATGCCGGATCGGCACCCACCATGCCTGTGCGGAGTCCTCCCCGGCCGCGGCGCCGATCGACATTCCGGTGATCTACGAGGCATGCGATTGCCCCTGCCACTCGGCATTCGACCAGTCCACGCTTGCGGAGGTGAAGCGGTGAGGGAATGGGCACCCAGCGGCGCGCTGGTATCCACCGTTGAGATCACCTCGACCACCGTGCAGTGCGGCGACGTCATACAGGTCGGCGGCCGGGCGTGCCGGGTGAGCAACCTCTTCCAATTGCCCCACGGGGCCAAGCAACTCCTGTTCGAGTCGGGTGAGTTGCTGACCATGCACACGCGGACCCGGCTCGTCGCCGTGCGGATGCTGAGAAGGCGGTGATGGAGTCCGTGCCTTCTCGCCATCACCGCATTGCCGATGACCTCCGGCACCAGATCACGACCGGCCGGATCAAGGCTGGCGAACGCCTTCCCTCTGAGTCTCAGCTAGCCGGTCAATACAGGGTCAGCACGCCGACGCTGCGGAATGCTCTCGCAGTGCTTCAGGGGGAAGGCCTCGTCGAGAAGATCCATGGCAAGGGGAACTTCGTTCGTCGTCCCCTCCGCAAGATCACATACGTCGGCGGATGGGGCACGTTGGATCCGTGGACCGCTGCTGACGCGGCTCTGCGCGTCACTGTCCGCACCACCGCGATCCGGGCGCGCGGGCATCTGACAGCCCTGTTGAGGGTGCCGAACGGTACGCCACTGACCGAGTTCCTCTGCATCAGCCACGAGGGAGAGTCGCCGCACAGCCTGGCCCGTCTCTACGTCCCGCGTGACCTGACGCCGACCTCAGTACTCGGCGACGGAACCTCAAGCGAGGGGATAGTCACGAGGTTCGCCATGCTGAGCCCCCCGCCGGCCGAGTTCCGGGAGACGGTATGCGCCCGCCTCCCGACGCCGGACGAAGTCTCGACCCTCCGGATCAGCTCCGCCGTGGCGGTTCTCGCGATCACACGCGTCGCCGCCGACAGCGCTGGGCGGGTCGTCGAGGCCGCGCTTCTGGTGTTCCCGGGGGACCGCGTCGACGCGGTCTTCACCACCCACCAAGTGATCGAGGAGAGGCAGACACAAGGATGACAGTCCGAAACGAACTGAGGCTTCTCCCGTGGTCGGGGCCGGAGGGCAAGCCCTGCTATCTCAGCACCGACGACCGCGCAGGCTACATGTCCCGCCTGGCGGACGACATGGAAGCGATCCAACTCGGGATGGCGGCCGAACTGCTGGAGCAAGCACTAGAAGTACTCGGCGACGAGGATGCGGATCCGGGGGAGCTGCGCCCTCTGGCGACGAAGCTGACCGAAGCCTTGCGAGACGTGCTCCGTGTCGCGACCAGCCGCGGGCACCTCTTGGCGGTGAGCGAACCTGACCCTTCCTGAAGGGTAATCAGAAGCCGCGACTGGTAGCGCTGACCTTCGCTTCGCAGCAGCGCACTCATGGGGAGAGAAGTCCCGGTCCCTGACCGGGACTTCTCTCCCCATTTAAGCCAAGCCGGTCCGGATCGACGGCGGTGCCCTCAGCTTGGGAAGCTGCGATCACCGTGATTCCCCGCTGTTCCCCGCTCGATCTGGTGCGCTTGTGGTGCGGCCTGAGCCGAGGGCAACGTCAGCCTTCTGATCGAGCGAATCCACCGTCGCGCATCTCGAGCCCTGCGCTCCACCAGCGGTTCCCGGCCGACCAGGTGAGCCGGTGCTGGTCGCGACGCGGGCGGCTGATCCAGGCGACATAGAGCCCACCGAGCGACGTCAGCTCAGTGACGCTTGCGCTGCCGCTCATGATGAGCACGACTCCGACGAAGACGATAGCGACGAACGCGCTGGTGTCAGAGCCAAGGTGCTTAGGCTGGGTAGGCACAGTTTCCTCCGAGGTTGCTGTTGCTGGGTGAGTGGAGGCGGTGGATGCGTAGAGGCGCTGCCGCCTTCACTCCTCAGCCGCCGGTCTGCGGCTGAGGTCAATCTGAGCACCTTGCAGAGGGCGCGAGCGGACTGCCTTGTGACGTCTTGGTCCGCCTGGTACGCGCGCGTGCGCGCACATCTACGCAAGGGGACGGACCAAGACGTCACAGCTGGGAGTAGGAGCAGATGGTTGCGACACAGACCCAAGAGAGAGCCCTGAAGCGGGCAGATGGAGTCAGAGAACTCGTAAAGAAAAGAGGACTGCTGGATGTGCTCGCAGTGTTAGAAGAGCTGCATTCCAACGGAAATTCCGGCCCTTCAGTGCGACTCCGAACTCCTTACATCCGGAATAGCGTGATGCCTTACGGCGACCTATGGTCACCGCATGCATTTCCATCGTTCGTTGAATTCGATGAAAGGCGCCGCCCGGCCGAGCGTATCCTTCCACCATTGGCCAAGCTCCTCCTGCCGCAAGGAGTGGCGCTGGAATTCCACCTGGTGGCGCTATTTGTAGCGCAGGCTCAAGCCCGCTCAGGCGCGAGATGGGAAAATCAAATACCGATCACCAAACGAAGTAAGGGTATCGCGTGGGTCGACTTGATGGCAGTGTCGGCGAAATCAAGCACTGGAGGAGGGCGACCCTCGTCATACACGGCGAACAAGACTCGACAACTCCGCGCTTCGCTGAACCTGCTGTCAAATCACAGACTGGTCGATATCGGGGATCCGGGAGTGAGGAATAGGTATGAAGGATTCAAGCTACTCTCCGAGGACGCCGCCAGCTCAGCTGCAAGTTTCGTGGAGTATCGCGTGCCGCAAGAACACGAAGCTGTTATTAACGTCCCATTTCAGTTTTTCACCCGCGGCTGGGTGTATCTGCTGTCTAAGAGTGAGATTGCAGCCTATTTTATGTGGCTCAGTCTGAGCACAGAGAGTGAATGGGTTACCAGCCTCTGGCGGCAGCGGGCTGGACTATTCGGCTTATCGCGTGATGTGTATGACGCCACACAGGCACTTGCTGCTTACGGACTAGTCGACGTACTCCCATCCCGGGAGCGGCGACAGGATGGAACGTGGCGAAATTTCAGCGCAGGAGATAAACCGTATGGCAATAAAATTCGCGTAAATCATCGCGGTTTATGGCGCCCGGCCCCGAAGACGGTTGAGGGTGTACTTCGAAAAACCGCTGCGCTCGGAAAATGGTCCAGGGTCGTTGGGGAGTAACCCGGAAGCGTAGATTTCGGTTGTCCTCGCCCTCAGAGGTTGCGTACACGATCACGCGATATACCACCCAGCTTCCGTCCCGTACGCCGTCGACCCACACACCGTGGAGCGGGCGTGGTTCAGGGGCGTCAAGGTGGAGCGCGCCACTGTACGAACGACCTTGACGCCCCTGGGCCGCGTCTGCTCGGCTTTGCCTGGGTCGATGGTGTGCGGGACGGAAGCCCATCACCTGTCACCACCCACGGACTTGCACTCGGCGACGGTGTCCCGATGCTCCCGGTGCCGGCCGATCCCCCGCCGGAGGCATCGTCTTGTGCCCGCGGGTGACTTCCCGACCGTTGCTCGCTTGCGCGCCGCGCGCCGCCGGGCGCGGCCAGCCGGGGCGCAGACAGGAGGCAGGCCGCGCCGCAGAGGCGGCGCGCGCCCGCGCCGTGCGCGGGCCTTGATGAACGTAGGGAAAGTCTTACCGCGCTGAAATCAGGTGCTTGCCGTCGTGGCTCCGCACGTGTGGGCCGTTGCTGTCCAGGGCGTCCAGGAGTCGGATCGCGTAGACCTCGGCCATGCGCTCGCTGACCTCTTCGGGCGTGAGCCAGTCGACGGCGGTTGATTCGCTGGACGTGCGCTCGTGGCCGCCTGAAGGCTTGCAGCGGAAGACCAGGGCGACGATGCCCCTGGTGGTGTTCTTGTAGACGCCGGTGAGTTCATCCACCTCGACGTGGATGCCCGTTTCCTCCAGGACCTCGCGGGCTACGCCGGTCTCGGGTGCCTCGTTGAGTTCGAGTACGCCGCCAGGCAGTTCCCAAGTGCCGTTATCGGCGCGGCGGATGGCCAGGAGGCGCCCGTCCTCGCGCACCACTACCCCGGCCACGGACACCGAGTGCAGTGGTGGTGTTGAGGTTGCTTCCCGTGATGTACTCATGTACAGGAGCATAGGAGAAAGAGAAGGACTATGGGAACCGCGGTAGGAGGTGAGCGGTCCGTACCTCGGTACGTCCAGATCGCTGACGAGATCGTGCAGCAGATCAGGGCGGGTGTCCTCAAGCCTGGTGAGATGGTGCCGAGTGAGTCGGAGCTCGTCGAGCGTTACGGCGTCTCGGGCGGCACGATTCGCAAGGCCATGGTGGAGGTGCGCGCGAGCGGGCTCGTCGAGACGCGGCACGGTAAGGGCTCGATCGTGAAGGATCGGCCGCCGGTACGGCATCGCTCCTCTGATCGCTTCCGGCGCTCGCACCGCAGGGGCGGCAAGGCGGCTTACCTCGCGGAGTCCGCGCAGTCCGGCGCCACCGCCAAGGTGAGCGTCCTCTACATCGGCCCTATGGACGCACCCGAGGACATCGCCGAGCGGTTGGGGGTCTCCGCCGGCACTCAGGTGCTCGCGCGGCGTCGCCTCTACTTCCGCAACGGCACGCCCGTGGAGACCGCGACTTCGTACCTGCCGTGGGACGTCGTGAAGGACATCCCTGAGCTGTTCGCCGAGAACCCCGGCGGTGGTGGCATCTACGCCCGACTCGAAGACCACGGGCACGAGTTCGCCGAGTACGTCGAGACGCTGCAAGCGCGCCCGGCCTCCAAGGCGGAGGCATCGGAACTGGCGCTGAGCCCCGGCTCGCCAGTGGTTCACCTGATCCGGGATGCCGTGACGACAGAAGGTCGTGTGGTGGAGGTCTGCGACACTCTCATGGCCGCTGACCAGTTCGTTTTCGAGTACCGGATCCCCGCCGCCGACTGACGCGCGCTCAACTTCCCTCGGCCCGTCGCGAGTTCTTCTTCGCGGCGGGTTGACTCATGTATAGGAGTCATGCACTCTTCTTCATGTTACTCATATACATGAGTGGCGGAGTTCAGCATCTATAGAGGAGTGATCTGCTGTGCGTCAGATTCCCGTCGACACCACCAACGCGACCGTGATGGTCGCCAAGGCTCCGCAGCCGAAGGTCAAGAACCGCCAGACCAGCGAGATCGCCACCGACAAGGACGGCGTCACCCTGATGACCGTGGAGGTCATGTTCTCCACGCCGGACGAGGTGGAGATCCTCAAGCTCACCGTTCCGCAGCCCGGCGTCTCCGAGGACCTGACCATGGGTACCCCGGTCGCCCTGACGGGCCTGGTCGCCTCGGCCTGGGAGAACGAGTTCAACGGGCAGAAGCGGCACGGGATCGCATTCCGTGCGGTCGCCGTGACCTCGCTGGCCGCCGGTGCCTCGAAGCCCAAGGCGGCCTGACCATGACCTGGTTCACGGTCGCGCTGCTGCTGGTCGTCGCCACTGCGGGTCTCCTGCGGTGGCGGCGCCCCGCCTGGTACTGGCTGACCTTCGGCGTCACCATCTCCGCCGTTCGGGTGCTGGTCCGCTACGCCTCCGTGATGGACGCCTGTGGGCTGACCGTTCCGCCTTCGCGCTGGCGCCTGGCCCTGGCCCGGATGACCGACCGGCCCGCGCCGGACTCCCGTGTGCCGCGCATCCTGCGGCTGCGGCCCACCCGGACCGGCCTGGTCTTACGGATCAAGCTACGCCCCGGACAGGACGCGTTCGACGTCTCGGCCGCAACGGACCGGCTGCGCCACTCCTTCGGGATGTACGGCGTGACCTCCCGTGAACTGCGGTCCGGTGTCGTTGAGTTGCGGATGACCGGCTACGACGTCCTGAAGCGGGTGCAGATGCCCGCCAAGGTCGACCGCGTCCCGATGCGTATACCGGTCGCGCTGCGGGAGGACGGTTCGGTGCACTACCGCGACTACCGCACCGTTCCGCACGGCCTCACGCTCGGCGCCACCGAGTCGGGCAAATCCGTCTACCAGCGCAACCTCGTCGCCGGGCTCGCCCCGCACGACGTGGCCCTGGTCGGCATCGACTGCAAGCAGGGCGTCGAACTCTTCCCCCTCGCCCGCCGGTTCTCCGCGCTGGCCGACAACCCGGACACCGCGCTCGAACTCCTCGACGCGCTCGTGACGCACATGGAGGACGTCTACCAGCTCATCCGCGCTCAGCAGCGGATCAGCGTGAGCGTCCCGGACGCGGAGATCGCCGCCGACATCTGGGACCTGCCCGCCGACCTGCGCCCGGTCCCGGTCGTGGTCCTGGTCGACGAGGTCGCCGAACTCGCCCTGTTCGCCACCAAGGAGGACGAGAAGCGCCGGGACCGCATCATCACCGCGCTGGTCCGCCTCGCCCAGCTCGGCCGCGCAGCTGGCATCTATCTGGAGATCTGCGGGCAGCGTTTCGGCTCCGAACTGGGCAAGGGCATCACGATGCTCCGCGCCCAGCTCACCGGCCGCACCGCACACCGCGTCAACGACGAACCCTCGGCGAACATGGCCTTCGGCGACATCGCCCCGGACGCCGTCCTGGCCGCCATCCAGATCCCCACCGACACCCCCGGCATCGCCGTCACCGGCGACTCCTCCGGCGGTTGGTCCCGCATCCGCGCCCCGCACACCTCGCTGCGCCAGGCCGTGAACCTCTGCAATCGGCACGCGGACCGCACCCCGGACCTGCCCGCCCTGGAAGCCTTCCGGCCCGCCGTTGCCCCGCTGCCCTCGGCCCGCGTGCCGCTGTCCAAGACAGCCCCCGCCACCGCCTGACCTTCCCCGCCAACCCGGTCGGCGCGACCGCCTTCGCGCCACGTCCCTACCCCCTCCATGCCTCACGACAGGAAGGAGCGCCCGATGTTCTGCGAGCACTGCGGCGACGTCGACGGCGACGAGACCGGCATCGACCACGACGAACGCGACTGCCCCTGGTACGACACCGACGACGGCGCCGTCACGATCGACGCCGCCGAGCTGGCCGACATCCTCCAAGCGGTGGCCGACGGCTCCCCGGCTCTGCGGGCCGCGACCGGCCTCCTCATCGACCACGGCCTGTGGATCAAGCGGCTGGCCGAACGGCCCGGCCTGCTGCTGATCGACGACTCCGGTCCCGACCCGGAGCCGTACGGCATCGACTGGCTCAAGGTCGTCGAGGCCCTGGCCGTAAACGACCTGCCCGCCTCCAGCGGGGAACTGCGCATCCTGGCCATCGCCGCATCGCTGGCCGACACCGCCGCCCGCATCCCGCTCGGGGACGCGGTCAGCGGCCTGGACGCGACCAACCTCGACCGGGTCCTGACTGCCATCGCCGAGGCCAACGGCCGCCCGCTGGCGAGGTGACCGGTCGTGGCCGCGCGACTGCGTATCGATGCCGTCCTGGTGCAGGCCGTCATCGCCGGGGCGCTGTCCTTCGCCCACCTGCACGACCTGGCCGCCGCTGCCGGACAGGACGGCTGGAAGGCCTGGGCCTACCCGGTCTCGGTCGATCTGCTGCTGGTCGCCGCCTGGCGACGGCTGCGCTCGGATGGCCCGTCCCGGCTGGCCTGGTCCTGGTTCCTGATCGCCCTGGTCGCTTCGCTCGGCGCCAACGTCGCCACCGCCGGACTCCTCGACTTGGGCGACGTCCCGGCCTGGCTGCGCATTCTGGTCGCCGCCTGGCCCGCGATCGCCTTCATGGGCGGCACACTCCTTGCCCACTCGGCTGGGGACCGGGTGCCGGATCCGCCGGCACCCGCAGCCCCCGACCCCGAGCCCGAACCGGCTGCCGAACAGGCGGAGTTGGACGCCTCTCCGGCGCCCGAGGTCGAAGCAACTCCCGCCCTTCCCGCGCCTGAGCCCGTCCCGTCTCCGCCTACGGTTCCGGCCCCGGCTGTCCCGGCCGCGCTGGTCGACCACGCCCGCAAGGTCGCCGACGACCACCACGCCCGAACCGGGACCCGCATCGACACCGACACCCTGCGCGCCCGGCTCGGCGTCCCGCCCCACCTCGCCGACGCCATCGCCGCCCAACTCACCTGACAGACAAGGAGATTCACCGTCATGCCTGCCCGCGACCACTTCCACTCCGTGATGCGGATCGGGCCGGTGCAGATCGGCACCCACCGCGACCGCAACGGCCAGACCAAACACGCCGCCGTGTGCACCGCCGACCGCTGCGGCTGGTCGTCCGACTTCTCCAGCTCCTCCGCCGCCCAGCTCGCCGCCCGCACCCACCGCTGCAAGGTCCGCTGAGGAGACCCCCATGGACGTCCCGCTCTGGCTCGCCCTGCTCGCCGTCGGCTACCTCGGCGTCAAGCTCATCCGCCCGCCCTGGTGGCTCATCGCCGTGCTCCTGCTCGGCGGCTACCTGCTCGGGGACAGCATCCTCGCCCCGGTCATCGACTCCACCATCAAGTAACCCGCCACAGAAGGGAGTTCACCCATGCTTCGCCCCAAGGTCCCGACCAACCCGATGCCGACCGGCACCGTCACCCCGCCCGCCGTCGTCGAGCCGCCCGCCGTCGTCCAGCACACCCCGGCACCCGCGCCCGTCGCCCCGGCACCCGCCCGGCCCACCATCCAGCTCACCCCCGGCGCCGTCATCGCCGTCGTCGGTGGCGGTACGGCCGTGGTCCTGGTCGTCGGCGCCGTCCTCGTCTCCATGCTCCTGGCGGTCGCCATCACCGGCGCCTCGCTCGCCATCTGCACGCTGGTCATCCGCTCGCTCGTGGCCTCGCAGAACGGCCGCTGACCGGCCCCCGGGCGGCCCTGATACCGCCAAGCATCCGCCGCCCGGGAGCCGTGCCCCTGTCCGAACCCAGATCCGGAAGGAACCTTCAGCATGACCGACCGCACCCGCCCGCCGTCCCGCATCTGCCCCAACTGCGACGGCTTCGCCTCCGCCGCCATCACCACCGGCGGCCGCGACCGGCACGGCCACCTGCGCACCGTCACCGCCGACTGCCCGGCCTGCCACGGCACCGGCACCGCCCGCCGCACGCCGGTTCGGGAGGGCGCCCGTGCCTGAGCAGCTGCTCGACCCGACCACCCTCGGCGACCTGCTGAGGGTGGCCTCGGCCTCCGACTACGACCGCTGGCACGAGCAGATCCGCCGCACCGGCGGCTGCGCCGACCCCATCCACCTCACCGGCTGGACGCTCACCAAGGACAAGACCACCGGCGAGACCCTGCACCACTACTCGACCGAGCACGAGCCGGGCGGACGGCTCCGCGTCGCCTGTGGCAATCGCCGCGCCTCCCGCTGCCCTTCCTGCGCCTGGACGTACGCGGGGGACACCTACCACCTCATCCGCGCAGGCCTGGCCGGAGACGACCGCCGCGACATCCCCGACACCGTCCGCGACCACCCGCGCGTCTTCGCAACCCTCACCGCCCCGTCCTTCGGCCCGGTCCACAACCGGCCCGACCACGGTGGCGCCTGCCGCTGCGGGACCCGTCATGCCTCGGATGACCCGGCCCTCGGCACCGCGCTCGACCCGGCCACGTACGACTACGCGGGCGCCGTCCTGTTCAATAACCACGCCGGGCAGCTGTGGCAGCGCTTCACCAACCGGCTCCGCCGCGAGATCGCCGCCCGCGCGGGACTCACCCAGCGGGAACTGAAGGAGTCCGCCCGGCTGTCGTACGGCAAGGTCGCCGAGTTCCAAAAGCGCGGCGCCCTGCACTTCCACGCCGTGATCCGCATCGACGGCCCCGAGGGACCCGACACCCCGCCGCCGTCCTGGGCAACAGTCGATCTCCTCGCCGACTCCATACGGGCCGCCGCCGCGCACTCGTACACCTCGGTCTCGGTCCCGGCCGCCGACGACCAGCCCGCCCGCACGTTCCGCTGGGGCACCCAGCTCGACGTCCGGCCCGTGAAGGCGTTCGGCGACGGCTCCGACATCACCGAACAGGCCGTGGCCTCCTACGTCGCCAAGTACGCCACCAAGGCCGCCGAGAACACCGGCACTCTGGACCGCCGAATCGGTGAACTCGCGGAGCTGGACCGCCACCAGGTCCCCGACCACACTCGCCGCCTGATCGAAGTGTGCAAGCTGCTCGATCCGCTGTACCTGGACCGGCGCCTGTGGGCCTGGGCTCACATGCTCGGTTTCCGCGGCCACTTCTCCTCCAAGTCCCGTCGCTACTCGACCACCCTCGGCGAACTCCGCCAGGCCCGCGCCGACTTCCGCGCCGCGCAAGAACGCGAAGCCCTCAGCCTGGAGGACCGCGAGCCGGACACCGTGCTCGTCCTCGCCGACTGGCAGTACGCCGGGCATGGCCATACCCCCGGAGAATCCGCCCTCGCCGCCACCATCGCCCGCGATCTACAGCTCAACCGTGAAACCGCCCGCGAAGCCCTATGCGACCAACTCGCCTTGGAAGGAGCCGCAGCATGACCACCGCCGCCGCGACCACCGAACTGCTGACCGTGTCGGAGGTCATGGCGCGGCTCAAGGTCGGACGTTCCAAGGTCTACGACCTGATCCGTAGTCACCGGCTGGCCTCCATCAAGATCGATGGCGCTCGCCGGATACCCGCTGAGGCCGTACGCGACTTCATCCAGAACCAGCTGGAGGAGGCCGCCTGATGCCCAAGCGCCGGAGCCGTGGTGACGGTGGTCTCCACTGGGACGAGAAGCGACAGCGTTGGATCGCCACGGCCAATCTCGGCTTCGACCCGAGCGGCAAGCGCATCGTCCGCAAGGGGAGTGGCAGGACCAAGACGGAAGCCAAGAACAAACTCAAAGAGGTGCTGCGCGACTATGAAGACGGTCTCGCGATCGCTCCGACGGGCTACACCGTCGCCGACGCCGTGAACGACTGGCTTACGTACGGCCTCGCGGGCCGCGACCTCGGCACGGTTGAGAACTGCACGATCCTGAGCCGGAACCACGTGATCCCGGCTCTCGGCGCCCGGAAGCTTCGGGATCTGAGCGCGGAAGACGTGGACCGCTGGCTCGCGGCCAAGGCCAAGACGCTCAGTACGCGCACCCTCCAGGCGATCCACTCCTGCCTGAACCGTTCGGTCAAGCGGGCCATGGCGCGGGACAAGGTCAAGCGCAACGTGGTGGAGCTGTGCTCCGTGCCGCAGGGGCAGACGGGGCGTCCCTCCAAGGCGCTCACCTTCGCCCAGGCGGAGGCGGTACTCAAGGCGGCCGAGGGGACCTCGATGCACGCGTACATCGTCGTAGCCCTGCTGACCGGTGCACGCACGGAGGAGCTGCGAGCCCTCACCTGGGACCACGTCTTCCTGAAGGGCCAGCCGGACGCCGACCCGCCGCAGCTTCCGCACATCGCGGTGTGGCGCTCGGTCCGGCGCGGTGGGGACACCAAGACCCGGAAGTCCCGGCGCACGCTCGCTCTGCCGGCGCGCTGCGTAGAGGTCCTCTGGCAGCAGTTCGAAGACCAGGGCTGGGATCGGCTCGCCGCTGGCGACAAGTGGGAGGAACACGGGCTGGTCTTCTCGTCGGCCGTTGGCAAGCCGCTCGACGCGACCAACGTCCGGCGGGCCTTCCGCCAGGCGCTCAAGGACGCCGAGGGGATCAACGCCGACGACTGGACGCCCCGGGAACTCCGCCACAGCTTCGTGTCCCTGCTCTCGGACCGTGGCGTCCCACTGGAAGAGATCTCCCGGCTTGTCGGCCACTCCGGCACGGCCGTGACTGAGGAGGTGTACCGGAAGCAGATCCGGCCTGTGATCCAGACCGGCGCCGTGGTCATGGACGGCATCTTCAAGCGGGATCCGGAGCGCTAGTCACGCAGATAGACACGCAGACGAAACAGGTGAGCCACCTACTAAAAGTAGTAGGTGGCTCACCTGGTACTTCTCTGTCGGGGTGGCGGGATTTGAACCCACGACCTCTTCGTCCCGAACGAAGCGCGCTGCCAAGCTGCGCTACACCCCGATCGTCGCTGCTCGTCGCGGCGACGTCGTTTACTTTAGCCCACTGGTGGCTGGAGACGAAATCCGGTTTTCGCGCGGTGGCGGACGGGGTTCGGGCGGGTGTGGTCCAGGGCCACGAGGAGGATGGCCAGGGCGTAGATGGAGAGGCCGAGGAGGAGGGCGTTGCCGAGGACCGTTTTGTAGCCGTGCTGCTCTACGTCCAGGAAGGGGTAGAGGTAGCGGCCTGGTGTGCCGGGGAGGAGCAGTTCGCCGCGGGTGAGGGAGAAGGCCAGGTGGGCCAGGGGGTAGAGGAGCCATGTGGCGGCCTGGCGCAGGTGGAGGTGGCCGGGGGTGGTCAGGAGGAGCCAGTCCAGGACGGCTGCCGCGGGGATGGCGGTGTTGAGGAGGTGGTTGGTCAGTGCGTGCCAGCCGGTCGGGGTGGTCGTCGCGGGCGGTACGGCGCCTGTCGTGGAGCCCGTCATCGAGAACGGGGCCGTTCCGTTCGCCAGGAGCAGGTGGTACACCAAGGCCGCGATCACGACGTAGAGGAGTGTCGCGCCTGTCAGTGCGGACGGCAGGGGGCGGCGGGCCGTCCAGGCTCGGCGGGCCGAGAAGGTGAAGACCAGCGTGAGCAGGATGGTGCTCTGGATCGTGAAGTGGCCGAGCACCTGGGTCGGGCTGCCGAGGAGCAGGTCGATCGTCACCGCCGCGGCCGCCGTCAGGGCGACCAGCAGGCGGTAGACGGCGGCCAGGGGGCGGCGTACGGGGGGCACCACCGCTGTGGCGGGGACGGGTGAGGGCAGCAGCGCGGGCACGCACGGTATGGCGGGCAGGTCCGGGATGTCCCTGGGTATCGGGGCGGTCATGCCCTCACGCTAGGCAGGGCGGACAAAAGGGGCGATACGGGTGGGCCGTGCGGGTGAGTCGAGCAGGTCGACGACCGGATTCATGCATCAAGTCGACGACCGAGTTCATCGAATCGATCCGGGAGTCGGCTACTCCCGGCCCACCAACGTCAACAGCGTCGCTTCCGGCGGGCACGCGAACCGTACCGGCGTGTAGCGGTTCGTGCCGCAGCCCGCCGAGACGTGCAGGTAGGCCGTACGGCCCTCCGCCTCGTGCGTGGACAGGCCCTTCACGCGGTCCGTGTCCAGGTCGCAGTTGGTGACGAGGGCGCCGTAGAAGGGGAGGCAGACCTGGCCGCCGTGGGTGTGGCCGGCCAGGATCAGGGGGTAGGCGTCGGCCGTGAAGGCGTCCAGGACCCGGAGGTACGGGGCGTGGACGACCGCCATCGAGAAGTCGGCGCCCGTCGACGGGCCGCCCGCCACCTGCGCGTAGCGGTCCCGCTTGATGTGCGGGTCGTCCAGGCCCGTCAGCTCGATCGACGCGCCCTCGACCTTCAGCGTGCCCCGCGTGTTCGTCAGGTTCAGCCAGCCCGCCGCGTCGAAGCCGTCGCGCAGGTCCTCCCAGGGGTTGTGGATCGCGCCGACGACGGGTGGGTTGCCGTTCAGGCCGTGGCGGCCCTGGGCCTTCTCGAACAAGTACCGGACGGGGTTGCGGGGTGTGGGGCCGTAGTAGTCGTTGGAGCCGAAGACGTACGCGCCCGGGAACTCCATCAGCGGACCGAGCGCGTCCAGGACCTCGGGGATGCCCTCCGGGTCGGAGAGGTTGTCGCCCGTGTTGATCACGAAGTCGGGGCGCAGGCCGGCCAGCGAGCGCAGCCAGCGCTGCTTCTTGCGCTGGCCGCCGACCATGTGGATGTCGGAGACCTGGAGCACGCGCAGGGGGCGCATCCCGGTCGGGAGGGCGGGGACCGTCACCCGTCGGAGGCGGAAGGAGCGGGCCTCGAAACCCGCCGCGTACACCAGACCGGCGGCGCCGGCCGCCGCAAGGGACAGAGGTACTCCGTATCGCGCGCGCATACGTCCATCGTGTCAGACCCCGGACCGCTTCCGCGCCGCGCGCCCCTCAACGTCGCCCGGGCCGACGCCCCTTAAATGAGCGGGCGTCTTTGCTTGCACACCTGCGACAATCAAACCCATGACCACGCTCAAGTCGAAGCTGCAGGAAGACCTCAACGCTGCGATCAAGGAGCGCGACGAGCTCCGCTCCTCGACGCTCCGGCTGACGCTCACCGCGATCACCAAGGAGGAGGTCGCGGGGAAGGAGAAGCGCGAGCTCTCCGACGACGAGGTGCAGAAGGTGATCACCCGCGAGGCGAAGAAGCGCCGTGAGGCGGCCGAGGCCTTCGCGCAGGGCGGTCGCGCCGAGAGCGCCGAGCGGGAGAAGGCGGAGGGCGAGGTGCTCGCCGCGTACCTGCCGAAGCAGCTCAGCGACGACGAGCTGAACCGGATCGTCGCCCAGGCCGTCGAGGAGGCGAAGGCGGCAGGGGCGGAGGGGCCGCGGGCCATGGGCGCGGTCATGAAGATCGTGAACCCGAAGGTCGCGGGCCAGGCCGAGGGCGGCCGCGTCGCCGCCGCGGTCAAGAAGCTGCTGGCCGGCTGACCTACTCCGGCCACCGGGAGCGCCGGCCGCCGGGAGCGCCGGCCGCCGGGAGCGCCGGCCGCCGGGAGCCCCAGTCACCAGAAGCCCCGGTCACCAGCCACCCCGACCACCAGCCCCCAGAATCACCCCTCACCAAAACAGCAACGGCCCCTTCACCGCCGTACGAAAGTCATCCGTACGGCAGGAAGGGGCCGCCCCCGTTCCCAGCGCGCCGCGTCAGCCGCGTCCCCCGTTGCCGTTGCCCCCGTTGCCCTGGCCCTGGATGAAGCCATCCGGGATGGAGAACGTGGGGTCCGGCTCGTCGCCGCCGTTCGTGCCGCCGTCGGTCAGGCCGCCGATGAAGCCGTCGTTGTCGCCGTTGTCGTTCCCGTTGCCGTTTCCGTTGCCATTGCCGTTCCCGCGGTCGCGCTCGCGGTCGCGGTCGGGGTTCGGGATGTTGACGAGGTTGAAGTTCTCGACCTGCTTGCCCGACAGGGCGCCGGCCATGGCGTCCTTCCAGATCGGGCCCGGGACCTCACCGCCGTAGACGAGCGGGCGGTAGACGCCGCCGATGGTGATGTTCTTCATCTCGACCTGCTGCGTGGCGCTGCCGACCCAGACGGCGCCCGACATGTTCGGCGTGTAGCCGACGAACCAGGCGTTCTTCCGCTCGTCCGTCGTACCCGTCTTACCCGCGCTCTCGCGGTCGGTGAGGCCGGCCTGCTTGCCCGTACCGGAGTCGACCACGCCGCGCAGCAGCGTGTTCACCGTGTCCGCGGTCTTCTCGCTCATCGCCCGCGAGCACGTCGACTTCGGCACCTCCAGCGACTTCCGGTCGTCGCCGACCTTCTGCGTGATCGACTCGATGGCGACCGGGGTGCAGTACATGCCGCGGGAGGCGAAGGCGGCGTACGCGCTCGCCATCGTCAGCGGAGACAGGCCCACCGAGCCGAGGGCGATGGCGGGCCGCTCGGGCAGCTTGGTGCCGTTGCCCTGCCGGACCTGGAGCTTGTCCGTCATGTTGACCACGGGGCACAGGCCGATGTCGGAGATCATCTGCACGAAGTAGGTGTTGACCGACTTCGCCATGGCGTCCTTCAGCCGGTACGGGCCGACCTCCGACTCGGTCTCGTTCTCGACCTTCGCGCCGTCCTGGTTGGTCCACGGCTTGCTGTCGCACGTCTGGACCGGGCTCGGATACTCCATCTTGTACGGCGACGAGTACTCCTGCGTCGCCGGCCGGCCCTGCTCCAGTGCGGCCGCCGCCACGAACGGCTTGAACGTCGAACCGGTCGGGAAGCCGAAGTTGGAGCCGCCCATGGCCGCGTCGACCGAGTAGTTGTACTCGGTCTCGTTCTTGCCGTAGCCGTACGGCTTCGACTGGCCCATCGCGACGATCTTGCCGGTGCCCGGCTCGACCAGGGTGGCCGCAGCGGCGACCTTGTCGTCCTGGTTGACGTGGTCCTTGAGCGACTCCTCGACCGAGTTCTGCGCCTGCGGGTCGAGTGTCGTACGGATCGTCAGGCCGCCCTGGTTCCAGATCTTCGCCCGCTGCTCGCGGGTCTTGCCGAAGACCGGGTCGCTGCGGAAGACCCGCTCGATGTACTTGCAGAAGAAGCTGGCGCCCTGGACCGCCGTGATGCAGCCGTTCTTGGGCCGGCTGATCTTCAGGCCCAGCGGCTGCTTCATCGCCTCGGCGGCCTCGGCCCGCGAGACGTCGCCGACCTCGGCCATGCGCTGCAGCACGATATTGCGCCGCTTGGTGGCTTCCGTCTCGTCGTTGACCGGGTCGTACCGGCTGGGCGACTGGACGATGCCCGCGAGCAGCGCCGACTCCTGGAGGTTGAGGTCCTTGGCGTGCTTGGAGAAGTAGCGCTGGGCGGCGGCCTCGGCGCCGTAGGCCTGCTGGCCGAAGAACGTGATGTTCAGGTAGTTCTCGAGGATCTTCTTCTTGCCGAGTTCCTCCTCGACCTGGATCGCGTACTTCAGCTCCTTGATCTTGCGGCCGATGGTCTGCTGGGTGGCCTGCGCGACCTTCGTCGGGTCGTCGCCGGCTTCCTCGACGAAGACGTTCTTCACGTACTGCTGCGTGAGCGTGGACGCGCCCTGGGATACGCCGCCGCTCTGGGCGTTCTTGTTGAGCGCGCGCAGGACGCCCTTCAGGTCGACCGCGCCGTGCTGGTAGAAACGCGAGTCCTCGATGGCGACGATCGCCTTCTGCATGAACGGCGAGATGTTCTTGAGGCTGACGACCGTGCGGTCACGCGAGTAGACGGTGGCGAGCTGGCCGCCGTCGGCGTCGAGGATCGTGGTGCGCTGGCTCAGCGGCGGCGTCTTGAGTTGGGCCGGGAGCTCGTCGAAGCTCTCCACCGACCCCTTGGCCGCGAGGCCGAGCGCACCGGCCGCGGGCAGCGCGATGCCGGCCATGACCGCTCCCGCGAGCACACTGACACCGAGGAACTTGGCGGCCTGTTGTGTGGAGGACAGACCACCGCCCGAACGCTTCTTTGGCATAGGGGCAGCCTACGTTCTCATTCGCCGGACACGCGTACAGGCCTTGGCCTAAGCTGCTCTCAACTGTCACAGCTGTAGGGCTACGTATCAATACGTCCGGCGACCCCGAATCGTTCCGGTCGTTCCCCAACTTTTTTGATGGGGACGTGTCCGAATCCGCCTTGTGTGTCACCTGGCGCCCGTTGTGACGCTGTACAAGTGTCCCGTTTTGCCGGGATAGTTACGTATGTCGCCAGCTCACTCCCCCGGGTGATCTGCCGCTTACGCATAGTCCGTTCGGGCCATTCAAGATTGGGCCCGAAGGGGGTGTTGCGCCGTGCCCACCTTCCGTAACGTCCTCAACTGGCGGCGGTGAATATGCCGCTGCCGCCGTGGGGGAGCCTCGATTCGGGAGAGGACGGCGCCGGTATGGGCTGGGTAACCGACTGGAGTGCGCAGGCGGCCTGCCGCACTACCGATCCGGATGAACTGTTCGTTCAAGGAGCAGCGCAGAACAGGGCCAAGGCGGTGTGCACCGGATGCCCGGTGCGCACGGAGTGCCTCGCCGACGCGCTCGACAACCGCGTCGAGTTCGGCGTGTGGGGAGGGATGACGGAGCGGGAACGCCGCGCACTGCTGCGCCGGCGGCCGACCGTCACATCTTGGCGCAGGCTGCTCGAGACCGCGCGTACGGAGTATGAGCGGGGGGCCGGCATTCTGCCTCTCGACGACGACGAGGTGTACGAGCACTACGCGGCGGTGGGCTGAGGCTTTCGGGCCGGCTTTCGGGCGCGGTTGAGCTGTGGGGGTGCCCTCAGGCACCCGTGTTGGGCTCCGGCAGTTCCGGTTGGGCTGCCGCGAGTCGGTTTCCGATGTCCCGCAGGCCCGCGAGGTCGTGTACGTCGCCGGGCAGCGCGGCCACTTCGGCCACCGCCACTTCGGGGTGCAGCGCGGTGAAGCGGTCACGCGTGCGCTGCTCGCGGGAGAGCAGCCGCATGCGCTCGGCGTGCAGCCTCAGCAGGCCTGCCGTGAGTTGTTCGACGGTCCGCTCCTGTTCCGTGTCCTCCGTGTCCCCTGTGTCCTCCGTGGCGGCGGGGGAGCCTTCGTCTTCCGTGGCGGGGGAGCCGTCGTCGGAAGTGGAAGCGGAAGCGGAAGATGGAGATTCGGAAGCGGAAGATTCTGAACTGCCGTACGTGTCGGGAGAGTTACGAAGTACTGTTTTCCCGTCCCCCTGATCCACAATGCGGGGCTCTTCAAGATTTTCCGCGGCGGCGAGCGCCCGCTCGGCCGACAGCCGGTCGGCGCCGCTGCCGTGGACCCGGTTGAGCACCAGACCGGCGAACGGCATGTCCTCGGCAGCCAGCCGCTCCACGAAGTACGCGGCCTCCCGCAGCGCGTCCCGCTCCGGCGCCGCGACCACCAGGAACGCCGTGCCGGGCGCCTGGAGCAGCTTGTACGTCGCGTCCGCGCGCGTGCGGAAGCCGCCGAAGGTCGTGTCCATCGCGGCCACGAAGGTCTGTACGTCCTTCAGGAGCTGTCCGCCGAGCAGCTTGCCGAGAGTGCCGGTCATCATCGACATGCCGACGTTCAGGAACTTCATGCCGGCGCGGCCGCCCAGCTTCGCCGGGGCCGTCAGCAGCCGGATCAGTCGGCCGTCCAGGAAGGAACCGAGGCGCTTGGGCGCGTCCAGGAAGTCCAGCGCCGAGCGGGACGGCGGGGTGTCGACGACGATCAGGTCCCACTCGTCCCTGGCCCGCAGCTGCCCCAGCTTCTCCATCGCCATGTACTCCTGCGTGCCCGCGAAGCCCGCCGAGAGCGACTGGTAGAAGGGGTTGCCCAGGATCGCGGCCGCTCGCTCGCGGTCCGCGTGCGCCTCGACGATCTCGTCGAAGGTGCGCTTCATGTCGAGCATCATGGCGTGCAGTTCGCCCTCGCCATCGACGCCCTTGACCCGGCGCGGGGTGTTGTCCAGCGAGTCGATGCCCATCGACTGGGCGAGCCTGCGGGCCGGGTCGATGGTGAGAACGACCACCTTGCGGCCCCGCTCGGCCGCGCGCAGGCCGAGGGCCGCGGCGGTGGTGGTTTTGCCGACTCCGCCTGAGCCGCAGCACACGATGATGCGGGTCTTCGGGTCGTCGAGGAGGGGGTCGAGTTCGAGTACGCGCGCGGGGGAGAGCGCGGTGGAGAGGTGGTGGGCGTGGGGGTGTGGGTGGGGGTGGGAATGGCGGGGGTTGTCGTTTGGGGGCGCGGGGTCGGGGGCTTGGGGCGGGGTGTGCGGGGTGTGCCCGGGTGCGGAGGTGGGTGGCTGGGGGGCGTCCTGGCGGGGTGCGGAGGTGGGTGGCTGGGGCGCGTCTTGTCGGGGTGCGGACGCGCGTCGCTGGGGCGCGTCTTGTCGGGATGCGGGGGCAGGTGGGGCAGGTGGCTGGGTCGCGTCGTGCCGGGGTGCGGTGTCGTGCTTGTCCGGAGTCATGACATCCCCTGTTCCCGCAGCTCGGTGGCCAGTTCGTACAGACCCGCCAGGTCCATTCCCTCGGCGAGCAGCGGCAGTTCGTGCAGCGGCAGGCCGAGTTCGCTCAGGACGCCCCGCTGTTCGTGCTCCAAGGCGTACCGCTCGGCGTACTCGTCGGCCTGTTCGACGAGCGGATCCACCAGCCGCTCGGCGTGCCCGCCGCGGCGTGCTCCGCCGAGCCCCGCGGACGACAGTGCCCGGGCAACAGAGGAACGCGGCACGGTCCGTACGAGTTCCAGGTCGGCCGCGTCCAACACCTCCGGCCGCACCATGTTCACGATGATCCGTCCGACCGGCAGCCGCGCCGCCCGCAGCTCGGCGATCCCGTCCGCGGTCTCCTGGACGGGCATCTCCTCAAGGAGCGTCACCAGGTGCACGGACGTCTCCGCCGACTTCAGCACCCGCATCACGGCCTGCGCCTGATTGTGTATCGGGCCGATCTTGGCGAGGCCCGCGACCTCGTCGTTGACGTTGAGGAAGCGGGTGATGCGGCCGGTGGGGGGTGCGTCCATGACGACGTAGTCGTAGGCGAACCGGCCTGACTTCTCCTTGCGGCGCACGGCCTCGCACGCCTTGCCGGTGAGGAGTACGTCCCTGAGGCCGGGCGCGATGGTGGTCGCGAAGTCGATCGCGCCGAGCTTTTTCAGGGCCCGGCCTGCGCCGCCCAGTTTGTAGAACATCTGGAGGTAGTCCAGAAGGGCCAGTTCGGGGTCGATGGCGAGGGCATACACCTCCCCGCCCCCGGGAGCGACGGCGATCTTCCGCTCCTCATAAGGCAGCGCTTCCGTTTCGAAGAGCTGCGCGATGCCCTGCCTGCCCTCGACCTCGACGAGAAGCGTCCGCTTCCCTTCCGTTGCGAGGGCCAGCGCGAGGGCCGCGGCGACCGTCGTCTTTCCGGTCCCGCCCTTGCCGCTGACGACTTGGAGCCTGCTCACGTATTCGAGCGTAACCAGTCCGTGCGCGGACTAAGCGGGAGGCTGTGGATAACGTGACCGCGGTCGGCTGTCCGGCTGGTGCGAAGACGTGTGTGGAGCAGCGGCTAAAGTCGGCCGCATGACCAAGTGGGAATACGCAACCGTGCCGCTGCTCGTCCACGCCACGAAGCAGATTCTGGACACCTGGGGCGAGGACGGCTGGGAGCTCGTCCAGGTCGTGCCCGGGCCGAACAACCCTGAGCAGCTCGTGGCCTACCTGAAGCGGGAGAAGCAGGCGTGAGCGCGGTGGAGGCTCGGTTGGCCGAGCTGGGCCTGACGCTGCCGGAGGTGGTGCCGCCGCTCGCGGCGTACCAGCCGGCGGTGCGGTCGGGTGTCTACGTCTACACCTCCGGCCAGCTCCCCATGGTGGAGGGCAAGCTTCCGGTCACCGGCAAGGTGGGTGCGGAGGTTACGGCGGAGGAGGCCAAGGAGCTGGCGCGTACGTGTGCGCTGAATGCCCTGGCTGCCGTGAAGTCCGTCGCGGGTGACCTGGACCGCGTTGCGCGGGTCGTGAAGGTCGTCGGCTTCGTCGCCTCGGCCTCGGACTTCACCGGGCAGCCGGGTGTGGTGAACGGCGCGAGCGAGCTGCTGGGCGAGGTCCTCGGCGACAAGGGTGTGCACGCGCGGAGCGCGGTGGGCGTGGCGGTGCTGCCGCTGGATGCGCCGGTGGAGGTTGAGGTCCAGGTGGAGCTGGTGGGGGAGTAGTTCTGCGGGTGCCTCGGGCGGTTGGGCCGGGGATGCCTGCGGCGGCCTGTGCGGGCTGGGTGGGGGTGCGCGTAGCGCCTGGTGTTTTGTTGCGGGTCGGGGCCGTGGGCGACTGCGGGCCCGCTCAGCTGCGGCAGCCCGTCCCGCCCAGCTGCGGGCATTCGTGCCGCCTAGGGCGGCTCCCGACCCACAGAGGGCGGGCACCCCGTAAGCGCCGGGCTGCGCGACCCACCCCCCCCGCTCAGCCCGCACGCCGGGCACCTTGTAAGCAGACCCCCGGCGACCAGCACTCCGTCGCTCTCGAACATCCGCGCACCAAGAGATAGCCTCCGCCCATGGCAAACGGGCAGTGGTACCCCCAGGAGTGGCCCGACCGCATCCGCGCCCTCGCGGACGGCACCCTCACGCCGGTGTCCCCCAAGAGAGCCGCCACCGTGATGCTCCTCAGGGACACCGACGCCGGCCCCGTCGTCCACATGCTGCGCAGACGCGCCTCCATGGCCTTCGCCGGGGGCGCGTACGCCTATCCGGGCGGCGGCGTGGACCCCCGCGACGACGACCTGCACGTCCGCTGGGCGGGCCCCACGCGCGCGTGGTGGGCGAACAGGCTCGGCGTGGACGAGACCGCGGCCCAGGCGATCGTCTGCGCGGCCGTACGCGAGACGTACGAGGAGGCAGGCGTCCTCCTCGCCGGCCCGACCCCCGACTCCGTGGTCGGCGACACCACGGGCGCGGACTGGGAGGTCGACCGTGCGGCCCTGGTCGACCGTGAGCTGTCCTTCGCGGAGTTCCTGGACCGACGGGGCCTGGTGCTGCGATCGGATCTGCTGGGCGCCTGGACCCGCTGGATCACCCCCGAGTTCGAAGCCCGCCGCTATGACACGTGGTTCTTCGTGGCCGCGCTCCCCGAAGGGCAGCGCACGCGCAACGCCTCCACGGAGGCCGACCGTACGGTGTGGATCCGGCCGGCGGACGCGGCGGCCTCGTACGACAAGGGCGAGCTGCTGATGATGCCGCCCACCATCGCGACCCTGCGCCAGCTGACGTCGTACGGCACCGCCGCCGAGGCGCTCGCCGCGGCTCCCGGACGTGATCTGACGCCCGTCCTGGCGCGGGCGCGGCTGGAGGACGGCGAGATCGTGCTGTCCTGGCCCGGTCACGACGAGTTCACCAAGCACATCCCGACCGGTGGAGCCCCCGCATGACGGACGCAGCAGCCCTTCCCGGCCAGCCACGGGGCGGGGTCCTCGCCGGCCCCGCCACCCCCCGGGCCGTCAACGTCCTCGCGCCCAACGCCTCCGCGATGACCCTGGACGGGACGAACACCTGGATCCTGTCCGAGCACGACTCCGAGCTGGCCGTGGTGGTCGACCCCGGGCCGCTGGACGAAGGACACCTGCGCCATGTCGTCGACACCGCCGAGACGGCCGGCAAGCGTGTCGCCCTCACCCTGCTGACGCACGGCCACCCGGACCACGCCGAGGGCGCCGGCCGCTTCGCCGAGCTGACCGGCACCAAGGTGCGGGCCCTGGACCCGGCGCTGCGGCTGGGCGAGGAGGGGCTGGGCGCCGGGGACGTGGTCCGGGTCGGCGGTCTGGAGCTGAGGGTCGTACCGACCCCGGGGCACACCGCGGACTCCCTGTGCTTCCATCTCCCGGCCGATCAGGCGGTGCTGACCGGCGACACGATCCTGGGGCGCGGTACGACGGTCGTGGCCCACCCCGACGGCCGCCTCGGCGACTATCTGGACTCGCTGCGGCGGCTCAGGTCCCTCACGGTCGACGACGGCGTGCACACGGTGCTCCCGGGCCACGGGCCCGTCCTGGAGGACGCCCAGGGCGCCGTCGAGTTCTACCTCGCCCACCGCGCCCATCGGCTCGCCCAGGTCGAGACGGCCGTGGAGGACGGCTATCGGACACCTGCCGAGGTCGTCGCCCACGTGTACGCGGACGTGGACCGCTCCCTGTGGCCGGCGGCGGAGCTGTCGGTGCGGGCGCAGATGGAGTACCTGGAGGAGCACGGGTTGATCTAGGCCCTGTCGTCACATTCCCGCCGGGCCTAGGGGCGCGCTGTTTTGACGCCGTGCACGCGCGCGTACTCCTCGGCGAGCCATGGGCCGACGTCGTCGACGTAGGACGTGAGATCGGCACGGTCACCGGTCGGCTCGTGGCCGAGGGCTGCCGCCTTGCGCAGTTGCTCCCCGCGCGCGGGGTAGTACGCGGCGAAGGCCTCGGCCATCTCGTGCAGGTCGCTCGTCCAGCCGTTCCAGCGGGGCATGACGAGCGTGAACGCGGTGCGGACGAGGTGTCGGGACATGAAGCGTACGAGGCGGCGGCGGGCCTCGTCGGAGTCGTTCGCCGCGTCGATCCGCTCTCGCCAGCGGGGCAGGAGGAGGGAGAGATCGCCGTTGGTCTCGCGGGCGAGGAGGGAGTCGGGGCGGTAACGCGGGAGGTCTTCGGCCAGGTCCTCGCCCAGCAGCGGGGTGCACAGGCAGGCGACGAACCAGCCCAGGTCGTACCGCTCCGGCTCGCTCAGCAGCCTTGCCCGGCTGAACAGCAGCGTCCCGGCCCCGTCGATCTGCCGGAACTCCTTGTCCAGCGCCTCGTCGAGCGCGCGTGCGCCGTCCCGGTCCGTCTCCGTCGGCTCCTCGCGCAGGGCGACCAGCAGGTCGAGGTCGCTGCGTCCCACGCGCGCGGTGCCGCGCGGAATCGAGCCGTAGAGGTACGCGCTGTGCAGCCGCGTCCCGTAGAGGTCGAGCAGCCGGTCGCGGGCGGCGGCGACGGCCGGGCGGAAGGCGTGGGGGATGCGTCCGAGGGATCCCTCGCGTGCGATGAAGCCCTGGGGGTCGAGCCCGCGGCGGCGAACGTTTTCGGCCATGCGTTCACTGTGCCCCGACAGTACGCCCGAGTCGCCCGGGACCGCTCATTTTCGGCGCCGGTCAGCATCGTCCAGCGACCCGAACGGGGCCCCGTCTCCAAGAGACAGGACCCCGCGGCGTACGGCCAGGACCGGCGTCAGCGCGACCGCTTCGCCAGCCGCTCCACGTCCAGCAGGATCACGGCCCGCGCCTCCAGGCGGAGCCACCCGCGCTGGGCGAAGTCGGCCAGGGCCTTGTTCACCGTCTCGCGGGACGCGCCGACCAGCTGGGCCAGTTCCTCCTGCGTCAGGTCGTGGACGACGTGGATGCCCTCCTCGGACTGCACGCCGAAGCGGCGGGAGAGGTCCAGGAGCGCGCGGGCCACGCGGCCGGGGACGTCCGAGAAGACGAGGTCGGACATCGCGTCGTTGGTGCGGCGCAGTCGGCGGGCGACGGCGCGCAGCAGCGCGGTGGCCACCTCGGGGCGGGCGTTCAGCCAGGGCTGGAGGTCGCCGTGGCCCAGGCCGAGCAGCTTGACCTCGGTCAGCGCGGTGGCGGTCGCGGTGCGCGGGCCCGGGTCGAAGAGCGACAGTTCGCCGATGAGTTCGCCGGGCCCGACGACGGCCAGCATGTTCTCGCGGCCGTCGGGGGACGTACGGTGAAGCTTGACCTTGCCTTCGGTGACGACGTAGAGCCGGTCTCCGGGGTCGCCCTCGTGGAAGAGCGAGTCGCCGCGTGCGAGGGTCACCTCACTCATGGAGGCGCGGAGCTCCGCGGACTGCTCGTCGTCGAGAGCCGCGAAGAGCGGGTTGCGCCGCAGGACGTCGTCCACGAGTTCTCTCCTTGTCGACCTGCTCAGGGGATCTTGCTCCCCTACGTACCAGGGGACCGTGCTCCCCATTTTGCCGGACGGTCCAAACAGTGTGATCTGTCACAAGGATGCCGCACAGGTGTCCCGGGGTACGCGGCAGGGGTCCAATTGGGGGCCGATCTCCAGGGTCCGGGGCGGATGTCAGTGCCGGGCTTTAGGCTGGCCGGGTGTCCAAATCGCCGGTAGAGCACAGGTCCAAGGGGGCTGGGCGGGTGGTTGTACGTCGAGATTCCGCCGTGGGCGAACAAGACCCCGGCGGAGACAGGAAAGCGACGAAAGGGGCGAAGAAGGCTCCGGTGAAGAAGACCGCCTCGGTGAAGAAGACCGCCTCGGTGAAGAAGGCGACCGTCGCGCCCAAGAAGGCCTCGGTCGGCGTCGAGAAGGCCGCCCCCGTGAAGACCGTCGCGGTGAAGCCGTCGAAGAGCGAGTCGCGTACCGCCCTGGTGCGCCGCGCCCGCCGGATCAACCGCGAGCTCGCCGAGGTCTACCCGTACGCCCATCCGGAGCTCGACTTCGACAACCCCTTCCAGCTGATCGTCGCCACGGTCCTGTCCGCCCAGACCACCGACCTCAGGGTCAACCAGACGACGCCCGCCCTCTTCGCCAAGTACCCCACCCCCGAGGACCTGGCCGCGGCCAACCCCGAGGTGGTCGAGGAGATCCTCCGGCCGTGCGGGTTCTTCCGGGCCAAGACCAGGTCCGTCATAGGACTGTCCAAGGCCCTGGTGGACAACCACGGCGGCGAGGTCCCCGGCCGCCTCGAAGACCTCGTCAAACTGCCCGGAGTCGGCCGCAAGACCGCCTTCGTCGTGCTGGGCAACGCCTTCGGGCGGCCCGGCATCACCGTGGACACGCACTTCCAGCGGCTGGTGCGGCGCTGGCGGTGGACCGAGGAGAGCGATCCCGACAAGATCGAGGCCGCCGTCGGCGCGCTCTTCCCCAAGAGCGACTGGACGGACCTCTCGCACCACGTGATCTGGCACGGCCGCCGCATCTGCCACGCCCGCAAGCCCGCCTGCGGTGCCTGCCCCATCGCCCCGCTCTGCCCGGCGTACGGCGAGGGCGAGACGGACCCGGAGAAGGCGAAGAAACTCCTCAAGTACGAGAAGGGCGGCTTCCCGGGCCAGCGCCTGAAGCCCCCGCAGGCCTATCTGGACGCGGGCGGGAAACCCGCGCCCCCGTTGGGGGCCGGATGAGCCGCTCTTGGGTGCGTTCCCAGGAACGATCTCGAGGCCGCCGGCCGTTGGATCCAGCAGAACGACGGGGGTGGCGATGACGCGGGCGAGCAACACACAGGGCGGGCCGGTGACGCTCAGCAAGGAGGGGCTGCCCGCATGGCTGGACCCGGTGGTGCACGCCGTCGAGACGGTCGAGCCGCTGCAGTTGAGCCGTTTCCTGCCGCCGGAGGACGGGGCGGGGCGGCAGTCCGCCGTGCTCGTCCTCTTCGGTGAGGGCGAGCACGGGCCGGAGCTGCTGCTGATGGAGCGGGCGAGCTCGCTGCGTTCGCATGCCGGACAGCCCTCTTTCCCGGGCGGCGCGCTCGATCCGGAGGACGGCGATCCGAAGGCCGACGGACCTCTGAGGGCCGCCCTGCGCGAGGCCGAGGAGGAGACCGGGCTCGATCCGGCCGGCGTCCAGCTCTTCGGCGTGCTGCCCGCGCTGTACATCCCGGTCAGCGGGTTCGTCGTGACACCGGTGCTGGGCTGGTGGCGCGAGCCGAGTCCGGTGGGGGTCGTGGATCCGAACGAGACCGCGCGGGTCTTCACCGTTCCCGTGGCAGATCTCACGGATCCCGACAATCGCGCCACGACCGTTCACCCCAGAGGTCACCGAGGTCCGGCATTTCTGGTCGAATCGGCCCTGGTGTGGGGTTTCACGGCCGGAATCATCGACCGCCTGCTCCATTTCGCAGGCTGGGAGCTGCCCTGGGACCGGGGCAAGGAGGTCCCGCTCGACTGGCACGCATGACAGGGTGATCTCCGTACTGTGTCTTCCCGGGGCCGCGACATCAGCGGCTCCGCCGCGGGCCCCCGGACCCCGGCCGACCTGTGGTGACCGCAAGTGATGAGGCGAGGCTCGAACCGGTGAACGTGCTGGACATCCTGTTGCTGGTCGCCGCCGTGTGGTTTGCGATCGTCGGCTATCGCCAGGGCTTCGTCGTAGGCATCCTGTCGGTGATCGGCTTCCTGGGCGGCGGTCTCGTCGCGGTCTACGCGCTGCCCGTCATCTGGGACGCGCTGACCGACAACGCGGAGGTCGGCACGACCGCCGCCGTCGTCGCGGTCGTCGTCGTCATCGTCTGCGCCTCCGTCGGCCAGGCCCTGACCACCCACCTCGGCAGCAAGCTGCGCCGGTACATCACCTGGTCCCCGGCCCGCGCCCTGGACGCCACCGGCGGCGCGCTGGTCAACGTCGTGGCGATGCTCCTGGTCGCCTGGCTGATCGGCTCCGCCCTCGCGGGCACCACCCTGCCGACGCTCGGCAAGGAGGTCCGCAGCTCCAAGGTGCTGCTCGGCGTCTCCCGGGTGCTGCCCACCCAGGCCGACACCTGGTTCGCGGACTTTTCCTCGGTCCTCGCGCAGAACGGCTTCCCGCAGGTCTTCAGCCCGTTCTCGAACGAGCCGATCACCGACGTACAGCCCCCCGATCCCGCCCTGGCGAACAGCCCCGTGGCCACCCGCGCCCAGCGTTCCATCGTCAAGGTCACGGGGACCGCCCAGAGTTGCGGCAAGGTCCTGGAGGGCACCGGCTTCGTCTTCTCCGACCGCCGGGTCATGACCAACGCGCATGTGGTGGGCGGCGTCGACGAACCCACCGTGCAGATAGGCGGCGAGGGCAGGAAGTACGACGCGACGGTCGTCCTCTACGACTGGGAGCGCGACATCGCCGTACTCGACGTACCGGATCTGAACACGCCCGCGCTGCAGTTCACCTCCGAGGACGCGGCCGGCGGCGACAGCGCGATCGTCGCGGGCTTCCCGGAGAACGGCGCGTACGACGTGCGGGCCGCGCGCGTGCGCGGGCGCATCACGGCCAACGGCCCGGACATCTACCACCGAGGCACCGTCCGCCGCGACGTCTACTCGCTGTACGCGACCGTCCGCCAGGGCAACTCCGGCGGCCCGCTGCTCACCCCCGAAGGGAAGGTGTACGGCGTGGTCTTCGCGAAGTCCCTCGACGACGCCGACACCGGGTACGCGCTCACCTCGGACGAGATCCAGGAGGACATCACCCAGGGGCGCACCGCGAACCAGCAGGTGGACAGCGACAGCTGCGCGCTGTGAACGGGGGCGTCAGCCGCCGGAGTGACGCGAGGCCTCGGAAGGGGTCAGCCGCGAGGGTGACGCAGGCGTACCGAGACCCAGCGGGCCCGGCGGCGCAGAATGCGCGGGATGCCCACCCTCAGGTCCGTGCCGCCCGGCATCTGCGGGGCACCGCCTCGCTGGTGGGAGCTCAGGCCTCCGGCCGAGCGTCGATTGCGTGCTGCGTCACTGTAGTCGTGCGTCCAGCCCATACCCCGACGTCTGCCCCTGCCCCAAGGTCGATAACCGCTTCCACGCCCCCCAATTGGCCTATGCGCCAGGCAATTGGCTGTTCGTAGTACACGTGTTCAGGCTCGGATACCGGGCGCATCGACGCGGTCACCGATCGGGTTCGGGGTCTCTCAACCAGTTGACCAGTTCCGTGGAGAAGGCGACCGGGTCCTCTTCATGCGGGCTGTGCCTTCCCGGGGGCTGTGACATCAGCGGCTCCGCCCCGGGCCCCCGGACCCCCAGCCGCGCTTCACCGGTCCGGCTCGGGATCTTTGAGCCAGTTGACCAACTCAGCGGAGAAGGCCGTTGGATCCTCTTCATGCGGAAAATGCCCGAGGCCGTCGAACAGCCGCCAGCGGTACGGCGCTTCGACGTACTCGCCGGAGCCTGCCGCGCTGCGGGTGCGCATCACCGGGTCGAGCGAGCCGTGGAGGTGGAGGGTCGGCACGCGCACCGGTCGCTTCATGCGCCGGTTGAACTGGATGCCGTCCGGGCGGGCCATCGACCGGACCATCCACCGGTACGGCTCGATCGAGCAGTGCGCGGTCGACGGGATGCAGATCGCGCGGCGGTACGTCTCAACCGCCTCGTCGTCCGGCAGGCTCGGCCCGGACCAGTCCCGGATGAGACGGGCGACGAGCGCGCCGTCGTCCGCGGTGAGCTGTCGCTCCGGGATCCAGGGGCGCTGGAACCCCCAGATGTAGGAACCCGCGCGCGTCTGCTTGGCGTCCGAGAGCATCGCCGAGCGCCAGCGCCGGGGATGCGGCATCGACGCCACCGCGAGCCGCCGTACCAGCTTCGGGCGCATCGCGGCCGCCGTCCACGCCAGGTAGCCGCCGAGGTCGTGGCCGACCAGCGCGGCGTCCGGCTCGCCGAGGGAGCGGATCACGCCGGTGACGTCGAGGGCGAGGTTGGCGGGGTCGTAACCGCGCGGGGTGCGGTCGCTGCCGCCGACGCCGCGCAGGTCCATGGCGACGGCCCGGAAGCCCGCGTCGGCGAGTGCGGTGAGCTGGTGCCGCCAGGTCCACCAGAACTGCGGGAAGCCGTGCAGCAGCAGCACCAGCGGCCCGTCGCCTACCTCGGCGATGTGGAAGCGCGCGCCGTTGGCGGCGACCTCCCGGTGCGTCCAGGGACCGTCCGGTCGTACGACCGAGGCGGGTTGCGCCGAAGGGGTGGCGGGATCCGTCATGACGATGAGCGTGCCACACCCTCGATGGCCTTCGCGTTACGGACTCGGTCCTCCAGCACCTTGTTGTCCGTGCCCGGCCGCGGGTGCGGCTTCGCCTTCTGCAGGACGCCCGCCGTCTGCTTCACCGAGGCGGCGACCTTCTGCGGTCCCTTGCCCTTCTTCGCCTTCTTCGCGAAGACCACGCCGATCAGCGTGAGGGCGAGCGCGAGGAGCACGTTCGCCGCGAAGGACAGCAGGAAGCAGATCGCGAGGTTCCAGTCGGTCCAGGTCCGGATGCCGTACGCCAGCGCGAAGTTGAGCATCGGCAGGGAGAAGACCAGGACCGCACCGGCCACCGTGAACGCGCCGCCGCTCGTCGCGCCGCGCTTGACGTCCTGTTTGAGCTGCGCCTTCGCCAGCGCGATCTCGTCGTGCACCAGCGCCGACATCTCGGTCGTCGCGGAGGCGAACAGCTGGCCGATGCTGCGTTCGGCGCCGACCGGGCTGCCGTCGGGTGCGCTCATCGCGTTCTCCCTTTTCTGCTGTCGTGTTTCCGCTGTCGTTGCCTGACTGGGGACGATCCATTTGTACCGTCCCGTCAGATCATGCCGGACGGTCGTTCTCCTCGCCTGCCCCGCCCGTCACTTCCGCAAGCGCGTGGCGTTCTGCGGCCTTCAGTTCGGCGAGCCGGCGGTGCTCGGCGGCCTTGCGGTCGTGGATGTCGGCCATCCGCAGGTGGTACGCCGGGTCGTCCTCCTCGTAGATGTCCGGGATGCCGTCGAGGTCCTCGTCGCGCTCTTCTGCCTCGCACAGCCTGCGGTACTTGGTGTTCCGTACCTTCAGCAGGACGCTCGCGAGGAGGGCCGCGATGAGCGAGCCCGTCAGTACGGCGGCCTTGACGTCGTCCGTGAGGGCCGCGTCGCCCTCGAAGGCGAGCTCGCCGATGAGCAGCGACACGGTGAAGCCGATCCCGGCCAGCGTGGCCACCGCGAACACGTCCGCCCACGCGAGGTCGTCGCTGAGCGAGGCCCGGGTGAAGCGGGCCGTCAGCCAGGTGCCGCCGAAGATGCCGAGCGCCTTGCCGACGACGAGCCCGAGGACCACGCCGAGGGTCTCCGGCTGGGTGAATACCTGGCCGAGTGCGCCGCCGGAGATCGAGACACCCGCGCTGAACAGCGCGAACAGCGGCACCGCCAGGCCCGCCGACAGCGGCCGTACGAGATGTTCGATGTGCTCGCCGGGGGAGCGCGCCTCGCCCTCATGGCGGTGGCAGCGCAGCATCAGGCCCATCGAGACGCCCGCGATGGTGGCGTGGACGCCGCTGTTGTACATCAGCGCCCAGATGACGAGCGCGAGCGGAAGGTACACGTACCAGCCGCGTACGCCCTTCCTCAGCAGCAGCCAGAAGACCGCCAGGCCGACGACAGCGCCGCCGAGCGCGGCGAAGTCGATGGTGTCGGTGAAGAAGACCGCGATGATCAGGATCGCGAACAGGTCGTCGACGACGGCGAGGGTCAGCAGGAAGGCGCGCAGCGCGCTCGGCAGGGACGTGCCGATGACGGCGAGCACCGCCAGCGCGAAGGCGATGTCGGTGGCGGTGGGGACGGCCCAGCCTTGGAGCGATCCGCCGCCGGTGACGTTGGTGAGGGTGTAGACGAGCGCCGGTACGGCCATGCCACACAGGGCCGCCACCACCGGCAGTACGGCGGCCTTGGGGTCCTTGAGGTCACCGGCGACCAGCTCGCGCTTGAGCTCGATGCCGGCGACGAAGAAGAAGATCGCCAGGAGTCCGTCGGCGGCCCAGTGCGCGACCGACAGGTCCAGGCCCAGGGCTTGGGGGCCGAGGTGGAAGTGACTGACGCTCTCGTAGCTGTCGTGCAGCGCGGGTATGTTCGCCCAGATCAGCGCGGTGACCGCGGCGACGAGCAGCAGCATTCCGCCGACGGTCTCGGTACGCAGCGCGTCCGCGACGAAGGTCCGCTCCGGGAGGGACAGACGGCCGAAGACCTTGCGGGCGGGGGAGGGGCGGGGCGCGGACACGGCGGGGACCTCCGGTCGGTGGGCAGGACGGAACACATGCCGACCAGACTTCCCGGCGCACCTATTTTGCTTAGCCTACCTAATATGCGCCGGGAGGAATCCGGTGATCCTCACGTTAGGGATGAAAAGAGCACCCGGCGCGCTGGTCACCGGGTGCCCCTCATGGCCGTACGTACTCTCAGTCCTCGCTCGGAGCCGCCGGCAGCTTCGCCTGGATGAGGTCCATGACGGTCGAGTCCGTCAGGGTCGTCACGTCTCCGAGCTGACGGTTCTCGGCGACATCGCGCAGCAGACGGCGCATGATCTTGCCGGAGCGGGTCTTCGGCAGCTCGGCCACCGGCAGGATCCGCTTGGGCTTGGCGATCGGGCCGAGGGCGGCGCCGACGTGGTTGCGCAGGTCGCCCACCAGGGTCTCGGTCTCCGCCGCCGTACCGCGCAGGATGACGAAGGCGACGATGGCCTGGCCCGTCGTCTCGTCCGCTGCGCCCACCACGGCCGCCTCGGCGACCGACGGGTGGGAGACGAGCGCCGACTCGACCTCGGTGGTGGAGATGTTGTGCCCGGACACGAGCATCACGTCGTCCACCCGGCCCAGCAGCCAGATGTCCCCGTCGTCGTCCTTCTTCGCGCCGTCGCCGGCGAAGTACTTGCCCTCGAAGCGCGACCAGTACGTGTCGAGGAACCGCTGGTCGTCGCCCCAGATGGTGCGCAGCATCGACGGCCACGGCTCGGTGAGGACCAGGTAGCCGCCACCGCCGTTGGGCACCTCGCCTGCCTCGTCGTCGACGACGGTCGCCGAGATGCCGGGCAGCGGCGTCTGCGCGGACCCCGGCTTGGTCTGCGTCACGCCCGGCAGCGGCGAGATCATCATCGCGCCGGTCTCGGTCTGCCACCAGGTGTCCACGATCGGCGTCGTGTCCGCGCCGATGTGCTTGCGGTACCAGATCCAGGCCTCGGGGTTGATGGGCTCACCCACCGACCCCAGTACGCGCAGGCTGCTGAGGTCGAACTTCGCGGGGATGTCGTCGCCCCACTTCATGAACGTACGGATGGCCGTGGGCGCGGTGTACAGGATGCTGACCTTGTATTTCTGCACGATCTCCCAGAACCGGCCCTGGTGCGGGGTGTCCGGCGTGCCCTCGTACATGACCTGGGTCGCACCGTTCGCCAGCGGCCCGTAGACGAGGTACGAGTGCCCGGTGACCCAGCCGACGTCGGCGGTGCACCAGTACACGTCGGTCTCCGGCTTGAGGTCGAAGACGGCGTGGTGGGTGTACGCGACCTGCGTGAGGTAGCCGCCGGAGGTGTGCAGGATGCCCTTCGGCTTCCCCGTCGTACCGGACGTGTACAGGATGAACAGCGGGTGCTCGGCCTCGAACGCCTCGGGCGTGTGCTCGGCGGACTGCCGCTCGACGATCTCGTGCCACCACACGTCGTGGCTGTCGTTCCAGGCGACTTCCTGGCCGGTACGGCGGACCACGAGCACGTGCTCGACATTGCCGGCACGCTCGACCGCGTCGTCGACGGCCGGCTTGAGCGCGGACGGCTTGCCGCGCCGCCAGCCGCCGTCGGAGGTGATGACGACACGTGCGTCGGCGTCCTGGATGCGGGTCGCGAGCGCGTCCGCCGAGAAGCCGCCGAAGACGACGGAGTGCGCGGCGCCGATGCGGGCGCAGGCCAGCATCGCGACGGCGGTCTCCGGGATCATCGGCAGGTAGATCGCGACCCGGTCGCCCTTCTCGACTCCCAGCTCCAGCAGTGCGTTCGCGGCCTTGGAGACCTCGTCCTTGAGCTCGGCATAGGTGATGGCGCGGCTGTCGCCGGGTTCTCCCTCGAAGTGGATGGCGACCCGGTCGCCATGGCCCGCCTCGACATGCCGGTCCACGCAGTTGTACGCGACATTGAGCGCGCCGTCCTTGAACCACTTTGCGAACGGCGGGTTCGACCAGTCCAGCGTCTCGGTCGGTTCCTTGGCCCAGGTCAGTCGGCGGGCCTGCGCGGCCCAGAAGCCGAGCCTGTCAGCCTTGGCCTGTTCATACGCCTCCGCGGTGACGTTGGCGTTCACGGCCAGGTCGGCGGGGGGTGCGAACCTGCGCTCTTCACGAAGCAGGTTGGCCAGGCTTTCGTTGCTCACGACATCTGCCTTTCCCAGGGTGTCCGTTGTGTCCCAGGCCACAGCTCATCAGACCGGGGGTCCCGGTGACAAGGGCCGATCAGAAATTGGTTTAGACCTATTCGGGGTCCTCGTCGTACCGGTGTCTCGGTCTCTTGGCTTTTCCGCGGCCGGGGGTCATCCGTACCCACGGACGCCGACCGGACCGAGTTCAGCGGCTGTAACGCCTTTCACACTCAGCCGGTCGGCGCGACGGATTCGCAATTCACGCCGAGAGATCCGCCGCCCGCACGTGATCGAACACATCGTCCCCGCCCGCCTCGGTGAGCAAGTACGCCTGCGCCTCGCCCACGTGGAAGTACATCCCGTGCAGCTCCAGCGCCCCGTCCTTGAGGGCCCGGGCGACCGACTCGTGGGCGCGCAGGTGCTCCAACTGCTGGACCACGTTGGTCAGACACAACTGCTCGACCGCGTCGGCAGGTGCCCGTCCGGCCAGCCGGGCCCACGGCCGGCTGTCGTCGGCCATGCGCTCCAGGCTGGGCAGCCCGTGCCGCAGCCATCGCCTCAGCGGCGTCCGGGCGCCCCCGGGATCGGAGCTGAGCAGCGCCTGCATGGCCCCGCACCCGGAGTGTCCGCACACCGTGATGGAGCGCACCTCCAGCACGTCCACCGCGTACTCGATCGCGGCCGCCACCGAGTCGTCCCCGCTCTCCTGGCCGGGCGGCGGGATGAGGTTGCCCACGTTGCGCACCACGAAGAGGTCGCCGGGACCACTGGAGGTGATCATCGACGTGACGAGGCGTGAGTCGGCGCAGGTGAGGAAGAGCTGGGAGGGGCGCTGACCCTCGCGGGCCAGTCTCGCCAGCTCACCCCGCACGAGCGGTGCGGTGTGGCGCTGGAACGCGCTGATGCCACGTGCCAGTTGGTGTGAGCTCGGCTCACCCGCTCCGCCGGGCTCGCTCGGCTGTTCGTCACCGGACGGCGACGCGGACCGCGGGAGTTCGCACTGATGGTTGCGCCAGGGCGTCCAGGGGCGGCAGCGGCAGCCCGCACGTCCTGGTGCGAGGTCGGTGGCCGGTTCGCCGGTCCCGATGCCGGCGAGGCTCTCGGGCTCGGCGATCCGGACTCCGGCGCGGCGGCCGGTCACCTCCACGGAGCCGCCCTGCGCGGTGTGCGTGTTCTGCCAGTCCTGCAGCGACTCGTACGCCGCGTGGTCCATGAACGAGCCGTCCAACTCCACGACGACATGGGTGCCTTGGGGTACGAGATGCAGGGCCCGGCTGAGCCGCGGCACCGCGAGGAACGTCAACTGTCCTCGGACGTGTACGTAATGGACTCCTTCCTTCTCGTCGTGCGTGATGCGGGTGCGGGCGAGGCGGTGCAGGGAGAGGGCGACGGCCACGGCGATCCCCAGCGTCACGCCCTCCAGGACGCCGAAGCCGACCACGCCGAGTGTGGTGGCGGCGTAGACCAGCACCTCTCGGTGGCGGGTCACCGTGCGGATGTGGTGCAGGGACACCATCTGGATGCCGACGGCCATCACCAGGGCGGCGAGCGAGGCGAGCGGGATGAGCTCCAGGATCGGGACCATCAGCAGCGCGGCGATCACTACGAGAACGCCGTGCAGCATCGTGGAGTTCCGGCTGACGGCACCGGCTTGCACATTCGCCGAACTGCGCACGGCCACGCCCGCGACGGGCAGCCCGCCGAGCGAGCCGGAGACGATGTTGGCGGCGCCCTGGCCGAGCAGTTCGCGGTCAAGGTCGGAGCGTCGGACGCGGGCGGGCAGATCGGGGTGGCCGGCCACGAGCTTGTCCACGGCGACCGCGCCGAGCAGCGACTGCACGCTGCACACCAGCGTGGTGGTCAGTACGGCGGCGACGAGGCCGAGCACCGGGCCCTCGGGAAGACCGGCCAGGGCGTGGCTGCTCCAGGTCGGCAGGTCGACCTTGGGCAGGGTCAGCCCGGCGAGAGAGGCGGCGGCGGTGGCCCCGGCGACGGCGACGAGCGCGGCCGGGACCTTGTGCAGCAGGCGCCCGATCCGGCCGGGAATCCGCGGCCAGAGCAGCAGCAGGGCCAGGGTCAGCGCGCTCACCGAGAGCGCGGCCGGGTGCAGGCCGGCCAACTGGGCGGGCAGCGCGCGGAGGTTGTCGGGGACGGAGCTCTGCGGGGTGCCGCCGAGGACGATGTGCATCTGGGCGATGGCGATGGTGACGCCGATGCCGGCGAGCATGCCGTGCACGACGGCCGGGCTGACGGCGAGGGCGGAGCGGGCCACACGCAGGCAGCCGAGGCCGAGTTGGGTCAGGCCGGCCAGGACGGTGATGGCGCAGGTCGTCCGCCAGCCGTAGCGGTGGATGAGGTCGGCGGTGACGACGGTGAGCCCGGCGGCGGGGCCGCTGACCTGGAGCGGGGAGCCGCCGAGCCGGCCGGCGACGAGGCCTCCGACGGCGGCGGCGACGAGTCCGGCCTGGAGGGGCGCGCCGGTGGCGAGGGCGATGCCGAGGGACAGAGGAAGGGCGATCAGGAAGACCGCGATCGAGGCCGACACGTCGGCGCCCGCGATGCGGAAGCGGCGGGGCCGGGGCGGCGGCGGGCTGTGGGGCTGGTGGATGCGGAGAGCTTCGGTGCGTGGGGGGACGCAGGCTGACATGTTCCCGTCTCCTCCGGGGCGGCGCGGTCGCGGGTTGCGGCCGTGGGTCACGGCGTACAGCGGCGGGATGGATCAACTCTAGGTAAATGAATCGTAATGCAGAGTAAAGGCTGAGCATGGATTTTCCGGGCAAATGGGTTAATCAATCACCCCGAAGAGTGAACTGGCTATTTCTTCGGCTTGTCGTACTAATTCCTTCTTTTGTCCTATGCGACCTTGGCGGCGCGACACCTGAGGACGCCCTCACCGGCGTCGGCCCGAGAGAAGGAAGAAGGTGAGCGGAATATGGCCGCCACCCAGACGATCACCGGGGGCGCCGCAGTCGCCGTGCTCTGTGCCGCGTCGCTCGCCGGTTGCGCGATCGGTGCCGACGGTTCTGCGGAAGATGCGCCCGGTGCGCAGAAGGCGAAGCCGGCCCAGGCGCCGCCCAAGAGCCCGATCCGCCTCATCGGTGACGGCTCCACCGCGTACACCGGAGCGCAGCCGCACCTGCCCGGACCGGAACGCCTCAAGCCCGGCCGGCGGCCCCCGCAGTTCGTGGTGTTCTCCTGGGACGGCGCCGGCGAGGACGGCCAGAAGCTGTTCTCGCACTTCCGCAAGGTCGCCAAGGCGAACAACGCGACGATGACGTACTTCCTGAGCGGTGTGTACCTGCTGCCGGAGGACAAGCGCGACATCTACCGGCCACCGCAGCACTCGCCGGGCCGCTCGGACATCGGCTTCAACGACGAGCAGGGCATCGCCGACACCGTGGAGCAGCTGCGTCTGGCGTGGCTGGAGGGCAACGAGATCGGCACCCACTTCAACGGCCACTTCTGCGGCAGTGGCGGCGGGGTCGGTGAGTGGTCGGTGAAGGAGTGGAAGAGCGAGATCGCCCAGGCGAAGTACTTCGTGAAGTTCTGGAAGACCCACACCGGCCTGAAGGAGGCCGCCCCCCTGCCCTTCGACTACGACAAGGAACTCATCGGCGCCCGCACACCCTGCCTGGAGGGCCGGGAGAACTTCATGAAGGCGGCCCGCCCGCTCGGCTTCCGCTACGACACCAGCGGGGTCAACAACCAGGTCTGGCCGAAGAAGAGAAACGGCCTGTGGGATCTGTCGATGCAGCTCGTGCCCTTCCCCGGGCACTCCTACGAGCAGCTCACCATGGACTACAACTTCATGGTCAACCAGTCGGGCACCAAGACCCAGGGGGATCGCGCCAAGCACGACTTCTGGGGCGACCAGATGCGCGAAGGCCTGCTCATGGGCTTCCGACGCGCCTACTACGGCAACCGCGCGCCCCTGATCATCGGCAACCACTTCGAGTCCTGGAACGGCGGCACCTACATGCGGGCCGTCGAGGAGGTCATCGAGGAGGTGTGCACCAAACCCGAGGTGCGCTGCGTGTCCTTCCGCCAACTCGTCGACTGGCTGGACGCCCAGGAGCCGAAGACCCTGCACAAGCTGCGTGCCCTGAACGTCGGCGAGGCCCCGCGAGAGGGCTGGGCGTCCTTCCTGTCGGGCCGCCCCGCCCCGGCCCCGAAGGGCGTGCCCGGGGCGCCGGCGGCCCAGCCGTAGCCGCGCTCACGCGGGGGTGGCGACCCCTTCGCGGAGCACGAAGGAGGGGTCGACCTGCGCCGCCAGGTCGGCCCCGGTGCGCTCGTTTCCCCAGGTCTGCGCGTTCTTCAGGTGGAAGTGCACCATCTGGCGCGTGTAGCGCTCCCAGTCGCGCAGTTCGTACGTCGCGTCGGCGGCCGTCCGCAATCGGCGCAGGGCGCGGCGGTTGGCCTCCTCCAGGAACTCGAACCGGGGCGGCCGGCCCTTCTCCAGCGCGCGCACCCAGTCCGAGTGCCCCACCGTCACGAGCAGGTCGTCCCCGACCTCGGCGCGGAGGAAGTCGAGGTCGTCGTCGCCCCGCACCTTGTTGCCGACGACCTTGAGGGCGACGCCGTAGTCACTGGCGTATTCCTTGTACTGGCGATAGACGGAGACCCCCCTCCGGGTCGGCTCGGCGACGAGGAACGTGATGTCGAAGCGGGTGAACATGCCGGAGGCGAAGGAGTCCGAGCCCGCCGTCATGTCGACCACGACGTATTCCTCGGGGCCGTCCACCAGGTGGTTCAGGCACAGCTCCACCGCTCCCGTCTTGGAGTGGTAGCAGGCGACCCCCAGGTCGGCGTCGGTGAAGGGGCCGGTGACCATCAAACGGACGGTGCCGCCGTCGAGTTCCACCGGCCGGGCGCACGCGTCGTACACCGGATTGTCCTCGCACACCCGCAGCAGCCGGGAGCCCTCGCCGGGCGGGGTCGTCTTGATCATCGTCTCGGCGGAGGCGATGCGCGGGTTGGAGCCGCGCAGATAGTCCTTGATCAGTGGCAGCCGCTCGCCCATCGCGGGCAGCGCGGCCGCCTCGGTCTCGTCCAGGCCGAGAGCCGGGCCCAGGTGCTGGTTGATGTCGGCGTCGATGGCGACGACCGGCGCGCCGGCGGCCGCGAGGTGCCGGATGAACAGGGAGGACAGGGTGGTCTTGCCGCTGCCGCCCTTCCCGACGAAAGCAATTTTCATGTTCACCAAGCGTAGCGGCGAGATAGCCGTGGGTGGCGAGCGTGGGTGAAGAAGACCACTCCTTCGTGGGGTGCGCGCCCGGGCTGCGTAGGGTCGTACTTATGAGTACGACAGGCGCGACCGCCGATCCGCTCGCGGCCCTGGGCTCACTGCCCGGTGTGGCCGAGTCCGTGGAGTCCGTGCGCAAGGCCGTGGACCGGGTCTATGGGCACCGGGTCATGCGGCGCCGCAGCAACGAGATCACCTCCGAGGCGGCCCTGCGCGGTGCCCGCGGCTCGGCGGCGCTGTCCGGCGCGGACTGGGCCCTGGAAGAGGTACGGCGGCGCAGTGACTTCAGGGGCGACGACGAGGCGCGGGTCATGGGGGCGTCCCTGCGGCTGACGGCGGAGGCCGGCCAACTGCTCTCCATCTGGCGGCAGTCGCCGCTACGGGTGCTGGCCCGGCTGCACCTGGTGGCGGCCGCGACCAAGGGCGACGAGGTCGGGCGTCCGCGCCATGCGGGCGAGCCGGTCGACGAGCCCCTGGTCGAGCTGCCGCTGCCGAGCGCGGACGAGGTCTCCGGCCGGCTGGAAGGGCTCGCCGAGCTGATCATCGCGGGAAGTTCGGCGCCCGCGCTGGTCACGGCCGCCGTCGTGCACGGCGAACTCCTCGCGCTGCGCCCCTTCGTTTCCCGCAACGGCCTGGTCGCGCGCGCGGCCGAGCGCATCGTCCTGGTCGGCAGCGGTCTGGACCCGAAGTCCGTCTGCCCGGCGGAGGTCGGCCATGCCGAACTGGGCCGCGCGGCCTACCTGGCGGCGCTCGAAGGCTATGTCTCCGGCACTCCGGAGGGCATGGCCGCGTGGATCGCCCACTGCGGCCGGGCGGTCGAGCTGGGGGCGCGCGAGTCGACGGCGGTGTGCGAGGCGCTGCAGCGCGGGGCGGCGTAGGGCGCCTGGAGAAAAGGGTTGCGGCGGTACGAGAATTCGTACCGCCGCTGGCATGTTCACCGGGTTACCAAGCGTCCTCGATATATTGCCCATCAGGTCGGGAACTTGGCCCGTCCCTGGTGCGGCTGGCCCGTAATCGACGGGTCGACGTCGCGTGGGTGCTCGGTGTTCATGCTCGGTCCGTGGGCCATTCTGCGTTTAAAGGTGATCCTTTCGGAGTCCTTGGTCTCGCGGGCCGTTAACTTCTTTGTACTCCGGAACTTCAGTAAGCGGAAGCCCTGGCTGCACTTCTTTACTTTTAGGTTCAAAGGGGTGTTAAACGGGTGCTGATATGTCGAACATGTCCCAGGATCTGGTGAACCGCCCGATCAGACCGCCGTCGCCCGGCGCCGACTCGTGTACCAGACCACGCCGGCGGTGGCCGCCGCGGCGCCTATCGCCGCCATCGCGACGAGCGCCGGACGGGGCGGTACGGAGAACCTGGGGAACCGCTGCTTGAGCCGGACCGGCCGGTGGAAATCGAGAATCGGCCACCCGCGCGCGAGTGCCTCGCGGCGCAGCGCGCGGTCCGGATTCACCGCGTGGGGACGGCCGACGGACTGGAGCATCGGAAGGTCGGTCGCCGAGTCGCTGTAGGCGTAACAGCGCTCGAGGTCGTATCCCTCGGACTCGGCCAGCTCCTTGATCGCCTCGGCCTTCGTCGGGCCGTACGCGTAGTACTCCACCTCTCCGGTGAAGCAGCCGTCGTCACCCACGACCATGCGGGTGGCCACCACGCGGTCCGCGCCGAGCAGCTCGCCGATCGGCTCCACCACCTCGGCGCCCGACGTGGACACGATCACGACGTCGCGTCCGGCGGTGTGGTGCTCCTCGATGAGGGAGGCGGCCTCGTCGTAGATGATCGGGTCGATGAGGTCGTGGAGTGTCTCGGCGACGATCTCCTTGACCTGCTGGACGTTCCAGCCACGCACGAGCGCGGACAGGTACTCGCGCGTGCGCTCCATCTGGTCGTGGTCCATGCCGCCGACGAGGAAGACGAACTGGGCATATGCGGTACGCAAGGCGGCCCGGCGGTTGATCAGGCCGCCTTGGTAGAAGGACTTGCCGAAGGTGAACGTGCTCGACTTCGCAATGACCGTCTTGTCCAGGTCAAAGAAGGCGGCTGTGCGGGGCAACGAGTGGTTTTCCACGCCCTTGAGCATAGGGGCAGCCCATTCGGCGTAAGGTGGGCGCGTGGGTTTGCCTGAGAGGCCTCTCGGGTACACCATGGAAGTCACGGATCGTTCGCGACCGTGCTAACCCGGTCCGACTCCTCCCCCCCCCCGAGTCGGCCGTGGAGACGACCCCCGCTCTCCCCCCCGGCGGGGGTCGTCGCATGTCCGGGTGGGTTTCTCCCCTTCTGTAAGCGGCTGTGGAGCCGTGCTGAGGCGGCTGTGGTCGCCTCTTCGGCATGTCCATGATCCGTCACTGTGTGTAGCTGATGCGCTGCTCTGCGGAAGTCGCACAGGGGGTGGTGCAGAGGTCACCGGTATGGGTGACGGCGATATTCACAACCGTCGAGTTGTCCACAGTTATCGACCAAGATCCACACGATTTCCGGGACCGCTGCACCGTGATTCCAACGCGTCCCGCTCGGGCCGAGTTCCTTGCTGGTTCCGGTTAGTCGGGCGCGTTTGGCCGGTTCGTATCGGCCGTTCATATGGAGGCCGGGTGCCGGTTCTTCACATGTTGGGGAATCGCGGGGCCGCGAGGGCTCCGCGGGAGAGGCGCACCGCGGGGGCCCCGAGGGCCGCGCGAGGCGCACCGAAGGGGGATGGAGACCGTGACCGGAGCCGTCACACAGGAGCCACCGCCCACCGCCGGAGGGCGGCAGGGCAGGCCGTTGATCGTCACCGAGGACGCCGAACTGCTCGACGACCTGCTGCGCCTGTGCGCGGCGGCCGGCGCCACACCCGAGGTCCACCACGGCGTGCCGGAGCGCGGGGGAGGCTGGGAGGCCGCACCGCTCGTCCTGGTCGGCGACGACGCCGCCCGACGGGTGCGCGGAGCCGCGCGCAGACGCGGTGTGGTGCTGGTCGGGCGCGACCAGGACGACTCCGGGGTCTGGCAGCGGGCCGTCGAGATCGGCGCCGACCACGTCCTGATGCTGCCCGACGGTGAGCAGTGGCTCGTCGACCGCATCGCCGACGTCGCCGAGGGCGTCGGCCGCCCAGCGTTCACCGTCGGCGTGATCGGCGGCCGGGGCGGGGCCGGAGCGTCCACGCTCGCGTGCGCCCTCGCCGTCACCTCCGCGCGGGAGGGGCTGCGCACCCTGCTCGTGGACGCCGATCCGCTGGGCGGCGGACTAGATGTCCTCCTCGGGGGCGAGAGCGCCGAGGGACTGCGCTGGCCCGCGTTCGCGGCCTCACGCGGGCGGGTCGGCGGCGGCGCCCTGGAGGAGTCGCTGCCGCATCTGCACTCCCTGCGGGTGCTCAGCTGGGACCGCGGTGACTGCGTCGCCGTCCCGCCCCAGGCCGTACGGGCGGTGCTCGCCGCAGCCCGGCGTCGTGGCGGCACGGTCGTCGTCGACCTGCCCCGCCGCATCGACGATGGCGTCGCCGAGGTCCTCGCCCAGCTCGACGTGGGGCTGCTCGTGGTCCCCGCCGAACTGCGGGCCGTCGCCGCGGCAGGCCGGGTGGCCGCCGCCGTCGGCATGGTCCTGCGCGACCTGCGGGTGGCGGTACGAGGCCCGTACGCACCCGGACTCGACGACCGCGAGGTGGCCCGGCTGCTCGGACTGCCCCTGGCCGGTGAGGTCCCGGTGGAGTCCGCGCTGCTGCGCCCGCACGGGAGCAAGGCGCCTCCCGCAGCGGCCGGACGCGGACCGCTCGCGCGCTTCTGCAAGGAGTTCTGGGAGCGAGCGTTGCTGGAGGCGGGTGCCGCGTGAGCGCGTTTTCCGGACTTGAGCGGGGGAGCCCTGGCCCGGCGGCCGCACTGGCGGGCGGCGCGGAGATGTCGCCGGGGCTGCTGGACGGCGTACGGCAGTGGCTGGCCGAGAGCGGGGGCGAACCGACCCCCGCGCGCGTGGCGCAGGCCCTGCGGGAACAGGGACGGGTGCTCGGGGACGCGGAAGTCCTCGGTGCCGCCGAGCGGTTGCGGTCCGAACTGGTCGGCAGCGGTCCGCTGGAGCCGCTGCTCGCCGATCCGTCGGTGACCGACGTGCTGGTGTCGGCCCCGGACCGGGTCTGGGTGGACCGGGGCGGCGGCCTGGAGCTGACCGCCGTCTCCTTCCCGGACGCGGCGGCCGTACGGCGCCTCGCGCAGCGCCTGGCGGCGGTGGCCGGACGCCGACTGGACGACGCACGCCCCTGGGTCGACGCCCGGCTGCCCGACGGGACCCGGCTGCACGCGGTGCTGCCCCCGGTCGCCGTCGGCTGCACCTGCCTGTCGCTGCGGGTGGTACGGCCGCGCGCCTTCACCCTCGACGAACTGGTGGCGGCGGGCACGGTGCCGCCCGGCGGGGACCGGGTGCTGCGGGCGCTGCTCAGTGCGCGGCTGTCCTTCCTCATCAGCGGGGGTACGGGCAGCGGCAAGACGACGTTGCTCAGCGCCCTGCTGGGGCTGGTCGGGCCGGACGAGCGGATCGTGCTCGCCGAGGACTCCGCCGAGCTGCGGCCGGAGCATCCGCACGTCGTACGGCTGGAGAGCAGACCCGCCAACCAGGAGGGCGCCGGACTCGTCACGCTCCAGGACCTGGTGCGCCAGGCGCTGCGGATGCGGCCGGACCGGCTGGTGGTGGGCGAGGTGCGCGGGCCCGAAGTGGTCCATCTGCTGGCCGCGTTGAACACCGGCCACGAAGGCGGCTGCGGCACGGTGCACGCGAACGCGGCGGGCGATGTGCCGGCCCGGCTGGAGGCGCTGGGCACGGCGGCCGGGCTGGACCGGGCCGCCCTGCACAGCCAGTTGGCGGCCGCGCTGTCGGTCGTACTGCATCTCGTGCGTGACCGGGCCGGACAGCGGCGGATCGCCGAGGTGCACGTGCTGGAGCGGGATCCCACGGGGCTGGTGCGGACGGTGCCGGCGCTGCGGTGGGGCGCGGAGGCGTTCGCGTACGAGCGGGGGTGGGAGCGGCTGCGGGGGCTGCTTCAGGGGGCGCTGCGAGAGGGCCGGTGTGGAGACGGGGATGGTCGAGGACGGGGGAGCGGTGACCGGGATGGGTGAGACGTCGATGGGCGCGGCCGTGCTGTGCGCGGGGGCGGCCGTGTGGTTGCTGGGCGGGAGGCACTCCGGGGCGCGGCGGGCGCAATTGCTGCTCGCCGGGGGCGGAGTGGTGGGGGCCGGGCCGCCGACGTGGCGGCAACTGGTCGGCGAACTGCGGCGGATGCGCGGGCGGCTGCGCGCCGAGTGGTGGTCGGTGGCCGTCGGGCTGGTGCTGGCGGTGCTGGGCGCCTCCGTACTGCCGGTCGTCGCGGGGGCGGCCGGGGTGCCGCTGTTGCGGCGGGTGCGGCTGGCCGGGGAGGCGCGGCGCGCGCGGGAGCGCCGCGGGGACGCGGTGATCGCGCTGTGCGGGGTGCTCGCCGGGGAGGTGCGGGCCGGGCGGCAGCCGGGCGAGGCGTTGTCGCCGGCCGCGCGGGAGTCGGGCGGGCTGGGCGAGGCTCAGGCGGCCGTACTGGCGGCGGCGCGGTTCGGCGGTGACGTTCCGGCCGCGCTCGCCGTCGCCGCACGGCAGCCGGGCGCCGAAGGGCTGCTGGGCCTGGCCGCGTGCTGGCGGGTGGCCGTGGACCAGGGCGCGGGGCTCGCGGCCGGACTCGACCGGCTGGAAGGGGCGTTGCGCGCGGAGCGGGACCAACGGGCGGACCTGCGGTCCCAGTTGGCGGGAGCCCGCTGCACGGCGGTGATGCTCGCCGCGCTGCCCGTCCTCGGGCTCCTCCTCGGGATCGCCCTCGGCGCGGACCCGCTGCACGTTCTGCTGCACACCGGGGCGGGGCTGGGCTGTCTGCTGGCCGGCGGTCTGCTGGAGGGCCTCGGGATGTGGTGGGCGATGCGGATCGTGCGGGGAGCGGAGGCGGCGTGAGCGCGGAAGTTGTCCACAGGCTGGGGGGTGTCGTGGGGGCGGCGCTGGTCCTCGGGTGGCTGCTGCGGTGGGCGGCGGCGGTGCGACGGGAGCGCGGGGTCCGGCGGCGGCTGGGTGAGCTGGTGGGCGCCACGCACGCGGCGTCCGCCGGGCCGCGCCCGCAGGTGAGGGAGATGGCTCGGCGGTGGCTGCCTCTGGTGGGTGTGGCGTGTGCGGGGTGGGTGGTGGTCGGCGGGATCGTCGGCGCCGTCGTCGGCCTGGGCTTCGCGGCGGGGCTGTGGCGATGGCGTCTTCGGGAGGCCGCTGTCGAGGACGGGGCGGTGTGCGATGCCCGTGAGGCGGCCCGGCAACTGCCGCTCGCCGCCGATCTGCTGGCGGCCTGCATCGCCGCGGGCGCCGCTCCGGTGACGGCGGCTCAGGCGGTGGGTGAGGCCCTGGGCGGTCCCGTCGGCGAAGGGCTGGCGCGAGGCGCGGCGGAGGCACGGCTCGGGGGCTCACCGGGAGAGGCATGGCGGAGGCTCGCCGCGACACCGGGCGCCGGCGCCTTGGCGCGGCTGCTGGAACGGGCCGACGTCTCCGGGCTCCCGGCGGCCGGACCGGTCGCGCGGCTCGCCGCGGACGCCCGCGCCGACTGGGCGCGTGCCGCGACGGCACGGGCACGGCGGGCGGCCGTGCTGGTCACCGCACCGGTGGGGCTGTGCTTCCTGCCCGCGTTCATCGCGGTCGGTGTGCTGCCCGTGGTGATCGGGCTGGCGGGCGGGGTGCTGGGAGGGGGTGGTGGGTGACAGGGCGTGGGGCGACGGCAGACAGCGGTAGGTGATCAGGCAGGCAGCAGGCAGCAGGCAGTAGTCAGCAAGCAGTAGTCGGCGGGCCGCAAGCAGTAGTCAGCAGGCGGCAGGCAGTAACCAACAGGACTGAGCCTCACGGGGGTTGAGATGTGCAAGGCGGTACGGGCGCGGCTGCGTGCCCTGGTGTGCGGGGCGGTGCGTGCGGTGCGCAGGGACACGGGGATGGTCACCTCGGAGTACGCGATGGGGATTGTCGCGGCGGTGGCGTTCGCGGTGGTCCTCTACAAGGTGGTGACGAGCGGCCAGGTCAACGCGGAACTGCAGGCCATCGTGGAGCGGGCGCTCGATGAGGGGGCGTGAGCGGCAGATGGGCAGGCGCCGTGCCCGGGTAACGGGCGGGAGGTGCACGAGGGAGCCGGACAGAGGGTTCGTCACGGCGGAGTCGGCCGTGGTGCTGCCCGTGCTGGTGATGTTCGCGATGGCGCTGGTGTGGGGGCTGCTCGTGGTGGCCGCGCAGATCCAGTGCGTGGACGCGGCGCGGACCGGCGCCCGCGCGGCGGCTCGCCAGGATCCGGCCGACGCGGTCGTCGAGGCGACTCGTCGGGCGGCACCGCGCGACGCGCGGGTCACGGTCAGCCGGGAGGGCGACCAGGTCCGTGTGACGGTCGTGGCGAAGCCCGCCGCGCTGCACGGGCTGCCCTTCGAGGTGCGGGAGGAGGCCGTGGCATCGGCGGAGGAGACCGTGGGGGCGGAGGGATGAGGTTCGGCTCGATGAGGGACGGCTCCTCGGATCGCGGGTCCGCCACCGTGTGGAGCGTGTGTGCGATCGCCGTGCTGTGTGTGGTGTTCGGCGTGGTGCTCGCCCTGGGGCAGGCCGTCGTGACCCGGCATCGCGCGGCCGGCGGCGCGGATCTCGCGGCCCTCGCGGCGGCGGACCACTGGGCGGACGGCGCCACGGCGGCCTGCGGCCGGGCGGACGACGTGGCCCGAGCCCAGGGCACGCGGCTCGTGCGGTGCGCCATCGTGGGCGAGACCTCGGACCTGACGGCGGCGTCGGGACGGGGGCCGTTCACGGCGGAGGTCAGGGCACGGGCGGGGCCTGTGGAGTCGTTGGTTCCTGCGGAGCCGGCGGCTCCTGTGGAGTCGGCGGGGCCTCCGGAGTCGGCGGTTCCTGCGGATCGGGTGCCGCTGGAGGACCCTGCGGGCCCAGCTCCTCTCCCGGCCCCGGCGGCACCGCCCCCTCTGCCTCCTCTGCCTCCTCCGCCCCCGGCTTCTCGTCCGGCGCCCCTCGCAACAGCTCCGTGAGCAGCCGTACGGCCCCTCGCTTGTGGAGCGGATCGTTCCCGTTGCCGCACTTGGGGGACTGGATGCAGGACGGGCAGCCGGCCTCGCACTCGCAGGAGGCGATGGCTTGGCGGGTGGCGGTGAGCCACTCGCGGGCGGTGTGGAAGGCGCGCTCCGCGAAGCCCGCGCCGCCGGGGTGGCCGTCGTAGACGAAGACCGTCGGCAGGAGGGTGTCGGGGTGCAGCGGGATGGACACGCCGCCGATGTCCCAGCGGTCGCAGGTCGCGAAGAGGGGCAGCATGCCGATCGACGCGTGCTCGGCGGCGTGCAGGGCGCCGCCGAGGATCTCGGGGTTGATCCGGGCCGCGTCCAGCTGGTCCTCGGTGACCGTCCACCACACGGCACGCGTGCGCAGCGTACGAGGAGGGAGGTCGAGCTTCGTCTCGCCCAGTACTTCACCGGTGATGACACGTCGACGCAGGAAGGAGACCACTTGGTTGGTGACCTCGACGGAGCCGTAGCACAGGCGTCCGTCGCCCCAGGGAACCTCGATGTCCGTCTCCAGGACGGAGATCGACGTGGTGTCGCGGGCGACCGTCGCATACGACGGGCTGGCCTGCTCGACCAGGGCGACCGAGTCCTCCAGGTCGAGGGAGCGCACGAGATACGTGCGGCCCTGGTGCAGGTGCACCGCGCCCTCGTGCACGGTGCCGTGAGCGGCACCCTCGTCGACCGTGCCCAGCAGGCGGCCCGTCCCGGCCTCGACGACCTGGACCGGCCGGCCGCCTTCTCCGCGGATGTCGGTCAGGTCGGCGGCGCGCTCCCGGCGCGTCCAGTGCCAGGCCTTCGTGCGGCGGCGCAGCAGCTTCGCGGCCCCCAGTTGCGGAAGCAGTTCCGCGCAGGCCGGGCCGAACAGGGGAAGGTCCTCATCGGTCAGCGGGAGTTCCGCGGCCGCCGCGCACAGGTGCGGGGCGAGCACGTACGGGTTGTCGGGGTCGAGGACCGTCGACTCCACGGGCTGCTCGAAGAGGGCTTCGGGGTGGTGGACGAGGAAGGTGTCCAGGGGGTCGTCGCGGGCGATCAGGACGGCGAGGGCGCCCTGCCCCGCGCGGCCGGCGCGGCCCGCCTGCTGCCACAGGGACGCGCGCGTGCCCGGATACCCGGCGATCAGCACGGCGTCGAGGCCCGAGACGTCGATGCCGAGTTCGAGCGCGGTCGTCGCGGCCAGGCCGAGGAGTTCGCCGGAGTGGAGCGCCTGTTCGAGTGCGCGGCGCTCCTCGGGGAGGTAGCCGCCCCGGTACGCCGCGACACGCCCGGCCAATGACCGGTCCACCTCGGCCAGACGCTCCTGGGCGATCACCGAGATCAGCTCGGCACCGCGCCGGGAGCGGACGAAGGCGACGGACCGTACGCCCTGCACGGTGAGGTCGGTCAGCAGGTCGGCCGTCTCGGCGGTGGCGGTACGGCGGACAGGTGCGCCCTTCTCGCCCTGTAGTTCGGTGAGCGGGGGCTCCCAGAGGGCGAACACCAGTTCACCGCGCGGAGAGGCGTCGTCGGCCACCTCCACCACCGGGAGGCCGGTCAGGCGGCGGGCGGCCACCGAGGGCTCGGCGGCGGTCGCGGAGGCCAGCAGGAACACGGGCGAGGCGCCGTACCGGGCGCACAGGCGGCGCAGGCGGCGCAGCACCTGGGCGACGTGGGAGCCGAAGACACCGCGGTAGGTGTGGCACTCGTCGATGACGACGTACTTCAAAGACCGCAGGAAGGAGGACCAGCGGGGGTGTGACGGGAGTATGCCGCGATGCAGCATGTCCGGGTTGGTGAGGACGTAGTTGGCGTACTGGCGGACCCACTCGCGTTCCTCGACCGGCGTGTCGCCGTCGTAGACGGCGGGGCGTACGGAATTGCCCAGAGGTTGTGAAAGTTCCTTCACGGACCGGCACTGATCCGCCGCGAGGGCCTTCGTGGGAGCCAGGTAGAGGGCGGTGGCGCCGCGGCCGTTCGGGGCCTCGGAGCCGTCCAGAACCGTCGACAGGACGGGCACGAGGTACGCCAGGGACTTGCCGGACGCGGTGCCGGTGGCGACGACCACCGAGTCGCCGTCCAGGGCGTGCTCGGCCGCGCGTGCCTGGTGGGCCCAGGGGTGTTCGATTCCGCAGGCCTGCACCGCGGCGATGACCTCCGAGCGGATCCGGTCCGGCCAGACGGCATGGCGACCCTCGCGCGGGGGCAAGTGCTCCGTATGAGTGATGCGCGAAGCCCGGCTCGGCCCCGCGGCGAGCCGGTCCAGGACCGTGCCTGGCGAGAGCCGGGAGGCGGGTTCCGTCCGGGGTCGATCGGATCGGTGATTCTTGGCCATCGGCACCGAGTGTGTCACTGGCGTGACGGACAATGGGACCAAGGCGTCGTGCACGCCTGCCGTAAGTGATTGAATGCCATCGCGGCTGGCGAACCGTCCTGGGAGCTTCAAGCCGAGGTGTCCCAAGTGGCGACCGCTCGATAGCAAGGTGCTGGAGGATCCGTGGACCTGTCCCTGTCGACCGAAACTGTTGGCGATCGCACGATCGTCAGGGTCGGTGGCGAAATCGACGTATATACCGCGCCCAAGCTGCGCGAGCAGCTGGTCGAGCTGGTGAATGACGGCAGTTTCCACCTTGTCGTCGACATGGAGGGCGTGGACTTCCTCGACTCCACCGGGCTCGGCGTACTGGTGGGCGGACTGAAGCGGGTGCGGGCTCATGAGGGCTCGCTGCGCCTGGTCTGCAACCAGGAGCGCATTTTGAAGATCTTCCGTATCACCGGCCTCACCAAGGTGTTCCCGATCCACACCTCGGTCGAGGAAGCGGTGGCGGCAACCGACTGAATCACCGGTCCGGGCGCGGTGGAAAGGCTCCGCGCCCGGGGCGGCCGAAGTTGAACGAGGGGGTCCGGGCGTTCGGCGGCCGGTCCCCCGACAGCACGCCCGTAGTTCCGAGGGGGATGCATGGCCACCGTTGAACTCCGCTTCAGCGCGCTGCCCGAGCACGTCCGGACCGCCCGACTGGTGGCGGCAGCGGTGGCGCGCAGGGCCGGAGTGGACGAGGCCGTCCTGGACGAGGTCCGCCTCGCTGTCGGCGAGGCCTGCACCCGTGCCGTCGGGCTGCATCAGAACGTGGGCATCACGGCGCCGGTGAAGGTGGTGCTGATCGAGGAGGAGAAACAGTTCTCCATCGAGGTCGGCGACGAGGCGCCGCGTCACGTTCCCGGCGACCGGGCACCCGGGGACGCGGACGAGGACTCCGACGTGGAGACCGAGGAGGACGAGATGGGCCTCGCGGTCATCAGCGGCCTCGTCGACGACGTGGAGGTCAGCGCGGGGGAACACGGCGGTTCGATCCGCATGACCTGGCCGACCACGCCGCCGATCGCGGTGCTTCCCTGACACGAGCGACGACCCGACTGACGTAACGCATCACCCGAAGGGCCCTGCTGAGCAGGGCCCTTTGTGTTTTTCAAGAGCATTCTGAATTCGTGAAGCAATTCACGATCAATTTCCGATCATTCGATCGGCTGAAAATGCTTTCGAGGCGTTACGCGGGGTGTAGCAGATTCCGGTTTACCGCGTACTGTTTTGATCAGGAACAGATCTCTAGACTCCGTCCACATCTTGAGCTCAGCCCAAGCGTCAAGGAGGACGAATGGCGGGGCTTTCTTCCCCAGACCAGCTGGACCACTCCACAGCCCTCGCGGCAGCGGTCCTGACCGACGGCAACCGTGTCATGGTGTCGGTCATCGGCGTCGTGGCCTTGGCCGCCCTCGTGGTGGCAGGCGTCCTGGTGCGCCAGGTACTCGCGGCAGGCGAGGGCACCGACAGCATGAAGAAGATCGCGGCAGCGGTCCAGGAAGGCGCGAACGCCTATCTGGCCCGGCAGTTGCGCACGCTCGGCGTATTCGCCGTGGTCGTGTTCTTCCTGCTCATGCTGCTACCTGCGGACGACTGGAATCAGCGCGCCGGACGATCGGTGTTCTTCTTGATCGGCGCGGCGTTCTCGGCGGCCACCGGCTATATCGGTATGTGGCTCGCCGTACGGAGCAATGTGCGCGTCGCCGCCGCCGCGCGCGAGGCGACCCCGGCGGCGGGCGAACCGGAAAAGGATCTCACCGCCGTATCGCACAAAGCGATGAAGATCGCTTTTCGTACGGGCGGCGTCGTCGGCATGTTCACGGTGGGGCTCGGTCTGCTGGGCGCCTCCTGCGTGGTGCTGGTGTACGCCGCCGACGCGCCGAAGGTCCTCGAGGGCTTCGGTCTCGGCGCGGCGCTCATCGCGATGTTCATGCGAGTCGGCGGCGGCATCTTCACCAAGGCCGCCGATGTCGGCGCCGACCTGGTCGGCAAGGTCGAGCAGGGCATCCCGGAGGACGATCCGCGCAACGCCGCGACCATCGCCGACAACGTGGGCGACAACGTCGGCGACTGCGCGGGCATGGCGGCCGACCTCTTCGAGTCGTACGCCGTGACCCTGGTCGCCGCGCTGATCCTCGGCAAGGCGGCCTTCGGCGACGCCGGGCTCGCCTTCCCGCTGCTCGTCCCCGCGATCGGCGTGCTCACCGCGATGATCGGCATCTTCGCCGTGGCCCCGCGCCGCGCCGACCGCAGCGGCATGTCCGCGATCAACCGGGGCTTCTTCATCTCCGCGGTGATCTCGCTCGTGCTGGTGGCGGTGGCCGTCTTCGTCTACCTCCCCGGGAAGTACGCCGACCTCGACGGCGTCACCGACACGGCGATCCTGGGCAAGGGCGGCGACCCGCGGATCCTCGCGCTCGTCGCGGTGGCGATCGGCATCCTGCTCGCGGCCGTGATCCAGCAGCTGACGGGCTACTTCACCGAGACCAACCGCCGACCGGTCAAGGACATCGGCAAGTCCTCGCTCACGGGGCCCGCCACCGTCGTCCTGGCTGGCATCTCGGTCGGCCTCGAATCGGCCGTCTACACCGCCTTGTTGATCGGCCTCGGCGTGTACGGGGCGTTCCTGCTCGGCGGTACGTCGATCATGCTGGCGCTGTTCGCGGTGGCGCTGGCCGGCACCGGCCTGCTCACCACGGTCGGTGTGATCGTCGCCATGGACACCTTCGGGCCGGTCTCCGACAACGCGCAGGGCATCGCCGAGATGTCCGGCGACGTCGAGGGGGCGGGCGCCCAGGTGCTCACCAACCTCGACGCGGTCGGCAACACCACCAAGGCCATCACGAAGGGCATCGCCATCGCCACCGCCGTCCTGGCGGCGTCGGCGCTCTTCGGGTCGTACCGTGACGCGATCATCACCGGCGCGCGGGACGTGGGCGAGAAGCTGTCCGGCGAGGGCGCGCCGATGAACCTGATGATGGACATCTCACAGCCCAACAACCTCGTCGGTCTCATCGCGGGCGCGGCGGTCGTCTTCCTGTTCTCGGGGCTCGCGATCAACGCCGTGTCGCGGTCGGCGGGTTCCGTGGTGTACGAGGTGCGGCGGCAGTTCCGCGAGCATCCCGGGATCATGGACTACAGCGAGAAACCGGAGTACGGCAAGGTCGTCGACATCTGCACCAGGGATGCCCTGCGCGAGCTCGCCACGCCCGGACTGCTCGCCGTGATGGCGCCCATCTTCATCGGGTTCACGCTCGGTGTGGGTGCCCTCGGCGCCTTCCTCGCGGGCGCGATCGGGGCGGGCACGCTGATGGCGGTGTTCCTCGCCAACTCCGGTGGCGCGTGGGACAACGCCAAGAAGCTCGTCGAGGACGGCCACCACGGCGGCAAGGGCAGTGAGGCCCATGCCGCGACGGTGATCGGCGACACGGTCGGCGACCCCTTCAAGGACACCGCCGGTCCCGCGATCAACCCGCTGCTGAAGGTGATGAACCTGGTGTCGCTGCTGATCGCGCCGGCGGTCATCAAGTTCAGTTACGGCGACGACGAGAACATCGGCGTACGGATCGCGGTCGCGGCCCTGGCCTTCGTCGTGATCGCGGGCGCCGTCTACGTCTCCAAGCGGCGCGGGATCGCCATGGGTGACGAAGACAACGCCGAACAGGCGCCCAAGTCGGCCGATCCGGCGGTGGTTTCGTAGGGCGGTTCCACGAGGCCCAGCTCAAGGGGCGGGCGGGCGGCGCGTGTTGACGTGCCACCCGCCCGCTTCGTGTGTGTTCACACCCCGGCCGTGAGCCTTGTCTCGCTTGGAGCAAATAGGCTCAAACCGGATCTTTGCGGACCTTCGACGTGTGGGTGTCGTCCACATGCCGTGTATGTTCCGGGGCCGAGAGCCATGGAAGGGACCAATCCGGTGAACAAGAAGCTCGCGGCCGCGCTGTCCGGCGGTGCGGTACTGGTACTGGCGCTGTCCGGGTGCGGCGGCGACGACAGCAGTGAAAAGCTGAACTCCTGGGCCAAGGAGGTCTGCGACGCAGTACAGCCGCAGGCCAAGAAGATCGAGGCCGCCAACGCCGCGATCCAGAAGGAGACCTCGGACAACAGCACGCCGGAAGCGGTCCAGAAGACCGACGCGCAGGCCTTCCAGGACATGTCGGACGCCTACAAGGCGATCGGGGCCGCCGTGACCAAGGCCGGGGCACCGGACGTCGACAAGGGCGAGAAGAAGCAGCAGGACGCCGTCAAGGAGCTCAACACCATCTCCTCGTCGTACGCGTCCCTGAAGACGCAGGTCGACAAGCTCGACACCAAGGACCAGGCCAAGTTCGCCGACGGCCTCAAGGACATCGCGACCGAGCTGGACAAGCTGAGCAAGAGCGGAAACGACGCCCTGAAGACGCTCGAAGAGGGCGACGTCGGCCAGGCGATGGCCAAGCAGCAGAGCTGCAAGAGCGCGTCCGCCCCGGCCTCGGCGACGACGGGCTGAGGTTCGCGGGGGCCGGCGGGGCACTCTGGCGCACGGGTTCGCGGGTCACAATGGGAACGTGAGTAACTCCAGCCTGTCCGCCCTGCCCGCCTCCGACCGTCCCGACGTCACCGCCCGGCTGCGGGATGCGCTCCTAGGGGCCTCCTTCACCGCCGACGGGCTGCTCGACCTGCTCGGAGCGCCCGCGTACGCGGCCCTCGCGCGCAGCGAGATCGTGCCCGCGCTCCGGGCGACACGCGGCGACACGTCGCTGGAGATGCTCGTACGGCTGTTCCTGTTGCAGCAGCCCGTGCCGCACGCGCGCGTGGCGGGCGTTCTGCCCGTCGACGCGTGCCTGGAGAGCGGGTGGCTGGTTCGTGCGGGCGCGGACGAGGTCGCGGCGGCCGTGGACGTACGGCCGTACGGCGGGCCTCGTGGCGAGGACTGGTTCATCGTGTCCGACCTGGGGTGCGCGGTCGGCGGGGCGGGCGGCATCGGGAGCCGGGAGGAGGGCGTGGTCCTCGGCGTCGGCGGTGCCTCCACGACCCTCGCCGGCATCACCGTCCGTACGCCCGTCTCCGCCGCCCTCGATCTCGGCACCGGCTCCGGGATCCAGGCGCTGCACGCCGCCCAGCACGCCACGCGCGTGACGGCGACCGACCTCAACCCGCGCGCGCTGCACATCACGGCGCTCACGCTGGCACTGTCCGGCGCCCCGGCCGCCGACCTGCGCGAGGGCTCGCTGTTCGAGCCGCTCCGGGACGACGAGACGTACGACCTGATCGTGTCGAACCCGCCCTTCGTGATCTCGCCGGGCGCGCGGCTGACGTACCGCGACGCCGGGATGGGCGGGGACGATCTGTGCCGCACGCTCGTTCAGCAGGCGGGGGAACGGCTGAGGGAGGGCGGGTTCGCGCAGTTCCTCGCCAACTGGCAGCACGTGGAGGGGGAGGACTGGCAGGACAGGCTCAGGGCGTGGGTGCCGCGCGGGTGCGACGCCTGGATCGTGCAGCGCGAGGTGCAGGACGTCACGCAGTACGCCGAGCTCTGGCTCAGGGACGCCGGTGACCACCGGGCCGACCCGGCCGAGTACCAGGCGCGGTACGACGCGTGGCTGGACGAGTTCGAGGCGCGCAAGGTGAAGGCCGTGGGCTTCGGGTGGATCACCCTGCGGAAGACGGGTGCCGCCGTGCCCTCCGTCACCGCGGAGGAGTGGCCGCATCCGGTCGAACAGCCACTCGGTGAGACGGTCCGGGAGCATTTCAAGCGCCTCGACTATCTGCGGACGCACGACGACGCGGCCCTGCTCACGGGGCACTTCAAACTCGCTCCCGAGATCGTCCAGGAGCAGGTCGGACTGCCCGGCGCCGAGGACCCGGAGCACGTGGTGCTGCGCCAGAACCGCGGGATGCGGCGCGCCACTAAGGTGGACACGGTCGGCGCGGGATTCGCAGGCGTGTGCGACGGTTCGCTGAGCGCGGGGCGGATTCTGGACGCCATCGCACAACTGGTGGGCGAGGATCCGGTACTGCTGCGCGACCGCACACCCGCGCAGATCCGGCTGCTGGTGGAGCAGGGGTTCCTCGAACCGGCCTGATTCCGGCGACGGTGTCACGTGCGAGGTGTGCTTGTGTGCGAGTCCGTAGGACGACCGGCAAGATACCTGCGCCCGGGTCGGTCTGCGCCCGGGACAGGAGGAGATCCTCGGACGAGGTGCGAGGACGGACACCCCCCGACACGCCCCGTCCTGAAGGCCGGGGGAGGGGCGTCCACAGCCGTGCCGGCCCCGCGTTCACCTGGGGTTCGCCTGTCCGCCGCCCGTGCGTGTCAGCCTCCACGGGCTGGGCACTCGCAAGGGAAGAAAAGGGGCGCACACGGCCATGGAGAGCGGACCGGCGATCTTCGCGGGAGTGGTGTTCGGCCTGTTCGGAGTCGGGCTGCTGGTGTGGACCGTGGCCCGTGTCCGGCATCGTGAACCGGTCGCCCACGGTGTGAGCCCCGTCGCATCGGCGACCCTCGCGACCGTCGCCGCGGTGATCGCGTTGGCCGTCGGAACATGGTGCTTCTCCCGCGTCTGACGGCGGCCTTGGAGCTCCGGCCCGGGTACGGCCCAGGTAATTGGGAGATCACCCTCCGGATAGGCTCGAAAAGGCTGGTCGGTACTCCGGGCGGCAGGAATGGCGGTAGTCGGGTTACCGTTCGAGTGGCCGTTGCGGGCTTTTCCCGTTTGACACGGGGGCGGGATGTACCGTCACACTCCGCAGCGTCAGCATGACCGCACCCCGGGACCAAGCCCTGGGGAGAGACCCCAGCGTCGACCGGAGAGAAGAGCGAAGTTGTCCCCGACCAGCGAGACCGCACAGGGCGGCCGCCGACTCGTCATCGTCGAGTCGCCTGCCAAGGCGAAGACGATCAAGGGCTATCTCGGCCCCGGATACGTAGTCGAGGCGAGCGTCGGGCACATCCGCGACCTCCCCAACGGCGCCGCGGAGGTGCCCGAGAAGTACACCGGCGAGGTCCGCCGCCTCGGCGTGGACGTCGATCACGACTTCCAGCCCATCTATGTGGTCAACGCCGACAAGAGAGCGCAGGTCAAGAAGCTCAAGGACCTGCTGAAGGACTCCGACGAGCTCTTCCTCGCCACCGATGAGGACCGCGAGGGCGAGGCGATCGCCTGGCACCTCCAGGAGGTGCTCAAGCCCAAGGTCCCGGTCAAGCGGATGGTCTTCCACGAGATCACCAAGGCCGCGATCCAGGCCGCCGTCGCCAACCCGCGCGAGCTGAACCAGAAGCTGGTCGACGCCCAGGAGACCCGCCGCATCCTCGACCGTCTCTACGGCTACGAGGTCTCGCCGGTCCTGTGGAAGAAGGTCATGCCGCGCCTGTCGGCCGGCCGTGTCCAGTCGGTCGCGACACGTCTCGTCGTGGAGCGGGAACGCGAGCGCATCGCCTTCCGTTCTGCTGAGTACTGGGACCTGACGGGCACCTTCGCGACCGGCCGCGCGGGGGACGCGTCGGACCCGTCGTCGCTGGTCGCCCGCCTCCAGACCGTCGACGGCAGGCGGGTCGCGCAGGGCCGCGACTTCGACTCCCTGGGACAACTCAAGAGCGCGAACATCCTCCACCTCGACGAGGCGAACGCCCGCGCCCTGGCCGCCGCCCTGGAGAACACGCGGTTCTCCGTCCGCTCCGTCGAGTCGAAGCCGTACCGCCGCTCGCCCTACGCCCCGTTCCGTACGACGACGCTCCAGCAGGAAGCATCGAGGAAGCTCGGCTTCGGCGCGAAGGCCACGATGCAGATCGCGCAGAAGCTGTACGAGAACGGCTTCATCACGTACATGCGTACGGACTCCACCACCCTGTCGGACACGGCGATCGCCGCCGCCCGCGCCCAGGTCACGCAGCTGTACGGCGCCGACTACCTGCCGGCACAGCCGCGGACGTACGCCGGAAAGGTCAAGAACGCGCAGGAGGCGCACGAGGCGATCCGCCCCTCGGGTGACCGCTTCCGCACGCCTGCCGAGACCGGCCTGACCGGCGACCAGTTCCGGCTCTACGAGCTGATCTGGAAGCGGACCGTCGCCTCCCAGATGAAGGACGCGACCGGTAACAGCGTGACGGTGAAGATCGGTGGCGCCGCCGCCGACGGCCGGGACGTCGAGTTCAGCGCCTCTGGCAAGACGATCACCTTCCACGGCTTCCTGAAGGCGTACGTCGAGGGCGCCGACGACCCGAACGCCGAGCTGGACGACCGCGAGCGCCGTCTGCCCCAGGTCCACGAGGGCGACGCGCTGAGCGCCGAGGAGATCACGGTCGACGGGCACGCCACCAAGCCCCCGGCCCGCTACACCGAGGCCAGCCTGGTCAAGGAGCTCGAAGAGCGCGAGATCGGCCGCCCGTCGACGTACGCGTCGATCATCGGCACGATCCTCGACCGCGGCTATGTCTTCAAGAAGGGCACGGCCCTCGTGCCGTCCTTCCTGTCCTTCGCCGTGGTCAACCTCCTGGAGAAGCACTTCGGGCGGCTCGTCGACTACGACTTCACCGCCAAGATGGAGGATGACCTCGACCGCATCGCACGCGGCGAGGCGCAGGCCGTGCCGTGGCTGAAGCGGTTCTACTTCGGCGAGGGCACCGGCAACGGCGGCGCGGCCGAGGCCGGCAACGGCGACGGGGACCACCTCGGCGGCCTCAAGGAGCTGGTGACCGACCTGGGCGCCATCGACGCGCGCGAGGTGTCGTCGTTCCCGGTGGGCAGCGGCATCGTGCTGCGGGTCGGACGCTACGGCCCGTACGTCGAGCGCGGCGAGAAGGACTCCGAGAACCATCAGCGCGCGGACGTCCCCGAGGACCTGGCCCCGGACGAGCTGAGTGTCGAGTACGCGGAGGAGCTGCTCGCCAAGCCGAGCGGCGACTTCGAGCTGGGCACCGACCCGTCGACGGGCCACCAGATCATCGCCAGGGACGGACGCTACGGCCCGTACGTCACCGAGGTGCTCCCCGAGGGCACCCCGAAGACCGGCAAGAACGCCGTCAAGCCGCGTACGGCTTCGCTGTTCAAGTCGATGTCGCTGGACACGGTGACCCTCGAGGATGCCCTGAAGCTGATGTCGCTGCCGCGCGTCGTCGGCACGGACGCGGACGGCGTGGAGATCACCGCGCAGAACGGCCGCTACGGCCCGTACCTGAAGAAGGGCACGGACTCGAGGTCCCTGCAGTCCGAGGAGCAGCTGTTCACGATCACGCTGGAGGAGGCGCAGGCGATCTACGCCCAGCCCAAGCAGCGTGGCCGGGCCGCCGCCAAGCCGCCGCTGAAGGAACTGGGCGAGGACCCGGTCAGCAAGAAGCCGGTCGTCGTCAAGGACGGTCGCTTCGGGCCGTACGTCACCGACGGGGAGACCAACGCGACGCTGCGCTCCGGCGACAGCGTCGAGGAGATCACCCCGGAGCGCGGCTTCGAACTCCTCGCCGAGAAGCGGGCGAAGGCGCCCGCCAAGAAGACGGCGAAGAAGGCCACCGCGAAGAAGGCCGCCCCGGCCAAGAAGACGGCCGCCAAGAAGACCGCGGCGAAGAAGACGACGACAGCCGTGAAGAAGACGACCGCCAAGAAGACCACCGCGAAGAAGGCGACGGCTTCGAAGACGGCTTCGGAGGACTGAGACGCGGAGGTCTGAGCGCGGGGGCCACCGCGGTGCGGTGGATCGAGCCGCGGAGGTCTGAGTCGCGGGGGAGTGAGCCGCGCCGCGTTTCTCCGGATTCCTCGGATTCCTCCACGGACGCTTCGCAAAAAGAACGCCCCGGCATCAGTTTGGTGTCGGGGCGTGCGTACGTTCGGACGGGCGCTCCGGGCTGTCGGTGGCTGCCGATAGGCTGAACACATGACCCGAGCCGAGCAGCCAACGGCCCCTCACCCGGCCCCCGACGACGCCCTGGTCGCGGACTCCCGCGAGCGCGCCGTCCGCGCTCTGCTGCGGCGACCGCAGCTGAAACGGCTGTGGAGCGCCCAACTCGTGGGTGGTGTCGGCGACACCCTCGCGCTCCTTGTGCTGGTCGTCCTCGCCCTCCAAGCGGCGATCGCCGAGGGCTCCTTCGGCGGCGGCTACCGGGGCGTGGCGTTCGCAGTGGCGACCGTTTTCGCGGTGCGCGTCCTGGCGACGCTGCTCTTCGGGGCGGTCCTCCTCGGACCGCTCACCTCACTCACCTCCCAGGAGGGCCCCCTCGACCGCCGCTGGACCATGGTCGGCGCCGACGGGCTGCGGGCCGCGGTGCTCATCGTGGCGCCCCTGTGGATCGACTGGACGCCCGAGGACGCGCTGGCCGTCATCCTGGTCACCGCCTTCGTGACCGGAGTCGCCGAGCGCTTCTGGACGGTGTGCCGCGAGAGCGCGGCGCCCGCGCTGCTGCCCCCACCGCCCCCCGAGGGCGCGACGGTACGACCGCTGCCGGACCACATGGACACCCTGCGCCGCCTGTCGCTGCGTACGAGCTTCGTGGCGATCCCGCTCGCGGCCGCCGCGCTCGTCGTCGCGGCGCTGCTCAACAACCTGCTGGGCGCGGGAATCGCCTGGTTCGCCCAGCACCAGGCGGCCCTCGCGTCGTACGTCGCGGCCGGGCTGTTCGCCGCGTCCCTGTCCTTGCTGGTCTTCCTGGAGCTGCCCGACACGCGTACCCCGCGCGCGCGTTCACCGCTGGAGGGGCTGCGCCGGCCCAAGTCGGGCACGGGCGTCGACAAGGGCCGCACCGGCGCGATCCCGATGCTCGTGCTCGCCTGCTCGGCCGTCGCCGCGGCGGTGGCGGCCGCGGTGGGCGTCGCCGTGCTGCACGCCAAGGACCTGGGCGGCGGCCCGGTGATGTACGGGCTGCTGGTGTGCGCCCTGACCGGCGGAGTGGTCGTCGGCATCCGTACGGCGCCTTCCGTGCTGCCGTCGTTGTCGCGCCGTCGGCTGCTGTCGCTGGCGCTCGCCTTCACCGGCGTCGCGCTGCTGGCCGCCGGTCTCGTTCCGGACGTCACCAGCGTGGTGCTGATCCTCGCGCTGGCCGGCGTCGGCGCGGGCGTGGCCGCCAACACCGGCCACACACTGCTCGACCAGGAGGCCGAGGACAATCGCCGGGCGCGTACGACGGAGCATCTGCACGCGGTCGTACGGGTCTTGGTGGCGCTCGGCGCGGTGATCGCGCCCCTGGTGGCGGCGGCGATCGGCCCGCACCGCCTGGAGAACGGCAAGTTCGTGTTCGCGCACGGCGGCGCGGCCTTCACCCTGATGCTGGTCGGCGCGCTGCTGCTGCCGGTGGCCGCGCTGGTGCTGGCCAAGGTCGACGACCGTGCGGGTGTGTCACTGCGGCACGACCTCAGGGACGCGCTGCTCGGCGGCGACGACCCGGTGACGGCGCCCGCTTCGAACGGCTTCTTCATCGCCCTGGAGGGCGGCGACGGCGCCGGGAAGTCCACCCAGGCCGAGGCGCTCGCCGAGTGGATCAGGGCCAAGGGGCACGAGGTCGTGGTGACCCGCGAGCCGGGGGCCACGCCGGTGGGCAAGCGGCTGCGGTCGATCCTGCTGGACGTGTCGAGCGCCGGGCTGTCGCACCGGGCGGAAGCGCTGCTGTACGCGGCGGACCGCGCGGAGCACGTGGACACGGTCGTACGGCCCGCGCTGGAGCGCGGCGCGGTGGTCATCTCGGACCGGTACATCGATTCCTCGGTGGCCTATCAGGGGGCGGGCCGTGATCTGTCCCCGACCGAGGTCGCCCGGATCAACCGCTGGGCGACGAACGGTCTCGTCCCGCACCTGACCGTGCTGCTGGACGTCTCGCCGGAGACCGCGCGCGAGCGGTTCACCGAGGCGCCGGACCGGCTGGAGTCGGAGCCGGCCGAGTTCCACGCGCGCGTGCGGTCCGGATTCCTGACCCTGGCCGCGGCCGACCCCGGGCGCTACCTGGTGGTGGACGCGGGGCAGGAGCCCGAGGCCGTCACGACCGTCATCCGGCACCGGCTGGACCAGGTACTGCCGCTGTCCGAGGCCGAGATCCAGGCCCAGGAGGAGGCGCGCCGCAAGGCCGAGGAGGAGGCCCGGCGCAAGGCGGAGGAAGAGGCCGCCCGCAAGGCCGAGGAGGAGCGCCTGGAGCGGGAGCGCCAGGAGCAGCTCGCGCGGCTGAAGGCCGAGGAAGAGGAGCGCAAGCGGCGCGAACTGGAGGAGGCGCAGCGACGCGAGGCCGAACGGCAGGCGGAGGAGGCCCGGCTGCGCGCCGAGGAGGCGCGTAAGCGGGCCGAGGAGGAGCGGCAGCGGCTCCTCGCGGAGGAGAAGGCGCGGGCCGAGGAAGAGGCCCGGCGCAAGGCCGCGGAGGACCGGCGCCGCAAGCAGGCCGAGGAGGAGGCCCGGCTGCGTGCCGAGGCCGAGGCACGGCGCCCGGAGAAGCAGCGGAAGGCGGAGGAGGCGCTGCTGCGGGCCGAGGAGGCACGGCGGCTGGCCGAGCAGGCGGCGGCCGCGGCGGAGGCCGGGCCGAAGCCGACGGCACCTCAGCCGGGGGCTCCCGGCGTCACGCCGGACGCGGCGACCGTACCGACACCGGTCGTGACGCCGACGAACGCGTCGGGCGGGCCGGCGGACGAGACGGCGGTGCTGCCGCGGGTCCGGGACCAGAAGGACCAGGGCGGCGAAGGGAACGCGCAGGGCGCGGGTGAGCGGGGCTCCGGCTCCGGTGGGCCCGACTCCGAGGTGACGACCGAGCTGCCGCAGCCGCCGGTTCCTCCGGGTGCGGCAGACGAGACCGCCGTACTGCCCTCCGTGGCGCCGGACGGTGCCGCCGACGAGACCGCGGTGCTTCCGCCCGTGCGGGACGAGGGCACCGCGGACCGGGTTCCTCCGGGGTTCTTCCGGGACGAGCGGCCGGGGGTGCGGCCGGACGGTACCGAGGACCGCACGCGTGAGCTGCCGCAGGTCGACGAGGACGGGGCGCCTCGGCGGCGGACGCGGTCCGACTGGGCCGAGGAGACGCCGCTGGACGACCTGCCGACGTTGGCGGACGAGCTGCTCGGTCCGCGGGAGGACGAGGAGTTCGACGACGGGCGGGGACGACGCGGACGGGGACGGCGGGGCTGAGCCCGCCTCGTTGCTGGGGCCCCGTTGCTGGTGCCTCGTTGTCAGTGCCGCCGTCCACAATGGATCCCGTACCGCGTGACATGACGAAAGGGCGGGGTGAGGGATGACCGTCTGGGACGACCTGGTCGGCCAGGAGAGGGTGAGCGAGCAGCTCGACGCCGCCGCTCGGGACGCCGACGCCCTGGTCACCGCGGCCACCGCGGACACGCCGCCGCCCGAGGCGTCGAAGATGACGCACGCCTGGCTGTTCACGGGACCGCCCGGCGCGGGGCGCATTCAGGCGGCGCGGGCCTTCGCCGCCGCGCTGCAGTGCGTCAGCCCGGACCGCGCCCTCGGCGGATCCCCCGGCTGCGGCTTCTGCGACGGCTGCCATACGGCTCTCATCGGCACCCATGCCGACGTCAGCACCGTCGCCGCCGTCGGCTCGCAGATCCTCGTCGACGACATGCGGGACACCGTCCGCAAGTCGTTCACCTCGCCGGCGAACGGCCGCTGGCAGATCATCCTGGTCGAGGACGCCGAGCGGCTGAACGAGAAGTCGGCCAACGCCGTCCTCAAGGCCGTCGAGGAGCCCGCCCCCCGGACGGTCTGGCTGCTGTGCGCCCCCTCCATCGAGGATGTCCTGCCCACCATCCGCTCCCGCTGCCGCCACCTGAACCTCTCGACGCCCTCGGTGGACGCCATCGCCGACATGCTCGTACGCCGTGAGGGCGTCGAGCCCGCCGCCGCCATGGCCGCCGCCTGCGCCACCCAGGGCCACGTCGACCGGGCCCGCCGCCTCGCCACCGACCCGGCCGCCCGCGAGCGCCGCGCCGCCGTGCTGAAGCTGCCCCTGCGGGTCGAGGACATCGGCGGCTGTCTCAAGGCCGCCCAGGAACTGGTCGACGCGGCCGCCGAGGACGCCAAGCAACTCGCCGAGGAGCGGGACGGCAAGGAGACGGAGGAGCTCAAGGCGGCGATGGGCGCGTCCCAGGGCGGCCGGATGCCGCGCGGTACGGCCGGCGTGATGAAGGACCTGGAGGACAGGCAGAAGCGCCGCAGGACCCGTACGCAGCGCGACAGCCTCGACCTGGCCCTGACCGACCTCACCGCCTTCTACCGCGACGTCCTCGCCCTTCAGCTCGGCTCCCGGGTCGCGATCGCCAACATCGACGCCGAGGACGCCCTGGAGCGGCTCGCCCGCGGCAGCTCCCCCGAGTCCACGCTCCGCCGCATCGAAGCGATCGCCGCCTGCCGAGAGGCCCTCGACCGCAACGTGGCCCCGCTGCTGGCCGTGGAGGCGATGACCATGTCCCTCAGAGCGGGCTGACCCACGAGGGCAGGCACGACCGTAGGCACCAGCAAAGGAGGTTGACCACGTCACTCGTACGAGCCATGGCGTACGCGGAGAGCGTCCGAGCCACTGCGCAGAGTTACGCTCGGGTGATGTTCATCAGGCGTAGCTCCCGCCCCAGCACAGCGGCAGACCAGACCGACTCGCCCGGCCCGAGCCCCAGCACGCGCGGCCCCCGCAGACGCAGAGCCCGCACCCACAGAGCCCGCACCACCGGCGGTGCCCTCCTCGCCGTGGCGGCGATGCTCGTCTCCGCGTGCTCGTCGGGAAGTGCGACGACTGCGGCCGGCTCGGCCGTGGAGCCCGCGCTCGCCCCGTTGCCGAAGGCCGTGCCGGCCGCCCTCGCGTCGTACTACGCGCAGAAGCCGAGGTGGCGCGGCTGCGGAGTCCCCGGCTTCGAGTGCGCCACGCTGAAGGCGCCGCTCGACTACGCGCATCCGGCCGACGGGGACGTCCGGCTCGCCGTCGCACGCAAGAAGGCCACGGGGCCGGGCAAGCGACTGGGCTCGCTGCTGGTGAACCCGGGCGGGCCCGGCAGCTCGGCGATCGGCTACCTCCAGGCGTACGCCGGGATCGGCTACCCGGCCCAGGTCCGCGCCCGCTACGACATGGTCGCGGTCGATCCGCGCGGCGTCGCCCGCAGCGAGCCCGTCGAATGCCTCGACGGGCGGGACATGGACAGGTACACGCAGACGGACATCACGCCGGACGACGAGCGGGAGACGACCCAACTCGTCGACGCGTACAAGAAGTTCGCGGAGGGCTGCGGCGCGGACTCGCCGAAGCTGCTGCGGCACGTGTCCACCATCGAGACGGCCCAGGACATGGACATCGTGCGGGCGGCGCTGGGCGACGCGAGATTGAACTACGTGGGGGCGTCGTACGGGACGTTCCTCGGGGCGACGTACGCGGGACTCTTCCCGGCCCGGGCGGGCCGGCTGGTCCTGGACGGCGCGATGGATCCCTCGCAGCCCTCGCGCCGGATGAACCTCGATCAGACCGCGGGATTCGAGACGGCGTTCCAGTCGTTCGCGAAGGACTGCGTCCAGCAGCCGGACTGTCCGCTGGGCACGAAAGGCACGAAGACCGCCGAGGCCGGCCGGAAACTCAAGGCCTTCTTCGAGAAGCTGGACGCCCGGCCGATCCCCACGGGCGACGCGGACGGCCGTAAGCTCGGCGAGTCCCTCGCCACCACCGGGGTGATCGCGGCGATGTACGACGAGGGAGCCTGGGCGCAGTTGCGTGAGGCACTGACCTCGGCGATGGACGAGAACGACGGCGCGGGCCTGCTGGTCCTCTCCGACAGCTACTACGAACGTGACGCCGAGGGCCGCTACGCGAACCTGATGTTCGCCAACGCCGCCGTGAACTGCCTCGACCTCCCGGCCGCCTTCGACACCCCGGACGAGGTCCACAGGTCCCTCCCCGCCTTCGAGAAGGCGTCCCCCGTCTTCGGCAAGGGCCTCGCCTGGGCCTCCCTGAACTGCGCGTACTGGCCGGTGAGGGCCACGGGCGAGCCGCGCCGCATCGAGGCGAAGGGCGCGGCCCCGATCGTCGTGGTCGGCACCACCCGCGACCCCGCGACGCCGTACCGCTGGGCCCGCGCCCTGTCGGGCCAGCTCTCCTCCGCCCGCCTCCTCACCTACGAGGGCGACGGCCACACCGCCTACGGCCGCGGCAGCTCCTGCATCGACTCCACGATCAACGCCTACCTGCTCCGCGGCACCCCTCCGAGAGACGGAAAACGCTGCTCCTAGCCCCGTCGGCGGCCCCGGGCACCCGTGCCCGGGGCCGGTTCGGAGCACCCCCGGAAACTGTGTAGACTTACCGACGTTGCTGATCGCACCATGGTGTGGACGGCGTGCCGCCTTAGCTCAGATGGCCAGAGCAACGCACTCGTAATGCGTAGGTCTCGGGTTCGAATCCCGAAGGCGGCTCAAGAAAGTGCAGGTCAGATGGGTTATGGCCCTCCATGTGTGACATGGAGGGCCTTTTCTGTGCCCTGCTGGGAACATTCTGGGAACGGCTACAAGGCGAGAGAGTTCGGCTGTTCTCGCATGCATGGCAACGCCATCGCGATGGTCCTGCTGGACAAGGTCGCCACCTCAGCGCCCACGGTGACGAAGAGCTGGGCGGATGCTGGGGTCAAGCAGGGCGCGGTCGATCACGGCGCCCGCCTGGGCATTGATGTGGAGATCATCCAACGGGACTCCGAGGCAAGAGGGTTCGCTCCGGAACCGAAGAGGCGGGGGGTGGAGCAGACATTCGGCCTTCCTGCTCCACCGCAGGCTCGTGCGAGACTACGAAAGTCGCCCGGCTCGGTGGAGGTGATCCCGAAGATCCACAGAACACGGGCCGGGAGTAGATACGCGAGGCAGGCGGTGCACTCGCCGGCAGACGGACGAGGCGATGCCTGTACGGCCCAAGGTGATCCGGGGGGCGTTCGGACGTGTGAGAATGCTGCCCCGCCCCCGCCCCCTGGAGACGACGTGACGATCGCGGACCTTGTCGCAGCGCCAGACCGGCAGCAGGCGCCCCTCAAGACTTTGGCGCACGTCGAGTTCCAGTTGCGGGTACTGGGGCTGCTCTGCGCCGCGGCGGCCAGCGGGCCAACCAAGTTGAAGACTCCGGGATCGCTCGATGCCTGGGCGCGCTACATCACCCTGCATCGTATTTCTCTGCAATGTGATGCGTGCCAGTCTGCCGCCCTCGATGTCGCCGACAGCATCGCTACCCCGGTGGCCGAGGGGACGTCGATCCGGCAGATGCGTAACCAGGTGTTCCACGGCGGCCCGACGCCACAGAATGTCGATCTCGATGCGCTCCAGGCGGTGGTCTCGGCCAACGCGGAGCGCATTGTGGGGATTCACGAGCACGGCCACATCGACCGGCTGGAGCCCTTCTTCCTCCCGATCAGTGGCGAGCTGGGCGCACTGCACGACTACTCCGAGGCATGCGCGAACTACTGGCCGCGCCGTGGGCCTGCAACCGATGTAACCCGCGCTGAACTCCTTGAGGAGCTTCAGAAGCTGGGCTTGCAGAGCAACGACCGTGTGCTGGAGAACTTCGCTATGGACATCGAGAAGGATCTCCGCGGTTTTGCCGAGCGGGATTCGATCCTGACCTTTGTCGAACCGCCCGAACCCATCATGGTGCGATGGGAGTTGCGCACTTCAGACGGCACGGTTCCACGGGTCGACCGCTTCGTGGTCACAGCGGATCAGGCTCGCATCTGGCAGTCCGAATCAGGACCCAAGTCGTACCAGGCGTTCCTTGCAGAGATCTGCAATTGGAAGCTCCTCAAAGAGCGCCTCCTGGAGCAGCTTGAGGAGCAGGTCGCGCTCGAAGGGCTGATCAAGGAGGAGCTGTTTCCGGAGCTCACGCAGAAGGTCCCCCATGTCCCAGCTCAGGTCCGTCTCGCCGGGGAGAGCGGCGAGGTCACGATCACCCAGGCTTGCCAACGGATCACCGAGCAGACCGGTCTCTACAGCTCGCACACGAACCTCATCACGCTGACCGGCCGTGCGCCCCCTGGTACACACATTGCGATGCCTGCCACTCTGCCCGCTTCTCCTGCGACGACGTCGCGCTCGACTGGTGACAGCACGCAGAGGAGGACGGCGCGGTGGGGTGTGTGGGCGGGTCCGGGCGACGCGCCCGTCCTGCGCGATCGCCGTCGACGAGGTGTACCCGCGTTCCGTTGAGAGGCGGCCTCGCAGAGTCAGACCTTCTCGCAGAGTCAGATCTTGACGATGCGGACGCCGGGGCCGCACAGCATGTGGAGGTCTTCGGGGTCCGAGGTCAGGACGGTCACGGGGGCGGGTGAGGCGAGTGCGGTGGCGGCCACGAGGGCGTCGAGGGCGTGTTTGTGGCCGTGCATGCCAGCTGCGGCGAGGAGTGTGCTGGCGTGGCGGGCGATGGCTTCGGTGGGCGGAATGATGTTCAGACGGGAGATGGCGTAGTCGAAGCGGGCCTGGTTGGTTTTGGGGTCGCGGGCTTCGACGAGGGTGACGGAGCTGGTGATGACGCGGATGTCCTCGGCCTCGGCGGCAGCCAGCCATTCGGTGAGTTCGGGGGTGCGTCGTACGAGTTCGGACAGGCCTTCGCAGTCCAGGACGAGGGTGCCGCTCATGCCGCGTCAGTCGAGCCGGCTGCGTCGCTGCGCAGGAGCGCCCGCTTGGCCTCGACCGCTGCCGGATCCACCGGCCCGTGCTCGGTCTCCGCGTCTTCGATGAGTTCGCGCAGTCGGTCGCGTTCCAGTTGGCGCTGGATGAGGGTTTCGACGTAGGCGGACATGCCGCGCTTGCCGGTGCGTGCCTTGAGGGCGGCGATGGTGCCTTCGTGGAGGGAGACGGAGACCGGGCGGACGGGCCCTTCGCCGGGAGCAGGGTCGGGAGTGGTGGCCATGGAGCCATATTAACAAAACTCTTGTTATTGGGTGGGGTGATTCTGCGGCGTCGCGGCTTGACCGGAGGCAAGTGGTGGATCGCCTCGCGGGGAGCTGTGCAAGATGCCCTCTGGCCTGGTCTTTTGTCTTGTGCTCCTGATGGTTGGTCAGCTCGCGGGATGATCTGGTGCTGGGAGCGGGCAGGAGACGGGCGTCATCGTCACGGCGAGCCCGAAGCGGCCCTGTACGTGCTCGGCTGCGTCGGCCGTCGGCGGGGCGGTGGCCGGCTGGGACCAGGCCCGGGAGGCGTTCCGAGACTTCGGCGTCGTCGCGCCGGGTGTGGTGCACTGGAAGGAGAACGGCAGTGACACCGAGCCGGTGCGGATGCTCGTAGCACAGAGCACACAGGAGGTCATCGTCGTGAATCTCGATGACCGGCCCTGCGCACCCGCGCAGGGCTCGGACCCCGCCCAGGGCCTCAGGGCCATGGGTATGCGCGTATGAACCGCCTCGGAGCCTGTGGAGCACCCGCAATCACCTGACGAACCGCACGATGCGGTCTCGGGGTAACCGTCCGCAGCCGACCTCGGCTCCGGGTCCGGTCACCTGCTCGTCCTCAGGAGCCGCAACCAAGGACAGGCGATGAAGCCGCCTCCATTCACGTATTGCGATCCCGAATCCGTCGATGAGGCCGTCGCGATCAAGAGCGAGTACGGCATCGGATCCCTCGTCCTCGCGGGAGGGCAGAGCCTTCTCCCCATGCTCAACATGCGGCTCGCCAGGCCGGAGGCACTGATCGACATCAACAAGATCGGTGACCTGCAGAAGATCGAGCGCCGCGGCGACGGACTGGAGGTCGGCGCCGGGGTTCGCCAGTACGAACTGGAGGACCACCCGCTGGTCGGCGAACTGGTCCCGCTGCTGCCGGAGGCCACCGGCTACATCGGCCACATCGAGAACCGCCACCGCGGCACGGTCGGCGGCAGCCTGGCGCACGCCGACTCCGCTGCCGAACTGCCGTGTACGGCGATGGCGCTCGACGCGACGCTGGTCGCGCAAGGGCCGTCGGGCACCCGCACCATCGAGGCCCGGGACTTCTTCCGGGGCCGGCTGACCACGGCCCTGGAGCCCGAGGAGGTCCTCGTCGCCGTCCGCTACCCGGTGACGCCACAGGCCGCGGGCCACGGCTTCGTGGAGGTGGCGCGGCGCGAGGGTGACCTCGGGCTCGCCGGCGCCGCCGCGGTGGTGAACCTCGACGAGGACGACCGCTTCACCTCCGTCTCCGTCGGCGTCCTGGGTGTCTCCGACACGCCGGTCCGCGCCTTCGCTGTGGAGGGCGCACTGATCGGTGAGGCCTCGACCGGGGAGAACATCGCCAGGGCCGCCAAGGAGATCGTGCCCTCGGTGACCTCGGGGGACGACCTGCACGCCACGCGCGCCTACCGCCGGCACCTCGCCTCCGTCGTGGTGTCGCGCGCGATCACCGCGGCCGTGGCGCGCGCCCACGAGAGGAGCAACGGGACGTGACGACCTCGACCGCCGCCAAGTACGGCACCGCCCGCCGGACCGTGACCATGCGCGTCAACGAGCGGGGCGTGACCCGCGAGGTGTCGACGCGCACCACGCTCGCCGACTTCCTGCGCGACGAACTCGACCTGGTCAGCGTGCATCTCGGATGCGAGCACGGCGAGTGCGGATGCTGCACCGTCCTCTTCGACGGCCACTCGGTGCGCTCCTGCCTGATGCTGGCCGTGCAGGGGGACGGGCACGCGGTCGAGACCGTCGAAAGCCTGTCCGTCAACCCTGCGGAGCTCCACCCCATCCAGGAGTCCTTCGCCGAGGAGCAGGGGCTGCAGTGCGGCTTCTGCACGCCCGCGATGGTGCTGCGTACCAAGGAGATCATCGAGACCGGTCAGGAGCTGACCGATGCCGAGGTGCGTCACGAGATCTCCGGGATCCTGTGCCGCTGCACCGGCTACCAGAACATCGTCAACGCGGTCCAGTCCGCCGGCGCCAAGCTTCGCGGCGAGGCGACGGCCGACGGCGCCCGGGGAGGTCGTTCCTGATGACCACCGAGCACACGGACACCGCTGAGAAGTCCGGCTACAGGTACATCGGCAAGGACCGCAAGCGGGTCGAGGACCCTCGGCTGCTGGTCGGCCGCGGCGGGTACATCGCCGACCTCAAACTGCCGGGCATGCTGCACGCCGCGATCCTGCGCAGCCCCGTATCGCACGCGTGGATCAGGTCCGTCGACGCGACCGAGGCACTGAAGCTGCCGGGAGTCGTCGCCGTGCTCACCGGCGAGGACTGCAAGGCGAAGATGAACCCCTGCATGAACTTCGGCCCGGCCACCATCGCGCAGTACCCGCTGGCCGTGGACAAGGTCCGCTACGTCGGCGAGGCCGTGGCGGCCGTCGTCGCGGAGAGCAGGTACCTCGCCGAGGACGGCGTGGACCTGCTGGAGGTCGACTATGAGGACCTCCCGCCGGTCACCGATCCCACGGCGGCCATGGAGCCCGGGTCCGCCGTGCTGCACGAGGAGCACGACAGCAACATCGGCTGCGAGCGGATCTTCGAGTTCGGCGATGTGAACGCCGCGTTCGCCGGGGCCGACCTCGTCGTCGAGGACACCCTGCGCTGGGGCCGCTCCGCCGGAATGCCGATGGAGACCGCGGGCGCGGTGGCCCAGCCCGGCTTCAACGGCGTACTGGAGATCTACTGCAACTCGCTCAGCTTCAGCTACTTCTCCTTCCTGATCGCGGGCGCGCTGAGGGTTCCGTCGAACAAGCTGACCATGAAGCCGGTCCCGGCGGGTGGCAGCTTCGGCAGCAAGCTCGCCGCGCACAAGGTGCCCACCCTCGCCGGCTTCCTGGCCCTGCGGGTGGGGCGCCCGGTGTCGTACGTCGAGGACCGGATCGACCACCTGGGGAACTCGGACCACCACGGGAGCGACCGCTTCTACGAAGCGCGCATGGGCTTTCGTGCCGACGGCACGATCGTCGGTCTCGACATCGACGTCGTCGACGACTACGGCGCCTACATGCAGTTCGGCGTCGGCCACCACGGCAACGCCTTCTCCCAGGTCGTCGGCCCTTACCGGTTCCGGGACGTGAGGTACCGACTGCGGGCCGTGCTCACCAACAAGTGCCAGCAGGGCGCCTACCGCGGCTTCGGCTCCGAGGTGCACAACTGGGTGCTGGAGCGGCTGGTCGACTCCGGGGCGGCCCGGCTCGGGCTCGCGCCGGAGGAGATCCGCCGCCGCAACTTCATCCAGCCCGACGAGTTCCCGTACACGATCCCCGGCGGCAACGTCTACGACAGCGGTGACTACCCAGCCGTACTGGACAAGGCACTGTCGATGATCGATCTGGACGGGTGGCGCGCCGAACAGAAGCGCCTGTGGGCGCAGGAGGGCCGCTGCGTCGGCATCGGCCTGGCCACCACCCAGGAGCGCAGCGTCTTCAGCTCCACCGAGTTCTGGTTCCTGGTGGAGAAGACCGTCCTGCCCGTCACCTCCAGCCCCGAGAGCGCGACGGTGACGATCGACCCCACGGGGCAGTTCCAACTCCTGCTGCACTGCCAGTCGATGTGGGGCAACAGTCCCGAGACAGTGGGCGCCACCGTCCTCGCCGAGGAGTTCGGGATCCCGCCGGAGAGCGTCAACGTCCGGTATGCCGACTCCGCCCACGCGCTTCCCAGCACGGGCCCGGGCGGCAGCCGCTACACCGTCATGGTGGCCGGCGCGATCCGGGGCGCGTCGCGCAAGCTGCGGAAGAAACTCATCCACATCGCCGCGCACACCCTCGAAGTGGCCGCGGAGGACCTCGAACTCGTCGACGCGCGCGTGCAGGTCTCAGGCGCTCCGGAGACGGGGCTGACCCTCGCCGAACTGGCGGGCACCGCCTACTTCTTCGCGCTCGACCTGCCCGAGGGCATGACAAGCGGACTGGAGGAGTCCTACACCTACGACCACCCGTACACGACGCTGCCGGCACCGGACGGCTCGGACTTCGGCGTCTTCTACCCGATCATGGGCCATGCCTGTCACATCGCGGTGGTGGAGGTCGACCCCGACACCGGGATGCTCTCCTTCCTCGACTACGTGGCCGTGCACGATGCCGGGACGATCGTGAATCCCAGGAGCCTGGGCGGCCACGTCACCGGCGGCGCCACGCAGGGCATCGGGACCACGCTCTACGAGGAGCTGGTCTACGACGAGGACGGGCAGTTCATGTCCTCGGACTTCAGGGACTACCTGATCCCCACCGCGGGCGAGGTCCCGGCGTTCCGCATCGGGCACGTCCAGACGCCTTCGCCGTTCACCGAGTACGGCATCAAAGGCGGCGGCGAGGGCGGCCGCATGGTGGCCCCGGCGGCCGTGTCGGCGGCCGTCGACGACGCCCTGCGGGAGTACGGGATGCGGGTTCGGCAGCTGCCGGTCAAGCCCTGGGACCTCGTGGCAGCGGTGCAGACCGGCACCGACCGGCAACTTCAGCGGCGGCTGCCTCGACGCCGGGATCGTTGAGGCGGCCGATGGGGTCGTCGGCCGAGTCGGCGCGGGGCGCATGCACTGGTGGGTGCGGTGCGGGCGTCGGCGTGCTCCCGGTGATCCGCCGCGCCGCGGAGTTCGGCCGGGACGTGGTCGTGGTCGACGACCGGCGCCCGATGTTGAGCCCCGACCGGTTCCGCCGGAAACCGGGGAGTCAATAACCGGGGGAGTCAAGGGGAGAGCGGAAGGTTCTGCTCGGTCCAGATGCATTTGCCCTCGTCGAGATGGCGAGTGCCCCACCGCTGAGAGAGAGCGGCCACCAGGTGCAGGCCCCGGCCGCCTTCGTCGGTGAATGCGGCGCGCCGGATGCGCGGGCTGGTGAGGCTGCCGTCATAGACCTCACAGATCAGCGACCGGCTGCGCAGCAGGCGCACGCGCATGGGGCCGCTGGCATGCCGGATCACGTTGCCGACCAATTCGCTCACCAGGAGCTCGGTGGTCATGACGAGATCGTCCAGACCCCAGACGGCCAGCTGGCTGCGGACGTATTCCCGGGCTTGGCCGGCTGCCCGCGGGTCGTCCGGAAGGCTGCACGAGGCGACGCTGTCGACAGGCGTGCCTCGGGTGTGGGCCACGAGGAGGACCGCGTCGTCGTTGGTCTGCTCACGGTCGGGCAGCAAAGCCGAGACGACGAAGTCGCAAAGGTCATGGAGACGCCTGGTGTCACCGTGCCGGCTGCCGGTCGGGAAGTACGGGGGCCGGGCCACGGCCCTCGCCAGCGTCTGTCTGAGCTGAGCCAGTCCCTGGTCGATGTCCCGGGTGGCGGATTCGACGAGGCCGTCCGTGCAGAACACGAGAAGGCTCTCGTCCGGCAGGTGCAGCTCGTGCGTCTCGAAGGGAGGTTCGGCGGCGCCCAGCGGCGGGTCGCTTGCCAGCTCCGGACAGTGGACCGTCCCATCGGGATGGACGATGACAGGCGGGAGATGACCGGCCAAGGACAGCGAGCAGGTATGGGTGACGGGGTCGAACACGGCGTAGGAGCAGGTGGCGTACTTGTCGTCGCCCAGGTCGGCGACGAGTTCGTTGAGGTGGTTGAGCAGCTCGTCCGGATCCAGTTCGAGGTCGGCAAGGGCGCGGACCGCCGTGCGTAGCTGCCCCATCACGGCGGCTTCGGCGATGCCGTGCCCCATGACGTCGCCGATCACGATGGCGACCCGATCGCCGGACAGCGGGATCAGGTCGTACCAGTCACCGCCCACCTCTTCGCCTTTCCCCGCGGGCATGTAGCGAGCGGCGGCGCAGACGGCCGGCAGGGAGGGCAGTGTCCTGGGGAGCAGACCGCGCTGGAGTTCCTGGGCGCGGTTGTGCTCCACGTCGTACAGCCGGGCCCGCTCCAGTGCCTGCGCGATCAGCCCGCTCAGGGTTATCAGCAGTGTGCGTTCCTCCTCGCTGAAGGAGCGTGGCCGAGAGAAGGAGACGACACAGCAACCGATCGCGCGCCCGGAAGCGATGAGAGGCAGGAACGCCCATGCGCTCTTGGCCGATGCGGCCACAAAGTTCACAAACCTCGGATAAAGCCGGACGTAATCGGCAGGCGACTCGACGAAACCGGGCGTGCGGGTGCGGAGCGTTTCGGCGATCGCCGTGTGGCTCGTGAGCGAGATCCCGCCGATCTGGTGCAGGAATTCCTCGGTGTATCCCACGGATCCGACCGCACGCAGTCGGCCCCCCTCGAGCGCGTGGACGACCAGCCCGTCGGCGCCGAAGGGCGGCAGGACATGCTGTGCGACGGCCTTCACCACGTCGCTGGACGTGACGGCTTCGGCCAGCGCCGCCGTCAGCTCGCTCATCCGGGCGGTTCGCCCGGCCGCGACCCCTCCCCAGCCTCCGGCCGCGACCCTTCCCCAGCCCCCGGCCGCGACCCTTCCCCAGCCTCCGGCCGGGGGGACCCCCACCTCGCTTCGCTCGCCGGCCGATCGCTCGGCTCCCCCTGGCCGCTCGCCGGTGACACCGGCGAAATAGATCGTCAGCCCGCCGCCCTGCAAGGGGACCAGCCGGACACGGCGGACGCGCTGACCGGTCGGGCTGTGGAGATCGAAACCGATCGGCTTTCTCTCGGCGGACGCTCGCCGGCACTGGGCTTCGAGACCGGGTGTGCGTCCTACGGGAATGTCCCAGAGAGTGCTGCCCAGCAGCGTCCGGCTGGGGCCGAGGAGACGCTCGGCCTCCTCGTTGACGAAGGTGATCCGCCAGTCCTCGTCGACCGCCAGGAATCCTTCGTCCATGTCACGAAGGGCGACGACGACCGGATCGTACGCGGCCTGTGCGTGAGCCGGGCCCCACAGCGTGCCGACCATACGGGCAGAGGTGCCGTTCCTGCCCGGCACCATGTGGCCGCGCGCCCGCACCCACCCGAAGGTGCCGTCGCTGTGGTGCACTCGGTATTCGGTGTCGTGCGCCGTCCCGCTGTCGTACGCCTCACGGATGTCGGCCGTGAATGTCGGCAGATCCTCAACGCTCGGAAGGTGCCGGCACAGGTCCGCGCTCTCGTCGAGCGTCTGCAGCGACTCACCGGGCATGTCGATGACCGGTTGGGTGAGCGTCACCGAACCGGCCGCGGCGTCGTATTCCCAATGGCTGATCGCAACCACGCGGGGTACCTCCCCGCCGGGCCGATCGATCGCGGGTGGCTCCCTGGCCGCCGAGAAGACACCCGGCGGCGTGTCGGAACGCTCTTCCAGGCATCCGGCCGCCCACACCGCTACGGAGCCGAGGAAGGACCGCTGCGCGGGATCCGGCTCGTCGGGCCCTGCCGTGAGCACGGAAAGCACACCGACTCGCCCGCTGGTACCGGGCAGAGGCACCGCCGCGGTGCCGGAAGCTCCGACCCCCAGACTGTCCTCGGCCACCCAGGTGAAGGCACCGCTGCGCAAGGCGCGTGCGGGGGCCACGTCCTCCTCCGCGCGGAGATTCGCCCATGCCCCGGCGAGCTCCGGCGCAAGCCCGCAGGCCGCCACCAGGCGCAACCGATCAGAACCGGGGTCGCGCCAGTGGGCCAAGCCGCCGAGGCCACCCAGGTCGGCGGTCACCTGCTGAAGGGCCACGTTCAGTGTCTCGGCCATCGACAGCCCGTGGTCGCCGGCCGCCAGCAGTCGCAGCCGCAGCGTCTCCGACTGCTCGATGAGGCTCACGGGCCTCGCGTTCCCAGCCACCACCGCGTCTCCCGGAAGGTCGCGTGTGAAGCCCCGCTCGTGCAATTCCCCATCATCGGATACCCGTGCGGCACTGCTGTCGTCAATCAGGCATTTCATCAATCTGCCTATATGTACTTTATCTCCTTCTCCGTTCCGTTGATCCCAGGTAGCTGTACGTCACCTCGGGCCGGGCTGAGGCGTGCTTGAGGTCGGTCCAGTGATCTGGCCCGGGTGATGGCGCCACATCCGAGCCAGGGTGTGTGACATGTGTGGAACAGCTCAGCCACGTCAGCGTCAACCGCTGGTCATTACATGCAAGTTGCTGCATAGCATCAGGGCGGACGCATGGTGAATCGGTGATTCCAGGGGGACTCGTGGTCGCAGTCAAGGAAGCGGTGCGCCTCGGCTGTGCCGGCGCGGTGTGCGGCTTGGTGCTTTTCGGCTGCACCTCCGGTGGGGGCGAGCCGTCCGCATCGACGCCCGCGCGGAAGGCCGGCGGCACGACGGTCGCCGGCCCGTCGCCGACCGAAGTCGTCGACATCGACCCCGCCAGACTCCCGGGTACGAAGGCGCGAGCCGCCGCGCTGATCCGGGAGGTCATCGCGGATCCCTCCGCGTTTGGCCCCGGCACCGTCCGCCGGGTCCCCTACGAGAGCGACCCGCGACGCCGGCCGGTTCTCGGGGACGACTGCGTCTGGCACCAGCAGGCGCTCCCGAAGGACGTCCTCGCCACCTTGACCCGCTCCTACGAGATACCGGCGAGCGGCACCAAGGGCCCACTCCGGCTGAGCGCCGTCGTCACGGTGCACCGCACCCCCGAGCAGGCCGACTGGGAGAACGCCGAGGTCTTGGAAGAGATGATGCGCTGCCCCACGCAGCGGCTGCGCTCGGATGAGGTGGTCACGTCGCTGAACGACGTCCCGAACTCCTTCGGTGACTCCGGGAACGAGTACGCCGACGACGCGCTCAACGAGCTCGGCTCCTACACGAGCGCCGAAGTCGGCGGCCCCCACCCGTACCTCTGGGAGCAGACCCGCATCGGCCAGTTCACCCTCGCCGTCTCCGCCAAGGGAGCCAAGGGCTGGTCCCGGGCAGACCTGTTCGACCGGCTGCGCGATCCGCACGTCGGCATGCGCGCCCGCCTCAGAGCCGAGATCGAACGGAACACGCCGGAGCCCAGCGGCAGCACGCAGGGCGATGGCCGATGACCGAGAAGCTCACCCCCTCCGACCCGGCCCGTATCGGCGGTCACCGTCTGCTCGCCCGGCTCGGCGCAGGTGGCATGGGCATCGTCTACCTCGGGCGTGCCGGGTCCGGGGAGCTGGCCGCCGTCAAGGTGATCCTGCCCGAGTACGCCGACCAGCCGGAGTTCCGCGCGCGCTTCCGTCGTGAGGTCGCCGCCGCCCGGCGCGTGGACAGCCCCTGGGCCGTGCAGGTCACCGGCGCCGACCCGGACGCGGCGGCGCCCTGGCTCGCTACCGCGTTCGTGCCCGGCCCTTCGCTCGCCGAGGCCGTCGCCGCCTGCGGTCCGCTGCCGCCGCGCGGGGTGCGCATCCTCGGCCGGATGCTGGCCCGCGCCCTGACCGCCGTGCATGACGCGGGACTCGTCCACCGCGACGTCAAGCCCGGCAATGTGCTGCTCGCCGTCGACGGCCCCCGCCTCATCGACTTCGGTATCGCCCGTGCCACCGAGGAGACGGCGCTCACCTCGGCCGACATGGTCGTCGGCACCCCCGGGTTCCTCGCCCCCGAACAAGCCCAGGCGCAGCCCGCGTCGCCCGCCAGCGATGTCTTCGCCCTCGGCTGTCTCCTCTCCTACGCCGCCACCGGCCGCCCGCCCTTCGGCACCGGTGCCGTGGACGCCCTCCTTTACCGCACCGTGCACGACGAGCCCGACCTCGACGGTGTCCCCGACGACACGCGCGCGCTCCTGGAGCGCTGCCTCGCCAAGGACCCGGCCACCCGGCCCACCGCCCGAGAGGTGGACGAGACGCTGGTCGAGGACACGCCCCAGGACACCGTCGACTGGCTGCCCGACGCCGTCGTACGACTCATCGCCGACCGCTCCGCCGCGATGCTCGCCCTCCCGGACATCGAGGCGACGGCCCTCGACGCGCCAACGGACGGGCAGCCGACGGAAGTTCCGACGGACGTGCCTCGTCCCACCAGCCGCCGCCGTTTCCTCCAGCTCGGCGGCGGCGCTGCCCTGCTCGCCGCCGGCGGCGGTGCCGCGCTCTGGGCCGCACAGCGCGGCGACGACCCCGCGCCGACCGCCTCGTCCCGTGCCCGTCGCTGGATCCTCGGCGTGCAGGCCGACCTGACGGGCCCGCGGAGAAGCGTCGGACAGGCCCAGGGACGTGGGATACGGCTGGCCGTCGAGCAGTTCAACTCCCGCGAGGACAAGCCGTTCACGCTCACTCTCAAGACGGTCGACGACCGGGGCGACGCGACCCGCGCAGCCAAAGTGGCCCGCACTCTCGCCGCCGACCGCGACCTGCTCGCCGTCATCGGCTCGACCGGCGACGAGACTACTGGGGCGAGCCTCGACAGCTACGACGCACAGCTCGTCCCCCAGCTCACGGTCTCCTCCGCGCAGTCCGTGTACGGCACCGCGCAGCCCCGCCACTTCCTCCAGGCCGTCCCCGGCTACACGGGCCTGCCCGTGGCGGCGGCCATCTCCCTCCGGACTCAGGGTGCCCGGCGGGTGGGCGTGCTGATCGACCGCGACGGCGGCATCCCGGCCTGGGAGCTCGGCCACTCCATGTTCCAGTACCTCGGTGTCGCCAAGATCGCCGGTGAACCGCGTGTCGTACCGCGGCTTGCCAAGGACCTCACTGCGGTGGTCGCCGAGATGGCCGCGCGGCAGCCGGACGCCTTCGTCTACACGGGCACCCCCGCCCGCGCCGCTGCCGTCGCACGCGCCCTCGCGCAGACGGACTTCAACGGCCTGCGCGTCCTCGGCTACCCGGCCGCGGAACCGGAGTTCCTGACCGCCGCGGGCACCGCCGCCGACGGGTGGCAGATCTTCGCCCCGTACATCGACCCCTCGGCCGCCGCCGTCCGCCCCTTCGCCACCGCCTATCGAAAGCGCTACGGCTCCGCACCCCCGTACTGGGCGGCCGAGGCGTACGACGTGGCCCGCATGGTCATCACCCGCCTCACCGAGGCCGGCGGCCGGCCCTCCCGGAACCGGCTGTACGACCTGCTGGCGAAGGGCACGTACAAGGGACTCGTCCGGACGTACGCGTTCGACGAGGAGCACGGGGGGTGGCTCAAGGGGTCCGCGATCTTCCGCTACGAGGTGAAGGGCGGCCGGTACTCCTACGCGGGCGAGGTCGACTTCTGATGCTGCCCCTGACTGCCGACGACCCCGAGGACATCGGCGGGCACCGGCTGCTGGCCCGGCTCGGCGCGGGCGGCATGGGCGTCGTCCACCTCGCCCGTACAGCAGGAGGTGCGCTCGTCGCGCTCAAGACGATCCGCGCCGAACACGCGGCGGACCCGGCCTTCCGCACCCGGTTCCGGCGCGAGGTGACGGCGGTCCGAGGTCTGACCGGGCACTGGCTGGTGCCGGTCGTGGCCGCCGACACGGAGGCCCGGGAGCCCTGGCTGGCGACGGAGTTCATCCCCGGACCGTCGCTGGTCGAGGCGGTCGACGGCTTCGGCGCGCTGCCCGTCGCCGCCGTACGGACCCTGGGTTCGCGGCTGGCCGAAGCGCTCACCGCCGTACACGCGGCGGGAGTTGTGCACCGCGATGTGAAACCGGGCAACGTCCTGCTCGCCCTGGACGGTCCCCGCCTGATCGACTTCGGCATCGCCCACGCCGCGGGCGCCACCGCGCTCACCGCACCCGACGCGGTCGTCGGCACGCCCGGCTTCCTCGCACCGGAACAGGCACAGGCCCGCGCCGGGGAGGTCGGCCCGGCCAGCGACGTCTTCTCGCTGGGCTGCGTCCTGGCGTACGCGGCCTCGGGCCGGCGCCCGTTCGGCACCGGATACGCGGCGGGCGTCCTCTTCCGTACGGTGCACGAGGAGCCGGACCTGGCGGACGTGCCCGGCGAGCTACGGGCTCTGATCGGGGCCTGCCTGGCCAAGGACCCGACCAAGCGGCCCACGGCCGCCGAGGTCGCGGCGGCGCTCCGCGACCCGCGGGTCTCGCTCGCAAGGGGAATTCCCGAAGCCCGGAACGAGCAGTGGCTGCCACCCGCGCTCCTCCGCATGGTCGCCGAACGCTCCGCCCGAGCACTGGACGTTCCCACCCCCCGACGCCGCCCTCCACGGCAACCGACGGACGACGACCCGGCCACCGACCCTGCGCCATCGCACCCGCAGGACGCCCGCCCTGCGACCCGACGGCGCGTGCTGCTGATGGGAAGCGCGGCGGCCTCCGTGGTCGCGGTCGGCGGCGGGGTCACCGCCTATCTCACTGCCGGGCGAGGGGGCACAGGTGGCTCGGGCGGCGCCCTCCCCGTGCACACCCTCGGCTTCCAGGCCGACCTCAGCGGCAAGAACAAGGCGGACGGCGTGGCGCAGGAGCGCGGGGCGCGGCTCGCCGTGGAGCAGCACAACGCGCGCGCGGGCATCACGTTCCGCCTCGCCCTCGACACCGTCGACGACCGGGGCGAAGCGGCGCGCGCCAAACAGGCGGCCCGGCGCTTCACCGGGGCCAAGGTGAGCGCGGTCCTCGCCCCCGGCACGGCCAACGCGGCGCTCGCCGCCGGCCCGCTCTACCAGGACACCCGCACGGCCATGGTGCTGATCTCTGTCAACGACGACGGACTCACGGCGTCGAATCTGAGCATCCTGCGCGCCACCCGGGGGCCCGAGTCCTACCTGGCGTTGCCGCTGACCTCATATCTGACCGACGTACGACCGGTCGACCGCACCGCCGTCATCGACGATCAGGCGGCGGGCCGTACGGGATCAGCCCTCATCAACCGGTTCTCGGAGGAGCCGCCCCATGAGGGCACGACCAGCGTTCATCCCGTGGCGGCCGACAGCGACGACTTCGCTCCCGCCGTCCGCGCCGCCCTCGCCGCCAAGGCGCAGGCCGTCGTCTTCAGCGGCACGTCGCCCGAGCGCGCCGCACGCTGCGCCCGCGCACTCGCCGACGCGGGCTTCACCGGACCGCGCCTGGGCACCTGGCACATCATGAACCCGGCCTTCCTCCAGCAGGCCGGAGCGGCGGGCCAGGACTGGCTGTTCGGCACCCCCTTCACCGACCCCGGCAGCGTGTCCCGCACCTTCAGGACCGCGTACCGCGCGAGGTACGGTACGGCCCCCGGGCACTGGTCCCCGGAGGCGTACGACGCCGTGGGACTGATCACGCGCACGTTGGAGAGACTGGGCGGAACAGCCGACATCGAACCGGCGGCCGTGGCCCAGCGCCTGTTCGAAGGCACCTACCAGGGACTCGCCAAAACCCTCCGCTTCACCACCGGCGGCACCAACGCCCTTGAGCCGGACGGGTCGTACTTCCTGTTCCAGACGAAGGGGAATGCCTTCCGCTTCCTGGGACGCGACGACCAGGTCAAGTGAGCTCAACTCGGATGCGAACGGGATCATGTCAGCCACCTTGGCCCGGGCCCTTTCCTCCGGTTACGCCGTGACCGGTGTGCCCTCCGCCGCCGATTCCGGCTCGGTGCTGCCGAAGGCCCGTCCGCGGGCCTCCTTGCCGAGTGCGGTGAGTACCGGTACCGCGATCAGCACCGGCACCAGGGTGACCGTAAGCGCGAAGCCGTAGCCGTGGGACTTCGCCAGCGCCTGCTGGATCGGCAGGTTGAACGCGGCTATGCAGTTGCCCAGTTGGTAGGTGACGCCGGGGAAGAACCGTTCTTAGGGGAATTGGCCCGTGTTGGTCAATTCGCCGTGAACCGGGCCGGTGAGGGCCTGGTGACCTCGCGAACGGTCTTCGAGGTCGGGAAACAGCACGAGTTGGTCACCTCGGCGCGGTCGGGTCTTGGCGCCCTGGGTGGGCGTGCCCGCTGTCCTGGGTGGGCTCGTGGTTCCGCGCGGTCTCTCGTGGTTCCGCGCGGTCTGGGGAGGGATGCGGTCTGGCCGGTAGCTCCCCGCCGCCCGATCCTCTGGGCGGGTGCGGTCACACCTGGCCGACGCCGGATCCTGTGTTCCAGGCTGCGCCTGCCGATCGCCACGGCGGCATCGTGGTGCCGGGTGACGGTGGTCTTGGTCTGCTGCTGGAGCGGGGTCTTCCAGTGTTTCTCGCCCCAGATACTGGTGTAGGCGGGGTCGACGGCGATGACGGTCAGGCCCTGGTGGTAGGCCATGCCGCGCAGCCGTTCGCGGAAGCGTGCGGTGGGGATGCCTGCGACCGTGCGGCGGAAGCGTTTGCCGTGCTGTCCGCGACCCATGGTCTCGCGGCCGGTGGCGCGGGCGTCGGTGAAGCCGAGGTTCTCGATCACGATCGCGGCGCAGCCGTGCTCGTGGGCGAGGGTGATCAGGGTGGTGATGGCTGCGCGGAGGCGGCCGTCCCGGGTGGTGGCGGGGCCGGTCAGGTCGAGCGGGACGGTGCGCGGTTCGCCGACCGGGTTGCCGTGCTCGTCGGGGACGGCGGCGGCGAGGTGGTCGGCGTTGAGGTCGACGCCGAGCAGGCGGGCGCCCGACGCGCGGATCTCTTGTGGGGTGCGCGGCGGGGCAGTGTCGCGGGTCCAGGAGGCGTCGAGGTACCAGCGGGCGCGGGCGGGGTCGTGAACGATGTCGTAGCGCACGGCCCGGTTGGCGGTGACGCGGTCGAGCCACTCCTCGCGGCCGTGGTGGAAGGTGACGGCGCAGGAGAGCATGTAGCGGCCACGGGGGGCGTTGGCCAGATGCCGCAGCGGTTCGGGCAGTACGAGGGTGATAGTGCCGTCGTGCGGGTCGACGGTGCACTCGGCCGGCCCGGCGACCTCGGGCGTCACCGGCTGAATCCCTGCGGCGCTTCGGCGACGATGATGTGCACCGAGGCTTTCCGTCGCCTTACGTGGTGTCAACATGCGATCCGCATACCCCGTGCAGGGGCTTCTTTGAGCTGATTCTCACAGCGGGCTAAGGGCTTCCTCATGCTCCGCTGAAGGCGGCTCACCAATGTGACGGTCATGAGCAAATCGGTCGTACTGGCGAGAGAGCCCGCCGACGCGACACCACCCGGCACGACCGGCCCCGAATCGGGCTCCGCACGACTCGTGGAAGTCGTGATCCCGGTCCACAACGAGGAACGGGTCCTGGAGCGGAGCGTCCGCAGAGTCCACGCCTACCTCGCCGAGGGCCTGCCGTACCGGTTCCGGATCACCATCGCGGACAACGCCAGCACGGACGGAACGTGGCAGGTCGCCACCGCCCTGGAACGGCGGCTCGCACACGTTCGGGCGGTGCACCTGGACCTCAAGGGCCGGGGCCGGGCCCTGCGCCATGTCTGGAGCCGCAGTGACGCCGACGTGGTCAGCTACATGGACGTGGACCTGTCCACCGGCCTTGACGCGTTCCTGCCGCTGGTCGCCCCACTGATGTCCGGTCACAGTGACCTGGCCATCGGCAGCCGTCTGCACCGCGGCTCGATGGTGGTACGCGGCCCCAAGCGGGAGTTCGTCTCGCGGACGTACAACACGCTGCTGCACGTCACGATGGCCGCCCGTTTCTCCGACGCGCAGTGCGGCTTCAAGGCGGGCCGCACCGACGTGGTCAAGGCGCTGCTGGCCGGTGTCGAGGACGAGGCGTGGTTCTTCGACACCGAGCTCCTGCTGCTCGCCGAGCGCAGCGGGTTGCGGGTCCATGAGGTGCCGGTGGACTGGGTGGACGACCCCGACAGCCGGGTCGACATCGTCCGGACCGCGGTGGACGACCTGCGGGGGATGGTCCGAGTACTGCGCCGGACGCTGTCCGGGCCGGCCGAGGTGCCGGTGCCACCGCGGAAGCGGCCCCGTATCACCACCGGGGTGCGCGGGCAGTTGTCCAGCTTCGCGGTGATCGGCGTCTGCTGCACCCTCGCCTACCTGCTGCTGTACCTGCTGCTGAGGCAGTTGACGCCCCCGCTGGCCGCCAACGCGCTGGCGCTGCTGGTCACCGCTGTCGCCAACACGGCCGCCAACCGCCGCTGGACCTTCGGCCTGACCGGCCCGCGTGACGCGCTGCGCCACCAGGTCGAGGGCGGGCTCGCCTTCGTCATCGGCCTGGTGCTCAGTACGGCGACCCTGGCCCTGGTGCGGTCGGCCGTGCCGCACGCCTCCCGATCGGCCGAACTCCTGGCGCTGGTCGGCGCGAACGTACTGGCCAGCGCGGCGAGGTTCCTTCTGATGAGGGTGTGGGTGTTCAACCCACGCCGCACCGACCGGCAGTTGCACGGCACGCCGGTGCCGCCCGAGGAGCACTGGAATGACTGACGGAACATACGCACCGCAGCCCGGGGTACTCAACCGTCCGGCCCGGGCCCCGCGAGCGGGCACCGGCCGCTCCCGGCTCGGGCGGCTGCTGCTGGGCGCGCCGGACGCCCCCCGGTGGGCCCGGCCGGCGCTGTGGGCCGTGCTGGTGACGGCCGCCGCGCTCTACGCGTACGGGCTGGGCGCGAACGGCGACGCCAACAGCTATTACGCGGCGGCCGTACTGTCCGGCACCAAGAGCTGGACCTCCTTCTTCTTCGGCTCCCTCGACACCGGCAACTTCATCACCGTGGACAAGCCCCCGGTGGCGCTGTGGCTGATGGGACTCTCCTGCCGGGTGTTCGGGTTCGGTACGTGGCAGATGCTGCTGCCGATGGCCGCCTCCGGGGTGGCCTCGGTCGCGGTGCTGTACAGCGCGGTCCGGCGGGTCTTCGGGTACTCGGCGGCCACGGTCGCGGCCCTGGTCATGGCGCTTACGCCGATCACGGTGGCGATCACCCGGGACAACAACCCCGACCCCGTGCTGGTGCTGCTCTGTGTCTGCGCGGCCTGGTTCCTGCTGGAGGCCGTGCGCGGCGGCAGGCTGCTGCCGCTGGTCTGGTCGGCCGTGCTGGTCGGTTTCGCCTTCAACACCAAGATGCTCCAGGCGTACATCGTGCTGCCCGCCTTCTTCGTGACGTACCTGTTCGCCGCGCCCGGTGGCGTCGCGCGGCGGACCAGGAACATGCTGGCCGCCGGTGTCGCGCTGGTGGTGTCCAGCGGATGGTGGATGGTGACCGTGGACTCCGTCCCGGCGGCCGACCGGCCCTTCATCGGCAGCAGCACCGAGAACTCGGTCTGGGACCTGGCCACCGGCTACAACGGCCTGGCCCGCATACTCGGCAAGGACGGCGGCCGCGCTGACACGGCCCGGCACGCCGGCGGCAGGACGGCCGAGGTCGCACACCAGTTCGCCCAGGCCGCCGCCGGGCGGACCGGCGCAGGGGGCCGGGGCGGCTTCGGCGGGTCCACCGGCATCAGCCGGCTGTTCAGCGAACAACTCGGCGGGCAGATCTCCTGGCTGCTGCCCTTCGCGGCGGTGGCACTGATCAGTGCCCTGGTGCTGCGCGGACGTCGGCCCCGTGGCGACCTGCGCCGCGCCGCGCTGATGCTGTGGGGCGTGTGGATGCTCACCCACTTCGTCACCTTCAGCTACGCCTCGGGGACCTTCCACCCCTACTACACGACGATGCTCACCCCTTCGGTCGCCGCTTCGACCGGCGCGGGCGGGTCGGCGCTGCTCCGCGCGGCGCGCCGGGGCGCCGTGGTGTGGGCAGGCGTCCTGGCGGCGGCGGTACTCGGCTCGGCGGCCTGGGCGGTGGTACTGCTGCGCCGCACGCCGGACTTCGCCTCGTGGCTGTGGCCGCTGATCGCGGTGGCCGCAGTGGTCGCGGTGGTCGCGCTGCTGGTGGGCACGGCGCGGGAACGGCGTGCGGCTCAGCCGCCCCGGCGCGGGCGGCTGCTGCTCGTCGGCGCGTCGACGGCGCTGGTCGCGCTGCTCGCAGGCCCGGCGGCCTACGCGGCCGACACCGTCACGGCGGGAGCGATCCAGGGCAGCAATCCGATGGGCGGCCCCGCGAGCCGTACCGGCGGCGGCTTCGGCGGCCGCAGCGATCTCCAGCCGGTGGCAGGCGACTTCGGCGGCCGCAGCGGCTTCCGGCCGCCGGTGGCGAGGGGCCAGTACGGGCGCGGCGCTCAGGGCGGGTTCGTCCGCTTCGGGGGCGGTGGCGATCTCGGGCGGGCGGACAGAGCGGACAGAGCAGGTGTAGGGGGCACAGGGGAACCGTTCCTCGGCGGCATGGGCTTCGGCGGTGGACGGGGCGGCATGATCAGTGCCCAGCTGATCGGCTACCTCGAACAGCGTCAGGACGGCGCGAAGTGGCTGGTGGCGACCCAGAACGCCACCTCGGCGGCGCAGATCATCCTGGCGACGGGCGGCAAGGCGGCCCTGGCCATGGGCGGCTTCACCGGGAGCGACCCGGCGATGACGCTCACGAAGTTCCAGCAGTACGTCTCGGCAGGTCGGCTGCGCTACGTCCTGGCCGGTGGCGGCGGGTTCAGCGGTGCGTTCGGGAGCGGGCGGAGCGGCGGTATCTCACCGGTCATGTCGTACGTCCAGGCGCACTGCTCGGCGGTGCCGGCCTCCGCGTACGGGGGAGCCGCCGCATCCGCCACCTCCCCGGAGCGCCGGGGCGGTACGGCCGCCCCGCAGACGCTGTATGACTGCTCTGGTGAATGACAGCTCTGGCTGACCAGCCACCCGCCTGCCTCGCCGCGAACCCCGCCCACAACGCCGCTGCCCCACCGACCACGAGGGTCGGCGGGGCAGCGCCGTTGTGTCGTCGGCAGGCCCACCGTCAGCCGATGTAGCCGGCCACGTCCGCGAGCACCTGGGTGGTGCTGCTGGCGTAGAAATCGACCTTGCCGTCGGAGCCGACCGGCACGATCACCTGGTTGGCGATCGTCTTGCCCTGTACCCAGTTCAGGTTGGAGGCCGTCGGACGGGTGCCGCCGTCGGCCCAGGCGGTGAGGTAGCCGCTGCCGGTGGTGCCGGTGACGGTGACGGTCAGCACCACGGCCTTGACGCCGGTGGACGGAATGGCGTCGCGGCCCGAGATCTGCAGGGCCAGCGTCTTGCCGGCGCCCAGCGCCGTCGTCTGACGGGTGTCCAGCAGGCGCAGCGGGGTGACGGCGTTGAAGGCCGAGCCGCTGGTGGAGAAGTAACCGGAGACGTCGGCGATCACATGACTGGTGCCGTGGACGTAGAGGCTGACGTTGCCGTCGGAGCCGATCGGCACGACGACCAGGTTGGGGATGGTGGTCCCGGTGGCCGACCAGTTGACGTTGGAGGCGGTCGGGCGGGTCGCGCCCTCGGGGTAGGCCTCCAGGTAGCCCGAGCCGACGGTCTGGGTGGCCGTCAGGTTGAGCACCACGGAGGAGGCGCCGGTCGGCACGCCCCCGTGGCCGCGGACCTTGAGGCTGACCACCGCGTTGGTGATCTTGCTGGTGGTGGAGATGCCGACCTTGGAGCGGGTGTCCAGCAGGCGGGCCGGCGTGAGCGCCGTGTACTTCGACCCGGTGGTGTCGCTGGTGTAGTAGCCCTGGACATCGGCGATCAGGTGGGTGGTGCTGCTGGTGCGGAGGTCCACGACGCCGTCACCGGCCACGTTGACGGTCGCCGAGGCCGCGATGGTCTGGCCGGCGCCGGTCCAGTTGAGGTTGCTGGTCGACGGCTTGCTGGTGCCGTCGGCCCAGGCGATCAGCGAACCCGCGCCGGTGGTGCCGGTGACCGTGAGGTTGAGCACGACGCCGGTCACGCCGCTGCTGGGGATCCCCCCGGCGCCCTCGATCTTGACCGGGGCGGTGCCGCCCGCGACCAGGGGTTTCGTGGACGGGATGGAGCTGAGCCCCCAACCGGTGCCGTTGCGGGTGTCCAGCAGGCGCTTGGGGCTGCTGAGCGGGTGGAAGGTGGAAGCACCGGTGGCCGCCGTGCCCTTGGCCGCGCACAGCGAGGTGATCAGACCGGCCTCCTTGGGCGAGCCCAGGCCGGTGACCTCGTCGTAGCCGGCCGCCGCCGTGTAGCCGGTGGCGTATACGGAGTTGGTGCCGCTGGTGACGTCCCAGAAGTTCGTCGGGTAGCTGCTCCGCGCGGCCTTGTAGAGGGCGTCGTTGAGGAAGCCGACCCGGCCGTTGGTCTGGCAGGCCGTGCCGGCGTTGGCCTGGACGATGGCGGCGGCCCACGTCGGAGCCGCGGCGCTGGTGCCGCCGACGATGCCGGGGACGGGGCTGGAGGAGACGCTGTCGTCCTGGAAGTAGATCGGGTAGCCGGTGTACGGGTCCGCCAGGGCGGAGACATCCGGAACGGCACGCTTGGCGGTGGTGGCGACACCGCCCTGGTAGACGACGGGAGCCCAGCGCGAGGAGATGCCGCCGCCGCTGCCACCGGCGTCGTTGTTCCACGCCTTCTGGGTCGCGCTGCTGCCCGAGCCGGTCATCGTGGTGCCGCCGACGCCGGTGACGTAGGGCTGGCTCGCGGGGTCGTCGACGGCCTTGGCGGTGGAGCCGGTCGAGACGTAGCAGTCGCTGGATCCGTCGTCGCCCGAGGCGGCGACCACGCTCTGGCCCTGCGCCGCGGCCTCGGCGAAGATGGCGTTCTCGGCGCTCGCGGTCGCGCTGAGCTCGGCTGCCTCGCACACCCCCCAGCTGGTCGAGATGACCTGCGCCTGGTCGTCGGTGACCATCCGCTGGTAGACGTCGAGCACGTTCTGGTCGGTCGCGGACTGGGCGTCCACGCCCTGGTAGTCGATGATGCTCGCGCCCGGTACCAGACCGATCAGGTCCTCGATGTCGAGCGCCGACTCCACGCCGACCGATCCGTCGGTGGCCGGCGCGCCGGCCCCTGCCGCCGTATCGACGAACACGGTGGAGACCGACGTGTTGGTGCCCACACAGGACTGGTACGCGGCGATGCTGCCGGCGTCGACGTTCTCCAGTTCCAGCACGGCCACGGTCTGCCCCGCGCCGGCAGTGGCGGAGCTGCTCATGCCGTAGGTGCCGGCCAGCTTGCCGGGGCTGTAGTAGTCGGTGCCGTCGGTGAGGCCCGAGCTGGTGAAGTCGGTGCAGAGTCCCGGGCTGTACGCGTGCGGGGCCACGGCGCGCGAGCCGCGTCCGGCGACGGAGCCGGTCCTGCTCGCCTGACGCACGGCTGAGTGGTGGCTGGTGATGGAGCTGACGTCGCTCAGGCCCACGATCCCCGTCACCGACGCCGCTGTGTTCGCGGGCAGTGCGGGGGCCGCGGTGTTCATGTAGTCGGTGGTGCCGTCTTTGAGCCGGACGTTCCGGAAGCCGATGTCGAAGGCGTCGGACGCCTTTGCGACGGTGGTGGTGACCGGGATGGACAGGCCGTCCGGGCTGGCCTTGCCGGGAGTGAGGCCGGCCGCCTTCAGCGCCTGGGAGACCTGGGCGATGGTGGCCGGCGTCGGGCCGAAGACCGAGGCGAACCGCCCCTTGGCCAGGTAATGGTGGTACAGGGAGTTGCCCGGGGTGGATACCGCGGTGACGAAGTCGGCCAGCGCCTGCGGGTCACGCGGGGCGAGGTGCACGCCGATGTGCAGCGTGGTTCCCGAAGCGGTCGTGCCGGCCGCGGTCGCGCCGGCCGGGACGCGGGGGGCCGTGCCTATGCGCTGGGGCGCGTGCGATCCCGTCTCGGCCCTGTCGGTGACCGCGCCGTAGGCGGCGGTGGCGGCGACGGCGACGGTGAGAGCGACAGCGGCGGTGGTTGCCGCCGTGATCCCCCGAGCCCGTCTGCCGGTCTTGCCCGCCGCGTGTCTGGGACGTCCCAGCGAGGCATGGACCTTCTTGAACATGCAGAACTCCCATAGAAACTGACTCACCGTCACATCCGTTGAGAGGCAGGAGGAACGGTGGTCGAAGCCGCAATCTGGCAGCCGAGATGCGTGCGCCGGCATGTGTGTCGGCATGTGCGCCGGCATGTGGGCACGCAGGAGCAATCACCCTGAACCAGACGTGTGTGCGTTTCCTATCAAGAGTTGACAGATGTTGTCCTCAGCCCCAGGGGAACCATGGGGGGATCTTTGCGACATGGAGACCGGAGCGAACCCGGTGTAGCCTGCCGATCATCGCGTATCGTTCCTAAAGACTGAGCGGGAGTGAGTCCTGTTGCCAGAACTCATGCTCAGCCGAACGCCCCGAACGGTGTTGGGCGTTCTGGTCCACCGCGTTCTCGCCGCGTCCGGCGCGCACGGATCGTGTCCGTGGTCCGGGGATGCGGGGGCGGTTTCCCTCACGCCCCGGGGCCACTGATTCGGCCTGGACGGTCCGATGCCCGCACCCATCGCTCCGGTGGGTGCGGGGCGGTGCCGTCCGTCGCCGGATCGGGTGCCCAGGGCGCGCCTGCCGATCGCCACGGCGGCCGCGTCGTGGCGAGTGGTCTTCCTGGTGTTGGTGGTGAGGGGCTTCTGCCAGTGCTGGGCGCCCCACTTGGAGGTGTAGGCCGGGTCGACGGCGACGATGGTGATGCCGAGTTCGGCCGCCATGGACACCAGCCGGGCCCGCAGCCGGGAGGTGGGCATGCCGGAGATGAGCTTGCGGAACCTTTTGCGGCGGCCGTGCTTCTCCCGGGTCTTCTCCGCTTGGAAGTCGAGGTCTTCGACCGCGACCGCGAGGCTGTGGCGTTTGGCCCAGTGCAGCAGGCGGATGAGGGCGTGCCTCACCTGCGCGTCGCGGTGGCCGGCGGTGCCGGACAGGTCGTAGCCGAACCGGAGCGGTGCGCCGACGGGGTTGCCGTGCTGGTCGAGGCGCCAGGCGGCGAGATGGTCGGCGTTGGTGTCCACGCCGACCAGCCCGCCCGCGCGGGCCGCCTCCAGCGGCACCATCTGGACCGGCGGGAGCGTCCATGACGCGGTCAGGTACCAGCGGCTCCGGCCTACGTCTTCGTGGATGCGGTAGGCCACGGCCCGGTTGGCGGTGACCCGGTCACGCCACTGCTCGCCCCTGTGCGCGAACGCCACGCGGCCGGTGAGCACGTACCGGCCGTGCGGAGCGTTCGCCAGCGGCGCCAGCGGCGCCGGGAGCTTGATCGAGACCTCGCCGTCGCCGGTGACGCGGATCGTCTCGTTGCCGTAGCTTTTGCCGGACTCGCCGTCGGCCTGCGGGAACCGGCGCCCGGCCTCCCACCGGGCGCGCCACTGCTCTTCGGTGAGCCCGGCGGCATCCAGGTTGTGCCGGGTGTTCAGCAGCCGTTTCCCGCCGCGCACCACGCGCACGACCCCGGCCTCCCGCTCCGCCCGGGCCGTCTGAAGCCGGTCTTCGAGCACGCGCAGGCGGCGGGACTTGGCAAACCACTCCTGCCGGCTGCGGTAGCCGCCAGGCGCCTGCTTGGTGCCCTTGTCACCGATGGGCCGGGACAGCCGGTGCTCGATCGTCTCGATCCCGGCCTGAAGGCTCTGGATGTGCGCGAGCCGGCCACGCCGGGCGAGCGCCCACTGATCGTGGGCGGCCTTCGTGACCGACCCGGCCCAGCGGGAGGAGGACTCCTGTGTGAGAGTGCGCTTGCGCTCGGCCCACCGCTCACTGTCGTGCTCCAGACCGGCCGCGCACCGCGCCTTCAGATCACGGGAAGCAAGCGAACCGAGCAGGTCGCCGACCAGGCGAAGCACCTTCTCGTCCCCAGCGGTCAGGCCCTTGAGCCGGGTACGGATCGCAACCCCCGAGAGACCGGGCACCACGAACGGCGCCACCACCTCCCGCAGCTCACCCACCCCGTCACCCCCCGGCCCGGTATCGAAGAAATCCCTCACCACACCAACGACCACCACCAGCGAAGGTCACGCATTCGACGCAAGAACTCCCGTTCCCCGCCGGAGAACATGCCTGACGCTGCCAGGAGGCACACTCATACACGCCAGAACACGCTCAAGCACCGTCGATCCCCACCTGCTCACCACCCCCACCGTCGCCCTGCCTGCCGGCAGGGCGCTGTCGCGACACGAACCGATCAGAGCCGGCGTGATGGCGCCGCGCAGCCACATACGAGGCGCGCGCGTGGTCGGGTCGGCCGGTACGGTCGGTCTCCAGGTCGCCGGTGTGGCGGGGGTGCCGAGCAGTGGGGTCACCAGTGTCGTGGTGAACGTGACGGCGACCGGCGGGACTTCGTCCAGCTACGTCACCGTCTATCCGGACGGCAGTCCGCGTCCCGCGGTCTCGAACCTCAACTTCAGCGCGGGCGAGACCTTCCCCAACCTGGTCGTCGTCCCCGTGATCAACGGAAAGGTCGACTTCTACAACAACGCCGGCAGCGTCAACCTCGTCGCCGACCTGACGGGCTACTTCACCGGCTGAGCCCCACGGCTACGCTTACGCGTCTGCTGGGAGCCGTATGTGAAATCCGGTGAGGAATGGACGGTGGTCGAGTCCTGTGAGTCCTTGCAGATATCACTGGCCACATAGCGCGGTGGAGTCTAAGTTTCCGGTGATGGGGCGTCAATCCTGGATTTACTCGGAAGCTGGACGAACATGAATTTAACCGTGGGCTCCCAGCCGGTGACGACGGAACGGCTGGTCCTCCGTCTGTTCACCGCGGATGACCTCGACGATATGTACGCGTATCAACGGCTGCCCGAGGTGGCCAGGTTCCTCTACCGGCCGCCGCGTGATCGCACGCGCTGCGCCGAGGTCATCGAACGGATCGGGCAGGGCACCCACTGGAAGGAGGACGGCGACAATCTCACGCTGGCGGTCGTCCGCCGCGACGCCCCCGGGGTCATCGGCGAGGTTCAGGTCACACTGGCGAGCGCGCACGCCCAGCAGGCCGAGATCGGCTGGGTCTTCCACCCCGACCACGGGGGCCGCGGCTACGCCAGCGAGGCTTCGCTCGCCCTGCGTGACCTGGCCTTTCAACAGCTGGGCGTGCACCGTCTGTTCGCCCGCATCGATGCGGACAACACGGCCTCCGAGCGGATCTGTGAGCGGTTGTCGATGCGTCGTGAGGCGCATCTGATCGAGAACGACCGTGACGACCGGGGCTGGGGCAGCGAGTACATCTACGCGATCCTCGCCCGGGAGGTCGACTCCGCCGGGACCGACTAGGACGGTGCCAGCCGCTCCATGCGGCATGGACAGCGAGCCGGAAGTGGTGCACGCCCGGCCAACCGCACGATCACTTCGCATCCGCATAACACTCCACCACCGCCGTCGTGAACGGAAACCGCACCGGCGTCCGACCGAACGTCAGCCGCCCCGCGAGGTCCGCCGCCTCCCGGATCGCCGCCACGACCGCCTCCGCCTCCTCCTCGGGACAGTGCACGATCACCTCGTCGTGCTGGAAGAAGACCAGCTCGGCCGCCATGTCCGCGCAGGTCCGCCGCAAGGCGGCGAGCAGCAGCAGGGCCCAGTCCGCGGCGCTGCCCTGGACGACGAAGTTGCGGGCGAACCGGCCCCGGGCGCGGGCGTTGGTGGAGGCGTACCCGGGGATCCACTGCCGGTCCTCGGCGTCCTCCTCGGCGGCGGGGATGCCCGCCTCCTCCGCCGTGTCCTCAGTCGCCCCGGCCGCCGGCGGGCAGGTCCGCCCCAGCCAGGTCCGCACGAGCCGCCCCTCCTCGCCCGCGCGGGCCGCCTCGTCGACGTACGCCACCGCCTTGGGGAAGCGGCGTCTGAGCGCGGCGAGGTTCTTCAGGCCGTCGCCGGAGGTCTGGCCGTAGACCGCGCCGAGCACGGCGAGTTTGGCCTGGGCGCGGTCGCCGGAGAAGGCGCGGTCGGACACCGACTGGTACAGGTCGCTCTCGCGGCCCGCGACCTCCATCAGGCCGGGGTCGCGGGAGATCGCCGCGAGCACGCGCGGCTCCATCTGGTCGGCGTCGGCGACCACCAGCCGCCAGCCGGGGTCGGCGACCACGGCCCGCCGGATCACCTTGGGGATCTGGAGGCCACCGCCGCCATTGGTGACCCATCTGCCCGTGACCGTCCCGCCCGCCAGGAACTCCGGCCGGAAGCGGCCGTCGCGCACCCAGTCCTGCAGCCAGGACCAGCCGTGGGCGACCCAGATCCGGTACAGCTTCTTGTACTCGACGAGCGGCTTCACGGCCGGATGGTCGACCGACTCGATCTCCCAGCGCCGGGTCGACTTGACCTTGATCCCGGCCTGCGCGAAGGCCTTGACGACATCGGCGGGGAGATCGGGGCGCACGCGCCGGCCGAAGGCGGCGGACACCTCGTCGGCGAGTTCGGCCAGGCGCCGGGGCTCGCCGCCGCCCGCGTACCGCTCGCCGAGCAGGTCGTGCAGCACCCGGCGGTGCACCTCGGCGCTCCACGGCAGTCCGGTCCGGTTCATCTCGGCGGCCACCAGCATCCCCGCCGACTCGGCGGCGGTCAGCAGCCGCATGCGGTCCGGGTGCGCGGTGGCGTCATGGCGGCGCTGCTGCTCGGCGTACACCTCGACCAGGTCGGCCAGTGGTACGTGCTCGGCCTGCGGCTCGAAGAGGGATGACTGCGAGCCGGGCTCGGCGGCACGCTGGGGCGGGTCGGGCGGTACGGGGCCGCCGCGCAGCCGGGCCAGGGCGGCGGCCGCCGAGCGGGGCTCGCCGTACCGCCCCTCGTGGCCGAGGAGGAGCGTCTCCGCGTCCTCGACGTCGTAACACCGCTCCACTCGCACCCCCGCGGCGAGCAGACGCGGATACGTCTCGGCCGTCGACCGCCACACCCACCGCGTGACCTCCGGCAGGCCGCGCACGGCCTCGGCGGGATCCGCCGCCCGCCGCACCGGCCCGGCGAGCAGCCCGCCCCGACCGAGGGGGGCGATCTCCACGCCACCGTCCTCGGCCGGAGCGAGAGCCCACCGGTCGGTCATGACTGCGAGTGTGGCAGGAGGGTCTGACAACGACTCGCCGCTGTCAGCCGAGGGCCGCCGGAGGAGAGCTCAGCTCTGCCCCTCCTGGGCCTTGAGGTGGCCCTCGAGCGCCTTGGCCAGCTCGGCCTCCACCGGCGCCTTCTCGATGCCGAGGCCCGCCAGCGGTCCGGTGCCGTGCTCGAACTCCAGCAGGGCCAGCAGGATGTGCTCGGTGCCGATGTAGTTGTGGCCGAGGCGCAGGGCCTCGCGGAAGGTGAGCTCCAGGACCTTCTTGGCGTCGGACTGGTAGGGGACGAGCTCCGGGACCTCCTCGGCGGCCGGCGGGAGCGCGGCGGTCGCGGCCTCGCGCACGGCGTCCAGGGAGACGCCCTGCGCGACGATCGCCTTGGCCGCCAGCCCCTCCGGCTCGGCCAGCAGGCCGAGGAGCAGGTGCGCGGGGACGGTCTCGGAGTTCCGCGCGGCCTTGGCCTCGTTGTGCGCGGCCATGACCACGTTCCGCGCGCGGGGGGTGTACCGGCTGAAGCCCTGGTTCGGATCGAGGTCGGTCGACTCCTTGGGCACGAACCGCTTCTGGGCCGCCTGCCGGGTGACGCCCATGCTCTTGCCGATGTCCGTCCAGGAGGCGCCCGAGCGGCGGGCCTGGTCCACGAAGTGGCCGATCAGGTGGTCGGCCACGTCGCCGAGGTGATCGGCGGCGATCACCGCGTCCTCGAGCTGGTCGAGGGGCTCGGCGTGCACCTTCTTGATGGCGGCGATGAGGTCGTCGAGGCGTATGGACGACGTGGTGATGGGGTTCGTCATACGTCAACCGTAGGTTGACACCCTTGGGTGCGTCAACCGCCGGTTGACGCCAGCCGGTCGCCACGCGCGCGTGCCGCCTACTTCGGTGAGGCCGCCAACCGCACCGCCAGCCCCGTGAACACCGTCCCGGAGACGATGTTCAGTGCCCGGTTCACCCGCGCACTGCGCCTCAACAGGCCGGCCAGCCGCCCCGAGAGCAGACCCACGAAGCCGTCCCACAGGAAGCCCATGACCACCAGCGTCACGCCGAGCAGCAGGAACTGACCCCGCACATGGCCGAGCGAGGGGTCCACGAACTGCGGCAGGAACGCCACGTTGAAGAGGATCACCTTGGGGTTGAGCAGGTTGGTGACGGCGCCCTGCCAGAAGGCCCGCCGCATCCCCGAACGGGCCTGCGCGCCCTCCTCGCCCGGCACCGAGCGGTCCCGGAACGCCTTCACCGCCAGGTAGAGCAGATAGGCCGCGCCCGCCCAGCGCAGCACGTGGTACAGCGTCGGCAGCGTCAGGAACAGCGCCGACAGCCCGAGCGCCGCGGCGACCGCGTGCACGAACATGGCGCAGGCCACGCCGAACGCGGCCATCACCCCGGCCGTGGGCCCGCCCCGTCCGCCCATCGCCACGATGAACATCATGTCGGGGCCGGGAGTGACGCAGAGCGCGAAGGCGGCGACGAGGAACGCCGCGTACAGATGCATGTCCACCATGCGGGCCATGCTCGAAGCCGTCCCCGGGGGCGGCGACCGAATTTCGGGGAGTGAGACGATCGCCGGGTGAGCAGTACGAATGACTCAGGCAGTACGACGGGCGGCTCGGGCAGTACGACTGGTGATCCGGGCCGTACGCCCGGCACCGTCGAACGCGCCTTCCAGGCCGCCCTCTACGCCGACACCGACACCGCCCTCGACACCGGCGCCTCGCTCCTCGCGGCCGACCCCGCGGCGGACGCCGAACTGAACCGGCGGGGCGAGGAGTTCGTGGCGGCGGCCTGGCGGCGCGGCTGGCAGCCCGCGGATGTCGTACGGCTCGTGCGGCGCGAGCTGGACGACGTACACGTACGCCTCGTCGCGGCGCTGATCCGCGCCCAGGCGCCGCACGACCGCCCGCGCGGCCCCCGTTGGACCGCACAGCTCGCGCACCTCGCGCCTCACGCCCAGCCGGACGACCCCACCGGCACCCCGCCCCGCACCGACCGTTTCTCGCACGCCGGCGCCGTACTGGAGCTGTACCGCCTGCTGCTGCGGCTGCCCGCCCTGGAGCCCCTGGAGCAGCCCGGACGCGAACGCGGCTCCGGCTCCCGGACCGACTCCCGCATGCTCACCCGGATCCGCGCCCTGCTCGCCAAGGCGGAGGCGACCGGCTTCCCGGAGGAGGCCGAGGCACTCAGCGCCAAGGCGCAGGAGCTGATGGCCCGGCACAGCATCGACGAGGCGCTGCTGTCGGACCGGGCGCAGGGGCAGGGCTCCGGCGGCGCCGACGTGCCCGGCGCCTGCCGGATCGGTGTCGAGCCGCCGTACGAGCAGGCCAAGGCGGTGCTGCTGGACGCGGTCGCCACCGCCAACCACTGCCGGGCCGTGTGGAACGAACCCTTCGGCTTCTCCACCGTCGTCGGCTTCGAACCCGACCTGGAGGCCGTCGAACTCCTCTACACCTCGCTCCTCGTCCAGGCCACTACGGCGATGACGAAGGCGGAGGCCGCCCAGCGGGCCGGCGGCCGTAAGCGCACCAAGACCTTCCGGCAGTCCTTCCTCGCGGCCTACGCCCACCGCGTCGGCACCCGCCTGCGCGCCACCGCCGAGGCCACCGTGAGCGAGGACCTGCTGCCCGTCCTCGCCTCCCGCGAGGTCGCGGTCACCGACCGCCTGGACCGCATGTTCCCGGAGACGACCACGACCCGGTTGCGCGGCGTGGGTGACGAGGCGGGCTGGACGGAGGGCTCCCAGGCGGCCGACCGGGCACAGGTCAGGGGCCGGCGACCGCTGCAGTGACCGCCGGGCGCTCAGTCACCCGCGTGCGTGAACGGACCCACGGACGCGTCCGGTTCGCCGCCCTTCAGCGCCAACGGGCCGTACGTCCAGGGAAAGCTCTTCTCGTCGTCACCGGCCCCCGGCATGCTGATCCGCAGCGTCTTCACGGCGAGGCTCTCCGCTCCGCTCGTCCCACCTCGTACGTAGGTGAGGGTGAAGGTCACGCTGTCGCCCTTGGGCAGGGTCAGCTTCTCCGGCTTGGCGCCGGCCGCGGCGGGGACGGTCACGGACTTGCCGCCGGCGTCGAGGCCGATGCCCGCGAAGCCGTCCAGGACGCACGGGGCGCTCTGGTTGGTGAGGGAGACGGGCACGTTGCCCGTGTCTCCGGCGGCCGGGGCGACGTCGGCGGGGCCGACCTCGACGCCCAGCTGGTTGATCTCGCAGGCATCGCCGCCCTTGCTGGTGCCGCCGCTGTCGTCGCTCCCGCCGCTGTCGCAGGCGGTGAGGAGAAGGGCCGCGGCGAGGGCGGTGACGGCGAGGGGTGTGACGCGCATGTGGGGTCCTCTGGGGCGTGACATCGGCGATCGACTGCAAGGATCATCACGCATGAGGGGCGACACGATTGCCGCCCCCCCAGGCGTACGGCCCCCAAGCCTTACGACCCCAGGTCCCCCGTAGGCAACCCCGTGGGCATCTTCCCGCCCTCCGCCCTGGTGTACGTCTCCGCACCGAGGCCGTCCTCCCAGGTCACCCTGAGGGTCGTACCGTTGACGGAGTCGACCATCCCGCTCGCCCGGTCCTTGCTGCCGTCCTTGCACTTGAGGCGGATCATCTCCATGCCGGACTCCTCGCGCGCGGTCCCGCTGCACACGGTCCCGCCGGTCGCGAAGAGCCCGGCCTGCGAGCCAGTGACCACCAGCGCCACGGCCTTGCCGTCGGTGGTGGCGAGCCAGCTGCCCTCCAGCCCGTCGGACGCGGCCTTGGAGCCGCCGGAACCGTCGGAGCCGCCGGACCCGCCGCCCGTCTCCGCGCTCGCGGAAGCGGACGTGTCAGGGCTGCTGGGTGCGGCGGAGGCCTCGTCCTCGGAGCCGCCGTCGCCGCTGCACGCGGTCAGTACGAGCGCGCCCGCGAGGCCCGCGGCCGCGGCAGCGACCCGCACCCGCCGGCGCGCACCCCAAGTCGCCCAAGTCATGGAAGCTCCCAAGCTGTAGCGGTCGGCCCGGTTGGCCGGGAGGACCGCAGCAAGCTACCAGGACGACTTGCGCACCCCCGGCAGATACCCCGCGTGCGCCTGCTCGCGCAGACTCACCCGGGACAGCCCGAAGGCACGGAAGTAGCCGCGCGGCCGCCCGTCGGTCTGGTCGCGGTTGCGTACGCGCGTCGCGCTGGCGTCGCGCGGCTGCCTGCTCAATTCCCGCTGTGCGGCGAGCCGTTCCGCGTCCGTCGACGACGGCCGCCGGATGATCTCCTTCAGCTCGGCCCGGCGCGCGGCGTACCGCGCGACGATCTCCTGCCGCTTCTCGTTCTTCGCGATCTTGCTCTTCTTCGCCATCAGACCCGCACCCCCCGGGCGCGGATGCGGGCCACGGCCGCCTCGATGCCGATCGTGTCGACGGTCTTGATCCCCTTCGTGCTCAGCCGCAGCCGTACGTACCGGCCCTCGCTCGGCAGCCAGTAGCGCTTGGACTGGATGTTGGGGTCGAAACGGCGCGAGGTGCGCCGGTGGGAGTGCGAGATGCGGTTGCCGAAGCCGGGCTGGGCTCCGGTCAGCATGCAGTGGGCGGACACGGGTGATGCACCTCTCTCGACGTGGGTGTGTAAATGGAATTCATTTTCAGTAAGATAGCAGCATGGCACGCAACGAACTCCGCCCGGTCATCAAGCTCCGGTCCACGGCCGGGACCGGCTACACCTATGTGACCCGCAAGAACCGCCGCAACGACCCGGACCGGCTCACCCTGCGCAAGTTCGACCCGGTCGTCGGCCGCCACGTCGACTTCCGAGAGGAGCGCTGACCGCCATGCGCAAGGGAATCCACCCGGAGTACGGTCCCGTCGTCTTCCGCGACCGTGCCGCGAACTACGCCTTCCTCACCCGCTCGACGCTGTCCGCCGCGACGGGCGAGAAGACGATCGAGTGGGAGGACGGCAACACGTATCCCGTCGTGGACGTCGAGATCTCGGCGGTCAGTCACCCCTTCTACACGGGCACCGCCCGCGTCCTGGACACCGCCGGACGCGTGGAACAGTTCGAACGCCGGTACGGAAAGCGGAGCTAGTCACATGCCCGAGCTCTCCGTCGTGATCGTCGGCGGACTGCACGCCGACGCCCGCAAGGCGGCCGTGGAGCGGCTGCTCGCCGATGTGCCCGACAGTGTCGTGCTCCACCACGACCTGGCGACGGCCGCCGCCGGCACGGTCGTCCGGACGATCCGCGATGCCACCGGCGTCATCGACGCCGGCGAGGCGCCCCTGGTCAACGACTGCGCGTGCTGTGCCCTGCGTGAGGACCTGGTGCCGGAGCTGATCCGGATCCGGGACACGGGCGGCATCCGGCTCGCGGTCGTCGAGCTGTGGGACTCCGTCGAGCCCAAGGCCATGGCCGAGGTCGTCACGTCCGGCGGGCTCACCGTCACCGGCGTGATCACCGCCGTGGACCCGGCGCTGGTCCTGCCGTATCTCGGCAACGGCGACGACCTGGCCGAGCGTGGCCTCGCCGCCGCGGCCACCGACCAGCGCACGGTCGCCGACACCTTCGCGCGGCAGCTGGAGTACGCGCCCGTCCTGGCCATCACCGACTCCCCGGAGGCCGACGACGAGGACCGCGAACTGCTCGCCCAGCTGCACCCGACGGCCCGCCAGGTCCTGATCGGCCACGGTGACCTGGCGGGCGCACCCGCACCGGGTACGGCCTCCCCGTTGGTGCGGGCCGCTCTCGCCGGCTTCGACGTCGACGCGGCCGCCGCCGCCCAGCACCCCGCGTGCGCCCTGCTGCCCGCAGAGGCCGACTCCCACGGCGTCTCCACCCTCGTCTGGCACCGTCGCCGCCCCTTCCACCCGGAGCGGCTGTACGCGGCCCTGGAGGACATCACCTGTGCCGCCGCCCGCAGCCGGGGCCGGTTCTGGCTCGCCGACAAGCCGGACACGCTGCTGCACTGGGACGCGGCCGGCGGGGCGCTGTGCGTGGAGAGCGCGGGCCCGTGGCTCGCAGCCCTCCCGGACGCGGCCTGGGAGATGGTCCCGCCGGTGCGCCGCGCCGCCGCCGCGCTCGACTGGCACCCCGAGCACGGCGACTGCTGCCAGCACCTGGTCTTCACCTCGCCCGGCCTCGACCGCGACGGACTCGAACGGCTCCTGGAGTCCTGCCTGCTGACCGACGCCGAGTACGCCGCCGGGCGCACCGCCTGGAAGCGCCTGCCACCCGCCTTCGACACCCTCCTGGAGGTCTGACCCCGCCATGCCCCGTAAGCCCGAACGCAAGCCGGCCAAGAACCGTCCCAACCCGCTGGACCAGGCCAAGATCACGTACATCGACTACAAGGACACCGACCTGCTGCGGAAGTTCATCTCCGACCGCGGCAAGATCCGCAGCCGCCGCGTCACCCGCGTCTCGGCCCAGCAGCAGCGGATGCTGGCCCGCGCGATCAAGAACGCGCGGGAGATGGCGTTGCTGCCGTACTCCAGCCGCTGACGAGCGCCCAGGCAGTCGACCGATAGGTAGGAGATTCCCTACGTTTGACACGTAGGGAATCTCCTACCTATCGTCGTGCCCATGAACGCAACGCACATCACCCACGCCTCTTTCGTCACCCTCCCCGTCTCCGACCAGGACCGCGCCCTGCGCTTCTACCGGGACGTCCTCGGCTTCGAGGTCACCGCCGACCTGGACATGCCGCAGGGGCGCTGGCTCCAGGTCGCGCCGAAGGGAGCGCAGACCGTCTTCACGCTCTCCGGGCCGGGCATGGGCGGTTTCGAACCCGGCTCGACCCGGGGGATCATGTTGCTGACGATCGATGTCGACGCCGACGTCGCCCGGCTCGCGGAAGCGGGAGCCTCGGTGCAGGGCCCGGACGAGCACCCGTGGGGCCGGATGGCCTCCTTCACGGACCCCGACGGCAACGGTCTGATGCTGCTGACGGAGGGCCAGCACTAGGGCCCTTCTGAGGGATCATGCCGCAGACGCGGGTCTGGCACGCCAGGCCCCGCTCACCGGAGCCGAGAGGGCGCCGCGGATATCCTGCGGCCTGATCCGCCCGACAGGCCCGAAAGGCAGGCATGACCACGACCGGGGCCCGCGAGGCCGCCGAGGACCGCGTCTTCGCCGCGCTCTCCAGCGGCGTACGCCGCGAGCTGCTGCGCCTGCTGCGCGACGACGGGCCCCAGCCCGTCCAGGCCCTGGCCGACCACTTCGACATGCGGCGCCCCAGCCTCTCGGAGCACCTGAAGGTGCTCCGAGAGGCTGGTCTCGTCTCCGAGCGGCGTTCCGGCCGGCAGCGCATCTACCGTCTCGAGGCGGCCCCGCTCGCCGAGGTGCAGGACTGGCTCCATCCCTACGAACGGTTCTGGCGCGGGCGGTTGAAAGACCTCGGCGAACTGCTCGACCGCATGCCCGACGATGGCACGACATGAGCACCGCACCCGATGACGACCTCACGGTCATCCGCGTGGACCAGTTCTTCCCGCACCCGCCGGCCAAAGTCTGGCGCGCTCTGACGGAGCCCGATCTGCTCGTGCAGTGGCAGATGCGGGGTGCCGAGGACTTCCGCCTGGAGGTCGGCCACCGCTATCGCATGACCTCGGTACCGCGTCCCAGCTCCAACTTCTCCGGCGTCGTCGAGGTGCGGGTCCTCGCCTACGACGTCGAGCGGATGCTCCGCCTCCGCTGGGCCGACGTCGATCCGGCCAACCCCGCGAACTGGACGATCACCTGGACGTTGGAACACGAAGGCCGCGGCACGCGTCTCTTCCTAGTGCACGAGGGGTTCGATCCGGACGACCCCGCGCAGCTGATGGCGCGGAAGATCATGGACGGGGGCTGGCGGTCGCATGTACTGCGAGCTCTGGGGCAGACGCTGGAACGACTCCGGTAACCCGAACAACTTCCGTAACAGGAACGACTTCGGGCACTGGAACAGCTTCAGTCACTGGAACGACTTCGGTAACGCGGCCGTCCAAGGCGCGGACAAGGCAGTGAGTAAAGCGGCCCCCAAAGCTGTAATCGCAGGATGACGCCTCGTGCACGTGCATCTGCCCATGCATCTGCACGTGAAACAGAGCTATGATCCGGGGCAAGTTGACCACTGCATCAATGGCCTCACCAGCCCATGCACCACCGGGGAGCGACCTGTGGATCACGACGTGTACGACGCGTACGACGCGTCCGGCGTGTACAACGGCATGGCCGCCACCCAGCTGCACGGGGTGGCCTGGCAGAAGAGTCGGCACAGCAACTCGCAGGGTTCCTGCGTGGAGTTCGCCCGCCTGCCCGGCGGGGACGTGGCCGTCCGCAACTCGCGTTTCCCCGACGGCCCGGCGCTCGTCTACACCCGGGCCGAGATCGAGGCGATGCTGCTCGGCATCAAGGACGGCGAGTTCGACCACCTGATAGCGGGCTGACGGCCGCCGGGAAAGCCAGGAAAACGTTGCCACTGAGGGCGATCGGCTCCTGACCCGCCGTAACGCGCGTAGAACTTCGGCGTCAGAAGACGCCGAAGTCCGTCATTCGCCCGGCTGCGGATCGGGCAACCGGAACAGCGCCCAGACGACCTTGCCGCCCAGCGTGCCCGCGAGCGGATGCCAGCCCCAGCTGTCGCTGAAGGAGTCGACGAGGAACAGGCCGCGGCCCGACTCCGCCGAGAAGTCGTCCGCCTCGCGCGCCACAGGGCTGGCGTGGCTGGGGTCGCGCACCGCGCACACCAGCCGCTCCGTCCAGCGCATCAGGTGCAACCGCACGAGCGGGTTCTGCTCCGGGACGCACGGGGCACCGGCCGGCAGCGCGTGTCGCAGCGCGTTGGTGACCAGCTCGGAGACCACCAGGCACACGTCGTCGAAACGGTCGCCCAGGTCCCACTGGTCCAGCGTTCCGCGCGTGAACTGCCTGGCCTCGCGCACCGCTTCGTAACGGGCGGGCAGAGCACAGGAGGCGGCGCTGGACACGGCCGCAGGATCCAGCGGCGGAAGGCCCTGCCGTAACGGCTCGAGCATGGTCGATCCATTCGTCCCCATGCGAGGCACTCCCGGGAATTCGCGGTCGTTGCGATGCAGCGGTTGCGCGGGACCATGGTTTCCGATGCGTACAGCAGATGCAAGGGCAGATGCACGTGCAGGTGACCGAATTGGACCCTCCCGTACCGCTTGTTGGCCATTTTTTCCGCCATCTTCTCTCCCTCTTCTTGCCCCGTCCCTCCCGCAACCCCTCCCACTCCTGTGCGGAAACTCCGGCTTCTTTCCATCTCTGTAATCGGACGAGTACTGCTCGGAGTGTTTTAGTGGCAGACTTCGGGCCCTGGAGACGTTGGGGAGGCGGCGAACGTGAGCGCGGGAGAGCCCGGATCGGTGGTGCGGCGGATGCTGCTCGGCTCGCAACTCAGGCGGCTGCGGGAGGCGCGTGGCATCACGCGCGAGGCGGCGGGTTACTCGATCCGCGCCTCCGAGTCGAAGATCAGCCGGATGGAACTGGGCCGGGTGAGCTTCAAGACAAGGGACGTGGAGGACCTGCTGACGTTGTACGGCATCACGGACGAGGCGGAGCGCACCTCACTGCTCTCGCTCGCCAAGGAGGCCAATGTCGCGGGCTGGTGGCACAGTTACTCGGACGTTCTGCCGAGCTGGTTCCCCACCTACGTGGGCCTGGAGGGCGCGGCTTCCCTGATCCGCGCGTACGAAGTGCAGTTCGTGCACGGTCTGTTGCAGACCGAGGCGTACGCCCAGGCGGTCGTGCGGCGCGGCATGAAGGGCGCGAGCGAGGCAGACGTGGAGCGGCGCGTGGCGCTGCGCCTGGAGCGGCAGAAGTACCTCGTCGACGAGAACGCGCCCGAGTTCCACATCGTCCTGGACGAGGCGGCCCTGCGCCGCCCGTACGGAGACCGCGAGGTGATGCGCGGCCAGCTCCAGCACCTGATCGAGGTCTCCGAGCGGCCCAACGTACGGCTGCAGATCATGCCGTTCAGCTTCGGCGGCCACTCCGGGGAGTCCGGCGCCTTCACGATCCTGTCCTTCCCGGAGTCCGACCTGTCCGACGTCGTCTACCTGGAGCAACTCACCAGCGCGCTGTACCTGGACAAGCACGAGGACGTGACCCAGTACGAGAAGGCGCTCAAGGAGTTGCAGCAGGACAGTCCGGGGACGGACGAGAGCCGGGATCTTCTTCGGGGACTCCTCCAACTCTCTTGAAACACAAGTACGATGACGTGTGATCAGACCGTGATGTCGTGCGTGTCTGCTGTTGATCGTGTCTGCTAGCGATTGAGGGATCACATGTCGTCCTACTTCACCGACCTGGCTCAGCAGTACATCGACGGTGAGTGGCGCCCGGGCACCGGCTCCTGGGACATCATCGACTTCAACCCGTACGACGACGAAAAGCTGGCGTCGATCACCATAGCCACGGTCGATGAGGTCGACGAGGCATACCGGGCGGCCGCCCGCGCCCAGAAGGAATGGGCGGCGACCAACCCCTACGCCCGCCGCGCGGTGTTCGAGAAGGCCCTCGCACTGATCGAGGAGCGCGAGCAGGAGATCGCTGAGGTGATCATCGCCGAGCTCGGCGGCACCCGGCTGAAGGCCGCCTTCGAGCTCCACCTCGTCAAGGAGTTCCTGCGCGAGTCGATCCACCTGGCGCTGCGCCCCGAGGGCCGGATCATCCCCTCGCCGGTCGACGGCAAGGAGAACCGCGTCTACCGCGTGCCGGTCGGCGTCGTGGGCGTGATCAGCCCCTTCAACTTCCCCCTCCTGCTCTCGATCAAGTCGGTCGCCCCGGCGCTCGCGCTCGGCAACGCCGTCGTGCTCAAGCCGCACCAGAACACGCCGATCACCGGCGGCTCCCTGGTGGCGAAGATCTTCGAGGACGCGGGTCTGCCCGGCGGTCTGCTGAACGTCGTCATCACGGACATCGCCGAGATCGGCGACGCCTTCATCGAGCACCCGATCCCGAAGGTCATCTCCTTCACCGGCTCCGACAAGGTCGGCCGTCACGTCGCCACCGTCTGCGCCTCGAACTTCAAGCGCTCGGTCCTCGAACTGGGCGGCAACAGCGCGCTGGTGGTCCTCGACGACGCCGACATCGACTACGCGGTCGACGCGGCCGTCTTCAGCCGGTTCGTCCACCAGGGACAGGTCTGCATGGCCGCCAACCGTGTCCTGGTCGACCGCTCGGTCGCCGACGAGTTCACCGAGAAGTTCGTCGCCAAGGTCAAGACCCTGAAGGCGGGCGACCCGCGCGACCCCGGGACCGTCATCGGCCCGGTCATCAACTCCTCCCAGGCGGACGCCGTTTCGGGCATCGTCGAGCAGGCGATCACCGAGGGCGCGACGGCGCTCGTGCACGGCACGAGGACCGACAACCTGATCGAGCCCTCGGTCCTCACGGGCGTCCCCGCCGACTCCGCCCTGCTGAGGCAGGAGATCTTCGGACCGGTGGTCTTCCTCGCCCCCTTCGACGGCGAGGAGGAGGCCGTACGCCTCGTCAACGACACGCCGTACGGCCTGAGCGGCGCCGTCCACACGGGGAACATCGAGCGGGGAGTCGCCTTCGCCAAGCAGATCGACACCGGCATGTTCCACGTGAACGACGGCACGGTCCACGACGAGCCGATCGTCCCGTTCGGCGGCGAGAAGCACTCGGGGCTCGGCCGGCTGAACGGCGACACGATGCTGGACTCGTTCACGACGCTGAAGTGGATCTCGGTGCAGCACGGGCGGAGCGGGTTCCCGTTCTGATCTCTTGCATACGACTGCTGCCACGGGCCGTTGCGGACAGAACCTGACCGCAACGGCCCGTAGCTTCGTCGGTGTCAGAGGGCCTCGCAAAGGCTCCGATCCCGACGAAAGGCGGCCGGTCATGGTCACTCACGTGCGAGCCGAGGAGCAGGGCGACGAGCGCGGTGCGTTGCTCTCCTTCCTGGCCGAGCAGCGCGGCGGCATCCGCCGGGCGCTGCTGGGGCTGACCGAGGAGCAGGCGTCGTCACGGCCCAGCGCCAGCGAGCTGTCCCTGGCCGGTCTGCTCAAGCACGTCGCCGAGGTCGAACAGGGCTGGGTGGCCCGCGCCAAGGGCGAGCCGCCGGCCGTCCACCGGGACGAGACGAACTGGCACGAGTGCCACCGACTGGTGGGTGACGAGACCGTCGAGTCGCAGCTCGTGTACTGGGAGAAGGTCGCCGCCGAGACGGAGGCGTTCGTCCGCGCGGTCCCCAGTCTCGACGACACCTTCCCGCTCCCGAACGACCCCTGGTTCCCGCCGGACGAGCGCGTCTCCATGCGCTGGCTGGTCCTCCACCTGATCCGTGAGACGGCCCGGCACGCCGGCCACGCCGACATCATCCGGGAGTCACTGGACGGCGCCACCGCCTTCGAACTGGTGGCCAAGGAGCAGGGCACCTCCTGGGGGTGAACCGCGGCGGCATAATCTGGACGGCATGTCAGCGATCCGTCTCCTCGTGCTGGGCGCGGTGCGCCAGCACGGGCGGGCCCACGGCTACCAGGTACGCAACGACCTGGAGTACTGGGGCGCGCACGAGTGGTCCAACGCCAAGCCCGGCTCGATCTACCACGCCCTGAAACAGATGGCCAAGCAGGGCCTGCTGCACGCGCACGAGATCGCGCCGTCCACCGCCGGCGGCCCGCCGCGCACCGAGTACGAGCTCACCGAGAAGGGCACCGAGGAGTACCACTCGCTGGTGCGCCAGTACCTCACCGCCTACGACCAGCGGCCGGACGTGCTCACCGCCGCGCTCGGCTGCATGGTCGACCTGGAACGCGAGGAAGTCCTCGGCCTCCTCGAGGTGCGCGTGCGCAGCATCGAGGAGTGGCGCAAGTCGGTCACCGAGTACTACACGCCCGAGGAGGGCCCCGGCCAGCTCGGTCACATCGGCGAGATCATGAACTTCTGGGTCCATTCGGCCGACACCGGCGCCGAGTGGACCCGGGGTCTCATCGAGCGCATCCGGGGCGGGGCGTACACCTTCGCGGGCGAGGGCGAGCCGTTCGTCGGCGTACTGGCGGAAGGCGAGGAGAACCCGTATGCGGCGGGGGAGCGGCATTCCGGAGATGTCCGCTAATCAAGTTTGACTAACAACCCTCTGGGGCATACCCTTCGTCGGCCATCAGTAGTCAAGTTTTACTACGTTGCCTGGCGGTGACTCGAAGGGAGCCTTATGACCGACGCGATCGTCGCCGAAGGCCTGCGGAAGCGGTACGGGGACGAGGCAGCCCTGGACGGGCTGGACCTGAGGGTGGCGCGCGGCACCGTCCACGCAGTGCTCGGTCCGAACGGCGCCGGCAAGACCACCACCGTGAGGGTCCTGACCACCCTGCTGAGGCCGGACGAGGGCCGCGCCGAGGTGGCCGGCCACGACGTGGCGAGCCAGGCGTACGACGTACGCCTGCGCATCGGTCTGCTCGGTCAGCACGCGGCCCTCGACGAGGAACTCTCAGGCCGTCAGAACCTGGAGATGTTCGCCCGCCTCTACCACCTGGGTGCCCGCCACGCGCGCGTGCGGGCGGCCGAACTCCTGGAGCGCTTCGGCCTGACCGACACCGGCCGCAAGCCCGTCCGCGCCTACAGCGGCGGCATGCGGCGCCGACTGGACCTCGCGGCTTCTCTCATCGGTAGTGGGCACAGCACCGATCCGGAGGTGCTCTTCCTGGACGAACCGACAACCGGCCTCGACCCGCGCGGCCGCGCGGAGGTGTGGGCCGCGGTCCGCTCCCTCGTCGGCGGCGGTACGACCGTCCTGCTGACCACGCAGTACCTGGAGGAGGCCGATCAGCTCGCCGACCGTATCTCGGTCGTCGACCGGGGCCGGGTGATCGCCGACGGCACGGCGGACCAGCTGAAGGCGATGACCGGCGGCGACCGCATCGACGTGGTCCTGCGGGACGCCGGTCAACTGGGTGCGGCGGTAGCCCTGTTGCCGATCGCCGCATCGGAGGTCTCCGTCGACGCCGACCGCCGGCTGCTCAGCGCCCCGGTCGCCGACCGCATGGCGGCGCTCTCCGGTGTCGTACGGGCCCTGGACGAGGCCGGCATCGAGGCGGAGGACGTGGCGCTTCGCCGCCCGACGCTGGACGAGGTGTTCCTGCACCTCACCGGGGACCAGCGAGCGGGCGACGCCCGAGTGGAGGAGGCCGTATGAGCGCGAGCACGTACGCACTGACCGATTCCTGGACCATGACCCGCCGCGAACTCGCCCACTGGGCGCGGCAGCCCGTGCAGGTCGTGGTCGCCCTGGTCTTCCCCGTGATGCTGCTGCTGATGTTCGGCTACCTCATCGGCGGCGGCCGGGACGTGGAGGGCGAGTACGTCGACTTTCTGGTCCCCGGCATGCTCGCGCTGACCATGGCGTTCGGGCTCGAAGGGACCATGGTGGCCGTCACGCGGGACCTCGACAAGGGCGTGATCGACCGTTTCCGGTCCATGCCGATGACCAACGGCGCGGTACTGGTGGGCCGTTCGGTCGCCGACATGCTCCAGTCGGCGCTGAGCGTGGCCGTGCTGATCGGTGTGGGGTACGCGATCGGCTGGCGCGCGGACGGCTCGGTCGCCGGGTTCCTCGGAGCTGTCGGCCTCCTCCTGCTGTTCCGTTTCGCCATGCTGTGGATCGGCATCCACCTGGCGATGGTGGCCGGGAAGCCGGAGCTGGTGCAGGCCGTGCAGATCCTGGTCTGGCCGGTCGGCTTCCTCTCCAACGCCATCGCGACTCCCGACTCCATGCCGGACTGGCTGGGCACGGTGATCGAGTGGAACCCGATGTCGCAGACGGCGACGGCGGTACGGGACCTGTTCGGCGGGCCGGGCGGGGAGCCGGGGCATGTGTGGGCGGCGGTGGTCTGGCCGGTGGCGCTGCTGGCGGTGTTCTTTCCGCTGGCTGTGCGGAGGTTCGGGCGCCTGAGTCGCTGAAGCACCTTAAGCCGCGCTCTATTTGCTGCGCCACGTCTTCGTCGCCATCGACGATCGCTGCCGAACAACGAAAGGACGGGTTGCCGGAGGGGGGTTCACAGGGCCGACGGTGCTGAGCCATGCCGTTAGAGCATCAGCCAGCTCGTCGCCGAGCGCCGCCGAGGCGTGAGGGCGCACGCCGATCGTTTCCAGGAACCGCAGCACATCGGCGAAGGGCTCGTGGCACAGGGCGAGAGCGATCTCCTCGGCGCGGTAGTGGTCGCCGTCGAGGAACGCTCGGTGCCAGGAGACCAGCATTTCCCGGCACTTGATGTAGGCGTTCCGCCGGCCCTCCCTCAGTTCGTAGCGGTTGAGGCCGAACACCTTGATGGACACGTCACCCTTGGCCGAAGGCTCTCCGTCGGGCGTGCACGCGTAGTACTCGCCGGTCATCGGGTCCAGCCGCAGATGGTCGGCGGGATCGTCGACGCTGGGGTCGATGAGCAGGCACTGGCCGAAGTCGTCGCACGGATAAGCGTCGCGCTTGAGGTTGCTGTTGCAGTGGGAGCAGGCCAGGAGGTGGTTGTGCCAGCAGAACGTACGCAGCGGCACACGGGACTTGGGGGCGAAGTGATCGATGTCGGTGCCCCTGCTGTCCAGGCAGTACATGCAGCGAAGCACACCGGGAGCCATCTCTTCCAACACTTCGCGGATCACGTTCTTCGCCGTTGCGGCGCGCTGCCATTCCTCGGCCGCCACCTCACTGGTCGCTCCGCCCGCACGGATTTTCTCCGTCCGGAAGTCGCATAACTTCCGCAGCCGCTTGGAGGCGGGCGGGCGCTCCAGAGGGATCACCGACCGCCCCCCAGTCGGGCGGCCACCTCGTCCACGCGCGCGGCCCGTGAGCTGCTCAGCCGCTCGGCCCGCTCACGGTACTCGCGGGCCTCGGCCTCGGTGGCCAGGCCGGCGAAGACCTTGCGCTCCAGCGGGACGAGCCTTCGCCGCTCCTCCTCGGCACGATCGGAGTACGGGGACTCCAGGCCGAACAGTTCTGAGAGTGCCGCGTCCTCACCACTGCCGTAGACAATCCGCTGGTAAAGCGCCTCATCCACGACCTCGGGGGCGCACCGCTCCTCGGGCCCCGGCAATCGGATCAGACCGCCGGGGTCCGCGGCCTGGCAGATGTAGGGGCTGTGGCTGGTGACGATGAACTGGATCCGCGGGAAGTGAGTTCGCAGCCAATCGCCGATCCGCCGCTGCCAGGTCACGTGAAGGTGGGCGTCGATCTCGTCGACGATCACGACCCCTGGCATACGGACCACGGGGTGCCCCGCGTCGTCCCGACCGGCGTCCAGCGTCCCGTACGCGCTCTGCACCTGCCGGACGATGTCGAGGACCAGGGAGGTGACGGTCCGCAACCCGTCGCTCATCTCTCGCAAGGGGTAGGCTCGGTCGGCATCTCCGGCCGGGGCCACCCACAGCCCGTCGGCGCTGACGCGCAGGGCGCGGTAGTCGTCCGGCAGCAGTCGGTCCGACAGCAGATCCAGGATGGTGTCCAGCAGTTCGCCCGCGTCCTGCTGCCCTTCTAGTCTGCGATGGTGCAGTTCCCTGAGCCAGGAGACGCCCTCGGACAGCGAGGCGTCCTCGTGGAAGAGGGACGCCATGCGACCCGCGGGCCCGGACGCGAGCATCAGCCGCCGTGCCTCGTCCGTGCCGCCCGCCAGCCGCCGGAACGGGCCGTAGGCAGCGCAGAACCAGCCCTGGGGCGTGCCGGACGTCCAGGGGCCGCGCGCGGCGATCCGTGAGGTGTCCTCCTTGACGCCGTACGACGTGAGCTGCGGTTGCACCGGAGGGCCGTAGTGCCGCAGCCCGTCCTCCGGCTCCTCGGGTGCTGTCCAGCCCAGCCCCAGGGGAACGGGGCCATCCGGGGCCTCGCCGCGCCCGGTGACCCGGTCGACGGAGGGGTCGGGACGGACGTACACCCGCGCCCACGCCGACTGTTCACCGCTCGTGATCCAGCCGCTGAAGTCCTGCACAAGGTTGCGGGCCACGTGCGGCCCACCGAGGCACAGGGCCAGAGCGCGCAGGAACGTGGACTTGCCCGAGCCGTTGCGCCCGGCGATCACCGTCCAGCTCCCGCCGTCCGGTGGCGCGGGCAACGGGAGGTGGTTCACGGCGCGGTCGCCAGTGAATCCCCTGACGTTCCTGAAGCCGATCGCGGTTACGTACACCTGTCCTCCCCTCCCGGCTCTCGTCCCCGTTCGCCGAGCGCGGCTAGCCTCTCATGGGGCGCTGACATGCGGGAGAGGTGGGCTCAGGCCTCGTCATCGGCGCTCATGTCGGTGTTCATGGGCAGCCGGGCACCACGGCTTACCGCGATGCGGCGCCCATCGGTCAAGGCCTCGCTCATCCGGGCCAGCAGGAAGCGGAGTTGCTCGGATGTTGCCCGGTGGTCGGCGAGCAGATCGGCCGAGTGGTCGAGGAGATCGCCTGCCATACCGAGCTGAACGGCCTCGATGGTGTCGGCGAGCCGGGAGAGGGAGCCGGTTCCGTCGGTCACGAGGTAGTAGGACTTGTCCTCCTCGCCGGTCCAGGGCAGTAGCCGTGCCGTGTCGAGGTCCGCCACGCCGGCACCTCCACTTCATGGATCCCGCGCAGGTAGGGGCGGACCGGCGCCGTGTTCTCGCCGCGCAACGGGCGCTCCCCGGCACGGCGCGCGGTTGGGCTGTGGAGGTACGCGGTGACGGGCGGTCGCTCCGAACTCGTGGCGGTAGCGCGCTTTCGGTGGCGACCCGTTCCGGGCAGTACAAGCCGAAGCAGTAGTTCGAAGCCAGTGGGCGATACGGTGCCCCATGTCGTCAGCTTCGTTGCATTGTTTATGGCCAGACCTCGAATCGATGGCTCGGTCGCGGGGGTTTCGCTTTCTGTAGCGAGCTCGTCACACTCTGCGGCCATTGCCGCTAGCCTCGCCAGAGAGGAGCAGGTGACAGGGCTTTTGTCGCAAGGGGAGTCGATCTGGTGAGCAACATCTACGGCGATTGGCTCAAGGAACAGCGCGAGACGGCGGGGTTGACCCAGCAGCAGTTGGCCGACCGGGCGATCATGACGCGCTCGCACATCGCGCACATCGAGGCGGGACGCCGGGTGCCGTCGAAGCATGATGCGCAGCGGCTGGACAGGGCGCTGGGTACGGGGAATGTGCTGAGCAGCTTTTTGCCGCAGGAGGAGGTGGCGGTCGCCGACTACTTCGAGTCGGCGCTGCAACTGGAGAAACAGGCGGTGATGATCCGGGAGTTCGCCCTGTCGTTTGTTCCGGGCATCCTCCAGACGAAAAGGTACGCGCGTGCAGTGCTGACCACGTCGTTCCCCCGGGTGAGTGAGGAGGAGCGTGACAGGCGCCTTGTCACACGCCTTGAGCGCGCGAAACTCCTGGACGACCCGGAGACACCCGTATTCTGGGCGCTGCTGGACGAGGCCGTTCTACGGCGCCAGATCGGCGGGCCGGACGTCATGGCGGAGCAACTCAACCACCTCGCAGGCCTGGGCGAGATCGGCCGGATCCAGGTGCATGTGCTGCCGTTCGCACTGGGTGTCCATCCACTGCTCAGTAACATGCTCACGCTGATGTGGTTCGAGGACCAGCCGGCCATGGCTTATGGCGAGGGCCTGTTCATGGGGAAGATCCATGACGCACCAGCCGTGGTTCAGGAAGTCCAGCATCGATACGATTTCGCGCTGGGCAATGCACTGCCGCTCAAGGAATCACTGGCTCTGCTCAGGGCAACAGCAAGGGACTATGAACGCCATGACCGACCGAACAATCCCGAACGCCGCGGTGCTGAAGGGCTGGCGTAAGTCCTCCTACAGCAACGACCAAGGCGGCAGCTGCCTGGAGATCCTCGACGACCACCCCTCCGGCGTCCCCGTCCGCGACTCCAAGAACCCCCACGGCCCCGCACTGGTCGTCCCAGCGCCCGCGTGGACGTCGTTCCTCACGGCAGTCAGGAACAGATCCCTGCGCCCCTGACCGCCGCGCGCCTCACGCCCACTCCTCCGCCATGACCTCGGTCTGCTTCAGCACCCGGTCGATTGCGTCCGGCGCCTTGTCCGGCGGGTAGCCGAAGAAGTCCAGCAGGAGCTGGACCCTGGCCCGGATACGGTCCCGGGCCTGGCTCTTGACGCGCCAGTCGACTGTGACGTCCTTGCGGACGAGTTCACACAGCTTGCGTGCGATCTGGCTGAGTACGCCCTGCCCCATCTCCAGCGCGGAAGGGTTGGCGGCGACGGCATCGTAGAAGGCCAACTCATCCTCACTGAGGCCGAGTTCGGCTGCGCGGGCGCGGTCGGCGGAGACCTCGCGGGCGAACTCGACGAGGATGTCCATCGTTTCGGCGGCGCTGATCAGCCCGTTGTGGTACCGGTTCATCGTCTCCTGCATCCGCACCGTGAAGGCGCGCTGTCGGGTGATGTTGCCGGGGTGGGCGTCGCGGATCTCCTTCGTCAGCGAGCGGCGCAGGGCTTCGAGGGCGAGGTTGGGGTGGCGGCTCGCCTTGAGTGAGGCCACGAACTCCTCGTCCAGGTGCGACAGATCGGGCTTGGTCAGGCCTGCGGCGTCGTAGATGTCGACGACGTCGCCCGCGACGACGGCCTCGGCGTTGAGCTGCTCGATGAGACGACGCTGGTCCGCCGCGGTGGCCAGGCCCTGGTCCTTGCGAGCGTCCACGTCGATCTTCTCGCGGGAGGTGCGCACGGTGCCGAAGAACTGGATGTCCGGGAGCAGATCCTGAACGCCCACATGGGTCGGGCAGAGCGAGAACGCCTGGGACAGCAGCTTGCCGTAGTGCATGAACAGCTGCCGGCGGGTGGGCTTGCCCGGCTGGAGATCGGGCTCGCCCTCCTTCAGAAATTCCAGTGCGGCGTACAGGGCCTCCTGGTAGCCGTCGGCTTCGAGGGTCTCGCGCCATGGGCAGTCGTCGAGCACCTTGAGGATCCGCCAGTGCATCTCGCGTACCGTCTTGACGGCCTCCGAGATGTCCGCCCCGATGGTTCCCTCGTCCTGGTCTGCGTCCGAGGTGTACTCGGCGAGGGCGTCGGTGAGGTGCTGGGTCACCCCGAGGAAGTCCACGACCAGCCCCGACGGCTTCTCGCCCCATGTGCGGTTGACGCGGGCGATGGCCTGCATGAGGGCGGCCCCGCGCATCCGGCGGTCGAGGTAGAGGGTGTGCAGCGGTGGTGCGTCGAAGCCGGTCAGCCACAGCGACTGGACGATGACGAGTTCGAGCTCGTCGTCGGGGTCCGTGACCCGTGCCTGGAGGGCCTTGATCTTCTCGGGGCTACGGACGTACGGCGCGACTTCGTCGTCGTCCCTGCCGGGGTTCCCGGTAAAGACCACACGGATCTTGCCGGTGTCATCGGGCAGCAGTCCGGTCTGCTTGTCGGGCTCACCGGCCCACTCAGGCCGACGCGTGGCGAGCGCGTTGAACAGGCGGGCGGCGATCCTGCGCGAGGAGCAGACGATCATTCCCTTGCCGGGTCTGCCGGTCAGTTTGCTCATCTCACGGCTGCGGTGCTCCCAGTGAGACAGAACGGTGCCGGCGAGTTTCTCTATGCGGTCGTCCGCTCCGATCAAACCCTCGAACGTTGCGAACTGGGCACGCGCACGAGCCTGTTCGGTCTCACTCAGTCCTTCGACGAGCCCCTCGGCCCGGGCGTCCATCTCGTCCAGGTCGGCGTTGTCGGGCAGGGCGACCTCGTGGAGGATCGGCTCGTAGAAGACGCGAACAGTGGCGCCGTCCTTGACGGCCAGGGAGTGGTCGTACGTATGGATCGTCGGCCCGAAGACGGCGAGGGTGTTGCCGGTCCTGTTGTCGATCGGGGTGCCGGTGAAGGCGAGGAACGTGGCGTTGGGCAGGGCGTCGCGCAGGTGGCGGGCGAAGCCGTCCTCGAAGTCGTAGTGGCTGCGGTGGGCCTCGTCGACGACGACGATGACGTCCCGGCGGTCGGACAGCAGCGGGTGCCTGGCGCCGGCTTCCTTCTCGGCCTTACTGATCCGGAACTTCTGAAGAGTGGTGAAGATGACACCACCGCCGCCCTCGCGCCGGGTGAGCAGCTCCTTCAACTTACTGCTGCTGTTGGCCTGCTTGGGCTCCCCACCGATCACCCGGCGCAGGCTGTGGCTGGTGACGAAGGTCTTGAAGAGCTGGTCGTCGAGGTCGATGCGGTCGGTGATGAGGACGACCGTCGGATTGGACAGCTCGGGGATGCGGGTCACCTTGCCGGTGTAGAAGAGCATCTCCTCGCTCTTGCCCGCGCCCTGTGTGTGCCAGACGACGCCTGCCCTGCCGTCCGTGGCGACGGCGGACTCGGTGGCCGCGAGTGCTGTGTTCACGGCGATGTACTGGTGGGCCTTGGCGAGCTTCACCGTGTCCACGTTGCCGCCGGTGCCTTCGGCGGAATAGGAGAGGAAGTTCCCGACCATGTCCAGGAAGTGATCAGGCTCCAGCGCCCCGGCGATCAACCGTTCCAGCGCCCGGCCGTCCTCCCGCTCCTCCTCCCGCTTCAGCAGCTCGCCGTCCTCGGCGTGCCAGGGTGCCATGTGTTCCCAGGGTGTGAAGGGAGTGCCGAGGCGGGCGGTCACCCCGTCCGTGGCGACGGCGACACACAGGGTGCGGAAGGTGCCGTCGCTCTTCAGCTCACGCCGGTAGTTCTGGATCTGGTCGTACGCGGTGCGGGAGTCGTCACGTCCACTTGCCTTCTTCAACTCGATGACGCCGAGCGGGATTCCGTTGACGTACAGCACGATGTCGAAGACGAACGTCCGCTCGCTGGCCGCGCATATCCGGACCTGTGAGGAGGCGACGAGGTCGTTGCCGTGCGGGTCGGTGAAGTCGATCGGGCGGACGGTGACGCTGTGTGTCTTGTCGGTCAGCGGGTCCGTGTACTCGACCTTCAGATCACCGGTGAGTTTCTTGTAGAACTGCCAGTTCTTGCGCACGTCGTTGCCGGGCGCCTGCCGTAGCAGTTCCTCGATCGCCTCGTCGACGGCGTGGGCGGGCAGGTTGGGGTGGCGGGTGGCGATGGCGGTACGCAGGCGGGGGTAAAGGATCAGGTCGCCCCAGTCCTTGCGGTGGCCGCTCTTGGGGTTGAGCGCCTTGCCGGGAAAGTGCTGCCACCCGAACTCGGCGAGGTGATCCAGGGTGAGCGCCTCCCAGTCACGCTCGGAGGAACCGCGGGAAGGACGGCTCTCGAACTCCGGGGGAGTGGCAGCACTTTCGGTGGTCATGACGTGGCTTCCTCCACGACGCGCTCGGCGTCCTTGACGCGGATCTTTCCGGTGACGAGTTGGGGGAGCAGGGTGTCCCTGAGGGCGGCTAGGGTGCGGTTCTCGTTCTGCACGGCACTTGCGCGTTGAGCAAGTGGGCGCACTGTCTCGGCAAAGGCCGTTGCACGCTCCCCTTCAGGGAGCCTGACGCGCAGCTTTGCGATGCGGTCCGTTCCGAGACGGCCGGTGCCGTGCCCGGCGGTGTCGACAAGACCGAGGATTTCCCTGGTTCGGGCCCGCAGGGCGAGGAGCAAGACGACGGAATCGATCCCAGCGTGTGGAATCAGCGCCTTGCAGTCCTGGCCGAAGGCCACCTCGCGCTGTGTCAGGCCGACCCGGAATTCTGAGGTGAGACTCATGCCGCGTACGACGAAGATGATCGTGCCCGCGGGGACAAGCCGGGTTCCGTTCTCGGCCCCAAGCCGGGTGACCTTTCGCTCCGAGTCGTCGAGCCACGCAGACTTGAGACTTGCGGCCGAGATCCACGGGATGTCGCCGTCCCAGTAGCTCGGCTCGCTGGTCTTGGGTGTCCCACCGGAAAGCCACTTCGCGCAGTCCGACAGGGCAATCATGCGCCAGCCTTGCTCGATGGCAGAGTCCCGGACGTACAGAGCCTCAGCGAGCGCGTTCGCCGTCTCGGCGATGCGTTCGTTGACGGCCATCTTGTCGTCAAGTGCACCCAGTACCTCCGCGATGGCCCGCTGATGACATAGCGGGGGGACGCGGAGAGGCCAGTTCGCGATCTCGGCGATCGGGATTCGGTCGACGGTGGCGCCACGAACAGCACGCGCTTTGATCTCTCCCTGGAATTCCGGGCCAAGGTAGGCATACAGAAGGAAGCGTTCGTCCACCCGTTTCCTGTGGGGGCGCAAGAGCCCCATGCGGCGCCCCAGACAACCCCGCACACCTGGTGGCATGAGAGCGGCGGCACCCAGTCGGGTCTCGTAGGAGAAGAGCAAGTCACCTTCCTCAGGGGTGACTCGTCGTGTCCACTTCGTGAAATCCGCTTCGCTGACGTGCGCCGACTCCGTGAGGTCCAATCGTCCTTCGGAAAGACTTGAAATGCTGAGAAACCAGGGTCCTGACTTCGTCTTGGCCGGTGTTGCGTGAGGCCCGTCGAAGACCGTTGCGAGGTCGCCGATACGTTGGGTTGTCCACTGCTCCATCACAGCCTCCCCACCTGCTCGCGCACCACAGCCTCCAGCCGCCCCGCTTCCTCGAATTGCGAGAACAGCTCCTTAGTCAGCCTCTCCACCTTCGCCCCCACCGGCTCCGCGTCAGGGTCCCCTTCCGGCTCCGCAGCCTTGACGTAGCGCCCCGGCGTCAGCATGAAGTCGTTCTGACGAATCTCTTCCAGCGAAGCGCTCCGGCAGAACCCGGGCACATCTGTGTATGCACCAGCGCCTGAAGCTCCTCTCCATGCACGGAAAGTTGAAGCTACTCGCTCGACATCCGGCGTTTTGAGCTCCCGGTGTGTGCGCTCTTTCATCGTGCCGAGCCTGCTAGCGTCGATGAACAGCACCTCCCCCTTCCTCCCCTGCACCCACTCTCCGTGCCCCCGCCCCTTGCCCTCCGCGAGGAACCAAAGGCACGCAGGAATTTGCGTGGACCGGAACAGCTGACCCGGCAACGCCACCATGCAGGCCACCAGGTCGTCCTCCAACATCCGGCGCCGGATGTCGCCTTCGCCGCCCGACTTGCTGCTCATCGAGCCGTTGGCCAGGACGATGCCCGCCCGCCCACCAGGGCGCAGCTTGCTGACCATGAGCTGGATCCAGGCGAAGTTGGCGTTACCGACAGGTGGGACGCCGTAGACCCAGCGGTCGTCGATGCCGAGCCGTTCACCGCCCCAGTCCGAGATGTTGAACGGGGGGTTGGCGAGCACCACGTCGGCCTTCAGATCGGGGTGCTGATCCTCGTGGAAGGAGTCGGCGGGCTCCTCCCCGAGATTTGCCTCGATGCCGTGGATAGCGAGGTTCATCTTCGCCAGTCGCCACGTCGTGAGGCTGCGTTCCTGGCCGAAGACAGAGACGTTGAAGCGGTCGCCGCCGTGCGTGTCGATGAACTTCTCGGTCTGCACGAACATCCCGCCCGAGCCACACGCCGGGTCCAGAACCCGTTCCCCTTCCTTCGGCTCCAGCATCTCCACGAGGAGTCGCACGATGGACTCCGGTGTGAAGAATTGCCCGGCATTACGCCCCTCGGCGATCGCGAACTGCTCGAGGAAGTACTCGTACACCTCACCCATCAGGTCGCGGGCTCCGGTTCGCCTGCCGTCCTCGCCGACCTGGGACTGGAACTCCAGCCGGTCGAGGAGCTGCACCAGGCCGGCGAGTGTCGTCTCGTTGACGCGCTGGCTGTTGTAGTTGTCGGGCAGGGTGTCCTTGAGGGAGGGGTTGGCCTTCTCGATGGTGTCCATCGCGGCGTTGATGACCTCACCGAGCGAGGGGCCGTCCAGCGTCCCCTTGGCCCGTTCCATCACCACTTCCCAGCGGGCCGCCGGGGGGACGTAGAAGAGCCCGGCGCCCGTGTACTGCCTGCGGTCCTCCACCGTCTTCAGGATCAGCTCCTCCGATGCCCGTCCCTCAAGGCCGAGTCCGGCGAGCATGCTGCCGTCTCGCAGCTGTGCTTCGAGCTGCGCCCGCTTCTCGGCCATGGCCACGGATACGTACTTCAGGAAGACCAGGCCGAGGACGAAGTGCTTGTACTCGGCGGCGTCCAGAGTCCCCCGGAGCTTGTCCGCCGACTTCCACAGGATCGCTTTCATGGGCTCCGGCTTGGCGTCCTTCTTCTTCCGTGGTGGCACGAGGCTTCTCACTTCTTTCGGTGTGCTGCGAACGTGAATCTGTACTGGTGATGAGGTGTTCTATAGCGGCGCCGGTCACCTTCGGCGCAACGCCAGTGCGCCATCGGCGACTCCGGCCGAAATCCGCTCAGCCAGGCCGTCCAGCGCCTCCAACTGCCTGCGTACGTCCGCCCGCAGTCGTTCCGTCTCGGTGAGGATGGCTTCCAGTTCGCCGATCTCGGCGGGCGGCAGCTGTGGCAGATCCATTTCGCGCACGCTTACCCGCCGGACCAGCGAACCGCTGCCGCGGTGCTGGTTGCGCGGCGACTGGAGCAGCCGGGCCAGGGAGTGGGGCCGTATCCACAGGGCGTCAGGGCGGTCGGGCGTACCGTCGGCGATGGCCCGGACGTGGTCCTGGTACGCCGTGATCCGGAGTCCTTGCACCGGGGCGAGCAGCACGCAGCCGCCCGCCATGTCCACCTGGCAGCGCACCCCGTGTTCGGCAAGCAGGAGGACGTCCCCCCGCTCGGTGATCCTCGCCGACGAGTACTCCGCTAGGTCTTCGAGGTCGATGCGGCGTGTTCCGACGGGCAGTTTGCCCAGCAACTCGGGACGCCCGACGACGGGAAGACCGGCCTCCCCAATGTGCTCATCCCTGACGCGGTGTCCATTGAGCAGTTTCAGCTGGCCTGCTCGCAGGTGTTCGTCGAGTTTGCGATGCCGCATCGGCGTACGCCGCTTGGCGACGCTCATCCCGCCGAGCCAGTCGCGGAGGTGGGGCATGGCAGCGGCGGCCGTCCGGCGTGCGGTGAGGGTCTCCTCGAAGTGGTCGACATGTGGCTCGGGAGCCGCCAACCGGTGCGCGGGCAGTACCGAGCGGCCGTCCAACAGCTGCTCCTGGCCTGCGCCGGCCGCGCGTACCGGTACGAGCGCGGCATCCTGGGGATCGGCGACCGCCTCGGGCAGCGACTCAGAAACAGGGTCGGTCTCTGCCAGCCGTACGACCTCGGCCACCTGGTCGACCCACCCCTTCCCCTCGGACCGCTGGGTGATCCGGTCCGCGTCGACCAGCAGTACCGAGCGGGGTTCGGACGGTCGGCGCAGCACGAGAAGGGCATACTCGGCTCCCGTACGGAAGGGGTGTATACGGCGCGGCAGTTGCACGATCGCCTTCACGCAGCCGCGCTCCAGGAGCTCTTCTCGCGCCTTCACCGTCGGGGTCGGCACAGCGGCTGCGCCGGTGCCGCGGGTGCGGGTCAGCGTCCAGGCGGGAACGACGACGTAAGCGCGCCCGCCAGGTTCGAGGCGCCGGACGGCTTCCTCGGCCCACCACAAAGGGCCTTCGCGGTCGCGTTCTCGCTCGCCGGGCACGTACGGCGGATCGGCCAGCACGATGTCGGCGTGGGAGAAGCGGTGCGGATCGACGGGTGCCTGATTCCAGGCACGCTCGGTGTCGAGTTCGGACGGTGACGCGCAAACGTCCACGGAGCCCGCCTCGTAGCTCAGCAGCCGGTACCGCAACAACTTCCGCCGTAGCGGATCGGGCTCGACGGCGACGAGTTCGCCGTGGCCCCGGAGGTTCTCGTAGGGTCCGCCGCCCATACCGAGTAGCAGTTCCCCGAGGCCTGCGCACAAGCTGATCGTCGAACGCTGTCCGGGACCGCCCTCGTTTGGGCCGATCAGCGCGGCGACCAGCGCGACGACTTCCCGTGGAGCGATGTCCATGACGAGGTCGGACTCGAGGCGCCGGGCGATCTCCAGGTCCTCGTCCAGGCCCAGCAGCGCGTCGGCGGCCCAGCCGGGGGCGCCGATCTCGTTCATGAGCTCGTGTACGGCCCGTACGACATCCGGGTCTGCAGCCTCGTGCTCCGCCACGAGTTCCGCGGGAAGGTACTCGGTGATCCAGTCCTTGCCCTCCGCAGACATGGCGATCACGGCGAGCGCCTGCGAGATGAGTGTCTGCGCCGAGCCCAGCCGATGCTTGAGCGCGATCAGACCGCGCAACCGCAGGGCGCGGCGGAACCGGTCGCCGTATGTGGGGAGGCGGCCGTCCTGGTCGGGTTCGGCGTCCGGGATCGTCCGCAGATCCAGCCAGTCCGCGATCTCGTTCGCGTCGAAGAGGGGTTTGCTCTCGCTGCCCGCGCCTGGAACGGGGTCGGGGAAGGGACGGCGGGAGTCGCTCCCTATGCCCAGGACCTCCCGCGAGAACCGCCGCCGCCAGTTGCTGACCGTGGGACGGCCCACTCCGGCGAGTTCCTTGATCTCGCCGAGCGACACGGGAGCGTACGACGGGATCGTCGCGGTCTCCGGCTCGGGCACCGAGGGGCGTTCCCAGGACATGAACCTGGGCTTGGGGCGCGGCATCACGGCCTCACAGCCGCACCGGCTCAGCACCGGCGAGTACGAGCGGCCTGCGAGCGAGCACTTCGGGAATCTGGCTGAACTGCCGGTGCAGCGCGGCCTTTTCGGGCGACACGTACTTCATGAGCCGGAGCAGCGTCTCGTAGTCCTTCTCCAGGTGGCGGTGGCAGATGCGCTCGTGGTGGCCGATGCGGTTGCGGAAACGGCGGATGTGGTCCAGCTCCTGCTGGAGGGCACCGCGCCTGCCCCGGTAACCACGGAAGGCGTGGCGCAGTGCCGGGTTCCAAAACTGCATCTCGTAGTTCTGGCCGCGTCCCGTGAGGCCGACCCAGAACCCGAGGGTGAGCTTGGCGACCATGTCCCCGGGGGTGAAATTCTGGCCGAGCTCCTGTCGCAGAGCCTGCTTGGCACTGTCCACCTGTTGGGTGCCCTTGCTGGTCAGCCGCACGCGCGGGGAGTCCCACCAGTCGGCGTGCCCGTAACGTCCGGACAACCTGGCGTGGAACGAGTTGCGCATAGCCACCTCGAAGTCGCGCAGCGCGCCGAGGAACGCGCGGGAGGCCTCACCGTCCCAGCAGTACAGCCGGAGCGCGACGAGGGGGTCGCCACCACAGTCGTCGAGATAGGGCTGGAACCTCTCGGCGGAGATTGAGTCCACGATCCGCTTGGCCTCTTCGTCCGTCACCATCGACGCCCCCCGAATGAAAGGTTCCGTGTTAATCTCGAAGGCGTGCGCCCCGGAGTCCTGTCACTGCTTTTGCACACAGCCCGGGGCACAGCTTTGTCCGGACCCGGGCGGCGCGCAGGGGCATGCCAGAGAACCGTCGCCGTGATGACCTGACTGCATCACCTTCAACACAGGTAACGGTACGATCCTAAATAGTAGATGTCCAGCGACTGCTGAGAAGCGGGCTTCTCAGCAGCTCGCCAGAAGCCCAACGCGACATCGTCTGAGCGATCCGGGTTGTCCTCAGTGATGGAACCCCGTCGCCGCTCCCTTGTCCCGCGTAAGCGGCCCAGACTGCCGGCGCAGGTCCGGCAGCAGCCGCCCCAGGTCCTCCACGAACAGTTCGGCGAGGTCGGCCGAGAAGCCGTTGCGGCACACCACCCGCAGCACGGACAGGTCCTCGCGGTGGGGCGGGAAGGTGTACGCCGGCACCAGCCAGCCGCGCTCGCGCAGCCGTCGGGAGACGTCGAAGACGTCGTACGTCCGCACGCCCGGCGCGGTCGTGAAGGCGAACACCGGCAGCTCGTCGCCGCGGGTCAGCAGCCGGAAGTCGCCGAGCGCCTCGACACGTTCGGCGAGGCTCGTGGCCACGTCCCGCGCGGCCTGCTGCACGGCCCGGTACCCATCCCGGCCCAGCCGCAGGAAGGTGTAGTACTGCGCCACGATCTGCGCGCCCGGCCGGGAGAAGTTGAGCGCGAAGGTCGGCATGTCGCCGCCCAGGTAGTTGACGCGGAAGACGAGTTCCTCGGGCAGGGCCTCCGCGTCCCGCCACAGCGCCCAGCCGACGCCCGGGTAGACGAGACCGTACTTGTGCCCGGAGGTGTTGATGGAGGCGACCCTCGGCAGCCGAAAGTCCCACACCAGGTCCTCGTCGAGGAAGGGCGCGACCATGGCACCGGACGCCCCGTCGACGTGGACGGGGATGTCGAGGCCGGTGCGCTCCTGGAGGGCGTCGAGGGCGGCGCACAGGTCGGCGATCGGCTCGTAGGAGCCGTCGAAGGTGGAGCCGAGGATGCCCACGACCCCGATGGTGTTCTCGTCGCACAGTTCGGCGGCGGCCCGCGGATCGAGATGGAACCGGTCGCCCTCCATGGGGACCTGACGGGCCTCCACCTCCCAGAAGGTGCAGAACTTCTCCCAGCAGACCTGGACGTTGATCCCCATGACGAGGTTCGGGCGGACGTCCCGGGCCGGGTACCGGTCGGCGTTCCGGCGCGCCCACCGCCGCTTGAGGGCCATCCCCGCGAGCATGCACGCCTCGCTCGACCCGGTCGTCGAGCAGCCCACGGCCGCCGACGGGTCGGGCGCGTTCCACAGATCGGCGAGCATGGCCACACAGCGCCGCTCCAGCTCGGCGGTGCGCGGATACTCGTCCTTGTCGATCATGTTCTTGTCCCGGCACTCGTCCATGAGGGCCCCGGCCTGCGGCTCCATCCAGGTGGTGACGAAGGTGGCGAGATTCAGCCGGGAGTTGCCGTCGAGCATCAGTTCGTCGTGCACGAGCTGGTAGGCGGTCGTGGGCGGCAGGGGAGCGTCCGGGAGCCGGTGCTTGGGCGGGGCCTCGGCCATGCCGCCTACCGGGTTGGCCTCGCCGTGGAAAGGGTTGACGGCGAGCCTGCGCCCGTCGCCCTTGTCGTCCGGTACTCCGCTGTCCCCTCGGTGCAATGGCATGCGTACGACGGTAGGTCCGGGCCGTCGGACTTGCACCTCACGCCACGTAAGGATTCATCGTGAAGGGCGTACCGAGAAGGGAGCGGAAGAAGTGAGCTACTCCGTGGGACAGGTCGCCGGCTTCGCCGGGGTCACGGTGCGCACGCTGCACCACTACGACGACATCGGCCTGCTCGTCCCGAGCGAGCGCAGCCACGCGGGCCACCGGCGTTACAGCGACGCCGACCTCGACCGGCTGCAGCAGATCCTGTTCTACCGGGAGCTCGGCTTCCCGCTCGACGAGGTCGCCGCCCTGCTCGACGATCCGGCCGCGGACCCGCGCGCGCACCTGCGGCGACAGCACGAACTGCTGACCGCCCGGATCGAGAAGCTGCAGAAGATGGCGGAGGCCGTGGAGCACGCCATGGAGGCACGCAAGATGGGCATCAATCTCACGCCGGAGGAGCGGTTCGAGGTCTTCGGCGACAAGGACCCGGAGCAGTACGCGGAGGAGGCGGAAGAGCGCTGGGGCGGCACGGAGGCGTACGCCGAGTCGCAGCGGCGCGCGGCCCAGTACACCAAGGAGGACTGGAAGCGCCTGATGGCCGAGGCGGAAGACTGGAGCGAGCGTTACAAGGCCCTGATGGCCGAGGGCGAGCCGCCGGCCGGCGAGCGGGCCATGGACATGGCCGAGGAGCATCGACAGCACATCGGCACGTGGTACTACGAGTGCCCCTACGAGATGCACCTGTGCCTCGGCGACATGTACGTGTCCGACGAGCGCTTCAAGGCGTTCTACGACTCCATGCGCCCGGGTCTCGCCGAACACCTCAGGAACGCGATCAAGGCGAACGCGGCCCGGTACACCTCCTGACCCGCGGCCCGGGAGGCTCACTCCCGGGCCGGACCGTCAACCCGAGGACCTCGCCGAGCTCCACGGCTTTGTGCCGGGCGGACCACAGTGCATCCTGGGGGCCTCTTGGAACCTGGGCCACGACGGCTGCGTTGATACTTTGGGCAGCCAGTCCCAGCCCGCCCCACACCAGCAGGAGCCACATTCCCGTGACGACCCTCGCGCTCGGCCCCGAGTGGCTCAGCCCCGACTACCTGATCGAGACCTTCAGCCTGCCCGGCATCCTGCTGATCGTCTTCGCCGAGTCCGGGCTCTTCGCCTTCCTGCCGGGCGACTCTCTGCTGTTCACCGCGGGGCTCTTCGTGGCCGAGGGGACCTACATCAGCCAGCCCCTGTGGCTGGTCTGCACGCTGATCGTGATCGCCGCCGTCATCGGCGACCAAGTGGGCTACATGATCGGCAAGTTCTTCGGTCCCAGGCTCTTCAGCCGGCCCAACTCCAAGCTCTTCAAGCAGGAGAACCTGGAGAAGGCCCACGAGTTCATGGAGAAGTACGGCCCCAAGGCGATCGTCCTCGCCCGCTTCGTACCGATCGTGCGCACCTTCGCCCCCATCGTGGCGGGCGCCGGCCGTATGAAGTACCGCACGTTCCTCACGTACAACGTCATCGGCGGCATCGCCTGGGGCACCGGCGTCACCCTCGCCGGCTACTGGCTCGGCCAGATCGAGTTCATCAAGACGAACGTCGAGGCGATCCTCATCCTGATCGTCTTCGTCTCCGTGGTCCCGATCATCATCGAATACCTGCGCGAGCGGTCGAAGAAGAAGCGCGCGGCCGCGGAGGCCCCCGCCGGCCGGCCGCAGATGCCCCCGATGATGGACGACGCGACGACGCAGCTCCGCCGCGTGGAGCCGGCACAGCAGCCTTACGAGTCGGACCAGGGCTACGGTTACCAGCAGGATCAGCCGTACGGCCAGCAGGACCAGCCATACGGCCAGCAGGATCAGCCATACGGCCAGCAGGATCAGCCGTACGCCCAGCAGTACCCGCGGCAGGGGCAGCAGTACCCGCAGCAGTACCCGTACGACCAGAACTATCCTCAGAACTGAACGGGCTGCTCGGTGCATCACCTGCGAGACCGAATGTGATATCAGCGATCCCGCAGGTGATGGTCCGCTCTGCGCCTAACTCACGAACATCCACCTGGTCACATAGACTTTTCCGTCGGTCATCATGATGCCGCGGATGCTGTCATCGGAACCCAGGTTGCTGAGACGCCTGGTGTATGAGCCGCAATCTCCAGACGCGATGAATTGACTGTCGTAGCCGTCCCAGATGTGCCTTCCGCCCTTTATCTGGTAGCCGAACTGTACGTTGATGGTCCCCGAGCCTCCTGACCTGCAGTACTCGGTGGTGTAGTTTCCGGTGATCGGACCGTCCGGACCGTAGATGCACAGCTCGCCATTATCGAGCGATCCGCACTTCGACGCCTGAGCGGTCTGTGGGGCCGCTTCGGCGGATGCGGCAGGGCCGAACAACACGAGGACGCCGGCCATTGCCGCAGCCAAGGCGAGCGTGTTTTTGGCGGCTCGCAACACGGAAGATTTCAAGTCTGTCCCCCATTTGGAAATGGCTTCTTCGGTCGGTAGAAGGCTAGGCAGATGCCCCATGGGCCAGACAAGTCCGCATCCCTGAAGCCGGAAACTCAAGAAGTAACAGCGTGTAAATGGGGATGCTTTGTCGTGTCGCTCAAAAGAGTCATGTCTGTATATTGAATCCGTGTGGCAGGCTGTCGAAGCTACTGTCAGCCGATCATGCAAGATGCGTGTGACATCCATCACGTGATGATCTTGGGGCCCGCCCCGTCAGAAGCCGCGCGTCCGCTTGGCCGCGCGGCGGCTCGCCGCCGTGGCAGCGCCCGGGATGCGCAGGAACAGCCGCGAGATCTCCGTTCCCAGGTTCACCCCGATCGCGATGGCCATCGCCAGCGCCGCGGCCTTCGACAACGACACCAGCCCCGCATCGAGCTCGTTCTGCGCGATCGACAACAGCCCGAAGTACGACGCGGAACCGGGCAGCAGGGGCCCGATCGCCGCCGTCGTGTACGGCAGCGCCGACGCGAACCGGTACCGGGACAGCAACTGCCCGAACAGCCCCACCAGGCCCGCCGCAACCGCCGTGGAGGCAACCGGTGAGAGCTCGCCCGCGTAGTGCATCGCGCCGTACACCGCCCACGCGACACCGCCGTTCAACGTCACCGCCAGCACGGTGGATCGTTCCTGCTGGAGCAGCACCGCGAAGGCCAGGGACAGCAGCATCGACGCACCGATCTGCAACAGCGGCCGTGGTTCGCCGCCCAGAGCCGCGTCGGGGGTGAGGCGGGCGCCCAGCTGGACACCGACGTAGAGCATCACCAGCACCCCGACGACGATGCCCACGAAGAAGTACATGACTTCCAGCAGTCGCGCGGACGCGGTGATGTAGTAGCCGGTCAGACCGTCCTGCACGCCCGCCACCAACGCCCGCCCGGGCAGCAGCGCGAACAGTCCACCCGTGATCACCGCGGACGCCTTGACGTCCACGTGCGCCAGCGTCATCGCGATCGCGATCGCGGCCGGCGGCGTCGCCGCAACCGTGAACTGGTAGAACTCCGGCAGGCCGCGCCCCGCGCACAGCCAGGCCAGCCGGTCGCCGAGCATCGCGCCCAGCGCGGCCGCGACGAAGACGGTCAGGTCACCGCCGACGAGCACGGAGGCCGCGCCCGCCAGCAGCCCGCTCGCGGCGGTCAGCGCCCAGCCGGGGTAGGGGTGCCGGTTGCGGCGGATCTCGGCGAGCCGCCCGTAGGCCTCTTCCAGGGAGAGGTGGTTCTCCGGGTCGCTGAGGTCGTCCACCAGCTGGTAGACGGCCGCCAGACGCGTGTAGTCGGTGCCCCGGCGGCGCACTGTCCGGGACGCCGTCACCGGGTCGTCGACCAGGGACGGCTGGTAGGAGATCGACAGCAGGGTGAAGGTGACGTTCGGTTCGCAGCGGTCGAGCCCGTAGGAGCGGCAGACGGCGAACATCGCCGCCTCCACGTCCTCGGCGCCCTCGCCGCCCGCCAGCAGCAGTTCACCGATACGCAGCGTCAGGTCGAGCACGCGCGGAACGGCCGGACCTTCGTCCTCCTCCGCCTTGTGCACGAGCTCCGGCGCGGGCCGCTCGGCCACCGGCATGCGCAGCATCGTGCGCATCCGGTCCTGCCAGGGCAGGTCCTTGGTCAGACTGACCACGGGGATGCCGGTCGGCGGCGTGAACGCGGGCGGCGCGTGCCGGGCGCTGTAGGTCCTCGGCGAGTTGAACGCCGACCCCTCGGGCTCCGCCACGGGGGTCTGCTGGACGTCGAGCCCCTTGGGGAGGGCGAACTCGGACGTGGTCTCCGACTCCGAACCGACGATGGGCACCGCGAGCCCCTCGGGAATCGCGAACTCGGATGTCGTGGAGGACTCGCCCAAGTCCCCGACGACCACACTGGGGGCCGCGAAGGCACTCCTCGCCTCGTCCGACCGTGGCTTGCGGTACTCCGCCTCCGTCACTGCGTAGCGCTCCCTGTACGACACGTTCAGCAAGCATCAGTATGCGCACAGATGCGCGAAGGGGCCGCACGCGTGTGCGTGCGGCCCCTTCGCGACAGCAGGCTCAGTGACCGCCCTGCTCCTTGAAGCGCTTGTAGGACCGCTCGATCTCGGCCTCGGCGTCCGTACGGCCCACCCAGTTGGCGCCCTCGACCGACTTGCCGGGCTCCAGGTCCTTGTAGACCTCGAAGAAGTGCTGGATCTCCAGGCGGTCGAACTCCGACACGTGGTGGATGTCACGCAGGTGCTCCACGCGCGGGTCGTGCGCCGGCACGCACAGCAGCTTGTCGTCGCCACCGGCCTCGTCCGTCATCCGGAACATGCCGATCGTGCGGCACTGGATGAGGCAGCCGGGGAAGGTCGGCTCGTCCAGGATGACCAGCGCGTCCAGCGGGTCGCCGTCCTCGCCGAGGGTGTTCTCGACGAAGCCGTAGTCGGCCGGGTAACTGGTCGAGGTGAAGAGGCGACGGTCCAGGCGGATCCGACCGGTCTCGTGGTCCACCTCGTACTTGTTCCGCGAACCCTTCGGAATCTCGATCGTGACGTCGAACTCCACCGGTGGCTCCTCCATGATCAGCACATAGTTCTGGTGGTTAAGTGTCCCTCACGCAGGTGTGTGATCGCGAAAGGGGCTGGTGGTCGTGCCAGAGCTGAGGCCTTGGCGAGCCGCGAGACCGCATGTGACGCGGGTCGCGAGCGCCGTACGACCGCGTCTGGCACAGGCCGCGGACGCCGTGGGCCCACGTCTCGCACGCGCCGCGACGGCCGCGAGGCCACGGGTCGCGCGGCTCGCACGCGCCACGAAACCGCAGGTCGCGCGGATCACGAGGGCGAAGACCTGGCAGTACACCGCGGGCGCCGCCACCGCCGGCCTGGCGCTGGCCGCCGGAGTGGTGACCGCCGCAGGCCCTTGGGACTCCACCGGTCAGCGTACGGCCGAGCGGGACCGGGCGGCTGCCCAGGAACGTACGGGTGGCGCAGATCACGATGGTTCTTCCGGTACGTCCTCCGGTACGGCGGCCGCGCCCCGCCCCGCACCCAGCGCCGCCTCCGTCCTCGCGGGCCTCGGCGGCGGGGCCGGCGGCAGTCTGAAGTCGGCCCCGACCGGACGGGCCCTCGCCGGCGTCCTCGAGCCGCTCCTGAAGGACGCGGCGCTCGGCACCCGCCGTACGGCGGCGGTCGTGGACGTCGCCACGGGCACGCGGCTGTACGGCGTCGGGGCCGACGAGGCGCTCACGCCCGCCTCCACCACGAAGATCGCCACCGCCGCGGCCGCACTGACCGCCATGGGCGCCGACCACCGCCTCACCACCCGCGCCGCCCTCGAAGCCGACACCGGGGAACTCGTCCTCGTCGGCGGCGGCGACCCCACGCTCACGGCCCACGAGGACGCCGAGGGCTGGGCGAGCCTGCGCACCCTCGCCGACGAGACGGCCGCCGCCCTGAAGAAGCGCGACCTGCGCGAGGTGACGCTCTCGTACGACACCACCTTGTACGCCGGTTCCGAACTTCACCCCATCGGAGTCAACGACAACCTCGCCCCCGTCTCCGCCCTGATGGTCGACGAGGCCCGCACGGACGACTCCGCCGGCGGCCCCGCACCCCGGGTGACGGACCCGGCGGCGGACGCGGCCCGCAAGTTCGCCGCCCTCCTCGAGGACCACGGCATCAGGACGACGTCCCCCGGCCCCTCCAAGGCGACCGGGCGCGCCCAGTCCCTCGCGACGGTCTCCTCGCCCCCGCTGTCCGCCCTCGTCGAGCGCATGCTCACCAACAGCGACAACGACATCGCCGAGGCCCTCGCCCGCCAGACGGCCGTCGCCACCGGCGCACGCGCCGACTTCGACGGCGCCGGCCGGGCGATCGCCGCCCAGCTGGACAAGCTCGAAGTGCCCCTGTCGGGCGCCGAATTCCTGGACGGCAGCGGCCTCGACCGGGGCGACCGGCTCACCGCCGACCTGCTCACGGCACTGCTGGCCAAGGCGGGCGACCCTGCTCACCCAGAACTCCGCCCGGTCCTCACCGGCCTCCCGGTGGCCGGCTTCACCGGCACTCTGACCAGCCGCTACACGGACGGGGCGGCGGGCATCGTACGAGCGAAGACGGGAACCCTGACGGGCGTGAACACCCTGGCGGGAACGGTGGTCGACCAGGACGGCAGGCTGTTGGCCTTCGCGTTCCTGACATCGGACACGTCGGATCCGTGGGCGGCGCAGTCGGCGCTGGACAAGACGGCAACGGCCTTGGCGGCGTGCGGCTGCGGGTAGGCACCGCCCGCCGGGCCGTCGAACCGACGTCACCCCCGCCATCCCCACGACCTGCCCCCAGCGGCAGCGCTCACGTACGGTTGACGCATGACGAGCATCGGTGGTGCTGCATCTTCCGGGATGGTCGACTGGAATCTCGCGGTGGCGACCGCGACCCGGCTCGTACGGCCGGGCCCCGACGTGAGCCGCGACGAGGCCCGGGCCGTCGTCGCGGAGTTGCGTCGGCACGCCAAGGCCTCGGAGGGACACGTCCGGGGCTTCACTCGTATGGCCACGGAGAACGTCCGTGACACCCCGGTCCTCGTGGTCGACCGCCCGGGCTGGGTCCGCGCGAACGTCGCCGGGTTCCGGGAGATCCTCAAGCCCCTGCTCGACAAGATGCAGGAGCGGCGCGGCAACAGCCCAGGTGGCGCGGTCCTCGGCGCCGTCGGCGGCAAGGTGACCGGCGTCGAACTGGGCATGCTGCTGTCCTTCCTGGCCTCCCGCGTCCTCGGCCAGTACGAGACCTTCGCCCCGGCCACCCGCGACCTCCCCGCCGGCGAGAACGGCGGCGGCCGGCTCCTGCTCGTCGCCCCCAACATCGTGCACGTCGAGCGGGAACTCGATGTGCAGCCCCACGACTTCCGCCTGTGGGTGTGCCTGCACGAGGAGACGCACCGCACGCAGTTCACGGCGGTGCCCTGGCTGCGGGACCACCTGGAGGGTGAGATCCAGTCGTTCCTGGGAGAGACCGAGGTCGACCCCATGACCGTCCTGGAACGCGTCCGGGAGGCCGCCCAGTCCCTCGCCGGGGGCCGCCCCGAGGGCGAGGAAGACGACGGCGGACGGTCCCTGGTGGAGATCGTGCAGAGCCCCGCCCAGCGCGAGATCCTCGGCCGCCTCACCGCCGTGATGTCCCTCCTGGAGGGCCACGCCGACTTCGTGATGGACGGCGTGGGTCCGGACGTCGTACCGACCGTCGCGGAGATTCGCGAGAAGTTCCAGCAGCGTCGCGCCAAGGGGGCCTCCCGGCTGGACATGGCCCTGCGCAAGCTGCTGGGTCTGGACGCCAAGCTCAGGCAGTACCGCGACGGCGAACGCTTCGTACGGGCGGTCGTCGACCAGGTCGGCATGGACGGCTTCAACCGCGTGTGGACCTCCCCCAACACCCTCCCCACCAAGATGGAGATCGCCAAACCGGCGGACTGGATCGCGCGGGTGCATCGCAAGGCCGAGTCGTGAACGGGGGTGCGGGGGTTGTGCAACGAATCCCGCCGACGGCAGGCGAACGCCCCTTCAATCACCCGTCCGAGGGACCGTGAGGCATGGGTAGGCGTGCAATGCTCGGGGAACGGCCCGGTTCTGTCACCATCTACACACTCTGAGTGACCGAGCTCGGGCTCACCCCCCGACAACTTCATGAAGGGAACCGGACATGGGTCCCCATCCTGCGGTCGCGGCGATACGCCTGGCGGTCCGCCGCGTCCTCCACGACATCCTCACCGAGCAGAACTCCCAGCCCGCCTCGCCGTCCCCCGGGCAGACCCCGCACGAGCGCCTGTCGTCGCCGCTCGTGCTCGTGGCATGCTCCGGCGGCGCCGACTCCACGGCCCTGGCCTCCGCCCTCGCCTTCGAGGCCCCCAAGCTGGGCTTCCGGGCCGGCGGCGTCACCGTCGACCACGGCCTGCAGCCCGGCTCCGACCTGCGCGCCGAGGAAGTCGTCCTGCGCCTGCGCGAACTCGGCCTCGACCCGGTCGAGTCCACCGCAGTGACCGTCGGCCGCGAAGGCGGCCCCGAGGCCGCCGCCCGCGACGCCCGCTACGCGGCCCTCGACGCCGCGGCCGTCCGGCACCGCGCTGTCGCCGTCCTGCTCGGCCACACCCGCGACGACCAGGCCGAAACCGTGCTGCTCGGCCTCGCCCGCGGCTCCGGCATCCGCTCCCTGTCCGGCATGGCCGCGGTCTCGGGGGCCGACGGCCGTTACCGGCGCCCCTTCCTCGAAGTCGACCGGCAGACCGCCCGCAAGGCCTGCATGGTCCAGTCCCTGCCCGTCTGGGACGACCCCCACAACGCCGACCCCGCGTACACGAGGTCCCGCCTGCGCCACGAGGGCCTGCCCGCCCTGGAGAAGGCGCTCGGCAAGGGCGTCGTCGAAGCCCTGGCCCGGACCGCCCAGCTCTCCCGCGACGACGCCGACGCCCTCGACGCCTGGGCCCGCGAGGCTGAGGCCTCCGTACGCGACGCCGCCGGCCTTCTGGAGTGCGCCAAGCTCTACGCCCTGCCGCCCGCCGTACGCCGCCGCATCCTGCGCCGCGCCGCCATCGAGGCCGGCGCCCCCGCGGGTGCCCTCTTCGCCCGCCACATCGAGGAGGTCGACCGGCTGATCACCGGCTGGCGCGGTCAGGGGGCCATCAATCTGCCGGGCAAAGTCGTCGCCCAGCGGCAGGGTGGCAGACTGGTGATTCGGCAAGGCTGAATCCGGCGGGCTGCCGAGGGCCGTGGCGCCGGGCCTGCCGAGGGCCGTAGTGCAGGGCCGTAAGTGCGGGACGACCGAAAGTGATGCGGGTGGACGCGAAAGACATGGGTGCCGAGCTCCAGCAGGTGCTCATCACCAAGGAAGAGATCGACGCGAAGCTGGCGGAGCTGGCCGCGAAGATCGACGCGGAGTACGCGGGCAAGGACCTGCTGATCGTCGGCGTCCTCAAGGGCGCGGTGATGGTCATGGCGGACCTGGCCCGGGCGCTGTCCACCCCCGTCACCATGGACTGGATGGCCGTGTCCTCCTACGGGGCGGGCACCCAGTCCTCCGGCGTCGTGCGGATCCTCAAGGACCTCGACACCGACATCAAGGGCAAGCACGTCCTGATCGTCGAGGACATCATCGACTCCGGCCTGACCCTGTCCTGGCTGATCTCCAACCTCGGCTCGCGCGAGCCCGCCTCCCTGAAGGTATGCACCCTGCTGCGCAAGCCCGAGGCCGCCAAGGTCGCCATCGACGTCGAGTGGGTCGGCTTCGACATCCCCAACGAGTTCGTGGTGGGCTACGGCCTGGACTACTCCGAGAAGTACCGTAACCTCCCGTTCGTCGGTACGCTCGCGCCCCACGTCTACGGCGGCTGACCCGAGAGGTCAGGCGCCGTATGAAGATCGGGAACCTCAGCAGGTCCCGCGGCGTTGGAGCATGCAGACGGGTTTGCCAGCCGTCCCGTGCGGCTTCGCGCGCCAAAGCTGGGGTACCGTCAGAAGAACTGTCTTATCAAACTCACTATGGCAGGAGGGACGGGGCGGCACCGCTCCGTATGGATGGACGTGAAGCGATACTTCCGTGGGCCGGTCATGTGGATCGTGCTGGCCGTCCTTGCCGTGGTCGTGTTGATGCAGGTCGTCGGCTCGTCCGGCGGCTACAAGACGGTGGACACCGGCCAGGTCGTCCAGGCGATCAATGACAACAGGGTCAAAGAGGCCAAGCTGACCACCGGCGACGAGCAGACCATCAAGGTCCAGCTCAAGAACGGCGAAAAGGTCGAGGGCAGCTCGAAGATCCAGGCGAGCTACATCGGCGACCAGGGCGTGACCATCGCCGGCACCCTGCAGAACAAGTACCAGGACAAGCAGATCCCGGACGGCTACACGGTCTCGCCGACGAAGCAGAACGCCTTCGTCGGGATCCTGCTGTCCCTGCTCCCCTTCGTACTCATCGTGGTCGTCTTCCTGTTCCTGATGAATCAGATGCAGGGCGGCGGCTCCCGGGTCATGAACTTCGGGAAGTCCAAGGCGAAGCTCATCACCAAGGACACCCCGAAGACGACGTTCTCGGACGTCGCAGGCTCGGACGAGGCCGTCGAGGAGCTGCACGAGATCAAGGAGTTCCTCCAGGAACCGGCGAAGTTCCAGGCCGTCGGGGCGAAGATCCCCAAGGGCGTACTCCTGTACGGCCCTCCCGGCACCGGCAAGACCCTGCTGGCGCGCGCCGTCGCGGGCGAGGCCGGGGTCCCCTTCTACTCGATCTCCGGTTCCGACTTCGTCGAGATGTTCGTCGGTGTCGGTGCCTCCCGAGTCCGTGACCTGTTCGAGCAGGCCAAGGCGAACGCTCCGGCGATCGTCTTCGTCGACGAGATCGACGCGGTCGGCCGCCACCGCGGCGCCGGCCTCGGCGGCGGTCACGACGAGCGCGAGCAGACCCTGAACCAGCTGCTCGTCGAGATGGACGGCTTCGACGTCAAGGGCGGTGTGATTCTCATCGCCGCGACGAACCGCCCGGACATCCTCGACCCGGCGCTGCTGCGCCCCGGCCGCTTCGACCGCCAGATCGCGGTCGACCGCCCGGACATGCAGGGCCGTCTGGAGATCCTCAAGGTTCACCAGAAGGGCAAGCCGGTCGCCCCGGACGTCGACCTGTCGGCGGTCGCCCGCCGCACGCCGGGCTTCACCGGCGCGGACCTGAGCAACGTCCTCAACGAGGCCGCGCTGCTCACCGCCCGCTCGGACAAGAAGCTGATCGACAACCACATGCTCGACGAGGCCATCGACCGCGTCGTGGCGGGCCCGCAGAAGCGGACCCGGATCATGTCGGACAAGGAGAAGAAGATCACCGCGTACCACGAGGGCGGTCACGCCCTGGTCGCGGCGGCCTCACCGAACTCCGATCCGGTCCACAAGATCACGATCCTGTCGAGAGGCCGGGCCCTCGGCTACACGATGGTCCTGCCGGACGAGGACAAGTACTCGACCACGCGCAACGAGATGCTCGACCAGCTCGCGTACATGCTGGGCGGCCGCGCGGCCGAGGAACTGGTCTTCCACGACCCGACCACGGGTGCGGCGAACGACATCGAGAAGGCCACGGCCACGGCCCGCGCGATGGTCACGCAGTACGGCATGACCGAGCGTCTGGGTGCCATCAAGTTCGGTGGCGACAACACCGAGCCGTTCCTCGGACGTGAGATGGCTCACCAGCGCGACTACTCGGAAGAGGTCGCCGCGCTGGTCGACGAAGAGGTCAAGAAGCTCATCGAGAACGCGCACAACGAGGCCTGGGAGATCCTGGTCGAGAACCGCGACGTCCTCGACAACCTGGTGCTTCAGCTGCTGGAGAGGGAGACGCTGGGCAAGGAGGAGATCGCCGAGATCTTCGCCCCCATCGTCAAGCGCCCGCCGCGACCTGCATGGACCGGCTCGTCCCGTCGTACGCCGTCCACCCGTCCGCCGGTGCTCTCCCCCAAGGAGCTCGCACTGACGAACGGTGCCAACGGCGCGACGCCGGCGATCACCACCGCGAAGGCCACCGCGGCGGAGCCCGCCCCGGCGACGGAACCCGCCCCCGAGGATCGCCCGGAGAGCTGATCTCCTGGCCTCGGAGGCCTCACCAGGCCCGGAAGGATGCCGCGCCCCCCTGGATTAGCCTGGGGGCGCGGCATCGTCGTATGCGCATGCAGGACACCGCATGCAGGACACCTAGGAACTGAGGCACCACATGACCGACCCTGTGACGCTTGACGGCGGGGGCACCATCGGCGAGTTCGACGAGAAGCGCGCCGAGAACGCCGTACGCGAACTGCTGATCGCGGTCGGCGAGGACCCCGACCGCGAGGGACTCCTGGAGACGCCGGCGCGGGTGGCGCGCGCGTATCGGGAGCTCTTGGCGGGGCATACGCAGGAGCCCGAGGACGTTCTGACGACGACGTTCGATCTTGGGCATGACGAGATGGTCCTGGTGAAGGACATTGAGATCGTAAGCCTCTGTGAACATCATATGTTGCCATTTCATGGCGTAGCTCATGTTGGGTACATTCCGGCGGAAACGGGCAAGATTACTGGCCTGTCGAAGCTGGCGCGTCTGGTGGAGGTGTTTGCCCGTCGTCTGCAGGTGCAGGAACGACTCACCACGCAGATCGCCGACTCCCTGATGCGGATTCTGGAGGCGCGTGGCGTGATCGTCGTCATCGAGGCCGAGCACATGTGCATGTCGGTGCGCGGAATCCGCAAGCCGGGTGCCAAGACCACGACGTCGGCGGTGCGAGGTCAGCTTCGGGATGCTACGACCCGGGCCGAGGCCATGAGCCTGATACTGGCGCGCTGACCCGATTGTCAGTGCAGACGACCGTCGTTGAGATGACGGTGGTCAAGGCGCGTGAAGTCGTGGATGTGGTGACCGATCGCGTCACGTTCACTGTGGCCGCGAAACAGGAGCTGAGCACCCCGGACGGCTGGGTACCCGCGGTGGACGGGGGAGGGTGCATGCTCGCCTGGACGCATACGAAGAAGCTGTGCCGAGAGCGGCTGACGATCCGGCCCGGCTACGAGTTCGGCTACTTTGTCGGGGCCACATGCGCAGACGGTACGGTCGGCAAGAACTGCCTATCCCTCGTCGTCGATGAGGAGGACTTCGCCGCGCGGTATGCCGAGTGCCTGACCAAGGCGACTGGACTGCTGGCTCAGCTGGAACCGGTAACGCGACCCTCCGGGTACCTCAAGCGAGACGTCCCGGGCTTTCGTGTGCGGGTTGTTTCGTCGTACCTGGCCAATGCGATGCGGCAGCATGTGGGAGGTGACGCGCATCACATGGACGGATACATCGACGGAGATGGCTTCCGCCACAAGAAGTGGGACGGGCGCACTGTGGTCAGCAGCAACGTGCCGTTCCTGGAGGAGCTGGCCGGGATCATCGGCGCGAGGTTCACTCCGCGCCCGAAGAGATCGGCCTCCGCCCTCGTCGTCACCGACCGTTGGAAAGCGCGAAGTACCTTTCATCCCGAGTACCACCCCTTGGAACCGGACGAGTCCACCTGGGTCGAGGTACGCGACGTCCGCCTTCGCAGAGCCGAGGGCGCCAAGCCGTTCACCCTCTACAGCTACCGCCTCGACCCCCACCCCGGCTTCCTGGTCAGCGGTCACCTCGCCCGCCAGCCCTGGTGAGCCCGGCGATGATCAGGCCGCCGGAGCCGCCCCCGCGCCGTTGTGCTCGTCGTCCTCCGGGAGCTTGCACACGCGTTCCAGGAAGATGGCCGCCGCTATGACGGCGATGCCCGCCAGGACCGAGAAGCCGGCGTAGATGGCCTGGTCGCGGCGGGCGGGGATGTCGAGGGACTCCAGCAGGAAGACGCCGACGCCGCCGTACATGCCGGAGACGAGGGCGGCGACCAGGGCGCTGGCCTGGCCGAAGACGACCGCGCGGGCCGCCATCAGGGGGTCGACGCCCTTCGCCTCGGGGCGGCGCTCGCGCTGGGCCTTGAGACGGGCGCGGATCGACAGCGCCGTGGCCAGCAGGACCACCGCGATCAGGGCGAGGACGATGGGTGCGGCCAGGGGGACGCTGGGAAGGGTCCCGACCGAGTTCCACAGGCGGGCGCCCGCCCAGGACAGGAGGCCGGCGACGACGAAGACGCCGGCCAGCAGCCTGATGCGCAGCTCTCTCACGGTGTCCCTTCAGCTCCCCCGAGGGGTCCACGAAATGTGGTCCTGTCGACCTTAACGGCTACTCGGGCAACCGGAGTTCCAGGTCCTTGCGGGGCGCGATGCCGTCGCGGGTGACGGTGTCGAGGAGATCGGCGACCCGCCCGCGTTCGGGCAACTGCGCCTCGGGCTCCAGGTCGTGCCAGGGCGCGAGGACGAAGGCGCGTTCGTGGGCGCGGGGGTGGGGGAGGGTGAGCTGCGGATCGTCGGTGACGACGTCGGCGTAGGCGACGATGTCGACGTCGAGGGTGCGCGGGCCCCAGCGCTCGTCCCGTACCCGGTGGAAGGCCTCCTCGACCGCGTGCGCCCGCTCCAGGAGCGAGGACGGCGGGAGGGTGGTCTTCAGCAGCACGACCGCGTTGAAGTACGACGGCTGGCTGCCGGGCTCGACGCCCCACGGCTCCGTCTCGTACACCGGGGAGACCGCCTTGATGCGGAGGCCGGGTGTGTCCTCGAGGGCGTCGATGGCTCCCTGGAGGGTCTCCAGGCGGTTGCCGAGGTTGGAGCCGAGGGAGATCACGGCCCGTTTGGGGTTGTGGAGGGTGGTGTCGGCGGCGTCGACCTTCTCGACGACGGAGGCGGGTACCGGCTGTACGGTCGGGTCGCTCTGACCCTCGGTGAAGAACGCGGTCATACTCGGCTCCGGGTGATGGTGACGGTCACGTCGTCGAAGGGGACCGTGATCGGCGCGTCGGGTTTGTGGACGCAGACCTCGATCTCCTGGACCCCTTCGTGCTTCAGACAGGCCTGGGCGATGCGCTCGGCGAGCGTCTCGATGAGGTTGACGGGCTCCCCCTCGACGACGGCCACGACTTCCTCCGCCACGATGCCGTAGTGCACGGTCTTCGCCAGGTCGTCGTCGGCGGCGGCCGGCCGGATGTCCAGGCCCAGGACGAGGTCCACGATGAAGGTCTGGCCCTCCTCGCGCTCCTTGGGGAACACGCCGTGGTGCCCGCGGGCCTTCAGGCCGCGCAGCGCGACACGATCCACGCGAATCACTCCTGCAATCGTCGGTGACGGCCGGTTCGTACCGTGTGCGGGCGGCACACCGGCCTCGAACGAATCTACCTGCGGGCACTGACAGGGCCGGGCCAGGGGGGCGCGGGCCCGCGCCGGGGCCAGGAGGTTTCACCTTGCGTTTCCCCTGGGGAATCCGGCGGCTCACGGGCTGGTAGCCGCCCCTACCCGCAGGTTCGTGATTCCAACCACTTCTTGGTCCCTGCGGGCGGGTGGCCCATGGGGTCGCCTACCCACTCAGGCCGGGGACTCGTCGCCTTCTTCCTCGTCGTTTTCGGCCAGAACCGGGGAGGCGTGGTGGGACCAGAGCTTCCAGCCGGACGGTGTGCGACGGAACACGTTCGTGGCGACCACCAGCTGGCCGACGAGCGGGCCGAGCTCCTCGCCGCCCTCGGGGGCCGGGCCGCCGCTGAGGATGTTCTCCGTGCAGGTCACCAGGGCGGTGTCGCCGGTGACGGAGACATGCACGTCGGTGAGGAAGAACTGGATGTAGTCGGTGTTCGCCATGATCAGGGCGTACGACCTGAGGACCTCGCCGCGACCGGTGAGCACGGGCCAGCCGGGGTGCACGCAGGAGACCACGCCGACGTCGGCCGGATCGTGGTACGTCTCGTCGACGCCCAGGTCGCCAGGGGTGAGCCAGAGCGACGACACTTCCTCGAAGTCGCCCCGCTCCATCGCCTCGTAGAAGGCGGTGTTGGCGGCCTCGACCTGCTCGACGTCGGTGTGGGGGGCGCTCACCGGGCTCCTTCTGCGCCGTTGCCTGCGACCCGCGCGTCTTCCACGGCGCGTGCCACCCGCACGGCGTCCGCCGTCGCGCGCACCTCGTGCACGCGCACCGCCCATGCGCCGGCGTGCGCCGCGAGCGCGGAGACGGCGGCCGTGGCGGCGTCGCGCTCGCGTGCGGGCGGCGGCGCGCTTTCCGGGCCGGCCAGGACGCGGCCGAGGAACCGCTTGCGGGAGGCGGCGACGAGCAGCGGGTGGCCGAGACCGAGCAGGCGGTCGAGGTGGGCGAGGAGGGTGAGGTCGTGTTCGGCGTCCTTGGAGAAGCCGAGACCCGGGTCGACGACGACACGGCCGGGGGCGATGCCGCCCTCCAGAACGGCCTCCACGCGCGCGTGCAGCTCGTCGACGACTTCGGTGACGACGTCGTCGTACACGCCCTTGACGTTGCCGCCCTGCAGGAAGCCGCGCCAGTGCATGACCACGAAGGGGGCGTCGGCGGCGGCCACGACGGGGATCATCGCGGGGTCGGCGAGGCCGCCGCTGACATCGTTGACGAGGGCGGCGCCGGCCGCGAGGGCTCGCTCGGCGACGCGGGCGCGCATGGTGTCGACGGAGACGGTGACGCCCTCGGAGGCGAGCCCGCGGACGACGGGGATGACGCGCTTGAGCTCCTCGGCCTCGTCCACCCGGGTGGCACCGGGGCGGGTGGACTCGCCGCCGACGTCGACCAGGTCGGCGCCCTCGGTGACCAGCTCGAGGCCGTGCTTGACGGCGGCCGTCGTGTCGAAGAAGCGGCCGCCGTCGGAGAAGGAATCGGGGGTGACGTTCACGACTCCCATGACCGCGCAGCGGTCCCACTCCGGAAGACCCGCGACGTGCCCGCGTCCGCTCTGCTTGCTCATGTGTTCAGCCTAGGCCCAGGGCCGGACGGCAGAATGCCGCGGCCCGAGCGGAAGCCCCCGGGGCTGGAGGAGGGGGTGGGGGCTTCCGCTCGGGCCAGTCAGGGTCACGCCGCGCGGACGTTGTGCTCCGCCGTTCCGTGGGCACACGCGCGTGCCGGGGTCGTACGGCGGCGCAGGAAGCGCGGCAGCGGCAGGGCCAGGTTGACGAAGCCCTCCGCCTGCATGGCGGCGAAGCCGATGCGCGGCAGATCGCCGGAGGCGCGGTAGACGACGAAGCGGGGCTCCCAGCGGGGCTGGAACTTCGCGTTGAACTTGTACAGGGACTCGATCTGGAACCAGCGGGAGAGGAAGACCAGCAGCCCGCGCCAGGCGCGCAGCACCGGGCCCGCGCCGATCTTCTCGCCGCGCGCGAGGGCCGAGCGGAACATCGCGAAGTTGAGCGACACGCGCGTGATGCCGAGGCGGGGGGCCGCCTGGAGGGCCGCCACGATCAGCAGTTCGTTCATGCCGGGGTCGGCCGAGCGGTCGCGGCGCATCAGGTCCAGGGAGGCGCCGTCCGTGCCCCACGGCACGAAGTGCAGGATCGCCTTCAGGTCGCCGTACGGACCGGGCTGGTCGTCCTTGTGGGCGGTGGCGATGAGGCAGTCGCCGTCGGCCGGGTCGCCGATGCGGCCCAGGGCCATGGAGAAGCCGCGTTCGGTGTCGGTGCCGCGCCAGTCGTCGGCGGCGCGGCGGATGCGGTCCAGCTCGGCCTCGCCGAGGTCACGGACACGTCGTACCCGGGTCTCGTAACCGGCGCGCTCGATGCGCTTGACCATCTGACGCACGTTGCGCATCGCGCGGCCGGCGAGCGAGAAATCCGCGACGTCCACCACCGCCTCGTCGCCCAGTTCGAGGGCGTCCAGGCCGGTCTCGCGGGTCCACACCTCGCCGCCGGTCTCGGAGCAGCCCATGACGGCGGGCGTCCAGGAGTGCGCCTTGGCCTCGTCCATGAAGCGCTCGATGGCGCCGGGCCAGGCCTCCACGTCGCCGATCGGATCGCCGCTGGCGAGCATCACCCCGGAGACCACGCGGTAGGTCACGGCGGCCTTGCCGCTGGGGGAGAAGACGACCGCCTTGTCGCGGCGCAGGGCGAAGTGGCCGAGGGAGTCGCGGCCGCCGTGCTTGTCCAGGAGGGCGCGCAGCCGGGACTCGTCCTCCTCGGTGAGGCGTGCGGCCGGGTGTTCGGGCCGGAAGGCCAGGTAGATCGTGGTGATCGCGGTGAGCAGACCGAGGGCGCCGAGGGAGAAGGCGACGGTCCATGACGTGTTGCCGTGGTAGTCGACCGGGCCCTCGAAGCCGAACAGGCCGTACAGGACGTGCGTGATGCGATCGGCGAGGCTCGGGTTGCCGACCATGCGGTTCGGGTGAACGCTGACGATGATCAGCCCGAGGGCGAGCGAACCGGCGCCCATGAGGACGAAGTTGGCGAGCGCTCGCCACCGGCTGCGCGGGTCGGGCAGTGCCCTGAACTGGTCCCGGTGGCGCAGCAGGGGTGCGAGCAGCGCGAGCGAGATGAGCACGCCCACCAGGGAGTGCCGGTACGTGAACTGCGCCACCGCTCCGGCCGGGAGGAGCACCACGGCGGCGCGCCAGGCCCTGCGCTTGGCCCGCTTCAGCCCGTGGGCGAGCAGCAGCAACAGCACCCCGGCGCTGAGCGAGAGCGCGGCCGCGAACGGGCCGAGCGCGCCGGGCAGCACCTCGGCCATGGTGTGCATACGGCTGTACCGGAAGCGCGGGAAGACGCCCGCGGCGATGTCCAGGAGGCCCACGAGGGCACAGGCTCTGCCGACGAGGGCGGGGACGGCCTCGGGGCGCGGGCCACGGAATGCGCGCCGCACCCGGTGTGATCGGGTCGGAACCCCGCCCGACATTTCCTCATCTGTCCTGACAGACATCGCATCCCGTAGTTCCGCGAGAGAGCTTGGATCCGGGCCCGATTCGGGCATCCGGCGACATTGCGCCCTCTAGGACGGTGTCTCGGGGGGAGAGGTTCACTCTCCTCTTCAAAGCCGTTTCAAAGGCCGAGGAAAGTCCGGGGCAAGTCCTTGCGAGGGCAGTGAGGAGCCGGGCGGAAAGCGCAGTCGGGTAACCATCCATGGGTCTCACGAGCAACAAGACGCTGGTGCTGGCGGTCCTGTCCGCCGTGCTGCTGTTCGTCGGCACGGTCTGGCTGTGGCCACGGCTGGCCCGGCGGACCTGGCGGGCCGTCGGCGGACGCGTCGGCCTGCTTCTCGCCACCCAGCTGGCGCTCTTCGGGGCGGTGGGCCTGGCCGCCAACCAGGCCTTCGGCTTCTACGCCTCCTGGGCGGACCTGTTCGGACAGGAGGACAACCAGGGCGTGGTCGTCGACCACACGCCGGACGGCGGCCCGCTCCGGGTGGTCGGCGCGCGGCCGGTGCCGGGCGTGGGCGGGGAGCGGCCGCAGGTCGGCGGGCAGATCCAGGAGGTCGCCGTGGCGGGCCGCACGACACACATCGCCACACCCGCGTACGTGTACCTGCCGCCGGAGTACTTCCAGCCCGAGTACCGCACGCGCGCGTTTCCGGCGGCCGTCGTCCTCACTGGTTATCCGGGCACGGCGAAGGCACTGGTGGAGAAACTCGAATACCCGCGCACGGCTCTGCGGCTCGCCAAGGAAGGCCGGATGCGGCCGATGATCCTGGTGATGCTGCGGCCCACGGTGGCGCCGCCCCGGGACACGGAGTGCGTGGACATCCCGGGCGGCCCGCAGACGGAGTCGTTCTTCGCCAAGGACCTGCCCGATGCCGTGGGCGCGCACTACAGGGTGGCCAAGAAACCGGGCAGTTGGGGTGTCATCGGCAATTCCACGGGCGGCTACTGCGCGTTGAAGCTCGCCATGCACCACCCGGACGTGTTCGCCGCCGGGGCGGGCCTGTCGCCGTACTACAAGGCGCCGATCGACCCCACCACGGGCGACCTCTTCCAGGGAGACAAGGGCCTGCGCAACCGCGCGAACCTGTGGTGGTACATCAAGCACGCGCCGGCGCCGGACACTTCACTGCTCGTCTCCAGCAGCAAGATCGGCGAGTCGAACTACAAGGACACACTGAAGTTCATAGAGCGGGTGAAGCACACGAAGCTGACGCGTATCTCGTCGATCATCCTGGATAGCGGCGGGCACAACTTCAACACCTGGCGGCGGGAGATTCCGGCGACGCTGCAGTGGATCAGCGGGCGGTTGAGCGGCTGAGGAGTTGAGCGGGGGTTGAGCGAGGATGAGTGGCGGCTGGTTGGCGACTGAAATGATCTTGTGCTTTGCCGGTTCGGTCGAATTCGGCGACCGATCCGATTCCTGATGACGCGTGAAGGCTGCGGGATGGCTGTGTTTTTACGGGGTGGGGCACCATGTTTCCCCTACGCGCGGTAAGTTTCTGGCCATGCCACGTGGACGTCACCGCCATTCCCCGCCCTTGCACAGGCTGCTGCCCCCGTCGGCGATCGCAGGCGTCTCGGTCGTCTGTGCCCTAGGCCCATGGGTGTTCACGGAGCAGTCGGTGCTCCGTGGTCTGGCCGCGGCCGCCGCGGCGACGGCGGTCGTCGGCGCGGTCGTCATGCGCCGCTGGGACACGCAGGCCGGCAAGCAGGTCGCCGACCTCACGCGCGCGCGGGCGAGCGACGAGTGGCGGTTCGAGGAGCGGGTCGCCGAACTGGAGACCGACCTGGAGGAGTCACGCGAACTGCGCGCCAAGCTGGAGCAGCGGCTGCGGGCGAAGCGCACGGAGCTGGCGGGCCTGCGCAACGAGCACGCCGCGCTGCTGCGGCGGTACGCCACGGCGGAGACCGAGCGGGCGAGCGCCCTGGAGGGCCGCCGGCTGCTGGAGATAGAGGCGTCGGGCCCGGCGGCCCGTGAGCTGTTGCCGGCGCCGGCCGCGTCCGCGGACGCCGACACCGCCGTGGAAGCTGCGGAGACCGCCGAGACCGCCGAGACCGGGGAGGCCGTGAAGGACGCGGAGGCCGCGGAGGCCGCGGAGACCGTGGCGGACACGGACCGGCCCGCCGCTCCCGCGATCTTCTCGCCGGAGGGTTCCAAGCTGTTCGTGCGGGCGCAGGCGGCGCTGAAGAAGTTCGCGGAGGAGAGCGAGAGTTCCCCAAAGGGTGTGGCTGCGCCGAAGGGAGTCGCTTCGCCGAAGGGAGTGGCTTCGCCGAAGGGTGACGGTTCCCCGGAGGACGACGGCTCTCCCAAGGGGGGTGGCTCCCCGACGAAGGGCGACGACGCCGCGCAAGGGGACGGCGCCCCGAAGGGCGAGCCGGTGAAGGCCGGTTCCGCCGAGGCCGCGTCCGCGGGTACGGCGCCCACGCAGGAGGACGAGGCCCAGGGGCAGCCCGTGGCGGTCGACGGGCATGAGCGCGCGACGGCCGCCACCACCACGGCCCAGGACGCCCAGCCCGCACAGCAGCCCTCCGGGCACTTCGTCGCGCCGACCGCGGTGGCCGTCGTACCGCCGACGCCCGTGCGGCGTCCGGCCGTCGAGGGCGGCTTCGACTTCTTCGGTACGAAGCAGGGGGCGGCGCCGGCCGCGCTGGAGGCCGTGCAGAACGAGGACCTCGCCGACGTGGTGGGGCAGGAGGCGCTCGCCCTGCACAAGGCCGAGTCCGAGGCGGAGTTCAAGCACGCGGACGAGGAGTCGAGGGGCGTCGGCCAGGTGATCGACCTGACGGCCCACGACGAGACGGAGCAGATCGACGTACAGGGGCTGCGGAGCGCGGTTTCGTAACGGCCGGCCGCGGCTGGCCCTGTCAGCGGGCGCGCCCTGTCGGCCTAGGACGCCATCCACCGGTCCGGCCGCGCGTCCCTGCGCCCCGTCCGCGACCTCTCCGCCTGCCCCCGCAGCAGCTCCGCCGCCTCCTCGGCATCCCGTAGCCGCGCTGTCACCGTCTTGTTGGCCCCGGTGTCCACATGCACGTCGGCGACCCGCCAGACGCGCTCCCAGGGCCCTTGCGCGAGCCGTACGCTCTGCACCTTCGCGTGCGGTACGAGTGCCAGACTGCGCCGCAGCAGCCCGTGCCGCGCCGCGAACACCGCGTCGGTGACGGCGAAGCCGTAGCCGCGCCACCACACCGGCACGCACCACCGGGCGCGGCGCGGCGACCGGGACAGCGCCGACACAGGCGGCACGGTCACTCCGGGCAGCACGCGCGCGACGACCGACTCGGCGACCTCCCGCGGAGCGACCGGTACCAGCACGGAGTTGGACGACCCGGCCACGTCCAGCTCCACCCGCACCCAGCCGCGCCGCCGCCACAGCAGCGGCTCCACGATCCGTACGGTCTGCACGCGGCCCGGCGGCACCGTCTCGTGCGTGCGGTCGAGCAGTCCGTGGTCGATCCGCAGCCCGTCCGGGGACTCGCCCACCGTCCAGTCGTACTCGCCGACGAACCGGCCCACACTGCTCGCGCCCGCCGCGCCCAGCAGCGGCAGCGCGGTCGCGAGGACCGTCCACACGCTCTCGGTGGCCAGCCACAGCACCGGCGGTACGACGAGCGCGGCGGCCAGCGTGCCCCAGGTCGCGCCGGTCAGCACCAAGGAGACGGCGAGGACGCCCGGCGGCACGCGCAGCAGCTCGCGGGACGGCGCCTCGCCGACCTCGTGCGCGGTCTCGGGCGCGAAACCGGCGGCGCGCGCGAGGAGTTCCGCGCGCAGGGCGCGCGCCTCGCCCTCGCCCAGGAAGGCGAGCTCGTCCTTCTTGTCGGTGCCTATGACGTCGAGTTTGAGTTTCGCCACGCCCGCCACCCGGGCGAGCAGTGGCTGGGTGACGTCGACGGCCTGGATCCGTTCCAGCCGGATGTGCGCGGTGCGCCGGAACAACAGGCCGGTCCGGATGCGCAGTTCGCTCTCGGTCACCGCGAAGTGGGTGAACCACCAGGTGAGAAAGCCGTAGAGGGCGGCGGCCGGGACGAGTACGGCGAAGGCGATCAGCAGTGTGGTGGTGGTCAGCCGGGTCAGCTGGCGCTGCGCCTGGTCGGGGTCGTGCACGGCCCACCCGATGACGACGGCGACCGGCGCCCACGCCCGCCTGAGCGGTGTTATGGGATGCAGCCGCCGCTCGGTGACGGGCGGCTTCTCGCGTACGGCGCCGTCGACGCCCGGCGTCGTCACAGGCCCGCCGATCGGGCCTCGCCGAGTTCGGTGAGCCGGTCGCGCAGCCGTTCCGCCTCGGCCGGGTCGAGGCCCGGGATGGTCGCGTCGGTGGCGGCGGCCGCCGTGTGCAGCTGCACGCTGGCCAGCCCGAAGTGCCGTTCGACGGGCCCGGAGGTCACCTCGACCAGCTGCATCCGCCCGTACGGCACGACGGTCTCCTCCTGCCACAGCACGCCCCGGCTGATCAGCAGGTCGTCGGCGCGTTCGGCGTACCGCCAGGAGGCCCAGTTGCGGCCGAGCATCACCCAGCCCCACGCCATCAGGGCCGGCGGCAGCAGGGCGAAGGCCGCCCAGGCGGGCCCGGCGAGCAGCCCGAGCAGCAGCCCCAGACCCACGGCCAGCAGTCCCAGCCACACCACCAGCAACAGCCGTCGCATCCGCAGCAGCCCCGGCGGCAGGCCGATCCACACGGTTTCGGCCTCCACCGGCTCGGTCCCCACCCGCCCGCCGGCCGCCGGCTCGTCCCCCGCTGTCCCCGCGTTCTCCGGGCTCCCCGTCTCCATAGGGCCAGCGTACGTAGGAGAGACTGGGTCCATGACTCCTACGACGGAGACCATGGTCGGTATCGGCGGCGCCGCGGAGAGCACCGACATGGTGCTCAACATCGGCCCGCAGCACCCGTCCACGCACGGGGTGCTGCGCCTCAGGCTCGTCCTGGACGGCGAGCGCATCACGCACGCGGAGCCGGTGATCGGCTATATGCACCGGGGCGCGGAGAAGCTGTTCGAGGCGCGCGACTACCGCCAGATCATCATGCTCGCCAACCGGCACGACTGGCTGTCGGCGTTCTCCAACGAGCTGGGCGTGGTGCTCGGCGTGGAGCGCATGCTCGGCATGGAGGTCCCCGCGCGCGCGGTGTGGACCCGCACGCTGCTCGCCGAGCTCAACCGGGTGCTGAACCACCTGATGTTCCTGGGCTCGTACCCGCTGGAGCTGGGCGGGATCACGCCGATCTTCTACGCCTTCACGGAGCGCGAGGAACTCCAGCACGTCATGGAGGAGATCTCCGGCGGGCGCATGCACTACATGTTCAACCGCGTCGGCGGCCTCAAGGAGGACCTGCCCGCCGGATGGACGTCACGCGCGCGTGCGTCCGTCGCGGCCCTGCGCTCCCGCATGGACCGGTTCGACGACCTGGTGCTCGGCAACGAGATCTTCCGGGGGCGCACGCGGGGCGTGGGCGCCCTCTCGCCGGAGGCCGTGCACGCGTACGGCGTGAGCGGGCCGATCGCGCGCGCCTCGGGCGTCGACTTCGACCTGCGCCGCGACGAGCCCTATCTGGCATACGGCGAACTGCAGGACACCCTGAAGGTGGTGACCCGGCAGGAGGGTGACTGCCTCGCCCGCTTCGAGTGCCTCCTGGAGCAGACCCACAACTCCCTCGACCTCGCCGACGCCTGCCTCGACCGGCTCGCGGAGCTGCCGCCCGGCCCGATCAACCAGCGGCTGCCCAAGGTCCTGAAGGCGCCCGAGGGCCACACGTACGCGTGGACCGAGAATCCGCTCGGCATCAACGGCTACTACCTGGTCAGCAAGGGCGAGAAGACCCCGTACCGGTTGAAGCTGCGCTCCGCCTCGTACAACAACATCCAGGCCCTGGTGGAGTTGCTGCCGGGCACGCTGGTGGCGGACATGGTGGCGATCCTGGGGTCACTGTTCTTCGTGGTCGGGGACATCGACAAGTAGGCCCGCGGCGGGTGGCTCCCTGAGGAGTGCGTCCGCAATTCCTACCGGCTGGAGCAGCCACCCGAAGTCGCCGAGCCCGCCCACGGCGGTGAGCTCGGCGGCCTCACCGGCGCTCGCGAGGGCGCGGACGTAGGCCGCGGGTTGGGCGGAGGCGAGTTCGAGCGGGGGGCGTGCGCCCGTGACGCCCAACGTGTGCAAGGCCTCGCGCTGGGTCAGAACGCGCCCACCGGGGAGCGTGCACGCGTCCAGGGCGACGTGCGCGGTGATGTCGCACGACCCGTCGGGCACGGGCGCCGTCTCCCGCCCCTGGCGGAAGCCGGTGAGTGTCCCGAAGGGCGGGCGCGCGTCCGCGGTGTGCGCGTAGTCGACGGCGACGGCGAGCCCCCGGTCGACCGCCGCGACCGCCGACGCCCACGCCTCGTCCCGGGGCAGGCCGATCTCGGCCCGCAGCCCCTCCTCCGCCGGCAGCGGCCACCATCGCGCGAGCCACTGCGCCTGCGCACCGGAGACCGGCTCCCCGAGCCGCTCGCGGCCGTCCCGCCGTACGAGCACCAGGCGCGGTACGCCCGCGGAGTCCACCTCGGCGACCTCCACGGGCACGTTGTCCAGCCATTCGTTGGCGAACAGCAGCCCTGTGACGCCCCGCGGCGGCTCGGCGAGCCACTCGATCCGGTGATCGAGGGTCTTGGGGCGGTCGGCGATCTCCACGGCGTACCCACGCGCGCGTGCGGCCACATCGGCGGGCAGCGCGGCGAGCACCCCGGCGACCAGCTCGCCGCGCCCGGCGGCCATGTCGACGAAGTCCAGCGCGGCGGGCCGCCCCAGCGCCTCGTCGACCCGGCACAGCAGCCGGGCCACGGCCCGGGCGAACAGCGGCGACGCGTGCACGGACGTACGGAAGTGCGCGGCCGGCCCCTCGGCCCCGCGATAGAAGCCGTCCGCCCCGTACAGCGCGGCCTCCGCAGCCGCCCGCCAGCCGCTCCACTCGCCCTTCGCAACCTCCGTCACGGGCTCAGGCTAAGCGCACGGCTGAGCGCACGGGGGAACGCAGCCTCCACCTTGCGGAGTATGCGCGGGCGGTACGGATCGGCCCTCCGGTTGACCCCTGCACGCATCCAGCTTCCCTACGCTGGGTTACGTGCAGCGCCTCTACGATTTTCTCCGCAGGTACCCGACGTGGGTCGACAGCTTCTGGGCCGTCTGCCTGCTCGGGATCTCGGTCATGTCCGAGGCGGTCCGTCAGGAGGCCCGCGGCACCGACTCACCAGGGGCGATCGTCCCGGTCATCCTGCTGCTGTGCCTGGTGATCGCGCTGCGCCGGCGCATGCCGGAGAAGATGCTGCTGCTGGCTGCCGGGGTCGGCGTGGCGCAGCTCGTGCTGGACGTCCAGACGACGGCCGCCGACTTCGCCCTGCTGGTGATCGTCTACACGGTGGCCGTGACGGGCGCCCGCTGGGCCTCCCGGCTCGCCCTGGCCGGGGGACTGTGCGCCGCTCCCCTGGCGCAGCTGCGCTGGTCGAGCGACCAGACGGGCGTCGCGGGCAATATCGCGCTGATGATCTTGCAGACGGTGCCGTTCGCCCTCGCCTGGGTGCTCGGCGACTCGATCCGCACCCGCCGCGCCTATTTCGCACAGCTGGAGGAGCGGGCCGCGCGCCTGGAGAAGGAGCGCGAGGCGCAGGCGAAGGTCGCGGTCGCCGCCGAGCGCGCCCGGATCGCGCGCGAGCTGCACGACGTGGTCGCGCACAACGTGTCGGTGATGGTGGTGCAGGCCGACGGCGCCGCCTACGTCCTCGATGCGGCCCCCGACCAGGCGAAGAAGGCCCTGGAGACGATCTCCTCCACCGGCCGCCAGGCCCTCGCCGAGATGCGCCGCCTGCTGGGCGTGCTGCGCACCGGCGAGCACCAGGAGGGCGGCGAGTACGTCCCGCAGCCCGACGTCGAGCAGATCGAGGACCTCGTCGAGCAGTGTCGCGGCTCCGGGCTGCCCGTCGACTTCAAGATCGAGGGCACCCCGCGGCCCCTGCCCAGCGGCGTCGAGCTCACCGCGTACCGCATCGTGCAGGAGGCGCTGACCAACACCCGCAAGCACGGCGGGCCGAACGCGGGCGCGAGTGTGCGCCTGGTGTACTTCGACGACGGGCTCGGCCTGCTCGTCGAGGACGACGGCAAGGGCGCCCCGCACGAGCTGTACGAGGAGGGCGGCGCCGACGGCCGGGGCCACGGCCTGATCGGCATGCGTGAGAGGGTCGGCATGGTCGGCGGCACCCTGGACGCGGGCCCCCGCCCCGGCGGAGGATTCCGCATCAGTGCCCTGCTCCCGCTCAAACCGGCGCACTGACGCCTTCGCACGCCGACCACTGACACCTGTAACGATTCCGCAGACGGACCCGGAAGATGACACGGAAGAGGCTCCGATGACGATCCGCGTGATGCTCGTCGACGACCAGGTGCTGCTGCGCACCGGGTTCCGGATGGTGCTCGCCGCCCAGCCGGACATGGAGGTCGTGGCGGAAGCGGGCGACGGCGTCGAGGCCCTCCAGGTGCTGCGCTCCACCGCCGTCGACGTCGTCCTGATGGACGTCCGCATGCCGAAGCTCGACGGCGTGGAGACCACCCGCCGCGTCTGCTCGGAGCCCGACCCGCCGAAGGTGCTGATCCTGACCACCTTCGACCTCGACGAGTACGCCTTCTCCGGGCTGAAGGCGGGCGCCTCCGGCTTCATGCTCAAGGACGTGCCGCCCGGCGAGCTCCTGACCGCCATCCGCTCCGTGCACAGCGGCGACGCCGTCGTGGCGCCGTCGACCACCCGCCGCCTCCTGGACCGGTTCGCGCCGATGCTGCCCAGCACCGGCAAGGAGCCCCGGCACAAGGAGCTGGAGCGGCTCACCGACCGCGAGCGCGAGGTCATGGTGCTGGTCGCCCAGGGGCTGTCCAACGGGGAGATCGCGGCCCGGCTCGTGCTGTCCGAGGCGACCGTCAAGACCCACGTGGGCCGCATCCTGACCAAGCTGGGGCTGCGGGACCGGGTGCAGGTGGTCGTCCTGGCGTACGAGACGGGGCTGGTGCGGGCGGGTGGAAACGGCTGAGGGCTAGGCCCTGTCGTCAAATTCCCGCCTGCCCCGCGACGCCAGGCACGCTCCCCCACTGCCTTAAAGGCGTGGGAGGTGCCCCCACTCGCCGCACCGGGCACAGACCCACGTACAACCAGTACGAGGGCCTGCGCCCGGCACGCCGAGAGCACGCACCTACGCGGACATCAGCCTCCCCCACTCTCGGCTTCGCTCGAGCGGGGGGACCCCCATCGCGGCGGGGCGCGCGGCCCGCCCTTCGGGCGGACGACGGGAATTTGACGACAAGGCCTAGTACGCCGCGGTCCCGTTCTGCCTGTTCTCCCCCGTCAGCCGGGACACGAAGTCCGCGACCGCCGCCTTCACGTCGTCGGCTGTCCACTCCAGGCCGTCGGCCTGGACAGTGACCTCGGTGACGCCCAGCCCCGGCCCGCCCCGGCCCCAGGGACCTGCGAAGAGCAGCGTCTTCGTCTCCTCGGCCTGCCGCACCGCCGCCTCGCCGAGTACGTCCGTGTCGTACGGCAGCCAGACCTGGAACTGGTGGGTGTGCGGTTCCTCGGGGTGCACGCGCGCCCACGGCACGCCGGCCTCGGCGAAGCCCTCGCGCAGCGCGGTGGCGACCACGCGCGCGTGGGAGACGTACTCCGGCAGCCGGGGCAGTTCCCGTTCCAGGCCGACGAGTGCCGACAGCGCCGTGGGGAACTGCTGGAAGACCGTGCCGCCGTACCGGTGCCGCCAGGTCTTCGCCTCCTCCACCAGCGTCCGTGGCGCGGCGAGCGCGGCGCCGCCGAAGCCGTCGAGGGACTTGTAGAACGACACGTAGACGCTGTCCGCCAGTCCTGCGATCTCGTCCAGAGGGCGGCCGAAGTGGACCGTGGTCTCCCACAGACGGGCGCCGTCGAAGTGCACCACCGCGTCGCGCTCGCGCGCCGCCTCCACGACCTCGGTCAGCTCCTCCCAGGAGGGCAGCACGAAACCGGCGTCCCTGAGGGGCAGTTCCAGCATCAGCGCCCCGAAGGGCTCCTCGAAGTCGCGCACCTCCTCGGCCGTCGGTAGTCGGGGCTGGCTCGTGACGCGGACCGGGCGCAGTCCGCCGACCTCGCTGAGCGCGCCTCGTTCGTGCACCTCGGGGTGGGCCAGCGCGTGCAGCGCCACCGTGGGGTTGCCGGTGCGGCCCGCCCAGCAGCGCAGGGCGATCTGCTGGGCCATCGTGCCGGTCGGGAAGAACGCGGCGGCCTCCGTCCCCAGCAGCGCGGCGACGCGTTCCTCCAGGGCTTCCACGATCCGGTTGCCGTACGTGTCCCCGGGCTCGTCCAGGTCGTACACCTGCGGAGCCGCGTCCTGAAGCAGCGCGAGCCGTTCGCGGAGTGTGCTGCGGAAGCCCGCGCGCGCGAGAACGCGCTCCGCCCCCTGGCAGGCGGCCGTCCGCCGCTGCCGCAACCGCTCCTGCGCCGACTGCTGTCCGCCCTGTTCCGCCGTGTCCGTCATACCTCGGATCATGCCGTGCGGCCGTCCGCGCGGGCACCCGCATTCCGTACCACCGCCCGTGCCCGCCCCGTGTGCAGAAACCCACAGCCTGTGGACAACCGAACACCCTTCGAACCAATCGCGTTAACATGACGAGAAATCGTCCGGTACCCAGAGCGGACTGGAACGGGAAGGCCGCCGTCGCGTGAGTACAGTCCACCAGCCAGATCCCAAGGACCGCCCCGCGCGGCTCACCGTCGGCGTCATCGGCGCCGGCCGCGTGGGCCCCGCACTCGCCGCGTCCCTGCAACTCGCCGGGCACCGCCCGGTGGCCGCGTCCGGGGTCTCCGAGGCCTCCAGAAAGCGCGCCGCGGAGCTGCTGCCCGACGTACCGATCGTCCCGCCCGCCGAGGTCATGAAGCGCGCGGACCTGGTGCTGCTGACCGTCCCCGACGACGCCCTGCCCGGGCTTGTCGAGGGCCTCGCCGAGACCGGGGCCGTGCGGCCGGGCCAGCTGCTGGTGCACACCTCCGGACGGTACGGCGCGAAGGTCCTGGACCCCGCCCTGCGCGCGGGCGCGCTGCCACTGGCCCTGCACCCGGCGATGACCTTCACCGGCACCCCCGTGGACGTCCAGCGCCTGGCCGGATGCTCCTTCGGCGTCACCGCGCCCGACGAACTGCGGCTGGCCGCCGAGGCCCTCGTCATCGAGATGGGCGGCGAACCCGAGTGGATCGCCGAGGAGAACCGCCCGCTCTACCACGCTGCCCTCGCCCTGGGCGCCAACCACCTGGTGACGCTGGTCGCCCAGTCCCTGGAGCTGCTGCGCACGGCCGGTGTCGCGGCCCCCGACCGGATGCTCGGCCCCCTCCTCGGCGCCGCCCTCGACAACGCCCTGCGTTCCGGTGACGCGGCCCTCACCGGCCCCGTCGCGCGCGGGGACGCCGGCACGGTCGCCGCCCATGTCCAACAGCTGCGCGAGCACGCCCCGCAGGCCGTCGCCGGCTACCTGGCGATGGCGCGCGCGACGGCGGACCGGGCGCTCGCCCACGGACTGCTGAAGCCGGAACTCGCGGAGGACCTCCTCGGGGTACTCGCCGACGGGACCGACGGCACCGAAGGGGACGCCCGATGACCACAGCGCTGCTGCGCACCGCCGGCGAACTGCACGCACGCGCGCGCGTGGGCCGCCGTGCCGTCGTCATGACCATGGGCGCCCTGCACGAGGGCCACGCCACCCTGATCCGCACCGCGCGCGAGATCGCCGGCCCGGACGGCGAGGTCGTGGTCACCGTCTTCGTGAACCCCTTGCAGTTCGGCAAGGGCGAGGACCTCGACCGCTACCCGCGCACGCTGGACGCCGACGTCAAGATCGCCGAACAGTCCGGCGCCGACGCGGTGTTCGCCCCGGCCGTCGAGGAGGTCTACCCGGGCGGCGAGCCCCAGGTCCGGATCAGCGCCGGTCCCATGGGGGAGCGCTTGGAAGGCGCCTCCCGCCCCGGCCACTTCGACGGCATGCTCACCGTCGTCGCCAAGCTGCTGCACCTCACCCGCCCCGATGTGGCGCTGTACGGACAGAAGGACGCCCAGCAACTCGCCCTGATCCGGCGCATGGTGCGGGACCTGAACTTCGGCATAGAGATCGTCGGCGTCCCGACCGTGCGCGAGGAGGACGGCCTGGCCCTGTCCAGCCGCAACCGCTACCTCTCGCCCGCCGAGCGGCGCACCGCGCTCGCGCTGTCCCAGGCGCTGTTCGCGGGCCGCGACCGGCACGCCGCGCAGGAGGCACTGCGCGCGCGGGCGCGCGAAGTGCCCGCCACACACGCGCGAGCCGAGGCCCTCAGCGCCCTGGGCGAGTCCCGCGCGGCGGCCGACGCCCACGCCGTCGCGAAGGCGCTCCCGGGCGCCCCGTCGGCCGTCCGCGCGGCCGCCCGCCTGGTCCTCGACGAGGCCGCCCGCCTCGACCCGCCCCTGGCCCTGGACTACCTGGCCCTGGTCGACCCGTCCGACTTCACCGAGATCGAGGACGACTTCACCGGCGAGGCCGTTCTCGCCGTCGCAGCCCGGGTCGGGACGACCCGGTTGATCGACAACATCCCCCTCACCTTCGGAGCCGCCTCGTGACCAGCACAGGCATACGACTGCACGCGCCCGCGCCCGGGTGGAACATCGACGCGGACGTGGTCGTCGTCGGCTCCGGAGTCGCCGGCCTGACCGCGGCCCTGCGCTGCGAGGCTGCCGGCCTGAGGACGGTCGTCGTCACCAAGGCCCGCCTCGACGACGGCTCCACCCGCTGGGCGCAGGGCGGCATCGCCGCGGCCCTGGGCGAGGGCGACACCCCCGAACAGCACCTGGACGACACGCTGGTGGCGGGCGTGGGCCTGTGCGACGAGGAGGCCGTACGGATCCTCGTCACGGAGGGCCCCGCCGCCGTCCGCCGCCTCATCGAGACCGGCGCCCACTTCGACGAGTCCGCCGAAGGACGGCTGGAACTCACCCGCGAGGGCGGCCACCACCGCCGCCGTATCGCGCACGCCGGCGGCGACGCGACCGGCGCGGAGATCTCCCGGGCGCTCGTCGAGGCCGTACGCGCGCGTGGCGTGCGTGCGATCGAGAACGCGCTGGTCCTCGACCTGCTCACGGACGCCGACGGCCGCACCGCGGGCGTCACCCTGCACGTCATGGGCGAGGGCCAGCACGACGGCGTGGGAGCCGTGCACGCCCCCGCGGTCGTCCTCGCCACCGGCGGCATGGGCCAGGTGTTCTCCGCGACCACCAACCCGTCCGTGTCGACGGGCGACGGCGTGGCGCTCGCCCTGCGTGCGGGCGCGGAGGTCTCGGACCTGGAATTCGTGCAGTTCCACCCCACCGTGCTGTTCCTCGGCCCGGACGCGGAGGGCCAGCAGCCCCTGGTCTCCGAGGCCGTACGCGGCGAGGGCGCCCACCTCGTCGACGCCGACGGCGTGCGCTTCATGGTCGGGCAGCACGAGCTCGCCGAGTTGGCCCCCCGGGACATCGTCGCCAAGGGCATCATGCGCCGTATGCAGGAGCAGGGCGCCGAGCACATGTTCCTCGACGCCCGGCACTTCGGCGCCGACATGTGGGAGCACCGCTTCCCGACGATCCTCGCCGCCTGCCGTGCCCACGGCATCGACCCCGTCCACGAGCCCATCCCGATCGCCCCGGCCGCCCACTACGCCTCCGGCGGCGTCCGCACCGACCCCCACGGCCGTACGACCGTCCCCGGCCTGTACGCGTGCGGCGAGGTCGCCTGCACCGGCGTGCACGGCGCGAACCGGCTCGCGTCGAACTCCCTCCTGGAGGGCCTGGTCTACGCCGAGCGCATCGTCGCCGACATCGCCGGCAGCCGCGCGGAAAACGGCCTCCACGCGCGCGTACCCGCACCCGTCGAGCACCCCGAGAAGCCCGCGCACCCCCTGCTCGAACCCGAGGCCCGCTTCGCGATCCAGCGGATCATGACCGAGGGCGCGGCCGTCCTGCGCTCGGCCGGGTCCCTGGCGACCGCGGCGGACGCCCTCCAGCGGCTGCACACCGACGCCCGTGACGCCCTCGACGAGAACGGCAAGACGGCCGAGCCCGGCGTCGACACCTGGGAGGCCACCAACCTCCTGTGCGTGGCCCGCGTCCTGGTCGCCGCCGCGCGCCTGCGTGAGGAGACCCGCGGCTGCCACTGGCGCGAGGACCACGCCGACCGGGACGACACGACGTGGCGCCGCCACATCGTCGTACGGCTGAATCCGGACCGGACGCTGGCGGTACACACCACGGACACTCCAGACTTCCCCCCGACCCGGCAGCAGCACCGTCCCCAGGAGCAGTGACAGAAGTGAGCACCCCCGACCTCCCCCTCGCGCCGACCGGAGGCTGCGGCGACGGCTGTGCCTGTGGCGCTGCCTCCGACACGGTGGATGAGCAATACCTGGAGTGCGGGCTCGACCCCGCGCTCGCCCAGCTCCTGGCCGACGCCGGACTCGACCCCGTGGAGGTCGAGGACATCGCCAACGTCGCCATCCAGGAGGACCTCGCCCACGGCGTGGACGTGACGACCGTCGCGACCATCCCCGAGGACGCCGTCGCCACCGCCGACTTCACCGCGCGCGAGGCAGGCGTCGTGGCCGGCCTGAGGGTCGCCGAAGCGGTCGTCTCGATCGTCTGTACGGACGAGTTCGAGGTCGAGCGCCATGTGGAGGACGGCGACCGCGTGGAGGCCGGGCAGAAGCTCCTGTCGGTCACCACGCGCACGCGTGACCTGCTGACGGCCGAACGCAGCGCCCTCAACCTCCTGTGTCGCCTGTCGGGCATCGCGACCGCCACGCGCGCGTGGGCGGACGCCCTGGAGGGCACCAAGGCCCGGGTGCGGGACACCCGCAAGACGACGCCGGGACTGCGCTCCCTGGAGAAGTACGCGGTGCGGTGCGGCGGCGGCGTCAACCACCGCATGTCGTTGTCCGACGCGGCCCTGGTCAAGGACAACCACGTGGTCGCCGCGGGCGGAGTCGCGCAGGCATTCAAGGCCGTACGGGAGGCCTTCCCGGACGTACCGGTCGAGGTCGAGGTCGACACCCTCCACCAGCTGCGCGAGGTCGTCGACGCGGGCGCCGACCTGATCCTGCTGGACAACTTCGCGCCGGGCGACTGCGAGGAGGCGGTGGCCATCGTCCACGGCCGCTCGGCGCTGGAGGCCTCGGGCCGCCTGACCCTGGAGAACGCGCGCGCGTACGCCGACACGGGCGTCGACTACCTCGCCGTAGGGGCCCTGACCCACTCCTCGCCGATCCTGGACATCGGCCTGGACCTGCGCGAGGCGGAGTAGTCGGCATGCTCCTCACGATCGACGTAGGCAACACGCACACGGTTCTGGGCCTGTTCGACGGCGAGGACATCGTCGAGCACTGGCGGATCTCGACGGACGCGCGCCGCACGGCGGACGAGCTGGCGGTGCTGTTGCAGGGCCTGATGGGCATGCACCCGCTCCTGGGCGACGAACTGGGCGACGGCATCGACGGCATCGCGATCTGCGCGACGGTTCCTTCGGTGCTGCACGAGTTGCGCGAGGTGACCCGGCGCTACTACGGCGACGTGCCCGCCGTCCTGGTGGAGCCGGGCGTGAAGACGGGCGTGCCGATCCTGACGGACAACCCGAAGGAGGTCGGCGCGGACCGGATCATCAACGCGGTGGCGGCGGTCGACATGTACGGCGGGCCCGCGATCGTCGTCGACTTCGGTACGGCGACGACGTTCGACGCGGTGTCCGCGCGCGGGGAGTACGTCGGCGGTGTCATCGCGCCCGGTATCGAGATCTCGGTCGAGGCGCTGGGCGTCAAGGGCGCGCAGCTGCGGAAGATCGAGGTGGCGCGGCCGCGGAGCGTGATCGGCAAGAACACGGTCGAGGCGATGCAGGCCGGCATCATCTACGGGTTCGCGGGTCAGGTCGACGGGGTCGTCAGCCGGATGGCGCGGGAGCTGGCGGAGGATCCGGACGATGTGACGGTGATCGCCACGGGTGGGCTCGCGCCCATGGTGCTGGGGGAGTCCTCGGTGATAGACGAGCACGAACCGTGGCTGACGTTGATCGGGTTGCGATTGGTGTACGAGCGGAACGTGTCGCGTATGTGACTCGGGGTGGGGGCGGGCGTCGGAGGTTGTTCGCCCCCGCCGCCCCTACCTGAGGAACCGCACGTCCGCCCGGGTGGCTCCGTGCGCCACACCCGGCCGCCCTGTGTCGAGTTTGTCTGATTAGCGCGTATTGTCGCCGCATGCCCACGCCATACGGATCCCGCGGCGGCATGGCGTTCGGTGTGGAGGAGCTGCGTGTGCTCCGCCGCGCTCTCGCCCTCGCCCTTCAGCCCACGCCCGCCTCGGCCGAGGACGTCCAGGACTGCCTCCTCCTCGCCGGCACCCTCGACGAGGCCATGCGCGAGGGCGCCCGGCTGCGGGCCTTCCTGGTGGCCGACCTCGCCCGGTACCGCGCCGCCCTGCCCGGCACCGCCGCCGGCTATCTCACCCTCCTGGAGGAGGCGCTGCGTGCCGGATACCGCCCGCACCCGGACGACCTCGCCGCCCTGAGGGCCCTGCGTGGCAATCCCGTCGCGGCGGCCCTGCTGAACCGTTGCCAGGCGCCGGCCGAGCAGGACGCACGCGCCCGTCCGGCCCCTTTCGCGACCCGTCCGGCAGTCCAGTCCACCCCGGCCGTCCCCGCCTCCCGTACGCCCCTCCTGGCCCTCCCTGAGGGGCGCTGCGCCACCGCCGAGGACCCCGCGGCGCGGAGGGCGCCCCGGCAGCGCGACGCCGGAGCCCCGGACCTCGTCAAGGATCCGGCCACGGAACCCGCGAGGAAACCCGCGCAGAAGCCCGCCGAGCGGCCCGAACGGCCCGCCCCCAAGCCCGCACCCGCCACCCCCAAACCGTCGCGTCCCATCCCCACACCCGGTGAGGTCTTCCCGCGCCGCAAGCCGGCCCCGCCGCCCGCCAACCCGCCGCAGCAGCTGGCCGCCGGCTGAGTCCGGCCGGCCCGTTTCGCCCCACCCCGCCCCGCCCGTCCCCCGGCCCGTGGCTACTCTGGACGCATGGACTACGTCTCCGCGCTCCTGCCCCCGGCTGTCATGGCCGTGTTCTTCATCGGCCTGATCAGGGTGATCGTGAAGACCCAGGGCGGGGCCAACAAGGCCAAGGAGGACGCGGCCGTCGACGCCGCCCTCGCGCGCGCGGAGGGCGTCCGGCAGAACTCCGGGGACAACTCCTCCCGCGCCACCGACGCCTGAGCCCCGCCGCAGCCCTGGCCCGGGCCCACGCCCGCGGCCGCAGCAGGCGACGCCGCCACCGGCGTACGACTCCCACGCTTTCCGAGTCGTGCGCCCTTTATGTGCCGATTGACGTGGAAGCGCACGTTCGCCAGGCCAATGTCGGGAAGTCCCACTATGGTGCTGAGCTGTGCCTCGCCCATTGGGAGAACTCGAAGACGCGGTCATGACGCGGGTGTGGAAGTGGAACCGCCCGGTGACCGTTCGAGAAGTCCTGGAAGATCTTCAGCAGGAACGGTCCATCGCCTACACCACGGTGATGACCGTTTTGGACAATCTCCATCAGAAGGGCTGGGTGCGCCGTGAGGCCGAAGGCCGGGCCTATCGATATGAGGCGGTCTCCACACGGGCCGCCTACGCCGCCGCGCTGATGAACGACGCCTGGTCGCAGAGTGACAACCCCGCCGCCGCTCTCGTCGCGTTCTTCGGCATGATGAGCGACGAACAGCGGCGGGCCCTGCGGGACGCCGTTCGCATCGTCCAGGGGCCCGAAACAGCCGAACCGGCCCCGGAGACCTCAGGCGATTCCGCCGCCTCGGATACCCCTGCCCCCGATACCACCGCGCCCGATACCACTGAGGAGAACCCCGGCTCGGCACCGGGCGGCCGCGGGCGATAGCGTCCGCTCATGTCAGCAGAGAGCCCCTCACCGGAGAGCCCCGAAGTCACCGCAAAAGCCATCACCGTCCGGCGGGCCCGCACCAGCGATGTCCCGGCCGTACGTCGTCTCCTTGACGAGTACGTCCGCGCCCGCATCCTGCTCGACAAAGCCACGGTGACGCTTTACGAGGACATCCAGGAGTTCTGGGTCGCCGAACGCGACGACAACGGCGAGGTCGTCGGCTGCGGCGCCCTGCACGTGATGTGGGAAGACCTCGCGGAAGTCCGCACTCTCGCGGTGAAGCGCGGCCTGAAGGGCGCCGGCGTCGGCCATCAGTTGCTGGAGAAGTTGCTGCACACCGCGCGCTGGCTCGGCGTTCGCCGCGTTTTCTGTCTGACCTTCGAAGTCGACTTCTTCGGCAAGCACGGCTTCGTCGAGATCGGTGAGACGCCCGTCGACACCGATGTCTACGCGGAGCTGCTGCGTTCCTATGACGAAGGCGTCGCGGAGTTCCTCGGTCTCGAACGAGTGAAACCGAACACCTTGGGCAACAGTCGCATGCTTCTGCACCTGTGATCGCCGACGGGACCCGTATGGGAGGCGTATGGGAGCCGTATTCAGCCCGCCGGAGCCCTGCCCCGGTGCCCTATGTCCGAAACGCGCATGTTTCCGGACTGGGGCGGGCCCGTCAGTCTCTCCCGGGGGTTTGTGTTTTTCCAGCAAAAGCGGTTTGCTTTCCGACGTACTGCAGTACTGCATATAACAGGGGACGGCGAAACGGCGGACGCCGCAGACCCCCGGCCCACAAGTTATGGATGAAAGGAAATCCGGTGGCACAGAAGGTTCAGGTCCTTCTTGTCGATGACATCGACGGCGGCGAGGCGGACGAGACCGTCACGTTCGCGTTGGACGGCAAGACGTACGAGATCGATCTCACGACCGCCAATGCGGACAAGTTGCGCGGTCTTCTCGACCCTTACGTGAAGGGCGGCCGTCGTACCGGAGGCCGTGCTTCGGGTGGGCGTGGAAAGGCGCGCGCCGCTTCCGGTGGCAGCCAGGACACCGCGCAGATCCGCGCGTGGGCGAAGGAGAACGGTTACGAGGTCAATGACCGCGGCCGTGTTCCGGCGTCCATTCGCGAGGCATACGAGAAGGCCAACGCCTGATCCCGGCAGCTACGAGCCGGCCAAGGACTGGGTGCGTGCGCGCCGCAGCCACAAGCGGTGGCACTGCGTTGCCACCGTGTCCACCACTCTTACGAGATCGGGGGCGCCCCCACCGCCCCCGCAGCTCCCCATGGCCGACAGAGTCGGCAGCGAGGCCTCGACCTCGCACCCAGGCTCGGGGGGTCGCAGCCACACGGCGGCCCCCTGCGGGGCGCCGGCCCATCCCCGCGGAGGGGGCGGCGGCGCGTCCATGAGACCGCCCTCGCCGATCACCGTGAGGTCGAGCGGGAGCGCACCCCACTCCAGCCAGTCCAGCACCCCGGGCAACTCCTCCGCGCTGCCCGCGGCCACCAGCAGCCGCATCCGGTCGCCCCTCAGCGCCACCGGAGAGCTCGGCGCCAGGTGGCGCAGCGCCGCGTGGCCCGCCTCGGCCGGCACATCGAGAACGTCGAAACGCAGGCCCACGACCAGCCGTACCGGAGTGCCGGCGGGACTTCCGGGACGCGCGGGCACCGTCGGCCACCCCAGTTCGTTCTCGTACCACCGGCGGACCCGATCGCTCGGATCGAGCGGCCGACGGGGAAGCGGGATCGTCGTGACCGGGGGAAGGGTGCCAACCATGCCAAGCGCAACCGCCGAAGAGGCGCGCGAGTTACGTTGGGTATCTGCGCAAGTGCGCAAAGTGCCGAAAGAGGGGGCGTGCGGGGGTGTGGGGAAGCGCGAGGTTGTTCGCCCATAGCGGAGCGAACCGGTGCGCGCGGCATGGACTGTCGGTCCGAGCGGGTAAGACATCCCTAGTGGGAGGGGGCGACACGCAGAAAAGGGCGTCTCACGTTCGCCATGGGCGTACTGATGGTGAGAGTAACCACCTGGCCTGCGGGAACATCGTCTCGCACCATCAGGTTGGAGCAGATGTCGGCGTTAGCGGGGTCAGGAGGCCATCGACGGTGTCGGCAGTAGGAATGAGCGGTCCCCGCTTGCGGGACTAAGCTGCGGAAGGACAGGGAGGGGAAGTTCCCCCCACTGCCTGACCGCTCTGAGGAGCGATTAACGATGTTCGAGAGGTTCACCGACCGCGCGCGGCGGGTTGTCGTCCTGGCTCAGGAAGAAGCCCGGATGCTCAACCACAACTACATCGGCACCGAGCACATCCTCCTGGGCCTGATCCACGAGGGTGAGGGTGTCGCCGCCAAGGCCCTTGAGAGCCTCGGGATTTCGCTCGAGGCGGTCCGCCAGCAGGTGGAGGAGATCATCGGCCAGGGCCAGCAGGCCCCGTCCGGGCACATCCCCTTCACCCCCCGTGCCAAGAAGGTCCTGGAGCTGTCGCTCCGGGAGGCCCTTCAGCTGGGCCACAACTACATCGGCACGGAGCACATCCTGCTCGGCCTGATCCGTGAGGGCGAGGGCGTCGCCGCCCAGGTCCTGGTCAAGCTGGGCGCAGATCTCAACCGGGTGCGGCAGCAGGTCATCCAGCTGCTCTCCGGTTACCAGGGCAAGGAGACCGCCACCGCCGGCGGGCCTGCCGAGGGCACCCCCTCGACGTCCCTGGTCCTCGACCAGTTCGGCCGGAACCTCACCCAGGCCGCTCGTGAGTCCAAGCTCGACCCGGTCATCGGGCGCGAGAAGGAGATCGAGCGGGTCATGCAGGTGCTGTCCCGCCGTACGAAGAACAACCCGGTCCTGATCGGTGAGCCCGGCGTCGGCAAGACCGCCGTCGTGGAGGGTCTCGCCCAGGCCATCGTCAAGGGCGAGGTGCCCGAGACCCTCAAGGACAAGCACCTCTACACCCTGGACCTCGGCGCGCTGGTCGCCGGCTCCCGCTACCGCGGTGACTTCGAGGAGCGCCTGAAGAAGGTGCTCAAGGAGATCCGCACCCGCGGCGACATCATCCTGTTCATCGACGAGCTGCACACGCTGGTCGGTGCGGGTGCCGCCGAGGGCGCCATCGACGCGGCTTCCATCCTGAAGCCGATGCTGGCCCGCGGCGAGCTGCAGACCATCGGTGCGACCACGCTGGACGAGTACCGCAAGCACCTGGAGAAGGACGCGGCCCTCGAGCGCCGCTTCCAGCCCATCCAGGTCGCGGAGCCGTCCCTGCCGCACACGATCGAGATCCTCAAGGGTCTGCGTGACCGGTACGAGGCTCACCACCGCGTCTCCATCACGGACGAGGCGCTGGTCCAGGCCGCCACCCTGGCCGACCGGTACATCTCGGACCGCTTCCTGCCGGACAAGGCGATCGACCTGATCGACGAGGCCGGTTCCCGGATGCGCATCCGCCGGATGACCGCGCCGCCGGACCTGCGCGAGTTCGACGAGAAGATCGCCGGCGTCCGCCGCGACAAGGAGTCCGCGATCGACTCGCAGGACTTCGAGAAGGCCGCCTCCCTGCGCGACAAGGAGAAGCAGCTCCTGGCCGCCAAGGCCAAGCGGGAGAAGGAGTGGAAGGCCGGCGACATGGACGTCGTCGCCGAGGTCGACGGCGAGCTGATCGCCGAGGTCCTCGCCACGGCCACCGGCATCCCGGTCTTCAAGCTGACCGAGGAGGAGTCCTCGCGTCTGCTGCGCATGGAGGACGAGCTCCACAAGCGGGTCATCGGCCAGGTCGACGCCGTCAAGGCGCTGTCGAAGGCGATCCGTCGTACGCGTGCGGGTCTGAAGGACCCGAAGCGTCCCGGTGGTTCGTTCATCTTCGCCGGCCCGTCCGGTGTCGGTAAGACCGAGCTGTCCAAGGCGCTCGCCGAGTTCCTCTTCGGCGACGAGGACGCGCTGATCTCCCTCGACATGTCGGAGTTCAGCGAGAAGCACACGGTGTCGCGTCTCTTCGGTTCCCCGCCCGGATACGTGGGTTACGAAGAGGGCGGCCAGCTGACCGAGAAGGTCCGCCGCAAGCCGTTCTCCGTCGTCCTCTTCGACGAGGTCGAGAAGGCCCACCCGGACATCTTCAACTCGCTGCTGCAGATCCTGGAGGACGGTCGCCTGACCGACTCCCAGGGCCGGGTCGTGGACTTCAAGAACACGGTCATCATCATGACGACCAACCTCGGCACCCGGGACATCTCCAAGGGCTTCAACCTCGGCTTCGCCGCCGCGGGTGACACCAAGTCCAACTACGAGCGCATGAAGAACAAGGTGTCGGACGAGCTCAAGCAGCACTTCCGCCCCGAGTTCCTCAACCGCGTCGACGACGTGGTCGTCTTCCCGCAGCTGACTCAGGACGACATCCTCCGGATCGTGGACCTGATGGTCGGCAAGGTGGACGAGCGCCTGAAGGACCGGGACATGGGCATCGAGCTCTCCCAGTCCGCCAAGGAGCTGCTGTCCAAGAAGGGTTACGACCCGGTGCTGGGTGCGCGTCCGCTGCGTCGCACCATCCAGCGCGAGATCGAGGACTCGCTCTCGGAGAAGATCCTCTTCGGCGAGCTGCGTCCCGGCCACATCGTGGTCGTGGACACCGAGGGCGAAGGCGAGGCCAAGACCTTCACCTTCCGAGGTGAGGAGAAGTCGGCGCTGCCGGACGTCCCGCCGATCGAGCAGGCGGCCGGTGGGGCTGGGCCCAACCTGAGCAAGGAGGCGTAAGCCTCCGGGCAACAACGCCAGAAGGGGCCGGTGCTTTCGAGCACCGGCCCCTTCGGCATGCGCGCGGCTTACTTCCGCATGCCTGCGACCTACGACAACTGACCGTCGTAGTCCGGCAGTTTGTACGTCCTCTCGGCGTGGCCGCCCGACAGGTCGGTGGCGCTGTTGCCGATGTTCGCGATGATCGTGTAGCCCTTCGACTCGATGTCGACGCGCTGAGCGGTCTTGTACTCCGCGACGTTCTTGAAGAGGTCGGCGAAGCTGCGCACGTAGAGCCCGGAGACCTCGTAACCGACGTGCTTGAGGTTGTAGTCGGTCACCGAGTGGATGATCCCCGGACGGGCCGTCACGAAGAAGAGCGAGACGCCGTGTTCCTGGGCGTACTCGGCGACCTCCAGGACCGGCGCGTTGGCCGGCTGCGGATAGCTGAAGCCGAAATCGGTCTCCAGGGTGGTGTTGTCGATGTCGAAGACGATCGCCTGCTTCTCGCCCGGCTTCGTGTTCGCGATCCGCTGCTTCAGATAGGGCAGGGCCTGGTCCATCAGGGCCTGGCAGTCCTTCTGCCAGGTCGCGTAGTCGACGTCCTCGGCTGCGGCGGCGGCCGTGGCGGTCGTGGAGGTGCTCATGGTCGTCGTCGCGGCCTCGGCGGGGACGGCCAGCGCCACGAGGGCGGCCGCGGAGACGGCGGTGACGGCTGCGCGGCGCGCCCAGAGGCGTCGTCTGCTCATGTGGGGGGTTCCTCTCACGTCCGTAAACGCTGCAGTTGTCGAGTGCATGCTCGTCGGAGATGGTGGCGCGAGGGGAACCGTAGGGTTACTGGACGGTAAGTGGCCAGAGACGTAGCTCACATGGCGAGTACAACTTGAAGATCGAAGATCCCCCGGCCGGTGACATGCCGCACAGGCGATTTGTCCGTTACTAGGGGGAATAGTGGAAACGGGGAAGCGGGTAAAAGGGGCTTTCGGGTCGGAATCTCCGGGCAGGTTCCGCCGTATTGGGTGTATTTCTGCCTGATGGCTGGTCTGTCAAGAAGTAAGGGTTTTTAGGGAGAAGTACTAGCTTTCGTCGTAGATCACGTTTTTGGGGGTTTGTGGCGCCCCGGGTTACCAAGGGATGGCCATCCGGCGAATGACCAACGCGTCGGGTGGTTTTCCCTGTCGCCGTCCCCATGAGGTTTTCGATGTCATCGCGTTCCCTGTCCCGTTCTTCCCGTACGTCCCTGCTCCGCACTCGCGCCGCCGTGCTCGTCGGCGGCCTGGGAGCCTCGGTCGTGCTGGGGGCCGGGGTCGCGGCCGCCGCCGATACGAACGCGGCCGCAAGCACCGCCACTGCCGTCCAGGCTCAGGCCGCCGCGCAGGCCAAGGCCGTGAAGGCCACCGAGGCGAAGGCCGCGCAGGCCAAGGCCGCCAAGGCTGCCGCCGGCGCGAAGGCCAAGGCCGCGGCAGTGAAGAAGGCCGCCGCGAAGAAGACGCCCTCCTGGGTCGACCCGGTGCAGAAGTACAAGCTGTCCGCCAGCTTCGCCCAGGCCGGCGGTATGTGGCAGTCCACCCACAGCGGGCAGGACTTCGCCGTGGCGAGCGGTACCAAGGTCGTGGCCGCGCACGGTGGAACCGTCGTCAAGGCGGGCGGCAACGGCGCCGGTGACGGGCCCGCGTACGGCAACGCCGTCGTCATCAAGCACGGCAACGGGACCTACTCCCAGTACGCCCACCTGTCCCGGATCGACGTGAAGGCCGGCCAGATCGTCAAGACCGGTCAGCGCATAGCCCTGTCCGGCAACACCGGCAACTCCAGCGGCCCGCACCTGCACTTCGAGATCCGTACGAAGGCGAGCTACGGGTCGGCCATCGACCCGGTCGCCTTCCTGCGCTCCAAGGGCGTGACGGTCTAAGGAGCCTGGCCGCCGCGGTGCGCCTGCGTCACCAGGTCGATCGCGACCTCGAGGATCGCCTTGCGCTTTTCCTCGGGGTCGCCCTCGAGGTCCTTGAGGACGTGCATCCCGGCGTGCATCGTGAACAGAGCGCTGATGCAGCGGACCTGGTCGACCAGGTCCGCGTCCGGGTCGACGATGATGTCGCGCATGGAGAGCATGCGGTTCTTGAACATCTCGCCGATGCTCAGTTCCCGTACCGTCGCCTGGTTCTCCTGCATGAAGCGGAACAGGGGTGCCGCGTCGGTCAGGGCCTGGCCGTAGCGGCGTACGATCTCCTGCTTCGTCTCGAGGGTCTGCGGCTGCTGCCTACCCCACTCGATCAGGTCCTCGATCGGTTTCGTCAGGTCCTCGAAGAGGCTGACGATGATCTCTTCCTTGGTCTTGAAGTGGTAGTAGAGCGCCGCCTTCGTGACCTCCAGACGCTCGGCGATCTCCCGCAGGGAGGTCTTCTCGTAGCCCTGCTCGGCGAAGAGTTCGAGCGCCACGTCCTGGATGCGCTGGCGGGTGTTCCCGCGGCGCCGCTGCTTGGTGCCGTCCATGGTGCCGCCCATCCTCGTACTCCTCGCGCTTTCCGAAAAACTTACTTGACGCCCGGCTAGCTACGCACCTACCTTCCGAGTGTAGTCAACTAGCCGGGCGACAAGTAAGTAGTCGGCCGAGGGTGGGACCCAGGGGAGTGGGAAGAATGACGGACACAGCGGCGGGTGACACGGTCGACCCGGAGGCGGAAAAGCAACCCAGGAGCGTGCGGGTCGTCCTGCTCGCGCTGATGATCACAATGATGCTCGCGATGCTCGACAACATGATCGTGGGCACCGCGATGCCGACGATCGTGGGTGAGCTGGGCGGGCTCGAGCACCTGTCGTGGGTGGTCACCTCCTACACGCTGGCCACCGCCGCCTCCACGCCCCTGTGGGGCAAGCTCGGCGACATGTACGGGCGCAAGGGCGTCTTCATGAGCTCGATCGTGCTCTTCCTGATCGGGTCCGCGCTGAGCGGCATGGCCCAGGACATGGGGCAGCTCATCGGCTTCCGCGCCGTCCAGGGGCTCGGCGCCGGCGGTCTGATGGTCGGCGTCATGGCGATCATCGGTGACCTGATACCGCCCCGAGAGCGCGGCAAGTACCAGGGCATGATGGCCGGCGTCATGGCGCTCGCGATGATCGGCGGACCGCTGGTCGGCGGCACCATCACCGACCACTGGGGCTGGCGCTGGGCCTTCTACATCAACCTGCCGCTCGGCGTCGTGGCGCTCACCGCGATCAGCGTCGTCCTGCACCTGCCGAAGAAGCGGGCGCAGGCGCGGATCGACTACCTGGGCGCCGGGCTGCTGACCGTGGGCATCACCGCCATCGTGCTCGTCACCACCTGGGGCGGCACGGAGTACGCCTGGACCTCCGCGCGGATCATGGAGCTCATCGGGATCGGTGTCGCCGCGCTCATCGGGTTCGTGTTCTGGCAGACGAAGGCCGCCGAGCCGGTCGTGCCGCTGCACATCTTCCGCAGCCGCAACTTCACGCTCATGTCGATCATCGGCTTCATCACCGGCTTCGTGATGTTCGGCGCGACCCTCTTCCTGCCGCTGTACCAGCAGTCGGTGCAGGGCGCCTCCGCGACCAACTCCGGGCTGCTGCTCCTGCCGATGCTCGGCGCCATGCTCGTCACCTCGATGATCGCGGGGCGGGTGACCACGAACACCGGCAGATACAAGGTCTTCCCGGTCGTCGGCAGCGTGCTGATGGTCGTCGGGCTGTACCTGCTGTCGCTGATGGACACGGACACCTCGCGCCTGACGTCCGGTGTGTACATGGCCGTCGTCGGTCTCGGCATGGGCTGCCTGATGCAGATCACCATGCTGGTCGCGCAGAACAGCGTGGAGATGAAGGACATGGGCGTCGCGTCCTCGTCCACCACCCTCTTCCGTACACTCGGTTCCTCCTTCGGCGTCGCGATCATGGGCGCGCTGTTCAACCATCGCGTCCAGGACGTCATGACCGAACGGGCCGGCGCGCTGGGTTCGAAGGTGACCGAGCAGTCCGCGCAGCTGGACGCGGCGAGCCTGGCGAAGCTGCCGGCGGCGGCACGCGAGGCGTACCAGCACGCGGTGTCGGCCGGCACGCACTCGGCGTTCCTGCTGGGGGCCGCCGTGGCCGTGGTCGCGCTCGTGGCGGCGGTGTTCGTGAAGGAGGTCCCGCTGAAGGGCGCGGAGCCGCAGAAGACGGGCGAGGATTCGGCGGACGGTACGGGGGCGCCGGCGCCGGTGATCGAGGCGGTCTGACCGATCTGTGGGGAGGCCTCCGGCGGGTTTGTGCCGGGGGCCTTCACCTTGGAGGCCCGCCCCGCACTCCGACCCCGCGTTGTCAGTCCCCCATGCCACCATCGGCCCATGGACAAGATGCGGCAGGTGCGGCTGGCCAAGGACGCCATGGACCGTGACTGGGCCGACCCGGAGCTCGACCTGGACGCGGTGGCCGCGCACGCGGGCTACTCGCGCTACCACTTCGTCCGGGCCTTCCGGGAGACGTACGGCGAGACGCCCGGCCAGTACCTCACGCACCGCCGTATCGAGCGCGCCGAGGAGATGCTTCGGGGCGCCGATCTGTCGGTCACCGAGATCTGTCATCTGGTCGGCTTCAGCAGCCTCGGCACCTTCTCCGCCCGCTTCAAGGCGCGCACCGGACTGACCCCGAGCGAGTACCGCGCCAAGCATGTGGGCCGCGGCGCCTCACTCATCCCCGGGTGCTACGCGATGCTGTGGGCCGGCGGCTTCCCCACCGGGAGAACCACCGCGAGAACCGCGACGAGTACCGAATGACGAGTACCGAATCCAGTACCGCAACATTGAAGAAGCACCCCGCCGCCCACCGTGCCTACGGTGACGAACAGGAACCGACAACCCCGGACGGGAGAGCAGAGCCGTGATCAAGGGCCTGGGCATCACCACCGTATGGACCTTCGACCAGCAGCGGACCAAGGCCTTCTTCACCGAGAAGCTCGACTTCGAGGTGCGCAACGAGGTCGAGATGGGCGACATGCGCTGGGCCACCGTCGGCGCCAAGGAGCAGCCGGACGTGGAGCTGGCGCTGATGAGCCTCGACGGGCCCGGCCTGGACCCCGAGTCGTCCGAGGCGCTGAAGAAGCTGGTGAACAAGGGCGTCATCGGCGCCGGGGCGTTCCGCACCGACGACTGCCGCGGTGACTACGCGACCTTCAAGGCACGCGGGGTGGAGTTCATCCAGGAGCCGCAGGAGCGGCCGTACGGCATCGAGGCGATCTTCCGCGACGACAACGGCAACTGGTACTCACTGACCCAGCGCAGCGAGGAACTCGACTTCTCGAAGGACTTCGGCTGACGGGTCCCGCGAGAGCTACGGCAGCATCGGATAGCTCCCCGTGTTCGTCGGCGCGTGCTCCGGCAGCCACAGCACGGCGACCGCGCCCTCCGCGGGTATGTCCTCCGGCGCGCCGGCCGGCCGTACGTTGCGGAAAGTCAGCCGGGCGCCCAGCACCCGGGCCTGCCCGGCCGCGATGGTCAGGCCCAGGCCGTGGCCGCGGCCGGCCCGGTCGGTGCTGCCCGTGCGGAAGCGGCTCGGGCCTTCGGCGAGCAGGTTCTCGGGGAAACCGGGGCCGTGGTCGCGGACCCGGATGACCCGGCCCTCGACGCTGACCTGGATCGGCGGCTTGCCGTGCCGGGCGGCGTTGGCGAGCAGGTTGAACAGCACGCGCTCCAGTCGGCGCGGGTCGGTCGTGACCTCCGACTCGTGCACCACCCGCACCTCGATGTCGGGGTCCTTCGCCGCCACCCGTCGGCTGACGAACTCGCCCAGCATGATGTCCTGCAACTCGGCCCGCTCGGAGGCGCCGTCGAGACGGGCCACCTCCAACACGTCCTCGACCAGCGTGCGCATGGCCTTCGCCCGGTCCAGGACCAGCTCCGTAGGGCGGCCCGGCGGCAGCAGCTCGGCCGCCGTCAACAGCCCGGTCACCGGGGTGCGCAGCTCGTGCGCGATGTCGGCGGTGACCCGGCGCTCCGCCTCCAGGCGCCGCTGCAACGTGTCCGCCATCGCGTCCACCGCCCGCGCCAGGTCGTCGGTCTCGTCCCGCACGACCCCGCCGATGGCGTCCCGCACCCGTACGTCCGGCTCGCCCTTGGCGACCCGGTTCGCCGCGGCCGCCGCCTTGCGCAGCCGGCGCGAGAGCTGGCCGCCGATGAGCACGCCGAGCGCGCTGCCGCCGAGGACGACCGCGATGGAGCCGATCACCAGGGCCTGGTCGAGGTCGTTGAGGATGTCCGTGCTGCGGTCGGTGAACCCCGTGTGCAGGGACAGTACTTTCCCGCCCTTGACCGGTACGGCGGCCCAGATGTCCGCCACGCCGTTCGGCCGGTCGGAGACGTAGGTCGCCCGGCGCCCCTGCTCGACCTTCGCGCGCAGTTCCTCCGGCAGCTGAGGGTCGTCGATCTTGATGTTGGGGAAGTTCGGCCGCTCGGCGAGTTCGTAGTTGCGCTGCGCGATCTGGACGCGCTCGTCGGCGAGGTCGCGCGCGTTGTCCAGCATCGAGACCCGGGCCGCGTTGTGCACGACGAGACTGAGCGCGATCGCCACCAGCGCGCCGACCAGGGCGATGGCGGCGCTGAGCTTCCATCTCAGCCCCGTACGCAGGCCCAGACTCTCGGTGGTCGGGCGTCGAAGATTCCCCCTCATACCTGTGACACTCCTGCTCAGGCCTTGAGCTTGTAGCCGAAGCCGCGGACCGTCTCGATCCGGTCCTGGCCGATCTTGGTACGCAACCGCTGCACATGGACGTCGACCACGCGCGTGTCCCCGCCCCAGCCGTAGTCCCACACGCGCTCCAGCAGCTTGTCCCGCGACAGGACCGTGCCCGGCGCGGAGGAGAACTCCAGCAGCAGCCGCATCTCGGTCGGCGTCAGCGCCACCGGCTGTCCCGCCCGGCGCACCTCCATACCCTCGGTGTCGATCTCCAGTTCGCCGAAGGTCAGCAGGCCGCCGCCGGCTCCCGGGGCGCCGGACTCGTCCGTACGGTCGCCGCCGCTCGCGTGTCCGAAGCGGCGCAGCACCGCGCGGATCCGGGCGACCAGGACCGCGCCGTCGAACGGCTTGGTCACGTAGTCGTCGGCGCCCGCCTCCAGGCCCAGCACGACATCGATCGAGTCGGCGCGCGCCGACAGCATGATCACCGGCACGGTCGACTCGTCCCGGATCCGCCGGCACAGGCTGACGCCGTCGAGGCCGGGGACCATGACGTCCAGCAGGGCGATGTCGGGGCGGTTCGCGCGGAACGACTCCAGGCCCGACAGCCCGTCGGGCATGGCGGTGACCGCGAAGCCGTCCCGCTCCAGGGCGAGCTGGGTCGCCTCGCGGATGACGTCGTCGTCCTCGACGAACAGGACGTGGGTCTGGTCTGCCATCCCGCTGCTCTCAGTCCTCGTGTCGTTGCTCGGTGGTCGTTGCTCAATGAGTGATCGGATCGGGCGGCCCGATCGGTTCACACCGCCGTGAATCGGCGGGTCACCGGCGGGTCACCGGCGGATCAGCTGTCCGGCACCGGCGTGGGATCGCCCCCGACGGCGTGGCTGTACTCGGTGCGCGTGCTGTACTTCTTGGTGAACCGGTCGGAGGTCCAGAGGTAGGTGCTCACCACCTCGCCGGACGGACTCGACACCGGGTCGCCCTTCTCGTACACCTGTTTGGTCACCACGAGGTAGCCGCGGTCGATCTCCGCATAGGCCGGAGGCTCCTCGACCTTGAAGACATTCTGGTAGGAACCATCCTCCTCGCGATACACGTACGAGCCGATACCGACCGCGTCCCCGCAGGTCAGCACATTGACGACGACGTCGTCGGCGGATCCTCCGGTCAGGTCCCCGTACGACACGTCGACGGGGTACTGGTCGGCGGCGCACGGTTTCAGCTCGCGCTTGACCTCCGCGGAGACCCGCGGATCGTCCTTGATGATCCGGACCGCGTCGACGGTGTCGAGGGTCTTACTGGGAGCGGGCGAGGGTGACGCGGCGACGCCCGCGACCGAGTCGGAGCGGGCCGGCCCCTCGTCCCGGGCACCGGTGCCGCCGGTGCCGCAGGCGGAGACGAAAAGGGCGAGGGCGGCGAGCACGGCCACCGCCGTGATCACCGCCTGAAAGGTCCCTCGGGCCGGTGTCGGCCCGGGCCCCGGGGGTTCGCTTCCGTGAGATCCGCCGGATCCGTCGGAGTCCCCACCCGTGCGCCCGGTGCCACCGGCGCGACCGGTACCACCGGCCGCAGTGCCTAGGCCGCGCAACGCTCCCGCTCCTCACGCTCCAGCGCGCGTGCGTCCAGATCGCGGGCCTCCAGCTCCTCGCGGAGCCGGGCGAGCGCCCGGTGCAGCGTGCTCTTGACCGTTCCGGCCGACATGCCGAGGGCGGCGGCCGTCTCCTCCGTGGACATCTGCTCCCAGTGTCGCAGCACCACGACGCTGCGCTGCTTGGGAGCCAGCACCGTCATGATGTCCATCAGCAGGGCGCGGTCCGCGTGCTGTTCGGTGGAGTCGTCGACCGAGGCGTCCGGCAACTGCTCGGTCGGCACCTCCTCCAGCTTCCGCGCCCGCCACCACTCGGTCCGGGTGTTGATCATCACGCGGCGCAGGTAGGCGTCCGCGAGCCGCTTGTCCGCTATGCCGTCCCAGCGGCCGTACGTCCGTACCAGCGCCGTCTGCAGCAGGTCCTGCGCGTCGACCGGGTCCGGTACCAGCCGGCGGGCACTGCGCAACAGCGCGTCCTGCCGGGTGCGGACGTACTCCTCGAACTCGAGCACCTCGCCCTGCGCCATGTCGACCGCCTCCTGCTCCCCGTTGCCGATCGGCCTGTTCGCCGTCGGTCTCTCCGTCGTCCCGGTCTGCCGGGCACGGGAATGAAGTTACGGAGGCGTTGTCACGGGGCTGTCCGAAGCAGCGCGCGGCTAGCACTCGGCTGTCCGTCGGTTGTGTAACAGAAGGAGGAAACGGGTAAATGGGCGAACCGAATCACTCCGGTACGGGGTGATTTGGCATGAGGTCGGGTCGGAAGCTATGTCAACGGCAGCCGATACAAACCACCCGGCAGCGGCTCCACCAGACCGTCCGCGACGAGACCGTCCAGTGCTCGGGCGCGCTGCACCGGCTCGGGCCACACCTGGTCCAGGGTGGCCTGCGGGACGGGCCGGTGGGCCTCGCGCAGGACGGCGAGCAGTTTGCCGCGTACCTGGCGATCGGTGCCGGCGTAGGTCTGGCCGCGGCGCGGCGGCCCCTCGTGCTCCGGCTTGCCCGCGAGCCGCCAGGCGCACTGCGCGGCGATCGGACAGCGGTGGCACGTCTCGTTCTTGGCCGTGCACACCAGCGCGCCCAGCTCCATGGAGGCGGCGGCCCAGCGGGCGGCGGTCCGCTCGTCCTCGGGCAAGAGCGCGCGGGCCAGCTTGCGTTCGGCGGCGGTGGTCGCGTTCGGCGGGTACTGCACGCCGGTGACGGCCCGCGCGAAGACCCGGCGGACGTTGGTGTCCAGCACCGCGTGCCGCTGCCCGTACGCGAAGGAGGCGACGGCCGCGGCCGTGTACTCCCCGATGCCGGGCAGCGCGAGCAGCTGGGCGTGGTCGGTCGGTACGTCGCCGCCGTGCCGTTCCGCTATGGCGAGGGCGGCGCCGTGCAGCCTGAGGGCGCGGCGCGGATAGCCGAGCCGGCCCCAGGCGCGGACGGCCTCGCCGGGGGCCTCCCGGGCCAGGTCGGCGGGGCGTGGCCAGCGGGCCAGCCAGTGCTCGTAGACGGGCAGGACGCGATTCACCGGCGTCTGCTGCAACATGAACTCACTGACCATCACCCCCCACGGTCCGGCTTCCGGCCGCCGCCAGGGCAGGTCACGGGCGTGTTCGTCGAACCAGGAGATGACAGGGGAGTGCAGCGGCTCGCCGGGGGCGTCGCCGAGAGGGCTGTCGATGCTGTACGGGGGCTTCGTGGGCGCAGTCATGGCCTTCCGATCCTGCCATGCGAGGGCGGGAACTGGGGTGTACCGCCACGGAGCCACACCACCTGACGATCGACAGAGGTGCCACACCCACCGCCGCTTGTAACGTCGGGCGGATGGAAGGTCCTCGGTTCTGGAGCGTCTGCCTCCTGTGGGTGGCCCTCGCGCTGCCCGCGCTCACGGCGGACGGCCTCGGGCTGAACGAGCCGCGCCCCGCGTGGCAGCAGGCGGCCGGGCTGGGCGTGCTCGCCGCGGCGGTCGCGCTCGCCCGACGGGGTCCCCTGGTGGCCTTCGGGCTGACGGCCGTACTGAGCCTGCTCACCGCCCCCGCCCTGTTCACCGTCTCCTACGGCCCCGCCCTCGGCGTCCTCGCCCTGCTGCTCGGTCTGCGGGCGATGCGGGTGCGTCCGGCGGCGCTGGTCTTCGTCGCCGTGGGCTGCGCCAGCACCGTGAAGATCGCCCTCGTCGGAGTCGACCCGGCACCGGAATGGGTGGTGCTGACGGGCACGCTGCTCTTCGGCTGCGTCTTCCCCTGGCTCGGCGGCCGCTACTGGCGGCAGAGCCGTGAGCTGGCGGCGGCGGGCTGGACGCGGGCCGCCCGCCTGGAGGACGAGCGGCGCGGCGCCGAGGAGCGGGCGCGGCTGCGCGAGCGGCCCGGATCGCCCAGGACATGCACGACTCGCTGGGCCACGAACTGAGCCTGATCGCCCTGCGCGCGGGCGCTCTCCAGGTGGCCGCCGATCTCCCCGACCAGCACCGCGCCGCGGCGGCCGACCTGCGCGCGGCCGCCGCCGACGCCACGGACCGGCTGCACCGCATCATCGGCGTCCTGCGGGAGGACGACGAGCCGGTGCCGCTGACGCCGGCGGGCGAGAGCGTGGAACAACTCGTCGCGCGCGCCGCCGAGTCGGGGCTTCCGGTGCGCTGGGAACCGGCCGGGTCCGGTACGGCCGTACAGGCGGGCGGCGTCGCCGAACGGATCCTGCACCGGGTGGTGCGCGAGTCCCTGACCAACGCGGCCCGGCACGCGCCGGGCGCACCGGTGACCGTCACGGCGGCGGAGGAGGCGGGCGGCACGACGGTCACGATCACCAACGGGCGGGCCACACAGAAGAGTTCCCCGTCCGCCGGCGGCTCCGGACTGCTGGGTCTGCGCGCCGCCGTCACCGAGGCCGGCGGCGACTTCACGGCGGGGCCGCACGGAGACGGGTTCCGGGTCCACGCCCACGTCCCCGAACAGCCGACGCCGAGGTCACCCCGTACCGCCGTCCCCTCGGCGCCCTTCACGCGCGCCCGCCGCCGTGTGGTCGTCACCATCGCGGCCGCCGCCTGCGCGGGCGTCGTCCTGGTCGGCGGGGCCTTCGGCTGGTACGCGTACACGGAGACGCACTCGGTCCTTCAGCCCGCCGCGTACGCGAAGCTGCCCCTGGGCGCCACGGCCGACGAGATCGCACCCGTGCTCCCGGACCGCACCGTCCGCGACACCCCCGTCGAACGGGCACCGGCACAACCCAGCGGCACCGACTGCCGCTACTACCGGGCGAGCGGCGAACTCTTCGTCTCCGTCGAACACTTCAGACTGTGTTTCGACACCGAGGGGCGGCTCGTCGCCAAGGATGTGATCCCCAGGGTCGGGCTGTCCGGCGAGGGACGCGAAGAGTATGAGGAGTTCGCACGGTGATCCGGGTACTGCTGGCCGACGACGAGGCGATGGTCCGCGCGGGAGTGCGCGCCATCCTGGGGAGCAGCGGCGAGACGGAGGTCGTCGCCGAGGCGGGCGACGGGCGCGAGGCGGTCGACCTGGCGCGGGCCCACCGCCCGGACGTGGCCCTGCTCGACATCCGTATGCCGGGCCTGGACGGGCTGGCCGCGGCGGAGGAGATCGTACGGGCGGTTCCCGGCACGGCGGTCGCGATGCTCACCACCTTCTCCGAACAGGCGTACGTGGCCCGGGCGCTCGGCGGCGGCGCCACCGGCTTCCTGCTCAAGTCAGGGGACCCGTACGAGCTGATCGCGGGGGTACGGGCGGTCGCGGGCGGCGGCGCCTTCCTGTCCCCGAAGGTCGCCCGGTACGTCATCGAGGGCCTCGGCGGCAGCGACGGCCGCCTGGGACGCGAAGCCGCCGCACGCGCGCGTGTGCAGGAGCTCAGCCCGCGTGAGCGGGAGGTCCTGGGCCTCGTCGGTGCCGGACTGTCCAACCCGGAGATCGCCGCCCGGCTGCACCTGGTCGAGGGCACGGTGAAGGCGTACGTGAGCGCGGTCCTCGACCGGCTGGGGGTGCGCAACCGGGTGCAGGCGGCGATCGTGGCGTACGAGGCGGGGTTGGTGGAATTGTGAGGCTCAGCCGCGCCGGTGCGTGGCGTACGACGGAACGGGCGCCGGACCCGGGCCCGTCAACCACCGTGCGGCGGGCGCCGACGAGGCCCGCATCGCCTCGGCCACCCGGGTCGCCGGGCCGGTGCACAGGCGTATGACGGCGAAGGCGACGACCGCTCCCAGGGCGAGCCCCGCGGCCACGTCGTGCGGATAGTGCACGCCGACGAAGACCCGGGAGAAGGCCATGAGCAGGGCCAGCGGGGCCGTCAGCCGGATGACCGCGCGGCGGACCAGGGCCAGGGCGACGGCCGCGGCGCCGGCGATCGTGGCGTGGTTGCTGGGGAAGGACCAGTCGCCGGACGGCGGGCAGGCGGCGATCGAGGGGGCCGCTCCGGCGACCGCCCGGCACGGACGCTCCTCCGTGAAACCGGACTTGAGCAGCTCACTGCACACATACGCCACGGCCGTGGCCAGAGGTGCAAGGGCCGCGATCGCGAATACGCGGGTGGTTTCGCGCCGGGCCCGCCACCAGGCCGCCGCGCACAGCACGGCGAAGAGCAGGATTCCGGCCTCCGTCCATGTCTCGACGGTGTGTTGTACCCACGTAGGGGTGTCGTGGGCGGCGTCGGTGATGTCGCGGTAGAGCTCGGTGTCCTCGAAGTCCATGGTTACGGACCGTAGGCGGCAGACCGATCCTGTCACAGCTTGCGATCGTCGTGTGCTTCCCCTGACGAAAGACAGGGGTGGGACCGCTGGTTCCGGAATGATGATCCGGAAAACTTGTCGTCGCGGGCGGCGGGTGGGGCCAGCGAAGTGGCCGATCTCTCGTACAGTTTGCGCCGTGGGATCTCTGCGCAATCCGGTCGGGCCGCTTCCCTCCTCCATCTACTGGCGACGGAGGGTCGTACTGGTGTCCGTGGTCGCCCTGTTGGCGCTGCTGACCACCTGGATCGTCACCTCGGGCGGCGGAGGCGACAAGAACGACGCCGGCGGACCCGACGGCAAGAATCCCTCCCCTTCGACGATCACGCCGGGACCGTCCGGCTCCGGGCCGGCGATCAGTCAAGCGCCGGGCGGACGCGACGAGTCGAGCGGCGGGGGCTCTGGTGGCTCGGGGTCGTCCGGGTCCGACGGCGGTGGTACGGGCTCCGGGTCGGGGGACGGCTCCGGTGACTCCGGCTCCGGCTCCGGTGGTACGGACGGTGGCGGTACCGCCGGCGGCGGCACGGAGGGCGGCGCCGGCGGAGGCGTCGGTGCGGGCGACACGCTCCCGGCGAGCTCACCGCTTCCCAACTGCACCGCGAGCGTCGTGCAGTTGACCGTGCGCAGTCTGCGCAACACGTACTCACCCGGCCAGACGCCCACGCTGGAGCTGACCGCGAAGAACTCCTCCGCCAACGACTGCAAGATCGATCTCGGTCCGAAGAACGCGGTGTTGACGATCACTCAGGCGGGCGCGGACGACGACTACTGGTCGTCCGCCGACTGCCCCAAGGTCTCCGACAGCCTGGTGTTCCGGGTGCCCGCCGGCAGCAGCATCACCTACCCGGTGCAGTGGGACCGCAAGTCGAGCGCTCCCCAGTGCGCGACGCCTCCGGCGGGGTCGGCCGGGGCGGGGACGTATCTGGTGGAGGCGAAGACACCGGGGTTCGGGACGGCGCAGGGGTCATTCGTGCTGGACAACGACTAGGGCCGTGGCGAAAGTGGCGCCTGTCGCGCGGCGCCCGGAACCAGGCCCGTGCCCGCCGGGGCACCAGGTGCTGTCACCGGGTGGGCACAGCCACGCCTCAGACGTACCGCTCCAGGATCGACGACTCCGCCAGTCGCGACAGCCCCTCCCGCACGCTCCGCGCCCGGGCCTCGCCGACCCCGTCCACCGTCTGCAGGTCATCCACGCTGGCAGCGAGCAGCTTCTGCAGACCGCCGAAGTGCTCCACCAGCCGGTCGATGATCGCCCCCGGCAGCCTCGGCACCTTCGCCAGCAGCCGGAAACCGCGCGGCGACACCGCCGAGTCCAGCGTCTCCGGCGAGCCGGTGTAGCCCAACGCCCGTGCCACCGTGGGCAGTTCGAGGAGCTCCGCGTGGGTGAGGGCGTCGAGCTCTGACAGTGCTTCCTCGACCGTGCGGGAGCGCTTGGCCGTGGGTTCGGGGACGTAGTCCCGGACGACCAGCTCGCGCTCGGGCTCCACGCCCGCGATCAACTCGTCGAGCTGGAGGGCCAGAAGCCGCCCGTCCGTGCCGAGCTCCACCACGTACTCGGCGATCTCCGTGGCGATGCGGCGCACCATCTCCAGACGCTGGGCCACGGCCGAGACGTCCCGGACGGTCACCAGGTCCTCGATCTCCAGCGCGGACAGCGTGCCCGCGACCTCGTCGAGGCGGAGCTTGTACCGCTCCAGGGTCGCCAGGGCCTGGTTGGCGCGGGACAGGATCGCCGCGGAGTCCTCCAGGACGCGGCGGTGGCCGTCGACGTACAGCGCGATCAGGCGCATGGACTGGGAGACGGAGACGACGGGGAAGCCGACCTGCTTGCTGACCCGGTCCGCCGTGCGGTGCCGCGTGCCCGTCTCCTCGGTCGGGATCGTCGGGTCGGGGAGCAGCTGGACGCCCGCCCGGAGGATCTTCGACAGGTCGGAGGACAGCACGATGCCGCCGTCCAGCTTGCACAGCTCCCGCAGTCGCGTCGCGGTGAACTCGACATCCAGGACGAATCCGCCCGTACACATCGTTTCGACCGTCTTGTCGGAGCCGAGCACGATGAGGCCGCCGGTGTTGCCACGCAGGACTCGCTCGAGGCCGTCGCGCAGGGGCGTGCCGGGTGCCACGGCGCTCAGTGAGGCGCGCATCAGGCCATCGGCACCGGAACTCCCACCGGACTTTCCGGGAGCTGCTGCCCGGTCGTTGGCTGCCACTGCACTCCTCCGGTCGCAGGTTCTGGGGCGCTCCCGTTTCGCACACGTGGTTCGTACGGACGGGCGAGACCAGGGCAAAGTCTACCGGCGGTCTTCCTCGTCCCGTGGGGCCTCTCTGCGACGCGAGCGTGGAAGGACTCTCAGGGCGTCCCCTATGTCCGCGACTTCCAGAACCTTCATGCCGACCGGGATCTTGCCCGGATCGCCCGGCACCAGGGCGTGAGTGAAGCCCAGACGGTGTGCTTCGGCGAGCCGGCGCTGCACGCCCGTGACCCGTCTGACCTCGCCCGCGAGGCCCACTTCGCCGATCGCGACGAGGTTCTTGGGCAGAGGTGTGTCGCTCGCCGCGCTCGCCAGGGCGAGGGCGACGGCCAGGTCCGCGGCAGGCTCCGACAACTTCACACCGCCGACCGTCGCGGAGTAGATGTCCCTTTTGCCCAGGGCGCTGATCCGGCCGCGCTGCTCCAGGACGGCCAGCATCATCGAGACCCGGGAGGTCTCCAGGCCGGACGTGGTCCGCCGGGGGCTGGGGATCTGGGAGTCGACGGTGAGCGCCTGGACCTCGGCCACCAGGGGGCGGCGGCCCTCCAGGGTGACGGTCAGACAGGTGCCGGGCACCGGTTCGGCACGCCGGGTCAGGAACAGGCCGCTCGGGTCGGTGAGGCCGGTGATGCCCTCGTCGTGCAGCTCGAAGCAGCCGACCTCGTCCGTGGTGCCGTAGCGGTTCTTGACGCCCCGCACGAGCCTGAGGCGGGCGTGCCGGTCGCCCTCGAAGTGCAGGACGACGTCCACGAGGTGCTCCAGCAGACGCGGGCCCGCGATGGCGCCGTCCTTGGTGACATGGCCCACAAGGAGCGTGGACATCCCGCGCTCCTTGGAGGCCCGGATCAGCGCCCCCGCCACCTCGCGCACCTGTGCCATGCCGCCGGGGGCGCCGTCGATCTCCGGGGAGGCCACCGTCTGCACCGAGTCGAGGATCAGCAGGGACGGCTTCACCGCGTCCAAGTGGCCGAGCACGGCGGCCAGATCGGTCTCGGCGGCGAGATACAGGTGATCGTCGATGGCCTTGATCCGGTCGGCGCGCAGCCGGACCTGGCTCGCCGACTCCTCGCCGGTCACATAGAGCGTGCGGTGTTCGTCACTGGCCGCCTTGGCCGCCACGTCCAGGAGCAGGGTGGACTTGCCGACGCCGGGCTCGCCCGCGACGAGGACGACCGCGCCGGGCACCAGCCCCCCGCCGAGCACCCGGTCCAGCTCGGGCACGCCGGTGGAGCGGGCGGTGGCCTGTCGGCCGTCGACCTGGCCGATGGGCAGGGCGGAGCTGGTGACGCGCCCCGGCGTCGTCGTACGGACAGCGGGCGCGCCGTACTCCTCGACCGTGCCCCATGCCTGGCACTCGGGGCAGCGGCCGAGCCACTTCGCCGTCTGCCAGCCGCACTCGGTGCAGCGGTAGGACGGTCGGTCCTTCGTGGTCTTGGTACGGGCAGCCATGCGGAAACCGTAACCGCGACCACTGACAATGCGGGCCACGAGCCGGTCACGACCCGGCCACCCCGCAGGACCCGGCGGCCCCACAGACCCCCTGTATCCCGTGCGAATCAGCCGCCACCGGACTCGAACGGGCCGTGGAATCCGGGGTTCCTGTCCCCTTATGAGGGATCGTTTCACCCGTACGGAGTAAATGCGTGCAAGGAGGGCGAAGGGCTGGTCCGCAGCCGCCTACCGTCCACGGATGATGAGCAGCAGTCCGGAGACCTCGACCCGCTCCACCGGCGCACACCGGTCGCACCGGGAGGGCCGTGACCGCGCGGCGGCGCGCACGCTGGCGCAGCGCACCCCCGCGCGCTACGAGCCGTACCTGGACGGCCTGTTCACCTACTGCCTGTCCGTGCTGTGCGACCACGACGCGGCCACCGCCGCACTGGGCGACGTCCTCGCCCTCGCCGAGAAGCGCCGCGGCCCGGACGCGGCGGGGGAGCACAGGGCCTGGCTGTACGCGCTGGCCCGCTGGGCGTGCCTGCGCAAGCTGGCCGAGGCCAAGCAGAAACGTCAGGCCACACACTCGGCGGGCCGCGGCAGCGCCGACCGGCGCCGGCCCGCGCAGCCCGCCACCGGGCCGGTCTCCGAGGAGGCCCAGGAGCGGCGCCGGGGCGAACTGGCCCTGCTCGCCTGGCCGGAGGCCGCCGGCACGACCCCGGAACAGCGCGAGGCGCTCGAACTCGCCGTCCGCCACCACCTCGCCGCCCATGAGATCGCCGCCGTCCTCGGCACGGATCTCGCCGCCGCCCGCGAACTGCTCGCCTCCGCCGCATGCGAGGTCGAGCGCACCCGCGCGGCCCTCGCCGTCGTCGAGACCGGCAGTTGCCCGAGTGTGGCCCGGCTCACCGGCGACAACCAGCTCGTGCTCAGCGCGGCCCTGCGCCGCGAGCTCGTCCGGCACGTCGACGACTGTCCGCGCTGCCGCCGTACCGCCGAACGCGCGGTCCCCGGCCGCTGGCCCGGCGCCGCCGTCATCCCCGCCGAGCTGCACGTCCTCCAGGCGCCCCGCGCCGCCCTGCACGTCGCCATGGCACACGGCCCGCGCGCGCGGGGCATCGCGCCCCGCTTCGACCGGCGCGGTTTCCCGATGGACCCCAAGGACCGCGCCGCCCGAAGAGACCGCCTACGCGCGCGTGCCGTCACCACGACTGTCGTCGCCACCGTGGTGGCCGCCCCCGTGCTCGCCCTGTGGGCCGCCTACCGGGGCACACCGGCCGGCGAGGGCTCCGACGGCCACTCCGCCAGCGCCGGCGAGGCGCATGGCCACGGCATGCTCGACGGCGAGACGGCCGACGGCGGCTACTACGAGAACGCCGGCAACGCCGCCCCCCGCCCCGGCGGCCGATTCACCAAGGGCGGCAAGTCCGATGTCTCCGTGGAGGTCGTCAGCGTCGCGGACGCCGGCCGGAAGAGCGCCGGAAGCCTGGAGGTGGCGGCCGGCCACAGCGGCGACACCACACTCGTCACCCTCACCGCGACGGGCTTCGCGCCGGTGCGCTGGTCCGCGACCACGGCAGTCTCCTGGCTCTACTTCAGCCAGTCGTCGGGAACGCTGCTGCCGGGCGAGTCGTTGACGATCAAGGTCTACGTCGACCCTCTGCGTGAGCCGTCCGGGTACTGGAGGGCACGAGTGGCGGTCGCACCGGCCGGCGCCGTCGTCACCATCGAGGGCTACGGCACCGCGCCCGGCCCCTCCGACCCTGCCCCGGGTCATGGCCATGGTCACCACCCCGGTCACGGCCACCATCCCGGCCCGGGCAACCCCAGCACCCCGCCGCCGTCCGACGCGGCCCCCACGCCGACGACTCCGCCGCCCACGGACCCCACCCCGAGCGACCCGCCCTCGCCGCCCGACCCGGAGCCCTCGCCCACCGACCCCTCGCCGACCGAACCCACGCCGACCGACCCGGGCGGCCCGACACCGCCGCCCACCGAGGCCGGCGACCCGAACCCCTCCACCTCGTAGGCCCGTAGTAGGCCCGTATGAGGCCCGTATGAGGCCCGTACGGGCCTCAAGCGCCGTCAGGCGACAGGATCCGCCGGATGCGGTGCCAGCAACGGCAGCTGCGAGGCCAGCCGCTCCTCGCACAGTTCGACCAGGCGGTCGTACCCCGCCTTGCCCATGAGCTCGATCAGTTCCGGCCGGTAGGAGACGTACACCGGATCGCCCGCGCCGTGCGCCGAGGTCGCCGACGTGCACCACCAGTGCAGGTCGTGTCCGCCCGGACCCCAGCCCCGGCGGTCGTACTCACCGATCGACACCTGGAGCACGCGCGTGTCGTCGGGCCGGTCGATCCACTCGTAGGTCCGCCGCACCGGCAGCTGCCAGCACACGTCCGGCTTGGTCTCGAGCGGCTCGCGGCCCTCTTTCAGGGCGAGGATGTGCAGCGAGCAGCCCGCGCCGCCCGCGAACCCGGGCCGGTTCTGGAAGATGCACGAGCCCTGGTAGGGGCGGGTCTGCCGGTCGCCGTCCTCGTCCTCCGAAACCCAGCCGTTCCGCAGGCCCTCGTCGTGGTTCTGCCAGACGTCCGGAGTGAGCCTGGCCACATGCTCGGCGACCCGCTTCTCGTCGTCCTCGTCGGAGAAGTGGGCGCCCAGGGTGCAGCAGCCGTCGTCCGCGCGGCCCGCCTGGATGCCCTGGCAGCCGCTGCCGAAGATGCAGTTCCAACGCGAGGTCAGCCAAGTCAGATCGCACCGGAAGACCTGCTCGTCGTCCGCCGGATCAGGGAATTCCACCCACGCGCGCGCGAAGTCGAGCCCCTTCTCGTCGGCCTCCCCGGCCCGCTTCGACCTCTTCGGTGCTTTCGCCTGCGAAGAACCCTCGACCGTTTTGGCCTTCTTGGGCATCTTGCCCGCCTTTTCGTCCTTCGCCTTTTTCGTCTTTGGCACCCGTCCAGGGTAAGTCGCCCGGGACCGGACCAGGGACAGTGCCAGGGACAGGTCAAGAAGCAGCTCCGGGCCCTGTCGGCGGCGCAGGTGGCAGTAGCGTGCCGTACATGAGACTCGGTGTCCTCGACGTGGGATCGAACACAGTGCATCTGCTGGTGGTGGATGCGCACCCGGGCGCGCGCCCGCTGCCCGCGCACTCGCACAAGGCGGAGCTGCGCCTTGCCCAGCTTCTCGACGACGGGGCGATCGGACCCGACGGCGTCGAGAAACTGATCACGGTCGTCCAGGAGGCGCTCCAGGCCGCCGAGGACAAAGGCGTCGAGGACCTGCTGCCGTTCGCGACCTCCGCCGTACGGGAGGCCACCAACGCCGACGACGTCCTCGCGCGCGTGCAGGACGAAACCGGCGTCGAGCTCCAGGTCCTCACCGGCGCGGACGAGGCCCGGCTCACCTTCCTCGCCGCCCGGCGCTGGTTCGGCTGGTCCGTGGGCAAGCTGCTCGTCCTCGACATCGGCGGCGGCTCCCTGGAGATCGCCTACGGCATCGACGAGGAACCCGACGCGGCTGTGTCGCTGCCGCTCGGCGCGGGCCGCCTGACCGCGTCCTGGCTGCCCGGCGACCCACCGGACCCGGAGGACATAAGGGCACTACGACGGCACGTCCGGGCCCAGATCGCCCGTACGGTCGGCGAGTTCAGCCGCTTCGGCGCCCCCGACCACGTGGTCGCCACGTCCAAGACCTTCAAGCAACTGGCCCGCCTGGCCGGCGCCGCCCGCTCCGCCGAGGGCCTCTACGTCCAGCGCGAACTGAAGCGGGAGTCCCTGGAGGCGTGGGTGCCGCGGCTCTCGGGCATGACGGCGGACGAGCGAGCCGAGCTGCCGGGAGTCTCGGAGGGCAGAGCGGGCCAGCTCCTCGCCGGCGCCCTGGTCGCCGAAGGCGCGATGGACCTGTTCGGCGTGGAGACCGTGGAGATCTGCCCATGGGCCCTGAGGGAGGGCGTGATCTTGCGGCGACTGGATCACATGGGCTCGGTATAGGTGCCCAAGGCTCGGTATAGGCGCTCAAGGCTCGGTACAGGTGCCCAAGGGGCGCGGGGCCGTGACATTGTGCGGCTCCGCCGCGTGGGCGCGCCGAGCCGCGACAAAACCCGCACCCGCCCATGGCGAAATCCACACCGGCGATCAGGCCCCCGGCCCAACCGCCGGAGTCAACCCGTACTCTGTTCCCCGTGGTGGAACCAGTCCGCATCCCGGATGCGAAGGTCGCCCTGTCCACGGCCTCCGTCTATCCGGAGACGACGGCGACGGCCTTCGAGATCGCCGCGCGTCTCGGGTACGACGGCGTCGAGGTCATGGTGTGGACCGACCCCGTCAGCCAGGACATCGAGGCGCTGCGCAGGCTCAGCGACTACCACCAGATCCCCATCCTGGCCGTACACGCCCCCTGCCTGCTCATCACGCAGCGCGTGTGGTCCACCGACCCCTGGGTCAAGCTCCAGCGCGCCCAGGCGGCCGCCGAGAAGCTCGGCGCGACCACGGTCGTCGTACACCCGCCCTTCCGCTGGCAGCGCCAGTACGCCCGCGACTTCGTCACCGGCATCTGGCGCATGGCGAACGAGACAGATGTGCGGTTCGCCGTCGAGAACATGTACCCCTGGCGCTACCGCGACCGCGAGATGCTCGCCTACGCCCCCGACTGGGACGTCACGAAGGATGACTACCGTCACTTCACGATCGATCTCAGCCACACGGCCACGGCCCGTTCCGACGCGCTCGACATGGTCGACCGCATGGGTGGCCGCCTCGGCCACGTCCACCTCGCCGACGGCAGGGGCTCGGCCAAGGACGAGCACCTCGTCCCCGGCCGCGGCACCCAGCCCTGCGCCGAGCTGCTGGAACGTCTCGCCCTGACCGGCTTCGACGGCCACGTCGTCATCGAGGTCAACACCCGCCGGGCGATGTCGAGCGCCGAACGCGAGGCCGATCTCGCCGAGGCCCTGGCCTTCACTCGCCTGCATCTGGCCTCCGCGGTGAAGGTGCCCCGACGGTGAGCGACGCCACTGCGCGCAGGCGGGGCCGTCCCCCTCGTACGGAATCCGCCGACACCCGCGACCGGATCCTGACCGCGGCCCGCGAGGAGTTCTCCGAGCGCGGCTACGAGAAGACGTCCGTGCGCGGCATCGCGAAGACGGCCGGCGTCGACTCGGCCCTGGTCCACCACTACTTCGGCACCAAGGAGCAGGTCTTCGAGGCGGCCGTCGAGGTGGCCTTCGCGCCCGCGCTGAAGGTGCGGGATGCCGTCCTCGAAGGCCCTCTCGACGACGTCGGCGAGCGCATGACCCGCACCCTCTTCGGCCTCTGGGAGAACCCGGTCACCCGGACCCCGCTGCTCGCGATCGTCCGCTCGGCCGTGAACAACGAGGCCGCGGCCGCAGTCTTCCGCCGCCTGGTCTCCGCGCAGCTGCTGCGGCGCATCGCCGGAGAGCTCGACGCCCCGGACGCGGAGCTGCGCGCGGAACTCGCGGCGGCCCAGCTCGTGGGGATCGCCATGCTCCGGTACGTGATCAAGGTGGAGCCGCTGGCCTCGGCGGACGTGGAGCAGATCATCGTGAGGGTGGCGCCGGTGGTGCAGGGGCATCTCACCGGCCCTTGATCCAAGCCCCTGACAGGGTGAGACGTACATCCCGCATTCCGGACAAGGCGTCCGCCCCTTGGAGCAACCGGCGTACGCTCGACTCAGTCAGAAATCCCAGAACTCCCAAGAACTCCGAAGAACTCCGAAGAACTCCCAAGAACTCCCAGAACTTCCGAAATCTCTGACAGCTGTCTCTGAAGGAGCGAGCGACGATGCCCGAGCTGAGGTCCCGCACAGTCACCCACGGCCGCAATATGGCGGGCGCCCGCGCCCTTATGCGCGCCTCCGGTGTACCCGGTGCGGACATCGGCCGCAAGCCGATCATCGCGGTCGCCAACAGCTTCACGGAGTTCGTGCCGGGCCACACCCACCTGCAGCCGGTGGGCCGGATCGTCAGCGAGGCGATCGTGGAGGCCGGCGGCATCCCGCGCGAGTTCAACACCATCGCGGTCGACGACGGCATCGCGATGGGCCACGGCGGCATGCTCTACAGCCTCCCCTCCCGCGACCTGATCGCGGACAGCGTCGAGTACATGGTCGAGGCGCACTGCGCCGACGCCCTGGTCTGCATCTCCAACTGCGACAAGATCACCCCGGGCATGCTGATGGCGGCCCTGCGCCTGAACATCCCGACGGTCTTCGTCTCCGGCGGCCCGATGGAGTCCGGCCGCGCCACCCTCGTCGACGGCACGGTCCGCACGCTCGACCTGGTCGACGCGATCTCCGACGCCGTGAACGACAAGATCTCCGACGAGGACATCCTCCGTATCGAGGAGAACGCCTGCCCGACCTGCGGCTCCTGCTCCGGCATGTTCACCGCCAACTCGATGAACTGCCTGACGGAGGCCATCGGCCTCTCCCTCCCCGGCAACGGCTCGGTCCTGGCCACCCACACGGCCCGCAAGGCGCTCTACGAGAACGCGGCGCGCACGGTCATGGACATCACCCGCCGCTACTACGAGCAGGACGACGAGACGGTCCTGCCGCGCAACATCGCAACCTTCTCCGCCTTCGAGAACGCGATGGCCCTGGACATCGCGATGGGCGGCTCCACGAACACGATCCTGCACCTGCTGGCGGCGGCCCAGGAGGCGGGCGTCCCCTTCGGCCTGGAGGAGATCAACGACGTCTCGCGCCGCGTGCCCTGCCTGGCGAAGGTCGCCCCGAACGTGGCCAAGGACCGCACGTACTACATGGAGGACGTGCACCGCGCCGGCGGCATCCCGGCCCTCCTCGGCGAACTGCACCGCGCCGGCCTGCTGAACGAGGACGTCCACGCGGTCCACAGCCCGTCCCTGGCGGACTGGCTCAAGACCTGGGACGTCCGCGGCGGCTCGCCCTCCCCGGAGGCCGTGGAGCTGTGGCACGCGGCCCCCGGCTGCGTCCGCTCCGCCGAGGCCTTCTCCCAGTCCGAGCGCTGGGAGGCGCTGGACGAGGACGCCGAGGGCGGCTGCATCCGCAGCGCCGAGCACGCGTACTCGAAGGACGGCGGCCTGGCGGTCCTCAAGGGCAACCTGGCGGTCGACGGCTGTGTGGTGAAGACGGCCGGTGTCGACGAGTCCATCTGGACCTTCGAGGGTCCGGCGGTCGTCTGCGAGTCCCAGGAAGAGGCCGTCGAGAAGATCCTCAACAAGCAGATCACGCACGGTGACGTCGTGGTCATCCGTTACGAGGGCCCCAAGGGCGGCCCCGGCATGCAGGAGATGCTCTACCCCACGTCCTTCCTCAAGGGCCGCGGCCTCGGCAAGACCTGCGCCCTGATCACGGACGGCCGCTTCTCCGGCGGCACCTCGGGCCTGTCCATCGGCCACGCCTCCCCGGAGGCGGCCTCCGGCGGCACGATCGCCCTCGTCCAGGACGGCGACCGCATCCGCATCGACATCCCGAACCGCACGATCGACCTGCTGGTCGACGACGCCGAGCTGGCGCGGCGTGAGCAGGCGCTGGGCGGGGTGTACGCCCCTCAGAGCCGGGACCGGAAGGTCTCGGCGGCCCTGCGGGCGTACGCGGCGATGGCGACCAGCGCGGACAAGGGCGCCGTGCGGGACGTCAGCAAGCTGGGCTGAGGTTTTCGCTGTTCGGGGCCGTCCCTTCGGGGGCGGCCCCTTCGCATGTCACCCGTGCCACGGCCGTCATCAGGTCACCAGGCGGACGGGTCGCTTCCACTCACGGCGAAGACGGTCCCGTCGGGGGCACCGGCGTACACGTGACCGCCCGCGACGACGGGCGTCGGCACCGAGCCGACGACCTGGTCCGAGTTCTCGGCGAACCGCGGTCGTGTCTGCCCGACGAGCTTGCCGTCACGGGCGTCCACGGCGAGCAGCCGCCCGTCAGGGGCCGTGACGTACACGTGCCGGCCATCGGCGACCGGTGCGGATCCCCGGGTCACGGCCGTCTCCAGGCGCCACCGCTGCTCACGCGCGGCCATGTCGACGGCCACCAGCGATCCGCCCGACCCCATGAGGTACACCAGGTTCCCGCGGACAGTGCCATGCGCCTGTTCCAGCGGAACGGGCAGCGCCACCCGCCGCGATACCCCGTTGTCCGGCGTGTAGCGCACCACAGCCTTCGCGTCCTCGTAGACCGCGTCGACGGAGACGAAGAACACCGCCCCGCCCGCCGTACCGACCGGCTTCAGGCTCCCCTTGAGCTGTGCGTCCCATCGCACGTCCCCCGTGTCCGGATCCACCGCGCTGACCCGCGTGCTCTTCCCGTCGCCGGTCGCGCTCGTCGCGTACGCCAGCGGATCTCCGGGGAAGGAGACGAAGTACGGCACCTTGTGCCCCGGTATCCGGTGGCTCCACTTCGTGGCGCCCGAGGCGCTGTCCACACCGGTGACCGTGCCGTCGGCGCCGGTGAGCAGCAGCGCCCCCGCCGCGTACTCCAGCCCGCTGGACAGGGGTACGTCCTGCCGCCAACGCGTCCTGCCCGAAGCGGGATCAAGGGCCTCCAGACGCCGGCTCAGACCCAGCGCGGGCTGCACGAGGCCGCCCGACAGGACCGGCCGTCCGCCGCCCGCCTCGGTGACGGCGTGCCGCCACAGCAGATGACCGTCGGACGGATCGAGGGCGAAGACCAGCCCGGACCGCGCACAGAGCAACTTCCCCGCCCCGTACGAGCACTGGGGCGTCCCCTCCTTGCTCTCGGGCGCCGGCGTCGCCTCCCACGGACCGAACCTCGCCGAGGCGGCGGGCGATGCGCTTGCGCCCTTCGACGCGCTGCTGGGGGTGTCCATCAGCCGCACCGAGGCCAACGCGACGATCGCGGCGAGGCCCAACGCCCCGGCTGTGAGAACCGCCGGTCTGCGCAGACGTCTCCTGGGCCGGGGCTCGGGCTCCTCCTCGGCAGGTGACTCGGACACGGGCTCAAGCTCGGGCTCGAGCGCGTCCACCGTCCGCTGCCCCGGTATGAACACCTGCGTGTCGTACGAGGCCGCCACCGACCGCAGCTCCCGCATCAACTCGTCCGGCGTGGGCCGGTCCTCGGGCTCCTTGGCGAGACAGCGCCGCACGAGCGACGCGAGGTTCTCCGGTACGCCGGTCAGGTCGGGCTCGTCGTGCACGACCTGATAGGCGACGACGTACGGACTGTCGGAGTCGAACGGCCCGCGCCCCGTCGCCGCGTGCACCATCACGGACCCGAGCGCGAAGATGTCGGCGGCCGGCCCGACCTCCCGCGGCCGCCGGAACTGCTCGGGTGCCATGAACGGCGGGGTCCCGATCAACTTCCCGGTCTCGGTCCGCAGTTCGCTGTCCTTTGGCCGAGAAATGCCGAAGTCGATGACCTTGGGCCCGTCCTCCGCGAGCAGCACATTGCTCGGTTTGAGATCCCGGTGCACCACGCCGACCCGATGGATGTCGCGCAACGCCTCGGCCAGCCCGGCCATCAGCCGGCGCAACTGGTCCGGCCCCATGGGCCCGTTCCGCTTCACATGATCGGACAAGGTGGACCCGGGGATGAACAGGGTGGCCATCCAGGGCCGCTCGGCCTCAGGGTCGGCGTCGACGACGGGCGCGGTGAAGGCACCGCTCACCCGCCTGGCCGCACCCACCTCCTGCCGGAACCGCCCCCTGAACTCGGGATCCCTGGCGAACTCGGCATGGACGACCTTCACCGCGACCTTCATCCCCGAGGTGCTCCTGGCGAGGTGCACGACGCCCATGCCGCCGGAGCCCAGACACGACTCCAGACGGTAGTGACCGGCGTATTCCGGAAGTTCCGCTTCCGCGCCCGCTCCGGTGTTGCGCTGTGGCGCCATGGAACCACCCCCGTGCTCTACGTCCGCGCGCGCGACGCACGGAGCCTAGTCGATGACTCGTACGAGACAGAGGCGGCTTGCTAGCCTCTCTGTACGAATCGCGGACATGTGTTTCATGGCGTGATTCGGGGGAATCAACGGGACCCCATGGCAGTCATGGGGTCAAACGGGGGAGGTTTTTCATGTCTGTCGACCGTGCCGAAGAGAGAACCGAAGACGCTGCGGGCACCGATGCGGAGGTCATCACGACCGCGGCGGAGGCCCTGCGCTACTACTCCGTCGCGCCCGGCGTACGCCTCAACGTCCGCAGCGGTCCCGGCACCAACTACACCGTCGTCCGGATCCTGCCCGAGGGCGCCAGAGTCCCGATCTTCTGCCAGGCGCCGGGCACGACGGTGTCGGGTCCGTACGGCACGTCGAACATCTGGGACAACATCGACAACGGCGAGTACGTCTCGGACGCCTACGTGAACACGGGCAGCGACGGCTACATCCGACCGCGCTGTTCCGTGTGATCGTCTGATCGTCTCCGATCCCGACCGGAGCCCGCGGGCCGCCCAGCGCGATAATCAGAGGGTGAGCGACGAACATCCCACCCCACCCACCCCCGCGGGCTCCATCGGCGGCCCCCGCCCGGAGCCCCTCCGCTTCTTCGGCACCACCTGGGTGAACCACGACCACGGCTACACCCGCCGCCGGATCGCCGCATCCGCCGGCTCCCTGGCCGCCGCGGCCGTCTCCTGCCTCGTCCTCCGCTTCGCCTACGAGGGCATCCAGATCGCCGCCATCGGCGGCTTCGTCACCGCCCTCGTCGTCGCCATGTTCGCGATCTGCAGCGCCCTCGCCTTCCGCCACACCTGGGACGGCTTCAACAGACGCCCCGACCCCGACCGCCAGGCTTCCCTCCGCGGCCTGCTCGCCATCGGCTTCGTCGGCTCCCTCCTCGCGTACTTCGCCCGCTCCCTCACCGAGGCCCCCGGCGAGAAACTCCATCGCGAGGAATACGAGACCGCCCTCAACGAACACGAGAAGCGCACGTCTCGCCGCACCCGCAACCCCTCGAAGAAACGCCGCCGCACATAGCCCGGGCCCTCGCGCACGGCCGCCCAGCCCGGGCAGCCGTGCCTCCCCCAGTGCCTTAAAGGCCTGGGGGACCCCCATGGGCGGCACGGGTGGGCGCAGGCGGCTGCCCCAGTAGCGCCGGGTTGAGCGCCCCACTCCCGCCCAGCACCCACGCCGGGTGAAGCAGGCCTCCTACCTCGCCGGGGTCGCCGCCGCCAAGGCTCCGGAAAGCAGGCGGCACTCTCCGATCCGCCCCAGACGACGCCGTCGTCCCGCGCTGGGCTGCGCGACCCACCCCCGTCAGCACCCACGCCGGGTCACCGGAAACTCGGGATACCTGGACCCACCCCGGCCCACCCAACGCCACCCTTCGCCTCTCACCAAAAACTCACCGCCACTGCCCCCCAACCCCCGCCACCATGGCCGTATGACGGCCTCCTTCCACGCCACCCGAGCCCACTCCTTCAACGCCGCCGCAGCCCAGTACGCCGCCAACCGCCCCTCCTACCCGCCCGCCCTCTTCCACGCCGTCGAGGAGCTGGCCGGTCGCCCACTCGCCGGCGCCAGGGTCGCGGACATCGGCGCCGGCACCGGCATCGCGACCGCCCTCCTGGACGCCCGCGGCGCCGACGTCATCGCTGTGGAGCCCGGTGATGGCATGGCGGCCCAGTTCCGCCACAGCCACCCCGACATCCCGATCCTCAAAGGCAACGGCAACACCCTCCCCCTGGCCACCGACTCCCTCGACTTCCTCACCTACGCCCAGGCCTGGCACTGGACCGACCCCACCCTCGCCGTCCCGGAAGCCCTCCGAGTCCTGCGCCCGGGCGGCGCGCTCGCCCTGTGGTGGAACACCGACGCCCTCGACGTGCCGTGGATCGCCGAGGCCGCCGACCGCATCGGCCGCCACTTCGGCACCGCACCCACCGAGGAGAAGAAGGGGGCCGCGGCCCCCACCCAAGCCGCCGACCCCACCGGCCGCCTCGACTTCGCTCGCCGCCAGGTCCGCTGGAGCCGCCGCATCCCCGTCGACACCCACCTCGCCAACATCGGCAGCCACTCGATCTTCCTGGTCCACGGCGAGGAGTCGAGCGCCGCCTTCCTCGCCGAGGAGCGTCAGCACCTGATGCGGACCTTCCCCGACGGAATCGTCGAAGAGGTCTACGACGTCGACCTGCTCGTCGCCATCAACACCTGACGCCCACCAGGAGCGGCCCTACGACGCCGCACCCCGCTCCCGCCTCCAACGTGTCCAGCAGCTTCGGCAACGCAGGAACGTCGCATGCACCGTGAACACCAGCAACCACACGCCGTACACCGAGGCCAAAGAAGCGATACGGCAATAGTGGCAGCCCCCACTGACAACGCCACCGGATCCACCGGCGACGCCCACACATAGGCGCAGCGCGACGAGGAACACGACGAGGGACGCGAACAGATCGGCCCTGCCTACGGCACAGCGCATGAGCACAGCACCTCCGGTTGCAGACCTTGTGAGCAGGAGACTCCGAGCACTCCGCCACGCGCCTGCGCCGCCCAAGTCGCACCCCGCTTGACGGCTCTCATCCACAGGAGCATTATTCATCACGTGATGAATTACGCGCCCGGCCCACCCGACCCGGAAGCAGACAACGAATCCGGCAAGAAGAGCAGGAAGAGCAAGAAGGGCAAGGAGATGCCCCGAACGAACACCACCTCAGCCACCTCTGCCTCAACCTCCGCCGTCCGCGCCGAAGACCTCACCGTCATCCGCGGCCCTCGCACCGTCCTGCGCAGCCTCCGCTTCACCGTCCCGCGCGGCCAGATCACCGGTCTCCTCGGCCCTTCCGGCTGCGGCAAGTCGACCCTCATGCGGGCCATCGTCGGCACCCAGGCCAAGGTCACCGGCACCCTCGACGTCCTCGGCCGCCCCGCCGGCCACCCCACCCTGCGCACCCGCATCGGCTACGTCACCCAAGCACCCTCCGTCTACAACGACCTGACCGTTCGCCAGAACCTCAACTACTTCGCCGCGATCCTCGACCCGGGCCACGCGTCAGCGGACCGCCGCCACGAGAACGTCACCCGAGCCATCGCCGACGTGGATCTGACCACCCACGCCGACGCCCTCGCCGGCAACCTCTCCGGCGGCCAGCGCAGCCGCGTCTCCCTCGCGGTGGCCCTCCTCGGCACCCCCGAACTCCTCGTCCTCGACGAACCGACGGTCGGCCTCGACCCCGTCCTACGCCGCGACCTGTGGAACCTCTTCCACGACATCGCGGCGCAGCGAGGAGCGACGTTGCTCATCTCCTCCCACGTCATGGACGAGGCCGAGCGCTGCCACCGCCTTCTGCTGATGCGCGAGGGCGAGATCCTCGCCGACGACACCCCGGACGCCCTCCGCACCCGTACGCACTCCGAAACGGTCGAGGCGGCATTCCTGCACCTGGTCGACGAGGCCGTCGCGGCCGGCCGCACGAAGGAGACCGCACGATGAGCACGAGCGCGAGCACGACGAGCACATCCAGCACGACGATCACGCCGGCCCCCACCAGCGCCCTGAACGCCTCCCGCACCACCGCCACCGCGACCCGGGTCCTGCGCCAGCTCCACCACGACCCGCGCACGATCGCGATGATGATCCTGATCCCCTGCGTGATGCTGTTCCTGCTGCGCTATGTCTTCGACGGCAGCCCGCGCACCTTCGACAGCATCGGCGCCTCCCTCCTCGGGATCTTCCCCCTGATCACGATGTTCCTGGTGACCTCCATCGCCACCCTGCGCGAACGCACCTCGGGCACCCTGGAACGCCTCCTCGCGATGCCCCTCGGCAAAGGCGACCTCATCGCGGGCTACGCCCTCGCCTTCGGCACTCTCGCGATCATCCAGTCGGCCCTGGCCACCGGCCTGGCGGTCTGGTTCCTCGACCTGGACGTCACGGGCAGCCCCTGGCTCCTCCTCCTGGTAGCCCTCCTCGACGCACTGCTCGGCACAGCCCTGGGCCTCTTCGTCTCGGCCTTCGCGTCCTCGGAATTCCAGGCAGTCCAGTTCATGCCGGCGGTGATCTTCCCCCAACTCCTCCTCTGCGGCCTTTTCACCCCCCGAGACAACATGCACCCCGTCCTGGAAGCCATCTCCAACGTCCTCCCCATGTCCTACGCGGTCGACGGCATGAACGAGGTCCTCAAACACACCGACATGACCGCCAACTTCGTCCGCGACGCCCTGATCGTGGCGGGATGCGCGCTGCTGGTCCTGGCCCTGGGAGCCGCGACACTGCGACGCCGGACGGCGTAGCCCACCCAAACCCTCCAGCGCTTGAGCACGAGGCCGCTCAGGCCAAGGGCGGCCGGGGCCGACGTCCCGCCCACCGGACGCCCAAGCCGCACACACGCCCCTGATGCGAGGATGAACCCGGACGACGCACCCCCCGGAGGGCACCCCAGCCATGACCCAGAAAGTCGCAGTCCTCGGCACCGGCAAGATCGGCGAAGCCCTGCTCAGCGGAATGATCCGCGCCGGCTGGGCCCCGGCCGACCTCCTGGTCACCGCCCGCCGCCCCGAGCGAGCCGAAGAACTCCGCACCCGCTACGGAGTCACCCCGGTCACCAACCCGGAAGCCGCCAAGACCGCCGACACCCTGATCCTCACGGTCAAACCGCAGGACATGGGCACCCTCCTCGACGAACTCGTCCCACACATCCCCGCCGACCGCCTCGTCATCAGCGGCGCCGCAGGAATCCCCACCTCCTTCTTCGAGGAGCGCCTCGCAAAAGGCACCCCGGTCGTCCGCGTCATGACGAACACCCCCGCCCTGGTCGACGAGGCCATGTCCGTCATCTCCGCCGGCACCCACGCCACCGCCGACCACCTCGCCCACACCGAGGAGATCTTCGGCGCCGTCGGCAAGACGCTCCGCGTCCCCGAGTCCCAGCAGGACGCCTGCACCGCCCTCTCCGGCTCCGGCCCGGCCTACTTCTTCTACCTGGTCGAAGCCATGACGGACGCCGGGATCCTCCTCGGCCTGCCCCGCGACAAGGCCCACGACCTGATCGTCCAGTCCGCGATCGGCGCCGCCACCATGCTCCGCGACAGCGGCGAACACCCGGTCAAGCTCCGCGAGAACGTCACCTCCCCCGCGGGCACGACCATCAACGCCATCCGCGAACTCGAGAACCACGGCGTACGAGCCGCGCTCATCGCCGCCCTCGAAGCCGCCCGCGACCGCAGCCGCGAACTGGCCTCCGGCAACAACAGCTGACGCCCCGCCGCCCCCGCCCGCCCGGGGGCGGCGACACGCCACCCCTACCCGGCAGACACGCCCATCACGGTCTCCGAGGCAACGGCCGGCAACAGCCCGATCGCCCGATACGCGGCATCAACGGTCGGCCGCGCCATCGCCCGCGCTCTCTCCGCACCATCCCGCAGCACCCCCTCCACAAAGCCAGGATCCGCGCACAGCTCCCTGTGCCTCTCCTGCACGGGTCTCAAGACCTCGACCACAGCCTCCGCGGTGTCCGTCTTCAAGGCGCCGTACGACTCATATACACCGCTCAGGTCCGATGGGTTCCCACCCGTGCACGCCGCGAGGATCTCCAACAGATTCGCGACACCAGGCCGTGCCTCCCGGTCGTACACGACCTCCCGCCCACTGTCGGTCACCGCCCGCATGACCTTCTTCCGCACCACGTCCGGCTCGTCCAGCAGATAGACGATCCCAGGCCCCGCGTCGTCGCTCTTCCCCATCTTCGACGTCGGCTCCTGCAGATTCATGACCCGAGCAGCCACGCCCGGCCGCGTCGCCCGAGGCACCACGAACGTATGCCCGTACCGCTGGTTGAACCGCACCGCCAGATCCCGGGTCAGCTCCACATGCTGAACCTGATCGTCCCCGACCGGCACCTCGTCGCTCTCGTACGCCAGGATGTCCGCGGCCATCAGCACGGGATACGTCAGCAGCGACAGCCGCACACTCCCGCCCCGCGCCCGCTCCCGCGTGGCCTTCTCCTTGTACTGGATCATCCGCCGCATCTCGCCGTCCGTGGCCACGCACTCCAGCAGATACGACAGCCGCGCGTGCTCATCCACATGACTCTGTACGAACACGGTGCACAGCGCCGGATCCAGCCCTGTCGCCAACAGCAATGTGGCCGCCTGCCGACTCAGCCGCCGCACCCGCGCCGGATCATGATGGACGGTCAACGCGTGCAGATCCACGATGCAGAACAGGGACTCGGCCTGATGCTGGTCGACGGCAGCCCACCGCCGCATGGCCCCCAAGTAGTTCCCCAGCGTCAGATGCCCGGTCGGCTTGATCCCACTGAAGACCCGCGTCATCTCTCCCTCTCCTCCTGGTCGAGCCGGCCACCTCGGCCGGCCGGCTGCCCCTCGGAGTTCTGGAGGGAAAACAAGAACGGCCGCCGAGGAGGCGGCCGTTGAGTGCATACGTGGGGACGGCCGCCGTCAGGCGGCCCACCACCGCTGGGTGCACGTACGCGTCGTCATGCAGTTCAGGCTACGCCTCCTCAGCGCCGCCCGGGGCCCAAGTTGACACCCTCGGACCCGGTCCGTACTGTTCTCCGAGTTGTCCGACGTGAGTGCCGGTCACGGTCGGTCCCCGGACAGCCATTCCGCAAGTACCAACCACACTCGACGACAATCGTCCTGCCGTCGTGATGTTGGCATGCGTATTTGCGTAATGAGGAATCCGCGCCCGAAAGGACGCAGCCCCCGATTAGCGTCGGGAGCAGGGAATCCGCTAAAGTCTCACTCGTCGGAACGGCTCAACGGCCGAGAAGACAACTCCCGCTGACTGGGAATCGGGTCGGAAAAGGATCTGATAGAGTCGGAAACGCAAGACCGAAGGGAAGCGCCCGGAGGAAAGCCACGAGAGAGTCTCTCGGGTGAGTACAAAGGAAGCGTCCGTTCCTTGAGAACTCAACAGCGTGCCAAAAGTCAACGCCAGATATGTTGATACCCCGTCCATCGGATCTTTCCGGTGGCGAGGTTCCTTTGAAGAATACACAGCGAGGACGCTGTGAACCGCCGGGCTTATTCCGCCCGGTGGTTCCGCTCTCGTGGTGTCGTCCCGCAGTCTTTAATTAGACGCAGTCGGGAAAACATTCACGGAGAGTTTGATCCTGGCTCAGGACGAACGCTGGCGGCGTGCTTAACACATGCAAGTCGAACGATGAACCACTTCGGTGGGGATTAGTGGCGAACGGGTGAGTAACACGTGGGCAATCTGCCCTTCACTCTGGGACAAGCCCTGGAAACGGGGTCTAATACCGGATAGCACTCTCGTGGGCATCTGCGAGGGTTGAAAGCTCCGGCGGTGAAGGATGAGCCCGCGGCCTATCAGCTTGTTGGTGAGGTAATGGCTCACCAAGGCGACGACGGGTAGCCGGCCTGAGAGGGCGACCGGCCACACTGGGACTGAGACACGGCCCAGACTCCTACGGGAGGCAGCAGTGGGGAATATTGCACAATGGGCGAAAGCCTGATGCAGCGACGCCGCGTGAGGGATGACGGCCTTCGGGTTGTAAACCTCTTTCAGCAGGGAAGAAGCGAAAGTGACGGTACCTGCAGAAGAAGCGCCGGCTAACTACGTGCCAGCAGCCGCGGTAATACGTAGGGCGCAAGCGTTGTCCGGAATTATTGGGCGTAAAGAGCTCGTAGGCGGCTTGTCACGTCGGGTGTGAAAGCCCGGGGCTTAACCCCGGGTCTGCATTCGATACGGGCTAGCTAGAGTGTGGTAGGGGAGATCGGAATTCCTGGTGTAGCGGTGAAATGCGCAGATATCAGGAGGAACACCGGTGGCGAAGGCGGATCTCTGGGCCATTACTGACGCTGAGGAGCGAAAGCGTGGGGAGCGAACAGGATTAGATACCCTGGTAGTCCACGCCGTAAACGGTGGGAACTAGGTGTTGGCGACATTCCACGTCGTCGGTGCCGCAGCTAACGCATTAAGTTCCCCGCCTGGGGAGTACGGCCGCAAGGCTAAAACTCAAAGGAATTGACGGGGGCCCGCACAAGCAGCGGAGCATGTGGCTTAATTCGACGCAACGCGAAGAACCTTACCAAGGCTTGACATACACCGGAAACGTCCAGAGATGGGCGCCCCCTTGTGGTCGGTGTACAGGTGGTGCATGGCTGTCGTCAGCTCGTGTCGTGAGATGTTGGGTTAAGTCCCGCAACGAGCGCAACCCTTGTTCTGTGTTGCCAGCATGCCCTTCGGGGTGATGGGGACTCACAGGAGACCGCCGGGGTCAACTCGGAGGAAGGTGGGGACGACGTCAAGTCATCATGCCCCTTATGTCTTGGGCTGCACACGTGCTACAATGGCCGGTACAATGAGCTGCGATACCGTGAGGTGGAGCGAATCTCAAAAAGCCGGTCTCAGTTCGGATTGGGGTCTGCAACTCGACCCCATGAAGTCGGAGTTGCTAGTAATCGCAGATCAGCATTGCTGCGGTGAATACGTTCCCGGGCCTTGTACACACCGCCCGTCACGTCACGAAAGTCGGTAACACCCGAAGCCGGTGGCCCAACCCCCTTGTGGGGAGGGAGCTGTCGAAGGTGGGACTGGCGATTGGGACGAAGTCGTAACAAGGTAGCCGTACCGGAAGGTGCGGCTGGATCACCTCCTTTCTAAGGAGCACTTCTCAGCCGGTCCTTCGGGGCTGGTTCAGAGGCCAGTTCATCGGCGAACGTCCGGTGCTGGTTGCTCATGGGTGGAACGTTGACTACTCGGCACACTTGATCGTCTTCTCCTTCTAGTACTGCTCTTCGGAGCGTGGAACGTTGAGGGGAGCGGGAAGGGTGTCGGGCACGCTGTTGGGTGTCTGAGGGCACGGCCGCAAGGTCTGTCTTCGGGTGCCGGCCCCAGTGAACTCCGGATCAATTCCGGGGGTGATGGGTGGCTGGTCGTTGTTTGAGAACTGCACAGTGGACGCGAGCATCTGTGGCCAAGTTTTTAAGGGCGCACGGTGGATGCCTTGGTACCAGGAACCGATGAAGGACGTGGGAGGCCACGATAGGCCCCGGGGAGTCGTCAACCAGGCTTTGATCCGGGGGTGTCCGAATGGGGAAACCCGGCAGTCGTCATGGGCTGTCACCCATACCTGAACACATAGGGTATGTGGAGGGAACGCGGGGAAGTGAAACATCTCAGTACCCGCAGGAAGAGAAAACAACCGTGATTCCGGGAGTAGTGGCGAGCGAAACCGGATGAGGCTAAACCGTATACGTGTGAGACCCGGCAGGGGTTGCGTATGCGGGGTTGTGGGATCTCTCTTTCACGGTCTGCCGGCCGTGGGACGAGTCAGAAACCGTTGATGTAGGCGAAGGACATGCGAAAGGTCCGGCGTAGAGGGTAAGACCCCCGTAGTCGAAACGTCAGCGGCTCGTTGGAGAGACACCCAAGTAGCACGGGGCCCGAGAAATCCCGTGTGAATCTGGCGGGACCACCCGCTAAGCCTAAATATTCCCTGGTGACCGATAGCGGATAGTACCGTGAGGGAATGGTGAAAAGTACCGCGGGAGCGGAGTGAAATAGTACCTGAAACCGTGTGCCTACAAGCCGTGGGAGCGTCGGGCAAGCACTTGTGTTTGTCTCGTGACTGCGTGCCTTTTGAAGAATGAGCCTGCGAGTTTGCGGTGTGTTGCGAGGTTAACCCGTGTGGGGAAGCCGTAGCGAAAGCGAGTCCGAACAGGGCGTTTTAGTAGCATGCTCAAGACCCGAAGCGGAGTGATCTAGCCATGGGCAGGTTGAAGCGGCTGTAAGAGGTCGTGGAGGACCGAACCCACCAGGGTTGAAAACCTGGGGGATGACCTGTGGTTAGGGGTGAAAGGCCAATCAAACTCCGTGATAGCTGGTTCTCCCCGAAATGCATTTAGGTGCAGCGTCGTGTGTTTCTTGCCGGAGGTAGAGCACTGGATAGGCGATGGGCCCTACCGGGTTACTGACCTTAGCCAAACTCCGAATGCCGGTAAGTGAGAGCGCGGCAGTGAGACTGTGGGGGATAAGCTCCATGGTCGAGAGGGAAACAGCCCAGAGCATCGACTAAGGCCCCTAAGCGTACGCTAAGTGGGAAAGGATGTGGAGTCGCACAGACAACCAGGAGGTTGGCTTAGAAGCAGCCACCCTTGAAAGAGTGCGTAATAGCTCACTGGTCAAGTGATTCCGCGCCGACAATGTAGCGGGGCTCAAGCGTACCGCCGAAGTCGTGTCATTGCAGCATGAGCCCCAACGGGCGCTGTGATGGGTAGGGGAGCGTCGTCTGCCGGGTGAAGCAGCCGCGGAAGCGAGTTGTGGACGGTTGACGAGTGAGAATGCAGGCATGAGTAGCGATACACACGTGGGAAACGTGTGCGCCGATTGACTAAGGGTTCCTGGGTCAAGCTGATCTGCCCAGGGTAAGTCGGGACCTAAGGCGAGGCCGACAGGCGTAGTCGATGGATAACCGGTTGATATTCCGGTACCCGCTGTGAAGCGTCAAACATTGAATCCAGTGATGCTAAGCCCGTGAAGCCGTTCCGGACCCTTCGGGGAATGGAAAGTGGTGGAGCCGGTGGCCCGAGCTGGTAGTAGGTGAGTGATGGGGTGACGCAGGAAGGTAGTCCATCCCGGGCGGTGGTTGTCCCGGGGTAAGGGTGTAGGCCGGTGTGCAGGTAAATCCGTACACCGTTAAGGCTGAGACCTGATGCCGAGCCGATTGTGGTGAAGTGGATGATCCTATGCTGTCGAGAAAAGCCTCTAGCGAGTTTCATGGCGGCCCGTACCCTAAACCGACTCAGGTGGTCAGGTAGAGAATACCGAGGCGTTCGGGTGAACTATGGTTAAGGAACTCGGCAAAATGCCCCCGTAACTTCGGGAGAAGGGGGGCCATGTCCGGTGAAGGGCTTTGCGCCTGGAGCTGGGGGTGGCCGCAGAGACCAGCGAGAAGCGACTGTTTACTAAAAACACAGGTCCGTGCGAAGCCGTAAGGCGATGTATACGGACTGACGCCTGCCCGGTGCTGGAACGTTAAGGGGACCGGTTAGTCCGATTTCGGTCGGGCGAAGCTGAGAACTTAAGCGCCAGTAAACGGCGGTGGTAACTATAACCATCCTAAGGTAGCGAAATTCCTTGTCGGGTAAGTTCCGACCTGCACGAATGGCGTAACGACTTCTCGACTGTCTCAACCATAGGCCCGGTGAAATTGCACTACGAGTAAAGATGCTCGTTTCGCGCAGCAGGACGGAAAGACCCCGGGACCTTTACTACAGTTTGATATTGGTGTTCGGTTCGGCTTGTGTAGGATAGCTGGGAGACTTTGAAGCTGTCACGCCAGTGGTGGTGGAGTCGTCGTTGAAATACCAGTCTGGTCGTGCTGGATGTCTAACCTGGGTCCGTGATCCGGATCAGGGACAGTGTCTGATGGGTAGTTTAACTGGGGCGGTTGCCTCCTAAAGAGTAACGGAGGCGCCCAAAGGTTCCCTCAGCCTGGTTGGTAATCAGGTGTTGAGTGTAAGTGCACAAGGGAGCTTGACTGTGAGACCGACGGGTCGAGCAGGGACGAAAGTCGGGACTAGTGATCCGGCGGTGGCTTGTGGAAGCGCCGTCGCTCAACGGATAAAAGGTACCCCGGGGATAACAGGCTGATCTTCCCCAAGAGTCCATATCGACGGGATGGTTTGGCACCTCGATGTCGGCTCGTCGCATCCTGGGGCTGGAGTCGGTCCCAAGGGTTGGGCTGTTCGCCCATTAAAGCGGTACGCGAGCTGGGTTTAGAACGTCGTGAGACAGTTCGGTCCCTATCCGCTGTGCGCGTAGGAGTCTTGAGAAGGGCTGTCCCTAGTACGAGAGGACCGGGACGGACGAACCTCTGGTGTGCCAGTTGTTCTGCCAAGGGCATGGCTGGTTGGCTACGTTCGGGAGGGATAACCGCTGAAAGCATCTAAGCGGGAAGCCTGCTTCGAGATGAGGACTCCCACCCCCTTTGAGGGGTTAAGGCTCCCAGTAGACGACTGGGTTGATAGGCCGGATATGGAAGCACTGTAAGGTGTGGAGTTGACCGGTACTAATAGGCCGAGGGCTTGTCCTCAGTTGCTCGCGTCCACTGTGTTGGTTCTGAAACCACGAACAGCCCCGTTGCCGGGCCACACGGCGATGGTGTGGCGTTCACAGTTTCATAGTGTTTCGGTGGTTATAGCGTGAGGGAAACGCCCGGTTACATTCCGAACCCGGAAGCTAAGCCTTACAGCGCCGATGGTACTGCAGGGGGGACCCTGTGGGAGAGTAGGACGCCGCCGAACAAATCTTGGGAAAACCCCGCACCGGGATGGTGCGGGGTTTTCTGCATTTCAGGGTCATTTAGAGTCGTTTAGGGTCGGGGCATGCGCTACGAGATGGTTATCTTCGACAACGACGGCGTCCTCGTCGACAGTGAGCCGATCTCCAACCGGCTGCTGGCCGCCTATCTGACCGAGCTCGGGCACCCGACCTCGTACGAGGACTCCATCCGGGACTACATGGGGTCAGCGATGCACCGGATCCACGACCTGGTCCACGATCGGACGGGGCGGCGGTTGCCCGAGGAGTTCGACGATGTCTTCCACGGGCGGGTGTTCGCCGCCTTCGAGCGGGAGTTGGAGCCGGTGCCCGGGGCCGTCGGTGTGCTCGAGAAGCTGGCCGCGGACGGGGTGCCGTACTGTGTGGCGTCTTCCGGGAGTCATGAGCGGATTCGGGTGGGGCATCGGAAGACCGGGTTGGACCGGTGGTTCGGGGATGAGCGGGTCTTCAGTTCGCAGGATGTGGGGCGGGGGAAGCCGGCGCCGGATCTGTTCCTTTACGCGGCCCGGGAGATGGGGGTCGCGCCCGAGAGGTGCGTCGTGATCGAGGACAGTCCGCTGGGCGTGCAGGCGGCTGTCGCGGCCGGGATGGACGTGTACGGGTTCACGGCCATGACGCCGGCCGCCAAGCTCGCGGCGGCCACTCAACTCTTCTCGGACATGGGGGAGTTGGCTGACCTGCTCGTCTGACATTTGTCACGCCGAGGTCCGGACGATCGTTTCTACTGGTGTCCGGGGGCTGTCGTGAAGCTGAGGGCATGACGAAGAAGACGACTGCTGCTGAGTTTCGTCGCCGGTGATCCGCGGTTGATGCTCGCCAAGGACAGTGCGATCAGCAGTGCGGTCGCGGTGGGTGTGCTGGTGTCCGTGGCGTTGGGGAAGCCGATGATGACCGCCGTGATGAAGCCGTCGCTGGTGAAGGGGGACGCGCGGCGGGAGGCCGCCTGGGCGCGGTTGCAGAGTGGGTCGGCGGACTTCCGGCGGGCCGAGCGGGTGTTCTCCGTGGTGTGGGGTGTGGTGCTGCTCGGTGAGTGTGTGGTGCGGGTCGTGGGGGCGTACACGCTGCCGGTGGACACGATGGTGTGGCTCGGGACCGTCATCATGATCGGTGCCATGGCCGTGGGTTTTGTCGTCAGCGGGGCCCTTGCCGCCGGGCCCATGGCGGCCATGCTCGCCTCGGAGGTCTGCGCCGAGGACTGCGACAGTCGGGCGCCTGTTGCCGCGGTGCCCGCGGCTGTCGGCGCCGAGTGAGCTCGTAAAGCTGAGGGGAATTCATCTTTGGTTGGATCTACCCATGAGTAGGCCGGGGCCCTTACGCTCGCCGCCATGACTGATGTGCTGCGGCGCGGCAGGGCCTCGCTGGCGTTCAGCTTCTTCGCGCAGGGTGTCGCCTTTGCTCTGCTGGTGACGCGGATCCCGGCCATCCAGGATCGGTACGGGGTGTCCGACGCGCTGCTGCCCGTCTTCCTGGCCGCGGTGCCGGTCCTCGCCGGGGTCGGGAGCGTGAGCACCGAGAAGCTGGTGAAGCGGGTGCCGCCCAGCCGGGTGTTGCGCTGGTCCCAGCCGGTGGTGCTCCTGGCGCTGCTCGGGGTGGGGCTGGGGGACCGGATGGTCGTGCTGGCGGTCTCGCTGGGCGCGTTCGGGCTGGCCGTGGGTGCGCTGGACGCCTCGATGAACATGCTCGGGGTGAGCCTGCAGCGGTCGTACGGGCGGAGCATCATGCTCAGCTTCCATGCCGCGTACAGCCTGGGCGGGATTCTGGGGGCCTCGCTCGCGTGGGTGGGGGCGCACTGGGATCTGGCGCTGTGGGTGTCGTATCTGCCGGTCGTGGTGGTGCTGTTGCCGGCCGCGCTGGTCGGGAGTCGGTGGTACGTCGACGGGGAGGCCGGCGCCGTTTCGGAGACGTCGGAGACGTCGGAGAAGGCAGCGGATGGCGAGGGTGGGGCCGTCGTCTTCAAGATGCTGTTGCCGCTGTGTCTGGTGATGTGCTTCGCGTACATCGGGGACTCGACCGTCTCCAACTGGAGTGCGAAGTATCTGCAGGATGTGCTGGGGAGCAGCGAGCAGCTGGCGACCGTGCCGTACAACGTGTACATGGTGACCACCCTGCTGGGGCGGGCCATCGGGGACTTCGGGGTGCGGCGGTTCGGGGCGGTGGCGGTCGTCAGGGGTGGGGCGTTGGTGGCCGCGGTCGGGTTCGCCGTGGTGGCGGTGGCGCCCGGGGCGTGGGTCGGGATGCTGGGGTTCACGCTGTTGGGGCTGGGGTTGTGCGTGCTGGTGCCGCAGACGTTCGCGGCGGCCGGGCGGTTGTTCCCCGGGGCTTCGGATGCGGCCGTGGCACGACTCAATGTCTTCAATTACGTGGGGTTCTTGATCGGTTCGCCCTTGGTGGGGGCTCTGGGGGACGCCTGGAGTTATCGCGGGGCCATGCTTGTGCCGATGGTGTTGGTGCTGGTGACGCTCGTGTATGCCCGGTCGTTCGATGCTCAACCGGACCGATACGGTGGCGGGCATGAGCGGCCGCGCACAGCTGATGTGGGACGAGGCAGTAACGGGCTATGACTTCGGTCCGGACCATCCGATGGATCCGGTTCGGCTTGCCCTGACGAGGAGTCTCGTTCAGGCCTTCGGGCTTGATCGGGAAGTGGATGTGGTGGCCGCCAAGGCGGCCGGGGAGTCGACCTTGCGGCTCGTGCACCGGGAGGACTACGTCGAGGCCGTGAAGGCGGCGTCGATGGATCCGCGAGGGGCGGACGGGTCGTACGGGCTGGGGACCATGGACGATCCGGCCTTTGCCGGGATGCATGAGGTGTCCGCGTTGATCGCGGGGCAGTCGGTGGGGGCGGCGGAGGCCGTGTGGCGGGGGGAGGCGCTGCACGCGGTGAACTTCGCGGGTGGGCTGCATCATGCGATGCCGGGGGGTGCGTCGGGGTTCTGTATTTACAACGACGCGTCGCTGGCCATTGCCCGGTTGCTGGAGCTGGGGGCTGAGCGGGTCGCTTACGTGGATGTCGATGTGCACCACGGGGACGGGGTGCAGGCGGCGTTCTGGGAGGATCCGCGGGTTCTGACGATTTCGCTGCACGAGCATCCTCGGACGTTGTTTCCGCAGACCGGGTGGCCGGAGGAGACGGGGGCGGAGTCCGCGGAGGGGTCTGCCGTGAATGTCGCGTTGCCGGCGGGGACCGGGGATGCGGGGTGGTTGCGGGCGTTTCATGCGGTCGTGCCTGAGGTGATCGCGGACTTTCGGCCTCAGGTGCTGGTGACTCAGCATGGGGCGGATACGCATTTCGAGGACCCGTTGGCGCATTTGGCCGTGTCGCTTGATGCGCAGAGGGCTGTGCAGGTGGCGTGTCATGACCTGGCGCACGAGTACGCCGAGGGGCGGTGGGTGGCGCTGGGTGGGGGTGGATACGCGGTGGTGGATGTGGTGCCGCGGTCGTGGACTCATCTGGTGGGGATTGCGGCAGGGCGGCCCGTGGAGCCGGAGGCGATGATTCCGGATGGGTGGCGGCAGGAGGTGTTCGCTCGGACGCGGCAGTTGGCGCCGGTGCGGATGACTGATGGGCGGTGGCCTGTGGCTTGGGCCGGCTGGGAGGCGGGGTACGACCCTGCGGATCGGTTGGATCAGGCGGTGTTGGCGGCTCGGCGGGCGGTGTTTCCGTTGCGGGGGCTTTTGGCGTAGGCGGGTGTGGCGACTGGCCCTGTGCTGGTTGGTTGGTTGGTTGGCTGGCGTCGGTGGAGCGGGGCGTGGGGCGGCGTGTGCTGTTTGGTCGCCCGGTGTTGGTGGTGGGCGGGGGTGGGTTGCGCGGCCCGGCGCGGATTGACGGCGTCGGCTGGGCGGGGCGTGGGGCGCCGACTGCTGTCCGGTCGCTCGGCGTTGGTGGTGGGCGGGGGTGGATCGCGCGGCCCGGCGCTGGCGGGGTGCCGCTGCGCCCACCCGTGCCGCCCCAGCGGCACGACTGCCCGCAGCTCGGCTGGATGGCGGGGGCGGACTGCCTGCGGCCTGAGGTCTGACGGAGGTGGCTGTCCGGCAGCTGCGCCGGATGGGCCGGGAAGCGGCTGTCTGCCGCTTGGCCGGATGGGTGGGGGAGCGGCTGTCTGCGGCTTGGCCGGATGGGTGGGCAAGCGGCTCCCCGCAGCTCGGCTGGATGGCGGGGGCGGACTGCCTGCGGGCTGAGGTCTGACGGAGGTGGCTGTCCGGCAGCTGCGCTGGATGGGCTGGGAAGCGGCTGTCTGCCGCTTGGCCGGATGGGTGGGCAAGCGGCTCCCCGCAGCTCGGTCGGATGGCGGGGGCGGACTGCCTGCGGGCTGAGGTCTGACGGAGGTGGCTGTCCGGCAGCTGCGTTGGATGGGCCGGGAAGCGGTCGCCTGCCGTTTGGCCGGATGGGTGGGCAAGCGGCTCCCCGCAGCTCGGTCGGATGGCGGGGGCGGACTGCCTGCGGCCTGAGGTCTGACGGAGGCGGCTGTCCGGCAGCTGCGCTGGATGGGCTGGGAAGCGGCGGCCTGCCGCTTGGCCGGATGGGTGGGGAAGCGGCCGCCTGCCGCTTGGCCGGATGGGTGGGGAAGCGGCTGCCAGCTCGGCCGGATGGGTGGGGCGGGCTGCCTGTGTCTGGCGGTGGCGGCTGCCCGCGGCTTCGCCGGATGGGTGGGAAGCGGCTGCTTACAGCTCGGCCCGGATGGGTGGGGCGGCTGCCCGCGGCTTCGCAGGGTGCGCGGGAAGTGGCTGCACGCAGCTTGGGTGGATGGGTGGGGACGGGATGGATGGGGCTCGGCGCCGCTGCTGGCTTTTTGCGGCGTGACCGGCATTACGCCAACTGTGCGGTGTTTCCGCGTTCGTATCGCGGCTGCGCTTCCCATCCGTCAGCATCGCATCCGTGTTGAGTACCGGTGCCCTGCGTGCCCATCTCCTCGCTGCGCGGCTTGCCGGGGTGGTGGCGACCTCTCGGGAGGAGAGTCTGCGGAGTTATCGGCTGTTCGCCGCTCGTGATCCTCGAGTGCTGATCGGGATTGATCCCGAATGGACGTGGGAGCAGCGGGATTTGATCGGGTTGATGGCGGACAAGTGTGGAGTTTCGGCCGATCCTCGGCATACCGAGGGGCATGACGTGATCGATCCGGAGCTGACGCTGGCCGCCTTGGACGCCTTCGCGGAACGGCTCGCCGTGGCCGTCCGGAACCGCGCCGTGGTCCTCCTCGGCACCGGGCACCCCCACCGGCTGCTCGGCTTCTACGCCGCCTTGGCGGACGCGCTGTCGGCGGCGGGATGTACCGTTCTCACCCCGGCGCAGGGTCACTGTGTCGACATAACGACCCGGTTCGGTCTACGCACGTACAACCTCGACTACGTACGAGGAGTCGCGCTGGTGCGGGAACATGGCACCTCTCGCCCCGGTTGTGCGACCGGCGCACACACGCACTCCCCGCTGCCGGTTCGTACCGCGCTGGCCGCGGCCGCCGAGGCCGGTGGGCCGCTTCCGGAGCTGGTGATCGGGGACCACGGATGGGTCTGCGGAGCAGGTCAGCTGGGGTTCGAGGCCATCGGGCTCGCAGATACGGACGACCCCGCCCTCTTCGTCGGGGAGGCGGAGGGGCGCGTGGCCGTCGTCGTTCCACTTGATGACGCTGTGCGGTCTGATTACTACCGGCCGCTGACCCGCTACGTACTCAATCGAGCGTGTCTGTCACAGTAGGCCGCCGATGGGTGCACCTCTTCCCCACTTGCATCACCCGCCCCTACATTGGGGAGTGAGCACGCAGCGACGAAGAGTCACCGGAAGGGGAAGCCGGTGGCCGTCGGTCGAGTGCGGAAGGTTCAGGTGTGTCATGGCTGCTGAGCAGAGGCCTCTGAGCGAGGTTCAGTTCCTTACCGTGGCGGAAGTCGCCTCGGTGATGCGAGTGTCCAAGATGACCGTGTACCGCTTGGTGCACAGCGGTCATCTGCCCGCGATCCGGGTGGGGCGGTCCTTCCGCGTCCCGGAGAATGCGGTTCACGAGTACCTCCGCGAGAGTTACGTGGGGGTGGAAACCGCCTGACGACGGTGTTCCGGGTGGTTCGGGGAGATCCTCAGGGCTTTTCAGGGCTCTCCCCGGATCCGCTCTGATCACCTCGATTACGACCTCAGCGCTCGGACGGGTAGGCTGGCCCCTCGTAGGTCGTATGGGCCCATGGCGCCCAAACACCGAGTGATGAGAAGTGAGCGAGGGTAGTCGTGGGCTCTGTTATCAAGAAGCGGCGCAAGCGGATGGCCAAGAAGAAGCACCGCAAGCTGCTCAAGCGCACGCGCGTTCAGCGTCGCAACAAGAAGTAAGCGACGCCGCCAGAGCGTGTTTCTGTGGCCCCCCACCCATGCTGGTGGGGGGCCACACGCGTGTCGTGGGCTGGATGTCGTCACTTCGTGCAGCGGGCGGCCATCACAGCGCAACATCGACCCGCTAAGTTGGCCGCACACGGGGAACGCGGCGGAGTACGAGGGCTGGAAGGAAGGCGCTGATCTTGGGCAAGGTCGTGCTCGTGACCGGAGTGGCCCGTCAACTGGGAGGCCGTTTCGTACGACGCATCCAGCGTGATCCACAGGTGGACCGAGTCGTCGCCGTGGACGCGGTCCCGCCCGAGCACCATCTGGGCGGCGCCGACTTCATCCAGGCCGACCTCCGGCAGCCCACCATCGCGCGTGTGTTGGCGGAGACGGCCGCCGACACGGTCGTCCACCTGGACGTGACCGCGACCGCGCTCGGCAGCGGCAGCCGGACCACGGTCAAGGAGACCAACGTCATCGGCACCATGCAGCTGCTCGGCGCGTGTCAGAAGTCGCCGACCGTCAAGCGGCTGGTGGTGAAGTCCAGTACGAACGTCTACGGGTCCGCGCCCCGTGATCCCGCCGTCTTCACCGAGACGACGCCGCCCAAGTCCCTGCCCAGCGGCGGCTTCGCCAAGGACACGGTCGAGGTCGAGGGGTACGTACGCGGCTTCGCGCGCCGTCGGCCCGACGTCGCCGTGTGCGTGCTGCGGTTCGCCAACATCCTCGGTCCGACCGCGGACACGCCGCTCGCCTCGTACTTCTCGCTGCCCGTGCTGCCGACGGTGTTCGGCTACGACCCCCGGCTGCAGTTCGTGCACGAGGACGACGTGATCGAGGTGCTGCGGATCGCCTCGCACGAACCGGAGCGCGGCACGCTCAACAGCGGCACCTTCAACATCGCCGGCGACGGTGTCCTGCTGCTCTCCCAGTGCTCCCGGCGGCTCGGACGGCCCACGGTGCCGCTGCTGCTTCCGGCGGTCACCTGGGCGGGCTCGCTGGTGCGTACGCTGGGTATGACGGATTTCTCGCCCGAACAGATCCGGCTGCTCACGCACGGCCGGGTCGTGGCGACGGACCAGATGCGTGAGACGCTCGGCTTCAAGCCGAAGTACACGACGGCGGAGACCTTCGCGGACTTCGCACGCAGCCGCGGACCCGGACTCCTGCCGCCGGAGGCCCTTGCGGGGGCCGTCGACCGGATCGCCGCGCTGCCCCTCGCGGGCGGCGGCCACCTCCCGACGACGAGCGCCAACTGAGGAGCGCATCAACGATGGCGGACGCCAAGGTCATTCCGTTCGACGACGACCGGTCCCGCGGGAGCGCCGTGCAGCGGCCGCCGCGGCGCCGGAGCTCGGGGAGCCGGCGCAAGGGCACGGAATCCGCGCTGGTCCGTGAGGTCCAGCCTCTGCCCAGCAGGGCGCCCGCGCAGGATGATGTTCCTGTGACCCGTGAGCAACAGCCGCCCGAGCAGCCCCAGCACACCGGCGACCGCGGCGGCCTGGAGAAGCGCATCGCGGGCGGCCTCTCCTTCCTGCGCCGCCGCCTCACCGGGGACTACGACGTCGACGACTTCGGTTACGACGAGGAGCTGACCGACCAGGTCCTGATGTCCCTGCTGCGCCCGGTGTACGAGAAGTACTTCCGGGTCGAGGTGAAGGGCGTCGAGAACATCCCGTCCGAGGGTGGCGCGCTCATCGTCGCCAACCACTCCGGGACGCTGCCGCTGGACGGACTGATGATGCAGGTCGGCGTCCACGACCGCCATCCGGACGGCCGCCACCTCCGCCTCCTCGCCGCCGACCTGGTCTTCATGCTGCCGGTGGTCAACGAACTGGCCCGCAAGCTCGGCCACACGCTGGCCTGCGCGGAGGACGCCGAACGGCTCCTCGGCCAGGGCGAGCTCGTCGGGGTCATGCCGGAGGGGTTCAAGGGCATCGGCAAGCCCTTCAGCGAGCGCTACAAGCTCCAGCGCTTCGGCCGCGGCGGCTTCGTCTCCACGGCGCTGCGCCAGGGCGCCCCGATCATCCCGTGCTCGATCGTCGGGGCCGAGGAGATCTATCCGATGATCGGCAACGCCAAGACGCTGGCCCGGGTCCTCGGCTTCCCGTACTTCCCGCTCACACCGACGTTCCCCTGGCTGGGCCCGCTCGGCGCGATTCCCCTGCCGACGAAGTGGACGATCCAGTTCGGCGAGCCGATCCCCACGGACGGCTATCCGCCGGAGGCGGCCGAGGACCCGATGCTGATGTTCAACCTGACCGACCAGGTCAGGGAACAGATCCAGCACACGCTGTACAAGCTGCTGGTGCAGCGGAGGTCGGTGTTCTTCTAGAAGCCGTGTTCTTCCAGGAGCCGTGTTCTTCCAGGTCTACGACGATGGGGGCGCCCTTCGTGCTTGGGTTCTAGGAGTCGTTGCAACACCCCAGTTCAAGGGGTGCGATGGACTTCGAGATCCGTAAGGACCGGGAGAGGCCTCAGGGCAGGAAGAAGCTCGCCAGGGAGCGGGAGGCATACTCCCGGCTCATGCAGCAGGGTGTGAGCAACCGGGAAGCGTGCCGGATCGTCGGGATCGACCGCCGGACCGGCCAGAAGTGGCGCAACGGTCGTCAGGCATACGGTAACCGGAAGGCGCTGCCACCGATCAACGCGGTGGCAGCGCCCTGCGGGCCGTCCCGGTACCTGCGCGAGGAAGACCGCATTCACATCGCCGACCGGCTGCGGGAGAAGGCGACCGTGCGGGCGATAGCCGCGGAGCTGGGCCGCAGCCCGTCGACGGTCAGCCGGGAGATCCGCCGCAACCGTCACCCGACGGGCGGCCAGTACCGCCCGCACGCGGCCCAGGCCCGTGCCGATGCCCGCCGGCCCCGTCCGAAGCCCGGGAAGATCGGCCAGAACCCGCAGCTGCGCAACTTCATCCAGGACCACCTGGACCTACGGTGGAGCCCGGAGCAGATCTGTCAGGCTCTGCGGGCACGGTTTCCCCAGCGGCCGGAGATGCACGTGGTCCACGAGACGGTCTACCAGGCCCTCTACGTCCAGGGCCGGGGTGAGCTGCGCCGCGAACTGGCCCGCGCCCTGCGCACCGGACGCGCCCGGCGCAGACCTCGCCGCCAGGCCCAGCAGCGCCGGCCCCGGTTCGCCACCCCGATGGTCATGATCAGCGAGCGTCCGGCCGAAGCCGAGGACCGGGCGGTCCCCGGGCACTGGGAGGGTGATCTCATCATCGGCAAGGACGGAAAGTCGGCGATCGGTACCCTGGTCGAGCGGGCCACCCGCTACGTCATGCTCCTGCATCTGCCCGGCGACCACGGCGCCGAGAGCGTTCGCGACGCGCTGGTCACCACGGTCCGGACCCTGCCGTCCCACCTGCGACGGTCCCTGACGTGGGACCAGGGCTCGGAAATGGGCAGCCACGGCGCGTTCACCATCGCCACCGACGTCCCGGTCTACTTCTGCGATCCGGCCAGCCCCTGGCAGCGCGGCTCGAACGAGAACACCAACGGCCTGCTCCGGCAGTACTTCCCCAAGGGCACCGACCTCGCCGTCCACACCCGCGAGCACCTCGACGCCGTCGCCGCCGAGCTGAACGGCCGCCCACGCAAAACGCTCGGCCGGGAAACCCCAGCCGAGCGCCTGCATAAACTGCTCACCGCCTGATCAACACAACCACGTGTTGCGACGACACCTAGAAACCGCCGTGGGAAGGGCGCCCCCATCGACGTAGGGACATGGCCGTGAGGGAAGGGCCTAGTTCGCGTCCTCGCCCTCGATGCCCAGGCCGGGCAGCAGGCCGGGGAGGAGCGGCGGGACGGTGACGTCCGGCTCGCTGGTCGGGGGCTTGCTGGTGGACGGTGACGCGCTACCGGTGGCCTTCGGCGGGTCGAGCAGCCCGCCGGTGTTGCCGCCGAGCAGGCCGTCGCCCTCGCTGCCGGAGCCGGCCGACTTGCTGGGGCTCTTGCTGCCGGTGCCGGTGCTCTCGGAGGAGCCGCCGCTGCCGGTGCTGGGCGCCTTCGACCGGCCGGACCCGGACGAGGTGTCGGAGGACGCGGACCCGGAGCCCTGCCGCTTACCGCTTCCGTCGCCGCCCTGGGCCGGGGGCTGCGGGAGCAGGGACTGCAGCGGGGCGACCTCTTCGTCTATGGCGTCGAAGACCGATGACACCTGCTTGCTGACGTCACCGAGCTGGACGGGCAGCCTGTCGCGCAGCGCGCCCCAGGCGTCGCGGTGCGAGCGGGAGAAGGTGTCGAGGGCCTGGATGGGGCCCAGGGAGTCGGGGTCGCGCTGGTACGCGGCGGTCAGCAGGCGGTGGCCCTCGGAGGCGTCGTGCCGCATGCCGGACAGGGCGCGGCGGATCTCGCCGAGGGACTCGTGGTCGAGGTGGCCGCCGCGGTCGCGCTCCATCAGCCGGCGGGCCTCGCCGAGGCGCGTGGAGGCCTGGTCGAGGTAGGTCCGGCCGCGCTCGGCGTCCCCGTCGGACAGGTGGTTGAGCTTGAAGTCCTCGATGCCGCGCTTGAGGCCGTACAGCGAGTCGCCGGGCAGGGCGTCCGAGCTGGCGGCGGCGACTCCGCCGAAGGCGCCCGCGGCCACACCGACGCTGAGCCCGCCGGCGGCGAGGCCCTTGGTCAGCCGTGAACGCGGCCGGAGCTTGCCCAGCGGGCCGGCCCGGTGCGCCCCCTGCCGGGGTGAGCGTTGTCCGGGTACCGAAGAGTCCGCTGCCTCGCCTCCGGCGGTGCCCTCCCGCAGCATGGCCTCCATCGCGGCCACGAGCTGGGCCCGCTGGACGACCTTGACCTCGGGGTCCAGCTCCGGCTTGGGCAGCTCGCCGAGACCGGTGGCGAGGGCCAGTAGCCGGCCCTGCTCGGTCTGTTCCGCAGCAGCCGGGGACGGTGCCGGTCCTTCGGACTGCTCGGCCGCCGTGCCCCGGTCGGACTGCTCCTCCAGGGCCTGGGCGAAGGCGTTCGCCCGCCGGTGCGCCGATACGTTCGCGATCACTGGCGGCACCTCCTCTCGTCATGACGGTCGGCTCCCCAGGGGGTCCTGAGGGTTGCACGCCCTGACCACAAGCACACGATCGGGTGATCGAAGTCGGCCAGGTAGTGACCACAGGGAGCCTGCATCCCGCACAACGAGTGGCGCGGCACTTGGGTTACGGACGGCGGATGACTGAATCGGGGAGCCAACGGACTGTCACCGAAAGCGAGTTGAGAGTCACGGAACGTGTGCTGTCAGCGTGCGTCGTCCGGGAGGAGCCGGGCGAGTGTGCGCACGGCCCGGTACTGGAGGGTCTTGATGGCGCCCTCGTTCTTGCCCATCACCCGGGCGGTCTCGGCGACGGAGAGGCCCTGGAGGAAGCGGAGCGTCACACACTCCTGCTGCTGGGGATTGAGCCGCCGTACGGCGTCCAGGAGGGCGGCGTTGGAGAGGGACTCCAGGACGGAGTCCTCGGGGGAGCGCTCGACCTCGTTGGCGTCGAGCATCTCGCCGGTGGTCACCTCCAGTCGGAAACGACTCGACTTGAAATGGTCGGCGACGAGATTGCGGGCGATGGTGACCAGCCATGCCCCGAAGTCCCGCCCCTGCCAGGTGAAGGTGCCGATCCGCCGCAGTGCCCGCAGAAAGGTCTCGCTCGTCAGGTCCTCGGCGGTCGCCTTCCCTCCCACTCGGTAGTAGATGTACCGGTACACGGTGTCGCTGTACTGGTCGTAGAGGCGGCCGAAGGCGTCGGCCTCGCCCGCCTGTGCTCGCTCGACGAGATCCATCATCCGAGCGCTGTCGCTGTCGGCAGCCGGCCGCCGAGCGGCGGTGGCACCACTCGAACGGCCCCGTCTGCCGACGGCGGCGCTGCCGTCGGCGAGCGCGTAGCACGGGCCGACGGGGGTGGTGGTTACGGCGAGGGCAGGGACGGCGTACGCGGTGGGGACGAAGCCGCGCAACAGGTCTTGGACCGTTGCGCGCAGCGTAGCCAGGCCCGAGGCGTCAACCCCGACGTGTGGGTACACGGGACTCCCAGAGGCAGAGCTTCCATCAGTGCAGTGCGGGACCTTTCACCCGTCGTAGCGACGGAGGGGGTACCGGTTTGCGTCTGAGGAGAATAACGCTTAGTACAGGCGCTGCTACACCCAGTTGCTCTATTCATCGATTACGTCGCTTCTGTAACCGATTGACGCCCAATCAAGTGCCGGACAGTGACCGATTGTTGATCAGAACGGTGCACGTTCCGTCGTGGTTCGGGGCGTGTTGTGGCCGTGTGCAGCCAATGGGACTGGACAGGGGGGTTGCGGGTAAGACTTGGGGATTGGCCGCGGTGCGGTGGGCGTGATCGGAAGTGTTGCCCGGGGTCGGGTCGGGGCTGGGCGGGGGGGTCGCGCGGCCCGGCGCTTACGGGGTGCCGCCCTCTGTGGGTCGGGAGCCGCCCCAGGCGGCACGAATGCCCGCAGCTGGCGCGGAGCGTGCCCGCAGCTGGCGCGGGCGGGCTGGTCGCAGCTGACGCTGACGGGCTGGTTGCAGCTGGCGCGGACGGGCTGGTCGCCCCAGGTCTACCGGCGCCGCCGGTGGAGTGCGATCGCCGCAGCCGTCCCCCCGGCCACCGCGCCCACGCCCGCCGCCGCCGGAATCCCGACCTTCGCCGCCTTCCGGCCCGTGCGGTAGTCGCGCAGCCGCCAGTCCAGCTGTCGTGCGTGCTTGCGCAGCTTCGTGTCCGGGTTGATCGCGTAAGGGTGGCCGACCAGTGACAGCATCGGGATGTCGTTGTGCGAGTCGCTGTACGCGGCGCACCGGGACAGATCCAGCCCCTCCGCCACCGCCAGCGCCCGTACCGCCTCCGCCTTCGCCGGCCCGTGCAGCGGCTCGCCCACCAGCTTGCCGGTGTACACGCCGTCGACCGACTCCGCCACCGTCCCCAGTGCCCCCGTCAGCCCCAGCCGCCGGGCGATCACCGTCGCGATCTCCACCGGCGCCGCGGTGACGAGCCACACCTTCTGCCCGGCATCCAGGTGCGCCTGCGCCAGCGCCCGCGTACCCGGCCAGATCCGCTCGGCCATGTACTCGTCGTAGATCTCCTCGCCGATCGACATCAGCTCGGAGACGCGGTGGCCCTGGACGATGGAGAGGGCCGAGTCGCGGGCCTCCTGCATGTGCTCCGGGTCCTCGACCCCGGCCAGCCGGAACCACGCCTGCTGCCACGCGAACCTCGCGAGCTCGCGGGTCTCGAAGAACTTCCGCTTGTACAGGCCCCGCCCGAAGTGGAACAGCGCGGCACCCTGCATCACGGTGTTGTCCAGGTCGAAGAAGGCGGCGGCATGCGCGTCGCCGGGGACCGGGAACTCCGGTTCCTCACCGGAAACGTCCTGCGTGGACTTGCGCGCAGCCTCCGCCGAGGCCTCGCCTGCCAGCACGCTGCGCGCTGTGGCGGAGCGCCTACGGGGGGTGAGCCATCCGAGAGCGGCCATGGCGTGAGCATAGCCAGTTTGTTCGGTGGTTCCGGAGTCGTGAGGTTTGAAGGGTGTGAACTCTCCACGTCCGGCCCGTTAAACAAGCGGGAGAATGGCCGACATGAGTTCCCTCTTTCGCCGCAACGCCACGAAGGCCTCGCGGACACCACAGACCTCAAAAGCACCACAGACACCGACTGCACCACAGGACCGCCACGTCACCCTCATCCGCAAGCCGGGCTGCCATCTGTGTGATGACGCACAGGCCGTGATCGAGAAGGTGTGCGGCGATCTCGGGGTTCCCTGGGAGAAGAAGGACATCACCCAGGATCCCCAACTCCATGATCAGTACTGGGAGCAGATCCCTGTCGTACTCGTCGACGGGGAACAGCACACCTTCTGGCGCGTGAACGAAGAACGGCTCAGGAAGGCGCTGACCGAGTAGTCCAACTGGACCAGAACGTCGCTTAGGATCGACGGCGACTGGGTCTCGGGGGCGGGAATCGTTGAGGAGAGTGTGCGGTTTTGCCCCCAAGAGATGAGGAACGGTGGTGCGGATGCGCCGGTTCCACACCCGTGCGCCGGGGGCGCGTGACCCCGGTCACGTTGCCCGGGCAAAACGGACACCATCTTTGTGCACGCGTTCACAAAGACATAGCCTGCTGTCGACGGGGCGGTCCAGGGACGTGTGACCGCCTGCAGCCCCGCTCTACCCGCAGGAGCACCGTGGCAACTGGCCGAACTCACCGACCGGCGACCCGCAGCCGAGGGATTCCCGAGGCCACCGTCGCCCGGCTACCGCTGTACCTCCGAGCCCTCACCGCGCTGTCGGAGCGCTCGGTGCCCACGGTCTCCTCCGAGGAGCTCGCGGCCGCCGCGGGGGTCAACTCCGCGAAGCTGCGCAAGGACTTCTCGTACCTCGGCTCCTACGGGACCAGGGGCGTCGGCTACGACGTCGAGTATCTCGTCTACCAGATCTCCCGCGAACTCGGCCTGACCCAGGACTGGCCGGTAGTGATCGTCGGTATCGGTAACCTCGGCGCCGCCCTCGCCAACTACGGCGGGTTCGCCTCCCGCGGTTTCCGCGTCGCGGCCCTCATCGACGCCGATCCCGCGATGGCCGGAAAGCCGGTGGCGGGGATCCCCGTCCAGCACACGGACGAGCTCGAAAAGATCATCAAGGACAACGGCGTGTCGATCGGTGTCATCGCCACGCCCGCCGGCGCCGCCCAGCAGGTCTGCGAACGTCTGGTCGCCGCCGGGGTCACCTCCATCCTCAACTTCGCGCCGACCGTGCTGTCCGTCCCGGACGGCGTCGACGTACGCAAGGTCGACCTCTCCATCGAGCTGCAGATCCTCGCCTTCCACGAGCAGCGCAAGGCCGGTGAGGAGGCCGCCGCCCTGCACGACGGCACCGGACCGGTCGCCGCCCGCCGCAAGGAGTCCGCCGACAAGGGGCCCGACGGGGACGTACCCGCCGTGATGCCGGCATGAGTCTCCTCGTCGTCGGGCTGAGCCACCGCAGCGCCCCGGTCAGCGTGCTGGAGCGGGCCGCGCTGAGCGCGGACGCCCAGATCAAGCTGCTCCAGGACACCGTCGTGGCGGAGCCGGCCACCGAGGCCGCGGTGCTCGCCACGTGCAACCGCATCGAGCTGTACGCCGACGTGGACAAGTTCCACGCCGGTGTCGCCGAGCTGTCCACGCTGCTCGCCCAGCACAGCGGCGTCGGCCTGGAGGAGCTCACCCCTTACCTCTACGTGCACTACGAGGACCGGGCCGTCCACCACCTCTTCTCGGTGGCGTGCGGGCTGGACTCGATGGTCGTCGGCGAGGGCCAGATCCTCGGCCAGATAAAGGACTCCCTGGCCAAGGCGCAGGACGTGCACAGCGCGGGCCGCCTCCTGAACGACCTGTTCCAGCAGGCCCTCCGCGTCGGCAAGCGCGCCCACTCCGAGACCGGCATCGACCGCGCCGGGCAGTCCCTGGTCACCTTCGGCCTGGAACAGCTGGCGGCGGGCCAGGCGGTCGAGAAGTGGGCCAAGGGCAAGAAGGCCCTGGTCATCGGCGCCGGCTCGATGTCGTCGCTGGCCGCGGCCACGCTCGCGCGGGCCGGGGTCGCCGAGATCGTGATCGCCAACCGCACCCCCGACCGCGCCGAGCGCCTCGCACAGATCCTCACCGAGGGCGACGACACGGACGTGCTGGCCCGCGCGGTACCGATGGAATCGGTGCCGCTCGAGCTGACACGTGCCGACGTCACCGTCTCCTGCACCGGCGCGACGGGGCTCGTCCTGACGGCCGAGATGGTCGCGGCCGCGGTGGAGGGCCGTACCGGAGAGCCCGTCATGCCCAGCCGTACGGTTTCGGGCGCCGACTCCGGTCGTACGACCGCGCAGGCCGCCGGACGCGGCGAGCTCCCGCCCACCAGCATCGGCGCCGAGGACGGCTGTCCGCTCGACCTGCCCGCCGTACGGGCGACCGCCGGATTCTCCGTGCTCGGCGAGGCGGCCGTGGCCGGTATGGCCGCCTCCGACCTGGAACAGCACGCGGCGTGGGTGGACAACGCCCCGCGTCAGCAGAGCACCGCCCAGGCCGGAGCCGTCACGACGCTCGACCCGGCCGAGGAGACGGACGCCATCGCCGCGCTCGCCGCAGCCGTGGCGGTCCTCGGCCGCGTCCCCGAGCGCCGCAAGCCCGAGCCGGTCGCCGAGATCCCGCGTCCCGAGCCGGTGTTCTTCCTGCTCGACCTCGCCATGCCGCGTGACATCGACGCGGCCGTGCACCGGCTGACCGGGGTACGGCTCGTCGACATCGAGTCGCTGGCGGGAGCTTCCGCCGCTGTGTCCGATCAGCGGACTCCGTCCGCGGGTCCGATGGCGGCCGACGTCGACCAGGTCCGCCGTATCGTTTCCGACGAGGTCACCGCCTTCGGGGCGGCGCTGCGGGCCGCGCACATCACGCCCACCGTGGTCGCCCTGCGGACGATGGCCGCCGATGTCGTGGCGGGCGAGATCGCCCGGCTGGAGGGGCGGCTGCCCGAACTGGACGACAAGCACCGCGGCGAGATCGCGCAGACCGTCAAGCGCGTGGTCGACAAGCTGCTGCACGCGCCGACCGTACGGGTCAAGCAGCTCGCCGCCGAGCCCGGCGGCGCCGGGTACGCGGACGCGCTGCGCACCCTGTTCGACCTCGACCCCGAGACGGTCGCCGCCGTCTCCCGCGCCGAGGACAGCACCGACAAGAACGGCAAGAACCGAGGGCCGGAATGACTCAGAAGGCATTGAGGCTCGGGACCAGGCGAAGCAGGCTCGCCCTGGCCCAGTCCGGGCAGGTGGCGGACGCCGTGAGCCAGGTGACCGGACGGCCCGTCGAGCTCGTCGAGATCACCACATACGGCGATGTCTCCCGCGAGGCGCTCGCGCAGATCGGCGGCACGGGGGTCTTCGTGACCGCGCTGCGGGAGGCGCTGCTCAAGGGCGAGGTCGACTTCGCGGTGCACTCGCTGAAGGACCTGCCCACCGGGCAGCCGGACCAGCTGGCGCTGGCCGCGATCCCCGTGCGCGAGGACCCGCGCGACGTGATCGTCGCGCGGGACGCCCTGAAGCTCACCGACCTGCCACGCGGGGCGCGCATCGGTACGGGCTCGCCGCGGCGGATGGCCCAGTTGAACGCGTACGCGCGCGGCCATGGGCTGGACATCGAGACGGTTCCGATCCGCGGGAACGTCGACACCCGGATCGGGTTCGTGCGGGACGGCGAGCTGGACGCCGTGGTGCTGGCCGCGGCCGGTTTGCAGCGCATCGGCCGGATCGACGAAGTGACCGACTTCCTGTCGGTCGACACGGTTTTGCCCGCCCCCGGCCAGGGGGCACTGGCGATCGAGTGTGCCGCGGACCACGCGGGCCTCATCGCAGCGCTCGGCGAGCTCGACGACCCGTTCACACGGGCCGCCGTCACCGCCGAACGGTCACTGCTCGCCGCCCTGGAGGCCGGTTGCAGCGCCCCTGTGGGCGCGCTGGCCGACCTTTTGGCCGACGGGCAGATTGTCAAGGAAATGCGCCTGCGGGGCGTCGTCGGCACGACCGACGGCACTCGCATGGTGCAGCTGTCCACCACCGGTCCCGTGCCCGAGACGGACGACCAGGCAATGGCGCTCGGTCGCGAACTCGCAACCGAGATGCTTGCCCAGGGCGCGGCCGGTCTGATGGGGGAGCGAGCACAGTGAGCCCCACCACCCTTTCCGCCGGTCCTGAACACGGGCACGTCACCTTCCTGGGTGCCGGACCCGGGGATCCGGGACTGCTGACTCTGCGCGCCGTCGAGGCGCTGGCGAACGCGGACGTTCTCGTCGCCGGGCACGAAGTGCTCGACGTCGTACGTACGCACGCCAGACAGGGCGTCGCCGTCGTGAACACGGATTCGGACCCCATGGATGCCTTGGATCCCTTTACGGGTCCTGCTTCCGGTCCGACTCCGCGCTCAGGCACGCCTCAACTGACGGTTGTTGACGGCGCGTCAACAACCGTTGGCGGCCCCGCCGTGCGGGATGCCGCACATCTTGTCATGGAGGCCGCGCGGGGCGGCAGGCGGGTCGTGCGTGCGGTGTCCGGGGACCCCGGACTCGACGCGTACGCCGCCGAGGAGATGCTGGCCTGCGCCGCGGCGGGCGTGCCGTTCGAGGTCGTGCCGGGTGTGGCGGCGGCGGTGGGCGTACCCGCGTACGCCGGTGTGCCGTTGCGGGACGCCGAAGGCGCGGACGTGCGGTTCGTGGATGCGCGTACGGCCTCCGACCGGTGCTGGACGGAGGTGGGGGCGTCGGACGGCACGGTGGTCGTGTCGACGACCCTCGATTCCATCGCGGCTGCCGCCGGTGAGCTGGTGTCGGCCGGGCGCAAGCCCGATACGCCGATGACGGTGACCGTGGCCGGTACGACCACCCGGCAGCGGACCTGGACCGCGACTTTGGGGACGATCGCGCAGACCCTGAAGCAGGCCAAGGTGCTGCCGTCGCCCGAGGGCGCGCGGCCCGTGATAGCCGTGGTCGGTGAGCGTTCGGCCGCGGCTCAGCGTGAGCAGCTCTCGTGGTTCGAGTCCAAGCCCTTGTTCGGGTGGAAGGTGCTCGTGCCGCGGACGAAGGAGCAGGCGGCTTCGCTCTCCGACCAGCTGCGGTCCTACGGGGCCGTGCCGCACGAGGTGCCGACGATCGCCGTCGAGCCGCCGCGGACGCCCCAGCAGATGGAGCGGGCGGTCAAGGGGCTGGTGACTGGGCGGTATGAGTGGATCGCATTTACGAGCGTGAATGCCGTCAAGGCGGTTCGGGAGAAGTTCGAGGAGTACGGGCTCGATGCTCGGGCCTTCGCCGGGATCAAGGTCGCGGCGGTGGGGGAGCAGACGGCCAAGGCGCTGGTCGCCTTCGGTGTGAAGCCGGACCTGGTGCCGAGCGGGGAGCAGTCGGCGGCCGGGTTGCTGGAGGACTGGCCTCCGTACGACCCGGTGTTCGATCCGATCGACCGGGTGTTCCTGCCTCGGGCCGACATCGCCACGGAGACGCTGGTCGCCGGGCTGATCGAGCTCGGGTGGGAGGTCGACGACGTCACCGCCTATCGGACCGTGCGGGCCTCGCCGCCGCCGGCGGAGACCCGGGAGGCGATCAAGGGGGGCGGTTTTGACGCCGTTCTCTTCACGTCGTCGAGCACGGTGCGGAATCTGGTGGGGATCGCCGGTAAGCCGCACAACGTGACGGTGATCGCGTGCATTGGGCCTGCCACGGCCAAGACGGCCGAGGAGCACGGGCTTCGGGTGGATGTGATGGCTCCGGAGCCGTCCGTGCACAAGCTGGCGGAAGCGCTGGCCGAGTTCGGGATGCGGCGGAGGGCTGCCGCTCTGGATGCCGGGGATCCGGTGACTCGGCCTAGTGAGCGGCGGCCTGGGGCTCGGCGTCGGCGTACTACTACGTAGGTGTGCGGCGGCGTAGGTGTACGGCGGTGCAGGTATGCGGCGGTGTGGATGTGCGGCGGCGTAGGTGTACGGCGGTGTGGATGTGCGGCGGCGTAGGTGTACGGCGGTGTGGATGTACGGCGGCGTAGGTGTACGGCGGCGTGGATTTACGGCGGCGTAGGCGACCCGTGGGTCTACGCCGCTGGGGGCACCGTGTGGCCGAAGCGGAGTAGGTTCGACGGGTCGTAGGTCGACTTGGCGTGCCGGAGGCGGGCGTAGACCTCCGGGGTCCAGGGGCGGGCACGGTCTTCCTCGTCGCCCGGTGTGCCGTGCGTGTTGACGAAGGTGCGGCCCGTGCCGAACGGGGTCATCGCCGCGTGGAGCGTCCTCGTGGCGCGTTCGACGGCCTCGGCTGCCGGTGCGGCTTCCAGGACGCCCACCGCCTCCAGGAAGTACGTCGCGTCGCGGGCGCAGATCGCGTCCTCGACGAGGGCCGGGCGGGACAGGGCGCCGCCCATGTGGCGGATCTCGACGAGGAACAGCGGGCAGTCCGGGGCCTCGGGGCCGACCTGGTCCAGGAGCGTGCGGATGGCGTCCGGGGACAGGTCGCGCAGGAACAGCGACGACTCCCTCGCGGGGAGCGGGTCCTGCGGTGCCATGTGGATGCGGTCCAGGGCGGCGTAGTCCATTTCCTCCACCGTGTCGACGGCCACGGGCGCGGCGGCGCGGAGGGGGGCGAGCAGGCGTTCGCCGTCTTGCGGGTCGCCGGTCCAGGCGATCGCCACGCGGGCCCAGAAGCCGCCGCGCAGGGGCTCGGGGATCTGCGGGATGGGCGGCAGGCGGAGCAGCGCGAAGGCGCTGCACATCTCCGGGGGGACGGTCTGCGTCCAGTCGGCCCAGGCTGTGAGGAGCGCCTCCGCGTGATCGCCGGTGCAGTAGATGCCGCCGCCGAGGAGGCGGGAGAGCGGGAGCAGGTCGCAGACCAGTTCCGTCACGATGCCGACGTTGCCCTTGCCGCCGCGCAGGGCCCAGAAGAGTTCGGGGTCTTGGGCGGCGTCGGTCTCGTGGAGGGTGCCGTCGGGGGTGACGACCTGGAAGGAGCGGACGTGGTCGGTTGCGAAGCCGTATGTCCGGCCCAGGAGCGGGAGGCCGCCGCCGATCGTGTAGCCGATGACGCCGGGGCCGGAGCACGTACCGGTCAAGGCGGCCAGGCCGTGGGGCGCGGCTGCGTGCAGGACGTGGCGCCCCCTTGCGCCGGCTGCGATCGTGGCGGTGCGTCGGGTCGGGTCTATGCGTACGTCCGTCATGCGGGCGGTGTTGATCAGAAGGCCTCTGTCCACGGGGAAGTTCGCGCCGTGGCCGGTGGCCTGGACGGCGACGGGGGTGCCGGTGGCGGAGGCCCAGCGCATCGCGGTCGCCACGTCGGCGGCGTCGGTCGCTCCGATGACCACGTCGGGGGTGTGCAGGGCGGCCAGGTTGAAGCCGGTGATCTCATCGGCGTAGCCGTCGTCGCCGGGGCGTAGGACCGGGCCGTGGATCTCGGAGAGGGCGAAGAGGTCCGGGGTGTCGTAGAGGTGGTGGGTGGGGGGCATCGCGTCCTCCTGGGGCGCCTTGGGCTGCGCGGGGAGGCCTTGGTCTTCAGCCTGTTCTTCCAGCCTGTTCCTTCAGCTTGGACCTGGGGGGTGCGGGTCGCATGTGGGGATGCCTGCGGGGGCCTCCGGCGGTTGGGCCGGGGAGGCCTGCGGCGGCCTGTGCGGGTGCGGAGGGGGTGCGGGTAGCGCCTGCGGGTGCGTTGGGGGTCGGGGACGTGTCGGGGGGTGTCCGTCCTCGGAACGGCGCGGAATCGGTCACCTACCAACTCGCCCGTGTTGACGCGCCAACCGCTGCGGGCGGACACCCCCCGACACGTCCCCTTGCCGCCGTGGGCGGCTGCGGGTGCGTGGTCCGTCCGGCCCCAGTTGCGGGCAGACGGCTCGCGTCAGCTGCGGGTTCCGCGCCGACGGGTCGTCGGCAAAGGGGGTGTCGGGGCGGGCGTAGCGTAGGTGGCATGACGACTTACGGATCCTTCCCCGGCACGCGGCCGCGGCGGCTGCGGACCACCCCCGTCATGCGGCGCATGGTTGCCGAGACCCGGCTGCATCCGGCCGATCTCATTCTTCCGGCCTTCGTGCGGGAGGGGATCGCCGAGCCCGTGCAGATCGCGGCCATGCCCGGCGTCGTGCAGCACACCCGGGACAGTCTGAAGAAGGCGGCCGCGGAGGCGGTGGCCGCCGGACTCTCCGGGATCATGCTGTTCGGCGTGCCGGAGGAGTCGAAGAAGGATGCCGTCGGGACGCCGGGGACCGATCCGGACGGGATTCTGCAGGTCGCGATTCGTGATGTGCGGGCCGAGGTCGGGGACGAGCTGCTGGTCATGTCCGACTTGTGCCTGGATGAGACCACGGATCATGGGCACTGCGGTGTCTTGGACGCGGAGGGGCGTGTCGACAACGACGCGACGCTTGAGCGGTACGCCGAGATGGCTCAGGTGCAGGCCGATGCCGGGGCCCATGTGGTGGGGCCCAGCGGGATGATGGACGGTCAGGTGGGTGTTGTTCGCGACGCCCTTGATCAGATCGGGCGCGAGGATGTCGCGATCCTCGCCTATACGGTGAAGTACGCTTCCGCCTTCTTCGGGCCCTTCCGGGAGGCTGTGGCCTCGTCGTTGACGGGGGACCGGAAGACCTATCAGCAGGATCCGGCGAATGCGCGGGAGTCCTTGCGGGAGTTGGCGCTCGACCTCGAAGAGGGCGCCGACATGGTGATGGTGAAGCCCGCGGGGCCGTATCTGGACATCCTGGCCCGGGTCGCGGACGCGGTGGACGTGCCGGTGGTCGCGTATCAGATCTCCGGTGAGTACTCGATGATCGAGGCCGCCGCCGAGAAGGGGTGGATCGATCGGGATCGGGCCATCCTGGAGGCGCTGACCGGGATCAAGCGGGCGGGGGCGCGGAACATCCTCACCTACTGGGCCACGGAGGTCGCTCAGCGGCTGCTGTGACGCAACGGTTCGAGATCGGTGCGGCTACGGCTGGAACTCGGTGCGGGGAACGGCCGGGGGGTGTTGTGTTTTCTTTTGGTGGGTTTCGGGGCTTCCTGCGACGATCTTCTATCGGTCTGTCCGGAAAACGACCCTCGGGGGGTGGGTGGTTGCCGGGTATGTAGTGGGAGATGGGCGATGAGCTGCGCGAATGTAACGAATTGACGAGTTCCCGTCAGGCTCCTTATCTTCTGCGCCTGGCCTGATCCATTCGGAGGGGTCTTCCGAACGTCGATCCCTGGGGGACGCATGAGCTGGTTCATCGAAGCGCTGAAGAAGTACGCGGTATTCAGCGGGCGCGCGCGCCGCAAGGAGTACTGGATGTACGCGCTGTTCGCGTCCATCATCTACATCGCGCTGGTGATCATCGCCCTCGCGGCCAAGGAGCCGCTGATCGCGGCCGTCTTCTACCTGGCGATCATCCTGCCGAGCCTGGCCGTCACCGTGCGCCGCCTGCACGACACGAGCCGCACCGGCTGGTGGGTCCTCATCGGGATGGTCCCGGTCGTCGGCCTCATCATGATGCTGGTCTTCCTGTGCAGCGACGGCGAGCCGGGTCAGAACAAGTACGGCACGAACCCGAAGGAAGCGCCGGTTCTCGTCTGACGCCGAGATTTCTTGTGTGCCTTGAGGCCGCCCGGCCGTCGTCCGGGCGGCCTTCGGCGTGGCTGGGCCTTCGTCCCGTACGCCCTCCCCGTCGTTGCATCCCGTCAGCACGAGCGTGGTGAGCGTGAGGACGATGGCGGCCAGGAGGCGGAGGCGGGTTCGGGCGGGCACCATCAAGTGCCGCCGGGAGTTAGGTTGTTGACCGCTCGTCCGCCGACTCTTTTTCCAGGAGACGTCCATGTCCGGTGACGCCCTCAGCCTCGACCCCGCCGAGCTGAGAAGGAGGATCGACACCACCAAGGCCCACCCGGCCCGCGTCTACGACGTCTTCCTGGGCGGCAAGGACAACTACCCCGTCGACCGTGCGGCGGCCGCCGCCGCGCTCGCCGCCAATCCGCGGGGCTACCTCGACGTACGGCACAACCGCGACTTCCTGCGCCGGGCGGTGAGCACGCTGGCGAAGGAGGACGGCATCCGGCAGTTCCTCGACATCGGCACCGGGCTGCCGACCGCGGAGAACGTCCACCAGATCGTCCAGCGCATCAACCCGGACGCCCGGGTGGTGTACGTCGACAACGACCCCGTCGTCCTCGCCCATGCCCGCGCCCTGCTCACCAGCGGGCCCGAGGGCCGTACGGACTACATCGACGCCGACTTCAAGGACCCGGCGCACATTCTCGAACAGGCCGCGAAGACCCTGGACTTCGCCGAGCCGGTCGCACTGTGCCTCGTGGCGATCCTGCACTTCGTCGAGGACGAGGAGGCGTACCCGATCGTGCGCGAGCTGATGGACGCGCTGCCCTCAGGCAGCCGGCTCGTCCTCAGCCACCTCACCGAGGACCTCAACCCGGAGAACATCCGGGCGGTGCAGCGGACGTACACCGAGCGCGGGTTCACCTTCGTCCTGCGGTCCAAGGCGGAGGTCGAGCGCTTCTTCGCCGAGAGCTCCCTGGAGCTCGCCGAGCCGGGAGTCGTGCCGGCGCACCACTGGCGGCCGGACCACGCGGCGCCCGTGCCGGAGCAGCCGCAGGCGTCGTATCTGGCGACCCTCGACGCCATCGAGAAGGTGCGCTATGCCGACATCAACGACGTCACGGACGCGGACATCAATGTGTACGCGGGCGTGGGGGTGAAGGCGTGAGGCGGTGATCCGCGCTGACCGGCACGTCCGTATCCCGGAAAGCTGCTTGTAGGCGGCACGTACTTCTTTAGGCTGCCGGCACGAGTCGTCTCGCAGCCAAGGAGCCACGTCATGACGGTCGCCGAGCCCGTGCCCACATCCGCCTCCGCGCCCTTGCCGCCCTTGGCCGCGCGGGCCCGGTCGATCGGGGGGTCGCCGGTGCGGGACATTCTCGCCGTCACCGCCCGCCCCGAGGTGATCAACTTCGCGGGCGGGCTGCCGGCTCCCGAACTGTTCGACCAGGAGGGCGTCGCCGCCGCGTTCCGTGACGTGCTCGCCGAGACGCCCGGGCGCGCCCTGCAGTACTCCACGACCGAGGGCGAGCCCGGGCTGCGGGCCGCGCTCGCCGCGCGCATGGCTTTGCGGGGGCTCGCCACGGACGCCGACGACGTGCTGGTCACGACCGGGTCGCAGCAGGCGCTGTCCCTGCTCGCGACCGTGCTGCTGGAACCCGGGGACACGGTCCTCGTCGAAAGACCCTGCTATCTGGCGGCACTTCAGGCCTTCGGGTTCGCGGGCGCGCGGGTCGTGGCCGTGCCGGGGGACGAGGAGGGGCTGGATCCCGAGGCGCTGGAGGAGCTCGTGATACGGGAGCGGCCCAAGCTGCTCTACACCGTGCCCACCTTCCAGAACCCGACCGGCCGCACCCTGCCGGCCGAACGCCGGGCCGCCGTCGCCTCCGTCGCCGCCCGCCGGGGGCTGTGGATCATCGAGGACGACCCCTACGGGGAGCTGCGCTTCGAAGGCGAGCGGGTGCCGTGGATCGCCTCCTACGAGGAGGCCCGCGACCGGGTCGTCCTGCTCGGCTCCTTCTCCAAGGTCATGGCGCCGGGGCTGCGGCTGGGCTGGCTGCGGGCGCCCGGTGAGCTGCGTCGCGCCTGTGTGGTCGCCAAGCAGGCCGCCGATCTGCACACCGCCACCGTCAACCAGCTCGCCGCCGCACGGTACTTGGCGGACCGGGACCTGGACGCCCACGTCGGCCGGGTCGCCGGGGTGTACCGGGAGCGGCGGGACGCGATGCTGGGCGGGCTGCCGGAAGCCCTGCCCGCGGGCTCGACCTGGACACGTCCCGAGGGCGGGATGTTCCTCTGGGCCCGGCTGCCGTCGTCGTACGACACGACGGAGCTGCTGGGGAGGGTGGTGCGGCATGACGTGGCTTACGTTCCGGGGGCGCCCTTCTATGCCGGTGAGCCGGACCGGTCGACCCTGCGGCTGTGCTTCGTGACGCAGACGCCGGGGGAGATCGGGGAGGGGTTGCGGAGGTTGGGGGAGGGGCTGCGGGGCTGAGCAGCGAGCCGTACACCATGGCGCTGCGACGGACGGTCTTCAGTCCCACCAGAAGGACCAGATCCGCTGTCCCAGCACCTCGTGCTCGGCGTACTCGCGCAGCGCCTCGTGATGCCCCTGGGTGATGTTGTCCGGGCAGAACGCGAAGTGCTCGGCGGCCACGGCCTCGGCCTCCTCCCGGCTCGTGGGCGGGGCGGCGACGGACAGGACCAGCTGGTCGAAGGTGAGGGCGAGGACGCGTATGCCGAAGCGGTCCTCCCAGGAGCGGAGGACGGAGCAGAGGCGGGCCGTGTCGCCCTCGTAGTTCAGCGGGCCCGTCCAGCCGATCGCCGCCGGGATGTCGGCGCTGCGACGGGCCGGGACCAGGGCGAGACGCGGTTCCTTGAACCAGGAGCCCTCATCGAGGAGGGCGTCGGCGATCTCGGCGGCGCGGGCGTCGGGGTCGGCGGTGAGGGAGGCGGCGGCCGGGGCGAGGCCGGGCCACGTCGGGCCGAAGGGGCCCACCGTCTCGTCGTGGGATCGGGGATCGCCGAAGAGCTCGACGACGGTTTCCTTGCCCGGGTAGTCCTCGTCGGCGCCGAGTTCGTCCGCCGCGTCCTCCTCCCAGAACTCCGCCAGCACCTCCTCCGGGTCGTGATCCCCGGGATAGGACATCTCCCCGGGCATCAACTGCCACTCGTCCGGGCCGCCTTGAGTGCCGCCGACGTCTATCAGCACCGGCAGCAAGCCTGTTCGTCCGGCCGGCGTGCCCAGGGCGGTCCAGGCGCCGGAGGACGCGGCGTACTCGGCATGCCACAGCAACGGCTCGTGCCACGGGCCGTCGTCCGTCGCGTCGATCAGTCTCCCGAGCGGGAGTTCAAGCCCGAGGGAACGGCCGCTCGGGTCGGCCGCCAGCCGGGGCAAGGGGTTGGGAAGAGTCGCCATGTCGGTGACTGTAGGCGGTGCCACTGACAACGGCTCTTCGAGGATTTCGCCGGGGCGGTTCACGCGGGGCGGGTGCGGGGGCTCTTACATCCGAAGGGGTTGGCAGTCGGCGAGGCCCCGGAGGAGAGGAGGGCCGGATGGATCCGGTCACGGGGTCGGTCGTGGCGGCACTGGCGGGGCTGGGAGTTCACGTAGTCGCCGTGGTGCGGCAGGAGTTGAGGCTACGGTGGGCGGCGCGGCGGGAGGCCGAGCGGGAGCGCTGTGAGTACGTGACCGAGCTGGTGCGGGCTCTGCCGAGGGGCTCCCGCTTGCACGAGGTCCAGGTGGATGGCAGTGAGGTTCACCTTGTGATCTCGGGCGACGGTGAACAGGCCAGGAGGGAATCGGCGTGACGGATCCGGACCCGCCGGAAGGTGAGGACGACTCCCTGGATCCTGTGCCGGTGGGAGGCGGTGGCACGGGGGCGTCGCAGGAGCGGTCCTCCTCGCTCGCGGACGGTATGTCGCCGGGGGACGCGGAGGCGTTCAGTGCTTTCTACCGCGCGTACTTCACGCGGCTGACCACGTATCTCGTGTATCAGGGTGCCTCGGTGCACCTCGCCTCCGAACTCGTGCAGGACACGATGATCAAGGCGTATCGAAAGTGGCACGAGATCAGGTCGCCCAGTGGCTGGGCCTACAAGGTCGCCTACCAGGCCTTCGTCCGGCACGCCACGCGGGTGGAGGAGGACCCGGTCGAGGAGGTTCCGGAACCTACGGCCGTTCTGCACCGCCCCGGAGAGGCTGAGGCCTGGGTGCAGGAGCAGGAGATCGTCCGGGTGCTGGGAGCGTTACCCGCAAGGCAACGCCAGGTGCTGGCACTCACGCTGGACGGCTGGGAGCCGGCCGGGATCGCCGAGCTGATCGGGATCGAGGGGCCGGCAGTACGGTCGAGTTTGCTGAAGGCGCGCAGAACCGTCGCCGAGTATCTCGCCGCCCGGGAGGAGGAGTGATGGCCGACGAACCGGCTTCCGGGCCGGAGGAATCCGCCGACGAGTGGCTCTCCGACGGGCACGACGAACTGCGCTCGGGGCTGTCCCGGTTCCTCGACGTGGATGGCGGGTTGCGTGAGGTGAGGGCGCATGCCGACGGGCATGGGGCCGTGGTGCGTGGGCTGCGCCGGGTGCTGGACGTCGAGCGGGGGCTGGCGGCGATTCTGCGGCCGGAGGCCGCAGGAGACCTCGTGGGGAGAGAGGGGCCGTCGGGGGGCGCGGAGTTGTCGGACGTGGCCGCGGCTGTGCGGGCCATTCCTGAGAGGCTGCGTCTGACCGTGCGCAAGGACCCTGTCATTGCCGCCTGTGTCGTCGGTGACCTTCTTGTACGGGCGCTCGAGCTTGCTGTGGGTCTCGATCAGGACCGGGATCGGCTCTTCGCCGAGGACGGCTGCCTCGAGCTCTATCGCGGGCGCGTCTCCGAGCTCGCACGGGCTGTCTCCCGCGCCTGCGCCGGGACCCGCGTCGTCGACCGTGCCCGCGACCTCGAGCGTGCCACCGCCCTCGACCGTGACCTCGCCCTTGAGCTGGCCCTTGAGCTCGCCCTTCACCTCGACCGCCCCCTCGCCCTCGCCAGCGCCGGCGACCGCGATCTCGCCCTTGTCCGCGACGTCGTCCGCGAGGTCACGTTCGAGCTCGCCCTCAACGTCGACCGCGACCTCGACCGCGCCCGGCGAATCGCCGACGCCCTCGCCCTCGAAGCAGGCCGTCGACTCAACCTGCACAGCGTGGAAGGCCTCCCCGCCGCCCTCCTCGACGGCGCCCTGGACGACTTCACCCACGCCGACCTCACCGGCGTGAACCCCACTGATCCCGATCTGGTCGGAATCCACTGGTCGGAGGAGGGCACCCGATGGCCTCGGGGCACGGACGTCGAGGAGCTGCGGAGCAGGTCCCAGGAGACCGCGCCGAACTCGGGCGTGTACGTGCTCGGGCAACCCCGGGGAGGAACCAGCCGTACCGGCGAGAACGTCCGCGTCTAGCCGACGCCGACGATCACACCGTCCCCGAGACGAACGCCGCCCAAGCTGCGCCGCCGACCTGGAACGTCGGCCCGCCCGGGGTCTTCGAGTCGCGGACGTGGACGGCGTGGGGGCAGGTGGCGACCTCCACGCACTCGCCGCCCTCGCTGCCGCTGCGGCGGGACTTGCGCCAGGTGTAGGCGACTTCGAGGCATTCGCCGCCTTCATCGCCGCTGTAGGTCGACTTGAACCACTGAAGTGCGGTGCTCATTGATCTCCTAGCAGACGCTCCAGCAGGCCCCGGGACTCGTGCCTGGTGAGGGCCTGTGTCCGCAGCATCGCATACTTGCGCGACATGATGGACACCTCGTCCGGGTCAGAAACCCACTGGCTGCCGCGCTGGCTCTCCGTATAGGCGAGGTGCTGGTGATCCTGTGTCTCAAGGAGCACGAACGGGCCATTGAGCCCAGCATGCGAAGGGCTGTCCAGTGGCAGGATCTGCAGGGAGAGGCCCGGCAGTTCGGCGCACTCGCGCAGATGCCGCAGCTGCTCGCGGCGGACCTCCGGACCCCCGACGCGGATGCTCAGCACGGGCTCCCACACCACGAAGCTGAGCGTCGGTGGACACTTGCGGTGCAGGATCTCCTGGCGCTCGATGCGGCCTGCCGTCTTGATCTCGATCTCGTCCTGGTCGTACGCCGGTACGCGCTCACCCAGCACCGCTCGCGCGTACGGCTCTGTCTGGAGGAGACCGGGCAGGACCTGGTTGGCGTAGAACGACAGGGCGACTGCTTCCCGTTCGTGCACCATGTACTGCTCCGCGTACAGCGGGAACTGGTCGATCTCCGGCATGTTCGCGACCCCGGCCGCCAACACGCCCTTCGTGTCGAGCAGTTCGTCGAGTGTCTCGGCGAGGTCGGGGAGCAGAGGGCGTCTGCCCTGCTCGATGGAGGCGATGGTCTCCTCGTCGGCCATCACCGCCTCACCGAGGGTGCGCTGGGTGTAGCCCGCCGCTCTGCGGGTGACCTGGACCTGGGCGCCCAGCATGCGCATCGTCGTGGGGTTCTTCTTCCGCGGCAACTTCCTGGAGCTCATGCTGTTCTGACTCCCCATGACCATCTGCCCCCGATCCCGAACAAACCCGTACTCCACCCGTACAAATCCCGAGTACGGGCTCACGCTCTGATCCACGCTAGTGACTCTGCGCGACATTCGTTCCGTGAATACGCAAAACCAACTCCCCTACCAGCGCGACCAGTTCTACCGACGCGACCGCCGGTCCGTGCCGGCAGCCAGACGGTTCGTGTGGTGGTCGCTGAAGTACTGGGGGATGGCCGACTGGGAACGAGCCGACGACGTGGCGCTGTGTGTGAGCGAGCTGGCGACCAACGCGCTGCTGCACGGGGCGCCGCCCGGGCGGGGCTTCCTGCTGCGCGTCCGGTACGACGGTGACGTAGTGCGTGTGGAGGTGCACGACAGCGGACGCGGTGAGCCGCGGGTCGCGGACGAGGCCGACGAAGGCGGGCGCGGGCTGCTTCTCGTGGCCGCGCTCGCGGACAAGTGGGGCGTCGGCGAGCGCAAGCCGGGGAAGGTGGTGTGGGCCGAGTGCGCCATGGAAGCGCCTTGATGTATCCCCGGCTGAGTCGGGAGGAATTCGGAGAGTATTCCTGGGCTGAATGACTTACCTGGAGTCGAAAGACAAAGGGGACCGTAGCATGTCAGGAAAGCGGTGGCCGGGTCCAGGTATCAGGGACGGTGTGCCGCGAGGCCCGCGCGATACGGCGAAAGCTGGATTGCCTGAACCCCAATCTCCAGTCGATTAAAATACGGATCCGCCGGAATGATACCCGAAACCGGCGCTGCCTCCTGCGTCGGTGACTTCTGCCAGCCGACGCAACTCCGGGAGCCAGGACGATTCCCAGCGAGGGAATTCAAGGAGATGAGTGGGGCGCCTAAGTCGCGCTAGACACGTACATCAAGACGAACCATGGGATCACCTAAAGGGCGCGAGCCCCATGGTGACGGAGTGTCCGTAGTAGTCGCAGGGGTAACGGCCTGCCGTGGGGTCCGGGAGAGCCGGAATCAGGGCGAAGGGACACAGGTGACATGGGATCCACAAGACCGGAAGGTATGCGTAATGCAGACTGCCGAAGCGGTACTTGAAATCCTCCGTGAACGCGGCAGGCGGAACCTGCCGTGCAACGAGCTCTATCGACAGATGTTCAACCCGCAGTTGTATCTCCTGGCCCACGGCCGCATCTACTCCAACCAGGGAGCGATGACACCCGGGGCCACGGGCGAAACCGCAGACGGCATGTCCCTGGAAAAGATCGGAAGCATCATCGATGCGTTACGCCACGAGCGGTTCCGCTTCAAACCGGTCAAGCGGGTCCTCATCCCGAAAAGGAACGGTAAGACGAGGCCGCTGGGCCTGCCGCCATGGACGGACAAGCTGGTGGGCGAGGTGATGCGCCTCCTCCTGGAGGCATACTTCGAGCCCCGGTTCTCCGACCACTCACACGGTTTCCGTCCCCGACGGGGCTGCCACACCGCACTGAGCGAGGTGGCACGCACCTGGACCGGGACAACATGGTTCATCGAGGGAGACATCGCCAAGTGCTTCGACTCACTAGACCATCAAGTGATGCTCGAAACCCTGGGCGAAAAGATCCACGACAACCGGTTCCTGCGGCTCGTGCACAACATGCTCAAAGCCGGATACCTGGAAGACTGGACCTGGAACGCGACGCTCAGCGGCACGCCGCAAGGCGGGGTTTTATCCCCGGTCCTGTCCAACATCTATCTGCACAAACTGGACGTCTTTGTCGAGACAGTTCTCATGCCGGAATACACCCGTGGGAAACTCAGGGCGAGAAACCCTGAATACCGCCGGGTCGAAGCGGCTGTCCAGCGAGCACGCTGGCGCGAAGACCGCGCCGAAGTGCGCGCCCTGCGCAAGCGGCTGCACACCCTCCCGAGCCAGGACATGTCCGACCCGGGATACCGCCGCCTGCGCTACGTGCGATACGCCGACGACACCCTCATCGGGTTCACCGGACCCAAGGCCGAAGCCGAAGAAATCAAACAGCGACTGGCCCAGTTCCTGCGAGACGACCTCAAGCTGGAACTTTCCCAGGAAAAGACGCTGATCACCCACGCCAGAACCGGCGCGGCACGATTCCTCGGATATGAGATCACCGTCCGCAGGGACGACCGCAGATCGGAACGGAAAAGAGGCCGCCGGCGACAGCGCCGGTCGACCAACGGAACCGTTGCGCTGCACGTCCCCAAGGACGTGATCAAGGCCAAATGTGCCCCATACCTGGAACGCGGAAAACCCGCGCGACAGCCCTCGATGCTTCACTACGACGACTACACGCTCGTCAACATCTACGGCGCCAGGTACCGCGGAATCGTTAACTACTACCTGCTGGCCGGTGACGTCTTCCGACTGAACCGGTTGCACTGGGTCATGCAGTCCTCGCTGCTGTGCTCCCTGGCGAACAAGCACCGCTCGACCATGTCGAAGATGGCCCGCAAGTACAAGGTCACCATCGACACCCCGGCCGGGCCACGCAAGTGCCTCCAGGCAGCCACCACCCGCGCCCCGAGCAGGAAACCGCTGGTCGCACAGTTCGGTGGCATTCCACTCCAACGGCACAAGGCCGCGGTCCTGACCGACCGCGATCCTGCCCAACGCCAGCCTCGGCGAAGCGAGTTGACAAGGCGGCTGCTGGCCGGACTCTGCGAACTGTGCGGACAGACCGCACAGATCCAGGTCCACCAGATCCGCCGACTCGCCGACCTCGACCGGCTCGGACAGACGCAGCCCGACTGGGCCGTCCTCATGGCCAGGAAACGGCGCAAGACCCTCATGGTCTGCCCGCCCTGTCACGAAGGCATCCACGACGGCCGCAAAGCCGCAGTTCACGGCAGTCACTGGAGAGCCCGTTGCGGTTAACGCCGCACGACGGGTTCGGGAGGAGGCCGCTGGGAAAAGGAACAGCTCCGCTGTCACCTCGCCCGGCGGCCCACCTCACGTTCGGTAGTTGTCGCTGAGCCGGGCCCGGGCCGCCCGCTACGGTGTCGACAGCGTGATCGGCGACACCAAGGGGGACGGGATGGCCGACGGGCCGGTGCTGGCGCAACTCCACTTCGGGCGTGAGGATGCCGAACGGGATGTGACGGACGGGCTGTTACTGCGCGGCGGCTTCCTGCCGAACGCCGCCTACCGGGGTGCGCTGAGCGGGCGGAAGATGCTGATCATCGGCCGCAAGGGGTCCGGAAAGAGCGCCGTCTGCATGCAGTTGATGGCGGACGGTGGGCGTACGCACCACGGCGGGAAGGTCCTGGTCACCCCGGACGAGGCGGCGGGGGAGGAGATCCGGCGGTTTGAGCTGCAAGGGCTGCCCGGGGACTCGGCCAAGGCGCTGATCTGGCGGTATGTCTTTGCCGTACACGCGGCCCGGCACCTGGTGACGCATGCCAAGGACGCCCATGCCAAGAGGCCGGACTCCGTGAAGTCGCTCGGGCGGTTCCTCAAGCAGAACGGCGAGGCACCGGGCAGCGGTAGCCGGCTGGTTGAGCGGCTGGCGCAGGGGGCGCGCGCGTTGCAGACCTCCTTGTCCCTGGAGGCGTTCGGAGTCAAGGCGAGCATGGATCTCGCGCAGTCGCCGTCCGAAGGGGCGCGAGCCGCACGGCAGCTGGAGGTCGTCGAGCAGGGCGTGGCGCGGGCCTTCACGGATCTCGGCTGCGACGGCGCCGTGCACCCTCCGCTGCTGCTCATGGTCGACCAGCTGGAGCAGGTGTGGTCGGCCGAGCCGGACAGTAACGCGATGGTGATCGGACTGTTGTTGGCGGCCAAACACGCGGCGAGCCTGTACGGACGCTCTGTACGGTTCCTGCTGTTCCTGCGGGCAGACATCTACGACTCCCTGTCGTTCGGGGAGGGCGACAAGTTCCACGGGGACGAGCTCCGGATCGCCTGGACGGAACAGGCCCTGCGGGACCTCGCGCTGACCCGGGCGCGTGCCTCCGTCGGGGAGGAGCTGACGGAGGAGCAGCTGTGGAAGGAGCTGTTCCCTCAGACCGTGGCAGGGGAGGAGACGGCGAGTTATCTGTTCCGGCGCTGCCTGCCGCGGCCCAGGGATGCCATCCAGTTCCTCAACGCCTGCCAGGAGAAGGCATGGTTGGAGCATGAGCGGGACCGGATCACCGAGGCGGATGTGGAGCAGGCGGGCCGGCAGTTCTCGGAGTGGAAGCTCAAGGATCTGACCTCGGAGTACCTGGTCGCGCACCCCTTCCTGCGCAACCTCTTCCCGCTCTTCCAGAACTCCGGGTACGTCGTCACGCGCGCCGCCCTCACCCGCCGCTTCGAGGCGGCGGCCGAGACGCTCCATCACGACTTCCCGGCGTACGCCGACACGTTGACGCTTTCGGGGGTCATCGACGTGCTGTACGGGGTCGGCTTCCTCGGGGTGCGGCGCGGCAACGACGTGGTTTTCGCGGGCGACGACGCACTGCCGGTCCAGCCGCACGAGACGGAGTTCCATGTCCACCCCTGTTTCCGGGCGGCGCTCGGCGCCGGCAGCGCCTTCGATCTCCGGCGCTTCGAGCCCCAGCTGGTGGACCCGCGCGTCTCGTCGGGCAATTACAGCCCGGGCGCGGCAGGCTCCTCCTCCCTCAACCGAGACGACCGGCTGCTCATGCAGCTCACGCGCTCCTGCCATTCCATCCTCTCGCAGGTCGAGAGGGCGGTGGCGCTGACGCGGGACGTCCGGGACGAGATCACCCTGCAGTTCAACCGGGTCCTCGACGACGTCAGCCGTATTCCTCCGGGGGCCGCCGCGTCCGCCGGCGTCGATGTGGACGATTATCTCCTCACCACCGCCCACTACTTCACCGGCCTCTCCACCCAGCTTCTCGCCGGCGGGCTGGACGAGACCTCGGGCGTCGGCCCTGTCGCGCACCGCATCGAGGAGGAGGCACGGCGATTGCGGCGGCAGGCGGGTGGGTCGTACGGGAGCTCAGGGGACTCGGCGGGGGCCTGAAGGCGCCATACTCATAAGGGAGTTCTGGGCCAGACCGTCGTGCGGCGGTGGCAATCCGCCGACGGGGGAGGAAACCGGTGCAGGGCGTACTGCTCGCCGAACGCTTTCGGATCAGTGACCGGCTGGGCGCCGGTGGCATGGGGCAGGTCTGGGCGGCTCAGGACGAGCGGATGCGGCGGGAGGTCGCCGTGAAGGTCGTCCATCCGCAGTACGGCATGGACGAGGCGGAGACGCAGGCCCGCTTCCAGCGCGAGGTGCAACTGGCGGGAGGGCTCTCCCACCGGAACATCGTCACCGTGCACGACTGGGGCGAGGTGTCGGTCGACGGGCGCCCGACTCTCTTCCTCGTCATGGAGCTCGTCCGGGGAGTGCCCCTCCATCGGCGGTTCAAGGAGTCCACGCCGCCCTGGCCGCTCGCCGCCTTGTGGGCCGCGCAGATCGCGGAGGCGCTGCACGCCGCGCACCGGCAGGGCGTCGTCCACCGGGACATCAAGCCCGCCAACGCACTGCTCACGCCGGACGGGACGGTGAAGGTCCTCGACTTCGGGGTCGCGAAGTTCATGGGTGACACCATCGGTGCCCGCGAACTCACCGCCACGGGCACCCTGCTCGGCTCACCACCGTACATGTCTCCGGAACAGGCCGAAGGCGACCGGCCGATCGACCACCGCAGCGACCTGTACTCCCTGGGCTGTCTCCTCTACCACGCGGTGACCGGCCGGCCGCCGTTCACCGGCACCAACCCGTGGGCCGTGCTCCGCAAGCAGATGGAGGTCGTCCCGGTACCACCGGACGCCCACGCCGAAGGCCTCCCCGTCCCGCTGAACGACCTCATCCTGAGTCTCCTCGCCAAGCGCCCGGAGGATCGCCCGGCGGACGCGGCCACCGTGTGCGAAGCGCTGAGCACGCTCCTCGCCGACCATGCCGTCACCGAGCCCGGCGGCAGCATCCTGGACGTCATGCAACTGGGGCACAACCACTCCGTGTCAGGGCTGATCCTGAAACGGGCCTGGGAGCTCCGGGAGGAGGCCCGGACGGCGCCCGAGCGGATCGTCGCGGAGGCCGAGGCGCTCAAGGCCGAGGCGATCCGGGAGGCCAAGCGTGCGGTGGAGGTGGCCCGGACGGAAGCCGAGCGGATCGTCGCGGAGGCCGAGGCGCTCAAGGCCGAGGCGACCCGCGAGGCCAAGCGCGCGGTGGAGGTGGCCAGGCGCGAGCTGAGGGTCTTCGTCCGGCGCGGTGAGGACATGGATGCCGAGACCGAGAAAATCGCCGCGCGGGCGGCCGTAGAGGATCTCCAACTGAGCGAGGAGAGCTACTACCTGATCTTCACGGTGTCGATCAACGGCAGCCTGCCCACCCCCAGCGAGTTCAGCGACAAGCTGAAGGCGGACTACGGCATCTCCCTCCCGGACGACGAGGCCAAGCGCATGGTCGACCGCTTCTCCAACCGCTTCAACGCGGAGCTGGAGGAAGACCACATCGCGTAGTGGCCACGAACCGGTCAGAGCCGCTCAGGCGTCCGGATCCCCAGCAGCGCCATGCCCCGATGCAGCGTCCGCGCCGTGACGTCGCACAGGAAGAGACGGTTCTCGACCTGGGCCGGCGTCTCGGCCTTCAGGACCGGGCACTTGTCGTAGAAGGTCGTGTACAGGGACGCCAACTGGTAGAGGTACGCCGCCAGCTTGTGCGGGGCGTACTCCTTCGCCGCCTCCGCCACCGTCTCCGCGAAGGCGTCGACGTGCAGGCCCAGCGCGCGCTCCGCCTCGTGCAGGCCCAGCTCCGGGTGCGCGGCGGGGCGGGCCTCGCCGGCCTTGCGCAGGATGGAGCGGATACGGGCGTACGCGTACTGGAGGTAGACGGACGTGTCGCCGTTCAGCGAGACCATCTGGTCCAGGTCGAACTTGTAGTCCCGGTTCGCCGACGTCGACAGGTCCGCGTACTTCACCGCGCCGATGCCCACCTGGGTGCCCCGCTCGGCGATCTCCTCCTCCGACAGGTCCTGCGCCTTCTCCCGTACGACAGCGGAGGCGCGGTCGATCGCCTCGTCCAGCAGGTCGACCAGGCGGACCGTCTCGCCCTCACGGGTCTTGAACGGCTTGCCGTCCTTGCCGAGCACCGTGCCGAAGGCGAGCTGGAGCGCACGGACGTCCTCGTTCAGCCAGCCGGCCCTGCGGGCCGTCTCGAAGACCATCTTGAAGTGCAGGGCCTGGCGGGCGTCGACCACGTACACCAGCGTGTGCGCCTTCAGATTGAACACGCGGTCACGGATCGCCGACAGGTCGGTCGCCGCGTAGCCGTAGCCGCCGTCCGACTTCTTGACGATCAGCGGGACCGGCTTGCCGTCCGGGCCCTTGACGTCGTCGAAGAAGACACACAGGGCGCCCTCGGAGCGGACCGCGACGCCGGACTCCTCCAGCAGGCGGCACGTCTCGTCGAGCATGTCGTTGTAGCCCGACTCACCGACGATGTCCGCGTCCCGGATCTCCATGTCCAGCTTCTCGAAGACGGAGAAGAAGTAGATCTTCGACTCGTCCACGAACTTCTGCCACATGGCGAGGGTGTGCGGGTCGCCCGCCTGGAGGTCGACCACCCGGCGCCGGGCCCGCGTCTTGAACTCCTCGTCGGAGTCGAAGTGCGCCCGCGCGGCCTTGTAGAGGCGGTCCAGGTTCGACATCGCCTCCTCGCCGGAGACCTGCGTGTCCTTGTGGTCCAGCTCGTGCGGGTGCTCCTCCAGGTACTGGATGAGCATGCCGAACTGGGTGCCCCAGTCGCCGATGTGGTGCCGGCGCACGACCGTCTCGCCGGTGAACTCCAGCAGCTGGACCACCGCGTCGCCGATCACGGCGGAGCGCAGGTGGCCGACGTGCATCTCCTTCGCCACGTTCGGCTGCGCGTAGTCGATCACCGTCGTGCCCGGGTTGTCGGCGACGGGCACGCCCAGGCGCTCGGGGTCCGCGTACCGCGCGGCCAGGTTCTCGGTGATCGCCCCGTCCGTGACCGTGATGTTCAGGAAGCCGGGGCCGGAGACCTCGATGTCCTTGATCACGTCACCCGTCTCGACCCGCGTGACGACCTGCGTCGCCAGCTCCCGCGGATTCGCCTTGGCCTTCTTCGCCAGCGCCAGGATCCCGTTGGCCTGGAAATCCGCCCGGTCGCTTCGTCGCAGCAGCGGATCGGCGGCACCGGCCTCCGGCAGGGCAGCCGAGAGAGCGGTCGCGAGACGCTGGTTGACGGAAGCGGTGAGGGACGTGACCGAGGCCATGGAGTGGGTGCCGTTCTCCTCGTGGGATGGATAGACACGGCCAGTATCCCATGGTGCGTAAAGCGGTTTTCTCGGGCGCGGGGTGGTCTGGGAGAATGGGCGGGTTCCCAGAGAAACTCTCAGATAAAAAAGAGGACGTGCCGATCGTGGCTCAGAGCACCGAGACCACCGACTGGGTCTCCCGTTTCGCGGATGAGGTCATCGAGGAGTCGGAGCGTCGGGCCCCCGGCAAACCTGTTGTCGTCGCGTCCGGGCTCTCCCCGTCCGGCCCCATCCACCTGGGGAACCTGCGGGAGGTCATGACCCCGCACCTGGTGGCGGACGAGATCCGGCGGCGCGGGCGTCAGGTGCGGCACCTGATCTCCTGGGACGACTACGACCGGTACCGCAAGGTGCCCGCCGGAGTCGCCGGCGTCGACGAGACCTGGGCCGAGCACATCGGCAAGCCGCTCACCTCCGTCCCGGCCCCCAAGGGCTCCGCCCACCCCAACTGGGCCGAGCACTTCAAGGCCGCCATGACCGAGTCGCTCGCCGAGCTGGGCGTCGAGTTCGACGGGATCAGCCAGACCGCGCAGTACACCTCCGGGGTGTACCGGGCACAGATCCTGCACGCGATCAAGCACCGCGGCGACATCGACGCGATCCTCGACCAGTACCGCACCAAGAAGGCTCCCGCGAAGAAGCAGTCGCAGAAGCCCGTCGACGAGGCCGAGCTCGAAGCCGCCGAAGGATCGGGGGCGGCGAGCGAGGACGACGGCAGCTCCGGCTCCGCCGGGTACTTCCCGTACAAGCCGTACTGCGGCAACTGCGAGAAGGACCTCACCACCGTCACCGCCTACGACGACGACACCACCGAGCTGACCTACACCTGCACCGCCTGCGGCTTCGGCGAGACCGTGCGGCTCAACGAGTTCAACCGCGGCAAGCTGGTGTGGAAGGTCGACTGGCCGATGCGGTGGGCGTACGAAGGGGTCGTCTTCGAACCGAGCGGCGTCGACCACTCGTCCCCCGGGTCCTCCTTCCAGGTGGGCGGGCAGATCGTCGGGATCTTCGGCGGCAAGCAGCCGATCGGGCCGATGTACGCGTTCGTGGGGATCAGTGGGATGGCGAAGATGTCGTCGTCCCGCGGCGGCGTGCCCACCCCTGCCGACGCGCTGAAGATCATGGAACCGCAGCTCCTGCGCTGGCTGTACGCCCGACGCCGGCCCAACCAGTCCTTCAAGATCGCCTTCGACCAGGAGATCCAGCGCCTCTACGACGAGTGGGACAAGCTCGACGCGAAGGTGGCCGACGGATCCGCGCTCCCGGCGGACATTGCCGCGCACTCGCGCGCGGTGCGGACCGCCGGCGGCGAGCTGCCGAAGACGCCCCGGCCCCTGCCGTACCGGACCCTCGCCTCCGTCGCCGACATCACCGCCGGACACGAGGACCAGGCACTGCGGATCCTCTCCGAGCTCGACCCGGAGAACCCGCTGGGGTCGCTGGACGAGGCACGGCCGCGCTACGACAAGGCCGAGGCGTGGATCAACACCCACGTCCCCGCCGACCAGCGGACCATCGTGCGGGACGAACCCGACGCCGAACTGCTGAAGTCCCTCGACGAGCAGGCCCAGCAGTCGCTACGACTGCTGCTGGACGGGCTGGCCGACCACTGGTCGCTGGACGGACTCACCCACCTCGTCTACGGCGTGCCCAAGGTGCAGGCCGGGTTCTCCGCGAACGCGACGCCCAAGGAACTGCCGCCGGAGATCAAGACCGCCCAGCGGTCCTTCTTCGCGCTGCTGTACCACCTGCTGGTGGGCCGGGACACGGGGCCGCGGCTGCCCACGCTGTTGCTGGCGGTGGGGCAGGAGCGGGTGCGGGCCCTGCTCGGGGAGTAAGCGGTTCTGCGAGTAACCGGTTCTGCGAGTGACTGGTTCTGCGAGTGACTGGTTCTACGACGATGGGGGGCGCCCGGTGTTCGCCGGGCGCCCCCCCATCGTCGTAGCGGATCCGACGGACCCAGGCCCTACGCGATGTGGTCCTCTTCCAGTTCCGCGTTGAAGCGGTTGGTGAAGCGCATGACCATCCGCTTGGCGTCGGCGTCCAGGACGGTGAGGCCGTAGGTCGCCTCGACGTTGCTGCTGAACTCGCGGGGCGTCGGGTAGCCGCTGCCGTCTATCGACTGCTTGAAGACCTGGTAGTACGCCTCCTCGTCCGGCTCCGGGGGTTCCGGGGTTCCGCCGCCTTCACCCAGGTTGCGGGTGCGGCCGGGGCCGGCGGGGATGGGGAAGCTGCCGGTCTCCTCCGGAGAGGGGTCCGGGGAGGTCTCGGGCGAGGGGGGTTCTTGCTGGTACTGCTCCTGGTACTGCTCGGCCTGGAGCTGTTCCGCGTACCACTGCTCGTACTGTTCCTGGGGGTCGTAGGTGGGGTCGTAGCCGCCCTGGTATGCGACTTGGCGGGGGGCCTCGAACCAGGGGCTGTTGTCCGGTTCGGGTGCGTTGGGCAGCTGTTCGGCGTGGGGGGTGCCGTCCAGTTCCAGGCGCTGCCCGCTGTGGGGTGCCGCTTTCTGCGGGACGGGTGCCGCCCCAGCGGCACGACTGCCCGCAGCTGCGGCGGATGCAGCCGATGCGTCCGCTGGCGAAGCCGCGTCCAGTGCCTGCTGAGGTGCCGGAGGGAGCAGGGCCGGCTCTATGCCCGCCGCCGCCAAGCCCGCCGGGGCCGTTTCCGCCAGCGGAACCCCGTACCGCGCCAGGCGCAGGGGCATCAGGCTCTCCACCGGCGCCTTCCTCCTCCACCCCCGGCCGAAGCGGGACCGCAGGCGGGCCTGGTACACCAGACGCTCCTGTTCCAGCTTGATGACCTGCTCGTAGGAGCGGAGTTCCCAGAGCTTCATGCGGCGCCAGAGCAGGAAGGTCGGCAGGGGGGAGAGGAGCCAGCGGGTGAGGCGGACTCCCTCCATGTGTTTGTCCGCCGTGATGTCGGCTATGCGGCCTATCGCGTGGCGGGCCGCCTCCACGGAGACCACGAAGAGGATCGGGATCACCCCGTGCATACCCACGCCCAGCGGGTCCGGCCAGGCCGCCGCGCCGTTGAACGCGATCGTGGCCGCCGTCAGCAGCCATGCCGTCTGGCGGAGCAGAGGGAAGGGGATGCGGATCCAGGTCAGGAGCAGATCGAGGGCGAGGAGGACGCAGATACCCGCGTCGATTCCGATCGGGAAGACGTAACTGAAGTTCCCGAAGCCCTTCTGGAGGGCCAGCTCGCGGACGGCCGCATAGGAACCGGCGAAGCCGATACCGGCGATGATGACGGCACCGGAGACGACCACGCCGATGAGAACCCGGTGCATCCGTGTCAGCTGCAGTGGCGCGGCCACCCGTACTCCCCTCCCAGTGCGTGTTGTTGCGCGCAACAGGGTGGCACATCTGTGCGGGAGACGGGTGGCCGGTCCAGAGTGACGGTCAGCTCTTCTTCGACGCCGACTCGGACGGGGAGGCCGAGGGCGCCTTCGCCGGGGCCTTCGACGCCGACTCCGTGGGCGACTTCGTAGGCGACTTCGTGGGCGCCTTGGGCGACGGCGAACCGCTCGCCTTGCCCTCGCCGTTCGCCGACGACACCGCGGCCACCGCCTCCTTCGTCGCCTTCTGCGCGAGCTTCGCCAGACTCTCCGCGCTCGGGCTCTTCTCGCCGGCCAGGCCCGCGCCGTTGTAGTCGAGCGTGACGACGACGTTCTCCACCCGCGCCACGACCGTCTGCTGCTTGAAGGAGCCCTCCTTCTTCTTCAGGTCGTAGCTCACGGCCGTCGCCGCGTCACCCGTCCCGGCGACCGGCTCCGACTTCGTGTTCTTCGCGCCGCTCACCGACTGGGCGTCCTGGATCTGCTTCTCGTAATACGCCTGTGCCTGCTTCTCGCCCGTACCGCGCGAGGTGTCCGACTCGAAGCGGAGCAGGGCGACGTTCAGCCAGCGGAACTGGGATCCCTTGACGCCGTTGTTGTCGAGGCTGCTCCAGGAGCAGTTGGCACGCGTCGCCGTGTCGTCCGACGTGCCCTCCTTGCCGGACTTCCCCGCCTCCGGCACCAGTTCGCCCAGACTCTTCTTCGACAGCACCGCGCACGGCTCCGGAAGCGACTCGTACGCCGCCGCCTGTACCGTCGGCGAGGGGCTCGCGGAGGCCGAGGCGGTGGCGCCCGCGTTCTTGGTGCCGGCGTCGTCGGAGCCGGAGTCGGACGAGCAGCCGGTGGCGATCAGCATCGCGGGGACGGCCGCCGCGCAGACAAGGACGCGGTTGAGGCGCTTCGCTCGCTGGTGAGGCTTGTCTCGCTGTGCTCGTCGCTGCATGGTTCCTTCACTCATGACGCTCGTGTTCCTGCCGTCGGATCGGGTCCGAGGGGCCACGGTACGCGGTGAGGAGGACATGCGGCCGTGCTTCGTTTGCTTTGCGTGCGGGCGTGAGGGGTGTGTGAAGGGGCGTCAGTCGGACAGCGTGTCCGCCAACTGAGAGGCCAGTTTCCGGGCCTTGTCCTGCATTTCCTTGCTGTCCGGGACCACGCCGACGGTGGCCGGCTGCTCCACGTACTCGAGCGTCACGATCACGTTCGACGTGCGGAACGCCACAGTCACCGTGCGCTGCTGGGCCGTCGAACCGGAGCTGCTCAGGACGTCGTCCAGGAACGCCTCGTCGCCGACGTCGTCGAGGAGGCGGGGCTGGAGAGTGGAAGGGGTGGTGGAGACGGAAGGGGAAGGGGAGCCGGAGATGGAGGGGGAGCCGGAGACGGACGTCGAGGGGGCGTCGCTCGGATCGGGGGGCTCGGTGCCCTCGGCGTTCGCGGCGGTCTCGTCGGCGCTGGTGGCGGCGCTGGTGGTGGGGCGGGAGCTCGCGCCGGACACCGATTCGGACGGCGATTCGGACACCGATTCGGACGGCGTCGGCTCGGGGAGGTCCGCCGCCTCCTCCTTCGTCCCGAAGAGCTGCTCCGCCTCGCTGTCGTCGCTCACCGTGTTGTCGTACGAGACCACCCGCTCGAAGTCGACGAGCAGGTGGTCGGTGGCGTCCGTCGACTCCACCTTCCAACGGCAGCCGACCTTGCGGTCCGTGTCATAGGTGAGCGTGGGCTCGCCCGCGTACGCCTGCTCCCGCTGCTCCGCGTCCGTGATCTGCTTGATGCCGGGCAGCAGCGAGTTGAGGGTGTCCTGGCCGACCGCGCCGCAGGGCTCGGGGAGGGTGCGGTACCGGCCCGGTTGGGCCGCGGCCGAAGCCGTACTGGAGCCGCCGGGGTTGGAGTCGTCCTTCGGACCGCCGTCGTCCGAACTGCCGGTGCAGCCGGCCAGCAGGGCCGCGAGGAGCGCGGCTGTGCCGGGTACGTAGGCCTTCCGCTGCACGGTCGGGCTCCTCTCGACGGTGTGTGTTCCCTGAGGATCTCAGTGTCCCCGCTGGTTATTCGCTTGCCGCACGGGGGCGTCCCCTGGAGACAATGTGTATCGCACGCACTGCCGTGGACGCCGGTCCGCTGTCCCATTCATCGACCTTGGCGCCGGTTTTGCGATTCGAGACTTCTGTTGGTTTTACGGGGGAAGAGGACGATATGTCGTACGTGGAAATGCCGGGCGCGAAGGTTCCCATCCGTATGTGGACCGACCCGGCGACGGTCGAGGACGTGGCACTCCAGCAGCTGCGGAACGTGGCGACGCTGCCGTGGATCAAGGGGCTGGCCGTGATGCCGGACGTGCACTTCGGGAAGGGTGCGACGGTCGGGTCGGTCATCGCCATGCGGGGGGCCGTGTGTCCTGCGGCGGTGGGGGTGGACATCGGGTGTGGGATGTCGGCGGTGAAGACGTCGCTGACGGCCAATGATCTGCCGGGGGATCTGTCGCGGCTGCGGTCGAAGGTCGAGGCTGCCATTCCGGTGGGGCGGGGGATGCATGACAGTCCTGTTGAGCCGGGGCGGTTCCATGGGTTGGCCACCGGGGGGTGGGATGACTTTTGGGGGCGGTTCGAGGGGGTTGCGGATGCGGTGAAGTTTCGGCGGGAGCGGGCTGCTTTGCAGATGGGGACGCTCGGCGCGGGGAATCATCATGCTGAGTTGTCGTTCGATACTGAGGGTTCGGTGTGGCTTACGTTGCACTCGGGTTCCCGCAATATCGGAAAGGAACTGGCCGAGCATCACATCGGCGTGGCTCAGAAGCTTCCGCACAACCAGGGCTTGGTCGACCGCGACCTTGCCGTCTTCGTCTCGGACACCCCGCAGATGGCCGCATACCGGAATGACCTCTACTGGGCGCAGGAGTACGCGAAGTACAACCGCTCGATCATGATGGCGCTCCTCAAGGATGTGATCCGCAAAGAGTTCAAGAAGGCGAAGCCGACCTTCGAGATGGAGGTCAGCTGTCACCACAACTACGTTGCTGAGGAACGCTACGAGGGGATGGACCTGCTCGTGACCCGCAAGGGCGCGATCAGGGCTGGCGCTGGCGACCTTGGAATCATCCCGGGTTCGATGGGTACGGCCACGTACATCGTGAAGGGTCTCGGCAACGAGAAGGCCTTCAACTCCGCCTCGCACGGCGCCGGTCGGCGCATGAGCCGCAACGCGGCGAAGCGGCGGTTCTCGACGAAAGACCTGGAGGAGCAGACGCGGGGCGTGGAGTGCCGTAAGGACTCCGGCGTCGTGGATGAGATTCCGGGTGCGTACAAGCCGATCGAGCAGGTCATCGACCAGCAGCGCGACCTGGTGGAGGTCGTGGCGAAGCTGAAGCAGGTCGTCTGCGTGAAGGGTTGACGCATGAGGCCCCCGGTAGAACCGGGGGCCTCGCTCATTGGTTCACTGATCGCTTGGCATGGGGACTTGGCCGGTGCGCAGGCGCCAGAGGCGCAGGTTGCAGCTCTGGACAGTCCTGCCAAGCGTTTCGGCTGCTGGCTTGGCGCGGTTCAGCTCCAACAAGATCCGATCTTCGTGCTCCGTCCAGCGACGTCGCGTGTGGGCGGCCCTCATGTTGGCAGGGCGTACCCAAGTTGCGAGTGAGTCGGCGGCCATGCGCTTGCGCTCCAAGGCCAGACAACCGGGCTGGTAGAGGTGGGCGGCCAAGTGTTGGGCCACTTCCATCGTGTAGAGGACGTTGTAGATGTCGTCGCGGGCGTTGCGCTTGATGGCGCGCTCGGCACCCGTGATCTCCTTCGCGTAGTCAGCCAGGTAGGCGCCAATGGCCGTGCTGGCGGTCGTCAGGGAGATGAAGGGGAAGCCCTTGCTCGTGTGGCCCACCGAGCCGTCGGCGTCGATGACACCTCGGAGATAGTCGCGGCGTGAGAACTCGCCGTGAGGCGGAGAGATCGTCTTCGACTTGCGGCCATAAGGCAGGCCAAGTTCGTTGAGCCTGACCCTGGCTTCGAGGGAGCACAGGCTCCAGATCGCCGAGCGGTGGGTCTCGGCAAAGGTCGTGGACCGTGTGCGTTCGGTGATGCTGCTGTTGTACGGGGTCAGCTTCTGGAACTTGCGCAAGAGGTCGATGTCCCGCGCGCTGATCTCGACAGTCAATCGCCCTCGCTGCCTCGACTGTTGGGACAGATGCCCGTCCGCCTGCAAGAAGCCGAACATGTACGCGTACTCAGGGACGGTGAGGTCCATGAACTGGTGGGCGATAGGCTCGCAATCAGCCACAGGGAAGCCCTACTTCCTTGTTGGTCAGGCCCTCGGCTCGGGTGGCACCCCGGCCCGAGGGCCGTCGATTTGATGTTGTGCCGCGAGCCTAGATCGCCAGTTCAGTGCCCGTTCGGGTGATCGATGCGCTTCACTCGTGTGGGTTATTGATTCGCGGGTCGGACGCGGTGGGCAGGATGATCGGCATGGCCTACGCCCCGAGTGATGTCCCCGCGTTCCACGACCTGTTCGTCGCGCAGCCGCGCCTGACCGATCTGGTTCTCTCGCCCGATGGCACGCGATTGATCGCGTCCGGGCAGGTGATCAACGCGGAGGGGACGAGGTATGTCTCGCGGCTGTGGGAGGTGGACCCGGCAGGCGAGCGTGAGAGCCGGGTTGTGGGTGAGTCCGCCCAGGGGGAGTTCGGGGCCGCGTTCGGCGGCGATGGCAGGCTGCTGTTCCTGTCCGCACGTGAGGATGGCGGTTCCTCCCAGGGCGTGGCCCTGTGGGCGTTGTCCGAGAGGGGTGAGGTCGAGCAGGTCGCCCGTCATCCCGGGGGTATATCCGCCTTCGCCGTCGCCAAGGGTGCCGATGTCCTCGCCTATACCGCTGCTCTGCTGCCCGGTGCCGCTGATGCCGAGACGCATGCCGGCCTGCGCCATGACCGCGAGAGCGCCATGGTCAGCGCCGTCCTGTACGAGGGCGGTCCGGTGCGAGCCTGGGGCACCGACCTCGGGCCCGGTGAACCGCACACCTTTGTTCTGCGGCGCTCCGACGGGGTTCCGGTCGACGCGGGCAGCCAGGGACTCGCGGGCAGTGGGGACGTGGCGCTGTCGCCGGACGGATCGCTGGTGGTCTACACGCGGGCCGCGACCGGCCGGGCCCCGGACGCGAATGTCGTGGTGGTGGCCGACGTGGCCACGGGTGCCGAGTGCCGTACCTTCTCGCGTCCCGGGCACCAGTACTACCGTCCGGTGTTCACCGGCGATGGGACGGGGCTGGTCTGTCAGCGGCAGAGGGAGGAGACCTACGACGTCGAATGGCGGGTCACCCTCGTCGCGTTCGACCTGGACTCCGGTGAGGAGACCGATCTGCTGCCGGAGTTCGACAACTGGCCGTGGCCGGGGCGGCCGGTGCCCTCGCCGGTTGCCGGTGACGGCACGGTGTGGTTCACGGGGGACGAGCGGGGGCATTGTCCGGTCTTTCGCCGGGATGCGGACGGCACGGTCACCCGTCTGACCGCCTCCGGTGCCTATGCCTCGGTGTGTGTGACGCCTGATGGGGCCACCACCCTGTACGCGCTGTGCAGCACGATCGACGGGCCGCCTCGGGTGGTTCGGCTGGATGCCGCCAAGGCTGATCAACTGCCCGTGTCGCTCAAGGGTCTCGGGGACCTGGGACCGCTTCCCGGCACCCTCACCGAGGTGCGCGTCGAGGCGGACGACGGGTTCCCGTTGCGTGCCTGGCTCGTCCTGCCCGAGGGGGCCTCGGCGGAGGATCCGGCGCCCTTGGTGGTCGCCCCGCACGGTGGGCCGCAGATGTCCTGGAGCGGCTGGACGTGGTTGTGGAATCCGTGGCCGTTCGCGGCCCGTGGCTACGCGGTGCTGCTGCCGGACCCGGCGCTGTCCACCGGTTACGGGCAACGCATGCAGGAACGCGGCCGGGGGCAGTACGGCGGTCAGCCGTACCGTGATGTGATGGCGCTGACGGACGCGGCGCTGGCCCGTGGCGACCTCGACGGGGACCGGACGGGCATGGCCGGCTGGTCCTACGGCGGCTACCTCGCCAACCGGACCGCGACCCTCACCGACCGTTTCAAGGCGATCGTCTCGCACGCCGGAATGTGGAACCTGGAGTCGTTCCCGTTCGACTCGGACATGCACGCGTACTTCCAGAAGATCTTCGGAGATCCCCGGACGCGGCGCGAACGGTACGACTCGAACTCACCCCACCTCGACGCGGCGAAGGTCACGACCCCGATGCTGATCGTGCACGGGGGCAAGGACTATCGGGTGCCGGTGGGGCAGTCGCTCGGGTTGCTCAACGACCTCGAGCGGTACGGCGTCCCCGTCAGATTCCTGTACTTTCCGGACGAGAGCCACGGTGTCGGGGCGCCGAACCACGTTCGGATCATGTACGAGACGGTGTTGAACTTCCTCGACCACCATGTCCTGGGACAGGCGTGGCAGCGACCCGCACTGCTTTAGACGTCTTTAGACGTCGGAGGAGGGCCGCCGCCTTCCTTCGCGGCTATTTCGGCGCGTGTGTCACCGCGTAGATCATCACGAACGCCACGATGTGGATGCCGAACAGGAAGTACGCCAGCCACCACCACATCTTGCGTTCGTTCTGCTTCTCCTCGTGCAGGCGGCGTCTGTCCCGGTCGGCGTCGTCCATCACAGTTCCCGGTGGATTTTGGTGTTCGAGGCCTGGGCGCGCGGGCGGAGGACGAGGAGGTCGACGTTGACGTGGCTGGGGCGGGTCACGGCCCAGGTGATGGTGTCGGCCACGTCGTCGGCGGTGAGGGGGTCGGCGACGCCCTCGTAGACCTTCTCCGCCTTGTCCTCGTCGCCGCCGAAGCGGGTGAGGGCGAACTCGTCCGTCCTGACCATGCCGGGCGCGATCTCGATGACGCGGACCGGGCGGCCGACGATCTCCAGGCGGAGGGTCTCGGCGAGGACGTGCGCGCCGTGCTTGGCGGCGACGTAGCCCGCGCCGCCCTCGTACGTGCCATGGCCGGCCGTGGAGGAGACGACGACGATCGTGCCGTCGCCGCTCGCGTCCAGCTTGGGGAGCAGGGCCTGGGTGAGGTTGAGGGTGCCGATGACGTTGGTCTCGTACATCGTGCGCCAGTCGTCCGGGTCGCCGGTCGCGACCGGGTCGGCGCCGAGCGCGCCGCCCGCGTTGTTCACCAGCACGCCGATGGTCTTGAAGGCCGAGGCGAACTCGTCGACGGCCGCGCGGTCGGTGATGTCCAGCTGGTACGCCGTCGCCGCGTGGCCGGCCGCGGTGATCTCCTCGGCGAGCGCCTCTATGCGGTCCTTGCGGCGGGCGGTGAGGACCACGCGGTATCCGGCTGCGGCGAGTTGCCGGGCGGTGGCGGCGCCGATTCCGCTGCTCGCACCGGTGACGACGGCGATGCGGGAGGCGGCGGACGGGGCGGCGGTGGCCATGGACTGCTCCTCGGACGGGTCGAAAGCCTGTCCGGCCAGGATAGGCGGGCGGGATGTGTGGGCGGTTTGTGATCTCGTCCTGCGGTCATGGTCCGGTCGGCCTTCGGTCGGCCTCCGGTCGGCTCGTGAGCGGCCGCGGTGGAAGAATGAGGAGTGGGTGATCCCCTGATCAGGAGGTGGATCGATGGGACAGGCGCGTGAGGTCATGGACCGGCTCACGGATGCGCTGACCACGCACCCGGACCTCAAGGCCATCGCCGATCTGTATGCCGAGGACGCGGTCGCCGTCACGCCCGACGAAGGGGAGATCCGCGGGCGCGACCACATCGTCGACTACTGGCGGCAGATGACGGAGGCGGTCCCCGAGGCCGCGTTCGAGTCGTTGCACAAGTACGAGGCCGGTGACACGGCCATCGACGAGGGCATCTTCAGCGGAATGAACACCGGGCCGCTGCGGCTGCCCACCGGGGAGACGCTCCCGCCGACCCAGAAGGAGATCAGGATCCGCGGGGTGGACATCGCCACCGTGAAGGACGGTCGGATCGTCGATTACCGGCTGTACTTCGACGAGATGGAATTCCTGGGGCAGCTGGGGCTGCTGCCCGATCAGCCTGATAAGTCATAGCCGCCGCGAGACGGCTCAGTCGCCTCTCGGCGCGTACATGATGACCGCCATGCCGGCGAGGCAGATGAGCGCGCCGGTGACGTCCCAGCGGTCCGGGCGGTAGCCGTCGGCTGCCATTCCCCAGGCCAGGGAACCGGCGACGAAAACACCGCCGTACGCGGCGAGGATGCGGCCGAAGTTGGCGTCCGGCTGGAGCGTGGCGACGAAGCCGTACGTGCCGAGGGCGAGGACGCCCGCGCCGATCCACAGCCAGCCGCGGTGTTCGCGCACGCCCTGCCAGACCAGCCAGGCGCCGCCGATCTCGAAGAGGGCGGCGACGAGGAAGAGGGCGGCGGAGCGGAGGATGAGCATGCGGGCAGCTTCGCATGTGTGTCCCTCGACTTAAGGTGCAACCTATGGGTTGCACCTGCGGCCTCGATGTGCAACTCTGAGGTTGCACGGGTTGTATCAATGGCGACGGTGAAGGAGTCCCTCATGAGCGAGGACCGGATCGAACGCGAAACCCTGATCGCGGCACCCCTGGAGCGGGTCTGGTCGCTGGTGGCCCAGCCCGGGTTCTGGGTGGCCGACAAAGCGAGTCTGCCCGGCACCGTGGCCAAGGAGGGCGAGTCGATGGTGGCGAAGAACGCCGAGCACGGTGACTTCCCGGTGCGTGTGGAGAAGGTGGAGCCGCCGACGTATCTGGCATACCGCTGGACCAGCGCGTTCCCCGGGGAAGAGCTGCGCGAGGACAACAGCACTCTGGTGGAGTTCACGCTGACCCAGGAAGGCGACCGGACGCGGCTGCGCGTCGTCGAGAGCGGGTTCGCGGCGCTGGCCGGGTCCGAGGAGCTGCGCAGTCAGAACCTGAAGGACCACACCGAAGGCTGGCCCCTGGAGCTCGACGCGCTCAAGACGCGCGCCGAACAGCCCTCCACGTGACGGACGAACGTGCCGGCGCCGCCGAGGTCGTCGACAGCGTCCTCGGTGCGCTGGCCGACCCGACGCGACGTCAGCTGCTCGATCTGCTCGCCGCACAGGGGGAGGCCACTGCCACGACGCTCGCAGAACGACTTCCCGTCTCGCGGCAGGCGGTGGTCAAGCACCTCGCCGTCCTGGATGCCGCCGGGCTGGTTTCCGGCGGCCGGGTGGGGCGCGAGGTGCGGTACGCGGTGCGGCCCGCGGCGCTGGACGTGACGGCACGCTGGATGGCTTCGCTTGCGGCCGACTGGGACCGGCGCCTGGCGCACATCAAGCGCGTCGCTGAGGCGGCGGAGCGGGATTCGGATGCGGCACGGCCGGACTGAAGGCGGCGGACGGCGCCCGCGACGCTCGCCACGCCGACCGCGATGAGCCTTGGGCCCCGGCCGCTGCGCCGTACGATCTCTGCACGGTGCAGAGGAAGGCGGGCGGTATGGCGGGCGAGACACGTGAGCGGCTGCTGGACGAGCTGTCCTCGGTCTCACGCCGCTACATGGCGTCGTACGCCCTGTTCAACCAGGCCGTCGCCGACCATCTCGGACTGCATCCGACCGATCTGCAGTGTCTGAACCTGCTCACCCTGGAGCGTGGTCCGGTGACGACGGGTCGCGTCGCCGAGCTGACCGGGCTGACGACCGGGTCGGCGACGCGGCTGGTGGACCGGCTGGAGCGGGCCGGGTACGTCGTGCGGGAGCGGGACGCGGCCGATCGGCGGCGGGTGCTCGTGGCGACCGTGCCGGAGAAGGTCGCGGAGTTCGGGCGGGTGTGGGAGCGGCTGGGCGGCGAGTGGTCCGCCCTGTTCGACGACCTGGACGACACCCAGCTCGGCCTGATCGTCGACCACATGAGGCGCACGACGGATTTCAGCGCGGCGCAGGTGGCGCGGCTGCGGGCCGGCGAGGTGTGAGGCCGATCCTGTGTCGGGCCTCGAGGGGCGTGGCGGCGTCGCGCCTCACGGGGCGTGTCAGCTGTCGGCGTCGTACTGCTCCCGCGCCTCCCAGACCTCCTCGATGTGGGTCTCGGCCCACTCCTTCACCGCGCTCAGCAGCAGGCTCAGGCTGCGGCCCAGTTCGGTGAGTTCGTAGTCGACGCGGACGGGGACGGACGGGGTGACCGTGCGGGAGAGGAGGCCGTCGCGCTCCAGTGAGCGCAGCGTCTGCGTCAGCATCTTGGGGCTGACGCCGGCGATCTTGCGGCTGAGGTCGCTGTAGCGCAGGGGGCCGGGGGCGAGGGCGGAGACGACGAGGCTGACCCACTTGTCGCTGATGCGGTCCAGGAGCTGGTTGGTGGGGCAGGCCTTGAGGAACGCGTCGTAGTCGGCGCGGGCCCGTTCGCGCCGCTGGGCCGCCGTCATGGTCGCCATGGCTCAACTCCGGGGTGCTTACGCACCGTTGGGTAACTACTTCCCGAGGGACAGTAACTCTTCCTGGGGTTGCCGGCAGCGCAGGAGCGGCTGGTGCTGGTCCTGTAGTGCCCTCAGGCGAACCCGAGGGCCAGGGGGGACCACCAGAGCGCGGGTCAGTGGTGCTGCTCCCGCTGCGGCTTGCGCGGCAGCAGTCGTACGAGGGGCAGGCACAGGACGGTCGCCGCGGCGACGACGACGAGGCTCACGGTCATGGCGTGGGCCGCGCCGCCGTCCGCGGTCCGGAAGTACACGGTCGTCACGACCGCCGCCCCGATCGCGTTGGCGACCTGCTGCACCGCGCTGAGCGAGCCGCTCGCGCTGCCCGCCTCCTCGGGGGCGATGTCGCCGATCGTGACGTCGTAGACCGTGCCGAAGCAGGTGCCCATGCCGAGGCCGATGAGGAGAACGGGCGGCACGAGCGCCCAGCTACCGGTCTCCGTGCCGGTGTTGACGACCAGCAGGGTGAGGTGGCCGCAGCCCGCGAGGACCATCAGCAGGCCCGCCACGACGAGCCGGCGGCCGTAGGAGTGGATGAGGCGGTAGCAGGCGATGGACGCGATGACGATCCCGATCGACAAGGGGATCAGGCCGAGCGCGGTACCGGCGGGGGAGCGGCCGAGGCCCTGCTGGAAGAAGAGGGAGAGGACGTAGAGGAGGCCGGCGGTCGCGGCGAAGGCGACCAGGCCGAGGATCAGGCCCGAGGTGAAGCCGCGGTTGTGGAGCAGCGACGGCTGGATGAGCGGGTGGGGTGCGGTGCGCTGGCGGTGGCAGAAGCCGGCGAACAGGGCCAGGCCGAGGAGCAGGAGGGCGACCGCGCGGGGCGTCCAGCCGTGGTCCGAGCCGTCGATGAGCCCGCCGAGCAGGCCGAGCAGGGCGCCGGCGAGCAGCGCCGATCCCCGGCCGTCGACGGAGACGGTCGGGTCGCCGGTGTCGCGCGGCAGCAGGCGTACGGCTGCGATGAGCGCGCCGCCGCCGAGGAACAGCTGATTTCTTTGCCGTCACGCAGTATCTGTGTCACGCAGATAAATGTGAGGGGTGAGGTGACGCGCGGTCAAACGCATTAAAGGGAGGGGGTGCTCAGTGCACGCCCTGCGCGTACGCCGTCGGCGGCACGCCCACTGTCGTGGTGAAGTCGCGGATCAGGTGGGCCTGGTCGGCGTAGCCGAGGTCGGCGGCCAGGGCGGCCCAGTCCACCTCCCGGTCCCGCTCCGCGCGTTCCAGGGCCTCGTGGATGCGGTAGCGGAGGATGACCCACTTCGGGCCGACGCCGACGTACGCGGCGAACAGGCGCTGCAGCAGTCGTACGGACATGCCCTCGGAGCGGGCGAAGTCGGTGACGCGGCGGATCGTGCGGTCCGTGCGGATGCGGTCGACGAGGGTCGTCGCGAGGTCGGCCTGGGGGTCTGGTCGCGGGGCGAGATCGAGCAGGAACGCGTCGAGGGCGGCGATGCGGGCGTCCTCGACGTCCGGGGTGAGGATCGTGGCGGGGTCCGTGTCCGGGAAGACCTCGGGGGTAAAGACCCGTCGGCCGGTCCACTCCGTCACCGGCCGCTCCGGCGCGAAGGGGCGGAAGCCGCCCGGTCTGAACTTGATGCCGCAGACCCGGCCGTGTCCCTCCAGTTTCTGCGTGAACAGGTCGAGCTGGATGCCCGCGACCTCGATGAAGGGCTCCCGGCCCTCGAACCGCTGGAAGACGACGTTGACCGCGGGGTGCGGGACGACATGGGAGACGTACGGCTCGGAGAGGTCCCAGTCGATCAGCCAGTACAGCTCGACATACCGACGCAGCGGCTCGGCGGGCTCGCGGCGGCGGAAGTCCACGCGCGCGAAGAGCTCCGCGGCGTCGACTATGCCTCGGGTGTCACGGCGTGGGGCGGCCATGTAGAGATCGTAGGACGAGGTACTGACAGTCGGCCGGAGACGGGAACCCGGTATGGAGTCCGGTGCTGAGTCCGGTACGCGACGTGGGATGGAATGCGGGCGGAATACGGGGCAGTGGCGGGTCGTTCCAGCGGTATAGTTGAACGGTCAACAACGTGGAGGGTGAGCGACCATGCAGTTCGGGATCTTCAGCGTCGGCGATGTCACGCCGGACCCGACCACGGGCCGGACGCCGACCGAGCGCGAGCGCATCAAGGCCATGGTCGCCATCGCGCTGAAGGCCGAGGAGGTCGGGCTCGACGTCTTCGCGACCGGCGAGCACCACAACCCGCCGTTCGTCCCCTCGTCGCCGACCACCATGCTCGGCTACGTCGCGGCGCGCACGCAGAGGCTGATCCTCTCCACCGCCACCACCCTCATCACCACCAACGACCCGGTGAAGATCGCCGAGGACTTCGCGATGCTCCAGCATCTGGCGGACGGCCGGGTGGACCTCATGATGGGGCGCGGGAACACCGGCCCCGTCTATCCCTGGTTCGGGCAGGACATCCGGCAGGGCATCGACCTCGCCATCGAGAACTACGCCCTCCTCCACCGGCTGTGGCGTGAGGACGTCGTGAACTGGGAGGGGAAGTTCCGTACGCCGCTCCAGGGGTTCACGTCCACGCCCCGCCCGCTCGACGGCGTGCCCCCGTTCGTCTGGCACGGCTCGATCCGCTCGCCGGAGATCGCCGAGCAGGCCGCGTACTACGGCGACGGCTTCTTCCACAACAACATCTTCTGGCCGGCCGACCACACCAAGCGGATGGTCGAGCTGTACCGGACCCGGTACGCCCACTACGGGCACGGCACACCCGAGCAGGCGATCGTGGGGTTGGGGGGTCACGTCTTCATGCGGAGGAACTCCCAGGACGCGGTGCGCGAGTTCCGGCCGTACTTCGACGTCGCGCCCGTCTACGGGCACGGGCCGTCGCTGGAGGAGTTCACCGACCAGACCCCGCTGACCGTGGGCTCGCCGCAGCAGGTCATCGAGAAGACCCTGGCCTTCCGCGAGTACGCCGGCGACTACCAGCGTCAGCTGTTCCTCGTGGACCACGCCGGGCTGCCGTTGAAGACCGTGCTGGAGCAGATCGACATGCTGGGCGAGGAGGTCGTGCCGGTGCTGCGGAAGGAGTTCGCGGTGGACCGCCCGGCCGACGTGCCCGATGCGCCGACCCACGCGTCCCTGCGCAAGGCTCAGGAGACCGCCGTATGAAGCGCGGACGATGCGGCGGCCCGCGGGGTGAGAGGACGGTAGGTTCCCGCCCCTCGGTTGCTCTCCCACCGGTGAGAGGCCAGTAAGAAGGCTGTCGGCTGAGCCGTTCATCACGTCGTACGACCGTGTCGGCTTGGCACACTGAAGGCGTGCCCCAAACTCTGCTGCTCGCCGAAGACGACCGCGCCATCCGTCACGCCCTGGAGCGCGCCCTGACGCTGGAGGGTTACCAGGTCACCGCGGTCGCCGACGGCGTCGAGGCGTTGGCGCAGGCCCACAAGACCCCGCCGGACGTGCTCGTCCTCGACGTGATGATGCCGGGGATCGACGGACTCCAGGTCTGCCGGGTGCTGCGCGCCGAGGGCGACCGTACGCCGATCCTGATGCTGACGGCGCTCGTGGAGACCCAGGACCGGATCGCCGGCCTGGACGCGGGTGCCGATGACTATGTCGTGAAGCCCTTCGACGTCGAGGAGGTCTTCGCCCGGCTGCGTGCCCTGTTGCGGCGCACGAGCCCGGTCGGTGCGCTGACCGGCGTACCCAAGCCGCTGCCGCAGGTGCCCGACGGCCGGATCGAGGCGGCCGGGCTGCGGATGGACGTGCAGGCCCGCCGTGCCTGGCGCGGGACGCGGGAGCTGGAGCTGACGCGCACCGAGTTCGAACTCCTGGAACTGCTCGTGCGCAATGCGGGGATCGTGCTCGACCACTCCACGATCTACGACCGGATCTGGGGCTACGACTTCGGGCCCGGCTCCAAGAACCTCGCCGTGTACGTCGGCTACCTGCGCCGCAAGCTCGACGATCCGGGCGCTCCGCAGTTGATCCACACGGTGCGCGGCGTGGGTTACGTGCTGCGGGAGGACTGAGTGGCCCGCCTCGGGCGGATGTCGGCGAAGCGAAAGCCATGGAGCCGGGGCCGGATCCGGATCCGACCCCGCCTCCGGCCCCGCCTCCGGCGGCCGCGGCTGCTGTCGCTGCGGACCACCTTCGCGGTGTCCTTCGCCGCCGTGACCGCCGCCGTCACCCTCCTGGTCGGCGTGCTGTCCTACAACGCCGCCGCCCGGCTGGTGCGGGTGGACCAGGAGTCCGTGTTCGACCAGGTCGTGCAGGATCTGCGGGACGAGGTGCGCACGCACCGGATGACGCCGGACGACTTCTCCTCCTCCGCGCCGGGCCACGACATCGTGCGGCCCGCCCGTACGGATGTGCAGGTGCTGGGGCCGGACGGCCGTGTCGTCGACCCCGGCAGACCGGGGCTGCCCGTCACCGACGCCGACCGGAGCATCGCCGCGGCCGGCCCGGCCGGGAGGCTCACCGAGCACAGAGAGGTCGACGTCGCCCACGACGTCTACCGTGTGGCGACCGTCGCGCTCGGTGAGGGGCGGGGCGCGGTGCAGGTCGCGCAGGAGTTCAGCGACACCGAGGACCTGCTGCGGGCCCTGCAACAGCGGACGCTGATCCTGATGGTCGCGGTGGTGGTCGCCGCGGGGCTGTTCGGCTGGTGGCTGGCCCGGCGCATCACCCGGCGACTGGTCGTCCTCACCTCCGCCGCCGAGGACGTCGCCCGCACCCGGCGGCTCGGCATCCAGGTGCCCGTCACCGGCTACGACGAGGTCGGCCGCCTCGGCCGCGCCTTCGACCGCATGCTGGGGCGCCTGGCCCAGTCCGAGGAGGACCAGCGCCGACTGGTCCAGGACGCGGGACACGAGCTGCGTACGCCGCTGACCTCTCTGCGTACGAACATCTCCTTGCTGCGGAGGATCGACGAGCTGCCCCCCGCCACCCGCGAAGAGCTGGTGGCGGACCTCGGCCAGGAGGCCCGCGAGCTGACCGACCTGGTCAACGAGCTCGTCGACCTCGCCGCCGGGCAGTCCGACACCGAGCCGCCGCAGCGGGTCGACCTCGCCGACCTCGCCGAGGAGGTCGCGGGGCTCGCCCGGCGCCGTACCGGGCGGGAGGTCCTCGTCCGCGCGAGCGGCGACACGACCACCGACGGCCGGCCCGGCATGCTGACCCGCGCGATCTCCAACCTCGTCGAGAACGCGGCGAAGTTCGACAGCGACGGTATGGCGCCCATCGAGATCCACATCGCCGGGCCCGCCCGGCCGGGGGCCGTCCGCGTCGAGGTCCTCGACCGGGGGCCCGGCATCGCCGACCGCGACCTGATCCGCGTCTTCGACCGCTTCTACCGAGCCGCCGACGCCCGCTCCCTGCCCGGCTCCGGCCTCGGCCTGTCCATCGTGCGGGAGGTGGCGCTCGCGCACGGGGGAGCGCCGTTCGCCCTGCGGCGGGAGGGGGGCGGGGCGGTGATCGGGTTCACGGTGGGTGGGGGCTGAGGGCGGCGCTGGGGTCGGGGCGGGGATGTGTCGGTCAGGGGGTCGTGCGTCCATGCGGGGGCGTACGGCCGAAGAGCGGCCGGCGGGGTGACCGGTTCCGGCTGGACGCCGGACGCCGGACGCCGGGCGGGGGACGGGGGACGGTGCGGTCCCGGACCCGCTCCCCGGGGCTTGTCATGAGTTCGGGGCGGTTTCGGCAGAAGGAGGGGCGCTGGTGGGGGGCTGGCAGGCCTCGCACAATTCATGACGGCCATCGGGCGTGACGACAGTGCCCCATCCATTGCATTTCTCGCAGTCCCGGGCCGGGGCGACGTCTGGGCGTGGGGCTGGGCTGCGAGAGTCAGGACGAGTGATGTCAGCCATGTGGTGGAACCTCCCACCATGGTTGGGGAACGCCGGGCGCACTCCCACACTGTCAGCGTTTATGTTCGATATCCGCATTATGTCCGTCACGTTTGGGCCAAGGATGGCCAAACGGCTTGCTAGCCTCCCCGCACCGCCATGGAGCCGTCCCGTGCGGTCACCGGGCAGCCCGGCGGTGGCGGGTGAGGACGGCGGCGCCGACCTGTTCCGCCGACAGGCACTCCAGCCCCACTTGTGGGCCGCCGACGCGAAAGAGCCGGTCGCCGGTGCCCAGGACGGTGGGGAAGGTCAACAGCCGGTACTCGTCGATCAGGTCCTCGGCCATCAGGCTGCTCTTCCCGCATCCGGTGCTGCGCTCGACCGCCTACGGCGGCGTCACCGTGACCATCATGGCGGCCACCGGCAGCCTCCTGCTGCTGCCCTCCGCGGTGGCCATCCTCGCGCCCCACCTGGACCGCTTCGACCGCTGGCGCCGCAGGGACGGCACCGCCCTGGCCGCCAAGGGGTCCGTCCGCCCGCTGGGGTGGTGGGGGCGGACAGCGGCCGCGACCATGCGGCGGCCGCTGTGGGTGGGCCTCCCAGCCGCCGCCGTACTGCTGCTTCTGGCCGCTCCCTTCGGCCAGGCCGCCTTCAGCCTGGCCGACGACCGGGTGCTGCCGGCCGGCACACCCGCCGCGCAGGCCACCGCGACTTTGCGCGCCGACTTCCAGGCCGCCACCGTCGCCACGGCGACCACCGTCGTCCTGCCGGGCTTCGACGCCCGGACCGGCGCACAGGAGCTGGACCGCTATGCGCGGTGGATCGCCGCGCTGCCAGGCGTGAGCCGGATCGACACCGCCACCGGCACCTACCGCTCCCACTCGGCCGCCGCCCTCCTCGCCCTCGACTCCCACCAGTTCACCTCCGCCCGGGGCGCCTACCTCCGGGTCGCCACCCGTGGCGACCCGCAAGACCCCGCCAACGCGGACCGGGCCGAGCGCATCAGGGCCTTGCCCGCGCCGGTGCCCGCACTGGTGGGCGGACCCGGCGCGGAAATCGCCGACGTACGCACCCTTCTGGGCGACCGCCTCCCGCTCGCCCTGGCACTGACCGCCACCGTCATGTTCGCGCTGATCTTCGCCCTCACCCGGTGCCCGGTGCTCGCGCGTCTTCCAGCAGGGACACCTGCGGTGGCTGGTGGGCGACTTCACCGTGACCGCGACCACCGACGTCTTCCTGCCCATCCTGGTGTTCTGCATCGCCTTCGGCCTGTCCATGGACTACGAGATCATCCTGCTGACCCGCATCCTCGAAGAGCACCACCGCACCGGCGACACCACGCAGGCGGTCACCTACGGCCTGGACCGCACCGCCACCCAGTTCACCTGGGCCTCCCTCATCGTCGCCGTCATCATGACCGCCCTCGCCACTTCCGGGCTGACCTTCCTCAAACTCGTCGGGGTCGGACTGGCCCTGGCCGCGCTCCTCGACGCAACCGTCGTACGCGGCCTGCTGGTTCCCGCCGTCATGGCCCTCGCCGGCCGCGCCAACTGGTGGACACCCCGCTGGACACCCCGCTGGGCGCGCCCTCTGACGCACCTACCGGACCCGCGATCACCGGGCCGCGGGGCGCGACCGGAGGTGATCGGGAAGGACCACGTGAGCGCCGCACCGGCCAGTGCCTCGACGGTGGCGAGACCGAGCCCGGTACCTAATCGTCGAGCTCGGTGAAGAGAGTCAACTGAAGAGCGCCCGGCGCCTCGAGCCGCGAGTTCAGTGAGTTCCAAGGGGTGCGCGTCGGCTCGGCGATCACCTGGGCTCCGGCGGCGGCCAGCTTCGACGTTGCGGCGACGGAGTCGTCGACCTGGAAGGCAACCCGAATGTGGCCGGCTACTCGCCGCCCGACCTCGACTTCGTCGATGAATTCAGCGTGGTTCGGATCAGTCAGCTCCAAGGTGGCCCGGCCGGCGTCAAGGATGGTGACCCGTCCGTCGGGAGAGGCGAACGCGCCGCGCTCGGTCAATCCGAGGACGTCGCGGTAGAAGTGCAGCGCCGCTTCGTAGTCGGCTGCCGTGACCACTAAGCGGAGTTCGCGGACGGCGGGTTCGTCGGTCATGCCGGCTCCTTGGAGATCTCGAGTAGTGACTCGTCAACGCAGTGATCGGCCGGACGATTCCCCAGCCGGACGGGTTACAGACGTGGCACGGGCAAACCCCGCAGGACCCCAGGCGCCCTGGTCTGATGCCGGTCAGGCGCCGACCTGATCAGCGCCGACGAGCCTGAGGCGAGCGCGCCTGTGGTCCGACCCCGAGGACGTCCAGCATCGCTCGGGTGGCTGGGCTGGGGTTGAACCGGTTCCACGCCAGATACTCGATACGACGCGGCCCGTCGACCACCGGGACCAGCGCCAGTTCGGGGTCGTCGGCGGCCAGCGGTCGGATGAACGCGGACGGCAGCAGCGCGATGCCCAGCCCGCGCGCGATCAGCCGGGTGATCAGCTCGACGAAGCCGACCTCGTACGCGACATCGCGGACCAGGCCCGCGGCTGCGAACGCCTGATCGGACTGGGCGCGGGCGGGTGTTCCGTCCACGAAGTCCACGAACGTCTCCACGGCGATCTCCCGCAACGTGACCTGGTGGGAAACGCCCGCCAGACGGTGCCCGGCCGGCACCACCAGCACGTGCTCGTCGTGATCGAGGACAACGGTGTCCACACCGGAAGGCCGTTCACCCTCCGGCAGGCCGAGGAAGGCGATGTCCAGGTCGCCCTCCCGGACAGCCGCCTCCAGTTCGTCGCTGCGTCCGGAACGGAGGAAGACGCGTACGTCCGGGTGCCGGGCGCGGTACCGCTGCAGCAACTCGGGTACGTCAACGGCAGCCGTGGTCACGATCACACCGACGGCGAGCCGGCCGCGTACCACGCCCGTCGCGGCGGCGGCATCGGCGACCGCCCGGTCGGCAGCGGCCAGGCACTCGCGCGCGCCTGCGACAAACGCCGCTCCGGCGCTGGTCAGCTCGACGCGGCGGCTGGAGCGGGCGAACAGCTGGACTCCGAGCTCGCGTTCCAGGCCGGCGATCCGGTGACTGAGTGAGGACTGCACGACGCGGCAGCGTTCCGCAGCCCGGGTGAAGTTGCGGGTTTCGGCGACGGCGACGACGTAGCGCATCTGCTGGAGATCCACGCAGCCATCGTTCTGGTTCATAGCTGCCATGACAAGTATGTGTTGGATTCATGGCCAGTTGGGCTGAGACTTCACCACATGCAGACCTTGTCCCGCTCAATGAAGACAGACATGACGATCGCCGTGCTCGGCGCCACCGGGATGGTCGGCAGCCGGGTGATCACCGAGGCAAGTACACGCGGACACCAGGTGCTCGCCCTGTCCCGGAAGCCTGCGAGTGAGGACCCGAACGTCACGCCCATCGGGGTCGATGCGAACGACTCATCAGCTGTGTGCGAGGCGCTCGCAGGCTCCGCCTCGCACGGCGCCGCGGACGCCGTCGTGCTGGCCGTGCGGACCATGCCGGTCGACCAGGAGTTCTTGGTCGGCGCCACCCGAACAGTGCTGGATATCGCCGCACAGCTTGGGATTCGCGTCCTCGTGGTCGGCGGCGCCGGCGCGTTGCGCAGCCCCGACGAGCAGGATCTGCTGGTCGCCGACAACCCCGTGTATGTGCCCGCCGAATTGAAGCCCGTAGCCGCCGCCGGGATCGCTCAGTTGCGGACCTGCCAGGCCCATGCCGGTGCCGACTGGGTCTACCTGAGCCCGCCGGGCCTGCTGGAGCCCGGTGAACGAACCGGCCGCTATCGGCGTGGCACAGACACCTTGCTCACCAGCGCCGACGGCCAATCGTGGATCAGCGCCGAGGACTTGGCCGTCGCTGTGGTCGACGAACTCGAGACCCCTGGCTTCGAGTACCACATCACGGTCGTCCACGGCGCCGGTGAGCCTGAGGGGACTGGCAGGTGGGTGTGAAACGTCCCCAGCCCCGGCCTCGTTTCGGGACGGGACCGGTCCCCACAGAGTTCCGGTAGAAGTGGCGGCTGTGACGGCCAATCGCGAGCAAGCGTCCAGCGAATCGTGCGGGATCTGTGCACGGCCCATACCGCGCGATCAGATGGAGCAGAAGCGCGAGACTGTGAGCGAGATTTGGGAGGAGCCGTCGCTTCCCGACGACCCGCTCGAGGAGCACACCCGCAATCTGTTGAGCGCAACGGAGGCCTGGCAGTGCGACCGGTGTGGACGCTGGATCTGCAACGATTGCATCCTGCCCCTCGTGATCAGATCCCGGGCTCGCCGAATGCGGCATCGAGGTTGCGGGGGTGTGTTCAAAGCGCCGGACGCGCCGCCTTGGATCGGCGTCGTAGGCCAGCGGCCCGTACCCTCCGGATCGTGGAAGGCGAGGTTCGGCATCCGAACGGCCTTGAGCTCGGCTGTATTTGCCGACTCGAGCAATGAACCGATCCGAAAACCGGACCCAGACGGAGACCTACGCCTCAAGGAATTCGCGCTGATAGCCAAGGCGATCCATCGGTCCATCGGGATTGCGTTGCCTGAAGATCAGCTCATCATAGGGCTGGCCATGTGCGATCAGCTGGAGGGGCGACGCAGGAACAGGGCCAAGCGCACCATCGAGACTCTCAGCGCCCCCTGCACGGATCGGGAGCTCTCTCTCGCCGCCGCATTGCCGGCTTTCCTCTACACCCGTGGCCTGTACATCCGCGACACCTACGTCCACGTCTTGGCCCCCAATCTCTTTCGCGCTCGGGAGGATGCCCAGCTCTATCACAAGATCGACAGAGAACTTGGCGGGCCTGGAGTAGGGCTGGTCCATGCTGATCAGCCACGGCCCGTGAGGGAGGCCGCATTCAGGTGCGGCATCACGGTCGGGGATTACAAGGAATTCGAGAGGCGGGATGTGGTCAGGCGGGACGCGGCCATCATCCGCGTCGATCACTACGAAAGCGGCCATCTCCGGGCGGCACACCTACCCGGAGGCCGGTGAACCCCGCCCCAGGGGCCGGTGCCCAAGCCGCTCGGCTCCGGCACCCCGTGGTGAAGGCGGTGCGGTGCGGCGGGCGCTGGCTGCCTGGGCCGTGGATCGGGTGCGTGGCAGTGAAATTGAAAAGGGCGGAGTCGAAAAACCCCGCCCAAACTCAGCGAACCCCCAACTCACGGCCAAACAAGGCAATAAGGCTGATGCCCCGCCTCATGCAACCGATGCGAGAAGTCCTGCCACTCATGCAGCAGTTGGTACACATTGAACGCATCCCGGGGCCCACCCCGGTCCGGCACCGTGGACCAGATGAACGCCGCCGCGCCCACCGCCTCCTCGCCGATGCCGCGCAGAGGGTCGACGACCGTCATGGGGAGCTTGACCACCGCGTAGTCGGGGTGCAGGACGACCAGTTCGAGCGGCGGCACCTTGTACAGCGGGACGCCCTCTATGCCGGTGAGGACCATCGCCGCCATCGTCTCCGGCTTGATCTTGGTGAACATGCCGTTCATGCCGAGCTCGTCGCCGCCGAGTTCCTCGGGGCGCATCGAGATCGGGACGCGGGCCGCGGTCGCGCCGTCCGGCGCGCCGAAGTACTTGTACGTCACCCCCACCCGACCACCATTCCTGCTCCCCGCCCGCAGCCGGTCGACCCGTCGGTCGAGCCGGTCGGACTCACCAGTTCCACCAGTTCCACCGGGTTCTCCCTGGCCGCCCTGGCCGCTCTGGCCGCCCGGTCCACCCGGTATTACGTGTCCCTGACGTGCTTCGTTCGATTCCTCCGCGTCGCGCCGGTGCCTTCCCCGCCGGGCACGTCGAGGACCCAGGTCGTCAGTCCCCTCGCCCAGTCCGCCACCGCGATGCATATCTCCACCCGACTGCTTTTCTAGGACGCGTGGCCCCCGCCACGCAACCCGATCATCGTGTCAGTGACCTCCCCCACGGCCGCCCGCCGAAACGTGCGTTGAAACACCTGTCCGCAGGATCTTCGCAGCCCCTGAACAAGCCGCACTACAGCTTCGCCCCTGTGAGCTGTGTGTATCAGGTCTCAGTCTCGCAGATGTCTCACAGATTGCGGGCGGGGAGACTGGCTGCCGGGTCAGTAGCGGCCGACCAGGCACCTCGCTGCCGTACGTCCCCCCTGGCCTACCCTGAGGAGGTCACTGGCAAGCGGAGTTCCGAGAAAGTCGGAGAAGGTCGGAGAAGTCGCAGGTCATGAGCGAAATGCCCTATTCATACGATGCGCCTGTCTCACAGGCTCTTTTCGACCGTGCGGCCGCCGTCACGCCCGGCGGCGTGAACTCCCCGGTGCGTGCCTTCCGTGCCGTGGGCGGGACGCCGCGGTTCATGGTGTCCGGCAGGGGGCCGTATCTGACCGATGCGGATGGGCGCGAGTACGTCGACCTCGTCTGTTCCTGGGGGCCCATGATCCTCGGGCACTCCCACCCCGAGGTCATCGCCGCCGTTCAGGACGCCGTCTCCCGCGGGACCTCCTTCGGTACGCCCGGTGAGGGCGAGGTCGCGCTCGCCGAGGAGATCGTGGCCAGGGTCGAGCCCGTCGATCAGGTGCGGCTCGTGTCCAGTGGGACCGAGGCCACCATGTCGGCCATCCGGCTCGCCCGCGGGTTCACCCGGCGCACCAAGGTGATCAAGTTCGCCGGGTGTTATCACGGGCATGTGGATTCGCTGCTCGCCGCCGCCGGGTCGGGCGTCGCGACCTTCGCTCTTCCCGACACCCCCGGCGTCACCGGTGCCCAGGCCGCCGACACCATCGTGCTGCCGTACAACGACCTCGAAGCCGTGCACGAGGCCTTCCACCGGCATCCCGGCGAGATCGCCTGCGTGATCACCGAGGCCTCGCCGGGCAACATGGGCGTCGTACCGCCGCTGCCCGGTTTCAACCAGGGGCTGAAGGACGCCTGCGCGACCAATGGCGCTCTCTACATCTCCGACGAGGTCATGACCGGCTTCCGGACCAGCCGCGCCGGGTGGTACGGCGTCGACGGCGTCCGGCCCGATCTGATGACCTTCGGGAAGGTGATGGGGGGCGGCTTCCCCGCCGCCGCCTTCGGGGGGCGCGCCGATGTGATGGAGCACCTCGCGCCCGCCGGCCCGGTCTACCAGGCCGGCACCCTCTCCGGTAACCCGGTCGCCACCGCCGCCGGTCTCGCCCAGCTGCGGCTCCTCGACGACGCGGCCTACGCCAAGGTCAACGCCGTGTCCGCGCAGATCCAGGCGCTGGTCTCCGAGGCCCTCACCAAGGAAGGCGTCGCGCACACCCTGCAGAACGCCTCCAACATGTTCTCCGTCTTCTTCACGGACCGTCCGGTCCGCGACTACGAGGACGCCAAGGCGCAGGAGTCGTACCGCTTCACCGCCTTCTTCCAGTCGCTGCTGGCGAACGGCGTCTACCTGCCGCCGTCGTCCTTCGAGTCCTGGTTCGTCTCCACGGCCCACGACGAGCGGGCCGTCCAGCGGATCGCCGACGCCCTTCCGGCGGCGGCCCGAGCGGCTGCGGAGGCCACGCGAGCATGAGCAACGACAACGCAGCCACCAGCGCGGCCGGCGGTGACATCACCGTGGTCCACCTCATGCGCCACGGCGAGGTCGCCAACCCGGACGGCATCCTCTACGGCCGTCTCGCCGGCTACCACCTCTCCGAGCTCGGCCGGCAGATGGCCGACCGGGTCGCCGAGCACCTCGCCTCCCGCGACATCACCTACGTCTGCTCCTCCCCGCTGGAGCGGGCGCAGGAGACGGCGACACCCATCGCCAAGGCGCACGCCCTGGACATCGCCACCGACGAGCGGCTCATCGAGGCCGGGAACGTCTTCCAGGGCAAGACGTTCGGTGTCGGGGACGGGGCGCTGCGGCGGCCCGAGAACTGGAAGCACCTCGTCAATCCCTTCAAGCCGTCCTGGGGCGAGCCGTACGTCGACCAGGTCATCCGCATGATGGGCGCGCTGGATGCGGCCAAGGACCGGGCGCGGGGGCACGAGGCCGTGCTCGTCTCCCATCAGCTGCCGATCTGGATCGTGCGGTCGTACGTCGAGAAGCGGCGGCTGTGGCACGACCCGCGCAAGCGGCAGTGCACGCTCGCTTCCCTGACGACCTTCACGTACCAGGGCGACAAGATCGTCTCCGTCGGCTACACCGAGCCGGCCCGCGACCTCGTCCCCGCCCATCTCCTCGCCGGCGCCAAGCCTGTGAAGGGGAAGGACAAGGCCTTCGGCGCCTGACAGTCCTTCGGTGCCTGGCAGTCCTTCGGTGCGCACGCGCCGCGGGCGCAATGCCTACGGTTCCTGTGGCGCGTTTGTGACGTTTGTTGCGGAATGCGTGTGATCGACAGGAACCTCCCCGTTCGTCACGTCCTCTGACTGGGTGACCACCACAGGACGTACGGACGGGGATGCAATGCGCACTCTCACTCGCAGGGGAGCACTCGGACTCGGCGCGGGCGCCGCGGCCGCCGTAGGACTCGCGGGGTGTGGCACCCTCACGTCGTCGGACGGGCCGACCCCCGCCGGAGGTTCCGGGAAGGGCGGGAACAAGCCCTCGGGCAGCCCGAAGCCCAGCGCCCGCCCACTCGGCGACGGCTCCACCTCCTTCACCGGCAAGCAGCCCCACCAGCCCGCGAAACCCGAGCCGTTGGAGCCGGGGCAGACCCCGCCGCAGTTCGTCGTCTTCTCCTGGGACGGGGCGGGCGAGGTCGGAAATGGCCTGTTTCCGCGGTTCCTGGACCTCGCCAAGGAGCACGGCGCGTCCATGACCTTCTTCCTGTCCGGGCTGTATCTGCTGCCCGAGTCGAAGAAGCGGCTCTACGACCCGCCGAACAACCCGCGCGGCGCCTCCGACATCGGCTACCTCACCGACGCGCACATCAAGGAGACGCTCAACGGCGTCCGCCGCGCCTGGCTGGAGGGCCACGAGATCGGCACCCACTTCAACGGGCACTTCTGCGGCGAGGCGCACGGCTCGGTCGCGCACTGGACGCCGCGGCAGTGGCGCAGCGAGATCGATCAGGCCAAGTCCTTCGTCAAGGAGTGGCGGACCAACACCGGGTGGACGGACCTGCCCGCCCTGCCCTTCGACTACGACAAGGAACTCGTCGGCGGCCGCACGCCCTGCCTGCTCGGCCAGAACAACCTGCTGCCCACCGCCCGCGAACTCGGCTGGCGCTACGACGCCTCCTCGCCCGGCGGGCGTCAGGTGTGGCCTCGGAAGCAGCAGGAGATATGGGACCTGCCGTTGCAGCAGATACCTTTCCCCGGCCGTTCGTTCGAGGTCCTGTCGATGGACTACAACATGCTGGCCAATCAGTCGCTCAACACCACCAAGGCCCCCGCCTACAACTACCCGGGCTGGCGGCAGCAGTCCGCCCAGGCGTACATACAGGGATTCAAGCGGGCATACGAGACAAACCGCGCCCCTCTCTTCGTCGGCAACCACTTCGAGCAGTGGAACGGCGGCATCTACATGGACGCCGTCGAGGAGGCGTTCAAGCACATCGCGCGGGAGAAGGACAAGGGCGAGGACGTACGGCTGGTCTCCTTCCGGCAGTTCGTGGACTGGCTGGACGTGCAGAAGCCCGAGGTGCTCGCCAAGCTCCGTACGCTGGATGTGGGGCAGCGGCCCGTCGGTGGCTGGAATGAGTTCCTCAAGGACACCCGCGCCACCGCCTCGCAGAGCCCCGGGCAGCCCGCCTGAAATGCGGGTTTCCGCCCACAAGGGGGGTGCGCAAGATCCCCGGAACGGGCATGCGAAACTTTTCACATGAGTGCCGCAAGCCGCGCCCCCCTGCGCTCGACCAACCGGATCCACTCGCGCAACCGGATCCCTTCGCGCCGCGCCGCCCTGATGACCGCCGGCGCCGCCGTCGCGGCGCTGCTCGTGTCCGCGTGCTCCTCCGGGGGCACCTCCGGCGGGGGCGGCGACACCAACTTCGTCATGGGCGAGGACGGCGTCGCGACCGTCAAGGAGGGGGAGCGGGCCGCGGCCCCCGACCTGTCCGGCAAGACCATCGACGGCAAGCAGCTCGACGTCTCCTCCTACAAGGGCAAGATCGTCGTCCTGAACGTGTGGGGCTCCTGGTGTGCCCCGTGCCGCGCGGAGGCGCCGGGCTTCCAGAAGGTCTACCAGGACCTCAAGGGCAAGGGCGTGCAGTTCGTCGGCATCAACACCCGTGACACCAGCACGGCCAACGCCCTCGCCTTCGACAAGGAATACGGCGTCACCTACCCCAGCCTGTACGACCCGACCGGCAAGCTGATGCTCCGCTTCAAGAGGGGCACGCTCAACCCGCAGGCGATCCCCTCCACGCTCGTCCTCGACCGGGACGGGAAGATCGCGGCCCGCTCGCTGGCCGCGCTCAGCGAGGAGAAACTGCGCGGCATGATCGACCCGGTCCTCGCGGAGAAGTGACGTGAGCGCGGTCACCACGCTCGCGGCGGAGGGATACAACGGCACGGTGCTCAACGGCGCCCTGCTCGTGGCCCTTCCCCTCGCGCTCCTCGGCGGTCTCGTCTCCTTCTTCTCCCCGTGCGTCCTGCCGCTCGTCCCCGGCTATCTCTCCTACGTCACCGGCGTGACCGGCACCGACCTGGCCGAGGCCCGACGCGGCCGGATGGTCGCGGGCGCCTCCCTGTTCGTGCTCGGCTTCACCGTCGTGTTCGTCTCCGGCGGAGCCCTGTTCGGCTACTTCGGCGAGACGCTCCAGGCGCAGAGGGGCGTTCTGTCCAAGGTGCTGGGCGTGCTCATGATCCTCATGGGCGTCTTCTTCATGGGGATGATGCCCTGGATGACCCAGCGGGAGTTCCGCATCCACAAGCGGCCCGTGGCCGGACTGGTCGGCGCACCCCTGCTCGGCGCGCTGTTCGGCATCGGCTGGACGCCCTGCATCGGCCCGACCCTCGCCTCCGTACTGGCGCTGTCCTCCCAGCAGTCGAGCGCGGGCCGCGGGGCCGTACTGACCATCGCCTACTGTGTCGGGCTCGGCGTGCCCTTCGTGCTCGCCGCGATCGCCTTCCGCAAGGCGCTCGGTGCCTTCGGCTGGGTCAAGCGCCACCATGTCTGGGTGATGCGGATCGGCGGCACCATGATGATCGTGACCGGTCTGCTGCTGCTGACCGGCGCGTGGGACAGCATCGTTTCCGAGATGCAGGTTTGGTCCAACGGCTTCACTGTGGGGATCTGATCCATGAGCAACACCACCACCGACGCCACCCCTGACCGGGCCGAGGACCGGGACCTGGGCGCCGCCGGCTCCCAGCTGTCCACCGCGCCCGTGGAGGGCTCGCCCAACCTGCCCTCCCTCAGCGTGATCGGCTGGCTGCGCTGGTTCTGGCGGCAGCTGACCTCCATGCGGGTCGCCCTGCTGCTGCTCCTGCTGCTGGCGCTCGGCGCGATCCCCGGCTCGCTGATCCCGCAGTCCGGCGTCGACGCGACGAAGGTCGCCGACTTCCGCGAGAAGAACCCCACCCTCGGGGACATCTACGACAAGCTCGGCCTCTTCCACGTCTACAGCTCGGTGTGGTTCTCCGCGATCTACATCCTGCTGTTCATCTCCCTCATCGGCTGCATCGTGCCCCGCACCTGGCAGTTCGTGGGCCAGCTGCGCAGCCGCCCGCCGCGCGCGCCCAAGCGGCTGACCCGGCTGCCCGCCTACACCACGTGGCGCACCGAGACCGAGCCGGAGCAGGTGCGTGAGGCCGCGCTCGCCCTGCTGAAGAAGCGCCGCTTCCGCGCCCACCTCACCGGCGACGCCGTCGCCGCCGAGAAGGGCTACCTGCGCGAGATCGGCAACCTCGCCTTCCACATCGCCCTCATCGTGATGCTGGTCGCCTTCGCCTGGGGCCAGCTGTTCAAGTCCGAGGGCAACAAACTCGTCGTCGAGGGCGACGGCTTCTCCAACACCCTCATCTCCTACGACGACTTCAAGTCCGGCAACCTCTTCAGCACCGACGACCTGGTGCCGTTCAGCTTCAACCTGAACAAATTCACCGGCACCTACGAGGCGTCCGGCCCGAGCAAGGGCACTCCGCGCATCTACCAGGCCGCCGTCACCTACAGCGAGGGCGCCTACGGCAAGGAGAAGAAGGACCTCATCAAGCCCAACTACCCGCTGGAAGTCGGCGACTCGAAGGTCTACCTCACCGCCCACGGCTACGCCCCCCTCATGACCGTCCGGGACGGCAAGGGCAAGGTCGTCTACAGCGACGCCGTCCCGCTGCTGCCGCTCGATTCCAACGTCACCTCCTCCGGTGTGATCAAGGTCCTCGACGGCTACAAGAACGCCAAGGGCGTCAGCGAACAGCTCGGCTTCCAGGCCTTCTTCCTGCCGACGTACACCAAGGGCAACGAGGCGGCCTCCACCTTCCCGGCGCTGCGGAACCCGGTGCTGAACCTGACGCCGTACCACGGCGACCTCGGCGTCAACTCAGGCATTCCGCAGAGTGTGTACCAGCTCGACAAGACGCACATGAAGCAGTTCAAGGACTCCAAGGGCGAGCAGCTGAGGTCGAACCTCAAGCCCGGCGAGACCATGAAGCTCCCGAACGGTGCCGGCTCGATCACCTACGAGGCCACCAAGGAGTGGGCGAACTTCCAGGTCACGCAGCAGCCCGGCAGCGGCTGGGCGCTGGGCGGCGCGCTCACCGCGATCTTCGGTCTGGCCGCCTCCCTGTTCATCCAGCGCCGACGCGTGTGGGTGCGTGCGGCGAAGGGCGCCGACGGTGTGACGGTCGTGGAGATGGCCGGGCTCGGCCGCAGCGAGTCCGCCAAGGTGCCCGAGGAACTCGGCGATCTCGCCGGGATCCTGTACGACCGAGCCCCGGGCGCGCCGGATCCCGACGACAGCCCCGCAGAAACCGCAGAACCTTCAGTTTCCCCCGACCCCGTTGCCACCGCCGAAGGGGCTGAGACGCAGTGACTCTCGCCGCCGCAACCGATCTTGCCGCCGCCGCCAACGAAAACCTCGCCAACATCAGCAACACGCTGATCTACTCCTCGATGGCCGTCTACACCCTGGCCTTCTTCGCGTACATCGCCGAATGGCTCCTCGGCAGCCGCAGCAAGGTCGGCCGCACGGCCGCCGCGCTCACCTCCAAGACGGCGGCCAAGGCGCCGGCCGTCACCGTGAAGAACGCGGGCGGCACCGCCGTACTGGAGCGGCCGCAGGTCGTCGTCCGGGCCGCGGCCGGCGCACGCGACGTGCCCGACGGGCCGGGCGCGCACGGCGGGGACGAGCAGGGCGACCTCTACGGGCGTATCGCCATCTCGCTCACCGTGCTCGCCTTCCTGGTGGAGCTGGGCGGGGTCGTCGCCCGCGCGGCCTCTGTGGAGCGGGCGCCGTGGGGCAACATGTACGAGTTCAACATCACCTTCTCCACGGTGGCCGTCGGCGTGTACCTCACGCTGCTGGCGTTGAAGAAGCAGGTGCGCTGGCTCGGGCTGTTCCTGATCACCACGGTCCTCCTCGACCTCGGCCTCGCTGTCACTGTCTTGTACACCGCCAGCGACCAGTTGGTTCCCGCCCTCCACTCGTACTGGCTGTACATCCACGTCTCCACCGCGATCTTCTGCGGCGCGGTGTTCTACGTCGGCGCGGTCTCCACGATCCTGTACCTGTTCAAGGACTCCTACGAGAACAAGCTCGCGACCGGCGGCACGCCCGGCAAGTTCGCGAACTCGGTCCTGGACCGGCTGCCCGCCGCGGCCTCCCTCGACAAGTTCTCCTACCGCGTCAACGCGGCCGTCTTCCCGCTGTGGACGTTCACGATCATCGCGGGCGCCATCTGGGCGGGCGACGCCTGGGGCCGCTACTGGGGCTGGGACCCCAAGGAGACCTGGTCCTTCATCACCTGGGTCGCCTACGCCTGCTACCTGCACGCCCGCGCCACGGCCGGCTGGAAGGGCCGCAAGGCCGCCTACCTGGCGCTGATCGCGTTCGGCTGCTGGCTGTTCAACTACTACGGCGTCAACATCTTCGTGAGCGGTAAGCACTCGTACGCGGGCGTCTGAAGCCCGTACGACGAGGGCCGGTTCCTGTGACTCAGGTCACAGGAACCGGCCCTCGTCGTACGGACAGGTACAGAGACGTGGATACGAATCTGAGGAAACGCATCCGCGCGGGGGACCACGCCGCCTTCGGCGAACTGTTCGACGCCTACGCGCGCTCCGTCTACAACCACGCCTACCGGCTCACGGGGGAGTGGACGGTCGCCGAGGACGTCGTCTCGCTGACCTTCCTGGACGCCTGGCGGCTGCGCGCGAAGCTCGACGAGGAGGGCGGCTCCCTGCGCCCCTGGCTGCTCGGCATCGCCACCAACGTCACGCTCCCCCACTCTCGGCTTCGCTCGAGCGGGGGGACCCCCATCACCCGCCTGCGCCGCCCGAAGACACGCCGCCGCCGTCGCCCGCCTGCCCCGCGACGAGACGGTGCGCGACTTCGCCGACGAGATCGCCGGGCGCCTGGACGACGCCGCGCAACTGGCCGTCGTTCGCACCGCGCTGCAGAGACTGCGGCGGACCGAGCGTGAGGTGCTGGCGTTGTGCGTGTGGTCCGGGCTGGACTACCGGGCTGCGGCCGAGGCGCTCGGGGTGCCGGTGGGGACCGTACGGTCGCGGCTGGCACGGGCGCGGACAAAACTCGCGAAACATCTGGAACTCCCCCAAACACGCGGACAGATGAGAGGTGACCGCACCACCGCGGTCAGGCCCCTGAGGGAGGGAAACCGATGAACCAGCTCCCGCAGCTTCCCGAGCTTCCCGAGAGAGACCTTCCGCCGGGCCGTCACCGACTCCTCAAGGAGCATCTGATGACCGAGATCCGGCAGGAATCGTCCATAGTCCCCGTACGCAGGCGCTTTCTGCGCACCGCCCTGATCGCGGGCGCCGTCGCGGCCGTCACCGCCGTCGCCGTCACCCTCACCGTCCCGTCCGAGCCGGCGGAGCGGGCCGCCACCAAGGAGGCCGTCAAGCTGCTGGAGGACATCGCGCTCGCGGCCGAGCACACCCAGGTGCCGGCCGACATCCGTGACGATCAGTTCGTGTACATCAAGAGCAAGGGCGGCTGGACCTCGCAGACGAACGACGGGCCCGCAAAGCTGGATCCGATCTACCAGCGCGAGGTGTGGCTGTCCATTGACGGCCGCGAGGGCATGATGCACGCGCCCTACCAGAGGTCCTACAACGAGCCTCTGGAGGCGCAAACCCCCGGCATCCCGTCCAACACCAACTACCGCCACCTCCAGACCCTGCCGACCGACCCCGACAAGATGTTCAAGTGGCTGAACAGCGTCAGCGAGGGCAGCAACAGCAAGGACGAGGCCAACTTCGTGCTCGTCGGTGACCTCGCCCGCGAGTCCCTGATGCCGCCCGCGCAGGCAGCGGCCCTCTACCGGGCGGCCGCCAAGATCTCCGGCGTCTTCGTGATCGACGACGCGGTGGACGCGGCCGGCCGGCACGGAGTGGCGGTGGCCCGGATCGACGACGGGGAGCGGACCGAGCTGATCTTCGACAAGACGACCAAGGAATTCCTCGGCGAGCGCGAGGTCGCGGTCGAGGACCGGGCGAACGGCTTCAAAAAGGGCGAGGTGACCGGCCGTTTCGCGATCCTGGAGCGCACGGTGGTCGACAAGAAGGGCGAGCGGCCTTGAGCCTCCCACGAGCCGTCCGTAACCACATGCGCAAGCCCGCTCCCGGGGTCACGCTGGTGTCATGACCGGTTCCATCGAACAGGGCACCATTCACACCCGCGGGAACACGCACATCCTCCACTTCCTGGTCCGGCTCCCGAGGCCCATGGAGGCGGTCTGGCCGGCGCTCGCCACCCCCGAGGGGCTCGCGACCTGGTTCACCCCCGCCGATCTCCTGGAACCCCGCCTCGGCGGCGCGGTCACCCTGCGTGACCTGGGGTCCGGGCACGTGACCGCGTGGGACGTGGACCGGGTCGCCGAGTACACGGTGGAGGGCGGCGGCCGGATCCGCTTCCATCTGGAGCGGGACGGGGAGGACGGGTCCGCCCTGCGCTTCACGCACGAGTTCCAGGGGGACGGGGAGTCGGAGTCCCGCTGGCGGGGACGGTTCGAGCGGTTGATCGATCAACTGGAGCGGCACGCCTAAGACGGCGGCAGGCACTTAAGACGGCGGCAGGCACTCCTTCGACGGCGGCTTCCCCTCCGGCCAGGCGATCCGCACGAAGCGGGCCGCGCCCTCGGGGGTCAGTTCCACGATCGGTACGGCCTTGTCGTACGGGTTGCCGTGGTTGTCCAGGCAGATCCAGCCGCTCGCCCCGTTCACCCGCTGCTGCGTGCCCTTCATCAGGCGCCACTCGTTGCTGACGTCCTCGAGCGCCGGGGCGGTCCGTCCGGCCGGCTTGGCCTCGCGGATGCCCTGGTAGGTGAGCCGCATGGCGTCGTACGCGATGATCAGCTGGCCGTCCTCCAGGTCGACCTCGCCGATCGGCCCCACCTTGTCGCCCCGCGCCTCGGCAACCAGGTCCAGGAGCGCCTTCGCGTCCCGGGCGGAACCGCCGGTCGGGGCCGGGCCCTTCACCCAGGCATCCGGGTGGGCGAGAGCCGTGTAGCGCACGGAGAGGTTGCGCTTGAGGGCGTCCCGGTCGAGCTTCCTGTCCCCGGTGAGGTACGAGGCCTCGTCGCCGGTGAGCAGGGTGAACTTGCGGTCCTGGCAGCCCCGCTGACCCAACGCGTTGATGAACTGGCGCAGTTGGGTGTGCCGCCCGGCGAAGAGGATGGTGTCCGTGCTGTCGCCGGTGTCGCAGACGAGGTGGGTGATCTGCCGGAAGTCGTTGGCGGTGTTGCCCTCCTGGCTGCGGTCGTCGGGCGGGTTGAACGACCACGGCGCGTACGAGGACCCCTTCAGCAGTTTCTCGAACGAGTTCTGCAGCGTCCGCGCGTACGGGTCGTCGCCCCTCTGGTCGTGCACCAGCACCGCCTTGTCGGCCGAGACCTTGGCGAAGGAGGCGAGCGCGCGGGCCTCGTCGGAGTTGGTGGGGGAGACCCGGGCGAGCCCGGGGAAGGGGTCCTTGCCGTTCTGCCCGTTGGCGAGGTCGTCGGCGGTGATGGAGGTGCCGACCACCGGGATGCCGCGGCGCGTGAGCTCGGCGACGGCCTTCTTGTTGTTCGCGGTGCTCAGACCGACCCCGGTGACCGCCCGCAGCCGGTCCTCGCCCTCGGTCATCCGCTCCAGCCGGTCGACCGTGTGCTCCCAGTGCGCGCCGGTCGCCCCCGGGTTGGCGAGCACGAGCCGGATCGCCGGCAGCGCGCCGTTGGAGGAGTGGTTGGCCTGGTACTGGGCCAGATACGCGCCCTGCAACTCGTGCAGCGCGTCGCCCAGGTTGTCGGGGTCGGTCGCGGTGAAGGGCTCCAGCAGGGCGACGGTGACATAACTGCCGTCCTTGAGGGACCTGTTCTCACGGTCGATCGCCCGGATGGTGTCCCGGAGCTGGGGCCGGTCGAAGTAGTAGTCGGTCGTCGACACGCCCACGCACTCGTCGCTGCCCTCGGGCATGACGACACCGGGCGCGCACGAACGGTCGTCGCGGAGCAGCACCCGGCCGCCGGTGACCAGACCGGCCACCACCGCGGCGGCGACCAGCAGGGCGAGGTACCGGCGCAGGGGGATCTCCCAGACGCCCTCACGCAACCACACTCCGAAACCGCGTGCCATCACGCCTCCCCGTCCCCGTCGTGCCCGTCGTCCCCGCTGTCGCCGTCCCCGTCGTCCGGAACCCGAAGGGGCCTGCCCGCGCGCGCGTCCTCCGGCCAGTCCCGCGAGGCCCGCCACAGCAGCGCGTTGCCGGCCGGCCGCAGGTTGGACAGCTGCTCCAGTTCGAACCGCAGCCGGTCGCACACCTTCGCGTCGGGCAGCGCGAGCGGGTCGGTCAGCTGCCACACGGCGTGCAGCAGCCGTCGTATCCGCAGATGCAGTACCGCGTCCACACCCGTCGGCACGACCTGTCCGGCGTCCGTACGGCCGAGCGCGATCGCCGCCCGCCGGTCCTCGCGTCCCGCGAAGTCGTGGCCCTCGGCGTCGTGCGCGTGGAAGTAGGGCGCCGAGGCGATGAAGCGCAGGGACCGCAGCCAGGTGCGGATGTCCAGGGCGGGGAAGGCGTCGCGCAGATACGCCACCGCCGGCTCCGTACCGCCGAGCGCGAGTTCGTGATGCAGCCGGTAGCGGGCGCGGGCGGGATCGTCGTCGTGGCCCGAGGGCTCGTAGTACCGGATGAGCGTCTCGTGCGCCTCCCGCCAGTGCCTGTGGTCGGCGTCCCGGTGATGGAGCCGCAGCAACAGCAGGGTCCGTACGAAGGAATCCCCGACGAACCGGCCCGGCACCTCGGGCAGCCCCTCCCGCACGAGCCGGGTCTGCAGGGCCCGTACGTCCGCAGGGCCGAAGTCGTCCGGGAGCAGCGCGTCGGCGAGCGCGCACGCCGAGTCGTGGTCGTGGGCGGCGGCCAGCACCGTCAGCTCGTCCAGGTGGTCGGCGGGCACCAGCCGGTCGAGGAGTTCGAGGTAGGTGGGCCGTCCTTCGCGGTCCTCGTGCCGCGTCACGTCGGCGGTGAGCAGCTCGCCCAGCGAGGCGGCGCCCGGCAGGTTCTGCGCGGCGGAGTCGGCGAGCAGGACGATGCCGAGCGGATTGCCGCCGGTCAACCGGTGGGTGGCGTACGGGAGTTGGGGCGGGACCGGGACCTCGGCGCAGACCGCGCCCACGAGGTGCAGGGTGTCGTCGGGACCGAGCGGCGGCAGCGCCACCAGCAGCGCCCGGGACGACGGGGCGGCCGGGTCGGGTGTCCAGTCGCTGCGCCGCACCACCTCGGGCAGGGACCGCCGTACGGCGTTGCGCAGGGCGGGGTGGTCGTGGCCGCGCAGCCCGCCGACGAACACGACCTGGTCGGCGATCCCGTCGGCGCGGTCGCGCAGCACGGCGTCGGTCAGCCGCGGGCCGGGCGCTGACTGCGCGTTGTCGATGAGCACGACGGGCCGCCCCAGCCGCCGCATGCGCGGCAGCACGCCCGCGTAGGCGTCGGCCAGGTCGGCGAGCAGCGCCCGTACGAGATACCGCTCGGCGTGCTCGCGGGAGGTGCCGCCGGCCCGGAAGTGCCCGGAGAGCAGGATCAGACCGCGCCGGGCGTTGCCGCTCGCGTTCGGGTAGTCGCGCCACCAGGTGGCGGCCCGCTGGTGGCGCCGGCTGACGAAACTGTCGGAGAAGGACTCCAAGGTCGCCTCGATCGCCGACGCCACGAGCGGCCCGGTGCCGCTCACCGCCGCGACGACGTTGGCGGTGACCCGGCCGACCATCCGCCCCGCGAACCCGCCGATCCACGACCCGCCCTCGTTCAGCAGCAGGATCCGCTCCACCTCGCGCCGGATCCGCTCGGAGTCGGCATCACCCCAGCCGCCCGCCGCCACCGCGACAAGGCCCGACATCAGCCGGGGAAAGGTGATCCGCCCCGCGCCGGTCACCGCCTCGGCGAGCTGCTCGGCGACCACCAGCAGCGCCTGCGACACCGGCGACCAGGCCTCGGCGGGCCGCCCGCCGGACGGTGCCGCGAACTGGGCGTCCTCGCAGTCGATCAACGCGACCGGGGTGTGCCCCTTGTAGGCGTCCCGCAACTCGCCGAGCACCGCGCTCTTGCCCAGCCCGCGCCCGCCGGTGAGCAGGACGAAGGGGAGCTCCTTCGGATGCTCCACGGCGATGGCCCGGTGCTGATGGGGACGCAGGCCCACGAGGCGTGGGGCGAGACCGGCCGGATCCGTGTCGAACAGTGCCCCGCGCCCGTGCAGCCGTCTGCCCACCCGCATCTCTCCCCCCAGAGCTCAATACCAGGGTAAGTAGGGGTAGTTGGTACGGGCCAGACCGTGTGGTGTCCGTTGCGTTACGAAAATCTCGGGCCGTTGCCCGACCTGTCAGCCGACTGTGATGGAGTTCAGCTTCTCCCGCAGGTACGCGTGCGAGTCCACCGGCTCGTACGCCACCCTCCCCACCGGCGCCGGAACCGACTCCACGCGCGTGCCCGGCGTGCACTCGCCGAAGTAGACGAGCGACATCAGCTCCTCGGCGGGCGCGTCGGCCGGCGGAGGCAGGACGCGGTGGCGCCCCGACCGCCACCGGTCACCCGTCCAACGGGCCATCAGATCCCCGATGTTGATGGTGAACGCGTCCGGGTCGTACGGCGCGTCCTCCCAGCCGCCCTCGTCCGTGTAGACCTGCAAGCCGCCCTTGCCGGCCTGCCGGTCGAGGATCGTCACCGTCCCGAAGTCGGTGTGCGGGCCGATCCGGAACTGCCCCGGCTGCGGCTCCCCGACGACCTCGGTCCCCGGATACCAGTTGATGTTGAAGCCGTAGGTCGGATGGTCCATGTGCCGGGAGAAGAAGTCGGCTTCGAGACCGAGGGCGTCACCGAGCAGGGAAAGGAGCTGCTTCTCCAGCTCGGCCATCCGTCCCAGGTACTCCTCGCACAGTGCCTGCAGTTCCGGCACCTCCGTGGGCCAGACATTGGGCGCGTACCACTCCGCGTTGACCACCGGGTCGTCGAAGGGCTCGTGCGTCGCGAAGGTCAGCGACTCCTTCAGGTCCGGCGGCGTCTCGGTCCCCTCCGAGTACCCGTTGGCCTCCGCGCCGGGCCCGAGCCATCCACGACCTCCGACCTTCGCGGCGTACGGCTGCTTGACCTCGACGGGGAACGTGAAGAAGGTACGCGCGGCCTCCCGGATGCGGGCGCGCAGGGATGGGTCCACGCCGTGCCCGGTGACCAGGAGGAATCCGGCGGTCCGGAGGGCGTCGTCGACGGTGCGGGCGATGCCGGCGCGGGTGTCCGGGTCACCGTCCAGCCAGGGCCTCAGGTCGATCGTGGGAATGCGGGGGTTACTCACCGATGTCCTCGTTCCACAGTGCCGGATTCTTCTCGATGAAGTCGCGCATCATCTCGACGCACGCCGGATCGTCCAGCAGCACGACCTCCACCCCGTGCTCCGCCAGCCAGTCGTGGCCGCCGTGGAAGGTGGCCGCCTCGCCGATCACGACCCGCGAGATGCCGAACTGGCGGACCAGACCGGAGCAGTACCAGCACGGCGAGAGGGTGGTCACCATCGTCGTACCGCGATACGACCGCTGCCGTCCCGCCGCCCGGAAGGCGGCCGTCTCCGCGTGCATGGAGGGGTCGTCGTCCTGGACGCGCCGGTTGTGGCCACGGCCGAGGAGGGTGCCGTCGGGGCCGTAGAGCGCGGCGCCGATCGGGATGCCGCCCTCGGCGAGCCCGGCGCGGGCCTCCTCGACGGCGGTGGCGAGCCAGGTCCGGGCCGGCGCCTGATCCATGGGGTCGATGGGGTCCATGCCTCCACTCTCCTGTGGCCGAAACACGAGGGCAACGTGCGGAAAGTACTCTCCGGGCAGCCCGCAGCCGGACGAACTGTCAGCGCCCTGGAGGTTCCCGTGCCCGCACTCACCCTCCGCGAAGTCCTGGCCCTCGACCCGGTACGCGCCGCCGAGCCCGAGCTGCTGGCCGGGGAGGACGCCCTGGACCGCCCGGTCCGCTGGGTGCACTCCAGCGAGGTCTACGAGGGCGCGAACTTCCTCGACGGCGGGGAACTGCTCCTGACCAACGGCTTCGGACTGACGGACGCCGAGGAGACGGACCGGCGGCGGTACGTGCGCGAGCTGGCGGCGCGGGACGCGGCCGGGCTGGCGGTGGAGGTGGGGCGCTCGCTGCCGTCGATGCCCGCCGAGGTGACGGACGAGGCCCGCCGCCTGGGGCTCCCTCTCCTGGCGCTGCACCGGGTCGTGCCCTTCGTACGGATCACGGAGGCCGCCAACCGGGCGATCGTGGCCCGGGGACTGTCCGGACGGTCCGTCGTACGGCCGTGGGGCGACGACCATACGGCCGCGCTGCTGGCGGACCTCGCGGACCGCGCGGCACTGAACCAGCCCGAGGTGGAGGCGCGGTCGGCGCTCGCCGGGTTCCACCCCGGCCCCGGCGCCCGCCTGATCGGGGTGTCCCTGCACGGCACGCGGGACGTGAGCACGGTCGACCGGGCGGCACGGCTGCTGGGCGGGGCGGGCGTGCTGCGGGCGGCGTTTCCGGGGGACGTGCTGGCGCTGCTGGCACTCTCCGGCGGACGGCCCGGTGATCCCATACGCGCCGTCCAGGACGCCTTCCGTACCGCCGCCGAGCCCGGCCTGACCGTCGCGGTCGGCCACGCCGTCGACGCCGGCAGCGGCTGGCTGCGCTGGAGCGACACGCTGCGCGCGGCCCGTACGACGCTGGAGCTGGCGCTGACCGTGCCGGCGGCCGAACCGGGCGTACCCGACGGCCCGCTGGTGACGTCCTCGCGCGCACTCGCCCTGGAACGGGAGCTGACGCGGGGCGGCGTGGACGCCAACCGGGAGCGGCTCGCGGGCTTGGTCCAGCACGCGCTGGGCCCGCTGCTGGCCTGGGAGGCGGCCCACCCCAGCGACCTCGTCCGCACCCTGGAGGTCCACTTGCGCCACGGCTGCTCACCCACCCGCACCGCCGCGCTGCTGCACATCGGCCGGCAGTCGCTCTACCAGCGCCTGGAACGGATCGAGTCCCTGCTCGGACTGGAGATCGACGATCCGGATCTGCTGGGGGAGCTGCTGGCGGCGGTCTGTGCGCATCGGGTGGTGCGGGGGATGAGCCCAGCGGTCGCGGGCGGGCTGCGGACGGTGGCTTAGGTGTTCTGTCCACGGAGGTTGGTGACAGCGATCACTGACGTGTGGTCTTGAAATGGGTGAGGGCCTTCTGGCTCGGTGTGGATTGCGACATCTACGCCGGACGACAGAAAGGCCCTCGTGCCCCACCGTAATGCACCCCTGACCGAGACCGGACGCCTGCGCCTGGCCCGCTGCGTGGTCGAGGACGGCTGGACCCTGCGCCGGGCCGCTGAGCGATTCCAAGTCTCGCCAACCACCGCACAGCGATGGGCCGACCGCTACCGCCGGCTCGGCGAGCCTGGCATGGCCGACCACTCCAGCCGCCCCCGCACCAGCCCGCGACGGACCCCGACCCGTACCGAGCGCAGGATCATCAAAGTCCGCGTACTGCGCAGGTGGGGGCCAGCACGGATCGCAGGCCTGCTCCGCCTGGTGCCGTCCACCGTGCACCGGGTGCTGACCCGCTACGGCCTGGCCCGCCTGACCCACCTCGACCGGGCCACTGGGCGCGTCATCCGTCGCTACGAACGTGCCAAGCCCGGCGAACTGGTCCACGTCGACATCAAGAAGCTCGGCAACATCCCCGACGGCGGCGGCCACAAGACCCTCGGACGCCAGGCGGGCCGCAAGACCCGGTCCGGCGCCGGCTACAGCTACCTCCACAACGCCGTCGACGACCACTCCCGCCTGGCCTACAGCGAGATCCACGCAGACGAGAAGAAGGAGACCGCTGTCGGCTTCTGGAGTCGCGCCCAGGCGTACTTCGCCACCTGCGGGATCACCGTCGAACGCGTCCTGACCGACAACGGCTCCTGCTACAAATCCCACCTGTGGCGAGACGCCCTGGCAGCAGCCGGGATCACGCACAAGCGAACCCGCGCCTACCGGCCGCAGACGAACGGCAAGGTCGAACGCTTCAACCGCACCCTGCTCGACGAATGGGCCTACGCCCGCCCCTACCGATCAGAGCAGGAACGACGCGACGCCTTCCCCAGCTGGCTGCACACCTACAATCACCACCGCGGACACACCGCGCTCAAGGGCCAACCACCCGCCAGCCGCGTCCCTAACCTCTCAGGGCAATACACTTAGGGCCACAGGGCCTGGGGCGACAGCCCTTAGGGCGACAGGCCCTAGCGGAGTGTCACACGGCTCGTCCCGTTGTACGGCGCCATGCACAGCACCGTCTCCGGGGTCCGCAGGGTGTCGTTCCCGGCGAACAGCTCCCTTGCCGTGTCGAAGGGCACGTCGTCGCCGATGACCTGGGCGACCCGGTCGTACAGCTCACGGGACGGGTCCGACAGGGTCGGCTCCTTCCCCTCCTCCTCTCCCCAGATGTCCCACAACAGGGTCTCCACCTTGTTCAGGGCAGCGAGGTCGAGCCGGACGTTGCCCGCCACGAACCGCTCCCCCCAGAGCGGCCCCTCCGCCGGCGGGTGCAGCCCGAAGGTCTCCGGGTCCGCCCCGCGCTCCCGGATCGCCCGCCACGCCTCGCCCGCGACCAGGAAGCGGTCGCGGGGGACGTCCATCGGGTCGAAGTCCACGTTCCAGTAGTCGGTGACGAGGGGGTCGGCGAGCTGGGCGTCGGCGAGCAGCCAGGCGCCCCGTTCGGCGTCCCAGTACTCGGTGACCACGTGGTCACCGTGGAAGCCGTTGTTGCCGAAGTAGTCGGCGAAACCGGACCGTATGCGGGCGGGGATGCCGGCATGGCGCAGGAACGAGCAGTGCAGCAGCGAGAAGTCGCGGCACACTCCGACGAACCGGTCGCGGACCTCGCGCCGCCGGGTCAGCGGGGCGTCGTCGCGCCCGACGATGATCCGCAGGATGTCGTCGATGTAGCGGGCCTCGGCGTCGTTGTGGAGGCGGTCCTGCGGGTGGGTGTGGTGGAACTGCGCTCCTTCAAGGCGATGGATCAGCAAGTCGCGGGACACGCGGGCCAGTTGAGCGGGGTCGTCCGCCAGGTCGGCGTAGAGGGGCGCGAGTTCGCCGGGATCGGAGATGGCGCTCTGCGTGGCGTAGAAGGCGGCGGTGTCCGGGGCGAGTTGTGTGATGGGGGTGACGGTCATGGTTGGACACCGTGGCAAAATTCCCCGCAAAATGTCCAGCGGTCCGGGCAAGTGACCGGTCAGGTATCCGGCCAAGTAACCTGTGCCGATCACGCCGCGCGCTGCGGCAGTTGGGCCCCGGCGGGAGGAAGAACGGTCATGGTTGCTGCTCCGGTTCTGGAGGAGCTGCGGGAGGTCTGCCAGCCGCAGGCCAAGCTCGCGAGCCGCAACGGCGAGCACTGGGCGGGTCGGCTGTACATGCGGCGCGTCTCGCTGCGGTTCACCCGGCAGTTGGTGCGCACGCCGGTCACCCCCGACCAGCTGACCTGGGCCATGGTCGTGTGCGGGGTCGCCTCCGGTGCCGCGCTGATGATCCCGGGCCTGACCGGTGCCGTACTCGCCGTCGTCCTGATGCAGCTGTTCCTCCTCTTCGACTGCGTGGACGGCGAAGTCGCCCGCTGGAAGGGGCAGAACAGCGCGGCAGGCATCTACGTCGACCGGCTCGGCGCCTACCTCGCGGACGCTGCGCTGATGGCGGGCGCCGGTTACCGGGCCGCCGAGTCCGGGTTCGGCGGCTGGCTGTCGGTCGGCATCGCCACCGCCCTGGGCGTCGTACTGCTCAAGGCCTCGACCGACCTCGTCGACGTGGCCCGCGCCCGGCGCGGACTGGGCGTCGTCGACGACGAGTCGACCCGGCCGCGCTCGCAGGGTGTGGCCACGGTCCGCCGACTGGCCGCCGCCTTCAAGATCCACCGCGTGACGAACGGCATCGAGGCGTCGCTGGTCCTGCTGGTCGCGGCCGTCGCCGACCAGGCGACCGGCGGCATCGAACCGACCCGCTGGGCGCTGGGCGCGCTGGCTGTCATCACGTGGGTGATGGTTCCGGCCCACCTGCTGTCGATTCTGTCGTCGTCGCGGCTGCGGTGAGGTCGGCGGATTTCTGCGGGAAGCGGTACGCGGTGGAGGGCTCCGCGCCTACGGTGAACCGCATGGACCCAGAAGAGGACCAGCGCCTGGCCGCCATCGCCCCGGAGATCTCCCGCATCTCCATCGACCTCCTGCGCAAAGCGGCCGGCACGTACCCGGAGGAACAGGTCGCCAAGGAGGCTCTCGACTGCGCCGACGAGATCCTGTCCCAGTACGGCACGGACGGCCTCCGAGCCCTGGTCATGAGCCTCACCTGCTGGGCAACCGTCCAGCTGGAGGTCAACGCCCAGGCGTCGGGACGGCCCTTGGAATCAGTCCTGGACGACATGCTGCTGACGTGGCTGGAGACTGATCCGGGGGAGTTGCGGGAGCCGGGGGAGCCGGGGGAGCCGGGGAAGCCGGGGAAGTGAAGTGGGCGGGGCGGGGCCGTCGCGGGCTGCTTGGTCGAGGGCCGCTCCGTCGAGGGCTGCTTGAGCGAGCGCCTGTCGGAGGAGTGGCCGTTGGGCCGCCCGCCTCTTGGCCAGTGTCGTGCTTCCGCGACCCGAGTAAAGGGCGCTCCGCTGTCGCTCCGCGTCGGCTGCGCCGATGGCCCTGCGGGCCACCCTTGACTCGGCTCGCTCCAGCACGGGTGAGAAGCGAGCGAGCGGCCCGGAGGAACGGGTGGCCCAGGTGGGCGGTCCCTTACGTCGTCCGAGAGCGGACCGGCGTGCGGGGGCGCGCTCGCGCCTCGCCGGCACGCCGGGCCGGCTCAGCGGCGAGCGGTGAGTGGGTGGTGGCGAGTGGGTGGTGGCGGTACGCGTCGGCTGGGCGGGGGCACGCCGGCCCGGCCCAGCGGCTGATGGCAGGCCCTCATCCAGTGATTGGCAGATGTGTTCCACCGGAACGACCAGCTGACCTGGGCTTTTTCTGCGTAAGGGTGGAACGGATCTGCCAATTGCCGCACGATCCACCCGGCGCGGCGAGAAGCCCAGGCGGGCAGGTCCTAGCCGTTGTGCGGAGTGTTATCAAGGAACGACACGCCAGCGGCGGTGTGAAGGGGCATCAGCCCGGCCCCCCGGTCGGCCCAACTTCCTTACCAAGTCGCTTTCAGCTGCCAGTTTTTGATGGCGCATCACATCAGCGACTCTGGGCTTTCGAACACTCGATCGGCCCCTTCTTGGCCCCGCTCGGGCAATTCTGAGGTGGCGTCACAAATAAGGCCTGAGTATGTTCATTTTTGGTCGGCCGCTCAGCTGACATCCCTGAGAGATGGAGAAACGGAATGACTGAGAGAAGGAGATACGGAGCGCGTAGGCGTGCCGTTGTCGCGATCGCAGCGTCGGTGGGAATTACGGCCCTGGCTGCAACCTGTGTGAACTACGCCTCGGCTTCCAGTTCCGTTCCGAAGTCCGCCCCGTCGGTGCAGGATGCCGCTGCCTCTGTGCCCCTCGGAGGCGACGGCCAGGCGAACCTCGGAGGCGACGGCCAGCCGAACCACCGCGACAGGAACGACCACGACGGACGGATCCACGTCAACGAGCGAACGTATTCAGCAGATCCGGGTGTGTGCACCGCTGTGATCAGCAGTCCCGCCAGCACCTTCAACGTCCGAAACGAGAGTGACCGGACCATCGAATTCTTCAACGGGATTACCTGCGACGCCGGCGCTCCCATTGCGACTATCGGGCCCCGAGGCTCCGCCAGCGCAATCCCCGGCACGACAGTCACCGACGGGACCGTGGTACCCACGGCGCTTGTCGGCAGCTTCCGAGCAATCGACAAAAACCACCACTGACCCCCGCGGACCAAGGGCGGCGAAAAGCCTGCCTGCGGCACATGGAACCCGGCCCGCCGCAATCGGGCCGGGCCTGTGCGTATCGAGCAGTGGCCAGCAGTGGATGAGTTCCAATGCGGCACGCTCCTTTCGCGCACTACCTATAAGGCTGCAGTGTGTCGACGCAGCCTTTCCCGGAAGGTCTCCATGGAGTAATCAAAGGACTTTTCTTGATCTTTGTCTAGCACGACACCCCCAGGGGTACGACCAGTCATCCCCGCCTCTCAAGCACCGCGTAGTCCGCGAAGCTTCTGCGGTAGCGGGCGTGGCGGGTCTCCTGGGTGTGCTTGCGCTGCCACTCCTCGACCTCTGCCGGGTCGCCGTACGGTCCGGACGTGGCGCCGCACTCGGCCTCGTCCCCCGAGACGCAGTGCGCCTCGTACTCCGGCTGCGCGGACGGGTCCTGCACGATCGAGTACGGCACGTAACGGAGGATCCTGCGTCGGGCGGCCGTTGCCTCGCCGTGGTCCCGGCGCTGGTGCTGGCGCAGCAGTACGTTGGCGTCCGTCTCCGCGCTCCTGTCGAAGCCGGCCCGCGCCGCCTCCCGCCGAGCCGCGAACTCCTCGCACGTCGCGCAACCGGGCAACGGTACGGGGGGAAGGGACACGTCATCCAGCTGACGTGACGTCCCCAGCCCTTCCCGGAAACGGTCGTTGAGCGCCTTCACCCCCGCGCGCAGCCGTTCCTCCTGTGTCGCCGCACGGATCAGCGCCGGGTCCGCCTGCCACTCCCGTCCGCCGCCGATCGGGCGCAGCATCGCGTACGGGCCCGCCTTGTCCCGGTACTCGCCGACCTTGCGTGTCTGCGGGTCGTAGACGATCGTTCCCGGTTCCAGCCGCTCAGCCATGTCCAACTCCTGGCACCTTTCGTAACTCTGGGTGTATCGAGAGTCGCCCACGGGAATCGTCCGCATCAATGCTTCAGGCGTGCCACTGATCGACTGTCACAGGGGGGAAGCGGTGAGCCGACGCAATGCCGAGGGGGGAGCGGGGGTCACTACGGCCGCCGTCTTCGGGGAGGTGCTCAAGCACTTCCGCGAGGCGGCGATGCTTACGCAGGGGGCGCTGGCCCAGGAGATTCCGTGCGATCGCTCGCACGTGGCGCGGGTGGAGGCGGGTACGCGGGTCCCGCAGGACACGTTCGCCAAGAAGTGCGACGAGCTTCTCGGTACGGGTGGGGTGTTGATGCGGTTGTGGGGGCGCATCGACTGGTATCCGCAGGTGGAGCATCCGGATTGGTTCCGGCGGAGGGCCGAGATGGATGCGGTGGCGACCCAGCTCTACGAGTACCAGGTGATGGTCATCCCTGGCCTGTTGCAAGCGCCGGACTACGCACGGGCCCTGCTTTCCCAGACAGCCAGCGGCGACGAAGTCGAGGAACGGGTCCGGGCACGCCTGAGCCGACAGCAACGCTTCCTCGCCGACAACGGGCCGCTGTACGTCGCTGTACTGGACGAAAGCTGTCTGCGCCACATGGTGGGGAGCGCTGCCGTGATGCGCGACCAGTGTGCGCACTTGCTGAGCATCGGGCAGCGTCCCAACATCCGCATTCAGGTCGCCCCGGCCGCCGCCGGAATCGTCCGCCCCACCACGTCCGTGTCGCTGATCACGATGCCCGGTGGAGAGCGCTGGGTCTACTCGGAGTCGCTGAGCCGTGGCCACTTCAGCAACGATCCGACCCTCTACGCACGCCACAGTCGAACTTATGATGTGCTCAGGGCTGACGCTCTGTCTGCCTCGGAGTCTGCCGCACTGATCGGCGAGGCGATGGAAGGGTACGGGCACGATGAACGGGCACGAGCTCAGCGCAACGACCTGGATCAAGAGCAGCTACAGCGGCAACGACGGCGGCAACTGCATAGAAGTAGCCCCCGGTTTCCCCGACCTCGTCCCCGTCCGCGACAGCAAAACCCCTGACGGCCCCGTCCTCCTCATCTCCCCCTCCGCCTGGTCGGCGTTCACCTTTGCCCTCCGCTGAGCCTTCGGGCTGCCCATCTATGCTGGGCCTGCCCGTACAGGCAACGCACGCACGCCGGGAGGCACTTGTGGCAGGGCTGGAGCCGGACGACCCGCGCTCCGTCGGGGACTACCGGTTACTGAGCCGGCTCGGTGCGGGCGGTATGGGGCGGGTCTTCCTCGGCCGGTCTCCGGGCGGGCGGCTCGTCGCGGTCAAGGTGGTGCACTCCGAGCTGGTGCGCAGGCCGGAGTTCCGGTCCCGGTTCCGGCGGGAGGTGCAGGCGGCCCGGCTGGTGAGCGGGGCGTTCACCGCGCCCGTCATCGACGCCGACCCGGACGCGCCGCTGCCGTGGCTGGTCACCAGTTACATCGCCGGGCCGTCGCTGGAGCAGGTGGTCGTCGAGCAGGGGCCGATGGGCGCGGGCGCGGTGCTGGGTCTGGCGGCCGGGCTGGCCGAGGCGCTGATGTCGATCCATGCCGTGAACCTCGTCCACCGCGACCTCAAGCCCTCCAACGTGCTGCTCGCGGAGGACGGGCCGAGGGTCATCGACTTCGGGATCGTGCGCAGTGTCGAGGGCGACTCGATCACGAGGACCGGGCACATGGCCGGCTCGCCGGGGTTCATGTCCCCCGAGCAGGTCAGTGGCGACGAGATCACCCCGGCCAGTGACGTCTTCTGCCTGGGCGCGGTTCTGGCCTTCGCGGCGACCGGCGGCAACCCCTTCGGAGGGGGACCGACCCCGGCCCTCCTCTACCGCGTCGTGCACAACGAACCGGATGTCGACGCCGTCGCCGACCCGGCCCTGCGCGCCCTGATCACCGCGTGTCTGACCAAGGACCCCGCCCGCCGCCCGACACCGCGCGAGATACTCACCCAGGTCGGCCCGGCCGGCGGCGAGAGCACGATGGCGCTGCGGCCCGCCGTTCAGCGGCGGAACGCCGACGGGGCCACCCACATGTCCGGCCCCGCTCCCGCAGCCACCCACCAGCAGGCGGCCCACCTGGACCACCCGTCCACCCAGGTGCATCGGACGCACCTGGACACCACCCAGCCACCGCCCCCCGGCAGACCGAGTCCTCCGACCGTCCCCGCCGACCCACCATCCGGCCCCGGCGGCAGCCGCCGCGCCTTCCTCCTCTCCGGAGTCGGCGCGGTAGCCGCGATCGGCGTCGGTGCGGGCTTCTGGCTCAACCGGTCAGCGGCCGACCACGAAGGCGCCGAAGGCAGCAGCGCGTCGCCCTCTCCCTCCCCCTCCGCCCCGCGCCTCGCGCAACCGATCGGCATCTGGCCACTCGACGAGGCCTCCGGTGCCCTCGCCCGGGACACCGTCCGCGGCAACGACGGCACCGCGACCGAGGTCCGCTGGCGGGCCGGCAAGGGTGGGGCCGCCGAGTTCGACGGGAGCCGGAGTCAGATCGTCACCGAGGGGCCGGTGGTGAGGACGGGCGCCGGGCGCAGCTTCACGGTCGCGGCCTGGGTCTGTCTGTCCACCGAGCCGGGCTTCTTCGCCACCGCCGTCAGCCAAGAGGCGGCCGAGGCCAGCGGCTTCTACCTCCAGTACTCGAGTGACGAGAAGCGCTGGGCCTTCGCCCGCCCCGGCCTGCGCGCGGTCGGCTACTCCGTCCCCGCCGTGGACACCTGGACGCACCTGGTCGGTGTCTGCGACGGCGCCCACCGCAAGCTGCGGCTGTACGTCAACGGCGTCCAGGAGGCGGAGACCGACGACACCAAGCCGACCCCCGCCCCCGGCGGTCTCATGATCGGCCGCGCGACCTTCGACCGGCAGCCCAGCGATTTCTTCCCCGGCGCCATCAGAGATGTACGCGTCTTCGACCGGGCCCTCACCTCCGCCCGGATCAAGACCCTGAAGTGACCCGTGGGTTCCCGCCCCCTCAGACCCGGGACCCGATCCGCCCTCGCAGCACCCCGTACAGCCCCGCACTCACCGCGAACCCGACCAGACATGTGATGTCCCCGAAGGACGGCCACCGCTCCGGCACCCAGCCGACGTACTTCTCCTGGTTGGAGAAGAGGGGGACGGACACCACGATGCCGGTCAACAGGGCTGTGATGCCCGGCCAGTTGGTGAAGGTCCGGTCGCTCAGGCGCCCCGCCAGGTCGGCGTCCGTCGCCGTACGGCCCTGGCTCCACCGCTCCACCAGCACGACCCCCAGCCACGGTCCCACCCAGTAGGCGATGACCAGCAGGAACGCCTCGTACGTGTGCCCCGCGTCCGCCAGCGACGCCCACGCCGCGGCCGTACCGGCCAGACCGCACAGCACGACGATCGCGCTGCGGCCCAGCCACGGCGGGAGCTTCAGGCCCAGCGACGTGATCGACATGGCCGACGAGTAGACGTTGAGGGCATTCGCGGAGACCGCGCCCAGGATGATGGCCAGCAGGACCAAGTCGCTGAGCCACCCCGGGAGGTGGCCCGTGAAGGCCGCCGTCGGGGTCGCGTCCTCGGGTGCCACGATCGTCGCCGACGCCGCGCCGATCACGGAGACGACGGCGATGGACACGAACAGGCCCAGCGCCGGGTACAGGACCGTTTTGAAGCGGTTCGCCGTGCGGGGGAGGTAGCGGGAGTAGTCCGACGCGCCCGGGTTCCAGCCCGCCGTGTAGCCCCAGGCCGCGCTGAAGGCGAGCAGGAAGCCGCCGATGCCGCCCCCGGCGCCCGCCCCGCCCAGGTCGGCCTCCTTGAAGGTCCACACGCCGGCCAGCAGGAAGACGACCGCCAGTGCCGGGAAGGCGTATTTCTCGAAGGCGTGGACGAAGTTGTGGCCGATGAAGCCGATCACGATCTCGGCGGCCACGACGAGCAGCAGGGAGGGGAGGGGGCGTAGGCCCGTCAGCGTGTTGAGGGCGAAAGCCGCGCTCACACTGTTGACGGCGAACCAGCCGACGCCCGCGACCAGCGCGTTCACACCCGAGGGCAGCAGATTGCCCCGGAAACCGAAGGAGAAGCGGCCGATCGCCATCTGTGGAACGCCGAAGCGCGGGCCGTCCAGGGACAGGATCCCGTGGGTGAGCGATCCGAGCGCGGTGCCCAGCAGGAGCGCGGCCGTCGCCTGCCAGAAGTTCAGGCCGAAGAAGAGGACCGAGATCACGCCGATGTAGACCGTCGCGAACTCGATGTTCGGAGAGGCCCACGTCCACAGCAACTGAAGTGGGTTGCCGTGCCGTTCGGCGTCGGGGATCGGTTCCGAGCCCGCCGTCTCGACGGCGATGACCTTGTCACCGTATGCGGGGGTGAGCGTGGTGCCGGTGGAGTCGGCGGGAGCAGTCGTCATGCGAGGTAAGTGTCCGGCCCGCGCCCGCCCCGGCCCAGGGGCGCATTGTCCGCTTCGGGGGGCTCGCCGACGTACAAGCTGTAGGCACCCCGGAGGCGCATGGACGCACATGGGCGCACCCGGAGGCGTCGACGGCGTCAGTCCGCCTTCGGGTCCTCGCCGCCGTCCCGCTTGTCCCGGTCCTTCTCGTCCTTGCCCTTGTCGTCCTTGTCGTCCCCGTCCCTGTCCTCGTCCTTGAGGGACTTGAGGAACTCGGGGTTGTCGTCGGGCGCGACCCACTGCCGGCCGCCGCCGCCCCGGTTCCACGGTGAGCCGGCGGAGCCGAGCGCGCCGCCCGCCGTGGCCGGGTGGCGCTTCTTGCCCGCGATGAGCCAGGAGATCGAGCCGACGAGGGGGAACAGCAGCACGAGGAACGCCCACAGCGGCTTCGGGATGTACTGGACGTCCTCGTCCTTCGTGCTGATGCAGTCGATGAACGCGTAGATGCTCAACGCCAGCGGGACGAGGAACATCAGCACCCGGAGCATGGGGCCTCTCAGCGAAGTCGTCGTCGGGGCCACGGTCAGGGGCCCCAGGTACAAGGCCAGGGTAACGGCTCGGGGATACTTGACCCCATGGCTTACGACGATCTTCGCTCCCTGCTCAGGGCGCTGGAGCGCGAGGGCGACCTCAAACGCATCAAGGCCGAGGTGGATCCGTACCTGGAGGTCGGGGAGATCGTCGACCGGGTGCAGAAATCCGGCGGACCGGCGCTCCTCTTCGAGAACGTGCGGGGCTCCTCGATGCCCCTCGCGATGAACGTCTTCGGGACCGACCGCCGGCTGCTGAAGGCCCTGGGCCTGAAGTCGTACGCGGAGATCAGCGAGAAGATCGGCGGCCTGCTGCGGCCGGAGCTGCCGCACGGCTTCGTCGGCGTGCGCGAGGCCTTCGGCAAGCTCGGCGCGATGACGCACGTGCCGCCGAAGAAGGTGAAGGAGGCTCCCGTGCACGAGGTCGTGCTGCGGGGCGACGAGGTGGACCTCGACGCGCTGCCCGCCCTCTTCACCTGGCCCAAGGACGGCGGCTCCTTCTTCAACCTGGGGCTCACGCACACCAAGGACCCGGAGAGCGGGATTCGGAACCTGGGCCTGTACCGCCTCCAGCGCCACGACCGGCGCACGATCGGCATGCACTGGCAGATCCACAAGGACAGCCGGAACCACTACCAGGTGGCGGCGCGAAGGGGCGAGCGGCTGCCGGTGGCGATCGCCTTCGGGTGTCCGCCGTCGGTCACCTATGCCTCCACCGCGCCCCTGCCCGGCGACATCGACGAGTACCTCTTCGCCGGGTTCATCGCGGGCAAGCGGATCGAGATGGTCGACTGCAAGACGGTGCCGCTCCAGGTGCCGGCGCAGGCGGAGGTGGTGCTGGAGGGCTGGCTGGAGCCGGGCGAGATGCTGCCCGAGGGACCCTTCGGCGACCACACCGGTTTCTACACGCCGCAGGAGCCCTTCCCCGCCCTGACGATCGACTGCGTGACGATGCGGAAGCGGCCGTTGCTCCAGTCGATCGTCGTGGGCCGGCCCCCGACGGAGGACGGGCCGCTGGGCCGTGCGACGGAGCGGTTCTTCCTCCCGCTGCTGAAGATCATCATCCCGGACATCGTGGACTACCACCTGCCCGAGGCGGGCGGCTTCCACAACTGCGCGATCCTCTCCATCGACAAGAAGTACCCGAAGCACGCGCAGAAGGTGATGCACGCGGTCTGGGGGGCGCACATGATGTCCCTGACGAAGCTGATCGTGGTCGTCGACTCCGACTGCGACGTCCACGATCTGCACGAGGTCGCCTGGCGCGCGCTCGGCAACACGGACTACGCGCGCGACCTCACGGTCGTCGAGGGCCCCGTCGATCACCTCGACCATGCCTCCTACCAGCAGTTCTGGGGCGGCAAGGCGGGCATCGACGCGACGAGGAAGTGGCCCGAGGAGGGCTACACGCGGGACGGGGGGTGGCCGGACATGGTGGAGTCCGACCCGGAGACGGCGGCGAAGGTGGATCGGCGCTGGAAGGAGTACGGGCTGTGAGCAGCGCCTCCGCCGCGATCCCGCAGCCGGGACGCACCAAGGCCTTCCTGCGCCTGGTGATGATCGAGCACTCCGTCTTCGCCCTGCCCTTCGCCTACATCGCCGCGCTCACCGCGATGTTCCAGTGGGACAAGAACATCCACTGGGGCCGGCTGCTGCTGGTCACCGTCGCCATGGTGGGCCTGCGGACGTTCGCGATGGCGGTCAACCGGATCATCGACCGGGAGATCGACGCCCGTAACCCCCGTACGGCGCAGCGGGAGCTGGTCACGGGAGCGATGTCGGTCCGCCACGCCTGGACGGGCGCCCTGATAGCGCTGGTCGTCTTCCTCGGCGCGGCGGCCCTGCTCAACCCCCTCTGCCTGGCCCTGGCCCCCATCGCGGTGATCCCGATGGTGGTCTACCCCTACGGCAAACGCTTCACGAACTTCCCGCAGGCCATCCTGGGCCTGGCCCAGGCGATGGGCCCGGTCGGCGGCTGGCTGGCGATCACCGGCGAGTGGTCGTGGGAAGCGGTGGTCCTGGGCCTGGCGGTCGGCATCTGGATCGGCGGCTTCGACCTGATCTACGCCTGCCAGGACGTGGAGACGGACCGCGAGATCGGCGTCATGTCGGTCCCGGCCCGCTTCGGCATCCCGGCGGCGATCTGGGGGGCGCGGGTCTGCCACGCGGTGACGACGGGGTTGTTCGTCTGGTACGCGGTCGCGACGGACGCGGGCACCTTCCTCTGGTTCGGGCTGCTGATCGTCGCGGGCGCGTTCGTGTACGAGCACAACATCGTCCGCCCGCACGACCTGTCCCGCGTGAACCGGGCGTTCTTCAGCGTCAACGGGTTCATTGGAATTGCCCTTTTTGTGTGCGCGCTGATGGATCTTCTGGTGCGCGGACTGACAGTCTGAAAAGGTCGCGGTCCGAATCATGAGAGCTGACGGATAGGCTCGACACCATGAAGCCAGGACAGACGCAGCGCACGCCTTGGATCGTGGGGGTGTCGGGAGCGTCCGGTACGCCGTACGGGGCTGCCGTGCTGCGTGCGTTGCTGGAGGCGGGGGAGAGCGTCGACCTGGTGGTCAGCCGGGCCTCGCGGCTCACGCTGCTCGACGAGACGGGGATCTCCTTCCGCGACGCGCACTGGCAGGACGATCTGCGGGAGTGGCTGTCGACAGGCGCCGACGGGAAGCCGGGCACCTTCCAGGTGGACATCGACCGCGTACGGCACTGGAGCGCCGGCGACCTCGCGGCGGGGCCGTCCTCCGGGTCGTACCCCTCGAAGGGCATGCTGATCGTCCCCGCCTCCACCGCATGCGTCGCCGGAGTCGCCCTCGGCCTGTCCAAGGACCTGCTGCAACGGGCCGCGAGCGTCACCCTCAAGGAGCGCCGCAAGCTCGTCGTGGCCGTGCGGGAGACCCCCCTCAACGGGCAGACGCTGCGGCACCTGGTGACCCTGGACGACGCGGGCGCGAGCGTGGTGCCCGCCTCACCCGGCTTCTACGCGGGCGCCACGCACATCCAGGACCTGGTGGACTTCGTCGCCGGACGGGTCCTCGACGCGGCGGGCGTCGAGCACGGGCTGTACCGCCGCTGGAAGGGTGACCTGGGCGGCTCCCGGTCCGAACGTCCCGAGTGAGCGCCACGCGACACCGACCTCAGGAACCCCCGGACCATTACAGATCTCTTCAGACTTGAGACTCTTCAGCGGAAGGCTTCGATCGCATGGACGCGGTGGACAGGCAGCTCATCCAGGCCCTGAGGGAGAACGGCCGGGCCTCCTACGCCGAGCTGGGGCGCCTCGTCGGACTGTCGGGACCCAGCGTCACCGACCGCATCAACCGGCTGGAGGCGGCCGGCGTCATCACCGGCTACCGCGCCACCGTCGACGCCGCCTCGCTCGGCCTCGGCGTCACCGCCCTGATCGGCATCTCGCTCTCCGACGCCGCCGACCACGAGGACGTGGCGGCCCGGATGAAGGACCTCAGCGAGATCGAGGACTGCTGGTTCATCGCCGGTGACGACTCGTTCATGCTCAAGGTGCGGGCGAACAACGTGGACGGGCTGGAGAGGATCATCCGGCGGCTGTCCGGAACGAAGGGCGTGTCCCGGACCCGTACGACCATCGTGCTCTCCACCAAGTGGGAGAACCGGGTGGGTGAGCTGCCCGAAGAGGTGTAGGCGCGCAGCGCCGTTTGGGGGTCCCCCCGCCCGAAGGGTGGGGGAGTACGGTTTACGGAGTCTGTCTCAGAAAGAGGTGTCGGCATGGACGTCGGGCTCAAGCGCGAGCTGGAGGAGAAGGTCCGCTCCGGTGAGCGGCTGACCCGCGAGGACGGCATCGCGCTGTACGAGTCGGACGACCTGGCATGGCTGGGCGGGCTCGCGCACGAGGTGCGGACGCGGAAGAACGGCGACGTCGTCCACTTCAACGTCAACCGCCACCTCAACATGACGAACGTGTGCACCGCGTCCTGCGCCTACTGCTCCTTCCAGCGCAAGCCGGGCGAGAAGGACGCGTACACGATGCGCATCGAGGAGGCGGTCAAGCTCGCCAAGTCGATGGAGGGCGAGAACCTCACCGAGCTGCACATCGTGAACGGGCTGCATCCGAATCTGCCCTGGCGGTACTACCCGCGGTCGCTGCGCGAGCTGAAGGCCGCCCTGCCGCATGTGTCCCTGAAGGCCTTCACCGCCACCGAGATCCACCACTTCGAGACCATCTCCGGGCTGAGCGCGAGCGAGATCCTCGACGAGCTCATCGACGCGGGCCTGGAGTCCCTCACCGGTGGCGGCGCGGAGATCTTCGACTGGGAGGTCCGGCAGCACATCGTCGACCACCGCACCCACTGGGAGGACTGGTCGCGCATCCACCGGCTGGCGCACGAGAAGGGGCTCAAGACCCCGTGCACCATGCTCTACGGCCACATCGAGGAGCCCCGCCACCGCGTCGACCACGTGCTCAGGCTCCGCGAACTGCAGGACGAGACCGGCGGCTTCCAGGTCTTCATCCCGCTGCGCTACCAGCACGACTTCGTGGACATGCAGGACGGCAAGGTGCGCAACCGCCTTCAGGCGCGTACGCAGATGGCGACGGGCGCCGAGGCGCTGAAGACCTTCGCGGTCTCGCGGCTGCTGTTCGACAACGTCCCGCACGTCAAGGTCTTCTGGGTCATGCACGGCGTCCAGACCGCCCAGCTCGCCCTCCAGCACGGCGCCGACGACATGGACGGCTCGGTCGTCGAGTACAAGATCACCCACGACGCCGACAACTACGGCACGCCGAACAAGCTCACGCGCGAGGACCTGCTGGACCTCATCCGCGACGCCGGTTTCCGACCGGTGGAGCGGAACACGCGGTACGAGATCATCCGGGAGTACGAGGGCCCGGACCCGGCGCGCCGGGAGTCGCCGCAGCCGATGCGGGTCTGACTTTTCAGCCGACGGGGAGTGGGCCTACCTAGGGGCGCGGGGAACTGCGCGACCAGCCACAACGCACCCGCAGTCGGCATGCGTCCGAGGCTTCACGGCGGGTACTCGTCCACCATGGTGAGCACAAAGGCACCAGAGGACGCCTACACAGCCGCCCCCTTCGTCCCCGACCACGGCGGTCTGCCCGCCCTGCGCCGAGCCGCCGCCGACTGCCGAGGCTGCCCCCTTCACCAGAACGCCACCCAAACCGTCTTCGGCGCCGGAAACAAGGACGCCCGCGTCATGCTCGTCGGCGAGCAGCCCGGTGACCAGGAGGACAGCCAGGGCAAACCGTTCGTCGGCCCGGCAGGGCGTCTGCTGGACCGAGCCCTCGCAGAGGCCGGCATCGATCCCGGCGAGGCGTACGTGACCAACGCCGTCAAGCACTTCAAATTCACGCAGGCCGAGCCCCGCAAGCGCCGGATCCACAAGGCACCGACCCTGCGGGAGATGACCGCGTGCGGGCCGTGGCTCGCGGCCGAGCTGGCGATCGTGGAGCCCGAGCTGATCGTGATCCTGGGGGCCACGGCCGGCAAGGCGCTGCTCGGGTCGTCGTTCCGGGTCGGGCAGGTGCGCGGGACGGTGCTGGAGGAGGAGATCCACGGGCGGCGGGAGCGGCTCGTGCCGACCGTGCACCCGTCCTCCGTGCTGCGGGCGCAGGACGACAAGGACCGGGAGGCGGCGTATCGGGGCCTGGTGTCGGATCTGAAGGTGGCGGCCCAGGCGCTGTCATAGCCGTCGTAATGTCTACGATGGCTCGGTGTCCCTTACCTTCACTTTCGATCCGTCCGTCACTCCGGACCTCCGGGACGGCATCCTCGACCTGTGGACCGACGTCTCCAACGCGGGCGGAGCCGTCGGCTTCGTGCCGCCGGTGAACCGCGACACCATCCGGCCGGAACTGGTGAAGCACTTCGCCGGGATGGCCGGGGGGCGCATCCGGCTGCTCGTCGCCCACGACGAGGCCGGTCAGGTCGCCGCCACCGCCTTCTTCAGCTTCAACACGCACCGCCTGATGACGCACTGGGTCTGGCTGTACACGGTGATGGTGCACCCGCGCCACCAGGGCAAGGGGTACGGCCGCGACCTGCTGGCCGCCGCCGCGGACAGGGCCCGCACCTTCGACGGCATCGAGGCCATCCGGCTCACCTGCCGCGGCGGCCTCGGCCTGGAGCGCTTCTACGGCTCCTGCGGCTACAAGGAGGTCGGCCGGGTACCCGGCGCGATACGGGTCGCGCCGGGGGAGGACCGGGACGACGTGATCATGCTGCTGTCGCTGGACTAGTGCCCCGCTGGCCGCTGTGTACCCCCGTTCAAGATCAGGTCCCGCCCGTGCTTCACTGGACGGGATTGTTCAAACTGTCCGAAACGGAAGAGTGGATTGAGATGCTCCGCTACACGCTGATGCGCCTCGGGATCTTCGTGGGCTGCCTCGTGGTCGTCTGGGGCCTGGTCTACTCCGGCGTCGTCCCGCGTGGCCTCGGCGACTCCAACGGCATGTGGATCGTCCTGCTCTCCCTGGTCATCTCGGCCCCGATCAGCTTCGTGGTGCTGCGCAAGGAGCGGGACCGCGCGTCGATGCAGGTCGTGCAGAAGGTGGACAAGATCAAGACCAACCTGGAGGCGAACCGCAACCAGGAGGACGGCGCCGACGACGCCGCCCGGTCGCAGGGACAGGCTCCCCAGGCGTCGTAGGCGAGGCAGGCGAGGCTCCTCAGGCCGCGTGGGCGACAGGTCGCGGGCCGCGTAGGGGCGTTGCGCGCGCCCGAATCCAATTACGCTTCCCGTATGGGTGCCGTGAAGAGCAAGCGCATGCCGCGTGCCGTCCGTGAGCAGCAGATGCTGGACGCCGCCGTACGGACCTTCGGGCAGCGCGGGTACATGGCCGCGTCGATGGACGAGATCGCCGAACTCGCGGGCGTGTCCAAGCCGTTGGTGTACCTGTACCTGAACTCGAAGGAAGACCTCTTCACCGCCTGCATCCGCCGCGAGGCGAAGGCGCTCACCGAGGCCGTCCGGGCCGGTGTCGACCCCGGTCTGCCCGCCGACCGCCAACTCTGGGACGGGCTGGGGGCGTTCTTCACCCACACCGCGCAGAACCCGGACGGCTGGTCCGTGCTGCACCTCCAGGCCCGCACCCACGGCGAGCCGTTCGCGGCGGAGGTGGCCGCGATGCGCGAGGAGCTCGTCGCGTTCGTGACCGAGCTGATCGTCGTCGCCGCCCGCGAGGCCCACCGCGATCCCGACCTGCCCGAGCGCGAGGTCGCCGGCCTGGCCGAGGCCCTGGTGGGAGCGGCCGAGTCACTGGCCGCCTGGGCCAACGCCACCCCCGGCATCACCGCGAGACAGGCGGCGGCGACCCTGATGAACTTCGCCTGGGCGGGGCTCGGCAACCTCATGGAAGGCAACCCGTGGTCCCCGCCCGGCCCGTCTCACTAGTGCCCCGGCGGGGCGAACGTTGCCCGTCGGGGTACTAGACCAGCGGGTAGACGCCCCCGGTCACGTGCACGCGGCCCCCGCCGCGCAGCTCGAAGAGCCCGCCCTCCGCGGCGTACGTCACCGTCCCCGGCAGGGGCACCGGCGCCCGGAAGCCGGCCCGCACCAGAACGGCCGCCGGTGTGCCGTGCGCGGCGACGCAGCGGGCCACGGTCCACATGCCGTGCGCGATGGCCCGGGGGAAGCCGAACAGGCGGGCGGTGAGCGGGTGGAGGTGGATGGGGTTGCGGTCACCGGAGACCGCGCCGTACCGCCGTCCGACGTCGCCGGCGAGCCGCCACTCGGCGACGGCGGGCAGCGGCGGCCGGTGTTCGACCGGTTCGGACGGGGGCGTACGGCTGCCCGTCCGGTGCCGGGCCAGATACGTGCTCCTCGACTCCCACACGACCTCGTCCCCTGCCCGCATCTCGCTGACCACGGCCGCCTCGGTGCCGCGCCGATGTGGAGCCAAGCCCTCGACGTATCCGGTGAGTTCGTAGGTCCCGGTCGCCGCCAGTGCCCGCCGCTGCGTGATCTCGACCGACGTGTGGACGAGCCCGAGCAGCGGCAGCGGGAAGTCCCGTCCGCTCATCAGCCGCATGGCCAGCGGGAAGCCGAGCACGTGCGGGTACGTCACCGGCAGCGCGTCGTCCCCGGTCGCGAACCCGCACACCCGCTCGTAGGCGGCCAGGTGCGCGAGGTCGACGCGCACGCCGGGCAGCACGAGTCGGGTGCGGGGGAACTCCGCGTCCGGGCGCGGCCGTTTGAAGGGGGAGAGCAGGGCGCCGCGGGCGAGGAGGGGAGGAAGGGAGGGGGTCTGGGCCAGGGTGATGGTCACGACGTGTCTCCCACCTCGGGGTCTTCTGCTACTCCAAAGTAATGTTACCGGAGGTAATGACACGCGTAACTGACAAAGGCTCACCTTGCGGGCGAGGTTGCACAGGCCCGACTCCGGACCGCCCCCGAACCCGCACGAACCCCCCACGTCAGCCCCCTAGGATCGCCGTCCTAACCGGCGGTAACTCACCGAGCCGCACACTGCCGGTGAACGCGCCGGTACGCACCGCGCGTACCACATGCAGCAGAGCGGTACTCAGCTGCACGCCCCAGGAGCTGCCCATGTCCCTCGCCTACGCATCCGGTCACGACTACGACGGCGCGCCCGTTCTCGTGGAACCGGAGATCCGGCGTCTGGACGGGGAGGTCCGCGAGGTGTCGGTACCGCCGCTCGTCCCGCCGGCGACGCACGGCTCGCTCGCCGACCTGCCCTTCGACAACGCGAGCGAGGCTCCTGAGGACCGGGTGATGAGCCGCCGTACGGAGAACGGCGCGTGGGTCCATGTCACGGCGGCTCAGTTCGCGGCGCAGGTCCTGGCCCTGGCCAAGGGGATGATCGCGGAAGGGCTGGTGCAGGGCGACCGGATCGCCATCATGGCCCGGACGACGTACGAGTGGACGCTCCTCGACTTCGCCGCGTGGGCCGCCGGCCTGGTCACCGTGCCGATCTACCCCACCTCCTCCGTCTTCCAGGCCCGGTGGATCCTCCAGGACTCGGGCGCGGTCGCCCTGGTGACGGAGGAAGCCGGCCAGGCGTCGGCGCTGGGCCCGGAACTCAACCGGCTGCCCGACCTGCGCCACATGTGGATCATGGAGAAGGGGCACCTGGACCGGCTGGCGGAGCTCGGCGCCCAGGTCCCGGACCAGGAAATCGCCATACGGCGCGGGGTGTTGGTCCCGGACACGCTCGCCACCGTCGTCTACACCTCCGGCACCACCGGCCGCCCCAAGGGCTGCGTGCTCACGCACGGCAACTTCCTCGCGGAGATCGACAACGCGATCGAACTCCTTTCCCCGGTCTTCAAGAGCAAGAGCAAGAACCAGTCGACCGAAGACCTCGCCACCCTCCTCTTCCTCCCCATGTCGCACGTCTTCGGCCGCATGGTGGCGATCGCCTGCGTCCGCGCGCGCGTACGGCTGGGCCACGCGCCGAGCCTGAAGTCGGAGGACCTGGTGGCGGACATGGGCAGCTTCAAGCCGACCTTCCTGGTGGTCATCCCGTACATGCTGGAGAAGGTCTTCAACAGCGCGCGAGCCAAGGCGGAGCGCGGCGGCCGGGCGACGGTCTTCGACCGCGCGGCGAGCGTGGCCCGCCGCTACGGCGAGGCGCTGGAGCAACGCAAGCACGGCACCGGCTCCGGCCCGAGCGCCGCGCTGAAGGCGGCCCGCTCCTTCTACGACCCCCTCGTCTACCGCCGTATCCGCAAGGCCATGGGCGGCAGGGTCCGCCACATCATCTGCGGCGGCTCCCCACTCGGCCGCGACCTCGAGGCCTTCTACTCGGGCGCAGGTATGGAGATCTACGAGGGCTACGGTCTGACCGAGTCGACAGCCGCGGCCACCGTCACACCGCCGCTCAAACCCCGCCTCGGCACGGTGGGTTGGCCGATGCCCGGCACCAAGGTCCGGATCGCGGCGGACGGCGAGATCCTGCTCACCGGCGGCCAGGTGTTCCGCGGCTACTGGGACCCGTACGGGGGCGGGGTGATCCCGGCCTCCGCCGACGGCTGGTTCCCGACGGGCGACATCGGCAGCCTGGACGACGAGGGCTACCTGACGATCACCGGCCGCAAGAAGGAGATCATCATCACGGCAGGCGGCAAGAACATGGCCCCCGCCCCCCTGGAGAACTGGCTCCGCTCCCATCCCCTGATCTCCCAGTGCCTCGTCCTGGGCGATCGCCGCCCTTACATCTCCGCCCTGATCACCCTGGACATGGACGGCGTCAACCACTGGCGCCAGATGAACGGCAAGCACCCGGTCCCGGCGGAACTCCTCGTCAACGACGAGGAGCTGAGGAGCGTCCTGCAACGGGCCGTGGACGAGGCCAACAAACTCGTCTCCCGCCCCGAGTCCATCCGCCGCTTCACCATCCTCCCCGTGGACTTCACGGAACAGTCGGGCCACCTCACCCCGTCGATGAAGCTGCGGCGCGAGGCGGTCATGCGGGACTTCGCCAGGGAGGTGGAAGGGCTGTACGAGACGTGAACATGTGCTTTCCTGCGCTGGAACCAGTAAGGGACAGCGGGGAAAGCAGGGGACGGCCGTGGGGGCGATGGGGCGTGGGCAGGGGCTCGACGAGCTGCTGAGAGTGGTACAGCGGTGCGGGCAACCGGGGGAGACGCTGGAGTGGCTGCGGCGGTGGACCGGGGCGGAGGTCGCCTGGATCGACGGCGGGGCCCTCGGGAACGGGGTCGTCGCGGCGACGCCGGGTTTTCCAGGGGTCGTAGAGGCACTTCAGGCGCAAGTGGAGCGGCTGGCCGACGGCAGGCTCGCCGCGGCCACGACACGGGTGGGCGATCTGGAGGTGCGCCTGGAAGCGTTCGGCAGGCGCGAGCCACGTTCCGTGCTAGTGACGGCCAGTGCGGCGGCGCTGTCGCGGGAGGCGGCGGCACTGGTGTCTCAGGCCGGCGGGCTGCTCCAGCTGCTGGGCGAGGCGTCCCGGGCCGACGACAGCGCCCGCGGTGACGAGGACAAGGCGCGAGCCCTGCGTTTCGCGGTGCTGACCGCGCTGATGACCGGGGACGTCACGCTGGCCCGGCGGATGACCAGCTGGGACGTCCCGCCGCTGCTGGGTGCCGAGCGCGTACGGGTCCACCTGTTGCACTGCCCTCCGGCCGACCGCGACCGGTTGGCCAGAACCTTCCAGGACGCCTCCGGCTATCACGGCCACGGCCTGATGGTGCACTGCCCGGCGTTCGAGGAGCACCTGATCTGCCCGATCGCCGAGGCCACCGAGAACGCCGCCCCGGACGACCGGCTGGACCGGCTGGAACACGGACAGGTCCTACGACGACTGGTCCGCGAGAATCCCGGATACGCGCTCGGCGTCAGCAGACCCCACCCGCTCACCGCCCTCGCGGAAGCCTACGGCGAGGCCCTGCACGCCCTGGCCGTCGCCCGCAACTCCCCGGACCGGCTGGCGGCCTACCGAGGCCGCCCCCTCCTGATCGACGTGCTGCCCCGCCCGGCGGCCACCGCCTGGGCCCGCGCCCACGTGGCACCGCTGCACGCCGAACCGAAACTCACCCAGGACATCACCCGCCTCGCCGTGACCTTCCCCAGGACCGCCGTCGCCGGCCTGCTGCGCGTCAGCCGCACCACCGTCGTCGCGCACTGCGGCCGGGCGGAAAGAGCCCTGGGCCTGGATCTCGGCGACGTCCGCGCCCGCGCCGAACTGGACCTGGCCCTGGCCCTCACCGACCTGCCCCCCGACCCCGCGGCCGTACCCCGGCAGGTCCCACCGACCCTCGCCGAACTCCTCCACACCGCCCCCGCCATCACCTGGGCGGCTACCTTCCTCCAGCCCCTGCGAGACGTACGGCACCGCGATCTCGAGGCCACCGTGCGGGCGTGGATCGACCACAACACCGACGCCCAGCGGACGGCCGAGGCCCTCGCGCTGAGCCGCAACACCATACGGGCCCGCCTCCGGACGGCCGAACGCCTCCTCAACCGGGACCTGTTGACGACAGCCTCGGGCATCCACGACGTCGTCCACGCGATCGCGGTCACTGGGCACCGTGCACACTCCGGTGACGGAAGTGGCCACCGTGCACGGTGGTCCAAGAGCGACACCGCCGCCTAGCTTGCTCCCAGGGCCGAACGGCACCTGAGCTCACAACCTGGGGGTTTGATGAACAAGTTGCGCATCGGGGGGATCATGGTCGCCGCGGCGGCGATGGTCGCGATGGCCGGTTCGCCGGCTTCGGCCGGCACGAGCGTCAGCTCGTGGGGCCAGAGCGTGAGGAGCAACTGCGACAACAGCTCGAAGGGCACGTTCGACGACGACGGCGAGCACTTCTACCTCACCGACCTGTGTGCCGACAGCATGTCCGCGGTGATGAAGGTGGACGTCGCGCCGTACCAGTCGGGCGGTGGTTACGACTTCACCATCTGGAACTCGAACACGGCCGGCAGCACCGTGGACGTGAACAAGAGCTACGCCGAGGGAACGGGCGTCTGCATCCAGGCGGGCCTGGGCGAGTCCAGCTCCGGCGAGTGGGGCGGCTGGGGCTACTGGACCTGCGGCGTCGCCTGATCCCTTGCGGTCACTTCCCGACCTGGGCGAGGAAGTTCGCCCAGGTCGTGGGGAGAGGGTCACTAACAGCGGACCGATTGGCTTGGGTTTCCTTGGTGTTGCTGTGATTCTTCCGGTCTCTTCGGGGTTCTTGCGGTTGCTGCGTGACCTTTCCGGGCGGAGCGCGTTGTGTAAGTGAGTTCGATGATCGGACAGTGGTTCTGGGTGGCCGGGCGGGGGTGACAGGGTGCGGCGGAAGGTCGAGCTGGGTGAGGGGCAGGCGGAGCGGGTGGCGTGCGCGTCGGCGTCCGCGTTCCGCGGCCTGGATGCCGTCACCGGCGAGGTGCTGGGCGCCGATGTGCTGGCCGGGCGGGTGGGCTGGCTGACCGCTCTGGTCGAGAGCATGTGCGCGGAAGTGACCGGCGCCCGCTGGAACCGCCCGGACCTGGCCCGGCTCGCCTGCGGGCGGGACCTGTCGGGGCAGCGGCTGCCGTCGAACGCGTGGATGGCGTTGCGGATGCTGGGCTGGGCGGCCACCGTGCGCGAAGGACTGTACGTTCCTGACCGGGTGCGGCGGGTCGCCGAGGAGCAGGCCGGGCGGGCGCTGCGTTCGGCCTGGTGGCGTACCCAGATCACCGACGCGGTACTGGCCACCTGGCCCACCGGCCCCGACGCTGATCCGATGCGGCGCACGGCGGGCGAGTGGGAGGCGCTGCGGGCGGCCTGTCCGGACGGGCAGGGTGTGGCGGCCTCGGTGCTGCGCGCCCGTACCCGGCAGATCGCTGCTTTCCACACCACGCATGGGCGGCTGCCCGCCGGTCTGTGTGAGCTGGAGGCGGCGCCGGGCGGTGGCCGTCAGGTGGTGCTGGCCGCCGCCGACAAGCAGCTGGCCACGCTGGCCCGCTGCGAGGACGACCCGGCCCGCTACGCGGTCCTGACCGTGCGCCTGCCGGTGCGGCCCGACCCCCGCACCCGGGGTGACTGGCACTCCGTGGTGATCCGGTTCCGGCTGCCGCCCACCATCCCCGTCACGGCCGCCCTGCATGCACCGACCCTGCGCCTGCGCGGCGGACGCCTGCGCCTGGACGTCGCCCACACCACCGCCGTGCCCACGACCCGGCGGGACGGACATCTGCGGGCGGTGGCCTTCGACTACGGGCTGAACACCCTGCTCACCGGCGGGACACTGACCCTGGCCGGCGGCACCCAGCCGACCGTGCACACGAACGGGCAGCCGGTGTTCTTCCGCCCGGACGGGGTACTGGCCAAGGCCGACCGGCTGCGTGTGCTGGCCGAACAGCTGGGGGCCAAGGTCGCCCACCTGCAGTCCCTGACCGACGGCCGCACCGCATCCGGGCTGCGCCCCGATCCGCTCACCGCGGCGAAACTGGCGGTGCTGCGCACCGAGCACGCGCGGGTGAGCAAGCGTCGTACGCGGCTGAACGAGCAGCTCGCCAGGGCCGCCGCCCACTTCATGGTCGGCCACGCCCGCGCCGCGAGAGCGTCGGTGATCTACCTGGAGGACCTGCGGGACATGGAGGCCCGGGGCAAGGGCCGCACCCTGAACACCCGCCTGTCCAGCAGTGTGCGCGGGCAGATCGTCGCCCACACCCGCCACCAGGCCGCCCGCTATGGGATCGCGGTGGTCATCGTCCCCGCGCGCGGCACCTCGAAGTACTGCCCCACCTGCCTGAGCGTCTTGCGGCACCGCGCCGCCCCCGACCGCACCACACCGGGCTGGAAATGGGCGAGCTGTCCCGACACCGCCTGCGGATACAGCGCGGACCGGGACGTCGCGGCCTGGCAGCGGATCGGCGCCCGCGGCCTGCAACACCAGCACACAACTGTCCTGGACCGCAGCAGCGGCACGTACGTGATCCGCCGCACGGCCCCGGAGCTGGACCAGCCGGTCCGGCACACCACCCACCCCAGGCCTGCCACCGAGTCCGGTCCGCAGCAGCAGTCCGCTGCTGCCGTGGACCGGACGAAGGCGGGACCGACGAGAAACCGCCCTGTGCCCAGGCAGCGACGCAGGGTCCCCGCCCCACCCGGAACACCCGCAGCGCGGACCGCTGTTGCGGGCCCGGGTGGAAAGCGTCCGGCGGGGCGGATGCCCCAGTCACCCACCCGCCGCACCCAGCGGCGGCGCAGGCGGCAGGCACCGCACACGATGAGCACCCCCACCCGGCACCAGCCACGCGGGGCCAGACTCGGCGCAGGCTTCCACCTGCACACCCACGCCACCCCCGTCACACGACGGATACAGCCCGGGGCACAGCCGAGATCTCTTTTCCACCGGAGCCGGGCCGACAACCCAGCCCCACCCAGGAAAACCTAAGCTCATCTGAGACGCTGAGCTGAGGCCCGGTGGGGTTCTTGGAGTCGCGGATGTGGATGGTGTGGGGGCAGGGGGCGACCTCCAGGCAGTCGCCGCCTTCGCCGCTGCTGTGGCTGGATTTGCGCCAGGGGTAGGCGGCTTCGAGGCATTCGCCTCCCTCACCGTCGCTGTAGCTGGACTTGAACCAGCTGAGTTCCTCGCTGCTCATAGCTCCTCCAGCTTCCTCTCGATCAACTCCCGGGATTCCTTGGGCGGGAGTGCCATCGCTCGCATGATCCCATAGCGGTCGGCGATCTTCCGGACCTCTTCTGAGTCGGTGATCAGCCGGGGTATCCCTGAGCCTCCGTGTACGCCACCTGCGCATGCCCCTTGGGGGTCAGCAGATTGAACGCGCTGTCCAGGTTGGGATGTTCCTCCAGCCGGGTCGGCATCACTTGGATCTCAACGTTCCGCATGCTGCCGACGCGCAACAGCCGCCGCAACTGCTCCGCGTGGACGCGCGACCCACCGATCGGCCGGTCCAGCACCACCTCTTCGAGCACGTAACTGACGGCAGGCGACGGCCACCGTTCGAAGACCTGCTGCCGGGAGAGCCGGTCGGCGACCCGCTTCTCGATGGTCTCCTCGCTGAGGAACGGCCGCCGTTTGGCGAACACGGCATGGGCGTGATCCTCGGGCTGGAGGAGCCCGTGCATCGCGTGGATGCAGTTGTGGTGCAGTTCGAGCGCCTCCGCCTCCAGCAGCGCATAGCCCCGGTACCACTCCGGGTGTCGAGTCCGTGCCTTCGTCATCGCCTCCTCGACTTCGGGGATGACCTCCTTCAAGAGACCCCCGGCATCCAGCAGTTCGTCCGCCTTCACCAGCCCGCCGTACCTGGACGTCCCCGCCGGCCTGGTCGTCTTCAGCGCCGACTACAAGTGGCTCGCCCTGACCGCCGTCAGCGCCAAGGGTGTCGCCGTCGCCGCCGAGTGCCTGGCCCGCGGCACGAAGGCCGCCCTGCTGGGGCAGAAGCCGCTCACCATGGGCCAGTCGCTGGCGGCGGGCCTGCGCCTGGGGCTCCAGGCCGCCCGGGTGCCGGTGTGGCTCGGCACCCCGCTCACCGAGCTGTACGTCGAGGGCGGGGCCGTGTCCGGTGCCGTCGTCACCCGCGACGGCACCCCGGGCCTGGTCCGCGCCCGCCGAGGCGTGATCGTCGGATCCGGCGGCTTCGAGCACAACGCCGCCATGCGCGAGCGGTACCAGCGGCAGCCCATCGGCACCGACTGGACCGTCGGCGCCAAGGAGAACACGGGTGACGGCATTTGGGCGGGGGAGCGCCTCGGCGCCGCCCTCGACCTGATGGACGACGCCTGGTGGGGCCCGGCCATCCCGCTCCCCGACCAGCCCTACTTCTGCCTCGCCGAACGCACCCTCCCCGGCGGCCTGCTGGTCAACGCCGCCGGCCGCCGCTTCGTCAACGAGGCCGCCCCCTACAGCGACGTCGTCCACACCATGTACGAGCGCCACCCGACCGACCCCGACATCCCGGCCTGGCTGATCATCGACCAGAACTACCGCAACCGCTACCTCTTCAAGGACGTGGCCCCGACCTTCCCGTTCCCGGACGCCTGGTACACCTCCGGCGCGGCACACAAGGCCTGGACCCTCGACGCCCTGGCCACCGCCATCGGCGTCCCCGCGGCCGCCCTCCGCGCCACCGTCGACCGCTTCAACTCCCTGGCCCGGCAAGGCAAGGACGCCGACTTCCAGCGGGGCGACAGCGCCTACGACCACTACTACACGGACCCCGCCATCCTCCCCAACTCCTGCCTCGCCCCCCTGTGGCTGCCCCCGTACCACGCCTTCCGCATCGTCCCCGGCGACCTCGGCACCAAGGGCGGCCTGCGCACCGACGCCCGCGCCCGGGTCCTGCGCCCGGACGGCTCGGCGATCCCCGGCCTGTACGCCGCCGGCAACGCCAGCGCCGCCGTGATGGGTCACAGCTACGCCGGCGCGGGCTCGACGATCGGCCCGGCGATGACGTTCGGGTACATCGCGGCGCGGGACATCGCGGGAGTCCGCTGACTCGGCCGGGTAACCCCGCCGAAGGTATTGGATTGTACGGTCCATAACCTGCTATGGTCCCGTCATGGCCCGACCGAGGAGCTTCGACGAGGAGCGGGCCCTGGACGCGGCGATGCACACCTTCTGGGAGAAGGGCTACGAGGCCACCTCCACGCAGGACCTGTGCGACGCCACCGGACTGGGCCGCAGCAGCATCTACAACACCTTCAAGAGCAAGCACGACCTGTTCGAGCGGGCCCTCGCCCGCTACCTCGACGCCATGACGACCGCTCAGCTGGCCGCTCTGGACGACCCGGAGCGGCCGGCCGCCGACCGGATCCACGCGGTGCTCGTCCAGGTGGTGGAGACCGAGACGGACCACCGCGCGGCACAGGGCCGGGGGCTGGGCTGTCTCGGTGTGAACACCATCGTGGAGCTGGGCGCCCGTGACCCGAAGGCCGCGGGGATGCTGGAGCGTGACACCGCGCGCAGACTGGCCGCCTTCCGGTCCGTGATGGAGGCGGGCCGGCGGGACGGCAGCATCACCTCCGCCCGCGACCCGGGTGCGCTGGCCCGCTTCCTCAACGCCACGATCGCCGGTCTGCGCGTCTCCAGCCAGGGCGGCGCGGACCGGGTCGTACTGGAGTCGATGGCCGAGGTCGCCATGGACGCGCTGACCGGCTGACACGCTGACGGGATGTGCCCCCATGCCCGTGGGGGCACATCTTCGCGGGCCATGTTTTGAACTGATCGATCCATAACATCACCCACAGCAACCGAGAGAGATTCCCCGTGCCCCGAGCCGTGTACGTCCTCGCGCTCGGCATCTTCGCCATGGTGACCAGCGAGTTCGTGGTCGCCGGGCTGATGCCGCAGATGGCGGACGGGCTGAACGCCACCGTCCCGCAGATCGGATTCCTGATCACCGCGTTCGCGGTCGCCATGGCGGCCGGTGGGCCGTTCCTGACCGTCGCGGTGATGCGACTGCCCCCGCGTACGGCCCTGATGACCCTGTTCGGCGTCTTCCTGGCGGGCAACGTCCTCGCCGCCACCGCCACCGGCTACACCACCATGCTGGTCGCCCGGGTCGTCACCGGCATCGCCTCCCAGGCCTTCTTCGGCGTCGGCATCTCGCTGTGCGTCCAGCTCACCCGCCCCGAGGTGCGCGGCCGGGCGATCGCGGTCGCCATGAACGGCCTGATGCTCGGCACGCTCCTCGGCCTTCCCCTGTCCACCCTCATCGGCGAACGCTTCGGCTGGCGTGCCGCGTTCTGGGCCATCTCCGCGCTCACCCTCGTCGCCGCCGCGGCCACCCTCGCCGGCGTACCCCGCCTGGACCGCGCGGAGGGAGGCGGCGGCTTCCGGGCGGAGCTCGGGGTGTTCCGCAGGCGCCGGCTGTGGCTGGTGCTGTCCACCAGCACCCTGATCATCGGCGCCACCTTCTCCGCCTTCAGCTACCTCAATCCGATCCTCACGGGCCTCACCGGCTTCTCCGCCGGCACCGTCCCCTTCCTCCTCATCGCCTACGGCGCCGCCACCGTCGTCGGCAACACGGTGGTCGGCCGTCTCGCCGACCGCCACACGCTCCCCGTCCTCGCCGTCGGCCTGCTGCTCAACCTGCTCTTCCTGACCGGCTTCGCGCTCTTCGCCGACCTGCCCGCCCCCGCCCTGGTCTGCATGCTGGGCATCGGCCTGGTCGGCGTCACCATGAACCCGGCCATGGTCACCCGCGTCCAGCGCACCGGAAACGCCGGCCCGCTGGTCAACACCGTCCACTCCTCCTTCATCACCCTCGGCGTCATCCTCGGTTCCTCCCTCGGGGCCGTCGCCATCGATGCGTGGGGACTGCGCTCCCCGCTCTGGCTCGGCGCCGGTCTGGCCCTGCTGGGCCTCGGCACGCTGCTGCCCGAACTCAGCCGGCGCGGCGGGCGATCAGGAACGCCTGCGGGGTCGACTCCCCGAGCGCCTCGTCCGGTTCGCGTACCGTCCGCGAAATGAGCGCGAAGCCCGCCGCCGTCAGCAGCTCGGCGATGGCGGCGGGCTGCCACCGTGCGAAGTCGAGCGCCACGGGGTGGCCGAAGGGCTGGTCGTGGTGCCGGGGCTCGTCGCCGACCTGGAAGGCGATGAGGAGAGGGCCGTTCGGTGCCAGGACGCGGTGGAACTCCGCGAAAAGGGAGGGAAGACGGTCCACAGGGGTGTGGATGGACGAGTACCAGGACACGACACCGCCGAGTGAGCCGTCCGGCAGGTCGAGCTCCAGCATCGAGCCCTGCTCGAAGCGCAGGCCCGGGTTCTCCCGCCGGGCGATCGCGAGCATCGACTCCGACAGGTCCAGCCCGAACACGGAGAGGCCGAGCGAGGCGAGGTAACCGGTCACCCGCCCCGGCCCGCACCCGAGATCGGCCACCTCACGGCCCGCCCCGCCTTCGCCGACGAGTTCGGCGAAGGCGGACATCACCGCCCGGTCCATCGGCCTGCCCGCGCCGGCCTCCTGGAAAAGGGTGGCGTAGTCCTCGGCGATGGCGTCGTAGAAGGTGCGGGTGGTGGTTACGAAGGAGTCTGCGTAGTCGGCGTCCGTCATGCGCGGGAGCCTATTCCGGCAGCTGTGCAGGGGGGCCTATTCCGGCCGCTCCGCGCCACCGTCCGCGCCGCCGTCCGCGCCGCCGTCCGCGCCGCCGTCCTCGCCGCCCTCCTGGCGTTCCCGGGCGGCGCCCATACCGACGCCCAGACCGGTGCCGAGGGCCGTGCCGAGCCCCATGCCCAGGGATAGCCCCAGCCCGAGGTTGTCGAAGACGACCAGACCGAGCACCAGGCCCACGCCCAGACCGAGCGAGACCCCGATCGAAAGGCCGAGCGAAAGTCCGGTCGCCAGCTTGTTGTTCGCGGGGGACGCGTCGCCTGCTTCGCCCGCTCCATCCCTGTCCACGAGGCCACTTTCTCACGCCACCCCGGCCGCCCGCAGGGCCGCGGTCGCCCCCGCCGCGCCCAGCACGACCACCGCGAACGGCACCCGCCGCCACGCCAGTACGCCCCCCACCAGCACCCCGGCCGGCCGCGCCCACCCCGCGAAGCCCCCGCCCTCGGTCAACGCCCCCGTGGCCAGCAGCGCCACCAGCAGCACCACCGCACCCGCCGACAGCAACTCCTGGGTCCGTGCCGGGAGTTCTACTCGTCCGTGCAGGACCGGCCCGACCAGCCGGAAGGCGTACGTCCCGACCGCCAGCACCAGAATCATGGCGACCGTCGCGCTCACGCCCTGCCCCTCCCGCCCATACGGCTGCCGTACAAGGCGAGCCCCGCCAGTGCCACCAGCACCGGCACCCCCGCCGGAACGGCCGGCGTCACCGCCAGTGCCAGCGCGGCGCCGAGCAGCGCGGATCGTCGTACCGCCGAGTCCGTGCGCAGGGCGGGCAGGACCAGCGCGACGAGTACGGCGGGGAAGGCGGCGTCGAGGCCGTACGTGCCCGTGTCGCCCAGCGCGCTGCCGGCCAGTGCCCCGGCCAGGACGCCCGCGTTCCACACGGCGAACAGTCCGAGCCCGGAGATCCAGAAGGCCGCTCGCCGCCGTGCCGGGTCCGGCTGGGCGAGGGCGAAGGCGACCGTTTCGTCGGTCACGAGGTGTGCGCCGAGGAGGCGGGCGAGCCGGCCGCGGCCGATCGTGTCCGCGACGGCCAGGCTGAAGGCCGCCGTACGGGTGTTGAGCAGCAGTCCGGTGGCCGCCGCGGCGACCGGACCGCCTCCGGCGAGCAGCACGCCGACCGCGCTGAACTGGGCGGAGCCGGCGTACACGACGAGTGACATCACCACCGGTACCCACACGGGCAGGCCGCCCGTGACGGAGACCGCACCGAAGGAGACGCCGACGACGCCGCTGGCCAGCCAGACGAGGGACGCGTCCCGGATCAGCTCCGGGTATCGCGCGACACGGGGTGTTCGCTCTGTCATACGCATGTTCTCTACAGTGGACAGGAGAGACCGTGTTCGTCAAACTGAACGAACGTACCGATGGAGCGAACGACATGTCCGACAGCGCGCCCCCGCCCCGGCTCCCCCTCGACTGGATCGCCGCCTCCCTGCGCCGCGAACGCACGCGTGCGGGGCTGTCCCTGTCCGAGTTGGCCAAACGGGCCGGGATCGCGAAGTCGACGTTGTCCCAGCTGGAGGCGGGGAGCGGGAATCCGAGCGTGGAGACGCTCTGGGCGCTGGCGGTGGCGCTCGGGGTGCCGTTCAGCGCGCTCGTGGAGCCGCCGGCTCCGTCGGTGCGGGTGATCCGTGCGGGGGAAGGGCCGACGGTCGGGTCCGAGCGGGCCGATTACGTGGCCACGCTGCTGTCCGCCAGCCCGCCCGGCGCGCGGCGGGACATCTACCACCTGCGGGCCGAGCCGGGCGCCGCACGCGAGTCGGAGCCGCACATTCCGGGTTCGGTGGAGCATCTGATCGTGAGCACGGGGAAGCTGAAGGCGGGGCCGCGGGGGGAGGAGGTCGAACTGGGGCCCGGGGACTACATGACCTACCGCGGGGATGTGCCGCACTCGTACGCGGCTCTGGCGCCCGGGACGACGTTCGTGCTGGTCATGCAGCACGTGTGACCGGCCGGGGGCGGGCAAGGCGTGGGAAAAGGCAGGAGCCCCGCTGCCTTGCGGTGCGGGGCTCCTTGGGTACTGCTTCCGTTCCGGATCAGAGCTTTGGGCTCATGAACTCAGACAGGGGTGACGTTCTCCGCCTGCGGGCCCTTCGGGCCCTGGGTGACGTCGAAGGAAACCTGCTGGTTCTCCTCCAGCGAGCGGAAGCCGCTCGCGTTGATCGCGGAGTAGTGGACGAAGACGTCGGGGCCGCCGCCTTCTTGGGCGATGAAGCCAAAGCCCTTTTCGGCGTTGAACCACTTCACGGTTCCGGTAGCCATAAGCCCTCCTTGGGCCCAAAGGGTTGCCCTGCTCCAGAACCCTGCAAGTGTGAAAACAAAATGCCGCACAACTGCATACGTCTGAAAACGACTAGAGCCCGCGGTCACATGCTCCGCAGGCTCTGTACTGCAAGGGAAACCAAACTGCAACTTGCGGCGAGCCTAGCATGCAGGCACCCGAAAGCAATAGAGGTCAAGATCACGTCACTCGGATGTTTGAAGATCCGGTGAGGGGGTTGACGGCGGGGGCGAAGGCCGGAGCGTACTCCAAGGGGTCTAGTCTCGCGATGTGGACAATTCACGCACCCGGCCGCGCGTCGGCCACATCCAGTTCCTGAACTGTCTGCCCCTGTACTGGGGGCTCGCGAGGACGGGCACGCTCCTCGACTTCGAGCTGACGAAGGACACCCCGGAGAAGCTCAGCGAGCAACTGGTGCGGGGAGACCTCGACATCGGGCCCATCACCCTCGTCGAGTTCCTCAAGAACGCGGACGAACTGGTGGCCTTCCCGGACATCGCGGTCGGCTGCGACGGGCCGGTGATGTCCTGCGTGATCGTCTCGCAGCTCCCGCTGGAGCGGCTGGACGGCGCCCGGGTCGCCCTCGGCTCGACCTCGCGCACCTCCGTACGCCTGGCCCAACTGCTGCTGTCCGACCGCTACGGCGTACGGCCCGACTACTACACCTGCCCGCCCGACCTCAGCCTGATGATGCAAGAGGCCGATGCGGCGGTCCTGATCGGCGACGCGGCGCTGCGGGCGAACCTGCTCGACGGGCCGAGGTACGGGCTTCAGGTGCACGACCTCGGCACGCTGTGGAAGGAGTGGACGGGCCTCCCCTTCGTCTTCGCGGTCTGGGCGGCCCGGCGGGACTACGCGGAGCGCGAGCCGTTCATCACCCGCAAGGTCCACGAGGCCTTCCTCTCCTCCCGCAACCTCTCCCTGGAGGAGGTCGGCAAGGTCGCCGAGCAGGCGGCCCGCTGGGAGGCCTTCGACGAGCAGGTCCTGGAGCGCTACTTCACCACCCTCGACTTCCGCTTCGGCGGCCCCCAGCTCGCGGCGGTCGCCGAGTTCGCCCGCCGGGTGGGGCCGACGACCGGCTTCCCGGCGGATGTGAAGGTGGATCTGCTCCAGCCGTGAACCAGCGGGCGGCACCGCACTACGCTGCTGGGGACTCGAGGCGTACGGGGGAGAGGTGACGCCATGCAGCCGCTCGGTGCCGACGAACCGACCGTCGTGGGGCCCTACCGGCTGCTCGGCCGGCTCGGGTCCGGCGGCATGGGCCGGGTCTACCTCGGCCGCAGCGCCGGTGGCCGTACGGTCGCGGTCAAGATCGTGCACCCGCACTTCGCGCTGGACGAGGAGTTCCGCGCCCGCTTCCGCCGCGAGGTCGAGGCCGCCCGGCGGGTCGGCGGCTCCTGGACGGCGCCCGTCCTCGACGCCGACCCGGAGGCGGCGGTGCCGTGGGTGGCCACGGCCTACGCGGCGGGCCCGTCGCTGTCGGCCGCGGTCGCGGAGGGCGGCCCGCTGCCGGCCCATACGGTACGGGTGCTGGGGGCGGGGCTGGCCGAGGCGCTGGCGGCGGTGCACGAACTGGGGCTGGTGCACCGGGATGTGAAGCCGTCGAACGTGCTGCTGACCGTGGACGGGCCGCTGCTCATCGACTTCGGTATCGCGCGCGCCATGGACGGTACGGCGTCCCTGACGTCCACCGGGGTGTCCATCGGCTCACCCGGCTACATGTCGCCCGAGCAGATACTCGGCAAGGGGGCGACGGGAGCGGCGGACGTCTTCTCGCTGGGCGCGGTGCTGGCGTACGCGGCGACCGGCCGGCCGCCCTTCCCCGGGGACTCCTCGGCCGCGCTGCTCTACAAGGTCGTCCACGAGGAGCCCGAACTCGGCTCGCTGGACGGGGAATTGCGCTCGCTGGTGGCGGCGTGTCTGGCGAAGGACCCGGATACGCGGCCGACGCCCGGTGAAGTGGCCCGGCGCCTGGCTCCCGAGGGCGCGGCCCGGCTGGTCGCCGGCGGGTGGCTGCCGGGGGCGCTGGTGGAGCAGGTCAGCCGTAGTGCCGTACGGCTGCTGAATCTGGAGACGGTGCAGGAGGCTTCGTCGGGGCCCGTCGGGTTCAGCAGGGCTTCGCAGGGGGCGGAGGGCCTGACTGCCGGTGGGGAGAAGGGTGGGCCTGCTGCCAGGGAGCCGGTTGTCGGCGAGCCGGTCGTCGGGGAGCCGGCTGTCGGAGTGTTCGGGCCGCCGCCGGTCATGGGGGCGGCTGCGGGAGTGTCAGATGTGCGGGATCCGCACGCGCACGACACGGCCCCCTCCTCCGGACGCTCCGGACCCTCCGGACCCTCCGACCGTCGGCCGGGCAGGGTCTCCGTCTCCGTTTCGGCGACCTCGGAGTCCAGGTCCGGTGGGCGCGGGCGGCGGTTGAGCTGCACCGTGGCCCTCGCCGTCGCGGGGGCGATGGCCGCGGTGATGATCGGATCGGCGTTCCTGTTCGACCTGCTGCCGGGCAACCGCGATGACGACGGGGGCAGTTCTGACGCCGGCGCCAACTCCTCGACGCCGAGCGCCAGTGCGAGCGACGGCGGACCGACCGCCGTACCCGCCGCCTACCTCGGCACGTGGGAGGGCCAGGCCTCCGCGCTCGACGGCACCCTGCCCATGGGGACCTTCCGGCTGACCGTGCAACGGGCCGATGTGGGCGAGAAGTTGGGGACGCTTCGGCACACGGACGTGCTCGGCGGTGTCTGTGACGACGTCCTGACCCTGAAGCGGGTGACGAAGAAGCAGGTCGTCGCCACCGCTGTAGGGGCCGAGTCCAACCGGAGCGTGTGTGCGCAGGCCGAGCACACCGTGCGCCTCACGCCGATCGGCGACGATCTCAACTACGAGTCGGACAGCGCGGACTCGGGGCGGCCCCGGGCGCGACTGTCGAAGGTCGGGTAGCCCCAGTCACGTCGAAGGTTCAGTAGCCCCAGTCACTAGTGTGTCCGCGATAGCGAACACCAGCATGCCGATCGTGTGTTCCGCCACGCGTGACGACGGGGAAGGCCCACCATGGAGACACTGCAGCCGGACGATCCGCGTGAGCTGGGCAGCTACCGCCTGCTGCGCAGACTCGGTGCCGGCGGCATGGGCCGTGTCTACCTCGCGCGTTCACCGGGCGGCCGTACCGTCGCGGTGAAGGTCGTCCGTCCGGACCTCGCGGCGGACGCCGACTTCAGGGGCCGCTTCCGCCACGAGGTCGAGATCGCCCGCGCGGTCTCCGGCCGCTACACCGCCCCCGTCGTGGACGCCGACCCGGACGCTCCGCTGCCGTGGCTGGCGACGTCGTACGTGCTCGGCCCGGACCTGACCGACGTGGTGGACGCGCACGGCGCGCTGCCGGAGCGGACGGTCCACGCCCTGGCCGCCGGACTCGCGGCGGCCCTCCAGGAGATCCACGCGGCCGGTCTGATCCACCGTGATCTCAAGCCGTCCAACGTCCTGCTGGCCGCCGACGGCCCCCGGGTGATCGACTTCGGCATCGCGCGGGCGGTGGACGGAAACCGTATGACCCAGACGGGAGTCGTGGTCGGCTCGCCCGGTTACATGCCGCCGGAGCAGGCGCTGGGCCAGGACGTCGGCCCGGCGGGCGACGTCTTCTCCCTGGGCGCGGTACTCGCCTTCGCGGCGACCGGCCGGAGCGCCTTCGGCGACCGCAGCTCGCACGCGGCGCTGCTCTACCAGGTCGTGCACGGCGAGCCCGAGCTGACGGGCGTACCGCAGTCGCTGCTCGGCCTCGTCCGGGCCTGCCTGCTGAAGGATCCGGCCGGCCGACCCGCCCCCGCGGAGATCGTGACGGCACTGGCGCCGCAGGGTGTCGAAGGCGTGCTGCGCGACTGGCTGCCGTCGGCGGTGGCGTCGACGATCGCCACACATGCGGCGGGGATCCTCGACCTGGAGGCGCCGGAAGCGGCGGAAGCGGCGGAAGCGGCGAGGGGTGTGCAGGGGGCGGGTCCGGCGGGTGCGCCGGGTGCTCGGGGCGGTGCTCCGGGCGCGGCCGCCTTCGGGTCGGCACCGGTGATGCCGGGCGGAACGCCGTCCGTTTCGGGGTATGGCACGCCGCCGGGCGGCATGCCCGCGCCCGGTTCCGGATACGGCACGTCCGCTCCGGGGTACGGGGGCACGTCCGCTGCGGGGTACGGGACCTCACCGGGCGGCACCCCGGCCCCCGGTCCGGCGTACAGAACGCCGGCCCCGGGATACGGCACCCCGCCCGGCGGTTCCCCCACCCCTGGCCCGGCCGGGTACGGGTATCCGCCCGCCGGAACCCACCCGGCTCCGACCCCGCACCCCGGCCACGGCGGCCCCGGCACCCCGCTCCCCGGCACCGTCCATCTCGGCGCGCAGGGCGGTGCCGCGGCCGGCCCCGCTCCCTCCCGTCGGCGTGTTCTCGGGCTGGCGCTCGGCGGGGCCGCGGTCGTCGCGGCCGGTGGCGGGGCCGCCTGGTGGCTGGCGTCGGCCGACGACACCCCCGGGTCCGCCACCGACACGGGCGGCAAGGGCGGCTCGGCCGCACCCGCCGGCGAGAACTTCACGACCCCGCCCGCCGGAGTGGCCCCCCAGCCCCTGTGGCACAAGTCGGTCGCGGAGGACAGCACGGACACGGACGTCCCCCTCCTCACCCACGACGGCCTGCTCCTGATCAGCGGCGACCCGCTCGTGGCGTACGACGTGAAGACCGGCAGGGCACGCTGGTCCAAGAAGGGCATCTGCCGCCCCGGAGCCCGGCTCCTCTTCCACGGCGGCAAGGTGTTCCTGGCCGACGGCGACTACGACGGCGTACTCGTGGCCCATGACGTGAGGACCGGCGACGAGGCCTGGCGCAGCCGCCTCGGCAAGGACCTCAGCATCGAGGACACCATCGCCATCGACGCCAGGAACGTGTACGTCACGCTGACCGACTACAGCCAGTCGAAGTCGGCCACCAAGTACCGCACAGCGGTCGCCGCCGTCAGCCACACCACCGGCAAGACGGTCTGGCTGCAGCGGCGCGACTGGGGCACCAAGGACTACGACGTCCAGGGCTCCGTGGCCGGGAACTACCTTGTCTACGCCGACTCCAACTACAACCTCACCGTCCGCAACACCGCCGGCGGCGCCCAGCTGTGGAGCAAGAAGATCGGCGACGACTGGACCTGGCGGCCCACCGTCGCGAACGGCATGGTCTTCCTGCCCGGCGACAAGCTGACGGCCGTGGACGCGGACACGGGCAAGAACGTCTGGACGCTCTCGCCCAACGGCCGCGGCGGTTTCGCGAACCCGACGGTCATCGACGGCGTGCTCTACACCAGCGACAACGACGACGGTGTCTGGGCGGTGAACGTCAGGACCGGCAAGCGCATCTGGCTCTGCGACGATCTGGACGTCGAAGGCCCGGAGACGTTCCTGAAGGCCGGGACGACCCTGTACGGGGCCACCGGATCCCTGGACGGCGGCATCGTCGCCCTGGGGGCCAAGACCGGCAGACTGCGCTGGACCTACACCGACAGCAAGGCCGCGGGGGAACCGTGGCAGGTCGCCCTCTCCGGAAACCGGCTGATGGCGACGCACGGGCCGGAGATCTACGCGTTGCCCGCCGTGTGAGGACGCGTGAGGACGCGTGAGGACGTGAGGACGCGTGAAGACGTCTAGAACGCGTGACGTGGGCTGACGCCTGGCGTCGCGATGGGATGATCGGTCGATGACCGGCTTGTTGATCGCCGTCGCCGCGCTGTGGGGTGCGGCTGTGGGGGTACTGGTGCCACGGGCCGCCTACCGGTTCTCCGTCCCGCCGGATGAGGCCTGGCGGGATCGGTGCCCCGGCGGGCATCCGATGCGAGGGCCGATCCGTGGGTGGATCGGGTGGGCGCGGTGCGGGGAGTGCGCGGGCGGTGCGGTCGTGACCAGCGCCGCCGAGACCGCCGTCCTCACGAGGATGTACGGCCCCAGCACCCCCCTCGTCGCCCTCACCACCGCCCTCCTCTGCGCCGCCCTCGCCGCCGCCACCGACACCAGGCCCGAAGTCGCCGTCTGGCTGCTGCTCGCGCCCGTCGGTGTGCTGCTGGCCGTCGTCGACTTCCGGGTGCAGCGGCTGCCCGACGTGCTGACCCTGCCGCTCGCCGCCGCCGCGCTCGTGCTGCTCGGCCTGGTCACGCTGGTGCCCGAGCACACCGGGCACTGGCCCTCCGCCGCGCTGGGCGCCCTCGCCCTCGGCGGCGGCTACCTCGTGCTGTTCCTCATCAACCCCGGCGGCATGGGCTTCGGCGATGTGAAGCTGGCCCTCGGGATGGGCGCCGTGCTGGGCTGGTACGGCTGGGCGACGGTCATGGTGGGCACGCTCGCCGGGTTCCTGCTCGGGGCGTTGTACGGCGGCGCCCTCGTCGTCGCGCGGCGCGCCGGGCGCAAGACGGGCATTCCCTTCGGGCCGTTCCTGATCGCGGGGGCGTTCCTCGGTGTGCTCATCGGCGCCTACGCGGCCTGACGTCGGTGAGGGCGAACGCCTGGCGTACGCTGGTTCGGTCCGTCCTCACCCTGACGAACTTGACGAAAGGGACGCCCCGGTGACCGACAAGGCCGAACTCACGTCGTTCGATGTCACAGCCGTCCTCGACCGTGCCGCCGAGGGTGGGCGGATCACCCCGGAGGAGGCGCTCGACCTCTACCGCGACGCCCCGCTGCACGCGCTGGGCGCCGCCGCCGACGCCGTACGCCGCCGCAGGTACGCGGGTACCGAGCACATCGCGACGTACATCATCGAGCGCAACATCAACTACACGAACGTGTGCGTCACGGCGTGCAAGTTCTGCGCCTTCTACGCGGCCCCCAAGGACACCGCCAAGGGCTGGACCCGCGACCTGGACGACATCCTGCGGCGCTGCGCCGAGACCGTCGAGCTCGGTGGCACGCAGATCATGTTCCAGGGCGGCCACCACCCGGACTACGGCGTCGAGTACTACGAGAAGCACTTCGCCGCCATCAAGCAGGCCTTCCCGCAGCTGGTGATCCACTCGCTGGGCGCGTCCGAGGTCGAGCACATGGCCCGGATCTCGGGTGTCTCGGTCGAGGAGGCCATCACCCGGATCCACGAGGCGGGCCTCGACTCCTTCGCCGGCGCCGGCGCCGAGCTGCTGCCCGCCCGGCCCCGCAAGGCCATCGCCCCGCTGAAGGAGTCCGGCGAGCGCTGGCTGGAGATCATGGAGACCGCGCACCGGCTGGGCGTGGAGTCGACGTCCACCATGCTCATGGGCACCGGCGAGACCAACGCCGAGCGCATCGAGCACCTGCGGATGATCCGTGACGTACAGGACCGGACCGGCGGCTTCCGCGCCTTCATCCCGTACACCTACCAGCCCGAGAACAACCACCTGAAGGGCCGCACGCAGGCCACGCTCTTCGAGTACCTGCGGATGATCGCCATCGCGCGGCTGTTCATGGACAACATCGCCCACATCCAGGGCTCGTGGCTGACCACCGGCAAGGAGATCGGCCAACTGTCCCTGCACTACGGCGCGGACGACCTCGGCTCGATCATGCTGGAGGAGAACGTCGTGTCGTCGGCCGGTGCCAAGCACCGTTCCAACCGGCTGGAGATCATCGACCTGATCCGCAAGGCGGGGCGGGTCCCCGCCCAGCGGTCGACGACGTACGAGCACCTCGTCGTCCACGACGACCCGGCGAACGACCCCGTCGACGAGCGGGTCGCCTCCCACATCTCCTCGACGGCGATCGCGGGCGGCACCGCCCACCCCGAGCTGAAGCTCCTCGCCTCCAACTAGGTCGGTTTTGCTGACGATTCACGCGGCGGACGAGGTCCGGTACACCTGGGACTCCGATCCGATCAAGTCCGGTCCGATCGAGTCGGGTCCGATCGAGTCGGGTCCGATCGAGTCGGGTCCGTTCGAGTCCGGTCCGATTAAGTCTGATCCCATCAGCGACGGTGCCGTCGCGGTCCAGGGGAGCCGGGTCGCCGCGGTGGGTTCGCTCGCCGAAGTGCGGGAGCGGTTCCCGGGAGCGCGGGTGCGGCGGTGGCCCGGTGTGCTGGGGCCCGCCCGTATCCACGACGGCCCGCTCCCGGACGCCCCGACCCCGCGTGAACGTGTCCACGCCGTGCTGAAGTCGGGTGCGGTGGCGGTCCTGGAGGAGTACGTCGACTCGCCCGAACTGCGGGCGGCGGCCGAGCGGAACGACGTGGTGATCCTTCCGCGTGAGCGCCCCACGGCCATCGTGGACGGGGGCCGCGCCGACCTCGCCGTCTTCGACGAGTCCGGCGCGTGCCTCGCGACCGTGTGCGCGGGGCGCCTGGTGCACCGCAGGCGCTGATCAGCCGGCGAACGCGTTCGCGAAGGCTCCCGAACTCTGCTCCACTCCGCTGCAGTCGGTCTGCGCCTTCTTCGCGGTTCCCTTCTCACACCGCTGGTCGCGGACGGCCGACCACATCGACACCCAGCCGATCCCCTGCTTTTCGGCGAAAGCCCGCACCTGCGCCGCGTCGGAGAGGGTGAACGTCTCGCCGTCCACGTCGTTGACGCCGATCATCGACGTGAGCGCCATGCCCCGCCAGGCGTTCGCGTCGGAGAGGCCGAACACCTTCTTCAGCTGGGGATGCGCGGCCTTCGCGGCGGAGATCGCGTATCCGCCCATGTCCCCGCCGTACGACTCGCCGTAATTCATCGTCATGAGGTTGACGGTGGAGACCCGCACTTCGTACTCGTTTGCGGACTCGAGCAAGGCCACGCTGTCCGTGTTGAGCCCGGACGGCATGACCGGGAGGGTGAAGGACACCTCCAGGTCGGGCCGCTCCCGTTGCAACGCCGCGATCGCCTCGGAGCGTACGGCGACGGAGCCGGCGTCGGAGAGTTCGTCGCCCTCGATGTCGAAGTCGGCCTGCGTGGAGCCGGCCGCGTCCAGGGCCTTGCCGTAGGCCTCGGCCAGCTCGGAGGCGCTGTCGCAGGTCGCCGCCAGCTCCTTGCCCAAGGCGCCGCCGAAGGAGACGCGGACCGTGGCGCCGTCCTTCTTGAGCTTGGCGATCCGGGACTTCACCGCGGAGTCGCCGATGGCACGGCTGCCGTCCCACCGCGGGGCGCAGTCACCGCCGTCGGCGATCACGAAGGCCAGGTTGTACGTCGCCGGGGAACCCGTGGAGTCGTTGCCGGACGCGTCCGTGGCGCTGACGTACGGGGCGTAGGTGGTGACCGGTTCTGTGGGCTTGGTGGGCTTGGTGGGGGGCGCGGTGGCCCCGTTGGGGGGCGCGTTCTGCCGCTCCGGCGCCGCCGGTGCCGCGTCCGAGGTGCCTTCGGACTCCGCGGAGCAGCCCGTGGTGGTCACGGCCAACAGGCAGGTGAGCCCGGCCGCCGGCTTCAGGAAACGCCGCATTGCTTATGCACCCGCTCTCATCGTTTCTGTCCCAGGACAGAAACTGAGTACGTTTCCGGAGCGGACCTGTCTCACTCGCGGCCGCACTTCGGGCGATCTCTCAGCGACCGCCGGGGGCCGTACTGCAACAATGGGCCCCGTGACCCGCGCTTCCCTGAACAAGCAGCCGCACGAAGTCGCCTCGATGTTCGACGACGTGGCGGAACGGTACGACCTGACCAACGACGTGCTGTCGCTCGGCCAGGACCGGGTGTGGCGCAAGGCCGTCGCCACGGCCGTCGACGCCCGCCCCGCGCAGAAGGTCCTGGACCTGGCCGCCGGTACGGCCACGTCCTCGCTGCCCTTCGCCCGCACCGGCGCCTACGTCGTCCCCTGCGACTTCTCCCTCGGCATGCTCCAGGTCGGCAAGTCGCGGCACTCCTGGCTGCCGTTCACGGCGGGCGACGCGACGAGACTGCCGTTCAAGGACGACGTCTTCGACGCCGTGACCATCTCCTTCGGGCTGCGCAACGTGCAGGACTTCGATGCCGCTCTGCGGGAGATGTACCGGGTGACTCGGCCCGGCGGCCGGGTCGTGATCTGCGAGTTCTCCCACCCGACCTGGGCGCCCTTCCGGACCGTCTACACCGAGTACCTGATGCGTGCCCTGCCGCCGGTCGCCCGCGCCGTCTCCTCGAACCCCGACGCATACGTCTACCTCGCCGAGTCCATCCGCGCCTGGCCCGACCAGCCCGCGCTCGCCGAGCGGCTCGGGAAGGCCGGCTGGTCGAAGGTGGCGTGGCGCAACCTGACCGGTGGTGTGGTGGCCCTGCACCGGGGCTTCAAGGAGAGCTGAACCCGATGTCCTCAGGCTCACCTGAGGACCGCGTACGGGTCTCCCGGCTCGTCGAGCTCGCGCCGCAGCCCGCCCCTGGGGGGCCTCGGCACGCGAGGTTCGCGCATGCCTCCGCCGCCCTCGCCCTCACCGAAGTCGAACCACACGTAGATCACGGAGTCCTGCGGCACCTCGGCACCGGGCTGCGGGTACTGGCGCACGACGTAGTCGACCACGGTGCGGTGGAAGTCCGGCCGGTCCGGCGCGTTGAGGAAAAGGCCCTGCGCCTGTGCTGTCTCGCGCGCGTCCACGGCCATCAGGCCGACCAGACGCGGTACGTGCACTTCGGGCGTCTTGCGTGTTATGCGCACAGATGTCACCCCCAGCGGTACTGGCAGGGTAACCCCGCCCCGTACCGGCCGGAAGCGCCAGGTGTCTTTCTGTAGCAGTCGATTACTGTGCGTTATCATCGTGCCCGTTGTGCAGGTCCAGCCGGTAGCAGTGCCCTTCCTGTCGCGTCGGCGTCGTGAACACCTCGGCGAGGCGCATGCCCAGCCGCCGCGTCACCGCGATCGAGCGCGCGTTGCCGGCGGCGACCATGGCCACCACGCTCGGCACTCCCGCCGCCCGCACTCGCTCCAGCGTCATCCGCGCGGCCGTGGTGGCATACCCCTTGCCCCAGGAATCCCGCCCCAGCCGCCAGCCGATCTCGATCTCGCCCTTGGGGCCCCAGTCCCGCGGCCACGGCTGGGCGCCGGTGAAGCCGATGACCTGGCCGGACTCGTCGAGCATGGTCCACAGGCAGAAGCCGTGCTCGGCGTCGTGCCGGCGCTGGCGGGCGGTGAGTTCCTCGTAGACGGACAGGTCCGCGGCCTTGCCGCCGTGGAACTCCATGACGTCCGGGTCGTCGAAGATCCGGTGCCAGGCGACGGCGTCCTCGTCGGTCGGGACACGCAGCCGTACAACGGGGAGAGCTCGGTTCACAGGGCAGCCCTTCAGCCGGTTGATCAATTCTGCTGAATAGACTGCCCATGTCCAGTGCCGGTCGGCACGCAGATTTCGAACTTGGGGAGATCCCGCCGTGACCGAGCCCCTCTCCGAAAACACCGCCGATGTGATCGTCGTCGGCGCGGGGCCAGCCGGCTCCACCACCGCGTACCACCTCGCCAAGGCCGGACTCGACGTACTCCTGCTGGAGAAGACCGAGTTCCCCCGCGAGAAGGTCTGCGGCGACGGACTCACCCCGCGCGCGGTCAAGCAGCTCGTGGCCATGGGCATCGACATCTCGGAGGAGGCCGGCTGGCTGCGCAACAAGGGCCTGCGCATCATCGGCGGCGGCGTCCGGCTCCAGCTCGACTGGCCGGATCTCGCCTCCTTCCCCGACTACGGCCTCGTCCGCAAGCGCGACGACTTCGACGAACAGCTCGCCCGCCAGGCCCAGAAGGCGGGCGCGCGGCTGTACGAGCGCTGCAACGTCGGCGCCCCGATCATCGACGACCGCACCGGCCGCATCACCGGCGTGCACGCCAAGCTGGGCGACGCGGGGGAGAAGCGCGAGGTGACCTTCCACGCGCCGCTGGTGGTCGCCGCCGACGGCAACTCCACCCGCCTGTCCCTCGCGATGGGCCTGCACCGCCGCGAGGACCGGCCGATGGGCGTCGCGGTCCGCACGTACTTCACCTCCCCGCGCCACGAGGACGACTACTTGGAGTCCTGGCTGGAGCTGTGGGACCGCCGGGGACCCGGCGAGGACCGCCTCCTCCCCGGCTACGGCTGGATCTTCGGCATGGGCGACGGCACCTCCAACGTCGGTCTGGGTGTGCTGAACACCTCCGACTCCTTCAAGGAACTGGACTGGCGCGAGGTCCTCAAGGCATGGTGCGCCTCCATGCCGGAGGACTGGGGCTACACGCCGGACAACATGACGGGACCCATCCGGGGGGCGGCTCTGCCGATGGCGTTCAACCGCCAGCCCCACTACACCAAGGGCCTGCTGCTGGTCGGCGACGCCGGCGGCCTGGTGAACCCCTTCAACGGCGAGGGCATCGCCTACGCCATGGAGTCCGGCCAGATCGCCGCCGACGTCATCGTCCAGGCCCACGCACGCTCCACACCCGCGGGGCGTGAACTGGCCCTCCAGCGCTACCCGCGCATCCTCAAGGACACCTACGGCGGCTACTACACGCTGGGCCGCGCCTTCGTGAAGCTCATCGGCAACCCGAAGGTCATGAAGATCGCGGCCCAGCGCGGTCTGACGCACCCCGTGCTGATGAAGTTCACGCTGAAGATGCTCGCGAACCTCACCGACCCGACGGGCGGCGACGCGATGGACCGCATCATCAACGGGCTGAGCAAGGTGGCGCCGAAGGCGTGATCAGGCGCTGAGTGCTTCGATGTTGGCGGCCCGGCGCGCGAGGACCTCGTCCCGCCGGTCCGCCACCTGTCGCAGCGCGTCCTTCCGCTCCCGCTTGGAGAGCCGGTCCAGATACACGTGCCCGTTCACATGGTCGGTCTCGTGGGCGAGGCAGCGGGCGAAGTACCCCGTGCCCTCGACGGCGAGCGGACGGCCCTCCTTGTCGAGGCCGCGCACGACGGCCCGGTCCGGACGCGGTACGTCCATCACGGCGCCCGGGACGGACAGGCACCCCTCACCGGCGTCGAGCAGCCTGCGCCCGGCCGGATCGAGCGCCTCAAGCACCGGGTTGACGATGTGTCCGACATGTCGGACACCTTCGTCGTCGGGGCAGTCGTACACGAACAGCCGAAAGTCCACGCCGACTTGGTTCGCCGCGAGCCCCGCCCCGTCGGCGATGTACATCGTCAGGAACATGTCGTCGATGAGCGCGGCGAGATCGGGCCCGAACTCCGTCACGTCCCGGCACGGCTTGTGCAGGACTTCCTCACCCACCTCGGTGATCCGCCGTACCCTTCCGCGCCGGGCCTCGGGCGCGAGCGGGGGGTACGAGTCGACGGGCCGTCCCTGTACGAAGACGCTGGGCATCGCTGTTTCTCCTGCCTGTGAGGATGCTGTGGGCGGTGGGCAGTCGGGGTTCCGTCTCCCGGAGCCCCTCCCTACCCTCCGTTACTCATCACAACAGAACACACACAGCAGCCCCAGGACCAGACCGGCCCGGGAGATCGTGTACGAGAACGGCCGGGTGACCGGCGTACGCCCATCGGCCCGCGACGGCGGTCAGGAGCGTACGGTCACCGCCGACCACTACGTCCGCGTGCTGCCGGTCGAGCACGCGCGCGTGACATGGGGCCGTGCCTTTCGCGCGGCGGATCCGCAGCTCGCGCGCCGCGACGCCCTGCAGACGGCGACGCTCACGGACGCCGACCGGCTCGGCTGGTTCATGGACCCGGCGGTGACGGGCCTGGGCGGCTCCGACCCGCAGAACCGCGAACAGCTCCTCGTCCACCCCACGGGCAGCCTCTACAACCGGCCCTCCGCCCGCACCAACGTCCCGAACTTCTTCCTCGCGGGCGACTGGGCCTGTCCGGCGGATCAGGTCACAGGAAATCGGCGGCGGCTAATGAACGCAGATGGGCGTGCCAGACCCCGCATCTGCGGCATGATCCGCCGGACAGGCCTTAGGTCCGCACCGATGTCGACCTGGCAGCCCTTGCATCCGCAGTGGGTGGGCGAGGCGCCAACGAATCCGCGCGTCACGCCGTCAACGCACTCCTGGACGCGGGCCATCCGGCGGATCATTCGGACGCCGAGCGGTGCGAGATCCGGGAGCTGTATCGGCCCCCGGAGGCGGAGCCAGGGCGTGAGCCGGAAAGGGCCGCTGCCCCCGAGGGCGGTTTCTAGGTGTCGTCGCAACACGTGGTTGTGTTGATCAGGCGGTGAGCAGTTTATGCAGGCGCTCGGCTGGGGTTTCCCAGCCGAGCGTTTTGCGTGGGCGGCCGTTCAGCTCGGCGGCGACGGCGTCGAGGTGCTCGCGGGTGTGGACGGCGAGGTCGGTGCCCTTGGGGAAGTACTGCCGGAGCAGGCCGTTGGTGTTCTCGTTCGAGCCGCGCTGCCAGGGGCTGGCCGGATCGCAGAAGTAGACCGGGACGTCGGTGGCGATGGTGAACGCGCCGTGGCTGCCCATTTCCGAGCTTTGGTCCCACGTCAGGGACCGTCGCAGGTGGGACGGCAGGGTCCGGACCGTGGTGACCAGCGCGTCGCGAACGCTCTCGGCGCCGTGGTCGCCGGGCAGATGCAGGAGCATGACGTAGCGGGTGGCCCGCTCGACCAGGGTACCGATCGCCGACTTTCCGTCCTTGCCGATGATGAGATCGCCCTCCCAGTGCCCGGGGACCGCCCGGTCCTCGGCTTCGGCCGGACGCTCGCTGATCATGACCATCGGGGTGGCGAACCGGGGCCGGCGCTGCTGGGCCTGGCGGCGAGGTCTGCGCCGGGCGCGTCCGGTGCGCAGGGCGCGGGCCAGTTCGCGGCGCAGCTCACCCCGGCCCTGGACGTAGAGGGCCTGGTAGACCGTCTCGTGGACCACGTGCATCTCCGGCCGCTGGGGAAACCGTGCCCGCAGAGCCTGACAGATCTGCTCCGGGCTCCACCGTAGGTCCAGGTGGTCCTGGATGAAGTTGCGCAGCTGCGGGTTCTGGCCGATCTTCCCGGGCTTCGGACGGGGCCGGCGGGCATCGGCACGGGCCTGGGCCGCGTGCGGGCGGTACTGGCCGCCCGTCGGGTGACGGTTGCGGCGGATCTCCCGGCTGACCGTCGACGGGCTGCGGCCCAGCTCCGCGGCTATCGCCCGCACGGTCGCCTTCTCCCGCAGCCGGTCGGCGATGTGAATGCAGTCTTCCTCGCGCAGGTACCGGGACGGCCCGCAGGGCGCTGCCACCGCGTTGATCGGTGGCAGCGCCTTCCGGTTACCGTATGCCTGACGACCGTTGCGCCACTTCTGGCCGGTCCGGCGGTCGATCCCGACGATCCGGCACGCTTCCCGGTTGCTCACACCCTGCTGCATGAGCCGGGAGTATGCCTCCCGCTCCCTGGCGAGCTTCTTCCTGCCCTGAGGCCTCTCCCGGTCCTTACGGATCTCGAAGTCCATCGCACCCCTTGAACTGGGGTGTTGCAACGACTCCTAGAACCCAAGGAGCGGCTGCGGCCCCTTCCGTGCGGCTCTGCGTCAGAGCACCCGCACCGCGCCGGTCGGCGGGTCGTAGGAGAGCGACTTCTCGGCCACGCCCGTAGACGGGTTCTGCGCGCCGACGAACTTGCCGTCGCCGATGTACACCGCCACGTGGTACGCGCTGCCCGCGCTGCCCCAGTACAGGATGTCGCCCGGCAGGAGGTTGTCCAGCGACACCTGCGTGCCGGCGGTCGACTGGTCCTGCGAGACGCGCGGCAGGTCGATGCCGACCTGCTTGAAGGCGGCCTGGACCAAGCCGGAGCAGTCCCAGGAGCTCGGTCCGCTGGAGCCGAGGACGTAGGCGTCACCGACCTGCGCCTGCACGAAGCTCACGATGTCGGCGGCCGAACCGGTGGCCGTGGACGTGCTCGTGCTGGTGCTCGCGGAGACGGAGGCGGACAGCGTGGCCCGCTCGGCGCTGCGGGAGGCGCGCTCGGCGGCGGCCTTGCGGGCGGCCTCCTGAGCGGCCTTCTTCTTGGCCTCGGCCTTCTGCTTCGCCTCGGCGAGGTCCGCCTTGGCCTGCTTCGCGGCCTTCGCGGCGGCCGCGTCACGCTCGGCCTGCAGCTGGTAGTTCGCCGCGGCCTGCTGTGTGGCGGCGGCGGACTCGGCGACCTGGGCGGACATGTCGGCCGTCAGGGTCGGCAGTTCAAGGGTCTGCGTCACCGGCTCGGCCGCGTTCGCCGCACCGGACGCCCCGGCCGCTGCCAGGGTGCTGAGAACGCCACCGGCAACTCCGGCCCGCATCGCGATGGTCGACGCGCTGCGGCGGGGTTTCCGGTGGCTGCGTATGTGAGCGGTGTGGGACATGAGAACAACCGGTATCAGGGGCTCCTCCATACCTTCAAGAAACGTGTGCTGCGCCACAGTTGTTCAACCGGTGGCCCGAACCCCGGGCGTGTCGTTCTTTATTGACGCCGTAACGGACATTGCGGACGCAGGTGATCAAGCCTGTGATCACGGGCTTTCGCTGTTACGCCCGAATTGCCCTGCGCCTACCACTGGATGCGTCAGGTGGCCAAGCCCCCTTCTCTGGCGCCCTGGCGAGTGTGGCGGAGGTCACGCAACGGTCACAGGGACGGCCGCGTCTCGCGTGTAGATCACGGCGGGGTTGCGGACGGGTCACGACGGAGGTTCCGCTCGTGAACGCATGCACACGTCCACACCCGCCCGCCGCCTCCCTCCGACGTGCGAACGCGTCCTCTACCAAGGCGTCGCGTCCAACTCCAATTTGCATGCAAGGGAAGTCTCTTGATATGGAGACGCCTCGCTCGACCTGCGCCGACGAGCGAAAATGTCACCTCTGGTGATCACTCGGACGCTTCTTGTACGAAGATCGCCACTCATCCGACTTCATGATCCTTCGTCAGGTGGTGGAGATCACAAAGCTTGTGCAATACCCCGTGTCGCAGATCACAGAGCGGCGGGCATAAGATGCGAGGCAGTTGGGCTTGTGACCTGCTTCACATGTTCTCGATCTTCGCCGGGACAAGCGGGGCTCGTGTGAGATGTGAGGCAGATGTGAGCCCGACGCAAACCGCCAGCAGTCAGTGCCGACTGAGAGGAGCGAGGAGCGGTGAACGCGTATGCGCCCATCCTCGTACTGGGAGCCCTCGGGGCAGGCTTTGCGATCTTCTCCGTGGTCATGGCCACGCTGATCGGTCCGAAGCGGTACAACCGGGCCAAGCTCGAGGCCTACGAGTGCGGTATCGAGCCGACCCCCACGCCGGCCGGCGGTGGGCGTTTCCCCATCAAGTACTACCTGACGGCGATGCTCTTCATCATCTTCGATATCGAGATCGTCTTCCTCTACCCCTGGGCCGTCACCTTCGACGCCCTGGGTGTTTTCGGGCTCGTGGAGATGCTGCTCTTCGTGCTCACCGTCTTCGTCGCGTACGCGTACGTATGGCGGCGCGGCGGCCTGGAATGGGACTGAGGGGCCTTTAGTCATGGGACTCGAAGAAAAGCTGCCGAGCGGCTTTCTGCTGACCACCGTCGAGCAGGCCGCGGGCTGGGTGCGCAAGTCGTCCGTCTTCCCCGCCACCTTCGGCCTCGCCTGCTGCGCCATCGAGATGATGACCACCGGCGCCGGCCGCTACGACCTGGCGCGCTTCGGCATGGAGGTCTTCCGCGGCTCGCCGCGCCAGGCGGACCTGATGATCGTCGCCGGCCGGGTCAGCCAGAAGATGGCGCCGGTGCTGCGGCAGGTCTACGACCAGATGCCGAACCCCAAGTGGGTGATCTCCATGGGCGTGTGCGCCTCCTCGGGCGGCATGTTCAACAACTACGCCATCGTCCAGGGCGTCGACCACATCGTCCCGGTCGACATCTACCTGCCCGGCTGCCCGCCACGGCCCGAGATGCTGATGGACGCGATCCTCAAGCTCCATCAGAAGATCCAGACCTCCAAGCTCGGCGTGAACGCCGAGGAAGCGGCCCGCGAGGCGGAGGAGGCGGCGCTCAAGGCCCTGCCGACGATCGAGATGAAGGGGCTGCTGCGGTGAGCGACGCGAACGACGCCAACGGCGTGAACCCCGAGAAGGACCTCTCGGCCTCCAACCTCCCCGGCCAGCGCGGCCAGGGCGGCGAGGAGATCCGCGTCCAGCGCGGCATGTTCGGCGCCAACAACGGCGGCGACACCTCCGGCTACGGCGGCCTCGTCCGCTCGGTCCGACTCCCGGGACCGGCGAGCCGTCCCTACGGGGGGTGGTTCGACGAGGTCGCCGACGAACTCGAGGGCGCGCTGGAGGAACAGGGCCTGCTCCCCGAGAACGCGATCGAGAGGACGGTCGTCGACCGCGACGAACTCACCTTCCACATCGAACGTGAGCACCTGCTGCGTGTCGCCCGTACCCTGCGCGACGACCCCGCCCTGCGCTTCGAGCTGTGCACGGGCGTGAGCGGAGTCCATTACCCGAACGACAAGGGCCGCGAGCTGCACGCCGTCTACCACCTGCGCTCGATCACCCACAACCGGCTGATCCGCATCGAGGTCAGCGCTCCCGACACCGACCGGCACATCCCGTCGCTGGTCTCCGTCTATCCCACGAACGACTGGCACGAGCGCGAGACCTACGACTTCTTCGGCATCGTCTTCGACGGTCACCCCGCCCTGACGCGGATCATGATGCCGGACGACTGGCAGGGCCACCCGCAGCGCAAGGACTACCCCCTCGGCGGCATCCCCGTCGAGTACAAGGGCGCCCAGATCCCGGCTCCGGACCAGCGGAGGTCGTACTCGTGAGCACGCAGTCAGCATCCGCCCGTGAGACCACGGAAGGCACCGTCTACACGGTCACCGGTGGCGACTGGGACGAGGTCGTCCAGTCCGCGGCCCGCGCCGACGACGAGCGCATCGTCGTCAACATGGGACCGCAGCACCCCTCCACCCACGGTGTGCTCCGCCTGATCCTGGAGATCGAGGGCGAGACCGTCACCGAGGCACGCTGCGGCATCGGCTATCTGCACACCGGCATCGAGAAGAACCTCGAGTACCGCACGTGGACGCAGGGCACCACCTTCGTCACGCGCATGGATTACCTGACGTCCTTCTTCAACGAGACCGCCTACTGCCTCGCCGTCGAGAAACTCCTCGGCATCGAGGACCAGATCCCCGACCGCGCCACGCTCATCCGGGTGCTCCTGATGGAGCTGAACCGGCTGTCCTCCCACCTGGTGTGCATCGCCACCGGCGGCATGGAACTCGGCGCCACCACGATCATGATCTACGGATTCCGTGATCGTGAAATGATTCTCGACATCTACGAGCTCATCACGGGTCTCAGGATGAACCACGCGTACATCCGCCCCGGCGGACTCGCCCAGGACCTGCCGCCCGGCGCGGTGGACCACATCCGCGAGTTCGTGAAGAAGATGAAGAAGAACCTCCCGGAGTACGACAAGCTCGCCACCGGGAACCCCATCTTCAAGGCCCGCATGCAGGATGTCGGCTATCTCGACCTGTCCGGCTGCATGGCCCTCGGCGCGACCGGCCCGATCCTGCGCTCCACAGGCCTGCCGCACGACCTGCGCAAGACGCAGCCCTACTGCGGCTACGAGACGTACGACTTCGACGTCCCCACCGCCGACACCTGCGACTCCTACGGCCGCTTCCTGATCCGGCTGGAGGAGATGCGCCAGTCCCTCAGGATCGTCGAGCAGTGCCTGGACCGGCTGCAGCCCGGCCCGGTCATGGTCACCGACAAGAAGATCGCCTGGCCCGCTCAGCTCGCGCTGGGACCCGACGGACTGGGCAACTCCCTCGACCACATCAAGAAGATCATGGGCACCTCCATGGAGGCCCTGATCCACCACTTCAAGCTGGTCACCGAGGGCTTCCGCGTCCCGCCGGGACAGGCGTACGCGGCCGTCGAGTCGCCCAAGGGCGAGCTAGGGGTGCACGCCGTGTCCGACGGCGGCACCCGCCCCTACCGGGTCCACTTCCGCGACCCGTCCTTCACCAACCTGCAGGCCATGGCGGCGATGTGCGAGGGCGGCCAGGTCGCCGACGTCATCGTCGCCGTCGCGTCCATCGACCCCGTGATGGGAGGCGTCGACCGGTGACCACCTCTTCTTCCGAGCGGGGCGTCAGCCTGGGCATGCCCGAACTGCCCGCGCCCGCATACCCGGACGACGTTCGAGCAAGGCTCGAGAGGGACGCGCGGGAGATCATCGCCCGCTACCCGGACTCCCGGTCCGCCCTCCTGCCGTTGCTGCACCTCGTGCAGTCGGAGGAGGGCCACGTCACGCGCACCGGGATGCAGTTCTGCGCGGACGTGCTGGACCTGACCACGGCCGAGGTCACAGCGGTAGCCACCTTCTACACCATGTACCGGCGGCGGCCGAGCGGTGACTACCAGGTCGGCGTCTGCACCAACACGCTGTGCGCGGTGATGGGCGGCGACGCGATCTTCGAGACCCTCCAGGAACACCTGGGCGTCGGCAACGGCGAGACCACCGACGACGGCAAGGTCACCCTGGAGCACATCGAGTGCAACGCGGCCTGCGACTTCGCGCCGGTCGTGATGGTCAACTGGGAGTTCTTCGACAACCAGACCCCGGGCAGTGCCCAGCGTCTCGTCGACGACCTGCGCGCGGGCAGGCCGGTCGAGCCCACGCGCGGGGCGCGCCTGTGCACCTTCAAGGAGACCGCGCGGATCCTGGCCGGCTTCCCCGACGAGCGGCCCGGGGCCGTCGAGGCAAGCGGCAGTGCGGGACCCGCGTCGCTGGTGGGCCTCCGCCTGGCCAAGGGAGAGGCCGGACCCGCGCGCGTGGTCCATCCGCGGGGCGAGGCACCCCAGGGGGAACCGCCGCACGACCCGTCACCGACCGAGCACCTGAGCTCACACGACGCGCCACAGGACACGTCGGCCTCCGACTCTGCCCACCCGGCAGGGCCTATCGCCGAGGAGGGGGAGTGATGACCTTGGCAGCCGAGCTGAAAGACACCAGCCCCGAGAAGCTGCTCGCACCCGTGCTGTCGGCCTTCTGGGACGAGGACAAGTCCTGGAGTCTGGACGTCTACCGAAGGCACGAAGGATACGAGGGGCTCCGCAAGGCGCTCGCCATGTCGCCGGACGACCTGATCGCGTACGTCAAGGAATCCGGTCTGCGCGGTCGCGGTGGTGCGGGATTCCCCACGGGAATGAAATGGCAGTTCATTCCCCAAGGGGATGGAAAGCCACACTATCTAGTTGTCAACGCCGACGAGTCGGAGCCCGGAACCTGCAAGGACATCCCGCTCCTCTTCGCGAACCCGCATAGCCTCATCGAGGGCATTGTCATCGCCTGTTATGCCATCAGGTCGTCTCATGCCTTCATCTATCTGCGTGGTGAAGTCGTCCCCGTCTTGCGGCGGTTGCACGAGGCCGTGCGCGAGGCCTACGCGGCCGGCTACCTCGGCGAGAACATCCTGGGCAGCGGCCTCGACCTCGAACTCACCGTGCACGCCGGCGCCGGCGCGTACATCTGTGGTGAGGAGACCGCACTGCTCGACTCGCTCGAAGGCCGCCGCGGTCAACCGCGGCTTCGTCCCCCCTTTCCTGCTGTCGCAGGCCTCTATGCCTGCCCGACTGTTGTAAATAACGTCGAGTCGATCGCGTCAGTTCCCGCCATCCTGAAAAACGGCAAGGAATGGTTCAGGTCGATGGGCAGCGAGAAGTCCCCGGGCTTCACGCTCTACTCGCTCAGCGGCCACGTCACGAGCCCGGGCCAGTACGAGGCCCCGCTCGGCATCACGCTCCGCCAGCTCCTCGACATGAGCGGCGGCATGCGGCCGGGCCACCGCCTCAAGTTCTGGACGCCGGGTGGCTCCTCGACACCGATGTTCACCGACGAGCACCTCGACGTCCCCCTTGATTACGAAGGAGTGGGCGCCGCGGGTTCCATGCTCGGCACCAAAGCGCTCCAGTGCTTCGACGAGACGACCTGCGTCGTACGCGCCGTCACCCGCTGGACCGAGTTCTACGCCCACGAGTCCTGCGGCAAGTGCACGCCGTGCCGCGAAGGGACGTACTGGCTCGTGCAGTTGCTGCGCGACATCGAGGCCGGCAAGGGCGTGATGTCCGACCTCGACAAGCTCAACGACATCGCCGACAACATCAACGGCAAGTCCTTCTGCGCCCTCGGCGACGGTGCCGCCTCGCCGATCTTCTCCTCGCTCAAGTACTTCCGCGAGGAGTACGAGCAGCACATCACGGGCCGCGGCTGCCCCTTCGACCCGGCCAAGTCGACGGCCTGGGCCGACCGCACGGAGGTGAACGCATGACTGTGACCACCAGCGCTCCCTCGGGAGGGGGAGAGGCGGCGGTCCCGCCGGAAGACCTGGTGTCGCTGACGATCGACGGCATCGAGATCAGCGTGCCCAAGGGCACCCTGGTCATCCGGGCCGCCGAACAACTCGGCATCGAGATCCCCCGGTTCTGCGACCACCCCCTCCTCGACCCGGCCGGCGCCTGCCGCCAGTGCATCGTCGAGGTCGAGGGCCAGCGCAAGCCCATGGCGTCCTGCACCATCACCTGCACGGACGGGATGGTGGTGAAGACCCACCTCACCTCGCCGGTCGCGGAGAAGGCCCAGAAGGGTGTGATGGAGCTCCTGCTCATCAACCACCCGCTGGACTGCCCGGTCTGCGACAAGGGCGGCGAATGCCCGCTGCAGAACCAGGCGATGTCGCACGGCCACGCCGAGTCCCGCTTCGAGGGAAAGAAGCGGACGTTCGAGAAGCCCGTGCCGATCTCCACGCAGGTGCTGCTCGACCGTGAGCGGTGCGTGCTGTGCGCGCGCTGCACCCGGTTCTCCAACCAGGTCGCGGGCGACCCGATGATCGAGCTGCTCGAGCGGGGCGCGCTCCAGCAGGTCGGCACCGGTGAGGGCGACCCGTTCGAGTCGTACTTCTCCGGCAACACCATCCAGATCTGCCCGGTCGGCGCGCTCACCTCGGCGGCGTACCGATTCCGCTCCCGCCCCTTCGACCTCATCTCCTCACCGTCGGTCTGCGAGCACTGCTCCGGCGGTTGCGCGACCCGCACCGACCACCGGCGCGGCAAGGTCATGCGACGGCTCGCGGCCAACGACCCCGAGGTCAACGAGGAGTGGATCTGCGACAAGGGGCGGTTCGCGTTCCGGTACGCGCAGCAGCGCGACCGGCTCCAGACGCCGCTGGTGCGCAACGCCGAGGGCGACCTCGTGCCGGCTTCCTGGCCGGAGGCGCTGCAGATCGCCGCTCAGGGGCTGCTCGCCTCGCGGGGCCGGACCGGTGTGCTGACCGGCGGCCGCCTCACCATCGAGGACGCCTACGCCTACAGCAAGTTCGCGCGGGTGGCGCTCGACACCAACGACATCGACTTCCGCGCGCGCGTGCACAGCGGCGAGGAGGCCGACTTCCTGGCGGCCCAGGTTGCCGGACGGGGCCGTGACCTCGACGGTACGGGCGTCACGTACTCCGCTCTGGAGAAGGCGCCCGCCGTCCTGCTGGCCGGGTTCGAGGCCGAGGAGGAGGCGCCCGGCGTCTTCCTGCGACTGCGCAAGGCCTGGCGCAGGCACGGCCAGAAGGTCTTCTCGCTCGCCACACACGCCACCCGCGGCCTGGAGAAAGCGGGCGGCACGCTGCTGCCCGCTGCCCCCGGCACCGAGACGGAGTGGCTGGACGCGCTCGCGAGCGGCGTCGGCCTGGAGGACGACGGCGCGAAGGCCGCCGAGGCGCTGCGCGCCGAGGGAGCGGTGATCGTCGTCGGTGAGCGGCTGGCCGCCGTGGAGGGCGGGCTGACCGCCTCCGTACGGGCCGCGGCCGCGACCGGCGCCCGTCTGGTGTGGATCCCCCGCCGGGCGGGGGAGCGAGGTGCCATCGAGGCGGGTGCGCTGCCATCGCTGCTGCCGGGTGGACGACCGGCCACCGACCCGCGCGCGCGGGAGCAGGTCGCCACCGTCTGGGGCATGGCCGAACTCCCGCACCGCTACGGGCGGGACACCGGCCAGATCATCGAGGCCGCCGCGGGCGGCGAGCTCCAGGCGCTGGTGGTCGCGGGCGTCGAGGTCGCCGATCTGCCGGATCCGGCACGCGCGCGTGAGGCACTGCAAGAGGTCGGCTTCCTGGTGTCGCTGGAACTGCGCCCGGGGGAGATCACCGAGCTCGCGGACGTCGTCCTGCCCGTCGCCGCGGTCGCCGAGAAGGCCGGCACCTTCCTCAACTGGGAGGGCCGGGTGCGCTTCTTCCAGGCCGCGCTCAAGCCCGACCACATGACCCGGCGCCTGGCACCCACCGACGCTCGGGTGCTGCAAATGCTGGCCGACGCCATGGACGTACACCTTGGTCTGCCGGATCTGCGCACCACGCGCGCGGAGCTGGACCGGCTCGGGGCCTGGGACGGGCCGCGGGCCACCCAGCCGTTGGAGATCGCGGCCACGCTGCCGCGGCCGGCGGCCGGAGAGGCCGTACTGGCCGGGCACCGGCTGCTGCTCGACCAGGGTGTGCTCCAGCAGGGCGACGAGGCGCTCGCCGGGACGCGGCATGCCGCCCACGCGCGCGTGTCGCCCGCCACGGCCGCGGAGGCGGGCGTCAAGGACGGCGATCCGCTCGCCGTGACCGGGCCCGCCGGAGTCGTCGAATTCCCGCTGCGGATCACCGAGATGCCCGACCGGGTGGTCTGGCTTCCGCTGAACTCCGTCGGCGGGGGCGTCGCCTCCGACACCGGGGCGCTGCCCGGGTCCCTCGTCCGCATCGGCCCGGCGACGCTCGCCGAAGCCCCCAAGGAGGTGGAGGCATGAGCCCGTACCTCGCCGCTGAAGACCTCTCGATGTTCGGCCGCGACCCCTGGTGGCTGGTCGTCATCAAGGCGGTGTTCTGCTTCGCCTTCCTGATGGTGACCGTGCTGTTCTCCATCGTCTGGGAGCGCAAGGTCGTCGCCTGGATGCAGCTGCGCATCGGCCCCAACCGGCACGGCCCCTGGGGCATGCTCCAGTCGCTCGCCGACGGCATCAAGCTGATGCTCAAGGAAGACGTCATCGTCAAACGCGCGGACAAGGTGGTCTACGTCCTCGCGCCGATCGTCGCGGCCATCCCGGCCTTCATGGCGATCGCGGTGATCCCCTTCGGCCCGGCCGGCAACGAGATCTCGATCTTCGGGCACCGCACCACGATGCAGCTCACCGACCTGCCGATCGCGATGCTGTACATCCTCGCGGTCGCCTCGGTCGGTATCTACGGCATCGTGCTCGCGGGCTGGAGTTCTGGATCCACCTATCCGCTGCTGGGCGGACTGCGTTCCTGCGCGCAGATGATCTCGTACGAGATCGCCATGGGCGCCGCCTTCGCCTCGGTGTTCCTCTACTCCGGGTCGATGTCGACGTCGACGATCGTCGAGGCGCAACAGGACCGCTGGTACATCATCCTGCTGCCGGTCTCCTTCCTGATCTACATCGTGACGATGGTGGGCGAGACCAACCGCGCCCCCTTCGACATGCCGGAGTCCGAGGGCGACCTGGTCGGCGGCTTCAACACCGAGTACTCGTCGATCAAGTTCGCGATGTTCATGCTCGCCGAGTACGTGAACATGGTGACGGTCTCCGCCGTGTCGGTGACGCTCTTCCTGGGCGGCTGGCGGGCTCCATGGCCGGTCAGCACCTTCTGGGAGGGCGCGAACCACGGCTGGTGGCCGATGCTCTGGTTCGTCGTCAAGGTCCAGCTGCTGCTCTTCTTCTTCATCTGGCTGCGCGGCACGCTCCCACGCGTCCGCTACGACCAGCTGATGAAGCTCGGCTGGAAGGTCCTCATCCCGGTCTCCCTGGTCTGGCTGATGCTCGTCGCGACCGTACGGACCCTGCGGAACGAGAACTACGACTTCGCCGACATCGCTCTCTACATCGCCGGCGGTGTCATCACTCTGCTGCTTCTCTCCTTCGTCGTCGACATGTTCCGCGAGAAGGCGAGGGCGGCCGAGCGGCCCGCCGAGGAACCGGCCGCGTTCGACCCGTTGGCGGGCGGATTCCCCGTGCCGCCGATGCCGGGACAGGAGCTTCCGCCGGTGCCGCGGCGCCGTTCGCGCAGCGAGCGGGAGCTGATTGTCAGTGGTGGGACCGATACTCAGAGTGACGGATCTCTGGATGGAAAGGAGGCGTCCGATGGCTGAGGAGCCCAAGGAGACCAAGCCCGGTTTCCAGAACCCGGTGGCCGGCTTCGGCGTGACGTTCAAGGCCATGTTCAAGAAGCGGCTGACCGAGCAGTACCCGGAGCAGCAGAAGACCACCGCCCCCCGGTTCCATGGACGGCACCAGCTCAACCGCCATCCGGACGGCCTGGAGAAGTGCGTCGGCTGCGAGCTGTGCGCCTGGGCCTGCCCTGCCGACGCCATCTATGTGGAGGGCGCGGACAACACGGACGAGGAGCGCTACTCGCCCGGCGAGCGGTACGGCCGCGTCTACCAGATCAACTACGCACGCTGCATCCTGTGCGGCCTGTGCATCGAGGCGTGCCCCACGCGCGCGCTGACGATGACGAACGAGTTCGAGCTGGCCGACAGTAGCCGCGCGAACCTCATCTACACCAAGGAGCAGCTGCTCGCCGGTCTCGAAGAGGGGATGGTCGACACGCCGCACGCGATCTACCCCGGGACGGACGAGCAGGACTACTACCGGGGCCTGGTGACGGAGGCCGCGCCAGGCACCGAACGCCAGGTGGCCCTCTCCAAGGGCGAGGACGTGCAGGAGGCCGCCTCAACCTTCGGTGAGGACGAACCGGCGTCGGAGAAGGTGATCGGCCGATGACGCAGCTCGCCGCCTACTCCACCTCCACCGGAGAGGCTTTCCAGTTCTGGGTTCTGGGCACCGTCGCCGTGATCGGCGCCCTGTGCACCGTCTTCATGAAGAAGGCCGTGCACAGCGCGCTCTGCCTCGCCGGGACCATGATCATTCTGGCGGTGTTCTATCTCGCCAACGGCGCCTACTTCCTGGGCGTCGTCCAGATCGTCGTCTACACCGGCGCGATCATGATGCTGTTCCTGTTCGTGGTGATGCTCGTCGGTGTCACCGCGGCGGACTCCCTGAAGGAGACCATCAAGGGCCAGCGCTGGCTGGCCCTGCTGTGCGGGCTCGGCTTCGGCATCCTGCTGGTCGCGGGCATCGGCAACGCCTCCCTGAAGGAGTTCAACGGCCTCGCGCAGGCGAACGCCAACGGCAACGTGGAGGGCATCGCGACCCTCCTGTTCACCAAGTACGTCTTCGCCTTCGAGATCACCGGTGCCCTGCTGATCACGGCCGCCGTCGGCGCCATGGTGCTCACCCACCGCGAGCGTACCGAGCGCGCCAAGACCCAGCGTGAGCTGGCCGAGGAGCGCGTCCGCGAGGGCAAGCACCTGCCGCCGCTGCCGGCGCCCGGCGTGTACGCCCGGCACAACGCGGTGGACATCGCGGGCCTGCTGCCCGACGGCACCCCCTCCGACCTCACCGTCAGCAAGACGCTGCGGGAGCGCGGCCAGATCCGTGACGTGTCGGCGGAGGCGCTCAACGACCTCAAGGCGCTGGAACAGCGCGCCGAGGAGCGACTGGAGCGGACCCCGATCGAACCGTCGACCTTCAAGCGGGCCGAGGAGGCGTCGAAGTGAACCCCGTCAACTACCTCTATCTCGCCGCCCTGTTGTTCACGATCGGCGCCACCGGCGTGCTGATCAGGCGCAACGCGATCGTCGTGTTCATGTGCGTCGAGCTGATGCTCAACGCCTGCAACCTCGCGTTCGTCGCCTTCTCCCGGATGCACGGCAATCTCGACGGCCAGATCATCGCCTTCTTCACGATGGTCGTCGCCGCCGCGGAGGTCGTGGTCGGGCTCGCGATCATCGTGTCGCTGTTCCGTTCCCGCCACTCGGCCTCGGTCGACGACGCCAGCCTGATGAAGCTGTAAGGGGTCGCTGAATCGTGGAGAACCTGATTGCGCTGCTGATCGCGGCGCCTCTGCTCGGAGCGGCCGTACTGCTGTGCGGCGGCCGGAGACTGGACGCCGTCGGTCACTGGATCGGCACGCTCCTTGCGGGCGTGTCCTTCGTGATCGGCCTCGTCCTCTTCGCCGACCTGCTCGGCAAGGACGCCGAACACCGCACCCTGATGCAGCACCTGTTCAGCTGGGTCCCGGTCGAGGGCTTCCAGGCGGACGTCGCCTTCCGCGTCGACCAGCTGTCGATGACGTTCGTCCTGCTGATCACGGGCGTCGGCTCGCTGATCCACCTGTACTCGGTCGGGTACATGGAGCACGACGAGCGGCGCCGCCGCTTCTTCGGCTATCTGAACCTGTTCCTCGCGGCGATGCTGCTGCTCGTCCTCGCCGACAACTACCTCCTGTTGTACGTCGGCTGGGAGGGCGTCGGTCTCGCCTCCTACCTGCTGATCGGCTTCTGGCAGCACAAGCCCAGCGCCGCCACGGCCGCGAAGAAGGCCTTCCTGGTCAACCGCGTCGGCGACATGGGCCTGGCGATCGCGATCATGCTGATGTTCACGACGTTCGGGACCTTCGCCTTCGGCCCGGTGCTCGGCACCCACGAGGAGGCGGGGCTCGCCGGTGACGCGACCGAGGGCCAGCTCACCGCCATCGCCCTGATGCTGCTGCTCGCCGCCTGCGGCAAGTCCGCCCAGGTGCCGCTGCAGTCCTGGCTCGGGGACGCGATGGAAGGCCCGACCCCGGTCTCGGCCCTCATCCACGCCGCGACGATGGTGACCGCGGGCGTCTACCTGATCGTCCGCTCCGGCGCCATCTTCAACGGCGCACCCGACGCGCAACTGGTCGTCACCATCGTCGGTGCCGTCACGCTCCTGTTCGGTGCGATCGTCGGTTGCGCGAAGGACGACATCAAGAAGGCGCTGGCCGGCTCGACCATGTCGCAGATCGGCTACATGGTCCTCGCCGCGGGCCTCGGCCCCATCGGCTACGTCTTCGCGATCATGCACCTGGTGACGCACGGCTTCTTCAAGGCCGGGCTGTTCCTCGGCGCCGGTTCGGTCATGCACGGCATGAACGACGAGGTCGACATGAGGAAGTACGGCGGCCTGCGCAAGTACATGCCGATCACCTTCATCACCTTCGGCCTCGGCTACCTCGCCATCATCGGCTTCCCCGGCCTGTCCGGCTTCTTCTCCAAGGACAAGATCATCGAAGCGGCGTTCGCGAAGGGCGGCACCGAGGGCTGGATCCTAGGCGGTTGCGCCCTGCTGGGCGCGGCCATCACGGCGTACTACATGACGCGCGTGATGCTGATGACGTTCTTCGGAGAGGAGCGTTGGCGCCACGCCCCGACGCCGTCTCCGGCCGAGCCCAGCGTGGAGCCGGCGGCCGAGCACCGCGGCGAGCACGCCGAGCCGCACCCGCACGAGTCGCCCAAGGTCATGACGATCCCCATGATCGTGCTGGCGGTCGGATCGGTCTTCGGCGGAGCGTTCTTCAGCATCGGCGACCGCTTCCTGCACTGGCTGGAGCCCGTCACGGGACACGACCACGGGCACGCCCCGATCAGCGCCCTCACGGTCACTCTCTCCACCATGGTCGTGCTCGCCATCGGCGTCGCCGCCGCGTACGCCCAGTACGGGCGCCGTGCGGTCCCGGCCGTCGCCCCGCGCGGGTCGCTGCTCACCCGGGCCGCCCGACGCGACCTGCTCCAGGACGACTTCAACCACGTCGTCCTGGTCCGCGGCGGCGAGCACCTCACGCGCTCCCTGGTGTACGTCGACCACACCCTGGTCGACGGCGTCGTCAACGGCACGGCGGCCTCGGTCGGCGGCCTCTCCGGACGGATGCGCAAGCTGCAGAACGGCTTCGCGCGGTCGTACGCGGTCTCGATGTTCGGCGGTGCGGCGATCCTCGTCGCCGCGACCCTGCTGATGAGGGCGGTCTGATACCGATGTCCTTTCCCCTGCTGACAGCGACGGCGGTGCTCCCGGCCCTCGGGGCCATCGCCACGGCCGCCGTACCGGCCGCGCGGCGGACCGCCGCCAAATGGCTGGCGCTGCTCGTCTCACTCGCCACGCTCGTGCTCGCCATCACGGTCCTGGTCCGCTTCGACCCGGACGGTGACCGTTACCAGCTCACCGAATCCCACGCCTGGATCGCGGACTTCGGGGTGAGGTACGAACTGGGCGTGGACGGCATCGCGGTGGCGCTCATCGCGCTGACCGCCCTGCTCATTCCGTTCATCATCCTCGCGGGCTGGCACGACGCCGACCCGCTGGAGACCGGCAGCAAGCGCTGGCGGCCGACGCAGGGCTTCTTCGCCCTGATCCTGGCCGTCGAGGCGATGGTGATCATCTCCTTCGAGGCCACCGACGTCTTCCTCTTCTACATCTTCTTCGAAGCCATGCTGATCCCGATGTACTTCCTCATCGGCGGCTTCGGGGACCGTGCCCACGAGCACGGCGAAAAGGCGGCGTCGACGCAACGGTCGTACGCGGCGGTGAAGTTCCTGCTCTACAACCTGGTCGGCGGACTGATCATGCTGGCCGCGGTGATCGGCCTCTACGTGGTCGCCGGGAACTTCTCGCTCCAGGAAATCGCCGAGGCACGGGCCAACGGCTCGCTGGACATGGCGACCAACACCGAACGCTGGCTGTTCCTGGGCTTCTTCTTCGCCTTCGCGGTGAAGGCGCCCCTGTGGCCGCTGCACACCTGGCTGCCCAACGCCATGGGGGAGGCCACCGCCCCGGTCGCCGTCCTGATCACGGCGGTCGTCGACAAGGTGGGCACCTTCGCGATGCTCCGCTTCTGCCTCCAGCTGTTCCCGGAGGCGAGCAAGTGGGCGACGCCCGCCATCCTCGTCCTCGCCCTGATCAGCATCATCTACGGGGCGCTGCTCGCCGTCGGCCAGCGGGACATCAAACGCCTGGTGGCGTATGCGTCGATCTCGCACTTCGGCTTCATCATCATGGGCATCTTCGCGATGACCAGCCAGGGCCAGTCCGGCGCGACGCTCTACATGGTCAACCACGGAATCTCGACCGCCGCCCTGATGCTGGTGGCCGGCTTCCTGATCTCGCGGCGCGGCTCGCGGCTCATCGCCGACTACGGCGGAGTGCAGAAGGTCGCTCCGGTGCTCGCCGGCACCTTCCTGATCGGCGGCCTCGCCACCCTGTCACTGCCGGGGCTCGCGCCCTTCGTGAGTGAGTTCCTGGTCCTGGTCGGCACGTTCGCGCGCTACCCGGTGATCGGCATCATCGCCACGTTCGGCATCGTGCTGGCCGCGCTCTACACCCTCGTCCTCTACCAGAGGACGATGACGGGCCCGGTGAAACCCGAGGTCGCGGCGATGCCGGACCTCAGGGTGCGGGAACTCGTGGTCGTCGCCCCGCTGGTCGTGCTGTTGATCTTCCTGGGCGTCTACCCGAAGCCCGTCACGGACATCATCGACCCGGCGGTCAAGCAGACCATGTCCGACGTACAGAAGAAGGACCCCCAGCCCGAGGTGGAGGCGGCCAAGTGAGTACAACAGCCGTCCACAGCCTGTGGACAACCGCGGCCGATCCGATCTCGAAGATCGACGCACCGAAGTTCGAATACGGACAGTTGTCGCCCACCTTGATCGTCGTCGGTGCGGCGATCGTCGGGGTGCTGGTCGAGGCGTTCGTCCCGCGCAAGTCCCGTTACTACGCACAGATGTTCGTGTCCGTCGTCGCGCTCACCGCCGCCTTCGCGGCGGTCATCGCGCTGGCGGCCGACGGGTACGCCACGACCAAGGCGGGCATCGCGGCGATGGGCGCGATCGCCGTCGACGGCCCGGCCCTCTTCCTGCAGGGCACCATCCTGCTGGTGGGCCTGGTCGGCCTGTTCACCTTCGCCGAACGGCGGCTCGACCCGGAGGCGCACGGCAATCGCGTCGACTCCTTCGCCGCGCAGGCCGCGTCCGTTCCGGGCAGCGACAGCGAAAAGGCCGCGGTCAAGGCGGGGTTCACCACTACCGAGGTCTTCCCGCTGCTGCTCTTCGCCGTCGCGGGCATGCTGATCTTCCCGTCGGCCAACGATCTGCTGACCTTCTTCGTGGCCCTGGAAGTCTTCTCGCTGCCGCTGTACCTGCTGTGCGCGCTGGCCCGACGCAAGCGGCTGATGTCGCAGGAGGCCGCGGTCAAGTACTTCCTGCTCGGCGCGTTCGCCTCCGCGTTCACGCTGTTCGGCATCGCGCTGCTCTACGGCTACGCGGGCTCGATGTCGTACGCGACGATCGCGCAGGTCGTCGACGGCACGGTCACGACCGTCGACCCGGCGCTCGCGGACACCATGGGCAACGACGCGCTGCTGCTCGTCGGCGCCGCGATGATCATCATGGGTCTGCTGTTCAAGGTCGGCGCGGTGCCGTTCCACATGTGGACGCCGGACGTCTACCAGGGCGCGCCGACCCCGGTGACCGGGTTCATGGCGGCGGCGACGAAGGTGGCGGCGTTCGGCGCGCTGCTCAGGATCCTGTACGTCGTGCTGCCCGGCCTGCGCTGGGACTGGCGGCCGGTCATGTGGGGCGTCGCCATCGTCACCATGCTCGGCGGTGCGATCGTGGCGATCACGCAGACCGACATCAAACGGCTGCTGGCGTACTCGTCGATCGCGCACGCGGGCTTCATCCTCGCGGGTGTCATCGCGACCACGCCGGACGGTGTGTCGTCCGTCCTCTTCTACCTGGGCGCGTACTCGTTCGTGACGATCGGGGCGTTCGCGGTGGTGACCTTGGTGCGGGATGCCGGCGGCGAGGCGACCCACCTGTCCAAGTGGGCCGGACTGGGCCGGCGTTCGCCGCTGGTGGCGGCCGTGTTCGCGGTCTTCCTGCTGGCCTTCGCGGGCATCCCGCTGACCTCCGGTTTCGCCGGAAAGTTCGCCGTGTTCAAGGCGGCGGCGGAGGGCGGTGCGGCCCCGCTGGTCGTGGTCGGTGTGATCTCGTCCGCGATCGCGGCGTTCTTCTACATCCGCGTCATCGTGCTGATGTTCTTCAGCGAGCCGCGGCCCGAGGGCCCGACCGTCGCGGTGCCGTCGGCGCTGACGACGACGGCGATCGGGGTCGGCGTGGCGGTGACGCTGGTGCTCGGTGTGGCGCCGCAGTACTTCCTGGATCTGGCCAACCAGGCTGGAGTGTTCGTGCGCTGAGCGCGCTGACCTGCGTGCTTGTGCGCTGGGCCCCGGATCCCTTGTGGGAGCCGGGGCCCAGCGCATGTGGTTCCCGCCCCGAGCCGGCGTGCCAAGTGACGTGGGTTGTTCGAATGACCATCGAACGTCATCGACCAGCCTGTGGATAACTCCGGGGCTGTCGGTCCTGGCCCCTATCGTGGAGGCAGTGGTCGAGGGACGACGTACGGGGGACACGACTATGGGCGGGACGGGCGGTATCCGGGAGATGCCAGGGACGATCGAGAGCGAGGCGCTGGCCACACTGCACCGCGTCTTCGGGTACGAGACCTTCCGCGGTGCGCAGGAAGAGGTCATCGAGCATGTGGTGGCCGGCGGGGACGCCGTCGTGCTCATGCCGACCGGTGGCGGCAAGTCGCTGTGCTATCAGATCCCGTCCCTGGTCAGACCCGGTACGGGCATCGTGGTCTCGCCGCTGATCGCGCTGATGCAGGACCAGGTGGAAGCGCTGCGGGCGCTCGGCGTGCGCGCCGGGTTCATGAACTCCACCCAGGACTTCGACGAGCGGCGGGTGGTCGAGGCCGAGTACCTGGCCGGTGAGCTGGACCTGCTCTATCTGGCGCCGGAGCGGCTGCGGCTCGACTCCACGCTGGACCTGCTCTCTCGCGGCAAGATCGCGGTCTTCGCCATCGACGAGGCGCACTGTGTGTCCCAGTGGGGCCACGACTTCCGCCCCGACTATCTGTCGCTGTCACTGCTCGGCGAGCGCTGGCCGGAGGTGCCGCGGATCGCCCTGACGGCGACGGCCACGCATGCCACGCACCAGGAGATCACCCAGCGGCTGCACATGCCTCAGGCCCGCCATTTCGTGGCGAGCTTCGACCGGCCCAACATCCAGTACCGGATCGTGCCGAAGGCCGACCCCAAGAAGCAGTTGCTCGGTTTCCTGCGCGAGGAGCACGCGGGTGACGCGGGCATCGTGTACTGCCTCTCGCGCAAGTCGGTGGACGCGACGGCGGAGTTCCTCTCCCGCAACGGCATCGAGGCGGTGCCGTACCACGCGGGCCTGGACGCGGGCACCCGCGCGGCCCACCAGTCCCGGTTCCTGCGGGAGGACGGTCTGGTCGTGGTCGCGACCATCGCCTTCGGCATGGGCATCGACAAACCGGACGTCCGCTTCGTCGCCCACCTCGACCTGCCCAAGTCGGTCGAGGGCTACTACCAGGAGACGGGCCGCGCCGGCCGGGACGGGCTGCCGTCGACGGCTTGGATGGCATACGGGCTGAACGACGTCATCCAGCAGCGCAAGCTGATCCAGTTGGGCGAGGGCGACGAGGCGTTCCGGCGGCGGGCCGCGGCCCACCTGGATTCGATGCTGGCGCTGTGCGAGACGGTCCAATGCCGGCGCGGGCAGCTCCTCGCCTACTTCGGCCAGGACCCCGACCCGGCGGGCTGCGGCAACTGCGACACCTGTCTCACCCCGCCCGAGACCTGGGACGGCACGATCGCGGCGCAGAAGGTGCTGTCGACGGTGGTGCGGTTGCAGCGGGAGCGGGGGCAGAAGTTCGGCGCGGTGCAGATCGTCGACATCCTGCTGGGGAAGCGGACGGCCAAGGTGATCCAGTTCGATCACGATCAGCTGTCCGTGTTCGGCATCGGCGAGGAGTTGGCCGAGAGCGAATGGCGCGGTGTCGTACGGCAGTTGCTGGCGCAGGGGCTGCTCGCGGTCGAGGGGGAGTACGGCACGTTGGTGCTGACCGAGGCGAGTGGAACTGTGCTGCGGCGGGAGCGGGAGGTGCCGCTGCGGAAGGAGCCGAAGAAGGCGGTGACCTCGCGGTCGGCGTCCGGGTCCTCCGGCAAGGGCGAGCGCAAGGCCAAGGCGGCCGCGGTCGAGCTGCCGGAGGAGCTGCTTCCCGCCTTCGAGGCGCTGCGTGCCTGGCGGGCCGAGCAGGCGCGGGAGCAGGGGGTTCCGGCGTACGTCATCTTCCACGACGCGACGCTGCGGGAGATCGTGACGGTTTGGCCGACGTCGGTTTCGCAGCTGGGCGGTGTCAGTGGGGTGGGGGAGAAGAAGCTGGCGACTTATGGGGAGGGTGTGATCGGGGTGCTGGCCGGGCTGGGTGGGGTGTCCGGAGCGGCGGTCCCGGCGCGTGAGGCGGATCCGGGGGCGGACGACTGGCCCGAGATGGGTGCGGAGCCGGAGCCGGAGCGGGAGCCGGAGCCGGACGACGGCTGGATATAGGCGCCGTTGGCTGATGCGGCGCCCCGTGCTGGTGCTGGGCGGGGGTGGGTCGCGCGGCCCGGCGCTACGGGGTGCCGCCTGCGCCCACCCGTGCCGCCCCTGGGGGCACCTCCCAGGCCCTTAAGGCACTGGGGGAGGCACGAATGCCCGCAGCCAACGCGGAGCGGCTGCCCGCGCTGGGCGGGTGTGGCTGCCCGCATCCTGGGGCCGGGCGGCGGTGACTCGCTCCGTCTGACGGCGTCGGCTGCGCGCGGCTGGTCGCAGTGGTCGTGGTTACGACAGTGCCGTGAGGCCCGGTGCGAACGTGATCAGCAGAGGGAGGAGCGGGACCAGCGCTGCCACCGTCGTCGTCAGGGCTCGGTGGCTGCGGCCCAGGCGGGGGCGGGGTTCCAGGAGGCGGTCGACGCGTTCGCCCAGGAGGCGGTGGGTGGAGGCGCAGGAGAGGACGCCCCGGTGTTGGTTCAGTTCGATCAGGGCCAATGCCGTGGTCAGGTGACCGCAGCGGCGGGAGGCGGTGTCGTCGGCGGCGAGTTCGACCAGGCGGTGGGTCTGGTCGCAGAAGTGGGCGAAGAGCGGGATACGGGGGAAACCGGTGGCCAGGGCAGTGGAGAGGTGGAGCAGCCAGTCGTGGCGGGCACGGGCGTGGCCGCGTTCGTGGGTGAGGACCGCGTCGAGCTGGTGGTCGGTGAGGCGGTGCAGGGCGCCGGTGGTGACGATCAGCTGGGGCGGGTTGCCGGGCATCCACCAGGCGTCGGGGTACTCGTCCTCCAGCACCAGCAGAGGCCCGCGCGCGGCGGGCAGTCCGGCCGGCAGGTCGGGGGCGCGTTCGCGCAGGTGGGCGCGGGCCTGGCCACGGCGTCGGCGGGCCTCGGCGAGCTCACGGGCGAGCATCGCGGTCGTCCAGGCGGCCCCGCAGGCCAGCAACAGGGTCAGGCCGGCGGCCCAGATCGGGGCGGCGGAGAGGTCGTACGCGGCGGTCACGCCGGGCGGCGCCGGAGCGAAGACGTGGTCGCGGACGGTGTGGAAGACGGCCGCGGTGCCCAGCACGAGCGCCGTCAGACAGCACAGCAGGACGGTGGCGACCAGGCACTGCCACACCCACAGCGCGACCACGGGATCCCGTTCGGGCCACGACGCTCGGGTCAGTGCGCGCGGGACCGGCACGGCGGCCGTCAGGGCGACGGCGCTCAGCAGGAGCAGGCAGACAGTCATGCCACGGGCTCCGGATCCTGGTCGGAAAAAGGGCGGCTACGGGTGCAAGGGGTGCACGGGAGTGCACAGGTGGGGTGGTGCGGGGCGGCGGGTCCGTCGTCGTACCGCGCGGTGCCGCCCGCCCCCAGTATGACGGCGGCGGGCGGCGCGCGGCAGGTTTCGGGAGTCGTCCGGTGTGAGGCGTGGTGTGTACCGGCCAGAGTTCCGGGGCCTCAACTGGGGCTGGGAGAAGCGATGTTCAGCCCAGCGGCCCTTGTCCTCATCCTGCCACGATCCGCCCCCTGACCTCCCCCAACCCGACCCGCGCCCCGTCCGGCCCCGGTGCCCAGGCCGACAGCGTCACCTCGTCGCCGTCTTCCAGGAACGTCCGCTTGCCGTCGGGGAGTTCGAGTGGGTCGCGGCCGTTCCAGGTCAGTTCCAGGAGCGAACCGCGTTCCCGTTCCGTCGGGCCGCTCACCGTGCCGGAGCCGTACAGATCGCCGGTGCGCAGGGAGGCGCCGTTGACGGTCATGTGGGCGAGTTGCTGGGCGGCGGTCCAGTACATGGTGGAGAAGGGGGGCTCGGACACGACGTGGCCGTTGATGGCGACCGAGATGCGCAGGTCGTAGCCGCCGGGTTCCTCCTCGGCGTCGTCCAGGTACGGCAGCAGCTCATGTGTCCGTGACGGCGGAGCCACCCGGGCCTCCTCCAGGGCGTCCAGCGGGGTGATCCACGCCGAGACGGAGGTGGCGAAGGACTTGCCGAGGAACGGGCCGAGGGGGACGTACTCCCAGGCCTGGATGTCGCGGGCGGACCAGTCGTTGAGGAGGCAGAGGCCGAAGACGTGGTCGCGGAAGTCGGTGAGTGGCACCGGGTTCCCCCTCTCCGAGGGGACCCCGACCACGAAGCCGACCTCGGCCTCGATGTCCAGGCGGACGGAAGGCCCGAAGACGGGCGCCGGGTCGGAAGCGGCCTTCCGCTGCCCCGACGGTCGTACGACATCCGTGCCCGAGACCACCACGGTGCCGGAGCGGCCGTGGTAACCGATCGGGAGGTGCTTCCAGTTGGGGGTCAGGGAGTCGGCCGCGTCCGGGCGGAAGATCTGGCCGACGTTCCGGGCGTGGTTCTCGGAGGCGTAGAAGTCGACGTAGTCCGCGACCTCGAAGGGGAGGTGCAGAGTGACGGCGGACAGAGGGTGGAACAGGGGCTCGATGGTCTGCCGGTGGGACGGGACCGTCACCCATGCGGTCAGTGCGCGCCGTACGTCGGACCAGGCAGTGCGGCCCGCGGCGAGGAGGGGGTTCAGGGAGGGCCGCGCGAGCAGGGAGACGTACGGGGAGCCGAGGACGGCGGCGGCCGCGCCCGCGTCGAGGACGTGGTCGCCGAGCCGGACGCCGACCCGCCGCTCGACGGGGCCGCCGGAGCCGGCCGATCCGGGGAGGGAGAAGACCCCGTACGGAAGGTTGTGCGGGCCGAAGGGGTCGCCCTCGGGGACATCGAAGGGGGGCATGGGTGCTGCCTCGCTCTCGCGCATACCGTGCGTTCCATGGTCGGGCCACACGTTACGGCGGAGTTACCTGTCTTGGGCAGAGTCCGGTGTGTCTAAAGAGTTTGCAATGTCCGGAAATTCCTTGTCGGAGTCGCTAGTTCCGGCTTAGCGTCCTTTGGGGATACGGGACGGGGTGGATCCGGTCCGTAGGGGCGCCGGATCAGGCGGCCCACCGTACTGATCCCGACCGACGAGGAGGCCGCGGTCCTGATCGCCGTCGGGGCGCCGCCGTGGCGGCAGGCGAAGCCGCGCCCGGAGTCGCCGTTCGGCCGCGCCTGATCCCTCTGGGCGCTCAGCTACTACCCGCACCCTTACCGCCACCTCCCGGCCCAGGTCCGCCACTACCTGGTCCGCCGCGTCCTCGGCCCGCTCGGCGCGTGGTGGCTGCGCGACCGATTCGAGGGCAGGGTGCGGGTCAGCGAGGTCGCCCGCGTCCTGCGCGCGGACACGACCGACGGTCACCCGGCCCTGACGGCCCTCACGCACGACGGCGATACGGAACGGCTCTCGGCGGACCACGTCATAGCGGCCACCGGCTAGCGGGTCGACCTCGCGGCGATGGACTTCCTCGGCCCCGAACTGCGCACCCGGCTCGCGGTGAGCCGCGGCACGCCGAAGCTGGGGGCAGGGTACGTCTCGTCCGTGCCGGGCCTGTACTTCACGGGTCTGCCGGCGGCGGCGTCGTACGGGCCGGTGATGCGGTTCGTGTGCGGGACGGAGTTCGCGTCACCGAGGCTGGCGAGGCATCTGGCGGCGGCGCACGGCTGAGGGCGGCCCGGGCGTTCCCGCGTGCCGGGCGCGGCGCGCGCAGCCGGCCGGTGTCCCGTATCGGTGAAGCCTGCTGTTCTCAGACGAGTTGGCAGTTCAGCGTGGCTGGTCTCGGTGGTGCATGTGAGCCGGTGCCCGGTTTTCCGACTTCAGGGTGGTTTGGGTCTCATCTGATCTGGTCTGTGTCATCGAACCCTGGATGGTCGTCCCATGAGGGTTCGTGTGGGGACGGCGGTGCCTGAAGGGCCGCAGGGGGTTGAGCACGTTTCCGTGTACGCGGATGCGTCGAGGTACGAGATCGGCTGGGTTGAAGCGGACGGCGGGACGAGACGTCGGCCGTTGACCGAGGCCGGGGATGTCGCTTTCGAGGACGCGCTGCCGGTGCGGGACTTCCCGTCGTACCGCGGCCAGCGCCATTTTCCGGGGCTGTACTGGGCGGTGACGACCGGTCGGCATGTGGGGTTCGAATCGTGGCTGGAGCGGGATCACGCGATGCTGCTCGACTTCGATCCGCTGGTGACGGGGTTCTCCTCGCAGCCGTTCTGGCTGAGCTGGCGGGACGAGGGATCAGGCCGCAGCCGGTCACACGCTCCGGACTACTTCGCGCGGGCTGCGGACGGAAGTGGCCTGGTGGTGGACTGCCGTCCGGCGGACCGGATCGACCAGAGGGCCGCCGAGTCGTTCAAGCGGGCGCGGGAAGCGTGTGACGCGGTGGGCTGGGCCTACCGTGTCGCCAGTGAGATCGATCCCGTCCGAGTGGCGAATCTGCGCTGGCTGGCGGGCTATCGCCATCCGCGCTTCGCCGTGTCGGAGGGGATGACGGCGGCGGTCTGCGCGGCCTTCGCGACTCCCGCACCGTTGCTCGGGCAGGCTGCAACGCTGGGTGATCCGATCGGCGTGCTCCCGGTGGTCTTCCACCTGCTCTGGCGCGGGCTGCTGCGGGCCGACCTGGGCCGTCGCCTGAGTGATCGCACCGTGGTGATGACCGGGGAGGCGGGCCGGTGACTGCCTCGGGGCCTCGTGGAGTGCTGCGGGTCGGTGACCGGGTCCGGTTCGACGGACAGGTCCACCTCGTGGCGGGTCTGGCCGGCACCACGGTGCGGCTGCAGGGCGAGTCCGGCGGAGCATCGTTGGTGCTGTTCTCCCATCTGCTGGCGGCGGACGGCTTCGAGATGCTCGACTCCCTGCCCGAAGCGCCGGGGTTGCCGTCGTTCGGACTGCTGGACACCGTTCCCGAGCCCGCCCTGCGGCGGGCCCGGTTGCTTGAGCGGCACATGGTCGAGATGGAGACCGGACTGCTGCCCGGCGCGGAGCCGACCGCCAGGCCCCGGCCCGAGTACGACCCGAAGTGGCGCACGGTGAACGAACGGATCGCGGCGAAGGCGGAGGAACTGGCCGCTCTCGGGACGCCGATGACCGCCCGGACCCTGTTCCGGTTGCGGGGCTGCTGGCGCGAGCAGGGACTTTGGGGGCTGGTCGACCACCGTGCCACCCGCGTCTCCAAGCCGACCGGGCACGCGGACGAACGGCTGGTCACCGCCATCACGGAGGCACTGGCCGGGCAGGAGAAGCTGTCCACGGGAACCCGGAGCCGGGTGCTCCGCGAGGCTGAGCGGATCCTCGTCGAGCGTCACGGTGAGGGAGCCGTCGAGCTGCCTTCACGGTCCACCCTCTACCGGCTGGTGCGGTCCCTGTCGGAGGGGATGCACTCCTTCGGCACTGCCACGGCCCGCCGGTCACGAGCCCGCCGCCCGCAAGGGGTGTTCACCCCGTCGAAGGCCGCCCGGCCCGGCGAGGTCGTGCAGATCGACACCACCCCGCTGGACGTGCTGGCGATCCTGGACGACGGCGTGACGGGCCGGGTCGAGCTGACCATCGCGGTCGACGTCGCAACACGGACGATCTGCGCGGCCGTCCTGCGGCCTGCGGGCACCAAGGCCGTGGATGCGGCTCTACTACTGGCCCGCATCCTGGTCCCCGAGCCGATGCGGCCGGGCTGGCACGACGCTCTTCGGATGTCCGTCTCGCTCATCCCGCACGCGCGGCTGATGAGCGTGGATGCCCGCCTGGAACACGCCGCCGCGAAACCGGTGATCGTCCCGGACACCATCGTGGTCGACCACGGCAAGGTGTTCATCTCGGAGACGTTCGTGACGGCCTGCCAGACCCTGGGCGTCTCCGTCCAGCCGGCCCGGCCCGCCACCCCGACCGACAAAGGCGTGGTGGAACGCACCTTTTCCTCGATCAACACGCTGTTCTGCCAGCACGTCGCCGGCTACGTCGGCTCCAACCCCACCCGGCGTGGTGAGGACGTCCAGGCTGTTTGGACCCTGCGAGAACTCGCCGACCTCTTCGACGAATGGGTCGTTGCCCGATGGCAGACGAGGCCCCACGACAGCCTCCGCAGCCCGTTCCTGCCGGGCCAGGCTCTGTCCCCGAACGACGTCTACGCGATGCTTGTGGCCCGCAGCGGACACCTGCCGGTCTGCCTGACCGGCGACGACTACATCGAACTCCTGCCCGCGGAGTGGCGGAAGATCAACGACTACGGCGTCGTCATGGACTACCGCACCTACGACTGCCGCGACCTGGCGCCCTACCGGCGCCAGCCTTCTGGCGTCGACCTCAAGGGCGGCCTCTGGGAAGTCCACTACGACCCCTACGATCTGTCCCACATCTGGATCCGCGATCACCGGGCAGGCGGCTGGATCACCGTCCCCTGGACCCGGCTGGACTCCGTCTCCGCCCCCTTCGCCGACTTCACCTGGCGACACGCCCGTTCTGTCCTGGCCGCCCAGGGCGCCGACGACACCGACGAAGGCGCGATCGCCGCAGTTGTGGAAGACCTGCTCACCCGGGCTCAGAACGGCCCGGACCGCAAAGTTGCCGCCCGCACCCACGCGGCAGCCAGCCACCCCGTTCACCCTGGCCTTCGGCCTGCCCTCCCCGAAGAACCGCAGGAAGGCCCGGAGGACGAGGACCAACCAGTCGGCAAGGTCATTCCCTTCGGGGTCTTCGACGCCTTCACCGACGGGAGCCGTCCATGAACCCGCCCCCGGACGCCGGGCAGGAACCAGAGGACGTCCACCCGCTGAGCACGAAGGAGGGCTGGGCATGCTTCGTCGCCGAAGAGACCATGCCTCCCGAGGTGCTCTCACCCGCCGCAATTCAGCGTCTGAGTCCGGACCAGCGGACTGCCCGTGAGCGTGAACGCGAGGACTATCACGCGCAGTTGGTCATCGTCCGCACTCCCACGATCCAGCACGTCACCACCACCGGCCGCAAGCGGATCCTCCTCAACCGTCGCCAGCAGTCGGCCCGCCGCGGACTGATCGTCAGCGGGCCCGCGGGCACGGGAAAGACCACCGCGATCACGCAGCTCGGCAAGAACTACGAACTCCTCGGCCGCCGCCGCGGCGAAGTCGGGCACCAGGCCCTGCCCGTCGTCTATGTCACCGTCCCGCCCGCAGCGACACCCAAGATGCTCGCGGTCGAACTCGCCCGCTTCATCGGCCTGCCGCTGCCCAGCCGTTTCAGCCAGGTCGACATCACCAACCGCGTCTGCGACCTGCTCTGCAGCAGGAGCTGCCGCCTGGTGCTGATCGACGAGCTCCATAACCTCGACATCCGCACCAAGACCGGCGCCGAAGCCTCCGATCAGATCAAGTATCTGTCCGAGCGCATCCCGGCGACGTTCGTCTTGGCCGGAGTCGATGTTGAGGACACTGGGCTGTTCACGGGCCGCCGCGGCGGGCAGATCGCCAGCCGCTACACCGAGATCACCACTCGCCCCTTCCCCCACAAGACGGCCAAGGACAAAGAAGCCTGGCAGTCCTTGGTGACCACGCTGGAGGAGGCCCTACGGCTTTATGCCCACCGCCCGCAGACCCTCCTCAAGCTGAGCGCCTACCTGCACGACCGCACCGGGGGCATGATCGGCAGCCTGTCCCACCTCGTCCGCGAAGCCGCACTGGACGCCATCATCAGCGGCACAGAGAAGATCACACGCACCGGACTCGATGAAGTCGAACTCGACCGGGCCGTTGCACAGCAGACCAGACGCCGTCCCTCGACTCCCGCGACGAGGAAGGCCAGTTGAGTACACACCCGCGCATACTGCCTGTCCCCCTCTCGCCAGTGCACCGCGAGACGGTCGGCTCCTATCTGAACCGGCTCGCGGACGCCAACCGCCTGCCGGTCCGCTATCTGGCCGGTCTTCTCGGTCACAACCGTCATCACCGCCGTGACGACAACCGCACGGACCACTGGACCCCACGGGCCCTGCTCGGACTATCCGCCCTGACCGGCCGGGCACCCGCCGAACTCGTGCATGCGATGCCAGCTCTCGCCGAACTCAGCGAGGGCCAACGAATCGGTCCACGCCCGAGCACCGGCCACGGCGATGCCCTTCACCGTCCGGCATGCCGCCCCTGCATGGCCCGGCGCGGAATCGACGGCCTCGTCGTCCGCGAGACCCTGCCCCACGAAGCAGTCTGCCCACGACATCACCGCTGGCTCCTGGGCGACGAGCAGCATCTCCTCCGCGTTCTGCCCGACGTTCGCAGAGCCAACCAGCGCCACCGGCGACTCACGAGCCGCCGCAGGGGCTCCGCCCCCGAGCAGAGCTACCGCACCGCACGTGACAGCTTGCTGAAGTGGTTCCACACCGCCGCCGAGACACAGCTCCAACAGCGGTGGACGGACCGGATTCATCTCCTCGGCGAAGACATCTACGGAGACCCACTCCGCCCGTCTCCGAACCGCATCGAGATCGCGACCTACCCCGAAACGGTCATCCTCACCAGCCTGCTCTCATCACCGCACTGGCGCGATCACCAGGAATCGGCCCCGGAGATCGCACGCCGGTTCCAGCTCAAGGCAGGGAGCCGCGAGCTGGCAGCCCTCCAGAAACTGGCAACTTCCCTGAGACCGAGGCTCTCCCTGTCTCAATCAGACTGACAACCCGCAGGTCAGCGGTCCTACCGCTTCCACCCTCGTTGACCCACGAAGTCCTGGTCGAACCCGCCGCACAGCCCCTGACACATCAAGGTGCGGCACCGTCTCACTCCAAGATGACAACTCCCAGCTCAGAGCCAGGCAGTCCACCAACCTCATTGAGAACGGACAGCCGGGTCCGCGCCGGCGAACGTCGGTTCACGCCTCCTCGGCCGCCCGCTGCCAGGTCAGGAAGTCCTCGATCAGTTCGGGTGGGTTGGCCGCCTCGGTGGCCTCGATCTCCCAGCCGGGGCAGTCCATGTCGAAGACCACGACCGGCAGGGGGCGGCCGAAGAGCTGCTCGATACGGCCGCTGTCGTGCAGATGACGCGCGAGGTCGATGCAGGCGTCGGCGAAGTGGAGGTTGAGGAGGTCGCGCTGGGCGTCGATCACGTCGTCCGCGCCCACCTCCACGTCATCGCCGTCGTACCAGAGGCCGAGCCGCTTGATCTCCTCGACGTACAGCGGGCCGCCGGCCGGGTCCTCGGGGACGTTGCCGAGGGTCTCGAAACCGTCGAGGAGCCAGCAGGCGTAGTTCCAGCGGGCCTCACCGGGGTCGTCCGGGCGCCTCTCCCGCTCGTACTGGCCCTCGGTGTTGTAGCCGATGGCGACGTAGGGGCGGCGGTCGTCGTAGTCGATGCGCCAGATGTTGAAGGAGAGGGCGTAGATCTCGCGTCTCGACGCCTCGGGGAAGCGTTCCAGGATGCCGGCGGCGGCCTCCCGTAGATGCGCCTGAAAAACTCCCGGCGATTCTTTCGGCCGGTCTGTCACAACAACTGCCCCCGCTCCGTCAGTGCGGTGAAAGCGAAAACGAAGCGCCAGCTTCTCACTCACCTGCTCAGCACTGACACAGGAGGCATCACCATGCAGGCTCGGATGACGAACCCGGCGTACGTCCTTCCCGGCGCGATGAAGGGCATCGGCACCATCTTCCAGGCGATCGGCGAGGGCGGCCTGTCGCAGGAGGTGGCGGAGATCGTCGGGCTGCGTGCCAGCCAGATCAACGGGTGCAGCGCCTGCGTGCACGGACACGTCCTGAACATGCGAAAGGCCGGCGCGAGCGAGGAGCGCATCGCGGCCGTCGCCGCCTGGCGGGAGGCACCCTTCTTCTCCGACGCCGAGCGGGCCGCGTTGCAGCTGACCGAGTCGGTCACCCGCCTCGCGGACCGGTCGCAGGACGCCGTACCGGACGCGCTGTGGGACGAGGTCGCCGACTACTTCGACGAGAAGGAGCTGTCGGCGCTCATCCTCACCATCTCCCTCACCAACATGTTCAACCGCATCAACGCCACCATCAGGGAGCCGGCGGGGACGACCTGGGGGTGAACGCCGGGCGCGCAGCGTGCACCGGCCAGGAGGCCGGGCGGCGCGTCACGACGTACAGACGTCCGTCAACGCGTCGCCGCCGCATCGATCCTGCTGGAGTCGGGGTTGGTGTCGCCGTTCAGGATGGACTTGTCCAGGCCGGCCTCGTGGATGGACTTGAGGCTGTCGGCGATCGTGTCGGCGTTGGAGACACAGTCCAGTGAGGTGTCGATGTCGTCGGGTTCGCAGGCGGTGGCGAGGGCGGCGGTCAGGGTGACGGCGCCACCGCGGTGGCGATCGTGGTGATACGGCGTCGGCGGTTCCTGGGCACGGGAGCGTCCCTTCGACGAGGTCGGTCTGTCTGTGCCGTCCACGATCCCGTCGCCCGCCCGTTGCCACGGGGGAGCCGACTGCCGTATCCAGGGTGTAGCCCGCTACACCCGGGGCTGTCGGCTCCCAGCCGCACGACCAGGCACTACGCCCGGTACCGGCCCAACGTCCGCAACCCCGGCAGCGCCTTGTCCTCGAAGTCGAACAGCGCGAGGTTCTCCCAGGCGTTGCCCGACGTCGGGTCCGCCGGGTCCCAGCCGCTGCCGGCGCGGTAGGTCCACACGCCTTCCCAGTAGCAGTGGCCCAGGCCCTGGCCGTCCGGCACGGCGGCGGCGAGATCGGCGACCGCGCGCAGCCACGCGGCCTGGCCCTCGGGGGTGGCGGGGAAGCCCGGCGTGAGCTGCGAGGGGCTGTTCATGATGTCGTTGATCGCGTCCTCGCTCTCCAGCGTGAACGGGTACGCGGTCTCGGCGATCACGCACGGCTTGCCGTAACGGGCCGTGATGTCGGCCATGTTGGCGGCGGCCTGCTCCACCGTGCCGTGCCAGAAGGGGTAGTAGGACAGGCCGATGATGTCGAAGTCGACGCCGAGCGCGACCGCGTTGTCGAACCACCAGCGGTACAGCCCGTTGTCGCCGCCGTTGGCCAGGTGGAGGATCGTGCGGATGCGCGGGGTGGTGTCGCGGGCCGCGCGCAGGCCGGCCTTGAGGAAGGCGGCGAGGTTGTCCCAGTGCTCCCAGTTGCCCTCGGGCCAGATCATGCCGCCGTTGAGTTCGTTGCCGATCTGCACCAGATCCGCCGGGGTGCCCTGCCGCCGGAGCGCGCCGAGGACGTCGGCGGTGTGGTCGTAGACGGCCCGGGTCAGGCCCGCCACGTCCAGGTCGGCCCAGGCGGCCGGCTTGGTCTGGTGCGCCGGGTCCGCCCACCGGTCGGAGTAGTGGAAGTCGATCCAGATGCCGATGCCGGCCCGCTTCAGGCGGCGGGCCAGCGGGAGTATGCGCTTCTTGTTGTTGTAGCCGTCGGCCGGGTCGACCCAGACCTTCAGGCGGGCGTGGGTGATGCCCGCGTGCGCGAGGATGCGGACCGGGTCGTCGCGGCGGCCGTCGGCCCGCCGGTACACGGCGCCGTTGGCCTCGTTCTTCGGCAGCGAGGAGATGTCCATGCCTCGGATCTCCAGGCGACGGCGACTGCCCGCCGCCGAGGCGGAGGTGCTGGCGACGGCAGGTGCCGCGCCCAGCACGGGAACCGCCAGTGCGGCGCCTCCGGCAGCGGTGAGAACACTACGTCTGCGCATTTCAGGGTCCCTTCACGGTGAAAGCCACAGAGGAAGAACAAACGCGGAACAACAGAGGAAGAACAAAACGCGGAACAACAGAGGAAGAACAAAACGCGGAACAAGGGCAGGAAACTCAGCGCGGCTCGCGGAACACCTCGACCGCCCCCGCCGGCACGGCCGCCCGACTCCCGTCCGGCAGCACCACCTTCACCTCGGCGTCGGTGTGGTTGACGGCGAACCGGAACACCTCCGACTCGCCCTCCCGTACGACGAGTTCGACATCGCGCGGAAGATCGGCAGGCGTGACCCCCGCATCCGCGAGCGCGAGATCCACCACCGCCGCCAGATCGGCGCCGGTCAGCCGGGTCGCCAGATACCAGGCCGCTCCATCGCCCAGCGCCCGCCGGGTGAGCGCCGGCCGTCCCGCCGTACGGCCGTCGGCGAACACGGCCACCGTCTCGCAGCCGTCGCCGGGGACGACGTACTCGGACCACACATCGGCCCGGAGTTCCCGGCGGTCCGGCGTGCCGTCCGGACACAGGCGTGCCAGGCTGCCCTCGGTCATGCGTACGGTGACGGTCTCGTCCGGCAGCAGCGGGTCGAACTCCTCGACGGTCAGCCCGAGCACGTCCCGCAGTGCGCCCGGGTACGGCCCGGGATGCACGGCGTCGTGCTCGTCGACGATGCCGGAGAAGAAGGAGACCAGCAGGGTGCCGCCGCGCGAGACGTACCGCTCCAGGTCGGCGGAGACGGAGACGGGCGCCGAGTACAGCTGGGGGACGACGAGGAGCGGGCAGCGCGCGGGATCCAGCTCCGACAGTCCGGCCGGCGGCACGAAGTCCACCGTCAGGTGGCGGTCGTACAACGCCTCGTAGAACGCGTCGAGCCGCTCCCGCGCGTCCAGGTCCTTGCTCGGCCGCCACTCCAGACCCTGCGCCCACCAGGAGTCCCACGACCAGACCATGGCCACGTCGGCGCGTGTGCGCGTCCCGCGCAGGTCCGCCAGGTCGGCGACCCGGCGGCCGAGATCGGTGACCTCCCGCCAGACCCGGGTCCCGGTACCCGCGTGCGGCAGCATCGACGAGTGGAACTTCTCCGCACCCCGCCGCGACTGCCGCCACTGGAAGAACAGCGCGCCCTCGGAGCCGCGGGCGACATGGCCGAGGGAGTTGCGGGCCATCTGGCCCGGCGTCTTGGCGGGGTTGCGCGGCTGCCAGTTGATGCCCGACGTGGAGTGTTCGAGCAGCAGCCAGGGCGCGCCGCCCGCGACCGAGCGGGTGAGGTCGGCGGCGAGGGCCAGGTTGACGTGGGTGCGGCGGCCGTCGGTGATCAGGTAGTGGTCGTTGGTGACGAGGTCGACCTCGCGGGCCCACGCCCAGTAGTCGACCGAGGAGCACTGACTGGGCGCGACCATGAAGTTGGTGGTCACGGGCACGCCGGGGGAGAGGCGGTGCAGGATGTCCCGCTCGGCGACGAAGTTGGCGCGGGCCTGGGAGTCCGCGAACCGCTGGAAGTCCAGCTGGTGGGCCGGGTTGCCCACCGTCGGCGTGGCCCGGGGCACCCCGATCTCCTCCCAGTCGCCGTAGAGCTGGCCCCAGAAGGCGGTGCCCCAGGCCTGGTTGAGGGCGCCGAGCGTGCCGTAACGGTCCCGCAGCCAGACCCGGAAGGCGGCGGCGCAGGTGTCGCAGTAACAACCGAGGACCGGAGCGCCGTACTCGTTGTGGACGTGCCACAGCACCACGGCCGGATGGCCCCCGTAACGCGAGGCGATCCGCGAAGTGATCTCCGCCGCGGCCGCCCGGTAGTCCGGATCGGAGTGGCAGATCGCCCCGCGTGAGCCGAACGCCAGCCGCACCCCCTCCCGGGTCACCGGCAGCGCCTCGGGGTGCGCCCGGTAGAACCAGGCCGGCGGCACCACGGTCGGCGTCGCGAGGTCCACGTTGATCCCGGTCTCGTACAGCATCCCGATGATCCGGTCGAGCCACTCGAAGTCGTACTCGCCGGGCCGCGGTTCGATCCGGGACCAGGCGAAGATGCCGAGCGATACCAGCGTCACGCCGGCCTCGCGCATCAGCCGTACGTCCTCCTCCCACACCTCCTGCGGCCACTGCTCGGGGTTGTAATCGCCCCCCGAAGGCGAGTGGCAGGCGGTCGTGCGGGGCGGCGGAGGGCATGCGGTGGCTCCCGGGGATGGGCAACGGTGACGGCGCAGATGACGCCGGTTTCTGTGATCGTGCACAGTACGGGATACCGCCGACATCCATGAGCAACAAGTAGGTAACCCCAGCCCTCCGCCATTGACAAGGGGCCGAAACAATTCTCTACTGTGCACGATCACAGAGCCGCGCGGCCCTCGCGCCCAGCCCCTCGGTCACGTCCGCAGAACCTCCCCCCACGGCGGTTGCCGCGTACGCGGGACGTCGACGAGGTCGGCTCGTCCAAGTCAGGGGAGATGAAGATGTCGATCCACCGCCGCCAGATCAGCAGGCGCAGCATTCTCGCCGGGGCCGCCGCCCTCGGCATCACCAGCACCCTCGCCGCCTGCGGCGGTTCCGACGACGAAGACTCCGGCGAGAGCAGCGGCCCGGTCAAGCTGACCTACTGGTCGTGGGCGCCGAACATGGAGAAGGTCGCCGCGATCTGGAACAAGAAGAACCCGGACATCACGGTCACCGTCTCGAAGCAGGCCAGCGGCGGTGAGATCGTCTCCAAGCTGATCACCGCGAAGAAGGCCGGCAACGCCCCCGACCTCGTCCAGGCCGAGTACCAGTCCCTGCCGACCCTGGTCTCCAACGACGTGCTCGCGGACATCTCGAAGTACGTCGGCGACGTCAAGTCCGAGTTCTCCGAAGGCCTGTGGGAGATGGTCACCCTCGGCACCGACGCCGTCTACGGTGTGCCGCAGGACTCCGCGCCGCTGATGTTCTACTACCGCGAAGACCTGTTCAAGGAGCACGGACTCAGCGTCCCCAAGACGTGGACGGAGTTCGCGGAGGTCGCCCGCGCCGCCAAGAAAGCCGTCCCGGACGCCTACCTGACCACCTTCTCCTCCAACGACCCGGGCCTGTTCGCGGGCCTCGCCCAGCAGGCCGGCGCCAAGTGGTGGACCGTCGACGGCAGCGGCAAGTGGACCGTCGGCATCGACGACGCCGCGACGAAGAAGGTCGCCGAGTTCTGGGGCGGCCTGGTCCAGGAGGGCGTCATCGACAACCAGCCGATGTACACCCCGGCCTGGAACAACGCCCTGAACAAGGGCACCCACCTCGCCTGGGTCTCCGCCGTGTGGGCGCCCGGCGTGCTGGTCTCCTCCGCCCCCGACACCCAGGGCAAGTGGCGCATGGCCCCGCTGCCGCAGTGGAAGGCGGGCGACAACGTCACCGGCAGCTGGGGCGGCTCCTCCACCGGCGTCTCCAGCGACTCGAAGCACGCCGAGGCCGCGGCCAAGTTCGTCCGCTGGATCAACACCGACCCTCAGGCGCTGGCCGCCCTGGTCAAGGAGGTCGCCGTCTACCCGGCCGCCACGAAGGGCCAGACCGGCGACGTGCTCGCCACGCCCGCGTTCTTCCCGAACCAGAAGGACTTCTACACCACGGCCGCCGAGATCGCCGCGACCACGGCCGCCTCCGCCTGGGGCCCGAACGTCCAGACCGCCTACACCACCTTCCAGGACGGCTTCGGCAAGGCCACCAAGGCGAAGAAGGAGGCCCAGTTCGCCTCCGCCCTCAGCACCATGCAGTCCAAGACCTTCGACGACATGAAGAAGCAGGGCTTCGAGGTGACCGAGGCATGACCAGCACTCCGCTCAAGGGCGCCGACCGCACCGCGGTCGGGCCCTTGGCGGACGGCACCGGCACCGCCCAGTCCGTCCGCCCCAGCCGCGCCAGCCGCCGAGGCCGCAGCGCACCGTACTGGTTCCTGGTGCCCACACTGGCCCTGTTCGCCGCCTTCACCCTCGTCCCGATCGGGTACGCGATCTGGCTCAGCCTGCACAAGGTCAAGGTCAAGGGCATCGGACTCGGCAAGGGCGCCCGCGAGGAGGTCTGGAACGGCTTCGGCAACTACACGGCCGTACTCCAGGACTCCGAGTTCGGGCACAGCGTGCTGCGCGCCTTCGGCTACGGCCTCATCGTCATCCCGACGATGCTGGGCCTGGCGCTGATCTTCGCGCTCATGCTGGACACCCCCAAGGCGCGCAGCGCGCCCTTCGCACGGCTCGCGATCTTCCTGCCGTATGCCGTGCCCGGCATCATCGCCGCCCTGATGTGGGGCTTCCTCTACCTGCCGGACGTCAGCCCCTTCTACTACCTGCTGGACAAGTTCGGCCTGCCGCAGCCGGACCTCTTCGACGGCGGCAACCTCTACCTCTCCTTCGCGAACATCGCGGTCTGGGGCGGCACCGGCTTCAACATGATCGTCATCTACACCGCGCTGCGGGCCATCCCGCCGGACATCTACGAGGCGGCGCGGATCGACGGGGCGTCCGACCTCAAGATCGCCCTCCGGATCAAGATCCCGATCGTCATGCCCTCGCTGGTGCTCACCTTCTTCTTCTCGGTGATCGCCACCCTGCAGGTGTTCACCGAGCCCATGGCCCTGAAGCCGCTCACGAACAACCTGCAGAGCACGTGGAGCCCGCTGATGGCCATCTACGACAGCGCCTTCCTGAAGTCCGACATCTACGGCGCCTCCGCCACCGCGGTCGTCCTGGCCCTGGCCACGTTCGTCCTCTCCTTCACCATGCTGCGCATCTCCGACCGCTACACCCGGGAGGACCGGGCATGACCCCCCTCACCCTCACCGCCGACGCCACCGGCAGGACCCGTGCGCGGCGCGTCGCCTGGGTCCCCACCCTCGTACTGATCCTCGGCGCGCTGTACTGCCTGATCCCCATCGCCTGGGTGGTCATCGCGGCGACCAAGGACCGGTCGGAGCTGTTCTCCACCTTCAGCTTCACCCCCGGCACCGGCTTCTTCGGCAACCTGGGCGACCTGACCTCCTACCGGGACGGCATCTACTGGCAGTGGATGGCCAACTCCGCCTTCTACGCGGGCCTCGGCGCCATCCTGTCCGCCGCGGTGTCGGCCGCCGGCGGCTACGCGCTCGGCCGGTTCGCCTTCCGCGGGCGGGAGTTCATCTTCAAGATGATCCTGGCCGGCGTGCTGGTGCCGAGCATCGTGCTGGCCGTACCGCAGTACCTGCTGCTGTCGAAGATGGGCATGGCCGACTCGTACTGGTCGATGCTGCTGCCGTCGATCCTCTCCCCGTACGGCGTCTACCTGGTCCGCATCTACGCGGCCGCCGCCGTGCCCGCCGAACTCCTGGAGGCCGCCCGGATGGACGGCGCGAGCGAGTGGCGGATCTTCTCCCGGATCGCGGTGCCGATGATGATGCCGGGCCTGATCACGGTGTTCCTCTTCCAGTTCGTCGCCATCTGGAACAACTTCCTGCTGCCGTACGTGATGCTGGCCGACGACACCAAGTTCCCGCTCACCCTCGGGCTCTACACCCTGCTCGCCCAGGGCGCCTCGCAGCCCGCCCTCTACACCCTGGTCATCACCGGATGCCTGCTGGCGATCGTCCCGCTGATCGCGCTCTTCCTGGTGATCCAGCGGTTCTGGTCCCTGGATCTGTTGAGCGGCTCGGTCAAGTCCTGAGATACGCATGGACTGATGGACCGTATGAACTGTCACGAACGAGGAACATGACCACCAGCGCGAACGGACGCCGCAAACCGCCCACCATCCACGACGTGGCGCGGGAGGCGGGTGTGTCGCGGGGCACCGTCTCCCGCTTCCTGAACGGCGGCCGCTACGTCTCGCCGGCCGCCCGCCGGGCCGTGGAGGCCGCCATCAGGAAGACGGGGTACGTCGTCAACCGACATGCCCGCAGCCTGAGCACGGGACGTTCGGACTCGGTGGCCTTCTTGTTGACGGAGCCACAGGAGAAGTTCTTCGAGGACCCCAACTTCAACGTGCTGCTGCGCGGCTGCACCGAGCACCTCGCGCAGCACGACGTCCCGCTGCTGCTGATGCTGGCGGCCAGCGACGACGACCGGCGCCGGCTGACCCGGTACATCACTTCGGGTCATGTCGACGGCGTGCTGCTGGTCTCCAGCCACAGCGGCGACCCGGTGGCCGCCGAACTGCGGGACGCCGGCATCCCGTTGGTGGCCTGCGGCAAGCCGCTCGGGCTCGGTTCCAGGGTCAGCTACGTGGCGGCCGCCGACCGCGACGGCGCCCAGGAGATGGTCCGCCATCTGATCGCCGGCGGCCGCCGCCGCATCGGCATGGTCACCGGTCCGCTGGACATGCCGGGCGGCACGGACCGCCTGGCGGGCTACCGCGATGTGCTCATCGAGGCGGGGATGCCCTACGACCCGGCGCTGGTGGTGGAGGGTGACTACCGCCGCGCCGGCGGCGAGCGGGCCGCCCGTCGGCTGCTGGAGCAGGCTCCCGACATGGACGCCGTGTTCGTGGCGTCCGACCTGATGGCGCTGGGCGTCGTCAACACCCTTCAGCAGGCCGGGCGTTCGGTCCCCGATGACATCGCTGTCGGCGGTTTCGACGACTCACCCGCCGCCACGGCCATCACCCCGGCCCTCACCACCATGCGACAGCCCTTCGACCGCATCAGCGCCGAGATGGTCCGCATGCTGCTCACCCAGATCGCGGGCGAGGACACGGCCGGGGTGATACTGCCGACGGAGCTGGTGGTGCGGGACTCCGCATGAGCGGGTAACCGGAGCAGCCGTCAACGCATGTGAAGGAAACAGCCGTCCGGTTCCCGTCGAGTCGGTGGGGCGTTCCATCCGTATTCTCTGATCATGGCCGCACCCACCGCATATTCACTCATCGCCACCGACCTGGACGGGTCACTGCTCCGAGGCGACGACACGCTCTCCGATCGGTCGCTCGCCGCGCTGGCGCGGGTGTCGGCGGCCGGTGCCCAGCACCTCGTGGTGACGGGCCGACCGGCGCCCCGAGTGCGGCCGCTCCTCGACGACCTGGGCAGCGAGGGGCTCGCGGTGTGCGGGCAGGGCGCGCAGGTGTACGACGCCGGCGCGGACCGTCTGCTGTGGTCGGTCACCCTGGACCGGGAGTTGGCCGAGACCGCGCTCGGCAAGATCGAGGCCGAGGTGGGGCAGGTGTACGCGGCCGTCGACCAGGACGGCGTCGACGGCCTCACGCTCATCGAGCCCGGCTATCTGATGCCCCACCCGACCCTGCCCGCCGTACGGGTCGGCCGGCGCGACGACCTGTGGTCCGCGCCCATCAGCAAGGTCCTGCTGCGCCATCCCGACCTGTCCGACGACGAGTTGGCGGCGACGGCGCGCGGAGTGGTCGGTTCCCTCGCCACGGTCACCATGTCGGGCCCCGGGACCGTCGAACTCCAGCCATGCGGCATCACCAAGGCGACGGGGCTGGCCCTGGCCGCCGAACACCTCGGACTGGGACCCGGGCAGACCATCGCCTTCGGGGACATGCCCAATGACATCCCCATGTTCGACTGGGCCGCCCACGGCGTCGCCATGGCCAACGCCCACCCCGAACTCAAGGCCGTGGCCGACGAGGTCACCCTGTCGAACGAGGAGGACGGCATCGCCGTCGTCCTGGAGGGGCTCTTCCGCCGGTAGGCCGGCGGTGCTGTTCGGTCAGGTGAACAGCACCGCCGGCCGGACGGGTCCTAGGGCCTGTTGCGAAAGTCCCGCCTGCCCCGCGACGCCCGGCACGCGCTCTCGCCGCACCGGGCACAAGCCCAAGTACATCCAGTACGAGGGCTTGCGCCCGGCACGCCGAGAGCACGCACCGGACGCCGCGTGGCCCGCCCTCCGGGCGGACGACGGGACTTTCGCAACAGGCCCTAGTACGCGCCGAAGACGTTGTCGATCGAGCCGTACCGCGCGGCCGCGTAGTTGCAGGCGGCGGCGATGTTCGCGACCGGGTCGTACGGGTCGAAGGACGTGCCGGCCACGTGGTACGCGTTGAACGTCGGGTCGATCGTCTGGAGGAGCCCCTTGGAGGGGGTGCCCTTCGCGGCGTTGGAGTCCCAGTTGTTGATGGCCATCGGGTTGCCGGACGACTCACGCATGATGTTGCGGTGAATGCCCTCGTACGAGCCGGGGATTCCCTTCTGCGCCATGATGTCCATCGCCTGACGGATCCAGCCGTCGAGGTTGTTGGCGTACGTCTTGGCGGAGGCCTGGGTGACCTTGGCGACGGACTGGGCGGGCTTCTCGGCGGGCGCGGAGGCCTTGTCGGCGGTCTTGCCCGCCGTGCTCGCCTTCTTCGTCGTCCTGACCGTCAGCTCGAGACCCGCGTGGATCAGCCTGGGGTCGTCGCCGATGGCCTTGCGGTTGTCCTTGTAGAGCTGTCGCCAGCCGCCGGGGGTGTCGTATCGCTCCGCGATGCCGTAGAGCGTGTCGCCCTTGACCGTGGTGTACGTGACGGACTTGACCTGCTGTGCGGCCTGCGCGGTGGTGGGGGCCTTGGCCGGCTGTGCGGCGCTGGCGGCGGTCGCGCCCAGGAGCGGGAGGGCGAGGGCGGCGGTCCCGGTTCCGGCGGCGATGACGCCTCGGATGAGCGGGCTGGTTCGGGGACGGCGGTGCTTACCTGCGGCCATGGCGCTGTTCCTCTCCGGCGCCTACGAGGTGAGCTGTCGGGTTCGGGCGGGAGTTGCCCGGCCGCGCCGCCTTGTGGCGATGCGACTTCACCCCTAGCCGTTCCGGTGCGACGTGCGTCGTCCGGCCCGGCGACTTACCTGGTTCCCCCGCTCCTGCCGTGCGAGTGTCTTCGTCGATGAGTCTCGGTCCGGGCGGCGGCAGGATTCGGCGTCCGCCCGACAGGCCGGGAACGTATGCGAGAGCACACGCCAGGAACAAGTGGCGGACTCGCATGTCATGCCTTTTGACCTTGGTAGGAGGCGAATGCGGCACTTGATCCTTTGCTGCTGCCAAGCCTCAACTCGTGCGCGACGCAAGGGGAAGCGCGGGTGCGGTGAGGTGGAGCCATGAGAGGGTGCGAGTGACTCAACTCACGGGAATCCGCAAGAGCGGCAAATCGGGCAATGAGCCCAACTCATTGTCAACCGGGCGTCCGTGGGATCCACGTCTCCCAGGTCCGATGGAAGGCCACCTTGTCACCGGCCGCGCAAATCACCTCGTTCGAGAGGGGAAAGTCCGTTTGAGCGGCTCGGGCGCGAGGGCCGCGATCTGCGGGCCCCCGTCGGCCGGCTCCGTCGTCGAGTACTCGTCCGTCGGCATGCCCTCGCGGTTGCCGTGCCCGCGCACGTCAACCCGGACGGAGGCGTAACCGTGGCCCGCGTACCAGGGATGGCGTTGCCAGTCGCGGGGCGCGGTCCAGTCGGTGAGGCTCCTCGTGGGTCGTCTCGTAGGGGAAGGACGTACGGATGTGCAGGCTCATCTCGATGACCTCGGTGGGCGGGGTGCATGGTGCGCCGCAGCCACGGTGCCGCGGCGATGACCGCCCGGCCCGCCGCCACCGCGATCGCGCCGTTGACGCCGAAGCAGGCGGGCTGGGTGCTGGAGAAGGCGGCCGGGGCGAGCTTGGTCGTGGCCGACATGAGGCAGGTGCCGCCGTCGTGTCCGCTCGTCGGCAGGGCCATCCAGGTCATGGTGGCGGTGGGCACCGAGGCGGGGGTTCCGGCCGACATGCCCGGGCCGCCGTGGGTGACCGTGTCGGCGAAGCAGAGGACGAGGATGGCCTGCATGCCGAGGAACGAGAGCCGTTCCCAGGCCTCGAGACCGGAGAAGGTGAGCAGGCCTGTGGGCTGGCCGAAGAAGGCGTGGTCGTCCTCGGGGTGCGGCGGTCGGCTGTCGGGCGTGGCGTCGGTGCCGATTCAGGACACGCGCTACTGCTTCCGTGTAAGTCGGTACATATCAGTTCTTATCGGGTGATCAAAAATATACCGGGAGTGATCCGATACCGCCCGAGCTGGACCGGCGGGCGCTATCGGTGATCGAAACTTGACCGGATACGCTGACTTGAGTGATGTCAGCGACCTATCGACAAGCCGTGTAATCGCCAGTAGACACCAGCAGACAGGAGACCCCTCGTGACCGTCGTCGGGCCGTTCGGGCTGAGCGTGCGGGACCAGGCTCTGGAAGCCGATGTCCAGGCCGGGTTGGCGGCTGTCGAGGAGGGATTGCTCGAAGCCACCAAGAGTGAGGTCCCTTTCATCACGGAGGCCGCCCAGCATCTGGTGCGGGCGGGTGGAAAGCGGTTCCGGCCGCTGCTTGTGATGCTCTCTGCCCAGTTCGGGGATCCGTATGCGCCCGGGATCGTTCCGTCGGCGGTCGTGGTGGAGCTGACGCACCTGGCGACGCTGTATCACGACGACGTCATGGACGAGGCGGAAGTGCGGCGCGGGGTGCCCAGCGCGAACGCCCGCTGGGGCAACTCGGTCGCCGTCCTCACGGGTGACTTCCTGTTCGCCCGGGCCTCGCACATCCTGGCCGACCTCGGGCCGGAAGCGGTGCGGGTCCAGGCGGAGGCGTTCGAACGGCTGGTCACCGGACAGATCCTGGAGACGGCGGGGCCGACGGACGGGCGCGACCCGGTCGAGCACTACCTGGACGTGCTCGCCGGCAAGACGGGGTCGCTGGTGGCCGTGTCGTGCCGGTTCGGGGCGATGATGTCCGGCACCGACGAGACGGTGGTGGACGTCCTGACGCAGTACGGCGAGCGGCTCGGCGTCGCCTTCCAGCTGGCGGACGACGTGCTGGACATCGCGTCCGACTCCCAGGAGTCCGGGAAGACGCCGGGGACGGACCTGCGCGAGGGCATCCCGACCCTTCCCGTGCTGCGGCTGCGGGAGCGGGCGGCGCGGCTGGGGCTGGCCGAGGACATCGCGCTGTGCGAGCTGCTGGACTCCGACCTGAGCGACGACGCGCGGCATGCCGAGGCGTTGACCGCGCTGCGGGCGCATCCCGCCCTGGAGCAGGCGCGGCGGGACACGGTGCGGTACGCGGAGGACGCGCGGGCGGCGTTGGCTCCGCTGCGCGAGTGTGACGCGAAGGTGGCGCTGATGGAGTTGTGCGATGCGGTGGTGCATCGGGCGGGCTGACCCACCCGAGTGCTCATGCGTGGCGCACATCACAGGTCTGGATTGAATTCAAGCCAAGATCATCTCGTATGCATGCCCAGAAGCTGACGCAGGGGCTGTCAGCTGTCCTACGGGAAGAAAACATCATCATGGGCATGAACACGACGTTGTCGACACGCCGTAAGACCCTGATCACCGCCGCCGTCGTCCTGACCACCGTCGGCGGCATCGCCGCCACCACGATTCCCGCGTCCGCCGCCACCGCCACCGAAGACACCGGCACCCTCCTCGCCGCCAGCCTCAGGGGCGCCAACGAGGTACCCGTGGAGGGCGGGCCGGCCGCGGGGGACCGCGACGGTGTCGCACTCCAGTTCGTCAAGGTCGACGGCGACAAGGTGTCCGTCGCCGTCGATTGGCGCGGCACCGACAAGCCGACCGCCCTCCACATCCACCAGGGCGCCAAGGGCGCCAACGGCGGCGTCAAGATCGACTTCACCAAGCTGTTCGGCAGCAGGGGCAAGGGCCACAGCGTCACCGGGACCGTCAAGGTCAAGGACACGGCGCTGCTCGACGCGCTCAAAACCGACCCCGGCTCCTTCTATGCCAACCTCCACACCGCCGAGTTCCCGGGCGGAGCCGTCCGCGGGCAGCTTCACAAAGTCACCGTCGCCTCCTTCGACTTCCGCGACGCGCTCGACAACTTCCAGGCCACTGTCGTCAAGGGCAAGCAGATCTACGAGTGCAAGCCCGCCGAGGGCGGCGGCCACGCCTTCGCTCAGCGTGACGTGAGCGCCGTACTCGCCGGCCGTATCGCGCACTCCTTCGTCGAGCCCAACTCCGGTACCCCGCAGTGGATCGCGCCCGACGGCAGCGCGGTCACCGGGGCGGTCATCTCCAGGACCCCCAACGGGGACGGGAACATCCCCGAGCTGGACCTCAGGGCCACCCAGTCCGGCAAGCAGCGCGGCCTGCTCGCCGGCACCGCGGAGATCCTGCGGCTGAACACCGTCGGCGGCGTCGCCCCGGCCGGCTCCTGCTCGCCGGGCGCGATCGTCGGCGTGCCGTACCAGGCGGACTACGTGTTCGTGGGCAGCTGAGTCGTCGCTGAGTGACCTCTACGGCAGGCGGCGCCTCCCCCAACCCCTACGGGTCGGAGCAGGCGCCGCCGCCCTGTGTCATACCGCAGGTGTACACGGAGTTGAGCCCGGGGTCTGACGAATCTTCCCGGAAGATTTGGTCAGATGGACATCACGGAAAACACCACTCCTCACCGATTCGGGTGAGAATGGCGGCTACGGGGTGGACGCAGGGGAGTTGACAGCCGCCGCCGACGACGGAGGTAAGGCACACATGGCACCGTTCGAAACCGAAGACAGCACGACCGCCGCGGAGGAGGTCGACGACCGGTACACGGGTCGGCGCAAGGCCGCGCGGTACGTCGTCCCGGTCGCGGTGGTGGGGGTGGCCGCGGCGACCATCGGGCTCGTCCCCGCGCTCGCCGACTCCGGCGACCCGGACCTGCCGAAGATCAGCGCACAGGAACTCATCGAGAAGATCGCCGCGTCGGACGTACAGCAGCTGTCCGGCACGGTGAAGATCAGCACGGATCTGGGTCTGCCCGACCTCGGCGGACTGGAGAGCAGCTTCGCCTCCGGCGCCATGGAGTCGGGCAAGGGATCGGACGGCTCCTCCGCCGACCCGTCCTCGAAGCTCACCGAGCTCGCGTCCGGCACGCACACCGTGCGCGTCGCGGCCGACGGCCCCGACAAGCAGAAGCTCTCGCTGCTGGAGAACGCCTCCGAGTACAGCCTGATCCACAACGGCAAGGACGTCTGGGGCTACGACAGCAAGTCGAACGAGGTCTACCACGCGACCTCGTCCGAGAGCGCCGGCAAGGAAGCGAAGGACAAGCAGGACGTCCCGGCCACGCCCAAGGACATGGCCGAGGAGGCCCTGAAGGCGGTCGACGACACCACGTCCGTGACCGTCGACGGCACCGCGCAGGTCGCGGGCCGGGACGCCTACCGGCTCGTCATCAAGCCGAAGGACTCCGGCTCCACGGTCGGCCAGATCACCGTGGCCGTGGACTCCAAGACCGGAACGCCGCTGAAGTTCACGCTCACCCCGGCGAGCGGCGGCGCCGCCGTCGTGGACGCGGGCTTCACCCAGGTCAGCTTCGCCAAGCCGGCCGCGTCCGCCTTCGACTTCACCCCGCCCAAGGGCGCGAAGATCACCGAGGGCGAGAAAATCGAACACGGCGAGCACGGCCGGGCGCCTGAGAAGTCCGAGGAGGACCTCGGCAAGGGCCTCGAGGGCCTGAAGGTCATAGGCAAGGGCTGGAACTCCGTGGCCACCTTCGACACCGGCGGCCAGGGCATGCCCTCCGGCGCCGAGGCCGGCGGCGACCTCGGCGGCTTCCTCGACTCGCTCGGCGACAAGGTGACCGGCAAGTTCGGCTCGGGCACGGTCTTCAAGACCCGTCTGGTCAACGCCCTGATGACGGACGACGGCAAGGTCTACGTCGGCGCGGTCGACAAGGACGCCCTCGTGAAGGCGGCGAACGCCGGGAAGTAGGCACCGTACGCACGTACGGTGAATGCCGTACGCGTACGACGCATCGAGGAAGCCAGAGGAAGCCGATGGGCGAACCGTCCGCCACGGAGCCGGATCCGCGGGGCGCGGGAGGCACCGATGACGACAGCGTCATCGCCACCCGCGCGCTGACCAAGCGCTACCGCGGCGGGCAGCTCGCCGTCGACGGTCTCGACCTGACCGTCCCGGCGGGCAGCGTCTTCGGCTTCCTCGGTCCGAACGGCTCGGGCAAGACCACCACCATCCGCATGCTGATGGGGCTCATCGAGCCCACCTCCGGCTCGGCCCGCGTGCTGAGCCGGCCCATGCCCCGCTCGGCGCGCACTGTGCTGCCGCACGTGGGCGCGCTGATCGAGGGGCCCGCCCTCTACGGCTTCCTCTCCGGCCGCGACAACCTGATCCGGTACGACGCCGCCGACCCGACCGCCGACCCGCGCACCCGGCGCACCCGCGTCGCGGCGGCGCTGGACCGGGTGGGCCTCGCGGCAGCCGCCGGAAAGAAGACGAAGGCGTACTCGCTGGGCATGAAGCAGAGGCTGGGGCTGGCCGCCGCGCTGCTCCAGCCGCGCAAGCTGCTCGTCCTCGACGAGCCGACCAATGGCCTGGACCCGCAGGGCATGCGCGAAATACGCGCGCTCATCAGGGAGCTGGCCTCCGACGGCACCACCGTCTTCCTCTCCTCCCACCTGCTCGACGAGATCGAGCAGGCGTGCACGCACGCCGCCGTGATGGCCCAGGGGCGGCTGATCACGCAGGGCGCGGTGGCGGACCTGGCGGCGGGGGCCCGTGGCCGGCTGGTCGTGACGACTCCGGACGCGGCGGACGCGGCGCGGGTGCTGAAGGAGCAGGGCGCTTCGGACGTCGTGATCACCGAGGACCGGGTGAGCGCCGAGCCACCGGACGGCGATCTCGCCGATGTGAACGCCGCGTTGGTGACGGCGGGCGTGCGTGTCCGTGGCTTCGGGGTCGAGCGGGCCTCCCTGGAGGACGCGTTCGTGGCGCTGACGGGGGAGGGCTTCGATGTCGCGGGCTGAGACGGCGGTACAGGCTGAGCGGGTCGTACAGGCCGGAACCGCCCGTGCTCCACGGCTGGTGTGGACCCTCGGACTCCTCCGCAACGAACTGCTGACCACCTTCCGGCGCTGGCGCACCCTCGCCCTGCTGGGCGTGCTGGCCGCCGTGCCGATCCTGGTCGGGATCGCCGTGAAGATCGAGACCGGTGACGGCTCGTCGCCCGGCGGCGGGGGCGGCGGGGGTCCGGCCTTCATCTCGCAGATCACCAACAACGGCCTGTTCCTCGTCTTCACCGCGCTCGCCGCGACGCTCCCCTTCTTCCTGCCGATGGCGATCGGCGTCATCGCGGGCGACGCGATCGCCGGCGAGGCGAACGCGGGCACTCTGCGCTACCTCCTGGTCGCCCCCGCCGGGCGCACCCGCCTGCTGCTCACCAAGTACGCGACCGTGCTGGCCTTCTGTCTGCTGGCCACCCTCGTGGTCGCGGTCTCGGCCCTGACGGTCGGCGCGCTGCTCTTCCCACTCGGCGACCTGACGACCATCTCCGGCACGCAGATCAGTTTCACCGAGGGCCTGGGCCGCGCCTTCCTGATCGCCCTGGTCGTCGCCGCGTCACTGATCGGCGTCGCGGCCCTCGGTCTGTTCGTCTCCACCTTGACCAACAGCGGCATCGCGGCGATGGCGACCACGGTCGGCCTGCTGATCACCATCCAGATCCTCGACCAGATCCCCCAACTCCACGCGATCCAGCCGTACTTCTTCTCCCACTACTGGCTGTCCTTCGCCGACCTCATGCGCGAACCGGTGTACTGGGACGACCTGGTGAAGAACCTCGGCCTCCAGGCCCTGTACGCGGCGGTGTTCGGCTCGGCGGCCTGGGCGCGCTTCACGGCGAAGGACGTCTCCTCCTGAGCCGCGCTCACTCGGCCTCGTAGGGGAAACGTGCCGGCGGTGCCTCCCGCGCGAAGAACGTCTTCGCGCGCGCCAGCGCCTCGGTGTCCCTCAGTACGTCACCGGGCTTGCTGCCGTTGCCGAGCAGCACCCCGCCGAAGCGCATTCCCATGTACGCGGCCGAGTTGTTGAGCGTGCCGACCAGCGGATCGGCCACCTCGGACTCCTGGTGCGCGAGCACGGTGACGCCCCACAGCGTGCGCCCGGCCAGGGTGGCCTTGAAGTCCAGGCCGGGCGTGCGCAGCCAGCCCGACCAGAAGTCGAGGTAGCGCTTGGTGGGGGCGGACACCGAGTACCAGTACAACGGCGAGGCGATCACGATGTCCGTCGCCGCGAGCGTCGCGTCGAGCAGCAGCGCGGTGGTGCCCTCCGTCGGGCGGACGTGGTCGCTGTCGTGCCGCAGGTCCTCGAACTCGGGCAGCGGGTGCTCGGCGAGGTGGATCCACTGCTGCTCGGCATCCGCGGGGAGCTGCTCGGCGGCCCTGCGGGCCAGCATCTCGGTATTGCTCTCGGTGCGGCTGCTGCCCAGGACGAACAGGAAGCGGCGGGCCATGGGATCCCCCAGATAGTCGGCGTGCAGCATCTTCGTGCGCCTGCATCATATGCACACGCATGCAATCAGGGCAATCATCTGGGCAATCACCTGGGCAATCAGTCGGGCGTGGTGCCGCCGATCGTCCGAAGCAGCAGATCCTCCCGCCCGTGCGGCGCCACCAGCTGGAGCCCCACCGGGCAGCCGTCGGGCCCGAATCCCGCCGGGACACTGATCGCCGGGTGCCCGCTCAGGTTGAACGCCCAGGTCAGTGCCGTGGAGTAGCGGTCGCCCGGGCCTTGGTGGCCGTGCGGGGCGGTGGGCGTCGTCGGCGTCAGGAGCAGCTGGGCGTCGGCGAAAAGGCCGGACAGTCGCCGGTCGTTCGTGGCTCGGATGAGGTGGGCGTGCGCTAGGGCCTGTGTCGAAAGTGGCGTCGTCCGCCCGTAGGGCGGGCCGGGCGGCGTCTGGTGCGTGCTCTCGGCGTGCCGGGCGGAAGGCCCCGTCGATGGACCGGATGTACTTGGGCTTTCGCCCGGTGCGGCGAGTGGGGGCACCTCCCACGCCCTTAAGGCAGTGGGGGAGCGTGCCAGGCGCCGCCCGGCAGGCGCCACTTTCGACACAGGCCCTAGGTCCGCGCCGGGCGTGCGCAGCGCGAGCCAGGCGGGCGCCGGGTCTTCGAGCCGGAGGGCGGTGCGTGGCCGTACGAGCCGTACGGCACCGGCGTCCGCGAGCCGCACGGCCGCCGCACGAGCCACCGCGACGACCTCCGGGTCGGGGTCGGCGAAGCCGAGGTCGGGGGACCAGACGGCGGTCGGGGGCAGTGGGTGGCGCTTCCCCGCCGCGGGCCCGGTACTCGGGGGCAGTGGGTCGCGGCTCCCCGCCGTGTCCCCGGTATTCGGGGGCAGCGGGTCGCGCTTCCCTGCCGTGTCCCCGGGACTCGCCGCATCCTCCGCCGCCGACACCACCCGCCAATACGCCGCCGCGTCCGAGGCGTGGCGGGTGAGGACGCCGGGCGCCGTGAGGCCCGTACGGTCGGCTGTGGGCAGCCGTCCGTTCGTGACCTTCAGCCCGACCACACCGCACCACGCCGCCGGGATCCGCACCGACCCCGCCCCGTCGCTCCCGGTCGCGAGCGGCACCAGCCCCGCTGCCACGGCCGCCGCGGACCCGGCAGAGGAACCGCCCGGCGTACGGTCCGCCCGCCACGGGTTGACGGTACGGCCGTGCGCGCCAAGTCCCCAGGTCTGCCAGGTCGTTCCGGGGCCGGGGACGGATGTGGCGCCCACCGCCACACATCCGGCGGCCAGCAGCGGAGCGGCCGATCGCAGCCCGTGCCGCCCCTTCACCCCGATCGGAACCCCGGCCAGCGGAAGCGACTCGCCCGCGGTGATCCGCGCGTCCACGTCAGCCGCCCGCCGCAGCGCCGCCTCGCCCCACACCTCGACGAACGCACACAGGGCCGGTTCGACCCGCTCGATCCGCTCCAGCGCCGCCGCGACCACCTCGACGGCCCGCAGCGCGCGCGACCGTACGGCGGCGGCGGTCTCCCCGGCGGAGAGGGCGGCAACGCCGGTAAGCCGCCGAGGACTCGGCCGGTCGCTCAGCTGGACCGTCCGGGTGATGCGGTCAGGCGGGCCAGCGCCTGGGTCTCGCGCGGCGGGGTCCCGCTCAGATCGCCCAGCCGCCAGGCCTGCACCCAGGGCACGCGGTACACGTCGATCGCCGACTCGATCACCTTGATCTGCTGGGCGAGCGGACGCGGCAGCCGGCCGGGCGCGTCCGCGACCAGTACGACGGCATCGAGGTCGAGCCCGGGC